>CAWFMG010000001.1:0-107427 GCA_963816875.1 uncultured Actinomycetota bacterium
GCGCGACCTGAGACCACGAACCGTCGTGAACCGCCACATCTCCCGGCGGCGGGGGACGGGTGAGGGGAGCTCGAGGACCACCCGGTACGCCTCGATGGTGCCCCTTGCCAGCGCCAACGACGAGCCCCAGAGGTAGAGGCGGAAGAGGCGGTACGTCCGCTCGCCCCAGCGTTCGGCCACCGTCGCCCGGTTCTTCTCGAGGTTCTCCGCCCACCGGCGGGTCGTGAGGGCGTAGTTGTGGCGGTCGCTGCGCACCTCGACCACGTCGAAGGCACTGCGCTCGACCGCCCGCAGGTAGCTGCTGATGTGCAGGAACGTGCCCCCGCCGGGCCAGACGTGGGTGCGGGCGAAGCTCGACATGGTGTGCTTCCGCCGCGCCGCCGCCGAGTCCAGGTAGACCCGGCCACCCGGCTTCAGCAGACGTTGGAACTCCCGCAGCGTCGCCGGATAGTCGGGCAGGTGCTCGGTGACACCGAGGACGACGATGGCGTCGTACTGCCCCCGGCCCTGGTGCTCGAACAGGTGCTCCTCGACCACCGCACATGGCAGGTGCTCGCGATCGATGATGCCGGCCACGAAGCGTCGGGACTCCGGGGAAATGGTGAGCGCGGTGACCTCGATCCCGCGGCGTCCGGCGTGGGCGACGAACGCGCCCCATCCTGCGCCCACGTCGAGCACCCGCGACCCGGGCCCGAGTCGGCAGGCGTCGATTGCGTAGTCGAGCTTGCGGGTCATGGCCGGCTCGAGCGCCTCGTCGTCATTGTCGAAGAACCCGTGGGAGTAGCCGTGGACCTCCTCGTCGAGGAAGCACAGCCAGAACTCGGGATCGGCCTCGTAGTGCTTCTTGATGGACCGGCGGTCCCGGGCGACCCGCGGCGGAGACGAGCGCGGCTCCGAGATGGCACCACAGGTTGGCGATCACGTGGCTGTCGCGGAGCAGCGGTCGCAGTCGCAGGGCGGCGACGACGTCGCCCCGGATGTCGACGTGGCCGTCGATGTACGCCTCGCCGATGCGCAGCTCGTCGAGCGACTCCAGCGCCTGGACACCGGCGCCGTCGAGGGCGACGACCGAGAAGGACGGGTGGCCGTCACCGATCACGCGCGCCGGCCGGTCGGGGAGGCAGAGCTCGAAGGTGGGCATCGAGGCGGTCGCCAGCGCGGCGATCCGGTCCTCGAGGGCCGCCGCTTCCGGCGGACGCTTGACGTACAAGTCGAGGCTCGCGCTAGGGCGTCGGTGCGACCATGAGCCGCTCCGCCAACATCTCGAGGTCAGCCCGCCGGTCCTGGACGAGCTGATCACCCAGCCCCCGTAGGGCGGCGAGGTTCTGGGCGCTCGAGTCGTCGAGGTCGAGGCTGCACCCCCGGAGGTCGGTCTGGAACCGGAAGTACCGGCTGTGGGGCTCCTTGGAGGAGATGATCACCCGCATCAGCTCGTCGGCGATCTCGCTGGTGCCGTCGAAGACGACGTTCAGCATCCCCATCCCCAGCGAGAGCCATCCCCGGCTCCACAGCTCTTCGTACGTCGGGATCTCCTCGGGCGGTCGGCCGGTACCGAGCGACACGATGAGGAAGTCGGCGTCGACCCCGAGGGCCCGCTCCTCGACCAGCGCCTCGTAGTAGGCGACGGTGGCGGGGTTGTTGGCGGCCACGCCACCGTCGATGCAGATCATCTCCTGGCCCGCCTCGCCGGTCATCTTCATCGGCGGGAAGTAGGTGGGCGCGGCCGAGGTCGCCCGCGACACCTCGACCATCGTGGGGTTGAACCCGTTCCGCTTGGCCGCCCGGCTGCGGAACACGACGGCCCGACCCGCCTTCCAGTCGTAGGACGGGACGATGACGTCGGTCAGGGCGTCGGCCAAGCGGGTGTCGCCGAAGCACTCCTTGTACAGGCCCTCGATCCCCTCGGCGCCGTAGCGGGCGTTGCCGTACCGCCGGGGGGCGACCAGGGCGCCTACCCGTTGGCGCACGATCACCCGACCGGCACGGTCCCGGACGAGGCTGCTCACCGTCCGGAGGTTCGGCTTCACGAAGATCTTCGGGGCCCACTTGACGTAGATCTCGAGGATCTTGGCGGCCGACATGGCCGGGTTGCCGTCGGCGTCGGGACGGGTGAGGGCGAGCGCCACCACGCCGCCGGTCGACGTGCCGGCGACGACGTCGAACAGGGTGGCCGCGCCCCGGCCGGTGAGCCGCTCCAACTCCATGAGGACCCGGAGCGGGATCACGCCCCGGAGGCCGCCACCGTCGATCGAGAGGACCCTGATGATCGGGACGTCGCGGCGAGGCGCGCGTGAGGGGCCGCTCAGCTCCTCACGCGGCAACGCCTCGTCGTCGGTCATCGCGGGCTATTCAACCATTGATGGGAGATGTCACCGGGAGCCCACGAACGGCCACTCCGCGTCCCGGCCGCCCACGAGCACCTGCTGTGCCGCCCCAGCAGCCAGAGGGCGGCGGCCAGTGGAGAGGCGTTCGCCTACCCTCACTGGCCTGACCCACGATGGAGCCGGTTCGGGGGAGATGACCGATGCGGTCGTCGGCGTCGATGTCTCTGTTCGACGAGATCTCGACGTCGTCGTCCTCACCGGGGGTTCTCGCATCGCTGAGGCCCGGGCGACGGTACGTCCCGCCGAGCTGAGCGCCCTCCTCGAACGGTGGCGGCCGGCGGCGGTGGCTATCGACTCGCCGCCCGGCCCAGGGCGGGTGCCCGGAGCACGTTCGCGAGCGTGTGAACGGGAGCTGCGCGCCCTCGGTGTGAACATCTTCCTGACGCCCTCGGACGCCGAGCGGTTTGCCGGTGCCTTTTACGACTGGATCCGCGTCGGGGAGGAGACCTTCAAGGCCGCTGCCGACGCCGGATATTCGCGGCAGGTTGAAGCACGCGTGGTGCGCGGCCACGCCCTCGAGGTCTTTCCTCACGCCAGTGACGTGTTCCTTCGCGGCTGCCTTCCTCCGATGGGCACGACCCGAAGGGTCCGGAGCAAGCGGTCGTGGAGGTTGGTGACCCTGCGTGCGGTCGGAGTCGGTCCGGAGGGACTGTGTGTGAACCGCGTGGGTCAGCCGACGCTGGATTCCATCGATGCCGCGCTCGCCGCAGTTACGGCCCGAGAAGCGCTGGCCGGCAACTTCAGCTCTCTCGGAGACACGGGCGAATGGATCGTCGTTCCGAGCCTGGAGTGCTCCCGTCTGCGACGCGACGCCGGCAACTGAGAGCCGGAGACCTCGGCTGCCCGCCTCGGTTTCTCTGTACGGCGTCAGGCCCGAAACGTCCGGGACTTCCAGTACACCGGCATCGAAGTGATCGACCCGTGGACCGACAGCTCATCGACGTCCTCCTTGCCCAAAGCTGCTCGCGACGACGCCCTGCGCGACCAGCAGAGTCGGGGCCTGTATCACCGGTGATACCCTTGTGACATGGGTGAAGCGTCGATTCGAGACCTACGGAATCATGGCGGCGACGTGATCGGGCGGGTGCAGGCGGGGGAGCGGGTCACCATCACACGTGACGGAGAGCCGGTGGCCGAGCTGCGTCCGCTTCCACGGCGGCGTCTCGGCGCCCGGGCCCTGATCGAACAGTTTCGCTCCTTGCCGCCGGTCGACGCCGACCGGCTCCGTGCTGACGTCGACGCGGTGATCGACCAGTCGCTGTGACCACTGACACGGTCGGAGTCCTGGACACGAGCACAGTGGTTCTCATCGATCGACTCGACCCCGAGTCTCTGCCGGGCGAGCCGGTGATCACCGCTGTCACTCTCGCCGAGCTGTCGGTCGGGCCGCTGGTGGCGTCGGACGAGGAGGAACGGACCGCCCGCCAAATTCGGCTCCAGCAGGTCGAGGCGTCGTTCGAACCGCTGCCCTTCGATGTGCAGGCGGCCCGAGCGTTCGGCGGCGTGGCCGCGTCCCTGCGCCGATCCGGTCGCAAGGCCACGGCGCGGGCGTTCGACGCGATGATCGCCGCGACCGCCATCGCCAACGAGCTGCCTCTCTACACCTGCAACCAGCGCGACTTCGACGGCATAGATGGCTTACGGATCGAGGGAATTCCCCATCCGGACCAGCGCCGATAGTGCGGGCGCGTCGCGGATCAGCTTCAGTCCGACCCATTGACGGTCGATAGGCGCGTAGCGTGCCTTGTCGCCTGATTCGCCTCCGCTATCCCGGAACGTGCTCGCGCTGTGCGACAGGTCTCGCGCCGAAGACGAGCGCCTGGTGGGACGGTGACACGAAGACCGTCTGCTGCGAACCGTGCGAGAAATAGTCAAGACCTGTGGATCACCTTCCCGCCTGATTACGCGGCGGCTTCCTGATCCTGCTGGTTGGGGCGCTCGACCATCACCCCCTTCTCGAACTTCGCGCCGGCCCGAACGAGGGCGACGAGGTGCGAGCCATTGACGGCTCGCCACCGGCACTGAGCGGCCTCAATCAGCTTGAAGGCCATGGCCAGGCCGGCGGCTCGCGAGCCGGGACCCTTCGTCACCTTGGTTCGCAGGCGCACGGTGGCGAAGGTGGACTCGATGGGATTGGTGGTCTTGAGGTGAATCCAGTGCTCGGCCGGGAAGTCGAAGAAGGCGAGCAGCGTCTCGGTGTCGTCGACGATTTTGGACACGGCCTTGGGGTACTTGGCTGCGTAGGCCTCGGCGAAGGCCTTGATGGCGATCACCGCATGGTCGCGGTCCTCGGCGTCACGGATCTCCGAGAGCATGCGCCGGGCCGTGGGCTGGGCCGACTGAGGCAGGGCCGAGAGGACATTGGCCACTTTGTGGACCCAGCAGCGCTGGGCACCGGTGGTCGGGAAGACCTCCCGCAGCGCACCCCAGAACCCGAGGGCACCGTCGCCCACGGCCAGCACCGGAGCCCGCATCCCCCGGCGCTTCAGATCGCGGAGCACGTCAGCCCAGCTCTCCGTGGACTCCCGGTAGCCGTCCTCGATGGCCACCAGCTCCTTGGTCCCGTCGGCCCGCACACCCACGATGACCAGCGCACACAGGCGCTCTTCCTCGAGGCGCACGTTGAAGTGGATCCCGTCGACCCAGACATAGACGTAGTCGACGCCGGACAGATCTCGACGGGCGAAGGCGGCCCGCTCCTCCTGCCACTGCTTGGTCAGCCGGGTGATGACCGAGGCCGACAGGCCGGCGCCGGAGCCGAAGAACTCGGCCAGGGCGGGCGTGAAGTCGCCGGTCGACATCCCGTGTAGGTACATCAGCGGCAGCACCTCGGCCACCTTGGGGCTCTTGCGACACCACGGCGGCACGATGGTCGAGCGGAACCGGAAACGGTCGCCGGTCTCCGGGTCGACCCGGCGGTCGTCAACCCGAGTCGCCTGGATCTCGATGGCGCCGGCCGCGGTGGTGATGGTGCGGGGCTCGGCATGGCCGTTGCGCACGACCAACCGGTGCCCCGCCTCGTCGAGCTCGCCGGCCAGCGCCTCGACGTATCCGGACGCCTCGGCCTCGATAGCGGCGGCCAGCATCCGGCGCGCTCCCTCACGGACGATCTCATCCAGCCCAGCGGCGGCTTCCTCCGCTCGGGCGTCGTCATCGGCAACTACTGTCAACATCGGCGTGTCCTTCCTCGCCGGCGTCTCACCGCCAGCGAATCTCGTTTTGGTCAACGAGGAAGGTACGCCGCGCCTCCGAACGGATGGTCGATCCACAGGTTCTGGTTATAACTCGAACCGTGCCGAGCGACTCCTGTCGAGGAGGCGTCCGAGGAACCACTGACACCCGTAGTCCCGGACACCGACCCCGTGCCACTACCCGCAGAGGCTCGCCAGGGCGTCGCCGGCGGGTCGGCCCGGCGTGAGTTCGAGCGTCGCAGGAACATGCGTGAGACCCGCGTCCGCTCGCGCCATCCGCGGCTCGGCGGGCTGCTCCTGGCGATCACCGACGAGCCGCAGTCGACGACGAGCTGGGCGATCGGGGCCGAAGGGGAGCGGAAGCTCGGCGCCAGCCTCGATCGGTTGGCTGAGTCCGGGGTCGTCCTCCTTCACGACCGGCTCAGGCCGGGCACCACAGCGAATATCGACCACCTCGCCGTGGCCCCGACCGGCGTCTGGGTGATCGACGCCAAGCGCTACGAGGGCCAGGTGGCGAAGAAGGATGTCGGGGGCTGGTTCTCCACGGACATCCGTCTCTATGTCGGCCGGCGGGACTGCACGAAGCTGGTGGCGGCCATGTCGAAGCAGGTGGCCGCCGTCCGTGCCGCCCTCGGGGCCGAGTGGGCCGAGGTCCCGGTGCGGCCAGTGTTGTGCTTCGTGGACGCCGAGTGGGGCTGGTTCGCCAAGCCGTTCGCAATGGACGGTGTTCTGGTGACGTGGGGGAAAGCGGCTCGTGAACTGCTCGTTCGTCCAGGGCCGTACGCACCCGAGAGCGTCGAGCTCATGGCCGCCAGGCTGGGGGAGCGTCTCCGGCCGGCGTCGTAGTGACGGCGGCCGTCAACGATCAGTCCATGAACGGCCAGCTTGCGTCCCGGCCGTCCTCGAGCACCTTCATCGCCGTGAAGGTGGCGTCGGAGAAGCCGCCCAGCGTGTAGCGGCCCCGCTCGCCCGCCGGCAGAGCCGACGGACGGTAGCCGGCCAGGTTGAACGTGTAGATCAGCGGCACGTGGTCGAGCCGGACGCGGCCCGAGTCGTGCTGCTGGTCGTCGGTGAAGATGACGACCCGCCGGTGGCGCGTCGGGGTCGAAGTGCTTGGCGATGGCGGTGTGGCCGAAGGTGGAGTGGCCCACCGAGCCGACCAGGCGCTCCACCATGGCCACGCCGGCCAGCACCGACGTGCCGGCCAGGTCGGCCACCCGGCGGCTGCGGTCGCCGTAGATCACCACGTCGACATTGCGAGCCCGACGGGCGGTGGCCATGGCCATGACCGCGGCCACCTCGACGCGGGTCAGCTTCGACTTGCCCGACACCGGGGCCTGCATCGACGCCGACGTGTCGATCACCACGAGGGTGCCGTCCAGCCGGGGGACGTTGGCCGTGGTCAGGTCCATCGTGCGGCCGAGGGCCCGCTTCCAGTCGTCCGACGGGGCGTGCTTGTACGCCGCCCACACCTGGTAGGGGAACAGTCGGGCCTTGGCCACCTCGTCGGGGTCGGTGATCTTGGCGATGACCGTCGCCACGGCCTGGTCGGCGATGCCGGCCTGGTCGAAGTTGCGCAGGTTGCGGACCAAGGCCATGGCGCCCATCGAAGGGATCACGTACTGCCACGCCTCGGCGTCCATGCCGCCGGGCAGCCAGCCCGACAGCCGCTCCCACGAGAAGCCGGCCTCGGCCAGCGCGGCGGGGCCACGGTCGCGCAGCACCGCCCGACGCTCGCCGTCCGGAACCGCCTCGAGGGCGGCGGCGGCAGCCAGCACCGGCAGCCGCTCGGGGTCGGCCACGGCGTCGTCGTGGTGGCGACGGTCGAGCAGCCAGCGGAACAGCGCCGACTGACGGTCGTCACGGGGCTCGGGATGGGTCAGCTCGACGACGTCGGCCATGCGGACCTGGCGCGACAGGCCGTCGTAGCGCAGGGCGGCCCGCTCGTTGTAGAGCCGGCGCACGGCGTCGGCCACGCCCCGCTTG
Organism: uncultured Actinomycetota bacterium; assembly: GCA_963816875.1. Taxonomy (GTDB): domain Bacteria; phylum Actinomycetota; class Actinomycetes; order Streptomycetales; family Streptomycetaceae; genus Streptomyces. Next base: position 7,562 of record CAWFMG010000001.1, read on the forward strand.
ACGGCCATGGGGAGGTTGCGGCCGTGGGTCGTCATCCAGTAGCCGATCAGCTCGGCCGGCTCGTCGGGCCGCTGCAGGACGCCGGCGACCACGGCGCGACCACCGGCACCGCCGGCGGCGACGTACTCGGCGGCCATGACCACGGCGGCCGACCGCATGCGCATCGTCTCCCGCAGGTACGGGGCCAGGCCGGCGACGAAGGCGGGGTTAGTGACGGTGACGTGGCGGACCAGGTCGACGAAGCGACGGTCGCGGTCGGGGGCGCGCTCGTAGAACGTGTCCTCGCCGACCATGTTGGTGGCGGCCAGCAGGAACAGCTCCGACTCGGCGTCGCGCAGGTGGGCGTCGCCGCCCTCGTGGGTGCGGGTGCGCCGGCCGTCGGTGCGGACGGGCGCGGTGACGTTGGCCCGCAGCGGGCGCCGGCGGGTACCCGAGAACTTGGACATTGGTGATGCTCCTCTCCTGCGGTCGGTGTGTGTGTGTGTGTGAAGGTCCGGTCAGGGAACTCGGCGGACGAGCGGTGCCGAGTCGAACGGCGGGCGCACGTTTCGCGTGGCGCCCCTCGCCAGGAAGGAAGCCCGTCCTTCGCAGCTGACCGGTGGTCGAGTCGGCCTGGGGACCGGGGCGGCGGAGGACACTGGTGCTCTGCCGATTGAGCTACGCCCGGCATGGAGCCGGGCGGCGGGACTCGAACCCGCAACATCCCGATTACGGATCGAAGGAACCCCCACCTGCGCAGCAGGCCGACTCGACTGTCAAGGTGCAGGACAACCGCAGAGGCATCGTCGTGGCTGCGAGGCCAGGGATCGAACCCGGACCTCCTGGTTCAGAGCCAGGCGTGGTTCCAGTTCCACCACCTCGCATTTGGTCTGGACGGGAGGGCTCGAACCTCCAACCCCCGGCTTCCAGGGCCGGTGCGCTCCCATTGCGCCACGTCCAGCTACGTACTGACGGTCGGATTCGAACCGACACTGACGGCGGTCTGAGCGCCGTGCCTCTACCGATGTTGGGCTACGTCAGCGTGAGTGTCGGTCGCTTCCACAGGACCATCTGCGCCGCGATCGTCGCCGGACCGCGGTCGAATCGAAGAGTGTGGTTCAGCCAGTTAGGCGCTGGACACCGCGACGGGATGGCTCGGGGACGGGCCGTCCAGCCTGGTTTGCTGCCTCTAGCCAAGCCTCGGCAGCCTGCTCGACCTCTGCTACCGCCTCGTGCGCGGTGGAGCCGTGAGCGCTGCAGAATGCCAAGTCGGGGACGTCCGCGATCCAGACCTGGTCCTCTTCGCTCCACGACACTTCGATCGGGTAGCCAGCGCTCATTCGGAGTCCTCCAGACTCAAAGTGTACTTTCGGACGAGCGTCGTCAACTGGCGAACCTGGTACCGCTTCGCTTCTCCTTGAACTTGCTGCAGATTGATCAGTTCTTGCACGTCCTTTCGAGCGAACACCCTGTGACTGCCCCTCCCACCGACCTGTCGGAAGCCGAGTGCTTCGATGAGCCGGACGAGGTCGCCGAAGTCCACATTGGCCACGTCGCCACGCAGAATTCGTTCGAGGAGCCGCTCCGGTTCCATGTGCTGAACGTATCGGCGTGGTGCGACAGCCGACCGCCGGCCGGCGGGCGGCTACGTCATCCGTGAGTGGACCGAGCGGGACTCGAACCCGCACCCTTCTCCTTGCAGGGGAGCTGCGCATCCGGTTGCGCTACCGGCCCAGATGGTGGCGGGGGCGGGACTCGAACCCGCTCGCAGGGCGTATGAGACCCCGCTGATCGCCTGATCCCCCGCACTGGGGTGACCGGCCGGACTCGAACCGGCTTTCTCCGGGGCCACGTCCCGGCGTGTCGTCCACTTCTACTTCGGCCACATCTGTTTGGCACAAGTCGACGAGGAGGGATTCGAACCCCCGACATCCTCCGTGTGAGAGAGGCGGTCTACCGCTGACCTACCCGTCGTTCGTTGCGTAGGGCATCGTGGAGTCGAACCACGTCGTCCCGTGATATCAGCACGGTGCCGTACCCGTCTGGCTCGCCTCGGAAGCACACAGTTTCGGACCTGCGGTCCGAACGCCTCTTCGAGGCGGGTGTGTTCCAAGGCTCGGCTCATGCCCCTTGTGGTCCCGGCAGTGCTCGAACCTGCTCCTGCCGGGTTTCAACCGGCCGCTCCACCGTCAGAGCCTCAGGACCAAAGAGTCGCCCGTGAACCGAACGACCGGAGGGTGGGCCCTCGCGGGCCTTCATTGGATAGATGAAGTAGCCCCCGGTCTGCGCAGCGGGCGAGTGTCGGCCGGCGGCGGGGCTCGAACCCGCTCAGTCTCGCTTACGAGGCGAGCGCCCTTACCCTCAGGACCTCGCCGGCGTGGTGGTCCCGCCCGACCGTGGGTGCCGGGCGGGACCGATGATTCCGCTGCTCAGGTGCCCTTGTAGTTCAGGACCTGGTGCAGCGTGTGCAGGACGGTGACCAGGTCGTCCTGGTCGGCCATGACCTGGTCGATGTCCTTGTAGGCAGCCGGGATCTCGTCGAGCAGGGCCTCGGCCCGACCGGCCAGCCACGTCTTGCCGGCCATGGCCGTGGCCAGGTCGGCCGACGTGAACAGCTTGCGGGCCTTGGTGCGGCTGTGGCGACGGCCGGCGCCGTGCGAGCACGACGTCCAGCTGAGGGCGTTGCCCTTGCCGGCGACGATGTAGCTGCGGGTGCCCATCGAGCCCGGGATGACGCCGAGATCGCCGACGTCGGCCCGGATGGCGCCCTTGCGGGTGACCCACAGCTCCCGGCCCTCGTGCACCTCGGGCTGGGTGAAGTTGTGGTGGCAGTTGATGCGCCGCGTCTCGGCGCCCGTGCCGATGAAGCGGAGGACCTCGGCCATGGCCCGGTCCATCATCTGGTTCCGGTTGGCCTTGGCGTAGTCCTGGGCCCACAGCATGTCGGCCACGTAGGTCTCGAACTCCGGCGTGCCCTGGACGAACCAGGCCAGGTCGGGGTCCTCGAGGCTCAGCATGGCCTGCTTGGCCAGGCGGCGGGCCTTGGCGATGTGCATCTGCGCCAGCTGGTTGCCGATGCCCCGGCTGCCCGAGTGCAGCACCACCCACACCCGGCCCCGCTCGTCGACGCACAGCTCGAAGAAGTGGTTACCCGAGCCGAGCGTGCCGAACTGCTTGGCCGCCTTGTCGGCCTGGGCCGTCGACAGCTCGGTGGCAGGGCGGTGGTTCGACAGCCAGCGGTCGGCCCGGTTGCCGACCTTGTCGTGGCCGCGGCCCACGCCTGCGGGCACGGCCCGCTCGATGCGGCCGAGCAGCGGCTCGAGCGAGTCGGGCAGCTGGTGCTCGGTGACGTCGAGCTCGGCGGCGACCATGCCGCAGCCGATGTCGACGCCGACGGCCGACGGGATGACGGCGCCCTTGGTGGGGATCACCGAGCCGACGGTGGCGCCGATGCCGACGTGGGCGTCGGGCATGAGGGCCACGTGGCCCTCCACGATGGGCAGGCGGGCGGTCTTCTCGGCCTGGGCGATGGTGCCGGGCTCGATGTCGCTCGCCCACGAGACGAGCTTCGGGTTGATGGTGACGGGCATGGCGGGCACCTCCTCTCGGCGCTCGGTGGTCTGGTCCAGTTTGGTGTGGCCAGAAAGAGTGTGGCCAGAGAGAGTGTGGTCGGAGGGAGTTGAACCCTCATCGCCGGCGTGGCGTGCCGGGGTCCTCGCCATTGGACGACGACCACGTGAAAGGTGGGGGACTGGACGCCCGGGAGGGATTCTCACCCCCGTGTCGCGGTCTGCAGCCGCGCGCCTCGATCCTCGGCCACCGGGCGTTGCGCTGCCAGGGAGGGGGTCGAACTCTCGTCTTCCGGGTAACAGCCGGACGTCCGTGCCTCTGGACCACCTGGCATCGATGTGTGTTGCTGGTACCGCGACGGGGAGTCGAACCCCGGCTTCCGGGTTGAGGGCCCGGCGTCATGGCCACTTGACGATCGCGGCGAGTAGGGCGAGTGAGCGGCGAGCGAACCAATGTGGCGCGCTTCGTCCGGCGGAGCCGGATGTCACGGATCTCACGGGTGCGCCATCCGAAGGCATGGCGCACCCGTGAGCGGAAGCGGGGCGACTCGAACGCCCAGGGGCCACCAGGACCCGCACCTGTTTTCGGGACAGGCTCCTCATCCAGCCGGGTCGCTTCCTCGGCCTCGCGGAAGGTGTGGGACTCGAACCCACGCGGGCTGGCGCCCGTACCCGCCTAGCAAGCGGGCTCCTCATCCTGCCGGATCCCTTCCGAGCGCCTCGCCGGCACGATTCGAACGTGCGACCCCCGCCTTCGGAGGGCGGTGCTCATCCACTTGAGCTACGGCGAGTTGTGCGTGTCGACGGCAGGGCTTGAACCTGCACTCTCCGGCTTCGCGGGCCGGTGCCTTCGTCCCTTTGGCTACGTCGACGTGGCGCCACCGACGGGATTCGCACCCGCGACCTCCGGCTTGACGGGCCGGCGCTTCCACTGTCTGAGCTTCGGCGGCTTGTCTCTGCGTGCGCGCCCTGGGTCTCGAACCCAGTCTTGTCCGGGGTGAGCGGTGCCCCACCTGTCAGGCGTGACGCGCGTCGTGGGCCGGGGAGGAATCGAACCCCCTCTGTCGGAATGACGGCTGGTTTACCGCCAGCTGCGCCCCATGGCGCGACCGACCCATTGCGGGGCCATAGTGGAAATGACCCCGATGACGATGCCTCTGCAGTTGTCAAAGTGCTGGTGTCCGGACTGGTTGTCCGGCGCGTATGAGCAGGCCCGGGAGGTATCGAACCCCCGGCCGTCGGTGTTGGAGACCGCGGCGCCACCACTGGCGCGAGCCCAGGTAAGAACGCGCATGACGTGGTGCGCGTCAGAGATGTGAGTGCGGAGCGGGCGACTGGGCGCTGGCTACCGGCGGACGTCGGTGCTGCCGGTATTCCCGGCTCCCCGACACCCCGGCTGTCGCTCTTCGAGCCACGAGCCGGATTGGCACGGGTACGCGCCGACGCTCAACCGGGCGGTGCCCAGGAGCTTCGCTTCGACGATGTGTATGCGTGCCATGGACGTTGATAGTACCCATTCCGCCGAGCGTGTCAACGCCTTTTTCGCAGCGGCGTCGCATTCGCCGCCGGTGAGCGCAACCTGCGACCGGGCCCGCCGATCCCGGCCGCAGATCCCGCCGAAGCGCTCTGCTCGAAGTATGACGACCGGGGCCCGGCGTTCCCATGGGCCTGGAGGGCAGGGTGCACTGCCTCCGAGCGACAGGGTTTCCTAGCGGCGGGGCCAGGCTGAGGCGACTGGCTACGGCGGAGGACAGGTCGCAGCGAGGAAGAGGAGTCCATCGACACGACGCTCGGGCGAGGCGCTTCCTCGCCAGGCGTGATTCACGGTCCGGACGACGTAGTAGTTGTCGCCGTTCGAAATGGAAGGGCTCGTCGAGGTGCCCGTACCGACGTTGGTATAGGAATACGGCCCGCCTGACGATCCGGAGACCCCGAGCTCGTAGCTCTGCACGAAGGTCGGGTCGGCCGGCGCGGTCCAGCTCAGCGTCACCGACAGAACGCCTAGGCCTACGCAGCTCGGTCTGCTCGGCGCCAGCAGGACGTGGGTCGCAAAGGTGTTCGTCTCCGCTCCGGTCGCTCCGTAGCGTGCCCAGGCCAGCGTGGGCACGGAGAGGCTGGCGGCGACGATCACCGCGATGAAGACCCACATCCTGTGCCCCCGGGTCATCCTCAACTCCACGTGAAAGCTCCGGCGGGCGTGCACACCGCTCCCGCCGTCGGCGAGGTGCCGCCCGCGGCGCAGTTGATCGCGTTGTTCCTCGATTGCACAGCATGCACGCCCACCACGACCACGGCGCTGCTGCCCTGGTAGGTGTTCGGCTGGGCGGCAGGCAGGGTGATGCCCGTCGTGAACGTCACAGAACCGCTGGCAAACGGGGTCGCAGAGACGAGGAGATTCGAGAGGAGATAGCACTTGTTGTAACTCGAGTAGTTGTTCCCATCCAGAGTCCCTGTACTAGGACAGGTGGCGAGAGCGGCGCCGAAGTTGGTTGCGCTCCCACCGGCAACGACGTAGCTGACCGTCGGTGTCGTGCTGCTCACCGTGATTTGCGCCTGATTGGGCAGATCAGTCGGGTCGTACAGATTCTTTGCGCTCCCGCCGCCGGCGGTCGTGTTCTTCTGCGTGGCGATGAACACGTCCAAGGCCAGGTACCCCGACAGGGTCCCGGTATAGGTCGTCACGAGGGTGCAGCTGTTCGTGTCCCCCGGGACCATGTTGTTGGTCGAGGCCCCGCAAGCCCCGCCGACATTGTTGGTCAGGCTCACGGTACCCGCCGTGAAGGTGTTCGTCTCGCCGGTTGGCCTGTTGCTGTAGATGGCCAGGGTGACGCCGATGCTCGCCGACGCCAATGCGACGACTGCGACCACTGCCAGCAACACCCTGAACCGCTTCTTCCTCATCGGACCTTTTCCTCATGACCGGGCCAACCCGGCAACCGGGTTGATCCGCCTAGTTCCAGTTGAATCCAGCGGTGCAGACCTCTCCGGCATCACAGCCGGCCGGCAGAGCGTTGTTGGCGGCCTGGACCGCATGGATGAGAAGTACGACTGTCGTTGTCGCCGAGTTGTAGGCGTTCGACGCCGACGTGGGCAGCTTGAAGTTCACGGTGACGGTGTCGGTACCGCCGTTTGTGAACGGCGTCCGCCTGATCAGCAGGCCGGCGACCGAGGACGTCGACGACAGGGCCACGGGGCTCCCGACCTGGTTCTGATAGGTCGTGTTGTTCACGAAGTTGGTCGACGACGTGTCGGTGATGAGCACCTGCAGTCCGTTCGCGGTTCCGTCGAACAGACCGGCCGCGGCGCTCGGAACGGTCCCGCCGTACGGCGCCACGGGCGAGCCGGCGACCCCGGTTATGGCCAGGTCGAGCCCGAGGATTGCAGGAACATTCCCCGAGTAGGTGACCTGGTACGTGCAGGTCGCAGAGCTCCCGGCCGGTGACCACCCGGTGGACGCATCGCCCGGCGCCATCGGGTTGATGGTGCAGGACGTGGTTGCGGGCGACCCGAAGGATACGACGCCGGCGGTGAACGTGTTTCCCCCGCTGACCTGTCCTGCGCTGCTGAAGAAGCCGAACGTGACGCCGGAGACCAAGGTCGCTCCTGCCCCGAGAGACGCGAGAGCGGCGGCGACCCTTGCTGCTCGCCTCCTACTCGCGCTTTTCATCGCATCGCTCCCTCGGGACGGGAAGAAGGGGGACGGAACCCGTCCCCCTTCTTCTTGTCGATGGACTGGCATCAGGTCACTGAAGGCCAGGGGTCGAACCGGGGGGCTAGCTCCAGGTCATGGCGGTGGCACACACATGACCGGCGGTGGTGCAACCCACGGGGAGGAGATTGTTGTCGGCCTGAACCGCGTGGATTCTCAGCACGAGGGCCGAAGTCGCAAGGTTGTAGGAGTTGTCGGCGGTGGTGGGCAGGGTGTAGTTCACGGTGACGGACTTGGTCTCGTTGGTCGTAATCGCCGTGGGGGTCACCAGGAGATTGGCGATCGAGGCACTCCCACCAGTGGCGGTAAGAGTCGCGGCGCCGTGAGCCTGGTTGGTGTAACTGGTGCCGCTCATGTAGGAGGCACCATCGTCGTCGGTGATCGTGATCTGGAGACCCGTGGCGGAGCTGTCGTAGAGGCCCTGGACTGCGGACGGCGCAGTTGTCTGTGTGTAGGCAACCGCCGGAGTTCCGCCGGAGCCGGTGATCGACAGGTCCATCGCCATGAATGCGTTGACCGTGCCTGTGTACTTGATGTCGTACTTGCACGCGACGTTCCCGGACTTGGCCTGTGTGTCTCCGGGAGACATCGGGCCGATGGTGCAGAGGACCTGGGTACCGCCCGGGTCGAGTCCGACTACGACGGTGCCGGCCGTGAACGTGTTGCTCCCGCTTGGTGTGCCGGCGCTGCTGAAGAACCCGAATGTGGCGCCGGCGATGAGGGCGGCTGCCGCACCAACCGTGGTGACGGCGCCCCCTACGAGCAGGAAGCGCTTCTTGCTGAAATGTTTCATGGTGTGAATCCCTTCCGTTGAGTCGACGATGGAGTTGGCCTGTGGATGGAGGTGGCGGTCCGGGTGCGTGCGATGTCTGTTGCAGAACGTCGCCTACGAGGGCGTCCCACCCCCATCGGTGGACGTGGCTGTGGCCGGGTCGTCCGTCTCACGCGCCCACTTCCACAGGGGCTCCGAGAGCAGCCAGAGAAGGGGCGAGGCGATGAGTAGGCCGAGCACCAACGGGCGGTGGAGGGCGTGGAGGACGTAGCCGCCGTAGGGGATCGTCGACTGGTAGAGCCCGACGACGTTGGTCGACGGGGTCACCGGCCCGTCCCGGGAGTCGTTGGCGTCGCCCTTGGTCACGTACCCGACGACGCCCCCGGGCAGGGACTCGACCGCGACGATCCGATGGGTGAAGATCTGGGGACTCCCGGCGCCGGCACGGAAGCTGATGACCTGGCCTTCGGTCAGGCTCGCGGCCTGGGTCGGGCTGAGCCTGTTCTCGACGACGAGATCGCCGGTCTTGATCGTCGGTGCCATCGATCCGGACAGGACCGTCATCACGGGGTGACCGAGGACTCCGAGCTGTCCGTCAGGCGAGAAGTGGGTGCTGACGGCGACGACGACGGCGACGAGCGCGAGCCCGCCCAGGACGATTCCGACGCCCGCCGACACCACGGCCCTCGCGGCACGCCACGGGCTTCGACGCGTGGCCGGTGCCTCGCCCCCGACGTCACCGCGGAGAGCGGCCTCGATCTCCTCCCGGTTCATCCGCCGCCTGGCGTCCAGGATGTCGGCTGTCAACTCGAGCGTGCCTTGCTGCAACTGCCCACCTTTCCTCTCGCCTCCCATGCCTCGGGAGGGCTTCGTGATCAAGAGGTCGGCAGCGCATCCGAACGGTTCGTCATCAATACTGTTGAACGCTCATCCAAATAGGCCGTTCGGACTACCGGCGGCACCGCAGGACTGGCGAGAGTCTCGTGAGAGACGCCCGGTCAGGTTTCGGGCCAGCCCGCCTTGCGGGCCAGGGCCACCGCCGCCAGCTGGGACTTCACGCCGAGCTTGGTCAGGATCGACCGGATCTGGCTGCGGACGGTGGGGAGCGACACGTAGAAGTGCTCGGCGATCTTCTCGGCCGGTTCGCCGGCGACGGCCCGGGCCAGCACCGCCTGCTCCTGGCGGCTCAGGGCCGCGAACGGCGCCAACCGCTTCTCGTCGGCTTGGCGGCAGGCCCGGAGGTCGTTCATCAGGATGAGTCGCTGATGGTCGCTGAGGAGCTCCCCGCCGGCGGCCACCTGGCGGATGGCGCCGACCAGGTCCTCGAACCCCTCCGTCTTGCTCACGATCCCGAGGGCGCCGGCCTCGACGCAGGCGCCCAGACGGGCGCGGTCGACGACGCCGGTCATCATGACCACCCGGGCGCCCGCGGCCGACAGGGGTCGGATGAGGTCGAGGCCCGAGCCCAGGGTCGGCCCGAGGTCGAGGTCGAGCAGGACCAGCACCGGAGTCATCTCGGCGACGGCGGCGACGACGCCTTCCATCGACGGTCCGGTGACCGTCTCCACCTCCAGGCCCTGCCCGCGCAGCGCCATGGCCAGCGACGTGGCGAGGAGCTCGTGGTCCTCGATGATCACCAGCCGGTCCGCTGAGGCGCCCGGTCCCGGGTCACCCAACGAGGTCGCCGTCGGGCGTGGGCCACGAGATCCCGAACGACTCGCCGCCGCCGGGCCGGGGTTCGACGCGCACCTCACCGTCCTGCGCCCTCGCCAGGCGGATGGCCACGTGGAGCGGGCCGACCCGGACGGGCCGAAGAGCCGTCCGCAACCCGGCTCTCGGACCTCCCGCCGTTCCCGGGGCGAGAGACGGGGCCCCGGTCGTCCACCCACAGCTCGGTGCGGTCACCACGGCGACGGCCGCGAATCGCCAGGGGACCGCCCGGGGCCCGCTTGCCGGCGTGCTCGATCACCTGCCGGATCGTCTCGGCGATCTCGTCGCGCCGACCGGCCACCATCAGGTCGCACGCCACGTCTACATCGACATCGGCAGGCACATCGACACCGGCAGGCCAGTCCGGCTCCTCCGCCAGCGAGTCGATCAGCTCGGCCAACGCGGCGGGGCCGCCATCGGGCTCGGCGAACTGGAGCTCACGCACACGGCGCAGACCCGAGCCCAGCAGCCGGGCCAGCTTCGATCGGTCCGGTGGGCTCAACGTCTCCTGCGTGAGGATCGTGGCCGCGCCCTCCACCGCGGTGAAGGCGTTCAGCAGATCGTGACGGCGCGCCCGAGCCCTGGCCGATTCCAGGCGCTGGCGGACCTCGGCGACCTCGACGTCCAGCTGGAGATCGAACAGTAGGCACCTGGCCCGGCGCCACGGCACCAGCCGACGCTCGACAGTGTCGAGGATGGATGCGACGGTCCTCATCGCAGGGTGAGCCAGGGGCCGTGCGCCCGCCGGTGGGAGACGATCGGGCGCAGGGTAGGGTGGGGTTCGAAGCCCGTCGAGTCCGACGGTGCGTCGTACGCCTGAGCCTCAGGAAGCGTCGCCGGCCCGAGAGGACGCTTCATGATGGGCGACGATCCACACTTCTCGCTGGCGTTCGGCCGCACTTTGGGCCGCATCGTCGTGCACATCCACGGCCCGCTCGACGTCAACAACGCCCAAGAGCTCGACGACCGTCTGGCCGACATCATCGACGGGCAGGGCAACCGCCAACTCGTCCTGGATCTCGCCGGCATGACCCACGTCGACTCGGCAGGCGTTCGCGTCCTCGTCGGCACGCTCCGCCGGTTGCAGCGGAGCGGCGGCGGGCTCGTCCTCAGCGCCGCCACCGCCGAAGTGGCCCTGACGTTGGAGTCGGCCGGCCTCGACAAGGTCTTCGTCATGACCCCGGCATGGGACCACCCCGCCCGAGGCGGTGTCGACTCCGAAGCCGGCGGCGGCATCGGATGGGGCAATCTCGGCTGAAGCGTGTGAGCCCGGCCCCAGCCCCGGCGGAGCTCAGCTGATCACTGACCTCATCGGCGGCCGGCGGCCCGTGCGCCACACCCGGCGGAGCCTCCGACGCTCGTCCTCGTCCTTGCCGCCCCAGATACCCGCTTCCTGGTTGGTCTCCAGGGCGAACTGCAGGCAGGGAGCGAGCGCGGGGCACGTCCTGCACACGGCCTTCGCCGCTTCGATCTGATCGATCGCCGCGCCCTTGGTGCCGGCGGGGAAGAAGAGCTCAGGGTCGGTGTGCCGGCAGGCGGCGTCGTCGCGCCAGCCCTCCCTGTCCCATTCGAAGATCGGACTCCACATCACTGCCATCGGGCTCCCACTTCTCGAGTGCTGCGATTGGGACATGACGTGCGTCGGGTCGGTCAGCGGGGTGCTGCCGGGCCGCCGTTCGAAAGCCTGCTCCCCTACCTCAAGGTCATCGTCCATGTTCGGGACGTCGCCGGGGTCTGGGGCAACGGACTTCGTGTTCGCTCGGTGCCCGTTCGTTCGGGCGGTGAGGGAACCTTCCCAGGATAGCCGTCCGAGACCCGATTCGTCTCGTTCGGTGCCGGTGTAGCGTCATTTACGACCGGGTGACCCCCGGGCGATGCTCCAGACCCTGGCAGCGCGAGTGCACGGCACTTGACTGACCAGGAACGGCTGGATGGCTCGAATGAGGTTGACTGCTGCGTCCCGGACGGGCTTCGCGCGCCCGTCCAGCTGGCCTTGGGCATGAGCGGGGCGCGCCGGTTGCGCATCCTCACCGACCTGGCCGAGGCATCGGATCCCGAGGCCACGGCGAGCCGCCTGTGCGACGTGTGCATGAACGTGACGTTCATGACCGGCGCAGGGATCATGCTCATGTCCGGCGAACTGCCCCTGGGCTCGGCGTGCACCACCGGCGAGGTCAGCGCCCTGATCGAGGACCTGCAGTACACCCTCGGCGAGGGCCCGTGCGTGGACGCCTACAGGCTGGACCGGCCGGTGCTCGAGCCCGACCTCGCCGACCCCAAGGTGGAGAGATGGCCGGCGTTCGCCGGACCGGCCGTCACCGCAGGGGTGCGGGCGGTCTTCGGCTTCCCGGTGAGCGTCGGCGCGGTCCGACTGGGCGCCCTGAACCTCTACTCCGACAGGCCGGGCCGGCTGACCGACGACCAGCACGCCGACGCTCTGGTCATCGCCGAGGTCGCCGCCGAAGCGGTCCTCGCCATGCAGGCGGGCGGGTCGGGCGGGGTCTTGGCCGCCGCCCTCGAGGAGGGATCCAACTTCCAGTACGTCGTGCACCAGGCGGCGGGGATGGTGTCCGTGCAGCTCGGGGTCAGCGTGGCCCAGTCGCTGCTGCGCCTCCGGGCCTACGCCTACGCCAACGAACGCGTCGTCGCCGATGTGGCCACCGACGTCGTCGCCCGCAGGCTCCGCTTCGACGACGAGGATCCGTAGAGGGCGGGCCGGTTCTACGATGGCAACGGAGCGTCAAGCCCGGGCGCGCCGGACAAGGGGGGTGGGACCATCCCGAGAGAAGCGTTGCTGGCCCGAACGCTGGTGGAGCTGGCCGACAGCCTCGTCGAGGACTTCGACGTGGTGGAGCTCCTGACCCTGCTGGCCGACCGCTGTGTCGACGTCATCGACGTGGCCGCAGCCGGCCTGATGCTTGCTTCTCCGGACGGGGAGCTGCGGGTGATTGCGTCCTCCAGCGAGGCCATGCGCGTCCTCGAGCTCCTCGAGATCCAAGTGGACGAAGGCCCCTGTGTCGACTGCTACCGCACTGGCCAGCCGATCGTGAACCTGAAGCTCGACGAGGTGGGCGGCCGCTGGCCCCGTTTGGCCCCCAAGGCGGTCGAGGCCGGCTTCCGGTCGGTGCACGCCCTGCCGATGCGGCTGCGCGGCAGGACCATCGGCGCCCTCAACATGTTCAGGGTCGACGAGGGGCGCATGCGCGACGCCGACCTCGTCGCCGCCCAGGCCCTGGCCGACGTGGCCACCATCGCCATCCTCCAGCACCGGGCGGCGAGCGACGCCCAGATCCTGAACGAGCAGCTCACCGAGGCCCTCAACACCCGGATCGTGATCGAGCAGGCCAAGGGGGTCGTCGCCGAGCGAGCCGGTCTCGACATGGAGCAGGCGTTCGCCCGCCTGCGGCGCCACGCCCGCAACCACAACCTGCGCCTCACCGACGTGGCCCAGGGTGTCAGCACCAAGGTCCTCTCGGTCACCTCGCTCGACTCCTGACCGCCTGCTCCCGGCCTCGTTTCGGCCCCTCCGGTGACGGGTAGGCGCGCCGTGTGCCCGTCTCGACAGAAGCCGAACAGGAGATCGCCAGCCTGCCTCGTGGGCTCGGCTGGTTCGGGGTCGGGCTCGGCATCGCCCAGCTCGCCGCTCCTGACGTCGTCAACTGCCTGATCGGGGTACAGCCGACCGAGGACAACCGGCGGATCCTCCGCGCCAGTGGCAAGAAGGAGCTCGCCGCCGGGCTGAAGATACTGACCAAGGGCGAGCGTTCTGCGACCTGGCTGGCCCGGATGGCCGGCTACGAGCCGGGCCGCTCGTCGCTCGGTCCGGTGTCGGAGACAATCGCCGAGGCCGTCCCCACCGCTGCCGGCAGCACCCGCTGACGCAGCTGCCCGCCGTTCTGCTCGCGAAAGACCCGTCTCCGGCCCGCATTTGCGCGAGCAGAAACCGATGATGGGGCAGTTCACGTTAACTTGATGTCAAGTGCCCGACCCCGCCCGACCCATCGACGAAGACCTTCCGATCGGCGTCGTGGCCGCTCGCGCCGGGATGAACACGTCCGCCCTCCGGTTCTACGAGGACCGGGGGCTGATCACGTCGACCCGCTCCGACGGTGGGCGCCGGCGGTACCACCGCCACGTCCTCCGGCGGCTCGCCTTCATCCAGGCCGCCCAGCAGGTCGGTCTCTCCCTTGACGAGATCGGCCGGGCGCTGGCCGCGCTGCCGGCCGACGCCGGGCCGAGCCCGCAGGACTGGAAGCGGCTGTCGGCGTCGTGGCGTCCCATGCTCGACGAGAGGATCCGCCTGCTGGAGGGCCTACGGGACCAGCTGGACTCCTGCATCGGCTGCGGTTGCCTGTCGCTGGAGAAGTGCAGGCTCCGCAATCCGGGCGACAGGGCAGGTGGCCTCGGCCCGGGGCCGCGGTACCTGCTCGGCGACGAACCGGTCGCCTGACGGGACCGTCTGCCAGCTACAATGGTCGGCGGGAGCGACCCGCACGGCGGCCTGAGCGTCGCTCCCAAAGGTCGCCCTCTCGGTCGCCGAGCAGAGGCCCGTCCACCGTTCCCTCACTGTTCCCCCTCACTGTTCCCCCTCACTGTTGTAGCCAGCGCCGAGAGTTGTCATGAGCCTGCGAGCGTCACATCTTGGGATCGTCACGGGCGCCCGCGTCCTGCTCGACGACGCCACGTTCCAGGTCACGACCGGCGAGAAGGTGGCGCTGATCGGTCCCAACGGGGCCGGGAAGACGACGCTGCTGCGCACGCTGGCGGGCGAGCTCAGCCCCGCCGCCGGGATGGTCCGCCTGCCCGAGCAGTTCGCCTGGTTGCCGCAGGAGACCACGCCGCGCGACGACGTCGCCCACCTGCTGGCCTACGACCACCTGCTGGCTGCGAGCCACCTGGCTGGGATCCGGGACCACATGGCCGGCCTGAACGACCAGATGCACGCCGCCGACATGGACGCCATCGGCCACTTCGGCCATCTCGAGGAGCGGTTCCGGCTGGGTGGCGGGTACGAGCTGGAGTCGACGGCGGAGCGAATCGCGGCGGGGCTCGGCCTCGACGAGGAGGCATTGCTCCGGGAGGTCGGCTCGCTCTCCGGCGGCCAGCGCCGGCGGCTGGAGCTGGCCCGGGTCCTGCTGGCGGGCGGCGACCTGCTCATGCTCGACGAGCCCACCAACCACCTCGACGCCGAGGCCAAGGCCTTCGTCATGGGCTTCCTGCGGACGTCGCCCAGCGCGGTGCTGGTGGTGAGCCACGACATCGACCTGATGAACGAGTCGATCGACAGGGTGTTCGCCCTCGAGCAGGGCCACCTGGACATCTACCGGGGCACGTACCGCCAGTTCCTGGAGAAGCGGGCCGACCGCGAGGCGGCCATGGAGCGGGAGACCACCAAGGCCGAGCGGGAGGTCGCCCGGCTGCAGCGCACCGCCGACAAGTTCCGCCAGGGCAACGCCACGTCGGCCCGGAAGCGCAAGGGCCTGGAGCAGCGCATCGGCAGGATCAACGACGAGCAGGCGGGGAAGCTGTCGCCGGTCAAGCGGCGCAAGCTCGGGGTGCGGTTCCCCGATCCGGTGCGGGCGGGCGACCTGGTGCTCACCGTCGGCGGGCTCACCAAGCGGCTCGGCGACAAGACGGTGCTGCGCAAGGTGGAGTTCACCGTCGGTCGGGGCGAGGTCTTCCTCGTCGTCGGGCCCAACGGCGCCGGGAAGACGACGCTGCTGCGCTGCCTGGCCGGCATCTACGCCCACGACGCCGGCAGCGTCCGCCTCGGCTCGAATGTCGCCCTCGGGCACTACGCCCAGGAGCACGAGGACATCGAGGCCGGCACGAGCGTCCTCGACACGATCCAGGCGGCGGCCTCGCCGGGGGTCACCACCGCCGAGCTGCGGGCCATCCTCGGCCACTTCGGCCTGGTCGGCGACGTCGCCCACCAGGACGCGTCGACCCTGTCGGGCGGGGAGAAGACCAAGCTGTCGCTCGCCCGCCTGGTGGCGGGACGGGCCAACCTCCTGCTGCTCGACGAGCCCACCAACAACCTCGACGTCGCCTCCCGGGAGGCCGTCCTGGCCGCGTTGCAGCACTTCAGGGGCACCGTCGTGCTGGTCAGCCACGACATCGACTTCGTCACCCAGCTGGCCCCGAAGCACGCCATCGTGCTCCCGTCCGGCAAGCTGCTGCCCTTCGACGAGCGGATGCTGGACCTCGTGCCCCAAACGGGGGGGCAGTCAGCGGTTCCGGTGCCGGTGCCGGTGCCGGCCGCTCGCCAAGGGGCCTAGTCCCGCCCCCGGTTGCGGGGATTCTGCTCGCGATAGTGCCGTCTCCCGCACCCATTTGCGCGAGCAAAAACCGGGGGTTTAGGGGGCGGCGACCTCGACCGGCTGGTTGAGGTTCGTCACCTCGAGCGACATGGCCAGGCGGGCGCCGGCCAGGTCTCCCAGGGCTTCTCGGACCTGCGGGTCGGCCACGGCCAGGTCGACCGACACGGTGGCCCGCCGGAGCAGCCTGTCGTCCCGGCCGGTGACGACCTCGGCCGCCGCCGCCGACACCGCCTTGCGGACCCGGTCGGCGGCGTCGCCCTCCAGGCGGTCCACGCCGTCCTCGCTGGCCCCGAACTGGTCGAGCAGGCCGATGACGTCGTTGAGGATGGCGATGGCGTCGGCCGTGCCGGTGACCTGCTCCGTCGCCACACCGTCGACTTCCGGCCCCGGCGCGACAGTGGGGTCGTCGAGCCACCGGGTGAGGGTCAGGCCTTCGAGGCCCTCGGTGGACTCCCCGTCCCGCACCCGCAGGTCGGCGAGCTGCTCCTGGGTCAGCTCGGTGACGTCCCCGCCCGCCACGACGAAGGCCTGGCTGCCGGTGCTGACGAACCGGGTGGTGCGCTCATCGGGCCCGGTGACCCGGGTGAATCGCAGGTCGGCGACGGGGAGCGACCCCTCCTCGGTCCCGACTGCGAAGGGGCCTTCGAGCCGGAAGCCGGCGCCTGTGCCTTCGGGCGCATCGGCGGCGGAGGCCAGCAGGACGAGGGAGAGGGTGCCGCTGCGGACGTCGTCCAGCTTGTCCTGGGTGGCGTCCAGCGCCTTGGCGCCGGGGGTCGACTCGGCGCAGCCCGCGACAAAGAGGGCCGTCATGAGGGCTAGGGCGAGCCCTCGCCGGGTCACGGGGCGGCAGTCGTCGAGGGCGAGGTGTCGGAAGTTCCTGCGGTGGTCGGCGGGCTGGTGGTGGGGGCGCTGGTAGTGGATGGCGACGCCGCCGACGTCGTGGTGGGCGCGTCGGTGCTGGTAGGGGGCGCCCCGGCCGTTGTCGATGGCGATTCGTCGGCGATCGTCGTCGTCGAGGCGTCGGCCGAATCCCGCTCCTTCTCCTTCTTGAGCACCACCTCGGTGTCGACGACCTCGAGCACCTCGCGGGCGATGGCCGCGATCTCGTCGGCCAACTGGTCGAGCGTGAGGTCGTCGCGCTGCTTCAGGTCGTGGAACCGCTTCTTGAGGTCGTGCAGCCGCTGCTTGCCCTCCTTGGTGAACTCGATTTCCTGGCCGTCGGCGAACACGAACTGGTAGGCGGCGGCAAGCGTCTCGCACTCCGTGCACTGATAGTTGATGGCGACGGAGACGTTCTCCAGCGTGGCCGAGTCGGCGTCGGAGACCAGGACCACCTGGATGGCGGCGGCGACGGTCTTGCAGTCGGTGCAGCTGGCGTAGGCGGCCGCGGTGTTCGAGGCGTCGACGTCGCCGCTGGCCTTCTTGACCGAGAAGGCCAGCTTGAACACCGACTTGCCGTCCTTCTTGTTGACGGCGATGGCGGTGTTGTCCTGGGCCTGGGCGGCAGCGGGCAGGGCGAAGGCGGTGGCTTGGGCCAGCAGAGCGAGCAGGACCAGGCGTGCGAGAGTCTTCATGTCGTCGGAAGGATGCCCGGGGCGGCCGGGCGGCAATCCCCGTGGCCCCCGGGGCGCGGGATGGCTCGTCATGCGCTCGGCCGGCCGTCGGTTCCACCGGGGCGAGCAGGCAGACTGCGGGCGTGGGGCCCGGCAGATGACGATTTCCGACCTGGACCTGCTTCGGATCCGCCACTTCGTCGACGCCCGCAACGCCCTCATCCCGGCCGGGTCGCGGCAGTTCATGCGCATCGAGGCCGAGGTCGGCGGCGAGGACCACGAGGGAGACGTCACGATCCTCGACCGCCGGGCCCCGTGGGACGTCGATCTCGTCGGTCCCGAGTGGACCCGCAAGCCCATCGCCCGGCTCAGCTACGACACCGGCCTCCGCCGGTGGACGCTCTACTGGGTCGACCCGGCACAGCGGTTCCGCCTCTACGACAGGGTGGCGCCCTCGGCCGGCCTGGCCGACCTGCTCGAGGTGATCGAGAGCGACCCGCTGACGGTGTTCTGGGGATAGGGGCGGACTTTCCGGCGTCAGGATGTCGAGAATGCGTTCGCAGCCTCGACCTCTGGGTGAGTTGGCGCCATCGGGGCGCCGCCGCAACGGGAAGGATGGAGCGATGCGATTCATGCTGCTGCAGAACTACGGAGAGGTCGGATCGGGCTGCGCGCCCATCACGGAGTGGACGCCCGGCGACATCAAGGCCCACATCCAGTTCCAGAACGAGCTGAACCGGGAGCTGACGGAGCTCGGCGAGCTGGTCGACGCCCAGGGCCTGGCTGCGCCGACCAGGCCAAGTTCGTCGTCTGGGACGGTGTCGGCGCACCGGTGATCACCGACGGCCCCTTCCCTGAGTCCAAGGAGCTGCTGGCCGGCTACCGCATGGTCGACGTGGAGACGCTCGAGCGGGCCCTCGAGATCGCCGCCCAGGCGTCGGCCGCGCCGGGGCAGGACGGAAAGCCGATCCGCGACAGCATCGAAGTGCGCCAGGTGCTGAGCGCCCCCGACCCCGAGGTGTGACCGGCGGGGACGCGGTGACCAGCGAGGGCCTGCTGCGCGAGCTGGCGCCGCAAGCCCTCGCTGCCGTCGTTCGCCGCTACGGCGACTTCGCCAGCGCCGAGGACGCGGTGCAGGAGGCGCTCATCGCCGCCGCGTCCACCTGGCCCACAGAGGGGAGGCCCGGCGACCCGCTGGCCTGGCTCGTCAGGGTTGCGTCCCGCCGCATGATCGACGGGTACCGCAGCGACGACGCCCGCCGCCGCCGGGAGGACCTGGCCGCCTCGTTGTCGATCGCCCGACCCGGTCCGCCGGGCCCGGCTCCGGGCCAGGACGACTCCCTGATCCTCATGTTCATGTGCTGCCACCCGTCCCTCACGCCGACGTCGGCCATCCCCCTCACCCTGCGGGCGGTCGGCGGCCTCACGACCCGGGAGATCGCGAGCGCCTTCCTCGTCCCCGAGGCGACCATGGCCCAGCGCATCAGCCGGGCCAAGGCCAAGGTCAAGGCGTCGGACGAGCCGTTCACCCTCCCGTCGGCCGGTGAGCGGGCCGGGCGGCTGCGGTCGGTGCTCCACGTGCTCTACCTGCTGTTCAACGAGGGCTACGCCAGCAGCAGCGGTCCCGACCTGGCCCGCACCGACCTGTCCGGCGAGGCCATCCGCCTGGCCCGAGCGGTGCGGGCGGCGCTTCCCGACGACCCCGAGGTGGCAGGTCTGCTCGCCCTCATGCTCCTGACCGACGCCCGACGGCCTGCCCGTACCCGCGCCGACGGCGAGCTGGTGCCCTTGGCCGAGCAGGACCGCTCCCTGTGGGACCGGGGCCTCATCGGCGAAGGCGTCGCGCTCATCACCGACGCTCTGCGCCGGGGTCAGGTGGGGGAGTACCAGGTGCAGGCGGCCGTCGCCGCCGTCCACGACCAGGCCGCCCGCTACGCCGACACCGACTGGTCGGAGATCGTCTCGCTCTACGGCCTCCTCGAGCGGATGACCGGCAACCCGATGGTGTCCCTCAACCGGGCGGTCGCGGCGGCGATGGCGGACGGGCCGACGACCGGGCTGGCGATGCTCGACGGTCTCGACGGGCGGCTCGGGGACCATCACCGCCTCCACTCCACGCGGGCTCACCTCCTCGAACTGGCCGGCGACGCGCCGGGCGCCATCGGGGAGTTCCGGGCCGCGGCGGCCCGCACCGCGAACCTCCGCGAGCAGCACTACCTGACCACGCAGGCCGCCCGCCTGGCCAACGACGAGTCGCAGCCGCCGCCGTCGTCGTCGCCGTCGTCGCCGTCGTCGCCGTCATACTGAAGACGCACGCCCCGCTGCCGAAGGAGGGACCCGATGCCGAAAGTCCGAGTGCACAACCTCGCCGTCTCACTCGACGGGTACGCGGCCGCGCCGACCAGGGCGTCGACACCCCCCTGGGTGTCGGCGGTGAGCGACTGCACGAGTGGGTGTTCGCGACCGCCACCGGCCGGCGTATGTTCGGCATGGGCGACGAGGGCGGCGAGGGCGGTACCGGCGTCGACGACGAGTTTTGGCCCGGGGCGACGTCGGGATCGGGGCCACGATCATGGGCCGCAACATGTTCGGCCCGATCCGAGGGCCGTGGGGCGACGAGGGCTGGACGGGCTGGTGGGGGACGAGCCGCCGTACCACCACCCGGTGTTCGTGCTGACCCATCACCCCCGCCCGTCGATCCCGATGGAGGGCGGCACCACGTTCCACTTCGTCGACGACGGCATCGAGGCCGCGCTCGAGCGCGCGATGGAGGCCGCCGGCGGCCAGGACGTCAGGATCGGCGGCGGGCCGGGGACGATCCAGCAGTACCTCCGCGCCGGCCTGATCGACGAGATGCACGTGGCGATCGTGCCCGTCCTCCTCGGCGGCGGCGAGCGTCTCTTCGACAACCTCGACGGCGGTCCGGACGGCTACGAGGTCGTGGAGTTCGTCGGCTCGCCGTCGGTCCTGCACGCCCGCCTAGCCCGGACCGGTTCGGAGTAGATGTCCAGTGGATTCTCCTCCGGCCGGGGCCAATCCGGTGGCGGTCGACGTCGACAGAGAACGCGGCGTGGCCCTCACGTGGGAGGACGGCCACGAGAGCCACTTCACCCTTGAGGAGCTGCGCATGAGCTGCCCGTGCGCCCAGTGCCGTGGCCTGCGCCAGAACGGCGAGGACGCCTGGCCCCGCCCGGGGGCGCCCGCCGTGCTGCGCATCGAGTCGGCCGAGCTGGTCGGGAACTGGGGCATGAACATCCACTGGAACGACACCCACTCCACGGGGATCTACAGCTGGGACACCCTGCTGTCGTGGTGCACCTGCGAGAGGTGCGAGCCGCCGCCCGACTGACGTCGGGTCAGTCAGGTCAGGTCGCGGCCTTGACCACCGCCAGGATGACGGCGTAGTGGCAGGCGGCGGCGGCCACCACCATGAGATGCCACAGCTCGTGGTACCCGAACACGGCCGGGAACGGGTCGGGCCACCTGGTGCCGAGGAAGATGCCGCCCGCGGTGTAGAGCACGCCTCCCACAACGATCAGGACGAGCTGGCCGGTACTCAGCACGCGGGTCAGCTGCGGGAAGACGAAGGCCAGTCCCCAGCCCATCCCCATGTACATGGCCAGTCCGACGACGGCTTTCTCGGCGATTCCGGTGGCGGCGCAGATCACGCCGGTGACGGCGCTCGCCCACACCACGACGAACACGACGGTGCCGAGGGTGCCGCCCAGCGCGAGCAGGCACAACGGGGTGTAGGTGGCCGCGATCATCACGAAGATGGTTGCGTGGTCGACCCGCTTCATCCGGGGCCGGGCAGCGGCCGACCACTCCCGCCGGTGGTACAGGGCGCTCACGCCGAAGAGGGCCGAGACGCCGATGGCGTAGATGATCGCCGCCGTCCGGGCCAACGGCGTGTGGGCGCTGGCGATCACCACCAGGCCTGCCGGCATCGAGAGGAAGAAGCAGATCAGGTGCAGCCAGCCCCGCAGGAGCGGGGGAATTGCATCGAGGACTACCCCGATCGGGCCTGGCTCGATCGGGCCAGGCTCGATCTCGTCGAGCGCGGCATCGGGTCGCGTCGATGGAAAGATGTCGTAGGCCACGGCACACCGCCCCTTCTCGACAGATTGCCTGCGGGCATCCTAACGGCGGCCCCCCGGTACCCACCTAACCGCCGCCTGGCGGCTGGCGGGCTGGCGGGCGGGCGTCAGGACAGGCCGTGAGCGGGGAAGATCCGGTTCCTGACCGCCTGAATCGACGCCGCGACAGCGTCGGGGTCGCCGATCCCTGTGGGGACCGGCTCCGACATGGTGCGCGGGAGGCGGTGTCCGGCCTCCCGCTCGGCCCGCTCGACCCACTGGGCCGGGAGCTCGTCGGGCAGTTCGGCGCCAGCCATCTCGGCGAAGTAGGTGGTCCACGCCCGGGGCACCACCGCCGCCCACTGGTAGCCGCCACCCCCTGTGGCCAGCCACTTCCCGCCGGCGGCGCGATGGGCCAGGTCGTGGAGGACGTCGGCCGTCTCCCGGTAGGCGGCGGTGGTGAGCGCCATGTTGGCCAGCGGATCGGTGAAGTGGGAGTCGCAGCCGAGCTGGGTGACGAGGATCTGAGGCCGGAACGACTCGACCAGCGGCGGCACGATCTCCTTGAACGCCCGCAGCCAGCCGTCGTCGCCGGTGAAGGGTGGGAGGGGGACGTTGACCTTGGTGCCCTCGGCGTCGCCGGACCCGGTCTCGTCCACCGAACCGGTCCCGGGGAACAGCGTCCGGCCGTCCTGGTGGAGGGAGACGGTGAGGACCCGGGGGTCGCCGTAGAAGATCCACTGCGGGCCGTCGCCGTGGTGGACGTCGACGTCGACGTAGGCGATCCGCTCGGCGCCGTGGGCGAGCAGCCAGGCGATGGCGATGGCGGGGTCGTCGTACACGCAGAACCCGCTGGCCCGGTCGGGCAGGGCGTGGTGGAGCCCGCCGGCGGGGTTGAACGCGTGCTGCGCCCGCCCGGACCACACCGCCTCGGCGGCGTTGATCGACGCCCCCGCCACGCGGGCCGACGCTTCGTGCATGTCCGGGAAGATGGGGTTGTCGCCGGGGCCGAAGCCGAACCGTCCCCATGGGCCCCGCTCGCCGTGTCCCGCCCGCCGGACGGCGTCGATGTAGGGGTCGGTGTGCACCAGCCGGAGCTCGTCGTCGGTGGCGTCCCGGGCCGGTGTCTCCAGGACCCGGGTGCCGTCGATCAGGCCGTAGTCGTGGATCAGCTGACGGGTGAGCAGGACCCGCGCCGGGCGCAGCGGGTGGTCGGCGCCGTGGTCGTACCAGGGGGCGTCGTCGCCGTACCAGACGAGCTCGACGTGTTCACTCATTTGGCTCGCTCATTGCCTGTTTTCGAGACTACGGGATCCGGTGATACCTGCCGATACGTATCTGCAGAGAGCAGCGTGGCTCTATGGAGGAGTGAAGATGAACGAGGGAAGGTCGCAGGTCGTGTTGGTGCGGGACGAGCGGGCGGGCGACGGCGTCCACACCCTCTGGGCCTATCTGGACCGGTCGGGACGCCTGCACATCGAGGGCGAGGACTTCGGCCTCACCTCCACCGCCTCGGTCAGTGCCCAGGGCGAGTACGAGTGGCACGAGACGATCGCCGCCACCGACGTCCCCAAGGTCGTCGAGATCCTCGGTGGCAGCCCGGACGACGACGTCCTGCAGCTGCTCGAGCAGAACTGGTCGGGCGAAGCGTCCTACGACCTCGAGGTGAAGCTCCACACCAGCGGCCTGGACATCGAGCGCGAGGCCTGGACGGCCTGACCGTCGAGCGGGTCGCCGCCGCCGCCGCACCGAACCGGGGTCACAAAACCGCGCGCGTGGAACCGCTGAGCGTCACCAGTTCGCCGGGGGTGATTCAGGCTCGTTGGAGGGGCTTGTAGCGGATGCGGTGGGGTTGGTCGGCCTCGGTGCCGAGGCGCTTGTGGCGGTCGACCTCGTAGTCGCTGTAGGAGCCCTCGAACCAGCGCACCACCGAGTCGCCCTCGAAGGCGAGGATGTGGGTGGCCACCCTGTCGAGGAACCACCGGTCGTGGGTGATGACCACCGCGCAGCCGGGGAACTCGAGCAGCCCCTCTTCCAGGGCGCGGAGGGTGTCCACATCGAGGTCGTTGGTGGGCTCGTCGAGGAGCAGCACGTTGCCCCCCTCCACCAGCACTTTTGCGAGGTGGAGCCGGTTGCGCTCGCCGCCCGAGAGCTCGCCGACCTTCTTCTGCTGGTCGGACCCCTTGAACCCGAACCCGCCGACGTAGGCCCGCCCGTGCAGCTCCCGGTTGCCGACGATGATCCTGTCGGTGCCGCCGGTGGCCTCCTCGTAGACGGTCTTGGAGGCGTCGAGCGACTCCCGGCTCTGGTCGACGTAGGCCAGCTTCACCGTGGCACCGACCGTGAGGTCGCCGGCGTCGGGTGACTCGGTGCCGACGATCATGCGGAACAAGGTCGTCTTGCCCGCCCCGTTGGCACCGATGACGCCGACGATCCCGCCCGGCGGGAGGGCGAAGCGCAGCCCGTCGATCAACAGGCGGTCGCCGTAGCCCTTGACCACGCCCTCGGCCTCGACGACGACGTCGCCCAGGCGGGGGCCGGGCGGGATGGTGAGCTCGAGCTTCTCGGCCTTGTCGGGCCCGGCCTCGGCCTCGGCCACCAGCTTCTCGTACGAGGTGAGGCGGGCCTTGCCCTTGGCCTGGCGGGCCCGGGGCGACATCCGCACCCACTCCAGCTCGCGTTGCAGCGTGCGCTGCCGGGCCGAGTCGGCCTTGTCCTCCCTGGCCAGACGGGCCTGCTTCTGTTCCAGCCACGACGAATAGTTGCCCTCCCAGGGGATTCCGGCGCCCCGGTCGAGCTCGAGGATCCAGCCGGCCACGTTGTCGAGGAAGTACCGGTCGTGGGTGACGGCGACGACCGTCCCGGGGTACTCACTCAGGAAACGCTCCAGCCAGGCCACCGACTCGGCGTCGAGGTGGTTGGTGGGCTCGTCGAGCAGCAGGAGGTCGGGGCGGGACAGGAGCAGGCGGCACAGGGCCACCCGCCGCCGCTCACCTCCCGACAGGGTGGAGACCTCGGCGTCGCCCGGCGGCAGGCGGAGGGCGTCCATGGCGATGTCGAGGGTGCGGTCGAGGTCCCAGGCGTCGGCGGCGTCGATCTTGTCCTGCAGGTCGGCCTGCTCGGCCAGGAGGGCGTCGAAGTCGGCGTCGGGGTCGCCCATGGCCTCGCACACGGCGTTGTACCGGTCGAGGGTGCGCTTGATCTCGCCCACGCCGGCGGCCACGTTCCCGGCTACGTCGAGCGACTCGTCCAGGGTCGGCTCCTGGGCCAGGTACCCGACCGCGAAGCCGGGGGTGAGGCGGGCCTCGCCCGTGTACCCGTCGTCCTCGCCCGCCATGATGCGCAGGAGGGACGACTTCCCCGACCCGTTGGCGCCGATGACGCCGATCTTGGCGCCGGGGTACATCGAGATGTTGATGCCCTTCAGGACCTCGCGGTCGGGCGGGTAGAAGCGACGAAGGTCGCGCATGGTGAAGATGAACTGCGGGGCCATGGGTTTCGAGGCTAGGCGGCTACCGCCGCTTACTCGGACGGGAGGTACCGGCGGGCGCCCCAGTACTCGCTGGCCAGGCCCGGTCGGTCGATCGGGACGGTCTCCACCGTTCGCCCGGTTGCGGGGGCCTGGATCATCCTCCCGTCGCCGACGTAGATGCCGACGTGGTGGATCGACTCGCGGTCGGGGCCCGTGGCGTAGAAGAGCAGGTCGCCGGGGCGGAGGTCGTCCTTGTCGACGGGCGCGCCGGCGGCGGCCTGGTCGTCGGCATCGCGGGGGATGACCACGCCGTGGGCGGCGTACACGGCCGACGTGAGTCCTGAGCAGTCCCAGGCCGGCCCCGACGTGCCGCCCCACAGGTAGGGAACGCCGGTGAACTGCTGGGCGGTGCGCACGACATCCTCGCCGGCGGCCGTCGTCGTCCCGACGGCGACATCGTTGGCCACGACTCGGCCCTGGTCACCCCCGGGCGTCGCCACGGTGACCCAAGTGGCATCGGAAGCCAGCACCGGGAGCCGGGTGTTGAAGCTCAGCTCCATCAGTGTCCGCTCGGGCTCGACGGCGTCACGCAGGGGCGTGGCGGCCCTGGTGACGGTGGCGGTGGCGCCGGTGCCCGGGGCTGGTGGCGTCGACGTGAGCTGGGCCGTCGGGAGCCAACCGGGGTATCCCCGAGGGTCGAGCGAGGAAGGCTGGCGGGGGACGACGACCTTGGTCCAGTCACCGGCCGTCTCCACGACGGTCACCTGGTCGCCGTAGAGGGCCTGGGTCACCAGGCGGCCGACCAGCCACAGCCGGTCGTCGGTCGACATCGACGCCAGCCAGACGTCCAGGTCGACGGGCTTGGCCAGGGACGGCTCGTCAAGGGGACGGGCCTGGTCGGGCTCGGCCCACAGGTTGGCGACGGCGACGTCGACCCAGGCCTGGTCACCCGGGATCGTGGTGGGGGTGGGTGCGGGCGCCGGGGCGTCGGACGGGTTGGCGGCGTCGGGCCCACAGGCCGTCAGTGTCACCAGCGAGAGGACCACGAGCAGCTGGGCCGCCTTCACGCAACACCCATGACGATCACGGGTGACCGGGCCGGGTCGAGCCAGCGGAGGACCTCGAGCAGGCGATCGGCGGGGAGCGACACGCACCCGGCGGTGGGGGCGCCGACCGACACGTGCAGGAAGATCGCCGACCCGAGCCCCGGGGTGCGGTCGGTGTTGTAGGCGATGACCGCCCCGTAGTCGTAGGCCGGCGACTGGAACATGGCCTCCGCGTGGCCGCCCGGGCCCTGCGTGGCGGTGTCCACCAGCAGGTTGTACGACGGGCTGGCGGGGTCGTCCACCCACACCAACGTCGGCCCGGTGATCCGGCGGTAGGACAGCGGCCCGCCCGGATCGGGCTGGACGCCGAAGCGGAACTGGAACCCGTAGGTGCCGGACGGCGTGCGCCCGTCGCCTTCCCGCTTCTCGCCCGGCGGGGCGAAGCCGGCCCGGCCCACGTAGGCCGTCCACGGCCCGTGGACCGGTGCCCATCCGTCGCCGGCCCGCTGCCAGGCCGAGAGGCTGGCCGTCGTCGACCCGTAGCCGGCGGCGGTGACGACGACGGCCTGCCCGGCGCCGCCCGCCCGGTCGAGCTGCGGCGGCGTCGCGGTCGTGGTTGCGGGTGCTGGCGGAGGTGGTGGGGCCGAGGTGGTGACGGGCGGCGAGGGAGTGGTCGAGGGAGGGGCGGGCAGGGTGGTGGTGACCACTGTCGGCACCGTGGTCGAGCCGGCGCCCCCGGTGGCGGTCCTCACCTGGGGGGACTCGGCGCCCGGCGACCCGCAGGCGGCCAGGACGATTCCCACCAGGGCCGTTCCCAGCATGCAGCGGACGGCGGCCACGTCGCTACGGTAGGCAGTCGTGGCTGGTGGCCGATACGCGCCCGGCCCGAGGTGCCGGCTGTTGGTGACCGTCGTGATGCTCCTGGCGGGCGCCTGCGCCGGCCCGGCGGCGACCTCGACGTCCTCCACCACATCGATCACCACATCCACTGGGCCGCCGTCCACCACCGCACCCGTGCCGTCAGCCACACCTGCTCCGGCGGGCCCTGATGCGCCCACGACTACCGTCGCCGCCGTGGCCGACCCCGCGTTCACAGGGACGGTGTCGGAGCTCACGGCCGCCGACCTGCCGTCGTCGTGGCGGCCGGGGTGCCCGGTGTCGCCCGACGGGCTCCGGCTCCTGCGGGTGTCGCACTGGGGCTTCGACGACAAACCCCACAGCGGCTCGATCGTCGTTGCCGCGTCGGTGACCGACGCGGTCCTCGAAGTGTTCCGTACCCTGTATGACCAGCGCTTTCCGATACGCCGGATGGAACCGATCGACGTCTATGGCGGCGACGACGACACCTCGCTGGCGGCCGACAACACGTCGGGGTTCAACTGCCGCCAAGCCATCACCGACGGCCCGGCGCACTGGTCGAACCACGCCTTCGGCCTGGCCATCGATATCAACCCCGTCGAGAACCCCTACCTGCTCGGGGATCGGGTCCTGCCGCCGGCGGGCGCCGAGTACCTCGACCGCTCCGTCTACCGACCCGGGATGGCGGTCAGCGGCGGCGTGCTCACGTCGGCCTTCGAGGCGGTGGGGTGGTCGTGGGGCGGGACCTGGCCCGGCAACCCCGACTACCAGCACTTCTCGGCCACGGGCGGCTGACAAGTCCGCATGCGAGGCGCCTGCCTGCAGCTGAGCCGTCAGGCGTCGAGGCGCTCCTCCAGCCGGACGGTAACGGTGTCGCCCGCCTGCTTCGAGATGGCCTTGCGCACGTCGGCCCTGACCGGCAGCTTGTGGGTGCCGTCGCCCAGGGCCATGAAGGAGCTGCGGAAGGGATGGCCGTCCACTGTGCCGCTGACCTTCACCAGCCCACGGGTGCCGAAGTACTCGGCCGAGTTCGGCATGACGACAAACGTCCATCCGCCCGGGTTCGGGCTCTTCTGCAGCGTTGCCGTGAACTCCTTGTCCAGGGCGCTCATGGACCACCTCCTGCTCGATTCCTCCGGTACGACGAAGGAGAGCGCCGGAACCAATCGGTCACTCCGGTGTCGTTCGTCGTGATCTGAACCCGGATGAGAGAGTGTGACGAGCCACCACAGCTCCGACCGTAGGGAGGCTGACATGCTGCAGGACGAGGTGGCCGAAACAATGGCCAAGCCGATCTCGCAAGAGCTGTTGGGGGCGTCGATCCCTGCCCGGCTCGCCTATATCGGCATCGACGGCGACCCACGGGTGATCCCGATCGCGTTCTTCTGGGACGGGTCGCAGGTCACCGTCTGCACCGTCCCGAGGGCCGCGAAGGTGGAGGCCCTGCGACGCAACCCCAGAGTTGCGATCACCATCGACACCGAGTCCTTTCCGCCGCACGTGCTGCTCATCCGGGGCGAGGCCAGCGTCGAGTTGGTCGAAGGGGTGCCGGACGTGTACATCGAATCGTCACGGAAGCTGGTGCCGGCTGACCAGTTCGCGGCGTGGGAGGCCGGGGTCCGAGCGCTCTACGAACAGATGGCCAGGATCACGATCACGCCCGACTGGGCGAAGCTTCTGGACTTCGCGACAACGATCCCGAAGGCGGTCGAGGACCTGATGAAAGCCCACGGCGATCCTCGGTCGTGACCGACCCGTCGACGGACCCGCTCAGCGACCGATGCCGCGGGTCTTCCTGAGCATCGATCGGTAGCGGATGTTCTCCAGCTTCACGTGCTGGTTGAACTCCCGGACGAGGCGGTCGTGCTCCCGGTCCATCTCCCGGGCTGTCCACTCGCCACGGCAGAACCGGTCGTAGCCCTCACGCAGGGCCTCGTCCAGGTCGAGTTCCTTCTCCCGGAGCCGCTCGAACGTGCTCCTTATCCGCCTCGGTGCGGGAGCCGGGCGACTCGGTCTCGGCGCCGCCACGGCAACCTCGTCGGCCGTCTCGTCGTCGTCGCCCGTCGAAACGGTCGGGGCGCTGGGCGGCGGGAGGAGGTCCTCGGCCCGGTCGTAGTGCTCGGCGGCCTTGTTCACGCCGACCGCCGCCAGCAGCACCGGCTTCAAGCATTTCCGCTGGCACTCGTCGTCGAGGCAGTAGTCGTACCCCAGCTCCACTCGCTGCGGATCGACAGGACCACCGCAGTTCCTGCACTCCACGAAAACACCACCATCACTTCCGTCCACGGGCCGGTCGCCCGAGCCAATTTCCAACGCCGCCACAGCTCGGAATCTTCCCCTCGTCAGTGGCGGGTGGCGGTGTAGGGCGAGGCGCCGAGGGAAGAAACTGTCGCATGAGCGATCAGCAGCGCATTTGATGTAACCGTAGCGTCGTGATTCCGGCCGATTTGGCCCAAATCACGACGCTATCGGTTACATCAAAGTGGGAGGGCCCGGAGTCGGTGGACGGACTGCGACGTAGTTGGGGAGCGGCTATGCCCCGAACGAATTGAATGTCTGGCCGGAATCGATGGCAGAACCTCGTGGACCTTGGCTGTGGGGGACGGTGACGGTTATCGCGGCTGAGCAGTTGGCGCCCCTTCCGTCAGCGCCTGTGAAGTGGACGACGTAGACACGGCCGTTGCCGCCTCCACTTCGTTCTGCTCGGAGCAACACCTGGGCAGGCTGCTGTCCGACGGCCGCGTCGGGCCCGGTGTCACCGTCGCCCAGTCCGTTGACGGGCTCATCCTGGGTGACGCTGGTCACACTGATCGATACTGGATCGCCGTCGACATCTGTCGCACCTGACAGGGTGAGCAGTCGAAGGACGTGGTTGGGCGGCCAGAGAACTGACGCATCGGCCGTGATCCCCGAGCAGACCGGCGGGTCGTTGCGGGCCTCGACGGTGAGATTCACGACAGCCAGGTTCGAGTCCAGGGTGCCGTCGTTGGCCCGGTAGGTGAAGCTGTCGGGCCCGTTGTAGTCGGGCGTCGGGGTGTAGGTGAACGATCCGTCTCCGTTGAGTCCCACACTTCCATGGGACGGACCGGACACCACCGCCGCAGTCAGAGCGTCGGCGTCGACGTCGGTATCGTTGCTGAGGACTCCCGGCGCCGAAACGGTGAGGGCCACGTCCTCGGCGGTCGAGTAGGCGTCGGGGTTGGCTACCGGCGGGTCGTTGCCGGTGACCCCGGTGAACCTGAAGCGGTTGTCGTTGTAGTCCAGGTCGAAGCCGCCGAGCACGTCTTCGAACCCGACGTCGGCCACGCCCGGACCGATCTCGTCGACGACAGCGTGCGCGATGTTGTCCGGGTTCCGGCCGGCGGGCCCATGAAGAACTTGTCGCCACTGGTGAGATTGAGGATGCAAAAGACCAGTTCCGTACCTGCCGGAAAGACACCAAGGTCGACGACCATCCCGACATCCCGATTGGTCGCGATGATCCGCTCGGGGCCTGGTGAGCACAGTCGCAGCTGACTTGTGTCGTTGGCGTCGGCGGGGAGCACCTCGACCGTCACCGTCCCGCCGAGTCCGTATACCTGACCTCCCAGGATGGGCGCGGCATCGGCCGGCCCCGCGAGGAGGAACAGCAGCTCGAGCACAAGGAGACAGAATGCTGCGAAGACCATCGAACCTGCTGCCCGAACCCGCACCGTGGCCGTCATGCTCCTGCTCCCTCTCCCGCTGTTGACGGCCATTCCGCCGTCGCTCCGAAATCGGGCGAACCGTACGCAAGCAAGTGTCATAACAGCGTCAAAGTCGTGCTCACGGCGCCTGCGCCACCCGGCGGTCGAGGATCAGGACGAGCTCGGCACTGCGTGCCTGCTCAGCCTCCACCCAGGGCTCGAAACACCACCCGACCAGAATCGGTAATGACAGCGTTTTCGCGGCGGCGCGAAGTGCTTCCAGGTCCTGACGCGGAGCGACCAAGAGCGCCTCCGCCGTGTCCCGAGCCTGCACGACATCGACCGATGCTCCTTCGAGCTCCAACACCACTCGCTGGGCCCGACGCTGGATCCGCCATGCGTCCGGACCGAGGGTACGGCGGACCTGCCAAAGCAAGGTGCGTAGCCGCGCCGCTCCCCGGTCAGCGGGCGCCGACGGCCACAGCCTCTCGACGAGGACTTCCTGGTGCAGACCGCCCGGCGCAGCCAGGGCCAGACAGCACACCGCCAACTCGGCCCGATGGGTTGGGAAACGCAGCCGGCGCTCCCCGTGCCAGATCCCGGCGTCGCCCAGGAGGTCGATCCGGAGCACCGGTTCGTTCGTCACGGTCAGCCTGGCTCCGCCGTTCGTGGCCAGGCTGACCGTGCCGACCTGTGGGCCTGCGGGACCCGGAGGAAGAGGCGATCGCGGCATTGACGTCCGGTCCCGCATCGGCCCCTCTCGTCGTCCTGCAACCCTGGACTCGAGTATCAGCGCCGCCGGGCGCGCGCTTCTAGAAGGGAAAACCGCGCACCTGCGATACTTCGGGCAGTGGCAGGTACGGCGAGCGGCGGACGGGCGGAGCGGACGTATTTCGGCGTGGCGATCCTCGAATCGCGCAGCGCTCTTCACCTCGGCTACCGGCTGGCGGTCCGATTCGTGCAGTGGACCGCCATCTCCGGAGCGGCCTCACCCGGCACCGGGCTGTGGCGGGCGGCACTCCCCGCTTTTGTCGTCCTCGACGTGGTCATCTGGCTGGTGTTGCGTCGGGACCGTCGTTTCGGCCTGGGGTGGCGGATGGTTCTCGACGCTGCCGACATCGCGTTCTGGAGCCTCTCGCCGATGCCGCTCAACCACAACTACGACACCGCGGTACTGATCGGGATCCCACTGGCGGTCGAGGCCGGGTATCGGATCGGCATTTTCGGACTGATCGTGCCTGCCGTCGGGCTGGCGGTGACCGTCCCGGCGCGGATCCTCGGCGGCTTGCCCGCGTACCCGTTCACGTTCGCGTGGCTCGTTCTCGGCGTCGGATTGGGGATGGCGGCCTACTCGTACTGTGGTCGCCTTCAAGAGCAAGCCGCCGCCGATCGAGCGCAGCAGCGGGCGGCCGATTCGGGTCGGGCGTTTCTTGTCGGGCAGAACGCCGTCGCGATGGGCGCTGATTCGGTCGTCGACGCCATCGAAGGGGTCGTACCCGTCCTCGGTCCGCCTGAGGTCGGTTCGGCCCTGTGGCGACTCGCCAACGGCTGGAAGGCGCGACTGGCCGCCGATACCTCTGCTCAGGCGACGTACCTACAGGTGGCGCTCCTCGTGTGGGAGTCGGCCCACAACCGTCACCCTGACTTGTCGGCGCGGGTGGAGCTGTACGTCGGTGAAGGGATGGGGACCGTCCTGCTCACCGGACGTCAGGTCGGATGGCTCCATGGCCTGCTCGACCAACGCAATCTCCGCGGCACAGTCACCGTCGGAATGACCGAGGAAACTGGAGCAACCCGTTCACTCGGAACGGCCGTCACCCTCCGCGTCGGCCCGCGACCCCTTCGCGTGCCCGCCGATCGCGCCGCGTTGGTTCGGCCGGTGGACATAGCGCCGGTCACGTACGGGCTCATCGGCGCCGAGCTACTCCCGATGTTGTCGCCGACTCGGGGCGGGCTCCCGCTTGGTGTCGCCTGCGTCGGGATCGCCTTGTGCGCCCTGGCTGCATGGTGGTCGCACCGCCAGCTGACGAGGAGGGGCCCCAAGCCCGGCCCGCCGTGTTGTGCGGCGCCATCGCCATGGCCGTAGTCCTGACCGGGCTGGCCTGCCCGGCCTTGACCGAGCCGCTGGACCCCGACGGGGCCACGTCGTACGCGGGCATCGGGATACTGCTCCTGACCGTGATCGGGGGCTTCTACTGGCACGAACTGGGTACACGCCTGACGGCGTTGCTGATCGGAGCGACCTGCGTGACCAGTGCCCTGGTGCCCGCCCTGAGCAAGGGGCCCTTCGACATTCGGGCCTTCCTGTGCGTCCTCGCCCTCTGCCTCGCACCGTTCCCGATGTGTCGGCAGATCAGCCGGTCCCTTGCTGGTGCGACGGAGCGGGACCATGCGGACGCGGTCGACGAGCACCTCAAAGCCACCGAAGTCGCCTTTTCAGAGGGACAGGAAAGCGTCCTGACACTGGTCCGACTGGCCCACGACGACGCGAAGGCGCAGCTCGCGGATCTAGCAATCACGCTCGAACCCGACCTGGCGGCCCTGGTCGGCAGCCGACTGGATTGGTACCTCGACCGCTCCCGACCCGACACCACGAGCTGCTCTACCTCCCGCGGCCCGGCGAGGACATGCGCCGCGCCACGGTGGTCGCACCGGTCCTGGAGTCACTGGTCACCGGCACCGGCCGAACGGGCCGTACGCTGCACGACATGGGCTTCCGCGGCCTGACCTTCGCGCACGCCACCTGGCTCGGTGCCCGACGAGCCCGCCGGGTTCCCCGCCGGCGTGGAGCATGTACCTAGGCCCGGGAAAGGCGACGGACGCGGCTGTTGACGGTGCCGGGCGCGGTCGCCTTCCACGCCGCCGAGCGGGTGACGCTCGAGGGCAACCGGTTCACCCACCTCGGCGCGACAGGCACTCGAATTGTCCGAGAACAGCTCGTCACAACGTGGTCAGCGGCAACGTCTTCAGCGATATCTCCGACGGCGGGATCCTGATGGGCGCGCTCCCGCCCGACCAGACGGGCGCCACGCGCGGCAACCGATCAGCGACAACTGGATCCACCACATCGGCGCGGAGTACCGCGCGGCCTCCGGCATCTGGGACACCGCCACCGAGCAGACCACGATCGCGCACAACCAGGTCGACGACGTGCCCTACAGCGGCGTCCTGTCCGGCCCCAGCCGACGACCTGCGCGGCGTCATGCACCGCAACCGCATCGTCGACAACCGCGTCTTGCGGACGAACCGGCTGCTCGACGACGGAGGCGGAATCGACGTGCGGGGCGAACAAGGCACCTCGTACGCCGACGGGGCCCGTCATTCGCCGGCAACGCGGTGACCGACAGCAACTACGGCGGCGAATGGGGCGTCGGGATCTACACCGACGACAGCGCCAACTGGGTGACCGTGGACCGCAACGCCGTCTACGACTACGTCGCCGCCATCGGCGGATGCAGCGAGGAGTGGGGCGACCGCCCGGTCCGAAACGTGCGGTTCCGCGACAACCACTGGGACGACGCGGCGCCCGAATGGCTCGCCCGCGCGACTTCCCCGGCGCCTGGGTACCGGCCGACGAGCAACCCGGAGGAGGGCTGCGGCGAGCCCCACGACCTTGAGTTCGACCGGCAACACCCTGCTGCCGCCCGAGAACCCCGGCCGCGCCTGCGCCGCCGACACGACGTGTGCGACGGTCATGGCGAACACCGGCCCGCTGCCGACTTACCGCCGGCGCCTGGGCATGCCATGACGCCGGTTCACAACGTGCCGAAGACCACTCCGCGCCAGGTCCAGCCCGCCTTGAGGACTGCGTTCTGCAGGGGGTGCCGCAGTTCCGAGCTGTCGAAGCGGAAGGTCTCCGTCGCTTCGAGGCCACCGCGTCCCTCGGCGTCGGAGCGCAGCGGCGGGAGACGGTCCTGTCGGGCCCGCGCGAGTACGCCCCGAAATCTTGAGCGTCTGCGGATTCCCGACCCGGGTGACACTCCCGCCTTCCCAAGGGCACGCACCTCACGGTCCTCCGCACCAGCCATCCGCATCTGGACGGCGCGGGACAGCTGCGACTCGATGAAGATCGCCTGCCAGGCGCATTCTCGCCATCCGTCAATCCGCCACCAGGTTGGCGCCCTCCGGGGCGCCGTCACGGACGATGTACGGGTCGTCGGCCGGCTGACGCCGAGCAGGGCTGCCCGCACTTCCTCGGCGAGCCTGGCGCAACACCGTCGGCCGGGTGCTTCGTTCCGGTCAGCTTGTCGATGAGTCCCATGCGATCAACCTAGGAGGTGCGGAATCCCGTGAAAGATCAGCCCCGTAGGGTTCGGCTTCCGCTTCTGATGTCCCGGGGGCGGTACCCGAAGTTACCCCAGGGTTAACCTGTTGACCAGCCGCGATCACCTGGCCGGCGCGGCGGGGGGCCCGCCGTACCCGAACCGCGGCAAGATGCCGCCAACGGTCCCTACTTGCGATGGAGCGCGCCCGCATGCCCGGGCCCCGGCGAGTAGGAGACGTCAGACGATGGCAGCCCGAGGAGCCCGACAGCGTGCGAAACCCGGCCGCACGGCAGCCCTTCTGGCGCGGGCAGGGGCCGGTGGTGGGGGTCGTCGCGCTCGGCGGTGCACTCGGCGCCACCGCCGGTTACGCGCCGGCCTGCTGTGCCGTCACAGCCCGGGCGGGTTCCCCTGGGCCACGCGCGAATGAAACGTGGTGGGGTGTGCGGTGATCGGGGCGTTCATGGTGGTTGACCGACGTGAGGGCGGCCCGCCGTCCCCGTGCTCCCGCCGTTCTTCGGCACCGGGTGTGCTCGGCGGCTTCACCACCTTCTCGATGTACGCCGTGGACTTCCAGAAGCTGGTCGATCCGGACACCCCACACGTCCTCACGCGGCGCACCCGCTGCCGTCTACCCGGTCCGGGCACCGCGGCGGCGGCCCTGCGTCTCGGTGTAGCCGGCGGCGTCTCGGAAGGCGGCGCGGTGGCCTGACGGGAGCGAAACGGGCGATCCGGACGTGAAGGCGTAAGAAGTCTTATGAACTGGCTGCTGGTCATCGCCGGGGCGCTGGCGGGTGCGCCGCTGCGCTACTGCACCGACCGCGCGGTGCAGTCCCGGCACGACACCGTCTTCCCCTGGGGCACCTTCGCGGTCGAGTCTCCGGCGTCCTATCCTCTGTCTGGTGGCCGGCGCCGTCACGCGGCGCCGCGGGTCCCGCCCCCAACTGCTGCCTGGGCACCGGGCTGTGCGGGGCCCTGACCACGCATTCCACCTTCAGCCACGAGACGCCCCGGCCCGCGGAGAAGGGCCGGGCGCCACGCCGCCGAACGTCGTCGCGAGCCTCGCCGCCGGCCTCGGCGCCGCCTTCGTCGGGGGTGGCGCTGGCGCAGGCGGTGTGGGCGTAGGCGCTCGGGTCCAGGTCGCGCGCGGCCGGGTTCATGTCCGCGTGTAGTAAGACAGAAGAGCCCGCCGCTAACCCGACCCCCTGAGCAGAACTGGATCCCATGAGCGTCATCAGCGTCGGGCAGGCCGCCATCCTCGGCGTGGTGGAAGGAGTGACCGAGTTCCTCCCGGTCTCCTCCACCGGCCATCTGAAGATCACCGAAGGGCTGATGGGCATCCCGGTCGACGACAACGCCGTCGTCGGCTTCACCGCCGTCATCCAGGTGGGGGCCATCGCCGCCGTACTGGTCTACTTCTTCAAAGACATCATGCGGATCATCGCCGCCTGGGAGCCGCGGGCTGCGGACCGTGAGGAGCGTCACCACCACGACTACAAGTTCGCCTGGTGGGTGATCTACGCCACGATCCCGATCGTGATCGTCGGCCTGGCCGCCAAGCCACTCATCGAGGGACCGCTCGCCTCCCTATGGGTGGTGGCCGCCTCGCTGATCGTCGGCAGCGCGGTGATGTGGGCGGCGGACCAGATGGGCCGCCACAACCGCAGCGAGGACGACACCACGGTCAAGGACGCCATGCTCGTGGGCTCCTCGCAGATCCTCGCCCTGCTCTTCCCCGGCTTCTCCCGCTCCGGCGCCACCATGTCCACCGCGCTCGTCCTCGACCTCGACCGGGTGGCCGCCACCCGCCTGTCCTTCTTCCTCGGCATCCCCGCCCTGACCGGCGCAGGCCTGTACGAACTCAAGGACGCCGTCGGGGCCGGCGTCGGCGCAGCGCCCTGGTCGTCGGCACGGCGGTGTCGTTCGTCGTCGCCTACGCCTCGATCGCCTGGCTGCTGAAGTTCGTCGCCAAGCACACCTTCAACGCTTTCGTGATCTACCGGATCGTCATCGGCGGCCTGCTGCTCGTCCTGCTCGCCACCGGGGTGCTGAACGCTGAGCGGCCGCCGGCTGGCTCTCAGGCCTGGGGCTGCTGATCCCGGTCCTGGCCCCAACCCGGCCCCCGTACCTCGACGGCCCGGCATCACCGGTGCCTGCGCCGCGCGGGCTCCCCGCGGCGCCGGCGGAGCTTCGAAGTCTTCCGCGCTCCCGTCCGCCAATTCCTTCTTTCGGCGACTCTTGACAGGGGCCCTCGCGCCCCCCGGAGTATCACTCCCGTGAACCTGTCAGACAGCCAGACAGCCAGTCAGGGCCCGCGGCGCATCAGCGCCATGGAAGCGGTGCTCGGGCATCTGCGCGCCGCCATCGAACGCGGCGAGTACGCGATCGGCGACAAGCTCCCCTCCGAGGCGGAGCTGTGCCGGACGCTGGAGGTCTCCCGCCCCGTGCTGCGCGAGGCCCTCAGGGCCCTGCAGACCATGGGGCTGACCGTGTCCAAGACCGGCAAGGGCACCTTCGTCGTCGGCAACGCCGTCGAGGACCCCACCTTCGGCGACTACGCCGCCAGCGACCTGCTGGAGGTGCGCCGGCACGTCGAGATCCCGGTCGCCGGATACGCGGCCAGGCGCCGCACCCCGGAGAACCTGGACCATCTGGCCCACCTCCTGGACCGGATGGAGCGGGAGACCGACACCACCGCCTGGGTCGCCATGGACACCCTGTTCCACCTCGGCGTGGCCGAGGCCGCCCAGAACCCCGTCTTCCGCCGGGTCATCGAGGAGATCCGCGACGCGCTGGCCCGCCAGTCGGCGTTCCTCAACGAACTGGGCGGCCGGCGCGAGCAGTCCAACCGCGAACACCGGGCGATCGTCGAGGCGCTCATGGACGGTTCCGAAACCGACGCCGTGGAGGCCATGGCCCACCACCTCGACCGCGTCGAGACCACCCTCACCGACATCGTGCGCCCCCAGCGCGCGGACACCCCCCTGGAAGGCGGACCCGAGGCGTGAGCGAGCAGCACCTCCACGAGGCGACCCGCAAACAGACCGCGCACGTCGACGCCGGAGACGCGGGCTACAGCAAGTCCCTGAAGTCCCGGCACGTCAACATGATCGCCATCGGCGGCGCCATCGGCACCGGCCTCTTCCTCGGCGCCGGCGGCCGTCTCGCCGACGCCGGGCCCTCCCTGTTCATCGCGTACGCGGTCTGCGGCGTCTTCGCCTTCCTCGTCGTCCGCGCCCTCGGCGAACTCGTCCTGTACCGGCCCTCGTCCGGCGCCTTCGTGTCGTACGCCCGCGAGTTCCTCGGCGAGAAGGGCGCGTACACCGCGGGCTGGATGTACTTCCTGAACTGGGCCACCACCGGCATCGCCGACATCACCGCGGTGGCCACCTACACCCACTACTGGGGCATGTTCTCCGACATCCCCCAGTGGGTGATCGCGCTGATCGCCCTCGCCGTGGTCCTCACGGTGAACCTGATCTCGGTGAAGATCTTCGGCGAGCTGGAGTTCTGGTTCGCCATCGTCAAGGTCAGCGCGCTGGTCGTCTTCATGTGTATCGGCATCTTCCTGCTGGTCACGCAGCACCCGGTGGACGGCACCACCCCCGGCCCCTCCCTGATCACCGACAACGGCGGCCTCTTCCCCAACGGCCTGCTGCCCATGCTGCTGATCATCCAGGGCGTCGTCTTCGCCTACGCCTCCGTCGAGCTGGTCGGTGTCACCGCGGGCGAGACCGAGAACCCCGAGAAGATCATGCCGAAGGCGATCAACTCGATCATGTGGCGGGTGGGCGTGTTCTACGTCGGCTCGGTCCTCCTGCTGTCGATGCTGCTGCCCTGGAACAAGTACACGTCCGGCGAGAGCCCCTTCGTGACCGTGCTGTCCAACATCGGTATCCCGGCGGCCGGCGGCGTGATGAACCTCGTGGTCCTCACCGCGGCCATGTCCTCGCTCAACTCCGGCCTGTACTCCACCGGCCGCATCCTGCGCTCCATGGCGATGTCCGGCTCCGCACCGAAGTTCACCGGCGTGATGAGCCGCAGCCAGGTCCCGTACGGCGGCATCCTGCTCACCAGCGGCATCTGCGTCCTCGGCGTCGGCCTCAACTTCGTCGTCCCCGCCGACGCGTTCGAGATCGTGCTGAACTTCGCGGCGATCGGCATCCTCTCCACCTGGGGCATGATCATGATCTGCCACCTGATGTTCTGGCAGAAGACCCAGAGGGGCGAACTCGACCGCCCCTCCTACCAGTTGCCGGGCTCTCCCTGGACCGAACTCGTGACGCTGGTCTTCCTCGTCTCCGTCCTGGTCCTCATGTACGCCGACGGCGGCGCCGGCCGCACCACCGTGCTGTGCCTCCCGCTGATCGTCGGGGCGCTGGTCGCCGGATGGTTCGCCGTCCGCGGCCGTACCGCGCGCAAGTCCACCACCGGAGCCGGCGCGTGAGCCACGCGCCGGCCGACCCCACCCAGGCAGTGATGTTCAACAGCTCCGTCGCGGACGCACCCATGATCCGCGAGCCCCTCCACGCTCCCGTCGCCCACCTCATCCGCGGTGGGGTCGTCGAGGGCATCCACTACGGCTCCGTCGTCGTCCTCGACGGCGACGGGTCGGTCCGCTTCCAACTCGGCGACATCGAGGCCGCCTTCTACCCCCGATCGGCCCTCAAGCCCGTCCAGGCCGTCGCCATGGTCCGGGCCGGACTCCCGCTCGACGGCGAGCTGCTCTCGCTCGCCGCGGCCAGCCACTCCGGCGAGGAACGCCACCTCGCCGGCGCCCGCCGCATCCTGGAACTGGCCTCACTCACCGAGGACCACCTGCGCAACGTCCCCGACCTGCCCTTCGACCCGGTCGTCCGGGACGACTGGATCCGGGAGGGCCGGATGCCCTCCCGGATCGCCCAGAACTGCTCCGGCAAGCACGCGGCCATGCTCTACGTCTGCGCACTCAACGGCTGGTCCCTGGACGGCTACCTCGACCCCGGGCACCCCCTCCAGCAGGCCATCGCGGAGATCGTCGAGGACCTCACCGGGCAGCGCATCGCCCGGATCACCGTCGACGGCTGCGGCGCGCCCCTGTTCTCCGTCTCCCTGCACGGCCTCGCCCGGGCCGCCGCCCGCGTCACCGCCGCCGCCCCCGGCACCCCGGAGGCGCGGGTCGCCGACGCGATGCGCGAGCACGCCGAGATGGCCTCGGGCTCCGGCCGGGACGTCGCCGCGCTGATGCGGGCCGTGCCGGGGCTGCTCGCCAAGGACGGCTTCGAGGGCGTGCAGGTCGCCGCCCTCCCGGACGGCCGGGCCGTCGCGGTGAAGATCGCCGACGGTGCGAACCGGGCCCGTATCCCGGTCACGGCGGCCGCCCTCGCCCGCGCCGGGGTCGACCCCGCCCTGCTCACCGACTTCGCGGGGGAGCCCCTGCTCGGCGGCGGCGAACCGGTGCGGCCGCGTCCGCCCGGTACGAGCACTCGATCCGGTCCCCGTCCCCGCCTGCGCCTGACGGGGTGGCCGTCACCCGCCCACCCCACCACCCCGCCCCTCAGAAAGAGGACCGCACCCTCATGACCGCAGTCATCCGCAGCGAGCACGACCTGCTCGGCGACCGGGACGTCCCCGCCGAGGCGTACTGGGGCATCCACACGCTCCGCGCCACGGAGAACTTCCCCATCACCGGCACGCCGATCTCCGCCTACCCGCACCTGATCGACGCTCTCGCCGCCGTGAAGGAGGCCGCCGCCCTCGCCAACGAGGAGCTCGGCCTGCTGGAGCCGAGGAAGGCCGCCGCGATCGTCGAGGCCTGCCGCGAGATCCGGGACGGCAAGCTGCACGACCAGTTCGTCGTCGACGTCATCCAGGGCGGCGCCGGCACCTCGACGAACATGAACGCCAACGAGGTCGTGGCCAACCGGGCGTTGGAGCTGCTCGGACACGCCAAGGGCGAGTACCGGCACCTGCACCCCAACGAGGACGTCAACCTCGGCCAGTCCACCAACGACGTCTACCCGACCGCCGTCAAGATCGCGACGGTGTTCGCGGTGCGTGGACTGCTCAAGGCGATGTCCGTACTGCAGGACGCCTTCGCCCGCAAGGCCGTCGAGTTCCGCGACGTCCTCAAGATGGGCCGTACACAGTTGCAGGACGCGGTGCCCATGACGCTCGGTCAGGAGTTCTCGGCGTATGCCGTCATGATCGACGAGGACCGCAATCGTCTTGACGAGGCAGTCCAGTTGATCCATGAGATCAACCTGGGCGCCACGGCCATCGGCACCGGCCTCAACGCCCCCGCGGGATACGCCGAGTCGGCCCGCCGCCACCTCTCCGAGATCACCGGGCTCCCGCTGGTCACCGCCGCCAACCTGGTCGAGGCCACCCAGGACTGCGGCGCGTTCGTCCAGATGTCCGGCGTGCTCAAGCGCATCGCCGTCAAGCTCTCGAAGAGCTGCAACGACCTGCGGCTGCTGTCCTCCGGGCCGCGCGCGGGCCTGGGCGAGATCAACCTGCCGCCGGTGCAGGCCGGTTCGAGCATCATGCCCGGCAAGGTCAACCCGGTGATCCCCGAGGTCGTCAACCAGGTCGCCTTCGAGGTGATCGGCAACGACGTCACCATCACCATGGCCGCCGAGGCCGGACAGCTCCAGCTCAACGCCTTCGAGCCGATCATCCTGCACTCCCTGTCGGAGTCCATCACCCACCTGCGTGCCGCCTGCCTCACCCTCGCCGAGCGCTGCGTCGACGGCATCACCGCCAACACCGAGGCCCTGCGCGCCAGCGTCGAGAACTCCATAGGCCTGGTCACCGCCCTCAACCCGTACATCGGCTACACGGCCGCCACCGACATCGCCAAGGAGGCCCTGGTCACCGGGCGGGGCGTGGCGGAACTCGTGCTGGAGAAGGGCCTGTTGCCCGCCGAGACCCTCGCCGACCTGTTGCGGCCCGAGGTCGTCGCGGGCACGGCTCACTGCCGGCCTGAGCGGCGAAGGCGCGCCAGGACCGGCCCGGAGGCACAATGGTGATCATGGCAGTGTCCCCCTCGTCCTTCACCTTCCAGCCGGTCCTGGAGCGCATCGCCGACGAGATCGGCCGTACACCGGGGCGCGGCCGGCCCGCCGACTACATCCCCGCGCTCGCGGCCTGCGACCCGCGCAGCTTCGGCATGGCCGTCGCGGAGCTGGACGGCACGGTCTACGGGGTGGGGGACTGGCGCGAGCCGTTCTCCACGCAGTCCATCACCAAGGTCTTCACCCTCGCGCTGGAACTGGCCCGCGAGGGCGACGCGCTCTGGGAACACGTGGGCCGCGAACCCTCCGGCAACCCCTTCAACTCCCTGGTCCAGCTGGAGTACGAGAACGGCATCCCGCGCAACCCGTTCATCAACGCGGGCGCGCTCGTCGTCACCGACCGCCTCCAGACCCGTACCGGCGACGCGGCCGGCGAGCTGCTGACCTTCCTGCGCTCCGAGAGCGGCAACCCCGTCCTGGACTTCGACAAGGAGGTCGCCGCCTCCGAGGCCGCGCACGGCGACCGCAACGCCGCCCTCGGCCCACTTCATGGCCTCCTACGGCAACATCGGGAATCCGATCCCGGTCCTCCTCGACCAGTACTTCCGCCAGTGCTCGGTCAGGGCGTCCTGCGCCGACCTGGCCCTGGCCACCACCTTCCTGGCCCGCCACGGCCTGCGCGCCGACGGCACCCGGCTGCTCTCCCAGAGCCAGGCCAAGCAGGTCAACGCGGTGTTGCTGACCTGCGGCACGTACGACGCGGCGGGCGAGTTCGCGTACCGGGTGGGTTTGCCCGGCAAGAGCGGGGTGGGCGGCGGCATCATCGCGGTGGTGCCGGGGCGG
This sequence comes from uncultured Actinomycetota bacterium, assembly GCA_963816875.1. Taxonomy (GTDB): domain Bacteria; phylum Actinomycetota; class Actinomycetes; order Streptomycetales; family Streptomycetaceae; genus Streptomyces. The sequence continues at coordinate 50,391 of CAWFMG010000001.1, forward strand.
TGCACGCTGTGCGTGTGGAGTCCGGGGCTGGACGAGCGGGGCAACTCGGTGGCGGGGGTGGCGGCCCTGGACAGGTTCACCACGCTGACCGGGGTGTCGGTGTTCTAGGGCCGTCCGAGCTCCAGGACCCACCGAGTTCCGGGCCCCATCGGTCCGGGCCCCACCGGTCACATCGAGGTCCCCCCTCGGCAGCGCTCACGTCGCTTTCCGGCCACCCCGCGTTGAAACCCTTCCCAAGTGTTGGCCACAGCTTTCCCCATCGACCTCCGCCGCTGTCAGGTTCTCGGCCTGGCGGGCACCGCCGTTCTCGCGCCAGGAGGTGAGACCGCCGGTGCCCTCCCCATGAGAGAGCTCCTGGCCCCCTCCTCCGCGCACGCCGCCCTCGGCCTGGTCGGGGTGTACTTCGGCGTCGTCCTCCTGATCGCGGCCTGGGCACTCCTGGGCCGGCTGGTCCGCAGCGCCGAGCCGCCGAGTCCGCGCGCCCTGCTGGTCGTGCTCGCGGTCTGGGCCGTCCCGCTCCTGCTCGCGCCCCCGCTGTTCAGCCGGGACGTCTACAGCTACCTCGCCCAGGGCGCCATGGTCGACGCGCACATCGACGTCTACACGTACGGCCCCGCACAGCTCGGCGGCCCGCTCGCCGACGAGGTCGCCCCGCTGTGGCAGCACACCGGGGCGCCGTACGGCCCGGTCTTCATCGGCCTCGCCTCCGCACTGTCCGGACTGACCCGGGGCGAGCTCCCCGCCGGGCTCTTCGGCATGCGCGTGGTCGCCCTGCTCGGCGTCGGCCTGATGGCGGCCGCGCTGCCCCGTCTCGCCCGGCACAGCGGAGCCGATCCGTCGGCCGCGCTCTGGCTCGGCGCGCTCAACCCGCTCGTCCTGCTCCACCTGGTCGCGGGCGCCCACAACGACGCCATCATGCTGGGCCTGCTGGGCCTCGGCCTGGTCGCGGCCCTGGGCCGGTGGCCGGTCCTGGGCGCCGTGCTCGTCACCCTCGCCGCCCTGGTCAAGGCGCCGGCCGTGCTCGGGCTCGCCGCGGTCGTCCTCCTCCAGGTGCGCGCCGGCCGCCACCCGGCAAAGGCCATCGCCACGACGACGGTCGCGGCCGTGGCCACCACCGTCGCCGCGACGGCGGTCGCCGGCACGGGCTACGGCTGGATAGGCGCCCTCAACACCCCTGTCTCCCCGCAGAACTGGGCCCTCACCAGCCTCCTCGGCCGCGCCACCCGCGCCGTGCTGGAGCAGCTCGGCAGCGATCTGGCACCCCTGGCCGATACCGGCCTGGCACGCCCTGGGCATCGCCCTCGCCGTGGCCGCCGTCCTCGCCATCTGGCTGCGGCTGCGCCTCCGCCCGGTGTACGCGCTCGGCCTGAGCCTGGCCGCGGTGGCCGCACTCGGCCCGGCGATCCGGCCCTGGTACGCCCTGTGGGGCCTGTTCCTCATCGCCGCCGCCGCGCCCAGCACCTCGGTACGGCACCGGGTGGCGGCCGTGACCGGCGTGCTCGCGCTCGCCGTCCTGCCGAGCGGCGGCCCCGCGGACGGCGACCAACTCGTTCTGGCCGTCTGCGGGCGGCGTCCTCGCCGTGGTCGTCCTGTGGCAGGCCCACCAGGCGGAACTCGCCCCGGCGCTGGGACGTACGGCATGAGCACGGCCCCGCACCGACCGCGGCGCGCCTGCTGCTGGTGCTCGCCCTCGCCACCGCCGTCGCCGTGTTCACGGCGACCGTGCCGCTGCTGCGCGACTGGTTCGACCTGCGCGTCTACTACGGCGGCCGTGGACAGCTGGATCCACCACGGCGGCCGCCTCTACGACTACCGGGTGCCCGGCACGACGTACGGCTTCACCTATCCGCCGTTCGCCGCGCTCGCCATGGCTGCCGATGGCGCTGCTCGGACTGCACGCCGCGATCGCCGTCGCTCTGCTGCTCAACCTGGCGGCCCTGGCCGTGGTGCTGCGCATCCTGGCCGGACCCGGGCTGGCGGCGCCTCGGCTGGTACGGCTGCGCCCTGGCCGTCTGCGCGCTCGCCCTGTTCGAACCGCTGCGCGACACCTTCAGCTTCGGTCAGGTCAACCTGTTGCTGCTGGCCCTCGTGCTGGCCGACGCCTGGCTGCTGGCCACCGGCCGGGGCCGCTGGGCGGGGATCGGCATCGGGCTCGCGGCCGCGGTCAAACTCACGCCGGCGATGTTCATCGGCATGCTGCTGCTCGGCCGGCGCTGGCGGGCCGCGGCGGTCGCGACGGCCGTCACCGCGGCGGCGACGGCGCTCGCGGCCTGCGTGGCGCCCGGACGCGTCCCGTTTCTACTGGACCGAGGCGCTGTGGGACACCAGCCGGGTGGGCCGCCTCGACTACGTCTCCAACCAGTCGCTGCCAGGGGATCCTGGCCCGGCTCGGCGACGACGGACCGAGCGACGTGGGCCGTGGTGGTCCTGATCGTCCTGGGCGTATGGGCGTTCCGGACCCGCCGGGCGGTCGCCGCGGGGGAGTGGGCGACGGCCTTCGCCCTGACCGGCCTGACCGCCTGCCTCGTCAGCCCGATCACCTGGGTGCACCACCTGGTGTGGCTGCTGCCCGCCTTCGCCGTGCTGGTGCGCACCGGGCACCCGCGGCTCGCGGGCGCCCTGTACGCGGTGCTGTGCACCAGCGTGGTGTGGCTGTGGTTCGACGACGCGTCCGGCATCGACGGGTTCCTCGGCAGCAACACGTACACCTGGATCACGCTCGGCCTGCTGCTGTGGCTCCCGGTCGGTCAACTCCCGGTGGTCCGGACGACCTTGCCCCGGAGCGCCAGAGCGACGGCACCGGCACCCAGCCCGGCCGCGCCCGCGATCGCACCGGTCCGCGACCAGCCGCCGCCGGCCTCGGCCGTGCGGCGCGGCGGCGCGGGCAGCGCGGCGGGCCCCGCCTGCGGTACGGACCGCAGCGCGTCCAGTGAACCGACCGGCCTGACCCGTCCGGCCGCGTCGAACCCCCAGTCGAGCAGCTCGCGGGCCTCCTCGTACACGGCGAAGCCGCCGCCCGCCTGAGGGTTCATCACCGTCACGACGAGCGTGCGGCCGCCCCGGCGGGCGGCGGCGACGAGCGTGTTGCCCGCCTTGCTGGTGTAGCCGTTCTTGATGCCGACCAGCCCCCGATACGGCTCCACGCCGTCCGCGCCGGTCAGCAGGCGGTTGGTGTTGCGGATCGGGTACGACCAGCCGCCCCGGCCCGGGAACCTGGCCTCGACCGTGCCGCAGTACCGCGCGAAGTCCGCGTCTGCGCAGCCCTGCCCGGCCGAACACCGCGAGGTCGTACGCCGACGACACCTGGCCGGGGGTGTCGTAGCCGTCCGGCGACAGCACATGGGTGTCGCGGGCGACCGAGGGAGCGGGCCTTGGCCTGCATCGGGCGGCGGTGGAACGCCAGCCGCCGCTCAGCTCGGCCAGCACGTGCACGGCGTCGTTGCCGGAGTTGAGGAACACCCCGCGCCACAGGTCGGAGACCCGGTAGCTGCGCCCCTCGGCGACCCCGACCAGACTGCTGCCCGCCCCGATGCCGGCCAGCTCCTCCTCGCGGACCGTGTGGCGGATGCCGGCCGGGCAGGACGGGCAGCACGGTGAGGGCGAACAGGGTCTTGAGGGTGCTGGCCGGCGGCAGCTTCCGGTGCGCGTTGTGCGCGGCGAGCACCTCGCCGGTGTCGGCGTCGGCCACCAGCCAGGACAGCGCCGAGACGTCGGGCACCTCGGGAGCCCCGGCCCGCGGGCGGACCTGGGTCCCCGAGCCGGTACAGCAGGGCGGGTCGGGGCGCCGTCACCCGGGGCCCACCGGGTGTACCGGGGTCCGCCCCGGCACGGGCCGCGACGGCGGCCGGCGCGAGCGCGAGCAGGCCCGCCGCACAGAGCGCGCAGGTGGACACGGCAGCCCGGGAAGTAAATCCGATCGTCATACCGCAAACGTAGGAACGGACCCGACGAAGACCATGCTGCCCGGGCCGAGAGCGTGGCCGCGAGCACCCGGATGCCACATGCCGGGCGGCTGCGGGAGGTGTCAGGCGGTCGGGCAGCGTCGGCTGGATGCGCCGCAGGAACGTCGCGTTGTCGGGCGTCTCGCGCATCCGCTCCAGGAGGGTTTCCAGACTGGTCTGGCCGTCCCGGGTCTGCAGGGCCCGGCGCAGTCCGTGTACGGCGGTCAACTCGGCCGGGGGCAGCAGGAGTTCCTCGCGGCGGGTGCCGGACGGGTTGATGTCGACGGCCGGGAAGACGCGGCGGGAGGCGAGCTCGCGGCTCAGCCGCAGCTCCATGTTGCCGGTGCTCTTGAGCTCCTCGAAGAAGAAGTCGTCGGCACGGGAGCCGGTCTCCACCAGGGCGGTGGCGAGGATGGTGAGCGAACCGCCCTCCTCGGCCAGCCGGGCGGCGCCGAAGAACCGCTTCGGGCCCGATGCAGCGCGGTCGCGTCGACGCCGCCGCTGAGGGTGCGGCCACCGGAGGCGGCCGCGTTGTTGTGCGCCCGGCACAGCCGGGTCAGGGAGTCGAGCAGGATGACGACGTCCTCGCCGGCCTCGACGAGCCGCTTGGCCCGCTCGATGACGAGTTCGGCGAGCGCGATGTGCTGCTTGGCGCGCCTGGTCGAAGGTCGAGGCGTACACCTCGCCGCGCACGGAGCGCCGCATGTCGGTGACCTCCTCGGGGCGCTCGTCGAGCAGCACCACCATCAGGCGGCACTCGGGGTGGTTGCCGGCGACGGCGGCCGCGATCTGCTGGAGCAGCACGGTCTTGCCGGTCTTGGGCGGGGCCACGATCAGCCCGCGCTGGCCCTTGCCGACGGGGGCGATCAGGTCGGCGACGCGGCCGGTCGAGGCCGGCCGCCGGGTGTTCGAGGCGGAGCCGCTCACGCGGGTGCAGCGGCGTCAGGTCGCGGAAGTGGCGACGGCCGCGCTGCTCGTCGGGCGTGCGGCCGTTGACCCGGGCCGACCTCGGTGAGGGCGCGCTGGGTGCCGCGGACGCCGTCGACGAGGTCGCCCTTGCGCAGGCCGTGGCGGCGGATCAGCGCGGGGGAGACCTGGAGGTCGGAGGGCGAGGGCAGGCAGGCTCTCGGCGCGCAGGTGCCCCTTCCCGTGCGCGTCGATGTCGAGGACACCGGTGGCGACCCGGGCGGGGGCTGTTGCTGGGCGGGGGGTGTTCGAGTGTGGTGGTCATGATGGTCGGTCCTTTCACGGACGGAAGGCATGGGACATGCGGAAGGAAGGAGGGGGAGCCGCGACGGGAAGGCGCGACAGAGCGCGCCTCGGGCGGCGGGAAACAGCACCTCGGGTACGGCAGAACGCTCGGTCACGAGGTGGTGCTGAGAAGCCGATGTACCGACCGGAAACGGCGGGCGTCGCGAACTGAAGAGAACCGGCACCGGCGCCCGGAACGGGGCGTACACAAGTGCTAACGGCAACGTAGCACGAGCGGCGCGGCACGGTCTGTGAGTTACGACTCAGCGGCTGGCGAGGAGGCCGTACAGGAGCGGGATCCGCGGCTCGGGCAGTCGCCACCAGCCGGACGCCGTACGGACCATCTGCGGCCAGCGCGGCCAGGGCAGCTCGTCGCTCTCCCGGAGCCGCCGGACGGTCAGTCCTGCAGCCGTCAACGCGTTGACGACCTCGTCCTATTCCGTGCATCCACTCGTAGCTGTCGGTGGCGCCCTCGACGGCCGGTCCGTCGGTGTAGGTGTGGGTCGCGTCCCGGCGCACGGGGCCGTCGCCGCCCAGGTAGTCGTGGCGCAGCAGCAGCTCGGGTCCCTCGCCGGGGCCGGGCTTCGGGCCCAGCGAGTTGAGCAGCGGGTGGAACTCCACGATGTACAACCGGCCGCCGGGACGCAGCAGTCGGGCCACCACGTCCGCCCAGCCGGTCCAGGTCGGGCAGGTAGCACAGGGCGCCCTTGCCGGTGTAGACGACGTCGAACCGCCGCCCGCTCCAGGGCCTCCACGGCGTCGTACACGTTCGCCCACACGTATCCGAGGTCGAGCCCCGCCTTCGCGGCGATGTCGCGGGCGGCCGCCACGGACGCCTCGGAGAAGTCGAGGCCGACGGCCCGGGCGCCCGCGCCGGGCGAGGGCGAGGGTCTCGGTGCCCAGGTGGCACTGGAGGTGGAGCACGTCGCGGCCGGCGAGTTCGCCGAGGTCGTCCCACTCGAAGGCACGCGAACCAGCGCTCGGGGTCGAGGTCCTGGTCGAGGCCGTAGAACCGGCTGGCGAGGTGGACGGGGGTGCGGGCGTCCCAGTTCGCCTGGTTGACCCGCATCAGCCGCGCGTGCTCGTCGGTGGTCATGACGGCATCCAACCGTGAACGGTCCCGGAATACCAGCCATACGAACCCCCGATGGCCCTCTGTCGACGCCTTTCTTGTTCTGGCCAAAGGCCCTCCCTGCGCTGCCACCACCGCACCACGGCGGAACGGGACAAGGGACTTGGTAACCATGGGTCGACTGGCCGGGAAAATCGCTTTCATCAGTGGGACGGGATCCGGAATAGGCCGGGCCGCCGCGCTGGTATTCGCGGCGGAAGGCGCCACCGTATTCGGCTGTGACATCGACGAGGAGAGCGCGGCCGAGACCGTGGAACTCGTGGAGAGGGCCGGGGGAGTCGATGCGGTCCCTCGCTCCGGTCGACCTGTCCACCGAAACGGGCGCCCGGGAGTGGATCGAGGCCGGAGTCGCGGCCCTCGGCGGGATCGACATCCTCTACAACAACGCCTCCGCGCTGCGGAACGGCCCGTTCGAGACGCAGCCGGCCGAGGACTGGTACTTCACGATCCGCAACGAGCTGGACATTCCCTACCTCTGCACCCGGGCCGCCTGGTCACACCTCGTCGCACGCGGCGGCGGGGCCGTCCTGAACGTCGCCTCCGTGGCCGCCGTGCGGGGCGCGCCCTTCATGCCGATGGTGCCGCACGGTGCCGCCAAGGGCGGGGTGCTGGCGATGAGCAAGCACCTGTGCGCGGCGGGCGCCCCGCACCGCATCCGCGTCAACACCCTGGCCCCGGGCATGATCCGCACCTCCGCGACCGCGCCCTTCCTCGACGACCCGGACGGGCCACGGGAGCACCTGGAGGCGCGGATCCCCGTCGGGCGGATCGGCGAGCCGGAGGACATCGCGCGTGTGGCGGCCTTCCTCTGCTCCGACGAGGCCGCGTTCGTCAACGGCGCGAACCTCATGGTCGACGGCGGCGACAGCGCGATGGCGGGCTGAGCGGCCGTGAACCTGCGACTCGACCACGTGGGCGTCAACGTATGCGACCTGCCCGCGCAGACCGCCTGGTACCAGGGCGCCTTCGGCCTGAGGAGCGTCTTCGAGTTCCGTCTCGAAGGGCCCGGGCTGAGCGCCGTCGTCCTGGAGCATCCGCACGGCTGGCGCGTCGAACTGCTCGCCCGCCCGGGTGCGGTGCCCGGGCCGCGACCGCCGGACCCGCTGACCGCCGCCCTCACCGAGGGCTACGGGCACTTCGCGGTCACGACCCCCGAACTCGATCCCGTCTACGGCGCCCTGGTGGCCCATGGGGCGGGCGAGGTCATGAAACCCGGGCCGTCTCCCGAGCCGGGAGTGCGGATGGCCTGGGTCAGCGACCCCGAGGGAAATCTCATCGAACTCATAGAGAAAAACACGGAGTGAGGGCACGCACGATGACGGATTTGCTCTCTTTGAAAAGACTGGACCGCGGAACTCTCATAGCGTGCTGTCTCGCCGTGGCGGCCGCCCAGTTGTGCATTACCGTTCCCTCGCCCATCAACGGGGAAATCCAGGCCGCATTCGGCGCCTCGGGCTCCCAGGTCGCCTGGGTCACCTCCGCCTTCATTCTCCCCACCGCCATTCTCGAACTGAATTTCGGTGTGGTGGGCGACCTCTTCGGCCGCAAGCGCCTGCTGGTGCTCGGCGGACTGTTCCTCGCCCTCGGTGAACTCCTCAACGCCACCGCCCAGAACATCACCATGCTCTGGATCGGCCAGGCCGTCGCCGGCATCGGGGCCGCCGCCCTCTTCCCCAGCTCGCTCGCCGTGATCGCGGCCGCCACTCCCGACCAGAAGGACCGCGCCAAGGCGGTCTCCACCTGGGCGCTGAGCATCTCCCTCGCCTCGGCCCTGGGCCCGCTGTCCTCCGGCATCCTCGCCACCGTCGCCGACTTCCGCTGGGCGTTCGTGCCGCCGGTCGTCCTCGGCCTGGCGGTCGCCGTCGCCTGCGCGAAACTGGTCACCGACTCCAAGGCCCCCGAAGGACGCGCACTGGACTGGACGGGCCAGATCACCGTCGCCGTCGGCCTGACCGCCCTGCTCTGGGGCATCATCGAGGGCGGCGAGCGCGGGTGGAGCAGCCCCGCGATCGTCGGTTCGCTGACCCTGGCCGCGGTGGCGCTGATCGCGTTCGTGGTCGCGGAGAAGCGCGCCGCCTCCCCGATGTTCAACCTGGACCTGCTGAAGATCCCCTCGTTCGCCGCCGCGGCCGTCGTCGCGCTCGCCGGGATGTTCGGCTTCATCGGCACCGCGTACTGCGTCTCGATCCGCCTCGGCGCCGTCATGCACCTCAGCGCCCTGCGGGCCGGCATGCCGTTCGTGATCCTGCAACTGGTCCCGCTGCTGCTGGCGCCCGTGCTGAGCAGGATGCTCACCCGCGTGGACGCCCGCTGGCTGCTGATGGGCGGGCTGCTGCCCATGGCGGCCGGCCAGTTCTGGATCGCCGCCATCCCGATCACCACCACCTCCCTCGCCGCGTTCATCGGCCCGGTCCTGCTGCTCGGCATCGGCTTCATCTGCGTGGTCTCGTCCCTGACCTCCGCCGCCGTCAACGCCGTACCGATCCACATGACGGGCATGGCCAGCGGGGCCACCAGCCTGGTGCGCGAGTTCGGCCAGGGACTCGGACCGGCCGTGATCAGCACCATCGCGATGAGCGCCGCCTCCAGTGCGCTGGTCGGCAAGCTCAGCGGCGCGGACGCGGGCATGGAGGCGGCCGCCGGTCCCCTCGCGGTCATCAACGCGGGCAGCGACAGCGCCCGGGCCGCCGCCCAGACCGCCCTCGGCCACGGCATGGCCGTCGGCGTGGTGATCTGCGGCTGCGCCTCCCTGCTCGGGGCCGCGGTGACCCTGCTGCTGGTCCGCAAGAACACCGCGCGCTCGACGGTGGAGGCGGCGGTGCAGCCCGCAACGGTCTGACCACCGGCGCGACACCGAAGAGGCCGGGGCGGACGCCCCGGCCTCTTCGCGATGACTGCGGCCGCGCCGCCTACGGGGCGTCGAGCGCGTTGGTGATGGCCTTCACCCCGCCGTGGCTCGAACTTCCACGAGCTGGGCATCGTCACCAACACCCCGCAGGCCGCCGTCAACAACGGCGTGATCGTACGGCTGAACAGCGGCTCCGCCTGGACGGTCACCGGCACCTCGTACCTGACCTCGCTCACCCTCGCCGCCGACGCCACGCTCCGGGCGCCACGCGGCCGTTCGGTGACCCTGACCGTCGACGGCACCAGGACGGCGATCGAGCCCGGCCGCACCTACACCGGGGCGATCACCGTCGCCGTCGCCTGACAGCCCGCGGAGGCGCCGTCACCCCGCGGACCCTCACCCCAGCCGCGCCTCCGCCTCCTTGGCGATCTGCTCGAACCGTGCGCCCATCGCCTCGGCCAGCGCCTGCGCCCCCGACAGCGGCCGGACCATGACCATGAAGTCGTCGATCAGTCCGTCCTCGTCGAGGTGGAGGAAGTCGCAGCCGGTGATCTCGCGCCCGCTCACCCGGGCCGTGAACACCAGCGCGTGGTCGCGGCCGTCCGGCCCGCCGTACTCGCGCACATAGCGGAAGTCCTCGAAGACCTGGGCGACCGCGCGCAGGATGGACGCCGTGATGGCCTTGCCGGCGTACGGCTTGAACACCACCGGACTCGTGAAGACCACGTTCTCGGCCAGCAACGCCTCGGCGGCGTCCAGATCCTGTGCCTCGATCGCCTCGCGGAACGCGTGCATCGAACCCTCCACAGCTTGTACTCAATTATTTGAGTAGGTGCGGAGTAGATTAATCACCTGCTGCTAGCGTGTCCACATGTCACTGAAGTACGCCGTCCTGGCCGCCCTGCTGGAGGGCGAGGCCTCGGGCTACGAGCTGTCCAAACTGTTCGACGTGTCGCTCGCGAACTTCTGGCCGGCCACCCCGCAGCAGCTCTACCGGGAGCTGGAGCGACTGGCCCAGGACGGGCTGGTCGAGGCCCGGGTCGTCCAGCAGGAACGGCGGCCCAACAAGCGGATGTTCACGCTCACCGCGGCCGGCCGGCAGCAGCTCGGCACCTTCGCCGTCGAACCGACCCGGCGGCCCACCGCGATCCGTGACGAACTCCTGATCAAGATCCAGGCCATGGACGGCACCGACCCGGAGGCCCCCCGCGCCCTGGTCGAGGAACGCCTGTCGTGGGCGCGCGGAAAACTGGGCCGCTACGAGCGCGTCCGCGAGCGGCTCCTCGCCGGCCGGACCGAGGAGGAGTACCTGCGGGAGGCCGACCGGATCGGCCCCTACCTCACACTGATGGAGGAATCGGCTTCGAGACGGAGAACGTGCGCTGGTGCGAGCGCGTTCTCGCCGTCCTCGGACAGCGCGCTCCCCTAAGCTGACCCGGATGTTCAGCCCCGAAGGTCCCAGTCTCCGCGAACTCGCCGTCCAGGCGCTGTCGTCCGTCGAGCACGGCTACGACCTGCTCGCCCCGAAGTTCGACCACACCCCGTTCCGCACCCCCGGCCCGGTGCTGGACGCGGTCGCCTCCGCGCTCGGCCGGATGGGCCCCTTCGACGACGGACTGGACCTGTGCTGCGGTACCGGCGCCGGTGCCGCCGTGCTGGCGCGGGTGTGCCGACACCGCGTCACCGGCGTCGACTTCAGCGCGGGCATGCTCGACGTGGCCCGCAAGCGCACCACACCCTCCGGGCCGGAGATCTCCTGGGTACGCGCGGACGCCCGCGCGCTGCCGTTCGGCGCCGCCTTCGACCTTGTCGTGAGCTTCGGGGCGTTCGGGCACTTCCTGCCGCGCGAACTGCCGGGCCTGTTCGACCAGGTCCACTCCGCACTGCGACCCGGCGGACGCTTCGCCTTCCCCGTGCTCGCCCCGCCCCGCCCCGCGTCCCGCGCCTACTGGATGCTGCTGGGCTTCGACGCGGTGATGCGGGTGCGCAACGCCGTGTGGCGGCCCCCGTTCGTCATGTACTACCGGGCCTTCAGGCTCTCGGACGTACGCCGGGACCTGGAGCGGACCGGCTTCGAGGTGGACCTCCAGCCCCTGCCCGAGTTCGGGCACCGGCGGGACGGCAGCCCGCGGGTCCGGATGGTCGTGGCGCGCAGGCTGCCGTAGCCGCACGCGCCCCGCGTCCGGACCCGGGCATCAGACGAAACGGCGTACGAACTCCAGGGCGGTGTCCGCGACTTCCTGCCAGCCGTGGTCGATGGTCAGGGCATGCCCCCGGTCCTTGATCTCGACGATCTCGGTCACTCCGGGATTGCGCTGCTGCTTCTTGAACGAGGCGTTGGCGATCGCCCACGGCACCGTGTGGTCCTTCTCGCCGGACACGATCAGCAGGGGACCGCGGTCCGGGTTCTCGGTGTCCACCTTCACCTCGGTCCACGGGTTGAGGTTGGCCGTCGCCGCCTGGAACAGCGGCGCGCCCGGCGCGGGCACCGCGAACGTCTCGTACAGGTCCTTCGCCTCCTCCTCGCTCACCGCGTTGGCGAACCCGTACGGAACTGGTCGTAGGTGAGCGGCAGCGCGCGCCCCGGTTCGCCGGGTTGCTCAGGACCGGAGCCGCCGAGCGCAGCGACGAGACCGGCAGCGGCAGCACGCCCCGGAAGGGGGCCGGGTCGATCGCCACGGACGCGGCGGACAGCCCCCGCCCGGCGAGGATCTGCGCCAGCAGCCCGCCGAAGGAGTGCCCGACGACCGCCGGCTGCTCTCCAGGCCGCCGATGAGGCCCGCCAGATGGTCCGCGATCTGCCCGACCGTCTTGCCGGCGAACACCTCGGGATGCTCGTTCGCCTCCGCGACCGTGTCCGGGTCGTCGGGCCAGGACAGGGAGACGGGCGCGTACCCCGCCTTCTCGAAGTGGGCGGCCCACCGGTCCCAACTGCTGGGCAGCAGCCACAGACCGTGCACGAAGACGACCGGCGTACGACCGGCTGCGTTGGCTCGTTCGTTCTGCTGTGCGTCATGGGTGGTCATACCGCGATACTGGCACCGGGGGCGGTCCGGGGACCGGCCCACAGTGCCCGGTCGTCGTCCCACCGTGCCGGGCAAGGGGAGGGCGCGGACGATGATGCTGCTCGACACGGCGGACCTGCCGACGGACGAACGGGTCGAGGCCTTCCGCTCCTCGCTGCTGAGCGCCTCCGTGCCGTCCCTGGTCAGCCAGGAGGAGACCGGCGACCGGGTGCACGCCCGCATGCACCTGTGGCACTTCGGCAAGGCCGTGCTCTTCACCAGCACGTCCTCCGGCTGGGGCGTCCGCCGCGGCCCCCGCCAACTGCTCCTGGAGGGACCGCCGATCGTCTCCCTGGCACTCCAGACCGCGGGCACCGGCAGGTTCGCCCAGGCCGGCCGCCAGGAACGCGTCGGCGCGGGCGACCTGATGCTCAACGACCTGACCATCCCGTACGAGTTCTCCTGGTCCGGCAGCGGTGGCTCGCTGGCCCTCCAGATGACGTACGACGTCCTCGCCCTCCCGCCGGACATCGTCCGCAGGGGAGCGCAGCGGCTGCCCGCCAGCCCGCTGTACGACCTCGTCCGCACCCACCTCGCCCACCTCCACAGCCAAGCGGACGCCTTGTCCGCCGACCCGGGCGCCGCCGCGCTCGGCACGGCGACCGTGGAACTGCTGCGCGCCCTCATCGCCTCGGCCGCCGGCGCGGACACCTCCGGTCGGCCCGCCCTCGCCGAGTCGCTGCTCCCGCAGGTCCTCGCCTACGCCCGCCACCACCTGACCGAGACCGACCTCACGGCCGCCCGGATCGCCCACGCCCACAACATCTCCGTACGCGCCCTCTACCGGCTGTGCGCACAGGCGGAGTTGAGCCTGGAGCAGTGGATCATCGAGCAGCGGCTGGAGGGCGCCCGTTCCACGCTCGCCTCCCCGGCGGGCCGCACCCGCACGATCGCCTCGGTCGCCCGGGCCTGGGGCTTCACCGACCCCAGCCACTTCACCCGCCGCTTCAAGGAGGCGTACGGCGTGACGCCCCAGCGGTGGCGGACGGCCCTGCCGGGCTGATCAGAGGGGTGAGGTCACCGCACGCGGTACACCGCGTCGATCAGCGCCATCTTCCGCGGGTCGTCGGCGATGCGCGGCCCCATGCGGTTCATCACGTACCCCAGTGACACCCCCGCCTCCGGGTCGGCCAGTCCGCACGAGCCGCCGAAGCCGTCGTGCCCGAAGGCCCGCGGGTTGGGCCCGTACGATCCGTTCGCCCCGCTGAGCCACAGGCCGAGGCCGACCTCCGTCTCGCCCGCGAAACCGGCGCCCAGCACCAGGTCGCGGCAGCTGCCCTGGCCCTCCCGCGCCCGCTCGGCGGCCTCGGGGGAGAGGACGCGGTGACCGCCGTACGAGCCCCGGCCGGCGAAGACGCCGTAGAGCGCGGCGACGGCCCGTGCGGTGCCGTGGCCGTTCGCGGCGGGGATCTCCGCGGCCCGCCATTCCGGCGTGTGGGCCACGGCCGCGCCCACCACCGGGTTGGTCAGCGCGGCGAGCGCGGCGGGCGCGAACTGGCTGAAAATGGCGGCCTGTTCGCTGCTCGAAGCGGCCGGCGGTTGCACCAGCTCGGCCGCCCGCCCGGTGTCCTTCTCCGGCAGCCCGATGCTGAAGTCGATCCCGAGCGGACCGGTCACCTCCCGCTCCAGGAACGCCCCGGGCAGCAGCCCCGACACCCGTCGCACGACCTCCCCGACCAGGAAGCCGTACGTCATCGCGTGATACCCGGACCGGGACCCCGGCTCCCACCACGGCTCCGTCGCGGCGAGCCGCTGAACGGTCAGCTCCCAGTCGCAGAGCTGGGCGACGGTGTGCGGCTCGCGCAGGCCCGACAGACCGGCCCGGTGGGACAGCAGATGCCGTACAAGCACCTTCTCCTTGCCGGCCGCGGCGAACTCCGGCCAGTACGCGGCCACCGGCGCGTCGAAGTCGAGCAGGCCCCGGTCGGCGAGGATGTGTGCGCACAGCGCGACCGGGCCCTTGGTCGTCGACCACACGTTGACCAGCGTGTCGCGCTCCCAGGGCCGGGTGCCCGCCGCGTCGGCCCAGCCGCCCCACAGGTCCACCACGGTCTCGCCGTCGACGACGACGGTCACCGCCGCGCCCAGCTCCCCACGGTCCCGGAAGTTCTCCTCGAAGGCCGCACGCACCGCGCCGAAGCGCTCGTCGCAGCGGCCCTGGACCGCCACCCCGTTCTCGGAGTTCTGGGTGTTCTGGGTGTTCTGGGACATGGCCCCTCCGTCGTCTTGCGGAAGCCCGGGCCGCCACGCCGCGACCCGGGCTCCCTGAACATACCGACTGGTCGGACGGGGCGGAAGGTGCCGTACCCGGGTGAAGGCGTCAGGCGTACGACCGCAGCCAGCGCACCTTCGCTGCCTCGTGGTACGGGCCGCCGCCCTCGTGGTCGTTGAAGTCGTACACCTCGATCGACTTCGCCTCGTGCGCCCAGCCGTTGAAGGCCGCGAAGACGGTCGACGGCGGGCAGGTCTGGTCCTCCAGGGCCACCGAGAACAGCGCCGGGGCGCGGCCGCGGGCCGCGAAGTGCACGCCGTCGAAGTAGGAGAGCGTGCGCAGGGCGTCGCTCGGTGCGGCCCCGGTGCGTCTTCAGATAGAGGCCGATCTCGCGGTACGGGTGGCGGTCGGTGATCGTGGCCGCGCGCGGGAAGTCGCACAGGAACGGCACGTCCGGCGCGACCGCCGCCAGGTCCGGGACCAGACCGGCGACCGCGATGGTGATGCCGCCGCCCTGGCTGGCGCCGATCGCCACGGTGCGCCCGGCGTCCGCCAGCGGGTGCGAGCGGGCGGCCTCGACGGCACGCACCGCGTCGGTGAACACCCGGCGGTAGTAGTAGTTCTCCGGGTCGTCGATGCCCCGGGTCATGAAACCGGGGTAGCGCGGGCGCGCTGCCCACCGGGTCCGCGGTGCCGCCGCCGCCGCCCCAGGCGCTGCCCTGGCCGCGGGTGTCCATCACGAAGTGCGCGAAGCCGGCCGCGCGCCCACAGCAGATGGCTCGTGCGGCAGCCCGCGCCCGCCGCCGTAGCCGACGAACTCCACGACCAGCGGGCATCGGCGCGGTGACCCCGGCGGGGAGCGTGAACCAGCCCTTGACCGGGTGACCGCCGAACCCGGCGAACGTCACGTCGTACACCTTCACCGTGGACAGACCCGTGTCGACGAGTTCGAAACGGGCGTCCAGGTCGTGCTCGCGGGCCTCCTGGAGCGTCTTGGACCAGAACCCGTCGAAGTCCTCGGGCTCGGTCGACGCGCTGCGGTACTCGCGGAGTTCGTCGAGGGGAAGGTCGAACAGGGCCATCTGGAACCGCCTTTGTGGAGGGGGCGTGCGGGTGATCACACCGTACGTGGGAGGTAGGACGAATCGCCAGGTCTCGATACCGGCCCGCGCCTACCATGACGCCATGACGTCTGCCGCCGGAGCGCCGGTCGAAGCTGTGGAACTGCTGGTCAGGGACGCCGAACTGCTCGTCGTGGACGAGGGGCGGGAGATCCCCGGCGGCTGGGTGGCCGTCACGGATGGTCGGGTCACCGCGGTCGGATCCCCGGGGACCGAACCCGAGGCCCGGACGACCGTCTCCGCGGCCGGCCGGCTCGTCACCCCGGGCCTGGTCAACACCCACCACCACATCTACCAGAACCTCACCCGCTCCTACGCGCCCGCCGTGAACGGCTCCCTCTTCGACTGGCTGACCACCCTGTACCCCCTGTGGGCCACCCTGGACGAGGAGGCCGCGTACGTCTCGGCGTACGTCGGCATGGCTGAACTCCTCATGGGCGGCTGCACCACCTCCTCGGACCACCTCTACGTCCATCCCCGGCCCCGCCTGGTCGACGCCGAGATCCGCGCCGCCCGGGACATCGGCTTCCGCTTCCACGCCACCCGCGGCTCCATGACCCGTTCCGTCGAGGACGGAGGGCTGCCGCCCAGGAGCGTCACGCAGACCGACGAGGAGGTCCTCGCCGACAGCGAGCGCCTCATCAAGGCCCACCACGACCCCGAGCCCGGGGCGCTGGTCCGGGTCGCCCTCGCGCCCTGCTCGCCGTTCTCGGTGACCAAGGAGCTGATGACGGCCACCGCCGAACTCGCCGAGCGGTACGACGTACGGCTGCACACCCACCTCGCCGAGGACCGCGACGAGGACACCTACTGCCTGGAGACGTACGGCTGTCGGCCCGTCGAGTACTTCGAGGACACCGGCTGGATGAGCGACCGCACCTGGGTCGCGCACTGCATCTACCCCAGCGACGACGAACTGCGCCGCCTGGCCGCCGCGGGCGTCGGCGTGGCGCACTGCCCCAGCTCCAACATGCTCATCGGCGGCGGCACCGCCCGGGTCGCGGAGATGCGGGAACTGGGGCTGCCCGTCGGTATCGGCTGCGACGGCTCCGCCTCCACCGACCACGCCTCGCTCTGGATGGAGACCCGCGGCGCGCTCCTGCTGGGCCGCTACCGCGGCGGACCCGGCGCGATGACCGCCCGGGACGCCCTCGACATCGCCACCCGTGGCTCCGCCCGCTGCCTCGGCCGCGCCGACGAACTCGGCCACCTGCGGCCGGGCGCCTGCGCCGACCTCGTCGTCTGGGACCTGCACCGGGTGGCGCTGGCCGGCGCGTTGAGCGACCCCGTCGAGGCCTGGCTGCGCTGCGGGCCCGCGCGGGCGTGGACGACGGTGGTGGCCGGGAAGGTGCTGGTCGACCGGGGAGAACCCGTACTGCCGGGTCTGGCCGACGCGTTGCGGACGCACGGCGGGATCGCGCGGCGGATGCAGCGCCTCCAGACGCACGGCACGTAGACGCACGGCACGCGGTCGGTCAGATCCGGTGACGGCCCGTCAGGCCTGCCGATGGCTCCACTGGGGTTCGGTGAGGGCCCAGTCGCGTTCCCACTCGGCCATCCGACGCCGGTTGGCCGCATTGCGTACGGCGGCGTGGCCGAGCAGCACCACGGCGACCGCACCGCCCGCCGCGCACGCGCCCATGGTGAGGGTGTGCTGCCAGACCGCGGACTCGTCCGGCGGCGGGGGCACACTTCGACCCCGGGTGTCGAACCACACGCTCACCACGTCGCCCTCACGTGTGCCGGCCGGAACCGGGCGGTGGCCGTCCGCCGCGCTCGCCGGGCTCCGTCCAGCGCACGTTCGCCCGGTACGAGCGCTCCCGGCCGCCCTGCACCGTGGGCAGCGAGCCGGGGGGTTGGCCGACGACCTCGGCCCGGACACGATGACGGTCGGCGCGCTGCTCCGCCGCGAGCGCACGGGCCTCGTCATGCGCCCACGAGGCCGCGACACGCGCCGGCCAGGGGAGCGCCCACGACAGATCAGCACGGCGACGGCCAGTACCGTCCACGCCTCGACGACGTCCGACCGGCGCCGCAGCGGACTGCGCCGCCAGCGCCAGCCCCGCATCCGGGTTCGCATGTCGACCTCCGCACCGCGCACGCCTGCGAGTGCTCCACGGATCCAGTATCCGTTCCACCGGCATCGTTGACCAACGGCCGCGTAGAGAGGGCCGCCGAACAGGAGTGCCCGGCAGGGCGGGCCGAAACGCCGCCCGTCAGCCGAAGCGTTCGATCCGGATACGGTCCACCGGCTGACCGGCCTCGACCAGCAGCCGCGAGGCGTGCTCGGCGAAGGCGTTGGACCCGCACACATAGGCCTCCCACCCACCGGAGGCTGCTCGGCCAGGAGCGGCGCCACATGTGCGGCCGCCATACGTCCCACCGTACCCCCTCCGGCGCGCTCCGTGTGAACACGGGCGTGGTCTCCGCGCCCACACTCCCGCGCGTAGATCAGCTCCTCGGGGCTGCGCGCGGACACCAGCATCCGCAGTGGCACGGACAGGCCCCGCGCCCGGTGGTGGCGCACCATCGACATCAGCGGTACGACGCCGGAGCCGGCGCCGACCAGCAGCGCGGGCCGGTCGCCGGGCCAGGCGAAGAAGCCACTCAGCGGACCGCGCACCTCGACCTCGTCACCGGCGCTTGGCCACCGTGTGGAACCAGCCCGAGACCTCACCGCCCTCGACATGGTCCAGGGTCAGTTCGAGGTGCCCGGAGTCGTCGGGCGCGGACGCGATCGAGTAGTGGCGCTGGGCCGCGTAGCCGTCCTCGGCGGTCAGCCGCAGCATCAGGTGCTGGCCGGGCAGATGTCCCGCCCAGGCGGGCACCGCGAACCGGTACGTGGCGGCGCGCGGGGTCTCGCGGCGGATCTCGGTGAGGGTGGCGGTCTGCCACACCGCGGCGGCCCGGTTGCTCACGGCGATCCGCCCGGGCACGGCGAACCGCGTCGAGGGGGTGAAGCCGGGGGAAGGGGAGGTCTCAGTCACCGGAGTACCGCTGCTCCTCCCAGGGGTTGCCACGGCCGTGGTAGCCGTTCTGCTCCCAGAAACCCGGCTCGTCGTGGTCGAGGAGCCTGAGGCCCGCGATCCACTTGGCGCTCTTCCAGAAGTACAGGTGCGGCACCAGCAGCCGGGCCGGCCCGCCGTGCTCGGCGGGCAGCGGCTTCCCGTCGTACTCCCAGGCGATCCAGGCCCGTCCGCCGGTCAGGTCGGCGAGCGGCAGGTTCGTGGTGTAGCCGGTGTGCGAGTACGCGACGGCATGGGTGGCGGACCCATGGGGCCGGACCACATCCAGGAACGCGTCCAGTGACACACCCCCGAACCGCACCCCGAACTTCGACCAGCTCGTCACACAGTGGATGTCGCCCTCGTAGGCGGACGCCGGGAAGCCGGTGCGCCTCGGCCCAGTCCCAGGTACGGGGCTCCTCGACCAGCCCGTCGACACGGAAGGTCCAGTCGGCGGGCGTCAGGTCGGGCGTGACCTCCGCGGACAGGACGGGCCAGTCGTCGCCCGCGTCGTACTGGCCGGGCGGCAGCCCCGGATTGTGGACGCGGGCGCGTCCGGTGAAGCCTCGGGTGACGTTCATGTGGGTCCAGCGTGCAGTGCCGACAGATGCTTACGCATTCAACCGTACGCGCACGTCAGGGATGCCCCGGCCGCGGGGCGGCCCGCGATCGTGACGGCCGTATGAACTCTCCGCCGCCCCGGGAATAGCCGGTCGCCGATCCTCCTTGCCGACTGATGTCGCAATCGGTGCCCCATGCAATCGCCTGATCCGGCGACAGCGAAGGAGAGTGGGAACAGTGCCCAAGGCGTATGTCTTCACCCGGTACGGCGGTCCGGAGACCCAGGCCCTCGTCGAGGTGGACCGGCCCGACCCCGGCCCCGGCCAGATCCTGGTCGCGGTGCGCGCCGCCGGGGTCAACCCCGTCGACTGGAAGCTGCGCACCGGGTACCGCCGGCCCGGCGAGGGCGAGCGCGTGTTCCCCGCCGTCCTCGGCAGCGAGGTCTCCGGAGTGGTGGAGGAGGTCGGCGAGGGCGTCGCGGGGTTCGCCGTGGGGGACGAGGTCTTCGGCAACACGGCGGCCGGGGGCTATGCGGAGTACGCGCTGCTGCCCGCCGCGTTGACCGCGGCCAAGCCCGCCGGGCTGTCCTTCGCCGACGCCGCGACCCTGCCCGTCGCCGCCGCGACCGCCTACGACGGGATCCGCCAGCTCGACCTGCCCGCCGGCGCGACCCTGCTGGTCACCGGCGCGGGTGGCGGGGTCGGCGCGGCGGCCCTCCAGATAGCCCGGGCCTTCGGACTGAGAGCCGTCGGTGTCGCGAGCGACGGCAAGAAGGACTTCGTCGAGTCGCTGGGTGCCGTACACGTGCCGTCCGGAGAGGGCTGGACCGAGCGGGCCGCGGCCGCCGCACCCGAGGGCGTCGACGGTGTCTACGACCTGGTGGGCGGCGAGGTGCTGGCCGAGGCGGCGCGGCTGCTCACCGACCCGGCGAAGCTGATCACCGCGGGAGCCTCGCCCGAGGAGGTGGAGCGGCTGGGCGGCGCCCGGGTGGCCCGGGCCCGCACCGCGGCCGTCCTGGAGACGGTGGCCCGGCTCGTGGTCGACGGCGAGCTGAACCCGCACGTCACCACGGTGTTCCCGCTCGACCGGGCCGGCGAGGCCCTGCGTACCGTCGAGGACGGTCACGCGCGCGGCAAGGTCGTGATCGAGGTCGTCCGATGAGCGCAGACACCCCGCACGTCCTCGACAACCCGGCCCTCGCCTCGCTGACCGGCCCGCACGCCCACTTCGCCGAGCGGCGCGGCCGGGTGCTGCGCTACCCCGTCGACGTGTCCCCGTGGCTGGCCCTGCCCGACGAGCCCGACGCCGCCGACTGGGCGGACCTCGCGGCACTCGTCGGACCCGGTGCCGAAGTGCCGCTGCCGGGTTTCCGGGGCCGGACCCCCGACGGCTGGGAGATCACCTTCCAGATCGACGGCGTCCAACTCGTGGACGACGGACTGGCGACCGCCCCGGAACCCGAGGCGGTCCTCCTCGGCCCCGACGACGTGCCCGAGATGCTCGACCTGGTCGCCCGGACCCGCCCCGGCCCCTTCCTGCCCCGGACCGTCGAACTCGGCACCTACCTCGGCATCCGGCGGGAGGGCGCCCTCGTCGCCATGGCGGGGGAGCGGCTGCACCCGCCCGGCTGGACCGAGATCAGCGCCGTCTGCACGGACCCCGCCTTCCGCGGCGAGGGCCTGGCGACCCGGCTGATCCTCGCCGTCGCCCACGGCATCCGGGAACGCGGCGAGACCCCGTTCCTGCACACGGGCGCCGGCAACACCGACGCCATCCGGCTCTACGAGTCCCTGGGCTTCCGGCTGCGCCGCACCACCGCCTTCCTGGCGGCACGGACGCCGGAACGGCGGGCGGAGGGACGTACGGCAGTACCGGTGTCGTAGCCATGGCCGTGGCCGTAGGTGTGGTCGCGGGAGAGGGCGGGGGTCAGTCCTCGCCCTCTCCCGCGCCCGCCGCCGACCAGGCGTTGTAGCGCACGAGATACCGGGCGAACCGCTCCAGGTCGTCGGCCGGCCAGTCCACCAGCCGGTCCTTGAAGGCCGCGCGGCGCCTCTCGGTGACCTGGGCGAGGATGCGCCGGCCCGCCTCGGTGAGGTCCAGGACCTGGACGCGGTGGTCCTCCGGGTCCTGGCGCCGCCCGACGAGCCCGGCGCGCTCCAGGGCGGCCACCTGGCGGCTGACGGTGGACTTGTCGAGGGCGTAGTGCGCGGCCAGGTCGGTGGCCCGGCAGCCGCCGCTCTCCTCCAGATGGCCGAGCAGGGTGTACGACACCAGCGACAGCTCGGGATGCATCCGCCCGCCGAGGCCCGGGCCCGGCGGGCGAACGCCGTCATCTCGCGCTGGATCGTCTCCACGGCCGTCTTCTCCGCTGTCACGGCGCCTCCCTGTTCGTGCTGGTTGCATAATACAACTTGAGGAGTGGGGGCGGTCGGTGGCTGATCGTTCGGGGTAGGGTGTCCGCGCCGTGTCCGTCGTGAACGACCGAGGAGGTGAGACCCATTACCGCTGTGTCAGGTCGGGTGCTCGCTCCTCGAACAGGCGCGGATCACCGCCAGTAGGCGGCCGCGAGAGCGCCCTTCGGCTCCCGAAAGGCTCTCGGCTTCGATGCCTTCGCTTTCTCCGTCATCACCCTCGTCGTCCTCATCACCCTCTTCTCCGTCTCCTCCGCCTTCCGTGCCGCGTGACGCCGTCGTGGCCGCGCTGCGCGCCGCCGGCTGTGTCTTCGCCGAGGACGAGGCCGAGTTGATCCTCGCCACCGCCCGCACCCCGGACGAACTGACCGCCATGGTCGACGCCGGGTCCCGGCCGGCCCCTCGAACTCGTCCTGGGCTGGGCCGAGTTCCGCGGACTGCGCATCACCGTGGAACCCGGCGTCTTCGTGCCCCGCCGCCGTACCGAGTTCCTCGTCGACCAGGCCCTCGCCCAAGTCCCCGCCGCCTCCGTCGTGGTGGACCTGTGCTGCGGCTCGGGTGCCGTCGGCGTCGCGCTCGCCACCGCGCTCGGCCGCGTCGAACTGCACGCCGCCGACATCGAACCGGCCGCGGTGCGCTGCGCCCGCCGCAATGTCGCCGCCGTCGGCGGGCACGTCCACGCGGGTGACCTCTTCGACGCCCTCCCCGCCGAACTCCGCGGCCGCGTCGGCATCCTGGCGGCCAACGTGCCGTACGTCCCCACCGGCGAGGTCGCCCTGCTGCCCGCCGAGGCCCGCGATCACGAGCCGTTGGTCGCCCTCGACGGCGGCTCGGACGGCCTGGACGTCCTGCGCCGGGTCGCGGCCGAGGCACCCCGCTGGCTCGCCCCCGGCGGCTGTCTCCTGGTCGAGACCAGCGAACGCCAGGCGGCGACCGCGGTGGAGGTCTTCCGCCACGCCGGCCTGGAAACCCGCCTGGCCGTCTCCGAGGAGAGGTACGCCCACGTGGTGGTCGGGATCCGGCCGTAGGGCCGCGGCCGACGGCCGAACCCCGGTGCCGGGCGCCCGGGGTGCGGCCGTAGGGTGGGGCCGCCGCGGTGCGGTGGTGGGGGCGAAGGCGTTGGCGAGGAGGGTGCCGGGCGTGCGGGCGAGGCAGTCGCTGGGGAGGCCGTTCGGTTGGCTGTGGGCCGCGTACGCGGTCAGTACCTTCGGCACCTGGCTCGCGTTCGACGCGTTCCCCTTGATCGCCGTACTGGTGCTGCACGTTGGACCGACCGAGGTGGCGGCGCTGGCGGCCACCGGCCTCGCGGTCGGAGCGGTGGCGGCGGTGCCGCTCGGGCCGTGGGTGGAGTTCCGCCGCAAGCGGCCGGTGATGGTCGCCATGGACCTGGTCCGGTTCGCCGCCCTGATGAGCGTGCCCGCCGCGTTCGCGCTCGGGCAGCTCAGCTTCGGCCAGCTCCTG
Source organism: uncultured Actinomycetota bacterium (assembly GCA_963816875.1). Classification (GTDB taxonomy): domain Bacteria; phylum Actinomycetota; class Actinomycetes; order Streptomycetales; family Streptomycetaceae; genus Streptomyces. Next base: position 73,399 of record CAWFMG010000001.1, read on the forward strand.
GTCGTGTCGGTGGTCGTGGCTGCGGCCGACATCACCTTCACCGCGGCCTCCGGGGCCTGTCTCAAGGCACTGGTGCCGCGGGCGGACCTGCTGGTCGCTAACGGCCGGTTCGAGGCCACGACCTGGACCGCGGCGGTGCTCGGACCGCCCGTCGGCGGAGCCGCGATCGGACTGTTCGGCCCGGTGCTGACCATCGTCGCCAACGCGGTCAGCTTCCTGCTCTCCGCCCTGGGGATCCGGGCGATCGGCGGCGACGAGCCGCGCCCGGTACGCACCGGGCCCCCGCCCGGGTCCCGCACGGGCGCGCTGCTCGAAGGGTGGCGGTACATCCTGGTGAGCCCGGTGCTGCGTCCGCTGTTCCTCAATTCGGTTCTGGTCAACGCCCTGATCATGGTGGCCTCACCGCTGCTGGCCGTTCTCATGCTCGGGCCCCTGGGCTTCGCGCCCTGGCAGTACGCCCTCGCCTTCGCGGTGCCCTGCCTCGGCGGTCTGCTCGGCTCACGCCTGGCCCGTCGGCTGGTCGTCCGGTACGGCCGGCACCGGATCCTGTACACCTTCGGGGTGCTGCGCGTCTGCTGGCCGCTCGGACTGGTCCTCGTCCGGCCCGGCATCGCCGGGCTGGTGCTGGTGATGGCCGTGGAGTTCGGGCTGATCACCTGCTGCGCCGTCTACAACCCGGTGCTCGCCACCTACCGGCTGGACCACACCCCGACGGACCGGGTCGCCCGCACCCTGTCCGCGTGGTCGGTCACCGGCAAGCTCACCACCGCGGCCCTGACCGCCCTGTGGGGCCTGCTGGCCGGTCTCACCGGAATCCGCACCGCGCTCGCGGCCGCCGGTGTGCTCCTGCTGGCGACCCCCCTGCTGCTGCCACGACACGACCTGGCGGCGCCGCACGAGCAGGAACCACAACCGGAAGCAGAACCGGAACCAAAACCGGAAGCAGAAACCGGAACCAAAACCGGAACCAAAACCGGAAGCAGAACCGGAAGCGAAACCGGATCCGGACCCCGACCCCAGCCGTACCTGAGCCAGCCGTACCTGACTCGGCGGATCCGGGCGCGCCCGACACCGCCCGGGACGACGCTCAGTCGGACGGCTGCACCCGCGCGATCAGCAGCGCCACGTCGTCGGAGTTGTCGGGCTGGTGCAGGGTGCGCAGCAGGAGGTCGCAGACCTCCTCCAGCGGGCCGGTCGGGGCCGTCGAGGAGCTCCAGCAGCGCGTCGAGGCGCTCGTCGAGCGGGTGCTGCCGGGTCTCGACGAGGCCGTCCGTGTAGAGCACCAGCCGGTCACCGGGGTCGAGGTCGACGGTGGTCGTGGAGAAGGCGACTCCGCCCACGCCCAGCGGCGCCCCGGTGGGCAGGTCGAGCAGCTCCGGCGGACGGCCCGGGCGCAGCCGTACCGGCGGCAGATGCCCGGCGTTGGCGATCCGGCACTGCCGCAGCGCGGGTCGTGGACGGCGTACACACAGGTGGCGATGGAGTGGTCCAGGCCCTCGGTGATCCTGTCGAGGTGCTCGAGGAGCCGGGCCGGTTCGAGGTCGAGGGAGGCCAGGGTGTTCGTCGCGGTGCGCAGCCGGCCCATGGTCGCCGCCGCGTTGATGCCGCTGCCCATCACATCGCCCACCACCAGCGCGGTCTTGCCGCCGTCCAGCGGGATCACGTCGAACCAGTCGCCGCCGACCTCGGCGGTGGCGCCGGCGGGCTGGTAGCGGGAGGCGACCTCCAGGCCGCCGGTCACCGGCGGATGGCTGGGCAGCAGGCTGCGCTGGAGGGTGAGCGGCGGTGTCGCGGGCGTTCTGGTACCAGCGCGCGTTGTCGATCTGCACGGCCGCGCGGGCCGCCAGCTCCCGCGCGAGCAGCAGGTCGTCCTCGCTGAACGGCAGCGGGTTGCGGGTGCGCTTGAGGTCGAGGGCGCCGAGCACCTCGCCGCGCGCGATCAGCGGCACGGCCAGATAGGAGTGCACACCGGCCCGGGCCAGCAGCTCGGCCGCCTCGGGGGAGCGGGCGATGCGGGGCAGGTCCGTCGGCCTGGACCCGGTCCACCAGCACCGGGCTCCCGGTGCGCACGCACTCGGTGACCAGGCGGTCGGCGGCGTACCGGGCCGACCTGTCCGGGCGGGTCGGCCGCGCGCAGGGCGTCCGGGGCGCGGTCGGCCTCGACGGCCAGGGCGCGGATCACGGCCGGCTCGGCGGGGCCGAGGGTGCTGCGGCCTGCCCTGCACCACCGCCTCCAGCAGGTCCACGGCCGCGATGTCGGCGAGCTCGGGCACGGCCACCTCGGCCAGCTCCCGGGCGGTGCGGTCCAGGTCCAGGGTGGTGCCGATCCGGGCGGAGGCGTCGGCGACGAGGGCCAGCCGCCGCCGCGCGGCCTCGGCCTCGACGGCCGCCCGGTGCTGCTCGGTGACGTCCACGACCGAGCCGGCCACGCCCAGCACGGTCCCGAGCGCGTCCTCCAGCCGGTACAGCGAGATCGACCAGGCGTGCTCCTCGTCGGGGTCGGCCGGGGTACGGCCGACCGTGTGCTGGTCGACCAGCGGCTTGCCGGTGCCCAGCACCTGGCGCGTCGGCGGACTCGAAGGCGTCCGCGTCGAGGTGCGGCAGCACCTCGCCGATCTTGCGTCCGAGGTGCTCCTCGGCCGGCACGCCGTTGATCTGCTCCAGCGCCGGATTGACGGAGACGTACCGCAGCTCGGTGTCAAGACGGCCAGCCCGATCGGGGACTGCGCGACCATCCGCGTGGACAGCGCCACGTCCCGCTCCAGCCGGCGCACGGTCGTCTGGTCGGCGCACAGCCCCAGCGCGTAGACGTCGCCCCGGTCGTCCAGCAGCCGCATGTTGCGGAACTCGACCAGCGGTCGTGCCGCCGTCCTTGTGCCGGACGGGGAAGGCGCCGGCCCAGCTCTGGCCGGTCTCCATGACGTCGGCGAACAGCTTGACGACCAGGTCGACATGCTGCTCGTGGATCATCAGATGGGCCGCGTACTGGCCGAGCGCCTCCTGCGCCGCGGTAGCCGAACAGCTCCTCGGCCTGCGGGCTCCACAGCACGATGCGCCCCTCGGTGTCCAGGACCACCGAGGCCATGCCCAGCACGTCGAGCAGCCCGCTCGGCGCGCGGGCCCCGGACCGGTCGGCCGACGGGGCCGTCGGCCGTTCCTCGTCGCCCTCGGTCACCGGATCTCCCGGCTGCACTCATTGCACGCACCGCCTTCGACCGTCCTCGCGGCACGCCGTACCCCCGTGCCGACTCCCCTTGTTCTATCGCGCTCAGACCGTCTCCGGGACGACGCCCGCGTGTTCTTCCACCATCTCTCAACACGGGGATGTGCGTCCGGTGAAGCCCCGGTGCGGCAACGTGACCGAGCCGACGCTCCCTGTTATCGCCTTGGCCTGTACATGACCATCCGGAGGGGTCAGACTGTCCGCCGAGTACGCCCACCCCGGAGGAGTCGCTTCCATGCCCCTGCGTGCCCGGCAACGTTGTCACACGGTCCTCGCCGCCGTCGCCCTCACCGCCGCCACCCTGCTGGCCACCGCCCCGCCCGCGTCCGCCGCCGACACCTGGACCGAGGTGGGATCCGACCGCGCCGACCCGCTGACCGAGAGCCAGGGCCTCACCTCGGTCGAGGTCCCCGCCGGGGCGGCCAACCGGTACACGGGGATCGGCACCATCCCCGTCGACCTCTCCAGCCGCGGCTGGAACCACGTGGGCGACCCCGACGCCTCCTATGACGGCTACTACGTCGAGCCCTACCAGCGGGACGACGGCACCGCCAAGATGTTCCGCGTGCAGTCGCCGAGCGGGACCTGGTCGGAGTACGTGCACACGCTGAGCTCGGGGGAGGCGCTGAACAACTCCTGGGCGGCCATCTCGCCCGGCGGCCAGTGGATGCTGTCGGGGGAGTACGGCACCATGAGCCGGCTGCTGGTCTTCCCCACCCCGGGCGTCAATGCGAGCACCTCGCCCTCGGCGAACCTCCCGCAGGCGTCCACCGTGCGCCTTGACCACGCCGTCCGTGACGTACAGGGCTGCGACTTCCTCAGTGCCACCCAGTTGCTCTGCTCGTCCGACGACCCCGCCGGCACGCTGTTCGGCATCACCAAGCCGCTGCTCCAGATCGACCTGTCGGCCGAACCGAACGGCACGTCGGACGTCACCGGCCATGTCACCGCGCTGCGCCAGCTGCCCCTGCGCAGCTCCTGCTCGGGCACGTTCGAGGCCGAGGGCATCGACTACGACCGCCGTACGGGCACGCTGCGGGTGATCGTCGTGTCGCCGGGGTTCTGTGTGCTGACGGACAGCAGGACGTACCGGTTCACGCGAGGCTGAGAACACGGGGTCTCGCCCCCGGTGGTGCCCGGTGCGGAAAGTGGTGCTTTTCTGGGGATGTGGCGCGGTTCGCGGGGAGCCCGCGGTACCGCGCCACCGCCATGAGAGGAGCGATCACGATGGATCGCGAGCGATCGCACGAGGAGCCTGTCTCCGTCGAGATCAGCGGATGCAACAAGGAGGACGCCCGCATCGTGTTCGACACGCTGGGCGCGTGCTTCGAGTCCGACCGGCGTGCCGACGAGGTGCCGCAGCAGCTCCACGAGACCCGCCCGATGGTGTGGCTCGGCACGTTCGAGGTCACCGACACGCACGACTGTCCCCGCCCGGCCCGGCTCTCGTCCTCCGTCGAGGCCGACGCGCAGGGCGGCTACTGGGCGATCGAGCGGCTTCGCGCCACCTTGGACTCGATGTTCGTGGTGCGCGATCTCTCCTCGGCCTCCGGGGACCAGGAGCGGGAAATGCACGTCCTGCTGGAAAGCCGGTGACCTGCGGCACATCACCCCGGGGGTTCTTGTGCAACTAGTTGCATAATCCGTGCGCGGTCCTCTAGAACAGAGGGGCACGACACCGCGCACGGAGGGCCCGCCATGAGCCGTTACCCGCACCTGCTGACCCCGCTCGACCTGGGCTTCACCACGCTGCCCAACCGCGTCCTCATGGGCTCGATGCACGTCGGCCTGGAGGAGGCCGAGCGCGGCTTCGAGCGCATGGCGGCCTTCTACGCCGCCCGCGCCCGCGGGGGAGTGGGCCTGATCGTCACCGGCGGCATCGCCCCCAACGACGAGGGCCGGCCCTACGAGGGCGGCGCCAAGCTCACCACCGAGGCCGAGGCCGAGCAGCACCGGGCCATCACCGAGGCCGTGCACCGCGAGGGCGGCCGGATCGCGATGCAGATCCTGCACTTCGGCCGGTACGCCTACCACCAGGACCTCGTCGCCCCGAGCCCCCTCCAGGCGCCGATCAGCCCCTTCCCGCCGCGCGAGCTCACCGACGCCGAGGTCGAGCGGACGATCGAGGACTACGTCCGCGCCGCCCGCCTCGCCCGGCAGGCCGGGTACGACGGCGTCGAGATCATGGGCTCCGAGGGCTACCTCATCAACGAGTTCATCGCCGCGCAGACCAACCACCGCACCGACCGCTGGGGCGGCTCGTACGAGAACCGCATGCGCTTCCCGTCGAGATCGTCCGCCGCGTGCGCGAGGCCGTCGGCGAGGACTTCATCATCATCTACCGGCTGTCCATGCTGGACCTCGTCCCCGGCGGCTCCACGCTCGACGAGGTGATCACGCTCGCCAAGGCCGTCGAGGCCGCCGGGGCGACGATCATCAACACCGGCATCGGCTGGCACGAGGCCCGCATCCCCACCATCGCCACCTCGGTGCCGCGCGGCGCCTACACCTGGGTGACCAAGCGGCTCATGGGCGAGGTGTCGGTCCCGCTCGTCACCACCAACCGCATCAACACCCCGGAACTCGCCGAGGAGTTGCTCGCCGACGGGCTGCGCGGACATGGTGTCGATGGCCCGCCCGATGCTCGCCGACCCCGACTTCGTCGCCAAGGCGGCCGCCGGCAAGCCCGAGGCCATCAACACCTGCATCGGCTGCAACCAGGCCTGCCTCGACCACACCTTCAGCGGCAAGATCACCTCCTGCCTGGTCAACCCGCGCGCCTGCCACGAGACCGAGCTGGTGCTGTCCCCGACCCGGCTGCGCAAGCGCGTCGCGGTCGTCGGCGCGGGACCGGCCGGACTCGCCTGCGCGGTCTCCGCCGCCGAACGCGGCCACGACGTCACGCTGTTCGACGCCGCGAGCGAGATCGGCGGCCAGCTCAACGTCGCCCGCAGGGTCCCCGGCAAGCAGGAGTTCGACGAGACGCTCCGCTACTTCCGCCACCAGCTCGACGCCCACGGCGTGGACGTACGCCTGAACACCCTCGTCGACGGCAGCTGACCTGGGCGACTACGACGAGGTCGTCGTCGCCACCGGCGTCACCCCGCGCATCCCCGACATCCCCGGCGTCGACCACCCGAGCGTCGTCGGCTACCTCGACGTGCTGCGCGACGGCGCGCCCGTCGGCGACCGGGTCGCGATCCTCGGCGCGGGCGGCATCGGCTTCGACGTCGCCGAGTTCCTCACCGACGGCGGCGACAAGGCGAGCGAGGACCCGGCGACGTACTTCCGCCAGTGGGGCGTCGACATGGACTACACGGCACCCGGCGGCCTCGCCGCGCCCGAGCGGCCCGCCCCGCCGCGCACCGTCCACCTGCTCCAGCGCAAGACCACCAAGGTCGGCGCCGGCCTCGGCAAGACCACCGGCTGGATCCACCGCGCCGAGCTCAAGCACCGCGGCGTCACCATGGTCCCGGGCGTGACGCTACGACCGGATCGACGACGCCGGCCTGCACATCACCGTCGGCGAGGAGCAGCACGGTCCTGGAGGTCGACACCGTCGTGCTGTGCACGGGCCAGGACCCGCGCCGCGACCTGTACGAGGAACTGCTCGCCGCCGGGCGGCAGCGCGCACCTGATCGGCGGCGCCGACGTGGCCGCCGAACTGGACGCCAAGCGCGCCATCAAGCAGGGCACCGAGCTCGCGGCGCGCCCTGTAGGCCGTGGACGGCCTCCCTAGGATGACTCCATGTCACTCCCGCACGCGATCCTCACCGCTCTGCTCGAAAAGCCGTCGTCGGGCCTGGAGCTGACCCGCCGGTTCGACCGGTCGATCGGCTACTTCTGGTCGGCGACGCACCAGCAGATCTATCGCGAGCTGGGAAAACTGGAGGCCGAGGGCCACATCCGCGCGCTGCCCGCCGAGCAGCCGACCCGCGGGCAGAAGAAGAGCTACGAGGTCCTGCCGGCGGGCCGCGCCGAACTGGCCCGCTGGACGGCCGCCGCCCAGGACCCCAAGCCGCACCGCGACGCGCTGCTGCTGCGGCTGCGGGCGGCGGCCGTCGTCGGCACGGCGGGCCTGGAGGCCGACCTGCGCCGCCATCTCGACCTGCACCGACGGCAGTTGGCCGAGTACGAGGAGATCGAGCAGCGCGACTTCCCGCCCGGCAAGGACAGCGCCGAGGCCGGCTGCGGCACCTGGTGCTGCGCGCGGCATCGACCTGGAGACCTTCTGGACCCAGTGGCTCACCGCGCGCCCTGGAGGAGTTCGCCGAACTCCCGGACGGGGACCGCGGACAGGCCTGACCTACGGGCCGGTGGGGCGCCGGTCGGCGCGGTCACGCATGACATGACGGTGGCCCGTCCGCCGGAGCGCTTCGGAGCGGCGGCGCAGGAACCAGGCCGTCGGCCAGGCGCGCCGCGCGGTACCAGGCCGACCGAGGGCGCGCCGACGCGTGCCGCCGCGACCAGGTGACGGTGCCGTAGTCCTTCGTCGCGCCGCCGACGCCCGCCCATGACACCGCGCGACGGCGAGGCCGAGGCGGACGCGGCCGAGAGGGTGGACGGCGAGGGAGCGGCCGAGACGATGACGGACTGGGTGCCCGCCGTGCTGTGCCGTCCGAGCACACTGACGATGACGGTGTACGTGCCGGGGCTCACGCTCGACCAGGCCGCCGACTGGAGTGTGGTGGTCCCCGACAGCGCCACCTGGCGGCCCTGGGCGAAGCTCGCCTGGCTGCTGGTGAGGAGCGAGGCGGTGCCCCAGCTGCCGCCGTTGAGTCCGGGTGCAGCGCGCTGGTCGTGACGGAGACCGTGGACCCGGTGGTGCTCACGGAGATGCCCGGACGCCGCGGCGGCCGGCATGGCGGTCAGGGCGAGCGGCAGCGCGGCGACGCCGCCACGGTCAGGCCGGAGCGGAGAAGTGGCTGAGTGTGCGCATGGACTGCCCTCCGGCGGCACGGTTGGCGGTACATCCGTTGCGCCGCCGAGGGTCGGGGAAGGCCCGTGCTGCCTCAGGGACAGCCAATGGCCCCGCGGCCCGGCCCGCACGCGGAGCGCCGCCGGGCAGGTGACGGATTCCTTCGTCCGGCGGAAGCGGACGGCTCCGCGACGGGAGGGGCGCGTCCGTCGTCCGGGCTGCGGCGGTGCTTGGCGCCCGTCGTCACCGTCCGCTCCGCCGAGAAGCCGCCCCAGGTGCCGTCGGGCAGCTTCGCCCGGATCCGCACCCGGTGGCTGACCCCGGCCGCCCGCCCAGGTAGAAGCTGTACGTCGCCCGGTCGCGCGGGGCGGTGCCCGCCGAACACCAGCGAGGTGGCCGCGGCTGCCGTCGAGCTGGACCTGGTACTCGGTGATCACACCGTCCGTGCGCGGCGGGACCCAGGCCAGGTCGAGGTGGTACGCCCCGTCGCCGCGGTGGCTCGTCGCCGCGGAAGCCGGTGGGGGCGGTGTCGCGGCCGTCGTCGGTGCCCGGAGTGGTGAGGCGGACGGTGTGCCGGCGGCGGCGAGAGGTTGTCGGCCGCGTCCCGGGCGCGGACGGTGAAGGAGTAGCGGGTGCCCGGACGCAGCCCCGTGACCACGGTCGCCGTCTGGTCGCCGCCCACACTGTGGATCTTCGTGCTGCCCTGGTGGATGTCGTACGACAGCCACGTCCCGGTCGTCCGTGGAGGCGGCCCAGGACAGCTGGACGGCCCGGCTGTCCGACCGCCCGGCCGCGCGGCCTGCCCGGCCGGGTGGGGGCGGAGCGGTCCGCCGCCACGGCCGCCGGAGTCGTCGCCCGCACCTCCCGGCTGCGGCGGCCCGAGGCGGCCCTCGGTGTCGCGGGCCCGCACGGTGAAGACGTACCGGGTGGACGGGCTCGAGCCTGGTGACATCCACCATGTGCTGCGAACCCGGCACTTCCTTGACCTTCGTGGTGCCGCGATACACCTCGTAGCGGTCGACGCCGGCGCCCGTGGACACCGCGTTCCACATGACGTGCACGCTGCGTCGCGCTGCCCGCGGCGGCGGTGACGCCCATCGGCGCCGCGGGCAGCCGGCCGCTCTCGCCGTCGTCCGGTCCGCCCCAGCCGCAGGAGGCGACGAGAACGAGCGCCGCGCAGAGGCCGAGGCGGCGGAGCAGGGACGTCGCGTGACGCACGCACGTCTGCCTCCCGGGAGGGCGGCACGGTCGGAAATGGTCCGGACCAATATGGCGCCGGCTGTCGTGACCGCATCAAGAGGGCGTCGGCCGAGGGGCGTATCGGGTCGGCGGCCGCCGGAGGAGTTACGTATGCTGAAGCTCCTCACGGCCGAACTCTCCTTGCGGAACGGGGAGTTCGGGCCTGTCGGCGCGGGCCGCTGTCGTCGCTGATCCCGCGCCGGTGCGGGCGGCCGGGAGGCCGGGGCCCGTCGCGGGCTCAGGCCCCCGGCCCCCGTCGGCGAGTCGGCGGGCGTGCACCGTCCGGCCCCCCAGCGGTGGCCGCCCGTTGACGCACGGCATCAGATTGGGCTGAGTGTCCGTCAGTGTCCCCCAGGAGAGGGTCCCTTATCGTGCGTGTCCAGTCGCTGACGCTGGCCGCGGCAGGCGCCGCCCTGCTCGCCCCGACGACGCTCCCCGCCACGGCCACGCCCCGCCCGGACGGAGCCCGTGGTGCGGCGCGAGGGCGACGTCACGCGCCGCCGACCTGCTGGCCAGGGTGCGGGACTGCGCCCCCGTCTCCCGCGGCCGCTACCGCAGCGACGACGGCACGCCCGCGACCATCCCGGTCTGCGGCACCCGGGACGCCGTGTTCTGGAAGGCCGACATGGACATCGACTGCGACGGCCGGCCCGGCCGCCGCTGCAACCGCCGCACCGACCCGCTGCTTCTCCGACGCCACGGCCTACCAGCAGTCCGACGGCCGCTAGCTGAGCGCCGAACGCCTGCCGTACATCGTCGTCCCGGCCCCGAGCCGGCATCTGGAACCACCGCGACCACGGCGTGCGCGGCGGCTCGGTCGCGGCCGTCGTGTACCGCGACCGGGTGCAGTACGCGGTCGTCGGGGACATGGGCCCGCAGCGGCATCATCGGCGAGGCGTCCTACGCCACCGCCAAGGCCCTCGGCATCCGCCCCGACCCGCGCGGCGGCGGCACGCCCTCCGGCGTCACCTACATCGTCTTCAAGGACTCGCAGGTGACGCCCATCGAGGACCACGCCGCCGCCGTCGCGACGGGGGAGCGGCTGGCGAGACTGTTCGTACGGGAGCAAGTGACCCGTCGGAGGGCTCGTCAGACCGCCGACCAGCCGTCGTCGACGGGCAGGATCACGCCGTTGATGTTGCTCGCCGCGTCCGAGGCGAGGAACACGATCGCGGCGGCCTGCTCCTCGGGCTCGGCAACCCGGCCGACGTTGACGAAGTGCGGGCCGAGGGCGGCCGGGCCGTGGGCGCCCGGCTCGGCGTCCACGACGATCGCCGGTCGCCGTGCCGCCCGGGGCGATGGCGTTGGCCCGGATGCCCTGCTTGCGGTACATCACCGCGAGGTTCTTGGTCAGCCCCACCACGCCGTGCTTCGAGGCCGTGTACGCGGCGCCCGCCGCGCTGCCGCGCAGGCCCGCCTCCGAGGCAGTGCTCACGATCGCGCCCCGGCCCGCCGCCAGCATGTGCGGCAGAACCGCCCGGCGTCAGCAGGAAGGGCGCGGTCAGGTTGACCCGGATGACCCGCTCCCACTCCGCGTCGCTCACATCCGCAGCCGCCGACATGCGGTCCATGATCCCGGCGTTGTTCACCAGCACGTCCACCCCGCCGAAGCGCTCCACGGCGGTCGCGGTCACCTGGTCGACGACGGCCTGCTCGCTCAGGTCGCCGGTGACGGCGACCGCGGTGCCGCCCGCCTGCTCGATCTCCTTGACCGACCGCCTCGGCCGCCTCGGCGTTGAGGTCCGCCACCAGCACGCGGGCTCCCTCCGCGGCGAAGGCCAGGGCGGTCGCCCGCCCGATGCCCGAGCCCGCCCCGGTGACGATGACACTGCGTCCGTCGAGTCCGCCGGCCATGAGGTGCTCCCTGATCCGTGAGGTCTCGCGCAGGCGACGCGCCTGTGGAGACCTCACCCTACGACTTAATGTCGTCGAGTGACATAAACGTCTGGTGGAGAATTCCCGAGGAGTGATCACCAGCAGCCGGAGGAACCGATGACCGCATCCCGCGGACGCACGGGACGACCGCCCCTGACCGAGGAGCGCAAGGCCGAGACCAGGCTGGAGATCGCCCGGGCCGCGGTGGACCTGTTCGTCACGCAGGGCGTCACGGCGACCACCGGTGAGCAGATCGGTCAGGCGGTCGGCGTCTCGGCGCGGACCGTGTGGCGCTACTTCCCCAGCAAGGAGAGCTGCGTACGGCCGCTCTTCTCGGAGGGCATCGACGTGATCGCCGCCTGTCTGCGGGAATGGCTCCCCGGCCGGCCCCTGGAACAGCTCTTCGACCGGACCCTCACGGAGGAACTGGGGCTGGCGGGCGGCCCCGACCGGGCCACCGTCGGTGCCCTGGTCCGGCTGACCCGCACCGAACCGGGACTGCGCGCCGTCTGGCTCCAGACCTACGACGAGGCCGAGCCGGCGTTCGCCCGCGCCCTGGCCGAGCGGGCCGGGCTGCCCGCCGAGGACCTGCGGCCGACGATCGGCGCGGCCATGTTCAACGCGGCCCTGCGCGCGGCGGTCGAGCACTATGCCTGGCGCACCGACGACACCCCCACCGACCGCGCGACGGCGGAGACCGAGCTGCTCGTCGACCCTGCGCTCGGCCCTCGCCGTCGCGGCGGAAGGGCTCACCTGACGCCGCGAGGCCGCCCTCCGGGCGACGACGGGCATGGCCGGACAGGCCATGGACCTGTCCGGCTCCCCTGAAGAGCCGTCATACCTTCCGGTACGTGTACGCCTCCGCGGCCGCCGCCTCCACCGCCGCGAGGTCGGCCCCGGTGGCCGCCGTGACGACCGCGGCCACCGCGCCCTCGACGAACGGGGCGTCCACCAGGCGTGTGTTGTCCGGGAGTTCGTCGCCCTCGGCGAGCAGCGCCTTCACGGTGAGCACCGCGCTGCCGAGGTCGGTGAGGACGGCGACCCCGGCACCCCGGTCCACGGAGGCGGCCGCGGCGGCGATCAGCTCCGAGCTGGTACCGAGGCCGCCGTCCTCGGTGCCGCCCGCCGGGGCGACGGGCACCTCGGTGCCGCCGCCCGCCAGGCCCTTCGCCAGCTCGGCCACGGACGCGGCGACCTCCGCGCTGTGCGACACCAGCACGATCCCGACCAGCTTCGCGTCACTCACCGGCCGCCTCCGACAGTGCCCCGATCAGCAGCGCCGCCGACGTGGCGCCCGGGTCCTGGTGCCCGATACTGCGCTCGCCGAGATAACTCGCCCGGCCCTTGCGGGCCTGCAGCGGCGTGGTCGCCAGGGCGCCCTCCTCGGCGGCCGTCCGCGCCGCGGCGAAGCCGTCGCCGAGCGCGTCGACGGCGGGCACGCAGGGCGTCGATCATGGTCTTGTCGCCCGGGCGCGGCTCCGCCCAGCGTCATGACCGCGTCCACGCCCGCGCGCAGCGCCTCGGCGAACTGCTCCTCGCTGACCTCGGCGGCGTCCCCGAGCGCCTTGCCGGTCCGCCGCAGCAGCGTGCCGTACAGCGGCCCCGAAGCGCCGCCGACCGTCGAGATGAGCGGCGCCCGGCGAGGGTGAGGACCGCGCCGGGCGTGTCCGGGCGCCTCCTTCTCCAGCGTCGCGGCCACCGCGGTGAACCCGCGCTGCAGATTGCTGCCGTGGTCGGCGTCCCCGATGGGCGAGTCGAGGGCGGTGAGCCGTTCCGCCTCACGGTCGACGGACGCGGCGGTCGCCGTCATCCAACGGCGGAAGAAGTCGGCGTCGAGCACTGGATCTCCTTGCGTGGTCGGTACGCTGTGATCCGCTGGCCCCCGCCTGCTCACACTCCCCAGCGCAGCCCCGCCGTCTTCACCGGCGCGTCCCACAGGCGCAGCAGCTCCTCGTCGACCTGGCACAGGGTGACCGAGGCGCCGGCCATGTCGAGCGAGGTGACGTAGTTGCCGACCAGGGTGCGGGCGACGGCGACACCGCGCTCGGCGAGCACCCGCTGCACCTCGGCGTTGAAGCCGTACAGCTCCAGCAGCGGGGTGGCGCCCATGCCGTTGACCAGGACGAGGACGGGGTTGCGCGGGGTCATGTCGTCCAGGATCGCGTGCACGGAGAAGTCGGCGATCTCCCGCGAGGTCATCATCGGCCGCCGCTCCCGGCCGGGCTCGCCGTGGATGCCGACGCCCAACTCCAGCTCGCCGGGCGGCAGATCGAAGGTCGGGCTGCCCTTGGCGGGCGTGGTGCAGGCGCTCGAGCGCGACGCCGAAACTGCGGGAGTTCTCGTTGACCTGCCGGGCGACGGCCTCGCACCCGCTCCAGCGGCTGTCCCTCGTCCGCCGCGGCGCCCGCGATCTTCTCCACGAACAGGGTGGCGCCCGTGCCGCGCCGTCCGGCCGTGTAGAGGCTGTCGGTGACCGCCACGTCGTCGTTGACGAGCACCTTGGCGACCTGGATGCCCTCGTCCTCGGCGAGTTCGGCCGCCATGTCGAAGTTGAGCACGTCACCCGTGTAGTTCTTCACGATGAACAGCACACCGGCCCCGCTGTCCACGGCCGCCGCGGCCCGCACCATCTGGTCGGGCACCGGCGACGTGAACACCTCACCCGGGCAGGCCGCGGACAGCATCGCCGGGCCCGACGAAACCGCCGTGCAGCGGCTCGTGCCCCGAACCGCCGCCGGAGACCAGGGCGACCTTTCCGGCGACGGGAGCGTCCCGCCGTACGATCACCCGGTTCTCGACGTCCACGGTCAACTCGGGATGGGCGGCCGCCATGCCGCGCAGCGCGTCCGCGACCACGGTCTCCGGGACGTTGATCAACATCTTCATGGGTACCTCCTGGTGACATTAGTAGCTGTGCCCGGTCTCTGACCTGCGCCTTTGCTGGTCGGAGTGGCGTTGGTCGGACGAGGGGCGGCGGGAGCGCCCCTGGGGAAAGTATCGACCTTGCAGCAGGGAAGGTCACGGGCGCGGACGCTCATGGGCGTGCCGTGCTGCCTGGGCCATCGCGGCACGAGCCGATCAACGCGGTGTCCCGCGCCGACCTGGAGTCCGTTGACATTCGGATCGACGCCTCAGCGACTCGATCACATGACCGAGGTCCTGCTGCTCACCAGGGAGCGCTGCGTCGACCTCGTTCGCGTGTCCAGCGCACTGTGTTGATCTCCTGATCCACGCTGCGTTTCCCCCTCCCGGCCGACGCCGGCCGCGGTCCGACATCCTCATGCACTCACCGGCTCGGACAGCTCTCGCTCCGGCGCCGGTCACGCTGCGATCGGAAGCACCATGAGCCTGGAATTCCTCTGGTACATCCCCAACACCGTCGAGCCGGGCCACCGCGGCGACGACACGACGGACGGCTGGGGCTCCATCGAGTACTCCACCGACCTCGCCCGCACGGCGGAACAACACGGCTGGGGCGGCGCGCTCGACCTGACCGCCCCCGTCGACGAGGCCACCGCCGAGGAACTGCGCCGGGACTTCCGCGAGCACAAGGTGCTGGTGTTCCGGGGACAACACCTGACGCCCGATCAGCACGTGGACGCCGTAAGCATCTTCGCGCGCCCCTTCGACCACCCGACCGCCGTGAAGGACCCGGCCCACCCGCTGGTCTACCCGTACAACGTGAAGCAGACCGGCAAGGCCAGCACCTGGCACATCGGCGGGCTGTGGCGCGACCCGGTGTTCGCGATCGAGTCCCTCACCTATCAGGTGGTCTCCGAACTGGGCGGCCACACCTTGTGGGCGGACCTCCAGGCGGCGTACGACGATCTGTCCGAGCCGTTCAAGGCGCTGCTGGAGTCGGTGAGCGCCGTCTACGACGGCAACGCGGAGAACTACGCGCAGGGCAGCAGGAAGACCGCGACCGGCGAGACCGTCGAGCATCCCGTCGTCCTGACGCACCCGACCACCGGCCGCAAGGGGCTGTTCATCAGCACCTCGGCGAAGGAACTCACCGGTGTGACCCCGGCGGAGAGCGAGGTGCTCCTCGACCATCTGCTGCGGCACGCCTCCTCGCCGAACTACACGATCCGATTCGGCTGGAATCCCGGCGACTTCGTCCTCTGGGACAACCGGGCGACCTGGCACTACGCCGTGGACGACTACGGCGACGGGGAGCGCGTCTACCGCAAGGTCATCGGTGTGGAGCCGGAGGCCGGTGGCACGGTACGGCCCGCCTGAATGCTTCCGGGAGAAGACCGCGCCGCCCGGCGGGTCCTGCTGGTGTGCCTGGTCCAGCAGGGGCAACCACCCTGCTGGACCAGGCAGTTCTGAACATCGCCATCCCGAGCATGCGTCACTCCCTCGGGGCCGGCGCGGCGGACGTGCAGTGGATCGCGGCGGGTTACTCACTGGCCTTCGGGCTCGCCCTCGTACCGGGGGGCAGCCTCGGCGACCTGCACGGACGCAAGCGTCTCTTCATCGCCGGCGTGGCCGTCTTCCTGCTGGCGAGGGTGGCGGCCGCGACCGGCGGCGGGCCGGGGACCGTGATCGGTGCGCGGCTGGTGCAGGGCGCCGCGGCGGGGCTCGTCAACTCCCAGGTGATCGGCACCCTTCAGGACGTCTTCCACGGTCTGGACCGCGGCCGTGCGCTGGGTCTGTACGCGGTGACGTCGGGCGTGGCCACGGCACTCGGCCCGCCGCTGGGCGGAGCACTCGTCGCCGGACTCGGCCCCGGGGTCGGCTGGCGGTACTGCCTCCTCCTGAGCGCACCGTGCGCGGTGGTCACCCTCACCCTCGCGGCCCGCTGGCTGCCACCGCCCCGGCGCACCGCCCGTAACGCCCGGCTGGACATCCTCGGCCTCGCGCTGGCCTGCGGCTGCACGCTGACGCTCAAGGTGCCGTTCATCCGCACGCCGGACAGTGCGGGAGAGGCACTCCGGTGGGCGGCCTCGGTGGGTGGCCTGGCCTGCGTCTTCGCCGGTGATCACCCCCGTCACCGAGCCGAACCGGCTGCGGGCCCGCACCAAGGCCGAGGAACGCTGCGGCGTACGGCGGTTCCGCATTCGCCACCACCAGATCCTCAGCGACTCCCCGCCGGACTTCGCGGGCTACGACCTCGGGCCCGCCTCCCCGGAGATCCAGCTGGGCGCGTTGTCGAGCTGCCTCACCCACCTTCCTCATCCAGGCCGCCGACCTGCGCATCCCGTTGGACTCCCTGGAGGTCGAGGTCCAGGCCGACCAGGATCCACGCGCCGGACAGCCCGGCTTCGAGCAGGTGCCGATCCATCCCCACAGCATCTCGTACACCGTGCACATCACTTCGCCCGCCGGCAAGGAACGCATCCGCGAAACTGCACGAGACGGTCGAGCGCAAGTGCCCGATCTACAACCTGCTGACCAACCCGCAGAACATCACCGGACGGGTCGTGCTGACCGTAAGTCCGCAGGAGATCTGACGGCGGCCTACGGGATTTTCAGGAGGTGGAATTGCCGGTCGAATTCCTGCACGTATTCGGCACAATGTGACGCGGAAGTGAGCCGTTCGGGGCGAGTTGGATGTTGTGCGTTGGGAAACCTTATGGTTTTCCATGTCTCGTCCTCCGCAATTCATCGGCGAATGCGGTCGACGCCAGTCGGAGCTCTTCCCCAGCACATTGGACGCACATGACCACTGATGTCCAGGGTTCTCCCGCGCGTGCACACGCCGAGAACTGTGAAATCCTGCGCAACCGGCTGACGGACCTCGCGCCCGCCAAACAGCACACCGCTCTGCTGGACGTGCTGAAGGGCCAGATATCCCTGGTGGTGGACAGCGAACGGGCCGGCCATGTGGAGGCCCGGGCGCCGTGGCGGCGCCTGGGCGTCTACCGGGAGGTGGCGCAGCGGCTCAGGGACGGGCTGGCGGAGGCGACCGGACTTCGGTTGCCCGCCACCGTGCTGTTCGACTATCCGACGCCGCACGCGCTCGCCGAGTACCTGCGCGGTGAGTTGACGGGTGCCGCACCGGCGGCGGCCCGGGACGCGGTCGGCGCGATGGACGGCGGCGGGACCGCGGGCACGGTGGACGATCCCGTGGCGGTCGTCGGCATCGGCTGCCGGCTGCCCGGCGGGGTGGATTCGCCGGAGGATCTATGGCGGCTGGTCGACGAGGGCCGGGACGTGATCGCGGCCTGCCCGAGGACCGGGGATGGGACCTGGAGGGGCTGTACGACCCGGATCCGGAGCAGCCGGGACCGCGTACACCCGGTCCGGCGGATTCCTCTGCGGGGCGGCGAGTTCGACCCGGGCTGTTCGGGATCTGGCCGCGCGAGGCGCTGGCGATGGATCCGCAGCAGCGGCTGATGCTGGAGGTCTCCTGGGAGGCGATGGAGCGGGCGGGGTTCGACCCCACGCGCTGCGCGGCTCCAACACCGGTGTCTTCACGGGGGTGTCGCTCCAGGACTACGGGGGCCGCCTGGCAGGCGGCGCCGCCGGAGGCCAGGGGCAGATGCTCACCGGCAACGCCCAGGGCGTCGTGTCCGGCCGGGTCGCCTACACCTTCGGGTTCGAGGGCCCTGCCCTGACCGTGGACACGCGTGTTCGTCCTCGCTGGTGGCGATGCATGTGGCGGCCCAGGCGCTGCGCACCGGCGAGTGCGACATGGCACTGGCCGGGGGGGTCACCGTGATGTCGACACCGGGCATGTTCGCTAGAGTTCAGCGGTAAGCGCGGTCTGGCGCCGACGGGCGGTGCAAGGCGTTCTCCGCGGATGCGGACGGGACCGGATGGTCGGAGGGGGCCGGCGTGCTGGTCCTGGAACGGTTGTCGGAGCCCGCCGGGCCGGTCGCCGGGTGCTGGCGGTACTGCGCGCCAGCGGCATGAACCAGGACGGCGCCAGCAACGGCCTGACCGCGCCCAACGGACCGTCCCAGCAGCGGCTGATCCGGCGGACGTGGGGCCGCCGCGGCGGGAGCCGGCGGACGTGGACGTGGTGGAGGCGCACGGCACCGGAACCGCGCTCGGCGACCCGATCGAGGCCAGGCGCTGCTCGCCACGTACGGCCGGGAACGGCCCGAGGACCGGCCGCTGTTGCTGGGGTCGTTGAAGTCGAACATCGGGCACACCCAGGCGGCGGCGGGCGTGGCCGGGGTGATCAAGATGGTCATGGCGATGCAGCACGGGATGCTACCCGCCACCCTGCACGTGGACGAACCCTCGCCGCACGTGGACTGGACCACCGGCGCGGTCGCGCTGCTGCACAAGCCGGTGCCGTGGCCGCGGCCGGCCGCCCGCGCCGGGCCGGCGTCTCGTCCTTCGGGGTCGGCGGCACGAACGCGCACGTCATCATCGAGCAGGCGCCGCCGCGGCCGGACGCCCGATGCCGCCGGCGGAGGCCCCCCGCTCCGGTCCCGTGGTCTGTCCGGCGCGGACGAGAGGCGGTGCGCGCGCAGGCCGGGCGGCTCGGGCGAAGCTGGCAGGCACCCGGACGTCGCTCGCCGGACGTGGGCTGCGTTGCCGGCGCGGGCCGCGCTGGAATGCCGCGCCGTCGTGGTCGCCACGGACCGCGAGGAGCCGTGCGGGGACTGGCACGCGCTGGCCGAGGGCGCCGGCGCGCCGAGCTGACCGGCCCGGCGCGTGCAGCAGGTCGCGGACCGGCGATGGCGTTCGTCTTCACCGGCCAGGGCGCCCAGCGGCCGGAATGGGCCGCGAGCTGTACGCCGCGTACCCGGCATTCGCCTCGGCGTTGGACGAGGTGTGCCGGGCTGGCCGTCCGCCTCGCCCGGCCGTACGCGAGGTGATGTTCGGGGCGAGGACGCCGGGCCGCGCTGTGGACGAGACGCCGTACACGCAGGCCGGACTGTTCGCGTTCGAGGTGGCGTTGTCCCGTCTGCTGGAGTCCTGGGGCGTGCTGCCGGACTATGCTGCTCGGGGCACTCGCTGGGCGAGTCACGGCGGCGCACGTGGCCGGGGTGTGGTCGCTGGCCGATGCGTGCGCGCTGGGGGCCGCGCGCGGGCGGATGAGCCGGCGCTCCCGCGGCGGGGCGATGGCCGCCGTACAGGCGGCCGAGGACGAGGTCCTGGCGACCCTGGCCGGATTCGACGGCCGGGTGGTGTGCAGCGGTCAACGGTCCCGCCGCGACCGTCGTCGCGGTGACGCGGACGCGGTGGACGAGGTCGCGGCGCTGTGGCGGGGGAGCGGCCGGAGGACGAAGCGGCTGACGGTGAGCCACGCCTTCCATTCCCCGCACATGGACGCCGGTGCTCGACGCCTTCCGCGAGGTCGCCGCGCGCGTCACCTACCGGCCCGCGATCTGCCCGTGGTCTCCAACCTCACCGGGCAGACGGCCACGGACGAACAACTCGCCTCGCCCGACTACTGGGTACGGCACGTACGGGAGGCCGTCCGGTTCGCGGACGGCGTCCGCAGCCTGCACGAACAGGGCGTGACCGCCTTCCTGGAACTCGGCCCCGACGCGGTCCTGACCGCCATGGGAGCCGGTTGCCTCCCCGACGAGGCCGCCGCCACCTTCGCGGCGGCGGCCAGGGCCGGACGCCCCGAGGAGCTGACCCTTCCCACGGCACTGGCCGAACTGCACGTGCGCGGCGTCCACGTCGACTGGCCCGCACTCTACGAAGGCCTGGACGCGCACCACGTCGACCTGCCCACCTACGCCTTCCAACGTCGTCGCTACTGGCTGGAGTCGGCCGCGTGGACGGAGGGGCCCGTGACGGCGGCGGCTCCGGCCGATCCGGCCGACTGGCGTTACCGGGTGCAGTGGCGCCCCGTGGTGCCCCCGCCCGCCGCGGCGCCGCCCTCGCTGTCCGGTACCTGGCTGCTGCTGACCCCTCCGGCCGGCACCGACGAGGAGTTGGTCGCGCGCGTCGCATGGACGGTCGACCGTCTCGGCGGCCGGGCGGTCACGGTACCGGTCACGCGGGAGGACGCGGACCGCGGGCCGATGACGGAGCTGCTGGAGAAGCAGGTGGCCGACGCGGGCGGTGAACTGGGCGGCGTCCTGTCGCTGCTCGCCCTGGACGCCACGCCGCACACCGCCCACCCCGCCGTCACCGGCGGCCTCGCCGCGACCTGCGCACTCGCCCAGGCGCTGGCCGACCTGGACCTTCGGACACCCCTGTGGTGCGCCACCCGCTCCGCGGTCGCCACGACCGACGGCGAGCCCGTCGCCGCCCCCGTTCAGGCCATGCTGTGGGGCCTCGGACGCACCCTCGCCCTGGAACGGCCGCACGGCTGGGGCGGCCTGATCGACCTGCCGGCGCGGCTGGACGACGAGGCGACGCTCTGGCTCGGCACGGCCCTGACCGCACCGGCGGGCGAGGACCAACTGGCCGTGCGCGGCCACGGGTTGTTCGCCCCCCGGCTGGCGCGGGCCGAGGCCGGCACCACCCACGCCCCGGGTGACTGGCGCCCGCGCGGCACCGTGCTGGTCACCGGAGGCACGGGCGCGCTCGGTGCCCGGGCCGCCCGGTGGCTGGCCGCGAACGGCGCACAGCGCCTGGTGCTGGTCAGCCGCCGGGGCCTGGACGCGCCGGGCGCCGTGCAACTGGTCGGAGAGCTGTCCGGGCAGGGGGTGTACGTCTCGGTCGAGGCATGCGACATGGCCGACCGGGACCAGGTCGTACGGCTGCTGGAGTCGATACCGCCCGGTGAACTGACGGCCGTGGTGCACGCGGCCGGAGTCGCCGGCCGGTTCGCACCGCTGCCGGAGATGGATCTCGCCGAGTTCGCGGACGGCGTCGCGGCGAAGGCCGCCGGGGCCGTCCATCTGAACGAGGCCCTCGGCGACACCGAACTGGACGCGTTCGTCGTCTTCTCGTCCATCTCCGCCACCTGGGGCAGCGCCGGACAGACGGCGTACGCCGCGGGCAACGCCTTCCTCGACGGCCTTGCCTGCCACCGTCGCGCCCGGGGCCTGGCCGCCACCTCGGTGGCCTGGGGTCCGTGGGCCGAGGCGGGCATGGGCGCCGAGGACGGGATGCGGCGGTTCCTCACCCGGCGCGGCCTGCCGCCCATGGATCCCGCCCTGGCCACCGAGGAGTTGTGGCAGGCGGTCGCCACCGGGACGACCACGCTGACGGTCGCCGACGTCGACTGGGACCGCTTCCTGCCGCCGTTCACCGCGACGCGGGCCGCCCGGTTCTTCGACGAGATCGCGCCGCCGGCCGCCGGGCCGTCGAGCGAGCCGAGTACGCAGACACCGGCGGCAACGCTTCCGACGGACCCGCTGCACACGGTGCGGACGGAGGCCGCCGCCGTGCTCGGCCACGCGTCACCGGACGAGATCAGCCCCGCCCGCCGCTTCCTGGAACTCGGATTCGACTCGCTCACCTCGGTGCAGCTGCGGCAGCGGCTGATCGCCGCCACCGGCCTGCCGCTCGCCACCCCGGTGGTCTTCGAGTACCCCACGCCCGCGGAACTCGCCCGCCACATCGGCGAGTTGGCGGCGGCCCAGAGCCCGGACGCCGGCGTCTCCCGGGCCGACAACGGCGGACTGGGGGTGCGCGGCCTCTACCGACAGGCCTGCGAGATAGGCAAGTTCACCGAGGGCATCCGCATTCTCCAGGCCGCCGCCAAACTGCGTCCCGTCTTCGCCGACGCGGCGGAGTTCGGCCGCCCGTACGAGGCCGTACGGCTGGCGTCCGGCCCCGAGGGGCCCGCGCTGGTCTGCCTGCCGTCGATGGTCGCGCCCTCGGGCCCGCACAACTTCGCCCGCCTCGCCCTGCACCTGCACGGCCGGCACGACGTGTACGCCCTGCCGCTCCCGGGCTTCGGCGACGACGACCCGCTGCCCGCGACCGGTGACCTCGTCGTGGACATGCATGCCGACGCCATCGCCCGCGAGCTGGGCGACACCCCGTTCGCCCTGGCCGGCTACTCCTCCGGCGGCTGGCTGGCACACGCCGTCGCGGCCCGGTTGGAAGCCCGGGGACACGTCCCCCGGGCGGTCGTCCTGCTCGACACCTGGTTCCCGAAGGACGACATCCCCGAGGATCAGATCCGCGAACAGCTCCAGGGCATCGCCGTCAACGACCACGCCTTCGCGCTGATGACGGAGGCCCAGGTCACCGCCCAGGGCGCGTACCTGGAACTGTTCGACGGCTGGCAGCCCCAGGCCGTCGCCGCGCCGGTCCTCCTGGTGCGGGCGGCCGAACGGATGCCCCAGCGGGAGGACGCCGAGACGGCCGCGCCGCGTGGGTGGAGCGCCGAGTGGGACTTCGCGCACGACACGTTCGACGCACTCGGAAACCACCAGACGATGATGAACGAGCACGCGGTCACCACGGCCACCGCCGTGAGCCACTGGCTGCGCCGGCTGTGACCGTCTCCGGTGTGCGGTCCGCGGCCTGCGGACCGCACACCGGAGCAGGCCCCGGGGTTCAACTCCGGGGCAGCGCCGTCACCTCGGGCCGGTCAGCCGTCGCGTGGGGCTGGTCGGGCGTCGCGCCCGGCCTCGGGTCGTGGTCGTCGGCGAGCTTCTTCTCCGGGAGGAGGAAGGCGAGCACCAGGCCGACGGCGAACACCGGGACCAGATAGCGGAACACCGGTGTCAGGGCCTGCTGGTAGGCCAGGACCACCGCGTCCTGGACCTGCTCCGGAAGGGAGCGGACCAGAGCCGGGGTGAGCGAGTGGGTGTCGCCGACCGCACCGGCGGACGCACCGCCGAGGCGGTCACCGAGCTGTTCGGTGAGACGGTGCGTGAACACCGCACCGACGGCCGCCGTGCCGAGCGTGGCACCGATCTCGCGGAAGAAGTTGTTGGCGGAGGTCGCGGTACCCACGTCGGAGCCCGGGAAGTCGTTCTGCACCGCCAGGACCAGGGGCTGCATCACCAGGCCGAGACCGGCACCCAGCACGAACACGTAGACGCAGACCAGGACGAGCGAGGTCGTCGGCGTCCAGGTGGACATCAACAGCGCGGCGACGGCGACGAAGAGCGTGCCGACGATCGGGAAGACCTTGTAGCGGCCCGGTCGTGCCGATCAGCTGCCCGGACGGCCCGGCGGTGCCAAGAACATGCCGGCGACCATCGGGAGGAGCAGCAGCCCGGACTTGGTGGCGCTGAAGCCGTAGACCATCTGCAGGTACGTCGGCAGGTAGCCGATCATCGCGAACAGGCCGACCCCGATGACGATAAGGCCGATCAGCGTGGCGATGTTGAAGATCCGGCTGCGGAACAGCCACAGCGGGATGACCGGTTCCCCGGCGCGACGCTGGGAGAGGAAGAACAGCACCCAGGCCAGCAGACCGCCGACGGCCAGGCCCAGGATGAGCGGGTCGGACCACTCGTAGTGCGTGCCACCCCAGTCGGCGACCAGCACGGTGCACGAGCACCGCGGCCGCCATGAGCACGATGCCGAGGTAGTCGAGGGCGACCCGGGCCGACCTGCGCGGCAACCGAAGCGCGAACGCACACCGCCAGCGCGAACACGCCGACGGGCAGGTTGATCCAGAACGCCCAGCGCCAGCCGATGCCGTCGGTGAACCAGCCACCGAGCAGCGGCCCGGCGACGGCGGACAGACCCGAACACGGCGCCCATCGGCGCCATGTACTTCGCGCGCTGCCGGGGCGGTACGAGGTCGGCGATGATCGCCTGGGACAGGATCATCAGTCCGCCGCCGCCCAGCCCCTGGATGCCCCGGCCGATGATCAGCATGGTCATGTCCGTGTGCCATGCCGGCGACCACCGAGCCGACGAGGAAGCACCGAGATCGCCGACAGGAACAGGGCCTTGCGGCCGATCAGGTCACCGAGCCGACCGTAGACCGGCATGGAGACGGTCGCGGCCAGGATGTAGGCGGTGGTCACCCACGCCATGTGGTAGACGCCGTGCAACTCGCCGACGATCGTCGGCAGCGCGGTGCTACGATCGTCTGGTCGAGCGAGGCCAGCAGCATCGCGGCCATCAGCCCGGCAAAGATCAGGCCGAACCGGCTGGGCAGGGTGTTGGTGGTCATGGACGGGCTCCCGGGTCGGCCAGCAGGGTGTGGAGAAGGTCCGATCGAGCGCTCGACGTACGGGACCGGGGAGCGTCCCGGTCGCCGGGGATGTCCCGCGCCCACCGTTCCATGCCCAGCCGTAGCGCCGTCAACGCGAGCGCGGCGATCAGCGCGGCGCCTCGTCGCCGGCCTCGACGCCGAGGCGCTGGGCCACCAGGTCGGCGAGCCGCAGCTGGAACGCCTCGAACTGCGCCAGCATCGCCGCCAGCACCTGCGGGTAGCTGCGTGGGACAGCTCGAAGACGGCGTGCAGCTCCTCCCGTTGCGGCGGGTCCTCCGCCAGGTGGCGCACCAGCAGCCGGGTCAGCTCGGTGAGCACCTGGCTCGGCGGCGCCGCCCCGGCCGCCACGAACTCCGCGGCGAGCTCGTCCGGCAGGTCGGGCGGTCCCTGCACGACCGCCGCGTCCTTGCTCGGGAAGTAGTTGAAGAAGGTGCGCGGCGACACGCCGGCGGCCGCGCTGATCATCTCCACGGTGACCTTGTCGAAGCCGTGCTCACTGCGCCAGCCGCAGCACCGCCAGATGGATCTCCCGCCGCGTCTGCCGGCGCCGACTGCCGCGCAGCCCTTCACCCCCGGAAGCCATGCCGAAATCCTCGCCCGCCGGGCTGATCGCTGCGCACCGGACGAGAGTGCAGAGAGTGCAAGAAATCGGTGTGCCCGCCGCCCCGCCCAAGCCCTGGCCCTCGGCGGCCAGGTCCGGCCGCACGGGTGATGCCCTCGGCGCGTGGCCGCGGGCATCCGTCAGGACACCGGCTGCGGGGTCAGGCGTTTGTGGCCCTTGCGGTCGTAGTAGCGGGTCATGGCGAAACCGAAGAGCGCCGAGGCGACGCCGACCGCGATCATGATCCAGGCGCGGGTGAGTCCGGCGTCGCCGCGGGCGTCGAAGTAGAGGATCGCGCGGACGCCGGCGCGAGTTGGCGCATGGGCTCGAAGTGGAGAGGAAGCGGTAGAAGCCCGGGACGGCTTGCAGCGGGACGGTGGCGCCGGAGGACGGGAGGCCCAGCACGATGAAGACGAACATGGACACCAGCTGGCCGATGCCGCCGAAGGCGGCGTTGATCGGCCTGAACCCCAAGGCCGACGGCGAGAGCCGCGCAGTAGGAGAAGATCCACAGCAGCGCCGGGTGCGGCGCGTCCATGCCCAGGATCGAGACGCGTCGCGAGCATGAGCAGCGAGGTCGTCAGGAGCGAAAGACCCGCGGTCATGACCATCTTCAGGAGCAGCGTCTGGGTGCGGTTGATCGGAACGGTGGGCGTGCCGGGTGTGCCAGGGGCCGATCTCACTGTCGGCGTAACCGAGCGAGGTGTCCACGGCGTTGTGGATGAGGTTGCCGCCGATGAACCCGGTCAGCACCAGCAGCAGGGTGTAGTAGAAGGCGCTCAGGCCAAGGCCGCTGTGCGCGCCGATCGGGTGGCCGACCTTGGTGCTCACCGCGACCGGGTCGGCGAGCAGCACCGCGTGGTGGAACTCGCCCCGGCGACCTCCGGTGACGCCACCAACTGCTTGCCGATGCGCACGGAAGCCTGGTGCGCGGCCCGTTGGGTGATCTGCCCGGCCAGGGAGGAGCCGAGGCTGCCCATTCCGGGATTGGTCAGCGCGTCAGGGTCGGCTGGGCGGTGGCTTTCGCCGGTGGCCAGCGACGCCACGGAGGACGTGAAGCCGGAGGGGATCTCCAGGGCGCCGTAGACCTTGCCGGAGGCCAGCTCGTCCTGCGCCTGCGCGCGGGCTCATCCTGCGCCAGTCGACCTTGCCCCGCGCGGAGTCGGCGGAGACGATGCCGTCACTGATCTGGGAGCCGAGGTTCTCCTGCTGCCCCGGCAGCGGCTTGTCCGTGTCGGAATTCACCAGGGCGATGGGCAGCCGGTCCAGATGGTCGGCGGGGTGAGGATGCCGCCCATGTAGAGCAGGGACAGCAGCAGGGCGAGCAGGCCGGTGAGGACGGTGG
Source organism: uncultured Actinomycetota bacterium (assembly GCA_963816875.1). GTDB lineage: Bacteria > Actinomycetota > Actinomycetes > Streptomycetales > Streptomycetaceae > Streptomyces. The sequence goes on from CAWFMG010000001.1 coordinate 99,597, forward strand.
GGACCAGCCACAGCTTGGGGCGGCGCAGCAGGGCCGCGGCAGTGGCTTCGGGGGCGGCGGGCGTCGGACATGGGTCTCCGTACGTGGGGGAGGGGAGTGGGCGGTTGCTGGCGATGATCCCGCGTGTCGTACGGCGTCCGCGGCGGCGAGTGACGGCGCGGGCGGACGGCCGTACAACGACTCGTTCAGGGGCATGGCGCTCGGCTGCGGCACCGGCGGGTGCGAACCGCCCACGGTTCGGCGTCGGCCGTCAGTCCGTGCGGGTGGGGATCCGCAGTCGCACCCGAGAGCCGCCGTCGCCGGGGTGGGACCGGACTCGAAGGTGCCGTCGAGCAGTTCGGCGCGTTCCTGGATGCCGACGAGGCCGTGGCGGGCACCGGGCAGCGCGAGGGTCGGGCGGGTGGGCGGGGTGTTGGTGACGGTCACGGTGAAGTCGGCGCCGTCGTCGGCGGAGGTGTCGATCGCGGCGGCGCCCGGTGCGTGTTTGCGTACGTTGGTGAGCGCTCCTGGACGGTGCGGTAGATGCGTGCGCTGCACGGGCGTGCCGATGTCCGGCGGAAGATCGCCGGTCGAGCCGGGTCTCGATGCCGCTGTCGCGACCAGCGGTGCAGGTCGGCCAGCGTCGGCTGCGGGGTGAGCTCGGTGGCCGGCTGCCTGAGGCGCGAGCAGAGTCACCATGTGCCGCAGCTCGTCCAGCGTGTCCACGCTGAGCTAGCGGATGGTACGGGCGCCGTCCCCTAAGTCCGGGTCCCTGGTGGGGACTTGCAGGGCGCCCGGCCTGGACGGCGATCAGGCTGACCTGGTGGGAGACGACGTCGTGCATCTCGCGGGCGAGCTGCGCGCGCTCGCGGGCCAGCACGGCCTGGGAGTGCAGCAGCCGCTCGTGCTCCCGCGCCTCCTCGATCTCGACGAGTCGCTGCGCCAAGTCCCGCCTCGCCTGCACGAGTTGGCCGAGCAGGACGGGCGCGGCGGCGGTGGCCAGGGTGTAGAAGAAGGAGATCAGGGTCCAGGTCCGGTCGTGTGCGTCGAGGTCGTCCAGCGGCCAGGGCGTGGCCGAGGCGGCGGCGAACAGCACGGCGCCCACGACCAGCAGCCGACGGTTGCGCGACCGCTCCGCCAGCGTGAACAGCGCGGCGAACGGCGCGAAGACGATGTCCAGCACAGGCTGGCCGGGAGCGTGAGCAGGAACACCGGCAGCGGGAAGCGCCGACGGACCGCGAGGGCGAGACAGGCGACCGCGGCCATGACCCTGGCGAGAAGGCACGTGTCCCACAGGTTCAGACAGACGTCAGCCCCGGCGACCACCACCACCGGGCATCGACGACCCGGTCCGGGACCCGTGACCACCACGGCCGGCGCGGACTCATCGCCCGGCCTCCGGTCGCTCCACCCCGTCCACCAGCAGCCCGGCCCGCTGGGCGAGCAGCGCGGCCTGGACCCGGCTGCCCACCCGCAGCTTGGTGAGGATCGCGCTGACGTGGTCCTTGACGGTGCCCGCGCTGAGGTGGACGCGGGCGCCGATGTCGGCGTTGGACAGCCCCTCCGCGATCAGCACGAGCACTTCGCACTCACGCCCGGTGAGCTGTCCGACCCGGGCGGCCCCGGCGTCCTCGGCCGCCGCCCCCGGGTGGCCGTCCACACGGCACGGGACGCCTTCGGCGACAGGACGACCCCGCCCGCGGCCAACGTCCGCACCAACTGGGCGAGATGCTCGGGCTCGGTGTCCTTGAGCAGGAAGCCCGGCCGCTCCGGACCGCAGCGCCGTCAGGATGTACTCGTCGGCGTCGAACGTGGTCAGCATCGCGACCACCGGCGCCTCGGGAAGCGCCCGCAGCTGCCGCAGCACGGTGAGCCCGTCGACGTCCGGCATCCGGATGTCCAGCAGGACGACGTCGGGCGCTGCCGCCGCACCACCTCGACCGCCTCGCCGCCGGCGGTGGTCGCCACCACCTCGATGTCGTCGGCCGCGCCGAGGATGAGCCGGAAACCGGACCGCACCAGGGCCTCGTCGTCCACCACCACTACCCGGATCACGTGTTCCGCCTCGCCCCCGTCGTGCCTGCGTCCCGGGCCACCGTAGAGCGAGTCGCACCCCGCGCGGGGGCACGGCCGGACAGTCCCGCCAACCGGGGGAGGGTTCCGGCCGTTCGGGGGGTGTGGACCGGTCGGTTGCCGGATGTTCCGTGACCGCCACGCTCTCCAGCGTGGAGGAATGACCCAGAACGCAGAAGACACCACGGACGCGCCGGCCCTCGCGGCGCCGCCCGCGGACGCCGCGCACCCGCCGTCCTCGGTGGGGCGCCTGGTCGGCGTGGACCTCGCCCGGGGTCTCGCGGTCTACGGGATGTACGCGGCCCATGTCGGCCCCGACCCGTCCGAGGGCGGAACCACCGGTTTCCTCATGGAGTTGGCGCACGGCCGTGCCTCCGCGCTGTTCGCCTTCCTGGCCGGCTTCTCGATCCTGCTGATCACCGGCCGCCGTAGCCCGAAGTCGGGCCGGGCGGGCCGCCAGGCGGTGGCCAAGGTGGTGATCCGGGCCCTGATCCTGCTCGCCCTGGGTACCGCGCTCACCCTGACCGGCACCCCGGTCGAGGTGATCCTCGCCTTCTACGGCCTCTTCTTCCTGCTCGTCCTGCCGCTGTACCGGCTCGGCGCCCGCCCGCTGGCCGTCATCGCGGCGGGCAGCGCGCTGCTCCTGCCCCAGGTCCGGTACCTGATCCAGCAGGCGCTCCCCGACGAAGGCGCCGACGGCGTCTGGGCCTGGCCCGCGGGCGGCGACGGCATCGTCTCGCTGCTGTTCACCGGCAGTTATCCGGCCCTCGCCTGGATACCGTTCGTGATCGCCGGCATGGCGGTGGCCCGTCTCGACCTGGCCGCCACCGTCGTACGGACCCGTCTCGCGATCACCGGCGTCCTGCTCGCCGTGCTCGGCCACGGCGGCTCCTGGCTGGCTCTGCACCTGGCTCCGGGGGCCGTGCGGGCGCTGAGCTCCAGCGACGGGAGCGAGGGCGGTTCGGCGGCGTCCGCCTGGTGGTCCGACACCTGGGGCTACCCCGAGGGCGACACCCCGGCCGCCCTCCTGGTGGCCTCGCCGCACAGCGAGGCGACGCTGTCGATCGTGGCCAACACCGGGGTGGCGATCGCGGTCCTCGTCGCCTGCCTCGCCGTCACCGACGCCTTCCCGCGCTTTCGCCGCCTCGCCCGCCCGGTGATCGCGGTCGGCACGATGTCCCTGACCGCGTACGTCTTCCACGTCGTCGGCATCGGTCTCCTCGGCATCGAGGACCTCCCCGGCTCACCGCTGCACGTGCTGCTCGGCTTCCTCGCCGCCGTCACCCTGTGCGCGGCGCTGTGGTCCCGGTTCTTCCGCCGAGGGCCCCTGGAGTGGCTGCTCGGCAGGGCCACGAAGGCGGCGGACCTGGTCCGGTGAGCGTTCAGGCGGACCTGGTCCGGTGAGCGTTCAGACGGGGGCGCCGCCGAAGCCGATCTCGTTCCCCTCCGGATCGTGATACGTCACCTTGCGTACGCCGTTCGCGTAGGTCTCGCGCAGCGTGGGCTTCAGGCCCCGCTCGGTGATCCCGGCGACGAGGGAGTCCAGGTCGTCGACGAAGACGGTGTGCAGGGCGTGCCCCGCGTGCCGGGGCCGGTGCTCGATGAAGACCGACCGGTGTTCCGCCAGTTCCCACACGGCTTCCGTCCCGCTCACGACGAATGTCGGCGGCGAACCGAGCAGCCGCTCGTACCAGGAGAGTGCGGCCTCGTAGTCGTCGACGGGGATGCCTGCGAAGAGAGCGACGGCCATGCCGTCATGGTAGGCCTGGTGGCGGCGGCAAGTGCGGGTGGCGATGATGCAAGCCCCGAGAGCCGTCAACAGAGCGTCAAGAGAACCGTCAAGAGAGCCGTGCAGTGCCCGAGGAGATGACGATGGCGAAGATCCTTTTCGTGATGACCGGCGCCGACCGGTGGACCCTGGTCGACGGCAGCACACACCCCACCGGCTTCTGGGCCGAAGAGGCGGTCGTCCCGTACGAGGCCTTCAAGGCCGCCGGACACGAGGTCACCGTCGCCACCCCCGGTGCCGTGGTCCCGCCGGTCGACCAGGGCAGCCTCGGCTCCGAGCTCAACGGCGGCCCCGAGCGGGCCGCGAAGATCCGCGCCGTCGTGGAGACGGCCCCCGAGCTGCAGGCGCCGATCGCGCTGACCGACGTACGTCTCGACGACTACGACGCGGTCTACGTCCCCGGCGGCCACGGCCCCATGGAGGACCTGGCCGTGAACACCGACTCCGGCGGCATCCTCACCCGGGCACTGGAGAGCGGGATGCCGCTCGGCGTCGTCTGCCACGGCCCGGCCGCGCTGCTCGCCGCGGTCAGGGACGACGGCACCAACGCCTTCGCCGGCTACCGCGTCACCGCCTTCACCAACGCCGAGGAGCGCCTCGCGGGCCTCGCCGAGCGCGCCAAGTGGCTGCTCCAGGACCGGCTGACCGAGGCGGGCGTCGAGGTCGAGGCAGGCGAGCCCTGGGCACCGCACGTCGAGACCGACCGCAACCTCATCACCGGCCAGAACCCGGCGTCCTCCGCCCTGATCGCCGACGAACTGCTCAAGAAGCTCGCCTGAGTCCGAGCCTGAGTCTGAACCGGCCCGCCCGAGCCCGAGGAAAGGAACCCGCATGTCGAAGCCGCCGCTGCCCGACGAGGCCGTAGAGGTGCTGAGCCGTCCCAACCCCTGTGTGATGGCCACCCTGCGGTCGGACGGCGCGCCCGTCTCCACGCCCACCTGGTACGTGTGGGACAACGGCCGAGTGCTGATCAGCCTGGACGAGGGCCGGGTGCGGCTGAAGCACCTGCGCCGCGACCCCCGTGTGAGTCTCACCGTCCTCGACGGGGACGCCTGGTACACGCATGTCACCCTGATCGGCCGGGTCGTCGAGATGTACGACGACGAGGGCCTCGCCGACATCGACCGCATCGCCGAGCACTACACCGGCAAGGCCTACCCGAACCGGGTCCGCGCCCGGGTCAGCGCCTGGATCGAGGTCGACCGGTGGCACGGCTGGGGAGAGCTGAAGGACAGCGACCAGGCCTCGTAGGAGGCCAGGGCCGCCGCTCCCGCGCTCCCGCTATGAACCGCTGCCGCCCTCGTCCCAGCGCGGCCGGTCCTCGGACGGGCCGGGACGGGTGCGGAGTTGCCGTGGCCCGGCAGCTCGTGCGGGGTCAGACGCTCGTCGCTCCGGGGGACCTCGTCGGGCTCCCGGTTCTCCTCGGACCTCGCGGACCGGGCCGCCCTCGGGCAGCCGCGGCTGCTCCTCGGGCGCGGCGGGCGGCGGCTCCCTGCGCTTGACGCGGAGCCCAGCACGAAGGCGCCGATCAGCAGCGCCACGACCACCACACCCGCCACGATCAGCCCGATGCCGAGGGCGCCCCGGCCCGCGGCGATGTCCATCCATGCGGTATTCATGGCACCGCGGGTACCCCTGGCACCTCCGTGAACCGGACCGGCCACGCGGGACCGCCGGGCCGGACGGAAACCCGGGAACGCCGGGTTTGACCGGCGTCGACCGGCGGCTACCCGCCCGGTGTGACTTCGACGACATCCCAGCAGGAGCTCTTCCGGTTCCTGGAGGACCGCTTCGCCTGTGCCCAGGCGTGCACGGAGTGCGCGCGGGCGTGTGCGCTGCGCGCAAGCCTCGTGGATCCCGGACGGCACCGAGGAACAGGAACTCGTACGACGCAAGGGCATCATGTGCGCGGAGGTCTGCGACGCGACCTGCCGTGTGCTCTCCGAGCAGAACCAGCTGGACGAGGAGCGGCATCCGCGTCCAGGTGGAGTGGTGCCGGTCCGTGTGCCTGGAGAGCGCCCACGTCTTCGACCGGCATCCGGGCGCGGAGGAGGGCGCGGAGGCGGCCGGGAGTGCGCCAGGCGTGCACGGACTTCATGGCCACGCTGACTGAGCCATGGCCGGCCGACGCCTAGCCGGGACCGACTCGCGAGGCCCGCGCACGCCATTCCCAATTTCTGAAACACGTTCTACGGTGTGCGCCGTCAGGACCGGCCCTGGGAGCCTGGAGGCGCCGTGCATCTCGAATACACGCCCGAGCAGCAGCGACTGCGCACCGAACTGCGCGCCTACTTCGCCGAGTTGGTGCCCGACAACGCCCACGCCCGGTCACGGCGACCGGGCCGCGCAGAAGCGCTTCTACCGCGAGACCATCCGCCGCCTCGGCGCGGACGGCTGGCTCGGGCGTGGGCTGGCCGAAGGAGTACGGCGGGCGCGGCCTGACGGCGATGGAGCAGTTCATCTTCTTCGACGAGGCCGCCCAGGCCGGCGTACCGCTGCCGCTGATGGCGCTGAACACCGTCGGGCCCGACGATCATGCGGTACGGCACCGAGGAGCAGAAGGCGTACTTCCTGCCGCAGGATCCTCTCCGGCGAGATCGACTTCGCGATCGGCTACAGCGAGCCCGACGCGGGCACCGACCTGGCGGCCCTGAAGACACGGCGCGTACGGGACGGCGACGAGTACGTCGTCAACGGCCAGAAGATCTGGACCACCAACGGCGACACCGCCGACTGGGTCTGGCTCGCGGTCCGCACCGACCCGGACGCCCCGCCGCACAAGGGCATCACCATGCTCCTGGTGCCGACCACCGACCCCGGCTACTCCTGCACCGTGATCAACACCCTCGCCTCGCACGACACCACGGCCAGCTACTACGAGAACGTCCGCGTCCCCGTCTCCCACCGGGTCGGCGAGGAGAACCAGGGCTGGCGGCTGATCACCAACCAGCTCAACCACGAGCGCGTGACCCTCGCCGCCCACGGCACCATGGCGATCCGCGCCCTGCACGACGTCCAGCGCTGGGCCATGGAGACCAAGCTCGCCGACGGCCGCCGCGTCGTCGACCTGCCCTGGGTGCGCCGCCTCCTCGCCCGCACCCACACCCGGCTCGACGCGCTCAAACTCCTCAACTGGCGGATGGTGGGCGCCGTCCAGGACGGCACCCTCACCCCGCAGGACGCCTCCGCCGTCAAGGTGTACGGCTCCGAGGCCCGCCGGGACGCCTACGCCTGGCTGATGGAGATCGTCGCGGCCGCCGGCGCGCTGAAGGAGGGCTCGGCGGGCGCGGTGCTGCACGGCGAACTCGAGCGCGGCTACCGCTCGGCGGTCATCTTCACCTTCGGCGGCGGCAACAACGAGATCCAGCGGGAGATCATCTCGTGGATCGGGCTGGGGATGCCGAGGGTGCGACGTTGACTGGGTTGTGACGAGGATTTTTAGTTGGCACAAAAGAGGGATAGTTGGCACCAAGATCACTGTCGCTTCTCAGAGGCGACGACGCATCACTTCAATGCATGCCGCGCGGGCGGCTGTTGATCGGTCGCGGGGGTAGGCCGCGCCGAGGTTCATCCCCTCGTCGGTCCTGATGGGCGGCTGCTGCCAGGCGAGACTCATTTGTGCGCCGGCCTCCGCGCGGGCCGTGGCGACAAGGATCGCGTACGGCCCTGCGGCGGACGACGCTTCGATCTGGAGCCATGCCTGGTGGAAGGCCATGCGCGCCAGCAGACTGCTCACCTCGTCCGTGAGCTGCTGCCGCATGGTGTGCGAGGACTCCGGACGTGCGCGAGGCGATGGACCTGACGGTCGCGCCCAACAACATCAACAACGTCCGCCTGAAGCTCAAGCGGCTGGCCGACCGCGGGATCCTGGCCGAGACCGAGCCAGCCTTGTTCACCCAGCCCCGGCCGTAGTCGACCGGCGTCGCCACAACCTGCCCGCTTGTCCCGCACGAAACGAAGAATCGGGCATCAGGCCTCATACCGCCCTCT
>CAWFMG010000002.1:0-586014 GCA_963816875.1 uncultured Actinomycetota bacterium
TGCCCAAGGGCATGCGCATGCCGAAGGGCAACACCCAGCGGCGCGGCCGCTAGGCGTTTCACACGGACGTTTCGACGACGGGCGGGCCCACGGGCCCGCCCGTCGTCGTTCCGTGGCCGTGCCCTCAGCCCACCTCCCGGTCGTCCCGCGCCTCGTCCTCCCGCTCGTCCTCCCAGAGCTCGACCCGGTGCGCCGCGACCAGGTCGGCGACCCGGTCCACCACCTCCGCCGCGGGTAGCGGGGCGAGGCGACGCCCGTCCCGCAGGCGCAGGGCGACGTGGTCCTGCGCCGCCTCCCTGGCACCGATGACCGCCTGGTAGGGCACCAGCCTGGCCTCCCTGATCCGGGCCCCCAGACCGCCCAGTTCGGGCCCGGCGAGCTCGGCCCGAAGCCCTCGTTCGGCGCAGCGCGCGAGGAGCTCGGCGGCGCGGGGCGCCTCCGCCTCTGACACCGGGAGCACGACGAGCTGGGTGGGCGCGAGCCAGGCGGGGAACGCGCCGCCGTGCGCCTCGATGAGGTGCGCCACCGCCCGTTCGACGCTGCCGATGATGCTGCGGTGCACCATGACCGGCCGGTGCTTCGCGCCGTCCGCGCCGACGTAGCTCAGGTCGAACCGCTCCGGCTGGTGGAAGTCGACCTGGACGGTGGACAGGGTGGACTCGCGGCCGGCGCCGTCGACGATCTGCACGTCGATCTTCGGCCCGTAGAACGCGGCCTCCCCCTCCGCCGCCGCGTAGGGCAGCCCCGAACGGTCGAGCACCTCGGTCAGCAGTTCGGCGGCGCGGCGCCACATCTCGGGGGCGGCGACGTACTTGCCGCCGGGGCCCGGCAGTGAGAGCCGGTACCGCGCCGGGCGGATGCCGAACGCCCGGTATGCGGCGCGGATCATCTCCAGGGCGGCCGCGGCCTCGTCCGCGACCTGGTCCAGGGTGCAGAAGATATGCGCGTCGTTGAGCTGGATGGCCCGCACCCGGGTCAGGCCGCCGAGCACCCCGGAGAGCTCCGAGCGGTACATACCGCCCAGTTCGGCCATCCGCAGCGGCAGCTCGCGGTAGCTGTGGCCGCGGGAGCGGTAGATCAGGGCGTGGTGGGGGCACAGGCTCGGTCGCAGCACGACCTGCTCACCGCCGAGGTCCATCGGCGGGAACATGTCGTCGCGGTAGTGCGCCCAGTGTCCGGAGATCTCGTACAGCTCCCGCTTGCCCAGCACGGGCGAGTAGACGTGCCGGTAACCGGCGCGGCGCTCGGCGTCGCGGACGTACTCCTCCAGGGTGTGCCGCACGGTGGCGCCGTCGGGCAGCCAGTAGGGCAGCCCCGCGCCGATCAGCGGGTCGGTGTCGAACAGGTCGAGCTCGCGGCCGAGCCTGCGGTGGTCGTGCATCGTGGTCTCCTCGCGGACGGAGGGCGGGCGACCACCGAGCGGCCATGGCGAAGGCCCCGGGGCGCTCGCCCCGGGGCCTTCGACTGGTCAGCTGTCAGCGCGCCGGGACTGGTTCCGGCGTCGTCGTCATCGCGGCACGCTGCATGGGGACCACGCTAGCACCACGCGAGGCCCTGTCCGGCCGGTCTTGCCGGGCCCACGGCGTCATGGGGGCACCTCCCAGGCCCCAAGGGCCTGGGGGAGCCGCGGGCTGATCCTCCCCCAGCCTGGGAGGCTGGGAGGCGCCCCCATCGACCGACCGGACAGGACCTAGATGCGGACCTGAACGGATTCCGCGGCGCGGTCGTGAAGGCCGCGGCCGTCCCGGTCCCAGATGAGCGCGGGAATGGCGAGGGACAGCAGCAGCGTGCGCAGCGCGGCGCGCGGGAAGCTGAGACGGCCGCCGCCGACGTGCACCACCCGGATGTGGAGCAGCCGCTTGCCGGGCGTGATGCCGAGGGTGCCGACGGTGAGCACGCCCAGGACGAAGAAGAGCACCAGCGTCCAGTTGCTGGCGGTCGCGGGCTGGCCGTCGGCGATCAGACCGTATGCGATCAGGGTGCACAGCCCCCAGTCGACGGCGATCGCGGCGAGCCGTCGGCCGAACGAGGCGATCGACCCGGGACCGTCCTCGGCAAGGCCGAGTCGCTGGCCCCGGAAACCGAAGTCCACCCCCATGTCCTCGGCCGCCGCGCGCGGGCCGGAGAGCCATGAACCGATCGCCTGCCGCTTTTCCATGCAGCCACGGTAGCGCGGCGCTCCCCCCGGCCGTCGCTCGGCCGGGCGATGGCCGCCACCGGGCCCGTCGCCCGGCCCGTTGACCCGTCCGGGGCGTGCGAGCTGGTTAACATCGGCGAAACAACCGGGTCATCCTTGAGAAATCGCGTGTCTTTAGGGTCGGCCCCGGCAGGCCCGCGTGCCGGGCCGTACCCCGAGCTGCAGATTCCCCCGTCCAGACGGCGGGTCTAGGAGGACACCGGATGTTCGAGAACGCCGACGAGATCAACAAGTTCATTTCGGATGAGGACGTGAAGTTCGTTGACGTCCGCTTCTGTGACCTGCCGGGCATCATGCAGCACCTCACCGTGCCGGTCGAGAGCTTCGATCCGAACGGAAGCATGATGTTCGACGGGTCGTCGATCCGCGGGTTCCAGGCCATCCACGAGTCCGACATGGCGCTCGTCCCGGACCTGTCCACCTCGCGCCTGGACCCGTTCCGCAAGGACAAGACCGTCAACATCAACTTCTTCATCCACGACCCGGTGACCGGCGAGGCGTACAGCCGTGACCCGCGGAACGTGGCGAAGAAGGCCGAGGCGTACCTGGCCTCCTCGGGCATCGCCGACACCGCGTACTTCGGCCCCGAGGCGGAGTTCTACGTCTTCGACGACGTGCGCTTCGAGACCCGCGAGAACGCCGGGTACTACTACATCGACTCCGAGGCGGGCGCCTGGAACACGGGCTCCATCGAGGAGGGCGGCAACCGCGGCTACAAGGTCAGGTACAAGGGCGGGTACTTCCCGGCCCCGCCGGTCGACCACTTCGCCGACCTGCGCGCCGAGATCACCCTGGAGCTGATGAAGGCCGGCCTGAAGGTCGAGCGCCAGCACCACGAAGTGGGCACCGCCGGACAGGCCGAGATCAACTACGAGTTCAACACGCTGCTGGCCGCCGCCGACGATCTGATGCTCTACAAGTACATCGTCAAGAACGTCGTCTGGCGCAACGGCAAGACCGCCACCTTCATGCCCAAGCCGATCTTCGGCGACAACGGCAACGGCATGCACTGCCACCAGTCGCTGTGGTCGAACGGCACCCCGCTGTTCTACGACGAGCAGGGCTACGCGGGCCTGTCCGACACCGCCCGCTACTACATCGGCGGTCTGCTGAAGCACGCGCCGTCGCTGCTGGCGTTCACCAACCCGACGGTCAACTCGTACCACCGGCTGGTGCCCGGCTTCGAGGCGCCGGTCAACCTGGTCTACTCGCAGCGGAACCGCTCCGCGGCGATGCGCATCCCGATCACGGGCTCCAACCCGAAGGCGAAGCGCGTGGAGTTCCGCGCGCCCGACCCGTCCTGCAACCCGTACCTGGCGTTCGCGGCGATGCTGCTCGCCGGCCTCGACGGCATCAAGAACAAGATCGAGCCGGCCGAGCCGATCGACAAGGACCTCTACGAGCTGGCCCCCGAGGAGCACGCCGACCTCCCGCAGGTCCCGGCCTCCCTGCCCGCCGTGCTGGAGGCCCTGGAGGCGGACAACGACTACCTCCTGGCGGGCGGCGTCTTCACCTCCGACGTCATCGAGACGTGGATCGACTTCAAGCGCGAGAAGGAGATCGCCCCCATGGCCCAGCGCCCCCACCCCCACGAGTTCGAGCTCTACTTCGACGTGTAGGAACAGCCCAGGTCAGAGCGGGTAAACCCGCCTGTGGGCCGTCTGTGGGCCGTCGGCCGCGTCTCCCGCGTTGGAGCGTGCGGCCGGCGGCCCGCTTGCCGTCGGCTCTCAGCCCTCGGGCCCCGGAGCGCTGAAGGCCGTGTCGATCGCTCGCCTGGCACGGTCTCGGCTGTTCGGCATCAGGTGCGTGTACGTCCGGAGCGTGAACCCTGGGTCCGAGTGCCCCAGGTACTCCGCGAGAGCCTTGATGTTCTCCCCCGCGTCGAGCAACACCGAGGCATAGAAATGCCTCAGAGCGTGCATGCCATGCTCGCGCGACGCCTCGAACCGCTCCCCCGACAGCCGGGCCGCGATGACGCCTGCAGAGACCAAGGCAGGCTTCCACAGGTACGGGTTGAAGTAGTTCCGGTTCAGCGCCCCCCGCTCCCGTGTGTAGAAGAGCAGCGGCGCCGTGGTCGGCGGACCATCCGGAGTCTTCCAGGGAAGGGTGACCTCGACCGGCGGCCGTCGGGTGATGTGTTCGGCTAGCGCGTTGGCCACAACGTCCGGCAACGGAACGTCCCGCAGTTTGCCCCCCTTGGGCGGAGAGAACACCATCCGAGGACCGATCAGCTTGACCTGACGTACGACATGAATCACACCATCGAGAAAGTCAATCTCGTCCAAAGCGAGTCCGAAGATCTCACCCTGCCGCAGACCGCATCCGGCGCCCACGTCCACCGTGGCCGCGAACTGCCCCGGTAGAGCTCTCCGCACGGCCCGCACCCGCTCATGCGTCCATGGCGTGAGCTTCCGGGAATCCAGCTTGGGCGCCTTCACCGAACGGGTACGACACGGGTTCCGCCCGATGATTCCGTCATCAAGGGCCGCGCCGAAGACGGCCGAGAGGTTCGCGAACAGGGTGCGCTGATAGGAAGCCGCCATACCCGAGTCGTTCAGCGTTCGCATCCAAGCGCGGATGTGACTGGGCTGAAAGGCCCTCAGGGGGCGCGAGCCGAGATACGGGAAGACGTGCAGCCGGAAGCGAAGCTCCATGCTGACGATCGTGGAGGGGTCGGTGGTCTGGGACGCCAGCCACTCCCCCGCGTAGTCCTTGAGCGACACCTTCCCGTCCGCTGGGTCAACGTACTGACCGCGGAGCATGTCCGCCTCGATCTGTGACAGCCATTGCTCCGCCCGTCGCTTCTGCTTGTCGGGGAAGCTCTTGGACTTCTCGGTGCCGTCGGGTCCGACGTACCGGGCGCGGTAGCGGAGTCCGGTGCCGTGGCGGTCGGTCTTGACGCGGACGGGCTTGCTGTCCGGGCCGGGTTCGGTCTTGTACCAGCGGTCTTGGATGTGGCCAGCCATGGGCGGGCACGCTCCTTTGCGGTCGGGACGGTGTGATGGCGTAGGGAGGCAGGGAGGCGTGTTGCCTGGGTGCGTTTCCGGGGTTCTGGCGGGGTCGGCGGGGGTGTCTCCCTGGCCTCCCTGCCTCCCCACCAGGGGTTTTTTCGCTGGTCAGCCCAGGGAGGCGGGTTTGGGGAGGCAGTTAGGGAGTTCTCCCTGCCTCCCCAGCTGCCTCCCCACGCCGCGACCGGTTGCCGAGGCGAACTCGAAGCGCTCGGGGGAGCGTCCAGAGCGGTGGTCGGTGCCGGGTGCGGTAGCACCTGGCGGGAGAGGGGCCGGGGCCCGTGTGAGCTGGCTTCGGGCGGTCCGGCCGGGGGCGGGTGCTATCTGCTACCGCGCTGGTGGTGATCGGTGCGGGCTGCTAGCGGGGGTGCTACCGGTAGCACCGGCGGGTGCTACCGGTAGCGGGGGTTTCAGGCGGCTTGTTGGGTCTGTTCGGTGACCCACTGGCGGACCGACGCGGGGTCGTAGCGCAGGTGCTTGCCGACGCGGAAGCCGACCGGTCCGGTGCCGGTCTTGCGCCAGCGGTAGACCGTTTGGACGCTCGGGAGTTGGAGGATGGTGACCAGGTCCTCGGGGGTGAGGTAGCGCTCTGGCAGTACGCCCGGCCGGGCGTGCGTGGTCTGCTCAGCCATGGCGCGTCCCTTCCTTCGGCGGGTGTTTCCTGTCGCAACCTGGGTGGGTGGTCTGGCCGGGTTCCAGCAGCCGCATGGGCTGTCCGCACACGGCACACGCGCTTGGTTCCGGAACCTGTGGAACCTCCGGAACCGCGCTGGTCAGATGGGGTGTTGCCGGTTCCGGTTCCGGATGGCCAAGTGGAACCGGAACCGGCAGCGTGCCGTTGACCTGCACGGTTCCACTGGTTCCGGAGGTTCCGGCACCAAGCGGGGAAGGGGGCAGATAGCGGCTCCAGGCGTCGTGCAGCTGCTCGCGCCGGTAGCCCTGCAAAGCTTCGCCCTGAATTTTCACCTTGGTCGAAGTGACGCCGTAGGGCTTCAGCAGCCGAGCCAGGTCCCGCGCGGTGAGCGCCCGGCCGGACCACTCCGCCCACGGCGCCTCGTCGATCGCGTGAAGGCGCGTGAGGATCGTCGTCCCGTGCAGCGCCGGGGCATCCCCGAAGAGCTCCCGCAGATCGGCCAGCAGCCGCACGCTCACGGCGGAGTCCGCGTCGTCCCGCGCCCTGGTGGCCACCATGGACTCAGCCGCTTGCCGGGCAGCCTCAGGCCAGTCACCCCCGGCCAGATCAGCCACGATGATCAGCGGCTCCCACGTATCGGCCGCCCGGTCCTCCAACGGCATGTCCGGCTCGATCTCGGCCAGCTGATCGGTGCGGTCACGCAGCCACGCCGCCAGCTGGCGGCGCAGGGTGTGCAGCCGCGGAGCGTCCCTGCGGGTACGGAACGGCTTGACCACCTCGCCCGGCGCCCGGCGCCGCATCGAGACCACAACAGCGCGGTCCATGATGGTGTCGGGCATGGCGCCGATCCCGGCCAGCGCCGCCATGGCGAACGTGGAGAACGGCTTGACCTTCTGCTCGGTGCCCACGCCGACCACGCGCAGGGTGGGGCGGTTGCGCTGGTGCCCGGCGTTGAGCAGACCGCGCAGTTCCTCGTGGCTCTCGGCTGCCTTGGCCGTGCCGAAGAGGGTGTCCGCCTCGTCCACCAACAGCGTGGGCGGGTCGTCCCCGATGGAGCGGAAGACGGCCGCCACCGAGGCGTTGACCGTGATCAGGGGTTGCCAGCACGACTCGTGCACCACGTCCAGCAACCGCGACTTCCCACACCGCTTCGTCGGCCCGGTGATGACCAGCCGGGGCGCGTGCTGCCACGCGCGTTGGCCGAACGAGGCAGCGATCCACAGCGTGACCGCCGTGGCAGCATCGTCCCCGGGGAAGACCACGTACTCCCGCAGCGTGCCGCGCAGCTGCTCCAGCAGACCCGCGCCGCCGTTCCCGGTCGGGGTGAAGAGACCACCCCCGCCCGGCCGGGTGGTCTCTTCGACCGCCCCGCGCGGCGCCGTACCCGGCGCGTCCGACTCCACGGGTACACCCGGCGTACCCGTACCCGACGAACCCGCATCCGGTGTACCCGTCGAGTCGGGTACGCCGGTCGGTCGGGTGCTGACCGGCCGCGACTCGGGGTGCTCGGCGATCGGCCGATCCGATCGGCTGGTGCTGACTCCGTTCAGTCCGGTCATGCCGCCCACCCCCAACCCGACCGGTCGGCGGCAGGATCGGCCGATCCGATCGGGCGTTCATGAACGGTCGGCTCCACCCCCATCGGGCGTTCATGAACACCCGATCCGGGCCCCGATCGGTCGGCCGACTGATCGGTGTTCACGGTCGGGGCGTGAACGCCCTCGACTGACCCCGGCGCGGGCGTACCCGTGGGTGTACCCGAGTCGGGTACGCACGGCAGGGCGTGCGTACCCGTACCCGGCCGGGCGGGTACGGCGTACCCGGGCGTACCCGGGTACGCGTCCGGGGTGTTCATGCCGGCGGTGTTCATGGCGTCGCGCAGCACCACCAGGGCGACGGGCCAGGGCAGGTAGTCGGCCTTGGTCTCGTTGCAGGGGTGGCAGGCCAGGCGCAGGTTGCGCGGCTTGTTCATGCGCCAGATGCAGTGCGGGATGTAGTGGTCGAGCGTCACGCCGGTCAGTGCCTCGTCGAACGGGCGGCGGCAGTAGAAGCAGTGCGCGCCGTCCCGCTGGACGAGGTGAGCCAGGATGCGCCGCCGGGTCTCCCCGGTCAGCTTCGGTTTCGTGGTTCGGGTGGTCACAGGTCACCACCCCTGCCGGATCGGTCGGGGCAGTCCGGTCGCCTCGGCCGGCGGCGGGGTGGCCCCGATGAGCAGACCGCCGGAGTGCGGGCGGACCAGGAGCGGCATGGGCCGGTCTCCGGTGGCCAGGGCGGCGCAGAAGCACGCCGCACGCCTGGCCGTGTCAGGCAGCAGCTGGCGGAAGAGCCAGCCGGGCGCGCACCGGTCGGTGCCGGCGTGGGCGGGGTCGAGCTGGGCGGTCATGGTCGCGCCCAGCTCGACGAGGACGCGGGCGGGCAGCTGCTCGGCAGCAGTACGCACGCTCCCCGCGGGGAGCAGCACCGGCCGTTCGGGGCCGGTGGTGGCCAGCGGTCCGGTGGCCAGGTCGGAGAGGTACAGGCAGACCGCGACTTCCCCGGCCGTCATCGGCCGGGCGCTGGCGTGCTCGTACCAGAACGCGACACACAGCCGGTGGGCCAGAGCCCAGCAGTCGGCCAGCTCGGGGAACTCCTGAAGGTCCATGCTGGTCAGCACGCTGATGGCGCGGGTGATGTCGGAGCGCTCCAGCCGGCCCACACCACTGATAGCTGCCAACAGGGTGCCCACCTGGGGCGCGGGCAGTTCGTCGGCGTACGCCTCGAACAGCACCCCGGCAACCTCCGGGTAGGACAGCTCCCCCCAGGCCAGGGGCACGGTGGGCAGCGTCGCGTCAGGGGCGCGACGTTCGGCCAGGGCCGGGCCCTGGCGCCGCCCGTGAGCGGCGAACAGGGCCCGCGCCGGGTGCACGATCGCGCGCTTCACAGGGCCGCCCCCACGGCCGGAGCCAGCGTGACCGGGGGCAGCGGCGCGTGCACCGAGCACGACCGCAGACCCGGGGCCTCGTCGTCGCCCCGCTCGGCCAGCGGGATCGACAACCACCCGGTGAAGCCATCGTTGTACGGCCACTCCGGGGCGTGGCAGCCGCACAACGGGCTCTGCCCGAAGTCGTCACCCACCAGGCACACGCATGGGATCACCGCCCCGAGCACGCCGGACAACGAGCCGTCGGTGTCGATGTCCACCGCCGTGCCCAGGCAGTCACCACACACGACGTCGGCAACCGTCGGAGAAGTCAGCGCGCTCACGCCTCCACCCCCCACGCCTCAGCCGTGCACGCGGAACCGGTCTTCGAGCCCACCGACACGACCCGGTTCGACGTCCACAGCGGCGCGTTGCCGTGACGGGACGACGCGGAGGTCACCACGTACTCAACGGCATCCGTCCGGTGCGCCAGGTCGGTGACCTGCTCGCGCAACTGCACGAGCGCAACCGCCACCTCAACCAGTTCGTCAACGCTCATCCCGGCGGCTCGGCCACTCGGCATAGCATCGGGCATCATGGAACAACCCCTCTCGAAGGGTTCGTGAGCAGCGGTCTGCTTGGCGGTAGTGCGCTGCTCTGGTTGGAGTCCCCGGTGGGCGTTGCCCGCCGGGGCTTCTTTCTAGGACACCTATGCTGACCTAGGTGTCCCAACTCGTCAAGACGATTGGCCTAGGTGTCTTAGGCTGTGCTGTCGGCTACCCTCAGGGCATGACTGTTTCCAGGGACGACGACCGCGCGCCGTACGTGCAGGTCGCTGACGCGCTCCGGGAGGAGATCCTGTCCGGCAAGCTCCGGCCTGGTCAGAAGCTGCCGTCAGCTCGGCAACTCTCGGAGCGGTTCGAAGTGGCGGTGATGACCGCCTCAAGCGGGGTCAGAGTCCTGCGAGACGAGGGTCTCGTGTACTCGACCCATGGGCGGGGCACCTTCGTCCGCAAGGCCGAGCCCTCCGAAGGGGAGGCCAGCACGGAGCACAGGTCGGATGCACCAACTCTGGCGACCCGCGTTGGGGAGCTTGAGAGCAAGTACGTGAACTGAACGAGCGGCTGGCTTTGGTAGAAGCGGCCGTTGGCGGTACTGCGGATCCGTCGTCATGACCACAGTCAATCGCCAACCCGGCCCTAGCAACATGAGCATCCGATGCAGTCAGGGTGCACTGGGAATGCAGTTGAGGAGTAGTTAGCCAACGGCGGGGGTCCGTCAGTGGAAGTGGTCAAAGTCTGGAACGGGCGCTACGCCTGTGCCCTGCAAGCAGCGCTCCGCCTCACCAACGAGGCGTTCGCCTCTCATCTCGGCATCTCAGTCCGAACCGTGGCCACTTGGCATGCGGATCCTGGTCTCGTACCGCGGGCTGAGATTCAGCAGCTCTTGGACTCCGTCCACGAGAAGGCGTCAGACGCGGTTCTCAAGCGGTTCGCCTTGCTGTGTGCTCCCTCTTCCGAAGAGGGCCCCAGGAGTCACCCCGAGCAGTCGACCACCGCGCAGGTACTACGCGTTGCCATTGCCGTCGTCGTGCGCGAAGAGGATGTACTGCTCGTCTGCCGCAGGGGAGACGACGCGGGGGGAATCACCTGGCAATTCCCGGCCGGAGTGGTCAAACCGGGTACAAGTCCTGAGATCGCCACGGTCAGGGAAACTCTTGCCGAGACCGGCATTCACTGCGCGATCCGGCAGCATCTTGGTGCCCGTCTTCACCCTGTCACGGGGGTCATGTGCGAGTACTACCTGTGCGAGTACCTCGCTGGTGACGCTCACAACAGCGACGTTTTGGAGAACGTGGACGTCATGTGGGCGCCCAAAGACTCCGTTACGCGTTTCATCGAGGCCAGTAGGATCTACCCACCGATCTTGGCGGCACTGGAGGGATAGGCATGGCAGAGCAGACCGCCGAAGAGCGGCCCGGCATCTCCGCAGCGATCATCGTGGACGGCGGACGTGTCTTGATGGTTCGACGTCGGGCCAAGGAAGGGGAACTCTCCTGGCAGTTTCCTGCGGGAGGGATCGAAGCAGGTGAGACCGCCGAGGAGGCCGCGGTACGTGAGACCCGCGAAGAGACTGGCCTGACGGTCACAGCCCTGAAGCTGCTTGGGGGGCGCGTCCACCCGAAGACGAACCGGCAGATGTTCTACACAGCTTGCGAAGTCGTCAGCGGCACGGCTCACGTCGCCGACGATGACGAACTCGCCGAAGTCGCCTGGAGCTCCCATGAAGAGCTTCCCGAGTACGTGCCCTACGGGCTGTTCGGCCCCGTCCAGGAGTACCTCGACGACGCCCTGAACTCCGGCTCCCAGCTCCAGTGATCCGTCACTGTCCGTGCCGACTGTCTCATCTAGCTAGCAGCTGGCAGACGGTAGGTCGACTGCGAGTATCGAGCCGAGAGAGCGTTTCTGCTGGTAGGGCACTAGTGGCTAGCTTGCAGCTCACCGGCTGATTGGTGTGCTAGCCGGGGTGCTAGACCTAGCACCCCGGCCCACTAGATCTAGCACCCGTCATCGGCGGGGTGTCGTGTACGGAGAGTAGATCGGAGCGCCCTTCGGCCGCCCTCATCCCTCGGCGCCTACGGTCGTCGGCGGTGCCCGCCTGGTGGCGCCTGCGGGCCCGTGGCGCGGCTCAGGACGGCTCTTAGCGGGGGGAGACGGGGCTACAGGTCACCGAGCCACGTGGGGGCGGCGCCGCCCTCGTGGAAAGCCTCGGTGAGCCGCTGACGGACCGAGGCTCTTCAGGGGGCGCGGGGTGGCCTCTTCCAGCCGTGAGTGACAGTGAGGCGGTCGGTGAGGCAGTGAGTTCTCACCGACCGCCTCACTGTCCCTACCTCACCGCGATGAGCTGCGGTAACGCCCCGTGAGAGAGGCAGTGAGGCGCGTGCCGTGACCTGCGAATATCCCCCGAATGAGGTTCTCCGACGTGCCACACGTCTCCCCTCTCTGCACCCACAGTGAGGAGTCTGCGCGGGGTGGCAACCGCGCGGCTGACGTGCTGAACGCCTGGAAGAGGCCACCCCGCGCCCCCTGAAGAGCCTCGGTCCGTCAGCGGCTCACCGAGGCTTTCCACGAGGGCGGCGCCGCCCCCACGTGGCTCGGTGACCTGTAGCCCCGTCTCCCCCCGCTAAGAGCCGTCCTGAGCCGCGCCACGGGCCCGCAGGCGCCACCAGGCGGGCACCGCCGACGACCGTAGGCGCCGAGGGATGAGGGCGGCCGAAGGGCGCTCCGCCATGTCCTTCCCGCGCAGCTGTTCCGGGGCCGTCTCTGGGCCGTCAAACGGCGGCCCAGGACGACGGACAACGACCAACGACGACCACGACGAAGCGCCGCAGCGCTGGTCAGCGAGAGGGGTCCGCTGGTGGCTCGGCGCCGTCATCAGTACTTCGACGTGTGAGCCAGCCGCACGGGCTACGCCCCTGCTTGTCCGGCCCGGCGGGCCGACAGGCAGGGGCTTCGTCGTACCCCGTCGGCTCTCGTCAGCGCTACGGTTGTCCGGTACCGACGCAGCCTGAGACATGAGAAGGGTGCCTTCGTGGAGACAGCTCCGCGCCTTCAGGAGGTGCGGCTGACGGCGTTCAAGAGCTTCGTCGGTCAGCGGTTACCCCTCGACGACCTGACCCTGCTGATCGGTCGTAACGGCAGTGGCAAGTCGAACGCCCTGGACGCGCTGATGGTCCTGTCCCGACTGGCTCAGGGTGAGCCACTTCGGGACGCGATGGCCGGGCCGAGAACCGGGATCGGTGAGGAGCCGATCCGGGGAGGCGCCGAGGGCTGCGCCCCGCTGGGACAGGACAGCTTCTCGATCGGCTGCCGGGTGGTCGCCGGGGACGCCGTGATCGATCTGGACGTCGAGATCGAGGCGCGACCGGAAGTCAGGATCGTGAGCGAGCGGCTGACCAGCGTCGAGCCCTTGCCCTACGGCAACAAGAAACGCGTCACGGCCGGCCGGCAGCTGCTGGCCAGTGACGCCCCGGACCCGAGACGCAGCGACCTGCACACTCGTTATTTCAACGGCAACCGTGGTCTTGATCCGGGCATTCCGTTCTCGTCCGACCGGTTGCTGTGCAGCCAGGTGCCCGTCCGGGTGCCCACCACGAGCGAGGCCACGCGCCTGGTCCACCGGGCGGCAGAGTACGTACTCGACGCCCTGCGCGAGGTCTTTCTCCTCGATCCGGTGCCGCACCTGATGCGACAGTACGTCAACGCCCGGGACTCCGAGCTGCGCCGCAGTGCCGACAACCTCAGCGCCGCGGTCGACATGCTCAAGCGTTCGGGTAGCGTGGGCTTCCGCCGCCTGAAGCAACTGATCGCGGGTATGCCGGAGTATCCCGTGGTGGACATCGGCAGCGTCAGGACGGAACTCGGTGACGTGCAGTTGGTGCTCCACGAGGCCGGCTTCCACCCCGCGGTGAACCAGGTCCCGGCGCGACTGCTCAGCGACGGCATGCTCCGTTTGCTGGCCTGCGGCACGGCCATGCTGAGCGCCCCCGTGGCGGGCGACGACGCGGTCGGGACGGCACGACGCCTGTTGGTTGTCGAGGAGATCGAGAACGGGCTGTACCCCCGCAGGCCGCACGGGTCCTGGAGCTGATGAAGGAGGAGTCCCGCCGCCGACGCATCAGCATTCTCTTCACGACGCACAGCCCCGCGCTGCTCAACTCCCTCGCGGCGGCGGATCACCCCGGCGTCATCGTGTGCATGCGTGATCCCGAGACGGGTGAGAGCCGTCTGACACCGCTCGTGAGCCTTCCCGGCTACGTCGATCTGCTCGCCGCCGGCGATCTGGGGGACGCCGTCACGCGGGATCGTCTCCCTGCCGCCACCCGCCCCCGTCCTAAGACGGCGCGAAGCATCGAAGACTTCATGAGGAGCCTGTGAGCAACCACCGCGCCTCGGCGCTGCCGTTGCCCGTCGTCTGCTTCCTGGACACCTCGGTCCTCGTCGAAATCCTGGACGTCCCCTTCATGAACGACCACCGGACCGACATCTTGGTCGAGATGGAGCGCCGACGGAGTGAGCGCGTGAGTTTCGTTCTCCCCACAGCGACGGTGATCGAGACGGGTAACCACATGTTCCAGATCAAGGACGGACGCGCGAGGCGGGCCTGTGCCCGCACCTATCAAAGCCTTCTCGATGCGACTGTCGCAGGCACGGCTCCCTGGGTTCTGCATGCGAGGACCTGGGACGGCGCGTTCCTCAAGGCGCTCTGCGACGGAGGCACGACGGGGCTCACACTGGCCGATCACGCGGCCCAGTGCCTCCTCGGGGTTGGCGATCTCAGCATTGTGGCTGAGCGCGACATGTACCAGGCGAAGGTGCGAGCGACGGTGAAGATCTGGACCCTGGAGCAGACGATGCGCACGTGGGCCGGTGACGGCTGACCAGGCACTGCCGGCGTGAACCCCGACGACAGCCCGGACGGCTCCTCGTGCTGCCGGGGACACTGGCAGACGGCGCCTGCCCCGCGCTCCGGGCACCGTGGTGACGGTCGGAGCCGTTCCCGGCCGGTCGGGCGTCTCGTGGGTCAGGGCGGCAGGTCGACCCGCCGCCGGTACTCCGCGAGCATCTGCCCTGCCCGCGCGTTGGGCCTCGGCGTGGCCGCGCAACGGCTCGCCCCATTCCCGGAACCGGTCGGTCAGCCAGCCGGCGGATACGCCGTAACGGCGAGCGAGGGAGGCCATGGACCTGCCTTCGCGGTACAGGTGGAGGGCCTGATCCATGAAGCTGTCGGGCATCTGCTTGCGCGGCACGGGAAGAGCCGCCGCTCCTGGATTGGGGTTGGAGGGGGCGGGCTCGCGTCAGGGTGGAGACGGTCGGTGACCGAGCGGCTGGGGTCGTGGGGCGGGTTGCGGGAGGCGGCGGCACCGGTCGGGGCAGGCACGTACGGGGAAGGCCATGTCCTTTCCGGGGAGAGCCTGAGGGACGGTCCCGATGCGGACGGTGTCCATTCCAAGGTGCTGGCCGCAGACGACGCATGCTGTGCCGGCGAGTTGCCGACCGGTCAGGGGCGGCAGCCACCCCGGGACGCGGCCTGCCCGGGCGGGTTCGATCTCCAGCATGGCGACGACCGCCGCGGCGCCGGGTCGACCGGGGTCGAGGTAGACCCGCATTCGGCCCGTGGCGGGCCGCGGCTTCCGCCGCTCAACCATGGGCAGCGGCGACGGTGATCAGGCTGGTGTGCAGGAACTCGGGCCGGGTGAGGCAGTCCCCCACAGCCGGCGGTTCCAACAGCCACCGGATTGCGCCCGACCAGTGGGGCGGGGGAACCCGAAGCTCTCGGCCGGCACCCAGCACCGTGACACCCGCCAACCGCCAGGCGTGGGCGGCGTCGACGGGCACGAGCCAGGTGACGACGTCCTCGATCTGGTCCTCGATGACCGGGCCGGAGCGGTGTCCCAAGCGGCCAGCGCCTCTGCCCCCGTGCGCGAGGCGCGCCACCGCATCCGTGAACTACTCTCCACCTGCTGACCCGCCGACCCGACGAGAGGTACCCGATGACGACGATCGCCGTGACCGGGCACATGGACTTGACCGAGCCGAGCATCCCCTTGGTCCAGGCCGCGCTCCGGGAGCTACTGGCCAGCCAGGCGGACCTGATCGGCGTGTCCTGCGTCGCTGCCGGTGCCGACGAGTTGTTCGCTGAGGCCGTGCTGGAAGCAGGCGGCCGGCTAGTCGTCGTGATTCCCTCGCGCGACTACCGGGCACGGAAGGTCGGGCCGGAGCAGGCCGCATCGTTCGACCGCATCGTGGCTGCCGCGCACGAGGTGGTCACCATGCCCTGCGAGCGGGCCGGCCGAGAGGCGTACGAGGCTGCCGGCAAGGAACTGCTGCGCCGCGCTGATCGTCTCGTCGCGGTGTGGAACGGCTCGCCACCCAGCGGCAAGGGCGGCGGCACTGCGGATGTGGTGCTCGAAGCCCGAGAGGCCGGCATCCATGTCGATGTCATCTGGCCGGACGGTGCTGCACGACGTGAGTCCTGAGGAGGAGGGAGGCGACCGGCCGTGCTTCGATACGTGTGACCTGCCCGCACGGCTGAGCTGACGCGGAAGTCCCCGCCGGTGACCCGGCGGGGGCTTCGGCATCGAATCGGCCAGCTCGCTCAGTTGCGCTCGCCGTCCGCGTAGCCCGTCGTCGTAAACCCCCCGTCGTGATGGGCTGCCGCCGCCGCGCCACCGGCGCCGGCCAGCACACCCCCCGCCATCAGGGCCACCACGGCCAGCATCTTCGCTGCGCGCTTCATGCCTGCTCCTCTCGACTGACGGCCACGCGGTCCGCGGACTCCGCGCCAGCCGAACCTCCGTGCCGATGCTGCCCCGACCCGCGCCCGACCGGAAGACCGCCGGCTCAGGTGCGGGTGGGAACTGGGAGGTGATTTCCTACTGGATTGGTGGGACACGTAGGGGGTGACGGGATCTGGTGAGCAGGGGACGCGGCTCGATGTGCAGGGGCTGCGGGCGGTCGCGGTGTTGTTGGTGGTGGTGTCGCATGCCGGCGTGGGGTGGGTGCGCGGGGGCTATGTCGGCGTGGACGTGTTCCTCGTGGTGTCAGGATTCGTCATCACCACGCTGCTGGCACGGGAGTTGGCCGGCACCGGGCGGGTGTCGCTGCGGCGGTTCTACGCCCGGCGGGCGCTGCGGCTGCTGCCCGCCGCGACGTTGGTGACGCTGAGCACCCTGGTCGGCGCGTGGCTGTTCCTGTCGAAGGTGCGGTTCACCGAATACGCGGGCGACGCGCTGGCCAGCGCGCTGTACGGGATGAACCTGCGGCTGGCGAGCGCCGGCACGGACTACCTGGACGACGGTGCACCACCCTCCCCGTTCCAGCACTTCTGGTCGCTGGCGGTCGAGGAGCAGTTCTACCTGGTGTGGCCGCTGCTGCTGGCCGGGAGTTGGTGGCTGGCCCGGGGCCGGCGGCGGTGGGTCGCGGTGGCCCCGCTGGCGGTGTGCGCGGTCTCGCTCTGGCTGAGTGTCGCGACCACACCCGATGCGGCCTCGTGGGCCTACTTCGGCGCGCACACCCGGATATGGGAGCTGGGCGCCGGCGCACTGCTGGCGCTGGGCGCGGACCGGCTGGCGCGGCTGCCGGCCGCGGTCGCGGCGCCGTTGACCTGGGCGGGGCTGGCCGGTGTGCTGGCGGCGGCGGTCCGGTTCGACGAGGCGACGCCGTTCCCCGGACACCACGCGCTGCTGCCGGTGCTGGGCACCGCGGCGGTGATCGCCGGTGGCTGCGCACACACGCGGGGCGGCGCCGGCGTGCTGCTGGCGCGGCGGCCGATGGTGTGGCTTGGCGGGCTGTCGTACGGCTGGTACCTGTGGCACTGGCCGGCGCTGCTGATCGGTCCCGCGGCGCTGGGCCGGACGGCCGGGGTGCCGTTGTCGCTGCTGCTGTGCGCGGCGGCGCTCGGTCTGGCCTGGCTGACGCTGCGTCTGGTGGAGAACCCGGTGCGCTTCCACCCCGGCTTGCGCCGCCGCCCGCGCCACGCGCTGGGGCTCGGGTTCGGCCTGACGGCCGGTGCGGCGACGCTGGCCGTGACCGCCGCGGCGGTCCCCCCGCCGATCGCCTCCGGCGGCGCGGCGACCGCGCTGAAGGACATCGTGGCGACCGCGCCCGACCCGCAGGAGCGGCTGGCCGGGCTGCTCGCCGACGCGGACACCCGGCTGCCCAGCAACCTCTCCCCCGCGCTGGACGAGGTGAAGGGCGTGCGCTCGGAGCTCTACGAGGACGCCTGCCACGTCGGCAACGACGGCACCGAGACCCCGGCGTGCGTCTACGGCGACCCCGACGCCGACCGGGTGGTGGTGCTCTTCGGCGACTCCCACGCCGCCCAGTGGTTCCCGGCGCTCGACCCCCTCGCCCGCGAGAACGGCTGGCGGCTCGTCTCGTTGACCAAGGCGTCCTGCAAGCTCGCCGCGGTGACCACCATCAAGGACGGCGAGCCGTACACGGCGTGCGACGCGTGGCGGGCCGGCGCGCTCGACGTCATCGCGGAGCTACGGCCCGCGCTGGTGCTCGCCTCCGCCTCGGACGACGGGGAGTTGGCGGACCCGGGCGCGGACCCGGCGGCGGAGTGGTCCGCCGGCTACCGCGAGACGTTCGAGGCGCTGACCGGGTCGGCGGGCTCCGTGGAGCTGATCCTCGACACGCCCTGGCCGGTGGGTGACGCGGTGGAATGCGCGGCGCGGCACCCGCTGCGCCTGGAGCGCTGCACGAACGAACTGCCGGGCGCGCTGCGGGACCAGGGGCAGCGCGCGACGGCCGCGGCGGCGGCGCGCGCGGCCGGCGTCGAGGTGATCGACCCGCTGCCCTGGCTGTGCGCGCCGACCGGGACCTGCCCCGTGGTGGTGGCCGATACCCTGGTCTACCGGGACGACAACCACGTCAACGACGCCTACGCGGAGGCGATCGCCCCGGTGCTCGGCAGGCGTCTCGGCACCCAGGCCGACGCGGGCCCCAACGCTGGTCACGAGGCGATTTCTTCGTCGGGAGTTTCCCCCGAGTGGGCGTTCCAGGCAGTAGGTTCGGTGAGCCCGCCGGCGCGCTGCGGCGGCGGAGTCCGGACCTGCGTGAGGAGAGGGACCAACCGTGCGCCCCGGGGAGAAGATCGCCGACCGGTACGAGCTGAGGGAGTGCGTCGGCGTCGGCAGGAGCGGGGAGGTCTGGCTGGCTCATGACGAGGTCGTGGGCCAGGACGTCGCGCTCAAGCCGGTGCGGCTGGGCAACGACCACACCAGCACGGTCACCCGGCTGCGGGGCGAGCCGCGCGCGCTGGGCAGGTTCCGGGACCACCCGCACGTCGTGACGCTGTACACCACGGAGGAGTCCCACGGTTTCTGGCTGGTCATGGAGTACGTGCCGGGCGGCGGTCTTGACGGGCAGTGGCTGATGCCGGTGCAGACGGCGCGGGTGGGGGCGCAGATCGCCGACGCGCTGGTGGCCCTGCACGCCTCGGGCATCGTGCACTGCGACGTCAAGCCCGCCAACATCGGCATGACCCGGCGCGGGAAGGCCAAGCTGCTCGACTTCGGCGCCGCGTACCGGGTCGGTGGGATGGACACGATCTCGGCCAACGGCCCGATCAGCTTCACCTCGGACTACGCCGCCCCCGAACTCGCCAAGGGGAACGTCCCCCTGCCGGCGTCTGACGTCTTCAGCCTGGGGATGACGCTGCACGCGCTCGTCACCGGGGCGCCGGCGCGGGGCGGCGGTGACGACGACGAGCGGCTGACGTATCTGAAGGCCGAGCGGGGCATCGTGGAGCTGGACGCGGACGGCGTCGGGCCGCTGTACGAGGTGCTCGTCGCGATGCTGCAACGCGACCCGCGGGCCCGGCCCGACGCCGCCGAGGTCCGGCGACTCCTGGAGGACATCGTCGGCCCTTCGCAGCGCGTCGCCACTCCCCCGGAACCCGCGGGACCACACGGCGCCCCCGTCGCTGCTCCCCCGGGCCGTGCGGGCCTGGGCAGTGCGCACGGCGCGGCGCCGGTTCCGGCGCTTCCGCCACCGCCCGCCGGACCGCCCGCGATGCCACCTGCCGGGCCGCCCACGATGCGGCTCACCGGGCCGTCCGCCGCTCGCGCGCGCGGAGACGGGAGCGCCTCCCGCGCCGACAAGGCCTGGCGGAGGCGCGCCGTGGTGGTCGCCGCGGCAGCGGCGAGCATCGCGGTGCTCTTCGTCGTCATCGCCTACGTGCTGGGCCTGCCGCCGTTCCCGGACGACGACCCGGCCGGGTCGTCGCCCGACGGAGGGTCGCAGGGGGCGTTGACCGGGGCGGAAATTCGGGGGACGGCTGGCGGCGCCCGGTGCTAGCCTGACCGCGCACCGCGCACGTGCGGGACGCATACGGTGAGAGGAAGGGGGTTGAGGTCGATGACTGTCGAGGCGATGACGGCTGCCCTGCGCAGCCTCCGGTCAGCGAACCCCACCCCCCGGGCCCTGGCCTGATCCCTTACTTCGGGTTTCCCGGGCCCCTTTTCGCAAAGGGTCTCTCACCTTGCACTCTCATTCTCAGACTGATTCTCCCGATGCTCCGCTGGACCTGGCCGCGTACGGCTGGGACGAGGAGCGCGAGCGGGAGTTCGCCGAGTACCGCGAGGCCGGCCTGGCGCCGGTCCGGGTGGTCGGCGTGGACCGCGGCCGGTGCGACGTGGTCGGCGAGGCCGGCGCGTTCCGCGCCAGCACCGCGGCGGTGTTCTCCCCCGATCCGGTGTGGGCGCCGTGCACCGGCGACTGGGCGGCGCTGCGGCCCGAGCCCGGTCCGGGCCCCGACGGGCTGCCCGAGCTGGCGAACCTGCTGCCGCGCCGCACGGCGATCGTCCGCTCCTCCGCCTCCCGTGACTCGCACGGTCAGGTGCTCGCGGCCAACGTGGACACCGTGGTGCTGGCGGTCACGCTGGCCGAACCGCTGGACGCCGGGCGTCTGGAACGGCTGCTGGCCCTGGCCTGGGACAGCGGTGCCCAGCCGGTCGTCGCGCTGACCAAGGCCGACGTCTCGGCCGATCCGACCGCCGCGCTGGCCGAGGCGAGCGCGCTGGCGCACGGCGTCGACGCCGTGCTCACCAGCACGGTCACCGGCGAGGGCCTGGAGGTGCTGGCCGCGCTGCTTTCCGGCACCGTGGTGCTGCTCGGCCGGTCGGGCACCGGCAAGTCCACGCTGGCCAACGCGCTGCTCGGCGAGGAACTGCTCGCCACCGGCGCGGTCAGGGGGCAGGACGGCAAGGGCCGGCACACCACCGTGCGGCGGGAGTTGCTGCCGCTGCCCGGCGGTGGCGTGCTGATCGACACGCCGGGACTGCGCGGGGTCGGGCTGCACGACGCCGCGGACGGCCTGGAACGGGTGTTCGCGGAAATCGAGGAGCTGGCCGAGGAGTGCCGGTTCGGCGACTGCGCGCACGCGTCCGAGCCGGGATGCGCCGTGCAGGCGGCCATCGAGTCGGGCGAGCTGCCGGCCCGCCGCCTGGACAGCTACCGCAGGTTGCAGCGCGAGAACACCTGGGCGGCGTCGCGGGACGACGCCCGGCTGCGGGCGGAGCTGGCGAGCGGCCGGAAGGCCATCACGAAGTTCCAACGCGCGCTGTACCGCGCCCGGGGTGACCGGTGGCGGTAGCGGGCGATAACAGACGGTAACATCCGCCGCACAGGAGGTGGGGGCGTCGCCGGTCCTCGGCGGCGCCCCCACACTCCGTGCCGTGCTTCTTCTCTTGTCGCGTCCTCGACTGTGGTTATGCCTCGACTCCCTTCAGCTTCTTGCGGGCCTTCATCGCCGCGAAGACACTCGCGAGCCCCAGCAGGACCAGGACACCTCCGGCAATGACGTTGCTGAGGATCACCCCGCCATCCGGGCCGTCAGCGACGATCCACGGCGAGACGACGAGCCACGCGCCGATCCCGCAGATCGCCAAGCCCAGCCCGTCCATGCGCGTGGGAGCCATGGCGAAGACCAGGGCGAGCACGCACGCGGCGATGCCGACGATCAGGTTGCTGAACCTCAGATCGGGGTGGTCGTTGGTGAAGTCCACGACCCACGGCGAAATGGCGGCGTAGAGACCGGCCAGGAACACCAGCGCTTCCACGAATGTCGCGTCGCGTCCTCCGAGCACACGGTCGTAGCGCTCCCGCATCTCCGATGCGTCGGGGTGTTCCCTGAGATCGGTTCGCTCCGCCGTCCTGCGGTGAGAGACGTCGGTCATGCGATCTGCCTCCTTCGGTCCGTCTATGCGGCCACTCTGGGAAACCATGGACAGTTCCCATTATGGGCCGAATGCCCCGATTGAGGTAATTCATTCAACTGGCGGCACATCCCCTTTCGACCAGGTCCTTTCGCCGTGCGCGGACGCCCTTCTCGGGCGATCTGCAAGCGAGTAATCTCGATTACATGATTACGGATGAGGAGAGGGACGAGGTACGCGGCTGGTTCGCCGGCCGGCTGCCCGAGGGACTGTTCACCGAGGTCGTCGAGGTCACGGTGGACCGTGAGGAGATCACCGTCATCGGCCGGATCCCCGAGCCGGAGCTGGACTCCGACGTGTCGGCGACCGAACGCGAGGCGGCGGCGGAGGGGCGGGTGGCGGAGTTCCGCGAGCGCACCCGCGAGGACCGGATGACCGTGGCCAGGGAGGCGGAGCGGCGCTTCCGGCGCAAGGTGTCCTGGGGCGTGGCCTGCGGGGACACCAGGACGCTGTACACGCATATCGCGGTGCCGGTGATGACCCGGCTGCGGCAGCCGGAGCGCCAGGTGCTGGACACGCTCATCGCCGGCGGCGTGGCGCGCAGCCGCAGCGAGGCGCTGGCCTGGTGCGTCCGGCTGGTGCAGCGCAACACCGACGGCTGGCTGGCGGAGCTGCGCGAGTCCCTGGAACAGGTCCACCGGGTCCGCTCCCAGGGCCCGGACGCGCAGGCCCCACAAGGCGGGGCCGAGACCGGGGGCGTCGGGGCCGGGGACCAGGAGTAGGCGCGGCCGGCGCGGGGAGCCGGGGGGCGGAAATCGGTTTCGGGGGTGATTGAGGGGTTCGTAGGGTGGCGGGGTGACAGCTCAGGTGATCGTGCTCAACGGTGGTTCCAGTTCGGGGAAGTCCGGCATCGCCCGGTGTCTGCAGGCGGTGCTCCCCGACCCGTGGCTGGCCTTCGGGACGGACACCTTTGTCGACGCGCTGCCCCCGTCCCTCCGGGGCTCGGACGGCGGCATCGAGTTCGCCCCGGACGGTGAGGTGGTCGTCGGGCCCCGGTTCCGGGCCCTGGACGCCGCGTGGATCGAGGGCCTGGTCGCGATGGCCCGGGCCGGGGCGCGGATCGTCGTCGACGAGGTCTTCCTCGGCGGCGCGGACTCGCAGGACCGCTGGCGGAACGCCCTCGGTGACCTGCCGGTGCTGTGGGTGGGGGTCAGATGCGACGCCGCGGTCGCGGCGGGCCGGGAGACGGCTCGCGGGGACCGGGTGGCCGGGATGGCGGAGTCCCAGGCCGAGCTGGTCCACCGGGGCGTGCGCTACGACATGGAGGTGGACACCACCCACGCCGAGTCCCTGAGCTGCGCGCGGGCCATCGCCGAACGACTCCACGCCCCGGCCGCGCCCGCAGAATCCAGCAGGACCCCGTAGAGATCCGGCAGGAATCCAGAAGGGAACCGTCATGGTCCGTGCCGTCACCCTGATCCGCTCCGCCTCCCTGTCCGACGTCGCCGAATACGCCTACGCGGCGACGGCGCCGGCCGAGGCGCGGCTGATCTTCCTGGCCGGCGCATGCCCGCTGAACGAGGACGGCTCCACGGCGGCGGTCGGGGACTATGCGGGACAGGCGGCGAAGGCCGTCGAGAACCTCCGCACCGCCCTGGCCGACGCCGGGGCCACGCAGGACGACGTCATCAGCACGAGGGTGCTCGTCGCCTCCAGCCGCCGGCAGGACCTGGTGACCGCGTGGGAGGTGGTCAGGGACTCGTTCGGGGACCACGACGTCCCCAGCACGCTGCTCGGCGTCACGGTGCTCGGGTACGACGACCAGTTGGTGGAGATCGAGGCCGTCGCCGCGGTGCTCGACTCCTGAGCTCCGCCTGCCGGCTGCCGGCTGCCGGCTGCCGGCTGCCGAAAACGCCGGCGGCGGACGAGAGGTGGCTCCGGGCCGGGACCCCTGTTGTCCCTTGCCCGGAGCCTTGTCCCCCGGAGAGGCCGCTTGGCCGGAACGCTCGGGTGCCCCAGCGCCCCCGGCTGAAACGGACCGGCGTGCTCATCCCCCGCGCGCGCCCCGCCCAGGCGCCGCCCGAACGCCGCTCGCACCACCTCGGCCCGAACCGTTGACGACTCGTTTCCGTATACGTTTGACTGAATCAATGACTGAGTCAAAGAGTTCCGGCGCCGGCTCCGCCGCCGAAGTGATCGCGCGCATCAGGGAGTTCAATCGGGACTACACCCGGCTCATCGGCGCGCTGGACTACGGGCGGCGGCTCGACACGCCGTACTCGTTGCCGCAGGCCAGGGTGCTGTACGAGCTGGCGCGACGCGATCAGACGCCGCTCTACGAGCTGCGCCGGGAGCTGGAGATGGACCCAGGTCAGCTCAGCCGGCTGCTCGGCCGCGCCGAGGAGGAGGGCCTTGTGGTGCGCGAGCGGGACCCGGCGGACTCCCGACGCCAACTGATCCGACTGACGGGCACCGGGCGGAAGGCCGCGGCAACCCTGGACGCCCGCGCCGAGGAGGCGGTCGGCGCGCTGGTCCGGCCGCTGTCGGCACCCGAGCGGGAGCGCCTGCTGGTCGCCCTGCGCACGGTCTCCCGTCTGCTCGGCCCCGGCACCCCCGGCGCCCCGGGTGGTCTCGGCGGCCCCGCCGCCCGCCCCGGTTTCCGGCTGCGCCCGCCGGCGCCCGGCGAACTCGGCTGGGTGATCGCCCGCCATGGCGCGCTCTACACCGCCGAGTACGGCTGGAACGACGCGTTCGAGGCGCTGGTCGCCGACATCGTGGCGCGCTATGCCCGGCAGCGCGACCCGGCCCGCGAGGCCGCGTGGATCGCGGAACTGGACGGCGAGCCCGCGGGCTGCGTGTTCGTCGTGGACGAGGCCGCCGAACACGACGTCGAGGTGCCCACCGCACGGTTGCGGCTGCTGCTGGTCGAGCCGCACGCGCGGGGCCTGGGCATGGGCCGGGCGCTGGTCGAGGAGTGCCTCGGGTTCGCCCGGCAGGCCGGCTACCGGCGGATGGTGCTGTGGACCAACGACGTGCTCACCAGCGCCCGCCGGATCTACCAGACCTGCGGTTTCGCCCTCGTCTCCAGCACCCCGCACACGCTCTTCGGCCGGCAGGAGAACGGCCAGGAGTGGGCGCTCGACCCGATCTGAGCCGACCACGACCGCCCAGGCGCGGTCAGGGGACGGGGTGCCCGGCGCCGTATCGCGAGCCTCGGTGCCGGGACGACGCGCCCCCGCCCGGGAGGGCTACAGCGCCGCCTCCGCGGCGGCCAGGATCTCCGTGACGCGAAGGCCGAAGCGGACGTCGCAGGCGTGCGGCGTCCCGGTGCGGGCCGCTTCGAGCAGCGCGTCCACCGCGCGCTGGAGCGGGCGGACCGGACCGCCGTCGGCGCGTTCCGGCAGCGTGGAAACGCCCGCGCTGCCGCGGAGTTCCGCCGCGACCGCCGACGCCTGCGGCGGCACCGTGTGACTGACGGTCAGCACGCTGGAGGCGCCCGAAACGTGCCGCAGCACCAGATGCGTCATGTCGCCGGGGCCGCGCGCCGCGGTGATCGCCCCCGGGTCGGCCGCGACGTCGCCGAGCGGCGGCAGCAGCACCGAGAGCGCGTGCGGCCCGACGTCCCACAGCGCGCCCTTCTCCCGGCGCCACGCCGACGCCGCGTACGGGCTGTCCGCCCCGCCGAAGACCGGCGAGAACCAGTCGGCGCGGCCCGTCAGCCAGCCGTCCGTCGAGCTCTGCGCGGCCACCCAGGCCGCCGTCTCGTGGGCGAACCGCAGTGTGAAGAACACCACGGAGGCCACCCCGGCCCGCTCCACCGCGTCCGCGAGCTGCCGCGCCACGGACGGGGACGTGGCCACCGGCTTGTCGAGCAGCAGATGGCAGCCGGCGGCCGCGGCCCGGATCGCCAGCGGAGCCTGGACGTCGGGCGGCAGCGCCACGGCCACCGCGTCGCAGTCCGCGAACAAGGCGGCGACGTCGCCGTAGGCGCGGGTCTCCAGCCGGGCGGCCAGGCGGCCGGCCGCCTCCGGGCGACGACCCCAGACGCCCACCAGATCCACCTCGGGGTGCCCGGCGAGCGCGGGGCCGTGCGCCGCCTCCGCCCACGGGCCGGTGCCGAGCAGGCCGAATCTCATAGCCGCCGCCTTCTTTCGCTTACAGGTTCGAGCAGTCAGGCGCCACCCTACGGGCGTCCCCTCTCCACCGGCGCCCGGGTGGTGGCGGGGCTAGTTCACAGTGGCTTAACAGATGGGCAACTGATGGGAAACCGCAGCTCGCGAAGGTACCCCAGAAGCGTAGGGCGGAGACCCGACGCGCACCCGCGTAGACCCTCCTGGAGGAGCCCGACCGTGAGCTACAAGGCCGAGTACATCTGGATCGACGGCACCGAGCCGACCGCGAAGCTGCGCTCCAAGACCAAGATCCTCGCGGACGGCGCCGAGCCGCCGGTCTGGGGCTTCGACGGCTCCAGCACCAACCAGGCCGAGGGCCACGCCTCCGACTGTGTGCTCAAGCCGGTCGCCTCCTACCCCGACCCGATCAGGGGCGGCGACGACCGGCTGGTGCTCTGTGAGGTGTTCAACGTCGCGGACGACGCCGCGCACGCCTCGAACACCCGCGCCCTGCTGCGCCCGGTCGCCGAGCGGTTCGCCGCCCAGGAGCCGATCTTCGGCATCGAGCAGGAGTACACCTTCTTCCAGGGCTCCCGCCCGCTCGGCTTCCCGGAGAACGGCTTCCCGGCCCCCCAGGGCGGCTACTACTGCGGCGTCGGCGCCGATGAGATCTACGGCCGCGACGTCGTCGAGGCGCATCTGGACAACTGCCTGAAGGCCGGCCTCGGCCTCTCCGGCATCAACGCCGAGGTGATGCCGGGCCAGTGGGAGTTCCAGGTCGGCCCGCTGTCCCCGCTGGAGGTCTCCGACCAGCTGTGGGTGGCCCGTTGGCTGCTGTACCGCACCGCCGAGGACTTCGGCGTCTCCGCCACCCTCGACCCCAAGCCGGTCAAGGGCGACTGGAACGGCGCGGGCGCGCACACCAACTTCTCCACGAAGGCGATGCGCGAGGGCTACGACGCGATCATCGGCGCCTGCGACGCCCTCGGTCAGGAGGGCAAGCCGCTGGAGCACGTGCGGAACTACGGCGTCGGCGTCGAGGACCGCCTCACCGGTGCGCACGAGACCGCGCCGTGGGACAAGTACAGCTACGGCGTGTCCGACCGCAGCGCCTCCGTCCGCATCCCGTGGCAGGTGGAGCGCGACAAGATGGGCTACATCGAGGACCGCCGGCCCAACGCCAACTGCGACCCGTACGTGGTGACCCGGCTGATGGTGGACACCGTCTGCACGCAGCTGGAGGAGTCAGGCCTCGTCTGATCCCGTCCCCTCCCGCGCGGCCGAGGCCGCGCGCGACCAGAGCGTCTCCCCGGGCGCGGCCAGCAGCTCGGGCGTGACTCCGGGGAGACACCATGGGCGCCCGCCGTTCGGCGGGCGCCTTTGGTGTGCCGGGGTGTAGCCAGGTACACCTCGAATTCGGGGCGCCGGCCTCCTGACAGGGGCCGTCCGGCCGCGTGAGAGTGTGACCGGGGCCGGCTGGCGGAGTGAGCGGGAGGACTGTGCATGGACAGGCTGGGCATCGACAGACGGCGGTCGAGGGAGGCGCTGCTGGCGGCGGCGCAGGGGCTGCTCCTCATCCTGCTCACCATCGGCGTCTCGCTGGTGCTGTTCATCCTCCTGGTGGTGTCCCTGTCCCTCATCCTGGTGGGCATCGGGCTGTTCACCACCCCGGTGATCGTGGACGCCATCCGGGCGCACGCCAACCAGCGGCGGGTCTTCGCCCGGGACTGGGCCCGGGTCACCATCCCGGCCGGCTACCGCGCGTTCCCGCCGCCGCGCCCCGGCGTCGCCGGCCAGGTCCAGCGCACCACGCAGCTGCTGCGGGACTCCGCGACCTGGCGCGACCTCCAGTGGCTGCTGCTCGACGCGATCGGCGGCTTCGCGACGGCCCTGCTCCCCGCGGCGCTGCTCGCGCAGGGCCTCTTCGGCGTGCTGCTGCCGCTGGGGCTGTCCGGACCGGTCACCAGCGGCGGGGCCTTCTGGTACGCGTTCGTGCGCGTCGACTCGTGGTTCACCGCGTTCTCCGCCGGCCTGCTGGGCTGCGTCCTGCTGCTGATCGCGCTGCGCTGGAACCCGTTGCTGCTGCGCGGCCACTTCCTGATGACCGCGTTCCTGCTGGGCGCCTCGGAGAAGCAGATGCTGACCGAGCGGGTCGAGCGGCTGACCGAGACCCGGCACGACGCGCTGGACAACTCCGCCGCCGAACTCCGGCGTATCGAGCGGGATCTGCACGACGGGGCGCAGGCCCGGCTGGTCGCCATGGGCATGAGCCTGGGGGCGATCGAGGCGCTGATCGAGAAGGACCCGACGCAGGCCAAGCAGCTGCTGGCGCAGGCCAGGGAGAACTCCGCGGAGGCGCTGACCGAGCTGCGCGACCTGGTGCGCGGCATCCACCCGCCGGTGCTGGCCGAACGCGGGCTCGTGGACGCGGCCCGCGCGCTGGCGCTGCGGATGCAGCTGCCCGTGGAGGTGGACACCGAGATGCCGGGGCGGCTGGAGGAGCCGGTGGAGACCGCGGCCTATTTCGCGATCAGCGAGGTGCTGACCAACGCCGCCAAGCATTCGGGCGCCCAACGCGCCTGGCTGGACGTCTACTACAGCCGCGAGAGCCGCATGCTGCGCATCGCGATCACCGACAACGGACGCGGCGGCGCACGGCTCGACGGGGGCAGCGGGCTACAGGGCATCGAACGGCGACTCGGCCCGTTCGACGGGGTGATGGCCATCAGCAGTCCGAAGGGCGGACCGACCCTGGTCACCATCGAGATCCCCTGCGAACTGCTGCGGAACGCCGGATGAGCACCGGTCGCGGCGGATCAGGGCGGAGCCCGGCGCCGGGCCGACCGCGGCGCCGGTAGGGTGTGCGGGTGCGAGTCGTCGTTGCTGAAGATCTGTTCCTGCTGCGAGAAGGCCTGGTCCGGCTGTTGGAGGCGCACGGGTTCGAGATCGCCGCTGCGGTGGACAACGGGCCCGGGCTGACCCGGGCGCTCGCCGACCTTGACCTCGATGTGGCGATCGTGGACGTCCGGCTGCCGCCGTCGTTCACCGACGAGGGCCTGCAGTGCGCGCTCGCCGCCCGCCGGGACCGCCCGGGGCTGCCGGTGCTGGTGCTCTCCCAGCACGTCGAGCGGCTGTACGCCCGCGAGTTGCTGGCCGACGGCGCCGGCGGCGTCGGATATCTGCTGAAGGACCGGGTCTTCGACGCCGAGCAGTTCGTGGACGCGGTGCGCCGGGTCGCCGCGGGCGGCACCGCGATGGACCCGCAGGTCATCCAGCAGCTGCTGGCGCAGCGCGGCGGGCGCGACGCCCCGCTGGAGAAGCTGACCCCGCGGGAGCTGGAGGTCATCGAGCTGATGGCGCAGGGCCGTTCGAACGCGGCGATCGCCGAGCGGCTCGTGGTCACCGAACGCGCGGTGGCCAAGCACACCTCCAACATCTTCTCGAAGCTGGGCCTGCCGCCCTCGGACGACGACAACCGCCGGGTGCTGGCGGTCATCGCCTATCTGGAGCACGGCGGCCCGTAGAGCCGTGCCCGTCCCGCGCGGGCCCGCCACCGGGTGGCCGCCGTTCCGGCGTTGAGGCGTCCCGGGCGGCGTGTGAATGTCTGTTTGCACAATCGTCGCAAGAGTCAACGCGTGTTGCATCCTGAGCGGGGAATCGACCCTGGCGAGACGCCGTGAGGCGTGGGCATGACAAATCCACCCATTCGAGGAGGAGCGTTGTCCGACCGACCATCGCAACGCAAGGCAAGACGCCAGACTCGCCGCCGTTTCCTGGCACGGGCCCTCGGGGGCACGGCCGCCGCCGCGCTGCCCGTCATCTGCACCGGCGCCTCGTACGCCGGCACCGCCGGCACCGCCGCCGGCGCGCGCGGTGAGCTCCCCGTGGTCACCCGCCCCGACCACCCGGCCGCCGTCTACGCGGACGGCGCCGCCGAACCGCTGAACGCCGGCGTGGACTGCGGGCTGCGGCACGCGCCGGGGCACGGACAGGGAGCACTGTAGATGGCCACCTTCGTCTCCCGCTCCGCCTGGGGCGCCCGCAACCCCACCAGCCAGAGCACCGACATCACGCCGCAGAACGGCGGGGTCACCATCCACTACGTGGACGGCGTCCCGGTGGCCAGGGCGGACCACGCCGAATGCGCGGGCCAGGTCCGCGGCATCCAGAACCACCATATGGACGGCAACGGCTGGGCGGACATCGCGTACACGTACCTGACCTGCGTGCACGGCTACGTCTTCGAGGGCCGCGGCCCCGGCCACCGCACGGCGGCGAACGGCACCACCTCCGGCAACCAGAACTGGTACGCGGTATGCGGCCTGGTCGGCGGCGCCGACGGCACCTACGATCCGGTGACGCCGGAGCTGGTCGACGCCTTCCACTGGTCGATCGGCACCCTGCGCAGCACGGGCGGGGCGGCCACGGGGATCAACCGTCATATGGACCACCTGTCCACCTCCTGCCCCGGGCAGCTGTCCGCCTATGTGCTGGACGGCTCGCTGGAGCCGGACGGCGACGAGGGTCCGCCGCCGTGGCCGGGCGTCTACTTCAGCTATCCGCCGGTCTTCACCCACGCGTCGGTGTCCACCTGGCAGGCGCGGATGGGCGCCCTGGGCTACACGCTCAGCGTGGACGGCCAGTACGGGCCCGCGTCGCAGGCGGTCTGCGAGGAGTTCCAGGCGGACCAGGGCCTGACGGTGGACGGCGTCGTCGGCCCCGACACCTGGGACGCCGCCTTCGCCTGAGCCCACCCGGCCCTGGCCCGGCGGCCAGGTCCGTCAGTTCCGTTCGAACACGGCCACGGTGCGGGCCGGCACCTCGAAGGCGCCTTCTGCGGGCGAGAAGGCGGCCGAGGCGACGACCGGGTCGGCGCCGCCGGCCTGCGTCGGGTGCAGCGCGTAGTCCGCGCCGGCCAGCGCGCCGACCCGCTGGGTCTGGCGTTCGGGGGTCGCGTTGAACACCACGACGAGGTCCCCGGCGGTCATGGTGATGACGCCGGGGGTCTCGTCGGGTCCGGAGAGCGGGAAGGCGACGCGCTCCCGCACCTCCGCCGCGGTGTCGAGGCGGAAGGCGTCCTCGTCCGACCGGATTGTCAGCAGGTCCTGATAGGCCGCGGAGGCGGCCTCGATCTCGGCGCAGCCGACGGCCGCGGCGTCGCCGGCCAGCAGCGCGCCGGCGTAGGGCCACTTGTCCTCGTTGTCCCAGGCGGGCGGCAGGCCGCGGCCGAAGCCGTTACCGTCCCGGCAGTCGAAGTGGACGGCGTTGAACCAGTCGCCCGAATCGAAGGAGTTGCGGTCCAGGGATTTGGAGCGCAGCAGGTCGGTGCCGGCCTGGCCGAGCACCGGGCCCTGGGAGAGCAGCGCGGTGGCCTGGGCCAGCACCTGCATCCTGGCCCGGTCGGCGGCCGAGGTGTCGGTGGGCAGCTTGTACGTCAGCGCGTCGAAGAGCGTCTCGTTGTCGTGCGCGTCCACGTACGCCAGGGCGTCGCCGGGCGCGGCGGCGTAGCCGGCGGGCGAGCCGTTGTAGTCCACCTCGGCGCCGGTGACCGCGCGGCCGCTGGAGTCGGTGAAGGCGTAGTCGGCGAGGTTGCCGGTCAGCCCGACCTTGATCAGGTCCTGGTAGTGCAGCAGCCGCGCGCGCTGTTCGGCCTCGGTGCCGTTGGCGGGCGAGCCGTTGGGGTCGGTGAAGAGCCCGGAGGCGAAGCCCTGGACGCCGGGGTCGGCGTCGAACGGGCCGCCGCCCCGTACCGCGTCGCGGGCCCGGTCGGAGAAGGTGGCGATGCCGGTGCCGGCCATATGCTGCTGCGTGGCCTGGACGAAACGGGCGTCGTTCGCGACCTCGCCGAAGTTCCAGCCCTCGCCGTAGAGGATGATGTCCTTCCCGTCGACCCCGTCCTCGGCCAGGGTGAGCTCGTCGAGCGCGGCGCGGATGTCGAGCATGTTCTGCCGCGGGTGGTGGCCCATCAGGTCGAAGCGGAAGCCGTCCACCTTGTACTGGGTGGCCCAGGTGACGAGGGAGTCGACGATCAGCTTGCCCATCATGGCGTGTTCGGGCGCGGTGTTGGCGCAGCAGGTGGAGGTCGCGACGGTGCCGTCCTCCAGCAGCCGGTGATAGTAGCCGGGCACGATCCGGTCGAGGACGGACAGCGGGTCCTGGCCGGCGGCCGTGGTGTGGTTGTAGACGACGTCGAGCACCACGCCGAGCCCGGCGCCGTTCAGCGCCGCCACCATCTCCCGGAACTCCCGGGTGCGGAGCGGGCCTTCCGGGTCGGTGGCGTAGGAGCCCTCGGGGACGGTGTAGTGCAGCGGGTCGTAGCCCCAGTTGTACGCGTCCGCGGCACGCACCTCGCCCACGCAGGCCTGCTGTTCGGCGGAGTCGGCCGGATAGGACGCCAGGTCACAGGCGGGTTCGGCCTGGTCGGCGACGCGTTCGGGGATGGTCGCGATGTCGAAGGTGGGCAGCAGGTGCACGTAGCTGGTGCCGGACTCGGCCAACTCGGCCAGATGCCGAGTCCCGTCGGAGTCCGGGTCGGCGAAGGCGAGGTAGCCGCCGGGGTGGTCGCTGGTCGGGTCGGCCACGGAGAAGTCCCGCACGTGCAGTTCCTGGATGGCGGCCTGGGACAGCGGCACCGGGTCCGGCTTGTCCAGCGCGTCCCAGCCGGCGGGCGCGAGCGCGGGGTCGGCCAGGTCGACGACCAGGCTGCGCTCGGAGTCGGTGGTCAGCGCGGTGGCGTACGGGTCGGTGACCAGGTTGGTGACCACGCGTTGGACCGTGGGCGCCCAGACGGTCACGGCGTAGCGGTACTCCGCGCCATACCAGCCGGGCTCGCCGGTGACGGACCAGACGCCGGTGGCGGCGTCGCGGCGCATCGGCACCGTCGTGCCGTCCAGTTCCAGGGCGACCTCGCGGGCCGTGGGCGCCCAGACCGACAGCGTGGGCCGGCCCTCGGCGTCGAGCACCGGGCCGAGTTCGGCGTCGGCGGCGGCCGTCGCGTAGAGATCGTCGAGCACGCCGGGAATCTGCACGCCGGTGGCGGCGGTGAGGGCGCCGTCGACGGCGCGCTGGGCGGCGACCACCTGGCCGCGCAGCGCCGGCACGACGCTGGCGGCGGCGCTCTGGTCCACGGAGTACGCGGACTGACCTGCGAGGTGCGGGAACGCGGCGCGCTGCTCCTCGGTCAGCTCGGTCGGGGTCAGCGGGATGGTGTCGTACGGGCCGGTCAGCTCGCCGGCGTCGTCGATCCCGATGCGGCCCTCGGCGTCGTGCAGCAGCGCGTGGCCCGCGCCGGCGTCGGTGCCCGGCCAGACGACGGTGGCGGCGTCGATCCAGTGGGCGCGGGCCTCGGTGAGGTCGGCGGCGAGGGACTGTTCCGCTCCCGCCTCCGCCGTCGCCTCGGCCGGCACGGCGGGGGCGGCGGCGACGGGCAGGGCGAGCAGCCCGGCCGCGAGGGCGCCGGCCAGGACGGCGCGGGCGTGGCGGAGGCGGGGCATGGGGGTCTCCTTAGGGGTGGGCCGCCCGGCGCTCGGCGGGAGGGGCGCCGGGCGGCCCGGAGTGGGAGGTCAGCAGGTGCGGGCGCCGGTGTGCAGGGCGAGAGCCGTGTTGGGGGCGAGAGTCGCGGTGAAGCGGCCGTCGCCGTCCACCGTGACGGTGGTGTCGCGTTGCACGTCGCAGTACGTGCCGGCGGCGAGCGAGCTGTCGAACGTCTGGGTCAGCGCGCCGCCCTCGTGGTTGATGGCGACGAAGCCCGCCGAGCCGCGGCCGAAGGCGATCGCGTCGTTGCCGTTGTCCCACCAGTCGGTGACCGGCTGGCCGTCGGTGGCGTTGCGGAAGGCCACCATCGACTCGATCTCCGGCCAGGCGTGCTGGCAGCGCCAGCCGTCCTCGTAGCAGGCGCCCACCTGACCGTTGTTGGGCGGGCCCGCGTCGCCGTTCGAGAAGTCGTAGCCGGAGTGCACGTCGGGCGAGCCGTACGGCCAGGCCAGCATGAAGACGTGGGCGAGGGTGTAGTCGGCGCCGTTGGTGTAGGTGAGGGTGGATCCGTTGCGCTCGGTGTCGTGGTTGGCGACGAAGACGGCGGCGCCGCCGCCGGGGAGGTAGCCCCAGCCCTCGCCGTAGTTGGCCAGATAGGCGAGGCGTTCGTTCTGGAAGACGCGCTTGAGGTCGTAGGCGTAGCGGAACTCCTGCACGTCGCCGACGCCCGTGTACTCGCCGGGCTGGACCGCCTCGCCCGCACCGTAGATGACCTCCTGCTTCCAGTAGACGCTGCCGCCGTTCACCCGGGCCTTGATGGCCGCCAGGTCGCCGGCGGCCATGTGCTTGGCGGCGTCGATGCGGAAGCCGGCGACGCCCATCGACAGCAGGTCGTTGAGATAGTCGGCGATCCGCTGCTGGACGTAGGCGCTGCCGGTGTTGAGGTCGGCGAGGCCCACCAGCTCGCAGTTCTGCACGTTGTCGCGGTTGGTGTAGTCGCTGATGTTGCCGCGGCAGGAGTGGAAGTCGCCGTCGCCGTAGGGCACGGCGGGGTACCCGTACTTGCTGTAGCCGGAGCCTCCGGTGCCGGTGCCCGAACCCGCGGTCATGTGGTTGATCACCGCGTCCACGACCACCCCGACGCCCGCGGCATCGCAGGTG
This sequence comes from uncultured Actinomycetota bacterium, assembly GCA_963816875.1. Lineage (GTDB taxonomy): Bacteria > Actinomycetota > Actinomycetes > Streptomycetales > Streptomycetaceae > Streptomyces. The sequence goes on from CAWFMG010000002.1 coordinate 34,209, forward strand.
TTCACCATGTTCTGGAACGCGGCGCGGTCGCCGAGACGGCTGTTGATCTGGTAGCTGACGGGCTGGTAGTGCGTCCACCACTGGCCGCCCTGGATCTGCTCCTGCGGCGGCGAGACCTGCACGTAGCCGTAGCCGGCGGGGCCGAGGCGCTGGGTGCACTCGCGGGCGATCGAGTCGAAGTTCCAGTTGAACAGGACGGCGGTGACGTCCCTGTTCCCCGGCGGCGCGGCGTGGGCGGCGGGGGCGACGTTGAGGCCGGTGAGGGTGGCGGCGAGACAGACACCGGCGACGAGACCGGCGAGGAGCGACGTTCTGCGGTGCGACGTTCTGCGGTGCGCACGGGACATGACGCCTCCTGGGAGGGTGGGGGGTGCGGCCGTGGAGAGGCAACGCGCCATGCCTGGCTGGCCCTTCTGCAAGTTCTTGCATCGCAGACCGTAGGCCGACGCCGCAGTCGGGTCAATACTCCGCGCACGCTCCCACGGATATTGGGCGGAGTCTCCCGCAACTCCTTACGCAAGTTCTTGCCGGCTGCTAGTTTCACCCTTCAACTCCCCCGGCCGGCCGAGGGCCACCGGCCCCACGCGCCCGGCCGGTCGGGGGAGCAACGGACGAGGGCGGGCCCAGATCGTGCGCGGCACGTCCCACCGGGCGGGACGTGCCGCGCACGATCTGCCGTGGCTACCGCGTCGGGCGGGGTGTGAGGATCGGCGGCGTTGACAGGGTGGCGGGGAAGGGAGTCGGTGTGGTGGGGCGGGTGGAGTTGTGGGGGGTGGGTGATCGGGTCCTGGTGGGGCTGCTCGCCGTGGCCGTCGGGGATGCGGCGCCCGAGGAGGTCATGCCGCCCGTGGCCGGGCCGCCGGGGTGGACCGAGGAGCGGCGGGAGGCGTTTCGGGCCTGGCATCGGGATCGGCGGGCCGGGCTCGACGGGCCGCGGCGGGAGGCCACGTTCGCGATCGCCCACGACGGGGTGATCGTGGGTTCGGCCCGGCTGGCCCGGCCGGAGGCCGATGACGCCTTGGAGACGGGCCTGTGGCTGGGGCGTTCCCACCGCGGAAAGGGGATCGGCACCGCCACGCTCCGCGCGCTCCTCGACGAGGCCGCGCGGGCCGGCGCGCGCGCCGTCGTCGCGGACACCACCGCGGACAACGCCGGCGCGCTGGCCGCCCTGCGCCGCAACGGCGCCACGCTCAGCGCGGATCGGGACACCGGCCAGGTCACGGCCCGGCTGACGCCCCTCGCATGAGGCCGGCCTCGACGGCGGCGTCGATGTGGTCGTCGATCGCGATGACGTGCCGGCCGGTGGCGGACAGGAGGGAGGCCGCGATCGCCGCCCGCATTCCGCTGGTGCAGTGGACCCACACCACCCCGGGCGGCACCTCGCCGAGGCGGCCGGGCAACTCGTGGATGGGGACGTGGACGGAGTCCACGACGTGGCCGCCGGCGCGTTCGGAGTCGCGGCGCACGTCCAGCACCACCACCTCGTCGCCCCGGCCGCGGGCCGCGGCCAGATCGGCGAAGGTGCCGAGGGGGAAGGAGGCCAGGCACTCCCCCTCGCGGAGCCAGCCGCTCGGGTCACCGGAGGCGCTCGCGGCAGGGCGGTCGATGCCCACCCTGACCAGCTCCCGTTGGGCGGCGGCGATCTGTTCCGGCGTGTCGGCGAGCAACGTCACGGGTTTGCCCCAGGGGATCAGCCAGGCCAGGTAGGTGGCGAGTTTGCCGTCGCCCTCGAAGTTGAACGAGCCGGCCACGTGTCCCTCGGCGAAGGCGACCCGGTTGCGCAGGTCCACCACCCACTCCCCGGCCGCCAGCCGCTCGGCGATCTCCTCCACGTCGGCGCGACGCGGCGGGGTGAGGTCCAGGGGCGCGGGACCGGCGGCGTTCACCGGGCCCATATGCGCGTAGTACGCCGGCACGTCCTCCAGGCCGGCGAGCGCCTCGGCGACGAAGGTGTCCACGTCCTTGGTCAGCGCGTCGTTGCCCTTGCGTTCGGTGCCGATCGTCGTCGCGTCGCCCTGGGTCTGCGCGGACGCGCAGAAGCTGCCGAACCCGTGCGTGGGCAGAACGCGGACGTCGTCGTCGAGTTCGTCGACCAGGCGGTGCGCGGAGGCGTGTTGGGCGCGGGCCAGCCGCTCGGTCAGCCGCGGCTCGACCAGGTCGGGGCGTCCCACCGTGCCGATCAGCAGCGATCCGCCGGTGAACGCGGCCACCGCGCGGCCGTCCTGCTCCAGTGCGTAGGCGAGATGGTGCGGGGTGTGACCGGGGGTGGCGATCGCGCGCAGCGTCAGGCCCCCGTCCACGTCGACGGTGTCGCCGTCGGCGACCGGGGTGCGGGCGAAGGCGACCGAGGCGCCGGCCGGCACCAGGTAGTGGGCGCCGCAGATCCGGGCCAGCTCGAGACCGCCGGTGACGTAGTCGTTGTGCACGTGGGTCTCCACCACGTGCCCGATGCGCACCCCGCGCCGGGCGGCGGCCGCGACGACCTGGTCGATGTCGCGCGGCGGATCCACCGCGACCGCGGCGCCCGGGCCGCCGGCCAGGTAGCTGTGGTTGCCCAGACCATCCAGTTCCACGGTGTCGACGAAGAACACGCCGCCTCCTTCCACGACCCGGACGCACGGCCCGGACGCACGGCCGGGTGCCCGCCAGGGCGGGGAAGAAACGGCTGCCGGACGGCGCCGCCGGGCGGGGAAATCGCGTTGGGGGACAAGCGGGGTGTCGTTGCCGAAGGAGGTCCGGTGGCCACCGAGGGACAGTCGAACGCGCTGAGTGACGAGCAGGTGGAGCAGTTCTGGCGGGACGGGTACCTGCTGTGCTACGACGCCGCCCAGCTCGCAGCCATGACCCCGCTCACCCGCCGCCTGCTCGGCCTCGACCCGTGGGCTAGAGCGTGTCCGGTCGGTCGATGGGGGCACCTCCCAGACGGAGTCTGGGGGAGGCGTGGGCCCGGCAAGATCGGCCGGACAGGGCCTCGCTGACTACGCTGTTCGGGCATGAGTTTCCTGAGTCAACCTCTATGCCGCCAGGGGTACCTCTGTAGCCGTGTTGATCTTGTTGTTGGCTTGGTGGATGGCGGGGTCGTAGCAGGTGCCGTCACGCCAGCAGGCCCACATCACCCGGAGCCAGGCGCGGGCGAGGATGCGGATGGCGTGGGGGTGTCGCTTCTTGCGGGCTCGGGCGTCGTTGTAGATCTTGGCGGCCCAGTCGCTGCTGTGCCGGCTGTTGTCGGCGAAGGTGGTCAGGGCGATACGGGCTCTGCGGTTGGTCGCGAAGCGGAAGGCGACCGTGCGGGACTTGCCCGAGGCGCGGGTGACGGGGACGACTCCGGCCTCGGCGATGAGTTGCTCGCTGGTGCGGGCTCGTTCCAGGAGCGGGCCGATCTCGCCGATGATCTGGCCGAGGCTGACCGTGCCGATGCGCGGCATGGTCGCGAACAGCGGCGCGTAGGAGTGGGTTTCGACCGCTTGGGAGATCGCCTTGTCCAGCGTGCGGATGGTCGTGCGGATGCCCTTCACCAGCTGGACCTGGACCCGGACCAGCTGTTCGACGACTGCCTCCCCGAGGCGGGAGGCGGCCTTCGGGGCGGCGCGCAGACGCTCGATCAGGACGCTGCCGGGCTTCCTGCCGGAGTAGCCGCGACGCTTGCACCAGGCTTCCAGGCGTCCGGCGGTGAGCCTGGCGGCGGAGCCGGGGGTGGGGTAACGCTCCAGGAAGGCCATGGCGATGTCGCTGTCGAGGTTGGCGAAGACGGCCTTGCCACCGGGCCAGTGCGCATCCAGCAGCGCGGCGAGCTGGTTGACGGCGCCGACGCGGGCCTCGACGTGGTCGGCGCGGGTCCGGGTGAGGGCCTGGAGATCCAGGGTGGCCTGCTCGGTGGGCTCCAGGCGGGGCAGCAGGTGCCCGTCGGTGCGCAGGTAGTCGGCGAGCTTCATGCTGTCGCCCGCATCGGTCTTGGCCTTGGAGGCGCCCCAGCGGGGCCGCATCGCGTGGAAGGCGTTGGGGTGCACCGGAACCACGGGGTGGCCGGCGGCGAGCAGCCGGTCCACGGCCAGGCCGCGGCTGGTCTCGATCACCACGGGAAGACCCGCCGGGACGCCGTGCTTCCCCAGCCGGGTCAGCGTCTTGGCGAACCCTTCCTCGGTGTGGGCCAGTTCCCACCGGTCGATGCGCTTTCCGGACTCGTCCATGACGGTCACGTCATGGGTCTCGGTCGCCCAGTCCCATCCGATGAACACGAAGGTCGTACTCCTGTGCCTGTGGCGGAGCACCTGCCCGGTGGTGAGGTCGTCTGCCGGGAGCTCACTAATCGGCCCTCTGTGGGGCGTGTCCCTGAAGCCGATCAGACGGCCTCGGCCCGGCGGGGCTGGCGGAACTCATGCTGGCCGTCGAACGGCTCGCAGTACTGGCCACGCACCCACCGGGACCGAGAGGTCACAACCCTACCGAAGAGGGCTGTAGAAGGGATGGTCCTCTAATGAGCAGGATGGCCGACAAGGAAGAGCACGAGGGAAGGTCCGAGCCCGAGATCGTCGGCGCCGCCGAGCTGGCGGCGGATATCGACCGTGCCGCCGGGCTCGCCGAGCCCGCCCACCGCATCCTGGCGGACCTGGTCCGCGCGGGCGCCTCGTTGGGCTGGGTCGATCCGCCCTCGCGCGCCGAGGTGGCGGACCTGCTCGGCCACGCCCTGTCGGCGGCGCGGACCGGCGACGGCGCGCTGCGCGCCGCCTACGTCGACCGGCGGCTGGTCGGGCTCGGGTACTGGCTGCGCCACACCCGCCCGACCAACCGCCCGCACGCCGACCTGGTGAAGCTCGCGGTGAGCGCCGACGCGCACGGGCGCGGCATCGGGCGGATGCTGGCCACGGCGCTGGTCGACGACGCCCGGCGGGCCGGGGTGGAGGTCCTCACCCTGGACTCGCGCGGCGACAACGCCAACGCCCTGCACCTCTACCGTTCGCTGGGCTTCACCGAGTACGGACGCCTGCCCGACTTCGTGGCCGTCGGCGAACGCCGCTACGACAAGGTCTTCTACATGCTCGACCTGCGCGCCGACAACGGCCGGCCGACCCGGCGTCCGTGAGCTGGACCGCCCTCATCCGGCGGTCGATCTGGTACAGGAACTCGACCTCGCCCCGCGACGTCGGTCCCCGCTGGATGAGGGTGACGAAGCTCTCCTGCGCGTCCAGCGAGTAGTGCGTCCCGGGATCGGCGGGCGGCAACCGAGGAGCCCTTCCTGGTGGTTCGCGCCCTGCTCCGTCGGGATGTCGTAGACGGTCAGGGACGCGGGCTCGCCCGGCATCCGCACTGCGAGGATCTGGCCCGCCAGTTCGACGTGGTCGCCCTGGAACGAGAGGCCCGGCCACGCGACAAGGCGTCCCGTATCGCCCTGCTGGGCGGCCACGGCCAAGCCCCGCACCCCCGCCGACCTGCGGCGGCTGGAGCATATCCGCGAGTTGCTCGCGGCCCAGGGCTGGAACGTCTCCCACTGCGCCTTCGCGCTGTTCTCCCGCAACGGCTCTACCCCCGACCTGGACGACCTCTACGCCCCAGGCGCGGCCGACGCGTGAGCCCGCGAGGGCCGGGGCGGGGTGGGGGATGCCCCCCGGTGGGGACGGGGGGTCGCCGTAGTGTCGGGTCGGACGTCGCGGCCTAGCGTGATTCGGCATGGTCATAGACAAGTCGACGGCCCGACGGACGTCGGTGGCGACGAAGGCGGTGGCCGCGGCGGTGGCCGCGGTCACATGCGCGATCGCGGTGCCGGCGAGCGCGGCGAGCACCGCTCAGGCCCCGGGGGATGGCGTGCCATCCGGGCTGGAACGCTACTACCAGCAACGCGTCGACTGGGGGAGCTGCGCGTTGGGTCCCGACGACGAGATGGGGCGGGAGCTGGACGCGGCCGGTGTCGAATGCGCCGAGGTCACCGTGCCGCTGGACTACGCCGACCCCGAAGGCCGCACCATCACCGTGGCGATCTCGCGCATTCCCGCCGCCGACGCCGAGCACCGGATCGGCGCGCTCCTGCTGAACAGTGGCGGCCCCGGCGGCACCGGGATCGACATGCCCCCGGACATCCGCGAGGCGATGGGGGAGGTGGCCGGGCGCTACGACATCGTCGGCATGGACCCCCGATTCGTCGGCCGCAGCACCCCGCTGGACTGCGAATGGCCCACCGGCACCTTCACCCGGGCACCCGGCGACACCCGGGCGGAGTTCCGCGACACCGTGGCGTTCCAGCGCGACCTGGCGGAGCGGTGCCGCCGCGCCGAGGGCGACGTGCTGCCGCACGTCACCACCCGCAACACCGCCCGGGACATGGACGTGGTCCGGGGGGCGCTGGGCGAGGAGACGATCTCCTACCTCGGCTACTCGTACGGCAGCTACCTGGGCGAGGTGTACGCCGAGCTGTTCCCCGGCCGCACCGACCGCATGGTGCTCGACGGCGTGATCGACCCGCGCGCCTACCAACCCCGGATGCTGCAAGGAGCCGAGGCGGCCAACGAGGCGGCGCTGCGCGACTGGGCCCGCTGGGCGGCCGAACACCATGACGCCCATGGGCTGGGCGCCACCCCGGACGCGGTCCTGGCGACGGTGCAGCGTGTCTTCGACGCGGCCGGCGACCAGCCGCTGCGGGTGGGTGAGTACGAGGTCGACGAACACGTCCTGCCCGTCGTCTTCTTCAGCAACCTCGGCGTCGACCACGCCGACCGCTACGCCGAACTGGCCGGCGTGGTGGGGGTGCTGGCGAGCGCGGCGAACGGGGAGCCGGTCGAGCCGACGCCGCCGTTGACCCAGACCCTGGACTTCCTCCTCACCGGGGACAACTCCGCTCAGGCCAGCGCGCAGACGGCGATCCTGTGCGGGGACGTGGCGGCCTCGCGCCGCCCCGGTACGTACTGGGAGGACGTCCAGCGCAGCCGGGCCGAGCACCCGCTGGCCGGCCCCCTGATGAACAACGTCACCCCCTGCTCGTTCTGGGACCGACCGCTGGAGCCGCCCACGGTCGTCGAGAACGACCAGGAGGCGCTGCTGGTCGCCGCCACCGGCGACCCCCGCACGATTTACCAGCGCACGCTCGACCTGCGCGAGGACCTCTGGCCCTCCTCGCGCCTGGTCACGCTGGACGGCGCCCATCAGCACGGCGTGTTCGGCGAGTACGGCAGTGACTGCGTGGACGGGCTGGTCAACACGTATCTGCGCACCGGGGAGCTCCCCGAACGGGACGCCATCTGCCCGGCGTGATGCCCTGCCCGGTGCGTCAGGAGGCGCGTGGGGCCGCCGCCGTGGAGCCGCGGACGACCAGCTCCGGCTGGAAGACGAACTCGGTGTGCTGGACCAGGTTCCCGCTGATCTCCTCCAGCAGGGAGCTGACCGCGGCGCTGGCCATCGCGCGGACGGGCTGGCGGAGGGTGGTCAGCGGGGGGTCGGTGAAGGCGAAGAGGTCGGAGTCGTCGTAGCCGACGACCGAGACGTCCTCGGGCACCCGGAGCCCGCGCTGCCGGGCCGCGCGGATCGCGCCGAGCGCCATCATGTCGCTGCCGCAGACCACCGCCGTGCAGCCGGCGTCGAGCAGCGACGTGGTGGCGGCCTGGCCGCCCTCGACGCTGAAGAGGGTGTGCTGCACGGTGCCCTCGACCTCGCGGTCCTCGGTCTCGGCCAGGAAGCCGGCCACCTTGCGCTGCACCGGCACGAAACGGGTCGGGCCGACGGCGAGACCGATCCGCCGGTGGCCCAACGCCCGCAGGTGGCGCACCGCGATGCGGGTGGCCGCCGCGTCGTCCGGGGAGACGAACGGGGCGTTGATCCGCGGGTTGAAGCCGTTTATCAGCACGAACGGCACGCCGCGCCCGCTCAGCCGGGCGTACCGGCCGGGGTCGGTGCTGGTGTCCGCGTGCAACCCGGACATGAACACGATGCCGGTGACGCCGCGTTCGACGAGCTGGTCGACCAGCTCGTCCTCGGTGGCGCCGCCCGGCGACTGGGTGCACAGCACCGGCGTGTAGCCGCGCCCGGCCAGAACCTGCTCGATGACCTGGGCGAACGCGGGGAATATCGGGTTGGTCAGCTCCGGGATGACCAGCCCGACCAGGCCGGCGCTGCGCTGCCGCAGCCGTACCGGACGCTCGTAGCCGAGCACGTCCAGTGCGGCGAGCACCCGCTGCCGGGTGGCGGCGGCCACCCCTGCCTTGCCGTTCAACACCCGGCTCACGGTGGCCTCGCTGACCTCGGCCTGCTGGGCGATGTCGGCCAGCCGGGCCGGGCCGGGCGTGGCGGCGCCCGGTGTGCCGGACGCCGCGCTCCCCTCTGTCACGCCGCCCACCATACGGTGGTGTCGCCGGCGAGCGTGCCGCCGCCCGGGTGGCCGTCGCTGGCCAGCAGCACCTCCCCGCGGCCGGTCAGCTCCTCCGGCACGGTGACCGGCTCGGTCCGGGTGTTGCTGACGCAGATCAACGCGCCGCCGTCCGCGCCGCGGCGGCGGAACGCGAGCACGCCCTCGGGTGCGGGCAGCCATTCGACGCCGTCGCCGGCGCCGAGCGCGTCGAGTTCGCGGCGCAGCGCCAGTGCGCTGCGGTACAGCTCCAGCGTGGAGTCGGGGTCGCCGGTCTGCCGGGCCACCGACAGCTCGCCCCAGCCGGCCGGCTGCGGCAGCCAGCTGCCCCCCTCCCCGAAACCGTACGAAGTGCCCGCCGGGGTCCACGGGATGGGCACCCGGCAGCCGTCGCGCAGCCCGTCCTGACCGTCCTGACCGTCCGCATCGCCCGAGGCGTCCACGCCGCCGGGGCTGCCGGCGCCGCGCCGGAAGAACGCCGGGTCCTGCCGCATCTCGTCGGGCAGTTCGAGGACCTCGGGCAGACCGAGCTCCTCGCCCTGGTAGACGTAGGCGGAGCCGGGCAGCGCCAGCATCAGCAGGGTGGCGGCGCGGGCGCGCCGCAGGCCGCCGCCGAGGCGGGTGCGGTGGCGCACCACGTCGTGGTTGGACAGCACCCAGGTAGTGGGCGCGCCGACCGGGCGCATCGACTCCAGCGAGGTGTCGATCACCCGGCGCAGCTCGGCGGCGTCCCAGGGGGCGTTGAGGTAGTGGAAGTTGAACGCCTGGTGCAGTTCGTCGGGCCGCACGTACAGCGCGGTGCGGTTCTCGTTGGGCGTCCAGGCCTCGGCGACGCCGATCCGCTCGCCCGGGTACTCCTCCAGGATCCTGCGCCAGGAGCGGTAGATGTCGTGCACCCCGTCCTGGTCGAAGAACGGCAGCACCTGCGTGCCGAGCAGCTTCAGCTGTCCGGTGCGGCCCATGTCGGGCAGCCCCGCGGCCTTGACCAGGCCGTGCGCGACGTCGATGCGGAAGCCGTCCACGCCCATGTCGAGCCAGAAGCGCAGCAGCGAGCGGAACTCGTCGTGCACCGCCTGGTTGTCCCAGTTGAGGTCGGGCTGTTCGGGGGCGAAGAGGTGCAGGTACCACTCCCCCGGCGTGCCGTCGGGGTTCTTGGTCCTGGTCCAGGCCGACCCGCCGAAGATGGACTCCCAGTCGTTCGGCGGCTCCTCGCCGTCCTGGCCGCGGCCGGGCCGGAAGTGGTAGCGGTCGCGCGCCGGCGATCCTGGGCCCTCGCGCAGCGCCCGCTGGAACCACTCGTGGCGGTCGGAGGAGTGGTTGGGCACCAGGTCCACGATGATCCGCAGGCCCAGCTCGTGCGCGTCGCGGATCAGCGCGTCGGCGTCGTGCAGATCGCCGAACATCGGGTCGATGGAACGGTAGTCGGCGACGTCGTAGCCGGCGTCGGCCTGCGGCGATGCGTAGAAGGGGCTGAGCCAGACGGCGTCGATGCCCAGATGCGCGAGGTACGGCAGGCGGCGGCGGATGCCGGCCAGGTCGCCCATGCCATCGCCGTTGCCGTCCGCGAAGGAGCGCGGATAGACCTGGTAGATGACGGCGTCGCGCCACCACTCCGGCTGGTGTCCTGGGGTGGAGTCGGCCGCGGCGGAGGCGGGGTGCGTGACCCCCGTGGGGTCACCCGACGGCGGCTGGGTGCGGTCGGCGAGATGCTGGGTCATGTCGTCCCTGTGGTGTCGTCGCTACGGGAAGGAACGCGCGGGGCCTGGCCCGTCACGCCTTGGTGGAGCCGGCGGTGAGCCCGGACTGGAGATGGCGCTGCGCGTAGCCGAAGACCATGAGCGCGGGCACGGCGACGAGCACCGCGGCGGCGGTCATCAGATGCCAGTCCTGGGTGTGCTGGTTGACGAACGTCTGAAGGCCGCCGGCCAGCGTCAGGTTCTCGTCGCCGGTCAGGAAGGCGGTCGCGAACGCCACCTCGGCCCACGCGGTCACGAAGGTGAAGAAGCCGGTCACCGCGAGGCCCGGTCGGGCCAGCGGCATCACCAGTCGCCAGAAGGTGCCGAACGGCGAGAGGCCGTCCACCCGTCCCGACTCGTCTATGGAGATCGGGATGGTGTCGAAGAAGCCCTTCATCATCCAGGCGCAGAAGGGCACGGCGATGGTCAGGTAGGTGACGATCAGCGAGATCGGCTGGTTGAGCAGGCCGTACCGCGACATCAGGTTGTACAGCGGCACGATCAGCACGGCCATCGGGAACATCTGCGTGATCAGCAGGATCCACATCAACGTCCGCATGCCGGGGAAGCGGAAGCGGCTGAGCGCGTAGCCGGTGGTGGCGGAGATCAGCACGCCGATGACCGTGGTGGTCACCACGACCAGCACCGAGTTGCCGAACCAGTGGAGGAACTCCGTGTCGTTGAGCACGTAGTCGTAGTTGGCGAAGCTGAAGTCCGAGACAAGCGAGAGGGTGAAGGTGTCGGCCTTCGGCTTGAAGGACGTGACCAGCAACCAGAACGGCGGGAACACCGCGATCAGGGCGGCGACCACCAGCGTGGCGTGCAGCCCGATCGAGGCCAGCGGGCCGCGCTCGCCGCGGCGGCGCTGGCGCCGCTGCCGGGCCGGCGCCCGGGTGGACCGGGTCGTGCCGGAGGTCGTCGTCTCGGAGGCCGATTCGGAGGCCATGATCACCACACCTCTCCCTGCCGACGGAGCGCCCTGCGGTAGGCGATCGCGAAGAGCACCAGGAGCAGCAGGATGAGCACGCCCCAGGTGGCGGACTCCGCGAAATCGCGCGGAGCCCTGATGAACGCGAGATTGAACGCCTCGGTCACCAGGATGTCGGTCTCCCCCGCCGGCCCGCCTCGGGTGAGCAGGAAGATCACCGGGAACATGTTGAAGGTCCAGATGGTGCTGATCAAGACCACGGTCATGCTGACCGAGCGGACGCCGGGCAGCGTGATGTTCCAGAACCGCTGCCAGGCGTTCGCGCCGTCCATCTCGGCCGCCTCGTAGAGGTCGAGCGGGATGGACTGGAGCGCGCCGAGCATCGCGATCAGCATGAACGGCACGCCGAGCCAGACGTTCACCGCGACGACGGCGACCTTCGCCCAGATCGGGTCGGAGAGCCACGCGATGCCGCCGAGGCCGCGGCCGTCGAGCACGCTGTTGAGGATGCCGTTGCGCTCGTTGTAGAGCATGCGCCAGGCGAAGACGGACACGAACGCCGGGATCGCCCAGGGCAGGATCAGCGCCATCCGGTAGAGGGTGCGGCCGCGGAACCGGCGGTTGAGCATGGTGGCCAGGCCGAGACCCAGCAGGAAAGTGAGGCTGACGCAGCTGACGGTCCACGCCACGGTCCAGCCGAGCCGGTCCCAGAAGACGGTGTCGGTGAGGATCTCGCGGTAGTTCTCCAGGCCGACCCAGTCGTAGCTGGCCTCGATGGTGTTCACGCCGATGGTGCGTTCGACGTTGGTCTCGTCCGCGTCCGTGAGGGAGAGGTAGATGCCCCGGACCAGCGGCCAGCCGACGATGGCGGCGACCACGACGACCACCGGGGCGATCATGGCCCAGGCGTACCAGAAGTTGTTCACGCTGTGACGCATCCGTCTGGGTGAACGGCGCGGGACACGGCCCCGCACGGCGTCCGCGGCCCCGGCCAGCGGCCGGCCGTCCGCCGGGGTGGCGACCGCCCCGGCGGACTTCGCGGGGTGCACGGCGTCGGCGTCATCCATGGTGTCGGCCCTCCGTCTCAGGCGTGCCCCGGTCACTGCCAGTCTTCGAGCAGTTCGCGGTACGCGTCGCCGGTGTCGACCGCCGCGTCCTCGGGCGAGGCCGAGCCGGTCAGCATGGCCTCCATGGAGACCCGCAGCGGTTCGAAGAGGGACTGGCCCTCCGGGATCCAGGGGCGCTCGTGCGCCACGTCCACGGCGGGGCGGAAGAACTGCACCATCTCGTTGTCGGCCACGGTGGGCTGCTCGTAGACGGAGGTGCGGGTCGGCAGCAGGCTCAGCTCGTCGGTGATGCGCTGCTGGACCTCGGGCGAGCTCATGTACCGCACGAACTCGAAGGTGGTGTCGGCGTTCGGGGTGCCCGCGTAGACGCCGTAGTTCCAGCCGCCGAGCGGGGCCGCCTGGGCCTGGCTGCCGCCGGGCACCGGGGCGACGCCGAGGTCGTCGCCGAGCGCCTCGCTGGCCTCGCCGATGGACCACGGGCCGCCGACGATCATGGCCACCTCGCCGTCGGCGAAGGACCGCATCTTGTTCTCGTTGCCCTCGCTGGTGTCGGTGATCGCGGCACCCGAGTCGATCAGGCCCTGGAACGCCTCGAACGCGGCGACGCCGGCCTCGTCGTCGACGGTGACCTCCTCGGCGTCCACGTCCACCAGGTCGCCGCCCTCGCCGTAGAGGAAGGGCAGGAAGTAGTACGGGTCGTCGCCCTGCGCGTACATGGGCGTGACGTCGATGTCCTCGAAGGCGCCCTGGGAGTCCTTGACGTCCTGGAGCGTCTCCGGCACCTCGACCCCGGCCTCGTCGAGGAGCGCCTTGTTGTAGAAGAGCGCGAGGGTGTCGGTCACCTGCGGCACGGCGTAGGTCTCGCCGTTGTACTGGGTGCTCGCCCAGGCCGCCTCCAGGTAGTCCTCCTGGTCCTGGACGGCGGAGGTGCCGTCCAGCGGGTAGAGGTAGCCGAGGCTGGCGAAGTCGGCCACCCAGGCGACCTCGGTGCGCATCACGTCGGGGGCCTCGTTGGCGCCCGCGGCGTTCTTGAAACGGTTCTGGGCGTCGCTGAACCCCACGTTGACGTACTCGACGGTCACGTCCGGATGTTCCTTCTCGAAGTCCTCCGCGACGGCCTGGAACGCGTCCTTCTCGGTCTCACCCGAGGTGTCCCAGAAGGTGACGGTCCCGGACAGCTCGCCGTCCGACCCCTCGCCCCCTCCGTCGTCCCCGCCACCGCCGCAAGCTGTTGCCGCAAGAGTCAGGGCCGCTGCCATCGCTGCCGTCCCTATGCTGCGCCGCATGTGAACTCCTTCAAGCGTTACACCCGATTTAGGGGCTTCTGTCCAGCCTATGCGTGGTGCCTCCACGGCGCCGGACTGAGCAGGAACGTAACAGCGGACCTCCGGTTTGGAAAGAGATTGCGGCAACTTTCTGCAAGATATGTTTCCCAAGCGGGGCAAGGGGTCCACGGGGCCCCGGGGCAGCACGGAACAACCTCGCAACGGAAGGCAAGCACCGAAATTCATACATTCCGGTACACTCACCCCTCAGCTGTGGGCAGCCGGGGGCCCTGCCGGTACAGTCCGGAACTGTGACCGCACGGCTTGCTGACATCGCAGCTCAGGCGGGGGTCAGTGAGGCGACCGTCAGCCGAGTGCTGAACGGCAAGCCCGGAGTCGCCGCCGGCACCCGCGAATCCGTACTGGCGGCCCTCGACCTGCTCGGTTACGAGCGGCCGGCCCGTCTCCAGAAGCGCAGCGCCGGCCTGGTCGGCCTGATCACGCCCGAGTTGGAAAACCCGATCTTCCCCGCCTTCGCGCAGGTCATCTGCCAGGCGCTCACCCGTCAGGGGTACACGCCGGTGCTGGCCACCCAGACGCCCGGCGGCTCCACGGAGGACGAGCTGACCGGGATGCTGGTGGAGCGCGGGGTGTCCGGGATCATCTTCATCTCCGGGCTGCACGCCGACACCAGCGCGGACATGGAGCGGTACGAGCGGCTGCGCGGGCACGGCGTGCCGTTCGTGCTGATCAACGGCTTCTCGCCGAAGGTGCGGGCGCCCTTCGTCTCGCCCGACGACCGGGCCGCGATGCGGCTGGCCGTGACCCACCTGGCGTCGCTCGGCCACCGCCGGATCGGGCTGGCGCTCGGTCCCGCGCGGTTCGTGCCCGTGCAGCGCAAGATCGACGGCTTCGTGAGCGCGATGGGCAAGGAGCTGGGGCTCGCGGAGCGGGACGCCGAGCGGCTGATCGAGCACTCGCTCTACACGCTGGAGGGCGGGCAGGCGGCGAGCGCGGCCCTGCTGTCCCTGGACTGCACGGCGATCATCTGCGCCAGCGACATGATGGCGCTCGGCGCGATCCGCACGGCGCGGCAGCGGGGGCTGTCGGTACCCGAGGACTGCTCGGTCATCGGCTTCGACGACTCGCCACTGATCGCGTTCACGGACCCGCCGCTGACCACGATCCGCCAGCCGGTCCCGGCGATGGGACAGGCCGCCGTCCGCGCCCTCCTGGAGGAGATCGGCGGCACACCCGCCCCACCCAGCGAGTTCGTCTTCATGCCTGAACTGGTGGTCCGAGGCTCCACAGCCACCGCGCCCCACACCACCCGCCCCTGACCGGCCGCGCGACGCGGGGGCCCGGGGGGTCGCCCCCCGAAAGACACGAGCATGCCTGAACTGGTGGTCCGAGGCTCCACAGCCACCGCGCCCCACACCACCCGCCCCTGACCGCCCGCGCACGTGGGGACACCGGGGGCGCCCTCCGGACGGCACAAGCAACCGTGACGAAATCCGCACAGGGTGGGGGCGCGGGGGCGTTTTCGGCCAGGTTGACCGGGATTCTGAGCCCTGAGCAGGGCCGGTGCGGCCCGGAAGGGGGGTCTCCGACGGGCGGATGAGTGTGCCGGGGCGAATACCCGACGGAAGGATGATCGGGTTGGTGTCAGCGCTCTGGCAGACTATGGGCGCATGGGGGCAACCAGCGTCAGGCCGAAGGATGAACAGCGAGCCGAAGCGACGGGCGCCGTGAGTCGACAGAGAGTCGAGACGACGCCCGCGTCGTCTGCGACCTCGCTGCGATCACGGCTACGCGGACGATGGAGCCCGCGGCGACCGCGGATCTGGTTCGAGTTGCTGCTGATCGCGATCAGTTACGGCGTCTACTCGCTCATCCGGAACGCCGCGCCCGAGCGCGTGGACCAGGCGCAGCGCAACGCCCAGTGGGTCTGGGACTTCCAGGGCTCGCTCGGCCTGGCGTTCGAGCGCTCGGTCAACCACGCCCTTGAGGGCGTGACCTGGCTGATCGTGTCGATGAACTACTACTACGCGACGTTGCACTTCGTCGTCACGATCGTGGTTCTGGTCTGGCTCTTCCGCAAGCATCCGGGACGTTACGGGGCGACCCGCCTCGTGATCTTCTGTACCACCGGCATCGCCCTCCTCGGCTACTACTTCTATCCCCTCGCGCCGCCGCGGCTGATGGAGGGGATGGACTTCGTGGACACCGCGACCCAGCACCAAACCTGGGGCTCGCTGTCCGCCGAGGGTTCGACCATGGCCCAGGTCTCGAACCAGTACGCGGCGATGCCGTCGATGCACATCGGCTGGTCGCTGTGGTGCGGCATCACCATCGCCGTGCTGGCCCGGCCGCTGTGGCTGAAGGCCCTGGGCGTGCTCTACCCGGCCGTCACTCTGGTCGTGATCGTCGCGACCGCGAACCATTTCTGGCTGGACGCGGTGGGCGGCTCGGTGTGCCTCGCCTTCGGGTACCTGGTGGCCTATCTGTGGTTCGGACGGTGGTGCTACCGGCTGCCGCGCGAGGTGCCCGCGGACGCCGCGTCGGCCCACAGCGGATCCGGGGGCGGCCCCCGGGGATCGATGACGCCGCGCCTCTCCTAGCGCTCCGAGACCAGACTTCGACCGCAAGCCCAGCGCCCAGCGTGCGACCCGCGCGCTGGGCGCCGCTGTCAGCCGCCGTCGTAGAAGAGGCGTTCCACGACTCCGCGGGCGCGCCGGGTGGTGCGCCGGTAGTCGTCGAGCATCTCGCCGCTGCTGCCGGTGTCCTGCTGCCGCGCCGCGCCCGGCTCGTAGCCCAGGTAGCGGGCGACCGCGGCCAGCTCGCGCGGGTCGGTGGGGAACGTGTCCAGCGGCCGGCCGCGCACCAGCATGACCGCGTTGCGCACCCGCGACGCCAGCACCCACGCCTCGTCGAGCACCTCGGCGTCCGCCGATGCGAGCAGTCCGGCCGCAACCGCCGCGGCCAGCGCCGGCCGGGTGCGGGTGGTGCGTAGCCCCGGCTCGTTCCCGGCGTGCCGCAACTGCAGGAGTTGCACGGTCCACTCGACGTCCGACAGGCCGCCGCGACCGAGCTTGGTGTGCGTGGTGGGGTCGGCGCCGCGCGGCAGCCGTTCCGCCTCCATCCGGGCCTTCAGCCGCCTGATCTCGCGCACCGCCCGGTCGTCGAGTCCCTCCTCGGGATAGCGCAGCGGATCGACCAACTCGACGAACCGCTCGCCCAGCGCGGCGTCGCCGGCCACCGGGGCGGCGCGCAACAGCGCCTGGCTCTCCCACACCAGCGACCAGCGGCGGTAGTACGCGGCGTAGCCGGTGAGCGTGCGGACCAACGGGCCGCTCCTGCCCTCGGGCCGCAGGTCGGGGTCGATGACCAGGGGCGGGTCGATGCTGGGCAGCTGGAGCAGCCGGATGGTCTCGTTGGCCACGGCGAAGGCGGCCTCGCCGGCGGCCGGCTCGTCCGCCCCCTCCGCCGGCTGGTGCACGAAGAGCACGTCCGCGTCCGAGCCGTAGCCGAGCTCCTGGCCGCCGAAGCGGCCGAGCGCCACGACGGCGAGGCGGGTGGGCAGCGGTTCGCCGGTGGCGGCGATCCGGGCCTCGGTGGCGGCCCGCAGGGCGCCGGCGAGGGTGGCGGCGTTGATGTCGGTCAGCGCCCGCCCCACCCGGTCCAGGGCGTCGCCCGGGTCCTCGGACGCGATCGCGGGATCCGGGTCGATCGGGTCCGTCGGGCCCACCTCCCGCTCCGCGATGCCCTCCGGGGCGTAGGCGCCGACGATGTCGGCCGCCGCGGTGCGGAACAGCTCGCGCCGGCGCACGCCGCGGGCCGCGGTCACCGCCTGCTCGGGCGTGTCGGCGCGGCCGACGGCGGCCTGCACCTCCTGGTGGAGCGCGGTCCGGCCGCGGGGCGTCAGGCCCTCCGGGTCGCCGAGCAGCGCGACCGCCTCGGGGGCGCGGAGCAGCAGGTCGGGGGCGAGCCGCCCGGCGGACAGCACCCGGGCGAGGTTCTCGGCGGCGGCCCCCTCGTCGCGCAGCAGCCGCAGGTACCACGGGGTGGTGCCCAGGGCGTCGGACACCTTGCGGAAGCCGAGCAGGCCGGCGTCCGGGTCGGCGGAGTCGGCGAACCGGTCGAGCAGCACGGGGAGCAGGGTGCGCTGGATGGCGGCCTTCCGGGAGACGCCGGAGGCGAGGGCCTTCAGGTGGCGCAGCGCGGCGGCCGGGTCGGCGTAGCCCAGCGCCTCCAGGCGCTCCCTGGCGGCCTCGGGGCGGAGCCGGGCCTGGCCGGCCTCCAGCCGGGCGACGGCGTCGAGCAGCGGCCGGTAGAAGAGCTTCTCGTGCAGCCGCCGGACGGCGGCGGTGTGCCGTTTCCACGCCTCGGTCAGCTCGGTGACCGGCTCGGCGGAGAAGCCCAGCGAACGGCCCAGGCGCCGCAGCTCGGCCTCGTCGGTCGGCATCAGATGGGTGCGGCGCAGCCGGTACAGCTGAATGCGGTGCTCCACGGTGCGCAGGAAGCGGTAGGAGGTGTCGAGCGAGGAGGCGTCCCGGCGGCCGACGTAGCCCCGGGCGGCCAGCACGGCCAGCGCGTCGAGGGTGGGGGCGCTCCGCAGCTCGGGGTCGGTGCGGCCGTGCACCAGCTGCAGCAGTTGGACGGCGAACTCCACGTCGCGCAGCCCGCCCGGGCCGAGCTTGAGCTCGCGCTCCAGTTGGGCGGCGGGAATGGAACGTTCGACGCGCTGGCGCATGCGCTGCACGTCGGCGACGAAGTTGTCGCGCTCGGCCGCGCGCCACACCAGGGGGGCGACGGCCTCGCAGTACTCCGCGCCGAGTCCGGGGTCGCCGGCGACCGGGCGGGCCTTGAGCAGCGCCTGGAACTCCCAGGTCTTGGCCCAGCGCTGGTAGTACGCCAGATGGCTGCTGAGGGTCCGGACCAGCGGCCCGCTGCGGCCCTCGGGGCGGAGGTTGGCGTCGACCGGCCAGATGGTGCCCTCGACGGTGGTGTCCGAGCAGATCCGCATCAGGGCCGCGGACAGCCGGGTCGCGGCCTGGATCGCGCGGTCCTCGGCGATCCCCTCGGCGGGCTCCGCGACGAAGATCACGTCCACATCGGAGACGTAGTTCAGCTCCCGGCCGCCGCATTTGCCCATGCCGATCACGGCGAGCCGGCACAGCGCCGCGTCCTCGGGGGCGTCCGCGCACGCGATCCGCAGCGCGGCCCGCAGCGTGGCGGTGGCCAGGTCGGCCAGTTCGGCGGCGGTCTCGGCGAATCCGGTGGTGCCGGTCATGTCGCGGGCGGCGATCGCGAGCAGCGCGCGCCGGTAGTGCACCCGCAGCGTGTCGGCGTCGACGGCGGGCGCCAGCGCCTCCTCGAACTCGGCGATGCCGGGGTGCAGATCGCTGGCGGCCTCGAAGGCCGCCAACGCCCGCCACTGGTCGGGGTGCCGGGCCAGATGGTCGCCGAGGCCCTCGGAGGCGCCGAGCACCGCGAGGAGTCGGTCGCGCAGCGGTTTGGCCGCGGCCACGGTGTCGAGCAGCACGGGGCGTTCGGCGGGCGGCTGGGCCTCGACCAGCCGGGCCAGGGAGCGCAGCGCGAGGTCGGGGTCGGCGACCGCGCCCAGCGCGTCGATCAGCGCGGTGTCGGCGGCGGGGCGCAGCGCGTCGTCGTCCAGCAGGCGCTCGGCCGCGCCCGGGTCGGTGAATCCGTGGCGCAGCAGTCGTCCGAAACGGCTCTCCCGTCGTCCGCCCACCGCCACGGATCTCCTCCCGTCGTGCGTGCGCGCTTGCCGCGCGTGTGTGTGATCCCCCGAGCGTAACCACTGGTGGCGCCTACCCTGCGGGGCCGTCCCCACCCGCCCTCCCCGAAACCAGGGGGCTCCGCCCCCTGGACCCCCGAACAGCGACCCCGGAGGGCTGCGCGACGGGCCCCTGCGGTGCCCGGCCGGCTCCGGCCGGGCGCCCCCGGCGGGTCCGAAGGCCACCTCCCGCCCCGCCCGGCAAGGGCTAAAGCACCGGGAGGTTCTTGCGGAGCTCGAACGGGGTGACCTCGGAGCGGTACTCCTCCCACTCCTGCTTCTTGTTGCGCAGGAAGAAGTCGAAGACATGCTCCCCGAGGGTCTCGGCCACGAGTTCGCTGCCCTGCATGAGTTCGATGGCCTCGCCGAGGTTCTGCGGCAGGGGTTCGATGCCCAGGGCGCGGCGCTCGCGGTCGGTGAGGGACCAGACGTCGTCCTCCGCGCCCGGCGGCAGCTCGTAGCCCTCCTCGACGCCCTTCAGGCCCGCGCCCAGCAGCAGGGCGTAGGCCAGGTAGGGGTTGGCGCCCGAGTCCAGCGAGCGGACCTCGATGCGGGTGGAGCCGGTCTTGCCCGGCTTGTACATCGGGACCCGGATCAGCGCGGAGCGGTTGTTGTGTCCCCAGCAGATGTACGAGGGTGCCTCGCCGCCGGCGCCGGCCGGGCGCTGCGCACCGCCCCAGATCCGCTTGTAGGAGTTGACCCACTGGTTGGTGACCGCGGAGACCTCGCCGGCGTGCCGCAGCAGCCCGGCGATGAAGGAACGGCCGATCTTGGAGAGCTGGTACTCGGCGCCCGTCTCGTGGAAGGCGTTCCGGTCGCCCTCGAAGAGCGAGAGGTGGGTGTGCATCCCGGAGCCCGGGTACTCGGAGAACGGCTTCGGCATGAACGTGGCCTGCACGCCCTGCTCCAGCGCCACCTGCTTCATGACCAGCCGGAACGTCATGATGTTGTCCGCGGTGGACAGCGCGTCCGCGTACCGCAGGTCGATCTCCTGCTGGCCAGGCGCGCCCTCGTGGTGCGAGAACTCCACCGAGATGCCCATCGACTCCAGCATCGTGATGGCCTGGCGCCGGAAGTCCATGCCGACGTTCTGCGGGGTGTGGTCGAAGTAGCCGGAGGAGTCGGCCGGGCTGGGTCGGGTGCCGTCCACCGGCTTGTTCTTCAGCAGGAAGAACTCGATCTCCGGGTGGGTGTAGAAGGTGAAGCCCAGATCGGAGCTCTTGGCGAGGGTGCGTTTGAGCACGTACCTCGGGTCGGCGTAGGAGGGCGAGCCGTCCGGCATCAGGATGTCGCAGAACATCCGCGCCGTGCCCGGCGACTCGGCCCGCCAGGGCAGGATCTGGAACGTGCTGGGGGCCGGCTTGGCGATCATGTCGGACTCGTGCACCCGGGCGAAACCCTCGATCGCGGAGCCGTCGAAGCCGATGCCCTCGTCGAAAGCCTGCTCAAGCTCGGCGGGCGCGACGGCGACGGATTTCAGGAAGCCCAACACATCGGTGAACCACAGTCGCACGAACCGGATGTCGCGCTCCTCCAGGGTCCGGAGCACGAACTCCTGCTGCTTCTCCATAGCCACCCATCCTCGCAGGCCGGGGTTTCCGGGGCGTTGCGCACGCGAGGAGGCCGCCCCACATCACCTGTGTGTACCTCTGTGTATCTCGTCCTGCCGTCATTGTGGAACAGCGGTACGAGTGGTGCTGCGTTCGGGCCCGGGTACCCCGGAGCCCTCCGCCAGAGTCCCATACCGCAGTCGCGACCCGTTCGGGGGAGGTTTCCGCAACAGCCTGCGGGAGACGCTTCCGGCCCCCTACTCTCCCAGTCACATTGCGAGTTGTGGTGGCTACGCCCGGTTGATCTTCGCTGCGTGCGTCGCCGCGGCTCGGACATGTCAGGGGCATACGCCTGACGTGTACAGCCAGTACAGCCAGCCGTCACGAGCCGATCCCTAAGGATGCCCATGGTGCGCGCCGCCTCCTTACGCCGAGCCCGACGCCCCGCCCGCTCGGGCGTGTGGTTCCTGCCCCCCACCCTGCTCGTCGCCTGCACCGCCGTGGCCGCGTTCCTGGTCCCGGCCGACGAGCGGCTGCCGGTGGCGGTCAGCGGCGGGGCGGCGAGCCTGGTGGTCGGCGCCATGGCGGGCGAGACGGCGCGGCGCGGTCGGGCCGTGGCGGAGCTGCGGCAGCGGCTTGAGGACCATCTGGCGGACACCGAGCATCTGGCCAGCGAGGTGCTGCCGAGCGCGATGGTCCGGGCCCGCCGGGACATGGAGCTGACCAGGGCGATGGCGCTGTCGCCGGAATCGTCCACCGATCCGCGGATGGCGGAGCTGCTGAACGCGGTGCTGTTCACGGTGACGGACACGCTGCGCGAGATGGAGCTGCAGCGCGACTCGGGCAAACAGGCGATCGTCAGCATCGCCAACCGCATCCAGGCCGAGATCAACCGGATGCGCGAGGAGATCGGCAAGATGCAGTTCCGGCACGGCGCGCCCGGAATGCTCGGCGATCTGATGCGGGTGGAACACGGCATCAACGTCGCCGGCCGGTTCGCCGCCGGACTGGCCGTCATGGGCGGCGGCGGCCCGGTGCGCCGCTGGCGCGACGCGGTCTCGCTCTACGACGTGATGCGCGCCGGCGCCGGGCCGATCAACGAGTACCTGCGGGTGGAGCAGCAGCGGGTGGTCGAGGTCGGGGTGCGCGGCGACGTGGTCGAGCCGCTGATCATCATCCTCGGCGAGCTGCTGGACAACGCCACCCGTTACTCCCCGCCCACCTCCATGGTGATCATGAACTCCGAGGAGGTGGCCACCGGCATCGAGATCTCCGTGGAGGACAAGGGCACGGGGCTGTCCGAGGAGAAGCGCCAGCGCGCCGAGTTCCTGCTGCGCCAGGGCGTGGACGGCATGGACATCGAGGACCTGGGGGAGACGGCGCGGCTGGGGCTGCGGGTGGCGGGCATCCTGGCCGCCCAGATCGGGGCCCGCATCTCGCTGCGCCCCTCCACCTGCGACGGGGTGCGGGCGGTGGTCTTCGTACCGCAGGAGCTGTTGGCGCCCGCGCCGCCGCTGAAGGGCCCGCCGATCTACAACCCGCATCCGGCGGAGCTGGCGGCCAGCGCGCCGCTCGCCCAGCCGGCGCACGACGACCTCTACGAGTACGAGCGGGGCGCCAACGGGCTGCCGCAGCGCCGGCGACGGCGCGCTCTCGACCCGCAGGCGACGCCGCCCCCGCCGCCGCCCCGGGGGGAGCCGGGTGGCCCGCGCGAGCGGCGCGCGCCGGCGGCGGACCCGCGGCGGGAGACCGGCCGGTGGGTGGAGGCGTTCTTCGCCGCGTGGTCGGCTCCGACACCGCGCCGGACCGCGGCGTCGGCCGACCCCCGTTCCGTCGGGGAGCCGGGTCGCCCGCACGACGGGGACCCGGGCCCCGAGTCCCGGCCCGAGCGTCAGTCCCGCAGGTAGCCGAAGGCGGCGGCCCCGCGGGCCGTCGCCCCGATCCAGCGCCCCCGATCAAGCACGCCCTGGCAGACGACCCGGCAGACGACGTCATGGAACGCAAGGTGGAGTAGCACGTGACACAGCAACGGCTCAAGAACATGGACTGGCTGCTCAGGGACCTGGCCGCCACCGTCCCGACGATCCGCCACATCGTGGTGCTCTCGGCCGACGGGCTGTGCATGGCGCGGCACAGCACCGAGCGGGACACCGCCGAACGAATCGCCGCGGCCGCCTCGGGCATCAAGAGCCTGGCGCAGTCCATCGCGGCCGAACTGCCGGCGGAGGACGAGGGGTCGGTGGGTGACGAGGTCAGGATGGTGATCCTGGAACTGGCGGGCGGCTTCTTCTACCTGATGTCCGCGGGCGACCGTTCCTATCTGGCGGTGACCGCCAGCGCCGAGGTGGACCCGGGGCTGGTCAGCCACCGCATGCGGGACCTGGTGCTGCGCATCGGCGAGCACCTCTCCAGCGCACCCCGCTCCCCGGAGCAGGCAGCACCGTGAGCGGGCCCGCGGAGCGCGGGGCGGGCCGGGGGGCGTCGGAGGGCGCCGCCGTACCGCTCTACGTGGTGACCGGGGGCGGGGAGGGGGACGAGGAGTCCTTACTCCTGGATCTGGTCACGCTCGTCGTGACCCGATCCTCCCCCCGTTCCGGCAAGCGTCCCGAGCAGGCGGCCATCCTGCGGATGTGCGAGCGCCCGCTGGCGATGGCCGAGATATCGGCCCACCTTGACCTGCCGTTCAGCGCCGTCAGCCTGCTGGTCACGGAGCTGCTGTCCGGCGACCACGTGGTGGTCCGGGAGACCCGCGCCGAGCAGGAGCAGGCCGCGGCCGATCCCGACCTTGAGACTTTGAAGGCGTTGATCGATGGACTCCAACGACTCTGAACTGCCGCGCGCCGGTGCTGGCGTCGGCGCCGTGTACGCGGATGACGGGCCGGGCCCGCGCACGGCCGACCTGTTGCCCAGCTCCGCCGAGAAGTCGGTCAAGGTGGTCATCGTCGGCGGCTTCGGCGTCGGCAAGACCACGATGGTCGGCTCGGTCAGCGAGATCCGGCCGCTCACCACCGAGGAAACCATGACCACCGCCGGCGTCGGCGTCGACGATCTGGCCGGGGTGGAGGGCAAGACCGAGACGACCGTGGCGATGGACTTCGGCCGGATCACCCTCAACGAGCGGCTGGTGCTCTACCTCTTCGGCACGCCGGGCCAGCAGCGCTTCTGGTTCCTGTGGAACGGGGTCATCGACGGCGCGCTCGGCGCGGTGGTGCTGGTCGACACCCGGCGGCTGGAGGACAGCTTCGTCGCGATGGACCAGTTGGAGCAGGCCGGCGTCCCGTTCGTCGTCGCCATCAACAACTTCCCCGACGCTCCGCTGCACCCGGTGGCCGAGTTGCGCTCGGCCCTCGACCTGCCGGAACGGCTGCCCGTGGTCAACTGCGACGCCCGCAAGCTCGACTCGAGCCGGGACGTGCTGCTGACGCTGATGCGCTACCTCTACACGACCGCCACCTCGGAGGCATCATGAGCGACTCCCCCCACGCCGACTCCCCCGCCCTGCCGCTCCGGGGCTCCCCCGCCGCCCCGCCACCCGGCTGCCCGGCGCACGGCACCGGTCCTGGGGGCGTGCAGCGGCTGTACGGTCCCGGCGTCTCCGCCGACCCGATGGGCGTGTACGACCGGCTGCGCGCCGAACACGGGGCGGTGGCACCGGTGTTGCTGGAGGGCGACGTGCCGGCCTGGCTGGTGCTCGGCTACCAGGAGATCCTGCATATCGCCCGCAATCCCCGCCGTTTCAGCCGGGACGGCCGCAACTGGCGGGAATGGCAGGAGGGTCGGGTGCAGCCGCACTCCCCCATCGCCCCGGTGTTGGCCTGGGGGCCCGACTGCACGCACCAGGACGGTTCGGAACACCAGCGGCTGCGGCGCGCCGTCAACGAGAGCCTGGAGCGCTTCGACCGCCGCGGCCTGCGCCGGAACGTCGTCTACTACGGGCACAAGCTGATCGACCAGTTCAGCGAGTCGGGACGCACGGAACTGCTCAGCCAGTACGGGCAGCAGCTGCCGATGCTGGTGCTGACCAACCTCTTCGGGCTGCCGGAGGAGGAGGGCCCGCGGCTGGTCACGGCCAGCCGGCAGCTGCTGATGGGCACCGAGAAGGCGGTCACCGCCGACCAGTATATCCAGCAGACGCTCGGCGCGCTGGTGACCCGCAAGCACGCGGAGCCGGGCCACGACCTGACGTCCTGGCTGATCGCGCACCCCAGCGACCTGTCGGACGCGGAGGTCAGCCACCATCTGCGGCTGGTGATGATCGCGGCCAACGAGTCCACCACGAACCTGATCGCCGGCACCCTGCGGATGGTGTTCACCCATCCGCGGTTCCACGGTTCGGTGCGCGGCGGGCGGCTGACGCTGCCCTCGGCGGTGGAGCAGGTGCTGTGGGACGAGCCGCCGATCTCCGTGTGCCCCGGCGGTTTCGCCGCGTACGACATGGAGTTGGCCGGACACACGGTGCGCCGTGGCGACGTCTTACTCCTGGGTCTGGCGGCCGGCAACACCGACCCGGGCATCCGGCCCCAGCCGGGCGCCATCATGCACGGCAACCGCTCCCATCTGTCGTTCACCTGCGGCCCGCACGAATGCCCGGGACAGGACATCGGCCGGGCCATCACCGGCACCGGCATCGAGGTGCTGCTCGGCCGGCTGCCCGACATCCGGCTGACGGTCGAGCCCGACGCGCTGAGCTGGAGCGCCTCCACTTGGTCGCGCCACCTGGACGCGCTGCCCGTGGCCTTCACGCCGCACGGGGCCGTCCACCCGGAGCGCCCGCCCACGCCCGGCGCCACCCGACCTCCGGTCGAGTCGCCGGCGCGGCGGCCGCCCGCCGGCGCCAGACGTGGCTCCCGTGGGCGGCGCGCGCGCTGGCGCGGGCTTCTGGGACGGCTGGGCCGCCGAGCGGCGCCCCGGCACGCGCGGCCCGAGGCGCCGGGCGGGAGCACCGGCCAGGCGCCCCCGCCCGTCTGAACGCGCCGCCCGGACGGGGGCGGGCGCGGGCGGCCGCTGGGGACGCTCAGCCCGGACCGCCGGAGGCGAGCAGCGGGGAGACCGGATCGCCGATGCCCCTGCCGGCGGGGGCGTCGACAGGGGCGTCGGCGGGGGCGTGGCCTGCGTAGCGCGGGGACGCCACGCCCCAGAGCTGGTTGCCGATCATCCAGGAGCGCAGCCCGTCCACGTACCGCGCCAGGTCCCGGCGGCCCGCCGCGCCGAGGCGGAGCCGGGCGGCGGCCTCGGGCAGCCGGTCGGTCAGCTCCAGGAACCGCTCGACCCGCGCCCGTACCAGCGCGCCCACGTGGGCGGTGGCCTCCCGCCGGCCGCAGCCGCGGTCGCGCTGCCGGATGAGCACCAGGTTGTGCGGGTCGCCCTGGGCCTCCTCGCGCTCCACGGAGTGCGCGTCGTTGCACAGGAAGACGACGTCCCCGGTGCAGCGGGTCAGCGCCCGCAGTTCGCGGCTGCGGTGGACGCGGGCGGGCAGTTCGAAGCGTCCGGCGCGCTCGATCAGGTCGAAACAGGGGGCGGTGCCGACCGCCTGGCGGCGCAGCGCGACGTACGCCGCCTCGGTAAGCCTGGTGCCGCGGTGCCGGTTGGCGGTCTCCTCGACGTACGCGCGGAAGAAACGGGTCAGGTTGTCGGCGGCGCGCCGCCGCCAGGCCGGGGACATGCCGCGGGCGCTGCGCCGCCACACGTCGGCGTAGGCGTGCGCCAGGGGCGCGTCGAGGCGGGGGCGGGCGCCGGGCGCCTGGTACGGGATGCTGGCCAGCTCCGCGCTGAGCCGCGCCGCCCGCTCCGGCTGGCGGCCGAGCTCGCCGTCGAACTGGTCGTCCAGCGGGAATCCCAGGCAGACGGCGTCGGTCACCAGGTCCAGGTCGTCGCCCGCCGCGTCGGGGTAGGCGTAGCTGGCCAGGTCCGTCAACCGCCAGGCGCGGTAGCGGCGCAGCGCGTCGGCGCCGCGCACCAGGTCATGCGCGCGGACCCAGGACAGGTGGTGCGCGCGCGCTCGGTCGGCCTCGGCGTTGACTCGGGGGACGAAGGGCAGGAAGAAGCTGATGTCCTGGGGCATTCCACTCCCTTGTTCTGCGATCAGCGGGAACTGGTGTGCCAGCGAAGGACGCGGGGTGCGGGGGTGGCTAAGCCTGCCCTCCGGCACGCGCCGGGAACCGCGCGGGCGGCGATCCTGGCGCGAATGCCGAGCCGTGCCGGGGCGCCCCGGGCGGCGCGGGTCACATATGCGACGGGCATATGGTGCGGTCAAGCCGCATCGGCCGCCCCGCGCTTTCCGTTCGCGGACGGCCCGAACCCCGGCCGGATCGCGCCGGCGCGCAATGGCGCGGCGCGCGCCCCATAATGTCAGTCGGACGATTAGACCGACTAGACTCGACGGTGTGCCTCAGCTACGCATCGCCCTGAACCAGATCGACTCCCGGGTCGGCGACCTGACCGGCAACGCCGACGCCGTGCTGCGCTGGACGCGACAGGCCGTCGAACACGGTGCGCATCTGGTCGCGTTCCCCGAGATGATGCTCACCGGCTATCCGGTCGAGGACCTCGCGTTGCGCGCCTCCTTCGTCTCGGCCAGCCGGGCCACGCTGGACCGACTGGCCGAACGGCTGGCCGCCGAAGGGCTCGGCGAGGTGCCGGTGGTGGTCGGCTACCTGGACCGGGCCCGGGAGGCCGAGCGGCCGCCGGGCAACGTCGGCCAGCCCGCCGGTGCGCCGCAGAACGCCGCCGCCGTGCTGCACCGCGGCGCGGTGGTGCTCTTCCTCGCCAAGCATCATCTGCCGAACTACGGCGTCTTCGACGAGTTCCGGTACTTCGTGCCCGGGCACACCCTGCCCGTGCTGCGGCTGCACGGTGTGGACGTGGCGCTGGCCATCTGCGAGGACCTGTGGCAGGACGGCGGCCGGGTGCCGGCCGCCCGCGAGGCGGGCGCCGGACTGCTGCTGTCGATCAACGCCTCGCCGTACGAGGTGAACAAGGACGACACCCGCCTGGACCTGGTGCGCAAGCGGGCCGCCGAGGCGGGGTGCGCGCTGGCCTACCTGGCCATGGTCGGCGGCCAGGACGAGCTCGTCTTCGACGGCGACTCAATCGTGGTCGACCGGGACGGGACGGTGCTGGCCCGCGGCCCGCAGTTCGCCGAGAAGTGCCTGCTGGTGGACCTGGAGCTGCCCCGGGCCGGCGCGCGGACGGCCGGCGACCCGGACGAGCGGGCGAACGAGCGGGTGGGAGACGGGCTGCGGATCGAGCGGTACACGCTCTCCGAGGCGCCGCTCGACGCGTATCCGCCGCGCTACCCGGCCGGGGCGCCCGAGCACTTCGCCGAGCGCC
Source organism: uncultured Actinomycetota bacterium (assembly GCA_963816875.1). Taxonomy (GTDB): domain Bacteria; phylum Actinomycetota; class Actinomycetes; order Streptomycetales; family Streptomycetaceae; genus Streptomyces. Next base: position 62,210 of record CAWFMG010000002.1, read on the forward strand.
TGGAGGACCCGGAGGAGATCTACCAGGCGCTGGTCACGGGCGTGCGCGCGTACGTGGCGAAGAACGGCTTCCGCTCGGTGCTGATCGGACTCTCCGGCGGCATCGACTCCTCGCTGGTCGCGGCCCTGGCCTGCGACGCGCTGGGCCCGGAGAACGTGTACGGCGTCGCCATGCCGTCCCGGTACTCCTCCGAACATTCGGAGACGGACGCCGCCGAGTTGGTCCGGCGCACCGGGCTGCACTTCCGCACGGTGCCGATCCGCCCCATGTTCGACGCGTACATGTCCTCGGTGGAGCTGACCGGACTGGCCGAGGAGAACCTCCAGTCGCGGCTGCGCGGCACCCTGCTGATGGCGATCTCCAACCAGGAGGGCCATATCGTGCTGGCCCCCGGCAACAAGAGCGAGTTGGCGGTCGGCTACTCCACCCTCTATGGCGATTCGGTCGGCGCCTTCGGACCGATCAAGGATCTGTACAAGACCGCGGTCTACCGGCTGGCCAGATGGCGCAACGCGGCGGCGGAGCGGCGCGGCGAGACCCCACCGATCCCGGAGAGCTCGATCTCCAAGCCGCCGAGCGCCGAACTGCGTCCCGGCCAGGTGGACACCGACTCGCTGCCCGACTACGACCTGCTCGACCCGCTGCTCGAAAGGTACGTGGACCGCGACCAGGGCCGCGACGACCTGGTCGCGCAGGGCTTCGACCCCGAACTGGTGAGCCGGGTGCTGCGCCTGGTGGACACCGCCGAGTACAAGCGCCGCCAGTACCCGCCGGGCACCAAGATCTCCCCGAAGGGCTTCGGCAAGGACCGCCGGCTGCCGATCACCAACGGCTGGCGGGAGGAGACGGACTAGCGCGCGGGCGCACAGGCCGGGCGGGCTCACAGGCCGGGCGGGCTCACAGGCCGGGCGCGCCCCACACCGGGAACCAGCGGCCGAGGTCGGGCTCGACCCTGAGGTCGTTCGCCAGCAGCGCCCTGACCTGGAGCTCCAGTTCGTTGTCGCGTTTCTCGGTCGCGCCGGGGCGCGGCGCGAACGGGTAGAAGGTGCCGCGCTTGTAGAGGTACACCAGGGCCAGCGGGCGATCCCGCTCGTCGCGGAAGCCGACCAGCGAGCACAGCAGCTGCGGCCCGAAACCGCCGTCCTGGAGCAGCGTGTTGACCGCGTGCAGGTCGTTGACCAGCGCGGCGGTGTCGTCGGGTGTGTGCCGGGTGAGCAGCCAGGTGTAGCCGTAGGAGTCCTCGCTGAACTCCACGGGCACGCCGGCCGGGCCCGCGTCCGGCGTGCCGGCGTCCGCGTCGAGCAGGCCGCGCACCTCCTCCTGGAGCCGGGCGAACGCGCCGCCCTCCACGCTGGCGAAGCAGACCGAGGCCAGTCCGGTCGGCACGAAACCGGCGCCGGCCTGGAGCGTGACGGCCGCCGAGGGGACCGCGAAGAGCTGGTCCAGATCGGGCCGGGCCGGCTTGCTGCGGCCCAGCAGGATGTCGAGCAGGCCCATCGTCGCCTCATCCCTGTCCGAGCTGGGCGGAGATCCGGCCGAGCTGGTCGAGCCGCCGCTCCAGCGTGGGGTGCGAGGACAGCAGCCGGCTCATCCCCGCCCCGGAGAGTGCCGGGGCGAAGAAGAAGGCGTTGAACGGCTCCGCCCGCCGCAGGTCGCGGGTCGGGATCCGGGACATCTGTCCGGAGACCTTGGTGAGCGCGGAGGCCAGCGCCGAGGGCCGGCCGGTCAGCAGCGCGCCGGCACGGTCGGCGGACAGCTCGCGGTAGCGGGACAGCAGCCTGGTCAGCAGGAAGCTGAGCACGTAGACGAGGGCGCTGACCAGCGGGACCAGCAGCAGCGCGACGTTCTGGTTGTTCCGCCCGCCGCGCATCAGCCCGGACCACAGCGCGATCCGGGTGATCAGCCCGGCCAGCACGCCGAGGAACGCGGCGACCGTCATCACCGCGACGTCACGGTGCGCGACGTGCGAGAGCTCGTGGGCGAGCACGCCCTCCAGCTCCTCGGGCTCCAGCCGCCGCAGCAGCCCGGTGGTGGCGCAGACCAGGGACTTCCGCTGGCTGCGCCCGGTGGCGAAGGCGTTGGGCACGTCGGAGTCGGCGATGGCCACCCGGGGCTTGGGCATGTCCGCGAGCGCACAGAGCCGGTCCACGGCGCCGTGCAGCTCGGGCGCCTCCTCGGGGGTGACCTCCCGGGCGCCCATGCTGTACGCGGCGATCCGGTCGCTGAACCAGAACTGCGCGACGAAGAGCCCGCCCGCGAACAGCACGACGAGCGGCCAGGCCCGGCCCAGGGCGACGAGCAGCACCCCGACGAAGACCACGTAGAGCAGCCCGATCAGGAACATGGTGGTGACCATGCGCCCGGTCAGGCCCCGGTCGGGTGCGAAGCGGGTACGGGACATGCTTCCAACATAGTCCAGACCCGACAGACCGCAGGAAAACGGGATGAAATCGGGCGATCACCCTGGGGTGACGGGTCGCTCAGGAGTCGAAGACGGGATCGAGCCGGGCGGCGACCGGCAGGTGGTCGCTGCCGGTGTCCGGAAGCGTCCAGGAGGAGACCGGCTCCAGGTCGCGCACCAGGATCTGGTCGATCCGGGCCATCGGGAATCCGGCCGGCCAGCTGAAGCCGAAGCCGGCGCCGGCCGCGCCCTGGGTGGAGCGGAGCTGCGAGGTGAGCGGCGCGAGCGCGCCGTCGTTCATGGTGCCGTTGAGGTCGCCGAGCAGCACCGCCTGGTCCAGCGGGTCCGCGGCGATGGCCTGCCCCAGCAGGTCGGCCGCGTCGTCCCGCTGCTCCGCGGTGAAGCCCGCGTCGAACTGGACCCGCACCGACGGCAGATGCGCGACGTAGACGGCGACGTCGCCGAGTGGGGTGGCGTCTCCGGTGTGCACGGTGGCACGTATCGCCCGGGTCCAGCCCATGCCGGTGTCCACCGGGCTGGTCTCGCCGAGCGGGTAGCGGCTCCACAGCCCGACCGTGCCCTCCACGGCGTGGTGCGGGTAGTCGGCGGCCAGCGCCTCCTCGTAGCTCGCCAGCTTCTCCTGCGGCAGTTCCTGGAGGGCGATCACGTCCGCGCCCGACTCGGTCAGCGCCTCGGCGGTCGCGGCGGGGTCGGGGTTGTCCGCGTCGACGTTGTGGCTGACCACCATCAGCGAGCCGCCCTCGCCGGTCTTGTCCACCAGTAGGCCGCCGAACAGGTCGAACCAGACCGCGACCGGCAGCACCAGCGCCAGCACGGCGGTCAGCGAGCGGCGCAGCACCGCGCACAGCGCCAGCATCGGGATGCCGAGCCCGAACCAGGGCAGGAAGGTCTGCAGCAGGCTGCCGAGGTTGCCGATCCCGTTGGGCACCCGGGAGTGCAGCAGCATCAGCAGGGTGAGCAGCACGGTCAGGCCGGCGACCACCCAGCCGCGCCGCCAGCGGCCGGCGCGGTCGCCCCACCGGGGGCGGTCCCCGTCGACCGTCCCGGCGTTCGGCTCCCGTCGGGTGTCCGGGCTCAACAAGCGTGCCATCCGTGCCCTCACTGACCTTCGCCCCGTGCTCCGCTGTCCGTTCACCACCGCGCCCGCCCTACGACCGCCGTCGCCCGGGCCCGCCGTGCGCCCTGGGCACGATAGGGGAACTCCGGCGCGCGGCGGCAATTACCGGCCCCCGCACGGGCCCGACCCCCTGCTGACCTGGACGAGTGGCGCGCGGCACCAGGTTCCGCGGCACAACGATTCCTCAATCGCGGCCACGGTGCGACTATGGAGAACGATCCGGGGACGCCGCGCCGGCGCCTCGAGACGACGAACAGGAGCACCACCATGAACGCGATGACGTCGCACAGGTCTGCCCAGGCACCGGCCCGACAGGAGCGCGTCGGGCTGTACGGCGGCAAGAGCAACCGGCGGATCACCGTCAGGGACATAGCGGCCGCCAAGGAACGCGGCGAGAAGTGGCCGATGCTCACCGCCTACGACGCGATGACCGCCTCGGTCTTCGACGAGGCCGGCATCCCGGTGATGCTGGTGGGCGACTCGATGGGCAACTGCCACCTCGGCTACGACAGCACGGTGCCGGTGACCCTCGACGAGATGACCATGCTGTCCGCCGCCGTGGTGCGCGGCACCCGGCGGGCCCTGATCATCGGCGATCTGCCGTTCGGCTCGTACCAGGAGGGCCCCGCGCAGGCGCTGCGCAGCGCCACCCGGCTGATGAAGGAGGCCGGGGTCGGCGCGGTGAAGCTGGAGGGCGGGGAGCGCTCGGCCGACCAGATCCGGCTGCTGGTCGAGGCCGGCATCCCGGTGATGGCGCATGTCGGGCTGACCCCGCAGTCCGTCAACGCCTACGGCGGCCACCCCGTGCAGGGGCGCGGTGAGGAGGCCGCGCAGCAGCTGCTGCGGGACGCCAAGGCGGTGCAGAACGCGGGTGCCTTCGGCGTGGTGCTGGAGCTGGTCACGACGGAGCTGGCCGCCGAGGTCACCCGGAGCCTGCACATCCCCACGGTCGGCATCGGCTCGGGCGCGGAATGTGACGCCCAGGTGCTGGTGTGGACCGACATGGCCGGCATGACCAGCTGGCCCGGCGGGCGCGTGCCGCGCTTCGTCAAGGAGTACGCGCGCCTGCGGGAGACCCTGGGCGACGCGGCCAGGTCCTTCGCCGAGGACGTGGTGGACGGCTCCTATCCGGCGGCGGAGCACGGCTTCCACTGACCGCGCCCGATGACCCCGCCCGCGGGGCGCGGCGCCGGGCCTCGCGGGGCGGGGTCGGCGCCGCGACCTGCGGTGGGGCCCGGGGTGGCGCCCGGGCGGGTGAGACGGAAACGGGGTGGTGACACGGTGCGTTCGACGCCACGATGATGGCCGGATGGCCCGACTCCACGACATCGTCTTCGACGCCGCCCACCCCGCCTCCATCGCCCGTTTCTGGGCGGATGCGCTGGAGGGCTACGCCGTCGCCCCCTATGACGCCGCAGAACTCGAACGGCTGCGCGCCTTCGGCATCGAGGACCCCGAGGACGACCCCACGGTGCTCGTCGAGTCCAGGAACGGCGGCCCGCGCCTGTGGTTCCAGCGGGTCCCCGAGCCCAAGCGGGTGAAGAACCGGGTGCATCTGGACCTGGCGGTCGGCGACCCGGACCTGGAGATCGAGCGCCTGACCCAGCTCGGCGCCACCGTGCTGAACCGGCAGAACGGCATCACGTTGCTGGCCGACCCCGAGGGCAACGAGTTCTGCATCAGCCGGGGCTGAATCGGCCGAACCGCGCATATCCGATCAATAGAGCATGATGGAGGGAAGCTGGCGGAGGTGTGATAAGGAGGTCATACCTATGTCTGATAGCCAGCCGTCCGCGGATCCGAACGGGTTCCGGCTGCGGCTGATCGCCGAGGCGAGCGAGGTGCCCGGCGAGGTGGAGCTGCTGCGGCTCGGCCTCCAACAGGCCGTGTCCGCGGTCGGCGCCCTGGGCGGCCTCGTACACCTGGCGCGACCCCGCGAGGACGCGCTCCGGCTGGCCGCCGCCACCGGCCTGCCCCCCACGCTGGTCCGCCCGTACGACCAGCTCGCGCGGGACGATGCGGCCGCGCCCGCCCATGCGGTGCGGGAGCGGGAGACCGTGTGGTCCACGGAGCACCCGGCCGACTCCGCCGACTCCCCCGCCGGCTGGGAGAGCGTCGGCGTGCTGGCGGTGCCGATCCCGTCCGGCGAGGAGGTGGTCGGCGTGCTGTCGGTGCTGGCCAAGGCCCCGCCGGACCAGCGGCGGCAGGCGTTCCTCGGCGAGCTGTGCCGGCTGCTCGGCGAGCGCCTGGCGCACGTGCGGGAGCCGCGCAGCGGGGTGCCGCCGTGGTGGCAGGAGCCCTCGGGCGCGGAGTGGCGGCAGGCGATGCGTTCGCTGTCGGTCGCGGCCTGGTCCTGGGACCTGTCCACCGGGCTGCTGACCATCGACGAGCTGGGCGGGGAACTGGTCCAGCACGTGCTCGGGATGGACCCCGACGAATGGGACCACCGCATCGAGTCCTGGATGGAGCGCATCCATCCGGATGACCGGGCCGGCGTCGAGGCCGAGATCGAACGCTCCCTGGCCACCGGCGACACCTTCGCCGTGGAGTACCGGGTGCGCGCGCTCGACGGCCGGCTGAGCTGGCTGGAGCTGCGGGCCCACACCACCTACACCGAGGACGGCGCGCCGCTGACCATGGCGGGGACCGCCTGGGACGTCACCACCCGGCGCGGCATGCTGGAGTGGCTGCGCGGGGTGCTGGAGGACCTGCCCGACCCGTTCTACGTGGTCGGACCCGACGACCGGGTGCTGTACGCGAACCGCGAGGGCCTGCGGATCACGGCCGAGGAGGGTTCGGAGATCGGCGGACGGGTGCTCTGGGAGACGGCCCCGTTCCTGGCCGAGACCGGGCTGCGGGAGCGGTTCGCCGAGGCCCGCGCCGCGACCGGCCCCACCACGTTCAAACTGCGCATGACGCGCCGGAGCGGCGAGGCGTACTACCGCGTCCGGCTGGTCCCGGTCTCCTCCTATCTGGCCGGCCAGATGGTCGACATCACCGAACAGGAAGGCGCCGAACGGGCCTCCGCCGACCGGGCGAAGCAGATCTCGGCGCTGACCACCGCGCTGGCCCAGTCGCTGGCCGCCGGCGACGTGGTGGACGCGGTGGCCGAGCACGTGCTGCCCTCCTTCGGCGCCTCGGGCCTGGTGGTGCATTCGCTGCTCGGCGGCCGTTCCCGGCTGGTGGGCTCCGCCGGGTACTCGACGGGCTTCCTGCGGCAGCTGCGGGAGCTGGGCGATTCCGAGCGGCTGTTCGTTCCTGGCCGGCGGGAGGCCGACTTCGTCGGCTCGCCGGGCGAGCACAACCGCCGCTGGCCGCAGCTGGCGCCGCTGGTGGAGGCGAGCGGCAAACAGGCGTGGGCGATCCTGCCGCTGATGGCCTCGGGTCGGCACGTCGGCAGCTGCGTGATCAGCTGGGACGAGCCGCGGGAGTTCGGCCGCGACGAGCGCGGCCTGCTGCTCACCCTCGCCGCCCTGATCGGCCAGGCGCTGGAGCGGGCCCGGCTCTTCGACGACACTCAGGGGCGCGCGCAGCGGCTGCAACGCGCGCTGCTGCCGGGCGCGCTGCCGTCCCTGCCCGGGGTGAGCGCCGCCGCCCGCTACCGGCCGGCCAGCGGCGGGGACCAGGTGGGCGGCGACTGGTACGACGCGATCCCGCTGCCCGGCGGCCGGGTCACCATGGTCGTCGGCGACGTCATGGGCCACGGCCTCGACCAGGCCATCACCATGGGCATCCTGCGCAACGCGGTGCTCACCCTGGCCACCCTGGACATGGCCGTCGAGGAACTGATGGCCCACCTCAACGACGTGGTCACCCGCCTCGGCCGGGACAACGACGGCACCGCCGTGTACACCACCTGCCTGGTCGCGGTCTACGACCCGACCACCGGCCGCTGCGACCTGGCCAGCGCGGGGCACCCGCCGCCCGCCCTGGTCCGTCCTGGCCGGCCGCCCGAGTTCCTCAACCGCATCCCGCAGGGCCCGCCGCTGGGCGTCGCCCAACTGCCCGTCGAGACCAGCGTGGTGGAGCTGGAGGAGGGCAGCCTGCTGGTGCTCTACACCGACGGGCTGCTCGGCTCCGACGACCCGGACGCGGGCGCCGCCCGGCTCGGCGGCATCCTCGACCGGGCCGCCGCCACGCCGCCCGCGCTCTCCGCCGCCCCCGAACAGCAGACCGCCTGGCTGGAGAGGCTCTGCGACACCATCACCACCAGCCTGCGCCCCGACCCCCGCGGGCCGCAGGACGACGCGGCGCTGCTGACGTTGCGCACCCGGCGCATCCCGGCCGACCGCATCGCCACCTGGAACCTTCCCTACGCCCCGCAGTCCGCCGGCCGGGCGCGCGAGGTGTGCGCGGCCCAGCTGGCCGACTGGGGCCTGCGGGCGCTGACCGACTCCACCGAGCTGATCGTCAGCGAGCTGATCGGCAACACCATCCGGCATGCGGTCGGGCCCCTCCGGCTCCGGCTGCTGCTCCTCGACGGCACGCTGACCACCGAGGTCTACGACGGCAGCGAGGCCACGCCCCACGTGCGGCACCCGTCGTTCGAGGACGAGTTCGGGCGCGGTCTGCAGATGGTCGCCCTGGTCGCCACCGCGTGGGGGGCCCGCTACACCGAGGTCGGCAAGTGCATCTGGGCCGACCAGGCCGTGCCGAATCTCAACCCGCCCGCTCCAACAGAGCGTCAACCTGCTTCAGCTGCTCGTCCGTGAGCGGCCCGAAGGCGAGCGCCCCGGCGTTCTCCTCGGCCTGGGCGACGGTGCGCACGCCGGGGATCGGCACCGCGTGCGGGCTGCGCGCCCACAACCAGGCCAGCGCGCCCTGCGCCGGCGTGCGACCCTCGCTGGTGAGCACGTCCCGCACCGCGTCGAAACGGGCGCGCCACTCCGGCTTCAGCCGGCCGTTCTCGAAGAACCGCAGCCACTCCGGCGGCTGCGCCCTGATGTCTCCGCCGGCGATCGCGGGCGCGGCGCCTCCCGCATACTTCCCGGTCAACGCCCCCATCGCCAACGGCCCGCGGATGACGGCGGCGATCTCCGCCTCGGCGCACAGCGCGAACATCTCCGGCGCGTCCTCGAAGACGTTCGCGTTGACCTGCACGGAGGCGCAGTGCGGCCCCTCCGCGAAGATCCGGGCCCGCGTCACGTCGTCCGTCGACCACCCGTAGGCCCTGATCAGCCCCTCCCCGACCAGTTCCTCGCAGACCTCGCGCAGTTCGGCCGCCTCCTCGGGCGCGGCGTCCCCGACGTGCAGCTGGAACAGGTCCACGCGGTCGGTGCCCAGCCGCCGCAACGAGCCGGTCAGCGACTCCCGCACATGCCCCGGGCTGGTGTCCGGCACCAGGTCGGACCGGCGGCTACCGGGCTCGAACGGATAGCCCCATTTGGTGGCGATCACCACCTCGTCGCGTCGCCCGGCGACCGCCCGGCCCAGCACCTCCTCGCTGTGGCCCGTGCCGTAGGTGGCGGCGGTGTCGAAGAACGTCACCCCGAGCTCGATCCCGCGCCGCAGCGCGCGGACCGATTCCTCGTCGTCGACCTTCCCCCACCCCCGCGGCTGCCCCTCGCCGCTGAACCACTCCCCACCGATCGCCCAGCACCCGAAGCCGAGCGCGCTCGTCGTGATCCCACTCCGCCCCAGCCCTCGTCCGGGCGTCCCGTTGCTTCCCTGCGTCGTCTCCATGGCGGCGAGTCTGCATCTTGAAGTGCACTCCACGGCAAGCACGACAAGCACGGTGGGCCGCGTCGCGCCGGCGTCATGCGGACGTCATTCCCTCCTGTGACCATCGCCGCACGGGTGACACCGTTCCGGAATCGCAAGTGAGTAAAGGACTACCTCGTGGAACTCGTCGTTCCGATCGCCTTCGGGCTCATCCTTCTGATACTCGTCGGAGGCGTGGTGCTCGCCATCCACCTCCGCAAGAAGGCCGTGGCCGGTATCCAGGAGGTGGCCGCCTACTGCCGGCAGCGCGGCTGGCAGCAGGCCCAGCCGGACCGGCAGATCGCTCAGAAGAGCTGGTTGCTGTACCAGGCCACCGGCAGCGCCATCCTGAACATCCAGGCCCAGTTCGCCGGCGAGCACCGGGGCATGCACTTCCAGGCCGCGCAGGTGGCGAGGCCGCCCACACCGGGGCGCACCACCATGCAGCGGCTGGCGGTGGTGTACATCTCCCGTCCGGTGCCGGGCCCGCGGCTTCAGCTCGCCAAACAGGGGCTGTCCACCGCGACCTTCCTCAACCGGGACACCACGATCGGCGATCCGGCCTTCGACGCGGCGTTCCACGTGAGCACCGAGGACGCGGCGTTCGCTCGCGCCGTGCTCCACCCCGGCCTGACCGGGGCCCTCACCCAGGACGAACGGGCGCGGGCCAGTGTGGTCGGTCTCGAACAGCAGCACCTCTTCGCGATGCAGCACGGCCAGCTCACCCCGCAGAACCTGCAGAGCATGCTGGACCTGCTGATCGACCTCCAGTCCAGCGTGCCCTGGCAGTCCCTGGCCCACCCCGGCCAGGGCTGACCGGCTTGCGCTCAAACAACTGACGTCCCCCGTCACCGAGTTCGACAACGCCCTGAACGGCGTAAGCGACCACTTCCCCCGGACTGACGAAGGGCGGACGCGCATCGCGACGTCGCCCGTATGGGCGGTCCTGTCCGTGGACCAATTGACCCCGTTGTCGGCGTCGCGGTCCCGAATCAGTCACCAACGACCGAGTTGTCTGAGGCGTGGTTCTACACCCCTGCCGGGTGAAGCTTCCCTTTGCGTGGATTGGGGTGAGAGGCGCCACGCGACGCCAGTGACTGGCGATTTACGAATCGCGCACGCTCGCTCACTTTCCGTCGACCCGTTTGGAGTCCCTGGCCTTTGCCTCTGGCAGATTCCTCGACTAATCTGCGGCGACCGAGGAATGGCCGTCAATCCCCTGCCGACGCGACACGTCCCTACTCCACCATGGTGGGTGGATAGTCCACCGACGGACGATCCCGGACCGAGTGACGACTAATGCCACGATCCGGAACCGTACTGGTCCTGGCCGGCCGCTTCGACCCCACGGCCGACCTTGCCGTGGGCGAACTGAACAGACGCGCCGTGCCGGTCTTCCGGGCTGATGTGGCCCAGTTCCCGGTGGGGCTGGCCCTGGCCGCCAGTCTCACCGGGGACGGGTGGCGGGGCAGTCTGCGAACTGACCGCCGCACGCTGCCTCTTGAGGCCGTTCGCGCCGTGTACTTCCGCCGTCCGAAACGTCCGCAGCTACCGTCCGGCATGTCCCCAGAAGCCCGGAAGGTCGCCGAAAGGGAGGCACGCCTGGGCTTCGGCGGCCTGCTGGTCGCGTTGCCGTGCCCGTGGCTGTCGCCACCCGGGAAGGCCGCGGACGCCGAGCACAAGCCGCTACAGCTTCGCGTCGCGCTCGACTCGGGCCTGAGCGTGCCGCGCACGTTGATCACGAACGAACCCAAGGCGGCAAAGGACTTCGCCGACAGCGTCGGTGGCCGACTTGTCTACAAACCGTTCCATCCCATACGTGGCCAGGTCGAAGGGCGCACCGCAGCCGTTTACACGAGCCTGGTTGCCCCCGAAGACCTCCCCCACCCCGACATAGCTACAACAGCACATCTGTTTCAGGAGTGGGTACCGAAAGCGTTCGACGTCCGATTAACCGTTGTGGGGAAACGCGTCTTCGCTGTGGCGATTCACTCGGAATCCGAAAAGGGCCGCATCGACTGGCGCAGTGACTACGCCAGCCACACATACGACACCTGCGACGTTCCGGCCGAGGTGCAGACGGGCGTTCATCGAATGCTTGAACATCTCGGCTTACCGTACGGCGCATTTGACTTCGCGATAACTCCCGACGACAAATGGGTCTTCCTGGAGGTCAACCCCTCCGGACAGTACGGATTCATCGAGGTGGCGACCGGCCTTCCGATCACATCCGCGATCGCTGACTATCTGGAAGGGGAGACGTGAAAAGCGTTGCGGCAGAGGGGCAGCGACTCCTTGACCAGAGTGTGGACGGGACCCACACGACGGCGCTCCACGACCCCGCGGACGGCTCGACCTCGCGCGTTACTGACCTCCGGCCGGGCCCCGGCGCAACGGTCCTCGCCTCCGGCCCCCGCGACCTGTGGGCGGACGTCGAGGGCGCGCACGACCAGTGGCTCGCGATGAACCGACCACGCCGTGAGTGGTTCACCATCAGGGCCACCCCGGAGGGCCAGACCCTCAGCTTCGCCGCCCCCGACGGTCAGGTCCACGAGTGGCCGCTGTGACGCTTCGCCCCAGGAGCCCTCGGCGCCGTGCCGCCGTCATATCTGGCCCTGTCGCGGGTGGCCGCCCACCCGGTAGGCGCCACTGGCCGTGACGTGTTCGATCATGATGCGCTCGGCGGCCTCGCCGTCGCCGGCTTCGAGTGCGTCGAGCAGCCGCTCGTGTTCCAGCAGATGCCGCTCCGCCTGTTCGGTGTCGAGCCACAGCGACGCGTCGGCGGGGACCGGAAAGCTGTCCTGGATGGTGTGGGCGTGCTGTCCGAGGAAGGCCGGGCCCCCGATGTCCGCTATCGCGAGATGCAGTTGGCGGCTCTGCTCGCCGAGCTGGTCCCTTCGTTGGTGGGCCGCGTCGTCGGCCATCTGTCGGTGGATCCGGCGAAGCCCGGCGAGCTGCTCGGGGGTGATCCGGTCCGCGGCGAGTCTGGCGCCGAGCCCCTCCACCACCGCGCGCAGGCTGTAGAACTCGAGCAGGGCCTCGTCGCTGAGATCGATCACGGTGGCGCCGCGATGGCTCTGGTAGCTGACCAGCCGGTCCTTCTCCAGCCGGCGCAGTGCCTCCCGCACCGGGGTGATCGAGACCCCGAGGCGCTGGGCGACATGAGCGGCCTTGAGCTGGGTGCCGCCGGGCACTCGGGCGTTGCGGATCTCGTCCCGAAGCACCTCGTAGACGTAGTCGGCCTTACTCATCGGCTGGCGGATGCCCCCCGCTTGCTCACCTGACTGCATCGCTGCCCTTCGGATTCGCGTGACCCCCGGTGATGAAGTATCTCGCGCGAGCTCTCCCCGGGAAGCTCGCTCGGGAGGCGGATCCGGCGAACCTCTTGACTTGCACTGTATATCTTATAAGTTACAGCGTCATGTCAAGCCTCGCCGACCTCAAGGTCATCGACACCGCCACGCTGTTCGCCGGCCCCACGGCGGCCATGATGCTGGGGGACTTCGGCGCCGACGTGATCAAGATCGAGCACCCTCGGCGGGGAGATCCCTCCCGCGGGCACGGGGCGGCCGTGAACGGGGTCGGCCTGTGGTGGAAGACGCTGTCCCGCAACAAGCGCACGGCCGCGGTGGATCTCTCGGCCCCGGAGGGGCAACGGATCATGCGGCGGCTCGTCGAGGACGCCGACGTTCTGGTGGAGAACTTCCGCCCCGGGACGCTGGAGCGGTGGGGACTCGCGCCCGGGGAGTTGCAGGAGATCAATCCCCGGCTGATCGTCGCCCGGATGACCGGTTTCGGCCAGTTCGGGCCGATGTCGGCGCAGCCCGGATTCGGCACGCTGGCCGAGGCCATGAGCGGATTCGCCGCCAGCACCGGGGAGCCGGACGGCCCGCCGGTGCTGCCCCCGCTGGCCCTGGCCGACGGGATCGCCGGGCTCGCCATGTCGTACGCGATCATGGTCGCGCTGAAGGCCCGCGAGTCCAGCGGGCGGGGCCAGGTCATCGACATGGCGATCATCGAACCGATCCTGGGCATCCTCGGGGCGCAGATGACCGCCTACCGAGCCCTGGGCGTGATCCCGGAGCGGACGGGCAATCGCTCCACCAGCAATGCCCCGCGCAACACCTACCGCACCCGGGACGGCCGTTGGGTCGCGGTCTCCACCAGCGCCCAGCCGATCGCGGAGCGCGTGCTGCGGCTGGTCGGCCGGCCCGAGCTGACCCGGGAGCCGTGGTTCGCCACCGGCCATGGCCGGGTCCGGCATGTCGAGGAGCTCGACGAGGCGGTCGGTTCCTGGATCGCGGAACGGGACGCCGACGAGGTGATCGCCGAGTTCGCCCGGGCGCAGGCCGCGATCGCCCCCGTCTATGACATGTCGGATATCGCCGACGATCCGCAGTACGCGGCCCTGGGCACCTTCATCGAACTGCCCGACGAGGAACTGGGCACGGTCACGATGCAGAACGTGATGTTCCGACTCTCCGAGAGTCCGGGCGAAATCCGCTGGCCCGGGCCGCCGTTGGGCCGCCACACCGACGAGATCCTGGCCGACCTGTCCTACGGCCCGGAGGAGATCGGGATGCTGCGCGAGCAGGGGGTCATAGCATGAACAGCCCTAGCATGAACATGCCGATCACCTGGCTCTACGTCCCCGGTGACCGCCCGGAACGTTTCGACAAGGCCGCGGCCAGCGGCGCCGACGTCGTGATCATCGACCTGGAGGACGCGGTCGACGCGGCCCACAAGGACGAGGCGCGCGAGAACGCCGTGCGGTACCTGGCCGGACGGGACACCGGGGATGGACCGGCTCTCCATGTGCGCATCAACGATCTGGCGACCCCGCGGGGACGCGAGGATCTCGGGGCCCTGGTCGGGGCGCCGGGGGTGGACGCCCTCCGGCTGCCCAAGATCGACTCCGTGGAGGATCTCGCCCCGGTCGACGAGGCCTTCGGGAGCCAGCCGATGAGGGCGCACGCGCTGATCGAGTCCGCGCGCGGCATGGCGAACATCGACGCGATCGCCGCACATCCGCGGATCGCGGGGCTCGCGCTCGGCGAACAGGATCTGGCGGCCGCGCTCTCCATCGGCCTGGAAACCGCCTTCGACCAGCTGCGGCTCCGGGCCGTGCTGGCCGCCGCCGCGGCCGGGCTCGGCCCGGTGCCGATGTCCGTCTACCCGGACGTCCGCGACCGGGAGGGCCTACAGGCATCCTGCGCGCGCGGGCGAGGCCTCGGAATGTTCGGCCGCACCGCGATTCACCCGCGGCAGATACCCGTGATCCGCGCCGCCTTCAGGCCAAGCCCCGAGGAGATCTCCCGCGCGCGGGAAGTCGTCGACGCCGCCGACCAGGCGGGGATCGACGGCATCGGAGCGCTCGCCCTACCGGATGGCCGCTTCATCGACGCACCCATCGTCACCAAGGCCCGCGGAATCCTCGCGCTGGCGGAGCAGATCGCCTGAGCGCTCCGGGCCACCGGTGTCACCCAACGCCCCGACCCACCCCCGTCCGGCGATGGCAGCACCCATGTCAGTCAACCTTCGAAATCGAAACGCCGGTACGACCAAAGGAGCTCGTCGTGGGCGCAGCGGTCTGGGCACTCATCGCCTACATAGTCACCATCGTCGCCTGGAACGGCGTCCTGAAACGCAGTATCGGCGAGGCCATGCTCGTCGGATTCCTGGTGGTATGCCTCTTCGGCGGCATGGATGCGCCGGACCTGGTATGGGCCGGCCTCGATGTGGCGCTTTCCGAGGAAGTCGTCTTCGCGGCCCTGGCATTCGTCTTCATGGGCTATCTGCTGACCAGGCTCGGCCTCATCGACGAGCAGGTCACCCTGCTCAACTCGGTGTTCGGCAGGCTCAGGGGCGGCTCCGCCTATGTGTCGACCTCGACGGCGGCGCTGCTCGGCGGCCCCTCGGGGTCCGGCTCCGGGATCGCGGCCTCCGTCGGCTCCGTGACCATCCCCTGGATGATCAGATCCCATTGGCGGCCGGACCTGGCGGCCTCGCTCGTCGCCGGTAACGCCGGCCTCGGCATCTCCATTCCGCCGAGCTCGTCGATGTTTCTGCTGCTCGGCTCGGCGGCGGTGTCCCCGGTGCTCACCGCGGACGAACTGTTCGTCGCCAGTCTCGTCGGCGGCCTCTGGACGGTGCTCTACCGGTTTGTCCTGGTGTTCGTCTGGGTGCGCCGATACAAGATCGCGGCCATGCGGGACGACGACATCACCCCGTTCCGCATCGCCCTGAAGCAGGGCTTCTCCTCGATGCTCGTCTATGTCGGCATCGCCATCCCGGTGCTGATGACGCTCGACTTCGGCGTGGAATTCCTGGAATCCCGGGTGGGCGTCGCCGCGGAGGACATCAGCATCGTCGTCTGGATTCCCGTGCTGACGCTGATCGCGACGCTGCTGGTGGCGGCGAAGCGCCTGCCGCGCACCGCCAGGGAGTACAGCGTGATGCTCGGCGACATGGCGCCCCGTTACGCCGTCATCGGCGCCACGCTGCTCTTCGCCTTCGCCGCCGCCGGCAGCCTGGACGAACTCGGACTGGTGGACCAGCTGACGACCATCATGAACCGGCTCGACGCCCCGCTGTGGGTCGTGGCCAGCCTGGTCGGAATCCTCATCGTCATCGTCGCCTCCCCCTTGACGGGCACCGCGACCATCGCGGCCATCGGCGGCGTCGCCTTCAGCGCGCTCACCGCCGCGGGTGCCTCCCCGGCCACCGCGGCGACCGCCGTGCTGATCTTCGCCTCGACGGAGGGCGCGTCGCCGCCCGGCGCGGCGCCGATCTACATCGCCAGCGGAATCGCCGGCGTGGATCCGGCCCGCACCTTCGTCCGGCTCATCCTCTGGTTCGTTCTCCCGGTCCTCGCGATCGGGGTTCTCGTCGCCACCGGCGCCCTGCCGCTGTTCGTCTAGCGGTCCGCCCAAGTCCGCCCGTCTGGAAGGAACGACATGAGTACCGACACATCCGAGGACCGCGGCCCGCTGGCCCTCGCGCGGCGCATCACCATGCCCCTGTTCAAGACCGGCCTGGTCACCTTTCTGCTGCTCGGCCTCGTCGTGGTCGCCAGCCAGGCGATCGGCGTCGCCGGCCGCGACCCCGGCCTGGTCTCCGGGGTCCTCGACGGCATCGGCAAGGCCATGACGGTCGTCGCGGGGCTCACCGGCCTGCTCGCGTTCGCCATGTCCTATCTGTTCTCGTGGGACAGCGGCGGCGAGGACTGAGGCGCCTCCCGGCGGTCGATTCGGTCGATGCGGTAGAGGTAGTGGGTGGGGTCGTCGATCGGGTTGTCGGGCTCGATCTCGCCCTCCCCGACCCGGCGCAGCCCGACCCGTTCCAGCGTCCGCCGGGACGTGCGGTTGGCGGCCACCACCGGGACGATGACGCAGGACGCGTCCGGGTGGTCGACCCAGGTGCGCTCGACGACCCAGCGGATCGTCGCCGTGCCGATGCCGCGGCCGGTCTGTCGTGGGTCGCCGATGAGGTAGTCGATGGTCATCGCGCCGTCGGGGACGGCGGCGATCCGTTCCATGTCGGTCAGGTACTCGGGGTCGTCGTGCAGCCGGCAGCGCTGCACCAGGCCGAGCGGACGCTCGTCGAGGAACACGAGGAGGTCCTCGTTCGGCTCCTCCCGCCTGAGCGTCGGCCCGAAGTCCCGCGCGACCGCCTCCGGCGTGGTCTCGTGGTTCCATCGCCGGGCCACATGCGGCTCGCTCAGCCAGTCCCGTACAAGCGGAAAGTCCCGCTCCTCAAGCCGACGCCATGTGAACACGGCGCTCTCCCCCGCACGGTCGTCACCCCTCCGGCCCGCGAACCGGCCTCTCGGACAACAGGCTACTGGGAGCGGTGCCGAAGGGGCTGTCGATGGCGTACCGCCAGCGGCCGTCCGCGCCGCGGCGGGCGACGTCCGTGGCCGTGCCCTCGACGCGCACCGCCGCCCCGTCGGGCCCGGTCCCCTCGATGATCCAGTCGACGATCAGCAACGCGAGGTCCCCGGTGCGGTAGACGTGGCGCGGCATGACCCGGATCGGAACGCCGAGCTCCTGGAGGCGGCTGTTCGCGGCGTTCAGGTCGGGACCGGTCACCGGTCTGCCCGGCGCCGGGACCAGCACCCCCGCCTCCTCGTAGACCTCGGCCAGCGCGGCGGCGTCCCCGCTGTTGAACCGCTCGGCGAAGACGGCGGGCACGTCTTCCGGCTGCCTGGCCAGTTGTCGCATGATCGACGGCATGATGGACGGGGTCCTTCCGGGGGCGGAGAATCGACGTGGCCCACACGGTAGGAGGCGCTCTCGTGGCTCACCAAACGGTTGGTCACCCACCACCCGGACTGCCCGACGACCCGCACGCGACCGTCGCGGCGCCGTCACCCGCCTGCCCCGTGGAGATCACGCTGGCCGCCCTGCACGGCCGGTGGACGACCCTGGTGGTGCGCGAACTCCTGCGTGGCAGCCGTTCCTACAGCGAGTTGCGGCAGGCCCTACCCGCCCTGTCGGACAAGGTACTCACCGACCGCCTGGCGCATCTCGGCGCGGCCGGAGTCGTCGAGCGCGACCGTCAGCCGGGATGGCCGCCACGGGTGCGCTACGCGCTGACGCCCCGCGGCCACCGTCTCGGCCCGGTCCTCCAGGCGCTGTGGGACTGGGGAGCGGAGGACGGATGAGGGCTTGGGCGATGGCGTGCTGGATCAGGCGGCGCGGCCGGCCTTGAGGAAGGCCGCGGTGTCGACGACGCGACGCGCCTGGTAGCGCGCGGCCTGCAGGGCCACGTCGTCGGGCGGGCCGTCGGCGGCCACACAGGAGGTGCCGTAGGGGTTGCCCGACCGGAACTGGACGGGGTCGGTGTAGCCAGGGGGCACGATGATCCCGCCCCAGTGGTAGAACGTGTTCGCCAGCGCCAGGAGGGTGGTCTCCTGACCGCCGTGGGCGGTGTTGGAGGCGGTGAAGGCCGAGTACACCTTGTCCGCGAGCTTGCCCTGGAACCAGAGGGGCCCGGTGGTGTCGATGAACGCCCTGAGCTGGCTGGCCGGGTTGCCGAAACGGGTGGGAGTGCCGAAGAGCAGCGCGTCGGCCCATTCCAGGTCGTCGTGGCCGGCCTCGGCGATTCCGGCGGTGTCCTGCACGTGCCGGGCCCACTCCGGCCTGGCGCTGACCGCCTCCGGCGGGGCCGTTTCGACGACCTTGCGCAGTCGGACGTCGGCACCGGCCTTCTCTGCGCCCTCGACGGCGGCCTGTGCCAGGGTGTGGATGGTCCCGGTGGAGCTGTAGTAGATGATCGCGACGTTGACGGACATGATCGGTTCCCGTCCTGTGCGGACCTATGCGGATCCGATCAGTACGACGCGGCAGCCCCACGAGATGTGAGGTGCGTCGTCCCGTTGCGAGAAACCCCTTCGCAGCGGCTCGCAACCACCCGCTAACCTCTGCGAGCGTGGACATCGAGGATCCCCAGGACACCGTCCGGCGCGGGAACGACGCGGTGTCCCAACACGCTGACGAGACGCACGATCCCCAGCGTGCCGCGCACCCCGAAGGGACTCGGCCGCCCAAGGAGCTCTGGTCCCGGGACTTCGTGCTCTTCTTCGCGGCCCGGACCGTGTCCATCCTCGGTGACCAGATGCTCATTCCCACCACGATCACGGTCGCGATGCTGCAGGCGGGCTATGGCGTCACGGGCGTGGGATACGCGCTCGCCGCCCATACCGCGCCGTTGGCCCTCTTCGTCGTGCTCGGCGGCGTCCTCGCCGACCGGTACACGCCGGTGCGGGTCATGGTCATCGCCGATGCGGCCCGGCTGCTCCTCCACGGAGCCCTCGCCGTCTCCTTCGCCGCCGGCACGCCGGATCTCTGGTTGGTCGTCACCCTGCTCGCGCTGGGCGGGATGGGCACCGCCGCCTTCCAACCCGGCTATGTGAGCGTCATCCCGCGGATCGCCGGCGATGTCCAGAAGGCCAACGCGGTGATCCGGGTCACGGAGTCGCTGATGACCGTGGCGGGACCCGCCATCGCCGGACTACTCCTGGCCTTCTCGTCCGTCTCGGTCGTCCTGGCGATCGACGCCGCGACGTTCGGCGTGAGCGGCATCTGCCTGCTCGCCCTGCGACTGAAGATATCCCGTTCGACGCGGCAGACCTCCCTCCGCCGCGATCTCGTCCAGGGGTGGCAGGAGTTCCGTTCCCGCACGTGGCTCTGGGGCGTCATCGTGATCTGGATGTTCTACCAAACCACCGTGAACGGCCCCTTCCTCATCCTCGGGCCCAGCCTCATCACCATCGAGCACGGAGAGAGCACGCTCGGCTTCGTCATGTCGATGTTCGGCCTGGGCAGCGTCCTGGGCGGGCTGGTGGCCACGCGGTTCAAGCCCCGCTATCCGCTGCGTGCGGGCGCCCTCGCCCTGACCGGCACTCTCTTCAGCCTGCTCACGGTGGCCCTCGAACTGTCCCCGCCCCTGATCGCGGCCGGTTACGCCCTGGGGGGCGCGGGTGGGGCGTTCTGGCTGATCATGTTCCACACGAGCGTGCAGACGAAGATTCCTCCCGACGTGCTCGGCCGGGTACACGCCTACGACGTCGCCGGATCGCTCGTCATGCGGCCGGTGGGACAGGTGGCGGCCGGACCGGCCGCGCTCCTGGCCGGTGCCGTGACGGTGTTGTTCTTCTCCTCGGCGATGCTCCTGGCCACCGCGGCCCTGCTCCTCGCCGCCCCCGCGATCCGCAACCTGCGCAGAGCCGACTGACCTGCGCCGTCCAACCTGCACCGCCCAACAGCCGTCAGGCGGTCGGGAACTGCTCGTGCTGGACGGCCGCGAGGAACGACGACCAACTGGTAGAGGGGAAGACCAGGGCCGGGCCGCCAACGCCCTTGGAGTCCCGGACGGGGACGACGTCGGAGCGCGCGAAACTGCGGGAGAACTCGACACAGTCGCCGCCGTTGGCGTCGCTGTGGGAGGACCTGCGCCACTCGGCGGCGTTGAGGTCCACGGTGACACTCATGCGCGGTACTCCTTCAACAGGACGATGATCAGGCCTCGCGACTGATCCGGCGACAACGCGTGCGCCCTGAGCAGATCATAGTCATCCAGCGCGGCACTGACCGTCTTCGCGGAGTCGTGCATGCGCCCTCCCACGCGGGTTTCCGTGTACAGCACGGTGGGCGAGTCAGGGAATTGCAACACCGTGAACGGCTTGGTGGACGCGGCCGGAGCGCCCGCCGTGAACGGCAGGATCTGGAGCCTGATATGCGGTGACTCGGCGGCAGTGCGAAGGTACTCCAACTGGCCGGTCATGACCTTCGGACCGCCCACCACCGTGCGGAGGCACGCCTCGTTGAGGATGATCCACAGCAAGGGCGGCTCTTCCCGATCGAAGATCTCGCGACGCCGCACGCGCGCGGCGGTTTTGCCGTCGATCACTTCCGCCTCTTCGTCGGGGAAGTAACTGCGAAAGATGGCCCGCGCGTAGTCCTCGGTTTGCAGGACGCCCTTCACAAGCGTCGCTGAATAGTCCAGGATGCGCGCCGCCTTGCGCTCCAGGTTGAGGTACGGGACGAACCACGACGGGTGGTCGCCCTCGTCGATGCGGCGCAGCAGGTCCGTGAACAACTCGCCCGTCGCGAACGCCTTGTCGCACCCCTGCGCGAACCTCTCGCTCGGTCTGGGCAGCAACTTCCCCGCCTCAACGCGGCTGACGTACGCCTCGGAGTAACCGGCCGCCGTGCCGAGGTGCTTCTGCGTGAGTTTCCGTGCCAGTCGCAACTTCCTGACGTCCGCGCCGAAGCGCTGCAACGGGTTCAAGTGCGCAGCGGGAGTCGTCTCGTCCAATGCCGTGGCCTCTCGCCTTGGGGACGAGAGCAGCGTCGCAGCAGGTAGTGGCCTTGCGTATTGCCGTTTAAGGCACGTCACCCGAACGAGTCGCGCGTTGTCCTGGTGCATCGAGCCTGAGGGAGGTTGACGACATGATCGAACGTAGCGCACCAAGTGTTCCTCCGTCGAGGGGGGTACAGCATGAAGCCACCCGTCTGCCTCCCCTGCGCGGCCGCGGCCCTGCGCCACTGTCCTCATCTGGCGCACCCCCTCGCCGTCCGCGCACGCAAGCCACGCCCTCGCGGAGTCTTCGGCGACTTCTACGTCCCCGGCCCCACGGGAGCACTGACCCAGGCCGGCGGCGGCCTCCTCCGCTACGGCCACCGCGACAGCAGCTGGTTTCTGGCCTCCCAACTCGTCACCGAACTCCGCCGCTGCACGATCGTCGACCTCGCGGCCGTAGGCCGGTCGCACTTCGTCGCATCAATCGCTCGAAGCGCTTGACCGCAGGTGCGGCTGTAACAGAAGCTGTTGCAGCAAGGAGGGGAGCGATGGCGGCGAACAGTCGGTTGACCATTGCGACGCATGCGTTGACGTGGTTGGCGTTGGCGCAGCGCCGCGGCCAGGAGGTACTCACTTCGCATCAGGTCGCGGCCAGCATCAACACCAATCCCGTGATCATCCGGCGCAGCCTCGGTGATCTGCGGCGGGCCGGCCTGGTGGAGGTCCGACACGGTGCCGGCGCGGGCTGGAGTCTCGCTCGGGAACCGGAGGCGATCACCCTGCTCGAGGTGTACGACGCCGTCGATGCGGAGCCGCCGTTCGGCCTGCACCACACCGAGCCCAACCTGGAGTGTCCGGTCGGCCGAGGCATCCGGCCCGCCCTGAGCCAAGCCTACGGCCGGGTCGAGCGGGCCATTCGGCGCGAGCTGGCGGACACCTCGATCGCCGACGTACTGCGCGAGACGCTGGCGAACCAGCCGCCAGGCCGGTAGGGCCGGAGGTGCCGGCAGCCTGACGGCGCCGCCGCATGCCCCTTGTTGTAACAAAGATTGTTCCAGTAACCCAACCCAGGAGGAGTGACGGTGGAAGCCCTACGGTGTCCGGTCGTCGAACTGCGGCAGTACACGCTGCACCCGAGACAGCGAGACGTGCTGATCGCCCTGTTCGACCGGGAGTTCGTCGAGCCCCAGGAGGCGGTGGGGATGACCGTCCTGGGGCAGTTCCGCGATCTGGACGACCCCGACCGGTTCGTCTGGCTCCGCGGCTTCGAGGACATGCCGCGCCGTGCCGAGGCGCTGGGGAGCTTCTACGGCGGACCGGTCTGGCGGGCCCACCGCGACGAGGCGAACGCGACGATGATCGACTCCGATGACGTTCTGCTGCTGCGGCCGGCCTCGGCGCGGGGCGGGTTCCCGGCACCGGTCGGCACCCGGCCGGCTCCCGGCGAGCCGGCGGCCTCGTCGCCGTCGCTCATCCTCGCCACGATCTGGTACGGCCACGGCCCGTTCGACACCGCGTTCGTCGAGTTCTTCGAGCGGCGGGGGCGACCCGTACTGGCCGAGACCGGCGGCGAGCCGCTGGCGTACCTACGGTCGGAACACGCCCCGAACACCTTCCCGGCGCTCCCGGTGCGGCTCAACGAGGAGGCCTTCGTCTGGTTCACGCGCTTCGCCGACGAGGGCCACCTCGACGATCACCTGGATCGCCTGCGGCGTTCGGAACGCTGGCGCGAGGAGGTGTTGCCCACCCTCTCCGAGCGGTGGGCCGGACCCCCGCAACGGCTACGGCTGGCGCCCACGGAACGGTCCGTACTGCGGTGAACTCCGAGGCCGGCCGGCGTGCCGCCCGTTCGGTCAGTCCTGCACGATGACGCGCTCGCCTTCGCCGACCGGCTCTTCGAAGCTGGCGGAGTACCGGAGAAGGAGCCCCTCAGGGACGGTGACGGAGTTCGCGCCGTGCTGTTCGTCGCGTGCGGCCAGTCGCTGTCGCAGGGTGTCGAGGTCCGCCTGGAGGCGGATGAGTCCCATCTGCAGCCGTGGCTCTCGATGAGCGCCTTGTATCGGTCACGGGTGACTCGGTTCCAGAAGCTGTAGTCGATGACGACGGGCTGTCAGGCGTCCATCAGTCGGATGAGCTCGTGCAACAGCTCCTGTTCGGCGCTCGCCTTGTGGCGCTCGTACTCGTCGGGGTCGAGTTCCGCCGCGTCGTGGCCGATGCGTTCCCACACGACTTCGTCGATCGACAGTCGCGTGTAGCCACGCCGTTCCAGGGCCTTCGCGTACGTGCTCTTCCCTGACCCTGGTAGGCCACACATCATGACGACGACACCGGCCTCCGGTGCGGCCGCGGTGGGCGGGACTGTTCGATCGGTGTCGTCCATGGAGATGAGGTTATCGATCTGTTCGTCCGGGGCGCATTCGGCCGGCGGCCCAGCCGGACTACGCTGCCGCCGGTGACCACCCAACCAACGAACGAGGCCGCCATCCGGCAGTGGAACAGCATGCCCCGCGAGGCGATGGAAGCGATGGAGCCTGACGGCGACTTCGCCAAACGCCATCTGATCAACCCGGTGCTGCTGCGCATGCTCGGCGACCTGCGTGGCCAGCGCGTCCTGGATGCCGGATGCGGCCACGGCTACTTCAGTCGCATGCTGGCCGCCCGCGGAGCCCGTGTCACCGGCGTCGAGCCCACCGACGCGATGTTCGCCTACAGCCAGGAGAAGGAGCATGCCGACCCGCAGGGCATCCGTTATGTCCAAGCCGACCTGACCCAGCTGCCGGATCTGGGCAACGGGCACGGGTTCGACGCCGTCGTCTGCAGCATGGTGCTGCCCGCCATCCCCGACTGGAAGCCCGCCATGCGGGCCTGCGTGCAGGCGCTGCGGCCCGGCGGGCTGTTCGTCTTCTCCGTGAACCACCCGGCCTTCGAGCAGTTGCTGACCACCTGGCGCGAGCACGGGGAGTACCGGGCGCGGCGATACCTGGCGGAGTACGAGATCCCTCTCACCTACGCCACCGACTTCCACCGCCCGATCTCGGCCTACCTCAACGAACTGGCAGCCCTCGGATGCCGGCTACGAGAGATCGCCGAGCCGGGCCTCGATCCCGACTTCGCCCGGGAGGCACGTGACACCACCCCCGGCATCGAGAGCTACGTCCATCTCCCCAACTTCCTGATCGCCGCGGCCGAACGGTAGATCACGCGTCAAGCGTCACGCGTCACGCGTCACGCCCAAGCGGTGACCGGGGTGAAGGAGCTGTCCTGGCGGAAGAGGTCCGTGCCGTCCGAGGGGTCGACGCGCAGTTGGTAGTCGTAGTGGCGCAGATAGCGGCCGGGGTAGTTGAACGACTCGAAGCGGACCGAACCCGAGGCCGTGCCTGTTCGGCCGACGAACGTGGCGTCCCTGGCGAAGACCGCCGTGCCGTCGTTCGCGTCGAAACGGCCCCGGAAGTCGTAGTGCCGCAGGTAGGCGCCGGACGCGTTGCGGAGAGAGTAGCCGTTCGCGTCGGCGAGGCCCGCGACGACGGTGATGGTGGCGGCCTGCTTCTGCGCCGTCGTGCTGGAGCCGGTCACCGCCGCGAGATTGAGCAGCGCGGACTGCTCCTGCCAGTACTGGGTGGGGTAGTTGACGGACTGGAAGGAGCGGGTGACGCTGGTGGGCAGGCTGACGCCGCCCGACACCGTCTCCTTGAGCACGGTGAAGTGGCGTGCCGTGCCCGAGATGCCCGGCAGGCCGGCCGGAGCGCTCCACGTGGCGAAGGTGTCGTAGCTGTCGCTGTAGTAGTAGGTGCCGTCGCCGTAGCCGTCGAAGAAGATCCGCCAGCCGCCGTTGTCGAGTTGCACCAACGCGGGGCCCTCGCGGGTGCCGCCCCAGCCCGCCCAGTTGCCGGTCCTGCTGATGGTGTACGGGCCGGTGACGCGAGAGGCGGTGGCGTACTCGATGTACTTGGTCGTCTCGTTCTTCGTGAAGGCGTGGTACGTGGAGCCGATCCGCACGAGGAACGTGTCGATGTGGTTGGCGCCGATGCCGGACAGCGCCGTGGGCGAGCTCCACGCGGTGAGCGCGGAGTTGGTGGCTCGGAGCAGGTACGGCGTGAAGATCCACTCGTCGTTGGTGGTCGAGCAGGACACGATGACGTTGACGCTGCCGTCGGCGTCGACGAACCACTCGGGTGCCCAGGCGCGGGACAGGTTCGCGATGGGCACGGGGTGGTCGTACAGGAAGCTCCAGCTGAGGCGGTCGGAGCTGCGCGCGAAGCCGATGGTGGCGCTGGGGTCCTGCCAGGTGTGCGTGGTGTAGGTGAGGTAGTAGTAGCCGTCGGTGTGTCTCAGGATGCTGGCGTCGCGGACCCGGTTGTTCGGCGGGGTGTAGGCGGACCCCCTCGCGAGCCGGAAGTCGGTGGCGTCGTCCGCCTGGTAGACGTTGACGGTGCCGTCGTTGCTGTTGAGGAACGGCACGATGGTGTAACGGCTGGCGGAGCCACGGGGCGGCGCCGCCGCGGCGGCCGCGCCGAGCGCCCCGGGCGCCGCGCCCACGACGAGCCCGGCCACGGGCAGAGCGGCCATCCCACACAACACGGCACGGCGGGACGGTCTGGGAGGGTGTGAGTTCATGTGCGGCTCCTCTGCTCTCTCGCGTGCTCTCCAACGTTCTCCATATCGAACATAGTTCGATACATCGATCAGAAGGAAACGTAGAGATAGGTCGCGTACACGTCAACGCCGCCCCGGGAAAACCTCTTGCGCTCGACGCGACGGATGTCGATTCTGGCGGCCGGAGGTAGTGCCGATGGTCAGTATCGCGATGACTCTTTCGGCTCGCGACCTGGCGCCTGCCGACCTGGCGTCCTGCGGTTGGGCAGGGTCTCCCCTGCATCTGGAGGCGGTCGCGAAGGAGTTGCACAGAGCCGGGCTCGGTGAGGTGGACTACCTGGCGATCTGTCCTCCCTCGGACCTGCCGGTGGCGATGGGCGGAGTCGACTACCAGGTCCGGGAGGGCGCGGGCCTGCTGTTTCAGCTGGGCGTCCATCCCGCGGTGCGCTCGTGCGGAATCGGCACCTTCCTCGTCCGGTCCGCGGAACGGCGGATCACGGCCCGCGGTCTCCGGCTGGCCGAGCTCAACGTGGAAGAGGTCAACCCGCGAGCGCGGGCGCTGTATGAACGCCTGGGCTACGTCGCGTACGACCGCCAGCCCGATGGATGGGACGAGCTGGCTCCGGACGGCTCGGTCCGCCGCTACGAGACGATCTGCACGATGATGCGAAAGCGGCTCGTCCAGCTCCCCGCGGACGGGTCGCCGAGGCAGATGCCCTGATCGTCCTTCATGACCGTGACCGTGACCGCATAGTCGGACAGCCGGGGACGGCCGTTGTGGCGCCACCACCCCACGGCTTCCGCGACCTCGGCGATCAGGTCACGGTCGCCGTAGCGGTACGTGTCGCCACCGGCGATCTGGGCCCAGGAGGATCTGTCGCCGGCGAGGAAGAATAAGCCGTCCGGCGCCTGTCGATAGCAGCCGACGCCGGGCAGCCGCACGCTCAGCGCGAACTCGACGTGCACCCGGCCGATCGTGCGATCCGTGGCAACGGTAGCGGCGAATCCGCGCCTGCCATGCATTGTCCTCGGGAACCTGCACCTTCCCCGTGGCACGGAACCGGTCGAGCATCTCCTCCTCGCCCGGCATCCGGTAGACCGCCAGGGTCTCCAATCGCCAGGCGTCGCGCTCGTAGGAATCGAAGAAGCGTTGCCAGTCGTCACCGTCCAAGCGCAGGGGCCGCCTCCCTCAGAAGGTCCTCAGGAATCTCCACCACGGCCTCGCCTTCGGGAACCGAGTGGCTCACGACCTTTCCCTGCACAACGACTGTGCCCGAGCCCGTGACGAACACCCCCGGGCAGTCCCCCCGCATGCAGTCCCCGTCGTCACCGTCTGCCCGACATGGTCCGCCGGCGATTGAGCGCAGGCCCATCAGCATCCTCTCTCGATGCCCACAGTGATCACGCATGAGCCTAGAGCGATGACAGGAGGCCGCTCAAGCGCTATGCGCGTCCTCGCATAAACCGGGAATCCGGCACGGTCAGAGTTCGAAGATGCCGTAGGAGAAGCCGTCGGCCTGGATTTTTTGGTTGGTGAGGGTGATGCCGGTGGATTCCACGGGGCGGGCGGTGGTGAGGTCGGGGTGGGGGAGGTCGAGGGTGGCGGGAGCGCGGCGGGGGTTGAGGGTGACGAGGTAGCGGTCGCCGCGGAGGTAGGTGAGGGGGTAGCCGGTGTGCAGCACCTCGACCGGGCTGCGGCTGCCCAGTTCGGGCGTCGCCTTGCGGAGCGCGATCAGGCGGCGCACCAGGTGCAGCAGGGAGCTCTCGTCGGCGCGCTGGGCGGCGACCGTGGGGCGCGCGGGGTCGGGGTCGATCGGGAGGTAGAGCCGGTCGGCCGGGGCCGTGGAGAAGCCGGCGTTGGGGGTGCCGTCCCACTGCATCGGGGTGCGGGAGCCGGCCCGGTTGTAATGAGGGCCGAGCACGCTGCCCTCGTGGTCGGGGAGGTCCGGGATGTACCGCATGCCGATCTCCTCGCCGAAGTAGATGGCGGGGAGTGCCGGCCAGGTGAGGAGGAAGGCGAAGGCCGGCGGGAGTTGCTCGGCCGTGCGCGGGCCGCAGACCAGGCGGGAGAAGTCGTGGTTCGAGGTCGGCAGGGACACGAAACCGCGGTCGCCGATCACGGCCGTGGCCGACCGCCAGGCCGTCAGGAACTCGTCGAACGAGCCGCGCCCCTCGGCGTCGAAGTACGTGGTGAACGCCGGCCAGGTCTCGTTGACCGTGCCGTGCCCGTTGCTCCACAGCGAACGCATCGGCAGGCCGTCGTCATGGCCGCCGAACTGGAGGAAGAAGTCGGAGTGGAAACCGGCGGGCACGGACTGCTCGGGGTCGCCCCATTCGGCGAGCAGCGCCGCCTGCCGGTGGGTGCGGTCCAGCCAGCCGCGCAACTCGGTCCACAGCCTGCGCGTCTCGGCCAGCTCGGGGTCGTCCTTGACCAGCGAATGGGCCATGTCGACACGGAAACCGGCGAGGCCGAGGCGGAGCCAGTGGTCCATGATGTCGCGCAGCGCCTGCCGGTTGGCGCTCGGGCCCTCGGCGTCGACCGGCTGCCGCCAGGGCTCCTCCGAGTTCGTGCGGGCGTAGCCGAAGTTGAGCGCGGGCTGGCTGTCGAAGAAGTTCGGCAGGTAGCCGCCGGGGCGGCTGCCGGGCGAGCGCACGAAGCCCTCGGGGAGGACCGCGCCGCTCCCGGCCTCCGCGCCGGTGGTCCAGATGTACCGGTGGTCGTCCGGGTCGTTGGCCGCGGCGGTGAACCAGGGGTGCTGGTCCGAGGTGTGCCCGGCCACCAGGTCGAGCATCACCCGAATGCCGCGCCGCGCGGCGTTGTCGACCAGCTCGGCCAGATCGTCGTCGGTGCCGTACCGGGGGGCGACGGCCAGGTAGTTCGACACGTCGTAGCCGGCGTCCCTGAACGGAGAGGCGAAGCAGGGGTTGAGCCAGACGGTATTGACGCCGAGCCACTCCAGGTACTCCAGCCGCTCGGTGATGCCGTCGAAGTCGCCGATCCCGTCGCCGTTCGAGTCGGCGTAGCTCTGCGGATAGATCTGGTAGAGCACGGCGTCGGCCAGCCAGGACGGCACGTGACGCGGGTGCGGGGACGGCGACGTGGGGGGCATGCGGCTACGGCCCTTTCGTGCGGGAGCGGGGTGGTTCCGTGACCGGCGTCCACCGGTCACGGAGCCAGCCTCGCACGGCACACCGTCACGAGGCGTGCGCCCGTCAGGGCTGCGTCCGTCAGGGCTGCGTCCGTCAGGGGAGAGTGCCGGCCGCCGCGCCGAGCTCGGTGAGGACCGCGGAGTTCAGCGCGAAGGCGTGCCGGCACTCCTCCACCATGCGCAGCTTCTCGTCGACGCTCACCGGCACGGCGTCCAGCCGGGCCCGGTACTCGCGCTTGTACGCGGCCGGGTTCCCGATCAGGTCGAAAACGTAGAACCGCACGCCGTCGCCCTTGCGCTCCAGACCCCAGGCCTTCTCCGCGGTGCCGCGTACCACCTGGCCGCCGGACAGGTCCCCCATGTACCGGGTGTAGTGGTGGGCGACGTACCCGGCGGGCCAGTCCTCGGCGACCTCGTGCAGCCGTTCGACGTACCGCGCGGTGGCCGGAAGCGGGGTCAGCGTGGCGCGCCAACGGTCCGGGACGTCTTCGCCGTCGCGCTCCAGCGCGTGGAGGTGGTCGAGGTCGCGTTCCAGGGCCGCGGTGCGCATCAGCTCGGGGCGGACGAACGGGCCCGCCACCGGGTCCTCGGTGAGCGACCGCGGGACGTCCTCCAGGGCGCGGTAGACGAACCACAGCTGCTCGGTGTAGTGCCGGAAGGCCGCCACGCCCAGCCGGCCGGCGAGCAGTTCGGTCATGAAGGCGGAGCCGTTCACCTCGTCGTGCAGCTCGTGCGACGCCTGACGGATCAGTGCGGAGAAGGGGGTGGTGGTGGCGTCCAGCGCGGTGGTCATGCCGAGCCTCCCAGGCCGTGCGGCGGGCGCGCGGCAGGCTGGCCGCACCCGCCCATGGTGACTACTTAGGCTTACCTAAGTCAAGGACTTGCCGACGGCCTGTCGGTAAAAGCGCTAGGGGAGCGTGAGGACCTCCGCGCCCTTCTCGGTGACCAGCAGGGTGTGCTCGAACTGCGCCGAGCGCCGGCCGTCCTTGGTGACCACGGTCCACTCGTCGTCCCACATCTCCCATTCGTGGGTGCCGAGGTTCAGCATCGGCTCGATGGTGAACGTCATCCCAGGACGCAGCACGGTGGTCGCCCCCGGGTCGTCGTAGTGCGGGATGATCAGCCCCGAATGGAACGCGGTGTGGATGCCGTGCCCGGTGAAGTCCCGCACCACGCCGTAGCCGAAACGCTTGGCGTAGGACTCGATGACCCGGCCGATCACGTTGATCTGCCGGCCCGGCTTGACCGCCCGGATGGCGCGGTCCAGCGACTCCCTGGTGCGCTGCACCAGCAGCCGCGACTCCTCGTCGACCGCGTCCTCGCCGCCGACCAGGTAGGTGGCGTTGAGGTCGCCGTGCACGCCGCCGACGAACGCCGTGACGTCGAGGTTCACGATGTCGCCTGCGCGCAGCGAGGTGGAGTCGGGGATGCCGTGGCAGATCACCTCGTTGACCGAGGTGCACAGCGATTTGGGGAAGCCGCGGTAGCCCAGCGGCGAGGGGTAGGCGCCGTGGTCGCAGAGGAAGGTGTGCGTCACCTCGTCCAACTCGTCGGTGGTGACGCCGGGCGCGATGTGGCGCGCGGTCTCCGCCAACGCCCGCGCCGCGATCCGGCCGGCCACCCGCATCCGCTCGATGGTCTCCGCGTCCTGTACCGCGGGCCCACGGTAGGGAGTCGGCCCCTCGCGGCCGACGTATTCGGGGCGCGGGATGACGGAGGGCACGACGCGGCTGGGAGAGATTCTGCCGGGGACGAGAAGTGACTGGCCAGACATGCGCTCGAGTCTACGGGCGGGCAGGATAAGGGCATGGCTGCATCCTCTGGTGGTTCCTCCGGTGGTCGCTTCAACGCGTTCGGCCTGTTCGGCCGCTTCCGGCGCACCCCGACCGGCCGCGAGGACGAGTGGTACTACTGCCTGAAGCACCACAAGGTCGAGGAGGGCCCCGAATGCCCGGCCAAGAACCGCCTCGGCCCGTACGAGTCGCGCGAGGAGGCGGCCCGGGCCGTCGAGATCGCCCGGGACCGCGACGAGTCCTGGCGCAGGGATCCCCGTTGGAACGACCGGGAGCGCGGCGAGGACACCTAGCCCCCGGATAGCACCCGGGCTGAGCCGGCGACCCGCGGACGTGACGAGATCGTCGCGGGATGGCGCTGCCGCCCGACCTCGCCGAAGCGGCCCTGGCAGAATCCGGGTATGACGATGAACACTGCTGGTGGGGACGCCGGCTCGGCGAAGAAGGCCCCTGCCAAGGACCCATGGGAGCTGCCCGACGTCTCCGGGCTCGTGATCGGGGTGCTCGGCGGCACCGGCGACCAGGGACGCGGCCTGGCCTACCGGCTGGCCAGGGCCGGCCAGCCGGTGATCGTCGGCTCCCGGGCCGCCGAACGCGCCGAGGTCGCCGCGGCCGAACTCGGCCATGGAGTGCGGGGCATGGACAACGCGGCGTGCGCCCGGGCCAGCGACGTGGTGGTCGTCGCCGTGCCATGGGACGGGCACGCCCGCACGTTGGAGTCGCTGGCCGGCGAGCTGGCCGGGAAGCTCGTGGTGGACTGCGTCAACCCGCTGGCCTTCGACAAACGCGGCGCGTACGCGGTGCGCCCGGAGGAGGGCAGCGCCGCCGAACAGGCCGCCGCGCTGCTGCCCGAATCGCGGGTGACGGCGGCGTTCCACCACCTGTCGGCGGTGCTGCTGCGGGACCCGGCGATCGAGAAGATCGACACGGACGTGCTGGTGCTCGGGGATGTGCGGGCCGACTGCGAGATCGTGCAGGCGCTGGCCGGGCGCATCCCCGGCATGCGCGGCATCTTCGCCGGCCGGCTGCGCACCGCGCACCAGGTGGAGTCCCTGGTGGCCAACCTGATCGCGGTCAACCGCCGGTACAAGGCACACGCCGGCATCCGCCTCACAGACGTCTGACCGGGACCCCGGCCCGGACGCCGGCAGGCGGTAGCCGGCAGCAGGTGCCGGCGGGGATGTCGGGCAGGGGTGTCCGCGGAGGGCTGGGACAATGGGGGTCCACCGTCCGTACCGACGCCCGACCGGAGCCGCCGCCATGTCCCCCGCCTCCACGACGCCCGTGCCCGCCGCCGCCAGGTCGCGGCGCCTGGCCTACTACGCCTTGCTGCTCTGCGCGCTCACGATCGCGGCGGCGGTCGTCTCGTTCGTCCAGGGCAACGTGCTCGGCGTGGTCTGGGTGCTGTTGGCCGGCCTGTCCTCGAACATCGCCTGGTACTACCTCAGGCGCTCCCGCCCGGCCGGCCGCGCCGACGGCGCGTAGGGGGCGCTGAGTAGGCTGCCCGGCATGCCGAGTTCGCCGCGCCTGGAGAAGGTGACCCCCGACAACGTGCTTGACGCCTGTCGTCTGCGGGTGCGGCCCGACCAGGAGCGGTTCGTGTCGCCCGTGGTGCGGTCGCTCGCCGAGGCATACGCGCAGCCCGACGTCGCCTGGCCCCGGCTGATCCTCGACGGCGAGTCGCTGGTGGGCTTCGTGATGGGTTACTTCCCGGGGACGGAGCTGGGCGAGGGGGCCGACCCGAGGCCCGGCCTGTGGCGGCTCACCATCGCGGACGGCCGGCAGGGGCGCGGCTACGGCCGCTTCGGCGTGCGGGCGGTGGCCGAGGAGGTCCGCCGGCGCGGGCACCCGCGGATGCGGGTGAGCTGGGTGCCGGGGGCGGGCGGGCCCGAGGCGTTCTCTCTACGGCTGGGCTTCCGCCCCACCGGCGAGCTGGACGACGACGAGGTTGTGGCCGTGCTGGACCTGGCCACCGCTGATCTCGTCTGATCCCTTCTGATCCGTCTGACGGGCCGGGTCACCGGCCGACGCAGGCGCGGATCTCCCGTTCGCTGGCGTTGCCGCCGCTGCACACCACGGCGACCCGGCGGCCCGCGAAACGCTCGGGCTCGGCCAGCACGGCGGCCAGCGCCGCGGCGCCCGCGCCCTCGGCCAGGGTGTGCGCGTCGCGCAGCAGCAGCCACTGGGCGGCGGCGATCGCGTCGTCGTCCACCAGCAGGAAGTCGGCCAGCCCGGCGCGCAGCATCCGCTGCGTCAGCTCGAAACCGCAGCCGGTGGCGACCCCCTCCACCCGGGTGCGGTTGGGGCGCCGGACCAGTTGTCCTGAGCGCCAGGAGTCGTGCCCGGCCGGCGACGCGGCGGACTGGACCCCGAAGACCTGACAGCCGGGCGCCACGGCCGCGGCGGCCAGGCACGCCGCGGCGGCGCCGCTGCCGCCGCCGACCGGCACCACGATCGCGTCGAGATCGGGCGCCTGCTCGAAGACCTCCAGATAGGCGGTGGCGACGCCGGCGACCAGTTCGGGCTCGTCGGCCGCGCTCACCAGGCGCATGCCGCGTTCCGCGGCGATCTTCGCCGCGTGGTCGCACGCCTCACCCAGGTCCGCACCGTGCTCGATCAGCTCGGCACCGCGCGCCCGCACGGCCGCCGCCTTCGCCGGGTTGGGGTCCTCGGGCATCACGATCACGCAGGGCGCGCCGAAATGCGCGGCGGCGTAGGCGAGGGACTGCGCGTGGTTGCCCGTGGAGTAGCCGAGCACGCCGCGCGCCCGCTCGTCCGGCGTCATGCCGGCGAGCAGCGTGAGCCCGCCGCGCACCTTGAAGGCACCGGTGGGCTGGACGTTCTCGTGCTTGACCAGCACGTTGGCGCCGGTCGCGGCGTCGAGAGCCGGATAGGACCACATCGGGGTCGGGGGCAGATGCGCTGCCAGCATGCGGCGAGCCCGCAGCGCGTCGGTGATGGTCGGCGGGAGATAGCCGCCTGGCGCGTCAGTGGACATGGTGGACATGCCTCACCGTCCCACGAAACGGTCACATAGCTCCAATGGATGCTATCGATGAAAGCATCGAATGCGTCTATGGATCGCGCCGTGGCCGCCCTAGGGTGAGGGGATGCTGGACCTGAACCGACTCCGCGTGCTGGTGGCCGTCGCCCGGGAGGGCTCGGTGACCGCCGCCGCCGAGGCGCTGCACTATGCGCAGCCGTCCGTCAGCCACCACCTGGCCAGGCTGGAGGCCGAGGCGGGCGTGGTGCTGCTGCGCCGGGTCGGGCGCGGGGTGGTGCTCACCGACGCGGGGCGGCTCCTGGTGGCGCGCGCCGAGGAGATCCTCGGGCAGGTCGAGGCGGCGCGCGCTGAGCTGGCCGCGCACGCCGGCCTGCGCGCCGGGCGGGTGCGGCTGGC
The DNA here is from genome assembly GCA_963816875.1 of uncultured Actinomycetota bacterium. Classification (GTDB taxonomy): domain Bacteria; phylum Actinomycetota; class Actinomycetes; order Streptomycetales; family Streptomycetaceae; genus Streptomyces. Next base: position 96,189 of record CAWFMG010000002.1, read on the forward strand.
TGCGTTCCCCAGCGCGCTGGCCACGCTGGTGCCGCCGGCCGCGGCGCGGCTGGCGGCCGAGTACCCGGGCGTCGAGCTGGCGCTGACGGAGGCCGAACCACCGGAGGCGCTGGTCGCGTTGCGCAACGGGGAGGTGGACGCGGCGCTGGTGTTCGAGCTCGGCGAGCCGGCGGACACAGCGGGGGGAACGGCGACCGTCACGCCGCTGCTGGAGGAGCCGCTGTTCCTGGTCACGCCGGCGGGCGAGGCGGGAGGGTTCACAGGGCTGGAGCCGTACGCCGAGCGGAGCTGGATCGCCGGATGCGAACGGTGCCGGGCGCATCTGGTGGCGGTATGCGAGCGGGCGGGGTTCGCGCCGCGGATCACGTTCCAGACGGACGACTACGTGGCGGTGCAGGCGCTGGTCGCGGACGGACTCGGGGTGAGCGTGCTGCCTGGACTGGCGCTGGACGCACACCGCCACCCCGGAGTGCGGGTGGACCGGCTCCCGGACGACCAGCGACGCATCTCGCTCGCCCTCTACGGACGGCCGCCCGCACCCGAACCGGTGCGAGCCTTCGCCGACGCCCTGACCGTGGTGGTGTCCGCGACGGTGAGATGAGGCGGCGCGGCGTTACCCCAGTGCCGGGGCCGCTCGGACGACGAGAGCCCACCGCGTGCCGAGCCCGGACGGACGGGCCCGCCCGGCGGCTGCCGAGGGCCCGTCCTCAGTCGGGGCCGTGCCCGTCGCGCGTCCCGTCAGGTCGCGGGAAGCGGACGGGCACGGCCACGGAGGAACTGAGCTGGTGTGGCGACCTGCTCAGCCCTCCGTCCACTGCCGGCGGCGGCGGGTGGCACCGGTCGCCGCCGCTCCGGCCGCGGTCAGAAGGACGGCGCCGGCCAACAGGCCGGCGACCGGCGTGCCGCTGCCGGTCTCGGCCACTCGCCCGCCGGGTAGAAGCCGGCGAACGCCTCTGCGCCCTCGTCGGTGAGCGTGGCGGGGACCGCGTCCAGCGCGAGCACCTCGCCGTCCGGGACGAGCGCGCCCGCCGGCACGTCAAGGTCGGCGACGGCGATGTCGTCGTACTCGTTCACCTCGCCGGTGTCCATGTCCTTGGACGACACGTCGGCCGTCAGCTCGGCCCCGGCCTCCGTGACCTGGACCGCGAGCTCGCTGAACGACAGGTCGAGCGCGCCCTCGTGGCCGGTGAAGCGGACGCTCCCGGCGAAGGCGGCGTCCAGCGTGCCGGCCGCGGTGTCCAGGGAGCCCTCCGCGTCGAGGAAGCGGTAGCCGTCGACCAGTTCGCCGGCGCCGCGGTGGGCGCGGTCGCGGCCATCGCCTTCGGGCTCGGCTTCCTGGGCACCTGGACCGTCACCGTCTGTGCGTTCGTCTCGGGGCTGGCCACCGTCGTGCTGGTGTACGCGCTGTCCCGGTCGGGCGGCCGGACCGAGGTGGTCACGCTGATCCTGACCGGCATCGCGGTGAACGCCTTCGCCGGCGCCCTGATCGGGCTCTGCGTCTTCTTCGCCGACAACGCGCAGCTGACCCAGATCACCTTCTGGCAGCTCGGCTCGCTCTCCCAGGCCACCTGGTCGAAGGTGCTCGCCGTGCTGCCCTGCGCCGCCGTCGGGCTGCTCGTCGCCCCCGCCTACGCGCGCCGGCTCGACCTGCTGGCGCTGGGCGAACGGCCCGCCCACCACCTGGGCGTGGACGTGGAACGGTTGCGGGTGGCGCTGATCCTGGTCGTCGCCCTGCTGACGGCCGCGGCCGTGGCGGTGGCCGGCATCCTGACGTTCGTCGGGCTGGTCGTGCCGCATCTGTTGCGGATGGCGGTCGGCCCGGGACACCGACTGCTGCTGCCGGGCAGCGCGCTCGGCGGCGCGCTGGTGCTGCTCGCCGCCAACCTGGTGGCGCGCACCGCGGCGCAGCCCGCCGAACTGCCGCTGGGGGTGTTGACCGCGCTGATCGGCAGCCCGTTCTTCTTCTGGCTGCTGCGCATCACCCGGCGCCGACAGGGCGGATGGGCGTGACGGGGGATCTGCGGGAGGCCGTGCGGCGGCTGTTCCGCCCGCGCGTACCGCGCCCGCCGGAGCCGCCGGTCGCGGGGGCGCCGCTCGCCGCGGCGCGCGGGGTCTCCGTGCGGCTGGGCGGGCGCCTGGTGGTCAGTGACGTCGACCTGACGGTGACGGCGGGTCAGGTGCTGGCGCTGGTCGGCCCGAACGGCGCGGGCAAGTCGACGCTGCTGGCCGCCCTGGCGGCCGATCTGCCGGTGGCCGCCGGCACGGTGACGATCGCCGGCCGCCCGGCCGCGGCGTGGGGGACACGGGAGCTCGCACTGCGGCGCACGGTGCTGCCGCAGGCCGCCACGCTGTCGTTCCCGTTCACCGTGGCCGAGGTGGTGCGGATGGGGCGGGCGCCCTGGGCGGGGACCGCCGCACAGGAGGAGGACGACGCGGCGGTGGCCGAGGCGATGGCGGCCGCCGAGGTGGACGGCTTCGCCGGCCGGTCGTTCGCCGTGCTGTCCGGCGGCGAACGGGCCCGCGTGGCGCTGGCTCGGGTGCTGGCCCAGCGCGCGCCACTGCTGCTGCTCGACGAGCCGACGGCGGCGCTCGACCTGCGCCACCAGGAGTTGGTGTTGCGAATCTGCCGGGACCTGGCGGCGCGCGGCCGGGCGGTGGTCGTGGTGCTGCACGATCTGGGCCTCGCCGCGGCGTACGCGGACCGCGCCGCCGTGCTGCACCACGGCCGGCTCGCCGCCGCCGGGGAGCCGGAACGGTGTTCACCGAAGCGCTGTTGAGCCGGGTGTATCGCCATCCGATCGAAGTCATGAGCCACCCAAGCACTGGTGTGCGATTGGTGCTTCCACGGCGACCCGAACAAACCAGCCCCTGAAGCAGGCGGTTTCGGAAAGTTTCACCAAACGACAGCCGAACGGTCGCCGAATGCCCTAACCTTTTCTCGGTCATACAGGTCGTGCAGACCCGCTACACGGTTCCTGGCGCGTACTCACACGGGGAGATGAGGACGCGCTTTTGTTGACCCAACATCACGCGGCGCCACCGCACCAGTACCGCACGATCATCAGTCGCCTCCATCGGACACCGGACTATTGGGGGGTACATGCGTCAATCGGACCTGTCGCGCTCGGAAAGTTCCCGAAGACCAGGCGCGGCTGAATGTCCAGCCATGCCCCGTCGCGACACCTCTCCCTGGTATGCACCACTCGCCCTCATAGCCGATATAATCGGCGTCTTTGTCCCTGTATTACTGATCTTCACATTTGACGGGGAGTCCCGTCCGTTCGCGGCCGCCGTCGTCGCCGCACTCTGCTGGATATCCGTCCGGGCCGCACACCGCCGTTACGGCGGACGGACCCTGGGCGTCGGAGAGTTCCGCGGCCTGTTGGCCGCCGTGCACGACTGGCTGATCCTCCTGGGAGTGCTCGCCGGGCTGCGGGTGCTGACCGGCGAGAGCTCGTCGCTGTCGAACGCCGCGCTCGCCCTGTTCCCAGCCGTCCTCGTCACCGGCCTCAGCGGCTGGGCGATCCACCGACACCTGCTGTGGCAGCGGCACCAGGCACGGGCTGTGCGCCGGGTGTTAGTGGTCGGCGAGGCGGGACCGGTCGAGGCGCTCTCGGCCCAGCTCGCGGCGCGCACCGACCACCCGTACATCGTCATCGGCACGGTGCTGGCCGGCACCGGCGTGCTGACGAGCGGCATTCCGGAGCTCGACCGGCTGCCCGACCAGACGCCGTCCGAGCCCACCGGGACCCAGGCGGAGCAGCCCGCCGAACGGTCCGCCCACCTGCCCGCGCCGGAGGTTCTGCCGACCGACCTGGTGCCGGACGGGCCCGAAGGCAGCACCGTGGTCGCCGCCGCCCGCCGGCACTCGGCCGACCTGGTGCTGGTGGTCCCCGGCAGCCAGCTGACCGGCGAACGGCTGCGGCGGCTCACCTGGGCGGTGCAGGACGCCGGCCTGGCGCTGGCCGTCGCCTCCGGGCTGGTCGAGGTGGCCCGGCGCCGGATCACCGTCGCCACCGCGGCCGGCCTCAACCTGCTGCACGTCGCGGCGCCGAAACGCCGCGGCCCGCAGCCGAGGATGAAGTCGGCGTTCGACCGCGTGGCCGCCGCGCTGGGGCTGATGTTCCTCGCCCCGCTGATGGTGCTCGTCGCCCTGGCCGTCCGGGTCGACTCGGCGGGCCCCGTGCTGTTCCGGCAGACCCGGATCGGCTACCGCGGGAAGCCGTTCACGCTGTGGAAGTTCCGCACCATGGTGAACGGCGCCGAACAGCTGCGCCCGACCCTGGAGCGCGTCAACGACCTGCCGAGCGGGCCGCTGTTCAAGATGCGCCGGGATCCGCGGTGCACGCGCGTCGGCCGGCTGCTGCGCCGCGCCTCGCTGGACGAGCTGCCGCAACTGGTCAACGTGCTGCGCGGCGACATGTCGCTGGTCGGGCCGCGCCCGCCGCTGCCGGAGGAGGTCGCCCGCTACGGGGTGGTGGAGCTGCGCCGGCTCGGCGTGCGGCCGGGAATGACCGGGCTGTGGCAGGTCAGCGGGCGCTCGGAGCTCTCCTGGGACGAGGGGCTGACGCTGGACCTGGCCTACGCGGACAACTGGTCGCTGACCGGCGACCTGGACGTGCTGGCCCGCACCGCGCGCGCCGTCGTCGACGGCCACGGCGCGTACTGAACCACCGCACACCCCTGGGTGCCACCCGCACCATGCAGGACCACCGGGACGAACCGCAGTGCGCCGCGTACGCCCGCGCGGCGCCACGTCCCCACCACCCCGCACAATTCGCTCCACCCCGCGCCGCACCACCCCGCACCCCATCGAGCACCCCACGCACGCCCCACAGGCCACCCCCGGACTGGCCCGGGCCCGCCCCGGCCAGCCCGGACCCCCCTAGGAGCCGCTGTGCCGCCACCATTCGTACGTTTCGCGGATCCCCCGCTCCAGCGGGACCCGCGGGACGAAGCCCAGCTTCCGCAGCCGGGAGACGTCCAGCACCTTCCGTGGCGTCCCGTCGGGCCGTGTCGTGTCCCAGCCCACCCGGCCCGAAAAACCGACGGCCCCCGCCACCAGACCGGCGAGTTCGGCGATCGTCAGGTCCTCACCGCAGCCGACGTTGACCGGCACGTCGTCGTCGTACCCGCGCAACAGCAGCAGACAGGCCCGCGCCAGATCGTCGCTGTGCAGGAACTCCCGGCGCGGCGTGCCGCTCCCCCACAGCACCACCTCGGAACGGCCCTCCTGGCGCGCCTCATGGAAGCGGCGGATCAGTGCGGGCAGCACGTGGGAGGTCTCGGGGTCGAAGTTGTCCCCGGGCCCGTACAGGTTCGTCGGCATCGCGGCGATGTAGGCCCGCCCGTACTGCCGGCGGTAGGAACGCACCTGCGAGATCCCCGCGATCTTCGCGAGCGCGTAGGGCTCGTTGCTGGGCTCCAGGGGCCCGGTCAGCAGCGCCTCCTCAGGGATGGGCTGCGGCGCGTGCTTCGGATAGATGCACGACGAGCCGAGGAACAACACGCGGTTCACGTCCGCCGCGTGCGCACCGGCGATCACACTGAGCTGGATCAGCAGGTTCTCTTCGAGGAAGGGCACCGGAAACCGCTGGTTCGCCATGATCCCCCCCACCTTGGCGGCGGCCAGCACCACGGCGTCCGGGCGCAGTCGGGTCAGGAACTCCCTGGTCCGCGCGGCGTCCCTGAGGTCGAGCTGCTCCCGGCTCCGGGTGATCACCTCATGGCCCTCGGCCGCCAACAGGCGGGCGACGGCCGAGCCGACCAGGCCTCGATGTCCGGCCACAAAGATCCGGGCATCGGGCGACAGCAGCGTGGCCGGCGACGAGGCCGGCACAGCGTGCTCATCTCTTCTCATCATGACCACATCTTCCCGCTGGGGGGTCACATCATGGCCAAGACCGCACTCATCACCGGGGTTACCGGACAGGATGGCTCGTATCTCGCCGAACTCCTGTTGGAGAAGGGGTACACGGTGCACGGTGTGGTGCGCCGCTCGTCCTCGTTCAACACCGAGCGGATCGACCACATCTACCAGGACCCGCAGCAGCCGGGTCGCACCCTGATGCTGCACCACGCCGACCTCACCGACGGGGTGGCCATGGTCAACCTGCTGCGGGATGTGCGCCCGGACGAGGTCTACAACCTCGGCGCGCAGTCCCACGTCCGGGTCTCCTTCGACTCCCCGATGTACACGGGCGAGGTCACCGGGCTCGGCACCCTCCGGCTGCTGGAGGCCCTCCGCGCCAGCGGCATCGACTCCCGGATCTACCAGGCGTCGTCCTCCGAGATGTTCGGGGCCGCGCCGCCCCCGCAGAACGAGCGCACGCCGTTCCACCCGCGCAGTCCGTACGGCTGCGCCAAGGTCTACAGTTACTGGTCGACCGTCAACTACCGCGAGGCGTACGGAATGTACGCGGTGAACGGCATCCTCTTCAACCACGAGTCGCCGCGCCGCGGCGAGACCTTCGTGACCCGCAAGATCAGCCGGGCGGTGGCCCGGATCAAGGCCGGGCTCCAGGACCGGCTCTTCCTCGGCAACCTCGACGCGGTGCGCGACTGGGGCTACGCGCCCGAGTACGTCGAGGCGATGTGGCGGATGCTGCAACGGGACGAGCCGGACGACTACGTGCTGGCCACCGGGGTGCCCGCCAGCGTGCGGGAGTTCGCCCAGGCCGCCTTCGCGGCCGCGGGCCTGAACTGGACCGAACACGTGCGCTTCGACCCCAAGTACGAGCGGCCCAGCGAGGTGCACGCGCTGATCGGCGACGCCGCCAAGGCCAGGGAGTTGCTCGGCTGGCAGCCGGCGGTCCGCTGGCGGGAACTGGCCGAACTGATGGTGGAGGCCGATGCCGCCGCACTGGACGCCGAGTTGCGGGGGGCGCGTGTGCGTATCGATCGCTAGAAGCGTGCGCCCCGCGCGCCGGGCGCGCCCCTGACAGCCCACAACCAATCGGACGGTTCGGTGGTCTCATCCGAGAGACCACCGGCCGCTCGGGGGGAAGGGATCGTGGCGTCGCCCCCTCCCCCGCGACGCGGCCCCGTCTCCTCTCCCCATCCTTCGTAGGCACTCTCCCCGCCCCACCCGTCCCCAGCCATCCCCACCCGTCACCACTCATCTCCATACGCATCACCACGTATCTCCCCGCACCGCCCACCCGCACATCCGCACGCGCCGCCGGTCAGGCGGAAGGTCCAAAGACGGAGACGAATCCAGCGCATGAGCAGACACGCACGGCCAGGAATGACGAGAACGCCAGGAAGACGGTTCGCACAGCGACGGCGCCCGCTGGCGTACGGCGCCGCGCTGCTGCTGACCGCGGGAGCGCTCGGCGGCATAACGGGGGCCTCGGCGCCCAGCGCCGTGACCCCGCCGCTGAGCATGACGGCCGACACGCTGCCCACCTGGCAGACCAACGGCATCGTCTACAGCATGGCCGAGGCGAACGGGGTGGTCTTCGTCGGAGGAGCTTTCTCCGCGATCCGCCCCCCGGGCGCCGCCCCCGGCACCCAGGAACAGCCCATGGACAACTTCGCCGCCTTCGACGCGGTCACCGGCCAGCCGGTCGACTGCGAGCTGTCGTTCACCGTCGGCTCCGGCACCGCCCAGGTGCGGGCTCTCGAGGTGTCACCCGACGACGAGACGCTGTACGCCGGCGGCACCTTCGGCACGGTCGGGACCCCCGGCGGAAGCTCCGGCGCCTCCAGCATCGCCGCCATCGACATCGACAGCTGTAGCCGGATCTCCTTCGGCCCGGCCGCCAACGGCATCGTCCGCTCCATCGCCGCCACCGACGACCGGGTGTACCTGGGCGGCGACTTCACCGAGATGAGCGGCGAGTCACACTCCCGCTTCGCCGCCGTGGACACGAGCGGCCAGGTGCTCGACTGGGAGGCCGACGCGGACGAGATCGGCAAGGCCGTCGAGGTCACCCCCGACGGCGAACACGTGCTGCTCGGCGGTGACTTCTTCGAGCTCAACAACGCCAACACGCACGGCCTCGCGGTGGTCAGTGCGGACACCGGCGAGCTGGAGCACCGCTATCCGAACGGCTTCATCCCGACCTCGTCCACCATCCAGGACATCACCACCGACGAGAACGGCTTCTACATCGGCGCCGAGGGCTCGGGCGGCGGCGCGTTCGACGGCCGGGTCGCGCTGAGCCTGGACACCTTCGAGGAGGTGTGGCGGGACACCTGCCTGGGCGCGACCCAGGGGCTCGCCGTCCACCAGGAGGTGCTCTTCAGCGCCCACCACGCCCACGACTGCTCCAGCATGGGCGAGTTCCCCGACCAGCCGCGCTACCACCTGTTCGGCCAGTCGGTGTTCGATCCGGACCTGCTGGGCTGGTTCCCGAACACCAACGACGGGCTCGGCGAGGCGCTCGGCCCGCGGGTGATCGTGGCGGCCGAGGACGTGCCAGGCACGGACCGCGAGTACCTGTGGGTGGGCGGCGGCTTCACCACCGTCAACGGGGCGACGCAGTGGAGCCTGACCCGCTTCGCCTCCTCCCCCGACAACGGCGACCCGAGCGTGCCGGAGACGCAGGCGGCGAGCACCACGCCCGGCGAGATCGACCTGACCTGGCGGGCCAGCCAGGACATGGACGACAGCCTGATCACCTACAACGTCTACCGGGACGGCGGCAGCCAGCCGATCTACACCGTCGCGGAGGAGTCGATGCCCTGGTCGCGGCCCCAGCTGACGTTCACCGACACCGGGGTACCAGCGGGCGAGAGCCACAGCTACCGGGTCACCGCCACCGACGGGGCCGGCAACGTCAGCGCGCTGTCCCCACCGGTGACGGCCGCCTCGGCGACGTCGAGTCAGCCGTACGTGGACGCGGTCATGGCCAACGACCCGCTGCTGTACTGGCGGTACGACGAGACGGCGAACGCCTTCGCGTCCGACTCCTCGGGCAACGGCAACAGCGGCGTGCACAAGAACGGCGTCGAGACCGGCGTCACCCCGCCCGCCGTACCGGGCCCGAACGCCGCCGCCGCGAGCTACGACGGCGTGGACGCGTACACCTACAGCGACGACGTCGTCCCGAGCATCGGGCGGTACACGCTGGAGACCTGGTTCCAGACGACCACGGACGAGGGCGGCAAGCTCATCGGCCTGGGCGACCGGATCAACCAGGAGAGCTGGAGCCACGACAACAACGTCTACATGCTGGACAACGGCGAGTTGCAGTTCTCCGTGTACAACGGCAGCTACCGCACGGCGACCTCCGACGACTCGTACAACGACGGCGAATGGCACCACGTCGCCGCCTCGGTCGGCTCCAACGGCATGGAGCTGTACGTGGACGGCGAGCGGGTCGACCGCAACAGCCGCATCACCTCGGGCCGTAGCCTCCCCGGCTACTACTGGCACACCGGCGGCGACGCCCTGGACCGCTTCCCGAACCAGCCGGACAGCGACTATCTCGCCGGCGCGCTCGACGAGACCGCGATCTACGGCAGCCAGCTGTCGGCCAACCAGATCGAGACGCACTACGAGGCGGCGTCCGCCCCGACCGACACCGTGACCCAGGTGACGCCGAGCGCCGACACCTACGTCAACGGCTCGGCCACCACCACCAACTACGGCGGCCACCAGCAGCTGGCGGTGCGCGGCAGCAGCCCGTACGAGAGCTACCTCAGCTTCGAGGTGCCCGAGGCCCCGGCCGGCACGGTGCTGAAGGGCGCCGCGCTGCGGCTGCGGGTGACGGGCGACGCCATCTCCGGCTCCACGGACGACTTCCAGATCGTCCCGATCACCGGCGACTGGACGGAGTCCGGCACCACCTACGCCACCAGACCCTCGCACGGCGAACCACCGACGGGCACCCTGAGCTCGCCCGACGCGGCCGGCGGCGTCTACACCATCCCGCTGGACACCGCCACGGTGGCCGCCGACCTCGGCGGCAGCACCGACATGGCGCTCGTGAGCAACGGCACCGACAGCCTGTGGCTGTACTCCGGCGAGGCCGCCCAGTCGGGTAACCAGCCCGAACTGGTGCTGACCTTCGGGGCGCCGTGATGAGGCTGTTCGGCCGGGTCCGCCTAGCGGCCATCGTGGTGGCGGCAGCCGCCACGATGGCCGCCGCCGTGGCGCTCTTCGGCGCCTTCGGCGGGGGCGGCGCGGGCGGCGCGGGCGGAGACGACGAGCCGTCGGACCAGCAGACCACGGCCGCGGCGGGTGACGCCGACGACGGCATCCCGGACGAGACCCTGCCGTCCGATCAACTAACGCCGGCAGAGGGCGAGTTCAGCGAGGAGCAGCGCGCGTACCTGACCGACCGGGTGCCGGTCGGAGCCGATCCGGCGGCGATACTGCAGCTGGGCCTCGACGCCTGCGACCGGCTCGGGTACCTGGAGCGCCACGAGCCCGACGCGGCACCGGACGCCGTCAGGGACGGCGAGATCCCGGAGGCCGAGGCCGCCGTCGAGCATCTGTGTCCCGAATACGCCGACCTGCTGGCCGAAGCGGAGGATGAAGGGTGACGAGACTACCGATCGCGGTCGTCATACCCACCAAGAACGAGGCGGCGAACATCACCGGCGCGGTGCGCTCGGTCGTCGACCACGTCGCGGTGGTCGCCGTGGTCGACTCCGACAGCGACGACGAGACCCGCGTGCTGGCCAAGGCGGCGGGCGCCGAGGTGGTGCCGTACACCTGGGACGGCGGGTACCCGAAGAAGAAGCAGTGGTGTCTGGACCATGTGCATCCGGAGATCGACTGGGTGCTCTTCCTCGACGGGGACGAGACGCCGTCCGAGGAACTGCTGTCCGAGCTGTACCGCATCTTCCTCGACGGCCGCCCGGTGCGGCCCGCCGCGTTCGACATCCCGCTGGGCTACTGGTTCGCCGGGCGACGGCTGCGGCACGGCTACACCATCGTCAAACGGGCGCTGATGGACCGCACCCGGACCCGGTTCCCCGAGCCGGACGATCTGGACGCGCCCGGCATGGGCGAACAGGAGGGCCACTACCAGCCGTTGGCCGAGCCGGCGTACCGGCTGCGGGCGCCGATCGAGCACCGCGATCTGGACCCGGTGCGCACCTGGTTCGACCGGCACAACCGGTACTCGGACTGGGAGGCGTGGCTGGAGCGGAACCCGGCGGTCCGGGAGCAGATCCGCGCCGCCAAGTCCCGGCAGGGGCAGATCTTCCACCGCGCGCCGTTCAAGCCGCTGCTGTCGTTCGGCTACGCGTACGTCTGGAAGCGCGGCTTCCTGGACGGCAGGGCCGGCCTGGACTACGCGCTGGCGATGAGCGTCTACCGGTGGCAGATCGGCCTGAAGACCCGCGAGCTGCGCCTTCAGGAGGCGGCGGAACGGGCCGGGGCGCCGGACCTGACGCCGCCGGACCGGACACCGGAGTAGACGTCGAGCAGCGTGTCCACCACGGCGTCGATGGTGAACCGCTCCTCGACCAGCCGCCAGGCGGCCAGCGACGCCGCGTCGTTGGCCGCCGGGTCGAGCAGTTCGAGCACGGCCCGGCCGATGTCGGCCGGTCCGCCCGCCACCACTCGGCCGGCCCCGGCACGCGCCACGTCGGGGGCCAGCCCGGTGGTCTCGGTGACCACCACCGGCGTGCCCACGGACATGGCCTCCAGCACCGCCATGGAGAACGCGTCCTGGATCGACGGCACCACCAGCGCGCTGGCGCGCCGCAGTTGCTCCAACACCTCGGGCGCGTCCAGCGCGCCGAGATAGTCCAGCGAGTCGCGTACGCCCAGCGATTCGGCGAGCGCCAGGGTGTCGGCCAGCGCCCCGGTGTCGGGCCCGGCCAGCACGAAGCGGGTCGTCGGCTCCTTGGCCAGCACGGCCGGCATGGCGCCGACGAGGTCCTCGGGGCGCTTGCCCGCCTGCACCCGCGCCAGATAGAGCACACGGGGCGGCTCGTCGCCGGTCAGCACCCGGCGCGGCTGCCGGGGCACGCCGTTGACCAGCCGGTGAGCGGGCGCGATGGGCGCCGGCGCGACCACCGCGGCGGTCTCCCGGCGTTCGCGCTCCGTCAGGTGCAGCACCGCGTCGGCGCGGCGCAGCACCCGGCGCACGCCGAGCGCGTCCACCACGCGGGCGACCGGCTTCTCGGTCGGGTCCACCATCCCGTGGGTCTGCAGCACCAGCGGGGTGCCGGCCCGCAGCGCGAGCAGCGCGACCGGCAGGGTGATCAGGTCGCGCATCAGGTGCACGTGGACGACGTCGGCGGAGCGCACGTATCCCCAGGCGCGGGCGAGCAGTTCGGGGGAGGTGATGCCGCTCACCTCGAACCGGGGCGCGACGTGCCGCGCCTGGAACAGCCGGACCGGCACGCCCTCGACCTCGCGAGGCAGGGCGCCGCCGTCGAACCCGTCGGCCAGCGCCACGAGCACGGCGCGCGCGCCGCGTTCCCGCAGTCCGCGGCAGAGGTTGAGCGCGACCCGGGTCGGGCCTCCGAACGCGTGCGTGGGCGTGTGCAACGTGACGACGTGCAGCACCTTCACAGCGGCTCCCCACCCTCTCCGGTTATCCCCCGCCAACTGCCCCCACCCTAGCGGGATTCGGGCACACACCCGGGGCGTTCCGGCCGAGCCGGGGCACCGAAGCGGGCTCGTTCGCGTCCAAGTGGCTAAGAAGGACCAAGGGGAGATCGAAGGGGCGGTGACGCGAGAGATGTTGCGAGTACGGGCGGCGGCCGGCGCGGTCTCGGCTGCGGTTCTGGGGCTGGCGCTGGTGGGGTGTGGCGCCGAGCAGCAGCCGGAGGGCCCACCCGAATCTCCGCCGGGACAGTCGGACGGCGAACCGCCTGGCGAGCCGACTGACGAACCGACAGTGGAGTCGACCGAGCCGACCGACCCGGCCGCACTGGCCGGGATGGTGTCGTTGAACATCAGCGGCGGCATCGCGGGAGTGAACGAGGGCATCGAGGTCGACCCGGACGGCGACGTCCGGGTCCACGAGGGCGACGACCCGCGCGCCGCGCCCGCCCTCACCGAGGCCGAACTGACGGAGCTGGAGCGCACGCTGGCCCGGGTGGACTTCTCCGAGCTGCCCGGGGCCAGCCTGGACGACCAGGCCGCCGACATGTTCCAGTACCTCCTTTACTACGACGGGCGCTCCCTGCTCACCGACGGCACCGAACCGCTCGGTCCGGTGGATGACGTCATCGCCCAGCTCTCCGGCCATCTGAACGACCGCCAGGAGAACTGAGCGCGGACTGACCGGAACGGGCACCCGCGTCGGCGCCGTGCACCAGACTTGACCCATGACGGTTGACCTGGTGGGTCGGGAGTCGGCGCGGCGCGATGAACGGATGCCGCCGGCACGCCCGTTGCTGTCACTGCCGCTGTCCGTGCCGCTGATCGGGCTCGTGGTCGGCGGGCTGCCGCTGTTCGTGGCGGCGCAGCCGGGCGAGGGGACCAGGGACACCGCGTTCTGGCTCCAGCTGGCCGTGGCCTGCTACGCCGGCGTGCGGCTGTGCGCGATGGTGCTGTCCGGCCGGCGCCGGCTGGTACAGGGCGCGTTCTGGCTGTTCTGCTATCTGGCGATGGGCATCGCGCCGCTGGCGCAGAGCGTGCTGGGCCGCGACCCGACGCCGGTGCTCGGCCCGCGCTCCGACACGCTGCTGGCCACCGCCCTGGTGCTGTCCGGGATGGCCGCCTTCGACCTCGGCGCGCTGCTGGCCCGGCATCGGCCCTCACTGCGCAGCCGCCGGCGCCCGGCGGCCAGCGTGCACCGGTGGCGGCTGTACGTGCTGGTCGCGTTGGCCTACGCCGCGAGCACCGCGTTCATCCTCCGGGTGGGCGGTCCCGCGGTGTTCTTCACCAGTCGTGAGGGCATCAGCGACAGCCTCGACGACGCGACCGGCGCCGAGGTGGGCGAGGCGAGCAGCGCGCTGCTGCGCGGCTTCGGCACGGTGCCGGCGCTGCTCGCGCTGCTGTTCCTGACCCGCTGGCTGGTGACCTCGCGGCACGCCAGGCAGCGCCCCTCGGTGGTGCTCCCCTGGTTCGGGCTGCTGGCGATCAACGTGGTCGTCAACAATCCGATCTCCAATCCGCGGTACTGGTTCCTCACGGTGCTCTTCGCGCTGCTGTTCACCGTCTTCCCGCGCAGCCCGGTGATGTACCGGGCGGCGCTGGCGCTCGGCGTGGTGATCGCGCTGCTGGTGTTCCCGTTCTCCGACCGCTTCCGCTACGACGAGCAGGGGCAGCGGCCGGTGGAGACCGGCTCACTGCTGGAGCCCCTGGTGGTCAAGGACTACGACCAGGTCAACATGTTCGCCAACACCATCACCTACACCGCCGACGGCAACGGCCACTCCTACGGCGAGCAACTCGTCGGCGCCGCCCTGTTCTTCGTGCCGCGTTCGGTGTGGGAGGCCAAACCGGAGGACACCGGCTTCGTGGTCGGCGGCTGGATGGGCACCGACAGCCCCAACCTCTCCTCCCCGCTGTGGGCCGAGCTGTGGCTGGACTTCGGCTCGGCGGGCATGTTGGCCGGCTTCCTGGCCGTGGGGTACCTGGCGGCGCGCACCGACCGGCGGTACGTGCAGCGCACCGTGGACGACCCCTCGCCCGGCAACGTGCTGGCGGTGGTGGCGCCGGTGCTCGCCGGCTACAGCTTCATCCTGCTGCGCGGCTCGCTGCTCCAGGCGTCGGGGCGGATCGGCATCGCGCTGCTCTGTCTGGCGCTGGTCACCACGTTCCGCGAGAACTCCCGGTCCCGGCTGACCTGACCGCGCTCCGCCGCGTCCCGCCGCGGGCCGGGCGGCGGGGAGGGCGCCCTTGACCGGAGGCGGGTGACCGCCTGATGCTCATGTTCACGTCACGCTCACTCGAACGCGTGCCCCCACGAACACACCGTCGAGCATCGGAGTCGGGATGAACCGCATACCGCGCCGCCTGCTGCCCCTGGCCCTCTGCGGCGTGCTGGCCGCCGTCCTGACGGGAGCCGGGACCGCCCAGGCCCGAACGGCCGCCGAGACCACGGCGGCCCCCGACATACCCGTCGCCGAGGTGCAGGCGCATCTCGACGAGTTGCAGGCGATCGCCGACGCCAACGGCGGCAACCGCGCGCACGGCCGACCCGGTTACGTGGCCAGCGTGGACTACCTCCAGCAGGTGCTCGACGCGGCCGGCTACGAGACGACCAGGCAGGAGTTCACGCTGGGCGGCGCGACCGGCTACAACCTGATCGCGGAATGGCCGCAGGCGGCCACCGACGAGGTGCTGATGGCCGGGGCGCATCTGGACTCGGTCAGCGCCGGCGCCGGCGTCAACGACAACGGTTCGGGCTCGGCGGCGGTGCTCGAGGTGGCCCTCGCCGTGGCCGAGGCGGACTACCAGCCGCAGCAGCGGCTGCGCTTCGGCTGGTGGGGCGCGGAGGAGCTCGGCATGCTCGGCTCCGGCCACTACGTCGCGCAGCTCACCGACCAGGAGTTGGCCGGCATCACCGGCTACCTCAACTTCGACATGGTCGCCTCGCCGAACGCGGGCTACTTCGTGTACGACGACGACCCCGAGATCGCCGCGGTGTTCAACGACTGGTTCGCGGCCAGGGACATCCCGACCGAACCGGCCCTGGAGGCGTCGGGCCGCTCCGACCATGCCCGTTTCGAGGAGGTCGGCGTCCCGGTCGGCGGCCTGTTCACCGGCGCCGGGAACATCATGACCGACACCCAGGCGGCCCAGTGGGGCGGCACCGCGGGCGAGAGCTTCGACCCGTGCTACCACCGCGCCTGCGACGGCGTCGACAACGTCAACGAGACGGCGCTGGACCGCAACACCGACGCCCTGGCCCACGCGATCTGGGAACTCACCTCCTGAGCACGGGCGTTGGGCGCCGCGACACGGGGAACCGGCGAGCGGCATCCCGCATCCAAGCGGCATGACCAGACCCCTGACCCGCGGCGCCCTGGCGCTCGTACTGGCCGCGGGCGTACTCGCCGGCTGCGCCAGAAGCGACGCCGACCCCGACACCAACGCCGACCCGAGCCCCGACGTCACCACCAACACCACCACGGAGTCCGCCGACCCGCAGGCGATTCCGTTCGAGCTCTACACGCACTGCGGCATCGACGAGGCCCGCGTCGGCTCCACGTACTACGAGGCGGTGGACCCGCTCTCCGACGGCTCGGGGAACCCGCCGGAGGGCTGGGACAACCCCGTCCAGCAGGGCTGGATGACCGTGGTGTCCGACACCAGGGCCGTCTTCACCGACGACGCAGGACACGAGGTGGAATTCCGGGCCCGCCCGGACGCGACCTCGTTCAAGACCATCTGCGACTAGTCCTGTCCTGTCGATCGATGGGGGCACCTCCCAGACGGAGTCTGGGGGACGTACTCGCGCGATCCGACAACGCAGCGAGTGGCCGGAGCGTGGGGGTCCCCCGGACGGAGTCCGGGGAGTCGCGGGCCCGGCAAGATCGGCAGGACAGGGCCCAGGGCGGGCACCCGCCGGGATCAGCCGGTGACGCCCTCGGGGCCGGCGTCGGGGCGCGGCTGGGCGTAGGTGACGCGCACCTCCAGCGCGGCGCGCGCCCAGCTGGCCGCCGCCTTCGCCACGGAGCCGAGACACAGGCCCCAGGCCGCGCCGAGGATCCCGCCGAGCGCGTAGCCGACCAGCAGGCAGACCACGGTCACCGCCGAGAAGACCAGCTGGATGCCGAGGGTGGCGCGCGGGCTGAGCACCCGCAACGCCAGCAGCCCACAGGTGCCCAGCGCCATGGCCGCGTACTGGCTACCGGTGGCCGGGAGCAGTTCGGAGGCGGAACGCCAGGTGTCGCCGAGCAGTTGCCGCCCCACCACATCGGGCAGCAGCGCCAGCACCACCGCCCAGCAGGCGGCCAGCGCGGCCAGCGCGCCGCCGGCCGCGAAGGCCGCGCGGGCCTTCGCGGCCCCGCCGGACAGCCGGTTGAGCTGCGGCGGCCCGAAGCCGGTGGCCGCGTTGAAGAGCACGTTCAGCGGCCCGAAGAGCGTGCTGGCGCCGCGCAGCGCGCCCACTGCGAGCGGGTTGGCGAGCAGGCCGAGGCCGACGATGGCGGTCTGGGAGCCCGCGTTGCCGACCCCGAACTCGACGACGAAGCGCCGCCCGAGGTGGCGCCGGTCCGCCACCAGCGCGCGGGCCTCGGCCAGCGGCAGACCCGCGCCGCGGGTGACCCAGACCAGCAGCGCGCCGCCGACCAGCAGCGCCGGCAGCGCCGACAGGCCCCAGGCCAGCACCATCCGCTCGGATCCCGCCCCGTCCGGCTGGACGGCGAGCACCGGCACGGCCACCCCGAGCCGCAACCCGTCGGCGGCCAGCGCGAGGCCGGGGCGGCGCAGCAGCGAACAGGCGTAGCGGATGGCGTCCTGGGTGAGCAGGATCGGCAGCACCAGTCCCAGCGCCCCGAACTCCGGTGCCAGCGGCGCGAGCAGGAGCAGCAGCAGGCCCACCGCGGCGGAGCCGGCCACGGTGACCGTCACCGAGCACCGGCAGTCCCGGCGCAGCTCGGCGTGGGTGCCCTGCCGGAGCACGAGGGCCTGGCCGAGATAGGCGGTGAAGGCGCCGAGCAGCAGCGCGAAGACCGTGTAGACGACGGCGAAGTCGGCGAAGTCGGCGGCCGTGGACTGGCGCGCGGCGACCACCACGACGGCGATGTTGGTCAGCGCGGCGACGCCCTGGTCGGCGGCCGACACGGCGACGGCGCCGCGCAGGCCGCCCAGTTCGGCGAGGCGGCCGCGGCGATGTGTTCCCCTGATGTGCTTGCCCATCACGGCCGGTTGGAACGGTCTTCCAGTTCGGTCGGGTCGAGGATGCGCAATCCGAGCGTCTCGGAGGTGGCGTCCTCGCGCTCCGTCTTGCGGTCGGACTTGCGGTCCGGCTTTCGCTCGGGCTTGCGGTCGGGCTTGCGATCCGGCTTGCGGTCCAGTTCGGCGGCGCGCTCGGCCCGGGCCCGCGCGGCGAGCAGCGCTGCGGACTCCGTCGGCTCGGTGCCGTCCTGGGTCGTGCCCCGCGGCGCCGCCTGGGGCGCCCCGGCGTCCTGGTCCGCGCCGTCCCGCACCTCGTCACTGCCGGTGCCCCAGGAGTGCAGCACGGCGCCCAACAGCATTCCGCCGGCGCCCACCACCAGCTCGCGCACCCGCGCCAGATCGTCCCTGCGCACCTGCCCCGGATCGCAGACCACCAGCACCCCGTCCACCCGGTCGATGAGCGCGATGGCGTCGGCGTAGGACAGCACGGCCGGGGCCAGCACCACGACCACCGCGCCCTTGGTGTCGGCGTGGCTGATCAGATGGGTGGCGGCCGACGCGGTGAGGGCGCGCGGCACGTTCCGCACCCGCAGTCCGGGCACCAGGTCGAAGATCCCGGACTCGCCCGCGTCTATGGGGACGCGGAGCCCGTTCGGCCAGCCGCCGGCACGCTGCTCGTCCGGGGTGGCGGCCCAGCCCGGGCGCACGCCGTCGGCGTGCCGCAGCTGCTCGATCAGCTTGGGCGTGCGCAGGTCGGCCTCGACGAGCAGGGCGTCCAGGCCCATCTCGGCGAACGCGGCGGTGAGGTTGACCGAGGCGGCCAGCGGCGTCTCGATGCTGCCGCGCGGGGCGATCACCAGCAGCCGGCGGCGCTGCGCGAACCATTCGTCGTAGGCCAGCCGGAACGCCACCGAGCGGTACTCCTCGGCCAGCCGCCCCTCGGCGAGCAGCTGGTCGGGGTGGCCGCGCCCGGTGCGCGGCAGCACGCCGAGCACCGGCGCGCGCAGCGCCCGGGCGACGTCGCCCGGCGAGCGCACCGTGGGGTCGAAGACCAGCCGCACCCAGGCGGCGAGCAGCCCGATGCCGATGCCGAGCACGTAGCCGAGGCCGAGCAGCAGCGGCAGCCCGAGGCCCGCCGGGTTCCCCGGGGGCGTGGCCTCGGTGATGACCCGACCGCCTGTGGTGTCCAGCGCCTGGAGGCCGGAGATGCTGGCGTTGATCTCGGAGATCTGGCCCGTCACCGACGACAGGTCGGCGAGCGCGCTCTCGTAGGCGGCGGTGCCCTCGAACGTCGCGTCGAGCTCCGCCTGGATGTCGTCGCGGCGGTCGAGCAGCGGCTCCCGCTGGTTCTCCAGCGACGCGACCGAATGCGCGATGGACTCGTCCGCGTCGGACTGCCGGTTCGCGAGGTAGGCCTCGGCGAACGCGTTGGCGCGCTCGGCGGCCACCTCGGGGTCGGCGGCGGAATAGGCGAAGCGCAGCACCTCGGTGTTGGGCGGGTTGGTCACGGACAGGCCGCGGGTGAGCTCCTGGGCGTCGCCGGGCGCCCCGAGCAGCCGGGCGGCGCGCTCGGCCACGGTGTCGCTCGAGGCGGTGCGGCGTTCCGAGCCCATCGCGACCTGGTCCACCGGTTCGCCGGCGAACGGGTCGGCGGTGGGCACCCGGACGGTGATCTCGCTGGTGGCGATGTAGGTGTCCTCGGCGGTCAGCCCGAGGTAGCCACCACCTGCCAGGCCGAGCAGGATGCCGCAGACGATCAGCAGGCGGTAGCGCAGCAGCTGCCGGAACTGGTCGCGCAGCAGGTCGGGTTCGTCGTACGCGCTCGCGCCTGAGCGCCCGTCGTCCCGGGCCGCCGTCTCCCTCATGCGCCGCTTCCGCCCTTCGTGCCGCCGGTACCCGTGGTGTCGCGCGCGTCGGTGGTGTCCTCCGCCGCGTCGCGGGCCGTGTCGCTCTGCCTACCCAACGCCTCGTCAAGCAACGCGGTCATCCGGGCGAGTCCCGCCGCGCGCGACAGGTGATCCCTGGCGTAGGCGACGCCCGTGGCGCCCAGGGCGTCCGCGGCCGACGGGTCGTCGGCCAGCCGGCGGGCGGCCGCGGACAGCGCCGCCGGATCCTCGGGCGGGACCAGCCGGCCGGCGCCCGAACGGTGGAGCTCGGCGGCGGTCCCGCCGCCCTCGGCGACGGAGCCGAGCACCGGGCGGCCGGCGGCGAAGTAGGAGGTGAGCTTGGACGGGACGCTCATGTCGAGCACGGTGGCCCGCTGCGTCACCGCCAGCACGTCGGCGGCGGCCAGCACGTCGGGGAAGTCCTCGGGCGCGGCCGGCGGCAGGAACTCCACGTTCGGCAGCCCGGCGGCCAGCCGCTCCAGGCGCGGCCGCTGGCTGCCGTCGCCCATCAGCACCACGTGTAGCCGGGGTTCGGCGCGGGCGGTGTCCACGAGCACCTCCAGGCCCTGTTTCAGGCCCATGTTGCCGGCGTGCAGCAGCACGGTGCGGTCGCCCCAGCCGAGCCGGGCCCGGGTCCGCGCGGGCGGCGTCGTGGGCTCGGCGATATGCGACCAGTTGGGAACCAGCCGTATTCGCTCGGGGGGCACGCCCAGCGCGCCCACCCGCTCGCGGAAGGTGTCGTGGATGACGCCGACCAGGGTGGCGCCGCGCAGCATTCGGCCCTCCACGGCCGCCGCGGCCCGGGCCGCGCGGCCCCCGCCGCTGATGCCGCTCTGCTCGGCGGCGGCGCCCATCAGGTCCTGCACCACGGGCACGTAGGGCACGCCGTGACGGCGCGCCAGGCGGCCGGCGAGCACGCCGCCGGCCAGGCTCGGCACCTGGGCGACCACCGCGTCGAGACGTCCCGTGCGGGGCGGCGCGAGCAGGCCGGCGGCGAGGATGGACGCCTCGTACAGGGCGCGCCTGGCGGCGGACTGCCGCGGCGGAACGGTGTGCCGGCGGCGGTGCACGAGCACGCCGCCGCGGGTCTCCGTGGTCCGCCAGACGCCGCGGTACTCGGGCGCCAGCCGCCAGGCCGGATAGTGCGGCAGGCCGGCCAGCACGTGCACCTCGGCGCCGCGGGTGTCGGCCCAGTGCTCCGCGAGCTGCGTCGCGTACGGACCGATACCGGCCTGCTCCGGCGCGTAGTTGGTGGACACCAGCAGCAGCCGTTCACGTTTCACGTGAGCTCCCTCCCCCTGGGTGACCATCCCCACAGCGGTGAGTAGTCAGCTTATCCGCAGAGCATGACGCGATGTCGTCATTCGGACCGCGTCAGGTGGACGTTGAGACTATGCTCGGCGAGATCAGCAGCAGTGTGGGGAATCTGTGGGGGTCATGCGCATGTCGCGGCACACCGTGGGTTACGCGCCGGGGGTCTACGACCTCTTCCACGTCGGCCATCTCAACATCCTCCGGCACGCCCGCAGCCGCTGCGACTACCTGGTGGCGGGGGTGGTGTCGGACGAGATGGCCTCGTTCGCCAAGGGGCGGGCACCGGTGATCCCCCTGGTGGAACGGCTGGAAATCGTCCGCAGCATCCGTTACGTGGACGCCGCATTCGTGGAGACGGTGCCGGAGAAGCTGGAC
This sequence comes from uncultured Actinomycetota bacterium, assembly GCA_963816875.1. Classification (GTDB taxonomy): domain Bacteria; phylum Actinomycetota; class Actinomycetes; order Streptomycetales; family Streptomycetaceae; genus Streptomyces. The sequence goes on from CAWFMG010000002.1 coordinate 117,471, forward strand.
ACCTGGCAACAGGTGCGGTTCGACGTGCTGTTCAAGGGCGACGACTGGCGCGGCACCGCCAAGGGGGAGAAGCTGGAGCGGGACTTCGCCACGGTGGGGGTCGAGGTCGTCTACTTCCCCTACACCGTGCACACCTCCAGCACTCAGCTGCGGGCCGCGCTGGACGCGCTGTCCGGGCCCGTCGGCGCCGGTGCGGGCGCGGCGGCGGGGGGCGCGACGGCGGACAGTTCGCGGAACCACTTCACCAGGAACGCGGCGCACCCCAGCACGTAGGCCGCGCACAGCGTGGCGTACCCGAAGCGGAACGCCGTCTCGTCGCCCAGCAGCACGAACACCACGCACAGCACCCCGTAGTCGATCGGGAGCAGCGCCACGGCGCGCAGCCTGGAGGGGCGCGGCGCCGGCGCGTGCGCGGGGCGTGCCGGCTTCAGCTTGTCGGTGAGCAGACCGCCGAAGAACACCAGCACGGCGGCGAGCTGGAACAGCGGCGGCAGCAACAGCCAGGCGGCGTCGGGCAGTTCGAAGTGCCGGTAGAAGGAGATCAGCACCACGGTGTGCAGCGCGGTGATCTTCGCGCAGTCCACCACATGGTCGAGCCACTCCCCCGCCGGGCTCGACGTGCCGCGCAGCCGGGCCAGTTGGCCGTCCGCGGAGTCCAGCGCGAAGCCGAGCACCAGGGCCGCGTAGACCGCGACGCCGAGCGCCCAGGAGGGCGGGACCAGCGCGACGGCGGCCAGCCCCGCGCCCGAGAAGACCGCGCTGAGCACGGTGACCTGGTTCGGGGTGCGGCCGGCCCGGTAGGCGGCGGCGGCGAACCGCCGGCCCAGGGGACGGTTGACGTACCTGGAGTACAGCGAAACGCCCTTGGCGGACTTCTGGGCCGACCGTAACCGGTCGAGCGCCGCCCCGTAGCTCATCGTCCCCACCATGGCTGGCATCATCCCATGCACCGTCCCTCCGGTGGCACGGATACGATGCGTGGGCCAAAGGACGAGACACAACGCGACACGACACGCGAGACCCAAGGGGGAGGCCCACGATGCGGGTGCGAGCACGGGTGGCGGGGCTGGTGGTTGCCCTGACAGCCATGGTGGCGTCCCTGTCGGGCTGCATGACGGTGCACGGCGAGACCGCCATCGTCCCGGCCGCCACCCAGAAGGAGGCGCAGCGAGCGCTGGACCGCTGGGTGGAGGTCTACAACGACGCCTACGAGACGTTCGACCCGGCGCTCAGCGAGCGCATCGAGCGCGGGCCGATGGGTGCGATCGACAACGCCGTGCTGCGGGCGCAGCAGGAGCTCAACCCCGACGGGAACCCGGACTACGAGCCGCTGGAGCTCTCCGACACCGCCTTCCACATCCCGCAGCAGGCGGGCTGGCCGAAGTTCTTCCTGACGGACAGCGCGACCGAGGGCAGCGACAGCCGCCTGCTCCAGGTGTTCTCCCGGAACAGCATCGACGAGGACTGGTACGCGACGTATCTGGCGGTGCTGCCCGAGACCGAGATCCCGAAGTTCGCCGAGGACGAGGACGGCTACCTGGCGGACCTCCCGATCGGGGACGCCGCCGAGGGCCTGACGGTGGCGCCTGGCGACCTGAGCGCCAACTACGCGAAGTACCTCCAGGAGGACCCGGAGGCGACCGAGTTGTTCGCCGACGGTCCGTACACCAGCGACGTGCTGGCGAACCGGGCTGAGGAGAACAGCACGCCCGAGTACGAGATGCACTACCAGGACGACGCCGCGACGGAGCCGGAGCACGCGCCGGTGGCGGCCAGCACCGAGGACGGCGGCGCGCTGGTGATCTTCGCCACGCACCACTTCGACCGGCAGACCGTGGCCCAGGGCTACACGCCGACGGTGGACCCGCTCGTGGAGGCGCTGATGGAGGGCGACGCGGTGACCTCGGTGACCCGCGAGTGGATGGGCATGCAGACCGCGCTCGTCCCCGAGGGCGACGGCCAGATCACCCTCCTCGGCCGCCGCACCGGCGTCACCGCGGCCCAGGGCGAGTAGCCCTTCCCGGGCGGCCCCGGGGGAAGTCGGGTCGCGGCTTGGGGGCAGCGCAGCGCGCGACGAACGGGCGGACCACCGTCATGGGCGACAGCGGCCCAGACGATCCACCCACCGGTGACCCCGGACGCCGGTGGCTGCCGCGGGCGGCAGGGCGGCACGAACCCAGCGGCGACAACCGCGTGGACGCCGAGGTGACGGCGGACGGGAGACTCGGACAACTCGGCGGAGCCGCGCGCCCTGGCCGACCTGCCGGTCAGAGGACCAGCGTGCCGCAGTCCTCGCCTGCCGCGCACCGTTCGCGGCGATGCGTCGCGGGGGCGCAGACCTCAGATTCACGCCGCGTGAGCGCCGGCGATCGGCGGGCACGGACGGCTGCGGGCAGTGGCGGGCCACCACCCGGCCCAGCGACCACACCCTCGTACGGGCATCCGCGGCAAACAGCGCGCCGCAGCGGACCGCTCGCCACCACCCTGCGCCAGGACTCCCGTGCGGGCGTTCGCGGCAAGCGACTCGCGGGAATCGGTCAGCGCCAGGCGTGATGGTGGTATTCGTCGGCCTCGCGGGCTTCGCGGGCCGCCTCGGCCGCGGCCACCGTGGCGCAGGCGTCGGTGAGTGCTTCCAGCAGGGTCAGCGGTTCGGGCAGCGGATGCTCGGGGCCCCGCAGCCACCGCACGCCGCCGTCGCCGCTCGCGGTGAGGCCGCCGGCGAGCAGCCGCGACGGGGGCAGCAGCACGTAGCTGCCGCGACAGTGCCAGCGCAGTCCTGGATGCTCGTCCATCGTCTCGGGGTGGCAGTCCAGCTCACACGGCCACCATTCGTCCTCGTCGTCCGGCGTGCCCCGGGTGGTCGTGAAGAAGAGCACCCGGTCCGGGTCGGCGACCGCGACGGGGCCGGCCTCGGTGCCCTCCGCGGCCAGCCGCGCCAGCGCCGCGTAGCCCGCGGCGGCCGGCACGTCGAGCACGTCGTGCGCGCGCCCGGTGGCGGTGACGAAGTTCGCCAGCGGCTCGGCGCGCAGCCAGCGCAGGATCTGGTCGGGGTCCGTCGTGGCCTGGGTCTGCCAGGCGAGGGAGACGGGGTGGCGGGCGGGCGTGGGACAGCCGATCCGGTCACAGGAACAGCGGTACCCCTGCGGGTACGCGGCCAGCGCCAGCGGGAACCCCGCGGCGGCGGCGGCGAGCAGCAGCTCCTCACGGGCCCGCGCGGCGGCCGCACCGGCCGCCTCGTTCCGGGCGCCTCGGCGCAACCAGCGGGGGATTCTGCTCTCGCGTTCCATCAGCCGACTACCGCCTCACTTCCGTCCCGCTCGACCCAAGCGCGCCGGCGCCGCTATTATTCCGCGCCGCAGCGCCAGCCGCGGCGGCGTACGTGGGCCGGTCCGCCCGTCGATTCCGCCCATCCTGCACCGGGGGCCTCCCGGATGGGTAATCGGAGCACGCAGGCACACGGAAGCACAGGGGAGCACACGAAGCTCACTGTTCCCCGCGGCGCGGCCCGCGTGGCTCACCCTGAGGCGTCCCCGACTCGCCCGGCAAGGGCCACGCGTCGCCCCAGCCGGCGTCCCGGGCGGCCCGGTACGTCGCGCCCTGCCGGCGGGACACGGTCTCCCGCCGCAGCTCGCCGGCCGCGGTGCACAGGTCGAGCAGCACCTGCCCCTTGCGCGGCAGCGGCCGGCGCACCACCCGCGCCGGCACCGGCCCGGACTCGGGCTCCCCGGACTCGGGCTCACCGGACTCCTCGAACTCCCCGGACTCCCCCGCCGGCTCGGGCCGGACCGCCGCCACATAGCTGAACTTCTCGTCCTCGTACGGCAGCGAGCCGCGCTTCACCCGGCGGTGCAGCGAGGAGCGTCCGACCCGGCTGGCGAAATGGCACCAGTCCGCGCCGACCTCGATCGGGCAGGGGCCGCCGTGCGGGCAGGGCGCCAGGACGCGCAGCCCGGCGGCGGTCAGCCGGTCCCGGGCGGCGCGGATCCGCAGGTAGCCCTCCGGGCTGCCGGGCTCGATGAGCACCACGGCGCCGCCGGGGCGCACGGCGCGGACGGCCGCCTCGGTGACCGCCGTGCGGGCCGCCTCGTCCAGCTCGCCCAGCACGTAGCAGGCGCTGACCAGGTCGGCCGCGGGCAACTCGCAGGCCGCGTCCACGGCCTGCCTGCGCCATTCGGCGGCGCGCAGCGCCGGCTCGGCCGAGCGGGCGGCCAGCTCCCTGCCGAGTTCGATGGCCGGCCGTGCCCAGTCCAGCAGCAGCGTCCGCCGCCCGTCGGGCGCGGACCAGGCGTCCGCCGCCGCCCAGGCGGCGGCGCCGGTGCCGGCGCCCACGTCGACGTGGTCGGCGGGCGCCCAGCCGGGGCGGCGCGCGGCGAGCCGGCCGAACGCGTCGGCGACGGCCGCGAACGTCGCGGGCATCCGGTAGGCGGCGTACGCCACGGCGTCCGCGCGGTCCCGCAACACGGGCACGTGGGTGGGCGTGCGGCCCCGGTAGCTGGCCATCAACCGCTCCACCGCGACCGCGGCGTCCCGGGACGGCAGCCCGTCGAGCAGCGGTTCGAGCGCGGCCCGCAGCCGCGCCCCGCCCGCCTGCGAGGTGCTGGTCACCCGCCCAGTCTAGGAACGACCGGCCACTCAGGCGGCGGCGGTGTGCCGGAGGACGGCCTCGACGACGACGTCCCACAGGGGGCGCGGCGGGATCTGGTGCCCCGCGCCCGCCAGGCGAACGAGGTGGGCGTCCGGGATGGCGGCGGCCTGGGGGCACCTCCCAGGCCGCCGAGGCCTGGGGGAGCCTCGCCGTGGCCGTAGGGGAAGAGAGGGTCCTCGGTGCCGTGCAGCACGAGCGTGGGCGCCGTGATCGCGTCCAGCCGGTACGGGTACGGGTCGCCCTGGTCGACCAGCCAGTGGTTGTCCGGGGTCGCCATGTCGGGGGTGCGGTCGTAGACCAGGCCGGCCAGCCGTCGCAGCCGCTCCTCCTCGAACGGCAGCGTGCCGGCGAACGGCCGCTCGCCCTCGACCAGGTAGTCGATCACCGCCGCCCGATCGCCCCAGTCAGGCGGCGGCGGCTCCGCGAACACCGTGCGGAGCCGGTCCGCCATGGGTGGCAGCTCCGCGTCGACCGAGACGGCGGGGCTGGCGTCGCGGAGGGTGAGCGTCTGGACCCGGTCCGGATGCGCCAGCGCGACGCACTGGGCGATGCCGCCGCCATCGAGATCCCCACCAGATGGGCGGCCGGCAGGCCGAGCGCGTCGAGCACCCCATGGGGGCACCTCCCAGGCCCCTCGGGCCTGGGGGAACGTCCTCGACCAGATCGCGCCCGGTGTAGGGCGGGGCGCCGGGCGGGAAGCTGTCGGACCGGCCGGTGTCCCGATGGTCGTAGCGCACGACGAACCTCGGGCCGGCGGCAAGCCGCCGGCCCAGCTCCTCGTCCCACCAGTCCATCGAGGCGGCCGCGCCGGACAGCAACAGGAGCGGCGGGTCCGTGGCGTGGCCGAAGATCTGCACGCACAGGCGCACGCCGCTGGCCTCGACCATCCGCTCCTCGCTCCGCGGCGCCGCGTCCGCGGGCGTCGTTCCGTTGGGTTCCATGGAACACCTCCATGGACGCAGACCGCCCGGCGCGGGCGAACTCATCGCCGTCAGGCACCCGGAACGATGAGCTCGCCGCGCCCTGGCAGGGTCACCTACCCGGTTCGCTTCGGGCGGCCACGGTCTCGCGACGCGCCCAGTCCGAGGGACGCGACGGCGCGGGCCTCCAGGGCCGGCAGAGTCCGAGGAAGCTGGCGGCGGCCAGCAGCACGACGCCGAGCTGGACGACCGCCATCGGGATGGCGGTGTCCTCGCCCGCGATGCCCACCAGCGGGGAGGCGACGGCGCCGACGAAGAACTGCGAGGCGCCCAGCAGCGCCGCGGCCGAACCGGCCGCGTGCGGGGTGCGCATCAGGCCCTGCGAGTTGGCGTTGGGCAGCACCAGCGGCATCGCGGCCATCATCACGAACAGCCCGATCGAGATCGGCAGCAGCCCAGGGCGGCCGAGGACGCCGCTCGTCATCACCAGCAGCGCCGTCGCGGCCAGCGTGATGACGGCGAACCCGACGGCCATCACGCGGTTCAGCGAGACCCGGCCGACCAGGATCTTCCCGTTGACCTGGCTCATGCCGACCAGGCCGATGGAGTTGGCCATGAAGATCAGGCTGAAGGTCTGCGGCGAGGCGCCGTAGATCTCCTGCACGACGAACGGCGAGGCGGATATGTAGGCGAAGAGCGCGGCGAAGGTGAGGCTGCCGGCGAGCAGGTAGCCGGTGAAGACCCGGTCGCCGAACAGGCCGCCCATGGTGCGCAGCGCGGTGGGCACGCCGCCGGCGTCCCGCCGCTCCCGCGGCAGCGTCTCGGGCAGCCAGCGCGCGACGATCAGCACGAGCAGGGTGCCCATGACGACCAACACCACGAAGATGCCACGCCAGTTGGTGACCCGCATCAACTGGCCGCCGAGGACCGGGGCCAGGATGGGCGCGACGCCGGAGATCAGCATCAGCGAGGAGAAGAACCGCGCCATGGCCAGCCCGTCGTACAGGTCGCGGACCACGGCCCTGGCGATGACGATGCCGGCGGCCCCGGCCAGGCCCTGCACCAGACGGAAGGCGATGAGCGCCTCGGCGGTGGGCGCGAGCGCGCAGGCCAGCGACGCCACCACGTAGCACACCATGCCGACCAACAGCGGGCGACGGCGGCCGAGTTGGTCACTCATCGGGCCGACCACGAGCTGTCCGAGGCCGAGGCCGAGGAGACAGGCGGTGAGGCTGAGCTGGACGGTGGTGGCGCCGGTGCCGAGCGCGTCGCCGACGTCGGGCAACGCCGGGAGGTACATGTCCATCGACAGCGCGGGGAGCGCGGAGAGACTGCCGAGCACGAGCATGAGCAGCAGTCCGGCCCTCCGCTTACGGCTCAGCGTCCTCGCTGTGGAGCCGTGCGCTTCGGGCCGGGAGGCGACGGGAGTTGGGGCGGTCGGGGATGGTCGGGGGATGTCGGCTTCGAGGGTCGGGGCTGATGAGCCGGGCTGGGACATGCACCTCTCCGTGAGTTGTTGCGATCAGCCCAATCATCCCATGATCTGACCCCCGCCCCCGGCCATTGATCATGTCCCGCTGATCACATCACTCTGCGTTCGCTTGGGTGTTCGCCTTGATGTTCCGGGCGTCCCGGCGTCCGGGTGTTGGGTCACGCCTCGGTCAGGCCCGGGGCGCCCGCCAGGGTGACGAAGGAGGCGGTCGTCGCCAACGGCGCGCCGGGCGTGGTCACGTAGTCGACCGTGCGGAAGTCGGCCCGCAGCTGCTCCTCGTCGAGGGTGACCACCAGATAGCCGCGGCGGTGGTCGAAGAACCGCAGGTGCTCGTTGGCCTCCGTCATCGCCTCCCAGTTCTCCGGGTTCTCCACACCGTCGCCGCCGCTGGAGACGGAGGTGGTGACCAGTTCGACGCCCAGGGTGCGGGAGGCCTGGTCGGCGAAGTCCTCCTTGATGTCGAACGCGAGGTGGACGTGCACGTCGCCGGTGAGCACCACGAGGTTGTTCACCCCGGCCGTCTGCACGCTGTCCAGCAGCCGCTGTCGGGCGGCCGGGTAGCCGTCCCAGGCGTCCATGTGGACCGCGCCCTCGCCCTCCAGCGGGAGGGTGCGGTAGGAGACGACGACCTGCTGGCCGACCAGGTTCCACACCGCCTCGCCCGTGCCCCAGCCGTCGGCCAGCCAGCGCTCCTGGGTGGCGCCCAGCAGGGAGCGGTCCGGATCGTCCGAGTCGGGACCCGGCAGCTGCCAGCCGTCGCCGTACGCCTGGTCGTCGCGGTACTGGCGGGTGTCGAGGATATCGAGCTGCGCCAGGCGGCCGTAGTGCAGCCGGCGGTAGAGCTGGAGGTCGGCCTCGACCGGGAGCTGCGGCGCGCGCAGCGGCATGTTCTCGTAGTACGCCCGGTAGGCGGCGGCCCGGCGGATCAGGAACTCCTCGGCGGGCAGGCCGTCCTGGGAGACGTCGGCCGCGTAGTTGTTCTCCACCTCGTGGTCGTCCCACGTGACGATGAACGGGTGGGCGGCGTGCGCGGCCTGCAGGTCCGGGTCGCTGCGGTAGAGCGCGTAGCGCAGCCGGTAGTCCTCCAGCGTCACCGTCTCCCGGTTGAAGACGTCCGGCAGTTCCTCGGTGTACTCCCGCGCGCCGGCCACCGAGTTGACGGCGTACTCGTACAGGTAGTCGCCGGCGTGGATGACGGCGTCGACGCCCTCCTCGGCCGCCAGATGCGCGTAGGCCGTGTAGTAGCCCTGGTCGTAGCGCTGGCAGGAGACCAGCGCGAAGCGCAGCTGGGTGGGCATCTCGTCGGCCGCGGGCGCCGTCCTGGTGCGGCCGACCGGGCTGGTCCACTCGCCGGTGGCGAAGCGGTAGTAGTACGTGGTGGCCGGCAGCAGGTTGCCGGCCTCGACGTGCACCGCGTGGTGGAACTCGGGGTAGGCGACGACCTCGCCGCTGCCGGCCGGGACCAGGAAGTCCGGGTCCTGGGCGATCTCCCACGCGACGGCGACCGGTTCGGCCACCATGCCGCTGTCCGGTTCGAAGGGCTCGGGAGCCAGCCGGGTCCACAGTGCCACGGAGTCGGGCAGCGGGTCCCCCGAGGCGATGCCGAGGGTGAACGGGTCGCTCTCGATGGTCGTGGCGACGTCCAGCGCGCGGCGCGGGGCGGTGGCCGCGGAGGCGGTCGAATCGCCGCCCGGCATGTTGACGCTGAACGCGAGTGCGGCGGCGGCGCCGCTGACGGTCAGAAATCGACGACGGTCCAAGGATCGGGCCGCGGCCCGGAGTTCGTCTGTGGGGGACGATGTCTGCGTCATGCAGGTAAGTGCAGCGAGGAAGGCCAGCGCACCGCTGACGAGGGCGCATCGGTGGCGTGACGGATGGATGAAAGTTGCTCTTCGGAAGGTATCGGGTACGCAGCGCGAACCTCACCAGCAGGCAACGCGTCGCTGAACGTTACTCCGAATGCGCAGGTGATGACCGTGCGCGCTCATCCGGACGGCGCAGCGCGCGGCGGGGCCGTCGGAACGCTGTCAGCGTTCCGACGGCCCCGCCGCGCGGTCCCGTGCGATCCCCGTGCGGTCCGTCAGACGCGCAGGCGACTCACCCGCTCGTGGGTGTGTGCCTCGATGTCCGTGATGGTGCTGTGCACCAGTTGGTGGGACAGCTCCGAGAGCGCGCGTGCCGCCGCGAGTTCGCGGCCGATGTCGGGGACGTTCTCGTCGTCGGGGTTGGCGCGAGCCGTGCCCTCGGCCACCAGCACGGTGTCCTCCGGTCCCTCCAGCCGCGCCTCCGCGCGGGTCAGGCGGTCGCTGGTGTCGAAGGCCAGGTGCACGCCCCAGGTCTCGTGCGCCATGATGCACCTCCCTGCCGAACCGCCGGCTCCGACCTCGGCTGTCGTCGGCTCTCGTCGGTCGTCGTCGGCTCGGACGTCGTTCCCTCGCTCGTGTTCCGTCCGTTCCATCCTGACCCCGAAAGCCCGGCGTCGCACGCCGGGGACCGGAGGGCCGCCCCATGACCGCTCATCCGCCGGCGCTCGACGACCTCGACCGCCGCATCATCGCCGCCCTGGTCGCGAACGCCCGCACCAGCTACGCGGAGATCGGCGCCGCGATCGGCCTGTCCGCGCCCGCCGTCAAGCGGCGCGCCGACCGGATGCGGGAGGCCGGCGTGATCACCGGCTTCACGACCACCGTGCTGCCCGCCGCGCTCGGCTGGCGCACCGAGGCGTACGTGGAGGTCTACTGCGACAGCGCGGCGCCGCCCCGGCGGCTGGCGGACGTGGTCCGCGACCTTCCGGAGATCACCGCCGCGATGACCGTGACCGGCGGGCCGGACGCGCTGCTGCATATCAGGGCCGCCGACATCGCGCATTTCGAGGAGGTGCTGGAACGCATCAGGGCGGTGTCGTTCATCCGGAAGACGGTCAGCCACGTGGTGCTCTCGCATCTGATCAGCGGCAGCGTGGAGGCCGGCGCCAGCCCGCCCACCGAGCCCGACGAAACGAAAGGCCACTGAAAGGCCTCAGCACGCAACATCATTGCGTCATCGCGCAATGTCGATTTGTTGTCGCTCACGGCACTCGTTCCTACGCTGACTGGTAACCCCATCGACGCGAAACCCGCGGACGGGAGGATCCAGTGCCACCACCCCGGCGCTACCTGTGTTGCGAACCCCGCTACTTCGACGTGCGCTACGCCATCAACCCCTGGATGACCGAGGCGGCCCGGCCGGGCGCGGAGGTCGACACCGACCTGGCCGTCGCCCAGTGGCGGTCACTCGTCCGGGCGTACCGCGACCACGGTCACACGGTCGAGACCACCGAGCCGGTCCCCGGCCTGCCGGACATGGTGTTCGCCGCGAACGCGGCGCTCACCTTGGAGGGCCGGGTCTTCGGCTCCCGCTTCCTGGCCCCCGAACGACGCCCCGAGTCCGACGCCTACCGGAGCTGGTTCAAGTCCGCCGGCTTCGACGTGCAGGAGCCCGAGTCCGTCTGCGAGGGCGAGGGCGATCTGGTCCCGGTGCGCGGCCTGGTGCTGGCCGGCACCGGCTTCCGCACCACGCCCGAGGCGCACCGCGAGGTGCAGGAGTTCTTCGGGGTGGCGACGGTCGGGCTGCGGCTGGTGGACCCGTACTTCTACCACCTGGACACGGCGCTCTTCGCGCTGGACGACGAGAACGTCGCGTACTACCCCGGCGCGTTCTCCCCCGGCAGCCGCGAGGTGCTGCGGCGGCTCTTCCCCGACGCGATCGTCGCGACCCGCCAGGACGCGATGGCGTTCGGGCTCAACTCCGTCTCCGACGGCCGGCACGTCTTCGTCGCGCCGGGGGCCACCGGGCTGATCGACCAGCTCGACCGGCGGGGCTACCGGCCCGTCCCCGTCGACCTGTCCGAGCTGCGCAGGGCCGGCGGGGGCATCAAATGCTGTACACAGGAGGTACGGTCATGACCCTGGACTCGTCCGCGCGCGGCGCGGCCCGTGCCCGCTCCTCGGCGGAGCTGATCCGCGCCGAGGACGCCGTCCTGGCGCACAACTACCACCCGCTGCCGGTGGTCGTCGCGCGCGCCGAGGGCGCCTGGGTGGAGGACGTCGAGGGCCGCCGCTACCTCGACATGCTGGCCGGCTACTCGGCCCTGAACTTCGGGCACCGACACCCCGCGCTGGTGGCCGCGGCGCACCGCCAGCTCGACGAGCTCACGCTGACCTCCCGCGCCTTCCACAACGACCGGCTGGCCGGCTTCGCCGAGGGCCTGGCCGAACTGACGGGCCTGGACCTGACGCTGCCGATGAACACCGGCGCCGAGGCGGTGGAGAGCGCCATCAAGGTCGCCCGCAAATGGGCGTACGACGTGAAGGGCGTGCCGGCCGACCAAGCCACGATCGTGGTCGCGGCCGGCAACTTCCACGGCCGCACCTCCACCATCGTCGGCTTCTCCACCGACCCGGTGGCGCGCGACGGCTTCGGCCCGTTCGCGCCGGGCTTCCGGATCGTCCCCTACAACGATCTGGCGGCGCTGCGCGACGCCGTGGACGAGACCACGGCGGCCGTGCTGATCGAGCCGATCCAGGGCGAGGCGGGCGTGCTGATCCCGGACGACGGCTACCTGATGGGCGTGCGGGAGCTGACCCTGCGCACCAGGACGCTGTTCATCGCCGACGAGATCCAGTCCGGGCTCGGCCGCACGGGCACGACGCTCGCCGTGGACTACGAGGGGGTGCGCCCCGACGCGGTGCTGCTCGGCAAGGCGCTGGGCGGCGGCATCGTCCCGGTGTCCGCGGTGGTCGCCCGCCGCGATGTGCTCGGCGTGCTGCACCCGGGCGAACACGGCTCCACGTTCGGCGGCAACCCGCTGGCCGCGGCGGTCGGCTCGGCCGTCGTCGACCTGCTGCGCACCGGGGAGTTCCAGCGCCGCGCGGCCAGGCTGGGCGAGGTGCTGGAGGCCGGCCTGGCGGAGCTGACCGGCAAGGGCGTGGTCGGCTACCGCTGCCGCGGGCTGTGGGCCGGAGTCGACGTGGACCCGGCGATCGGCACGGGGCGGGAGATCAGCGAGCGCCTGATGCAGGAGGGCATCCTGGTCAAGGACACCCACGGCTCCACGATCCGCCTGGCCCCGCCACTCACCATCACCCACGAGGAACTGGAGTCCGCCCTCGCCACCCTGGCAACGGTCCTGACGTAGCGCTTCACGGCCCCCGGAGCCCTGTGTGCGGGTCCGGGGGCTTCGTGCGGGAGCCGAAGCGGGCGCTGGGTGCCCCTAGCGATCATTCGGTGTCAGCAGCGCTCGATGGGACCGTCGGTCATCCTGACGTTGCCCGAGTAGATCCAGCCCTCGGTCCAGTAGGGGTAGGCGCTCACGTAGTACCAGGTGTTGTCGTAGTCGTTCTTGTCGTAGCAGTAGATGGTCATCGACCAGCCGTCCTGCAGGGTCTCCCTGGTGCCGCAGTCGGCGTAGGGGCCCGGTCGCAGCGGGGCGGTGGGGTTGTTGACCTCGCCCGCGCCCCAGTCGTACCCGTCGATGTCCGGGATCCAGGTCGAGGTACAGGCCAGAGCGGCCGCCTCGGGCGACTCGCCCGCCGCCACGGACGCCGGTGCGGCCAGGGCCAGGCAGGCCACGGCCGCGGTCGCGACCGTCGTGCATTTCCTCAACGACAAACGCATGGTTCCCCCTCCGATGACGTCGACCGTTCGGCCGACATCGCTCTGATCGCTTGCGGGACCGAGCCTGCCGCCGAGGGTCGAACCGGAGCAACATCCGGCGGCTGTCCCGGACGGTCGCCGCCTGTCCGGCCTGGTGAACGACGTGTCCGGGTTTCTTGGCATCCGTGACACACGCCGCTCAGATCCCCTCTTCCGTGTGCCCCCTACGTCAACCACGTCCAGAGGTTCAGCGTCACCCGTGTTGGTGAAACGGGAGGCCCGCGACCACGGACGTGCCGCGGATCGGGCGGGGCCTGACCGCCCATGCGGCGGCCAGGCGGTCGACGAGGAGCAGGCCCCGGCCCGTCTCGGCGTCCGCGTCCGGACGCGTGAGGGTGGGCCTGTGACGTCCGGTGCCCCGGTCGGACACGGCCAGCCAGTAGTGACCGTCGGCGGGCCACAGCATGAGTTCGACACGGTCGTCCTCCCCACGGCTCCCGTGCCGAACGGCGTTCGTGACCAGCTCTGACGTCAACAGCCCCAAGTCGTCGGTCAGACAGGGCCGCAGGCCTCGCGGCAGGGCTTGGGCGACGGCGTACCGGGCGCGCATCACGGAGGCCGGCTGAGCCGGGAAGTGCCAGAGGACGGGTAGCGGCGGGATTTCAGGCATGGCGAACTCCGGTGGGAGGACGTACATCGGTGATTCGGGAGCCGGTGGCTTGCCGCCCTGGACGCGGCACACCCGTCCCAGGGCGGACGAGCATGCTCGCGCGGTGCGCTTCCGGCACTGCGGTGTGTAGCTTGCGCAGTACTTACAGTAGAGCAATCGGGGGTACATGTGCTACCTATGTCGCGGGGTCAGTCGCTGAAGGACTTCACAGAGACAGACTGATGCGCAGGAAATGAGAGGGAGGCCATGCCGCCGAGGAGCAATCCGACCGCGCTCCAGCAACGTCTGGGAGTAGAGCTGCGCAAGCTACGAGAGGCGGCGGGGCTGTCCACCGAGCAGGCCGCCACCCTCCTCGATACCAAACGAACCGTGATCACAAGTACCGAGGCCGGCCGCCACGGCGTCAGCCCAGCGCGCGTACAGCGCATGGCTTTCCAGTACGAGTGCACTGATCAGGCGTTGGTTAGTGCTCTGGTAGCCATGTGCGGAGATCGCACAAGCGGGTGGTGGGAGCAGTATCGAGGCATCCTGCCAGCAACTTTCCTGGACATCGCCGAGTTGGAGTGGCGGGCAGCAGGCCTGCGCGTGAGCACCATGACTCACATGCCCGGCCAGTTCCAGACCGAAGCCTACGCACGAGCGCTGTTCCAGGCCGCCATCCCGCCTCTGCCCGCAGATGAGTTCGAGGCCAGAGTGGCCCACCGGGTGCTGCGACACCAGGCGATCGACCGGCCGGAGGCGCCGCCGTACACGCTCATCGTCCACGAAGCAGCGTTGCGCATCGAGGTAGGTGGGCGGAAAGTGCTGCGTCAGCAGCTCTCCCACCTGCTGAGGGCTGCTGACCGGGATAACGTCACGATCCAGGCCATCCCCTTCTCGGCCGGTGCATTTCCTGGCTCTGGCCAAGCGATCCTGTACGCCCTGGGTCAGGTACCGCGGCTGGACACGGTGCACCTGGACCGTACGACGGCGGGCGAACACCTGCACTCCGAGACGCAGTTGTGCAAGTACCGTTTGCAGCTCGACGAGATGCAGCGCACGGCGCTTTCGCCCGAAGCAACCCTTGACCTCATACACGCCATCAAGTCGCAGCTCTAGGAGATTTCGAAGTGCCTGACATCGTCTGGGAAGCCCCGTTCTGCCAGGATGCGAGTAACTGCTTCCGCCTCGGCACCGACACCGAAGGCAACGCCTACATAGCCGTCAACGGCCAGGAGGACCGCTACCTCACCGACACCCGCGACGCCCTCCGCACCCTCATCACCGACATCAAGGCAGGCAAGGCCGACCACCTGCTGTAGAGCCCAGAATCCGCGACGAGGTATCACCGCCCCCGTGCTCGCCGACGACTGCCGGCCGCCGACCCGTGATGCCAGAGCGACCTGGATCAAGGACCGCGTCGAGTGCCTTCTGTGAGCGAGCCTCCCCGCCTCGTCTCCACCAGACGCCGCGCACCCGCGGATGAGAGGCTCCCCACCTGTCCGAAGCCGCGGTTCGTAGCCTCCCTACTCCGCCCCATCGCCGCCACAGGGACGGATCCGGGTGGGCGTGCGGTAGATCGTGCGCGGGAAGTCCCGCGGGATGGGACTCCCGGCGCACGAACGCCCGGGGCAACGAGGGCTCGTAGAGCCGCCGCAACAGATCGGCCAGCTCATCCAGCCGCGCATACTCCGCCCGGTCTTGCGCGTTCACCAAGAACGTGACCACACGTCCGCCAGCGCTGACCGGCTGCTCGATACCGGGCCGCCACGCGGATCGCGGGAAACTCCTCCGTCTCCAACCACCAAGCCACCCGGACCGCCCACCCCGTCTGGTCCATTACCCCAGGATCGGCAGCGATCCGGACAACGACCGGGGCACCCGCGAGCCGATTCACGGCGTTCGACCCCAGCCGCGGCAACTCGGCGCCTGACGCGTCGAGTCCGATGGCGCGGCATGCCTCCCGCGTTCTGTGCGGTCCAGGCTCACCGTGCGGGTCGCCGCCACCTGAGATGATGCGATCGACGCTACCGCCGTCAGGGCACCCCGCGGCAGGAGGCCACGCGATCACGATGTGATGATCTTGGTCCTCAGAGGTCCTAAGCTTCGCTCGCCCACAGGTCAGCACCCAGCCATCCCACGGCCCTCCTGCCTCCCGAGCCGCCTGCGCGGGGGCGAATCCGGACCGAAGACGCTCAGACAGAACCATGCTCGGCCACGAGGAGTCCCCATCTTCAGGGAGGATGCTGCTATGGATGCCGACACAGTGACAGCCATCTGCGCCACGGCTATTGCTTCCGCTTCGTTTGTCGTTTCCGTCCAGCAGACAAGGGCCACTCGCCAGCACAACCGTCTTTCGGTACGGCCTGTTCTAAGAATCTGGAACATATACGTTCTTGGCGGCCCGACCGGGAGGAGCCTGAGGAACGATGGCTTGGGGCCAGCAATAGTCACCCAGTCAAGGGTTTGGCTGGACGGTGTTCATGTGGGCAACTGGGGGAGGGAATCCATGCAGAGGCTGCGGGGCGAACTGCAAACGCAACCGAGGGTCGTGGAAATGAACCGGCAACCATGGGTATTTTCTGCCGATGACTCTCGGTTCTTGCTATCTGTGGACGACTATGACGAAGCGCGACACAGTGACCTCTGGAATCTAATCAAGAACAGACTTGCGGCCGAGTTCATCTACGAATCCGTTTATGGCGGAGAGAATTATCGGCTCCGTTATCGCCTTGAAACGGTCGCTGACGCGTCTTCTTGATCATTGGCGCCTCACTCAGCCACCGCCATCATGCCCGTGCGCCGTCCACGAACTCTCCCGTCTCCGGCTGGAACGACCGCCACGGCGGGGCCGGTAACGCGGCGTGTCCTGCACGGTCATTCGGGGTCGAGCACGTGGGGGGTGGCGTCGGCGCGGGTGAAGGCGGGGAACTGGTGGGGGGCGCAGTCCAGTTCGTGCCAGGCGGGGCCGGTGAGGGGTGGGCAGCCGAGGAGGGGGGTCCATTCGCCCGGCGGGACGTACAGGGCACGGTGACCGCCCGGTTGGAGGATCGGCGCCACCAGGACGTCGGGTCCGAGCAGGTACTGGAGATCGGCGTCGCGGGCCCGGCGGTCGCCGGGAAAGGCCAGCGGCATCGGCCGCATCAGCGGCAGCCCGTCGCCCGCCCACGACCCCTGCCCGGCGTTCCCCTCCAGGCCGCCCTCCCGATGCCCGTCGTCGTCCGGCGGCTGGGACGCCGCCACCGCGCAGCGGATCAGGTAGCGGCGGAGGCGGTGGCGGAGGCGGCAGGCGGCGATGGCCGCGGAGCGGGCTGGCTCGGGGTAGGCGGTGGGCTCGCGGCGCCCCATCCCGTGCATGCGCATGATCGGCGCGAACGCCGCCCACTGCACCCACCGCCCGTACAGCTCGGGTTCCACGTCCGTGATCACCGCGTCGGGCGTCATCCGCCGGCGGAGCCCGCCGGCCCGGGCGAACGACTCGGGCGTCCAGTAGCCGCCCGCGTCGAAGGTGACCGCCGAGAAGCCGCTCAGCGACATCGACAGCGCGGCGCGCAGCGTGCAGGTCAGGCCGCTCCAGGTGGAGGGCATGTCGCCGGCCCAGTGCGCCGCGTACCGCTGGGAGCCGGCCGAACCCGACCGGCACAGCGGCACGAAGTCGGCGCCCCTGACCTCCGTACCCGCCTCGCGCACCACCTCCTGGTACAGCACGCCGTACGAGTCGCGCCGCTCGGCGCCGTCGCTGCCGTCCGCGAAGACCGCCTCCTCGGCGATCTCCTCGCCGAAGTCGGCGAGCACCGCCGCGTTGCCCTCCTCGCGCAGCACCCGGGCCAGCCGCCTGCGCCACCAGGCCCGCGCCGCGGGGTTGGTGAAGTCGACGGGCACCGTTTCGGGGTTGTCGGCGGTGGCCGCCGGGCGGCCGTTCGCGGTGTGCACCAGGTGGCCGCGTTCGGCCAGTTCGTCCGCGAGTGGTGTGCCGCGGGTGACGTAGGGGTTGATCCACAGGCTGGTGCGCACGCCGCGTTCGGCCAGCGGCCGGCCCCATCCGGTCGGGAAGCGGCGGCGGTCCGGGCCCGCGGTCCACGACGCGTCGTCGAGCACCGATTCGGCAAGCCACTCGTCGACGTGCACGACGTCCACCGGGCAGCCGGCCGCCTGGAGGTCGTCGACGGTGCGCAGCACCTCGTCCGCCGTGAAATAGGAGCTGCGGCTCATCCACACCCCGTAGGCCCAGTCGGGCAGGGCGCAGGGCACGCCGGTGAGCGCGTGGTAGCGCGCCAGGATGGTGGGCGCGTCGCCGGTGATCAGGAACAGGTCGAGCTCGTCGCCGCCGATCAGCAGCCGGGCCGCCTCGGAGTGCGTGGCGCCGATGTCCGCGTCCACCGCCTCGCCGGTGTGCGCGAACACCGCCCAGCCGGCGTCCGACCAGAGCAGCGGGACGTTGAGATAGGCGGAGTCCCGGCCGGCGGCGCGGTTCTCCTCGACGTTGCGCAGCCGCCGGTGTCGGCCGCGCAGGTTGATGCCCTGGTAGCTCTCGCCGCCGCCGTACACGGCCGCGTCCGGCGCGAGGTGGATGGTCTCCACCCAGCCGGCCGGCCGGCCGTCGGCGGCCGGGCGGTGGCCCGCGTGGAAGGGCACGGTCGCGCCCTCGGCCTCCGCGAACCGTTCGTACGAGCCGACGCTCAGCCGCTGCGGAACGTCGCCGTTGTCCCCCACCGGGGCGGCGCCCTCCACCGGTCCCCACAGCGCCTCCACCCCGGGCCCGGTGATGGCCGTGCCCCGGCGGGTGGCGGCCAGCCGGGCGGGGCGTTCTGGCAGCTCCACCAGCAGTTCGCCGGCGCCCCGCCCCGTCGCGCCCTCGGTGCGCAGCCGCAGCACCCCGGGCACCGGAACGGAGCAGGCGAAGCGCACCACCCGGCCCGAGGCCAGGGTGACCCGCAGCCACCCGCCCGGTTCGGGGGCGCAGGCCACGTACGGGTCCGTGTCCGGCTCCATCACCGGCGCCGGGTACCCGACCGTCACAGCGGCAAACGGTGGGGACAGCCCTACGACGAGTGGCCCGCTGGCGCGGTGCGGCGGCGGGTGCGCTCGCTCTACCTGCGCCGACCCTCTCTCCCCGCGTCGCGGCGCTGCTGGCCACGCTCGTCCCGCTGCGGGCCGCCGGCTCGTCCCGGCCGGCACGCACCGACCCGCGCGTTCACGGCCCACATCTGCACGGCTATGACCTCGACGGCCAGGACATGACCGTTTTCAGCACCTCCTACGACTGGACCGCGGGCGCGATGATCTCGACCGTGTCGGACCTGACCCGCTTCCAACGCGCCTGCTCGACGGCCGGCTGCTGGAGCCCGAACAGCAGCGCGAGCTGCGCGAGACGGTGGCGGCCGGCCCGGGGCTGGGCTACGGCCTGGGCCTGGAGGTGCTGCGGGTGCCGTGCCCCGACGGCACGAAACGGGCGCTGTGGGGCACCACGGGCGCCGGCCCCGGCTACTACGGCTACGCGCTGTCGCGGCCGAACGGGGACCGTCAGCTGGTCGCCGTCGCCACCACGTACGATCTGGCGGCCGAACTCGCCGACGAGCCGCAGGATCCGTGGCCCCTACCTCCTTTTCGGCCGCTGACCACGGCGTTCTGCTGACACTAGGATGCGTCACGTCTCGTCGCAGTGCGTGAGGAGTGCTCCGTGATCCCGAGGACTAGAAGCCTCTATCTCACCGGCGTCTGGCCCTGGCCCCGGCATTCCGGGGGGCGGCTCCGGGCGGCCGCCACGGTGCGGGCGCTGGCCGCCCTCGGCCCCGTGGACGTGGTCCAACTCGCCGGCGACTTACGCCCGCCGGTGCCGGACGAACCCGACCCGGACGTGCACGAGTCGGTCGCCCTGCTCCCGCCGGCCGACGCCGCGGCGGTGGCGGCGGAGGCGGCACGCGACGCGGCCGACTACCCGCCGAAGGCGGCCGAGATGTGCCGCCTCTACCGCGACCGGCTCGCCGATTGGCTGGCCGCCCGCCGCTACGACGTGGTCTGGTGCAACCGGGTCAACGCCTGGGCACCGTTGCAGGGCGTGCTCTCCACCCCGTGCGTGATCGACGTCGACGATCTCCAGAACCGCTTGGCGCAGCAGCGGCTCGACGCCACCGGCGACGCGGCGGAGGCGGAGACCGCGAAGCGCTGGCTGCGCATGCAGGAGGCCGCGGCGCGCGGCGCGGACTGGCTGGTGGTGTGCAGCGAGCTGGACCGCGCCCGGCTCGGCGTCGAGAACTGCGGCGTGGTGCCGAACGTCTACCTGGACGCGGCGGACGACGTCGCCCCGTTATGCAGCGCCGATCCCCGGCCGCGCATCCTGCTCCAGGGCCTGTTCCGCTATCCGCCGAACGTGGACGCGGCGAGACGCCTGGTCGACGACGTTCTGCCGCTGGTCCGGCGGGAGTTCCCGGAGGCCAGGGTCTGGCTCGTCGGACAGCACGCGGGCGAACTCGACCGCTACGCCGGGCGCGAGGACGTCCGCGTCTTCGGCGTGGTGCCCGACGTGCGGCCGTACGTGCGCGCGGCGGACGTGGTCGCGGTGCCGCTGCGCTTCGGCAGCGGCACCCGGCTGAAACTGCTGGAGTCGTTCGCGCTGGGCACGCCCGTGGTGAGCTCGCGCCTCGGCGCGGAGGGCATCGCGGCGACGCACGGCGAGCACCTCCTCCTCGCGGACGCCGCGGCGGAGCAGGCCGCGGCCGTGCTCGACCTGCTCCGCGACCCGGCCGCGGCGCGCCGGATGGCGGCCAACGCGCGGGAGCTGGTCCAACGCCGGTACGGCTCGGCCACCCTGAACGCCACCGTCGCCGAGGCCGTCACCCAGGCCCACCACACCTTCCACCACCGCCACCCCACCGGCTGACGCCGGCCCCCGTCCACCCGCCAGCCGGACGACGTCGCGCCGGTGGCGGCCCGCTTCACGCGGGCCGCCACCGGCTTGGCGCAGGTCCTGGAGGCTCAGCGCCGGGTGGCGCGCCAGGTCCGGGCGAGCGGGACGAGGTTGAGCAGCAGGCCGCCCACGGCGACGCCGGTGACCAGGTTGATGCCGGGCCGGTAGGGCCCGAAGTCGACGCCGCTCCCCTCCGCGCCGGCCACCACCGCGGTGACCAGTGCCAGCACCAGCGCGGCGCCGACCTGTCCCGAGGTCTGCACCAGCCCGGAGGCCAGGCCCTGCTCCGAATCGTCGATGCCCTCGGTGGCCTGCGCCATGATCGCGCTGAACCCGAAGGCGAAGCCGCCGCCGAGCAGCAGCATGGTCGGCAGGACGGAGACCACGTAGTCGGGCGTGGTCCCTGCGGTGGCCAGGAACCACCCGTAGCCCAGGCTCATCGACGCCATCGACGCCAGGATCAGCGGCGGCGTGCCATGCCGGTTGATCAGCCGCCCGACGAACGGCGAGCTGATGGCCACCAGCAGGCCCGCGGGCAGCAACCCGAACGCCATCCGCAGCGGCGACCAGCCGAGGCCGTCCTGCAGGTAGAGGGTCATGACGAACTGGAAGCTCAGGTACGAGCCGAAGAGCCCGATCATGCTCAGGTTGGCGCGCACCACGGTCGCGACCCGCAGGATGCCGAACCGCACCAACGGGTGGGCGACCCGCCGTTCGATGACGACGAACGCGGCCAGCAGCGCGACGGCGAGGGCGATGGAGCCGAGCGTCAGGGGCGCGAACATGCCCCGGTCGGGCGCCGAGACGACGGTGTAGACGGCCAGCAGCATGCCGCCCGTCAGGGTGGCGGCGCCGGCCAGGTCGTGGCCGCCGCCGTCGGCGGGACGGTCCCTGGGTATCAGCAGGTAGCCGACCACGATGGCCAGCACGGCGAGCGGAACGGGCGTCAGGAAGGTCCAGCGCCAGCCGAGGCCGGTGAGCAGGCCGCCCAGGATCAGGCCGGAGGAGTAGCCGCTGGCGCCGAACGCGGAGAAGACGGCGAGTGCCCGGTTGCGCTGCGGGCCCTCGCGGAAGGTGGTGGTCAGGATGGACAGCGCGGTGGGCGCGGTGAAGGCGGCGGCGAGGCCCTTGATGAAGCGGCTGGCGATCAGCAGCGGGCCGCTGTCGACGAGCCCGCCGAGCAGCGAGGCGGCGGCGAAGACGGTGAGAGCGATCAGGAACACCCGCCGGCGCCCGAGCAGGTCGGCCATCCGGCCGCCGAGCAGCATCAGACCGCCGTAGCCGAGCACGTAGCCGTTGACGATCCACTGCAACGAGGTGGCGGACATGCCCAGTTCGTGGCCGATGGACGGCAGCGCCACGCCCACCATCGACACGTCGAGCCCGTCCAGGAACAGCACCAGGCACAGCACGGCCAGGACGCCCCAGAGGCGCGGTGTCCAGCGCTGGTCGTCGGTGGTGGGCGGCGTGGCTGACGGCGCGACTGGCGCGCTGGAGGGCACGGCGGTCGCCGGTGCCTCGACTGTCGGTGAGAGGGACATGCCGCGAGACACTACATGCAGACGCATCTAGTGTCTACGCATAAAATGTTGGCGCAATTAATTCGGTTGCATGTAGCACGGCTGTGCGATACCGTGAGGGGGTGTCCGCAGATGCCGTGCTCGCCGATCGATGGCGCTCCCTGCTCTCCCGGTACAGCCGGATCGCGCACGACCTCGACCGCGAGCTCCAGGCCGCGCACGGCCTGACCGTCAGCGACTACGAGGCGCTCGACCGGCTGCTCAGCGAGCCCGATCGCAAGGTCCGCGTCCAGGACCTGGTCGACGACATGCACCTCAGCCAGAGCGCGCTGTCCCGCGCCGTCGCCCGCCTGGAGAAGTGCGGGCTGGCCCATCGTGACATGTGCGACACCGACCGCCGCGGCGTCTTCGTCACCCCGACCGAGACCGGCCGCACCGTCCACGCCGAGGCCCGCAAGACCTATCTCGGGGTCCTCTCCCAGCATCTCGCCTGACCCCTGCGCGCACGGCCCGGGCCGGGTCCGTCAGTGGTGCCGTCAGTCGACCGCGATGCCCGCGGCCGTCAGGCGGCGGGCGACGACCGGCCAGGCCGGGCTCACGGCCGGGACCGGGCGGGTGGCGAGGGCGCGGTCCTTGAAGCCGCTGGACGTGGTGACGCACACCACGGGCCCCTCGACCGGCCGTTCATCTCGTCGGAGGGCCGCCAGGCCCGCCAGGCCCGCCGCGCTGGACAGCTCCATCCACAGCCCCTGCGCCGCCGCCTCCGCCTGCGCGGCCCGCATCTCGTCGTCCGTGACGAGTAGCGCCTCCCCGCCGCTCTCGGTGATCGCCACCACGCCCCGGTAGCCGCCCACCGGGCAGTCGATCGCGTACGCGTCGGTCGGCCCAGGGTCGACGGACACCGCCGGGCGGCCCTGTCGCAACGCGGCGTGCAGCGGCCCGCCGGCGGCCGGCTCGCACCCGTACAGCCGCGGCACGCGCGTCGCGTGCCCCAGCCGCCGCAGCTCGGCGAAGCCCTTCCACACGCCGAACAGCAGCTCGCCGTAGCCCGTGGGCACGAACACCGCCTCGGGCACGCCGATCTCGGTGAAGATCTCGTACGCGACGGTCTTGTACCCCTCGACGCCGAAGGGGTGTCCGGTATGGGTGACGGTGGAGTTGCTGACCGGGTGCAGCCCGCACCGCGCCACCAGCGTGCGCGTCAGCGGCCACCGCTCGGCCACCGGCACCGGCAGCACCACGGCGCCGTACGCGCTCATGAACGCGCCGACCGCCGGCGGCGTCTCCGGCGAGGTCAACACGACGCAGCGCAGCCCGGCCCGAGCCGCGAACGCCGCAGCCGAGGCGCCGTGGTTACCGGACGAGGCCACCACGACCCCCGGCGCGCCGACCCCGACGGCGGCGCTGACCGTGCACCGGTTGAGCCGGTCCTTGTGGCTCCACGTCGGGTTGCGCGACTCGTCCTTGACGAACACCCCGTCCCCGACGTCGACCAGCGGCGTCTGCCCCTCCCCCAGCCCGGGCGCGACCAGCGGCGGCAGCAGCGGGCCCCACCGCTCCAGGCCGAGCCGGGGCGCCGCGCCCTCCCGCGCGGCGAAGAGGTCGGGGGGCACGCGCGCGTAGTCGTAGTCCACCTCGACCGGATAGGCCACCTCGTCCGTGCTGGTCCGCGGGCACCCGCTGGTCAGCGGCGGCCACAACGGATACGTCACCTCCCGGTCCCCGAGCGACCGCTGCCCCCTGGCCAGCGAACCCTCGGCCCCCATGCCCGGCTGCCCCTGGTCCGGCTCGGTCACGCGCGTCGCCACTTCCGGAGGCTGACCATCTCGCGCGGAGGCGTCTCCTTGCTGCCGACCTCGACGTAGGAGACCTCCGCGGCGTAGACGCTTCCCTCGGAGTCGACGGCGACGCTGTGCAGCCAGTTGAACTGGTCCGGTGCCTCGCCCGGCAGGTCGGCGCCGAACGACGTGACCAGCCGGCCCTCCCGGTCGTGTATCCGCATCTTGTGGCCGAGGTTGGGCACCCCGTGCTGGACCGGCGGCGGGCCCTGCTCGGCGACGTACACGTGGGTGTCGGCGCCGCGGCCGGCGCAGACGGCGACCGCCTTGTGCGCGTGCCAGGCGGTGCGGAACGCCCCGTCCAGCGAGAACACCTGCACCCGGTGGTTCTCCCGGTCGCAGACGATGACCGCGTCGTCGCCGAACATCGCCACGTTGTGCGGCAGGCTGAACTGACCCGGCTGACTGCCCGGTTCACCCCACGACGCGATGTGCTCGCCGCGCGCGTCGTACCGGTGCATCCGGGAGTTGCGATAGCCGTCCGACACGAAGACGTCGCCGGTCAACGGCGACACCGCCACGTCGGTCGGCCGGTTGAACGGCTCGCCGCTCTGGAACCCGCTCGGCCGGCCGGTCCCGATCGTCAGCAGCGTGCGGCCCTTCGGGTCGGTCTTGGTCACCATGTTGCCGACGTCGTCCACCAACCACAGGTTGTCCTCGTGGTCCACGGTGATCGCGTGCGCCCGCAGGAACCGGCAGCCCTTCCAGCGCGGCATCAGGTTCCCGTACGGGTCCTCGAACAACTCGGTCCCGACGAACGGCGTCTCGTTCCCCCACATGTCCACGACGTTCCCGTCCCGGTCGAAGACCAGGACCGGCATGTTGCCGCGGTTGAAGACGTAGACCCGGTCCGCCGAGTCGACGGCGACGGAAGTGGCCTCCCGCAGCCAGATCCCGTGCGGGATCTTGGCCCAGAAGGGCACCGGCTCATACACGGTCTCACTGGTCGCCGGTCCGACACCCATGCTGTTCCCTCCAGCCCCCACACACCGGCCCGGCATCATAACCCGCCCCTATGACATCACCGCCAGTAGTCAGGCCGAGCGTGCTTCGCCCCGCTCACCGGGTCCTTGACGCGGACCGCACGGCGGGGCAGAGATCGCGGCCCCGCGCTCCCTTGCACACACCGGAGCATGCCTCCGGAGGAGTATGTGACACTCACCCCATCCCCCCCGAGGGCGCGAGCATCTCGGGTTGACGGCCCCGCGAGGGGCCGTTTTTGTTATCACGCCGTGATCAGTCCGGGGCGGACAGGTCGCGGTCGGTGATCTTGGTGAGGTGGGTGGCGAAGGTCTCGCGGGCGTCGGGGGTGAGGCGGGCGAGGGCGACCATGGCCGAGATGATGACGTCGCAGAGCTCGGACTCGACGTCCGCCCAGGTGTGCGAGAAGCCCTTCCTGGGGTTCTGCCCGGTCGCGCCGATCACCGCCTCGGCGACCTCCCCGGCCTCCTCGGTGATCTTGAGGATCTGCAGGATCCGCCGCTGCTCCACGGGCAACGTGCTGTGCGCCTCCAGCCGAGCGGCCAGCCGCTCGACGACGTCCCAGGTCTCGTGTGACCCCACGCGTTCCCCCCACCGGCCGCCGATGCAGCCTGCACTCTAGCTCCGGCCGGCGCTCCGGCCCGTGCTCCGGCCCAGCCGCTCCCGCAGCTCCTCGATGTCGGCGAGGAACCAGGTCTGTCGGCCGTCGTTGCACTCGCGGACGAAGTCCCGCAGCGCCGAACTGGCCTCCGTATGGCGGGAGATGTCACCGAGGACGACCAGACCGACGCCGTACTGGACGAACTTCTGGACGATGTCTCCGGCGATGCGGGTGCGGAGCCGGAAGAACGCCTCGTCGAACCGCTCGGCCGGGACGACGACCCACCGGGCGCCCTGGTAGCCGGCATCGCCGATGAGATCCAGCGCGTCCTGTTCGCCGCCGATGACATCGCCCTCCGGGGCACAGACCCACACCGGCACGTCGTTGATCGTCTGCAGACCGTCCATGAACGCCGAGGTTAGTCCCCCGCCGGGCGGGCGACGAGGCGGGTGGTGAGGGCCAGCAATGCGGCGGCGGCGAGCAGGGACCAGCGGGGGCCCGCCGTGGCGGCCAGGGCGATCGCGAGGCCGCAGGTGATCTCGCCGGCGTACTCGGCCTGGGCCAGGAAGGAGTGCACGGTGGCCCGAACGTCGTCCGTGGTCTGCTCGTTGACCCAGATCGTGGCGATGACCCGGGTCAGCGGCGACGCGATGCCGGACACCAACAGGACCGCCGCGCCGCCGCTGACGGCGTCGGGGGCGAGGGCCAGCGCCGCGATGCCGACCGCCCCGGCCGCGCACGCGGCGGCGTACCCGAGGCGCGCGATCCGCGCCCCATGCAGGCGCTTCTCCGCGAAGCTCAGGGCCACCGCCCCGACCAGCAGGGCCGCGACGCTGAGCGCCGTGAACCAGACGAGGGGGTCGGCGGGGAAGCCGACCGCGAAGAGGCGCTGCGGATAGAGCCGGGCGAAGCCGTCGAGGGCGCCGTTGACCAGGAACGTGGCGGCGAAGACCAGCAGGATCGCCCGGCGGCGTCGCACCAGCGCGATGCCGCGCGTCAGGATCAACCAGGACGCCGACCAACGACGCGCGAGGGCCGGCACGAAGCGCTCCTCGCGGAAGCGGACCACCACGTACAGGCCGAGCAGCAGCATCGCGACGCCGGCCAGCAGCATCGCCGTGCGGCGTTCCGTGAGGGAGGCGAGCACGCCGAGCCCCACCACGCCGGCGGCGGCGCCGGACAGCTGGGCCCGCCCCGACCGCACCAGCACCGCCGGCACCGCCGCGGGGCGGGCCAACTCGTCCGTCACCCAGGCGACCTCGGCGCCGCTGGCGAAGGTCCAGGACAGGCCCCACAGCATCTGGGTGGCGGCCACCGCCCAGAAGTCCGTCACCAGCCCGGTGGCCAGCATCGCCGTGCCCATCAGGGCGTGCGAGACGACGAGGGACCACTTGCGGCTGACGGTGTCCGCGAGCACCCCGGCCGGCACCTCGAAGACGAGCGCGGTGATCCCCTGCAGCACGGCGACGAACACCAGCTGGGAGGCGGTGAGTTCGGTGTCGAGGACCAGGTAGGCGCTGGTGACCAGCCACCAGCCGTTGTGCAGCACCGCGCGCAGGAACGTCCAGCGCAGGAAGACCGGGACGATGCCCGGGTCGTCCGCCAGGACGCCGGGGTCTCGGCTCATCCGTTGATCCTCGGCGCCGACGGTCCGCGCTCGCAAGCGAATTGCTCCGGGATGCCCCGTGGGCCGACTCGATCAGGTTCGCGGAAACTTTCGAGATTTTTCGTCGGCACCAGGTAGATATCGATATCTGTTTTGCTCCGCAGCGGCGGCGCGGCGCGCCCACGTCGCGCCTGCTCGCCCCTGGGACCCGCTAAGACCCGCCGCCCGGCGCCAACACCGCGGAGTGCGTGGAGGCGGCGGTGCCGCCGGTGGCGAGTGCGGCGACGACCTTGAACCACCGCGTGCCGTCGCGCGCCCCCGACTCGGTGTGCGAACGCGCCCTGGTCCCCTCGATCACCCGGTCCCACCCCGCGGGTTCCCGGGACGGGTCGGTGGCGGCGGTCGCGGCGTCCGCCGTCCGGTAGAGGGTGAAGCCGACCGCGTCGTGCGGTTTGGTCCAGGCGACGACCGCCTCGTCCGCCGCCCGTCGTGCGACGTGGACGAACGGCGCGCCGTCCGGCACCTCCCGCGCGCTCACCGCGGCGAACGCGGCCTCGCCGGAGGCGGCCACGCCGGCGTGCACAGCGTGCGGGAACGGCGTGAGCATCGAACCGACGAACGCCCAGACGTCGCCGTCGCCGGACGCGAAGGCGAGCACCTGGTGGCCCGAGTGGTCGCGCACCAGCCTCAGGTACGGGTGCTCGGCCACCGTGAACCCGGAGACGTCCGCGTCGCGCGGCGAGCGCACGTCGTCCTGCCAGTCGTGCCGGCTGTCCCGGTCGCGGTTGCGGAGCACCAGCCGTCCGTCGGCGTCGGCCCCGAAGTAGAGGTAGCGCGCATAGCGGGTGTCGGCGGCGATCTGGTCGCGCAGCATCAGCCCGGTGAGGGCGCCCCGGTGGTCGTCGACGCGCGCCGTCAGCACGCAGCTGCCGGCCAGCATCCGGCTGGTGAAGAGCAGCGAGTCCTGGATGTCGCGGGTCGCGATCAGGTAGTCGTCGCCCGCGCCCAGACCGGTCCCGTCGCCCCCGGTGACGGTGATCCGGCCGCCGCTGACCGAGGTCCGGCCGCGGGTCTGCGAGCCGAGCCGGTCGTCGCGCCAGCCGGTGCCGGCGAGCCCGCGGGACGCCGGGGCGGTGAGGCCGGCCGCGACGTGCCAGGAGGACCAGCCGGTGCCCGCGTCGTTCTCGGCGGTGACCGTGTAGTGGTACGTGCGGTCCTGCCGCGCCGACGCGTCCCGCCAGTGCCGGCTGGTGACGCCCCGGGCGACGACCTGGTACGGCCCGCTCTCCCGGGTGGCGCGCCGGACGGTGTACACGGCGGCGCCGGCGGTGGCCGTCCAGGTGACCCCGACGTACCCGTCGCCGGGCAGCGCCGCCACATGGCGCACGACCGACGGCAGAGGGCGCTCGGCGGCGCCCTCCGGAAGCCGGAGCACCACCGCGGTGCGCGGCGGGAGGGACACCTGGCCGTCGCGGATCCGCAGATCCCGTCCGGAGACCAGGTCGTGGACGGTCCCGGCGCGGTGGCCGCCGGGGACGGCCAGTTCGAAGGTCCGCTCGTTGCCGTGCTCCGGGCGCGTGGTGTTGATGCCGAAGAGGTGGCGGCCGTAGCGGGCGGTGAGAAGGTCGGTGTAGCCGGAGTAGGGGGTGTCCGCCTCGAAGTTCTCGCGTTCGACGACGCCGACGCCCGGCTGGTGGGCGATGGGCAGGATCTCGCCGGCGAGCGCCTGCGGGGCCCAATCGTCCCCCGTGCGCTGGTCCTCCATGAAGTCGGCGTCGATGTTGCCGTTACGCGCCCAGTAGTCGCGGTACTGGAAGGGTCCGTCGGTGTGCAGCTGCACGACGTGCTCGTGCGTGGGGGTGATGACGTGCAGCCGACCGCTACCAGCCACCCCGCGGTTCTGGACGTAGAGCGAGCCGAAGACGCGCAGGTCACCGTCGCGCAACGAGACGAACATGGTGTCCACGTCGACCCAGGCGAACCGCTCGTGGTCGGCCGGGTCCACGCTGAGCGCGGCGATCTCGTCCGCCGTGTAGCCGCCGAAGTCCGTCTGCGGCAGGACCCGTCCGGCGGCGACGGTGCCGAACCGGTCGTGGTCGGCCCGGCCGCCGGTGAGGTAGGCCCAGGTCTCGACCAGCCGCATGTCCGCCTTCACGTTGGCGCCGACGCCCGCGAACTGGTTGAAGTACTGGCGGTCGGCGAGCTGTTGCTGGGTGAAGCCGACGGCCTCCCTGGCGTACTCCCAGTACGGGTCCCAGGTCGAGCCCGCGTACCGGTCGGCGTGCACGGCCATATGGGCCTCGACGGCGGCGAGGTAGAGCGACTGGCCCTCGTTGATCCGCCCGTTGTAGGCCGGGATGCCGGGGACGTAGACGTTCCGCTCGTCGACGACGCCCTCGATGCGCATCAGCCGGTGCCCGTCGTCGTCCTGGCTGGGGTAGCGGGTGAAGCCGCGGGCATGGGCGTTCTTGAGGGTGAGCCGGAGGATCTCGTCGTTCAGCTCCTCGTCGCCCGCGTGGCCCCAGGTCTTGAAGAAGTACTCCCCGAGATAGCGGGCGGCCTCCCCGTAGTTCCCGACGTAGGTGTTCTCCCGGGTGAGGCCGGCGGCGGTGATGCCGGTGTAGTGCTCGCCGTACGGCAGCCGCCGCACCACCGTGCCGTCCGCGTTCGGCTTGCTCCGGGCCAGGCCCTTGCCGACGATCTGGACGTAGTCGTCGGTGAAGCGCGCCGTGGTGTCGTGGTAGAAGAGCGAGTGGTAGAGGTCGAGATCCCGCCCGTCGGGGCCGACCAGGACCTCCTCGCCGAGGAACGGCAGGAAGCCGAGGGCCTCGCCGAGGATCGTGTGGCTGCGCGCCCTGCCCTCGTACCAGCCGGAGCCGATGACCCGCAGCCCCTCGTGGGCCTCCCAGGCGCCCTCGTAGGTGTAGAGGACCTGGTTGTAGATATACGACAGGCGGGAGCGGGCGAAGTCGAAGTTCGCCTTCAGACAACGGCCCCAGGCGGCCCGGCGGGTCAGCGGCGAACCGTCGAGGTCCACGTCCGCCAGCGACGTCTCGCCCTCCTCGGTGCCGGCGACGAACCGCTCGTCCAGGAACGCGTCGAAGGCGTCCCGGCCGAGCACCGC
Organism: uncultured Actinomycetota bacterium; assembly: GCA_963816875.1. Lineage (GTDB taxonomy): Bacteria > Actinomycetota > Actinomycetes > Streptomycetales > Streptomycetaceae > Streptomyces. The sequence goes on from CAWFMG010000002.1 coordinate 147,388, forward strand.
CTCGTCGGCCACGAGGTTCTCGACGAGGTAGAGCGCCTCGCCCAGGGCCCCGTAGTAGCCGCCCCAGTCGCCCTGGTGGCCGCCGCGGAGCAGCAGGCGGGTGTTGCCGTAGTAGTCGGTGACGTGGTTGTCGATGGTCCGGAAGATCCGGTGCAGGGCGGCCCGCCGCTCCTCCGCGGTCGCAGCGGGGCACCACGGGCTGGTCAGCGCGAGGGCATAGAAGCGGAGCTCGTCGACGTACCGGACGATCGAGAGCCGCCCGGTGGCCGACGCGTCGACCTGGTCGGAGAGCCGGTGGAAGAGGGCCACCTGGGCGGCCCGGAACCCGTCGATCAGCGCCTGCTGTTCCGCGTCGCTCGGGGCCTCGGGCGTGCCGGTCGGCGGCGCCGCGGGCGGCAGATCCTCGTCGGTGACGTCGAGCCGGGCCGCGGTGTGGGTGTAGACGGCGTAGTAGGCGCGGGAGTTGTCGGTGACGGGGTTGGCGAAGCCGGCGTCGTAGGTGCGCAGGGTGATCTCCACTCGCTCCCGGCCGGCGGTCATCTCCAGGGGCAGCATGGTGGTCGCGTACCAGAAGCGGCCGGGGAACGGCCGGACGTAGCCGAAGCTCAGCGGCTGGTAGTCGGCGTTGCGGCGGTACCCGATCTGCTCGCCGTTGAGGTAGGCGAGGGTGACGTAGGGGGAGGCGTCGCCGCCCCACAGCTTCAGCGTGAGGTAGTTCTGCGCGAGCGGGTCGGTCGCCAGCGTGAAGCGGAGCTCGCCGCCCCGCACGGCGGCCGGTTCGAGCGGGGTGGCGACCCTGGCCGGGACGCCGTGTGCCCCGGTGACGATCTGGCTGGCGTCGGTCGTCAGGCCGTGGGCCCGTTCGGAGTCCTCGTCGCCGAGGACCAGCCGGTCCACCGGGCCGGCGCCCTCCGCGCCCTCCGCGCCCTCCGCGCCCTCCAGAGCGTCCGAGCCGCCCGGCGCGGCGGCGTAGGCGGCGGGTGCCGGCTGCCAGAGCGGGCCGACGACGGCGGCGGACGCCGTGCCGGCGCCGGCCAGTTGGACGAAGTGACGACGGCTGAGGGAGGAAGGGGGCATGGCGGACGTCGCTTTCGGTGAGGCGGTGACGGCGGCGCACGGATAGAGAACGATATCTATGAAGCTAGGATTGACCCGGCTCCCAGGCAAGATTCGTGCACAGAAAACTTTTTCTATCCATGACTCTTCCTACCGACGCTCTTGACACTCTCGCGACGCCCGTGTCAGCGTCTTGTATCGATACAAGACAGAGGAGCCCCTTATGCCCAGGAACACCGGCACGGCGATCATCAACCTCGACATCGAGGGTCCGCGCATCAGCCGGCACCTCTACGGCCACTTCGCCGAGCACCTCGGCCGCTGCGTCTACGGCGGCTTCTGGGTGGGTGAGGATTCGCCGCTCCCCAACGAGGGCGGCATCCGGTTGGACGTCGTGGAGGCGCTGCGGGCACTGGACATCCCCAACCTCCGCTGGCCGGGCGGCTGTTTCGCGGACGAGTACCACTGGAAGGACGGGATCGGCCCGCGGGAGGCGCGGCCGCGGATGGTCAACACGCACTGGGGCAACGTCGAGGAGAACAACCACTTCGGCACCCACGAGTTCATGGCGCTGTGCGAACTGCTGGGCGCCGAGCCGTACGTCAGCGGCAACGTCGGCTCCGGCACGGTGCAGGAGATGAGCGAGTGGGTGGAGTACCTCACCCGCGACGGCGACAGCCCGATGGTCCAGTTGCGCAAGTCCAACGGCCGCGAGACGCCGTGGCGGGTGCCGTTCTGGGGTCTGGGCAACGAGACCTGGGGCTGTGGCGGCAACATGCGTGCCGAGCACTACGCCGACCTGGCCCGGCAGTACGCCACCTACTGCCGCGACCACGGCGACAACACCCTCTACCGGATCGCGGCCGGCGCCGCCGAGGGCGACTACAAGTGGACCGAGACGCTGATGCAGCAGATCAGCTGCTTCGGCTGCGAGGCCACGCCGAAGAACTTCTTCCAGGGCATCTCCTTCCACTACTACACGCTGGCCGGACCCTGGCAGGCCAAGGGCAGCGCCACCGACTTCTCGGCGGACGACTACTACCGGACCATGGCCGCCGCCCAGCGCGTGGACCGCATCATCGCCGGCCACTCCGCCGTCATGGACTGCTACGACCCCGGGCGGAAGGTCGGCCTCGTCCTGGACGAGTGGGGCACCTGGTGGGACGTCGAACCCGGCACCAACCCCGGCTTCCTCTTCCAACAGAACACCCTGCGCGACGCCCTCGTCGCCGGCCTGCACTTCGACATCTTCCACAAGCACGCGGAGCGACTGTTCATGGCGAACATCGCGCAGACCGTCAACGTGCTCCAGGCGATGATCCTGACCGACCCGGACCGGCCCGAGACGCTGGTGCTGACCCCGACCTACCATGTGTTCGAGATGAACAAGGGCCACCAGGACGCCACCGCCCTCACCGTCCACCTGAACACCTCGGGCACCACCCGGCCGGCGCACGACGGGAAGCGGGACACCGAGTTGGAGACGCTGTCGGTCTCGGCCAGCGTCAAGGACGGCACCGTGCTGATCTCCTGCACCAACCTGGACGCCGAGGCGGAGGTTGACCTCGCCTTCGACCTGCGCGGCGGGACGCTCGGCGAGCCGACCGCCCGCGTACTGACCGCCGACCGGCTCCAGACGCACAACACGCCGGACCAGCCAGTGGCGGTGTCCCCGCGGCCCTTCGACGGGGTGCGCGCCGTCGAGGGCGGCCTGCGCATCACGCTGCCTGCCCATTCGTTCGTCACCCTTCAGGCCCCGTTGGCCTGAACTCCCCGCCCGCTCCCGACCCCCCGGTTTCCCGGCCTCCGGCGGCAGGAAACTGATGTCACGGAAGTGCGACGAACCGTCACCGAACAATGCGACAACCCGTAAACTAGAGCGACTTCAGCGGACCCGCTGTAGTCCGAACCCCCGCCCGCCTTGCGGGCGGGGGCGCGTTTGGGGAGGTCACAGCGGTGAACGAGCCGATCTCGCCTGAAGACTTCAGCGACCCTCTTCAGCGCTTCGGTGCCGACGTGAAGCGCGTGCGTCTCGGGCACAAGATCACCCAGAAGCAGTTGGGCCGGACCACCGGATACTCCGAGTCGTACGTGAGCCAGGTGGAGTCCGGCAAGCTCCTGCCAAGCGAGCGGTTCGCCATCGGATGTGACGCGGCGTTCGGGACCAACGGTCTCTTCAGCGGCCTGCTCCACCGCATCGAGGAGGGTGGCCACCCGCCAAGCTTCGTGCCCTACGTGCAGTTGGAACAGAAGGCGTCGAGCATCCTCGGCTTCTCGGCGACGACGATCATGGGCATCCTCCAGACCGAGGAGTACGCGGGCGCCATCTTCCGCGCCGGACACCCCTTCGAGAGGGAGGACGTGATCCGGGGCAAGGTGGCGGCGCGCATCGGGCGGCGAGACCTCCTCGACCAGGACCGACCGCCGAAGCTCTGGACCGTGCTGCACGAGGCGTGCCTGCGCACGCACGTGGGCGGGGCGTCCGTGATGGCCGGCCAGTTGGAGTTCCTGCTGAAGTTAGCCGCCCGACCCGGTATCGACGTGCAGGTGATGCCCTTTGTAGCGGGAGCCGCGGCGGGCCATTCGGTTCCGTTCACCCTCCTGACCTTCAGGGACTCGCCCGCGGTCCTGTACTCGGACGATCCGCAGGGAGGCCGGCTGTGCCGTACGGCGTCAACAGTCGCGTCCTCCCTGCATGTCTTTGATCGCCTCCGAGCCCACGCGCTGCCCCCGGACGAGTCGCTGACCTTCATAGATACTGCGCGCAAGGAGTACGCCCCATGAGACAAGAGGACCTCACGCCCGCCGAGTGGATCAAGTCGTCCTACAGTTCCGCCTCCGGCGGCGAGTGCGTGGAGTTCTCCCGGGTCTGTCTGCCCTCTGGTGTGGTCCCGGTCAGGGACGCCAAGGCTCCGGAAGGTCCGTCGTTGACATTCCCGCCGACCGGCTGGTCGTCGTTCGTGACAGCCGTTCAACGCGACGAGCTCGCTGCCTGATCGCTCTCTTCCGTACTTCCCGTACTTCCCGTACTTCCCGTACTTGCGTCTGACTTTCGCGCCGTGCACCCGGGCGGGCCCTCGCCGGGCGCACGGCCGTGTCGCGGGCACCGAGGCCGGCGCGTGGCCGAACGCGTCATCGGGGCGCCGGGTGCGGGAGCCATCGTCCCACCGGATATCCCAGAAGATATCCGGACCTTCTTCGGCATCCGAGGAGAATCACCCCCTCGGAGCCGGGAACGCCTTTCGTTCCTGCCACGTTTTCGCCTCCCCCAGACTCGCCCCGGGGGACCCCTCATGCCACCGCGCTAATGTCCACACGGTCGGCGGTATTTTCCACCGCGTCCGTGCAGTGCGCGCCCCATCGGGACAACCATCGAGGCAGCCAAGGATCGCCGCTTCCCGGCGTCTTGACAGGCATTAACCTCGACGCTACTTTCCGAAAAATAGAAAGCGCTTGCTTCAACGGAGTTTCGCAGGACCGAATTCCTCTCCGGAATCTCTGGAATCTCCGGGAACGTGGTACGAGCCGCCCCACCCCTCACGAAAGTGTTGGACGACCACGAAAGGCAGATCCGGGATGTCCCCTGAGCACACCACCCGTAAGAGATTCGCCCGCCGCCGTTCCCTGGTGCTGGCCGGCCTGTTGACGGCGGTGGCCGCCGGCGCCGGTGTCGCGTCCACGGGTGGCACAGCGACCGCCGCCGACGGCCTCGCGGGCTGGGCCACGCAGAACGGCGGCACCACCGGCGGTCAGGGCGGAGGCACCGTCACCGTCGACTCCGCCGGCGAACTGACCAGCGCGATCAACCAGTCAGGGCCCCTGACCGTCCGCGTCAGCGGCACGATCAGCATCTCCGGCATGAACGACGTCGCCAGCGACAAGACCATCATCGGCGACAACGGAGCCACCATCAGAGGCGGCGGCTTCGACATCAACGGACAGAGCAACGTCATCATCCAGAACCTCACCTTCGAGAACTGGGACGACGACGCGATCAACGTCCAGGAGAGCTCGACCAACATCTGGATCGACCACAACACGTTCACCACCGGGTACGACGGCGCGATCGACATCAAGCGCGAGTCGGACTTCATCACCGTGTCGTGGAACCACCTGGACGGCAGCGGCAAGTCGATGCTGCTCGGCCACTCCGACGACCACACCGAGGACCAGGGCCACCTCCGGGTGACCTACCACCACAACTGGTTCGACGGCAGCGAGACCCGGCACCCGCGCGTGCGCTTCGGCGACCCGGTGCACGTGTACAACAACTACTACTACGACAACGAGTACGGCGTCGCCTCCACCATGGGCGCGGGCGTCCTCGTCGAGGGCAACTACTTCGAGAACTGCGACGAGCCCACCCTCGTCGGCTACGCCAGCAGCGACCCGGGCGACGTGGTGGAACGGAACAACTACGCCACCGGTTCGGGACCGCTGGAGACCGCAGGCTCGGTGAACTCCATCCCGTACTCGTACACGCTCGACAACGCCAGCTCCGTCAAGTCCATCGTCACCAGCGGCGCCGGCGCGAGCTGACCCGGCCGACACCGGCGCGCCGTCACTACACCAGCGCCGGATCGGCCACCGCACCAGCGTGCCTCCCCGATCGCCCTCCGCGTCCTTCTCCGCGCGCGGACGGGGAGGCACGCGACCACGTGGGCCGGCGACAGGGCCGGCCGGCGCGAACCCCTGACGTCGACCACCGGCTTCGAGCCGGGTCGACCTCCCGAGCGGCCGGTGCCCGCCGCCCGCGCCCGCTTCACCCAGCCCACGGGTCGCGGGCGGCGCAACGGCACGGCCCAGGGGCCCCGACCGAAAGCACACCGGTCGGGGCCCCGCTTCGCCCGTCGGGCACGTGCTCAGTAGATGGGCTGCACCCACAGCAGGTAGCCCTGGTTGTCGCGGAGCTTGGCGCAGCTCCAACCCACCCAGCGGCCCTGGTCAAGTCCGGCGTTACCGGCAGCGTTGCACGCGCTCTGCGACGGGTAGACGCCGCCGGGAACGGTCGTGGCGGCGTTGGCCGTGCCCGAGGCGAGGCCGACGCCTGCCACGACACTCGCGGCGAGAGCCGCGGAAACGACGTACTTCTTCAGCATTGCTACTCCTCGAACGGCACCGACGACCGCCGGTCGGCCGTCACCATGTGGCCACCACCCCACACCCTGCCCTTGGGGCACAGACAACTCGGCCCGAACGTGACCTGGGTCACTGGGCGCGGGGGCGGTGTCGCCCGGTCGCCGCCCGTGGGGGCGGGCGACCGGGCGACGGGCGCGGCTCAGGCGTCGCCGTCCCGCGCGGCCTGCTCGATGGCGGCGGGCCGGAGTTGGGCCGCGCGCACGCGGGAGACGTCGAGCTTGGTGCTCCGGTCGAAGCGGTAGACGCCGTTCTGCTCCTGGAAGACGTCGGTGAGCTGCGTGTAGCAGTAGCCGAACATGTCAGGGTCGTCCAGCAGCACCCCGGTCAGGGCGGCGAAACGCTCCTGGAACTCCTCCTCGTCGCGTGGCCGCTGGCCGTAGCCCCAGGACTCCTTGCGGTCGTCCCCCCGCGCCTCGGCCGCCGTCTCCGGATGCCACCAGATGCCGCCGAACTCGCTGACGAAGTACGGCTGGCCCCGGTAGGGCAGCGACTCCGGGGTGCCGTCGGACCACACGTTGATGAATGGCTCGTCCCGGTCCAGGCCGGCCATCTCGGCGCGGAACGCCTCCGGGTCCTGCTCGTAGTTGTGCGAATCGTAGACGTCGGTCTCCGCGACCCGGTGGGAGTAGCCGGAGGCGTCGAGCACCGGCCGGCTGGCGTCCATCGCCTTGGTGGCCAGGAACATCGCCCGGGTGACGGCGTCGAGCTGGGTGATGCGGTCGTGGATCTTCTGCCGGGTCTCGTTCAGCGGACACCAGCCCACGATCGACGGGTGCGAGTAGTCGCGTTCCACGGCCTCCAGCCACTGCCCGACATAGGACGCGTCGGGCTGCTGCAGGTCGCCCGAGTCCCCGCCGGTGCCGGCGCCCCAGTCGCCGAACTCGCCCCACACCAGGTAGCCCAGCCGGTCCGCGTGGTAGAGGAAGCGCTCCTCGAAGACCTTCTGGTGCAGCCGGGCGCCGTTGAAGCCGGCCGCCAGGGAGAGCTCGATGTCCTCGACCAGCGCCGCGTCGCTCGGCGCGGTCATCAGGCCGTCCGGGTACCAGCCCTGGTCCAGGACCAGGCGCTGGAAGACGGTCCGGCCGTTGAGCGTGATCGCCCTGCCCCGGATGCCGACCGCGCGCAGGCCCGCGTAGCTGTCCGCGGTGTCCACCACCTCGCCCGCCGCGTCCAGCAGTTCCAGCCGCACGTCGTAGAGGTGGGGCGCGCCGGGAGCCCATTCGCGCCGTCGCTCCTCGGGGATCGACAGGTGGAGCCGGGGCGCGAGGTCCAGATCGGCGCGTGCCTCGGCACGCGTCACCTCGCCGTCGGCGTCGCTCAGCACGGCCCGCACGCGGTGCCCGGCCACGTTGCCGGACAGCGGCAGCTCCAGGTGGAACGCGGAGCCCGCCAGGTCGGGGGTGATCCGGGGTCGCCGCAGGTGCGTTTCGGGCACGGGCTCCAGCCACACCGTCTGCCAGATGCCGGTGACGCGCGTGTAGAGGCAGGAGTAGTTGCTGTAGCGGTCGGACTGCTTGCCGCGCGCCTGCGGGCCCGACCTGGGGTCCCTGGCCCGCACGGTGACGGTGGTCTCCTGCCCCGGTTCGGCCAGGCCGCCGAGGTCGGCGGTGAACGGGGTGAAGCCGCCGCGGTGGCGGACCACCTCGGTGCCGTTCACCCACACCGTGGTGTCGTAGTCGACGGCCTGGAAGTGCAGCAGCACCCGGCGGCCGGCCCACGCCGCCGGCAGGGTCAGCGTCCGCCGGTACCAGACGGCCTCCAGGAAGTCGGTCTCGCCGATCCCGGAGAGCTCGGACTCCGGGCAGAACGGGACGGTGATCTCGCCGGTCAGGTCGCGGTCCAGCAGGCCGCGGTCCAGCCCGCTGTCGGCGCGGTCGAACTCGAACTGCCAGGTGCCGTTGAGGTTGAGCCAGTCACCGCGGACGAACTGGGGCCGCGGGTACTCGGGCCGGGGCACGGCGGAGGGGGTGGGCACAAGGACTCCTGTGACGTGCGGGGGCGCGGTGCAGGTGCGTTTCGCGCATTTACATCGATGTACTTTCGCATCGGCCCGGGTGCCCTGTAAAGCCTGGACCAGCCACGACTTTCCGTACCCGCCCGCATACCCGCCCGCGCGACACGGGTGACCATCGGCGGAGGACGTACGATCAGCAACATCTACGGGAGGTTCGGGTGGCGAGGCCAAGGATCAAGGACGTCGCCGCGCGTGCAGGCGTCTCGGAGAAGACCGTCTCCAACGTGATCAACGACTACGCGCACGTCTCGGACCGTACCCGGCGGGCGGTGCGCGAGGCGATAGACGAGCTCGGCTACCGCGTCAACCTCGCCGGGCGACACCTGCGCCGCGGCCACACCGGCATCATCGCGCTGGTCGTACCCGAACTGGACATCCCCTACTTCGCGGAGCTGGCCAACCGGGTCATCGCCGAGGCCGAGCGGACCGGACTCACCGTCCTGGTGCATCGCACCCGGGCCGACCGCCAGCACGAGCTGGCCGCGCTCGACGGCTTCGGCTCCGACTTCGCCGACGGCGTGATCCTCAGCCCGCTCGCCCTCACCGCCGAGGACCTGAAGGGCCTGCACGAGCGCAGGGGCTCGTTGCCGGCGGTGCTGCTGGGCGAGCGCGTCGAACCCGGATACGCGGACCATGTGGCGATCGACAACGTCAGGGCCGCGCGGGAAGCCACCGAGCACCTGCTCGGGCTCGGCCGCCGCCGGGTCCTCGTGGTCGGCGGCCGGGACCGGCCCGGGCCCGGCACGGCCGAGGCCCGCACCCTCGGCTACCGCACGGCGCTCGCCGCGGCGGGGCTGCCGACCGACGCCGAGGCGGTGCTGCCGGTGCTCGAGTTCCGCAGCCCCGACGGCGCGGCCGCGATCGGCGGGCTGCTGGACGCGGCGCGCCGCGACGGGGCCGAGCGCCCCGACGCGCTGCTGTGCCTCAACGACCAGCTCGCGCTCGGCGCCCTCCGCGCCCTGCACGACCGGGGCGTGCGGGTGCCGGAGGACGTCGCGGTGGTGGGCTTCGACGACGTGGAGGGCGGCCGGTTCAGCGTGCCGACGCTGACCACGGTGTCCCCCGACAAACAGGCGCTCGCCGCCGTCGCCGTGGAGCTGCTCACCGCCCGCATCGCCGAGTCCGGCACCCCCGCGACCCCGCCCCAGGAACGGGTGGTCCCGCACCGCCTGATCGTCCGGGAGAGCACCACCCTCTGACGAGAACGTGCGCGCGCGGTCCCGAAGAACGGGACTCGGCGCGCACGGAGTCGAGCCGACCGTACGCCCCGTGCCGCCGGATGGGGCGTACCGCTGGTACACCCCTCACCGATAACTCGCTGCCCGCCGGGAAAGTCGGTTGTCTGGACGGCGTGGCACCCCCGACGGTCCCGGCCTGGGCCGGGCCGGCGTGGCGCGCCGCGGCCTGGGCGCGACGGCGTCGCCGAGCCGAGGCTGCCCCGAGTTCCGGCGCGGCCCGGCCCGGGCACGCACGCGGGTGACAGTCGCATCGACACCGCGTGCACAGCACGCCGGCCCACCGGACCCGGCCTTGAATGACCCGGGACGGCCCCCAGCACCTAAGGAGCACCCCCATGCGTGGTGTCGTGATGTACGCGCCCGGCGATATCCGGGTGGAGGAGCGCGAGGAGCCCAGGATCCTGCACCCGACGGATGCCGTGATCCGGCTGTCGGCGAGCTGTGTGTGCGGTTCGGATCTGTGGCCGTATCGCGGGGCCGAGCCGTTCGACGGGCCGTCCCCGATCGGCCACGAGTACGTGGGCGTCGTGGAGGAGGTCGGCGGTGAGGTGAGGAACATCAGGCCCGGCCAGTTCGTGATCGGCTCGTTCTTCGCCTCGGACAACACCTGCGAGCTCTGCCGGGCCGGCTACCAGTCGTCCTGCGTCCACCGCGAACCCATCAACCCACTCGGCGCCCAGGCGGAGCGGCTGCGCGTCCCGCTGGCCGACGGCACCCTGGTGGCCACCCCCGGCCTCCCCGACGACGACCTGATCCCGAGCCTGCTGGCCGCCTCCGACGTGCTCGGCACCGGCTGGTTCGGTGCCGTGGCCGCCCAGGCCGGACCAGGCAAGACCGTCGCCGTGGTCGGCGACGGCGCGGTCGGCCTGCTCGCCGTGCTGGCCGCCCGGCAGCTCGGCGCGATGGGGGTCCCCCCGGCCGAAGGCTGGGGGAAGATCATCGCCATGAGCCGCCACGAGCCCCGGCAGAACCTCGCCCGCGAGTTCGGCGCCACCGACATCGTCACCGAACGCGGCGATGAGGGGGTCGAGAAGATCAAGGAGCTGACCGGCGGCCTGGGCGCCCACTCCGTCATCGAGGCCGTCGGCACCCAGGAGTCGATGCTCCAGGCCATCCGCTCCACCCGCCCCGGCGGACACGTCGGCTACGTCGGCGTCTCCCACGACGTCACACTCGGCGGCCAGGAGCTCTTCTTCTCCCACGTCCACCTACACGGCGGCCCCGCCCCCGTACGCCAATACCTACCGCACCTGATCGACCTCATCTGGAACCGGAAAATCAACCCCGGCAAGGTCTTCGACCTCGCCCTCCCCCTCGACCAGGCCGCCGAGGCCTACCGAGCCATGGACGAACGCCGCGCCATCAAGACCCTGCTGCGCGTGTGACGCCATTCCGATGCCGGGCACGCCGGCCCCGGGGCAACACCCGCACCTCCGTCGGAGGTGTCACCAACGCATCACGGTTGCCCGGCCGTTGCGCGGGTTCGCACTGGCGTGCTGGAGAATGTGCCGGCTGACGGGCGGCAAGTGGCGGCAGGGGCGAGGCAGAACGTGACGGGGTTCGAGGCGCTGGCGGCGGGCGATCCGCGGCAGGTGGGCCGGTACCGGGTGGTGGCCCGGCTGGGCGCGGGCGGCATGGGGCGGGTCTTCCTGGCGCGCTCCCCCGGCGGGCGACCGGTCGCGATCAAGGTGGTGCGCGCCGAACTGGCCGACGACCCGCGGTTCCGGCAACGGTTCGCGCGCGAGGTCGCCGCGGCCCGCCGGGTCAACGGCGTCTTCACCGCCGGGGTCATGGACGCGGACCCGGACGCCGACGCGCCCTGGCTGGCCACCGCCTACGTCGCCGGGGTCTCGCTCACCGAGGCGGTCACCGCACACGGCCCCTGGGCGGAGCGGTCCGTGCGGGCGCTGGGCGCAGGCCTGGTCGAGGCGCTGGAGGCGATCCACGCGGCCGGCGTCGTGCACCGGGACCTGAAGCCGTCCAACGTGCTGGTGGCACCCGACGGCCCACGCGTCATCGACTTCGGCATCTCGCTCGCGGCCGAGGACACCGCCCTGACCCAGACCGGCTCCGTGGTCGGGACCCCGGGCTTCATGTCGCCCGAGCAGCTGACGGCGGCGCCCGTGGGGCCGCCGAGCGACGTCTTCGCGCTCGGCGCGGTGTTGGCGTACGCAGCCACCGGCACCGGGCCTTTCGGGACGGGCTCGGCGCACGGCGTCAACTTCCGCGCCGTCTACGAGCCGCCGGAACTGGGCGGGCTGCCGCCCGGACTGCGCGAGTTGATCGGCCGGTGCCTGGAGAAGGACTTTGTGCGGCGGCCGACGGTGACCGAACTGCTGGAACGGCTGGCCGTGCGGGACGACGCCGAGGGCGGCCCGTCGGCCGTACGGGACCTGGCCGCGACCGACTGGCTGCCCACGCCGGTCGCCCGCACGGTCGCGGAGCGGACCGAAACCGCGCTCCCGGCGACCCCACCGCCGCCCACCCACCATTCCGGACCCGGCGACGCCCCGGGCGCGCCGACGGCCGGTGACGTGGCGGGTCGAGGTGTGTCGCGGCGCGGTCTGCTGGCCGGCGCGGGCGCGACGGCGGCCGTCGTGGCCGGCGGCGGCCTCCTGTGGCGGCTCTCGCAGCGTGACGACCCGAAGGGTGGGGGCACCGCCGACGGTGACGGCGCCACAGACGGAGGGGCCACAGACGGAGGGGCCACAGACGGAGGGGCCAACGACGACGGGGCCGAGGCCACCGCCGGGAGCGGGACCGTCCGGATCGCCTTCCAGGGGCCCATTACCGGGGACTCCACCACCCTGGGCGTCAACATGCTCGCGGCCGCGCAGCTGGCGGTGGACGACGCGCGGGCGTCGGGCGACTACCCCGACACCCGCTTCGAGATCCGCCAGGCCGACGACCAGGGCATGGCGCCCCAGGCCCTGGCGGCGGCCGAGACGGCGATCGAGGACGCCCGTGTCGTCGCGGTGGTGGGCCCCGTGCTCTCCTCGATGACGGAGTCGTCGGCCCCGCTGTACGCCCAGGCCGGCCTTGCCGCCGTGACCCCCTCCGCGACGAACTCCACCCTCACCCAGCAGGGTTACACCACCTTCCTCCGCGGCGTTCCGGACGACGCTCAGGTGGGCATGGCGATCGGCCGGTTCCTCACGGACCAGGAGACGGAGAACGTGATGCTGATCGACGACACGTCCGCCTACGGTGTGGTCGTCGCCGACGCGGTGCACGGCCATCTGACCACGTCGGCCACCGGCGTGAGCCGCGAGTCCGTCCCCGAGGGCTCCACCGACCCGAGCGCCCTCGCCGGGGCGATCGTCGACTCGGGCGCGGACGCCCTCGTGTTCTGTGGCTCCTTCACCCAGGCCGGCCCGCTCGCGGTCGCGCTGGCGGCCGAGGGCTACGCCGGCATCCGGGTCAGCGGGGACGCCGTCATGAACCCCCGGTTCCTCGACCTGGCGGGCGCCGGGGCCGAGGGCTGGTTTGTGGTCTCCCCCGGCTACGACCCGCGGGAGACCTCCGACGGACGGGACTTCGCCGACCGCTACGCGGCGGCGACCGGCCAGGCGCCGGGACCGTTCGCCGCCAGGGCCTACGACGTCACCATGCTGATCATCGAGACGGTGGCCGAACTGGGGTTGGAGGCCGACCGGACCACCGTGTACGAGGAACTGGCCGACGCGCGCTACGACGGGCTGAGCGGCTCGATCGACTTCGCCGCCAACGGCGAGTACACCGGCACAGGCCCCGACCTCTACCAGGTCACCGACGGCGACTTCACCCCCCTCGGCCCTGCCGAGAACTACCGCGACTGACTCACCGAGCGGGGCAGGCGGGGGCGCAGGCCCAGAGGGGAATGGGGCGGTCCAGGCAGTCGGGCAGGGTGCCGACCTACCGGGTGTCCCGCACGGCCGGCGGGCGCATCTCCAGACCGCACCTCGCGCAGGGCGATGCCCTTCAGCTGCCAGATGGTGAGGCGCCGCGGATCGATGCCGTCGAGTCGGATGTCGGTCAACGTGCCGGCTCTGAACCCGGGTCCGGTGCAGGCGTGTTCGTCTCGTTCCGCCTCGCTCAGCAGCAGCCCGCAGTCGCAGAGCTCCCGACGCGGGATGGGATTGCGGATGTGCTCGGGTGTCCCCGGTGGCCAGTCGATCGGTTCAGGCACGGAGACTTTCCGTGACCTCACGCACACGTACGGTTGCGGCGTTCATGTCGGGAAGCTACGTCGGGCAGCCGCCGCGTGACAGGGACGCCGTGTCCCTGCCGAGCGCCGCGCGGGGACACCGCGTCCCCCCGCCGGCCGGGGGTGGGACATCGCGTCCTAGTCGTCGAGACGTAGGCGGTTCGCCAGTTCGGTGACCGGGGAGGTGCGGCGGCGTTCTCGGCCACGCAGTTCTGCGACGACGCGGCGCGAGGTGCCGTGGTAGCGCATCCACTCGGGCGCCGCCGTCTCGGCGGCCAGCAGTGCCCGCGTGGCGCCGTCGTCGTCCTCCAGATCGACATGGGCGATGGCGCGGTCGACGTGGAAGCGGGCACGCCACGTCGGCGGCAGCGCGTGCGGTTCTGGCACGGTGCGCGCCGCGCGGAGTGCCTCGCCGCTGCGCTCCATCTCCACGAGGAAGTTGACCCTGGCCACGCCCACGTTCGTCGGTCCGAAGGGCGTCGCGTACACGAGGTCGTCCCTGCCGCTCCGGGCGGCCGCCGCCGAGGCCATGTTCAGCGCCTCGACCACCGCGCCCTCCCTCTCCCGGCGCACGGCGGCGGTGGCGGCGCGCAGCAGCAGGATCCCCCACAGCGCGAGATCCAACGGCCGGGAACGGAAGTCGGGCTCGATCCGTTCGGCGTGCGCCAGCGCGACGCGTTCGGCGTCGGCGAGCCGTCCCTGTTTGGTGAAGATCCACGACAGCGTCGAGATCCCGACGGTCTCCAGATGAGGGTCGTCGGAGCGGCGAACGGCGTCCAGCGAGCGTTCGAGGGCGGTGAAGCCGGCGTCCTCCTTCCCGAGGGCGGTCAGCGTCGTGGCCGCCACCTGGTATGCCTCGGCCAGCACCGACCAGGCGCCGGCACGGTCCGCTCCCGTGAAGGCGTGGGCCGCCGCCCGGGCGTCGTGGATGAGCTGTGGCAGCAGCGCGCCGATCGTGGCCATTCGCCCCGCCCGGCGAATCTCCTCGGTGGACCGGAGCGAGGCACGCAACTGCCCCAGGGTCGGCGGCTCCTCCGGATCCGGCTCCTCCCCCAGCACGGCGGAGGCGGGCGAGACGGCCTGCCGCAGGGCGAGCACGGAGGCGGAGTCCCCGCTGTCCTTCGGCTCGAAGGTGGTCGGCTGGCCGACCAGCACGGACGGCTCGACGTCCAACGCGCGGGCGAGCGCATTGAGTGTGGCCAGGCGCGCGGTCTGCCGCCGTCCCTGTTCCAGCTTGCGCACGATGTCGACCGACAGGTCCGCGCGTTCGGCGAGTTGTTCCTGTGTGAGCCGCTGCCGTCGACGCTGCCGGGCGATCCGGTCGCCGATGCTTTCGTGACAGTCCATCAGCACCTCACCGAGTACAGGCATCGGCCACGTGGCCACGGCGTGCGGAGAGTGGTCGCTGTGCAGTCGAGCGTACCGGTCACGCCCGAGCATGGAGCACGCTCGTGAACTCCCCTCATCTCGACGCCTCCGGCAGTAGGGCGAGCACCAGGGTGGGTTGGGGAGGTGTCCCCATGGTCGTGTTCGTCGCCGTGAACGAGATTGGGGGTCAAGATCGAGCCGGTCGAGGGAAGAGGCCATGGGGAACAGGAAGTTCGTGGGGCGTCGCGCGGTTCTGGGCTTGGTGGGGGGTGCGGTGGGGACGGTGTCGGTTGCCGGGGTCGCCGCCGCGAGGAAGGGGGCGAGCGGTGGTGCGCACCCCGCGCAGCGGCATCTCGACCTGCTGACGAGTGTCGACGGCATTCCCGGGGCGCTGGCGCAGATCCGTGACGGTGCGGACCTGGCGGCCACGTTGACGTCCGGTACCGCGGAGTTGGGCACGGGCCGGCCGATGATCGGGGGCGACGGTCAGTTTCGGATTGGCAGCGTCACCAAGTCGTTCACCGCCGCGGCCGTCCTCCAGTTGGTGGACGAGGGTGCGGTCCGGCTCGACGAGCCGATCGAGACCTATCTGCCCGGGGTGGTGCGCGGCACGGGCGATGGCGCGGAGATCGACGGCCACCACATCTCGGTGCGGCAGTTGCTCCAACACACCAGCGGCATACCGGACTACATGGAGCACATCAACCCGCCCGAGTGGGATCGCCCGGTCGACGCGGAGGAGTTGATCCGGCTGGCCCTCGCCCTCGAACCGGACTTCGATCCGGGGAGGGGGTGGAGCTACTGCAGCACCGGCTATCTGATCGCCGGCATGCTGGTGGAACGGTTGACCGACCGAGACATCGGGACCGCGGTGACCGAACGCGTCATCGAGCCCGCGCGGCTGCACGACACCTACTGGCCGCCCACGGGAGAGCGCGCGATTCGCGGCCCGCACGCCCACGCCTACTTGGGCGATCCGGCCGATCCGCAGGCACCGCTCCTGGACGTCACCGAGTTCGAGCCCTCGCTCTCGGGCGCGGCCGGCGCCATGGTCTCCACCCCGTCGGACCTGGACCGGTTCTGGCGGCGGCTGTTCGCGGGCCGGCTGTTGTCCGGACGCGCGCTGACCGAGATGACGAACGTCATGCCGTCGGGGCCAGGCGAGGGCTACGGCCTTGGACTCCAACGGTTCCGGCTGACCGACGGCGGCTGCTTCTGGGGCCACCTCGGTGACACCCTCGGCTCGTCCATCCGCAGCGGCCTCGACGCCACGGGCCGCCAGGTCACCGCCTACATCACCGCGCGGACCGGCTCCGACCAGGCCAAGGCTCGGCTCGAACGCACCGTCGACACCGCGTTCTGCGCTCGTCGTCGCGGGTGATCGCCGCCTCACCGTGGTGCGGTCGCCGCGGCCACGAACATCGGCACCGCCAGGAAGAGGCGGTCGGCCTCGGCCCGCGCACGCTGTTCGGCGATCCAGCGGTCCGTCTGCTCGCGCGTGATGGCGCCGGTGGAGCGGGCCGCCTCGGCCAGTCCGGTGAGCAGGGGCAAAAGCGCCGACCCGGTGAACACGCCCGTGTGCACCTCGACGGTCACCTCGCCGAAGCGGCTGTTCAGTAGCAGGTTGCGGTATCGCCGAGCGGCCCACGGGTCGGTGGTCAGGTCGGCGCGGGCGTGCACGATGGTGCGGGTGAGGGCCGGCTCTTCGGAGTCGATGACGAAGGCGTCCCAGTCCTGGCCGACCAGCACGATCCGCCCTCCGGGGGCGAGAACTCTGCGGGCCTCTGCCAACGCCCGTACCGGCGCGGCCAGTTCGTGGAACACCTTGTCGGCTCGGTAGCCCTCCATCGAGGCGTCCGGCAGCGGCAGCTCGTACGCTCCCGCGATCCGGAAGTCCGCCTCGGGCCACCGGCCGCGGGCCACGGCGATCGTCCGCTCGTCCGGATCCACGCCGACGGCCCGCACGCCCCGCGCGGCCAGTTCCGCCACGGCCCGCCCGGCGCCGCAGCCCACGTCCACCACGGACGTTCCGGGTCCGGCGCCGAGCAGGTCGTAGGAGAGGGTCCTCAGCCGCTCGGCGCCCGGCAGTCGGTCGGCGGCGTCGAGCCGCGCTACGAGGTCGTTCGTCATGGGCTCCAGACTGGGACCTCATGTCGGCATGAGGTCAAGTGAACGGTGGGAACCCGGCGAGGTAGCGTGGCGCTCGTGGCGGACTGGGGTATGCGGCCGGCGTCGGTTTCGGACGTCGCGGCGGTGGCGGAGCTGCGTGCCGTGGTGATGCGGGCGGATCTGGAACGGCTCGGGCGGTACGACGAGCAGCGCGTGCGGCAGCGGCTGCGGGACGCGTTCGAACCGGAGCACACCTGGGTCATCGAGGTGGCCGGCGCGTTCGCCGGCTGCGTGGCGCTGCGCCGGGCCGAGGACGCGCACTGGCTGGAGCATTTCTACCTCGCCCCGCATCTTCACGGCGGCGGCATCGGTTCGGCCGTGCTGGGCGAGTTGCTGGAGCGATGCGACCGCAGCGGCGTCCCCGTCCGGTTGAACGTACTCCAGGGCAGTCCGGCCCGTCGGCTCTACGAACGGCACGGGTTCACCGTGGAGAACGAGGATCCGGTGGACGTCTTCATGGTGCGCCACCAGCGACCCCGCTGATCCGGCCCCGCCAACCCGGGTCCGTCAGCCGGCGTCCGGCCCCGCCCCCTGCCGGAGCGCCTCGGTGATGAACGTCGCCTTGGCCTCGGTATAGGCCTCGCGGTCGTGTCCGTGCTGGTCCGCCAGGCGCCGTTTCAGATCCTCGTACCGTCTCGCCAGCCGGCCGTCCCGCCTCAGCATGTCCCGGAAGGCGATCTGCTCCGCCCACCGCGGATGACCCGACGTGATCACGTGCAGATGAGCCATCCGGTGCTGCCCGGACGCGTCCGGTTTGACGAAGAAGCGCCGCCACGGCCGACCGTCCAGCTCCGGCGGCACATAACACCAACCGGCTGCGGACAGCCGCTGTGACGCCCGTTCGACCACCACCTCAGGATCGTGCACCGACACCATGAGATCGATGATCGGCTTGGCGGCGAGCCCGGGAACCGCCGTCGACCCGACGTGCTCGACGCCGTCGACCAGCCACGGTGCCAGCAGTTCCACGAGCCGGGCGCGTTCGATCGCCGCCCTGCCCGCCCACCGAGGGTCGGGTGCGTGCGTCTCTGCCTTCTCGTACGCCCATGGCGGAACGGCGCTGCCCATGACGTCACGCTAACGCAGCCGCCCACGGCACTGCCCCGCGCCGACCGTCGGCCCAATTCACCCGTCGCGACAGCGGCCCGCCAGACTGTGCCGGTGGATC
Organism: uncultured Actinomycetota bacterium; assembly: GCA_963816875.1. Lineage (GTDB taxonomy): Bacteria > Actinomycetota > Actinomycetes > Streptomycetales > Streptomycetaceae > Streptomyces. The sequence goes on from CAWFMG010000002.1 coordinate 165,726, forward strand.
ACCAGATCCCGGAGAACCGGAGAAGGAGAGGGTCCCCATGGACGACAGCACCCTGCGCTACGGCGTTTACCTCCCGCCGTTCGGTCCCTTCGGTGATCCCAAGGTGCTCGTCGAACTGGCGGTGCGCGCGGAGGCCGCCGGATGGGACGGTCTGTTCCTCTGGGATCACGTGGTCAGCGAGGCGCTGCCGATCGCCGATCCCTGGACCACGCTGGCCGCCATCGCGCACGCCACCGAGCGCCTGCTGCTCGGCCCGACGGTCACCCCCCTGACCCGGCGCCGGCCCTGGATGGTCGCCCGGCAGGCGTCCACCGTCAGCAGGCTCTCCGACGGACGGCTCATCGTCGGCACCGGTCTGGGCTCCGACGAGTCCGGTGATTTCAGCGGCTTCGGGGAGACCACGGATCCGGCGACCCGCTCGGCGATGCTCGCCGAGGGACTGAAGGTGATGCGGGCCATGTGGACCGGCGAGGCCATCCAGCACGCCGGCCCGCACTATCGGGTGCGTCTGCCGGCCACCGAGGCGGAACCGCACCGCATCCCGGTCTGGATGGCCAGCTCCACCAACCACCCCCGGGTGCTCGCCCGCGCCGTCGGCTGCGACGGGATCTTTCCCAACCCCGAGGACCACGAACTGACTCCGGACGAGATCGCCGACCTCCGCCGCGCCCTGGACCGCGCCGGTCTGCCGAACGACCGGCCGTTCGACGTCGCCGTGCGCGGCAACGCGAGCCCCGCATGGCAGGAGGACAAGAACGTGGACCTCAGGGGACTCGCCCAGGCCGGCATGACGTGGTGGCTGGAGTCCCTGATCCACTTCGACCCGTTGGAGCTGTCGCTGGCGGTCGTCGACGCCGGCCCGCCTCGTTCGCCGTGACCGGACGCGCCTGGGGCTTTTCGGTGACGCTGGCGCGGCCACGCGAGCGTCCGGGGAACGAACGGCCGTGAGTGGCGGGCGTGAGTGGGGGCGATCGGGGACGTGTCGCTCTTACAGGCGCTGGCGGCCGAGGATCCGCGGCAGACGGGTCGGTACCGCGTACTGGCGCGGCTGGGCGCGGGCGCCATGGGGCGGGGTCTTCCAGGCGCCCGCACGACGGCGAGTACACCGGCACGGGTCCTTGTCTCTACCGGTTCGAGTCCGGCGACTGACCCGACGGGTCAGGAGGCGGCGCGTGGGGGTGCGGTGCTGTCGCGGATGACGAGTTCGGTGGCGAGTTCCACCCGGGTCTGGGCGAGCGGCTGGCCTCGGGCCATGGTGACCACCATCGTCGCGGCGGTGGCGGCCATCTCGGTGAGCGGCTGGCGGACCGTGGTCAGCGGCGGTACGGTCCAGCGCGCCGCGGGCAGATCGTCGAAGCCGACCACGCTCAGGTCCTCGGGTATGCGCAGACCGGCCTCGGCGGCCGCCCGGTACACGCCCAGCGCCTGCGCGTCGTTGCAGACGAAGACGGCGGTCGGCGGGTCGGGCAGGCGCAGCAACTCCCGTGCGCGGGCCAGGCCCTCCTCGGCCCGGAAGTCGCCGACGCGGACCAGGCCCGGGTCCACCGGCACCCCCGCGGTGTCCATCGCGGTCCGATAGCCGTCCACCCGGGCCCGGCTGGCCAGGGCGCGTTCGGGCCCGGTGATCACGGCGATGCGCCGGTGTCCGAGTTGGAGCAGATGCCGGGTGGCCGAGAGCCCGCCGTTCCAGTTGCTCGCGCCGACGGAGGGCGACGCGTGGGCCGGCTCGCCACCGGGGTCGACCAGCACGAACGGGATGCCCCGGCTGCGCAGTTGACCGCTCTGCGTGTCGGTGAGCCCGGAGAACACCTCGATCACGCCGGTCGGGCGGCGGTAGAGGACGTCCTCGACCCACCCGTAGCTGGGCGTGTGGCGGCCCTGGAGCTCGGACAGCACCACGGCCAGGCGGTGTTCCCGAGCCACCAACTGGACGCCGTTGATGATCTCGATGGCGTACGCGTCCCGCACCTGGCGGAAGACGAGCTCCAGCACGGCGGCCGGACGGGCGGCCCGCTTCTGCCGCCGGTACCCGTGCCGGCGGATGATCTCCTCGACGAGGGCGCGGGTGCCGGGGGCCACGTCCGAGCGCCCGTTGACCACCTTGGAGACCGTCGCGACCGAGACGCCCGCCTGCTCGGCGATCTGCGCGGCGGTCAGCGGTTCGGCGCCCGGACCGTCGACGGGGGTGCTCCGGTCTGCTGGGGACATGGCAGGCAGTGTAGGGGACGGGCTTCGAACGTTTCGATGCGAGGGGCGCCTCCAGCTGGCCCTGGAGTGAGGGGACTTGACGGTTCAGTGGCTCCTTCCTACAGTCTGCGGGCCGCCGAGTGTCCGACCGTCAACGAAATTTTCGAACACGCGGCGCGTCGGGCCCCCCACCTCGCCTACCCGACGCGCGGTGGTGGACGCCGGCGGTCGGTCGAGCCTCCCCCAGGCACTGAGGCCGGGGAGGTACCCCCAACTCGACCGTCCCCCCACAACAACTGGAGAAGTCATGACCACGAGAGCCGCGAAGTACCGCTGGTCATCGCTCATCGTGCTGGCGGTCGCCCTGCCCGGCGCCCTGCTGGCCGTCAACGCCCCCACCGGGAACGCCGAGGACACGCTGCCGACGGCGGCCGGTCCCGGTCCGGTCCCGACCTGGGCGGACACGCCCGAAGGCTTCGCGTCCACGAACGGCGGCACCACCGGCGGCGCCGGCGGCGAGACCGTCACCGTCACCAGCTTCGACGAGTTGGAGGAGTACGCCGGCGCCGACGGGTCCTACGTCATCCAGGTCGGCGGCACGATCGAGTACCCCGAGCTGGGGCACGAGGTCGACGTCACGTCGAACAAGACCATCATCGGCGTGGGCACCGCGGGTGAGATCGTCGGCGGCGGCTTCTTCCTCGGCGAGGACACCAGCAACGTCATCATCCGCAACCTCACCATCCGCGACACGCGGATGGCGGACGACGACCCGGACGACGACGCGTACGACTACGACGCCATCCAGATGGACAGCGCCGACCACGTCTGGATCGACCACAACCGCCTCGAGCGGATGAACGACGGCCTGATCGACAGCCGTAAGGACAACACCAACCTCACGGTGTCCTGGAACATCATCAACGAGAACCACAAGACCTTCGGGATCGGCTGGACCGAGAACGTCACCTCCCAGATGACGATCCACCACAACTGGTTCAGCGGCACCGACTCGCGCAACCCGAGCATCGACAACGTGGCCAACGCCCACCTGTACAACAACTACATGCAGGACCTCGGCAGCGGTAACTGGTCGCGCGGCGCGTCGAACACGGTCATCGAGAACAGCTACTTCGAGGGCGTCACCGACCCCCTCATCAAGGACGACGCGGCGCAGCTCGTCGACAGCGGCAACATCTTCGTCGACTGCGAGGGCGACCAGCAGTCGGGCGGCGACGGCTTCGACCCGGGCTCGTTCTACGAGTACACCCTCGACCCGGCCGAGGACGTCCCCGCCATCGTCCAGGACGGCGCCGGCCCTCAGGCGGACATCGGCGTCTGACCCCTGGCGCCTGATCTCCGGGCCCACCCGGCCCGATCCGGAAGGGAAGAAACGTGCCCGGCGCGGCGGTTCGACCGTCGCGCCGGGCACGCTCGGTGGCGGGGAACGCGGCATGGCGCGGTCCGCCCCCTCCCGTCGCGGACCTGCCGCGTATACGTTCGGTCGGGACCGCCGGGCCGAACAGCGGGCCGGCGGCGAACGCACCCGTCCCCCCACACCCCGGAGACGCCCCGTGATCCGTTCCTCCGCGCCGTGGCCGGCCCGTGCCGTGCTGTTCTGCGTCTGCGCGCTGCTGGCCGCGCTGCTCGGCCCGCCCGCCGCGACCGCCAGCACGACCGACGCCGGTAGCGCCCAGCCGACCGCGACCGGGACCCCGTTGCGGGACGACACCGGCCTCTACCCGCGGGCCATCCGCCTGGCGCACAACGGCGACGCCAACGGCCGGATCCTGGCGAGCGTGGTCACGTTCGACGGGAACAACGGCCTCGGCGCCATCCACGAGAGCACCGACGACGGCGCCACCTTCCAGCAGGTCGGCGCGGTCGCCGACCCCGAGTCGGCCGCCGGCCAGGGCCTGTGCTGCGCCACCCTCTACGAACTGCCGCAGCAGGTCGGGGACCTGCCGGCCGGCACCCTGCTGTGGGCCTCCTCGGCCGGCCAGGACGAGGCCGACCGCCGCATGGCGCTGCGCATCTGGGCCAGCCAGGACCTGGGCCGCACCTGGACGTACCTCTCCGCCTGCGCGACGGCGACCGGCACCGGCGGCCTGTGGGAGCCGGAGTTCTCCATCGCCGCGGACGGCGCCCTGGTATGCCACTACGCGGACGAGACCGACTCGGGCCACAACCAGAAGCTCTCCGCCGCCCGCAGCTACGACGGCGTGACCTGGACCGACCACCACGACACCGTCGCCAGTTCCTGGTCCGAGGACCGTCCGGGCATGCCGATGGTGCGGAAGCTGCCCAACGGCACGTACTTCATGAGCTACGAGATCTGCAACCCCGGCGGCCAGTACCAGTGCGTGGTGCACTACCGCACCTCGGCCGACGGCTGGGACTGGGGCGACCCGGCGCATCTCGGATACCGCCCGGAGACCGCGGACGGCCGGTACTTCCGCGCCACGCCGACCATCGCCTGGGCGCCCTCGCCGGACGGGAACCCGGACGGCAGGATCCTGCTGATCGGCCAGATGCTGCTCAACGCGGACGGCTCCACCGCCGCCGGCAACGGCAACACCATCCTGGTCAACGAGGCGAACGGCGCCGGTCCGTGGCGCGACATCCCCTCCCCCGTCGCGGTCCCCGGCGCGACCGTGAACTTCTGCCCCAACTACTCCTCTCCCCTGCTGCCGTCCGCCGACGGCACCCGGGTGCTGGAGATCGCCACCGACTGGGACGGCGACGTCTGCAAGCCCTACTACGCGACGGGAGCCATCTGATCGTCGACCCGCACCCGCCGTTACATAAGCCTTGACTTAAATAAGCGAAGACTGAAAGAGTGAGCGTCGTGCACGCCTTCGATGTTCTGGGTGATCCCGTGCGCCGCCGCATCCTGGAGTTGCTCGTCGACGGCGAGCAGACCTCGGGTGCGATCAGCGCGGTCGTCCAGGAGGAGTTCGGCATCTCCCAGCCCGCGGCGTCGCAGCACCTGCGGGTGCTCCGGGAGAACGGGTTCGCCACCGTCCGCCCCGAAGGCACACGGCGCCTCTACGCCGTCGACCACACCCCGCTGCGGGAGGTCGACGCGTGGCTGGCGCATTTCCGCGCGTTCTGGTCCCAGCCGTTGGACGCGCTGGCCACCGAGCTTGCCCGAGGCAAGCGCGAACGAAGGAAAGGCTCATGAGCGACATCGTCGACCAGATCAACGCCGTCCACCGCGAGATCGGCGAGAAGCGGATCCCCGCGGGCGAGGCCACCGTCGTCGTGCTGCGCCGCAGCTACGACGCGTCCGTCGAGGACGTCTGGGACGCCTGCACAGATCCGGAGCGGCTGCGCCGCTGGTTCCTGCCGGTGACCGGCGACCTCAGGCTGGGCGGCTCGTACCAGCTGGAGGGCAATGCCGGCGGCGAGATCCTGCGGTGCGAGCCGCCCCGGCTGCTCCGGGTGAGCTGGGTCTTCGGCGAGAACACCACGGAGAAGGATGTCGGCGAGGTCGAGGTGCGGCTGTCCCCGGAGCCGGACGGCCAGACGCTGCTGGTGCTGGAGCACGCAGCGGTCGTCGACCCCGATTTCTGGGGCCAGTTCGGTCCCGGCGCGGTCGGCGTCGGCTGGGACGGGTCGCTGCTGAGCCTGCGCGAGCACCTGCGCGGCGCGACGTTCGACGAGCAGACCTGGCAGCACACGCCGGAGGCCAAGGAGTTCATGACCCGGAGCAGCGGGGCCTGGGGCGCCGCCCACGCCGCCGCCGGTGCCTCCCCCGCCGAGGTCGCGGCCGCGGTGGAGGCCACGACGAAGTTCTACGTCCCGGAGTAGCCGCGCCGCCCCACCCGCCTCCGGCGGAACCCGGGCATGCGCCGCGGCGCCCGGGGACGCCCGGCCACCGGGCGGCCACCGGAGCCGCCCATGTCGGTGGCCACCCAGCCGGGGCAGACGGCGTTGACCAGAATCCGATCCGGGCGCAACTCGTCAGCGAGCATCCGTGTGAGGGCGTTCAGCGCCGCCTTGGAGACGGTGTAGGCGGGAGTTCCGCCTCCCATGCTGGTCAACGAGCCCGCCCCGCTGGAGACGTTGACCACACGCGGGTGCGCGCTGGCGCGCAGTGAGGGCAGCAGGGCCTGGGTCAGGCGCCAGGGGCCGTAGAGGTTGCATTCGGCCGCCTCCCGCACGACGGTCAGGTCGGCGGTCACGGCCCGCTGCCAGGTGTCGTAGTGGATGGCGGCGTTGTTGACGAGGGCGTCCAGGCGGCCGTATCGCTCGGAGACCTCATCCGCCACCTGGGTGATCTGTTCCTCGGAGGTGACGTCCAGGCGGAGCGGCCGGGCCCGCGGGCCGATGTCCCGGGCCGCGGCCGTCGCCGCGTCCGGAGAGCGGGCCGTGAGCAGCACAGTGTGCCCAAGCGCGGCGAACTGCCGGGCGATCTCGCGTCCGATGCCCCGGTTCGCGCCCGTGACCAGCATGGTTCCCATCTGCGTCACTCCTCGTCAGCAACGAGCTTCCGCGAGGATCCTCACCGCCGCTCGACGTCCCCCGAGGGAACGGCCGGCACCCCACCCCGCCGGACCGTGGGCACGGCACCGGCGGGGTTTCGGGGGCGACGTCGTCAGCCGTTCTCCACGATGCGCCAGCGGTTGTCGGCGCCGCCGTTGTCCGCGTCCTGCACCGCGAACGCGCCGACGGCGGTGGAGTTGTTCGCGATCCCGAGCAGCTTGCCGCTGTTCCCGTTGCGGATCTTGTACGTCCCGTCTCCCTGGTCGAGCAGCGTCCACTTGTGGTCGGCGGTGCCGGAGTCCGACCACTGCAGAACGGGCGCGTTGTCGGCCGTGGACATGTCCTGAACGCCCAGCACCTTGCCGCTGTTGGCGTTGCGGAACCGGACCGTGTTCCCGTCGGTGACCATCTCCCAGTTGTGGTCCGCGGTTCCCGAGTCGTGCCACTGCAGGGCGCGGCCACCGTCGGCCGTGGACATGTCCTGGATGCCCAGCACGAAACCGCTGGCCACGTTGACGAGGCGGACGGTGCCCTCGTTACCGCCGTCCTGGCCGTTGGCGTTCCAGTAGACGGTGTAGTTGTGGCCGTGCGCGTCGTAGAACGGGCCCAGGTTGACGGTGGAGCCGTTCGCGGTCGCGGTGAAGGCGAGCGAGCCGCTGCCGGTCCGGGTGATCGAGGCGGTGTCCAGCGACGGGAGCGAACCGAGCGACGTGCTGCCGTAGTTGCCGGACAGCACCACCGGACCGTAGGTGATCGCGGAGACGTTCGCGTTGTCGTTGGCCGACCGCATGACGACCCGCATGGGCAGGCGGACGGTGACGGTGTCGCCCTCGGTCCAGGAGCGGGTCAGGGTGGCGTAGCTGCCGGGCGTGGTGGTGATGTCCTGCGCCGTGCCGTTGACGCTGATCGTCGCACCGCTGGTCCAGCTCGGGATGCGGATGCGCATCGACCAACTCCCGCTGACGGTGCCGGTGACCCGCAGGGTCGTGGTGTCGCTGACGGGGTACGACGTGGTCTGGGTGACCGTGATGCCGCGCTCCGACCAGGTGAGGGTGGAGGGCACGAAGAGGTTCACGATCAGCGTGGTGTCGCTGTGGTAGTAGATGGAGTCCATCAGCCTGGTGTGCATCTCCAGGCCGGTGCCCTGGCAGCACCAGAAGCTGGCGTAGTCGGTGCTCCAGGTGCCACCGCCCCACGCCGGGCCCACACCGCGTCGGCCCCCGGGGTTGAGCGGGGTGAAGTAGGTGACGTGACCGTGGTCGTCGGCCGGGTTCTGCTGGCCGATCATCTGGTTCAGCCACGCCCGCTCGTAGTAGTCGAACAGGGCGGCCCGGGTCGGGTCGATCGCGAAGAGCTCCCGGGTCAGCATGAGCATGTTGTACGTGTTGCAGCTCTCGCACGTGTCCTGGTTCAGGTAGCCGGCGATGGCGTTCGGCGGGCGGAAGTGCTCCGCCTGGCTGTTGCCGCCGATGGCGTACGTGTGCGCGTTGACGGTGATGTTCCAGGCGTTGGTGGCGATGTCCCGGTAGCGGGTGGTGCCGGTGGCCTTGTACTCCTTGGCGGCGCCGATCCACTTGGGCACCTGGGTGTTCGCGTGCAGACCGTTGAGCTGATCCTGGTTGGACGCCAGCGGGTCGAACACGGCGGCGTGGTCGAACCGCTGGGCGGCGGTGCGCCACCGCGTGTCGTCGGTCTGTTGGTAGAGGTCGGTCAGCACGGCGTTCATGCCGCCGAACTCCGTTCCCAGCATGGCCTGCATCTGGCTGGAGCTCAGCCGGCCGGTGCGCCAGTCCACCCACCCCGCAAGGGCCAGCAGCACGTCACGGGCCTGTGTGCTGCCCATGAGGCGCCACACGTCCAGCAGGCCGGCGAGGGTCTTGTGGATGGTGTAGTACGGCACGTTGCCGTTGGTCAGGGTCCGGTTCTCCAGGGCGGTGAACTCGGACTCCGGATAGCCGGACAGGTACCCGGTGTTGAACCCGGCGGTGCCGTTGTTCGCCTGGCACTCGGCCAACCCGGACACCATGGCGTTCGCCTTGTCCCGGCAGGTGGTGTCCCCCGTCACCGCGTACACCTGCGCCCACGCCGTGAGGAAGTGCCCCTGCATATGGGTGCGGAACGGGAACGACGGCGCGTCCCAACCTCCGTTAGATGCGGCGCCGTTGGTGGACAGTCGGTGGTTGGCCCGGAAGTTGTACAACAGCCGGTTGACGTCGACGAACCGCAGGTAGTTCCGCGTACGGTCCTGGTTCTGCAGCCATCGACTCTCGGTCAACACCACCTGACCGAGGTCGAAGGGGTATGCGGACACCCCGATCTCGTCCCGGGCCGCGGCGGTCACCGCTGCCGCCCGGGCGGACGAGCTTCCGATGGCGGGACCGGCGGCGGAGACGACGGCTGCCGCCCCGGCAGCTTGGAGCAGCCGCCGCCGGCTGACGGAGGAAGACATGGTGGATCCCTTCCGTGATCAGGAAGAACGAGGTCTCGCGGCTCGACGGTGTGCTGCAACCGAACGGCTCGGGACGGGCCGCGCGACGGAGCGGAAGCGTGACTGTCCGGCGCGGTGGTGCGCGTGCTGTCGCGGTCTGTGGGGCGGGCACAGTCCCGCAGGTTCGGTATATCGAACATCGTACGAGAAGCCGGACGCATGAATCATAAGTCCCCCATAGAGGGGGTCAAGAGTTGGCGCACGCCTTTCTCGCCGGCTCACCGGGCGCGCCCGGCCCCGCGGCGGCCGCGAAAGCGGCATGAAAGCCCTCGCCGCCACGATTACCCATCAGAACCGGGCATTGGGCACGGACAAGCACAGCGTGGAGGCATTTCATGGATCGCTACAGAGCGGGCGTCGCCCCGTCCCCCGGCCCTCGGCCGCCGCTCGCGACGACACGTAAGCGCATCATCGTGGCGGCCGCGGCACTCGCGCTGACCGGCACGCTGGCGCTCCCGGCCGCGGGGGCGGTCGCCGCGGGGGACGTCAGCGCCGCGGCCTACTCGTGCAACGGTGAGTTCGACAACGGGCGCTGGTACTACGGCTACTACAGCGGCATGACCGTGACCCCCTCCACCTCGGGGGTCTCGTCGGCGGGCATCGAGGCCCAGTGCTCGCTTCGGCGGGCCAGTCTGGACCTGGGACGTTCGGACATGCACCCCGGCACCATCGACGGCGCATTCGGGTCGAACTCACAGTCGGCCATGAAAGCGCTCCAGCGCTGGGTGAACAGCACCTTCGGCAGCGGCACCGTCGACGTGGACGGCCTGCCGGGTCCCGAGTCGTGGCCCTACCTGCGCATGCTGCACTGACCGCCGCCGGGCCGGGCCCGGTGGCGCTACGCTGCTGTGTCGTGCAGGAGACGCGCCTCGACACCGCTCGGATCCGGGCGGCTCGTCGGGTCATCGACCCGCTTTTTCTCGACACTCCGCTGTACCGCTGCGAGGCGCTGGAGCCCGACCTCGGCTGCGCGGTGAGCATCAAGCTCGAAACGGCGAACCCGGTCCGCAGCTTCAAGGCCCGCGGCACCGAGGTCGTCGCGAGCCGGCTCCCCGACCACGGCTCGCGAGCCGTGGTCTGCGCCAGCGCGGGCAACCTCGGCCAAGCCCTCGCCTGGTCAGGTCGCGGCCGAGGGCTCGACGTCACCGTCGTGGCATCCCGCCGTGCGCCTGCGGCCAAGCTTGATCGCATCCGGGCGCTGGACGCCAGGTTGGAACTGGTGGACGGTGATTTCGACATGGCTCGCGAGCGGGCGGCGGCCGTCGCGCGGCACGACGGCATCCGGCTGGTCGAGGACAGCCTGGACATCGAGACCTGCGAGGGCGCGGCGACCATCGGCCTGGAACTGGTGGACACCGTGCCGTCGTTCGACGCCGTCCTGATCGCTCTCGGCGGCGGGGCGCTGGCCACCGGGGTGGGGCATGTGGTGAAGGCCCTGGCGCCCGACGTCGAGGTGATCTGCGTCCAGCCGCTGGGCGCCCCGGCGATGACCCGATCGTGGCGCCAACGGCGGGTCGTCACCACCGACTCGACCGACACCATCGCCGATGGCGTCGCCGGCCGGCGTCCCATCCAGGCCGTCCTCGACGACCTCCTCGTGGTCGCCGACGACGCCGTCCTGGTCCAGGAGGCGTCGATCGTCGCCGGCATGCGGATACTCCTCGACCACGCCGGCCTCGTCGTCGAACCGTCGGCCGCGCTCGGCATCGCGGCCATCCTCGAAGACCGTGACCGCTTCGCCGGCCGACACGTGGTCACTATCGTGTGCGGCAGCAACGTCGACGTGGCCGCCTATCACCGCTGGGTCGGTGCGGCCCCCATCCACAGATTCTGAGCTTCGTCGGGGCTTCCGCCCACCGCCCCCTACCGCCAGGCGGCTGCCTGGACCACCTGGAGGGCGATGTCCTGAACCGAACGACCGTCCGTCGGGATACGGACGGTGCCCGCAGGAGCCTGCTCACCGAGATGCCGTGCCATCCACAGGCTCCGCTCGATATGAGCGTCGAGCTGAGACCCGATTTCCCGTTGGGCGAGCCGCTCCTTCACGGTGGCCTCCTCGGCCGTGAGCAGCACGCAGGTGGTCCTGATCTCGCCGCCGCCCATGGCTCGTTGGAGCATCGGCCCCTCCAGGACGCTCACCGTGTTGGTGTAGACGAGGCGACGCTGACCAAGCGCGGCGTAGTTCGACCAGATCGCGGCGGTGTTCCGCTCCGTGATCGCCGCGCGGTGCGGGTCGTCGTCGGGGGCCGGATAGATCTGATCCATATAGTCCCCCTCGATCAGACAGTGCGCCGTCTCCTGCGCCTGCAGCACGACGGACACCTCCCACGCGACGGTCGTCTTCCCGACCCCCGCGCCACCACCGATCAGCAACAGCTCGTACCCAGTCATGACCTACCAGCCTGACAGATCCCGGACCCCCACAGCACGCCGTTTTTGCCGAGCCGCTAGGAGACCCGTCCGGCAGCCGCCGCGGTCCGCATTGGCAGCAGCGGAAAAGCGGTCGACTGGTCGGGGCCGAGGCGGCCATGCTGCGCGTCGTGACGACGTCGAAGCAGTTCCTGGTCCGGGCCGCCGCCCGGAACAACGCCGAATGGTGCGCGGCGATGAGCCGATCGCACGGCCTGACGGGCGAGTTCGGGGCGCAGGCCTGGGCCGCCCCGGCCCGCACACCGCTGTACTACCCCGACGCGGTGACGCTGGCGCCCGGCGCCGACCCGGCGGCGCTGATGGCCCGGATCGACACCGCCGCGCCCGGCGCGTCCGTCAAGGACAGCTTCGCCGACCTCGACCTGACGGAGGCCGGCTTCCAGGTCCTGCTGGCGGCGGAGTGGATCCACCGCCCGCCGGGTCCACCCGCCCTCGTATCGGACCTTGCCTGGAACGTGGTGGACGACCCGGACACGTTGCGCGCCTGGGCGCTCGCCTGGGACAACGGGGACAGCAACGCGGACCTCTTCCGACCCGAACTGCTCCACGACCCCGCCACCTTCGTGCTCGCCGGACGATCCGCCGGCGGCCGGGTGGTCGCCGGAGCGGTGGCGAGCCGCAGCGACCAGGTGGTCGGCATCTCCAACGTCTTCGCACCGGACGGCGACCCCGACGCGACCTGGCCCATCGTCCTGGACGCGGCGCACCGGCTGTTCCCCACCCTGCCGGTCGTCGGCTACGAACACGGCGACGACCTGACGACCGCCCTGCGCCACGGCTTCGAACCAATCGGCCCGCTGCGCATCTGGCTGCACGGCCGGGAGCTGCGTTGACTTCGCGTCTCCCTCACCCCCGCCGCACCGCCACGCCCTGACCACCCTTTCGGCCCGCCACGATGGCGGGCCGTCGGGAGCCGGATGAGACTCGATCATGGCTGCTTCCCCCCTCGCCTTGACGCGACGAAAAGGAGTTCTCCATGACCACGAGTCCGCTACGGGCCCTGAGCGCGCTCACCCTGGCGACCACGCTCGCCCTGGCCCCGGCGAGCGTCGCCCTGGCCTGCCAGACCCCCACCACGCCGGCCGATGACACGCCCGTCGCCGACGACGCTGCAATGGCCAGCGACACGAGCGACACCGCCACCGACCCCAACCTCGAGGCCCAGCTGACGCAGGTCAGGGCGGCCACGATCCGGTACGAGGACGTGCGGCTGGCCGAGGCCGACGGCTACACCATGGGCGAGTCGTGCATCCCCGGTCTGGGCTACCACTTCGTCCGCCAGGTGGCCGAGGGCCAGGAGCAGCTGGACATCACCGAGCCCAACTCCCTGCTCTACATGCCGCAGGAGGACGGCAGCCTCAAGCTGGCCGCCGTCACCTACGTCTCCAAGCGGGCGGCCAGCCTCTTCGGCCAGGAGTTCACCCCGCCCTTCACCCTCCCCTACTACACGCTGCACGTCTGGGTCTGGGAGGAGAACCCCAACGGTGTATTCGAACACATGAACCCGAACGTCACCTGCCCGGGCGGCGACGCGCGGGCCCCGGCTGAGTCGTAGCGTCGGCCCCTCCACACACCCCCCGAAGAACCCTCGGTCGATGCCTCGGGCCTGGCCGATACTGTTCCGCCATGGCCAGGCCCGCGCACCGCCCCCTGCTCTTCCTGGACGTCGACGGAACGCTCCTGCCCTGCGGCGGAGCGCAACTGCCGGCGACTCTCGAAGAATGGGCCCAGTGGCAGCACTCGTCCAACCCGCAGCTGGCCAGGGTCACCCCAGGACACGGCCCGCGGCTGCTGGCCCTGCCGTGCGACCTGATGTGGGCCACGGCGTGGATGCACGACGCCAACGAGGTGATGGCCCCGCTGCTCGGCCTACCAGAGCTGCCAGTGGCCGACCTGCCGGATGCGCCGGAGGAGGACGAGCCGGACGTGCTGCACTGGAAGACCCGAACCCTGGTCGAGACCGCGGCCGGCCGCCCCTTCGTCTGGGTCGACGACGAGATCAGCGACCTCGATCGCGCATGGGTGGCCGCACAGCACCAGGGACAGGCCCTGCTCCACCGCGTCGACTCCACAAACGGCCTCACCGACACCGACCTCACCACACTCGCCGACTGGCTACGGGACGTCTCCGGAGCCTCCTGACCCACGGGTCAGACCTGCTGGTTCCCGGGTATCGCAAGGTGCGGAATGCCCATCGGTGTGCGTTGCCGTGGTGGATCCCGCCGAGTTCTTCTCGACGGACTCGATGTTCAGCCGCTGATCTGGTCTACAGCGAGGACGAGGCCGGCCTCCCCCCGGGTCCTACGGCGCGATCGAGGGCGACTACGAGGAGAAGGCCCCGCCCTACCTCACCGGTGGCCGCTTCACCGAGTTGGACGGCTACGAGGCGGTGGAGCTGGGGCGTCCGGTCGTGGTGGACAGCCCCGACGCTGGTCGCTGCGCACGTGCTGTGGCATCGCCCTCCGGGTGTCGAGCCGGCCGGGATCGGGCACGAGCAGGACGCCGTAGTCGGTCTCCTCCGCGAACCGGGCGGCGGCGAAGTGCTCGCGCAGCGCGGCCACGGCGGCTTCGGCGGCGACCCACCGGGTGGACGGAAACGCGCCGGCCAGGTAGCCCCGGTCGACGGCCGGCAGCCCGACCGCGGCCACGTGTTCCGCGACCGACGGGCAACAAGCCCAGCCGGAGGCAGCCAGCCGCTCGATCTGCGCTTCCCTGAACGACACCATGCAGACGAAGCTACGTCCCGAGCCGACGATCCGTCGGAACCTGCCGGGCGTCCAGCGGCCGGGCAGGCGATGCCCGTGCCGCCAAGGCCCCGTGTCACCGGGAGATTGCCGGGTTGGGCTCAGGCTGCGTGCGGGGTGAAGGCCACACGAGTCTCTTCGGTGTCGATCGACACGTCGAGTGTCGCGTCAAGGGCGGTCGTCAAGGCGCGGAGCAGCGGCAGAGTCGGAGCGGTGCCCCCTCCTTCGATGCGCTCGATATCTGCCAGGGACAGTCCGGTCCGTTCCGCCAGGGTCGCCTGGTCGATGCCCAGCGCAGTGCGGCGGTCGTGGACGGCCTGCCCCAGAGCGATCGCCGCCCCGGCCTCGATGTAGGCCGGATCGGCTCGGTGTTCGTCGGGAACGGTCCAGGAGGTGTGGTAACCGCTGCTCACGGATGCTCCTCCAGCCACACGCGTACCTCGGGTTCGATCTCGATGGTGTACCGCTGTCGCACGGTGTCAACGTAGGCAACGGTTCCCTCCCGCCGGAGTGGGAGAGGGCAGTTCTCACCTGATCAGGTGAGAACTGCCCTCTCCCGTGGGCGGCGCGCGCCGCAGGCGCCTATGCGGCGGGCTTCAGTTCCTCGCGGGGCGAGGCCGCGTCCACGTCGTTGATCTCGAAGCTCGTCGCGGTGTCGTACGCGTCGTGGTCGAGGATCTTCTCGCGGGCCGCGACGATGACGGGGACGGCTGCCTGGCCGGCGACGTTCGTGGCCGTCCGCATCATGTCCAGGATCGGGTCGATGGCGAGCAGCAGGCCGATGCCCTCCAGCGGCAGGTCGAGGGTGGTGAGGGTCAGCGTCGTCATCACCGTGGCGCCGGTGAGGCCGGCGGTGGCGGCCGAGCCGATCACCGAGACGAAGACGATCAGCACGTACTCCTGGAGGCCCAGGCTCACGCCGAAGATCTCCGCGACGAAGATCGCGGCGAGCGCCGGGTAGATGGCGGCGCAGCCGTCCATCTTGGTCGTCGCGCCGAACGGCACGGCGAAGGAGCCGTACTCGCGCGGCACGCCGAGCCGCTCGGTGACCTTCTGGGTGACCGGCAGGGTGCCGACGGAGGAGCGGGAGACGAAGGCGAGTTGGAGTGCGGGCCAGGCGGCGCGGAAGAAGCGCACCGGGTCGACGCCGGCGGCGAAGCGCAGCAGCAGCGGGTAGACGCCGAAGAGGACGAGCGCGCAGCCGACGTAGACGTCGACGGTGAACGTCGCGTAGTCGCCGAGCAGGTCCCAGCCGTACTCGTTGATGGCCTGGCCGATCAGCCCGATCGTGCCGATCGGGGCGAGCCGGATGACCCACCACAGGGCCTTCTGCAGCAGCGCCAGCACGGTCTCGCCGAAGGTGATCACCGGCGCGGCGCGCTCGCCGAGGCGGAGAGCGGCGATGCCGGTGACCGCGCCGAGGAACACGATCTGGAGGACGTTCAGCTCGACGAACGGCGTCACGATGTCGGTGGGCAGGATCCCGGTCAGGAAGTCCAGCCAGGACCCCTCGGAGTCGGCCTCCGGCGGCGCACCGTCGGCCGGGGTGAGGCCGCTGCCCTGTCCTGGGTTGGTGAGCAGGCCGATGGTGATGCCGATGGCGACGGCGATCAGCGAGGTGGTCAGGAACCACAGCAGGGTGCGGCTGGCCAGCCGGGCGGCGTTGGAGACGTCGCGGAGGTTGGTGATGGAGACGGCGATCGCGAAGAAGACGAGCGGGCCGACGGCCAGCCGCAGGAGCTGGACGAAGTTTTCGCCGATCTCCACCAGGGTCCGGCCGAGCCAGGCCACCTCCCAGGTGCGGGCGATCCAGCCGAGCAGCACGCCCAGGACGAGGCCGAGCAGGATCTGCGCCCAGAAGGGTGGGAGGGATATTCGCGGTCGGGCGGAGGCCGGATCGGGGGTCGGATCGGGGGCCGCGGCAGAGGACGACGCGTCGGGAGAGGGGGAGGACACAGGCACACTCCGGTCAAGGGTGGTGAGCGGTGAGGTGGGGAGGAGGTGGTCGCCGAGTCGCGGAGGTGGCCGCGGAGGTCAGCGACAGGCCGCGGTCAGATCGCGACAGAGATCGATGTGCAGGCGCGCGACGAGGCGCACGCCGGTGCGTGCGAGTCGCTGTGCGCCTGCGGTGTCCATGTTGTGCACGGTAACACCCCGCCTCAAACCCGTCTCCGGCGCGGTTCGTCCCTGTCCGCGGGGACGCCCGGCCGGTGACGGCGGTCACTCGGGTGGCGGAGTGGGGGTGAGGAGCGGAACAGACGAGCGCCATATTCCGGCATGATGGACATATGAGCGCAAACTCTCCCCCATGCCCTCGTCGGGTCCCTGGCGATCCGGAGGCTCCCCCGTGAAGGCCGCGCTCATCGTGCTGATCGTGCTCGCGGCCGTCCTGCTGGTGCTCGCGATGGCGGCCGTGAAGATCGTCCCCGAGTACCAGCGCGGGGTGGTCTTCCGCCTCGGCCGCATCATCGGCGCCAAGGGGCCCGGGCTGTTCCTCATCATCCCGTTCGTCGACCGCATGACCCGGGTCTCGCTGCGGACGGTCACCATGGACATCCCGCCGCAGGACGTCATCACGAAGGACAACGTCACCGTCCGCGTCAACGCCGTGACCTACTTCAACGTCTTCGATCCGAACCGCTCGGTGCTCGCCATCGAGAACCACATCACCGGCACCTCGCAGGTCGCGCAGACCACGCTGCGCAGCATCCTGGGCCAGGTGGACCTGGACCAACTGCTGGTCAACCGCGAGGAGATCAACCGGCGACTGCGGGACATCATCGACGACGTCACCGATCCCTGGGGGGTCAAGGTCACCCTCGTCGAGGTGAAGGACGTCGAACTACCGGAGGCCATGCGCCGCGCGATGGCCCGGCAGGCCGAGGCGGAACGCGACCGGCGCGCCAAGGTCATCCACGCCCAGGGCGAGTACGAGGCCTCGCAGACCCTCGCGGACGCGGCCCAACGCCTCGAACGGAATCCCGCCGCGATGCAGCTGCGGATCCTCTCCACGATGACGGAGATCGCCAGCGAACGGAACTCCACGCTGGTCTTTCCCATCCCCATGGAACTGCTCCGTCTGGTCGACACCCTCGGCTCCGGCAGCTCCACAAGCCCAGCGCACCCCACCCCACCCCCAGCCCCGTCAGCCCACCAAGCCCACAAGCAAGCCCCGCGGACCACCGACCGGAGCCGCCGTAGAACGAGCAGTAGGTTGGCGGTATGAGCGACGGTGCGGAGGTCCCGCTGAGGGAGCTGAACCAGCAGACGTCCCGCGTCCTTGCCCGGGTGGCTGCCGGAGAAACGGTGACCATCACCAAGGACGGCGTGCCCATAGGGGACACCGTGCCCGAGGATGGGTTTACTGGCCGGCCTGCGTATGCATTCCGCACTGATCCCATGGGCGAGCTGGATCTTCCGGACCTGGGAGGGCCTGCTCTCGACGACGACGAAATCAGCGCGGCGCTCCGGGGAATGGGCGAAGCGGCAGCAAACGACGGACCGATGTCTGCATCCCGGTCGCGAGCGCTGACACCAACGCCCTGTACCGGCTGTTCACCCCGAAGGATTCCCTTCACGCCGCCCACCGAGAAGCACTGGCACGGACCGGTCATCTCGTGGTGTCCTCCATGGTCCTCGCCGAACTGGACTACCTGCTCACGTCCCGGGTCGGCGCATCGGTGGCCATAAACGCCCTCGACTTCATCGCCCGGCAGGCGGAAGCCCGCCGCTTCGAGATCCCCGACACGGCACCACACCTCAGGAGTGCCATAGCGGTGATGCGTGGGTACGCCGATGCCGACGGCGGCGCGGGAGTGGGGCTCACCGACGCCATGAACGTTGCACTCGCGGCAGCCTTCCAGACGGCCGACCTGTTCACCACGGACCGACACTTCCGCATGATGCGCCCCCTGACCGGCCAGCCTGCCTTCCGATTGTTCCCCGAGGATCTCTGACCCCTCGGGCGGTGTGCGCCAAAGGTCCTAGTTCAGCGAGGATTGGTACTGCCCGGTGTCGTCAGGAGCACTCCCGGGACGACGAAGGCATGGAGGAGGCCCTGCAGAGTCGACTGGCGCTCATGCTCTGGCGGTCGAGGAGTAGTCGACGACATCGACGCGCAAGCGGTGAATACCACGTGGGCCAGGCAGTCAGCACGGCGGCGGGCTGGGCGGCGTAGCCGTGTTCAGCCCAGTTCGCAGATCCAGAGGTTGCGGGGGTGTCCGTAATAGGCGTTCGGGCAATGACATTCGAATGAGCACGCGGTTGTCGAGGATGAGGTCGAGCAGGGCGTCGAGGGGTGCAGCGCGACTACGGACTACCTTGCGCCTCAAGCTTCCCACCACTCACGGCACATGCGAACTCAAGTACGAAAAACGGGCGTGTAGCAAACGGCGGCCTTGTACGAGGTCACGATTTCTTCTACATTCGGATCTGAATGGACCCTCCCAGCGAAGGGGAGCTTAGATGAAGCTGAACTTCGAGGAGCTAGTACACGCCCTAGGAACCCCCGCCAACCTAGTCGTTAATTCGACAGACAAGCTCGCAGATGATGTGGAGGAACAAGCTCGGACACGTATCGGCCCTAAGCGCGCGAGCGCTTACATGTACCGCAAGCGACTTTCGCCTGTTGATTCAGAGCTGGTTTCTGGAATCGAATCCAGCCCGGCAGAAGTCCTAAGAGAACTGGGACTCGCCACCACCTTTGTCGCAGTTTCTCCATTTGCGGACATTGCCCGGCACTGGGCTCATGTTCGCTATTGCGCAACAATGACGCAGACGCCAAAACGCGTAATGGCTCTCAGCAAGGCGGGGAGCGATATCGTTCATCACCACAAGGTGGCCCAGTCAGAGCAAATTGGCATTGGCCTCGCCCTGGTAGTCGCCAAACGAATCCTGGAACGAAAACATCCAGGATGGATCTTTTCCGCCGTTGACGTGGATGTCACCCTGGCTGCGGGCTTCTTGGACGGAGTGGGGTTGGTGCGACAAAAGAAACAGACGACGATGCGACCCGACTATTTTCTGGTTGGGCGGCGTGCCGATGTTGCGACCTCGGCATGCAAGGTAGTGATACTGGAATGCAAGGGAACCCATGGGAGCAGCTACCACTCGAAACAGCAGCTCGCCACTGCTTCACTTCAGGTGGGCGCCATCGACGTGGCGTCCAAGACTCTCCCCAGCCTTATCGTAGCTTCCCGCCTCTTGGTTTCGGGAATCTCCGTTGACGTATTGGATCCCCCCGGAGATGAGGATCTGTGGTCGGGTGAGTCCGAGGAATTTGATGAATTGGTCACAGAGAACCCTGAATCTCCGGAGTGGTCACCTGGACGGCCGAGCTTCGAGCAATTCGTTGCCCGACAGAGTGCGCTACGTCAAGTCTCCGAGGACGAATTGGTGCGGTCACAAGCTGAGCGCGCTCGTTTTGAGGAGATTCAGGAACACCTCCCACTGATCTTCAGCATCCCCGAGAGCGGCAAGAGCTGGCTCTTTCGGACTCTCTCGAGAAGCGCGGCCCACTCGGTGCTGAGATTCGCAGGGGACAACAGGTCAGCAGTTAGGTTTGAAACCCCTCGAAACGAGGCACAGAGATCTCTTCCGCTGGATGAACCAATTCCCGAATGGCAAAATTCAGCAATTGACGTGGAGGCGCGAGTTGGCTCGAATGAATTCGTTGGCATGAAGTATTCCATGCCATTGCCTGGCGGGAAATCCTTCGAGGTATTCAGAGGCGTCGAGAGAGGATCATACGAGAGGCTTCGCGAAGGGAGGGTCAGCGCCTACCTGCGTCGAGCCCGCCGCTTCAATGAGGAGTGGCGGGATCCTGTGGCAGGGGAAGCGGACGCTGCCAGGAGCGGCGTTCTCTCTGTGGGGAGCGACGGAACCATTCTGACGGTCCGTCTTGAGTGAGTCAGGAGCGGCACGCTCTGTGGCCCAGAGGGAGAAGGCCATCACGGGCAGAGGAGGTCGAGTTCGGCCCAGACGGTCTTGTGCGGCGGGGTGGTGAGGTCCACGCCCCAGCGGTCGGCGAGGGTGGTCGCGATCAGCAGGCCGCGGCCGGACTCGCCGTCGTCAGGGACCGGGCCCGCCAGAAGTGTGGGAAACACGTCGGCGTGGGTGTCGGTGGCCTCCACGCGCAGGACCCGCCGTGCCGGGTCCAACGTCAGTCCGAGCCGGAAGTCCCGGTCGTCCGGACAACCGTGGAGGGCCGCGTTGGCAGCCAGTTCGGCCGCGATCAGCTCGGCCTGCTCGACGACGGCCGGCGGCAGCGGCCAGGCACGGAGCTGGATGCCGGCCAGCAGCCGCGCGAGGCGCGCCCCGTGACGCGTGGGCGACAGCTGGTGAGCGAACGTGCGTACGGGGACAGGGCGTTGGGCGGTGGCCGGGTTCATGGACCAACGGTGGCGGGCCGCCGCGACGGTCCGCGAGAGACACACCCCGTACGTTCCGTCAGCGTACGGGCACCGCGAGTGGACGGTACGCTGCTCTGTCCGTCAGGCTGGTGGGTTGATCTCGGGAAAGGGGCCGGCCATGACGATGACGGACGACTGCGAGCGGGAGCCCGACCCCTCGGACAGTCTGCGAACGTTCGGCGCCGTCGTCCAGGCCTTGCGCGAGCACGCGGGCCTGAGTCGAGTGGAGTTCGGGAAGCACGTCCGCTACTCGAAGCACACCGTGGAGTCGGTGGAGCTGGGCCGCCGGATGCCGGACGAGTCGTTCGTGGAGCGTGCCGAGGCCGCCCTCGGCAACACCGGCGCGCTGCGCAAGGCCGCCCGCCACCTGACGCGGGGCGAACCGGGGCTGGCGGCCTGGTTCCGCAGGTGGGCGCGGCTGGAGCGGCTGACGGTGAGCCTGTACACGTACGAGTGCCGGTTGGTGCCGGGGTTGTTGCAGTCGGAGGCGTATGCGCGGGCGCTGTTCGACAACAGCATCCCGCTGCTGACCGACGAGCAGTGCGAGGCGCAGGTCGCCGCGCGACTGGACCGGCAGCGGATGCTGCACGAGCGGTACGAGTGCCCTACAGCTTCATCGTCGAGGAGTCCGTGTTCCGCCGCCGGCTCGGCGGCCCGGAGGTCACCCGGGGCATGTTCGACCACGTGCTGGCCCAGACCGCGCGGCGCAACGTGACGCTTCAGGTCGTTCCGCTGGACGCCGAGATGCACGGATGTCTGGACGGGCCGGTGCGACTGCTGGAGCCCCCTGAAGGGCGACGCCTCGCGTACTCCGAGGGCCAGCAGAACGGACGGCTGATCGCCGACCCGAAAGAGGTGCGTCTCCTCCACCAGCGCTATGACACACTGCGCTCGCAGGCCCTGAACCCCCCGGACTCGCGGGCCTTGTTGGAGCGACTGCGAGGAGAGCTATGAGCGACACGACGGATCTCGCCTGGTTCAAGTCCAGCTACAGCGGCACCCAGGGCGACGACTGCGTGGAGGTCGCGGTCAGCGACCGGGCGATCCGCGTGCGCGACTCCAAGGACGCAGCCCGCCCTCACCTCACCGTCCACGGCGCCGCCTGGGCGCGGTTCCTCCGCTTCGCGGCCGCGGAGTAGCCCGGGATCAGGCGGGGGCGGGGTTCGGCCGCGGCTCCACTGCGTCACCTCGTCGCCGCCTTCTACTTGTTTGAGAGCCCGGGCCACCGACATCGCACGCGTAACAACACAGGAGTGCTGACGACATGGCGAACCGCTGGGGCGGAGTGACCGTCGACTGCGTCGACGTGGAGCGGGTGGCCGGCTTCTGGAGCGCGCTGCTGGACCGCCCGCGGGGGCCGTCCCAGCCCGGCTGGGTCTACCTCGGCCATCCCGGCGATCCGCAGCCCCGGCTCGTCTTCCAGCCCGTGGCCGAGCCGAAGCACGGCAAGGTACGTCTGCACCTCGACGTCGTGGTCGACGACATCGACCAGGGCATCGCCCAGGTCACCGCCCTCGGCGGCCGGTTCACCGGCGAACGGCACGACTACGACGAGGGCGTCGTCGTCGTGATGACCGATCCCGAAGACCACGAATTCTGTCTGGCCCAGTACTACTGACCGGGAAGGGCCCAGGCCGGGGCGGGTCAGCCGCAGTTGCGGAGGAGCCAGTCGTCGGAGTCGAAGGCGTCCCTGGCCGGGTCGAGCGGGGTGGTCGGATGGGACTCGACCGTGTCCTCGATGCGGACGGGGTCCGGCAGTGCGCCGAACCGGGCGTGGCGTGCCACGGCCTCGGCGTCCGTGAGGTGCTGCTGAGCTGACATGGCCCTTCCCGGATCTATCCGGGCCGCCGGGACCGGATACCGCCAGGATACGCCCCGGACCCTCGGTCATGGCGTTACCGTGTGTGCTCGCGACAACACGGGAGTGCTGACGACATGGCGAACCGCTGGGTCGGAGTGACCGTCGACTGCGTCGACGTGGAGCGGGTGGCGGGCTTCTGGGGCGCGTTGCTGGATCGGCCGCGGGGGCCGGCGCTGCCCGGCTGGGTCTCGCTCGGCCGGCCTGGCGACCCGCAGCCATGCCTATCCTTCCAGCCGGTGACCGAGCCGAAGCGCGGCAAGGTGCGGCTGCACCTCGACGTCGAGGTCGACGACATCGACCAGGGCATCACCCAGGTCACCGCCCTCGGCGGCCGGTTCACCGGCGAACGGCACGACTACGGCGAGGGGGTGGTGGTCGTGATGACCGATCCCGAGGATCACGAGTTCTGCCTGATCAGGAACTACTGACCCGCACCGCGCCGAACGGGGCCCTGGCCGTCGGCCCGGGGCCCCGTTCGGCTCAGGCGCTCAGGCCGGGGCGATGTGGAAGAAGTGGGTGGGCTGCTGGACGGCGACGCGTTCGTGGACGCGGGCGCAGACGGCCGTGCCGGGGCGGTCGAACGTGCCGGCGGGTGGCTCGGCGATCTGGATGACGGAGGTCTCGGCGTCGAGGAGGCGCGCGGCCATCGCGAAGTCGCCGACCACGGCGCAGCCGGGGGCGACCTGCCGGTGGCGGCAGATCATCACCTTCTCGCGGGCGAGGTCGGCCAGCAGGCTGCCCGAGCCGACCAACTCGCCGTAGTAGTCTGCGGGGTTGACCATGATCGCGTGCCCGGTGCCGCCAGTCTGCTCTATCTCGTCGAACGCGGCGAGCAGCCCGGCCGCGTACGACCCGGTGTACGGGAGCGTGGCGACGTCCTGGTGGTCGAGGATGTCGCGGGTGAGGGCGAGGTTCTCCGCCGTGCCGAGGCGGACCATCAGCCGGTGGTCGATGAACTGCGCGAGGCTGCCGGGGTGGTCGGCCAGTTCCTCGGGGAGTTGGACCCAGGCGGTGATGGGCCGCAGGGTGTGCGCGGCCACGCCGAAGCGGAACGCGTCCTCCCGCAGGCCGCTGTCGGGGTCGGCAGTGCCGGCTGCGGCTCCGGACCTGGTCTCGAGCCAGCACAGGACGGCATCGTCCACCGCACCGCGCACGGGCTGCTTCTTGAAGAGGTTGCGGGCCGTCAGCCGCGGCCGGTCCTTACCGGGCTGGAACGCGTCGGTGATGGTGAAGTCGAAGCGGACCTCCGCCTTCTCGGGGTCGGACAGGTAGGCCTGAGCGAACTGTTCGCCGGGAGAGGCAGTGAAAGTGGGTGCGGGGGAGGCGGCGGACTCGATGTTCATGGGTGCCAGGTGCTCCTTGCTGCGGTGCGGGCCTCACAGGGCGTGCGCCAGGAGGCGTTCGTAGAAGGGGAGATGGTGTTCGTAGTAGCGGCGCAGGCGGGGGTCGTCGTCGACCGTGACGGGGTAGTCCTCGCGCGGGGCGTGGAACTCGGTGCTGGCGCTCGCGTCCACGTGCCATTTGGCGTTGGGGCGCCATTCCGGGCGTTCCCCTGGCCGCCAGCGCAGCGCGTCCGGCAGAAAGGGCAGGCCCACGCGGGCGCAGTACGCGGCGATCGTGCCCGGCGGGTCGGCCAGCAGCCGTTCGGCCGAGACGACCACCGGGTCCCGGCCGGTCACCCGCCGGGCCAGCTCGAAAAGCGCGAACTGGTGCTCGTAGCCCGCCTCGTGGCAGGCGAAGTCGGGTTTCACCAGGTGGTGCGAGGGGATGGCTCGGGCCGGGTCGCGGATGATGAAGGTGTTGTGGAAGCCGGCGATGTCCTCGGGGTGGTCGAAGAGGTACTGGTAGTGGTATTCGAGCGTGTCCTTGAAGAACGTGGGGCGTTCGGCGCCGAGCGCGGCCAGCTGGGACAGCACCGCGCCGGTCTCGTCGAGCGTGACGGTGTCGCCCTCGGGGCCCTCTCCCCCGCCGCCCACCGCCGGCAGCGTCACCGAGCCGTGGTCGGTGAGCAGCACGAGCGGCTCGTGCACCACGGTCACGTCCCCGCGTTCGACCACCATCCGCAGGAAGGCCGTCGAGACCGACCGGGGATGCGCCCACAGCGCGATCACCGTCACAGGGGTCCCCTTCTCACATCGACCACGAGGTGGGCAGCCGGTCCCAGCGGTGGCGGCGCAGTTCGGTCAGCAGTTCGGGGTCGAGCGGCGGGGCGTCGGCGACGGCGAGGTTGGCGCGCACGTGGGCGGGCCGGCGCATGCCGGGGATGACCGTGCTCACCGCGGGGTGCTGGAGGATGAAGCGCAGCGCGAGTTCGGGCATCGACACGCCGTCGGGCAGCACCTTGGCGAGCCGTTCGGCGCGTTCCACGGTGGCGCCGAGGTTCTCCGGGCCGAAGTAGACCGCGCGCCAGTCGTCCTCGGGGAACGTGGTCGTGCGGGTGAGGGTGCCGGTCAGCCCGCCCTCGTCGAAGGGAACGCGGGCGATGATGCCGATGTCCTCGCGCTCCGCCCGCGCGAACAGCTCGTCCTGGGGGGCCTGGTCGAAGACGTTGTAGATGACCTGAACGACGTCCACCAGACCGGTGTCGAGCGCCGCGAAGCAGTTGGTGGGCTCCCAGCGGTTGACGCTGATGCCGAAGCCGCCGATGACGCCCTCCGTCTTGAGGTCCGAGATCACCCGCTGCCACCGCTCGTCGTCGGCCCAGCGGTCCTCCCACACGTGGAACTGGAGGAGGTCGACCCGGTCGGTGCCGAGGTTCTCCAGGCTGCGGTGGACGTACTCGCGAACGTGGTCAGGCGGGAACGCGTCGTCGAGGGTGTCGTCGGGGCGCGGCGGCCACTCCCGGTTGAGCGGCGGGACCTTGGTGGCGGTGTACAGCCGCTTCTCCGGGTGGCGCCGCAGCAGTTCGCCGAGCATCTGCTCGCTGACGCCCCGGCCGTAGACCCAGGCGGTGTCGAAGAACGTGCAGTCCAGGTCGACGGCCAGGTCCAGGCAGCCGGGCGCGACGTCGTAGTCCCAGCCGGTGAAGCCGCCGGGTCCGCCGCCGATCCCCCACATGCCGTAGCCGATCTCGCTCACCTGCCAGCCGAGCCGGCCCATCGTGCGGTAGCGCATCTGTTCCCTCTCCCCTGTTGTTTCTGTCGTTCGCTCGTCACACGCCGGGTGTGCCGAGGGTGGTGCGGTAGGCGGCGAGCGCCGCCGCGAGGTCGCCCTCGCGGAGTGCGTGCCGCGCGTCGAGGGCGTCGCAGGCGTCCCGGGCGAAGACCGCGGGGTTGTCTGCGAGCAGCCGCCGGAAGTCGGGCACGCCGCCGGGTGCGGTGGCCGGGAGCGTCGTCAGCAGGGCGTGCAGCACCGCCAGGTCGCCGCCGTCCGCCGCGGCCCGCCCGAGTGTCGTCATGAACTCCTCGGGCGGCACCGGTCGCGGTGCCGGCCGCCCGGGGCCGGCGAGGTCGAGGGCGGCGAAATCGACGCTGCCGGGGCGGAAGACGTGGTAGACGCCGCCCAGGCCGGGCACGGCGGGTTCGGCCAGACCCGCGACCAGGCGGGCGACGGCCTCGTCGACCGGGGTGTAGTCGGAGCGCATCGGCACGTCGGGCCGCACGCCCAGGCGGTGGAACGCCGACAGCAACAGATGCGTCAACGCACGGGGGTTGGCGACGCCGTTGTCGGCGGCGGGCATCACCTCGCCGAACCGGTAGAGCACGACCGGGGCGCCGAGCCGCCCGGCGTCGAGCACCATGCGTTCGGCCACCCATTTCGAACGGCTGTAGCCGCTCGGCGGCGGTGCGGCCCGTTCCGGGGCGAAGTCCTCGCCGAGCGGGGTCGCGGCGATCGCGGCATGGTGGTCGAGGACGCCGAGGGTGGAGACGTGGTGCAGCGGTTTGGGCCGCCCGGAGAGTGCGAAACGCAGCGCCTCGGCCGTGCCGCGCACGTTCGCCGGCCGGTGGGCGCGGTAGTCGAGCACGAAGCTGACGCGCGCGCCGACGTGGAGCACGGCGTCGCAGCGTGCGGCGAGTGCCTCCCACCGCTCGCGCGGCCAGCCGAAGTGGGGGCGGGCGAGGTCGCCGTGGTGGACGTCGAGCCGTTCGGTCATGGCGTCCTGCCACAGCCCCTGGGCGCGCAGCGCGCGGTGGAGACGCTCGCGGGCGTGGCGGTCGTCGGCGGCGCGGACCAGGCAGACGGCGCGGGCGGGCGTGGCCGTCAGCAGCTGGTGCACGGCGCGGGCGCCGACGAAGCCGTTCGCGCCGGTGACCAGCACCGTGCGGGGAGGGGCGGGGTCCGGGAGCCGCTCGCGGGCCGCGGCCTCGACGAGCCGGACCAGGTCCGGCGGCAGCGCGGCGTCACGCGCCAGTTCGGCGAGATGGGCCGGGGCGCCCGCGACCGCCGGGTCCGCCACGTCGGCCGGGCGGCCGAGCAGGCGCGCGGCGAGGGCCACGGGCGTGCGCAGGTCGTACACGTCGGCGACCGACACCCGGACGCCGAACTCCTCGCGGATCCCCACCACCGCGCGCAGCGCCGTCAGCGAATCGCCGCCGCGCTGAAGGAAGTCGTCGGCCGCGCCGAATCCCGGCAGCCCCAGGGCCTCCCCCAGCAGACGCGCCAGCCGGTTCGCCGGCGCGGCGGCGCGCGGGCGGCCCGGGGCCGCCGGGGTCGCGGACGGCCGCGCCGGTTCGCCGCCCGACGGAGAGCCCGGCTGAGCCACCTCGCCGCCCGGCTCACCGCCCAGGACGCGACCCGAGGCGCCGTCCGACCTGCTGTCCGGCCCGACACCCGCCTCGACACCCGCCTCGACACCCGGATCGACCGCCGGATCGCCGCCCCGCTCCGCCGGGGCCTGTCCCGCCTCCTCGTCGAGCTTCTGCTCCACGATGGCGCGCAGCGCGCCCAGGTCGACCTTGCCGTTGTCGGTGAGCGGCAGCGTCTGCAACACGACGCAGCGGTACGGCAGATGGACGCGGGGCAGCCGGACCGCCAGATGGCGGCGCAGCGTCTCGGGTGAGGTGGCGGTGTCCGAGGCGGCCACCGCGACCAGCCGGGTGCGGCCGCCGCGCCGCACGGTGAGCGCCTTGGCCTGGACGACGCCGGGGCAGCTCTCCGCCGCGGTCTCGATCTCGCCGGGCTCGATCCGCACCCCGTCCACCTTGGTCTGCCGGTCCCGGCGGCCCGCGAAGCGCAGCAGTCCTTCCTCGTCGAACCAGCCGAGGTCGCCGGTGCGGTACAGCCGTCGGCCGGGGATCCCGGGCAGCGGGTTGGGCACGAACACCTCGGCCGTGCGGGCCGGGTCGTTCAGATAGCCGGCGCCCAGACAGGCACCGCCGATGAGGATCTCGCCCGTGGTGCCGGGGGGCAGCGGGCGCAGCGCACCGTCGGCGACGACGGCGTAGCAGTTGTCGATGGGGCGGCCGAGCGGGATGTGGTCGCCCTCCCGGCCCGTGACGCGGTGGAAGACCATGCCGATCGACGCCTCGGAGGGGCCATAGCCGTTGGTGATGTCGAGGCCGGGGACCAGGGCCCGCAGCCGGTGGACGGCGCGGGGGATGATCTCCTCGCCGCCGACCACCAGTTGGCGCAACGAGGCGAGGGCCGCGGGGTCGGCGGCGCCGGACTCCAGCAGGGCGACGAGCATGCCGAGGATGGCGGGCACGAAGTCGGTGATGGTGACCCGGTGGCGCGCGATGGTCGCGACCGTGTGCTCCAGGTCGAGGAAGTCGCCCTGTTCGGGGATGACGGTGCGGCCGCCGGTGGTCAGCGGCCACAGCAGCTGCCAGATCGCGGAGTCGAAGGTGTGGCGGCTGTTCTGGAGCACCACCTCCGCGCCGGCCGAGCCGTCTGAGCCGTCTGAGCCGTCTGAGCCGAAGTAGCGGGACATGAAGCGGAAGCGGTTGGTCAGGCCGCCGTGCACGTTGATCGCGCATTTGGGGACGCCGGTGCTGCCGGAGGTGAAGACGCCGTAGGCGGGCTGTTCGGGTCCGGGTGCGGGGCCCGGGCGGTCCGCGCGCGGGGTGAGATCGTCGACGGCGACCAGGTAGGGGCGGTGTCCCGCGGGGACGGGGGTGCCGGCCGTGAGGACCAGGGGGGCGCCCAGCGTCCGCAGCACGGCGCGTATCCGCTCCTCCGGCCAGGCCGGGTCGCACAGCGCGAACACGGCGCCGAGCTTCATCGCGGCGACCATGCAGAGCGGGAGTTCCGCGCTGTTGCCCAGCAGCAGCGGCAGCACGTCGCCCGGGCGCACCCCGGCCCGCGCCAGGTCGGCCGCGAGTCCGTTGGCGAGCGCGTCGAACTCCGCGTAGCTCAGCGTCGACTCCACCGCCGGCGCCCGGCCGTCGCCGGCGCGGCGGGTGACGGTGACGGCGGGGCGGTCGGGGGTGGCGTCCGCCTGCGCCTCGATCAGCGCGGACACCGGCCGGTAAGGACCGTGGTCGACGCGCCGGCCGGCGAAGCCCGGTGTGACGGGCCGTCTGCCTCCCCCAGGCCCTGGGGGGCCTGGGAGGTACCCCCATGGAGACGGGGGAACGTTGGACACCTCGTTGGACACGGCCTCGCACTCCCATGGTCATCGGGGTCGGGTGCGGGAGGAGGGTGCCGCGCCGGCGCGGGCCGGGCTGATGGCCGGCGCCAGTGCGGCGAGCCCGGGTGGGGGCTCGCGTCCCGCGATGAGCGCCGCCAGCAGCGTTCCCGCCGCCGGGGCCGTCTGGAATCCGTAGCCGCCCAGGCCGGCCAGCCACCAGAAGCCGGAGCCCGCCGGATGGTGCCCGACGACGGGGGTGTCGTCGGCGGGGGCGGTGCGCAGCCCGGCCCAGGCGTGCCTGATATGCCGGATGTCGAGCGCGACCACGGTGCGGACCCGGTCCATGGCGGCGGCGATGCCGACCTCGTCCGGTTTCGGGTCGCCGGGCGGGAGCGGGGTGGCGTCCGAGGGGGACAGCAGCAGCCCGCCGGGCTCGGGCTTGGCGTAGAACGTGTCGGCGAGGTCGCAGAGCATCGGCCAGCGGGCCACGGCGTCCTCGTGGTCCGGAGGCACGGCGGCGATCGCGACGGTGCGGCGGAGCGGCACCAGCCCGGCGGGGGCGAGGCCGGCCAGGGTGGCCACCTCGTCGGCCCAGGCGCCGGCGGCGTTGACCACGACCGGCGCGGCGTGCGGTCCCGCCGTGGTGGTGGCGTGCCACCGGCCGGCGCGCCGCACCAGGGCGGTGACCCGGGCCCGGGTGACGACGGTGCCGCCGGCGGCGCGCAGCCCGCGCAGGAAGCCGGAGTGCACGGCGTCGGTGTCGATATCGCGGACGCCGGGCCGGTGGATGGCGCGTTCGAACGTCCCGGGCCGCAGCGCCGGGACCAACTCCCGGGCGGCGGCCTCGTCCAGGGCGACGGCGGGCTGGGGCGCGGCGGCTCCGGCGGCGAGTGCGGGCGCGAACAGGGCGGCGCTGCCGGGCGTTTGGAGGGCCAGCACGCCGCGGGGGCGGAGCAGCGGCGCGGTGTGCAGGCCGGGCGGCGGATCGTCGTAGAACGGGCGGCTGGCCACGGTGAGCGCCCGCACCGCCTCGTTGCCGTAGTACTCGGAGAACAGCGCGGCCGAGCGTCCGGTGGCGTGCATGCCGGGGGACTTTTCGGCCTCCAGGAGGGTGACCCGGTGGCCGAGGCGGGCGAGGAAGTAGCCGGCGGCCGCCCCCGCGATGCCGGCCCCCACGACCAGGCAGTCCGTCGCCGGTTCCGTCATACCGCGCGGTCCTCCCCTGCCTTCCCCGGCTGGTCTGCCTTGCCCGGCAGGGCGGCGAAGGCGACGAGCACCGACAGCAGGGTGGCGCCGGCGGCGACGGCGAAACCGTGGCCGATCGCGGTGGACAGCGCCGCGTCGGAGACGGTCCCGTCGTGGCCGGTCCCGGCGCTGGCCCAGACCACGGTGCCGAGCACGGCCAGGCCGGTGGCGCCGCCGATCTGGCGGGAGGTGGTCAGCAGTCCGGAGGCGGCGCCGGTGTCGCCGTGCGGCACCCGGGCCAGGGCGGCGAGCGTCAACGGCACGGCGGTGACGCCGAGTCCGAGGTAGGTCAGCACCGTGGGCACCAGCATGCCGGTGAGGTAGCCGCCGGAGTCGCCGATACGCGCCAGCCACAGCATGCCGGCGCCCGAGACGAGCAGTCCCCCGCAGACCAGGGCACGGGCGCCGAAACGGGCGGCCAGCGGCGCGCTGACGCGGGCCCCGGCGACGAGCAGGGCCGTCAGCGGCAGGTAGACCAGCGCGGTGTGGGTGGGGCTGTAGTCCCAGACGTCCTGGAGGAAGAGGGTGAGGAAGAAGAAGATGCCGAACATCGACGTGCTGGTGCACACCACGATCCCGTAGGCCGCGAAACGGGCCCGGTCGGCGACCAGATGCAGCGGCACCAGGGGCTGCGAGGCGCGCCGTTCGACCACGGCGAAGATCGGCACCAGCAGGGTGGCGACGGCCAGCGCCGCGAGCACGTGCGGGGTGGTCCAGCCGTCACCGCCGCCGGAGGCGCCCTCGATCAGCCCGTAGATCAGCAGCAGCGCGGCGAGCGTGCCGGTCAGCGCACCGGTGGCGTCGAACGTCCCCCGGATGCGGGGGGTTTCGCGCAGCACCCGGGCCCCGGCGACGAGGATGACGACGCCGACGGGGACGTTGACGAACATCACCCAGCGCCAGGAGAGATGGTCGTTGATCAGGCCGCCGGCGAGCAGCCCCGCACCGCCCCCGGCGGTGGCGACGGCCGTGTACCAGGCGACGGCCCGGTCGCGCCGCGGTCCCTCGGGGAAGGTGACGGCGATCAGGGACAGGGCGGCGGGTGAGGCCGCAGCGGCGCCGACGCCCTGGGCGATGCGCATGGCGATCAGCTGCCACGCCTCCACGGCGAAGCCGCCCAACAGCGAGGCCGCCGTGAACACCGCCACCCCGACCAGGAACATCCGCCGCCTGCCGAGGACGTCGCCCATCCGGCCGCCGAGCAGCAACAGCCCGCCGTAGGCGACTGAATAGGAGGCGACGACCCACTCCAGGCCTGACCCCGAAACGTCGAGCGAGTCCTGGATGCCGGGCAACGAGACGTTCACGATGGTGGAGTCCAGCAGGAACATCAGCTGGGCGACGGAGATCAGGCCCAGCGCGAGCGAGGTCCGCCGTCCACCGCCGTCCTCCTCGCCCGCCGGGTCGTCCCCGCCCCCGTTGGTGACGGCCGGCCCGCGCGGCGCCGGTGACGGTGTCATCGGCGCGCGGCGTGCTCGATCTCGAGGCGCTCGCGCAGCGGGTGACGCAGGACCTTGCCGAGGGAGTTCTTGGGCAGCTCCCACATGAACTGGAGGCGGTCGGGCCAGAGCAGTTCGGTGACCTTCTCCTCGGCGAGATGGGTCCGCAGATCCGCCAGGGTGGGCACCTCGTCGCCCTGCGGGACGACGACGGCGCAGACCAGTTCGGCGCCGGGGACCTTCGGGTCGGGGGCGGCCACCACGCAGACCTCCTTGACCGCAGGATGGTCGGCGAGCACGGACTCGGCCTCCAGCGTGGAGACCTTGAGCCCGGTGGAGCGGGTGATCTGGTCGGCGCTGCGCCCGGTGATGCGGATGCCGCCCCGGCCGTCGTCGCGGGCGATGTCGCTGGTGTCGAACCAGCCGTCCTCGTCGAGGCTGGCCTCGTAGACCTCCCGCTGGCCGAGGTAGCCGAGGCACTGGGAGGCGCCGCGCACCAGCAGCCGGCCCTCGGCGGCGTCGCGGCCCGGTTCGGGCGCGGCGCCCGCGGTGTCGATCCGGATCTCCATGAAGGGCTCGGCGCGGCCGTCGCTGTGGGCGGCCCAGCCCTCGGGGTCGTCGGGACGGGTCACGGTGACGGCGCCGTTCTCGGTCATGCCCCACAGCGCGTGCACGGGGACGCCCAGGGTGTCGCGCACCTCGGCGATGAGCTGGGGGCGGATCGGCGCGGATCCTGAGACGATCTGGGCGAGTCCCGACAGGTCACGCTGCCGTTCGCGCTGCGCGCTGATCATGTCCACGAGGTACGCGGGGGTGGCGTAGGCCCAGGTCACGCCGTGGGCGCCGATGATGTCGAGTAGCAACTCCATGTCCCGGCCGGCGTCCTGGGTGACGCAGGTGCCGTGGATCAGCACCGGCATGTAGCAGGCGTAGGTAAGGCCCGCCATATGCGTGGCGAAGTTGGGGATGGAGATGACGTCGTCGGCGGTGAGCCGGTGCGGCCGGGAGACGGCGAGCACCGCCGCGTGGAGGGTGTTCTGGGTGTGCACCACGCCCTTCCGGCGTCCCGTGGTGCCGGAGGTGAAAAGCAGCAGCGCGGGGTCGTCGGGGCCGAGCCGGGTCCCCGGGTCGAGGGGGTGGCGCTCCTCCCAGGGGGTGCGGACGAAGAACTCCTCGAAGTCGATCGCGCCCGAGGCGGCGGCGTCGCCCACCACCACGCGGTGGGCGAGGGTCTCGGGGGCGGCCTCGGCCAGGCGGGCGCCGTAGTCCTCGCCGTTGAACCGGTCGACCGTCACGCAGACCCGGGCCTCGCTCTCGCGGAGCACGATCCCCAACTCGCGGACGTCCAGGGCGGGGATGACGGGGGAGAGCACCGCGCCGACCCGGTGACAGGCGAGGTAGAGGGGGGTGAGCATCCAGCGGTTCGGCAGGTAGAAGGCCACCACGTCGCCGCGCTCGACCCCGAGTTCGGCGAGGGCGGAGGCGAAACGTTCCACCTTGGCCGCGAGCTCCGCGTAGCTGATCTCCGCGACGCGCTGCCGCTCCTCGTAGGCGATGATCGCCGGGTGATCGCCCCGCAGGCGCGCCGCCTCGGCCAGATCGTCCAGGAACGTGCCCTCGCGCCACCAGCCCTGCGCCCGGTACGAGGCCGCCTGCTCCGCGCTCGGCGTCACGAGCGTCTCCCATATACCCACGGCACGCCCCTCCCGAAGTTGATCATGAACTTCCGTGGCTGAAAGGCTAACAGCATAGAATGCTGTCTCGGCAGCCTTATTTGCCTTCAATTTTTGGGTTCTCCGCCTCAATGGCGCAATCTCTGTACGGTTTGGCAATTCTCGCCGTATTGGCGCATATCACCCCGCCTGGCACCACAACGTCCCATAGCCGCTTGGGGGTTGACAGACCATCGGAAGCGTGGTGAAGCTTCGCCAGGCAGGTGAGGCACGGGGAGGTTCGATGAAGATCGGTCTGTTGGGATGGGATTACTCCGGCATCGATCCGGATAGCGTGAACCTGGTTGACTTCGGCCGGGAACGCGGACATGAGATGTCGCTTTTCACGCTGGAAGAGATCGACTACCAGCCAGGCGGCGCCACCGGCTTCGCCCTCTCGCTGGGCGGCGAGCCCGCCGAGTCGTTCGACGCCGTCATCAGCCGGGGGAAGCTCTACGGCGACGACTTCCGGGACCGCATCGAGCGGCTGACGCTGCTCAGCAACGTGCCCGGGCTGCGGCTCTTCGACCCGGCCGAGGCGTGGTTGGCGGGAGACAGCAAGTTCCGGACGATCCAACTGCTGGCGGCGCACGGGCTGCCGGTGCCGCCGACCCGGTCGGTGCGCTCTTTCGAGGAGTTGGAGGCCGCCTGCGCCGAGTGGGGGACGGTCATCCTCAAGGCGTCCTTCGGCTTCGCCGGCGACGGCGTGGAGCGCATCGTCGACCCGGTCGCCGACAAGGCCATCGTCGAAGGGCTGCTCGCCCGCCACCCCACCCTGCTGTGCCAGCCGTACTACCCGACCGAGGGCGGCGAGTACCGCATCACCGTGGCCGGCGACGTCACTCCGCTCAACATCCTCAAGCTCCCGGCGCCCGGCAACTGGCAGTGCCGCACGACGATGGGTGCCACCTTCGAACGCCTCGACGCCCCCGACGACCTCATCGACATCGCGGTGCGCGCCACTCGCGCGATGGGGCTGACCCTGGCCGGCCTCGACATCCTGCCCGCGCCCGACGGCTACGTGATCCTGGAGGTGAACCCGGTTCCCGGCTTCCTCGACATCCTCGGGCGGACGCAGCACCGGCAGGCGCTGGCCGGCGTGTTCGACTGGGTCGAGCGGGCGTGCACCGAGGGGACGGACGGGCCGGCCTGATGCGGTACCTGACCTTCGGCCGGACCACCGGCCTGCGGGTCTCCGAGATCGCCCTGGGCACCTCGCATTTCGGCGGCACCGGCACCAGCACCGGCGCCACGCCGCGCCCCGGAGGGCCGCTGTGGGCGCGCCGCAGCGACGGCCCGGACCGCGAGGAGGCGCGGAAGATCTTCGACCGCTTCGCCGAGGCGGGCGGCACGTTCCTCGACACCGCCGACTGCTACCAGTACGGGCGGGCCGAGGAGTTGCTCGGCGAGTTCGTCGCCGCGGACCGCGACCACTTCGTGCTGGCCACCAAGTTCACCGCCGGCGACCGCCCCGACGCCGGCGTCTCGGGGACGGGCAACAGCCGCAAGAACATCATCCGCTCGGCGGAGGCGAGCCTGCGCCGGCTGGGCACCGACCGCATCGACCTGTTCTGGGCGCATTTCCCCGACGCGCTCACGCCGACCGAGGAGATACTCGCCGCACTCGACCATCTGGTCGGCGCGGGGAAGATCCTCTACGCGGGCCTGTCGAACTTCCCCGCCTGGCGGGTCGCCCGGGCCGTCACGCTGGCCGAGACCCGCGCCTGGTCGCCGATCATCGGCGTGCAGAGCGAGTACAACCTCGTCAACCGCACCGCCGAACGCGAGACGCTGCCCATGGCGGAGGCGCTCGGCCTCGGGGTGGCCGCCTGGTCGCCGCTCGCCGGCGGGCTGCTGTCGGGCGGGTACCGGCGCACCCCGGAGGGCTGGACCAGCGCGTCGGGCCGTCGGCACCCCCGGCACAACACCGACCGCGTCGAGACGGTCGTCGACGCCGTGCGCGACATCGCCGCCGAGGCCGGCGTCCCGCCGTCCCACGTCGCGTTCGCCTGGCTCCGCGCCCGCGCGGACCGTTCCGCCACCGGCGTCGTGCCGCTCGTCGGGCCCCGCGCCGACGGTCAGCTGGCCGAGTACCTCCGGGCGCTCGACACCACGCTCACCGCCGAACAGGTGGCCCGGCTCGACGGGGTCAGCGCCGAACCGCCCGGCACTCCGCACGAGATCACCGCCCTCGTCCACGACTCGCTGGTCGGCGGCTCCGCCGAGCGTATGGCCACCCCCCGGGTGCCCGTGGCCTAGCCCCGGCAGTCACCGCGTCCCGTATTCCGGCGGGTATGGCGCCCGAAAAGGCCCGGCCCGTACGGAGTGCCGAGGCACGTATCCAGCAAACCCTCAACATCCCCCGACAGAGACCATTTTCACAAGAGGAGTTGACTGAGGAACCTTCCAACGGCGGAAGATCGTGTGTAGGCTGCCGCGCAGATCCCGACGCCACCTAAGCGGAGGCATTGTGACAGACGACATGCGCGCGGTACTCGCGGAGGTCAACGCACTGCGGAAGGGTCTGGGAGAACGCTCCGGCTTCCGCGAGGAAGAGACCCTTCGGGAACTCGCAAACCGCCTCGAAAGCTCCCGTGAGCTGCGAAAACAGCCGCTGGCCCAGGCGCTCATCGAAGACCTGCGGTCGTTTTCCCCAGGATCTCGTCTCGACGCCACCAAAGCCCACATCAACGAGCGGCGCGACAACCACATATTCTCGTTGTTCGACGCTTCGTACTTCCCCAAGCTTTCTCTGGACTATCTCGTCTACGAGGAACTCCCGGCCGATTCCCATCTCGTCGAGTCCTACGCCAGCCCGACCATGCCGGTCGTCATCAAGGGCAGTTCCGAAGGATTCAGGTCCCGGGTCGTCGTGGCGCTCTTCCCGGAGAACCACATAGACGGCATCCAGCGTCCCGACGATCTCATCTTCTATTTCATCGACAAGTTCGTCGAACGCCATAACCGCATCACCCGGGCCATGATCGAGGCGGTCATGGCGGAGGGCAGCTTCCCGCTGATCCGGGGCGCCGACGACCAGACCGTCCAGCAGGCGTCCTCCTGGTGGGTGCGGCTGCACGAGTACCACCACCGCCAGGGCGACATGCCCATCCCCGAATTCCTCCCGGCGAAGAAGTACAAGCCGCTCGCCGGCCTGGAGGAGCTGCGCGTCGACGTCTCCGGCATGATGGCGCTGCTCAACGACGATCGGCTGCCGCGCGAGGAGTCGCTCGTCGCCTACGAGTACATCCTCGCGGAGCGCCTCCTGCGCTATGCCGTGGAGGGCATCCCGCGCCCCAACTACGACGCCGTTGCCTCCCAGTTACTGTTCGGCTACCTGCGTGAGCACGAGGGCATCCGGGTGCGTGGCGAGACCATCGAGCTCAGCCCGTCGGTCGCCGAGGTGCTGGCCGCGTTCCTGGCCGAGATCCAGGGCATCGAGAGCAGGATCCACGAGGAGCCGGTAGAGGCCGTGCGCAAGCACCTGCTGGAGTTCGTCAACCACTACACGGACTACGACCCGGTCGCCCGCGACTACCGCTACGTCCCGTTCTTCGCCGACGTCAAACAGCGGCTGGGCATCTGACTGAGTATCTGACTTCGCGTCACTCCGCCTGTCCACGCCCGCCGTCCACCCACGCTCGTCCACACCAAGGACTCCCTCAGGGCTCACCCCCCAACTCACACCTATCAGGAGTGATAGTGACTGCCGCATCTGTGTTCACCGAAGAAGCCCGGACCGAGCTGGACGCTCGGGTGGAGCGGGTGATCGACGAGGCTCGACTGCGTCGCGCCGACAACGGCTTCTTCGGCACCGCCCGGGGCCTCGAGACCGTCGACCCCCGCGCCGCCTACCGGGTCGCGGTGTGGTGGCGGGCGACGACCAAGGCCTTCATGTTCACCACCCTCGGCGGGCTGGGCGAGATGGCCCGGCGGTTCGCCACCCACCCGGCCCCGGACCGCGAGGTCCTCGCCGCCTTCCAGACCGTGTACCAGGTGATCGGCGACGATCTGGACAACGCCGCGCCCGAGTTCAAGGCCGTCGCGCCGACCGGTCCCGCCGGCATCCACTACCTGTGGTGGCACGACACGATCGTCGCCCCGCTCGCGACGCAGCTGGGCGAGGACTCGGCCGAGGACGCGGACGTGGAGATCCCGAAGCCGATCCGCGGCCTG
This sequence comes from uncultured Actinomycetota bacterium, assembly GCA_963816875.1. GTDB lineage: Bacteria > Actinomycetota > Actinomycetes > Streptomycetales > Streptomycetaceae > Streptomyces. The sequence continues at coordinate 203,414 of CAWFMG010000002.1, forward strand.
CTCGACAACATGGACCGACTCGCCGCCTCCCCGCTGGGCGCCGCCGTGCAGCTCCGCGTCGTGGAGACCATCGCCCTGGACATCGCGGTGGCGTTCCGCCGGATGTACGGCAAGGTCTTCGTGGACGGCGAGAAGGTGTTCACCGAGAACGACCAGTTCGCCTGGATCGACTCCCACATCAAGGCCGAGACCGTGCACGCCGCGCAGGTCAGCGACGACGAGACCGGTATGACCCATATGGTCACCGATCCCGCGCAGGCCGAGGAGTTCCTGACGGTGACCCGGGAGTACGCCGCCAACTGGTCCGCGACGCTGGAGTGCTTCGGCGACTGCCTGGCCCAGGCCGCGGCGCCGTCGCCGGTCATGGGGGCCTGACCCGGGCACGATGGAGATCGTCGACCGCTTCGGGCTGAGACTGGCGCTGATCGAGCCCGCGGACCTCGAACGGGAGCCGTGGGCCCGGACGGACCGTCCCGTCGACGTCGTTCGGATGCCGAATCCGCCCGCCGGGCTCTGGGACGAGCTGGCGCGGCGCGGCTTCGTCCGCAAGCCGGCCGTGGTGACGTGGACTGGCGATCCAGGACCGGACGACGACGCCTACCTCGCCGGCCTCGACCGGTACGGCCGCAGGGCCGTCCGCCACGCCCGCAACCATGCGCGGCGGGCGGGCCTGCGGGAGACGATCGAGGACCCGGTCACGCCCCGGTCGCTCGACCGCTTCCTCACGCTCTACCGGGAGCGGGTCGCCGACATGCGCTTCGGCGTGCCGTTCGCGCTCGACTACCGGGACGCGGTGCTGCACGGGCCCCGGCGGTTCTTCGGCGTCTTCGCATGGGACGGCGAGGAACTGGCCGGCGGCTGCCTGGCGCTGGAGTGCCCCGCCGTGGACACACTGGTGGTGCGCTTCTCCGCCGTCACCGCCCGCTGGCGCCGCGCCAGCCTGGCCCGGGTGCTCTACCCCACGGCCCTGGCCGAGGGCCGCCGCCGCGGCTACACCCGGGCCACCCTGGGCAACGAGCCCAACCTGCTCGGCCACCTCACCCGGCCAGGACTGCTTGAGTTCAAGAGCAGGCTGGGCTTCCGGCCCGTCCCTTCCCACGAGTTCGCCGACCCCGGCGCCCAGGATGAGGCCGACCTGGTGCTGCGGCTCGACTGGCTGGAGGACCCGACGGTGATCCTCGGCTACCCCGACCCGGCGACGGCCCACGACGACCCCCGTCTGGTCCCCCACGTCTTCCACGTCGCCCCCACCGACCCCACCCGCTTCTCCCCCTCTGCCCTCGCGCCCCCCGTCGTGCACCACCTGACCGGATGACACCGCGAGGAACCTGAGCCGATGTAGCTCCAAGTCGACTCTCGGGCAATCAGCTTGGTTGATACGTCGACAAGTTGGCGATGTTGGCCGCGTTCGATGCGGAGTGTGGCGGAGCTGGTGAAGTAGGCACGCGACGCGGCGAGTCAGACATGGAGCTGCCGAGGTCGACGGTCTTGTCCCTACCGCCGGTGACCATCGGGGCCTCGGAGATCACGCCGCCGGCGACGTCGTCCTCGCAGGAGGCGGCAGCTCCGTTGTCGCACCCGCCAACTAGTGTTTGCGCCAGCAGAATTGAGCACCAGGGCGAGGTCACGATGAGTCGGTCAGCGCAGATCAGCGACATCGAGGGTGGAGCACCGGGCGAGGAGGAGTTCGTCGTGCCCGAGGGGTGGGGCGACCGCGTCCACCCGCGGCGCGGCGGCATCCCCGGCCCTCCTCCGGTGATCGACACCCGGGCGGCCGGGGCCCTGCGACGCCGGCTGGAGAAGGTGCGGCCCGCGGTGGACGAGGCGCTGGACCACAAGGCGAGCGACAAGGAGATGGCCGCCGCGGCACGCGCGCATCTGGGCGGTGAGCCTGACCCGATGGGCGCGGCCGTGGTCGCCTCGCTCCTGTGGTCGCTGACCGGCTGGGACGAGGAGAAGTGCGAACGGTTCGCGGACGCCTGGGTCACCGAGCACGATCTGGTCTTCGCCACTCGGGCGACCGCGGAGCTCAGCCGGGTGCTCGTCGGCTACGTCAGCGGGAAGGGCCGGAAGAAGGGCGGGCACCGCGTCCAGGTGCTGGACGACGACAGCTCGGCCTCCGGCTTCGAGGACGTCGAAGGGGCCGCCCACCGCATGCGGGAGCTGCTGGCGAACGCCGGTGAGGAGGAGTACCGGCGCTGCGTCGCGGCCCTGGCGGATCACCGGATATGCCACTACCAGCGCGTGGTCGTCTCCTATCTGGTCCCGGAACGTACGGCGTGGACGGACGAGTTGGTCGCCACCCGGCTGTCGGTCGGGCACGCGCGTCTGTCGCCGTTGCTGGTCGGCGCGCTGGCCTCGGCCGAGCAGCTCGCGCTGCTGCGCGAGCGGCAGTCCGACGCGTGGCTGGGAATCCCGAAGCTGGCGCACACCGTGGCCGAGGGGGTCGGCGCCGCCCTGACGCCGACGCTGCTCGACCTGCTCGATGAGGGTCGCGTGCGCGCGCCGGAGGAGCTGAGGAACGTCCTGGACGTGCTCGCCACCATGCCAGGCGACGCGGCGTTGGACGCGCTCGTCACCCGCCTGGACCGGCCGGGTGCCCACGCGGCGGCCCGGGCGGCGATGGAGCGGTTCCCCCAGCGGGCGTTGCGGCGACTGGCCGCGAACGCCCCGGGCGGCTCCCGCAGGGCCCGGCTCGCCAAGCAGTTGCTGCGCGACCACGTCGACGCCCACCCGGAGGTGCTGGAGAGCGTCCGTCCCGAGCTGCCCGACGAGCTGCACAGGACGATCAGGCGCGTCATGCGAACGGCGACGCGCCGGACCGACGACGCGCCGGCCGACGCGCTGCCCCGGGTGCTGCTGGAGCCGCCCGAGGGGGTGACGCACGTGGCGAAGATCGACGAGTACCTGTTGCCACAGCTGCTGTTGCGCGGGCGCCGCCAAGCCCTGCCGCTCCCGGCCGTCCGGAACCTGGTCGCGCTGCTCGCCGCGGCCAAGCGTGGCGACGGCGAGGGGGGCGAGGCCGGCGGGCCCGCCTCGGAGGTCGTCGCGGGCGTCGACGCGGTCAGGGAGCTGTGCGACCCGGCGTCGCTCGACGAGTTCGTCTGGGCGCTGTTCCGGCAGACCGCCGAGGAGCCGGGTTGGGCGCTCGCCGCGCTGGGCCGGCTCGGCGGTGACGAGACGGCGCGCGAGCTCACCAGGTTCATCCGTTCCCTGCAGCGCAGGCGCGCGCGTCGGGCCGTCGCCGCGCTTGACACGCTCGTCGAGATCGGGACCGACGTCGCCCACATGCACGTGGCGGGGATAGCCCGCACCTCCCGGTTCCCCAGTGTGCGAAAGGCTGCGTGGGAGCGCATCGACCGCGTCGCCGCCGCTCGTGGCCTGACCCCGGAGCAGTTCGCCGACGGTTTCGTGCCCGACTTCGGCCTTGACCCGGACGGCACCCTGACCCTCGACTATGGCAGGCGCCGCTTCACCGCCGGATTCGACGAGCAGCTCAGGCCGTTCGTCACCGACGAGGACGGCGGGCGCCGCGCGAACCTGCCGCGGCCAGGCATCCGAGACGACCAGGCCCTGGCGCCCCTGGCCCACCGGCGGTTCGTCGGGCTGAAGAAGGACGTGCACGCGATCGCCACCGACCAGATCCGGCGCCTGGAGTGGGCCATGGCGACGGAGAAGCGGTGGCCCGCGGCCGAGTTCCACGCCCTGTTCGTCGACCACCCACTGCTGTGGCAGATCACCCGGCGGCTGGTGTGGACGAGTCACACGGCGAAGGCCACGGCGGAGTTCCGCATCGCCGAGGACCGCACCCTGGCCGACGCCGAGGACGACACGTTCACCCTGCCGAAGGCGGCCAGGGTCGGCGTCGCCCACCCCGCGCTCCTGGGCGACGCCCTGGCCACCTGGACGGAGCTGTTCGCCGACTACGAGATCCTTCAGCCCTTCGCCCAACTCGACCGGCCCGTCCACCGCCTGACGACGGACGAGCGGGACGCCGCGGCACTCAAGCGGTTCCACGGCGTCACCGTGCCGACCGGCCGGGTCCTCGGCCTGGAGCAGCGCGGTTGGCGGCGGGCCGAACCACAGGAGGGCGGCCTCCAGCCGTGGATCGCCCGGGATCTGCCCGACGGCCGATCGGTGGTGGTCTCCCTCGACCCGGGAATCCGGGTCGGACGGTCCACGGAGACTCCGGAGCAGACGATCGAACGCGTCCGCCTGACGGACCACCGCGCCGACGACGCCGACGGCCCGCAGCCGGACGCTTCGCCGCGTTTCGGCGCGCTGGATCCGGTCGACGTCTCGGAGGTGCTCGGCGACCTCGTCGGCCTCACCGCGCCCATCGCTCCCTGACCGAAGCCGCACCTCACCCCCGACCGCGAGGCACCACACCATGACAGCACCACCCGCGTCCGCCGCGACCGCGTCCCCGCAGCGTCCGCCCGCCGAGGTCCGGTACGCGGACGAGTTGGCCCGGCTCCGGGAGGCCGACGAGGGCCACCGGCCACCCGGCTGGGCGCTCAGCCTGCAGGCCGCCCGCCGGTTCGTCGTCGGGGACGAGCAGCACGGCATCAGCCGCAAGTTCGTCGGGGACCCCTCGCTCGTGGATCGCGCCCTCGTCACGCTGGCGACCAGCCGAGGCCTGATGCTGGTCGGCGAGCCGGGCACCGCCAAATCCCTGCTGTCGGAGCTGATCGCCGCCGCCGTCAGCGGCGACTCCACCCTCACCATCCAGGGCGGCGCGGCCACCACCGAGGACCAGATCAAGTACTCCTGGAACTACGCCCTTCTGGTGTCCGAAGGCCCCTCGCCCCGGTCCCTGGTGCCGGCCCCGATGCTGCGCGGCATGGCCGAGGGCCGGATCGTCCGGTTCGAGGAGATCACCCGCTGCCCGTTGGAGGTGCAGGACTGTCTGCTCTCGCTGCTGTCCGAGCGGGTGTTGGCCGTCCCCGAGCTGAGCGGCGCCGAGGGCATGGTGTTCGCCGCCCAGGGGTTCAACGTGATCGCCACCGCCAACACCCGCGACCGGGGCGTCAACGAGATGAGCGCCGCCCTCAAGCGCCGGTTCACCTTCGAGACCGTCTTCCCCCTCGGCGATCTGGCCGCGGAGCTCGATCTGGTCGAACGGGAGACCACCGAGCTGCTGCGGCGCTCGGGAGTCGAGACACCGGTGCCACACGACGTGTTGGAGGTGCTGGTCACCACCTTCCGCGAGCTGCGCACCGGCAGCGCCGAGGCGTCGGCGGACGCGGCCGCGGGACCGGGCGGGGCGACGGACCGCCTCTCCACCGGCATGAGCACCGCCGAGGCGGTGTCCGTCGCCCACGCGGTGGGCCTGCGCGGCTGGTACCTGCGCGGCGAGGCGGGCACGCCCGCCGACATCGTGGAGAGCCTGGCGGGCACGGCGGTCAAGGACAACGCCGAGGACCTCGCCCGGCTGCGCCGCTACCTCGAACAGCGGGTGCCCCGGAAGAAGGGCGCGCAGTGGCGTGCGCTGCACCGTGCCCGGCACCTCCTGCCCGACCGGTGAACCAGATGACGGCCACCGTCATCGGGGTCCGCCACCACAGCCCGGCCTGCGCCCGGCTGGTGGCCTCCACCATCGCCTCGCTGCGTCCCGCCTTCGTGCTCGTGGAGGGCCCCGCCGATGTCAACGACCGGCTCGACGAGCTGTTGCTCGGCCACGAGCTGCCCGTCGCGGTGTTCAGCTCCTACCGGGACGGCGAGCGGTACGAGGCCTCGTGGACGCCGTTCTGCGCGTACTCCCCGGAATGGGCGGCGCTCACCACGGGACGGGAGCACGGCGCCGAGGTCCGGTTCATCGACCTGCCCGCCTGGCATCCGGCGTTCGCCGACCGCGGCAACCGGTACGCCGACGCGGAGCGGCGGCACGACGAGGCCATCGCCCGCCTCTGCACGACGTTCGCGGTGGACAACGTGGACGCCCTGTGGGACCACCTGTTCGAAACGCATCCGGCAGAAGGCCTCGCCGAACGCCTGTCCGCCTACTTCGACCTGGTCCGCGGGGAGGCCGCGGCCGGTGACGACGACGCCGCGCGCGAGCAGTACATGGCGCGGTGGGTCAGGGCGGCCGTGGCCGAGGCCGGTGACCGACCCGTCGTGGTGGTGTGCGGCGGCTTCCACGCGCCCGCCCTGCGCGTCCTGTCCGCCGCCGCCACCGCCACCGCCGGAGCGAGCGATGACTGGCCCGAGGTGCCCCGGCCGCCCGAGGACGCCGTGGCGGGCAGCTACCTGGTGCCGTACTCGTTCCGCCGGCTGGACTCCTTCACCGGCTACCAGGCCGGCATGCCCTCCCCCGCGTACTACCAACGGCTGTGGGAGGGCGGCCCCCAGGCCGCCGCCGACGCCATGCTGGCGGAGACCGTGACGAGGCTCCGACGGCGCGGCCAGCGGGTTTCCACGGCCGACCTCGTCGCGGTCCGCACCATGTCCGAGGGCCTGGCCCTGTTGCGCGGCCACGACCGGCCCTCCCGCACCGACCTGCTGGACGGGCTCGCCAGCGCGCTCGTCTCCGAGGATCTGACGCAGCGGCTGCCGTGGGCGTCCCGCGGCAGCCTCGCCCCCGGTACCCATCCCGCGGTGGTGGAGATGGTGGCGGCGTTCAGCGGTGACCGCGTCGGCCGGCTCCATCCGGACACCCCACACCCGCCGTTGGTCCACGACGTGGCGGCGAAGCTGGCACACCTCCGGCTCGACCGCCCCGCGGCGTTCGCCCTGACCCTGGACCTCGCCGACGCCACGGGCCTGGTGCGCAGCCGCACCCTGCACCGGCTGCGCGTCCTCGACGTCCCCGGTTTCCGGCGGGCCTCGGGACCCGTCACCGGGTCCGACCTCGTCCTCGACGAGCGCTGGGCAGTGTCCCCCACCGAGCTGCGCCTGCCCCGGCTGATCGAGGCCGGCGCCTACGGCGCCACGCTGAGGGACGCCGCCGCGGCGGCGCTGCGGGAGCGGATCGCCGACGCCGAGGACGACCCGCGACTGCTCGCCGAGGTGCTTTTCGACGCGGCGCTGTGCGGGCTCGCCGAGCTGTCCCACGGGGCGATCGACGTCATCGACGCCAGCGTGACCCGGGCCAGCGATCTGGGCGTGCTCGGCGAGGTGCTCGCCACCGTGCTCGCCCTGTGGCGGCACGACCGGCTGCTGGGGACCGCCGGGAGCCCGACGTTCGGCGCGGTCATCAGCGGCTGTGTCACCCGGATCCTGTGGCTGGCAGAGGGCCTGCGGGGCGGCCCCGCCCCCGCCGACCGGGCCCGGCTGGACGCGCTCGCCGCCACCAGGGACGCGTTGCTGCACGCGGATTCCGCGCTCGACCTGAACCGGGCGGCGGCGCTCGCCACCGCGCGCCGGATCGGCGCCGACACCGAGGCGCCGCCGGATCTGCGGGGTGCCGCGTTCGGACTGTGCTGGTCCCTCGGCGACGACGACAGCGACGGGGACGGCGGGCCCGGTGCGGCCCTCGTCGGGACGGCCGCGCCCGAGGTGCTCGGCGACTGGCTGGCCGGCCTCTTCGCGCTGGCCAGATCCGAGGTGCTGGCCAGCGGCGGCGTGCTGGAGGTGCTCGACACCGTGGTCGCGGCGATGTCGGCGGAGGAGTTCCTGGTGGGTCTGCCCGCGCTCCGGCAGGCGTTCGCGTACTTCCCGCCCCGCGAACGGGAGACGGTCGCCCGCGGCCTGTTGGACCGCCGGGGCCTGAGCGGCTCGGCCAGGGCTCTCACCAGGACGGCCGCCGATCCCCTGCTCTCGGCGGCGGGGATGGCGCTGGAGGCCCGCGTCACCCGGCTGCTCGTCAGGGAAGGGCTCGCGACCGAGCCCGCACCCTCGGCGCCCGACCACCGCGAAAGAGAGGAGACGACCTCATGACCGCGCCTGACCAGGATCTGGAACGGTGGCGGCTCGTCCTCGGCTCCCCGGCCGAGCGCCACACGGGCTCCCTGTCGGACGAGGCCGCCCGCCGCGACGCCGCACTCGACTGGCTCTACGGCCGTGACCAGGACCTGACACGACGACAGGTCCGACGCGGCGGGCTCGCCCCGTCGGCGGGCGACATCTCAGGCGCCGAGTTGGACGGCGCCGGCGACCAGGGCTCCGCGGGACAGCGGTCCCGCCGCGGCGCCGGACTCGATCCGTCCGAGATCACCACCGTGGAGTGGCTGGACGACATCCACCGGCTGTTCCCGAAGGAGACCATCGAACGGCTGGAGCGGGACGCCGTCGAGCGCTACGAGATCCACGAGGTGGTCACCGACCCGGACGTCCTGGCCCGGATCGAGCCCAACGCCACCCTGCTGCGCGCCGTGCTGCGCACCAAGCACCTGATGAACCACGAGGTGTTGGCCCAGGCGCGGCGCATCGTCGCGGCCGTGGTCCGGGAGCTGATGGAGCGGCTCCGCCCCGAGATCCGCCGAGCGTTCTCCGGCAGCAGGGCCCGGCGGCCGAGCCGTTTCCGCCAGGCGCGCAATTTCGACTTCCACGCCACCATCCGCGCCAACCTCGCGCACTACGACCCGGCGACCCGGCGCCTCGCCATCGAGAACCCCCGTTTCTTCTCCAGGACCCGGCGCCATGCCGAGCGGTGGCAGCTCATCCTCCTGGTGGACCAGTCGGCCTCGATGGCCGCTTCGGTGATCCACGCGGCGGTGACGGCCGCCTGCCTGTGGGGTCTGCCCGGGCTGCGCACCCACCTGATCGCGTTCGACACCGAGGTGGTCGACCTCACCCAGGACGTCACCGACCCGGTGGAGCTGCTGATGAACGTGCAACTCGGTGGCGGCACCGACATCGCCAAGGCCGTCTCCTACGGGGCCACGCTCGTGGACAACCCGCGCAGGACGATCGTGGCGCTGGTCAGCGACTTCTACGAGGGCGGGGACGAGCGCCGGCTGGTGCGTGCCGTGCGCGGGCTCGCGGAGCAGGGCACCCACGTGCTCGGCCTCGCCGCCCTGGACGAGGAGGCGAACCCCGACTACGACCGCGAGCTGGCGCAGCGGCTGGCGGACGCCGGCGCGCACGTCGGCGCCATGACCCCCGGCGAGCTGGCGGCCTTCGTCGCGGAGAGGCTGGGCCGATGACCGGGCCGACGACTGGACCGATGAGCGGCACCGACACGACCACCCGCGTCGATCTGCTGACCCTCACCCCGGACGCGCTCGCCGCGCTGGCCAACCGCGGTCTGGTCAAACGCGCGGCCAAGGGCCTGGACGCCGGTGCGACGCCGGAGGTCGAGGTGGCCGCCGACGGCACCGTCCGCGGCCGGTTCCCCGACGGGGTCGAGACCGCCCTGCCCGCGCACGCGGGCCTGGAGACGGCGTCCTGCACCTGCCCGGCGGCTGGCGTCTGCCGGCACCGGATCGGCCTGGTCCTGGCCTACCAGCGGCAGTTCGGCCCGGCCGCACACCGCTCCGACGAGGCGGCGACCCCGGCCGAGGAACCCGCCCCGGATGAGCCGGTCACCCGGTGGTCGCCGGGAAGCGTCGCGGACGAGGCGTTGACCAGGCTGTTCGGCGCCCCGGCCCTGGCGGCGGCCCGGCACGCCCTGGAGTCCGGCTTCCCCGCACGGCTGCACCGCCCCACCCCCGGCGACCCCGTCGCGCGGGCCGAACTGCGCGCGTGCACGGTCAGGTTCCTGGTGCCGGGCGAACCGGGCTACGCCCACACCGACGCCGCCGAGGCCGCCAGGGGCGAGATGGTCGTGCTCGCCGTATGGGCGTTCCGGGCGGCGGACGAGCGCGGACTCGACGCCGATGACGTCGAACTCGACGTCCGCCCGGACGTGGCTGGTTCGGCGGACACGGCTGACTCCCCCGCCGCCCCGGCCCCACCGGGCCTCGCCGACGCGGTCGCCGTCGTGGACGAGCTGCTGCTCGACGGCGCAGGCCACGCCGGCCCCGTACTGGTGGCGTCCCTGCGGCGGGCCGCGGAGACCCTGGACCGGCGCGGCCTGCGCTGGCCCGCCGCCGCGCTGGTCGATCTCGTCGCGCAGCTCGACGCCTACCGGGAACGCGGCACCCGGCACCGTCCGGAACGCCTCGCGGAGCTGGTCACCGAGGTCTACGCCCGGCACCGAGCGGCCCTGCACGGCGGCGGTGCGAGCCCGCTGTCCCGGGTGTTGGGCAGCGACGAGCCCGCCGAGACCCCGCTGCGCCGGGTCCGCCTCACGAGTCTCGGCTGCCGGATCGACGGCGCCGAGGACGAACGAACCGCCGACGTCTTCCTGGCCCACCCCGACAGCGGAACGGTGCTGGTGCTCCGCAAGCGCTGGACGGTTCCCGAGGGCGAGGAGGCGCCCACCGGGGCCCTGCTCGCCCACCGCAGGGTCAGCGGTATCCCGCTGCGGACCCTGGCGACCGCCGACCTCGTCTCCGAATCGGCCTCCCGCAGCGCGAGCCGGGTCGTACGACTGGCGTCCAGCCGGGTCGCCAGGACCGGCGTCACGCCGCTGGGCCCGCGGGCGTGGGCGAGCCTGCCCGCGTCCGTCGCCGCACCGGACTACGCGGCGCTCGAGGCGGAGCTGGGCGCGCTGCCGCCTCGGCTGGTCAGGCCCCGCGTGGAGGCCGAGTTGGTCAGGGTCGTACCGGTCGCCGAGGTGGAGGCGATCGGCTACGACCCCGGCGACCAGCGGCTCGACGCGGTGATCGCGGATGCCGCCGGGGCGACGGCGATCGTGTCCGCCGACCACCACGGGGCGAGTCCGGCGGCGCTGGACAGCCTGGCCGCGGCCCTGGAAGGAGAGCACGGCGCCCCCCTGTTCGTCAGCGGCACGGTGCACCGTTCCCGCGGCGGCATCGCGGTGCGGCCCATCGCCGTGCTGACCGACGAGGGGTTCGTCGTGCCCGACCTCGCCCCGGGCGAGGGCGACACCGCCCTGGCCGCCGGCCCCGACGTCCCGTCGGACCCGCTGGACGCGGCCGTCCGGGCCGCGCTCACCGCCGGCACCGACGCCGCCCACCACGGCCTACGCCACGCCTCCCCCGCGCTCCGCACCCGCCTCGCGGACGCGGCGGCCACCCTGCACACGGTCGGCCTGCGCACCGCCGCGGCCTCGGTCACCGCACTCTCCGCCGCGCTCGCGGGCGACGACCCCGACCTGATGGTCACCGCCTGGGTGGACGCCCACCTCCGCCTCACCACCACCGCCGAACTGCACTGACCGCCCGGCCGCGCGGAGTCAGGCGGGTCCGCCGGGGACAACGCATCGCGGTAGGTCACTTCGTGCGCGTTGAGTCCCGCCACACGGGACCTGTCGCGCACGAAGCACACCGTCGAGCTGAGACGACGATTCAGGGCTTGCGCGCGAGCCCGCCGTAGACGGCAACCTCGTCGGGGAGGCCGAACGGCGCCATCTCCAGCCGCCAGCGAGAGCAGCTCACGACGCCGGGTTCGAGCAGGTCCAGGCCGTCGAAGAGCTCGGCGAGCTGCTCGGGGCTGCGCGGCGTGTACGGGACGGCGCCGCTGTTCGCGTTGTGGCGGCGGATGGCCTCCACGTACGCGGGGTCGGTCGTCGCGCCGTCGTTCAGCCCCAGATAGCTCCCGGGCGGCAGCGCCGCGAGCAGCCGCCCGATGATCGAACGGGCCTCCTCGGCGTCGGACACCAGCCCGAGGATGCCCATCAGCATCAGCCCGACCGGGCGCGAGAAGTCCAGCGTCGCCGCCGCCTGCCGCAGGATGTCCTCGGGTTCGCGGACGTCGGCGTGCAGGTAGGCGCAGGCGCCGGCGGGCGCGCTGGTGAGCAGCGCCTGGGCGTGCGCCAGCACCAGCGGGTCGTTGTCGACGTAGACGATGCGGCATTCGGGCGCCACCCGCTGGGCCACCTCGTGGGTGTTGTCCTGGCTGGGCAGGCCGGTGCCGATGTCGAGGAACTGCCGGATCCCCACCTCGCCGGTCAGGTACCGGACCACGCGGCCGATGAACGCGCGCGAGTGCAGCGTCATGTCGCGCATGCCGGGGAACACCGTCAGCACGCGTTGGGCCGCCTCGGCGTCCACCGGGTAGTAGTCCTTGCCGCCCGCCAGGTAGTTCCAGATCCTCGCCGAATGCGGACGGGTGTTGTCGATCAGCCCGTCCACGGGCCCGTCGCCGCCGTCGTTCACCGTGCCGCCCTCGTCCGTTGCCGCCGCCTGTCGTACGCGCGTGTGGTGCAGCCTGCCACAGGGCTCGTCGCGACGGGACGGCGAGGCGGCGTGGTGCGGATGGGTGAGCCGGGCCTGGGAGCCCGGCTCGTTGGTCGTTTGGTGGTGGGGCTGAAGGGGGCTAGTCGTGGGGAAGCGTCAGGGCCGTGTCCGCGTGGAGGGTGATGTGCACCGGCGAGAAGGTGGTGGCATCCACCGGCGACTCCCCGGTGCCGGGGTTGCGGGCGAAGCGCGGATGGGCGCCGCCGCTGATCTGCCAGCGGATGCGGTGACCGACCTCGAAACGGTGGGCGGTGGTGCTCATCGCCACGGTGATCCGCGAGGGCGTCGCCCCGGCCGTGCTCACCCGGCCCAGCCCGTCGCAGACGTTGACGGAGCGGCCCCGTTCGTCCACGTCACACAGGCGAGAGAAGACGTCGGCGTGGCCGGTGTCGGTGGAGATGGTCAGCCGCGCGGAGACCGGGCCGAGGATGTCCACGGGCTCGGTCAGCGGGGGGCCGGTGAACGTCAGGACGTCGTCCCGGGCCTCCAGGTCGCCGTTGTCGCGAGGGCCGGCCTTCGGGGAGAGCAGCGGGCCGCCCACGGAGGGGGTGGGGTCGGCAGGGTCGTAGCGGAACGACGCCAGCGGCAGGGAGTTGGTGGGCACCTGCCGGGTGAGGTGCCCCTCCGGGGCGGGGAACCACTCGGTGGTGTCCTGGGCCGGCGGCCATTCGTCGAGGTCCCGCCAGGCGTCCTCGCCGCCGAGGTGCACGCGCACCTCGGTGGGACGCAGTCCCGAGGGGTCGCCCTCCAGATGCGCGCGCAGCCAGGCGAGGCTCTCCGCGAACACCTCGGGCCACCCCTGCTGCATCGCGGAGGTGTGCGTCCAGGGGCCGACCAGCAGGGCGGTCTCGCAGCCGGCCTGGCGCAGTCGGTCGTACTGCTCGAAGGTCTGGTCGACCAGCGCGTCGTGCCATCCGGTGATCAGGCTGGTCGGCACGCTCAGCCGCTCCGCCACACTCGCCAACGACGCGCCGCGCCAGTACCCGTCCTCCGCGTCCGGGTGTGTCATCACGGCGTCCAGCCAGGGCACCTCGCCCCCGAGCGCGGGCGCGTACGCACCGCGCAGCGGCCACGCGGTGATGGCGTCACGCAGGCGACGCTGCAGGCGCAGGGTCGCCTTCAGGAACGTCGCCATCCCTCGGTGCTGGTACGTCATCCCGGAGCCGACGGCGAGGGCGTTCTCCAGGCGGAGCACGCCGTGTGCGTGGAAGAGGGCGTAGGGATCGTGCAGGCCCACCTGCACCACCATCGCCTTCAGCTCCGGCGGCGGGTCCACGGCGAGGGCCCACTGCACGTAGCCCAGATAGCTGGGGCCGACCGTCCCGAGCACTCCGTTGAACCAGGGCTGCTGCCGGAGCCAGGACACCGTGGCCTGGCCGTCGGCGGCCTCGTTGCGCCACAGATCGAACTCGCCGCCGGAGCCGCCGGTGCCGCGGCTGCTCTGCAGGACCACATGAAAGCCCTGTTCGGCGAAGAGCATGCCGTACATGGGGGACCAGGGCAGGCCCCTGCCATAGGGCGAGCGCACCAGGAGGGTGGGGAAGTCGCCCTCCGTACGCGGAAAGTAGTGGTCCGTGATCAACCGGCTGCCCTCGGCGGCCGGCACCGCCAGACCCGGATCCCAGCCGACGTCGTGCCGTTTGGCCGGGAGACGGCGCCACATCGCCCGCATCATCCGCGAGGACAGCGGCGGCTTCCCGGAAGGCGGCGCCCAGGTCGGCTTCGGCACGGGGTGGTGGGTTCGGGATGTCATCGGTCTCCTCCTCCGGCTTCATTCTCGTACATTGTACGAGAATAGCGGATGCTTGGATGACGCCGACGAGGGCCACCGCGTTCGTGGGGATCCGAGGGGACCCCAGGGGCTTCGAGGACAGAGGAAGGGAGCACGAGGACCGTGACCCGTGAGGGAGGGGCCGGCGCCACGGGCGTCGACCCGCAACAGCTCTGGTTGAGCCCCCGACCCCGCAGGGGCCGCAAACCCGTCTTCAGCCGGGAGGCCATCACCGCGGCCGCCGTCGCCCTGGCGGACGCGGAAGGGCTCGAAGCGGTCACCATGCGGCGGGTCGCCGCGGAGGTCGGAGCCGGCGTCATGTCGCTCTACAGCTACGCTCCCGACAAGGAGACGCTGCTGGAGCTGATGGTCGACCTCGTCAGCGGCGAACTGTCGACCGCCGACGAGCCCACCGGCGACTGGCGCGCCGATCTGAAGACCATCGCCCACCTCCAGCGTGCCCATATGCTGCGGCATCCCTGGCTGCCCGCCGCCCTGTCCACCCGACGCACGCTCGGGCCCAACAGCCTGGCCTTCCTGGAACACGCGCTCGCCGTGCTGCGGCCCGCCGGCCTTGATGGTGCGACGAAGCTGGAGATCTTCGCCCAGCTCACCGCGTTCGTGGCCGGGCACGTCAGCCACGAGATCACCCAGGCCGCGGCCTCACGGTCCCCCGAGCGAACCGCGGCCGAGGCCCGCTATCTCACCGCCGTCGCCGCGGACGGCCGTCATCCGGAGCTCGCCGACGCCCTCTCCTCCCCCGGACCCGGCCGCCCCCTCACCCCCGAGGCCACCTTCTCCCGGTTCCTCAACCGCCTGATCGACGGCCTCGACACCGACTGACTCCGCACCAGCGTCGCGATCGATCCTGAACGACTCTGATCGATTTCTGCCGCTCTGGTTGACCGTCGCGCAGCCAGATTCGAGGCTGCGGCTGGTCGCCCCCGGCCCCGTGGCGGCCCGCAGACCATTCCAGCGCGCCACCCCACGAAAGGAAGACCATGTCGCACTTCCCTGCCTCTCCCCACGCTCGTGCACGGCGCCGCCGTCGCGTCTTCGCGGCCACGCTCTCCGCGCTGGTCGCCGTGCCCCTGATGGCGGTGTCGTACGCGTCAGCGACCGAAGCGCAGCCGGCAACCGGACAGGCAACGCAGCCCGCTCCGTTGGCGGCCGCCGACTTCAGGGGCGTGAACTGGGCGATGCCTGGCGACAATTTCACCGACGGCCCCGTCGTGCCCGAGGGACTGAGCGAGTCCGACAGTTATGACACCGTCAAGGCCAAGGCGGCCGCCGTCATCGAGGGCTTCGCGACCACGATCGACGCCAACACCGTCCGGCTGCCCATCAACTTCGACTCCGTCCCCGGCACCACGTGGGGAGACCGCTACGCCGGAGCCGTCGACGCCGCGACGGAAGCCGGATTCAACGTGATCCTCTCCATGTGGGAGGGGGACTCGGCGAACGGCCGCATCGACGACATGAACGGCTTCAACGCGATGTGGGACGCCGTCGTCGACCGATGGGGCTCCAACAGCCGGGTCCACTTCGAGCCCATGAACGAGCCCCACGGCTACAGCGCCGACGATTGGGCCGACATCGCCGCCACCTGGATCACCGACCGCCCGTCGATCCCCAAGAACCGGATCTTCGTCAGCGGCAGCGGCTTCAACCAGGACGTCACGCCCCTGTGCGGCGACAGCCGCTTCGACGGCACCTACCTGTCCATCCACCTGTACACGTTCTTCCACGGCGAGATGAACTACGACCAGTGGGTCGACACCTTCACCTCCCGGATCGGCGACTGCGGCTCCCGCACCGTCCTGGACGAGTTCGGCGCCCCGACGGACGACGGCCGCAACTACAACGACGCCAACAGCACCGACAACTTCGTCCGCTACATCCGCGCCGCCACCGACACCGTCCACGACCAGAGCATGGGCGCCGTCTACTGGCCCGCCCTCGGCGGCAAGCACACCCAGAGGCCCGACCACGACTGGTACTCCCTCTACGCCCTCAACGGCACCGGCACCAACCTCACGCTCACCGTGCGCAACACCAGCATGGTCGACCGACTCCACCACGCCTGGGCCATCGACGACGCCCCGGCCACCACCACCTGACGAACCCGGCCCCGGTCGGCCGTGCCCGGAGCGGGATCGCTCCGGGCACGGCCCGCGGGTCAGTCGCGGCCGTGGACCTCCAGTGCCGTGCGAACGGCCGACTCCAGGGCGCCCTCGATCCACGCCGGCTTGAGGGAGGCGTGATCGCCCGCGAAATGCAGCGGCCCCTCCGGCGTGATGACGTCCGGGTACAACTCGGTGTGCTGGCCCGGCAGCAGCACCGATGCCTCGCCGTAGGCGTAGGGGTCACGCAGCCAGCTCTGGGTCTTTCCCGCCCCGGTGTAGAAGACCTCGATGCGCTGTCCGTAGATCTCCTGGAGCCCGCGTAAGGCGTGGGGGTAGCGGGCGTCGTCGTCGAAGGCGTCCCAGCGCACGGCGTCGTCCGCCCAGCTGTAGGAGGCGAGGACGACGCCGCCGTCGCTGCCGGAGACCGGATGCGAGGGGTTGAACGTGAAGCGGTTGGTGTTGTCGCAGGCCGAACCGCCGCCGTACGCGTGGACCGCCTCGGGCTGGTCGGGGGACAGCCAGCGGTTGGCCGCGTAGTGCACGCGCTGCGCGTCGGTGATGTGTCCGCCGGGCACGGACGGGTGCGCGCCGAGCAGGCTTCCGTCGTCCGGCGCGTTGCCACCGCGGTAGTCGTCGTAGAGCCCGGACCTGATCTCGTTCAGCTCGCGCCTCCAGTCGTCCTCGGTGAACTCCCACCACCGGCGGCTGAACTCCAGAAGCACCTTGGTGGCGGAGTCGTAGTGCAGTTCGGTCACCGCACGCCGCTTCGGGTAGGAGGGAAGGGGAAGCAGCTGGACCTGACGCAGGCCGGCGAAGGGCACGGTGACGATCGCAAGATCGGCCGTGAACTGCTCCCGCCGCACCGTGCCGTCACGTCCCTCGGACACCGCCTCCATCCACACGTGCGGGCCGTCCTCCGACACGTGCGTGGCGTCGCCCTGGTCGGGGCTGTCCGGGTTCCAGTACTCGATACGGGTGACCCGGCGGTCGAAGACGACCTCCCCCCGCACCCGCTCCAGCAGGGCGTCGGCCAGCACGGCCGTGCCGCCCTCCAGCTCGTAGAACTGGGTGGCGGGGCTGATGAGCGCGGAACCGGCGAAGCTGTGCAGGAACGACAGCGGCAGCCGCGACGTCACGTTCTCCACGGTGCCGATGAGATCGACCGTGCGCACGTCGAGACCGGCGTACTCGGTCAGGAAGCGGTACATCGAGTAGTCGCCGAACTCGTCGATGACGGACGTCCAGCCCTCCAGCGCCTCCGGCAGCGGCTTGTTCTCGCGGCTGCCGTCCGGCTGCTTCGTGCTGAACCGGTCCCGGATCGGGTCGAGCACGCCGGCGAGGATCGCGGACGCGGGGGTGTTCTCGTACTCCGCGGGCACGCCGAAGGACCGGTTGACCTCCTGCGGGGACTCCGCGTAGTCGCCGCGGCGCATGCGGACGCCGTTGACGTAGAGCCAGGTCGCGTTGGTCTTGGTGCCCTGCTCGTCCTCGGCGACGAGCTTGAACGGCCGCTTCGTCACCCCGAGTTCGTCGATGAGGTCCATCACCAGCGGATGGCTGTCCGGGAGCCGCATCGCGCCGGCCTCGGCGTACTGCAGGGGGTCGGCGAACGGCTGCTCAGCCCCCTCGTGACCGCCGGTGCGGAACGTCTTCACCCGGCCGCCGGCCCGGTTGCCGTTGGCCTCCAGCACGGTGACCGAATGCCCCGCCCGCTTCAGCAGGTCCGCGGCGAGCAGCCCGGACGGGCCGGCGCCCACGACCAGCACGCTCGTGCCACTGGTGCCGGGCCGCGGCAGCCCGTCGCGCAGGATGCCGCGATAGGTCTCGGTGAGCGGCTGCTCCTCCTCGTCCAGCACCAGCACCGCGCGGGCCACGGCCCTGTTGCGTGCGGGGTCGACGCCGGGAGCCTCCGCGGGCGCCCCCAGGGCCTGACCTGTCGGGGACGCCGCCGCGGGCTCTGCCCCCAGCACGCCGGCCGCGGCGGCCGTGGCCGTTGCGGCGGTGCCGACGGCGAAGACCCGGCGCGTGGGGCCCACTTCTTCTGGTCCAGGTGCCGCTTCTGGTCCAGGTGCGGCCACTACTCCATGCACGGAATTCATCTCATGCTTTTGGGACATGAGAGGAAGATCCCACTCCTTTCCTCCTCGTCCATGGGCCCTTGACGCGTCCGACGGCCGACCGGAGCGGCACAGACCAGGAACCACGCGGCCGGCGCCGGAGCGGAGGGTGGCTCACGCGTCACCCAAAAGGAGTAGGAGCATATTTTGGACACCTCACACGAAAGAGTGATGCCTGCGGCCGCTCCACCGGCAGGCCCGCGCACTCTCGTGACCCCTCTCGGGGCTCGCCGCCTACGGTCGCGCCTGACGCCTCGTGGCTCCGGCGAACGTTCCCTGCCCGGGCCGAGGAGGATAGCCGGCCTAAGGAGAGCCTCGTGAGTCGTACCCGCTTAGCTCGTTTCACTCCCCGGGGGCGCGGGTGGCTGCCGTTGGCAGTCGCCGTCCTCGCCATGGGAGCGGCGGCGTTGGTCGTGCCGGAGACCGCACAGGGCGTCGACGACCAGATCACGCTCCCCGCCAGCGCCGTCACGGCCAGCACCAGCGACGAGAACGAGCCGGCGAACGTCGTGGACGGCGACCTCGGCACCCGGTGGTCGGGCGAGGGCGACGGCGCCTGGCTGCAACTGGACCTAGGCTCGCCCCGGACCGTCGACGAGATCAAGCTCGCCGTCTACCAGGGCAGCACCCGGCGGAACGTCTTCGAGCTCCAGTACTGGGACGGATCCGCCTGGGTCACCGTCTACGACGGCGCGAGCAGCGGCACGACGTCGGCCCTGGAGTCGTTCGAGTTCGAGCCCGTCGAGACGTCGAGGGTCCGCTACCTCGGCCACGGCTACACCGGGGACGGCGAGGGCGACTGGAACAGCCTCGCCGAGGTCGAGATCTGGAACGGCGACGGCGATGACGACGGAGACGGCGACGACCTTCCGTACGGCACCGACGGCACCGGCAACCCCAGGACCGACGACTGCACGGTCAGCACCGACTCCGACCCGCAGGAGGCCGTCGAGGACGCCTCGGACGGGGACGTCGTCTGCGTCAAGCCCGGCGACTACTCGGACACCACGTTGACTGTCGACAAGCCGATCACGGTTCGCGCCAACGGCGTCGTCACAGTGCGGAACATCGAGGTCACCGGCAGCGACGCGACCATCGACGGATTCACGGTGGTCGGTGACGAGCTGGACGATCCGTCGACGGGGATCAAGTTCTCCGGCACCGGGCACACGATCATCCGGAACCTCGTCAACGGCAAGAACATCCACTACGCCATCGCTTGCGACTACGACGTCTGCGCCAGCGACGTGCTGATCTCCCGCAACACCGTGACCGGGACCAACAACTTCGGTGTCTACCTCTGGGGCGGCTCCGACATCACCGTCGAGTGGAACAACATCTACGACCTGTGGTCCGAGGACGGAAACGACGACGTCGACGGCATGCGCGTCTGGGGCACCGGCCACGACATCCGCAACAACTACGTCCACGACCTGAACGCCAACAAGGGCGAGGGCGAACCGCACGCCGACTGCATCCAGACCTACCAGGACAGCGACGGGACGGTGGAGTCGTACGACGTCACGGTGGAGAACAACTACTGCATCCGGGTCTCCGGACAGTGCCTGATCATGCAGAACGAGAACCGTCCGACCGCCGACGTCCGCGGCTACACCTATCGCGGCAACGTGTGTGAATCGTTCGGCAGCCAGACCATCGAACTGGGCAGCGTCACCGGTGCCGTCATCGAGAACAACATCCTGGCGGGTGGCGTGGACGGCCACGTGCTGACGTTCCACAGCACCGTCGACGGTCTCGAGACGACGGACGTCATGATGCGCAACAACGTCCTCGTCAGCGCCGGAGGTTCCACGTACGCCAGCGGCAGCAAGGACGCGATGACCGACGACACGGACAACCTCGAACTGCTCGATCCGTCGGTGGCCGACGACTGGGAGGACTTCGAGGGCAATCCGGACGCGTCGGTGCCCGCCATCAACCCCGACGACTTCACCCGGTTCCGCGCCCTCGCTCAGGAGGTCGACATCGTCGACGAGGGCAGCACACCGCACAGCCCTGACTTCACCCACGACGTCGACGGCGCGACGCGCGTCCAGGGCGCGGCCATCGACATCGGCCCGTTCGAGTTCGCCTGAGAACTCGTGCTTGGCCTCGGGACAACTGCCCCGAGGCCAAGCAGTCCCAACCTTCCTGTGCAGGACGGGTAGGTAGGCTCAACTCCAGCCGTGTCACGCGGCGTCCCTCTGTGCGAAAAGGGGCCGGGGCACCACCATGCACAGGGAGGCGACCGCGTGGACACTGCGCGCGACACAGAGGGCGCGGACGACACAGAGGGCGCGGACGGCGCCAAGGGCGTTGCGAACGACGAGCCAAGCGCCTGGAGGGTGTTGCTCGGCTATGTGCGGCCGCACCGCGGCGCGCTGGTCGGCGGCGCCCTCCTGTCACTGGCCACGGGAGCCACCGGCCTCGCCCTGCCGCTGGTCGCCCAGCGACTGATCGGCGACCTGGCCGAGGACCGTTCGATAGGCCCGGCGCTGTTGCTGATGTGCCTGCTGGTGGTGGCCAACGCGGGCGTCGGCGCGCTCGGCTCGTACGTGCTGCAACGCACCGCCGAGTCCGTGGTGCTGACCGCCCGCCGCTCGTTGACGTCCTATCTGCTGCGGCTGCGGATCTCGGCGATGGACACCACCGAGCCCGGCGATCTGCTGGCCCGCGCCACGTCGGACACCACGCTGCTGCGCGCGATGACCACCGACTCGCTCATCGGCCTGGGCACCGGCGGACTGACGCTGCTGGCCACTCTGGTCGCGATGGGGCTGGTGGACGTCGTGTTGCTGGGCGTCACGTTGGGCGTGATCGCCCTGGCCGCCGTGGTCATCGGGTTGATCGTCCCGGCGATCAACAAGGCGAGCCGCCGGGCCCAGGAGTCGGTCGGAAAAATGGGCGCCGCGCTCGAACGGGTGCTGGGCGCGATGCGCACCGTGAAGGCGTCCGGCGCGGAGGCCAACGAGGAGCGGACGCTGCACGCGGCCGCCGAGGACTCCTGGCGACAGAGCGTTCGGGCGGCCAAATGGTCGGCGCTGGCCGGGAACACCGCCGGTCTGTCCATGCAGGTCGCGTTCATCACCGTGCTCGCGGTCGGCGGGGCGCGGGTGGCCACCGATTCCATCGAGGTGGGCGCTCTGGTAGCCTTTCTCCTCTATGTCTTCTATCTGATGGCCCCGATCCAGCAGGTCGTCAGCGCGGTCACGCAGTACCAGGTGGGCGCGGCGGCGATCGCGCGCATCCAGGAGGTACGCCGGCTTCCCGCCGAGCCGTCCTCCGAAGGAGAGACCGGACTCGGCGGGAAGCCGGCGGTCGTCGCCCCCTCCTCGGCCGCCCCTTCCTCGGACGCTCCCGTCTCCGTCGCTTTCGAGGATGTCCGCTTCCGTTACGCCACGGAACTGCCGTACGTGCACCACGGGGTGTCGTTCGTGGTGCCGCCGCGCGGCATGACCGCGTTCGTCGGCCCGTCGGGCGCGGGCAAGACCACCGTGTTCTCGCTGATCGAGCGGTTCTACGACGCCGACGCCGGTCGCGTGCTGCTGGACGGTCGCGAGGTGCGCGACTGGGACCTGGGTGCACTGCGCGCCGCCATCGGCTACGTCGAGCAGGACGCGCCCGTGCTCTCCGGCACGCTGCGCGAGAACCTCCTGTTCGGCACGGACGTGGCGGGCGAGGAGGAACTGCGGGAGGCGCTCGACATCACTCGACTGGCGACGCTGGTCGCCCGGCTGCCCGACGGCCTGGACACCGTGGTCGGGCATCGTGGCACCAAGCTGTCGGGCGGCGAGCGCCAGCGCGTGGCGATCGCCCGGGCGCTGCTCCGCCGCCCCCGGCTGCTGCTGCTCGACGAGGCGACCTCGCAGCTGGACGCGGTCAACGAGGCGGCGTTGCGCGACACGGTGGCCGACGCGGCCCTGGAGACCACGGTCCTGGTGGTGGCGCACCGGCTGTCCACGGTGACCACGGCGGACCGGATCGTGGTGATGGACGCCGGGCGGGTGCAGGCGGTCGGCACGCACGCGGAACTGGTCGGGGACAGCCCGCTCTACGCGGAGCTGGCCGCCACGCAGTTCCTGGCGGAGGTGCGCTGACCACGGCCCGGCCGGACCCGCGTGGGCCCGGCCCGGATCGAACGATCCAGGGCCGGGCCGGATGCGTCTGCCGGTCAGTTGAGCGCCGCGGCGAACATGCCGGGCTCGTACGAACCTCCCCGCTGGTGCACGATCACGGCGAGCCGGTTGGCCGCGTTGATCAGGGCGACCACGGAGACCAGCGCGGCGATCTGGTCGTCGTCGTAGTGCTTGCGCACCTGGTCCCAGGTCTCGTCGGACACGCCGTCGTGGGCGTCGGCGAGCCGGGTGCCCTCCTCGGCGAGCGCCAGCGCGGCCCGTTCGGCGTCGGTGAACACCGTGGACTCCCGCCAGGCGGCGACCAGGTGGAGCCGGGTCGCGGTCTCACCGGCGGCCTCGGCCTCCTTGGTGTGCATGTCGATGCACCAACCGCAGCCGTTGATCTGGCTGGCGCGCAGCGACACCAGCTCCTGCGTGGACTTCGACAGCGACGACTGCTGGAGCACCAGGGCGGCGTTGGCGAACCGCTTGGCGAACCTGCTGCCGATCTCGTTCTCGAACAGGTTGAATCGGGCGTCCATGGCTTCGTCCTCACTCGTGGTGTCGCGTGCTGCTGCACTGGCCGAACACGAGATGCCGGCGGCCCGCTCCCTGTGACGGGCCGGCCGTGTGACGTGCGCCACCGCTCAGGCGTGTCACAGAGCCGCCGGGACCGGCGTCTTGTGCGCGTGGCACCGTGTGGAGCGAACAGTCAGGAGCAGCCGGTGGAGAACGAGCGAGGCGAGCGCGGCGAGGGCGGCGAGGGCACAGCGGACGCGGCCGGACAGTCCGCCGGCGGCGGAGGCACGGACCCCGCCACCGAGGCGTTCGTCGCCCATCGCAACCTGCTGTTCACCGTCGCCTACGAGATGCTCGGCTCGGCCGCCGACGCGGAGGACGTCCTGCAGGAGACCTGGCTGCGCTGGGCGGGTGTCGACCTCGGCACGGTGCGGGACCAGCGTGCCTACCTGGTCCGGATCACCACCCGCCAGGCGCTGACCCGGCTGCGTACGCTCGGCCGCCGCAAGGAGTCCTACGTCGGCCCCTGGCTGCCCGAACCGCTGCTCACCTCGCCCGATGTGGCCGAGGACGTCGAGCTGGCCGACAGCGTCTCGATGGCGATGCTGCTGGTGCTGGAGACGCTCACACCGACCGAACGGGCGGTGTTCGTGCTGCGCGAGGTGTTCGACCTCGGGTACGACGAGATCGCCGAGGCCGTCGAGAAGACCCCCGCCGCGGTCCGCCAGATCGCGCACCGGGCACGGGCACACGTCGCGGCGCGCCGGCCGCGCGGGGTCGTCTCCGCCGCCGAGGCCCGGGACGCGCTCGACGCGTTCCAACGGGCGGCCGAAACGGGCGATCTGCAGGGCCTGCTCGACATCCTCGCGCCGGATGTCGTCTTCCTGGGCGACGGCGGCGGAATCAAGCAGGCCGTCCTGCGGCCCGTCGTGGGGGCCGAGCAGGTGGCCCGCCTGCTGGCCACCGGGATGGGCAGACTCGCCGCCATCGAAGGATCGCTGCGGCCGGCAGAGGTCAACGGCTATCCCGCGCTGGTGCTCCGGCTCGACGGCGAGCTCGACACCGTCGTGGCGGTGCGCATCGACGACGGCCTCATCACCGGGCTCTACGCCGTGCGCAATCCCGAGAAGCTGTCGCATATGCAGCGGGAGATCGCCCTGCGCCGCTGAACCCGCGCCGGCGCCGGCGCTCCGCGCGGGCCGTGACGGCCAGGGCGACGGCGGTCATCGTGGCCAGCAGGCCCCAGGCCGGAGCGAAGCTGTCGGTGCGATCCCTGAGCAGGCCGAGCAGGGGCGGCATCAGGATGATCGCTGTCTGGTTGACGGACATGGCCAGGCCGAGGACGAAGCCGGTCCTTCCCGGCGGAGCGGATTCGGCCACGTACGCCACCCAGGGGCCGTACCAGCCGAAGCCGAAGAAGCCGAGGGAGACCAGCACGACGCAGGCCACCGCGGGCGCCCGCCCCGCCGGCGTCACCAGCAGCGTCGTTCCGGCGATCACGGCGACCATGCAGAGCATGACCGTGGTGTAGCGCCCGGAGCCACTGCGGTCGCTCCAGGCCGCCAGGCAGACGCGCCCGAGGACACCCGCGCCCTGGGCCGCCACCAGAACGAGGACCGCCGGTCCTGCGCCGACGGACGCCGCGTCGTGGAGATGCAGCACCGTCAGGATCCCCACACCGCACTGCACCGAGATCAGGCTCGTCCCGGACAGCATGATCTTCACCATGGACGGTTCGCGCAGCATCCGCAGCCGCGCGCCGAGTTCCGACGTGAACGTGGCCTGCGGCCGCGCCTCCGGAGGAGGTGTCCGGTCGGGCGGGCGGCGGTGGAAGCCCATGAAGACGCCGGCCCCCAGCAGCGCGACGAGCGCACCGGCCACGAGCGACGCTCGCCAGCCGTAGGCCTCGGCGAGCAGGGGGAGCACGGCCGAGGCCAGCGCGGCGCCCAGCGGCAGCCCGGCCTGGCGGATGCCCATCGCGAACCCCCGCTGCGAGGCGTGGAACCAGGACGCCACCGATTTGCTCCCGCCGGGCTGAACCGTGCTGTATCCGGCGCCGACGACCAGCAGGACCCCGAGCAGGGCCGCGTATCCCGGCGCCAGGCTGCCCGCGCCCAGGCCCACCGCGACCACGCACGCCCCGAGCCCGACGATCCACCGCTCGATGCCTCTATGGATGTCAAGCGCCGGCTCCTGCGGGGCCTGTGTGGTCAGCGGAGGGCTTCGTGGTGATGAGCCGATAGATCTCTCGTGCGACGTAGCGCTTGAGACAGCGGATGGATCTCTCGGCGTGTCTTGCCCTCGGCGAGGCGTCGCCGCAGGTAGTCCTGGGAGCGGCCGATCCCAGCGCAGGCGGGCTGAGGACGATCCGGTAGAGGGCGGCGTTGGCTTGGCGGTCGCCGCCGCGATTGAGCCGGCGGCGCTGCGTCTTCCCGGAGGATGCCTCGACGGGACTGGTGCCGCACAGAGCGGCGAAGGAAGCCTCGCTGACGAGGCGGTCGGGGTTGTCGCCGGCAGAGATGAGCAGAGCTGCGGCGCTGTCCGGTCCGACCCGCGCACGGTCGAGCAGACCGGGGGTGTGGGCTTCGACGGCTGCGGCTGATCTGCTTGTTGAGGTCGTCGATCTCGCTCGGTGAGGTGCTGGATGCGGCGGGCCAGCAGCCTCAGGGTGTAGGCGGGCAGCGTCTGCCGGCCTGGTGGCTTGCCGAGACCGCCAACTCGGCGCACGCGCTTGAACAGGTGCGGGTTGGTCAGCCCGGGCAGGGACTCCCGCAGGGCTGGAGTCGTGCCGACGATCAGGATGGCTCTTGAGCTGGTTGATGGCCTGGGTCCTGGACTTGATCGCGGACGCCTTTCGCCAGCTTGAACAGGCGCAGCATCTCCACTGGGCCATCGCTGCGTCTTCGGCCCTGGCGGTCGGCCCGGCCGGAGAGCACCGCGTGGGCGGCGGCCTCAGCGTCGATGGCGTCGGTCTTGCCGCGGCGACGGCGGTGCTGCCTTGTCCGGCTGGTTGACCTCGGTCACCTCGACTCCTTCGGCCACGCAGGTGACGGGCCAGCGCGGCGCCGTAGGAGCCGGTGCACTCAACTCCGGCTCGCCGCACGTGCGCCGAACGACCGGGCCCAGGCGACGAGCTGGCCGGTAGCCCTCGGCGGTCACTGCGAAGCTGCGGCTGTCCAGCAGGCGACCCCGAGCACGGTGACCACGGCGGCCGACGTGGACGTCCTTATGGGTGTCGACGCCGAGCAGTACCTCCTCCACACCGTCAGATGGGACGTGGCACGGGGCAGCGGGCTGGGTGATGCTGGGCACGGTCGACCTGTCTCCTGATCGCCTCGGGAACCGGTGGCCGTCGCCGGGCCGGAGGGCGGTCAAGACTGTGACGGTGCCTGTCGCGAGGCCCCTATCGGGACACGCTCTCCTGCCCGGCGGCAGCACGTACCGTCCCAAGCAGTGACCGACAGATCAAACGCAAGGCACCATGACCAGTCGTAGCGCGAGTCAGGCCACCGCTCGGAGCGGCACCTGATCATCTCACAGTCGTAGCGGTCCAGCAGTTCCCCGGCCACCAGCAGTCCGACCAGCGGAACCAGCTGGGCCGCCGAGACCAGCAGCCCCAGCTGGGCCGTGCTCAGGTCCAGATCACGCTGGAGGTGGATGCCCAGCGCCCCGATGCCCTGCACGAAGAAACCGGACGCGGCCTGGGTGAAGGTGGCGATGCCGAGGATGACCCAGCGGTACCGCCACACGTCGCGGGTCGATGCGGTGCGTTGCCCCATGCGGACCAGACTGTTGTAATGACCTTATGCATCTCAACCCTTACGGCGAGGATGCGGTGAAGCTGGCCGCGGACCTCGCCAACCGGCGCCCGACCAGTGCCGGGGAGCTCGCGGACCGCTGCCGCGCCACCGGAATAGCGCTGGAGCTCCCGGTCGCGCCGCACGACCTCGACGACACGTTGGCCACGTTGACGGCATGGGAGAAGGTCGTCGACGCCGCCGACGAGCACGAGCGCGCCGAACTGCTCAACCGGATGCTGGCGACGGCCGGCGCCTATCCGCGCCTGACCGACCATGCCGGCACCGGCTGGCATCTGCACTACCGCGACGACCGGCAACCACTCGCCGCCCTGCTGTCCTCGCTGATCTCCGTCGGCACGGCGCTGCACCTGGCGGGCCGCGGCATGCACCGGCTCCGGCGGTGCGCCGTCACCGAATGCACCGCGATCTTCGCCGACACCTCCCGCACCGGCCGCCAGCGCTACTGCTCCCCCCGCTGCGCCAACCGAGACGCGGTACGCCGCCACCGCGCCCGCGCCACCCCGTGACATGGCCGCCTGGCGCGCGCCAGCGGTCAGGAGCTGCCGACCGGGTGGGGGAGTCGCGGCGAGTCACCGCAGCGCAGCAGTTCGGCAGGGACCCCGGGGTGTCGGGATGGCGCAGCAGGGTCGCGGCCTGCGGTCGCGTTCGGCGGGCAGGGTCAGGCGACGGAAGGCGGTCGGGGCGGCGCTGACGTGTTCGCCCTGGGACACGGCCGCGACGGCCCGTTCGGCCAGCAGCGCCGAGGCGAGCAGGCAGGCCGCCCAGCTCGCGACCGTTTCGTCGACCAGGTGCGCCAGGGGACGTCCTCACGTTGGGGCGGTACGGTGTCGGCGCCCACGACCCAGTCCAGCCTCGCGGAGCCGCCGGGGCCCGCCAGCGCGACCAGGCCGGCGTCCATCGCGGTCGGGTACCGCAGCCAGGCCGCCACGGTCACCGCCTGCCGGGCCTGCACCTCGGCGAGTGCTCGCCCAGCGCGCCGCCCGAGGCCGGGTAGGCGCGCACGAGCCACTGGGCGGTGGCGGCTATGACGGGTGAGAGGTCGGCGCACACGGACGTGATCCTCCCGATTCGGTGGGGTGCGTCAGAAAAAGAGGCGAAACAGACGCCAGCCAGCGTAGTGCCTCGCGCGATTCGGCCGTCAGCCCGCCGCGGCGGAGCGCGTGCAGTGGGCATGTCCGCCGTTCGGCCGGAATCCGGTGCGACTCGCCTCACTCGGGGGAACGGCGCGGGTTTCCCGCGGGCACAGTCGGATACCCGGTGGGCCGCGCATCGCGCCTGAGGCCTCATCCCCTCTTGGCCCGCGACATCGAAGGAGACCGTTCATGGGACACGGCGGAGACATCATCCAGGAACTGACCACGGACCACCGCGAAGTGGAGGAGATGTTCCGAGAGATCGAAGGGCTCCCGGTGGGCGAGCACCGGCGCAAGGAACTGGCGGACCAGGCCACGATCGAGTTGGTCCGGCACTCGATCGCGGAGGAGGAGCACCTCTATCCGGCGGTGCGCGAGCACGTCGAGGACGGCGACGGCATCGCCGACCAGGAGATCGAGGACCATGCGACGGCCGAGCGGCTCATGAAGGACCTGGAGGGCTGTGAGGCATCGGATCCGGAGTTCGACCGTCTGATCACCCAGTTGATGAGGGAGATCAGGGAGCATATCCAGGACGAGGAGGGCAACCTCTTCCCCAGGCTGGCCGCGGCCTGTTCCCGGAAGCAGCTCGACGAGCTGGGCGACAAGGCACGCCGCGCCAAGTCGACGGCTCCGACCCGGCCGCATCCGGCCGCGCCCGACAAGCCGCCGTTCAACAAGCTGCTCGCGCCCGGTGCCGGGCTCGTGGACCGGGCCCGAGACGCCATCAGCGGCCGCGGCAAGCGCTGAACCCCGGCCGACGGGCCCGCTGCGCCCGCCGCGGGCCCGTCGTGCCGGTCAGGACTCGTACGGTCGAGTCCCTGCCGCGGTCAGGGTCCTGTGACCGCCAGGACGAACGGGTAGCCGTCGCCGTTCGGGTTGCGGGCCGGGAGGTCGATCTCGATGCCGGCGCTGGTGTGCCGGAAGTCGAGGGGATGCCCGCCGCGGCTGCCGAGCAGCCGGATGCGCGCGTCGCTGGCGACGGGCAGATCGGCCGAAACCGTCAGCGCGGACCCCGCGGGCCAGCTCAGCCCCACGATGTTGAACGTCCCCTGGCCGACGGTGTAGCGGAGGTCCGGATCCTCGGCGCGAGTCCACGTCGTGCTGTCGTAGATGGCCGACCCGTTCGTGTCGAGCCAGTGTCCGACCTCACGGAGTCGCTCGGCCTGCCATTCCGGGATCGTTCCGTCGGCGCGGGGGCCGACGTTGAACAGCAGGTTGCCGTTCTTGCTGACGATGTCGACGAGCAGCCGCACCACGTCGGGGCCGGTCTTGGTGGCGCCGGGCACGTCGTTCGTGTCGTAGCCCCATGACCGACCGAACGTGAGGCACGCCTCCCACGGGTCCGGGCGCAGTGAGTAGCCGGTCTTGTCCCCCTCCAGTACCGCGTAGTCCCGGTGGTCGGCCTCGAACCGGTCGTTGACGAGCACCTCCTTGGGACGCGGACGGTTGTGCGCGGTGTTGTAGAAGTAGGCCAGGATCTCGTTCCCGCGCCAGTCCATATCCTGCGGCTTGAAGATCTCCCCCGCCCCGAGGTCCACATGCCAGTGCTGGCCGTCCCCCCAGAGGATGTCCGGGTCGTAGCGCTCGACCAGGGTCCTGATCATGACGTGGAGGTACTGGGAGACGTAGTCGTCGACGTGCTTGTATCCCGTGTACGGAATCGGTTCGAGGGTGTAGGCGTCCCACGGTGGCGCGGCGAGCGCCGGACTGTAGAACTCCCCCAGCGAGTGGTAGAGCCCGCGCTTGAGCCGGGAGTGCTGAGCGGCCTCGAAGAGCTCGCCGACCAGGTCGCGCTTCGGGCCCATGACGACGGAGTTGCGGTTCGACGCGCGGTTGGGGAAGAGCTGGAAGCCGTCGTGGTGCTTCGACGTCAGGACGAAGTAGCGGGCTCCGGCGCGTTCGAAGAGGTTGACCCACGCGTCCGGGTCGTACCGTTCGGCGGTGAACTGCGGGATGAAGGAGTCGTACTGGTACGCGGTGCCGTACGTGTTCCGGTGGTGCTCGTGCGTGCCGCCCTCGCCGGTTTCGGCGATGCGCATGCCGTACATGTACCATTCGGCGCCCTGGTAGGACATCGGCGCGCCCCAGGCCGGGACCGCATAGGGACCCCAGTGGATGAAGATGCCGAACTTCGCGTCCTTCCACCACTGCGGGGTGGGGTGGGTCGAGAGCGATTCGTCCGTCGGCAGGTACGGGCCTGGCGTCCCGCCGGCGGCGCGCGCGGAGGCCGGCAGGGAGGCCGTGCCGAGGCCGAGGGCGGTGGCCGTGGTCACGAACGAACGTCGGGAGAAGCTGCCGCGATGCATGTCTCACCTCACGTTGAATCAACTGGCATGAATCAACTGGCACAGGTCACGTGGTGGACATCGTCGGCCCGGCGCAGCCGCTGACCGTGCGCGGCAGGGCGTCGGCGTCGTCCAGCGTGTAGTCGTACGGGGGGTCCGTGAAGGGGGTGACGCCACCGCCCTCCCCGCCGGCTCCGGTGTCCCGCAGGCCGGTGGTGTCGTCGTAGATGTTCCCCTGTGCGGTGATGTACGACGGACGGACGTACATGAACTGGTGGGGGTTGGTCACGCCCTGGAAGTAGTTGTTCTCGATCAGCACCGAGGCGAGGGCTCCGACGCCGACGGCGTAACCGTTGTCCGTTGACGTGTAGTAGTTGTTGAACACGTGGCCCTTGCCGAAGAGGATCCGCGGCATGCGCTGGTCAACCGCCTCGGCGAACCAGTTGTGGTGGTACGTGACGTTCAGCTTTCCGGCGTCCGTGGCGTCCTGGTCGGGCGAGGCGTCCGAGCCGACGAGGCTGGCGAGACGGTGGTCGTGGGAGGTGTCCGTGTACCAGAACTTCGACCAGGACACCGTGATGTAGTCGGATCCCTGTGTGAGGTCCAGCAGACCGTCGCCGGCGTTCCAGACGTTCAGGTGATCGAACCACAGATGGTGCGCGCCCCGGGCGGCGATCGTGTCGTCGGGGCCCGGGTCCGGCCAGAATCCGTGGAAGTTGAGATTGCGGACGATGATGTTGCTGCTGCCTTCGCGGATGTTGATGCCGCCGTGGATGGTCGCGTTCTCGTCGGCGCCGATCAGCGTCTTGTTGCTCGCGATGTCCACGGCGTAGGAACCGGTCGTGATGGTGCCGGAGATGACGAGAACGCGCGGTGTCGCGTCACCGCCGAACTCCTCGAGCTCCTCGAGCGTGGTGATCACCTGCGGGGTCGCGTCACCGCCACCCGTCGTCGTGCTGATGCCGTTCCCCTCGACGTCCGCCCACCCCTGCAACGTGTCGGCACAGGCGAGTGCCGGGGCCGCGGTGGCGCCCTCGACGGTGGTCAGTCCCGCGCCCGCGATCAGCGCGATCGCCGCGCCGATGATCGCGGGGGCCCGCCACCGACGGGTGGTTGTGGATGGCTCGGCGATACTCTTGATCATTTTCTTCTCCAGTGTCCGACGTCCGCTTACACCGGTCGAAAATTTCGTTGAGGTTTTCACCAAAGTGACGGCGTCGGGAACTGTAGAGAGCGCTTGCCATAGCGTCAAGAGGCTTGGTAACAAGGGAATTTATGGCTCGGCGTTCCGAAAAATTCGAAAGAACTTTTCGCGCAATGCCGTTCGCAATCCGTTGCCCGGTGGAAATCAGGACGGCCGGGCTCCGTGGGCATGCCCGCGGAACGCCCTAGCGGTCGCCGGCCGGTGGTGCGTCGAAGCGTGGGAAGTGCTCGTCGGGGAGCCGGTCTCCGGGTGTCAGGTCGAGTGGTTCGGTGACCGGGTGGGTCGGCTCGGGGGCGAGGCGGGTGTCGGCGTCGGCGTAGATGACGACGTGCGCGATGCGCGGGTCGTCGGTGTGGTTGGGCGTGGCGGTGTGCGCGAGCCTGGAGTTGTGGAAGGTGCAGTCGCCGGCCCGCAGCGGCACGGTGACCCGCGGCTGGTAGAGCAGGTGGGGGGCGAGGTTCATCAGGTCGTCGTGGTCGGTCAGGTCCTGGGCGCGCAGGTCCGCCAGGTGCTGGCTGCCGGGGATGAACGTCATGCAGCCGCGTTCCGCCGGCACGTCGACCAGCGCCACCCAGGCGGACAGCGCGTGTCGGGAGCCGGCGTGCGGCCAGTACGGCTGGTCCTGGTGGAACTCCGTCGCGGCGCCGTTGTGCGGCTCCTTGATGAGCAGCTGGTCGTGCCACAGCCGCAGCGGGATCCCGGCCAGCCGGGTGGCGATACCCGCGAGACCCGGGTCGAACGTCAGCTCGCGCAGGTCGTCGCTGTTCTGCCACAGCTGGAGCACCTGGGTGAAGGCGGCGCCGGAGTGGAAGTCGCTGAGCCGGTCGCGGGCGGCGAGCGCGGCCTGCGCGAACCGGGCGGCGTCCTGCCGGGAGATGACGCCGGGCAGGTGCACGAAACCGTCGCGGCGGTAGCGGGCGACCTGCTCGTCGCTGAGCGTGCCGGGGGTGGTGCGGGGGTGCTCGGAGGTCGATGTCATGCGTCGTACGGTCGCAGGAACGCCTCCCGCCGGGACAGCACGAAAACTCCCGTCGTATAGCACAATCCTGTCATGCATCGGGTACGCAGAGCGGACGTCTTCCCGCCGGGCGAGCACCATGTGGTGGCCGAACGCCTCGACCTGGTCGAGCCCGCCGCACCGCACAGCCACGATTTCCTCGAGCTCGCGGTGGTGACGGGCGGCAGTGCCGTGCACGTTTCGGTGGCGGGCGAACGGCCCCTGGCGCGCGGTTCGGTGGTGCTGCTCCGCCCCGGCGACTGGCATGGCTACACCGCCTGCGCGGACCTCGCGGTGCACAACGTCTACATCGGCTCGGAGGTGCTCGACCACGAACTCGCCTGGTTGCGGGCCGATCCCCGGTTCGCCGCGGCGCTGCACGGCGCGGACCCGCTCCCCCGGCTGACCGGCGCCGGACTGGCGCTGGCGGAGTCGTGTCTGGCGGTGCTGGCCGCGGGCGGGGCCCCGCGGGAGGTGCGGGCGGGGCTGCTGCTGTGCGTGCTCGGCGGTGCCCTGCCGTCGGACGGCGGCGCATCGGCCGCGCAGCCGCACCCGGCGGTGACGGCCGCGGCGCGACTGCTGGAACAGGACGTGGCGGCGCCGTGGACGGTCGAACGGCTCGCCGTCGCCTCCGGGTTGTCCGCGGGACGGTTGGCGCGGCTGTTCACCCAGCGGATGGGGGTGCCGCCCATGGCGTATCTGGGGCGGCTGCGGGCGGAGCGCGCGGCGGCGCTGCTGATCGAGACGGACCTGCCGGTCGCGGCGGTCGGGCGCCGCGTGGGCTGGCCTGACCCCAACTACGCCAGCCGCCGCTTCCGCCACTATTTCGCCCTCAGCCCGGCCCAGTACCGGCAACACTTCCGGGCGTAGCCGATCGACCGAGGGCTCATGGCCGGCCACCGGCAGCGGAGCGCACGCAGCGGAAGCCGGTGTTACCGCCGGAGCTGTCGGCGCTGTTGTTGGTGCGGGCGGCCACCCGGTAGCGGTTGCAGTAGGAGGCGTGGCACAGGTACGAGCCGCCGCGCATCACCCGGTCGGGGGTGTCCTCCGCCCATCGGTCGGCGCACCACTCCCACACGTTGCCCGAGACGTTGTGCAGGCCGTAGTCGTTGGGCGGGAAGGCGTCGACGGGGGCGGTGCCCGCGTAGCCGTCCTCGGCCGTGTTGTGGGTGGGGAAGCGGCCCTGCCAGATGTTGCAGCGGTGCTCGCCGCCGGGCGTGAGCTCGTCGCCCCAGGGGTAGCGCTTCTGGTCCAGGCCGCCGCGGGCCGCGTACTCCCATTCGGCCTCCGTCGGCAACCGTGCGCCCTCCCAGTGGCAGAACGCCGCCGCGTCGGCCCACGAGACGTGCACCACCGGATGGTTGGCGCGCCCGTCCAGATCGCTTCCCGGCCCCTCGGGAGCCGCCCAGTACGCCCCTTGTACCCCGCACCACCACGGGGTGGTCTCGGGGCGTGGGGAGTCGCGCCGCAGGTGACCCGGCAGGAACTTCGCGAACACGTACGACCAGCCGAAGCGCTCGGCGTCGGTGCGGTGTCCGGTGGCGTCCACGAAGGCGGCGAAGCGCTCGTTCGTCACGCAGTGCGCGTCGATCTCGAACGGCCCCACCTCCACCTCCCGGACCGGGCCCTCGCCGTCGCCGGGGTTCGCGTCCTCGTCCTCACCGCCCATGCGGAACGTCCCGCCGGGCAGGCTGATCCATGTGCCCAGGGAAGCGGCGGCGGACGCGGGCGCGGGCGGGCGCGAGGCCGGAGCGGCGGCGGGGCCGCCGGCGCGGCTGGGCGGACAGCAGTGGGCGGACATCCGTGGCTCCTTCCGTTCAGCGTTCAGCGTTCAGCCGCTCAACGTAGCCGGGCCGGGTCGTCCGGGGCGTGCCAGGACACCGGCGTCGGGGCGCCGACCGGCGCCAGCCGGGCCTGAAGGTCGTCGGCCAGGGCGTCGCGCCCGGTGCTCCTGAGGTGCCGAACGTACTGGGCCGGGTCGTTGTAGAACGTCGGCCCGGTCTGCAGCGTCGCCTGCATCGGGTCGGGCAACGCCCCCGGGCCGCCCGCGTAACGGTGCCACCATTCGGCGAGGTGGGCGCGCATCTGGGCGGCGAGGTCCGGCTCGTCGGCGAGCAGGTCGCGGGTGAGGTGCGGGTCGGCGGTGACGTCGAACAGCGACTCCCATTCGGCGCGGAAACTCCCCGGATGGTAGGTGCGGATGTAGAGGTGGTCGCGGGTGCGCACCGACCGCTGGTAGGTGTGGGCGCCGTGCCCGAACACCAGGTAGGGGCGGGAGTCGGCGAGCGGTTCGCCGCGCACGGCGGGCGCGAACGACTCGCCCTGCCAGCCCGGCGGCACGGGGATGCCGAGCAACTCGCAGAGGGTCGGGGCGAGGTCGATGTGGTACAGCAGGTCGTCGCAGCGGCGGGCGTCGGACGGCAGCGCGTCGGTGACGCCCGGCCAGTACACGACCAGCGGCAGCCGGTGGGTCGGCTCGTTGGCCAGCCCGTGCTCGGCGTACGAACCCTGTTCGCCGAGGGACTCGCCGTGGTCGGCGCTGACGATGATCGCGGTGTCCTCGGCGATGCCCAGCTCCTCCAGCAGCGCGAGCAGCTGCCCGAAGTGGTGGTCCCAGTACATGATCGCGCCGTCGAAGCCGTTGACCAGCAGCTCGAAGTCGGCGCGGGTGCGGATGGCGTCGGGCATGGAATGCGGCTGCGGGGAGGGGCGGGGGCCGCCGAGGAATCCGGCGTAGTGCAGGTCGGAGGCGCTGCGCGGGCCGTAGACGCGGGCGGCGTGGTCGTCGATGGCGGCCTGGTCCGGCCACGCGGGGGCGGGTCCGGACTCGGCGGCCCGGTCCACCCATTCGGGGCCGATGAGGTAGTCGGTGTGCGGCTCCCAGTACGTCAGGTGCAGGTACCAGTTGTCCTGGTCGGCGTGGCGGCGGAGCCAGTCGAAGGCGACGGCGTTGATCTCGTGGGCCTCCTCGTCGTTGAGGCGGCCGGTGGCGCGGATGGACTCGCGGAAGTTGCCGTGGAAGAAGTACGCCCGGTGGCGCTCGGCGAACATCGACACGGCGGCGGTGTACCAGCCGTGCTCCTGGAGGCGCTGGCCCAGCAGCGGGCGGTCGGGGTGCGGCCGGTGGCCGGCGTCGAGGCGGAAGCGCGCGGCCTCGCCGAAGTGGCCGATGACGCCGTTGGTGATGCCGAACTGCCCGCTGGTCAGCGCGGTGCGCGAGGGCAGGCAGGGCGAGTCGGAGGCGTAGTAGCGGTCGAAGACCACACTGCGGTCGGCCACGCGTTGCAGGTGGGGCGTGGTGGGGCGCTGGTAGCCGTAGGGCTGGGTGTGGTCGGCGCGCAGGGTGTCGACGTCGACGTAGATGATGCGCATCGCGTTCCGTACCTCCGGGTTCTCGTTCAGACGGCGTCGAGTGCCAGCAGCAGGCCGGCGAGGCTCGTGGTGCACGCCAGGGCGGGCGGGCGGTGGCGGGCGGCGGCCAGGGCGGCGGCGGCCAGGCACACGCCGGCGGCGCCCGCCAGCGAGGCCCGGCCGGTCAGGCTGCCGCGCAGCACGAGCACGGCGGTCACCAGCGCGGACAGCGCCGTGCGGTGCCAGGACAACGCGGTGCGCTCCGCCTGGAGACCGGGGTCGCGTGCGGTCAACGCCGTCACCGCTCCGCCAGCACCAGCAGGACGACGGTGGTCCCGGCCGCCGCGATGCCCCAGCTGAGCAGGAGGGGAAGCCGGGTCGCCGGCAGCGCACCGCCATGCCGCATCGCGCGCTGGACCCGCTGCCAGCGTCGGTAGGCCCCGACGCAGAGCAGCGAGCCGGTGAGCGCGAGCAGCGCGCCGAGCGCCGCGCCCGAGACCCGGTGGGCGAGCGGCGCGACGAACTGCGCGACGGCGACGGCGCCGGCCAACAGCGCCAGGCCGGTCCTGATCCAGGCCAGGAACGTGCGCTCGTTGGCCAGCGAGAACCGGTAGTCCGGCTCCTGCCCGTCCTCCGTTCTCACCCGCGGGCTCACCTCTCGTACGCCACCGTGGTGGCCGGTCGTGGCAGCGCGACCTCGGGGAACCGCGGGTCGCGGTCCGCCGGGACGACGTCGGAGGTGGCGACCTGCCAGCGCAGCAGCTCCCGTTCGAAGCGCCGCTCGGTTTCGGCGTGCTCCGGGCGGCCCGCGAGGTTGACCGTCTCGTGCGGGTCGTCGCCGCGGTGGTACAGCTCCGGCGGCTCGTACAGCCGCCATACGTAGGTCCACTCCATGTCGCGCACGGCCACGGCCTTGCCGACGAGCCGCGGGTGCGTGCGCAGCAGTTCGCTCTTGAGCTCGTAGGGGTAGCGCACCTGTTTCAGGACCGGCCCCTCATCCTCCAGGCCGCCGCCCTCGGTGACGGCGTACTCGCGGTGCTCGCACGGGTCGCGCCACGGCTCGCGCAGCACCGGCAGCAGGCTTCGGCCGAAGTGCCTGTGCGGGGCCTCGATCCCGGCCAGCTCGAGCACCGTCGGCAGCACGTCGACCAACTCGGTCATGCCCTGGTAACGCTGTCCGGCGGGCAGGCCGCCGCCGCTGATGATCAGGGGATCGCGGGTGATGCAGGAGTCCATCGAGGAGGGCCACTTCTCGATGAGTCCGAAGTCGCCCATGTATTCGCCGTGGTCGGAGAAGAAGAGGCTGACGGTGTCGTCGAAGGAGCCCGAGGCGCGCAGCGCGGCCTGAATTCGGCCGACGTGGTCGTCGAGCCGGGAGACCATGCCGTGATAGACGGCGGTGACCTCGCGCCACAGCTCCGGGGTGACGCGGTCGAGGCCGTACCGCTCGCGGATCAACTCCTTGAAGCCGGGCTCGTCCGGCTGCGGCGGCACGGCGTCGGGGATGGCGTCGCGGTCGTGCAGGGAGAACCACGGCTCCTGCGCCTGGAAGGGGTTGTGCGGGGCGAACAGCGGCACGAAGAGCACCCACGGCCGCTTCGGCGGCTCGGCCAGCCAGCGCTCGGTGGTCCGTACGGCCGCCTCGTCGTGGTCGATCAGCCCGTCGTCCGGGACCCGGCCCCGGTAGAACAGGCGGGCCGACACGTCGTCGGGGTACTCCTTGGGGCGCTGCTCCCGGGTGAGCTCCGCGCCCTCGGCGAAGCCGTACTCGTGGGCGCTCAGCTCGGTCACGCCCGGAGCGAAGTGGTCGCCGCGGGTGCCCGCCATGGCCACGTGGTAGCCGGCGTCCTTCAGGATGCGCAGCAGGTTCGGCTCGTCCGCGCGCAGCAGGTGGGTGAGCGTGCGGTGGCCGCGCACATGCGGGTACCAGCCGGTCAGGAACGAGGCGCGGCTGGGCGAGCAGACCGGGTGCTGCGCGTACGCCTGCTCGAAGAGGGTGCCGGCCCCGGCGAGCGCGTCGAGGTGGGGGGTGTGGGCGATGGGGCTGCCGAAGCAGCCCAGCGCGTCGGCGCGGAGCTGGTCCGGGACGATGATGACGAAGTTGGGGGCGTTCTCGGGTGGTGTCATGCCAGTCGGACCTCGTGGGACAGGGGCAACTCGTCGCTCGAGAAGCCGGCGTGGAGGGTGAACGAGCCCGGCTCGTGGCGCCAGCCGCCCGGCTTGTCCGCCTCGCCCGGCTCCCAGTGCGCGAACGTCCGGGCCGGCATGTCCACGGCGACCTCGGCCGACTCGCCGGGGGCCAGCCGCACCGCGCGGAACCCGGCCAGCCAGCGGACCGGGCGCGCCACGGCGCCCGCGCGGTCCGGCCGCGACAGGTACAGCTGCACCACCTGCTTGCCGGGCCGGTCGCCGGTGTTGGTGACGCGGACAGTGGCGGTCAGCCCGTCAACCGGGGTGATTCGCTCCGGTGCGGCCAGGCCGTCCAGGTGCCAGGTCGTGTAGCCGCAGCCGTGGCCGAAGGCGTACGCGGGCTTGCGGCCGGAGCGCAGCCAGGCCCGGTACCCGAGGTGCGGGCCCTCGGCGTAGGCGAGGCGGCCGTCCACCGGGCTGGTGGACAGCACCGGCACGTCCTCCTCCTCTGCGGGCCAGGTCGTCGGCAGCCGCCCGCCGGGCTCGCGTGTCCCGAGCAGCACGTCGGCCAGCGCCTGACCGAAGTCCTGGCCGGGGAACCAGCACACCAGCACCGCCGCGACATCGTCGCGCCAGGGCATCAGCACGGGGCTGCCGGCGTTGACGACGACCACGGTACGGGGGTTGGCGGCGGCGACGGCGCGCACCAGGTCGTCCTGGCGGCCGGGGAGGGCGAGCGAGGCGCGGTCGCGGCTCTCGGTCTCGGCCCGTGTGGTGGTGCCGACCACGACCACGGCCGTCTCCGCCGCTCGGGCGGCCTCGGCGGCGCGGGCGATCGCCGCGTCGGGATCGGCCACGACGGGCAGCCGGCCGAAGGTCAGCGCGGAGGAACCCAAGCGGCGGGCTCGGGGCGACAGCTCCTGCACGACGCGCAGTTCCGTCGCCCGGCCGGTGGCCAGCCGCACCCGGCTGGAGGCATGGGGCGGCGCGAACAGTTCGGCGCCCGCCTCCGGGGTCTTGTCCGGGTCCGCCGGGTCCTTGGCGACGACCGGCTCGCCGTCCGCGTAGAGGACGGCGCCTCCGGCGCAGGCCACCGCCAGTTCCGCCACGATCTCCGCCGCTCCCTCCTCTTCCACGGTGTCCTCGGGCTGGTAGCGGGTGGTCAGCTCCAGCGTGAGTGCCCCCTTCGGAACACCGCCGAGCCAGACCAGCTCGGTGGCGAGCCGGTCCTCGGTGAGCAGTTCCTCGCCCCGCTCGTCGAGGAAGCGGGCCAGCACGCCCGGACCCCCGGTGACCGGGTGGGTGAGGGTGTGCGGGGGCAGCGGGACG
Organism: uncultured Actinomycetota bacterium; assembly: GCA_963816875.1. Lineage (GTDB taxonomy): Bacteria > Actinomycetota > Actinomycetes > Streptomycetales > Streptomycetaceae > Streptomyces. The sequence goes on from CAWFMG010000002.1 coordinate 242,500, forward strand.
GGTGCGTCGGCGGGGGCGGCGCCGAGCTCGTACGATACGGCGGTGCCGGGCAACGCCGCCCGCAGGCTCTCCAGCGGCGTGGCGACGTGGGGCGGCTGCACGGTGGCGCTGCCACCGCCCTGGATGCGGGGGGAACGCGCCGCCTGACCGATGAGCGCGACGGACCGTGGGGCCGCTGCGGTCGGGCCCGAGCCCCAGGGCAGCCCGCCCATCTCGGGCGGGGCGTTGCGCAGCAGCACCATGCCTTCGGCCGCCACCTCCCGGGGCAGGTCAGCGGGCGGCGGCGGGGCCTCGCCGCGCGGCGCGCCGACCCGGGCGGCGAGCCGCAGCAGCCGCCGCACCTTCTCGTCGATGGCGTCCTCGGGGACCCGGCCCGCGCGCACGGCGGCGACCAGATCCTCGCCCCACGGGCTGTGCGGGCCCGGCATGGCCAGGTCCATCCGGGCGGCGGCGCTGGCTTCGGTGGAGCGCACGGCGGTCCAGTCCGAGACGACCAGGCCGTCGAAGCCCCACTCCTCGCACAGCGGGTCGCGCAGCAACTCGTTCTCGGTCATGGTCGTGCCGTTGACCGCGTTGTAGGCGGCCATCACCATCCAGGCACCGCCCTCGGTGACCGCGGTCTCGAAGGGCGCCAGGTACACCTCGCGCAGGGTGCGCTCGTCGACGCGGACGTCCACGGTCATGCGGTCGGTCTCGGAGTCGTTGGCCACGAAGTGCTTGGGTACGGCGGCCACGCCGTGGCGCTGCACGCCGCGCACGTAGGCCGCGGCGAGGGCGCCGGTCAGCAGCGGGTCCTCGGAGAAACACTCGAAGTGTCGGCCGCCCAGCGGGCTGCGGTGCAGGTTGATGGTCGGGCCGAGCACGGCGTGCACGCCCTTGGCCCGGGCCTCATGGGCCAGGGTCTCGCCGTACCGGTCCGCCAGCTCCGTGTCCCAGGAGGCCGCCAGACAGGTGGTCGAGGGAAGGCAGAGCGAAGGCGCGCGCTCGTCCCACTGCTCGCCGCGCACCCCGGAGGGGCCGTCGGAGAGCAGCAGCGAGCCGAGAGCGAGCGCGGGTTCGGCGGCGGTGCGCCAGAAGCTCCCCCCCGTGAGCAGACGGACCTTGCGCTCCAGCGGCAGGGAGGCGATCAACGTCTCCGCGCGCGCCATGCTCTCCGCGTTCTCCGACAGGTCGGTCATCGGGGTCCTTCCTTGAGCTCTCCGGGGAAGTGGCAGGCCGCGCCGTGGCCCCCGGGGCCGTCGGCGGGGAGGGCGGGGGCTCGTTCGACGCAGATCGTGCGGTCGGGGTGAGCGAGCGGGCCGATGGGGCAGCGGGTGCGGAACCGGCAACCGGACGGTGGGTTCTTGGGGCTGGGCAGGTCGCCCCGCAGCACGATGCGTTCCCGCTTGGCGCCCACCTCCGGGACGGGGGAGGAGGACAGCAGGGACACGGTGTAGGGGTGGAGCGGGGCGGCGTACAGCTGGGCGGCGGGGCCGGTCTCGACGATCTGGCCGAGGTACATCACGGCCACGCGGTCGCTGATGTGGCGCACCACGGCCAGGTCATGGGCGATGAAGAGGTAGCCGAGGTCCAGCCGGTCGCGCAGCTCGGCGAGCAGGTTCATGATCTGCGCCTGGATGGAGACGTCCAGGGCGGAGACCGGCTCGTCGAGTACCAGGCACTCGGGCTCGACGGCCAGCGCGCGGGCGATGCCGACGCGCTGCCGCTGGCCGCCGGAGAACGCGTGCGGCAGCCGGTCGAGGTGGCGTTCGGCCAGGCCCACGGTCTCCAGCAGCTCCCGGGCGCGCGCGGTGCGCTCGGCGACGGGCACACCGCGGATCTGCAGCGCCTCGTCCAGGGCCTGACGGATCGTGCGACGGGGGTTGAGCGAGGCGTAGGGGTCCTGGAAGACGTACTGGAGGCGCCGCCGTGCGCGGGCCGCCTCGCGGCGGGACAGGGACGTGACGTCCTGCCCGTCGATGCGGACGGTGCCGGAGGTGGGGGTGTTGATGCCGACCAGGGTGCGGGCGAGTGTCGACTTGCCGCAGCCGGACTCCCCGACGAGGCCGAGGGTCTCCCCCGCGCCGACCTGGAGGCTGACGCCGTCCACGGCGTAGACCGGGGCGCGCCGCCCGCCCAGGTTAACGCGCAGGTCGCCCAGCTCCAGGATGGGGCGGGCGCCCAGGGCTCCTCCGCCGGGGACTCCCTGATCCCGACGGCTGACGACGGCGCCCGCCCCCGGGTGGGATGCCGGGGTGGGGGCGGCCGGGGACCCGGGGGCGGAGCCCTCGCCACGCGGCGGCAGCCGCTCATCGGGGGGAGCGGAACGGGGCGGGGAGGGGGACAGACCCTCCGGTACCGTCACCCAGCACGCGGCCGTGTGCGTCGGGTCACCCGCGACGTCCTCAAGCCGCGGCGCGTCTGCCGCGCACGCGTCCTTCGCCAGCGCGCACCGGGGGTGGAAGGCGCAGCCGGAGGGCAGCCGCGCCGGGTCCGGCGGCTGGCCGGGGATCGCGAAGAGGCGTTCCCCGCGTTCGCCGCCCGCCGAGTCCAGCCTCGGCATGGCCCGCAGCAGGTCTCGCGTGTAGGGGTGCACGGGCGCGGCGAACACCGTGGCGGCGGGGCCGGCCTCCACGATCCGCCCGCCGTACATGACCGCCATGTCGTCGCACAGCTCGGCCACCACCCCCATGTCGTGGGTGATGATCAGCACCGCCACGCCCGTGCGCTCCCGCAGTTCGGCGAGGAGCCGCAGGATCTGCGCCTGAATGGTGACGTCCAGGGCCGTCGTCGGCTCGTCGGCGATGAGCAGGTCGGGGTCGCGGGCCAGTGCCGTGGCGATGACGACGCGTTGCCGCATGCCGCCGGAGAACTGGTGCGGGTACTCGACCGCGCGCCGCCTGGCGTCCGGGATGCCGACCATGTCGAGCAACTCCATCGCCCGCTCCCGTGCCTTGGCGCGCGGTGTGCCGTGCACGACGAGCGCCTCGGCCACCTGGTAGCCGACGGTCAGCACCGGGTTGAGTGCCGCCTGCGGGTCCTGGAAGACCATGGCGATGCGGTCGCCGCGCAGCTGGCGCATCCGTTTCTCGGGCAACGCCAGCAGGTCGGTGCCGTCGGCGCCGTCGGCGCCGTCGAACCGCACGCTGCCGCCGGTGACACGGCCCGGCGCGGGCACCATGCGCATCAGCGTGCGCGCGGTCACGGACTTGCCTGAGCCTGACTCGCCGACCAGGCCGGTGATCCGGCCGCGCCGAAGCGTCAGGGAGACGCCGTCGACCACGGTCACCGCCCCGTCGGGGGTGTCGAAACGCACCGTCAGGTCGCGTGCGTGCAGAAGAGTCTCGGTCATGACCGGGTCACCGCCTCGTTGAGCGCGTCGGCGAGCAGGGTGAAGGCAAGGGCCAGCATCAGCAGGACCACGGTGGGGCCCAGCACGTAGGCGGGAGCCAGTGAGAGGAAGCGGACGCCGCTGTTGAGCAGGGCGCCGAGCGAGGGCTCCGGCGGCTGGAGGCCGAGACCGATGATGGACAGGCCGGTCTCCAGGAAGATCGCCACGACCATGACGATCGCGGTGTGCACGATGATCGGGTCGATGGCGTTGGGCAGCACGTGCCGCAGCAGCACGCGCCAGCGCGGCACGCCGAGGACCCGGGCGGCCAGCACGTACTCGCGCTGCTCCTGCTCCATCAACCCGGCGCGCGCCAGCCTGCCGAAGCCGGGCAGCAGCACGATCACGATCGTCACCAGCAGGGCGGTGGTGCCGGGCTGGAGGATCAGCGCGATCGCGATACCCAGCACGAGGGCCGGGAAGCCCAGGATGACGTCGAACGTCCGCTGCATGAGCATGCCCAGCGGGCGGGAGAGCCCGCCGGCGATGCCCAGCAGCGTGCCGATGACCGCGGCGAGCGGCACGCCGACCAGCAACAGCACCAGGTCGGCGCGCAGGCCGTAGAGGGTGCGGACGAAGATGTCGCGGCCGAGCTCATCGGTGCCGAAGGGGTGCTGCCAGGAGGGGGAGGCGAAGGTGGCGGCCGTCTGCTGGTCGTAGCCGTCGCTGAGGACGGAAACCAGCAGGGCGCCCGCGACCAGCAGCACCAGCAGGGTCAGGCCGGTGATGCCGCGGGGGCGGCGTAGCGCGGCGAGGTAGCGCCGCCGGCCCTCGGCGGAACGTGAACGGGGCGTGGCCGGTGTCTCGGCCGCCGTCTCGGCCGGTGGCGTGGCGGCATTCGTGGTCGCGGTCATCGGGCGCCCTCCAGCCGGATTCGTGGGTCGAGCAGGGACAGCCCGACCTCGGTGAGCACCTGCATCAGCACAGCGACGGCGACAGCCAGCAGCACCAGCGCCTGGATGACGAGGTAGTCGCGCTGCGTGGAGCTGGTCACCGCCAACGCGCCCAGGCCGTTGCGGGCGAAGACGAACTCGATGACGACGGCGCCGCCGAGCAGGTCGCCGAGCCGGATGCCGAGCGAGACCAGGGCGCTGCCCAGCGAGTTGCGCAGCACATGACGCACCGTGATGCGGCGCGGCGAGGCGCCCTTGGCGACAGCGGTCTGCACGTACTCCTGGGCGCGGGCGTCGCGCATGGCGGTCTGGATCAGCCGCGCCATGGCCGCGGCCGAGGGCAGCGCCAGTGCCAGCGCGGGCAGCGCCAGGTACTGGATGCCGATCTCCGGATCCTCCAGCAGTGAGATCTCGCCGCTGACCGGAAGCACCCGCCAGGCAACGCCCAGCAGCAGCGCCAGCAGCAGGCCGGTGAGGAAGGGAGGAATGGCCAGCAGCACCGTGCAGGCCAGGTCCAGCAGGGACCGGGCCCAGGGGCGGCGGCTGGAGCCGGCGGCCACGCCCAGCGCGACGCCGACCACGATCATGAGAAGGGTGGCCAGCAGCGCCAGCTGCATCGTGCTGCCCATGCGGTCGCCGAGCAGTCCGGTCACCTCCCGGTGGGTGACGTAGGAGGTGCCGAAGTCGCCGTGCAGCACCACGTCGCGCAGCCAGGAGGCGTACTGGGCGGGCATCGAGCGGTCCAGGCCGAGCTCGGCGTGGACGGCGGCGATCTGCTCGCGGGTGGCGTCGGGGCCGGCGACGGCGGTGGCCGGGTCGCCGGGGGCCAGCCGGGGGAGGAAGAACGCCAACAGCGAGGCCGCGAACAGCACGACGACGACCGAGGGCGCCCTGCGTAGGAGGAATCGAGTCATGCTGATCACACCAGGTATGCGTCGTCGAGGTTGAGGGCGCCGAGGAAGGTGGTGGCGGTGTCTCGGACGCGCTTGGAGCGCAGGAAGATCGAGGACGTCGTCACCAGGGCCTGGCTGAACGCCTCCCGCTGCATGTAGGCGCCGAGCTCCCGCACGGCGGCGGGCCGTTGGTCGGGGGAGGCGGAGGCGGCCTCCTGGCCGACGGCCGCGTAGTCGGGAGGGGTGAAATGCGAGGCGTTGGCCCCCGTGCCGAAGGCGGGGTGGGAGACGACCAGAGTGGCGGCTGCCAGGTCGGCGGTGCCGTAGCCGTTGACGTACATCGCGCCGAGTTCCCCGGCGGCCTGGCGGGCGGAGTACTCGTTGACGTCCAGCACCCGGGTCGTCGGGCGCAGGCCGGCGGCCTCCAGGTCGTAGCGCACGATCTCGGTGCAGCTGCGGGTGCTCTGGATGACGCTGACGTCGATCGTCACCTCGGCCCCGGCGGCCCCGGCCTCCTCGATCATGCGACGGGCGCGGGCGGGCTGGTAGGTGTACGCCTCCGCCTGCTGGCGGCTGAATCCGGGTTCCTTCCGGCTCCACCACAGGCTGGAGGCGTCGCCGTAGCCGGCGAAGATCTGGTCGGCGATGCGGTCGCGGTCGATGGCGTAGCCGACGGCACGGCGCACCCGAACGTCGTCGAAGGGCGGGACCGTCACGTTCATGTTGACCGCGTAGGCGACCGTGGCGCTGTAACCGATGTCGTAGCGTCCGTCCTCCGACAGCCCCTTGGCGTCCAGTGGCGCGACGCTCCAGGCGATGTCGGCGCGGTTGCTGCGCAGGGCGGTGACCAGGGCGGTGGGGTCGGTGATGACGGGCATTTCGACGCCGTCGAGGTAGGGGCGGCCGGGGACGCGGTAGTCCCGGTTGCGCGCCAGGGTGAGCTGCGAGCCGGGGGTCCAGGAACGCCAGGTGAACGGGCCGGTGCCGATGACGTCCCGGCCCTCGGCCAGGCCGTCCGTGCTCTCCCGGTCGACGATGGCGGTCAGCTCGAACAGGTCGTAGATGTTTCCCGCGGGCTGGCGCAGCCGCACGCGCAGGGCGTGGTCGCCGTCGGGCGACATGTCGGTGATCAGGGAGCTGACCGCGCGGGCCTGGGTGCCGGCCAACGGATCGAGGGTCCGTTCCAGGGAGAAGACCACGTCCTGGGCGGTCATGGGGCGGCCGCTGTGGAACCGCACGTCGTCGCGGAGGCGGATCGCGATGGTGCGGCCGCCGTCGCCGAAGCTCCAGTCGGTGGCCAGCAGCGGGCGAGGCCGGCCGCTGGTGTCGGCGGCGGTGAGCGTCTCGAAGACCAGGCTCCGCCAGGCGGTGGCGGCGGCCGTCTGCGCCTGCACCATGACCGGCTGGGCGTCGAGGCCGAGCGCGACGACGAGGGTCCCGCCCTCGCGGGCCCCGCCGTCGTCCGTGCCGCGGGCCTCGTCCACGGCGAGACGGCAGCCGCTCGCGGAGACGAGCCCGAGTCCGGCGAGCCCGGCGAGCGCGGTGCGTCGGGTGATCGCCCCAGCTGGAGCACCTGGTGGGTTCGGGGGTGTGAGGTCGGCTGTCAAGGGCTTCCCCATCTGCAGTTCCGCCGCCGTCGGCGGCGCCGCCCCACGGATCGGGCAGCGTGGAGAGCACTGTACGAGCCAAAACCGGTCATGTGAATGGTTTTTATGGAACGGATTTCCGGCGCGTTACGTCAGCGCACCGCCGAACCCGGCGTCAGCCCAGGCCACGCAGGTAGTCGTCGAGGAAGATGGCGAACGTCTCGGGCAGGTCCACCGACTCCGGAGCCAGCAGCCACTGCACCTGCAGGCCGTCCATGGTGGCGACGATCGCGGCGGCCACCGCCTCCGGGTCGGTGTCCGCGCGCAGCCCGCCCGCGTCGCGGACGCTCCGCAGCCGCCCCGCGACCCGTTCGCGGACCGTCGCGTAACGGTCGGCGAAGTAGGACTGCGCCGGATGATCCGCCCCCGCCGCCTCCCCCGCGAGCACCGTGTAGAGCCGCACCAGACCCGCCTGCCGCGCGTTATGCCGCGCCAGCCCGACAAGACCGCGCCGCAGCGCGGTGAGACCTCCGTCGTCCGGGTCCTCCGACACGGCCTCCCCGGCCGCGTCGATGAACTCGGTCTGCTCCGCGTCCCGCAGCCGCAGCACCTCCGCCAGCAGCAGATCCTTGGACCGGAAGTGGTGCAGCAGCCCGGCCTGGCTCAGGCCCACGGCCTCGGCGATCTCCCGCATCGAGGTCGCCCGGAAGCCCTGCTCGGCGAAGGCGCGGAACGCCGCGCGGACGATCTCCTCGCGCCGGGCCCGGCCCTTGGCGTAGCCCCGCCCCGACTCGTTCTCGGCCCTGCTCCTGGGCTCGCTCTCGGTACGCATGGCGGACACGGTAGCCCGCGTCCGGTGAGCCACGATCGGCGTTGACCTTCGTGGCCGATCGTCATATGGTCCTTCGCACATAGGTGCATCCGCACATAGGAGGAGCCGGCGAGATGAGCGTGGTGAAGCTCGAAAACGTGCTGCTGCGGCTGCTCGCGACTCGTCCGTACAGCGGCTACGACCTGCGGAAATGGCTCGCCGCCGAGGGCCAGTTCGTCAGCTCCCGGCTGCACCACAGCCAGGTCTACCGCGCCCTGGCCCGGATGGCGGACCGCGACTGGGTGGTCTACCGCGCCGACCCCCGGGACGGCCGCCCCGATGCCAAGGTCTACCGGCTCACCGACCGCGGCCGGGCGGCCCTGCTGGAGTGGCTCCACTCCCCCTACGAGCCCACCAGCCGCTTCACCGACTCCGACTTCCTCAACCGCTTCCCGATCGCCGCCGCGCTCGACCGCGAGCTCGCGATCCGGCTGGTGACGACCGAGCTGTCCCACCGCCGCGCGCAGATCGCCCGCCTCCGCATTCGCGACCGCACCACCGCGTTCGAGGACGCGATGCCCGGCCTGGATCCGGCGCGCCACCAGGCCGCCGCCGACCTCGTGCACCGGTACGGGTCCGGCGCCGTGGACTGGTGGGTGGCCTGGCTGGAGGACGCGCTGCGCCACCTGGAAGCCGACGACACCGCCGTGCCGCAGACCGCCACGCAGCACACCGCCGAAGGAGAGCCCGCATGAAGGCCATCATGGTGATGTTCGACAGCCTCAACCGGCGGATGCTGCCGACCTACGGGGCCGACTGGACGCACACCCCGAACTTCGCGCGGCTCGCCGAGCGCACCGCGACCTTTGACAACGCCTACGCCGGGTCGATGCCCTGCATGCCCGCCCGCCGCGAACTGCACACCGGCCGCTACAACTTCCTGCACCGCTCCTGGGGTCCGCTGGAGCCGTTCGACGACTCCGTTCCGGAGATCCTGGGCCGGCACGGCATCCACACCCATCTCGCCAGCGACCACCCCCACTACTGGGAGGACGGCGGCGCCACCTACCACGGCCGCTACACCACCTGGGAGTTCTTCCGCGGCCAGGAGGGCGACCCGTGGAAGGGCCACGTCGCCGACCCCAAGATCCCTGCGGACCTGAAGGAGACGCGCCGGCCCGTCTACCGACAGGACTGGATCAACCGGCAGTACATGGCCACCGAACAGGAGCACCCGCAGACGCTCACCTTCGACGCCGGCCTCGACTTCATCCGCACCAACGCCGCCGCCGACCGGTGGTTCGCGCAGATCGAGACCTTCGACCCGCACGAGCCGTTCTTCTCCCACCAGCGCTACAAGGACCTCTATCCGCACGACTACGACGGCCCGCACTTCGACTGGCCCGACTACAAGCGGGTCGCCGAGACCGACGACGAGGTCGCCCACGCCCGCTACGAGTACGCGGCGTTGCTGTCGATGTGCGACCGCTCCCTCGGCCGGGTGCTGGACATGATGGACGAGCTGGAGCTCTGGGACGACACCCTGCTCATCGTCAACACCGATCACGGCTTCCTGCTCGGCGAACACGGCTGGTGGGCCAAGGGCGTGATGCCCTGGTACAACGAGCTGGTCCACCTGCCGCTCTTCGTCTGGGACCCGCGCCAACCGGACGCGGCCGGGCAGCGCCGCACCAGCCTCGTGCAGACGATCGACATCGGACCCACCCTGCTGGAGTTCTTCGGCGCACCGCGCACATCCGACATGCAGGGCCGCCCGCTCCAGGACGTCCTCGCCGAGGACGCCCCCGTCCGCGAGGCAGGTCTCTTCGGCATCTTCGGCGGCCACGTCAACGTGACCGACGGCCGCTACGTCTACATGCGCGCCTGCGCGGACGACGCCAACGCCCCGCTGTACGAGCACACCCTGATGCCCACCCATATGCGCGGCCGGTTCACGCCCGAGGAGCTCGCCGACATCCAGCTCGCCGAGCCGTTCCCCTTCACCAAGGGCGTCCGGACGATCCGCGTTCCCGGCCGGTCGATGATCAACCCGGCCGCCTTCGGCACCCTGCTCTTCGACCTGGCCGCCGACCCCGAACAGCAGGCGCCGCTCGTGGACGACGCGGTCGAACTGCGCATGGCCGGGCTGCTGACCGACCTGCTCCGCGCCACCGACGCCCCCGACGACCAGTACCAACGCCTCGGCCTGCCCCGCCACGGCCCGGTCACCCCCGACCACCTCCTGGTCCGCGCCCAGCGGGACCGGGCCCAGGCCGCCCTGCGCCCGTTGCCGCCGCCCGACGACTTCCCCGCGGGCGACCGCTATTCGGTCCGCACCCCCATCCACGTGCTGACCGCCGACCCCGCCGCCGCGGAGATCCTGCGCCGGCACGTCCCCGGCCTCACGGACTCCGAGAACCTCCAGTTCACCAGCACCTTCTCGCTGCTCGGCCTGGCCGCGCTCCCCGCCGCCCGGCTGTCGGTAACCCAGCTCCGCGCCGTGGCGACGGACCTCGCGGCCCTGGACGGCGTCGCCCCCTGACTACCCGGTCATCCGCTTCCGGCGGCTCCTGAGCGGGCCTGTCCCGCGACGAATGACGTAGCCGAACCGCGAAGTTGAGGCGCCCTGGTGCAGTCATTTGAGGAATGACCCGAGTCCCTCGACTGGCTAGCGTCGAACCGCCGTCGGCGATCCAGGAGAAGGAAGAGAGGAACGGATGCCCAGATCCACACCCAGTGTCCCCGGCACCTATGTGTTCGATGCCGAGGACAGCCGCCGCGGCTACGCGCTCAACCGCCTGTGCGGGTCGCTGAAGTACGCGGAGAACCGGGAGAGGTTCACGGTCGATGAGGCCGCCTACTGCGACGAGCACCACCTCTCCCCACAGCAGCGGGACGCCGTGCTCACCCGGCAGTGGGCGAGGATGCTGGAGCTCGGAGGATCCATTTTCTACGTCTTCAAACTCGCGGTCGTGGACAACCGGTCGATGCAGTACCTCGGTGGCGTGTTCACCGGAATGTCCGCTGAGGACTTCGCCGAGGCGATGAAGGCAGGAGGGCGGAGCTTTGGCTGAGGTCATCTGGGGGCTCGCCACCTCGCACGTGCCGTCGATCGGCGCGGCGATGGACCGGGGGAAGACAGCGGACCCCTACTGGAAGCCGTTGTTCGACGGCTATGCCCCGGCGCGGGAATGGATGGCCCAGCACACCCCCGACGTGGCCGTCGTCGTCTACAACGACCATGCCAACGCCATCGACCTGAGCATGACCCCGACCTTCGCCCTGGGCACCGCGGCCTCCTACCGCGTGGCCGACGAGGGGTGGGGCAGCCGGCCGGTTCCGCACGTCGTCGGTGCGCCCGAGTTCTCCGACCATCTGGTGGAGAGCCTCGTCGACGACTCCTTCGACATCACGGTGTGCCAGGAACTCGACGTCGACCACGGCCTGACGGTGCCCCTTTCCGTGTACTGCCCCAAGCCCGGCGACGCCTGGCCGTGCACGGTCGTCCCGCTGGTGGTGAACGTCATCCAGTACCCGCAGCCCACCGCCGCACGGTGCCTCGCACTCGGCCGGGCGCTCGGGAAGGCGGTCCGTTCCTACCCGGAGGACCTCAAGGTCGCCGTGTTCGGGACCGGCGGCATGTCGCACCAGCTCGCCGGCGCCCGTGCCGGACTCATCAACCAGAAGTTCGACCGTGCGTTCCTCGACGCGATCGAGGACGACCCCGAGAAGCTGGCCCGGATGACCCGCGAAGAGTACATCCGCGAAGCCGGGTCCGAGGGCATCGAGCTGATCATGTGGCTGATCATGCGGGGCGCGCTGGGGCCCCAGATACGCCGCGTCCACGAGACCTATCACGTTCCCGCCTCCAACACGGCGGCGGGCCTGGTGCTGTTCGAGAACCTGGCCTGAGCGAGGTGTCCGTCCGGCGTCGGGACCTGCTTGGCCTGGACGGTCGAGCGACCGATGACGAGGTGCACGATGAGGCGGACCCCCTGAAGCTCCCTGCGCTCGACATGAGCGCCGATCTGGTGCTTCGGGCCTTCATGGAGGTGTCGGCGGACGGGCTTGCGGTCGTCGATCCACACGGCCGCTTCGTGGTCGTCAATGAGGCGGCGGCCCGGATTCTCGGCCTGTCCGCCGCAGAGCTCGAGGGGCGGACCGGTCCCTTCCCCGTCCGCGAGGGCCGGGACTGCCCCTTCACCGAGTCGACGCTGACCTCGTGGGCCGGCCCGGACGGCCGCGGTCGTGATCTCAGGTACCGAATGGAACCCCTGCGTGGCGCGGGATACGCGGTGAGGTTCAGTGACGTGACCCGGGAGCGAAGGCAGCAGGAGCGACTGACCGCCATCACCCGCGCGGCGTCGAGCGTTGCCGACGCCGGCTCACTGCACGCGACCCTCGACGCGGTCGCGCGGGAGATCGTGCTGACGGCGAACATCGCGGCCGTGCAGATCCTGGCCGTCGACAACCCCGCGGACGAGCTGCGAGTGCTGGGAATGGCGGGCTTCGGGGACGTCACGGACTTCACCGAGCGGCTGGCCGCCTGCCGGCGTCGGGGAGCCAAGGTGCTCTTCTTCGACGCCTTCAGCGGTATGCGGCCGGTCGTGGTCCGGCACCGCAAGGCGGCGATCATGTCGGATCCCGGCTGGGCACCGCTGCACGAGATCATGGACCGTGCGGACTGGGACGGCTTCGTCGCCATGCCCATGGTGGTGCGGGGTCGTGCCGTCGGCGTGATCAACACCTACTACCTTCCCGGCGAGGACCCCGGTGAGGACCCTGGCGCCGGATCACTGGCCTTCCTGGAGACCATGGCCGACCACGCCGCCGTCGCCATCGACACCGCCGCGCTGTTGTCCCAGGCCGGCTCCCGCGCCCGGCAGGACGAGCGCCGACGGCTCGCCCGAGACCTGCACGACTCGGTGGTCCAGCAGTTGTTCTCCATGCGGATGCAGGCAAAGGCGCTCCGCGCGCGGCTCGACAGCACCGTTCCCGACCCCGCCGCGATGTACGACGGCGCGGAGGAGCTCGCCGAGCTCTCCGAGAGCGCGCTCGCCGATCTGCGCCGGCTCGTCTTCGAGCTGCGCCCGCTGGACCTGAGTGAACGCGGCCTCGTCGACGCGGTCCGCGCGCACGCGGCGAGCGTGGAGAGCCGGAGCGGACTGGCCGTACGGGTGAGCGCGCCCGCGGAGCTGGAACCGGAGCCGGGTTACGGGATCGACATCCAGGAGGATCTGTACCGCATCGTTCAGGAGGCTCTGCACAATGTGGTGAAACACGCCCGCGCGGACAACGTGGACATTCGCTTCGCGTTGGTGGCGGACGGCGGCGCCGGCCTGCCCGACGCGGGTGTACCTGCCGACCGACTCTTCCTGGAGGGCCTGTACATCGAGGTCTCGGACGACGGCAGTGGAGCGGACCCGGCAGCGGACGCGGCGGACGATCGCACACCTCACCTCGGACTGGTGTCGATGCGGGAACGCGCCGAGCGCTGGGGCGGACAACTGGTCGCAGGTCCCAGGCCAGGGACGGGCTGGAGAGTCGGGGTGACGCTGCCGGCGGCGTGGTACGCCTCCGGCGTGGAGGAAGGAAAAGCCGATGGGTGAGGGCCCGACCACGCCGGACGTCATCAGGATCATGGTGGTCGACGACCACACGATCGTACGGAGGGGCCTGCTGGCCTACATCGCCACGGTTCCCACGTTCCGGATGATCGGGGAAGCCGCGGACGGCGAGCAGGCGTTCGCCCTGCTGCGGGAGTGGCAGGCTCTCGGGCAGCCATTCCCGGACGTCGTGCTGATGGACCTGCAGATGCCGGGCATGGGCGGCGTGGCGGCCACCGAGGCGATCACCCAGGCCTACCCGGAGGTGAAAGTCGTCGTCCTCACCAGCTTCGGCGAGGTGGAACGGGTGCATGCCGCGCTCGCCGCGAACGCGGCCGGCTATCTCCTCAAGGACGCCGATCCCGATGAGGTGGTCACCGCCGTCCGTGCCGCCGCGGCCGGAGATGTGCACCTCAACCCGGCCGTCGCACGTCGGCTCACCCGGCGCATGGCCGCGCCCAGCGTCGGTCTGACCGCGCTGACCAGCCGCGAGCGGGAGATCCTCGCCCTGGTTGCGCAGGGGCAGTCCAACCGGGACATCGCCCGTCACCTGGTCATCAGCGAACGCACCGCCCGTACCCATGTGAGCAACGTGTTGGCCAAGCTCAAGCTGAACTCCCGTACCCAGGCGGCGCTGCTGGCCATCCGGGAGGGCCTGGTCCCGCCACCGAGCTGACGCGACTCGGTCCCGCGCGACCTGCGACGGATGACGTAGTCGGGACGTGTCCAACCGCTCGTCGGCCTGCCGACGTCCGGCCGATGAACCGGCACGCCACACTCCCTAGTTTCGTGGATGAACGCGGTGATGAGACCGCGTCGGAGAGGGAGCCAGGACCGCGTGACCATGCCAACCGCGTCAGCCGCACCGGCCACGACAAGGCGCACCGCTGCCGACTTCGAGGCCGATCTGGTGGTGGTGAGCCGGCGCGAGGAGGCCCGGGGCGTGGTCGGGGTCGAACTCGCGCACCCCGCCGGTGAAGAGCTGCCCGAGTGGACGCCCGGCGCCCATATCGACATGCACCTGCCCGGCGGGCGCGTCCGCCAGTACTCGCTGTGCGGAACCCCCGCCGACCGCGGCCGCTGGCGCATCGGCGTACTGCGCGAGGCGGAGGGCCGCGGCGGCTCCCGCTGGATCGCCGACGAGCTGACCGAGGGCACCACCCTGCGGGTGCGCGGACCGCGCAACAACTTCCCGCTGCGGGCCGCCGACCGTTACGTGTTCGTGGCGGGCGGCATCGGCATCACACCGCTGCTGCCGATGATCCGCGCGGTCGACGCGGCGGGCGCGGACTGGGTGCTGCACTACGGAGGCCGCACCCGCTCCTCGATGGCCTATCTCGGCCAACTCCTCGAGTACGGACCGCGGGTGCGGGCGCATCCGCAGGACGAGGTTGGTCTGCTCGACCTGGGAGCCATGCTGAGCGCGGCGGCCGACGACGCACTGGTGTACTGCTGCGGCCCCGCTCCACTGATCCAGGCACTGGAGGACCGGTGTCGCGGCCGCCACTCCGGAACGCTCCACGTCGAACGGTTCACCGCGGCCGCCGACCCGGCCAGCGACGAACCGGCGAACACCGGCTTCGAGGTCGTGTGCGAGCGATCCGGTACGACCGTCATGGTCCCGCCGGAGCTGAGCATCCTCGAAGCGGTCGAGAACGCCGGAATCCCGGTGCTCTCCTCCTGCACCGAGGGCATCTGCGGCACCTGCGAGACCCAGATCCTCGAAGGCGAACCCGAGCACCGCGACTCCCTCCTCACGGATGAGGAGAAGGCCACGGGGGACTCGATGATGCTCTGCGTCTCCCGCTGCCGGGGCGATCGCCTGGTCCTCGACCTGTGAGCGTTCTCGCGGTTGAGCCGAGGCCCTCCATCCCCGGCCCGGACACCTACCGGACCTGACCTTCACACGACTTGGAGACGAGAGTAACGATGTCAGCCCCTCCCGAACCCCAGAGCGTTGTCGTCATCAGCGCGCACTCCGGAGACTTCGTCTGGCGGGCAGGCGGCGCCATAGCCCTGTACGCGGGGCGCGGCGCGGCAGTCCACGTGGTGTGCCTCAGCTTCGGTGAGCGCGGCGAGTCCCAGGGCCTGTGGAAGCAGGACGGAATCACGCTGGAAGAGGTCAAGGACGCCCGGCGGGGCGAGGCCACCGCCGCCGCCGAGACCCTCGGCGCGAGCATCGAGTTCCTGGACCTGGGCGACTATCCCCTGCGCGTCGACGAGGCGGCGACCGACCGGATCGTGTCCGTCCTGCGCGAGCGGCAGCCCGACATCCTGCTCACCCACGTGGCGAACGACCCGTACAACCGGGACCACAACCAGGCGCACGAAACCACCCTGCTGACGCGGATGATCGCCCAGGCGCACGGTCATGACCGCAGCACCCGACCCCTGGGCGCCGCTCAGGTGTTTCAGTTCGAGCCGCACCAGCCCGAGGTCTGCGGCTTCACCCCCGACCTGCTGCTGGACATCACGCCCGTCTTCGACGTCAAGACCAAGGCGATGGGCCGCATGACCGCGCAGGACCATCTGATCCGCTACTACACCGATCTCGGCGTACGGCGCGGGGTGCAGGCCGTGCGCAACGGCGCGCCGAAGACCGTCACCCACGCCGAGGCGTACAAGCGCACCTTCCCGACCGTGGGCGGAGAACTGCGATGAGCCGACACGTGATCGTACGGACCGAGCGGCGCCCCCACCCCGAGGCCGTGGACGTGCTGGCCCGTGTCGGCGTCGCCACCACGCACGAGGCGATGGGCCGCCGAGGGCTCGCCGCCCCCGTCCTGCGGCCCATCTACTCCGGGGCCCGGATCGCGGGCCGAGCCGTCACGGTGCTCAGCCACCCGGGCGACAACCTGATGATTCACGCGAGCATCGAGCAGTGCGGCCCCGGAGACGTGCTGGTCGTCACCACGACCTCGGTGTCCACCGACGGCATGTTCGGGGAGCTCTTCGCCGTCCAACTGGCCGCGCGGGGCGTCCGGGGCCTGGTCATGGACGCGGGCGTACGCGATGTCGCCGAGCTCACCGCCATGGGCTTCCCCGCCTGGTCGCGGGCCGTCTCGGCCCAGGGGACCGTCAAGGCCAGCCCGGGCTCGGTGAACGTGCCCGTCGTGGTCGCCGGCACCTGGATCCGCCCCGGCGACGTGATCGTGGCCGACGACGACGGCGTGCTGTGCGTTCCCCTGGAGGAGGCGCCGAAGGTCGCCGCGAAGGCGCTGGAACGCGAGGCTGCCGAACAGGTCAAGCTCGAGAAGTTCCGGGCCGGGGAACTCGGCCTCGACCTCTACGGCATGCGCGAGACCCTCGCGCGACTCGGCGTGACGTACGTCGACGACGCCTCCTAACGGCCCCGGACCCTTCCCACTCTCACCCCTTCGCTTCTTGAGGACCATCGATGACACAACCCACCCCTCTTGTCAGGAACGGCTGGTACCAGGGCGCGTGGTCCGACGAGATCGGCCGAACCCTGCTGCAGCGATGGATCGTCGGCCGCCCCGTCTGCTTCTACCGGATGCGCAACGGCACGGTCACCGCCCTCGAAGACCGCTGCCCGCACCGCAAGTACCCGCTCACCCTGGGCAAGCTCGACCCGGACGCGGACGTCATCACCTGTGACTACCACGGCTATCGGATCGACGGTGGCGGCCAGTGCGTGGGCGTGGCCGAACAGTCCGACACGCCCAAGGCGTCCGTGCACCGCTTTCCCATCGTCGAGCGGGACGGCATCGTCTGGATCTGGCCGGGTGACCCCGAACTCGCCGACCCCGCCGAGCTTCCCGACACCTCGTGGCTCAGTGACCCCGACTGGACGCATGTGCACGGCGTGGTGCCGCTGAAGGCCCGCCATCTGCTGCTGGTGGAAAACCTGCTGGACCTGACCCACGAGACGTTCCTCCACCCGAACACCATCGGCAACGCCGCCGTGGCGGCCACCCCGATCGACGTCACCGCGGAGGGCAGCCGCGTGTCGTTCACCCGGCGCATGACGGGCATCGAGGCCCCGCCGTTCTACGAGAAGTCGATGGGCCTCACTTCCCCGGTCGACCGGTGGCAGGACGGCGAGTTCTACGCGCCGGGTGTCTTCAAACTGAACATGAGGCTCGCCCCGACCGGCACCGAGGAGCCCGAGGGTTTCCACATGAAGGTGCTGTACGGGATGACCCCGGCCAACGAGTACGAGACGCACGACTTCTTCGCCCTGGCCCGTGACTACCTCATCGACGACGAGGAGCTGTCCCGCTTCCAGCTGGAGCAGCAGCTCGCCGTGATGAAGGAGGACGTGGACGCCCTGGAGATACAGGAGCACATGGTCGCCACGGAGACCGGCGGCCCGCCCGAGTCCAGCATCCGCTCGGACGTGGCAGGGCTGCGGGGCCGCAGGCTGCTGGAACGGATGGCGGCCCGCGAGACGAAGGCCGCCGAAGAGGCCGCTGCCGCCCAGGCGCAGTCCCGCCGCGCGCCGCGCGCAGGGGTGGTGACCGGGGCGTGAGCACCTTCGTCCTGGTCCACGGAGCGTGGCACGGAGGCTGGTGCTGGGACCGTGTCGCCTCCGTGCTGCGCGCCCACGGCCACGACGTACACCCCCCGACCCTGACCGGCCTGTCGGAACGGGCCCACCTGCTCTCCCCGCAGGTGGGTCTGGACACCCACGTGGAGGACGTCATCCGGCTGCTGGACGTACTGGACCTACGCGAGGTCGTCCTGGCCGGCCACAGCTACGCCGGGCAGGTCGTCACGGCCGTCGCCGACCGCCGGCCGGAGCGCATAGCCCGGCGCGTTCACGTCGACGCCTTCGTCGGTGCCGACGGGGAAGCGGCCCGGGACCTGCTCCCGGAGACGGTCGCCCACCACTGGGCCGAGTCGGCCGCCGGGCCCGGCCTCGGCTGGCTCGTCCCCCCACGCTCGCTCTCCGTCCTCGGCGTCACCGAGCAGACCGACGTCGACTGGCTGACGCCCAAGCTCACCCCGCACCCCTGGAAGACGTACACCGATCCCCTCCGACTCACCGGCGCAGCCGAGGACGTCCCCGGAGCGTTCGTGGAGTGCGTGAACTGGATGCGCGTCTTCCGGACGCAGGCCGAGCGGGCCAGGAAACGAGGCTGGCCGGTGACCGAACTGGACACCGGCCATGAGGCGATGGTCACCGCACCGAAGGCGCTGGCCGACGTCCTGCGGGACATCGCGGCCCACTGACAGCCGGGCAACCGCCCACACCCCAGCAACTTCAAGGAGACGACGTGGAGTTCCTCGTCCGGTCGGAGAACCGAATGCCACCCACCACCCCGCCCGAGCAGCGCGAGGAACTGCGGGCGGGAGAGAGGGCCCGCGCCCAGGAACTCCGCGACGCCGGCATCCTGAAGCGGCTCTGGCGGGTCCCCGGCCGCAACGCGACCGTCGGCCTGTACGAGGCCGACGACCCCGCCCAGCTCCACGACGCCCTGATGTCCCTGCCGATGGCCCCGTGGCTGGACATCACCGTGGAGGCGCTGGCCACCCACCCCCAGGAGCGAACGGCACATGAGTGAGCGCGGCCAGGTCCTGCACGTCACCTTCCGCCAGTCCGGCGGCCAGTTGGCCGGTGAGTGCTGGTGCGGACGCAGATACAGCAGTGACGACCCCAAGAACATGTGGTGGTGGTTGGACGAACACCGGCACAGGGGGGAGAACAGCGGCAGCGGCCGCGACTAACCGGCGCGGCGTGACCCTGCTCCGGCAAGGCCAATGGCTGACAATCCCGCCCACCACATGGGAGGGCTCCCTGCGCTGGCAACGCACGCCACCCGGGACGAAGGGGTGGCTGACGCGCCCGACGCTGCTACGTGCGGCGCTGGAGCAGCTCGCACCACGCCCTGGACAGGGGGCACACCGTGGCTGAGCCGGCGGCCCCTCCCCCGCCGGGCGGGGCCGGGGAAGCTCCATGCCTGACCCCTCAGCAGCTCTGGAAGAGGAACTCGGCGTTCTTGCCGTCTGGCGAGAGGAACAGGTAACCGACCCCGCTGTCACCGAAGTTGACATCGAAGGGCAGTTGGTAGGAGTCGAGCTGCGCGACCAGCTGCCAGCCCTCGCCCGGCAGGTCGTCGCCCTGCAACCAGACCGGCACCACATCGGGGCCGCCGAGCTGGTTCATCCGGATGCTGCCTGCGGCGTCCTTCTGGCGCTCTGCGAGCAGTTCCTCCAGCCGCGCCTCCCGGTCCTCCTCGTCCTCGTCCTCGTCCGGCTCCAGTTCCCGCTCAACGTGGGAGAAGTCGACCTCCTCCTCCACCCGGAGCAGGTGGACCCGGTCCAGGTCGGTCGGCCCGGTGGCCGCCGCCCGCGTCTCGAAGGACTCGGTGACCTGCCCGCCCGGCTGGACGACGGTGGCGTGTTCACCCGAGAACCCGATGGCGAACAGGTACACCATCCGGTCCCCGTTCCCGCTGCCGTCCGCCGCCGGCACCCGGAACTGCCCCATGAACGCGGCGAGTTCGTTCTCGTACGGGTCGACCGGCCACTGCGGCTCCGCCAGCCAGTGCGGCAGGCCGCCCAGCCTTGTGCCGTCCGTGACGGCTGCCTCGGCGTCACTCGCCGGGTGGTAGGACGTGAAGCGGTACCGCATATGGATCCCCCGTTGTCGACCGACCTGCTCTGCTGCCGCACAAGTTATCGCCCGTCGTCCCCACCGCTGAGGCGCCTGCACTTTTCCTTATCCGAACCCGCGAAACGCGGGGCGGTGCCAGCGACACGACCACACCACCGAGGCCGGGTGCCCCTCGGCCCCCCACGCCCGGACCATCGCCACCGCTCCGGGCACGCCTGCGACGAGCATCCCCGCCCGCCCGGGGTAGGCGCCCTGCATCCCCACGGACCGCCGCCCGCCGCCCGACGTGGGCGGGTAGACGACTATGCGGGCGCGGGCCGTTCGGGCAACAGGCGACCCTGCCGTCAACGGGACGAGGGTGCCGCGACGAAGCGGGGACGAACGTGAAATCCCCGCCCTAAGCTGGCACGTGACGAGCCGGCCAGAACAGGACGGGGTATCGACATGCCTGACTCCACCGTCCCCGGCGATCGGTTGCGAGACATCCGCCGCCGCCGAGGACTCACCCAAGAAGCACTCGCCGAGCACGCCGGCCTGTCCACCGGGACGGTGAAGAAGATCGAACGCGGCGGGACCGCACGCATCGAGACGTACCACGCCCTCGCCCGGGCACTGCAGGTGCGCACCTCGGCGCTGTTCGAGTCGGCGGGGCCACATCAGTCACGTCGACACACCGACGACAACATCGACCTGATGCGGCTGCGCCAAGCCATCGCTCCTCCCGTCACGTTCTCCAGGCGCCTCGATACCGCGGATGGCGAACCGGACCTCGTCCAGTTGCGGCGGACCGCGAAGGACGTTGCCAGCGCCTACCACCGCGACGACTACGCGGAGGTCGCCGAACTGCTGCCCGAACTGGTGCGCTCCAGCCACGAAGCCGTTGACCACTTCGACGGAGGCCCTCAGCACACCGAGGCGGTGAGGCTCCGAGGCAACGTGCTCCAGATGGCGGGCCGCTACCTGACGCAGGTGCGCGCTCTCGACCTGGCGCATATCGCGCTGAGGGACGCCGTCCGGGACGCGGTGGCGGCTGGCGATCGCGCGGGCGTTGCGGCGGCCGTGTATCAGCAGGGCTGGTTGCTCATGCGGCAGGGGCGGTTGGATGAGGCGGAGCGCGTCAGCGTGACGACGGCCGAGGAGGTCGAGCCCCGCATCTCTCGTGCGTCGCGCCAGGACCTGGGGGCGTGGGGGAAGCTGCTGGTTCACGCCAGCGCGGCGGCGGCTCGGAACAACCGGCCGCGTGAGGCGAGGGACATGCTGCGGCTGGCGCGCACGGCTGGATCTGCGCTGGGCGGCGGTACGGCCGTTGAGGAGTCGAGCTGGGGGCGCTTCGACTGGCGCACCGTGGCGTTCCAGGGGATCGAGAACCATCTGGTCGCGGAGCAGCCTGACCGGGTGCTGAGCCTGTCGGCTCGTATGCCGGCGATGAACAACACCTTCCGGCGCCGTCATCTGCTGGATGTGGCGCAGGCGCACGCGATGGTGAAGCAGGGTGACCAGGCCACGGCCATCCTCGGCGCGCTGCTCGACGAGACGCCGGAGTGGCTTCGGCACCAAAGGATGGCGACGGACACGTTCCAGACGGCGTTGGCAGCGACGAAGCGCCGTCGGTTGTCGCCCCAGCAGCGAAGACTCGCGCGGTTCTTCGACCTCGCGTAGGGGTCGCGGAACGCGTCCCTTCGGTAACGACGCAGTCGCGAAGGGCTGCGTTCCTGATCTGTAGCCGGCCTCTGGGCGGGCCATAGCGTCACGGCATCCCCGACGCTGTGGGACAGACCGTCAGGAGCCGATCATGCCTGAGCCTGCCGCACCACCCGCCCACCCCGAGTGGCTGCCTTCGCCTGAGGAGGGCGGGGTGCCCACGCCGTGCGGGAGGTGGTGGGACGCCGTGCGCGTGGACGCGTTCGACGGCGTGCGGGCCATAGCCCACCTCGGCGACGACTCTGGCCCGCTCGTCGAGGACACCGCCGCGCACACCATGACGTGGCTCGTGCACACCGGCACGACCGCCGGGTGGCAACTGCGCGGCGTGCCCCTGCTCCGGCAGGGGCAATGGCTGACGATCCCGCCCACCACGTGGCAGGGCTCGTTGCGCTGGCAGCGCGCCCCGGCCGGGTCGCGGGGGTGGCTGACACGGCCGACGCTGCTGCACGAAGCGCTGCAACAGGTAGCTCCCCGACGGCAGGGGACCCGCCGTGCCTGAGCAGGAGGTGCCGACGCCGACCGGCAGCGGGTTAGTCGAGGTCTGCTGCACGACGTGCTGGGAGTGGATGCAGGGCGGCGCGGCACACGACTGCCCAGGGCCCCGGCCGGACCCAGCGCGGCACCCGACGGAGCAGGCCCGGTGACCGCCGCGGTGGCCGACCACGAGCAGACCGCCACCAAGCCGCTCCCGGGCCACCGGATCACTGACGGAGCGACAACTCCTCGGCATCGACTGCGCAAAGTGCGGCGCATACCTCGGCGTCGATGCCCAGCGACTCGGCGAGATCCAGGACCGCGGCTACCTGCTCAACCTGTACGGCTGCCACCCCCACTGCGCCCCACCGCCGTGGCGCGGCACCCTCCTCGCCCGCCTGCCCCGCTGGACCACGGCCACCTCGACCCCCGACCCCCGACCCCCTGGCAGACAGCTACGACAACAGCACAGCCACCATGCGCCGCGTAGCCGCCCGGCTCCGCGCCCTGTACGACACCCACCCACCCGAGAGGCGAGACTGATGCTGCGCCGCATCGCCCTATGGGCGATCACCTGGGCGGACGAGCTCATCACCCACACCGACCGCCAGTGCCACCGGCTCTATCAGGACCTGCTGCACCGGCTCACCGACCCACCCTGACCCCCAGATCGCTCCGCCCGGCCGCCGACGCTTTCCCTGCTGCGGCCGGAGCGGAGCCCCGCCCCCGCCCTCGGGCCCCGGCCCAGCGGGGCCCCGTCCGCGCACCCGCTGGCGGGCCACCACACACCCGGGCGTCGTCAAGGGAGCGGTGCCAGGGACCGTTCGATCAGGGCGTTGACCCTCTGGTAACTGTTCTCGTCCATGGGCATCTGGTAGTCGCCGACGGCCCAGAAGGCGCCGGTGCCGCCGACGGGGGCGAGATCGTAGAAGGTGTAGTTCGGCCATCGGGTTTCACCGTCGGGTGCCAGCGCTCCGCTCTCCTTGGACCACGTGGTGCCGTCGTAGTGCCAGAAGACTGGCTCGGCATGGGCGGGTTCGGTCTGGTCGCTACCTGTGGCCCACAGGCCCCCCTGGCCATCGGGGGCGATCGCATCCAGGTAGAGATCGGAGAGCGATCCGGTGATGTCCTGCCAGACGGTGCCGTTCCAGTGCAGGACGCTCGGGAGGAGCGGGTCAGCATGGGGCCCGTGAGCCCATCCGGCGACGTAGACGTTGCTCGCGGACACGGCGGCGATCTCATCCACGTCCGTCCCCGTCCGCGCTGGGACCTCCTCCATCAGCGTCCAGGTGGTGCCGTCCCAGTGGTAGGTCACCGGGTGACCGCCGTCCACCGGGTACTGCATGCCGGTCGCGTACGCGGCGTCCGCCGACAGGGCGTCGATGTCCCGGATGTTGACCAGGGGCGGCAGCTCGAAGGTCTGCCAGGCGCCGTCGGAGTAGGTGTGGAGTCCGCTGCCGCCCCGGAAGAGCCGCCCGTCGACGGCTTCGATCGGGACCTCCAGCCAGCCGGAGTGGGTTGGGCCGGGCAGGGCGACGCTGGTCCACCGTTCGCCGTCGAAGTGCACAAGCTCCTGGTCACTGCCGGCCATGCCCGAGGCCCAGACGTCGTCCGCGGACACGGCACTCACCGAGAACCACTCCCAGACGTCGTCGGGGAGGCCCGGAGCGCCGTCCTCGCTCCACTCCTCCCCATCCCAACGCATGACAACGCCCTGTTCCTCTCCTGCGCCGACCGCCCAGGCCAGATCCTCACTCACGGAGGAGACCGACTTCAGGGACCCGGCGGGGCTGATACCGGAGAGGGAAACCTCCCAGTCGGTTTCCGCGTCGACCGCCTCGGCGGCGCCGGTGGTGAGCAGGAGGGCAGCCAGGCCCAGTAAAGCCATGGTGGAGCGTAAGAGGTGCCGTGGGATCATCGTGGCGCGTTCCTATTCGGTGTGAGGCCATGCCCGGCCGGCATTCGCGTAGGCCGTAGGGCGGGACGAGGAGCCAGACTCACGACGGCGCCCCACGGTTGTGGTAACGCCCCCAACCTGGCGCCTTCAGGCCACCCCGCGCGGCATGCCCGGCCATGGCCTCCCCCGGCGGGCACCCCCTGCGTCGAGGACGGACCGGTCCTCCTCGGTCAGTCGTCGCGCGGTTTGCCGAACTCCTCGATCAGCACGGGGTATTGCTCGCCACCGTGTCC
Organism: uncultured Actinomycetota bacterium; assembly: GCA_963816875.1. Classification (GTDB taxonomy): domain Bacteria; phylum Actinomycetota; class Actinomycetes; order Streptomycetales; family Streptomycetaceae; genus Streptomyces. Next base: position 266,607 of record CAWFMG010000002.1, read on the forward strand.
GGCGGCGATCGAGCGGTCGGCCATTGCCTTGATCAGCCTGGGCAGTTCGGCGTTGACACCCACCGCCTCGCTCTCCTCGATCAGATGCGCCATCGCCCGCGCGTCGGTCTCCAGGGCCGACACCTCGGCCGGGAAGGCGCCGCTGTCGATCTGCTCGGCATAGCCCGGCAGCCATTCGGCCACACCGGCGGCGATCTGCTGGGCGAACGGCGCATACGTCGCGGCGTCGACACCGGCCGTCCTGAGCAGGGCGGTGCCCTGGAGCCAGGCGTTCAGGACGCTCCACATCATGGCCAGGCCGGCCACGTCGTACAGGGACGCCAGCCCATGGTCGGCGCCGAGGTAGGTGGCGGTGCCGAGCGCGTCGAGTGTTGACCTGTGGGCCTCGAAGTCCGACTGCGGCCCGCTGTGCAGGATCACCGCGTCCGCGGTGCCGATCGCCGGCGGGATGGCCATGATGGCGCCGTCCAGGTACCGGGCGCCGCGCTGCTCGGCCCATCGGGCGGCCTTCCGGGCCTGGGCCGAGTCGCCCGAGGTCAGGTTGACCAACGTCGTGCCGTCCAGCTCGACATCGCTCGCGCCGAGCAGTTCGTGCACGGCCTGGTAGTCGGTGACGCAGATGATCGTCAGGGAATCCGCCGTGAGCGCGTCGCCGACCGTCGGCGCCAGTCGTGCGCCCTCGGCCACCAGCCGGTCGGCCTTGGCGGTCGTGCGGTTCCACACGGTCGTCGGATGCCCGGCTCTCAGGAACGCGCCGGCGAGTGCCTGGCCCATCAGCCCGAGTCCGATGACCGTCACGGGCGTAGCGGTTTTGTTGTCCATGGCACGATCGTCAACGTTGATACCGGTATGAAAGTCAAGCGAGGTCTCGATGCGGATCGGGGAACTGAGTCGTCGGACGGGCGTCAACGCCCATCAGCTGCGCTACTACGAGGCCCAGGGTCTGCTGGAAGCGGACCGCGGGGCGAACGGCTACCGCGAGTACGACGAGAGCGCCGTGCTGCGGGTGAAGCAGATCCGGCATCTGCTGGGTGCCGGCCTGTCCTCCGAGGACATCGCGTACCTGCTGCCCTGTGCGGTCGGCGAGGCGCCGGAGCTGCTCGGATGTCCCGAGTTGCTGACCGCGATGCGGTCACGGCTGCGGCGGCTCGACGACCAGATGCAGCGGCTCGCCCAGTCCCGCGAGGCTCTTGCCGACTACATCGCTGCGGCCGAGCGCACGGGGAACGAGAGCTATCCGCCCTTTGACGGCGCGGACCGGGAGCCCGTGCCCGCCTGAGCCATAGGCGACGTCGCGGCCGCCCGGCACACGCCCCGAACAAACAAGTGAGCCCACCGGGCCCCGTCCGGGGCCCGGTGGGCGATGCGGCGTCGCCGCTCTGTCGGCTCGGCCGGTGCGCTCAGCCGAAGTTGACGTCGCTGCAGATGAAGTACGTCTGGTCCAGGTGCGAGGCCTGCCAGATCGTGTAAACGATGTGGTGGCCGCTGCGACCCGGGGCGCTCACGTCGAAGGTGATGTCCTCCGCCGGCGCGTAGCTACCGGTCGTCTCGACCAGTTCGAGGTCGCCCCAGCCCAGGGCGTCGGTCGTGGGGTCGAAGCCCTGCTTGGTGACGTAGACCTCGAAGAAGTCGGCGCCATGGCTGGCCGTGTCGTAGAGGTGCATGCTGAAGTTGTTGCCGACGTCCGTCGTGGTCCACTCACCCGGGGCGTCGAGCGAGCTGGCCAGGCCGCTCTGGGCGTCACCGGCGCTGCACAGGTTCCCGTCGGAGATCTTCGACTGCCAGTTGCCGGCCAGGTTCTCCTGGAACAGGCTCATCCAGTTCCACATGGTGTTCGGGTTGGCCTGGAACGCCTGCCAGCACATGGGGTCTTCCTGCTCCATAGCCGGGTTCATGTGGTCGTCGCCCCAGCGCTCCCAGCAGCTGTAGCTGCGGGACGCGGGGTCCACGATCGAACCGTGGGCGCTGGCCGAGTCGTTCCAGGGGCTCATGAACAGCGCCAGCAGACCGACGATGCCGGCCAGCACCGGTGCGATCACCCGAACCGTCCAACGCCGGGTGGGGGTAAGTGCGTACATGGTGTGCGGTCTCCGTCTTCCGGAAGGGAGTGGGGGATCCGGTCCGTGCCGTACGGGAGTGATGGGAGCGCTCCCAAGGCACCCGGCACCCTACCCGACGACACATCGCGGAAACAGACCCTCGACGCCAGATTCGTTCACACGTTCACATATTCACCCGTTCGCCATAACCGCGGGCTCCACCTCGTGCCGCGCCCCCGGTCGTCCGCCATGCGCGCGTCAAAGTCCACGCAGGGCCCGTCATCGTCTACGGGCCCCGGCCTAGCATCGCCGTGCGCGATGCCCAAGAGCCGCGCGGCATCGGCGACACCGGCAACCCCACACCGGATGGAGATTCCCATGCGCAGGACGAGCGTTCGATTCAAGCTGGGCGGCGCCGTAGCGCTGGTCACGGCCGCCGCGACCGTGGGCGGGCTCACCGCCTGGAACGGCAACGCCAGCGAGCCCGCGGCGGCGGAGACGCTCGCGGTCGGCACGCCCGAGGGCTATGGCGCCGCCACCACCGGCGGCGCGGGCGGCGACGTCGTACAGGTCTCCAGCGCGTCGGAGTTCGAGGAGCTGGCCGACAGCGAGGGTGCGCTGCAGATCGAGGTCACCGGCACCCTCCAACTCGACGACATGGTCCGCGTCGGCTCGGACAAGACCATCATCGGGTCCGGCACGTCGGGCGTCATCTCCGGCGGCGGCCTCAACATCCGCCAGGCGGACAACGTGATCGTCCAGAACCTCACGTTCACCGGCGCCGGCGACGACGCCATCAACGTGGACGAGTCCACCAACGTGTGGATCGACCACAACGACATCTCGGACGCCTACGACGGGGCCACGGACATCAAGCACGGCGCGGACAACGTCACCGTGTCCTGGAACCACTACCACGACCAGGACAAGACCGCCCTCCTGGGCCACAGCGACAACAACGCCTCGGAGGACTCCGGCAGGCTGCATGTCAGTTACCACCACAACTGGTTCGACGGCACCGGCCAGCGCAACCCGCGCGTCCGCTTCGGCAACCCGGTGCACGTCTACAACAACTACTACGACAGCGTCGGCGGCCCGGACGTCGGCAGCGGCGAGGGGTACGGCGTGGCCTCCACGATGGACGCCGGTGTGCTCGTCGAGGGCAACTACTTCGAGAACACGCCCGACCCGTTCCACCTCGGCGAGGGCTCCTCGTCCGAGGGTTCCCTGGTGGCCCGGGACAACGAGTTCGCCGGCTCCGGCGAGGGACAGCAGGGCGGCTCGGTGAGCGACCCGTCCTACGGCTACACCCTCGACCCCGCCGCCGACGTCCCCGGCATCGTCACCGCGGGTGCGGGCGTCGGCAACCTCTGAGCCATCCGAGCGCCCGAGCGCTCCGAACGGTCCGAGCGCTGCGGACAACGCCCCGGACAGCCGGCGGGGCACCGACCGGAAGGCCGGTGCCCCGCCGCGGCGCCCGGCCATCCGGACAACCCCGTGCACGCCGGGCCCTCCGGAGCAGAGATACAGTGCCCTCGTCGTCGGCCGCCGGGCCGGCCGGGAGTGGAGCGGTGTGTCCGAGCAGCGGTCGGCGCGTCCCCCGAGCATGGTGGACGTCGCCAGGGAGGCTGGCGTGGCGCACGTCACCGTCAGTCGGGTGCTCAACGGACACCCGTCGGTGCGTCCGGAGACCCGGGAGCGGGTGGTCGCGGCCATCGAGCGTCTGGGGTACCGGCGCAACGACCTCGCGCGGTCGCTGAAGAGCGGGCGGTCGATGACCCTGGGCGTGGTCATCGCGGGGTCCGAACTCTTCGAGCTCCCACGCATTCTGCTGGGCGTTGAGGAGGCCGCGCGGCAGGCCGGCTACTGGGTGACCATGAGCAGCTGGCAGGGGGGCGACGCTGACCAGCTCACCGCGACGGTGGACCGGTTGACCAGCCAGGCCACCGAGGGCGTCGCGATCATCGCCGATCGTCCCGTGGCGGCCAGCGCGCTGGAGCGCATGGTCACGCGCGTGCCCATGACGGTGGTCATGTCCGGCGACCTGGCCAACCCTTCCATCGGATCGGTCGAACTGGACCAGGAGCTCGGCGCCAGACTGGCCACACGCCATCTCCTCCAACTCGGCCATCGGGACATCGTGCACCTGACGGGCCGACTGACCGCCTTCGACGCCCGCGCCCGCGTGGAGGGCTGGCGAGCGGAGATGCGGGAGGCCGGGGTGGCGTCGCCGGAGCTACTCGAAGGCGACTTCACGGCCGACAGCGGCTACCGGCTGGGGCAGCAGGTGGCGGACCGCAAGCGGCGGCCGACGGCCGTGTTCGCCGGCAACGACCAGATGGCCATGGGCGTGCTCGCGGCGTTCGCGGAGGCGGGCGTGACGGTTCCGGGTGACGTCTCGCTCGTCGGCTTCGACGACATCAAGGGGTCGGAGTATCTGGTCCCCTCGCTGACGACGGTGCGCCAGGACTTCGTCGCGCTCGGCCGTACGTGCATCGAGGTGCTCGTCGGCGCGATCGGCGGCGGGACACGGCCGCGGCACCACCTCATCGCGCCCACCCTCATCGCCCGGCGAAGTTCGGCCCCACCGTCCCGATGACCGGCTCGTTCGCCCACGCCGTGACCTCCTCCTGGACGGCACCCGAGTAGGTCACGTCCTCGACCCGGATCCACGGCGTCCCGGCCGGCCCGTGGTGGGTCACGCCGAGGAGGACGCCGACAAAGCTGCCGGCCTCCTCGCTGCTGAGGACCCGCGCGCCGATCGTGACGTGGGCATCGAAGACGCCGTCGTCGGACAGCGTGCCGAAGGCGTAACGGTGCCCGTCGGAGCGGATGTCGAGCCGCTGCCGGCCCGAGCCGGGACGGCGGGCGAGAACGGTGCGGTCCCCGTCGCCCCACAGCACCGTCTCGACCACGATGCCGCCGGCGGAGCGCCGCACCGCGTGGGCGACGAAACGGTCCTGGCTCTGGAACGCCACCAGCGCGGTGTGCTCCTCCGCCGAGGCGGGGGCCGGGATCGTCGCGGAGAACGCGAAACGGTGCCGGTCCTGGCGCCGGCCGAGGAACGCGGGGCGTCGGCGGGAGGCGAGGTCGTCGGGCGAGGGGGCGAGGGTCAGATCGCTCCCGTCCCAGCGGTGGCGGACGGGCCCCCGCAGGCCGACCCAGTGGGCGGAAGCGCCGCTCCCCGGGCCGTCTGCCAGCACGTCTTCCGGCGCCTCGCGGTTGCCCAGACCGGTGATCGCGCCGACCCCGGGGGCGAACACGGGGCCGTCCGGCTCCCAGGCGACCGGCACCAGGAAAACCTCGCGGCCGAGCGTGTGCACGCCGTCCAGGGGTCGGACTCCCAGCACCACGGCCCAGGTGTCCCCGTCCGGGGTGTCGACCAGGTCGGCGTGGCCCACGTTCCGCACCGGCGTGAGCGCACCGAGGTGGCGGTGGGTGAGGAGCGGGCTCCGCGGATCGGTCGTGTAGGGGCCGGTGGGTGAGCTCGCCACGGCGGCGGTGACGGCGTGGGTCCGCTCGGTGCCGCCCTCGGCCGCCAGCAGATGGTAGGCGCTGCCCCGCCGGTACAGATGAGGGGCCTCGACCCAGGCGCCGGTGACCGCTCCGTGCCACAGCACATGGGTCGGGCCCACGAGCCGGAGTGCGCGGTGGTCGAACGCGCGCAGGTAGATCTCGCCGGGACCCGTGGCGTCGGGTGAGAGCGCGTCACGGGTGGCGGTGAACCACGAGCGGCCGTCGGCGTCGAAGAACAGCGACGGGTCGATGCCCTCGGCGCGGAGGTCGACCGGCGCGGACCAGGGGCCGGCCGGATCGGCGGCGGTCGTGACGAAGGCGCCGCGGCCCTGGCGGTTCTCCGCGACCGTGTAGACGACATAGAAGAGGCCGTCGTGGTGCCGGATCGTCGGGGCCCAGACCCCGTCGGAGACGTCGAGGCCGTCGAGGTCGACGTGGTCCGGATCCGCGAGAACGTGCCCGACGAGCTCCCATCGCACGAGGTCCCGGCTCCGGTGCACGGGCAGCCCGGGGAAGTACGCGAACGACGACGTGACCAGGTAGTAGTCCTCGCCCACGCGGCAGATCGACGGATCCGGGTGGCAGCCGGCGATGACGGGATTGATCGCGGCATCGGACACGGCAGCGGGCACATCGGCTCCCTGAGATGTCGCCAAGCGAGGGCTTGACGAATGACAACGTTTCCATGAGCATAGGCCACCCCCGAACAGGGACAAGCCGGATGGCCCCCTCCCACGTCACTGGAGATGCGCAGTGCCCGCACCACCTCGAATCCGCAGACGCGTCGGCCGTTCCCGCCTCGCCCGCGTGCTGGCCGCCGTGGCCGTCGCCGGCGCCTCCACCGCCCTCGCCGGATGCGGCGCCGACTCCGACGACGCGTCGGGGCCCGTCACCCTGGAGTTCTGGACCCACAGCCTCAAGGCCGCCGATCCCGCCGCCCAGGCGATCATCGAGCGCTACGAGGAGGAGAACCCGGGCGTCAACATCAAGCTCTCCGAGGTCGGGGGCACGGCGGAGACCTCCTCGAAGCTCCTCGCCGCCGACCGCGCCGACGACACCCCGGACATCGTGCAGGTCGAGTACCGGGCCCTGCCCTCGCTCGTGGTCTCCGGCGCCGTCCGGGACCTCACCGACGATGTCGCCGAGGTGCGGGACAACGTCGAGGAGAACATCTGGGCGCTCAACAGTCTCGACGGCCGCATCTACGGCGTGCCGCAGGACATCGGCCCCATGATGTTCACCTACCGGAAAGACCTCTTCGAGCAGTACGGGGTCGAAGTGCCCACGACGTGGGAGGAGTACGCCCAGGCGGCCGAGACCATCCACGAGCAGGACCCCGACGTCTACATCTCCAGCTTCTCGACCGCCGGACTCGAGTTCTTCGCCGCACAGGCCGCCCAGGCCGGCTCCCAGTGGTGGAGCACCGATGGCGAGGCGTGGTCGGTGGGCATCGCCGACGAGGGATCGTTGCGGACGGCGGACTTCTGGCAGGACCTCGTCGACCGCGACCTCGTCTCCGTCGAGCCGCTGCTGACGCCCGAGTGGAACGCCAAGGTCAACGACGGCAGGATCCTCAGCTGGGCCGCCGCGGCCTGGGCGCCCAGCGTCCTGTACTCGGTGGCCCCCGACACGGCCGGGCAGTGGGAGTCCGCGCCCCTGCCCCAGTGGACACCGGGCGATGAGGCCGTGCCGTTCCTCGGCGGATCCACCTATCTCGTCCCCGAGAAGTCGGAGCATGCCGAGGAGGCCGCGGCGTTCGCCGCCTGGCTCGGCGCCTCGGACGAGGGTTCTGAGCTGCTCCTCAGCCTGGACCTCTACCCCGGTGGCAACGCGGGACGCGAGGCGACGCGGTCCAGCGATCCGCCGCGTCTGATGCCGGAGCAGACGGACTTCTACGAGATCGCCGACCAGGTCATCCAGGACACGACGATCCCGATGACCTGGGGTCCGAACGTCAACGTGGCGCAGAGCGAGTTCGGCGACGCGCTCAACCAGGCGGCACTCGACGGCACTTCCTTCCGCGACGTCTATATCGACACGCAGGAGGCCGTGGTGCAGGACCTGGAGAACTCCGGATACACGGTGCGGTGATGACCACGCACCAGGCCGGCCGGCGGGTGGGCGGAGCCGCCACCCACTCGCCGGGCGCTCCAGCCGTCGTCGGCGCCCCGCGAGACCCGGCGCGCCGGCGCCCGCGCGGCCGGGTCCGGCGGCGCCTCGTGCCCTGGATGTTTCTCGCCCCGGCCGCCTTCTTCTTCGTCGCGTTCCTCCTGGTGCCGATCGGTTACGCGCTCTACCTGAGCTTCCGTGGTCTCCGGGTGGACGGCGGCGGGGCGTACGGCCGCCGGGTGGAGGGGTTCATCGGCTTCGACAACTACGAAAGCGTGCTGACGGACTCGGAGTTCGTCGCCGGTCTCGGCCGGCTCCTCGTCTACGGCCTCATCGCGGTGCCGAGCGTGCTGGGCCTGGCCCTGCTCTTCGCCCTGCTGCTCGACATGCCCCGGGTCCGCTTCGCGGGTTTCGCCCGTACCGCGATCTTCCTGCCGTACGCGGTGCCCGGGGTGATCGCCAGCCTCCTGTGGGGCTTCCTCTACCTGCCGAGCACCAGCCCGCTGAGCGACCTCGCCCGGTCGCTCGGCCACGGCCCGCTCGACCTGCTGTCCTACCCGATCCTCTACTTCTCCCTCGCCAACATCGCCCTGTGGTCGGGAGTCGGGTTCAACATGATCATCATCTACACGTCGCTGCGGTCGATTCCGTCGGAGGTCTACGAGGCCGCACGGATCGACGGCGCCGGGGAATGGACGATCGCCTGGCGCATCAAGGTGCCGCTGGTGGCTCCGGCGCTCGTCCTGACCGGCCTGTTCTCGATCATCGGGACCATTCAGCTGTACAGCGAACCCGCGACGTTGCGGCCGATCTCGACCACCATCACCCAGACGTGGGTGCCGCTGATGAAGATCTACCAGGAGGCGTTCATGAACGACAACCTGGGCGGGGCGGCCGCGGCATCCGTCGTCCTGGCCGCCGGTACGCTGCTCGTCTCGCTCGTCATCCTTCGGTTCTTCCAGCGGCGCACGTTCGGCGGTGACGCATGAGCGGCGTCGCCACGCGAAGGCCACCGGCCACTCCGTCGACAGCGACTTCCACAGCGCGGCCGCGGCCGCGGATGGCGCCGGCGGCGACCCTGGTGCTCCTGTTCGGCGCGATCTACTGTCTCGTGCCGGTGGTGTGGGTGCTCGTCGCGTCCTCGAAGGCGCCGCGCGAGCTCTTCACGAGCTTCTCGTTCGCCCCGGGCACGGGCCTGTGGGACAACCTCGTCGAGATCAGCACCTACGGCGACGGGCAGTTCTGGCGCTGGGGCCGCAACAGCCTGCTCTACGCCGGAGTCGGCGCCCTGGCGTCGACACTGGTCTCCGCGATGGCGGGATACGCGCTGGCGAAGTTCTCGTTCCGGGGCCGCGAGATGCTTTTCGGCTTCATCCTCGCCGGCGTTCTCGTGCCCGGGATCGTCCTGGCCATCCCGCAGTACCTGCTGCTCGCCGAACTGGGCCTCGCGGGCACCTACTGGTCCGTGCTGCTGCCGTCCGTCATCAACCCGTTCGGGATCTTCCTGTGCCGGGTCTTCGCGCAGGCCGCGGTGCCGACCGAGACGCTCGAAGCGGCACGCATCGACGGCGGCGGGGAGGTCCGGATCTTCATGACGATCGTGCTGCCGATGATGACGCAGGGCCTCGTCACCGTGTTCCTGCTGCAGTTCGTCGGGATCTGGAACAACTTCCTGCTTCCGTTCATCATGCTGTCGGACCAGGACAAGTACCCCATGACCCTGGGGCTGTACTCCTTCCTCGCGAAGGGGGCGGGCGACACGGACCTCTACCCGCTCATCATCGTCGGCTCGGCCATCTCGATCCTGCCCCTGATCGCGCTGCTCCTGGCGCTCCAGCGGTTCTGGCGGGCGGACCTCCTCGCCGGCGGGCTGAAGGGCTGAGCCGGCCGGTTCGGGTGGCGTTCGGCGGGGCAGTTCGTCAGTCCTTCGGCCCCGCCGGCGCCTTGGCGCAGAGATACGGACGCGCGAGCAGCAGGCCGGTGGCGGTCAGAGCGATGCCGAAGTAGACCGGCGCGAGATGGATGACGTCCGTGTAGTGGATCGCGCCGTGCACGGCGACAGCCGGCAGGAAGCCGGTGGTCGCCGCCGCGGCCAGGGTCCAGAACACCCAGGCCTCACCCCGCCGCCAGCCCCACGCGCTGAGCAGGGTTATCGCCACCGCGGCGGCCATCAGGGCGCCGCCGAACCCCGCACGGTCGTGGGCGATGAACGGCACGAGTCGGGGGTTCACGGATTCCAGCGTCCGCGTGTCGACGCCCAGGAAGGACAGGTCGGTCGGCACGAAGACACCGGTCAGACCGACCACCGAGATCACCACTCCGCCGACGAACAGCCCCGCTCCCGTGACGATCAGCAGCAGCTGGCCGGCCAGGGCCCGTCGGCGCTCCGGCTCCGGCCCCTCGGGCGCCAGACGCCATCCCGGCGTGTGCGGGGTCCGACGGACCGCGGCCACGAACATCGGGAACAGCACGAGGGTGGTGGCCGTGTGCAGGGGTTCCACGAAGCCGGTGGCCAGGAAGTAGAACAGGGTGGGGAAGGCGATCGCCCCCGAGAGCAGATACACCTCCCGGGCCCAGGGCCAGCCGCGTCGGAGCCCGCCCACCGCGAGGCCGGTGTAGAGGGCGCCGATCGCCACCATCGTGGCGGCCATGGTGATCCGGTCGTGCTGGAGGAAGTGCACGAGGTGGTGGTTGGCGGTATGCAGTTCGCGAACCGTCATGCCGAGGTAGTCGCGGTCGTACCGGAGCAGCACCGGGCCCAGCGTGATCGCCGCGGCGCCGAGTCCGGCGCCCGTCATGCCGAGCCCGACGAGCAGCGCCCACCACCAGGCGGGCCAGCGACGGGGATCCCGGCCCACATCCCGCAACGCCGGTGCGGGCGCGGTGGGCGTGGCCGCCTCGGCGACCCGTGCGAACCAGCCGGGTCCGGCCGCGACGAGCACCCCGGGCCGGGCGATCACGACGGCGCGCGGCTCCTCGAGCGCGGCGGCCGCGGCGGTGACCGACGGGTCGTCGACATGGACCGTATGCGGGTCGTCGCCGCTGGTGAACCCGTCGATATGGGGTTTGAGGGCGGCCTCGGCCTCCGGATCGCGGGCCCGGACGACCAGCGGGATCGAGCGGCCGGCGGCGGCCTCGCGCACGGTCTCCGCGTCGGCCGCCGAGACCGGTGCCACCTCGACGAAACCGGCCCCGAGCGGGGGCATGGCGCGTACGGCTTGGTGGGCGAGCGCGGGCGGGACTGATATGCCGAGGCGGACGGTCACGGGCTGGCCGGCGATCTCGCCGGCCAGCCGCTTCGGCGGATGGCGGTGGCCGAACCCCCGGGCGATCAGCCGCGCGCCGGCGGGACGGGAGCCGATCGCGGCCAGCAGCCGCAGCGCCGTGCGCTGCGAACGACGCCGGCCGAGGACGGCGGCGGCCACGCCGCGCAGTGGGTGATACGTCCAGTCCGGCATCAGTGGCCCTCTCTCTCCTTCGAGGTCACCGGATCACCGGGCGCGGTCCAGCCGAGCACCGGCGCCATGGAACGCAGCGTCGCCCGCGGCGGCGTCAGCCGGGCTGCCGCGTCGCGCAGCAGCACCGCGGGCGGCCACGACAGCTGGCCGACCGCACCGAGCCGGGCGGAACGACGTGTGATGGCCTGGGTCCTCGGGCGGCGCAGCAGATCGTACGAGTGGAGCGCGGCGGCCACGTCCGAGGTGCCGTCGAGGCAGTGGGCGAGCGTGACCGCGTCCTCCAACGCCTGGCATGCGCCCTGGCCCAGATTCGGGGTCATGGCATGGGCCGCGTCGCCCAGCAGCGCGACCCGGCCGTGGACGAAGGAGCGCAGCGGCGGCAGATCGTACAGATCGTGTCGGAGCACCGCGTCGGCGGGGACGGCGGCCAGCAGGGCGGGGATGGGATCCGGCCAGGAGCCAAACCGGCGCAGCAGTTCGGCGTACTCGGACGAGCCCGAGGCTGCTCCCGGCGGCAGCGACGTGGTCGCGAAACAGTACATCCGCCCGCCCGGCAGCGCCGTGTGGCCGAACCTCGCTCCACGGCCCCAGGTCGCCGCACCCTCCGGGGACGGCTCGGCAAGGGGCTCGGTGACCATGCGCCAGGCCGTGTAACCGGCATACCGGGGACCGGCCGCGTCCGGCCACAGGGCGCGGCGGACCGCACTGCGCATCCCGTCGGCGCCGACCACGAGGTCGGGCCTGGACTCGCCCCCGCGGTGCTCGACGACCAGGGAGTCGCCGTCGAGGTCGCGGACCGCGGACACCTCGCTGTCCGACCGCAGGCTGTCGGCGGGCAACGCCTCGGTGAGCACCCGCACCAGGTCCGCGCGGTGCAGGACCACCAGGGGATGGCCGAAACGGCGCACCAGCTCCGCGTTGTCCGTACGGGACAGCCAGCGGCCCCGGCGGTCGCGTACGCCGCCCGTGGCCTCGACGGCGCCGAGTCTCCGGACGACGCCGGCCAGTCCGAGCGCCTCCAGTGCGTGCAGCGCGTTCGGCCACAGGGAGATGCCGGCGCCGATCTCACTGAACTCCGGGGCCCGTTCCAGCACCTCGACGCGCCAGCCATGTCGATGCAGGGCGATGGCCGCCGCGAGGCCGCCGATCCCGCCGCCGACGATGGTCGCGGCGCGCTGCGGCATGGGTCCTCGCTCTGAGTTCGGGGCGCCGCTTCCGGTCGCGTAGCCGTCGATCCGGTGACCGAACGGCATGCGCGCGACGCAGATCCGGCTGAGCAGCGCCTCATAGCAACATGTCGACAGAACCCTGTCAACGTGCCGGTCCGGACGGCGAAGAGCAACTGCATCGGAGTCGGATCTCCCGAAGGGCGAACAAGAGGCTCTCCTGTTCCGACATCTCAGGTTGACGGTCTGTGAGGTGGCCGGCTGTGGTCCCGGGGGGTAGCCCCAGGGCGATCTGGTGGGTGGCCGGATGTCCGCAGGTCACGCCCGCTTCGTAGCTTGGGGCTCCGATCCTCTGTCACCCGATGCCCAAGGAGCCCGATGCGCACCCCGTCCTTCGCTTTACTGGCTCCGTTCGCCGCCGTGACCCTGGCGGCGTGCCTGGGCGCGGGCGCCCTCGCGTCCGCCGACACCTCGAACGCCGGCGGGGAGGGCATCGACTGGCAGCCCTGTTCCGCCGAGCAGCATCCCGAACTGGCCGAGGCCGGGGCCGAATGCGGGAGCCTCGCCGTTCCGCTGGACTACGCCGACCCTCCCCCAGACTCCGTCCGGGGGTACCCCCATGGCCGCACGATCGAGATCGCCGTCTCCCGCATCAGGGCCACCGCCGAGCCCGACGAGCAGCGCGGCATCCTGCTGGCCAACCCCGGCGGGCCCGGCGGCCCCGGTCTGGGCTACCCCCTCGCGCTGCGCCCCGCGCTGGGCGAGGTCGCCGACGGTTACGACCTGATCGGCTTCGACCCGCGCTTTGTCGGCGACAGCTCGCCCCTCTCCTGCGCCCCTGCCGACGCGGCGACCGCGCCGCCGACCGGTTCCCACCGGGAGATCTTCGAGGCGTCGGTCGAGGCCGCGCGCGAGCTCGCGCGGCGGTGCGGCGAACCGGAGGGCAACGCCGAGCTGTTGGCACACGCCTCCAGCCGCAACGTCGCCCGCGACATGGACGCCATCCGGGCCGCCCTGGGCGAGGCGGCCCTGTCGTACTACGGCGTCTCCTACGGCGCCGACCTGGGCGCCGTCTACACCCAGCTCTTCCCGGAGCGCGCCGACCGCATCGTCCTGGACAGCTCCACCGATCCGGCGCTCACCCAGTACGAGTTGTTCCAGGAGTCGGGTCCCCCCGCCGAGGCGGGCCTTGACGAATGGGCGGCGTGGGCGGCCGACCGCCACGACGAGTACCGGCTGGGCCGCACCGCCTCCCGCGTGCGGGCTGCCGTGGAGCGGTTGGTCGCCGTGGCCGAGCGCAAGCCGATCGCCATCGACGGCTACCGGGTCGACGCGGCCCAGCTGCGGCTGATCCTCCGCCAGTTCGTCCAGCACGAGGAGAACGACCCGACGCTGGCGCGCGTCGTGCGCGACCTGCTCGACGCGGAGGCCGGGCGGGACGTCGAACCTGACCCGGCCCTCGCCGCCATGCTGGAACTGCTCAACTCACCCGAGCTGGACGAGTTCTTCGCCGTCTCCGCCTTCACCATGTGCGGGGACGTCGGCTGGCCGGCGGGCGGCTGGCCGGCGGACCCGGAGACGTACTGGCGGGCCACCCAGGACAGCCGGGCCACCCAGCCGGTCTTCGGGCCGTTCGCCAACGCGATCAGTCCCTGCCCGTTCTGGCCGGCCGAACCGGCCGAACCGGGAGGCACCGCCATCGACAACGACGTGCCGGTGCTCATGCTCCAGGCGCTGCGCGACAACAACACCCCCTACGCGGGCGGCGTCGCCCTCCACGAGGCGCTCGACGGCTCCCGTCTGCTGACGGCGGACATCCGCGGTCACGGCGTCTACGCCCGCGCCGTCGACGGCAACCAGCCCGTCGAGTGCGCCGACCGGGCCGTCAACGCCTACCTGGCCGGCGGCCCGTTGCCCGAGACCGACCTGCGCTGCGAGGCCTGACCGAACGAGCCGGGGCCGTTCCGACCACGAGGAGGGCACATGTGGTCGGAATGGCCCTTTGGTGTGCAGATTGGCGCCGCACGCATGGACGGGTGGCATGGCCGTCACTACCGTCTTCGCCAGATCGCATTGAATCGATACAACCCAGCCGGAGCCAAGCGGCCGAAGGGACAGCGGGCATGAACGGCATCAACGGCGGAGTCGACGGCACGACGGGCGGAGACGTGCGCCGCAGGACGGTACTGGGGGCGATCGGCGCCGTACCGGCGGTGGCCGCGGCGGGGGGAATCGGCGGGGCCCAGTCGTGGGCGGCCACGCCTGGCTCGGAACGCGCCGCCATCGAGGGTCTGACGGTCGAACACCGCACCGACCCCCTCGGCGTGGACGCGGCCCGCCCGAGGTTCGGCTGGTACCTGGCCGCCACGGCACGAGGCCGGCGCCAGAGCGCGTACCAGATCCTGGTCGCCAGCTCCGCCGACCGGCTGCGCGACGGCCGCGCCGACGTGTGGGACAGCGGCCGCGTCGACTCGGCGAACTCGGTCGCGGTGCGCTACGAGGGCCCCGAACTGAGCCCGTCGACCCGCTACTTCTGGACGGTCGGCGCCTGGGACGAGGAGGGCCGCGCGGTCCCCCACGCCCCGGCCGCCCATTTCGAGACCGGCCTGCTGAGCACCGACGGCGTGGCCGGCTGGGACGGTGCGCGCTGGATCGCGATGGCGGACAAGGCGCCGAACACCCCGGGGGCGCCGTTGCTTCGGCGCGAGGCCGAGCTGCGCGGGCCGGTGCGCGAGGCGCGGCTGTACGTCTCGGCGCTCGGCGTGTACGAGGCGTACGTCAACGGGCAGCGCGTCTCCGTACCGCACGGCGACGGCGCCACCCAGGAACTGCTCACCCCCGGCTGGACCAACTACGACACGACCGTCAACTACTTCACCTACGACGTCACGGACCTGATGGCCGACCCGCCGCACGTCACGCTCGCCGCCGTGCTGGGCAACGGCTGGTACAACAGCCGCGTCTCCGAGGGCAGCGTCTACCACGCGGCGGACGGCACCCCCCTCGCCCTCAAGGCCAAACTCCTGGTGCGCTACGCCGACGGCTCCGCCGAAAGCGTCGTCACCGCGCCCGGCGCCGGCTGGAGGGCCACCGACACCGGCCCACACCGCGCCGACGACATCTACGACGGCCAGACCTACGACGCCCGCCGGGAGCTGCCGGGTTGGGCGGACGGCGGCTTCGACGACTCCGCCTGGGCCGAGGTGACGGAGCACGACCACGCCGCGCGCTTCCCCGACGCGTCGCTGGTCGCCTACCCGGGCGAGAGCGCCCGCCTGGTGCCCGAATGGGACCGCCTCCCCCGGTCCCTCACCGTCTACACCGGGGTCGCGGGCGAGGCCGAAAGCCCCAACGGCAGGGGCCATATCGTCATCGACCCCGACCGGACCTTCACCGATCCGGAGCAGGCCGCCACCGCGCAGGTGACCCTGCGCCCCGGCGAGACGGCCGTCTTCGACCTCGGCCAGAACCTGGTGGGCGTCCCCCGTTACACCCTGAGCGGCCCGGCGGGAGCCGAAGTGGCCTTCCGATTCGGCGAGATGCTCAACGACGACAGCGAGGGCGCCGACGGACCCGAGGGCTCGGTCTACCGCGCCAACCTGCGCAGCGCCAAGGCGACCAGCACCTACGTCCTGGCCGGCGACCCGGAGGGCGAGACGCACGAGGACTCCCTCACCTTCTACGGCTTCCGCTACGCCGCCGTCACCGTCACCGCGACCGCCGCCGAAGACGAAGGCCCGGTGACCGTCGCCGGCCTCACCGGCCGGGTGGGCACCTCGGCCCTGCGCGAGGCGGGCCGGATCACCACCGACGACGACCGGGTCAACCAGCTGATCAGCAACGTGGTGTGGGGCCAGCGCGGCAACTACCTGTGGGTGCCCACCGACTGCCCCCAGCGCGACGAGCGCCTGGGATGGACGGGTGACACCCAGCTGTTCTCCCACACCGGCCTGTACAGCGCCGACGCGGTCACGTTCCTGAGCCACTTCCAGGACACCCTCATCGACTCGCAGCGGATCTACGGCCTCGACGGCGCCCAGTTCACCGCCGTCGCGCCCGGCAACCGCTACAACGCCGCCGAGCCCATCAGCGGGTGGGCCGACTGCGGGGTCGTCGTCCCGTGGACCGTCTGGCAGATGCGCGGAGACCTGACCATCGTCGAGCGCAGCTGGCCCGCGATGACCCGGTACGTCGACTGGATCCGCCAGCGGACGGGCGAGAGCTACACCGGCCAGGGCGCGCTCTTCGCCGACTGGCTGGCGCCGCAGAGCACCGGCACCCAGCTGATGAGCGACGTCTACTACGCCTACGTCGCCCGCCTGATGGCCCAGATGGCCCGCGCCCTCGGGCGTGCGGACGAGGCCGAGGAGTACGACACCCTCTTCTCCCATATCAAGCGGGCGTTCCTCAGCACCTACCTCAGCACCGAGGGTGGGACCGTCACGGTGCGCTCCAGCCTCGGCGGGAAGCCGATCAACGGCACGGACCCCGAGGACAACAGCCAGAGCGCGCTGCTGTGGGTACTCAAGCTGGGCCTCTACGAGACGCGGGAGCAGCGCGCCCAGCTCGTCGACGAGCTCGCGCGCAACATCGGGAACGACGAGGCGTACAAGGCGGCCCATCCGGACAGCACGCGGGTGCGGTACGCGGAGAACACGCTGTCAGTCGGCTTCCTCGGCGTGAACGTCCTCGCGCCCGTCCTCACCGACGAGCGCCGCCCCGACCTCGCCTATCTCCTGCTGCACCAGGACGCGATGCCGTCCTGGCTGTACTCGGTGGCGAACGGCGCCACCACCATCTGGGAGCGTTGGAACTCCTACTCCACGGAGGACGGTTTCGGCCCGGTCGACATGAACTCGTTCAACCACTACTCCTACGGCGCGATCATGGAGTGGATGTACGCGAGCATGGCCGGCATTGCCACGGACCCGGACCATCCGGGCTTCCGGCACTTCTTCCTGCACCCTCATCTCGACCCCACGGGGAGGATCACGCAGGTGTCCGCCGCGCATCTCTCACCACACGGCGAGATCGTGAGCGAGTGGACGGTACGGGGCGACGCGCTCGTCTACCGGGCCTCGGTGCCGGCCAACACCTCCGCGACGCTGCGAATCCCGACCGCCGACCCCGACGGCGTGCGGGAGGACGGGACGCCGCTGGCCGAGGCGCCGGGCGTCACGTACCTCGGCTTCGAGGACGGCACGGCCGCCTTCCGGATCCCCTCCGGACGCTACGACCTCACCTCGGCGCTGGGCTGAGTCACGGGGAGCGCACGGTGATGTCGGCGGTCAGCGCGCTGTTGATCCGTACCAGCGCGGCGACGGCGGCGAACGGGGCGGCGGCGGCGTTGACGAACAGGCTCAGTCCCACGCTCATGTCCAGCGCGATGTACACGGGGCTGACGTGCTCCATCGCCTCGTCTCCGTTGAAGCCGTCGTCCATGCCGAGGTACCAGAGCATGTGCAGGCCGATCAGGACCGCCCACAGCTGCCAGTAGCACGCGCTGGCCACGATCCAGGTCCGGACGCCGCCCTCGCCGTGCCTGTGCAGCCGGGCGCGCACGTACTGGAGGAGGGGGAAGGAGACGATGAGCAGCCCCGTCAGCGCCATGAACCAGTTGGTGCTCTCCGCCCACGCGGTGAGGGAGGCGAAGTCGATCCCGTCGGCGTTCTCCGGGTAGTCGTCGATGAGGTCGTGCTTCTGCGGCACGATCATCGCCAGGACGACCATGGAGCCCACGCCCCACAGACTCCGCGTGGGCCGCCCCAGGGACGAGCCGCGGATCCACCTGGGCTCGGCGGCGCCGTCGGAGCCGTGCTGGGAGTCGTGCTGGGAGCCGTGTGTCGTCGTCAGGGCCCTGGTCGGGGCGGCGGCTGGACCGACGACCTGGGTCGGCGCCGTGGCCGGGTCGCCCCGCCCCGCCCCGATCTCGGTCTCCAGGTTCAGGAGTTGTTCCGCGCGGCGGGCTATCTGCAAGGTGACACGGCCGGGCAGCCAGTCGTGTCCCTCGCCGTCGTGGCCCGCGGCGGCGGCGCGCAGTTCGGCGAGCGAGGGACGGTCCTCTGGGCGTTTGGCCAGGCAGCGACGCGTCAGGGCGGCCAGCATCGGGGGCATGTCGCCCAGATCGGGTTCGTGGTGCACCACGCGGTACATCACGTCGGGACCCGAGCCCGTGCCGAAGGGCCCACGGCCGGTGGCGGCGTACGCCAACACCGCCCCGAGCGAGAACACGTCCGCGGTCCGCGTGACGTCCCCGCCCTCCGCCTGCTCGGGCGACATGTAGCCGGCCGAGCCCACGGCCATGCCGGTGGCGGTGAGCCCGGTCTCGTCGGCCGCGCGCGCGATGCCGAAGTCGATGAGGCGGGGGCCGTCCTGCGACACCAGAATGTTGGAGGGTTTGAGGTCGCGGTGGACCAGGCGGCAGGCGTGCACGGATTCGAGCGCCTCGGCCAGCCCGGACGCGAGGCGCCACACCGCCGCCTCGGGGAGCGGACCGTGGTCGTGGACGACCTCGGCCAGCGAGGGACCTGGCACGTACGCCGAGGCCAGCCACGGCGTTGCCGCGTCGGCGTCGGCGGCGACGACCGCCACCGTGCCAGGGCCGTGCACCGCCCGGGAGGCGCGTACCTCGCGGGCGAAGCGCTCCTTGAAGCCGGGGGCGGCGGACAGCCCGGGGTGCACCATCTTCAGTGCCACGTACCGTCCGTTGCGCGACCGCCCGAGATACACCCGGCCCATGCCACCCGCGCCCAGGCGGAACAGCAACCGGTATCCGCCGACCTCGCGCGGATCCTCGCCGGCCAACGGCTCCATGCGCGTACCCCCGGTCCTCCTCCACGCCGTTCAACGTCCAACATTCAACGTCCAGCGTGACGATACTGATCTTTGGGGAGCAGCGGAACGGCCCGTAACGGCGACGGTCAGCCGGCGGTTCTCCGCGGCAACCTACGGGGCTCATACAGACCGGCCCTCCGGCATGGCAGCCATCCCCGTATCAGCGTGCTCATGTCAGCCCTACGGTGCGCGTAAGCGAAGCCAGGAAACGACAGGCACCGCGGCTGGACGGCTACGGCGCCGGAAGGGACCCACCGTTATGAGAGCTACGCCTTTCCCCCGCAGGGCGGCCACCCTCCTGGCCGCCCTCCTGCTGGGCCTGGTGTCCGTCCTCGCCTCGGTCGGCCCGGTCCAGGCCGCCGTGCCCCTGGAGCGGGTCACGTCGTTCGGCTCCAACCCGGGCAACCTGGTGATGTACCGCTACGCGCCGGCGGGCCTGGGCACCGGCAGCCCGGTCGTGGTGCTGCTGCACGGCTGCGGACAGAGCGCCCAGGAGTACGCCGACAACTCCGGCTGGCAGAAGTTCGCCGACGCGAACGGTTTCGCGCTGGTCGTGGCCGAACAGCAGTCGGCCAACAACGCCAGCCGCTGCTTCAACTGGTTCCAGCCGGGCGACGTGGCCCGCGACAGCGGCGAGGCGCTGTCCATCAAGCAGATGGTCGACCACACCCTCGGCTCGCTGTCCGTGGACCCCGACCGGGTGTACGTCACCGGGCTCTCCGCCGGCGGCGCCATGACGTCCTCGATGCTGGCCGCCTACCCCGACGTGTTCGTGGGCGGCGCGGTGATCGCGGGTCTTCCGCACGCCTGCGCGAGCAGCCTGCCGGAGGCGTTCTCGTGCATGTTCCCCGGCCGCACCGCGACGGCGCAGGCCTGGGGTGACCGGGCGCGCGCGGCGTACCCGGACTACACGGGACCGCGTCCCGCGGTGTCGCTGTGGCACGGCGGCGCCGACTACACGGTGGCCACCGCCAACCTGGCGGAGTCGGTCAAACAGTGGACAAACGTCCTCGGCAGCGACCAACAGGCGGACTCCACCTCTCAGTTGGCCGCCGACACCACCCGCTCGGTGTACCAGACCGGGGCCGGCGCCCCGCCCGTGATCAGCTACCTGACGCCGGGCAACGGGCACGGCACGCCGGTCGCGCCCGGCAGCGGCGTCGAGCAGTGCGGGACCACGGCGCATACTTCCTGAACAGCCTTGGCCGGTGAGGCGACAGCCACGGCGCCGCCCCCGGCCGCGTGCCGCCAGGGCAGACCGCCGGCCTCCAGCTGGGTGCCGACGCCTGCCGGGGTGCAGAACGCGGGGATGCCGCAGCCGCCGGCGCGCAGCCGCTCGGCCAGGGTCCCCTGCGGGGTCAGCTCGACCTCCAGCTCCCCGGCGAGGTACTGACGGGCGAACTCCTTGTTCTCGCCGACGTACGAGGACGTCATCCGGGCGATCCGACCGGCCCGCAGCAGCAGGCCGAGGCCCCAGTCGTCGACGCCGCAGTTGTTGGACACCACCCGCAGCTCCGCGGTACCCGCCGCGGCGAGCGCCCCGATGAGAGTGGTGGGTATGCCGCACAGCCCGAAGCCGCCGACGGCCAGGGTCGATCCGTCCGGAACATCGGCCACCGCCTGTTCGGCGGATTCCAGCACCTTGTCCAAGTGTCGCCTCTCGTGCGTTACGGGTGTCAGCCGGCGTTCCTCACCCTCCCCGCGGCCGGGCGGGGCCGCCATGTGCGGCCATCACACCGTTCACCGGCGGGAACCGGGGGCGGCCCACATGGGCGGCGGGGTCAGCCGCCGACCGGCGGGTCCCCGGCGCCGGCGAGCAGGTGGAGCCGGAGGGCGAGTTGCAGTTCCAGCTCCCGCTCCGGGCTGTTCCAGTCCCGGCCCAGGAGCACCTGGATGCGGTCGAGGCGCTGGACGACGGTGTTGATGTGGACGTGCAGCTCGTCCTTGGCGCGGGTGAGGCTGCGACCGCAGCCGAAGTAGGCGTCGAGGGTGCGGATCAGTTCGGTGCCGCGCCTGGTGTCGTACTCCAGCAACGGTCCCAGGGTGGCCGCGACATAGCCGTGGACGTCCCGGCCGTCGCCGAGGAGCACGCCGAGGAAGCCGAGTTCCGCGGCGCAGGCCCCGTCACCGACCCGGCCCAGGACCGTGAGGGCGCGCAGGCAGCGGACGGCCTCGGCATGCGCGGCGAACAGCCCGGCGGGCCCGGCCGCCGGCCCGGCGGCGCCGACGGTGACCGGCGCCCCGACCAGCTGGGTGAGCTGGGCCGCCGCGGTCCTGGCGGCCTCGCCGGGGCCGGTGTCCCCGTGCGGGACGAGCAGCACGGTGGCGGCCGCGTGTTCGGCGCTGACGCTGTCGCTGCCGAACAGATACTGCCGGGCGGCGGTGACCAGCCGCTTGCGGGCGGCGGCGGCGGTCTCGGCGACCAGGAGCAGCTGCGGCCGTTCCAGGTCGACGCCCAGCCGCCGGCCGCGTTCCACCAGACCTGCCGGATCGCGGTCGGGGGCGGCCAACAGATCGGTGATCAGCTCGCCGCGGATGCGGTTCTCGGCCTCGGCGACGGACCGGCGCAGCAGCAGGAGCAGCGCCGTCACCATACCCGCCCGCTCGAAGAGCCGGCGTTCGGCGTCGCTCAGCCGCGGGCAGCCGTGGAGGACGAGGCTGCCGAGGAGTTCCTGGCCGGCGAGCGCGGCGCAGATCCAGCGGTCCCGCCGGGGCACCGCCCGGCCGCTGGTGTGGGAGTCGGCGACGGCCTCGGCGAGTTCGGCCGCGTCCAGCCGGTTGCCGAACGGGCCGCCGCCGCGGCGTACGGCCGTCAGCGCCCGGCCGTCGGCGTCGTGGATGGTGATCGCGCCGTCGAGCAGCCCGGCGACGGCGGTGGCGACCTCGGACAGCTCGCCGCCGCGCAGCACGAGGTCGGTCAGCCGGTCGTGGGCCTCCTCCGCGCGCTGCATGGCGGTGGAATGGGCGCGGATGACGGCGTTGGCCTCGGCGAGTTCGGCGAGCGCGGCCCTGGTGTCGGCCAGCGCCCGGGCGGTGTCGATGGCGATGGCGGCGTGGGCGGCGAGCGAGCACAGCAGCGCCACCTCCTCGGGGGCGAACGTCCGCGGCGTCCGGTCGGCCGCCATCAGCACCCCGATGACCTTGCTGTCGCGGCCGTTGTCGGTGCCGAGCAGCAGCGGCACCCCGAGGATCGCGACCAGGCCCTCGTCCAGGACGCCGGCGTCGATGGTGCTGGTGTGCCGGAAACGGCCGTCGGTGCGGTACTCGGGCGTCGCGTAGGGGTTGGCGGTCTGGGCGACCAGGCCGCCCAGGCCGTCGCCGAGGCCGAGTCTGAGGTTCTGGAAGAGCGGCGAGACCGAGCCGTCGGTGACCCGCATGTAGGTGTCGCCCGCCGTCTCGTCGTGCAGGGTGAGATAGGCGGTGTCCGTGCCGAGGAGGCTTCTGGCCCTGCGGACGATCGAGTTGAGGACGGCGTCGAGGTCGCGCAGCGCGGCGAGGTCGCTCGCGGTGTCGAACAGCGCGGTGAGTTCCGCCTCCCGCCGCCGGTGCTGCCGCAGGACACGCCGGATGCGCAGCGCGGCGGCGGTGGCGCGTTCGATCTCCGTGAGCTCGGCCACCGTGACGCCACCGAGGCGGGCCTCGGTGGCGACGGCGCCGAAGTGTTCGGCCGGGGCGTCTGCGGTCAGCAGGTCGAGCAGCCTGCGTAGGTGGTGGGCGGCCGACGTCGTCTGACCAGTCATGGGTCAGCCATCATGGCAGGTGCACGGTGGCGCGTCAGGGGGTCGTGCGGGCCTTGGCCACCGCGGTCGGCGCGGTCGCCGGGGCGTCAGGATCCCGTTCCGCCTCCGCCCCGACCTCCGCCTCCGCCTCGACGTCGGCCCCGACCTCGCCCAGGTCTCGGCCGCGGGTCTCGCGGGCGGCGAGCAGCGCGAGCACGGTGAGGACGGCGGAGGCGGTGACGTACAGCGAGATGGCCGCCGAGCCGTCGGTGGACTGCAGCAGCGCGGTGGCGATCAGCGGCGCGGGCGCGCCAGCGGCCACCGAGGCGAACTGGGCGCCGATGGAGGCGCCCGAGTACCGCATCCGGGTCGCGAACAGCTCGGAGAAGAACGCCGCCTGCGGCGCGTACATGGCGCTGTGGAACACCAGCCCCACCGTGATCGCCAGCAGCAATGCCGGGAACGATCTGGTGTCGAGCAGCGTGAAGAACACCCAGGCCCAGGCGCCGGTGCCGACGGCCCCCACGAGGTAGACCGGCTTGCGACCCACCCGGTCCGACAGCGCCCCGAACAGCGGGATCAGGCAGAACTGGATGCCGGAGCCGATCAGCACGGCGTTGAGCGCGGTCTGCTTCTCCAGATCGAGATGGTCGACGCAGTAGACGAGGACGAAGGTGGTGATGACGTAGTAGGAGATGTTCTCCGCCATCCGGGCGCCCATGGCCACCAGGATGTCCCGCCAGGACTTCCGGATGACGGCGACGATCGGCGGCTGTTCGGCCTGCCCGACGTCACGCTGCTCCTTCTTGCGTCGTTCGGCACTGGCCAGCGCGGCCTGGAAGACGGGCGACTCGTCGACGGAGATCCGGATCCACAGGCCGACCAGGACCAGCACGGCCGACAGCAGGAACGGCACGCGCCAGCCCCAGGACTCGAAGGCGGCGTCGCTGAGCAGGGTGGTCGTCAGCGACAGGACGCCGACGGCGATCAGGTTGCCGGCGGGCGCGCCGCCCTGCGGCCAGGACGCCCAGAATCCGCGGCGTCTGGCGTCGCCGTGTTCCGACACCAGCAGCACGGCGCCGCCCCATTCCCCGCCGAGCGCGAAACCCTGGACCAGGCGCAGCGCGGTCAGCAGAATGGGCGCGGCGACGCCGATGGTGGCGTAGCCGGGCACGCAGCCGATCAGCGTGGTGGCGCAGCCCATCATCAGCAGGCTGATGACCAGGAGCTTCTTGCGGCCGATGCGGTCGCCGTAGTGGCCGAAGACGAGCGCGCCCAGCGGGCGGGCGGCGAAGCCGATGGCGTAGGTGAGGAACGACAGGAGGGTTCCGGTCAGCGGGTCGGACTCGGGGAAGAACACGTCGCCGAAGACCAGCGCGGCGGCGGAGCCGTAGAGGAAGTAGTCGTACCACTCGATGGTGGTGCCGATCAGGCTCGCGGCGACGACGCGGCGAAGCTTGTCCGGGGCGGGCGCGGCGGTTTCGGGGGCGGCCATGGACACCACTTCCGTTGGGTTGGGGAGAGCGGTTGGGGACGGGGAGTCGTCGGTGGTCGCCGGCTGGTGCCGGCACGCTTCAGTGGGCGGTCCAGCCGCCGTCGAGCGGGAGCGAGGCGCCGGTGAGATAGCCGGTGTGCGGGCCGCACAGCCACAGGAGGGCCTGGGCGACCTCCTCCGGTTCGATCAGGCGCTTGATCGCGGGGCGTTCCAGCATCACGCGGCGGATCACGTCCTCCGCCGGCACGCCGTGGGCACGCGCCTGGTCGGCGATCTGGTCCTCGGCCAGCGGGGTGCGGACGAAGGCGGGGTTGACGCAGTTGCTGGTGACGCCGTGCGGGGCGCCCTCGAGCGCGGCGACCTTGCTCAGGCCCTCCAGGGCGTGTTTGGCGGTCACGTAGGCCGCCTTGTAGGCGCTGGCGCGCAGCCCGTGGACGGAGGAGATGTTGACGATGCGGCCCCAGCCCTGGGCGTACATGTGCGGGAGGGTGCGGCGGAGGATGCGGAACGGCGCCTCCACCATCACCCGCTGGATCAGGGCGAACCGGTCGGCGGGGAACTCGTGGAGCGGCGCGATGTGTTGGAGTCCGGCGTTGTTGACCACGATGTCCGCGTCGGCGGGCAGCGTGTCCACCGAGGCCGGCTCTGACAGGTCGACGACGAAGGCGGTGCCGCCGATCTCGTCCGCCGTCTTCCGGGCGGCCTCCGCCGCCCGGTCCACCACGAGGACGTGTGCCCCGGCGGCGGCCAGGGCGAGCGCGCACGACCGGCCGATCCCACTGGCGGCCCCGGTGACCAGAGCGGTGCGCCCGGCGAGGAACGGGGTGGGGGGAACGGTGCCGGCGGGCGACGGGACGGCCTCGCCGCTGGGATTGCTGTCCATGGCGGCACAGTAGGAACGGCGTCGCGCGCCGCCGATGGTGGTGGGCGCCACTCTTCACCGGACAGTAGTGGCAACGGCACCTATATGTCGCCGCCCACCGCCCGGCCCGGTGCGGGTGGCCGCCCGTCTCACGGGGAGGAGCGGAGCCGGCCGGCACGTCGCCGGGCGACTCGCCGCACCGCTACGGCACCCGCCAGGACACCGGCCGCGGCGGCGGGCAGCCAGAGCCCGGTCGAGGACGGCGCCGAGGCCGACGTGCCGGCCAGGACCCAGACGGCGTTGCCGGGAAACGTACCCAGCGCGGTGGCGACGGCGAACGGCGGCCACCGCATCCGCGAGAGCGCCGCGCCCAGATTGACCACGGCGAACGGCATGACCGGCAGCAGCCGCAGCCCCAGGATGCTGGTGAAGGCGCGGTCCGAGAGCCGCCGCTCCAGCGCGGCCAGCAGGTCGAAGCGCAGCACCGGCCGAAGGGCGTCGCGTCCCAGAAGACGTCCCGCGCCGAAGCCCAGCAGGGCGCCCAACACCGTCCCCGCGACGGCCAGAACGAGGCCCTGGCCGACGCCGAAGACCGCGCCGGCGGCAGCGCTGAGGGCCGGTTTGGGCACGAACGCCATGGTGCCGACCGCGTAGAGCGCGACGAAGGCCGGCCCCGCCCACGCCACCGAGGCGGCGCTGTCCGTGCGGCCACGGAGAACGTGGTCAGGCCCGATCGCCAGGACCGTGCCGGCGGCACCAGCCAGCAGCAGGACCAGAAGCACCAGACGGCCCCATGGCGACAGCAGGATCGTGGCAACACGTCGCAGCACACCGCGATCCGCGGCCAGCGGGCTCACCCTTCCTCGCTTCCTCGGCTCTCGACGGCGGAGTCATCCGATTATCCGCCGACGGCACGGGCGATCACTCCGCCCCCTGGCCGCCCTGCCGAACCTGAAGGCACGGGTCATCCACGCCGAGGAACGGCCGCCCCCCGTCATCGGCAGCGAGGAGTTCACCGGTCACCTGCACGTGGCCCGGACCCCGCAGACCTGGTGGCCACAGGCGAGCGACTAGAGCCGGCACGTCCTGTGATGGCGGCGAGGTACAGGTCCTTGGACGCCTCGACGCCCAGTTCCTCGGCGAGTTGCTCGGTCAGCGCGGTGAGGTCGATGAGCGGGATGTCCAGGTCTTCGGCCAGGGAGCGCATCTCGGCGGGGAGGTTCACCTCGCCGGTGATGTGGGGGGCGACGTCGTCGAGCGCCGCGTAGGGTACCTGGGTATGTGCAATGACAGGGCGGTGCGGCGCGCGGGCGTGGGCGTGCCCGGGAGGAGCCTCCGATGAGTGACGCCATGGCCCCCGTCGATCCGCGCCCTCTCCCGGCCACCGGCGTCCAGGTCAGTCCGATCACCCTGGGCACCTCGTTCCTGGGAAACCCGCCCACGCCGGACGGGGCGCCGAGTCCCACCGCCGACGAGCTCGCCCGTGCCCTGCTCAGCGGCCCTCATGCCGCCGTGGACACCTCGAACTACTACGCGCAGGGGCGCAGCGAGACCGTTCTCGGACGGGCGCTGCGGGCCCATGGGCTGGGCGAGGGCCGAACGGTGATCACCAAGGTCGACGCCGACCCCGACACCGGGGCGCTCGACCGGGACCGGGTGTGGAGGTCCTTCGAGGAGAGCACCTCGCGTCTCGGCCTGTCACGGCTGCCGGTGCTGCACCTCCACGACCCGTACACGGTGACGGTCGAGGACGCGTTCGGCCCCGGCGGCGCCGTGCAGGGTCTGCACGAGCTGAAGGACCAGGGACTGGTCTCCGCCATCGGCATCGCCGCCGGCCCGGTGTCGCTGATGACGCGGTACGTGAGCAGCGGGGCGTTCGACGTCCTCCTCACCCACAACCGCTACACCCTGGTCGACCGCCGCGGGGAGGCCCTCATCGCGGACGCCGCCGGCCGCGGCATGGGCGTCTTCAACGCGGCTCCCTTCGGCGGTGGCCTGCTCGCCGGACGCACGACGCGCTATGCCTACCGTGACAGCTCTCCGGAGCTTCTGGCCTGGCTCGATCGCGCACGGGAGGCGTGCCGCACCCGGGGGGTCGATCTGGCTGTCGCGGCGTTGCACTTCTCCCTGCGGAACCCGCTCGTCCACTCCACGGTCGTCGGCGTCAACGCCCCAGAACGGGTCGCCGCGCTCGAGAACATGCGCACGACCTCGGTCCCCGATGACCTCTGGACCGCCCTGGCCGACCTCGGAACACCCCCGTCCACCATCGACGACTGAACCCCGACCCGACCCGACCCGACGTCCCCACCAGCACGTCGAACGAGCCCGGTTCGTGGTGCCGGCCGTCCGGCTACCAGTGGGCGAAGGCGCGGCGCGGCAGCGGGATGGTGCGCAGGGTGGACACGGGGCCGTAGCCGTCGGTGCACCCTCTTCTGAATTTATATTCATATCTGTATCTGCATGAACCCGAGGCTTCGACAGCCCAGCCGCATAAGGGTGCATACAGCGCAAAAGGTGGCGAGATTCCACGCCGTCAGCCCTGGACTTGACGACACTGCGGGGAGCACCTCACCCTCAGGGGGAAGAAATATCGCAGCCTGAATGGATATTCATGTGCTTCTGAGCTCTGACCCTCCCGCGGTGGCCCGCCACCGGGAGCTGCGGCGGATCATCCGCACCGAGGGGCCCGAAGGGGCCGCGAAACGACTGGGGGCCATGGCCACCGAGATCCGTCTCCAGGTACTGGACATGATCGACCGGGCCGGCATGGGGCACATCGGCGGCGACCTGTCCGTGACCGACATCGTCGTCACGCTCTTCGGGGCCGTCCTCGACGTGGACCCCGAGCACGCCGACGCGCCCGGCCGCGACCGGTTCATCCTCAGCAAGGGACACAGCGTCGCCGCGCTGTACGCGACGCTGGCGCACTGCGGCTACTTCCCGCGGGCCGAGCTGGCCACCTTCATGGCCCCGCACTCCGACCTGAACGGCCATCCCAACCGCCGCAAGGTCCCGGGGATCGAGACCAACACCGGCCCGCTCGGCCACGGTCTCCCGGTGGCGGTCGGCTGCGCCCTCGGCGCCCGGCTGCGCGGCGACGACAGCCGGACCGTGGTGGTCCTCGGCGACGGCGAACTGCAGGAAGGCAGCAACTGGGAGGCGGCCATGAGCGCGGGCCACCAGCGGCTGGAGCGGCTGTACGCCGTCGTCGACCGCAACCGGCTCCAGCAGGGCGCACGCACCGAGGACACCGTCGGCCTCGACCCGCTGGACGACAAGTGGTCCGCCTTCCGCTGGGAGGTGCGCGAAGCGGACGGGCACGACCACGCCGACCTGCTCGCCGCCTTCGCCCCCTCCACCACCGGACGACCGGTCGCCGTCATCGCCCACACCATCAAGGGGAAGGGCGTGTCCTTCATCGAGGACCGCGTCGAGTGGCACCACAAGGTGCCCGACCAGGATCAGGTACGCGCCGCCGCGAAGGAGCTCAGCAGATGACCGGGACCCTCGCCGCTCCGTTCGCCGACGCCCCGGCGTACGACTGTCGTCAGGCGTTCGCCGAGGAGCTCCGCACCCTCGCCCGCGAGGACGACCGGGTGGTCGTCGTGTGCAACGACTCCGTCGGCTCCAGCAACCTCGTCGCCTTCCGGGACGAGTTTCCCGACCGGCTCGTCAACGTCGGCATCGCCGAGCAGAACATGGTGGGCGTCGGCGCCGGCCTCGCCAACGCCGGGCTCGTCCCCTTCGTCTCCGGCGCCGGTCCCTTCCTCACCGGGCGCGCTCTGGAGCAGATCAAGGCCGACTGCGCCTACAGCGGGTTCAGGGTCGTGCTCTGCGGCCAGAGCCCCGGCATGGCGTACGGCGAGCTGGGCCCCACGCACCATTCCGTCGAGGACCTGTCGTGGCTGCGGGCCATCGCCGACCTCACGGTCGTCGTACCCACCGACCGCGCGCAGACCCGGGCCGCCATCCGCTGGGCGTACGCCCATGACGGCCCCAGCTATCTGCGCATCCCACGGTTCAGGGTGCCCGACGTCATCCCCGGGGACGCCCCCTTCCGCCCCGACGAGGGGCTGGTCCTGCGGGAGGGCACCGACGTCACGCTCGTGGCCATCGGCACCATGGTCGCGCGCGCCCTGGACGCGGCCGAACGTCTGGCCGCCGAGGGCGTCTCCGCCCGGGTCCTCAACACCCCGTTCGTCGATCCACTCGACGAAGCCGCGATCCTGCGCGCGGCCGCGGAAACCCGCGGCATCGTCGTCGCGGAGGAGGCGACCGTCAGCGGTGGCCTGGGCGCCGCGGTCGCCTCGCTCACCGGCCAGCGCGCTCCCGTGCCGTTGCGGCTGCTCGGCGTGTCCGGTTTCGCGCCGACCGGCAGCGCCGAACGGCTCCTGGAACACTTCGGACTCACCGCTGACGGCCTCCACCGCGCGGCGCGGGAGGTCCTCGCCCTGTCATCCTCGGCGTCATGACGACCGACCCGCTGCTCCTCGCCGTCGACCAGGGCACGTCCGCCACCAAGGCCCTGCTGCTGGACAGCACCGGACGGGTGGTGGGCTCGGCGTCCGCGCCGCTGCGGTCCGCCCATCCGCGTCCCGGCTGGGTGGAGCAGTCCGCCGACGCGATCTGGCAGAGCGTGACCCAGGCCGTGCGGGAGTGTCTGACCGGGCACGAGCCCGCCCGGGTGGTCGGCGTCGGCCTGTCCAGCCAACGGGAGTCGTGTCTGCTGTGGGAACGGGCCACGGGCCGCCCCCTGGGGCCGGTGCTCGGCTGGCAGGACCGGCGGACAGCGGACGCGTGTGCCCAACTGCTCTCCGAGGGTTTGGGCGGCGAGGTCAGGGCAGCGACCGGGCTGCCGCTGGACCCGATGTTCAGCGCCCTGAAGGCCCAGTGGCTGCTGAACCGCTACGACCCCGACCGCGCCAGGTCCCGGCGCGGCGAGCTCTGCCTGGGCACCATCGACTCCTGGCTGCTGTGGCGCCTGAGCGGCGGGGCCGAGCACACCGTGGAGGTCGGCAACGCCTCCCGCACGCAACTCCTGGGGATCCACACCCGCGAATGGGACGAACGGCTGCTGGACCTCTTCGGCGTCCCGCGCGAGGCGCTGCCCCGCATCACCGCCTCGACGGGTCCCTTCCCCGGCGTGCGCGGGCTGCCCCCGCTCACCGACGGCACCCCGGTCGCCGCCGTCCTCGGCGACTCCCACGCCGCGCTCTACGGCCACGGCGTCCTCGCGCCGGGAAGCGTCAAGGTCACCTACGGCACGGGGTCCTCCGTCATGGGGCTGATCGCCCGGCCCGCCCTGGCCGAGCGGTCGCCGCTGTGCCTGACCGTCGCCTGGGACGACGGCGCCCCCGCCTACGCCCTGGAGGGCAACATCCGGTCGTCCGCCGCCACACTGCGCTGGCTCGCCGACCTGTTCGGGACGAACGAGGCCGAACTCGTCGCCCGGGCCGCCTCAGAGTCCGGCGGCGTGCACCTGGTCCCCGCGTTCGGCGGGCTGGCCGCTCCCTGGTGGGACAACGACGCGACGGGCATCATCTCCGGGCTCACCTTCGGGACGGGTCTGCCCGAGCTGGCCAGGGCCGCCCTGGAGTCGATCGTCTTCCAGGTGGAGGACGTGGTGGCGGGGCTCGACACGGCCGGCGAGCGGATCGCCACCCTGATCACCGACGGCGGCCCCACCGCCAACGCCACACTCATGCAGCTCCAGGCGGACGCCTCAGGCCGCGTCGTTCGCCGGCCGCACGCCGGGCAGCTGTCCGCCCTGGGCGCGGCGCATCTGGCCGGACACGCGCTGGGGCTGCTCACCAGGGAGCAGGTGGCGTCCGCCCGCCCGGCGGAGGACGTCTACCAGCCGCAGTGGCAGGAGGCGGAGCGTGCCCGCCGGACCGACGCCTGGCGCGGAGCCGTCGCACGAGCGCGGTATCCCTCCTCGGCGGGCCCGGCCCCGGACCCGGCCCCGGGAGGACCGGAATGACCGCTCCGCCGCCGCGGCCCAGGGCGATCAGTAGGGTTCACGGTGTGCCTCAGC
The DNA here is from genome assembly GCA_963816875.1 of uncultured Actinomycetota bacterium. Taxonomy (GTDB): domain Bacteria; phylum Actinomycetota; class Actinomycetes; order Streptomycetales; family Streptomycetaceae; genus Streptomyces. The sequence continues at coordinate 297,842 of CAWFMG010000002.1, forward strand.
CTTCAGACCTCACCAGCCGGGAATCGGTGGACAGGCTGCGCCTGATCGTGCGCGTGGCCCGCCTGTACCACGAGCGTGGGCTGCGGCAGGCCGAAATCGCCGGCGTGCTCGGCCTGTCCCAGGCCGGGGTCTCCCGTCTGCTGCGCTCGGCGACCGAGCTCGGCGTGGTCCGGACCATCGTGGTCGCGCCGCCGGGCATTCACAGCGATCTGGAGGACTCCCTCGCCAGGCGTTACCAGCTGACGGATGTCGTCATCCTCGACGGGGACGACCTGCCCGAACATCCGCACACCCTGATGCGCGCCCTCGGTTCCGCCGCCGCAAGCTACCTGGAGACGGCGTTCCGCCCCGGCGACCTGATCGGCATCTCCACGTGGAGCGAGACGCTGCTCGCCGCCGTCGAGGCGATGCAGCCCGCCAGGGCACCGGGCGCCGTCAAGGTCGTCCAGCTCATGGGCGGCATCGGAGACCCGCAGGGCCAGGTCCAGGCGACCCGCCTCACCGCACGCCTCGCCGAGCTCACGGGCGCCACACCCCTGTTCGTCCGCGCCCCCGGCCTGGTCGGCTCCGTGGAAGCCCGCCTGTCGTTGCTGAACGATCCGGCGGTGCTGGAGGTCAGCCACGCCTGGCAGCAGCTGTCCGCCATCCTGGTCGGCATCGGCAGCCTCGAACCCTCACCGCTGCTCAGGCTGAGCGGCAACGCGCTGACGGACGAGGAGATCACGCGGCTCCGTGGGTTGGGAACGGTGGGCGACATCTGCCAGCGCTTCTTCGACGAGGACGGCGTCCACGTCGACGCGGGGCTGGGCGAGCGGACCATCGGCATCACGGTGGACCAGTTGCGCACCGTCCCGCGCCGCATCGCCGTGGCCGGCGGGGAACGCAAGTACACCGCCGTGCGCGCCGCGGTGCGCGGCCACTGGATCACCGCGCTCGTCACCGACATCGCCACCGCCCGGCGCCTGCTCGACGAGCCCTGACGCCACGCTCAGGACGGCGCGACGTCCGCCCGCTGCTCGAACAGCCAGTCCAGGATGGCGTCGTTGGGGTAGGTGGGAACCCAGGACCCGTGGCCGAACACCGGCGTCGTGCCCGCGGTGAAGGTGGTGAAGAGGTGCTTGCTCCCCGAGGCGGCCGCACGTTCACGCGCGTCAGCGGCATTCGCCTCCTGGACACGTTCCGGTGCGGTGCCCGCCCACTCGCTCCACGTCGCCGGATAGCCGGCCGCCTCCAGCGCCTTGAAGATCCGGTAGTCCGACCCCGGGGCGTCGTAGGCCACCGTGGAGTCGTCGGCGGAATGCACGGCCCAGATCGGAAACGCGCCGAGGGCGGCGACGGCAGCGGACTCGTCACCCGCGCCGCAGACGAGGAGGGCGCCGGCGAAGAGCTCGTGGTGCTCGGGCAGGAACGCCCACGACCCGTAGGACCCCATGGACAGGCCGGTCAGGTGGACCCGGTTCGGGTCGATCGCGGGGTTCTCCGCGAGTGTCGCCTGCACCAGTTCCACGACTGCCGCCCGTAGCTCGGGTCGCCACCACCCTCCGGTTCCCGGCGTTCCTTCGGGCGCCTGCGGAGAGAGCACGAAGGCCGGATGCCGGTCCTGCCGCGCCGGGTCCGCGAAGGCCACGGAGATCTGGTTCCCGGCGATCTGGCTGAAGTTGTCGGTCCCGCTCTCCCCGTGGCCGTGCAGGGTCACCACGAGCGGGTATGTCCGGCCGGCCCGCACCTCGGGGGTGAAGAAACGATACGGCACCGTCACTCCCGACGCGGCGTCGAACGTTCCTGAGGCGTAGTCGTCGACGATGAGGTTTTGCACTCCCGAGTTGGGGACGACGACGTCAGGGCGGGCCGGCACGGTCTGTGACCGGCCCACGATGTCCTTGACCTGCCTGACCTCGTAGGCGCCCGCGAGGTCGTAGAAGCGCGTGAACGTCTGGTAGTAGGTGCTGACCGCGAGCGCGTCGTTCTCGTCCAGCTGGAGGATGACGTACCTGCCCGGCCGTTGCCGTTCGCCGAACTCCGCGGCGTCGTTGGTGTAGGCATCGACGACCGTGCGAGTACCAGAGAGCGGGTCGGCATCCGGACGTGAGAGCGTCACCGTGACGTCGAACGCCCTCTCGTCGATCTCGACGCGGCCGAGGTCGATGATTCCGTCGTACTCGATCGCGAGACCTGTGACCTTGTAGCCATCGGGCATCACCTCCGTGATGGCCGTGGCGTCGATCGCCTGGAGCTCGCGCCCGTGGTCCGGCTCCGCCGCCACCGCATCTCCCGTGGCCGCGACGACGCCCGGCATCGACACGGTGAGCCCGGCCCCGAGCATGGTTCGCCTGCGCACGCTGACCACTCCTCAGTGAGTTCGGATGCTGGTACAACCGCGCCCAGGTGGACCGCTATTCCGCTGTTCCTCAGCCGAAGATCTCCGCGGCCCACTCCGGATGGTCGATGAACGGGTTCCGGTTGTGCTGGTACTCCGTGTAGATCAGCTCGTTGCGCCGCTCCTCGAACGCGTCCGGCGGGTCCTGCTCGTGCCACTCCAGCAGGGTGGACAGCCGGCCCATGAACGGGTCCCCGCCGTTGTCGACGGCGTCGTTGACCTCCAGGTCGGCGAAGCCGTCACCGCCCTCGTAGCGAACAGCCATATAGAGGAGCATCCGGGCGACGTCGCCCTTGTCCGCGTCGCGCGCCTCCCAGGAGTCGCCGTCCGCGTAGTTGCCGGGTGCGCCCGATACGGGCGAGCCACCGTCATCGAAGTCCAGGTTGCCGCGGCGGCTGTTGACCTGGACGTCGGTGGGGCGCAGGTGGTGCACGTCGGTGCCGGGCCCCGGGGAGGTGCCGAAGTCGCCGTGCGACTGGGCCCAGACGTGCTCCCGGTTCCAGTCGCCGACATCGCCGCCGTTCAGGTCCGAATCGCGCGACTCGCCGGTGTAGAAGAGGACGACGCTGTCCGGGTCGGCCGGGTTCTGGTCGGTGTCCTTGAGGGCATCCCAGACCTCGTCGTAGGTGAGCGTGGCCGTGCCGGTGCTCACGATGTCGTGCAGCGCGTCCCGCAGGGCCTCGCCGGTCAGCCCGGCCGCGTCGGCGTAGTAGTCCTCCTCGTCGGCGAGTTCGGGGGTGTGGTCGACGGGTACGGCCGCGGTGGCGGTGGAGATCGGCAACGGCGCTATCAGCACCGCCGTCAGGACGCCGGTCAACAGGGTCCGGTGCATGTGGGGGGACCTTTCGGTGTGCACTGGTGGATGAGGTGTACCTGCCACCACTGACGAGCCTCAAACTACGCGCGTAACCCGGCTCCGGGCGCCGACCGGCGCTTGCGCAACGCCAACACCCCCGCCACCTCACCGTTCTCGCTGCCCACCACACGGAACGCGCCCGCATCCCCGGCGAGATGGGGCGTCCGCTGGGCGAGGCCGACGACGCCCACTTCTGGCGACAACCGGCCACCCGCTCTTGCGCGACTCTCCCCACGGCTACACGCTGGCGTGGCCCACACCCACGGGCCCGTCTCGCCGGCTCTTCAGGAAGGAAGACCCGACCATGAGCCGCACCATCACCCCCGCGCGTACGGCGCTGAGCGCCACCGCGGTGGCCGCCGCCGCGTTAGCGACGTTCGCCGTCCCCGCGACCGCATATGCCGAACCGCCCAGCACACAGACCAAGTTCGCCGCCGACACCGACGACGACTGCCTGATGGGCGCCACCAAGGGCGTCCTGACCTGGAAACCCTCCCTCACGGGCCTGCACATCACGGTCGACGTGCTGGGAACGGTCACCGACGGCAGCCCCGTCTGCGACTTCCCCCAGGACGACGGGAGGTACGCGGTGGCCTCCTTCACCGCCTACGCCGGGGACCGCCTCGTCGAAGAGGCGACCGCTCAGGCCGACAACGGCGCCGAGCCCGTCTCCCTGTCCATCACCGCCCCCGTCATCGACCGCGTCGTCGTCCAGGTGTGCCGCTACCCGCTGGGCACCGACCCGGCCACCGCCCCCGGCACCTGCGGCCAACCCCTCACCTACGACCGTCCCTAGCCGTCCGCCGCCTGGCGGGTTGCCCCGGCGGTGGGTGGTGCCGCCGGGGCATGGGCGTTACGTCATACGAGACGACGCCCGCGGATCACTGGTAGCTGACGCCGAACTGGTTGGTGACGAAGTCGAGTCCGCCGGCGGAGGAGGTGATCTCGTAGCCGAACTGGACGTCGCCGATGGGCTCGTTGGAGCTGATCCAGCCCTGGCCGGCGATCCAGCGCAGGACGGGCAGGATGTCCACGGTGCCGGCGGAGGTGTCGCCGGTGCGGAGGAACGAGTAGACGTTGTTGGCGCCGTTGCTGCCCCGGTAGACGTCCCAGGTGTGGCCGCCGACGCTGACACGGGTCTGGTACGTCCCCAGCGGGCCGACCGCGCCGTTCCAGTTCATCCAGAGCATGATCTCGTGGTCGTAGTCGGTGTCCCAGATGTCGTACGCGGTGTTGTACGCGCCGGCCGAGGGGACGGTGACGTTGAAGTTGCTGGTCAGCGAGGAGAGCTGGTTGAGGTTGCGGTTCACCACGCGCTTGGCGTTGGGGTAGGACTTGATGCCGCCGGTGTTGGGGTGGTCGGCCCACACGCCCCAGTTGCTGTAGCTGTTGGCCCACATTGCCTGGTAACCGGCGCCGGAGCCCCAGATGTTGTTGTAGAGGGTGTAGCCCCCGTTGTCCCACTGGCCCCACTGCTGGTCGGTCGACCAGGCGGCGGCGTGGGCGGTGGACGTGGACACCCCGATGAACGCCACCAGGGCGACCACCGGGGTGAGGAGTCTCAGGAAGAGCTTGCGTGCGGCACGTCTCACGGTTCGTGTCTCCCTAGGTCGGTCCCGTCGGGCGGGACGATGTGTGGTGCAGGGCCGGGACCCGGAGCTGCCGCTCCGTAACGGTCCCGACGCACCTCCTCGGCTGGATCCCGAGGAGGAAGCCGTGAGGAAGGAGAAGAACCGTCGGCCGTGATACGCGCGCAAGCAGTCATACGTGCTTTGTGTTTGGTGTTTCGTGCCTCAGATGATCGAAGCGCTTCGATGGCGCTGAGAGTAGGAGTCCTCAACGGGTCGCACAAGCCCTGCGGGCAGAGAATCAATGACCGACGGCCCACCCGCTGTTGAACGAGAGAAGCAACGACATCCCCGAGTCGTCACAAGCGCCGCCTGAAAGAACCTGATCCGCGGTCGGCATCGAAGCGCTTCACTCAGGGACCGGCGCCTTCGGAGGGTCATTCGTTGGATGGCGACAGATGGGCGCGCTCGCCCTGGGCGCCGAACAGGGTGAGCAGCTCCGCGGGCTCGCTGTTGGCGCTGCCGATCCAGTGCGGCACGCGGGTGTCGAACTCCGCGGCCTCCCCGGGACCGAGTCGAAGATCCTGCTCGCCGAGCACGAACCGGACCTGTCCGTTGAGGACGTAGAACCACTCGTAGCCCTCGTGGGTCTGTAGCTTCATCGTGGGCGCTTCGCCCGCGGGCGGATGGATCACCTTGTAGGCCTGGATCCCCCCGGCCCGTCTGGTCAGTGGCACCAGGACCAACCCGAAACGCCGCACCGGTCGCAGGTGGATGCGTGGGTCGCCGGTCAGCGGCGCCTCGACCAGATCATCGAGCGGGACGCCGTGCGCCCGGGCCAGCGGCAGCAACTGCTCCAGCGTGGGGCGGAGCTTTCCGTTCTCGAGCCGGGACAGCGTGCTCGCCGTGAGGCCGGTCTCGGTGGCCAGGTCCGTCAACGTCGCGCCTCGCGCCCGGCGCAGGGCGCGCAAACGTGGCCCGACTCCCGCCAGGACGTCCTCGTGGGTTCTGCCCATCCGTCCATCATGCGGATCCGCAACTTTTCTTGCACGTTCGAAACGCCGATGGCGATGCTGTCACGACACGCCGACCCAACCGAAGGAGCTACCTGGGATGGACGCCGCCCGAAGCCAGCACGCACACGTCGATCCCGCGGGCGACGAGGCCGCGCTGTTCTGGGAGAAGCACTACGGCGCCCGGCGCGGTTGGGACCAGCGCGTCAACCCACTTCTCGCCGAGACCGCCGAACCGCTGCGCCCCGGCGTCGCTCTGGATCTGGGCTGCGGCGCGGGCGGCGACGCCCTCTGGCTCGCCCGGCACGGCTGGCAGGTCACCGCCGTGGACCTCTCCACCACCGCCGTCGAACGGGTGCGTGAGCGCGCCCGCGAACTCGGCGTCGGGGACCGGATAGCCACCGAACAGCACGATCTGGCCCGAAGCTTTCCGAGCGGGGAGTTCGACCTCGTCTCCGCGCAGTACCTCCACACCCCGTTCGCGTTGCCCCGTAGCCAGGTACTGCGCACCGCCGCACGGGCCCTGCGGCCCGGCGGGCTGCTGCTGATCGTCGACCACGGCTCCACCGCGCCCTGGTCCTGGAACCAGGACCCCGACACCCACTACCCCACCCCCACCGAGATCGCCGCCGAGCTGGATCTCGACCCAGAGCGGTGGCCGGTCCTGCGCGCGGACACGCCCCGGCGCCGGGCCACCGGACCCGCCGGCGAGACCGCCACCGTCACCGACCACATCCTCGTCCTCCGACGATCCGCCGGATGAACGCCCACCCGCACGACACGCCTCGAACTCGAAACGGAGCCGGACGATGCCACCCAACCGCACGCAGGAACCCACGTCGCGGGCGAGGGACACCGGACCCCCGCGAATCGACGCCGACGAGAAGGCCACCCTGCTGGGGATCCTCGACCGCCTACGGGGCGCGATCGCGGACAAGGCAGTGGGCGTGCCGGAACCGCGGGTCCGGACCGGCGGGGTGCCGTCTGGCACCAATCTCCTGGGCCTGATCAAGCATCTGACGTTCGTCGAACGCTTCTACTTCCTGGGTGAGGAGATCGACGACTGGGGCCGGACCATGAGGCCGTCCCCCGAGGAGACGGTCGACGGCGTGGTCGCCGACTACCGGGAGGCCATCGGGCGAGCGAACCGGGTCATCGAGGCCTGCACGGATCTGACCCTTCGCGCGCCCCGACCCCCGCGCCGGGGGCCGGCACCGTCGATGCGGTGGGTCCTGGTACACATGATCGAAGAGACCGGCCGGCACGCGGGCCACGCCGACATCCTCCGCGAACAGATCGACGGCTCCACCGGCCGCTGACCAGCGCAGTTCAGCGGGGAATCAGGATGACGCGGCGGATGGCCCGGTCGTGCCCGTCGTGCCGGGCGTGGCCACCGGTGCGTCGTGCAGCCGGACGAACTCCTCCATCGCGGCGTCGACACCGCACCGGTCGCCGGTGGCGAGCAGGTCCAGCAGCAGCCCACGCACGACGGCGAGTCCGAGGCGGGCGCGGGTGCGGGCCGTGGCGGGGTCGATGCCCTGTGCCGTCTCCGCATCGGCGAGGGGTTCAAGCCAGTCGGTGACGATCCCGTCCAGGACCGGGACGGCCTCCGGCCGCCCCTGGAGGGCCTGTCCGCAGATCTCGAAGAACAGCCGCTCCTGCGCGGCCAGGCCGGGGGCGGTGAGCCCGCGCCAGAGCATGCGGGCGGTGTCCGCGGTGGAGAGCTCGGGGTCACGCCTGAGCTGGGCCAGCAGTTCCCGCTGGCGTCGCTCGGAGGTCCGCACGATCTCGACGAACAGCCGCTCCTTCGAGCCGAAGTGGTGGATCAGCATCCGGTGGCTGGTCCCGATCGCGGCGCCGAGACGGCGCAGGCTCAGGCCGGCGATGCCGTGCTCGGCCACGTAGTCGGTGGCCGCCTCCAGCAGGTGCCGGCGGCGATCCCCGGCGCCTTCGCCGCCTCGGGCCGCCCGCTCGTCCGGGCCTGCGACGTTCTGCTCCCCTGCCTCCGACACACCCCGACTGTACCAACCGGTTCACGGGTGTACCGTGTGGTACATGAAGCCCGTCATCGTGTCGATCGACGTACCGCAGGGGCCCGAACAGGTCTATGACTTCCTCGATGTCATGGCCAACCACGAGCTGTTCACCGACCACTACCTGACCAACTGGCGCTACGACGGGCCCGACCGCGGGGTGGGGTCGCGTGTCACGGTCACGGCCACGTTGGGCGGGGGCGAAGGCGGACGTCGACATCGAGGTGATCGACGCCGAGCGGCCGTCGCATATCGTCGAGCAGAACACCAGCGCGGGCGGTCGCCGACGGGCCCGCGGTAGCTACCGCATCGAGCCGTTGCCCGCCGGCGGGAGCCGGGTCTCGTTCGAGTACGCCTGGTTGCGGGCCCCGTTCGCGGACCGTCTGCTGGCCCCGTTCGTGAGGGCCACGATCCGCCGGGCCAACCGCGTCGGCATGCGACGCATGGCCGCCGAACTCACCCGCGACGAGCCCGCGGCCACTCGCTGACGGCAGCCCGAGCCGCCGACCCGCACCCGTCGTCGGTGATCACGGCGGTCCCGGGGAAGGGCCGTTCTGTTGTCCGGCACGCCTGCCACCATTGCTGGTCGCACGGAAGACCAGCCACCGCGGTGCCAGGGGAGCCATGCAAGGGACAGACGGCGAGGAACGACTGTCCGGCGGGCGGATCACGCCGGGCGTGGTACGGGTGGGCGACACCGTTCGGCGGCCCGTGACGGCCGCGTCGGCGTTCGTCGCCGAACTGCTCGGCCATCTGGAACGGGCTGGGTTCACCGGCGCACCGCGCCATCTCGGACTCGACGACAGCGGCCGTGACACGTTCAGCTATCTGCCGGGACAGGTGGCGGCCGGATTCCAGACCTGGCGCGACGACCAGGTCGCCGCGGCGGGGGCCCTCCTGCGCGCGTTGCACGAGGCCACGCGCGGCAGCGACCTCGCCGGCGCCCATCCGGTGGTCTGCCACCACGACCCAGGCCCGAACAACGTCGTCTTCCGCGACGACCGACCCGTGGCCTTCATCGACTTCGACACCGCGGCTCCCGGCGACCCCCTGGAGGACCTCGGGTACCTGGCCTGGACCTGGTGCGTCTCCTCCAAGCCAACGGCACCACCCGCCCACGCCCAGGCCGCCCAGGTACGCATTCTCGCCGACGCCTACGGGCTCGACGCGTCGGACCGGCCCGACCTCGTCGACGCCATGCTCGACCGCCAGGCCCGCAACGCCGACTGGTGGCGTGGCCACCTCAACGCACCCGCCCCACACGTGGCCGACCGCGACCAGATCCGTATCCGCATCGCATGGTCCTGGCGCGAACACGACCACACAGCCGCGCACCGAACCGTCTTCGCGACGGCCCTACGCTGATCCCGTTCCCGGAGGGTGAGGCCAGGAGGCGGCATCGCGGCGGCCTCCGGCAGGCCGGGGCCCTCGTAGAGGTCGAGCGCCCGGCGCAGGTGCTCGCCGATGATCGTCGTGCTCAGGCCGCACGCCACCTCGCCCTCCTACAGCACCTCGTACGCCGTCATCCGCTGCTCGCCCAGCCGGCCCGCCCTGCGGCCCACCGTGACAGCGCCTGTGCTCGGCATGAAAGCGCGAGGAAAGTGCCCCCCGGGATGCTAACGCCTCAAGGTGTCACCGCTGCGGACACCCGTCCGTCGGCGGTGGCGTCGCAACGGGGTGATGCCAGGGCCGGTGGGACGAGGTGCCGTCGACCCGGCAAGGACAGATGTGCCGTCGGCCCGGCAGGGACAGCGGGGGGCGGGTGTCCTACCCCGGGCCGTCCACGAACTCAGGGAAAGACCTCATGTCTGGCATGTCAGGCGGCTATTACGCCCAGCCTCCGCAGCAACCGAACGGACCGCCGCCCCACCCGCCCCAGCCTCCGCAGCAGGGCGCGCACCCCCCGCCCGGGGCGTACCCGCAGGCCGGTGGGTATCCGCAGGCCGGTGGGTATCCGCAGCCCGGCGGCTACCCACCGCCGCCTCCGCCCGGCGGCCACCGGGGCGGGGGCAGAGGCAAGGGTCCGCTGTTCGCCGTACTCGCCGTCGTCCTCGTGCTGGCGCTCGGCGGAGGCGCCTGGTTCCTCCTCGGCTCCGGCGAGGACGACAGCGGCGGAACCCGTGCCTCGGCCGTCGACCCCAACCTGCCCGGCGGGCAGCTGTGGTCGCTCAACGAGGACGCCGCGGAGGACGGCGACCGTCCGACGGGCTTCTGGGCGGTGGGCGACACCGTTGTCAAGGCCACCGGCCTCGTGCTCACCGCGTACGCCGTAACAGACGGCTCCGAGGTCTGGACCCTCGAACTGGAGGGAGAGCACCTCTGCGCGCCGACCGATGCCACCGCCGAGGGCCTGATCGTCGTCGGGCACGGGGCGAGCAACTGCGGCCAGAACATCACCCAGATCGACCTGACCACGGGCGAGACGGGCTGGAGCCAGCCGCTGGATCCCAACGGGAACCCCCTCAACCTCCATATCGCGATGGCTGGATCGTCCTACGCTGTCCAGACCTCGGGCGGCTGGAGCGTGCACAGCGTGGCGGACGGCGAGTTGATCGACTCGGCCATCGCCGGGTACGACGCACTGGGTGAGGCGGTCAACTACCAGGGAGCGTTCGACGAGTACGACATCGAGCTCGTGACCGGCGAGGACGTCTGCGCCGTGACCGCCGTCGTCGGCGGCGAAACGCTGATCAGGCAGCGCACCTGCGCCACGGTGACCGACGCCGCGAGCGAGGCGCTGTCCCCACCGTTCTCCCTGCTGGAAGAGATCGACCCGGCCACCGGGGAGACCGCCTGGAGCGTCGAGGTGCCGGAGGGCAGGTGGCTGAGCAAGGTCAACAGCACCTCTCCGCTGGTGTTCATCCTGCGCGACGAGGCGTACGAGCTGGAGCTGATGTTCGTCGACGACGGGGGACAGATCACCGGCCAAGTACCCATCGGGACCATCGGCCTCGCCAAGGACGACACCTCCGTCTACCTGTCAGATGTGTGCCGCAACGACACCCCCGTGGTCTACGACCCGCCGGACGACTGCGGCGGGATGGCCTTCCAGGGTGACCGGATGTACGCCTCCGTGAGCACCGCCTTCGGCGACCCCACCGTGACGGCGATGAACTCCGCCACGGGAGAGGTCCTGTGGTCGCAGACTCCCGATGACCTCTTCCGGCAGGACGTGCTGGCCGCGGACGAGGAGGGCGTGATCGTCCACCAGGTCGGATGGGGAGAGGACGGGGAAGAGGTCGGCCAGGTCGCGCGGATCTCCCCGGACGGGCAGACTACCGAGCCGCTCTTCCTGACCGGCGACCTCTACTTGCCCGGCAGCGCCTTCGTCGACTTCCGTGACGGGCGGCTGGTGTTGAGCCAGTCGGACTACTCGCTGTCGTCCGACCTCGCGGCCTACGGCCAGGACGGCACGAACCCGTCGGCCGCCGGAGGCACGGAAGGCGCCGAGGGCGCCGGGGACGCCGAGGGCGCCGGGGACGCGCCCTAACCCCCCGGCGCCAGGGCGCGCGCCCGGCTCACACGCCTCGCGCAACGCCGCGAGCGCGGGCGGGGGCAGGGCGCGCGGCCAGGCCGCGGCGGGTCCGGTCGAGGAGCGGACGCGCCGCGTCCAGCCGGTCGGGGGCGGGTGTCAGGCCCGCGAAGGCGGCGAGGCGCGAAACCTCGTCGTCGGGGGCGCCGAGCAGCGTCGCCAGGTCGGGCGGTGGGGCACGGACATGCTCCTCGGCCAGCTCGGCGAGCGTGGCGATGCCCAGCAGCCCGTACATCTGGAGCTGGGCGATGAGCCGGTAGCCAGCGCCTCCTCCGAGTAAAGCCCTCGAAGCCGTCCGCGCCGTACTCACCGCCGGACTGGATTCCGGCGCTGCGCGAGACGTTCCCCACCTCCCGCTTCGTCCACCAGCACCGCGAGGGGCCCGGACTGCGCCGTGTCGATGAGCCGGCACCCCGTCCGGGTGCTCACGAGCTCCTCACGGCGATGGCCGGCTGAGCGCCGCCTGCCACGACCAGGCGCCAGGCCCCGCGGGGGCGACGATTTCGGCAGCCAACGGCGGGTTCATGTACATGGACGATGTGCGGCATACTGAAAATCCGCTGTCGGGAGGTAGTGACATGGTGCTGAGACGACGGGCGTTCATGAGTGCGATCGCGGCCGGCGCAGGGCTGGCCGCGAACCCACATCAGACCGCACAGGCGATGAGTCGAGAGGAGAAGGGAGAGACGCCGGCGACCGCGGCGCGGTCCGCTCCCGAGGTTCCCATGGATGACGGCTACGACGGCGCTGACCTGTGGCTGCGCTATGTGCCGGTCAGCGATCCCGGTCTGCTCCGGCAGTACCGGAGGCAGGTGACCACGGTCATCGTGGAGAACGCCGACCGGAACAAGGTGCACCGCCACACGCCGGATCTGCGCATGGCTCCGGGGTCGCACGAGCGGCTGATGGAGTCCACCCTGGAGGCGGCCAGGGAGGAGTTGGTCCGCGGCCTTGGCGGGCTGCTGGACCGGGAGATACCGGTGGGACCAGGGCCGGATGACAGGATCCCCGACGGCGCGGTGATCGTGGGGACCAGGGACAGTTCGAGGACGGTGCGGCGACTCGTCTCCGCCGACGATCTGGCGTCGCTCGGCGCCGACGGCTACCTCATCCGATCGCTGTCCCTGGGGACGCGTCGGTGCACCGTCATCGTCGGCCGCACGGAGGTCGGGGCGCTGTACGGGTCGTTCGCCTTCCTTCGCCGCCTCCAGACGCGGAAGCGCGTCATCGGGCTGGACCTCGCCGAGTCCCCCAGGATCACCACCCGCCACCTGAACTACTGGGACACCGAGCGCCTCTACGCCGGCAACGACGAGTCCGGCACGGGCGGGCTGGACGGCGAGAACGGCGCGATCTTCAACTTCGCCGCCACCGACGCCAGCGCCGCCCTGAACCTTCCGGTCATCCTCGACCGCTATCTGGTGGCGGCGCGGGCGATGGCGTCGGTGGGTATCACCGGCATCACGATCAACAACGTCAACGCCGACAACGCCTATCTGACGCCGGAGTACATCGCCCAGGAGGCGGCGCTGGCCGACGCGCTGCGGCCGTACGGGATCAGGATCGGCCTGTCGATCAAGTACGCGGCGCCGATGGACACCCGGTTCGCGCCGGACACGTTGACCGAGGAGCAGATGGCTCCCACCGACGCCGACTTCCAGGCGTGGTGGAACCGCAGGGCCCGGCAGATACAGGAGTCCGTTCCCGACCTCGTCGGCTTCACCGTGAAGGCCAACTCCGAGGGCCAGCCCGGGCCCCAGGACTTCGGCTACGACCACGGCGACGGCGCCAACGGCATGGCCGCGGCGGTCGAGCCGCTCGGTCTCACCATCTACTGGCGCACCTTCGTCTACAACCCCGACGTGGACACAGACCGGCTGAAGCGCGCCTACCTGGAGTTCGGGCCCATCGACGACGAGCCCCAGCCCGACGGGACCAATGGCCGTTTCCGGGACAACGTGTTCCTCCAGACCAAGAACGGCCCGCTGGACTTCCAGGCCAGGGAGCCCATCCACCCGATGTTCGGCCGCATGGAGAACACCAACCAGGCGATCGAGTTCCAGATCACCCAGGAGTACACCGGCCAGAGCAGGATGCTCTGCTTCCTGGCCCCCATGTGGGAGGAGATCCTGAAGACCGACACGTACGCCACGGACGCACAGGGCCAGCTCCTCGACGAGCGCCTGGTCGGCCACCTGGTGGACGGCACCGCGCAGAACCACTCGGACAACGCCATCGTCGGCGTGGCCAACCTGGGCAACGCGGACAACCTGACCGGGCACCACTTCTCCCAGGCCAACCTCTACGCCTTCGGCCGTCAGGCCTGGGACTGGACGCTCACGTCCGCGGACATCGCGGAGGACTGGGTCCGGATGACGTGGAGCAACGACCAGAACGTGGTCGACGCCATCGTGGCCATGATGATGGGCTCCTGGGAGGCGCTGGTGAGCTACCAGACGCCGCTCGGCGTGGCCCACCAGTTCACCCGCGACGTGCACTACGGCCCGGGCCCCTCGGAGTCGGACCTCCCACGCGAGGACTGGAACCCCGTCTACTACAACAAGGCGGACAGCGTCGGCCTGGGCTACGACCGCTCCCCCACCGGAAGCGATCTGACCGCCCAGTACTTCCCCACGCTGGCAGCGGAGTACGGGAACATCGACACCGTCCCCGAGAACCTGATGATGTGGTTCCACCACGTGCCCTGGGACCGGCCGATGCGCAGCGGCCGGATCTTCTGGGACGAACTGGTCCAGCACTACTACTCGGGGGTCCGGTACGTCACCGGGATGCGGCAGACGTGGGACTCCCTGGAGTCGGAGATCGACGCCCGGCGTTTCTCCGAGGTCAGGGCCAAGCTCGCACTCCACGAAGCTGACGCGGCCGACTGGCGCGACACCTGCGTGAGCTACTGGCAGCAGTTCAGCGGCAGGGACATTCACGAGGAGCAGTGATGCCGAAGGGCGCGGGGAGGGCCGACCGTGGAGGGGTCTGAACCGGCCACACCCCGCGCCCGTGGCGTGACCTGCGGCGCTACGCCCGGCCAGCTCGGTGACCATGCTCAACTCCGCTCCAGGGAGAGCCGGTCCCGGTCGAACGTGTCCTGAAACGAGCGCACGGAGGTGATACTGAGGGTGCACTTCTGCTCGACGAATCGGGGGCACCGTGAGATCACTGCGACCAGAGGACCCACAGGCGCTGGGCCAGTACCGGCTGTTGCGCGTGCTGGGCGCCGGCGGCATGGGGCGCGTCTACCTCGGGCGCTCCGCCCAGGGCCGGATGGTGGCGGTGAAGCTGATCCATCAGGAGTTCGCCGCGGAGTCGGACTTCCGTCGTCGGTTCGAGCGGGAGGTCGAGGCGGCCCGGCGGGTGGGCGGGGAGTGGACCGCTCCGGTGCTCGACGCGGACACCACGGCCGAGATCCCGTGGGTGGCCACGGGGTACGTGCCGGGGCCGCCGTTGCAGCAGGTCGTTGCCGAACTGTACGGACCGCTGCCGGAGTCCACGGTGTGGCGGCTGGCGGAGGGACTCGCGACGGCGCTGACGGCCGTGCACGGCAGCGGGCTGGTGCACCGGGACCTGAAGCCGTCGAACGTGATGGTCACCGTGGAGGGGCCCCGGGTCATCGACTTCGGCATCGCCCGGGCCGCCGACGCCAGCGTGGTCACCCGCACCGGCGCCGTCATCGGCTCACCCGGTTTCATGTCCCCCGAGCAGGTGCGGGGCGAACGGCTGGACGCGGCCAGCGACGTCTTCAGCCTCGGCGCGGTGCTGGCCTTCACCGTGAACGGCGGCGGACCGTTCGACACCGAGAACGGCGCCGCCCACTCCCTGATGTACCGCGTCGTGGCCGAGGAGCCGGACCTGGGCCGCCTGTCCGGACCCCTGCGCGATCTCGTGGCACGCTGCCTGGCCAAGGAGCCCGGCGACCGTCCCGCGCCCGCCGAGATCGCCGAGATCGCCGCCCGACACACGAGCGCCACCGGCCCGTGGCTGCCACCGGAGCTCACCGACCGACTCGCCCGCGACGCCGCGGCCCTGCTCGCCCTCGAAGGGCCGACGCCCACGCAGCTCACCACCCCCATCCCCGCCTCCACCCCTGCCCCCACGCCCGCCCCCACCCCTGCGCCGTTCCCGGTCGCCGCCCACCCGAGTCACTCGGGAATGCCCACCGTCACCGCCTCCCCCGCCACGTTCGCCCCGCCGCACGGAACCAACCGCCGGGGACGCTCCACCGTTCTCGCCATGGTGGCCGGCGCGGTCGTGATGGCCGTCGCGCTGCTGACGCTCGTCCCGCTCCTGAGCGGTGACGAGGGCGATGGCGGCGAGGCCTCAGGTGAGAACACCGGGCCGGGGGACGGGGAGTCCTCGCAGCCCACCGAGCCGACCGAGGATGAGCCGTCCCAGGACTCGACGGCCACCGACGACGAGACGGGCTCGGAGGACGCGGGGACCGGGGACTCGGACGCCGGAGGCTACGACTTCACCGGCGCCTGGCGGGGGACCGCGATCCAGAACAACGTGGAATGGGACATCGAGGCCGAGTACACCGGTGGTGACATCGGCGACGAGGTGGCGACGGTCAACTACCCGTCGCTGGACTGCGCGGGGAGTTGGCGGCTGGAACAGCAGACCGCCGAGGCGGTGACGGTCTACGAGCGCATCAGCCAGGGAGACTGCCCGGACACGAGCATCACGCTGACGGCCGTGGACGACTTCACACTGCACTACCTGGCCGAGGGGTCGGCCTATTCCACCGACGGCGACGGCGAGCTGAAACGCCAGTGAGCGCTTGGGTCGGGAAGGACCGACCACGCTCCCGGCGGTCCGGCACGCGCCCGTGCGGGACCGCGGTGACGTCTGGCCGGCGCCGCCGAGGGCTTCCGCCAGGTGTGCGTGGGGGGACTCACCCGAACAAACGCATGGTGCGCGTGCTGTCATGTGCCCTGGGGAGGGGCACAAACCTCTCCGGACAGATCATTCGGCATCCCGTACGACGCGCGAAGTACCAGGAGGCTAGGGATCATAAGCGGGCCTCGGACGGACCCGTCAACCCCTCACGGGAGTTTCGCTTGCGGATCACCGTCCGAAAACACTGCCTCCCCAGCTGCGCCAGATAACACCTTTTCCCCAAGATTGCGGGCGGCGGATACCAGCACCGCCGGGCGGGTCAGCCAGCGAGTTCGGCTCCCTGTGGCGTCGGGGACAGCGGAACGCCAGGGTTCCACCGCCCACTCAAGGACCCATAAAATTTCGCCATCAGAGCAGAAAATAATAATTTCCGGCCCTTGATGCCGCCGGCACAAGGTCTATGATTCCTGATGCTCGGCACGTCGGTCGTCGTTCGTCCCATCGAACGCGGCTCCGGTTGTTTCGGCCTGTGCCCGTCCCACAGGCAACACGCGACAGCACGCGCACCAACCGTTGTTCGATCCGGCGAGGCCCTCCCCCACGCGCCAGCTAGCCGGACGCCGAGGACCGGCGTCCGCACGTGCGGGTGGTCCTTCGTTCCGGACAGGAACCAGCCCTGTCCCCCCACCGGAAAGCCAAGGGGTACCCATGACCCACTGCTCACGCATGCGACGCGCCACCCGCCGTCGCGCCGCCCGCTCGACGGTCGCCGCCGTGATGACCGCCGGCCTGGCGACGGCCGGCATCCTGACCTTCTCCGGTACCGCCCACGCCGCCGACACGCTCGGCGGCGCCGCCGCCGAGAGCGGCCGCTACGTCGGCGCCGCCGTCGCGCCCAACTACCTCGGTGAAGCGGGGTACGCCTCCACCCTGAACCAGGAGTTCAACAGTCTCGTCGCCGAGAACGCGATGAAATGGGACGCCACCGAGCCCAGCCAGGGCCAGTTCAACTTCGGCTCCGGCGACCAACTCGTCGCCCACGCCCAGAGCCAGGGCATGGACGTCCGCGGCCACACTCTGGTCTGGCACAGCCAACAGCCCGGCTGGGTCCAGGGCCTGACCGGTAACAGCCTGCGCCAGGCGATGATCAACCACATCGACGCGGTCGCCAGCCACTACGCCGGCGACATCGACTCCTGGGACGTGGTCAACGAGGCCTTCGAATGGGACGGCAGCCGCCGCCAGTCCAACCTCCAGCAGCAGATGGGCGACGGCTGGATCGAAGAAGCCTTCCGGGCCGCCGACGCCGCCGACCCCAACGCCACGCTCTGCTACAACGACTACGGCACCGACGGCATCAACGCCAAGAGCGACGGCATCTACCGGATGGTCCAGGACTTCCTCGCCCGCGGCGTCCCCATCGACTGCGTCGGCTTCCAGAGCCACCTCGACTCGAACTCCGACCTCAGCAGCTACCAGCAGAACCTCCAGCGCTTCGCCGACCTCGGCGTCGACGTGCAGATCACCGAACTCGACGTCGGCGGTTCCGGCAGCGCCCAGGCCAACGTCTACCGGCAGGTCACCGAAGCCTGCGTCGCCGTCTCCCGCTGCAACGGCATCACCGTCTGGGGCATCACCGACAAGTACTCCTGGCGCGCCGGGTCCACCCCGCTGCTCTTCGACGCCAACTACCAGAAGAAAGAGGCCTACAACGCGGTGCTCACCGCCCTGAACGCCGCCACCAACAGCGACGGCGGCGGCCGGGACGGCTCCGTGTCGGGGGCGCAGCACCCGGCGGCGTGGCGGGAATCCAGCCACGCGTTCGGGCCGACGGTCTGACCTGGCACCGCGTCAACTCCGTCCCGCGATGTCTGCGACGTCTTCGATGCCTGCGGCGCGCGGACTCCGAGCAGCCGTGCCACGGCGGTATGGGCGAACCGGTTCGTAGCGCGGAGCCGGTGTACCTCCGTGGCACGGTGTCGGTCCCGGTCCAGGGCCGGCCTCTCCCGGGGCCGGCCCTGGACCGATGTCGGTGCAGGGGCCCCAGTGCTGACCAGGACCGATGGCGCGAACGATGAAGCGGCCACCCCGGAACGATCGGAGTGCGATGCGTAGAATGCTCGGATGACCTCAGCCGACACGGGCCCTGCTGATGACGGCGCGCGGCCAGAGCCACTGACCATCGCGCAGCTCGCGGAGCGCGCGGGTGTCTCGGTGGCGACGGTCTCCAAGGTGGTCAACGGGCGGGCCGAGGTCGCCGCCGAGACCCGGGAGAACGTGGAGGAGCTCATCCGGCGCCACGGGTACCGGCGCCAGAAGCGGGCCTCCGGACGGGCGCCGATGCTGGAGGTGACCTTCCACGAACTCGCGGGTCCCTACCCCGTCGAGATCGTCAAGGGGGTCCAACAGGTCGCCGGCGAGCACGGTCTCGCCGTCGCGGTCACGGAGCTCCAGGGCCGCCACACACCGGGGCTCGGCTGGGTCGAGGGCGTTCTGGCCCGCCGACCCACGGGTGTCATCACGGTCTTCTCCGCACTCACCGACGCCCAGGCGAGCCAACTGCGCAGCCGCGAGATCCCGTTCGTGCACCTCGACGCCACCGAGGAACCGCCCCTCGACTGTCCGTCGGTCGGGGCCAGCAACTGGAGCGGTGGGATGTCCGCCACCCGACACCTGCTCCAGCTCGGGCATCGCCGCGTCGCGGTGGTCGCCGGGCCTCCGTTCGCGCTCAACGGCCGCGCCCGGTTGGACGGCTACCGTGCCGCCATGGACATCGGGGGCGCCCCGGTGGACGAGACGCTGGTGCGGATCGCAGGATTCCGGGTCGAGGACGGCATCGAGCACACCCGCGAGTTGCTGAGGCTGCCCGACCCCCCGACCGCCATCTTCGTCTGCAACGACGGCGCGGCCCTGGGCGTGTACCGCGCGGCCGCCGAGGCGGGTCTGCGCGTCCCGCAGGACCTGAGCGTGGTCGGCTTCGACGACCTCTTCCCGTCGCAATGGCTCACCCCGGCGCTGACCACGGTTCACCAACCGCTCGCGGCCATGGCCGCCTCGGCCGCGACCATGGCCATCACCCTGGCCCGAGGCGATGACCTCTCCCAGAAACGCGTGGAGCTCAGCACCGAACTCGTCATCCGCGACAGCACGGCCCCGCCGCGGCACGAGGCGGACTGATCCGGGCCCTGCGCCGCGTCGGACAGGTCCCGCCCTGCGGAGTCATCGGACGGGGCCCGTCGATTCGCGGATGATGAAGACGGCCGACGGGGGTCGCGTGGTTCCTCGATGGCTTCGCCGAGCATGGCGAGCAGCCGCCGGGCCGCGGCCCTGCTGACCAGTCGGGCGTCCTGGCTGATCGTGGTCAGCCGTGGGTGCGGCCAGCGTCCGAGCGGCATGCCGTCGTGTCCGATCCCCGACAGGTCCTCGCGGGAAGATCCGAACGCGACCCGTCAGCGACCTCGGCGGGCGTTGAGTCGGGCGGCCTGGCGCGTCAGGTGGGCGCGCTCGGCGAGGTTGGGGGCCTTGTGAGCCGCCTCGGCGTACAGCCGCGCCGCCGTCGCCAGGTCGCCGTCGCGCTCGTGGAGGTACGCCGCCACCGCGGCGTGGCGGGGCAGTGAGGCGTCGTCCAGCGCGGCGAGCGCCGCCAGGCCGGCGCGCGGTCCGTCGGCCTCCCCGACGGCGACCGCGCGGTTGAGCCGGACGACCGGGCTGTCGGTCAGGCGCGTGAGCTCGTCGTACCACTCGACGATCTGCACCCAGTCGGTCTCCTCGGCGGTGGGCGCGTCGGCGTGGAGTGCCGCGATGGCGGCCTGGGCCTGGAACTCGCCCAGCCGGTCGCGGGCGAGGGCCGCCTGGAGGATCCCGATGCCCTCGGCGATCGACTCGGTGTCCCACCGGCCGCGGTCCTGCTCGGCGAGCGGCACCAGGCTGCCGTCGGGCGCGGTCCGGGCGGCACGCCGGGCGTGGTGGAGCAGCATGAGGGCGAGCAGTCCGGCCACCTCGGGGTGGCCGATCGCGCCCGCGAGCTGCCGGGTGAGCCGGATGGCCTCGGCGGCGAGGTCGACGTCGCCGGAGTAGCCCTCGTTGAAGACCAGGTAGAGGACGCGCAGCACGGTGGCGACGTCGCCGGGCCGGTCGAAGCGCACGCCGGAGATGGTGCGCTTGGCCCGGCTGATGCGCTGCGCCATGGTCGCCTCGGGCACCAGGTAGGCCTGGGCGATCTGGCGGGTGGTCAGCCCGCCGACGGCGCGCAGCGTGAGCGCGACCGCCGATGCCGGGGTCAGCGACGGGTGGGCGCACAGGAAGTAGAGCTGGAGGGTGTCGTCCGCCGCGGGCGCCGGCCCGGGCGCCGGCTCCTCCTCGACGCGGTCCTCACGCCGACGGCGGGCGGCGTCGGCGCGGGTCGCGTCGAGGAACTTGCGCCAGGCCACGGTGATCAGCCAGCCCTTGGCATCCCGCGGCTGGTCGGCCGGCCAGACGCGAAACGCCTCGACGAGCGCATCCTGCACGGCGTCCTCGGCCGCCGCGAAGTCGGCTCCGCGGCGGACGAGGACGGTGAGCACGCTCGGGGTGAGGTTCCGCAGCAGGACCTCGTCCATCGGTGACGTCACTCCGTGATGGTGGGCTGCTCGCCGTAGAACGGGCGCACCTCGAGCCACTCGTGGATCGGCTTGCCGCCCGCCCCAGGGGCGGCGGACAGCTCACCGGCCAGCTCGACGGCGCGCTCGTAGCTGTCGACGTCGATGATCATCCAGCCGGCGATGAGGTCCTTGGTCTCCGCGAAGGGGCCGTCGGTGACCGGCGGGCGCCCCTCGCCGTCGTAGCGGACCCACGCTCCCTCGGGGGCGAGCGCCTGACCGTCGACGAACTCGCCGGTCGTCTCCAGCCGGGCCGCGAAGTCGTTCATGTACTGCACATGCGCCGTGATCTCCTCCGGGCTCCACTGGTCCATCGGCACGTCGTTCACCGCAACCGGGGCGCCGCGGTAGTGCTTCAGCAGCAGGTACTTGGCCATCGTGGTTCTCCTTGGTGCTCGTGCGACCCATTGTGGTCACGTTCACCCCAGGGACGGAACCGGACGCGGGTTCTCGACATCCCCGTCCGATTTTTTTCCGGCTCTCGTGAATGAGCCTGGGCGACGTCCTCGTCCTTGATCTCGTGGTGCGGGTGTACCTCGGGCCCCGGCTGACCGAGAAGGGCGTCCCACGAGGCAGTTCGTCCCTAGGTCTTGAAATCGATTGCTCTCCCGTGCATCCTTCCCTCCTAGCGCTCGTGGCTAGTTTTGAGTGAAATCGATTTCTCGCCATCGTGCCCTTCCTTCGTGCAGGTCCTTCCAGGAGTTCGCCCATGCAGATGCGTCCCGCGCCCGGAACGAACCCCCGCGACGACCGCGCCGTCGCGAGGGCCTGGCCGGTCGTCCGCCGGTACCGCGGCGGGGACCTGGTTCGCGTCGCCATGCCGGTCGGTGGCGTCGGCACCGGGTGCGTCAGCCTGGGTGGCCGTGGACAGCTTCGCGACTGGGAGCTGTTCAACCGCCCCGCCAAGGGCTTCACACCCGACACCTTCTTTGCCCTGCACGTGTCCGACGGCGCATCCGGCACACCGGGCACCACCCGGGTGCTGGAGGCGGCCCTTCTGGAGGACGAGTACGCCGGTGGGCACGGCAGCCGATCCGCCCTGCACGGACTGCCCCGCTTCCGGCACGGCGAGTTCGCCGCCGCCTACCCCTTCGGGCAGGTCCACCTGACCGACCCGGAGCTACCGGTGGAGGCGGTGGTGTCCGCGTACAACCCCCTGATCCCCGGGGACGCGGATGCCAGCGGCCTGCCGTTGCTCGTCTACCGCGTCCGGGTGCGCAACACCGGTGACGCGCCGCTGGAGGTGAGCCTCTGCGGCAGCCTCCAGCACGTCGCCGGCCGCCGCGCAGGCGGCGAGGTGCCGGCGGGCAACCGGTTCGAACTGTTCCGCGAGGGCGACGTCACCATGCTCGCCGGCGGTTGCGGGGAGGAAGTGGCCGAGGACGACGAGGCGTGGGGCAGCCTCGCCCTGGCCGCCGTCGGCACCCCGGTCACCAGTCACCGGCGCACCTGGGCAGACCGTTCCTGGGGCGACTCGCTGCTGGAGTTCTGGGACGACCTCAGCGACGACGGCCAGCTCGACGAGCCCGCCGCTCCGGACGAGGGTGCCCGGGTGCCGACCGGTTCGCTGGTCGTGGGCGCGTCGCTGCCGCCCGGCGGCGAGGAGGAGTTCACCTTCCTGATCACCTGGTACTTCCCCAACCGGCGGGCCTGGACCCATCGCCCCGCCCCGGCACCGGTCCACGGGCACGGCGGTCCGGTGGTCGGCAACCACTACGCCGGGCGGTTCGCCGACGCCGCCGAGGTGGTGCGCCAGGCCGTACCGAAGCTGGCCGAGTACGAGCGCCGCACCCGCGCCTATGTGGAGACCGTCACCGGCTCCGACCTGCCGGTGTCCGTGCAGGACGCGGTGCTGTCGAACGCCGCCGTGCTGAAGTCGCCGACCTGCTTCCGCATCGCCGACGGCACCTTCCTGGCCTGGGAGGGCACCAACGAGACCCACGGGAGCTGCCACGGGAGCTGCACCCACGTGTGGAACTACCAGTACGCGCTGGAACAGCTCTTCCCCGACCTGGCGTGGACGATGCGGGAGGTCGAGTTCGTCCACTCGCTGGACGAGCGCGGCATGATGAGCTTCCGCGCCGGACTGCCGCTGGCCACCGAGGGCACCGGCTGGCGGACGGCGGCGGCCGACGGACAGATGGGCGCGCTGGTCCGGCTGTTCCGCACCTGGCAGCTCACCGGCCGGGCCGACCTGCTGGCCCGGCACTGGCCGGCCGCGCGCCGGGCACTGGAGTTCGCCTGGATCCCGCTCGGCTGGGACGCCGACCGCGACGGCCTCATGGAGGGCTGCCAGCACAGCACCTCGGACGTGGAGTACTACGGGCCCAGCGGCGTCAACCAGTCCTGGTACCTGGCGGCGCTGGCCGCCTGCGCGCGGATGGCCGAGGCGGTGGGTGACACCGACTTCGCCACCACCTGCGTGCGGGTGCTGCACAGCGGGGCCGCGAAGACCGACGCCGAGCTGTTCAACGGCGAGTACTACGAGCACCGGGTGCTGCCCGCCGGCTCCGTCGACCGCATCGCCGAAGGGCTGCGCATCCGCTACGACGACGGTGACAACCCGGACGTCGGCTCCGACGATCTGGTGCACCCCGACCTCCAGATCGGCCCCGGCTGCATGGCCGACCAGCTCGCCGGCCACGCCCTGGCCCTCTCCTGCGGGCTGGACGACCGGCTGGATCGCGCCCACACCGCGACCGCCCTGGACAGCATCGTCCGGCACAACCACCGCGCGGGGTTCCACGGCCACGTCAACCATCTGCGCACCTACGCCCTGGGCGACGAGCACGGGCTGCTCAACTGCACCTATCCGCACGGCGGTCGTCCCGAACGCCCCTTCCCGTACTGCAACGAGGTGTGGACCGGCGTGGAGTACACCGCGGCCGTCGCGCTGGCCGCGCACGGTGAGCGGGAACACGCCGAGCATGTGGTGGCCGACGTTCGCGCCCGCTACTCAGGACGCACCCGCAACCCCTTCGACGAGGTCGAGTGCGGGCACCACTACGTCCGTTCCATGGCCTCCTTCGGCCTGGCCCACGCCTGGCCCCGCACGGTCGTCGACGCGACCGCCCGGACGATCGAACTCGACCCGCTGCCGGGCCGCTGGCCGGTGATCGCCGGCGAACTGCTGGGCGTGGTCGAGGTGACCGCGCGGGCGGACGGACCGACCGCGCGCCTCGTCGGCGCCGAGGGACGCGAGCCGTTCACCGTGGTGCTGCGGCCGGGTTGAGCACGGCCGAGCACGGGCTGATGACGAGAGGCTGATCACTAGAGGAGTGACCTCATGGACCTGCACAGACCCGCTCACGTACCGCGGCGCCGGGTGCTGCGCGCCGCCGCCGCGGCCACCGCCTCCGTCCCGCTGGTCTCCGCCCTGACCTCCTGCCTCAGCCTGGAAGTGGAGGGCTCGCCGCACGGACCGCTGGACGTGCTCTACCTGGGCGACGCCACCCAGCAGCAGGCGTTCAACCAGCTCTTCGACGCCTTCCAACGGGCGCATCCGGACATCGAGGTGCAGGCCCGCGGCATCGCGGCCCCGAACTGGGGCACCTTCGCCAGCACGGTCTCCACCCAGATCGCCGGGGGCAAGGTGCCCGACGTGGTCCAGGTGGCGACCGAGGGCCAGCGCCTCTTCGCCTCCAAGGGCCTGATGGAACCGCTGGACGCCTACATCGCCAGGGACCGCGCGCTGGTCGACGCGTACTTCGCGGACGTCGACCCGCGGCTGAGGGACTGGACCGAGACGTACGGCTCCACCGACGGGAAGACGTACTACATACCCGGCGGCTACAACACCGCGGTGCTCTACTGCAACACCGAGGTCTTCGACCAGGCCGGAGTGGACCTCCCCACCGAGGAGTGGACCTGGGAGGAGTTCCGCCGGGCGGGTGTCCGGATCAAGGAGCGGACCGGGGCCTTCCTGATACCGCTCGGCTTCGGCTTCCCGTTCGTCGACATCATGCCCTGGCTGCTCACCAACGGGGCGAGCACCCTCAACAGCGCCTGGGACCACGGCACGTTCGCCAGCGAGGCGGCCGTGGAGGCCGCGACCTTCGTCAAGGGGCTCATCGACGACGGACTCTCACCGCAGCCCGGCGGGGAGTTCGACGCGGTGGGGCAACTCCGCAACAACGGGCTGGCCACGTTCGGCGGCGGCCGGTGGCCCACCCTCGACGTGCGCCGCCTCGACCTGCTCGACCGGGTGCGGATCGTGAGCTGGCCGGTCAACGCCGGCCGGGGTTCCCCGGTGGGCTGGGACGGCTGGCCCATCCTGAAGGCCTCCCGGAAGAAGGAGAAGGCCTGGACCTTCCTCACCTGGCTGATGTCGGAGGAGGCGTCCGTCTTCTACGCGAGGAACGGCGGCACGACGGTGCCCGCCCGCAACTCGGTCGCCAGCAGCGCCGCGTTCCTCGACCAGGCGCCGCCGGGCACCGAGGCCCTTCCCGAGGCCATCACCTACGGCACCCCGATTCCCTCCCCCGAACGCGGCGGCGAGGTGCAGGACGCCGTCAACCAGGGCTGGCAGGCCGCCATCACCGGAACGAAACCGGTGCGCGAGGCCCTGGAGTCGGCCAACGAGAGACTGGGAGGGCTGCTGTGACCACCACCGTGCCCACCACCGGGAACACGCGCCCGGCCCGCCCCGCCACGACCCCCACCCGCCGATCCCGCCGATCCCGCCGATCCCGCGACCAACGGGTCGGGTACCTGTTCGTCACACCGGCGGTGCTGCTCTTCCTCGTCTTCGTCGCCGGCCCGTTCGTGGCGGCCGTGGTGCTGAGCTTCTACTCCTGGGACCTGCTCACCCCGGCCGAGTTCAACGGGTTCGGGAACTTCACCGAGATGGTCGGCGACCCGCTGCTCTACCGGGCCCTGGCGAACACCTTCGTGTTCGCCCTCGCCTCCGTGGTGACCCACGTGGTCGGCGGGCTCCTGCTGGCGCTGGCGGTGAACCGGACCATGAGCCGGGTGCTCTCGTACTTCGTACGCACCGCGTTGTTCTTCCCGTTCGTGATCTCCTGGGCCGCGGTCGCGCTGCTGTGGAAGTACGTGCTGGACCCGACCTTCGGCGTCTTCACGCACTACGCCGGGGAGGTGGGACTGTCCAGCCCGGACTGGTTCACCGACCCGGACTGGGCACTGCCGGCGATCATCGGCATCGACCTCTGGCACACCATCGGCTTCACCTTCATCATCATGCTCGCCGGCCTCCAGACGGTCCCCTCGCAGTTGATCGAGGCGGCGCGCTGTGACGGGGCCAACCGGCGGCAGATCCTGTGGTATGTGACGCTCCCCGCGATGTCACCGACGATCTTCTTCGCCGTCGTGATCACCTTCATCGGGGCGTTCCAGGTCTTCGACCCGGTGCAGATCATCACGCCGCAGGGCGGCCCCGACAACTCCACCCTCACGATCGTGATGTACCTCTACCAGAAGGGCTTCCAGACGTTCCAGGCCGGCTACGCCTCGGCCGTCTCCCTTCTGGTGTTCGCCGTGATGCTGGTGGTCACGCTGGTGCAGTTCTGGGGAGCAAGGAAGTGGGTGCACCACCAGTGAGAACAGTTGCGCAACCGAATGCGAAACGGCGTGTGAAGGGAAGGGCCGGAAGGCTCGTCGTCGACCTCGCGCTGTGGGGGGTCGGCCTGGTGATGGTGGCACCGCTGGTATGGCTGGTGGTGCAGAGCCTGACGGCCGAGGAGGCGGCGTTCGCGCTGCCGCCGAGATGGGTGCCCGACCCGTTCACCCTCGACAACTTCCAGGAGATCCCTGGACTCATCCCGTTCGGGCGGATGGCGCTCAACAGCCTTCAGGTCGCGGTCCTCTCAACGGCGGGATCGCTGCTGGTCAGCGTGCTGGCGGCGTACGCGTTCTCCCGACTGAGCTTCCGCGGCCGAGACGGCATCTTCATGGTCATGCTGAGCGCGCTGATGGTGCCGACCCAGATGACGGTGATCCCGGTCTTCGTGCTGATGCGCAACCTCGACCTCGTCGACACCCTGGCGGCCCTCTGGCTGCCGGCGCTGATCAACGTCTTCTCGATCTTCTTCCTGCGGCAGTACTTCAACACCATCCCGAGGGAGTTGGACGAGGCGGCCCGCATCGACGGCGCCGGCCATCTGTGGATCCTCTTCCGGATGATCGTGCCGCTGTCCGGACCCGCCCTGGCGGCGATGACGATCCTCACCTTCGAACTGTCCTGGAACAACTACTTCGGACCGCTGATCTTCCTCAGCACCCCGGAGAACATGACGCTGCCGATCGGCCTGGTGACGCTCCAGAGCGGGCAGAGCGGCTCCTCCGTGGTCGTCTTCGCCGCGATCACCGCGGTGGTGGTGCCGGTGCTCGTGGTCTTCCTCGCCTTCCAGCGCAGCTTCGTCGCCAGCATCGCCTCGGCCGGGCTGAGGGGATGAGCGGATGGCTGGACACGTGGCTGGACACAGCAGCGCGCCGGTGGCGGACGAGACCCTGCTGCGCACCCTTCGGAACGCCTGGCCGGCCCTGCCCGCCCTGCTGTTCGGCAGTGTGGCGGTGTGCCTCGCCAGTGCCTTGACGGTGCTGCTGGCGCCCGGGGTCACCCCGGTCTCGGCGGTGCTGGCGGGGCTGCTGGTCGCCCCGTGCGCGGCGGCGCTCGCGGACGTGGGCAACGCGTTGGCGGCCGGGCGGGACGCCACCGTCACCGGGTGGTGGCGCGGGTTGCGCCGGCTGTGGCGCTTCGGCACCGCACAGGGGCTGGTGGCCGCTGTGCCGGTGTCCGCCTTCCTCGCCGCGCTCGCGGTGTGGCGGGCCGGCGGCGGGGCATGGGCGCTGCCGTCGCTGGCGGTGAGCGGGGCGGCGAGCGTCCTCGCGCTGCCGGCCCTGGGGGCGGTGCTGCCGCTCGGCGCGGCGCGCGGCGACCTGCGCGGCCGGCGGCTGTGGATATGCGGCCTGTACCTGGTGGCCCGGTGGCCGCACCGGTTTCTGGCCGGTCCGGCGCTCGCGGTGCTGGGCGTGTGGGTGGCGGTGCACTGGACCGCCTCGGTCCTGCTGCTGGTCCCGGGTCCGGCCGCCGTCGTCGCGGCGGCAGCGGTGTGGACGACGCTGGCGGACGCCCAGCAGCGGGCGACACCCCCATGACCGCACCGAGGTACTGGCGGTGTCAGTCGGGCGTGATGCCGTAGCGCTCGCGCACCTCACGGATCCTCGGCACCCCCGGGAACCCGACGGCCCCCGTCCCCACGACGATGGACCCGTCCTCGTTCCGGTACTCCTGCGGCGTGGCCCACCGGGGTTCGAGGCGCGGCTCCGCGGCGAACGCTCGCAACAGCGCGTCCATGATCGGAATCGCCTCGTCGCGTGACGAGGCCCGGAGGACCACCTTCCCCCGCTGCCAGCCACCACCGAACAGGTCGCTGCAGTCGAACTCGGCCGACACCACACCGTTGACGGCGAGCGCCGTCTCCCTGAACGCATCCTCGGCGTCCGAGTTCCTCGCCCGCCCCAGGCTGAGCAGCACCGCGAGCGCGCCGCCGACCCGCCCTCCCTGAGACCACCGACGCACGAGTCGACGCCTGCGGCGTTCCCACCTCTTGCCCATCAGTGCCTGATTCGCTCCCCGCTGGTCACGGCTGTCGACCCTACCCAAGCCGATGAGCCATGCCACCCACATCAGCCTGACCGTCAGGCCGAGCAGGCCCAGCGGGCCTGCATGGGTCGATGACCAGCCAGGCGAGGGTCGCGGCACCCCTTCCTCACCATGTAACCGTTTTTGTCCAGGATCGCGCCAGCGATCCACCGCGTCGCCGCGGACGGCACATGCTGCGAGCGGCCCCGTTGCTTGGTCCGTGCGAATGAGCCGATGAGAGCAACAGTTGGCGCATTGGTCGCCCATTCCACCTCGGCCATCTTGACGCGTCCCCGTCACAATACTTCCATCGCAGCTCTGTAAACGGTTTAACTCGGTGAAGCAGAGTCAGCCACGAAGGGCGGTAGGCGAGATGGAGTTCCCCAGCCGGCGGAGGATTCTTCAGGGCGCGGCAGCAGGTGCCGGCGTGGTGGCTGGCGATGCGGAGCGGTCCGTGTACAGCTCCACGGCGGGGCCGGGTCGGGAGGGATAGCGGGCCAGCAGCAGCCGGTCGACCCCGTCCCCGCGTTCGACGACGCGGACGCGGGTGCTCCCGGCCGGATCCCGGCCGGACGTACCTCCTTCCTGGGCGAGTTCGGCGCCGAACGCGGTCGCCGCCTCCGCCCACCGGCGCAGCAGCCCCGGGTCGCGGCCCTCGTGCGTCGGCGTGTCGGCCAACAGCCGGGCGCCGAATACTCGACTAATATCCGGCGGCGCGAGCAACGGCGGCGGGTGCGGGCCAGACGGCCGCCGGGCCGAGCGGACGGGGCCGTGAGGGTTCGTCACCATGGCCTGGCCACGACCCCCGAGGCCGGCCGCACCAGTGTCCGCGGCACACACTGGCCGTCTTCGCCGAGCCGCCGGCTCAACCGGATGGATGCGCAGACACGGGGTCGCGGAACAGCCTCGACGTCGACCATGTCGTGCCAACTCACCCTGGCCTTCGCAATCCCGGCCCCAGTCGGTCCGCCAGTTCTGAAGGCCCGGGTGCCGGGCTACTCCTGCCATTCCGCTGTCGCGGCGGCGCGCTTGTGCCACTCCCTCACACCCGGACCGTTCGGCTCCCACCGGTCGCAGAACTGCCGCAGCGCCTCGCATCGGGTCAACATGGCGGCCCTGCGGACCGGCCAGGGCGCCACCTCCCCGCCGTAGGCCCGGAAGAAATGACCCAGTGCCTGGCGGTGCTCGGCGTGGTGCATCCGCACGATCCACTCGCACCAGGCCAGATCCTCGACCGGATCCCCGAGGTGCGCGAACTCCCAGTCGACCACCGCGGTGACCTCGAAGGTGACGGGATCGAGCAGCACGTTGTTGGGGCCGAAATCACCGTGCACGAGCACCTCGCCCGCCCTGTGCGCGCCCGCCGTCAGGACGCTCGGCGCGATCCGGTGGATACGGCGCAGCAGTTCCCCGCAGCTCGCCAGGACCGCCGCGGCGTGACCGGCGTCCAGGAGCTCCTGACCGGGCACACCGGCCACCAAGCCGAGCGTCAGGGTGGCCGCGGTCGCCGCACGCACCGGCGGCACGGGCAACCGGCCCTGCAGCCGCGTCAGAAGCGTGTGTTCGCGATCCAACCTGAGTTCGACATCGGGACCCTGATAGGTCTTCTCCACGATGGCACCGTCGCCGACGGTGCGGTTGGTGTAGCCGTGCTTCAACGGACGCATCCGCCGATCATCAGGGCACAGACAGCACCCCAGCCACCCCATTCCGGGCTCGCGGCCTGCTCGCCGCGGCGTCGCCTCATATATCGTCGTCCGATATCGGCATCCGTAACAGTGCGTCTCGCTGAGGAGTGCACCCATGAGCAAGCCATCGACCGCCGTCGGCGTTCCCGACGCGTTGCAGCGGCGGCTCGGGGTGGGCGACGCCGTGGTGATCGGCCTGGCCTCGATGATCGGTGCGGGGATCTTCGCCGCGCTCGGCCCCGCCGCCCGCGCCGCCGGGTCCGGGCTGCTGCTCGGCCTGCTCCTGGCCGCCGTGGTCGCGTACTGCAACGCGACGTCGTCGGCCCGGCTGGCCGCCCGATACCCGGCCTCCGGCGGCACCTACGTCTACGGCCGCGAGCGCCTCGGCGACTTCTGGGGCTACCTGGCGGGCTGGGGGTTCGTGGTCGGCAAGACCGCCTCCTGCGCGGCCATGGCTCTCACCGTCGGCACGTACGTCTGGCCAGGCCAGGCGCACGCCGTTGCGGTGGCGGCGGTGGTGGCGGTGACCGTCGTGAACTATGCGGGAGTGCAGAAGTCCGCGCTGCTGACCCGCGTGATCGTGGCTGTGGTCCTCGCCGTTCTCGCCGCCGTGGTCATTGCCGCCCTCGTCTCCGGCTCGGCGGACGCGGCCCGGCTGGACGTCGGCTCGGACGCCACCGTGGGCGGGGTGCTCCAGGCCGCGGGTCTGCTGTTCTTCGCCTTCGCCGGATACGCACGCATCGCCACCCTGGGCGAGGAGGTCCGCGACCCCGCCCGCACCATCCCCCGGGCGATCCCGCTCGCGCTGGGCATCGCCCTCGTCGTCTACTCCGTCGTCGCCGTTGCCGTGTTGACGGCGCTGGGTTCCGCGGCGCTGTCGGACGCCAGTGCCCCACTGGCGGACGCCGTACGGGCCGCGGGCGTCGACTGGCTGGCGCCGGCGGTTCGCGTCGGGGCCGCTGGCGCGGCGCTCGGTTCGTTGCTGGCGCTGGTCCTCGGCGTCTCCCGCACCACCTTGGCCATGGCCCGGGACCGCCACCTGCCCCACGTACTGGCCGCGGTGCACCCGAGGTTCAAGGTGCCGCACCGGGCCGAACTGGTCGTCGGCGCGGTGGTGGCGGGAGTGGCCGCGACGGCGGACGTGCGCGGGGCGATCGGCTTCTCCTCCTTCGCCGTGCTCGTCTACTACGCCATCGCCAACGTCAGTGCGTGGACCCTCGGACCCGACGAGGGCCGCCCCCACCGGTTGATCCCCGCTGTCGGGCTGACCGGTTGTCTCGTCCTGGCCTTCGCCCTTCCGCGAGTCTCGGTCGTCTCCGGCGTCGCGGTGCTGGCCGTCGGTGCCGCCGCCTACGGGGTGCGCCGCTGGATGGCCGCCCGCCGGTCGTAGGTGGCGCATTCGCAGAGATCCCGTGGGCGGGTCAGGAGCTGTGCGGAGTTACCAGGCCGGATTCGTAGGCGAGGACCACGAGTTGAGCGCGGTCCCGGGCGTGGAGCTTGGCCATGGCCCGGTTGACGTGCGTCTTCGCGGTCAGTGAGCTGATCACCATGCGGTCCGCGATCTGGTCGTTGGACAGTCCCTGCGCGACCAGGGCGACGGCCTCGCGTTCGCGGTTGGTCAGCTCCTTCAGCGCCGTGCCCGCACCGGTGTGGAGCGGCTGGGTGATGTACCGGTTGATCAGCTTGCGGGTGATCGACGGTGCGAGCAGGGCGTCACCGCGCGCGGCGACCCGCACGGCGTGCAGGAGGTCTTCCGGCACGATGTCCTTGACGAGGAATCCGGCCGCGCCGGCGCGCAGTGCGTCGAAGACGTACTCGTCGAAACCGTAGTTGGTCAGAATGACGACATGCACCCCGGCCAGAGCCGGGTCCGCGGCGATGCGCCGGGTCGCCTCGATGCCGTCGACGACCGGCATCTGGATGTCGATCAGCGCGATGTCGGGCAGATGTTCCTTGGCGAGGGCCAGAGCCTGCATGCCGTCACCGGCCTCGGCCACCACCTCGATGTCATCTTCGAGGTCGAGGAGTGCGCGAAATCCGCTGCGCAGGAGCGGCTGGTCGTCGACCAGCAGGACGCGGATCATGACACCTGGTCCACGGGGAGTACGGCCTGGACGGTGAAGCCGCCCTCGCTGCGCGGCTCCGCGCGCAGCCGGCCGCCGAGAGCGGTGACGCGTTCCCGCATTCCCAGCAGTCCGACCCCTGGCACCGGCGCGGCGTCCGGGGCGGCCCTGCCGTCGTCATCGACGCGAACCGCAAGGACGTCAGGGCGGCAGTCGATGCGGACCGACGCGGTGTCGGCGGTGGCATGCCGGGCGACGTTCGTCAGCGACTCCTGAACGATCCGGTAGACGGTCCGGCCCACCGCGGCCGGCACGTCGTGTCGTTGCCCTTCGATCGTCAGTGTCGCCTCCAGGCCTGCCCCGTTCGCCCGCTCCACCAGCGCCGGGATGTCATCGAGCCCACGCGGCGGGGCCGTGTCGTCGTCGCGCAGTGCCTCCAGGGTCGCGCGCAGTTCCCGGGTCGCCTCACGTCCTGCCTCCTGGATCGCCAACAGGGCCTCGGGCACTGGTTGGCCGCGCCGGCGGGCCACGTGGACGGCGACTTCGGACTGCACCTTGATGATCGAGATCTGGTGGGTGAGCGAGTCGTGCAGTTCCCGCGCTATGTGCAGCCGCTCCTCGTCCGCACGGCGTCGCGCGGTCTCCTCCCGGGTGCGTTCGGCTTCGTCCGCCCGCCGCTCGGCCTGCCGCAGCGCCTCGCCCGCGGCGCCGGCCGCGATCAGCCAGGCCAACTCGAGGGCGCCTCGGGCCTGCGCGAACGCCTCGCCCGTGTCGTGCAGGCCCGAGGCCAGGGCCGCGATGGGAAGGGCGGCGAGCATGGCGATGGACGCCGCGATCGTGATGGTGCGGTGTCCCGCCCGTGTGGCGGCGTAGACCGCGAACAGGAACGCGACGACAGCCACGTCGAAGCCAGCCGCCTGGTAGCCCACCGCGCACAACCCGGTGACGGCCAGAACGGGAACGGGAGCCCGGCGGCGCGCGGCCAATGACAGACCGCCGGCCGCCAGCAGCGCGTAGCCGAGCAGGTCGAGGTTCGTGGCGGAGTGCGGTCGGGACAGCCCGGTGACCAGCAGCGCCGCTGCCACGCCGACGGCGATCGCCCAGTCCGCGACACCGGCCGGCACACCGAACCGTCCTTTGTTCATGCGCGCACCCTAGCCAGATGCCGCCGCCAGCGAGTCCTGCTCGCGGACGAGCGGCCGCATACCGCACGCGCAGTACCTTCGCCGCGCCTGCGCCATCCGCGGCAGCCGGGTGCGCCACCGGCGGCAGCGCACAGTGCGTCCGCCTGCGGGACGACCGGAGGCGCGCCGAACGGCCATGATCCGCGACATCCGAATCTCGCAAACCGAGACGCGCAACAAGCGCAACAGGAGAGGGACATGAGCCAAACAGAAGCCCTGAGGTCAGTCCGACGTGTGCTTGCCCTGGTGGGAGCCGCCCTGCTCAGCATCTTCGCGCTCGCCGCACCGGCGGCCGCGCACGCCTCGGTCCAGCCAGCCGCAGCCAGTGTCTACACCATGAGCGCCGGGCGACTCGGGGCCACCACGGCCGCCGTGTCGGGGCTGCTCGGCGTGATCATCGGAGGGCTGGCCCTGGCCCGCCCCGCCGGTCGCTTCGGCACCGGCAACGGGCGGCTCGGAGCCATCGTGGCGCTGGCGGCGGGGCTGATCGCCATGGCCCTCGGTGGACTGGTCGTGGCCACCGCCGACGGTGCTCTCGGGTCCGGCAACGGGCTGGGCGGAGGCATCGTGGCCCTGCTGGTGGGACTGGCCGCCATGGCCCTCGGCGGGTTGGCCCTGGCCCGCGCCCGCCGCACCGTGCCGACCGGCTGACCGGGGCGGATACGAGCCCACGCCGCTGACGTTGGCTAAGGCCTCTCCGACGTCTCGTCGCCGAGGACTTCGCGGGCCAACTCCTCAAGAGCCTTGCGGTCCTCGGCCAGCGCCCTCCTCCCGGCCTCGGTGGAGCGGTAGACCCGCCGGGTGCGCCCGTCGACGACGCGCTGTTCGGAGACCAGAAGCCCGTCAGCCTCCAGGCGGTGCAGCGTCGGGTACAGCGTGCCGGGGCTGATCTGGTAGCCGTGGCGGGCCAGTTCCTCGGTCATCCACGCGCCGTGGATCTCCTCCTGAGCCGCGTGGTGCAGGATGTGCAGCCGCACCGCGCCCCGCTGGAACTCCCGCACCCTGACCCACTCCGACAGTGACGAAACCGATATCGGTTTGCGAGTCTACGACCTGCGGAGGAGCCGACGGCGTGCCGGCGGCTCCCGGTGTGGACGTCAGTGGCAGGTGCCGCGGCAACTGGACGCCGGCCGCTCTTCCGCGGCGACCGGGACCAGTTCGTAGCCGGCCAGCGTCACCGCCTCGGCGACCATCGCTTCCTGGAGCGGGGCCCGGCTGGTAACGGTGACCTTGCCACTGGCGAGATCGACGTCGACACGCGAGACGCCGTCGATCTTGCCGACCTCCGCCGTGACCGAGGCGACGCAGTGGCCGCAGGTCATGCCGCTCACGCCGTAGGTCGCCTCGGTCTGGTCGGTGGCTTGGGTGGTCGGAGTGCTCATGGCGGTTCCCTTTCGACGCGTCGGCGGATCGCCTGCGACCTGCCTCCTGACCAGGGCGGGCACGCGGAGCACGCCGACGCGGAATGCGCGGCCGGCGGTGTGACGCCCCCTCCCCCGCTGGGTCCGCCCCCCTCTACGGCCCTGCCGCCTCACACCGATCCCCTTCTGACCGCGGGCGCCCTCGCGAACCAGCCGAGTGACGGACGGGCACCTCCGTCGTTGAGCGAACTGCGACTCCTGCGCGTCTAGACCGGCCCGCGGGCACGAACAGTGACGTTCCGTGACCTCTCATAGCCAGTCTGTTATCACCCTGAACAGAGAGTCGCACCACCATGAGCAAGAAGCACTTCCGTCGTTCTGTCGTGCGCCGCGCAGCCGCCGGGGCGGGCGTTCTCGCCGCCGCGCTGGCGTTGGTCGCCTGCGGAAACGACGACGGCGACTCCGGACACGGCAGACCCGACTCCGCTCCCAGCGAGTCCAGTTCGGCATCCGACACGGAGGGCCGACACAACGCCGCCGACGTCTCGTTCGCCCAGCAGATGATCCCCCACCACCAGCAGGCCGTGGAGATGGCCGACCTCGCCCTGGAACGGGCGTCCTCGGACGAGGTGCGGAACCTCGCGGATCAGATGCGAGCCGCACAGGCCCCGGAGGGCGGAGCGCTGGCCCAGGGAAGCCCCCGAGTGACTCAGTGGTGGTACTGGTGAACCACGGCGTGGCCCTTGCCGCGGCCGATCAGCCACTTGTTGACCGGAGTGGTGACCAGGAACGCGACGGCGAAGGCGAAGGCGAGCGCGCCCCAGAAGAGGGCGTCAGAGAGGTGCGCATCCATCGCGCCGGGGACGAGGAGCAGCACGCCGTTGTCGACGATCTCCATCACGGTGATGGAGAGGGTGTCGGCGGCCAGCGCGACACCGACAGCCGCGGCCAGGCCAAGCCCCGCCCTGCTGACGGCGAGGAGCGTAAAGGAGTATCCGAAGACGAAGGCCAGGACGATGGCCAGCGCCATCGTCGGCATGGTGCCCCAGCCGAGGGCGGTGCCGATGACCATCCCGAGAACCTCACCGATGGCGCAGCCGGTGAGGCAGTGCAGCGTCGCACTGGCGGCCACACCCCAGCCGGCCGGCCCGTGCCCGCCGTGGTTCCGGTGGTGGTGTGCGTGCGCGTCATGGCTGTCGTGCTGCATGGGGGCCCCTTTGAGGTCGGGATGGCGACTGCCCTGACCAACAATGACAACATACCCCCATAGGGTATTCCCTCAGCCAAGGCAGGTCTCCCCCGTGCGCGCCGCACTAGAGTGAAACGGTGACCTCCCTGCCGAAAGACCCGTCGCGTCTGGTCAGCGAGGACGACCGAGACACGGCCGTGCGGCGCGTGCAGCAGGCGTACGCCGAAGGGCACATCTCGCACGAGGAGATGGACGAACGCCTCCACCAGGTGCTCACCGCCACGACGCACAGCGAGGTCGTGCAGGCCCTGGCCTCGCTCCCGGAGGAGAACGTGGGCACCACGTCCACGATCGCCGCCGCCGGCGGACGGATCCAGCGGCGCGGCGCATGGCGGGTGCCTCGGATCCTCAAGGTCGAGTCCGCATTCGGAAGGGTGCACCTGGACCTGTCCCGGGCGGTCATCGAGCATCCGGAAGTCGACATCGAGCTGCAACTCGGCACCGGCCGGGCGAAGATCACGGTGCCTCGCGACGCGATCGTCGATGTCGAGGACCTGCACACCGGGTGGAAGGACACGCTCTACAAGACCCGGCCGCGCTCCCGTCCCGGCGGGCCGAGAATACGGATCTCCGGGACCATGGGGTTCGGACGGTTGAAGATCCGCCACGCGCGGCGTTGAGGCCGGGAAAGGCTTCGCGGTAGGCGCGGGCGCGGCGGCGCACCTCGCCCTCTCAGAACTCGGAGTGACGCTACGTGATCTCCAGGTTGGCCGTGACGTGGTTCGTCGGCCCCGCCGTGTCGGCTCCAACTGGCCCCAGTTTGCGGAGATTCGGTGCGTGTGGGACGTGCGGAAGTGGCCTCGGCTTCTGGCGTGTTGTGGCTCCCTCGCTGTCTTGCCGTGAGCCAGAGGCATGCCGTACGTTCCCTCCAAAGAGCACCCGAGGGGATAGGACGTGCGCGCGATCAGGGCTGCCGAGAACCGGAGGAACGATGAAGAAAGTGCTTGTGCTCGTCGGTGACGCAGCCGAGGAGTTGGACGCGATGTACCCGATCTTCCGCATGCGCGAGGCGGGCTATCAGGCGGACGTCGCGGCGTTGACGCGTCGAGACGTGCAGCTGGTGATCCACGACTTCGAGCCGGAGTCGGACGCCTACACGGAGAAGAACGGGCGCAAGCTTCCCGTCGACCTGGCCTTCTCGGAGGTCGATCCGACGGGGTACGCGGGCTTGATCATCCCCGGTGGTCGCGCTCCTGAGTACATCCGCCTCGACGCCGATGTCCGTCGCATCACGGAGTACTTCTTCGCCCAGGACCTGCCCGTAGGCACGGTGTGCCACGGACCGCAGGTGCCGGCGGCCTACGGCCTCCTGAAGGGTCGCAAGACGGCTGCGTTCGGGCCTTTGGCCGTTGACATGGAGATCGCCGGCGCGACGGTCGTCGACGAGCCCGACGTCGTCGACGGGAACATGGTCTCCTGCCGGGGCTGGCCGGATCTGCCGGAGTGGTCGCGGGCGTTCGTGTCGCTCCTCGAGCGCTCCAGCGCCGCTGCCTGACCGCGGTCGCGTGAGCTTTCCCGTGGGTGGCGCGCGCCCGGACGTCGCGAGGACGACGCGCCCCGACATCGAGGGACGGACGGTCCGGATCGCCGGGCGGGAGACCTTCGTGCGCGAGGCGGGTTCCGGCCCGGCCGTCGTCCTGCTGCACGGCTCCGGCCCGGGCACCACGGGCGCGGCCTGGGAGCCTCTCATGGCTGCGATGGCGCCCGACTTCCGCGTCATCGCGCCCGACTTCGTCGGCTTCGGCCGGAGCAGGATGCTCCCAGGTTCGGGGTCCGACGGGGAGCACACTTACGGCCGCCGCGCGTGGACGGCGCAGGTCCTGGAGCTCTTGGACGAGCTGGCGCTGGACCGCTGCGCCGTCGTGGGTAACTCCATGGGCGGCGCCATCGCGCTGTCGGTGGCGCATGCCCAGCCGCGGAGGGTCACCCGGCTGGTGGGGATCGGCACCCTGGGGCTCGACATGCCGTTGCCGCCAGGTCTGGACCAGCTCTGGGCGTACCGGCCCGGGCGCGAGGCGGCCCGCGGGCTCCTTGAGCTGCTGCACGTCGACGAGGCGTTCCGCACCGACGAGGCGGTCGAGGCGCGGCTGGCCGCCACGCTCGAACCGGGTCCGCGCGAGGCGTTCGCCGTCATGTTCCGGCCGCCGCGCGAGCGATGGGTTCGTGACCTCGCGCTGACCACCGACGAGCTGGCGCGGATCCGGGCGCCCACGCTCCTGGTGCACGGCACGGAGGATCGCGTCGTGCCGCTGGAGTCCAGCACCCTGCGACTTCTCCACCTGCTGCCCGATGTGAGGGCGCACCTGTTCGGGGCGTGCGGGCACGCCTCACCAGCCGAACGACCGACGGAGCTGCACCGGCTCCTGACGGCCTTCCTGGAGGAGCCATAGACGACTTCGCGATCCTGCGGACACCCGCCCAGGTGATCTTCGGCACCGGGATGGCCTCAGCGACAGGTCAGCTCGCCGCCGGGTACGGCGACCGGGCGCTGGTCGTCACCGATCCGACCATCGCCGGATCGCCCGGGTTCACCTCGGTGCGCACCTCGCTGCACGAGGCGGGTGTCGACGTCGGCGTCTTCTCCGAAGCTGTCGTGGACGTGCCGGAGAGCACCATCACGGAAGCGGTCGAGTACGCCGCGGAGTACCGGCCAGACGTGGTCGTCGCCGTCGGGGGCGGGAGCACCATCGACCTCGCGAAGGTCACTGCGCTGTTAACGAGCCACCCAGGCCCGCTGAGCACCTACTACCCCGTGGAGTCGGTGCCGGGTCCCGTGCTGCCGCTGATCGCGGTGCCCACCACGGCCGGGACCGGTTCGGAGGTCACGCCGGTCTCGGTGATCACCGATGCGACGACGCGGATGAAGGTCGGCGTCGCCAGTCGGCACCTCATCCCGCGGCAGGCGCTCTGCGACCCGCTGCTGACCGTGAGCGCACCGCGGACGGTGACCGCTCACTCGGGGATGGACGCGCTGGCCCACGCCGTGGAGTCCTTCATGGCGATCCGCCAGCCCCCGACCGCGTCCTCGGTGCTCGCCCGGCCGCAGGTCGGCAAGAACCTGCTCTCCGACACCCTCGCACTGACCGCAGCCGGCGGCATCTCCGCGAACCTGGCCCGCGCCGTCGACGACGGGGACGACCTGGACGCCCGGTCGGCGATGCTCTACGGCAGCCTGCTCGCCGGCATCGCCTTCGGCAACGCCGGCGTCACCGCCGCGCACGCCCTCCAGTTCGCCGTCGGGGCGGCGACCCACACTTCGCACGGGCTCGGGACCGGCCTCCTGCTCCCCTACGTCATGGAGTTCAACCGACCGGCGCGCCTCACCGAGATGGCCGCTCTGGCCGGGGTGATGGAGTGCACCGACCCCGTGGTAGCGGTCCACGAGCTGGGGCTGCGGGTCGGACTGCCCGCATCGCTGGCCGAGATCGGGGTCGAGGTCGGTGAGGTCCGCGGACTGGCCGAGGCCTCGATCGGCATCAGGAGACTCATCGACAACAACCCCGTGCGGCTCGACGTGGACGCGCTGGAACAGATCCTGATGGCCGCCTGGCACGGCGAGCCGAATCGGCTCAGCGCGGCACGCGTGTGAGGTCGCGGACCGCGCGCTCAAGGTGCGCGGTGGCCGCCGGACGCTGGCCTCGACGTCACCCGCCTCGATGACGTCGAGCACGGCCTGGTGCTCGTCGGCGAGCGCGGCAGCCGACGGCCACGCGGGACGCAACTGGGCGATGCACAGCCGGATCTCGCCTCCCAGGGACAGGTAGAGCTTCTCCAGCCGTGGCGAGCCGGTGGCCCGCGCGAGAGCGCGATGGCAGCCCAGGTCCGCCTCGACCACGCTGCTCCACGGCGAGGCGAGGGTGAGCGCGGCCAGCCACTGCGAGGCCCAAGCACCAGTACGCCGACCGCGACCAAGGCCGCCGTCGACACCGTCGCAGCCGATCTTCCGACCGCATCTGCTTTGGACGCCCGACAGGAGCGGCGCGCAGGTCACATGGTGGGAGCTTGGCCAGGCGGACCGCTACCTGCTCCGTAATCTCATTTCGCACCTAGTGAGCGCACGCCGGATCGGCGAGGCCGAGGCGGTCGCTGCCGATCTGCGCTGGGTCGAAGCGCGTCTGGCCCGTCTGGGACCCACCGCTCCCTACACCGACCTCACCCCAGTCCACCCCCACCGCTGCTCAGCTCGCCGCGGGGTTTGCACGCCACACCGGCCATCCCGAGCAGCACGCCACCAACGGCGGGCGCCAACCTTGTCACCGAGGTCTCGCAGCATGGTCGTCAGCAGCCAAGCACGCCGGCACTTGGCGGGTAGGGTTCGGCCAACGACGGTGTGTCCGGCGCCGGAAATCGCACCTCCCCCACACAGGGCTGCGGACAGGCTCGGGTTCTTCGTCCAGGTGACACGGTGTGGCCTGGTGGGCGGTGCTCGAGGTGTGCGGAGGCGTGACCTGACGGCATCTCCCCGTCACGGGCGGAGGAATCGTGCGCCCGCTCGACCGACCGGATCACCTGGATCGGGACCCGAGGCCAGGCGCCGCACCGGACGCCCCACCCGTTGCCCCAAGAGAGAGCGTGACTCATGTCCTATGTGAATCCGTCAGAGTTGGCCGTGAAGATGATCGACGCGGGCGAGTCCAAGGTCTTCATGTCCGCCCGGGACACCCTGATCCGCGCGTTCATGGCCGGGGCCATCCTCGCGCTGTCGGCGGCCTTCGCCGTGACGGTCAGCGTCGACACGGGCCAACCCCTCCTCGGTGCCCTGCTGTTCCCGGTCGGGTTCTGCATGCTGTACCTGCTGGGGTTCGACCTGCTGACCGGCGTCTTCACCCTGGTCCCGCTCGCGCTGATCGACCGGCGACCCGGCGTCACGCCGCGCGCGGTCCTGCGCAACTGGGGTCTCGTCTTCGTCGGCAACTTCGCAGGTGCGCTCATGGTCGCGCTGATGATGGCGGTGATCGCCACCTACGCCTTCTCCGTGGATCCGAACGAGGTCGGCCAGCGCCTCGGCACGATCGGTGAGAGCCGCACCGTGGGCTACGCCGACCACGGCGCCGCCGGCATGCTGACGCTGTTCATACGCGGCGTGCTGTGCAACTGGATGGTC
Organism: uncultured Actinomycetota bacterium; assembly: GCA_963816875.1. GTDB lineage: Bacteria > Actinomycetota > Actinomycetes > Streptomycetales > Streptomycetaceae > Streptomyces. The sequence goes on from CAWFMG010000002.1 coordinate 338,961, forward strand.
TCTACCGGCGTCGTCGGCGCGATGATGTCCTCGTCCGTGTCGGGCAAGGTGATCGCCATGTGGATGCCGATCCTGGTCTTCTTCTACATGGGTTTCGAGCACTCGGTCGTCAACATGTTTCTCTTCCCTTCCGGCCTGATGCTCGGCGGCGACTTCTCTCTCGCCGACTACTTCGTGTGGAACGAGATCCCCACCGTCCTGGGCAACCTCGTGGGAGGCGTCACCTTCGTGGGACTCGCGCTGTACGCAACCCACGCCCGCACCGGCACCCGCACGGACGGCGGCCGCCCGCCGGTCGACGAGGCACGGCCGGCAACCTCCGAGCTGGAAGAGACCAACGCCTCCACCACGTGACGCATGAGCACCGCCCGCCCCTCATCGGACGCCGCGTGACGCGGACCCCCTGAGAACTCCCTGAGCCACACATCAAGGGCCCATGACCACGCGTCTCCACAGGTCATGGGCCCTTGGGCGGACGAGTCGGCCTGTACGCCGGGTTCTGTTCCCTCGGGGTCTTGCGGCCCCGGGGGTGACGGCCATCCATCTAGGGTCGGTGTTGCCACCGACCTCCAGCGGTCTACCCGCGGACTCGGGCGGGCCGCCCTCGATCGTCCGCGCAGGGGCACGTGCGTGCCCCCTCTTAACCTTGCTCCGGGTGGGGTTTACCGAGCCGCCCAGGTCACCCTGGGCGCTGGTGGTCTCTTACACCACCGTTTCACCCTTACCGGCTCGCGGCCGGCGGTCTGTTTTCTGTGGCACTGTCCCGTGGGTCACCCCAGGTAGGCGTTACCTACCACCCTGCCCTGTGGAGCCCGGACGTTCCTCGGCGGGAGTCCCGGGAGAACCCGGAGGCTCCCGACGCGGCCGCCCGGCCGGCTCGTCCGCCGTGCTCACCATGGTACCTGCGGGAACGCACCGGTTGGCGCCCGCGCCGTGGGCCCTACGGGCGACGCGACGGTGACCGCCGTCGCGTGCCGTTGAGGCTTCCACCATCCGGTCCGCTCGCCTCGGGGGGACCGGTAGCCGGCTCTGGCGAGCTGGCCCCGGCGATCCTGTCGGTGTCGCGGGCGGTGGCCAGCAGGCAGCCGGTCAGGATGAGGCCGAAGGCGGCGAGGACGGTGGCGGTGAGCGGCTCGTCGAGGAGGACCACGCCGGCGATCACGGCGACCCCGGGATTGACGTAGGTGAAGACCATGGCGCGCGAGGTGCCGACCTCCCGGATCAGCTCGAAGAAGATGGTGAACCCGAGCGCCGTGCAGATCACCCCGAGACCGGCCAACGAGACCAGCACCTCGGCCGACGGGCGGGCGTCGGGCCAGGTGGCGACGGCGGGCGGCGCGTAGACGAGGGCCGCGAGGGTCAGGCAGGTCGCGGTCAGTGGGAGCGTGGGCAGCTCGCGCAGCCGGCGCGCGGCGATCAGCGGGGCGGCGGCGTAGCCGACGGCGGTGAGCAGCACCTCGGTCAGGGACCAGGCGCTGCCGCCGGTGAGTTGCGGCCCGGCCAGCAGCGCCACGCCGCCGAGGCCCACGGCCAGGCCGGTCCACCGGCGGACGCCGAGCTGTTCGTTGTCGCCGGTCAGCCGGGCCAGCACCACGGCGAGGATCGGCACGGCCGCTATCAGCAGTCCCGTGGTGGAGCTGTCGAGGTGGCGCTCGGCGTCCGACAGCAGCGCCCAGGGCCCGATGATCTCGAACGCGGCGAAGGCGAGAATCGGCACGGTGTGGCCGCGCAGTTCGCCGAACCGTCCGGCGCGCAGCGCCAGCGGCAGCAGCAGCGCGGCGCCGAGGGCGGTGCGGGCGAAGACCACCATGGGCACCGAGACGCCCCCGCCGGCGTCGCCCCCGCCGCCGTCCACGGCGACCTTGATCATCAGATACGGGATGCCCCAGATGACGCTCATCAGGGCGAACAGGAACCAGCCACGAGCCGACATGGCGGCCATCCTGCGGGGCTCAGCGATCGTTGTCTTGAACGCTGTTGCGGTACGCGCCCGGGGTGACCCCCAGCACCCGGCGGAACCAACGGGTCAGGTGCGCCTGGTCGGCGAAGCCCACGAGCCCCGCCACCTCGGCGGGGCGGTGGCCGGCCGCCAGCAGCACGCGGGCCCTGGCCACCCGGTGCTGCGCGAGCCAGGCGTACGGCGGCATTCCGGTGCTGGCGCGGAAGGCGCGCAGCACCTGGTAGCGGGACAGGCCGAGGTCAGCGGCGATCTCGGCGAGCGTGGGCGGGGTGCGCGGCTGGTCGGCCAGCCGCTCCCGCACGGCGCGCGCGATGCGTTCGCCGCCCGGCACCGTCCTGACCGGGCGGGCGCTGTCGGAGACGGCGTGCCGGCGGACCAGCGCCGTGAGCAACCACACCACCTCGGACTCCCAACGCATGGGGTCGGGCTCGCCGGTGGCCGCGCGATGCGCCCTGGCGAGCGCGGCGGCCAACCCCTCGTCCTCGACGACGCCGTCGCGGAAGTAGGGGCGCCCGCGGACGCCCTCGGTCAGCAGCCCTGGGGGCGGGTAGAACGCGCGGTAGGCGTAGCCGCCGGGGCGGGCGGCGGAGCCGGTGTGCGGCTCGTCGGGCTCCAGGATGACGATGGTGCCCGGGCCGGCGAGCAGGCGGCCGCGGCGGTAGTCGATGTGCTCCAGGCCGGACAGGCAGACGCCGATGGAGAACTCCTCGTGCACGTGGGGCGCGTACCGGTGCCGGTCGAAGCGGGCCGTCATCAGGTCGAGCGGGGGCCCGCCGGGCGACAGCGTGACCCGCGACCACCGGGCGCGTTCCCCGTGCGCCAGCGTGCGCGTGCGGACGGGCGCGGGTGGGGGAAGGCCGGCGGCCGGGCGTCGTGCCACGTCCCGGTTCGGTTCGTCCACGCTGTCACCTCCCGTCTACTCACCCCGGCGTCCCGACAGGACGCGATGCTACGACGCGACCGTCCCGGGGCGCCGACGCGGGACGGCGGCGCCCCGTGCGTCAGCGGCCGGACGGTGTGTGTCGTAGCCTGCGGACCATGCTCGTACTGCTGCCGCCGTCCGAGGGGAAGGCCACGGTGACCTCGGGTGCGCCGGCCGACCTCGGGAAACTGTCGCTGCCGTCCCTCACCCCCACCCGCGAGGCGGTGCTCGCCGCGTTGGTCGGGCTGTGCCAGGGCGATGTCGAGAAGGCGCGCGAGGCACTCGGGCTGAGCGAGGGGCAGCGCGACGAGGTGGCGCGAAACGCCGGCCTGCGCACGGCCGCGGCGCGCCCGGCCGGCGCCGTCTACACCGGCGTGCTGTACGAGGCGCTGGGCCTGGCCACGCTCGACGAGGCGGCCAGGCGCCGGGCGCGGCGATCGCTGCTGGTGTTCTCGGGGCTGTGGGGCGCGGTGCGGATCGGCGACCGGATCCCGCCCTACCGCTGCGCGGGCGGCGCGCGGCTGCCCGGGATCGGGGCGCTGCCGGGATTCTGGCGGGAGCCGATGGCGCGGGCGCTGCCGGAGGCGGCGGGGACGGCCCGTTCGGGGCTGGTGCTCGACCTGCGCTCGACCGGGTACGCCGGCATGTGGCGGCCGGCCGGGGAGTTGGCGCGGCGCACCGCGACACTGCGGGTGCTGCACGAGCAGACGGTGGGCGGGGTGACCCGGCGGAGCGTGGTCAGCCACTTCAACAAGGCCGTCAAGGGTCGAGTCGTCCGCGAGCTGCTGACGGCCGGGGCGTCGCCCCGCACCCCCGACGACCTGACCGCCGCCCTGCGCGATCTCGGCCACACGGTGGAGCCGGGCACGGGCCCGGGCGCCCTGGACCTGGTGGTCACGGAGCTCTGACCCAGCGACGCCGCAACAGGCCGAGGTACAGCGGCTGCTGTACGAGCTCTGCGTCGACCTAGGCTTCTGCCCGCCACCCCAGAAGCAGCGCCGGGCGCGCGGGTGCGCGAGGTGGTCGACCGGTACCAGCGCGGCTGGAAGGCACGCACCGGCGGGTGACGCACCCGGGCCCCCGGTGACGGGGGCAGTGGCAATGCCGGAACGGGGATGCCGTTCGGTCAGGCGGACGCCGTCACGCGGGGAGGTTCACGCACCGCACCGACGCGTTGCCGTCCGGGTAGTAGGCGATCTCGCTGAGGGACGCCGCGGACAGCTCGATGCGGAACATGCTCTCCGCGGGGGCGCCGAGGGCGAGGCGGAGCAGCGTCTTGATCGGCGTGACGTGGGTGACCACCAGGATCGTTCGGCCGGGGTAGCGGGCGATCGCCCGGTCCCTGGCCACCGCGACGCGGCGGGCCACGTCGGCGAAGCTCTCGCCGCCGCCGGTCGGCGGGGCGTCCGCGGAGGCCAGCCACGCGGCCAGGTCCTCCGGGTGGCGCTCGCGCACCTCGGCGAAGCTCAGGCCCTCCCACGCGCCGAAGTCCGTTTCCCGCCACGCCTTGTCCTGGCGCACGTCCAGGTCCAGGCGGGGCGCGACCGCCTCGGCGGTCTGCCGGCAGCGCAGCAGCGGCGAGCTGATGAGCGCGGTCACGTCGTCGCGGCCGGCGAAGGCCGCGGCGACCGCCTCGGCCTGCTGCCAACCTACCGGCGACAGTTCCGGGTTGGCCCCGCTGCTACCGGAGAAGCGCTTGTGCGGGGTGAGCGCGGTCTCGCCGTGCCGCAGCAGCAGGAACGTGGTGGGCGCGCCGGCGGGCGGGTCCCAGCCGACGGGTGGCGCCACGGGGGCGGCGGCCGCGGCCTGGCCGGCCGCCGCGGGACCCGACGGGTGCGCGGCCGCGATGGGGGCACCGCCCGTGGGGGGAGGATCGGTCGGGCCCGGCTCGAACAGCGGCGTCTGCTGCGGCACCGCGCCCGGGTCGGCAGCCGCCTCGGCGACGGCGCGCTCCTCCGCCAGGGCCTCTCGCTCCTCGTCCTCGTCAAGTCCCACTAACCCGTCCACGGCTCCCAGCCCGCCCGGCTGGTCACCCGCCGTGGAGTCCTCGGGGCGCCACGGCTGGCCCCGACGGCCGGCGTCCATGGCCTCGTTGGCCAGCCGGTCCGCGTGCCGGTTCCGCTCGCGCGGGATCCACTCGTACCGCACCGCATCGCGCGGGAAGATCCCGGCGGCCTCCGTCGCCAGCGGCCGTAGGTCGGGGTGCTTGATGCGCCACCGGCCCGACATCTGCTCGACGACCAGCTTCGAGTCCATCCGGACCCGCACCCGGGCAGTCGGGTCGAGCGCGTGCGCCGCCCGCAGCCCGGCGATCAGGCCCCGGTACTCGGCGACGTTGTTGGTGGCCCTCCCGATGTACGCGGCGGTCTCGGCCAACGCCTGGCCCGAGCCGGCCTCGAGCACCACCGCGCCGTACCCGGCGGGCCCGGGGTTACCACGGGAACCGCCGTCGGCCTCCACGATGAAGGATCGGTTCATCGGCGGCTCACAGACCCGAGTCGGGGGTGCGCACCAGGATGCGCCGGCAGTTCTCGCAGCGCACCACGGTGTCGGGCTCGGCCGACCGCACCTCGCCCAGCTCGGTGATGTTCAGCTCCAGACGGCAGCCCTCGCAGCGCCGCTGGTACAGGCGGGCGGCGCCGACGCCGCCCTGCTGCTGGCGCAGCTTGTCGTAGAGGGCGAGCAGTTCGGCCGGGATCTCGCCGGCGGTCGTCACGCGCTCCTCGCGCACGGAGCCGGCCTCGGCGTCGATGTCACGGCAGGCCGTGTCCCGGCGCCCGGCCACCTCGGCGGCCTTGGCCGCCAACTCCTCGACCCGCGCCGCGAGCTCCTTGGCGCGGGCCTGGCCGGCCTCCTGGCGTTCCATGATCTCCAGGACGATGGTCTCCAGATCGTCCTGGCGCCTGGCCAGCGAGACGATCTCGCTCTGCAGGCTCTCCAGGTCCTTCGGGTTGGTGACCATGCCGGAGTCGAGCCGCTGCTGGTCCCGTGCGGCGCGTTGGCGTACCTGGTCGACGTCCTGTTCGGCCTTGGTCTGCTCGCGCGCGGTGTCGCTCTCCTGGGTCTGCGCCGCCACCAGCAGATCGCGCTGCTGGGCGAGCTCGCCGTCGAGCGCGCGGATCTCGGCCAGTTCGGGCAGGTTCTCCCGCCGGTGCGCGAGCTGGGTGAGGCGGAGGTCCAGGGCCTGGAGGTCGAGCAGGCGGATCTGATCGGCGGACGCGGCTTTCAGTTGGGGGCTCCTGAGGTGACGAGGGAGGGGCGATGACTGATCCAGGGATCGGTGACCCGGTGCGAGACGTGGGTACGCAGGTCCCAGCCGTGGCGGTCGGAGACCGCGTCCAACTGCGCGGCGGCCTGCTCGCACCAGGGCCATTCGGTGGCCCAGTGCGCGGCGTCGAGCAGCGCGAGTCCTGAACGGCCGACGTGCTCGCGGGCCTCGGAGGCGGGGTGGTGCCGCAGATCGGCGGTGACGTACGCGTCCACGCCGGCGGCGCGGACCTCGGCGAACAGGCTGTCGCCCGAGCCGCCGCAGACCGCGACCGTGCGGATCGGGCACTGCGGATCGCCGGCGACGCGGACGCCCTGCGCGGTGGCGGGCAGCCGGGCCGCAGCCCGTTCGGTGAACTCGGCCAGGCTCAGCGGCTCGTCGAGCGCACACACCCGGCCGAGCCCGCGGCGACCCGCCGGGTCGGTGGGGTCGGGCACCAGCGGTCCTGTGACCCGCAGGTCCAGGGCGCCGGCGAGGGCGTCGGAGACGCCGGGGTCGGCGCGGTCGGCGTTGGTGTGCGCCACGTACAGCGCGACGTCGTTCTTGATGAGGGTGTGCACGACGCGGCCCTTGAACGTGTCGGCCGCGACGGACGTGGTGCCCCGCAGGTACAGCGGGTGGTGGGTGATCAGCAACTGGGCGCCGAGCGCGACCGCCTCCTCGGCGATCTCGGCGACCGGATCGACGGCCAGCAACACCCGGCTGACCTGCGCCGAGGGATCTCCACAGACCATGCCCACGGCGTCCCATCCCTCGGCCGTCTCGGGAGGCCATAGGGTGTCGAGCGCAATGATCACTTCGGAGAGTACGGGCACGGGCCCAGGCTACCTGCCCACAGGAGACGCGGAACCGTCCCAACGAGGTCGGCCGGAGATGCACAGACGCCCCCCACAGATCAGCCGAATCCAGAATTCGTCACCCTTACGCGTGAAGCAAATCAAGCGGAGTTGTCCGGCAGACAGCACGAACCTAGCGTCCTCGCTGGAGGTGAGGCCCACATGACAGCCCCGACTTCCGAAGCTTCCGCGGAGACCGCCGCGACCGGGGCTTCCCCGGATTCCGCAGCGTCCGCGCCGACCCCCACCCCAACCCCCACACCGGTCCCCGTTCCGATCCCCGCGCAGGCGTCCCCCGCCGATCCGGCGCCCGTACCCACGGCGGCGCCCGCGACCCCGGGGCTCTCCGGGCCGTTGACGATCGCCGCCGACGGCTCCTACGCCGCCCGTCTGGTCACCGTGGTCAGCGCGGACGGTTCGGGCGGCGGCTGGTGCCCGGAGCGCTGGACCCTGGACGGGCCCGAACCGTACGCGGTGCAACTGCCCGGCGCACAGCCGGAGGAGCCCGGCAGCCCCGTGCTGCCGCTGCCCGACGGACGGGTGCTGATCGGCCGCCGGGCGGACGGCCGTTGGCATTTCTCGCTGCTCTACCCCTCGGGACCCGACACGGGCGAACTCTCGCTGGGTGCGGTGGAGTGCGAGCGGTTGGCGCTGCTGCCGCCGAGCCCCGACGGCTCGCGGGTCTACGCGTTGGTACCCGATCCGGACGACAAGCCGAGCACCGCGCTGTGGCTGGTGTCCGGCGGCTCGTTCGGTCCTGAACTGGTGGCCACGCTGGAGGGCCGCTGCGCGGGCGGCGCCTGGTTGGACCGGGACGGACGGCTGCTGGCGCTGGACCGTACCGACGAGTCGGGCCGCACCCGGGCCGTCACGGTGACCGTCGACGCGGAGGGCGGCGGCCCGCCGAGCGAGTTGCTGCGCATCGCCGAGGACAGCAACGACCGGCTGCTGCTGGCCGATCCGGACAGCGGGCTGCTGCTGGTGCGCTCGGATGCGCCGGGTCAGGATCGGATCGGCTGGGGCGTGCTCGGCAGCCACCGTCCCGTGCGGTTCCCCGAGGCGCTGCACATGCCGGACGCGACGATGCTGCCGTTCGCGGTCCAGCCGGGGCAGGTGCTGCTGCCGGAGAGCTCCGGGGTGGCGCTGCGGATGACCACGGCCGAGGCCGACTGGGTGGCGGTGTGGCGACCGCAGCAGCGGGAGTTGCAGCACCTGGCGGTGCCCGAGGGGTGGCTGGCGGGCACGGGCCGGTGGACGGCGGAGGGTGAACTGCTGCTGCCGTACACGACGGCGCACGTGCCGTGCGGCCTGGCCCGTATCGCGGTTCCGGTCCCCGCCCCGCAACCCCTCCCCCCGACCCAGCCCCCACCGGCCGCGGACCCGACACCGACCCCGGAGACACCCACCCCGGAGACGGACGCGGCGGCCTTGCCGGCCCAGGACCCGACACCAGCACCGACACCGACGCCGACACCGACGCCGACGCCGGAAGCGGACGCAACGGCCGCGCCGGCCGCGGAGCCAGCACCGGCACCGGCACCAGACACGGACGCGGACGCCTTGCCGGCGCAGGAACCCACGCCGCCGCCGGCCACGGACACAACCGCCGTGCCGGCCACGGAACTGGTCTCGACACCGCCCCCGGAGCCGACGACCACACCCGTCTCCGACCTCATCGCCGCACCGGTCGTGACAACGCCGTCACCGACCACGGACCCAACCGTCGAAGCCCTCACGGCGAGCGACCCCGTGCCGACCCCGGACGCGCCCGCCCTGGCGACCCACGAACCACCCACCTCACCGGTCGTGACAACGCCGTCACCGACCACGGCGACCGACCCGCCCGGCAAGGGCGCCGCGAACGAGGGCGTGACCAAGCCCATTCCCCTCCAGCAGGCGCCGCTCGCCCGGATCGTGGGCTGACGCCCTACCCGTCGACCCGGACGCCGGGTGGGCCCCGGCCGGCATCCGGGTCGACAGGTAGGGCAGCATGGGGCGAGACGACGGGGACCACAGGGGGACACGTGGGGAAGCCAGTCGCGGCCGACGTGGGCGCGGAGCTGCTCGCCGCCTTCGAGGCGGCGAAGGGCTTCATGCCGCTCGACGAGGGCCTCGCGCTGCACGCGGCGGCCGTCGAGGCCGCGAGCCTCGGCCTGCCGCTGCTGGAGATCGGCAGCTACTGCGGCCGTTCCACGCTGCTGCTCGCCGACGCGGCCCGCCGGGCCGGCACCCTCGTGGTGACCGTCGACCACCACCGGGGCAGCGAGGAACAGCAGCCGGGGCAGGAGTTCCACGACCCCGAACTGGCCGACCCCGGGCGACCCGACCGCATGGACACGCTGCCGGCGTTCCGCCGCACGGTGGCCGACGCCGGCCTGGAGGAGCACGTCATCGCCGTGGTCGGCGGCTCCGCTCGGGCCGCCACAGCGCTCGGCGGAGGCGGCGGGGGGCGGTTCGGCCTGGTCTTCGTGGACGGCGGCCACACCGACGCGCACGCGACCGCCGACTACGAGAGTTGGGCGCCGCAGCTCGCGTCCGGCGGCCTGTTGGCGATCCACGACGTGTTTCCCGACCCCGCGCGGGGCGGCCAGGCCCCGTATCGCGTGTGGCAGCGGGCGGCGACCTGCGGCGCCTTCACGGAGGTCACGGAGTGTGCGTCGCTGCGCGTACTCAGACGCACCGGGGAGGGCATCTGACCAGCGGCTGCCGCATGACGCAGTGCTAGGTCACGACCACATCACAAGCGTGTCGCGTGGGAAACAGATAATCCCACCCGGCGGGTTCCGGCCCAGGTTCATCCGTACGATGGGGGCCGGCCCGCCCTCATCTGACCAGACCATGACGACGAGACCGACAAAGGAACTGACGTGAACAACCGCTCGCTCAGTCGAGGCGACGCAGTAGTGATCGGAGCAGCGGTCCTGCTCTTCATCTTCTCCTTCCTCGACCTGTACGAATACTCATACGAGGGAATGTCGGACAGCGTTAACGCCTGGGAGTCCGAGTACTTCCCGATCCTTCCGACGGTCTACCTCAACGGCGTGATCGCGGCCGGTCTCATCGTGGGATCGCGGTTCATGGCGCAGCGGGAGAAGGCGATCGCCGGTCTCCGCCTGGACCAGTGGGGCACGGCCCTCGCGGTGACCCCGGTCTGGGCCGCGATGTGGACGCTCATCGGCGGCCAGGAGGGCGTCGACAAGGGTGTGGGCCTGATCCTCGCCTTCTTCGCCGCCGCGCTGCTGGCGTTCGGCGCCATCGCGTCCCCGCTGATCCCCGCGCTCAAGGCTCCGCTGGCCAGCAGCACCCCGGCTCAGCCCGGCATGGGCCAGCAGCCCTACGGCGGGCAGCCGGGTCAGCCGGGCTACGGCTACCCCGGCCCCGGCGGCCAGCAGCCCGGTCAGCCGGGTCAGCCGTACGGCGCGCAGCCGCAGCAGAACGTGGCGGCCGCCCCGGGCCAGCCGCAGGCTGGTGGCGACCCGAACTTCCAGCCGTTCTGGTTCGCGGTGCCCGCGGCCCGGCCGCTGTACGGCGAGGACGGTTCGCCGACGCCGGTGGCCGAACTGGCGCCCGGCACCTGGTACCTGGCGGTGGAGCAGCGGGGTCAGGCGCTCGTGGCGCAGACGCAGGACGGTCGTCGCGGCGTTCTTCAGGACACCTCGGGGATCCAGCGCGGCTGATCCCCCGAGACGGCAGACCGGAGGCGGATCCGGCACAACGCCCCACGTCGGCCCGCCCGGACCCATGGGTCCGGGCGGGCCGACGCCGTTTCTGCCGACTGCCGTTCTCCGGAGGGGAGCCCCGGTCGGGCGGGGTCGGGCGGGGTCGGGCGGGGTCAGGCGGGTCGGGCGGGGTCAGGCGGAGCAGCAGTCGCGGGCGGGGTCGCGGTCCAGGCCGCGGGGCAGGGCGGCCGGGTCGAAAACGGCGCGGGTGGCCCGGTGGCCGGCCAGCGCGGCGGCGGCGAGCAGCACGGAGCCCGCGGTCCAGGCCGTGCGTTCCCGAGGCCATATGGTGTCGTCGGCGTACACGTAGCCGGTCCAGTACAGGCCGCCGGGCGCGCGGAGGTGGCCGAGCCAGCTCAGCACCTCGGCCGCGCGCCGCGGCTGCCCTGCCACGTACAGTGCCAGCGCCAGTTCGGCGCTTTCGCCGCCGGTGACCCACCGGTTGGGCAGCACGCAGTGCACACCGAGTCCCGGCACCACGAAGTCGTCCCAGCGGCGGGTCAGCCGGGCGGTGGCGGCGGGGCCGCGGAGCACGCCGGCGAGCACGGGGTAGTACCAGTCCATGGAGTAGTGGGACTTGTCCAGGAAGCGATCGGGATGGTCGCGCAGGGCGTGGCCGAGCCGGCCGACGGCCAGCTCCCACTCCGGCTGCGGGTCGCGCTCCGCCTCGGCGAGCGCGAGCGCGCAGCGCAGCGCCTGGTAGGTGGAGGAACAGCCGGTGAGCAGCGCGCCGTTCGGCGCGGTGCCGTCCGCGTCGCGGCGCCAGCCGAGTTCGCCGCCCGGGCGTTGGAACGTCAGCACGTACTCGACGGCGGCCCGGACGTGCGGCCACATGCCGCGGCGGAACGCGTCGTCGCCGGTGGCGAGGTAGTGGTGCAGCACGCCGACGGCGGGGTACGCGCAGAAGTTGCTCTCCCGGCCCCGGTCGGTGGGACGGGCGGCGTCGCCGTCGGCGTAGGCGGCGTACCAGGAGCCGTCCGGGTTCTGGTGGTTCGCGAGCCACCGGTACGCGGCGGCGGCGCGCTCGTGGTCGCCGGCGCTGTCCAGGGCCATCGCGGCCTCGACGTGGTCCCACGGGTCGAGGTGGTGCCCGCGGAACCACGGGATGCCCCCGTCCGCCCGTTGTACGGCGCCGATCCCGGCGGCCGTCTCGGCGATCTCGGCCGCGTCGAGCGGGTTCGCGGCCGGTGCGGGGCCGCCGCTCGTGCCGTCAGGACACGCGGCGCCGTCCCGGACGCGCGGCACGGTGGCGGGCCCGACGGCCCGCCTACCGGCCCGCGCCAACCCGGTGGGCAGGCCGAGCGAATCGCCCGTCCCCGGACCGTCGGAGCCCTCCCCCGGCCCCGTCACACGGTCTCCCGGCGCGGTTCGGGCCGCGCCGGCGCGTGGGGCTTGGTCGCGTAGGCGACGAAGCTCTTGCCGATGAGGGGGTCGAGCGCACGTTCCGCGAGGCGGGTGACCAGCGGGCGGCGGGTGATGTCCCAGACCAGCAGCTGGTGGTAGGCGCGGACCGGCAACGCGGTGTCGTTGTCCACGCCCATCGCGCATTTGAGCCACCAGTACGGCGCGTGCAGCGCGTGCGCGTGATGCGTGCCGTACGGGGCGAGCCCGGCGCCGCGCAGCCGGTCGAGCAGTTCGTCGGCGCGGTAGATGCGGACGTGGCCGCCCTCCACCTCGTGGTAGGCGTCGGACAGCGCCCAGCAGACGCGTTCAGGTCCGTGGCGCGGGACCGTGACCGCGAGCCGGCCGCCGGGGCGGAGCACCCGGACGGCCTCGGCGAGCGCGCCCTTGTCGTCGGGGATGTGCTCCAGGATCTCGGCGGCGATCACCGCGTCGAAGCTGTCGTCGGGGAACGGCAGTGCCAGCGCGTCGCCCGCCACGGCGATGGCGCTCGCCCCGGGCGGCGCCTCGCCGGCCTCCCGCATGGCGGCCAACCAGCCGGTGGTCTCCTTGAGTTCGGCGCGGTCGCGGTCCAGGGCGACGACATGGGCGCCGCGCCGGTAGCACTCGAAGGCGTGCCGTCCCGCGCCGCAGCCCAGGTCGAGCACCCGGTCGCCCGGCGCGAGCGGGAAACGGGCGAAGTCCACGGTCAGCACGCGGTCAACTCCTAGCGTCAGGTTCTACGGACTTCGCCCCGGCGGCGGACCGCCGGGGCGCCGCCAGCGCCGCGCGATAGAGCTCGACGGTGCCGCGCGCGGCCTGTTCCCAGGTGAAACGTCGAAGCACACGTTCCCGTCCGGCCGCGGCGACACGGTCGCGCAGCGCCGCGTCGCCGAGCAGCCGGCCCAGGGCAGCGGCAAGCGCCCCCGCGTCGCCCGGCGGCACGGCCAGGCAGCTGACCCCGTCGGGGCCCGCGACCTCGGGGATGGCGCCGCCGGTCGTGGCGACCAGCGGTGTGCCGGTGGCCATGGCCTCGGCGGCGGGCAGGCTGAACCCCTCGTACAGCGACGGCACACAGGCGATCTCGGCGCCGCGCACCAGATCGGCCAGCTCCGCGTCGCTGATGCCCTTGACGAACTCGACGGCGCCCGAGGCCCCGCCCAGGCCGAACGCGTCGAGCGCCGCGGCGACCGGGCCCTCCGTGGGGCGGGTGCCGACCACCACCAGATGCGCGCCCGGGTGTTCGGTGCGCACCTTGGCCAGCGCCTCGACCAGGTGCAGCAGGCCCTTCAGCGGCGCGTCCGCGCTGGCCGTGGTGACGATGCGGCCCGGCACCCGGGGAACGGCCGGATCGGGGTGGAAGACCCGGGTGTCGGCGCCGATGGGCACCACATGCACCCGTTTCGGCGCCACCCCGAAGTCCTCGATGATCTCCCGGCGGGAGGCGGCGGAGACGGTCAGCACGGACGGCAGCCGGCGGGCGACCCGGCGCTGCATCCTGGTGAAGCCGTACCAGCGGCGCAGCGACAGCCGGCGCTGCCAGGTCGGCGCGGCGGCCAGTTCCAGCCGGCGGTCCACGGTGATGGGGTGGTGGATGGTGGTGACCAGCGGCCAGCCGGGGCGGCCGGGCGCCAGCAGGCCGTAGCCGAGCGTCTGGTTGTCGTGCACGACGTCGAACTCGCCGCGCCGGGCGGCGAGGTGGCGGCGGGCGCGGAGCGAGAACGTCAACGGCTCGGGGAACCCGCCGCCCCACATCGTGGCGACCTCCAGCACGTCGATCCAGTCCCGGAACTCGTCGCGGGACGGCGTGCGGAACGGATCGGGCTGCCGGTAGAGGTCGAGGCTGGGCAGTTCGGTGAGGGCGACGCCCGGGTCCAGCACGGGGTACGGCTGGCCGCCGATGACCTCGACCCGGTGGCCCAGCCTGGCCAGTTCGCGGGAGAGGTGACGGACGTAGACGCCCTGGCCGCCGCAGAACGGGTTGCCCTTGTAGCTGAGAAGCGCGATCCGGAGCGGGCGGTCAACACCAGGCTCCGCGGTCACTCGAGGGCCCCCCGTTTCGCGCGCTACTCGCAGGTATCGAAGTGGACTGAACGATAACGTGCCCGCGCGCTGGGGGGCACCTCCCCTCCCCCTGGGCCCGGGGCAGGCCGGCGAGCGGTCGGGAGTAACGCGCCGGGGACACGAAAACCGGCGCCCGATGGTCTGATGGACGGATGAGGACACCGCAGCAGCCGTCCGCCCCGGCCCTCACCCAGGACGGCTCCGACGCCGAAGGCCAGCCTGACATCACGGCCGACACCACGGCCCCCGCCGCGGCGCTGGCCCGCACGGAGCGGCAGCGGGCCCGCAGGCGACGCATCCTGGACGCCAGCACGTCCCTGGCCGCGGCCGGCGGCTTCGACGCGGTGCAGATGCGGGAGGTCGCCGAGACCGCGCAGGTGGCGCTCGGCACCCTCTACCGCTACTTCCCGTCCAAGGTGCATCTGCTGGTCGCCGTGCTGCACGACCAGTTGGAGCGGCTCTGGGACACCCTGCGGGAACGACCGCTGGCCGAGGCCGACCCGGCGGACCGACTGACGCACGCGCTGCGCCGGGCGTTCCGCGCGCACCAGCGCGAGCCGCGGCTGGCCGAGGCCATGATGCGCGCCCTGCTCTTCGCCGACGCGTCCGCGCGGGCCGAGGTCACCGCCGTCTCGGCGCTCACCAGCCGGCTGCTGCTCGACGCCTCGGGGCTGCCGGAACCGGCCTCGGCCGCCGAGGCGGAGCGCCGGCTGAGCGCCATCCGGGTCATCCAGCACACCTGGCAGTCCACGCTGGTCTACTGGCTCTCCGGCACCATCACCCTGGCCCAGGCCCACGCCGACCTGGAGACCGCCTGCCGACTTGTGGCCCCGTACCGGGCAAACGGCCGTTAGAGTGACCCCCACAGTCCGCCCGCGTGTGGGGGAAGTCCGGTGCGAATCCGGCGCTGACCCGCAACCGTGAGCGTGCCCCGTCGCCTCCCGCGACGCGGCCCGCGAGCCGGGATACCCACCCGTGGTCCGCACTGGGCCCGTCGAGGAATACGGAGCTGAGCCCGGTGCCCGCAGCGCACAGCCGCGCCGTGTGGTCCGCCGTGCCCGGTGACCGACCAGCACAGCGAAAGGCTGACACGTGTCCTTCACCGCGCCGCTGCGCCGCAGCGCACTCGCCCTGGCCTCCGCCGCCGCACTGGCCGTGGCGGCGTCGCCCGCGGTCGCCGACGCCCGGGCCGACGACCCGGCCGACCGGTCGGACGAGGACGCCCTCTTCGGCGCCGGCGACCCGACGTACGACGGGGTGCTGCGCCAGTCCCTGGCGTTGCTCGCCCAGCACGCCGCCGGCTACACCCCGGCCGACGAGGCCGTCGACTGGCTGGTGGAACAGCAGTGCGACGACGGCTCCTACCTCTCCTACCGCGAGGATCCGGGCGCGCCCTGCCAGGACGTCACCGCCGCCGACACCAACGCCACCGCGTTCGCCGTCCAGGCACTGAGCGTGCTCGGCGGCCAGGAGGAGGCCGTGGCGGACGGGCTGCGCTGGCTGCGCGGCGTGCAGAACGCGGACGGCGGCTGGAGCTTCAACCCCGGCGGGGCCAGCGACGCGAACTCCACCGCCGTGGTCGTCGGCGCGTTCACCACCGGCGGTGAGGACCCGGCCGAGGTGCGGCTGGCGGACGCGTCGCCGTACGACGCGCTCGCCGCGCTGCAACTCGGCTGCGACGCGTCGGAGGAGGAGCGCGGCGCGTTCGCCTGGCAGCCCGACGCGGACTCGGGCGAGCTGTTCGCCAACGACGTGGCCACGGTGGACGCGGTGCTCGCCGCGCAGGGCAGCGGGATCCTGGTCGACCCCGAACAGGCCGCGGACGCCCCGGCCGCCGAGCCGCCGTCCTGCGACGGGGAGACCGGTGACACGACGGACGACCCGGCCGACGACACCACGGACGAGACCGACGGGGCGACCGACCAGGACGCGGACGACGGCACGGGCGAGGAGCAGCCGGTCCAGCTCGAGGTCGGGGCGGCCGGCGCCACGTATCTGGCCGGTGCGCTCGACGCCCAGGACCAGCACCTGCTGGTGCTCACCGAGGGCGGCGAGGAACAGCCCGACTACGCCGCCACGGCGAAGGCGGTGCTCGCCCTGGTCGCGGGCGGCGAGCGGGAGGCCGCCCAGGGCCCGCTCGACTGGTTGCAGGAGCAGCACACCTCCTGGACCGGCTACGCCAAGAGCCCGGCGGCCCTCGGCACGATGGTGCTGGCCGCCCACGCCGGCGACGTTTCCCCCGAGGACTTCGGCGGCACCGACCTGATCGCGCAGCTCAACGCGCTGGGCCCCGGGCCCGAGGAGGCGGCGGACGGCACCACGGACGACGCCTCGGACGGCGAGGACGGCGGAACGGGCGTGCTGCTGTGGATCGGCGGCGTCGCCCTCGTGCTGGGCATCGCCGTCGGCGTCGTGCTGGGCCGCCGGCGGCGGGCCGCGAGGACGGCGGAGTGATCCGCGCGGCGGCTAGGGGAATCGGGGCGCTCGCCGCGGCCGGGGCCGTCCTCGCCATGACGGCGCTGTTCGCGGCGCCGGCGTGGGCGGACGACTCCGGCTACCGCTACTGGTCGTTCTGGGAGGGCGAGGCCGGCGGCGACTGGTCGTACGCCGCCGAGGGTCCGGGCACGGCCAGGACGGACCCGGGCGACGTGCTCGGCTTCCGCTTCGCCGTCAGCGAGGAGGCGTCCGACTCCCACCGGCCGCGCGGCGCGGCCGACTTCGCCGCCATCTGCGGCCCGGACGAAGGCACGGACGGCGACGACGGTGGCGAGGGGGTCGCGGTGGTCATCGACTTCGGCGACCGGGCGGACGCGCCGGACGGCGGCCGCCCGCCCGAGCCGCGCACGGAGTGCGCCCGCGTTCCGGACGGCGCGACGGCTGCCGAGGCGCTGGCCGCGGTCGCGGAGCCGCTGCGCTACAACTCCGACGGCCTGCTGTGCGCCATCGCCGGCTATCCGGAACAGGGCTGCGGCGAGCAGATCGCCGATGAGGGCACCGCCGGAGACGATTCGGCCGAGGGCGGGGGCGGGGGCGGCGGCCCGGTCGCGATCGCCGCCGGCATCGGCGTGGTGCTGCTGCTCGCCACCGCCGCCGCCCGCCGGGCCCGCCGCACCCGGCAGGACTGACCCCGCCATGTTCCCCGCCACCCCGGCCCTGGCCCCGCCACCGGCCGCCCAGCCCCGCGCCGCGGTCCGGCACGTGGGCCACGCGTCGTGGCTCGCCGGCGGTCGTGCCCGAGGGCTCGACGGGGTCCGCTCACGGATCGTGGGACGCGGCCAGGTCCACGGACTCCTCGTGCGGCTTTGGTCCGCGCCGGTCCCGACCCGGAGAACGGCGGCGCCCGAGGGGGAGACCGGGCCGGTGACGGCCGGTGTGCCCGGTGAGCCGGTTCCGGGCCGCGCTGCCGGAGCGCCAGGGCCCGCCCTCCGGCGCTCGGCTGACCCAGGGCAGGTCCCGTCGAGCGGGGCGCCAGGCGCCCGGCGCGATGCCACTCGCTGGCGGGCGCCCGGATGGGCGCGGGCGCTTCGGGCGCCCCGGGCCGATCGGGGCAACGCGCTGCACGCCGGGGCGTGGTGGCTCTGGGCGCTGGGGCTGGCCACCGCGGCCTCGCGGACCACCAACCCGTTGCTGCTGGCCCTGATCGTCGCCGTCGCCGGCTATGTGGTCGCCGCCCGCCGCACGGACGCGCCGTGGGCGCGGGCCTTCGGGGTGTTCCTGGTGCTGGGCGGTCTGGTGGTCGCCCTCCGGATCCTGTTCGCGATCGTGCTCGGCTCCCCGATCGGCGGCACCCGGGTGCTGTTCGCGCTGCCCGAGGTCCCGCTGCCCGACTGGCTGGCCGGGGTGCGGCTCGGCGGCCGGGTGACCGCGGAGGCCCTGGTGTTCGCCGGCTACGACGGCCTGCGGCTGGCGACGCTGCTGGTCTGCCTGGGCGCCGCCAACGCCCTGGCCAACCCCGCCCGCCTGCTGAAGTCGCTGCCCGGGGCGCTGTACGAGCTGGGCGTCGCGGTGGTGGTCGCCATGACCTTCGCCCCGCAGCTGGTCTCCGATCTGCTGCGGATGCGCGCGGCGCGCCGGCTGCGCGGGCGGAGCGACCGGGGCGCGCGTTCGGTGGTGCAGGTCGCGCGGCCCGTATTGGAGGGCGCGCTGGAGCGTGCCGTGGCGCTCGCCGCGGCGATGGACGCCCGCGGCTACGGCCGCGCGGCGGCCGTGCCGCCCGCCGTCCGGCGCGCGACGACCGCGCTGAGCCTGGGCGGCCTGCTCGGGGCGTGCACCGGTTGTTACGGGCTGCTGGCCGCCGAGGGTGCGGGCTACGGCGTGCCGCTGCTGCTGGGCGGCCTGCTGGCCGCGCTCGCCGGCCTGTGGCTGGGCGGGCGGCGCAGCCTCCGCACCCGCTACCGGCCGGACCGCTGGGGTGTGCGGGCCTGGCTGGTGTCCGGCTCCGGCGCGGCCGTGGTCGCCGGTCTGAACGCCGCGGCCACGGCCCACCCCGGCGCGCTGCACCCGCCCGCCGTCCCGCTGACCGCGCCCGCCTTCCCGGCGTGGGCCGCCACGGCCATCCTGCTCGGCCTCCTCCCAGCCGTCGTCGCCCCCCGCCCGGACGGCCCGCACCGTCCGCCGGCCGACCGGCACCCGGCCGAACCGGTCCAGGACGCGGGCACCACCACCGGTACGACCCGGGGCCCCGACGGGGACGCCGACCCGTGGGAGGGCGGCACGCCACCCTCCCGGCGGCACGCACCACCGCCGCCCAGAGCCCTCCGGCGGCCACCCGCCCCGCGGACCAACGACCCGAAAGACGATCCGGGAGACGACTCGGGAGACGACCCGGAGGACAGGACCACCATCACGCCTCGTGGCCGACAGGTCCCTCGTATGGCGTCACCGGCCTGCACGGTCCGGCGCGACCGCGCGCCGTTCAGCCCGGGCGACCACCCCCAAGCCCTCGTGGTTACCGACCAGCCGGAAGGCGGCACGACCGGACACCCTCCGGGAGGCCCGCACGGGCCGGCGCCGGGCCGACCGGGCCAGCAGCCGCTGCCCGACACCCCACCCGATCCCGACAACCACCACGACGGCCCCGCCGCCGGGCCGGAGGGTGGTGAGGGGGAGCCGTGATCACGTTCTCCGGAGTGTCCGTCACGTATGACGGGGCGGCGGCGCCGGCGGTCGGCGGGGTGGACTTCCATCTCGCCGAGGGCGAGCTGTGCCTGGTCGTGGGCCCCTCGGGCGCGGGTAAATCGACGCTGCTCGGCGCCGTCTCGGGCCTGGTGCCGCATTTCACCGGCGGCACCCTGCGGGGCCGGGTGACGGTGGCCGGCCGGGACACCAGGACGCACCGGCCGCGCGACCTCGCCGACGTCGTCGGCTCCGTCGGCCAGGACCCGTTGGCGCATTTCGTCACCGACACCGTCGAGGACGAACTCGCCTACGGCATGGAGTCGCTGGGCGTGCCGCCGGCCACCATGCGCCGCCGGGTGGAGGAGACGCTGGACCTGCTCGGCCTGGCCGAACTGCGCGACCGGCCCATCGCCGCGCTCTCCGGCGGCCAGCGGCAGCGGGTGGCGATCGGCTCCGTGCTCACCCCGCACCCCCGGGTGCTGGTGCTCGACGAGCCGACCTCGGCGCTCGACCCGGTCGCCGCCGAGGAGGTGCTCGCCGTGCTCCAACGCCTGGTGCACGACCTCGGCACCACCGTGCTGATGGCCGAGCACCGGCTGGAGCGGGTGGTGCAGTACGCCGACCAGGTGCTGCTGCTGCCCGGCGCCGGGGCGCCGCCGGAGCTGGGCGATCCGGCCGCGATCATGGCCCGCTCCCCCGTCTGTCCGCCGGTGGTCGGGCTCGGCCGGCTCGTCGGCTGGGACCCGCTGCCGCTCACGGTGCGCGACGCCCGCCGCCGCGCCGCACCGCTCGCCCGGCGCCTCGCCACTCCCCCGCCGGACCAGCCGCACCGGCCGCACCAGCCGCCAGCCGATCCGCTGGCCAGCGTGCGGGGTCTGACCGTGCGCCGGGGCCGGGCCGAGGTGCTGCGGAAGGTGGATCTGACGCTGCGCCCCGGCGAGACCGTGGCGTTGATGGGCCGTAACGGCGCCGGCAAGTCGACGCTGCTACGCGCGCTGCTCGGCCTGCACGCCCCGGCCGCCGGCGACGTCCGGCTGGCCGGCGCGCCCGAGCCGCCGCACCGCACCGAACCGGCCGCGCTGCTGCGGCACGTCGGCCTCGTACCGCAGGATCCGAGGGACCTGCTGTTCGCCGAGACGGTGGGCGACGAATGCGCCGCGGCGGACGCGGACGCCGGGGCGGCGCCCGGAACCTGCCGGGCGCTGGTGTCCCGGCTGCTGCCCGAGGTGCCGAACGCGGCGCACCCCCGGGACCTTTCGGAGGGCCAACGGCTGGCGCTGGCGCTGGCCGTGATCCTCGCCGCCGCCCCGCCGCTGCTGCTCCTCGACGAGCCGACCCGGGGCCTGGACTACGCGGCCAAGGCGCGGCTCGCCGGCATCCTGCGGGAGCTGGCGGCGGACGGCCACGGCACCCTGCTGGCCACTCACGACGTGGAGTTGGCCGCCGAACTCGCGGACCGGGTGGTGGTGCTCGCGGATGGCGAGGTGGTGGCGGACGGGCCCACAGCGGAGGTGGTGGTCGCGTCCCCGGCGTTCGCGCCGCAGGTCACGAAGGTGCTCGGCGGCCCGTGGCTGACGGTCGAACAGGTCGGGGCCGGGCTGGCCGGCTCCCCGGGGACCGAGGAGGCGCCGGCGTGACCGCCCCGCCCGACCCCAGTCCCCAACCCCGTCGTCCCGACCCCCGCCGCGAACCCCGTCCCGGCCCGGCCGTGCGCCTCGGCTGGCGCTCCGCCGCCGCGCTCGCGCTGGTGTCGGCGGTCGGCGTGGCCGCGTTCGGCTGGCCACTGCTCGCCGACCCCTCCTCGTCGCTGGCGCACTCCGCCGACGCGCCGTGGCTGTTCGCCCTGCTGCTGCCGCTGCTGCTGGCCGTGGCGGTCGCCACCGTGGCCGACACCGGCCTGGACGCCAAGGCCGTGGCGATGCTCGGCGTGCTCGCCGCCGCGGGCGCCGCGCTGCGCCCGCTGGGGGCGGGCACCGCCGGGCTCCAGCCGATGTTCTTCCTGATGGTGCTGGCCGGCCGGGTGCTGGGCCCGGGGTTCGGCTTCGTGCTGGGCGGGGTGTCGATGTTCGCGTCGGCGCTGCTGACGGGTGGTGTGGGGCCGTGGCTGCCGTTCCAGATGCTGGCCATGGGCTGGGTGACGCTGGGCGCCGGGCTGCTGCCGGGCGCCCGGCGGCTGCGCGGCCGTCCCGAGCTGCTGCTGCTCGCCGGCTACGGCGTCGTCTCCTCGCTCGGCTATGGCCTGGTCATGAACCTCCAGGGCTGGCCGTACCTGGCGGGCATGAGCTCGAACGTCTCCTACGTGCCGGGCGACCCGCTCGCCGACAACCTCGGCCGCTACCTCGCCTACGTGCTGACCACGTCGCTCGGCTGGGACATCCCGCGCGCCCTGCTCACCGCGGGCCTGGTGCTCGGCTTCGGCGGCGCGGTGCTGCGCGCGCTGCGCCGGGCCACCCGGCGGGCGGCGTTCGACGCCCCGGTGCGGTTCGCCGACGATCCGGCGCGCCCCGGCTAGCTGTACTGATCACGAGCGTCGTTGACGGTGGTCTGGGCTCGATCGCACACCTTGATCGCAAACGAAGACCTCCGACGTGATGGAGGTGTCACGGCTCTTGGGTGTGCGCCTCCAGCGTGGCTCGGGTGTTCACGCCGTACACGCCCTCCTCGTCGCCGCGGATCCCGTAGGCGACCTGGAACGTGGCCACCGCCTCCCGGGTCTCCTCGTTGAACCGGCCGTGGGCGTCGCCCATATAGACCCAGTTCAGCTCGCGCAGCCGCTTCTGCAGCTCGACCACCTCGCGGCCGTAGTCGCCCTGACGGAGCACCACGGGTGTGGTGGGGTTGTCGGTCGGGCTCGGCGGGGCGGAGGTGCTGGGGTCGCCCGTCTCCGTGGGCGGCGTCGAGCCGGTGTCGCCGGGGTCGGGTTCCGGCGCCGTGGTGTCGGACGGTTCGCTCGGCTCCTCGGTGGTCGCCTCGGGCGAGGACGAGGCGGAGCCCGAGGGACGCTGGGTGGGGTCGCCGGACGCGTCGGGACGGTCGTCCGGCGCGGACGTCTCGGCCCCGCCGGTCTCGCCCGGGGCCGGCGAACCGGTGCCGGCGTCGGCGTCCGCTTCGGGCGCGTACGGCACCAGGCCGCCGTCGGGCAGCGCCAGCGTCGGGTTGACCTCGGCGACCTGCCCCTCGCGCGACTGGTTCCCGCCGCCGAGCAGCGACGCGGCCAGCGCGGTGCAGCCGACCACCGCGGCCATGGCGCCGCCGGTGGCCGCGGCGAACCTGATCCGCTGCGCCTTGCGGTGCGCGCCCCCGGTGGACCGCTGACGCACCGGGATCACGGGCGTCTCCTCCGTGGGCGCCGGCCGGTGCCGGAGCGGCCTGGGCGGGGTGGGGGCCGGGGTGACCAGCGGGAAACGGGCCACGTCCGCCGGGTCGGGTCCGTGCTCGGGCGGATTCACCGGGCGGGACAGGGAGTGCGTGACGCAGTCGCACGACGGCTCGCCGGACGGCAACGCGGAGCGGCCGCAGATCAGACAGTCGATCCAGTCGTCCACGGGACCTCTCCCCCTCCGCCTGACCTTCCCCAGCCCAGCCGTTTGGCAGCGATTATGCCGGAGTCGCGACCCGCACGGCCGTGGATCGGCCATCTCGGCCAACAAGCCGTTTTGCCCGGATTACCGCACAATAATTGGGACAAACGAACCAGTTCGCCAACCCGATCACCATCCGCACCACACGGCACCCCCACCGCACCCGCGCAGGAGGCGCCCGATGACGGCGCAGACCTCCCCCGACACCACCCCGCCACGGCCGGGTGGGCACTCCCGGGGTGCCCTGTGGCTGTCGCTGGGCGCCCTGCTGCTCGGCATGTTCCTCGCCGCGCTCGACCAGACGATCGTGGCCACCGCGCTCCCCACCATCGTCAGCGACCTCGGCGGCATCGATCATCTCTCCTGGGTGGTCACGGCCTATCTGCTGGCCGCCACCGCCGGCACGCCGCTGTGGGGGAAGCTGGGCGACCAGTGGGGGCGCAAGCGGCTGTTCCAGACCGCGATCGTCATCTTCCTGGCGGGCTCGGCGCTGTGCGGCATGGCGCAGAACATGCCCGAGCTGATCGGCTTCCGCTTCCTCCAGGGACTGGGCGGCGGCGGGCTGATGGCGTTGTCGATGGCGATCGTCGGCGATCTGGTGCCACCCCGGGAACGCGGCCGCTACCAGGGCCTGTTCGGCGCCGTGTTCGGCGCGACGAGCGTGCTCGGGCCGCTGCTCGGCGGCCTGTTCGTGGACCATCTGAGCTGGCGCTGGGTGTTCTACGTGAACCTCCCGATCGGGCTGGTCGCGCTGTTCGTGGTCGCCACCGTGCTGCACGTACCGACCCGGGAGCGGCGGCACGTCATCGACTACGCGGGCACGCTGTTGATCGCCGCGGTGGCGACCTGCCTGGTGCTCGTCGCCTCGCTGGGCGGCACCACCTGGCCATGGGACTCGCCGGGGATCGTGGGCCTTGCCGTGCTGGCGGTGGGGTGCGCGGCGGCGTTCGTGGCCGTGGAGCGGCGGGCGGTGGAGCCGGTGCTGCCGCTCGGCCTCTTCCGGACCCACACCTTCGCGCTGTGCTGCGGGATCGCGTTCGTCATCGGCTTCGCCATGTTCGGCGCCCTGACCTACCTGCCGACATTCCTCCAGGTGGTGCACGGTATCTCGCCGACCATGTCGGGGGTGCACATGCTGCCGATGGTGCTCGGCCTGCTGGCCACCTCCACGCTCTCCGGGCAGCTGATCAGCCACACCGGCCGGTGGAAGCTCTATCCCGTGCTCGGCACCGCGGTCACCGCGGCCGGGCTGCTGGCGCTGCACAGCCTGGACGAGCGCAGCGGCGATCTGGCGATGAGCGGGGCGTTCCTGCTGTTCGGGCTCGGCATCGGCCTGGTGCTCCAGGTGCTGGTGCTCGCGGTGCAGAACGCCGTCGGGTACCAGGACCTGGGCGTGGCCACCTCGGGGGTGACGTTCTTCCGCTCGATCGGGGCCGCGTTCGGCGTGGCGGTGTTCGGCACGATCTTCGCGCGACGCCTGGCGGACGGGCTGGCCGACGCGTTGCGCGGGGTCGCGCTGCCGCCCGGGGTGAGCGCCGACTCGCTGCTGCACGATCCGCGCGGCGTGGCGCGGCTGACCGGCGACGCCCGGCGCGGCGTGCTCGACGCCTATTCGGACGCGATCACCAGCGTCTTCCTGTACGCGGTGCCGATGGTGGCGCTCGCCCACCTGCTCGCCTGGCTGCTGCGGGAGGACCCGCTGCGCGGCGCCGTACAGGCGCCGGAGGTCAGCGAGACCGTGGCGCCCAACCCGGTGGCGCGCACCTCACGGGACGAATGCGCCCGGGCGCTGTCGGTGCTGGGCACCCGGGCCGGGCGGCGCGAGGTGTACGCCCGGCTCTCCGCCGACGCCGGCGTCGACCTGCTGCCGGCCGCCTGTTGGCTGCTGCTGCGGATCCGGCGGCTGGGGTCGGTCGACCCGGCCGTGCTGGCCGAGCGGAACGCGGTGCCGCTCGAGGTGGTGCTGCCGGCGGCACGGCAGGTGGAGGAGCGCGGGCTCGCGCTCCGGGAGGGGATGGCGCTGACGGCCACGGACGCCGGGCGGGAGCTCGCGGACCGGCTGGCGCGGGCCAGGGAGAAGGCGCTGGCCGACCTGCTCGGCGACTGGTGGACCCCGGAGCGGCCCCGGGACCTCGCCGAGTTGGTGCGGGAGCTGAGCCAGGAGCTGTCCGGTTCCGATGGTGAGTGTCCGCGCGCCGGGGCGGCCAAACAACCGGGAAATGGCGTGAAACGCGCATGAACGAGCGTGAACGCGCGGATGAAAAGTCGATTCCGGTTCCCGGAGGGGGTAGCGGATTCGGCCCGCGATTTGTATCGTAGGGAAACAAAGTGGTTCCGCCCGTTTCCCCGACCAGAATCCGGGCGGAGCCACTCGTTCGTCCGCCCCCCAGTCACGCCGGGAGCCCGCCCTCATGGAACTGACCGCCCGCGCGCTGCTGTTCGACATGGACGGCACCCTGGTCAACTCCGACGCCGTGGTGCTGCGCGTCTGGCGCCGCTGGGCCGCCGCACACGGCATGGACATGGCCGAGGTGCTGAAGATCGTGCACGGCCGCCAGGCGTACGCCACCATGGCGACGCTGCTGCCCGAGCGCCCCATGGCGGTCAACCGCGCCGAGGGCGCGGAGTTGCTGGCCCGCGAGACGGCCGACGTCGAGGGCATCGTGCCGATACCCGGCGCGCCCGAACTGCTGGCCGCCGTCGCGCGCGTCCCATACGCCCTCGTCACCTCGGCGGACGTCGCCCTGGCCGGCGCCCGGATGCGGGCCGCCGGGCTGCGACTGCCGGTGACCATGATCACCGCGGAGTCGGTCAGCGCCAGCAAGCCGGACCCCGAGGGGTTCCTCAAGGGCGCCGCCGAAGTGGGCGCCGAGCCGGCCGACTGCGTGGTCTTCGAGGATTCGGAGGCGGGCATCGAGGCGGGGCGCGCGGCCGGAATGCGGGTGGTGGGCGTCGGACCGCGCGCCGCCGCGCACGCCCCGACCGTGCACGTCGACACGCTGGAGCGGGTGCGGGCCGAAACGCTGCCGGACGGCGACGTGCGGCTGATCGTCACGGAATGAACGCCACCAGCACCAGCCAGCCGGGGCGCCGCACCCGCGGGCCCGTCAGCCGGCGATCGCCTCGTAGAGGCTGAAGGCCGCGAGGACCAGCATCACCCCCGCTGCGACGGTGCTGATCAGCCGCAGTGGCACCCAGCGCAGCAACGTCCGGCCGCCCACGATGCCGAGCCCCGCGACCGCCCACAGGGCCAGCACCGCGCCGACCCCGACCGACAGTGGCTCGTCGTAGCCGGCGGCCAGGTTGGCGGTCATGATCTGCGTGATGTCGCCGAACTCGGCGACCAGGATGAGCATGAACCCGCTGCCGGCCACCTTCCAGAACGACGGGTCGCTCGGCACCCGCCCGCCCTCGGCCTCGTCGTCCTCCGCTCCCTGCTTCCGCGACTCGATCAGCACCAGCACCGCGCCGCCCAGGAACAGCAGGCCCACCACGGCCTGGAGCGGGCGCTGCGGCAGCAGGGTGAGCACGCTGCCGGCGGCCACCGCCAGCACCACGTGCAGGACGAAGGCGGCGGCCACGCCGGCGAAGACGTACGAGGCGCGGAACCGGGTGCCGAGCAGCAGCCCGGCGAGCGCGGTCTTGTCGGGCAGCTCGGCCAGGAAGATGACGCCGAAGACGACGGCGGCGGTGGTGAGACTGAACACGGGGAAACCCTCGGCTCCTTCGTGGGCGCATCCCGCACCGGGAGTCCGCGGGCAGCGCAGGCTTCGGCACGGCAGCGCCCGTGACGATATGGCACGTGACACTGCGGCCGAAGGTCTCGCTGGCGAGCGGCGGCAAGGCCGACGCGCCCGCTCCGGGCACCGGGCCCGGCCGCTCGCATGAGGCGGTCGGCGGGCCAGTATGTCGATGGTCCGGCGAAGAGCTACTCCCCTTCAGACGGCTCCACTGTAAGGGACGCCGGCGTCCCGCCGAACGGCACCGTGACGCAGGCCACCCGGTCCCCCGCGAAGCCCGGCGTGCCGCCGTGGTGTCCCGCGTCGGTGGCATGCTCGTGCAGCACCACCGAACGCGCCTCGCCCTCCCGGAAGAGCCAGTCCTGCACCGCCACTGCCCCGCCCGCGCCGGACCCGTCCGTGGTGAGGTCGAGCCACACCTCGTTCGTCGGATTGGCCAGCTCCGGCTCGTCGCCCGACTGGTGCCGGTAGTGGCCGCCGGCCGCCGCGGGGTCGTCGGCGCAGGGCGCGGTGTGCACGTGGCCGCCGAAGGTGTGCCCTGGCGCCACGTCCTCGACGGCGACGCTGACCACCGTCCGCCCCGAAACCTCGTGCTGCGTCACCGTGACGCCGGAGCCCGCCGGTACCAGCGTCTCGTCGTAGGTCAGCGCCACCGGCGTGCCGTCCTCCACCGGCACACCGTCCTCCAACGGGACGCCTGCCGCGGCGTCAGCAGGGGCCGCGGGGGCCGTGCGGGCTGTGGGAACCAGGACGGTCGTCGGGCCGGCCCCGCCCACCGGCGCGGCCGGCACGAACTCCGCGTGCACGCGCAGCCGCTGTCCCAGGGCGTCCACCGCCGCCGCCGGCCCGCTCCCCGACCCCGCCAGCACCGCCACCAGCACCGCCGCCGCCCCTGCCGCCATCGCCTTGCGCATCGCCCGCTCCGTTCTGCCCCTGGACCCCGTCGAGCCCTCGTCCCGAGGTGCTCAACGCGCGCCACCCCGCCGCGACACGGGTACGCCACGGTGAGACAACGACCACCCGTACCCGGATACACCGTGCGAACGGTGCAGGCGTACGCTGTACGGGGAACGGACGCCCGTTTCGTGGCGTCACCGTCCGCCGGCAATCCGGCAGGGGCACTGGGGAGCGCCGTGGAGGAGACCTTGGGGACGTTGCTCTACGCCCCCTGGATCTACGTCATCGTCGTGCTGTCCATACTGTTGGACGTCTTTCTGCCGGTGCTGCCCAGCGGCGCGCTGGTGATCACCGCGGCGACCGTCGCGGCCGGCACCGCGGCCGACGCCGCCGGGCTGCCGGCGCCGTCCGCCGACGCCCATCTGCCGCAGGCCCCGCTTTTGCTGCTGTGTGCCGCCGGCGCCTCGTTCCTGGGCGATCTCCTGGCCTACCGGGTGGCGCGGCACGGCGGGCGCCGCTTCCACGACGGCATCGCCCGCTCCCGCCGGCTCGTCGCCGCCCAGGCGCGCGTCGGCAAGGCGCTGGAGCGGGGCGGTGGTCCGCTGGTCGTGCTGGCGAGGTTCGCCCCGGCCGGGCGAGCGGTGGTCACCCTCGGCGCGGGCGTGACGCGGCGCCGCCCCCGCGAGTTCCTGCCCTGGTCCGCGCTGGCCGCGGTGGCCTGGGCGGGGTACAGCGTCGGCCTCGGCTACCTCGGCGGCCACCTGTTGGGCGCCAGCTGGTTCAGCACCGGCCTGTCGCTGCTGGCGCTTGCCGCGGCCGGGGCGCTCGCCGCCCACCGGCTCCGCCCCGCCGAACCACCCGCCGCTCCGGCCGGCTAGGACGTTCTGACCGGCTGGTCCTGACCGGCTGGTCTGCGGTCCTGACCGGCTGCCCGGCCGGGACGCGAGGGGTGAAAACCACCCGTACGGGTACTCGCGGCCCCATGCATGGGACGGAGGAACCACCCGAGGCGCCCGAGGCGTACGACGCCGGTCCCTACGTGCCCGACGGCGCCGACCTCGCCGAGTTGCGCCGGGCCGCCGCCGGCTGCCACGGCTGCCCGCTGTTCCGCGACGCCACGCAGACCGTCTTCGGGGCGGGCGACGCCGGCGCGCGGGTGATGCTCGTCGGGGAGGAGCCCGGCGACCAGGAGGACCGGAAGGGCGAGCCGTTCGTCGGTCCGGCCGGGCGGCTGCTGACCCGCGCCGTCGACGAGGCCGGCATCGACCCGGCCCAGATCTACCTCACCAACGCGGTCAAGCATTTCAAGTTCGCCCGCCAGGAGCGCGGCAAGCGGCGCATCCACAAACCGCCGAGCATGCGCGAGGCCAGCGCCTGCAAGCCCTGGTTGGCGGCCGAACTGCGACAGGTCGAGCCCGAGGTGGTGGTGACCCTCGGCGCCACGGCGGGCCGGGCGCTGCTCGGCACGTCGTTCCGGGTGACCAGGCAGCGCGGCGTCCGGATGCCGCTGCCCGAGGACCTGGCGGACGGTGCGGCCGGGACGCTGGTGGCGACGATCCACCCCTCCGCCGTCCTGCGCGCCGACGACGCCGACGGGGAGGCCGCGTTCGCCGGCCTGGTGTCCGACCTCCGGGTCGCCGCAGGCGCGTTGGACTCCGACTGAACCCACCCGCCCCGCTCACGCGGGCTCCCCGGAAGCAGGGTATTTCTGCGAGCATGACGTGAGTGAACCTTCTCCCGTTCTCCGTGTCCGGAAGGGTTTCCGCCGACTGCGGCGCGGCACACCGTGGTGAGCAGCCCGGATGTGGCGCAAAAGAATCGACAAAGCGGATGTTGCAGGTATTTCGGTCACATTAACGGCCATGAATAGGGGGGAGGCGCTATTGCCTAGGGGTGGGTGGCGGGGCGCAGACTTCTCCCATGGACCTGCAGCTGACCCCACGCCAGACCCCCCAGCGCACGTACCGAAGCTTCACGCTGGACAGCAAGCTCTGGGACCGATACGAGCCGCGTCCCGGAGACATCGTCATCTCCACCCCGGCCAAGGTGGGAACGACCTGGACGCAGCGGATAGCTTCCGTACTCGCCTTCCAGAGCACCGAGCTGCCGGCGCCGTTGCTCGACATCAGTCCGTGGCTTGAGAGTCCGTTCGTTCCGATCGAGGTCATGCTCAAGACCCTCGAGGGGCAGGAGCACCGACGCTTCATCAAGAGTCACCTCCCCATGGACGCCTTACCGATGTACGACGAGGTGTCCTACATCATCGTCGGGCGAGACCTGCGCGACGCCGCCGTGTCGACGCACAACCAGATGGTCGGCATGAACGACACGCGGCACTTCCAGCCGCCCGGCCTGCCCTCGGGCGACGACGTCTACCTGCGCGAGCACCCTGAGGTGCCGGTGGACATCCACGAGTTCTGGCAGAAGTTCTTCACGGAGAGCCCGTTCCCCTGGGAGTCCAACGGCTGGCCGTACAACTCGCCCACCTACCACCTCGAGTCGTTCTGGAAGCACCGCGACCAGTCCAACATCATCTTCCTGCACTACCAGGACATGCTCGACGACCTGGACAAGGAGATGCGCCGCGTCAGCGCGTTCCTCGACGTCCCGGTCGACGAGAAGATCTGGCCCGACCTGGTGAAGGCCTGCACCTTCTCCGATATGAAGGCCAAGAAGGACAAAATGTTCGCCGGTCCGATGGCGACCGTGCTGAACAAGTTCGAGTTCTTCCACAAGGGCACGAACGGCCAGTGGGTCGACGTGCTCACCGACGAGGAACACGCCGTCTACGAGGCGGCGATGGATTCACTCCCGGCCGACCTGCGGACCTGGCTGGCCCGCAGCGCCTGAGCTCCCGGCCGTCCGGGCCCCCGCGTGCGAGGCGGGGGCCCGGACCGTTGCGTACGGCTCGGGCGCGGGCGCGGTGGCTGGCGAGCGTCGTGGTTGGCGCTGCGTCAGGCGGCGGCCTGCGGCTTGCCGCGCACGGCGGCCAACCAGGCGGCGCGCAGCCGGTCGAGTTCGGTGCGTTCCTTCGCGCCCCAGGGTCTGCGGCCGTGGGCGCTCACGTACTGCCGGATCGCCTCGTTGACGGCGCCGGCGTCGGGCCAGGCCGAGGCGCGGTCGTGGCGTGCTTGCCTTGTCTGCGTCATGCGTGGTCTCCGAGTGGTGGGTGGCCGAGTTCGTGGCTGAGTCCGTGGCCGAGTTCGTCGGCTATCCGAAGGCCGCGGCCGGCGGACCGACGGCGCCGAGCGGGAACGACGCCCGGTGCCGGCCCCGAGCGCCGCGGGCGGCGCGCCACAGGGCACGGAAGTTGACCGGGTCGCCGCCCAGGGCGTTGATGAAGCGGTCCACCCGGCCCCAGTCGGGGAGCTCCCACCCGTACAGCAACTCGGCGATGTCCTCGCGGGTCAGCACGCCGCCGCTGGCGGCGCGCACGGATTCCGGATGCGGCTGCCCCGCGGCCAGGTGCAGGTCGCGCAGCGTGTCGTGGAAGGTGGCGGGCGAGATGGCCACCGCGGTGGGATGACCGCGGGAGTCCTCCCACAGCGGCAGGAGGTCGGCCGGATCGCCCCCGCACGCCTCGACCAGGCCGCGGGTCACCCGCCACGAGGGGCGCCGCTCGCCCGACAGCACCCGGGAGACATAGGAGGCGGAGACGCCGGTCCGTTCGGCCAGGGCGCGGAGCGTCTGCCGGCTGCCCCGGTGCAGCGCGGAGAGCGCGCAGGCCAGTGGCCCGGGGTCGGGGCCCGCCGGCTCCTGGCGCTGGTGCGGCGGCAGGATCACGGCCGGCCCTTCCTCCCGTGACCGACCCGTTCCGCCGTCGTCGTCCGACCGCAGGCGGCGCTTCCGCAGCCGGCGTTCCACCGCCGTCGCGGTGTAGAGGCGTCTGACCGTTCCGGGGGCCAGGTTCAGGTAGCCGGCGATCTCGCCGAAGGACGCGCCCCGTTCGCGGGCCTGCCGGACCAGGCCTGACGTCAGATCGTCCAGATCGACGCGGAGCTCCTGGACGTGCCGCAGCACGTTGAGCAGGGTCCGCGCGGTGCCGTCGTCCGCGCGGACGGCTCGCACCAACGTCTCGCCGCGACGGCCGACGGCATCGGCGATCCACCCGACCTCGTCGACGGTCTTCCCGACCGCCGACGGCCGGGTGTCCTGCCCCGAACGGTAGGCCGCGTCCCGACACCGCTTCTCGCAGTACTCCTTGGGGCGGCCCCGGTCATTGGGCACGAAGGGCCTGCAGCAGGCCGGGTTCTTGCATTCCTTGCGGAGAGTCATCGTTCCTCGGGTGGGCTCGGTGATACGGGTTCCACGGACGGTTATGACATTTCGTCGCGCGTGCATGACGCATCTGCACGTGCAGAAGTGGAAAATCCCGGCGCGGGCCCGGCCGGGGCGACGCGCACCGCCGCCCCGGCCGGCGTCGCGCCGTCAGCCCACCCGAAGGCACCGATACCGGACGTAGGTGCACCGCCCGCCGAACGCGGCCACCAGCGTCACGACCCCTTCCCACACCTTTGCGCCCTCCGCGAGCACGACCAGGGGCACCGCCACCACCGCGAGGAACAGGGCCACGGAGGCGTTGACGTCCTTGGCAGGCCAATCCGTGGTTTCGTCCGCGCGCAATCGCGGAATGGTACGGTCAGCACGCTGCGGCGCCCTTTTCACCAGGGACGATCGACGCAGCAGAGCTCGTTCATGGGGCATGGATTCTTCTCCGTATCGCTTTGTGTTCGAACTCAATCGAACGAAGGGACCCGGCCTGGAGTCCAAACCAATTGGCCGGGCCCTTCGTGTTTGCCAGGAACCTACCGCCACACGCTGTGGAAGGCCAGCACTACAAGCAGTTAAAACCACGAAGGTATCGCCCTGCGTCGAAACGCCTCCGAGAGGATGCAGGAGCAGTCAACTGCGATCAGAAATTGGCTGTTCACGATCAGTCCTTCGCGGCCGAACCACGCATTGCGAGTCAAACGGATTCCCCCGAAACCGAGCACACACCCGCGCGCGGGCCGCTCCGGCAGCGTTTGGCGGTCTCCGGGCACCCGCGCTAGACTGGAGACCGGAGCCCGTTGGAGGACTCCGGAAGGGTCGGACCCGGGAAACTGGATCCATCACCGAAAGGTGGGCTCACCGAAAGGTGAGAAAAAGGCCTCCGGAGTCCACCGACGGGCTCCACTCTGTTGCGGCGACCCCCTCAGAGTGGCCACCTGTGCCACGCGGGCGCCCTGCGGCTGGAGTGATCAATCCAGCGCGGTGTCTTGTCAATGCCGATCAGAATCCGCGATCAATCTGCGCAAGAACGCATAGCGGCGTCGTGCACCGACGATTGTGACGTCCTCGTGACGTCCGCTACCCCTCGGCGCGAAAGGAACGTCCCCGCTCCGCACCCAGCCGTGCCGGAAGTCGTAGATCAACGGACTCCAGGCACCGGGGTCGATATCCGAGGTGTCCGGCACGACGATGCCGGGCTCTGCATGGTTCGGCACCCGCCGAACCGTAGGCGGCGACGTGGGGCGGGGGCCGGGGCCGTTCGCGGGTGCTCACCGCGTGGCACCCTCGGGCCAGAGAACGCGGATCGGCACGCCGGTCCGCTGGGCGTAGGCCACGACGTCGGCCGTCCCGCCGTACCCGCGCGCCGGCTGCCCGTCCCATACGGCGACGAGCCGGTCGATGACGCCGACGAGAATCTCGCTGCCGACCATATGAGCCTGCGCATCGGACTCCGCCAACCCGGTGTGATGCACCTCCGCGGCGGCGTCCACCAGTTCGTCGTAGGTGGTGCGGTGCCATTCCGGCAGGCTCTCGCGGTACGCCGCGGCAGGGATGACGACCTCGATCCGCCCGCCGAGTTCGAGCACGATCCGTGCGAACCAGGCGTCGGGACCGTCGGCGATGCACGACACACCGACCAGCCCCTCGTTCGGAAGTGCCCGTAGCTCGTCGCGGAGACCTCGCCGCACCCGCTCCGCTATGTCGTCCGGCAGTCCGCGGTGACCGGTGATCCCAACTCGCATGCCCTCTTCATCTCCATCGGCAGTGGCCAAAGACGGACGCAGGGTAGCGGCTGAACGCTGGCGCAGCCACGAGATCGCACCGTCGTGTGAACTTGACACGCCGATCAGCTCTGTTCGAAGCTACTCGTCTTGCCCTTTTCGGGGTGGGGCCGCACGGAACACGGTGCGGCTGGGACACTCCGAAAGGACTCAACGGTGCGCGTTTGGCTTCCCGACGCCCGCGGCCACCGGCGCCTGCTTGCGGCGCTGTCCATCGACGCCCTGGGCAGCGGCTTGTTCCTGCCCTTCTCGATCCTCTACTTCACCGCGACGACCGATCTGGCCCTCGGCGAGGTCGGACTGGCGCTGTCCATCGCGGCGCTGGTGCGCATACCCGCGACCGCGGCCTCCGGAATGTTCTGCGACCGCTTCGGTGCCCGCACCACGGTGGTCATCTCCAACCTCCTCCAGGCAGTCGGGTTCTTCGCCTATCTGCTGGTCGGCTCGTTCAGCAACCTGCTCCTCGCCGCGATCGTCGTCCAGCTCGGAAACTCGGCGTTCTGGGTCGCCTACCCGGCCCTGGTGCATGACGTCGCCGAGGGAAAGAGTCAGGAACCCTGGTTCGCCCTGATCACCGCGCTCCGCCACGCCGGACTCGCCGTCGGCGCGCTCGGCGCGAGCCTCGCCCTCGCCATGGGCGGAACCAACGGATACACCGCGATCGTCGCCGTCAACGCGGTGTCGTTCGCCGTCGCGGCGATCCTGACCCGACTCGACCGGTCCGGCGGTCCGCACACCAAGCGGGTCAGCGACAGCCCGGCACAGGCCCCCGCGAGCAGCTGGGCCACCGTGCTCCGGGACCGCCCGTTCCTCGGGTTCGTCGTCCTGAACTTCGGCTTCGCCCTGCTCTCGCTCTCCTTCGTCATCGCCGTTCCCGTCTACCTGGTCACGACGGTGGACCTGCCCCCGTGGATCCCCGGCACCATCCTCGCGATCAACGCCGTGCTCGGCGCGCTCGGCGCCACCCCCGCCGGCGCCGCCCTCACCGGGCGCCGGCGAGGCCACACCCTGATGGTTTCCCAGGCCGTCATCGGCGGCGCCTTCATCGCGGTCCTGTGCTGCGCGTACGTGCCGCTGACGGTCAGCATCTGTCTCGGTCTCACCGCGGTCGTCCTGGTGACCGCCGGCGAACTGATGCAGGGCCTGATCGTGCCGTCCGTCGTCAACGACTGTGCCACCGCGGCGAGTCGCGGACGGTACAACTCGCTCTACCAGATGGCCTTCAGCATGGGCGACATCGTCACCCCCGCCCTGATGACCACGCTCCTCGCCCACGGCCCGGTCGCCACCTGGACACCGCTGATAGCCCTCGCGGCGGTCGACATGCTCGGCATCGTGCTGCTCACGCAACGCCTCCCCGCGATGCGCCACCGCATCAACCGCCCCCACATCGACACCGCCGCCGCGGCAACCCCCGACGGAGCCCCGCCGATGCCCGCCACCCCAGCCCCGGACCGAACCGCCCACACCTGACCGGCTCCGCCACCCGAGCCGGCCAGCGCGAAAGAGCGCCTCGGTCGGCGGCCGGGTGTCGAATCGCGGCGGGCCGTCTCGACGTACCCAAGGAAGTCCGGGTCGTTCCACGGCCGGGCTCGTGCGACGAGGAAGGATTCGGGACATGCTGCTGGAGAACAAGGTGGCCGTGGTGTACGGGGCCGGCGGGGCGATCGGTGGCGCGGTGGCGCGTGCGTTCGCGCGCGAGGGCGCGCGGGTGCATCTCGCGGGGCGGACCGGGAGGACGCTCGACGCGCTCGCCGACGCGATCCGCGCCGAGAACGGCACGGCCGAGGCGGGCGTCGTCGACGCCCTGGACGAGCAGGACGTGGACGCCTACGTCGACGGCGTCGTGATGCGCGAGGGGCGGCTCGACGTCTCGTTCAACCTCATCGGGTACGGCGACGTGCAGCAGCCGTTGACCGAGATCTCCGTGGGCGACTTCCTCCAGCCGATCACGAACGCGATGCGCTCCCAGTTCCTCACCACCAGGGCCGCCGCGCGCCATATGACCGCACGCGGTTCGGGGGTGATCCTGGCGTTCGGCGGCGGCGGTCCGCAGACGTTCCCCGGACTGGGCGGCTTCAAGATCGCGCTCGACGCGCTGGAGGGACTGCGCCGCCAGTGGGCCTGCGAACTGGGGCCGTACGGCATCCGCGTCGTCACCCTCAAGACGGGAGGCATCCCAGAAACGCTGCCCGAGGGGTTCCCCGGCGGCGAGGAGATCGTCGACGGTATCCGGCGGGCGACGCTGCTGGGCCGCGCGGCGACGCTGAACGACGTGGGTGACACGGCCGCCTTCATCGCCTCCGACAAGGCCCGCACGCTGACCTCCACCGACGTCAACATCTCCTGCGGCGCCATCGTGGACTAGTGGGGGCGTCTACGGCTGGAAGTACTCCGACATCAGGCCGCTGACCCAGTCCGGCTGCCTGACGTTCACCGCGCGGAACTCCACCATCGTCGGCTTCAGGTCGATGACCGGGGTGCCGGAGACCGCGTCGGGGCCCACCACCGTCAGCTCGCGACCGTGGACGGATTCGATGGCGCAGCACGTCACCCCGATGCGGTTCGGCCTGCGGGGGCCGCGGCCGGCGAAGACACCCACGGGGGGGAGAAGCCCTCCAGACCCTGGATTGGCGAGGTTCTTTCTCTTCGGTCAGCGTCGTGCCCAGCCCTCGTCGTCCGTAGCATCCGGCTGGGAGGTGGTCAGACATGGATCCCCTGGACCGGGTCCGGCTGTCCTGGGAGGAGCGCGCGGAGATCCGCGGCAGCGGGGACGAACGCTCCTGGGAGCGCGGCGAGATGCTGATGCGGGAGGGCGAGGCGAACGGCGGAGTGATCCTCGTCGACTCGGGCCTCGTCAAGGTCGGTGTCGTCTCCGCCGAGGGGCACGAGAGCCTGCTGGCGCTGCGCGGCACGGGCGAGTTGCTGGGCGAGGTGTCGCTGCTGGACGGTGGCCCCAGGTCCGCCACGGTCACGGCACTGACGCGGGTCCGGGGAGTGGCCGTGTCCGCCGCCGTGTTCCACGGGCTGCTGGCCGGGGACGCCGCGCTGGAGGCGAAGATCCAACGGGTCGTGCTCGACCGGTGGCGGCAGTCCGACCGGTTACGCGCCGGGCAGGGCGCCTACCGCGGCGCCGCGTGGATCGCCTGCGTACTGCTGGAACTCGGCAGAAGCATCGGGACCCGCGCACCGGCGGGCTTCCCGCGCGGGGTCGGAGTGCGCATCAGCCAGGAGGTGCTGGCCAAGGCGGCGAACGTGTCCGCGGACTCCGTGGGGCGTGCCTTCCGGGTGCTGGGCGACACGCAGCTCATCGCCCCGCGTTACGGCCAGGTGGTGCTGATCGACCCCCGGCGGCTTGAGGAGTGGCTGCGGTCGGCCGACTGACCCGGCCGGGCCTCCGAGTCCGGGGGCAAAGGGTAGCGCATCACCCCGTTCATCGTGCTAACTACCGCAAATGCGGCAGAGTTTGGCGCCGGTCTGGACTACTGATGGAACGTCAGTGACCGAACGAGAGCGGCAGCGCTCTCACGGGCAGAGAGGTAGTACCCGCCCATGGCCGCGCCAGCCCCGACCTTCCACTACTCGATGATGGTCATCGACATCGAGAGATCCGCGGAGCGCACGAACCCGGAGCAGATCCGGAACCGCGAAGCCCTGTACGGCATCAACCATCGCGCGCTGGTCAGCGCGGGGATCGAACCCCTGGCCCGGGAGGACCGAGGCGACGGTTTCTTCCAGCTCTTCCCCGCCTCGCTGGCCAAACAGCGCCTGCTCGGTCCCTTCGTCGCCGCCCTCGACCGCGAGTTGCGCGCGCACTCCTGGGACTCCGGCCTGCGGGCCCGGCTGGCGATGCACGCCGGCGAGGTCGCCCGCGACGCCCACGGCTGGGGCGGAGCGGACCTGAACGCCGTCTTCCGCCTGGCGGACCTGCCCGACCTGCGCGCGGCCCTAGCCGCCGCGCCCCGCGCCGTGCTGGCCGTCGCCATCTCGGACGTCCTCTACCAGGGCGTCGTGCGGCACAACTATCCGGACACCCAGCCCGAGGCGTTCCGCCGGATCCGTTACACGGTCAAGGAGATGCGGGACCAGTGGGCCTGGATCCGGGTGCCCGGCTACGTCGAGCCGCCAGGACTCGACGACGGGACCGTCGCACAGACCACACCGGCGGCCGAGGCCGGGACGGCGGCCCAGCCCGGAGGGGCGGCTGAGGGTCCCCGGGTGATGAACTCCGGCATCGGCGTCATGCGGGACCTGCGCGGTGGCATCGGCGTCGTGCACGGCGACGTCCACCAGACCCCCGCCGGTGCGCCGCCCGCCGCGGGCGCCGACCTGGACCTGCGGCGGGAGCTGACCACCCTGCGGGAACTCATCATCGCCGCGCTCGGGCGGCAGGAGATCGACGACGAGGACTGCAAGGACGCCCTGCGGGAGCTGGACGAGGCGGCGCGGCACGCCGACGCGCCGGAGGAGGAGGACCGCGGCCGCATCGCCCGCGCGCTGCGCAAGCTCAAGGGGCTGCTGGAACACGTCGCCGGGATCGGGGACACCATCTCGCGGATCCTCGTGGCCCTCCAGGGGGTGTCATGAGCACCACGACAACCAGATCGGCGCCACGCCCACCGTCGGCTCCTCCCATCACGTCGAACTCCGGCATCGGCGTGATGGGCGACCTCCTCGGCGGCATCGGCGTCGTCCACGGCGACGTCTACCAGGCCCCCGCCGACGCCCCGCCCGCGGAGAAGCTGCGGCAGGCCGTCAACTCGCTGCGGCGGCATGACCGGAGCCAGGCACTCCGGCTCGTCGGCGAGGCGATCGACCACGGCCACGAAACGAGTGAAGCCTGCTACTACCTGGCCCTGGCGGTCCTCAGCGGCAGGTCCGCCGAGGAGTTGACGAGCCAGGAGCGGCAGCAGGTCCGCCACGCGCTGGGGCGGCTCGCCCAGGTCCCGCCCGCGCCGGGCGACGAGGGATTCCTGGCGGCCGGGCGCTTCATGTCCCGGCTGCTGCCGGCGGCCCTCTCGGCCGACCCCGACGCCGGTGCGGCGGCCCTGCTGGAGGAGCTGACGCTGCTTCCCGTGGAGCGCGGCACCGAGGTGCGGAGCCACCTGCTGCGTCTCCTCGCGGTGCTGCGGCGCGACGCCGTGGACGCCGACGAGGACGCGGAGACCCAGTACCGGACGGCCGACGGGCGGGCGCAACGCGTTCCGCTGTACTTCACCCCGGACCCGGCGGAGCCCCGGGCGCCGGACTCCGAGCTCTCCTACCTGTTCGGTGCGGCAGGGGCCGATCTGGCCGCCGCGGCCGTGGCGTTCGTCATCGGCCTCGCCCTGACACTGGCGGCCGAGAACTTCGCCGCGCTGCTCGGCGTGGTCATGCTGGCCGGCGGCGGGCTGCTGATCGGCCAGGGCCTGACGTCCGGGGTGGAGGAGGAACGCGCGGCGCGGGCGCACCGGTGGCTGGCCGAGGCCACCCGGGGCCTCCCGGTGGCCGCCGCGGGCGCCGTGGCCGGGCGGCTGACCCGGATGTTCGGCACGGCGGGCCGCGTCGACCCGGCGGCCACGTCGCCGCCGGGTGACCCCGCGCTGTTGTCGGGGGACGGCGCGGCTCGGCGGAAGTTCTTCCTGCGCACCATCGCGGCCTTGGTGCAGGGCCACGTCGAGCACCAGCCCCACGCGGACTGGCGGGCGGCGGAAGCGTGGCGCCGGATCAGCGAGCAGCACCAGTCCGCGTTGATCGCCGAACTGACCCACCTCCACGCGCACGACACCGCGCCGGGAGCACTGGACTGGCTGGTCAGGCGGCGGGTCAGGGAGACGGCCGAGCGGTGGCGACAGGGCACGCTGCGGCCGCTCGGCCCGGCGGCCGGGGAACGAAGGAACTGGGCCCGGACGTGGGGCACCCGGCTGATGATCGGCAGCGCGCTCCTCGCGGTGCTGCTGCTGTCCAGCCTCAACGCGACCCTCCAGGGCCTGCTGGTCTGCGCGCTGTGGCTGGGCGCGGCCGTGGTCACCCGGCGGGCGATCTCCAGCTTCGGGCGGGAACGGCTGCACGAGGAGGACCGGTCCCGGCACGCCGCGGACCAGGTCGCGTTCGAACAGGAGAGGCAACGCCTGCTCGCCCGGCCCCAGGACGAGGCGATGGCCCGCTGGCTCGACCTGGACCAGCGGTACCTCCTGCGGGAGATGCTCGGCGAGCACAAGGTGCAGCGCCGGGACATCCTCTTCACCTTCTTCATCCTGGAGGGCGCCCGGAACTGCGTCAGGGCCAAGCAGGCGAACGGTCCGACGCGGTACTCCCGCTACGCGTTGAAGCTTTTCGTCCTCACCACCGGCGGCGTGTGGATCAGTACCTGGGAGATGAACTTCGCGACCGGCCAGCACGGGGGGCGGCGGGACATGGTCTTCCGCTTCGACGCGATCAACTCCGTGGTGCTGGAGACCATCGGCGTGCGGTTCGCCAAGAGCCGGCGCGAGCTCGTGGCGACCGCCGCGGCCGACGGGGCACCGCCGGCCGTCGCCGACTACGACGAGCCCGTGATCCACGAGGCGCTGCGCCTGGTGCTGAACACCGGGGAGCACGTGGACATGCTGATCGAGAACTACGACCAGCTGCGGGTGCCCGGCCTGGACGACCCCGAACGGCTGCGCGCGATGGCGCTGGAGAACACGGGAGTCCTCTCCGGCTTCCGGATTCTCGCCGCCCTCGCCACCGAGGGACCCCAGTGGCTCGTGGAGCGGCGCGAGTTGGCCCTCCAGGAGCTCGCGTTCGACTGACCGGAGCCGGGGGAACGGGGGGCGCCCCCGTTCGGCTTCGGCCGGACGGGGGCGCTGGCGCGGCAGCGCGCCCCGTGTACCGTCGCCCCATGAACAGACAGGTCGTCGCCGCCTCCGCGCACGAGATGCCCCAGGAGCCGACGGCCTGAGCTGGGGCTGTGTGCGGCGTCAGAGGGTGGGTGCAGACGGGTTCGAACCGCCGACATCCGCCTTGTAAGGGCGGCGCTCTACCGCTGAGCTATGCACCCCGGGATCGGCCGGGCCGTGCCTGAGCACGGATGACGCGCGCAGGGGAGGCGTGCACAGCCTACCTCGGCCCCGGGCATCAAGGGAACCGTGGTTAACGCTGAGAGTGATCATGGTCGTGGGGTCCCCCACCACCCAGCCCGAGGTCGGCGCCGGACCGGTCGCGGTGACCGGCACGGAAGGATCCCGGCACGATTCCGGATCGTGCGCGATCGATTGCTCTGGTGAAGGGGCGCCGTTAATCTCCTCTGCGGCGCAGCCCGTCGGAGCGGTTGCACCCGCCACACCTGTGCTCTCACCGACGAGGAACCACCTTGCTGAGAACCGCGCTTCGCCGCCTCACCGTCGCGGCGGCCGTGGGTGCCGCACTCTGCGCCGCCGCACCGGCCACCGCCCATGCCTCCGCCACGGGACGGGCCGACGTCTGGACCGAGCGTGCCGTCGACGCCTACGACGCGCTCCAACGTCACCTGTACCAGGGCGCCGAGCAGCACGGCCTCTACGCGGAGCGAACGCCCGCGCAGCCCGAGGACCGGGAGCACTCCTATGTGTGGCCGATGCGCGAGGCGGCGGGCGCGACCGTCGACATGTCGCAGCTCCCCCACGGTGGAACGCGCTACCGTGACGACGCCGAGGAGCGGTTCGAGACCCTGGAGCTCTACCACTCCGACGGCGACGGGCTCCCGGGCTACCAGTCCTACCTCCCGGCACCGCTGGGCGACGGCGGCGACCTCTACTTCGACGACAACGCCGTCGTCGGCCTCTCCCAGATGGACCAGTACCAGGAGACCGGCGACGAGCGGTACCTGGAGCTGGCCCGGGCCAGCTACGAGGTGGTCACCCGCGCCTGGAACACCGACCCGAACCAGATCTGCCCGGGCGGCCTGGACTGGAACGAGTCACCCGCGAACGACACCCGCGGCGCCAACGTCACCGGCCTCTCCGCGCTCCTCGCGGCCGAGCTGTACGAGGTGACCGGCGAGGACGGGCTGCTGGCCAACGCCGAGACCTGGTACGCGTGGAACCGGGAGTGCCTGCGCCAGGAGCCCGGCCTGTACTGGAACAGCCGGCACGACGACGGCCGACTCGACACGACGCTGTGGACCTACAACTCTGGCTCGATGATCGGCGCCGCGACGGCGCTCCACCGCGCCACCGGCGACCAGACCTACCTCGACCTGGCCGTCGAGGACGCCGACGCCTCCCTGGCCTACTGGTCACAGGGCGACCGTCTCCACCAACAGCCGGCCATCTTCAACGCGTTCTACTTCGACGACCTGCTGACCCTCGACGCCGTGGCGCCCAACCCCGCCTACCGCGAGGCGATGGCGGCGTACGCGGAGTCCACCTGGCACTCCAACCGCGACGAGGCCACCGGCCTGTTCCGCTTCCAGCCCCACGGCGGCGGCGACTACGACCCCGACGCCCCGGCGGAGACGCTCGAGCAGTCCGCCATGGTCCAGATCTTCGCCACCCTCGCCCGGCACTGACCTCCTCGCCGCCGGCTCGCCGGGTCCCGCCGGCCGGCCGGGCGGAGAACCGGTCCGTGCCCGGTGCGGGGGTGGGTGGGAGAATGGGTCACGGCCGACTCACCACGGCGGGGGAGAGGGATCACGTGACAGTGACGCGCACCGCGAAGGACTTCGCCACACTCGTGTTGCTGCCGCTGTCCGTGCTGGTCGCCGCCGCGGCCGCGGTGCCCGCGTCGTTCAGCGGAGGGGGCGCACGCCGGTGGGGCCGCGGGCGGGTGGAGGATCTGCGCGCGGAGGCGCAGGAGGCGAAGGACGCCGCGGTGGAGGCGTTCTACGAGTTGGACACCGCCCAGCGCGATCTGCGGATCACCATCGAGACGATCACCGCCGCCGACGACTCGGCGCAGGCGGCCGGCGCCGCCGTGGCGTTCAAGGCGCTCAGCGACCGGATCGACCAGGTCAGCCAGGACTACATCACGGCGATGGACTCGCACGACCTGGACGGGGTGGAGCTGGACGCCGGGACCGCCGGCCGGGCGCGGCAGGAGCTGTTGCGGGCGCGCGACGCGTTGCAGCAGGTCAAGGCCGAGCTGGAGCGTTTCGGCGCGGGCCTCGGCGATCTGGTCGAGCGGGCCGAATCGCAGCTGGCGAAGGTGGCGCCGGCGGTCGAGCGGGCCCGGCAGGCGCTGCGCGAGGCCACGAACGCGCTGGACGCGGCCCGCGCCGCCGGCCTGCGCGCCGAGGATCTGGCCGCCTCGCTCGCCGCGCTGGCCCCCGAGCTGCGACGGCTGAACGAGGGTGCGGGACAGCACGGCACCAAGCCGACGATCCGGCGCGCCGAGCAGGTGCGGCGGCGGGCCGAGGCGATCGCCGCCGAGGCGGCCCGGCTGCCCCGGCGGGCCGCCGAGATCGACCGCCGGCTGATCAGCCTGCGGACCAGGGCGGAGGCGATCACCACCAGGGCCGGGCAGGTCGAGCCGGTGCTGAGCGAGCTGCGCCGCCGGTTCAGCGTGGCCTGCTGGCAGGACCTGCAAGGGGTGCCGCGGCAGGCCACGGAGTCCGTGCGCGAGGCCGAGGAGCTGCTGCGCGAGGCGCGGCTGGCGCTCGGCGAGCAGCGGTTCGACGACGCCACGGCCCGGCTGTCCACGGTGCACGGGCTGTTCGGGCGCACCGAGGAG
Organism: uncultured Actinomycetota bacterium; assembly: GCA_963816875.1. Classification (GTDB taxonomy): domain Bacteria; phylum Actinomycetota; class Actinomycetes; order Streptomycetales; family Streptomycetaceae; genus Streptomyces. The sequence continues at coordinate 382,168 of CAWFMG010000002.1, forward strand.
GCGGTGTCGGCGGCCGGGGAGCGGCTGCGCCGGCTGAACGAGGTGTCGTTCGACCCGAGCCGGGAGATCGAGCGGACGCGCTTCGTGATCAGGGACGCGCAGCGGCTGGCGATGACCGGGCGCAGCGTTCCCGACCCGCGGCACGCGGGGCCGTTGGACGCGGCGGTCGCGCGTCTCGACCGCGCCGTGCGCGAGCTGGAGGGCGGCGGCAAGCACCCGGACTACTGGCTTTTCCTGGCCGAGTCGGAGGCGGTGCGCGGGATGGTCGCCGCGGTGGTCGAAGAGATCCGCGGCGGCCGCTGACCGGCACACTGGTTGACCAGCGGTGAGGGGAGATACGCTGCTGGCATGCCCCGTTATGAGTACCGGTGCCGCGCGTGCGGCAGCCAGTTCGAGCTGAGCCGGCCGATGGCCGAGTCGGACGCGCCCGCGAGCTGCCCGGCCGGGCACGACGACACCGTGAAGATGCTGTCGATGGTGGCGGTCGGCGGCCGGACCAGCGGATCCGGCGCCGCGGCGGCGCAGTCCGCGCCGGCCGGCGGTGGTGGCGGCTGCTGCGGAGGCGGCTGCTGCGGCTGACCGCCGCGGGCGGCACCCCGGCTGACCACCCCTGATTCAGCGGGGGACAAACGGGCACTCGGCGTTCCATGCGTACTTCGGACAGCACTCATACGGAGCGTACGGACACCACGCGCACCACCGATGCCCGGGACGACCAGGGCACGGGCACGTCCGGGGGCCTGTCCCTGGGGCGGAACGAGCCGCGGGTGCCCGACGCCGGGCCGCGCGGCCTGCTGGCCATGGCGCGGCTCGACGAGCATCTGCCCGTCGACCGCCGGCTGAGCGTGGTCTACCGGATCGGCGCCGGACTGATGGGCGCCTTCCTGTGCGTGTTCGGCGTCCTCGGCGTCATCGACCAGATCGGCTTCTTCTCGACCGGCGACAACGACGTGCTCGGGCTGAACACCAACGGCGCCCTGAGCTGGTTGTCGATCGTGGTGGGCCTGGTGCTGTTCGCCGGCATGATCAAGGGCGGGAACGCCGCCTCGACGCTGAACATGGTGCTCGGCGTGGCCTTCGTGCTCAGCGGATTCGTCAACCTGGCACTGCTGGAGCGGGAGGCCAACATCCTGGCGTTCCGCCTGGAGAACGTGCTCTTCAGCTTCGCGGTCGGCCTGCTGCTGCTGGCGTTCGGCATGTACGGCCGGGTCAGCGGCCGGCTGCCGCACGACAATCCCTACTGGCAGGCGCGCCACCCGGGCCAGGCCGAGGCCGAGGAGCACGGTCGGGAGGTCAGGGAGCGGCGCCGGGAGCTGAACGCGCGGGCGCGCCGGGCTGGCTAGCCCGCACCGCCCGGGACACCGACGCCCGGGATCGCCGCCCGGGACACTGACGCCTTGGACACCTCCGTCAGCAGGGCCCGGAGGATCTCCTCGCCGCAGCCGACGCCCCGCCCCGCCAGCGCGGTGACGTGCGGCGCCGACCAGCCGGTGTCGGCCAGCTCACCGTGGCCGGGCCGCCAGCCGAGGTCGGCGGCGAGCAGCAGGTCCGTGTCGAGCAACGAGTCGCCGGCCGCCAGCACCGTGGCGGCGCCGGTGCGGCGGCGGATCTCTGCGACGGCGGCGCTCTTGGTGAGCGGACGGGGCACCGCGTAGAGCTTGCGGCCCTGGAGCGAGACGTGCCAGCCGCGCGGCCCGGCCCAGTCGGCCAGTTCCTTGGCCCAGGTGTCGGGCAGCCGGCCGCGGTCCACCACGAGGTAGGCGAACAGGCCCTCGGCGTCGCGTTCCTTGAGCAGCCAGGCCGGGTCGGCGGCGCGCCGCAGATGGTCGGTGACCTCGGCGAGCGGGGCGCAGTCGGCGGCGAGGCGGCGGCGGATGGCGGCGTGCCAGTCCGGGTCGCTCTCGCCGTCCACGAGCAGGTGGCCGCCGTTGGCGCAGACGGCGTAGCGCGGCGGCCGGCCCGGGAGGCTGATCCGGTGGTACTGCTCGCGGGTGCGGGTGGTGGTGGGCACGAAGAACGCGTCGGGCGAGGCGGCCAGCTCGGCCAGCAGCCCGGCCGCCGCCTCGGTGACGAAGGACTGCGGGCGGGAGTCGTACACCTCCACGCAGAGCAGCCGCGGCGCCTCCGCGTCCGGCATGCCGAGCGCCAGGGCGGCGGCCGAGTAGATGAGGGTGCGGTCCAGGTCGCTGGCCACCACCACCGAGGGGGGCACGGACGGGGGCACGGACGGGGTGCTGCTCATCGGGTCGCTGCCTTTCCGTCGGCGCCGGTGGCGCCCCTGGTGTACCGGGGGTGGATCAGGCCGACGCAGCTGTAGGGCAGGTCGTCGGCCTCCTCGACGGGCACGCCGCGCTGCTCGGCGAGCAGCCGGATATGGTCGAGCTCGGCACCCGCGCCGCGCCGGGTGAGCACCCGCCACGGCACGCGGCGCAGCATCACCCGGGTGGTCTCGCCGACGCCGGGCTTGACCAGGTTCACGTCGCCGATGCCGTACGCCTCGCTGATCCGCTCCACCGCCCGCCAGCCGGCCCAGGTCGGGGTGCGGTTGGCGGCCAGCAGGGCCGCGGCCTCGTCGCCGGCCTCGGCGGCGACGTCGGGGAAATGGGCGCTCACCGCGTCGAGGAAGAGGCCGGAGACGTCCGCGTCGGCCAGCTCGCGGTAGTGCTTGGCGCCGTGGAAGTCGTTCGGGCCGATCAGGTCGGCGCGCAGCACGGTGCGCGAGATCAGGCCGGAGACGGTGGAGTTCAGGCAGGCCGAGGGGATCAGGAAGTCCTCGCGGGTGCCGTAGGTGGTGACGCAGCCGCCGGGGTCGGCGAGCACCGCGAGCGCCGGGTCGAAGCCCGGCTCCTGGGGGAACGCGTCGAGGGCGGCGGCCAGTTCGCGGGCGATGGCGCCCTTGCCCGTCCAGCCGTCCACGAAGACGACGTCGGCCGGGTCGTGGTGGGCGGCCAACCAGCGCAGCGCGGTGGTGTCGATGCCGCGGCCCCGCACGATGGAGACGGCGTAGTGCGGCAGGTCCAGGCCGTGCGCGTGCCGGGCCCAGCGGCGCAGCAGAATGCCGACAGGGGTGCCGGCGCGGGCCAACGAGACCAGCACGGGCGTGCGCCCGCGGGCGCCGCGTTCGGCGAGCACCGCCTCGGTGACGGTGCCGACCGCGCGGGCGATGCGGCGCGCGGAGTCGGCCAGCGCGGCGTGGAAGAGCCGCTGGTAGGCGGCGCTCGGCTGGTACTCGACGGGCAGCATCTCGGCGTAGTGCGCGCCGCCGTGCTGGATCGCCTCCTCGCGTTCCTCGGTGGGGCGCTCCAGGGTGACGTCGGAGAGGTCCTTCAGCAGCCAGCCCACCTCCTCGGGGGCGTAGGAGGAGAACGCGGGGCCGCGCAGCGGTTCGGGCAGCGGTTCGGGCAGCGACGCGCCTGACGGCCGGGGGGACGGAACCGAGGACGGAACCGAGGACGGGACGAAGGAGGGGATCACGGCCAGCAGCAGATGGGGTGTGTGGGCGGCGAGCCGGTCGAGCAGGCCGCCGGGGGCGTGCAGATCGTCGGTGTCGCCGGCCGAGTCGGTGATCAGGACCACGGCGTCCCAGGGCCGGCCGGCGACGTTGTAGGCGTAGCGCTGTCCCGGCCCGTCGGCGGGCCGGTCGTGGGCCGGGAAGGCGAGACGGGTGCGGATCGCGTAGCCCGGGTCGTCGACGGCCAGCACCGGCGAGCGGGTGGTGGAGGAGAAGTACACCTCACGGCCGGCTCCGGCGCCGGCGCCGTCGCCCGTGTCGTCCAGGGCCGCGGCCAGCCGCAGCGGCGCGTACATCAGCTCCTCGGTGCCGAGCACCAGCACCCGGCCCGCGCCGGCCGGCAGCGCGGCGGCGAGCCGGGCGGCGAGCCCCGGCAGCGCCGCTTGGAGCCGGTCCCGATGCGCGGGGGTGAAGCCGTGCCTGGCGCCGTCCGGGAGCCCGGCGGGCCAGCCGAGGTTCACCCGTACGGGACGGGCGGCATGCGGCCCCGACGGTTCGTCGCCCGCGTCGTCCTCCGCCCGGCGCTGCCGTTCGGCGGCCAGCGCCGCGCCGCGCTCCAGCACGTCGTGCGGCAGCCGCACCCAGCCGCGGGCGAGCGAGGTGACCTCCACGGTGGCGCCCAGCTCCGCGGCGAACTTCGCCAGCGCCTCCCGGTCGGCGTCGGTGCGCATGTCCACCAGGGCGGCGACGACGTACCGCTCACGGGGCCGGCTCCGGTGCAGCGCGGCGATGGTGTTGCGCACGGTGCGGCCGGTGGACAGCTCGTCGTCGACCAACACCAGCGGCCCGTCGCCGGCCAGCAGCACGGGGTCGGCCGGCAGCAGCAGATGCGAGGTGTGGTGGCTGTGCTCCTCCTCGAAGCCGCCACCAGGCGCCACCCCCGGCACCGGGCGCCGGGTGGAGTGCAGGTACGGAACGCCCGCCGCGCCGCCGAGCCCGTCGGCCACGCTGTGGCCGAGCCCGGTGGCGGTCTCGGCGTAGCCGAGCACGACGGCCTCGCTGGCCGCGTCGCCGAGCAGCGCGCGCACCCGGCGGCCCAGCTCGGTGCCGGTGCCGTGGACGCGGGCCGGACGCTGCGGCACGTGCTTGCCCAGCACGGTGGAGACCAAAAGATGCGCGCGGCGCGGATTTCGCCGAATGGCAAGCCCCACCAACGCCCGCACATCCGCGCTTCCCCCGCCGGCGGAGCCCTGGTCGCCAGAGAACGCAGCGTGTTCGCCGCGCAGGTCGATGCCGAGGTGTTGGGTCACCCAGGTGCCCGGCCATATCGGGCCGGCGCTCACGCCGCCTGTCCTATTCCCGCGGTCAGCAGGTCCACGAAGTCCACTCCGTCCTTGGCCACGCCGAAGACCTCGGCGCGCTGCATGGTGCGCTCGGCCCAGGCACGGTGCGGCTTCACCTCGTTCATCTTGTTGGTGTACGCGGAGCGCAGCACTCCCCCGCCGCCGGGCCCGGTGCGCAGGATGTCGACCGCATCGCTGAACTCCTCGTGGCTGACGACGGAGAGCGCGTGCACCGGCGCGACATGCGAGGGGTGGATGCAGGTCTTGCCCAGCAGCCCGTTGGCCCGGTCCAGTTCGATCTCCCGCAGCAGTCCGTCCATGTCGTGGTCGATCAGCCGGGCCCGCAGCTTCTCGGCGCGCCCGCTGAACGGGCTGCTGCGCAGCTGCGGCTTGAAGATCCGCTCCGGGGTGCGGAAATACTCCCACACCGGTCCTGTGACGGTGTAGCCGCTGCCGTCCGCGCGGCCGAAGACGTTGACCACGTCGCCGATGGCCGAGGCGACGAGCTGCACGTCGTACGCGGTCATGTCGGGGGTGCGGCGCAGCCCGTACGCGGAGCAGAAGTCGGTGACGCCGAGCCGGATCGCGGGTATTCGTTCGCGGTACTTGTCGATGACCCGGACCGTCGCGCGCAGCGCCTCGGCGCGGCTCTCCAGATGCAGCAGCTCGGGCGACTCCAGCACGGGCATGGCCAGCAGCCGCCGCCCGCACAGCACCTCGGCGCCGGTGAGCGCCTCCAGGTACGCCGGCCCCGAGCCGGCGGTGAACTTCGGCAGCACGAAGCCGGCCAGGAGCCGCAGCGCGGGCCCGAGCCGGGCGGTGATCCCGGTGATCTGCACCGGCTCCCGCACCCGGACGAAGAGCAGCGGCAACGCGGCGCCGGCGTCGTCCCCGCGGGCGTGCTGCTCCGTGTGCAGTTGGTGCAGCTGGCGGAGCAGGTTCTGCTCGGCGTCGGTCACCTCCGCGTCGCCGATGGAGTCCTCCAGGCACAGCACCATGGAGACCACGCCGGCGGCGGCCTGTTTGCGGATGTCCGCGGCGAGGCTGGTCCTGGTGGCCGGGCTGTAGAGGGTGGCGCCCAGGGCTGCGCCCACGGTGCGGACCGGGGAGGCCATGCCGAACTCGGCGGGCTCCTGATGGAACAGCGCGCGGCGTTGCGCCGCCGAGAGGTGCCCGTAGTGCCGCATAGATCTCCCCGCGTGGTGCTGCGAAGCCGGGCGCCCGTCCGGCGCTCCCGGTCCCCTGGCAATCGTAAGCGCGCCGTTGTTTCGGGAAGGTGGCGAAAGGCAGGATTCTTCATATGACGCATGCGTTGGAGAAGGGGGCGACGCTGCGGCTGGCGTCGTCGGTCGTGGCGGTTCGCGCGGTGCTGCGCTGGACGCCGTGGGGGGCGGGGGCCGAGGCGGTGGACATCGACCTCTCCGCGCTGCTGCTCGGCGCGGGCGGGCGGGTGCGCGCGGAGGGCGACCTCGTCTTCTACAACCAGCCCCGGCATCCGACGGGGCTGGTGCGGCGGCTGCCGAAGCGGCGGGACGGCCAGGGGTGGCTGGACACCGTGGAGGCCGAACTGGGCCGTCTGGAGTCGGAGGTGACGCGGCTGGTGCTCGCCGCCTCGGCGGACGGCGGCTTCCGCGCGCAGGCCAGCCGACCGCGGCTGGCGCTGTTCGACTCGCTCGGCGGCGTCACCGGCGGGGCCGCCGGCGGAGGCGGTACGGAGCTGGCCGTGGTGACGCTGGCGCCCGGCGCCGGCGAGACGGCGCTGGTATGCGGCGAGCTGGTCCGGACGCCCGGCGGCTGGGAGTTCCGCGCGGCAGCGGGTGGGTGCACGGGCGGGCTGGCGGAGTTGGCCGCCGGTTTCGGCGTGACCGCGTCGGCTCCCCCAGGCCTTGACGTCCCCCGGGCCCTCGGGGGCCCGGGAGGTGCCCCCATGCCGGCCCGGCCGGCACCCGTGCCGTCACCCGTTCCGGCCCCCTCCTCAGCCCCGGCCTCGCCCCCAGCCCCGAGCCCGTCCCGGAGCCGGCTGCCGGTGCCCTCCCGCCCGGATCCCAGGCGGCACGGCGCGTACGGCTATCCGCAGCCCGACCCGGCGTTCACGCTGCCGCCGCAGGGCCCGCAGTTCCTGCCCCCGCCGCCCCGCCGGGGCTGACGCCTGGCCGGGACTACGCGCGGGTGCGACTCGGCTTGTAGCCGCGGCCCCAGGACATGCCCCAGCCGTAGAGCCGGTCGATCTCCGACTGGAAGCCGTAGACGTACTTCACCTGGCGGCGGGCGACCAACTCGCCCTTGTGGTGCTCGATCATCGCGACCGCGCACGAACGCGCCCCCTGCGTCGCGTCGGTGAGGCCGACCTCGATGTTCTTGCCGTCGGCGGTGACCAGCGTGACCACGACGTCGGCGCGGTCGAACACGGGCACGCCGTCGTAGACGTAGACGAAGATCAGCAGCCGCTTGAACTGGTCCTTGTGGTCGAGGTTGAGGTAGAGCGTCTCCCCCGAGGCGGTGCCGAACCGGTCGTCGCCGCTGAGCTTCACGTACGGCGGCTCGCTGAAGTCCCCGAGCAGGCCGCCGAGCGGCTGGACGACCCCCTTCGAGCCGTCGGCGAGCTCGTACAGACAGCCCAGGTCGAGGTCCACGTTGGCCAGTCCCTGGGTGTGGGTCTGTATCTCCGCCGGCTTGAACAGCCGCAGCGGCTGGCGCCACGGGCTCGGCCTGCGGGCCGTGCTGGCCAGGCCCGAACCGTGCATCCGCCAGGACAGGTCGACCCGCAGCGTGCCGGTCTCCGCGCCCTCGCTGGTCAGCGCGGCCGTCGGGGAGCGGCGGGTCAGCTCCATGGCGTAGGTGTTCGGACCGCCGACCGTGTCGAACCGCTGCCCCGGCGACCCGCCGTGCCGCCAGTACGACCACAGGGACACCATCAGCGGCCCCCTCCCTCTCCCGTTCACGCCGTAGCGGGGCGGTCAGGTGACCGCCCCGCTACAGAGGCTTCCCGTCGAACGACCCGGCTCACACGCCGGACGGCACCGCGGGTTTCTCCTCGCTGCCGCCGGACGACGAGCCGGCGGCGTCGGCCCGGTTCGCCCGCACCGAGGACCAGAACGACAGGCCGATCAGGGCGACGCCGCTGAGTCCTGTGATGACCTCGTTCAGGTGCCAGCGGATGCTGATCAGCAGGATCACGGCCAGCACGCCGATCGCGTAGTGCGCGCCGTGCTCCAGGTACCGGTAGTCGTCGAGGGTGCCCTCGCGCACCAGGTAGACGGTGAGCGACCGCACGTACATCGCGCCGATGCCCAGGCCGAGCGCCATCCAGAAGATGTGGTTGGTGATCGCGAAGGCCCCGATGACGCCGTCGAAGGAGAACGAGGCGTCGAGCACCTCCAGATAGAGGAAGAGGAAGAACGCCGCCTTGCCCGCGATGCCGAGCACCGTGGGCTCCCGGCCGGCGCGGTGCGCCGCCTCCTCGGCCTCGTGCTCCCGTTCCTCCTCGTCCTCGAGGCGGTCCTCGAAGTATCCGGAGAGGCCGCCGACGACGAGGTACGTCAGCACGCCAGCGACGCCGGCCAGCAGCACCGTGTCCGTCTTGTCGACGTAGTGGCCACCGTGTTGGTAGGCCTTGTGGGCGACGGTGGTGGCGCTCAGCAGCAGTGCGGCCAGCGCGACGCCCACGGCCGCGGCGTCGATCTTGCCGAGCTTGGCCAGCGGCTTCTCCAGCCACGGCAGCCACTTGTGCTCCCGCTCCTCGAACAGGAAGTTCAGGAAGATCATCAGCAGGAACATCCCACCGAACGCGGCGATCGACGGGTGCGCGTCGGTCACCATCTGCTCGTACTGCTCCGGCTCGTCCAGCGCGAGCTCGACCGCCTCGATCGGGCCCACTCCCGCCGTGATGGCGACGATCGCCACGGGGAAGACCAGCCGCATGCCGAACACGGCGATCAGGATGCCGATGGTCAGGAAGATCTTCTGCCAGAAGGCGTTCATCTTCTTCAGCACGCCGGCGTTGACGACGGCGTTGTCGAAGGAGAGGGAGATCTCCAGGATGGACAGGATCGCCACGATGGCGAAGCCCTCCCATCCCCAGAACAGCAGGGCGGCGACGAGGCCGACGGCGGTGACGCCGAAGGACCAGCCAAAGGTTTTCAACAACACGGGGATGTCCTAGCTCGCGGGTATGCGGTCGGTGGCGTCGGGCTGCGGCATGTCAGACGTTCACGCCGTAGTCCAGGGCGATGCCCCGCAGCCCGGATGCGTAGCCCTGGCCGATGGCGCGGAACTTCCATTCGCCGCCGTGCCGGTAGAGCTCGCCGAAGACCATCGCGGTCTCCGTGGAGGCGTCCTCGGTGAGGTCGTAGCGGGCCAGCTCCCGGCCGTCCGCCTGGTTGATGATGCGGATATAGGCGCCGGTGACCTGGCCGAAGTTCTGCTGGCGGGAGTCGGCGTCGTAGATGGAGACCGGGAAGACGATCTTCTGGACCTCGGGGGCCATGTTGGCGAGGTCGACCTTGACCTCCTCCTCGTCCTGTTCGGCGCCCCCCACGCCACTGCCGCCGACCAGCTCGTCACCCATGTGCTCGACGGTGCCGTCGGGGCATTTGAGGTTGTTGAAGAAGACGAAGTGCTGGTCGCTGAGCACCTTGCCCTGGGTGCTGGTCATCAGCGCGCTGGCATCGAGGTCGAAGTCCGCGCCCGTGGTGCTGCGCGCCTGCCACCCCAGACCGACGGTGACCGCGGTCAGATTCGGGGCCTCCTTCGTCAGCGAGACATTACCGCCCTTGGTAAGGCTGACTCCTCCTGCCACGGGGTCCTCCACTCCCTTCTGCGGGACCCAACCGGCCCCGGTCCGCGCCCGACTGCGCTACGCTACTGTGCGTCACTTTTCCGTCGCGCCGACCAGGTCGAACGGCAGGCGCGCGACGGTGCTGACGCCCCTCCCCCGCCTCCCCGGACGGCTCAGTCCCAGACGGCTCAGTCGTAGCTTCCCCCACCACCGGCGTCGGATTCACAGCGCGGCGAGTGCCGTGACGTAATCGTTCACATCGCGGGCGTCGGGGAGGGCGTTGACGACGGTCCAGCGAACGACGCCCTCCTGGTCGATGACGAAGGTGCCGCGCAGCGCGCAGCCCTTCTCCTCATCAAAGACGCCGTAAGCCCGCGAAACAGTTCCGTGGGGCCAGAAATCCGACAGCAGAGGGTAGTCGAAGCCCTCCTGGTCGGAGAAGACGCGCAGCGCGGAGGCCGGGTCGTTGGACACCGCGAGCAGTTGTACCTCGTCGTTGACGAAGGCGGGGAGCCGGTCACGCAGCGCACACAGCTCGCCGGTGCAGACCCCGGTGAAGGCGAAGGGGAAAAACACCAGCATGACGCTCCGCACACCGCGAAAGTCGGCCAGGGCGACTGTCTGGCCGTGCTGGTCCCTGAGCTCGAAGTCGGGCGCCTTGGTGCCGGGCTCGATGGCCATGGGCGGGTGTCCGTTCCCCTTGGGTGGCGTGATGTCGCCCCCAGCCTACGACGCCGTCCAAGCGGGCGGCGCGATCCTCGGACCGCCCCGCCCGCCTCGTTACTTCTTGCCGGCGGCCTTGGGGGTCACCAGGCGGCTGCCCGACCAGTCCTTACCGGCGCTCACGCTGCTGGTCTGGGCCAGCCCGGCGGTCTGCGCCGCCTCGCCGATCTCACTGGGCTCGACGTAGCCGTCGCGGCCGGTCTTCGGTGTCAGCAGCCATACCGGCGCCCCGGGATCGATCATCGTGGTGGCATCCACCAGCGCGTCGGTGAGATCACCGTCGTCCTCGCGGAACCACAGCACCACGGCGTCGGGCACGTCGTCATACGCCTCGTCGACGAGTTCCTGACCCGTAAGGGCCTCGATGCCCTCGCGGAGTGCCTGTTCGGCGTCGTCGCTGTAGCCGAACTCCTGGACCACCTGCCCGGCCTGGAAACCCAGGCGGGCGGCGGGGTTGGTCCGCTCCTCCGCGTGGTCCGCGGTCGCGCTCACGGATTGCTCCTGTCCTGTCTCGGGATAGTGGCGGTGGGCTCGCGCGTGTGCGCGGCTTGGGCGTAGTCCACACGGGCTGGCCGGATCGCGCAAGTACCCGCCTGCGAGCCCGCCCGAACGTTGACGCCTTGGTCCACGCTACTGGGCCACCGGCCCGTTCCACACCAGCGCCGCGAGTCGGGACCCGGCGGACGTCCCGGCGTGATCTGCGCCATACCGGGGCGAGCCGCTCCGCACCGCACCCGGTCCCACGACCACGTGGCGGGGGGATTACCGTCCAGTAGAGATGACGTTTCACCTTCGTCGGGGGCACGATGGAGAGCGGCGCGACACCAGCAGAGCAGACAACACTCACAGTGACTCACAGTGAAGGAACAGTGTGGCTTCCGGATCAGATCGCAACCCGATCATCATTGGCGGCCTTCCTAGCCAGGTCCCGGATTTCGATCCTGAGGAGACCCAGGAGTGGCTCGACTCGCTCGATGCGGCCGTGGACCAACGCGGCCGGGAACGCGCCCGCTACCTCATGCTCCGGCTGATCGAGCGCGCCCGCGAGAAGCGCGTGGCCGTGCCCGAGATGCGGAGCACCGACTACATCAACACGATCGCCACCCGGGATGAGCCGTTCTTCCCGGGTAACGAGGAGATCGAGCGCCGGATACTGAACGCGACCCGCTGGAACGCGGCCGTGATGGTCTCGCGCGCCCAGCGGCCCGGCATCGGCGTCGGCGGCCACATCGCCACCTTCGCCTCCTCCGCCTCTCTCTATGACGTCGGCTTCAACCACTTCTTCCGCGGCAAGGACGGCGGCGACAGCGGCGACCAGGTGTTCTTCCAGGGACACGCCTCGCCGGGCGTCTACGCCCGCGCCTACCTGCTCGACCGGCTCTCCGAGGAGAGCCTGGACGCCTTCCGGCAGGAGAAGTCGAAGGCCCCGCACGGCCTGTCCAGCTACCCGCACCCGCGGATGATGCCGGACTTCTGGGAGTTCCCGACGGTCTCCATGGGCCTCGGCCCGATCAGCGCGATCTACCAGGCCCGGATGAACCGGTACCTGCAGGCTCGTGGGATCGCCGACACCTCCCGCTCGCATGTGTGGGCGTTCCTCGGCGACGGCGAGATGGACGAGCCCGAGTCGCTCGGCCAGCTGTCCATCGCCGCCCGCGAGGGCCTGGACAACCTCACCTTCGTCGTCAACTGCAACCTGCAGCGCCTGGACGGCCCGGTGCGCGGTAACGGCAAGATCATCCAGGAGCTGGAGTCGGTCTTCCGCGGCGCCGGATGGAACGTGATCAAGCTGGTCTGGGACCGCTCCTGGGACCCGCTGCTCGCGCAGGACCGGGACGGCGTGCTGGTCAACAGGCTGAACACCACGCCGGACGGCCAGTTCCAGACGTACGCCACGGAGACCGGCGCGTACATCAGGGAGCACTTCTTCGGCGACGACTCGCGGCTGCGGAGCATGGTCGAGGGCATGACCGACGACCAGATCCTGCACCTGGGGCGCGGCGGCCACGACCACCGCAAGGTGTACGCGGCGTACAAGGCCGCGGTCGAGCACCAGGGCCAGCCGACGGTGATCCTCGCGCAGACCATCAAGGGCTGGACGCTGGGGCCGAACTTCGAGGGCCGCAACGCCACGCACCAGATGAAGAAGCTGACGGTCGCCGACCTGAAGGGCTTCCGCGACCGGCTGCGGCTGCCGATCCCCGACAGCGAACTGGAGTCCGGGCTGCCCCCGTACTACCACCCGGGCCGGGACTCCGAGGAGATCCAGTACATGCACGACCGCCGGCAGCAGCTCGGCGGCTACCTACCGAAGCGGGTGAACCGGGCCAAACCGCTCGTGCTGCCCGGCGACAAGGCCTACGCGGCAGTCAAGAAGGGGTCGGGCCAGCAGCAGATCGCCACCACGATGGCGTTCGTGCGGCTGCTCAAGGACCTCATGCGGGACAAGGAGATCGGCAAGCGTTTCGTGCCGATCGCGCCGGACGAGTACCGCACCTTCGGCATGGACTCGCTCTTCCCTTCGGCGAAGATCTACAACCCGCTCGGGCAGACCTACGAGTCGGTCGACCGCGACCTGCTGCTGTCCTACAAGGAGTCGCCGACCGGGCAGATGCTGCACGACGGCATCACCGAGGCCGGTTGTACGGCGTCGCTGATCGCCGCGGGCTCCTCGTACGCCACGCACGGCGAACCGCTGATCCCGGTGTACGTCTTCTACTCGATGTTCGGCTTCCAGCGGACCGGCGACCAGTTCTGGCAGATGGGCGACCAGCTCGCGCGCGGTTTCGTGCTGGGCGCGACCGCCGGGCGCACGACGCTGACCGGTGAGGGCACGCAGCACGCCGACGGGCACTCCCAGCTGCTGGCCTCGACGAACCCGGCCTGCGTCGCCTACGACCCGGCGTTCGGGTACGAGATCGCGCATATCGTCAAGGACGGGCTGCGCCGGATGTACGGCGAGGACGCCGAGGACGTCTTCTACTACCTCACGGTGTACAACGAGCCGATCGTCCAGCCGGCCGAGCCCGACGACGTGGACGCCGAGGGCATCGTCAAGGGCCTGTACCGGCTGCAGGCGGGCGAGGACGGCAGCGTTCCGGCGCAGATCCTCGCCTCCGGCGTGGCCGTGCCGTGGGCGCTGGACGCGCAGCGGATGCTGGCCGAGGAGTGGGACGTCCGCGCGGACGTCTGGTCGGCCACCTCGTGGAACGAGCTCCGCCGGGACGCGGTGGCGGCCGAGCAGCACAACCTGCTGCACCCGGAGGAGGAGCAGCGCGTGCCGTACGTGACGCGCAAGCTGTCCGGGGCGCAGGGCCCGGTGGTCGCGGTGTCCGACTGGATGCGCTCGGTGCCCGACCAGATCGCGCGCTGGGTGCCCGGCACGTACCAGTCGCTGGGCGGCGACGGCTTCGGCTTCGCCGACACCCGGGGCGCGGCGCGGCGCTTCTTCCACATCGACGCGCCGTCGATCGTGCTCGGCGTGCTGACCGAGCTCGCCAAGGCGGGCAAGATCGACCGCTCGGTGCTCAAGCAGGCCATCGACCGCTACCAGCTGCTGGACGTGGCGGCGGCCGATCCGGGCAGCGCCGGCGGCGACGCGTAGCGCTTGCCGCGCAGAGATCCGAGGCCCCGCGCCTCGGTCGGAGCACCACCCGAGTGCCCTCCGTGCCATCCGGCCGGGGGGCGCTCGTCGTCGCGGCGTGCCGCGCCTCCGCCTCGCGAGCGCCCGCGCGCCCGTGGCAGCTGCGCGCCGGGCGCACGGGCGAAAAAGGGGGCGCAGCATAGTCGGAATGGCGAGGAGACGCCCGGGACACGCGGCCCGGTGGCGGTCGTTTCACCAGTCCGGGCCCTTACGATGACCCGCATGGGTGATGTGCTGGCGGGAATCCACTCCACTTGGGAGTTCGACACCGATTCCGTGCTCATCCGCTTCGAACGGGGAATTCGAACGCCGAAGCTCTTCCAGGTCCTGGGCGAGCGCCGCATCCCGTACGAGGCGTTGCGCTCGGTAACACTTGAGCCCGGGGGCAGAAAGGGCACGGTGGTGCTGCACGCCGTGCCACGTCCCGGGGCCGATCCTCTGCTCGAGGCCGCCGCGGGGCAGCTCCGGACGGCCGCCGATCCGTACCGGCTGGTGCTGCCGGCCGAGCGGGAGACCCTGGCGGACTACTACGCGAGCGAACTGCGCTCGGCGCTCGTTCCCCGGCCGGACGAGGAGTGCGGGGACTACCTGGTCACGGCGCCGCCGGTGCCGCTGCAGTTCAAGGCCTTCGACGGGAAGGTGGCCTTCGACGGAAAGGTGATCTCCTTCCGCTGGTTCTGGACCGGCGCGTCGTCGGCGAAGTGGAAGGCGGGGGACCAGTCGTTTCCGGTCAGCGAGCTGGCCGGCGTCGAGTGGCGCTCCCCCGAGATAGCCGGCGGGCACCTGCGGCTGCGCCGGCGCGGCCCGGACGGGACGCCCGAGGAGGTGAGCGGACCGGCCGACCAGGACCCGGCCGCCGTGGTCTTCGGGCTCGGCTACGGACTGGTGCACGAATCGCTGCCGCTGGCCGCCGCGGTACTGGAGGCGGTCCGCGCGGCGGAGCCCGACCCGGCCGACCACCGCGACGGCGGCGGGCGGCGGCCCCGGCGGGCGGACCCGGCGGACATCGCGGAGCGCATCCGACACCTCGGGGACCTGCACACGGACGGGCTGCTGACCGACGAGGAGTTCACCACCAAGAAGGCCGAGCTGCTCGCCGAACTCTAGGCGCGTAGCCGCACGCGTGCCGCTGGGCGCCGCCCGCGTTTGCGAGGCGGGTCCGGCGGGCGCATGGTGGGAACAGGGGTGAGGCGACAATAAATCCGGCTACCCAGGCCGAGGAGAAATACGATGATTTCTCTTTCCAACGTGCGGTTCGGCAAGACGAACAATGACGTCAAGGAACTGCAGAGCGCGCTCATCGCGGAGGGTTTCAGTATCCGTGAGGGAGCCACGGGGATCTTCGGTCCGCAGACGAAGTCCGCCTACGCCGCCTGGCAACGCTCACTCGGCTTCACCGACTCCGACGCGGACGGATTCCCCGGGTGCTCCTCGCTGACGAAGCTCGGCGCCCGAGCCGGGTTCACGGTGGATTGTCGACACCCCGGAGCCATCGCCAAGGGGACCGTCCAGTACTCCCAGAACTCCGGGATCGCCAAGAACGAGGAGACCGCTCGCGCCTTCGCCCTGGATGCCTGCGCCAGGACGGGCGCCCCGGAGGAATGGGTCACCGGGGTCGGCAACGACGCGAACCTGCTCACCCTCATAAAGCGGGAGTCGAGCTGGGGTGCCAACGCGGTGAACAAGACCGACTCGAACTGCACAGGACCGCAGCAGGGTGACGGCGCGAAACTCAACTGCTCCCGTGGTTATGCGCAGGTGATCCCCGACACCTTTGCCGAGAACCACCAAGCGGGCACCTCGAAGCGGATCTACGACCCGGTCGCGAACATCTCGGCGGCGATCAACTACATCTGGCGCAGATACGGAAACATCTCGCGGGTCCAACAGGCGAATCCGCACCGTGACCCCCATCCCTACTGAGGAAATCCCTACCGAGGAGAAGGAGAGACTGTCATGGCTGACCTCGAGTCGTTCCCCGGAAGAGACCTCTTCCGCAAGGGCAGCAACAGTCCGATCATCACCGCCATGGGGAAGCGCCTCGTCGCGGAAGGGTGTGGGAAGTACGACAGGGGCCCCGGTCCCGAATGGA
The DNA here is from genome assembly GCA_963816875.1 of uncultured Actinomycetota bacterium. GTDB lineage: Bacteria > Actinomycetota > Actinomycetes > Streptomycetales > Streptomycetaceae > Streptomyces. The sequence continues at coordinate 398,197 of CAWFMG010000002.1, forward strand.
ACGATGACCACCGACGCTCCTACGCGGCCTGGCAGCGCAAGCGCGGCTTCTCGGGGAACGACGCCGACGGCATCCCGGGCAAGACGACCTGGGGCCGGCTCCGCGTCCCGGAGACGGGTGCGAGCATCCCCTCCCCCGTGCCGGGACACCGCGTGTCGACCCGTTACCGCAAGAAGGGACCCCACTGGAGCCTCGGCTACCACACGGGCGCGGACTACGCCGCCCCGAACGGCGCGAACTGTGTCGCCGTACACGGCGGTTCCGTCCGTGCCGGGGAGGATTCCAGCTTCGGCAAGTATCTGGTGTTGCGATCGGGCGGATTCGACTACTACTACTGCCATCTCTCGCGGCGGACCCGCACCAGTGGTGCCGTTCGGGCGGGGCAGAAAGTCGGCGAAGTGGGTTCGACCGGCAACGCCACCGGACCCCATCTGCACTTCGAGAAGCGTCCAGCCGGCCGCGGTTTCGGATCCGACAAGCCTCCCGACTGGTGACGCTGCGGGCCCGCCGCGTCCCCGGCCCCGGCGGTGTGCCGGGGCCGGGGACGCGGGCTCAGGTCGCGGATACGGCGAGCCGACCGCAGGTCACTCGCGGCCGGCGGAGGTGAAGGACATGTCGGGGTAGCGGTCGCCGGTGACCCGTTCCGCGATCTGGCTGAGCTCGGACAGTTCGGCCTCGTCGAGCTCGATCCGGCTGGCCGCCGTGTTCTCCGCCACCCGTGCCGGCCGCCGGGTGCCCGGAATCGGGACGACCGGGAGCCCCCACGGCCGGGACTGCTGGTGCACCCAGGCCAGGGCGATCTGCCCGAGGGTCGCCTCGTGCGCCTTGGCGATCGCCTGGATGGGTTCGAGCAGTTCCCGGTTGGCCGCCGCGTTGGCGCCCTGGTACCGGGGCTGGGTGCGCCGGAAGTCGTCGGCGCTCAGCTCCGTGTTGGCGTCCGAGAACGAGCCGGTCAGGAAGCCGCGGCCGAGCGGGGAGTACGGCACGAACGCGACGCCGAGCTCCGCCGCGGCCGGCACCGCGCTGCGTTCCACGTCCCGGGAGAAGAGCGACCATTCGGACTGGATCGCGGCGATCGGATGCACGGCGTGGGCCGCGCGCAGTTCGGCGCCGGTGACCTCGCTCAGTCCGAGCCACCGCACCTTGCCCTCGGTGACCAGTTCGGCCATCGCGCCGACGGTGTCCTCGATCGGCACGGCGGGGTCGCGGCGGTGCAAGTAGTACAGGTCGATGACGTCGACGTCCAGCCGGCGCAGGCTGTGCTCCACACACTGCTGGACATAGGGCCGGTCGTTGCGGATGCCCCGCTTCGCCGGATCGTCGGGGTCGACCACGATGCCGAACTTGGTGGCGATGGTGACCTCGTCCCGGTGTGCCCGGAAGAACGGCGAGAGGAAGGTCTCGTTCTCCCCCGCCCCGTACATGTCCGCGGTGTCGTAGAGGGTGACCCCCAGGTCCAGCGCGTGGTCCAGGGTGGCGCGGGCCTCGTCCGCGTCGGTGGGGCCGTAGGCGAAGCTCATGCCCATGCAGCCCAGGCCCTGCACGCCGACCTCGGGGCCATCCGCGCCGAGCCGGACGGTGGCGAGAGGGGTGTCGTTCGCGGAGGTGCTCATGCGGAAGTTTCCGACCTTTCCGACAACAGTGGGGCGTCAGCATAGATATCGATCTTGAAGTCGAGCACCGCGAGTGTGCCGTGCAACTCCGCGATGCGGCGGCGCACGTCCTCCCGCGTGGCGCAGAGCAGGGCGTGGCGCTCGGGGAAGGTGTGGTCGCCCTGCCGTACCAGATCGGCGTAGCGGACCATGTCCGCGACCGCCATTCCGGTCAGCCTCAGCTTGCCGACCAGGGCGAGCCATTCGAGGTCCCGGTTGGTGTACCTGCGCTGTCCGGTGTGCGAACGGTCGATGTGCGGCATCAGGCCGATCCGCTCGTACCAGCGCAGGGTGTGGGCGCTCAGACCGGTGTGCGCGGAGACCTCGCTGATGGTGTAGCGGTCCCGCCCGTCCGGCCTCGGGTGTGGGCGATCCACGGAGGCGCAGTGGTCCACGTCGTCGACGTCGTCGACGGCATCGGCCAGACTGGCACCCCGGGCCTCGACGGACTCGATGCTCCCGACGGATGTCACGGTCTCGTGTGTCAGGGTCATGGGACTCACGCTAGAACCTTGGAGTGCACTCCAGGCAACTCTTCTCCCGTTTTCGTCCGACTCCCCTGTCAAGATCGGGCCAACGGCTACGACTCCTCCGTGAGCGGCGCCGACGGGGCGCTGCACTGACGAGAAGAGCACACGATGAAGTTCCTGCTGATCATGCACATGAACCCGCAGATCTGGGACGCGCTCACCGAGGAGGAGCGTAACGAGGTGGGGGCCGGCCACGGCGCCTTCCTGGAGAGGGTCCAGGAGTCCGGAGAGTTGATCAGCACGGTGGCGTTGGACTACCCGTCGGCGAGCGCCGTGGTGCGGGTCAGGGACGGGGCGCCGGCGGTCACCGACGGCCCCTACCTGGAGGCCAAGGAGTTCCTCGGCGGCTTCTACCTGCTCGAATGCGAGAGCCGGGAGCGTGCCCTGGAGCTGGCCGGGATGATCCCGGACGCCGCGGTGGAGGGGGTCGGCGTCGAGGTGCGCCCGGTGATCTTCTCCGCCGATCGGGATTCGCAGGGCGCTCCGTGAAGTTCCTGCTGAACGTCTATTCCGGCGGTCTCGGCGCCCCCGAGGAGGCGTTCGCCGGCGTGCTGCGGCGGTCGGGAGAGCTGGTCGACGGGCAGGTGTTCGCCCATCCCTCGAGGAGCGCGGTGGTGCGGGTCAGGGACGGCTTGCCGCTGGTCACCGACGGGCCGCACGCCGGGGCGCTCGCGCATGCGACGGGCTACTACGTGCTGGACTGCGAGAGCCTGGCGCGTGCCGTTGAGGTGGCCGCGCTGCATCCGGCCGCCCGGTCCGACGCGGTGGAGATACGGCCGCTGATGACGTCCGCCGGACTGGAGATGTGACCGTGGCCGCCGCCGAGGATCTGGGGCCCCTGCTGCGCGAGCTGGCGCCGCGGGTCCTCGGCGTGCTGCTGCGGCGCTACGACGGGTTCGACGTCTGTGAGGACGCCGTCCAGGAGGCGTTGCTGGCGGCGGCGACCCAGTGGCCGGCCGACGGGCTGCCCGACAACCCACGGGCCTGGCTGGTCACCGTCGCCTCGCGCCGGCTGGTCGACCAGGTCCGCAGCGAGCGGACCCGCCGCCGGCGTGAGGAGGCCGCGGCCGTGCGCGAGGGCCCCGAGGCCCATCTCGCGCCGGCGCCCGGCGAGCCCACCCCCGGGGACCAGGACGACGCGCTCACCCTGCTCTTCCTGTGCTGCCACCCGGCCCTGACCCCGGCCTCCCAGATCGCGCTCACCCTGCGCACCGTGGGCGGACTCAGCACGGCCGAGGTGGCGCGGGCCTTCCTGGTGCCCGAGGCCACCATGGGTCCCCGGATCAGCCGGGCCAAGCAGCGCATCCGCGTGGCGGGCGCGCGCTTCCTGATGCCCACGGGCGAGGAGTACGCCGAGCGGCTCGGCGCCGTGCTGCACGTGCTGTACCTCGTCTTCAACGAGGGGTACACCGCGAGTTCGGGGCCCGACCTGCACCGCCACGAGCTGACCTCGGAGGCGATCCGGCTCACCCGGGCGGTGCACCGGGCGCTGCCGGACGACGGGGAGGTGGCCGGGCTGCTCGCGTTGATGCTGCTGACCGACGCGCGGCGGCCCGCGCGGATCGACGGCGACGGCGGCCTGGTGCCGCTCGCCGAGCAGGACCGCGCCCGCTGGGACGCCGACGCGATCGCGGAGGGCGAGGCCCTGGTCACCGACGCCATGCGGCGGTCACCGCTCGGTCCCTACCAGCTCCAGGCCGCGATCGCGGCGCTGCACGTCCGGGCACCGCGGGCCGAGGACACCGACTGGAGGCAGATCCTCCTCCTCTACCGGATCCTCGGCCGGATCGCGCCCAACCCGATGGTCACCCTCAACCACGCCGTCGCCCTCGCGATGACCGACGGGCCGCGCGCGGGCCTGGAGTTGCTGGAGGGCCTGGACGCCGACCCGCGGATGGCCGGGCACCACCGCCTGCACGCCGTCCGCGCGCATCTGCTGGAGCTGGCCGGCGACGGCCGCGCCGCCCGCGACGCGTACCTGCGGGCGGCACAACGGACCAACAGCCTCCCCGAACAGCGCCATCTGCTGCTGCGGGCCGACCGGCTCTCTCCCGACACCGGCGCCGACCCGGGCGACGACCCGCATCACCCGTTCGCGTTACGCTCGGGATCATGCCTGACCGTACGGGCCTGACGAGCCTGGAGATGATCGACAGCTGGCCGGTGCCTCACGCGGCCGCGGCCGTGCTCACCGGCGACGGCGTGCCGGCGGGCTCGCGTGGCCCGGCCGACCAGCCGTTCCCGCTCGCCTCGGTCACCAAGCCGCTGACCGCGTACGCCGTGCTGATCGCCGTCGAGGAGGGCGCGACCGAGCTGGCCGAGCCGGCGGGACCGCCGGGATCGACCGTGCGGCACCTGCTCGCGCACGCCTCGGGGCTGGCCTTCGACGAGCACCGCACGGTGGCCGAGCCGGGCGAGCGCCGGCTGTACTCCAACGCCGGCTTCGAGGTGCTCGGCGACCACGTGGCCAAGGCCGCGGGCATGCCGTTCGCCGAGTACCTGCGACAGGCGGTGCTGGAGCCGCTCGGCATGGCCGGCACGGAGCTGCCGGGATCGCCGGCCAAGGACGGCGTCTCGACGCTCGCCGACCTGACCCGCTTCGCCGCCGAGCTCCTCGCCCCACGGCTGCTGGCCGCCGAGACGCTGCGGGAGGCGACGTCGGTGGTGTTCCCCGGGCTGAACGGCGTGCTGCCCGGCTACGGCCACCAGCGGCCGAACGACTGGGGCCTAGGGTTCTCGATCCGCGACCACAAGTCCCCGCACTGGACCGGCGCCACGTCCTCGCCGCGCACCTTCGGCCATTTCGGGCAGGCCGGCACGTTCCTGTGGGTAGACCCCGAGGCGGCCGGCGGCGCCGGCGCGGCCTGCGTCGCCCTCACCGACCGCCAGTTCGGCCCCTGGGCCACGGAGGCCTGGCCGGCCTTCACGGATGCGGTCCTGGCAGAGCTGACCACATAACGCCTCACCGGCGTGGCGAGCCGGCCTGGCGCCCCCAGGACCGGCGCGGCTGTCCGAGGGGGCGGGCCGACGCCGCACGGAACGGCAGGCCGAACCGGCGCCGGCACCCCCGTGAGCGCTGCCGGGGCCGAGGCGCGCCCGCCCAGTACGGAACGCGGCCGAGCAGGCGCCGGCGCGGCGCGGGGCCGGATCCCTCCCGGTCACGCCCCGGGAAGGGGCTCGTGCATCTCCCACAGGAGGAGTTCGGCGTCGTCCGCGGCGTGGACGGCGAGTTCGCCGGCGGCCGCGCAACGGAGGGCGTCGCCCTCGTCCAGCCGCACGCCGTCGAGGCGCACCGCTCCGCGCACCACGTGCAGGTAGACCCAGGGCGCGGCCGGGACCGCCGTGCGGGCGCCGTCGCGCAGCCGCCGCACGTGCAGCACCGCGTCGGTGCGCGGCAGCGCGTACGGCGTGCCGTCCGCGATGCCGCGCACCACCTCGTACTCCGGCGGCCCGCCCGGCTCCCCCGGCACCAGCCACATCTGCAGGAACCGCAGCGCCGCCGACCCCGCGTTGCGCTCCACGTGCCGGACGCCGGAGCCGGCGGTCAGCCGCTGCACGTCGCCGGCCCTGACCGTGCTCATCCGGCCGGTCGAGTCCTCGTGGGTCAGCTCGCCCTCGACCACCCAGCTGACGATCTCCAGGTCCCGATGCGGATGCTCCGCGAAGCCCGCGCCCGGCGCCAGCCGTTCCTCGTTGCACGCGGTGAGCGCGCCGAACCGGACGTTCGCCGGATCGTAGAAACCGGAGAAGGAGAACGCGTGCCTGGTGTCGATCCCGGCGGCCGGTTCGCCGCCCGGATAGCGCTGGCCGGACCGCCACACCTCAAGCATGGGCACACGGTATCCGTGCTGTCCGCCCTTACGCGCCCGCCGTCACCCGCTGGCCAGTCCTGCAAGGTCCAGGGAGAACTGCGGCTCCTGCTCGTCCAGGTTCCATTCGCCGTCCCGGTAGGCGCTGTTGCTCGCCCAGAACACCATCGTCCCCTCGTCGGGGAGCTGCGCGTACCGGCAGAGTGACCAGTCGTTCCCACCGTTGTGGGTGTTGACGGTGCCGCGGTCCGACACTTCGGCGATCACCCAGCCATAGCCGTAGAAGGTGTCCTGTCCTGGCTCGGGCACGTGCGGCTCCCACATCAGGTCCTTGGCGCGCTGGTCCAGCACGTCGTCGCCCTCCAGCGCGCGGTACCAGCGGAACATGTCCGCGGCCGTGGACAACAGGCCGCCGTTACCGCGCAGGTTCCAGTGCGGGCCGTCGTCGGCCCAGGGGTGCTCGTACGGCCGGCCGTGCGGCGTGCCGTGGCGGTCGTACTCCACGGCGACCTGCTCGGGGTGCCATTCGGGGAGCACGTAGCCGGTGTGGGTCATTCCAGCCGGCTCGAACAGCGCCTCGCTGAGGAACCGCTCGTAGTCCCGGCCCGAGGCGATCTCGACGATGGCGGCGAGCAGGCTGTACCCGACGTTGGAGTAGTGGTACTCGTCCCCGGGGGAGGCGAGCGGCTCGGCCGCCAGGGCGGCGGCCGTCATCTCCTCCCGGGACAGCGGGTCGTAGTCGTCCCCGAGCGCCTCCGGGAGGCCGGCGGTGTGCGTCAGCAGATGGTGCACGGTGATGTCGTTCCTGTCGTTCCTGTCGTCCGGTACCAGACCGAGATAGGTGCTGATCGGCTCGTGGAGTTCGATGTCGCCGCTCCCCTCCAGCACCATGACGGCCGCGGCGGTGAAGGACTTGGTGACGGAGCCGATGTCGTACACGGTGTCGCAGCTCGCCGGTGTCTCGGCGGCGCGGTCGGCCAGACCGCGCCCCTCGCAGCCGACGAGTTCGCCGTCACGGGCGACGAGCACCGTGCCGCCGGCGCCCTCGGGCCAGTGTTCGTCGAGGTAGCGATCGAGCGCGGGGTCGCCCCCGTCCATGGACGGGGTGGCGGACGGTGGTGTGTCGGACTCGTCGGAGCCCCCGGTCCGTTCCTCGGTCCCGCAGCCCGTGGCCGCGAGGGCGAGGGCCGTGACGAGCAGCAGGGTGACGCTGGTTCGGCGCATGACTCTCCTGGGATGCGACAACGGTGGGCTCGTCCTGGGGGCGAGGCGGGGCAGGGCGGAGCGGGGCGCGGCTCAGGCGACGTCCCGCCGGACGAACAGCAGCCCGCCCAGGCACAGGGCCGCGGCGGCGTAACCGGCGAGCACGCCGAGCCCCGCCCAGGGCCCGATCGGCAGTTCGGCCAGGTTCCTGGTGGCCTGGACGGCGAGCCCGGCGTCCATCGGGGCGAACCGTTCCAGGCGCTCCCGCCACCGCTCGTCGGCGACCAACTCGACGACGGCGGGGGCGACGAACAGCAGGCCAAGAACGGCGCTGACCGCCGCCGCGCTCTCCCGGATCGCGACACCCACGCCGAGTGCGAGGAGCGCGACCAACACCAGGTAGAGCACGGTCCCGGCGGCGGCCCGCAGCGTCGGCCCGTCGGCGAGCGACAGCGCCGGGTAGCCGTTGGCCGGTGTGAAACCGTTGCCCGGCAGCAGCAGCCGGCCGACGGCCAACGAGCCCAGGGTGCCGACCGCGCCCGCCACCAGCACGATGGCCGCGACGACGAACGCCTTCGCGCGCAGCACGGCCAGGCGCCGCGGGGTGGCCGCCAGCGTGGTCTGGATGGTGCCGGTGGCGTACTCGCCGCCGATCACCAGGATGGCGAGCACCACGGCCGGCACCTGTCCGAACCGCACGCCGGCGAGGCTGAGCCTGGCGGTGTCCTCGTGGCAGCCGGCCGGCGTCGGGCAGTTGCCGGTGTCCACGGGGGCCACGGTCGCGGCGCCGGTCAGCACGGTGGCCGCCACGACGGCCACCGCAAGCCAGGGCAGCACCGGCAGGGTGCGCAGCTTGGTCCATTCCGCGCGCACGGCTCGGGCTCCCGTTCCCGGCCCGTTCACACGTCGCTCCGGCGCAGCCGCCAGCCGCCGAGCGCCAGGGCCACGGCCGCGTAGCCGCAGGTGACGCCGAGTCCGGCCCACGGGCCGATCGCGGTGTCGAAACGCGGCACGGTCTGCTGGATCGCGAAACCGGCGGCCGGGGTCAGCCGGTCCACCCACTCCGCGGCCGACAGCGGCAGCCCGCTGGAGACGATCTGCGGCACCAGCACGAGCAGCAGCACCACGGTGATCGTGGCCGGGCCGCGGCGCAGCGCCGTGGCGACGCCCAGGCTGAACAGCGCGACGAGGGCCACCAACGCGGCCGTGCCGAGCGCCGCCCGCAGCACCGGACCGTCGGTGAGGGACGCCGAGGGCAGGCCGTTGGACTCCAGCAGCGGCTCGGCGAGCAGCAGCGCCGCACACGCGGCCACCGCGCCCGTCAGGAACGTGACCGCGCCCAGCACCAACGCCTTGGCCGCCAGTGCCCGCCCCCGCCGCGGGCTCGCGGCCAGGGTGGCGTGGATCGCCCCCCACCGGTACTCGGCGGCGCCGAACAGCACCGCGAGGGTGATCACCGCCATCAGGCCTACCAGCACGGCGCTCAGCGTGTTCCGCGCGGTGTCGTCGCCGAACAGGTCGGGTCCGATGTCGCCCACGCCGGTGAGTGTGAAGGCGTCCCCGGCCCTGGTGGACTCGCCGGGCAGGCGCGTGGGGTCGCCGTCCCGCCACGCCGCGTCCGACGGCTGCGCGGCCGGCTCCTCCGGGGTCAGGCGCACGCCGTCGAACGTGGCCTCGGCCTCGGTGAAGTTGCTGGAGATGCTCTCGCCGCCGAACGTCCGCTGCACCTGTACGTCGTCGGGGGAGGCGACGAAGAGGCCGATCGTCACGGTCTCGGGCAGCCCGGCCAGCTCGACCGTTCCGATCCGGGACCAGTCCACGCCGTCGCGGGCGGCGTATGCGGTGACGGAGTCGCCGGCGCGGGTCAGCCGCAGCCAGTACGGGGCGTCTCCCGGGACGTCGGCCACGTCGTCGCCGAAGTCGTGTTGCAGCCGCACCCCGTGGTCCGGCGTGACCATGACGGCCGCGTAGGGCGTTCCCGGCTCGGCGTCGGCGCGGACCATCAGGCCGGCCTTGGCCCATTCGTGGCTGTCCCGCTGTTCCGCGACCCGGGCGACGAGGCTGCCGTCCCCGGTCAGCGGCTGGTGCACGTAGTGGCCCGCGTCCTGGATGCCGGGCCCTGCGGGCTTCTGCTGCCCGCCGCCACCGCCACCGGCCTGGTGCGCCGTGCCGCCGGCCGCCAGCAGCGCGACCAGCACCGTCAGCACGACGGCGGCCAGCAGGGTCAGCATCCACCGGGGCACCGACCTGAGCTTGGTCCATTCGGCCAGCAGCAGCCGGCCGAAGCCGTCGCCGCCCGGCTCGACCGAGCTGACGTACGAGGCGCGCTTCTCCGTGGTGGTCGTCATGTCCCTCACGCCTCCCGTCCGCCGGTCGTCGCCCGGTAGTCCACCGCGTCGCGGGTGAGTTCCATGTACGCCTCCTCCAGCGACGCGCGGTGCCCGGCCAGTTCGGAGACGGGCAGGCCGTGCTCGGACAGCAGCGCCGCCACCCGCTCGGCCGGCAGCTCCGACACGACGACCGTCTCGTCGTCCGTGGCGGCCACCGTGGCGCCGGCGTTGGCGAGCACGGTCATCGCCTCGGACCGCCGGGCGGTGCGCAGCCGCACCCGGTCGCGGGACGCGGAGGCGATCAGCTCGGGCACCGTCGCCTCGGCGACCAGCCGGCCCCTGCCGATCACCACCAGATGGTCGGCGCTGCCCTCCAGTTCGCTCATCAGGTGGCTGGAGAGCAGCACCGCCCGGCCCTCCCCGGCGAGCGACCGCAGCAGCCCGCGGATCCACCTGACCCCCTCCGGGTCCAGGCCGTTGACCGGTTCGTCGAACATCAGCACCGGCGGATCGCCGAGCAGCGCGCCGGCGATGCCCAGGCGCTGCCGCATGCCCAGGGAGAAGCCGCCGACCGGCCGGCCGGCCACCGCGGCCAGCCCGACGACGTCCAGCACGTGGTCCACCCGGCGCAGCGGCAGCCCGCCCGCGTGCGCTATCCACCGCAGATGGTCGCGGGCCCGGCGCGCGGGGTGGATCAGGGTGGCGTCCAGCATCGCCCCGACCCGGCACAGCGGGGTCCTGAGCTCGTGGTACGGCAGCCCGCCGACCAGCGCGGTGCCGCCGTCGGGACGCACCAGGCCCATGATCATCCGCAGCGTGGTGGACTTCCCCGAGCCGTTGGGCCCGACGAAACCGGTGACCTGGCCCGCGCCGACCGTGAACGACAGCTCGTCGACGGCGACGGTCGGGCCGTACCGCTTGGTCAGGCCACGCACTTCGATGGTTGCTTCCATGCTTCAGGAGGCTACGAAGCGCTGGGCCCCGCGGGCGTCCCGCCGCGGAGCCGTCCGCACCGTCCCCGGCCGGTGGGACGGCCGCGCCGGGGGTCCCCCTGGCGGGGGACGGCGGAACCGTGGCTCCGGGGGACGCCGACGCGCCGGTCCGCGGCGAGAATGGCGGCATGCCGTCTCCCCCTGCGCTGGTCAGCGCGGCGCGCCGGGCCGCCGAATGGCGCCCGGTCGCCGGCGTGGCGCTCGCCCTGCTCTCGGTGGTGGAGGCCGTCGTCCGGGTGGCGGGACCCGGCGCCGACCTGCCGCTGGCCCTGCTGCTCGGCGCCAGCGCCACGCTGCCGCTGGCGTTCGAACGCGCCCACCCGGTGGCCGCGGCGGCGACGGTCACGGTGGCCGGCTGTCTGACCGTCGTGTTCTACCGCGGCGTGGCCGGCGCGCCACTCGTCGCGCTGCTCGCCGTCTGGTGGCTGGCCGCCCGGCGGCGGCGGCGTGGCCGGCGCACCCTGGCCGCCGAACGTGACGCCTCCCGGCGGGCCGTCGAGAGCACCCTGCTGGAACTGACCGCGCGCGGCGAGCGGGCCCGTATCGCGCGCGAACTGCACGATGTGGTGGCCCACCACATCTCGATGATCTCGGTGCAGGCCGAGACCGCCCGGCTGGCCACCCCCGGGATGCCCGAGGAGGGCGCGAAGCGCCTGCTGGCCATCGGCGACACGGCCAGGACGGCGCTCACCGAGATGCGCAGGCTGCTCGGCGTGCTGCGTGAGGACGCCAGCGCGGAGCCGACCCGGCGGCCGCAGCCGGGGCTGGCCCAGCTGCTGGAGCTGGTGGACGAGTCCAGGAACGCGGCGGGGGGACAGGCGCGGCTCATCGTCCGCGGCCCGGTCACCCCGCTCGACCCGGGCGTGGAGATCGCGGCGTACCGCATCGTCCAGGAGGCGCTGACGAACGCCCGCCGGCACGCCCCGGCCGCGGCGGTGGACGTGGAGCTGGAGTACGCGCCCGGCACGCTGTCGCTGCGGGTGCTGGACAACGGCCCCGGACCCGCTGCCGACCCGGGCGGCGGCCCGGCCGGGGGGCACGGCCTGCTCGGCATGCGGGAACGGGTCGCCATGGTGGACGGGGAACTGCGCGCCGGCCCCGCCCCGCTCGGCGGCTTCCTCGTCGAGGCCACGCTCCCCACGGCCCGCCCCGACGCCACCCTCGCCGACGACCGGCCGGAGGCCCACCCGGGCCCCGCCCGGCCGCCCACTACCACGGCCGCCGTTCCGCTCAGCGGGGATACGGAGCCCGCCCGATGACCGGGGCGGCAAGCCCACCCGTGCGTCTGGTCGTCGCCGACGACCAGGAAGTGGTGCGCGCCGGCTTCGCCGCGCTGCTCGACACCCAGCCGGACCTCACCGTGGTCGGGACGGCGGCGGACGGCGCCGAGGCGATCCGGGTCTGCCGGGAGCGGCGCCCCGACCTGGTGCTGATGGACGTGCGGATGCCGGCCATGGACGGCATCGAGGCCACCCGGCGGATCACGGCTGGCGCCGCCCCGCCGCGGATTCTCATGCTGACCACCTTCGACCTGGACGAGCACGTGTACGACGCGCTGGTCGCCGGGGCCAGCGGCTTCCTGCTGAAGGACGTGACGGCGGAGCGGCTGTTCGACGCGGTGCGGGTGGTGGCCGCCGGCGAGGCGCTGCTGGCGCCGAGCGTCACCCGCCGCCTGATCGGCGAGTTCGCCCGGCTCCGCCCCCGGCCCGCGGGCCGCGCGCTCGCGGCGCTCACCCCGCGCGAGACGGACGTGCTGCGGCTGGTCGCGGAGGGCCTGTCCAACGCGGAGATCGCCGGCCGCCTCGTGGTCGGCGAGGAGACCGTCAAAACGCATGTGAGCCGGGTGTTGCGCAAGCTGGCCCTGCGGGACCGCGCGCAGGCGGTGGTCACCGCGTACGAGTCGGGGCTGGTCGTCCCGCGCGGCGACGGCGGCCCGCGCTGACGCCTCGCCCGCCACCCGCACCACCGGCGAAAGTCCGGCTCCCAGGGCCACCACAGTCCCCGCTGACCAGGGGCGACGCCCGCGACCCGCCACCCCTGTGGACGAGACGATCCCCGCCCCGCCACCGCGCCAGGCACTATCACGCCCCACCAGACCGCAGCCGCACCAGGGGCCCCGTTCAGGCAGCGGCAAGCGCCCCCGCGGGCATGGTGGGGGTCGGGATGAGGCAGGCTGGTTGTCGTGCCCGATGCCTCCGATGCCTCCGATATCTCCGACGACGCCGACAAGTCCGCCGAGCCCCCGCCGCCCCAGACCTCAGAGATCCCCGCGGCGCGGCAGGCGCACGCGGCCACCGTGCGCCGACTCGAGCAGTCGTCGGGGAAGCTGGCCGCCGCCGCCATCTCCCGCATGGACCAGCAGCTGTCCTGGTACCGCGCCATGCCCCCGGAGAACCGGTCCTGGATCGGCCTGGTCGCCCAGGCCGGCATCGCGGCGTTCACCGAGTGGTTCCGGCACCCGGACGCACCACAGGCGATCAGCACCGACGTCTTCGGCACCGCGCCGCGCGAGCTGACCCGCGCGATCACCCTGCGGCAGACCGTGGAGATGGTGCGGACCACCATCGAGGTGGTCGAGTCCGCGATCGAGGAGCTGGCCGCTCCCGGCGGCGAGTGGGCGCTGCGCAACGCGATCCTGGTCTACGCCCGGGAGATCGCCTTCGCCACGGCGCAGGTGTACGCGCAGGCCGCGGAGGCGCGCGGCGCCTGGGACGCCCGCCTGGAGTCCCTGGTGGTGAACGCAGTGGTCTCCGGCGAGGCCGACGAGGCCGACATCTCGCGGGCCGCCGCGCTGGGCTGGAGGTCCCCCGACAGCGTCATCGTGGTGCTGGGCAGCGCGCCCAACGGGGACAGCGAGCTGACAGTGGAGGCCATCCGGCGCGCCGCCAGGTACGCGAAGCTCCAGGTGCTGACCGGGGTGCTGGGCAAACGCCTCGTGGTGATCGCGGGCGGCAGCGACGACCCGGTGCAGGCCGCGAAGGCGCTGCTCGGCCCGTTCGCCGCCGGTCCCGTGGTGGCCGGCCCGGTGGTCGGCGACCTGCTCGGCGCCACCCGGTCCGCGCAGGCCGCGGCGGCCGGGCTGCGGGCGGTGGGCGCCTGGCCGGACGCGCCGCGCCCGGTGCACGCCGACGACCTGCTGCCCGAACGTGCCATGGCGGGCGATCCGGTGGCCCGCCGGCTGCTGGTGGAGGAGGTCTACCGGCCGCTGGAGGAGGCCGGTTCAGCGCTGCTGGAGACGCTCAGCGTCTATCTGGAGCAGGCCAGCAGTCTGGAGGGTGCCGCCAGGATGTTGTTTGTACATCCCAACACCGTTCGCTACCGGCTGCGTCGTGTGACGGACGTCACCGGCTGGCCGCCTTCCGATGTACGATCGGCCTTCACGCTGCGGATCGCCCTGATGCTCGGCCGTCTCGGGGACGACGAGGGGCGGCAGTAGCCCGTCGCCGCCTCGGCGCGCGTTTTGTCTGAGGACGACAAATCCCCACGCTGTTCTTCGTCCTCGCCCCCACCCACGCTCACGGGGCCTGTCGGGAGAGAGTGTGAGGGTGCTGGTACTCGTCGCTCCCGGCCAGGGCTCCCAGGCGCCTGGCTTCCTGACCCCCTGGCTCGAACTGCCCGGCGCCGCCGACCGGCTGCGCGCGTGGTCGGACCTGGTGGATCTGGACCTGGTTCACTACGGCACCGAGGCAGACGCGGAGGAGATCCGCGACACCGCGGTGGCGCAGCCGCTGCTGGTCGCGGGGGCACTGCTGTCCGCGGCCGCGCTCTTCGGCGACGGCGCCGACGACGCCGGGGAGGCCGCGGCGCGCCGTGCGGCGGTGGGCGTGCTGGCCGGGCACAGCGTGGGCGAACTCGCGGCCGCCGCGCTCGCCGGGGTCTTCTCGGAGGGCGACGCGATGCGGCTCGTCCGCCGCCGGGGCCTGGCCATGGCCGAGGCCGCCGCGGTCACCCACACCGGCATGTCCGCGGTGCTGGGCGGCGACCCGGAGGAGGTCGCCGGCGTGCTGGAGAAGCTGGGGCTGACCGCGGCCAACGACAACGGAGGCGGCCAGATCGTCGCCGCCGGCACCACCGACCAGTTGGCCGCGCTCGCCGCGGCCCCGCCGGAGCGGGCCCGGGTGCGCCCGCTCCAGGTGGCCGGCGCCTTCCACACCCACCACATGGCCCCGGCCGTGACGGCCATGAAGGACGCCGTGGTGGGCATCGAGATCGCGGATCCGGGCACGCGCTACGTGTCGAACGCTGACGGCGGGTTGGTCACCGACGGCGGAGAGATCGTGGGGAGGCTGGTGGACCAGGTGTCCAGCCCGGTCCGTTGGGACCTGTGCATGGAGACGTTCCGACGTCTCGGCGTGACCGGACTGGTCGAGCTGTGTCCCGGCGGCACGCTCGCCGGACTGGCCAGGCGCAACCTGCCGGACGTGCGGCGGGTCGCGCTGAAGACGCCGGATAACCTGACCGCGGCTCGGGAGCTGATCGCCGAGCACTCCGCCGACGAGGCGACCAAGGCGTAGAGGAGCAAGAGCATGCCCGCGACACTGAAGGTCAGCCGGGGCGCACCGTACGCGCGGATCCTCGGCGTCGGTGGCTACCGGCCGACCCGGGTGGTGCCCAACGAGGAGATCCTCAAGCACATCGACTCCTCCGACGAGTGGATCAGGTCCCGCTCCGGCATCGTGAGCAGGGTCTGGGCCGGCGAGGACGAGACGGTGGCGGAGATGTCACTGGCCGCGGCCGGGAAGGCGGTGGCGGACGCCGGGATCGGCGCCGAGCAGGTGGACGCCGTCATCATTTCGACCGTCTCGCACATGAAGCAGACGCCGGCGGTGGCCACCGAGATTGCGCACCGGCTCGGCGCGGGCACGCCCGCCGCCTTCGACATCTCCGCCGCCTGCGCCGGCTTCGGCTACGCCCTGACCGTCGGCAGGGGCCTGGTCGTGGACGGCAGCGCCCGGCACGTGCTGGTCGTCGGCGTCGAGCGGCTGTCGGACCTCACCGACCTGTCCGACCGGTCCACGGCGTTCCTGTTCGGCGACGGCGCCGGCGCGGTGGTCCTCGGCCCGTCGGAGGTGCCGGCCATCGGCCCGACCGTGTGGGGCTCGGAGGGCGACCGGTCGGAGACCATCTCCCAGACCGTGCCCTGGGACAGGTTCCAGCCGGGCGACAAGCGTCCCGCGCTGCGCCAGGAGGGCCAGACGGTCTTCCGGTGGGCGGTGTTCGACATGGCCAAGGTGGCCCAGCAGGCGCTGGACGCGGCTGGTATCACCGTGGACGACCTGGACGTCTTCATCCCGCACCAGGCGAACATGCGGATCATCGACTCGATGGTGAAGACCCTCAAACTGCCGGAGCACGTCGCGGTCGCCCGCGACATCGAGACCACCGGCAACACCTCGGCCGCCTCCATTCCGCTCGCCATGGAGCGGATGTTGGCGACCGGGCAGGCGAAGAGCGGCGACACCGCACTTCTCATCGGCTTCGGGGCGGGCCTCGTGTACGCCGCGACGGTCGTTACTCTCCCCTAAGCACATCCCCGTGCTACCCACGCAAGTCCTGAAGTCCGCAGGCGGCCGGGCGACCGAAACCGCACCGCACCGCATCGCCAGACAGTGAAGGAGCGCCGTAATGGCTGCCGACAAGGAAGAGATCGTCGCGGGTCTCGCCGAGATCGTCAACGAGATCGCCGGGATTCCGGAAGACGAGGTGACGGAGGAGAAGTCCTTCACCGACGACCTGGACGTCGACTCGCTGTCCATGGTCGAGGTGGTCGTGGCCGCGGAGGAGCGGTTCGGCGTCAAGATCCCGGACGACGACGTCAAGGGTCTGAAGACGGTCGGCGACGCGGTCGGGTACATCCTCAAGCACCAGGACTGACCCCGTCCCGCGCTCGGCGCACGCGCATGTCGCCACCTGACGGGTGGCGAGCCATCACCAACCCCCGACTAGCGGAGCTAACAAATCCCGTGAACGCGACCAATCGATCGGTGGTCGTCACCGGTATCGGCGCAACAACACCGCTGGGTGGCGACAGCGCGACGACCTGGGACGGCCTGGTGGCCGGCAGGTCAGGCGTCGGAGTCCTGACACAGGAGTGGGCCTCCCGGCTTCCCGTCCGCATCGGCGCCCAGGCGGCGGCCGACCCGGCCGAGGTGCTGCCCCGGCCGCATCTCCGCCGCCTGGACCGCTCGGCCCAGTTCGCGCTGATCGCCACGCGCGAGGCGTGGGCGGACGCCGGCTTCACGGCGAAGGCCGGGGAGGGCGCCGACGTGACGCCCGACCGCCTCGGCACAGTCGTCGCGTCCGGTATCGGCGGCGTCACCACGCTGCTGGACCAGTACGACGTGCTCAACGAGAAGGGCGCGCGCCGGGTGTCCCCGCACACGGTGCCGATGCTGATGCCCAACAGCCCGTCCGCCAACGTCGGGCTTGAGGTCGGCGCGCGCGCCGGCGTGCACACCCCCGTCAGCGCCTGCGCGTCGGGCGCGGAGGCCGTGGGGTACGCCGCCGAGATGATCCGCACGGGACGGGCCGACGTCGTCGTCGCCGGCGGCACCGAGGCGTGCATCCACCCGCTGCCGATCGCGGCGTTCGCGAACATGATGGCGCTGTCGAAGAACGAGGGCGATCCGACAAAGGTGTCCCGCCCCTTCGACACGGCGCGCGACGGTTTCGTGCTCGGTGAGGGCGCGGGCATCGTGGTGCTGGAGTCCGCCGAGCACGCGGCGGCGCGCGGCGCGCGCGTCTACTGCGAGATGCTCGGCCAGGGCCTGTCCGCGGACAGCCACCACATCGCGCAGCCCGAGCCGACCGGCGCTGGTATCGCCACGGCGGTGCGCCACCTGCTGGAGCAGACTGACCTCAAACCGGAGCAGCTCACCCACGTCAACGCCCACGCCACCTCGACCCCCTTGGGCGACGTGGCGGAGATCCGCGCCCTGCGCCAGGTGCTGGGCGACGACCTGGACCACGTGGCGGTCTCGTCGACGAAGTCGATGACCGGCCACCTGCTCGGCGGCGCGGGCGGCATCGAGACGGTGGCCACGGTGCTGGCACTGCACCACCGGACGGCGCCGCCGACGATCAACATCGACGAGCTCGACCCGGAGGTCGAGGCCGACATCATCCGTGACACGCCGCGCACGCTGCCCTCGGGCACCATCGCGGCCATCAACAACTCCTTCGGATTCGGCGGCCACAACGTGGTCTTGGCCTTCCGGACGGTCTGATCCCGGCGTTACCCTGAAGGACGGTCATCGGTCGGAACAGACCGGTGACCGTCCAACGTCATCCACAACTGAATGCGCGTACGTGCGAGGGAAGCCGGTGCGAATCCGGCGCTGACCTGCAACCGTGAGCGGCACCGTCAAGGGGCCGCGAGTCGGGACGCTCGGCGTATGACGCGAACCGCTTCTCACTGTCACGGACTGCAGTGTGAGGCCCTCAGCCACCACCGGCTCGTCGGCCCCTGCCGCGTCGCATCGCGAACGCGCGCCAGGGGTCTCGTACGTCGGGGGTCGCGCGGGGTTCGGCTGCCGGAGGGACCGGAAGAAAGGGCACGCCATGCTCCGGGTCACCCGTGCTCTCGCCGCGGCCGGCGGCGCCCTGGTGCTCGCCATCTCCCCCGTCGCGCCAGACGACGCGTCCGCCCCCGCCCCGACCGAGGATCCCGGCTGGTCGGGTGATGACCCCGGCTGGGCGGGCTAGGACACCGCGTTCGCGGAGCGGCGGGCGGCCGAGGCCGAGGAGTCGGACGGGCCCCCGACCGCGACCCTGGTCACGTTCGGCCTGCTCGTCGCGCTGGTCGGGGCCGGCGGCCTCGCCGCGTGGCGCAGACGCCGGACACCCGGATCCGAGGGCCCGTGACCGCCGCCACCGGCCGGCTGGCGCGCGCTGCCGCCGCCGCATTGCCCCGGACGCTGCACCCCGGGGCGTGGTGGCTGTGGGCCCTGGGCCTGGCGGTCGCCGCCAGCCGCACCACCAACCCGCTGCTGCTGGCCCTGCTGCTGGCGGTCGCCGGCCTCGTCGTCGTCCGGCGACGCAGCGACGCGCCGTGGGCGCTGTCGTTCCGGATATACCTGCTGTTCGGCGCCCTCATCGTCGTCATGCGGGTGGCGTTCCGCATCATGTTCGGCGGCGGGGCGGGGTCGACCGTGCTGTTCACGCTTCCGGAGATCCCGCTGCCCGAGGCGGCGGCCGGCATCCGCCTGCTCGGGCCGGTGGCCGCGGAGGAGGTGCTCGGCGGCCTCTACGACGGGCTACAACTGGCCACCATGGTCGTGTGCGTGGGCGCGGCCAACGCCCTGGCCAACCCGAAACGGCTGCTGAAGGCCATGCCGGGCGCGCTCCACGAGGTGGGCACGTCGGTCGTGGTCGCCCTGTCCGTCGCGCCCCAGCTGATCGAGAGCGTGCAACGGGTGCACCGCGCACGCCGGTTGCGCGGCGGCCAGAAGCGGGGGCGGCGGGCGCTGCGGGGGATCCTGATCCCCGTCCTGGAGGACGCGCTCAACCGGTCGCTGGCGCTGGCCGCCGCGATGGCCTCGCGCGGTTACGGCCGCACCGGGGCCACCCCGGCCGGGGTTCGCCGGTGCGTCGGCGCGCTGGTGATCGCCGGACTGCTCGGCATCGCCGCCGGCCTGTACGGGGTGCTGGACCACGCCTCGCCGCGCTGCTGCCCGCCGCACTGCTCTCCGCCGGCGCACTGGTCGTGCTGCCGCCACACACCGCCTCCCGCGCGGACGCGCCGCCGGAGCTCGACGACCCGGCGGCCGCCGCGGCCACCTGGGCGGTCGGCCAGCTCGCCGCCGGAGCGCACGCCTCCGGCGACCACGGCCTGACCGCGGACCTCGTGATGGGCCTGGCCGCCACCGGCACCGCATGGGAAGCCGCCGACCGAGCGACGGACACTGGCTCGCCGAGAACGCCGGCGACTACATCACCCGGGGCGCCCCGGACAGCGACACGGTGTTCGCCGGCGGCACGGCCAAGCTCGCCCTGGTCGCGGCGATCGAACACCGCGATCCCGGTGACTTCGGGGGACTCGACCTGACCGGCACGCTGCTCGAACGGCTCCAGGACGACGGCCGCTTCACCGACGCCGGCGGTGTCGACATGTCCAACCAGTTCACCCAGTCGCTGGCCGTTCTGGCGCTGGAACGCACCGAGGACCTCCCCGACTCGGCCGTGGACTTCCTCGCCTCCACCCGCTGCGCCGACGGCGGCTACCCCCTCTCGCTCCGCCGCGACCCGAACCGCTGCACCTCCGACACGGACAGCTCCGGACTGGCCGCGCAGGCCCTCCTCGCCGCCGGCCGGACGGCCGACGCCGAACCGGCACTCGACTGGCTGGAGAGCCAGCAGCAGGACGACGGCGGCTTCGGCTATGACGCCGCCAGCGACCCGAACTCCAACTCGACGGCCCTGGCCGTCCAGGCGCTGGGCGCCGGCGGTCGCGACGAGGCGGCGGAGGACGGACACGTGTGGCTGCTGTCCCGACAACTCGGCTGCGCGGCGGCCGCCGAGGACCGCGGCGCGGTGGGCTATCTGGAACCGGTCGCCGACGGGATGGCGCTGCGCGCCACCGCGCAGGCGATCCCGGCGCTCGCCGGCCAGGCACTCGGAGGCATCGACGGCGCGGAGGCGTCGCCGGACCCGTCACCCATCGACTGCGCCCCCGACGACGGTTCCGGCGGAGCCCAGGGGGGAACCCAGGGCGGCGCGGCCGCCGGGGGCACGAACACCGGCGGGGCCGGCGGCGCGACCGCGGCCGGCGCGTCCGAGGGCTCGGGCGACCCGTCCGGCGGAAGGTCCGGCGACGGCCTGACGACGAACGGCTCGGATGGCTCGGATGGCTCGGACGCCTCGGGCAGCTCGAACGGCACGGGCGGCTCGGGCTGGGACGACTCCTCGGACGGGCTCTCGCCCGACGGCAATCTCGCCGCCACCGGATCCACCGTCCTGCCGCTGCTCGGCGGCGCAGTCGCCCTGCTCGTACTCGGCATCGCCGCGTACCTCCTCACCCGTCCGCGACGCACCAGCCGCTGAACCCACCGGTCAAGCAGCCCTCTGACAACACCACCCGAACGGGGAGTCCGCCATGCTCAGAACCTCACTCCGCCGCATGGCGACCGCGGCCACGGCCGGTGGCGGCCGCTCCGGTCACCGTGGACCTGACGCTCACCGGCCCTGACGGCGTCCTCTTCGACGGCGAGGTCACCACGACCGGGCATACGGTCACCCCACCGACCGGCGGCGCACACCCGTGCGACGGCACGAACAACGGCGCCAACCCGGCGGCCGGCGCCACGCCGACCGCGGCGCTGGACGACGCGGCCGACGAGCACGGCTTCGACTGGGACGGCATCTGGTACGCGTCGTTCGAGGACTATCTGGTGACCGAGATCGCCGGATACGCGCAGACCGCCGACCACTTCTATCTCATCGAGGTCAACGGCACGGCGACGCCGGTCGGCGGCTGCCAGTTCCTCGTCGGGAACGGGGACGAGGTCGCGTTCACCTGGACCGAGGTCTGACGTCGCCGCCGTCGCCCTCGAAGCTGGCCAGATAGCTCGCGGCCATGTCGCTGGCGCCGTGGCCCTGCTCGGCGGCGCGCCGAAAGCGCTCCGCGCCGGCCGCGGCCACGTCCAGCCGGATGCCCACGGCCTCGCCGGCCGCGACGATGAGCCGGGCGTCCTTCTCGGCCGTGGTCACGGCGAAGCTCGGGCGGTAGTCGTCCGCCAGGATGGCGGCGGCCTTGGCACGCAGATAGCCGAGGTCGAGCGACCCGCCGGCGATCGCGCCGAGGAAGTCCCCCGGGTCCACCCCGAGCCCGCGGGCCAGGGCCAGGGCCTCGGCCGCGCCGTGGGTGACGGCCAGCACCCAGCTGTTGCACACCAGCTTGAGCCGGGTGGCCGCGCCCGGCTCCTCGCCGAGCCACATCGTCCGCGCGCCCACCGCGTCGAGCACGGGGGCCAGCGTCGCCCTGGCCGCCGAGGGCCCGGCGGCCAGCACCAGCAGCTCACCGGCCTCGGCCGGCTGCCGGGTGCCCAGCACCGGGGCGTCGACGAACGTCAGGCCATGCGTCCTGGCCAGGTCGGTCAGCGGCCCCAGCCCGTCGACGCCGGCGGTGCTGCACTGGAGCCATACGGCGCCCGCGGCCAGCCCGGGCGCGGCGGCGCGGACCGTCTCCTCTGCGGCGACCGCGTCGTGAAGCATCGTCAGCACCACACCGGCGCCGGACACCGCCTCGGCCGGGGTGTCGGCGACCCGGGCGCCGTCGTCGGCCAGCGGTTCGGCCTTGGCGCGGGTGCGGTTCCAGACGCTCACCCGCAGGCCGGCACGGCAGAGGTTGCGGGCCATGGCGGCGCCCATGATGCCGGTGCCCAGCACGGCCACGGCTCCAGCGTCCAGTCCGTCGTCGGTCATCGTCGCCCCTTATCTCGCCCGTCCCGACCGCTCAGACCACCTGGTGCAGCCAGCGCACCGGGGCGCCCTCACCCGCGTGGCGGAAGGGCTCCAACTCGTCGTCCCACGGCTTGCCGAGCAGCCGGGTGATCTCGGCGTGCAGATCGCTCTCGCCGCGAGCCGCCCGGTCGGCGGCGGCGCGCAGCCGGTCCTCGGGGATCATGATGTCGCCGTGCACGCCGGTGACGGCGTGGTAGATGCCCAGTTCGGGCGTGCAGCTGAAGCGCTCGCCCTCGCCGTGCTGGCAGGGCTCCGAGGTGACCTCGAAGCGCAGCAGCTGCCAGCCGCGGAGCGCGGAGGCGAGCCGGGAGGCGATGCCGGCCTCGCCCTGCCAGGACAGCTCGGCGCGCCAGGTGCCGGGGGAGGCGGGCTGTCTGGTCCAGTCGAGGCTGACCCGACTGCCGAGGACGGAGGCCACGGCCCACTCGATATGCGGACACAGGGCGCGCGGCGCCGAGTGCACGTACAGGACACCACGTGTGGTCATCGAACCTCCATCTCCTCCCTCGTGGAACCAACGTGTGATGGCGAGTCATCTCTTACGCTGGTGAGGGGCCTCCCGTCGGCGCTGTCCAGTGTCAGGACCCAAAGCTACCGTGAGGGCAGGTACGCGGCTCGGTCGCCGTACCGTCGAAGGACGACAGGAAAATGGGGAACCGCATGCTGGTCAGCCGCCGCGCCGTGGCCCTCGCACTCACCTCCGCCGCCCTTCTGGTGTCCGGCTGCAGCTCGTCCTCCGACGACTCGCCGGCCGGCCGGGACGTGGCCGCGGCCGGCGAGGAGGAGCGGCGGCCCGCGCCGCCCGCGGCCCGGGTGTGGGACACCAGCCCGGCCTCGGTGGCCGCCATCGGCGACTCGATCACCCGCGGCTTCGACACCTGTTCGCTGCTCTCCGACTGCCCGGAGGCGTCGTGGGCCACCGGCACCGACGCCGAGGTGGACAGCCTGGCGATGCAGTTGCTGTCCGGCGAGGGCGGCCGCGACATCTCCGACCGCTCGTGGAATCTGGCGGAGAGCGGCGCGACCGTGACCGACCTGCCCGACCAGGCGCGGCAGGCCGCCGGGCACGATCCGGAGCTGGTGACGGTGCTGATCGGCGCCAACGACGCCTGCGCGGCGGACGTGGCGTCGATGACCGACGTGGCGGACTTCGAGGCGGACTTCGCGGACGCGATGGAGGTGCTGCGCGACGAGTCGCCCGACACCCAGGTGTACGTCTCCAGCGTGCCCGACCTGATGCGGCTGTGGCGGGAGGGCAGCGAGTCGATGATGGCCCGCACGGTCTGGCAGATGGCCAACATCTGCCCGTCCATGCTCAGCGACCCGAACGACGGGGCGGACGACGCGACCGCGCGGCGGGAGGCGGTGCGCGAGCGGGTCCAGGAGTACAACGAGGTGCTGGAGCGGGTCTGCGCGGCCGACGAGCTGTGCCGCTACGACGGCGGCGCCGTCTTCGACTTCGAGTTCACCACCGACCATCTCAGCGAGTGGGACTGGTTCCATCCGGGCGAGGAGGGTCAGCGCGAGCTCGCGGCCCTGGCGTACGAGCAGGTGGCCATGGATCAGGGCGTGCGGTAGAGCGCTAGCCATTGACAGCGCGCGGGGGCGCTGACTACGTTCACGCACAGCATTTCGAACGTATATCGAAATACCGAACACCGGAGGGTTGGCTCCCGTGCGCATCACCGGAATCAGCACGCACGTCGTCGGTACGCCCTGGCGCAACCTCACGTACGTGCAGGTGCATACCGACGAGGGACTGACCGGCGTCGGCGAGACGCGGATGCTGGGGCACACCGACGCACTGCTCGGCTACCTGCGCGAGGCGGAGGAGAACCACGTCAAGGGTTCGGACCCGTTCGCCGTGGAGGACCTCGTGCGCCGCATGAAGTACGGCGACTTCGGGCGGGCCGGAGAGATAGTGATGTCGGGCATCGCCTGTGTGGAGATGGCCTGTTGGGACATCAAGGGTCAGGCGCTCGGGGTGCCGGTGTGGCAGCTGCTCGGCGGCCGGGCGAACACCTCGGACAACCGCGTCAAGGCGTACGCCAACGGCTGGTACACGGTCGAGCGCACGCCCGAGGCGTTCCACAAGGCGGCCCAGGGGGTCGTCGAGCGCGGCTACCGGGCGCTGAAGCTCGACCCGTTCGGCACCGGCAGCTTCGAGCTGGACCACGCCGAGTCGCTGCGCTCGATCTCGCTGGTGGAGGCGGTGCGCGACGCGATCGGCCCGGAGGCCGAGCTGCTGGTGGAGATGCACGGCCGGTTCAGCCCCGCCACGGCGATCCGGCTGGCCCGGGAGCTGGAGCCGTTCAAGCCCTCCTGGCTGGAGGAGCCGGTCCCGCCGGAGAACCTCAAGGCACTGGCGAAGGTCGCCGCGCAGACCACCCTGCCGATCGCCACCGGCGAGCGCATCCACGACCGCATCGAGTTCCGCGAGCTCTTCGAGTCGCAGGCCGCCGACATCATCCAGCCGGACCTCGGCCATCTGGGCGGCATCGGCGAGATGCGCAAGCTGGCGGCCACCGCCGAGACGCACTACGTGCTGATCGCGCCGCATAACGTCGGCGGTTCGGTGCTCACCGCGGCCAGCCTCCAACTGGCCGGCTGCACCCCGAACTTCAAGATCCTGGAGCATTTCAACGACTTCGCGGACGCGGAGATCAAGCGCGTCGTCAGGAACGCGCCCCAGGTGGTGGACGGGTACTTCACGCTCTCCGAGGCCCCGGGCCTCGGCGTGAGTCTGGACACCGACGCAGCGGCCGAGTTCCCGCAGCAGCGGGCCCACTTCGACCTCTGGGCCGAGGGCTGGGAGAAGCGCGAGGGCTCCAAGTGACCGGCGCACGCGAATCGCGGGCGGGCCGACCGTGAGCTCGGGCGACGCCCGCCGCGTGGTGGTGGACCGGCCACGGGAGCACCGGCTGGTGACCGGCGACGTGCCGCGTCCTGGCCCTGGCGAGGTGCGGGTGGCTGTGCACGCCGCCGGCGTGTGCGCCAGCGACCGCGAGCTGTACGACGGCACCAGGGCCTCGGGGTATGTGCGGTACCCGGTGACGCCAGGGCACGAGTGGTCGGGCACGGTGGACGCGGTCGGCGAGGGCGTCGACCCGGCCCTGGCCGGCCGCAAGACGGTCGGCGAGGGCTTCCGCGCCTGCCAGGTCTGCGCCCGGTGCCGCGCTGGCGAGACGAGCCTGTGCACCGCCGGATACGAGGAGACCGGCTTCACCCAGCCGGGCGCGTTCGCCGACTATCTGGTGCTGCCGGCGCGGCTGCTGCACCCGCTGGACGACGCCGCCGACCTGTCGGCCGCCGCGCTGCTGGAGCCGGCCGCGGTGGTGGCCGCCGCCGTGCTGCGCGCCGCGGCCCGCCCCGCCGAGCGGATCGCGGTGGTCGGCGCCGGGACGCTCGGCCTGCTGGCGGTGCAGCTGCTGGCCGCCTCCTCCCCCGCCGAGCTGCTGGCCGTGGACCCGCGTCCCCGGCCGCTGACCCAGGCGGCGGCGATGGGCGCCACCGACGCCGCCACCCCGGAGCAGGCCGGCGAGCTGCACGGCCGCTACGACCTGGTGGTGGAGACGGCGGGGGCGCCCGGCACCGCGCGCGAATCCTGCCTGCTCGCCCGCCGCGGCGGACGGGTGGTGCTGACCGGGCTGCCCGAGCCGGGTGCCCAGGGCATCGACCCGGTGCACCTCGGAGTCAGCCAGCTCACCGTCACCAGCGTCTTCGGCGCGCCGCCGGCCGCCTGGTCCTTCGCCACCCGCGCGTTCGACCTCGGGCTGCTGCGGCCCGCCACGTTGATCACCCACCGGTTGCCGCTCACCGCCTTCGCCACGGCGATCGATCTTGTTGGTAGCGGAGAACCAGAGGTGGGCAAGGTTCTGATGATGCCTTAGCCGGGATGTGTCTAAAACTTGACCAAACGAAAACGTACGAAAACGAACCACTAGTCCTATGGTTCCAACAAACCCGAACGGAGCACCGCGCATCGTGTCTGAGTCCGCCTCCGGAACACCTCGACGCCCGGGCGACGCAGCGCTCGCCTCGCTCGGCTACCCAGCCACGGCCGAATACCCCGCCGACACCTCTCCGCACGCCTTCCCCGACGGCGGCACCTGGCGCACCGAGATTCCGTCCGTCGAAGGGCCCGAGGCCCTGGCCACCGTCCTGAAGGAGGCGGCCTCGCTCGGCCTGCCCGTGCACCGGATCAGCCAGGGCAGCGGCATCTGGATGCTGACCGACGCGGAGATCACCGAGATGGTCGGCGCCTGCGCCCAGGCCGGCGTCGAGCTGTGCCTGTTCACCGGCCCCCGCGGCACCTGGGACATCGGCGCCGGCACCCGCAGCCCCTCCGGCGGCGCCGGCCTGCGGGCCCGCGGCCACGCCGCGGTCGCCGGCTGCGTGGAGGACGCGGTGCGCGCCACCGAACTCGGGGTGCGCTGCCTGTTGGTCGCCGACGAGGGCGTGCTGTGGCTGCTGCACCAGCTGCGTGCCGCCGGCACGCTGCCGGCCGACACCACCCTGAAGGTGTCCGCGCTGGTCGGCCCCGTGAACCCGGCTTCGGTCGCGGTGCTGGAGCGGCTCGGCGGGGACTCGATCAACATCCCCTCCGACCTGACCCTGGAGCACCTCACCGAGATCCGCCAGGTCAGCCGCGTGCCGCTCGACTTCTACGTGGAGGCCCCCGACGACCTCGGCGGCTACGTCCGGATGTACGAGATCGCCGAGCTGATCCGTCGGGGCTCCCCGATCTACCTGAAGTTCGGCCTCAGCAAGGCGCCGGCGATCTACCCCTACGGCGCGCATCTGCGCGACGTCACCCTGGACACCGCCCGGGAGCGGGTGCGCCGCGGCCGGCTGGCCCTGGACCTGCTGACCCGTCTCGGTGCCCATACCGGGATGGCCCAGCTAGGCTCTCGGCTGCCCGGGGCGCTGAACCGTTTCCCCACGGACGAGCCCGTCGCGGCGACGCCGGCGACGGCCGTTCCCCCCGCACCATCAGCTCCGCCCGCACCACCGGCACCGCCCGCACAGCCGGGTTCCGTGTCCGTCACCCCCGGCTCTGCCTCTTGATGTCAGCACTGCCAGCACCGCCCGCACCGCCCGCACAACCGGGTTCCGTGTCCGTCACCCCCGGCTTACCTCTTTGATGACTGATCGAAAGGTCGTGACCACCATGTTCCGTCCTCGAGTCGCCGCCCGCGTCACCGCCGCCGTGGCCGCCGCCCTCACCCTCTCCCTGACCGCCACAGCGTGCGGACAGGATTCCGAGGGCGGTTCGGAGAACAACAACAGCGGAGGGGAGGAGGGCGGCACCGTCGGCATCGCCATGCCCACCAGGTCCTCGGAGCGCTGGATAGCCGACGGCGAGAACATGGTGCAGCAGTTCGAGGAGGCCGGTTACGAGACGGACCTCCAGTACGGCGAGAACAAGATCGAGAACCAGATCAGCCAGATCGAGAACATGATCTCGGGCGGCGTGAACCTGCTGGTGGTGGCCGCGATCGACGGCGCCTCGCTCGGCAACGTGCTCCAGCAGGCCGCCGACGCCAACATCCCGGTCGTCTCCTACGACCGGTTGCTGATGGACACCGAGAACGTCAACTGCTACGCCACCTTCGACAACGAGAAGGTCGGCCAGCTCCAGGCGCAGTACATCGTGGACAACCTCGGCCTGGAGGAGAACCCGGACGAGACGTTCAACATCGAGCTCTTCGCCGGCGACCCCGACGACAACAACACCCGGTACTTCTTCGGGGGCGCCATGGACGTGCTCCAGCCCTACCTGGACAGCGGTCAGCTGGTGGTGCGCAGCGGGCAGACCGATCTGAACCAGGTCAACACCATTCGCTGGGACGGGGCCACCGCCCAGGACCGGATGGACGACCTGCTGACCGCGGACTACCGCAGCGAGCGGCTGGACGCGGTGCTGTCGCCGTACGACGGGATCTCGCTGGGCATCCTGTCCGCGGTCAAGAGCGTCGGCTACGGAAGCGACTCGCAACCGTTCCCGATCATCACCGGACAGGACGCCGAGGTCGCCTCGGTGAAGTCGATCATCTCGGGCGAGCAGACCCAGACGGTCTTCAAGGACACCCGTGACCTGGCCGCCCAGGCGGTGAACATGGGTGAGGCCCTGCTCAAGGGCGAGGAGTGCGAGGCCAACGACACCGAGACCTACGACAACAACGTCAAGGTCGTGCCGTCCTACCTGCTGGAGCCGGTCAGCGTCGACGCCGACAACTACCAGCTGCTGATCGACGAGGGCTACTACACCGAGGAAGACCTCGAGAGCTGACGGCGACGGCTGCGACGAGCTACCACGGGAGCGCTTGAGCCATGGCACAGGCACAGACACCGGTCGAGCACGTCCTCGACATGCGCGGCATCACCAAGACCTTCCCGGGCGTGAAGGCCCTGGACGGCGTCAGCATGGCCGTGCGGCCCGGTGAGATCCACGCCATCTGCGGCGAGAACGGCGCTGGCAAGTCCACGCTGATGAAGGTGCTCAGCGGCGTCCATCCGCACGGCTCGTACCAGGGAGAGATCCGCTTCCAGGGCGAGCCGTGCCACTTCAGGGACATCAGGGCCAGCGAGCGGCGCGGGATCGTCATCATCCACCAGGAGCTGGCGCTGGTCCCCCAGCTGTCCATCGCCGAGAACATCTTCCTGGGCAACGAGCGGGCCGGCCGCACCGGCCTGATCAGCTGGTCCACCACGCTGATGGAGACCGAGCGGCTGCTGAAGCGGGTCGGGCTGACCGGCGAGCGACCGCAGGCGAAGATCTCCGAACTCGGGGTCGGCAAACAGCAGTTGGTGGAGATCGCCAAGGCGCTCGCCAAGGAGGTCAAGCTGCTGATCCTGGACGAGCCGACCGCGGCGCTCAACGACACGGACAGCCGCAAGCTGCTCGACCTGGTGACCGAGTTCCGGGACCACGGGATCTCCTGCATCCTCATCTCACACAAGCTCAACGAGGTGCTCCAGGTCGCGGACGCCGTCACGATCCTGCGCGACGGCAAGACCATCGAGACGCTCCGGATCCGCGACGAGGCCGGCCGGCCGCCGCAGATCTCGGAGGACCGGCTGATCCGAGGCATGGTCGGCCGGGAGCTGACGCAGTACTTCCCGGCCCGCACCCCGTACGAGGGGGAGCGCGCCGGCCAGGTCGCGATGTCCGTCACCGACTGGACCGTGCGTCACCCCCTGGACAGCACGCGCCGGGTGGTGGACTCGGTCTCGTTCGAGGTGCGGCACGGCGAGATCCTCGGCGTCGCCGGGCTGATGGGCGCCGGCCGCACCGAACTGGCGATGAGCCTGTTCGGCCGGTCCTGGGGCCGGTACGAGCGCGGCCGGGTGTCACTGCACGGCCGAGAGATCTCCACCCGGACCGTGGCCGAGGCGGTCAGGCACGGCATCGCGTACGTCACCGAGGACCGCAAGACGTACGGGCTGAACCTCATCGACACCATCAGCCGCAACATCTCGCTGGCCTCCCTCCCCCGGGTTGCCAAACGAGGGCTGGTCGACGAGCACGCGGAGACCCGGGTCGCCGAACGGTTCCGCACCTCGATGAACATCAAGGCGCCCACCGTCTTCGAGCAGACCGGCCGGCTGTCCGGCGGTAACCAGCAGAAGGTGGTGCTCAGCCGCTGGATCAACGCCGATCCCGACGTGCTGATCCTGGACGAGCCGACCCGCGGCATCGACGTGGGGGCGAAGTCCGAGATCTACCAGGTGATCGACAAGCTGGCCGCCGAGGGCAAGGCGGTCGTGCTCATCTCCTCGGAGCTGCCCGAGTTGCTCGGCCTGTGCGACCGCATCTGCACGATGGCCGCCGGCCGGATGACCGGCGTGCTCGACCGCTCCGAGGCGGACCAGGAGTCGCTTCTGCGGCTCATGACCATGACCCGCACGGCAACGGCAACGGCGCCGGCGCCGACCGGCGCGGCGAAGGCGGAGAACACGGCGAGCCCCGGGACGAGCGCCCGCCGTCGAAACGCACCAGCGGAACGGGAGAGAGCTGAAATGGAGCAGGTCACCCTGGGCAAGACCGAGGCCGGCGGCCCGTCCTCGGGCGGCAAGCCCACGGGCGAGCCGCACGGGACCGCCGCTCTGCTGCTGCGCAACCTGCGCACCAACATGCGGCAGTACGGCATGCTGATTGCCCTGACGCTGCTGGTGATCGTCTTTCAGGTGTGGAGCGACGGCGAACTGCTGCTGCCCCGCAACGTCAGCAACATCATCCAGCAGAACGGCTACATCCTGATCCTGGCGATCGGCATGATGATCGTCATCATCAACGGGCATATCGACCTGTCCGTGGGTTCGGTGGCCGGCTTCACCGGGGCCGCCGCCGGCGTGATGATGGTCGATCACGACATGTCCTGGCAGTTGGCGTTCTTCTTCGCGCTGCTCATCGGCGCGGCGGTCGGCGCCTGGCAGGGCTTCTGGATCGCCTATGTCGGCATACCATCGTTCATCGTCACCCTCGCCGGCATGTTGTTGTTCCGCGGAGCCACCCGAATACTCCTGGGCGGCGAGTCGCTCTCACCGTTCCCCGGCGGCTTCAACGACGTCAGCCAGGGCTTCCTCCCGGAGGTCGGCCCGGAGACGAACTACCACAACCTCACCCTGCTGCTCGGCGTGGCCGTCTGCGCGGTGGCGGTCTTCCAGGAGTGGCGCCGGCGCCAGCAGCAGAAGTTCTACGAGCTGCAGGTGCTGCCGTTCAGGCTGTTCCTGCTCAAGTGCGCCGCGCTCGTCGCCGCCGTGATGGCGTTCACGCTGACCCTCGCCAGCTACCGGGGCGCGCCCGTGGTGCTGTTGATCCTCGGCGGTCTACTGATCATCATGGGCTTCGTGATGCGTAACTCCATCATCGGACGCCACGTCTACGCCCTCGGCGGCAACCGCCAGGCGGCCCAGCTCTCCGGCGTGAAGGACCAGCGGGTCACCTTCCTGGTCTTCGTCAACATGGGCGTGCTGGCCGCGCTCGCGGGCTGCGTCTTCACCGCGCGGCTCGGCGTCGCGACCACCGGCGCCGGCGACCTGTTCGAACTGGAGGCCATCGCGGCCGCGTTCATCGGCGGCGCGTCGATGAGCGGCGGCGTCGGCACCGTGCTCGGCGCCGTGATCGGCGGTGTGGTGCTCGGCGTCCTGGACAACGGCATGTCACTGGTCGGCGTCGGCGAGGACTGGCAGCAGGTCATCAAGGGCCTGGTGCTGCTCGCCGCGGTCGCCTTCGACATCTGGAACAAGCGTCGGGCCACGTCCTGACGCACGCGTACCACCGTCCCACCCTCCCTTCGCCCCACCCCCAGAAGGAGCGGTACCACCATGTCCACCAGCAGAAGAGCCGTGATAGCCAGCGCCGCGGCGGCGGGCCTGACCGCCGCCGCGGCGGGAGCCGCCCACGCCAGTGGGACCGGCGCGGCACACGGCGGCGTGGAGCAGCCACGCAGCGAGCGCTTCGGCGTCCTGGCCGACGGCACCGAGGTCCAGCGCTGGATCCTCAGCAACGGCGGCACCCGGCTGAAGGTGCTGAGCTACGGCGGCATCGTGCAGTCCCTGGAACTGCCCGACCGGTCGGGTAAGTACGCCAACGTCTCGCTCGGCTTCGACCAGCTCTCCTCCTACGTCAAGGACTCGCCGTACTTCGGCGCGCTGATCGGCCGGTACGGCAACCGCATCGCCCAGGGCCGCTTCACCCTGGAGGGCACCGAGTACCAGCTGCCCGTCAACGACGGGCCGAACAGCCTGCACGGCGGCGACCAGGGCTTCGACAAGCGGGTCTGGCAGGTGACCCCGTTCACCAGCCGCAGCGACGTCGGGCTGACGCTGCGCTACACCAGCCCGGACGGCGAGATGGGCTACCCCGGCACGCTCGACGTGAAGGTGGACTACACGCTCACCAAGCACGGCGACTTCCGGATCGACTACGAGGCCACCACCGACGCCCCCACGGTCGTGAACCTCACCAGCCACATCTACTTCAACCTCGCCGGGGACGGCAGCGGCGGCATCGACGACCACCGCCTCGGCATCGCCGCCTCCCACTACACCCCGGTCGACGCGACCCTGATCCCGACCGGCAATATCACCCCGGTCGCCGGCAGCCCGTTCGACTTCCGCCAGGCCAAGCCGGTCGGCCGGGACATCCGGATCGCCCACGCCCAGCTGCTGCGCGGTCAGGGTTTCGACCACAACTTCGTCCTGGACAAGGGCATCACGCGGAACCCGGAGCGCGCCGCCACCCTGTTCGACCCCGAGTCAGGGCGACGGATGGAGGTCGCCACCACCGAACCAGGCCTGCAGTTCTACAGCGGCAACTTCCTCGACGGCACGCTGGTCGGCAGCCGCGGCCGGGTCTACCGGCAGGGCGACGCCCTGTGCCTGGAGACCCAGCACTTCCCGGACTCCCCCAACCAGCCGGACTTCCCCACGACCGTCCTGCGTCCCGGTGAGACCTACCGCTCCAGCACGGTCCACTCCTTCTCCACCCGCTGACGCCAGCGCTCCCGCACGCCTCGCGACGGCCGCTCCAGGCCCGTCGCGGGGCGTGCCCCGTTCCGCCGGGAAACAGGGCGCCGCCGGTGGGATGCCGTTCGTTAGACTGTGCCTCCGGCACGGATTCCCGAGGAGATCATGTCCGCCACCGCCTTCGTCTCGACGACCATCCCCTATGTCAACGCACGACCCCATATCGGTCACGCGTTCGAGTATCTGGAGGCGGACGCGTTCGCGCGACACATGGCGATGCGCGGGCGGGACATCTACTTCCTCAGCGGCTCCGACGAGAACAGTCTGACGAACGTGCTCGCCGCCGAAAAGGAGGGCGTCACCCCTCGGGAACTGGTCGACCGGAACGTCACGTACTTCCAGCAGCTGATCGACGCCCTCGGCCTGCGGCTCAGCGGTTTCATCCGCACCAGCGTCGACCCCGACCATCTCGCGGGCGCCGCCGAGATCTGGCGGCGGATGGATGAGAAGGGTGACATCTACGCCAAGGACTACGAGGGCCTTTACTGCGTCCGCTGCGAGCAGTTCTACACGCCGGACGAGCTGGTGGAGGGCGGCCTGTGCCCCGAGCACCGCATCGCCCCCGAGCTCGTCCGCGAGCACAACTACTTCTTCCGCCTGTCCCGGTACGGCGACCAGCTCGTCGAGGCGCTGGAGTCGGGCCGCCTGCGGGTGGCCCCCGACACCCGACTGAACGAGACGGTCAGCTTCATCCGCGCGGGCCTTGAGGACATCAGCATCTCCCGGTCCGTCGAGCGGGCGCAGGGCTGGGGTATTCCCGTCCCCGGCGACGACTCCCAGGTGATGTACGTCTGGATCGACGCGCTGACGAACTACATCAACGCGTTGGGCTGGACCCACGGCGACGAACGGTACAAGCGGTACTGGGAGGAGGCCGAGCCCCGGGTCCACGTCGTCGGCAAGGGCGTGCTGCGCTTCCATGCCGTGTACTGGCCGGCGATGCTGCTCTCCGCCGGACTGCCGCTGCCCACCGACGTCATGGTCCACGGATACATCACCACCTCGGGCCAGAAGATGAGCAAGAGCCTGGGGAACGTGGTGGATCCGGCCGATCTGGTCAGCCGGTACGGGCAGGACGCCGTCCGTTACTACCTGCTCGCCGACTTCTCGCCCTTCGGCGACGGCGACTTCAGCGAGGAGCGGCTCGCCTCCCGCTACAACACCGACCTGGCCAACGGCCTGGGGAACCTGGTCAGCCGGGTCACCTCGATGATCGTCCGGTACCGGGACGGGGTGACCCCGCCGGTCCGCACCGCCGACGAGGTGGAGCGGCAGATCGGCGAGCTCCGCGAGGCCGTGGCCCGGGACACCGCCGAGGCCATGGACCGGTACGACCACCGGCAGGCGCTGTCCCGGGTCTGGGACCTGGTCCGCCGGATGAACGCATACGTGGACGAGCGCGCGCCCTGGCATCTGGCCAAGGCAGCGGACGGCGGCGAGGCGGAGGCCGCAGAGCTCCTCGACACCGTGCTGCGCACGGTGCTGGAGGCGGTCCGCGACCTCGGCATCCTGCTGCGTCCCTACGTGCCGTCCGCCAGCGCCCGCATCCTGGAGGCGATCGGGGAGCCGGCCGACGCCAGCCCCGACGCGCTCGCCGACATGACGGGCCGCACCCTGGCCAAGAGCCCGCCACTCTTCCCACGCCTGGAGTCCTGACCACAGGCTCTGCCCCGCCCCAGCCCTGTCTCTGCCCCACCGGTCTCATTTCCCCCGTTTGCGGGATATGCCCGGCATTGGTCTAGTAGAGGGACACACATCTGCGGCCCCCGGGCCGCGCGGGAGTGGTGTTCCGATGACCATGTCTCCGTTCGGGCCGTCGCCCGATCCGTTCTCGGAGTTGCTCGACCGCTTCTTCGGGATGTCGCCGGCGGCCTCGCCGCCGGCCGTGCAGCGGGTGCCGACGGGGCGGCTGCTGTCGGACGCGGCGCGGGAGTTGATCTCCCGCGCCGCCGAACGTGCCGCGGCCGGCGGCGGGGTGGACCTGGGCACCGAGCACCTGCTGTGGGCCGCGACCTCGGTCGAGCCCTCGCGCGGGCTGCTCGCGGCGGCCGGGGCCGATCCGGACCGCCTGGCCGCCGGGATCGCCGACGCGCTGCCCGGCGGCGGTCCCCCGCCGGCCGGCGGGCCCGGGCTCACCCCGGCGGCGAAGCGCACGCTGACCACCGCGCACGCCCGTTCCGCCACCTCGGGGGTCTCCTATATCGGCCCCGAGCACATACTCGGCGCGCTCCTCGACGACCCCGACTCGGGCGCCGGGCGGATGCTGCGGGAGGCCCGGCTGGACACCGGCCAGCTGCGCGACACGAGCCGACGCAACGGCCCGGAGCCGCTGCCGAGCGCCACCCCGACCCTGGACCGGTACGGTCGTGACCTCACCGCCCAGGCCAGGACCGGCCAGCTCGATCCGGTGGTGGGGCGGGCCGCGGAGATCGATCAGACCATCGAGATCCTCGCCCGCCGCACCCGGAACAACCCGGTCATGGTCGGAGAGGCCGGCGTCGGCCGGACCGCCGTCGTCGAAGGGCTGGCGCAGCGCATCGTGGCTGGCGACGTGCCGGAGCCGCTGGCCGGGCGGCGCGTCGTCGCCCTCGACCTGCCGGGACTGGTGGCCGCCGCCCGGTACCGGGGCGAGCTGGAGGAGCGGCTGCGGGCCGTTGTCGACGAGGCCGGGGCCGGCGCGCCGGCGCCCGGCGTCCTGCTGTACGTGGACACGCTGACCGCGGCGGTCGGCGGCCACGAGCCGCGGGGGTACTTCCCGGGACCGCAGGGGCCCGGGGGACGGACCGGGGACACGGGGGATGCCGCGGAGGTGCTCGGCCCGGCGCTGGCCAGCGGCGAGCTGCGGGTGATCGGCGCCGCCACTCCGGGCGGGTACCGCCGACACGTGGCGGCGGACCCGGCGTTGGAGCGGCGGTTCCAGCCGGTGCCGGTCACCGAGCCCGACGTCGCCGAGACCGTGCGGATCCTGGCCGGACTCAGGGACGCCTACGAGGCCCACCACCAGGTCAGGTTCGCCGACGAGGCGCTGAGCGCGGCGGCCCGGCTGGCCGACCGGTACCTGGCCGAGCGGCGGCTTCCCGACAAGGCGATCGACCTGCTCGACCAGGCCGGGGCGCGGGCCCGGCTGACCGCCCAGGCCCGCACCGGCGAGGACGCGATGCGGCGGGAGCGGATCGCCCAGCTGAACCGGGAGACGGACCAGGCCATCGCGGGCGAGGAGTACGAGCGCGCCGCCGACCTCAGGCGGCGGACCGCCGAGTTGGAGGGCCAAGGGCCCCTGCCGGAGGACGGCGAGACGGGGGTGGTGACGGTCACCGCACCCGCCGTCGCCGAAATCGTCGCGCGACGCACCGACATCCCCGTCGCCCGGCTCGTCGAAAGCGACCGGGACCGGCTGCTGAAGCTGGGACACGCACTGAGCGAGCGGGTGGTCGGCCAGGACGCGGCGGTGGCCGCGGTCACGGAAGCGTTGCGCCGCAACGGGATGGGCATGGGCGACCCGGCGCGTCCGGTCGGCTCGTTCCTCTTCCTCGGCCCCGCCGGCGTCGGCCGCGCCGAGCTCGCCAGGGCGCTGGCCGAGGTGCTCTACGGGAGCGCGGACCGGCTGACCCGGTTCGGCGCGGACGAGCTCCAGGGGCCCGAGGCCGTCGCGCGGCTGGTCTGGACGGTGCACCGGAAGCCGCACGGCGTGCTGCTGCTCGACGGGGTCGAGCGGGCGCACCCCGACGTCGTCCGGGTCCTGTTCGAGGCGCTGGGCGGTGCCCCCCTGACCCTCCCCCAGGCCCTCGGGGGCCTGGGAGGTGCCCCCAGCGACGGCCGGGCGGTGAGCGCGCGCGGCGTCGTGCTGGTGCTGACCAGCACGCTCGACCCGGCGGACCTGGGGAACCTCGCGGGCGTGACCGGCGTCGCGGAGCTGCGGGAGCGGGTGGACGAGACGGTCACCTTCCACCGCCTCGGCCCCGACGAACTGGACCGGGTGGTGGCGCTGCTGGTGCGGCCCAGCGAGCGCCGGGTGCGCGACCGGGGTCTGCGCCTGGACGTCACGCCGGCGGCCCGCCGGCTGCTCGCCGAGCACGGCCGGGGGCCCGAGGGCGGGGCTCGGCCGCTGCGCCGGGCCATCGAACAGGAGCTCGACGGTCGGATCGCCGCACTGCTGCTCAGCGACGGGGCGCGGGTCGGCGACATGATCACCGCCGACGCCAGCGACGGCGAGCTGGTGTGCGCGATCGGGCGCGGCGCCGGCGACGACACGGGCGAGGCGGAGGCGGACGCCGAGGCCGAGGGCTGGCCCCCCGCAGCCTAGCCGGCCCGCCCGCCGTTTCCGCCATTGCGGTGGCGCGTTGGAGTGTTCCCCTGTCACTCCCCGTTCCGTCTGAGGAGTGAACCGTAGCTTTATCCGTATGAACGATAGTGAACTGAGTCGCCGTCGCGTTCTGTTGCTCGGAGGGGCCGGTGTGGCCGGGGTCGCGGTGGTGGGACATGGCACTGTCGGGGAGGCCAGCGCGGCCCAGCTGACCCCCGGCAACGGCGGGAGCGCCAGCGGCTCCCCCTGTGTGCTGTCGGCCAACGCCGTGACCGCCTCGTACGGCCTGGACGGCGCCCTCGCGCGCCGGGACATCACGGACGGCAAGCCCGGGGTGCCGCTGTCGCTTGAGCTGACCGTGCGGTGCGTTCCCGAGGACTGGCAGCTGACCGCGGGGGCGGCCGTGGAGATCTGGCACTGCGACGCCTGGGGCTACTACGCGGGCTACCCGGACGCGGCGCCCGGCGGCGTCGTGCCGGTGGGCGGGGACGGCAGCGGCGCCGATCCGGTCAACTACCTGCGCGGCTTCCAGGTCTCCGACGCCGAGGGCAGGGTGTCGTTCACCACCGTCGTGCCCGGGTGGTACGGGGCCCGCGCCCCCCACATCCACGTGCGGGTGCACTCCGGCGCGACGCGGGAGGACGGCGGGTACGACGGGGGCACCCTCTCCCATTCGGGGCAGCTGTTCTTCGACGACGCGCTGATCCAGGAGGCGCACGCCGGGAGCCCGTACACCGAGCACACCGGCGACGGCCCGGCGACGCTGGCCGAGGACCTCGTCTACCAGGGGGCCGGCGTGGCGGCCGGACTGCTGGTGATGGAGCCGGTCACGGCGAGCCGGGTCCTCCAGCACGGCTACCGCGGCTCCCTGACCCTGGGCATCACCACCGGCGCCGCCCCGAACCCGCCGGCCGACGTGCCCGCCGACGAGCCGGCCAAATGCTGAGCGCCGCCCGCCCCGCGGAAGCGGGCGCGGGCGGCGCCGGGACTCAGGACACCAGGCTCAGGACACCAGGCTCAGGGCGCGAGCCGGATGACGTTCCAGGAGAGCGGCTCCAGCGTGGCGCGC
This sequence comes from uncultured Actinomycetota bacterium, assembly GCA_963816875.1. Lineage (GTDB taxonomy): Bacteria > Actinomycetota > Actinomycetes > Streptomycetales > Streptomycetaceae > Streptomyces. The sequence goes on from CAWFMG010000002.1 coordinate 436,078, forward strand.
AGCGTCCGGCCCTCGTCGAGCCGGGTGCCTTGTGCGGCGTGCGGGGTGACCCGGTTCGGCTCGTCACTGGTGTTCCTGGCGTCCGGGTCGGCGTCGGACAGCACGCTGTGCTCGACGACCCGCCCCAGGCCGAGCCCGCCGAGCGCCACCTCCAGGGGCAGCTCCTCGGTCTGGCTGCGGTTGACGGCGAAGACGGTCACCGCGCCGTCAGGTGAGTCCTCCCGCACCGCCGTGGCGTGCAGCAGGTCCACCTCGCCGAACCGCTCGGTGTGGTGCCGCGGCCCCTGCGGAGCGACCTGGAGCACCGTGCCCCGCCCGTACCGGGACGCCTGGGCGAACGGGAAGAACGTGGTCTGCCGCCAGACGTGCCCGCCGGGTTCGGTGGCGATCGGCGCGATGACGTTGACCAGCTGCGCCAGACAGGCCACCTTGACCCGGTCGGCGTGCCGGAGCAGCGCGATCAGCAGCGAGCCGAAGACCACGGCGTCGGTGACGCTGTAGTTGTCCTCGAGCAGGCGCGGCGCCTCGTCCCAGTCCTGGTTGGGCGGCGCGTCCGGGGCCAGCTGCGGGCAGCCGCCCTTCTGGTACCAGACGTTCCACTCATCGAAGGAGAGGTTGATCCGCTTCTCCGCCTTCAGCCGGGCCCGCACATGGTCGGCGGTGGCCACCACGTTCTCGATGAACGACTCGGTGTCCACGGCCGAGGCCAGGAACGAGTCCCGGTCGCCGCCCTGCTCGTGGTAGTAGGCGTGCAACGAGACGTGGTCCACCTGGTCGTAGGAGTGTTCCAGGACAGTGGACTCCCAGGACGCGAAGGTGGGCATGGCCTGGTTGGAGCTGCCGCAGGCGACCAGCTCCACGTCCGGGTCGATCTGCCGCATCGCGCGGGCCGTCTCGGCGGCGAGCCGACCGTACTCGTCCGCGGTCTTGTGGCCGGTCTGCCACGGGCCGTCCAGCTCGTTGCCGAGGCACCACAGCCGGATGGCGTACGGGTCCTTGTCACCGTGCGCCGCGCGCTGGTCGGACAGTTCGGTGCCGCCGGGGTGGTTGGCGTACTCCTGGAGCTCGATGGCCTCGGCGACGCCGCGGGTGCCGAGGTTGATGGCCATCATCGGCTCGGCGTCAATCTTGCGCACGAAGTCGATGAACTCGCCGAGGCCGAACTGGTTGGACTCGGTGGACTTCCAGGCCAGGTCGAGCCGGCGCGGCCGGGCGTCCGCCGGGCCGACGCCGTCCTCCCACCGGTAGCCGGAGACGAAGTTGCCGCCCGGGTAGCGGACGACGGTCACCCCCATCTCCCGGATCAGCTCCAGCACGTCGGTGCGCAACCCGGCCTCGTCGGCGCTGGGGTGGCCCGGCTCGTAGATGCCCGTGTAGACGCAGCGCCCGAGGTGCTCCACGAACGAGCCGTAGAGCCGCGGGTCCACGGCCGAGACCGTGAAGGCGGGGTCGAGGGTGAAGCGGGCGGTGTGCGAGTCGTCGCTCATGCCTGTCCTTGGGTGGTTCTTGCCTGTGCTTACCTGTGCTTGCCGGTACTTGCTGGTACTTGTTTATAAGTGTTTGTGCTTATTTGATTTTCCGCTACTGCCCGGCGATGCCCGTATGGGCGACGCCGCGGACGATCTGCCGCTGGAAGAAGACGAACACCAGCAGCAGCGGCAGGGCCGCCAACAACGCGCCGGCGTTCAGCTGGGCCCAGCGGATGCCGAAGGACGACTGCACGGTGGCCAGGCCCACCGGCAGGGTCGCCAGGTCGGGGTCGGTGGTGACCAGATAGGGCCACATGAAGTTGTTCCAGGAGGCGATGAAGGTGAAGATCGACACCGCCGCCAGCACCGGCCGGGACAGCGGCAGCACCACCTGGAAGAAGATCCGCCAGCGCCCGGCGCCGTCGATCCGGGCCGCCTCCTCCAGTTCCCGGGGCACGGCCTGGAAGAACTTGTAGAGGATGAAGACCATGGCGGGGGCGGACACCTGGGGCAGGATGACGCCCCAGTAGGTGTCCACCAGGCCGAGCGTCCGGACGTTGGCGAAGAGCGGCGCGGTGATGACCGTGCCGGGGACCATGATCCCGGCCAGGGTCAGTCCGAAGAGCGGCTTGCGGAACCGGAAGTCGGTGCGGGCGAAGCCGTAGGCGGCGAGCGCCGAGACGACCACGGTCAGCACCGTGACGCCGGTCGACACGATGACCGAGTTCACCAGCCACTTGGGGATGTCGCCCTCGCTGAGGACGTTGCGGTAGGCGTCCAGGTTCATGTTGGACTGGACCCACTTCAGCGGCAGCAGCTGGGTGTCGCCCTCGGGCTTGAGCGAGGTGGACAGCGACCAGGCGAAGGGCACCAGCCACAGCGCGGCCAGCACCGTGCCCACGGCGGTCAGCGCGATCTGCCCGGCGTTGCGGCGCAGCGTGACGCCCAGTGGGCGGCGGGGCGGGCGGGAGGCGCGCGAGGGGCGCGCGGCGCGGGGGGTTCGGGACGTAGCAGTACTCACAGCGCGTTCTCCTCACGGCGACGCACCATCCACAGCCTCAGCAGCGTGACGGAGACGACCAGGACGAAGAGGATGTAGGAGATGGCCGAGGCGTAGCCGATCCGGTAGCCGGTGAAGCCCTGCTGCACCACGTACTGGACGACCGGCCGGATCTCGGCGTTCGGGACGCCGCTGGTCATCAGGAAGATCTGGTCGAACACCTGCAACGAGGCGAGGATCTGCAGGATGACGACGAGCCCGGTGATGTTCCGCAGCATCGGGATGGTGATGTGCCGCATCCGCTGCCACGGACCGGCGCCGTCCAACTCCGCGGCCTCGTAGAGGTGCTCGGGGATGGCCTGCAACGCGGCCAGGTAGAGCAGGAAGTTGAAGCCCACGGTCCACCACAGGGTGGCCAGCACCACGGAGAACATCGCCCAGTTCGGGTCGATCAGCCAGGGGGTGCGGTGGTTGATCGCGTTGTTGATCAGGCCGAAGTCCGGCTCGTACAGCCACTCCCACATCTGCGACATCACGGCGGACGGCAGCAGGAAGGGCGCGAAGAAGGCGAGCCGCCAGAACCACTTGCCGCGCCGGATGTTGTGGGCCAGCAGGGCCAGGCCGAGGGCGGCGACGACGATCAGCGGGGTGCTCATGGCGGTGAACTGGAGGGTGTTGCCCAGCGAGTCCCACATCTGGTCGTCGCCCAGCGCCTCGCGGTAGTTGTCGAGGCCGACGAACTCCGAGTCGATGCCCGCGATGTTGGTCTCGTTGAGGCTGTACCAGAGGCCGGAGCCGAGCGGCCACAGCAGGAACAGCGCGTAGACCAGCAGGAAGGGCGCGACGAACCAGCCGCCGTGCTGGAAGATCCGGCCGAGCCGCGGGCGGAGGCCGTCGGCCGGGGCGCCGGTGCCGGCCAGGGCCCGGGACGGGGTCTGCTTTTCGGCAGGGGCGGGGGCGGGGGCGCCGGCCAGAGCACTCATCGGGTGATCCCTTCGCCGAAGGGATTGCGGGTGTCGATCAGCCCCTGGAGCGCGGAGCGGACGTTCGCCACGCCCTGGGCGGGGCCGACCATGCCCAGGGCGGCGGCGGAGATCTCCGCGCCGACCTCCTTCTGGAGCCGGGAGTCGGTGCCGGAGAACCAGGCGGGCGGGTCGAAGGCCGCCTGGTCCATGGCGCCCCGGTACTCGGCCTGCGGCTGGAGCTCCAGGTACTCGGGCATCTCCAGCACCGGCAGGTAGGCGGGCACGTGGCTGGCCGCGGCCCAGTCGAGGCTGTTCTTGACCAGCCAGGCCATCAGGGTGTGGGCGGCGTCGTTGCTGGCCCCGCCGCGGTCGCCCTGGTGCGGCAGCACCAGCGTGTGCGAGTCGGCCTGGCCGGCCGGCTGGCCGAAGAGGGTGGGGAACGGCTTCGCCCCGTAGTCCAGTCCCGCGTCGTTGAAGTTGATGACGAGCCAGTTGCCGAACCATACGAAGCCGCCGCCGTTGACCAGGTAGCCGACCAGGTCCTGGCCGGGTATGGCGTACTCATCGGCGATGAGCCGGGCGAGGAACGCCAGCACCTCCTCGGCCCCGTCGTCGTCCAGGGTGATCTCGGTGGCGTCGCCGTTGAGTATCGTGCCGCCGGTCTGCGAGTACAGCGAGAGGAACGCCCACCAGCACTCGGTGGACTGCACCGGGTTCCAGCCCAGCGGGGACTGGCCGATCACGCCCCGGACCGCGTCCAGCGCGTCGAAGAGCGACTCGGTGCCGTCGATGTCGACCAGCAGGCCGTCGGGGCCGAGGAGCCCCGCCTCGTCGCAGACCGGGCGGTTGTAGTAGAAGATCTCGGCGAAGGTGTCCAGCGGCAGCCCGTACAACTGGCCGTCGATGGTGGCGCCCTCCCACAGGGCCGGGTTGAAGTCCTCCCGGCGCACGCCCTGCGCCTCCAGCAGGCCCACGTCGATCGGGTCGAGCAGCCGGCCCGGGGCGAAGCCGGCGAGCCGGCCCAGATGCACCACGCCGAGGTCGGGCGCCCGGGAGCCGGAGCCGGCCAGCGCGAGCTTCGTGTAGTAGGGGTCGCCCCACTCCAGGGTGGTGTCCTCGACCGTGATCCCCGGGTGCTCGGCCCGGAAACGGTCGAGCATGCCCCGCATGTTGGCCCCGTCGCCGCCGCCGAAGAGGTTCCAGAACTGGATGCGGTTGCCGTCGTCCGCCAGCGAGACCGCCGAGCCGCAGCCGGCGGTCGAGCCGACCGCGGCCAGCGTGCCGAGCCCGGCCACGCCGCCGAGCAGGCGACGGCGGCTCAGGCCCGGTGGTGGCAGCGAGAGTGGGGGCATGCGAATCCCCTCCCGTTCGCGATTTCGAATGACGACCGGATATACGAACGGAACGTAGAGGCGCGGCGGGGCCGGGGTCAACACCCGTGACACCGTTTCATTGAAACGATTCGATCGAGGCTGGACGGGCCGACCGCCGGCCGGTGCCGGCCCGTCGCCAAGAGGAACGGGCCGCCACCGGCCGGCGTCGCACCGCCTACCGGCCGTGCGTCTACTGGCCGGCGAGGCCCGTATGTGCGACGCCGCGGACGATCTGGCGCTGGAAGAAGACGAAGACCACCAGCAGCGGCAGGCCACCCAGCACCACGGACGCCATCATCTCGGCGTAGCGGACGCCGTAGGAGGACTGGACGTTGACCAGGCCGACCGGCAGCGTCATGCCGTTGGGGTCGGTGGTGACCAGGAACGGCCAGAGGAAGTTGTTCCAGGTCTGGATGAACGTGAAGATGGCGACCGCCGCCAACACCGGGCGGGACAGCGGGACGACGATCTGCCAGAACACCCGCCAGCGTCCCGCGCCGTCCACGTACGCGGCCTCCTCCAGTTCGCGCGGCAGCCCGTCGAAGAACTTCACCAGGATGAACACCATGGCCGGGACGGCGACCTGGGGCAGGATGACGCCCCAGTAGGTGTCCACCAGGCCGAGCGCCACCATCTCGGCGAACAGCGGCGCGAGCAGCACCTGCGGCGGCACCATGATGCCGGCCAGCACCAGGCCGTAGAGCACCTTGCGGCCGCGGAACTCGGTGCGCGAGAAGCCGTAGGCCGCCATCGCGGTGAGCAGCACGGTGAGGATCGTGGTCACCGAGGCGATATAGGCGGTGTTGAACAGCCAACGGGTCAGGTTGCCCGACTCCCACACCGCCTCGTAGGCGCCGAAGGTGATCTTCGAGCCGATCCACTGGAGTCCGGTCTCGGTGGTCTCGTCCTCCGGCTTCAGGGAGGTCGCGAACGCCCAGGCCAGCGGCAGCACCCACAGCAGGGCCAGCACCGCGGCGCACACCAGCAGGCCGATCCGGCCCGGTGTCCAGCGCGGCTTGCGGCCGCCGTGGTCCTCGTCCTCGCGCGGCGGGACGACGACCCGCCTGACGGCCCGAAACGTGGTCATGGCACTCATGCGGCGGCCTCCCGGGAGCGGCGGGTCAGCCGCAGGTGGATCAGCGAGACGATGACGATCAGGGCGAAGAAGATGTACGAGATGGCGGAGGCGTAGCCGATCCGGTAGCCGGTGAAGCCCTGCTGGTAGACGTACTGGAGGATCGGCCGGGTGGAGTCGTCAGGGCCGCCGCCGGTCATGATGTACACCTGGTCGAAGATCTTCAGCGAGTGCAGCAACTGGAGCACCACGACGACCACCGTCGTGCGGCTGAGCATCGGCAGCGTGATGTGCCAGAGCCGGTGCCAGGGCCCCGCGCCGTCGATCTCCGCGGCCTCGTAGAGGTGCCGGGGGATGGCCTGGAGCGCGGCGAGGTAGAGCAGGAAGTTGAAGCCGACCGTCCACCACAGCGTGGTCAGCACGACGGAGAGCATCGCGTAGCGCGACTCGGTGAGCCAGCCGATGCCCGGTTCGAGGCCGAAGGCGGCCAGCAGTTGGTCGGCGAAGCCGAAGTCCGTGGGGTAGATGACCCACAGCCACAGCAGGCAGACCACGCCGGAGGGCAGCAGGAACGGCGCGAACCAGCTCAGCCGCCACACCCAGCTGACGAAGCGCAGATGGTGCGCGAGCAGCGCCAGCACCAGGCCCAGCACCACCAGGGGCGCGGTCGAGAGCGCGGTGAACCAGACGGTGTTCCACAGCGAGGACCACACGTCCGGGTCCTGCAGCGCCTCGACGTAGTTGTCCAGGCCGACGTAGTCGGACTGGGTGCCGGCGATGTCGGCGTTGGTGAGGCTCATCCGGACGCCGTAGATCAGCGGCCAGATCAGGAAGACGGCGTAGACGAGGAGGAAGGGCAGGGTGAACGCGAGCCCGTGCTCGCTCCAGTGCCGGCGTATGCCGCGCGGCGCGGTGCGCTCCGGGGCCTCGGTGGCGGCGGAGTCCGGAGGGGTGCTGGTCGTCGTGGTCATGCGGTCTCCCCGAACGGGCTCGGCGTTTCCAGGAGTTCCTGGAGGCGGGACTTGAACTCGTCCAGCGCGCCCTGCGGGGAGCGGGAGCCGGTCAGGACGCCGGAGAGGACGGCGCCGAGTTCCAGCTGCATCGCCGAGGCGGAGCCGGCGAACCAGGCGGGCGGGTCGAGCACGACGTCGTCGATGACCGAGCGGTACTCCGACTGCGGTTCCAGCGCCAGGTAGTCGGGCTCCTCCAGGGTGGGCAGATAGGCCGGCACATGGCCGCCGGCGGCCCAGTCAGCGGAGTGCTGGAACATCCAGGCGGCGAACGCGTGCGCGGCCTGGTTGCTGGCGCCGCCGCGGGCGGTCTGGTGCGGCAGCACGAAGGCGTGGCAGTCGGCCTGGGTGGTCGGCCGGCCGAAGATGTTGGGCACCCGGGTCATGGAGAACGGCAGCCCGGTGTTGGTGTAGGTGCTGACCTCCCATTCGCCGTTCATGAAGAGGCCGTGGTCGCCGCTGGAAAAGAGCCCGACCGCGCCCTGGTAGTCCACCTGTTTGGTGGCCAGTCCCTCCCCGGTCAGCATCTGCATGTACTCCAGGACCCGCAGCGCCTTGGCGTCGTCCATGGCGATCCGGGTGGCGCCCTCGTCGAGGTAGGTGCCGCCGGTCTGCGAGTAGAAGGTGGCGAAGATTCGCCAGGGCCCGACGGTGTCCGCGCCCAGCGTCTCGAACACCAGCCCCGGTTCGCCGGTGACCTCGGTGGCGGCACGCACCATCTCGGTGAAGGCGTCGGGGCCCTCGACGGGCCGCAGCCGCCCGTCGCCGTCCAGCAGTCCCGCCTCCTCGCAGACCTCGGTGTTGAAGTAGAGAACCTGCGGATGGGTGTCCAGCGGGATCGCGTACTGCTCGCCGCCGACCGCGCCGCGCGACCACATCTCGGGCGGGAACTGGTCCTCGGTGACCCCGTGCTCGGCGAGCAGGTCGAGGTCGAACGGGTCGAGCAGCCGGCCCGGCGCGAAGCCCTCCAGCCGGCTGATGTGCATGACCGCGATCTCCGGCGCCCGGCCGCCGGCCCCCGCCATGCCGAGCTTGGTGTAGTACGGCGAGCCCCATTCCAGCTGGGCCGCGTCCAGGTCGATGCCCGGGTGGCTCGCCCGGAACGCGTCGATCAGCGCGGCCATGTTGACGCCGTCGCCGCCGCCGAACAGATGCCAGTAGCGCAGCCCGGTCTTGCCGCCGTCGACGCTGGACGGCGCCGCGCAGCCGGCGGCGGCGCCCGCGGCGAGCGCGCCGAGTCCGGCCGCGGCACCGAGCAGGCGCCGCCGGCTCAGTCCGGGGTGGTGTGCCGATGGATTCATGCAGCCCGACCTCGCATTCGCCGCATCCGTATGCACCGCCCATTCGTCATTTCGAACGGGGATCGTATATACGAACGAGAACCTAGGTCTGGGCCCATCTCACGTCAACGGTTCCGGCAGCCCTCGTCGAAACTTTCGACACTTTCGACGCCGCGCCCGGCCTCGGGCAGCACCGGGGCGCCGTGCCCGGCGACGGCTCCCGGACCGGCCCCGACTAGCCCGCGAAGGCCGGCTGCGGGAGGCCCCGCCCGGCGTCGGGCAGCACCAGCACGGAGCCGGCCAGCGGCTCGGCCCCGGGGTCCAGGCCGACGCGCGCCGTCGTGATGTAGAGGTCGGTCAGGCCGGGACCGCCGAAGGCGCAGGAGGTGGTGTTCGTGGCCGGCACGGTGACCGTGCGGTCCAGCTTCCCCTCGGGCGTGAAGCGGTGGACCGCGCCGCCGCCCCAGAACGCGACCCACACGCAGCCGTCCGCGTCCACGGCGAGCCCGTCGGGCGAGCCGCCAAGACCCGCCGCGTCCACCAGCGTCCGCCGCTCCCCCACCGTCGCGGGGCCGGTGACGGGGTACGCGTCGACGCGGCCGGTCACGGTGTCGACGTAGTACATCAGCGAGCCGTCCGGACTCCACCCGGTGCCATTGCTGATGGTGACCTCGGGCAGCACGGTCGTGGCCGTGCCGTCCGGCGCGATCCGGGTCAGCGTGCCGCCGCCCGAGCCCTCGTCGTAGCGCATCGTGCCGGCCCAGAACGAGCCGTCGGGCGCCACCACGGCCTCGTTGCCGCGCCGGCCCTCGACCGGCTCGTGGCGCAGCCAGTCGAACGCACCGGCCTCGTCGTAGAGCCCTACGCCGTCCCTGAGGTTCACCACGAGGCCGCCACCCGCGCGCGGCCTGGCGGAGCCCACGTGCTGGTCGGTGTCGAGCGTGGACCTCTCCCCGGTCAGCGGGTCGAAGAAGTTCACCCGGCTGGACAGGATGTCCACCCAGATCAGCCGCTCCCGCGCGGGGTCCCAGGTCGGACCCTCGCCCAGCTCGGCCTCCGCCCGCACCGCTATGTCCAGCCCGCCGTCCACGCTGCCGCTCCCTCGCCCGTTGCCTGTCGTTCCTGGTCGTTCCCCGCCTGACCCTGCCGGTGGTGCCGGCCCTGCCGCGGCGGCCGGCGGGCGGCGCTCAGCCCAGCCCGTGGTGGCCGAGGCGCTCCGAGAGCTGGCCCGCCCCCTTACCCGCGAGCTCCGTCAGCTCGGCCTGCCGCTCCTCGCTCCAGCGCACCATCGGCACCGAGATGCTCAGCGCCGCGACCACGCGCCCCGCGCGGTCCCTGACCGGCGCGGCCACACAGGACACGTCCGGGTTGGACTCCCGCTGCTCCCAGGCGACGCCCCGCTCCCTGACCTCCGCCAGCAGCTCGCGCAGATCCGCGGGCGAGGTGATCGAGTTCGGCGTCATGGCCCGCAGCCGGCCGTCCTCCTCGGGCAGCCGCGCGTCCAACTCCTCCGGCGGCAGCGAGGCGAGCAGCATCTTGCCGACCGCCGTGCAGTGCGCGGGCAGCCGCCGACCGGCGGCCGACACCATCCGCACCGCGTGGGTGCTGTCCACCTTGGCGATGTAGATCACGTCCACGTCCTCGAGCACGGCGACGTGCACCGTCTCGCCACAGGTCTCCGCCACGGACCTGGCCACCTGCTGGCCCTCCGCGGCCAGGTCGAGTTGTTCGGCGTACCGGCTGCCCAGCTGGTACGTGCGCACGCCCAGCCGGTAGCGCCCGGGCTGCTCCGGCACCGGGACCAGGTACGAGCGGGCGGCCAGCGTGGTCACCAGTTCGTGGACCGTGGTCCGCGGCAGCCGGAGCTTCCGGGTGATCTCGGGAGCGGACAGCATCCCGTCCCCCTCCAGAAACAGCTCCAATATGTCCAACGCCCGGCTCACAGCCGGTACGCGACGCCCCATGTCGGATTCCTCCGCCAGCCCTTTGAATCGTTCGACATGCCGACCGTCACACGACATGCCGAACACACGCTAGCTGGCTTGCCTCGGTCCCGACAATGGTCAGGACGGGCCCACGTGGCGCGGCGACGCCGCGGGCCCGTCCCGCCGCTTCTGCTCGGCCCGTCCTCAGCCGGTGGCCCGCTGGTCGCGGGGCTCGTCGTCACCCTTGTGCCCCTGCACCGAGCGTAGCCTCTCGGTCATCGGGCCTGGCAGCCGCCCGCCTGCCTTGTCCGCCACCACGCCCGCCGCCCGGGACGCGGCCTCCCGGCCGGTCTGTGTCGCGGTGTCCATGGTGTTCCGCAGGGCGGGGTTGGCGCGCAGCCGCTGCGTGGCCTCCCGCATCTGCTCGTAGCGCTCGCGCCCGGCTCGGGTGCCCAGCACGTAGCCGAGCGCCAGTCCCGCGATGAACGTCAGTTTCCGCATGGGACGCTTCCTTCCCTGCTCGTCCAGGTCGTTCCTGATCGTCGTGGTCCGAGGCTGACTCGCCGCGCCACCGACAACCGGGTAGCCCGAATACCGATTTCGAAGCACCCCGTCACATGCGCTAATCTATGGGCGGCAGCGCGGTCGCGCCCCCGAGACGTGGGTGGCGGACCCGAGCGGAGCAATCCCCTGTAGCTCAATTGGCAGAGCAGCCGGCTGTTAACCGGCAGGTTACTGGTTCGAGTCCAGTCGGGGGAGCATCACTCAAAGGGCCCCGTCCGGGGCCCTTCGTCGTTTTCCGTGCATCACCGCTCGGCCGACGGGAACCGATGTCCCCATGTCGGCAGTCCATGCTTGCGAACGACCTCCCCCGTCCGGGCGGGAGATCGTATGAGCAGCTATGCTGCGGCAGACGGCGCGCACACATGTGCGCGGCACGCCGATTCGGGGCAGTAGCTCAGCCGGTTAGAGCAACGGACTCATAATCCGTCGGCCGTGGGTTCGAGTCCCACCTGCCCCACCTCGGTGTCCGTCAGGAGACACCTCCTGACCTGCGAAAACGCCTATTCTGAAGGGCTCTCGGAGGGAAGCCGAGAGCCAAATGCCTGGATCCGTTGCCTGTTGGTTTCCCACACGCACGATCCGGGCCTCACATCAGCTCGCTCACCCCGCCTGACCTGGGCCTGAGCGCTTCGCCGGCTTACACGCCAGCACTGGCCGGCCGATCAGTCCCGCGAAGCGGGAGCGATGCGGGGAGCGGAGGTAGAACCGACTGAGGCTCGCCGGGCCCGGGGCCCGATCCTGGCAGCTTCCTCGCCCGCTGAACGGTCGACCTCACGGGTCCGGGCTCCTCGCCCGTCTCACGCCACCGCCGGGCCGGCGATCCTGCGGAACGGTGGCATCTAGGCGAGCTTTCACACGCTCCGCAGGCAGCCTCGCCCTCTCCACCACGGATGACCGACCGTTCTTGCCCCACGTGCAGCGGGAGACCTGCTCGCGCCGGGAACGGGCCTCCGGACCAGCGAAGCGAACTGATGTACGGACCACCTTCGCGTGGGGAACCACGTCTCGTCGTCACCACCGATGATTGTGCATACCCCGAGAACCGCTTGCCACTGGATTTGAGAGCTCTTCCGGCCCGAGCTGGCCTGCCTGTCCCAGGACATCGCCACTTGACCGCGGACCATCGCAGTCAAGCGACCGGCCAGACCCACTCAGGATCGAACACAGGTACCCAACCGCGAGGGCCTGGTGTGCCCGGACGGAACCGCCAGCCGCAACTGGCCAACGAGCAGCGCCCGTAGACGACACGGCCTCGCCAACTCCCTCCCGCCAGCGGCGACTTCTCGCCCGCTGGGGCAGGGCGACCCGGCTGAGTGACCTGCTGGACAGCCCGCTCCCGGTCCCGATCACCGCCGCCCGGGTCACCGACGACAAGCAGCGTCCTCGGATCCTGGCCATCGTCCTCGACGGGACCCGGGCCGCCCCGGGCCGGCCGTAGCCGTTCGGTGCGGCCGGTGCGCCAGCGCGACCGACGGCGCCCGGGGCGGGTGCTGGTGGGGCGTTCGTCAGGTGGTGGTGGCCGGGGCGTCGTCGATGGCCCAGGCGTGGTGGAGTCGGTCGACCATGCTGGTGTTGCGCACGGTGAGCGTGAGGTCGGTGCCGGTGCCGTTGAGGGCGTAGAGGGAGTACCAGTCGTAGTCGGGTCGTTGAGTGTGCTTGCCGCCGAGGGCGGGCCAGTAGACGGCGCCCATGTCGTGGGTGCGGACGGTGTCGGTGGCGGCGCGGATGTAGCGGACGAAGTTGTCGGTGCTGTTGGCGTCGTTGTAGTTGCGGCCGTCGTCCATGGGGGCGCCGAACTCGTCCAGGACGGTGCGGGAGCCGCAGTCGCCGATCCGGGAGGTGAAGGTGTCGACCCACTGGTCGTAGTTCATCTCGCCGTGGAAGAACGTGTACAGGTGGATGGACAGGTAGGTGCCGTCGAAGCGGCTGTCGCCGCACAGGGGCGTGACGTCCTGGTTGAAGCCGCTGCCGCTGACGAAGATCCGCTCCGCGGGGATCGACGGGCGGTCGGCGATCCAGGTGGCGGCGATGTCGGCCCACTCGTCGGCGCTGTAGCCGTGGGGCTCGTTCATGGGCTCGAAGTGGACCCGGCTGTTGGACTCCCACCGAGTGGTGGCGGAGTCCCACATGGCGTCGAAGGCTTGCCTGTCGATGATCCGGCCGCCCGAGGACGCTCCGTCCTCCCAGTAGGAGAGGATCACGTTGAATCCGGCTTCCGTCGCGGCGTCGATGGCTCCGGCGTAGGCGTCTCCCCACGTCGTGCCGGGGACGGAGTGGGTGTTGATCGGCAGCCGGACGGTGTTGGCGTCGATCGTGCTCGCGAAGCCCTCGTAGACGGCGGCTGCCTTGGCCTTGACGGTGTCGTAGCTGTCGGACTCGCTCAGTCCCTCGGGAACGACGGGGCCGTCGGTGAAGTTGTCGCCGGGCATGGCCCAGTTCACGCCCCTGAAGTCGGCGGCCGCCAACGGGACGGACTCGGCTGCCGACTCCGCCGGGGTCGCCGACGCGAACGAGAGCGCCGTGAGGGGGACGGCGACGAGCGCGACGAGCGCGGCCGCCAGGGCGCGGCGGCGCCGTACACGAGCGCGGGGTGCGGTGTGGGGGAGGTGCGACATGATCGTCCTTTCGTTCCGGGTCAGGCTTGTGTCCTGTGGCGGGCCACCGGTGTGACGGCCCGGTGCCCCGGGTTGGTGGGCTGGAGACACGTGTCCGCAATGCCGCAGCCTCGGATCCGGCTGCGTGGCGGTCAACCAAGGCCGGAGCAATCGATCAGAGTCGTTCAGGATCGATCGAACGCTCGTGTGCGGAAAGCGACACGGAGTGGCAGAAGCGAACGCGCGGCGGGCCGCCCGGCGTTGCGACTCAGGCCTGGCCTCGCGCGTCGGCACTCACGCGCGAGCTGACGGAAGGGAGCCGTTCAGGGCCACGGCGAGGGTAAGGCACAGGCCGTCCGAGCAGCCCTCGTCGGAATGCCGGCGAGCGCACAGGCGTCGGTCGGCCGATCGAGCTCGTGGACGACAGGGCCGCGTCGTCCTCCCAGACGCATCTGTCGCGCGGGATTCACGTGCGTGGCATCCGGCGCGTCTCGCCCCCGGTGCCTGAGGACACCGGGTGTTCGCCGGCGACTGGGGCGGTGCCCGGTCGCTGATCGACGACAGCTTCATGGGCCATCCGCTCGGCGAGCTGCCCTACCCGACAGGAGAGCTACGACAGACGGTCGTCGTCGCTGGTGGAACGTGCCGAGTTCTCAGGGGGTCGGTTGGCGTGCTGTCAGGGCGTCACCTGGCGGCAGACCACCGAACTTCCGACACCCAACGGGTCGTGCCGACCGTCATGTCCGTCGCCGATGGCTCCGCTCGACACGAGCTGCGCCATCCACATCCCCGCCTGGGCCGCCGGCGCGCACGTCAGCGTCAACGGCGGCCGAGCCACGTCCCTGGAGCCGGGCATCTGGTTCACCGCCGAGGGTGCACGCCCCGGGAGTGGCCCGCGCGTCGCGACCTCCGGTGACATGGCGGCGGCGATGGGGGCCGCACCGGCACGGCGCAGAGGCGGAGAAGTCGAAACGCTTCGACTCCTCTGGCGCTCGGGCCAGGAATCCAGGCCATCTCTCCCTTGGCGGTCGTGGGGGTCACGGAGGGCGAGGAACGTTTTCTCTTGCGTTCAAGGGCTTGTGTAGTCCGTCCGTCGCTCCTACTGTCTTCCGACAGGCGTCATCGAAGCGCTTCGATAACCGTGTCGTGCTCGTCCCCCCTCTCCACCGCGCATGGGCGTTCGGTGCCGGGGTCAGCCGGATATGCCGCACATGTCACGAAAGGTGAGCCCAGTGCCGAGTTCCCCTGTTCCTCCGCCTTCCTCCCCGACCACGTGTGGTCCTGGCAGGCGCGCCGTTCTCCGGTCGGCGACGGCAGCGGCAGCCGCCGTCGCCGCGGGCGGCGTCTCCCTGGCGCCGTCCGCCACCGCCCATCCCGCGAACGCCTCGGCCCGGTCCACCGAAGGGTATGTCTGGCGCAACGCGGAGATCGTCGGCGGCGGCTTCGTCACCGGCATCGTCTTCAGCCAGAGCGAGCCGGGCCTGGTTTACGCGCGCACCGACATCGGTGGCGCCTACCGGCTCAACCAGCGCACGGGCCGCTGGGTTCCCCTGCTCGACTGGGTCGACTGGGACCACTACGGCCACACCGGCGTGATCAGCATCGCCACCGACGAGCTCGACCCCGACCGCGTGTACGCGGCCGTGGGTACGTACACCATGCCCGAGTGGGATCCGACGATGGGGGCAGTCCTGCGCTCCACGGACCGAGGCCGCACCTGGCGCACGACCATGCTGCCCTTCCGCCTGGGCGGGAACATGCCGGGCCGCGGCATCGGCGAGCGCCTGGCCATCGATCCGCACCGCAACAGCGTTCTCTATCTCGGCGTACGCGGCGGCAACGGACTGTGGCGCTCGGTGG
Organism: uncultured Actinomycetota bacterium; assembly: GCA_963816875.1. Classification (GTDB taxonomy): domain Bacteria; phylum Actinomycetota; class Actinomycetes; order Streptomycetales; family Streptomycetaceae; genus Streptomyces. The sequence continues at coordinate 451,193 of CAWFMG010000002.1, forward strand.
ACCACGGCGAGACCTGGGCGCAGGTCGAAAGCTTCCCCAACGCCGGCACCTTCGTCCCCGACCCCGACGACGTCGGCGGCCTCAACGGCGACAACCTCGGCGTGCTCCAAGTGCTGTTCGACAAGCGTGACGGCCGGCGCGGGCGCCCGACGCGGACGCTGTACGTCACGGTGGCCGACACCGAGAACATTCTCTACCGCTCCACCGATGCGGGCCGGACCTGGCAGCGGGTGCCAGGCCAGCCCACCGGCTTCATCCCCCACAAGGCCGTCTTCGACCACGAGAGCGGTTACCTCTACCTGGCCACGAGCAACACCGCGGGCCCGTACGACGGTTCCAAGGGCGACGTGTGGAAGCTCGACACCGCCACCGACGCCTGGACGCGCATCAGCCCGGTGCCCTCCACCAGCCCCGACTGCCAGTGGGGCTACTCCGGCCTGTCCATCGACCGGCAGAACCCCGACACCCTCATGGTGGCCACCCAGATCCTGTGGTGGCCGGACATCATCATCTTCCGCTCCACCGACGGCGGCGCGAGCTGGACCCGCGCCTGGGACTGGGCGACGGACACCGAGCGCACCCTCCGCTACACCATGGACATCTCAGCCTCCCCCTGGCTGACCTGGAACGGCAACCCCGCCCCACCCGAGGCCACGCCGAAGCTGGGATGGATGACCGAGGCGCTGGAGATCGACCCCTTCTCCTCCGACCACTTCCTGTACGGCACGGGCGCCACGATCCACGGATCCGACAACCTCACCGACTGGGACACCGACGGCACCGTGCGGATCGACGTCCGCGCCGAAGGCCTGGAGGAGACCGCGGTCCTCTCTGTCATCAGCCCTCCGGCCGGCGCACACCTGCTCTCCGCCCTCGGGGACGTCGGTGGCTTCCGACACACGGACCTCACCCGCGCCACGAGAATGTACGACACCCCCACCTTCACGACGACGGTCGCTCTGGACTACGCCGAGAAGACGCCCCACACGATCGTCCGGGTCGGCCACCCCACCGGTGAATGGACCCAGCGCTTCGCGATCTCGACCGACGGCGGCGACACCTGGGCCCCCTCCGGAAGCGAACCGGACGGCGTGACCGGCCCAGGCGTCGAGGACACCGCCGTCGCGATCGCGACGGACGGCGGCCGGATCGTGTGGGCACCCGCGGGCGCGCCGGTGAGCTGGAGCGCCGACGCGGGCCAGACGTGGACCGCCTGCCAGGGCGTCCCCTCCGGCGCGGGGGTACGCGCGGACCGCGTCAATCCCGCCGTCTTCTACGCCTGCCACGCCGGCGCCTTCTACCGCAGCACCGACGGCGGCGAGCACTTCGAGGCGACCCCGGCGACCGGCCTGCCCGCCCAGGGCAACGTCCGGTTCAAGCCGGTTCCCGGCCATGAAGGCGACATCTGGCTCGGCGGCGGCGAGACGGACAGCGTCTACGGGCTGTGGCGCTCCACCGACGCCGGGACCTCCTTCACCCGCCTACCGGGCATCGACGAGGGCGACAACGTCGGCTTCGGCAAGCCCGCACCCGGACGCTCCTATCCGGCCGTCTACACCAGCTCCCGCATCGGCGGCGTGCGCGGCATCTTCCGCTCCGACAACGCCGGCCGCACCTGGACCCGGATCAACGACGACCAGCACCAGTACGCCTGGACCGGCAACACCATCACCGGCGACCCCCGCATCTACGGCCGCGTCTACTTCGGCACCAACGGCCGCGGCGTCATCTACGGCGACCCGGCCCGACCGACCTCCTGACCGACCTCCTGACCGACCAACGAGGACACATGAGGACGGCCGAGGCGATCGCCTTCGGCCGTCCCCTGTCCTCCGTCCTCGACGGCGGAGGACGGCCCCTGAGGCTCGGGCGAGGGCCCGGCGGGGAGAGCCCCGGTGGCGAGGACGTGGCGCTCGGCCGCATCGCCGGCGGCGAGCGCCTCGCGGTGTGCGGCGTCCAGGATCTCGTCCACCCGCCCCGCCGGTCGGTCTCCGCCGAAGGCACGGCGGCGTCCACCATGGCAGGAGAGAGCCGGTGGCCGCACTCAGCGACCCGCCCCGGGGGCGGCTGCACATCGTCAACCTTGAACCCGACCCCCACACAGCCTCCGGCGAACTGCGCCGCGACCGCCAGAGCGGGCATCTGCACATCACGGGTGTAGTACGACCACATCCCCAACTGGCGGATGAGCCATGCACAGGCAGCCACGCCGACAGCTGCCAACCACGGCACCCTTGGCGCGAGCACGAGCAACGGCGCCACCCACACGGCAACCGAAACCGGACGAAGCCCTGAACCCAGGCGGTACAGCCAGCCGGACAGCACGGCAACGGCCACACACACCGCGACCTGCCCGCACGGCTCCACTCACGACCGGTCCCGACAGAACATCAGTATCCCCGATCACTGGTGTTTAGTCCCCGGACAGTACCCGGCGTATCCGATGCCGGCCGGCATCACCGATCCCGGCTTCCATCACAACGTGCTGAGCGGTAGGCGGTTCGGTATCCGACCGGTACGGCATGACGGGCCACTGGCCCGGGCGGCTGGGCGCGCCGCCGCCCGGGCCACGGCTACCGGGCGGCGGGGGAGTTCGAGGCGGTGGTGTCTTCTGTCATTCGCTCACCAGACGGTCGACGTATGCGAGCGTGCCGAAGCCCAGCTCGTCGAAGCCGCCGCTGGTGCCGCCGTAGTCGCCGCCGCCGCCCTCCGGGGAGTTGGCCAGGGCCATTTCCCGCATGTTCGGGCAGTCCTGGTTCAGCCGGCCCCAGTAGTGGTGGAAGACCCGCTCCCAGACCGGGCGCACCTGGCCGCGGCCGCCTTCGGAGATGACGGTGTGCACCTGCCCCTCGCAGTTCTCGTAGGTGGTGAACGGCACGTCGTCGTTGCCCAGGTTGTACCGGGCCACGTACTCGCACGCCTTGCGGAACCTGTAGTCGTCCGCTGCGTAGAGGTCGACGCCCTGGCTGTAGGCCATCTCGCAGAGGGTGCCCATCAGCCCGATGCCCATCATGCTGTGGGCCTGGTCGCGCCCGCTCTCCTGCCACTGGGCGAGGCCGACGTCGTCGTAGACGAACGGGGCCGCGTTCACGAGGTTGCCGGTGCCCAGGCCGTTGTAGAAGTAGTCCACCGCCTCGTCGAACTGGGCCTGGTCGTCGCGCAGGATCCCGATGGCCATGATCGAGACCATGTTGCACAGGTCCCAGTTGGCCCAGTAGTGGGATTCGCAGGTGCCGTTGTGCCGGACCAGGAAGTCGGAGTTCAGCGGATAGAAAACGTTCTGCATCAGATCCTGGAACCGGACCAGGTCGAAACCCTCGTAGTCCCGGATGATCTCGCCGACGTTGGCGAACTGGTACCCGTAGATACCCGACGCGAGACGGGAGTCGGAGGGGCCGGCGTCGATCGACGTCAGCGTCTCCGACCACGCGTTGCAGATGTCCCGCGCGGTGTCGCCGTGGGCGGTGTCGCCGGTGATCTTCCAGCGCAGCGCGTTCTGGTACGCCGCGTGGATGTCGTTGTAGAGGATCCCGTAGTTCTCCGGCCCCGAGCCGCCGGACCCGCGGATGATCGTCTCCTGCGGGTTGGGGGCCCAACCGGCCGCCGAGTGCGTGTTGTTGATGAGCCGGTTCCAGCCCGCGAGCCACGGCTCGTCGCCCGCGGCCACATGCTCCGCCATCCGGTCGAAAGCCTCCTGCGTGTGGAGCGCCCCTGGGTGGGTGAACGCCAACGGTCGGGCGGCTTGCGGCCGCGCCTCGGTGCCGGCGGTGCTGGCGGCCGACTGGCCGGCGTAGACGGCGCCGGGGAGCGCCAGCGCCCCGGCGCCGAGCACGGCGGCCTTCAGGATGCGGCGGCGGCCCGGGGTCTCCTCCTCCGGACGATGCGTGCCCTTCATGAGAATCCCTCTTTCGGGTGTGGGGGGTGGTCGGCACGTCCCGCGTGCCACCCTCATGGTGCCCGTAGATAGAAAAGGTTCTCTATGAAGCAGAGGTTTCGAAAGTTTTCGAGGTCTTTCGCGGAGCGGGGTGGACCAGTGGCGCCGGGCCAGTCGATGGCGACGCCGTTGGGTCGAGGCGCCATGGACGTCGAACCCGTGGGCCAGTGAGCGTAACTCGCTGGCGTGAGGGCCGTTGTCGGCCAGGGCTATCAGCCACTCGGGGCGCGCCGTCCCTCAGGAAGCTCTCCGCCTCGATGTCCTCGAAGAGGTCTGGGAGCGAACCGACGGTGCCGCACGTGAGGCAAACAGCTGACCAACGCCTGCTCGATCAGAATGAGCATGCCAAGCGTGGAATGGGCGGCACGGTGCCTCGCGGTCGCCGCATCGCGATGACAGCAGCCAGCACCCCGCAGGGAGATCCGCACCATGGGCACGCGGGAACCCGACCTGCCGCTCTACCCGCCACTTCGCCCTCGCTGACGGTCGAGGAGCAGCTGGCCGTGAAGGGCACAAAGCCGGTCCGCTCGCTGGACGAACCGCGCGCTGACGCTTTCGAGGACCACAGCGATCCCGCCTGACGCACCGGGCGCGCCCGGTGATCCCGAAGCGCGGCGGAAGTGCCCGACTCGTTCATCCCGTGCGCCGGACCGATCCGCCGTCAGTTCGGGGGGCGACCGTGTTCGACGCATCGCCGCACGCTCCGCCTCCACCCCCGTGCCCGGTGTGTGGTGGCCAGCGATCGCTCGCCGCCGACTGCGCGCCGGTCACCGGGTCCAGCGCCAGCTGCGCCGCGCCGCCGTCCCCGGGTTCGGTCAGGCGGCGCGGTGGAGGTCACCGTGGTCGACCCGGTACCGCAGGGCGTGCCCCGCGAGCAGCCGTTCCAGCTCCTCGACGGCGGTCAGGCCCAGGCGGCGCAGCTCGTTGCCGTGGGAGCCGGCGATATGCGGGGTGAGCAGCACGTTCGGCAGCTCGTACAGGGGGGAGGAGGCGGGCAGCGGCTCGGGTTCGGTGACGTCCAGGACGGCCGACAGCCGCCCGGAGACGAGCTCGGCGGCGAGCGCGTCGTGGTCGATGAGGCTGCCGCGCGAGGTGTTCACCAGGACCGCGCTGTCGCGCATCGACGCCAATCCGGCGCGGTCGATCATGTGGCGGGTCGCGGGGGTGGCAGGGGCGTGGACGCTGACGATGTCGCTGGTCGCGAGCAGCGTCGCCAGCGGGACCTGCCGCACGCCAAGACCCGCCGCCTCGGCCCGGTCCACGTACGGGTCGTGGAGCAGCACCTCGAAGTCGAACGGCCGCAGCAACTCGATCACCCGCCGGCCGATCTTGGAGGCACCGACGAGGCCGACGCGGCGGCCGACGTTCCCGACGTGCGGGTGGATCTCGCCCAGGACGAAGTCGCGCTCGGCCCGCAGGCGTTCGCGCAGCTCGAACACGCCCTTGCCGGCCAGCAGGATCATGCCGAGCGTGTACTCCGCCACCGGCAGCGCGTTCGCGGCGGCGGCGGAGGAGACCAGCACGCCCCGCTCCCAGCCCTCCGGCGGCAGCAGGTGCTTGACCGAGCCACCGGTGTGGAGCACCGCGCGCAGCTTGGGTGCGGCGTCGAGGACGTCCACGGGGAGCGTCGGGCAGCCCCAGCCGGTGATCAGCACCTCCGTGTCGGCCAGCAGTCGCCGGGCAGTGGCGGCGGCGCCCGGATGCCGCAGGTCGACGACGGCGCCTGGATCGACGTCGGCGAGGGCGGTGAGCCGCGCCATGACCTCCGGCGGGAAGAGCAGCGGGATGTGACGGGACTCCAGGGCGAACAGCACCGAGGGTCGCTCAGGCATAGGGCGGAAGTCCCTTCCGATCATGTAGAAATCGTTCTCTACGGTAAGCGCGTGCCTCGTCCGGGTCAACCGCGCCCCGGGCGGGCCAGGGCGGAGCGAGCCCGAACTCAGGCCGTGCCGGCCAGCGGCGGGGGCGCGACGGAGTCGCGGACCACCACGTGGGTGCCGAGCAGCACGTGGCCCTCGCGCGCGACCCGGCCGCCGCCGCCCCGGTGGTCGAGCGCGAGCCGGACCGCGGTGCGGCCCATCTCCTCGTACGGCACGTGCACGGTGGTCAGCTGCGGCCTGAGGTCCGTGGCCGGCGGCACGTCGTCGTACCCGACGAGCGAGACGTCCCCCGGCACCTGAAGGCCGGCCTCGGTCAGGGCCCGCAGCGCGCCGGCCGCGACGACGTCGGTGAGGGCGAAGACGCCGGTGAAGTCGTGTGCGGCGGCGAGCCGTTCCCGCATCCGCAGGTACGCGTCGTCGCGGTCGAAGGCGGCCTTGACGACCAGGTCCTTCTCGTACGGGACGCCGTAGTCGGTCAGCGCCCTGCGGTAGCCGGCGAAGCGCTGGGCGCTGGTGGTGAGCGCGACGTCGCCGCCGAACAGCAGGACGCGGCGGTGGCCGGCCGCCAGCAGACGGCTGGTGACGGCGTACGCGCCGCCTTCGTTGTCGTACTCCACGACCGTCACGGGCACGCCCTCGCCCAGCGGCGGGCGGCCGCACAGCACCAGCCGGGAGCCGGCCTGGTCCAGGGAGCGCGCGATCTCAGCCATCCGCCGCCGGTACGCCTCGTCGTCCACGACGCTGCCGATGACGATGACGACCTCAGCGCCCTGCTGGCGCATGAGGTGCAGGGCCCGCAACTCCCGGGCGGGGTCGCCGCCGCTGACGAACAGCAGGCACAGCCGGCCCCGGCGGGACGCCTCCTCCTCGATGCCGTGCGCGAACTGCGCGAACGCCTCGCCCCGCATGTCCTTCAGGACGAACGCCACGGTCTCCGCGCCATGCCCGCGCAGCGCGCGGGCATGGGTGTTGGCGACGTAGTCCAGCTCACGCAGCGCCTTCTCCACCCGTCGCTTGGTGCCCAACGCGACCGGATAGTCGCCGGCGATGACACGGGAGACGGTCGTCCCCGAGACCCCGGCCCGACGGGCGACGTCCTTCAACGTGGCGCGCCCACGGCGCGCGTTGTCCGGCCCCTCGTGGAAATCGCTTGTCACGGGCCACAGCGTATGGGGTGGGCGGACGGTGGAGGTACCCGTGGCGATCGACTCCCAGCCCCCGGGCTGGTCTGCGAGGTCGCTGGCCGTCGTGGCGTGGTCGGTGGTGCGGAACACCTCGAACGCCACCGCGTTCTCGGGCTTGTTCCAGGCGAGGGCGACCTGGTCGCCCTCGCCCGCCTGCCGCACGTACGGCAGCAGCGCGCGGGCTGCCGTCCCCACCACCTCGTGGCCGCCGAACTCGCTGGAGCCGGCCGCCGTCACGCCCGCGTGACGCTCCGCGCGAACGGCGTGACCAGCCGCCCCGCGAACTCCCACGTCTCGCCGTCCGCCGAGGCGAACGCCGTCACCACCCCGGTCTCGGCATCGCGCTGGAGCCCCAGCCGGGGACTCGGGGGTCATGCCCTCGGCGAGGAAGGTCAGCGGGCTGCGCCGCTCGTCCTGCCAGTCGCGGAACGAGCCGCGCGAGCGGTTGGCGAGGATAGAAAACCTTTGTCCAGACGGTTGACGCGATCCACCCCCTCGACCTAACTTGCTCGACCATGCGCAGGCGATAGAAAACGATAACTAAGCAAGCGGCAGTGCCCCGCCTGATGGCCCGTCACCATCCCGGAGTGTCCTATGCAACCCGCGAGAATCACGCTGGCATCCGCGTTCGCCGTCACCCTGTCCCTGCTGGCGACGGCCTGCGGCGGCGGCGCCGAGGGCGACCAGGGCGACGGCCCGGTCGTCATCGAGATGTGGTCCTGGAACGAGGAACGGCTGGTGCAGCCGGTCGTCGACAAGTTCAACGCCACCCACGACGACATCCAGTTGAGGTTGGTGAAGCAGGTAGACCTCCCCGGCACCGCCGCCAACCTCCGCAACGCCGTCGCCTCAGGCGAGGACGTCCCCTGCCTGGTGCAGAACGTCGGCGAGGTGCCCGCCCTCACCTCCGAGGGCCTGCTGACCGACGTCACCGACGCGCTCCAGCCCTTCCTCGACGACGGCCTCTTCAACGAGGCGGCGCTTCGCGGCGGCAAGGTCGGCGACCGCTACTACGGCGTGCCCTCCGGCTTCAACCCCAGCTTCATGATGATCAACCGCGCCGTGTACGACGAGTACGGCATCGAGGTCCCCACCACCTGGGACGAGCTCATCGCGGCGGGCGAGGAACTGCGCCCGCACGGCATCTACATCATGAACCTCGCCGGCGAGGACCCCTCCAACCTCGTCAACCTGGTGCAGCAGGCCGGCGGCTCCTGGTACGAGATCGAGGGCGACGCCTGGCGCGTCGACTTCCTCTCCGAGGAGTCCCGGCAGGCCGCCGACATCGTGCAGCAGCTCATCGACAAGGATCTGGTCGCCCACCAGACCTACATGGACCGGCCCGCGCTGATCGAGTACTTCGACTCGGGCCGGATGGTCTCCCTGCCGACCCAGACCTGGCAGCTGGGCAACTACGAGATCGACTTCGAGCAGTCGACCGGCAACTGGCAGCCCATCGACCTGCCGCAGTTCTCGGACGTCGAGGAGTTCGTCACGCCCGCGCACGGCGGCGCCGAACTCGTGCCCGAGGGCTGCGAGCACGTGGAGGAGGCGGTCGAGGTCGCCGTCTGGAAGGCCACGAACGAGGAGGCGATCAACGCCACGCTCGACCCGGAGACCGGCGCGTACGCCTGGCCTGGCGCCGTGCCCGACCCGTCCCCGTGGGTCGACTCCGCCGTCCCCGAACAGCTCTTCGGCGAGCACCGCGACGAGGCCCGCGACGTGATCATGAAATCGGTCGAGGCCGGCCGGGACCCGTGGGTGGTCGGGCCCAACTACACCGGCGTTTTCGCCGAGCTGCAGGACCAGTGGGCCAGGGCCGTCAACGGCGAGATCACCATGGTGGAGCTGCTGGAGCGGATGCAGGACTTCACGGTGGAGGATCTGCGCTCCAAGAACATCAACGTCGTCGGAAGCTGAGGCCTGAGCCGTGGCCGTTTCTGTCGATCAGCGAAAGCCGCCCACCAGCCGATTGCCGCGCTGGCATCGGCTGATGGCGATCAAGGGCGCGTCGTTCACCCTGCCATTCTTCCTCGGATTCGTCGTCTTCACCGTCGTTCCCCTGGTGATGGCGCTGCGGGAGAGCCTCTACCGGGAGCAGAGCTCGGGCCTCGGCTTCGGCGAGAAGACGGTGGAGTTCGTCGGCCTCGACAACTTCGTGCAGGGATTCGAGGACGGCCGGTTCTGGGCGTCGATGCTGCGGGTGGCGCTGTTCGCGCTGGTCTGCATTCCCGCGATCCAGATCCTCAGCGTGCTCCTGGCGCTGCTGCTCGACGCCGCCACGCAGCGCGCCGCGAACGTCTTCCGGCTGCCGCTGCTCATTCCGTACATGATCCCGGGCATCGTCGCCACGGTGATCTGGGTCTACGTCTACAGCCCGGACGTCGGCCCGCTCACGCCGATGTTCGACGCCGTCGGCATCGACGCCAACTTCTACAGCGGCGAGATGATCTGGGTCTCGATCGGGAACCTCATGGCGTGGGGCGCGATCGGCTTCAACATGCTGATCATCTACGCCTCGCTGCGGTCGGTGCCGCGCGAGATCTACGACAGCGCGTACGTCGACGGCGCGTCGGAATGGCGCGTCGCGTGGTCGATCAAGATTCCGATGGTCCGCCGCACGCTGGTGCTCACCACGGTGCTGGCCATCATCGGAACGCTCCAGATCTTCAGCGACCCCGTGCTGTTCCGCTCGATGACCCCGGAGACGGTCACCCGCGACTTCACGCCGATCATGGCCATCTACGACTGGGCCTTCGCGCAGGGCGAGTTCAACTACGCCGCCGCCCTGTCGATCATCCTGGCCCTGGTGGTGGGCACCGTCTCGGCCCTCTTCTACCGGCTCACGAACAAGGCGCCCACCTCATGACTACCGCCACCCACCCGAAGGCCACCCCGCCGGGGCCGACCACACCATCGACCGGACGGCGGGGGCAAACCCCCGTCCGCCGCCGCACCGCGCGCGGGACGGCGGCGGACGGGGCCCGGACCACCTGGCGGACCCGGGCCCTGATCATCACGGGCCTGGTCCTGTTCACCCTCTACTCCCTGGCCCCCGTCTGGTGGCTGATCGTCGCCGCGACCAAGTCGCAACGGGACCTCTACACCTCCAACGGCCTGTGGTTCGCGGAATTCAACCTCATGCAGAACCTCGAAGATCTCTTCACCTACCAGGACGGGATCTTCGTGACGTGGATGTGGAACACCATGTTCTACGGCATCGTCGGCACGGCAGGCATGACGCTGATATCCGTCGCGTGCGGATACGGCCTGGCGATGTACCGCTTCCGGGGACGCGGTTTCCTGATGGGCTGCATCATCGGCTCCTTCCTGGTGCCCGGCGCGCTGCTCACCATTCCGTCCTTCCTGCTGTACACCGACCTGCGCATCATCGACACGCCGACCGCGATCATCGTCCCCAGCTTCTTCAACGCCTTCTCGGTCTACCTCGCCAAGGTGTACGCCGAGGGAGCCATTCCGCACGAGCTGCTGGAGGCGGCCCGCATCGACGGCGCGGGCGAGTACCGCATCTTCTTCCAGATCGGCGCCCGACTGATGTCCACGGGTGCGGCCACCATTTTCCTGCTCGGATTCGTCGGGATGTGGAACTCCTTCTTCGGCCCTCTGGTCTTCCTGCGCAGCAGTGAGAAGTGGACCGTCATGCTCGGCCTCTACTCCTGGCTGAAGGTGAAGAGCGACCAGTCCGTCGACCTGACCGGCATGGTCGTGGTCGGCTCGATCATCTCGCTCATCCCGATGGTGGTGCTGATGGTCTCGATGCAGCGATTCTGGCGCACGGGCGTGAGCCTCGGCAGCCTGAAGTGACACCGGACGCCCGCCCGGCGGGCGTCCGCCCCTCACCCCCGCATGCCCTCCTACGCCCCACGAACGTCCGCGGTCTCCGGCAGCTCGGCCTGGTGGTGGCGTTCAAGGACTTCAAGCCCGCACCGCGGCTCCGCATCACGTTATCCCTCCACGTACTCAAATCCTCCACTTCAACGAAGAAGGTGCCTTCCGTGGATCAGACTGCTGCCGCCGTAGGCGGCCACGGCCGACAATTCGGTGCGGTGGCCGCAGTGCTCCTGCTCGTCACCGGACTCCTCTTCGTGGCAGGCCGGCCAGCCGCCGGGCAGGATCTCGGCACGTGCGACGTGACGTTCCAGTCGACCGTCAGCGAGCAGGGGTTTGTCCACCCCGGCGTCGGCCTGACCGAGCCGATCCTGGGGAATGCGCGCCGGCAAATCGCCGCAGGCGCTGAGCCGTGGACCTCCTCGTTCGAGGCCATGAAGCGGTCCTCCGCGGCCGGCGAGAACGTGAGCTCGTCCAATGCCGGGTCCGACCCGACCAAGCCGGCCTCCGACGCGTTCAACGCGGGCATGAAAGGGCGTTTCGTCGCCGACGGCCTGAAGGCCTACACGCAGGCGGTCATGTACGTGCTCACCGGGAAGGAGGTCCATCGCGCGAACGCCCTGAGCATCCTCCGCATCTGGGCGCAGATGGACCCCGCCAAATACGAGTACCACACCGACTCGCACATCTACACCGGCGTCCCGCTCTTCCGCATGGTCTCCGCCGCCGAGCTCCTGCGCTACACCAGTTGCGGCGAGGACGAGGCCCACCCGTGGACCGAGGCCGACACCCAGGCCCTCACGGAGAACCTCATCGTGCCGTCCATCGAGACGTTCATGTCCTCTCCGGACCATTTCATGAACCAGCACAACTACCCGCTGATGGGCTCCATGGCCGGGGCGATCTTCATGGACGACACCGCCCTGTACGAGGAGAAGGTCGAGTGGTTCACCGTCAACTCGACCGCCAAGGACGAGGGATTCAACGGTTCCATCGCGCGGCTGGCCCGCTGGGTCGACACGAATGACAAGACCGGCGAGCCGATCGACGACCCGCACGTGCAGCTTGTCGAGATGGGCCGCGACCAGGCGCACGCCGGCGGCAACCTCACGAACTTCGCGGTCCTGGCCCGCATGCTGCTCGCCCAGGACACCAAGGTGGACCCGGTCGACGGAACGGTCTCGACCGCCGAGGACGCGGTGGGGCCTTATGAGTTCCTGGACGACCGCATCCTGGATGCCGCCGACTACTTCTGGCAGTTCATGCTCGGATACGACACCGAGTGGACGCCGGTTGGCTACGCGATCTCGCCGGACGGCACGATCCGCGACACCTACAACCACATCGCCGACGGCTACCGCGGCCGATACGCGACCGCGAGCTTCTGGGAGATCTATTACAACTACAAGTTCACGCTCGGCAGGGACGTCGAGGCGATGGCCCCCTACTTCGCCGAGGCCTACGCCAAACGCCCCAGCCCGCTGTACCACCGCGGCGGAACGGTGAACAACTCCTGGGATGGCGGCGACGGCGGCGGTGACTCGTGGCTGTTCGCGCCCGCCGAGGCGGCCGGGGAGTCGACCCCGCCGCCGGGCGACAACCCCAACATCTACGAGGTCGAGGACCGCTACACACACCTGGCCGGAGACGTCGAGACCGGCGACGGCTACGTGCGCCTGGCCGACGGCGCGAAGATCGCCTACCTCAGCGGCCAGGCCGACCGCCCGCGGCTCGGCTTCCTCGTCCGCACCGAAGGCGACGCCGTGATCCACCTGCGCACCGCCAGACACGGCCGTAGCATGGAACGCGACTACCCCATGACCGTGCCGGACACCGGCGGCGAATGGCGCTACGTCACGGTCGACGGCCCCATGGACGACATCCTGTTCATCGAGACCGAAGGCGCCACCGTCGACCTCGACCACATCAACATCAACGCCGAAGCCGAGCTCACCGGGCCGGTCTTCCCCGAGGACGCGGCCGACCGGATCGTCGGCTGGGCCGGCGCCGACGTCACCGTCGACCTCACCGCGACCGCCGCCGAGGGCACGGCCTACTCCGCGACCGGGCTCCCCGACGGCGCCGAACTCGACCCGGATTCCGGCACCCTGACATGGACTCCGGCCGAGGCCGGCTCCTGGACGGTCACCGTCGCCGCCGACGACGGCACCAACGCCGCCGCCCGCCACGTCACCCTGGCCGCCGCCGACGACCGCAAGGGCGCCCTGGCGCTCGCCGAGGACGGGTACGACCCCAAGGCCATGTACGAGTCCGCGACCGAGGCCGCCTACACCGACGCCGACGACACCGCCCAGGATCTGCGCAAGCACGGCTCCACCGCCGAATACCTGGCAGCGCTGGCCGACCTCGTCGCGGCCGTCGACGGACTGCGCCTGCTCTCGCCGACGACCGAACTGGACGGCAGCCTCGACTACCCAGGGCTCGTCGCCTCCTCCACCACCGGGGACCGTATCGAGAACATGGTCGATGGCGACGAACAGACCGGCACCGTCTACCCCCAGGCCGTCAACATGTCGCACACCTTCGACTTCGGCCCCGACTTCAGAGTCTCGGCCACGAAGTTCGGATTCCAGAGCAATATCTTCGCCGACCGCCTCGCCAACTCGACGGTGTTCGGCTCCAACGACGGCACCAACTGGACCCGGCTCACCCCGGGGGCTACGGAGTTCACCCAGGACTTCAACACCCTGGACGTCGCCGAGGACCTCCAGGACGACCAGTTCCGCTACATCAAGGTCCAGATGCTCGAACAGCAGCCGGACGTCCTCTACGGCATCGTGCGGGGCGTGTTCGAGATGACCGAGTTCCACATCTACGGCGAACGCCACGAGATCGGCAACCTGATCGAGGCGACCTCGATCACCTCCGACCAGGCCGTCGCGGGCAGGATCGCGATGGGCGACACCGTCGACGTCTCAGTCACCGCGAAGGAGCCGCTCGACTCTCTCACCGTCGACGTGATGGGCACATCGGCGGCGGCCACCTCGGACGACGGCGTGAACTGGAACGCCTCGGTCGCCCTCGACGACGTCGAGGCCGGCCCGGTCACACTCACGGTCGACTACACCGGCTCCGACGGCAAGGCCGGACGGACCTTCTACGGCACCACCGACGGATCACAACTCTTCGTCGTGGACCCCGCACACTCCATCGACGTGGACGAGCTGGCCACCGTCACCGCTTCCGACCAGCAGTGGCCGGGCGACGGACTGGGCGCCGACGAGGTCGGCTACCTGCTCTTCGACGGCGACCCCGACACATACGGCGACCTGAACACCGGACCAGGCGCGTACTACGACATCGACTTCGGCGCGGACGCGACCGTGCGGCCCGAGTTGGTTCTGATGCTGCCGCGGGCCAGCCACCCACAGCGGGCCAACGGCACGGTCGTGCAGGGGTCGAACGACGGCCAGACCTGGACCGACCTCACCGAGCCGCTCACCGGGGCCGTCGCGAACGGCTGGAACCAGCAGCCCGCCTCGGGCGAGGACCACTACCGGTACCTGCGGATCTACAACGCCGCGAACTGGTCCGGCAACCTCTCCGAGGTCGAGCTCTACGGCGACATCGACGACGCGTAGGTCGACTCGAAGGTGCGCTCGACCGACGAATCCGTTAGCGCCCCGTGAGCGCTAACGGATTCGTGGCCCTCACCCGGTGGGCAGCCACTCGCAAGGCGCCCGCCTCTTCCACGTGCTGGCCCACACGATCTCCCGCTCGACCGCCCTACGCGTCCCGCGCGCGCTCGGCATCGACGACTTCGCCCTCACCCACCGCACCGCTACTCCACCGTCATTATCGACGCCGAGACCAGCAAGCGGATCGATGTCTCGCCGGACCGCACAGTCCAGAAGCACCAAGACCCCTCAGAAAAGCGCCACCCGAACATCGCGCCAGTTTCGTGCGGAAACCGCCAATACACGTAATGACCCCTAACCAAGGACAGACTCGTGGACATCACCAGACGACAGCTCGGCCGGGTCGCCGCGGTCGGCACAGGGCCTCTCTTGCTGCCGGGCCTGCTGCCACCAAGCAGCGCGGCAGCAGCCTCGCCTTGGGATGGGACGTGGGGCGACCAGGGCCACGGCACCTACGTCAACCCCACCATCCCGGCCGACCTCAGCGACTGGGACTGCGTCCGGGTCGGCGCCGACTACTACGGCATCACCAGCACGTTCGGGTACTCGCCCGGCATGGCCGTCCTGCACTCGAAAGACCTGGTCAACTGGCGGACGCTCGGCGGCGCGGTCGACGATGTCACCCGCATCGGACCAGAGCTGAACTGGGACCGGATGAACCGCTACGGCCGTGGCGTGTGGGCCGGAGCCATCCGCCACCACGCGGGGCGGTACTGGGTGTATTTCAACACACCCGACGAAGGCTTCTTCATGACGTCGGCCCCGTCGCCGACCGGGCCGTGGGAGCCGTTGCACGCGCTGTGGCGGACCACCGGCTGGAACGACGTGTGCCCGTTCTGGGACGACGACGGCCAGGGCTACCTGGTCACCACGCACTACGCAGACGCCTACAAGGTGCACCTGTTCAAGCTGTCCGGGGACGGGAAGTCGCTGGTCGGCCCGTCCACGGTCATCCACCAGTCGCGGGGCAGCGAGGCCAACAAGCTGTACAAGATCGACGGTGTCTACTACCACCTCTTCAGCGAGGTGAAGCCCGAGGGCCGGGTGCTCATGATGAACCGCGGCTCCAGCCTCTACGGTCCGTTCGAGAGCAGGCAGCTGGCGCACGTCAACACCTCGGTGGACCGTGAGCCCAACCAGGGCGGGCTGGTGCAGGCCCCCAACGGCGCTTGGTACTTCGTGACCCACCACGGCCACGGCGGCTGGGAGGGGCGCGTGCTGTCCCTGCTGCCGGTGACCTGGCTGGACGGCTGGCCGATCCCGGGCACGGTGGGCGCGGACGGCATCGGCACCATGGTGTGGACGGGCGAGGTGCCCGCCGGCGGCACGCCCGGTATACCGGTCGACGCGCTGCCCTCCGTGGTGACCAGCGACGTGTTCACCGACACCCGCCTCAAGCCGCAGTGGGAGTGGCACTACCAGCCGCGCGCGGACCGGTGGTCGTTGACCGAACGCACCGGCTACCTGCGGTTGAAGGGGTTCGCACCGCTGGCGGCCGACAACCTGACCAAGGCCGGGAACACACTCACCCAACGGGTGTTGCGCACGGCGGGCGGCGCGACGGTGACCGTCCGCCTCGAACTGGCCGGCCTCGGCGACGGCCAGCATGCCGGGTTGTGCCACTACGCGGCGACCTACGCCGGGTTGGGTGTCCGGCGCTCCGGGACCACCACGACGATCGCGTACAACGTCGGCGGCATCCTGACCTACGGTCCGGCGATCACACAAAACGCCGTGTGGTTGCGCACCTCGTGGGACGTGAACGGAGTCAGCCGCTTCTCCTACAGCCTCGACGGAAGCTCGTTCGCCTCGTTCGGTGGCACTTATCAGCTCACGTGGGGCGGTTACCGCGGTGACCGGGTCGGCATCTACACCTACAACCCGAACGGCACCGGGCACGTCGACGTGGACTCGATGCAGTACACCATCGCACCCACCAGGGCCTACAAGTGCGTCAGCGTGCGCAGCGGCAAGGTCGCCGACGTCTCCGATGCGTCGAACGCGGACGGCGCCACCGTGCTCCAGTGGCCCGACACCGGCCAGCCGAACCAGCAATGGGCCTTCCAGTCCACCGGGGACGGCTACCACACCATCATGTGCGTCGGCAGCGGCAAGGTGCTCGACGTGGCGGGGTCTTCGTCAGTGGACGGCGCGCGGATCGTGCAGGCGACCGCCGACGGCCGGGCGAGTCAGCAGTGGCAGTTGCGCCCGCAGACCGGTGGCGTGTTCCTCGTGGTCAACCGCAACAGTGGCATGGTGCTCGACGTCGGCGGAGGCAGTACGGCCGACGGTGTCGCGCTGATCCAGTACCGCGACAACGGCGGCTCCAATCAGCGATGGACCTTCCACCGCGTCACCGGTTAGTACTCCAGTCGCAGATCGCTATTCGTGCTGGTCAGAGACGGGCTTCTGAGTGTACTCGGCCGGGTTTGCCGTCATGTTCGCGGAGTTCGTGACTTCACGCGCGGCATCTTCGTGGCGTACTCGTCCTTCTCGGTGGTTACTCCCAGCAGACGGTGAAGCGGACCGTCAGCTCGTGTCCGCCAAGGTCATCACGCTCGCCAGCACCAACAGGCGGCGGGCTGGAGCGATCTGCTCCCGTGAGGCACCGTTCAGCGCCAGGTAACGCACCCCGACCAGCAGACCCAGCACCGACAAATCCACCGCCGGCGCCACCAGCGGAGCAACGTACGCCGGAACCCCCAGTCGCAGCCCCAGCGCCAGCACGTTGCCGAACCCGAACAAGAACGTCAGCTCCGATCACGGCCACCATGACCGCCGTCACCGTCCGCTGCACCAGCATGTGCCCCGCAGGAGATGTGCGACCAGTCGGGTGAACCCCAGCCATCACCACTCCCCACCACCAGCGATCGATGCACGCCCGCTCTCGGTCCACCGGCCGGCACGAGCGCCCTGCGAAAAGCGGGGCCGAGCCCGCGGCGCGAACGCCGCGGGCTCGACGAGATGGGAGGCAGGAAATGCGGGAGCGCTGCGGGAGCGGACGCCCCCGGACGAGCCTGCGCCAGACCGTACTCCCCGGACGAGACACCCCCATGTTCCTGGATGAAACCGTCCCAATCGGATCACGGCTCGTCCTCCTGGGAGGATTCCTCGGGACTCATAATCCGTCGGCCGTGGGTTCGAGTCCCACCTGCCCCATCTCGGTGTCCGTCAGGAGGCACCTCCTGACCTCGGAAGCACAACGATCGGGAGCTCGCGGACCACTACCGGATGCCAACGAGCGGCACCAGTCCGCACCGGGCCGGGCGCCGGCTCGGACCAGGAACATCGGAGCCGGCCACGCGGTAACAGCGGCACCGAATCGTCAGGCCACCGTTATGCGGTCGGGGCCGCCGGTCAGGGCGCCCTCGGCGAACAGAGCCGTGAGGTCCTGGTACAGCGCCCCGCGAATGTCCTGGCCCAGCCGCGCCCAGCCGAAGAAGTCAGACGTCAGCCGCACCAGTTCGTCACCGGAGGCCCCGGGGCACTCGGCGGCCAGCTCGCGCAGTGCCACCTGCCGTTCGATCGGGGCGATGCGGCCGACCGGGCGCCTCACCTGGCCGGAGGGCCGGCGGGCCGTGACACACATCCGGCCGGGCACGTCCCAGAAGTCTCCCTCCTTGCTGATCCGGCCCACCTGCGCCAGGCCCCGCAGGATGTGCTGGATGTTCCCACGGATCCGGCCACCCGCCCTCGCCAGTCCCCACAGCTCGCGGACCCGCTGCACCAACAGTTCCTCGTGGACGGGCCCCTCGGTCTCGACGACGCGGGGAAGGAGCCGCCGCAGCGTCGGCCATGCCTCCGGCGTGTGCGGTTCGGCGGACGGGGTCGGGAGAAGCTCGCCGTGCCAGACCACGTAGGGGGTGCTCCACGCCCGTTCGGGCACCGCGTGGAAGGCGACCGGCTCCGGCTCCGGCTCTGGCTCCGGCTCGGCCGGCTCGGGCACCAGGACGGGCGGTTTCGGTGTTTCGGCCACGGCGTTCACCGGCCCGGCGGCCACCGCACGCTCGACCGCCGCGCGCAGCCGGTCCATGGCCGCCGCGCGGTTGCGGTACCAGTCGGTGCCCCAGATGCGGTGGAGTGTCCAGCCCTTGCCGGCCAGGATCTGTTCCCGCAGGCGGTCACGGTCACGTGCCGCCTTCGAGGAGTGGTACATGGCTCCGTCGCATTCGACGCCGAGCGCGAACGCGCCGGGCACGTCGGGATGCCGCACGCCGAGATCGATGCGGTAGCCGGCGACGCCCACCTGCGGCTGGACGCCGTACTCCCAGTCGCGCAGCACCTGGAGCACCGACTCCTCGAACGGGCTCTCGGGCTCGGCATCCGGGTTCACCCGCACATCCCTCGCAAGGACGGCCGGGCCGTTCTGGGCGTAGTCGAGGTACCGCTTGAGGTGCTCGAGACTCTTGTTGTCGCCCGGGTCGAGGGCGCTTGCGGGGAAGGAGGCGACGGCCTCGGTGCGGTAGCGGGACCGGGTGACGGCGACGTTCAGGCGACGCCAGCCCTCCGCCCGCGTCACCGGGCCGAAGGTACGGCGGATGCGACCCGTCTCGTCCGGCCCGTAACCGACGGAGAGGATCATCACGTCGCGCTCGTCGCCCTGCACGTTCTCCAGGCTCTTGACGAAGAAGCCGTCCAACCGGTCGTCCGTGAAGAAGCGGTCGAGGTCGGGTCGGTCCCCGCGTGCCCGTTGCAGCGCGTCCTCGATCGCGGACGCCTGGGCCTGCGACAGGGCGACCACGCCGAGCGTGCGGCCGGGACGGTGATCGAAGTGGTGGAGGACCCGCCGCGCCACCAGCTCGGCCTCGACCCCGTTGTCGCGCCGTCCTCCGCGGTCGTAGACGGCGCCGCTCGCCTGGAAGAACGCGACGCCCACGTCGTCGCCGTGGTCCCGGGCACCGGGGAAGGTGATCAGCGAGTTCTCGTAGAAGCTCTGGTTGGAGAAGGTGATCAGGTCCTCGTGGTGGCTGCGGTAGTGCCAGCGCAGCGGCAGTACGTTGAGGGCCCCGGCCTTGCAGGCGTCGAGCAGGGACTCGAAGGCGTCGGGTGCGTCCTCGTCGTATTCGTCCCCGTCGTCCCCCACGGCGGAGTCGAAGAAGGAGGTCGGCGGCAGCTGCTTCTCGTCGCCGGCGACGATCAGCGATCCGGCCCGATAGACGCAGTTGATCGCGTCGGCGGGCCGCACCTGGGACGCCTCGTCGAAGATGACGACGTCGAAGTGGTAGTCCACCGGCAGGAACTGGCTCACGGTCAGCGGACTCATCATGAAGCACGGCTTGATGGCAGGCACCACGTCGCGCGTACGGCTGAGGAGCTCGCGCACCGGCAGGTGGCGGCGTTTGAGCTCGGCCTGCCGGGCGATGACCCTCGCCGCACCACCGGCGAAACTGCGGGGACGTCGGGCCCCGCACGCCTCAAGGACCGCGCCGGCCGCCGCCTCGACCAGGCGTCTGTCCACGTCACGGAACTCCGCGACCAGGGCATCCAGGTCGGTGGCGCGGCTGGTGCGCAACCGGGCGTCGGCGTCCAGGACATCGTCGGCCCACAATCTGAGCACCGCATACTCCACGGCGGCCGGGAACCGCTCCGCGGGCACGTGGTCCTCCACCGCGCGCGCCACGAGGCGCCCGACGTGGTGGCGAGAGAGCACCTCGGTCGCGTCGCGGTAGGCCCGCCACTCCTCCGGGCCGGTGGGCTCTGACCGGAGGGCGGTGATGACCTGATCGGCCTGGTCGAGCGGGCCGAGCAGATCGGGGGCGAGCTGGGTCCGCCGGGAGTCGTCGAAGAGGGCGAGAAGCGCGCCTGTTGCCGCCGTCCAGCGTTCAGCGCGCTGCTCGACGACGAGGCACCAGTCCCGCAGGGCGGCGCGGGCGCCGTCGGTGAGCAGGCGGGGCAGCGGGCCGTCGTCGGCGCCGTCGGCCAGACGGGCGGTCAGGACGTCGCGCCGCTCCACGGTCCGGGAGAGGAGGGCGATGCGCTCGGCGGTCGCCAGCACGTCCTCCAGCACGGCCAGATCCGCATCTGTGCGGGTCGTGTAGCGGCCGAGCAGCGGGTGGTGGGTCTCCACGAGGCGGTTGGTCTCCGCCGCCGCCTGGTGCCAGGCCACCGCCTGGTCGAGCCGGGCGGCGATCTTCCGGTTCCACACCTTCTCGCGGGTGAGCCGGGTGGCAGCCTCGCGATCGGTCTTGTACTGGTCGGAGAGCCGGGCGAACAGACCACGGTGCCGCTCGGCGAACCGCCGCGCCACCTCGGGGAGGTCGGCGGCCGTGCACACCGCGTCGGTGAAGACGTCTTCGGCGGCGGCCCTGGCCGCGTCCTGGGCGGCCAGCGCCCGGCGTAGCTCGCCGGCCGCGGTGCGTGCCCGGCTGAGCTCGGCCGGGTCGAACCAGCGGGCCGGCGGTCGGTGGGCGGCGTCGATCAGGTCCGTCAGCCCGAACAGGTTGAACGCCTCGTCGGGCGTGCCCGGCTTGGACGCGCCCCAGGCGTCGGCGAGACGGGCGAGCTGGCCCGCCGTGTCCTCCGGGAGTTCGGCGGCGTCGGGCGTGCCGACGGCGGTGTCGGGCAGGCCCTGCCGCATCGTGCGAACCACTGCCTGGATGTCATGGAGTGTCTGCGGCGCTGGCGTGCTGCCCTCAAACGGCCGGCGTTCGACGGCCACGCGCAGTGCGGCGAGCGCGTCGGCGGCCTCCGTGAGCACGGCTGGTGCGGAGGCGCCGACGAGGCCCCGCCACACATACGCGGCTCCCTCCACCGCCGGCCGCCAGGCACGGGAGAGCGCGTGGGCGGCGGTGAGGAGTTCCTGGAGGTCTTCGGCCCGCAGGCCACGGACAGCCCGGCGGCGTTCAAGCCCAAGGGCCAGTCGTGGCGCGTCCTGCTGTTCCAGGCGCACGAGCCGGCCCAGTACGTCGTGCGGGGTGCGGTTCAGCGGCTGCCGGGGCTCGTTCATGGCGGCGGCGTAGCCGGAGAGCGCCGTGCGCAGCTCGCGGGCCCGCTCCAGTTCGTGCGTCGCGGCACCCCTGCCAGGCAGGGCATGCGTGAGTGCCCGCCCCAGCTCGGTGGCGACCGTTTTCCTGCTGGTGTCTCCGCTGTGCAGGGCCAGCACCAGATCCCCGAGGCCGACCTCGGCGAGCCGGTTCCGGACGACATCGAGGGCTGCGGCCTTCTCGCTGACGAACAGCACGCTGCGACCCGCGTGCATGAGGGCCGCGATGATGTTCGTGATGGTCTGACTCTTGCCGGTGCCGGGCGGCCCGTTCATGACGAACGACCGACCGTCCATGGCGGCTGCGACGCACCGGCGCTGGGTGGCGTCGGCGTCCAGGACCAGCGGGGTCCGTTCGGGTGGCTGGACCTCGTCGATGCGGTCGAGGTCTGGTGGTTCGAAAGCGATGAGGTCGTCCGGCTGTCCGGCGTCGGGGCCGAACGCGATGGCGCGGACCAGGGGGTGGGCAACGATGCGGTTCTCGTTCTGCAGGAGGTCCTGGTACATGGCCTCCTTATGAGAGGAGAACAGGCCGAGGACGACCCGATCCCTGACGGCCCAGTCCTGCTGGGCGGCGGCGATGCTCTGGGCTGCGGCGAGCAGGGCCTCCGGTTCGGACGGATCGGCGTCCGTAACCGACGACCAGTCGATGCCCATGCGATCCAGCCGCACGGCGAGGGCCGGGTTGACGACGCGGTCCTGGTCCTCGGCGACGTGCAGGCGCGCCCGCCGGTCACGGCCCGGCCGCAGCTCCACGGGCACCAGCAGCAGCGGAGCCTGGCTGGCCTCCTGCCCGTTCTCCTCCCGCCACTCCAGCATCCCGACCCCGAGCCACAACACCCACAGGCCATAGTCGTTGTACATCTGCCGGGACTGGCGTGAGAGCCGCGTGAGGGAGGCGTCGAGCGCCGTCTGTGTCGTCTTCTGCGTGACGATCCCGGAGGCAGGCGCTGGCTCTGTCTGCTCCGCCTGACCTTCCGGGCTGGCCGCCACGGGGGCGAAGCTCGTTCCCCGTCCCAGGGATCGCAGCAGCGTCGCGGTGTCCGGAGCGGTGATCTCCAGTGTGCCGACCTTGGTGTGGCGGAAGTTCAGCAGCCGGTTGCGGCCACCCATGTCGATGAGGGACGCGCGATATCCGTGCAACGCGTTCCGCAGGCGGACCAGATCGAAATCGCTGGCGCTCACGGCACCTCCAGGACGAGACGGACCAGCCGCGCAATGCATGACAGACCAGTATGACGTGACGTCAGACCGTGGCGTGGTCGATTGCGCGATCGAGCAACTCGGCGCCCAGGTAGCGGTAGCTCTGCGGCACTGCGAAGTCACGACAGACGGTCCGCAACGTCGTCAGAGGCACGCCGCGGCTCAGCCTGGAAGCTGGCCCCTGAGCGGGGCTCCGCGCACGCTATGCGCCCTGACGCGGGAGTTGGCGGGGCACATCGCATGTGAGGCCCCGAGCCAGGGCACGGTCGGGAACGCGTCGATCACCGGCGCGGCGTAAGGGGCAGCCAGAAGCAGGAGCGCGGTGGGTGACGGGCCCGGCAGGGGAGGGGGCCGCCGGACAACGTCAGGGGCCGTGGCGCGGTGGATCTGGCGTGGGCGGAACTCATGAGGGGCCGCACACCGGCAGGCCCAGGTCCTCGGCAGCCCTCGTCAGCTCGTGATCGTAGCTGACGAAGTGGGTCAGCTCCACGCGGAACGGGTCGGCGCTCGCGAGGTGAATGGAGTCGAGCGAGCCGAGCCTGCGTGTCCGGTAAGCCATGGCACGCGCCAGTACGGTGGTGGTGAGGTCAATGAGATAGAGCCCCCGCACCGCTTGCCCCACGTAGTACGGCACTCGCTCGGAGTCGACGCCGGCACGGTGCAGGGTGCGGGTGATCTCCAGACGAGAGAGATCGCTGGTGAGCAACTCGGTCCCGTCCGGCAAGCCGGCGCGCCAGGAGCGCAGAGCCTCGGTCTCCTTCTCCGACTTGATGAACTTGAGTAGCGCGCAAGCATCGAAATAGATCAACGGTGGCGCTCGCTCTCGCGTTCTTCGAGAAGCATGTCAGAGAGGCTCCCCATATCCGGAGCCAGCCCGGGAACGACCTCCGGCATGCCCTGTTCGGCGGGCGGGGAGGCGTCTCCGGCTTCGAGCATGCGGTGCAGTGGGTTGGGCACCTGCGTTTCAGGCACCATCCTGAGCACCGGGACGCCCCGGTCGGTCACGACTATCGACACACCGGCCCGGACCCTGGCCACCGCCTTGGACGGGTTCTGGTTCAGCTCGCGCAATCCGATGGTCTCCATGCCCACTAATGTACCTACATCATGTAGGTACTGCAAGCTGTAGCCTTTCGCCTACCCAGAGCCCTGGCCGACCGACCCCTTGGACCGTCGGCCTCGGGCCGGGAGGCTGGGACAGCGGGAAGGAGGACAGCCTCACCACGCCCGCGGAGCGGTTGCTACAGGAGATGGCCCGGCGCCAGGGACTCAGGCTGATCGCCCACGGGCAGAACCGGATCAAGAGTCTGCGCGTGCGCTCCGACTTCGCGATCAGCATCAATGGCAAGGTCGTAGGGCACGTCGAACTGAAGCAGCCGGGCAAGGGCGTTGATCCCGAGAAGTGGTCACCCAGAAGCCATGACCGGACGCAGTGGGAGAAGATGAGGGCCCTGCCCAATCTTCTCTACACAGACGGTTACCAGTGGGCGGTTTACCAGTTCGGTGTACAGGTCGATCCGGTCGGGCTGCTGGTGGGTGATCTGGTCGGCGGCGACCGCGGCCAATCGCAACTGGCCCATCTCGCCGAGCCAGGACGTCCTCGAACGACGTTGGCGAAATCTGATCAGGGCCGACAAAGCCGATCAGCCGACATTACTGAAGGTCACCCGTGACCGCCGTCCGGACAAGCGGAAGCGGCCGTTGCCGGACCAGGAATGGCGGGCGCCCCTTGCCGACGAGACCACAGAGGTGCCGACGACGATCCCCTACGGCCGGATGACTCTCGACCGACAGTGGCTCATCGCAGACCGGCGAGTGATCGACCGCCCGCGACCCGCGCTGTGGTTCGCCCACAGCGACCGCCAGATCTACCTCTCCGAACTGCACACGGAATCGGGGCGACCGGGACCGCCGCCGAGGACCTCCTCGCCTACATCGCGGGGGTCGCGGGACACGGCGGCTACACCCAGCGCTACGAGGAGCAGCTGACGACCCGAGGCGTCCGGATACCACTGACCCGCGACGCTGAGCTCTGGGCGAAGGTGGCGGAGGCCGGTCGGCGCGTCATCTGGCTGCACACGTACGGTCAACGTTTCGCTTCTCCCGACCGGGGTCGGCCCCCACAGCCGCCCCGGCTTCCCGAGTCGGAACGACCGAGGTGTGTGTCCCCGGTCGACGCGGACGGCACCTTCCCGGAAACGATCTCGTACGACGTAGCCACCCGCGCTCTCACCCTGGGAACGGGCGTCATCGCTCCCGTCGCACCGGAGGTGTGGAACTACCGCGTCGGCGGCGTCCCGGTCATCCGCAAGTGGTTCGGCTTCCGCAAGCGCAAGCCGGATGTCGAGTGGCAGACGCCGCTCAACGACGAGTTGCCGGACACCTGGCCGCCCCAGTGGACCCGGGACCTCCTCGACCTGGTCAACGCGCTCGGCCTCCTCGTCGCGCTGGAACCCGAACAGACCCGCTTACTCGATGCCGTTGCCGACGGGCCGCTGATCACCATGGACGATCTCCAGCAGGTCGGCGTCCTCCCCGTCCCGCCGTCCGCGGGCAAGGAGCCGAAGGTCCCCAAGGCGCCGCCTCCTGATCAGCGTGGAGAGTCCGTCCAGGAGACCCTCGACTTCTCGGACTGACGACACCGTCTGTGGTGCCTCTTCACCACAACTCGTTCGCGGCAGCGTCAAGCGCGCTTGCTTCGCGTTTGGCGATGCACTTGAACACCAGCGTGATGGTCTCGCGAGTGCCGAGAGCGTCCGTCAGGTCGTCGTCGCTCACGGCCAGCAATCGTTCAGTAGGCGGTCAACCCCATCGTCGCGGTGAAGAGGAAGGAGCACCGCGGCGCGTTTCGCAGGTTGGCACGATCGCGTCAGGAGATCGTGCGCATGTAGTCCCGCGAGGTGGGACTGAATGCGCACGATGTTGCACCGAGAGCCAGAACTACGCGCACGAGTCCCGGAGCAGGTCGGCCAGAACCGTCTCCCCGTGGCGATGCGCAGGCCAAGCACGTCGAGGTCAGAGACCACAACCGGTCGAGACGTCAGAGCGAGCCGTGTGCGTACGTAGGGCAAGGCGACAGAGCGGGTGTACGTCGGACACAGAACGTGGCTGATTCAGCCACGGCGGGCGCGGTACTCCGCGCGCAGGTCGTCGAGCGTCTGCGTGCCCTCGCGGGTCCGAGCGTGCCAGAACGTCCAGCCGTTGGCGGTGGAGCCGAGGGAACGGGCCGCGCCGGAGGGGTGTCGTCGCCCTGGCAGTCGAGCACGATGGTGCCGTCGGCGTCGAGTTCGCCGGTGGCCTCGTAGGTGCCCGGCCGCGGCACCAGCCGGATGTCCTCGTCCAGTTCGCGCTTCTCCGCCAGTCGACGCAGGAAGGCGCGCACGGTCTGCCTGGGGCGGTTTCCCGGCTTCCACAGCTCGCTGATGTCCGCGAGGTACTCCGGATCCCGTTCGATGGCCGCGTCGGTGACGGCGAACGTGGCGTCGGCGGGGCGGAAGGCGAGGCGGATGCGTCCCGTCGAGTAGTCCTCGCGCGCCACCGGGGACCCGGTCATCACCGCGTAGAGCGAGGTCAGCCGCTGCTGACCGTCAACGATCAGCTGTCGGGGGCCCGCCGGCTGCCTCCGGTGCCGATCTGGCGAGTCTCGGCGTCCGCCTCCGTCTCCCAGAAGAGCAGGTAACCAACGGGGAAGCCCTTGTACATCGAGTCGAAGAGGCCCCGTGCCTTGGCGGCGGGCCACACGAAGGGCCGTTGCAGGTCGGGCAGGGCGATGTCGCCCCGTTGGATGTCCTCGACCAGACGGGAGACGGGCAGGCTGGTGTCCTTGTAGCCGGCCTCGGCCATGGAGTGGCTGGTTCCTTTCCTGTCAGCTCGGGGGCACCGAGGAGGCGCCGCAGGCGGCTCAGGTCCACCGCGGCTCCAACGGCGCGGCGTCGACGCGGGAGAGTCGGGAGATCGCGATGCCCGGCACCTGCGGACAGCAGACCCATTCGCGTTCGCTGGTCATCACCACGTCGAGGTCGAAGGCGTGCAGCAGCCCTAGGCACTTGGCGCGGGCGTCGTCGTCCACTCCCTCGTACTGTCCCCCGCGTGCGGCGTCGCCGAGGCAGGAACCGCCATCCGCTCCACCTCGGTGCCCGTCGCAATGTGCGGTGTGTCAGGTCGTCCTCTCCCATCGCGAGCACGCACGGACAGTTGACCTGTCTGCACCGCTCTTCGAGAATCGCCCCAACGCCACGCAAACACAGGGGGTTACGCGTGCCGCTCGATGTCGCGCAGAGGCAACAGGCGACGGTGTCGCATCGGATGAACTTCTGGGGGCGCCCCAACGGGGCCTCCACCGTGTCGTGGAAGTACCAGGGTGTCCCCTGGGAGGTGGTCCGGCCCGACGACGGGCAGCCCGCGGCGCGGCGCTCGGTGGGCTGCCCGGTGTGCGACAAGGAGCTGACGTTCACCGTGCACAGCGTCGCGGCCACGCGGCGCCGCCAGGCGCGATGGCGGATGGCGGCCTGGGGTGGCGTCGTACTGATCATCTCGATTGTGGCCGCCATGGTCGCCGGCGCCGCCCCCTGGGGGCTCCTGGCCCTGCCTTTCGCTGCCGGTCTCGCCTGGAACCTTGGTACGGCCGCCGCCGAGGAGGTGGGCGTCACCGGACACGGCAACGGCGTTCCCTGGAGCGTGACCAAACATGCGGTCGCCCTCGCGGAGCAGCGTCCCGAGGACCTGCCGGAGCTGGTCTGCTCCCGCTGCGGCCACCAGGAGGACTACCGCTGGGGCAGCCACATCCGCAAGGGCTACGTGCGCCAGCAGGACCAGGCCGCCCAGGCCCGGTTCGAACGGCACACGTGCCGGTAGTCCTGGTCGTGGACGCCTCGACACCGCCGTCG
The DNA here is from genome assembly GCA_963816875.1 of uncultured Actinomycetota bacterium. Lineage (GTDB taxonomy): Bacteria > Actinomycetota > Actinomycetes > Streptomycetales > Streptomycetaceae > Streptomyces. The sequence goes on from CAWFMG010000002.1 coordinate 478,770, forward strand.
AGCACCGCGATCGAGGCCCGAATGCCGCGACCCGAACGAGCCCCGGGGCGGGGGTCTCCACCAGGACGGGCCCGCATGGCAGCCCTGCGAGGAAGGCCGGGGAGTTCCCTTCGCGGACTCACCCAGCACGGTCCCAGGCCCTAGCAGACCGGCTCGGCCGGTTGGTCCTGCAGGTACTGTGAGCGTTCCGCCGGGGTGAAGTTGCGGTGGAGGGCCTGGCAGATCTGGTTCTCGGCCGCGGCCGGGTCGGGGAGCGCCGCGTTCCACAGCCGCACCGTGCCGTCCTGGCTGCCGCTGGCCAACATCTGACCGTCCGGGCTGAACGCCACCGCGTCCACCGTGCTCTGATGGCCGGTGAGGATTCGACGCCCATCGCCCGTCGTCATGTCCCACAGCCGCACCGTGCCGTCGTAACCGCCGGTGGCCAACAGCTGACCGTCGGGACTGAACGCCACCGCCTTGACCTGACCGTCATGGCCGGTCAGGGAGCGTTGCTCGTCGCCCGTGGCCGTGTCCCACAACCGCACCCTGTCGCCGCTGCCGGTGGCCAACAGCTGGCCGTCGGGACTGAACGCCACCGCGTCCACCGACCCGCTCATGGCGAGTGTGCTCTGTTCCTCACCCGTGTCCACGTCCCACACCCGAGCCCTCGCGGGACCGGCCGAGAACAGGGTCTGACCGTCCGGGCTGAACGCCACCGCGTCCACCCAGCCCCCGTGGCCGGTCAGCGTGCGGAGTTCCTCGCCCGTGGCGACGTCCCACAACCGCACCGTCCCGTCGTCGCTGCCGGTGGCGAGGGTCCGATCGTCCGGGCTGAACGCCACCGAGTCCACCCAGCCGTCGTGGCCGGTCAGCGTGCGGAGTTCCTCGCCCGTGGCGACGTCCCACAGCCGCACCGTCCCGTCGTCGCTGCCGGCGGCCACGATCTCACCGCCAGAACTGAACGCCACCGCTTTCACCTGACGGTCGTGGCCGGTCAGCGTGCGGAGCTCGTCGCCCGTGACCGCATCCCACAGGCGCACCGTGGCGTCGCCGCCGCCGGTGGCCAGCGTCTGACCGTCGGGGCTGAACGCCACCGAGAACACCCGGCCGTCGTGGCCCGTGAGGGTGCGGCGCTCGTCGCCCGTGGCCACGTCCCACAGCCGCGCCGACCTGTCGTTGCTGCCCGTGGCGAGGGTGCGGCCGTCCGCGCTGAAGGCCAGCGCGTCCACCGAGCCCCGATGGCCCATGAGGGCGCGGCTCTCCTCGCCCGTGGTCATGTCCCACAGGCGCACCGTGCCGTCGTAGCCGCCGGTGGCCAGCGTCTGACCGTCCGGGCTGAACGCCACCGAATGCACGGTGAAGTCGTGGCCGGTGAGGGTGCGGCGCTGTTCGCCCGTGGCGACGTCCCACAACCGCACCGTCCCGTCGTCGCTGCCGGTGGCCAAGGTGTGGCCGTCCGGGCTGAACGCCACCGCGTCCACCCAGCCGTCGTGTCCGGTGAGGGTGTGGAGTTCCTCGCCCGTGGTCATGTCCCACAGCCGCACCGTCCCGTCGCTGCCGCCGACGACCACGGTCTGGTCGTCAGGACCGAACGCGAACGTGCTCCCCGAATCGCCCACGGTCAGGCTGCGGCCCTCCTCTCCCGTGTCCGGGTTCCACAGCCGCACCGTCCCGTCGTAGCCGCCGACGGCCAGGGTCCGACCGTCGGAGCTGAACGCCACCGCGTCCACCCAGCCGTCCTGGCTGGTGAGGACGCGGCGCTCCTCGCCCGTGGCCGCATCCCACAGGCGCACGGTGCCGTCCCTGCCGCCGGTGGCCAGGGTGCGGCCGTCCGGGCTGAACGCCGTCGAGATCAGCCAGCCGTCGTGGCCGGTGAGGACGCGGCGCTCCTCGCCCGTGGCCACGTCCCACAGCCGCACCGTCCCGTCGTAGCCGCCGGTGGCCAGGGTGCGGCCGTCCGGGCTGAACGCCGCCGCATGCACCTGACCGCCGTGGCCGGTCAGCATGTGCTCCAGCCCCAGGTCGGCGGCGTTGTAGAGGCTGGTGGTGGCCTCGGGGGTGGGGCTGGTCCGATACGCATGGATGGCCAGTAACGAGGCCAGGTCCGGATCGGACTCCAGCAACGCGGTGGACTGCGCGGCCAGCTGACGCGACAGGGCCTCCCGCTGCGCATCGACGGCCGCCCGCTGCTGTTGGACCGCCACCACCGCCGCCGTGATCGCCACCACCAGCAGCAGCGACAAAGCGGAGGCCAGAACACGCATCCGACGGGCCGCACGCGCGGACGCCCGCTGCTCCTGATGACGCGCCCGAAGACTCGCGATCAGAAAGGACCGCTCCAACGGCGTCAGCTCGTCGTGCTCCCCGGCCGGGAAAGCCTCTTCCGCGTTCGTGAGCCGGCTACCGCGATACAACGCGTCAGCGTCCCGCCCCAAGCCCTCCCAGGAACGGGCATCCTCGGTCAGCCGCCGATGCACCCGCAACCGCTCCCGATCCACATCGATCCACGCCCGCAACCGCGGCCACGCCGTAATCAACGCCTCATGCGCCAGATCGACAGTAGTGTCATCCAAAGTGATCAGACGATCCCGCGCCAAACGCCCAAGAACCCGCTCCGTCTGCACAGCATCCGCATCCGCAAGATCCAACTCCACACGATCCGTGGGCCGCCGCGTGTCCTGCACCCCCTCCCCCGGATTGATCAGCCGCAGCAGAACACGACGAGCAACATCCGCCTCCTCGGGCCTGAGCCGGGTATACGCCAGCTCCGCCGTACGAGCCACCGCCCCGTGAACCCCACCGGCCGCCTCATACCCCGCCAGCGTCAACGCCCGACCCTTCCGACGACGCCACGTCTCCAACAGAGCATGAGACATCAACGGCAACCCACCCGGCTCACCCCTGACCTCCTCGACGATCCGGGAGGCCAGAGCACGCTCCACGATCAAACCCGCGGACTGAGCCGGCTTGACGATCGCCTCACGCAACTCCGCCGGACTCATCGGCCCCACCAACAAACTGGCCTCGTTCAACGCCACCGTCAGCTCGGCATACTCCGCCAGACGACCATAGAAATCCGCCCGCACCGCGATAACGACCCGTAAACAGCTGCCAGACTCCCGGCAACCCAACAACAGACCAATGAACTCCGCCCGCTCAGCCCGGTCCTGACACAGGGTGAAGACCTCCTCGAACTGATCGACCACCACCACCGTGTCCCCAACCCCAACCCCAACCCCCTCATGCGGCACAAGCGCCTCCGCATGACTACGCACCGGATGCTCACCAGGGGTCAGAATGCGAATCGCCACCGGAGGCGGCTGCTGCGGCGTCTGCCCGGATCGCAGCGCCGGGATCAGACCCGCCCGCAACAACGAGGACTTCCCACTCCCCGAAGGCCCCACCAGAGCGGTGAAACGGCCGGCCCACACCAGCTCCAGCAGCGCACCCGTGAGTCCTTCGCGGCCGAAGAACCGCTCACGATCGTCCGGCTCGAACCGGGTCAACCCCTTGTAGGGCGCGACGACATCCGGAGCCTTGGACGCGTCCACCGCCAGATCCTCGGAGACCTCACGCCAGCGCCGCTCCCACTCCTCCGGATCCCCGTCGCACGCCTCCACATACGCCAACGTGACCGGTAGCGACGGCAACGACTCCCCACCCGCCGCCCGCGACAACGTCGACACCGTATACCCCGTGCGCGCAGCCATCACCCGATAGGTCAAACCCCCCGCCTTCCGACGCAGCCCACGTAACCCCCACGCGAACCGCTGCACCGGACCCGCCTCCGGATCCAACGCCTTCTCCTGCCGGCCCATCCCCCGTTCCCCCTGTCCCCGTGGCTCGAACTGCGAACAATCGTCAAGCTACCCACTCAGAAGTGTCGCGCACGGCGTCGCGGTGCGGCAGCGACTGGTGGTGCGCCCCCTTTGCCGCGGGGAAGGCGACACCAACCCCACATCCCCCGTTCGGAGCAATCAGGCGCCGCTTTCTCGCCAGCAGTCCGTCGCCGAACGGCGCCGATGCGGCCCCCGATGCAGGGTGGCGCGACAGGGTGGCGCGGCACGGCCGGCACGGGGCGCGGGCGCGGATCCGCATCTACGCTGAGCGGAGGAGGATCAGGATGAACGAGGCCACCTCCCGGTACCTGCCGATCGCCGACCACGGGCTGATCGGGGACCTGCGCAGCGCGGCCCTGGTGGGCATCGACGGCACCATCGACTGGTACTGCTGCCCGCGCTTCGACTCGCCCAGCGTCTTCGGCGCGCTGCTGGACGCCGAGCGCGGCGGATCGTTCGAGCTCGCCGCCGACGTGCCGGTGGTGCGGACCCGCCAGTTCTACTTCCCCGACACCAACGTCCTGATCACCCGCTTCTTCACACCGGACGGCGTCTGCGAGATCCAGGACTTCATGCCGATCGTCTCCGGCGATGGCGACGGCGCCGGCGAGGCCGAGCGGAACCGGCTGATCCGGCGCGTGGTGGGGGTCCGCGGCACGGTCCCCTTCCGCGCCCGTGTGGCACCCCGGTTCGGCTACGGCGCCGAGCCGCACACCGTCGAGCCGGGGCAGGGACGGGGCCAGGTGCTCTTCTCCACCCCGGAACTGTCGCTGGCGCTGACGGCGACGGTGCCGCTGAGCTGCGACGACCGCGACGCCTCGGCACGTTTCACGCTCGGCGAGGGGCACGCCGAGGTGTTCGCCCTGGACCGGATGGCCCCCGGCGTGCCACCGCGTGGCTGCCCGCATTCCGAGGCGGCCGAGCAGTTCGCCGCCACGGTCGCGTTCTGGCGGCGCTGGCTGGCCGCCTCCCGGTACCGGGGCCGCTGGCGGGAGATGGTCCACCGCTCCGCGCTCACGCTGAAGCTGCTCACCTACGCCCCGACCGGCGCGATGGTCGCCGCGCCCACCACCAGCCTGCCCGAGCAGATCGGCGGCGAGCGGAACTGGGACTACCGACACGTATGGCTGCGGGACGCGGCGTTCGGCGTCTACGCCCTGCTGCGGCTGGGGTTCACCGAGGAGGCGGCGGCGTTCGTGAGGTTCCTCTCGGAGACCGCCGAGCGCCCCTCCGGGTCCGCGGCGGACGCTGCCAGCCCGACCCGCGGGCCGTTGCAGATCATGTACGGCATCGACGGGCGCCGCGAGCTGCCCGAACGCGTGCTGGGCCACCTGAGCGGTCATCTCGACTCGGCGCCGGTGCGGGTCGGCAACGCCGCCGCCGACCAGCTCCAACTCGACGTCTACGGCGCGCTCATCGACTCGATCTACCTCTACGACAAATGGGGCGAGCCGATCTCCAGCGACGTCTGGGACGAGGTCTGCGACCTGGTGGAGTGGGTCTGCGACCACTGGGACCAGCCCGACGAGGGCATCTGGGAGACGCGCGGCGGCCGCCGGCGCTTCAGCCACTCCCGGCTGATGTGCTGGGTCGCCGTCGAACGGGCCATGCGCATGGCCCGCCGCCGCGGCCTGCCCGCCGACCTGCCGCGCTGGGGTAGCCGACGGGACGCGATCTACCGGCGGATCATGGCCCACTGTTGGTCCCCCGAACGCAAGGCGTTCGTCCAGCACGAGGGCGGCGACGTGCTCGACGCCTCGGTGCTGATGATGCCGCTGACCAAGTTCGTCTCGCCCACCGACCCCAAATGGCTGTCCACGCTCGACGCCCTGAGCGAGGAACTGGTGTCCGACTCGTTGGTCTACCGCTACGACCCGGCGGTCAGCCCCGACGGACTGCGCGGCGAGGAGGGCACCTTCTCCATCTGCTCCTTCTGGTACGTGGAGGCGCTGGTGCGCGCCGGGCGCACCGACGAGGCCCGGCTGGCGTTCGAGAAGATGCTCACCTACGCCAACCACCTCGGTCTGTACGCCGAACAGGTCGGCCACACCGGCGAACAGCGCGGCAACTTCCCGCAGGGCTTCACCCACCTGTCCCTGATCAGCGCCGCCTTCAACCTCGACAAGGCACTCGACTGATCCCAACCCCCAAACCGCTCCTACAGACCACTTGACGATCTATAGGAGCTTCCGACCATCCACGGTCACGAGGCGCCGCGTGGCGGTCGGCGCGGCGGGTCTCCGGCACCGAGAACGTCAGCAGCGTCCAGCGGCCGTCCCAGTCCTGGTCGAGGACCTGGTCGCCGAGCAACGCCAGCAGCAGCGTCTCCGGCCGTACGATCCGCTCGCCGCTCTGGTCCGGTGCGTGCACCGCGCTCCCCCACCGTCCCCCGGTTCGGTCGGCGCCATCGTATCTCCGGCGGTCACCGACCCGGGCGGGCGAGTTGCGCCTCCAGTCCGTCGAGCAGGTAGTGCAGGCCCGTGGTGAAGCTGCCGTCCCAGTCGTCGTCGTAGAGGTAGCCGTGGGTGGCCAGCGTCGGATACCGGTCGCGGTCGGCTCGCAGCTGCTCCTGGCCGACGCGGCGCTCCTCGGCGGTGATGTGCAGGGCGGTTTCGGTCGACGCCGAGCCCATGACGTGGTTGTAGAGGGCCCAGGTGGCGGCGGACAGGCTGGTCCCGGTGAAGCCGGCGCGAACGAGCGTGGCCTGGAGGATCTCCATCCAGGCGAGGAAGTTCGGGCCGATGGTCGGGCGGCGGCGCGCCGGAACGGCGGCGGCCCAGGGGTGACGCAGCAGCGCCGTCCGCCATGCGGCCAGCACGGCGCCGATGCCGTCGCGCCAGTGGGACGCCTGCCCCACCGCGGGCGGGGGCGCCCCGAAGATCGCGTCGACGGCGAGGTCGATGACGTCGTCCTTCGTGTCGACGTGCCAGTACAGCGAGGGGGCGACGACGTCCAGCCGGTCGGCGAGCCGCCGCATCGTGAGCCGGTCGATCCCCTCGTCGTCGAGCAGGGCCACGGCCGCCTCGACGATGCGGGTGAGCGTCAACGGCGGCTCCCCCCGGGGGGTGCGGCGCGGCCGCAGCCAGACGCTCCGGATGTCGCCGTTCTTCCGCTGGCCGCCCGCCGTGCCCATGCCCACCTCACCTGACGTTCCGATCGCCCTGCCGCCCGCCCTGCCGGGCTCGCCCAGTGTAGTACCGTGTTCACCTACCCTAACGTTGTTAGGGAGAACTGAACGACGTTAGGCACGACGTGGAACAGGAAGGGATCATGGAAGAACACGCAGACCACCCGGTCCGCACAGCCGGCGCAACCTCGGCCCGGCGGGAATGGGGGACGCTGCTCGCGGTGAGCGCGGCCCAGCTGCTGGTGGTGCTCGACGGCACGATCATGAACATCGCGCTGCCCTCCGCACAGGACGCGCTCGGCATGACCGACGCCAACCGCCAGTGGGCGATCACCGCGTACGCGCTGGCCTTCGGCGGGCTGCTGCTGATCGGCGGCAGGGTCAGCGGCTCGTTCGGCCACCGCAGGACGTTCATCGTCGGCCTGGTCGGCTTCGCCGCCGCGTCCGCGCTGGGCGGGGCCGCCACGAGCCCCGGCGTGCTGTTCGGGGCGCGGACCCTGCAGGGCGTCTTCGCCGCCGCCCTCGCACCCGCCGGACTGGCGCTGCTGACGACCACGTTCACCGAACCACGCGAACGCGGCCGCGCGTTCGGCGTGTTCGCCGCCGTCGGCGCCGCGGGCTCCGCCGTGGGCCTGATCGCGGGAGGGCTGCTCACCGAGTACACCAGCTGGCGCTGGTGCCTCTACATCAACATCCCCATCGCGCTGCTCGCCGTGCTCGGCACGACGCTCATCCCCCGCGACCGCCCGCTCCCCCGGGACGGACGGCTCGACGTGCCCGGCGCGCTGCTGAGCGCCACCGGATTCGCCGCGGTGGTCTACGGCTTCAACGAGGCCGAGCCGCACGGCTGGGACTCACCGAAGGTTCTGGCGCTGCTGGCCGGCGGCCTCCTGCTGCTGACCGCGTTCGTCGCCGTCGAGCTGCGCACTCCGCACCCGCTGCTGCCCATGCGGGTGCTCTGGGACCGCGCCCGCGGCGGCGCGTTCCTCTCGATCACCCTGATGTTCGTCGCGATGTTCGGCTTCTACCTGTTCATGAGCTACTACACCCAGACCGTCCTGGGCTACTCGCCGGTCCAGGCGGGGCTCACGCTGATCATCAACGCCCTGGCCGCCCTGGTCGGCGCGACGCTCATCGCCGGAAGGCTGCACGGCCGGGTCGCACCCGCGGCGCTGATCCTGCCCGGCCTGCTCGCCGCCGCCAGCGGGATGGTCATCCTCACCCGCCTGACGGCGGAGAGCACGGACGTTCTGCCCCTGTACCTGACGCCCGCGCTCCTTCTCACCGGACTCGGCCTCGGCTGCGTCCTGCCCCCGACCGCCGGCCTGGCCACCGCCGGCATGCGGGGGCACGACATCGGGGCCGCATCGGCCGCCTACAACGCCTCCCAACAGCTCGGGGCGGCCCTCGGCACCGCGCTGCTCAACACCGTCGCGGCCAGCGCCACCGCGTCCTATCTGGTGTCGGACCGGGACACCACCGCGGCCTCCGTGCACGGCTACACCACCGCGCTGACCGTCGCCTTCGGCATACTCCTCGCCGCCACGCTCGTCACCGCGCCGCTGCTGGCCAGGCGAACGTCCCGGGCCCGGGAGACCGTCAGCCCTGGGTGAGCTCGCGAAGGGCGAGGTTGAGTTCCAGCACGTTGACCCGGTCGGCGCCGAGGAAGCCGAGGTCTCGGCCCTCGACGTGGTCCTCGACCAGCCGGGCGACGTCGGCGCGCGGTAGGCCGTTGGCCTCGGCGATCCGGTCGGTCTGGATGCGGGCGTAGCCGGGTGAGATATGGGGATCGATGGCGGAGCCGGAGCCTGTGACCGCGTCGGCGGGGACCTCGGAGAGCGGCACGCCGTTGAAGGCGGCGACCTGTTCGCGCGCCTCCCGGACCGTCTCCAGCAGCGTCGGGTCGCTGGCGCCGAGTTGGCTGGAGCCGGTGGCGCGTGGGTCGTAGTCGCTGTTGGAGGGCCGGGGTTGGAACCAGCGGGGGTCGGGCTCGCCGTCGGGGCGGTTCCAGGTCTGGCCGATCAGTTCGGAGCCGATGACCTCGCCGTCCGCCTCGACGGTGGAGCCGTTGGCCTGGTGGGGGAACGCGGCCTGGGCGATGCCGGTGACGGCCAGGGGGTAGAGGACGCCGGTCACCACGGTCAGGACGAGGAGGGCTCGGGTCGCGGCCCACAGGGGGCGGCCCGCGGCGCGGAGGCTGAGGGAGTTGAGGAACATGGTGATCACCCGATGCCCGGGAGGAGGGAGAGGAGCAGGTCGATGAGTTTGATGCCGACGAAGGGGACGATCAGGCCGCCGAGGCCGTAGATGGCGAGGTTGCGGCGCAGCATCTGGTCGGCGCTCATCGGCCGGTAGGCCACGCCGCGTAGGGCGAGCGGGACCAGCGCGACGATGACCAGGGCGTTGAAAATCACCGCGGAGAGGATGGCCGACTGAGGGCTGGCCAGTCCCATGATGTTGAGCTTGTCCAGGCTCGGATAGGCCACCGCGAACATGGCGGGGATGATCGCGAAGTACTTGGCGACGTCGTTGGCGAGGGAGAAGGTGGTCAGGGCACCGCGGGTGATCAGGAGTTGTTTGCCGATCTGGACGATGTCGATGAGTTTGGTCGGGTCGGAGTCCAGGTCGACCATGTTCCCGGCTTCTTTGGCGGCCGAGGTGCCGGTGTTCATGGCGACGCCGACATCGGCCTGGGCCAGCGCGGGGGCGTCGTTGGTGCCGTCGCCGGTCATCGCGACCAGCCGGCCGCCGGCCTGCTCCCGTTTGATCAACGCCATCTTGTCCTCGGGGGTGGCTTCCGCGAGGTAGTCGTCCACGCCGGCCTCGGCGGCGATGGCGCGGGCGGTGGTGGCGTTGTCGCCGGTGATCATGACGGTCCTGATCCCCATGGCGCGGAGTTGTTCGAAGCGTTCGGACATGCCGGGTTTGATGATGTCCTTGAGGTGGATCACGCCCAGCAGTCGGGCGCCGCGAGGGTCGGCGGTGGCGACGAGCAGTGGGGTGCCGCCCGAGGCGGCGATCTCGTCCACGACCTGTTGGGTGCCGGCGGGAACGGTGCCGCCGAGGTCGGTCGCCCAGGCCGTGACCGCGCCGACCGCGCCCTTACGGATGTGTCGGTCCTCGCCATCCGCGGTGATGTCCACGCCGGACATCCGGGTCTGGGCGGTGAACGGCACGGGCTGCAGGGTCTCGCCGTCGGGCCGCGCGGCGTCTCTCCCGGCGCCCTCTTTCTCGCACAGCGTCACGATGCTGCGGCCCTCGGGCGTTTCGTCCGCGAGGCTGGCCGCCCAGGCCGCGGCGACCAGTTCGTGCGTCGGCGTGTCGCCGAGGGGGATCAGGCGGGTTGCCTGGCGGTTGCCGAGGGTGATGGTGCCGGTCTTGTCCAGGAGGAGGGTGGTGACGTCGCCGGCGGCTTCGACGGCCCGGCCGGAGGTGGCGAGCACGTTGCGCTGGACCAGGCGGTCCATGCCGGCGATGCCGATGGCCGAGAGCAGCGCGCCGATGGTGGTCGGGATCAGACACACCAGCAACGCGACCAGTACGACGAGGGACTGTTCGGCGCCCGCGTAGACCGCGAAGGGCTGGAGGGTGACCACCGCGAGGAGGAAGATGATGGTCAGCGAGGCGAGCAGGATGTTCAACGCGATCTCGTTGGGCGTCTTTTGCCGTTCCGCTCCCTCGACCAGGGCGATCATCCGGTCGATGAACGTCTCGCCCGGCGGGGTCGTGATCCGTATCACGATCCGGTCGGACAGCACGCGGGTGCCGCCCGTCACGGCCGTGCGATCGCCGCCGGACTCCCGGATGACGGGTGCGGACTCGCCCGTGATGGCGGACTCGTCCACCGAGGCGACGCCCTCGATGACATCCCCGTCACCGGGAATGATGTCCCCGGCCTCGCAGACCACCCGGTCACCCACCCGCAACGCGGTGCCGGGCACACGTTCCTCCACACCGTCCCCGGCCAGGCGACGCGCGACCGCGTCGGTCCGCGCGCGGCGCAGCGTGTCCGCCTGCGCCCGCCCACGGCCCTCGGCGACGGCCTCGGCCAGGTTCGCGCACAGCACGGTGGCCCACAGCCATGCGGCGATGGTCCAGCCGAACCAGTCACCCGGATCCGTGGCGGCCAACACCGTGGAGAGCACCGCGCCGATCTCCACCACGAAGATGACCGGGGAGGCGACCATCACCCGCGGGTGCAGCTTGGCCAGCGTCTGGGGCAGCGCCTGCCACAACTGACGGGGAGCGAACGCCCCACGCGTCACCCGGGGCGGCCGCCCCGCGGGGTCGGGGTCCCGGCCTTCAGTGGGCGGCTGGGGAGGACGAGTCGGAGTGGGGGTGATGGTGCTCATGTGGCGAGTCCTTCCGCGAGCGGGCCAAGCGAGAGCGCGGGGAAGAAGGTCAGTCCGGCGACGATGACGGTGGTGGCCACCAGCAGCCCGCTGAAAAGAGGATTGTGAGTCTGGAGCGTGCCGACCGTGACCGGCACCCGACGCTGTTCCGCCAGAGAACCCGCCAGGGCCAGCACGAAGACCATCGGCAGGAACCGGCCCAGCAGCATCGCCAGACCCAACGTCGTGTTGAAGAAATCCGTGTTCGCGGAAAGCCCAGCGAAAGCGCTCCCGTTGTTGTTCGCCGCCGAGGCATACGCATACAAAACCTCGGAGAAACCGTGCGGCCCGACGTTCGTCATGCTGTCCTCGCCGTCGCCCAGCGCCATGGCCAGCGCGGTGCCGACGAGCACCAGTGCCGGGGTGACCAGCAGCGCGCAGGCGGCGAGCTTGATCTCCCGGGCGCCGAGCTTCTTGCCGAGGTACTCCGGGGTGCGGCCGATCATCAGGCCGGCGAGGAACACGGCGATCATCGCCATGATCAACATCCCGTACAGCCCGGATCCGACACCGCCGGGCGCGACCTCGCCGAGCACCATGCCGAAGATCAGCACTCCGCCGGACAGGCCCTGGAAGGAGTCGTGGAAGGAGTTCACCGACCCCGTGGACGTCATCGTCGTGGACACGGCGAACAGGGCGGAGCCGCCGATGCCGAACCGCTGCTCCTTGCCCTCCAGGGAGCCGCCCGCGAGCTCGGACGCCGAGCCCGGCGCCTGGTGCTCCACGATCGTGACGGCCACCACACCGGCCAGCCAGATCACGGCCATCGCCGCGACGATGGCGTAGCCCTGCCGAACGCTGCCGACCATCCGCCCGAAGGTGCGCGGCAACGAGAACGGGATCAGCAGGAGCAGCAGAATCTCCAGGATGTTGCTGATGCCGTCGGGGTTCTCGAACGGGTGGGCGGAGTTGGCGTTGTACGGGCCGCCGCCGTTGGTGCCCAGGTTCTTGATGGCCTCCTGGGAGGCGATCGGGCCGCCCGTGAGGTGCTGGGTGGCGCCGGAGAGTGTGTGCGCCTCGGTGCCGGTGGACACGTTCTGGATGGCGCCCAGCGCCACCAGCACGACCGCGGCCAGCGCGGCGATCGGCAGCAGGATCCGCACGGTACCGCGCACCAGATCGGCCCAGAAGTTGCCCAGCTTCCCGGTGCGGAAGCGGGCGAAGCCGCGCACCAGCGCGACCGCGACCGCCATGCCCACCGCCGCCGACAGGAAGTTCTGCACGGCAAGCCCGCCGGCCTGCACCAGATGTCCCATCGCGGCCTCGCCGGAGTAGGCCTGCCAGTTGGTGTTCGACACGAACGAGACCGCCGTGTTGAACGCCTGGTCCGGCGGGATCGCCTCGAACCCGAGCGACAGCGGGAGATGATCCTGCACCCGCTGGAAGACGTAGAGGAAGAGCACGCCGACCAGGGAGAACGCCAGGACCCCGCGCAGATAGGCGGGCCACCGCATCTCCGCGTCCGGGTCCGCGCCGACGCAGCGGTAGATCCACCGCTCCACCCGCAGGTGCTTCTTCGAGGAGTAGACGGCCGCCATGTAGTCGCCAAGGGGACGGTGCACCAACGCCAGCACCACGACCACGGCCGATATCTGGAGCACGTCCGTCACTGTTTCGCTCATCACGTCCCCCCTCAGAATTTCTCGGGGAACAACAGTGCGAGGACCAGATAGCCGACGAGCAGGCCGGCCACGCCAAGACCGACGATGTTCTCGACGCTCACAGCCTGGTCACCCCCTGGGCGACCAGGGCCACCAGCGCGAACCCCGCGACGGTGACCAGAACGAAGACCACATCGGTCATCGGGACTCCTGAGGGGAGAGAAGAATGGGGAAAATCGGTCTCACCAGCTCAGGAAACATCCACCCAGGACCGTCGCGAACACCCCTGACGCGTCGCTGACGGGACCGGGCCCGGCTCTGATGCTTCGCTTACGTGACCCCCGCCCGCAGGGTGTCGCCCATCACACAGGCGGATGGCCGTTCGCCAGGAGCTCCCGGAACCGCGCGGAGAACCACTCCCCCGCCGAACCCGCACCCGACGTGACACATCCGGCACGAACAGTAACAGTCAGCACCGGAGCGGTCCGCGCCAGCGGGCTTCTCAAGGGTGCGAGGCCGGCGGCCGAGGCGGCCGTTTCGGGCGGGTTTGTACCCGGCGCCGAGGTGTTACCCGTCGTGTGACTGCGGGTGGGTCGGCGAGCGACCGGCGGCCGACCCGGCGGACGAGCGAAAGGCGAGACCCATGACCGCTCCGGTGAAGGAGATGCTGCAGACGCACCCGGCCGACCTCGGCGGGATCGACCGCCAGGCGCTGACCCGGTGCATCCAGGAGGCGCTGGCCTGCGCCCAGGCCTGCACCGCGTGCGCGGACGCCTGCCTGTCCGAGGATCGGGTGGCCGAGCTGCGCAAATGCATCCGCACGGACATGGACTGCGCGGACATCTGCCAGACCACCGCGTGGGTGCTGTCCCGCCACACCGGCTACGACGCGAACATCACCCGGGCGCAGCTGGAGGCCTGCGTGATCGCGTGCATGGCGTGTGCGGAGGAGTGCGAGCAGCACGCCGGCATGCACGAACACTGCCTGGTGTGCGCCGAGGCATGCCGGCGCTGCGCGCAGGCATGCCGGGACCTGCTCGGCTCGCTCGGCTGAGCACGGACGCGGGAGAGCCCATGACTGGCACGAACGTCAGGACTTCCCGGCGGACACGTCGACGTTGCGCACGGCGGCGCGAGGAACGCTGATCTGCCCGTCCGAACCAGGAGGGAGGACTCCCATGGTGCGCAAGAAGGTCGAAGGCGACGAGACCCAGCGGCGGGCGGCCGCCCACCAGGCCGAGAAGGCCGGCGAGACGCCCAGCGCCCGCGGTGAAACGACCGGGGCCTCGAAGCAGCGGACGCATATGACGCACCGCTCGTCGCTGACCCACGAGCAGAAGGTGGCCCCGATCCACCGGGGCAAGCAGGATCGGCGGGAGGAGTCGATCAGGGCTCAAGCGGAGGGCCGTTCGGCGTCCCGGCGGCGGGAACGGGACTTCGCGGGGCGGGGGGACGCGGAGCCGACGTCGGAGTACACGGAGGCGCACGCGGCGGTCTTCCGCGCCCTGACGATCGCGGAGAGCGAACACGGCGGCGAGGCCGTCCATCTCGACGACATCGCGCGCACCGCCGGCCTGTCCCGCGAGGAAACCGGCACGCTGCTGCACGAGTTGATGACCGTCCATCGGCTGGTCACCGAGTTGCAGCGCTCCGACGTCCCGGACCTGGGCCCTCGTTTCGAGACGAAGTCCCGCCGCTGAGTCCCGAACAGCCCGCGCACCGAACAGCGCCAGAATTCTGACGGGTCCTCAGGGACGCCGAACGTCCCCTCTTCCGATACAATTTCCACACATTCATGGAGGGGGCGGTCCGATGGTGGACACGGGGACAGACGCCGCGGCGGGGATGTTCGTGGTGGGGCTGGCGTTCGTGCTCGTGGCGGCGGTGACGTGGAGTCCGCTGTGGCTGTGGATCGGTGGCCCGCTGGTGGTGGGGTCCGCGGTGGCGACGGCCGGGCGGCGGCGCACCGACCCCGACGGCGAGGCGCCGCTGGGCCCCGCCCACCAGGACCGCCCCTGACGGACGTCCAGTCGGGAGCGGTGAGATGCCGGAACCGTCCACGGAACGTGCGAAATTGTACGGCGACGCCTACCGTGCGGCCCTGGGCCGCTGGCTGGCCGCGGAGCGGCAGCAACGGAGACGCGGCACGCGAGCGGCGAGGGGCACCAGGAAACGCCCGCGGCGGCGAGTTCGGGCGACGGCCGACGCCGCCGGAAGCTGAGGCTCCCCGGGGTGCTGGTGGGCGCGCTCGTTATCGGCCTCCGGTGCGGCGGCCGGTGGACGGCGGGGTGGCGAGGAGGGTGCGGGGGACGCGGGAGGGACGGGCGGGGGCCGGTCCCGTCGACTCCCTGACGACGAGGTCCACCGAGAGGTCGAGGCGGATGGGGGCCAACGACGCGTCGTCCGACACGGCCTCCAGGACGCGGATGGCCTCGGCCGCCATCTCCTCGAACGGCTGACGCACCGTCGTCAGGGCGGGGGCCGCCGACCGCGCTGAGTCCTGGTCGTCGAACCCGACGACCGAGACGTCGTCGGGCACCCGCAGCCCGCGTTCGGCGCAGGCCTCGATGATGCCGAGCGCCTGGAGGTCGTTGCCGGCGACGAAGGCGGTCGGGGGCTCGTAGTGGTCCAGCATGGCATTCGCGGCGCGCCGGGCGGGCTCGGACTGGAACGGCACGCTGCGGATCAGGGCGCGGTCGGCGCGGATGTGCGTCTCGCGGAGCGCCGCCAGGTAGCCGCCGAAGCGGGCGCGGCAGCAGACCAGGTCCAGCGGCCCGCTGATCAGCCCGATCCGCCGGTGTCCGAGTTCGGTGATGTGCTGGGCCGCCAGCGTTCCGCCCCGCCACTGGGTGGCCCCGACGGTGTTCATGCCCGGCGGGGCGTCGCCGATGGTGTCGAGGATGACGGTGGGCAGCCGCGTCTCGGACAGCCGCTGTTGGACCGCGGGCGGCACGGGCGAGAGCACCAGCACGATCCCGCCGGGTCGGTGTGCGAGCAGGTTGTCCAGCCATTCGGTGCCCTCGTCGGCGTGGCTGACGGTGAGCGCCCGGCCGTTCGGGGCGAGCACGGCGGAGAAGCCGCGCAGCAGTTGCGCGTTGACGGCGTTGCCCACGCTGCCGAACACCACCTCGACCGAGCCGTGGCGGGAGGCGCGGCGATGCCACTGGTAGCCGGTCGCCGCCACGGCGTCCAGGACGCGTTGGCGGACGGACGCGGAGACACCAGGACGGCCGTTGAGCACCTTGGAGACGACGCTCTGGGAGACGTTGGCGGCCCGGGCCACGGTGACCATGCGCACGGTCGGGTGCTTCGTCATCGCGTTCCTCCCGTCTCATCCCGGCCGGGCTCGACCCGGCTCGTCTCGTCCCGGCTCGTCTGGCCAGGCACCGTCTCGTCAGGTGCGGTTCCGGTGGGCGCTGTTGCCGTCTGTGCCGGTGGTGCGGTGCTCTGCCGGATGACCAGCGACGTGGCCAGTTCCACGCGGCGGCCCGCCGTCGAGCCGGACCTGGCGTGCTCCTGGGCGATCAGCCGCACGCCCTCGGTCGCCATCTCCGCGAGGGGTTGGCGGACGGTGGTGAGCGGCGGGGCGAGCATCGCACAGAGCACGGTGTCGTCGAAGCCCACAACGGACACGTCCACCGGAATCCGCAGCCCGCGGGCCGTGGCCGCCTGGTAGACGCCGGCGGCTTGGCCGTCGGAGCCGGCGAAGACGGCAGTCGGCGGGTCGGCGAGGTCGAGCAGCGCGGCGCCGTGCTCCGCCCCGCCGGTGACGAGGAAGTCCCCGTAGCGCGTGAGGGCGGGGTCGGGGTCGAGCGAGAACTCGCGGTGCGCGGCCAGGTATCCCTCATGCCGCTCCCGCGTGCAGCGCATCTCGCGCGAACCGCCGATGAACCCGACACGCCGGTGGCCGAGTTCGAGCAGATGCCGGGTGGCGGCCGCGCCCCCCGACCAGTTGGTGGTGCCGACCGTGGGGATGGTCGGGTCGCTGGTGCCCACCGGGTCGAGGAGGATCAGCGGGGCCGGCAGGCTCGCGAGGGCGGCGATCTCGTCGTGGCGGGCCCGGGAGAGGACGAGGATGACGCCGTCGGGCGGGCGCGCGCGGCGCGTCTCGACCCAGTCGCTGATCCGGAAACGCGGGTGGCTCGTGGCGGTGACCGCCAGCGTGAATCCCTGGCTGAACGCGGCGGCCTGGGCCCCGGTGATGAGTTCGCCCGCCCACGCGGTGGTGAACCCCTCGATGAGGACGTCGAGCAGTCCGCCCCGCTGCTGCCCGCGACCCCTGCGCGTGGCGTAACCGGTCTCCTCGGCCGCCCTGGCGACGCGGTGGCGCGTCTCCTCCGATATGTCGGGCCTGTCCCCCAGCACGCGCGACACCGTGGAGACGGAAACCCCCGCCGCCCTGGCCACCTGCGCCATCGTTACCCGGCCGCCCATGCCCACTCCTCTCCGCCGACGCGCCCCAGGCTTTCCCGTTCCGCAAATATCCGCAACAAGTCGCAGAATATTCCGCCACTGACCCATGCAACAGCCGTCTGAGCCGCATTTTTTGTCTTCTGCCTTGACACACGTTTTTACCAATACCTAGCTTGCGCGTCATGCCCGCCCGCAATTCTTGCGGAATTCGTTGCAGGGGACCCCTCAGGTCGCCGAAGAAATGCGGAACCCGCCGAGCACGGAGAAGGCCATTCGTGTCTGCCCTCGATGACGCAGCTACCACGTTCCACCACGGCCGGGCCGCGGTGTCGCGACTGGTGGCCGACATGACCCTCGACGAGAAGCTGGCCCAACTCGTCGGCCTGTGGCAGGGGGTCGACAGGGAGGGCGACGCCGTCGCTCCTCTGGAGAACGCGATGGACACCGTGGACCACGACTTCGCGGCGTTCGCCGAGCACGGTCTTGGCCACGTCACCCGCCACTACGGAACCGCGCCGCTCGACCCCACGCAGGGGCTGGCCACGCTGGCGGCCAAGCAACGGTGGCTGCGCGAGCACACCCGGCTCGGCATCCCGGCGATCGTCCACGAGGAGTGCCTGACCGGCCTGGCCGCGTGGCGGGCGGCCACCTACCCCGTACCGCCCGCCTGGGGCGCCAGCTTCGACCCGGCCCTGGTGGAACGGATGGCCGGGCGGATCGGCCGGGTGATGGCGGGACTCGGCATCCACCAGGGGCTGTCGCCGGTGCTCGACGTGATCCGGGACATGCGGTGGGGACGGGTGGAGGAGTGCATCTCAGAGGACCCCTACCACGTGGCCGTGACCGGGGCCGCCTACGTCCGCGGTCTGCAGGGCGCGGGCGTGGTGGCCACGCTCAAGCATTTCGTCGGCTACTCCGCCTCCCAGGCCGGCCGCAACCTCGCCCCCGTGTCCGCCGGGGAGCGGGAGGTGCGCGACATTCTGGCGTTCCCCTTCGAGGTGGCGGTCCGCGACGCCGGGACGCGTTCGGTGATGAACTCCTACGCGGAGATCGACGGCCTTCCCGTCGCCGTCAACCGGGACCTGCTGACCGGCCTGCTGCGCGAGGAATGGGGCTTCACCGGCACGGTGGTGGCCGACTACTTCGCCGTGGCGTTCCTCCAGACGCTGCACCGGGTCGCCGAGGACGCCGGCGAGGCGGCGGCCCAGGCGATCAGCGCGGGCATCGACATCGAGCTGCCCACCGGGGTGACCTTCCTGGGCCCGCTCAGGGAACGCCTCGCCGACGGCCGCCTCGGCATGGACGTGCTGGATCGGGCGGTGGAGCGCGTCCTGCGGCAGAAGGCCGAACTCGGCCTGCTGGAGCCCGGCTGGTCCCCGATCACCGGTCCCGCGCCCGACCTGGACGACGCGGAGGACCGGGAGCTGGCCGGCGCCCTCGCCGAACGCTCGGTGATCCTGCTACGCAACGACGGCGTGCTGCCGCTGGGCGACGCGGGGCCGGCCCGGATCGCGGTCCTGGGCCCGAACGCCCGGTCGGTGTCGGCCCTGTTCGGCTGCTATTCCTTCATCAACCATGTGCTGCCGCAGCACCCCGACGCGGATCACGGGCTGGTGGTGCCGACGGTGGCGGACGCGATCCACCGGGAGTTCGCCGGGGCGCGGATCACCACCGCGTGGGGCACGGGCGTCGACGACGGGGACACGGCGGGCATCCCCGAGGCGGTCGCGACCGCCCGCGACGCCGACGTCGAGGTGGTCGTCGTCGGGGACCGTTCCGGGCTCTTCGGGCGCGGCACCAGCGGGGAGGGATGCGACGTCGACGACCTCGAACTCCCCGGCGCGCAGCGGGAGCTCGTCGAGGCCGTGCTGGCCACCGGGACGCCGACCGTCGTGGTCCTGCTGACCGGACGCGCCTACGCGATCGGCTGGCTGCTCCCCCGGGCCGCCGCCGTCGTCCAGGTGTTCTTCCCCGGCGAGGCGGGGGCGGCCGCCATCGCCGGGGTGCTCAGCGGCCGGGTCAACCCCAGCGGCCGCATGCCGATGAGCCTGCCGCGCGCCACCGGGGCGCAGCCCTACCGCTATCTGCACCCGCCGCTGGGCGGAGCGAGCACGGTGACCGCCCTCGACACCGCACCGCCGGTCCACTACGGGTTCGGGCTGAGCTACACCCGCTTCCACAACGCGGACTTCGCCGTCGAGGCGGACCGGATCGACGTCACCGACGCGATCCGGTGCGCCGTCACCGTGCGCAACACCGGCGACCGGAACGGCGCGGAGGTGGTGCAGCTCTACGCCAGCGATCCGGTCGCGTCCGTGACCCGGCCGCTGGCCCAGCTGGTGGCCTTCGCCCGGGTGCCACTGGAACCGGGGGTGGCGGCCCGCGTCGACTTCGCCGTCCCCACCCGGCTGCTGGCGTTCACCGACCGGGACGGCAGGCGTGTCGTCGAACCGGGCGAGATCCGGATGAGCGTCCGCCGCGACGCCGCCGACGTGATCGACGAGGCGGCCGTCCGGCTGACCGGGGCCAAACGCGCGCTCGACGGATCCGAGCCGCGCCTCAGCACGGTCACCGTCTCCCCCGCCGCCACCGACCCGACCGCCACCACCGCGACGGCCGACACCGCCGCGACCGCCGCCACCGGCGCGCTGCTGCCCGAGCCCGCGTCATGACCCGGCCGTTCGGCGCCGCACGCCCGCGGCGCTCGCCCGACTCCGTCCGCTCCTCTCACGCCTCTCACGCTCAAGGAAGAGCCCTCTCATGTCACCAAGAGTTTCCCGTGCGCACCGACTCGCCGCCGCCGCCCTGGGGACGCTGCTCGTCCTGACCGCCTGCGGGGGCGGCTCCTCGGACGACGACGCGTCAGGACAGCAGACCCTCACCTTCTGGGGCTGGACCGACATGTCGGAGCCGGTCGCCCTGTGGAACGAGACCCATCCGGACATCAAGGTCAACTTCCAGATGATCACCGCCGACTTCTTCCCCAAGCTCCAGGCCGCGATCAGCGGCGAGACCGGCGCGCCCGACATCGTGCAGGTGGACTACCCCAACCTCACCTCCACGGTGGTGGACGGCGCGCTGATGGACATCACGGAGGCGAGCGAGGACATCGAGTCCCACTACGCGCCGGCCGTATGGGACCAGGTGGTGATCGACGGGAAGGTGTGGGGCGTTCCGCAGGACATCGGCACGCAGGCGCTGTACTTCCGCTCCGACGTGTTCGAGGACGCCGGCCTGTCCGCGCCCACCACCTGGGAGGAGTACCGCGACGCCGCCGCCGAGTTGAAGCGGGAGCACCCCGACTCGTACGTCACCGCGCTGCCCAGCAACGGCGGGGCGTGGCTGGCCTCCCTGGCGTGGAACGCGCAGGCCGAATGGTTCGGGACGAGCGGCGACGCCTGGCAGGTCGACATCGACGACGAGGCCACCCAGCAGGTCGCCGAGTACTGGCAGGGGATGCTGGACGACGGCTACGTCAAGGGCGACCAGCACTGGCAGCCGACCTGGTTCCGGGGCATGGCCGACGACACCTACCTGACCTGGATAGGGCCGGCCTGGGGCGGCGCCTCGCTGAAGGAGAACGCGCCGGACCTGGAGGGCAAGTGGTCCGTCGCCCCGCTGCCGCAGTGGTCGGAGGGCGACGACGCCCCGGTCTACTGGGGTGGGTCGCTGACCGCGCTGACCAGCGTCACGGAGAAGACGGACGCGGCGCTGGAGTTCGCCACCTGGCTGAACACGAACGAGGACAGCGCACAGATCCTCGCGGAGAGCGTCCTGCCGGCCTCCGAGGAGGGGCAGTCGGTCGAGGCGATCAATCAGCCCGATCCGTACTTCGGCGACCAGGTGGTCAACGACGTCTTCACGGCCAGCGGCTCGTCGAACCCGTGGGTCTGGGGCCCGACGATGACGGACACGACCGCCTATCTCGACGACGCACTGCAGGCCGTGATCAACGGCTCCACCACGCTCCCGGAGGAGTTGGCGGACATCGACCAGCGGACCGAATCGCAGATGCGGGACAAGGGACTGTCCGTCCAGTGACCGCGACGCCCCCCCACACAACCACCGCCGCCGTCGCGCCCCGGCGCCCGCCGGCTCCGGCCGGAAAGACCCCGGCGCGCGACCCGCGTCTGCCCAAGGTGCTGCGCCACAAGCGCCGCTTCGGCCCCGACTGGAAGATGGGCTGGCTGTTCGCCACGCCGTTCTTCGTGGTGTTCGCGCTGTTCCACTTCGTACCGGTCGGCTACGCCCTCTGGCAGAGCGTCCACGGCGCCTCCGACTCTGGCCTGGGGTTCGGCACGTCCAGCGTCACGTTCGTCGGCCTCGACAACTACACCCGGGCGTTCGGCAACTCGGAACTGCTCGCCGCGGTCGGCCGGGTGCTGCTCTACGGCGCGGTGCAGGTGCCGGTCATGCTCGGCCTCGCCCTGATCATGGCCCTCATCTTCGACGCGGCCGTGGTCCGGCTGCGCGGCCTGTTCCAACTCGCATCCTTCCTGCCCTACGCGGTGCCGGGCGTCGTCGCGTCGATCCTGTGGGCGTTCCTCTACCTGCCAGGCGTCAGCCCCGTCGTGGACCTCCTCGACGGCGCCGGCGCGCATATCGACTTTCTGTCCAAGGGCAGCGTGCTGTGGTCGATCGCCAACGTCGCCACCTGGCAGTGGACCGGCTACAACATGATCATCATCTTCGCCGCGCTCCAGGCGATCCAGTGCGAGCTCTACGAGGCCGCGCGGATCGACGGGGCGAGCAACTGGCAGATCGCCTGGCGGATCAAGGTGCCGCTGGTGGTGCCGGCCATCATCGTCACCGGGCTGTTCTCGGTGATCGGCACGCTCCAGCTGTTCTCCGAGCCGATGGTGATGCGCACCATCACCGGCAACGTGACCTACAACTACACGCCGAACATGATCGTGTACAACCTGGCGTTCGGCTCGAACGAACCGCACTACGCGGCCGCCGTCGCCGTCCTCATCGCCGTCGCCTCGTTCGTGCTGTCGTTCGGCTTCCTGAGGCTGTTGCAGAAGAGGAACCCCCATGACTGACGTCACCCCGTTCCCACTGTCATCCGGCTCCCCGAAGCCGCAACAGAGAGGGAACCCCCATGACTGACGTCACCGCGCCCCGGCGGCCGTTCGTCCGTCGGCGCTCGCCGCGCCGCGGTTCCGGGGCGCAGACCCGCGCACCGCTGTCGACGCGGGTCATCCTCACCGCGACCGTGCTGGCGTTGACGGCCTACTTCCTCATCCCCATCGCCTGGATGCTGTTCGCGTCGACCAAGTCGACCAGCGACATCAACACCTCGTTCGGCTTCTGGTTCGCCCACATCGACCTCTGGCAGAACCTTCAGGACCTGTTCGCCTTCCGCGACGGCGTCTTCCTGCGCTGGGTGGGGAACTCGCTGTTCTACTCGGGCTGCGGGGCCCTCGGCGCCACGTTCCTGGCCGCGCTGTGCGGCTTCGCGCTGGCCAAGTACCGCTTCCGCGGCCGGAACGTCCTGATGGGTGTCATCCTGGGCGGGGTGCTGATCCCGGGTACGGTGCTGGCCCTGCCGACCTATCTGCTGCTGAACTCGATGGGCCTGATCAACACCTACTGGGCCGTCATCCTGCCCAGCCTCTCCAGCGCCTTCGGGGTGTTCCTGGTCCGCATCTACGCGGCCGCCGCCGTGCCGGACGAGATCCTCGAATCCGCGCGCATCGACGGGGCCGGCGACATCCGCATCTTCTTCACCATCGTGCTGCGCATCCTGGTGCCCAGCCTCGTCACCGTCTACCTCTTCGCGTTCATCTCGATCTGGAACAACTTCCTCCTCCCGCTGATCGTGCTGAACGACGAGTCGCTGTGGCCCGTCACCCTCGGGCTGTACTCCTGGCAGCTCAACGCGATGAGCGAGCCCGACCTCGTACGGATCGTCGTCACCGGATCCATGGTCGGCACCATCCCCCTGATCATCCTCTTCCTCTCGCTCCAGAAGTACTGGCGCAGCGGCATCACGACGGGAGCCATCAAGTGACCAGCAACGGCCGGATGGACGCCTTCCGGGCCCGCATCGGCGGCTTCGCCTTCGGCGGGGACTACAACCCCGAACAGTGGGACCGTTCCGTCTGGGACGAGGACGTCGCCCTGATGCGGCGCTCCGGGGTCAATCTGGTGACCCTCGGCGTGTTCGCGTGGGCCTCCCTGGAACCAGATCCTGGCCGTTTCACGTTCGACTGGATGGACGATGCGCTCGACCTGCTGCACGCCAACGGCATCAGCGTCGACCTGGCCACGCCGACCGCGGCGCCGCCGGTCTGGCTGACCGACGGGCACCCCGAGGTCCATCCGGTCATGGAGGACGGGGAGGTGTTCGGCTTCGGCAACCGGCTGCACTTCGACCCCACCTCCCCCCGCTACCGGGAGCACGCCGCGCGCATCACCACGGCGTTGGCCGAGCGGTACGCCCACCATCCGGCCGTCGCGATGTGGCATATCAGCAACGAGTACGGCCCGGTGCCGTACACGCCGCAGAGCGCGGTCGCCTTCCGGGAGTGGCTGAGGCGGCGCTACGGCACCCTGGAGGCGCTCAACGACGCCTGGTACACCCGCTTCTGGTCCCAGGTGTACACCTCCTGGGACCAGGTCAACCCGCCGGAGATCCCGCGCTCCTGGTCCAACCCGACCCGCCGCCTGGACTACAAGCGGTTCGTGTCGGACGCGCTCCTGGAGTGCTACGTCATGGAGCGGGACATCGTCCGCGCCCACCGAAACGACCTGCCGATCCTCACCAACTTCATGCGCTTCTACAAGCACGCCGACTACTGGCGGTGGGCCCAGGAGGAGGACGCCGCCGCGCTGGACATCTACCCCAACCCCGGCCACGACGACGCGTTCGTCTCCGCCGCCGTGAACTACGACCTGATGCGCTCGCTGCGCGGCGAACCGTGGATCCTCATGGAACAGGCCGCCAGCAGCGTCTCGCAGTGGAAGGTCAACAACGTCAAGCGCCCGGGGCATCTGCGCCTGGGCTCCTACCAGGCGATCGCGCACGGCGCCGACAGCGTGCTGTTCTTCCAGTGGCGCGCCAGCCGCGGCGGGCACGAACGCTTCCACTCGGCCATGCTGCCGCACTCCGGCACCGGGGCCCGCTCCTGGCGGGAGGTGGAGGCCCTCGGCACGGAACTGCCCCGGATCGCCGAGGCGGTCGGCGCCACCTCGCGCGCGGACATCGCGGTGCTCTTCGACTGGGACGCCTGGTGGGGCCTGACCGAGACGCACGGCCTGCCGCGCAACGACTTCGACTATCCGGCCCTCGTCACCGACCACTACCGGCCGTTGCTGGAGGCCCACCACTCCGTCGACATGGTCAACTTCGGCTCGGACCTGAGCCGTTACTGGGTGCTGGTCATCCCCAACGCCTACCTCGTCGACGACCGCTTCACCGAGGAGGTGACCCGCTTCGTCCACGCCGGCGGGACCCTCGTCTGCTCCTTCTTCTCCGGCATCGTGGACGCCCGCAACCAGGTGCGCCAACCCGCCTACCCCGGCGCCTTCCGGGCACTCGTCGGCGGGTACGTCGACGAGTACTGGCCGGCGCGGGAGAACGAGACGTTCGACGTCGAGTTCGCGGACGGCACCACCGCGCGGGCCGACTGGTGGCAGGACAGCATCCACGCCGAGACCGCGACCGTCCTGGCCTCCTACGCCTCGGGCGAGTTGGCGGGGCGTCCGGCGATCCTGGACAACGCCGTCGGCGACGGCCGCGTCGTCTACGTCGGCACCCGCCTGGCGGCGGGCGCCCTCCGCGACACGCTGCTGGGCGCCGTCTCCGACGCCGGCGTGCGCCCGCTGCTCGCCGGCGCCCCGGCGTGCGTGGAGGCGACCCGCCGTTCCACGGCGGAGGCGGACTACCTGTTCCTGCTCAACCACGCGGAGACCGACCCGGCCGAGGTCACCCTCCCCGACGGCGGCCAGGACCTCCTCACCGGCAAGGACACGACCGACCCACTCACCCTCGCCCCGCTGGGCGTCGCGGTGGTCCGCACGGAGCGGGGGTGACGGGGACGGTGACGGTGACGGTTCAGCGATCCGCGGGGATGCGCTCCAGAACGCCGCCCGCGAAGACGTCGTAGAGCGGCAGCGTCTCCAGGTGGACGTATCCGATATGACAGTCACACACCGCCAGGGGGCAGGGGCGGGGCGCGAGCGCGGCGCGGTAGGAGCCGTCGTAGAGGTTGCCGAGTTCGGCGCGGACGAAATGGCACCGGCGGACCGTGCCGTCGCCGTCCACGGAAACGACGGACTCGCCGGTGCGGCACGGCAGCCCGGCCGAGCGGTGCGGGCGGCGGCTGTACGGGAAGAGCGGGTCGACGGCGGTCCAGGCCGCCGCCTCGTCGTCCGTGTACGTATGGCCCTCGGCCGCGTTGACCCACAGGTAGACGTGCTGGGGCAGCGCGGCCCGGAGGCGGTGGGCGTGCTCCAGATGGTCGGGGAGACCGACGATCCCGACGCTGAAGCGGATCCCGCGGTCGGCGAGGTCCCGAGTCCGGTCCAGGAAGCGGTCGTACGGCGTCTGGCCGGGGTGGTAGGTGCACCACAGCGCCACGGTGTCCCGGTCGGCGTCGGACAGCCATCCGGTGCGGCAGCTCAGGTTCGTCTGGATGGCGACGCGCGCGATGTGCGGCTGGTGCGACAGCTCGACCAGGGCTCGTCGGTACCAGGACCGGACGAGCCCTTCGCCCCAGGGGGTGAACAGCACGGAGAGCCGGTCGGTGGTCCGGTCCCTGGTCCATTCGGTGAAGCGTGCGAGCGCGGCGCGGTCGGCACGCAGCTGCGCCGGGGTGTCACGCCGCTTCGCGAACGGGCAGTAGGGGCAGTCGTAGTCGCAGGAGGCGAGCGGGCCCCGGTAGAGGATCGTGAGGTCCATAGCGGCTACTTCGCCTCGTAGCCGGCCATCGCGGCCCGCACGGCCGGTGAGAACAGTGCGGGGCCGAGCGCGTCGGAGTACGCGAGCCCTTCCGGGGTGAGGCGGAGCAGGTCTCCCCCGGCCGCGTCGCCGCCGAGTTCGCCGTCCAGCCAGCCGCGGGCGGCGAAGGCGGCGAGTTCGGCGGGGAAGTCGTCGTGCGGGTCGGTGCCGAACCGGTCCCGGTACTCGGCCAGCGGCATGCCACGGGCCTGGAGGAGGGACTGCAGGAGATGGCGGCGACGCGCCTCGTCCGCGTCGACGTACCGGCCGTGGAGGGCGCGGGTGAAGTCGTCGGTGGCCGCGTAGCCGTCGATGATCGCGCGCGTCTCGCTCATGCCCACGGCGTAGTCGAACGAGTAGTGGAGCGAGGCGGTGTAGGAGCGGGCGCCGCAGCCAAGGCCGACCATGCCGTCGGTCTGGCAGGCGTAGTCGTCCGGGCCCTGCGGCGATGCGTCGGACCGGCGGAACATCCGCATCGACACCTGTTCGTAGCCGCGAGCGAGGAGGTGGTCGCGGCCGTGTCGGTAGAGAGTCAGGCGCTGCTCGTCCCATTCGGGGCCGGTGTGGGCGGTGCGCCGGGCGAGGCCCGTCAGCGGGCGGACGTACAGCGGATAGAGGTAGATCTCCTCGGGCCGCCAGGCGAGCGCGGCCTCCAGTGAACGGCGCCAGGTGCCGGGGGTCTGACCGTCGATGCCGTAGATGAGGTCGATGTTGAGGACGGGGATGCGGGCGTCGCGGATCCGGCCGAGGGCGGCCTCGACATCGGCCCGGCGCTGCGGGCGCACCGCCGCCCTGGCCTCCTCGTCGACGAAGCTCTGCACACCGAGACTGAGCCGGGTCGTGCCCCGCTCGGCGAGGACGGCCAGCCGGTCGGCGGTGGCGGTGGCGGGCGACGCCTCCACCGAGAGCGGGATCGTCCGCAGGTCCGCACCCATGCGGTGCTCGGCGATATCGCACAGCCGCACCAGCTCGGCGGCGGTCAGGAAGGTGGGGGTGCCGCCGCCGAACGCGGCGGTGGCGAACCGCACCGGGCCCGCCCCGTCGTCGAGGTCACCAAGCGCGGCACGGGCGGTGACGGCCTGACGGTCGAGGGCGTCGAGATAGCGCTCGGTGAGCCCGTCGGGGGCGCCGACCCGGGTGAAGAGGTTGCAGAAGCCGCAGCGGACCTCGCAGAACGGTATGTGGAGGTACAGGGAGAGCGCGTCCCGGCGTTGGCCCCGCCACAGGTCGCGCAGGGCGGGCCGGTCGGGGAGCGGACGGTAGGCCGTCTTGTGGGGATAGGCGTACACGTAGCTCTGGTAGGGACGAACGGTCGTCACGGTCTCGCGGCTCATGCGGACTGCTCCAGGAAGAAGTGGGCGTACGGCACGGTCCACACGGCCTCGTGGCCGAGCCGGTGCCCGGTGTAGCCGTCCTCGCCGTAGGTGGTGCCGTGGTCGGAGCAGACGATGGCGAAACAGCGGCGGCGCGCGCTCATGGCGGCGAAGAGGCGGCCGACGTGCCGGTCGACGTACTCCAGGGCCGCGGCGTGGGTGGCGCGGGTGTCACCGGTCTCACGGGACGCTCCCGGCAGGTGGAACCAGTTGGGTTGGTGCAGCGCGGAAGCGTTGACGAAGAGGAACAGCCGCCGCTCCGCGGGAAGCCGGGAGAGAACCCGCTCCGCGCAGGCGACCTGTGCCTCGAAGGAGGTGGGCGACGTGACGCCGAACCCGGTCTCCCAGTGGCTCTCCTGGAACATGCCGGGGAGCACGCCGCCGATGGCCCCCCGCTTGTTGAAGAAGCCGACGCCGCCGACGCATACCGTGCGATACCCGGCGGTGGCGAGGCCCGAGACGAGGTCGGGGGTGTCGAAGACGAACGTGCCGCCGGCGGTCGTCTCGCTGCCGGCGAAACGGGCGGCGAACAGCCGGGGGTGCGGTCCGGGGGCGGCGGGCGTGGGCAGGTAACCGGCGAACATGGCCTGGTGGGAGGCGTAGGTGAAGCTGCCGGGCGCGTGCCGCCTCTCCCAGGCGCCGCCGGGAAGGTGGCGGGCGAGGTTCGGGATGCGCCCGGCGGCGGCCAGCTCGGCGGCGACGTCGTAGCGGAGGGTGTCCAGGGTGAGGAGCAGCAGATCGTCACGCCCGACGATCTCGTTCATGTCGGGGCTCGTGCCGGGCGACGTGTCGGGGGACGGGCTGGTCTCACGGGGTCGCACGATGTCTCCTCGCGTGACGGCGGAGCACGGCGCGGACCTGGGCCGCGTAGGTGTCCAGCCCTTCGGCACCGCTGCCGGGGAGGCCGGTGAGGCCGGGCAGCAGATCGCCGAAGGCGTTGACCTCGGCGACGGCGAACCGCCGCCAGCCCACGGCCGGGAGCAGGTCGACGCCGACGCACAGCGTGCCAGGGAAGCACGCCGCCGCGCGTTCACAGATCTCCAGGGCCTCGGCCCAGCCGGCGCCCGCGGCCTCGACGGCGGCGGCCAGATCGCCGCGCCGCCCGCCGAGGTGCAGGTTGGTCATGGGAGAACGGCTGGTGCGGACGACGGCGTGCGTCGCCCGGCCGGCCACCACCACGATGCGGAGATCCGCCGCCCGACCGCCGCCGAGCGACGCCTTGGGCCACCAGCGCTCGATGTGCAGTCCGTCGGGCGCCAGCGCGTCGACCAGGGCCGCGACCTCACCCTCGTTCGTGTGGTGGCGCACCCGCAGGGAGTTGTGCAGGCGCCCCTCCGCGGCGACCTCCACGGAGGTGGCCGCCCGTATCCGGCCGCGGCCTGCCGTCTCGACGGCGACGACGCCCGACGCTGACGACCCATGGGCCGGCTTGACGAAAACGCGCGGCATCCGGTGCGCGTCCATCAGGTCCCGCACGTCCTCCCAGCCGCGCACCGGTGCGGCGCCGCCGGAGGTCGGGGACTCCGGAACGGGCACTCCGGCCGCGTCGAGGACGCGGTGGCAGCGCCGCTTGTCGAAGAGGACGGCGAGCTCGTCGGGGTCGTCGAGCCGCTCGCCGCCGGTCAACGTCCTGACCGCGGCGGTGAACCGGGTGTACCAGCGGGCGCCGCCCTCCACCCGGGTCGGGTCGTCCACATCGCGCAGGAGCCGGTCCACCGCGGCGTTCTCTCCCGGCGACTCCAACCGCACGACCTCGTCGGCGGCGAAGACCGCACCGCCCTCGCACAGCACTGTCGACCAGGGCACGACGCGCGGGCCGGGTAGCCCGGCCTCCCGCACGGCGCGGGCGAACAGGGCGACGCGGCGGTTCTCCGGGTTCCCGACGACCGCGAACCGCGGGGTGGCTTCCTGCGTCATGGCCGGCCGGTCACTATTCGCCAACGGCGACGAAGCGCCAGACCTCGCCGTCCTCGTCCTCGTCCTGGTCCTGGTCCTCCTCGGCGTACCCCGGATCGACGTCGAGGATCACGCCGGCGCTCTCCAACACCTCCCGCAACCGCTCCCGCAGCGGATCGCTGAGGTAGTTGTGGTGAAGGTCGAGCTCCTTCAGATGGGTGAGCGGTTGGCCGCCGAGCAACGCGGTCGCGCCCTCGTCGGTGAGAACCCCCATGGACAGGTCGAGCGTCTCCAACTGGGCGACGACGGGCGCGGCGGCCACGGCCGCGGCGATCTCGTCCTGTATCTCGCTGTTGCACAGGGCCAGGTGGCGAAGGCTCGGCAGCCGCGTCCCCGCGAGGAGCGGCGCAAGGTCGGATATCTCGCTGTCGGCACCGTATTCGGAGGTGCCGAGCCACAGCTCGAGCTCTTCGAGCGAGGGGAGATCACTGGCCGCGATGGCACGCACGACATCAGCGGGCAGGCCGCCGGTCTCGACGATCAGCGACCGCAGCCGCTGGTGGGTGACCGGCTGGAGGCTCAGGCCGGTGCCGCCGCGGACGCCGAACTCCTCCAACTCCGGGAAGCCGGCCAGGAGCGGGGTGACGTCGCCCTGGTTGATCCAGGAGATCTCGCACTCCTCCGACACCATGTCGCCGAGGAACAGGGCGCGCAGCGCGGTGAGCTTCGCGCGCGCGTCGAGGAGCGTGTCGATCACCGGCTGAGGGCCGTCCGCGTACGCCTCCTTCCAGGAGCCGACGACGATCCCGCGGACACGGGTGATGTCGACGGCCGCGGCGAACCGGGCGAAGGCCTCCGGCCAGCTCTCCTCGGCGTCATAGGTGTCCGCGGAGATCCGCCAGGCGACGGCGTCGACCGCGGGCAGCTCGGCCGCGGCGTCGGACTTCCGGCCGGACCGACGCGACCGGCCCGACCCGCCCGGCCTGGGGAAGTCGAAGACGGGAAGCCCGTACGACTCCAGAAGGTGGTCCGTTGTGCTCATGTCCCGCAGCTCCTCGCCAGTCCTGTCCGTCCACTCCGAATGCTGCAAGTTGTAGCAGCCGGTGCCGACAGTCCCTCGGGCGGGAACGGCGAACGCCGTTGTCAGTCCCTCCTCTGTCAGTGCCTCGTCCTACCGTCGGAATCGACGCGGCGCATCTGACGGCGCGTCGGAAAGGGGACGGGTATGTACCGGCAGGGAGATGTGCTCATCGTGCCGATCGAGGAGTCGGCGGTGCCGCCGCACGTCGCGGACGCGCCCGCCGAGGCGCGGGACTCCCGGGGCCGGATGGTGCTGGCGCTTGGCGAGGTGACGGGCCACGCGCACGCCGTCGTGGGCCCGGGCCGGCTGGTGCGGGAGCCGGGCACCAGCCTCGGGACGTTGCTGCATCTGCCGGACGGCGGACGGGTGGTGCACGAGGAGCATGCGGCGGTCGGGCTGCCCAAGGGGTGGTATCGGGTCGTCAGACAGCGCGAGTACGTGCCGGGCTCGGTCCGGATCGTGGCGGACTGAGGAGCCGGAATGAACATCGTCGAGACGGACACCACCCTGGACGGCCCCGTGGACGACGGCGTCGACGCGTGGCGCATGGTCGCCGCCGCGACCGGCCCCGCGGATCGGGAGGCCGCCGAGGCGGGGGTGCGCCTGGCCTACCGGCGAGCGGGGCTGGCCGAACCCGCGCGGATCGAGTGGGCGGACTCGCCTCGGGAGGCACTGCGCCTGCTGCGCGGCGGACAGCACGGTCCTGACGGGCCGTACGGGCCTGACGCCAGGGGCGCCAGCGTGCGGGACACGATCCGCAGCGCGCCGTGGGCGGCCGAGCGGGGCAGGCTGCGCGAGCGGCTGGGGCCGGCGGGCTGGGCGCGACGGTGGGCCGCGACCGGCGCCCACCTGTGGGAGAGCACGGAGCGGCTGGTGGACCGCGTGCGGGCCGGGCTGGTCGAGGAGCTGGCCGACGGCCGGGCCGAGGAGGCCGAGGTGCGGCTGCTGTTGCTCGACGCGGTGCTGGGCCAGCACGACGCGGCCTGGCTGTGCGCGTTCGGCACGGGCGAGGGGGCACCGCTCGAAGGGCTCGGTGCGGTGGCTCGGGCGGCGGGCTGGTGGTGGCCCTATGAGGGGCTGGCGATCCTGTGTGAGCGTCCCACCGAGCTGCACCGGGACGAGGCGGGTCGTCTGGACCGCGGCGACGGGCCGGCCCTGGCGTACCGGGACGGCTTCGCGCTGCACGCCTGGCGCGGCATGCCGGTGCCGGGCGAGTTCCTGGCCGAGTTGGAGGCGCTCACGCCGGGGCGTATCCAGGTCGAGGAGAACGCCGAGTTGCGCCGCGTGATGCTGGAGCACTACGGCTACGACCGCTACCTGGCGGAGTCGAATGCGCGGCCGGTGCACCGGGACGAGACGGGGGTGCTGTGGCGCATACCCCTGCCCGGCGACGAGGACGTCGTGATGGTGGAGGTCGTCAACTCGACGCCGGAGCCGGACGGGACAAGCCGGACGTACTGGCTGCGCGTGCCGCCATCCACCCGGACGGCGAAACAGGGGGTCGCCTGGACCTTCGGCCTGGAACCACACACGTACGCCCCGGTCCGGGAGACGTGACGGAAACGGGAAGGCGACGCGTCGCGGCGGCCGAGTGCGCCGGCTGCCGCGACGTCGGTTTCAGTGTCGGTGTCGGTGTCGGTGTCGGTGTCGGTGTAGGTGTCAGGAGCCGACGAGGCCGTTGAGGTAGCGCTCGACGTTGGTGTAGCCGCTGGTGTCGGTGCCGTTCGCGTCGGACGGGTCGTCGGGGTTCAGGCCCTGGTCGTCCTCCCAGGCGTCCGGCATCCCGTCGCGGTCGCCGTCGGCCGGCGCGGTGCCGCCGTTCAGCTGGCCGAAGCCGCCGACGGCGGCCGGGTCGGTGATGAGGGCGCCCGTCTCGTTCACCACGTCGTCGACCAGGCGTTCGTCGATGGCGTCGCGGTGCAGCGAGGCGCCCGCCTCGGCCAGCACGCTCTCGTACGCCTGCTGCGCGGACTCGACGGTGATGTCCGGGAAGTCGAAGGGCTGGTCCATGATGGTGGCCGGGCCGAGATCGGCGTCCGTGGTCTCGCGGCCG
This sequence comes from uncultured Actinomycetota bacterium, assembly GCA_963816875.1. GTDB lineage: Bacteria > Actinomycetota > Actinomycetes > Streptomycetales > Streptomycetaceae > Streptomyces. Next base: position 511,473 of record CAWFMG010000002.1, read on the forward strand.
TCGAGTTGGCCGTCGACGTCGCCGTCGTAGTAGTTGCCGTCCGCGTAGATCATGTAGTTGGCGTTGGCGCGGGAGTACGGGGCGCCGGAGGTGGACGGGCCGGCGACGAAGTAGTTGCCCAGGGCGTTGGCGTTGCTGATGCCGGCCGAGTCGCCGAGGATATACGCGTCCGAACCCCAGTTGTAGACGACGTTGTTGACGTACTGCAGCACGCCCTTGGACTTGGGGTTGCGGGTCTTGTTGTGGGCGTAGAGGTTGTGGCTCAGCGTCACGCCGTCGCTCTGCACCAGGCCGCCGCAGGAATGCGGTTCCAGGCCCTCCGAGATGATCGAGTACTGCACGGTGATGTTCTGACTGGAGTTGATCGAGAAGTTCTCGTCGCGTCCCCACGAGGCCGAAACGTGGTCGAAGACGATGTTGCTGGCCCCGTCCATGGTGGTCGCGTCGCGGTTCTGGTCCGGCGTCAGGCCGTGCCGGAACCGCATATAGCGGACGATGACGTTGTCGGAGTCCGAGAACGACACCTGGTACCCGCGGGTGGCGACCCCGTCACCCGGGGCGGTCTGGCCGGCGATGGTGATGTTGCTGGACACGTGCAGCGGGGAGGCGAGCGAGATGTAGCCGCCGACGTCGAAGACGACGATCCGGTTCTCCTGGCTCACCGCGTCCCGGAAGGAACCGGTCCCCGAATCGTTCAGGTTCGTGACGTGATACACGTCACCGCCCCGCCCCCCGGTGGCCTGCGCCGCGAATCCCTCCGCCCCGGGGAACGCGACGGGGGCCAGCACCGGAGCGCCCCCGGCCGTCGTCGGCGCGAGCACCCCCGCCCCGGCGACGAGGGCAACCACGCCCAGGCTGTTTCTCCACCTGCGTGACACGACCGACTCCCTTCCGTCAGGCTCTCTTCCTTCCTGACGTGATGTCGCCTCAGAGGACAGAGAAGGTTGCCGCGTTCATGCCACCCGGGCCAGACGGGGCGTTGAGTTCGGGGTGGGGCGGCGGCCTGCACACACTGGAGTTGACCGCGCACCTGACCAGCCCACTCGTCACCCTGCTGTTCGCGGCCGGGCTGCTCCTCGTCGGTGCCGTCTGGTACCGACATGAGCCGCGTGACCCCCTGCTGTGGTCGGGCATCATGCTGCTGGGCGCTGGGCGCCCTGCTGGTCGTGGCCGAGGACGCCGGACGCCGCCGCGAGTGGTTCGCCCTCCGGGCGCTCGGCATGGCCCGTTCGCGTCTGGCGGGCGTCCAGGCCACCGAGGCGCTGATGGCCGCGCTGATCACCGTCCTCCTGGCCAGCGGCGCCCCCTACCTCATCGGCCTCGCATACCTGCGCGTCAACGAGGACTCCCTCACCACCCGCCTCCCCTACGTCGCGGCAGCCGGCGGCGGAATCACCGCCATCCTCCTGACCTCGCTGCTCAGCAGCTGGGCGATGCTGCGCAGTTCGTCCCGGCAAGAGTCGAACAGAGGGTGACCACGGCCCTGACGAGGCCGGGGGTTGGGCCACGGGGTTGGGCCATGCTGCGGGGGTCCGGGGGAGGCGTTCCGGTACTGCCTAGTAGGGTCCGGTGGGCATGGAGCTACAGGGGCGCGGCGTGGCGCTGTTCGGGACCTTGCACAGCATCGGGAACGACGAGGCGATACGCCGGTTGCGGGCGCTCGGCGCCACCGTGACGGAGGTTTTCACGGAGGCGACGGATCTGATCGTCTGCGCCTTCGGGGAGCGCGGCCCGATTCCGCGCACCGATGCGATGCTGCGCACGCCGTACCTCGACGAGGACGCGCTGCTGGGGCTGTTGGAGCGCGGGGAACGCGGGGACCCCGGGGCGTACGCCGCCTTTCAACCACAGGAGGAGCCGCCGCCGTTCGTACCGCCCGGCGCCCTGGCCACGGCGATGAACGCCGAGGCGCTGCGGGCCGTCCTGGCGGACGCCGACTGGTCCGCGTTCGTGCCAGGACGCGACCTGCCGCCGCTACGGGCCGTGCTCGCGGAGTTGGAGGGCCGCGCGGGCGTGGCCGAGGCGCACCGGCTGGCCACCCGGCGGCTGCGCGACGCCGGTGCGGCGCGGCTGCTGCACCCGTTCGGTCACGATGCGGAGATCACCGGCCACGCGCTGAGCCCGGACGGCCGCTATCTGGCCACCGGAAGCGGGGTCGGGGACGACTACTACGCGGGCGGCGTGCTCCAGGTCTGGGAGGTGGCCACCGGACGGTGCGTCAACACCCTGCGGGGGATAGACGGCGGCGTCGGCTGGGACGACTACCGCGGCACGATCCAGTGGTCCGCCGACTCGGCACGCCTGGCCATGACCTTCTCCACCAACCGGGTCGGCGTATGGGACCCGACCGGCGAGTCGAGCGAGCCGATCGCCGCCATCGATGTGTCGGACGGCAACTCCCGGCCCTCGGAGTACGCGCTCTCCCCCGACGGGCGGCGGGTCTACCACCACTGCGGCACCAACGGTGACGGCGGGCTCCAGGGATGCCTCGTCCCGCTGGACCGCGGCGGCCTCCACTGGCTACCGAACCATGTGGAGACCGACCACCCCTACACCATGGCGCGGCGCCTGCCCGACGCCGTGCGGCGGCAGTTCGAGGAGCAGGACAGGGCGGAGAAGGAGAACCAGGAGGGCCCGCGGCGCGTCTACGAGGACGGCTTCCGCGTCGGGCAATGGATCGAGCGCCCGGTCTGGTATCCCGACGGCACCCGCCTGTTCGGCGCCAACGCGATCTGCGTGGACGCCGTGACCCGCCGGGTGCTCTGGCACGCGCCCGCGCGGATCGCCCGGCTCAGTCCGGACGGCAGCCTCGTCGCCGCCGTCACCGACCGTGGCCTGTTCTTCCGCGACGCGTCCGACGGCCGGATACGCTGCGGCCCGTTCGCGCTGGGCAGGCCCTGCGCGCTGCGCTGGGCGCCCGGACGGGCTACCCCGCGACTCGCCGTCCTGACTCCGAACGCCGGCGGCGCCACCGTCCACGTCTTCGACGAAGAGCGCCATGTCGGCGGCGTCGAGATCGCGCATCCCGAATGGGGCGACGACGAACGGTGGATCGGGGATCGCGAAGCCTGGGCCTGGGCGCCCGGTGGAGAGCGCGCCGCCTGTCTGACCGCCACGGGTGTCGTCGAGATCTGGTCGTTCGAGGACCCGGCCCACGCCCGCCGGCTGCGCACGGTGTCCGCGACGAGAGCCCGGGCGGTGTACTGGGGCGCGGGCGACACCCTGGTCCTGGTCGACGACCGCCGCGTCCGGTTCGTCCGGGCCGATACCGGCGAGGAGGTCGGCGACTTCCCCTTCCAGCGCGTCCCGGCGGGACCGCGCCCCGTGGAGGGCGACGCCCTGGACGACTTCGAGGACCAGATCTTCGCCCTCGACGACCATCTCTGGGCGATGACGCTGGCCCCCGACGCCGTCGTCGCTCCGCTTGGCCACGAGGAGACCCTGGACGCCGTGCTCGCCTGGTCGGTGGGGCGTCACCACGCCTGGCCGGTGCGGTGGGGCGGCGTCCGAGTGCTGCCCGACGTCCTCACGGCCCTCGGCGTACTCGACTCCGAGGACGCCGACACGCTCCGCGAGTACGAGGAGGAGCTGCGGGAGCTGGCCGCCCGCCCCGCCGAGCCTGCGGCGTGGCCGCCGCCGAACACGGCCAGCCTGGACGAACTGTTCGAGGTGGCGCGCAAGTCCCTCACGAACCTCGACCACCAGAGCTGGGGGTACCACACCGGACGCCATCTGCGGTACGCCGCCCGGCTGCGGGCCCGGCACGGGGAGGTGGCGGGCGCGAAGGAACTGCTCCACGACATTCTCGAACTGCCCACCGTCATCGCCGCGAACTCCGACGTGGCCGTCATCCTCGCCCGTGGTGGACTGACGAGCGCGGCCCGCGACGTGTTCGAGCCGGCCGACGCGCTGGTCGACGACTCCGGGGAGTTCGGCGAGGAGCTCGACGCGGACACGGCCTCCTCGTTCGCCGCCGCCTGCCAGGCGTTGGGCGACACCGCGCGCGCCGAGGAGTGGTTCCGGCGCGCCCGCGCGGCCATCACCGTCGAGCCCAATCCGTGGGAGGACCATCTGGCGGTCTGCCACGCGATGCTGGAGTGCGGGCGCGAGGACCTGGTCCGCGAGGTGCTGGCGGACCGGATCGGACATCCGCCGGTCGGCTACCACTCCGAGGCGGAGTGGCTGGTGCACCTGATCGGCGGCGGCCGGCTCGACCTGGCCCGGGCGTTCCAGGAGCTGCCGGGCTGGGAGGTGCCCTCCGAGGTGCTGACCGCGCTCGCCGAGGCCGGGCGGCCCGACCTGCTGGAGACGTGGGGAGACCACAACTGGGCGGTGTCCGACGAACTCGTCGACCGGGCGCGGCGGGCCGCCGAGACCGGCACCCCTCCGCTTCGGCCGTTGAGGCCGACCGACGCGGACGTCCGGGCGCTGGCCCGGAGGTACGCCGAGATCCAGCGCGTGCCGCACGCGCGGCGACAGATGCCCATCCGGGAGTTGATCGGCCACGCCGCGACGTGCGGTCACCTCTCCGCCGTGCTGGAACTGCTGAAACTGGTGCCGGAGACCGACGACTTCAACGACCGCCCAGGACAGGCGTTCCGCGCCCTGTGGATCGCCCTCACCGGCTTCGACCACGCCCCCTGGTGACCCGCGCGACCTGGTGACCCGCGCGACCCTGTTCCGCGGCGCCGTCAGGCGGCACCGTTCAGACAGCACCGTCAGGCAGAGCGCAACACGGCGGTCCGGCTGGTCCTCGGCGCGCTCGCCATCCGCCTGGCCAGCAGGGCGCCGACCCCGTCCGGCGCCTCACGGGCCGCCGACCGCACCCGAGCCCACCGCCTGGCGGCGTTGCGGACCCTGATCGTCGAGGCACGGCGTCCCCGGCGTTGAGCCACCCGTCCGCTACCCGGACCTACCCGGCGAGGAGCGCGGCGGCGTCGGCGGCACGGGCCCAGAACCAGGACAGGTCGAGGCACGGCATCCCCGGCGTTGAGCCACCCGTCCGCTACCCGGACCTACCCGGCGAGGAGCGCGGCGGCGTCGGCGGCACGGGCCCAGAACCAGGACAGGTCGAGGCACGGCATCCCCGGCGTTGAGCCACCCGTCCGCTACCCGGACCTACCCGGCGAGGAGCGCGGCGGCGTCGGCGGCACGGGCCCAGAACCAGGACAGGTCGAGGCACGGCATCCCCGGCGTTGAGCCACCCGTCCGCTACCCGGACCTACCCGGCGAGGAGCGCGGCGGCGTCGGCGGCGCATGCCCAGGACAGCGTGACGCCGGCGCCGCCGTGGCCGTAGTTGTGGACGCAGGCGGTGCCGTCGGGCAGGTCCGCCCGTTCCAGGCGGATCGCGGGCCGGTAGGGGCGCAGGCCGACGCGGTGTTCGAGCACCCGGGCGGCGCCGAGGCGGGGGTCGAGCACGGCGGCTCGCCGCACGATCTGGGCGGCGAGATCGGGGTCGGGGTCGGCGTCCCACCGGTCCTCGTGGGCGGTGCCGCCCAGAACGACCACCTCGCGCTGCGGCAGGACGTAGAGCAGCTCCGTGCCGTCCACGGCGTCCTCGGGGGACTCCGCGAACCACGCGTCGATGGTCGGTCGTGGCTGCTCCACGACGACGAGTTGGCCCCTGACCGGGCGGAGCAGCGGGTCGGGCACCAGGTCGCGGGCGCCGAGCCCGGCACAGTTGACGATCGCGGGCGCCTCCCCCGCCACCTCGGACAGCGAGGCGAGGACGCGGCGTTCGAGCACGCCGCCGGCCTCAGCCAGCCGGCGGCCGAGATAGTCCAGGTAGGCCGGCATGTCCAGCAGCGGCAGACGGGCGCGGTACCCGGAGCGGTAGCCGGCCGGCAGCCCGTCGGAGATGAGTGTCGGCCGCAGCCCGTCCGGCAGCCCGGCGACCCAGGAGGGCAGGTGGAACGAGGCGGAGCGGGCCGCCTTGAGGCCCTCGACCATCCGCACCCCCGTGTCGTCCGGGGTGGTGGCGAGCTCGGTGAGGGTGTGCAGGGTGCGGTGGGCCCAGTCGGCGACCTGGTCGGCGGGGTGGGCGCGGTACGGCTCCCAGAGCGCGCCGGCGGCGGCCGAGGTGGTGCGGCCGGCGGGATCGCGGCTCAGCACGCGGACCCGGCGCCCCGATTCGGCGAGCAGCACGGCCGTGGTCAGCCCGAGCACACCACCGCCGACGACCAGCACGTCTTCACTCATGCCGGCACGCTAGCCGCCGGGCGCACGGCTCCGCCACGGGCGCCCGAGGGCACGCCGGCAGCCGGGCTGCTACTCAAACGGGACTGCTGTTCAAACGAGCACTGCTGTTCAAACGAGCACTGCTGTTCAAACGAGCACTGCTACTCGAACGGCGCCACGTCGCCCGCGCCGTGGCGGATGATCTCGGGCTCGCCGTCGGAGAAGTCGATGACGGTGGTGGGCTCGACGCCGCAGTCGCCGGAGTCGAGCACCGCGTCGACCACGTGGTCGAGGCGCTCCTTGATCTCCCAGCCCTGAGTCAGCGGCTCCTTCTCGTCGGGCAGCAGCAGGGTGCTCGACAGCAGCGGCTCGCCCAGTTCGGCCACGAGCGCCTGGGCGACGATGTGGTCGGGGATGCGCACGCCGACGGTCTTCCGCTTGGGGTGCAGCAGCCGGCGCGGGGCCTCCTTGCTCGCCGGCAGGATGAACGTGTAACTGCCCGGCGTGGCGGCCTTGATCGTGCGGAACGCCGCGTTGTCGATCCGCACGAAGTGGCCGAGCTGCGCGAAGTCCCGACAGACCAGCGTGAAGTGGTGCCGGTCGTCCAGGGCCCTGATGGACCGGATCCGGTCCAGACCCGCGGCGTTGCCGAGCTGGCAGCCGAGGGCGAAGCAGGAGTCCGTCGGGTAGACGATGAGCCCGCCGGACCTGACGAGGTCGACGGCCTGGCCGATCGTCCGGCGCTGCGGGTTCTCCGGATGAACATCAAAGTATCTCGCCACCCGCCGAGGGTACGCCTGCGCGGCACCGCCCGCCCCGCCCCGGGCGGGGGCGGAGCGGGTGGTCACCGGGTCGTGTCAGGGCGTGGCGGGGCGGGCCAGCAGGGTGATGAGCGCCTGCTGGGCCTCCTCGGCGGCCTGCGCGAACTCGTTGCGGGCCAGGTGCAGCGGGAGCTCCTGGGCGGGGGCGTCCAGATAGCGGGTGGCCTTGCGGGCCAGGTCGGCGGGGTCCTCGGCGAGGCCCTGCGCGACGATCAGGGTGGCGGCGTCGGTCCAGAGGGTCGGGTCGTCGATGAGCTCGCGGACGGTGGTGACGGGACCGGCGGCGGGCGCCGGGTCGGCGACCGTCCAGGCGTGGTGCCCGTGTCCGACGCTCAGGGGTTCCGTGGCGCCGGGGAGGTGGACGGTGGCCGTGGTGCCGACCGGGACGTCGGCCTCCAGGCTGAACTGCCCGTTCTCGCGGCGCCAGGCGACCCGCGCCTCGCCGTACGGGGTGAGGTGGCGCGCCGAGGCGTGGGTGAGCGCGGGGTACGGCAGGGGTCGGACGGTGATCTCGCGGTAGCCGGGGGCGGCCGGGGCGAGGCCGGCGAGCACCCGGTGCATCCAGTCGGCGACGGCGCCCAGCGCGTAGTGGTTGAACGAGGTCATCTGCCCCGGGTTGATGCTGCCGTCGGGGAGCATGGAGTCCCAGCGCTCCCAGATCGTGGTGGCGCCCATGGTGACGGGGTAGAGCCAGGACGGGCAGCCGCGTTCCAGCAGCAGCCGGTGGGCGAGGTCGGCGCGGCCCGTGGAGGTGAGCGCGTCCGCGATCAGCGGGGTGCCGACGAAGCCGGTGGCGATGCGGAAGCCGTTGGTGCGCACCAGGTCGGCGAGCCGCTCGCCGGCCAGCGTCCGCTGTTCCCCGGCGGGCAGCAGGGCCCATTCGATGGCCAGGGCGTAGGCGGTGGGCGCGTCGGACAGCACCCGGCCGGCGCCGGTGACGTAGTGCCGGGCGAACGCCTCCCGGGTCCGCGCGGCGAGCGCCGCGTAGTGCTCGCCGTCGGTGCCGATGACGATCGCGGCGTCGGCGACGATCTCGGCGGAACGGGCCAGGTAGGCGGTGGCAATGACGTCGGCGTCCGCCCGGGCGGCGAAGGGATTGTCCGGCGGCGCGGCGGGGTCGAGCCAGTCGCCGAACTGGAAGCCGCCGGCCACCACGTCGTCCGTGGTGAGCGAGGCGATGCGGTCCACCCAGCCGCGCATCGAGTCGAACTGCTGCTCCAGGATCCGGGCGTCGCCGTAGCGTTGGTAGAGCACCCAGGGCACGACGGTGGCGGCGTCGCCCCAGGCGGCGGCGGTCGCGTTGTCACCGCGCAGCACGTCGGGGATGACGAAGGGCACCGAGCCGTCGGGGAGTTGGTCGGCCGCCAGATCGGCGAGCCAGGAGGACAGGAAGCCGGCGGTGTCGAAGAGGAAGCTGGCGGTCGGGGCGAAGACCTGGATGTCGCCGGTCCAGCCGAGCCGCTCGTCGCGCTGCGGGCAGTCGGTGGGGACGTCGAGGAAGTTGCCGCGCATGCCCCAGACGACGTTCTCGTGGAACTGGTTGAGGTCGGGGTCCGAGCATTCGAACCACCCCGTGCGGCGCAGGTCGGTGCCCACCACAACGGCCTCCGCCTCGAAGGAGTCGAGCCCGGTGACCTCGGCGTAGCGGAAGCCGTGGAAGGTCAGGCTCGGCTCCAGCACCACCTCGTCGGCGGCCGGGAGCACGAAGGTGTCGGTGGCCTCGGCGGTGCGCAGCGGGCGCACGCCGAGTTCCTCGTGCTCCAGCACCTCGGCGTGCCGGATGGTGACCTCGGCGCCCTCGCCGGTGTTGCGGGCGGTGAGCCTGACCCAGCCGACCAGGTTCTGCCCGAAGTCGACCAGGGTCCGGCCCGTGGGAGAGGTCCACACCTTCACGGCGGGCAGCACCTCGGTGGCCCGCACCGGCGGGCCCTCGGGCGCGACCAGCCGGCCCAGATCGGCCTCGACGGTCTCGACCGCGTCCGCGCCGCCGGCGTCCCCGGCAACCGCTCCCCCGGCCGCACTGCCGGCCGCGGCGGGCCGCAGGTCGGTGCGCTGGCCGTCGTAGAGGTCGTCGGCGAGCACCCCGCTGGACCGGGCGGTCCACCGTTCGTCGGTGCCGACGGTCTCCACCGAACCGTCCGCGTAGGTCACCTCCAGCTGGGCGAGCAGCGCCAGCCGGTCCCCGTAGAGGGCGCGCTGGCCGCCCCAGGCGAGGCGGCCGCGGTACCAGCCGTTGCCGAGCAGCACCTCCAGGCTGTTCTCGCCCGCCTGGAGCAGCTCCGTGACGTCGTACGTCTGGTACCGCAGGCGTTCGGCATAGGCGGTCCAGCCGGGGGCGAGGATCTCGTCGCCGACGCGGGTGCCGTTGAGCGTGGCCACGTACACGCCGTGCGCGGTGGCGTACAGGCGGGCCGACACGACGGCGGAGTCGTTCCGGAGCGTCAGCGTGCGGCCGAGGATCGGGGCGGGGTCACCGATGCCGCCGAGGGTGGCGGGGCTGACGAACCGCGCCGTCCAGTCGTCGGGGGCCAGCAGCCCGGTCTCGACGGTGGCGGGTGCGCTCCACTCCGACCACCGCTCGCCGTCGGCGACCCGCACCCGCACGGCGGCCCGGGCCCGGGAGGTCAGTGGCTCGAAGGGCCACGGCACCAGCACCCGGTCGGCGGACGCCACCCGGACCGTGGTGCCGTCGAGTTCCAGTTCGTAGGCGGTCTGGGTCCAGGCGGGGTCCGCCGTGGTGACCTGCCAGGACAGGCGCGGCGTGGCGGTGCCGATCCCCAGGGCGAGGTCGCCGTGGAGGTCCCGGTGCTCGAACCGGACGGGGCTGACGGACAGCAGACTCATGGTGCTTTTCTCCAACGTCGGAGCGGGTCTTGTGGTCGTCACGTGGCCATGGGGCCGTGGAGGGGTCTTCGTAGGGGGTCGTCTTCGGGTCGGCTTCAGCCCTTGACCGCCCCCTTGGTCATGCCGGCCACGATCTGCCGGTTGAAGAAGAGGAACATGATCAGGGGCGGGAGCGTGATGAGCAGAATGTCCATGAAGAGCAGGTTGTACTGCGTCTCGAACTGGCTCTGGAAGTTGAACAGCGTCAGCTGGACGGTGGCGTTCTCCTCGCCCGGCAGGAAGTAGAGCGGGTTGGCGAAGTCGTTGAAGACGGCCACCGACTGGACGACGATCACCGTGATGGTGACCGGCCGCAGCAGCGGGAAGATCACCCGGAAGAAAAGCCGCAGCGGGCCCGCGCCGTCGATCACCGCGGACTCGTCGAGCTCGCGGGGGACGGTGGCGATGAACGCCCGGAAGAGCAGGATGCTGAACGCCAGGCCGAAGGTGATCTCGACCAGGATCAGGCCGAGCAGCGTCTTGAACAGGCCGATCTCCTGAAGCACCCAGATGGTCGGGACGACGGCGGGCGGGATGATCAGCCCGGACAGCACCAGGAGGTTGACGGGACCGGTCCACGGGCCGCGCCTGCGGTGCAGCACGAAGGCCAGCATCGAGGCGATCACCACCATCACGGTGACGCTGGAGACGGTCAGCACCACGCTGTTGATGAACGCGATGATCAGCAGGTAGTCGCGGGCCTCCAGGACCGCCGTGAGGTTCTCGCCGAACTGCCAGTCCGTCGGCAGCGAGAACTCCAGCAGCGACGCCTCCTGCTGCCCCTTGGCGGCGGTCAGCACGATGAAGGCGAAGGGAACCAGGAAGACCACGGCGAAGGCGAGCAGCGCCAGCGCGGTGAGCCAGTAGTTGGTGCGGCCCTTCCGCGCGGTCCTGGACTGCACGGTTCTCGACTGCCTCACAGCTCGGTCTCCTTGCGGCTGAGGAACCAGAACAGCGGGACGACGATCGCGGACACCAGCAGGAAGAGCACGACGTTGCCCGCCGTGGACAGGCCGTAGAAACCGGCCTGGTACTGCTTGTAGATGACCGAGGCGATGACGTCCGAGGTGAATCCGGGGCCGCCGCCGGTCATGCTCCAGATCAGGTCGAACGACCGAAGGCCGCCGATCAGCGACAGGACGATGACGGTGACCATGGCCGGCCGGGCGAGCGGCAGCGTGATGTGCCAGAAGCGCTGGAACGGGCTGGCGCCGTCCACCTGCGCCGCCTCGTAGTACTCCTCCGGGATGGACACGATGCCCGCGATGTAGATCACGGTGGCCAGCCCGACGCCCTGCCAGACGTCGACCAGGGCGACGGACAACAGGGCGAACGACGGGTCGGTCAGCCAGGCCGGCCCCTCGATGCCGACCAGCGCCAGCGCCTCGTTGATGACGCCCTCGGTGGGGTGCATCAGCGCCGTGAAGGTGATGCCGACGCCGATCAGGCTGACCAGCACCGGGAAGAACACCACCGAGCGCAGGAAGCCGCGCCCGATGATCTGGGACGTCAGCAGCACGCCCAGCAGGAGGCCGAGGACGACCTTGGATCCCGATGTCACGACGGCGTAGATGAGGGTGTTGGTCAGGCCCTTCACCAGCGCCGGCTCCTGGAAGAACTGCGTGAAGTTCTCGAAGCCGATGAACTCGTAGTCGAACAGGGTCCAGCGGGTGAGGCTGAAGAAGAAGGAGGCGCAGGTCGGCAGCAGGAACAGCGTCGCGTAGATGATCGCCGCTGGCAGGTAGAACCAGTGGGGGTACGAGCTCCGCCGGCGGCGGCCGGCGCGGCGCGCGGCCCGCGGGTCCGGCCGGGTCGCCTGTTTCGCGAGGGTCAGGGTCATGGGCGAGCACCTCGGAGGGGTCGGAGGGCAGCGGAACGGATCCGCGGGTCGGGAGACGGCGGGACGGACGCGCGGGACGGGGCACCCGGGTCGCCGGGTGCCCCGACCGCGTCACCAGCCGTCGAGACCGAGTTGCTGGGCCTGCTTCTCCACGTCGTCGTCGTACAGTTCGGCGCCCGACTGCGCCGAGCGGATGCCCGAGCCGACCTCGACCGTGATCTGCTCCAGCGCCGGGCCCTTGACCGGCGACAGGAACTCCAGCGCCGGACTCACCGCGTCCTGGTCGAAGTACGCCTGCGTGTCCTGGACCGCCTGCGGCACGTCGGCGGGCAGTTCGCAGCCCTCGACCGCGTACGGGCCCGACGGCATCGCCGCCTCGAGCTGGGACTCACAGCCGGCGGGGCTCGCGATGAAGGCCTGGAGCTTCTTCGCCGCGTCCAGTTGCTCGCCCTCGGTGGTCTTCGGGATGTAGACGCCGGCCGGCGTCCATACGGTCAGGCCGTTCGTGGCCGCGTCGTCGCCGGGGAGCGCGAAGAAGCCGACGTCCTGTTCGGCGGCGGGCACGGTGTCCACCAACGGGGGGACCGCGTTGGTCAGCATCGGGTAGTGCGCGGCCTCGCCCTCGCCGATCAGCCGGAGGCCGTCCTCGTACGTCGCGGAGGCGAAGTCCTCGTTCAGGTAGTCGGCCTCATACACGGCCTGGAGGTGCTCGAAGCCCTGGATGGCGGCCGGCGAGGTCGCGTACTTGGCCTCGTTGGCGGTGTAGTCCTCGGGGAAGTTCGGCTCGGCGGCGGTCACGTTGTGGAAGTCGCCCAGCACGAACAGCTGCGAGGTCCAGGTGTCCTGGTAGGTCTGGGCCACCGGGGCGATGCCGGCGTCCTTGATGGCGGCGTTGTTCGCCATGAACTCGTCCCAGGTGGTGGGTACCTCCAGGCCGAGGTCGGCGTACACCTCCCGGTTGTAGAGGACGCCGCCGCCCATATGCGTGCCGAACGGCGCGCCGTAGACGTCGCCGTCGGCCGAGACGGTGGAGCGGAACGAGTCGTCGATGTCGCCGACCCAGCCCTCGTCGGTGACCGGCACGAGGTTCTGCTGCGGGTTGAGCGCCTGGAACAGGGAGCCGGAGTTGTACAGGAACACGTCGTTCATCTCGCCGGTCGCCAACCTGGTCTTCACCAGGTTGTCGCCCTCGCCGCCCTGCGGGCGCGTCTCGATGTCGACCGCGATGTCGGGATGGGCCTTCTCGAAGTCCCGCGCGAGTTGCTCCGCCGACTCGACGCCCTGCGGGCTGTTGTCCACCAGATAGCTCAGGGTCACCTTGCCGTCGTCGCTCCCGCTCGACCCCAGATCGCCCGCGCTGCACGCGGCCAGGGGAAGCGAGAGAGCCGCGAGCGCGGCGAGCACGGACGGGCGGTGAGCGGATGTGCGGAACCTCATGTCGTCGAACCTCCTTGGCCCGGAGTGCGTTGGCGAGTCCGAACCGGAAACCTGGGGAGTTCTGCTACGCGGGAGGGGGAGCGGAAGGGGGAGAGTGGGGAGACGGGGAGCCGTCGAGGGCAGCCGCGAACAGCCGGGCGTAGAACGTTGTCCGTGTTGGATCGTTTCAAAGGCTGACCCGTGAGCCGCCGCGCGTCAAGCCGCCCGTTTGTAACGAACGGATAAAAGGAGAGGGGGAGAAGGAAAGGGAGGGAAGTGACGTCGGCAGGGGCCGCCGGCTACGCCACGGGCGGCTTCGCGGTCGTGCTGCGGACCACCAGCTGTGGGGAGACCGAGACCAGTTGCGAGCGGGTGCGCCGGCCCTCGACGCGCTCCAGCAGCAGCCGGGCGGCGGCCGACCCCATGGCGTGCCCCGCCTGGTCGACGCTGGTCAGCTGGACCGGGGGCAGCGCGGCGACGGCCGTGTTGTTGAAGCCGACCAGGGAGACGTCGTCGGGGATGGCCAGGCCCAGCTCCGTGGCGGCGCGGAACACCCCGAGCGCGGCGACGTCCGCGCCGACGAGGATGGCGGTCGGCCGCGACTCGGCGGTCAGCAACCGCAGGCCGGCCCGGTAGCCGAACTCCTCGGAGAACCTGACCTTGACGATCTGCTCGTGGTCCACCAGATCGTGCCGCCGCATCGCCTCCCGGTAGCCCTCGGCGAGGGCCACCTGAGGGGTCCGGGCCCATCTGCCGACGCTGGTGCCGAGGGCGGAGATATGCGCGATACGGCGATGCCCCAGCTCAACGAGGTGGTCGACCACCAGCCCGCCGCCGGTGGCGTCGTCGTCGACCACGGAGTCGAACTCGGCGGCGCGGTCGTGGTGGCCGATGACGACCGTGGGGACGTGCGAGGCGGTGGCGGTCACCTCGTCCCTGGGAATGCCGGGCGCGATGAGGATGAGGCCGTCCATCCGGCGGTCCACCATGGCGTGCGCGACCCGCGCCTGGTCCCCGGCCGCGAAGCCCGCCGCCCCCACCAGCACCGTGTACTCGCTGTCGCTCAGCTCCTCGTTGACGCCCTCCAGCAGGTCGGCGAAGAAGGCGTTGCGGATGTTGTCCAGCAGCACGCCGACCGTGTACGTCCGGCCCCGCATGCCGCGGGCCGCCGCGTGCGGCCGGTAGCCGAGCTCCGTCATGGTGGCGCGCACCCGCTCGCGCATGCCGGGGCTCACCCCGCGGGCGTTGCGCAGCACCTTGCTGACCGCCGAGGTGGAGACGCCCGCCTGGCGCGCGACGTCGGCGATCGTCACACGCCGCCGCGTCGTCGGCTCCATGACCGTGCCCCCTGCCCCCTGCCCTGTCGACCTGCCTGTCGACGCGCCTATTCATACCACGGCTCCCGCAGCGATTTGGAGAACGTTCTACGCCGTACTCCCCCACCCACGGCCGACGTCCCGGGGCCCCAACTCCCCCCGCCCGCCGACCCGCACGCGCCGACCCCCTCACCCCTGGCCGTCGCAGACGGGGCGGACCGGGTGGTCGGGCACGTAGAGCGAGCGCTCCTGCTGGGTGAGGTCCCGGTTGACGGCATGGCAGACCCGGTCGATCGCCTCGGCCGGCGTGAGCACGTTCTCCTCCCAGTACAGAACCGTCCCGAACTGGTCGCCGGTGGCCAGGGTGGCGCCGTCCAGACCGAACGCCATGGCGGTCACGGCGGAGTGGTGTCCGGTGATGCTGGTGCGGTGTTCGAGGGTGGCGGCGTCCCACAGCTGGACCGTCCCGTCCAGGGCGCCCGTGGCGAGGGTGGTGCGGTCCGGGCTGAACGCCACCGAGACGAGGGCGTGACGCGGGTCGGTGAGGGTGCGCCTGAGCTGGCCGGTGGCGGTGTCCCACAGCCGCACCTTCCCGTCCTCACTGCTGGTGGCCAGCGTGGCGCCCTCCGGGTCGAACGCCATGGAGTTGACCCAGTCGGCGCCGGTGAACGTGGCGCGGAGCGCGCCCGAGGCGGTGTCCCACAGCCGGGCCCGGTCCTGCACGCCGCCGGTGGCGAGGGTGCTGCCGTCGGGCGAGAACACCATCGCGGTCACCCAGCCGGCGTCCAGCGTCGCGCGGGTCCCACCGGTCCGGGTGTTCCACAGCCGCAGCATGCCGTCGTGGCTGGCGGCGGCGAGGGTGACGCCGTCGCCGCTGAAGGCCAGCGAGGCCACCCCGCCGTCGTGGCCGGTGAGGGTCCGGAGTCTCTCGCCGGTGGCGACGTCCCAGAGGCGTACGGTGCCGTCCAGGTCGCCGGTGGCCAGGGTGCTGCCGTCGGGAGAGAGCGCCACCGCGGTCGCCTGGCCGGTCTCCAGTTCGGTGCGGGTCTCGCCGGTGACGGTGTCCCACAGCCGGGCCGTGCCGTCCTCGCTCGCCGTGGCCAGCGGGGATCCGTCGGGACTCAACGCCAGGGCGGTGACGGCGTCGCCGTGGCCGGCGAGCTGGTGCCGGGGGTTACCGGCGTCCATGTCCCACACCCGGATGGTGCCGGCGCTGTCGCTGCTGGCGAGCGTGGTGCCGTTGGCGCCGAAGACCATCGAGGTGACGCTGTCCCGGTGTCCCATCAGGGTGCGGAAGAGCAGGCCGCTCGAGGTGTTCCACAGCCGCACCGACCCGTCCGCGCCGGCGGTGGCCATCGTGTCGTCGGAACCGAGCGCCACCGCGTACACCTCGTCCCCTCGGGGCGCGGTGAAGGTGCGGCGTTTCTCGCCGGTGGCGGGGTCCCACAGCAGCACCGTGCCGTCCTCGCTGCCGGTGACGAGGGCCGTGCCGTCGGAACGGAAGGCCAGGGACGTGAGGCTCCCGGTGTGCCCGGTGAGGGTCCGGACCAACTCGCCCGTGGCCGCCTCCCACAGCCGGGCCTCCCCCCGGGTGTCCCCGGTGGCGAGCGTGTCGCCGTCCGGGCTGTAGGCGACCGACACCACCCCGACGGCGGGATCACCGGGAATGCTGTGGTGCAGTTCGCCCGTGGACACCTCCCACAGGTCAACGGCGCCGGTGCTGTCGCCGGTGGCCAGCACGCTGCCGTCGGGGCTGAAGGCGAGCGAACTCACCCATTTCGCGTCGTCCAGGGTGCGGGAGGCGCCGGTGGCCACGTCCCAGAACTGCACGATGCCGCCCTCGACGCCGCTGTGGGTGGCGAGGATGGTGCCGTCCGGGCTGAACGCCACCTCCTGCACCGGGCCGTTCAGATAGTCCCGGGTGTTCTGGGCCGGTGTGAAGGTGCGGCGCAACTCGCCGCTGACGACGTCCCACAGGCGCACCGTGCCCTGCGAGGTCCCGGCGGCGAGCAGGTCGGTGTCGGGGCTGAAGGCCACGGAGCGGATCGGCCCGGTGGGATCGGTCAGCCGGCGCTGGAGCGGCAGGGTGGCCGCGGCGTACAGGCTGCTCCGCGCCTCCGCCGTCGGGTCGGTCCGATACGCCTCCACCGCCAACAGGGAGGCCAGGTCCGGATCGGTGTCCAGCAACGCCGCGGACTCGGCGGCCAGTTGCCGGGAGCGCGCCGTCTCCTGCGCGGCCACGGCCCGTTGCTGCTCCCGAAGCGCCGCCTGCTGCTGACGCACCGCGATCACCGTGGTGGTCAACGCGGTGATCAGCAGCAGCGCCAGGGCCACGGCGAGCACGCGCAGCCGCCGGGTGGTGCGGGCCGCGGCCCGCCGCTCCTGGTGCCTGGCCTCCAGGCTCGCGGTCAGGAAGGCGCTTTCCAGCTCGGTGAGCTCGCTCCCACGCTCGGCGGGGAAGCTCTCCTCCGCGATGGCCAGCCGGCTGCCCCGGTAGAGGGCGCCGGGGTCGTGCTGCAGGTCCTGCCAGGCGCCGGCGTCGTCGGTCAGCCGGCGATGGACCCGCAGCCGCTCGCGTTCCGCCTCCACCCACCCGGCGAAACGGGGCCAGGCGGTGATCAACGCCTCGTGCGCCAGGTCGATCCCCGTGCCGTCCAGCGTCAGAAGCCGTGCCCTGGCCAGATGATCCAGCACCGACGCGATCTGCGCCGGTTCGGCGATGGCCAACTCGCCCCGGTCGATCGGCCGCCGGGTGTCCGGGGCGCCCTCGCCGGGGGTGATCAGCCGCAGCAGGATCCGGCGGGCCAGGTCGGTCTGCTCCTCATTCAGCTGCCCCCAGGCGTCCTCCGCGGTGCGGGCGACCGCGCCCCGCACGCCGCCGGCCGCCTCGTAGCCCGCCAGGCTCAGGCTGCGTCCCTTGCGCCGCCGCCAGGTCTCCAGCAGCGCGTGTGACATCAGCGGCAGCCCGCCCGGCTCGTCGGCGACCTCGGCGATGACCCGAGCGGTCAACGCCCGCTCGACGATCAGTCCTTCGGCCTGCGCCGGCTTGACGATCGCCTGCCGCAGCTGGTCCGGGCTCATCGGCCCGACCAGCAGGCTGGCGTCGTTCAGCGCGCGGGCGAGCGCCGGATGCTCGGCGCAGCGGCCGTAGAAGTCGGCCCGCACCGCCACCACCACGCGTAACCGGCTGCCGGGTTCGCGCGCGGCCAGCACCCGTTCGACGAACCGGGCCCGCTCCACCGGGTCCCGGCAGAGCGTGAAGACCTCCTCGAACTGGTCCACCACCACGACGGTGTCCCCGTTGCCCTCCCGCGGCGTGAGCACGCTGGCGCTGGTGCGCATCGGACGCTCGCCCGGTGTGCAGATCCGGATGCCGCCGGGCGTCGGGGCCTTCGACCCCCCGTTCTGCAGCGCCGGGATGAGCCCGGCCCGCAGCAGCGAGGACTTCCCGCTTCCCGACGCCCCGAACAGCGCGGTGAAGCGGCCGCCGCGCACCAGCCGCAGCAGGTCGTCGACCAGCCGCTCCCGGCCGAAGAACCGCTCCCGGTCCGTCGGCTCGAACCGCGCCAACCCGGGATACGGCGCCTCGCTCGCGGCGTCGTCGTCCGCCTGGACGGCGACCGCCTCGGAGACCAGCCGCCAGTGTGACTCCCACTCCTGCCGGTCGCCGCCGCACGCCGCGACGTAGGCCAACGTCACCGACAGCGAGGGCAACCGCTCGCCAGCCGCCGCCCGCGAGAGCGTGGAGACCGTGTAGGGGGTACGCTCGGCCATCGCGCGGTAGGTGATGCCCCCGGCCTCGCGGCGCAGTTCCCGTAACCGAGCGGCGAAGCGCTGCACCTCCCCGGCGTCCGGGTCCAACTGCCTCTCCTGACGACCCATGCCGCCGATCCCCCTTCGCGAGATCCCAGCGCTCGGACGCACACCGGACAACGATCAAGCTAAACATTCCCCTTCATACCCCGGCAACGTCCCGGAACCCGTGCTCAGACCCCCTGCCCACCGCCCGGCGTACCCCCACGCGTTTTGTTGCGGGTGGCGGAGCAGGGCTGCGCAACAAGCCGGTGACCGTCGAGACTGTTCGTCAGTGCGCACCGGAACGCGGGTAGCACGACGGCGGCCCCGCCCGGGCGGCCGGCCCGCGGATCGGAGTGCACGGGGGCGCACTGCCGAACGTGGCACACCTCGGGTCGTGAGGGGGGGACCCGTGGCGTAGACGATCGGGGCTGGGCGTCGCCCGAGGACGGTGCCGAATGCCAGCACGGGCCACGTTCCTCCCTGGGGGGACGAGGAAGGGACGAGGGGAGACGACCGAGCGGCGCGCTGTGCGTCGCGAGGGGAACGGCCGGCTCACCCGTGCATCCGGCGACGCACCGCGTCCGACGCTCGTTCCCTGACCCGTGGCCGGGTCAGGGAGCGAGCTGAGACCACGAGCTAAGACCACGAGCTGAGACCCTGTCACCGGCGACTGTTGGCGGCTGTTGTCAGGCGGCTGCCTCAGGGGGCTGCTCCGGCTGGGCGAGCGTCGGCCGTGAGATAGGCGACGATCATGTCGCCCACCATCACGCGGTAGTGGTCGCGCCGGTCGCCGGCGACCAGGTCGCGGTGGAAGAGTGCGCCGAAGGTGTGCCGGTTGGCCACCCGGAAGAAGCAGAACGAACTGATCAGCACGTGGACGTCCACGGCGTCCACGTCGTCTCGGAACACCCCCGCGGTGCGACCCGAGGTCAGGATGCGGTCGAGGACGTCGAGCGCCGGCGAGCTCAGCCGGGCGAGCTCCGCGGAGGCGAGGATGTGTTCGGCCTCGCGGATGTTCTCGATGGTGACCAGCCGGATGAACTCCGGATGCGACTCGTGGTGGTCGAAGGTCAGCTCGGCGAGGCGGCGGATCGCGGCGACCGGGTCGAGGTGGTTGACGTCCAGAGCCTGCTCCGCCTCGCGGATCACGGTGTACATCCGCTCCAGCACCGCGGTGAAGAGCTTCTCCTTGCTGCCGAAGTAGTAGTAGATCATCCGCTTCGTGGTGCGGGTGAGCGCGGCGATCTCGTCCACCCGCGCCCCCGCGTACCCCGCCCTGGCGAACTCCCGGGTGGCGACGTCCAGGATCTCGGCGCGCGTGCGGTCCGCATCGCGGATGCGTTCCCGGGGCCGTGCCGGCTCCCCCTCGCTGCTCATCCGTCTCCCTCCGCGGCACCCGACACTGCGGCGATTCTAGGAGCGCCCGCGCCGACGACGATCACCGCACAGCAGGCCCGTCACTGAGACCCGCACCAGAACCTCCCGCGCCGGCGACGATCGCCGCACGATGTCTTCCCAGGCGGCCGACCCGGTGGTATCACTGACGAACTAGCTAACGAACTAGTTCGTACATTACTGGCGACATTACTGGGAGAGCGGGAGGGGAAGCCGGTGAACGGTCCCTCGTACCTGGTCGGACTCATCGGCTCCGGCATCGGCCCGTCGCTCAGCCCCGCGCTACACGAACGCGAGGCCGACCGGCAGGGCCTGCGTTACCTCTACCGGCTCATCGACATCGCCGCGCTCGACGTGCCGCCCGAACGTGTCGGCGCGTTGGTCGGGGCGGCCCGCGACCTGGGCTACGACGGGCTCAACGTGACCCACCCGTGCAAACAGGCGGTGCTCCCGCACCTCGACGCGCTCGCGCCCCAGGCCAGAGCGTTGGGCGCGGTCAACACCATCGTCTTCGAGGACGGCCGGGCCGTCGGCCACAACACCGACGTCACCGGCTTCGCCACCGCGTTCGCCCACGGGCTGCCAGACGCGCCGCTGGGTCGGGTGGTGCAGCTCGGGGCGGGCGGCGCGGGGGCCGCGGTGGCGCACGCGCTGCTCGGCCGCGGGGCCGGTCGGCTGACCGTCGTGGACGCGCTGCCCGCCCGCGCGGCCGGCCTGGCCGCCGCCCTGAACGGCCACTTCGGCGACGGACGCGCGGCCGCCGCGGACCCGGGCCAGCTGCCCCGGCTGATGGCCCGGGCCGACGGGCTGGTGCACGCCACCCCGACCGGCATGGCCGCCCACCCGGGGCTGCCCCTGCCGGCCGCGCTGCTCGACGAGCGCCCGTGGGTCGCCGAGGTGGTCTACCGGCCGCTGGAGACCGAGTTGCTGCGGACCGCTCGCGCCCGCGGCTGCGCCACCGTCGACGGCGGCGGCATGGCCGCCGTACAGGCGGCGGAGGCGTTCCGGCTGATCACCGGGCGGGAGCCCGACACGGCGCGGATGCTCGCGGATCTGGCAGACCTGGCGGGTCTCGCCGACCTCACCGATCCGGCGACCCCGGCCGCACGGGGACGCGGAGGGGGCGGAGGGCGCGAGACGCGCCACACACCAGACGCCTGACGCCGACCGCCAGCCGCCCCTACCTGCCCCACCCGAGGAGGAGGACCTCATGCGCACGTCGATCGCGACCGTCTCGCTCAGCGGGTCGCTGACCGAGAAGCTCACCGCGGCGGCCCGTGCCGGGTTCGACGGCGTGGAGCTCTTCGAGAACGACCTGTTGGCCAGCCCGCTCACCCCCGAGGAGGTCAGGGCGCGCGCCGCCGACCTCGGGCTCGCGCTCTACCTCTACCAGCCGATGCGGGACGTCGAGGCCGTGCCCGCCGAGGAGTTCGCCCGCAACCTGCGCCGCGCCGGGCACAAGTTCCGCCTGATGCGCCGCCTCGGCATGGACACCGTGCTGGTGTGTTCCAGCGTCGCGCCGACGGCCGTGGACGACGACGCGCTCGCCGCCGAACAGCTGGCCCGGCTCGCCGGACTGGCGCAGGAGCACGGCGTGCGGGTGGCGTACGAGGCACTCGCCTGGGGCCGGCATGTCAGCACCTACGACCACGCCTGGCGGGTGGTTGCCGCCGCCGACCATCCGGCGCTCGGGATCTGCCTGGACAGCTTCCACATCCTCGCCCGCGGGTCGGCTCCGGAGGGCGTCGCCGCCCTGCCCGGCGAGAAGATCTTCTTCCTCCAGCTCGCCGACGCCCCGCGGCTCGCTATGGACGTCCTGCAGTGGAGCCGCCACTACCGCTGCTTCCCCGGCCAGGGCGGCCTCGACGTCACCGGTCTGCTGCGGGCGGCGGTCCGCGCCGGCTACCAAGGTCCGCTCTCCCTGGAGGTGTTCAACGACGTCTTTCGCCAGGCCGAGGCGGGCAGCACCGCCGTGGACGCGCTGCGTTCGCTCGTCGCGCTCCAGGAGTCCGCGGGCCTGGCGGCGCCGCCCGCGTCCGTCGCCCCCACGGGCGTCGCCTTCGCCGAGCTGGTCACCCCGGACACCGAACCGGTGTCCGGGCTGCTGCGCGCGCTGGGCTTCGCCCGCACCGCCCGGCACGCCTCCAAACCGGTCGACCTGTGGGTCCAGGGCGCCGCGCGGGTGCTGGTCAACACCGCGTCGGCCACCCGCAGGGACGGCCTGACCGTGGCGGCGATCGGCCTGGAGTCGCCCGAGCCCGCCGCCGCGGCGGAACGCGCCGAGACGCTGCTGGCGCCGGTGCTGCCGCGCCGCCGGGCCGCCGGCGACGCGCCACTCGACGCCGTCGCCGCGCCGGACGGCACCGAGCTCTTCTTCTGCGCCACGGACCGCCCCGGGCTGCCCAGCTGGACCGACGACTTCCACCCTCTGCCGCACCCCTCGGACCCGGCGGATACGGCGGATACGGCGGACACGGGGTCAGACGGAGCGCCGGGCATCGACGGCGTGGACCATCTGGCGCTCACCCAGCCCTGGCACCAGTTCGACGAGGCGGCGCTGTTCCACCGCACCGTCCTCGGCCTGCGCGCGCACGGCAGCGTCGACATCGCCGACCCCTACGGCCTGCTGCGCAGCCGGGCGGTCAGCAACGAGGACGGCACCGTCCGCATCGCGCTGGCCGTCGGCCCCGCCCCCACGGACGACGCCGCCCGCCCGCAGCACATCGCGCTGGCCACCCGCGACATCGTGACGGTCGCCCGCCGCCTGCGGGATGCCGGGCAGTTGCTCCGGATCCCCGACAACTACTACGACGACCTGGCCGCCCAGTTCGCCCTCGACCCGGAGGAGCTGGCGACGTACCGCGAGCTCGGCATCCTCTACGACCGCGACGACGGCGGCGCGTTCCGGCACTGCTACACCGCCACCATCGACCGCGTCTTCTTCGAGATCGTCCAACGCGACCCCGGCTACCCGGGCTTCGGCGCGCGCAACGCCCCGATCCGCCTGGCCGCGCAACACGCCCGCCCGTAACTCCCCCTCCCCCCTCCCCCGCACTGTTCCCCGCTCTGCTTCCCCGCCCCGTTCCCGCCTGGAGGTCCCCATGGCACCCAAGAAAAGGACGGTCTCCGCGTCCCCGGTCGAGCTGCGCGATCTGCCCGAACCCCCGGCGCTGCGCCGGATGATCGGCCCCGGCGTGGTCGCCGTCGGCATCGGGATGGCGGCCGGCGAGATCATCCTGTGGCCCTACCTGACCTCCATCGGCGGCCTCGGCCTGCTGTGGCTCGCGCTGCTCACCGTGCTCATCCAGACGGTCATCAATCTGGAGATCGAGCGGTACACGCTGGCCACCGGCCAGACCGTGGTGGCCGGGGTGTCGCGGTGGTGGCGGGGCTGGGGCGTGGTGATCTGCCTGGCCGGCGCCTTCCAGTACGTCTGGCCCGGCTGGGCCACCAGTGGCTCCACGGTCTTCACCTACCTGGTCGGCTGGGGCGACCCGGTGTGGGTGTCGGTCGTCGTGCTGTTCCTGATCGGCGTGCTGCTGTCCGCGTCCCGGGTCATCTACCGGACGGTCGAACGCGTCGAGGCGGTGAAGGTGGCGTTGACCCTCTTCTTCCTTCTGGTGGTCGTGGTGTTCGTGATCTCCGCGTCGAGTTGGGGCGAGGGGGCGGAGGAAACGGTGACCAGCTTCGGCCAGATCCCGGACGGGATCACGTTCACCATGCTGCTCAGCGCGATCGGCGCGGCCGGCGCCGGCGGCGTGCACAACCTCGTGCTGAGCAACTGGATCCGGGACAAGGGCTACGGCATGGGCGCGCACGTTCCCCGCCTCGTCTCCCCCATCACCGGCCGGGAGCAGGCGGCCGGCGCCGACCGCTACGCCTTCCCCGAGGACGAGCCCAACCTGGCGCGCTGGCGGCTGTGGTGGAAGCGCGCGAACGTCGAACACCTCGTCACGTTCACGGTGGTCTGCGTGGTCACCATCGGCGTCATGAGCCTGCTGGCCTACGAAACCCTCTTCGGCCGCGACGACCTGGACTCCTCACCCGCGTTCCTGGACATCCAGGGCGGCATCCTGGAGGACGAGGTCGGCACCTGGCTGAAGCTGCTCTTCTTCGCGATAGCCACGGTGTCGCTGTGGGCGTGCGCGATGGGCCTGCTCGACGTCATCGGCCGGGTGACCGCCGACTTCCTGCACCGCACCTACCTCAGCGGCTCCGCCCGCTGGACCGAGTCCCGGCTCTACCTGGTGACCGTCTGGACCGAGATCGTCCTCGGCTCGATGATCCTGGTGGCCGGCTTCACCCAGCCGATCGGCCTGCTGCTCGTCTCCACCTGCGCCGCCTCGGTGGTCACCCTGCTCTACTCGATCCTGCTGGTCCGACTCAACAGCCACGACCTCCCGGCCCCGATCCGCCTCGGCGGCGCCCGCCTCGCCGGCATGCTGGCATCCATCGGCTTCTACGGCTTCTTCGCCATCGCCATGCTGGTCACCCAGATCCAGGACCTCTGACAGCCCAGACCGAGGAAAGTCAGCCCCGCTACCCGATGTCGGAGATCGTCGCCGACATCCTGGGCAAGCAACGGTCTCGGCTGGTTGACGCCTCCGCGGCTGCTGGTCAGGCGGCCACGTGTGCGACGAGACGGGTGAAGGCGTCGACAGGGACGACAAGTTCCGGTCCGTCGGCGCGCTTGGAGTCACGTATGCCGACTCTGGTGTGCAGACGCACTATCTCGACGCAGTCGTTGTCGGGCAGGCTGTAGCTGCTCTTGTGCCACTTCGCGCTGGATGGGATGGGGGCTCTCATCGCAGATACTCCTGTCGCGCGGTCGTCAGCAGTCGTTTGGTCTCCCTTGTTCCAACAGCCTGCGCTCGAAGTCGGTCGAACATCAACTTATATGCGCTCACATCCTCTGGCTCATCGAGGTAGACACCCCTCCTCGGCAGTTCCAGATACACAACGGCGACCGAGTTACGCGGGTCCCGCTCGTCCTCCCGACCAAGAATGTTGTATGTCCCGGCTCCTGAGCCGTGACTCGACCGGAAGGGCAGCACCTGCACGTCGATGGTGGGACGCTCAGCCATCGTCAGCAGGTGCTCGATCTGTTCGGCCATGATCGCGTCACTGCCTACCACCCGGCGCAGCACCGCCTCATCCAGAACGGCCCAGAGGTGCAGGCCACGTTCGAGGATCTCCTGACGACGCATACGGACCGCGACGCGTGTGTCCACGCTCTCGTCCACCTCGCCGAAGGGGTGTCCTTCGTAGAGAGCACGGGCATAGTCCCGGGTCTGCAACAGACCAGGGACCACCGCGCTGACCGCGACGCGCGAGAAGCCCGCCTGGGCCTCGAACGAGACCAGCGGGTCTAGCCACTCTGGAACCGCCGGGTCTCCGACCCACCAGCCGAGCGACTGCGACTTCGCCAACTCCACGAGGGCATCCCGCTCTTCCGCCGTCGCCTCGCTCGCGTCGGCGAGAGCCTTGACCGTGGCCCACTTGATGCGCGCCCGGTCCTGCCACATCTCGTAACGGCTCACGGTTGCCTTGCTGCATCCCGCGAGTTCCGCCAGCTGAACCTGCGTCAACCCGGCCCGTTCCCGCAACTTGATCAGCCCGCGAGCGATCAGCATCCGCCCCGCAGGGCCGGCTGGACCTGCCGTACCCATCCCACGTCCCTTCCGTCCCCAGTCCCACTGCCGCGCTGAGCGTATGCGCGGCGGTCCCGCACCTGGCCCCTCGGTCACCCGAATGAGGGAAAAACAAATCCGTCCTTCCATTCATTGGAAGTCAATGACACGCTGAAGCACATTCCGTAGAGGCGCGGTCGCACTAAGTGAGTCAGCGCCGAGAGCCACCCATGTTTGGGGACGCCGATGGACACACCTCCCCCGAGCTTCACGAGCACGACGCCGACCACCAGCCAACGGCTGTTCCCCCGCGAGCGGAAGTCCGTTTCGTCGGTCCGCAGCTATGTCGCGGACACACTGGCCGCCTGGGGTTACCCGGACCGGCTCGATGACCTGCGGCTGTGTGTCTCCGAGTTGGCGACCAACGCGCTGCTGCACGGAGTCTCGTCGGGACGGATGTTCGAGGTCTGGGTCGCGGCCGACGACACGATGGTGCGGGTGGAGATCCGAGACAGCGGCGACGGCGTGCCCGCGCCCCGCGTTGCCGACGTGTCCGAGGAGTGCGGACGCGGACTGGTGCTGGTGGCCGCCCTCGCCGACGACTGGGGGGTCATCTCGCACGCTGTCGGCAAGACGGTGTGGATCGCAGTGAAGTCCCGCTCACCAGACGCGGGGGGCGACCGTTGAGACGCACTTCGCCAGCCCAACCTGCTTCGCCGGTTGAAGCTTCCCCTTGATCTTGGACACCTGGAAACTGGGACGTGAGAGCCCAGAGGAAGCAGTGCCAGGTGGGAAGCAAGTACACGAAGCGGTACTCGGACGAGTACAAGCGGGACGCGATCGAGCTCGTGCGGTCGTCGGGCCGGACGGTGACCGAGGTCGCCCGGGAACTCGGGGTCAGCTCGGAGTCCCTGCGGGGTTGGGTGAAGAAGGCCCGCGCCGCCCAGGACACCGGATCCGGTCCCGTGGCAGGGCGGGCCGGGCAGAGTACCGACGACCGGGACGAGGAGCTGAAGCGGCTGCGGAAGCTGACCTCTGAGCAGGCGAAGACGATCGAGATCTTGAAAAAAGCGACGGCCTTCTTTGCGAAGGAGAGCGACCGGTGAGCGCGATATGCCGGTTCATCCACGCGGAGAAGGCGAACTACCCGGTCACGCTGCTGTGCAAGGTGATGAAGACTGCGCGGTCCACGTACTACGCGTGGGTGGCCGGAAGGGGAGCCCGTGAAGCGCGGCGGCGGGCCGATGAGGCCCTGGCGCACGAGATCACGGTGATCCACCTCGCCTCCCGGCGGAACTACGGCGTCCCGCGCGTCACCGCCGAACTGCGCCGACAGGACCGGCTGGTCAACCGCAAGCGGGTGGCACGGGTCATGCGAGAGCACGGCATCGCCGGGAACAGTCGGCGCACCGGCCGCCGCAGCCTGACCAAGGCCGACACGAAAGCCGCCCCGTCGCCGGACTTGATCGGCCGGGACTTCACCGCCACCCGCCCCGGCACGAAGATCGTCGGGGACATCACCTACATCCCCACTGCCGAGGGCTGGCTCTACCTTGCCTCGTGGCTGGACCTGGCCACGCGCGAGGTCATCGGCTACTCGATGGCCGACCAGCACCGCGCCGAACTCGTCGTCGACGCGCTCGACATGGCCGCCGCGCTGGGCCGTCTGGAGCCCGGCTGCGTGATCCACAGCGACCGCGGATCGGAATACACCTCCCGCCACCTACGCGACAGAATCGCCTTGCTGGGGCACAGGCAAAGCATGGGCCGGACCGGGAGCTGCTTCGACAACGCCGCCGCGGAGAGCTTCTGGGCTGTACTCAAAGAGGAGATCGGCACCCGCTTCTGGCCCGACCGCGCGACCGCCCGCGCCGGCATCTTCGACTTCATCGAGACCTTCTACAACAGACGCCGCCTGCGCAAGCACGTCCACTGGGGCTACCTCACACCCCACGAGACACACCAGCGCTACCAGCAGGATCAGGCCCTCACGGCGTAACGACGACGTGTCCAAGATCACGGGGAAACTTCAGGTCCCTGCTTGGCGGTCACATTGCCTGCCAACAGCCCTGTCCTCCTGCCCAGGCCATCACCACTCAGAAACTCCGCCTCTGGGAGGGCCAAGGTCCGCGATCCGGCGGCGGACCTGCTTCGCTTCCTCCGCACGACCCAGCCCGTTCAGGATCGCCTCCATAAGCTCCAGCGCGGTACGCAGTAGGCCGACAGCATCCTCCGATTGCTTTGCCGGCAGCCGGTCGAACAGTTCCACCGCCTCCTGCGCTGCCATCAAGGCTCCGGGGAGGATGCGCTCGCCCTCCACATCGACTCTCAGCCGGGCCAAGCCCAGAAGCATACGAGCAAGCGCGAGCTCAAGGCCGGATTCGCAGCCCGCCGCCAAGCCGCGGTAGATCCCCACTGCCTGCTCCAGGACAGCAGATCCATCACCGCGCCGTCCCACCTCCCCTAAAGCGAGGCCGAGGTTGTTCAGCACCATTCCTTCGCGGTGGCGGTCACCAGTCTCCCGGAAAATAACGGCAGCACGGCTGTGGACGTCGATAGCCTCCTCGAACCGGCGCACTTCCCGCAAGGCGACGCCGAGATTTCCTAGCGCCTGGCCTTCGCCATGACGGTCATCGGTCTCCCGATAAAAACCGACGGCTTGGGCGTAGGCGCCGATAGCCTCCTCAAACCGGCGCAACTGCCATAGGACGAGGCCAAGGTTACTCCGCGCCCCGGCCTCGCTGTGGCGGTCACCGGTCTCCCTGAAGATATCGGCAGCTTCGCTGCAAGCTGCGATAGCCTCCTCGAACCGGCGCACTTCCCGCAAGGCGGCGCTGAGATTATTCAGCACCATTCCTCCGCTGTGGCGGTCACTAGCCTTCCGAAAGATCTCTGCAGCTTGGCTGTAAGCGTCGATAGCCTCATCAAACCGGCGCACTTCGCGCAAGGCGACACCGAGATTCCCCAGCGCCGTACCTTCATCGTGACGGTCACCAGTCTCCCGATAAATATCGGCAGCACAGCGGTGAGCGTCAATGGCCTCCTCAAACCGACGCACCCCCCGCAGCGCGGAGCCAAGGTTGTTCAGCGCATGGCCTTCGCCGTGGCGATCGTCAAGGTCGGAACAGATGACCATGTCCCGGGTGTGGGCATCGATAGCCTCATCAAACCGGCGCAACTGCCGCAAGGCGACGCCGAGATTATTTAGCACCGTACCTTCACCGTGACGGTCACCAGTCTCCCGATAAATATCGGCAGCTCGGCTGTGCGCGTCGATAGCCTCCTCAAACCGGCGCAACTGCCCCAGAGCGACGGCGAGATTGCCCAACGCCGTACCTTCACCATGGCGGTCACCAGACTCCCGGAAGATGTCGGCGGCTTCGCTATGGGCGTCGACAGCCTCCTCAAACCGACGCAACTCCCGCAGGGAGAGACCGATGTTGTTCAGCGCCTGGCCTTCACCATGACGGCCACCAGACTCCCGGAAGATGTCGGCGGCTTCGCTATGGGCGTCGACAGCCTCCTCAAACCGGCGCAATCGCCCCAGAGCGACGCCGAGATTATTCAGCGCCTGGCCTTCACCGTGACGGTCGCCAGTCTCCCTATAGATCTCTACAGCTCGGCGGTGGGCGTCGATAGCCTCCTCAAACCGGCGCAACTGCCGCAGGGCGAGGCCAAGGTTGTTCAGCGCTGCGGCTCCGCTATGGGCGTCACCGGCCCCTCGCAAGACAGTCAAGGCGGTGGTGGTGAGGGCGAGCCAGTCGTCGAAGTAGCGACGGTGGTCGAGGTAACCGGCGAGGGCAAAGGCTAGGGCGGAGAGGGTGACGGGGTGTCCGAGGCGGGGGGCGGCGGTGGCGGTCGCGATGAGGTTGGCGTGTTCCGCGTCCAGCCATTGCAGAGCTTGGCTTCGGTCGCGGAAACGTGGTGAGCGGGGCCCAGGCCCAGTGTCGATGTGAGTGTCAGCGGCCTTGGCGGTGTCCTGGTAGTGGGTGAACAGGCGGGCCCGGGCCACCTCGCATTCGTCGGCTTCAGTCTGGGAAGAGTCACTGCCGCATGCGTCGGCGTACAGGCGGACCAGGTCGTGCATGCCCCACCGACGACCGGGCTTTCGTTCGATCAGGTGGGCGCGGGCCAGGCGGGTCAGGAGGTTCCTGGCGTCCAGTTCCTCGATGTCGGCAAGGTGAGCGGCGGCTTCGGTGGACACGTCGGGGCCAGGGTTGAGGGGCAGGAGGCGGAACAGCCGGGCCTGCCGCTGGTCGAGGCGCCGGTAGGACAAGTCGAAGGCAGCGCGCACGGCGCGCTCTTCATAGGTGAGCTGCTCCAGCCGGGTGTGCTCGGATTCCAGTTCGTCGGCCAGGTCGGCTGCGGTGTAGTCCTGGGTGTCGTCCTCCGCCAGGAGGGAGGCGGCGATGCTCAGGGCCAGCGGCAGGCCCGCACAGAGTCGGGCGATCTGCCCGGCTGCTTCGGGGGCCTGGCTGATGCGGGTGTCATCGTCGCCGCGGGCCACCCGTAGCGTTTCGCGCAGCATCGCGACGGCTTCGGACTCGTCCAGGACGTTCAGGTCGTGCAGGCGGGCGTCGATGGACAGCGTGTGGCGGGAGGTGACCAGGGCGGCGTTGACGCCGTCGGCGGGTAACAGGGGGCGGGCCTGATCGGCGGCGGAGGCGTTGTCGATCACGACGAGGATGCGCCGGCCTTCCTCGGCGTAGGCGGCCAGGATGCTGCGGTAGAGCCGCTGCCGATCCTCAAGCGTCTGCGGGATGTGGTCGCCGGGCACGGCGAGCGCGCGCAGCAGGCTCCCCAGCGCCTGTTCGGGGGAGACATGGCGCTCCGGGTCGTAGCCGTGCAGCTCGGCGAACAGCACGCCGCCGGGAAACCAGCCCCACTCCTTCCACGCAAGGGTGCCGACGTACACCGCCAGTTCGGTCTTGCCGACACCCGCCAGCCCGGAGACCGCGCTCACCAGCACCGTCCGCGGCCCGCCCGCATCACTCCCGCCGGGGGCCAGGACCTCCTTCACCTTCTCGATGTCCCGCTCGCGGCCGGTGAAGGCGGGCGAGGGTGCCGGCAGCCCGCCCAGGGCCGCGGTGATCTGCGGCGGCAGTTGCACGGCAATGTCCCGGCCCTGAATGACGGGACCGATGTAGACGCCACCGCTGATGGAGTTCGCGACCTGGAAGTCCGGCTCGCCCGTGTTCACCATGCCGCCCCTTCCAGCCGCTACTCCCGACGGTAACGGGATCTCCCGGCTACCCGCCCCTGTTTCCGGCGGTTCGGGCGCTGCCGTCTCAGGTCGGGTAGGTGTGGGGGGTGGTGTCGTAGTGGTGGCCGGTGGGGGTGGTCCAGGTGATGTGGCCGGTGGCGGTGTCTCGTTGAACCGACCAGGGTGTTTGGTGTTTGACGCGGTGGTGGCGTCGGCACAGGGCCATGAGGTTGTCCGGTTCTGTGAGACCGCCGGCCTCGGGATGCTCGTGGTGAAGGGTTGGATGTGGTCGATATCGCAGCGGTGGGCGGGCATCGAGCAGCTGGGGAACTGGCAGTGGGTGTCGCGGGCGATGATGTGGCGTTCGACCTCGGCGGTGGGGTGGTAGGTGGTGGGGTCGGTCTTGATCAGCGTCCCGGTCTTCGGCTCGATCAACAGCCGGCGCCATACCGAGCCGGGCTGGGTGGCCAACGCCCGCGCCTGTCCCGCGGTGACCGGACCGTACCCCTTCAACTCGCCCGGGTCGTCGGCCGCGCCGATCAGCGTGTCGTAGGGGACGGTGATCTGCACCAGGGGTGCGGTGCGGCCGGCGGGGGGTGTCCCGTCTGGCGGGACAGGCGCACGGGTGATCAGGTCCACCAGGGCGTCGGCGCGGCGCTGGTCAAGGGAACGAGTGTCGTCCTCGATCTTGATGGTCTGGGCGTGAGTGTCCACCGCGGCGTCCACCCGGGCCGCATCCTCCGCAGGCAGGAATACCTTCCACCAGGCCATGCCGTCCTCCGCCGGGGTGCGTGCGACCAGCCGATCCTGCCGGGCCCGCGCGTGCCGCTCGGCGGCACCGTCCGGATCCGCCTTGACCACCGCACGGTGCAACGCCTTGCGGGTACTGGCCACCGTCTGCTGCGGCATCAGGGGCGCCACCAACGACTCCACCCGCCCCGCCGCTTCGTCGGAACAGTTCGCCGTGATCTCACAGACTGCGCGGGCTTGCTGATAGTGGATCTGGCCGTCCTCCAACAACCCGAGGGTCTCCCGGAACACCCCGACCAGACGGCGAGCCTCCGCCAACCGCCCCGCCGCGCTCAGCGCCGACAACCGCAGCGCACACGCCACCTCGTCCACCGTCGTGGCGAAGTCCGCCTCCGCGTCCGGACGCCCTGGCACGAACGGCACCGGATCGGCCTCCAACGCGGCCAGCACCCTCACCTGCAGTGCCTGGATCCACTCCGCATGCCGCTCCAACGCCCGCAACGCATCCACCCGCCCCGCCGGGCTCAGCTCCTCGGCACGCAGCAGTGGCAACATCCCGGCGGTGTCCGCCCCCACCGGCACCACCGCCAGATACGCCGCCACCTCGTCCGCCGACCCCAGGTCGGTGGCGATCTCGTCCTGCGCGATCACACTCACAACCCGCCCCCTCATCACTCAACCAACAACAGCCCCAGCTTTTCGAACCTCCCGTGAAAATGCCAGATCAGCCATCGAACATCACTCGAAAGAGACAGGCGGCGCCCCGCCGTCGAATCCCTCAGGACTCCGCCGGTACCGGTTCGGCGGGGAGGAAGGTGTCGAGGGCTTCGGCCACCAGGGCGGGGCGTTCCAGGGTCTGCATATGGGGGGTGCCGCGCAGTACGTCGTAGCGGGCGCCGGGGATGCGTTCGGCGATACCGCGCATCAGGTCGGGGCCGGTCGAGGCGTCCAGTTCGCCGGCCAGCACCAGGGTCGGGACGGTGAGGCCGGTAAGGCGTTCGCGCACGTCGAGGCCCTTGAACGCGCGCCAGGTGGCGGCCCAGTCGGCCGGGTCGGCGCACCGGACCCGTTCCCGCGCGTACCGTACGCCCCAGCCGCCCACCGCCAGCGCGTCGGCGGTGAACCAACGGGTCAGCGTGGGGGCCACCTGCGCCGGCATGCCGTCCCGTTCGCCGGAGGCCGCACGGTCCTCGAAGGACTCGAGGGGTCGGTCGGTGGTGGCCAGCAGGGACAGGGACACGCAGCGTTCCGGGTAGGCCACCGCGGCGGTCTGGGCGACGGCGCCGCCGTAGGACAGGCCGACCACGTGGGCCCGGTCCAGGCCGAGCGCGTCCAGCACGCCGGCGAGGTCGGCCGCGGCGTCCGCGAGGGTGAAAGGGGCCGGCGCGCCTGCCGCCCGGCCGTGGCCCCTGAGGTCGTACGCGAACACCCGCCGCCCGGCGGCCAGCCGCGGCATCACCGGCTCCCACATCCGCCAGTCAAGGCCCAGCGCGTGCAGCAGCACCACGGGCGGGCCGGCCTCGCCGCGCTGGGCGACCAGCGTCTCGTGGTCGGCAAGCCGCACCCGGCGCGGCACCGCAGGCCGGTCGGCGCCCTCCCTGACCAGCACGTCGTCCAGCACGGTGAGCGCGCTCACGGCCCGCGGGAAGCCGGCGAAGGTGGCGACGTGCTCGGCCAGCGCGAGGAGCTCGGCGGGGGCGTAGCCACCGCGCAGGGCGGCCCGGGCGTGGGCGGCCAGCTGGGATTCGGCGCCGCCCTGCGCGGCCAGTATCGCGACGGTCGCCAGCGCCCGTTCGGCGCGGCCGAGGTCAGCGTCGGCCTGGAGATCGCCGTATCCGCCCTCGACGATCGCGTCGTACAGCCGTGGGGAGCGCCGGCGCACCCACGCCAGCGAGTCCTCGGGTGCGGTGCCGGTCAGCGCCGCGTACTCGCGGCTGCCACGGTCGGTGCGGTCCATGGCACCACCATGCGCGAACGGGAGCGGAACGGCGGTCCCAGACCCGCCGGGGGTTGGTGTCGGACCCGGACGGACACGAGATATCTTGATGTCGAGACGACGTAGAGCGGCGTAGACCTGAAGCAGACCTGAAGCGGAGTACCGGTGACTGACTCGACCATCATCTACACGCACACTGACGAGGCCCCGGCCCTCGCCACGTACTCCTTCCTGCCCGTGATCCAGGCGTACGCCGGGGCGGCCGGCGTACCCGTCGACATCCGCGACATCTCCCTCGCCGGCCGCATCATCGCGAGCTTCCCCGAGCACCTCGGCGAGGACCAGCGCATCGGCGACGCGCTCGCCGAGCTCGGCGAGCTGGCCAAGACCCCGGCCGCCAACATCATCAAGCTTCCGAACATCTCCGCCTCCATCCCGCAGCTCAAGGCGGCCGTGGCCGAGCTGCGGGAGCAGGGCTACGCGGTGCCCGAGTACCCGGACGACCCGAAGACCGACGAGGAGCGCGAGGTCCGCGCCCGCTACGACCGGGTCAAGGGCAGCGCGGTGAACCCGGTGCTGCGCGAGGGCAACTCCGACCGCCGCGCGCCCGCCTCCGTGAAGAACTACGCCAAGGCGAACCCGCACCGGATGGGCGCGTGGACGTCCGAGTCGAAGACTAACGTCGCGACCATGGGCGTGGACGACTTCCGCTCGACGGAGAAGTCCGCGATCGTCACCGAGGCCGGCTCGTTGCGCATCGAGCTCGTGGGCGACGACGGCAGCACCACGGTGCTGCGGGAGTCCGTGCCGGTGCTGGCGGGCGAGGTGGTGGACGCGTCCGTGATGCGGGTGGCGGCGCTGCGCGAGTTCCTGACGGCGCAGGTCGCCCGCGCCAAGGCGGAGGACGTGCTGTTCTCGCTGCACCTGAAGGCCACGATGATGAAGGTCTCCGACCCGATCATCTTCGGTCACGCGGTGCGCGCGTTCTTCCCGAAGACGTTCGCCGCGCACGGCGAGACGCTGGCGGCGGCCGGTCTGTCCCCGAACGACGGTCTCGGCGGGATCCTCAAGGGTCTGGAGGCGCTGCCCGGCGGGGACGAGATCGCCGCGTCCTTCGAGGCCGAGCTGGCCGAGGGGCCGGCCCTGGCCATGGTCGACTCCGACCGCGGCATCACCAACCTGCACGTCCCGAGCGACGTCATCGTGGACGCCTCCATGCCGGCCATGATCCGCACCTCGGGACACATGTGGGGCCCGGACGGTGGGGAGGCGGACACCCTCGCGGTGCTTCCCGACAGCAGCTACGCCGGCATCTACCAGGTGGTCGTCGACGACTGCCGGGCGAACGGGAAGTTCGACCCGGCCACCATGGGCTCGGTGCCGAACGTCGGCCTCATGGCGCAGAAGGCGGAGGAGTACGGCAGCCACGACAAGACCTTCGAGGTGCCCACCACCGGCACCGTGCGGGTGGTGGACGAGGCCGGCACCGCGGTGCTGGAGCAGGCGGTCGGCGCCGGGGACATCTTCCGGATGTGCCAGACCAAGGACGCGCCGATCAGGGACTGGGTGAAGCTGGCCGTCGGCCGGGCCCGGGCCACCGGCGACCCGGCCGTGTTCTGGCTGGACGAGAGCCGGGGGCACGACGCCGAGCTGATCGGGAAGGTCCGCGCGTACCTGCCGGAGCACGACACCGAGGGCCTGCGGATCGAGATCATGGCCCCGGTTGACGCGATCGCGTTCTCGCTGGAACGGCTCCGCCGCGGCGAGAACACCATCTCCGTCACCGGCAACGTGCTGCGCGACTACCTGACCGACCTCTTCCCGATCCTGGAGCTCGGCACCAGCGCCAAGATGCTCTCGGTCGTCCCGCTGATGAACGGCGGCGGGCTGTTCGAGACCGGCGCCGGCGGCTCCGCGCCCAAGCACGTGCAGCAGCTGGTCAAGGAGAACTACCTGCGCTGGGACAGCCTCGGCGAGTTCCTCGCGCTGGCGGTCAGCTTCGAGCACTTCGCGCAGGTCACCGGCAACCGGGGCGCCCAGGTGCTCGCCGACACCCTGGACCGGGCGACGGCGAGCTTCCTCAACGAGAACAAGTCGCCGACCCGCCGGGTCGGCGGCATCGACAACCGCGGCAGCCACTTCTACCTGGCGCTGTACTGGGCGCGCGAGCTGGCGGCGCAGACCGAGGACCCGGCGCTCGCCGAATCGTTCGCCCCGCTCGCCGAGACCCTGGGCGAGCAGGAGCAGGCCATCGTCGAGGAGTTGCTCGCGGTCCAGGGCTCCGCCGCCGACATCGGCGGCTACTACCGGCCCGACCCCGCCAAGGCGGCGGCCGTGATGCGCCCCTCCAAGCGTTTCAACGACGCCCTCACCACCCTCGGCTGAGCCGAGCGGGGTGCGGGCCCGGCCACCGGGCCCGCACCCCAGCACCCGCAGCTCGGCCTCCGGCTTCCGCACCCCGCGCCCCGGCTTCCCAGGCCAGAACTTCGGCTTCCGGCCGGATTCCGGCTCCCCCGGCGCGTGACGGCGTCGGGCCTCGTCTCGTTGGGCAGACCGCCTGGGGAACTCGGGATGGGGAGGCGCGATGCGTGGCGGTCGGGCACGGCGTGAGGCGGGATCCAACGCGACGGACGAGCCCGCCGTATCCGCCTCCGAGCGGGAGCTGTTCGGCGGGCAGCTGGTGTACGACACCTCCTGGGCGCGGTACGAGGAGGAGCGCTACCAGCTCGGCCTGCCGGCCATGATCCGTTCGCTGCCGGCCCTGGTGGGCATGGCCGTCGCCCTGGCCTGGCACGCCGACCGCCGGGCCACCCGGACCGTCGCGGCAGCCGAGGTGGGCCGGGGCGTTGCCGAGGCCGCCGGCCTGCTGGGCGTCAACGCGCTGCTGACCACGCTGCTCGCCGAGGGCGACATCACGGACCGGCTGCGCCAGGCGCTGCCGGTGGCGATCTTCCTGGCCTGCGCCGCGGCCGTCGGCGCCCTGTGCCAGGCGGCGTCCACCCTGGCCAGCGGCCCGTTGGAGCCGAAGGTCGAACGGGTGGCCCGCGAGCGGTATCTGGAGCGCGCCTGCCAGGTCGAGATGGCGGCGATGGAGGACGAGGAGTTCCACCGGCTGCTGAGCTCGGCGCAGTGGGGCGCCACCTCGGCCCGGTACCTGGTCGGCGGCTGCGTCACCGTGATCTCGTCCCTGCTGTCGCTGCTGGCCGCGGCATCCGTGCTGACCGTGTTGCACCCGGTGCTGCTGCCCATGCTGGTGGTGATGGTGCTGCCCCGCGCCTGGGCCACGCTGACCGTCGCCCGCCGCCGTTACCGCAGCTTCCACCGCTGGATCCAGCACTCGCGGGGCGCGAGCATGCTCGCCGACCTGATGACGAACACCGACGCGGCGCCCGAGATCCGGGTGCACGACGTGGGGCCGTTCATCCTCCGGCACTTCCGCGGCATGTCGGTCAGTCAGGAGACCGAACAGGCCCGCCTGGCCCGGCTGGCCGCCCGCACCGAACTGCTGGCCGGCTGCTGCACCGGCGCCGCGGCCGGGGCGACCTACCTCCTCCTGGCCGGGCTGCTGTGGACCGGCGCGATGGCCCTGGCCGCCGCTGGGACGGCCGTGCTGGCCATCCGCACCGGGGCCACGAACCTCGACGGCCTGGTCCGCACGATCAACCGGGTGCACGAGGACTCGCTGCACGTCGGCGACCTCAAACGGCTGCTCGCCGAGTCCGAGCACCGACGGATCCCCGTCGGCGGGCGTCCCCTACCGGAGGCGGTCCGGCGGATCAGCCTGGAGCGCGTGACGTTCGCGTACCCGGGCTCCACCGGGGCGCCGGCGCTGGACGACGTCAGCCTGACGATCCCCACCACCGGCGGCGTCATCGCCCTGGTCGGGGAGAACGGCTCGGGAAAGACCACGTTGGTCAAGCTGTTGTGCGGCCTGTACCTGCCGCAGCGCGGCCGCATCCTCTGGGACGGGGAGGACGCGGCGACCGTGGACCGGTCCGAGGTCTTCTCCCGGTTCTCCATCGTCCACCAGGACCATTTCCGCTGGCCCATGACCGCCCGGGTCAACGCCACCATCTCCCGCGCCAACACCCCGGTCGACGACGAACGCCTGCGTCACGCCGCGGCCAGCACCGGCGCCGACGACGTCGTCACCGCCCTCCCCCGCGGCTGGCACACGCTCCTGTCCCGCACCTTCCAGGGCGGCCACCAGCTCTCCGGCGGGCAGTGGCAGCGCCTGGGCATCACCCGCGCCCACTACCGCGCCGCGGACATACTCATCGTGGACGAGCCGACCGCCGCCCTGGACGCCAGGGCGGAGCAGCGCGTGTTCGACCAGATCCGGGCGCTGGCCGACGCCGGGCAGACGGTCGTGCTGATCACCCACCGGATGGCGTCGGTCCGGCACGCCGACCTCGTGCACGTGCTCCGCGACGGCCGCCTGGTCGAGTCGGGCCCGCCACGGGAGCTGCTGGCCCGCCCCGACGGCCATTTCGCCGAGATGTACGCGCTCCAGGCCAGCCAGTTCCGGCTCGCCGCGGACCCGCCGCCCGGCGCCCCTGCGGGCTCCGGAATTCCCGGCCAGGTCAGCGAGGGTGCGGAGGACCGGCCGTGAGCCGGATGCAGTGAGCCGGATGCGGGCCCGGTGGGGCCCGCACCCGGTCGGTCGGGGGTGGGTCAGACCCCGGAATCAGAGCCCGATGTCGCTCTGCGGGCCGGCGTAGGTGCGGAGCAGGTTCGGAACCTCGCTCGCCGGGTCGAGGGTGTAGGAGTAGTAGCTGGACGGGTTGAAGCCGCTGCCGCCCGTCTCCTGCTGTCCGTCGCAGTCGACCAGGATCGAGCCGCGCTGGACGAGTTGGGCGCCGTCGTCGCGGTAGTACGGGTCGTGGACGTTGTCGAAGTAGCTGTTCTCGATGACGGTGTTGGAGGAGCCCCGCGAGTAGTTGCCGTAGCCGCTGACGTCCTGCAGGTAGTTGTTGTACAGGTGGGCCAGTGCCACGTTGTCGATGCTGGGGTTCCGCGAGTTGGTGTCGTGGATCCAGTTGTGGTGGATGGTCATCCGCGCGGTGACGTTGTCCGTCCAGCCGATGCCGAAGGACTTGTTGCCCTCCATGAGGACGTTCCAGGACACGGTGAGATAGCTGGTGGCCTCGCGGCTGTCGATGAGGCCGTCGTTCATCCGCTGGATGCGGTTGTGGTCGATCCAGACGTGGTCGGCGTTGTCCATCTGGATGCCGTCGTAGTCATAGGCGTCGTCGCCGGGGTCGTCGTCGGACATCCGGGTGTCGCGGATGGTGAGGTTCCGGATGATGACGTTGCTGGTGTTCTCGCCCAGGAAGAAGCCGCCGTTGACGATATGGCCCGAGGTGCCGACGCCGATGATGGTCTTGTTCGAGGCGACCTCGATCTCGTCGCCGTAGGGAGTGACCGTGATCGCCGTGGCCACCCTGATGACGTACGGGGTGCTGGAGGTGGCGTACCGGACGAGGTCGCTGAAGTTGGTGACGGTGACCGTGGACCCGGCCGCGCCGCCGGTGGTGCCGCCGCCGGTGGACGCGAAGCCGTCAGCGATGTTGGACCAGTTCCCGCCGCCGCCGACCTGCTGGAAGAGCCACTGCTGGCGGGGGGTGGCGGAGCAGCTCTCCTGGATGATGACGGCGCCGTTGGAGGTCGAGGAGCCCTGGACCGACATGCACAGGCCGCTGCTCACGCTGACCACCTGGTACGTGCCCTCGCCGCTGGCCGTCAACGTCCACTGCTGGTTGGTCTTCGTCCCATCCCCACAACCCCACTGCTGAAGCCGCGTCCCACTGGACGTCGAGTTCCCCGTCACATCCACACACCGACCGCTGTTGATGCCCTCCAGCCGATACCGGTTCGACCCGGCCGAGGCCAACCGGAACTGCTGCCACGACGCCGTCGTGCACCCCCACTGCTGCAACATCGCCCCGTTGTCCTGCGACCCCGAGGTCACATCAACACACCGGCCACTGTTCCCAGCCACCAACTGATACGTCCCACCCGCCGACGGCACCGCGGCGGCCGCGTCACCGGCGGTGGGGAACCGGCCGGACACCAGGCCGGCCACGAGCAGGACGAGCGCGGCGACCACGGACAGCGCCCGCCGCAACGGGGTGGGTCTCAACGGGGTGGGTCTCAACGGGGTGGGTCTCAACGGGGTGGGTCTCAACAGAACGAGTCTCGACGGAACTGGCCCCGAAATTTTCGGCTTTCTCGGCTCTCTCAAGACGGCGCTTGGCCTCTCTTCTCCGCACGCCTGACCGGCGTGCTCATGGGCGTGACCGACGCCATGGGCACGGGAGGGGCACCACCGTCGGAGAAGACGCATGGGGTGGGTCCCAGAGCCATGACGCGGTGGTGCGGTGGCGCGGTGGAGCACTGGGACGAGCACGCGACGGCTCCGCGCGACGCCTCGCCCGGACGGCGGTTCAGCCGGGACGAGGCGGTGACGTGGCA
This sequence comes from uncultured Actinomycetota bacterium, assembly GCA_963816875.1. Classification (GTDB taxonomy): domain Bacteria; phylum Actinomycetota; class Actinomycetes; order Streptomycetales; family Streptomycetaceae; genus Streptomyces. The sequence continues at coordinate 551,113 of CAWFMG010000002.1, forward strand.
CGGAACAGCGAGGCGGCGAGAGAGTGCGGTCCCTGACGGAACAGTGGAGCGCTGATCGAAATTTTCGCTGTGACTTCGAAATTCTGATGGGAAGATAGATGCACGGGCCCGTCGTGTCAACGGCTCCCGAGGCTTGCGTCCGGCCGGTACGGCCCGCATGATCCCGTCCATGCTGATCGACCACGAGGGCGTCTCGCCGACCGTCCACCCGTCCGCCTACGTCGCGCCCACGGCCACGCTCTGCGGGGACGTGCGGGTGGGAGCCGGCTGCCGGGTCCTCTTCGGCGCGGTGCTGACAGCGGAGGGCGGCCCGGTGGAGCTCGGCGAGGGCTGCATCGTGATGGAGAACGCGGTGCTGCGCGGCACCCGCCGCGACCCGCTCCGGATGGGTGGCCAGGTGCTGGTGGGGCCTGGCGCGTACCTGACGGGGTGCACGGTCGAGGACGAGGCGTTCCTGGCGACCGGCAGCCGTGTCTTCAACGGCGCCCGGGTCGGCACCCGGGCCGAGGTACGCATCAACGGCGTCGTGCACCTGCGGACGGTGCTACCGGCCGACGCGCTGGTCCCGATCGGGTGGGTCGCTGTCGGCGACCCGGCGCGGATCCTCCCGCCGGAGAAGCACGAGGAGATCTGGGCCGTCCAGCAGGATCTCGACTTCCCCGGTTACGTCTTCGGCCTGACCCGACCGCCCGCGGGCGAGAGCATCATGCCCGCCGTCTCCACCCGCTTCGGCCACGCCCTGGCCCGCCACCGCAACGACCGCGTCCTGTAGAGCCCGTAGCACCCGTAGAGCCTGTAGAGCCCACGCGCCCGGCGGGCGGCGTCACGGCCTGGGGGCGGTTGGGGTGAGGTGGTCCGGAGCGCCGGTGAAACGGTGCCACCAGTGGTGGCGGCGCGGGTACAGCGCCCGCCCGAGCCGGCGGCCGACGAGGAGGTAGCCGAGCAGCGCGCCCGTCATGTTGAGGATCACGTCGTCGATGTCGAAGGCCCGGCCCTCCACGATCAGGCCCTGGAAGACCTCCACGATCACCATCACCAGCGCGGTGAACGCCACCACCCGCACGGTCCCCCGGATCCGCGGGAAGAGCATCGGCAACAGCACGCCGAACGGCACGCCCAGCAGCACGTTGCCGCCGACCTGGCGGAGCGTGTCGAACCAGTCGGGCTGGTCGAAGTAGGTGCGGACCGAGGCCCCGGGACGGAGGTTGGTGTGGGTCAGGTCCGCCGAGCCCGGCGAGGGCACCAGGGTGACGCGGGCCAGCGCCACCGCGAAGCCCACCATGCACACCAGCGCGACGAAGAGCACCAGGCCGCGGAGCAGCAGCGACTTCCAGGAGTCGCGTTGCAGCAGCGGCGGCTCCTGGGGTCCGGCCGCCGGTTCGCCCGCCGAGGCCGGGGCCACGGCCTCGGCGGGCGGAGCGGGCGCGGTCTTCCGTGTCCGTCCCCAGCGTGTCCGTCCCCAACCGAACGAGATGGACCTGGACATGGTCACCGTCACCGCCCTCACTGCACCGTGCCCGGCTCCTTCCGCCGGCATCGTCGGATCCCCCGGGTACCCCCGCCCAGCGCCCGTAACGCCCAAGGTGACCTGAGCGTCCATCAGTTGAGGACACTGCGATCCTGACCCGCTCGTCCTCGACAACGACCCGTACGCTGCGTGCCTCCCCGTCGACCGCGTCGGGCAGCACCATCCCCGCTTCCACGCCCGTGCGCAGGAACCGCAACACCTCCGCGTTGAGCCGCTCCCCCGGCAGCACGGCCGGGATGCCCGGCGGATACGGGGTGAGCATCTCCGCCGCGATCCGCCCCTCCGCCTTCCCGCACGGCACCTGCTCGGTCGGGCCGAAGAACGCGTCCCGCGGCAGCAGCACCTGTTCGAGGCGCAGCGCCGACGGCTCCGGCACCTCCACCCGCGGCGCCGGCCGCAGTTCGGGGGCGTGTGCGGCGACGTCGCGCAGCGCGCGCAGCAGCGTCTCCGCGGTCTCCTCGTCGTCGGCATGCGTCAACTGGGCGCTGAGCCGCCGGTGGTCGGCCAGGTGCAGGTTGACGCCGTGGTGCTCGCGCAGCCAGTCGGCGGCGCGGTAGCCGGTGGTGCCCAGCGGGGCGATGTCGATGATGATCTGCAACGGGTCCAGATCCGCCGCCCTGCCCGGCGCGCAGAAGTCCGCCCGCCCGTGGACGTGCATGCCGTCGATCGCCTCGCAACGTTCCCTGACCGACGCCGCCAGGGCGAGCGCGGCGTCGTAGAGCCCCCGCCCGTGCTGGACCATCTGCCGGCGCCACCCGTCCAGCGCGGCGTACAGCAGCACCGAGGGGCTGGTGGTGCCGAGCAGATCCTCGCGTGCCTTGAGCACCTCGGGGCGCGCTCGAACTCCTGGTTGCCCGCCGCCCGACGCGGGTACGCGGACGGCGTGAACATCGCCTCGCACGCCAGTCATGACCCGCGTCGTCGTCACCGGCGCGACCGGCAACGTCGGCACCAGCGTGCTGCGCGCGCTGAGCGCCGACCCCGCGGTCGACGAGATCGTCGGCCTCGCGCGGCGGCTGCCGCAGATCGAGTTCCCGCGCACGCGCTTCGTCGCCGCCGACGTCGCCCACGACGACCTCGTGTCGCGCTTTCGCGGCGCCGACGCGGTCGTCCACCTCGCGTGGCTCATCCAGCCCTCGCGCGACCGGGCGCTGACGCGCCTGGTCAACCTCGACGGCTCGCGGCGCGTCTTCGAGGCCGCCGCCGCGGCGGGCGTCCCCGCGCTCGTCCACGCCTCATCGGTCGGCGCCTACTCGCCCGGGCCGAAGGACCGCCGCGTCGACGAGAGCTGGCCGACCGGCGGCGTGCGCACGTCGTTCTACTCGCGCGACAAGGCCGACGTCGAGCGCGCTGCTCGACGCGTTCGAGCGCGAGCATCCGCGAGGTGCGCGTCGTGCGGCTGCGGCCGGGGCTCATCTTCAAGGCCGACGCCGCGTCGGAGATCCGGCGGCTGTTCGCCGGCCCGTTCCTGCCGACGTCGCTGCTGCGGCGCGGACTGATCCCGGTCGTGCCGGCATGGAGCGGCTGCGTCTTCCAGGGCGTGCACTCCCTCGACGTCGGCGACGCCTACCGGCGCGCCGTGCTGTCCGATGCCCGCGGCGCGTTCAACGTCGCCGCCGACCCGGTGCTCGACCCGGCCGAGCTCGGGCGGCTGCTCGGCGCGCGGCCGGTGCAGCGTCTCGCCGCGCGTGCTGCGCAGCGCGATGGACGTCTCGTGGAAGCTGCGCCTGCAACCGTCGCCGTCCGGCTGGCTGGACATGGCGCTCGCCGTCCCGCTGATGGACACGACGCGCGCTCGCGAGGAGCTCGGCTGGAGCCCGGCGTACACCGCGGGCGAGGCGCTGCTCGAGCTCATCGAGGCGATGCGCCGCGGCGACGGCCTGCAGACCGCGCCGCTGCAGCCCGGCGGCGCCGGGCCGCTGCGACGTGCGCGAGCTGCTGCAGCGGCATCGGCGCCCGGCCGTGGTAGCCGGCAGGAAAGATTTCTCGACGGGGCGCGTTTGTGGGCTCGCGCAGCCGGGAATACTCAGCGGCGAACCTACCGAGAGAACCCCAGGGCCCCCCACCCCTCCCTCGGATCGCGCGCCCGGTGGCCTGCCCGCCGGGCGCGCCGAGGTTCACCCCGGCCTCGTCGGTGAAAGCAGGCCACAGCGATGAGCAAGACCGAGCATCTTCAAGCCGAGCTCGACTGGAGCACCGCGACGGTGTCCGACGGCGCGCTGACGGTCGCGTTCGACGAGCGGCCCTGGAAGGAGTGGGTGCGAGCGGCTCGAGGCGATCGTCGACCGCCTCGAACGAGCCGGCGGGCCGTGGGACACCATCAAGGTCAAGCCCAAGCGCGTGAAGGTCGCCGGCGTCACGCCGGGTGCGGAGGACGACCTGCGCCACTTCCTCGAGGGCGCGGTGCTGCAGGCCAACACCGACTTCGCGCCCGACGAGGCCGAGGAGGGTGGCGAAGGCGGCGAGCGCTCCGAGGCCGACGAGACGATGACCGCGCGCTTTCGGTCCTTCGCGCCATCGAGCTAGCGAGGCCGCATCAGCGCGAACGCGCCAGTTGACCGCGCGTCCCGACAGGAGCATACTGGCGCGATCGGTGAGCGCTATCACCCGGGCTCGCGAGAGCTGCAGGACCGCTTCGGCACGCGCCGGCTGGCGGATCGTCTCGACGAGCGCGTCGTGCGCGAGGTCATCCTCGAGGAGGACCGGGCGTTCATCGAGCGCATGGACATGTTCTTCCTCGCGAGCGCCGACGCCGGCGGCCAGCCGCAGTGCTCCTACAAGGGCGGCGACCCCGGCTTCGTGCGCGTCCTCGACGAGCGCACGCTCGCGTTCCCGAACTACGACGGCAACGGGATGTACCTGTCGCTCGGCAACGTGCTCGTCAACGCGCAGATCGGCATGCTGCTGATCGACTTCGTCTCCGAGCGGCCGTCGCGGATGCGGATCGAGGGCACGGCCTCGATCGCCGAGCACAACGAGCTCGCGTGGGAGTACCCGGGCGCGCAGTTCGTCGTCGTCGTGCGCGTGCAGCGCGTGTTCCCGAACTGCCCGCGCTACATCCACCGCATGGCGCTCGTCGAGCGCTCGCCGTACGTGCCGCGCAGCGGCCACACGCCGCCGGTGCCCGAGTGGAAGCGCGGCGAGCTCGCCGAGGGCGTGCTGCCGGCCGGGCGACCCCGCCGCAGATCCGCCCGCGACATAGCATTGCCCGTCGTGGCATCCGTCAGCCCGACCGTCGCGCCGGTCCCGACCGCGCCGCCGCAGATCCGCCGGCCGCCGCGCCCCTGCGCGGCGGACCGCTCGCGCTGTATCGCTTCATGCGCGACCACGGGATGCTGTCGTGGCCGTACGCGAGGCTCATCGCGCGCTGGCTGTGGCTCAAGGCGCGCTTCCGCGGCCGCCTGAAGACCGACGGGCTGTGCTTCGTCTGCCCGAACGTCACGATCGAGATCGGCAGGGACGCGACGCTGCATCTCGGCCGCTGGTCGTGGATCGGCCACGGCTGCAAGATCCGCGTGCACGAGGGCGAGGCGCGGATCGGGGCGAAGTCCGTGCTCGGCCAGGAGTGCACGATCTCCGCCTTCCAGCACGTCTCGATCGGCCGCGAGTGCATCATCGCCGACCGCGTCATGCTGATCGACTTCGATCACGGGGTCGTCGAGGTCGAGCGCCCGATCCGCGATCAGGGGATCTACAAGCGCGACGTGCGCGTCGGCCACAACGTCTGGATCGGCTACGGCGTCGCGATCCTGCGCGGGGTCACGGTCGGCGACAACAGCGTGCTCGGCACGTCGACGGTCGTCTCGAAGGACGTGCCCGCGAACGCCGTCGCCGCGGGCGTGCCGGTGCGGGTCATCCGGATGCGCAAGGCGCCGCAGGTCATGCGCTGGGAGTAGAGCGAGCCGGGCCCGCCGCCGTTCTGTTGTCCGCCGAAGGGTCGGTTTGCCACCTGACGGGATGCGCGGCCGCGCGCAGACTGCCACAACGCACAAATCTCGAGGACGGAGCAATCTGACCACCACCAAGAACATCCCGACCCAGGCAGGCATCATCGTCTCGACCGCGATCCGCGCCGGCGAGCGCGGCGACCCGTGCCCGATGGCCTGCACGAAACCCCAAGAACCACGCCGAGGGCATCGTCCGGCGCTAGTGGGCCTCGGCACAGCGGGCTGCAGCTCGCCGACCAGGCCCTCGCGGCGCTCGCGGCCGGCGAGCTCGCGACGGCCGCCGCGCGGGCCGGCGAGGCCGCCGACGCCTTCCTTGCCGAGCAGGGCGAGCCGAGCTTCGACGCGCCGAACATGCTGCGCGTTCGCGCCGAGGCGCTGCTCGACGCTCGGTGAGCACGCCGACGCCGCGCGCACGCTCGATCGCGCCGACGCGCTCGCGGCCGCGCTGCCCGGCGGCGACCCGTTCGACCTGCTGCTCGTCGAGCTCGGGCGCCTGCGCGGGCTCGCGCTGCTCGACGCGGGCGACCGCGCCGGCGCCCGCGACGCGCTGACGCGCGCGCTCGAGCGCTGCGAGGCGACGCTCGGCGCCGACGACGTCGCCGCCGGCGGCGCTGCACAACATGCTCGGCATCGTCGGGAAGTTCCTCGGGACGTTCGACGACGCCGCCGAGCACTACGCGCGCGCGCTCGAGATCCACAGCGCGGCGGGCGGCGCGCCGACGACGATCGCCACGCTGCACCACAACCTCGGCGGCCTCGCGCACAGCCGCGGCGACCTCGAGACGGCCGAGCGCGAGACCCGCCGCGCGCTCGACCTGCACGCCGAGGCGCTCGGCGCCGCGCGACCCCGCCACCGCCGCCGATCGCGGCCAGCTCGGGGCGATCCTGTCGGAGCTCGGCCGCCACGAGGAGGCCGAGCGCGAGCTGCGCCGGACGGCGCGCGACTTCACCGCGGCCTACGGGCCCGACCATCTCGAGGTCGCGATCGCGAGCACGGCGCTCGGCGCCGCCCTGCATCGCGTGGGGCGCCTCGACGAGGCGCAGGTCGCCTACCGCGAGGGCCTGGCGGCGCGCGAGCGCTCGCAGGGCGCGGCGCATCCGATGCTCGCGCCGACGCTGCTGAACCTGTCGGCCCTGTGCGAGCAGCTCGGCGACCGTGCCGAGGCGCTGGCCTTCGCCGAGCGCGCGCTGGCGGTGCTGTCGGGCGGCGCCGTCACCGAGGACCACCCGCACCTCATCGCGGCGCGCGAGCGCCTCGCCGCACTCGCGTCGCAGCGCGCCGAGTAAGCGCGTCAGGCGCCGAGCGCGCGCAGGCCCGCCGTCGCGGCGACCGCGACGCCGACGCCCGTCAGCACCGACCCGCCGCGCGCGAACACGATCGCCGCGAGCGCGACGCCCGCCGGTCTGCGGGCCGACGGCGAGCCGCTTGCCGTCGGCGAGCGCCGACGTCACGACGAGCGCGGACAGCAGCGCCGGCGCCATCAGGGCGATGACGCCCGCCGACCACGCGCGGCAGCTCGCGGCCGCCGAACGCGACCGGCCCGACGCCCTTGATGAGCGCCGTCACGATCGCGCACGTCGCCACGACGACCCACAGCTCGGCGCTCATGACGCCGCGCCTCCCGCGACGACGCGGAGCCCGCCGGCGCAGCCCGATCAGCGCGGCGAGGCTCGCCGCGAGCACCGGGATCCCGGCCGGCGCGAACGGCACGAGCGCGAGCGCGATGAGGCCGCCGCCGAGCGCCGCCACGCGCGAGCGGCGATCGCGCATCTCGACGAACATCAGCGACAGGAAGAACGCCGGGTAGACCGCGTCGAGGCCGAGGCGGTCGATGTCGCCGATGAAGCTGCCGCCGAGCGCGCCCAGCGACGTGCCGCCGATCCAGCAGATGTACTGCGGCACGGTCGTGCCGAAGAGGAAGTGGCGGTCGAAGCTGCCGTCGCCGCGGCTCGCCATCGCCCACGACGAGTCGACGACCGTCTGGCCCTGCGCCGCGCGCCGCAGCCAGCGCCCCGGCAGCGACGGCGCGAGCGCCACGCCCATCGGCAGGAAGCGCGAGTTCATGAGCGCGGCGGCCGCCGTCGCGGCCGCGATCCCGCCACCGCCGCCGAGGATCGTGATCGCCGCGAACTGCGCCGAGCCGGCGAACACGATCGCCGACATGACGATCGCGCCGACGGCCGAGAAGCCGACCTCGCGCGCGAGCACGCCGAAGGACAGCGACAGCACGAACGAGGCGACCCCGAACGGCACGCCCGCCCGCAGCCCCGCGCGAAACGACGCGCGCGGGGTCGGCGGCGACTGCGTGTCGCGACCGGCTCGCCGGCGCGGCGGGCTCGGCCGCGTCCGGGTCGGGCGAGGCGTCCATCCCGTCAGCCTGTCAAACGGCGCGGCCGGGCACGTCCGGCGCGCGGCTCAGCAGTTCGGGCGCAGGTCCGCGACCGGCTTGTGGCCGACGACGAGCACGTACGGCACGGTGATGCGGGTCTCGCCGTCGCCGGCGTCGAGCTCCTCGATCAGCGCGCGCACGTCGGCGCGCAGCGCGTCGTACGCGCCACCGTCGAGCTCGGACTTCGCGACGACGAGCGGCGGGAAGTTCTCCTCGTAGAACGCGAGCATCGCGTCGGCGGACTCGAAGACGAAGTCGACGCTGTGCGGCTCGATCGCGAGCACGAGCTGGCCGCCGAGCTCGCGGCGCACGTGCCCGTGCGTCCCCCACTCCGAGAACGACACCGCGCTGCGCTCGGCCGGCGGGCGGTGGCTGTCGAGCAGCGCCATCAGCCGGGCCGGGTAGCTCTCCGGCGCCCAGTTGGCCATGACGACCTCGCCGCCGGGCTTGCAGACGCGGACGAGCTCGTGGGCCGCGGCCCGTGGTCGGTCGCGAAGATCGTGCCGAACGCCGTCAGGACGCGGTCGAAGCTGTCGTCCTCGTAGGCCAGCGCCTGGGCGTCGCCCTCGACCCACTGCACCGAGACGCCGGCCTCCTCGGCACGGCGGCGCGCGCAGTCCAGCAGCGGCGGGGAGATGTCGAGGCCGGTGACGTCGCCCCGGCCTGCGCGGCACGGATCGCCGCGCTGCCCGTGCCGGTCCCGACGTCGAGCACCTTCATGCGTCGCGTCGATCGACGTGGCGCCGGCGACGACCGCGCCGGCCTCCCAGAAGAGCTCGGCGATCGCGTCGTAGTTGCCCGCCGCCCACAGCGCTCGATCGGCTGCCTGCAGATCCGTCAAGTCGCTGCTCATCGTGTTCGCTCCCGTTGGTAGACCGCGGACGACCCTACCGGCGCGGGCCCTGCCGCCCGCCGCCGGCCCCCTCCTACGGGGTCGTCAGGTGCAGTTCGGCCACGGCTTGTAGCCGTCGCGCGCCAGCAGCACGGAGGCGCGGCGATCCTGCTCCCACTCGGGCGCAGCGGCGGGATTCCCCCGGCCACCGACGCTGCGCCACGTCTTGCGATCGAACTGGTACTTGCCGTAGTAGCGCCCGTCGGCCGACACGGCCTTCGGATCGCCGCGCGACTCGCACTGCGCGATCGCCGCCAGGCGGGGATCGACCGACGCGCTCGTCACGGTCTGGTTGACCGGATCGATCCCGAGCGCGCGCAGCGTCCTCGGGCCGAGCAGGCCGTCGGGCTTGAGGTCGTGGGCGCGCTGGAAGCGCCGGATCGCGCGCCGCGTGCCCGGCCGAGTACGCCGTCGGCCTCGATGCCGAGCGCGCTCTGGACGGCGGCGATCGTCGTCTCGCTGAGGACGTCGCCGGCGGAGGCCCCGCCCGTCGACGTCTGCGCAAGCGCCCCACCGCTGAGCAGGAGCAGGCCGGCGGTCGCCACGAGCGCCGAGCCGCGGCTGCGCAGCGTGCGCCGGCGGCGGACCGTCGCGGCCGCCCGGCGCCTGCGCGAGCCGCGCAGCGAACGCCGGAAGGCGAGCTCGCAGGCGTCATCGCCGGCCAAGGCGGCGGCGGGAAAGGTCGTCGACACGTCTGGGCATGTAGCGGGCGCTTCCTCTCAATGTCGTCTCGGCGCCTACGGGGTTAGCTGTCGGGCTCGCGCTGAAACGTGCGCTACACGGCCGCCACCAGCTCCGCTGGTGTTGGCTGCGATTCGCCCCAGGGCCGGTTGTCCTCCGGCCTCAGTTGGTTCCCCCGTTCCCGGTCGCACGGAGCGTCCGGGATTCGGCTCTTATGTGAAGCAGATGTGATAGTACGGCGCCAACAGACAGATCGCGGTCAAGCGTTGCAGCCAGGGGACATAAAACATCCGCAACGTGCGGGAAAAACGTGCGGCGCGACGGCGTTCGGTGGGCCACTAGGGCTCGCGCAGGGCGCCGATCGTCATATCCGGGGCGAGACTGCGCACCGCGGCCGGTGTCTGCCCGGCGCTCAGCGCGGCATCGAGCGCGGCGCGATGCCCGGCGGCGCGCTCGCGGCCGTACGGCTCGGCGAGCTCCTGGGAGACGAGGAACGCCCAGTCGCTGGACTGCAGCGCGAGCAGCTCGCGCGCGGCGCGCTCGTCCGCCGCGTCCGCCGCGCCGCGACGGTGCGCAGCTCGGCGTCGCGCGCGCTCCAGGCCATGTCGGCGACCGGCGGCGCGCTCCACGTCGTCAGGTCGCGCGGCGTCCCCCACGACGTCACCGGGAGGTCGGCGCGGCGCGCGGCCGGCGCGTGGCGGGCCAGCGCGTCGTCGAGCCGCGACAGCCGCAGGCCCTGCGCCGCCGCCTCCTCGACGACGGCCGCGAGCCACAGCGGGCCCTCGTGCCACCAGTCGCCGAGCAGCTCCGTGTCGACCGCGCAGACGGCCAGCCCGCCGCCGGCGACGCGCCCGCGCGTGCGCGTCACGAAGTCCGCCGCGTGACGGCGCGCGGCGGCGGCCGCGCGGGCCGGGTCGTACGGCGTGCCGTCGTTGGCCCAGGCGCGGTGGCGATGCTCGGTGAAGTGGTGGTAGTTGCGGTAGGCGGCGTCCGCCGGGTAGCCGCCGCGGCTCCAGACGAGCTCGATCGTCGCGCGGTCGATCGGCACGAGCAGCGGCCCGGCCGGCGAGCGCAGCGGGCGCAGGTGCTCGTCGGGGCCGCAGGACGTCGGTCAGGTCGACGCACGTCGCGCGCACGCCGGCCCGCGCGAGCTGCTCGTCCAGCCACGGCGCGTACGCGCACTCGGGCAGCCACAGCCCGCCGCGCCAGCCCGCGCCGAAGCGGCGTCGGTGCGCGTCGATGCCGCTGCGCAGCTGCAGGCGCACGCCGGCGTCGGTCGCCAGCAGCGGCAGGATCGCGTGCGTCGCCGACGACGTCCAGGCGACGTGGCGGCCGAGCGCCCGCAGCAGCCCGGTGCCGGCGCCGAGCCCCGCGAGCCGCTCGCGCGCCCACTCATAGCGCGCCGCCGAGTGCTCGAGCGCGGCGACGACGCCGTCCTCGCCCGCCGCCCGGGCGGTCGCGAGGTCGCGGCGGTGCGACTCGACGCGGATCTGGGCGAGGAACGTCGCGCAGCGCTCGATCGCGCCCGGGGCCTCGAGCTGGTCGCACAGGACCGGCGTCAGCGAGAGCGTGATCGCGGGCGCGCCGCGTCGAGGATGTCCAGCAGCGGCAGGTAGGAGGTCGCGATCGCCTCCCACAGCCACTCCTCGCCGAAGGGCCAGGTCCCGAAGCCCTCGATGTACGGCATGTGCGAGTGCAGGACGATCGCGAGCTCGCCCTGTCCCCGCCCGCGCGCAGGCGCCCCGGCCATCAGGCGCGCAGCACGGCGACGAGGTCCAGCGCGCCCGCGAGCTCGCTGGCGGGCGCCCGCCGCAGGACGAAGTCGCGCGCGTCGATCGCCGGCGTGAAGCGGTCGTAGAAGCGCTTCGTGATGCCGAGCCGCGCGTGGACCGCGTCCCAGCCGAGCTTCAGCGCCGTGCCGTGGATGGCGAGCTTGCGCGCGTGAAAGAGGCCGTACAGCTCGACGCGGGCGAAGTGCGCGCGGCACAGCGCGGCGAACTCCTCGGGGCGGTACTCGTAGACGTGCCACGGGTTGCCCGAGCGCTCGGCGCCGGGCGGCGCCAGCGTCAGCACGTTCGGCGTCGAGACGAACGCGACGCCGCCCGCTCCGACGAGCGCCTTGAAGCGATCGAGGATCTCGCCCGGGTTGCGGACGTGCTCGATCGTCTGCAGGAAGACGATCGCGTCGCACGGCTCGTCGTAGAGCTCGACGAGCGTGCGGGTGAAGCTCAGGTTGTCGCGGACGTAGCGCAGGCGCGCGTGCTCGTGGGCCTCGGGGTTCGCGTCGACGCCGACGACCGCGGCCGCGCCGGCCGCGGCGAGCACGTCGGAGCCGTAGCCCTCACCGCACGCGAGGTCCGCGACGCGCAGCCCGCCGACCTGCCGCGCGATCCACTCGTAGACGACGAGATGGCGCCGAAACCAGTAGTTCTCCTCGGGCACGTCGGGCAGCGTGCGCTCGCCGGTCAGCGCGAGCGGCGGGACGCCCGGCGGCTGGTCGCGCTGCAGGTAGAGCTTCGGCTCAGGATCGGTCACGAGCGCGGCAGCCTACGCCGGGCCGCGCCGCCGATCAGCCCGCCTCGCGCTGCGCCCGCAGGTCGAGGTAGCGCGCGCGGTCGTCGAACGTCTCGCGCAGCGACGTCTCGACGTCCTCGAGGAACTCCTTGCGATACGTCTCCTCGGTCAGCACGGAGATCGCGTAGTACAGGCCGCCGAACGCCGCCAGCGCGCCCGACACCTTGATCAGCTCGACGCTGAGCCAGGCCTGGCCCGCGATCGGGTGCGGCGGCTCGGCGATCCACTCCTCGACGACGTGCGGCGTGATCGCCAGGGCGCCGAACGCGACGAAGAACAGGCCGACGAGCAGCGACACGACGAGCACCTGCAGGCCCTGGCTGACGAACATCACGAGCCCGACGTTGAAGCGCTGGCGCCGGCGCAGCCCCGGCTCGACGCCGACGTCGCGCTCGAGCTCGCGCACCTCGCGCGGCAGGCGCGACGCGATGAAGACCGAGCCGAGCGCGAGGAACAGCGCGATGACGCCCGCCAGCCCGGCGTCGGAGATGTCCGAGAAGACCTGCCACATCTCGGTCGTCAGGAACAGCAGCAGCATGAAGATCAGCAGGATCGGGACCGCGCGCGTCAGCAGGACGAGCGACGCCGCCAGCTGGTCGATGACGCGCCGGCCCGCCCAGCTCACGATCGACAGGAGGCCGATCCCGACGACGCCGTAGATCAGCGCGAGCAGCAGGACGTTGCCGGCCGCGGTCACGATCCCGCTGACGATCTGGCCGCCGAACATCACCGGCAGCAGCGCGGGCACGAGCACGAAGCCGCCGAGCTCGACCGGGCCGATGCGATCGGGGACCGACAGCGCGCGGCGGCCGCGGCGGCGGTTGAGCACCGCGACCGCTGCCGATCGCGAACGCCAGGCCGCCCGCGAGCGCGAGCGCGTTCGCCCACAGCGGCCAGTCGAGCTTGACGGCGCCGAGCAGCTGAAATCCGAAGACGAGCGACAGCAGCGGCACCGCGCGCGTGAAGATGTCCTCGTAGGCCGAGTAGTCCTCGATCAGCAGCGGCAGACCGGCGCGGCGCAGTCGCCGCTCGTACACCGCGAGCTCGTCCATGCGGCCAAGGATATGGACGGCTGGGCTACGTCGCGGGTCGGCGGACCCTCACGAGCGCGACCACGGCGGCGGTCACCCAGATCGCGCCGAGCACGACGAGCAGCCGCGTGCCGTAGTGGTGGCTCGGCAGCAGCGACAGGTTGTTCGCCAGGCGACCGGTCCCGCGCACGACCGGGATCGAGATCGCGATCAGCGCTCCCGAGACGATGCAGGCGACCTGGACCGGCGCCCGCGCGCGCGCCGGGACGACCCGCACGAGCAGCACGGAGGCCGGCGAGCACGAGCGGGGCGAAGATCGCGTCGTGCAGGACGAGCGCGCCGGCGAACGTCTTCAGCCAGCTCGTCAGCGCGACGCCCTGGAGGTTGTGCAGCAGGCCGTAGACGCCGAAGGCCGTGATCGCCGTCCCGAACGCGGCGCCGATCCAGAACGCGGGGCCGGACGGGGCGCTCGTCGCCGGGGCTGGGCGTGCTGGGCGGGGTCGGCGTCATGTGACCTCCAGGTGCGTGACCCACTTCGTCTGGTGCACGCCCGGGCGGTTCGGGCGCGACGAGCCGGCACGGGTAGCCGTGGTCGACGTGCAGCGGCTCGCCGTTGATCGCGAGCGCGAGCAGCGTGTCGCCGTCGCGGACGTGCTGCTCGTTGAGCTGGGACGTCTTGTAGATGCTGCGCTGCTGCAGCGAGCGCACCTCGGCGGTCGCGTGCTCCGGGTCGCCGCCGGCGAGCGCGATGAGGTCGCGTACGCGCACGCCGGTCCACTCGGCGCCGGCGCTCCAGCCCTCGACGCAGGCGATCGGCAGGTCGGCCGTGTGCTGCGGCAGCGCGAGCAGCTGCTCGCGGGTCAGCGACAGCGGCTTCGTCACACGCCCACCGACCGTCAGGCGGTAGTCGGCCGAGCGCGCCGCGGGCACGACGCGCGCGCCGACCGCCGACTTGTTGACCGGGATGCCCTGCGGGCCGATGTCCGGCCGGCGCGGCGCGAACAGCGCGAGGTTGCGCAGCGGGCGGAACGTCTGGCCGACGGTCGTGAGCGTCACGGCGCCGACCGCGACCGCGACCGCGCCGAGGAACCCGCGCCGGTCGAGGCTGCCGCCGCCTGCGCCCGCCGCGCCGCCCCCGGCGCGGGCCGCGGCGAGCCGCGCCTCGAACGCGGGTGCCGGCACGGCAGTCGCCTCGCGCGCCTTGGCGGCGCGGCCGAGCGAGGCGCGCGTGATCGCGAGCTTCGCCCCGATGTGCGAGACGAGCGCGCCGATGACGATCCACGCCGTCCAGAAGTGCGCGACCGTGAAGCCGAACTGCCACGGGTACCAGTGCGCGAGGTTCGCGAGGCCCGTGTAGAGCAGGAAGATCGAGCCGGCGACGAGCGGCACGAGGCTGAGGCGCTCGACCGCGTGCGCGACGTTCGCGACCGGCGGCCAGGAGAACAGCTTCGGGAAGACCGTCCACAGCTTCGCCAGCAGCAGCGGGATCGAGGCGATGCCGGTCGCCACGTGCACCCCTTGCGTGACGCGGTACAGCCACGACGGCTGCGCCGGCATCGAGAGGAAGCCGACGTCCAGCGGGTGCTGCGCGAGGTGCGACGACGAGGCCGGTGAGAAAGCACGTGAAGAAGCTCACGCCGAGCGCGACGCCGAGCAGCGCGGCGGTGCGCTCGGAGTGCAGCGGGCTTGGGAACGAGCCCTCGCGAAACGGCCAGCGGCGGCCTACCGAGTCAGGGAAGCGAAGCATCGCCCGTCGACCTCCCAGATGTCCGTCACGGCGAGCCCGGCCGCCGCGGCGTGGGCGCCGATCGCGTCCTGGCCGACGTGCGCCCAGGCAAACCAGTCGCTGACGCCGCTCGTCGGTCTCCAGGCGCATGCGCGTCCGTCCGCTCGGCGTCGCCCGGCGGCTCGAGCTCGGCGAGCACGAGGCCGCCGGGCCGCAGCAGCCGCGCGAGCCGCGTCAGCAGCGCGGTCGGGCGCCCGCCGATGCCGATGTTGCCGTCGAGCAGCAGCGCCGTGCCCCACGTCCCGGCGCCCGGGAGGCGGTCGAAGACGGAGGCGTGGTGCACGAGCGCGCCGCGCTCGCGGGCGATCCGGACGGCGACCGGCGAGACGTCGACGCCGAGCGCGAGGGCCCCGCGGCGGGCGAGCGCGACGACGTGGCGGCCCGGCCCGCAGCCGACGTCGAGGACGGGTCCCAGCGCGCGAGCGAGGACGTCCTCGTCGGCCGCGGTCGAGGGGCCCGAGGTAGCGCTGCACGGGCAGCGGCCACGTGCGGCCGTCGCTGCTGCGCGCGGTCATCTCGCCGGCGGCGTCGTCGAGCGAGCGCCCGTAGAGGTCGACCGCGGCGAGCGGGGTCATGCCGCCAACCGATCGCGAAGCGTCGATCGACGCGAGCGCGGCGGCGAAGCGGGTGTGCGGCGCGAGCGCGGCCACCGCGCGGGCGTCGGCGATGAGGTCGACGTCGCGCAGCGCGGGCAGCATCGCCGTGCGCAGGCCGAGCGCGCGCAGGCGCTCGCGCTGCACGGCGCCCGTGCGTCTCGACGCTCATCGGGACGCCGGCGAAGACCGCAGGATCGGGCGCGCGCAGCCCGATGCCCCAGTAGCCGCCGTCGGGCGCGAGCCCGAGCGACGCGTCGGCGTCCTCGAGCGCGCGCAGGCCGTCGGCGAGCAGGCGCGGCGTCAGCTGCGGCGTGTCCATCCCGACGAGGAACGTCGGGCCGCCGAGGTCGTCGAACGCCGCCGCGAGCCGGGCGCCAGGCCCGTCGCCGCGCTGCGCGACGATCTCGAAGCCCGCCGGCAGCCACGGGCCCGGGCGCGCCGTCGAGCACGAGCACGCGGCGGGCGACGCCGCGGACGGCGAGCACGGCGTCGAGCGTGTCGCGCAGCGCCGCCGTCGGCGAGCTCGGCGGCCTGCTGCGGCGTGCACGGCGGGCACAGCCGCGTCTTGCTGCGCCCCGCGACCGGCGCCTTGGCGATGACGGCGATCGTCGGCGTCATGCGAGCACCGCCGCCATGTCGCGCACGGTGCGGACGGTCCCGCGCACGGTGCCGGTGACCTTCGAGCGCCCGCGCGCGCGGCAGGTACGGGATCGGGCCGCTCCTCGATGCGCCAGCCGGCCGCGGCGGCGCGCAGCACCATCTCCAGCGGCCAGCCGAAGCGGCGGTCGGCGATCTCGAGCTCGAGCAGCGCCTCGCGGCGGCGCGGCGCGCATCGGACCGAGGTCGCGTGAGCGCGATCCCGGAGCGGCGCCGCAGCTCGAGCGCGAGCACGCGGTTGGCGAGGCGCGCGTGCAGCGGCCAGGCGCCGCGCTGCGCGATGCGCGCGCCGAGCACGAGGTCGGCGTCGCCGGCGGCGACCGGGCCGGCAGACCGTCGCGAGCTCGCGCGGGTCGAGCGACGCGTCGGCGTCCATGAAGCAGACGACGTCGCTGCGCGCGGCGACGAGGCCGGCGAAGCACGCCGCGCCGAAGCCGCGCCGCGGCTCGGACACGACGATCGCGCCGAGCGCGCGCGGCGATCTGCGCGGAGCCGTCGGTGGAGCCGTTGTCGACGACGATCGGCCGGTAGCCGGCGGGCATGCGCCCGAGCACCCACGGCAGCGCGGCGGCCTCGTCGAGGACTGGGAGGATGACGTCGATCACGATGCGGTGACCCTCGCAGCGGCGCCTTACGAATCGGGAAACACGGGGCCCGTCGGCGTGTCTTCGGCGCCGTCGCACCCGTAGCTTCTGGGCAGATGGCAGCGAGCCCCTCGGGTCCGGTCGCGCTCGCGCGGTCGGCCGACCCCAGCCTCACGGGCGCGGATCCGCGCACGCCGTCGACGAGCCGCAACCCGGGCGCGGCCCCGACCACCGGCTTGGGCAGCCCCCGCCCCGCCGGCCCCGCGGCGGCGAACGCGGCGTGGGTTGCACCCGTCGCAGCCGTCGCGGGCTGGGCCGCGCTCGTCGTCGGCGGGCACCTGCTCGGCGCGCGCCTGGTGGCGCGCGGACCCGCTCGTCCACATCGGCGCGCCGCCGCTCGTCGGCAGCTTCGACCTGCGGATCTCGGCGGCCCTGGCGGCGGCCGTCGCGTTCGCGGCGGCGGCCGTGGCGTTCGGCCCCGTGCTCGCGCGGCGGCTGCGCTGGCGCTCGCTGCTCGCTGCGACCTGGCTCGCGGGCGCCGCGTGGATCGTCGTGCTGGCGATGAGCACGGGCGGCGGCCCGGGCGCGCTGTGGGCGCCGCTCGACCACGCGCTACGAGTACCTGGCCGCGGTCCCGAGCGCCGGCGCTCTCGGCGGCTTCCTGCGTGGCTTCGTCGACGCGCTCCCGGCGTATCCGACCCACGTCCGCGGACACCCGCCCGGGATGGTCGTGCTGCTGTCGCTGCTGGATGGCATCGGCCTCGGCGGCGCGCGCTGGGCCGCGGCACTCGTGATCGGCGCGGGCGCCCTCGCGGCACCGGCGGCGCTCGTCGCGATGCGCGCGCTGGCGGGCGAGACCGTCGCACGGCGGGCGGCGGTGTTCGTCGCGCTCGGCCCGGCGGCGGTCTGGCTCGGGACCTCCGCCGACGCGCTGTTCTGCGCCGTGCTCGCGATCGGGATCGCCCTGCTCGCCGTGTCCTGCGCCGCCCCGGCGTCGCCGGCCCGCGCCGGAGCGCGCGGGCGATGGAAGGCCGGGCGTGCCGCGACGGCCGCGCACCGGACCGCCGGCCGGCACCGGGACGCTCGCGCAGCGGACCGCCGACGCGACCGCGCTCCTCGCCGGCCTCGTGCTCGGCGGCGCGCTCATGCTCAGCTACGGCCTGGCGCCGCTCGGGCTGCTCGCCGTCTCGATCGCGATCGCCACGCGAGCCTGGCGCCGGCTCGCGGTCGCGGCCGCCGGCGTGGCGCTCGTGCTGCTCGCCTTCGGGGCCGCCGGGCTTCTGGTACTCGTCGGGCCTCGCCGCCACGCACGCCAGTACGCGGCCGGCGTCTCGGTGCGGCGGCCGTACCTGGACTTCCTCGTCATCTCGCCGGCCGCCTTCGCGCTCGCGCTCGGGCCGGCGGCGGTCGCGGGCCTCGCCGGGCTGCGCGACCGGCGCGCGTGGATCCTGCCGGGGGCGGCGCTCGCGGCGCTGGCGGTCGCCGAGCTGTCGGGGCTGTCGCGGGGCGAGACCGAGCGCATCTGGCTGCCGTTCGCGCCCTGGCTGCTGCTCGCCTGCGCCACGCTGCGCGCGCCCCGCGCGTGGCTCGCGGCCCAGCTCGCGCTGGCGATCGCGCTGCAGGTCGGGGTGCGCGGGCCGTGGTGACCAGGTGGGCCGCGCTCCTGGCGCTCCCGGCCGCGCTCGCGGGCTGCGGCCAGCACGGGCCGGGTGCGCCCTCCGCGCCGGACCGCGGCGCCGGCGCGGTCGCCGCCGCGCCTTCGGGTCGCCTCGTCATCGCGAGCGGTCCCGCCGCCGCGCTCGCGGCCGCACCCGACGGGTCGCTGCTCGTCGGCGTCCTGCGCACGGGGTCGATCTGGCGCGTTCCCGCCCGGGGACGCCCGCATCGCGAGTACCCGCGCCTGCGGGTCGCGACGAAGGGGCAGCGCGGCCTGCTCTCGCTCGTGATCCTCCGAGCGCGCGGTGTACGCGTCGTGGACGACCCCCGAACGCCGTCTCGTCGTGGGCCGGCTGCGGCGTCATGCGCGGCCCGTGATCATCTGGCGCGGCGTCAGTACGGCGACGCTCGCGAACGGCGGCCATCTCGCGGCCGCGCCCGACGGCCGGCTCGTGATCGGCATCGGCGACCGGCAGTCCGGGTCGCCGACCGGGCGGATGCTGAGCCTCGATCCTGCCGGACCAGCAACGCAGGTCCCGCGCACGCTCTCGACCGGCTGGAACAACCCGTTCGCGTTCACGTTCACGCCCGGCGGCGAGCTGTGGGTCGCCGACAACGCGCCCGGCAAGCGCCCGGAGCGGCTCGCGCGCGGCGACGATGCGGGCGGTCGCCCGGCCGCCGTCACGACGCTCGTCCGGCGGCCGGCGGCGAGCGGACTCGCCGCCCTGAATGACGACGCGCTGGCGCTGTGCGGGGTGGTCTCGGGCACGCTCGACCGCTACGAGCGGCGCGGTGCCATGTGGCGCTACGACCGGACGCTCGCGCGCGGCTGCCGCTACGGCGTCGCCCGGCTCGCCGACGGGCGGCTCGCGTTCGGCGCCGAGAACGGCGTGCGGGTCATCGCGCCGTGAGCCGGCGTCCTCGTCACCGGCGGCGACGGCTTCATCGGCTCGCACATCGTCGACGCGCTGCTCGCCGAGGGTCACGAGGTCCGCGTGCTCGACAACCTGCACCCCGCCGCGCACGACGCGGCGCCCGCCTACCGCAATCCGGCCGCCGATCACCGTCACGGCGACGTCCGCGACGGCGATGCCGTCGATCAGGCGCTCGACGGCATCGACCACGTCTGCCATCAGGCGGCGATGGTCGGCCTCGGGACGGACATCGGCGACATCGCCGACTACGTCTCCCACAACGACCTCGGCACGGCGGTCGTGCTGCGCTCGCTCGCGGCACGCGGCTTCGAGGGTCGGCTCGTGCTCGCGTCGAGCATGGTCGTCTACGGGGAGGGCCGCTACGCATGCGCCGAGCACGGGCTCGTGCGTCCCGGCCCGCGCCGTCGCGAGGATCTCGACGCGGGGCGCTTCGAGCCGCCCTGCCCGCGCTGCGGCGCGCCGCTCGAACCCCGGTCGATCCCCGAGGACGCGCCGACCGACCCGCGCAACGTCTACGCCGCGACGAAGCTCCATCAGGAGCATCTCGCCAACGCGTTCTCGCGCGAGACGCAGGTGCCGGTCACGTCCCTGCGCTACCACAACGTCTACGGGCCGCGGATGCCGCGCGACACGCCGTACGCGGGCGTCGCGTCGATCTTCGCCAGCGCGCTCGCCGCCGGCCGCGCGCCCGCCGTCTACGAGGACGGCGGCCAGCTGCGCGACTTCGTCCACGTCCGTGACGTGGCGCGCGCAAACGTCCTCGCGCTGACGGCCCCCGAGCCGGTCGCGGGCGCGTTCAACGTCTGCAGCGGCACGCCGTGCAGCGTCGGCGAGATGGCGCGCGCGCTGCACGCCGTCCACGAGGGCGCCGCACCGCCGCCGCGGATCACCGGCGCGTACCGTCTCGGCGACGTGCGCCACGTGTTCGCCGACCCGGCGCGGGCGCGCGCGGAGCTCGGCTTCGCCGCGAGCGAGGACTTCGCCGCGGGCATGGCCGAGTTCGCGCGCGCCGAGCTGCGCGGGGGCGCGAACCGCTGATCGTCCATCCTGCGCGGGCGCGGTCGCCGCGCCGTCAGAACCGGTCGTCAGGCGGGGCGCCGTAGCTGGCGCCAGCCGGTGCAGTCACGGCCGGCACCAGGGGAGCTCGGCGTGGGCAATATGGTCGTGATCTGCATGAGCAGCGGGGGCTATCAGGAGTGCTATCACCGGCTACTCCGGCTGCCAAAGCGACACACCATGTGTCCCTCGCGAGTGCCTCGACAACAGGGTGAGCGTCCGAGCCGGAGGACGACGATGAATACGCTCGCGTCAGTGTCAGCGTTCGGTGGTGCCGGGCGGTGGCGTCCGATCGCTCGGGTTGGGTCTCGGGCTGGCGGCGGACTGACTCTTACGCTCGCTGTCGGCCAGATGGGGTCTGACCTTCATGCGTTGTGTCGTCCGCCGCCGCCCGAGGATCACCGTGCTGACTTGATAGGAGCGTGGCTTCGCCCCGACTGAGGTGTGTCGCATGGTGGTCCGTTTCGCCGGTGACATCCAACGAAGGGGACGGGACGGCATGATCGTGATCGCGGCGGACACCCACAAGAGCACGCACAGCTTTAGCGCTGTGGCGTACGCGACCGGCCGTGTTGAGGCCGAGCGCACACTCGCGGCCGATCGGGCCGGGATGCTCGCGACGTTGCGCTGGGGCAAGGGCTTGGGCGATGAGCGTGTGTGGGCGCTGGAGGACTGTCGCCATGTGTCCGGGCGCTTGGAGCGCTTCCTCGTCGCATCAGGGGAGCGGGTCATCCGGGTCGCACCGAAGCTGATGGGTCTGTCGCGCAAGGCCGAGCGCACGAGCGGGAAGTCCGACGTGATCGATGCCCGCGCGATCGCCAGGGCCGTGTTGAAGGATGGCGTCGACGCGTTCACGCCCGCGTTCTTGGATGAGGAGGCGATGGAGATCCGGCTGCTGGCCGATCATCGCGCCGACTTGGTCGCCGAGCGCACAAGGATGCAGTCGCGGTTGCGCTGGCATCTCGTCGAGCTCGACGACGCGTTCGAAGCGACGCTGCCGGCCGGTTGCCTGGACCGCATGGTCTGGCTTGACCGCATCGACCGGCGCCTGCGACGCCTTGATCAGACCGCTCGCACACGCGTCGCGCGCGACGAACTGCGACGCATCCGCGAACTCACCCGCACCGCCAACGATCTCAAGCGTCAGATCAGGACGCTGATCCTCACGCTGCGTCCCGAGATGCTCGAGCTCAAAGGCTGCGGAACACTGTCGGCCGCGACGCTGATCGGGCGCACCGCCGGCGCGCAGCGCTTCAAGACCGACGGGCATTTCGCGCGCCAGGCCGGCGCCGCACCGATCCCCGCCTCATCCGGACGCAAGGACCGTCAGCGCCTCAACCGCGGCGGTGACCGCCAGCTCAACGCCGCGTTACACCGCATCGCCGTCGCGCAGGGACAGCACCACCCGCCAGCCAAGGTCTACCTCGCACGCAAGCAGGCCGAAGGCAAGAGCCGTATCGAAGCGCTCCGCTGCCTCAAGCGCCACCTCGCTCGCACCGTCTGGCAGCTCCTGCGCGAGCACCCGGACCGATCGATCCCTTCCCCTCTGAACATCATCAACAACAACGCCAACGCGCCAGGACCAGCGTTGGCGTTGACATAGGAGCAACGTATGACCCGTCAACCCGTTCGCGCCGTCGCCTGGTTCGTCCTGACGGCGATCGTCGTGTACGGCGCGCTGATCGCCATCGTGGCCCTCGCGGCCATGGCAAACGGGGAAGGCTTGTCGTGCCGGGATGCGGAGTGTGGAAATGTGTCCAACTGGTCCAGCCACGCTTACCCGTTTCCGATGATCGTGGCGATCGCCCTCTCGGTCATCGCGGGCGCGTTGATGGCGCGGCGTCGGATGGGCTCTTGACCGCGGGCAGTTGGCCAGCGGACGGGTGAGCGGGGCTACTGTCATCGGCATGATCAACCGACGCACACTGCTCAGCACCGTCGCGATCGCGCTGTCCGCGATCGCCCCCGCCGCCGCGGCGAACGCCGCGACGCGCGCCCCGATCAAGGACTGCGGCGACGTCGCCACGATCGACAAGGACAACGTCTTCATCGGCGCGATCACCGCGCAGGGCGGCGCCTGCAAGAACGCCCGCTCGATCGCGAGCAAGGTCGCGAAGTCCGCGGGCTGCAAGCGCCAGGGCCACTGCAAGCAGGCGACCTACAACTGCCTGCTCGCGAAGGCCGGCGAGGAGCTCACGCTCGTGCACTGCGAGAACTCCAGGCAGACGACGTTCATCCGCTTCGAGTTCGGGTCCTGAGCCTCAGCCGACCGCGCGGTAGCGCTCGATCGCCCGCCTGCGCTCGACGGCGTGCTCGACGATCGGCGCCGGGTAGTCGCGGCCGATGACGCAGCCGGCGGCGGCCTGCTCGTCGGCGGTCATCGTCCACGGCTCGGCGAGCCGCGCGTCGGGGACGTCGCGCAGCTCGGGCACCCAGCGGCGGACGTAGACGCCGTCGGGATCGAACTTCGCTGCTGCAGGATCGGGTTGAAGATCCGCCGGAAGTACGGCGCCGGGATCGACGCCGACCGACGTCACCCACTGCCAGTTGCCGTTGTTCTGCGCCGGCTCGCCGTCGAGCAGCAGCGCCTCGAAGTGCGCCTCGCCGTGGCGCCAGTCGAGGTGCAGGTCCTTCGTCAGGAACGAGCCGACGACGAGCCGCGCGCGGTTGTGCATCCAGCCCGTCCGCGCGAGCTGGCGCATGCCGGCGTCGACGAGCGGATAGCCCGTCTGGCCGTCGCGCCAGGCGTCGAGCGCCTCGGCGTCGTCGACCCACTCGAGCTCGCGGTAGCGCGGCTGGAACTCGCGGCGCGCGTTGTCGGGGTGCGCGAGCAGGACGTGGGCGTAGAAGTCGCGCCAGCACAGCTGCCGCGTCCAGGCCGCGGCGCCGTCGCCGCCGCGGCGCGCCGCGCGCTGCTCGCACTCCGCGGCCGACACGCAGCCCCAGCGCAGGTACGGCGACAGCCCGCTCGTGCCGTGCTCGTCGGCGACGAGGTCGTGCGAGTCGCCGTAGCCGTCGATCGGCCCGTCGAGCCAGCGCGCGAGCGCGGCGCGGGCCGCCGGCTCGCCCGGCTCGCAGAACGGCTCGGGCAGCTCGGCCGCCCCGCACGCGCGCGGCGCGAGGTCGCCAGCGCCGGCAGCCGCCCCTTGCGCACGCCGCTCGGCAGCGCCGGCAGCTCGCCGGGCGCGCGATGCACCGTGCGCCGCTCGATCCCCAGCCATGCGCGGTGAAACGGCGAGAAGACCGTGTACGGCTTGCCGCCCTGCGTGCGCGGCTTGGAGACGTCGACGACGTACGCGCCGCCCTGCGGTCGCGCCTCGATCCCCGCCTCGCGCAGCGCGCTCGTGACCCGCGTGTCGCGGGCCCGCGCATACGGCGCGACGTCGCTCGTCCACAGGACCGCGTCCGCGCCGCCGGCCTCGCCGGCGAGCGCGACGAGCTCGTCCTCGGGCCGGCCGTGGCGCACGACGAGCCCGCTGCCGCGCTCGCGCAGCGCCGCGTCGAGCGCGCGCAGGCAGCCGAGCATGAACGCCGTCCGCGGGCCGGACGCGAAGCGGCCGCGCAGCAGCGCGTCGTCGAAGACGAAGACCGGCACGACGCGGTCGTACTCGCGCGCGGCGAGCGTCAGGGCGGGGTGGTCGGCGACGCGCAGGTCGCGGCGAAACCACAGCAGGGCGGTCGTGGGCATGTCAGTGAGATACGCGGGTACCTCGAACGTAGACTCATCGAGATGCCCGATCGCACCGTCCAGGACTTCCCGATCTTCCCGCTGGGCCTCGTCGCCCTGCCCTACGAGTACGTCCCGCTGCACATCTTCGAGCCGCGCTACCAGACGATGTTCGCCGAGTGCCTGGAGCGCGAGTCGGAGTTCGGCATCGTCTGGTCGACCGACGACGGCCTGCGCGAGATCGGCTGCGCGTGCGAGATCACGCGCGTCATCGAGCGCATGGAGGACGGGCGCCTGAACGTCCTCACGCGCGGCACGCGCCCGTTCCGGATCATCGCCGAGCAGGACGACCTCCCCTACCCGGCGGCGACGGTCGAGTTCCTCGAGGACGAGGACGAGGTCGTCGACGAGCGCGCCGCCGAGGCCGCCCGCGACGCCTACGCGGAGCTCGTCGTGCAGGCGACCGAGAACGACGCCGACCGCGAGAACATCGACTCCAAGGGCGCCTACGCGATGGCCGCGACGGTCGACTTCGGCCTCGATGCCAAGCAGGGCCTGCTCGACCTGCGCTCCGAGAACGCGCGCATGCGCCTCGCGACGCGCCTGTTCAGGGCGGCGACGAAGCGGCTGGACTTCGTCGAGCGCGCGCAGGCCAAGGCGCGCTCGAACGGCAAGGTCCGCTTCGGCTGACGCTGTCGCTGCCGTGACGCCGGACCGCCCGCCGATGCCGCCGCAGCGGCTGGCGCTCGCCGCCGACGCGCCGCGCATCGCCGCGCTCATGCGCGCCTCGACGCTCGAGCTGTTCCCGCACTTCTACGACGCGCGCCAGACCGCCG
Source organism: uncultured Actinomycetota bacterium (assembly GCA_963816875.1). GTDB lineage: Bacteria > Actinomycetota > Actinomycetes > Streptomycetales > Streptomycetaceae > Streptomyces. The sequence continues at coordinate 575,929 of CAWFMG010000002.1, forward strand.
GCGCGGCGATCCACATCGCGCACATCGACCTGCAGCTCATCGAGGACGGGACGTACTTCGTCCACGAGCACGGCGACGAGATCGTCGCCTGCGGTGGCTGGAGCCGGCGGGCCAAGCTCTACACCGGCTCCGGCGCGGGCGACGACGACGCCCGCCTGCTCGACCCGCGCGCCGAGGCCGCGCGCGTGCGGGCGATGTTCGTGCGCGGCGACTGGACGCGCCGCGGCCTCGGCCGCGCGATCCTCGCCTCGTGCGAGCGGGCCGCGCGCGCCGAGGGGTTCTCCGAGCTCGTGCTGCTGGCGACGCTGCCGGGCGTCCCGCTGTACCGCGCGTTCGGCTTTCGCGAGCTGCGCCGGCTCGAGATCACGATGCCCGACGGCGTCGTGGCCGCGGGCGTGGAGATGGCGCGCGACCTTTGAGGGCTGGGGCGTAGGTCAGCCGGCGGCGCCGCGGCCGGCGCGCCACCGGCCGCGTCCGCCACCTTCGAACTCAGACCGGAGACGAGGGGCGCGCCATGCCCTCGGCGAGGTCGCCGAAGCCCGGCGCCATGATCGCGCCCGGCTGGCCGATGAGCTCCTCGGCCACCAAAGCCTCCGTCGTCAGCATGAGCGCCGCCACCGACGCCGCGTTCTGCAGGCTCAGCCGCGTCACGCGCACCGGATCGACGACGCCCGACTCGAACAGGTCGCCGAACGTGCCGGTCAGCGCGTTGAGGCCGTGGCCCTCGGGCATCGCGCGCACCTGGTCGACGACGGCCTGCCCGTCGTAGCCGGCGTTCGACGCGATCCAGAACAGCGGATCGGACAGCGCGGCGCGCACGACGTCGATGCCCGCGCCGCGGTCGCCGTCCGTCGAGACGCCGTCGAGCGCCGACTCGGCGCGCAGCAGCGCGGTGCCGCCGCCGGGGACGATGCCCTCGGCCATCGCGGCCCGCGCGGCCGACAGCGAGCCCTCGGTGCGGCGCAGCTTCTCCTTGCTCTCGACGGCCGTCGCGCCGCCGACGCGGATGACCGCGAGCTTCGAGGACAGCCGCGCCCGCCGCTCGCGCAGCGCGTCGATGTCTGCGTCGTGCGTGGCCCGGTCGAGCTCGACGGTGATCTCGTTCATGCGGCCCGCGACCGACTCCTCGGAGCCCGCGCCCTCGATGAACGTCGTGTAGTCCTCGCGCACGACGACCCGCCGCGCGCGGCCCAGCGCCTCGAGCGGGACGTCCTCGAGCGTCAGGCCCGGCCTCGGGCGTGATGACCTGACCGCCGCAGAACGCGGCGAGGTCCTCGAGGTAGGCGATCCGCCGGTGGCCGAAGCCGGGGGCGCGGATCGCCGTCGCCTCCATCGTGCCGTGCTGGTTGTTCTGCACGAGCATGCCGAGCGCGGCGCCGTCGACCTTCTCGGCGAGGATCACGAGCGGCTCGGGGCGGCGCATGACCTGGCCGATCGCGCCCATGAGCTCCTGCACCGACGAGATCGGCTGCGTCGTCATCAGCACGTACGGGTTCTCGAGGACCGTCTCCATCTTCATCCGGTCGCGGATGAGGTACGGCGACAGGTGGCCGTTCTCGACGTGCAGGCCCTCGACGAACTCGACGCGAGATGCCCGGGATCTCGCTCTCCTCGATCGAGACGACCCCGTCCTCGCCGACGCGATCGAGCGCCTCGGCGACGGCGCTGCCGATGCGCTCGTCCTCCTTGGCGGCGATCGTCGCGACCTGGCGCAGGTGGTCGACGTCGCTGACCTTGCGCGGCCGAGCGCGCGAGCTCCGCGACGACGAGCTCGACGGCGTCCTCCATGCCGCGGCGCAGCTGCATCGGGTTGACGCCGTCGTCGAGCACGTTCATGCCTTCGCGGATCAGCGACTGCGCGAGCAGCGTCGCCGTCGTCGTGCCGTCGCCCGTCAGCTCGGAGGTCTTGTCGGCGACCTCGCGCACGAGCTGCGCGCCCATGTTCTGGAACTGGTCGGCGAGCTCGACCTCGCGCGCGATCGTGACGCCGTCGTTCGTGATCGTCGGCGCGCCCGTCAGCCGCTCGAGCACGACGTTGCGGCCCTTCGGCCCGAGCGTCACCTTGACGGTGTCGGCGAGGATGTCGACGCCCTGCTGCAGGCGCCGGCGCGCGTCGGAGTTGAAGTGGATGATCTTGCCCATGGGGAGTGGCCTCTCGTGTTAGGCGGCGTCGGCGACGAGGATGCCCCGGCCCTGCAGGCGTCCGCCGTCGAGGTCGGCCATCGCGTCGTTGACGGCCTCCAGTGGATAGGCGCTCGTGTGCAGCGTGACCTTGCCCTGCGCGGTCAGCGTCATGAGCTCGGCGAGGTCGTTGTAGGAACCGACGAGGTTGCCGATGAAGTTGATCTCGCGCGAGATGATGTCGATCGTCGGCACGTTGATGTTCTCGCCGTAGCCGATGACGTAGTACGAGCCGGCGTTGCGCAGCATCGCGACGCCGTCCTCGATCGCGCCCTTCTCGCCGACGAAGTCGATGATCGCCTCGGCGCCCTTGCCGTCGGTCATCTCGAGGATCGTGTCGACCTGCTTGCCGTCGATCCCGACGGTGTGGTCGGCGCCGATCTCGCCGGCCAGCGCGCGGGCGCGCTCGTACGGGTCGACGACGATGATCTCGGCCGGCGTCATCGCCTTCAGGCACTGGATGCCGATGTGGCCGAGGCCGCCCGCGCCGATGACGACCGCGCGTCGAGCCGGGATGCAGGATCGAGACCGCCTTCTTGACGGCGTGGTAGGCGGTCAGCCCCGCGTCGGCCAGCGCCGCGATGTCCTTCGGATGCAGCGTCGGGTCGAGCTTGACGACCGAGCGCGCGCTCGTCTTGAGCAGCTCGGCGAAGCCGCCGTCGACGGAGATCCCCGGGAAGAGGTTGTTCTCGCAGTGCACGTCGTCGCCGGCGCGACACGCCCGGCACAGCCCGCACGTGATGATCGGGTGGACGATGACCGTGTCGCCGAGCGCGACGTTCGTCACGGCGCGAGCCGATCTCGTGGACCCAGCCGGCGTTCTCGTGGCCGGGCACGTAGGGCAGCGCGACGCCGGACTTCTCGGCCCACTGACCCTCCTGGATGTGCAGATCGGTGCGACACAGCCCGGCCCCGCCGAGGCGCACGATGACGTCGTGCGGGCCGGTGATCGTCGGGCTCGGGGACCTGCTCGATCTTGAGCGGATCGTGATAGCGGTGCAAGCGTGCGGCGATCATGTCGCCACCTCCTCGGTCTGGTCGGGGACGCCGTGGCGGACGCGCAGCAGGGAGCGGCAGATCCCGCCGTTGCTCTCGAGGCTGAGGCCCACGAGCCGCGCGCGCCGCAGCCACATCGCAAGCTCTGCGGCGGGGATCGGGCTGCCGTCGCCGGCGACGAGCGCCGGCGGTGCTGGGCCCGTAGGGCAGGCCGAGCTCGCGGCGCAGCTCCAGGCAGCGCGCGACCTCGGGGTCGGCGCGGCAGGTCGGCGACGCGCAGCGCGACGACCGCCGCGTGGTCCGTGCCGTCGGCGCAGCAGCGTCGCGCAGACGCGGCCCTGGCGGGCCAGCAGCGCCTTGCGCTGAAACAGCTCCCGCAGCGCCTCGAGGTCGCCGGAGCTCTCGCCCGGGAACGCGGCGCCGAAGCCGCCGCCGAGCCCGATCGCGGCGTTGATCTCGTCGGCGGTGTAGTGGTCGTCGAGCACGACGCCGACCTCGCCGACCCCCGACACCCGGCGCACGGCCTCGCGCGCGTCGGACGCCATGAGGAAGGCGAAGTTCGGCGCGCACTGCGGGGTCGGCAGGCGCAGGTGCACGTCGACGTCGCCGCCGTCGGTCACGACGCACGAGCCGACGAACCCCAGCGAGGTGATGGGTTCGTCGAGCTCGGGGTCGATGACCGTGGCGAGCGCCTCGAGCACCCGCGCCTGGGTGATCACGCCGCGCCCTCCACGAGCTGCGCGTCGTCCTGCGCCGCGGGCGTGCCCTCGCCCGCGTCGAGCTGCAGCTCCTCGGGGACGTCGACGCCGTACAGGCGCGCGGCGTTCAGGCCGAGCACCTTCTTCTTGGCGGCCGTCGTCCAGCGCGGGAAGTCCGAGAACGTGTCGTCGGGATAGTCCCAGTCGACGAGGCCCTCGATCTGCCACTTCGGCTCCCAGATCGCGTAGTCCGAGCCGAACAGCATCTTGTCCTCGCCGACCCAGAACAGCAGCTCGCCCATGACCTTCGCGAAGAAGCGCGGGCGGGCGTGCATGAGGCCACCGACGACGACCGACAGGCCGGCGTAGACGTTGGGCTCCTGCGTCGCCATGAAGCAGAAGTCCTCGATCCGCGGCAGCCCGACGTGCTCGACGATGAAGTTGAGCTCCGGGATGGCTCGTCGCCGCGATGTCGACGTCCTTGACGTCGAAGCCGTCCTTGTCCAGCGGCCAGATCGTCGGCCCCTTGTGGACGTGGATGTTCTTGATGCCGAGCTCCTGGCAGCGCTCCGAGGAAGCGGCTCGCCTCCGGGTCGGAGAGCGTCCAGCCGCGCGAGCCCTCACGCCACTCGGCCGTGTAGAGCTTGACGCCCTGCAGGCCGTAGCTGCTCGTGGTCGGCCTCGAGCTGGCGCAGCCCGGCGTCGCCCTCGCGCGGGTCCCAGCGCCCGTTGAGGATGAGCTTGCCGGGGAAGCGCTCCAGCAGCGCCGCGTTCTGCTCGATGTCGTTGAAGCCGTTCGTGTACCACTCGCGCAGGTACGTCGACTGGAAGATCGCCATGTCGACGTAGCCGTCGGTGAAGACGTCCTTCTCGAAGTCCTCGACGGAGTACTTCTGGAAGTGCTCGATGCGACCAGTGCGTCTCCGGCGGGCCGAGGCCCTGGTAGGCATGGAAGCACTCGATCCAGCCCTTGGCGTACTGCTCGTGGCCCTTGACCCAGTTCTCCGGGCTCGCGTCCCAGAAGTGCAGGTGGCTGTCGAGGACGAAGTACTTCTCTCCGTCCTTCTCGTACATGCCTCAGCCCTCCCCGACCGGCGTGCAGGTCGAAGCTGATGTACTCGGCCGCGTCCTCGGGGTTGGCGAACATCAGGACGCGGTCGTCGAGCACGACCATGCGGCCGTAGTGCGTCGACATGATCTCCTCGAAGTCGTCGGGACCGAAGTCGTCCCAGCCCAGCGCGTCGGCGATCTCCTCGAAGTCGAAGTCGATCGTGTTGATGCCGTCGACGCGGATCATCGACGGCAGCTCGCGCATCGTGACGTCCTTCTTGTCGGCCATGACCTTCGCGACGACGTAGCCGACCTGGTTGTTCATCAGCGTCACGCCGCGTCTGGTTGGACGACGTGCGGTCGATCTTGAACTCGGTCATGAGCTGATCTCCTTGGGGGTCTCGAGGTTGATGTCCTCCAGCAGCTCGGTGATGACGGGCCTTGGAGGCGGCGAGCGAGTCGTCGAAGCGCACGACCTTCTCCGACAGCTCCGACCAGATCGGCTGCAGCTGCTGGGCGGCCGCGAGGCTCACCGGTACCCACTCGTCCAGCCAGCCCTGCATGACCTCGCGGTTGGCCTCGCCGTGCTGCTCGTCGTCGGCGAGCATGCGGAACAGCGCGCGCGCGCCGCGCTGCTCGCGGGCGCAGTCGGACTCGCCGCAGCCCATGATCGTCGGCGTGACGAAGTCGCCCTGCAGCGCCGCGGCGTGCATGACGAAGCCACTGCGAAACAGCTCGCCGACGAGCGGCTCGAAGACGATCGCCGTCGCGAACCAGGCCTGCGCCCAGTCGCGGATGCCCGTCAGCTTCTCGACGTTCTCGCGCGTCGCCTGCCAGTTCGCGTCGTTCTGCCAGACGTCCTTGTGGGCGCTGCCGTCGAAGCCCTCGACCTGATCGGAGACGTCGAGGTTGTAGAGCATGATGTCCTGCGCGAAGCGCAGCTTGTGCACCGCGCCGACGCACATCGCGTTGTTGATCATGTTCGTCGGTGCATCGCGCTGGGCCGGCGTGTAGACGTGCATGCCGAGGCCGTGCTCGACGTGCGCCCAGGCCGACACGTGCTTCTCGACGACCGAGATCCACGAGCGGTTCCAGCCCGAGAACGCGTCGGCGGCCTTCGCGTTCGCGAGCACGCCGCTGATCTGGCGGACCGTGTTCGCGTTGTTGCGGTAGATCGTCTGCTCCCACTCCTCGTTGGGATCGAGGAACTCGTGCCAGTTGGAGGACTTCAGCTCCGTCCACTCCTGCGGGTAGCCGGAGTCGCCGTTGGCGAACGCGTAGACCCAGCCCTGGGTCAGGTGGCGCTCGGGGTCGGGCTGCACGTCCATCGTGACGTCCTCGTAGACGGTCGCGCGGCGCTTCTTGCGGCTCGAAGTAGTTGTACGAACGACTGCGCGAGGACGGGAACTCCTTGGCTCCGGCCTCGGCGTCGGTGAACACCGGCTTCGGGACGCTGCGCGGCGCCTTGACGGTATCTGCGGGCATGCTGCTCCTCTCCTGCGCCGCGGTCAGGCCGCGGTCGTCGTGAATCTGTCGAAATAGATGTGCGACTCGGGAACGCCGCGGCGCTCGAGCAGTGCGATCGCGGCGTCGACCATCGGCGGCGGGCCGCAGAGGTAGGCGTCGACGTCCTCGAGGTCGCTCCTCGAGGCGGTCGACGACGTCCGTGATGAGCCCGGACTCCCCGTCCCAGTCGCCGTCCTCCTCGGCCTCCGACAGCGCCGGGACGAACGTGAAGTCGGGCAGCTCGCCGCCGAGGCGCTCGAGCTCCTCGAGCGCGAACAGGTCATCGGCCGTGCGCGCGCCGTAGTAGAACGTCGCCGGGCGCTCGGTGCCCTTCTCGGCCATCGAGCGCAGCAGCGACAGCACCGGCGCCATGCCGGCGCCGCCGGCGATGAAGACGAGCCGCCGCGGCGAGCTGTCGCGCAGCGTGAACATGCCGAACGGGCCCTTGCAGGTCAGCTCGTCGCCGACCGAGATGCCGTTGCCGTTGGCGAGCAGGCCGGAGAAGTGCCCGCCCTCGTAGAGCTTGATCATGAACTCCAGGCGACCCGGCTCGCCGGGGGCGTTGGCCATCGAGAACGAGCGGTGCTCGCCGTCGGCGCCCGGGATCGCCGATGTCGACGTACTGGCCGGCCTTGAACTCCAGCGCCTCGGGCTCGGTGACCTTCACGACGAGCCGGCGGATGTCGTGGGTCAGCTCCTCGACGGCCTCGACCTCGGTCGTCGCCGTGACGATCGGCACGCCGCTGCGCAGCGCCTCCTCGTCGTAGTGCAGCAGCTCGATCTCGACGTCGGTCAGCGCGTGGGCACGGCACAGCAGCGTGTAGCCCTCGGCCTCCTCGAAGTCGGGCAGGGCGAACGTCGAGTAGCGATCGAGGTCGACGTCGCCGTCGAGCAGGAACGACTTGCAGGACGAGCACTGCCCCTCCTTGCAGCCGTGCATGAGCATGATGCCCTGGCGGAAGGCGGCGTCGAGGATCGTCTCGTCCTCGTCGACCTCCATCTCGATGCCGACCGGCTCCAGTCGTGCGATGTGCTTCTCACCCATGGATCGTGCCCCTCGAAGTGGTGCCGCCTCACGGCCCGGCGCGCGCCGCCCGGGGACCTGTTCGGTCCCCGGCGGCATGTGCGCCGGGCGCGAGGCAACGGGGTCAGGACGCGGCGGCCTCCTTGAAGGGCCGGCCGGCGGGGCCGCCCTTCCGGTAGTTCGCGACGTGCTTCTCGCGGTCCTCGGGCGACATCTCGTTGAGCGTCACGTTCGGGCTGTACAGCGTGATGCCCTTGACCTCGTCGAGGGTCCACATCTTCTTCGGATCGAGGTCGAGGTGCGGCTGCGGGACGAGCGTGTGCCCGTCGTCGCGCACGTAGCCGAGGTCCTGCATGATCTCGCGCGACGTCCATGCCGTGGTAGAGCGTCTCCCACTCGCGCTTGCCCGAGAGCTTGCCCATCGACGGCGTGGCGCGGCCCGTTGTACTCCGGGCGGAACGCGACGGCGTCCGTCCAGTGGCAGGTCTCCGAGCAGTACGTGCGGACCTGACCGTCGACCTCGTCGACGACGATGTCCTCGCGGACGAGGCACGGCACCATGCACGACCAGCAGCGGTGCGGGTACTCGTAGTCGGCGCCCTCCTCGAACGCGATCGGCTTGTGGCCGTTCTTGACCGAGTAGTCGGTGTAGCGCTCCCACCACTTGCCGTACTTGTCGTACCAGCCCGGGTACTTGTGCTCGAACCACTCGAAGTCCGTGTCGTCCATGCCGTCGATGCGCCAGTAGTTGGCGAACCAGCCGGTGGCGAAGAACTGCGCGACCTCGTGGACGTAGCCCTTGTTGATGATCTGGTTCCACGCCTCCTCGATGAGGTCGTGCGGGATCGTCAGGCCGTACTTCTCCAGCGGCATGAGGTAGCTGCGGTAGTAGTCGTCGTAGATCCAGCGCCGCCAGGACTCGGCGTAGCTGTCGCGATCCTTGCGACGGTCCTTCGTGCCGTACTCGATGAACGTGCCGATCGCGGCGTCGACGACGCGGTGGTTGTTCCACCAGGCGTAGCGCAGGTCGCGCTCGAGCAGCTCGCGGTTGCGCTCGTCGGCGAGCGCCATGAGGATGATCGAGTAGCCGTTGGAGATGTGACGCGACTCGTCGGACTGGACCGAGTGGAAGACCGTCGGCAGCAGGTAGTCGCCGTTGGCGGCGGCCTCGCCGGGCATCGCGACGAAGAGCACGTTCGTGAACGCCGTCTCGGCGACGATCGTCAGGTAGACGTTCGCGGCGGTGATCGCGTCGCCGGTGATGAAGCCCTCGCCGAACTGGCGGCCGATCGTGCCGGCGTAGCAGTTGGAGAACGCCTTCTCGGTGATGTCGAACCCGGCGGGATCGATGTAGTGGTTCATGTACAGCCGCTTGAGGTTCATCTGGATCGTCGAGTGGCGCACCTCGTCGATCATCTGAATCGCCAGGCCGTTGTGGACCTCGGGGTTGGGGACCGCGTTGATCGCCAGCGGCATCGCGCGGGCGGCCGAGATCTCCGGGAACGGGATGATGCGAGAGGAACAGCTTCTGCCACTCCATCCAGCGCTCCTGGACCTGGCGGAACATGTTGCCGCGGATGGCGCCGTCCATCGCGCCGAAGACGCGGTTGTCCTTCTCCTCCTCCATCGGGAAGTAGGAGCGCAGGACCTGCTTGAGCGGGTCCTTCTTGGGCGCCTTCTCGAACGTGTAGTCGGTCGGGTACTTGTCGACGGGCTCCACGAAGGTCGGATCCCAGGACAGCTCCTGGATCTTCGTGTGAGCCTTCGTGATGCTGGCTCTGCTCATGCTGAGACTTCCTCTCCGAGATCGACGGGGCTGAGAGCTGTTGCGGTTGGGCGCGAACGTAGACCGGACACGTGCGCGCGCTCAAGAACGGGTGGGTCTTCCGAGATCGCGGGAAGCGGGCGTGCGGCGAGGACCGCCGACGCGCGCTCGGCGACGTCGACGAGCACGGCCTCGAGCGACGCGCGCTCGAGCTCGAAGCAGCGGGCGGACATCGAGATCCCGAGCGCTGCGACGGGCTGGCCGGCGGCGTTGCGCACGGGTGCCGCGAGGCAGCAGAAATCGGCGCGAAACTCCTCGCAGTCGAACGCGACCGCGCCGGCGCGGATCTCGGCGAGCTGCGCGCGCAGGCTCTCGGGCGACACGATCGTGGCCGGCGTGAAGACCCGCAGGCCGCGGTCGATGTAGCGCTGCAGGGCGGCCTCGCCGAGCAGCGACAGCGCCACCTTGCCGAGCGCCAGCGTGTGGGCGTTCTCGCCGATGCGCGATCCCAGTCCGGGGATCACCGGCATCCCCTGCCGGCCGCGGACGAGCGGGATGACGACCTGCCCGGAGCGTGCGGCGGCGAGGTAGACGCGCTTGTGGGTCCGGGTGAAGAGCTCGTCGAGCACGCCGTCGAGGCTCCCCGGCAGCCGGCTGCCGCGGGCGGCGGGGACGAGGCCCCGGGCCTGGCCGGTGAGGTGGTAGGTGCCGTCGCCGGCATGCACGACGAAGCCCTCCTGGCAGAGCGTGTCCAGCAGGGAGTACGGCGTCGACGTGCTCTTGCCGAGCGCCTCGGCGACCTCGTCGGCGCGCAGCCCGTCGTCGGCGGACGCGAGCAGCGAGAGCAGTGACAGCACGGTGCGCGC
>CAWFMG010000003.1:0-1142214 GCA_963816875.1 uncultured Actinomycetota bacterium
GGCCACAACACCGAGAAAGCAGAATCGCTCACGTCAGAATCCGACCGGTGGATCGAGGCTAAGCCATTCCGCCGACACGCCATACCGGCGAGCCAGTGACGCCATCGGCCGTCCCTCCTGGTACAGGGCAATGGCTTCGGTCTTCGGAATTTCGGGCATCTGCTTGCGAGGCATTCGGCGGTCCTCACGATCGGTCGGTGGCTGACAATGGCGTCTGCGCCCGACGACAGGAATTACCTGCCGTTGCGTACGAGCAATGCGAGTTCGCTCTGCTGATTCGTCTCTTTGACTTTCCGCCGCAGCTCGTCGGCACGGTCCTTCGCCCTACGGCCAGGATGCTCGTCCTGCCCGTACTGCGGATTCGGCTGTTGTTGTCCCTGGCCGCTCATCGCCGCGTGCCTCGAACCTTGAGTGCGGGGTCGCTGTGTCCCGTAGGCCGGTGCCCGTTGCCGTCGGACCTGTGCCGTCGGCGTTGTTCCGCGCGAAGGGCGTGCAACAACGTGGCCAGATCAGTGAGCTGACCAGGGGCGAGCTCGCTTCTGCACGAGCCAGTACGGGCCAGGCGGCCGTGCTCGGTGGCTCGGGGGAAGCGCAACACTCTCGGGACCTGTTAGCGCGGTGGTGTTCGGCTCGCGCCACCAGTCGGCGGTTCCGTGGGGGACGAGGAAGTACAGGACGCGCCATCTGGGGTCGACCAGCACCGGCCCCGGTTCGCCCTCTATCCGGTTCATCGCCGAAGCCGCCACGTAGCGGGGAATGCGGATGGCATCCCACTCGACTGCTGCACCGTCATTCTGCAGAGGGATCATGGGCTGAACGCCGTAGATCATGCGCATCTGCTCCCTGGCCTCGGTTCGATTCCGCGAACCTAGGCCGGGAGGAAGACGTTGACCCGAACTCTCAGCTCGGGTGGACCACGAGGCCGGGGCTCAGACGACGCCGGCGCGTTCCGCCAGGGCCACCGCCTGCGCACGATAGGTCGGGCGGACACGGCGGACCAGTCGCTGAATCATGTCGCGGGCCTCCGGAGAACGAGTCAGGTCTTCGGGGGCTGTCTGTTCGAGGTCGATGAGGTGCAGCAGCACCGCGGTGTCTTCTCGACGTAGGTCGTAACAACGCGCGATGTCCAAGCCGAAGGTGAAGCGCCGCTCACGGGAGGGCAGGCCGCTGGTGTCCACCTGGTCGGCGATGCGCAGTGCCTCTGTTGTCTCTCCCGCCTCCATCTCCAGGCTGAGATGGTGCAGGCCGACGTTCGTGGGCCCGAACACAGTCCACATGGTGTTGCCGTCGCCGACTTGTGCAGCCAGCGGGCCGACGCGCGCTGTCAGGCTCTCCCGGGCCTTCCACCACTGCTTACGCCGGATCTGTGCGAGAACGACCACCAGTTCCAGCGCGCCTCGCATCGCCAGCGCATCACGACTCGCCGGAGCGGTCGGGAGCCGGTCCATCCCTTGGCGCGCCACGTGCTCGGCGTTGTCCGGTTGACCGTCACCCAGGAGGACGTGCCCGAGGTTCCAGTGCGCAGCGGCGATCCGCACGGGATCGTCAGCGTCTTCGGCCATCCTCAGCGCCCGGTCGGCGACCATCACCGCCAGGTCCGGACGCCCCGACGCCGACAGTACGAACGCAGCAGTCCGTAGACATCCGCGGCACATCGGAGCGCCTCGCGACCCTCCTCAGGTGACATCGTTCGGCATGCGCGGCTGGCACGCTCGACGTCGGCGATGAGGGCCGGCAGCTGGACTGCGGCCTCGGTGAACCGCGTGGGCGAGCTCTGCCACATGGACCAGGCGCGATCGACCCGTTCCCGAAGTAACCTCGACGGCTGGAGTTGCTCACCGCCACCGGCGGTGTGAAAGCCCAGCAAGGTCTCAACGATGGAAGCGTCGATGCCCAGCCCCGCGGCCCGCGACGGTTCGGGCTCCCCGAGAAGCGTGGACACCGGCACTCCCACCTCGCGTGCGAGTGCGTACAGCACGTCGACGGACGGGATTTTCAGCCCACGCTCGATCTGCGAGAGATAATCGACTGTGATACCGCACAATCCGGCAACGGCCGCCTGGGTCCGCCCCAGCCGCTCGCGCGCCACACGGATCCGCCTCCCGATACCGAACCCGGACAACCCCACGGCGCTCCTCCCGCTGGAACGATCCCGAACGTCAGCATAGAGGCACGTGGTGTAATCGACAGGCCTTCGCGCCGACGAACCGACAAAGGGGGCGCAGATGACCCAGCTGGTGCTGTGGGACATCGACCACACGCTGATCGCGACGCGGGGAGCCGGCAGCGACCTGTTCGCCACCGCCTTCGAAGCGGAGACGGGTGTCCCGATGACCCGTCAGTCAGCCGTGGACGGCATGACCGACCCCGTCATCTTCCGCGAGACCGCCCGACTCCACGGCCTCACCACCACCCGCACCGACTTCGAGGCCTTCGCCGTCGCCCTGGGGCACCAGCACACCAGCCGTATCAACGAGATCCGCGACCGCGGCAAGGCCCTCCCCGGGGCTGCAGCCGCTCTCTCCGCCCTGGCCGAGATCCCCGGGCTACGCCAGACAGTCGTCACCGGCAACATCCGCACCTCGGCGGAGGTCAAGCTCCGCGCGTTCGGACTCGACACGCACATCGACTGGGACATCGGAGCCTACGGCGAAGACGCCGACACCCGACCCGAACTCGTCCGCGTTGCTCTCCAGCACGCCAGTGACCAGCATCCTGCCCCGGTCGCCCCAAACCAGACCACCCTCATCGGCGACACCCCCGCCGACGTGGCCGGCGCCCTGTCCAACCACATCCGCGTCATCGCCGTCGCATCCGGCCGCACCCCCGAACCAGCCCTCCAAGCCGCCGGCGCCCACGCCACCCTCCCCGATCTCACGGACACCGAACTGCTCCGCAAGCTGGTGACGATCGACGCCTCGTACCCTTGAACCCCGCCGAACCCTCCAGAGTGGAGGGCTAGCCCGTCCGGCAGCAGCTGGCTCTCCGGTCTCCCCAGGCCAAGGCCCTCGCCGGACCCGGCCAGGATCAGCAGGGAGCCCTCGTGCGCGGTCAACTCCTTCCTCTTGCCGGCATCCACGTGGGCCCGATGCCGACGACACAGGACCCACCATTGACCGAAAGTGCGGGTTGTGGAGGGCAGGGACGACTTTGTGTGGACGCCCGGAACGCGCGCCGTGAACTCGCAGGTCACGGCGGGCATCAGGTACGGCAAAGACCGTTATGGAGGCCGACGAACGGCATGACAAGACGCGGTCAAGAAATACCCTAGGTGATATCCTCGTCACCGCCGAGATCCGGGGTGCTGATCAAGCTTCAGGTGGAGGGGCTATGGCCAAGAAGTGGGAGGCCGACCCGACGGCGTCCTTCGCGCGGCGGCTGGGGAAGTCGTCACACGAGCTGGGGCAGACCTCCGGGAACGCGAGCTGCCCGGATGTGTGGGAGCTGGACAACGGGGACATCGCGGTCATCGGCACCGACCTGACTCCCTCCTACGAAGGACGGCTCCCGGGCGGGGTCAGCGTGGATCCCGGCGAACGGCTGGTCGTCATCCCGCGAGCGACGATCATCGCGGCCAAGGCGGACATCCCGGATGCCTAGTCTGCTGGATGGTGCCACGGGCGAGCTCATGCCGCTCGACGCCTACTACGCCGACTTCGAAGCACACTTCTGGCACAGCGCCGACCTCGGGTTCTGGAAACTGGAGGTGCAGCAGACCTTCAGGGAGCCGGGCTACGACAGCTGGGAGGCGTTCGCTCGCGGCGACTGGGAGGAGTCCCTGCGCCTCTTGGAGGCGGGCCGCGCGGACATGACGGAGTACCACCGCAAGGCCGAAGCGCACGGATTCGTGCCCCGGCGGATCCGCGTGGTCGAGGAGCCTCTCAGCGACTACATGCAGTGGGAGCTGCACGCACTGCGGATCCGGGATCAGTGCGGGGGCCCGGTCCGCGTCATCGGCACGGACGCGATCGCTCAGTACGAGCACGACGGGCCGCTGCCGGAGATCTACACCCTCGGCTCCCGCGTGATGTATGAGGCGGTCTACGACGCGCGGGGCGTGTTGGAAGCCGCGAGGAAGTTCATCGACACCGACCTCGTCCTGCGGTGTCAGAAGTTCATCGAGGGCCTCTACCACGCGGGGGAGCCGCTGGCGGACTGGTTCGACCGACACGTCGCTCCCCTGCCGCCTCCACCGCGCCAAAGCTAGCGATGGACGACAGGTCAGGGCACCTCAACCGGATCGACGGCTCAGCTTCGGCGCACGGTGTCGTGCAGGCCAGGGATGTGCGCGGCGGGGTGCACTTCCATCAGCACCCGCACCCGGCCCTGGCCGTGGTGCCGCGCCAACTCCGTAGCGACGTACGGCACTTCATCAACCGGTCCCCGGAGCTGACGCGGCTCGGTGCCCTCATGGCGGACGATCCTGATGAGCCGCACGCGGCGCGGGTGGCGGTCATCACCGGTACCGCCGGGGTCGGCAAGACCTCGCTGGCCATCCATTGGGCCCACACCGTCCGGCCGCACTTTCCCGACGGGGAGCTGTACGCCAACCTGCGCGGCTACGCGGCCGCCGCTCCGGCATCGCCAGAGGAGGTCCTCGGCCGTTTCCTGGAAGACCTCGGCGTTCCCGCCGCGCAGGTGCCGGCTGAGCGCGAGCGGAGGGAGACGCTGTTCCGCTCGCTCATGGCGGACCGGCGCGTGCTGATGTTCCTGGACAACGCCGCTCACGCTGCCCAGGTGCTGCCACTGCTGCCGGGAACTTCCGCGTCCCTCGTGCTGGTGACCAGCAGGGACGATCTGACCAGCCTGGTGGCCCAGCACGGCGCGCTGCGTGTGGCGGTGACGACGTTATCGGCGACCGACGCCGTCGCGTTACTGCGCGCCACCACCGCCAGCTATCGGGCCCGCGACCGGAGCGCCGACCTGGCGGAGCTTGCCCGGCTGTGTGCTGGGCTTCCGCTGGCGCTGCGCATCGCCGCAGAACGCGCGGCGGGCTGGGCGGCGATGTCACTCGATGAGTTGATCAACGAGCTGCGTAACGAGACGACCCGGTGGAATGTACTCACCGTCGACGCCGAGGAGGGATCCGACGCGATGCGCAGCGTATTCGAGTGGTCCTACCAGGCGCTGCCCAGCGAAGCCGCCCGGCTGTTCCGGCTTCTCGGCCTGCACCCCGGCAACGAGTTCGGCCTGGCGGCCGTGGCCAGTCTGGCCGACGCGGAGCCAGCCCAGGTGCGTGGGCTGCTGCAGACCCTGGTCCGCGCTCACCTGCTGGAGAGGCGCCCGGGGGGACGCTATGAGTTCCACGACCTGCTCCGAGACTACGCGGCCGAGCTGGTGCGGCGGGAGACCAGCGAGACAGATCGGTCCGAGGCACGAAGCCGCTGTCTGGCCTGGTATCTCCACACCGCTGATGCGGCACAGCGCGCCATCTATCCCCATGACCGCTGGGTCCTCGACGACCATGTCCCGGCCCCGGCGGCCACGCTCGCCTTCGACGGCTATGAGACGGCGTTCCGGTGGTACCGGACGGAGTCAGCCAACCTCGTGACCGCCACCCGCGTCGCCGCCGAGGCCGGCCATCCCCAGATCGCCTGGCGCCTGGCCGTGGTACTACGTGCCATCTACATGCACCACAACGCGTTCGACGCCTGGGACACGACCGCTCGGATCGCCATCAACGCAGCGAGAGCGTCCGGAGAGCAGTCTGGAGAGGCCGAAGCCCTCGACAACCTGGGCAAAGTCGCCTTCCAGGCGTTGCACCTCGACGAGGCCGAAAACTGCCACCAAGCCGCGCTGACCATCCGCCGACAACTCCGCGACCGGCACGGCACGGCGATGTCCATCAACGCCCTCGGCCTGCTCGGGCTACGCCGCCGCCGACTGGATGAAGCCGAAGCCCACTTCGCCCAGGCCGCGGAGATCTTCCATGAACTCGGCGAACGCCGGTGGACGGCCCTGATGCGAAGCAATCTGGCGGAAACCCTGTGCGAGCTGGGCCGCGGCCCGGAGGCCGGGGAGATCATCGAACAGGCACTGGCCGACTTCCGCGAGCTCGGGGACAACTTCGGCGAGGGCAACGCGCTGTTCCTGCTCAGCTGGGCACGGCGAGAGTCAGGAGACCCCGAAGCAGCCGCACACGCGATCAGCGACGCCCTGTCCATCGCCGACGCCGAGGACAACCAGCTCTGGCAAGGGCACTGGCTGGCGGAGTCGGCACGCGTCGAACTGGCCCGTGGCCATCCGGAGACCGCGCTGCGGCTGTCCCAGGAGTCCGCCGCCGTGCAACGCCGACTCGGCGACACCGCCCGGGAAGCCCACGCACTCGACGGGGCGGGCGAAGCCTGCCAGGCACTCGGCCGCTTCGACGAGGCCGCCCAGTTCCACCGTCGCGCCATTGCCGTCTACCAAGACCTCGACGCCCACTGGCGACTCGCCCACGCCGTGGAGCACCTCGCCAGCGCCCTCGACGCCCTCGGCGAGCACGAACCGGCTCGGGCAGCCCGCGAGGGGGCCCTGGACCTGCTGGCTGAGTTCGATGACCCGCAGGCAACCGCACTGGCCCAGCGCGTAACCGCACACCGCAACGACGCCGGATAGCCGTTCACTCCACAGGCTCGGAGGCAGTGATCCACACCGGGCCGTCGACGCAGTCAAGACGGAGTCCGGCGGCAGGAGTGAGGCTGGTGCCCAGTACCTTCAGCCGGCGACCCTCGACCGTGGCGACCGGACCCAGCCCCGGGCCCATAAACCGGAAAGTCCGCACCTGGTTGTGCACCTCACGCACAGTCTTCGCCGTATCGACAACGGAGAAGACCGGCTCCATCAGCCCCGCGTAGCTCACCCCCTCGACGGCCTGCGGCTCACCCGCTTCCGGATCAGCAACCCGGTCCAGAGCGACGGGAAGCACACGACGCAGCACCGCAGCCAGCTCCGGCCACAGGCTCTCGGGGGTGACGTCGTCCGGAATCGGGACTCCGTCCTGCTGAACGAGGATGGGACCCGCGTCGAACTCCTCGTTCATGCGGTGAACCGTCATGCCCAGGTACGGATCACCGTTCCGGATCGCCCACAACACCGGCGCCGGGCCACGGTATTTCGGCAACATCGAACAATGGACGTTGACCACGCCGAAACGCGGGATACGCAGAACGGACGAAGGCAGCCGCCACGAGAACCCGTAGCAGACGAGAAGATCGAGATCGTACCCACGTAGCGCAGCCCCCAGCCCTTCGGAACTGCCCGGCAGCAACAGATCCACCCCAGCGGGCAACGCCGCCGTGATCCGCCCTACCACCTCGGCCGCGCCCTCATCGGTAGCTCTGTTCGGCCGCATAGAACGGGAGTACGCGTAGACGACAGGATCATAACCTGCGTCGACACACGTCTCACGCAAAACAGCGAACTCCGCCACACCGAACGAGATCAAACCAATACGCATTTCACCCACCACACGACTCAGCATAACGAACCCCGAGTTGACAGTGGCCACAGCGTCACATCCTGAAGCGACCCCTGCCGGATACAGACCGAGCAGGCAGCGGCTCGCGGCCTCCCGGCACCGTCCTGTTTCGGACCTCGGCCTGTCTTCCATCGTCCTCTGCATCGGCCGCGGCCTCCGAGTCGTCACCGAAATGGCCCACGCGAGATGCTGGTCTGCCGACGGGGGAACGGCACTCACCACAACTGGCCCCGGCCCTTCGCTCCTTACCCACCGCATCACCGCACTCCTCCGCAGCACGCTTCGCGACTGAGCTCGCACCTCGCCTCGGAGAACTGCGAGTTTCAGCCGTTTGAGGGAAATCAGCGATGGCTCGGGCACAAGCGCTCCGCTTGGTTCTCTATTCAAGGCGTCAGCACTACCCGCACCGATCCCATGACGCCAGTAGCTCAGTCTCTCACTATTCACCCGAGGGCGGGATTGACGGTGCAAACGAGACGGAGCGTCCATGGGAATTGTGCGTTATGTCGCACGCATCAATCGCTCTTCCCGAACGTGTGAGGCTTGCATGGCAAAAGAAGAACGGCTCAAACTGCCCGAGGTGCTGGAAGAGATCCGGGTGTCACGCTCGGCTTTCTATCGGATGCGGGCGCTCGGTAAGGCGCCGAAGTGCATGAAGCTCCCCAATGGTCAGATCAGGATTCGCCGCGGGGATCTCGACGCCTGGTTCGCCGAGTGCGAGGAGCGGGGGAAGCAGCAGTGCTGACCTACGAAGTTCGCATCTGGGGGATCCGCAGTCGCAACAGCAAGAAGGCCCCCTACCAGCTGCGATGGCGTGTCGGAAGTGCTCTCCACCAGCAGACGTTCCTCACGAAAACGCTGGCTGATGGCCGCCGGGCGGAGCTACTCTCAGCGGTACGCAAGGGCGAACAGTTCGAGACCGAATCTGGGCTCCCCGCATCCGAATTCCGCGAGCTGAACTCACCCACCTGGTATGCACACGCCTGCGCCTACGCGTTGATGAAGTGGCCCTCGGTCGCGGCGAAACACCGCGCCAGCATCGCGGAGGCGCTGACCACCATCACCTCCGCTTTGGTAGAGGATCGCAGAGGTGCTCCTCAACCGGCGACTCTTCGTACGGCACTCAATGCTTGGGCGTTCCAGGCCACCAGGAATGCAGACGGGATTCTCATCGCCCGTATGGATGCCGACGAGCCTCCGCCCGAGATCGCTCGGGCGCTGGCCTGGATCGCGGACCGATCCCTCAAGGTGGCCGATCTGGGGGAATCAGAGAAGTTGCGCTGCGCCCTCGACGCAATCTCCGTGAGACTGGACGGCACCAAGGCGGCCGACAACACCATCCGGCGCAAGCGCATGGTGCTCAGCAACGCGCTGCGCTACGCCGTCGAGAGGGACCTCCTCACGGTGAACCCGCTCTCCCGCATCGACTGGGAACCGCCACCGACCGACGACGAGATGAGTTTCCAGTACGTACCCGACCCAAAGCAGGCCCAGACCCTTCTGCAGGCCGTTCGGGAACAGGGCCAGCGCGGCGAGCACCTCTACGCCTTCTTCGGATGCCTGTACTACGCGGCCTTGCGTCCCTCGGAAGCCGCCGCTCTCACCAACCGCAACTGCAAGCTGCCCGAGACCGGCTGGGGCGAACTGGTACTCACCGGCAGCCGACCCGAGGTGGCCGGCGGCTGGACGGACGATGGAAGGCCCTACGAGGAGCGCGGTCTGAAGCGACGCGCCCGGAAAGCCACCCGCACCGTCCCCATCCCGCCCGTGCTGGTCGAGATGCTCAGGGAGCATCTCGACCAGCACGGGACCGCCGAGGACGGGCGACTGTTTCGGGCCGTGCGCGGTGGGCGGATCGGGTCCACGGAGTACGCGCAGTTGTGGCGGGCGGCGAGGGAGAAGGCGTTGTCCGCCGAGGACGTGGAGACGCCCCTGGCCGAGGTGCCCTACTCGCTTCGGCATGCCGGTGTCTCACTGTGGATCAACGCGGGCGTGGACCCGGTGGAAGTGGCGCGGCGGGCCGGTCACAGTCTCGCTGTCCTGTGGCGCTTCTACGCCAAGCTGCTGCGCGGTCAGCAGCATCAGGTGAACCAACTCATCGACGACGCTCTGGGCCGGCTGGGGACGTAGCCGCCCGGGATCGGGGCCCGTCAGTTTGGCCACAGGTTGGCCACACGCGCTGGTCAGGGGCGGGATTCGGCGGGACGAGGGGACACAGAGAGTGAGAGAACGCGGTGCTCGGAAAGTCGGGCACCGCGTTCACCTGCGGGTTCTCGTGGGGCGGAGGCGGTGGGATTTGAACCCACGGTGAGGGGTTACCTCACGACGGTTTTCAAGACCGTTCCCTTCGGCCGCTCGGGCACGCCTCCCCGTGCCGGCCGGGGTGCGGCGGCACGGGGTCAGCCTAACGGCTTCGGCTGGGCTGGTCGGTCGGGTTGGCGCGGGTGCGGTAGCGGAGGTGGCGGCCGCGGGGGATGACCGTTTGGGTCAACTCGACGGGGAGCAGGTTCGCGGTCAGGCTGGTGCGGGTCAGCAGCAGGACCGGGGCTCCGGCGGGGAGGGCGAGGGCGTTGCGGGCTTCCGGGGCGGGCAGACCGGCCGAGACGTCCTCGACGGTCTCGTGGACGGCGTAGCCGAGCCCTGCCAGCAGGGAGGCCGCCCCGCCGGGGATCCTCCGGGGCTCCGCCAGGCCGGTGTCCCGCGCGATGGTCGCCGGGTAGTAGGAGTCGGTCAGTTCGACCGGCTGGTCGTTCTGGTAGGTCACGCCGCGCCGGACCACGGCGACCTCGCCTGCTTCCAGGCCGAGCGCCGCGGCGACGTCGGCGGGTGGGGTCAGCTCCCGGACGCTCAGCAGACGATTCATCTCGGCTCCCTCCGTCGGTCGTCGTTCCCGACCAGCATGCGGGCGCCGGCTCGGCGAACACGGCAACGCAACGGGCGGTGCGCCGAGGTGGCGCACCGCCCGTTGCGAAGAGAGGAGCGTGGGGCTAGACGTCGTCGCCGACGCGCTCGCCGAGGGTGATCTGCGTGGTCTGCTCCTCGCCGCCGCGCTCGAAGGTGACCTCGACGGTGTCGCCCGGCTGCAACGACCAGATCTCGCTGATCAGCGTCGGGCCGCTGTCGATGACCCGGTCGCCGAAGCGGGTGATGACGTCGCCCGCCTGCAGGCCCGCCTCGTCGGCCGGGCCTCCGGCGGTCACCGGGTCGCTGCCGTCGCCGGTCGACTCGACGATCTGGCCGGCCTCGCTCATCGGGTCGGTGTTCACCACCGCGCCGATGATCGGGTAGACCGGCTCGCCGGTCTCCATCAGGTCCTGGGCCACCTGCTCGGCCTGGTTGATCGGGATGGCGAAGCCGAGCCCGACGCTGCCCGACTGGCCGGTGCTGGAGGTCGGCTGGATGGCGGAGTTGATGCCGATCACCTCGCCGTCCGCGTTCAGCAGCGGACCGCCGGAGTTGCCCGGGTTGATCGAGGCGTCGGTCTGCACCGCGTTCATGTACGAGACGTCGGCGCTGGTGCCGTCGCTGGAGGCGACCGGCCGGTCCAGGGCGCTGACGATGCCCGTGGTGACCGTGCCGTCCAGGCCGAACGGCGCGCCGATGGCGATCGTGGCGTCGCCGACCGCGATGGCGTCCGAATCGCCCAGCGGCAGCGGCTCCAGATCGCGGTCCGCGCCGTCGACCAGCTTGATCACCGCGACGTCGTACCCGGCGGCGTGGCCGACGACCTCCGCGTCGTAGCTCTCGCCGTCGGAGAAGGTGACGGTCAGCGGGCCGCCGTCCGCGGCGGAGGCCACGACGTGGTTGTTGGTGAGGATGTGGCCTTCTTCGTCATAGACGAAGCCGGTGCCCGTGCTGGCCTCCATGGACTCGCCCGCCTCGATGGTGACCACGCTGGGCACCGCCGCCTCCGCTATTCCGGCGACCGATTCGGGCGGGCGGGCGGCCGTCTCGCTGCCGTCGCCGGAGTCCGCCTCCAGGGTGGTCGAGGCGCTGTCCTCGTCGTCGGCCACCAGGTACCCGACGCCGCCGCCGATGCCGCCGGCGATCAGCGTCGCGGCGATCACCCCGGCCAGCAGGCCGCCGCGGCGCTTGGGCGGGGCGGGCGGCGCGGGAACGACACCCCAGGGTGCGTCGGGAGCCGGCGGCGCGCCCTGCGCGCCGGGCGCCGGCGGAACCACGGCGGGCTGCGGTACGGCAGCCGGCGGAACCGCGGCGGCGGGCGGAACGGCGGCGGCCGGCGAGACCACGGTGGTGGGCTCGGGGGCCATTCCGGGCGTCGGCGGCCCTGGTGCTGCCGGGGGTGCCGCGGGCGGTGGGCCCGCGGCGGGGGCGGCCGGGGGAGGCACGGCCGGTGCCGCGGGAGCAGGACTCACCGGGGGAACGGGGCCCGGCGCGGGCGACCCTCCGGCCGCGGCGCCGTACTCCGGCCTCGGGGCCCCGCCGCCGCCAGGCTCGCCCGGGTCGCCCGACTTGCTGCCGCCCTCATACTCGGTGCTCACGGCTTTCTCCTTGGATCGCGATGGTTTGCGCCAGGTAGCGTGGTGTGCGACGAACTTCCAGGGATGGACGTACGACGGATACGCGATCAGTGTTTCCCATGGACTGTCAGACGGACATAAGAACCGCCCGCGGTGCTCCATACGGCACCATGACGCGATGCGTGACGCGATAAGCGACCCGGGGTCGCGCGGGCCAGGACCGCGCCGGATCCCCGTTGTCGCCCACCGGGGGGCCTCGGAGGATGCCCCGGAGCACAGCCTCGCCGCCTACCGAAAGGCCATCGCCGACGGAGCCGACGCCCTGGAGTGCGACATCCGGATGACCGCCGACGGCCATCTGGTGTGCGTGCACGACCGCCGGGTGAACCGCACCTCGAACGGGCACGGCGCCGTCGCCTCGTTGGAGCTGGCCGAGTTGGCGGAGCTGGACTTCGGCTCCTGGAAGACGCCGGCGGGCCGCACCGAGACGCCCGACAGCGCCAGCGACGCCGGAGGTCCTGAACCGGGGGGGCCAGGACCCGAGCCGGTCAGCGTGCTGACGCTGGAACGGCTGCTGCGACTGGTCGCGGAGACGGACCGGCCGGTCGGGCTGGCGATCGAGACGAAGCATCCGAGCCGCTGGGCCGGTCAGGTCGAGGAGCGCCTGCTCGCGCTGCTGGCGCGGCACCCGGTGCCAGGTCCGGTGCGAATCATGAGCTTCTCCGCGCGCTCGTTGCACCGTGTGAGGCTGGCCGCGCCGCATCTGCCCACCGTCTACCTGATGCAGTTCCTGCTGCCGCGGCACCGCTCGGGGCGGCTGCCGGTGGGCGCCCGTATCGCGGGGCCGAGCATCCGCATCCTGCGGCGGGACCCCGACTACGTGGCGCGGGCACACCGTGCCGGGCATGAGGTGCACGTCTGGACGGTCGACCGTCCCGAGGACGTGGAGCTGTGCGCGCGGCTCGGCGTGGACGCGGTGATCACCAATCGGCCGCGCACGGTGCGTGAGCAGCTCGACCACCTGAACGGGTGAAATCTCACCCGGCGTACACCCGCGCGTTCGACTCGTATCGGATCATTACGACTGCGTCAACAGATCTCGCACGTCCGGTTTCCGCCCCTGGCACTCAGGGCATCGAACCCATGGCGTGGGGCAAAGGAGGTCTCGGGGGTGGCGTTGGTGGTCACACAGCAGGTGCCGACGTCGTCGTCCATGTCGGTGCCCCACGGCCCATCGGGAGTGGGATCGGCAAGACGACGACTGCGGTCAGAATTGCGCGACAGCGGAGCAGCGGAGTCGATCATCGACGACGCCGTTCTGATCCTTTCCGAACTATTGAGCAACGCATATCGACATGCGCGGCCGCTGCAAGGCGGCCATCTGGTCAATGCGGCGTGGAGCCGCGACGCGGATGGTGCCGTCACCATCGCGGTCACGGACGGTGGCGGGCCGACGTTGCCGCGCCCGTCCTCGCCCTCCGTCACGGCCCGAGGGGGTCGGGGCCTGACGATCATCACGTCCCTGGCTCAGGACTGGGGCGTGCGGGAGGCGGACGCCTCGGGCGCCGTCACCGTCTGGGCGGTGCTGCCGCCCGACGACTGTCGCCCCTGAGGTGACACAGCGGCGGGACCGGCCGGACGGCCGGGGAACGCCGCGCGGGGGGAGTGGCGGCAGCGGCGAAAAGACGCCGTTGCCGCGACCGGCTGCGGCCGGTGCATGGGGGATGCGGCACCGCCCGGCCGCCGGGATGGGGAGTCTGGCACGATCGCGGGGCGAGGGCCTACGCTCGCCGCGACACGCAACCCGCAGCCAGCCAGCCTCAGCAGGAGACCCACACGCATGGCCAAAAAGCGCCGCCCCCGTACCCAGATCAGCGCCCCGGCCGCCGCCAGGATCGGCGAGGACGGCCAGGTGCCCGTCGTCGGTGCCCGGGAGCCCTGCCCCTGCGGCTCCGGCCGTCGCTACAAGGCCTGTCACGGCCGGGCCGCCGCCCAGGCGGCGACCGAACTGGTGCGGCGCCCCTTCGAAGGACTGACCGGCGAATGCGACTGGGTCGCGCTGCGCGAGCTGGTGCCCGCCGCCACCGTGCCGCTGACCCTGCGCGGCGGGCTGCCCGCCGACGTGCCGTCGCTCACCCTGGGCACGGTGCTCCCGATGGCCTGGCCGGCGCTGCGCCGCGACGACGGCACCGTGCTGCTCGGCGTGCAGAACGACACGCCCACCGGCGACCTCAGCAGGGACCTCGCCGACGTGCTGACCCGGGCCCTGGAGGCCAAGCCGGGCAGCCCGGTGTCGGCGGAGCGTTCCGAGCCCGAGGGGCCGCGACTGCAGGATCTGCTCGATCCCGAGGCGCCGTTCGAGCCCGAGGTGCACGAGGGCTTCGAGTTCTGGCTGGATGACGCCGAACAAGCGAGCGGCGAGGTCGCCGCCTCGCTGGAGCGGGCCAACGCCGCCGCCGTGCCGACCGCCCGGTTGACCGGCGTGTCCGCCGCCTACTGGTGCCGGACGCCGGAGAAGAACCACCTGCGCTGGGTGATGCCGCATCCGGAGGAGGCGCTGCTCGACGCGCTGGCCCGACTGCACGCCGCCGGCGCCACGCCGCTCGGGGAGGGCACCCGTCTGGTCGGTTCCTTCCGGGCGCACGGCCTGACCGTGCCGGTGTGGGACCTGCCGACCGAGATGGCCGCCGGGGCGTGCGAGGAGCCGGCCACCGCGTTCGAGGCACGGTTGGGCGAGGCGCTGGCGGCCACCGGCCCGCTTTCGACGGAGGAGCGGAGCGCACGCAGCGGTCTTACTAATCGTCAGATCACATTGAACTAAAGGGCTTTAGGTTTTAAGCGAAGCGAGTGATTCCGGTCACAACTTCCCCCTTGGCAGGTCCCGTTTGGCCCTCCTCGGGCGGTGCGGGATTTGCGAATCGCGGATGAGTTGTTACCTTCGGAGATGAGCCCGGTCGCTGGTGCATCCCCCGTCGCCAGCGATCGGGTTCACTGCTGCTCGCTCAGCACGCTGGCGGCGATGCCCGCCTCGACCAGCGCGTCGAGCAACCAGGCGGCCCGAGGCAGCGCCACCCGCCCCGCACAGCGCTCCGGCGGGCGCACCCAACGCGCCCGGCCGGCGCCGGTCCGGGAGGGCGGCAGCGGCACGTAGCCGCCAGGACCGTGGAAGCGCAACGTGCTCGGCACCCACTCCCGGGTGCCGAGCAGCTCGCCGAGCTCGGCGAACTCGTACGGCTGCACCAGCAGCGCGAAACGCGTCGGGGTGGCCACCACAGGCCCTGGCCGCACGCCCCGTCGGTCGAGCTCCTCCAGGGCCCACGCCCCGGCCGGCGCGGGCAGGCTCAGCGCGCACGGCGCCCGCCCACCGGTGGCCAGCACGATCGGGGCCTGCGGACGCGCCGTCCACCACCAGCCCACCATTCGCACGTCGGTGGTCGCGGCCAGTAGCTGCGGGTCGGAGGGATGGGCGCCCGGCACGACGCAGTCCCCCCGCAGACAGCCACAACCGCCGTCCGGGCGCGCCTCGACGCCCGGAACCACCGGCCACCCCCACTGCCAGGCGCAGCGCAGGGCCGCGTCGCGCAGCGCCCAGCCGTCACCCTCCGTATGATCCGTGCCTCGCTTACCGAGCTTTCCGAGGATCTCGCGCATCAGCGCTCGTTCCTTTCCCTCGCGTTTGAGTGCCGGCTAGCCATCGCCGGGCCATTCACACCACGTGGAACCTAGATCACCGTATGCGGCGGCTCGCGCACCGCGACGCCGGCGAGTGCCGGGCCCGATGGACGGTCGGTGGGGGCTGGCAGGCACAAGCGGGCCACCCCCGAAGGTTAGGACGCCAGAGCTCAGTCTTCCGTTCCGATATGTACCGACGGACATGTACCCCAGCGATACGTACCCAGCCCTCCGACCCTCCCGGCATCAGCCGCCAAGCGGGCACCTCAGTCGATCGTGATGCTCCTGACCCTCTGGCCGTTTTCGGCCAAGTTTCCGTCATCCTCGCATGCCCCGGCCTGTCGCTACCGCCCCACCCGCACCGTCTGGGCATCATCCGGTCTGGCAGGTGAATCAGGACGTCACGCACATGACATGGGGTTCCCGATGCTGTTGCGAGAAACGCGCCTCGACCAGAGTCCCGACGGATGAGCACGGGCCCGCTGCCGAAAGTGGCCGGAATCAGCCCGGCGCTCACTGGCGTACCTCAAAATCTCACGCCCGCTCGTGGCACCCCGAGCGATCCAACGCGCGGGGAGCGTTCGAACAACCCCGCGTGCGCCGTCCCCGAGGCCACCCACGACCGCCTCGCCGGGTGGTTCTCCGAACTCACCACGCTCCACGAGCTCACCGACCGCCTCGGTGGCACCAGCACGCTCACCGAAGCCCTACGCGAGCTCCTACGCGCCGGCGCAGACATCCTCGGCGCGCGGCGCGGGCTGTTCTTTCTGCGCCCCTCCGACGGCCTCGGCCCGGAGCGGCTGATCGGCCACGGCCTCAGCCACGCCGAGTTGGGCCAGCTGGACACCGTGCCGCCCGACTCCGCACCGCACACCCGGCTGCTCGACACCCCGGTCATCCCGCCGGGGCGGCCGGAGACGGAGCTGGCCCACGGCGACATCGCCCACGACGAGGCGCTGCACCCCCGGCACCGCGAGGTCGCCGCCCAGCTCGGCTGCGCCGCCAGCTACGCGGTGCCGGTGACCGTCCGGGTCCCGCGCGGGCCGCGTTCGACCGGCGGTCTGCTCGGCGCCGCCGTCTGGTTCTACGACCAACCCGCCGCCCCGGACGCCCGCCAGCGCCGGCTGCTCGGCCGCTATCTGCGGCGGGCCGCCCAGCACGTCGCCAACCGGCTGGAACTGGCCCGTGCCCGCACCACCGTGCGCGCCGTCCGCGAGGAACTGCTGCCGCGCCGCCTCCCCGCGCTGCCCGGCGTCGCGCTCGCCGTCCGGCACCGTCACGGCGCGGGCCACGGCGGCGACTTCTTCGACGCGCTGGCCCTGCCGGAGGGCGCGCTCGGCCTGGCCATCGGCTCGACCACCGGTTCCGGACCCGCCGCGCTGGCGGCCACCGGCAGCCTCCGCGCCGGGCTGCGCGCGTACGCCGTGATGGAGGGCGAGGACCCGGTCGCGGTGCTGTCCGACCTGGAACTGCTGCTGCGGCTGACCGAACCGGAGCGCACCGCCACCGCGCTGTTCGGCTACGCCGAGCCCCCAGGACCTGCGGCGCCGCGCGGTGTCCCCACCCCCGGTCGCGGCATGACACGGCGGCTGGTGATCGCCTTGGCCGGGCACCCGCCGCCGCTGGTGGTCGGCGCGACCCGGGTGGAGTTCGCTGAGTCCGCGCTCTCCGCCCCGCTCGGCATGCTCGCCTGTTGGGAGGCGCCCAGCGTGCAACTCGACGTCGCCCAGGGAGAAACGGTCCTGCTCTACACCGTGGGCCTGCTGCGCGGCACCGGCGAACCGCTGGACGGCGCCTTCGCCCGGCTGGAGTCCGCCGCCCACCGGGCGCCCCCCGCGGTCCGCGCCGACCCCGACGCCCTCGTCGACCACATCCTGCGCACCGTGCTGCCGGCCGAATCGGACGCCGCCGAGGAGGCCGTGCTCCTCGCCGCCCGTTTCTGACGCCAGACGCCAGACGCCAGGGACCGGGCGGCCCCTGCCCCCTTTCCCCCGTCCCCCTGTCCCCTTTCCCTGACCTCTTGACCGGGCCGCACGGGGTTGCCGCCGGG
Source organism: uncultured Actinomycetota bacterium (assembly GCA_963816875.1). Classification (GTDB taxonomy): domain Bacteria; phylum Actinomycetota; class Actinomycetes; order Streptomycetales; family Streptomycetaceae; genus Streptomyces. The sequence goes on from CAWFMG010000003.1 coordinate 17,666, forward strand.
CCCTGCCCTGCGGCATTCGGTCATGCCTACGATGGAATCCGGTCCCGACCGGGCCCGCAGCACGCGAGGAGGCACCAGGTGGCCACGGAGCAGACCCAGCCCGAATCCGAGTCCCAGGCGTCGGACGTCCAGGAGCCCGACGCCGAGGAGTCCGGCGAGAAGCCGACCCCGGCGCGGAAGAACGCCGTCACCCCGCAGGTGTCGGAAGAGCTCGCCGCCGCCATGAAGCAGGGCTGGGCCGACACCGAGCGACACGACCTCGCACCCGTTCCGCAGGCCGAGCACACCGCGCGCCGCCGCGCCGCGCTCTCCGCGCGCTTCCCCGGCGAGCGCCTGGTCGTCCCGGCGGGAAAGCTGAAGACCCGGTCCAACGACACCGACTACCCGTTCCGCTCCGCCGTCGAGTACGCCTACCTCACCGGCAACCAGACCGAGGACGGCGTGCTCGTGATGGAGCCGACCGGTGAGTCGGGTCACGCCGCCACGCTCTATCTGCTGCCCCGCTCGAACCGGGAGAACGGCGAGTTCTGGCTGAGCGGCCAGGGCGAGCTGTGGGTCGGCCGCCGGAACAGCCTCACCGAGGCCGAGCAGCTCTACGGCATCCCCGTCAAGGACGTCCGCACCGTCGCCGACACGCTCCGCGAGGCGACCGGGCCGGTCCGGGTGGTCCGCTCGCACGACGCCGAGATCGAGGCGGCGCTGACCGACAAGGTCACCGCGGAGCGGGACGCCGAGCTGCGCACGTTCCTCTCCGAGCTGCGGCTGGTCAAGGACGACTTCGAGATCGCCGAGATGACCCGCGCCTGCGACTCCACGGTCCGCGGTTTCGAGGACGTCGTGCGGGTGCTGGACCGGGCCCAGGCCACCTCCGAGCGGTACATCGAGGGCACCTTCTTCCTGCGCGCCCGGGTCGAGGGCAACGACGTCGGGTACGGCTCGATCTGCGCCGCGGGACCGCACGCCACCACGCTGCACTGGGTGCGGAACGACGGAGCGGTCCGGCCCGGTGAGCTGCTGCTGCTCGACGCCGGCGTGGAGACCACCGAGCTCTACACCGCCGACGTCACCCGGACGCTGCCGATCGACGGCCGGTTCACCGAGTTGCAGCGGCGGATCTACGACGCCGTGTACGAGGCCCAGGAGGCGGGCATCGCCGCCGTCCGTCCTGGTGCGAAGTTCCGCGACTTCCACGAGGCCGCCCAGCGGGTGCTCACCGAGAAGCTCGTCGCATGGGGCCTGGTGGAGGGACCGGTCGAGCGGGTGCTGGAGCTCGGCCTGCAGCGCCGCTGGACCCTGCACGGCACCGGCCACATGCTCGGCATGGACGTGCACGACTGCGCCGCGGCCCGCCGCGAGAGCTACGCCGAGGGCACGCTGGAGCCCGGCATGTGCCTGACCGTCGAGCCCGGCCTCTACTTCCAGCCGGACGACCTGACGGTGCCCGAGGAGTACCGCGGCATCGGCGTGCGGATCGAGGACGATCTGCTGGTCACCGAGGACGGCAACCGCAACCTCTCCGCCGCCCTGCCGCGCCGCGCCTCCGACGTCGAGGCGTGGATGGCCGAGTTGCGCGGATGAGACGTCCCCCGACCGGTTCCCCGACGACCACCGCGGCCCGCCCGCCGAGCGCCTCGCGCGCCTCGGCGCGCGGGCCGCGGCGCGCGGCCTGGGGGTGCCTCCCAGACCGCCGGAGCCTGGGAGGGACTCCGCTCCGACCACGGTCGATGACCCGCAGCAAGCGCCCGGCGAACCAGGTGTCAAGAGGGCATTTCCGGGTACAGCCTGGGAACACGGACGCGCGCACAGGCGTTGCACAAGTCGATTTCTCTGAAGGGAGAGCTCGTGTCCGCCCGATCGTCGGACTCCCCCGGGCATAGTCCCGGACCACCTCGCCAGCATCTGGCAGCCCGCGGCACATGGCGAGGTGGTGTCCAGTGAGTGCCGCACTCCTTGGGCTGCTGGCCGTGCTGGTGCTCACCGCAGGCACCGGCTATTTCGTCGCCCAGGAGTTCGCCTTCGTCGCCGCCGATCGGCTGGCGCTGTCCACCCAGTCCGCCGCCGGTGACCGGCGCGCCGCCCGCGCCATGAAGGTGCAGGAGCGGCTGTCCTTCATGCTGTCCGGCGCCCAGCTCGGCATCACGGTGACCGGCCTGATCGTCGGCTTCCTGGCCGAGCCCTCGCTGGCCCGACTCCTCGACCCGGCGTTCGACGTGCTGGGCCTCCCCGAGGCCGTGGCGCACGGCGTGGCGCTGGCCGTCGCGTTCTCGCTGGCCACCGGCATCCAGATGGTGCTGGGCGAGCTGGGCCCGAAGAACCTGGCGCTGGCCGTCCCCGAATCGCTGGCCAAGGCCCTGGCCTCGTCCACGCTCGGCTATCTGAAGGTCGCGGGACCGCTGATCCGGGTCTTCGACACCTCGGCCAACCGGCTGCTGCGCCGGGTCGGCATCCAGCCGGTGGAGGAGCTGCACCACGGGGCGACCCTGGAGGAGCTGGGCCACCTGATCGAGGAGTCCCACGAGCACGGTCAGCTGCCGCATGCCACGGCCGCGCTGCTGGACCACGCGCTGGAGTTCTCCGAGCGGACGCTGGCCGAGGTCATGGTGCCCCGGGTGGACGTGCTGTCGGTCCGCGCTTCCTCGCCGGCGGCCGACGTGGTCGGCCTGATCGGCGAGCACGGCCACTCGCACTATCTGGTGATCGGCGACCGGATCGACGACATCGTCGGCGTCATCGGGGTACGCGAGCTGATGCGGGTGACGCCCGAGCGGCTGACCCGGCTGACGGCGGGCGCGCTGGCCCGCCAGGCGCTGCTGCTGCCCGACACGCTGCCGCTGCCCGGTGCGGTGCAGCAGTTGGGCACCGCCGACGAGGAGTTCGCGGTGGTGCTCGACGAGTACGGCGGCCTGGCCGGGATCGTCACGCTGGAGGACATCGCCGAGGAGCTGGTGGGCGAGATCGCCGACGAGAGCGACCGGATCGTCCTGCCGGCGGTGGCGGACGGCTCGGGCTGGCTGGTGGACGCCAGCCGCCGGGTCGACGAGGCGTCGGTGGCGACCGGCATCCCGTTGCCGGAGAACGAGGACTTCGAGACCGTCGCCGGCTTGGTCATCGACCACTGCGGGCATTTCCCCGAGGTCGGCGAGCGGATCCTGGTGGACCTGGCCGACGGCGGCCGGGCCGCCATCGAGGTGGTGTCGCTGGACCGGCGGGTGCCGGCCCAGATCCGCCTGGAGCGGCTGTCCGACGGCGAGTCCGCGGCGTCCCCGGCCTCGGCCGGGTCCGGCCGGGGCGGGCACGCCTCCGGTGACGGACGCACGCCGGGCGGTTCCGACGCCGCGGGTCACCCGCGTTCCGCCGGCTCCCCGCGGGCCACGGACGCGGCGGCTGCGGCGGCCGCGGCCACGGTCCGGCGCAGGGCCAAGGAGCGGGAGGGCCAGCCCTCGTGAACGTGCCCACCGCGATCCTCGTCACATTCGTGCTGCTCGTGGCGAGCGGATTCTTCGTCGCCGCCGAGTTCGCCCTGGTCGCCGCCAAGCGGCACCGCCTGGAGCAGGCGCAGGCCGAGGGGCGCCGCGGCGCCCGGGCCGCGCTGGCCGGCACGCACGAGCTGTCGCTGATGCTGGCCGGTGCGCAGCTCGGCATCACCGTCTGCACGCTGGGGCTCGGCAGCATCTCCGAGCCCGCCATAGCGCACCAGATCGACCCCTGGCTGGAACGGGCCGGGCTGCCGCTCGGCCTGTCGCACGGCGTCGCGTTCCTGCTGGCGCTGTCCCTGGTGGTCTTCCTGCATATGGTGCTCGGCGAGATGGCACCGAAGTCCTGGTCCATCTCCCACCCGGAGCGGTCCGCGATGCTGCTGGCGCCGCCGTTCCGGGCGATGGTCCGGTCGGTCCGGCCGTTGATCTGGCTGCTGAACAAGGTGGCCAACGGGCTGGTGCGGCTGTGCCGGGTCATTCCGCGGGAGGAGTTGGCCTCGGTGCACGACCGGGATCAGCTCACCCATCTGGTGGCCGAATCGCAGCGGCTCGGCCTGATCAGCGAGGAGGACTACGGGCTGATCACCCGCTCGCTGACCGAACCGCAGTCCCCGGTGGGCGCCATCCAGGTGCCGGCGGCGCGGATCGCGCAGGTGCCGGCGGAGGCGGACGCGGCGGCGATCCTGGCCGCCGCGTCGGCGAGCGACCATACCCGGCTGCTGGTGCGGGAGGGGCCGAGCGTGGTGGGTTCGGTGCACGCCCGCGACGCGGTCGTGGCGCGCTCGCGCGGGCAGGCGGTGACCGCCCGTGAGCTGGCGCAGCCGGTGCCCGAGCTGACGGCGGACGACACCGTGGCGCACGCGGTCGAGCAGCTGCGCCAGCAGCGGGCCTCGCTCGCGGTGGTGCGCGGCGCCGACGGTCATCTGACCGGCCTCATCAGCCTCGACGACCTGCTGGTGCGACTGATGGTGCCGCAGCCGACGAGCGCGTAGGTCCGGGGTCGGTGGGGTGCGGGTCCTTCGTGGGCCCGCACCCGCCGGCCGGTTACGGTGCGGGGTGCGCGTCCGTGTCGGGGGCGCGGATCGCGTCGATCACCCGGGTGAAGCCGTCCCCGCCGTGGCCGGCCGCGACGGTTCGGGCCATCAGCGCCCGGACGGCGTCCAGCACGCTGGTGTCCAGACCGCGGGTGCGGGCGGCCGCCGTGATGTGGTCCACGGCCGCCAGTTCCATCACGAGGTTGGCCGCCTCGCCGGGGTGCTGGCCCGCGTCCACGTCCCCGGCCAGCTCGGCCAGCAGCGGCGCCAGGCCGAGCACGGAGTCGACGGCGAGCGGCGCGAACTCCGCGGCCGTCACCCCGTCCGCGCCGACCAGCGCGAAGGCGTGCGTCGCGCCGGCCATCATGGACCAGAAGATGTCCAGCAGTCCCAGGTCGAAAAGCGCCGCCCGGCCGGGGTCCGGGCCGAGATAACGGGCGTCGCCGCCCAGCGCGCGCAGCGTGTCCTCGTGCGCCTCCCAGCCCGTTTCCGAGCCGCTGTACAGCAGCAACGCGCCGGGGGTGCCGACCACCGGGACCGGGATCATGATCGCCCCGTCCAGGTAGTCGACGCCGTGAGTGGCGGCCCAGGTCGCGGCCTCGCGGGCCCGTTCCGGGGTGTCGGAGGTGAGGTTGACCAGCGTCCGGCCGGCGAGGTGTGCGGCCACGGGCTCCAGCACCTGGCGGCTCGCCGCGTAGTCCACCAGGCAGACCACGGTCAGCGGGGAGGCGGAGACCGCCGCCGCGACGCTCGGCGCGCCCGAGGCGCCCTTCGCGACCAGCCGCTCGGCCCTGGCGGGCGAGCGGTTCCACACCGTCACCCGGTGCCCGGCGGCGAGGAACGCCTCGGCCAGCGCGGTGCCCATCGCGCCCAGGCCGACCACGGTCACGTCGGTGGTGTCGCGCGGTTCGTCCGTCCGGTCCGGCGCGGTGCTCGTCTCGGTGCTCATCTCAGACCTCCGCATCCGCGGCGAGCAGGCCCACCAGGGAGGCCAGATCGTCGCCGCCCCGGTCCCGGGCCACCGCCCGGTCCAGCAGCCGCTGCATGGGCGCGATCAGCTCCGTGCCCAGGCCCTGCTCCCGGCTGGTCTGCATGAGGGTGACGTAGCCGGCCGCCTGCATGGCGAGGTTGTGGTCGACGGCCGCGGTGCCGGTCGGCCCCGCGTCGACCTGCCGCGCCATCTCCGGCAGGCTCGCCAACATCGCCGTCAGCCACGGCACGAGCCGCGCGACGGTGAACTCGGAGGCCTTGACGCCCCCCGTACGCGCCAGCGCCACGGCGTGCAGGAAACCGCCGAACATCCCGTACATGCCGGTGAGCATCGCCAGGTCGAGCAGCGAGGCCGTGCCGGCGTCGGCGCCCAGGTAGTCGGCCGCGCCGAGCCGCTCCAGCGTGGTCCGGTGCGTCTCGAACGCCGTCTGGTCGCCGGCGTAGAGCAGCAGCGAGCCGGGGCGCGCGATCATCGGTGGGGTGGCCATGATGCCGCCGTCGAGATGGCCGATCCCCCGGTCGGCCGCCCAGGCGGCGCTCCGGCGGGCCTGCGCCGGGGTGCCGGTGGTGAGGTTGACCAGGGTCCGGCCGGCCAGCGCCTCGGCCGCCGGCTCGACGGTCTCGCGCACGGTCGCGTCGTTCAGCAGGCAGACCACCACCAGCGGGGCGGCCCGCACGGCCTCGGCCACCGTGGGCGCGTGGGTGGCGCCCCGCGCCACCAGCGGCGCGGCCTTGTCCGGGGTCCGGTTCCACACGGTCGTCGGATGCCCGGCGTCCAGGAACGCCCCGGCCAGCGCGGTACCCATGGCGCCGAGACCGAGCACGGTCACCGGAGCCGCGGATGCGTTCGCGTTCACGTTTCTACTCCGCTTCATACGTCTGATGAGGATGCGTGGGGGAGGGACGGTGGATGGCGCGCCGTTCCCCAGGCTTTCTCGGTGCTGTACTTTCGACAAGTACCTACAAAAAAGTCAGGTACTGAGCAAAAGGTCAGTGAAAAGGAGGCGGAGCCGTGCAGCGGCGCCCCTACAGCTGCGGCATCGACGCCGCGATCGACGTCGTCGGCGGCAAGTGGAAGGTGCTCATCCTGTGGGCGCTCCACGACGGGCACCGGCGCTTCGGGGAGCTGCGCCGGCTGATCCCCGGCGTCAGCGAGAAGGTGCTGATCCAGCAGCTGCGTGAGCTGGAGTCCGACGCGATCGTGCACCGGGAGGTCTACCGCGAGGTCCCGCCGAGGGTCGAGTACTCGCTGACCCCGCTCGGGGTCTCGCTCAACGAGGCGTTGAGCCCGCTGAGCGCCTGGGGCGCAGAACACCGGGCGCATATCGAGGCCGTCCGCGGCGTTCCCGCCGGCTGACGCCCGCTCCCCCACCCGGAGGGCCGCCAACTCCCCTGTGACCAGGGGCAACAGGTGTCGTTGGGCCGGGAAGGCGCAGGATTGGTAGCCTGGTCGTACCGCCCGGACAGCAGGTCACGGGCCGCGGCTGACGGGGTTCCCGTTTCATGGATTCTCTTGCTCTCGGTCCCAGCTGGTTGGACCCGGAACATCTCATCGAGTCCTTCGGCCTGATCGGCATCCTGGTCGTGGTCTTCGCCGAGTCGGGCCTGCTCATCGGGTTCTTCCTGCCGGGCGACTCCCTGCTGTTCACCACCGGGTTGCTGGTCTCCGGCGACAAGTACCTGCACACGCCGCTGTGGTTGGTGTGCACGCTGATCGTGCTCGCCGCCGTGCTCGGGGACCAGGTGGGCTACCTCTTCGGCCGCAAGGTCGGCCCCTCGCTCTTCCGACGCCCCGACTCGCGGCTGTTCAAACAGGAGAACGTCGAGAAGGCGCACGCCTTCTTCGAGAAGCACGGGGCAAAGTCCCTGGTGCTGGCGCGGTTCGTGCCGATCGTCCGGACGTTCACGCCGATCATCGCCGGCGTCAGCCACATGAACTACCGCACGTTCGTGATCTTCAACGTCCTCGGCGGCGTGCTGTGGGGCGCGGGCGTGACGCTGCTGGGCGCGGCGCTGGGGAAGGTCGACTTCGTCCACCAGAACATCGAGGTCATCCTGGTCGGGATCGTGCTGCTGTCGGTGGTCCCCATCGTCATCGAGTACCTGCGCGCCCGCCGGGCGGGACAGCGCGAGGCGGGCCAGCGCAAGGAGCAGGGGAGACAAAGACGGGAGAGCGTACCGACGGGCAGAGCCGTACCGACGGGCAGAGCCGTACCGACGGGCAGAGCCGTACCGACGGGCAGAGCCGTACCGACGGGCAGAGCCGCGCGGACGAGGGCAACGCCACCGGCCGGGGGCGGCACGCCAAGCGCTGACGGCCCCCCCATCCGGGAAGCCTGGGTCCAGGAAGCCTGGTGCGCCGCCGGCCGCAGGTCTCAGGAGGTGGGGCTCAGGAGGCCTGGGGCGAGGTCTGCGTCGCGGTCTGGGGTGAGACCTTCGGCTCGTCCACCGGACGGGCGGTGGCCACGTCGCCCGGCGCCGCCTGGATCGTCTTCGACGCCGGCTCGGCACCCGGCTGCTGCGGCGCCGACGCGGCCGCGTTCTCCGCCTTCATGGCCCGCGTCTCGCTCTTCAGGATGCGCGCGGACTTGCCCAGCGACCGGGCGATGTCCGGCATCCGCTTCGCGCCGAAGACGAGCAGCACGACGACGAGGAGGACAAGGAGTTCTTTCGGTCCGATCTGACCCATGACTGTCGCCTACTCCCTAGAGGGCCGTAGAGGAACTCAACAGAAGTTCGAAGAACATGCTGAATGTCCCGTATCACCGATGACTGTAACCCGCACCAACCGGTTCCGAACAGCCCCGGCGGAGGCGGCCCCGGTCAGCTCGCCTTCAGCAGGGAACCCTCGCGCCACTTCAGTGCTCGGTCGAACGTGACCACCGCGCCGCTGCCCGGCTGGTTGCCGAACCGGACCCGGTCCGAGAGCGCCTCGATCAGGCGCAGCCCGCGCCCGCCGGACGCCAGCTCAACCGGCTCCGAAAGCGCCTGCACCTCGGCGGCGCCGCCGGAGAAGCCGGGGCCGCCGTCCGCCACCTCGATCCGGCACACGTCGCCGTCGATGGACGCCGTCACCCGGTAGACGCCGGCGCGGCTGCCACCGTGCCGCACCGCGTTCGAGCACGCCTCGGACAGCGCGACCGACAGCTCGTGCGAGATGTCCGCGTCCACCCCCGCCGCCTCCATCGCGCCGACCAGCAGCCGCCGGGCGAGCGGGACGCTGGCCGCCTCGCGCCGAAGTTGGAGAGACCACCAGATGCTCATGCTCCAGCCTCCTGGCCGCGGGCTCGACATATGTGTAGGTATTGCCAAGGGGCGTGAAGCGTAAGCGTGTGATTGACAGAACACCCCCCGTTCGGCGGATGCGTGCACGCGGAAACGTCGTTATGGCCACGCGCTGACCAGGGTGGATGAAGGAACGCGCGTTCGGTATCCGTCCCCGCGGGTCAGCGCACGGCCATGCGGTGAGATGATGGCGCCGCCATGACTGCCGGAGCCGGCCTACGACTGTTGCGCGCCGCGGTGTTCGCCGCGGCGTGTGCCACGCTTGCCGCCGCCGGCCACCTCACCACCGGCGGCCCCGGCATCGCGCTGTGGGCCCTGGCCCTCGGCTGGATCGCGGTCTTCGTCGTCGCCGTCCCGCTGGCCGGTAGGGAACGTCGCTCCGCCCCGGCCCTCGCCGCCGTCCTCGCCGTCGCGCAGCTGGCCCTGCACTGCCTGTACTGCCTCGGTCAGCACGCCGGCACCCACGCCACTGCGGCCGGCGGCTCCGGGAGCTCCGGCACGGCGGGCCACGGTCACCATTCCGCGGCGCTGGAGCTGGCGAACCGGCTGCTCTGCAACGACCACGCGGCCGGCCTGACCGAGGCCGAGGCGACCCGTATCGTCACCGCCGCCGGCCTCGACCCGACAGGACCCGCCGGCACCGCGGCCCCCGCCATGCCGCACCCCGGCGGCGCCGGCCTCGCCGACGCCGTGGCGTCCCTCGCCTCCTGGCCCATGCTGCTCGGCCACCTGCTGGCCGCGCTCGTCGCCGGCTGGCTGCTGCGCCGCGGCGAGGCCGCCCTGTGGCGGCTGGTCAGGCTCTCCGTCCGCTGGTCGACGGAGGCCCTGGCCGCGTTGGCCACGCTGCCCCTCCCGGGGTACCTGCGGAGGCTGCTCCGCGCGCTCTTCGGCGGCCCGCGACCGTACGCCCCCGCGGGCCGGCCGCCCCCGCCTGGCCACCACCCCACACCGGCCACCCGCGGCACCGTCCTGCCGCACGCCGTGACCCGCCGCGGACCGCCGCGGGTGCACTCGCAGCTCGTTCTCGCGGCCTGACGCGCTCCCGGGGAAGGGGTGCGCGACTGTCGCGCATCTCATGCACCACTTTCCGTACGAATCGTCATGTTTCGTCACAACCTCAGTGGAGTGTCCCCATGAACCGTCCGCGTATCGCCCTGTCCGCCGCCGTCGCCGCCACCGCGACCGGCTCCGTCCTGCTGCTGGCCGCCCCCGCCTCGGCCCACGTCTCCATCGACCCGGGAGAGGCCGAGCAGGGCTCCTACAGCGTCATCAACGTCAAGGTCCCGAACGAGCGGGACAACGCCTCCACCATCCGTCTGGAGCTCCACCTCGACCCCGACCACCCGGTGGCGTCGGTCATGCCCGAACCGGTCCCCGGCTGGGAGGTCAGCGTCGAGAACGCCGAGCTCGAGGAGCCGATCGAGGTGCACGGCAGCGAGATCACCGAGGCGCCGAGCGTCGTCACGTGGACCGGCGGCGAGATCCAGCCGGGGCAGTTCCAGCAGTTCCCGCTCTCCGTCGGGCCGCTCCCCGAGGACGCCGACCGGCTGGTCTTCGACGCCATCCAGACGTACGACAACGACGAGGTGGTGCGCTGGATCGAGGAGCCCGTGGAGGGCGAGGAGGAGCCGGAGCACCCCTCGCCGGTGCTGGAGCTGGCGGCGGCTGCGGAAGCGGATGCGACAGACGCCGACGCGGCGGACGCCGAGGAGGTCACCGACGACGCCGGCGATGCCGGCGATGCCGGGGACGACGCGACCGAGGAGGCCGCCGATTCCGAGGACTCCACGGACACCACCGCGCGGGTGCTCGGCGGCGTGGGCATCGCGGTGGGCGCGGCCGGGGTCGCGTTCGGCGTGCTCGCCAGCCGGCGCCGTTCCGCGACCGGTTCCGAGGCGTAGCGCCACCGGGCCGGCCGCGCCGGTCCTCATCCCACCGACAGAGGCCCCAGGCCACGCCGCACGGGCGGGGCGGACCGACGACGTCCCCCCGCCCGCCGGGCCCAGCACGACCATCACCAGGAACGTTCATGCACCTGCGCAACATCACTGCCGCGGCGCTCGCCGCCGCCACCGCCCTGACCCTCGCCGCCTGCGGCGGCGAGACGCCGGCCGAGGGTGACGGCGGCGATTCCGTCGCCGAGGTCTCCGGCGGGCACGACCCGACCGAGGGCACCGTCCTCGACACGCCCTTCGCCAAACCGGACCTCGTGCTCACCGACACCAACGGCGAGACCTACGACTTCGCCGCCGAGACGGCGGGGCACGCCACCCTGCTCTACTTCGGCTACACCCACTGCCCCGACATCTGCCCGCTCACCATGAGCAACATCGCCGTCGCGACCGCCGGCCTCACCGAGGAGCAGCGCCAGGACCTGCGCGTCGTCTTCGTCACCACCGACCCGGAGCGCGACACCCCTGAGTCACTCGGCGAGTGGCTCCGCATGCAGGACCCCGACTTCACGGGCCTGACCGGGGACTTCGACGACATCCAGGCCGCGGCCCGGTCGCTCGGCGTCAGCATCGAGCCGTCCTACGAGGACGAGAAGGGCGACATCGTCTCCACCCACGGCACCCAGGTGGTCGCCTTCCTGCCCGACGACGACAAGGCGCACGTCATCTACACCGAGGGCGTCACCGCGGAGACCTTCGAACGGGACATCCCGAAGCTGCTCCGCGGGGAGTTGCCATGACCCGCCGGAGACCGGTCGGGGTGGGCGGGGCCTTCACCCGGACCGCCTTCACCCGGACCGCCTTCACCCGGACCGCCTTCACCCGGACCGCCGTCGCGACCGTCTCGGCCGTCGCGCTGGCGGCCGGGCTCGCCGGCTGCTCGGAGGAAGAGCCCGGCGCGCCCGAGCTCCACGCGAGCGGCGCGTACGTCCCCGAGCCCGTCTCGCAGGACGTCGCCGCCGGCTTCCTCACCATCGAGAACACCGGCGACGCCGATGACCGCCTCGTCTCGGTCACCAGCGACGCCGCCGGCACCGTCGAAATGCACGAGACCGTCGACAACGCCATGCGGTCCGTCGAGGCCCTGCCCGTCCCGGCCGGCGGCACGCTCCGCCTCGACCGGGGCGGCATCCATCTGATGCTGCTCGACCTCGACCGCGCCCTGACGGAGGGCGACACGGTCTCCCTGGAGCTCCACTTCGCGGAGGCCGAGCCCCTCACCCTCGACGTGCCGGTCGAAGCGCCCACGTACACCGGAGAGGAGTGAACCACCCGTCATGACCCCCGTCACCGCCTCCCGTCCCCCGCGCTCCCGGGCAGCCGCGCTGCTGCTGGCCGCGGCCGCCGCGCTCGCCACCCTGTTGATCGCCGCACCACCCGCCGCCGCACACGCCACGCTGACCGGCAGCAGCCCGGCGGACGGCGAGGTGGTGGCCACCGCACCAGAACGCGTCACCCTCACCTTCTCCGAGCAGGTCGCCCTCGCCGACGACGCCATCCGCGTGCTCGATCCGGAGGGGCGGTCCGTCACCGGCGGCGAACCCACCGATGTCAGCACCGACGACACCGTCAGCCACGCGATCGCGCTCCGCGACGGCCTCGCCGACGGCACCTACACCGTCGTCTGGCACGTCGTCTCCGCCGACAGCCACCCCATCTCGGGCGCCTTCACCTTCTCCGTCGGCGCGCCCTCCGCGACCGCCGCCGTGGTTCCCGACGTCAGCGGCGACGACGGCCTCGTGGGGCTGCTGTACGACGTCACCCGGTACGTCGCCTACGCCGGGTTCCTGCTGCTCGCCGGCGGCGGTGCGTTCGTGCTGCGCTGCTGGCCGCGGGCCGCCGGGCTGCGCACCGCGCAGCGCGTGCTGCTCGCCGGCTGGACCACCCTCGCCGCGGCCACCCTCTGCCAGCTGCTGCTGCGCACCCCGTACACCGGCTCCGGGCGGCTCGCCGACGCGTTCGACCTGGCCGGGCTGCGGGACGTCATCGAGACCAAGCCCGGCACGTCGCTGCTCACCCGGCTGCTGCTGCTCGCCGCGGCCGGCGCGTTCGTCGCGGTGCTCACCGGGCCCTACGCGCGGCTGCGCGCCGCGGGGAAGGATCCGGCGCGGGTGCGCGACCTGGGCTTCGGCCTCGGCACCGGCGGCGCCATCGTGGCCGCCGGGATCGCCGCCACCTGGGCGATGGCCGAACACGCCTCCACCGGCCCGCAGGCCGGCCTGGCCGTCCCGGTCGACGCGCTGCACCTGCTGGCCGCGGCGACCTGGCTCGGCGGCCTCGCCATGCTGCTCGCCCTGCTGCGCGGGGCGCCGCTCGCGGTCCCCCGCGCGGCGGTGCGGCGGTTCTCGGGGCTCGCGCTGGCCAGCGTGGTCACGCTGGCCGCGACCGGCGTCTACCAGTCCTGGCGGCAGGTGCGCACCGTCTCCGGGCTCACGGACACGGACTTCGGGCGGCTGCTTCTGCTGAAGGTCGCCCTGGTCGCCGCGATGCTGGTCGTGGCGTCCTTCTCCCGCCGCTACACGGCCCGCCTCGCGGAGCCGTGCGTGAGCGCGGCGGGGACCCGCGAGGAGCCGGTGCACGAGCCGGCGCCGACACCGGCGGGCGGGCCCGCGGACGCGCCGGGCACCGCTCCGGCACGCGACACCGGGCCCGAGGCGGAGCCCGAGCACGCTCGGGTGGCGGCGGGCGCGGACCCGGTGCACGAGCCGGCGGCTGCGTCCGTCCCAGCCGACGGGCTGCGGACCGAGGCGGCCGCAAAGCCTGCCGTTCCGTCCACGTCCGCCTCGGTTGACGAGGGAACGGATGCGTCGCGGACCACGGGCGACTCGGCCGCACCGAGCGACGGCCCGGGCGCCGAGCCCGCTGCCCCCACCACGTCCGCCCCCGTCGACAAGACGGAAAGCGCGCCGCACGGCGATGCCGCGGGCGAACCGGGGGCCGGGGCTGAGGCTCCCGGCGGGTCCGCGTCCGGGGGCGCCGGTGTGGGGGTCAGTGCGGAGCGGGCCGGGCAGTTGGCTCGGCAGCGGGATGCCGTGCGGCGGGCGCGGCGGCGGAGGGAGCAGGACGCCGACCCGACCCGCCGCGCGTTGCGCCGCTCCGTGCTCGCCGAGGCCGCCGTCGCCGCCGTGATCCTGGGCGTCACCACCGTCCTCACCACCACCACGCCCGCCCGCACCGAGGCCGTCGCCGAGGACAGCGCGGTCGAGGAGCAGCCGGGACAGCCCGGCGGGTCCGACGAGGCGGGCCCGTTCACCGCGGCCGTCCCCTACGACACCGGCGGCGCGTCTGGACAGGGCACGGCGAAGTTCGAGCTCAATCCGGCGAGCACCGGCGAGAACACCCTGCACATCAGCCTGCTCGACCCGCAGGGCGCGCCCGGCGCGGCCGAGGAGATCAGCGTCGCGTTGACCCTCCCCGCCGAGGGCATCGGCCCGCTCCGCTACACCGCCGAGCCGCTGTCCGACAACCACTGGGCCGTCACCGGGGTCCAGCTGCCCCGCCCTGGAGACTGGGAGCTGGACCTCACCATCCGCACCTCGGACATCGACCAGGTGACCGAGACGACCACCGTTCCGATCCGTTGACGCCGTCATCCGGCCGCACCACGAAGCACGCGAGCGATTCACCATGAACGAGCACCACCCGCACGCCGTCTCCCGCCGTCGGCTGCTCACCAGCGCCGGCGCCGGAGCGGCCGGGCTCGCCGCCGGCGGCGCCGGCGGCGCGGTCGCCCACGCCAACCTCGGCGGCGCCGCCACCTCCGACGCCGCCGAGACGCCGCTGAACAGCGTCGGCACCACAGCCCGCGCGTTCCACGGCAGCCACCAGCCCGGCATCACCACGCCGCAGCAGGCGCACGGCCACCTCGCCGCGTTCGACCTCACCCCGCGCGGCGCCGACCGTGAACGGGCCGCCGCGCTGCTGCGCCGCTGGTCGGAGGCGGCCGCCGCGCTGATGGCCGGGCGGGTGCCCGACGGCGACCATACGGGCGTCGCCCTGGACGCCGGGCCGTCCGGGCTCACCGTCACCATCGGCTTCGGGTACTCCTTCTTCGACGCCACCGGGCTCGCCGACCGCCGGCCCGCCGCGCTCGCCCCGCTGCCCGAGTTCACCGCCGACGCCCTCGACCCCGAGCGTTCGGACGGCGACCTGTGGCTGCAGATCGGCGCCGACGACGCCCTGGTCGCGTTCCACGCCCTGCGCACGCTCCGGCGGGCGGCCGACGACACCGGCGCCGCCCGGCTGCGCTGGCAGATGACCGGGTTCAACCGCACGCCGGGTGCCACCGCCCGCCCGATGACCGCCCGGAACCTGATGGGTCAGCTCGACGGCACCAACAACCCCCAGCCCCGCGACGCCGATTTCGACGAGCGGGTGTTCGTCCCCGGCCCGCCTTCCGCCGCGGACCCCGGCTGGATGGCCGGCGGCTCCTACGTCGTCGTCCGCCGCATCCGGATGCTGCTCGACGACTGGGAACGCCAGCCGCTGGCCGCCCAGGAGCGGGTCATCGGCCGCCGGAAGGCCGACGGCGCGCCGCTCACCGGCGGCGGCGAGACCACGCCCGTCGACCTCGACGCCAGCGACGCGAGCGACGCGCCGGTCATCCCGGCCGACGCCCACGTGCGGGTCACCGCCCCGGAGACCAACGGCGGCGCGGCCATGCTGCGGCGGCCCTTCTCGTACCACGACGGCGTCCGCGCCGACGGCGCCCCGGACGCCGGGCTGCTGTTCGTGTGCTGGCAGGCCGACCCGCTGCGCGGCTTCGTGCCGGTGCAGCGCAAGCTGGACCGGGGGGACGCGCTGTCCGCCTTCGTGCGGCACGAGGCCAGCTCGCTCTTCGCCGTGCCGGGCGGCGCGGCCGAGGGGGAGTACGTGGGGCAGCGGCTGTTCGAGGGCGGATGAGCGGCGGCCGGAAGGGCCGGAAAAGGAGCGTTCGGCAGCTGGACCGCGGCGCGCGGGGTGCCCGCCGGGGATACCGTTGGACCCATGACGTCTGCCAGCCGCTTCACCTATCTGGGCCCCGAGGGCACGTTCACCGAGGCCGCGCTCCGCACCCTGCCGGAGGCAGCCACCCGCGAGCTCGTGCCGACGATCTCGGTGCCCGCCGCCCTGGACGCCGTGCGGTCGGGCGAGGCGGCCGGTGCGCTGGTGCCGATCGAGAACTCGGTGGAGGGCGGCGTCACGGCCACCGTGGACGAACTGGCGTCCGGCGAGCCGCTGATGATCTACCGCGAGGTGCTGCTGCCCATCGCCTTCGCGCTGCTGGTGCGGCCCGGCACCACGCTGGAGGGCATCAAGACGGTCACCGGTCATCCGGTGGCCCAGCCCCAGGTCCGGGTCTGGCTGGAGCGGAACCTGCCGGAGGCGCAGTGGGAGTCCGCCGCGTCCAACGCGGACGGCGCGCGGCTGGTCCAGGAAGGGCGCTTCGACGCGGCCTTCGCGGGCGAGTTCGCGGCCTCGACGTACGAGCTGGAGCCGCTGGTCACCAACATCCACGACGCGGAGGACGCCGCCACCCGCTTCGTGCTGGTCGGCCGGCCGGCCCGGCCCGCCGCCCCGACCGGCGCGGACAAGACGTCGGTGGTGCTGTGGCTGCGCGCCGATCATCCGGGCGCGCTGCTGGACGTGCTCCAGGAGTACGCGACCTGCGGGGTGAACCTGGTGCGCATCGAGTCCCGGCCCACGGGCGCCGGCATCGGGCAGTACAGCTTCTCCGTGGACTGCGAGGGGCATATCGCGGACCGCAGGGTGGGCGAGGCGCTGATGGGCCTGAAGCGGCTCTGCTCGGACGTGCGGTACCTCGGCTCCTATCCGCGCGCCGACGAGGTGCGGCCGACGGTCCGGGCGGGCACGGCGGACGGGGACTTCCTGACCGCGGGGGACTGGCTCACCCGCTGTCTGGACGGCCGCCCGCACTGAGGGTGTGCGCCGTGTCGGAAAGTTATCCACAGGCGCCGGGTGCGGGCTGTGGATGAGTCGACATTGGCAAACCGATCAATATCGACAAAGACGTACAAAACACTCAAGGCATCCCCAGGCGGGCGAGACGGTCGACGTCACCCCAATTCGTCGATCTCACCCGAGAGTGTGAGCTAATTCTCCCAGAGTTACCCCCGGATTCCCTCGGAAGGGAGTGTAGACGTCGTTTCAGCGGGGAATTCTGCGTCCTACACCCCGGCCGACCTGCACTCCGAGATGTTTTCCACAGGCCCACTCGGCCCCCTGTGGAAAACGCCGGGCCGAGAGAGTTGACCTGTGGATAGTCCACCCTCCATCGGTCCGCACCTTTCCCCCAAAGCGGACAAATAAGGCGGCCTGTCTTTTCGGTAGCCTAGGGCCCGTGATTGACCTTCGCCTGCTTCGTGAGGACCCCGACCGAGTACGCGCATCGCAGCGCGCCCGTGGCGAGGACGTCGACCTCGTCGACGCGCTGCTCGCCGCCGACGAGCGGCGCCGTTCCTCCGGCGCCCGCTTCGACGAACTGCGCGCCGAGCAGAAGCTGCTCGGCAAGCGCATCCCGCGGGCGGAGGGCGCGGAGAAGGCGACGCTGCTGGAGCGGGCCGGAGAGCTGTCCACCGGTGTGAAGGCGGCCGACGCCGAACGCGACGAGGCCGCGACCGAGGCCCAGCGGCTGCTGCTCCAACTCGGCAACCTGGTGCACCCCGACGTCCCGGTCGGCGGCGAGGACGACTTCACCGTGCGCGAGACGCACGGCACCATCCGGGACTTCGCGGCCGAGGGCTTCGAGCCCCAGGACCATCTGACGCTCGGTCACGGACTCGGTGCCATCGACACCGAACGCGGCGCCAAGGTCTCGGGATCCCGCTTCTACTACCTCACCGGCGTCGGCGCCTTGCTGGAGCTCGCCCTGGTCAACGCGGCGATCGCGCGGGCCGACGCGGCCGGCCTCACCCCCATGCTGACCCCGGCGCTGGTCAAGCCGCGCGCCATGGAGGGCACCGGTTTCCTCGGCCAGGCGGCGGCCGACGTGTACTACCTGGAGAAGGACGACTTCTACCTGGTGGGCACCTCGGAGGTGCCGCTGGCCGCGTACCACATGGAGGAGATCATCGAGGCGGACCAGCTCCCGTTGCGGTACGCCGGCTTCTCGCCGTGCTTCCGGCGCGAGGCGGGCTCGTACGGCAAGGACACCCGTGGCATCTTCCGGGTGCACCAGTTCGACAAGGTCGAGATGTTCTCCTACGTCGCGCCCGAGGAGGCGGAGACGGAGCTGGAGCGGCTGCTGAACTGGGAGAAGGAGTGGCTGACCGCGCTCGAACTGCCCTTCCGGGTCATCGACGTGGCCAGCGGCGACCTCGGGTCCTCGGCCTCCCGCAAGTTCGACTGCGAGGCGTGGATCCCGACCCAGGGCAAGTACCGGGAGCTGACCTCGGCCTCCAACTGCACGGAGTTCCAGGCCCGCCGGCTGAACGTCCGGATGCGCGAACGGGGCGACAACGGCTCCCGCACCCGGCCGCTGGCCACCCTCAACGGCACGGCGTGCGCGGTGCCGCGGACCATCGTCGCGCTGCTGGAGAACCACCAACTCGCCGACGGCTCGGTGCGGGTGCCCGAGGTGCTGCGCCCGTACCTGGGCGGGCGCGAGGTGCTGGCCCCGGTGGCCGCGTGACCTCGTCGTCCGCCTCCTCCTCGCGGGCGGCGGGTCAACGGGACGGGGCGGCCCCGCCGTTCCCCTACCGGCTCGTCGCCACCGACCTCGACGGCACCCTGCTGCGGCGCGACGGGACGGTCTCCGCCCGCACCCGCGCCGCGCTCACCGCCGCAACGGCCGCGGGTGCGGCGCATATCGTGGCCACGGGGCGCAGCGTGGCCTGGACCCGGCACATACTCGACGACCTCGGCTACCAGGGTCTGGCCGTCTGCGGGCAGGGCGCCCAGCTCTACCACGCCGGTGAGCACCGGCTGCTCACCACCGTCACCCTCGACCGCGCGCTGGCCGGACGGGCGGTCGAGCTGCTGGAGGGCAAGCTCGGCCCGATGGGCGTCGCCGTCAACCGCGACGGGCTGGAAGGCGACGTGGTGATGGACGACGTCTACTGGTCGCAGGCCGCCGGCGAGTGGCGCTCCTCCGACAACACCTCGCCGAAGCGCCCGCTGCGCGCCCCCGACCGGGCAATGCTGTGGGCCGAGCCGTTGATCAAGATGTATCTGTACCACCCGGCACTGACGGACGACGAGTTGGCCGTGGTCGCCCGCGAGTTGGTCGGCCAGGCGGCGCAGATCGTCGTCTCCGGCCATCTGCTGGTAGAGCTGCTGCCGCTGGGCCTGACCAAGGCCACCGGCCTGTCGATGGCCGCCCGCCGGCTGGGCGTCACCGCCGAGCAGACCATCGCCTTCGGCGACATGCCCAACGATCTGCCGATGCTCCGCTGGTCCGCGCACGGCGTGGCCATGGGCGGCGCCCATCCGGAGCTGCTCGCCATGGCCGACGAGGTCACCGCGGGCCACGAGGAGGACGGCATCGCGCTGGTGCTGGAGCGCCTGCTGGCCGGCTAGCCGGCCGCGGCTCCGGCTGCGGCTCCGGCGAGGGCTCCCTGGGGGTCGCCCCGCGGAGTGCCTCGCTATCCTTCGTGTCATGGCCTATCCCGGCATCCACCGCTTCTTCCGCTGAGCGCGGTACGCGCGGCGGCGCCGCCGGCCGGACTCCACTGTCCGCGGCGGGACGTCGCCGCCTCCGGCGTACCTGTTCGCCGCCGCGACGCGCGGCCCCACGCTGCCGAGGAACGAGTCCTGCCGATGTCCACCCACCCCTTCCCTGCCGGCCCCGACCGTGCCGGCTCGTCCGGTCGGCCCCGCGAGCCCCGCCCCTGGGACCGGCTGGCACCCCTCCTGACCTGCCCGGTGTGCGGCGGTCCCGTGACGCTCGCCGACACCGCGCTGCGCTGCTCCGCCGGCCACGCCTTCGACCGCGCCCGGCAGGGGTACGTCAGCCTCCTCACCGGCGGGATGCGCGTGCCCAGCGCCGACACCGCGCCCATGGTGACCGCCCGCGCCGACGTCCTCGCCGCCGGCCATTTCGCGCCGCTGGCCACCGCGCTGGCCCGGCACGCGGCGCGACTCTCCCCCGCGCGCCGGGAGAACGTCGTACTGGACGCCGGAACCGGCACCGGCTACTTCCTGGGCCACGTGCTGGACGCGCTCCCCTGTGCCGTCGGCCTGGGCCTCGACGCCTCGAAGTTCGCCGCCCGCCGCGCGGCACGGGCGCACCCGCGCCTCGGGGCGGCCGTATGGGACGTCTGGCGGCCGCTGCCCCTCCGCACCGGGTCCGTCGACCTGCTCACCAACGTCTTCGCACCGCGCAACGGCCCGGAGTTCCACCGGGTGCTCGCGCCCCACGGAACGGTCCTGGTGGTCACGCCCACCCCGCGGCATCTGGCAGAGCTGCGCGCGGCGCTCCCGATGCTGTCGGTCGACGACGCCAAGGAGCAGCGCCTGCGCACCACGCTGGCTCGGCACTTCGAGCTCGTCGCCGGGGAGCGCCACGAGTACGATCGTGACCTCGGCGCCCCTGACCTCGCCCGACTCGTGGCGATGGGGCCCAGCGCCCACCACGTCGACGACCCGTCCGCGCTGGTCGCCCGTCTGGGGGCCTGGGATGAGGGCACCTCCCAGGCCCCCAGGGCCTGGGGGAGCGTCACCCTGTCCTTCCAGCTCTCCGTCTACCGCCCGCTGCGGCCCGGTCCCTCGACCCCCGGGTAGTCTTCCCCGGCGCGCCGCCGGGACGTTATCCACAGCCTGTGCACAACGGAACGGCGCGACGACTCTGCTCAGCCCGCGGCCACCACGCGGCGGCTCTTGCGGCGCTCGCAGACGATCCGGATGCCCTCGTGCAGCACGGTGACGCCCAGCGCCAGGCCGACGCCCATGACCAGGCCGAGCAGCGGGTTGTGCTCGAAGGCGGCGCCGCCGATGTAGCCGATGAGCGCGGAGTAGGTCGCCCAGCTGACCGCGGCGATCGCCGTGTAGAGCGCGAAGGACCGCAACGGGTACCGGGTCGCGCCGGTGGTGAGCGTGGCGGCCGTGCGGCCGCCCGGCACGTACCGCGCGGTGATCAGCACCAGGCCGCCGCGCTTCTCCAGCATCCGGCCGACGTTGTCGTACGCCCTCCGGGTACGGCTGCCCGGCTTCACCCTCGCCATCAGCCGGGGGCCCGACTTCCGGCCGATGAAGTACGAGATGTGGTCCCCGGCGAAGGCTCCGACCGAGGCCACCAGGATGACCAGGAGGAGATTCGGCTCCGCGTTCGCCGCGGCGAAGACCCCCAACGTGATGACGAGCGTCTCGCTCGGCACCACGGGGAAGAAGCCGTCGAGCTTGGTCACGAGGAGCAGGGCCAGATAGACCCACGGTGTGGCGACGAAGCTCTCGACGACGTCCAGAATCGCTTCCTGCATGCCGCAAACCCTATGAGATGGTGACCCCGGTCAGCGTCAATCCGAGGGCGGACGTGGCAAAGCTGCGACACTCCGGGGACACCATGATGTGCTTGGAGGCGCTCCCGGCTCATTCGCCCCCGCCGCCACCTCCGCCGCCCCCGCCGTCGCTGCCGCCACCCCCGTCTCCCCAACCACCCGAGTCGAAGCCCCCGGAGTCGAAGCCCCCTGAGTAGCTCCCCCCACGTCGCCCGCCGCCCCCGCTGCGGGACACGGCCGCGACGAGGAGCCCCAGGAAGACCACCAACACCACCACGATCACTGCCTGCATGATTCCCCCTTTACCGCACGAGACCGTGCGTTGGCCGCGTGGTACCCGGAGGGGGGTCGGACGGAAACGATTCGCCGCCGCCTGTTACCAACTCCGGACAGGGAGCAGCGCGCACCGCGACTCCCTCGCGGTGCGCGCTCGATGACGCGGGCTGCTCTGCGCCGCTCCTACTCGCCGCCGGCGAGGGTGAGGGCCCGCAGCCGGCGGGTCGCGTACCAGGTGCCGGCGACGGTCGCCGCGGTCAGCAGGATCACGGCGGCCGGCAGCCCCACGTCGGAGCTGATGTCGGCACCGTCCAGGGCGACCCGCTCGGCCAGCGCCAGCGACCACTGCTGGATGCTGAGGGTCCGCGCGCCCGGCACCACGTTGCCGAACAGCGCCTCCCAGACCAGCGCGTAGATGAGGCCGAACACCACCGCGTTCCGCGAGACCGTGCCGAGCAGCAGGAAGACCGCGCTGTACGCGACGGCGGCGACGGCCGCGGCCACGGCGAAGGCGACGGCGATGCGCTGGCCGTTGCCGTTCAGGATGACGCCGGCCACCAGGATCGGGAGCGACGTGAAGGCGACGGTGACGCCGATGGCGATCAACAGCTTGGTGAGGATGATGGTGCGGCGCGGCAGCGGCTTGGAGAGCAGGTAGACGATGGAACCGTCGTCGATCTCCGGGGCGATGGCGCCGGTGCCCGCGACGACGCCGATCAGCGGCACCATCGCGGCCAGTGCGAAACCGCCGAGGACCTCGACGGCGGCGCGGTCGTCGGCACCGGTCTGGGCGCGCACCGCGAACGCGATGACCAGCAGCAACGCCGGCATCAGCAGCATGATCAGGGCGCGCCGGCGGCCGAGCAGGGCCCGGTAGGTGAGGCGGGCGACGGTGTGGTTGTAGAGCGCGCTCATCAGGCAGCCACCAGGTAGGAGAAGACGCTTTCGAGAGACTCGTCGGAGGGAGAGACCTCCAGCAGCCGGATGCCACGCTCCCGGGCCAGGCGCGGGAGTTGGTGGGTGAAGCGCAGGAAGTCCACGGCCTGGACGCGCAGCGCGTTCTCCACCGGATCGAACTCGATGCCCGTGGTGGACGGGTCGGCGATGAGCGCGGCGGCCAGCGCCCGGTCGTCGGAGGAACGGACCAGGTACCGGTGCGGCCGGTCGGTCATCAGGCGGCGGATCCTGCGGAAGTCGCCGGACGCGGCGTGCCGGCCGGCCACGATCACCTCGATATGCGAGGCGAGTTGCTCGACCTCCTCCAGGATGTGCGAGGAGAAGAGCACGGTGCGGCCCTCCTCGCCCATCCGGCGCAGCAGCTCCATCAGGTGCATGCGCTGCCGCGGGTCCATGCCGTTGAACGGCTCGTCGAGCAGCAGCACGGACGGCTCGTGCACCAGTGCGGACGCCATCTTGACGCGCTGCCGCATGCCCTTGCTGTAGGTGCCGATGCGCCGGTCGGCGGCGTGCGTCATCTCCACGGTGGTGAGCGCGGCGTTCGCGGCGGCGCCGGGGTCGGGCAGGCCGTGGAGCTCGGCATTGGCCAGCACGAACTCGCCGCCGGTGAGGTAGTCGTACATGCCCTCGCGTTCGGGGACCAGGCCGATATGCCGGTAGACGTCGGCGTTGCGCCAGATGGTCTGGTCGTCGAGCGTGACGCTGCCGGCGGAGGGCGCGAGGAAGCCGCTCATCATGTGGATGAGGGTGGACTTGCCGGCGCCGTTGGGGCCGAGCAGCCCGGTCACGCCGGGGCTGATGTCCATGGTCACGTCGTTCACGGCGACGACGTTGCCGAACCAGCGGGAGGTCTTGTCGATCTTGATGGTCGTCATGGTCGTCGAGTCCTCACAGTCCGACGTTGCGGTAGCGGCGCTGCACGAGGGCGTAGCACAGGGCGATGATGGCGCCGGTGACGACCAGGTAGGCCGGGCCGGCGGCGCCGGTCACCTCGACCTGGTCGGGGAAGCTGCTCTCGCCGCCGAGGAACGTGGACTGGAGGCCGTCCATCAGCGAGCCGGGGGAGAACAGCCCGAGCCAGCCGACAGCGTCCGGGTTGCCCTGTTCGGTGGCGACCGCCTGGACCGCGCTGACCGCGAAGTAGGGGACCGTGAACACGGCGATGATGGCGGCGACGCCGAAGCCGCGGCGCGGCGTGAACGAGGCGGTGAGCAGCGCGATGACGGCGTGCAGCACCGCGAAGACGGCGGTGGCGACGAGACCCTGGCCATAGGCCGCGGTCTGGTCGGCGACGCCGAGCTTGGCGAGCAGGCCGCCGATATAGGCGATGGTGACCGGGACGGCGACGAACAGGAAGAGCGCGCTGGTCAGGGCGGCGATCTTGGCGACCACGTAGTCGGTGTGGCTGATGGGGCGGGAGAAGTACAGCGGGATGGTCTTGTAGCGCAGGTCGAGCGAGACCATCTGGGGGGCGGCCAGGGCCAGGTAGAGGCCGAAGATCGGCTGCATGTACAGGCCGTAGCTGGTGTACTCGATCGGCAGCTCGTCCAGGCCGGCGGCGACCGCGACGGCCACCATGACGACGGCGGGCGCCGCCATGACGCCGAAGAGGACGAACGGCAGGACCTTGGAACGGGCGGAGCGGCCGAGGCCGTACGCGCCGCGCAGCGAGTGCACGAACAGGGACCGCCGAGCGTAGCGGGTGCCCAGGCGCTCGCCGTCGTAGCGGCGGTAGCCGATGTCGTGGATCCGCGCGTCGGGGCGCTGGCTGGTCTGCTCGGGAGGACTGGTCACGGCTGCGCTCCCTCGGCGGGCTCTCCTGGCTGGTCGGTCTGCGCGGGCTGGGCCGGCTGGGCGGCCGCGGCGGGGTCGGCCGGGTCCTGGA
This sequence comes from uncultured Actinomycetota bacterium, assembly GCA_963816875.1. Classification (GTDB taxonomy): domain Bacteria; phylum Actinomycetota; class Actinomycetes; order Streptomycetales; family Streptomycetaceae; genus Streptomyces. Next base: position 41,954 of record CAWFMG010000003.1, read on the forward strand.
AGACCTCGGCGATGCGGTGCCGGCGCTGCTCCATGCGCACCAGGCCGAGGCCGAGGTCGGCGATGGTGTCGCGGACGGCGTCGTAGACGCTCTCGTCGGCGGCGTCCACCAGCACCAGATGCCCGGCGCCCGGGGTGGCCTCCAGGCCGCCCGCGGTGAGCGCGGCGCGCAGCGCGGCGGCGCCGTCGGGGTGCTCGTCGGTGTCGGTGACCTCGACCGCCAGGGAGGCGGTGGCCTGCGTGAAGCTCGCGGTGGTCTGGGAACGCAGCAGCCGGCCGCCGTCGATGACGACGATATGGTCGCTGGTCCGCTCCAGCTCGCCGAGCAGATGCGAGGTGACCAACACGGATATGCCGAAGTCGGTGTGGATGCGGCGGATCAGGCCGAGCATCTCGTCGCGCCCGGCCGGGTCAAGACCGTTGGTCGGCTCGTCGAGCAGCACCAGCCGGGGGTCGTGGACCAACGCCTGGGCCAGCTTGACCCGCTGCTTCATGCCCGTCGAGTAGCCGCCGATGGGCCGGTAGCGCTCCTCGTACAGGCCGACGTGGCGCAGCGTGTCGGCGGTGCGCTCGCGGGCCGCGGTGCGCGGCAGGCCCGACATCCGGGCCATGTGCACCACGAACTCGGTGGCCGACACGTCGGGCGGCAGGCAGTCGTGCTCCGGCATGTAGCCGACCTGCTCGCGGATGGTGTGGCCGTCCCGCGCCGCATCGCGGCCGAGCACGGTGGCGCCGCCCTCGGTGGCCGGGGCGAGGCCCAGCAGGATCTTGATGAGGGTGGACTTGCCGGCTCCGTTGGCGCCGACCAGGCCGGTGACGCCCGGCCCGATGTCCACGCTCAGCCGGTCGAGGGCGGTGACCTCGGGGTACCGCTTGGTCAGGCCTTCGGTTCGGATCACGCTGCGGGCGCCGGTGTCCGGCCCCGGACCGACCCCGGCCTCGGTGCCTGGCCCGCCCTTGTTGACGTTGATGACACTCACGGGAACGACCGTAGCGGTCGGGGCGGGTGGCGGACGTCACTCTTTGGTACTGGGGCCCCCTGGTTCCGGTGGTCCCTCGGTATGGATGTCCCCTAAGGGACTCGCGGAACGCCGCCGGCCGCCGGCCCCGGCGAGCTCAGCCGGCGCGCAGGAAGGCACTCGTGGTGACCTGCCCGATCAGCGACAGCCGGGTGTCGGGGCGGGCCAGATGCGCCTCGCCGGCCTCCCTGACGCCCGGCCACTTCGGGTCGCCGTAGTCGTCGAGCACCACGACGGCACCGGGGGCGGCGAGCTCCTCGACCCAGGCGAGGTCGGCCGCGACGCCCTCCGCCGAATGGTCGCCGTCCACGACGATGACGCCGAAGGTGCCGCCGGCCAGCGCGGCGCGCACCTCGGGGGCGGTGGAGTAGCCGCGCACCAGGCGGAGCCGCTCGGGCGGCACTCCGGCGTAGTGCAGGTTGGTGCGCACCACGTCCTCGGAGATGGGGGTGCCCGACAGGTCGTGTTTGAGTCGCCGGCCCTCCTGGAGCTGGACCGGCGAGATCGGGTCGACGATGGTCAGGTGGTACGGCTGCCCGGCCCGGAGCACCTGGCGGGCCAGGCAGCCGGCGAACAGTCCGAAGAGGGTGCCGATCTCCAGGATCTCGCCGTTCGGCGGATCGAGCAGCGGTGTGGTGGCGAGCTTGCCGAGGATGTTGCCGGTGCCGCCGGCGATCCGGCCGACGCCCCGGTTCTCCACCTCCACCAGGGTCCGGTACGCCTGCACGATCTCCCGGCGGGCGTCGGCGCCGCGCGCCCCGGTGACCTCGGCGACGTTCTCGGCGAGCGCGTTGATCTGCCGCGCCGTGGGCTGGCGGTGCACCCGGCGGCCCTCGCGGCCGAGCAGCAGGTCGAGGCCGTGCACCCGGTCCCGCAGCTCGCGCAGCTCGTTCCTGGTGTCGGCGAGCTCCTTGCGCAGCTCGGACTCGGTGCGCGCCGCCCGCTCGCGGGCCTCGGTGAGACGCCGGTCGCGGCCGGCCAGCCGGGCCTCCAGATGGCGGTCGAGACGCCGGACGACGGGCCGGAGGACGGGGGCTACGGTGCGGCGGACGAGTCTCATGGCCCGACGCTAGCGGCCCGCGGGAGCACCGGTCAGGGCGCGCAACCGGAGTTATGACGCCGTTGACACCCCCGTCATCCGCCGTCACACAGCGCGGGCGCGGCCGCCGGTGAGCGCCGGGGCGCCTCCGGGTCAGCGGGCGAGCTGGGCCGGCCCCTCGGTGGCGATGCGCTCGAAGAGATCCTGGTCGGCGGCGAAGACCGAGTCCGGGACGGGCCAGTGCAGCACCAGCTCGGTGAAGCCGAGTTCGGCGCAGGCCCCGGCGTGGTCCACGAACGCCGCCAGCGAGCCGAGCGGGGAGGCGTCCGCCGGGGCGAAGCTGCTGTCCAGGAGTATCTTGTCGAGGCTGTCCGGCTCCCGTCCCGCCGCCTCGCAGGCCGCGGAGATCCGTTCGACCTGCCGGGCCAGACCGGCGCGGAAATCGCCCACGGTGCCCGCGAACGTGGCCGGATCACCGGTGGTCACCCAGGCCTGGCCGTGCCGGGCGGCCAGCCGCATGCCGCGCGGCCCGGTCGCCGCCACCGCGAACGGCAGGCGCGGCCGCTGCACGCAGCCGGGGATCATCCGGACCTCGTGCGCGGAGTAGTAGTCGCCCTGGTAGGAGATGCCGTGGGCGGCACGTCCTTCGCCGCCGCTGAGCAGCCGGTCGAGTAGCGGGACGAACTCCGCGAAACGGGCGGAGCGCTCCCGCGGGCTCCAGGCGTCGTGGCCCAACGCCGTCGCGTCGAAACCGTTGGCGCCCGCGCCGATGCCGAGGGTGATTCGGCCACCCGAGAGGTCGTCGAGCGTCATCAGTTCCTTGGCCAACGGCACCGGGTGGCGGAAATTCGGGGAGGTGACCAGGGTGCCGAGCCTGAGCCGTTCGGTGGCCGCGGCGGCCGCCGTGACGGTGGGCAGGGCGCCGAACCAGGAGCGGTCCCGGAAGCCACGCCAGGACAGGTGATCGTAGGTGTAGGCGGTGTGAAAGCCGAGTTCCTCGGCGCGCAGCCAGGCCCGCCGGCCGCCCTCGGCCCAGCGGTGCACGGGCAGGATCACGGTCGACAGCCGCAGCGGCGCGGTGGAGACAGCCATGGCCCGGTAGCTTAGGGCCGGCCGATGCGTTTCCGGCCAGAGTTACACCGCTTCCTGACAGGCTCGCCGCAAGCCCGGCGAGAGCCGGCCCGCACGCCCATGCGCATGCATATGCTGGGTGATTGTGCCTGACGCCGCCTGCCATCCCCGCCCCCCGCGCACCGCCCTCCCCCGACTGATCGCCACCGACCTCGACGGCACCCTGCTCCGGGACGACAAGACCGTCTCCACCCGCACCGTCGCCGCCCTGGCCGCCGCCGAGGAGGCCGGCGTCGAGGTCATCTTCGTGACCGGCCGCCCGGCCCGTTGGATGGGCGTGGTGAGCGACCACGTGCACGGCCACGGCCTCGCCATCTGCGGAAACGGCGCCGCCGTGGTCGACCTGCACCGGGGCAACGAGCTGGTGCAGGTCCGCCCGCTGACCCCGGCCGCCGGACTGGCCATCGTCGACGCCCTGCGCCGCGCCGCGCCCGGTGTGAGCTTCGCGGTGGAACGCACCGCGAACATGGGCTACGAACCGGACTACCCGATGCTGCACGGCGATCCGCCGCGCCTCCCGCGCGGAGCCGGAAGACACTCCCCGCCCGACATCGGCACCGCGGAGCGGCTGCTGACCGCGCCACGGAACCCGGACCAGCCGGTGCTGAAGCTGCTCGCCCACCACGACACGCTCGACCCCGACGGGTTCCTCGCGCTGGCCCGCGGTGTGGGCGGCGAGCACGGGGAGTTCACCCGGTCGAGCCCGACCGCGCTGCTGGAGATCAGCGGCCCCGGCGTCAGCAAGGCCAGCACGCTGGCGCTGCGCTGCGCCCGGCACGGCATCCGCCCCGACCAGGTGGTGGCCATCGGCGACATGCCCAACGACCTGGCGATGCTGAGCTGGGCCGGCACCGCCTACGCCATGGGCAACGCGCACCCCGAGGTGCTGGCCGCCACGCCGCGCCACACGGCGTCCAACGAGGACGACGGCGTGGCGCTGGTCATCGAGGAACTGCTCAGCACGCCCCGTGGCCACGGCTAGCCGAAACGATCCGGCGCGTTCGGCGGGGTCGGCGTCCCGGGCTCAGTCGTGCTCCGCGCCGTCCGCCGGGCTGGTGAACTCGGGGCTGGAGAAGTCGGGCTGCCCGTAACCTGGCCGCTGCCGGGGACGCTTCTCCCCTCGCCTGGAAGGCTGGGAGGTGCCCCGATGCTCGTCCGCCTCGTCGAACGTGGTGTCGTCGACGCCGCTGTCGAAATCCGGGCTGCTGAACTCGGGCCCTTCGAAGTCCGGACTGTCGAACGCGGGCCCTGAGAAGTCCGAACCGCCGAAATCGGGACTTTCGAAGTCCGGGCTCGCGAAGTCGGGTGCGGAGAAATCGGGCTGGGCGTAGCGACGTTCCCGGGGTGACGACTCGTCCTCGTCGCCCCAGCCCTCCTCCGGTGAGGTGAAGTTCGGCCGGCCGAACTCGGGTCCGGAGAAATCCGGCTGGCTGAACCGGGGTCTGGTGTGCTGCTGGTTCGAGGCGGCGGCCGGTCCCGCGAAGTCGGGACTGGAGAAGTCCGGACTGGAGAACCGCAGCCGCGGGGTGCGCCGTTCGTCCTCCTGACCTGCCTCGACGCCGGAACGCGCGGCCTGCTCCCGGAGGAACGGCATGACGCCCTGGTCGAGCAGCGCCCGCCGCCACTCCTCGCGCGCCCGGGTCACCTCGTCGGCCAGCGGCCCCCGCTCCCCCGTCCGGCCGCGGCGCGCCTGGGGCGCGTGGATCGAGGTCTGCGAGCCGTTGCGGATGGCGGCCGCCAGCAGTCCTGCCGCGGCCAGCAGCAGCCCGGCGGCGGCCAGCACCGCGAACACCCATCCCACCTCGCGCATCGGCCGCGCCATCGCCGGCTCGGGATCGGCGAGGCCCAGCGCATAGCCCAGCAACAGGAAGATGACGGCGGCGATCGCGGCGAGCACCGGCACCAGGACCGCGGCCACCGTGACCAGGCCGGTGCCTGCTCCTCCGGTCGCGCCGCCCGTTCTGGTGGCCGCCACCGACCGGCCGGCGCCCGCGCGTTCGGCGGTGGGGCGGCCGGGACGGCGCAGTTCCGCGCGCAACCGGGTGTAGTTCCGGTACTCGTTCCCGGCCGGGGAGACGATCCGCGGTATCTCCTTCAACGCCAGCGACCGCAGGTGCTCGACGTGGTACCGGTCGGCCCGGGTGGTCAGCCGGATCGTGCGCAGCGCCTCTTCGAGGACCCGCTCGAATTCGGCGTGATCCTCGGGTGGCAGAACCTCGGCGCTGTTCATGTGCTTCCCCAGATGCTCGCGGAGAGCCGATGAGCAGAACGATGGTAGAGCGGTCCGGCCTTTCCTCACAGGGAAAAGGCGGAATCTCTGTCCCCAGGGTGCTCACTCAGCGTCTGCGTTTCTCCTTCCCGGAACGCGGAAAGGCACGCAGCGCGACGCCCCGCGATCTCCGGCGGACGACGGGCCGGGGACCGGAACGGGCGCCGGGTCAGTCGGCCAGTGGCAACCGCGCGACGAGGAGCTTGCCCGACATGGTGACGCCGCCGTCCATGGCGATGGCCAGCGCGTCCGCGTACAGGTGCGGCCCGCGGACCTGCGGCGGGGCGGGAGGGCCATCCGCCGCGTCACTGTCGCCGCCGCCCGAACCGCCGGCCTCGCCGGTGAGATACGGGATCGGGCTGTGGCCGTGCACCACCCGCGTGCCGCCGTAGGTGTCGAGCAGCTTCCGCACCGCCTGCGGGCCGTCCTCGTCCCGGAACGCGAAGCGCTTGGTGAACTTGCGGAACAGGTCCCAGGTCACCCCGACGTCGTTGCGCGCCAGCGCCTGCCAGATCGCGTCGTTGACGTCGTCGATGGCGGTGCCGTAGTCGAGGTAGGCGGTGGTGTCGGAGTGCAGCAGCAGGTGGCCGTCGGCCAGCGCCATCGAGTCCAGCCGGGACATCCACTGGATGTGGTGGTCCTGCAGCCGCTCCATGTCGCTGCGCTGCCCACCGTTGAGCAACCAGGCGGCCTTGAACGAGGCGGTGCCGGCGGCGGAGTCCACGGGGGTGTCGTCGAAGCGACTGGCGCCCAGCAGCAGCAGTTCGTGGTTGCCGAGCAGGGCCTTGCAGTAGCCGCCGGCGGCGGCGGCCTCGGCGGACAGCCGCATGACCAGGTCGATGACCCCGATGCCGTCCGGGCCGCGGTCAGTGAAGTCGCCGAGGAACCACAGCCGGGTGTTGTCCGCCGCCCAGGCGTCCGACTCGTCGGTGAGGCCGGCGGCGCGCAGCGCCTCGCGCAGCTCGTCGAGGTATCCGTGCACGTCGCCGACGACGTAGAGCGGCCCCGCGCCCTCCATCACCGGTAGGTCCCGTACCGTCGGCGCGTAGAGGTCCGGCGCACGACGGGTCGCGTCCGGGCCGGTGCCGTGCCACACCTGTGGTTCCTGGCCGTCCCCCTGCATCATCGACCCCTCCACCTTCGCGCGCCGCCTCCACCTGCCCGACCTGCCAGAGCGGCTGGTCGGGGTGCCGTTGGCCCATCATAGGAATCCCGGTGCTCAGGTGTGACACTCCTGGGGCGAGAGATCCGACGACAGTGGGGGGTCGTTGTCGGACCTTTTGCCGCAAACCGGCCGCGAGGCACGCTACTGCTCGGCGACGGGATGCGGGCGAGGGGCGCTCACCGTGGTGCGGGCGGCCCGGCGCTGGGACGAGGTGCGGACGATCAGCTCGGTCGGCATCACCTGATGGGGCGGGTTCAGCGCGCCCATTCCGCCGACCCCGGCGACGCCCGACACACCGGGCACACCCGGCACACCGGACACCCGGACGCCGGCCTCGATGGCGTCGATCAGCAGCTGGATCACGGTCGTGCCGATCCGACCCGGTTTCAGGGAGAGCGTGGTGATGGGCGGCTCCGTGCTCGCGTAGACGACGGACTCGCTGCAGCAGACCAGCAGCAGGTCGTCAGGGACCCGCAGCCCGTACCGGCGGGCGGCGGCCAGCAGATCGGTGCCGTTCGGGTCGAACAGGCCGTAGACGGCGTCGGGCCGGTCGGGGCGGGCCAGCAGGCGGTCGGCGGCGACCGCGCCCGCGCACGGATCGTGCGCCGGGTAGGCCTCGTAGACCGGCTCCTGGCCGGTGCGCTCGCACCAGGTGAGGTAGGCGGTGGTGGACAGCCGGGTGTACGTGTCGGTGCTGGTGCCGGTGAGCAGCCCGATGCGGCGGGCGCCGGCGCCGGCCAGGTGGTCGAGCAGGCCGAGGACCGCGGCCTCGTGATCGTTGTCCACCCAGGCGGTGACCGGGAGGCTGCCGCCTGGGCGGCCGTCCGAGACCACGGGGATGCCCTGTCTGACCAGCTCGGTGACCACCGGATCGTGGTCCGAGGGGTCGATGACGACGGTGCCGTCCAGGGCGACGTTGGACCAGACGTCGAAGTCGCCGTGGAGCGAGGTGGCCGGCAGGATGACCAGCGCGTAGCCGCGGGCCAGCGCGGCGGAGGTGGCGGCTCTGGCCATCTCCGCGAAGTACGCGAACTCGGTAAAGGTGAACGGTTCTTCGCCGTAGGTGGTGACCGTGAGGCCGATCAGCCCCGACTTGCCGGTGCGCAGGGTGCGGGCGGCGGCGGAGGGCCGGTAGCCGAGACGGTCGGCGACGCTCCGCACGTGGCGCCGGGTGGCGTCGGGCAGCCGGCCCTTGCCGTTGAGCGCGTCCGAGACAGTGGTGATCGAGACACCCGCAGCGGCGGCGACGTCACGGATCCCCGCTCGGCCGCTGGGCCGGCGACCGCCGGCCCGGGTGACCTGATGTTTCGCTGCTGTCATGGCGACCCGATCGTAGGCCCGGATTGCCGGCCCCACCGGAACTCGTCCAAAGGGGGGAGAAGATACGTTTCAGCAAGATCAAAGAGATGGCTGACCTGCGATGACAAGGCGTGATGGCATCGAGGCGGGACAACCTCCCGGCCGCCCGCGCTCCCTCCCGGCGGACTTCGCCACTTTCAACGCACCAGGGCTCACCCCTACGGGTGATGCGCGCAAGGGCGTTCGCCACCAGCGCACAACCACCGTGTCACGCGGCTCGTCTTGCTGATGCGCCGGGGTCGATGCCGCAGAGAGCTCCTACAGTGGGCAGGGTGACCGCCTCACCGCACAGGATCCAGCTCTCCCAGGGATCTTCTCAGGACGATGCCCGTGCCGCGGACGCGGCCTCGCCGGGGGACGCCGACGCGCCCCGGGTGCGGCTGCGCGCCGCCCTGGACGACATCCCCGGGTATGTACCGGGTCGCCCGGCCGGCGCCGCCGGACCCGGCGGCCGGCCGGCGTTCAAGCTGTCGTCCAACGAGAACCCCTACCCCCCGCTGCCCGGCGTGCTGGAGCACGCGGTGGTGGCGGCCGGCTCGCTGAACCGCTATCCCGACATGACCTGCGCCGGGCTGCTGGCCGAGCTGTCGGCCCGCTTCGAGGTGCCGGTCGAGCATCTGGCGACCGGCACCGGCTCGGTGGGGATCGCCCAACAGCTGCTCCAGGCCACGGCGGGTCCCGGCGACGAGGTGGTGTACGCCTGGCGGTCGTTCGAGGCGTATCCGATCATCACACAGATTTCGGGGGCGACCTCGGTGCGCGTGCCCCTGACCCCGGACGAGGAGCACGATCTGCCGGCGATGGCCGCGGCCGTCACCGAGCGCACCCGGCTGATCTTCGTCTGCTCGCCGAACAATCCGACCGGCGTGGCCGCGCCGCGCGAGGAGCTGGAGCGCTTCCTCGACCGGGTGCCGGACGACGTGCTGGTGGTGCTGGACGAGGCGTACCGGGAGTTCGTGCGCGACGACCGGGTGCCCGACGGCATCGAGCTGTACCGGGAGCGGCCCAACGTCTGCGTGCTGCGGACCTTCTCCAAGGCGTACGGTCTGGCCGGGCTCCGCGTCGGGTACGCGGTGGCACACGAGCCGGTGGCCGCCGCGCTGCGGAAGACGGCCGTGCCGTTCGGCGTCAGCCAGATCGCGCAGGACGCGGCGGTCGCCTCGCTGCGCAGCGAGGCGGAGCTGATGCGGCGGGTGGCCGCGGTGGTGGCGGAGCGGACCCGGGTGCGCGAAGGGCTCGCCGCCCAGGGCTGGACGGTGCCGGACTCCCAGGCCAACTTCGTGTGGCTGCGGCTGGGGGAGGACACGACGGACTTCGCCGCGGCCTGCGAGCGGGCGGGAGTGGTGGTGCGCCCGTTCGCCGGCGAGGGCGTCCGGGTCTCGATCGGCGAACCAGAGGCCAACGACGTCCTGCTGCGCACGGCGGCGGAGTTCCGGAGCGCCGGGGGCAGGTGAGCAGGGTCACGCGGCCGCGGCGCGCATTCGCCGCCGCGCGGGTCCATAATGGCTTGTGAATGTGAACACTTTCACAAGCCCAGGAGGGGCCAGTGGACCTCGCGCTCGCACCGGAGACCCTGGCACGGTGGCAGTTCGGCATCACCACCGTCTACCACTTCCTCTTCGTCCCGCTGACCATCTCGCTGGCCTCCCTCACCGCCGGCCTGCAGACCGCCTGGGTGCGCACCCGCAAGGAGAAGTACCTGCGGGCCACCAAGTTCTGGGGCAAGCTCTTCCTGATCAACATCGCCATGGGCGTGGTGACCGGGATCCTCCAGGAGTTCCAGTTCGGCATGAACTGGTCGGACTACTCGCGCTTCGTCGGCGACGTGTTCGGCGCTCCCCTGGCGTTCGAGGCGCTGCTGGCGTTCTTCTTCGAGTCCACCTTCATCGGCCTGTGGATCTTCGGCTGGGACAAGCTGCCGCCCCGGCTGCATCTGGCGACGATCTGGACCGTGGCGGTCGGCACCGTGCTGTCGGCGTACTTCATCCTGGCCGCCAACTCCTGGATGCAGCACCCGGTCGGCTACCGGGTGGACGAGGAGACCGGCCGGGCCCAACTCACCGACTTCCTCGCGGTGCTCACCCAGAACACCGCGGTCGCCCAGTTCTTTCACACCCTCACCGCGGCGTTCCTGACCGGCGGCGCGTTCCTCGTCGGCATCGCCGCCTACCACCTGCTGCGCGGCCGGCATGTCGCCGTGATGCGCACCTCGCTGCGCCTGGGCCTGGTCACCATGGTCGTCGCCGGGGCGCTGACCGCGTTCTCCGGTGACCGCCTCGGCAAGATCATGTACGAGCAGCAGCCGATGAAGATGGCCTCCGCCGAGGCGCTGTGGGACACCGAAGGTCCCGCCCCGTTCTCCCTGTTCGCCGTCGGCGACGTGGACGAGGGCCACAACATGGTCGCCGTCGAGGTGCCCGGCCTGCTGTCGTTCCTGGCCCACGACAACTTCTCGGAAGAGGTCCCCGGCATCAACGACCTCAACGAGCAGATGCAGGAGCGGTACGGACCCGGCGACTACCGGCCCAACATCCCGCTGGCCTACTGGAGCTTCCGCTGGATGATCGGCTTCGGCATGGCCTCCGCCGCGCTCGGCGCCGCCGGCCTGTGGCTGACCCGCCGGCGGTTCTGGTTGGCGCCGCGGCTGCGCACCGGCGAGGAGGAGGTGCCCCGGCTGGCGCTCACCCGCGGCCGCGAACTGCCCGCCGTGCTCACCGGCTGGTACTGGCGGCTGGCGCTGCTCACCATGCTCTTCCCGCTGGTCGCCAACGCCTGGGGCTGGATCTTCACCGAGACCGGGCGGCAACCCTGGCTGGTCTACGGGGTGCTGCCGACCGCCGCCGGCGTCTCGCCGAGCGTCTCGCAGGGCGAGGTGATCGCCTCGCTGACGCTCTTCACCCTGCTGTACGCGGCGCTCGCCGTGATCGAGGTCCGGCTGCTGGCCCGGTACGCCAAGGCCGGCCCGCCGGAGCTGACCGACGCGGACCGCAACCCGCCGACCCGCATCGGCGGCGACCCGGGCGGCCGCGCGACCGGCGACGGGGAACCCGCGGCGGAGGACCGACCGATGGCCTTCTCCTACTGACCCTCCTACCGACCCTGCTGCTGGAGGACGCGCGATGGAACTCCCCGACGTGTGGTTCGTGCTGATCGCCGTGCTGTGGACCGGCTACTTCTTCCTGGAGGGCTTCGACTTCGGCGTCGGCGTGCTCACCCGACTGCTGGCCCGCGACCGCGCCGAGCGCCGGGTCCTGATCAACACCATCGGCCCGGTCTGGGACGGCAACGAGGTCTGGCTGCTCACCGCCGGCGGCGCCACCTTCGCGGCCTTCCCCGACTGGTACGCCACCCTCTTCTCCGGTTTCTACCTGCCGCTGCTCGCCGTCCTGCTCTGCCTGATCGTGCGCGGCGTGGCCTTCGAGTACCGGGCGAAGCGCGCCGCCGAGTACTGGCAGCGCAACTGGGAGCACGCCATCTTCTGGTGCTCGCTGCTGCCCGCGTTCCTCTGGGGCCTGATCTTCGCCAACGTGGTGCGCGGCGTGCCCATCGGGCCCGACCGGGAGTACGCGGGCGACCTGCTCGACCTGCTCAGCCCGTACGCCCTGCTCGGCGGGGCGGTCACCCTGGCGCTGTTCACCTTCCACGGCGCCGTGTTCACCGCGCTGAAGACGGTCGGCGACATCCGGCGGCGGGCCCGCCGGGCGGCATCCCTGCTGGGCGCGGCCACCGCTGTGCTGGCGGGGACGTTCCTGGTCTGGACCCAGGCGGAGCAGGGTGACGGCCGCACCCTGGTGGCGCTGGTCGTCGCGGTGCTGGCGCTGCTGGTCGCGCTGGCGGCCAACGCCGCCGGCCGGGAGGGCTGGGCGTTCCTGCTCTCCGGGGTGACCGTCGCGGCCACCGTCGCGCTGCTCTTCCTGGCGCTCTTCCCCGACGTCATGCCCTCCTCGCTGAACGAGAGCTGGAACCTGACCGTGGACAACGCCGCGTCCAGCCCCTACACGCTGCGGATCATGACCTGGTGCGCCGCCCTGGCCACGCCCGTGGTGCTGCTCTACCAGGGCTGGACGTACTGGGTGTTCCGCAAGCGCATCGGCACCCAGCACATCGCCGCGGAAACCTCGCACTGAGCCAGCACGGAGGGAGTGTTGACGTGAAGCCCGTCGATCCGCGGCTGCTGCGGTACGCCCGCGCCACCCGGGGTTTCCTCGCCGCCTCGGTCGCCCTCGGCCTGGCCGGAGCGTGCCTGGTCATCGCCCAGGCGGTGCTGCTCGCCGAGGTCATCGTCGGCGCGTTCGCCTCCGGACAGGGGGTGGCCGAGCTGCGCACCCCGCTGCTGCTGCTCGGCGCCGTCACGGCCGGCCGGGCGACCGTGGTCTACCTCACCGAGCTGGCCGCGCACCGGACCAGCGCGGCCGTCAAGTCCGAACTGCGGCTGCGGCTTCTCGACCACGCCGCCGACCGGCTCGGCCCCTCCTGGCTGACCGGGCAGCGCTCGGGCGAGCTCACGGCGCTGGCCACCCGCGGCGTGGACGCGCTGGACGGCTATTTCGCCCGCTACCTGCCGCAGCTCGGCCTGGCCGTGGTGGTCCCGGTGGCCGTGCTGGCCCGGATCCTCACCGACGACTGGGTCTCGGCGGCCACCATCGCGGTCACGCTGCCGCTGATCCCCCTCTTCATGGCGCTGATCGGCTGGGCCACCCAGGCCCAGACGGATCGTCAGTGGCGCCGGCTGTCCCGCCTGTCAGGACATTTCCTCGACGTCGTCTCCGGGCTGACCACCCTGAAGGTGTTCGGCCGGGCCAAGCCGCAGGCGGAGCGCATCCGCGCGGTCACCGACGACTATCGGCGCGCCACCCTGCGCACGCTGCGGCTCGCCTTCCTCTCCGCCTTCGCGCTGGAACTGCTGGCCACCATCTCGGTGGCGCTGGTCGCGGTCGGCATCGGCATGCGGCTGGTGCACGGCGACCTCGGCCTGGAGACGGGCCTGGTCGTGCTGATCCTGGCGCCCGAGGCGTACCAGCCGCTGCGCCAGGTGGGAGCGCGGTTCCACGCGGCGCAGGAGGGGATGGCCGCCGCGGAGGACGTCTTCGCGGTGCTGGCGACCGAACCTCCCGCGCAGCGGGGCCACGCGCCCGCCCCCGACGTACGAACGGCCGCCATCACCGTGGATCGGCTGGTGGTCAGGCATCCGGGGCGGGCGGCGGCGTCGCTGGCCGAGACCACCCTCACCGTCACCCCGGGCGAGACCGTCGCGCTGACGGGGCCGTCCGGCGGCGGGAAGTCCACGCTGCTCGCCGCCCTGCTGGGCTTCGCCGAGCCGGCCGCCGGGCGGATCCTCGTCGGCGGACGAGACCTGGCCACGCTCGACCCGGCGAGCTGGTATCGCCAGATCGCCTGGGTTCCGCAGCATCCCCACCTGTTCGCCGGCACCATCGCCGAGAACGTCCGGCTGGCCCGGCCCGATGCGGACGACGCGGCGGTGGCCGACGCCCTCGCCCGGGCGGCGGCCTCCGACCTCGACCCGGCCCGCCGGGTCGGCGAGGGCGGCTCCGGCCTCTCCGCCGGCCAACGCCAGCGCGTCGCCCTGGCCCGGGCGCTGCTCGCCGACCGCCCGTTGCTGCTGCTCGACGAGCCGACCGCGGCGCTGGACGGCGCGACCGAGGCCGAGACGCTCGACACGCTCGCCGGCCTCGCGGCCGACCCGGACCGCACGATCCTGCTGGTCACCCACCGCCCCGCCCTCCTGGCCGCGGCCGACCGGGTGTTTCACGTGGAACCAACGCAGCGGACACCGCTTCCCGCGGTGACCGGGCCGGCGCCGGCGAGCGCGGACGGCGCCGCGGGCCAACGGGCCGACCTGCGGCTGGCCTCCGGGTCTGAGGAAGGCGCGGCGTCGATCGATGCGCCGGACGAGACGGACGTGGTCCCCGGCCCTCTGGCTCCGGCCGGGCCCGCGAGGGCGGACTCCTCGGCCGGGCGGGCGGGGCATCCGCTCGGGTGGGTGCGGGCCGCGGCCGGGGGGAGGAAAGGGCGGCTCGCGGTGGCGATCGCGCTCGGGGCCTTGGCCACGGGGTCGGCCGTGGGGCTGATGGCCACGTCCGGATGGCTGATCTCCCGGGCCTGGCAACAGCCGCCGATCCTCTACCTGATGATCGCCGTCACGGCGACGCGCGCGTTCGGCATCGGCCGGGCGGTCTTCCGCTATGCGGAGCGCCTCGTCGGCCACGACGCGGTGCTGCGGGTCCTCGCCGAGTTGCGCGTCGCCGTCTATCTCCGCCTGGAGCGACTCGCCCCACTCCACACGGCAGACCCGCCGCCCGCCGAGGCACCTACCGAGACGAACCGCGCCGCCCACGGCTGGGAAACGGAGGATGCGCTGCGGAACGGCGTCTCGGCCCCGGCCGGCCCTCAGCCGCAGGAGCCCTTCAGGGCCGACGCCGCCGCAGAGGACGCACGGGGAGGCGGAGACCCGGCTCGCACCGGCGACCAGTCGCCGGAAAGCCACGAGGCCAGCACCGCCGTCCACGGCCCGGAGACACAGGTCGCACCGTGGAACGGACACCCGGTCCCTACAGGCACCCAGTCGCCTGAGCCCCGCGGGACCGACGCCGCCGGCCTCGGCCCGGAGGCGCAGGGCCCACCGCGGAGCGGAGGCCCGGTCGCCGCCGGTGCGGGGGCGCACGACGCCGGCCGGCCCGCAGGCGCCTCTCGGGCCCCGGGGCAGCCAGGGGGAGGTCCCCCCTCCGCGCGGCAAGCGCCTGGCGCGGTGCGGCGCGGGGAGTTGCTGGTCCGGGTGGTCGACGACGTGGACGCGTTGCAGGACTACTACCTGCGCTGGTTGCTGCCGGCCACGGTCGCCGTCGTCGTCTCGCTGGGCGCCGTCGCGTTCACCGGCTGGCTGCTGCCCGCCGCCGGCGCCGCGCTGGCCGGCGGCCTGCTGGTCGCGGGGGTGGCCGTCCCGGCGCTGGTCGGGGCCGTGGCCCGGCGCACCGAGCGCCAGCTCGCCCCGGCCAGGGGTGAGCTGGCGACCCGCACGCTCGACCTGCTGACGGGCACCGCCGAGCTGACCGTGGCGGGCGCGCTGCCGGCCCGGCGCGCTGCCGTGCGCGCGGCCGACGCCCGACTCACCGCGCTGGCCGCCCGTTCCGCCGCCGCCACCGCGCTCGGCGGCGGGCTGGCCGCGCTGGCCGCCGGGCTCAGCGTGACCTGCGCCGCCTGGCTGGGTGCCGGGGCGGTCGCCGGCGGCGACCTCGCCGGGGTGTGGTTGGCCAGCGTCGTGCTGGTGCCGCTCGCCGCGTTCGAGGCGGTCGAGGCGCTGCCGCTGGCGGTGCAGCACCGGCACCGGGTGACCCGGTCGGCCGAGCGGGTGCGGGAGATACTCGACGCCCCCGCCGCGGTGCGCGAACCCGCACGGCCGCAGGCCCCGCCCGCCGACCCGTTCCCTCTGGTGGTGCACGACCTGACCGCCCGCCACCTCGGGGCGGAGCGGCCCGCGCTCGACGGCGTGGACCTCCGCCTCACCCCGGGCCGCCGGATCGCCGTGGTCGGGCCCTCCGGCTCGGGCAAGACCACCCTCGCCCACTGCCTGGTCCGCTTCCTCGACGCCGAGGCGGGCACCTACACGCTGGGCGCCGCCGCCGTCCCCGCCGCCGATCTGGCCGGCGACGCCGTGCGCCGCGTGGTCGGGCTGTGCGCCCAGGACGCGCACGTCTTCGACAGCACCCTGCGCGAGAACCTGCGGCTGGCCCAGCCCGGCGCCGACGACGCCGCGCTGCGCGCCGCGCTGGCCGACGCCCGGCTGCTCGACTGGGTGGCGACGCTGCCGGAGGGTCTGGACACCCCCGTGGGCGAACGCGGCGCCCGGCTGTCCGGCGGCCAGCGCCAGCGGCTCGCGCTGGCCAGGGCGCTGCTGGCGGGGTTCCCCGTGCTGGTGCTCGACGAACCGGCCGAGCACCTCGACCTGCCCACCGCCGACGCCCTCACCGCCGATCTGTTGGCCGCCACCGAGGGCCGCACCACCGTGCTGATCACCCACCGGCTGGCCGGACTGGCGGCGGTCGACGAGGTGCTGGTGCTGGACCGGGGGAGGCCGGTGCAGCGCGGCCCGTATGCGGAGTTGGCCGCCGTCCCCGGCCCGTTCCGCCGGATGCTGGAGCGCGAGGCAGCCGTCAGGACCACCCCCGCCGCAATTCCGGCATAGCCGACTTTCGCGGCGAATCAGCGCTGGCTACCCTCGCTGTCATGGCAGCGCGTCACACCGACCCCACCGAGCCGGCCAACGGGATCACCCCCGAGCTGGCCCGGCGAATGCCGCGCCTGCTCCAGGCCATGGAGTCCATCGGCCGCGACGTCGAGCTGCACACCATGCTCGACCGCATCGTGACCACCGCGGCCGAGCTGGCCGACGCCCGCTACGCCGCGCTGGCCGTGCTCAACGAGGACGGCAGCGGCGTCGGCGAGTTCGTCACGCACGGGGTGGACCCCCACGTACACGAGGCGGTGGGCCAGCTCCCCGGCCGCTCGGGACTGATCCGCGCCATGCTGGAGAGCACCGACAGCACGGACGCCATGCTGGTGGACGAGCTCGCCGCCGACCCGCGCTGCGCCGGCTTCCCGCCCGGGCACCCCCCGATGCAGTCGATGGTCGGCGTGCCCATCCGGGTGCACGGCGCCGGCTACGGGGCGCTCTACCTCGCCGACAAGGCCGAGGGCCGGTTCTCCGCCGACGACCTGCAGATCCTGCGGATCCTGGCCACCGAGGCGGGCATCGCCGTCGGCAACGCCCGGCTGTACGAGGCGGTCAGGCAGCAGGCCCGTTGGATGGACGGCAGCCTGGAGCTGTCCACCTCGCTGCTGTCCGGGGACGCCGACGACGCGATGGCGGTCGTCGCCGAACAGGCCAGGCGACTGGCCGGCGCCTCCGTCGGCGCGGTGCTCGAGCCGACCGGCGACGCCGCGGCCCGGGAGCCGGGTGCCGCCGAGGCGCCCGCACCGCGCGGAGACGGCGCCGGCGGCGTCGACGCCTCCTGGGTCTCCGGCGGCGGCAACCTGGAGATCGTCGCGGTCAGCGCCGACGAGCCGGCCGGGCTGCTCGGCACCGTCGTGCCCGCCGGCACCCCCGCCGCCCGCCGGGTGCTGGCCGGCGAACCGATCTTCGTGGACGAGCCGGCGGACGAGGGTGAACCCGTCGACCCCGACGCCGACCTGTTCATCGGGGCCAGATTGGCGCGACGGTTCGGCCCTCGGATGGCCCTGCCGCTGGCCAGCGACGGCCGGACGCTCGGCGTGCTCGCCCTGGCCAGGAGCCCCGGCGGCGCCCCGTACTCGGTGCCGGAACGGGCGCTGGCCACCCAGTTCGCCCAGCAGGCCGCGCTCGCCCTGGTGCTCACCCGCGCCCGGGTGGACCGTGAGCACCTGGCCGTGCTGGAGGACCGCGACCGGATCGCCCGTGACCTGCACGACCTGGTGATCCAGCGGCTGTTCGCGGTCGGCATGATCCTGGAGGGCGCGCAGCGCGCGGCCGGCTCCCGCGCCCCCGACATCGCCGGACGCATCGACGGAGCGGCCCGCGAGCTGGACGGCATCGTGCAGGAGATCCGCACCGCGATCTTCGCGCTCCAGCAGCAGCCCGACGAGGCACCCCGCGGACTGCGCACCCGGGTGCTGCGGGAGACCGGCGCCGCCGCGCAGACCCTCGGCTTCACCCCCTCGGTCGGCTTCACCGGCGCGGTGGACGCCCGGGTCCCCGACGCGGCGGCGGACCATCTGGTCGCGGCGCTGCGCGAGGCCCTGTCCAACGCCGCCCGGCACGCGCGCCCCACCCGCGTCGAGGTGACCGTCGAGGTGTCCGACGACACGGTGCGGATGGTCGTCGCGGACAACGGGGCCGGCCTCCCGGAGGAGCCCGACGAGCTGCGCGACGGCGGTCCCCGGGGACGCGGGGGCGGGCTGCGCAACATCCGCCGCCGCGCCGAGGAACTCGGCGGCTCCGCCGAGCTCGGCCCCGGACTTCAGGGCGCCGGCACCGCACTTTCCTGGCAGGTCCCGCTCCGAGCGGATACGTTGCCGCTATGACCGAACGGGAATGGGGGCACCTCCCAGGCCGCCAAGGCCTGGGGGAGGGACGCACCGTGGTGATCAGCGGCGGCGGCACGGGCATCGGCCTGGCGACCGCCCGCCGCTTCGCGCGCGACGGCGACACCACGGTGCTCGTCGGGCGCCGCGCGGACGTGTTGGAACGCGCGGCGGCCGATATCGAGGGCGCGGTCCCCTGCCCCGCCGACCTCGCCGAGCCCGAGGACGCGGCCCGGGCCGCGAAGCTGATCGCCGAACGCTTCGGCACGGTGGACGTGCTGGTCAACAACGCGGGCGGCAACGGCACCCGGGAGCCCGCACCGGACGTCGACGACCGGCTGCGCCAGGTGGCCCACGAATGGACCGTCAACCACCGCAGCAACGTGCTCACCGCCGTGCTGCTCACCGAGGCGCTGCGCGAACGGCTCGCCTCGCCGGGCGGCCGGGTGCTCTTCCTGTCCTCCATCGCCGCCTACCGCGGCTCGGGCACCGGCGCCTACGCGGGCAGCAAGGCCGCGCTGCACCCGTACGCCTTCGACCTGGCGCGGGCGCTGGGCCCTCGGGGCATCACGGTCAACGTGGTCGCGCCCGGGGTGATTGACGACACGGAGTTCTTCGGCGGACGGATGACCGAGGAGCGGCGCCGGACGCTGGTCGCGCAGACCCTGAACGGGCGCGCCGGCGAGCCGGGCGACATCGCCGAGACCCTGCACTGGCTCGCCTCGCACGCCGCAGGACACGTCACCGCACAGGTGCTCCAGGTCAACGGCGGCGCCGAGCGCGGCCGCTGAGGCCTTGCCGGCCGACGTCCCGCGGCCGGCGGCTCAGCCAGCCGGGCGTCCCTTGTGCCGCTGGTAGTGGCGGGCCACCCGGGCGCGGTTGCCGCAGGATGCCTTGCACCATTCCTGCCGGCCGTGCCCCTTCACGAAGTACCGCACGCAGCGCGGGGCGGTGCAGGCGCGCAGCTTCTCGCGTTGCGCCCCTGACAGGAAGTCGATCGTGGCCGCGGCGAGCGCGGCGGTCAGCCGGGCCGCCGGGTCGGGCTCGGCCGACCGGTACGCGACGCGCGGCGCCTCGTCGTCCGCGGCCCATTCGAGCCGGGGGACGAACGCCGCCCGCGCGGCGGCCTCGTTGAGCCTGGCCTGCGCCTCGTCGGCGGGCAGCAGCCGGTGCGCGTCGGCCGGGCTCGGCGGCCCCGGCCGCACCGCGCGGGCGAACAGCGCCCGCACCGCCCGGCGCACCCCGACCACCTCCGCCAGCGCCGCCTCGTCCGCGACGAACCCGCGCAGGTCGGCGACGCCGTCCAACAGGCCGGACTGCGCCCGCACCCAGTGCGCCAGCCCGGCGACATCGGCCAGATCGTCGGCCACCCCGCCGTCCCCGTCGTGCCGGATGGTGCTCGCCAGCTCCAGCGCCAGATAACGGTCCATCGCACGACCCCCTTCCGCTCGGCCTCTTCCGTTCGGACCCGGGTCCAGTCTATCGTCCCCCTAACGGAATAATCGATGCTAATCATTAGAGTCGGCGGATTCGGCAGAGCCGCCAGGGTCCTCAGTCGCCTCGTCATCGATCCACATCAGGAAGGGGAGACCGAACGATGGTGCTCCTGGCCCAGATCAGCGACCTCCACCTGGACGGCACGCCCCGCGCCACCGAACGCGCCCGCCGCGTCATGGGCTACCTGCGGGCGCTGCCCCGCCCGGTCGACGCCCTGCTCGTCACCGGCGACATCGCCGACCACGGCGAACCGGCCGAGTACGCGGAGGCCGCCAGCCTGCTGGACGCCCCGTTCCCCGTGTTGACGTGTCCCGGCAACCACGACGCCCGGCCCGCCTACCGCGAAACGCTGCTGGGCGAGAGCGCCGACGACGCCAAGGCCCCGATCAACCGCGCGCACCGGATCGGCGACGCGGCCGTGCTGATGTGCGACGCGACCATCCCCGGGCGCGACGAGGGCCTGTTGACCGCCGACACCCTCGACTGGCTGGCCCGGACGCTGGACGAACTTCCCCGCACCACACCCGCGTTGGTCGCCTTCCACCAGCCGCCCGTGGTCCTGCACCATCCGCTGGTCGACGGCATCCGCCTCCAGAACCCCGAGGACCTCGCCGCGTTGCTGGCCACGCGCCCCGGCGTCGTCGCCGTGCTCACCGGCCATGCCCACACCGCCGCCGCCTCCACCTTCGCCGGCCGCCCGCTGCTGGTCGGCCCCGCGGTGACCTGGACGCTGCGGATGCCCTGGGAGGGCGACCAACCCGCGGACCGCGACCAGCCGCCCGGCCTCGCCTTCCACGTCCTCGACCGCGACGCCGACACGGCCGGTGCCGCCGGCGATCCCGGCTGGCGGCTGACCACGCACTTCCGCGTCGTGCCCTGAGCGGGCGCCCGCGATGCCACCCGGCCACGCCGTCGCCGGCTTTCTGGCGGCCGTGTTCCCGCTGATCGCCACGCCGGGCGCCAGCCTGACCCTGCTCGTCCAGAAGGTGGGCCGCGACGGCCGCCGGCACGCGCTCCCGGTGATCCTGGGAACCGCCAGCGGCCTGTACGTGCACGCCACGCTGGCCGCGGTCGGCCTGTCCGCCCTGGTGATGCGCTCCGGCCAGGCGTTCACCGCGCTCCGCCTGGCCGGCGCGGCGTACCTCGTCGCGCTCGGCGTCTGGACGTGGCGCACCCACGCGCACCGCGCACGCGACGCGCGGAGCACGCGGGCCCGCCGCCTCCCCTGGCCCGGCCGGACCGGCGGGGCAGGCTCCGCCGGCTACGTCCAGGCGCTGCTGGGCAACGTCCTGAACCCGAAGGCCGCAGCCATCTTCCTGACCCTGGTACCGCAGTTCCTGGACCCCGGCCGGCCGCTCGCCCCCCAGATCTACGTGCTCGCCACCGCCCAGGTCGGCCTCCTCACCTGCTGGCTGCTCGCCTGGACCGCGCTCCTCGGCCACGCCACCCGGGCGCTGCGCTCGCCGCGCTTCACCGCCCTGCTCGGCCGCGTCACCGCGGCCGTTCTGGTGCTCCTCGGCCTCCGCGCGGCTACCGTCGGGTAAGTCCCGTGCGCCCCTGGGGTCTTGTGTTCGACAATGTTCGACACCAGGCTGTCGCACGGCAGGCACACGGCAGGCGACGGTGTGGAGGCAGCGCGATGAGACGGTACGCCCGGACTGCGGTCGGCGCGACGATGGCGGCGGTGGCCTCGTTCGGCACCTGCCTGGTGGGGGCGCAGCCCGCGGGCGCGGACGTGAACGACTGCACGGTGTACCCCGAACCGCCCTACGGCTCGGGCGCCGGCGGCGTGACCTGCCCCGCAGGCGCAGGTGACTTCACCTTCCGCGCGGTCGTCGACTGCTACGACGCCTACCCCAACTCATCCGACCCGCAGTTCGTCGGCACCTACTACGGCCCCTGGACGCAGACCAGCGCGACCATCGAGACCACCTCGAACGTCCAGTGCCACGGTCACGTCCCCGGCTCCGGCCTCGCCTTCAACACCCGTGTCGAAGTTCAGTAAACATCCGCGATTGGGTGAACTCACCCCTGTTCGATCGCATTCGGAATGATCGTCTGCTTACCGTCCGTCCCATGAACGACCACCAGCAGAACGCGCCAGACGCGACCGCCCGGCGCGACGCGATCGACATCAACGACTTCGTCTACGCGGCGACCGGCGCCCGCGTCCGCCGGCTGACGATGCCGGACGGAGAGCACTGGTTCCCGGCCGTGGACGTGGCCGCGGAACTCGGCTACGCGAACACCCGTGCCGCCGTCGCCCGGCACGTTCCCGCGGACCACACCCGGCGACTCTCGAATATTCTCCAAAGCGTCAGTCCACGCGACGCTTTGAGCAGCTTCGCAGGTCACGGCCTCAAGAAGTCAAATCTCATGGTGAACGTGAAGGGCTTGATCCGGCTCGTCAACGGCAGCACCAAGTCGGAGTCCGAGGCTTTCAAGAACTGGGTCACCGAGGTGATCGTCAGCGTCCAGCGCGACGGCGTGTACGCGTTGCACCAGGCCGAGGTCCAGCCCGCCGATCCGCAGGCGCCGACGGCCTACGCCATGCCCGAGCAGGTCGCCGACGCGATCGTGCGGCTGGAGGAGCGCTCCGTCCGCAGCGACGAGGAGCTCGCGATCCTCGCCAGGGACACGAACCGCGCGCGGTGGGACGAGGTGAGCGTGCTGCGGACCATCGCCGAGGCGCAGCAGAAGTCAGTGGTGGCGATGCAGGATCTGGTACGGGACCAGACCCGCTCGCTGGACCGGGTCGCGGACGTGCTGGAGCAGATCGCCGACGGTCTTCTGCCCCGACCGGAACGACGGCAGCCACGGCAGTCCGCCCTCACCGCCGACCAGTTGCTGGCCGCCTGGCGGGAGCGGCTGACGATCACCGAGGACGTGTGGGCCGTCGCCGTGCTGCTCGCGCCGCCCTTGGCCGAGGTCGGCGAGGCGCGGCTCAGCGTGGCCGCGCTCGCGGCGCGCACGGGGATGAGCGAGGCGCGGGTACACGACGCGCTCCGTTTCCTGCTCAGGCGCCAGGCCATCCGGCAGACCGGCAACGCCCCGGACGGCGCCCCGGTCTACGAGGTGCACCACCCGTAGCACCGCTCCCATCGCCCACCGATGAGTTCCGGACGACAGGGTGGTCTACCCCCACATGACGACGCAACAACACATGCTCGACCTGGAACCGGTGGCCCGCGAGCTGGCGGGGCTGCTCGACGGCGTGTCCGACGACCAGTTCGCGCTGCCCACGCCCTGCGAGGACTACAGCGTGGCCGGCCTGCTCCGGCACCTGCTCGGCCTGACCGTCGCCTTCCGGGACGCCGCCCGCAAGGACCTCGGGCCGACGACCGCGACGGACCCGGGCTCCACACTGCCCCCGCCGATCCCCCACGACTGGCGCGGCGAGCTGCGGCGGCGGCTCGACGAGCTGGTGGACGCCTGGCGGGATCCGGCCGCGTGGGAGGGGGAGACGCAGGCCGGCGGCGTATCGTTCCCGTCCGTCGTCGCCGGGCAGGTGGCGCTCAACGAGGTGCTGCTGCACGGCTGGGATCTGGCCCGCGCCACCGGCCAGCCCTACCACTGCGACGAGGCCAGCGCCCGGGCGTCGATCGCCCTGCTGTCCCAGTCGGCCAGCGACGCGGAGCGGGTGGGCACGGGCTTCGGCCCAGTCGTCGTGGTGCCGGACGACGCCCCGCTGCTGGACCGCGCGGTCGCGGTCAGCGGACGGCCACCGTCCTGGTCCCCGCCGGTCTGACCGCCACCCCGCGGTGGCGTCCGGCGGGGGCGACGTTCGGTGAGGCCCTGCGCCACACCCGCCGTTGCGGCCGTCGCGCCCCGCGCGGTGAACTTCCGGAATGACCACGAACCGTGTGCTCTACCTCCTGGCCTGCGCCGCCCGGCCCGTCCTCACCCTCGGCCCCGTCATCGAGCAGGCGAAGGCCGCGGGCTGGGACGTCTGCCTCGGGCTGACCCCCTCCGCCGAGCGCTGGGTGACCGACCAGGTGCCGGAGCTGGAGAAGCTGACCGGCAATCCGGTCCGCAGCCGCTTCAGGTTCCCCAGCGAGCCGGACGTGTGGCCACACGCGGACGCGATCCTGATCGCCCCGGCCACGTTCAACACCCTCAACGAATGGGCCCTGGGCATCACCCGCAAGTTCGTCGTCGGCTACGCCGTCGAGGCCCGCGGCAAGGGCATCCCGATCGTGACCATGCCGTGCGTCAACGCGGCCTACGCGCGGCACGCGCAGTTCGAGTCCACCCTCGAGACCCTCCGCACCATGGGCGTCCGCGTCCTCCACGGCGACACCGGCGTCACCCCCCACGAGCCCGGCCAGGGCGCCCCACCCCCCTACCCCTGGTCCCTCGCCCTGGCCGCCCTCCCCGAGGTCGCCCCCGCCTGACCGCCGCCCCGCGCCGGGGCCCCGGCCATCACCCGGGCCCCGACGCACGGATCCGCGCCGGCGGTCGACGTGACCCGACTCAGTCGGCGATCGGGTCAGCGCGAACATCAGGCCAGGGGAGAGCAGATGGCAACGCGTGCGGAGATCATCAGCAAGCTGCGCGGCACACCGGAAGGGCTGCCGCCCGTCGATGACGTACGGGCGATGCTGGCGCAGAACCCGGAGCTCAAGTGCGTCGTCTGCTACGCCCGCATCTCGTTCGACGGCCGGGCGAAGGACGCCCACGGCATCGAGGACCAGCACCGGGAGATGGCGGAGCACGCCCGGAGGTTCGGATGGCTGGTCGTCTACCGCTACACGGACAACGACAAGAGCGCCAGCAAGGAGGAGGTGATCCGGGAGGACTTCGAGCAGTTGATCACCGATCTCGCGGCCGGACAGACGCCCGAGGGCTACCCGATCCACGGCGTGATGGCGATCAACGACGACCGGCTGTACCGCCGGCCCGGTGACTGGGAACGCTACCTACGCGCCTTCACCGCCCATGAGGGCCGCGTCTACCACGACTCCAACGGCCTCCAGGACCTTTACGCCGAAGGGTTCGAGATCAAGGGACTGGTGGGCGTGGCCATGTCCCTCGCGGAGACGAGGAAGAAGCAGCGTCGAGCCCGCAACAGCCATCGCAACCGCGCTATCCGTGGCCAGTCCGTCGCCGCCTGGCGCCCGTTCGGCTGGGAGGACGACAAGGTCACGCTCCGGCCGAGGGAGGCCGACGCCATCCGCAAGGGCGTCCGTGACGTGATCGCGGGCGCGTCCGTCTCGGAGATCACCC
Source organism: uncultured Actinomycetota bacterium (assembly GCA_963816875.1). Classification (GTDB taxonomy): domain Bacteria; phylum Actinomycetota; class Actinomycetes; order Streptomycetales; family Streptomycetaceae; genus Streptomyces. The sequence continues at coordinate 66,732 of CAWFMG010000003.1, forward strand.
AGCAGTGGAAGGACGCGGGTCTTGTCACCAGCAAGGGCAACGCCTTCCAGTACATGGCCGTCAAGCAGATCCTGATGAACGCCCGGCTGTGCGGCTATCGGGAGATCAAGGGTGAACTCGTCCGAGACGGCGATGACCAACCAGTCGTCGGACAGTGGCAGCCGATCATCACCCCCAAGGAGTGGTTCGCGGTTGTCTCGACGATCAGAGGACGCGGCAACGGCACCGGGATGCCTCGCGGTGGAGTCGTGCACAAGTACCTGCTGACCGGCCTACTCCGCTGCGGCTACGTGCACGACGACGGCACCGTCTGCAACAACAAGATGATCGGGGTCAAGGCCAACCAGTGGCTGACCTATCAGCACGGATACCTGTGCAAGAAGAGCGTGGACGGCGGTTGCAACAAGACGTACAAGCGCGGCGACAAGACGGACAAGTACATCGAAGAGCTGGTCATCGCGAAGCTGGAGGCCCAGGCTGCCAGCAGGGCGCAGGAGGTCCCGGAGTGGGACGGTGAAGACGACCTGGCCCGCGCCGTGCAGAGCCGCAAGGAACTCGAACGCCGATGGCATGAGGGCGAGATCGACGATGAGACGTTCTTCCGGAACCTGCCGACGATCGAGGGCAGAGTGAAGAAGCTCCGGGAGGAGCAGGCCGACCACCTTGCGAAGAAGGCGGCAGCGGAGGCGGTGGACGCCAACATCGCTGAGACCTACCGGACGCGCACACTGTCCCAGAAGCGGGAACTGATCAGGAGCGTCCTGCATGCCGTGATCGCTCGACCCGGAGGCAAGGGCAGGAAGCCGTTCGATGTCGAGCTACTCACTCCCGTGTGGAAGACGTCCTCCGAGTAAGGGCCAGGCCCAGGATCTCCCCGATGCGCCGCAACTGCTCATCGGAGAGCGTCGGCGAGTCGTCCACGTGCCGACGAATCCAGGCCCGCGCCTTCTCCTCCTCCGACGACTCCCGCGTTCGCTCTCCGCTCAGCCGACATCACCGCCCAGCGCATCGCGAGCCGTCTCGCGGTTCCGCGCCAGGTCTTCGGCGATGCCTGCGGCGATGAGGGCGGCGCCGGGGGTGTGGCCGGAGCCGATGTAGCGCCAAGTCGACTCTGTGACGGAGTCTGGTTGGGTCGACTCATCGATGGGTTGGCGATGTTGGGCGCGTTCGCTGCGGAGACTGGTGTAGGTGGTGGAGTAGGCACGCGACTTGGTGAGGATGTGGCCCCGGTAGCCGAGGGTGTGGGCCCAGGAGCGCAGCCTGAGCGGCGCCAGTTCGCGTAGGCCACCGAGGCGCCAACAGGTCGCCATGAGGGCCCGGACATGCGGCGAGACCGGGGCGACGGCGATGTCTCGGCTGGCCGTGACGCGCTGGTCGAGGCCGGCGCCGGTGTCGGCCGCTCCCTTGGTGATGTACTTCGCGACGTACGCGGCCACGGCCTCGTCGTTGAGCGCGCATGAACCACTCCGTGTACAGCTTGAACTGGCGATGTGAGATGTTCCGGCCGGTGTGTTCCAGGGCCCACAGCTCGACCGGCGCGGACTCGTTGTCCACCAGCTCGGAGGAAGCGCCGCAGGTCAGGCACTCCATGCGGAAGATCGCCTGGGTGGCGTTCGGCGCTGTCTCCTCGCCCAGCGTCCAGGGCACGTGCTTGATGACTGACCGAGGGCTCACCAGGATCGCCGCCCCAGTCGCTCCGCCACGAGTTCCACGTGGTCCGGCTGAACGTCCCATTCGCGCCCACCCTCGACGGGGCGAAGCCACACTCGGCCCGACTGGTAGTCCATGACCTTGCCGAGCCGGTCATGCTCCGTATCCCGTGCCAGGGAACCGACCTTGGGCATCGATGCGCCGTTCACTGGGCCACCTCCACCCCGTGGATGCGGCTCGGTCCCACGTCGATCCCGTACGAGGCCAGCCACAGCGCCCGTCGCCGCTCTCGTTGCTCGGTCCGCTCACGACGCGAACGTCGTTCTGCGGCGGACAGCACGTACGGGCGGACCAGGTCATCGATGCTCCACCCCGGCTGGCGAGGCAACACCATCGTCGGTTCGTCCTCCCCGCACACTTCCGGGGGCACCGGGTCCGCCCGGTGGCGGCCGGGGGCGGGCAAGAGCCGTCGTAGCAACGGCATAAGAATCCAGGCGATACAGTGCGACACGTCGACGCTCCTTCGTAGCGTTGGCCACGCCCCCGGACCGAGCCCACGGTCGCGGGGGTCTACGTCGCGTGATCATCGCGTCGCTCACTGGGACGTAGGAACCACGTCCAAACCCCACTTTGGGACGTCCCGCGTCGGGTAGAACGTCCCTAGTGCCGTCCCACCATGCGGAGAGAGACTGTGGAGCCGAACGAGAGGCTACGAGCTGTCATGGCAGCCGGAGGCTGGACCCATGCCACCCTCGCGGCGAAGGTCGACGTGGACCCCAAGTCCGTCGAACGCTGGGTGAACCTCGGCCGCACACCACGCCGTTCCACGGCCATGCGGGCAGCGGAGACCCTACTCATACGCCCACGCGCCTCCGACAACCTGACCGTCACTGCCCAGCCCGCCCACCAGGGCCCGACCGGAACGCATGTGGAAAAGCTGGGCAGACCAGCGAATACGACATGCCCTCCGACCGGCCACAACACCGAGAAAGCAGAATCGCTCACGTCAGAATCCGACGGTGGATCGAGGCTAAGAGAAGACGTGCACGCACTCTGGCCTGCCCTACGCCAAGCCCGCCCCGCCCGCGTGGTCAGCCCCGAACTTGTCGCGCTTCACGAACAACGCGCCAACGTCCCCGCCACCGCGTTCGTCGACCTCATCACCCGAGCGACTGAGCAGATTGACGTGCTGTCTACGCCGCCGTGTTCCTGCAGGAAGCCAACCCCAGACTCAACGAGTTGCTCAAGGAACGCGCAGCCGAGGGCTGTGTAATCCGGATCGCCATCGGTGACGCCGACAGTCCCAACGTTCAGCGGCGCGGCCAGGAGGAGAAGTTCGGCCACGGCATCGAATCGCGCTGCCGCTTGGCCCTCATGCACTACCGCCCGCTCATCGGCGTGCCCGGCATCGAGATCAGGACCCACGGCACCACGCTCTACAACTCCCTCTACCGGGCCGACGAGGAGATGTTGGTCAACGCCCACGTCTGGGGCGTCAACGCCTACGGCGCACCCGTCTGGCACCTACGCCGCGACGCCCGCGGCGGCATGTTCGACACCTACGCCGAGAGCTTCAACGCCGTCTGGGCCACCGCCACGCCCGTCACCGAGGAATCCTGAACCATGGCACGCACCGAGTACTACGACGACCCCGACGCCCCCAAGCCCAACAGCCTGGTCGTCGCCGCCTCAGCCGTCGTCACCGACGATAACTCCAACATCCTCCTTCAACGCCGCCGCGACAACGACCTGTGGGCCCTGCCTGGAGGCGGCATGGAATTGACCGACTCCCTGCCGGGCACAGCCGTCCGCGAGGTCAAGGAAGAAACCGGTCTGGACATCGAGATCACCGGCCTCGTCGGCACCTACACCGACCCCCGCCACGTCATCGCCTACACCGACGGCGAAGTCCGCCGCCAGTGCAACATCTGCTTCACCGCCCGCATCACCGGCGGAGAACTCACCATCTCCGACGAGTCCACAGAACTCCGCTTCATCCCACCCGCAGAGCTGGACACCCTCCCTATGCACCACACCCAACGGCTACGCCTCCAGCACTACCTAGAGCGGCGCGAGAGTCCATATCTAGGCTGACGATCATCGCAGGTATTGATCTTCGCGTGAGGTGGCTAGAGCACGATCAGATGGCGATGCCAGGTATGAATGCGACGAGTCCAGACAGAAGGCTTCCCAGGCCAGCGAGTGTCACCATGGTGTGCTGCGCATCTTCGAACAAGCCGGAGCAGAACTCACGCACCCGGCGGCGGAAGACTAGCACCTTCAGTTTCTCCAACCGGTGGGCCCTGATATTGCAGCCAAGCAACAGTCCATAAGCGTTATTTCGGCAGCCGTCAGGGTCTCGGTTGCGGGTTCGGCGCGGCAGGGCACAGGTGCTTGGAATGCGCACCAAAGTAACGTAGCGGCTGATAGCACGATGACCACCGCTGGCCCCGCAGCTGAGTTGACCCATGCAGCGATAAGCAGCAAGCCAGTCAGCACACCCCACCAACGTCCAAGGCCGCCGGACCGGTTCTTCTTCTTAGTCCTCCCCATAGCTACGTTATGAACAATCAGTGCTGCTTCCATGCCTCGCTGTGGGAAGAGAGACGGCGCAGAGTCACGTTTCAGGCGACGGGTCACTAGCCGCGCACCCCACTGCCCGCGTCCCCCGGTCGGTGACCGGCCGACCGACCGGGGGACGCGGAGCGAGCAGGGAAGCCAGTCAGTCAGCGATGGGAAGGTAGAGGCGATTGCCTCGGTCGGCGAACTCCTGGGACTTCTGGGCCATGCCGGCGGCTGCCTCGGCCGCTTCGGGGCTGGTCAGGCCCAATTCGTCGCCGTAGTCGTTCATGATGCTTCTACTAATCTTCATCGAGCAGAAGCGGGGGCCACACATGGAGCAGAAGTGGGCGGTCTTGGCGGGTTCGGCGGGGAGGGTCTCGTCGTGGAAGGCGCGGGCCGTGTCCGGGTCGAGGGAGAGGTTGAACTGATCCTCCCAGCGGAAGTCGAAACGGGCGTCGGACAGGGCGTCGTCCCAGTCCTGGGCTCCCGGGTGGCCCTTGGCGAGATCCGCGGCGTGGGCGGCGATCTTGTAGGTGATGACGCCGGTCTTCACGTCGTCCCGGTCGGGCAGGCCGAGGTGCTCCTTGGGGGTGACGTAGCAGAGCATCGCCGTGCCCCACCAGGCGATCATCGCCGCGCCGATGCCCGAGGTGATGTGGTCGTAGGCGGGGGCGATATCGGTGGTCAGCGGGCCGAGGGTGTAGAACGGGGCGTCGTCGCAGAGCTCCCGTTGCAGGTCCACGTTCTCCTTGATCTTGTGCATGGGGACGTGTCCCGGGCCCTCGATCATCGTCTGCACGTCGTGTGCCCTGGCGATCCGGGTGAGTTCGCCGAGCGTGCGCAGCTCCGCGAACTGCGCCTCGTCGTTGGCGTCGGCGATCGAGCCCGGACGGAGCCCGTCGCCCAGGGAGAACGTGACGTCGTAGGCGGCGAGGACCTCGCAGAGCTCCGCGAAGTGGGTGTAGAGGAAGCTCTCCTGGTGGTGGGCCAGGCACCAGGCCGCCATGATCGAGCCGCCGCGGGACACGATGCCGGTCTTGCGGCGCGCGGTCAGCGGCACGTAGCGCAGCAGCACGCCGGCGTGCACGGTCATATAGTCCACGCCCTGCTCGGCCTGCTCCACGACGGTGTCCCGGTAGATCTCCCAGCTCAGCTCCTCGGCCCGGCCGCCGACCTTCTCCAGCGCCTGGTAGAGGGGCACGGTGCCGACCGGGACCGGTGAGTTGCGCAGCACCCATTCGCGGGTGGTGTGGATGTCCCGGCCGGTGGAGAGGTCCATCACCGTGTCCGCGCCCCAGCGGGTGGCCCAGACCATCTTGTCGACCTCCTCCTCGATCGAGGAGGTGACGGCCGAGTTGCCGATGTTGGCGTTGACCTTCACCAGGAAGTTCCGGCCGATGATCATCGGCTCGGTCTCCGGATGGTTGACGTTGGCCGGCAGCACGGCGCGGCCGGCGGCGATCTCCTCGCGGACGAGGTCGGCGGGGCGGTTCTCCCGGAGCGCGACGAACTCCATCTCGGGGGTGATCTCGCCGCGCCGGGCGTACGCCAGTTGGGTGACGGCGGCGCCGTGGCTCCGCCTGGTCTGGCCGTTCGCGCCGCGCTCTGCGGTGTCGCCGCGTTCGGCGATCCAGCCCGCGCGCAGCGGCGGCAGGCCGCGGCGGACGTCGGTGTGGACGGCGGGGTCGGTGTACGGCCCCGAGGTGTCGTACAGGGACACGTCCCGGCCGTCCGTCAGCCGCACGTGCCGCACCGGGACCCGGAGGTCCGGGCGCGATCCGGTGAGGTACCCCTTGTGCGCGCCGACAGCGGGCTCGGCGGCAGTGGCCGGCTCGGCCGTGGTGTGGGCAGGCGTGCGTGCGTGTTGCTCGGTCATCGGACCTACTCCCTACGCCGGCATTACCCGGTAACAGGTTCGGCGGTCGGCGCGGCCTCAGCGCCCTCTCAGCCCCGTGCCCGGAGCTCCCGCGATTGGCACATATGCGACTCCACGCTAACGGCACACCGGCCGGGCTGAACAGGGGGCCGGGCCGCTTAGGCGATGATCTGACCGTGACCTCCTTCGACGACGCCCCCGCCGGACCCGAGGCTCCGCCGGCCCCTCCCCCGACCGGGCACGCCCCCCACGACCATCACGGCCACCACCACGGCCACCACCACGGCGGCCCCGCCGCGCCCGTCTCGTTGCGGCTGCGGCGGGTCATCGCGGCGGTGCTGATCCCGTTCGCCGCCGTGGTCGCGGCCGGTGTGGTGCTGCTGTGGCCGGGCGGCGCGCCGGAGGGGGAGGGGGAGCGCACCGGGCTCGGCTTCGACCAGCAGACCGAGGACGCGCGGATCACCGAGGTCCGGGAGGTGGCCTGCGCGGACATCGGGGTGCAGGTGCCGCGCGGCGTCACCGGCGCCTGTGAGGAGGCCACGGTCGAGGTCACCACGGGGCCGCACGCCGGGCGCACGTTCCAGGAGGTGGTGCCGCCGGACGCGCCGCAGCGCTACCGGGTGGACCAGGAGGTGATCGTCGCCTACGCCCCGGACGCGCCGAAGGAGCTGCAGTACAGCATCAGGGACGTGGACCGGGAGCTGCCGATGCTGCTGCTCGCCGGGGTGTTCGCGCTGGTCGTGGTGGTGATCGGGCGGCTGCGCGGCCTGCTGGCGTTGGTCGGGCTGGTGGTCAGCTTCGCGGTGCTGACCGCGTTCATCCTGCCGGCCATCCTCAACGGCTCGAACCCGCTGCTGGTCGCGGTGATCGGCGGCAGCGTGATCATGCTGGTGACGCTCTTCCTCACCCACGGGATGACCGCCCGCACCGCGGTCGCGGTGCTCGGCACGCTGATCTCGCTGCTGCTCATCGGGGTGCTGGGATCGGCGTTCATCGGCTGGGCCAGCCTGACCGGGAACACCGACGACCAGACCAGCCTGGTGCACAGCCTCTATCCGGGCATCGAGATCCGCGGGCTGCTGCTCGCCGGCATCCTGATCGGCTCGCTCGGCGTGCTGGACGACGTGACGGTGACCCAGACCTCGGCGGTATGGGAGCTGAAGCAGGCGGAGCCGGGGGCAGGTTGGCCGAAACTGTACCGGTCGGCGATGCGCATCGGCCGGGATCACATCGCCTCGGTGGTCAACACCCTGGTGCTCGCCTACGCGGGCGCCGCGCTGCCGTTGCTGCTGCTCTTCACGATCGCCCGCAGCGGCGTGGACACGGTGGCGTTCAGCGAGGTGGTGGGCGAGGAGATCGTCCGCACGCTGGTCGGCTCGATCGGCCTGGTGGCCTCGGTGCCGGTGACGACGCTGCTGGCCGCGCTGGTGGTCAGCGCCGACCGCCGGCCCGACGCGGCCGTCCCGGCCCCGACCAGGGCGCCGGAGACCGCCGGGAGGCCACGCGCTACCAGCCGCCGCCGGAAGAGGAGGAGACGAACTTTCGCACCACGAAGATGAGGATCGCCACCAGCGCGGCGAACAGCAGGACCTTGAACACGAAGCCGACCAGCATCGTGATCAGGCTGATGAGCATGGTGCCGAAGACGACCAGCGCGATGATGGGGATGGCGATCCACCGAACCCACCATGGCAGCGCCATGAACGCGCCTTTCATTGCCAGCTCCTCGCTAGGAATGCGATCCGACACCTCGATGCTATGCGGGCGGCGCGGCTGGCGGGAGTCCCATCGCCCCCCGTCCTCCCCTGACCGTCCCCTGAGACGAACCCTGACAACGCGGCACTGGCACGGTCAGAACCCGGCTCACCCCTCGGGCGGCGAGAAGACCACCATCACCCGCAGGTCCTCGGTGATGTGGTGGAACTTGCGCGAGACGCCGGCCGGGACGAACACCACGCTGCCGCGCGCGACCATCGTCGTCTCGTCCCCCACGGTCAACGAGCCGCGCCCGCTGACCACGAAGAAGACCATGTCCTGCCGCTGCGGCCGCTGCGGGTCGGGCTGCCCCGCGTCCAGCGCGTACAGCCCCACGGACATGTTGCGCTCGCGAAGGAAACGCAGGTAGGCACCGTCGTTCGCGATCCGCTCCGCCTCCAGCTGCTCCAGCCGGAACGCCCTCATCGGGTCACACCCCTTGCCCCCACACCGGTCCCTTCTGGAACGATCAGCTGCATGTTGAGCATCCTGTTCAAGTTCATCGCCAACGCGGTGGCCCTGGCCGCCGCGGTCTGGCTGGTGGGTGACATCACCCTCGGCAAGGACGACGCCAGCGACAGCAGCAAGGTCGTCACGCTGCTCGTCGTCGCGCTGATCTTCGGCGTGGTCAACCTCATCGTCAAGCCGATCGTGAAATTCTTCGCCCTGCCCCTGCTGATCCTGACGCTCGGCCTGTTCACCTTGGTGATCAACGCCCTGATGCTGATGCTCACGGGCGCGATCGCCGGCGACTCCTTCGAAGTGGGTGGTTTCCTCCCGGCGCTGCTCGGTGGCCTGATCATCTCGATCGTCTCCTGGGCGGTGAACATGGTCCTGGACCGCGACTGACGCTCGTCCGACCCGCCTGGGGGCACCTCCCGGGCCCGCGGGCCCGGGGGACATCATGGCGGGCATGGACCGCGATCCCGACTCGTCTCCCGACACAGCCATCCACCCGGCCACGGCGCCCGCGTCCGGTGGGAGCCCCTTCCGTGTCTGCTTCGTCTGCACCGGCAACATCTGCCGGTCACCCATGGCCGAGGCCGTCTGCCGCGCCGAATTGGTCGCGCACGGCCTCGGCACGGCGGTGGTCGTGGACAGCGCGGGCACCGGCAGCTGGCACGTGGGAGAGGAGGCCGACCCGCGCGCCATGGCGGCTCTGGCCTCGGCCGGCTACGGCCAAGCCGGCGCCGAGGGAGCCGACGGGCGGTTCCGGGAGCACGAGGCGCGGCAGTTCAGGCGGGGCTGGTTCGACCGCTACGACCTGGTGATAGCCCTGGACCGGGGCCACGAGCGCAGCCTGCGGCGGCTCGCCCCCGATCCCGCGCATGCGGCCCGGGTGCGGCTGCTGCGCACCTACGACCCGGCGGTGTCCGACCCGGACGACCTGGATGTGCCCGACCCGTACTACGGCGGGGAGGCGGGCTTCGCGGTCTGCCTGAAGCTCATCAAGGACGCCATGCCGGGCCTGCTGGCCGAGATCGGGCGGAACCTTGACCGCCCGAGCCGGAACGACGGCGACCACGACGACAACGACGCGGCGGAGACACCGTGAACGAGAACGAGAACGAGAACGAGAACGAGAACGAGAACGAGCCCGGCACGGGGACGCCGCCCGGACCCCCGAAGATCGTGGGCATGGTCGCCGAGATCGTCGGCGGCCTCGTCCCGAGCGACGTCCAACGCGTGCCGGGCGGCGAGATCTGCGAGTCCTACCGGATCACCCTCGGCGCGGGGGCGGACGACGACGGCGGCCCGTTCCAGGACGTCTTCGCCAAGACCCTCGCCACCGCCCCGCCCGACTTCTTCCCCGCCGAGGCCGCCGGTCTGGAGCTGCTGCGCGCCACCGGTACCGTGGCCATCCCCCGGGTGCTGGCCGCCGACGCCGAGCTGCTGGTCCTGGAGTGGGTGCCGTCCGGCGCGCCGACGCCGGCCGGGGCGGAGCGGTTCGGCCGCGACCTCGCCGCCCTGCACAGCACCCGCGCGCCGCACTACGGCACGGACGGCCCGCTCTATCTCGGCCCCGTGCCGCTGGCCACCCCGGATCCGGTGCCGGCCGAACCGGCCGACTGGCCGGCGTTCCACGCCGAGCACCGGCTGCTGCCGTTGTTGCGGCTGGCCGTCGACAACGACGGCATCGGCGCGGCGGACGCGGCCGACGTGGAGCGGCTGTGCGAGCGGATCGACGAGGTCGCCGGGCCGCCGCAGCCGCCCGCGTACATCCACGGCGATCTGTGGGCGGGCAACATCCTGTGGGCCGAGCGCCCGCACCTGATCGACCCCGCCGCGCAGGGCGGCCACCCAGAGGCCGATCTCGCCTTCCTGGAGATTTCCCGCTGCCCGCACTTCGACCGGCTGATCGGCGCCTACGAGGAGGTGCGCCCGCTGCCGGGGCGCGCCGACCGGGCGCCACTCCATCAGCTGCACCACGTGCTGATCCACGCCGCCCTCTTCGGCGGCACCTACGGCCCGGAAAGCGGGTCCGTAGCCCGCGCCGCTCTGGCGCAGGGCTAGGACCCGCGATGGGGGCACCTCCCAGGCCCCAGGGCCTGGGGGAGGGTCCGTAGCCCGCGCCGCTCTGGCGCAGGGCTAGGACCCGCGATGGGGGCACCTCCCAGGCCCCAGGGCCTGGGGGGTCCGTCGCCCGCGCGGCGCTCGCGCTGGGTTAGCCTCGGCTGCGTGACGACGAACGGAGCAGGGTGGGGCGAGGGCACGCGGGCGGCGCGGGCGGGGCTGCCCGACGCCGAGCCGTACCAGCCGGCGCTCCCGGGTCCGGTCTTCGCCGCCCACTACCACCTGCCGGGCGAGGTGGCCGACGCCCCGTACTCCTACGGCCGCCACGGCAATCCCGCCTGGACCGCGCTGGAGCGGGCCGTGGCCGAGTTGGAGTCGCCCGGCCACCCCGCCGAGGCCGTGGTCTTCCCCTCAGGGCTCGCCGCGACCAACGCGGTGCTGCTCGCCCTGCTCCGCCCCGGACAGGTCGTGGTGTTGCCGGAGGACGGGTACCAGGCGCTGCCGCGGGTGCGCCGCCGGCTGGAGACGTTCGGCGTCGAGGTGCGCACGGCGCCCACCGCCGGCGACGCCCAGGGCCGGCACCTCGACGACGCCCGGCTGCTGTGGCTGGAGACGCCGTCCAACCCGGGCCTCGACGTCTGCAATATCCGCCGGCTGGCGCGCGCGGCGCACGACCGCGGCGCGCTCGTCGCCGTGGACAACACCCTGGCGACCCCGCTCGGTCAGCGTCCGCTGGAGCTGGGCGCCGACCTGTCGGTCGCCAGCGGCACCAAGGCGCTGGCCGGCCACGGCGACGTGCTGCTCGGCTACGCCGTGACCCGCCGCCCTGACCTGGCCGCCGAGTTGCGCGCCTGGCGCACGGAGGTCGGGGCGATCCTCGGCCCGATGGAGGCGTGGCTGGCGCACCGGGGCCTGGCGACGCTGCACCTGCGGGTGGACCGGCAGGCGGAGAACGCCCTCGCCGTGGCGCGGGCGCTGCGCGCGCGCCCCGAGGTGCGCCGGCTGCGCCACCCCGGCCTGCCGGAGGATCCCTCGCATGTGGTGGCGGCCGGGCAGATGCGGCGCTTCGGCTGCGTGGTCTCCTTCGAACTGCCCGACCGGGAGGTGGCGGAACGCTTCCTGGCTGCGCTGCGGCTGGTGGACGACGCCACCAGCTTCGGCGGGGTCCGCTCCACGGCGGAGCGGCGCGGCCGGTGGGGCGGCGATCCCGTCCCCGACGGTTTCGTCCGGCTGTCGGTCGGCGTGGAGGACCCGGCCGACCTGGTCGCCGACCTGGGCCGGGCGCTCGACGCGGCGACCGGCGTGCCCAACAACACGGCCAGCAGCACGGAGCCGCGCGACGCGTGACGGGTTTCATGGTTTCACCGGGCGGCTCACGGGCCACATGACTTCCATGACCCCAGTTCAATCCGTGGTCAACGTGGTCAAGCGCACCGCCCGGGCGATCCTGTTGGACACCGCCCGCTCCTCCGCCGCCGTGCCGGAGATGATCGTCATCAAGCGCACGAAGCCCGGACAGCCGCCGTACTGGATCACCCCGGGTGGCGGGGTGGAACCGGCCGACGAGACGGTGCTGGCCGCCCTGCACCGAGAGGTGTACGAGGAGTTGGGCGCCAGGATCGCGGACGTGGTGCCGGCCTTCGTCGACACCGTGCCGCACGTGCCAGAGCCCGGCGAGACCACACCGCCAGGGCTCAAGGTGCAGCATTTCTTCGTCTGCCGGCTGACGTCCATGGACCCCGCGTTGCGGCACGGGCCCGAGGTCGAGGAGCCGCGCGGCACGTACGAGATCGTCCGGCTGCCGTTCACGCCCGAGGGGCTCGCCTCGGTGACGGTGGTGCCGGAATCGCTCAGCAGCTACCTGGCCCGCAACGTCCAGGGGATCCGCGCGCTGCTGGCACCTGACTTCAGGTAGCCGGGACGGAGCCTAGCCGCGGTAGAACCAGGCGCCGGCGCCGCCGCCGGACGGCCCGCGGCGTTCCGCCTCCTCCAGCGCCCGGCGTGCCTCCGCCCGCCATGCGGCGATGTCCGGAGGAGGCGCGTCCCCCGGGCCCACGGGGGTCTGGGGGGGGACCGCAGGGCCCGGGGAAGGCGACGCGACCACGTCGGGTACCCCGCCCGAGGCGGGCAGCGGCACGTCGAGCGTCTCCGGCGGCGGTGCCGGCGGGTCGGCGTCGTGGGACGCGCGCAGGCCGACGGGGACCGGCGCCCGCCCGGGACCTGGCGGAGGCGCGGGCACATCACCGGTTCCCGACCCCGGAACACCGGCCAGAGCGGAGCCCGGCCCGGACGGCGCGGGGTGCGGCGCCGGCGTGGTCGGGGCGCCGCGCCTGAGGCCGGCCGGAATGGGTCGGCGGCGCGGCGGCGGGGCCACCGCGCCCGCCCCGGGTCCCGAGGCGTCGGGAGCGGCCGCCGCGCGGCGGGCCTGCGCGTCGCGGGCCGCGCCGAAGAAGTCGCCGCCCTTGCGCCGCGTGTCGTCCGTGCCCCAGTCCCCGGCGGGCCTGGTCCCCGCCTTGACCAGCGTCGGAATGTGCTTCGCGCAGTGCACGTACGCCTCCTGCACGTCCACCCGCACCCACAGCTCCGCGCGCCGCCCGGGCACCGGGTCGACGGGCAGGTCGGGGTGGCTGGCCCGCAACTCCGCGTCGGGCACGACGCGCGCCCGGCCGTTGATGTGCAGGCCGATCCGGGAGCGCTCGAAGTCGACGAGCAGCAGGCCGGCGTGCGGGTTCTCGGAGATGTTGCCCAGGGAGGCGTGCACGCCGTTCCCCCGGTACTCGGGGAAGATCAGGGTGCGGGCGTCGAGCACCCGCAGGAAGCCGGCCGGGCCGGCGCGGAAGCTGTTGTCGCATTCGCCGTGCCGGTCGGCCGTGGCCAGGAAGAACCACTCCTGGTGGGCGACGAAGTCCCGCATCAGCTCGTTGAGATGATCGAGGACCTGCTCCTCGTAGAAACGGTCGGCGCGTGCCTCGGAGCCGAGCCGCATCTGGAGGGCGTGCTCCCCGTCGCTGCCCGGCCGGTCGCCGCGCGCCTCGATTCCCGCCATCCCGTCGATGCCAGCCATGCGTTACTAACCGTCGCTTTCTGAGAACGTGCTCCGCGCCACGCGCGATCAGGGTCCGATGTAGTCGTGCCGTATGCGTTCGGCGGGGATGCCCGAGGAGATCAGCGCGTCGACGCTCTTGCGCACCATCAGCGGCGGGCCCGACAGGAAGCCGTCGAACTCCCGCCACGGGCCGAACTTCCGCACCGCCTCCGGCAGCTGCCCGGCGAACCCGCGCGTGCCGTACTCGGCGACCACCGGCCGCACCGACAGCCAGGGGTGGCGCCGCTCCAGGTTCTGAAAGGCCTCCAGGTCGTACAGCTCCGCATCCCGGTTGGCCCCGAAGAAGACCTCCACCGGGAACCGCAGGCCCTGCTGCGCCACGTCCTCCACCAGCGCCTTGATCGGCGCGATACCGGTGGAGCCGCCCACGCACAGCAGCCCGCGCCCTGAGCAGTGCTCCAGCGTCATCGAGCCGCCCGGCGGGCCCAGCCGCAGCACGTCGCCGCGGCCCGCCCGGTGCACCAGGGCGCGCGAGACCCAGCCCGCGGGCACGGCCTTGACATGGAACGACAACAGGCCGTCGGGCCGCGGCGAGCTGGCGAACGAGTAGTACCGCCACGCCCGCGGCCACCACGGCGTCTCCACGGCGGCGTACTGCCCCGCCCGGTAGGGATAGGGCTGCTCGGGGCGGAGGGTGACCACCGCGACGTCGCTGGTGCGGCGCTCGTGCGCGACGATCTCCGCGTGCCAGTACGCCGGCGCGCGCAGTTCGTCCTCGGCCGCGGCGTCGATCATCGTCTGGGAGATCCGCGTGTAGGCGCGGACCCAGGCGGCCTCGGCCTCCGGGCCCCAGGTGCGGAGGGCATAGCGCTCCAGGGCGGACATCAGGCACTCGCCGACCGCGGGATAGTGCTCCGACCTGGTGCCGTATTTGCGGTGGCCACGGCCCAGTTCGTTGAGATACGCCGTGAGTCCCGCCTCGTCGTCGATGCGTTCGGCGGCGGTCAGCAGCGCGCGGAAAATCCGGTCCCGCTGGGTGTCCATGGCCGCCGGAAACATATCCCGCAACCCAGGATTATTGAGGAACAGCAGAGCGTAAAAGTACGAGGTCGCCTGGTCCGCCACCGGCTCGATCTCGGCGAGCGTACGCCGAATTATGACGGCGTCGCGCGACGGCGCCCGCCGTGCCTCACCGGCCGTATCGCTGGTGGTGGTGGCGGCGCCGTCGTCGGCCGATATCGCGGTCATGACCCTGCCTCGCCTCGATCCACCTTCCGGTCGCACAGCGTGTCAGTCCCGCCACCCGCCGGGAGCGGGTGACCAAAAACCCGCCGTCCACAACCGCGCTCCTCTCGTAAACTGACGGACTTCATGCTGCCCGGATGCGGAACAGACCCTACCGTTATACGGCTGAGACACAAGCCCTCTTCAGAAACGCGTGCTTCGTTCCGTTCCTGGCGTTTCCTAAACTAGCGCGTGTGAACATCACGATGCGACGGGCGACGTCGGAGGACGTGCCAACGATCGTCGCCATGCTCGCCGACGACGCCCTGGGCGCGCGGCGCGAGAACCCGGACGACCTCGCGCCCTACCTGGACGCCTTTGCGCGCATCGACACCACCCCCGGCCAGCATCTGGTCGTCGCGGAGCGACCCGAACGACCGGGCCATATCGTCGGCACCCTGCAACTCTCCGTCCTGCCGGGCCTGTCGCGCCGCGGCGCCTCCCGGGCGCTGATCGAGGCCGTGCGGGTACACGCCACGGAGCGCGGCGCCGGGCTCGGCAGCAGGCTGATCAGGTGGGCCGTCGAGGAGTCCCGGCGCCAGGGCTGCGCCGTGGTGCAACTCACGTCCGACGCCACCCGGATCGACGCCCACCGCTTCTACGAACGCCTCGGCTTCCAGGCCACGCACGTCGGCTTCAAGCTGATGCTCTGACCTGCCGATGCTCTGACGCCCGTCCGCCGGTCACCCTCCCTCAGGCCCTTGAGGGCCCGGGAGGTGCCCCCGTCCAGCCGTCCGGATCGGCGCCGCCTGGTACCGGGGCGTCGGGATCGTAGGGCCGCCGGGTGAAGACGAAGGTGCCCAGGTCGAGGTGGCTGACCGCGTCGTCCGGGCCGCGCACAGCGCGGAGCGTCTCGCCGGCGTAGTAGCCCGACTGTCCTACCCAGCCGTCGCCGTCCGGCCGCGGCAGGAAGCGCGTGCCGCGCACCATCGCCCCGCCCGCCGCCGGGCCCAGGGTCAACTCCCGGCCGGCGTGCAGCCGCAGCACGTACGCGAAGGTGCCCCAGTACCAGGCGCCGGTGAGCGCCAGCAGGTCCGGGTCGACGTCCTGCGCCGGCATCGGGCGCCAGGCCTCGGGCAGCGCCGGCTCGCGGTCGGCCACGTCGGCCAGCAACTCGGCGGCCAGCGTGCCGGCCATCGGCCCCGAGGTGGCGTTCGCCACCGCCACGGTGGCCAGCCGTTCCTCCGGACTGGTCCACAGCCCGGCGAGGAAGCCGGGCATGGAGCCGGTGTGCCCGGACAGCAGCCGGCCGTCGCGGCGTGACAGCTGCATGCCGAGCCCGTAGGCGGCGTCCCAGTCGTCGGCCTCGGGGGCCACCGCGGGCGCCCGCATCTCGGCCAGGCTCGCCGCGCCCAGCACGGCGTCGTCGCCGGTCAGGAGAAAGGCGGCGAACGTCGACAGGTCGGCGACGGTGGACCACAGCTGTCCGGCCGGCGCCATCCGCCCCGTGTCCACGACCGGTTCCACCTGCCGGACGTCAGCGTGCGGGTGCACGGCCCAGCCGGTGGCGTGCGGGACGAGCGGCGCGGCCGTGGTGCGGTCCATTCCCAACGGCAGCAGCACCTCCTCACGCAGTACGTCGAAGCACCGCTCGCCGCGCAGCTTCTCGACGAGGGCGCCGAGCAGCGCGTAGCCGGGGTTGGAGTAGTGGTGACGCCGCCCGGCGGGATGCTTCTGCGGCGAGTCCCCGAAGATGTCGGCGAGTTCGGGGCGCAGTTCCCCCGGCGAGCGTTCCCACCACGGGCCGCGCGCCTCGGCGGCCAGGCCGCCGGAGTGCGCGAGCAGTTGCGCGACGGTGGCGCCGGAGCCGTGCGGGGTGTCCAGATGTGTGCCCAGCGGGTCGCCGAGGTCGATCAGGCCCTCGTCGCGCAGCCGCAGCACCGCCACGGCGGTCAGCGTCTTGGTGATCGAGCCGATGCGGTACTGCACGTGGGCGGCGTCGGCCTCCGGGACGCCCGGGGGCAACTCACCCCGGGAGCCGGTCCAGACCCGACGGCCTCCCCCGGGCGCGGGACCTGCCCCCACCCGCACCACCGCCGCCACCAGGGACGGGGCGCGGCCGGTGGCCTGGGCGGTGGCCAGCCGGTGCAGCAGCGCCCGGTCCGTCGCGGGCAGCAACGTCGCCGCCTCCGCCGTGTCGGTGGGGTCGGCGTCGGTCGGGTCGGGTTCTGCGGTGAAACGCGTCATGGCACCAGCGTTATCCCGGACCGCCCGCACCGCACCACCGATTACCGCGCGGCACCCCCGACTACTCGACCGCGAGTAGCGACGGTTACTCCCGCCGTCAGACGACCCGGAGGCCGCGCGACGGGACCGTGGGGGCATGACACAGCTACCGCGCCCCGCCCGCCGGGGCTTCCTCATCGCGCACGTCGTCGTCTCGGTCGGCTGGCTCGGGCTCACGCTGTGCCTGCTGGTCCTGTCGATCGCCGGGGCCACCGCCGAACGGGCCACGGCCGACGCCGCGTACCGGTCCATGGGGATCTTCGGCGACTGGCTGCTGGCGCCGCTGGCACTGACGACGATCGGCACCGGTCTGGTGCTCTCGCTCGGCACGCCCTGGGGCCTGTTGCGGCACCGCTGGGTGGTGGTGAAGCTGGTCGTCTCGCTGGGCGCGGCCACGGCCTCGCTGCTGGGGTTCCGGGTGAGCGTCGACGAGGCGGCGGCCGCGGTGGCGGCGGGGCAGGAGGTGACGGACCCGTCGTCGCTGCTTGCGCCGCCCATCGTCTCGCTGACGCTGTACCTGTTCCTCACCGCCATCTCCTACCTGAAGCCGTGGGGACCGACCCGGCGCGGGCAGCGGCACCGCGAGCGGGAGCGCCGGGAGCGGCTCAGCGCGCGCGAGGGTGGCCGAAAACCACTCGCCGCCGCGTCGTCGGGTCGGCCAGGCTGAGGGCCGTGACGACCTCCCACACCGCTCGTACCGCCGACCAGCCCGCGCCGCCCGCCGCCTCGCCCGTCCCGACAGGCCCGGCGGCGGGCCCGGCGGCGGGCGAACGGGCCGCCCTGGCAGCGTTGGTGATCCGCCGCCTCACCGTGGCCGACCTGTCCGACTGTCTGGACCTGGCGGACGACCGGGACTGGCCCCGCGAGGAGGCCAAATGGCGGCTGCTGCTCAGCGCGGGCCAGGGCTTCGGCGTGGACGCCCCGGATGGGAGAGGTCTGATCGCCTCCGCGGTCGCCACCCCGTACTCGGGGATCGACGGGGGTCCGGCCATCAGCGCCCTGAGCATGGTGCTGGTCGCCCGGCGCTACGCCCGCCGCGGCCTCGGGCTGCGGCTGATGCGGCACGTCGTCGCCGAGGAGCATGGCAGCGGCGCGACCGCCACGTTCCTGACCGCGACCGAACACGGCCGGCCGCTGTACGAGCGGCTCGGCTTCGCGGCGGTCGGCAGCCTGATCATGCTGCGCGGGCACTTCGTCGCCGGGGCGGAGCCGGGCGCGGTGGCCGGCGCGGCGGACGTGCGCCCGGCCACCGCCGCCGATCTGCCCGCCGTGCTCGCCTACGACCGCCGCGTCTTCGGCGCCGACCGCACCGGGCTGCTGACCCGGCTGCCCTCCTACGCCGACCAGTTCCTGGTGGCCGAGTCCCCCGGGACCGGCCGGCTGACGGGTTACGCCGCGGCCTGGCCCAACGTCGACAGCACCGTGATCGGGCCGGTCCTGGCCGAAGACCCGGCGATCGCCCTGGCCCTCGTCGCCCGGCTGGCCACGGACGCCCCCGTCGGGACGCCGCTCCGCTTCGACGCCGACGTCCGGCAGCCCGAACCGGCCTCCTGGCTGCGCGCCCGCGGCCTGGCCGCCGGCGGTTCCCCGATCACCGTGATGGTGCGCGGCCTCCCCGACCTCCCCGGCGACGCCGCCCGCCGCTTCGCCCCCTACTCCGTCGCCCTGGGCTGAGCCGGGTCCGGCGAGCCGCGGTCCGGCACCGCGAAGGGCTAGGCTGGCAGGGCGGAGGAGGAGTGCGATGACGCGTCCGGAACCGGGCCTCGCCCAGGGCTGGTGCGCCCTGTCGGCCCTGCACGACCGGATCGAGGCGCATGTGGAGCGCGCCCTGCAGACCGGGCACGGGCTGAGCGTGCGGGAGTACTCCGTCCTCGACGTGCTCGGCCGGCAGCAGTTGGACGACGGCGGCCACCTCCGGATGAACGAGCTGGCCGACGCGGTCGTGCTGAGCCAGTCCGCCACCACCCGCCTGGTGAACCGCCTGGAGGACCGCGGCCTGCTCACCCGCTACCTGTGCCCCACCGACCGCCGCGGCATCTACACCGAGGTCACCGACGCCGGCCGTCGCCTGCTCGCGGAGGCGCGCCCCACCAACGACGACGCCCTCGCCGAGGCCCTCGGCCAGGCCGAGCGGCGCCCCGAGTTGGCGCCCCTCGTCGCCGCCGTCCGCACCCTGGAGCACCGGCCGCCGGCCGCGTCCGGGACCGCCTGAACGGGGCCGATTCGTTCAAGGCCGCCACCCCTTCCGCGGCCTAGCGTGCGAGACATGACACCTCGATTCGACCTCATCGGCATCGTGACCGACGACCTGACCGCGTCCCTCGCCTTCTACCGCCGCCTCGGCCTCGACATCCCCGAGAGCGCCGAGCGGGAGCCGCACGTGGAGGCGGCGCTCCCCGGCGGCCTGCGCATGGCCTGGGACACCGTCGAGACCGTCCGGTCGTTCAACCCCGACTGGGCCCCGCCGACCGGCGGCCAGTCCCGGATCGGCCTGGCGTTCCTCTGCGACAGCCCCGCGGAGGTGGACAAGGTCTACGCGGAGCTCACCCAGGCTGGTCACGACGGGGAGATGGCGCCCTTCGACGCGCCCTGGGGCATGCGCTACGCCGTGCTCCTCGACCCGGACGGCAACGGCGTCGACCTCTTCGCCCGCCTCGACCCGCAGGGCTAGCGCGCGGGACGGCGCGGCTGCCGTTCGCTCGGGCCCAGCTCCCGTCGGGGACGGGGACGGGGGTGTGGGACCGCACCTGCGGCAGGCATGACACGCTGGGCCATGCCCTTCCCCCCATCCCGCCTCGGCCTGATCACCCTCGTGGTGGACGACTACGACGAGGCCATCGCGTATTACACCGGCGTCCTCGGATTCGAGCTGCGCGAGGACTCGCCGCACGCCGACGGCGGCGGCAAGCGCTGGGTGGTCGTCGCGCCTGCCGGCGCCGGCCCCGACGCCACCTGCCTTCTGCTGGCCCGCGCCGTCACCGACCACCAGCGCTCCCGGATCGGCGACCAGACCGGACGCCGGGTCGGCTTCTTCCTCTACACGGAGGACTTCGAGGCGGCCTACCGCCGCCTCACCGACGCCGGCGTCACGATCGAGAAGCCGCCCTGGCACGAGCCGTACGGCACGGTGGCCGTCTTCCATGACCGCTACGGCAACCGCTGGGACCTCGTCGAGCCCGCCACGGACTGACCGCGGGCTGGCCGGGGTTGTGCCGAGGGACGGGCGTCCCGTAGACCGGAGGCCATGACCGGCACCCCCGTTTCCGCGCCCGTTCCCTCAGTGCCCTCCTGGTACTTCCGCGAGTACGCCCCGGTCGGCGTCGACCTCGGCAGCGTCGAGGCCGTGGCCGCCTTCGACCGCAACCAGGGCACCGACCCCGCCGCCGACGACGCGCTGCTCGACCGGCTCGGCGTCGCCGCCGGCAGCCGGCTGGTCGACCTGGCCTGCGGCACCGGCTCGCTCGTCGTCCAGGCCGCGCTGCGCGGCGCCGAGGCGCACGGCGTCGACGTTTCCCCGGAAATGCTTGACTTCGCCCGGCGGCGCGCCGAGGCGCAGGCGCCTGCGGTGGCCCCGTGCTGGCACCGCGCCGGCTTCCTGGACTACGCCCACCCCGCCGACCGCCCGGCCGACGTCGTCACCACCAAGTCCGCCCTGCACCAGCTGCCCGACTTCTTCAAGCAGCAGGCGCTGCGAAGCATGGCTGCGATGCTCCGCCCCGGCGGCACCCTGTACCTCTGGGACGTCATCTTCAGCTTCGATCCCGGCGACGCCGACGCGGAGCTCGCGCGCTGGTTCGACGCCGTGGGGCGGCCGGCGGGCGAGGGCTTCACCCGGGAGGACTTCGAGGTGCATGTGCGGGAGGAGTTCTCCACCTACGCCTGGATCATCGAGGGCATGCTGGAGCGCGCCGGTCTGGAGATCACCGGCCGGGCCCATCCCAGCCGCACCCACGCCGAGTACGTCTGCCGCCGCCGCTGACCGCCCGGGGTCGCTAGGACGCCGCCGAGCCGCGTTCCGGCACCACGCCGTGGCGGTGGTGCTCCAGCACCCGGGCCAGCAGTCGCGTCAAATCCTCGCGTTCCGCCGCGGACAGGGGCACCAGCAGCGCCTCCTGCGCGGCCGACAACGCCTCCTCGGTCTGGGTCAGCTGCCGTATCCCGCCCGCGGTGATGGTGATGACGTTGCGCCGCCGGTCCGCCGGGTCGGGGGTGCGCACCACCTGGTCCCGTTCGACCAGCTCGTTGATCGCCGCCACCACGTCGCTGCGGTCGATCCCGCACCGCCGGCCCAGCGCGGCCTGGCTCGCCGCGCCGAACTCCGCGAGCGCGGCCAGCAGCGCGTAGTGGTACCGCCGGGCACCCGTCGCCTCGAACGCGTCCCATACGAGCCGCCCGGCCTGCGTCGCCGTCTGGGTGATCAGCCAGCTCGGCAGGGAGCGCAATCGCACGGGCGCGCGATCGTCAGCAGCCGTTTCCATGGGCATGACCCTAACAACGTCACGCGCCACACCTGCCCCTGCGATTTGACCCGCGGTCCAAGTTAGGTGACCCTAACCCTGTACGTCGAGGTGGCGTCTAGGTGAGGAGCGTCCGTGTCCGAGGACCGATCCAAGGCCCGTGGCCGGCAGACACACCGCGGCCGGGTGCTGCGCACCTCGCGCGTCACCCCGCACATGATCCGCGTGGTGCTCGGCGGGGACGGGCTGCGCGACTTCGTCGCCGGCTCCTGCACGGACCACTACGTCAAGCTGGTGTTCCCGGTGCCGGACGTCACCTATCCGGAGCCCTTCGACGTCGCCGCCATCCGCCGCGACCTGCCGCGCGAGCAGTGGCCGACCACCCGCACCTACACCGTTCGCGCCTGGGATGCCGACGCCCTGGAGCTGACGATCGACTTCGTGCACCACGGCGACCACGGCCTCGCCGGCCCCTGGGCCGCGGCCGCCCGGCCCGGCGACACCATCCACCTGATGGGACCCGGCGGCGGCTACGCCCCCGACCCCGCCGCCGACTGGCATCTGATGGTCGGCGACGAGAGCGCGCTGCCCGCCGTCGCCGTCGCGCTGGAGGCACTGCCGGCGGGCGCCGTGGCCAAGGTCTTTCTGGAGATCGCGGGCCCGGAGGAGGAGCAGAAGATCCTCTCGCACGGCGACGTCGAGATCCTCTGGCTCGACCGCGGCGACCAGCCGGCCGGCACCACCCTGATGCCCGCCGTCACGGCCGCCGACCTCCCCGCGGGCACGCCCCAGGCCTTCGTCCACGGCGAGGCCCATTTCGTCCGCGACCTGCGTCGGCACCTCCGCCACGAGCTCGGCCTGAGCCGCGAGCAGATGTCCGTCTCCGGATACTGGCGACGCGGCGTCAGCGAGGACGGCTGGCAGGCGGGCAAGGCCGAGTGGAACCGCCAGATCGAACGCGACCAGGAGGGCACCGCGGCCTAGCGGCCTCCGGCGGGGGGAGCGGGCAGCGGCGGCTGGTCCGGCCGACGGGCGCGGAGCCCGTCGAGAATGATCACACAGATAGCGTCGCCACAGCTCCGAGGATGATCCTCGGGAAGAGCCATGACGGCGTCGATCATCGCGGCGATCGGAGCGATGTCGGCCGCGGTGACGCCGTCCCGCAACGTGCCCTGGGAACGAGCCCGAGCGACGAGGCCCGCACAGTGCTCTGCGATGTCCCGTCGCGCGCGGACCAGTCCGGCGCTCCCCGCTTCACCGTGGCGCATCAGCTCGCGCAGCCCGCGGTTGTGCGCGGCCCGCTCCAGCGCCTCCGCCAGGAAGCCGGCCAGCCACCCTGCGGTCCTTCCGCGCCAACGACCTGCTCGGCACGGTCTTCGCCCACCTCTACGCCGACACCCCGATCCGCTCCATCGGCTACCGCCCGGGCGTCGTGTCGACGGGCAGGCCGAACCATCTCGCGCAGCTGCTGCGCGCCCTGGCCAAGGCGTCCTTCGCCGTGCTCGCCACCTCCGTGACGAAGGCCGCCGTCCCGATGACCCAACTCCTCGACGACCCACCGGGCGACCGCTTCACCGCCTACCGCACCAGGCGCCGGCTGCCCCTCACCGGCTCCGCCTTCGACCCGGACAGCGCGCTGCGCCTGCACCACCTCACGCGGGACCTGGTCGATGCGGTGGCGCGGGACCCCCACGAAGCCCCGGACCGACCCTGACCCGGACCTCGCGCCCCGGAGCCGGCCGCTAGAAGCCGCCCTCCATGTTCACGAAGCGGGAGTAGTGGCCCTGGAAGGCCACCGTGATCGTGGCCGTCGGGCCGTTGCGGTGCTTGGCCACGATCAGGTCCGCCTCCCCCGCCCGCGGCGACTCCTTCTCGTACGCGTCCTCCCGGTGCAGGAGGATGACCATATCCGCATCCTGTTCGATAGATCCGCTTTCGCGCAGGTCGGAGACCATCGGCTTCTTGTCCGTTCGCTGTTCGGGACCGCGGTTCAGCTGGGAGAGCGCGATCACCGGCACCTCCAGCTCCTTCGCCAGCAGCTTGAGGTTTCGCGACATCTCGGAGACCTCCTGCTGCCGGCTCTCCGGGCGGCGGCTCGCGCCCGTCTGCATCAGCTGCAGATAGTCGATGATGATCAGCTGGAGCTCGTTCCGCTGGCGCAGCCGCCGGCATTTGGCCCGGATCTCCATCATCGACAGGTTCGGCGAGTCGTCGATGAACAGCGGCGCCTCGTTCACCTCGGCCATCTTCCGGGCCAGCCGGTTCCAGTCCTCGTCCGTCATGCTGCCCGACCGCATATGGTGCAGCGCCACCCGCGCCTCCGCGGACAGCAGCCGCATCGCGATCTCGTTCCGCCCCATCTCCAGCGAGAAGATCACGCTCGGCAGCTTGTGCCGGATCGAGCAGGCGCGGGCGAAATCGAGGGCGAGCGTGGACTTTCCCATCGCCGGCCGCGCCGCGATCACGATCATCTGGCCCGGGTGCAGGCCGTTGGTCAGCGAGTCCAGGTCCGTGAAGCCGGTGGGCACGCCGGTCATCTCGCCGCTGCGGTTGCTGATCGCCTCGATCTCGTCGAGGGCGCCCTCCATGATCTGACCCAGCGGCAGATAGTCCTCGGTGGTGCGCTGTTCGGTCACCGCGAAGACCTCGGCCTGGGCGGAGTCGACGATGTCGTCGACGTCGCCGTCCGCCGCGTACCCCATCTGCGTGATGCGGGTGCCCGCCTGGACCAGCCGGCGCAGCACCGCGCGGTCCCTGACGATCTCCGCGTAGTACTCCGCGTTGGCCGCCGTGGGCACCGTGTTGACCAGGGAGTGCACGTACCCGGGGCCGCCGACCTTGGACAGCTCGCCGCGCTTGGTCAGCTCGGCGGAGGTGGTGATCGGGTCGGCCGGCTCGCCCCTGGCGTACAGGTCGAGGATGGCGGCGTAGATCGTCTCGTGCGCCGGTTTGTAGAAGTCGGGGCCGCGCAGCACCTCCACGACGTCCGCGATGGCGTCCTTCGACAGCAGCATGCCGCCGAGCACCGACTGCTCCGCCGCCAGGTCCTGCGGCGGCAGCCGCTCGAAGGCGGCGCGCTCGCCGTCGTCAGGAAAACCGTCGATCTCGCCTTCCTCGCCCCGCCCTTCGACGCTGTGGCGGGGCCGGCTCACCGGCAGCGAGCCTCGTTGGTTCCCCTCCCACGACGGTCCCCTGCGCTCCAGATCCGTCACCGCCCCGCCTCCCTCCAGGCCGCCCAACGCTCCGCGCCGACACGGTCCTTCCTACGCCACGGCACTGACACTCGGTCGCCAGCCATGGGTTACGGCGCGTCGAGAAGGATCAGAAGCGCGGGGAACGCCGAGGCAAGCAGGAACCAACGCTAAGGGGCAGGCGGGGGCAGGCCCAACCAAGTTATCCACAGGCTATGTGGACATCAGACCGGTGCCTGTGGAAGACCGGCCGATTCCTGTGGACGAAGCGGGGGACGACGCTGTGGACTACTCGACCAAGATCGCCCAGCACACCCACTGAGCTGCGGAAACACCATCCACCGGCTGTGGGCGAAAAAAACTTCGGCTCACTCACCAAGATCACCACCACATCGGTGAACCGACACGCCGTCAGCTCCCGAAAGTAAGGACTCAAAGTCTCTTGCATCCATTACCTGTGGATGTTTGGATCGAAGCCATGTCACGGACGTCGCGGAGCGCCAGCACGCCTACCCACAGTGACCGGAGCGGGCGGCCGAAGGGCGGCTCCGGGAGCATGCGCCGGCACGACCGGGAGATACTCGCGCTGGCCCTGCCCGCCTTCGGCGCCCTGGTCGCCGAGCCGCTCTTCCTCATGGCCGACAGCGCCATGGTCGGCCACCTCGGCACCGCGCAGCTCGCCGGTCTCGGCGTCGCCGCCGCCCTGCTCACCACCGTCGTCAACGTCTTCGTCTTCCTGGCCTACGCCACCACCGCCGCGGTCGCCCGCCGGCTCGGCGCCGACGACCTGCCCGCCGCCATCCGGCAGGGCATGGACGGCATCTGGCTGGCGCTGCTGCTCGGCGCCGCCCTGGTGGCGGTCGTCGTGCCGGCCGCGCCCGCGCTCGCCGATTCCTTCGGCGCGTCCGCCAGCGCCGCCCCGCACGCGGTCACCTACCTGCGGATCAGCGCGCTCGGCATCCCCCCCATGCTCGTGGTGCTCGCCGCCACCGGCGTGCTCCGCGGCCTGCAGGACACCCGCACCCCGCTCTACGTCGCGGTCGCCGGCTTCGCGGTCAACGCCGCGCTCAACGCCGCGCTCATTTACGGCTTCGGCTGGGGCGTGGCTGGTTCCGCCTGGGGCACGGTGCTCGCCCAGGTCGCCATGGCCGCCGCGTACCTGCGGGTGGTGGTCCGCGGCGCCCGCCGGCACGGCGCTTCGCTGCGACCGAGCGCCGCCGGCCTCCGCGCCACCGCCCGGGCCGGGGTGCCGCTGCTGGTCCGCACCCTCTCGCTGCGCGCGGTGCTGCTGGTGGCCACCGCCGTCGCGGCCCGGATGGGCGATGCGGAGATCGCCGCGCACCAACTCGCGCTCACCGTCTGGACGCTGTTGGCCTTCGCCCTGGACGCCATCGCCATCGCCGGACAGGCGATCATCGGCCGGTATCTGGGGGCCGAGGACGCCGCGGGGGCGCGGGCGGCCTGCCGCCGGATGGTGTTCTGGGGCATCGCCTCGGGTGTGGTGTTCGGGCTGCTGACGGCGGCGACCAGCCCGCTGCTGCTGCGGCTGTTCACCGGGGACCAGGTGGTGCGCGAGGCCCTGCTGCCGCTGCTGCTGGTGGTGGCGGTCACCCAGCCGCTCGCGGGCGTGGTGTTCGTGCTGGACGGCGTGCTGATGGGCGCCGGCGACGGACCGTACCTGGCCTGGGCGATGCTGCTGACCCTGGCGGTGTTCGCGCCGGTGGCGCTGCTGACACCGGGCCACGGCGGCGTCACCGCGCTGTGGTGGGCGGTCGCCGGGCTGATGATGGCCACCCGGCTGATCACCCTCGGGCTGCGGGTGCGGACCGGTCGCTGGCTGGTCACCGGCGCGGTCAGGGGATGAGAGCGCGCCCGCGACGCCGGGGCGTCGCGGGCGCGGCGCGTTACTTCGAGGCCTCCACCTGGACGCCGATGCTCGCGGCGACCTCGGGGTGCAGCCGGATCGTGACCCGGTGCGCGCCGAGGCTCTTGATCGGCGAGCTCAGCTCGATGCGGCGCTTGTCCACGTCGGGACCGCCGGAGGTCCGCACCGCCGAGACGATGTCCGAGGGCGTGACGGAGCCGAACAGCCGGCCGCCCGAACCCGCGCGGACCTTCAGCCGGACGGTGACGCCCTCCAGCTGGGCCTTGATCTCGTTGGCCTGCTCGACCGAGGCGATCTCGCGCGTCTTGCGGGCGCGCCTGATCTGCTCGACGTCCTTCTCCCCGCCCTTGGTCCAGCGGATGGCCACCTGGCGCGGGAGGAGGTAGTTACGGGCGTACCCGTCCTTCACCTCGACGACGTCGCCGGCAGTGCCCAGACCCGGGACCTCGCTGGTCAGGATGATCTTCATGACGCTATGTCACCCTTCCGTGTCAGCGAGCGGTCGAGGTGTACGGCAGCAACGCCATCTCTCGGCTGTTCTTCACGGCCGTGGCGACGTCGCGCTGGTGCTGGGTGCAGTTGCCGGTGACCCGGCGGGCACGGATCTTGCCGCGGTCGGAGATGAACTTCCGCAGCAGGTTCGTGTCCTTGTAGTCGACGTACTTGATCTTTTCCTTGCAGAACACGCAAACCTTCTTCTTCGGCTTGCGCGCGGGCGGCTTCGCCATGGTGTCTCTCCGGTGAGTTCGAGCAGAAGTCTCGGGTCAGAAGGGCGGCTCGTCCGAGAAGCCGCCGCCAGAGCCACCGCCCCAGCCGCCACCGCCGCCACCCTGGCCGCCCTGACCACCCTGCGGACCGCCGGCCGGCGCGCCGGTGGCCCACGGGTCGCCGGCGGGCGCGCCCTGCTGGCCGCCACCGCCCTGGCCCTGGCCGCCCCAGCCGCCTCCGCCGCCGCCACCCTGCTGGCCGCCGCGACCCGTGGTCCGGGTGACCTTGGCCGTGGCGTTGCGCAGGCTGGCGCCGACCTCGTCCACCTCCAGCTCGAAGACCGTGCGCTTGACGCCCTCACGGTCCTCGTACGACCGCTGCTTGAGGCGGCCCTGGACGATGACGCGGGTTCCCTTGGTCAGGGACTCCGCCACGTTCTCCGCGGCCTGCCGCCAGACCGAGCAGGTCAGGAACAGCGACTCGCCGTCCCGCCACTCACTGGTCTGCCGGTCGAAGACGCGCGGGGTGGACGCGACGCGGAATTTCGCGACCGCCGCACCGGATGCGGTGAAGCGCAGCTCGGGGTCATCGACCAGATTGCCGACGACCGTGATGACGGTCTCGCCTGCCATGGTGGTACCTCTCGGCGGGGATAACTGCTGATGCTGCTGTGATGATGACGTATGGCTCTGACAGCGGGCCCGGAGCCGGGCCCCGCGGTGACCGTGAGGGCTTCAGTGGGTGTCGGGACGCAGAACCTTGGTCCGCATGACCGACTCGTTCAGGTTCATCTGCCGGTCGAGCTCCTTGACCACGGCGGGCTCGGCCTGGAGGTCGATGACGGAGTAGATGCCCTCGGGCTTCTTGTCGATCTCATAGGCCAGGCGACGACGGCCCCAGGTGTCGACCTTCTCGACCTTGCCGTTGGCCTCGCGGACCACGGACATGAAGCTCTCGATCAGGGGGGCGACAGCGCGCTCCTCCAGATCAGGGTCGAGGATGACCATCACCTCGTAGTGACGCATGCGAAAACCCACCTCCTCTGGACTCAGGCGGCCACGGACTGTCCGTGGCAGGAGGGTCATGATGCGATCCGTCAGTGGACGGACAGTACACCGTACCCGTCCTTGCCCTTCCGGTTGAAATCGGGCGGGCCAGGGGCGACCCTGGACACGTCGGGTACACGCGGCACTACGGTGGCGCCCGCGACGGCGCCGCCGCACGTCGCCTTCCGTCAAGGAGGCGTCCATGACGCAGGCAGCGCACCACGGTCCACTCTCCTTCCTCAACACCGACGGCCGCTCCCATCCGGTGGAGAACGCCTTCACCCTCGCCACACTCCTGCTGGGCGCGGTGGCCGGGCTGACGGCGATCTCCCCCGATCTGCACGTGATCAGTTGCTGGACCGGCCTGGCCGGCATCGCCACCGGCGGTTGGGGACAGATGATCTCCGCGACCACCGCGGAGCGCTTCGTGCTGGTGATCGGGCTCGGCGCGGCGGCCGTCGGCTTCTACCTCGGCATGGCGCACGGCGGCCTGTTCGGCTAGCGCTGCCCCGTCTGTGGGGCACACCCCGGCGCGTCCCACGTCGTCCCCAGCGCCGTTAGGCTTCGGCGAGACCCTGCGATCGACCCGTGGGATAACGCCGGAGGAGCGCCCCGAATGAGCTTGACCCTGAGGACCATCAGCCGAGAGCAGCATCTGGCGTACATCCGCTCGTTGCCCTCGGCCAGCCACATGCAGGTGCCGGCCTGGGGTGACGTCAAGTCGGAGTGGCGCACGGAGTCGCTCGGCTGGTTCGACCTCTCGGAGCGCCAGGTGGGCGCCGCGCTCGTGCTGTACCGGCAGTTGCCCAAGGTGAAGCGGTATCTGGCGTATCTGCCGGAAGGGCCGGTGATCAACTGGTTCGCCCCGAACCTGGACGAGTGGCTCAAGCCGATGCTGGCACATCTGAAGAAGCAGGGCGCGTTCTCGGTGAAGATGGGGCCGCCGGTGGTCATCAGGCGCTGGAACGCGGCGGCGGTCAAGGCGGGGATCCAGAGCCCGGAGGCGAAGCGGCTACGGAACGTGGAGGCCACCTCCCTGGAGCCGAAGGCGTTCGAGGTGGCCGACCAACTGCGGCGGATGGGCTGGCAGCAGGGCGAGGACGGCGGGGCGGGCTTCGGGGACGTGCAGCCGCGCTACGTCTTCCAGATCCCGCTGCGCGACCGGACGCTGGACGACGTGCACAAGGGCTTCAACCAGCTGTGGCGGCGGAACATCAAGAAGGCCGAGAAGGCCGGCGTGGAGGTGGTGCGTGGGGCGTACGACGACCTCCCGACGTGGCAGGCGTTGTACGAGACCACGGCGGAGCGCGACAAGTTCCGCCCGCGCCCCCTGGGGTACTTCCAGCGCATGTGGCGGGTCCTGAACGAGGAGGACCCCGATCGGATGCGGCTCTACTTCGCCACGCACGAGGGGGAGGCGGTGGCCGCCGCCACCATGCTGATCGTGGGCGGCCATGTGTGGTATTCGTACGGTGCGTCCGCCAATCACAAACGGGAGGTGCGGCCGTCCAACGCCATGCAGTGGCGCATGCTGTGTGACGCCCACGCGATGGGGGCGGACGTGTACGACCTGAGAGGCATCGGCGACTCGCTGGAGGAGACCGACCATCTCTTCGGCCTGATCCAGTTCAAGGTGGGCACGGGCGGCGAGGCGGCGGAGTATCTCGGCGAGTGGGACTTCCCGCTCAACAAGCTGCTCCACAAGGCGCTGGACATCTACATGTCGCGCCGCTGACCGACGCGGCAGCCGACCAACACACCCAACATCCCCAACAGCACGGCCTCAACAGCACGGCAAGCACGACAGAGAGAGGGTCTCCCCGGCCATGGCGCTCACCCTTTACGTCGACACCGAACGCTGGCGAGCGCACCAGCGGGCGGTCCTGGCTGACTTCCCCGATCTGGTGCCCGTGTGTAAGGGCAACGGCTACGGGTTCGGCCACGACCGGCTCGCCGAGGAGACCACGCTGCTGGGCTGCGACATCCTCGCCGTGGGCACGACATACGAGGCGGCGCCGATGAAGGACCGCTTCGGCGGGGACCTGCTGGTGCTGACCCCGTACCGGCGGGGCGAGGAGCCGGTGCCGCTGCCGGACCGGGTGATCCGCAGCGCGTCCTCGGTGGACGGGGTGTACGGGCTGGTCGGGTCCCGGGTGGTCGTCGAGGTGATGAGCTCGATGAAGCGGCACGGGGTGACGCCGCGGGACCTGGGGAAGCTGCAGGCGGCGCTGGACGACGTGCGCCTGGAGGGCTTCGCCATCCATCTGCCGCTGGACCGCACCGACGGCACGGACGCGGTGGAGGAGGTCATCGTCTGGATGGACCGGCTGCGGGCCGCCCGGCTGCCGCTGGACACGATGTACGTCAGCCATCTGACCGCCGAGGAACTCGCACGGCTGCGGCAGCAGTTCCCGCAGACCCGGTTCCGGGCGCGGATCGGGACCCGGCTGTGGCTGGGGGACCACGCGGCGACGCAGTACCGGGGCGCGGTGCTCGACGTGACGCCGGTGGCGAAGGGCGACCGGTTCGGCTACCGGCAGCAGAAGGCGCCGGGGGACGGCTGGCTGGCCGTGGTGGCCGGTGGCACCTCGCACGGGGTGGGCCTGGAGGCCCCCAAGGCGCTGCACGGGATGACCTCGCGGGCCAAGGGGATGGCGCGGGCCGGGCTGGCGACCGTCAACCGCAACCTCTCGCCGTTCGTGTGGGACGGCAAGCAGCGGTGGTTCGCGGAGCCGCCGCACATGCAGGTGTCGATCCTGTTCGTGCCGGCGGAGGCCCGCGGGCCGAAGGTGGGCGACGAACTGCAGGCGATCCTGCGGCACACGACGACGCAGGTGGACCGGCTGATGGACGGCTGAGACCCGCGGCCCGCACGGGGCCGAAAAACCCGCACGGGCCGCCCGCACCGCCGAAGTCGGCGGCGGGCGGCCCGTGAACGTGTCTCGCGCCCCGACCTCGCGCGGCCGCGGGCTCCGCGCGGAAGCGAAAAGCGCCTAGCTCTCGATCTCGCCGCGGATGAACTGCTCGACGCTCTCCCGCGCCACGTCGTCGAAGTACTGCACGGGCGGCGACTTCATGAAGTACGACGAGGCCGACAGGATGGGGCCGCCGATGCCGCGGTCCTTGGCGATCTTCGCCGCGCGCAGCGCGTCGATGATCACGCCCGCGGAGTTCGGCGAGTCCCAGACCTCCAGCTTGTACTCCAGGCTGAGCGGCACGTCGCCGAAGGCGCGTCCCTCCAGCCGGACGTACGCCCACTTGCGGTCGTCCAGCCACTGCACGTAGTCGGACGGGCCGATGTGCACGTTCTTCTCGCCCAGGTCGCGGTCGGGGATCTGGGAGGTGACGGCCTGCGTCTTGGAGATCTTCTTGGACTCCAGCCGGTCGCGTTCCAGCATGTTCTTGAAGTCCATGTTGCCGCCGACGTTCAGCTGCATGGTGCGGTCCAGGACGACGCCGCGGTCCTCGAACAGCTTGGCCAGCACCCGGTGGGTGATGGTCGCGCCGACCTGAGACTTGATGTCGTCGCCGACGATCGGCACGCCGGCGGCGGTGAACTTGTCCGCCCACTCCTTCGTACCGGCGATGAAGACCGGCAGCGCGTTGACGAAGGCGACGCCCGCGTCCAGGGCGCACTGCGCGTAGTACTTCGCGGCGTCCTCGGAGCCGACCGGCATGTAGCAGACGAGGACGTCGGCGCGGGACTCCCGGAGGGTCGCCACAACATCGACCGGACGCTCGTCCGACTCCACGATGGTCTCGCGGTAGTACTTGCCCAGCCCGTCGTGGGTCTCGCCCCGGTGCACGGTCACGCCGGTGGGAGGCACGTCACAGATCTTGATGGTGTTGTTCTCGCTGGCGCCGATGGCGTCGGAGAGGTCGATGCCCACCTTCTTGGCGTCGACGTCGAAGGCCGCCACGAACTCGATGTCCGAGACGTGGTAGTCCCCGAACTGTACGTGCATCAGACCCGGGACCCGGCTGTCCGGGGAGGCGTCCTTGTAGTACTCGACGCCCTGGACCAGCGATGCGGCGCAGTTGCCCACGCCGGCGATGGCTACGCGAACCGAACCCATTCCGGTTGCTCCCTGTGTTCTCGGCAAGACCCCGCTGGTCTCGCGGGGTAGTCAGTTGTCGGTGTCGTCGGACGGAGATCGATGGTCGCGCTCGGGCGTCGCGCCCCGTCCGGGTTGATCGTTTTGATCGCGCCCTTCCCGCTCGCTCTCGATGAGCTCGTTGAGCCAGCGGACCTCGCGTTCCACGGACTCCATGCCGTGGCGCTGCAGTTCGAGGGTGTAGGTGTCCAGCTTTTCTCGGGTGCGGGCCAGTGAGGCGCGCATCTTGGCCAGCCGCTCCTCCAGGCGGCTGCGCCGCCCTTCCAGCACCCGCATCCGCACATCGCGGGAGGTCTGGCCGAAGAAGGCGAAGCGCACGCCGAAATGCTCGTCCTCCCAGGCGTCGGGGCCCGTCTGGTCGAGCAGTTCCTCGAAGCGCTCCTTGCCCTCGGCGGTGAGCCGGTAGACGATCCGGGCCCGCCGGCCGGCCAACGGGGCCCTGGAATCCTCGGCACCGCTCCCGGTCTCCTCGGCCAGCCATCCCTGGCGCACCAGCGTCTTCAGGCACGGATACAGCGATCCGTAGCTGAAGGCGCGGAACACGCCGAGCGAGGTGTTGAGCCGCTTGCGCAGCTCGTACCCGTGCATCGGGGACTCGCGCAGCAGGCCGAGAACGGCGAACTCCAGGACCCCGGAGCGTCGGCTCATCAGGGCTTCACCTCCGTTCCCATCCGTTCTCGTGGTCCGTCCCATACGGTGTGTGACGCTTGGATGCAGCGAGTCGATGCATCCACCCGATGCATTCGTTCGATGCATTGCGCCGATGTATCGCTTCGATACATCTACACGATAGAGGGCGCTCGGCCGTTCCGGCAAGCACGCGTCACTTTTCGCGCCTCGCCCGCTGCGAAATGCACCAAATAACCGCTACTCCAAGAAAGATGGCGCTTTGCCGATGCGTAGTCTGGGCCCGTGCAGAACGCCGCCGCCGGGAACCACGTGACGCCTGTGGTCGTCTTCGTTCCAGGTGCCGTATGCCCGCAGCCGTATCGGGGGAGCGGGCGTGCGCCGGGGGACTGGAAGCCAGCAGAATCACCTGCCGACAGCAGCGTGCCGTGTCTGTCCGAGGAGTAGCTGTCCCATGAGCGAGCACCGTCGCAAGCCGCCGCAGTCGCGCGGCCGCCGCGCAGCGCCGCCGTCTGGCCGGCGCGCCGCTTCGCCCTCCGGTCCACCGCCGCCTCCGGCGCCGCCCCCTGGGGCGACCTCGGAGCGGCCGTATGGCAGCCGCGCCGAGGCCCGGCGGGCCATGCAGCGCGGCGGACGCCGCCGGGCGGCGAGCGCGTCGGAGGGTGTCGGCGCGGCCGCCGGCGGCGTCGGCCGGCGACGCCGGGCGGCGCCGCCACCGAGGCGGAAGCGCTTCATCGACTACCCGCGCTCGGGTTATCACGGTCTGCGGCGTTGGGTGCCGTCGTGGAAGCAGGTGACGGGAACCACCCTCACGTTCCTCGGCTTGCTGATCGGCCTCGTCGGAGTGGCCTACTCGATGATCGAGCTCCCGGAGGAGAACGAGCTCGCGCTCTCCCAGAGCAACGTCTACTACTGGGAAGACGGCACCCAGATGTACACGGAGGGCGGCGATGGCGGGCTGAACCGGCAGAACGTCGAGCTCGCCGACATCCCGCAGGCCTGCCAGGACGCGGTGGTCGCCGCCGAGAACGCCACCTTCTGGGAGGACTCGGGCATCGACCCGATCGGCATCGGCCGCGCCGTGCTGAACATGGCGCGCGGCGGCGACGTGCAGTCGGGTTCCACCATCACCCAGCAGTACGTGAAGAACACGTACCTCTCCCAGGAGCAGACGCTCAGCCGGAAGGCCAGGGAGCTGCTGCTGTCGGTGAAGGCGGGCGCCACGCTGTCCAAGGAGGACATCCTCCAGGGGTACTTCAACACCTCGTACTTCGGACGGGGCCAGACGTACGGCATCCAGGCGGCGGCCCAGGCGTACTACGGGAAGGACGCCGCCGACCTGAGCACCAGCGAGTGCGCCTACATGGCGACGCTGCTCAAGGGCGCCGCCGACTACGACCCCTTCGTCGCCGGCGGCGAAGAGCCGAACGAGACCATCCAGCAGCGCGCCGAGGACCGGTGGTCCTGGGTGCTGGACCGGATGGTCGAGGTCGGCTCGTTGAACGGGGGCGACCCGCTGACGGCGGCAGACAGGGACAAGATCACCGACTTCCCGATGCCGAATCCGCTGACCCCGCCCCAGGAGAAGGCCGGACAGATCGGGTACCTCGTCGAACTGGCCAACAACTACCTGACCGCGAACGACATCGTCAGCGAGGACGAGCTCGCCCGCGGCGGGTACCACATCACGACGACGTTCGACGAGGACCTGGTCAACCAGATGCAGGGCGCCGTCGAGCAGGTCAGCGAGGAGAACCTCGATCCGGAGAACCGCGAGGAGGACGAGTTCGTCCAGTTCGGCGGCGCCTCGGTGGTTCCGGGTGACGGCGCGATCGTCGCGATCTACGGCGGCGAGGACTATCTGGAGCACTACGTCAACAACGCCAACAGCCCGGGCGCGCAGGTCGGTTCGACGTTCAAGCCATTCGTGCTCGCGGCGGCCCTGCGGGACGGCGTGCGAGATCCCGACAAGGGTCCTGACCAGGGCGACGATGACAGAACGCCGATCTCGCTGGACAGCGAGTACGTCGGCCTGGACGGGCTGGAGATCGAGAACTACGACGGCTCCACCTGGGTCGGCGAGGACGAGGAGACCGGCGAGGAGTTCACCTGGGAGCAGGTCAACTTCGAGGGCGGCAGCTATCCGCAGATCAGCCTCAGAGAGGCCATCGAGGTCTCGGCCAACTCCCCCATGGTGCAACTGGGCATGGACGTCGGTCCCGACATGGTGGCGGAGTCGGCCATCGACGCCGGACTGCTCGAGGCGAGCCTCGGCCCGCACGACGACACCGTGCCGTCCTTCGCCCTCGGCGTCTCCACCCCGGGGCCGATCCGGATGGCGTCGGCCTACAGCACCTTCGCCGCGAGCGGCGAGCAGGCCGATCCGTACTCGGTGGAGGCCGTCGAGAACAGCGGCACGGCCTTCTCGTGGGAACACGACGATGACCCCGACCTCAGCAAGACCGAGCAGGTCTTCACCTCCGACGTCGCGGACACCGTGACCGAGGCCCTGGTCGGCGTCGTCGAAGGGAACGACGGCAGCGGCCAGGGGGCCCAGGAGATCGACATCCCGTCGGCGGGCAAGACGGGCACCACCGACGAGAACATGAGCGCCTGGTACGTCGGCTACACGCCCCAGCTCTCCACCGCGATCGGCATGTGGCGCCTCCCCGACTCGGACGATATTCCGGAGGACGAGGACCCGGAGTTCATGTCGATGTACGGCACCTCAGGCGAGCCGAAGATCTTCGGTGGTTCGCTGCCGCTGGATGTGTGGGTCGCCTTCATGAAGGAGGCCACCGCCGGCGACGACGCCGAGGAGTTCCGCGACGTCCCGGACATCAACGAGAAGTACTACGGCGGCGGCGCCTATGAGCCGCTGCCCGAGACGCCGGTCGATGACACGCCCGAGGAGACCGAAGAGCCCGACCAGCCCGACGAGACCCCGGATCCCGACCCGACGCCCACCGACCCTGACCCCACCGAGCCCGAACCGGACCCCACCGAGACCTGCGAACCGTGGGACCTGGAGTGCACCGCGGGCGGCGCGGACGGCGGCACTGACGAGGGCACCTCAGAGGGCACTGACGAGGGCACCTCGGAGGGCACCGACGAAGGCACCGACCAGGGCACCGACGAAGGCACCGACCAGGGCACCTCGGAGGGCGATACCGGAGACACCGGTGCCATCTGGGGTAGAGGCGACGGCACGGACAGCGGCTGATCCCGGTTCGCCCCGCAGGGGCGGCCCCTTATCGTGAGGGGCGGTGGCGTGATCACGCCACCGCCCCTCCGGCGTTCCCGGGGGCCGGAGGCGGCGGGACCCATCCGCCGCGGAGCCGTACGGCAAGATGGGGGCCATGGTGCATCCGAACGCCCGAGCCACCGTGCGCCCCACCACCCAGGACGAGGTGGCCGCCGCCGGCAGCGAGTTGATCGGCGGCCCCGCCGGGCGGCGGGCGGTGCCGGGCGGTGGCTGGTGGACCCCGGTGCGGATCGTGGCCCTGATCGCGATCGGGATGTTCGCCCTCGGCATGGTCCAGAAGCTGCCCTGCTACGACGGCGGCTGGTTCTACGGACCCGCCGCCCAGCACACCCATGCCTGCTACTCCGACATCCCGCACCTCTACAACGGCCGGGGCTTCGCCGACGGCCTCACGCCGTACTTCGACCGCATCCCCGCCGAGCTGTCGGGCGACAAGGAGTACCTCGAGTACCCGGTGCTGACCGGTCTCTTCATGGAGGTCGCCGCCTGGTTCACCCCCGAGGGCGCCTCCGACCCGCATCCCGCGCAGATCTACTGGCTGATCAACTCCGGCATGCTGATGGCCTGCGCGGTGATCGCCGCCGTCTGCGTCGCCCGGATCCACCGCGACCGCCCCTGGGACGGCCTGCTGTTCGCCCTGGCACCAGCGCTGGCCCTGACGGCCACCATCAACTGGGATCTGCTGGCCGTCGCACTGAGCTGCGCCGCCCTGTTGATGTGGTCGAGATCGCGGCCGCTGGCGGCCGGCGTGCTGCTGGGTTTGGCCACGGCCGCGAAGTTCTATCCCGTGCTGCTTCTCGGCCCGCTGTTCCTGCTGTGCTGGCGAGCCGGCCGCTGGCGCGCCTTCGGCCAGGCGGCCGCCGGCGCGATCGCCGCCTGGCTGGCGGTCAACCTGCCCGTCATGGTGCCGGCCTTCGACGGCTGGGCGAAGTTCTACACCTTCAGCCAGGAGCGCGGCGTGGACTTCGGCTCCTTCTGGCTGGTGCTGGCCCACCGCACCGACATCGTGCTGGAGCCGGACCGGGTCAACACCCTCGCCACATCACTGGTGTTGGTCGGTTGCCTCGCCATCGCGGCGCTCACCCTGCTCGCCCCCAGAAGACCACGGCTCGCCCAACTCGCCTTCCTCGTCGTGGCGTTGTTCATCGTGACCAACAAGGTCTACTCGCCGCAGTACGTGCTGTGGCTGATTCCGCTGGCCGTCCTGGCCCGACCGCGCTGGCGGGACTTCCTCGTCTGGCAGGCCTGCGAGGTGCTCTACTTCGCCGGCATCTGGATGTACCTCGCGTACACCAACACCGACGGGCAGGGACTGCCGCCCGGCGGGTACCACCTCGCCATCCTGATTCATCTGGCGGGCACGCTCTACCTCTGCGCCCTGGTCGTCCGCGACGTGCTGCGCCCCGAGCACGATCTGGTGCGCCGTGACGGCTCCGACGATCCCGGGGGAGGTGTGTTGGACGGCGCCCCGGACGCCTTCGCCCTCCGCCCGGCGCCGCCCGCCGCCGTGCCGAACCGCCACCCTTATGTGGAATGGGGAGTGCCCGAGCACCCCGGACCGCCCTCACCCCGCGACGTTTCACGTGAAACGTGACGCCACCGGGCGGCCCGCGCCCGTCGCCGACCTGCGCAGGCTGCTGCGCTTTCCGGACTTCCGGCGACTGCTGACGGTGCGGCTGCTCTCCCAGTTCGCCGACGGCCTCTTCCAGGTCGGGCTGGCCACCTATGTGGTCTTCGCGCCCGAGAAGCAGACCACACCCGGCGATATCGCGGCCGCCATGGCCGTGCTGCTGCTCCCCTACTCCCTGCTGGGCCCGTTCGCCGGGGTGCTGCTGGACCGGATGAGCCGCCGGCAGGTACTCGTCTACGGCAGCCTGCTGCGGGCCGTGCTCGCCACGGGGACCTGTCTCCTGGTCCTCGGGGGCGCGCCGGACTGGCTCTTCTACCTCTGCGCGCTCGCCGTCACCGCCGTCAATCGCTTCGTGCTGGCCGGGCTCTCCGCGGCGCTGCCGCGCGTGGTGGACGGCGAACGTCTGGTGGTGGCCAATGCCCTGTCGCCGACCGCCGGCACGCTCGCCGCCACCCTCGGCGCCGCCGCGGCCGTCGTGGCACAACTGATGCCGCACACCCAGGGTGCCGAGGACGCGCTCGCCGTGACCCTGGCCGCGGGCGTCTACCTGCTGACCGGGCTCGCCGCGCTGCGCATGGCCCGCGGGCTGCTCGGGCCGGACCCGGAGGAGATGGCCGATCGTCTCCTCAGCGCCGTAGCCAGCACCGCCCGTGGCCTCGTCGCCGGGCTCGGACACCTGACCCGGCGGCGGCGAGCAGCGTGGACCCTCGCCGCCATGGCGACCACCCGCCTCTGCTACGGCGCCCTCCTGGTCACCGTCCTCATGCTCGCCCGGTACGCCTGGGGCGACGGCGACACGGACGAGGGCGTGGCGCTGCTCGGCGTCGTCGTCGCCGTCTCCGGGGCCGGGTTCTTCGCCGCCACCCTGGTCACCCCCTGGGCCATCGCGCGGATGGGACGGCTGGGATGGTTCGCGCTCTGCGCCGCCATAGCCGCCGTGCTGGTGCCCTCCCTGGGGCTGTTCTTCCGCCCGGTTCCCATGCTGATCGCGGCGTTCGTGCTCGGGCTCGTCTCCCAGGGCGCCAAGATCGTCACCGACACGGAGGTGCAGTCCTCCGTCGACGACGCCTACCGCGGGCGCGTGTTCTCCCTCTACGACATGCTCTACAACATCGCCTTCGTGGGAGCCGCCGGCCTCGCCGCGCTGGTGCTTCCGGCGGATGGCCGGTCCCCGGCGCTCATCATCGGCGTCGCCGTGCTCTACGCGGCCACCGCCGGCGCCGTGCAGCGGCTGCGCCGCCGCACGGTTTCACGTGAAACGCTCACCCCGGCCACCGTCCGCCGCTAGGTCCTGTCCACCGGACAGGGCTAGGCGTCGCGGTCGTCGGGGCGACGCCGGAATCGGCTGCTCTCTGTGCTCCGGACGGGGTCGGTGCCGTGCTCGGCCCACCATTTCTTGAGCTCTTCAACGGCGGCCTCATGGCCCAGCGGACCATGCTCCAGCCGCATCTCCAGCAGGTGCTGGTACGCCTGGCCGACGCGCGGGCCCGGCCCGATGCCGAGGACCTGCATGATCTCGTTGCCGTTCAGGTCGGGGCGGATGGAGTCCAGCTCCTCCTGCTCCTTCAGCCGAGCGATCCGCTCCTCCAAGCCGTCGTAGGCGCGGGACAGCGCCTGGGCCTTCCGCTTGTTACGGGTCGTGCAGTCCGAGCGGGTCAGCTTGTGCAGCCGGTCGAGCAGCGGACCGGCGTCCCGCACGTAGCGCCGCACGGCCGAATCGGTCCACTCACCCGTCCCGTAGCCGTGGAAGCGCAGGTGCAGCTCGATCAGGCGGACCACGTCCCGGGTGATCTCGTTGGGGTACTTCAGCTTGGCCATCCGCTGCCGCGCCATCTTCGCCCCGACCACCTCGTGGTGGTGGAAGGAGACCCGGCCGTCCTTCTCGAACCGCCGCGTCCTGGGCTTACCGATGTCGTGCAGCAGCGCGGCCAGCCGCAGCACCAGGTCGGGCCCCTCGTCCTCCAGCGCCATCGCCTGCTCCAGCACGGTCAGACTGTGCTCGTAGACGTCCTTGTGGCGATGGTGCTCGTCCCGCTCCAGGCGCAGCGCGGGCACCTCGGGCAGCACCCGCTCGGCCAGGCCGGCCTCCACGAGAAGCGTGATCCCCTGGCGTGGGCGCTCGCTGAGGACGAGCTTGTTCAGCTCGTCCCTGATCCGCTCCGCGGAGACAATGTCGATCCGGTCCGCCATGGCCGCCATCGCCGCCCGCACCTCGTCCGCCACCGTGAAGTCGAGCTGCGCCGCGAAACGGGCGGCCCGCAGCATCCGCAGCGGGTCGTCGGAGAACGACTCCTCCGGTGTGCCGGGGGTGCGCAGCAGCCGCCGAGCCAGATCGGCCAGCCCTCCGTGGGGGTCGACGAACTCCTTGCGCGGCAGGGCCACGGCCATGGCATTGACCGTGAAATCACGGCGCACCAGATCGTCGAGCAGCGAATCGCCGTAGGCCACCTCGGGCTTGCGCGAGTCCCGGTCGTACGCCTCGGAACGGTAGGTGGTGATCTCCAGCTGGAAGTCGCGCCCCCCCTCACCCGCGGGACTCGCCGCCGCGCGCTTGCGGCAGCCCACCGTGCCGAAGGCGATGCCCACCTCCCAGACCGCGTCCGCCCACGGCCGCACGATCCTCAGCACGTCCTGCGGCCGGGCGTCCGTGGTGAAGTCCAGGTCGTTGCCCAACCGGCCGAGCAGCGCGTCCCGCACCGAGCCGCCCACCAGGGCGAGCGAGAAGCCCGCATGCTCGAAGCGCTCGGCGAGATCGTCGGCGATGGGGGAGACCCGCAGCAGTTCGGCCACGGCTCGCCGCTGCGCCGGCCCCAGGTCGGCGGCGGCGGAACGGGGGGACGTTGCATTCGTGTCGTTCGGCACAACAGCACAGGGTACGTGGCCCCGTCGTGCCCAAGCCTCCCCATCTCCCGTCCCTGCCGCGGTGACGGCCCCGGCACTACAGCCCGTCGATCATCGTTACCATGTCGGCGGATTGTCAGCAGATTTGGTCTGGCGGACATGAGCTCCGCAGGTCGGACGACGGAACAGGGCTGAGGTGTGGCACAGGTGACGGAGACGTCCCGCGCCCGTGAGAACTGGCGCCGCCGGTGCGGCGGACTGCTGACACTGGTGGTCACCTTCCCCTTCCTCACCGGAGCGGTCCTGCTGCCTGGCGGGGTGCCGACCGAAGAGGTCGGCACCGGACAGAGAACCGCGACCGTCGCGATCACCGAGGTCGGTCCCACCGTTCCGGAGGAGGGCGACGAGCTCACCCTCCGGGGCACCATCACGAACGAGGGCGACTCGCCCATCGTCGACGGCTTCGTCGCGGCCCGCGAGGGCGTGCCGCTCACCAGCCGCAGCGCCATCGACGAGGCGGTCGCCCGCACCGGCTTCGAGACGCCCCTGGACGGCGGCATCATCGGCTCGCACAGCCAGGAGATCGAGGCCATCGCGCCCGGCATGTCCCGGACCTTCTCCCTTGAGGTGCCGATCTCCGAGTTCGCCCTGGGTGACTCCGGTGTCTACCAGATCGGGGTGACGCTGACCGGGCAGACCGAGGACGAACAGTGGCAGGCGATCCTCGGCGCCGGCCGGACCCTGCTGCCCTGGCAGCCCGGAGACGCCGGGGAGGGGGACGCCCAGACGCAGTTGACCGTGCTCTGGCCGCTGATCTCCACCACTCGCCTGACCGCCCAGACGGGCTCCGACGAGGAGCAGACGCCGGCGTTCCGCGACGACTCGCTGCTGGAGGACATCTCCCCCGGCGGCCAGCTGTACCAGATGGTCGCCCTGGGCGCCGAGCTCCCCGTGACCTGGGTGATCGACCCGGACCTGCTCGCCTCGGTGGACGCCATGACCGAGGACTACCAGGTCTACACCGAGGACGGCGATCTCGTCCCCGGAGAGGGGCAGAGCCAGGCCAGGGCCTGGCTGCTCGCGCTGCGCGAGGCGGTGCAGGACAGCGAGGTCATCGCGCTGCCGTTCGGGGATCCCGACCTCGCCTCGCTGGCCCACCAGGGGCTGACCCCGCAGGGACAGGACGCCCTCGGCGCGCTGGACCAGCTCAGGACGGCCACCGAGGTCGTCCGGTCCACCGAGACGGTGCTGGGGGTGGAGCCGAGCACCGACTTCGCCTGGCCCGTCGAGGGCGCGATAGACCCGTCCATCGTGTCCGTGGCGACCGCCGCCGGCGCGAACAACATCATCGCCCGCAGCGACAGCTTCCGCTCCGGGGACGGCCTCACCTACACGCCCAGCGCCGCGCGGCCCATCGACGACGACACCACGGCGATCGTCTCCGACGCCCGGCTCTCCACGCTGTTCGAGGGCGACATGACCAGCGGCGCCGCCGCCTCGCTGGCGGAACAGCAGCTGCTGGCCCAGACCCTGTCGATCACCGAACAGGCGCCCGCCATGGAGCGCAGCGTCGTGGTGGCCCCGCAGCGGATGTTCACCACCGCCCAGGCCGAGGCCATGGCGTCCGCCCTGACCACGCTCCAGGACGAGGGCGACTGGGTCGAGTTCGCCGAGCTGTCGGACGCGGCCCAGGCCGAGCCCGACCCGGGCGCCAACCGCCGGGTGCCGAGCGCCGCGGAGTATCCGGACGAGTTGCGCGAGCAGGAGCTGCCCACCAGCGCCTTCCAGGCGATGCGGGAGACCCAGCGCACGCTCGACGACTTCGCCCAGATCCTCACCGAGGCGGACCGGGTCACCGTCCCCTACGGCAACGCGATCCGCCGCGGGATGTCCACCTCCTGGCGCGGGAACGAGGAGGAGGCGGAGACCTACCGCACGGACCTCCAGGACGACCTGCAGGACCTCACCGAGCAGGTCTACCTCATCCAGAAGTCCCCCATCACCCTCTCCGGGCGGAGCGCCACCATCCCCGTCACGGTGCAGAACAACCTGGTGCAGGACGTGCAGGGCCTGACGCTGGCGCTGACCTCCAACAGGACGCTGGGTCTGGAGATCAGCGAGCCGCAGGAGATCACCGTCAACGGCGGCCACAGCCAGTCCTTCAAGTTCACCGCCGACGCCAACGCCAGCGGCCAGTTC
This sequence comes from uncultured Actinomycetota bacterium, assembly GCA_963816875.1. Taxonomy (GTDB): domain Bacteria; phylum Actinomycetota; class Actinomycetes; order Streptomycetales; family Streptomycetaceae; genus Streptomyces. The sequence continues at coordinate 109,609 of CAWFMG010000003.1, forward strand.
TCCCTGGTGGCGCAGCTCTACGCCGAGGACGACCAGCAGTACGGCGAGGGGATGCGATTCCAGGCCCGCGTCGACAACATCACCTCGACCGTGATGATGGTGATCGCCGGCGGCCTGCTGCTGGTGGTGCTGGCCGGTATCCGCATGTACACCCAGCGCAAGCGCGCCGCCCGCGTGCTGGCCGCGGACGGCGACGAGGCCGGCGCGGACGGCGGCCACACCAAGGGTGACGCCGCGGACGACACCGGCGAGGACAGCACCTCGACCTCGCCGAAGAGTGAGAAGCTGGACGGCAACGACTGAGCCGACCGGCCGCGAATCCTGAGGTGGAGCAGCGATGCAAGCGCCGTACGACCGTGAACACGGCCAGGCGCCGGGTGGCGGCGACCCATCTGGTCGCCGTGAGCATCCTGGCGTGCCCTCGCCCCACCCGGCGGGACCCGGTCATCCCGCCGCCGGCCCTCCGCAGGACGGCTACGGCGACCACGCAGCGCCCCCGCCGCGGCAGCCTCAGTCCCCGTACGGCCCCGACGCGAGGCAGTGGGCCACCCAGCAGCCATCCCAGTCTCAGCCCCAGCACCCACAGGCCCAGTACCCACAAGACCAGTACCCGAGCGCGCCGGCCCCGCCGCCGCAGGGCCGGCACCCCCAGGCCCCGCAGCCGTACCCGCAGCAGCCGCAGGCCCAGCAGCCGTACGGCCAGCCCGCATACCCCCAGCAGTCGCACTCGCCCTACCCGCAGACGCCGCGACCGCAGCCCCACGGAACGGGCCAGCCCGGCGGGTACCCGCCACAGGCGTCGTACGACGAGACCACGCCCCCCGCGCGCTTCCCCGGCCCCGAGGACCCCCGACAGGGCCTGGACGACGCCTTCGCGCACCTCTTCCGGGACCAGCAGGCGAGCCCGCACCAGCAGCCCGCCACAGCGCCCCCGGGGGCGCCCCCCGGAGCCTCCTCCGCACCACCCGGTGCCCCGCCGGCCCAGCAGCCTCCGGCTCCGCCCGCCGAGCCGCACCGCGGCCGAGCCGCCTCCCTGCTCAGATCCAGCGCCGTCATGGCGGCCGGCACGCTGGTCTCGCGCATCACCGGCTTCGTCCGGCAGCTGATCATCGTCGCCGCCCTCGGCACGGCGGTGCTCGGCGACACGTACACCGTCGCCTGGGCCCTGCCGAACATGATCTACATCCTGACCATCGGCGGCGGCCTGAACTCCGTCTTCGTGCCGCAGCTGGTCCGGGCCATGAAGAACGACTCCGACGGCGGCGACGCCTACGCCAACCGGCTACTCACCCTCGTCATGGTCGCCCTCGGCGGTCTGGTGATCGCCGCGGTCCTGGTCGCCCCGCTGCTGGTCCACCTGATGTCCCCCACCATCGCCGGCGACCGGGACTCCAACGAGGTCACCATCACCTTCGCCCGCTACTGCCTGCCCACCATCTTCTTCATGGGCGTGCACGTGGTGCTGGGCCAGATCCTCAACGCCCGCGACCGCTTCGGACCCATGATGTGGACCCCGGTCCTCAACAACATCGTGGTGATCTTCACCTTCGGGACGTTCCTCTGGGTCTACGGCACCCAGCGCACCTCGGGCGTCAAGACGTCGACCATCACCGCCGAGGGCGTCCAGCTCCTCGGCATCGGCACCCTGCTCGGGCTGACCGTGCAGGCCCTGGCCATGATCCCCTACCTGCGGGCCGCCGGTTTCCGCGTCCGTCCGCGCTTCGACTGGCGCGGCCAGGGCATGGGCAAGGCCGCCCGGCTGGCCAAGTGGACCGTGTTGTTCGTGCTGGCCAACCAGGCCGGTCTGGTCGTGATCACCCAGCTGGCGACCGCCGCCGGCAAGGACGCCGAGCTCGCCGGCCATCCCGGCACCGGCTTCATCGCCTACAGCAGCGCCCTGCTCATCTGGCAGATGCCGCAGGCCATCATCACCGTCTCGGTGATGGCCGCCCTGCTCCCCCGGCTGTCCCGCTCCGCCGCGGACGGTGACACCGCCGCCGTGCGCGACGACCTCTCCCACGGCCTCCGCACCTCGGCCGTGGCCATCGTGCCGGTCGCCTTCGCCTTCGTGGCCCTGGGCATCCCGCTGTGCACCCTGCTCTTCGGCTGGGCGGGCGAGGACGGGCCCCGGTCCTTCGGCTACATCCTGATGGCGTTCGGCGTGGGCCTGATTCCGTACTCCGCCCAGTACGTCGTGCTGCGCGCGTTCTACGCCTACGAGGACACGCGCACGCCGTTCTACAACACCCTCATCGTCTCGGCGGCCTGGGTCGCGCTCTCCGGGCTCTGCTTCCTGGCGCTCCCGGACCGCTGGGTGGTCGCCGGAATCGCCGCCTCCTACGGCGTCGCCTACTCCCTCGGCGTCGGCGTCGCCTGGCGCCGTCTGCGCCGGCGGATGCGCACCGACCTGGACGGCGCCCGCGTCGTGCGGACCTATATCCGGCTGGCCGGGGCCAGCCTGCCCGCCGCCCTGCTGGGAGGCGGGGCAGGCTACGCGGTGCTGGACGCGCTCGGCGAGGGACTGCCCGGCTCGCTGGCCGCGCTGGCCGGCGGCGGTCTGGTGCTGCTGACGGTGTTCTACCTGGCCGCTCGTCGGATGCGCATCGAGGAGCTCACCACGTTGGTCGGGATGGTCAGGGCCCGCCTGGGACGCTGATCACCCATCGGTAACCCGACGCGACCAGTACCCCCACACAACGCCCACACCACGATGTACAACCTCCGGCCACAGCCACATGTCGTGCAGTGTGACGGAGTACCGGCACAATGATTCTGGCAGTGGGTCCGAGAGTCCTCGAGAACCGCGTCACGAGCCAGGGTCACCAGCTGACACTCACGACCGGGGAGGCGGAAACGACGGTGGCGGAACGGAGCACGGCGACCAGTCCGCCGCACCAGTCTGCGCAGGGATCGACAACCGGTCAGGCGCACGACGCGGCGGAGACACCGGACACCGGGGGCGCGGGTACCGCCGAGGACCAGCCCGACGACCAGCCCACCGTGGAGGGGACACTCCAACTGGGGGAGCAGCCGCCCGCCGACGGGGGGACGGCCGGGACCCCGCAGCCCGTTCCCGAGGCCGCGCCAGAGGCCGCCCCCGCGACCGCCGAGGCGACCGTCCCGGGTAGCGCCCCGGAGACCGCCTCCGACAGCGTCACCGAGACCGCAGAAGGTCCGGGAGAGGCCACCGTGGACCTGGCCTCGGCGCCCGCGCAGCCACCACCGCCGGCGGAGCTGCACAGCGGCCACCGCCTCGCTCGGCGGTATCGGCTGGAGGAGTGCATCACCCGACTGGACGGATTCAGCAGTTGGCGTGCGGTCGATGAGAAGCTGCGCCGTGCGGTCGGCATCCACGTGCTGCCGGCCGCGCACGAACGGGCACCAGCCGTGCTCTCCGCGGCCCGCGCCGCCGCTCTGCTCGCGGATCCGCACTTCGTCCAGGTGCTGGACGCCGTCGAGGAGAACGCTCAGGTTCACGTCATCCACGAGTGGCTGCCCGACGCCATCCCGCTCAGCGCGCTCCTGCAGAGCGGCCCGCTGGACGCCCACGAGGCGCAGGTGCTCGCCACCCAGATCGCCGAGGCCATGGCCGCGGCCCATCGCGAGGGTCTGTGCCACCTCCGGCTCAGCCCGGGGACGGTGCTGCGCACCGGCCCCAACCAGTACCGCATCCGCGGTCTGGCGGTCGACACCGCGCTGCGCGGCATCACCGCGCCGGATCCGCGGCGCGCTGACACCGAGGCCATCGGCGCCATCCTCTACGCAGCGCTGACGCAGCGCTGGCCCTATTCCGAGGGCGCCTACGGCCTCGACGGCGTCGCCGGCCTCGGCAAGGGGCCACGGGACGCCCTGGCCACGCCCGAGCAGGTGCGGGCCGGTGTCCACCGTGGGCTCTCCGACCTGGCCATGCGCGCCCTGATCAACGACGGCGCCACCGCGGCCAGCCAGAACCCTCCCTGTACCACGGCGGAGGAGCTCAGCCAGGAGCTCTCCCGCCTGCCTCGCATCCCGCCCGCCGCACCCACGCCCAGCGCCGTCGCACCCTTCCGGGCCCCCGGCTTCGCTCCGGGCGGCCACGCCCCCGGTCGGGTGCCCCCCGCGCCGACCGCGACGAGCACGCCCCCCACCCTGCCCGGCCGCACCGGCGCGGCCCTCAAATGGGGCGTCTCCGCGCTGCTGATCGCCGCCCTCGGCCTCGGCAGCTGGCAGATCGCCGACTCCCTCATGACGGGCGACAGCCCTTCGGACGGGGCGGAGAACACGCCCCCGCCCGCTGGGCAGAACGAGCAGCAGGAACCACCGGCCCCGCAGGTCCTTCCCATCGACAACGCGACCACCTTCGATCCCCCCCCGGACGGCGACGGCTCCGAGAACGAGGACGCCGTGTCCAACGCCATCGATGACGACCCCGAGACGTTCTGGCACACGGAGAACTACTTCGGCCCCGGCTTCGGCAACCTGAAGCCCGGTCTCGGCATCGTGCTCGATCTCGGCGAACCGCGGAACGTCAGGACCCTGAACGTGGAGGCCGTCGGCGACACCAGCGTGGAGTTCCGCGCGGCGCCGGACTCCGCCACGATGCCGACCGACATCGACGACTACACCGTCGTCGACCAGGGCACCGGCGACTCCCTCAGCCTGCGGGCCGAAGAGTCGATCGAGACACGGTTCGTTCTCGTCTGGCTCACCGAACTCCCCATGGGCGACGACTCGAACTACCGTGGCCGCATCACCGGCATCTCGGTGTCCGGCTGACCGCGCGACGCGCGACACGCCGAAGTCGGACACCGGAAGCGGAACGCCGGGGGAGAGGGGAGGAGCCCGTCGTGGGCAAGAAGGGCTCGGACAGGGCCACCGGCGCCACCGATCCGGCCGACGCCACGGACGAGGAGTTGCTCCGCCAGCACGCCGCAGGCCACTCCGACTCCTTCTCCGAGCTTGTCCGCCGCCACCGCGACCGCCTGTGGTCTGTGGCCCTGAAGACACTCGGGGACCGGGAGGAGGCCGCCGACGCTCTCCAGGACGCCTTCATCTCCGCCTACCGGGCCGCCCACACCTTCCGCGGCCAGGCGGCCGTCACCACGTGGCTGCACCGGATCACGGTCAACGCCTGTCTGGACCGCGCCCGCAAGGCCAAGAGCCGCCGAGCCGCCCCCGTGCCCGAGCCCGAACGACTGGAAACGCTCCTGGATCCCCACGAGTCCGCCGCCGCGCCCGCCGAGCGCGGGGACCTGCGTCGCGAGCTGCGCATCGCGCTGGCCGAGCTGCCCCTGGAGCAGCGTGCCGCCCTGGTCCTCGTTGACATGCAGGGGTACCCCGTGGCGGAGGCGGCTCGCATCCTCCAGGTGCCCGTCGGCACCATCAAAAGCCGCTGCGCGCGCGGTCGGACCCGGCTGCTGCCGCTCGTGCGCCATCTGCACCCGCGCGCCCCGGAGCCGGAAACCGAGGGAAGGAACCGGGCAGCGGACGCATCCGTCCCATCTCCGAGGGAGACCGGAGACACCGGAGCGGCGAAGGAAGGAGGCGGACGCTCGTGAACGACCACCATCCCGAGCCCGCCGAGATCGCCGCCCTCGGCGCGGATCTTCTGCCGCCCGACGAGGCGGAGCCGGTGCGGGAGCACCTGGCGGGATGCGCGAGCTGTTCGGAGATCGAATCCGACCTCGTCGCTCTCAGCCGTGAGCTCGGCGACGTGCCCAGCCCGCGCATCCCGGACGACGTCGCCGACCGCATCGACGGTGCGCTCGCCGCCGAGGCCACGAGGACCGTGCCGTTTCACGTGAAACGGCGACGGTGGCCTCAGCTCGCGCTCGCCGCGGCCGCTGCCCTGATCGCCGTGGGGCTCGGCTCCGTCGTCCTCCAGGGAGTGGATTCCAGTCAGGACTCCGGCGGTGGCGCCGAGGGCCAGGCGTCCATGGACCGTGGCGCCAACGAGGAAGCCGCGGACGGCGATGACAGCGATCTCCTGGAGATCCAGGTGCGGCGACTGCTCGTCGAGAGTGGCGCCGACAGCACCGAAATCTTCAACACCGAGGAGACGACCTCCACCCCCGACGCGAGCTCCGTCAGCCTCCCCCGCTGCGTGCGATCGGCCATCGACCGTGTGGAGACGCCCCTGGCCGCGGGGGAGGAGACCTACCGCGGGGAGGACGCGTACGTCGTGGTGCTCCCGCACGCCGCGGACCCGGAGCAGGTGGACGCCTACGTGATCGACGCCGACTGCGCGACCGCGGACTCCGGCCGGGGTGAAATCCTCGCTCAGGCGAGCTATCCGCGGGAGTGAGCCGGGTGGCACCGCCCTCGGGAATGTCTGGGACCCTAGGATCCGTTACCGCACTGGGACCCCAACCCGGGGCTCCGGGCCAGGCACCCGAGACAAGGAAGAACTCGTGAGCGACGTCCGCAACGTGATCATCATCGGCTCCGGACCCGCGGGCTATACCGCAGCGCTCTACACCGCACGTGCCTCACTGAAGCCCCTGGTCTTCGAGGGAGCGGTCACCGCGGGTGGCGCGCTGATGAACACGACCGAGGTGGAGAACTTCCCCGGTTTCCGGGACGGCATCATGGGGCCCGACCTCATGGACCAGATGCGGGCCCAGGCCGAGCGGTTCGGCGCGGAACTGGTCCCCGACGATGTGGTCTCGGTGGACCTCACCGGCGAGACCAAGACCGTCACCGACACCGCGGGCACGGTGCACCGGGCCAAGACGGTCATCGTCACCACCGGCTCCCAGCACCGCAAGCTTGAGCTGCCCCGCGAGGACGAGCTCTCCGGCCGCGGCGTCTCGTACTGCGCGACCTGTGACGGGTTCTTCTTCCGGGACCAGGACATCGCGGTGATCGGTGGCGGCGACACGGCCATGGAGGAGGCCACCTTCCTCAGCCGCTTCGCCAAGTCGGTCACAATCGTCCACCGCCGGGACGTCCTGCGCGCCTCCAAGGCGATGCAGGAACGAGCCTTCGCCGATCCCAAGATCACGTTCCAGTGGAACAGCGAGGTCGCCGAGATCCACGAGGCCAACGGCAAGCTCTCCGGTCTGACGCTGCGGTCCACCACGACCGGAGAGTCCTCCGAGCTGCCGGTGACGGGGCTCTTCGTGGCCATCGGGCACGACCCCCGTGTCGAGCTCTTCACGGACCAGCTCGACCTGGACGAGGCCGGATACCTTCGGGTGGACGCGCCGTCGACCCGCACCAGGGTCCCTGGTGTCTTCGCGGCCGGCGACGTCGTTGACCACACATACCGCCAGGCGATCACCGCGGCGGGCACGGGCTGTGCCGCGGCGCTGGACGCCGAGCGGTACCTGGCCGCCCTGTCCGACGCCGCCGTCGCGCAGGCAGAGGTCGTGGCGGACATCGAGGCCGATGTGCAGGCCGACATCCAGGTCTGATCAGCAGACCCAGAGACCAGAGCTCCCCCACAGTGAGGGCTCCCGACACACAAGCTAAGGAGTAGCACCATGGCCGGTGCCACGGAGAAAGTGACCGACGCCGACTTCGAGGAGAAGGTCCTCAAGAGCGACAAGCCGGTCCTGGTCGACTTCTGGGCGGAGTGGTGCGGCCCGTGCCGCCAGGTCGCCCCAGTGCTGGAGGCGATCGCCGCGGAGAACGCCGACAAGATCACCGTCGTCAAGCTCAACACGGACGAGAACCCGGAGACCGTCGCCAAGTACGGCATCCTGTCGATCCCGACCCTGAACGTCTACCAGGGCGGCGAGGTGGTCAAGTCGGTCGTCGGCGCGAAGCCGAAGGCGGCCCTGGAGCGCGATCTCAGCGACTTCCTCGGCTGAACGCTTCCTCGGCTGAGCGGCTGCCTCGGCTGAGAGCCACCCGATTCCGAAGAGGGCCGGCGGTGTTTCACGTGAAACGCCGCCGGCCCTCTTCGCGTCTCACACCTCGGAGATCTGCGGCAGTCAGGAGGGGCGCGGCACGCTGACGGGCCGCGCTCCCCCGAGCAGGCGGTCCAGTGCCAGTTCGACATCCGCCCGCCAGGACGCCACGGTCCGCAGCTCCAGCCGGAGCCGGGGAAACGCCGGATGGTCCCGGACCACCTCGAAGCCGACCGCGAGCAGATGGCCCGCCGGCGGCACGCAGCGCGTCGGGGTGGCGCGGTCGTCGCCGAACGCCTCGATCGCCCTGATCCCTCGGCGCAACAGATCCTTGGCCACCGACTGCACCAGCGTCCGGCCCAGCCCCTGGGCCTGGTGCCCCGGCTCGATCCACACCGTCATCAACTGCACGGCATCGGCGGAGATGGGGCTGGTGGGGAACGCGCGCGAGCGGGGCACGTAGGCCGGCGGGGCATAGAGCACGAAGCCAACGGGACGGCGGTCGACATAGATCAGCCGGCCGCAGCTGCCCCACTCCAGCAGCACGGCGGAGACCCACGCCTCCTTCTCCAGGACGGTGTGACCGTTCCGCTGCGCGGCCTCTCCGCTGACCGAATCCAACTCCCAGAAGACACAGGCACGGCAGCGAGTCGGCAGGTCCGAGAGATTGTCCAGCGAGAGCGGCACAAGCTGACGCCCCATGGAGCCATCGTATCCATGGGGCGTCGCGGGTTCGGCGAGGGCGGCTAGTCAGCGTCCTCCTCGTCGGTCCGCTCCACACTCTGCTCCGCGAGGACCGGTCCCTCGCCGGGCGCGAGTTGGCCGAGGATGCGCTCCAGGTCCTCTATGGAGGCGAACTCGACGACGATCTTGCCCTTCTTCTGGCCCAGGTCGACCTTCACGCGGGTCTCGAAGCGGTCGGAGAGCCGGCCGGCCAGATGATCCAGCGCCGGCGAGATCCGCTTGCCGGCCCGCGGGCCACGGGAACGGGTGCCGTTCCGCTGCCCCGAGCCGTGGAGGGTGACGATCTCCTCCACCGCACGCACGGAAAGCCCTTCCGCGACGATCCGGCGCGCCAGCTGGTCCTGCTCCTCGGAGTCCGTCACCGACAGCAGGGCGCGGGCGTGACCCGCCGACAGCACGCCAGCGGCCACCCGTCGCTGCACCTCGGGGGAGAGCCGGAGCAGTCGGAGCGTGTTCGACACCTGCGGCCGGGAACGTCCGATCCGGTCGGCGAGCTCGTCATGAGTGCAGTTGAAGTCCTTCAGCAGCTGGTCGTAGGCGGCCGCCTCCTCCAGCGGGTTCAGCTGGGCGCGGTGCAGGTTCTCCAGCAGCGCGTCGAGCAGCAGCCTGTCGTCCTCGGTGGCCCGGACGATCGTGGGGATGTTCTCCAGGCCGGCCTCTCGGCAGGCGCGCCAGCGGCGCTCGCCCATGATCAGCTCGTAGCGCCGGGGGCCGACCTGGCGGACGACCACCGGTTGGAGCAGGCCGACCTCCTTGATGGAGGTGACCAGCTCGGCCAGGGCGTCCTCGTCGAACACCTCGCGCGGCTGGCGGGGGTTGGGCACGATCGAGTCCAGCGGGAGCTCCGCGAAATGCGCCCCGGCCACCGGGCTCAGCCCGGTCGAGGGGTCCGGCTCTGCCGGGCCGGCCGCCTCGGCGGTCGGCTCGGGGTCGGCGTGCCCGGCGGCCACCGGACGGCGCGCCGTGGTCAGCACCGCGGCGGCACCGCCTTCGACCGCCGCGCCCGCGTCGTCGGAACCCTTCGGGGCGGCCGGGATCAGCGCGCCGAGCCCGCGGCCCAGCCCTCTACGTCGTTCGCTCACTGTCGTCCCTCCACCGGACCGTGCGATTCCTGCTGCGGGATCGGCCCCCGCAGTGCGATCTCCCGGGCCGCCTCCAGATAGGACAGCGATCCGCTGGAGCCCGGGTCATAGGTGAGAACGGTCTGCCCGTAGCTGGGTGCCTCGGAGATGCGCACCGAACGGGGGATGTTGGTACGGAGCACCTCTCTGCCGAAATGGGTCCGCACCTCCTCCGCCACCTGCGAGGCCAGCCGCGTCCGTCCGTCGTACATCGTCAGCAGGATCGTCGAGACGTGCAGCAGAGGGTTGAGATGTCCCCGCACCAGCTCGACGTTCCGCAGCAGCTGGCCCAGTCCCTCCAGGGCGTAGTACTCGCACTGGATCGGGATGACCACCTCGGCGCCGGCGACCATGGCGTTCACCGTGAGCAGCCCGAGGGACGGGGGGCAGTCGATGAAGACGTAGTCCAGCGGCTGCTCGTAGCTGCTGATCGCCCGCTGCAACCGGCTTTCCCGGGCGACGACGGAGACCAGTTCGATCTCGGCGCCGGCGAGGTCGATGGTCGCCGGGGCACAGAACAGCCCTTCGATGTCCCGCACCGGCTGCACCACGTCCGCGAGCGGCCTGCTCTCCACGAGCACGTCGTAGATCGACGGCACCTCGGCATGGTGGTCGATGCCCAGCGCGGTCGAGGCGTTCCCCTGCGGATCGAGGTCGATCACCAGGACCCGGGAGCCGTGCAGGGCCAGCGACGCGGCGAGGTTCACCGTCGTCGTGGTCTTCCCCACGCCGCCCTTCTGGTTGGCGACGATCATGATCCGGGTCTGGTCCGGTCGGGGCAGGCTTCCCCCGGCGCGGTACATGGCCTCGACGGCCTGCTGAGCGGCGCGACCCGGAAGCTCCCCGGAGGGCGTCGGCGCGGCGGGAGCGATGTCGACCGCACCGCCCGGGGCATCGGTCAGTTCGGACCGAGGGCCGGGCACCGGATCGGCCGTCGGTCCCGCGATATTGGCGTCGGACCGCAATGGTTCACTCTCCTCGACACGCGCAGACTTCGTGAGTCCAAAGCCTGCCATGTCTCGGGGGTTGCGAACCAGCGAGGACGAGGTACTTGTGGACGACCGGGCCCCTGAGGAGAAGTTGGTCCCTCGATCGAGGGCATCGTCGTCCGGGGGAGGACCGCCGGAACGGGGGATGTCGGGACGCGGGCGACGGCCACGCGGCTCGGCGGCGCGGCCCCGGCTGATGATTCCCTGCAACAGCGAGCGGCGTTTCACGTGAAACACGATGCCCATTCCGGCCGCCGGCACCCGGGACGACACTCCGCATCCTGGATATATTCGTCTCTTTCACCAGCGCATCGGACGAATCAGCGATGCGGCCGGCGGGACGCTCAGCGGCGCCGGCGCGAGCCGCGCTGGGCCCTGGCCCGCTTCCCGGCGAAACGCACGCCGCCGGGGCTCTCCCCCACCTCGACCCGCACCACCGTGGACGGCGCGTCCAGCAGGCCGACGCCGGCGCGGGTCACCGAGGTGGCCACCACGCCCAGCTTGCCGAGCGCCGCCCGGGCACCGCGCAGCTCCTCCTCGGCGGTGTCCCCCTTGATGGCCAGCATCTGCCCGTAGGGACGGAGCAGCGGAACCCCCCAGCCGGCCAGCCGGTCCAGCGGGGCCACCGCTCGGGCCGTCACCACGTGCACGGGCTCGAGGCTGCCGAGCACCTCCTCGGCCCGGCCCCGCACCACGGTGACCCGCTCCAGGCCGAGCAGCTCGACCACCTCACGCAGGAAATTCGTCCGCCGCAGCAGCGGCTCCAGCAGCGTGATCCGCAGGTCGGGACGGACCAGGGCCAGCGGGATTCCGGGCAGGCCGGCCCCGGACCCCACGTCGCACACCGTCACGGACTCGGGCACCACCTCGGAGAGCACCGCGCAGTTCAGCAGGTGGCGCTCCCAGAGCCGGGGCACCTCGCGGGGCCCGATCAGGCCGCGCTCCACGGCCACGTTGGCGAGCAGCTCGGCATACCGCACGGCGTCGGACAGCCGCTCGCCGAAGATCTCACCCGCCACCTCGGGCGGCGCGGGCAGCTCCCCGGGAGAGGCATCGCTCATGGGAGGACAACCACGCGCCGCTGCGGCTCCTCGCCCTCGGACTCGCTGCGCAGGCCGGCCGCCGCCACGGCGTCGTGCACGACCTTGCGCTCGAACGGCGTCATCGGCTGCAGCTTCACCGGTTCGCCCGCCTCCCGCGCCTCCTCAGCGGCCTTGGTGCCCAACACCGTCAGCTTCTCCCGCTTACGCGCCCGGTGCCCGGCGATGTCCAGCATCAGCCGGCTCCGCTCGCCGGTCTCCCGATGCACCGCGAGCCGCGTCAGCTCCTGCAGCGACTCCAGGACCTCGCCGTCCCGGCCGACCAGCTTCTGGAGGTCCCGGCCGCCGCCCTCGGCGACGATGGACACCGCGGCACGGTCGCCCTCGACGTCCATGTCGATGTCCCCGTCGAGGTCGGCGATGTCGAGCAGCCCTTCGAGATAGTCGGCCGCGATCTCGCCCTCCTGCTCCAGGCGGGTCAGGGCATCGCTGTCCTGGGTGGCGGTGGAGGTGGTGGTGTCCGTCACGGGTGGACTCCTTCTTACTTCTTGCTCTTCGCGGACGGCTTGGACTTACCCGATTGGGACTTCTTGCGCTGCTGCTGCTTCCGCGCCTGCTGGCCCTGCGTCCGCTGCCGCTGCCCCTGCTGCTTCTTCGCCTGCTGCCCGGACCGGCCGTTCTGGCCCGACGTCCCCTTCTCGGCGGCCTCGTCGGTGCCGGCCTGGTCGCTCGGCTCGGCATCCGCGTCCTTGGCGAGCTGCACCGACTCGGACTCCTGCTTCCTGGTCTGCTGCTGGCGGGCGGCCGGCTGCCGCTGCGTCGACGTCTGGCGCTGGGACTTCGACTGGCGCTTCGGCTGGGACCGGCCGGCGCGGGCCGCCTCGACGGACTTCTTGGCCTCGGGCTGCGCCGCCGGCTCCTCCGCCAGCTTGCCCTTCTTGCGGAGCTTCTCCTGGCGCTGCTTGTAGGCGATGCTGCCGGGCGTCGGGTTGCGCTTGATCACGTACATCTGCTGGCCCAGCGTCCACACGTTGGTGGTCAGCCAGTAGAGGAGGACGCCGACGGGGAAGTTGATGCCGAAGACGGCGAACATGATCGGGAAGATGTACATCAACATCTTCTGCTGGTTCATGAACGGCGTCTTGACGTCGAGGTTCACGTTCTTCGTCATCAGCTGCCGCTGGGTGAAGAACTGCGAGGCCGACATCAGCACGATCATGACGACCGTGACGGTCCGGACGTTGGTCAGTGAGGCGCCGAACTCGACCAGGTCACCCGCGCTGTCCATGAACCGGGTGGCGATCGGCGCACCCAGGATGGTCGCGTTGCGGGCGCTGTCGACCTGCTCCGCGTTCAGCACGCCGACCGTGTCGTTGCCGGCGATGTGGTTGAGCACCTGGAAGAGCGCCAGGAAGAACGGCGACTGCGCGAGGATCGGCAGGCAGCTCGCGAACGGGTTGGTGCCCGTCTCCTTGTACAGCTTCATCATCTCTTCGGACTGACGCTGCCGGTCGTTCTTGTAGCGCTCCTGGATCTTCTTCAGCTGTGGCTGGAGCGCCTGCATGTTGCGCGTCGCCTTGATCTGGCGGAAGAAGAGCGGGATCAGCGCGATGCGGATCACGACCACCAGCGAGACGATCGACAGGCCCCAGGCCCAGCCGCTGTCCTCGGGAAAGATCAGGCTGTAGAGATCATGGAAACGGATCACGATCCACGAGACAGCGATATAGAGAGGACTGAGGATCGAATTGATCGTGTCCACGAGTCAGGCTCCTTGGGCATGGTTGGGGGCACCGCCGGGCGAGGCGTTGGAGACGGGGCGACGCCCCAGGCGATCACGCAAGAGCTGATGCCAGACGGGACGCTTGCGCGGCGGCACGTGATCGACACCGCCGCGTGACCAGGGGTTGCAGCGCAGGATGCGCCAGGCCGTCAGTGCGGTGCCCTTCACGGCTCCGTGCACCTTGATGGCGTCGTATCCGTAGTGGGAGCATGACGGATAGTAACGACAGACCGGACCGAGCAGGCGGCTGATGGTCCGCTGGTACAGCTTGATCAGCAGCAGCAGCGGGTACTTCATGAGCGCACCCCTCCCAGCAGCCGCTCCAGCGCGGCATCGAGGTCCCGGGCCAACTGCTCGTGGGCGGCGTCGCCCGCCCCCGGCAGGGCCCGCACGACCACCAGGCTACCGGCGGGCAGCCGGGACAGTCGGTCCCGCATCAGGTGGCGCAGCCGGCGCTGCACGCGGTTGCGGACCACGGCGTTCCCCACGGCCTTGCTCACGACGAAACCCGCACGCGCCGGGAGAGCATTCTCCCCGGCCCCGTGCGGGTCCGTACCGCTGCTGAGGTGGACGACCAGATGCCGGCGTCCGGCCCTGCGCCCCCGGCGGGTCGCGGTGGCGAAGTCCTCCCGCCGCCTCAGCCGGTTCTCGGAGGGCAGCACCGCATGGACCTGTGGCTCAGACGAGCTCAGGCCGACAGGCGGGCGCGGCCCTTGCCGCGGCGGTTCGCGATCACGGCTCGGCCGGCCCTCGTCCGCATCCGCAGCCGGAAGCCATGGGTCTTGGCCCGGCGCCGGTTGTTCGGCTGGTAAGTACGCTTGCTCACTTCGGAGGCTCCCGACAGTCTTCGTGCCCCGGCGCGAAGGATCGCGGCCACGGGTCTTCCGGTGCGCCGACTGGCTGTCACCGTGCGCCCACGAGAAGACCGCGGAACCCGAGTCGGCCGCTTGCATCCCATCCCGGAGACGGCTGATCGGATTGGAGGCAGGCGGCAGCAGCCATCGACAACTCGACCTCGCAACGGTACGCGCGAGGCGCCCCGCCGGTCAAACTCGGCCATGGTCCGGCTGTACACACCCTGTGGACAATGACTTGATGTGCGAGTGCCGCGCTGACTACCGTGGCTGAACTCGGCATCCTTCCCGGCTGCCCCCGGCGCCACACCCGTGGTCGCATCACCTAGCCAGCACCACCCATGCGAGTGAGAGAGCGTGCCTCGTGGCTGACCTAGCAGATCTCGCGGCGGTATGGCCACGCGCATTGAATTCGATGCTCTCCGACACCCAACGGCTGGAGGCCAAGGACCACCGCTGGCTCCAGGACTGCCAGCCGCTCGCGCTGGTCTCGGGCACCGCACTCCTGGGGGTGTCGAACGAATATGCGAAGAGCGTGCTGGAGGGCAGGCTCGCCCCGCTGATCAGCGACACGCTCAGCCGCGAATGCGGCCAGCCCATCCGGCTGGCCATCACCGTCACCGCCCCGCCGCCCGAGCTGCCCCAGCCGCGGTCCGCCGAACCCTCAGGCCCCTCGGGCATGGGAGGCGGCGCCCCCGCCCCTGGCCCCGGGAGCCTGGGGGGCGGCCCCGCGCCGGGTGAGCCGGCGGCCCGCCCCGCGTACCCGGACCATCCGCGCGCGCCGGGCACCGTGAGCTGGCAGCAGCCGCATCCGGACTATCCGCCGATGCCCACCCGGCACGAACACGACGGCCCGCGGACGCCCCGCGGGCCGCGCGCGCCGGGGGACCACCGCGACCGCCGGGACCCGTACGGAAACGCGCCCGAGCCCTACGAGGGGTACGAGCCGTACGAGCAGCCCAAGTACGAACAGAGCCAGTACGACCAGTCCCCGTACGAGCAGCAGCAGTACGAGCAGCCCTACCGGCAGCAGCCGTACGCGCCCTACCGCCGGGACGGCCTGGGGGCACCTCCCGGGCCCTCGGGTCCCGGGGGAGGCACGGTGCCCACCGGCGCGCCGGGGCCGCTCGCCGCCCAGCCGGCGCCCGCGCCGGGTCCGGGCGAGCCCACCGCACGGCTGAATCCGAAGTACCTCTTCGACACCTTCGTCATCGGCGCCTCCAATCGCTTCGCCCACGCCGCGGCCGTGGCCGTCGCCGAGGCCCCCGCCAAGGCGTACAACCCGCTCTTCATCTACGGCGAGTCCGGCCTGGGCAAGACGCACCTGTTGCACGCCATCGGCCACTACGCCCGCAGCCTCTACCCCGGCACCCGGGTGCGGTACGTGAGCTCCGAGGAGTTCACCAACGAGTTCATCAACTCCATCAGGGACGGCAAGGCGGACGCGTTCCGCAAGCGCTACCGCGACATGGACATCCTGCTCGTCGACGACATCCAGTTCCTGGCCAGCAAGGAGTCGACGCAGGAGGAGTTCTTCCACACCTTCAACACCCTGCACAACGCCAACAAGCAGATCGTCCTCTCCTCCGACCGGCCGCCCAAGCAGCTGATCACCCTGGAGGACCGGCTGCGCAACCGCTTCGAGTGGGGTCTGATCACCGACGTCCAGCCGCCCGAGTTGGAGACGCGCATCGCGATCCTGCGCAAGAAGGCCGTGCAGGAGCAGCTCAACGCACCACCGGAGGTGCTGGAGTTCATCGCCTCCCGGATCTCCCGCAACATCAGGGAGCTGGAGGGCGCGCTGATCCGGGTCACGGCCTTCGCCAGTCTCAACCGTCAGCCGGTGGACCTCGGGCTCACCGAGATCGTCCTGAAGGACCTCATCCCCGGCGGACAGGACACCGCCCCGGAGATCACCGCCGACGCCATCAGCGCGGCCGTCGCGGACTACTTCGGGCTCACCGTGGACGACCTCGCGGGCGCCTCACGCAGCCGGATCCTGGTCACCGCCCGGCAGATCGCCATGTACCTGTGCCGGGAGCTCACCGACCTCTCGCTGCCCAAGATCGGCCAGCACTTCGGCGGCCGCGACCACACCACCGTCATGCACGCCGACCGGAAGGTCCGGGCGATGATGGCCGAGCGTCGGTCCATCTACAACCAGGTCACCGAGCTCACCAACCGCATCAAGAACGGCTGAGCCGGCCCCCACTCCCCACAAGCACGCACCCAGCACGCCGCAGCGCCCTCGTGACGACCACGGGGGCGCTGTTCGATGAGCGGCTCGGATCGGCCCGTTGTCCACAGTTCGCGCGGCCCTGCGCCGTCCACACCCTGTGGGCGGCGTAGGTTACGCACACCACCGTCCACACCCCGCCCGGCGAATCGGTGGATGCGCTGGTCAGGGGGCTGTGGAAATGGGGACAGTGGGAATCCACAGGGTGTGGACAAAGATCGTCGCCGCCATCGAGCACGATCCGTTGTCCACCGCACACCGGCCAGTACCCACAGGGAAGGCGGGGTTGTGCACATCGGATCCACAGACTTGTCCACTGTTCGGCAACACAACGCGCGGTCTCACCGCCCCGAGTGAATCAGGTCACAGCCGAGGCCTTCGCGCCCTGTTGACAAGGGGTCGGTTTCTGGGGACAGAGCTGTTGAGAAGTCAGGGGCACCTGGGGACGACCTGTGCACAACTCCGCTGTGTCCACAGGGACCCCCCGTTCATCCACCGATCCACCCACAGGGGCGGTGGACAAAAAAGTGGCGCTGAGCTGCAAGAACCGGGTTATCCACGGTTTCCACAGGCCCTACTACTACGACTACGGATATAAGCCGGCCAACTCGATTCGAAGTGGGGGCTGTGCACAACTCGGCTCGCCCTCGGTCTGCCCGCTCAAGTCGATTTGACTCGTCGACGCCCCTAGTGTCAGTGGGGTGCGTCAGACTGGTGCCCCGTAGCAAGCGATGCAGGAGGCGGCTGAAGTGAAGATCCGGGTGGAACGCGACGTGCTCGCGGAGGCGGTGGCCTGGGCCGCCCGCAGCCTGCCGGCCCGACCGCCGGTGCCGGTTCTGGCGGGCCTGCTGCTGAAGGCCGAGGAGGGGACGCTGAGCCTCTCCGGCTTCGACTACGAGGTGTCGGCCCGGGTCTCCGTCGAGGTGGACGTCGAGGACGACGGCACCGTTCTGGTCTCCGGCCGGCTGCTGGCCGACATCTGCCGCTCGCTGCCGAACCGACCGGTGGAGATCTCCTCGGACGGGGTACGGGTCACCGTCGTCTGCGGTTCCTCGCGCTTCACTCTGCACACACTGCCTGTGGAGGAGTATCCGGCGCTGCCCGAGATGCCCACCGCGACGGGCACGATCTCGGCCGAGGTCTTCGCCTCCGCGGTCGCCCAGGTCGCCATCGCCGCCGGCCGCGACGACACGCTGCCGGTGCTCACCGGCGTGCGGGTGGAGATCGAGGGCGACATGGTGACGCTCGCCTCCACCGACCGGTACCGCTTCGCCGTGCGGGAGTTCCTGTGGAAGCCGGAGGCGGCCGACGTCTCCGCGGTGGCGCTGGTGCCGGCGAAGACGCTGCTCGACACGGCGAAGTCGCTGAGCGGCGGCGACACGGTGTCGCTGGCGCTGTCAGGCTCTGGTTCGGGCGAGGGCCTGATCGGCTTCGAGGGCTCGGGGCGGCGCACCACGACGCGGCTGCTGGAGGGCGATCTGCCGAAGTACCGGACGCTGTTCCCCACGGAGTTCAACTCGGTGGCGGTGATCGAGACGGCGCCGTTCGTGGAGGCGGTAAAGCGCGTCGCCCTGGTGGCCGAGCGGAACACGCCGGTCCGGCTGAGCTTCGAGGAGGGCGTGCTCACGCTGGAGGCCGGCTCCAGCGACGATGCACAGGCTGTGGAGCGCGTGGACGCGCAGTTGGAGGGCGACGACATCTCGATCGCCTTCAACCCCGGCTTCCTGCTGGAGGGCCTGAGCGCGATCGACTCCCCGGTGGCCCAGCTGTCCTTCACCACGTCGACGAAGCCCGCCCTGCTCAGCGGCCGGCCCGCGGTCGACGCGGAGGCGGACGACGCGTACAAGTACCTGATCATGCCGGTCCGCCTCAGCGGCTGAAGCGGCGGCGGTCCTCCGGGAGCAGCGGGCGCGGGCCGCAGCGGGAGCGCGAGGGTCGCCCCTCGCACGGTCGCAGTATGCCGGTCCGCCTCAGCGGCTGAAGCGGCGGCGATCCCCCGGGCACAACGGGCGCGGGCCGCAGCGGGAGCGCGAGGGTCGCCCCTCGCACGGTCGCAGTATGCCGGTCCGCCTCAGCGGCTGAAGCGGCGGCGATCCCCCGGGCACAACGGGCGCGGGCCGCAGCGGGAGCGCGAGGGTCGCCCCGGTCCTACCGAGGAGGGTGCGCGAGGGGCGCGTCCCTGGCGGTGGGGGCTGTCCCGTGTGCCGGCGGGAAGCCAGGTGCGCGGGCGTAGGCTCGGACATCAGGTCCGCAGCAGGTCATAACGCAGCTAGGGAGTCCTGATGGAGCTCGGTCTCGTCGGCCTCGGCAAGATGGGCGGGAACATGCGGGAGCGCATCCGCCGCGCCGGTCACACCGTGGTGGGGTACGCGCACGACCCGAACACCACCGACGTCCCCAGCCTGAAGGATCTGGTGGACGCGCTCGCCGCCCCCCGGGTGGTCTGGCTGATGGTGCCCGCCGGGCAGGCGACCCAGTCGACGGTCGACGAACTGGCGGAACTGCTCTCCCCGGGCGACATCGTGGTGGACGGCGGGAACTCCCGCTGGACCGACGACGAGCGCCATGCCGAGCAGCTTGCCTCGAAGGGCATCGGCTTCCTCGACTGCGGTGTCTCCGGCGGTGTCTGGGGCCTGGAGAACGGCTACGCGCTGATGTACGGCGGCGATGCCGAGTCGGTGGCCCGGGTGCAGCCGATCTTCGACGCGTTG
Organism: uncultured Actinomycetota bacterium; assembly: GCA_963816875.1. Classification (GTDB taxonomy): domain Bacteria; phylum Actinomycetota; class Actinomycetes; order Streptomycetales; family Streptomycetaceae; genus Streptomyces. Next base: position 128,919 of record CAWFMG010000003.1, read on the forward strand.
AAGCCGGAGGGCGAGTTCGGCGCGGTGCACGCCGGCAAGGTCGGCGCGGGACATTTCGCCAAGATGGTCCACAACGGCATCGAGTACGCCATGATGCAGGCCTTCGCCGAGGGCTGGGAGCTGCTGGAGCGGGTGGAGGCGGTGACCGACGTGCGCGAGGTCTTCCGCTCGTGGCAGCAGGGCACGGTGATCAGGTCCTGGCTGCTCGACCTGGCGGTGCGGGCGCTGGAGGACGACGAACATCTGGACCGGCTGCGCGGGTACGCGGCGGACTCCGGTGAGGGGCGGTGGACGGTGGAGGCGGCGATCGAGCACGCGGTGCCGCTGCCCGCGATCACGGCGTCGCTTTTCGCCCGCTTCGGCTCGCGCCAGGACGACTCGCCGCAGATGAAGATGATCGCCGCGCTGCGCAACCAGTTCGGCGGTCATGCGGTGGAGAGCAAGTAGGCGACGGCCGGGGGAGGTTGGCGTACCGCCGTGCATGTGACGCATTTGTCGCTGGCCGACTTCCGCTCGTACGCCCGGGCCGAGGTGCCGCTCGGTCCTGGCGTTTCGACGTTCATCGGGCCGAACGGCCAGGGCAAGACGAACCTGGTGGAGGCCGTGGGCTATCTGGCGACGCTGGGCAGCCACCGGGTCTCCTCGGACGCGCCGCTGGTCCGGGTCGGGGCCGACCGCGCCGTGGTGCGGGCGGCGGTGACCGAGGGCGAGCGGAGCCAGCTGGTCGAGTTGGAGCTGAACCCCGGACAGGCGAACCGGGCCCGGCTGAACCGTTCCGCCCAGGTGCGGCCGCGCGAGGTGCTGGGGGTGGTGCGGTCGGTGCTGTTCGCACCCGAGGACCTGGACCTGGTGAAGGGTGATCCGGGCGGTCGGCGTCGGTTCCTCGACGAGCTGGTGACGGCCCGGGTGCCGCGCCTGGCGGGTGTGCGCTCGGACTACGAGCGGGTGTTGCGGCAGCGGAACTCGTTGCTGAAATCGGCCGCGATGGCCCGGCGGCACGGCGGCCGGGGCATGGACCTCTCGACGCTGGACGTGTGGGACCAGCATCTGGCGCGGGTCGGGTCGGAGCTTTTGGCGCAGCGGCTCGGGCTGCTGGAGGCGCTGCGGCCGCTGGTGGACAAGGCGTACGAGCAACTGGCGCCGGGCGCCGGCGCGGTGGCGCTGGAGTACCGGTGGTCGCTGGGCGAGGAGCCGGGGGACGGGCCCGGGGGCGTGGCGGCGACGTCCCGGGAGGAGCTTTCAGGACTGCTGCTCGCCGCGCTGGCGGGGGCGCGGCCGCGGGAGATCGAGCGGGGCGTGACCCTGGTCGGACCGCATCGGGACGATGTGCTGGTGCGACTGGGCGAGCTGCCGGCGCGCGGGTACGCGAGTCACGGGGAGTCGTGGTCGCTGGCGTTGGCGCTGCGGCTGGCGTCGTACGGGCTGCTGAAGGACGAGGGGCCCGAGCCGGTGCTGGTGTTGGACGACGTGTTCGCGGAGCTGGACACTCGGCGCCGGGAGCGGCTGGCGGAGCTGGTGGCGCCGGGCGAGCAGGTGCTGGTGACCGCGGCGGTGGCGCAGGACGTGCCGGAGAGGCTCGTGGGGGCGCGGTTCGCGGTGGCCGAGGGGAGGGTCGAGCGTGAGTGACCGTCGGGAGGCCGCCGGCGAGGACCCCGCCCCCGGCGCGGGATCCGGTGCCGAGCCGGAGAAGGAGTCGGGCGCGCGGCCGGCCGGGGAGCTCTCGGGGGTGGACCTGGCGCGGGTGGCGTTGCGCGCGGCGAAGGAGCAGGCGCGGGCGCGCGGCGCCGGCGCGCAGCAGCGGAGGGAGGCGCGGCGCGGGGGCGGCCTGCGCTCGGGTGCGCGCCCCGGCGGGCGCGACCCGTTGCCGCTGGGCGCCGCGGTGGAGCGACTGTCGGCGGAGCGGGGCTGGGAGATGCCGCTGGCGGTGGGGGGCGTGATGGGGCGTTGGCGGGAGCTCGTGGGGGCGGAGATCGCGCAGCACTGCGTCCCCCTGACGTATGACGAGACGGCGCGGGTGTTGACGGTGCGGTGTGACTCGACGGCTTGGGCGACGCAGCTGCGGCTGCTGGCCGCACAGCTGGTGGCCCGGGTGAACGCGGACGTCGGGGCGGGGTCCGTGCGGTCGATCAGGGTGGTGGGGCCGACCGCCCCCGGTGGCCGGGGCGGCGGGGCCTGGCGCGCGCCGGGCAGCCGCGGCCCCGGGGACACCTACGGCTGAGCCGCCCGCGAGCGACGCCTGGCCACCCCGAACGCGCCCGGAGCCCGCTCCGAGACCGTGGGACAGCGGCGGGACAACGACTGAGGCGCGAGTGACGTGGGTCACGTCGCGGAAGGTGACAGCCGGAAGCGCTGAGCGCCGCCGTGAGCGTTTCAGGAACCGGGTCCGCATATGGGGACCCACTGGTTGCGGGTTCAGGGCGGCACATGCGGCCTGGCGGGCCGGCAAACCCCCATTACGGTGGCCGATCCGGGTAGACTGGAGCGACCGCCCCGTTGCGGACCATGTCGAACGACGCAGCCGCTCTCCCGTACCCCCAGGTGCGCGACAGCTGGCTTGTGCTGTGCCAGAAAGGGCGCTTCGTGGCCGATTCCGGCGAATCCAACAAGAACACATCGGCTCCCGACGGGACGCCCGAGGTGCCCGCCGCCCGACCGTCGGCGGAGGGCGCCGCGCAGGCCGTGCCCGAGGGCGTCGCCGACGGCGCATCCGGGGGTGTTCCCGCGGACATGGAGCTCCCGTCGTACGACGCCAGCGCGATCACGGTGCTGGAGGGCCTCGACGCGGTCCGTAAGCGCCCCGGCATGTACATCGGGTCCACCGGCGAGCGCGGCCTGCACCACCTCGTCACCGAGGTCGTGGACAACTCGGTGGACGAGGCGCTGGCCGGCCACGCGGACACCATCGACGTGACGCTGCTGGCCGACGGCGGCGTCCGGGTCGTGGACAACGGGCGCGGCATCCCGGTGGACATCGTGCCGTCCGAGGGCAAACCGGCGGTCGAGGTGGTGCTCACCGTGTTGCACGCCGGCGGCAAGTTCGGCGGCGGCGGGTACGCGGTCTCCGGCGGTCTGCACGGCGTGGGCGTCTCGGTGGTGAACGCGCTCTCGTACAAGGTCGCCGTGGAGATCCTCCGCGACGGCTACCGCTGGACCCAGGACTACAAGCTGGGCGTGCCCACCGCCCCCGTGGCGCGGAACGGGGAGACCTCCGAGACCGGCACCACGGTGACGTTCTGGGCGGACCCCGACATCTTCGAGACCACCGACTACTCCTTCGAGACCCTCTCCCGCCGCTTCCAGGAGATGGCGTTCCTGAACAAGGGGCTCACCATCTCGCTGACGGACGAGCGGGCGGCGGCCATGGAGACCGCGGGCGCGGACAGCGCGTCCGGCGACGGCGAGGGCCAGCCGCGTGAGGTGGCGTACCACTACGAGGGCGGCATCGCGGACTTCGTGCGCCATCTGAACTCCCGCAAGGGCGAGCCGGTGCACCCCACGGTGATCGAGTTCGAGGCGGAGGACACCGAGCGCAAGATCTCGCTGGACATCGCGATGCAGTGGAACACCCAGTACAGCGAGGGTGTCTACAGCTTCGCGAACATCATCCACACCCACGAGGGCGGGACCCACGAGGAGGGGTTCAGGGCGGCGCTGACGAACCTGGTCAACCGCTACGCCAGGGACAAGAAGCTGCTGCGGGAGAAGGACGACAACCTCACGGGCGAGGACATCCGCGAGGGCCTGACGGCGATCATCTCGGTGAAGCTGAGCGAGCCCCAGTTCGAGGGTCAGACCAAGACCAAACTGGGCAACACCGAGGCCAAGACCTTCGTGCAGAAGTCCGTCTACGACCGCTTCCAGGACTGGCTGGAGCGCAACCCCACCGAGGCCGCGGACATCGTCCGTAAGGGGATTCAGGCGGCCACCGCCCGGGTCGCGGCCCGCAAGGCGCGCGATCTGACCCGGCGCAAGGGCCTGCTGGAGACCGCCTCGCTGCCGGGCAAGCTCAGCGACTGCCAGTCCAACGACGCCGCCAAATGCGAGATCTTCATCGTGGAGGGCGATTCGGCCGGCGGCAGTGCCAAATCAGGTCGCGACCCGCAGTACCAGGCGATCCTCCCGATCCGCGGCAAGATCCTGAACGTGGAGAAGGCCCGGATCGACAAGGTGCTACAGAACACCGAGGTCCAGGCGCTGATCTCGGCGTTCGGCACCGGGATCCACGAGGACTTCGACATCTCCAGGCTCCGCTATCACAAGATCATCCTGATGGCGGACGCCGACGTGGACGGCCAGCACATCAACACGCTGCTGCTGACGCTGCTGTTCCGCTTCATGCGCCCGCTGGTCGAGGCCGGCCACGTGTTCCTCTCCCAGCCGCCGCTGTACAAGATCAAGTGGACCAGGGACGAGTTCGAGTACGCGTACTCGGACCGGGAGCGCGACAGCCTGATCCAGCTCGGCCGGGAGCGCGGGCGGCGCATCCGCGAGGACTCGATCCAGCGCTTCAAGGGCCTCGGCGAGATGAACGCCGAGGAGCTGCGGATCACCACCATGGACATCGCCCACCGGGTGCTGCGCCAGGTGACGCTGGACGACGCGGCCTCGGCCGACGACCTGTTCTCGATCCTGATGGGCGAGGACGTGGAGGCGCGGCGGTCGTTCATCCAGCGCAACGCCAAGGACGTTCGGTTCCTGGACATCTGACCAGGTAGCCGGCCACCGGCCGGCCGCTCGCCCGGACGACCGCCCGTCCGGACGTCCGGCCGGCTGACCGTCCCCCAGTCCCCACCCCCAGGTGGCCCGGGAGGCGCCCCCCGACCGGACCCCGCCCGCTCATCCCCGCCCGCCGCGGCCCCCCGCACAGCCCTGAGAGGAACCGGACACCACCGATGGCCGACGACATCACTCCCCCCGAGCCGCCCGCCGACGACGAGGGCACGGTGCGGATCGAGCCGGTCACGCTCGAGACGGAGATGCAGCGCTCCTACCTCGACTACGCGATGAGCGTGATCGTCTCCCGTGCGCTGCCCGACGTGCGCGACGGCCTGAAGCCGGTGCACCGCCGCGTGCTGTACGCGATGTACGACGGCGGCTACCGCCCGGAGCGCGGGTACTACAAGTGCGCCCGCGTGGTCGGCGACGTGATGGGCACCTACCACCCGCACGGCGACACCTCGATCTACGACGCGCTGGTGCGACTCGCGCAGACGTGGTCGATGCGGATGCCGCTGGTGGACTCCAACGGCAACTTCGGCTCGCCGGGCAACGACCCGGCCGCGGCGATGCGGTACACCGAATGCCGGATGGCGCCGCTGGCCATGGAGATGCTCCGGGACATCGACGAGGAGACCGTCGACTTCCAGGACAACTACGACGGCCGCAACCAGGAGCCGACGGTCCTGCCGGCCCGCTTCCCCAACCTGCTGATCAACGGCTCGGCCGGCATCGCGGTCGGCATGGCCACGAACATCCCGCCGCACAACCTGCGGGAGGTGGCGGCCGGCGCCCAGTGGTACCTGGAGCACCCGGACGCCAGCCCGGAGGAGCTGCTCGACGCCCTGATCGCCCGCATCAAGGGCCCCGACTTCCCGACCGGCGCGCTGATCGTCGGCCGCAAGGGCATCGAGGAGGCGTACCGCACCGGCCGCGGCTCCATTCCGATGCGCGCCGTCGTCGAGGTCGAGGAGATCCAGGGCCGGCAGTGCCTGGTGGTCACCGAGCTGCCCTACCAGGTGAACCCGGACAACCTGGCGCTGAAGATCGCCGAGCTGGTGAAGGACGGTCGGGTCAGCGGCATCGCCGACGTGCGGGACGAGACCTCCTCGCGCACCGGGCAGCGCCTGGTGATCGTGCTGAAGCGCGACGCCGTCGCCAAGGTGGTGCTGAACAACCTCTACAAGCACACCGACCTGCAGACCAACTTCGGCGCGAACATGCTGGCCCTGGTGGACGGCGTGCCGCGGACGCTCTCGCTCGACGCGTTCATCCGCTACTGGGTGGCCCACCAGGTCGACGTCGTCGTCCGCCGCACCCGCTACCGGCTGCGCAAGGCCGAGGAGCGGGCGCATATCCTGCGCGGCCTGCTGAAGGCGTTGGACGCGATCGACGAGGTCATCGCGCTGATTCGGCGCAGCCAGACCGTCGACGAGGCGCGTACCGGACTGATGGGCCTGCTGGCGATCGACGAGATCCAGGCCAACGCGATCCTGGAGATGCAGCTGCGCCGGCTGGCGGCCCTGGAGCGGCAGAAGATCACCGCGGAGCACGACGACCTGCAGGCGAAGATCGACGAGTACCAGGCGATCCTGGCCTCGCCGGTGCGGCAGCGCGGCATCATCAGCGCCGAACTGGCGGCGATCGTGGAGAAGTTCGGCGAGGACCGGCGCACCGCGCTGGTGCCCTACGACGGTGACATGTCCATCGAGGACCTGATCGCCGAGGAGGACATCGTCGTCACGATCAGCCGCGGCGGCTACGTCAAGCGGACGCGGACCGACGACTACCGGGCGCAGAAGCGCGGCGGCAAGGGCGTGCGCGGCACCAAGCTGCGCGAGGACGACATCGTCGACCACTTCTTCGTCTCCACCACGCACCACTGGCTGCTGTTCTTCACCAACAAGGGCCGGGTCTACCGGGCCAAGGCGTACGAGCTGCCGGACGCGGGCCGCGAGGCGCGCGGGCAGCATGTGGCGAACCTGCTGGCGTTCCAGCCGGACGAGCGGATCGCGGAGATCCTCGCCATCCGGGACTACGAGGCGGCGCCGTACCTGGTGCTGGCGACGAAGTCGGGCCTGGTGAAGAAGACGACGCTGAAGGACTACGACTCGCCGCGCGCGGGCGGGGTCATCGCGATCAACCTGCGCGAGATGCCCGACGGCCGGGACGACGAGCTGATCGGCGCGGAGCTGGTCAGCTCGGAGGACGACCTGCTGCTGATCAGCCGGAAGGCCCAGTCGATCCGGTTCACCGCCACGGACGAGGCGCTGCGGCCGATGGGTCGGGCCACCTCGGGCGTGAAGGGCATGAGCTTCCGCGAGGGCGACGAACTGCTGTCGATGAACGTGGTGCGCGCCGGCACGTACGTGTTTACGGCCACAGACGGCGGGTACGCCAAGCGGACTCCGGTCGACGAGTACCGGGTGCAGGGCCGGGGCGGCCTCGGCATCAAGGCGGCGAAGATCGTCGAGGACCGCGGCTCCCTGGTCGGGGCCCTGGTCGTGGAGGCCGCCGACGAGATCCTGGCCATCACCCTGGGCGGTGGAGTGATCCGCACGCGGGTCAACGAGGTGCGCGAGACGGGCCGTGACACCATGGGCGTTCAGCTGATCAACCTGGGGAAGCGGGACGCCGTGGTCGGCATCGCCCGCAACGCCGAGGCGGGCCGCGAGGCCGAGGAAGTCGAGGCTGAGGTCGATGAGGGTTCCGAGACCGGAGTTCCGGGCGAGCTCGCCGCGGGGTCGGACGGCGACGGCGCCGGGCAGACTCCGGCGACGGGTGCTGGTGCCGGTGCCGGTGCGGACGAGGATGCGACCGGCCAGGGCGACGAGGAGTAGCGCGTGACCACGGCCGGTGAAGGGGACCGCCCCGCAGCCCTCGGGCTGCGGGAGGGCACCCCGGCGGCACCGAGCACGACGGGCCGGCGGACCGCCGGTCACCGGAGCATTCCCCAGACGATGCGACCCGTGGGGGGCCCACGATGACCAGTGCCAGACCCGTGGACCCGTACGGGCAGGGCTCGGGCTATCCGCAGCAGGACGAGCAGCGCTACCACCCGCCGCAGGCCTACCCGGCGCCGCCGGGCGCCCCGCCCTCGACCGGCCAGGCGGCCCCGCAGGCGCCCCCTGCGTCGCCTCCGTCGCCTCCGTCGGCGCAGGGCGGCACCCAGGGCGGGCAGGCGGTGCGCCGTCCCCGCACCGGGGCCCGCACGGTGCCGCGCACCCGCAAGGCCAGGCTGCGGGTGGCCAAGGCGGACCCGTGGTCGGTGATGAAGGTCAGCTTCCTGCTGTCGATCGCGCTCGGCATCTGCACGATCATCGCCGTGGCCGTGCTGTGGATGGTGATGGACGCGATGGGCGTCTTCTCCACCATCGGCGAGACGATCAGCGAGGCCACCGAGACCGATTCGGACAGCGGCTTCGATCTGGAGGCGTTCCTGTCCCTGCCGCGGGTACTGGTGTTCACGGGCGTGATCGCCGCGATCGACGTGGTGCTCGCCACGGCCCTGGCGACGCTGGGCGCGTTCATGTACAACATCTCGGCGAGCTTCGTCGGCGGCATCGAGGTGACGCTGGCGGAGGACGAGTAGCCTCCGGCGGGAGACGGGCAGCACGGGAACCGATTTGGGGCGCGCGGCGCCGATGCGCTAGCCTTTCCCGTGCGTAGGGGGCTATAGCTCAGATGGTTAGAGCGCATCCCTGATAAGGATGAGGCCACAGGTTCAAGTCCTGTTAGCCCCACCAGCCAAAACGCCCCCGGTCGCATCCGACCAGGGGCGTTTTCCGTTCTACGCGTGGCATCAGCCGGGCCGGTTGCGTCCCGGTGGGCGCACGGCGCTGCCAGATCGTCGGTGACCACGGGGACTTCGCTGTTCACAGCACAACCACGGACAGATCGGCCGGGGGTTTTCGTGTTGTGGGGGAGAAGGCGACTCCGGCGGCATGGGGAAGGACACGTTTGGGTATCATCGGGCGCCAGATGTTTCGATCACGTTGAAGAAGGACGAGGTAGCGCGGTGAAGAAGCTCCTCCTGGTCGCCCTGGCCGCCATCGGCGGTCTCCTTGTCTACCGCCAGATCCAGGCGGACAAGGCCGAGCAGGACCTGTGGACGGAGGCGACCGACTCCGTGCCGACCGGCTCCGGCTCCACGGGTTCCTGACCCCTCATTTCCCGCACGCTTTCCGCGCGCCCGAGGCGCGCGGCTCTCTCTCGGGCCCCGGCCGCCACTGCGGTGCGGGGCCCGGTCGCGCGGTGGCGCGGCGGGGGTCAGCCCTGGTGGCTCTCGTAGTGCTCGAGCGCCTCGCGGGTCCTGGCGACGCCGTAGACCCGAAGAAATTCGGCCAGCTCCGGGTGGCTGTCGGCCAGCAGCCGGGCGGCGCTCTGGATCTCGGTGGCGTCGGAGACGGCCCGGAGCAGTGCCTGGATCTCCCGGACGATGCGCTTGCTGGGGTTGGCCGGGACGCCGAGGGTGCTGGAGCGGGTGGCCGCCGAGTTCGGGTTGAGGACGTTGCCGCCGGCGGTGCGGCGGATCTCCTCCATGGCGGCGGTGGCCTCGGCCGCGCTCACCCGGCCGGCGCGCACCTCCGCGGCCAGGTCCTGCAACGATCGGACGCGCTGCACCACGGCCGGGTTGCCGATCTTCGCGCGCTGCCCGCTCATCAGTTGGGACAGCATGGGCGCGGAGAGCCCGAGGACGACGGCCAGCCGCGCCTGGTTCAGGCCGAGGTCGGCGATCAGCCGTCGGAAGAGCGTCCCCAGGGGCTCGCCGTACCAGGTCGTCTGTTGCTCCCTGGCCTTCTCGGTGGCCTCCTGGTGGCTTACGTCCATGGTCTCTCCCCTGTTCTCCCCGGTCGCTTCACCTGAGCGAAGTTGCGCGTCATCCTACGGACGGAGCGCCGCCCGGGGCGATACCCGGTCGGAATCCAGCCGGAATATTGGGTACCCTGGGCGTCGGTTCGAAACGGACCGCGGGGCCTTAGCTCAGTTGGTAGAGCGCTGTCTTTGCATGGCAGATGTCAGGAGTTCGACTCTCCTAGGCTCCACCGTGGACATCGCGGGTCAGCCGGCCCGCGGTGGTCACGCGGCCCACTCCGTGCCCCGAGTCGCCGCCCGTTCGACGGGCCTGGCGCCGGGGCCGTTTGCGTTGGAGAGCGGTGCACCGGGCGGCGGAGGGCCCGCCGGCGCCGGAAGCACGTCCGGAAGTCGTCCCTGGTGGGCGTCCGGTGGCGGCTTACTGATTTCCGGAACCGGCGCCCGTTCCGGTACTCCGGGAAAGTATTGACACAGGATTTACCTTTCCGCAGGCTGCGACTCTCAGCTGTTCCTCCTCTCCCCCACCGTTGTGAGGTGCACAGCACGTGAGACCACGTTTCGCGGCCCGCCGGGCCGCCCTGACCCTGACCGCCGCGGCGACCGCGCTCGCCGGGACGACTCTGCTGCCCGGCTCCGCCGGCGCCGCGGAGATCCCGGTGGGGCGACGGCAGTTATTCGGACACCAGGCCGGCATGGGGGCACCTCCCAGGCCCCTAGGGCCTGGGGGAACCTCGGGCCCGGTGAACAGCGCAGGTTCCGCCGTCACCCCGCGGGTGACCGACGCCGCCGCTGACCGCCCGGTGCCCACCAACGACTGGTGGTCCTCGCTGGTCTTCAAGCGCTACGCCGACAACCCCTACCCCCAGCCCATGTTCGGTCACCCCCTCAGCTACCGGGCCGTCGCCGGTGGCCTGGAGATCGGCTACCCCACGGAGCCGACCGTCGTCGGCGAGGGCCGGCAAACGCGTACGCGCACACCGCCGACCTCACCCTCGGCGTCGCCGGGCTCAACTCCCCCGACACCACGGTCGACGACTGGTCCGACTGGACCGTGACCCCCTACTGGGAGGACGCGGACCACACGCTGCGCGCCACCATCGGCCACGGCAGCCCGTACGTCTACGCCGAGGCCACCGGCGGCGCCGCGCAGCTCACCACCGCGGCCCCGCCCGACACCGGCAGTACGCCTACAGCTTCGTCACCGGATCCAGCGTCGCCCGGGACTACGACCCGGCGGCCGGCCAGGTCTCCGCGACGTACACGCTGGAGACCGAGCCCCGTGAGGGCACCGAGACCGGCACCTCCAGGCGCTCACGGCGTTCGTCAACGAGGAGGCCAACGCCGCCGATCCGTTCGACGGCGCCACCGACACCTACTGGACCGGGAAGGCGTTCGGCCGGCTCGCCCAACTGGTGCCGATCGCCGAACAGGTGGGCGCCACCGAGGCCCAGGAAACGCTGCTGGCGGCGATCAGGGCCCGCCTGGAGGAGTGGTTCACGGCCGACGGCGCCTCCGAGTTCTCCTACGACGCGGACTGGTCCACGCTCACCGGCTACCCCGCCTCGTACGGCAGCGACATGGAGCTGAACGACCACCATTTCCACTACTCCTACTACGTGATGGCGGCGGCCGTCGTCGCCCAGGAGGACCCGGCGAGGAGCTGATCAGGGACGCGGCCAACCCGGCGCGGGACGAAGACCGTTACCCCTTCCTCCGCGGTTTCGACGGCTACGCCGGGCACAGCTGGGCGTCCGGGCACCAGGGCTTCGCCGCCGGCAACAACCAGGAGTCCTCGGCCGAGTCGATCAACCTGAGCGCCGCCCTGGTGCTGTGGGGCTCGGCCACCGGCGACGCGGAGCTCCGCGATCTGGGCGTCTACCTGCTGACCACCGAGTCGGAGTCGATCAGGCAGTACTGGTTCGCTTCCAGCACGACACCGTCGGCATGGTGTGGAGCAACGGCGGCGCGTACAGCACCTGGTGGACCGCCAGTCCGGAGGAGATCCACGGCATCAACGTGCTGCCGGTGACCGGCGGCTCGCTGCACCTGGCCGCAGACCAGGCGGCGATCGACCGCAATCTGGCCGAGATGGAGCGGGAGAACGGCGGCCCGGGCGTGGAGTGGCGGGACATCCTCTGGGAGTTCCAGGCGCTGAGCGATCCGGCCGGCGGCCCGGGCGGCCTACGACGCGGAAGCCGGAACGTACGGCGCCGGAGGCGGGTGAATCGCGTGCGCACGTCTATCACTGGATCTACACGCTCGCCGCGACCGGCGCCCCCGACTCGTCGATCACCGCCGACAGCCCGACCGCGGCGGCCTTCTCGGACGGCGGCACGCTGACGTACGCCGCGCACAACCACGGCGACGCCGAGCAGACGGTGACGTTCTCCGACGGCACCCAACTCGTGGTGCCGGCGCATTCCTCGGCCAGCCGGACCGGCTGACCGGGCGGCCTGGGAGGTACCACCACGCCGCGCACAGGAGCTCTTCACACCTGGGGAGCGCGCCCTCCGGACCGGGGCGGCCGGTCTTGACCGTACCGGAGGGCGCCCCCTAGCGTTACGCGGCCAGACCGCAGGGAACGCCCACGGCCGTGATCCCGAGATGGAGGGCTGGGGGAGTCACCGGCCCGGGCCTGGAACCGGGAGCCGACGATGGCAGATCGCACGGGCAGCAACCGCACGGGCATCACCCGCCGGACCACACTGCGCGCCGCGGGCGCCGCGGCCGGCGCCGTGGCACTGTCCACCCCCTCGGGAGCCGCCGCCCGCACCGGGGGCGCGCCGGCCCAGCCGGTGCTCGGCGCGCGGGGCGTGCGCATTCTGGAGGTGGACGGCCTCAGGTTCAAGGACCTGAGCAAGGACGGCGTGCTCCAGCCCTACGCCGACTGGCGGCTGTCCGCCGCCGACCGGGCCAGGGATCTGGTGGGACGGATGACGCTGGCCGAGAAGGCCGGCACGCTGGTGCACCCGGTGGCCGCCAACTCCGAGACCGGCTACCACTTCGACGAGGTGCCCGCGGACTCGCCGCCCTATCTGGTGGCGCTCCGCCCCGGCATCGCCGACCTGCACGTCACCTCGTTACTGTCCCGGCTCACCGCCGACGCCGCCGTGCTGGCCACCGAGCACAACGCCGCCCAGGAGATAGCCGAGGCCACCCGGCTCGGCATCCCGGTCAGCTTCAGCAGCGATCCGCGGAACCGGTTCTCCGCCACCGCCGGGCAGAGCGTCGGCGCCGGCGCGTTCACCCGCTGGCCCGGCACCCTGGGCCTCGCGGCGATCGGCGACGCCGCCCTGGTCAGGGAGTTCGCCGACGCCTGCCGCCAGGAGTACCAGGCGGTCGGCCTGTTCGTCGCGCTCTCGCCGCAGGCCGACCTCGCCACCGAGCCGCGGTGGAGCCGGGTGGACGGCACGTTCGGCGAGCAGGTCACGCCCGTGGCCGAACTGACCGCCGCCTATCTCGCCGGGTTCCAGCGCGGCGAACAGGGCCTCGGCCAGGACAGCGTGGTCGGCGTCGTCAAGCATTTCGCCGGCTACGGCGCCCAGGTCAACGGCTATGACAGCCACTATGCGTACGGCAGGTACGCGGCGTTCCCCGGTGACGAGTTCGCCACCCATCTGCGCCCGTTCCGCCGGGCGGTCGCCGCGGGCGCCGGCTCGGTGATGCCCACCTACTCGATCCTGCGGGACCTGGCGCTGTTCGGCCGGCCGCTGGAGCAGGTCGGCGGCGCGTTCAACCGGCAGCTGCTGACCGAGTTGCTGCGCGAGGACCTCGGCTTCGCCGGCGTCATTCTCACCGACTGGCAGGTCACCCGGGATCCGGCGGCGAGCGACAACGACTCGACCGGCGGCAAGCCGTGGGGCGTCGAGGACCTCACCGAGCGGCAGCGGTTCGTGAAGGCGATCCGGGCCGGCGTCGACCAGTTCGGCGGCACCACGCGCGCCTACCACATCGCCGGCGCGGTTCGGGACGGCGCGATCGACGAGACCAGGATCGACGAGTCCGTGTACCGGGTCCTGCTGCAGAAGTTCCAGCAGGGCCTGTTCGAGAACCCCTACCGCGACGTCGAGGCCGCCACCCGGATCGTCGGCAACGCCGACTTCCTCGCCGCGTCCCGGCGCGCCCAGCAGCGCTCCGTCGTGCTGCTGGAGAACAAGGGCTCGGTGCTGCCGCTGGCGAGCCGCGCCCGCACCGTCTTCGTCCGCGGCGTCGCCGCCGACGCGCTGGCCGACTACGGCATGACCGCCACCGAAGAGCTCGACGGCGCCGACCTGGCGATCCTCCGCATCACCGCGCCGTCCTCCGGCGACCACGGCACGGACCTGGACTTCAAACCGGACAACGCCGATCTGAAGGCGGTGGTCGCGGCGGCCGCCGCGGTGCCCACGATCGTGGCGATCGAACTGGACCGCCCGGCGATCCTGACCGGCGTGCGGGAGCGGGCCGACGCGCTGGTGGCCCATTTCGGCCTCACCGACCAGGCGCTGCTCGACGTGCTCACCGGCGCCGCGGCCCCGGACGGCGCGCTGCCGTTCGAACTGCCCGCGACGATGACCGCGGTGCGTGCCCAACTCCCCGACGTGTCCTGCGACTCCGACGAGCCGCTCTACCCGTACGGCTACGGGCTGAGCTACGGCGAAGGCTGAACTGGGACCCCTCCCACCGGGCGGGGCTACGGTGCGTCGCATGATCAGCACAGAGAGAATCGCCATCGGCGCGGCGGCGCTGCTCGCCGTCGTCGCCGGTTCGGGGGCGGCGAACGCCTCCGACCCCACCGACGCGTCGGACCCCACGGCCGCCACGGAGCGCACGCTGAGCGTGCCGACGCCGGACGACGCCGAGGCCGCCGAGCCCGGGGACGTGGTTTGCTTCACCGACGACCTGGCCGACGAGCGGCTCGTCATCACCCACGGCGGCACCGCGGAGCAGCCCATCACCTACGCGGGCGACGGCGCGGAGGTGGACGGCATCACCATCGAGGCCGACCACGTCGTCGTCGAGGGCTATGTGGCCGAACGCCCCGAGGCCCCCGGCGTCGAGATGGAGGGCGACGACATCACCCTGCGGGACACCATCGTGACCAGCCCGGAGGGCGGCGACGGAGACGGCATCCGGTTCTTCGGCGACGACCTGCACATCCTCGACAACACGATCAGCGGCACCGACAACAGCTCGGGCGCGCACGCCGACTGCATGCAGACCTACTCCGACGACTCGCCGCCCAGCCAGAACGTCCTCATCGAGGGCAACCGCTGCGAGAACGTGGACAACATGGGCCTGATGGCCGAGGGGCCCAACGACGGGGAGGGCGACGGCGAGGGCACCACCTCCGACTTCACCATCAGGGACAACTGGTTCGAGACGCTGGACGCCTCCCAGGCGCTGATGTTCGAGGACGTGCAGAACGTCACGATCACCGGTAACACCTTCGCCGCCCCCACCCACCACGCCATCGGCCTGGCCATCGGCTCCACCGGGGCGCACGTCGGCGACAACGAGTACGACCCCGGCATCGGCTACGAGGTCGGCATCGACGAGTCGTCGCTGCCCGGCTACGAGGGCCCCGAACCGGGCGGCGAGCCGTGAGCCGCGCACGGCCGGCGAGACGAGGAGAGGAACACGTGATGCATCCACGTACGTCACGGCGCGCGCGACCCACGGGGGTGGCCGCGCTCGCCCTGACCGCCGTTCTCGTCGGCGTGCTGGCCGGCACGGCGCTGCCGCCCACTGGGAGCTCTCCGGCTTCGCGGTGGCCGACTCGGCCAAGGGCATCGTCCTCGACGACTCCGACCACGTCCTCGTCGACAGCGTCGAGGTCTCCGAGACCGACGACGAGGCGGTGCACTTCCGCACCTCCAGCTCCGACAACGTCATCCAGAACTCGACGATCCACCACACCGGCCGGGACCAGCCGCAGTACGGCGAGGGCATCTACTTCGGCTCGGCCGAGAGCAACTGGCCCAAGTACGGCGAGGACGGCGGCGAGGGCCCCGACCGCAGCGACCGCAACCAGGCGCTGAACAACACCATCGGGCCCGATGTCACCGCCGAGGGCGTGGACGTCAAGGAGGGCACCGGGGGCGGCGTGCTGCGCGGCAACACCTTCGACGGGCACGGCATCTCCGGCGAGAACTACGCCGACTCCTGGGTGGACGTGAAGGGCAACGGCTACCTCGTCGAGGGCAACACCGGCAGCTTCGACGGCGACGGCGCGCTGCAGGACGGCCACCAGGTGCACGCCGTGGTCGACGGCCACGGCTGCGGCAACGTCTTCCGCGCCAACGACTCCGACCTCGGCGGCGCGGACGGCTTCGCCATCCACCTCCCCGACCAGTCCGACTGCGACGCCGACCCCAACGTCGTCTACGACGACAACACGGTCAGCAGCGCGGGCAGCGGCCTGACCAACATCGAGGTCACCCCGGCGGAGGCGGGCGCGGCCTGATCTTCACGTTCCGCGACGACCTGTGTGGGTACGGCGAAGTGCCACCCGTGCGGGTTGTTGACGGAGCAAACACACAGTGTCCGACCCCTCACCCCACTATGTTCGGGACACGCCGTGGAAGGGCGGCGCACGTGCCGGACAGGGGTGAGGGGCAGCAGTGCTTCCTGGGGAGAGGTTCGCCAGACGCTTCACGCTGCGGGGCGTGATCGGAAGGGGCAGGAGCGGAGACGTGTGGCTCGCCCACGACGAGTGGTTGGGCGCGGACGTCGCCCTGAAGCCCACCCAGGTCGTGGGCGACGGCGGCAGCGACATCGAGCGGCTGTGCGGCGAGTCGCGGGTCCTGGCGAAGCTCCGCTCGCATCCGCACGTCGTCCACCTGCACGATCTTGAGCCGGTGCCAGGGCCGGGGGGCACGAGCTACTGGCTCGTCATGGAGTACGTCTCCGGGGGGACCCTGGAGCGGCGTCCGCCGTTGGCGCCGGAGGTCGCGGCCCGTTACGGCGCGCAGATCGCCGGGGCGCTGGAGGAGTTGCACGCCGAGCGGGTGGTGCACTGCGATGTGAAGCCCGCCAACGTCGGCCTCACCGAGGACGGGAGCGACGCCAAGCTGCTCGACTTCGGCGCCGCGTACCGGACCGAGGGCAGCCAGACCGTCACCCGCAACGGCCCGGTCGCCTACACCCCGTGCTACGCCCCCGTCGAGCTGACCTCGCGCCGCGTCCCGGTGCCGCGTTCTGACGTGTACTGCCTGGGCGCGACGCTCCAGGAGCTCGTCACGGGACGGCCGCCCTGCGGCGCGTGCGAGGAGCACGAGACCGCGACGCCGCGTTCCGAGGACCTTCTGGGGCCCTTACACGAGGTGGTCGGGGCGATGCTCCGGGAGCGGGCCGTCGACCGGCCCAGCGCCGCCGAGGCGAGGCGGCTGCTGTGGATCGTCGCCGAGACCGGACACGCTCCCCCGGTCCCTGACGGGCCCGATCTGGTGCGCGACCCGCCGCACCAGGCGCCTCGGCGGTCCGCGGCCCAGGTGCCGGGCAGGCCGACCGTGCTCCCGGTGGCGGACATGGCGGACGGCAAGGACGTCACAGACGTCACAGACGTCACACCGGAGGAGGAGCCGGGGCCTGCCCGGCGCCGCCGGGGCGCCGCGGTGACGGGCGGCGCGGTGTTCCTCGTGTCCGCGGCCCTGGTCGCCGGCTGGGTCATGGACTGGTCGTGGCCCCTCGGCGACCCGTCGGAACCCCGCACCGAACCCGCGCCGAGCGCCACCCCGGATCCCGCGCAGTACGTCTCCACCTCGCCGCTGATCGTCGACGAACGCACCGTCGATCCCTGCGCGCTGACGGACGAGGAGGCCCTGCGCGACTTCGGGGAGACCCATCTCGACCGGGACTACGGCTACTTCCACCGGTGCGACGTGCTGGTGTACCCGAGCGACGACGTCGAGGTCGACGTCCAGGTGCTGCTCACCGAAGGGCCGGAGGCGGAGACGATGGAGCTCTCCGAGACCGTCGGGGACGTCACCGTCATGGCGAAACCCGACGAACCGGACGTCTGCGCACGCGTCGTGGTGCCGCCGGGAGGCGACGACATGTCCGTCGAGGTCATCGTGGAGGGCGGCGACGACGTGGACGCGATGTGCGCCATGGCGGACGTGGCCGCCAGAAGCGCGGCCGAGCTGCTCGAGACGGCGGACGGACCGCTGTCGCGCCGTTCCCCACCGTTGCCGGACGCCTCGCTCGCCTGGCAGGACGCCTGTGCGCTGATCGACGAGGCCATGCTCACGGACAAGGGCTTCGACGCCGCCGACCTCGACGACGAGTTCGGCGGCTGGTCGTGCAGTTGGCCGTTCCTCGACGGCGGCTGGGCCGAGGTCGATTTCAACCGGGATTTCCCGGTGAGCGCCGAGGACGGGCGGCCGCTCGAACTCTCGGGACGTCAGGCCGCGGTGGCGGCCGAGGGGTACGGCGAGGACACCTGTCTGGTCACCGTGGAGCATCGCGAGCACGACGGCGAGGACGGCGGCAGGCTGGCCGAGGTGCTGCATATCGCCGTCGGCGGGCCCCGGTCGATGGATGAGCTCTGCACCGACGTCACCGACCTCGTGGCCTCGGCGGCCGCCGCGCTGCCGCCCGCGTAGGTGGGAGGGCCGGCCTGAGTGGGAGGGCTCCCGCTCGACGGCGCCACCCTCGAACGGTAGGGGAAAGACCGCCCGCACCCATCGGAGGAAGCCGACGTGAAGAAATCCCCCAGCAGCCGCGCCTGGCTCGACGACGCCGCGGCCCGCCACCCGGGAACGCTCTACGCCCGCTCGATCGCCGGCACCGTTCGGATCGTCGAACCGCCGCAGGGACACACGGTCCGCTTCGGCCGCAATCTGCCCCAGGACGATCCCGAGGTCCACCTGGCGGTCGGACCCGACGATCCGGCGGTGAGTCGCCGACACGGCGAGCTGGTCTACGACCACGGCCAC
Source organism: uncultured Actinomycetota bacterium (assembly GCA_963816875.1). Classification (GTDB taxonomy): domain Bacteria; phylum Actinomycetota; class Actinomycetes; order Streptomycetales; family Streptomycetaceae; genus Streptomyces. The sequence goes on from CAWFMG010000003.1 coordinate 147,368, forward strand.
TGGTCGCTGCGGAACATCGGCCAGCAGGTGGTCCGGCTGCCGCGCGGCCGGCTGGTCTTCGGCACCAGCCATCCGGTCCCCCTGGACGTGGGCTACACACCGCTGTTCGTGAAGGGCACCGGCTACCGCGAGCATCTGGTCGAGCTCTACGTGGCCGGCCACCGCAGCCGGATCACCCCACCCGCTCCCGGCACCCCCACCGTCCGCCCCGAGCGGTGGGCGCTCGGCGAGGAGGAGCATCTCGTCCTGGTGGCGCTCGGCCAGGACTACCTCCGCAACCAGACGGACCCCCGCCCGTGGAGCTACCGCGAGGCGTACCTGCTGCTCAGAGATGTGTACGGGAAGCAGGCGCCGAACGAGCGCCGGGTGCAGCGGACGGCCGTCGAGGTCCGCGAGCGCCTCGGTCGCAGCGGCCGCTTCCCGTACAAGATCACCCGGAACGATCCGGGGGAGCCCTGCGACAACAACCTGCTGCACAACCTCATCACCGGCCTCGTCGAGTCGACCACGCTGGTGCCGACGGATCTGCTGCTGCTCGACGGCGAGGAGTCGGACTGAGCGGGGTCGGGACCAGTCCCGGAGAGGGCGGATACGGTCCGGGCATGAGTGGGATGGGTGGGGGCGTCGGGGACACCGGGGAAGCCAACCAGGTGCGCGGGCGGGTGGTGCGGTTGCTCGGCGAGTACGTGGCGCTGGCGCTGCGCCAGCGGGCGTTCGAGGAGCTGTTCCGCACCCGCGTGCTGCACGCCGGCTATCAGCTGCGCGAGGTGGTCGAGGAGCGGCGGCGGCTGGCGGCCGAATGCGACCGGATCAGGACCGGCATCGCCCGGGGCGGGTACCGGGACGCCGCCGACGCCGCCGCCGACGCACGGCGGGTGCTCGCCGTGCCGCGCGGACCCGACCCGGATCCCCACGCCGATCCCCATGCCGCCCCCGAAGCCGTCGAGTTGCCGGCGTTCGCCCGTCCCGCGGGCGACGACGGCCTGGACGGGCCCGCCCGGCGGCGGATACTGCGGGACTTCCGGCGCATCGTGCTGCCCGGCGTGCACGCGGACACCTCCGACGCGCCCTACGAGGCGTTCGACGCGGCGCACGCCGCCTACCGGGGCCGGGACCACGTGCTGATGGAGTCGTTCGTGATCCAGCACCGCGGCGAGCTCGGCCCCGCCGAGGCGGCTGGCCGGCTGGCCGAGTACCGGGCCGCGGCCGGGCGATTACGGCACCGGCTCCGGCTGCTTCGGGAGGAGTCCAGCCCGGCGGAGCTCGCGGACGACGGCGAGGCGAGGCGCCGGATCGAGGAGCGCTACCGGGAGATCGGCCAGGCCATCGACGCCGAGTCCGAACAGCTGCTGCGCCTGCGCGGCCACCTGGCCACCCTCGTCGACCGCGGCCGCACCCCGACCACCCGCCTCTGACGTCCGGGGAGGGGTCCCCGTGACTGGGGGCATCCTGGAAGTCCGGGGAACAGCCCGGTGTTCTCAGGAACGGAGACGGATCATGGTGAACGGCCTCGGCAGCCTGGCCCGGCTGTCGCCCGAACGCGCACCCGGGGCGCCGGGCACCCTCCTCGCCCGCTCCACCACGGGCAACCTCCGGGTCCCGCCGCGGCCCGAGCGGATCATCAGGTTCGGGCGGAACGCGCCGGAGTTCGACAGCGCGGTGCACCTGGCGGTGGGCGTCGACGACGCGCGGGTCAGCCGGCGGCACGGCGAACTGACCTACCGGGGCGGTCACTGGTGGCTGCGGAACACCGGGCAGCAGCTCGTCCGGCTGCCGGGCGGCCAGCGGATGCACGCCAGCACCGAGCCGATACCGCTCGCCTCCGGCTACACGCCGGTGTTCGTGCAGGGCACCGGCTACCGCGAGCATCTGGTCGAGCTGTTCGTCACCGGCCACGAGACCCGGCGCGCGGCCCCGCCCCCCGGCTCCCCCACGCTGCCGCCCGAACGGTGGCCGCTCAGCGACGACGAGCGGCTGCTCCTGGTGACGCTCGGACAGGACTACCTCCGCTACACCCCGGACCCGCGCCCCTGGCCGTACGCCCAGGCGTCGCGGCTGCTCGCGGTGCTGCGGCCGGGCGAGGGGTGGAGCGAGCGCCGGATCGAGGGACGGGTGGCCGCGGTCCGGAAGCGGCTGCACGACAGCGGGCGCTTCCCCTACAAGGTGATGCTCGGCGACCACGACCCCTGCGACAACAACCTGATGCACAACCTGCTCACGGGCCTCGTCGAGTCGACCACCCTGGTGCCCCCGGACCTGGACCTGCTGGACTGACGCCTCGCGCCGACCGCGAGGGGCACGGTGGGGCGGAGGGTGAAACGACGATGGCGGACAAGTCGCTGCGGCCGGGCGGGGCCCGGGCGGCCTCGCGGAGCGAGGTGCGGGAGCTGCTGCGGCCTTCCTGCGGGAGCCCGGCCCCGAAGGTGGGGCTGGGCGGCCGGCGGGCGCCCTGGTGTGGGAGTCGCTGACCACTCGGGACGGGCTGCCGCACGACTGGATCTACGACCTCTTCACGGACTCCACGGGCACGTCTGGGTGGGCACCTGGGGCGGCCGGTCTGGCCCGCCACCGGGACGGCGCCTGGCACGTCTACACCCCGCGGGACGGACTGGCCAGCGCCGCCGTGACCTGCGTCCGCGAGGACCCGCACGGCGGGATCTGGGCGGCCACCAGCGCCGGCCTGTGCCGGCTGGAGGGCGAGCGGTTCGCGGACGCCGGGCTGACCGGCAGCAGCCTCCTGAACATCTGCTTCGACGACGCGGGCCGGCTGTGGGCCGGCGCCTGGCGGGCCACCCGTTCGGGCGGCGGGCTGCATCTGCGGAACCCGGAGGGCGCGCCGGGCGGCGGCCGGTGGCGGGCGTTCGGCCGGGGGAACGGACTGCCGGGCCCGGAGATACTCCGGATACTCCAGGACTCCCGCGGCCACCTCTGGGTCGGCACCTACGACCGGGGCCGCGGCGCCGGGGTCGGCCGCTTCGACGGCCGCCGCTGGCGGGTCTTCGCCCGGCCCGACGGGTTGGCCGGCGACTGCGTCTACGCGATGGCCGAGGACCCGGACGGGCACCTGTGGTTCGGCACCACCGAGGGCGCCTCGGTGTTCGACGGCTCGCACTGGCGGCGCGTCACCCGCCGCGACGGGCTGGTCGACGACCGGGTCTACGCCATCGCCGTCGACGACCGGCAGGCGCTCTGGTTCGGCACCGAGGGCGGGGTCAGCCGCTGTGACGGCGCCGCGTGGGTGTCGTTCACCCGGGAGGACGGCCTGGTGGACAACCTGGTGCGGACGATCGCCCAGGACCGCGACGGCGCCCTGTGGTTCGGCACCTACCCCTACGCCCGGGAGCGCGGCGGCATCAGCATCGCCCGGCCGGCCGCGCCCGTCGTCCCGCGGGCCCTCGCCGAACGCGCCCCGCGCGCCCCGCGTGAGCTGTCGGACCGGCCCTGGGGCCGGAGCTAGGGCCGGAGCTCGGGGGGCAGGGTGCGTTGGGCGTCCACCGGGTCGACGCGCTCCAGCTCGCCCCAGACGACGTAGCGGTGCTCCGAGGTGAGGATGGGGGTGCAGGTGGTGAGGGTGATGTAGCTGCCCGGCTCGTCGCGCCCCGACTCCTCGGGGATGGGGGCGAGCACGCCGGTGTTGTACTTCGAGGTCTCCGGGAGGATGTCGAAGACGCGGTAGACGTACCAGCTGTTCCGCGTCTCGAAGACGATCGCGTCGCCCTCCTCGAGCGCGTGGATGTTGTGGAACTTCGCGCCGTGGCCGTCCCGGTGGGCGGCGAGGGAGAAGTTGCCCTCCTGCTGCCAGGGCATGGCCGACTCGACCGGCTCGTCGTAGTACCCGGCGACGCCGCCGTTCAGGGTGTCGGTGTCGACGCCCTCCTTGACCAGGATGACGTCGTCCGTCATGTCCGGCACGTGCAGGAAGCCGATGCCGTCGGCGGGGTCGTACGTCCGGGGGTCGGTGGTGTCGTCGCCGTCGTCCGGGTTGCTCTCCCACTGTTCGTGGAGGGCGTCGCTGTCCTGTCTGGCCTCCTGGTTGGCGACGATGTTCGTCCACCACAGGGAGTAGACGACGAAGAGGGCGAGGACCACGCCGCCGGTGATCAGCAGCTCGCCGATCACCCCGACGACGGCTGCGATCCGGCGCCGCGTGCGGCTTGCCGCCGGGGGAGCCGCGCCCGCTGCCCGTTCGCCGCCGTCCGCGGCCCCGCTGTCCTGGCCGGTCGCGGCGCCTGGCGTCGCGTCGGGGTCGGCCGCGTCTTCCGACCTCTCGCCGGTCGGGTCGCCGGCACCGTCGTCCGCGGCGGCGTCCGGTGTCGCTTCGTCCGGGGTCTCGCCGGTCGCGGTGTCGGCGGCTTTGGCCGCTGTCTCGTGGCCGTTGTCGTGTCCACGGTTCTGCTCCGGCACCGCCGGTGTCCTCCGCTCTGGTTCAGCTGATGAGGGCATCGGGCTTGCCTTCCGCGCGCGGACGTTCCTCCACCATCTGCCCCCATACGATAAGACGGTACGTGGAGGTGAATTCCGGTGTGCAGGTGGTGAGGGTGACGTACCGCCCGGGGTCGGTGAAACCCCCCTCCGTCGGCACGGGGTCGAGCACGTCCGTGTTGGACGGCGAGGTGGAGTCCAGCCGGCTGGTCACCTCGTAGGTGTAGAACGCGTCCTCGGTCTCGATGACGATCGCGTCGCCCGGCTCCAGCCGGTTGATGTAGCGGAACGGCTCGCCGTGCGTGTTCCGATGGCCGGCGAGGCCGACGTTGCCCTCCTCGTCCCAGGGCATGGCGGTCGGCAGGCCGTCCTCCTCGGAGTAGTGCCCGACCATCCCGTTGTCGAGGACATCGCCCTCGTCGGTGGTCTCGGCGATCGGCACCGCCACGTCGAGCGAGGGGATGTAGAGCACGGCGAAGCCCTCCCCCGGGGAGAACTCCCCCGGGTCGCGCGCCTGCTCCTCCTCGCTGGCGTCCGGGCGGTCCCACGCCTCCTGGAGCTCCTCGCGCTCCTTGTTCGCGTGCGCCTTCGCCTCGATGTTGGTCCACCACAGCTGGTAGACGACGAAGAGCATCATCAGCACGCCGGTCGTGATGAACAGCTCGCCTATCACGTTGCTGATCGCGGTGCCGGTCTGCTTGGCCGCCTTGGCCGCGGCCTTGGCGGCCTTACGGCGGGCCGCGCGGCCAGCATCGGGCGGTGGTGGCTCCGGGACCCGGTTCGGGGGCCCGGAACGGGCGGCGCGGCGCCGGGCGGCCCGGCCGCCCTCGGCGGGCGAGGCGGCGGTCTCGGCCGGGGCGGTGCCGTGCTTCGCGGCCTTGCGGCGGGCGGCGCGGCCGCCTCCGGGCGGCCCGACCGGTTCTGAAGGGTCGGGGTCGGCAGGGTGGTCGGGGTCGGGCGCGGGGCCGCGGGTCAGCTGCGAGGGGCGGCGCAGTCCGACGGTCTCGGGGTCGGCGGTCGCGCCGCCGGCGTCCGCCGGCTCCGTCGGATAGCCGTCGGCGGGCCCGTACCCGCCCACCCCGGCCGGATCCGCGCCCTGGCCGGCTAGCGGGTCGGTCAGGGGGTCGGTCAGCGGGTCGGCGTCCCAGCCCGTACCGGCACCCGCCGGGTATCCGGCGGGCGTCTCGTATCCGGCGCCGGCGCCGAGTCCCGAGCCGTCGCCATACTCGTTCTGGTACGCGCCGCCGGGGTCCGTCCCGTACTCGGCCGGGTACGGGGCGCCGGCGTCGTACCCGTAGCCGGCGTGGTCGGGATAGCCGGCCGGCGGCTGTCCGGTGCCCGGCAGCGGGTCGTTGAGCGGGTCGTTGAGCGAGTGGATCGCGGCCTCGTACGCACCCGGCTCGGGATTGGGGGCACCTCCCAGGCCCCAAGGGCCTGGGGGAGCGTCCTCCTCGGACCCCCACCCCGCCCCGTCACCCGGGCGCGACGCGGTCACGCCGCTGGCTCCTGCTGGCCGACCCGTCCCACCACCGGGGCCAGTCCGCGGGAGCGCTCGACGGCGCCGGGGTCGCCGCAGGCGGCGAGCCAGTTGGCCAGCATCCGGTGGCCGCCCTGGGTGAGCACCGACTCGGGGTGGAACTGCACCCCCTCGATGGGCAGCTCCCGGTGGCGCAGGCCCATGACCACGCCCCGGCCCGTGGTCCGGGCGGTGACCTCGAACGCGTCGGGCACCGTGCCCTCGGCCACCGCGAGCGAGTGGTACCGGGTGACGGTGAGCGGCGCGGGAAGCCCGGCGAAGACGCCCTCGCCGGCGTGGGTCACCTCGGAGGTTTTACCGTGCAGCAGCTCGGGAGCCCGGCCGACCACGCCGCCGTACGCCACCGCCATGGCCTGCAGGCCGAGGCACACGCCGAAGACCGGGGTCCGGCTGGCGGCGCAGTGCCGCACCATGTCGATGCAGACGCCCGCCTGCTCCGGCGCCCCGGGTCCCGGGGACAGCAGCACCCCGGCGAAGCCGCCCTCGGCGACGTGCCGCGGGGTCACCGCGTCGTTGCGCAGCACCTCGCATTCCGCGCCGAGCTGGTACAGGTACTGGACGAGGTTGTAGACGAAGCTGTCGTAGTTGTCGATGACGAGGATGCGCGCGCGGGGCTGGGACGGTACTGCGCTGGACATGGGACGGCGGCTCCTGGTGGGATCAGTCTTCGACGGCCGCGTCGCCGAACGGCAGGATCGGCTCGGCCCACGGGAACACGTACTGGAAGAGCAGGTAGATCACCCCGAGCACCAGAACCACGGAGATCACCGCTCGCACCAGGACGTTGCCCGGCAGGTGTCGCCAGATCCAGGCGTACATGGCTTCACGCCCCTCCTTCCGTCCCGCGCGTCCGCGTGTGCCCCAAGCGTACGACGAGCGGCCGAATCACCGGAGTCCTTCGGGGCATTGACCGCCGGGCCACCCCGGGGCTCCTTTATCGGCCGGGGAAGCACTACGCTAACGGACGATCCCCCAGCTACGCGCTGCGAAGGTGATCAGCCAGCGATCAGACACAGTGTGGTCAGGCAGCGCGATCGACAGGAGAGCCCCTCGTGCCGAAGTCCAGGGTCCGAAAGAAGAAGGCAGACACGTTCACCCCGCCGGAGAAGCGGACGCCCACCAAGATTGATATGCGGACCGGGCGCCGCTGGGTGGCACCGTTGATGCTGGCGATGTTCGCGATCGGACTCGCCTGGATCGTGGTGTTCTACGTCACCCAGGGCGAGCTTCCGGTGGACGCCCTTGGGAACTGGAACATCGTGGTGGGCTTCGGCTTCATCGCGCTGGGTTTCGTCGTCTCCACGCAGTGGAAGTGACGGGCGTCACCCAGCGTCAGAGTTATCCACAGGTAGACCGAAGATCGTAAGAACTGTGTGGATAACTCGACCGCCGCGGCCGGCCCCGCCCCGGGAACGTCCCGCTCCGGTCCCGTCCTGACCAGCGGAAACGTCACTTCGAACGGCCGGACGAACCGCTCGTCCACCCCATGCACAAGATCCGCCACCGGCTGTGGATAACTGGCGGTCAACGCCATGACGGTGGCGGTGCGTGGCCGTGGATGACTGTGCATGACCACGCATGACCGTGTGATGCGGCGGGGTGTCGGTCGGGTGGGAGCGGGGTGTGGGCGGGGTGACCGAGGTCAGCCCAGCAGCTGTGCGGTTCTGATGGCGCAGGCGACGACGATGACCAGCAGCAGGGCGACGCAGGCGCCGACCTGAACCAGCGTCCTGCGCTCCCGCGGCGCGTGCACCATCGCGAAGGCCAGCAGCGTCCCGGCCACCAGACCGCCGATATGCCCCTGCCACGAGATGTTGCCCCAGGTGAAGGTCAGCACCAGGTTGATGGCCAGCAGCACCGCGATCGGGCGCATGTCCTGCCGCAGCCGCCGCACCAGCACGGCCGTCGCGCCGAAGAGGCCGAAGATGGCGCCCGAGGCGCCGAGCGAGCCCTGGTTCTGCGCGGCCAGCAGGTACGCCAACGTGCTGCCGGCGAGCGCCGAGATCAGGTAGACCGCGAGATACCTGGCCCGGCCGAGGGTGGCCTCCAGAGGCGGGCCGAGGAACCACAGGGCGAGCATGTTGAAGCCGATATGCCACAGCTCCTGGTGCAGGAACGCCGCGGTCAGCATTCGGTACCACTCGCCGTCCGCGACGCCCGTCCACTCGCCGGTGATCGGGTTCCACGCGTACCCGAGCATGTCGAGCTCGGTGAGGAATCGGTCGCCGCCGACCAGTCCGCAGACGAAGACCACGGCGTTGACCGCGATCAGGATCTTGGTGACCAGGCGCGGGTCGCCCGCGACCGTGCCGCCGGCGAGGGTGCGCGGCTGGGTGGCCCGCGCGGCCCGGGTGGCCGCGGCACCGCCCACGCATTCGGGGCACTGGTAGCCGACGGACGCGGAGATCATGCAGTCGGGGCAGATGGGTCGCGCGCAGCGGGCACACGTGATGCCGGTCTGCCGGTCCGGGTGCCGGTAACAGCTGGCGACTCCCGGCTGCGGCTGCTGCTCGTGCGCTTGAGCCATCGTGTCCCTTCCGCGTGCCGCGTGCGGTGTGCCGAATGCGCTGGGGGGCGCACCCCGGCCCCCTGATGCTACGGACAGGGGGCCGGAATGGTTCCCGTGGGGTGGCGTCGGAGCGGGATCAGCCCTGGCGGGTGTCGATGCTCACCGACTCGATCACGACCTCCTGGACCGGGCGGTCGGTGCGGCCGTCGGTCGGCGCGTTGGCGATGGAGTCCACCACCTTCTGGCCGTCGACGTTGACGACCTCGCCGAAGATGGTGTGCTTGCCGGTCAGCCAGGTGGTCGGCGCGACGGTGATGAAGAACTGCGAACCGTTGGTGCCGGTGCCGCTCGGGCCGGGTCCGGCGTTCGCCATCGCCAGCAGGTACGGCTTGGTGAAGCCGAGATCGGGGTGGATCTCGTCCTCGAACTGGTAGCCGGGGCCGCCGGTGCCGTTGCCCAGCGGGTCCCCGCCCTGGATCATGAAACCGCTGATCACCCGGTGGAAGACGGTGCCGTCGTAGAGCCGCTCGGCGGACTTCTCTCCGGTCTCGGGGTTGACCCACTCGCGGGAGCCCTCGGCGAGTTCCACGAAGTTCTTCACCGTCTTCGGCGCGTGGTTCGGGAAGAGGCGGACCTCGATGTCGCCGCGGTTGGTCTTCAGGGTGGCGTAGAGCTGCTCAGCCACGATTTACCTTCCGTCTACGTCAGTGACGATTCCTGATCCTGCCATGGGTACACGACACGCCGTGGTGCCGGATGCCCGTATCGCGTGTGTAGATGCTCCGGAACCGGCATGATTTGCGCACGAGTGGACAAGACGAAAAGGCAGTACCAAACCTCAGCCAAGGAGGCGGGAGTAGTGAACCGCGAAGCGAAGCGAGGGGGCGTGCGGCAGGCCGTGGAGATGGCGGTGCCCTATGCCGCTGCCGCCAAGAACGGCGCGCAGCGCCGGGCGCGGCAGGCGACGGCCTACGCGGCGCCCCGGGCACGCCAGGCGGCGGTGGCGGCCCGGACCGGCTACGACGAGCGGCTGCTTCCCCGCCTGGAGCAGGCCAGGGCGGCCGCAGGTCCGGCGAGCCGCAAGGCCAAGGCGCGTTCCGACGCCGCGATGGCGGCGCTGCGGGCGGGGGTCACGCCGCGCGAGATCGCCAGCGTGGTCCGGCGCCGGGAGCGCCGGGCGCGCTGCGCCCGGGGGATGCGGCGGGCCGGCCTGGTGGCGGTGGTGGCGGCCGGGGCGTTCGCCGCGTGGAAGTGGTGGGAGCGGCAGTCGAGCCCGGACTGGCTGATGGAGCCGGCCCCGGCGACCGAGATGCCGCCGGAGGACGTGGAGGAGATGGCGGCCGAGATGGACGCCGACGCGAACCGCGAGGCCGGCTGACCGGTGCGCGGGAACGCGGACGGGCCGCTGCCGGTCGGCAGCGGCCCGTCGGGCGTCTGGTGCGGTGGGTGGTGGTCGGTCAGCCCATGCCGAAGATGGACCCGGAGTCGCCGCCGATGCCGCCGCCGGGATCGCCGGTGGTCCCGTTCTCGACGCAGTAGACGTTCACCGTGGTGCCCTCGTCCACCATCGTGCCCGCGGCCGGGTCCGTGGACGCGACCACGACCACGTCGGTCTGGCTGCACTGCAACACGGGGACCAGCCCCGCGTCGGTCAGCATCTGCTCGGCCTGTTCGTAGTACGGAAGGTTCGTGACGTCGGGGACCGCCACCTGCACGGGCTCGGTCGGCGCGGAGGGCACCGCGATCGTCAGCTCGACCACGCCGTTCGGTGTGTGTTCGGAGCCCGCGGTCGGGTTCTGCGCGATGACCTCGTTCTCCGTGCGGGAGTCGTCGGTCTGCGTCACCTGGGTGACCACGAAGCCCTCGGCCTCCAGCGTCGCCTTGGCGTCCTCGTACTGCCAGCCCACGACGTCAGGCACCTGGACGCCCTCCACCGGGATCGCCACGGTGAGGGTGATGGTGCTGCCGGCCTCCAGCTCGTCGCCGCCCGCGGGGTCCTGCTCCAGGACGGTCTCGGCCTCCTCGGAGTCGGACTCCTCGTCCTCCCGCTCCACGTCGAAGCCGAGCTCCTCCAGCTCCGCCTCGGCCTCGTCGTAGGTGTCGCCGACCACGTCGGGCACCTCGACGGGCGCCGGGCCCTCGGACATGATCAGGTTGACGACGTCGCCCTCCTGTATCTCCGCGCCGGCCCCCGGGTCGGTCTCGCAGACCAGACCCTCCTCCTCCTCACAGGGTTTGCTGCCGTCCTCGCGCACCTCGAAATGGCCGTTGGTGGCCCGGTCCTGCGCCTCCTCCAGCGTCATGCCGACCATGTCCGGCACCTCGACGCCGTCCTCCGGCGGGCTCCCGCCGAACAGCGCCCGGCCGACGAAGATCGCGCCCACCAGGACCAGGATCGCGGCGAACACCAGCAGGATGGTCGAGGTGTTGCGCCGGCGCTGGCGCCGGTCGGCGGCCCGGCCGTTGTACTGGTCGTAGTCGTCGTACCCGTTCGGGTCGGTGGCCGGCGGCATCATCGCGGTCTGCGGGTCGGTGGCCCGCAGCGCGGTGGTCGGCTGGTCGTCGTAGCCGTAGGGCATGGCGCCCATGCCGGCGGCGGCGACGGGGCGCCCGTCGAGGTAGGCCTCGATGTCGGCGCGCATCTCGTCGGCGCTCTGGTAGCGGTAGTCCGGGTCCTTGACCAGGGCCTTCAGCACGATCGCGTCGACATCCGAGGGGATCTCCGGGTCGAAGACGCTGGGCGACTGCGGCTCCTCGCGGACGTGCTGGTAGGCGACCGCCACGGGGGAGTCGCCGATGAACGGGGGACGGACGGTGAGCAGCTCGTAGAGCAGACAGCCGGACGAGTAGAGGTCGGACCTGGCGTCCACGGCCTCGCCCTTGGCCTGCTCGGGCGAGAGGTACTGGGCGGTGCCGATGACCGCCGCCGTCTGGGTCATGGTCATGCCGGAGTCGCCCATGGCGCGGGCGATGCCGAAGTCCATCACCTTCACCTGTCCGGTGCGGGTGAGCATGACGTTGGCCGGCTTGATGTCGCGGTGCACGATGCCGTTGCGGTGCGAGTACTCCAGGGCCTGGAGGATGCCGATGCACATCTCCAGGGCGCGTTCGGGCAGCAGCTTGCGCCCGGAGTGCAGCAGCTCGCGGAGTGTCGAGCCGTCCACGTACTCCATCACGATGTAGGGGATGGAGATGCCGTCGACGTAGTCCTCGCCGGTGTCGTAGACGGCGACGATCGCGGGGTGGTTCAGGGAGGCGGCGGACTGTGCCTCGCGGCGGAACCGGGCCTGGAACGTGGGGTCGCGGGCCAGGTCGACCCGGAGGGTCTTGACGGCGACGGTGCGGCCGAGGCGCGTGTCGTGCGCGAGGTAGACCTCGGCCATTCCCCCGCGGCCGAGCACCTGGCCGAGTTCGTACCGCCCGCCGAGGCGACGCGGCTCTTCCATGATTCCAGCCCTCTCCGTTTGGTCCGGGCCGCACCCCCTGGGCAACCCACGGGGTCCGCGCCCTGGCTTACGGTACCCGCCGGGCGGGGACCACCCGGTCATGGGTGGTCGGCCGATATCCAACCGGTATCGCCCCGGTCCCCGGCCCGGCCGCTTGGCGCCGGTCCTGTGTATGACGTGTGTTCGCAGGGCTCGGTTGCGTCGGCCCGGGTGAACCGGCGGGTGAACGCGAGGGCGGGCGCGGGCGCCCGGAGCCGGTCAGCTCTCGCTGTCCAGCACGGCCTCCATGACGTTCTGGGCGATGGGGCCGGCCAGCGCGCCGCCGCCGATCTCGTCCCGGTTCTCCGAACCGTTCTCGACGACCACGGCGACCGCCACGGGGGAGCCGTCGTCGGTCATCGCGTAGGAGATGAACCAGGCGTAGGGCAGCTCCTCGTTGTTCAGACCGTGCTGGGCGGTGCCGGTCTTGCCACCGACGGTGACGCCGTCGATCTGCGCGGAGTCGCCGGTGCCCTCCTCGACGACGGTCTCCATGGCGTCCTGGAGCATCTGCGCGTTGTCCGGGCTCAGCGGCTGGCTGAGCTCGGACGGGTCGTGCCGCTCGATGACGTCCAGGTTCGGCGCCACGAGCTGGTCCACCATGTACGGCTCCATCAGCACGCCGTCGTTGGCCACGGCCGAGGCGACCATCGCCATCTGCAGCGGGGTGGCCCGGTTGGACGCCTGGCCGATGCCGGCCATGGCGTTCTGCGGGCGGTTGTCCTCGGGGTAGACGCTCTCGGAGGAGCGCACCGGGACGAACTGCTCCTCGTTGTACCCGAACTCCTCGGCCGTCTCGATCATGGCCTCGTTGCCGACCTGGTCGCTCAGGTTGGCGAAGACGGTGTTGCAGGACCACTGGAGCGCGACCCGGATCGTGGCGTCCTCGCACTCGCCGTTCTCGATCGGGTTGGGGATGTAGTTCTGCGGGAGGTCCTGGGTCTCCGGCAGGTGGTACGGGTCGGGGGTGTCCGTGCCCTCGTCGACGTCGTCCACCAGGCCGTTCTCCAGGGCGGCCGCGGCGGTGACCACCTTGAAGGTGGAGCCAGGCGGGTACGTCTCGCGCAGCGCCCGGTTGAGCATGGGCTGGTCCTCGGCCTCGTTCAGCGAGATCCACGACTCCTCGTCCTCCGCGCCGTACCCGGAGAAGGACGACGGGTCGTAGGACGGGGCCGAGGCGAGGGCGAGGATGGCGCCGGTGCGCGGGTCGATGGCGGCGACCGCGCCCTTGGCGTCGCCCGGCAGGTCCAGCAGGCCCTGGTAGGCGGCCTCCTGCGCCGCGCTGTTCAGCGTGGTGACGACGTTGCCGCCGCGCTGGTCCTCGCCGGTGAGCATGTCGATGGTGTTGTCGAAGAACAGCCGGTCGTCGTCGCCGGTGAGGACGGAGTCGTTGATCGCCTCCAGCTGGCTGGCGCCGTACGCCTGCGAGGAGTACCCGGTGACCGGCGCCCACATCTCGCCGTCGGTCCAGGTCCGCTCGTACGCGAAGTCGGGGTCGTCGGTCTGCGCCGAGCCGGTGATCGGCTCGCCGTCGACGATGATGTTGCCGCGCGGGTTGGCATACCGCTCGATGGCGACCCGGCGGTTGTTCTCGTCGTTCTGCAGTTCGTCGGCCTGGACGAACTGCACCCAGTTGACCCGCACCAGCAGGGCGAGGATGAGCAGGCCGCAGAAGATCGAGACGCGGCGCATCGGCTTGTTCATGTCCTGACCACCTGGGTCTCATCGGCCGCCAGGGAGGGGGCCGGCGCGGGAGCGGGCCGTCGGGCAGTGTCGCTGATGCGCAGTAGGAGCGCGATAAGGGCCCAGTTGGCGATGACGGACGAACCGCCCTGGGCCAGATACGGCATGGTCATGCCGGTGAGCGGGATCAGGCCGGTGACGCCGCCGGCGACCACGAAGATCTGGATGGCGAACACCCCGGTGAGACCGATGGCCAGCAGCTTGCCGAACGGGTCGCGGGTGGCCAGGGCGGTGCGCAGGCCGCGCTCGATGAGCAGGCCGTACAGCAGGATGACCGCCATCAGCCCGACCAGGCCGAGCTCCTCGCCGACGGTGGCCAGGATGTAGTCGCTCTTGGTGGCGATGCCGCCGATGAGCCGGGAGTACCCCTGGCCGAGTCCGGAGCCGAGCAGCCCGCCGGAGCCGAACGCGTACATGGACTGGGCGGTCTCGGTGACGCCGCCGTTCTCCAGCGCCAGCGGGTTGAGCCAGTTGTCCACCCGCTGTTCGACGTGGGCGTTGGTGCTGGCCACGAAGACGGCGCCGGAGGCGGAGAGCAGCAGGCCGAAGATGATCCAGCTGGTGCGCTCGGTGGCGACGTAGAGCATCACCACGAAGATGCCGAAGAACAGCAGCGAGGTGCCCAGGTCGGTCTCGAAGATGAGGATCATCAGGCTGATGCCCCAGATCACGACGATCGGCCCGAGGTCCCGGCCACGCGGCCAGTACAGACCCATGAAGCGGCGGCTGGCCAGGGCGAGCGCGTCGCGCTTGACCATCAGGTAGCCGGCGAAGAAGACGGCGATGACGATCTTGGCGAACTCGCCCGGCTGCAGCGTGCCGACGCCGGGGATGTCGATCCAGATGCGCGCCCCGTTGACGTCCTGGCCCAGCGGGGACATCGGGGCGATCAGCAGGATCAGCGCCACCACCATGGAGATGTAGGTGTAGCGCTGCAGGATCCGGTGGTCCTTGAGGAAGACCAGCACGACGAGGAAGAGCGCGACGCCGAGGGTGGACCAGATCAGCTGGTCGGCGGCCATCGGGCCGCCGAGCGCGTCGGTCGTGATGGTCGGCTCCTGGTCGAGCCGCCAGATGAGGACCAGGCCGAGGCCGTTGAGCAGGGTGGCGATGGGCAGCATCAACGGGTCGGCGTAGCGGGCGAAGCGGCGCACCACGAGGTGCGCGACGCCCGCCATCAGGCCGAGACCGAGCCCGTAGCCGAGCATGCCGGCGGGCAGCTCCTCGTCCATCGCCAGGCCCACGTTGGCGTACGCCAGAACGGGGATGAGCACGGCGAAGACGAGCAGGGCGAGCTCGGTGTTCCGGCGGCTGGGCAGGCCGCCGGTGGAGACGGTGGTGTTACTGGTGTTGGCGCTCATGTCGTCACTCACTGGGCACTACGTTCCGCACTGCTTGGCGAGTTCCCGTTGGTTGTCGGTGAGCGGCGGGGTCTCCGGGGCGCTGGTCGAGCCGCCGTCCTGGTCCGTGCCCTCCGTGCTGTCGGTGCTGTCCTCGTCGTTGGTCGAGCCGCCGGGCGCCTCCGGATCGGTCTCACCGTCCTGCTGGGCGTCCGGGTCCTCGGTCTGGTCCGGGTCGGCCGGCGGGTTCTGCTCCTGCTCGTTCTCCTCGGCCTCGCGCTGCTCCTCCACGAGCTTGCAGGTCTCGGCCTGGTCGGCCAGCTCGCCGATCCGCTGGTCGACCTCGTCCAGGCTGACGGTGATCGTCTCCTCGACCTGGTTGCGCTTGAAGGCGGGGAGGTACTCCAGCTCGATCTCGGGGTGGTCCCGTTCGATGCTGCTGAGGCTTATCGGACCGAGGTCCTGGCTGACGCCGCGGTAGAGCGCCACATGGTCGCCGTTGGAGCCGATGTAGTACTGGTCCTGGGTCCAGCCGTAGGCGGCGTAGGTGCCGCCCACCAGCACGACCAGCGCCAGCGCGATGATCGCGACCCGCTTCCAGGTGCGGCGGCGCTCGGGGCGGGCCGGCAGGTAGTCGTCCTCGCTGAACGCGCCGAAGGAGCCGAGGTGTCCGCCTGAGCCGTCGGGCGGCGGGGGCGGAGCGGCGGGCCGGCCGAGGCTGGCGGCGCGGGCCGCCGGGGTCTGCGCGCCCGGATTGTCGCCGGAGCGCTGGGCCTGGGACTCGGCGACGGCGCCGACCACCTGGGGCGCGTCGTAGAGCTGGCGGGCGAGGGTG
Source organism: uncultured Actinomycetota bacterium (assembly GCA_963816875.1). GTDB lineage: Bacteria > Actinomycetota > Actinomycetes > Streptomycetales > Streptomycetaceae > Streptomyces. Next base: position 163,239 of record CAWFMG010000003.1, read on the forward strand.
TCGCCCTCCTGGGTGTCCACGTCGAGAACGTCGGCGACGATGCAGGTGACGTTGTCCGGGCCGCCGCCGCGCAGGGCCAGCTCGATGAGCTCCCTGATGGTGTCCTGGGGCGGGGAGAACGTGGCCAGCGTGTCGCGCATGGTGTCGTGGCTGACCACCCCGGACAGGCCGTCGGAGCACAGCAGGTACCGGTCGTGCGGGCGGACCTCGCGGATCGACAGGTCGGCCTCGATGTGGTCGGCACTGCCCAGGGCCCGCATCAGCAGCGAGCGCTGCGGGTGGGTGGTGGCCTCCTCCTCGGTGATCCGGCCCTCGTCCACCAGCCGCTGCACCCAGGTGTGGTCCTGGGTGATCTGGGTCAGCTCGCCGTCGCGCAGCAGGTAGGCGCGGGAGTCGCCGACGTGCACCAGGCCCAGGCGTTGGCCGGTCCACAGCAGGGCGGTGAGCGTGGTGCCCATGCCGTCCAGCCGGGAGTCCTCGGCGACCATCGCGCGGAGCTGCCCGTTGGCGCGCTGCACGGAGTCGTCGAGCGAGGTGAGGATGTCGGAGCCGGGGATGTCGTCGTCGAGCTGGACGAGGGCGGAGATGACCTCGGAGCTGGCGACCTCGCCGGCCGCCTGGCCGCCCATGCCGTCCGCGATGGCGAGCAGCCGCGGGCCGGCGTAGCCGGAGTCCTCGTTATGGTCGCGGATCATGCCGACGTGAGAACCGGCGGCGAAGCGCAGCGTCAGGCTCATGCGCGACCGTCCCCCCTTCCGGTCGGTCCTTTCGCTCCGGTCAGTCCGGTCGTCATAGGGGTCGGACCTACTTCCGCAGCTCGATGACGGTCTTGCCGATGCGGATCGGCGTGCCGGGTTGGATGGGGGTGGGGGTGGTCAGGCGCATCCGGTCCAGATAGGTGCCGTTGGTGGAGCCCAGGTCCTCGACGATCCACTGGCCGTCGCGGTCGGGGTAGATCCTGGCGTGCCGGCCGGAGGCGTAGTCGTCGTCGAGGACGATGGTCGAGTCGTGTGCCCGGCCGAGCGTAATGGTCTGCCCCGCGAGCGCGACAGTGGTTCCGGCGAGAGAACCCTCGCTGACGACGAGCTTGGTGGGGGCGCCGCGGCGCTGCCGGCCGCCGCGCGCGCGAGGCTGCTGCTGCGGCGGGGGCGCCTGCTGGCGGCGGGGTGGGGGCTGCTGTTCGGGGCGGCGGACGGCGGCGCGCTGGGTGACGCGGGTGCCGAAGAGATCGCTGCGGATGACCTGCACGGCCACGATGACGAACAGCCACAGGACGGCCAAGAAGCCCAGTCTCATGACCGTCAGGGTCAGCTCTGACATTGCCCCCCGCTTACCCTTCGGCTTGCCGGTAGATGACGGTGGTGCTGCCCACGACGATGCGGGAGCCGTCGCGGAGCGTAGCGCGTTTGGTGTGCTGCCCGTCCACCACGATGCCGTTCGTGGATCCGAGGTCGCGGACCGCGGCGGGGTCCGTGGCCTGGATCTCGCAGTGCCGCCGCGAGACGCCGGGGTCGTCGATCCGCACGTCGGCCTCGGTGCTGCGGCCGATCACCAGGGTGGGGCGGGAGATCTGGTGCCGGGTGCCGTTGATCTCGATCCAGCGGCGGACGCGGGTCTGCGGGCGCTGTCCGTACGCGGGAGAGGAGGCGGCGGGCGGATAGCCGGGGGAGGCCGGCGGCTGGGCGGGGGGCGGGCCGGCCGGGTAGCCGTAGCCTCCCCCGGGCTGCCTGGTCGGTGCCGAGGGCTGCTGCGGCGGGCCGCCGTAGGTCGGGGCGGCGGGACCTGAGCCGGGGGCGCTGGCGGCCAGGGTGCGGCTGCGCACCCGGTACAGGCCGGTGTCCAGCGAGGCGACCTGCTCCAGGTTCACCTTGATCTCGCCCATGAACGTGTACCGCTGCTGTTTGGCGTACTCGCGGACCATGCCGGCGAGTTCGTCGCCCAGCTGGGCGGCGTAGGGGGCGAGGCGCTGGTAGTCGCCGGCGCTCAGCTCGACGATGAAGTCGTTGGGAACCACGGTGCGTTCGCGGTTCCAGATGGTGGCGTTGTTATCGCATTCGCGCTGCAGTGCGCCGGCGATCTCGACCGGCTGCACCTCGGACTTGAAGACCTTCGCGAAGGTGCCGTTGACGAGGCCCTCCAGTCGCTGTTCGAAGCGCTTCAGTACTCCCATCGTGCACCTCCTCTTCCGACGTTCTCCGACGTCCCGACGCGCGGCATGCCTGATAGTGCTTACTGATCGTATCCACGCGCGGGACGATCAGCCGGTTCCCCTCCGGAGCCTTCCCTGGATCGTAGGGTGGAGCCTGGCAACAGTGTCCCGCATGTGGGGAGGGAATGGGGTCGGGAGGGGGTGAGGATGCGGAGGCGACGGGGAGACGCCTGAGGTGAGAGGGGGCGAGGGCGCCTCGAGTGGCGGCCCGGAACGCAGGTGAGGGCACCGTCCAGGGCGTGTTAGCCTTTTGATGTCGGCGGCGCTCCACGGGTGTGGGGTTGCTCACGGCCGAGGCCCATGCGCGGGTGGCGGAATAGGCAGACGCGCTGGATTCAGGTTCCAGTGCCCGAAAGGGCGTGGGGGTTCAACTCCCCCCTCGCGCACCAAGAGAGACCCCTGTTGATCAGGGGTTTTTCTTTTTCCAGCGCTTCCCGCTTCGCCGGGTGTTCGCGGGCGTCACCAGAAGGGGCGCAGCGGGGGCACGGCGTCGCCGGCCAGCGCCCGGATGATGGCGGTGAGTTCCGCCCGCGGCAGCCGCAGCCCGGACTCCGCGAGGCGCGCGGCGAGCTGATCCTCCAACTCGTGCAGGATCCGCCCGGCGACGACGAGATGGCGTTCCGCCTGCCCGGTGAGCACGACCAGCTTGCGCCGCCCGCCCGCGGGATGCGGCCGGCGCTCCACGTAACCGCGCGCGGCCAGGTCGTCAACGATCTGCCCGGCCGCCTGTTTGGTGACGCCCAGCCGCTCGGCCAACTCACTGCTCGTCATGCCGTCGCCGCGCAGCGCCTGGAAGACGAATCCGTGCATCGGGCGCAACTCCGCGTAACCGGCCGCCTCGACGCGTGCGACGAACTCGGCGAGCACCGCCTGGAAGGCGATGCCCAGGAGGAAGGTCAGCTCGGTGCGCTGGAGCGGGTCTTCCGTCGTCATCGAGTCATCTTGACACATGTGAGTAAAGAATCTTTACTCAGGGCGAGTAAAGCAACTTTACCTATGAGGAGTGTCATGCATGTGGTGAGCGAGACCGAGGAGCGGACGATCCGGACGGCGGCGGCGACGATGTACGGGCTGGCCGGGCCGAGTCAGGGCAGCGCGGAGGTGTGCACCTGGCGGGTGGTGCTCGGCGCGGGGAACTCGACGCCGGAGCATGCCATCGACCGCGAACAGGTGTGGATGCCGTTGTCCGGCGCGTTCGAGATCGTCGCGGACGGTTCGGTCGAACGAATCGGCGCCGGCCAGGCGGTGATCCTGCCGGCGGGCGTGGTCCGCCGGGTCACCGCGCTCGGCGGCCCGGCCGAGGCCCTGGTGGCGATGGGCGTCGACGGCCGGGCGACGGTGCCGGGCGGCGACGGTGCCCTCCCGCTGCCCTGGGCTCAGTGACTCGCCCGCCCCGCCGCGCTGCGCAAAGCCGCGGCGGGGCGTTGGTCGGGTCTGCTGGCCACGTAATTTGTACGTTAATCATGGAAAAGGGCGTCAGGTCGGGACCGCGCGTTTTACGTGATTTCCCATTTTTCTTCTGTCATGGTTTTCACCGCCTGCCGGGACGCCCGGCAAGGGGTCAGAAAGGGTGAGCCATGCGTAAGTCCTGGAGTCGGTTCGCGCTGTGCGCGGTCGCCGCTCTCGCCGCCTGCGGGCTGTTGCCGAACAGCGCCGCGGCGGCCGAGGGGGCAACGGAGGTGGCCTTCGCCGAGCGGTACCGGGAGGTCCTGCACGGCGGGATCGCCAGCGCCGCGAACTCCGTCATCACCTGCGGCGAGGCCGTCACCGCCGGCGCGACGCCCTGCGCCGAGACGCAACGCGGCTCGGACGGGCGCGGCGGCGAGTACGACATGACGTACATCGACGTGGACTCCGACCCCAACACCTACAACTCCAGCCGGGCCGAGCTCACCCTGCCGCCCGGCGCCGAGGTGGCCTACGCCCGGCTCTACTGGGGCGCCAACATCCGCGTCGGCGAGCAGAAGCCGCCGGAGGACAACGGGCGGGTGCTGATCGCCGAGCCGAACGGCGCCTACAAGGAGCTGCTCGCGGACTCCGTCGTCGGCCAGCGCGACGCCGGCACGTACGAGAGCTTCGCGGCCTCCGCCGACATCACCGACCTGGTCCGCCAGGCCGGCGACGGCGCCTACACGGTGGGCCAGGTCAACGTCGCCCGCGGCCACTCGGAGACCGGCGGCTGGGGCGGCTGGGCGCTGGTGGTGGCCTACGAGGACGCGGACGAACCGCTGCGCGAGGTGGCGCTGCTCGACGGCTTCCAGGCCCTGGACCAGCCGGGCGAGGGGCTCGACCTGGCGGTGTCGGGTCTGCAGGCCGCGTCCGAGGGCGCGGGCAGCCTCGGCGTGGTCGCGTTCGGCGGCGACCGGGGCCAGACCGGGGACTCGGTCAGCGTCTCCGGCATGGGCGGCGCGGCGCGGCAGCTCGCGGACTCCGCCAACCCGGCGACGGACGTGATGAATTCCACGATCGGCCAGCTCGGCACCGCGAGCGCCGCGCGGGAGCCGGCACACGCCAACACCCTCGGCTTCGACGCCGACGTCTTCGATGTCTCCCCCGCCCTGGCCGGCGGCGCGGAGCGGCTCGGGATGCACTTCGCCAGTGGCAGCGATGGCTACCAGCTCGGCGCGGTCTTCCTCCAGGCGGACGCGGCGGCCGACGCCGCCCGCCCGGCCGGCCCGGCGCCCACGGTGCGCCCGGGACCGCGCTGACCGCCGCGCCGGGCCCGGTCCCCGGCGGGGAGCGGACGTTTCCCGCAGGACCTGGCCCGGCGCGCGGACCAGGCGTCCGTGACGTGGGCGCCGTGGGCTGACAGGAAGAGCCGAGATCTTCGCAAGGGAGCGGGCGTGTTCACCGTGCTGCATCTCGCCCAGCCGGGCACCGGCGGCGTGGCCCGGGTCGTCGCCGATCTGGTCCGCGAGCAGACCATCCAGGGCCTGCGCACCGTCGTGCTGTGCCCGCCCGGCGGCCAGTTGGAACGATCCGCGGCCGCCGCCGGCGCCGAGGTGGGCTGCTGGCTGGCCGAGCGGAACCCGGGACCCAACCTGCCGTGGGAGACCGCGCTCGCCGCCCGGGCCATCAGACGCACCCGCCCCGATCTGGTGCACCTGCACAGTGCGAAGGCTGGCCTCGCCGGCAGACTGGCGCTGCGCGGGCGGCTGCCCACCGTCTTCCAGCCGCACGCCTGGTCGTTCGAGGCGGTGGAGGGCGTGGCCGCCCGGCTGGCGCTCGGCTGGGAGCGCCGGGCCGCGCCCTGGACCGACCGGGTGCTGTGCGTCAGCGAACGGGAACGGGCGAACGGGGAGGCCGCCGGCATCCGGGCCCGTTGGTCGGTGATCCCCAACGGCATCGACCTGGACCGCTACCCCGCCGCCGACGGGATCGCCCGCCGCCAGGCGCGCGCCGCGCTCGCGGCCGTGCACGCCCTACCGCAGCGGGCCCCCCTCGTCGTCTGCGTGGCCCGGGTCTGCCGACAGAAGGGCCAGGACGTGCTGCTGCGGGCCTGGCCCGAGGTGGTGGCCCGGGTACCGGGTGCCCAGCTGGCGCTGGTCGGGGACGGCCCAGAACACGACCGGCTGCGCTCCACGGCGGCCCGGCAGGGGGTGCCGGGCGTGCTGTTCGCCGGGCATACCGACGACACCCTGCCCTGGTACGCGGCGGCCGACCTGGTGGTGCTGCCGTCCCGCTGGGAGGGCATGGCGCTGACCCCGCTGGAGGCGATGGCGGTGGGCCGCCCGGTGCTGCTCACCGACGTCGGCGGCGCGCGCGAGAGCCTGCCGCCGGGGCTTCTGGCGGACTGCCTGGTGCCGCCGGACGAGCCGGGGTCGTTGGCCCGCGGGATCGCGGCGCTGCTCGACGACCCACCGCGCCGCAGGTCGCTGGCCCGCGAGGCGCTGGCGCACGTCAGGACCACCCACGACGTCCGGCACACGGCGGCCGCCTACTCCCGTCTCTACGCCGAACTCCTCGGCATCCCCTCACAGGGCGTGGCCGGCCCGGCCGCGGACGCCGTTGCTCCCGGCCATGCCGGCCCGGGACACGGCGCTTCCGACCTTGCCGGTGCGGGGCCCGTCGCCGGGAACGTCGGCGCCTCCGGCCTCGGCGGTCCGGGTGTCGATCCGGGTTTTGGTGGTCTGGATCCCGGCGGCGGGGACTCCGGTGGTCCGGACCCTCGTGGGCCTGACCGCGTCCTCCTCGACCGGGCCGCTCCTGGCGACGCGGCCCGGGATACGAGTCCGCCCGGCGCCGGGGCGCCCGGTGGCGTGCGGCGCGGTTCGGGTGCTCGGGGCGGAGGTTCCGGCGGAGGTTCCGGCGGAACCCTGCCGGGCTCCTCGGGGTCCGGAAGCGCGCCTCCCGAGGAGGACGGGCGTGGCGGGGATCCCGGGGCCGATATGAGGGAGACCACCGGGCCATGAGCACGGAGCAGGCGAGCACGGCGGAGCGGGGCGGGCGGCACGAGCGAGGCGCCGAAACGGCCGCGCCCGCCGGCCTGACCGTCATCCCGCCCCGCACGCCGCTGCCCGCCCCCGTGCCACCCCGGGTACGGCGCGCCCCCCGGGGCCGCCCCGTCGCGGCCCTGCTGGTCACCGCCGACGCCGCGGCGTTCGCCGCCGTTCTGCTGGCCGCCGGCACCGCAGGGCCGGCCGGCGCGGCCGGGTCCGCGGCGTTCGCCGCCCTGGCCACGCTGCTCGCGCTCAACGCCGTCGCCGGCCTCTACCGGCCGGGCCCGATGGCCGCCGCGCTCGACGAACTGCCCCGGCTGCTCGGCCACGGCGCCGTCACCGGCTGCCTGGCCGTCGCCCTGACGTCCGACGGCGACGCGCGGTCCTGGCCGTGGCTGCTGGCGGCCGTGACCGGCCAGGCCGGCGTGGCCTGCGCCGCCCGCGCCGCCGTCTACCACGCCAGACGACGGTCCGCCCGGCGTCGCCCGCGCGCCACGCTCGTGGTCGGCACCGGGCCGGCCGGCCAGCGGGTCGCCGTCGCGCTCGCCCACCATCTGGAGTACGGCATGCGCCCGGTCGGCCTGGTCGGCCCGGTGCCCGCCCGGCTGCCGGAGATCGCGCCGCTCCCCGTGCTCACCTCCCGCCGCGACATCACCCGCGCCGTGGTGCAGAACGCGGTGCGCGACGCGGTGTTCGCCTGCCCCCCGCAGGAGTCGCTGGTGCGGCTGTTCTGGGAGCACGGCTGCCGGGTGTGGCTGGTCGACGCCGATCCGCGCCCCGGCTTCCCCGAGCGGGCCGAACGGACCCGGGTGGCGGTCGCCCCGGCCCGGATCCGCGGCCATCTGTGGGGCTTCGCCTGCCGTCGCCTCGAACCGCCGGGCGCCGGCCAGACCAGCTGGTGCGCCCGGCCCGCCAAACGGGCCCTGGACATCGCCGTCGCCGCCGTCGCGCTGGTGCTCACGGCCCCGCTGCTGGCCGGCTGCGCGCTGGCCATGCGGCTGGCCGACGGCCCCGGCGTGATCTTCCGGCAGGTGCGGGTGGGCCAGGACGGCCGGCGGTTCATCCTGCTGAAGCTGCGCACCCTGCGCCCGGTGGACGAGCAGGAGACCGCCACCCGCTGGACCGTGGCGGGCGAACCACGGATGTCAGGCGTCGGGCGACTGCTGCGGCGCAGCTCCCTCGACGAGCTGCCGCAGCTGTGGAACGTGCTGCGCGGCGACATGAGCCTGGTCGGTCCCCGGCCTGAGCGCCCGCATTTCGTGGAGCGCTTCTCCAAGGCGTACCCGGGCTACGCAGAGCGCCACCGGGTGCCGGTGGGCCTCACCGGGCTCGCCCAGATCAGCGGGCTGCGCGGGGACACCTCGATCGAGGACCGCACCCGTTTCGACAACCTCTACATCGACACCTGGTCGCTGTGGCAGGACGTGCGCATCATGCTGCGCACCACCGCCGCATGCTTCCGGTTCGGCGGGAGCTGACAGTGACGACAGTGACGCAGGTGCCCACGACACGCACGGAGCCGGACGAGCCCGACGAGCCGGACGAACCGGCCAGGACCGCGCGCTCGAAGCGGCGGTGGATCAGGCAGGCCGGGCGGCGGGCGGCGGGCGCGCTGCCGCTGCTGACCGCCGTGGCCACCGTGCTGCTGGTCTGCCTGCCGGGGCGGGCCGCCGAGGTGGCGTCGCTGACGCTGGTGACGGCCGTCGCGGTGGCGGTGCTGCGCCGGTGGCGGGCCGGGACCGCACTGCGCCTCCCGTTCCGGGCGGCGGTGCTGCTCGGCGCGCCCCTGGTCGCGTTCGCGATCGCCACGGCGGCCTCCGGTGACCCGGCGGCCAGCCTGTCCGGCTTCGTGCGCTACGCCCAGGTCTTCGTGCTGATCCCGCTGGCGCTGGTGCTGCTGCTCCGCTCGCACCGCGAGGCGCGGCTGGTGGCCTGCTGCGTGGTGGTGGCGGCCCTGGTGCAGGGCGCGCTCGGCGCCTACCAGTACGTCACCAACACCGGTGCCACGTACAGGGGTCAGTTCGTCCGCGCGGTGGGCACGTTCGGCCCGCAGCACGTGATGGGCATGGCCACCACGGTGTCGTACGGGCTGATCATCGCGCTCTGCCTGGGCGTGGCGCCCGCGCTCTCCCGGGCCCGCGCCCGGCGCGGCCGGCACGCGGCGCCGTCCGTCCGGTCCCGGTTCGCCCGGTTCTCCCGGCGGGCGCTGGCCCTGCTGGTGGCCGTGCTGCTGGCCGCGCCGCTCGCCGTGTCGTTCAGCCGGGGCGCCTGGCTGGCCACGGCCGCCGCCGTACTGGTGGTGCTGGTCGCCGCCGCGCTGCGGTTGCGGCGCCGGGTGCTGCTGGCGCTGTGCGCGGGCGCGCTGCTGCTCGGCGGCGGGGCGGCGGTGGCGCTGCACACGGTCGCCGGATCCGGGCTGGTCGCGGAGCGGCTCGGCAGCATCGGCGACGTCGGCGGCACGCCCGACCAGTCGGTCATCGACCGCTACGCGATGTGGGAGGCGGCCGTCGCGATGTGGCAGACCGAACCGCTGACCGGCGTCGGGCCCAAGGGCTTCGCCGAGTACCGGGACAGCCACGCCTCGCTCGCGCTCTCCTCGGGCAGCGACACCGGCGCGGCGGGCACCGCGTTCCAACGGCAGGAGCTGCTCTCGCCGCACAACCTCTACCTGCTGCTGCTCAGCGAGCAGGGTCTGCTCGGCGCGGGCACGCTGTTCGGCTGCTGGGCGGCGCTGCTGGCGGCCTGTCTGGCCCGGCTGCGGCGCGCCGCGCCCCAGGAGCGCGGCGTCGGCCTGGCCGCCACCGGCCTGCTGGTCTGGCACGGCGTCAACTTCCTGTATGCCGACATCGGCGGCCCCACCACGGTGTTGACCGCCGTCACCCTCGGCCTCGCCGCATGGTGGGCGCTGTCGCCCGCGGCCTGCCGGGGGCGCCGTCCGGCGCCCGCCGTCGCGCCACCGCGCCGCCTGCCCCCGGCCGCGCTCGGCCCCGCCGTCCGGCTCGCGCTGCCCCCCACACCGGCCGGCGGGGCGCCCCGGTGAACGTCGCGCGGGACACCTCGCGACCGGCTCTGGCCGCGGCGCGCGGCGCGGAGTCGTTCGTCGTGCGGATGGCCACGGCGACGGGCGCGTTGACCGTGGCGGGGGCGCTGTTCGGGCTGTTGCGGGACCGGACCATCGCCCGGTCGTTCGGCGCCGGCGGCGAGACCGACGCGTTCCTGGTGGCCTGGACCATCCCCGAGGTGGCGGCGACGCTGCTCATCGAGGAGGCCATGGCGCTGGTGCTGGTCCCCGCGTTCAGCCTGGCCCTGATCGGCGGGCCTGAGCGGGTGCGCGAGCTGCTGGCGGCGACGTTCCCGCGTCTGGTGCTCGCGCTGGCGGTGGCCGCCGCCCTGCTGGTCGCCCTCGCCGAACCGCTGGTGTGGCTGCTCGCGCCCGGGCTGGCCGAACCCGCCCTGGCCGTGGACTGCACCCGGCTGACCGCGATCACCGTGCTCACCTTCGGCGTCGCCGGCTACAGCAGCGCCCTGCTCCGCGCGCACCGCGACTTCCTGCCGCCCGCCGCCATCTACATCGCCTACAACGTCGGCATCATCGCAACCGCGCTGGTCCTCGGCGGCGTCTGGGGCGTGCGCGCGGCGGCCGCCGGGGTCGCCGTGGGCGGCCTGCTGATGGTGCTGGTGCAACTGCCGTACGTGCTGCGGCTGCTGCCCGAGGCGACCTGGCCGCCCCACCCGCCCCGGCCGCCGGTGGCGCTCACCGGGCTCGCCGTCGTCGCGCCGGTCGCGCTGTTCGCGCTGGCCAGGCAGGGCCAGGTGCTGGTCGAACGGTTCCTCGCCGCCGGCCTGCCCTCGGGCGCCATCTCGTATCTGAACTTCGCGCAGAAGGTCGCCCAGATGCCGATGGTGCTGTCGATGATGATCTGCACCGTCACCCTGCCGCTGGTCGCCCGCGCGCTCGCGGCCGGCGACACGGACGGCGCCAGGCGCCGGGTGGAGCGCGATCTGACGCTGGCCGCGGCGGTGGTGCTGGCCGGCGCCGCGTACGTCGTCGCGCTGGCCCCGCAGATCGTCGAGGTGCTCTTCCAGGGCGGCGCGTTCGGTCCTGAGGCGACGGAGGCGACCGCGCGGGTGATGCGGGTCTACGCGCTCGGGCTGCTCGGCCAGACGCTGGTGGGCACGCTGGTCCGGCCGTTCTTCTCGGCCGCCCGCCCGGTCTGGTTCCCGCTGGCCGCGATGGCCGGCGGGCTGCTGGTCACGGTCGTCGCCGGGCTGCTCGCGGTGCGGGCGTGCGGCTGGGGGGCGCCCGGCATCGCCGCGGCCAACGCGGCGGGGATCACGGTGACCGCGCTGGTGCTGCTGCGCGGGCTGCGGACCCGGGTGGTGCCGGTCGAGTCACGCCGGGTGCTGGCCCGGCTCTGCTGGCTGACGCTGGCCGCGGTGGCGGCCGGGGCCGCGGCGTGGGGCGCGGAGGCCGCCGCCGGCCCCTCCGCGTTCGTTGCCTGCGTCATCGGCGCCCTGGTCGTCCCCGCGGTCTTCGCCGCCACCGCCTGGCCTCCCCTGCTCCGCGACCCCCTTGCCGGGGATACCGGCGCCACCCGGTCCTCGCCGGACGGGCTGGGGCCCGTTGACGAGACGCCGCTGGTGCCGGGCTCGGACTCGATCGGGCGCCGGGCGCCCGGTTCCGATGCGAGGTCCGTTGCCGCACCCGTGCCATCCCGGCCGACGGTCGGGCCGGGGACCGTCGGCGACGCGCCGCTGGAGCCGGACTCGAACCCGGACGCGATCGGGCGGCGGGTTTCCGGCTCCGGCTCCGGTTCAGGGGCGGCTCCGGCGGCCGGGTCCCCGACGTCCCGGTCGAACAAGCGCCCACCCACGGTCGGACCGGGGACCGTCGGCGGCAAGCCGCTCGTGCCGGAGGTCGCTCCGGCCGTCGAGCCGCCGCCGGACCCTGCCCGCCCGGCCTCGGCAAGGGACGAGGACCCCGGCGGACCGGCAACGGGGGTGCTCGACGTTCCGTCCGGGCCGGGCGGCAGGACCTCCGCCAGGGATGCCGGGGAGGCCGAGAAGAAAGAGGGGAGGTGGCCACCCCGATGAGTGTCGAGATCGGGAGCCCTGGTTGGGCTCCGCCCAGGACGGTGTTCGGGCGGGTCTTCGGTCCGTCTGTGGTGATCAGCGCCCGGCGCGGGCGGCCCGCTACGACGGGCGACGCGTCGCGAGAGGGGGGGTCACGCCGATGAGTGTCGAGATCGGGGGCTCTGGTTGGGCTCCGCTCAGGACGGTGTTCGGGCGGGTCTTCGGTCCGTCTGTGGTGATCAGCGCCCGGCGTGCGCGGCCTTCTGCTCCGGGCGACGCGTCGCGAGAGGAGAGGTGACGCCCATGAGCGTGGAGACCCGGGGCCGGTGGACCGCCGGCAAGGCGCAGGCGCAGGCGCAGACACCGCACGGGCGGCGTCGGCTGTGGCTGCTGATGTACCACTCCGTGCAGCCCGCCGCCCTGGCCGTGCCCGACCCGTATCGGGTGACCGTCTCGGTCGACCGGCTGCGCCGCCAGCTGCGCTGGCTGCGGCGGCGCGGCCTGCGCGGTGTGTCCGCCGGCGAACTGCTGCGCGCCGCCGAGGCCGGCCGGGCCGCGGGGCTGGTGGGGCTGACCTTCGACGACGGCTACCGCGACTTCCTCGACCACGCCCTGCCGTTGCTGCGCGAGCACGACTGCACGGCCACCGTGTTCGTGCTGCCGGGCCGGCTCGGCGGGGACAACGCGTGGGACACCGAGGGCCCGCGCAAGCCGCTGCTGACCGCCGACGGCATCAGGGCGGTGGCCGCCGCCGGGATGGAGATCGGCTCGCACGGCCTCGGCCACGCGTCGCTGCCGAAGCTGGCCGCGAGCGGCGATCATGGGGCCCTGCACCGGGAGGTGACGGACAGCCGCGAGCTGCTGCGGGAGCTCCTCGGCGGCGAGGTCACCGGCTTCTGCTACCCATACGGCGCCGTGGACGCGGCCTCGGTCGCGGCCGTGCGCGCCGCCGGCTACGACTACGCCTGCGCCGTCGATCCCGGCCCGCTGACCGGCCGACACGCGCTGCCGCGGGTGCACGTCGGCGCGGCCGACACCGGTCCGCGGCTGCGCGCCAAGCTGCTGCTGCACCCGCTGCGCCGCCGGGCGGTGACGCTGTGATGAGAGGACCGCGATGAGGGTGCTGCACGTCATCACCGGACTCGGCGTCGGCGGCGCCGAGCGGCAGCTGCGGGCCCTGCTGCGGCAGTTGCGCGACCGGCACCCGGCCGCCGCCTGCGAGGTGGTCGCGCTGACCAACCCGGGCCCGGTGGCCCGCGAGCTGGCCGCCGACGGGGTGCGCGTCGACCATCTGGGCATGACGGGCAACCGCGACCTGAGTGCCCTGCCCCGGCTGGCCAGGCTGATCCGCCGGGGCCGCTACGACGTGGTGCACACCCACCTCTACCGGGCCTGCGTGTACGGCCGGATCGCCGCCCGACTCGCCGGCGTGCGGGCGGTGGTGGCCACCGAGCACTCGCTGGGCGAACGGCTCATCGAGGGACGCCCGATCGGCCGCGGCAACCAGGCCCTGTACCTGGCCACCGAGCGGCTGGGCGCGGCCACCGTCGCGGTCTCCGGCGCCGTCGCCACCCGGCTGCGCCTCTGGGGCGTGCCGGCGGACCGGATCCGACTGGTGCCCAACGGCATCGAACCGGCCCGTTTCCGCTTCGACCCGGAGTGCCGGCAGACGGTCCGGGCCCGACTGGGGCTGGCCGCCCTGCCGCCCGACGTGCTGGTGGTCGGCGGCATCGGGCGGCTGGTGCCCGGCAAGGGCTTCGACGTGCTGCTGCGCGCCGCGGCGCCGCTGCCGCGGGTGCGCCTGGTGGTGGCCGGTGCGGGCCCCGAACTGCCCGCGCTGCGCCGGCTGGCCCGCCGGCTCGGCCTGGCCGACCGGGTGGCGTTCCCCGGCGAATGCGAGACGCCCGGACTGCTGTCCGCGCTCGACGTGTTCGTCTCCTGCTCGACCGAGGAGACGTTCGGGTTGGCCGTGCTGGAGGCGCTCGCCGCCGGGTTGCCGGTGCTGCACGTCACCTGCCCGGCCGTGGACGAGCTGCCGCGTCACGAGGCGCCGGGCGCACGGCGCCTCGCGCCCAGCGTGGGGGAGTTGACGCACGCCCTGCGGGGGGAGCTCGCCCGGGGCCCGCGCCGGCTGCCGGTGCCGGCGGCCGTGCACCGCTACGACATCGCCCGTGCCGCCGACCGGCTGCTGGACGTCTACCAGGAGGTATGCCCGAGATGACAACTCCGAGCGCCTGGCTGGCCCGCTTCCCCGTCTGGGGGCCGCCGCTCACCTGCCTGCTGCTGGGCCTGCTCTGCGGCGGTGCGCACGCGCTGCTGGCCGACCGCGAGTACGCGGCCGTCGGGCACGTGCTGGTCAGCGGCCCCGACGCGACCGCCACCAGCTACGCCCAGGCGTACGGCCGGCTGGCCACCGAGGGGGCGGTGCTGACCACCGCTCAGGCGGACGCGGGCGTGAGCGTGGCGGAGCTGCGCGGCCAGGTGCACGCGGCCACCTCGCCCGAGGTGCCGATCATCGAGATCACCGGCACGGCGCCGAGCTCTTCTGACGCCGCCCGCGCCGCCAACGCCGTGGCGTCCGCGCTGATCGCCTATGGCAACGACGTCACCCCGGACACCGACGCGGAGCTCTCGCTGCTCGCCCCGGCCAGCGCGCACGCCACGCCCGTCTCGCCCTCCCCCACCGTCTCCCTGGCCACCGGAACCTGCGCCGGCACGCTCACCGGCTGCCTGCTGCTCCTCACCCGGCCGCAGCCCACTCGGCGTTCCCGCCGCCCACCCGCCGCCACCCCGGTGCCCAGCCAGCCGGTGGCGCTCCTGGGTGAGCCCGGCACGCCGGCGTTCTCAGGCGGGTCCGCCGAACGCTGACCGCGCCAGCAGCAGCAGGTCGAGCAGCCGGTCCAGATCGCGCTCGTCCGGCTTCCGGCCGGTGGCGGCGGCGACGGCGAGGAGCGCCTCGCCCACCCGCCGCCGCACGGCGTCCGCGCTCTCCCCGCCCGGCTCCGCACCGGCCAGCCGCTCGACGACGGCCGGCAGCCGGACGGACGCGGCGAGCAGGCGCTCGACCGGCGCCGCCGTGTCGGATGCCGCGCCGGACGCCGAGTCGCTCCCGTCGTCCGGCTCCGCGAGGCCGACCTCCAGCCGCCCGCCGAGGGCGGCGGCCAGCCGGCGCAGGGCCGCCAGGGTCGGGTTCCCGCGCCCGTTCTCCAGGTTCGCGATATAGGGCACGGACAGCCCCGCGTCCGCCGCCACCGAGGCGATGGTCCGCCCGGCCCTCCTGCGCCGGGCCCGCAACTCCCGCCCCAGCTCCGCCTCGTCCACGGTCTCGCCACCCTCCAGGATCGACAGCCCACCGACTGTTTCTCACAAGACACTGTTGAGCATTTCTATTCTGTGAGAATAGAATCGCGCTCGTGTTTCCCATGGTGCTCCGCAACGGGGCCTTCCGACTGCTGTGGCTCGGCGGCGCCGTCTCGGGGTTCGGCTCCTGGCTGCTCGTCGTCGCCGTCCCGGTGCACGTCTACCAGCTCACCGGTTCGCCCGCCGCCACCGGGCTCGCCCTCGCCCTGGAGGCGCTCCCCGCCCTGCTGGTCGGCCCGTTCGCCGGCACGTGGGTGGACCGCTGGCCGCTCACCCGCGCCATGTGGGCGGCCGACCTGGTCGGCGCCGCCGCCGTGGGCCTCATGCTGCTGGCCGACCGACCCGGCGACGTCTGGCTGATCTACGTCGCCGTGCTCGTCGAGAACCTCGCGACCACCGTCTTCCGGCCCGCCGCCCGCGCCCTGACCCCCGCCATGGTCGGCACCGGACCCGGACTCGCCCAGGCCAACGCGCTCACCGCCGGGGCCGGCAGCGTGCTCCGCCTGGTCGCGCCGCCGGCCGGTGCCGCGCTGCTGGCCGGACCCGGGTTCACCGCGGTGCTCGTCGCCGACGTCGCCAGCTATCTGGCCTCGGCGGCGCTCATCGCGGTCGTCGCCCGGCGACACGCGCCGGGGCGTCGGGACCGGCGTGCCGCCGACCGGCCGCGCCGGGTTCTGGCGGAGCTGCGCGCGGGGCTGGCCCATCTCGCCGGCACTCCCGCCCTGCGCGGCCCACTGGCGGCCAACGCGGTCTTCCTCACCGCCAACGCCGGCCTGACCGCCCTGCTCGTCCCGTTCACGGCGGTCGCCCTGGGCGCGCCCGCGCACGCCGTCGGCTACCTGATCTCGGGGCTCGGGGTCGGCTTCCTCCTCGGCTCCACGGTGGCCCGCGCGGCGCTCGCCCGACTCGGCGTCAGGCGGCTGCTCGCCGTCACCCAACTGGCGACCGCGGCAGCGTTCCTGCTGCTCGTCAACGCCCCGGGCCCGGGCCTCGCCGTGCTGGCCGCCGCCGCCGTGGGCGGGCCGGGCAGCGTGCTGCTGATCACCGTGGAGACGCATGTCCAGCGCACCGCCCCGCCGTCGATGCTGGGAAGGATCGGCGCGCTCTTCCTCGCCGTCGAAGCTCTCGCCGCCGTCGCCGGCGCCCTGGCCGCGCCGGCCCTCGCCGCCGGCCTCGGCCTCGTTCCGGCACTCAACGCCCTGAGCGTCCTCGCCTTCCTGGCGGTCCCGGTGACCTTGTCGGGGTGGGTGGCCGTCCGCGATCATGGTGCGTCGTGAGGAGCAGCCGGGCCGCCGCACGGGACAGCATGCACGGTCTCGCGCTGGGGGACGCCTTCGGCGAGCGCTGGTTCCCGCTGATGCGGTCCCCCGAGGAGGCGTTCCGGCAGATCCGCGCCCGGGTCACCCCGCAGGAGCGGGTCTGGCGCTGGACGGACGACACCGCCATGGCGCTGGGCGTGCTCAGCGTGCTGTACGCGGACGGGGAGATCGACCAGGACCGGCTGGCGCGGGCGTTCGCCGACACCTACGCGGCCGATCCGGCGCGCGGCTACGGGTACGGGATGCACGAACTGCTGCCCGAGCTGGGGCGGCGGCCCGACGCCTGGCGCGTCCGGGCGGCGGAGCTGTTCGGTGGCCAGGGCAGCCTGGGCAACGGCGCGGCGATGCGGGCCGCCCCGCTGGGCGCGTGGTTCCACGCCGACCTGGAACGGGCGGTGGCGCAGGCGGAGCTCGCCGCGCGGGTGACCCACGGCCACCCCGAGGGCGTGGCCGGGGCGGTCGCCGTCACCGTGGCGGCGGCGCTGGCCGCGAGCGTCCGGGCCGGCACGGTGCCCGCGCCCCCGGCCGGCGGCACGGCGTTCCTGCGGCTCGTCGCCGAGCACACGCCGCCGAGCGCGGTGCGGGACGGCCTGGCCCTGGCCGCCGAACTGCCCGCCGACACCCCGCCCTGGCAGGCGGCCGACCTATTGGGCAGCGGGCGACGGATCAGGGCGGACGACACGGTCCCGTTCGCGGTCTGGTCGGCCGCGCACCACCGGGACAGCCTGGCCGACGCGCTGTGGACCACGGCGGAGGGGCTCGGCGACGTCGACACCACCTGCGCCATCACCGGCGGTATCGTCGCCGCGCACACCGGCCTCGCCGGCATCCCCGACGCCTGGCGCACCCGCCGCGAACCGCTCCCCGCCTGGGTGGACGCACCGGCCTGACACCGGCTCCCACGGGGCCACGCCGGGCCTATGACCTGGGCGAACTCACCTGTCCGCCCTGCTCTCGACACTGCTGCCGGCACGGTCCTCCGCGCGGATCTCGTCGCCGACGGCGAGGCTTCCCGGGGTCAGGACGGAGAACTTCGCGCCGAAGGTGACGCCACCGCCGGTGGGCAGCCGGTGGTCCGGCGGCATCCGGACCAGCCGGCTGCGCGCGCCCAGCACCTCGGAGAGCCTCCCCCAGGCCCGGAGGGCCTGGGAGGTGCCCCCATGGCCGCCGCCTCGCCCTGGTCGACGCCGAGCGTCGGCCGCCCGAACAGCCCGACCTCGCGCCGCGGGCCCGCGGTGTCCACCGCGATCCGCACCGGCTCCACACCCGGCCCGCGCAGCGTCAGCGTCTCGCCGGGCCCGGTCGTCACCTCGGGACGGATCAGCGCGAGGCGCGGGTCCCGGCGCTGGCTGCGGAACGACCAGTCCGCGTCGACGACCATGAAGCTCCGGTCGTGGACGAGGCCGGTCGGGGTGAGTTCGGCCCACGCCAGCGGTACGGCGGCGCATCCCTTCACGGGGTAGCAGTGGAGTTCGACGACCTTGGGCACGCATCGACCGTACCCGCCCCGCCGAACCGCATTTCCTGCTCGACGCGTTCCGCGTCCCGGTCCGCCCGATCCGCTCGGTCCGCGCTGCCGTAGAGCCCACGCGGACGCTGCCGGCGGTGGTTGCGCTCCAGCGCCCAGAGCAGGGCGCCCAGCAGGACCAGGGCGAAGAGCGCCGCGATCATCGCGGCCGCACCGCCGTCGCCTTGACGAAGGCGTAGTGGAAGGTGCCGCCGGGCTCCGCCGAGCGGTTCAGCTCGGCGATGCCCCGGTCGAAGTCGGCCTCCGTGGTGAGCCCGGCGGCCAGCGCGTCCGCACGAACCGCCTCGATCGCGGCGATGAACGTGTCCCGGGTGAAGCCCCGCACCAGCTCGGGACGGGTCTCGTCCGCGTAGACGGTGCGCGGGCGCACCAGCACGTCCGCGTAGCCCGCCTCGGCCAGCAGCGGCTGGAGCTCCCGGCCGATCAGCGCGTTTCCGCCGCCGGCCGCCTGAAGCCTGACCTGGCAGTCGATCGCCGCGCGGGCGTACGGCCCGTCGGGGTGGAAGAACGTCGAACCGTGGTCGCCCTCGACGACGGTGAGGGTGCCGCCGGGCCGCAGCACCCGCCGCAGCTCGGTCAGGGCAGCGCGCGGGTCCTTCAGATGCTCCAGTACGAAGCACACGAAGACGTGGTCGAACGAGGCGTCCGCGAACGGCAGTACGTACACGTCGGCGCGGTGCCACTCCACCGCCGCGCCGGGCGCGAGCTCCGCCACCCGGGCGCGGGCGCGGGCCAGCGATTCGGCCGAGACGTCAACCGAGACGAGCTGCGCCTCGGGGCTGCCGGCGACCAGATGCACCGTCTGGGCCCCGACCCCGCAGCCCGCCTCCAGCACCCGGCTGCCCGCCGGATAACGGGTGCCCCCGTGGAGCAGCGTGGCCAGTGTGTCCGCCTGGTCGCCCAGCCGCCGCGCCTCGCGCGCCGAATATCCGTGCACGTACGCATCCGTGCCGCTTTCCGTGGTCATGACCCCATCCTGCTGGCACTATGGTCCGGTGCCCAGGTCCAAAGATGACGCGATGGACAGGTCCATAACGCGGCCGGCGACGGCCCGTTCGGTGTCCGGGTCCGACTTCCTCCAGCTCAACGTCGAGGACGCCCCGCCCGGCGGGCTGGCCGACTGGCTCTCCCGGCAGCTCAGGCTCGCGATCGCGGACGGCCGGCTGCCGCTCGGCAGTCGACTGCCGGCCAGCCGCGTGCTCGCCGCCGAGCTTCGCGTCTCCCGCGGCGTGGTTACCGAGGCGTACCGCTGCCTGACCGAGGACGGCCATGTGGCCGGCCGGGGCCGCGGTGGCACCGTCGTCGTCGCCGTGCCGGTGACCGCGGAGCCCGTCCCGGGCCGACCCGGGAGGTACCCCAGTGCCGCGGACCGGCTGTTCGCGGACGCGCCGGACACTCAGATCTTCGAGATGCTGCGCGTCACCGAGGCCCGCGTGGACCTCACCCCAGGGCTTCCCGATCTGGCGGCCTTCCCGCGCGCCGCCTGGTTGCGCGCGGAGCGCGCGGTGCTCGGCGAGCTCTCCGCCTCGGCGCTCGGCTACGGCGACGAGCGCGGCGCGCCCGCGCTGCGCCGCGCCGTCGCCACCTGGCTGGCCCGGACCAGGGGCATCCGGGCGGACCCCGACGAGGTGCTGATCGTGGCCGGCGTTTCCCAGTCGTTCGCCCTGCTCGCCCAGGTGCTGCGACGCGACGGCGTCGAGGAGGTGGCGGTCGAGGACCCGGGCTCGCTCGGCGCCCGCCAGCAACTGGCGGCCTGGGGCGTGCGGACCCCGCCGGTGCCGATGGACGAGGAGGGCGTGCGGGTCGACGCGCTGCGCGCGAGCGGCGCCCGCGCCGTGGTGCTCACGCCGGCGCACGCGTTTCCGACCGGTGTGGTGCTGGGCGGCGAGCGGCGCCGGGAGCTGATGGACTGGGCCTGCCTGCCCGGCCGGGGCGGCCTGGTCATCGAGGACGACTACGACGCCGAGCACCGCTACGACCGGCCGCCCGTGCCGGCGCTGCGCTCGATGATGCCGGAGCGCGTCTGCTACGCGGGCAGCGTCTCCAAGCTGCTGGCCCCCGCGCTGCGGGTGGGCTGGTTGCTGGCGCCACCCCGGTACCGGGACGAACTGGTCACCGCGAAGCGGGTGTCCGACCACGGCACGGCGGTGCTGCCGCAGCTGGTGGTGGCCCGGCTGATGGACTCGGGCACGCTGGAGCGGCAGCTACGGCTGCTGCGCCGCCGGCACCGGCGGCGCCGCGACGCGATGATCGAGGCGATCGCCACGCATCTGCCGAGGGCCCGGGTGCACGGCGCGGCGGCTGGCCTGCATCTGATGATCACCTTCGACGGGACGGCGCTGGACGACACCGAACTGGCCGCCGCCGCCCTGGCCCGCGGCGTGAAGGCGCACCCGCTCTCGTGGCACGCCCAACGCCCGGGCCCGCCCGGTCTGGTGCTCGGCTACGCGGCCACCACCCCGACCGCCATCCACGACGCGATCGCCACCCTCGCCAGGGCCCTCCACGACGTGACCTGACCCGGCACAGGGGCGCTTCCCGCGCACCACCGACCCGCGAGGGGCCCTGTGGGAGTGGTGGGTTGGGAGCGCCTCCCGGGCTGCCAGGTTGGGGGGAGACCAGCGGGGTGGCGGCTGGTGTTCGTCCCTGGGCCGTGGTCATCGGCGGGGCCAGGACTTCGGCCTCGCCTCGACCGTCGGGGGGCCGGTGGTGCGCGGGCCGTTCAGCAGCGCTCTCGCGCTCGGCCGACCCGCGAGGGGGGTCGGCTGGGCACACCTCCCGGCCTCCCCCAGGCCTCGTCCGGGGGATCCTGGCTGGGGGAGATCAGCGGGACCGCGGGGGTGGCGGCTGGTGTTCATCTCCAGGGCCGTGGCCATCGACGTGACCGGGGCCTTCGGCCCCGCCTCGGCCGCCGCAGTCGCGGTCGCCTCACCCGGGGTTCGCGTCGGTCGCGTCGTGACGGCCCGCGCCGCCGTGGTCGTCGGTTCCAGCGTGGCGCCGGCCGTCGCCTGACGCCAACCCGCCGTCGTGGGCCGGGGCGTCGTGGGCCAGTGCCGGCTCGGGCGGGGCCTCGGCGTGCCAGGTGTGCCAGAGGGCCGCGTAGTCGCCGCCGGCCGTGACCAGGTCGTCGTGCGTGCCGAGTTCGGTGAGCCGGCCGTCCCGCAGGACGGCCACCCGGTCCGCGTCGTGCGCGGTGTGCAGGCGGTGGGCGATGGCGACGACCGTGCGCCCGCGGAGCACGGCGGCGAGCGCGCGTTCCGTGTGCCGCGCGGTGCGCGGGTCGAGGAGCGCGGTCGCCTCGTCGAGGATCACGGTATGCGGATCGGCGAGCACCACTCGTGCCAGCGCCAGCTGTTGCGCCTGTGCCCCGTCGATCCGGTGGCCCCGGTCTCCCAGTTCGGTGTCCAGTCCTTCCGGCAGTTCCGTCACCCACTCGGCGTCGACGGCGGCGAGAGCGGCGACCAACTCCGCGTCGTCCGCGTCCTCCGCGGCGATCAGCAGGTTCTCCCGGAGCGTGCCGAGGAAGACGTGGTGCTCCTGGGTGACCAGGACGATCTGGCGGCGCAGCCGGTCGGCGGACAGGCCGGCGACCGGCACCCCGCCGACCGTCACCCGGCCGGTGCGCGGCGCGTCGACGCCCGCGAGCAGCCGGCCCAGCGTCGATTTACCGGCGCCGGACGGGCCGACGATCGCCAGCCTCCCCCAGGCCCTTGGGGCCTGGGAGGTGCCCCCATGCCGGGCCGCACGGTGAGGTCGACGCCGTGCAGCACGTCGCCCGCGCCCTCGCCGTACGCGTAGCGCACGCCCGCCACGTCCAGCCGGTCGTCCGCGGGTTCGGGTCCAGTTCCGCCGTCGGTCAGGGCGGCGCGTGGCGCGAGGGCCAGCCCCTCGACGCGGGCGAACGCCGCGCCGCCGCGCTGTATCTGGTCCACCCAGAGCAGCAGCGTGTCCATCGGCTGGACCAACTGCCGCAGGTACAGCGCCGCGGCGGCCACCGTGCCGAGGCTGACCGCGCCCCGGTCCACGAGCGCCCCGCCGACCAGCAGCACCCCGACCACCGGCACCACGAACGAGACGTCCACGACCGGGAACAGCACGCTGCGTAGGAACAGCGTGCGCAGCCTGGTCCGGCGGGACTCCGCGATGGCCGCCTCGCACGCCGCGAGCCGGCGGCGCTGGAGCCCGAACGCCTCCACGGTGCGGGCGCCGGCGGCGGTGGCCGCCAGTTGTTCGGCCAACGCCGAATGGGCCGCGCCCTCGGCGAGGTACGCGGCGTGTGCCCGGCGCAGGTACCAGCGGACGGCGATGGCACCGCCGGCCAGCCCCAGCAGCGCGCAGGCGCCGAGGCGCGGGTCGAGCGCGACGACCGCGCCGAGGATGAGCAGCGCCTGGACCGCGGCGATCAGCACGTCGGGGCCGGCGTCCCGCAGGGTGGTGCCGACGGTGGAGATGTCCCCGGTGCCGCGGGCGGCGAGATCGCCGGTGCCGGCGCGTTCGACCATGGAGGCGGGCAGTCGCAGCGCCCGTTCCACGTACCGCTCCCTGAGGCGCGCCAGGGTCCGTTCGCCGAAGCGGTGGCCGAGCCGGCGGGCGGCAGCCACCAGCAGGATCTGGAGCAGTGCGAAGCCCAGCAGCACCAGCGCCAGCCGGTCCACGGTGTCCGCGCCGGCGCCGGCCCGCACCTCGTCGATGATCCGGCCCAGCAGCCAGGGGCCGACCAGCCCGGCCGCGGCGGCCAGCGCGTTGAGCGCCAGCACGGCGGCGACGGCCCGTCGGTCCGCCCTGACCAGCTCCCAGGCGGCTCGTCGCGTCTCCGCCGCCCCGGCCACCGGAAGCCCGCTCATCCCGACACCTCGCGCCCGTCGCGCCCGAACGATCCGTCGCCGCGGGCGACCAGTCGGTGGTAGCCGGGGTGGGCGGTCAGCAGGGCCCGGTGGTCGCCGGTGGCCGCGACGGCGCCGTCGACCAGGTAGAAAACCGTGTCCACGCGGTCGAGCAGCAGCGGCGACGTGCTGGTGACCACCGTGGTCCGGCCCGCGCGGGCGGCGCCCAGCCGGCCGGCGACCGCCGCCTCGGTGTGCGCGTCCAGCGCCGATGTGGGCTCGGCCGCCAGCAGCACCTCGGGGTCGGCCAGCAGCGCCCTGGCCAGCCGGACGCGCTGCCGCTGACCGCCCGAGAGATTGCGGCCCTGCGCGTCGAGCAGCGCGTCGAGCCCGTCGGGCAGCCCGCGCACGACGTCCTCGGCCACCGCGCCGCGCACCGCGTCCGTGACGGCCGCGCCGTCGGGCCCGGAGTGCCGCCCGGCGATCGCCTCGCGCAGCGGCCCTGCGAACAGGTCGGCCTCCGCGTCGGCGAGCAGTATCCGTTCCCTGACCGCCGCCAGGTCCAGCCGGTCGAGCCTCCCCCAGGCCCCGGGGGCCTGGGAGGTGCCCCCATCGCCGCCCCAGGTGACCGCCGTGTCGGCGAACCGGCCAAGCCGTTCGAGCACCGCGGCCGATTCCGCCGGTCGCGCGCTGACCAGCGCGATCAGCCGGCCGGGCGCCACGGTCACGCCGGAGTCGGGGTCGTGCAGGACGGCCGGTCCGGTCGGCCCCGACCCCCTGCCCCCGTCATGCGCCGGCGCCGAGCGCCAGGAACCGGACGACGCGCCGGGCCGCCACCAGACCGCGCGCGACGCCGTAGCCGCCCTCGACGAAGAACGACACGGGCACGACGAGCACCGCCACATAGCCGTAGACGGCGATCAGCTCGCCGACGCTGATGGATCCCTCGGCGGCGAGCCGGGCGGCCAGCCAGACCACCGCGGCCAGGAACACCGTCGGCAGACCCACGCCCAGGGCCTGGATCCAGCTGGTCACCGACCCGACCCGGTATCCCTCGTCGCGCAGCGCCCGCGCCTCGCGCCGGTAGCGCGCGGCGAACGCCTCCCTGC
Organism: uncultured Actinomycetota bacterium; assembly: GCA_963816875.1. Lineage (GTDB taxonomy): Bacteria > Actinomycetota > Actinomycetes > Streptomycetales > Streptomycetaceae > Streptomyces. The sequence goes on from CAWFMG010000003.1 coordinate 187,099, forward strand.
CGCCGAGCCCGCCCAGCACCCGCAGGCCCCCGACGATGTCCACGAGCCGGGCCGCCAGCGCCCCCTGCCGCTCCCGGTAAGCGGTCTCCGCGCCCTGCAACCGTCCGAGCAGCGGCCCCACCAGCACCACGAGCAGCGGCACGCCGAGCAGCACCACCGCGGCGAGCGGCGGCGAGACGGACAACAGCAGCGCCGCCACCAGGAGGTAGGCGATGGCCGAACCGACGCCGGGACCGGTGACCGTCAGGGTGTCCGCGATGAGCGCCACGTCGGTCATGCCGATGGTCACGACCTCGCCCGCCGAGGCCCGCCGGGGCAGCGCGGCGCCGAGTCTGGTCGCCTGCGCGGTCACCAGCCGCACGGTGCGGAACGCCGCGTCCATCCGGATCCGGGTCATGGTGCGGTGCCGCATGATCGCCAGCCAGGCGGTGAGCACGCCCGTCCCGAGCAGCGCGGCGGCCCAGCCGAAGAGAGCTCCCGAGCGGCCGGACGCGAGCCCGTCGTCGATGGCGCGGGACAGCAGGTACGGGGTGAGCGTCAGGCCGACCAGCCAGGCGGTGCCCAGCGCCGCACCGGCGGCGACCCGGGCCCGTTGCCGGGTGACCAGCCACCACAGGTACCGGAAGGGACCGCGGCGGTCGGCGACACCGGGATCCGTGTTCGACTCCTCCACCCGTCCACCCCCGGAGTCGACACTAGGCCGCCGCTCACCGGCGCCCGCGCGCGGCCCTCACCGGTCGGTGGGGGGGGTCAGCGGGTGGCCGTGACGCGGGTGGTGGAGAGCAACTCGTGGTGGCCCCGCCGGAGCGGGGTCAGGATCAGCAGCAGGCAGCCGAGGCAGCCGACGTACACCCAGCCGAGCGCCCGGACGGCCGGCGGTTGTTCGGGCTGCCCGGTCAGCGAATAGGCCCAGGTCACGCAGACCGCGGCGCCCGGCAGGCCGATGAGCAGGGCGGTGCGCAGCAGGCTGCGCAGGGCGCCGGGGCGGCCGCCGTCGCGGGCGCGGACGACGGCGATGCCGAAGACGAACTTGCCCAGCGTCCGGCCGAAGAGCGCGTGCGCCAGCCAGTCGTACAGGCAGGCGCTGATCAGGATCACCGCCATGAAGCCGAGGAACACGGCGCCGAGCGTCTGGCCGATGTCCGTCAGGCTCTCCCTGGCCAGATCGCCCAGCTCCTCGGTGCCCCCGGCCAGCACGGCCGAGGAGCGGAGCCGCAGCGCCTGCCGCAGCAGCGCTCGCTGGAGGATGGGCCCCACGGCGAAGGCCAGCGGGATGGCGGGTAACACGGCCACGAAGACGTCGAGGCAGCGGGCCCCGACGCGTCGCCACCGCCCGCCGGGCGGAACGTCCCAGGAGTACGACACGGTTCTGCTCCCCTTCCCGCACCCCGTCTTTTCGGGGGTGAGAGCAGCAACGTGCCAGAGCTCGTGCCCTAAGTGTGTGTCAGATGTGTGCTAACGGCGAAGATCTTCCGCGGCCTGCGCCGCAGCCGTCGCTGCGGTCGCCGCCGCGGTCATCGCCCGGTAGACCGCGGCGGAGGCCGGGTTCTCGGCGCAGTGCCACACGCCGTGCGGGCAGTAGTCGCTGATGGTGTGGTAAACGGGTCGGTGCTCGGCGATCCACTCCAGCATCCGCCGCATGTACTCGGGGTTGTCGCCGTTGCGGAACAGACCCCATTCGGGGAACGAGATCGGCTTGTCGTGCGCCTCCGCGAACGCCACGTGGTGCGCCAGCCCGTACTCCTGTGCCACATGCTCCTCGAAGGTGTCGCCCGGCGGTTGGTCGTAGGTGTCGAGCCCGACGATGTCCACCACGTCGTCGCCCGGGTAGCAGGCGTCCCAGCCGATCGCGTCCCGTCCGCGGCTGGGCGCGAAGTCGAAGCGGAACTCCTGCCCCGGCACCGCGCGCATGGCGGTGACGATGCGCCGCCAGTACGCCCGCCACGCCTCGGGGTCCGGCGCGCAGCGGTGGGTGTAGGTGACGCCGTTCATCTCCCAGCCGAGCACCAGCACCGTGTCGCCGAGGCCGAGTTCGACGAGCCGCTCGGCGAGCGCGCGGAAATGGTGGTCGAACCGGCCCTCGGCGCCGGCCGTCAGCAGCGCGGCGACCTCCCGGTCGGGCAGGTCCGCCTCGCTGCGCTCCAGCATCGGCACGTTGAGCACGAAGAGCCGCTCCGCCGCGGCCCGCCGCCATTCGGCCCAGGGGCGCAGGAACTCGGGTCTTCCCTCGATGTTCGACCACAGGTCGCCCGGCAGGTAGGTGTGACCGACCGTCAGCCGCGCCCCGTCGCCCAGCCAGCGCTCCAGCGCCGTCGCCCGCTCGACGCCGGCGGCGTCCGAGCCGAGGAAGGCGCCGACGGCCGGCTCGGCCGGCACGTCCGGCGGAGGTTCGGGACCCGGGCCCGAGCCGACGGAGAGGGACGCGGCGAGCAGCGGCGCGACGAGCGCGCCGAATGCGGCGGGCATGTGCGGTCCTTTCGGAGAGTCAGATGAGGGCGTCCGGGGCCCGATTAAGCACACGATCTCCCGAATGAGCCGCTAGAAGGATTTTCTGCTAGTCCGATCGTGTTTTTCGCTGTCCATATGACTCGAAATGCGTTGAATGACCGCCGTTCTCGCCGACGATCGCGGCATGTCACCGTTCGACGCCCGGCTGGACACCGAGGTGCCCGCACTGCTGCTGCGTCTCGACCGCAACCCCTTCCACCACGGCTCGCTCGGCGCGGTCAGGTCGCTGGGCCGGGCGGGGGTCGAGGTGCACGCCTTCGTCGAATCGGCGCGCGGACCTCTGGGTCGCTCCCGCTATCTGCACACCGGGCACCCCATCGTGACGGGCCTGCCGGGCGCGCCGGGCGGGCCGAGGCTGGCGGAGGTCGAACGGGCGCTGCTGCGGGCCGCCGAACGGATCGGGCGGCCCGCGGTGCTGATCGCCATGGACGATGCGGGCGCCATCGCCGCCGCCCGCCTCGCCGCGCGGCTGGGCGGCCGGTTCCTGCTGCCCGCGCAGCCGCGCCCCGGGCTGCTTGAGCGGGTCGCGGACAAGGCCGAACTGGGCGGGCTGTGCCGGCGCCTCGGCATCGCGCACCCGGCCACCGAGGTGCCGGACAGCGAGGACCAGGCGGCGACGGCGGCGCGACGGCTCGGGCTGCCGCTGGTCGCCAAGTGGAGCCGGCCGTGGCTGCTGCCGCCGGGTGGCGGCGGGCTGGTCAGCACCATGGTGCTGACCAGGGCCGAACAGGCGCGGCGGCTGTACGCACGGGCGCCGCTGGCCGGCGCCGGCAACCGCCTGGTGCTGCAACGGCTGGTGATCGGCGGGCCGGGCGCCGACTGGTTCTTCCACGGCTGTTTCGCGGCCGGCGGGCACTGTCTGCTGGGCGGCACCGGCCGCAAGGAGCTGTCCTGGCCGGTCGGCGCGGGCCTGACCGCGCTGGGCCGTTGGCTGCCGAACGCCGAGGTGGCGGCGGTGGCGCGGCGGTTCGCGGCCGATCTGGGCTACGCCGGCGTGCTGGACCTCGACCTCCGCCGCGAGGCGGCCACCGGCGCCTACCACCTGCTGGACGTCAACCCGCGGCCCGGCGCGCAGTTCCGGCTGTTCACCGACGGCGGCGGGCTCGACGTGGTGCGGGCGCTGCACCTGCACCTGACCGGGCGGCGGGTGCCGGCGCCGCGCCCGGTGCCGGGCCGGGTCTTCCTCGCCGAGAACTACGGGCTGGCGTCCGGGGTGGTGTCCGCGTTCACCGGCCGCGGCGTGGGCGGGGGTTGGGGGAGGCGCCGGCGGGGCGTGGAGACGGCGTGGTTCGCGGCCGACGACCCGGCGCCGTTCTGGGCGATGGCCGGCAGTTGGGGGCCGGGCCGCCTCGGCCAGCGGATCACGCGACGACAGCAGAGAGCGGAGAGAACCTGATGCACGACCTGGTAGTGGTGGGAGCCGGCCCCTACGGGCTGTCGATCGCGGCGCACGCGGCCGCGGCCAAGCTCGACGTCCGGGTGCTCGGGCGGCCCATGGCGTCCTGGCGCGACCATATGCCCGACGGCATGTACCTGAAGTCGGAGCCCTGGGCCTCCAACCTCTCCGACGCCGCCGGCGAGCGGACCCTGGGCACCTACTGCGCCGACCGCGGCCTCACCGCCGAACACGGCCACCCGCTGTCGATCGACACCTTCACCCGGTACGGCCTGTGGTTCGCCGAACGGCTCGGCGTCCCCGTGGAGGACCGGACGGTCACCTCGGTGGCCGCGCACGGCGCCGGCTTCCGGGTCGAGACGGCGGACGGCGCCACGGCGCTGGCCCGTAACGTGGCGCTGGCCGTCGGCGTGACGTCGTTCGTCCGGCTGCCGCGCCCGCTGCGCGCGCCCGATCTGCACGAGGCGGGGGCGCGCCTGGTCTCGCACAGCTGCGACCACCGGGACCTGTCCGGCTTCCGCGGGCGCGAGGTCGCGGTGGTCGGCGCCGGCCAGGCCGCGTTGGAGACGGCGGCGCTACTGGCCGAGTGCGGCGCCCGCCCCGTGGTGATCGCCCGTGCCGAGCGGATCGTCTGGAACACCCCGCCGCTGCCGCTGCGCCGCAGCCGGGCGGCCCGGCTGCGTGCCCCGCACAGCGGGCTCGGCACCGGCTGGTCCAGCTGGGCCTGGGCCGAACTGCCGGCCGCGTTCCGGCTGCTGCCGGGCGCCGCCCGGGCCCGAATCGCCGCCACGGCGATGGGTCCGGCCGGTGCCTGGTGGCTGCGCGAACGGGTGTCGGGCGTGGTGCCGATCCGGCTCGGGCACCGCCTGCTGCGGGCGGCGCCGCTCGGCCGCGCGGACGGCGTGCGCCTGGAGATGTCGGCGGGCGACGGGACGGCCGCCGACACCACAGGATTCACCGTGGAGACCGGACACGTCATCGCCGCCACCGGCTTCGTGCCCGACCTGCGCCGGCTGAGCCTGCTCGATCCGATGCTGCGCGGCGGTCTGGTGACGGTGCGCGACACCTGGGCGCCGCGACTCGGCGGCACCTTCGAGTCGACCCGTCCCGGGCTGTTCTTCGCCGGGCTGCTGGCCGCGCCCAGCTTCGGGCCCTCGATGCGCTTCGTCTACGGGGCCGGCTTCACCGCCGCACGCCTGGTGGCCGGCGTGCGGCGGCGGCTGGCCGGGGGACTCTGACGCGGATCAGCCGGCATGGAGGGCCCGGCTGGCCAGCGCCTTACCGCAGTCGCGAGCGTCCGCGTGCGCCCGCTCCCGGGACGCGTGCGCCTTGTCGACCAGGCCCTCCATGCCGGGCGTGTGCGGGGCCAGCGTCAGCTCGGGCACGATGAACCGGACGTCCAGCTTGAGCGCGCCCTCGAGCAGCCACGTCAGGTACGGGTGGTTGAAGTCGTTGCCCTCCATCGGCGTGCCCGGGGCGTACGAGCCGCCGCGGCTGGTCACGACGGTCACCGGCTTGCCCGCGATCGTCGTCTCCTCGGCCATCGCGGTGCGGCCCACGATGATCACGTGGTCCAGCCACGCCTTGAATCCCGAGGGCACGGAGTAGTTGTACAGCGGGGCGCCGATCAGCACGGCGTCCGCCGACTCCAGTTCGGTGGTGAGCTCTTCGCGCAGCGCGAACGCGGCAACCTGTTCGGGGGTGCGCTGCTCCGGCGGCACGAACTGCAGGTGGTACGCCTCGCCGGTCAGATGCGGCAGCGGGTCGGCGGCCAGGTCCCGGTAGACGACGGTGCCGTGCGGATGCTGCTCCTCCCAGGCGGCCCGGAACGTCTGGGTGACGGCGCGGGAGACGGACGAGTCACCGTTGATCGAGGAGTCGATGTGCAGCAGCCGAGCCATGGGGTCCTCCAGGGAAAAGGTAGGTAATGCAGAGCGGTATGGAACTACTAATAACATAGTCGCTTACTTTTCTGCATCCCCTGCTCGGAATCCAGTACTGTGGGGTCATGGCGGACGTGAAGCGGTGCGAGGAGGACCCGGGGGCTGGGATCTGCACCGAGCCGGACTCCGCCCTGATGCGTGTCTTCAACCTGCTGGGCAAGCGCTGGACCGGCGTGATCGTGGCCGCGCTGATCAGCGGCCCTGGCCATTTCGCGGAGCTGAAGCGGGCGGTTCCCGGCATCAGCGAGCGGATGCTGTCCGACCGGCTCACCGAGCTCGCCGAGCTCGGCCTCCTCACCCGCCAGGTCGAGGCGGGACCGCCGTTGCGCGTCAGCTACCAGCTCACGGCCGCGGGCGAAGGGCTGCGCCCGTCACTCGTCGAGCTCACCCGCTGGGCCGAGACCCACCTCGCGGAAGAGGGCGCCCGCTGCCCCGAGCAGTTCCGCACGTAGCCGGCTGACGTCGGCCCGAGCCGACAACGCGCCGCGCCGTCCCGGCATGCCGGGCAGCATCGCCTTCCGGAGCCGATGGGGCTCGGGAGGTCCCCCAGTCATTCCGCGCGGCCGCGCGGCGCGCCAGGCGACGTCGGCCGGCCGCTGCCGCTGCGCCGCGGCTACGCCGGCGCGTTCACCTGCGGGGAACCGCGCGGCTCCGGGCGACCAGCCTGGGCACCGGCCACGCCCGGGGCGTCTCGGACCAGCCGCGAACCGCTGCCCGCCGGGATCCGCTCACGCCGGCAGGGCCGTGCCGCAGCGGGAGCAGTAGGTGGCGTCGGGTTCGCCGGCGAGGCGGCCGCATTCGTCGCACACCCGGTGGAGCAGGCATGCCGGCTCGCCGCCCTCCGGTTCGGCGCGGCCGATGCCCATCCCGGGGCGGCGGCGGTGCGCCGTGACGTAGGCGAGGCCGTCGGGGCCCGCGGCCAGCGCGCGGCGGGCGCCGCGCGGCAGCCACACCACGCCGCCGGGCCGCAGCTCCTGCGGCCGCCCCTCCAGGTCCAGCCGGCCGTCGCCGTCCGTGACGTAGAGCAGCACGTCGAGATCGGCCTCGACGTGCTCCGCGACCCGGTCGTCCGGACCGATCCTGACGAGGTTCGCGTCAAGCTGCCGCCGCTCGGCGGTCAGCCGCCACAGGATGGTGCCCGACGCGCGTTCGGCGTCGCCCAGCAGCTCGGGAAGCTCGGCGAGCACGCCACGTTCGGCGCGCGGTTCGGGACTCGGCTGGGGGGTCGTCGCCATCCCTCGACGGTACCGGGTGCCGCGTCACCACCCCGCCGCGGCCGTGCGCTGTCCCACCACCTCGGGCAGCGTCGCGTGCACCGCCTCCAGCACGTGCGCGTACGGGCTGCCGTGTTCCACCAGCGCCGCGCGCAGCAGGTCCAGGCCGCCCCGGTGCTCGTACAGCAGCTCCGTGCCCGCCTCCGGGCAGCGGGCCGTGAACTCCAGCACCAGCGGCAGATAGTCGGGCAGCTCGTCCGGCGGGCACTCCCAGCCGTGCGCCCGGTACCGCTCGTACCATGCCTCCAACGACGCGCCGCGCTGCGGGGTGTCGCCGTCGGCGTAGTAGCTCAGGTGCAGCGTGCGCCGGCTGCTGCGGTCGAACGTGGTGACGTAGCGGGCCGCGAGGTGCAGCACCGGCGTGCCCGCCGTCCCCGCGCAGAAGCGCCGCAACGGCGCCGCGCACGGCCCGGTCAGCTCGTCGAGCGACGTTCTGACCAGGTCGAGCAGCTCGGGCCAGCCCTCGTCCGGATACCCCAGCAGCAGCGCGGCGGCCTGCCGCAGTGCGGCGTTGACCTGGCTCATCGGGCGGCCTCCTGCGCCGAACGGCGGCGGATGACGGTGACCGGGTCGCGCTGGTTCCCCGTCGGCCCGTAGTAGTTCGGCGCGAACGACAGCTGCCCGTACCCGCCGACGAGATGGCTCGGCTTGACCAGCAGGCGGTTCGCCGCCGCCTCCGGCGCCGCGGCCCGTCGTGCCGCGGGCACCGGCACGGGGTCCGGCAGCGGCGCCCGCGCCGGGCGCTCCCGCACCTGGTGCATGTACACCGTGCCGAGCGGGATCCGGTGCGACACCATGGCGCGGGCCACCACCACGCTGCCGGCGCTGACCGCCTCCATCCAGTCGTCGTCGGCGACGCCGATGGCCGCCGCGTCCGGCACGCTGAGCCAGATCACCGGTCCGCCGCGGGCCAGCGTCTGCGCGACGAGGCTCTCCTGGTGCTCCGAATGCGTCGCCCAGGTCGCGTGCGGCGTCAGGTACCGGACGGCGACCTCCCGGCCCTTGCCGGGCGCGGCCAGCGTGGCCTCGCCGAGCGCCGCGAGATTCAGCGGCGGCCGGTAGACGGGCAGCTGCTCGCCGAGCTCGGCGATCCAGTCGTGGTCCAGATAGCAGTGCTGCCGCCCGGTCAGCGTGTGCCACGGCTTGCCGTGCTCGGTGTTGATGGTGAACGGCGCGTACCCGCGGTCCTGCGTCTCCTTCCCTGACCATTCGAAGCTGGTGCCGACCTGCACCGGACTGGCCCGCGTGTCGGTCAGCACCACCCGCCGGTCCGCGTCCAGCGCGCCGAGCTCGGCCAGCCGGGCGTCCGGGCCGCAGCGCTGCGCCAGCCGCCGGAAGCCCTCGGCCGCCAGCCGACCGTTGGTGGTGCCGGACAGGGCGAGGATCGCCTCGCACAGCTTCGTCTCGGTGTCCAACAGCGGGCGCCCCGCGGCCGAGCCGCCGGCGGCGGTGCCGCAGTGGGCGGCGAGCCAGCCGGCTTCGGGCGACGGGTCCACCCGCACGCCCTTCACCGTCAGGCCGGCGATCTCCGCGAGCGGCCCGAACGCGGCCAGCCGGTCGGCGAGCGCGGTGTAGTCCCGCTCGACGAGGGTGAACTGCGGCAGGTTCCGCCCCGGCACGGCCGCCGTCCTCCCGTCCCGCCAGTCGGGCACGGTGCCGCCCGGCTGCGCCGTCTCCCCGGGGGTGTCGTGGCGCAGGGCGGTGGCCACCAGGTCGTGCACGGCCTCCAGCCGCCCGGCGGACAGCGCGCTCACCGCGCGGGCCAGTCCGTGGAAGGTGGCGAACTCCGTGCGGGTCTGCCAGGGCGGGTCGATCACCGGCTCCAGCGCGTGCACGTACGGGTCCGCGTTCGTGCTGGCCAGATCGTGCTTCTCGCCCGCGGTGGCGGCGGGCAGCACCAGATCGGCGAGCATCGCCGTCGGCGTCAGGTGGACGTCGAGCGCCAGCAGCAGGTCGAGCTTGCCGCGCGGCGCCTCGGCGCGCCAGGCGACGTCGGCCGGCCGCTGCCGCTGCGCCGCCTCCTCGGCCCTGGCGTTGTCGTCGGCTCCCAACAGATGGCGCAGGACGAACTCGTGGCCCTTTGCGGGGGAACCGAACAGGTCGGTCCGCCACACCGTGAGCACCCGCGGCCAGTTCTCCGGGGCGTCGGGGTCCTCGCAGGCGAACCGCAGCTTCCCGGCGGCCAGCTGTCCGGCCACCCACTCGGCCGCCGGCTGCCCGCTGCGGTGGATCCGCCGGCCCAGGTCCAGCGGGTTCTCGCCGAAGGTGGGGTACGAGGGCATCCAGCCCAGCCGCATCGACTGGGCCACCAGATCGGCGGTGTGCCGGCCGGCGAACAGGCCCCGGCTGGTGGGCGAGGCCAGCGCGTCCGCGCTGTACCGCTCGTAGCGCCACTGGTCGGTGTGCAGGTACCAGTAGGGAGTCGCGGCCATCTGCCGCGGGGGTCTGACCCAGTCGGCGGCGCTGGACAGCTGCTGCCAGCCGGCGAACGGCCGCACCTTCTGCTGCCCCACGTGATGCGCCCAGCCGCCGCCGTGCACGCCCTGGCAGCCGGTGATCAGCAGCAGCGTGAGGAACGCCCGGCAGCTGGTGTCGGCGTGGAACCAGCGGTTCATGCCGGCGCCCATCACCAGCATGCAGCGGCCTCTGGTGCGCTCCGCGGTGCCGGCGAACTCCCGCGCCGTCCGCACCACGGCCGCGGCCGGCACCGAGGTGATCGCCTCCTGCCAGGCCGGGGTGCCCGGCGCCGACGCGTCCTCGTACCCGTGCGGCCAGCGCCCCGGCAGGCCGGGCCGGCCCACCCCGTACTGGGCGAGCAGCAGGTCGAAGACGGTGGTGACCAGCCGGTCGCCGAGCCGCCGCACCGGCACGCCGCGGCGCACCACGCCGCCCTGCTCCTCGAAGCGCGGCAGCACCACCTCCGCCGTCTCGCCGACCGGCACGCCGGGGCCGACCGGGCCCGGGTGGAAGGTGAGCAGCGGGCTGAGCTCGCCCAGGTCGAGGTTCCACCGGCCCTCGCCGCCGCTGCTCCAGCGATCGCCGAGCGTCCCGTTCGGCACCGCGGGGCGGTCGGTCAGCGCGTCGAACACCACCGGCATCCAACGCCGCGCCGCCGCGTCCGCGTGCTGCCCCAGCCGGCGTCCGGCCTCCGGATGCGGATCGCCGGGCTCGACGCCCAGGTCGAGGTCGGCGGCGGTGACGAACCTGCCGGGCGCGTACCGGTCGGGGCTGCCGTCCAGCTGCCGCAGGTCCACCAGGAACGGCAGGTCGGTGAAGCGCGTCACGTAGTCCACGAAGTACGGCACCTGGCGTTCCACGAAGAACTCACGGAACACCACCTGCCCCATCGCCATGGCCACCGCCCCGTCCGTGCCGGGATGCGGGCGCAGCCACTCGTCGGCCATCCGGGCGGCCTCCGCGTGGTCCGGCGAGAGCACCACCACCCGCTGGTCCCGGTGCCGCGCCTCGGCGGTCCAGCCGGGGGCACCTCCCATGGGGGCACCTCCCGGACCCCCGAGGGCCCGGGGGATCTCAGGGCCCGGGGGAGTGTCCGTCGCCCGGCTGAGCGGCACGTCGGAACCCCAGAGCATCAGGTACGCCGCGTCCCACCAGTCCCCCGCCTCCCGCCCGTCCGCGCGGTCCCCGAACATCTGCGGGGCGGCGATCGGCAGGTCCGCCTGCCAGTCGTAGAACGACAGCATGGGCGCGCCGAGCAGGGCCATGAAACGCGCCCCGACCGCGTGCGACGCCATCGAGGTGGCCGGTGCGGGCGAGAAACCGGCGATCCGGTCGGGCCCGTAGGCGCGGAGCGCGTGCACATGGGCGGCTGCGGCGATCTCCAGCGCCTCGTCCCATCCGATCCGCACCAGCCCGCCCTTGCCGCGCGCCGACTGGTAACGGCGCCGCTTGTCCGGGTCGCCGGTGATCTCCGCCCAGGCTGCCACCGGATCGCCGCGCCGCTCCCTGGCTTCCCGGTACAGCTCGAGCAGCACGCCCCTGGCGTGCGGATAGCGCACCCGGGTCGGGGAGTACGGGTGCCGGAAGTGCGCGGCGGCACGCGGGCCGCGTTCGCGGCGCGGCGGCCCGTCGCCGCCGTCGTCCTCCCGTTTGTCCCGGTGCTCGGGGTCGGTGTGGCCGGTCGGGTCGGTCGGGTCCGTCGGGCCGATAGGTCCGGCCGGGCCGGTGTGGTGGTCCCGGCCGGACCGGTCGTCCTCCCGGTCGTCCCGCGGGTCCGCGTCCTCCGTCGCCCGCCGCAACCGGGATCCCGCGCGCAGCAGTCGCTCCGCGACGGCCGAGGCCGCGCGGTCGGCGTCCGTCAGCGTTTCACGACGCACGGTCGAGCTCCTCTCGACGAGGCCACGCTGAACATCCAAAGTCACCAGCCGTGACCGATCTACTTCACTGGGTAATGATGATCTACTCTTGCCGCCTTCTGGGTAGGGGGTTTAGGCCATTTGGGGCACCTTGGCGGTGATTTTTCTCGTGCTTTGCCATGTGGGGGTCGCCGCGGGGTAGCCGTGGGCTCCTCTTCGGCGGCCGTGAACTGGCCCGCCGGCGCCCGGACGTAGGGTGGTCGGGTGACCAAGCCCGAAGCCGACGCCGCCGAGCGCCTCACGCAGGCGGTGCGGGCCGCCGAGACGGCGCTCATCGAGTTCGAGATCGCGGTGGAGTCGTTCCGCATCGAGGTGCGGAACTTCTCCCGGCTGCACGAGCGGCGCCTCGGCCCGCTCTACGAGCGCCTGGAGGAGCTGGACGCGCGGGTCGCCGAGGCGGTCGCCGCCCGCACCGGCGATCCGGAGGACCAGCGGAAGGCGCGCGAGGCCCGCGCGTTGGTGACGCCCCTGCCCCGGATGTCGGACCTCTTCGACGGCTGGCTCTCGTCCGCCGCGGCGTCGTCGGCGACGGACCCCGCGGCGGCCGCATCGGAGGCGGCGTCGGAGGGGGACGGGACCGCGGGCGAGGAGGCCGGGGCGCCGGCTCAGCCGACGAAGGTCCGCCCGGGACCCGAGGCGCGCAAGCTCTACCGCGACCTGGTCCGCAGCTGCCACCCCGACCTGGCGCCAGACGAGGCCGAACGCGCCCGCCGCGAGACGTTCCTGGTCCGGGTCAACGACGCCTACGCGCTGGGCGACGCGGACGCGCTGCGCGGGCTGACCGCCGAATGGGAGGCGGGCCCGCGGCCGCCCGAGGAGGCCGCGCTGCTGGAGCTGGAGGAGCTCGCCGCCCGGCTGGAGTGGCTGGCCCGCCGCAAGGACCTGCTCGCCGAGGCGGTGGCCGAGCTGGAGCAGAGCGCGATCGGTTCGATGCTGCGGATGGCCCAGGATGACCCCGACGGCCTGCTCACCGTGATCGCCGACGATCTGCACCGCACGCTCGCGTCCCGCGAGGCGGAGCTGGCGACCCTGCTCGAGCCGTAGCGGTCCACCACCGCTGTCCGGCGGAGGTCCGCTGCCTGCGGGGATGTCGGAGCGCCGGGTTAGGGTCGGGGCATGGACTTCTCCGCGCTGCCCACCGAGACGCCCCAGGCCGTGCCCGCCGACGCCCGGCTGCTCGACGTCCGCGAGCCGGCGGAGTGGGCCGCCGGTCACGCGGAGGGCGCGCTGCACGTGCCCATGGGCCAGGTCATCCAGCGCATCGACGAGATCGTCGACCACGCGGGCGACCAGCCGCTGTACGTCGTCTGCAAGGTGGGCGGCCGGTCCGCCCAGGTCGCGGCGTTCCTCGGGCAGCAGGGCATACGCGCGATCAACGTGGCCGGCGGCATGGCCGCCTGGCAGGCCTGCGGCCGCCCGCTCACCGCCGACGCCGGCACCGACCCGTTCGTCCTCTGAGCTCCGCTCCCCCTTCTCGTCCCCGTCCCCGCCCGCGGGCAGTGCCTCAGTGCGTGCCGCCTCAGTGCGTGCCGGGGGCGCCGCCCTCCCGTGCCGGTCCGCCGGTGGCGGCCGGCTGCGCGGAGGGGCCGATGTCGATCGGTCAACTGGCGGAGGCGTTCTGCCGCGACGCCTCGACCGTCAACCGGCAGACGCCGTGATGCTCCGCGCGGGACTGGCCGAGCGCATCCCCGACCCGGACGGCGGGATGGCCCGCAAGCTGTGCATCACACCGGAGGGCCGCGGCCGGCTGCGCGCGGACCGCGACCGGTTCGTGCACTGCCTGGCCGACGTGCTGGCCGACTGGTCACCCGCCGAACGCACGAGCCTCGCCGGCGCGCTGCGGCATTTCAACACCAGCGTCGAACGGCGCGAGGGCCGCCCGTGGCCACGCCCCACACCGGAGAACGCGGGCGACGCCTAGCGGGCTTCGCCCGCCTGTCAGCGACCCGTCCGCCACCCACCGCCGCCTCCGCGGCGGATGCCGGGAGGCGGCGGGGTGGGGGAACTGCCGGCACTGCTGGCGTGGGCACTAGAAGCGCCGCATACGGGACGCCAGCGCGTTGCCGATGAAGAGGTAGACCACGGCGGCGAGGCCGTAACCGCACACCACACGGGCCCATTCCTTGTCGAAGGTGAAGAGGTCATGCGACCAGCCGGCGAGCCAGCGGGACACGTCCTGCACGAACTCCACCAGGTCGTTGTTCCGGTTGGCGTCCAGCAGGTACATCAGCAGCCACAGGCCGATGATGAACGCAGCCACGTCCGCGATCACCGCGACCACGGTCGCCACCGGTCGGAGATTCGAGGAAGAGACTCTAGAAACGGACATGTCAAGGCGAGTAGCCCGTCCACCGCCACCGAAACCCCGGGTGAGGGCCCGTCACCCAGGGCTGTGCCGCGGGCGCCCCGCATCGGGGCGCTGACCAGGCCGATGTGCGCTGCGGATCGGCCGCGCCTGGGGTGTGCGGTCCGGCCGCCCACCGCCCGCCCGGTTCGGCGCGGGGACGCGCGTAGGGTCGGCGGGATGAGCGACGACGGCGACGAGAACGCGGCGGGGGATGCCACCGCCGTCTTCCAACGGCACCGGGACCGGCTGTTCGGCATCGCGTACCGGATGCTGGGCACGGTCAGCGACGCCGAGGACGTGCTGCAGGACGCGTGGCTGCGCTGGAGCCAGGTGACCGAGCCGGTCGGGAAGCCGGGCGCCTACCTGGCCCGCACGGTCACCAACCTCGCACTGAACCGGCTGAGTTCGGCCGCCGCCCAGCGCGAGCGGTACGTGGGTCCCTGGCTGCCCGAACCGCTGATCGGCGACAACGCGCCGGACGTGGCCGAGGAGGTCGAACAGGCCGAATCGGTGTCCCTGGCGATGATGGTGGTGCTGGAGAGCCTCAGCCCGGCGGAGCGGGCGGTCTTCGTGCTGCACGAGGTCTTCGGCTACCCGCACGCGGAGATCGCCGAGGCGCTCGGACGCTCCGACGCGGCGGTGCGGCAGCTGGCGCGGCGGGCCAAGTCCCACGTGGCGGCGCGCCGGCCGCGCTTCGACACCTCGGCGGAACAGCAGCGCCGGGTGACGGAGGAGTTCCTCGCGGCCTGCCTGGGCGGCGACATCGGGCGGATGATGGAGCTGCTGGCGCCCGACGTGGTGGTGTGGTCGGACGGCGGCGGCAAGGCGCAGGCGGCGCTGCGCCCGTTGTACGGCGCGGACAAGACGGTCCGCTGGCTGCTCGGCGTCGCCCAACGCCTGCCCGACGTGGCCGCCGCCCCCGTCCTGGTCAACGGGCGCGCCGGCGTCGTCATCACCTCACGCGGCGCGATCGACTCCGTGGCCAGCGCCGACCTCGGCCCCGACGGCCGCATCACCGCCCTGCACCTCATCCGCAACCCCGACAAACTCCGCCACATCACCCTCCCGCCCGCGCCCCGCTGAGCTCGGTCGGGCCGGGGGGCACAGGCGCACGGAGACGTTCCCCACGGTGGTCGGTACGGTCAGCTCGCCCCCGATGGCGTGCAGGCAGGCGGCCATGGTGCTGGTGTCCAGGCGCGTCTGGCCGCGCTCGATCTGGCTGACCCGTCCTTGGGTGACCCCCATGACCTTGGCGACGTCCTTCTGCGTCATGCCCTGTGCCTTCCGCAGCGCGGCCAGCTCGTAGCCGCACTCGGCGTCGATCATCTGGAGCTTGATGACCTCGATGCGCTCCCGTTGCTCCGGAGTGATGTCCCGGGTGACGTCCTCCATGCCGTACAGCTTCATTCGGCCTCGCCCTCCGTCTCCAACGCCTCCGGGTAGGCGGCGTACTTGCGGTCTGCTTCCTTGATGGCCTTCGGATACCAGGCTTCCCACTTGTTCCCCGACGCCTTGTCGCCCGCGACGAGGAAGATCGCTCGCCTGGCCGGATCGAAGACGAACAGCATGCGGATGCTGGTCCGGGAGCCACTGCGAGGCGGAGCTCCCGCATGTTGTGGTCTGCAAGGAAGCTGATGGTCAGGGGGTGAGGGTGCGCAGGCGGGTGGTGGCGGTGGTGAGGATGTCGGGGCGTTTGCAGAAGGCGAAGCGGACCTGGGTGCGGCCGATCTCCGGGTCGTCGTAGAAGACGGCGTTGGGGACGGCGACCAGGCCGCAGCGTTCGGGAAGGGCGCGGCAGAACGCGAAGCCGTCCTTCTCTCCGAGCGGCGTGACGTCGGTGGTGATGAAGTACGTGCCCTGCGGTCGGTAGACCTCGAAACCGGCGGCGGTGAGCCCGCCGGCGAGCAGGTCGCGTTTGCCGCGCAGATCCTCGCGGAAGTCGGCGTAGTACGCGTCGGGCAGCGCCAGCGCCTCCGCCACGGCGTACTGGAAGGGCCCCGCGCTGACGTACGTCAGGTACTGCTTCGCCGTGCGCACGGCGGCGACCAGGGCGGCCGACGCGGTGACCCAGCCGACCTTCCACCCCGTGAAGGAGAAGGTCTTGCCCGAGGAGGAGATGGAGACCGTGCGGTCCCGCATCCCGGGCAGGGAGATCAGCGGCACGTGCTCGCCGTCGAAGACGAGGTGCTCGTAGACCTCGTCGGTGACCACCAGGAGGTCGCGCTCGACCGCGAGCCGCGCGATCGCCGTCGCCTCGTCGCGGGTGAGGACCATGCCGGTGGGGTTGTGCGGCGAGTTCAGGAGCAGCAGGCGGGTGCGGGGCGTGACGGCGTCCCGCAGGGCGTCGAGGTCGGGGCGGAAGCCGGGCGCGCGCAGGGTGAGGGGCACGCGCACGCCGCCGGCCATCGCGATGCAGGCCGCGTAGGAGTCGTAGAACGGCTCGAAGGCGATCACCTCGTCGCCCGGTTCGAGGAGGGCGAGCATGGCCGCCGCGATCGCCTCGGTCGCCCCTGCGGTGACCAGGACCTCCGTGTCGGGGTCGAAGCTCAGACCGTAGAAGCGCCGCTGGTGGTCGGCGACGGCGGCGCGCAGCTCGGGAACGCCGGGGCCGGGCGGGTACTGGTTGCCGCGCCCGTCGCGCAGCGCCCGCACCGCGGCCTCCCTGACCTCCTCGGGACCGTCCGTGTCCGGGAACCCCTGGCCCAGGTTGATCGCGCCCGTCGCCACCGCCAGCGCCGACATCTCCGCGAAGATCGTCGTCCCGTGCCCGTCCAGCCTGCGGTTCAGCAGCGGCCTGCGGCTCATCTCTCCACCGTCCTCGCTCGCGTGCCCGTTGGTCGTCGGCATTCACCCTAAGTGGTCCCCGGGCAGCCGTTACCGCACGCGGATACGCGCCCGGCGTGGGGTGCAGGTACGGTGCTCGGGTCAGCCGGAGAGCAGTCCTGGGGGAGCGGGCCGAGCATCATGCAACAGGCATCGGAGCCATCGCAGCCATCGGAGTCGTCCACGCGCCCCGAGCCGTCGGGGCGAGCGACCGGGGCGAGCGCCCCAGAGGTGAGCGGGCGGCCGGCGGGCGGTCTCGACCTGGAGCGCACGGCCACGGCCGACGTGCCGCTCGGCCAGCTGTCGTTGCGCTCCCGGCTGGTCATCGCCCTCGCCGTCGGCGCACTGGGCGTCTACGCGGTCTACCACCTGCTGCTGGTCTTCCTCTTCGTGGCGCCGCCCAACACCGTCAGCCAGGAGTACGACGCCGGGATGCGCGAGTACATCTACCCGGAGTTCGAGCAGACCTGGAAGCTTTTCGCGCCCAACCCGCTCCAGCGGAACGTCGCCATCGAGGTCCGCGCCGAGGTCAGGGACGAGGACGGCGGCCTCACGACCACCGACTGGATCTCGCTGACCGCCATGGACCTGGAGGGCATCGTGCACAACCCGATGCCCAGCCACACCGCGCAGAACGAGCTGCGCCGGGCGTGGGACTTCTACACCGGCTCGCACTCCACCGAGACCGGCGAGCCGATCGGCCTGCGCGGCGAGGTGTCCGAGGCGTACCTGCGCCGCATCGCGCTGCTCCGGCTGGAGAGCAACGCGGGGATGGACCTGGACGAGGTGGAGCGCATCCAGATGCGCTCGGGGACGACCCTGCTGCCGGCGCCGGAGTGGAGCGCCGAGGAGATCGACACGACGACGAGCTACTACGAGCTGGACTGGTGGGTCGTCATCACCGAGGACCTGCCGCGCGGCGAGCTGGCCTCCGACACGAACGAGGGGGAGTAAGCCGTGACCGCTCCGACGCCGCCCGGCGGACCGCGACCCGCCGGCCCCCCGTCCACCCCGCCCACCCCGTTCGTGCCGGCCCGACCCGCCGGGCCCCCGCCGGACGGACCGCAGCAGGTCGGGCCACAGCAGGTCGGGCCACAGCAGACCGTTTCGCAGCAGGCCGGGCCGCCGTCGCCGTTCCGCGATCTCGGCGCCCGGTTCGACGCCTCGCTCGGCCGCGGCGTCGGGCACGTCACCCGGCGCGCGCTCGGCCCGTACCAGACGGCGGTGGTGCGCATCGGCTTCGCCGTCACGATGTTCGTCTTCCTGCTGCGCGAGTGGCCGCACCGGCACGAGCTGTACGGGCCCGACAGCCCCTGGGGCTTCGACCTGGCGACCCGTTTCATCGCCGACAACGACGCCTTCACGGTGCTGCTGTGGACGGACGCCACGGCCTGGTTCGAGTTCGTCTACCTGCTCGTCATGGCGTCCTGCGTCGGCCTCGCGCTGGGCTGGCGCACCCGGGCCATGTCGCTGCTGTTCATGGTCGGCGTGCTGTCGTTGCAGAACCGCAGCGTCTTCATGGGCGACGGCGGGGACAACGTCATCCACCTGATGTCGCTGTACCTGGTGCTCACCCGCTGCGGTCAGGTCTGGTCGCTCGACGCCCGCCGCCGGGCGCGCGGCCGGGGGCACTGGGCCGACCCGGGCGGCGTCGCGATCTGGGCGGTGCTGGGGGCGGCCCTGCTGGTGAGCGTCGGCGCGGGCAAGCTGGACAGCCCGATCTGGACCGCGTTCTTCGCCGGGATGTGGCTGATCCACGCGTTCTGGTGGTTCGTCGAACGGTACGCGGGCGGCGAGCCGCGCATCGTCGCCGACGTGCTCGGCAACCTCGCGCATAACGCGGCGCTGCTGGTGATCATGGTCCAGGTCTGCGTCATCTACGCGGCCGCCGGCTGGTACAAGATCCAGGGCACCCGCTGGCAGGACGGCACCGCCGTCTACTACCCGCTGAACCTCGACTACTTCGAGCCCTGGCCCGAACTGTCGGACATGCTGAGCAACAGCGGGCTGCTGATCGCCGTGCTCAGCTACGGCACGGTCGCGGTGCAGGTCGCCTTCCCGTTCGCGCTGCTGAACCGGCGGGCCAAGAACCTGCTGCTGTTCCTGATGATCGGCGAGCACATCGGCATCGCCGTGACCCTCGGGCTGCCCGCCTTCTCGATGGCGATGATCGCGATGGACAGCGTCTTCCTGCCGACCGCCTTCCTGCTGTGGATGGGCTCCCGGGTGCGGCGCGGGACCGCGCCGCTCCGCCGGCTCGTGCGGCGCTCACCGCGGGAGCCCGGCGCGGCGGGCGTCGCGGGCGGGCCGGGGGAGCACGACCCCACCACGGGCGCGCCGGTGCCCGCACCGCGCGATCCGGCTCGCCCTCCTGCCTGGGCCGAACGGCCGTGACCGAGGAGCCTGACGAGGCCGGCGAGGCCGGCGAGGCTGCCGAGGCGCTGGTCCGCCGCTGGCGGGACCTGGTCGAGGACCCCGACCTGGTGCTCCTCGACGGTTTCCACGCGCTCAAGCACGCGCTGCGCTTCGAGGCCCACGTGCCGCTCGCGCTGGCCACCGACAAGCCCGCCACGCTCGGCCTGGCACGCGCCCTGGCGCCGGAGCTCACCGAACCGCTGGACGAGCTGCTGCGGCCGGTGCCGCCCGAGACGCTGCGCGGTCTGGTGCCGCGTCCGCACCCGACCGGCGTGGCGGCGCTCGCGGTCCGGCCGCCCGAGCCGCGCTCCTTCCCGCCGGCCCCGGTGGTGGTGCTGGAGAACCCGCGCCACCTGGGCAACTTGGGGGCGGTGGTGCGCCTGGCCGCGGGCGCCGGCGCGGGCGGCGTGATCACCACCGGCACGGTCGACCCCTGGCACCCCAACGCGCTCCGCGCCAGCGCCGGCCTGCACTACGCCACCGCTGTCACCCGTCGCACGCCTGACCGGCTGCCGCTCGGCCCGCTCTACGCCCTCGACCCGGAGGGGGAGGACATCCGCGGGGTGCCGATCGAGGACGGTACGCTGCTCGCCTTCGGTTCGGAGCGCACCGGCCTCTCCCCCGCGCTCCGGGCTCGCGCCACGCGCCTGTTGGCCCTCCCCATGCGCCCCCAGGTCTCCAGCTACAACCTCGCGACCAGCGTCGCGATGACCCTGTACCACTGGCTCTCGCACCCGGAGCGTTAGCCGAGGACGAACGGGGAATTACTCGCCGACCATCCCCAACGCCCGGCCCCAGCCCTATCCTTGGAGAGTGCGTTACGCGTTCGGTGCGCACGCCGTTCCCCGGTCAGAGAGAGCCCATGCGGAAGATCGTCGAAGCGATCAGTTGCAAGTGCCAGAATGGAACGCTGGTTCGCGAAGTGAACCTGACCAACGACGGCTTCCTCTTCGACAATCCGCACTGGGCCTGCACCAGCTGCGGGCGGGTCGTGCAGGAGACCAACCCCGAGCGCATCGCGCCCTGGCCCGAGCAACTGCGCCCAGAGCCCTGACTCCCGGCCATCGCTACCAGCGGTAGCCCACTCGGGGCGACCGCCAGCCAGACCACCTCGCCCGAGGGCCCTGTCCTCGGGGCCCTGCCCTCGGACGAGGTTCTGAATCACGGGCCTGGACGGCAGTTGGCCAATCCTTGTCTGGCGTGAGTTACCGAATTTCCGGCCGTAGAAAGCCCCTGCGACACCGTCTGATCCCCCAGGATGGGCAGAAACAAACATCGACCTGGTTCCAGGGTTCACATGTGGGGCGTGAACTCCTCGGGGCAGATCTACCGCTACACCGGAGACCAGCCGAGCTGACGAGTCGGCACTCCTGCGAGAGGTTCCGATCCGAAAGGAACGGGACCTCTCCTGAAATGCGCAGTTCCGACTACGCGTCATTGCCCAGCACTGCGGGCTTTCGCGTGGGCGGTCGTGCGCCCCAGCGGAGAACGTCAGGTCCTCGCACTACGGGCGATGCGGTACAGCACGTTCGGACGCAGTGGCCCTTCGGGCGCGGTGGAGTCGTCGAAGTCGTCAGCCGGGTCACGGGTCATGCCGATCCTGCGCATAACCGCCTGGGAACGGAGGTTGGTGACTGTTGTCACGGCGAGGATCTCGGAAAGGTCAAGAGTGTCGAAGCCGTAGGCCAGGACAGTCAGCGCGGCCTCGGTGGCGTAGCCCTGACCCCAGGCCGAGCGGGCGAGCCGCCAGCCGATCTCCACTCCGGTGAACGGCATGCCGTCATCGACCTGGTCCAAGCCCGCGAAGCCGATGAACTCACCCGTGGCCTGCACCTCAACCGCCCACCACCCGTAGCCTCGCTCGTCGAACTCGGCCTGGAACCGCGCCACGGAGGCATCGCTCTCTTCGCGGGTGAGCAAGTCGCCCAAGTGCTCCCGAACCTCGGAATCGGCGTTCATCGCCGCCCATGGTCCAAGGTCGGAGTCACGCCATCGACGGAGGACGAGGCGATCGGTACGCAGTTCAGCCATGCTGCTCAGCCAACGTGAGCCTCGCCCCCGAGGCAATTCCTTTTCCTTTTCAGGGGCACGGCCGTCGCTACCAGCGGTAGCTGGGATACGCGGGTCCGCTCGGCACCACCTCGCGGCCCAGCGGCATCAGCGACACGGGCACCATCTTGAAATGCGCCAGGCCGAACGGGATGCCGATGATCGTCACGCAGAAGGCGACGCCCGCGAGCAGGTGGCCGATGGTGATCCAGATGCCGGCGACCACCAGCCAGACGACGTTGCCCAGGGTGGAGGCGAGGCCGGCGTCCCGCCGGTTCACCACCGTGTAGCCGAAGGGCCAGAGGGCGTACCGCGCGATGCGGAAGCACGCGATGCCCCACGGGATGGTGACGATGAGGACGAAGCAGACCAGTCCCGCCACCGCGTAGCCGAGCGCCATCCACAGGCCGGAGAAGATCAGCCACAGGACGTTGAGTACCGTCTTCACGTTCCCAGGATGCCTGTGCGCGGGCGTGACGTCACTCCGGTGGGCCGAACGAACCGTAGGCCGGCCGACCGGCGGCCTCGTAGGTGTGCAGGACCACGCCGCTCGCCGTGGTCGCGGTGCGGGTGAGCCGCAGCGCCGCCGGCGTGGTGCCCTCGGCGAACAGCCGCCGCCCGTTGCCCAGCACCACGGGGATGAACAGCAGCCGGTACTCGTCGATCAGGTCGTGTGCCATCAGCGAACGCACCAGCTCCGGGCTGCCGTGGATCTGCAGCTCGCCACCCGGCCGCTCCTTCAGCGCCGCGACCTCCTCGGCGAGCTCGCCGGAGAGCACCGTGGTGCCGGCCCAGTCCGCCTCCCGGAGGGTGTGCGAGGCGACATACTTCGGCAGCGCGTTCAGCTTGCCGGCGACCGGGTCGGCGGGGTCGGTGACGCGCGGCCAGTACCCGGCGAAGATCTCGTACGTCCGGCGGCCCAGCAGGAATGCCTCGGCCGCCCCGAACCAGCCGGCCACCAGGCCGCCGAAGTCCTCGTCGGCGTAGGGGAACACCCAGCCGCCCTGGGTGAAGCCGCCCCGCGGGTCTTCTTCGGGCCCGCCGGGGCCCTGCACCACCCCGTCCAGCGACAGGAACATCGTCGTCGTCAGTTTCATCTCCGCCTCCTCGTTCGGCCCCTTGGCGGGCCGTCACCCCCTCCGACCGGGGGGCGGGCGGAAACTCATCGGTCCGGGGCGGTCAGCGGACCCGATTGGAGGTCCGCCTCCTCGAACACCAGCAGCGTGCGGGTGCTGAGCACCTCGGGCATCGGCTGGATATGGTCGAACACCAGCTCGCGCAGCGCCCGGTAGTCGCAGGTGTGCACCAGCAGCAGCACGTCGATCTCGCCGCCGACCAGTGCGATATGCGCGGCCCCCGGCAGCCGCTCCAGCTTCTCCCTGACGCTCCGCCAACTGTCCTGAACGATGCGCAGTCCGATGTACGCGGCGGCGCCCTGCCCCGCCCGCTCGTGGTCGATCCGGGCGGAGAAGCCACGGATCACGCCCTCGTCCAGCAGGCGGCTCATCCGGGAGTAGGCGTTGGCCCGGGAGATGTGCACCTGCTCGGCGACCGAGCGGATCGAGGCCCGGCCGTCCACTCGCAGCAGCCGCAGGATGGCCAGGTCGATGGAGTCCAGCGGCCGGATCGGCCGGTCGCTGGTGTCTCGCGGATCGCGCGGGACCATGACGTCCTGCGCCTCGTCCACGTCGCCGGGGTCCGGTGGGGCGTTCGCCTCCGGTGTGCTGTGTGTGTTCCGAGCGTCGGGCGCGTCCCGCGCGGTGTGCGGGGTCCGTGGGCTCGGTATGTCGTCTGTGTCCCGCGCTTCGCCCGCGCCTGACCTGTCCGGCATCCGCTGCGGCTCCCCTCCCGGCGCGCTGACTTCTGGACGCCCCGCACACCCATGTCACGTGAAACCCGGACAGTTGTCCACAGTGCGTCTGTTCAACCAGCCATCCTTGCGCGCCACCACGCGCCCCTTACGTGCGCCGGTCACACCGAAGTAGGGTGCCGGTATGTTGCGTCCTGAAAGCTGGTCCTGGCCTGCGGGTGGAAGTCCCGCCCGGGTAGACACCGGAGTGCCCGGTAGCAGGTCCCGGTTCATCGTGGAGACGTGGTGGGCTGAGCGGGACGTCAAGAGCCTCTCTGGAGGGAGCAAGCACGCGGGCCGTAGCATGAAGCGAACCTTGCAGCCTCGTCACACTGACATGGAGAAGCCGAGCCGCTCATATCGCGGCGAAGGCCACGTCCCGAGGGCCCTGTTCCGGGGTCAGCCTTTGGGGTTCTCCCGGGGTACGGAGGGCGGCACGTGTGCACGGTCAGGGCCGGAACAGGAGAGACCCGTCTGCCCACGCCTGACGTCGGGCACGAGACCGGATGTATAAGCCGATGGTGAAGTCGTCCGGAGGGCAGCGGGAGTCCGAGCGGGGCGTAGTACCGCTGATCGGCGTGCAACACAACGCGCTGGGAGGGAAGGGCCCGCACTTTGATCACGTCCGTAGCGGAGGTAAGCGCGAGGGCATGGCCGGGACCACCCGGTCCAACTACCCCGAGGGGGCATCCCCCGTCGTAATGGACGGACATGCGTCCGTTCGGAAAGTGCGAAAACTTCAACGCGGGCTATGGGCTGCGGCCAAGCAGTCTCCGGAGCGGCGTTTCCACGCCCTGTACGACCGTATCCACAGAGGTGACGTGCTGTGGGAGGCGTGGGAACGAGTCTGGGCCAACAGAGGTGCCGCTGGGGTGGATCGGGTGACCCTGGCGTTCGTGGAGAAGGAATACGGCGTTAGCCGACTGCTGGGGGAACTCCAGCGGGATCTCCGCACAGGCACGTATCGCCCCGCGCCCGCCAGGCGCGTGGAAATCCCGAAACCACAGGGTGGCAAACGACCGCTGGGAATTCCTACGGTCCGTGACAGAGTGGCCCAGCAAGCGGCGAAGATCGTGCTGGAGCCGGTGTTTGAGGCGGGATTCCTCTCGTGCTCATATGGGTTCCGGCCAAAACGGTCGGCGACGCAGGCGATGGAACGGCTTCGAGTCGGCTTCATCAGGGGATACTGCTTTGTCGTGGAGTTCGATATTCGCAACTTCTTCGGTGAGATCGACCATGGTCGACTCCTTGCCGAAGTGGAACGGCGAGTGTCGGATCGCAGGGTGCTCAAGCTGGTTCGCTTGTGGCTGCGGGCGGGTGTGATGGACGGCGGAGAGGTACGGCGGACGGTCGCCGGAACTCCTCAAGGCGGGGTCATCTCGCCTCTTCTGGCCAACATCTACCTGCACGTCCTTGACTCCGAGCTGTTGAAGCGCGAGGTGGGTGAGTTGGTGCGGTACGCAGATGACGGAGTCGTCTTGTGCCGATCGGCTGCCCAGGCCAGGACGGCGTTGACAGCAGTCGGGGACATCCTCGGCTGGCTGGGGCTGCGGCTGCACCCGGACAAGACGAAGGTGGTGGACCTCAGAGAGGGCCGGGAAGGACTCGACTTCCTTGGCTGCCACTTCAGAGCCCAGTTTTCGGGCAGGGTGTGGGAGAAATACGGCAAGGTTCGTTACTATCTGCACCGCTGGCCGTCGCAAGCGGCTATGAAGCGACTCCGGGACAAGGTCCGGGAACGGACCGACCGCCGCCGGTCGGGATGGGATATCCGCGACGTGGTCGCGGACTTGAATCCAATCCTGCGCGGCTGGGGCAACTACTTCCGAACCGGGAACGCCTCCCATAAGTTCCGACAAGTTGACGCGTATGTGGTGTGGCGACTTCACCGGCTGATGGTGAAGAAACGTGGCCGCAATCTACGCACTGGTCAGCGAAGTATGTGGACAGAAGAGTGGTTCAACGGACACGGCCTGTACCGTCTGCGTGGCACTATTCGCTATCCGAAGGCAGCGTAACCATGTCAAGAAGGTCATCGGTAAGCCGTATGCGGGAAAACCGCACGTACGGATTGAAAGGGGGATGGGGAAACGGGCCCACACAGGCACCGCGCCCCTGACTACCAATGGCCAAGAAGAAGATCACCATCAGCCTCGATCCCGAGCGCTACGGCGAGATCGAGCGGCTCGTGGCGCAGGGCCAGGCCGAATCCGTGTCCGGATGGCTCGACGAGGCGGCGGCCCGCCGCATCGCCGAGATAGAGCGCTCCCGCCGCGCCGTCGACTGGCTGGTCGGCCGTGCCAGGTCCGAGGCGCCCGACGAGGAGTGGGAGCGGGCCCTGGCCTGGGCCGAGGAGATGGACGGCCGCGCCGCCGGCGACGCCTCGCGCTCGGAGCGCGCCGCGTGAGCGGCGGCTACATCCTGGACCACACGGCCGTCCGCTCCCTGGCTCACGGCAGCGTCTACCTCGCCGCCCGGATCCATCTCTCCACCCGCTCCGCGCAGCCGCTGTACGTGCCGGGCGTCTGCCTCGCCCAGGGGCTCACCGAGACGGTGCTCACCGAGGTCAGACAGCGCATCGAGGAGGCGTTCGCGGCGCCCAGCTTCGTCTTCCGCCCGCTCGACGAGCTCAGCTGCTGGGCCGTGGCCCAGATAGCCGGGGACCGCGACGTGGACATCGCGACGGCGCACGCCGCGCACGTCGGGCTCACCACGGGTCTGCCGGTGCTCACCCGCAGCGAATCCGCCTACCGCAAGATCGACTCCAGCATCGCCACCGAATCGCTCCCCTGATTCGGCATCCCCTCCCCCAGCCATGGGGGTTCCCCGGACGAAGTCCGGGGAGGCTGGAGGTGCCCCCATGCCGCCCCGAGGACCGATGACCAGCCACCCCGATTCCGCGTCCCCCGATCCCCCGTCCGGGGATGCCGCGTCACCCCAGCCCCTGTCACCCCAGCCCCTGTCACCCGTGCCCGTGGGCGCGCGCCTTCCGCCGTACGACGCCGTCGTGCTCGCCGGAGGATCGGCGCGGCGGCTGGGCGGGACCGACAAGCCCGCCGTCCGGGTCGGCGGGCGGTCGCTGCTCGACCGGGTGCTCGCCGCCTGTGCCGGGGCCAGGACGACCGTCGTCGTGGGACCACGGCGGCGTACCGTCCGGCCGGTCGTCTGGGCCCGCGAGGACCCGCCGGGCGGCGGGCCGCTGGTCGCCCTCGACACCGGGCTGCGACGCGCCACCCAGCCGCTGCTCGTGGTGCTCGCCGCCGACCTGCCCTTTCTCACCCCCGGCATCCTCGCCCGGGTGCTCGCTGTGCCGCCCGACGCGGACGGCGTGCTGCCGCGGGACGCCGAGGGGCGCGACCAGCCGCTGACCGCCGGGTACCGGGCCGCGCCGCTGCGCCGCGCGCTCGCCGCGCTGGCCGAAAAGCACGGCGGTCTGGCCGGCCTGCCACTGCGGCTGCTGCTGCCCCGCCTCGCGCTGCACCGCGTCGACGTCGACCCCGAGGCCGACGCCGCCGGTCTCGATTGCGACACCTGGGCGGACATCGCCGCCGCCCGCGCCAGGATCAGGGACGATGGGAGGGTGCTGGACGAATGGATCGCCGCGGCCAAGGCCGAGCTGGGCATCGACCCGGACCTTGATGTGGACACCAGGGCGCTGCTCGACGCGGCCCGCGACGCCGCACACGGCGTCGCCCGCCCCGCCGCCCCGCTGACCACCTTCCTCATCGGATACGCGGCGGGCGCGTCGGGGGCCGGCCAGGCCGAAGCGGCCCGGACGATCGCCGCGCTCGCCGAGCGCTGGTCCCAGGAGCGCGAGGGACCGGCGACATGAGCGGCACCTCCGCCGACGACTTCGACGACGCGCTGGCCCTGGCCAACGGGCCGGCCGTGGCCGGCCGCCGGCCCCGCCCCGGCGCCACCGGCCAGGAGGCGTCCGCGGCCGAGTCAGCGGGCGTGCCGGGCCGGGCCGCCGCGCACCTCGCCCACCCCGGCGGCTCGGCGGCACCCCGGTCGCCAGGACAGTCTGCCGAGCCCGGCCAGCCGGACGGGCAGGCACAGCCGGGGGAGTCCGACGACCCCTGGGAGTCCGAAGGTCCGGAGGAGCTCAGGTCCCCCGACTGGGACGCGGCGCGGGCCGCCGCGTACCGGGCCGGGCGCCCGCTGCCGCCGCGCGGGCTGCCGCTGGACGAGGCGCTCGGCGCCACCCTGGCCGCTCGGCTCACCGCCCTCACCGATCTGCCGGCCTTCGACACCTCGGCCATGGACGGTTGGGCCGTGGCGGGCCCGGGACCCTGGCAGCTGACCGGCCGGCCCCGGGTGCTGGCCGGGGCGGCCAAGGCCCTGCCGCTGACCGACGGTCAGGCCGTGCCGATCGCCACCGGCGCCCGGATCCCGGAGGGCACCACGGCCGTGCTCCGCGCCGAGCGCGGCACCGTGCTGACCAAGTCGCCCGTCGCCCCGGGCCAGCTGCGTGGTGCCAACCCTCCGCCCGGCGCGGACATCCGGCCGCGCGGCCAGGAATGCCGCACCGGCACCACGCTGCTGGACCCCGGCGCCCCGATCACCCCCGCCGTCCTCGGCCTGGCCGCCGCCGCCGGATACGACGAGCTGGCCGCGTACCCGCGGCCCCGCGCCGAGGTGCTGGTGCTCGGCGACGAGCTGCTGTACCACGGCCTGCCGCACGACGGCCGGATCCGCGACGCGCTCGGCCCGATGACCGGGCCCTGGCTCACCGCGCTCGGCGCCCGGGTGCTGGTGACCCGCCGGCTCGGCGACGACGCCGACGCGTTGCACGAGGCGATCAGCACCAGCCGGGGCGACCTCATCGTCACCACCGGATCCACCGCCTCCGGGCCGGTCGACCACTTGCGTCCCGTGCTTCGCCGGCTGCGGGCGCCGGTGCTGATCCGCGGCGTGGCGGTGCGTCCCGGACATCCGATGGTGCTGGCCAGAACCCCCGGCGGCATCCCCCTGGTCGGCCTCCCCGGGAATCCGCTGGCCGCCGTGTCCGGGCTGCTGACGCTGGCCGCACCGCTGCTCAGGGCGCTGTCCGGCCGGGCCGAGCCCGGCACCCGGCGGGCCGAGCTGTCCGCCGCCGTGCGCGGGCATCCGCGCGACACCCGGCTGGTGCCGGTGAGCTGCCCGGGCGGTTCCGCCGTTCGACCGCTGAGCTACGCCGGCCCGGCCATGCTGCGCGGCATCGCCTCCGCCGCCGCACTCGCCGTCATCCCGCCCGGCGGAGCCGAAGCCGGTGCCCAGGTCCGACTGCTCGACCTCCCCGAGCAGCCCCAGTAGCCTCAGCAGAGCCAGTCCCAGCAGCCCCGGAGCCCTCACCCATACCGGCATGAGACGTACACCGACGAACCGCGCCCGCTCGGACCGGGACGACCAGATCCATGGGATCAGCCTCCCCCGGTACATCGCCGGGCCGCTGATCCAGGTGCTGCGGCGGCTGGCCATGGCGCTGGGCGTGCTCGCCGCCGCCGTTCTCCTGGTCTACGCCGACCGCGGCGGCTACCACGACAACTCGGGCGGCACCCCCGGTTTCACCGACGTCCTCTACTACGTCACCGTGTCGCTCTCGACCACCGGCTACGGGGACGTCGTGCCCGAGTCCCACGGGGCGCGGCTGATCACCATCTTCTTCATCACCCCACTCCGGGTCCTCTTCCTGATCATCCTGGTCGGCACGACACTGGAGGTGCTCACCGAGCGCACCCGCGAGCAGTGGCGGCTCGCCCACTGGAGGAACACCTTGCGCGACCACACCGTCATCGTCGGCTTCGGCACCAAGGGCCGGTCCGCGGCGGAGACGCTGATGACCACCGGGCTGACCCAGGACCAGATCGTCGTCGTCGACCCCAGCTCCGAGGTCGTCAAGCAGGCCAACGCCGAGGGCTACGCGGGCGTCGTCGGCGACGCGACCCGCAGCAGCGTGCTGATGCGGGCCAGGACGGACCGGGCCAAGCAGGTGGTGATCTCCACCCAGCGCGACGACACCGCGGTGCTGGTGGCGCTGACCGTGCGCCAGCTCAGCAGCGCCGTGCGGATCGTGGCCTCGGTGCGGGAGGAGGAGAACGTGCCGCTGCTCCGGCAGTCGGGCGCGGACTCGGTGATCACCAGCGCCAGCGCCGTCGGCCGGCTGCTGGGCCTGTCCATGATGAGCCCGAACAGCGGCGCGGTGATGGAGGACCTGATCCACCAGGGCAAGGGACTGAGCGTCCGCGAGCGGCCGGTCACCAAGGCCGAGGCGGGCCGTTCGCCCCGCGAATGCGAGGACCTGGTGGTCTCGGTGATACGCGGGCACCGGCTGCTGGCCTTCGATCACCCAGACGCGGCGACCCTGGAGCTCACCGACCGGGTGGTGGTCATCCACCACATCGGCGAGGAGGAGGAGCGCCGCATGGCCGCCAAGGCCAAGCCCCAGACCAAACCCGACCGCGGCCCGGGCTCCTGGCGCATCCCCAGGAGATGAACGACGGCGGCGCGCGGCCTTTGCCGGGCGGGGACGCGCGGCCTTTGCCGGGCGGGGACGCGATGGCCGCGCTGACGCGGCTCGCCGCGGCGGCCGACCACACCGCGGCCCGCGCCCCGGCCGGCCCCGCGACCGGCCCTTCGGATGCGCCTTCGGCGGACGCTTCGGGTGCCGGCGGTCGCATGGGCGGCGCGGTGGCCGGGTCTTCGGATGCGCCCTGCGCCGGCGTCTCGGGTGCCGGCGGTCTCCTGGCTGGTCCTTCGGACCGTCCCGCGGAAGCGGTGGTGCTCGTGGAGCGCGGGGGTGTGACGGTCGTGCGGGTGGGGGACGCCGTGGCGAAGGCGCACACACCGGAGACCGACGTGGGGGCGCTCGCCGCCCGGGTGGCGCTCGCCGGCGACCCCGCGTTGGCCGGCGTTCTGCTGCCGCCGGCGCCGCCAGGGGGGCACCGCCCAGGCCCCCACGGGCCTGGGGGAGGCGTGGCCTCGCTGCCCGACGGGCGGGCCGCGACGGCGTGGCCGTACGGCGTCCCGGTGGACCCCGCCGGCGACCCGGACGCCGTGCCCTGGGAGGTCGCGGGCCGCCTGCTGGCCGCCCTGCACGCCGTGGACCCCGAATCGCTCGCCACCCCGCGCCGCGCGCTGCCGACCATGGCCGGCCCCGCCCGCACCGCCAGGGCCGTCGCCCGGATGCGCGAGGTGGCCGGGCACGCCGCCGCCCGGCGGGCCGTCGAACGGGTCTGGTCCGGCCTGCCGGCCTGGTGCCGCGGCGAGGTTCTCCCGCCCGGGACCGCCGTGTTGTGCCACGGCGACTTCCATCTCGGACAGCTTGTCCGGCGTCCGGGACCGCACGGCCGGTGGCTGCTGATCGACGTCGACGACCTCGGGCTCGGCGACCCCGCCTGGGACCTGGCCCGCCCCGCGGCCTGGTACGCGGC
The DNA here is from genome assembly GCA_963816875.1 of uncultured Actinomycetota bacterium. GTDB lineage: Bacteria > Actinomycetota > Actinomycetes > Streptomycetales > Streptomycetaceae > Streptomyces. Next base: position 217,488 of record CAWFMG010000003.1, read on the forward strand.
CGGGCTGCTGGCGCCCGCGTACTGGCACCGGCTGCTGGCCGGCTACCAGCCGGACTACGGGCTCGGGCCGGGACCCGACCAGCCGGACCCGTGGCCGCGCCTGGACGCCCCGGCCCGGGCGCTGACCGCCCACTTCGCGTGCCGCGCCGTGCTCCGCGCCGACCGGGCGGGCAAGGATCTGACGCCCGACGAGGAGGCGTTCGTCGACGCCTGTGTGCGCATAGCCCGGTCGGCCGGGGCCGGGAGCGTTTAGGGTGTCTGGCACGTTGCCGGGTAGACGTTTCCGTCAGTCCCGACCGAGCTTTTCGACCAAGAGGGGTGGAGCCGACCATGCAGTGTCCCAAGTGCCATGCGCCGATGCACACGTTCAGCCGGAGCGGCGTTCAGATCGAGCAGTGCAGCGGCTGCCGTGGCATCTTCCTGGACTACGGGGAGCTGGAGGCCATCAGCCGCCTGGAGGGGCAGTTCGGCGGCCCGCCGCCCGCCGCCGCCGCTCCGCCCCCGCCGCCGGTCCAGCAGCAGGGCCCCGGCTGGGGAGCCCCGCAGCACCAGGCCGGCTACGGCCACGCCGGCCATGGTGGCCACGGCGGCCACTATCCACACCGGCGTAAGGGCGGGCTCTCCGGGCTCTTCTTCTCGTCGTGAGCATGCCCGGCTTAGCCGGGACCTCAGGGCGCCGCTGGTGGCGCGAGGCCGTGGTCGCGCGGGTGCGGGTCATCCGACACGTTCCCGTCGGCGGTCGCGGCCTCGTCGCCGTCCTGCTGCTGGTCAACGTCCTGCTCGGGCTGCTGCCGATCGGGTTCGTGCTGGCCACCAGCACGGTGGTCGGCCGAGTTCCGGACGCCGTCGAGGCGGGCACCGGCTCACCCGCCTGGGATGCGTTGCTTCGCGCCCTGCTGCTCGCGGCGGCCCTCTTCGTCGGCCAGACGCTGCTGGCGCCCGTCCAAACAGCGCTCGGCGAGCTGCTCAGCCGGCGCGTGGACGGCTGGCTCCAGGCCCGGCTGATCGTCACCTCGTTACGCAGCCCCGGCATCGCCCCGCTGGAGGATCCCGCCGCGCTCGACGCGCTGGACGAGGCGAGCCAGTGGTTCAAGGGCCGCACCTTCACGCCCGGCACCGCCTGCGCCGGGATGCTCGCGCTGGTCGCCAGGTATCTGCGGCTGGCCGGGCTCATCGTGCTGCTCGGCGCCGTCGCCTCCTGGCCGGCCGCCGCCGCGCTCAGCCTCGCGCTGCTCGTCTTCCGCACCGGGCAGCGTGGCGGCCAACGCGTCTTCGCCCGCCGCTACGGCCAGTGGGGCGCCGAGCTCCGCCGCAGCCACCACCTCAGGGACGCCGCCCAGGGCGCCACGCACGCCAAGGAGCTGCGGGTGTACGGCCTGACCGGCTGGGTCTCCGAGCGGTACGCCGAGAGCTTCGGGGTGGTCCAGCAGGGGGTGGCCCGGGTGCGTCGCCGGGTCTTCCTGCTGCCCTACCTGGGGTACACCGCGCTCGGTCTGGCGGCCGCCGTGGCCGTCTTCGTCTCCCTCGGCGTCGGCGCGGCGCGTGGCGAGGTCTCGCTGACCGGGCTGGCCCTCGGGTTGCAGGCCGCCACCGCGGCCATCGCGATGGGCGGCTTCTACGCGGAGGCGGATCTCCAGACCTCCATGGGCATGCGCGCCTGGGAGGCGCTCGACATCTTCGAGTCCAAGGTCCTGGCCGCCGAACAGGCCGGCATCGCCGCCCGCGTACTCCCCCGCCCCCGCCCCCCGGCGAGCGGCTCCGCCGCTTCAGCCGCTTCAGTCGGTTCAGCTGCCGTGCTGGGCGGCTCGGTCAGACCGGGCGCGTCCCCCGCCTCCGGCTCCTCCTCCGCCGGATCCGGTGCTTCCGCCATGTCGGGCGGCTCCACCGGGTCCGGCGTTTCTGGTTTTTCGGACGGGTCCGCCGACTCGGGCAGTGCGGCCGGAGGGGTGGGCGTGCGACTGGTGGGCGTGGGGTTCAGGTATCCGGGCGGGCAGCCCGCCGTGTTGGAGGGGCTCGGCCTCGTGTTGCCCAGCGGCCGCTGCACCGCCCTGGTGGGCGTCAACGGCGCCGGTAAGACCACCCTGGTCAAGCTGCTCACCCGGCTCTACGATCCGACCGCCGGCCGGATCACCGTGGACGGCGGCGATCTGCGCGACCTCCCCGTCGACGCCTGGCGCCGCCAGGTCAGCGTCGTCTTCCAGGACTTCGTGCGCTACGAGCTGACCGCCGCCGAGAACATCTCCTGCGGCGCCGCCCACCTGCCGCCCGACCGGGACGCGGTGCGCGCCGCCGCCGCGCGGGCCGGCGTGCTCGACGTTCTGGAGCGCCTGCCGCGCGGTCTGGACACCGTGCTCTCCCGGTCCTACCAGGGCGGCGCCGAACTGTCCGGCGGCCAGTGGCAGCGGGTGGCCATCGCCCGCTCGCTGTACGCGCTGCACGCCGGTGCCCGGCTGCTGATACTCGACGAGCCGACCGCCGCGCTCGACGTCCGCGCCGAAGCCGCGTTCTTCGACTCCTTCGTGGCGCTCACCCGGGGCGTCACCTCCGTGCTGATCAGCCACCGCTTCTCCAGCGTTCGCCGGGCCGACCGGATCGCCGTGCTCGACGGCGGGCGGGTGGTCGAACTCGGCGGCCACGACGAGCTGCTGGCGGCCGGCCGCCACTACGCCCGGCTGTTCCGGCTCCAGGCCGAGCGGTTCGCCGCCGGGCTGACCGCCGACGGCGAGGTCGACGAGCGGCGCTTCGCGCTGCCGACCGGCGGCGTCGAGCCGGCGGACGGGAGAGACCGCAGATGACCGGCGGCGCGGCGCGGGCCGTCGTCGAGCTGACCCGGATCTGCTGGGTCAACGACCGAGCCCGCCTGCTCGGGGCGCTCGCCCTGATGCTGGCCGAGGCCGCCGCGCTGCCCCTGACCGCTCCCGCGCTGGGCGCGCTCACCGACGCCGCCGTGGCCGGGGACGCGGCCCGCGCCGGGCGCCTGGGCGCCCTCGTGGCGCTGCTCGCCATCGCCGCGCTCACCGGCGAGCACTTCGCGCACGTCCTCTACTTCGAGCTGGGCGACAAGGCGTTCCTGCACCTGGATCGGGAGGTCATCGCGCTGTCCAACGGCTCGGCGGGCCTGGCGCACCACGAACGGGCCGAGTACGCCGACCGGATCGCCGTGCTGCGCCAGGAGCTGAACCGGGTGGGCAACGCCGGCGTTCGTGCGCTGCTCGGCAGCCTCACGCTGGGCTGCGCCGTCGTCCTGACGGCGGTGCTGCTGGCCCGCCTCAACCCGTGGCTGCTGCTGCTGCCGCTCGCCGCCGTGCCGCCGATCCTCGCCGGGCGGTACGCCGAGTCCCTGACCAGCGCCCGCCGGATGGCGGCCGCGGCGGACACCCGGGCGGCGCAGCACATGTTCGACCTGGCCAGGAACGCGGCGACGGCCAAGGAGCTGCGGGTGCTCGGCCTGCGCGATCTGGTCGTCTCCCGGCACGAGCGGCACTGGCGGGCCGCGACCCGCCGGCTGTGGGGCGGCGAGGCGCGGGCGATGCTGCTGCGGGCGGGCGGGCAGCTGGTCTTCTCGGTCTGCTATGTGGTGGGCACGCTGCTGGTGGTGCGGGACGCGGTGACGGGGCGCTGTCCGGTCGGCGAGGTGGTGCTCGTGGTGGTGCTCGCCGCCCAGGTGAACGGGCAGGTGACCGGCGCGGTCACGCTGCTCCAGGAGCACCAGCGGCTGGCCCGCACCATGGCCGAGCTGCGCTGGGTCCGCGCCCTGGTGGCCGGTGACCCGGCCCCGACCGCTCCGGCCGTGGACGCTCCGGCCCCGACCGCCGGGCCCGCCGCGGCAAGCGCCTCCGTGCCGGCGCGGCTGACGGACGGCATCCGGCTGCGCGGCGTCTCGTTCCGCTACCCGGACGGCACCCCAGGCGCGGGTGCTGACGTGCTGCGCGGGGTGGATCTGCGGCTGCCGGCCGGTGCCACCGTGGCGATCGTGGGGGAGAACGGCGCGGGCAAGTCGACACTGGTCAAGCTGCTGTGCCGGTTCTACGAGCCGACCGCGGGGGTGATCGAGCTGGACGGCGTGGACCTGCGGAGCCTCCCGGTGGACCGCTGGCGGGAGCGGATCGCCGCCGGCTTCCAGGACTTCTCCCGCTTCGAGCTGCTGGCCCGCGAGACGGTCGGCGTCGGCGACCTGCCGCGGCTGGCCGACGAGGGCGCGGTGGCCGCGGCGCTGGACCGGGCCGGGGCCGCCGACGTGGTGTCCCGGCTGGCGCAGGGCCTGGCGACGCCGCTCGGGCTGAGCCAGCCGGGTGGCACGGAGCTGTCCGGCGGCCAGTGGCAGAAGCTCGCGCTGGGGCGGGCGATGATGCGCGAGACGCCGCTGCTGCTGGTGCTCGACGAGCCGACCGCGGCGCTGGACGCCGAGGCCGAGCACCGCCTCTTCGAGCGGTACGCCGCCGGCGCGCGCCGCCTCGGCCGGCGCACCGGCGCGGTCACCCTGCTGGTCAGCCACCGCTTCTCCACGGTGCGGATGGCCGATCTCATCCTGGTGATGTCCGGCTGCCGGATCACCGAGTCCGGCAGCCACGCCGAGCTGATGGCGGCGGGCGGCCTGTACGCGGAGCTCTACCGGCTCCAGGCGGACCAGTACGCGTAGTCCTTCCGGGTGGCCCGTCAACCTTGTGACGGAGCTCACCGGTTCGTGCTCCGGATGGTTGCCTTTGCGTCCTACGTACACCAAGCTGCCCAGTTGTCCCATACCGCACGATCACTCGGAGTTTCGATGCCGTCGCAGAAGGGCCGCACGGGCCGCGGGCTGTCCGTCAACCGGTCCCGGTTCGTCCACAAGATCGGCTATGCGCTCCGGCATCCGGGCCGCGTCGCCCCGCATCTGCGCCGCAGCGGCCGCGACGCCTGGCTCCGGCTGAAGCACCGCGACCACGTCGCGTACTACCGCGCCGTGATGGCCTCGGACGCGGCGCGGGACCCGCAGGCGGCGGTCGGCAGCCGCAGCCAGGAGCGCTGGCTGGCGCTGGGCCGGATGCAGTTCGACTACCTCAAGATCCACGGGCTGCGCCCCGAACACCGGATGCTCGACATCGGCTGCGGCAACCTCCGCGCGGGCTGGCGCTTCATCGACTACCTGGACCCCGGCCACTACTACGGCATCGACATCTCGCCCGACATCCTGATCAGCGCCAAGCAGACCGTGGTGACGTACGGGCTCCAGGACAAGCTGCCGCATCTGACGATCACCAGGAACCTCACCCTGGACTTCCTGCCCAGCGGCCAGTTCGACGTGGTGCACGCGCACAGCGTCTTCTCGCATTCGCCGATCGAGATCATCGACGAGTGCCTGGCGCACGTCGGTCGGATCCTGGCGCCCGGCGGCCACTTCGATTTCACCTTCGACCGGACCGAGGGCGCGGAGCACCATGTGCTCAGGGAGGACTTCTACTACCGCACCGAGACGCTCATCGGGTTGGCCGAGGGGCACGGGCTGCGGGCCCGTTTCATGGACGACTGGGAGCGCCTCCCGCACGGTCAGTCCAAGATCCGGGTCAGCCTCGCCGAGACGGGCGTGGGGGCCGCGGCGCCGGCGGCCGAGGAGCGGCCGGCCTCCTGACCGGACCGCGTGGCCCGGCCGGCGGTGGGCCGGTGCTCAGCCCGTGATCAGGCGGTGATCAGGCGCTGGATACCGGGGGCGTAGAGGTCGGCGAGGTGCTCGGGGGTGGCCAGCTCCCCGGCGCCGCCGGGGCGGTGCAGGCTGAGCGTGGCGCCGAGGCCCAGCAGCTGGCCGGTGACCAGCTCCGCGCGCAGCTCCGGCTCGGGGCCGTCGAGCAGGGCGGCCAGCCGGGCGGTGACCTGCTCCCTGAACCGCTCCCGCAGCAGGGTCCGCTCGTCGCGGTTGCCCAGCGAGAACACCACCCGCAGCAGCGGGTCGGTGCGCCGGGCCCGGCGGGCGCGCACCAGGGTCAGCACCAGATGCCGGCCGAGCGCCTCGGGCGGCCCGGCGAACAGCGCGTCGGCGGCCGGGCCGAAGTCGGCCACCGCGTGGAACAACCGCTCCTTGCCGCCGAAGTACTTCACGATGAGCGAGGCGCTGACGCCCGCGTCGGCGGCGATGCCGCGGAGCGTCACCTCGGCGTAGGGGCGGAGCGCGAAGGCCCGCCGGGCGGCGCGCACGATCGCGTCCCGGCCGCCGCCCGCCTCGGCGCCTGGCGGGGCGTCGCCCGCGCCGCCGTCACCGGCGGCCGGCCCGGGGGCGGGGGTCCGCATCAGCCGCCCTCCCGAGGAAACGTGGACGCGCGGGCGCCGTATGGCCCGGCAGGCACAGCGTAACGGCCAGCGCGAGCAGCGCCGCCCCGGCCGCCACCAGGAAAAGCAGCAGGTAGGCGTGGAACGTCGGCACCGTTCGCCCGCCGGCTCGGACGGTGAGCCCGGACAGCACGGCCGCCACCACGGCGCTGCAACAGGCCTGGCCGATCGAGCGCATCAGCGTGTTCAGCCCGTTCGCCGAGGCGGTCTCGCGGGCCGGCACGGCGCGCATCACCAGGGCCGGGAGCGCCGAATAGGCGATGGCCGTGCCCGCGGCGACCACGGTGGCGCCGACGATGATCGCCCACAGCACATGGCTGGTGAAGTAGCGCACCACATAGCCGACGGCCATGCAGCCCGCGGCCACGGCGAGGGTGACCTTGGGGCCGAACGCCGCCGAGATCCGCGCGGAGACCGGGGAGAGCGCGACCATCGCCAGGCCGCCGGGCACCAGACACAGGCTGCTGACCACCAGCGAGGCGCCCAGGCCGTAGCCGGTGCTCGTCGGCTCCTGCACCAGCTGGGCCGTGACCAGGGAGTTGGCGTAGAAGGCGAAGCCGATCAGCAGGGCCGCGAGGTTCGTCAGCAGCACCGAGGGGCGGGCGGAGACCCGCAGGTCCACCATGGGCGCGCGGACCCGCAGCTCGTACCAGCCCCAGAGCGGCCAGATCACCGCGGTCGCCGCGAGCAGCCCCAGGGTGCGGCCGGACGCCCAGCCCCATGCGCCGCCCTGGGTGACCGCGAGCAGCAGGGCCACCAGCGCCGCCGACAGGCCGGCCGCGCCGAGCACGTCGAACCGGTCGGGCGAGCGCAGCGGCGATTCCGGCACGAAGCACAGCACCAGCGCGATGTCGAGCAGCCCCAGGCCGGCGGACACCCAGAACATGGTGTGCCAGTCGGAGTACTCCACGACCAGCGCGGCGGCCGGCAGCCCGACGGCCGCCCCGATGCCGAGGGTGGAGCTCATCAGCGCGACCGCGGGCAGCATCCGCGCGGGCTCCAACTCGTCCCGGAGGATGCTGATGCCCAGCGGCACCACGGCGAGGGCGGCGCCCTGGCAGGCGCGCCCGCCGATCAGCACCCCGATATGCGAGCTGGCGGCGCACAGTACCGAGCCGGCGACCAGCACCCCGAGCGAGGCCAGCAGCACCCGCCGCTTCCCGTACATGTCGCCGAGTCGCCCCAGCACCGGTGTGCAGACCGCCCCCGACAGCAGGGTGATGGTGATCAGCCAGCTGGCCTCGTTCGGGGTGCTGCCGGTGAGCTCCGGTACATGTGGCAGCAGCGGCACCACGAGCGTCTGCATCACGGCCACCACCACACCGCAGAACGCGAGCACCCCGACGACGAGCCGCGGGCGCGCGGCGGCCCGCTCGGGCGCCGCTATCGCTTCTGACACAACGCACCAGCCCTTGACACAACGCTCCAGCCCCATCGGGGTGCACAGACGTTCACCCCCCAGCGTAGCGGGTTCCCCGGCGACCGGTGTGGGCAGTCGTGGAACCTGGGACGGGTGGGAGATCGTTGACGCCACGTACGTGCTACGTACGCGGTGACGACTAGCAGAGGTGACTTCGATGGCGCTGTGGGACCGGATCAAGGACTCCACTCGGCTGATGCAGGGACAGCTCAACCAGAAGAAGAGCGAGCTGAAGAGTGGCGCCTTCCGGGACGCGAGCATGGCCATGTGCGCACTGGTGGCGGCGGCGGACGGGTCGGTGGACGCGTCCGAGCGGCAGCGGGTGGCGTCGCTGATCGCCACCAACGAGGTCCTGCAGAACTTCCCCCCCGACGACCTGCGCCAGCGGTTCAACAAGTACGTCGACCAGCTGACGGCGGACTTCGAGTTCGGCAAGGTCGGGGTGCTGCAGGACATCGGCAAGACGAAGAAGAAGCCCACGGAGGCGCGCGCGGTGGTGCAGATCGGCATCGTCATCGGCGGCGCCGACGGGAACTTCGACGCCAACGAGCGCAGGGTGGTGCGCGAGGTGTGCTTCGCGCTGGACATCTCGCCGACCGAGTTCGACGTGTGAGACGCAGGGGCCGACCGGCGCGCTCCGCCCTGCCCGTCGTGGCGGGCGGAGCGCGCCGCCGGCTCATTCGACCGGACCGTCGAGCCCTTCGTCCTCGACCACGTCGGGACCCGCGACCACCTCGCGGAACCGCTCCCGGTTACGGGCCCGCTGCTGGTCGAACCAGGCGCGCCCCTCGGCGGCCACACCCATCAGGATGTCCCGGGCCCGGGAGATGCCGGAGGACCGCAGCGCCAGTTCGCGAAGCTGCGTCGCGTCCAGGTCCCCGGGGTGGCCCCCGGCCGTGCCGCCGTGGAGCCGTCCGTAGCTCTCCACCGCCACGTCGATCCGTCGCTGGTTGCCCAGCGTGATCCGCAGCTGTTCGGGGACGCTCTCCTCGTCGAGGTCGGCCGTGCCGATCACGTCGTAGCGGAAGCTGTGGCGCGATCTCCCCTGGTCGAGCGCCGTGAAGAAGTCGAGCGTGCAGACGCTCAGCCGGACACCGCCCGAGGTCAGCACGAACAGCCGCACGATGTAGTCCGAGTAGCGCTGCGGTCTGCCCGGCACCCGGGCCCGCAGGCAGCCGGGCGCCCCCTCGAGGACGAAGAACGCCGTCTCGATGTCGCTGTTCCGCAGCTGGTCCTGGACGACCGCCTGACGTCGCAGATGCCGCAGGTCGTAGTCGAGCCAGCGGGCCATCTCGCCGTCCGTCGGCCGCCATCTGGCGAGATGGGCGCGCCACCAGTCGTAGACCCCCAGTTCCTCCTCGTGCCGGCGGGCGAACGCCTCCCGGTCGGCGGCGAACCTCCGGCGTTCCGCGTAGCACGCGAAGCCGTGACGCACCCCGAAGAACCCGCCGGCGCCCAGCAGCAGCACGGCGCCAAGCGCCGAGGAGACGCTCTCCGCGGTCGCGGCCGGCAGCGTCAGCGCGGCGCCCGCGAGCACCGCCAGCGCGCCGGCGGCGGTCGCCAGCCAGCCGGTCGGCGGCACCCGCAGGGCGGCCTCGTCGGACCGCAGCGTGCCCGCGCGCCAGGCGTGCGCCGCGGCCGCCGCGTGATGCTGCACCAGATAGTCCAGCGACCAGGCGCCGGGCCGCCTGCCGTGCCGCGCGTAGAGGTCGGTGAGCTCGGCCGCCAGGTTCTGCCGGGCGATCTCGGTGTCCCGCTGCCACCCGGCCAGGTCCTCGTGGGCCTGCGCGTCGCCCGCGAGCTGCTCGTCGAAGCGCGTCCGCACGATGGTCTGGATCTCGTTGTGGAACGCGTGTGCCTCCGCGGGCGGCAGCAGCTCGTCCGCGTAGAGCCGCGCGGCGCCGGACCGGCGGGTGGCCGGCACGCTCCGGGTGCGGCCGTCCTCCTCCTCGGCCAGCCGCCGCAGCCGCCAGGCCGCGTCCAGGCCGTAGCGCAGCGCGCCGGCGGCGCCGGCGGCGACCAGGAGCAGCCCGGGCACGGCGGACGCCACATCGCCGGCCAGGGCGAGGCGCGCCAGCGAGACGAGGCCCGCGCCGCCGGCCAGCGCGCTGAGAACGAACCAGACCGTGCGCACCGGGCCGAAGCGTGGCGGCACGGGGCGCAGCGGCACGGGACGCTCCGGGTCGGGGATGAAGAAGAGCGGCACCCGCCGCTCCCGGTCGTCGCCCATCCGCTGCTCGCGGATCTCCTGCTCCTCCTCCTGGTCGAGCCGGTCCTGTTCGGTGCCCGAGATGATGCCGCGCAGATGGTTCGTGATCTCGTCGCGCCGCGGCGCGGGCAGGTCCTTGAGCACCAGTTCGACGTTGAGGGACGAGCGTGTGCCGCGCGCCGCCGTCTCGTCCGGCTGTTCGGGGGTCAGGCCGAACGCGCCGAGCAGCAGGGTCAGGAGCGCGCCGCCGGCCGCGCGGTACTCGTCGTCGGGTTGGCCGCGGAGCCGGCGGCCGATCTCCCGAAGCTGACGCAGCTCGTCCTCGGTCAGCTCGTCCAGCGCGCGGCGGCGCACGATGCTGAGCATCAGGTAGTAGAGGGCCTCGGGGGTGGCGTGGCCGCGCGACACCGCCTGGGAGAGGTGCCGGTGGGCCTCCTCCGGCTGCTCGTGGTCGAGCAGGGACCGGCCCCGTCGGTACAGCTGCTCGGGGGTCGCCTCGGCGTGGCTGTGGATGTGCTGGTCGCCGTGCATATGGGCGATCTGCTGGAAGTGGTGGGCGTCGGCCCCGGTGGTGAAGTGAACGGCGCCGGCGCCGCCGCGCGGGGGCGGCTGGAAGCCCGGTGCTGGCTGGCTGGTCACTGCTTCCCCCTCACGAGCGCGATGACGCTGCCGACGAGGGCGGACAGCTCGCCGACGGGCGCGAGGACGTCCCGGCACTTCCGGAGGGCGTCGAGGAAGCGGCCCCGGGACCCCGAGTCGGCGTTCTCGTCGGCCCGATCGAGCTCCTCCGAGGCGTTCCGATACGTGCCGGGGTCGATGCGCCGCTGGTCCAGGGCCTCCTTGAGGGCCGTGCGCACCTCGTCGAGCAGCCGGCGCACGTCCGGATCGAGCGGCGGCGCGGTCCCGGCGCCCAGGTAGGTGTCGCCGTGCATGTGCCCGACCTGCTGGAAGGAATGGGCGCCGGGACCCGTGGTGAAGGTGAACGTGTCACCGCGCGCGCCGGCATCACCGGCGTCACCGGTATCGCCGGCGGATCCCGCCGAGTGGGTGGTGTCTCTTGTGCTGCCGGCGCCGGTGCCGGTGCCGGGGTTTCCGGCCGTGCCGTCCGCCGGGGCCGGGTCCTGGTCCGGGGGCCAGACATGGCCGGGGACGCGGATCCAGGCGGTGGCGTTCCTGATCTCCTTGGCGTCGAAGCGCACCGGCCGGAACTCCGCCGGGTCGATCTCCGGGTAGTCGTGCAGGATCACGCTGCGGTGCCACGCGTCGGAGACGGCCAGCACCATCGGCGCGTCCTCGGCCGCGGCCAGCGTCTCCCTGAGCACCGGCAGGTCGACCATTCGGCAGGCGGTGTTCAGATCGGCCCCCACCCAGCCGCGTTCGTCCCAGGCCACCTCGCCCGCGTGCAGCACCACGCGTAACCGCATCGCCGCCCGGTCGCTGCTGGTGGCGGCCAGCGCCCGCAGCCCCGTGTGCAGGTGGCGGACGAACGGGCCGGTCAGGTCGGTCTTGGGCACCGAGCCCGGCAGCAGCCAGAACATCCCGTCGCCGCGGTCGGTCGGCGGGGGCGCGGCCCGGTGGTCGACGCCCGCCGCCTCCAACGCCTTCTCCAGCAGCTCGTACAGCCGGTCGCGCAACCAGGACTGCACCGGATTCGACCGACTGCCGAAGTCCTTGATGTCGACCACGATGATCTCGTGGTACTGCGATTTGCCTGCCATGTGCATCTTCCCCTCTTCGCGCGTAAACCCTGCCTATCGGAGAGTTCGTGCGGACAAAGCGTCAGATGACACAGACGGCAAAATGGTTGTACGATCGGCTACTCTCCGTTCCAGCCTCCGAGTCCCGCCGGGTCGGTGACCAGGGTGCGACCGCGCCCAGGGACGATCAGGCCGTCGCGGTGCATGGCGCGCAGCGCCCGTGCCACCGACTCGCGGGAGGTGCCCGCGGCCCCGGCAAGCTCCCGCTGGTTGGTGAGGACGACCACCGCGCCGGGCGGCTCAGGGGTGGGAACGCCGTGCCGGCGCGCCATGGCCACCAGCGCCCGGGCCACCCGCACCCCCGAGGGGTACGCGCCGTGCTCCGCGCGGATCAGGTCGGAGTCGCGCAGCCGCGCGGTGACGCCGCGCAGCACGGCCAGCGCCAGGCTCCCGTGTTCGGTGAGCAGGGCGCGGAACCGGTCGGCGGTGATGGTCACTCCGGAGCCAGGGCTGGTGGCGGTGGCGGTCGCCGAGCGCGCGCCGCCGTCCAGACAGGACAGCTCCCCGAGCAGGTCGTCGGGGCCGCGCACGGCGAGGACGCTGGTGTAGCCGTTCTCCGAGTCCTTGGTGATCCGGACCAGGCCGTCCGTGATCAGCACCACGTCGTCCGCCCGGTCGCCCTCGAACATCAGCACCTCCCCCCGCTCCCATGTCCGGGCGCGTCCGCTGTCCTCGAGCAGCGTCAGTTCCTCGGGAGTGAAGGGGGGTTGTCTGGTCACACATGCCTCCGGGCCCGGCCGCGCAGCAGAGATACCGTCCGCCGCGCGGGGCTAAACCGGGCGTGCGCTACTCCTTACGGAGCGCCAGGTGGAGCTCCCGCAGCCGGCTCTCCGCCACCGCGCTGGGCGCGCCCATCAGCAGGTCCTGGGCGTTGCCGTTGAGCGGGAAGGCGATGGTCTCCCGGATGTTGGGCTCGTCGGCCAGCAGCATCACGATGCGGTCGATGCCGGGCGCGATGCCGCCGTGCGGCGGGGCGCCGTAGCGGAACGCCCGGAGCATGCCGCCGAACTCGCGCTCCACGTCGTCCCTCGAGTACCCCGCGATCTCGAACGCCCGGTACATGATGTCCGGTTCGTGGTTCCTGATCGCTCCGGAGGACAGCTCCACGCCGTTGCAGACGATGTCGTACTGCCAGGCCAGCACGTCGAGCGGGTCCTTCTCCTCCAGCGCGGCGAGGCCGCCCTGCGGCATGGAGAACGGGTTGTGCGAGAACTCGATCGCGCCGGTGTCCTCGTTCCGCTCGAACATCGGGAAGTCGACGATCCAGCAGAAGCGGAAGACGTTCTCCTCGAAGTTCCCGGTCCGCCGGGCCGCCTCGACGCGCACCTGGCCCATGATCCGCGACACCTCGTCGAACGCGCCGGCGCCGAAGAAGATCGCGGTGCCGGGCTCCGCCCGCAGCGCGTCCAGCAGCGCCTTGACGTTCTCCTCGGTGAGGAACTTGGCGATCGGCCCGGTCAGCGCGCCGCCGTCGCCGACCCGCACCCAGGCCAGGCCCTTGGCGCCGAGAGTGGTGGCGAAGTCGCCCATCTCGTCGAAGAACCGCCGCGACTGGCCGGCCGTGTCCGGCACCGCCAGGGCCCGCACGTGCTGGTCGGCGAAGGCGCGGAAGCCGGAACCGGCGAAGACCTCGGACACGTCCACCAGCTCCAGCGGGGTGCGCAGATCCGGCTTGTCCGAGCCGTACCTGAGCATCGCCTCGCGGAAGGGGATGCGGGGGAACGGCGAGGTGACGTGCCGTCCGTCGCCGAACTCCTCGAACAGCTCGGTCATCACCCGCTCGATGACGCCGAACACGTCCTCCTGCTCGACGAAGCTCATCTCCATGTCGAGCTGGTAGAACTCGCCGGGCGAGCGGTCGGCGCGGGCGTCCTCGTCGCGGAAGCAGGGCGCGATCTGGAAGTACCGGTCGAAGCCGGCGATCATCAGCAGCTGCTTGAACTGCTGCGGCGCCTGCGGCAGCGCGTAGAAGGTGCCAGGGTGCAGCCGGGACGGCACCAGGAAGTCGCGGGCGCCCTCGGGTGAGGTGGCGGAGAGGATCGGCGTGGCCAACTCGGTGAAGCCGAGCCCGGTCATCTTCGAGCGGATCGTCGAGATCACCGACGAGCGCAGCATGATGTTGCGGTGCATCCGCTCCTTGCGCAGGTCGAGGAAGCGGTACTCCAGGCGCCGCTCCTCATTGACCCCGTCCTCGGCGTTGATGGTGAACGGGATCTGCTCGGCGCCGCCGAGCACCTCGATCTCGCGGACCTCGACGTCGATCTCACCGGTCGGCAGCTCGGTGTTGACGTTCTCCCGGCCGCGGCTGACCACCCGTCCGTCCACCCGCAGTACGGTCTCCTTGGCCAACGAGCCGAGCCGCTCGCCGAGCGCCTGGGCGGCCTCGGTCTCGGGGTGCACCACGAGTTGGGTGATGCCGTGGTGGTCGCGCAGGTCGATGAAGAGGATGCCGCCCAGGTTCCGGCGATTGTGCAGCCAACCGGAGAGCCGGACATCGGTGCCGATGTCCGAGGAACGCAGCTCGCCGCAGGTGTGGGACCGGTACCGGTGCATCGTTCGATCACCCAAGTCGTCAACGGTTCGGGAGGGACTCCGGGAGGCGTGCCACGGGCCCTCGGCGGGTTCTCAGGGGCGCGACCAGACTACCGCCCCGGGCTACCCCTGCTCGCCGTGCCCGTACAGAACGGAATAAAGTAGTGCAATATGCACACAGAGGACGTGCTGGCCGCCTGCCGGGTGGGCCTGTGGCGCTGGCACGGCAGCGACGGCCTGGTGCGCCTCGACGCCGTCGCCGCGGAGCTGCTCGGACTGCCCGCCGAGCCGACCGCCGTTCCCGAACCTGAGGTGCGCGCCCGTTTCCATGTGACCGACTACGTTGCCGCCCAGCGCTACCTCGCCGCGTCCGCCGCCGAGGGGCGGCTCGCCGAGGCGGAGCTCCGGGTCGTCGCCGAGGACGGCACCGTGCTGCGGAGCCTGCGCAGCCGCGCCCACGCACCGGAGGCGGACGGCACGGGCGGCCCGGCCGCGCCCCTCGGCCTGGTCGGCGTCTTCGTCGAGGTGCCGCCCGCCGGCCACCCGCCGGCGTCCGCGCTCGGGGACGCGGACGAGGACCGCCGCGCCCGCGAGGCGTTCCTGCTCGACACCGGGCAGGCGCTGTCCGAGGCGCATACCGGGCGCGAGGTGCTCCAGGTCGTCGCCGCGCTGTCGATGCCCGGTTTCCATCCCGCCGCCACCGCCGTCTTCAGCCGGGAGGGCGACCGGCTGCTGGCGATCGAGTACCGGACCCGCGGTTCGGATCCGGAACAGGACCGGGAGGAGGAGGAGCGGATCCGCCGCGCCCTGCCGCGGCCGCAGCACATCAACAGCCACAACCCGGCGGCCGAGGTGCTGCGCACCGGACGGGCGCGCTACTTCCCCACCGCGGGGGAGCTGCGCGAGGGCTATCCGGAGGTCTGGCGGCCGATCGCGTCGCTGAACCGCAAGTCGTTCGCGTACCTGCCGCTGGTGGTGAGCGGCCGCACCGTCGGGGTTTGGCTGGTCTCCTTCGACACGCGGACGGACTTCGGCTTCGAGCAGCGTTCGCTGCTCGCCACCCTCGCCCGGCTGATCGCCCAGGCGCTGGCCCGCGCGTTCCTGCACGACACCGAACGGGAGCTGTCGGACGACCTCCAGCGCGCGATGCGCCCCGCCCCCACCCCGAGCATCCCCGGGATGCGGCTGGCCGCCCGGTACGTGCCGACCGGCCGCGGGCTGCGGGTCGGCGGAGACTGGTACGACGTGATCCCGCTGCCGTCAGGACGGGTGGCGCTGATCATCGGCGACGTCCAGGGGCATGATGTGCGGGCCGCCGCGATCATGGCCCAGCTGCGGATCGCGTTGCGTGCCTACGCCTCCGAGGGGCACCACCCGGACGCGGTGCTCGCCCGCGCCTCCCGGTTCCTGGCCACCCTGGCGCCGACCGCGGGGGACGAGGGCGAGGAGCCGGACGACCGCTTCGCCACCTGCCTGTACGTCGAGGTGGACGCGCCCTCGGGAACACTGCGCGTCGCCAGGGCGGGCCACCCGGACCCGGCGATGGTGCTCCAGGACGGCACGGTGCTGACCCGGCCCACCGCCGGCGGGCTGCCGCTGGGCGTCGCCCCGGACGGCGACTACCCCACCACCCGGCTGCTGCTGGAGCCGGGGGAGACGCTGCTGCTGTGCACCGACGGGCTGCTGGAGTCGGGTCATCTGGACCTGGACACCGGCTGGGCGCGCCTGCGCGCGGCCGTCCAGGGGCTGGATCGCCGGCGCCTGGCCGATCTGGAGGAGGTGGCGGAGGCCCTGATCGACACCGCGCAGAGCGTGGAGCGGGCCGAGGGACGAACGTCGGGGGCGGCCGGGCAGGACGAGGACGACATCGCGCTGCTGCTGCTCCGCCGCCCCGAACCGGAGCCGCCCGCGGCCGGGGCGCGCGGTCCGGTGCGCCGGGTGGTGCTGACCATCGCCCAGTCGGAGCCGGACCGGGTCGCGGTGGCGCGCTGGCAGCTGGCCGCGATGCTGCACGACTGGCAGAACCCGGACCGGGTGTTCGGGGCGACGCTGATGGTCTCGGAGCTCGTGACCAACGTGCTCGCCCATACCGAGGGCGACGCGCTGCTGGTCGCGGAGCTCGCCGGTCCGCCGGGCGACCGGCGGCTGCGGGTGAAGGTCACCGACCCCAGCGCCGCACCGCCGCACCGCCGCCACCCCGGCGAGCTGGCGTCCTCGGGGCGCGGCCTGGTGCTGATGGAGTCGCTCGCCGACGACTGGGGCGTGTCGCCCAGGGGCGAGGGCAAGACGATCTGGTTCGACCTCAGGGAGAACGACCCGCGGGGCGGCGCGGCGGTGCGCGAGGGATTGACGGAGGGGTGGGGCGATCCTAAGGTCCGGTCGGGATAGCGAATGGCGTTCGATATTTCGACCGATAGGTCGACCGCTGTCGAAGGCCGACTACACCCAGCCGCTCAACGCCAAGCACCCCACCATCGCGCCCCTGACGGCCGCCGAACACGACGCCCTGCTGTCCCGCTGGGGCGCGCCGTCCTGGAAGCGGATCAGGTCCTACAACGAGCCGGACCGCCTGATCCGGCACGCGAACTACGCGGGCCGGATCGACCCGTACCCGTTCGACCCCTACCGGGACGCGCAGTGGCCACTCGTCCCCGGTCTCGCGGACTCGTCCGGGATCTCCTTCAGGTCCGTCAACGTCGCCAACCACTATCTGCGGCACGCGGACTACGCGATGGTCCTGGCCCAGAACGACGGCTCCGCCACCTTCGCGGCGGACGCCACGTTCCACCGCGTCGCCGGCCTCGCCGACTCCGCCTGGACCTCGTTCCGCTCCCACAACCACCCGGACCGCCACCTGCGCCACTACGACCACGTGCTCCGCATCGACCCGGTCTCCAGCAGCTCCCCCACCCTCGACCGCCAGGACGCCACCTTCCGCATCGGCTACTGACCGGATCGGCCCGCCCGCCCGCCCGACCAGCCGGTCGGCCGTGGCGTCAGCTGACGTCGCCGCCCTCGTGCCGGATGAGCTCCAGCAGCTCCCCGGCCTCGCGCCGCACGTCCTCGGGGCGGCCCGGGCGCAGCAGCCGGCCGGCGCGGTCGCCCCACTTCGGGGAGATGTTGTAGCGGGTGCCGTTGACCCGCATATGCAGTGTCCTGCCGCCCGTGAAGCGGGCCTCGGTGGCGCTCACCCGGCTCAGCGGGGCGCTCTCGATCAGGTGGCGGTCGGACCCCAGAAGGGTGATCACTCCGTCCTCGATGGTCACGTAGCCGTGCTGGGCCACCGGCCGCACGCCCTTGCCGATGTGAACCTCGTCGAAGACCCGTGTCTCCACTCCATTGGACGACATGCCCTTCACCTCGTTCCGCTGTCGGACGACGGCGAGTACCCGTCACCCGTGCGGCGAACCGACGAGGCGTCACTTCCGGCCACTCTCTGTGGGGCCGCAGGGGCGGCGGATCAGCCGTACATCCGGCGCATCGTGTAGTCGACCATCTCCTCCACCGCCCTGGCGTCCATCACGATGCGGTGCTCGCCCTCCATGTCCAGCGCGAAGCCGTAGCCCGAGGGCAGCAGGTCGAGCACCTCACCGCCGGTGACGGTGAAATAACGGGAGTCCTTGCCGGCGTAGCGGCGGAGCTCCTTGAGCGAGGTGAAGAGTGGGATCACCGGCTGCTGCGTGTTGTGCAGCGCCAGGAAGCCCGGGTTCTCGCCGCGCGGACAGTAGATCTTGGCGGCGAGGAAGACGTCGTGGAACTCCTCGGTGGACAGCGCGCCCGAGGTGTACGCGCGCAGCGCGTCCGCGAGCGAGGGCGGCGCGGGCGGCGCCGCCTGGGCGGCGGGTTGCGCCTGCGCCTGGGCCGGCGGGGGCTCGGGATACAACTGCTGCCCCCCGTAGCCGTCGGCGGACGGCTGTTGTGGTACGCCATAGGGCTGCTGGCCCACGTAGGCGGACTGGTCGTATCCATACATGGTGAGGAAGCCTACTGAGAATGGGCCGCCACCGTGACTCCGTCCGGGACGGGCTCCCGGACGGATTCCCCTTGCTCTTATTACCGCTGGGTAGCATGATGGGTGTTACCTGCCGGTACGAGCACCTAGCGCACCCTACGAGCACCTACGGAGTCGTAGCCATGGGCCACTACAAGTCGAACCTCCGCGACATCGAGTTCAACCTGTTCGAGGTCCTGGGCCGGGAGACCGTGTACGGCTCGGGGCCCTTCGCCGAGACGGACGCCGAGACCGCCCGCAGCGTGCTCTCCGAGATGTACCGGCTGGCGGAGAACGAGCTGGCCGCCTCCTACACCGAGGGCGACCGCAACCCGCCGGTCTTCGACCCCGAGACCCACACCGCCCCCGTGCCCGAGGCCTTCCGCCGCAGCTACCGCGCGTACATGGACGCCGAATGGTGGCGGCTGGGCGTGGGCGAGGAACTGGGCGGCACGACCGCCCCCCGCTCCCTGATCTGGGCCGCCGCCGAATCCGTGCTGGGCTCGAACCCGGCCATCTGGATGTACGCCTCGGGCCCCGCCTTCGCCCAGGTGGTGCACGCCGAGGGCACCGAGGAGCAGAAGAACGTCGCGCAGCTGATGATCGACCGCGAATGGTCGTCGACCATGGTGCTCACCGAGCCGGACGCCGGCTCCGACGTGGGCGCCGGCCGCACCAGGGCGATCCCCCAGGACGACGGCCACTGGCACATCGAGGGCGTCAAGCGCTTCATCACCTCGGGCGAACACGACCTGACGGAGAACATCGTCCACCTGGTGCTGGCCCGCCCCGAGGGCCACGGGCCCGGCACCAAGGGCCTGTCGCTGTTCCTGGTGCCGAAGTACGAGTTCGACTGGGAGACCGGCGAGCTCGGTGAGCGCAACGGCGTCTACGCCACCAACCTCGAACACAAGATGGGCCTGAAGGTCTCCAACACCTGCGAGCTGACCTTCGGCGCGCACGACCGCCCGGCCAAGGGCTGGCTGCTCGGCGAGAAGCACGACGGCATCCGCCAGATGTTCCGGGTCATCGAGCTGGCCCGGATGATGGTCGGTACCAAGGCCATCGCCACCCTCTCCACCGGCTACCTCAACGCCCGGGACTACGCGAAGGAGCGGGTGCAGGGCCCCGACCTCACGCAGTTCGGGGACAAGGCCGCGCCGCGCGTCACCATCACGCACCACCCCGACGTGCGCCGTTCGCTGATGACGCAGAAGGCGTACGCCGAGGGCATGCGCGCCCTGGTGCTGTACACCGCCAGCGTCCAGGACGGCATCGTGGTCAAGCAGGCGGCCGGCGAGGACGCCTCGGCCGAGGAGGCGCTCAACGATCTGCTGCTCCCCCTGGTCAAGGGCTACGGCTCCGAGCGCTCCTACCAGCTTCTGGCGGAGTCCCTCCAGACCCTCGGCGGCTCGGGCTACCTGCAGGAGTACCCGATCGAGCAGTACCTGCGGGACGCCAAGATCGACACCCTCTACGAGGGCACCACGGCGATCCAGGGCATGGACTACTTCTTCCGCAAGATCGTCCGCAACCAGGGCCTGGCGCTCACCGCGCTCGCCGAGGAGATCAGGAAGTTCCTCGCCGAGGCGCCCGGCGGGGAGGAGCTGGCCGCCGCCCGCGACCAGCTGACCACCGCCACCGGCGAGCTGGAGGCGATGGTCGGGGTGCTGCTCACCGATCTGGCGGGCACCGAGAAGGACGTCAGCTCGCTGTACAAGGTGGGCCTCAACACCACGCCGTTCCTGCTTGCCTCCGGCGACGTCGTCGTCGGCTACCTGCTGCTGCGCGGCGCCGCCGTGGCCGCGGCGAAGCTACCGGACGCGAACGAGAAGGACCGCGCCTTCTACCAGGGCAAGATCGCCGCCGCGCGGTTCTTCGCGCGGACCGTGCTGCCCGGCGTCGCGGTCGCCCGCACGGCGGCCGAGACCGCCGACGTGTCGCTGATGGAGCTGCCGGAGGAGGCGTTCTGACGGACGCGGCGGCGCGCCGGCGAGTGGGGTTCGTATCGTGGAGGGCATGACTGCTCCCGCCGGCCGCTTCGATCGCGCGCACACCGACGACCTGATGGCCTTCCTGACCGCCTCGCCCACCCCGTACCACGCGGTGGCGGGGGCGGCGGCGCGGCTGGAGAAGGCCGGGTTCCGGCAGGTCGAGGAGACCGCGGCCTGGGACGGCGCGGCCGGCGGCCGGTACCTGGTGCGCGGCGGCGCGCTGGTCGCCTGGTACGTGCCGGAGCACGCCACGCCGGACACCCCGTTCCGCATCGTCGGCGCGCACACCGACTCGCCCAACCTGCGGGTCAAGCCGGTGCCCGACACCGGGGCGCACGGCTGGAAGCAGATCGCCGTGGAGATCTACGGCGGCCCGCTGCTCAACAGCTGGCTGGACCGTGACCTGGGCCTGGCGGGCCGGCTGTCGCTGCGCGGCGGCGGGAGCGTGCTGGTCAACGTGAACCGGCCGCTGCTGCGGGTGCCGCAGCTGGCCGTCCACCTCGACCGCGGCGTCAACAACGACGGGCTGCGGCTGGACCGGCAGCAGCACATGACGCCGGTCTGGGGCACCGGCCGGCCGCGCGAGGGCGAGCTCATCGAGTTCCTGGCCGCCGAGGCCGGACTGGTGCCGGGCGAGGTCATCGGCTGGGACCTGATGACCCACAGCGTCGAGCCGCCCGCCTATCTCGGCCTCGACCGGGAGCTGCTGGCCGGCCCCCGGATGGACAACCTGCTGTCGGTGCACGCCGGCACCGCCGCCCTCACCGCGGTGACCGGCACCGGCGCGGGCGAGGAGCCGGCGCATATCCCGGTGCTGGTCGCCTTCGACCACGAGGAGAGCGACAGCCAGTCCGACACCGGCGCCCAGGGCCCGCTGCTCGGCACCGTGCTGGAGCGTTCGGTGCACGTCCGCGGCGGCGGCGTCGAGGACCGGGCCCGCGCACTGGCAGCCTCGGTCTGTCTGTCCTCCGACACCGGCCACGCCGTGCACCCCAACTACGCCGCCCGGCACGAGCCGGGCCACCACCCGCGGCCGAACGGCGGCCCGTTGCTCAAGGTCAACGTCAACAACCGCTACGCCACGGACGGTTCGGGCCGCGCCCGGTTCGTCGAGGCGTGCGAGCGCGCCGGCGTCGGCTACCAGACCTTCGTCTCCAACAACACCATGCCCTGCGGCACCACCATCGGCCCGATCACCGCCGCGCGGCACGGCATCGCCACCGTGGACGTGGGCGTGGCCATCCTCTCCATGCACTCCGCCCGCGAGCTCTGCGGTTCGAGCGACCCCCACCAACTCGCCGCGATGCTGGCGGTCTTCCTCGCGCACTGAGGACGCACCGAGCCGGGTGGGACCCGGCACCGGTGGCGTAGGATGCGCGGGACACCGTGGCACCCCCGGTGAGCCGCCGTCACACACACGTGAAACGCGCCGGCCATTCTGGACTCACGGGGTCGGGTCGCGCCGCACTGCACGGCGGCGCGGCCCGACCCCGCCAACTGCGCCGCCGAGGTGCGGTTCGGCTCGTGGCGGGCGTCCCGCCGTCCCTAGGATTTGCCCCCTAGGATGCGATGAGGGGCCAGAAACCATTACCGGCTGCCCCCGCGCAGCGTAACGTGTGAACACCCAAGCCAGCGCCAGCGACAATCGCCACGAGGGGTCCCGTGACCGTGCATCCGAGCCTTCAGCCATCCATCGATGCCTGGACCCAATCCATCGAGGCCATATCCGAGCTCGTCTCCTCGCTGGTCGACGGGGAGTGGAACCGCCCCACCGAATGCCCCGGTTGGTCCGTGCGCGACGTCGTCTCCCATGTCATCGGCAGCGAATGCGAGGCGCTCGGCGACCCCCGCCCCATCCACACCCTTCCCCGCGACCTCTACCACGTCACCAACGAGGCCAAGCGGTACATGGAGGTGCAGGTGGACGTGCGCCGGCACCACACGGGACCCGAGATGACGGGCGAGCTGGAGTACACGATCATCCGCCGCTCCCGGCAGCTGCGCAACGAGCGGCGCAAGCCGGAGGACACCGTCGCGCACCCCGTCTTCGGCCAGCGGACCCTGGCGGACTTCCTCACCATGCGCGCCTTCGACGTCTGGACGCACGAGCAGGACCTGCGGCGGGCGCTGGGCAAGCCGGGGAACATCGACTCGGCCGCGGCGCAGGTCGCCCGCGACGTGCTGATCTCCCAACTCCCCCGGGTGGTCGCCGGCAGGGCGGGCGCCCCGAAGAAGTCCGCCGTCGTCTTCGACGTCAACGGGCCCATGGAGTTCCTGCGCACGGTCCGGGTGGACGAGCAGGGCCAGGGCACCGTGGACGGCAGCCCCTCGCTCGGCCCGCTGGTCACCTTCACCATGGACTGGGAGACCTACGCGCGGCTGGCCTGCGGGCGGATCAAGCCGCGGAAGGTCGCGGACCGGGTCAAGGTCGAGGGCGAACAGGACCTGGCCGAGCGCATCCTCGCGAACTTCTCCGTCACGCCCTGAGCTCCGCCCCGAGCACCGCGCCTGTCACTCCGGCTCGTGCCCCGTGGAGACCGTGAGCTCGATGATGTCCTCGTCCGGGGTGAACGGCTCGTACTCGTCGGGCTTCTGGTCGACCACCATGCCCTCGCCCTTGAGTACCTCGTCCTTGTACGTGATGTCCTCGTCGTAGGACCAGCCGGCCGCCCGGATGCACGCCTTCACCGAGTCGATGTGCACGTCGTAGAAGTCAGGGAGCTCCACCGCGCCCGGGTAGGCGTCCTGGTCGTAGTACTCGTAGGCGTCGGTGCACTCCGACGGGTCGATGGTCTTGTTCGGGTCGCCCGGCTGGAACCGCGGCTCGTCCTCCTCCTCGGTGGCGTCGGGCGTGCTCTCCTGCGTCGTCTGGCCTCCCGTGCCGTCGCCGTCGCCCGGGTCGGCCTGCGGGTCGCCGTCGTCGCCGCGGCCGTTGAGTATCACCACCACGGCGACCACCGCCACCAGCACGATCGCCACCACCGAGGCGGCCACCACCATCAGCGTGCCGTTCCGCCCGCCACCGCCGCCTGACTGTTGCTGCGGGTTGACGTGGTACGGCGGCGGGGTCGCCGGCGCCCCGGGCGCGCCCCCCGGGGCCGGGGTGGCCGGCCCCGGATATCCTCCCCCAGGCCCTTGGGGGCCTGGGAGGTGCCCCCAGTCGTGTGGCGGGGTCTGTGGCGCCTGCCCCGGGTGGGCGAGGGACGCCGGGGTGTGCGGCGGGGTGTGCGCGGCGGCGTGCGGCGGACCGTATGGGCTTGCCGGGCCGTACGGGCTGGCCGGCTGGTGCGGCGCGCCGAACTCGGGGAACACGGCCTGGGCCACGCCCGCCCCGCTGTTGCCGGGAGCCGGGGCGCCCGGCACGATGCGCGGCATCGAACCGCTCGCGGTGCCGGCGATCCGCAGGATCTCCGCGCGCACCGCCTCGGCGCTGGGGAACCGGTCGTTGGGGTTCTTCGCCAGCATCCGCGCCACCATGGCGTCGATGGGCGGCGGCACCGAGGCGTTGATCGACGACGCCGTCGGCGGCTCCTCCTGGACGTGCGCGTAGGCGATGGCCAGCGGCGAGTCCGCGTCGAACGGCAGCCGGCCGGTGAGCAGTTCGAAGAGCATCACCCCGACCGAGTACAGGTCGGAGCGGGCGTCCACGGCGCGCCCGAGTGCCTGTTCGGGGGAGAGGTACTGCGGGGTGCCGACGACCATGCCGGTCTGCGTCATGGCGGTGACCCCGGACTGCATCGCCCGCGCGATGCCGAAGTCCATCACCTTCACCACGCCGCGCCGGGTGAGCATCACGTTGCCCGGTTTGATGTCGCGGTGCACCAGGCCCATCTCGTGGCTGATGTCGAGCGCGGCCAGCACGTCCCCGGTGATCGCCAGCGCCTTCTCCGCCGGCATCGCGCCGTACCGCGCGATGTCCTCCTCCAGCACGCCGCGCAGCGGATCGCCCTCGACGTACTCCATGACGATGTACGGCACCGGGACGTCGTCTATTCGGTCCTCGCCGGTGTCGAAGACCGAGACGATGTTGGTGTGCGTGAGCTTGGCCACGGCCTGCGCCTCGCGCTTGAAGCGCTCCCGGAAGGCGTCCTCGGTGCCCAGGTCCGAGTGCATCGTCTTGATCGCGACCTGCCGCTCCAGCACCGTGTCCCAGGCGAGGTGCACCGACGCCATACCGCCCCGGCCCAGCAGGTCCCGAAGCTGGTAGCGACCGCCCCCCACGGTGCGGCCCGAGAAGTCCCGCGGCGGCGGTGCGGCGTGGTCACTCATCTGTCTGTTCCCCCTTGGCGGGCGGGGCCGGTCCTGAGTGCTCCGCCGCGCATGATACGGACCGGTGCCGCCGTGCGATGCCCCGGGTTTCGCCCCAAGTCTGCCTGAGCGCCCCTTCACGTCAAGCACGTTGTCCGTACCGTGACCGCCTCCCCCCGCCCCCCACCCGCCCCGTACGCCCCATGCGCACCCCCACTCCCCTCAACTTGTCAGCGCGGCCCCCGAACGGGTTTGATGGCAGGGCGAACCAGCGATTACGGCGAGGACTGATGGCACAGGAGCAAGGCGGCGCGGGCTCTCACGACCACGAGCCCGAGGCGGCCGGCACCGAGGTGCCCGATACGCCGGAAATGTACGGCAACAACGGGCTCGTCGGCGAGGGGCGCTACCGGCTGACCCACCGCCTCGGCCGCGGTGGCATGGCCGAGGTCTTCGCCGCCGAGGACGTGCGGCTCGGCCGCCCCGTGGCGGTGAAGCTGCTGCGCGCCGACCTCGCCGAGGACCCGGTCTCCAAGGCCCGCTTCACCCGCGAGGCACAGTCCGTCGCCGGGCTCAACCACCACGCCGTCGTCGCGGTCTACGACTCCGGCGAGGAGCGCATGCGGCTCACCGCCAGCCGCGGCACCACGGTGCCGTACATGGTGATGGAGCTGGTGCACGGCCGGACCATCCGCGAACTGCTGATCAACGCCGAGGCGCCGCCCGTCCAGCAGGCGCTGATCATCGTCTCCGGCGTGCTGGAGGCCCTCGGGTACAGCCACCAACACGGCATCGTGCACCGCGACATCAAGCCGGCGAACGTCATCATCACCGACACCGGCACGGTCAAGGTGATGGACTTCGGCATCGCCCGCGCCCTGCACGGCGCCTCCCAGACCATGACGCAGACCGGCATGGTGATGGGCACCCCGCAGTACCTCTCGCCCGAACAGGCGCTGGGCAAGACCGTGGACATCCGCTCCGACCTGTACGCGGTCGGCTGCCTGCTCTACGAGCTGCTCGCGCTGCGTCCGCCGTTCGTCGGCGAGACCCCGCTGTCCGTGGTCTACCAGCACGTCCAGGACATCGCCCGGCCGCCCTCCGAGGTCGCCCCGAGCGCGCCGCCGGAGCTCGACGGGCTGGTCATGCGGGCCCTGGCCAAGGACCCCGAGGAGCGTTTCCAGTCCGCCGAGGAGATGCGCGGCATGGTGCAGTACGCACTGCGCATGCTGGAGGAGCACGGCTCCCACACCGGCGGGCTGTGGAACACCGGCTCCGTCGCCACCGGGATGACCCCGCCGATGGGCACGCCGGGATCGACCGCCAGCACCGCCCGGGTGCCCGCCGGCATGGCCGCGACCGGCCAGCTCGCGTCCCCGATGCTGCTCGGCCAGCCGGGTGACGGCGACGGCGGCACCCGGGGCCGCGGCCGGTCGGGCGACGGCCGCCGCGGCCGGCTGATCCTCGTGGCGCTGCTCGCCGTGGTGGCCATCGGCACGGGCGTGCTGGTCGCGGCCAACCTCGGCGGCGACCAGGAGGATGGCGACAACGGGACGCAGACCCAGACCGACGACCCCGGCGACAACGAGGGCCAGACGCGGGACGACGAGACGACGGACCCGCAGACCGAGGACACCGACGAGGGCACCACCGAGGACGACGACTACGTCCCGACCGACCCGGACACCCCCACGGTGACGGAGACGGACGAGGTCACGCCCACCGAGACCGATACCGGGACCCCCACGGACGACGAGACCGCGACCGACGACGAGACGGCCACGGACGACGAGACCGCGACCGACGACGAGACGGCCACGGACGAGGAGACTCCCACCGACGAGGAGACGCCCCCGGACGAGACCGAGCCGGAGCCCACTCCCACCGAGGATGAGGACGAGGGCGTGACCGAGGGCGACTCCTTCCCCTGACCCTGACGCCTGGCACGATGCCCCCTTCCGCGCGCACCCTGTCCGCGTTGCTGTGCCGCTACGGGGCCGGCGAGCCGCTGACCTGCGAGCCACTCTCCGAAGGGCTGCTCAACCGCGGCTACCGGCTCGCCACCACCCGGGGCAGCTTCTTCCTCAAGCACCACCTCGGCGGCGATCCGGACGTCGACGACCCCGAGGGCGTTCCGCATCTGGCGCAGCAGCACCGCGCCACCGCCGCGCTGGCCTCGCTGGGCCTGCCGGTCGCCCCGCCGCTGGCCGACCGCGACGGCCACACCGTCGCGGTGTTCGGCGGGCGCCGCTACGCCCTGCATCCGTGGGTCGAGGGACGGCACCGGGGCGGCGGCGAGCTCAGCCCCTCCGAATGCCGCCGGCTCGGCGCGCTGCTCGGCCGGGTGCACCGGGGTCTGGAGCACGTGATAGGGCAGATCATGGGCTACGTGGGCCCGGTCGCCCAGCTCGGTCATCTCGGCCAGCTGACCCGGGGCGCGACCGGCTTAGCCGCCCCGGCGGCCCGGCGTCCGGCGACCGCCTTCCTCGGGCGCGTCGCGCCGCCCGCGCCCGCGTCCGCCGATCCGGCCGACACCTACGCGCTGATCGAACGACTGCTCGTCCGGATCCGCGGTCGCCGGCGCCGGAACGGCTTCGACGAGCTCGCCGAGCACCGGCTGCTGGAGCGCCGCGACCTGCTCGGCCAGCACGCGCACCGCCGCCCGCACGGCGGGCGGGCGCCCGCCTGGGGCTGGGTGCACGGCGATTTCCACCCGCTGAACCTGCTGTACCAGGCGGCGGAGCCGGCCGCCATCATCGACTGGGACCGGCTCGGCGTGCGCCCGCGCGCGGAGGAGGTGGTACGCGCCGCCGTGATCTTCTTCCTGCGTCCCGACGGCGGCCTGGAGCTGGCCAAGGTCCGCGCCTACGCCCGCGCCTACCGCCACGGCACCTGCACCGACGCCGCGGAGCTCGCGGAGGCGGTGCACCGGGTGTGGTGGGAGCGGCTCAACGACTTCTGGATCCTGCGCTGGCACTACGAGCGCAACGACCATCGCGCCGACGCGCAGTTCGCCGCCACCGCGGCGCTGGTCCTCTGGTGGACCCGCCACGCCCCCGCCGTCCACGACGCCTTCTGCGACTGACCCCACCCCCCGCCCCGCCCCCAAGACCTGCCCCCAGGCTCCCGGGCCGCCACCCAGTCCTTCGGGCTGTGCGCCGGCTTCGTTGCAACGGGACCAGCATCCCCTGGGTGGTGCCGGGTCGGCCGCGGGCCGAACCGCGGCGTTGGGGGGCACCCCCCGCCCCGCCCGGCAAGGGCCTAGCGCCGGCGTTCCGCGTTGCGGCGGGCCACGAAGGCCGCGGCCTGGGAGCGGCGTTCCATGCCGAGCTTCGCCAGCAGGCTGGAGACGTAGTTCTTGATGGTCTTCTCGGCCAGGCTCAGCTCCTCGCCGATCGCCCGGTTCGTCAGGCCGTCCCCGATCAGCGCCAGGATGCGCCGCTCCTGGTCGGTCAGCCGGGCCAGGCGCTCGTCGCCCTCGTCGCCTCCGCCGCGCAGTCGCTCCAGCACCCGCTGGGTGGCGACCGGGTCGAGCAGCGACTTCCCCGCCGCCACGTCGCGCACCGCGGCCAGCAGTTCGGAGCTGCGGATCGCCTTGAGCACGTACCCGGAGGCGCCCGCCATGATCGCGTCGAAGAGGGCCTCGTCGTCCGCGTAGGACGTCAGCATCAGACATTTGATCGACTCGTCACGCGACCTGACCTCCCGGCACACCTCGACGCCGCTGCCGTCCGGCAGCCGCACGTCGAGCACGGCCACGTCTGGGCGCGTCATCGGGATCCGCGCCGTGGCCTCCGCGGCGGTACCGGCCTCGCCCACCACCTCGATGTCCGGCTCCATCGAGAGCATCTCGTGCACGCCGCGCCGGACCACCTCGTGGTCGTCGACGAGGAATACGGTGATTTTTCCGTCTTGATGCACGCTGCCAGTGTCACACAGGCTTCCCGTGCCCGCCCAGCCGAGTTAACGTGCAAGTGTCCCAAGGCCCTGCGAGGCTAGGACCAGTGCCGTTCCCCGCCCACGACTCCCGATGTGGACCAGTTACTTGGATTTCCAGGTAAATCCGCAGGTCAGGGGCGCTTTCTTGGGTTGTGGAGTCACTGGATACCGTGCTCTCATGGGGGCCGTTGCACGGGACACGAACGGGACGTACGACCGCTCGGTTCCGTCCGCGTCGCACCCACCCCCGTGCGTCGCCGCACGGACCGCGCGAGCCTCCCCCAGGCCCTGGCCTGGGAGGTACCCCATGGCCGCCCGGCGGATCCCGGGGGCCAGACCGACGGAGGAACACGAGTGACCGCGGAGACCAACAGCGCACGTGGCGCGTCGCGCCGCACGAGCAACGGCAGGAAGCGCACCACCAGGGCCAAGGGTCGGCCGGAGATGGTGCAGCTGCTCACCCCGGAGGGTGAACGGGTCGAGCACCCGGACTACTCCCTCGACCCCACCCCCGAGGAGCTGCGCGGCCTGTACCGCGACATGATCCTCACCCGGCGCTTCGACGCCGAGGCCACCGCGCTGCAGCGCCAGGGCGAACTGGGCCTGTGGCCCTCCGAGCTCGGCCAGGAGGCCGCGCAGATCGGCTCGGGACGGGCCCTGCGCGAGGACGACTACGTCTTCCCCACCTACCGCGAGCACGGCGTCGCCTGGTGCCGCGGGGTGGACCCGACGAGCCTGCTCGGCATGTTCCGGGGCGTCAACCACGGTGGTTGGGACCCGAACGAGCACAACTTCCACCTCTACACCATCGTGATCGGCTCCCAGACGCTGCACGCCACCGGCTACGCCATGGGCGTGGCCAAGGACGGCGCGGACTCGGCGGTGGTCGCCTACTTCGGCGACGGCGCCTCCAGCCAGGGCGACGTGGCGGAGGCGTTCACCTTCGCCGCGGTCTACAACGCCCCGGTCCTCTTCTTCTGCCAGAACAACCAGTGGGCCATCTCCGAGCCCACGGAGCGCCAGACCCGGGTGCCGATCTACCAGCGCGCCCAGGGCTACGGCTTCCCGGGTGTGCGGGTGGACGGCAACGACGTGCTCGCGGTGCTCGCCGTGACCCGCGCCGCCGCCGAACACGTGCGCACCGGCCAGGGCCCCATGCTGGTCGAGGCGTTCACCTATCGGATGGGCGCGCACACCACCTCCGACGATCCGAGCAGGTACCGTCGCAAGGAGGAGTTGGAGGCGTGGGAGGGCAAGGACCCGCTGCTCCGGCTGCGTCGCCACCTGGACCGCGAAGGGTTCGCGGACGACGACTACTTCGCGGATCTGGAGCGGGAGAGCGACGCGCTGGCCCGCCGGGTGCGGGAGTCCATCAGGTCCATGCCCGACCCCGACACGATGGCGATGTTCGAGCACGCCTACGCCGACGGCCACGCGCTGGTCGACGAGGAACGCGCCCAGCACGCCGCGTACCTAGCGTCGTTCGCCGACCACGAGGAGGGTCACTGATGTCCGCGGAGCAGACGGCCCAGCCGACGGTGGCGAAGCTGACGATCGCCAAGGCGATCAACGAGTCCCTGCGCACGGCCCTGGAGAACGATCCGAAGGTCCTCGTGATGGGCGAGGACGTCGGCAAACTCGGCGGCGTCTTCCGGGTCACCGACGGTCTGCAGAAGGACTTCGGCGAGGAGCGGATCATCGACACGCCGCTGGCCGAGTCGGGCATCATCGGCACCGCGATCGGCCTGGCCCTGCGGGGCTACCGGCCCGTCACGGAGATCCAGTTCGACGGCTTCGTCTTCCCCGCCTACGACCAGATAGTGACGCAGCTGGCGAAGATGCACGCCCGCGCGCTCGGCATGGTGCGGCTGCCGGTCGTCATCCGGATCCCGTACGCCGGCGGCATCGGCGCGGTGGAGCACCACAGCGAGTCGCCCGAGGCGCTGTTCGCGCATGTCGCCGGACTGAAGGTGGTGACGCCGGCGAACTCCTCCGACGCGTACTGGATGTTGCAGCAGGCCATTGAGTGCGACGATCCGGTGATCTTCTTCGAGCCGAAGTCCCGTTACTGGGACAAGGGTGAGGTGGACACGGCGGGCATCCCGGGGCCGCTGCACGCGGCGCGGGTGGTGCGCGCCGGCACCGACCTGACGATCGCCTCCTACGGCCCCACGGTGCGGACCGCGCTCCAGGCGGCCACCGCCGCCGAGGAGGAGGGCCATTCGCTCGAGGTGGTGGACCTGCGGTCGATCTCGCCGATCGACTTCGACACGCTCAGCGCGTCGGTGCGGAAGACCGGGCGTCTCGTGGTCGTGCACGAGGCGCCCGTCTTCTTCGGCACCGGGGCCGAGGTGGCGGCGCGCATCACGGAGCGCTGCTTCTACCACCTGGAGGCGCCCGTGCTGCGGATCGGCGGCTTCCACGCGCCGTACCCGCCGGCGCGCCTGGAGGAGGAGTACCTCCCCGGGCTCGACCGGCTGCTCGACGGCGTCGACCGCGCGCTGGCGTACTGAGAGAGGCTGAGGAGAATCGTGACCATGGCCGCTGCGCAGCGCGCGGAACGCTACCGCGACTTCACGATGCCCGACGTGGGAGAGGGCCTGACCGAGGCCGAGATCCTCACATGGCTCGTCCAGCCGGGTGACACGGTGACCGACGGGCAGATGGTGGTGGAGGTCGAGACCGCCAAGGCCGCGGTGGAACTGCCGATCCCGTACGACGGCACGGTCCGGGAGATCCACGTCGCGGAGGGCGCGACGGTGGACGTCGGCACGCCGATCATCACGGTCGACACGGATCCCTCGGGAGCCGACGAGGGGGGTGCCGAGCCGGGCACGGAGCCGGGCGCCGCGGAGGGCGCGGCGGAGGAGAAGCGCCAGCCCGTCCTCGTCGGCTACGGAGTCTCGAAGGCGCCCGCCAGGCGCCGCCCCCGCAAGGCCCCCGCCCACCAGGCCGTCACCCCGCCTGACGGCCCTCATGCGGTCCCCCGCACCCCGACGCCCGCGGCGCCGGTCGCGCCGGTCGACGACCACCCGGTGCTGCCCGATCCCGGCAGGGGCACGGCGCGGGTTTTGGCGAAGCCGCCGGTGCGGAAGCTGGCGAAGGACCTGGGGGTGGACCTGAGCGCCGTGGTGCCGAGCGGGCCGAACGGCGTCGTCACCCGGGAGGACGTACACGCCGCCGCCCGCCCCGCGCCCGCCGCGGAGCCCCAGCCCGCCGCCGAGCCCGAGCCCGCCGCCGAGCCAGCACCGGCTCCGACGCCGGCCGCCGCCCCCGCCCATGCCGAGGCTCCGCGGGAGCGCCGGGTGCCCATCAGGGGCGTGCGGAAGGCGACCGCCCAGGCCGTCGCGGGCAGCGCGTTCACCGCCCCGCATGTCACGGAGTTCGTGACCGTGGACGTGAGCCGCACCATGCGGCTGGTCTCCCGGCTGAAGGAGGACCCGGACCTCGCGGGCCTCCGGGTCACCCCGCTGCTCCTCGTCGCCCGGGCGCTGCTGCTGGCCATCCGCCGCAACCCCGACGTCAACGCCGCCTGGGACGAGGACGCCCAGGAGATCGTCTACAAGGACTACGTGAACCTCGGCATCGCCGCCGCCACCCCGCGCGGCCTGATCGTGCCCAACATCAAGGACGCGCACGCCAAGTCGCTTCCGGAGTTGGCCCGCGCGCTCGGCGACCTCGTCACCACCTCGCGGGAGGGGAAGACCACGCCCGGGGACATGGCCGGCGGCACCGTCACCATCACCAACATCGGCGTCTTCGGCATCGACACGGGCACCCCGATCCTCAACCCGGGGGAGTCCGCGATCCTCGCGTTCGGCGCCGTCAAGCTCCAACCCTGGGTGCACAAGGGCAAGGTGCGTCCCCGGCACGTCACCACGCTGGCGCTCTCCTTCGACCATCGGCTGGTCGACGGCGAGCTCGGTTCGCGGGTGCTGGCGGACGTGGCCGCGGTGCTGGAACAGCCCAGGCGGCTCATCGTCTGGAGCTGACCGAAAAACGACCGGAAAGCAACGTCCGTGACATCTCGGGGCCGGCCGCCGCGCCGGCCCCGAGCCGTCGCGTCAGCGCGTGACCTGTGGCATCCACCGCGTCATCCACTGGCCGATCACAATCGTGCCGGTTTGGCGTCCACGGCCACAGGTCCGTAACTAGCCAAACTACCCGCCCCTCCGGGCAGCTAATCTGCCCGAGTTCGTTCTAGACACGAGGGGAACACATGCATAAGGCGATACGGCTCGCCCTGCCCGCCGTGACCGCCGCGATGGCGCTCGCGCTGACCGGCTGCGGGGACGACGAGGGCGGCTCCGGATTCGGCGGCGGCTTCGGGGCAGGCGGCGAGAACACCGAGGTGCCGGAGGGACTCGAGGGCCTCGAGGACATCGAGCTCCCCGGCGGCGACAACCAGGACACCGGCGGCTCCGGCGGTTCCGAGGACTCCGGCGGCGACATCGCGGTCCCGAGCGAGGAGGCGGACAGCGGCGACGAGGGCGGCATCGGCGGTGGCGGCGGCAGCGCCCCGACGGTCGCCGACCTGGAGGGCACCTGGTTCACCGGCGACGGCCTGGCTCCCACGGACAGCACGCTGTCCGTCACGGACGGCTCGGTGATGTTCATGGAGAACACCCAGGAAGAGGGCGACATCTGCTACGGCACCGCGACGGACGGGGCCCTGACGCTCAGTGAGTGCAGCATGTACGGCTCGGTCCAGTGGAGCGCCATGGACGCCTCCCTGACCTGGGACGGCAGCACGCTCGTCGTCAACTGGTCCGACGGCACCGTCCAGGAGTACAGCACCTACTGAGAAGTAGCGGGCTTCGGCAGACCCGTGCGACGGCCCGGCCCATCGGGGGGACCGGGCCGCCGGGCGTGTCAGGTGGGGCGGCAGAGGACCGGGTTCTGCAGCTCCGCGCAGGGCCGGTGGCCGTGTGAGCGGACGATGTCCTTGCCGACCTCGTTGGTGAGGTAGCGCAGGAAGCTGGCGGCCAGTGAGTCCGCGTCCGGCTCGCCGTTGGTGTAGGCGTACTCCGTCTCCCACAGCGGGTAGGCGCCGTGGTCGGCGCCCTCCAGGGTCGCCGCGTGGCCGTCGATCCGCACCGGCAGCAGGTCGTCGCGCCCCTCGGTGGCGCCCGCCTCGCTGTAGCCGAGCGCCCCCGGCGTGTTGGCCACGGTGGCCAGCACCTCGCCGGTGGAGTCGCGTTGGCAGCGCACCACGCCCGGCTCTGCCCCGTCCGCCACGGTCAGGCAGTCGTCGGAGTTGTCGCCCTCCTCCCGCTGCCCGTCGAGCACCTGCTGTTCGAAGGTGCGCCGGGTGCCGGAGCCAGAATGCCGGCTGACCAGCCGGATCGGCATATCGTCGCCGCCAAGCTCCGACCAGTTGGTGATCTCGCCCGCGTAGATCCGGCGGATCGCGTCGAGCGACAGGTCCTGCACGCCCGCCTCGTCGTTGACCACCAGGGTGAACAGCGAGAAGGCGATGGGGCGCGGCAGCAGCAGCGGATAGCCGTCGCCCTTCCTGCCGTCGGAGAACGCCAGCAGGTCGTCCCGACCCTCGGTGCCGCCCGCCTCGTCCGACCGTCCGGCCGCGTCGAGCTCCCGCAGCCCTTCGGAACTGCCCTGGGCGCGGACGTCGATACCGGCGTCCGGACACGTTTCCTGGTACGAGTCGGCGGCCTCCTGCAGCACCGGTTCGAACGCCGTGGAGCCGACCACGGTCAGGTCCCCGGTGGCGCAGTCCAGCGGCGCCGCATCCTCGTCGGCCAGCGACACCGCGAACTGGCCGAGGACCACCACCACCAGGAAGCAGATCAGCGCGATCGCCGGTGTGGAGACGCCGGTGTGGCTCTTCGTCTCCTTCAGGCCGCCGCTGCCGACGCCGCCCTTGATGCCGCCGACCACCTCGGGCGGCGGGAACTCGCCCGGCGGGGTGCCGGCGGGCGCGTCGCCGTCGCGCTCCAGGGCCGCCAGCACCTTGTAGTGCGTGGCGCGGTTGAGCGGCACCTTCGGCAGTTCGATGACGCCGTCCCGCACGGCCAGGCCGGAGTCCGGGCCGAAGGAGCCCTCCAGGTAGCTGTGGCTGAGCTCGGTCAGCACCATGCCGACGACCGAACGGCCGGGGAAGCGGACCCGGAGGCCGACCTTGTCGTCGGGGAGCACCGCGTAGTCGTCCGGCTCGATATGCGTGGTGCCGTCGTTCTCGAACCGCAGCAGCACGAACGACGGCTGGACCAGTGGCCGCCCGGCCTCCTCCTCCAGCCGGTTCAGTGCGCCGGCGTGCTCGGAGTGCACCGCCTCGGTGGCGGTGGTGTCCATCTGCACCCGGTAGCCGAGCCGCTTGCGGCCGACGAAGACGAACTCGTACAGCGCGGCGAAGATCGGCACGACCACGCCGAGGATGGTGAGCGTCGCCTCCCACGGCATGTGGTCCATGACCGCCTCCCCCTCGCGCCGGCGCCCGTTATGCCCTTCGGGTGGTCAAACATACGAGCGCCGGGGGCGGTTGGGATCAGGCCGTGGCGAGGGTTCGGCGAGCGTTCACCCGTTGTTGGCGTGCCTTACCACTGACGGGCGGCGCACGGATGGTGGCTCAGAGATAAGGGCCGGAACGGGCGTTGTGCTGGGCCTCGTCCTCCGGTTCGCCCTCGCCGGCCAGCACGCCGGGCGGCAGCGCGCGGCGCATCTGCTCCAGCTGTGCGCGGGCGGCCATCTGCTGGGCGAAGAGCGCGGTCTGGATGCCGTGGAAGAGGCCCTCCAACCAGCCGACCAGCTGCGCCTGCGCGATCCGCAGCTCCGCGTCGGTCGGCACGGAGTCGTGGGTGAACGGCAGCGACAGCCGGTCCAGCTCCTCGACCAGCTCGGGGGCCAGACCCTCCTCCAGCTCCTTCACCGAACTGGCGTGGATCTCCTTCAGCCGCGCCCGACTGGCCTCGTCGAGCGGCGCGGCCTTCACCTCCTCGAGCAGCTGCTTGATCATGCTGCCGATCCGCATGACCTTCGCCGGTTGCTCCACCATCTCCGTGACCGGGGTCTCCGTGCGGCCCTCGTCATCGTCCCCGTTGCCCCGGGGGGCGGTGCTGCCCAGGGCCATGCCGTCCGGTCCCACGACCAGAACCTGGTGCGGGGTGTCCTGCGGTGGTTCGTTCCTCGGCTGAGTCATGTCTCCATGATGCAACGTGGAGCTGCCGGCCCGCCCAGCGAGGGGGACCAGGGCGGGCGTCGCGCGCGGGCGAGGGGGCGGGCGTGGCCCGCCTCCCCGCGCCGAACTGCGCGAACGTTCGACCCCTCGGCCCTGGGGGCGCGGCCCCGTCCGCCAGCCGGACAGCGGCCTTCCACGGGCTGAGACGGTGCGCCGGACGACCGGGTCACGCGCCGGTGCCGACGGCCAGGGCGGGTCCTGCCGGGTCGCCGGGCGCGTCCGGCACGACCGGGACCGCCGTGCCGGCCGTCGCGGCGGTGGCGGTGTCGGAGAGCACGCCGTCGCGCAGCAGCAGCACCCGGTCCGCCCATGCGGCGTGCTCGGGGTCGCTGGTGGCCAGGAGCACCGCGGCCCGGGAGGGGCGACGCAGCCGGAGCATCGCCAGCACGGTGTCCGCGAGCTCCCCCTGCAGGCCGACCGCCGGCTCGTCGGCCAGCACCAGATGCCGCTGCCCGACCAGGCCGCGGGCGACGCTCACCGCCTGGCGGTGCGCCGGGGACAGCTGCTCGGGCAGCCGCTCCGCGACCTCGGCCAGCTCCAGCTCCAGCAGGATGGTCAGCGCCCGCTGGCGGGCGAGGTGGGCGGGCGAGCCGGCCAGCTCGTGCGGCAGCGCGATGTTCTCGACGGCGGTCAGCGTCGGGTCGAGCGCGGACTCGGACCGCTGCGGGATATGCGCGACGCGGCCGAGCAGCAGCTCCGCCAGCTCGGCCCGGCCGAGCACGGCGAGGTCGGAGCCGTCGATGAGGACCTGACCGGTGGCGGGCGCCGCCAGGCCGGCGGCGAGCGCGAGCAGCGTGGACTTCCCGGAGCCGGGCGCGCCCAGCACGGCGACGAACTCGCCGGGCTGCACGGCCAGGTCGACGCCGCGCAGGGTGTCCCCGTGGCTGGCACCGCGGAGCAGCAGAACGGGTGTGATGGTCATCAGTTCCCCCCAGGATGTTCGTGACGATGGAGTTGCTGATGCCGATCGTGTCGGACGATCGTGACGTGCCTGTTGACGCCGGTGACGAACTTCCTGGTCCGGAAGCGTCCGCCGCGCCCGCGCGCTCCGCCACCCGGGGGAGAGAAGCTCAGCCGGGCCGGCGAGCGGCGAGCGGCGCCAGGCGGGTCTCACAGTCGTCCAGCCAGCGGCTTTCCGCCTCGGCGGCCAGGATCAGCCGGTCCAGCGTCAGCAGCCAGGCGAGGTCGTCGGGGGAGTCGGGCTCGTTGGCCAGCGCCCTGGCCCTGAGCCTGGTGTACTCGCGGGTGGCCCGCCGGGTGTGGTCGCGCTGCGCCGCGATGAGCGCGGCGACGTCCAGGCGCGGCATGCCGACCGCCATCGCCAGCTTGATGGCCAGCTCGTCCCTGGCGGGCTGGGTGCGGTCCACGGGCCGCTCGAACCATCCGGCGAGCTCCCGCCGTCCGGCGTCGGTGAGGGCATACGGCTGCTGTTTGGCGTGGCCGCCGCGCGCCGGGGCGATCAGGCCGTCCCGCTCCAGCCGGGCCAGCGTCGTGTAGACCTGCCCGATGTTGAGCGGCCAGGTGCCGCCCGTGCGGGCCTCGAACTCGGCGCGGAGCTGAGCGCCGTACCGGGGGCCGCCGTCCAGCAGGGCGAGAAGCCCGAAGCGAATCGACATACCGCGTGTCTCTACCGGGTATGTCCGCGCGTCGCAAGATCCGTCCCCGGCCGGGGTCGTCAGCCGTTCCGCATCCGGAGGCCGATGATGGCTATGCCGAGGCCCAGGCACGTCAGCCCCGCGCCGAGCGGCAACACCGGCACCACGGGCTGCCCCTGCAGGGGAGCCATCGCCTGCGGGTCGGCGGCGGGCGCGGGCGTCCGGGCGCCCGCTGGCTCGCTCGCCGGCTCGACCGTCCCGGGGCTCTGCTCCTGCCGCTCCTGCCGCTCCTCGCGGTCCTGGGCAGGGTTCCTGGTCGGCTGCTGGACCGACGGATGGAGCGCGGGGGCCTCCTCGCTGCCGGCGGTGGTGGGTGCCAGAGTGGCGACGGCGGCTGCCATGGCCACTGCGATTCCCGCCCACGCCCTCACGGTTCCCGGTCCTCCGTCGTGATTCGTCCAACGATGTAACCAGCGTCACATGGAAGGGCGAAGGCGGCATCCTGGGCGTGATACGCGGGAGACGGGGGAGCCCGCTGGGCCGGGGGTCACCGGACGAGCAGGATCTTTCCGGTGTGCCCGCCCTCCTCCATCACCCCGTGCGCCCCCGCCGCGTCGGGCAGTGGCAGCCGGCGGTCCACCACCGGGCGCACCCGGCCGTCGGACAGCAGCGGCCAGACGTGCTCGCGCACCTCGGCCACCACGGCCGCCTTCTCGTCGACCGGCCGGGCGCGCAGCGAGGACGCGGAGATGCTGGCGCGCTTGGCCAGCAGCGCGCCCAGGTGCAACTCGCCCTTGGCGCCGCCCTGCAGGCCGATCACCGCGATGCGGCCGCCGGGCGCCAGCGCCTGGACGTTCGGGCCGAGGTAGCGGGCCCCGATGATGTCCAGGATCACGTCGGCCCCGCGCCCCTCGGTGGCCTGGCGCAGCTCCGCCACGAAGTCCTGCTCCCGGTAGTTGATCAGGATGTCCGCGCCCAGTTCCCGGCAGCGGTCCAGCTTCTCCGCGCTGCCCGCGGTCACCGCCACCCGGGCGCCGATCGCCTTGCCGAGCTGCACCGCCATCGTGCCGATGCCGCTGCCGCCGCCGTGCACCAGCAGCGTCTCGCCGGGGCGCAGCCCGGCGGTGATGACGACGTTGGCCCACACGGTGCAGGTCACCTCGGGCAGCGCCGCCGCACTCACCAGGTCCAGACCCTCGGGCACCGGCAGCACCTGGCCCGCCGGCACCGCGACCCGCTCGGCGTAGCCGCCGCCGGCCAGCAGCGCGCAGACCTCGTCGCCCACGGACCAGTCGGCGACGCCGGCGCCGACCGCCGCCACCCGTCCCGAGCACTCCAGGCCCGGATACGGGGAGGCACCGGGGGGCGGCTCGTAGAAGCCCTGGCGCTGCAGCACGTCGGCCCTGTTCACCCCGCTGGCCACGACGTCGATGAGCACCTCTTCCGGGCCCGGCACGGGGTCCGGCACCTCGGTCCAGGTCAACGCCTCGGGTCCGCCCGGCTCGGCAATCGTGATCGCATGCATGGGGGTGAAGCTACCCCGCGCGGTGCCGGGGCGAGACGCCGCCGGCACCGCGCGGGAGGGAGGGGCGAGGATCGGGGTCCCCGCCGGGGTCGTCAGTCGTGCTGCCGAGGGCGTTTCCGGCGCGCGAGGTCGCGGAGCGCCGCCGTCGTCCGCTCGCCCAGCGGCAGGACGAGCGCTCTCAGCACCATGGGGCCGGTTGGCCGGTAGATCTCCCCGATCTGGTGCCAGCCCAGGGCGGCGAAGCCGCTGTAGGCGTCGTCGTCGACGCTGGCCAGCAGGGTGGCGCCGAGCGCGGCGTGGTGGTCGGCGAGCAGCCGTCGCTGGAGTCGGCGGGTGAGGCCGCGGTCACGCTCGTGGGGATGGACGACGATGGTGG
Source organism: uncultured Actinomycetota bacterium (assembly GCA_963816875.1). Classification (GTDB taxonomy): domain Bacteria; phylum Actinomycetota; class Actinomycetes; order Streptomycetales; family Streptomycetaceae; genus Streptomyces. Next base: position 256,569 of record CAWFMG010000003.1, read on the forward strand.
TTATCGCGAAGACCTGGCCGGCCGCGGTGAGGCGTTCGACGACCCGCGGGGGGTCGCCGCGAAAGCCGCGCCACCAGGCGCCCTCGCGCCCCACGGAGAATCCGAAGACGCATCCCGCCAGGGCGTTCGTCTCGGCGACGACCATGCCGAACCCCGGCTGCCTGAGGTCTCCGGCGAGCCGGTGCAGGAACCTCTCCCGCCCGCGGTACGCGTGCGCGGGGGCGGTGTCGGTGCACTCCATGTACAGATCGGCCAGGTCCTCGCGCATGTCCTGGGCCTGCCGGCGGTTGAGCGGACGCAGGCGCGCGGCCGACTGCCTGGCGGGTTCGTGGACCCTGCGCTGTAGCGGCCTCGCTCGGGGCCCGGAGGTCACGGTGCACCGCCCGGCAGCGCGGTGGCCGGGGGCGCGAGGCCGGTCCGTCGCCGGGCGAAGTGATCGCTGGCGACGAGGAAGCCGGACCCGGTCAGCGCGAGCAGCCGGGTCAGCGCCGCGGAGGGATGCCGCAGCCGCAGCGACCCGCCGGCGGACGCCGTGCGCTGAGCGGCGACGAGCAACGCGTTCAGACCGCTGCAGTCGCAGAAGGTGACGGCCCGCACGTCGACGTCGACGGTGCGGAAACCGTCGAGGAGGCAGCGGTCGAGCGCCTCGCGGAGTGGCGGCACCGAGGCCAGGTCGATCTCGCCGGCCAGGACGACCAGCGTCCGGCTGGTCGTGTCGTGCCGGAAGACCGTCAACGTCGGTCGCGTGTCCGGGACATCTCGCCTGCGACGGCGGATGGACGGCGCTCCCCGAGGTGCGAGGGCCGGGGCGCTCCGGGGTGCGTCGAAGCCGTGTGGTGCCGTTCGTGGAGCCGTCGTGGTCATCCTGGTCCTTCGCGTGTCGGGGCGGGGGCGGTCCCGACGCCGCGGTCGCCCGCGCCTCGGTCACGGTGATCCGGGAGCTCACGACCCGGCGGGTGGGAACGGCGGGGAGAGGGCGCCACGCGGACGCGGCGGTGGCCGTCGAGCAGGCGAAGAGCCAGTGCCCCTCCGACGATCACCGCGAGGAGCAGCGCCAGGACCAGGGAGGTTCCCACGCCCCTCACCTGCCTTCCGCTGCCTGCGTCGCCGTCGCACGCTCCCGGGACGAGAGCGTGTGAACGGTGGGGGACCACCCGCCCTCGGTCTCCCAGTCCCTCTCCTGTGCACGGTCGGCCCACGCGGCGGCGCGGGCCATCAGGCCGCCCGCCGTGAGGACGTTGCCCGGCGCGCAGGCGGCGGCCATGAGCCGGGCGGCCGTGCCGGGAGGCGTCTGCGGCGGGATCACCAGCAGGTCCCAGCGCTGGGTCCGGTGGGCGCGCAGGAGCAGCGTGTGCGGATCCTGCCGGATCGTGAACCATCCGACGTGCATCACGCGCTCGGCCACCCGAACCTTCTTCGGGACGTCCCGCCACAGCGCAGGGTGCACCGCGGCGCGGGTGACCCTGCCCCAGCGGGCTTCGAAGGCCGCGGCGAGGGCCGGTAGTTCGAGGGTGAGATCGCGAGAGTAGGGCCACCAGGCGCCGTCCACCGGTCCCGAGCTGCGGCCCCCTGCTACCAGGGAGACGCGGGCGGCCGCTGTGTCGGAGTACACCACTGGCGTGGGATCCGTGACTACGGTCATGACACGACCATCCCCGGGCCGTGAGCCCGGTGTTGTCGTTCGATCGAGAACGACGCCGGCAGGAACGCCAACGTGCGAAATGCTCTCGATATGTCTATTCTACTCGCCGGCCGCAGGAGGGGGCTTCGAGAACGGGCTCCTGCGCTCAGTACTCCAGCTCGGGGCGCAGCGGTCCGCCGACCGCGTGGAGGTGTCGGAGCACCTGGACGTAGGAGTGGAACAGCCCGGTCTCGTGGTAGGCGATGCGGTGTTCGGCGCAGAACGTGCGCACGATCTTCTGGGCGTGCCGCAGGTTCGGTCGCGGCATGGACGGGAACAGGTGGTGCTCGATCTGGTAGTTCAGCCCGCCGAGCACGAAGTCGGTGAGGCGACGGCCACGGATGTTGCGTGAGGTCAGGACCTGTCGCCGCAGGAAGTCGATCTTGTCGTCCCTGGCGAACATCGGCATCCCCTTGTGGTTCGGGGCGAACGAACATCCCATGTACAGCCCGAACAGGCCCTGTTGCACGAGCAGGAAGCACACCGCCTGGAGCGGCGACAGCACCCAGAACAGGGCGGTCAGATAGCCGACGAGGTGGGCCGCGAGCAGACCTGCCTCGGCCAGCCTGGTGCCGGTCGGGACCCCGCCGCGGCGGAGCAGGGTGCGGATGCCGGCGACGTGCAGGTTGAACCCCTCCAGCAGCAGCATGGGGAAGAACAGCCAGGCCTGGTGCCGGGCCAGCCACGCGTACGGTCCGCGGCGGCGACGGGCGTGCTCCTCGGTGAAGGCGATGGCGCCGTCCGCGATGTCGGGATCGCGATCGATCTGGTTGGGGTGGGCGTGGTGCCGGTTGTGCTTGGAGATCCACCAGCTGTAGCTGAGCCCGACCAGCAGATTGCCGTGCAGGCGGCCGAGGAGGCCGTTGACGCGCTTCGAGGCGGCGATCTGCTGGTGACCGGCGTCATGCCCGATGAACGCGGTCTGGGTGAACATCACGCCGAGAAAGGCGGCGATGGCGAGCTGCCACCAGGAGGACCCGATCAGCGCGAACGCCGTCCAGCCGGCCGCCAGCAGCAGCAGGTTCACCGCCACCTTGGCGGAGTAGTAGCCGGGTCGCCGCTCCAGCAGCCCGGTCTTCCGCACCCTGCGGGACAGCACGGCGTAGTCGCTGCCCCGGCGTCCGGGCTCCGGGCCGGGCGTTTCGTCACGGTCCGGGACCGTGTCCTGCTTCACGATGTCAGTGGTCACGTCGGTCTCCTTCGAGCCGGGATTCAGTGCCAAAGGGCGCGAGAGTCCGGGCACCCGAGTGGGGGACAAACGTTCGGGTCGGGAGACAGCGTGTGCATCGCGATACGGCGAACGCCGGGCGGACGGCCGTCCACCCTGTATCACTTCACGCTACCTTGCCCTCGTCCGGGTGGGAAACACTGCGGCGAGCAGCGGGTCGCGGGTCCGGCCGGTGCCCGTGCCCGGGCGTGGAGCCGGGACGGGAGGTACGGTGGACATACCGAGCGTTCTTCGCATGCCGACATCCGATTCGGCGTCGCTCTCGGAGAACGGCTAGCCGGAGCCACGGGATCCGGGCCCGGAGACCGCCGCGGCGACGCGTCGCGTTGTCCCGCTCGTTCCTCCCGCCTCCGTACGTGACCGCCGGGACCGGCCCGGCACCTTCTTCATGGCAGAGCAGGGGACGTGGGCAACATGTATTCACCGGACGCGATCTACGGGCGCAACCGTCATCGTTACGAGCCGAGCGTGGACATGGTGGCCGGCCTGGCCTGTGTGATCTGCGGCACCGACCTCCAGGAGCCGCAGCGGTCGGACGCGGTGGTCTCCTCCCACCACGAGGGCAGGCAACTGCTCGCCTGCCGGGGCAGGTGTGCGCGGCTGGCGAGCGGATCGCCCATGGGTCTGGACGAGCCGCCGCTGTCGCTGGCCGAGCGGCTGCGCCGGCACCGGACCGGCGCCTGACCGTTCGATCCCGCCGCGCGAGCGCCCGCCAGATTGGATCTGGCGGGCGCTCGCCCGCGTCTCGCGCCTCCCGGGTGAAAGGAGGTGGGCCGCGTTGCAGCCGTTGCGTCTGGGGGTCATCGTCGGAAGCACGCGGACGGGCCGGGTCGGGGATCGGATAGCTGCCTGGTTCGTCGAGCGGGCACGGAGGCGGACGGATGTGGAGGTGGAGGTGCTCGACCTCGTGGAGTTCGACTTCCCGCCGCGACATCCGGCGGAGCCGACGCCCGAGGTCCTGAAGTTCACCGACGCCGTGGCGCGCGCCGACGCGTTCGTCGTCGTCACCCCCGAGTACAACCGCGCCTATCCGGCGTCGTTGAAGCAGGCCATCGACTACGCGTACCAGGAATGGCACGCCAAGCCGGTCGGCTTCGTCTCGTACGGCAGCCGCTCGCACGGGCTGTACGCGGTCGAGGCGCTGCGCTCGGTCTTCACCGAGCTGCACGCCGTCACCATGCGCGACGGGGTGAGCCTCGACCTCCTGGCCGGCGTGGGCGTGGACGACGGCTTCCCCGACGGCCTGGCCTGCGCGGCCACCACGATGCTCGACGAACTGGCCTGGTGGGGGCTGGCGTTGCGGGAGGCGCGAATACGTCGCCCGTACGTCGCTTAGTTTTCGCCGCGGCGGCAGTCATATCAGCAGACGACTCCACTCCAGCGACGAGACACAGAGACACAGAGACACAGAGACACAGAGAGACAGAGGAGAGATGAGGGGATGAGTACCAAGCAGGGCGGGCCGGCGATCGAGACGTCGGGTCTCGTCAAGGTGTTCGGCGACAACCGCGCCGTCGACGGCGTGGATCTCGTGGTGCCGGCCGGCACGGTCTACGGGGTGCTCGGCCCCAACGGCGCGGGCAAGACGACCACGGTCAAGATGCTGGCGACGCTGCTGCGGCCGGACGGCGGCGAGGCCCGCGTCTTCGGCCATGACGTGCTGCGCGAGGCCGACGCGGTCCGCGCCAGGGTGAGCCTGACCGGTCAGTACGCCTCGGTGGACGAGGACCTGACCGGCACGGAGAACCTCGTGCTCCTGGCCCGGCTGCTCGGCTACGCCAAGCCGGCGGCCCGGGACCGGGCGTCCTCGCTGCTGGGCGCGTTCGGCCTGAGCGACGCGGCGGACCGCCAGGTGAAGAACTACTCGGGTGGCATGCGGCGCCGGATCGACATCGCCGCCAGCCTGCTGAGCACTCCCGATCTGCTGTTCCTCGACGAGCCCACCACGGGCCTCGACCCGCGCAGCAGGAATCAGGTCTGGGACATCATCAGGGCCGTGGTCGCGCAGGGCACGACGGTGCTGCTGACCACCCAGTACCTGGACGAGGCCGACCGGCTGGCCGGGCGGATAGCCGTCATCGACACCGGCAAGGTGATCGCCGAGGGCACGCCGGGGCAGCTGAAGTCCTCGATCGGCTCGGGCGCCGTGCACGTCCGGCTGCGCGACGCGGAGCAGCGGCCCGAGGCGCAGCGGCTCCTGGCCGAGGCGCTGGGCACCAGCGTGCAGCTCGACGCCGATCCGGTGGCGCTGACCGCTCGGGTCATGGGCAACGGCGGGGGCGACGCCGGCGCTGCCGAGCGGGCCTCGCGGGCCCTCGCCGAACTGGCCCACCACGGCATCACGGTCGACGACTTCTCCCTGGGCCAGCCCAGCCTGGACGAGGTCTTCCTGGCCCTGACCGGCAAGAAGGCCGGCAAGGGCGACGACACGGACGGGACCGCCGACGCCGGCACGAACGACGGCACCGACAGCGAGAAGACGAGCGGCGAGAAGGAGGCAGTGGCATGACCACCGCGACGACAACCACGAAGGACCGGGACGCCGGCGAGGCCGCCGACTCCTACGTCCCCGAGGTCGAGATGATCCAGGCCGTGCTGGCCCCGGGCCAGCGGCCGTCCCGCCCCAGCGCGCTGTCCGCCTGCGCGACCTTCGGCTGGCGGGCGATGCTGAAGATCAAGCATGTACCCGAACAGCTCTTCGACGTCACCGTCTTCCCGATCATGATGACGCTGATGTTCACCTACCTCTTCGGTGGGGCGCTGGCCGGTTCGACGACCGAGTACCTCCAGTTCCTGCTCCCCGGGATCATGGTGATGAGCGTGGTGATGACCACCATGTACACCGGGGTGGCGGTCAACACCGACATCGAGAAGGGCGTCTTCGACCGGTTCCGCACGCTGCCGGTGTGGCGGCCCTCGGCGATGGTCGGGTACCTGCTCGGGGACGCGTTCCGTTACTCGATGGCCTCGGTGGTGATCCTCGTCGTCGGCCTGGTCATGGGGTACCGGCCGGACGGCGGGCCGCTGGGCGTGGCCGCCGGGATCGTCCTGCTGGTCGCGTTCTCCTTCGCGTTCTCCTGGGTGTGGACCATGTTCGGTCTGCTGCTCCGCTCGGAGAAGTCGGTGATGGGCGTCAGCATGATGGTGCTGTTCCCGCTGACCTTCCTGAGCAACATCCTGGTCGAGCCGAAGACGATGCCCGGCTGGTTGCAGGCGTTCGTCGACGTCAACCCGGTGACCCACCTGGTGGCGGCGGTGCGCAGCCTGATGGAGGGCGATGTGGACGCCGGCGAGGTCGGCTGGGTCCTGGTGGCCAGCGCGGTGCTGGTGGCCGTCTTCGGCACGCTCACCATGCGGCTCTACAACCGCAAGTAGCCCGCGTCCGCGTCGGGTCAGAGTCTCCCCCAGACTTCGTCCGGGGGGACCCCCATGGCGGTGTCCCGGTCGGGCGGGCGGTAGGCGCACCGGGCGCCGGTGGTGACCGAGGCCCTGAGATGGGCGGCCAGCTCCGGATGGTGCTGGTCGAGACGGCGGAGCGTGTCCCGGATCCTGGCGGTCACCGCCTTCCGGGCGCGCTCCGCCTCGTCACCCAGTCGGCGGGCGCGCCCGCCCAGCCCCGCGGCGGCGCGCAGCTCCTCCAGCAGCGCGGCGCGCTCCCGGTCCAGCACGGCCGCGCGGTCGTCCCGGCCCAGCGCGTCGGCCCGCTCGATCTCCTCGTCCAGCTGGGCGAGGTGGCGCCGATAGCGGGTCCTGGCCTCGTCGTCGAGCACGGGGTCGCCGCCCATCGCGTGGGCGGCGACGGCCTCGGCGCCCCCCTCCGGATGGGCCAGCTCCGTCGCCGGCACGTCGACCCCCGGCCGCCCGAGCAGGTACCGCAGGTCGCGGAGCCCCTTCGCGTCCGGCATATGCACGGTCCGCCCCCCGAACCCCAACACCCACACGGCCCCGTCGAACCGGAAGGTGTTGCCCACGTCGGCCTGCCGGCCGGTCGGCGACGCGGCGTCGTCGCCGCTCCCGGCCTCGTCACCGCCCGGCGACGAGGCGGCGACCGTCGGCCCTCCGGAGCCGGCCGGCGGGCCGCTGGGCGCCGCCGCCGGGCGGCGGGCCCACGGGGGTGGGACGTCGGGCGGGACGCCCAGCGTGGCGGACTCGCGGGCGACCTCGTTGCGCAGGGCCGCCGCGGCGGCCTCGTCGCCGGGGCCGGCCCGCGCGGCAAGCGCCTCGCTCAGATGACCCCGGGCGATCACCGCCCAGGGGCGGGCCCGCAGCAGGTCCGCCGAACGGGCGGCGGCCGTGAGGCCCTCGATCGCCGCGTCCCACCGCTCCTCGGCCGCGTCCAGCAGCGCCGTCCACAGCGAGATCGGGCCGCTGACGTCGAAGCCCCACATCGACACCGCCCACAGCCCGGCGAACGGTTCGAGCGCCGCCCGGGCCCGCGCGCACAGCACCGGATCGCGCGACGCCGCCGCGGCCTGGGCCTGGAACCGCAGCCACATCGGCCGCACGTTGCGCGGGAAGTCCGCCCCCCGCGCCTCCAGTTCGGCGTGCAGCCGGAGCAGCGTCGCCGTGTCGCCGCGCCGGGCGGCCGTCAGGCCGGCGATCAGCTCGGGATACCGGTACCGCTTCGTGGTCAGCGAGGCGTGCAGCTCGTCGAGCTCCTCGAACCGGCCGCCCAGCAGCAGGATCGCCCAGCGCAGGTGGAGCGCGAAGGAGGTGAAGTGCTCGTGGTGGCCCTCGTTCTGCCGCCCCAGCTCCACCGCCTGCCGCTGGAGCTCGTCCGCCTCCGCCAGCCGGCCCTGCAACGTCGCGATGATGCACTGGTCGATCGCGGCCGAGAAGTGGAAACGCGGGATGCCGAGCGACTCCACCGTCTCCACGAACGCCGCGAACTGCCGCTGGTAGCCGGGATCGCCGAGCTCCAGCAGCGCGACCCAGCGCAGCGACATGCCGAAATGTTCCAGCTCCCGGTCCTGGGTGCGCCGCGCCACCTCGACCATCTCGGCGGTCAGCGTCTCCCGCTCCGCCGCCGTGCCCAGGCCCCACAGCGCGTCGTGGCGGGCGCTGAGACTGAAGCCGAGCGCGTCGTCGTCCGCCTCCCGCCGCGCCAGCACGGCACTGCGCACCGTCAGCAGGCGGACCAGCTGGTGCACCGACGCGCCGGGCGGGGGTTCCGGGCCCAGCCGGGTGCTGGCCTCCCGCAGCAGCTCGGCGGTCAGCTCCCGGTGTCCGGGCCCCGGCCCGAGCCAGGAGTCCGCCTGGTACAGCGAGAGCGCCACCCGGGCCAGCAGCTCCGGGTCGTCCAGCGTCCGTGTCTCGGCCACCACCTCGCGCATCAGCGACCACGCCTCGGCCCGTGCCGGTTCGCCGCCGCCGTGCAACATCTGCTGCCCGAGGATCAGTCCGGTCGTGACCCGGCGCCGGGGGTCGACCGCGGCGGCGACCTCGTAGGCCCGGCGCAGATGCCCGGTGGCCTCCTCGAACGCCATCCGGCCCGTGGCGTCCGTGGCCGCCTCGCGCAGCAGCTCCAGGGCCCGGGCGGGCGGCAGCCCGGATCCGGCCAGATGGGCGTGGCGGGCCAGTTCCGCCGGCAGCACGCCGATCCTGGCGGCCAGCCCCGGTTGGCGGTCCAGGGCGCGCACCACGGCGGCGTGCCGTTCCGCGACCCGGTCCGGGGGGAGCTCCTCGTAGAGCGTCTCGCGCACCAGATCGTGTGCGAAAGCGAAGCGTCCGGCGCCGAGCGGTGTCACCAGCCGGGCGGCGGCCGCCTGGTCGAGCAGTCGGTCGGCCTCGGGCACCGGCACCCGCTCCGCCGCCGCGAGCACCTGCCGGTGGAACTCCCGGCCCAGCACGGCCGCCCCGGTCAGCAGCCCGGCCACCGGCGCGGGCAGCAGCTTCAGACGTCGGCGCACCGCGTCCCGCACTCCCGGCGGAATGGTGGTGGCCGCGCCTCCGCTCTGCCAGAGCCGGGAGGTCTGCTCGACGAAGAACGGGTTGCCGCCGGTGCGCCGGTGCACCTCGGCGACCAGCGCGGAGTCGGGCTCGCGTCCCGTGGTGCGGGCCATCAGCGCGCCGACCCCCGACGGGTCGAGCCCTTCGAGGCTCAGCGTGGTGGCCCGGGCGCCGAGCGCGGCGCCCGGTTCGGCACCGAGGGCCTCGGTCTCCACGTCGCGGTAGGTACCGACCAGCAGCAGCCGCTCGAACCAGGTGTGCTGGGCGATGAAGCGCAGCAGCCGCAGCGAGGCGGCGTCCGCCCAGTGCAGGTCGTCCAGCACCACCACCACGGGCCGCCGGTGCGAGGCGGTGACCAGCAGCGTGGTCACCGCGTCGTACAGCTCGAAGTTCTGGTCGCTCTCGGGTCCCCCGTGGCCCTCCGGGCCCTCGGGCTCCCCGGCCGCGCCCCCGTCGGTCGGGGCCTCGCCCAGCAGGACGTCGAGCGCGTCGCCCGCGGCGGCCCTGGCCTCGGCCCAGGCGTCGGCGTCCACCGCGCGGCGCATGGCGCGGATCACCTGCACCCAGGGCCAGTAGCCGGGTGCGCTCTCGGCGTCCCAGCAGGCGCCGCCCAGCACCAGGGCCCCCAGCCGCCTGGCCTCCTCGGCCGCGCGGGTGACCAGGGTGGTCTTGCCGATGCCCGCCTCGCCGGTGACCAGCACCAGCCCGCCGTGGCTGGCCACGGCGCGCTCGATATGGGCCCGCAGCGCCCCGGCGGCGTGCTCCCGACCGATGAGCTCGTCGAACAACCGAGCCTTCCTTCAATCAACGGACTGTATGAGGATTACGCAATGCAAAATATCGATCCCGGCCATCCAACCACTCCCCGCCAGATAGCCGACGCCTACGTCGAAACCCTCTCAGACCTCGACCCCACCGTCGCCACCCAACTCGGCAACCGCCCAGGCCAGGACGCGCTCCCCGACTACTCCCCCGACGGCCACGCCGCCGTGGCCGCGGCCCAGCGGGCGACGCTCGCGGAACTGGACGCGGCCGAGGCGGCGGCGGGGGCGCCGGGATCTCCCGACGCGCTGCCGGTCGCCGAGCGCCGCGCGGCCCGCCTGCTCCGCGAGCGGCTGACCGCGGCCCTCGCGCTGGACGCCGCCGGCGAGCACCTCCGGCAGGTCGGCAACCTCTTCTCCCCCGTACAACAGCTCCGCTCGGTCTTCCTGATGATGCCGACCGAGACCGCGGAGGACTGGGCCGTCATCGGCCGCCGGATGCGCAACGTCCCCGGCGCCGCCCGCGGCTACCTGGCCTCGTTGGACGAGGGCCTGGCCCGCGGCCTGCCCGCCGCGGCGCGTCAGGCCGAGACCGTGGCCGGCCAGCTCGACACCTGGCTGGCCGCCGACTGGTACCGGGACTTCGCCGCCGGCGCCCCCGAGGCGCTGCGCGCCGAACTCGACGCGGCGGCCGGGGTGGCCACCGAGGCGCTCGCGGAGATCCGCGACCATCTGCGCGGGCGCTATCTGACCTCGCCCGCGGTGGCCGGGGCCCCGGACGCCGCCGGCCGCGAGCGCTACCTGCTCGGCGCCCGCCGGTGGACCGGCGCCGACCTGGACCTGGCGGACGCCTACGCGTTCGGCTGGGAGGAGCACCACCGGCTGGTGGCGGAGATGCGGGAGGCCGCCGAGCGGGTGCTGCCGGGCGAGTCGCCGCTGGCCGCCATGCGCCATCTGGAGGAGCACGGCGAGGCCGTCGAGGGGGAGGCGGCGATCAGGTCCTGGCTCCAGGAGCTCATGGACCAGGCGATCGACGAGCTGGGCGGCCGGCATTTCGACATCGCCGAACCGCTGCGCCGCGTGGAGGCGATGATCGCCCCGCCCGGCAGCGCGGCGGCGCCGTACTACACCCGTCCCTCCCTGGACTTCTCCCGGCCCGGCCGCACCTGGCTGCCGACCATGGGCGCGACCCGTTTCCCGGTCTGGCACCTGGTCTCCACCTGGTACCACGAGGGCGTGCCGGGCCACCACCTCCAGCTGGCCCACTGGGTGCACGCGCAGGACCAGCTGTCCCGCTACCAGGCCACCATCGGCTCGGTCAGCGCCTCGGGCGAGGGCTGGGCGCTGTACGCGGAGCGGCTGATGGACGAGCTCGGCTATCTGACGGACCCGGGGCGGCGGCTCGGCTACCTCTCCGCCCAGATGCTGCGGGCGGTCCGGGTCATCATCGACATCGGCATGCACGTGGGGCTGCGCATTCCGGACGGCGAGAGCTTCCACCCGGGCGAGGTGTGGACGCCCGAGCTGGCGCTGGAGTTCTTCATGAAGCACACCGGGCACGACGAGGAGTACTCGCGCTCCGAGCTGGTGCGCTACCTCGGCATGCCGGGGCAGGCCATCAGCTACAAGCTGGGCGAACGGGCCTGGCTGGCGGGCCGCGAGGCGGCGCGGGCGGCGGCGGGCCGGCGGGGCGAGGAGTTCGACCTGAAGTCCTGGCACATGGCGGCGCTCTCGCTCGGCTCGCTCGGCCTGGACGATCTCGCCGTCGAGCTCCCGCAGCTCCGCTGACGCGCTTGCCGCGCGGGTGCGGGCGGCTGACCATTGGCGAGGGAAAGTCGTTGGTCCGGCGGTCGTTCGGTCCGCATACTGGGCCGATGATCGTCCGCCGGGAGACCCACGCCGACCGGCCCGCCGTCCGTGCCGTGACCGAGGCGGCCTTCGGCCGGCCGCTGGAGGCCGACCTGCTGGACCGGCTGCGCGCCTGCGACGGCTGGCTCCCCGCGCTGTCCCTCGTCGCCACGGACGCCGCGCCGGCGGACGGGGAGCCGTCCGTGGTCGGGCATGTGGTGTGCACCCGCGGGTTCGTGGGGGACGTGCCGGCGCTGGGGCTCGGGCCGCTGAGCGTGCGGCCCGACCGGCAGCGCCGGGGCGTCGGCCTCGCCCTGGTGCACGCCGTGCTCGGCGCGGCCGAGGCGCTCGACGAACCGCTGGTGGCGCTGCTCGGCAGCCCCGAGTACTACGGGCGCTACGGCTTCGGGCCCGCCGCCGAGCTCGGCGTCGTCTCGCCCGACCCCGCCTGGGGCGACTACTTCCGGGCCCGCCGGCTGGCCACTCACGTCCCCGCCCCGCGGGGCCCGTTCCGCTACGCCCAGCCCTTCGATGAGCTCTGAGGAGCTCTGAGGAGGTCTGACGCTCAGGCCGGAGGTGACGGGCCGTCTGGTGCCGCCGGCGCCCGGCCGAGGCCGCGCCGCCGGACGACGTGATCAGCCAGCCGTTCGTGCACCTCACCAGCGGCTACGCGTGTTTCCGTATCCCGGCCATCGTCACCACCACCGACGGCACGCTGCTCGCGTTCGCCGAGGGCCGCGTCGAGGACTGCGCCGACGTCGGCAACATCGACCTGGTGCTGCGCCGTTCCGTCGACGGCGGCCGCACCTGGGGGCCGATCCAGCCGATCCGCGGCGGCGGCGACAACGGCGGCTTCGGCAACCCGGTGCCGGTGGTGGACGAGGACACCGGGCGGCTCTCGGTGCTGTTCGCCTACAACACCTGGACCCAGCAGGGCGACGACCGGGTGCGCGGACCGCGCAGTCTGCACGCCCTCACCAGCATCAACGACGGTGTGGACTGGGAGCCGGGCGAGTATCTCGGCGATCTCAAACCGGACACCTGGACCTGGGTCTCGGTAGGCCCGGGCCACGGCGTGCAGCTCCAACACGGGGAGCACGCCGGGCGCATCATCGTGCCCGGTGACCACGACACCACCGACGGCCGGTCCGGCGCGCAGCTCTACTACAGCGACGACGGCGGGCTGAGCTGGGACCTCGGCGCCGTGTACGAGACCACCGACCCCACGGCCAACCCCGGCGAACTCACGGTGGCGGAACGGTCCGACGGCTCGTTGTACGTCAACGCCCGCGCCGCCCAGACCTGCGGCACCAGCGATCACCGGCTGGCCGCGTCCAGCGAGGACGGCGGCGCCAGCTTCACCGCCGCGGGCTTCACCCCGATCCCGAACCTGGACACCCCGCCGGTCTCCGGTTCGCTGCTGTCGCTGGGAGACAGGGTGCTGTTCTCCGCGCCGGCCTGGCCCGGACTTCGAGGCGGTCCCCGACCGGCGGATCATGTCGATCCGATCCTCCTACGACGAGGGCGCGACCTGGGAGACCGCCGGCACCGTGATCTACCCGGAGCGGGCCGGCTACTCCGATCTGACGCTGCTTGCGGACGGCGATATCGGGCTGCTCTACGAGACCGGTGCGGGCAGCCCGCACGGCACGATCAACTTCACCGCGTTCAGCGAGGCCGAGTTGGACGAGGGCGAGACCGAACTGCGCTTCCCGCGCACCAGCGACGCCAGCGGCAACGGCAACCACGCGGTGGTGCACGGCGGCGCGGAGCTCGGCTCGCGCGGTTCTGGTTCGGCCGTGATGCTCGACGGCGAGGACGACTACCTGCGGCTGATCAACTGCCCCGCCAGCCTGGACCTGGGCTCGGGCGACACCGGCGCGGGCGCCGCCTCGGTGAGCACCGCGCAGGCGTACCACGACGACGCCTGGCACCACGTGGTGTTCAGTCGCGCGGACGGCCGGCTGTCGCTGGTGGTGGACGGCGGGGAGCCGGTGAGCGCCGCCGCCCCGGAGGGCGACATCTCGCCGAGCGGCCCGTGGACCATCCATCTGGGGGCGCGTCCGGACTACGCGGAGCTGTTCGCGGGCGGCCTGGACGACGTGCGGATCTACGACCGGGCGCTGAGCGCCGCCGAGATCGACCGAATCCGCGCCGGCGCCACCGACGTCACGGGACGGCGAGGCCGCCAGGCTGGGGGAAACTCCGGCTCGCCTAGCACCATCTGGTAGGCGCCTGAGGGAAGCCCCGGCTCGGCTTCACAGCCATCTGGTGGGCGCCTGGGGCTCGTCGGGGGTGCCCGGCTCCCCCGGGCGGTCCGGATCGCCGGCCAGCCGCCGCAGCGCCCCGCCGACGGCCGGCAGCGCCAGGCAGCTGACCGCGATGGCGTAGCACCAGCCGGCCAGCACGTCGGTCGCCCAGTGCACGCCGAGGTAGACCCGGCTGAAGCCGACCGCCACCGCGTAGACCGCCGGCACCGCCACGGCCAGCGCCCGGGTCGCGAGGTGGTGGCAGTGCGGCAGCAGCACCACCGCCACGCCGATGGCGACCAGCGCCGAGGTGCTGGTGTGCCCCGACGGCATCGCCGGGCTGCTGGAGTGGGTCACCATCTCCCCCTCCGGCGGCCGAGGTCGGCCCAACAGGTGGACCAGGCCGAACCGCAGTAGCTGGGCCAGCGTCAGCGCCAGCACCCCGGCCAGCGCGGCCAACCACCAGCGCCGCCCGCGGACGTACAGCACGGCCGCGCCCGCCGCCAGCAGCGCCGGCGGCACGTCGTCCCCGCTGTCGGTGACCATCCGGAACACGTCGTTCCTGGTCGGCGTGCGCCAGTCCACCACCCAGGAGTGCAGCGAGGTGTCCAGGCCGAACGGGTCGCCGCCGCGGAAGGCGACGGTGAGCATCAGCGTGGCGAGCAGCGTGGCGGCCAGCGCGGCCGTGACGAAGGCCGCCGGGGAGAGGGCGGCCAGCGGCGGTGTGTCGCGGAGATGACGGCGCATCGACCGCAGCCTAACGTCCGTCTGGCCGGCCCGGCACCCGGTGCCCCGGCCCGGGGTGGCCGGGGTCCCGGCACCGGGTGTGAACGGCCGTCAGTCGGCCCAGCGGACCCGCACGTCGGCGGCCCGGACGAAGCCGATGCGGTGGCCGAGCTGGATCTGGTAGTACTCCTCGCCCCGCACCACCTGGTGGTTCGTCGGGTCGAAGGTGACGGCCCAGTAGTACTCGCTCGGCGTGCGCAGGCCCAGCGCGTACCGCTGGTCGGCCGGGATCTCGTAGACCAGCGGGCTGACCGTCTGCACCGGGATCTCCGCCGGATACGCGGCCGCCTCCGGATAGGCGCGGCCGTAGACCGGAATGGTCGTGGCGCCGCGCCGGCCGGTGACCACCCAGCCCTCGGCGGGCAACGAGGTCGGCGCGTCCGCCGGGTCGTGGAACCACGCCTTCTGCCCGAGGTACCAGATGGCCGTCCAGTCGCCCCGCCGGTCCGCGACCGCGAACCGCATGCCCGCGGTGGCGCGGGCACCCACGTCGTTGACGCCGGTGCCGGACTCGCCGTCCCCGTCGGGGTGGGTGCCGACGTCGCGGACCAGCGGCGCGTCGTGGGCGGGTTCCGTGTGCAGCCGGACCGCGCTGGAGCCGTGCGGGGCACAGGCCGCGGCCGGCTGCTCGGGCACGCAGGCCGTGTACTCGGGGAGGTGCCGGTCGTAGTCGGGGGCGATGGTCACCAGACCCGCGCGCCGGCCCCCGGTGGCCCGGAGGGGAGCGCCGAGCAGGTCGAAGTAGTGCACCCAGTCCCAGTACGGGCCCGGGTCGGTGTGCATTCCGGAGATGCCGGCGGTGGTGGTGCCCTGCACCTGGTCGTGGCCGAGGATGTGGTGCCGGTCCAGCGGGATGTCGTACTTCCTGGCCAGGTACCGCACCAGCTTGGCCGAGGAGCGGTACATCGCCTCCGTGTACCAGGTCTCGGGGTCGGTCAGGAAACCCTCGTGCTCCAGGCCGATCGACGTGGCGTTGACGTACCAGTTGCCGGCGTGCCAGCCCACGTCGCGGGTCGCCAGATGCTGCGCGATATGGCCGTCGGAGGAGCGCAGGCTGTAGTGCCAGGACACGTACTCCGGGTCCTGCACCAGCTCCAGGGTGGTCTGCCAGGTGGCCTCGGTGTCGTGCACGACGATGTAGTCGATCCGCTGCGACTCCGGCCGGTTCGCCTTGTCGTGGTTTCCGTAGTCGCCGTCGCCGAACTCCTCGTACGGCGCCGGCAGCCATTCGCAGGACACCGAAGGCGGAGCCTCCACGTTGGGGTCGCGCGCCGGTTCCGGCAGGCCGAGGCCGCGCGCCGTCGCGGTGCGCGGGGTGACGGCCAGCGGTTCCAGCACCATGCGCTGGCCCTCGTCCGTGATCCGCCGCTCGCCGGCGTTGATCACGGCGTACACCTCGTCGGCGAACACCTCGGCGGCCCGCTGGGAGTCCGTCGCCGGATAGCCGGCCACGGCGCCGTACCAGTCGGCCGGTTCGTCGCTCAGCGGCTGCCCGAGCGCCCGCTGCGCCTCGGCCAGCAGCGCGGCGCCGCCGGCCACGTTGGCCGCGCTGCTGGTCCGCAACTCCTCGGCGGACAGCCCGGTGAGGGCGGCGGCGCGGTCCAGGGTGCGCAGCGCGGCCGGGAGTTCGGCGGTGCCGCCCGTCGCGGCGCTCGCGGCCACCGCCCGGGTCGCCGCGCGGGTCCGGGACGCCAGCGGGCGGGCCGCGTCGCCGCGCGGGTCCTCGGCGCCGTCCGCGTGGTGTCCCGCGGTGGCGGCGGACGCGGCCAGCGCGGTCGCCGCATCGGTCAGGTGCATCGGGCCGTAGCCGCCGGACACGCTGGGCGCGCCGCCGTGCGCGTCCCAGCGGGACGCCAGGTAGGCCACGCCGAGCAGCACGCGCAGCGGCACGCCGTACCGCTCGGCGGCGTCGGCGAACGCGGCCTGGAGCGTCGCGCCGCGGCCGGCGGTGCCGGTCCGGGTGTCGGCGGCCGAGGCGCCGGTGGGCAGCAACGGCTGGGCCGCGGCGACGGCCGCGCCGGCGGTGGCGGCGCGCAGCACGGTCCGGCGGGCGTGAGGGGTGGTTCTGGGCGCTCCTCGCAACGGGGCCTCCGGGTCAGATCGCCATGAGAGGGCATGAGATGGGCATGAGCATGCTGATACTGAGGTGACGTCGTCAATGCGCGTGGGATATCCGATTGCCGGATCTTTGCCATGCGGACGCGCCGGCGCCTCGCGCCGATGCCACCGCGGGCGCCACACGATCGGGTGAGGGCGGCTGGACAGGCCCGCGCGCCGCATCGACCGTAAAGGCCATGAGCGCCGAGCGAATTCTCCACCGGCCGTCGTCCGCGGCGGCCGTCACCGTCACCACGGTCTGCGCGCTCGGCCTGCTCGGGCCCGCGGCCCCGCCGGCCGGCGCCGCCGAGCCGTGGTCGGACGGCCCCGTCGCCACCGTGGGCAAGATCATCTGGGAGATCGGCGGCGGCCGACTCGGGGTCTGCTCGGGCGCGATCGTGGACGCGCCGAACGGCAGCGTCGTCGCCACCGCCGCGCACTGCGTGCTGGCCCCTGACGGCCCGGAGCCGCCCAAGGAGGCGTGGTTCGTGCCCGACTACGACCACGATCTGGCGCGGTTCCGGCAGGAGGGCTGGCGGGTCACGGCCTACCACATGCCCGAGGACTGGGACGTCAGCCGCGACATACAGGCGATCCTGCCCTACGACTACGCCTTCCTGACCGTGGCGACCCGCGGCGGCCGGACCCTCCAGGAGGCGCACGGCGCCAACCGGCTGGCGTACGAGCCCGTGCCCGAGGGCGGCGAGGTCGCGGTGCTCGGCTACCCGGCCGCCGATCCCTACGACGGCGAGTCCCTGCACTACTGCGCCGGCCTGACCGACGTGCTGGCCGCGGGCGAGGCCGAGGAGCCCAACGTCGGCGGCCTGCTGCTGGAGGACTGCGACATGACCGCCGGATCCAGCGGCGGCCCCTGGCTCACGGACTACGACACGGCCGCCGAATCGGGCACGCTGCTCGCGGTGATGTCGGTCGGCTCAGGCCAGGGCCACGTCGTCGGCCGGCCGTTTCCGGAGGAGGCCCGGGCCCTGCTGGCCGAGGCCGGCGGCGCAACCGGCTCACCGGCCCGGATCACGGGCTGAGGTCCAGCACGCGGACCGGGCGCCCCTTCCACGTCTCGGGCGCGACGGTGGCGATCACCGCGCCGTCCGGGCGGTCGACGCTGGGCAGCGCGGCGTACTGGGTGTGCGCGACCGCCCACGTGCGCTCGGGAGCGACCGTCAGCACGGCGGCGAGGTCCAGGTCCAGGACGGTGACCCCGGGCAGGGCCGCGAAGTGCTCGGCCGTGCCCGGGCGGGAACGGTCGGCCTCGACCAGGGCGCACGCCGTGGCGTAGAGGTACCAGCCGGGCTCGCTGTGGGACCGGTGGATCAGCCGCGAGGCCAGCACGTTGCCCCGCCCGGCGGCCACCATCGCGGTGTCGTCGAGGATGACGTGCACGGAGTCGGTCACGCGGCTTCGGCTTCCGCCAGTCGTCGGTCCAACTCGCTGTCGAGCTCGGCCCGCTCCGCATCGCTCGGGTCGTACCCGTTCCACTTCTGGAGCACGGCGCGGGCGCGCTCGGCGCGCTCCGCCCGCTCGGCGGGCGTGTGCAGGGTCTCGGCCAGGTGAGCGAGGTAGGCGCGGAGCGACAGGCCCTCGGCGGCCGCTATGGCGGCGAGCCGGTCGCGGGCGTCGGACGGGATGCGGATGTTGGCGTCTGACATGTCGGGGCTCCCCTCGCTGGTTTCATCGCCCGCCGCGGTCCAGCATACGGGTACGTACCCGTATGCTGCGGGCCATCGCACCATCCTCACCTTTGAGTGGGAGAGACTCAACTTATCGCATGTCATCTGTGGCAGACTTGCGTCATACAGGCCCACCGGGCCCTACGGACACGGAGGAGTACCGCTGACGTGAACGCCGAGCTGACCAACAGGAGCCGGGACTCGATCAGCGCGGCGAACGACCGCGCGCTCCGGGACGGGCATCCGGACATCACCCCGGCGCACCTGCTGCTGGCCCTGCTCGAAGGCCGGGAGAACGAGAACATCCAGGACCTGCTGGCCGCCGTCGAGGCGGATCAGGCGGCCATGCGGTCGGGCGCCGACCGGCTGCTGGCCGGCCTGCCCAAGGTGCAGGGCTCGTCCGTGGCCAAGCCCCAGCCCAACCGCGAGCTGCTCGCCGTGCTCTCCGACGCCGCCCGGCGCGCCACCGAGCTCGGCGACGCGTACGTCTCCACCGAGCACCTGCTGATCGGCCTCGCCGCCAAGGGCGGCCAGGCCGGCGAGGTGCTGACCGCCCAGGGCGCCACCGACAAGAAGCTGCTGGCCGCCTTCCAGGCCAGCCGGGGCGGGCAGCGGGTCACCTCGCCCGACCCCGAGGGCACGTACAAGGCGCTGGAGAAGTTCGGCACGGACTTCACCACGGCCGCCCGCGAGGGCCGTCTCGACCCGGTCATCGGCCGGGACCACGAGATCCGCCGGGTGGTGCAGGTGCTCTCCCGCCGCACCAAGAACAACCCCGTCCTGATCGGCGAGCCCGGCGTCGGCAAGACCGCCGTCGTCGAGGGCCTGGCCCAGCGCATCGTCAAGGGCGACGTGCCCGAATCGCTGAAGAACAAGCGGCTGGTCGCGCTCGACCTCGGCGCCATGGTCGCCGGCGCCAAGTACCGGGGCGAGTTCGAGGAGCGCCTGAAGGCCGTGCTCGCGGAGATCAAGAGCAGCGACGGCCGGATCATCACGTTCATCGACGAGCTGCACACCGTGGTCGGCGCCGGCGCCGGCGGGGACTCCGCCATGGACGCGGGGAACATGCTGAAGCCCATGCTGGCCCGCGGCGAGCTGCGCATGGTCGGCGCCACCACGCTGGACGAGTACCGCGAGCGGGTCGAGAAGGACGCCGCGCTGGAGCGCCGGTTCCAGCAGGTGCTGGTGGCCGAGCCGTCCGTCGAGGACTCCATCGCCATCCTGCGCGGCCTGAAGGGCCGGTACGAGGCGCACCACAAGGTGCAGATCGCGGACAGCGCGCTGGTCGCCGCCGCCGCCCTCTCCGACCGGTACATCACCTCCCGCTTCCTGCCCGACAAGGCCATCGACCTGGTCGACGAGGCGGCGTCGCGGCTGCGGATGGAGATCGACTCCTCGCCCGTCGAGATCGACGAGCTGCAGCGCGCTGTCGACCGGCTGAAGATGGAGGAGCTGGCGCTGGCCAACGAGTCCGACCCCGGCTCCCAGGAGCGGCTGGTCCGGCTGCGGCGCGAGCTGGCCGACCGCGAGGAGGAGCTGCGCGGCCTCACCGCCCGCTGGGAGAAGGAGAAGCAGAGCCTGAACCGCGTCGGCGAGCTGAAGGAGCGGCTCGACGAGACCCGCGGCATCGCCGAACGCGCCCAGCGCGACGGCGACTTCGAGGCCGCGTCCAAGCTGCTGTACGGGGAGATCCCGGCGCTGGAGCGGGAGTTGGCCGACGCCTCCGCCGCCGAGCAGGCGGCCACCCAGGGCGGCCTCGGCCAGACCATGGTCAAGGAGGAGGTCGGCCCCGACGACATCGCCGACGTCGTCTCGTCCTGGACCGGCATCCCGGCCGGCCGGCTGCTGGAGGGCGAGACGGAGAAGCTGCTGCGCATGGAGGAGGAGCTGGGCCGCCGGCTCATCGGCCAGGGGGAGGCGGTGCGCGCGGTGTCCGACGCGGTGCGCCGCGCCCGCGCCGGGGTCGCCGACCCGGACCGGCCCACCGGCTCGTTCCTCTTCCTCGGCCCGACCGGCGTCGGCAAGACCGAGCTGGCCAAGGCGCTGGCCGACTTCCTCTTCGACGACGAACGCGCCATGGTCCGCATCGACATGAGCGAGTACGGCGAGAAGCATTCGGTGGCCCGGCTGGTCGGCGCACCTCCCGGCTACGTCGGGTACGAGGAGGGCGGCCAGCTGACCGAGGCGGTGCGCCGCCGGCCGTACACGGTGGTGCTGCTGGACGAGGTGGAGAAGGCGCACCACGACGTGTTCGACATCCTGCTCCAGGTGCTGGACGACGGTCGGCTCACCGACGGACAGGGCCGGACCGTGGACTTCCGCAACACCATCCTCGTGCTCACCTCCAATCTCGGCAGCCAGCACCTGATCGATCCGCTGGCGAAGCCGGAGGCGCGACGCGAGGAGGTGCTGGCGGCGGTGCGGGCGGCGTTCCGCCCCGAGTTCCTGAACCGGCTGGACGATGTGGTGATCTTCCAGGCGCTCAGCGGCGAGGAGCTGGGCCGTATCGCGCAGTTGCAGATCGGCGCGCTCCAGCGGCGGCTCGCCGACCGGCGGCTCGCGCTGGACGTGACCCCGCTGGCGTTCGGCTGGCTCGCCGACGAGGGGAACGATCCGGCGTACGGCGCGCGGCCGCTGCGGCGGCTGGTGCAGACCGCGATCGGCGACCCGCTGGCCCGCCGGATCCTGTCCGGCGAGGTGCGCGACGGCGACACGGTCCGGGTGGACGCCGCGCTGGACGGCGGCCTGACCATCGAGCGCGTCGAGCCGGCGGACGCCCCGGCGGCCGAGCAGGTGACCAACGTCGAGAACGCCGGCTGATCCCGCGGATTCCCGCCCCGCCCCCGCCTGGTTGCCAGACGGGGGCGGGGATGGGGGAGTATGGACAGCGCCCCAGCCCCCGTCGCACGTGTACGAAGGGACCAGCTCCGTGTCCATGGATCCGTCCGCGATTCCGAACTTCGGAAGTGCGCCGAAGAAGCCAGAGCCCGACCAGCAGGGTGACCAGCCCGCGAAGAAGGCGGCGGCGAAGAAGACCGCCGCGGCGCCGCAGGGCGACCAGGCCGCCCCGACCGGACCGGTGGTGCCCGACAAGGCGCTGATCAAGCAGCTGCTCGACCGCATGAAGCTCAAGCACACGGAGGACAAGCAGGGCGACGTGGTCGCGCCCTGGAAGTCCTTCCGCACGTACTTCATGTTCCGCGGCGAGAAGCAGCAGCAGGTGCTGTCCGTGCGGACCTTCTACGACCGGCCGCACACGCTGGACCAGAAGCCGGCGCTGCTGGAGAGCATCGACGACTGGAACCGCCGCACCCTCTGGCCCAAGGTCTACACCCACACCAGCGATGAGGGCACCGTCCGCCTGATCGGCGAGGTGCAGATGCTGATCGGGGTCGGCGTCAACCTCGACCACTTCGTGTCGAGCATGGTCAGCTGGGTTCGGGCCTCGCTGGAGTTCGACAAATGGCTGACCGAACAGCTCGGCCCGGCCGAGTCCGCCGAGGACGACACCACCGGCGCCGACGAGCAGGACGCCCCGAACAACAAGGACGACTAGCCCCCCGGTTCGCCCCGGCACCGCGGGACCACGGCGCCGCCGGCCCGCGTTCGGACAGGCCGCGGCCCCGGGTCCCTGTGGGGGACCCGGGGCCGCGTTGACGCTGCTGGAAGGCGCAGGGCTTCACACCCGTCAGACCACCGTGGAGTCCTCTTCTGCGAAGTGGCAGGCGACGGGATGACCCGACCCCCGGTCCACCAGCGCGGGCTCCTCGGTGGCACAGATTTCCTGCGCCTTCCAGCAGCGGGTCCGGAAGCGGCAGCCGCTCGGCGGGTCCAGCGGGCTGGGCACGTCGCCGGTCAGCACCGTCCGTCGGCGCCGCCGCTCCTTCTTGGGGTCGGCGAGCGGCGCGGCCGACAGCAGCGCCTGGGTGTACGGGTGCGCCGGGCGCTCGTACACCTCCTGGCGGGTGCCGGTCTCCACGACCTTGCCGAGGTACATCACGGCGATCCGGTCCGAGATGTGCCGGACCACCGACAGGTCGTGGGCGATGAAGACGTACGCCACGCCCAGCTGGTCCTGGAGGTCCTCCAGGAGGTTGACCACTCCGGCCTGCACGGACACGTCGAGCGCCGAGACCGGCTCGTCGAGCACCAGCAGCTTGGGCGACAGCGCGAGCGCCCTGGCGATGCCGATGCGCTGCCGCTGGCCGCCGGAGAACTCGTGCGGGTAGCGGTTGCCGTGCTCCGGGCTCAGGCCCACCAGCTCCAGCAACTCGGCGACCCGCGCCTTGCCGCCGTTGCGCCAGGTGCCCTGCACCTTCAGCGGCTCGGCGACGATGTCGTTCACCGGCAGCCGCGGGTTGAGCGAGGCGTAGGGGTCCTGGAAGACCATGCCGACCTTGCGCTGCACGGCCCGCAGCTGTCCCGACTTCAGGCCGGTGATCTCCTGACCGTCGAAGCGGACCGAACCGGCGGTGGGCTTGATCAGCTGGAGCACGGCGCGTCCGGTGGTGGACTTGCCGCAGCCGGACTCGCCGACCACGCCCAGCGTCTCGGAGGCGCTGACGGAGAACGACACGCCGCTGACCGCCTGCACCTGCCCGACGATCCGGCGGACCAGGCCGCCGCCGCGGACCGGGAAGTTGACCACCAGGTCGGTGACCCTGAGCAGCTCGCCGTCCGGGTCGGGCGTCGGCCGCTGGGGGGCCTTGGCCAGCTTCACGTCGGCTGTCATCGCCCCTCCTCGCTTTCGCTGTTGTCGGAACCCTCGGCCTCGTCGGCGGGAGCGGCGTCCTGGGGAGTGGCCTCCTCGGGTGCCGAGCCCTGGGCCGGGACGGCCGCCGCCTGGCGGAAGAACTCCGTCGGGTCGTCCACCGCCGCCAGTTGGTCGCTGTGGTGGCAGGCGGCCCGGTGGCCGCCGCTGACGTCCTCGCCGGTGTCGGTCAGCTCCGGTTCGGTCTCCCGGCAGACGTCCGTGGCCAGCGGGCAGCGCGGCGAGAACGGGCAGCCGGGCGGCAGCGCGATCAGCGACGGCGGGGCGCCGGCGATCGGCCGCAGCCGCTCGTCCCGCTCCCCCTCAAGCGAGGGGATGGAGCCGAGCAGCCCCGCGGTGTACGGCATCCGCGGCTGGTAGAAGACGTGGTCGGTCTCGGCGATCTCCACCGGCTTACCGGCGTACATCACCAGCGTCCGGTGGGACATTCCGGCGATCACCCCGAGGTCGTGGGTGATCATCAGGATCGCCGCGTTGACCTCGTCCTTGACCTCCAGCAGCTTCTCCAGGATCTGCGCCTGCACGGTGACGTCGAGCGCGGTGGTCGGCTCGTCGGCGATGATCACGTCGGGGTCGTTGATGATCGCCATGGCGATCATCACGCGCTGCCGCATGCCGCCGGAGAACTCGTGCGGATAGGCGCGCAGCCGCTTCTCCGCCTGCGGGATGCCGACCAGGTCGAGCAT
Organism: uncultured Actinomycetota bacterium; assembly: GCA_963816875.1. Classification (GTDB taxonomy): domain Bacteria; phylum Actinomycetota; class Actinomycetes; order Streptomycetales; family Streptomycetaceae; genus Streptomyces. The sequence goes on from CAWFMG010000003.1 coordinate 280,310, forward strand.
CTCCCTGGCCCGGCCGAGCGCCTGCCGGCGCGGCACCAGATGGTGCGCGAGCACCGCCTCGGCGAGCTGGTCGCCGACCGAGCGGACCGGGTTGAGCGAGGTCATCGGGTCCTGGAAGATCATCGCGATCTTCCGGCCGCGCAGCGACCGCTGCTCCCTGGGCCGCATGCCGAGCAGTTCCTGGCCGCGGTAGCGGACGCTGCCGGTGATCCGGGCGTTCTTCGGCAGCAGGCCCATGATGGCCATCGACGAGACCGACTTGCCCGAGCCGGACTCGCCCACGATGCCCAGCACCTCGCGGGCGTGCAGCGTGTAGTCCACGCCGCGGACGGCCTTGACCACGCCGTCATCGGTGGGGAAGGACACCGTGAGGTCCCGGACGGCGAGGACCTCCTCGTCGCTGGGCGGCTGCGAGTCCGCCAGGGTCCTGGCGGCGTGCACCTCTTCGGCGCCCTTGGTGACCGCGGCGCCGCCGGGGGCGGGCTGCGGCAGGTCGGCGTTGAGCGGAGGAGTGATCGACATCAGTCACGCACCCGGGTCTGTCGGGGATCGAAGGCGTCGCGCAGCCCGTCGCCGATGAAGTTCACCGAGAGGGCGATGGCGATGATGAACACGCCCGGCCAGTAGAACAGCCAGGGGCGGACGCTGAGCGCGGTCCGGTAGTCGGTGATCAGCCTGCCGAGCGAGGTGTCCGGCGGCTGCACCCCGAGGCCGACGAACGACAGCGCGCTCTCGACCAGCACCGCGGTGGCGATGGCCAGGGTCACCGCGACGATGATGATGCCGATGGTGTTCGGCAGGATGTGCTTGAAGATGATCCGGTGCGCCGGGGTGCCCACCGACCGGGCGGCCTCGACGAACTCCTTCTCGCGCAGCGACAGCACCTGGCCGCGCACCAGGCGCGCGGTCTGCGTCCACAGCGCCAGGCCGAGGAAGGTCGCGAAGAGGACGATGCCCTTGTCCGCCACGATGACGCCGATCAGGCCGGCCAGCAGCAGCGTCGGGATGGCGATGACGACGTCGGTGAGCCGCATCAGCACGGATTCGGTCCAGCCGCGGAAGTAGCCGGACGCGGCGCCGACCAGAGTGCCCACCAGGGTGGCGAACACGCCCACGATGACGGCGATGGTCAGCGAGACCTGGGTGCCGCGCATGGTGAGCGCGAAGTAGTCGCGGCCGATGTTGTCCTGGCCGAAGGGGTGCTCGCCGAGGTGGAGGCCGCCGCCGCCGAGGAACTCCGGCAGCGCCGACAGGGTGGGGCGTCCCTCGCCCACCACCGTGCCGGTGGTGGTGGGGTCCTTGTCCCACCAGCCCGGTATGGGCCCGGCGCCGATGGAGGTCACGGCCAGCACCACCACGACGGCGAAGAGGAACATGCCGGCCAGCGCGCCCTTGTGCCGCAGGAAGCGACGCAGCACGAGCTGGCCCTGGGTGCGGGCGACGACGTTCATGCCCTGGGCGGCGGCGGCCTCGGCGGCGCGGTTCGTGCCGGTCCCGTCGGTCGGGCTGGCTGTCTTCGATTCGGTCATGGCGGGCTCCTCCTAAGACAGCCTGATGCGGGGATCGAGGAAGGCGTAGACGATGTCGGCGAGCATGTTGAAGATCACGATCGCGCCCCCGGTGACCAGGAAGAAGGCCATGATCGGCATCGGGTCGCCCTGTTCGATGCCGGTCAGCAGCAGGGTGCCCATGGCCCGCCAGCCGAAGACCGCCTCGGTGACCACCGCCCCGCCGAGCACCACGCCGACGTCGTACGCGCCGAGGGTGGTGATCGGGATCAGGCCGTTGCGCAGCACGTGCCGGGTGATGACGGCCCGTTCGCCGAGGCCCTTGGCCCGGGCGGTGCGCACGTAGTCCTGGTTCATGACCTCCAGCATGCTTGCCCGGGTGTAGCGGGTGTACTGGGCGAGCGAGAGCAGCACCAGAGCCAGGGTGGGCAGCGCCAGGTGGCCGAACGAGTCGAGGCCGCCCTCCCAGAACGTGCCCTCGTAGTTCGGGGTCTCGGCGCCGATGGTGGAGATCGGGCGGCCGGCCACCGACTCGCTGTAGTCCTCGAAGGAGCTGAGCATCCGGTCGACGAAGATGACCGCGCCGGCGAACAGGCCGGTGAAGATCGCGGCCGGGATGGCCGAGCGCCGGTACAGCTCGCCGCCCAGGAACCAGCCGACGCCGAAGCAGATGCCGGCCGTCAGCAGGGCGAGCAGGGCGATGGTGACCAGCGTCGGGTCCTCCAGCACCTCGCCGAGCGCGAAGTAGGCGACGATGCCCAGGCCGGCGGCGATCAGCGCCGCCTGGAGCGGCGGCTTCCACTCCAGCCCGCTGACGAGTGCGGTGAAGCCGGCGGCGCCGGCGACCGCGGTGAGCGACACGACGACGAGGCCGAGCCCCGGGTCGGCGAACCATTCGGTGGCGGACAGCACCCGCATCAGCACCGCGGTGAGCAGCAGCGTGCCGCCGAAGACGGTGAGGCGGGTGCGCCGGTCGCCGACGACGAGCGCGCCGCCGGTGAGGCCGGCTATCAGCGCCATACCGAGGGTGAAGCCCCAGGAGATCTCGGGTTCCGCCAGCCAGTCGTTGAAGTCGATCGCCAGGAAGTCCTTGAGCAGGGTGGCGGTCCAGAAGAGCGGCAGCGAGAAGCAGATGAAGGCGATGAAGGTGACGCTCTGGTCCAGGGCGCTGTACTGGCGCAGCGCGGAGATCACGCCGATGGTGATGCCGACGACGATGGCCAGCACCATGGCGCCGAGCACCAACTGGAGGGTCGCGGTGAACGCGTCCTCCAGCAGGGTGTTCACGCTCTGCCCCGTGATGTTGTTGCCGAGGTCGCCGGTCACGGCGTCGCCGAGCCAGCGGAAGTAGCGCACGAGGAGCGGGTCCCCCAGGTGCAGGCGCTCGGTGATCTCGGCCATCGCGCTCTCTCTGGCTCCGTCCGGCAGCTGTCTGGCCTGGGCGAGCGGGTCCCTGATGTTGGTCGCGAGGAAGAAGATCACGACCGTGGACGCGAGGAAGACCCAGATCGAGACGAAGAGCCGCCGCGCGATGAACACGAGCATGGCGCTGACTCCTGAGGGTTCGAGGGTGGGGGGTTGGACTGGGGGTCGGGGTCGGGTGTTGCTTTTTGGACGAATTGCGCGGGTTACGCGAGTTGCGCGTTGGGGCGCGGATGCGGGACCGGGAGTGAGGCCCCCGGCCCCGCGCGTTGCTCCATTGTGGATGTCGTGTGGTATGCCCGGCTCACCGGGGTGGCGAGCCGGGCGGGGGTTCAGCGGCGCTTAACTCTTCGACCACTCAGGCATGTTCCACACCACGCCGGTCTGGGTCGGGTTCGGGACCACGTTCTGCACCGCGGAGTTCCAGGCGGTGATGCCCGGGTGCTGGTACAGCGGGATGGTGGCCAGGTCCTCCCAGAGGATGGTCTCGATGTCACCGACCAGGCCGATCGCCTCGTCCTGGTCCGAGGTCTCCATCAGCTGGGCGAGCAGGTCGTCCACCTCGGGGTTGGAGTAGCAGCCGTTGTTGTTGCCCTTGCCCTCGGGGGTGCAGTCCGTGACCGTCTGGTAGGTCGAGTTCCACTCGGAGAACAGCGAAGAGCCGATCCAGGCGAACATCGCGACGTCGAAGGTGTTCTGCGCCAGGCCACCCTCGGTGTCGAAGAAGTCCGCGCTGGACACGAACTCGACGTCGAAGCCCGCCTCGTCACACGCGGCCTTGATCAGCTGGCCGGCGTCGTTACGACGCTGGAGGTCGAGGGTCTCGAGCCGGATCGTGGTGCCGACCGCGTCCTCCGCCTCCAGGATCTGCCTGGCCCGGTCGATGTCCTGGGTGCCGTACTCGCCCAGCGGCCCCGCGACGGCGTCGTTGACCTCCTGGAAGCCCGGGTCCCAGGGCGCGATGGTGCGGATGTCCTTGGGCTCGGCGTCCGGGACCACCGGGGCGATCAGGTTGTCCACGAGCTGCTGCCGCGGCACGCAGAGCGCGAACGCCTCGCGGAGCTCCCTGGACTCGGCGAACGGCCCGGAGTTGAAGTTGAAGTCCAGGTGCTCGTAGGTGTACTGGTTGCCCACCTCGGAGGAGATGGTCGACCCGGTGGCCTGCTCGATCTGCTGGGCCATGTCCACCGTGGGCTGCGGGTGGATGATGTCCACCTCACCGTTCTGCAGCGCCTGGACCTGCTCCTCCTCCGCGATGGTGCGGATCACCACGTTCTTCGTGGCCGGCTGCTCGCCCCAGTAGTTCTCGTTGGCGGTGAGCGTCACCGACTGGCCCTCGACGAAGTCCGTCAGCTTGTACGGGCCGGAGGACGGGATGGTCGCCGGGTCCGGCAGCGCGCCGTTGAGCACCCAGCCGGTGTTGAAGAACTCGGCGGCCTGCTGCAGCGCGTCGGCGTCGCCGTCCTGGAGCGCCGTGAGGAACTCCTCGGTGGTCAGGCCACCCTGCTCCGCCACGACGTGAGCCGGCATCATCGACTGGTTGCCGTGGCTCGGGCCGTTCGCCGCCCAGTCGGCGTAGGGGGTGTCGTAGACCAGGGCGAAGGACTTGTCGCCGGGCTGGCAGTCCGGCATCTCGGTGTCCTCGACGCCGTCGGTGCCGATGGAGGAGAAGAGGCCGTCCATGGCACCGCTACGCTGGGTCCACCACAGCAGGATGTCGTCGCAGTCGATCTGCTCGCCGTCGGACCAGGCGGCCGCGTCGTTGATCGTGTACTCGACGGTCAGCGGATCGTCGGAGGTCTTCTCGTAGGTGCCGAACTCCTCGTCCGGCGTCACCTGACCGTCCTCGCCGCCGAACTGCCAGAAGCCGCCATGGACCCAGTTCATGACGGTACTGTTCATCGACGAGTTGGCGGCAGCCGTGGTGTTGTTGTAGCTCTGGAACGGCTGGGCCTCCGCCAGCGTTACCGTGTCACTGGCGCTGCTGCTGTCGTCGCTCTCGTCTTCGCTGCCGCCACACGCGGAGAGGACAAGGACCCCTCCGAGCATGGCCGCGATGACTTTCGACGTTGTGCCGAATCGGGTCATCTCGGGCCTTCCGCGGTGTGTTACTTCGGGTGTGAAGTTGCGGAGAGCTTCCTCACAGAATGCAGCGTGAACAAGTGTGCCCGGGTGACCGTTGTGCAGCCGAGATGTGAAGCACTCTGAGCTGTGACCAGCATTTCATCCGATTCTCGGACAAAAAGGGACGTTTCATCGAGTGGTACACGCGTAAACCGTGCACACCTGTTCGTAATGCGGTCAACCGGTCGGGGAACACCTGAGCCCCTCAGTCCCCTGGGGGATGGAAACCTGGTGAAGTTGGGTAAAAACGCGGTGGGGGCCACGTGTTCCATGATTCGGTGATCCCGTATCCGGGTTCAGCGTCCTGGCCGGCCCGTCCGGTCTGACCGCCGGACCGGCTCACGACGCGGACCCGGCGCCGGCCGGCTGCAGGGCACGCTCCGAAGGTCGGACCGCACGACCCTCCACTGCGTGCATGCGGGAGCCGTCCCATGCTCACCACGATCCAGACCTCCTTCATCGACACCCGAGCCAACGATCTGGCCTGGGCGCTGGGCAGGGAGCCGCTGCCCTCCCTGGCCACGCTCGACCTTCAACTGACCGATGCCTGCGTACAGTTGCGTGTGCTCGGTGCCTCTCACCAGGTGCTTCTCGAGTCCTCGGCCGGCACCTGCTCGGAGACCGTGGCCTGCATGCCGGGGAGCAACACGCCCCTGCCGCTCGGTGTCTCGAAGCGCCTCGGGAACTTCGAGTACGAGTTCGCGGCCCGCGTGGAGAGCCTCAGCGCCGGCTCGTTCGCGGGGCGAGCGCAGGAGCTGCTCGCACTGGTGGCCGAACATCCGCACGGCCTGGCCGGCGTTTTTCCCGGCGATCCGAACGCCTTCACCGCCCTGCTCGCCCAGGTTCAGGGCCAGCAGGTGCACTGGCGTACGTGGCACGCGTACCCCCAGGAGCGGAGGCTGGTCGCCACCCGTACGCGATTGGGGCTCGGCGGCTCACAGCCGGGCGCCCGGTGACTAGCGGTTCATCCGGATTCCACCCCTGTGGGTGACAAAATGGTCCCTAAGCGTGACGTACCGTTCGGATCATGATCGACACGTCAGAGCCCGCGGCCCGGGGGTCCGCCCTGACGGGCACCGGAGAGGCGCCGCTTCCCGGCGCCCATCTCGGCGACGACCCCGGCGCCGCGGAGCTGCCCGTGCCGGCGGGGATCGGGCGCTTCCTGGTCCTGGTGGCCGTCTTCGTCTGCGCGGCCTGTGGACTGGTGTACGAGCTGGAGCTCATCGCCCTGGCCGACTATCTGGTGGGCGACACCGTCACCCACACCTCCGTGGTGCTGTCGCTGATGGTCTTCGCCATGGGCCTCGGCTCGTTGGCGGCCAAGCGGCTCCGATCCCGGGCCTCGCGCAACTTCGGGCTGGTCGAGGCGGTGCTGGCGCTGGTCGGGGGCAGCTCGGCGATATCGCTCTACCTCTGCTTCGTGGTCTTCGGCGAGTCCCGGCCGATGCTGGTGGGCCTCTCGCTCGCCATGGGCGTGCTGATCGGAGCGGAGATGCCGCTGCTGATGACCCTCATCCAGCGGATCAGGGAGCAGGACCCGGGCCGTGCGGTGGCCGATCTGTCCGCCGCCGACTACGTGGGGGCGCTGCTCGGGGGTCTCGCCTTCCCCTTTCTCCTGTTGCCGATGCTGGGCCAGCTGACCGCCGCACTGCTCACCGGCGTGGTCAACGTGCTGGCCGGCGGCGCGGTGGTGCTGTGGCTGTTCCGGCGGGATCTCAGCCGTCGCGCCCGGCGGGTGCTGTTCGCGGTGAACGCGGCGGTGGTGGCCGCCCTGCTCGGCTGCGGTGCGGTGGTCGGGCCGCTGGAGGACGCCGCCGCCCGCGAGCTGGCGGACCGCCGGGAGTCGGAACCGCCGGCGGACGCGGAGCCTGGCTGGTGACGACGGGTCGGCTGGGGCCGATTGAGACGGATGATGCGTATGCAGGTCACGTCCGGCCCATGGGGACACCGCCCAGGCCCCAAGGGCCTGGGGGAGGGTAGGCTCCGCGCCATGGAGCACGAGGTCTATGTCCCGTTTTCCGCCTCCGTGGTGCGGGGCGCGTTCGCCGATCCGGAACGCGTCGCCGGCTGCCTGCCCGGTTTCCAGCCGGGCCAGGAGAGCGCCCTGCGGGACGCCCGGCTGCGCGTCCGTATCGGGGGCTCCACCATCACCTACCGCGGCGACCTGAGCGTGGCCGAACGCGGGGAGGGGCTGCTGGTCGAGGCGGAGGGTACCGAGTCCCGCGGCTCCGGCACGGTCCGGCTCACCCTGTCCGTGGTCGCCCGCCCGGACGCGGCCGGCACCGGGACGACGCTCGTCTTCACCGGCGCCGTCGAGGCCACGGGGCGGCTCACCGACGTCGAGCCCGAACAGCGCGAGACCGCGGCGCGCCGGCTGCTCGACCGTTTCACCGACGCGCTGTCCGAGGAGCTGAGCCGGGCCGAGCCGCCGCCCCCCGGAGGCATCGGCGCCCCGGACGACAACAAGCCCGCCATTCCGGGCATCCCCGCCCCGGAGAGCGGCTCGGAGAACGGCGCGCGCCCCGAGGTGGCCCCCGGCCAGGAGGCCGGTTTTCGCCATGGGCACCCCGATGCGGAGATCCCGCCCTCGCCCCTGGACCCGCGGGCCGACCTGGAGTCGGAGCTGGACGCCGAGCTGGAGTCCGAATTGGACGGCTCCCCGCTGGTAGGCGGCGCGGCCGAGGACGAGCCGTTCGGGGACCAGCTCGCCGAGGACCTGACGGGCGATCTGGCCAGGCCCGGGGCGCCGGCGGAGCCGGAGGCGGACGTCGCCAGGCGCACCATGATCGGGCGCAGCGCGGAGGAGGTGGACCACGCCCCGCCGCGCGGCCGGTACGCCCCCCGCCCCGCGCCGGGACGGACCCCCGCGACGGCCGTCGCGCTCCGCTGGGCGGCGCCCGTGGCGGCACTCGCCGTGGCATCCGCCGTGGTGGTGGGTCGCCGGGTGTTGCGGCGCCGCCGCTGAGAGCGGCCGAGAGTCTATTAGGATTTACTGACTCCGAATCGTTATCGTCATGGGGTGACGACCCCAGACACGAAAATCGGCGCCGCGGATCGCGACAGCGCAGCTCGCGGCGACACGGAGCGCGGAGCCACGGCCCGCGACGACGCGGAGGGCGCGATACGCCTCCACGCCGGCGGTTGCGAACTCGAGCTCCGGCCCGACCAGGGCGGGCGGATCTCCTCGTTGCGGGTGGACGGCACCGAACTGCTCCGCCAGGGCGACCGTTTCGGCTCCTTCGTGATGGTGCCCTGGTGCGGGCGGATGCGGGACGGCCGCTTCCGCGACGGCGGCACGGTGCATCAGCTGCCGCGGGACGCCGGCCCGAACGCGATCCACGGCACCGCGCGGCACCTGGTCTGGCGCACCGTACGGGCCGACGCCACCTCGGCCGCGCTGCTCTGCGACCTCGGCGCGCCCTGGCCGTACCCGGGCCGGGTGACGCAGCTGGTCGAGCTGGCCGAGGACGGCGGCGGGGTCACCCTGACGATGGGCGTGGAGACGCTCGGCACCTCGTTCCCCGCCCAGGCCGGATGGCACCCGTGGTTCCTGCGCTCGCTCACCCCTGACGGGCCCGACGTGGAGATCGACTTCACCGCGGGCTGGCAGGAGGAGCGCGGCGCCGACCATCTGCCGACGGGACGGCGCATCGCGCCGCGTCCCGGTCCGTGGGACGACTGCTTCGGCATGCCGGACGGGGTGCACGCCACCCTGACCTGGCCGGGTCAGCTGGCGCTCACGGTGGAGAGCCGCGCCGAATGGGTGGTGGTCTACGACGAGCTGCCCGAGGCCGTGTGCGTCGAACCGCAGACCGGGCCGCCCGACGGCCTGAACAGCCACCCGCGCCTCGTCACGCCGCTGGAACCGCTGGAGGTCAGCACCACCTGGACGTGGCGCTCGCTCGGACAGGACAGGACAGGGCCTAGCCTCGCGTAGGGTCGGCCACATGAGCGACGCGCGTGACGAACTGCTGCGGCAGCTGAAGGAGAAGGCCGTGGTCCACGGCCGGGTGACCCTCTCCTCGGGGCTGGAGTCCGACTACTACATCGACCTGCGCCGCGTCACGCTCGACGCCGAGGCCGCGCCGCTGGTCGGTCGGGTGATGCTGGACCGCACCGCGGAGCTGGCGTTCGACGCGGTCGGCGGGCTCACCCTGGGCGCCGATCCGGTGGCCACCGCGATGCTGCACGCCGCCGCGGCGCGCGGCCGGCGGCTCGACGCGTTCGTGGTGCGCAAGGAGCAGAAGGCGCACGGCATGCAGCGCCGGATCGAGGGCCCCGACATCGCCGGCCGCCGGGTGCTGGTGGTCGAGGACACCTCCACCACCGGCGGCTCGCCGCTCACCGCGGTGGTCGCGGCGCGGGAGGCGGGCGCCGAGGTGGTGGCCGTGGCGGTGGTGGTGGAGCGCGGCGCCGCCGCGGCGGTGGCCGAGGCCGGGCTGCCCTACCTGCCGGCGTACCGGCTGGCCGATCTGGGCCTCGGCTGACCCCGCCCTCACTGGTCTGGGAGTATGGGGCCCGACGATGACGTCCCGACGCAGCAGAAGCCACGCGGAAGCCCCGCGGACTCCCTAAGGAGTGGTAATGCCCATCGCGACCCCTGAGGTCTACAACGAGATGCTCGACCGGGCGAAGGCGGGTCAGTTCGCCTACCCCGCCATCAACGTCACCTCGACGCAGACCCTGCACGCCGCGCTGCGCGGCTTCAGCGAGGCGGAGAGCGACGGCATCGTGCAGATCTCCACGGGCGGCGCGGAGTTCCTCGGCGGCCAGTACCAGAAGGACATGGTCAGCGGCTCCCGGGCGCTGGCCGAGTTCGCCCATGTCGTCGCCGAGAAGTACCCCGTGAACGTGGCGCTGCACACCGACCACTGCCCGAAGGGCAAGCTGGACGGCTACGTCAGGCCGCTGCTGGCGCTCTCCGCGGAGCGGGTGGCGCGCGGCGAGAACCCGCTGTTCCAGTCGCATATGTGGGACGGCTCGGCGGAGACCCTGAAGGACAACCTGGACATCGCCAGCGAGCTGCTGGAGCAGGCCGCCGCCGCCCGGATCATCCTGGAGGTCGAGATCACCCCGACCGGCGGCGAGGAGGACGGCGTCAGCCACGAGATCAACGACAAGCTCTACACCACGGTCGAGGACGCGCTGCGCACCGCCGAGGCGCTCGGGCTCGGCGAGCGCGGCCGCTACCTGCTGGCCGCCTCGTTCGGCAACGTGCACGGCGTCTACAAGCCGGGCAACGTGGTGCTGAAGCCGGAGCTGCTGCGGGAGCTCCAGGACGGGGTGGCCGCCGCGCACGGCAAGCAGGACCCGTTCGACTTCGTCTTCCACGGCGGTTCCGGATCGACCCGCGAGGAGATCAGCACCGCGCTGGGCAACGGCGTCGTCAAGATGAACCTGGACACCGACACCCAGTACGCGTTCACTCGCCCCGTGGCCGACCACATGCTCCGGAACTACGACGGCGTGCTGAAGGTGGACGGCGAGGTCGGCGACAAGAAGACGTACGACCCGCGCAGCTGGGGCAAGCTCGCCGAGGCCGGTATGGCCGAGCGGGTCACCCAGGCGTGCGGCGACCTGCGGTCCACCGGTACCCGGCTGAAGTGACGCCGGCGCCGCGGCCGGAGCCGGCGTCGGGGCCGGAGCGAGCCTGACGTAGGGCGGCCCGGCCGAGACGGCAGACTGGACCCATGTCCGAACACGAGAACCTGCTGGGGGGCCCGGCCCCGACCCATCTGCCCGACGACCCGGAGCCGCGTCAACTGCTCGACGCCGGCACGGCTCCGGCCGAGGTGGCCGCGAAGTACCCGACCTCCTCACTGGCCTGGGCGCAGCTGGCGGACGACGCGTTCGCGCAGGGCCGCACCGTCGAGTCCTACGCCTACGCCCGCACCGGCTACCACCGCGGCCTGGACGCGCTGCGGCGGAACGGCTGGCGCGGGCACGGGCCGATCCCGTTCGAGCACGCGCCGAACCGCGGCTTCCTGCGCGCGCTGCACGCCCTCGCCAGGGCCGCCCAGGCCATCGGCGAGCAGGAGGAGTACGAACGCTGCACCACCTTCCTGCGGGAGAGCTCCCCGACCGCGGCGGACCAGCTCTCCTAGCCGCTGCTGGGCGGCGGCTGGGCGTCCGTCAGGCGTCGTCGGGGGCGAGATGGGCGGAGGCGACGATGTTCGCGTCGTCGCCACCGTCCTGGGCCCGGCCCTCGCCGCAGGTGATGAGGCGGAGCTGCGGGGTGTCGACTGCGCCGTAGACCTTCTGGTCGGGGAAGCCGGCCTTCGGGTACCGCTCGACGGAGTCCACGACGAACATCGCGGTGCTCCCGTCGGCCCGGTCGACCTCGATGGTCTCGCCCGGCCGGAGCCGGCCCAGGCCGGCGAACGCCGCGGGGCCCTCGTCGGTGTCGAGGCGACCCACCAGGATGGCGGCGCCGCGTTCGCCGGGCGAGACGCCGGCCGCGTACCACGCGGCGCGCATCGCGTCGCCCGCCGACGGGATCGACGGCCCGCCGTCCGGCGCGAGGTCGGCGCCGAATACGTCCACGTCGGTGGCCAGTTGCGGGATGCGGACCCGCAGCGGCTCCGCGCGCGGCAGCGGCGCCCCCGCCGAGGTGGCGGGCTCCCCAGCCGATCCAGCCGATATGGGCACGACGTCCGCGGTGGGCCCGCTGTCCGCCGGGGAGCCGGGCGGACCGGCGGGTGCCTGCACCGCGCTGCTGGCGGCCCGCGCCTCGCGGCCGCCGTCGGCGTCCGCGTCGGCCGGGGCGTAGAGCCCGACCCACAGGCCCGCGGTGGCCGCGGCGACGGCGGCGGCCAGCTCCAGACGGCGGCTGCGCACCGCATGCCGCTGCTGCCGGTTCGGGGCGCGGGAGGCTCCGCCGGGCCTCGCCGTCCTGGGAGGTGCCCCCATGCCGTCGGGGGCGTGGCTCAGCGGGCGCAGGAGGGGGGCGAGACGCAACCGGTACCGGGTCGTGGCCCGGCCGGGCCGGCGGGTGGCGGCCGCGCCGGCACGGGGTTCCGCGGCCGCGGTGCGATGGGGGGAGTGAGGGGTGTCGGTCACGCTGGACTTCCGCTCAGGAGTAGTGGTGTTGGGCGCGACGGCGCCGGGCGAGGAAGAGGTAGCCGATGGCGCCGGCGACCGCCACGCCGCCGCCCACGGCCAGCGCCGTCGCCTGGGTGCTGCCGCCCGTGGTGCCGCCGCCGAAACCGGCGATGGCAGCGGTGCTGGGGGTGCCGGCGGTGGAGGAGAGGGTGGTGCTGAGGGTGACCCCGTCGGCGCACAGCACGGTGACCGGGTAGCCCCGGCCGATCTGCAGCCCGCTGGATCTGATCTGCCCGACGCCCGTCCAGGTGCCGTCGTCGTGCTGCCGGAGGGTGACGTTCTCCTGGAACGCCTCGGAGCGCGCCGGCCCGCTGGGCAGGCAGGCCGCCCGCACGGTGACCGCGCTTCCCGCCCCCGCGGCGCTCGGCGAGACGGTGAGCGGCGCGGGGGTGTCGTAGGCCGGCACGGCACCGGCAGCCGCAGCGGGACCGGCGACGCCGAGGGCCAGCAGGGCGGAGGCGACGGCCGCCAGCCGGCGTGGTGGTGTCGAGCGCGGGGGCTTCATGGAACGGATGACCTCCGGGTCGTCGTCGGCACGTCGTCACCCATACCAACAACGCGTCACCGGACGCGCACCCGGAGTGCGTCCCAGCGGGTGTCCCGCTGGGCCGTTCGGGAAGAACAGCGCCCGGCCGTCCCCCGGGGGAGGGGACGGCCGGGCGGTCGCGCGGGGCGGGCTACTTCGACTCCAGGTCCCGCCTCCGGAACCCGACGAGCCCGACCCAGATCAGGACGGCGGCCAGCACCGTCAGCACCGCGAGCGGCACCAGGTCCAGCTCGGCGGCCGGCACCTGCGGCACGTGGCCGATGGGGGACAGGTTGGCCAGCCAGTCCGGCATCTCGATGATCTCGCCCAGATAGACCGTCAGGAACGAGTACGCCGGTACGGCCCAGGCAGCGGCGGCGGCCCGCGGCCACCAGCCGAACAGCACCGTCGCGAGGCCCACGGTCAACCACAGCGCCGGCGCGTAGGCCAGCGAGGCGCCGGTGATCTTCCACAGCAGGTCGCTCTCGCCGGCCGAGGCCGCCCCCGACACGCCGAAGGCGAGGCCGCCGACCAGCATCACCAGGGTGCCGCCGACCAGCGCCACGGCCAGATGGCTGCCGAACCAGCGGTCGCGGGAGAGACCGGTGGCCAGTACCGGTTCGGCCCGGCCGCCGGTCTCCTCGGCCCGCGGCCGCAGCGTCGCCATCACCACGTACGAGGCGGCGATGACCGCCAGGATGCTCATCACCACGGAGGCGAAGGATTCGGCGACCGAGGAGCCGCCGAGTTCGGCGATGCTCTTCTGGAGCGAGTCGATGTCCTCGATCATCTCCTCGGCGTCGCCCAGGATCGAGCCGTACATCAGCCCGAACAGCAGCATCCCCGCGGCGAAGCCGAACAGCACGCCGCGGTGCAGCCGGACGGCGAAGCCCACAGGACGGGAGAGCGCCTCGCTGGCCGTCGGCCGTCCCGGGCGCGGCGGGCGCAGCCCGGAACCCACGTCCCGGCGGGTGCCCAGCGCGAACCCGGCCGCGGCGGTGAGCACGGCCAGCGCCAGGTTCAACATCAGCGGCCACCAGCGGTCGTCCACGTAGACGTAGGTGCGCTGGATCCAGCCGATCGGCGACAGCCAGGCGAGCCAGTCGGCGCCCACGTCGCCGGTGGCGCGCAGCGCGTAGGAAATGCCGACGATGCCCATCGCCATGCCGGAGGCGCCCCGGGAGAACGTGGTGATCTGCACGGCGACGGCCGCGATGCCGGCGAAGGCGATGCCGATGGCGGCGTTGGCGGCGCCGTAGAGCAGCGAGCCCTGACCGTCGACGCCCGCCAGGCCCATGGAGCCGAGGCTGCCCCACAGCAGCAGGCCGAGCAGCAGGTTGGCGCCGCAGACCACGACCAGCGCGCTCGCCAGATGGGCGTGCCGGCCGACCACGTTGGCGCGCAGCAGCTCCGCGCGGCCGGTCTCCTCCTCGTTCCTGGTGTGCCTGACCAGGGTGAGCACGCTCATCAGGCCGATGAAGATGCCCATGAAGCCGAGCATCTGGTGGCCCGTCATCGCGCCGTAGTCGTAGCCGCCGCTGAGGTAGTGGTCGGGTCCGGTCATCGCCAGGCCGGCCGGGCTGTCCATGGTCTTCGCGACGTCCCGCCGGTCCTGGGCGGTGGCGTAGGTGGACTCGAAGCTGGAGACCGAGGAGACCGTCGTGAAGACCAGGACGGCCAGCCACACCGGCAGCCGGATCCGGTCGCGCCGCAGCGCGAACCGCACGAGGGTGCCCGTGCCGGCGAGCGCGTTGCCCCGCCCGCGGGCCGGGTCATGGGCGGCGCCGGCGGCGGGACGGGTGATGGTGGCGGTGGTCATCGGGTCGCTCCGGCCGCCTCGTCGGCGCCGAGCGGGTGGCCGTTGGCGCTCAGCTCGTCGCCGTAGTGCCGCAGCATCAGCTCCTCCAGCGTGGGCGGGTGGCTGATCAGGCTGCGGACGCCGAAGCGGGTGAGGTGGCGCACCGCCCCGTCGAGGTGGTTGCCGTCGACGGTGAAGTGCACGGCGCCGTGCTTCTCCCTGACGTCGTGCACGCCCGGCACGTCGGCGAGCCCGGTGGCCGGCTCGTTGGTCTCGGCCTCGATGGTGGTGCGGGTGAGGTGGCGCATGTCCTGCAACGTCCCGGACTGCACGACGCGGCCGAGCCGGATGATGCTGATCCGGTCGCAGAGCTTCTCCACCTGGGCCAGGATGTGGCTGGAGAGCAGCACCGTCTTGCCGTCCGCCTTCGCCTGGTTGATGACGTCCTGGAAGACGACCTCCATCAGCGGGTCCAGGCCCGCGGTGGGCTCGTCGAGCAGCAGCAGCTCCGCGTCGGAGGCGAGGGCGGCGACGATCGCCACCTTCTGCCGGTTGCCCTTGGAGTAGGTGCGGCCCTTCTTCGACGGGTCCAGGTCGAACCGCTCGATGAGCTCCGCGCGGCGGGCCGGGTCCAGGCCGCCGCGCAGCCGGGCGAGCAGGTCGATGGCCTCGCCGCCGGTGAGGTTGGGCCACAGCTCGACGTCGCCCGGCACGTACGCGAGCCGTCTGTGCAGCCGGACGGCGTCGGCCCAGGGGTCTCCGCCCAGCATGCGCACGGTGCCGGAGTCGGCGCGCTGCAGGCCGAGCAGCACGCGGATGGTCGTGGACTTGCCGGCGCCGTTCGGTCCCAGGAACCCGTGGACCTCGCCGGTCGCCACCTCCAGGTCGAGACCGTCCAGGGCGCGGGTCTGCCCGAAGGTCTTCACCAGTCCCTTGACGGTGATGGCGTCGTTGGTTGCCTTGGTCATGGCGGCGAGCGTACTGTATCTTCAGAAAAGTGTGAAGTTAAGAGTATGTCAAAAAAGATCGACCTGCGAAGTAATGCGAGGATGGTTCCGTGATCGATCCACGTCCCTCACCGGAGCCAGCCGACGAGCTCACGCCCGAGGCCGCGGCGTTCGTGGAGCGGCTGGCGTCCGATCTGGTAGAGGCCGGCATGCAGCGGATGGGCGCCCGGCTCTTCGCGTGCCTGATGGTGTCGGAGGAGGAGGCGCTCACCGCCGCGGAGCTCGCGCAGCGCCTCCAGGTCTCACCGGCCGCGATCTCCGGCGCTGTGCGCTACCTCGCGCAGGTCCATCTGCTCAGCCGGGAGCGCCAGCCCGGCTCCCGGCGGGAGCGGTACCGGCTCTACCAGAACACGCTGTTCGAGTCGCTGGTGAACCGCGACGCGGTGCTGAAGCGCTGGGCGCAGACCCTCGAGGCGGGGATGGACGTGGTGCCCGAGGGCTCCGTCGCGCACCGTCGGCTGGCGGAGATGGGCGAGTTCCTGGTGTTCCTGGAGAGCGAGATGATGAGCATGCTGGACCGCTGGCGCGCGCATCAGGCCGCTATCGCGGCGGGGCGAAGGGAACGGTGAGCCACAGCGCGTCGGGGCTCACGGTCCATGTGCGGGTGCGCGTCGGGCCCTGGGTCACCGCGTTGGCCCGGTAGTTGAACGCCGGTCCCGAGACGGTGACCGACGTGGCCCGCGCCGTCACGCCGTCGTCGTCCGGGCAGGGCCGCACCACCACCTCGGCGAGCCCGCCGGCCGCGCGCACCGACACCGCGGCGACCGGCCGGTCCACATCGGCCAGCACCCGCCCGTCGGCCTCCACTCGCAGCCGCCGCCGCGCCCGGTGCACGGTCGGCCACCACATCCGGGCGGGCGGCGCCGGGATGCCGAGGGCGCCCAGCACGACTCCGCCGGTGTCGTCGGTCAGCAGGTCGAGGCGCTGGTCGGTGCCGGTCAGCACCGCGCGCGAGGCAGCCACCGCGTCGGTCGGCACCCCGAGCGCGCTGGCCACCGCCACCGAGGGGCCAGGACCCACCGGCACCACCGCCAGCGGGCTGGCGGCGAGCCGGCCGTGCAGGTGCAGCACCCGGACCGCGCGCAGCAGCGCCCGGTCGTCCCCGACGATCACCACCCGCCGCCCGCGCCCGACCCGGCGCCGGAGCGCCTGGGCCAACGCCTGAGGTCGGTCGAGCAGGCACACCGTGGCATCGGTCGCGCCCGCGCACAGTACGTCTTTGGCGATCCGAACCGACTCACCGTCCGTGCGCCGGGCCGTCGGGTCGATCACGATGAGCACCTGTTCGCCTCCCGGCTGCGTGTCCCGTAAGCTCTCTGTGCAAGAGCCCCTGTCGCGATTGCGTCAGGGGTTTCGTCGATCCGGGGCAGCACTCACGTAGCTTCCCCGCTCGAAAGGGGTGTACGCCTGTGCCCGCACTTGTGCTGCTCGGCGCTCAGTGGGGTGACGAGGGCAAGGGCAAGGCCACCGATCTGCTCGGGGGCTCGGTCGACTACGTGGTGCGCTACCAGGGCGGCAACAACGCGGGGCACACGGTGGTGGTGGGGGACCAGAAGTACGCGTTGCACCTGCTGCCCTCCGGCATACTCTCCCCGACCTGCACGCCGGTCATCGGCAACGGCGTGGTGGTCGACCTCTCCGTGCTGTTCGCCGAGTTGGACGGCCTGCGGGCGCGTGGCGTCGACACCTCCCGGCTGCTGATCAGCGGCAACGCCCATCTGATCACCTCCTATCACCAGACCCTGGACAAGGTGTCGGAGCGCTTCCTCGGCAAGCGGCGGATCGGCACCACGGGACGGGGCATCGGGCCGAGCTACGCGGACAAGGTGAACCGGCAGGGCATCAGGGTGCAGGACCTCTTCGACGAGTCGATCCTGCACCAGAAGGTCGAGGCGGCCCTCGACAACAAGAACCAGCTGCTGGCCAAGCTCTACAACCGGCGGGCCATCGCCGCCGACGCCGTCGTCGAGGAACTCCTCGGCTACGCGGACCGGCTGGCCCCGTACGTCTGCGACACCGCGCTGGTGCTCAACCAGGCCATCGACGAGGGCCGGGTGGTGGTCTTCGAGGGCGGCCAGGGCACCCTGCTCGACGTGGACCACGGCAGCTATCCGTTCGTCACCTCCTCCAACCCCACCGCCGGCGGCGCCTGCACCGGCTCAGGGGTGGGGCCGACCCGGATCGGCCGGGTGATCGGCATCCTCAAGGCGTACACCACCCGGGTCGGCGCAGGCCCGTTCCCGACCGAGCTGCACGACGCCGATGGCGAGCGACTGCGCACAGTGGGCGGCGAGGTGGGTGTCACCACCGGACGCGACCGCCGCTGCGGCTGGTTCGACGCGGTGATCGCCCGCTACGCGACCCGGATCAACGGGCTGACCGACTTCTTCCTCACCAAGCTCGACGTGCTCACCGGCTTCGAACGCGTCCCGGTCTGCGTGGCCTATTCGGTCGAGGGCCGGCAGCTGACCGAGATGCCGCAGAGCCAGAGCGACTTCCACCACGCCGAGCCGGTCTACGAATACCTGCCGGGGTGGAGCGAGGACATCTCCAAGGCCCGCCGCTTCGAGGACCTGCCGGCCAACGCGCGGGCGTACGTCCGCGCCGTGGAGGACCTCTCCGGCGCCCCGGTCTCCGCCATCGGCGTGGGCCCCGGCCGCGACGAGACGATCCAGATCAGGTCGTTTCTGTAGCGGGGTGACGGGCGGTCCGGCTGCCCGTCACCCCGGATCGCCCCGTCAGCGCGCGCCGGTGAACGCGGGGGTGGTCTCGTCCAGCCGCGTGAAGTTCGCGGTTTCGTTGAACGAGTCGTCGTAGGCGTAGCTCACCTCGTAGGCGGGCAGCGGTTCGCAGCTGCCCGAGGTGATCTCTCCCGGCCCGGCGATGAACGATTCGCCGTTGATGTCGCCCGACACCATCTCGGCCTCCCACACGCAGCCGGACCCCGAGTCCGTGTAGGTGATGGCCAACTCGCCGGCGGCCGAGATGGTCTCGATGTCGATGGTGAGCGCCACGCCGTCCGCGGTGGTGGCGGTCCAGTCGCCGTACACCCCGTAGGGCATGCCATCCGAGCCCGGGCCCGCGGCCGCCATCTGCATCTGGGCCTGGTCCCCGTCAGCGTTGGTCCACAGCAGCGTGGTGCCCTGCATCTCCAGCGTCTGCTCGCCGTACGCGTCGCACGACTGGCTGGACGGCACGGTCCTGGTGATCTCGCTGGTGATGGTGATCCCGGTGGTGCCCTCGGAGGCCAGCAGCGCGCCGCTGCCGACGCACAGCACGTCGGGGTACAGGTTCCAGGTCGTGGCGACGGGCTGGCCGCCCGAGCCCTCGACGATCTCCATGCGGCGGACTATCTCGTTGCCCTCGGAGTCGGTGAACTCGGCCTCCCAGGCGCCGACCATCTCGTACGGCACCGTGGCGTTCGGATCGGCCTCGGTCGTCGGCTCGGGGTCCTCCGTCGGGTCCTGTGTCGGGTCCTCGGTGGGCTCACCGGAGGAGCCGGTGCCGCCGGTGTTGGCCTCGGGGTCCTTGTCGTCGTCCCCGCCGCCCAGGGCGACGACGACGCCGACGATCAGCGCGATCGCGACTGCCGCGGCGGCGACGATGATCCAGACGGTCTTCTTCTGGTTGTTGCCGGGGGCGCCGTGGCCGCCCGGGCCGACGGGGGAGTGCATCTGGTAGGGCGTGTTCACGGCGTGGCCGTGCGGCGTGCTGGGCGCGCCGTAGCCCGGCGTCGGGGTCCCGGGCGCGCCCTGCGGGTAGCCGTAGCCGCCCTGCGGGGCCTGCGGCGGGTAGCCGTAGCTGGACGGCGGCGGCGTGCCGTATCCCGGCGGCGGCGTCGCGGAGGTCATGGTCTGCGCGTAGTCGACGCCGGAGTGCGCGGGCGGCGGCGGGCTCGGCACCGGGCTGGGCGGCGGGGTGCTGGGCGCGAACTGCGTCGCCTGGTAGTTCGGCGCGCTCGGCGGCGGGACCGCGGACGACGGCAGCGGGGTGACCGGCGGCGGGGTCGCGGGCATCGCGGGCGGCGGCTGCGTCGACGGCAACGGCGGCGCCAGCAACGGGTCCTCGGAATCGAGCAGCTCGATGGCGTGCCGACCCAGGGTGGCGATCAGCGCGCCGGGCAGCCAGGGCTCGCCGCTGTTGTCGTCCGCCGGCGCCTCGGTCCAGCGCAGCAGCTGGTCCAGCGACGGGCGGTGCGCCGGGTCCTGCGCCAGGCAGCTCTCCACCAGCCCGCGCAGGCTCTCCGGCACCCCGGACAGATCCTGTTCGCCCTGCACGATGGCCAGCATCAGCGCGGTCATCGGGCTGTTGGCGTCGCCGAACGGGGTCTTTCCGGTGGCCGCGAAGGTGAGCACCGAGCCCAGGCAGAAGATGTCGCTGGCGGCCGTCACGGTCTCGCCGCGGCACTGTTCGGGCGACATGAAGCCGGGCGAGCCGACGGCCGCGCCGGTGCGGGTCAGGCCCTCGCCGGCGGTCGCCTCCAGGGCGCGGGCGATGCCGAAGTCGATGACCTTCGGGCCGTCGATGGTGATCATCACGTTGGACGGCTTGAGGTCGCGGTGCACCAGACCGGCGGCGTGGATGTCGCGCAACGCCTTGACCAGGCCGTTGGCCAGGATGCGCAGCGTCCGCTCGGGCAGGTGGCCGAAGGACGTGGTGACCACCTCGTGCAACGAGGGGCCGGCCACGTAGCCGGTGGCCACCCACGGCGTCTCGGCCTCGGTGTCGCCGCCCAGGACGGGGGCGGTGAACTCGCCGCCGATCCGGCGTGCGGCGTCGACCTCCTGCTGGAAGCGACGCCGGAACTCCGGCTGGCGCGCGAGCTCAGGTTGGACCAGCTTGACTGCGACGGTACGCCCGCGGTCGGAGCGCGCGAGGTACACGCTGCCCATCCCGCCGGCGCCCAGTTTCCCCAGCAGCCGGTACTGGCCAACGCGTTGGGGATCGGTCGGCCCGAGCGGTTTCATGCTGTGTTACTCCTCTTCGCTCCGGTAAGCCTCATGAGAATACGGGCGCCCGTAGACACTCGGGAGGACAGAGGCCGAACCGTAATCGGTTCCCGCCTGGGCGTTTGGGTTGACCGCCGTGCGAAGCTGTGACGCGGGCAACACCTAATCGTTAGCGACTGTCAGTGGGCCCCGAGATCGTCGAAGACCAGGTACGGATCGTCGTCCAGGTTGTTCATCCACTGGAAGTTGAGCGTGCTCTGGCCGCTCTGGGTCTCCACCCACACCCATGCGCTCTGCTGCGGGGTGCAGGACGGGTCGCTCTCGGCAGTGACCAGAGTGTCCGGCGAGATCAGGATCCGGTCTCCGTTCACCTGGGCCAGCTCGTTCTCCGTGACGCAGGTGATCTCCGGGTCGCTGCCGACGGGGTCGCTCGTCCAGGACCAGCGCAGCACGTGGCCGCCGATCGCCGTCTGATCGATGGTGACCTCGTCAAGCCCGTACTCGACCTCGTCCTCGATGGTGTACTCGTCGTACCAGTCGCCGACGAGCGTGCTGGGCACCACGTCCTGGCTGGAGTCGCCGGCCGACTGCAGGGTCGTCTGCTGGTTCTCGCTGGTCCAGCGCATCGCACCGTTGTCCTGGAGCTGGAGCGACTGCACGGTGGCGTTGTCGCGGCAGGTCTCCTGGACCTCGTTCTCCGGGACGCTGTGGTCGGCGACCTGCGTGAAGTTCAGCTTGTTCTCGAAGGAGTCGAGCTGCACGTCGTACACGCACATCGCGTCGGCGTAGGTGACGGTGGCGGTGCCGACGCTCTCGCCCTTGGCGCCCTGCTTGATCTCGAACCACAGGGCCTTCCAGCCGGTTTCGCCCTGGGTGCCGTACTCGCCCTGCCAGGCGCCGAGGTACCCGTCGTCGATCGCGGTGTCGTCGGCGGCCTGGGTGGTGTTGTCGTCGGACGGCTCGTCGTCGCCGCCTCCGCCGGAGAGCGCCACCGCGGCGACGACGCCGACGACCGCGAGCACCGCGACGACCGCGAGCCCGATGTACATCGGCTGGCGGCTGTTGTTCCGCTGGCCGGGCGGGGGCTGGGCGCCGTAGGGCGAGTTCCCGTACGGCGACGCCGGGGGCGTCGCGCCGTAGGGCGACTGCGACGGGGATCCGAATCCGGGCGGGGCCGGGGTGGCCATGCCCTGCGGCACCTGCTGGGGTGCCGAATGCGGTCCCTGGTACGCCGCCGTCGGCTGCTGGTTGTACGGCGAGGGCGCGGGGGTGGGCGGCGAGGTGTGGCTCGGCTGGTTCGGGTAGGAGGGCGGGGCCTGCACCGCCGGGGTGTCGGTGCGGCTCTCCGGGCTCTCCGAGTCGAGCAGCGAGACCGCCTCGCGCCCGAGTTGGGCCACCAGCCCGCCGGGCAGCCAGGGCTCGCCGGCGCCGCCGGTCGGCGCGGGGAACTGCAACAGCTGCTCGACCGTGGGTCGCTGCGTCGGATCCTTGGCCAGACAGCTGGATATCAGCTGCTGCAACCCCTCGGGGACGCCGCTCAGGTCGGGCATCTCCTCGGCTATCCGGAACATCAGCACGTGGACGCCCGAGTCGAGCGCGCCGAACGGCGTCTGGCCGGTGGCCGCGAAGGCCAGCAGCGAGCCCAGACAGAAGACGTCACTGGCCGGGGCCAGCCGCTGACCGCGCACCTGCTCGGGCGACATGAAGCCGGGGGAGCCGACCGTGGCGCCGGTCCGGGTCAGGCCCTCGCCGGGATTGGCCTCCAGGGCGCGGGCGATGCCGAAGTCGATGACCTTGGGGCCGTCGATGGTGAGCAGCACGTTGGACGGCTTGAGGTCGCGGTGCACCAGACCGGCGCCGTGGATCGCCTTCAGCGCCTGGGCGAGGCCGCCGGCCAGCAGCAGCACGCTGCGCTCCGGCAGCGGGCCGTGGTCATGGCCGACCACCTGGTGCAGCGAGGGTCCGGCGATGTACCCGGTGGCGACCCAGGGCGTGGCGGCCTGGGTGTCGGCGTCGAGCACCGGCGCGGTCCACTCGCCACCGACCCGCTGTGCGGCGGTGATCTCCTGGGCGAAGCGCCGCCGGAAGTCGGGCTCGCTGGCCAGCGTGCCGATGATCGTCTTGACGGCGACGGTGCGCCCACGGTCCGAACGGGCCAGGTAGACGGTGCCCATGCCGCCCTCGCCGAGTCTGGCCAGCAGCCGGTACGGGCCGATCCGGTGCGGGTCATGCGGCGCTAGCGGTTCCATGTGGAGCAGACTCCCCCGTTCGAACGTTGTTTGCCTGACCGAGGATAGGGGCCGGCACCCACAGTGGACCACGCGCGTCCGGGACCGGTCTCTCCTCGGTCACGATCCTGTACCTCTCCTACCGCCGTTCCGGTCCCGGCGGCTGACGGCTCGCGCGCGCTCAACTGCCGTTCGCGCGCCCCGTCATGCGCCCGCTGGCGCCGCCGTCACGACCGCTCGTCGTAGACGGGGTACGGGTCGTCGTACGGATCGTCGGTCCACTGGATGTACAGGACGCCCTGGGAGTCGGCCCACACCCAGGCGGTGCCCCAGTCGAAGCAGTCCTCGTCGCTGTCCGCCGGGCTCAGCTCGCCGGGCGCCACCAGGATCCGGTCCCCGTCCACCTGGGCCAGCCGGGACTCGGTCAGGCAGCTCATCTCGTCCTCGGCCCAGGCCCAGCGCAGCACGGTTTCGCCGATCGCGCCCTGTTCGATGGTGACGTCGTCGACGCCGTTCTCCACCTCGTCGGTGGAGTACTCCTCGTACCAGCTGCCCACCAGCGTCTCCGGAACGGCGTCCCGGCCGTCCTCGCCGGCCTCCATGAGCACCGCCTGCTGGTCGGCGTTGGCCCACAGCAGGCTGCCGTCGTCCTGGAGCGTGAGGGACTGGATGGTGTCGTTACCACGGCAGATCTCCCGGACATCGTCCTCCGGCACGCTGTGGTCGGCGACCTCGGTGAACTTCAGCCGGTTGTCGAAGGACCGCAGCGTCAGGTCGTACACGCACGTCGACTCCATGTAGCTGACGACGGCCGTGCCCACGCTCTCCCCCTCCCTGCCCTGCCGGACCTCGAACCACAGGGCCTTCCAGCCCGTCTCGCCCTGGGTGCCGTACTCGCCCTGCCAGGCGCCGAGATAGCCGTCGGCGACGGGGGTGTCGTCGTCGGCGGCGTCGACGGACTCGTTCTCGCCGTTCGCGGAGCCGCCGGGCTCCTCGTCGTCGCCGCCGGTGAGCGCCACCGCGCCGACGGCGCTCAGCACCCCGACCACCACGGCGGCCGCGAGCCCCAGCAGCAGGCGGCGGGACCTGCGAGGCCCCGGCGCGTGCGGCAGGGCGTTCCAGGGGTCGCCTCCCACGGGCCCGAGGGGCCCGGCGGGCACTCCCGCCCCCGGCGGAGCGAAGCCGCCACCGTGCCCGGTCGGGGTCGGCGCGGACGCCGGCGCGCCGGGTGTGGGCGCGGCGCCAGGCGTGTACGGGACGGGTGCGGGTAGCGCGGGCGCCGCGCCGGCGGGGGGCGCACCGGCCGCTCCCCCCGCCGGCGCGTGCTCCGGGGCGCCCGCGGGCTCCTGCCCTGGCGCCGGCAGCGCCGGCAGCGCGTTGCGGGTCCGCGGGTTCTCTGAGTCCAGCAGCGAGGCGGCGTCCCGGCCCAACCGGGCCAGCACCTCGGCGGGCAACCACGGCCCGACGCCCTTGCCGTCGCTCCCGGGGCCCGGGGGCGGATACGCCAGCAGCAGCTCCAGCGGGGGGCGCTGGGCCGGGTCACGGGCCATGCAGTCGGAGATCAACGCCCGCAGGCCGGCGGGCACGCCGGTCAGGTCGGGCGGCTCCTCGACGGTGCGGTACGACAGCATGTGCGGCGAGGTGTCGAGCGCGCCGTACGGGGTGCGCCCGGTGGCCGCGAAGGCGAGCAGCGAGCCGAGGGCGAACACGTCACTGGCCGGCGTCGAGGGTTCCCCGCGCACCTGTTCGGGGGCCATGAAGCCCGGTGAGCCCACCGCGGCGCCGGCGTAGGTGATGTCCTCGCCGGGCGTGGGATCCAGGGCACGGGCGATGCCGAAGTCGATGACCCGCGGGCCGTCCACGGTGACCAGCACGTTGGAAGGCTTGAGGTCGCGGTGCACCAGGCCGGCGCCGTGGATCGCGTTCAGCGCCTGGGCGAGGCCGGCGGCGAGCAGCAGCACGCTGCGCTCCGGCAGCGGGCCGTGGTCGCGGGCCACCACCTGGTAGAGCGAGGGCCCGGCGATATAGCTGATGGCCACCCAGGGGGTCTCGGCCTCGGGGTCGGCGTCCAGCACGGGTGCGGTCCACTGGCCGCTGACCCGCCGCGCCGCGATGATCTCCCGGGAGAAGCGCCGCCGGAAGTCGGGGGCGCTGGCCAGCGCGGGCTGGATGGTCTTGACGGCGACCGTGCGGGCCCGGGCGGAGCGGGCCAGGTAGACGGTGCCCATGCCGCCCTCGCCGAGCCTGGCCAGCAGCCGGTACGGGCCGATCCGGTGCGGGTCATGCGGCCTCAGGGCTTCCATGTGCGCGAACTCCCGTGCGTTGCGGTCGGCGGCGGAGATGGCCCGCTCAGTCGACCACGGAGGCCCGGGGAGGGGTCCCCGTCCCGGCGGCGAGCGCCGCGCGCTGCAGTCCGGTGATCCGGCGCACGAAGACGATGCCGGTGATGGCCGCGGCCATCAGCGGCAGGTGCAGCGCGGCGCCGAACGCGGTGACCATGCGGGCATCCCGCAGCGAGTCCGACGTGCCCCACTGGTCCCAGCAGACGAAGAGCGGGACGAGGCAGAGGAGATGCGCCAGCCAGCACCACCACCAGGCGTTCAGCGCGTGCCGCGGCGGCATGGGGTCGCCGGAGGTGCGCCAGACGTCGTTGGCCATCTGCTTGGGCAGGAAGAGCAGGCCGACCGGGATGAACCAGCACGCGGCGCCCATGCCGGCGCCGTACCTGACGCGTCCGGGGGCGAGCCGCTCGGCGTTCTGGCACAGCCGCCAGAACCACACCGCCCACACGATCGCGGTGGCCAGGAGCAGCAGGTTGTAGGTGGTGGCCAGGGATCTGGTGGTGTCCTCCCAGTCGTCGACCGCCTGGCTGCCGGAGGCCCATTCACCCGAGCCCCGCCATCCGCCGAGCTGAGCGTAGAGCTCGACGCTCTTGTCCACGCTGATCAGGGAGAACAGCAGCGCGGCGGCCAGCAGCAGGCAGACGACGACCGACAGCCCGTTCACCCCACGGGCGGGCACCGCCGAGCCACGCGGCGCCTTCCCGGCCGGCGGCCGGAGGCTGGCCGTCGCCGTGTCCACCGGCGCGTGCGCCCCCGGGGCCGGCCTGGTGGGCTGCCGGGCCATCTCGGTCGGGGACGACGAAACGGGACCACCCCCCGAGCCGCCCGGTCCCCGGGCGGGGGTGCGTTCCGGTCCGCCCGGGCCCGGGGGAAGCTCCGCCGGCGCCCCGGCGGGTGCCGTCGGCACGGCCGCCGCGACCGCCGCAGCACGCGCGGCGTGCGCCGCCGGCGCGTCGCGTTCGTCGTTCTCGTCGTGTTCGTTCTCGCTGTCCAGCAGGTCGATGGCCTGCCGTCCCAGCTGGACCAGGACCTCCGCGGGCAGCCACGGCCCGGCGGGCGTGGCGTCCTCTGCCGTGCGGCCTAGCAGGTCGGCGACGGTGGGCCGGTCCTCCGGGGCCTTGCGCAGGCATTCGGCGATCAGCTCGCGCAGCCCCTCCGGCACCCCGTCGAGGTCGGGATCCTTCTCCACGATGTGGAACATCACCGCGTGCGCGCCGCTCCCGCCGGGCGCGAACGGCAGCCGTCCGGTGGCGGCGTAGGCCAGCACCGAGCCGAGGCAGAAGACGTCGCCCGCCTGGGTGACCCGCTGGCCGAGCACCTGTTCCGGGGACATGAAGCCGGGCGAGCCGATCACCGCCCCGGTGCGGGTGAGGCCGCCGCCGGTGACCACGTCCAGCGCCCGGGCGATGCCGAAGTCGATGACCCGCGGACCGTCGATGGTGATCATGACGTTGCCGGGTTTGAGGTCGCGGTGCACCAGTCCGGTCGCGTGGATGTCGCGCAGCGCCTGGACCAGCCCGGCGGCCAGGAAGCGGACCGAGGGCTCGGGCAGCGGCCCGTAGTCCTGGGCCACCACCCGGAAAAGCGTCGGCCCCGCGATATATCCGGTGGCCACCCAGGGGGCGTCGGCCTCGGGGTCGGCGTCCAGCACCGGCGCGGTCCACCGGCCGCCGACCCGCCGGGCGGTGGCGATCTCCTGGGCGAACCGGCTGCGGAACTCCGGCTCACGGGCCAGCGCGGGCTGGATGGTCTTCACGGCGACCGTGCGCCCGCGCGCCGAACGGGCCACGTACACCTGGCCCATCCCGCCCTCGCCCAGTCTGCCAAGCAGCCGGTAGGCGCCGATCGCGCGCGGGTCCTCGGGCTTGAGCGGGTCCATCTGCGGTCGTCCTCCCGGGTACGTGGCGCGCACTGGCAGGCGAGAATAACGCCGACGGGCTCGCCGGCTCTGCCCGGTGCCGTTCCAGACGCATCACAACTCGGCGGAGGGCGCGGCCTGATGGGCCGAGTCGTCGGCGTCGGCGGGGCTTTCCAGCCGCTCCAGGGCCTGGGAGAGCCGGGTCAACGCGGCCAGCGCCGCCGCGAACTCCCGCTCCCCACCCATCACCTCGGCGAGCCGGTCGGCGGCCGCACCGTGTCCCGGATCGATCCGGGCGACGGCCGCCCGCCCGGTGGCCGTCGGTGCCAGCAGCTTGGCCCTCCGGTGCGCCGGATTCGGCTGGTACGCGGCGAGGCCGCGCTCCACCAGCAGGTCCGCGATGCGCTGCACGCTCTGCCGGGTGATGCCCATGGCCCGCGCGATCCCGGCCACCGGCAGGGGCTCGGGCAGCACCGCGCCGAGCACCTGCCACCAGGCGGCGGTGAGCCCGGCGGGCGCGGCGAGCCGGTCGGCCAGCGCGAGGAACTGCCCGTTGAGCCGGAACACGGTCAGCGCGGACCCGGACAGCAGGCCCTGGGCTCCTCGCTCGCTCACCTGGCAGGCTCCGCGGCCGCCGCCACGATCGGGTAGGCCGACGCGTCGGAGTGCGCGTAGAGGCGGAACCAGGCGTCGAGCACCTCCGGTTCGTAGGCCCCGAGGCGGGCGAGGATCTCCCGGGCGAACGCCTCGGGATCGGTGGGTCCCGCGGTGATCAGGTCGCCGTCGGTGACCGCGTCGACGTCCCGGTAGTGCGCGGCGCCCGCGTATCCGGTCATGGCCAGCACCTCGGGCGCGGCGCTGGTGTGCGGCCGGTCGTCGAGCAGCCCCTCCTTGGCCAGGCCCACGGTCGCGCCGCAGATCGCCGCCACCGGCACGCCCGCGGCCAGGAACGCGCGGGCCGCGCGACCGAACGGCGCCAGCTCGTCGCCGGTCAGCCACAGATCGGCGCCGGGGAGGATCAGCAGCGCGCTGTCTGCCGGGCGCAGCGCGTCGAGCGTCAGCTCTGGGAGCACTCGCAGGCCGCCCCTGGTGGTGACCGGCTCCAGATCGGCGCCCACGGTCAGCACCCGGTAGCCGCGGTCGCGCAGCGTCGCGATCGCGTGCCCCGGCTCCCAGTCGGCCAGCCCGTCGTAGATCCCGAGGTGCACGGTCTTCGCGCCGTGCGTGTGGGTGTCTGTTGTGGCGTCTGTTCTGGCGTCTGTGTTGGTCGGCATGATGCCCTCCTTCGCGTTATGACAACATCCTGTCATGTGGACAGGATGCTGTCAATCGAGTCGGCGGTCTGTAGGCTGACCGCCGTGATTCAACGCAGCACCCTGCGGGAACAGCTCGCCGACGCCCTCCGGGAAGAGATCCTGGCCGGACGGCTCGCGCCGGGCGGCGAGTTCACCGTCCGGGAGATCGCCGAGCAGTACGGCGTCTCGGCGACTCCGGTGCGCGAGGCCCTGGTCGACCTCTCCGCCCAGGGGCTGCTGGAGATAGAGCAGCACCGCGGCTTCCGGATCCGGCAGTACACGTTCGCCGACTTCCGGGGCATGGTCGAGGCCCAGACGCTGGTGACGAAGGGGATACTCCACCACGAACCGGCGCGCTCCCTGCCGGCCGCGACGCCCGAGGCGTTCACCTCCATCCGCCGGCGCGCCGCCGCCGCCCGGCAGTCCGCCCTGGCCGGCGATCTGGATGTGCTCATTGCCTACGACCTGCGCTTCTGGCGGGAGCTCGACGCGCTGATCGGCAACCCGCATATCAGCGAGTTCCTCGACCGCCTGCGGGTGCGCTGCTGGGCGTTCGCCGTGCCGCGGCTGCGCCGGCTGACCCGGGAGGACGGTCAGCGCGATCTGGCGGGGCGGCTGTGGGCCGCCCACCCCGAACTGGCCGACGCGGTCGAGCGGCGCGACGCCGAGGAGACCGAGCGGCTGCTGCGCGGCCACCGAGCGCACGCCCTGACGATAGCCGAGGAGCTGACCGCGGCCTGGCCGGAGGCCTGAGCCGGCCGCGCCGAGCCCGGGCGCGGGGGCCCACGCCGGCTCGCGGACCTCTACCCTGTCCCCTGAGCCCCGGGGGCGCACGCGGCGCGCGTCTTCCCGCATGTCCCGTCCTGCACGCCGCTCCCCCGCCCCACTGCTCCCCTGTCCCCGCGCCGCCGGATCGAGAGTGAGCCCCGTACGTGGCCTGTGACCTCTGGCTCGTCCCGCTCGTCGACGTGCTCTGCCACAGCCCCGACAATCCCTTCGCCGAGGAGCTCGCCGAATACGACAGGGCGCTGGCCGAGGCCGGGCTGCCGCCGGTGCCGGTGCTCGGCTACGTGCCCGGCACCTCGGGCGAGGTCGCGCCGGTGGCCGGCTTCGACTACGCCGCGCTGCATCTGCTGCGCCGCGCCTACCTGCTCCAGCTCAGCGGCCTGCCGGTGACCCCGGCCGACCGGCTGGACGGCGACTACCAGCAGCTGCTGGAGATGTTCGAGACGGCCGCCCAGCAGGCCCATCTGGTCTGGCATTTCGACCACGCGGGCTGCTACGTCCCGCTCGACTTCCCGCACCCGGTGGTCAACGACTCGCTGCTGGCCGGCGGCGGCCCGCTCGGCTCCAGCCACGGCCTGCTGCGCGAGCTGGAGGCGGTGGCGCCGGTGCTCGACATCGACCCGAAGAACCCGCCGCCCGCCCCCGAGCCGCCGTCGCACCCCACGCGCCTGGACGAGCCGGCCGCGCTCCCGGCGTACGGCGACGGGCCGTTCGCCCGCGAGCGCCACGTCTGGCTCGGCCTGCACGCCGCGGCCACCCGAAGCCTCGCCCAGGGCGCCATGATCGTCTTCAGCTAGCGGGGTGCCAGGGCCTACGCTGCCCGTGTGCGAATCCTTGTCATCGGCGGCGGAGCCCGCGAACACGCCCTGTGCCATGCCCTCGCCCGCGACCCCGAGGTCACCGCGCTGCACTGCGCGCCGGGCAACGCCGGCATCGCCGAGGTGGCGGAGGTGCACCCGGTCGACGCGGGGGACGGCGCCGCGGTGGCCGCGCTGGCCACCCGGCTGGACGCCGGCCTGGTGGTGATCGGGCCCGAGGTGCCGCTGGTGGCCGGCGTCGCCGACATGGTGCGCGAGGCCGGGGTCCCGGTCTTCGGCCCGTCCGCCGCGGCCGCCCGGCTGGAGGGCAGCAAGGCGTTCGCCAAGGAGATCATGGCCGCCGCCGGCGTGCCCACCGCCCGTTCCTACGTCTGCGTCTCCGCGGAGGAGGCCGACGCGGCGCTCGACGCCTTCGGGCCGCCGTACGTCGTGAAGGACGACGGCCTCGCCGCCGGCAAGGGCGTGGTGGTCACCGAAGATCTGGAACGCGCCCGCGCGCACGCCCGCTCGTGCGACCGCGTGGTGATCGAGGAGTTCCTCGACGGTCCCGAGGTCTCACTGTTCGCGGTCACCGACGGCGTGGCGGTGGTGCCGCTGCAGCCGGCGCAGGACTTCAAGCGCGCCTACGACGGCGACGACGGCCCCAACACCGGCGGCATGGGTGCTTATTCACCGCTGCCCTGGGCGGATGCGAAGCTCGTCCACGAGGTGGTCGAGACGGTGATCCAGCCCACCGTCGAGGAGTTGCGGCGGCGCGGCACCCCGTTCGCCGGGCTGCTCTACGCCGGGCTGGCGATCACCCGCCGCGGCGTGCGGGTGGTGGAGTTCAACGCCAGGTTCGGGGACCCGGAGACGCAGGCGGTACTGGCCCGGTTGCGCACGCCGCTCGGCGGGCTGCTGTACGCGGCGGCCACCGGCGAGTTGGCCGGTTTCCCGCCGCTGCGCTGGAGCGAGGGCGCGGCGGTGACGGTGGTGGTCGCCGCCCACGGGTACCCGAGCGAACCGCGCACCGGCGACGCGGTGGAGGGCCTCGACGAGGTGGTGGCCGAGGACGGTCCCGACGCCTACGTGCTGCACGCGGGCACCCGGCGCGGCCCGCACGGCGAGGTGCTGAGCGCCGGCGGCCGGGTGCTGTCGGTGACCGCGACCGGGTCCGACCTGGTCGCCGCCCGGGAGCTGGCGTACCGCGCGGTGGCGCGGATCCGGCTGGACGGCTCGCACCACCGCACGGACATCGCCGAACGGGCCGCTCGCGAGGCGCGGGAGACGCGCGAGGCGCCCGGCTCCTGAGCGGATCCGACGGCGCGGTCGACCGCGCCGTCGACCGATTCGCGCCAGGTGGCCGAATAGTGGCGAAGAACGGCGCCAAGCTTTCCCCAAAGCCCCTCCATCGGGTGATCGATGGGCCGAGTTACTGACGGGTTCCCGCACGCCCAACTATGGTGCGGCGCAGCGTCTTCCGCCCCGCCGCTACGGCGAACGGCCCAGCGCGACGTTGCGCTGTCAGAGGCCGGTGTCACAGTGGTGAGCAGTGGTTGAGCTGTGATCGCGGACACCAGGAGTCATCGGCATCGGCACGGCGGAGGGCAAGGAGCATGGCGCAGCGCAACGGCACATACTCCGCGCGGGATCACGCGCTCGCCGTGCTCCGCGTGCGCAACGGCGCCCTGGCCCTCGCCCTGCTGCCCGCCGCCTTCGCGGTGGTGCTCTGGGCGGCGGGGGCGCCGTCCGCGCTGTGCTGGGCGGTGACGGCGTTCGCCGCGCTCGCGCTGGCGCTGGCCGTCGCCGTCGGCGCGGTCGTCGCCGGCGCCCACCCGCCGGTGACGCCCACCATCGAGGTGCCGGAGCGCGCCGCCCCCGCACTGCACGGGTTGATACGGGAGCTGGCCGACCGGCTCGACGTGCCGCCGCCCGGCGGCGTGGCGCTCACCCCCGACTGCGACAGCTGGCTGGAGGAGCCGCCCAGCCGGCCGCGGGCCCGCCGGCACCGGTTCCTCTTCGGCTTCCGGCCCCGCCGGAGCGCCGGCGGGGCCGGGTCTGGTGCGCCCGTGCTGGTGATCGGCTCCCCGTTCCTGTGGTGGATGCGGGTGGCCGAGTTGCGCGCGCTGCTGGCGCCCGTCGTGGCCGGCACCGGGCCCTCGGCGCACCCCGACATCGCCGCCGCGCGCCGCTGCGTCCGGGCCTGGGACGCCACCATCGCGCAGGCCGCCGGCGCCTCGCCGGCCCGGCGCCCGCTGCTCCGCCTGGCCGGCTGGGCCTCCCGGGTGCTGCTGCGCGGGGCCGCGGAGCATTCGGCGGAGATGGAGCGCGGCGTGGCCGCCGCCGCGGCGGCCCGCGCCCGGACCGTGGACCACGGCCTGCGGATCGTCGCCCAGGAGCAGGTCGGCCTGGCGTACGCCGGCTGGGACCGGCTGCTGACCCGAGTGGCGCTGCCGGCCTGGCGCACCGGCCGCTGGCCGCGCCGGCTGGATGCCGGGGTGGTGTCCGCGCTGACCGAGCTGTCCCGCAGGGACCGGCTCGCCGAGGGCTTCGCCTCCCGGCTGGGCGAGCGGCCGGCCTGCGACCTGCTGGAGGAGCCGGGGGCGATGGACGAGGAGATCTCGCTGCTGGCCGCTCGGCTGTTCCACGGCATACCGGACTCCCCGCCGGCCGACTGGGCGCCGGTGGACTGGCCGGCCTACCCCGAGGAGGTCGTGGACCGGATCTGGCGCGACCAGGCGGCCCGGCTGTTCGCCGCCCTGGACGCGGAGGAGACGCCGACCCTGGCGTGCGCCGTGCAGCGGATCGCGGAGGCGGCTGGCGAGGGCACCGGCCGGCTCGCCGCCCGGATCAGCGCCGAGGCGGTGCGCGCGCACGCCGTGCACGCCGCCCAGCCCGGGGTCCCGGCCGCCTCGCCGGAGGCCGGGGCGGATTCGGCGTGGGGACATTCCCGGCCGGAGGCCGGGGGAGTGGTGCTGCCGCTGACGTTCCCGCTGCAACCGCCGCGCACCGAGCACGATCTGCTGATCGAGCACGTCTCGTCCGCCGTCTGCTGCGCCGCCTCCGACACCGCGGGCGCCGCCCCAGGGCTCGACTGGCTGGACGGCCCGGTGCTGCTCTCCGGCGGCCGCCGGCGGAACGATCTGGCGGGGCCGGTGCACAGCCTGGTGGACGACGGCGACCCGGAGCCGCTGCGGGCCTGGCTGGCGGCCGCCGGGGTGCGCTCGGACAAGCCGGTGCGGCTGGTCTGAGCGGGCGACGCCGCGGTCAAGGGGCAAACATCTCCAGCCATTTCACGACGAACGGTGACAGTTCACGTGCGAGATGTGATGTCCTGGATGTGGCAGCGCGATCGCGTGCCTCGGGCGGCCGGACACCGCCAACCGTGGGTGGGGACTGGACGGGGGTCGGAGTGAGCACGGAGGACAGCGGGCTGGCGGAATGCCCGGACTCCGCGGACCGGGGGGCCCCGGAGCGGGGGGCGGTGGAGCAGGAGGCCGCCGACCGTGGATCCGGTGAGCCCCGGGACCCCGGCCAGGCGCCGGCCGCCCCGCGGGTCCGCGGCAGCGTCGGGCGCTGGGAGTCCGGCTCCGACACCGACGCCGTATCCGATCCGCGCGCCCAGGGCCCGTTGCCCTGGCTGCGCGGCAGCGAGCACTACTTCTGCCACGTCGGGCGGCTCGAACCCTGGCGTCCGGCCGCCGCGCCGCTCGGCGCCACGCTGCCCTCCCCCCGCCCCGCCCGGCGCGGCGCGCGGCGCACCGTCGGTCCCCGGATAGCCGACGACGTGGCCTGTCAGATCAAGGGCTTCACACCGCACGGGGCGGTCTCGCCCGGCGAGTCGATCGACTTCCGGGTCACGGTCACGCCGCCGCAGGAGTTCACCATCGACGTCTACCGGATCGGCCACTTCGCCGGCGACGGCGCCCGGTTGCTGATCCGCAGCCCCAAGCTGATGGGCATCCGCCAGCCGGACCCGATGGTCGTCGAGCGGACTGTCTCCTGCCACCACTGGTGGCTCTCCTGGCGGTTGCAGATCCCCGACGACTGGCGCCCCGGCGCCTATGTCGCCGTGCTGACCACGGCGGACGGCGGCTTCCGCTCCCATGTGCCGTTCACCGTCCGGGACCACCGGCCTGCCGACCTGCTGCTGCTCCTGCCCGACATCACCTGGCAGGCGTACAACCTCTTCCCCGAGGACGGCCGCGGCGGCGCCAGCCTCTACCACGCCTGGGACGAGGACGGCCGCCTGCTGAACGAGGCGGAGGCGTCCTGCGCGCTGAGCTTCGACCGCCCCTACGCGGGCGCCGGACTGCCGCTGCACGCCGGGCACGCCTACGACTTCATCCGCTGGGCCGAGCGGTACGGCTACGACCTGGCCTACGCCACCGCCCGGGATCTGCACGCGGGGCGGGTGGAGCCGTCCCGCTACCGAGGGCTCGTCTTCCCCGGTCACGACGAGTACTGGTCGGTGCCGATGCGCCGGGCCGTCGAGCGGGCCCGCGACGGCGGCACCTCGCTGGTCTTCCTCTCGGCCAACACCATGTACTGGCAGGTGTCGCTGGCCCCGCTGCCCACGGGCGACCCCGACCGGCTGCTGCTGTGCCGCAAGCGGCAGGGCCAGGGCCGGCCGCTGCTCTGGCGCGAGCAGGGCGAGCCGGAGCAGGTGCTGCTCGGGGTCCAGTACGCCGGCCGGGTCCCCCGCGCCCACCCCCTCGTGGTGCGCAACGCAGACCACTGGCTGTGGGAGGCGACCAGCGCCCGGGAGGGCGACGAACTGCCGGGGCTGGTGGCCGGGGAGGCCGACCGGTACTTCCCGCGCACCCAACTGCCGGCGTACGACAGCCGTATCCTGCTCGCCCACTCGCCGTACCGGGACGCGTTCGGCGCCCGCCGCCACCAGGAGACGTCGCTCTATCAGGCGCCCAGCGGGGCCTGGGTGTTCGCCGCCGGCACGTTCGCCTGGTCGCCCGCGCTGGCCCGCCCCGGCCACGTCGACCCGCGGATCCAGCGGGCCACCGCGAACCTGCTGGACCGTATCTGCAAACGCGACTGACCCCCCTGAGGACCGCGGAGGACCCCTGGCGACCGCAGCGGACCGCTGCGGGGGATTGCCCGCCCTTGGGGGACAATGGTCACCGCGTGGGCCGCCCCTCGCCCCGCACCACGCTCCCAGGAGGCGCCGTGCCAGGATTCGTCGACAAGCCCGAGCCCGTGCAGGTACCGGGACTTGTACACCTGCACACCGGCAAGGTGCGCGACCTCTACCGGAACGAGGCGGGCGAGCTGGTGATGGTCGCCAGCGACCGCGTCTCCGCCTACGACTGGGTGCTGCCCACCGAGATCCCCGACAAGGGCCGGATCCTGACCCGGATGTCGCTCTGGTGGTTCGACCAGCTCGCCGACCTCGTGGACAACCACGTGCTGTCCACCGAGCCGCCCGCCGGCGCCCCCGCCGACTGGACCGGACGGGTCGTCACGGTGCGGCCGTTGCGGATGATCCCCGTCGAGGCCGTGGCCCGCGGGTACCTCACGGGGTCGGGGCTCGCCGAGTACCGCAGGCACCGCACGGTCTGCGGCCTCGCGCTCCCCGAGGGCCTGGAGGACGGTTCGGAGCTGCCCGCCGCCATCTTCACCCCCACCACCAAGGCGCCGGTGGGCGAGCACGACCGGGCCATCTCCTACGAGGACGTGGCCCGCGAGGTCGGCCCGGAGACCGCGGCCCAGCTGCGCCAGACCACGCTCGCCGCGTACAGCCGGGCCCGGGACATCGCCAGGGACCGGGGCATCGTGCTGGCCGACACGAAGTTCGAGTTCGGCCGGGTCGAGGACACCCCGCGGGAGCAGAGCTCCGTCGAGGGCGACGGGACGCCCGGCGCGCTGGTGCTGGCCGACGAGGTGCTGACGCCGGACTCCTCGCGGTTCTGGCGGAAGAGCGAATGGCAGCCGGGCCGGTCCCAGAAGCCCTACGACAAGCAGATCATCCGCGACTGGCTGGCGTCGCCGGCCTCCGGTTGGGACCACACGGGCGAGACCCCGCCGCCCCCGCTCCCCGACGAGGTCGTGAATCGCACCCGGGCGCGGTACGCCGAGGTGTACCGGCAGCTGACCGGGCTCCCCTGGGACTGACGGACTGGGACCCGCGGACCGGGCCGGCGAACGGCGCCGCGTCAGGCCCTCCCCCATGGCGTGCGAAGCTCTCGCGACCCTCCGGGGGAGCCGCGTGGGCCGCCCGGGACTTCGCGGATACGCTCTGGGCCTCCTCCAGGCCCCGGATGCGGAGCTTCTGCATGCCGACAACGCCCGGGTGACCGCCGCCCCCTGCCCGGATCGGAGCCGCCCTCGCCGAGCCGCGCCCACAGCTCGTCGACCTCCTCCTCCGTGTACCGCTGGACAACTCACCGGCGGCGCCGGCCGCCCCACGTCCGCCAGGCGATCCAGGCGACGATGGCGATGGAGATGGCGAAGATCACCCACTGCGGGCTCATGAGGTCGTCCTTCCTCGTCGTGCTGATGTGCTCGTGCGGCCGGCCGGCTACAGCCAGCCGTGTTCCCTGGCGATCCGGACCGCCGTGTGGCGGTTCTCCGCGCCGAGCTTGGCCGCCGCGGCCGACAGATAGTTGCGGACCGTGCCCTGGGCCAGCGCGGCGCGTTCGGCGATCTCCGCGATGGGCGCGCCGTCCGCCGCCAGCTCCAGCAGCTCCGCTTCCCTGGCGGTCAGCGGGGAATCGCCCGCGCTGATCGCGTCCGCGGCCAGGTCCGGGTCCACGTAGCGGTTCCCCGCGTGCACCGACCTGATGATCTCGGCCAGCCGCCGCGCCGACACGGTCTTTGGCAGGAAGCCCCGCACCCCCGCAGCCAGCGCGCCCCTCAGATGCCCGGGACGCCCGTGTCCGGTGACGATCATCGTGGTGCAGCCGGGCAGCTCGGTGCGCAGCGCCCGGGCCACCGCCACGCCGTCGGCCCCCGGCATCTGGAGGTCGAGCACGGCCACGTCGGGCCGGTGCGCCCGTGCCATGGCCAACGCCTCGGGTCCGGACGCCGCCTCGCAGACGACCAGCAGATCGTCCTCGAGCGCCAGCAACGCCGCCAGCGCTCCGCGGATCAGGTGCTCGTCGTCGGCCAGCAACACCCGGATCGCCCCGCTCACGACCTCTCCCCCGCGCGTCCCGCCCGCCCGGCCGCCTCGGCCGGCTCCCCTCGTTCCGCCTCGCCCACAGCCTCCGACGCCTCCCGTATCTCCGGCGTCCCCGCCTGCCTGCCCGCCTGCCCGCCCGGCGTCGGCCCGGCCAGCGGCACCTCGGCCCGCAGCCGGAACGTGCCGTCGGGAGCCCGCTCCGTGGTCAGCGAGCCGCCGACCGCGGCCACCCGTTCGCGCAGCCCGGCCAGGCCGTTCCCGCCGCCCCGCCCCGCCGCGGGCGGCGGCGGCGCGCCGTCGTTCTCCATCTCGAGCACCACCAGGCCGCCGGGCGTCCGGCGCAGCCGGACCGTGCAGCTGTCCGCGTGCGCGTGCCGCAGCACGTTGGTGGTGCCCTCGCGCACCACCCAGCCGAGCGCCGACTGCACCGGCTCGGACAGCGTCGCGCTGTCCACGTCCTCGATCCGGCAACGGATGCCCGCCGCCTCCAGCACCCCCCGCGCGCCGGCCAGCTCGCCCTGCAACTCCGCCCTCCGGTAGCCGCGCACCACCTCCCGCATCTCCCGCTGCGACTCCCGGGCGATGCGCTGGACCTCCACCATCTGGTCCACCGCGGCGGGCGAGCCGCGCTGCGCCAGCTGCCCGGCCAGCTCGCTCTTCAGCGCGATGACCGACAGATTGCGGCCCAGCACGTCGTGCAGGTCCCGGCCGAACCGCAGCCGCTCCTCCGCGACCGCCAGCCGCGCCTCGGTCTCCCGCGCGGCGTCCAGCTTGTCGATCACCCGCAGCGTCCACGCGGAGACGCGGCACGCGGCGCCCAGCACCACACCCGCCCCGACGCCGATGACGAGCGTCACCGCCAGCGTGCCGGCCGACACGCCGGTCAGCGCCCCGCCGCCGAGCCCCACCGCGATCGGAACCGCGCTGACGGCCAGGGCCCGCCGGAACGTGGTGACCAGCGGTAGCGACCCCGCGGGGTACACCACCAGGTAGACGGCCACCACCTTGGAGGAGTCGGGCAGCGCCCCGGAGTCGGCCAGGGCGAGGACGGCGACGGTGCCGGCCAGCGTCGTCCCGGTCAGCGCCGCGATCAGTCGGTCGGGCCGGCTCCCCGCCGGCCACTCCTCGCCGCCGTCCCGAGCAGCCGCCAGGTAGTACCGCAGCCCCACCCGGACAAGCCACAGGTTCAGCGCCACATGCGCGGCGCAGGCCGCGGCGACCACGGCGATCGCCCAGTCGCTGCCCTCGGAGCGGAGGTTGCCCAGCACCGAGGCGAGCACGCCCGCCTCGACCAGCGGGAAGCTGTAGAGCGCCCACCGGGTGGACTGGTCGACCCGCGTCCGCTGGCTGACCGAGCGGAACCGCATCAGTCGACCAAGCCCGCGCATCTCGCTCACTCCCTCACTGCCGCGGGTCCCAGCGGAACCACTTCTTCACAGCAAACACCGCGTACCCCGTCCAGAGCACGGCCAGCCCCAGCGTGACCGCCGCGTCCCGCCCGTCCATGCCCCCGAGCCAGCCGGCCTTGACCAGGTCGACCACCGGCGATACGGGCAGCACCGCGAACATCCGCGCCAGCCCGTCCGGCAGCACCTCGGACGGCACGAAAAGGCCCGAGCACATCATCGACACCATGAACAGCGGCATGCCGGTGATCTGCGCGCTCTCCACCGTCCTGGTGAACGCCGAGGTCACCGCCGCCAGCGCGGCCAGCAGCACGACGCCGAACAGCAGCCCCGCCGCCAGCAGCTCCGGCCGTCGCGGCGCACCGACGTCCAGCACCGCGGCCCCCGCCACGACCAGCACCGCGCACTGCGCCACGGCGAGCACGACCGAGGGCAGCGCGGTGCCCCCCAGAATCTCGCCGTCCGTGAGCTCTCCCGTGCGCAGCCGCTTGAGCACCCGCTCCTCGCGGCGCGCCACGTAGGTGGGGATGAGGTTCAGGTAGACCACCAGCATCAGCACCGTGCCGATGCCGCCGGACAGCACCGCCTCGTGCCGGCTGAGGCCGGTGCCCTCCAGTTCCAGCTGGCGGGAGGACGAGTAGGACAGCAGGACCATGCCCATCGGCATCAGCAGCGAGACGAACAGCGCCGAGCGGTTGCGCAGCAGCAGCGTCAGCTCCGTGCGGCCCAGGGCCCGCAGCCGGCGGCGCGCCTCGGGCCCCGGCGGGCGTACCCACCGAGCGGGGGAGCGCCCAGCGCCGAAGGTGTCGACGGAGCTCATCACGCCGCTGCCTTCGGGTCCCAGGAGGCGTGCTTCGGGTCCCACGGGCCGACCTTCGGGTCCCACGGGGCCGGCTCCTCGTCGGCGTGCGCGTCCGGGGCCTGGGCGATCCGCAGGAAGACCTCCTCCAGCGAGGCGGCCCGCGCGTCCAGGCCGTCCAGCGCCACGTCCCGCTCCCGCGCCCACAGCAGCAGCTCGGTCAGGTCGCGTTGCATCTCCCTGGTCCGCACCTCCACCCGGCCGTCGTACGCCGTGGCGGCGAGCGTGGCCGGCATCCTCTCGGCGAGTGCCGACTCGGGCAGCGTGAAGCGGATGCGGGAGGGCTGCGCGGCCAGCACCTCCTCGGGGGTGCCCGCGACCACCGTCCGGCCGGCCCGCATGATCGCCAGCCGGTCTGCCAGCGCCTCGGCCTCCTCCAGATAGTGCGTGGTCAGCACGACCGTGGTGCCCACGTCGCGCAGCTCCCGCACCAGCCGCCAGGTGGTGTTCCTGGCCTCCGGGTCGAGGCCCGTGGTCGGCTCGTCGAGGAACAGCAGCTCGGGCCGGCCGAGCAGCGCCATCGCCAGGTCCAGCCGGCGCCGTTCGCCGCCGGACAGCTGCTTGACCCGGATGCCGGCCCGCCCGGTCAGGCCGACCAGGTCCAGCGCCTCGCCGGCCGCGCCCGCGGTGTCGCCCGCGGTCGCGGCGCGGCAGCCCGCCCACATCCGGGCGGTCTCCAGCGCCGTCAGCTCGGCCGGGAAGCCGCCCTCCTGGAGCATGATCCCGATGCGCGGGCGCACCGCCGCGCGGTCCCTGAACGGATCGTGGCCCAGCACCCGCACCCGGCCGTCGCTCGGCGCGGCCAACCCCTCCAGAAGTTCCACCGTCGAGGTCTTGCCCGCCCCGTTGGTGCCGAGCAGGGCGAAGATCTCGCCGCGCCGCACCGTGAAGTCCATTCCCCGCACGGCGTCGAATCCGTCCGGGCCGGCGGGCCCGTAACGCCGGCGCAGTCCGACAGCCTCGATCACCGTCTCTGTCGCAGTCACGGAAGTCATGCGTCCAGCGTTCCGCGCCGGCCGGGTCGCGGGCAGTGCCGGCTGTCACCGGTCCGGATGACAAATGTCAGCGACGGTCGGGACGGAACGCCGAAGGGCCCGATCCCTGAGGGATCGGGCCCTTCCTTACGAGCGGACGACGAGATTCGAACTCGCGACCCTCACCTTGGCAAGGTGATGCTCTACCAACTGAGCCACGTCCGCACGACGCTCACTGTACCGCACGCGATGCAGTGCTCTGGAGCGGGTGACAGGAATCGCACACTGCGCCTCCCTCTTGGAAAGAGGGTGTTCTGCTACTGAACTACACCCGCGCGGCTACCGGGACTCGGGCGGTCCGTCCGAGGCCCCGCGGCGCGCTCCAGACTCTAGCCGATCGACCGGGGTTGCTGGCAAGTCGGATCAACGTGCGGTGGGGTGCGCCTCGTTGAAGGCGTCGTAGACCTTCTTCGGGATGCGTCCCCGGGTCGGCACCCCGAAGCCGTTGGACTCCGCCCAGGCGCGCACCGCCCGGGGGTCGGGCGCGACCTCCGTGTGGTGGAACGCCCGGCCGGACCTCGCCCGCTTACGGCCGGCCTGCACGAAGGGCGCGAGCACGGTCCGCAGCTTCTCCGCGTTGTCCGTGCTGAGATCGATCTCGTACGTCTTCCCGTCGAGTCCGAAGGCAATCGTTTCCACCGCGTCGCCGCCGTCGATGTCATCGGAGAGGGTCACCACTACACGCTGTGCCACGGATATCGGTCCTTTCGGGAGGATCGCTGCCGTACGGCTCCGCAATCAGCGGGTTGACGTGCTGCGATGCCTGTTTCTTTAAATTGTATGGCAGGTGTTAGTGCCGCGAGTGGCTCGCAAATGCGTAGCACAGTCTCTGGTCCCCTACCCGCGACTTTACTTTTATCTCCTCGATTCTTGGAGGGGTTTTCGGCGCCGAGACCTGAACGTGACCGAGTACCCGGCCGGGTACGCTGGCCGTGTCGCGTCCCGCGGCGCCCACCAGCACCAGCACAAGCACAAGCAGGAGTACCTGTGGCTCGCGTCGTCGTCGAGGTCATGCTGAAGCCGGAGATCCTCGACCCCCAAGGCCAGGCGGTGCAGCGCGCGCTGCCCAGGCTCGGTTTCGAGGGGGTGAGAGGCGTCCGCCAGGGCAAGCGTTTCGAGCTCGATCTCCAGGGTCCGGTCGACGCCGCCACCCTGGCCCGCGTCGAGGAACTGGCCGGCACCTTCCTGGCGAACACGGTGATCGAGGACTACCGCGTCGTCGTGGAGGAGACCGCCGGAGAGACCGCGCAGGGGACCCAGGAGGGGGCGGCCAGGTGAGCGTGCGCGTCGGAGTCGTCACCTTCCCCGGATCGCTCGACGACCGGGACGCCCTGCGCGCCGCCCGGCTGGCCGGCGCCGAGCCGGTCCCGCTGTGGCACGGCGACCGCGATCTGCGCCAGGTCGACGCGGTGGTCCTGCCCGGCGGTTTCAGCTACGGCGACTACCTGCGCTGCGGTGCGATCGCCCGGTTCTCGCCGATCATGGAGACCCTCATCGACCAGGCCAGGTCCGGCCTGCCGGTGCTCGGCATCTGCAACGGTTTCCAGGTGCTGTGCGAAACCCATCTGCTGCCCGGCGCCCTCACCCGCAACGACCACCTGCATTTCGTCTGCCGCGACCAGCGACTGCGGGTGGAGAGCACCGCCACCGCCTGGACCGGCGACTTCACCGCGGGTCAGGAGATCACCGTCCCGCTGAAGAACGGCGAGGGCGGATACGTCGCGGACGAGCGCACCCTGGACGAGTTGGAGGCCACCGGGCGGGTGATCTTCCGCTACCTGGACGGAAACCCCAACGGCTCCCGCCGCGACATAGCCGGCATCAGCAACGAGGCGGGCAACGTCGTCGGCCTGATGCCGCACCCGGAGCACGCCGTCGAGCCGCTGACCGGCCCGACCACCGACGGCCTCGGCTTCTTCACCTCGGTTCTCAAGAAGCTGGTCCACGCATGAGCCTCGACACCGTCAAGCACGCCGCCGACACCCCGGACGCCGGCCAGCCCTGGGCCGAACTGGGCCTGAAGCCCGACGAGTACCAGCGGATCAGGGACATCCTCGGCCGCCGCCCGACCGGCGCCGAACTGGCGATGTACTCCGTGATGTGGTCGGAGCACTGCTCGTACAAGTCGAGCAAGGTGCACCTCAAGCAGTTCGGCGAGAAGGCCCCGCCCAGCGACGCGCTGCTGGTCGGCATCGGCGAGAACGCCGGCGTGGTGGACGTCGGCCAGGGCTACGCCGTCACCTTCAAGGTCGAGTCGCACAACCACCCCTCGTACGTCGAGCCCTACCAGGGCGCGGCCACCGGCGTCGGCGGCATCGTCCGCGACATCCTCGCCATGGGCGCCCGCCCCGTCGCCGTGCTCGACCCGCTGCGCTTCGGCGCCGCCGACCATCCCGACACCCGCCGGGTGCTGCCAGGTGTGGTCGCCGGCATCGGCGGCTACGGGAACTGCCTCGGCCTGCCGACCATCGGCGGCGAGGTCGTCTTCGACGCCTGCTACCAGGGGAACCCGCTGGTCAACGCGTTGTGCGTGGGCGTCATGCGGCACGAGGACATCCACCTCGCCAAGGCCTCGGGCGCGGGGAACAAGGTGATCCTCTACGGCGCCCGCACCGGCGGCGACGGCATCGGCGGCGTCTCCGTGCTGGCCTCCGAGACCTTCGACGATTCCGGAAAGCCCGCCAAGCGCCCCGCGGTGCAGGTCGGCGACCCGTTCCAGGAGAAGCTGCTCATCGAGTGCACCCTGGAGGTCTTCGCCGAGAAGCTGGTCACCGGCATCCAGGACCTCGGCGGCGCCGGTCTGTCCTGCGCCACCTCCGAGCTGGCCTCGGCCGGCTCTGGCGGCATGCGGATCGAGCTCGACGCGGTGCCGCTGCGGGACTCCTCGCTCACCCCCGAGGAGATCCTGATGAGCGAGTCCCAGGAGCGGATGTGCGCGGTCGTCTCCCCGGAGAACGTCGACCGCTTCCTGGAGGTCTGCGCGAAATGGGACGTCATCGCCACGGTGATCGGCGAGGTCACCGACGGCGACCAACTGGAGATCTACTGGCACGGCGAGCAGATCGTTGACGTGCCGCCGCGCACCGTGGCCCACGAGGGCCCGACGTACGAACGTCCCTACGCCCGCCCCGACTGGCAGGACGCGCTCCAGGCCGACGATCCGGCCCGACTGGCCCGCCCGGCGAGCGGCGCGGAGCTGCGCGAGCAGGTGCTCGCCCTGGTCTCCTCGCCGAACCAGGCGGCCAAGTCCTGGGTGACCGACCAGTACGACCGGTACGTGCTGGGCAACACGGTGCTGGCCCAGCCGGAGGACGGCGGCGTCATCCGCGTCGACGAGGAGACGGGTCTGGGCGTCGCCGTCGCCACGGACGGCAACGGCAGGTACGCCAAGCTCGACCCGTACGCCGGCGCGCAGCTGGCGCTGGCCGAGGCCTACCGGAACGTCGCCGCGACCGGAGCGAGCCCGCTGGCCGTCACCGACTGCCTGAACTTCGGCTCGCCCGAGGACCCGGCCGTGATGTGGCAGTTCGCCGAGGCCACTCGCGGTCTCGCCGACGCCTGCCGGACCCTCGGCACCCCGGTCACCGGCGGCAACGTCTCGCTGTACAACCAGACGGGCGAGGCCGCCATCCACCCCACCCCCGTGGTCGGCGTGCTCGGCGTCATCGAGGACGTCACCCGGCGCACCCCGATGGCGTTCCGCGAGGCCGGACACGCGGTCCACCTGCTCGGCGAGACCGCGGACGAGCTGGGCGGTTCGGCCTGGACCCAGGTGGTGCACGGCCACCTCGGCGGGCTCCCGCCGCGGGTGGACCTGGCACGGGAGCGGCAGCTGGCCGAGGTCCTCGTCGCGGCCTCCCGGGACGGCCTGGTGGCCGCGGCCCACGACCTCTCCGACGGCGGGCTGGTCCAGGC
The DNA here is from genome assembly GCA_963816875.1 of uncultured Actinomycetota bacterium. GTDB lineage: Bacteria > Actinomycetota > Actinomycetes > Streptomycetales > Streptomycetaceae > Streptomyces. The sequence goes on from CAWFMG010000003.1 coordinate 324,403, forward strand.
CGTCGCGGAGTCCTGCCTGCGCGGCTCCCAGGGGGTCAGGATGACGGTGCCGGACGGCCTGTCGCCGTTCACCTTCCTCTTCTCCGAATCGGCCGGGCGCGCCGTGGTCGCCGTGCCGCCCGCCGCGGAGGCCGCGTTCGCCGAGCTCTGCGCCGCGCACGGCCTGCCGGCCACCCGCATCGGCACGGTGGGCGGCGACGCGGTCGAGATCGCGGACGTCCTCACACTGCCCCTCGCGGAGCTGCGCGAGGCCCACGAGCGGACGCTGCCCGAGCTCTTCGGCTGACCGGCCCGCCGGGCGGCCGCCCCGGGACCGGGCCGCTCAGGCGCGGTCCCGCGGGGTGATGACGCCCGTCTCGTAGGCGATGATCACCAGCTGCACCCGGTCCCGGGCGCCCAGCTTGTCGAGCAGCCGACCGAGGTGTGTCTTCACCGTGGCCGTGCTGATCCCCAGGCGCTGCGCGATCTCGGCGTTGGCCAGGCCGCGGGACACCAGCACCAGCACCTCCCGCTCCCGCGCGGTCAGTCCGTGCAGTTCGGGCGGCGTCACGCCCGGACCCTCCGGCTGCCGGCAGAACTCCGTGATCAGCCGCCGGGTCACCGCGGGTGCCAGCAGGCTCTCGCCGGCGGCCACCACCCGGATGCCGTGCAGCAGTTCGGCGGGCGAGACGTCCTTGAGCAGGAAGCCGCTGGCGCCGGCCCGCAGCGCGGCGAAGACGTACGAGTCGAGGTTGAACATCGTCAGCATCAGCACCCGGACGCCCGCGCCGCCGGGCGAACCGCAGATGTGCCGGGTGGCCTCGATGCCGTCCATCTCCGGCATCCGCACGTCCATCAGCACCACGTTGGGGCGCTGACGCAGCGCCACCTCCACGGCCTCCACGCCGTTCGCCGCCGTCCCCACGGCGGTCAGCCCCGGCTCGGCCTCCACCAGCACCCGGAAGCTCCCGAGCAACAACGCCTGATCATCGGCGATCACCACCCGCACCACCCCACTCACCCGCCCTCCCCCTCCCCACCGACCCTTGTCCCGTCGATCCCCTCACCCACCGGTCCCGCGCCTGCCGGTCCTGGGGCGGCCGGCCCCGCGTCCGCTGGCCGCGTGCCCGCCGGGCCTGGGGCTGCTGGTCCTCCGCCCTTCGAGCGTGCGCCTGCCGGTCCCTCGTCCATCGGCTCCCGACTCGCCTGCCTGTCGCCGGCCGCCGGCGCTGTGCCCTTCGGCTCCTGAGCCATCGCACCCGTGCCCGGCGGTCCCTCGGCCGACGGCCGGGGGCACGGTACGTGGGCCCGTATCGTGAAGCCTCCGTTGGGTCGCCGGCCGGCCCACAGCTCCCCGCCCAGCCGGGCGACCCGCTCCCGCATCCCCACCAGCCCGTGCCCCCCGGCGCCCTCCGCCCCGTCGGGCGGCGGCGCCCCGTCCGTCCGGGCCTTCTCGTCCGAGCGGAGCGGGCCCTCGTCCGTCACCTCGATATGGAGGGCGCCGTCCCTCGGTTCGAGCACCACCACGCACCGCGTCGGCGCCGCGTGCTTCATCACGTTGGTCACCGCCTCCTGCACGATCCGATACGCCGCGCGCCCCACCGGTTCGGCAAGGCCGGCAAGGCCGGTGGCGCGGAGCTCGACCGCCACGCCCGCCGCCGCCGCGTGCTCCACCAGTCCGGACAGCCTCGCCAGGGTCGCCGACTCCGCCGGCTCCGCGCGCAGCACCCCGAGCAGTTGGCGCATCTCGGACAGCGCGCCCCGGCTCGCTGTCTCGATCGCCCGCAGCGCCTCGCCCGCCTCCTCGGGCCGCACCGGCAGCACATGGTTGGCCACCCCGGCCTTCACCGCGATCACCCCGATATGGTGCGCCACGACGTCGTGCAGTTCGCGGGCGATCCGCAGCCGTTCCTCCGCGACCGCGCGCGCCGCGTACTGCCGCGCGGAGCGCGCCGCGTACGCCCGCCGCTCCCGCACCGCGCGGCCGGCGGTCCACGCCATCCCGGCCAGCGCCACGCCCAGCACGTACACCGGCAGGTGTTCCTGCGCCGGCGTCGGCGTGCCCGCGGCCAGCGCCCCGACCAGCACCGCCACGCTGCCGGCGCCGACCGCCCGGGTCGGCAGCCACCGCACCTCGGGGCTGCTCACCGCGACCCAGTAGAGCGCGTAGCCGACCGCGAGGAACGGCTCGGCCAGCACGCCGGCGAGCGCCGCCGCCAGCGACGCGGCCGTCACCACGCACAGCACCGTCACCGGCCACCTGCGGCGGCCCGCCACCGGCAGGCCCATGGCCGCCGCCAGCGCGAGCGCCACCGGCATCGGCACCCGTTCCGGCCCCTGGACCGGCGCCAGGGAGAGGAACAGCAGGGTCAGCGCGACGCCGGCGAGCGCGTCCAGCGCCAGCAGTTCGCCGCGCTCCAGGCGCCGCGGCCCCGCGCTCGCGCCCTCCCACGCGCCGTCCGGCGCCCCCTCGCTGTCCACCACACCGCCACGCTAGTGCGCAGCTCAGTGCCGTACATCCACCCCGGGGACGTCCACCCACGGGTGGACCCCGGGCCGGCCGTGGCCGGCGGCTCGACCGCCGGGCGGATCCCGCATCTCGTCGCCCGGGGCGATGGGCGGGCGCCGCTCGGCGGCGAGAGTCGAGGCATGATCGAAGTACGCGAACTGAGCAAGCGGTACGGCGCCACGCTTGCCGTCGACGGGCTGGACTTCGCCGTCCGCCCCGGCCGGGTGACCGGTTTCCTCGGCCCCAACGGCGCCGGGAAGTCCACCACCCTGCGGCTGCTGCTCGGCCTGGACCACCCCGACCGCGGCCGGGCGCTGATCGACGGCCGCCCGTACGGGGAACTGCACCAACCGCTGCGGCACGTCGGCGCGCTGCTGGAGTCCGGCGGGCTGCAACGCGGCCGCACCGCGCGTCACCACCTCGCCTGGCTGGCCAGGAGCAACCGGCTCGGGCGCCGCCGGGTCGACGAGGTGCTGGCGCTGGTCGGCCTGGAGGCGGCGGCCGACCGCCGGGCCCGCGGCTACTCGCTGGGCATGTGCCAGCGGCTGGGCATCGCCGCCGCGCTGCTCGGCGACCCGGCCACCCTGCTGCTCGACGAGCCGGTCAACGGGCTCGACCCGGAGGGCGTGCGGTGGATCCGCACGCTGCTGCGCGACCTGGCCGCGGAGGGCCGCACCGTGCTGCTGTCCAGCCATCTGATGAACGAGATGGCGATCACCGCCGACCATCTGGTGGTCATCGGCCGCGGCCGGCTGCTCGCCGACACCAGCATGGCCGACTTCATCGCCCGCCACTGCACCCCGGCGGTGCGCGTCCGCACCCCCGAACCCGAGCGGCTCGCCGCCCTGCTGGCGGCGAACGGCACACCGGCCGAACGGCTGCCGGGCGGCGGCCTGAACGTGCCGGGGGAGGCGGTCTCCGCCTCGGACGTCGGCCGCCTCGCCGCCGAGCACGGGATCACACTGGACGAACTGGCCACCGAGAAGGACTCGCTGGAGGACGCCTTCCTCCGCCTCACCGCCGACGCCGCCCAGCACCGAACGGCCCAGCACCCGGCCGGCGTCGCCGCGACGGAGGTGGCCCGCGATGGCGAGTAACGCGACCGCCGCGATCCTCGCGGCCGAATGGACCAAGATCCGCACCCTGCGCTCCACCCTGCTCGCCCCCGTGTTCGGCGTGCTGCTGACCGTCGGCCTCACCCTGCTCAGTTGCGCCTCCGTCCGGGCGGAGCTGGACGACGGCGGTGACCGACTCAGCTCCGACTTCCACCCGGTGGACTCCGGTTTCGTCGGCCTGCAGATCGGCCTGCTCGCGCTGGTGGCGTTCGCGGCCCTGCTGGTGACCGGTGAGTACGGCAGCGGCATGATCCGCACCTCGCTCGCCGCGGTGCCGGGGCGCGGCCGGTTCTACGCCGGCAAGCTGCTCGCCGCCACCGCCGTCGTGCTGCCGCTTTCGGTGCTCAGCGTCGCCGTCTCCTATCCCGCGTCGCAGGCGATCCTCGGCCCGCACGGCGTCCCGCTCGGTGAGGGCGCGTCCTGGCGGGCGGTGCTCGGCGCGCCGCTGTACGTCACCCTGCTGTGCCTGTTCGCGGTCGGCGTCGCCGCCCTGCTGCGGTCCACCGCCCTCACCCTCGGCCTGCTCCTCGGCACGATCTTCGCCCTCTCTCCGCTGGCCAACGCGCTCCCCGGCGTGCGCGAGGTCGCGCGTTTCCTGCCCGACCATGCCGGCGCTCAGGTGATGGCGGTCGGCCGGGCCGACGACGTCATCGGCCCCTGGTACGGGCTGGGGGTGCTCGCCGCCTGGACCGCCGCCGCCGTGCTGGCCGGCCTCCTCGCGGTGCGCCGCCGCGACTGCTGACCGTGACCGAGCCCTCGCCGGGCGGCGGTTCGTCGTAAGCTCCCTCACATGTCTGGTGCCGTCCGGCGCAAGCTTCGCGCCTACCACCCCGAGCGGGTCAGGGACGCTCTGTTGGCCCAGGTGGAGAACGTGCGGCTGGCCGCCGGGGCGCTCACCGCGGAGCAGCAGGCGAGGCCCTCGGGGCTGCGCGGCTGGGACGTGCACACCCTGTTGGCCCACATCGCCGGGCAGATGGAGGCGCTGCCCCGGCTGCTGGCCGAGCCCGCGCCGATCGCCAGCCGGCCGGAGACCGATCTGATCCGCTGGGCGCTCTCCACCGGGAGCGCCGCCGACCAGCTGGACGAGGCGACCCGGAGGGACGCGGCGGCGCGCCCCGACCAGGTGGCCGCGATCGACGCCGCGGCCGAGGAGCTGGACTCCGTGCTGGAGACGGCGATCCGCGAGGATCTGCTGCTGCCGCAGCGGTTCGGCGCCATGCGGGCGCTCGACTATGCGGTGACCCGGGTCGTGGAGCTGGTGGTGCACAGCGACGACCTGGCCCGCGCGGTCGGCGCCCCGGTCCGCCTGGACCGGCAGGCGCTGGCCATCACGGTCCGGGTGCTGACGGACGCGCTCGCCGCCAAGGCGCCGGGCTCCTCGACCGAGGTCCGGGTCCCGCCGTTCGCCGCCGTGCAGTGCCTGCCGGGCCCGCGGCACACCCGCGGCACCCCGCCGAGCGTCGTCGAGACCGATCCGGTCACCTGGCTGCGGCTGGCCACCGGCCGCACCACCTGGGCGGCGGTCACCGGCACCGGACGGCTGCGGGCCAGCGGCGAACGGGCCGCGGCGCTCGCCGACCAGCTGCCGGTGCTGGCCTGACGGGACGTGATCCGGCAGGACACGCCCTGGGGGCGGGGCAGCGTGGGGTCCGTCACAACCCCGGGGTTCCCGCCGAGGCCGTCTCCTGACCTAGACTCTTGGTTGTGCGACGTGGTGATGGACGACTCAGCCACGACCTCGACCCCGGCTCCACCCCCAGCGAGCAAGGGCCGCGGGACGCCTGCGGCGTCTTCGGCGTCTGGGCCCCGGGCGAGGAGGTCGCCAAACTTACCTATTTCGGGATCTATGCCCTTCAGCACCGCGGGCAGGAGTCCGCGGGCATCGCCGTCAGCGACGGCTCCAAGATCCTCGTCTTCAAGGACATGGGTCTGGTCTCCCAGGTCTTCGACGAGACCTCGCTCTCCTCGCTCGTCGGGCATCTCGCCGTCGGCCACACCCGGTACTCCACCACCGGCGCCCCCACCTGGGAGAACGCCCAGCCCACCTTCCGCGCCACCGGCCACGGCTCGATCGCCCTGGGCCACAACGGCAATCTGGTGAACACCGCGGAGCTGGTCGAGCTGGTCGCCGCGCTTCCCGGACGCGGCGCCCAGCGCCGCGGCGCGGCCGCCCCGGTCACCAACGACACCGATCTGGTGACCGCGCTGCTCGCCGGCCAGACGGACGAGGAGACCGGTGCCCCGCTGACCGTCGAGGAGGCCGCGCCCCGGGTGCTGCCGCGGGTGAAGGGCGCGTTCTGCTTCGTCTTCATGGACGAGCAGACGCTCTACGCCGCGCGCGACCCGCAGGGCTTCCGCCCGCTGGTGCTCGGCCGTCTGGAGCGCGGCTGGGTGGTGGCCTCGGAGACCGCGGCGCTGGACATCGTCGGCGCCTCCGTGGTCCGCGAGGTGGAGCCGGGCGAGATGATCGCCGTCGACGAGCACGGACTCCGGTCCACACGATTCGCCGAAGCAAAGCCGAAGGGCTGTGCCTTCGAGTACGTCTACCTCGCCCGTCCTGACACCCATATCGCCGGGCGCAGCGTGTACCTCTCGCGGGTGGAGATGGGCCGTCGGTTGGCCGCCGAGGCGCCGGTCGACGCGGATCTCGTGATACCGACTCCGGAGTCCGGGACCCCCGCGGCCATCGGGTACGCGGAGGCCAGCGGCATCCCGTACGGCGCCGGCCTGGTGAAGAACTCCTACGTCGGCCGCACGTTCATCCAGCCGAGCCAGACCATCAGGCAGCTCGGCATCCGGCTGAAGCTGAACCCGCTGAAGGAGGTCATCCGCGGCAAGCGGCTGGTCGTCGTCGACGACTCCATCGTCCGCGGAAACACCCAGCGGGCCCTGGTCCGCATGCTGCGCGAGGCCGGTGCCGCCGAGGTGCACGTGCGGATCAGCTCCCCGCCGATCAAATGGCCCTGCTACTTCGGCATCGACTTCGCCACCCGCGCCGAGCTGATCGCCAATGGTCTGTCCGTGGAGGAGATCGGCGCCTCGCTGGGCGCCGACTCGCTCTCGTACATCTCGCTGGACGCCATGGTCGAGGCGACCACGATCGCGAAGCCGAACCTGTGCCGCGCCTGTTTCGACGGCGAGTACCCGACGGAGCTGCCGGACCCGGCGAAGCTCGGCAAGGACGTCCTGGAGCAGCTGCCCCTGCTGACCACGGGACCCGGGGCCGGGGCCTCCGACGCGCTGGGCCGCCCGTAGCCCGCACCGCCCACCCGCCACCGCCCGTGCGCATCGCGCCGGGCCGCGAGTAGCGAGAGAGAAATCCGATGAGCAACGACGCCTCTGGCGCCAGCTATGCCGCGGCCGGCGTGGACATCGCCGCCGGGGAGACCGCCGTCGAGCTGATGAAGAAGTGGGTGGCCACCGCCCAGCGGCCGGAGAGCGTGGGCGGCCTCGGCGGCTTCGCCGGCCTCTTCGACGCCTCCGCGCTGAAGGGCTACCGCCGCCCGCTGCTGGCCTCGGCCACCGACGGCGTCGGCACCAAGGTGGCCGTCGCCCAGCGTCTCGACGTGCACGACACCATCGGCCGGGACCTGGTCGCGATGGTCGTCGACGATCTCGTGGTGTGCGGGGCCGAGCCACTTTTCATGACCGACTACGTCTGCGTCGGCCGGGTGCACCCCGAACGGGTCGCGGCCATCGTCAGGGGCATCGCCGAGGGCTGCGTGCTGGCCGGCTGCGCGCTGGTCGGGGGTGAGACCGCCGAGCACCCCGGGTTGCTCGGCGAGGACGAGTACGACGTGGCAGGCGCCGCCACCGGTGTGGTCGAGGCCGACGAGTTGCTCGGCCAGGAACGCGTCAGATCGGGCGATGTGGTGCTCGCGCTCGGCTCCTCGGGCCTGCACTCCAACGGGTACTCGCTGGCCCGGCACGTGCTCCTGGAGCGGGCCGGATGGCGGCTTGAGCGGCAGGTGCCGGAGCTCGGCCGGACGCTCGGCGAGGAGCTGCTGGAGCCCACCCGGATCTATGCCCTGGACTGCCTGGCGCTGCGGGACGCGGTCGAGGTGCACGCCTTCGCGCATGTCACCGGCGGTGGGCTGGCCAACAACCTGGCCCGGGTGTTGCCGGCCGGTATGGGGGCCCGGATCGACCGGGGAACCTGGACCCCGGCGCCGGTCTTCCGGCTGATCGGCGAGCTCGGCCGGGTGGAGCGGGCCGAGCTCGAGCGGACGTTCAATATGGGGGTGGGGATGGTCGCGGTGCTGCCGCCCGCGTCGGTGGACCCGGCCCTGGCCCTGCTGGCGAGCCGGGACGTCCCGGCCTGGGTGCTGGGCGAGATCGGCGAGACCGCGAACGCCGATGGCGTTGGGGGCGCGGGGACCGTCACGTTGGGTGGCGACTACCGGAGCTGACGCGCGAGGGTGTGCGGGGCGCGGAGGAGGCGCCGACACGGAGTGACCGCGTCACGACAGCACAGAGCCCGGCCCGGCGATGCCGGACCGGGTCAGCCGCGCCCGGAGATGCCGGAGGAGGCCGCCGAACCAGCGGCCTCACGCCTCAGGCGCCACGCCGTTTCGGGGACGAGGACGCGTCGGAAGACCCATCGTCCTCCTCCTCGTCGTCCTCGTCGTACATCTCCGCGTACCGTGCGTACACGTTGTCTTCCAGCTCATCGTCGTCCTCGACCCGTTCACCGTTCGACGGCGGGTCCGGTGTCGGCGATGCACCCAGCTCTTCGGCCAGACGGGAAAGGTCCGTCCTGCCGCTGTTGTACTTCAGCTGGCGGGCGACCTTCGTCTGCTTGGCCTTGGCCCGGCCGCGCCCCATTGGCTCGACCCCCTCAACGACGGGGCGCAACGGCCCCGGAGTGTTGACATCCGTTCATGATTGAGAGCGGGCCCTCCGACGAGTGCCCGGTCCATCGGGCTTCAACCGTACCTGCTTCCGGGAGCCTGCGGTACGCCGTCCACAGGACCCGGGGCCTTCGCCGGCCGCTCGAGGACCTTCTCCGTGCTGGTCAGAACCGATTTTACCGTCTTTTGTCAGCCGACTCGCCCCGAGGGTCCGTCCGGAGGAGCCTCGGCCGATGGTGGAGTGACGCGTGTTACACGCGCCGCGTCCGGGACGACGCGGCGCGTGGTCAGCCGGCCGCCGCGGCGGCCATCCGCTGTTCGGCGAGCCGGTCGGCGGCCACCGCCGGAGGCACGCCGTCGGCGCTCGCCCGCTCGAATATCTCCAGCGTCGTGCCGTAGATGTGTCCGGCCTTTGCCTTCGCGCGAGCGAAGTTGAAACCGTTGATCTCGTCCGCCACCTGGATCACCCCGCCGGAGTTCACCACATAGTCCGGCGCGTAGAGGATCTCCCGGTCGGCCAGATCCTTCTCCACCCCCGGATGGTCGAGCTGGTTGTTGGCGCCGCCGCAGACCACGCTCGCGGTCAGCACCCGGACCGTGCGGTCGTTCAGCGCGCCGCCCAGCGCGCAGGGCGCGTAGACGTCCAGGCCCTCGACGCGGATCAGCGCCTCGGTGTCCGCCACGGCCGAGACCGCGCCGCCGGGATGCGCGGCGAGCACCCGGCGCACCGCCTCGGGACGCACGTCGGTGACCACCACCCGGGCGCCGGCCTCCACCAGATGGTCGACCAGCAGGTGGCCGACCTTGCCGACGCCGGCCACGCCCACGGTGCGTCCTGACAGGTCGGACGAGCCCCAGCGGTGCTGGGCGCTGGCCCGCATGCCCTGGAAGACGCCGTAGGCGGTGAGCACCGAGGAGTCGCCGGCACCGCCCTGCTCGGGGGAGCGCCCGGTGGTCCACGAGCACACCCGGGCGATGACGTCCATGTCGGGTACGTAGGTGCCGACGTCGCAGGCGGTGACGTAGCGACCGCCCAGCGCGGCGACGAACCGGCCGTAGGCGAGGAGCAGCTCCTCGGTCTTGTCGCGCTCGGGATGGCCGAGGATCACTGCCTTGCCGCCGCCGTGCGGGAGGCCGGCGAGCGCGTTCTTGTAGCTCATGCCGCGGGCGAGGTTGAGCGCGTCGCGGAGCGCCGCCTCCTCGGGGCGGGCGCCGCCGGAGTCGGATCCGGTGTACGGGTGGAAGCGGGTGCCGCCCAGAGCGGGGCCGAGTGCCGTGGAGTGGATGGCGATCACGGCGCGCAGGCCGGTGGGCCGGTCCTGGCACAGCACGACCTGTTCGTGGCCGCCCTGGTCGGAGCGGAACAGCAGGTCGAGCACGTTGGCCTCGGCCGGGCTCGCGGAGCCGGCGGCGGGACGTACGTCAGTCACGGTGGTGACTCCTGTAAGTCGAGGCGGTGCCCTCCGGATGGGTGTGGAGAGCGTCGGTGGGACGAGCCTACGGCGACGCGCGCGGCATGGATGCCTCGGGATGGTCACACTGCCCCCATCGGCGGGAGGATCAGGGCAGAGCCCACCTCCGGATGTGGTGGTGCGGTAGCGAGGGAGCAAGGGAGGGTGGCGTGCCGAAGGTTCCCTACGCGGCGTTCCTGAGGGTGTACGAGCCGCTGGCGGCCTTTCCCGAGCCCGAGAGGTCCTACTGGGCGGAGTACGCCGCCCGGGAGCGGCTGCCGGGCGTGCAGGACGAACTGCGTGAGGCGATGACGGAACTGCTGGCCATGCCGCCGCGGGCGGCGCCGGTGCGGGAGAGCGGGGACGCCTATGTGGCCCGGGTGGACGGGGTGGTCTGCGTCTGCCCGTGGCGCACCCGGCTGCGGGCCTGGCAGGCGATGGCCGAGGTGGGGCACTGGCTGATGCCGCAGCCCGTGGTCGACGCGGTGCTGCCGCCGGCGCAGCGCGACCGGGCCGCCGAGGAGTACGACCGCTGGCGGGAGCGGAACCCGGACGCCAGGCCGTGGATCAGGTCGGCGCTGTGGCATGTGCCGGTGCGGTGGTTCGCGCTCTTCACCGAGGAGGAGCGGATCTTCCACAAGGCGGGCGAGCGGGACTGGGAGGACGACGGGCGGACCGGGGGGCCAGGCAGGGACGCGCACGGCGGAACCGGCGACGGAACGGCCGAGGGTGCGGACGGGGAGGAAGCCGAGGGAACGCAGCCGGGTGGCGGGCGCCGGGACGAGGGGCGCGCGGGGGAGCGCGACGGGGAGCCCGGCAGGCGCCGGAGCGGGGGGCGTGCCGGGGGCGAGGGACAGCGCAGGGGGGAGACCGTGGACGCCTCCGTGCCGAGCCTGCGCTACCGCACGCCGATGGTGGAGGCCAGGCGCCGGGTGGCGCGCGGGCTGCGCACGGTGCGCCGGGCGATGCCGCAGGGACCGCTGGGCGAGGCCCTCACCGATGTGGGTCGTTGGCTGGAGGAGTTTCACCCCAGGTCACTGGTCGAACTGGACTACGGCGGATTGGTCTATACGATTTCCGAGGAGGATCTGGCGGCGGACCGGTCGGTCGCCGAGGTTGCCGAAGGGCTGGCGGCGCTGGCCCGGGGAGACCTCGACGATGCGAGTCGGCGGTACGAGGAGCTCACCGATCGCTGGATGGCGGTGCGCGAGCGTCAGTTCGCCAACTGACCAGCGCAAGGGACTAAAGTCCCCCAAGGGCCCCCAAGCGTGACGGATGGCACTCTACGGAAGTCTTGCCTTCAAGCGCTCTCCTCGTGTCAAAATAGGACAAGGAGTCCACCCGGGCTCCCGCTATCCGCCCCCACCTCGGCGGATAGATCGGTATTGCGGTCCTTGGTGGACCTGGTGACGACTCATCACGAAGTGACTGATCGTTACGGTCGAGTGACTGTCCGCTATGGCATGGTCCATCGGCTTCCGCCGAGGTTGAACACCTGAGAGGGCAATTCCATCGGTTTGGCCGACCCGGCTGGACGGATGGTGTAGTTGTAGTGCCGAGGACAAGCCGTTCGTCCTATAACCGACTCGGCCCGCGTCCGCCATTTCGGGCAACGTGGGTCAAGGTGCAGAATTTAGAGGAAAGAACCGTGATGGTTCGGTTCTCCCGAGGAGGCCGCTCATGACCGCTCGCACCCCTGATGCCGAGCCGCTGCTGACCCCGGCTGAGGTTGCCACGATGTTCCGCGTTGACCCGAAAACGGTCACACGCTGGGCAAAGGCGGGCAAACTCACGTCTATCCGCACGCTCGGAGGGCATCGCCGCTATCGCGAGGCGGAGGTGCGCGCGCTGCTCGCGGGCATCCCGCAGCAGCGTGGTGAGAGCTGAGCAACACCCGTAATCCAGGCTCCGGAGCCCCCACTCCGGTCTGCTTGGCTCTCTTGATCGCGCCGGACTCCGCCGAGTCCGGCGCGATCTGCGTCTGCTCCCCCAGGGCCCCGCGCCCCTCCCCGACGGCCCACGGGCGTCCTCTGGGAGCCCGTGCAATTGCACATATTAAATTGGCAGGTGTCTCTACGGGGTCAGATGAGCTCGCCCCGCAATCGGATTGCGTGACTCCCGTCACAGCTCGCGCGCCTTGCCCGGCGCGCCGGCGCTGGGGTAGTGAGCCGTGCCACGGGCGGCGGAGTGGGGAGCCCGCCGCGTGCGGCCCGGCGGGGGCCGGGCGCGGGCTCCCGGTGCCGCCCGCGCGATGGATGCCTACCCCATACAAGAAGCCCGGACCCCTGCGTAGGGATCCGGGCGAATGATGTCTTCCGTTGTGCGGTCCTGACGGGATTTGAACCCGCGGCCTCCACCTTGACAGGGTGGCGAGCACTCCAAACTGCTCCACAGGACCAGGTCGCCTCAGGCGACTTGGCGACCTTACCGCAGCGCCTCCGCCTCCCGCGAATCGCCCCTGAGCGCGGGCGCGAAGCGGGCACGCGCCGGGCGTGAAACGGGCGTGGGGGCGGGGTTCAACGGGCCCGCGCCGGGGTCAGCGCGTCCACCGCCTTGAGGATCCGCTTGTCAGAGATCGGGTACGCGGTGCCCAACGCGTGCGCGAAGTAGCTCACCCGCAGCTCCTCGATCATCCAGCGGATCTCGCCGACCCGTTCGGGCAGCGGCTGCCCGGGCGGGAACTGCTCGATCAGCCAGTCCAGTTCGTCCCGCATCTGCCGAACCTTGGCCATCCGGGCGGCGTCCCGCTCCGCGTGCTGCGGGAGCTGCTGCAACCGCCGGTCCGCCGCGGTCAGAAAGCGCAGCAGGTCGGGCAGCCGGGCGGCGCCGTGCTCGGTCACGAACCCCGGGTGCACCAACGCCGCCAACTGCGCCCGTACGTCCGCCACCGAGGGCTTCAGCACCGGGCTGGACAGCGTGGGCAGCCGCCGCTGGCACGCCTGCCAGGCGCTCAGCACCTCCCGCGCCTGCCGCACCACCCGCAGCGTCACGTCGACGATGTCGGCACGCACCGCGTCGAGCAGCTTGCCGAAGGACTCCTCGTCCCAGGCCGGGCCGCCCCTGGCCGCGACCAGGTGGTCGGCCGCGGCCGCCACGCAGTCGTCGAACAACTCCCGCACGCTGGTGTGCGGGCCGCTGGCCAGCGCCAGCTTGGCCACGTTGTCCAGCCGGTCCAGGGCGAACTTCGCCGGATCCGACGGCAGGTTCAGCAGCACCAGGCGGCGGATGCCGGCCCGCATGGCCACGGTCTGCTCCGCCGAGCTGTCGAACAGCCGCACCGCCACCGTCGCGCCCTCGTCCACCAGCGCCGGGAAGGCCTTCACCGGCTGCCCGCCGCGCCGGGTCTCCACCGTGCGCGGCAGCGGGCCGATCTCCCAGCGGGTCAGCCCCTCGCGCCGCCAAGCGGGCGGGGCGAGGGGCTGACCCGCCGCGCCGGGCTCGTCCGCCGGCCGTCGCGCTCTCGCGGCCGTCGCGGCTCTCCCCGTCGCGGCCGCCGTGGCGCCCGTCGGAGGCGGCGGGGCCGCCGGCGAACGCCCGGTCCACGGCCGCCTGGGCGTCCCGCCGCAGCCGCTGCTTCAGCGCGGCCAGGTCCTTGTCCTCGGCGAGCCGGCGGCGCCGCTCGTCCACCACCCGGAAGGTGATCGTCAGGTGGTCGGGCACCCGCTCGGGGTCGAAGTCCTCGGGCGTGATCCGCAGCCCGGTCGTCCGGGTCAGCGTCCGGGCCAGCGCGGTCCGCAGTCCCTCCCCGTCCGCCGCCGGCCCCGGCGTCTCGGCGAGGAACCGCCGGGCCACGTCGGGCGCCGGAACGCAGTGCCGCCTGATCGGCTTCGGCAGCGACCTGATCAGCTCCGTGACCAACTGCTCCCGCAAACCCGGGATCTGCCAGTCGAAGCCGTCGGTCGTGACCTGGTTGAGCACCTGCACCGGTACGTGCATGGTCACCCCGTCCGCGTCCGTGCCCGGCTCGAACTGGTACGTGACCCGCAGCCGGAGCGGACCCTGCTGCCAGACGTCCGGATAGTCATCCTTGGTGACGCCGGCCGCCCGCTCGTTGATCAGCATCGATTTCTCGAAGTTGAGCAGGTCCGGGTCCTCCCGGCGGGCCCGCTTCCACCAGGCGTCGAAATGCGCCCCCGAGACGACGTCCTCGGGGATCCGCTGGTCGTAGAAGTCGTACAGCGTCTCGTCGTCCACCAGGATGTCGCGGCGCCTGGCCCGGTGTTCCAGCTCCTCGACCTCCGCGAGCAGCTTGCGGTTGTCGTGGAAGAAGCGGTGCTGGGTGCGCCAGTCGCCCTCCACCAGGGCGTGCCGGAGGAACAGCTCGCGGCAGGTCTCCGGGTCGATCCGGCCGTAGTTGACCTTCCGGTCCGCGACGATGGGGATGCCGTACAGCGTCACCCGCTCGTACGCCATCACCGCGGCCTGCTTCTGCTCCCAGTGCGGCTCGCTGTGGGTGCGCTTCACCAGATGGCCGGCGAGCGGCTCGATCCACTCCGGCTCGATCCGCGCGTTGATCCGGGCCCACAGCCGCGAGGTCTCCACCAGTTCGGCGGACATCACCCAGCGCGGCGGCTTACGGAACAGCGCGGAGCCGGGGAACACCGCGAACTTCGCGCCCCGGGCGCCCAGGTACTCGTGCTTCTCCGGGTCCTTCAGGCCGACGTGCGACAGCAGCCCGGCCAGCATCGACTGGTGCACGCTCTCCGGCTGGGCCGGGGCGCCCCTGGCCTCGGCCGACCGCGGCGTCTCGACGCCCAACTGCCTGGCCACCGTGCGCAGCTGCCCGTGGATGTCCTGCCACTCGCGTATCCGGAGGTAGTTGAGGAACTCGGCCCGGCACATGCGGCGGAACGCCGAGGACGACAGCTCCCGTTGCCGCTCCCTGACGTACTCCCAGAGGGCGAAGAAGGCCAGGAAGTCGGAGTCCTCGCCCGGGCCCTCGCGGAACCTGCGGTGCTTCTCGTCCGCCTGCTGCTGCTTGTCCGCCGGCCGCTCGCGCGGGTCCTGGATGGACAGGCCAGCGACGATGACCATCACCTCGTGCGCGCAGCCGTTACGGTCCGCCTCCAGCACCATCCGGGCCAGCCGCGGGTCCACCGGCAGCTGGGCGAGCCGGCGTCCGGTCTCCGTCAGCCGGGCGCCGTCCAGCGCGCCGAGCTCCTCCAGCAGCTGCACCCCGGCCTTGATGCTGCGCCGGTCGGGCGGGTCGATGAACGGGAACTTCTCGACCTCGCCGAGCCGCGCCGCGTGCATCTGCAGGATGACGGACGCGAGGTTGGTGCGGAGGATCTCCGCGTCGGTGAACTCCGGGCGGGAGAGGAAGTCGTCCTCCGCGTACAGCCGGATGCAGATGCCGTCGCTGGTCCGGCCGCAGCGGCCCTTGCGCTGGTTCGCGCTGGCCTGCGAGATCCGCTCGATCGGCAGCCGCTGCACCTTGGTGCGGTGGCTGTAGCGCGAGATGCGGGCGGTGCCGGGATCGACGACGTACTTGATTCCGGGCACGGTCAGCGAGGTCTCGGCCACGTTGGTGGCCAGCACGATCCGCCGTCGCGCATGGGACTGGAAGACGCGCTGCTGTTCGGCGTGCGACAGCCGCGCGTACAGCGGCAGCACCTCGGCGGGGTTGCGTTTCCGCTTCTCGATCCGCTCCAGGGCGTCGGCGGTGTCCCTGATCTCCCGCTCGCCGGAGAGGAAGACCAGCACGTCGCCCGGCCCCTCCGCCTCCAGTTCGGCCACGGCCTCGCAGATCGCGGTGACCTGGTCGGCGTCGCCGTCGCCGCCCTCGGCCGCGTACTCCTCGGGCGGTCGGTAGCGCACCTCGACCGGGTACGTGCGCCCGGAGACCTCGATCACCGGCGCGTCGCTTCCGTTCGGCGCGGCGAAATGCCGGGCGAAGCGCTCCGGGTCGATGGTCGCCGAGGTGATGACCACCTTCAGATCGGGGCGCCTGGGCAGCAGCTGGGCCAGGTAGCCCAGCAGGAAGTCGATGTTCAGGCTGCGCTCGTGCGCCTCGTCGATGATGATCGTGTCGTACTGGGACAGCTCGCGGTCGTGCTGGATCTCGGCCAGCAGGATGCCGTCCGTCATCAGCTTGACCAACGTGCCGTCGCTGGCCTGGTCGGTGAAACGCACCTTGTACCCGACCGCCTCGCCGAGCGGCGTCCGCAGCTCGTCGGCGACCCGCTGCGCCACCGTGCGGGCGGCGATCCGGCGCGGCTGGGTGTGGCCGATCAGACCGCGCACGCCGCGCCCGAGCTCCAGGCAGATCTTCGGGATCTGCGTGGTCTTGCCCGAACCGGTCTCGCCGGCCACGATCACCACCTGGTGGTCGCGGATCGCCTCCAGGATCGCGTCCTTGCGCTGGCTGACGGGCAGTTCCGCCGGGTACCTGATCGCCGGAACGGCCGCGCGGCGGAGTGTCACCCGGGCTTCTGCGGCGTCCACCGCGCCGGCGATCTCGGCCAGCACCGGCTGGCGCGCGGACTCCTTACGGATGCGCCGCACGCCTTCGAGGCGCCGGCCGAGCCGCCGCTGATCGCGCAGCATCAGGCCGGGCAGTCGCTCGGCGAGCGCGGACAGCGTGGGCTCGGCGGAAAGCTGGGGGGAGGGGTCGCTAGACATACGCATCCAAGGGTCTCACCTCGGTGTGACGCGTCGCGAGCCATTACCCGACCCAGGGGCGTTTCGCGTTGTTTCTGTGGTTTCGCCGGTTCAGCCGGCTTCGCCGGCTGGCTCCGCTTAGGGTGTCGGCGTGCCCGACGCGACCCCGCACCACCGCTGGCGGGCGTTCCGCGCGTCGCGGTTCTTTCCCGCCGCCGTGATGTCGCTGATCCTCGCCGCCTCGGCCGCGCTCTTCGCCGGCTCCTACACCTACGCCGTCGCGGACCCGACGCCGCACCGGCTGCCGGTGGCGGTCGTCGCCGGCGCCGAGAACGACCGGAGCCGCGCCTTCCTGGCCGCACTCGAACGCCGGCTCGACACGTCGCTGGAACCGGAGACGTACGCCTCGTATCCACAGGCTGTGGACGGCATCGAGGCGCAGCACGTGTTCGCGGTGGTGCGGGCAGAGCGGGGCGCGGTCCGGCTCGACATCGCCAGCGCCGCGGGCGCCTCGGTCGCCCAACTGCTCACCCAACAGGCGCCCAGGGCCGCCCAGGCCGCCCGGGTCGAGCTCCACCTCCACGACCTCAAACCGCTCAGCCACGGCGACCCGCGCGGCCTCGCGATCTTCTACATCTCGCTCGCCGCGGTGATCGTCGGCTTCCTCGGCGCCGTGCAGCTCAGCATCCACGCCCGAGAGCTGCGCCCGGCGGAGCGGACCGCCGTCACGGTCGGCTACTCGGTGCTCGGCGGCCTCGCCATCGTGCTGGTGGTCGGCGACACGTGGCTGGACGCGGTGCCGCTGCCGTTCCTGACGTCCTGGGGCATTCTCGCGCTGACGATGTTCACCGCCGGCATGGTCTTCACCATGTTCAACACCCTGATCGGGCGGTGGGCGATCCTGCCGACCTGGGGCCTGATGGTGATGATCGGCAGTCCCTCCTCCGGCGGCGCGGTCTCCTGGCCGCTGCTGCCCTCCCCGTTCGGCCTCGTCGGCCGCTACCTCCCGCCCGGCGCCTCGGTCAACGCCCAACACACCGCTATCTACTTCCGCGACGCCCAACACCTCCAGCCCTACCTGGTCCTCGCCACCTGGTCCCTGGTCTCCTGCGCCATCTTCTTCACCTGGCGCCACCGCCACCCGGGCGGCGGTTGACGACCCCGCCGGTGTGGGCCTGCCTGCGTCCTCAGCCGGGCTCGTCCGCCGGTGGCGGCGCGTGCCATCCGTCGAACGACGCCAGGGTGCGGGCCCGCGCCTCCACCACCGCCATCCGCGCCTCCCGTTCCCCCGCATGGGCGTGCGCCGGCTGGGACGTCGCCTGGCCCGGCCACTTCCGGTACATCAGGCCCACCTCGGGCGTGAACCACCCCGCGCTCACCGCGTCCAGCGCCAGCAGCAGCCCCGTGTCCTCCGACGCCGGCAGCGCCATCCAGCCGCCCAGCGCGAGCAGCAGATCGCGCCGCACGGCCAGCGTCGCCGGATGCACCTGCGCGCGGAAGTCGTTCGCCCGCCAGTGCGCCAGCACCGCGCCGCGCTCCAGCCGCCCGCCCGGCGGATCGCTGTCGAAACCGACCGTCGAACCGTCCTCGCGCAGGTCGAGCGCGCGCGACGTGGTCCACGCCACCCCCGGCTCCTCCGCCAGCACCCGCAGGTCGCGGGCCAGCGCGCCGGCCGCCAACAGATCGTCCGCGTCGAGCACCTTCACGTACCGGCCCTCGGCCCGCGCCAGCGCCAGCGTCCTGGCCACGCCGGGCCCGCCGGGCCGCCCCTGCCCGAAGCCGACCCGGGGATCGTCCGGCACCAGCCCCACCACCGCGTCGGTCTCGCCGTCCTCCTGGATCAGCCACTGCCACTCCCAGCCGTCCGGCAGCTCCTGCCCGCGCAGCGACTCGTAGGCGTCCGACAGGAAACGCGCGCCCGGCGCGTGCACCGCCGTGACGACCGAGATGATCCCGGTCACCCGCCGGGCCACCGGTCCAGCGACGTCACGAACGTCAACTCCGTCCGGTCCCCCGGCAGCAGCACGTCCGCCACCTCCACCACCCGCCCCGTCGTGTCGATCGACGTCTTCCGCAGCAGCAGCACCGCCATGCCCCGCGACATGTCCAGCGCCTCCGCCTCCTCCCGCCTCGGCGGCCGCGCGGCGATGATCCGCTCCTCCACCCGGTCGATCTCGATGCCCGCCACCAGCAGCTGGCTGTGCGTGCCGCCGGGCCACGGCTCGTTCTCCGGATCGAACAGCTCGGGGCGATCCGCCAGATGCTCGCGCACCAGCCGCGAGCGGGAGACGTTGAACGGCGCGCTCTCCTTCGCGTACCTGGTCCGGTACACCCGCTCCAGCAGCGGCGTGCCGACCTGCACCCCGAACGCCTCGGCCAGGTCCCCGTCGGCGGCCAGCTCGCGGTACTCGGAGCTGAACACCAGATCGCTCATCTCCAGACCGGTGTCGCGCTCGGTCGCCCCGGTCCCGGCGCGCACGTCCAGCGGCTCCCGCGCGCGGTCCTTCTCCCACTGATGCCGCTCGTTCGACCGGTTCGCCCCGCGCCGCGGCACCCGGACGAACGTGCCGCGCCCGTGCCGCTTGTCGATCAGCCCCTCCGCGAGCAGCACGTCGAGCGCCTGCCGAATCGTCGGCCCGCCCTTCCCGTACGCCCGCTTCAGCTCCTCCTCCGAGGGCAGCCGATCCCCCGGCTTCAACTCCCCGGACAGCAATTGCCCCCGCAACTCCCCAGCAATCACCTCATACGCCCTGGCCATCCCCCCACCCTAGGTCCTCTTGAGGACTCCCGCCCGTTGAGCCTTCCGCGGGGCGTGCGTCATTCACGCAAGCGACGCACATCACCGACCGCGGTCCAGGAGCGCGGCCTCCCCGTTTCCTCGCCCGGCGGACCGCTCTGACCCGACGGCGTCGCCGACCCCGGGCGGCTCAGCGCGCGGCGCGCATCTGCGCGGCCCAGGCCTCGACGCCCTCGAAGTGCTCGGCCATGGCCCGCCTGGCCCCCTCCGCGTCGCGGGCGCGCAGGGCCGTGACGATGTCCCGGTGCCGGCGGGCGGTGACGGCGGGCGGCGCGTTGTCGATCCACCCGCGGGCGTCGGCGACCCGGTGACAGACGTCCCAGAAGACGCAGAGGAACTGCGGCACGAGCGTGTTGTCCAGCGACCGGTAGAGCGTCTCGTGGAAGATCCGGTCCGGTTCGGGGAAACCCTGGCCCGCACGGCCGGCCACCTCCATCCGGGAGACGATCTCGTCCAACGCGTCGAGATCCTCGTCGGTGACCGCCTCGCAGACCCGCGCCAGCAGCCCCTCTTCGAGCACCTTCCTGACCTGCAGGATCTCGGCCAGCGCCCGGGCGTCGTCCTCCTGCTGGGCCAGCGTGCGGAAGGTGAGACCGTCAACGAGCGGATCGAGGGAGGCACGGCCGACATAGGTGCCGTAGCCGTGCCTGATCTCCACGATGTCCAGTGCCTGGAGGGCCTTGAGCGCCTCGCGCACGGAGTTGCGGCTGACGCCCAGCTGCTCCATGAGACTGGTCTCCGTGGGCATCGGCGCACCGGGCCGTAGCCCTCGGTCGAGGATGAGCTGGGTGACCTCCTGCTGCACCTGACTGCTGGCACGCACCCGCCGGGACGCGAGCACCTCGGCCCCCCTCGACTCCTCAGGCATGCGCCACATCGTACGTCTCCGTGGTCGGCCCCAAGGGATGGTCGTAACGGACAGCGCCGTTGAAACGCGCCACTCTGAACGGGCCTGTCTCGATCACGCCCGCCATCCTCGCAGCTCGCCGCCCGGCGGCCCGACTTACGGCGTGGGGGTGAAATGCCGGTAGCTCAGCCCGGTGCCGGCCCACGCGACGCGGGAGTCGATCCGCCGGATGAGCTTGAACTGCGCGGGAACCATGCCCCGGCCGCGCCAGAACGCGTCGCTGACGACGTTCGCCGACGACCACTCGGCGCCGAACGCGCCGAAGCCACGCCCCGCCGCCCACTCCTCGACGCCGGACAGCAGCGCGGTCCCCACGCCCGCGGAGCGGCACGACTCGGCCACCATTGCGATGCCGATCGTCGCCGCGCCCACGTGGCGGCCGTCCGGGCCGGCCTGCATCATGCCCACCAGCCGGCCGCGCTCCTCGGCGACGAGCAGCACGCGGCGGTCGTCGTCCAACGCCGCCAGGAAGCCGTCCCGAATCGCCCGCAGGTCGACCAGCGCGGGACGCAGCATCGGGGGCTCGGCGTGGAACCGCTGCAACTCCACGGTCAGGTCGAGCAACTGTGCCATGTCCTGGGGGCGAGCGCCGCGCAACCGAATCCCCTGCACATCCCGGGGACCGGCTCCGGAGCGGGAGACGGGCCGAAAGCCCTTGATCTGGTCGACTCCGAAACCGAGTTCGAAAATGCACGTGACCGTGTCCTGGTCGTGCGCCGACACCGCGAGGGTGTGCTCGAACGCGCCGACCCCGGTCAGCTGTCCGGACAGGGCCGCATACAGGCGCCGATAGACCATCCGTCGGTTCCGCGGCGCGCACGCGTGTTGGAACAGGCGCACGCGCGCCGACGGGTCGCCGGGGAACGTCGGCACGGCGGCCGCCATGAATCCGACCACCACGTCGTCCCGCATGGCCGCCACCGCGGGCCCCGATCCCTGCCACCCCGCTATCAGACGGCGGGCCACGCCCACATCCGCCAGGTCCCACCCCCCGGCAGCGTGGGCCTCGGCCAGCAACGCCGCGGCCTGCCCCACGAAACCACGCTCGAACGGAACGATCTCCACGGTCATGCCATCCCCCAACCCACCCCGTACGGCGGCCGTCCGACCAGGCACCGCGACAGAGATCGTGGCACAGCGCCCCCAGGGCGCGCCTGGGCCGAAACGGGTCCTCACTCGCCGAGGGCAGCGGGCCGACCGTCCCCCCAGAGCGTTTCGACGTGCGAGGCGAAGCGGTCGAACATCCCGTCGTCCTGCCGGCGGGCCAGGCGCAGCAGATCCGATCACGATGACTGCGAGGGTTGACCATGCCGCCTGACCAGAGCGCACACCAGCAGCCCACCCCCGCCACGGTCCAGGTCTGGGGCTCGGGCTGCCACCTGGCCGGGCCCTGCGCGAACTGGCCGGGCGGCAGAGGGCTGCGCTGGCTGGTCCTCCCACGCGACGACTGCCTGACCGACGCCCGCACGCTGCACGACGCGTTGAGCACCGCCGTGGCCCATCAACCGGGCCCTCGGTCGGAGCCGAACCGGTGACCACCGTGGTGCTGGCCCCGCGGACCGCCGCGCGGCACCTGCCGGATGAGGTGCTACGCGGCTTGGCACGCGTGCTGTGCGATAACCGCATCCCGCCGACATGGCGAGCTGCACGACCGCTGAACGTGGTCACGGACCACCACGGTCACGCCTACCGCCTGTTCGCCTGCCGCCCTGAATGCCCCCGTTCGACACCAGCACCGCCACGGTGCGCCGCGTCGCCCAGCGCCTCAGAGCGTTGCTTGCGGCGAGCACGCTGCCCTGAGCACTGACTTCGTGCGCGCAGCGTCCCGTTCTCCGGGACACCACGCGCACGATCTCCTGCTCCTGTTTGGCCAGGTGCCGATCAACCGACCCTGGGGCCGTAGCTCCACCCGGTGGCGGCGAGCGCGCTGGCTCTGGCCTCGATGACGGCCATCCGCGCTTCCCACTCGACTTCCAGCGTGTGCGCGGGCATCTGGGTGCTCTGTCCTGGCCACTTCCGGTAGTGCAGTCCCACCTCAGCCGTGAACCAGCCGCGACTGACGGAATTCAGCGCGATGAGCAGCCCGGTGTCCTCGGAAGCGGGCAGGGCCATCCATCCCCCGGCCGCAAGCACCAGTTCACGGCGCGCGCAGAGTGTTCCCGGCACGACCGGAGCCCGGTAGTTGTGCGTGCGCCAGTGCTCGAGTACCGCCCCACGTTCGAGCGGGCCGTCCAGCGGGTCCAGATCGAACCCGACCAGCGAGCCGTTCGGAAGAAGATCGAGAACCCGGCAGGTGGTCCAGCCGACATCGGCGTTCCGTTCCAGGACCTCGATGTCTCGCGCGAGCGTTCCCGGGGTGAGCATGTCGTCGGCGTCGAGGACCTTGATGTACTCACCGTCCGCCCGAGCGAGGGAAAGCGTCCGAGTGACCCCGGCTCCGCCTCTCCGCCCCTGTTCGAAACTCACGCGGGGGTCGTCCGGAACCGCCTCTGCGACGATCTCCGTGTCTCCGTCTTCCTGGATCACCCACTGCCAGTCCCACCCCTCGGGCAGCGTCTGGTCGCACAGTGACGTGTAGGCCGCGGCCAGGTGGTGGGCGGCGGGGGCATGGACGGCGGTGATGACAGAAACGACGCCCACGGTCACCACCTCTCCAACCGAGTCGCGACCGTCCGTTCCATCCGGTCACCGGGGAGCAAGACGTGCACCACCCCCACTACGGCCGGGGACACCAGTACAGGCCTTGCGGAGCTCGGTGATCGTCATGCCGGGAGACATACCCAGTGCGCGGACTTCCCCTGTGTGGGTTCCACGCGCCCCAATGACCACCATGTGAAGTCGGTCCGGCGGGCCACCGGGGAACGGTTGTCACCCCACATGCGAACGTCCCCTCCGTGATCACGGAGGGGACGTCTGTACTGGTCACTACCGGTGGCTGGGGCCGGGATCGAACCGGCGACCTTCCGCTTTTCAGGCGCCTGCCGCGCTGCCCGGGTGGCTGGGGCGTTGCCACCGTGGACGCCTGATGACCGCTACTGTCCGCCGGTGTTGATGTCAGGGTTGATGTCAGTCGGTCGCTGGCGTGTCGCCATCGAAGGCAGCCGTGGTCAAGCTGGAGAGCGCCCGATCGCCAGCAGGTGAGAGCTGGCCGCAAGCAGTTCGGGGTACGGCTCTGCCAGCCGAGCCGCGGTGAGGGCCGACTCGAAGAGCGAGTCACTCGGCATGCTGCCCGACTGCTGCTCCACGGCCTTGAGCAGTGACCAGGCCGGTCCCTCCACACCGAAGACGCCGACGTCCACAAGTCCCGCTTCCCGCAGTTCCTCGGCAAGTTCCTCGGCACGGTGGAAGTAGGCGATGGTGAACCGGCCGCTTCCGTCGTGCACCGCCGATTCGAGGATCTTCGACACTGACGCCTGCATGGTCTCCGTGTGGAGATGGGCCAAGGCGGTGTGTTCGAAGATCGAGGCGTAACGGTTGATGGCTGCTGCCGCCACCAGGCCAGAGGGCCGAACGACCCGCGCCGCCTCCGTCAGTGCCTGGGCACGGTCTGCCCTGTCCGTGAGGTGATACAGCGGCCCCAGTAGGTGGACCGCGTCGTAAGTGGCGTCGTCCGCCATCAGGCTTCGAGCGTCCCCCACGACCGCGGTGCAGACCGCGCCCGCCTGTTCGACATGGCGAGGGATGGGGTCGACCAGATCGACGCGATACCCGTCCTCGACGAGCCATCGCGCATGGACGCCGGTCCCGCCACCGACGTCCAGCACCCGTGCTGGAGCGGGCGGCAGGAAGCGACGAAGGAGTTCCTGCGTCCGAAGCATCTCCAGTCGTCCATCCGCAGAGGAGGTCAGACGAGTCCCCTCATCAACGACGTGTGAGTAGAAGTGTGCGACCTCGGGCGACAGCTCTGGTGACAACATGGGAGCAGTATGATTTGTACCGGTGGACCAGTCCAGCCCTACCCGCAGCGAGGAACTATGGCACTGCTGAAGTACGAGGAGATCGCAGAGTCCCTGCGCTCCCGCATCGCGGCCGGCGAGTTCCCGCCCGGCTCGATCGTTCCGTCTGGCCGCGACCTCGCCGAACAGTGGCAGGTCTCCCGGGCCACGGTAGTCAAAGCGATGGACGTCCTGCGAGGCGACGGTGTTGTTGAAGCCAAGCAGGGTGCGGGGTTCATCGTGGTCGAAACTCCGATCGGCCGCCCCGCCGGTAACCGGCGATCCGGCGCGACCCGCACGACCGGCGGCATGCCGTTCGCGCGCGTCGGGACGCCCGACCGCGCAACACCACCCGCGAGCGTGGCGACAGCACTCGGACTGGCCGCAGACGTGGAGGCGCTGCGCCGAGTCCGTCTGATGCAACTGCCGGACGGCAGTCCGCACAGCTACGTCGAAGCCTGGTTCCCGTCCGACATTGCCGACCAGGCGCCACGCCTGGAGCAGAACGCACCCATCGCGGAGGGGACCACGAGGTACGTCCGACGTCAGACCGGCCGCTTCCCCGTGGAGGGCACCGACGTGACGTCCGTTCGCATGGCCACGGAAGACGAGGCACTGCACCTCCGCCTGTCCGCACCCTCCGCCGTGGTCGTTGTCCTCCACACCGCGTACGACCAGGACGGACGAGCTCTGGTCTGCGAGGAAGGCGTCACGCCCGCGTCACTGTGGGAGCTCAAGGAGACCTATCCGATGTAGTCCTCTACACACTCCGTTCGAAGAGCTGGACCGGTCCGCCGGTCCAGCTTTTTTCTTTCCTTCAACGGCTCTCTGAGCTGCGGAAACTCCAAGCTGCCTCGGCAGGAACTCGCAGACCCACTTGACTGGACCGGTCCACCGGTCCAGTCTATGGATGTGGCCGACAGCCACCCGGACCTTCAAGGCCGGGCGGATCGACCACGTGTAGAGGGCGGGGACGCTGCAATCCCGCTAAAGGCCAGGTGGAACAGGGTTTCGGCCCGTACTGGCGAGGTGGCCCGGCGACCGCGAGCAACGGCCGGCGAGTGGGGACATCGATCCCCTTTGCAGTGCGTAGCCCTTGTTCGAGCCGCTGAGAGGAGCCCTGATGCGTCAGCGAAGTACCCGGGCGCTGCCGGTGCTGGACCGGTACGGCAGCTAGGCCCGTCGCGTCATCTCAGGACACACAGCTTGCAGTCGCCTGAGCTGCCCGTGATCGCCGCTCCCGTCGATACGTCGGCCGGAGCGGCGGTGCGCGGGGGGGATGCAGGACTGCCCCAACTGACATCAACGGCGCGCGGCCCCCGGGGTGCCTCCCGGGGGCCGCTGTCTGGGCCGTTGCACTTTGAGAGGACCACGACCCATGGAACCCATGCTTGCACTTCAGGCGGTTACCGCCGACCCGTTCGACGGTGAGCCGTCGGATGCGGAGTTGGACGCGATCGAGCGCGAGATGCCGCTGATCATGGCGGACGTCGAGTTGCTGGACGCGCAGATCATCGCCTTGGACCGCCCCCGGAATGAGGTGGACGACCGGCGCATCCGGCGGGCCCGGCGGCGGGTCCTGGCCGCTCGCCGGGAGCTGGCCAACCGTCCCCCGGCCGCTTCGGGGGTGGGGGCGTGAGTGAGCGCGCGTATCCGATCCGGCCGGAGCCGGAGGACGACCCGAGGTTCAGTTTCGGGTTGACGCATGACGTGGCCGAGGTGCTGGTCAGGCACGGCTACCCGCCGGTCACGGCCGGGGCTGACCTGGTCGAGCTTCAGCTGTCGCTGTTCCGGTTCCTGTACGGCCCGAGTGGTGGCGAGCGGTGAACGCGCGTGTGGCCCGTGTGCGGGCCGGTCTGGTGAGGCTGGCGCTGCTGGTCGGTCTGCTGGTGCTGACTCTCGTGGTGCCGAACGTGGCCGCGGCGCTGGTGTTCGCCGTGTTCGGCGTTGGTGTCGCGCTGCTGCTGTGGGCGCTGGCTGAGCCGGTCCTGGTGGTGTTCGCCGTCGGCGCCGTGGCGGGTTTCCGCGTGGCCCGGCGACACCGTTGGAGGTGGGCGACGTGAGGGGGCACCAGCGTGACATCCGACGCCTGAAGTCGGTGTTGCGGCGGCTCACGGCGGTGTTGGTGGTCATCGGGCTGATCGCGCTCGTGTTCACCGCGACGTCGGTGACGTTGTTCGCGATCCGGCATGGCGTGCACCCGGGGATCGCGTGGTTGCTCGATCCGATGGTGGCGCTGGCGCTGGGGACGGTGCTGATCACGGACGGGGTGTTGGCTGAGTACGGCATCCGTCCGCGCGGCTGGTCAACGGCCCTGCGGTACTTCGCTGGTCTGGCCACGTGGGTGATGAACTGTTGGTCGTCGGTGTGGCCGCCGGAGACGTCGTTCGGCAAGCCGGAGCACGTTGACGCCGCGGGGCTGGTGCTGCACTCGATCCCGCCTGTGCTGCTGATCGCGCTCGCGGAGGCTGTGACGCACTACCGCCGGGCGATCCTGGCGAAGATCACCGAACTGGAAGACGACGACCAGGACAGCGCCCCCGCGGTGCGGCCGGAGCCTGTGCCCGTCGTCGTACCCGAGCCCGTACCCGCGAAGGTACGCGTACCCGTCGCGTACCCGGAGCCTCCCGAGGCTGTACCCGACGGGGTGCGGCTGCTGCCGATCGTGGCCCGGCCGCGGCCGGATGTCCGCGACATCGAGCCCGCGCGGCAGGCGCCGGTGTTCGCCGCCGTGGAGCCGCGTACCCGCCCCGAGGTACACGCCGAGTACGCGCCGCAGACCCCCGACCCCGAGCCGCAGACGGAGCCCGGCAGCGACCTTGCGCGGCCGGATGAGGACCCGCTGACCGCACAGGTCCGGCACGACTTCGCGGCCCGCCTGAAGGCCGGCCAGTTGCCCCCGTACCGGTCGCTGAAGGCCAACTACCACATCAACCAGGACCGCGCTCAGCGCATCCGGGATGACCTGACAAAGGAGCTTGTGGCATGAGCCTGCCTGAGCACTACCACCACGGCCAGTGCCCGCACTGCCCGCCGCACCCGCACTCCTCCCCGTACCCGATGAACCAGCAGGTGGGCGGCCCGTACCCGGTGTCCGGGTACGCGTACCCGCCGCAGCGGCCGAACCAGGCCGGGCAGGTGGCGAAGTGGGCCGCGATCGGCGGTATCGGCGCGCTGGGGCTGCTGGCGTTCGCCGTGGCGGCCGTCGCGGTCGCCGTCGGGGCGGTCGCCGTGACCATCTGCGTCCTGGTCCTTCGGGGCCTGTGGAACGACGCGCAGAAGGAGAAGCGGTGAGGGCCGCGCGCGCCCGCCGCGGCGCTTCCTACGCGGCCGCCTACGCCCTGCTGCGGGCCGCCGCTGACGTGGCCGACCACTGGGTGCAGAGCGACCACCAGGCCCGTCACAAGGCCCTGCCGGACGCGGAGGGGCACAAGGCCCTGGCCGCGCACGTCGCCTCCTATTCCGCGACGCAGGGCGCCGCGCTGCTGGTCGGGAACCGGCTGCTGGGCTTAGGTCTGCGGCCCCGCTCGATCGCTGCGGCGCTGGCGTTGTCCGCCTCGACGCACTACCTGATCGACCGCCGTTGGCCCGTGCGCCGGGCCGCCGAGCGGCTGGGCAAGGGCCGGTTCTACGAGTTGGGCGGGCCGCTGGGGGGCGCGTACCTGCTGGACCAGTCCGCGCACCACGCCGCCGAAGCCATCGCCGCGTACCTCGCCGTACGCCACTGACCGCCCGCGCCACCTCGTACCCGGAAGGGGCACGCCTGTGTCGAAGCACAGCCGCGCGGCGAAGGAGTTCGCGCGCCGCGCCAAGGTCAACCACACCTACTACGCCATAGCCACCCACCACCAGGTGGGAGGCCGGATGAAGCTCCTGACCGAGATCGTGTTCAACCGCAAGCACCCGCTGGACGGGACCCCGTGCCGGGGCGCTTCGTACACCGCTGAGGGTGCGTTCCTGCGGGATGGACCGCTGTACGAGGACCGCGACCACCCCGACATCCGCAACCTGCCGACCCTCGCCGAGTACGAGGACGCCAAGCGGAAGTACGGCGAGGCATTCGAGGGCGGCAACGCCGCCGATGCGCGTCGCTTCCGCGCCGCCCTGTACCTCGACTGACCGCCCCCGGGGCCGTCCCACGCCTGGCAGCACACGGACGGCCCCCGGGAGCTCCCTGGCACTCCTGAGAGAAGTACCGGAGGAACCATCATCATGTCCGAACCGAACCTCAACGGGTACGACCCGGGTACACACCCCGAGCCCGTACCCGTCCGACCGGGTACGCCGGGTACGCCCGTACCCGACGACACCGCGCGACGTACCCGCGCACACCTGACTCTCGTCAAGGACACCGACCCCACCCCGACGCCGGAGAGCACCACGCCGCCGACGGAACGCGCCCGTACCCGTCTGCGCCGCGCCCTGCTGACCGCGGCGAAGGACGAGCGGACCCGGACCGCTGGCCGCCTGGTCGTGCGGCACGGCATGTACGTGACCGGCGGCGCGCTGATCCTCGCCCGGCGGACGTGGGATGCCCGCACGGGCGCCGAGTACCAGCGGCAGATCCGCTCCGCTGAGGCGGCCGGCGACCGCGAGGCGCTGGCCATGTGGGAGGAGCGCCGGGAGGAGTTCCGCCAGAAGCGCCACACCCGGCGTATGGCGCTGCTGACCATGCCGGGGCAGCTGGCCAAGGCCGCGCTGCACACGGCCGCGCTCAGCGGCGGCGGCGCGGTCACGCTCGGCATCCTGCTGGCGCTGGCCACGGGCGACCCGGGCGACGTCCTGGTGCCCATCCACTTCGTGCTCGACATCGTGCGGTGGGCCTTCATCATCGGGTCGATCGTGTGGACTCCCGCGCTGCTCACGACCCCGTTCCTGCTGCTCCTGGCACTGTGGAACACCGGCCGCAAGCAGCAGGCCGCGCCGCAGTGGGCCCTGCCCGCCGACCAGCGCGAGCCGGAGTCCCGGGAGGTCGTGCCCGACGAGTCCGCGATCCTCAAGGCCCTGCGTCACTTGGGCATTGGCCCGCTGAACCAGGCCCTCAAGCAGGGCTGGCAGCCGCGTTGGATGGCGCCCACCACCCGCCTGGGCAAGGGCTGGCACACCCAACTCCAGCTCCCCATGGGTGTCACGGTCGAGATGATCGGCAACAAGAAGCAGGTACTCGCGCACAACCTGCTGCGCAAGCCGGTCGAGGTGTGGCCGACCGAGCCGCACGGGCAGCCCGGGGTGCTCGATCTGTGGGTCGCTGACCAGGGCTCTTTGTCCGGGGAGGTGCCCGCGTGGCCGCTGCTGACCGACGGCACGAGCGACTACTTCAAGGGTGTGCCCGCCGGCATCTCCCAGCGTGGCGAGCCCATCATGGGCAAGCTCATGGCCGCGAACTACATGGTCGGCGGCATCATGGGCGTAGGGAAATCTTCGCTGGTCGTGGCGCTGCTGCTCGGGGCGATGCTCGACCCCCTGGTCGAGATCGAGGTTTACGTCATGGCCTACAACGTGGACTACGACCCGATGCGCCCCCGCCTGGCCACGCTGGTCAAGGGCGACGAGGACGAACAGGTTGAAGCCGCGCTCAAGGCCCTGCGGAACCTGCGCGACGAGGTCACCGAGCGCGGCAAGCTCCTCGACGAGCTGGGCGGCGACGAGGTGCGGCTGACCCGCGATCTCGCCGAGAAGGACGCCCGGATGCGCCCGAAGGTCGTGGTGTTCGACGAGTGCCACGAGCTGTTCGAGCACAAGAAGTACGGCCAGGAGGCCGCCGAGCTGGCCGTGAAGGTGCTGAAGAAGGCCCGGAAGGTCGGCATCACCCTGATGTTCGTGACCGTCTCCCCGACCGCCACGAGCATCCCGAAGGACGTCACCCGCAACACCTCCCACCGTGTGGCGTTCGCCGTGGGCGACCACGTCGCCAACGACGGGTTGCTGGGCACCGGGAAGCACAAGGCGGGCATCACCGCGACCACGCTCAACCCGGCCGAGGACATCGGCACCGCGCTGACCTTCGGCTTCACCAAGAACCCGTTCGAGCTGATCCGCTCCTACTACGTCCGCAAGGACGCCAGCACCGACCAGGTCACCCCCGTCGTTCAGCGGGCCGTTGCCCTGCGCGATGGCATCACGGCGGCCCCGGCACGGCCGGCGGCCGAACCGGTCGACCACCTGACCGACATCGCCGCGGTGCTCGGCCAGGCGCCGCGGCTGCGCACGCAGGAGGTCATCCAGCGTCTCGCGGAGCGCAACCCCACCGAGTACCGCGGCTGGACCTTCGGCGACCTGACCCGGGTCCTGGAAGAGGTCGGGGCGGGCCCGCGGAAGTACGCCGGGGTCATGCACGTCAGCCGTGCCCGGGTCCTCGAAGCGCTCGCCGAACGTGCCGAGGACACCGACGGCGAACACGAAGAGTGATGGGGAGGCGGTTGGGTGCCTGGGGAGTTCTCCCCAACCGCCTCCCCACGCCTGCCTCCCCAATCTGATCAGCACAGATCACCGCTTGGGGAGGCGTTGAGGCACCCCGCAGCGACCTGCGGAAACCCCGAAATCACGGTTCCCGGGGTGACCCTTGCCTCCCTCCCCACACGCAGAGTGATCAACCTTGCTCGTCTCGACGGACCACACCGACGGGAGAACTGCTGTGACGACCACCCGACCCGACCCGGACACACTGCGGGACGCTGCGTACCGCGCTCACGCCGTCCTCGACCAGCTCGTCCACCGTGGCGACGCTCCCCGCGACGTCATCGCCGCTCATGACGAACTGGCCGCCGCTCTCGGCATCGGCCGGGGTGCGCGCACCAGGCGTGCCGGGGAGAGCTCCCGATGACCGCGCCCGCCCGACCCGGCGCCACCGCCACGCGAGACACGGGAAAGGCGGTGGCCGCGTGAGCACCGCCTACGCCGATGTCTACGACCCTGCCGGCGAGCGGCACGGCATCCCCACTTTCCCCTGGAAGTGGGCTCCGGAAGGGCTCGCGACCCGGCGGCAGTTACGGGCTCTGGGGTTGCGGCCGGGCGGTCAGGAACCGGCGGCGCAGGTGATGCGCCTGCGCCGCCGGGGCCGGTCCCCGCTGGTCGCCTACCTCTACCGCACCGACCTGGCCAAGCCCGTCCGGCCGATGACGCCGGGCCGTTGGGCGGCGCTGGCCGCGGCGATGCGGGCCCGCCGCACCTGCCCCGAGTGCCGACGCGACTGCGGGTTCTGCATCTCGACGTCTCTGGGCATGTGTTGGCCCTGTGCCGACCGGACCGGGGCCGCGGGGTGAGTCCCCGCGTCTGGCCGCCGTTCCTTGACTGGCGCGACCAGCGGCACTGGAACCCGGCCGGACTCGACGAATGCGTGCTGTGCGGACGACTCACACCCCTGCTGTCCGAACACGGCCGCCCCAACCACAAGACGTGCGCCGAGGCGTGGTTCGAGGCGAACCCGGACGCCTGGGAGTTCTACGAACGCCGACGCGACCACCAGCCGAACACCCCGAACACCACACCGACCCGCGCCCCCGCCGCCGATGGCCGACAGGCCGCCCGGCGCCGGGGCGATGACCTTCTGACCCTGCCCGACGCTGCCTGAACGCGCCGGAGCGGGCCGCCACGATCTCGCCAAAGACACGCGGCCCGCTCCGGTCATCAGTCCCCTCAAAGAGAACTGGAGACCTCCAGCATGACTCATGGACGCCGTGACGCGCTGCTGCGCGCGGCACTGGCCACCGCCGCGCGCGGTTGGCCCGTCTTCCCCCTGCGGCCCGGCGACAAGCGGCCCGCCGGCCACGCCGAAACGGACTGCTCGGGGACGGGCCGCTGCTCGGCTGGTCACCTCAAGCCGGAGCAGCGCGCCACCACCGACCGCGACCTGATCCACGCCGCGTGGTCCCACCGCCCCTACAACATCGGCGTGGCGACCGGCCCGGCCGGGCTGCTCGTGGTGGACCTGGACACCGACAAGGGCAAGGACTCGACGGACACGCCTTGCGGCGTGACGACCTTCCATGCGCTCTGCGAGCGCGCCGGGCAGGCCGTCCCTGCCACCTACCGCATCCGGACCGCGAGCGGCGGGGAACACCTGTACTTCACCGCCCCGGACGGCGTCCGCCTGCGCAACACCGCGGGCAAGCTGGGCCCGCGCATCGACACCCGCGCGCACGGCGGGTACGTCCTCGCCCCGGGCAGCACGGTCAACGGCCGCACGTACGAGGTCATCGACCCGGCGCCCGTGGCCCCGCTTCCCGCGTGGCTGCTGACCGCGCTCACTCCGCTGCGCCCCACCCTGCGCACGATTCCCGTGGGGGACCGCTCCCGTGCCGGCCACTACGCCGCCCAGCGCTGGACAACGAAACCCGCGCCGTCGCGGCGACGGCCGAGGGCGGCCGGGACGAAGCGCTGCTACGGGGCGCCCGCGCTCTGGGGCGGTTCGTCGCGTGGGGCGACCTCCCCCGGCACGTGGTCGAGCAAGCTCTTCAGGACGCGGGGGAAGCGGGCGGACTGTCGCCGGGACAGTGCCGCTCCACGATCCGTTCAGCGCCCTGAACTGGTCGATCGCCAACAACCAACGCGCCGACCGGCGGGTGACGGCATGACCCGCCCCGAATCCCCCCGCTGAAGAGCATCCCCGCCCCCGACCGGCCGCCCGGCGCCGAACCGGCCCCGCTCCTGATCGCCGTGGGCGTCCGAAAGGTCGTCGGCCGAAGGCCGTCCCCTTTCAGCCCTGACCCAGCACCGACGCGACAACGCCAGCCACACCCGCCTGCTCGCGGAGCATCGCAGGAAGGAAGGGCCGCCGCATGACCCCCACCATCGACGGGGCCGCGCTGCTGGATGAGGTGGAAGCCTTCCACCGCCGGTTCAACGTCTTCCCGCACGAAGCCGCGTACGTGGCCGTGGCGTTGTGGGACGCCCACGCCCACCTACTCGACTGCTTCGACTCCACACCCCGCCTGGCCTTCCTGAGCCCTGAACCCGGCTCGGGCAAGTCGCGGGCGCTGGAGATCGTGGAAACCCTCGTTCCCCAGCCCATGACGGCCGTCAACGCGTCCGCCGCCGCCCTGTTCCGGTCTGTGTCCAACCCCAGCGGCAAGCCGACGATCCTGTTCGACGAGATCGACACCATCTTCGGGCCCAAGGCAGGGGACAACGAGGAACTGCGCGGGTTCCTCAACGCCGGACACCGCCGCACCGGGGTCACCTACCGGTGCATCGGCGACGGCGGCAACCAGACCGTGCAAGCCTTCCCCTCCTACTGCGCGGTCGCGGTCGCCGGACTCGGCTCCCTCCCGGACACGATCATGACCCGCTCCATCGTCATCCGCATGCGCCGCCGGGCCCGCAACGAGACGCGTGGAGCCCTTCCGCGCCCGCACCCACGAGGAGCAGGGGCACAAGCTGCGCGACCGACTCGCCCAATGGGCGGAACACGCCCGGGGGTTCGTCATGGGCGCCTGGCCGGAGATGCCCGACGGCATCACCGACCGGCCCGCGGACGTGTGGGAATCGCTCCTCGCCGTCGCCGACGCCGCCGGGGGCCACTGGCCCCAGCGGGCCCGCAAGCGTGCGTGACGCTGGTGACCGCGTCCAAGGCGAACGACAAGGGCAGCCTCGGAGTCCGGCTGCTCACCGACCTCCGCGACCACGTCATGGTCGGCATCGACCGCCTGCCCACCGTCGCCATCCTCGACCGACTCAACGCCCTGGACGACGCGCCATGGGCGGACCTCCACGGCAAGCCGCTGGACAACCGGCGCCTGTCCCGGATGCTCGCCGAGTACATGACGGCCGATAACGAGCCCATCGCCTCCCGCAACATCAAGACCGCCGGGAGCGTCCTCAAGGGCTACTACGCCGCCGATCTGTGGGACGCGTGGGCCCGCTACTGCCCCCCACCCCCGGAAAGTCCGCTACGTCCGCTACCCGGCACCGAAAACGCGGTCTGACCAGCAACAACGAGGTAGCGGCACGCGTCACCGCGCGCCGCTACCCATCCGCTACCGCTACCCCTTCCCGCTACCACAAACAGGCCCCTGACCTGCGCGGTAGCGGCCGTAGCGGAAGTAGCGGACTTCCCAGAAGGGCCCCCAGAGCTCCCCGGCAATCCCGGAGGTTCACCGTGCGCACCGCCACGCCCCCGACCGCCCCCCAGCACCCTCACCGTTCCCGAGGTCATGGCCGCGCTCCGGCTCAGCCGCTCCAAGGTCTACGACCTCATCCGCTCCGGACAACTCAAGAGCTTCTGCGCGGGCCGGGCCCGCCGCATCCCCGCCGACGCCCTGCGCCGGTACATCGACGACCGAATCGGAGACAACGACTGATGCCCCGCAGGAAGCGCAACCCCAACGGGGCCGGTTCGATCACCCGCCGCAAGGACGGGCGGTACGCCGGCAGGGCCTACGTGACGACCACGTCGGGCAACCGGAAGCGGGTCTACGTCTATGGCAAGACCTGGCAGGAAGCGGACACCAAGCTGACCGAGCTGAAGGCATGGAGCACGGTGGGATCCCCGTTCCGGACTCGGATTCCACCGTGAGCGACTTCATGGCCTACTGGCTCGCTGAGGAGGTGAAGCCGAACCGGCGGCCCAAGACGTACCAGGGCTACGCCAGCGTCATCGCCGTCCACATCGTTCCTGGCCTGGGCAAGAAGAAGCTGCGCAAGCTCCGGACGCAAGAGGTCCGGACCTGGCTCAACCGCCTGCGGAACGAGTGCCAGTGTTGCAAACACGAATGGGACAAGCGACGGTCGGCCCCGCGCTGCTGTGCCGCCGGTGCGTGCTGCGAACGAAGCTGTCCACGCGCATGGTCCAGTACATCCACGCTGTGCTGCGGAACGCCCTCCAGCACGCCCTACGGGAAGAACTCGTGCTGCGGAACGTCGCCCGCCTGGTCCGCACGCCCGCACCGAGCTACACCACCGGGCAGGGGCTTTCCACGGCCCTGGCCAAGCTCGTGCTGAAGGAACTCCGGGACCTCGGTTCTACGCCCTGTACGTCCTCGCCCTCACCATGGGCATGCGGCGGGGCGAGCTGCTGGGGCTGTCCTGGACGGCGGTCGATCTGGACCGCCGGACGCTCGTGGTGGCGACCAGATCTTCAGCGGGTCAGGGGAGAGCTCTGGCTGGTCCAGCCGAAGACGGCGTCGTCGGTCCGGACGCTGCCGTTGCCGCCGCTCGTGGTCGCCGCGCTCGCGGAGCACCAGGAGCGACAGGCGCAGGAGCGGGCCGCCGCTGGGATGGACTGGAAGGAGAACGGGCTCGTCTTCCCCTCCCGGATCGGGACGCCGTACGAGCCGGACAACCTCCGGCGGAGTTGGGAGCCGGTGCGCCGGAAGTTCGGACTGTCGCATCGCTTCCACGACCTTCGGCACACGTGCATCACGCTGCTTCTCGACCTGGGGGTGCCGCCGCACATCGTGCAGCAGATCGCCGGGCACAGCGACCACGGCGTCACCATGCAGGTGTACGCCCATGCCTCGCTGGAAGAGAAGCGCCGGGCGCTGGAGAAGCTGAGTGGCGAGCTGACCTGAGTCACTGAGGTCAGCGGGTGATGTCACGTCGTTGAAAAAGCCCCTACCGGATGACCCCGGTAGGGGCTTTTCGCTGGTCACTACCGGTGGCTGGGGCCGGGATCGAACCGGCGACCTTCCGCTTTTCAGGCGGACGCTCGTACCAACTGAGCTACCCAGCCGGAGCGGTCCTGACGGGATTTGAACCCGCGGCCTCCACCTTGACAGGGTGGCGAGCACTCCAAACTGCTCCACAGGACCTGGCGTGTGTGCGAGAGACAGTCTCGCACAGGATCTTGCATGCCCCCAACGGGATTCTGGCCCCGCTCTGAGCCGACCATTTCGGCAGCTGACAGCGCCGATGTCGCTGAAGCAGCCTATCACGCGCCGGGGGTCCCACCGTGCCGTCGCCCAGGCCCCCCAGGCCCGGGAGGTGCCCCCATGGCCTCACCGTCGGCGGCCTCACCGTGGCCTACGCGACGGCCGAGATCACCGCCGTCGGCGACGACGAGGTGACGTTCCGGGCGCCGGCCGCGGACGCCGAGTCGGTGGTCGTGGTGGAGGGACCGGCCCGTTGCCCGGACACCCGGGTCGCCGGCTCCGAGGGACGCACCACCATCCGCGCCGACCGGCCCGAGTTCACGGTCCGCCGCGGCTGAGCGAAGGGCCGGCGCCCACCGGTGCCGCTGCCCGACGTCCACGGGTGGTAGCGCCCGCCGACCGCTGTCACGCTGGAGTGATGAACGCCAAGCGTGACCAGGACGGCGAGCAGGAACGGGCGCTGGCGGAGTACCACCGCAAACGCGACTTCTCCCGGACCGGCGAACCGCGCGGCGGCCCCGGGGATCACGGTCCGGAGCCGCGGTTCGTCGTGCAGATCCACGACGCCAGCCGCATGCATTTCGACTTCCGGCTGGAGGCGGACGGGGTGCTGAAGTCGTGGGCGATCCCCAAAGGCCCGTCCACCGATCCGAACGACAAGCGCCTCGCGATGCCGACCGAGGACCATCCGCTGGAGTACCGCGAGTTCGAGGGCGTCATCGCGGAGGGCGAGTACGGCGCGGGCCCGGTGATCATCTGGGACGAGGGCACCTGGCGGCCGGAGCGCGACCGGTCCGTGGCGGAGTCGCTGCGCCGCGGACACCTCTCGTTCCGGCTCAAGGGGAAGAAGCTGCGCGGCGGCTTCGCGCTGACCCGCTTCCGCGGCGACACGCCGGGCCAGGAGGAGGCGTGGCTGCTGGTCAAGCGCTCCGACACCGGCGCCTCCCACGAGGGCGCCGGCACCCCCGATCCGAACCGCGCCCGTTCGGCCCGCACCGGACGCACCCTCCGCCAGGTCCTGGCCGAGAGGACCGACCACCACCCGGCGTAGCCGCCACTCGCCCCGCCCCCGCCGCCCGTCCGGGTGCGCCGCCACGCCCGCGGTCGCACACTGCTGGTAGGAGCCCCATCCCGACAGCGCCGATCCCAGCAGCGGGCCAGCAGGCCAGGAGGCGGAGGGAGGCGGACCGCAGATGCGCAGACCGCGCCCGCGCCGGCGCCCGTTTCGGCCCGGCCCTGCGCCGGCGACCGACCCGGCGAGCGGGGTCAGCTCCCGCGGCCGATGGCGCGGCCGGCCACGCGCCCAGCGGCAGCTCGCCCTGATCGTCGCCGGCTGCGTCGTCTACGTGGGGATCTTCGTCGTCGCCGTGATCGGCCTGCTGGACGCCGATGTCCGCTGGGTGTTCGACTACGGGGGCGGGGCCGGGAACACCGTGCGGACCATCCTGATGTGGCCGCTCACCCTCGCGGTGGTGACCGGCCTGTTCCTGCTCTGGCGCTACCACCGGGTCTGGGGCCCGTACCGGGCCACCGCGCAGCAGGATCCCCGCGAGCTGGTGGAGACCGCCGGCAGCATCAGCGGGGAGGTCGTCGGCCGCGACGAGCTGTGCGAGGCGCTGATCAGGGACCTGGACGTGCCGGGCTGCGCCAGCCGGACGCATCTGGTGGTGGGCCGGATGGGCTCGGGCAAGACCGCGCTGCTGGTGCTGATGACCCAGCGGCTGGCCGAACTGCGGGCGGTGCCGGTGCCGGTTCGGCTGCGCGACGCCCGGGAGCGGCTCGACTTCTGCGAGCTGGGCTTCGCCCGTTTCCTGGAGGATGTCGGCGGCTCCGTCGCCTCCGGCGTGGAGGCCGAGAAGGTCTGGCGGCGGCTGCTCCAGGAGCGCCGGGTGGTGATCCTCGGCGACGGTCTGGAGGAGGCGCTGCTGGGCGAGGAGCGCGCCTCGGAGCGGGACAACATCATCCGGCGCGCCATCCGCACCGCCAACCACCAGGACCTGCCGCTGGTCATCGCCTCCCGCCCGCACGACCCGCTGCGCGGGATGGACGCCACCATCAGCGAGCTGGAACCGCTCAGCGAGGAGGCGGCGCTGCGGTACGTCTCCAGCGGCGGCGGCTGGAGCGCCAACAAGGGGACGGTCGACTGGATCGTGCAGACCGCCGACTTCCCCGAGTCCCCGCTCTATCTCCAGCTCGCCCGGCAGCTGCACGGCGCGGAGCTGCTGGAGCATTCGGCGGCGCAGCAGGCGGGGGACTTCTCCGACGTCCGCGGCCTCGACCGGGCCGGGCTGCGGCTGCACCTCTTCGAGACGTGGGTGGCGAACCTCGTCGGCGGCCACCTCTACCCGCATGTCTCGCTGGGCGTGGCGGAGCGCGGCGCGGCCGTCGACTACCTGTCGGCGCTGGCCCTGGTGGGCCTGGGCCGCAACACCGTCGAGGTGGCCTTCACCGACCTGCTCGGCCCGCCGGACGGAAGCGGGCCGCCGT
Organism: uncultured Actinomycetota bacterium; assembly: GCA_963816875.1. Classification (GTDB taxonomy): domain Bacteria; phylum Actinomycetota; class Actinomycetes; order Streptomycetales; family Streptomycetaceae; genus Streptomyces. The sequence continues at coordinate 362,840 of CAWFMG010000003.1, forward strand.
ATCCGGACGTCGTCGACGAGCTGCGGCGCCGGATGGCGCTGTACCGGCGCAGCGTCTACTGCGACGGGTACATGGCGGCCACCTGGGGGCAGCAGCTCGGCATCGTCGAGGCGTACGGCGACCGGGTCCGCTTCCGGCACAGCCTGATGCAGTCCTATCTGGGGTCCCGCCTGCTGCCGACGCTGCTCACCCCCAACGGGGCGGGTGCGAGTTTCCTCGGGACCGCGCTGCACACGCCGGGCCGGGAACTGCTCTCCGCCCTGGTGCTGTACTCGCGTTCGCGCCCCGGCCGGTGCACCCACACGGGGCCGGCCGACGCCGACCGCTGGTGCCCGGTGCGCACCTCGCGCGAGCTGCTGCTGGCGGCCGTGGACGACACCGCACACGGCCCGGGGCCTCCTGCCGGGGGGAGTCGTCGGCCCACGGTCAAGGACGCGGAGGCGCGGGCCCTGGCGCTGCCCCGGGCCGGCGCCGAGGTGCTCGATCTGTACGCGGCGGCGATCGAGGTGGACGCGGCCGAGCGGGAGGTGACCCTGGGCCACATGGCCGAGGAGCTCGCCGACCTGTGGGGGCAACTGCGCGACCGGGATCCGGAGGCGCTCGGCGAGGCGAAGTCCTCGCTGGTGCGGACCCTGGGCGCCGCCGTCAGGGAGCTGGCCCGCCGGAACGATCTCGACGGCGACCAGGGCCCGCGGCTCGCCGCCCCCAGCGGCGGGATCCGGACGCTGGAGCGGGTCTACCGCGCGCTGTTCCGGATGGCAGTCGAGGAGCCGTCGTACCAGGTCAGGCTGGCGATGGCGCTGCAGATCGGGATCGGCGGGGACGCGGCGTTCGCGGCGCTGCGCAAGCGCCTCACCGACCCCACGTCCCCGCCGGCGGGCGACCCGTACGGCACGGGCTCGTCCGGCACGGACGCGAACGGCGATGCCGATGCGGAGCGGGTGTGGCGGGAGCGGACGCTCTGCGCGTGGCTGCTGCCGCTGCTGGCCGGCTCGGCGGCCGGCGGGAACGGCGCCGAGTCGCCGCTGGCATACCTGCACCCGTGGCTGGCGGCCGTCGGCGAGGACCGCCCGCCGGACACGGCGCCGCTGAGCCTGCCCGTGGAGATGGCGCTGGCACAGGGCTTCAAGCTCGCCGCCAACCGGCGGCACCGCCACCCGTGCGCCCGGGGGTCGCGCAAGGCGCTGGCCGACCTCGCCTGGGAGATGATGCGCCGGACCCGTTTCTGGTACACCCGGCTGACGCTGCTGCACGCCCGCACGCTGTGGGAGCTGCCGGACGACGTCTCCCGGCCGCCGGAGCCGCCGGCGGCCGGCGATCCGGAGGAACTGGTCAGGCAGTGGCTGACCTCCCCCGCCGGCGAGCCGGAGCGGCATCCGTTCCTGCTCGCCGGTGCCCGGCTGGCGGCCGAGACGCTGCGCACCCGGCGGCCCGAACGGTACCTGTGGACCGACGAGAGCGTGGTGGTCAGCCAGATCGGCTCCCGGGACACGGCGCAGGGCGAGCCGCGCAAGCACAACCTGTGGATCCCGTACTCGATCGGCTGGAGCGCGCTGGTGCCCGCCGCGCAGCAGCTCGTCGCCGACGTTCTGCTGCTGCTGAACCTCGCGGAGCAGAACGACCGCTCCGCCGACCGGGTGCAGCACCTGCGGCGCACCGACCGGCCCCTGCCGCCCTACCTGCCGCCCTGTTTCACCGAGGACCGGTCCTCGCTGCATCCGGAGCGGAGTGGGGCCGACGACGTCTGGACGGCGGGCGGGGCCACCAGCTGCGGCTGCCCCTTCGAGCTCTGCCCGTATCCGCCGCGGACCCGGCCCAGCATCAGGGCGGACTTCAGCGAGATGTTCTGCCGCCGGCAGATGAGCCTGCTGCGCCCGGCGGGCAGGTTCCGGCGGAGGCGGCAGGCGCCCTGGCAGCGCGATATCGACGCGGAGCGGCTGGCCGTCTTCTGGGAGCGCATGGGCGACCGCCTGCGCCAGGGCAACGCGGACAATCCGCCGCCCAGCTGACGCTGACCGCGGATCCCTGACCGAAAATCCGGTGAATCGCCGACCGTGAATTGCCGACGGGCCGGTGCGCTCCGCCTTTCCGCACCGACCCGTCGGCTCGCTCGCCACCGGCGTCCTCCCTGGGCGACACCGTGGGACGGGAGACCAGCGGGCCTTTCCGCGTCACCGCGCCCCGCTCGGCGCCGTGACGGTCGGGCCCCCTGCGGCCGGCCCGCCGCCGGCGAGGCACAGATTTCTGTCCCGCCGGCCCCCGGGCCCATGACCCGGGAGGGCCCGTCCCGCGGCGTCGCTCCCCTGGTTTACGCCGTGGGAGCGGTCTCGCGGTGCCGTTCGCCCTCGTCGTCGTCGTTTCCGGCGACGGGCCCGGCACCTGTCGCCGCGACCGCCTCGGCCACCGGCTCGGCCTCTGCCTCGCGGGTGAGCCGCAGGTGCTCGCGGATGGAGTACGCGAGCGCGGCAGCCCACAGGGCGTAGAGCAGCACGTAGACGATCCAGCAGGTGGTGTCGCTCGCGTTGATCCAGTCGCCGCGCAGCAGCGTCCGCGCGTTCGTGATGATGATGAGTCCGCCGACCGCGGAGCCGAGGACGCGCGGCGGGACGTGGCGCACCAGCCAGGCCGCGATGGGGGCGGCGATCATGCCGCCGATCAGCAGGGCGATCACCCAGCTGGTCTTGACGCCCTCGTCGCTCAGCCCCCAGAGGAAGCCGAGGCTGGCGGCGACCGCCACCAGGAACTCGCTGGTGTCCACCGAGCCGATCACCCGGCGCGGCTCCATCCGGCCGCTGGCCAGGATCGCGGGCGTGCCGACCGGGCCCCAGCCGCCGCCGCCCGTCGCGTCGACGAAGCCGGCCACCAGGCCGAGCGGCGTCAGGAAGCGCCTCCGCAGCGGCTTGCCGAGGTTCGCCTTCGGCAGCCCGGAGAGGGTGAAGCGGGAGAAGACGTAGATGCCGAGCGCCAGCAGGATCAGCGACATCAGCGGCTCGGCCGCCTCGGTGGAGAGGTTGGACAGGACACTCGCGCCGATGAACGCCCCGACGGCGCCGGGGACGCCGATCCGGGCGACCACCCGCCAGTCCACGTTGCCGAATCGCCAGTGCGAGGCACCGGAGACCAGCGTCGTGCCTATCTCCGCGAGATGGACCGTGGCCGAGGCGGCGGCCGGGTTGGTGCCCACGGCCAGCAGCAGGGTCGTGGACGTGACCCCGTAGGCCATGCCCAGGCTGCCGTCGACCAGCTGGGCGCCCAGACCAGCGAGCGCGAGCAGGATGAGCGTCTTCATGTGCACCACCTGTGGAGCCGATGACTGTCTTCCCGACGTTTCCCAGCGAATTTATAGGAAAATCGTTCAGACGTCACCAGGGGGCGGCGCAGGATGTACGTGGGCTCGGTCACCTGTTCGGTGACGGCCCTGGTCGGCGGCCCGGACGGGCTCTGGGTCCTGTCCTGTCGATCGATGGGGGCACCTCCCGGCCTCCCAGGCTGGGGGAGGATCAGCCCGCGGCTCCCCCAGGCCCTTGGGGGCCTGGGGGAGGTCAGTCGCAAGGCGGAGGATCGCAGCTCGTACGAATGGGGGCACCTCCCAGACGGAGTCTGGGGGGTCGCGGGCCCGGCAAGATCGGCAGGACAGGGCCTAGGGGTTGGTCCAGGCCTCCGGTGGTTCGACCAGGTTGGCGACCACGCTGGGCAGCCTGGCCGCGGCGACGTCGGCGAGCGTGACCTCGCCGAGGATCCGCCGGACGTTGGCGCGCACGGCGATCCACATCGGCTGCAACGATTCCGCAGGGCCGGTGTAGGAGAGCTCGGGCGGTCGCTCGCCGCGCACCGACACGAGCGGGCCGTCCACGGCCCGGATCACGTCGGCGATGCTGATCTTCTCCGGCGGCGCCGCGAGTCGGTAGCCGCCGTTGCCCCCGCGCTGACTGACGACGATGCGGCCGCGCCGCATGTCGTTGAGGATGGACTCGAGGAACTTGTGCGGGATGCCCTGGGCCTCGGCGATCGCCTCGGCCTTGACCGGGTCGCCGTCCCGTGCGGCCGCCAGTTCGAGTGCGGCACGCACGGCGTAATCTGCTCTAGCCGAGACACGCATGTGACCATTATCCGCCACGCCGTGCGGATATCCTCTCCCCCCCGTTCGTACCTCTTGTATCTCATCTGTACCCTAGTTTTCCTACCGATAAGCTAGGGATGCCGTGGCGACATAGCAAGGGGGCGCGAGGCATGGCGAGCACGACCCGAGGTCCGAGGGGCTCTCGCCCGGGAGGTGCGCCGCAGCACCCCAGGTCAGCGCGCCCGGGGCCGGCGGGAACCCCCGCGCGGCCCGCGTCGGCGGCCCGCCCGAGATCCGACCGGCGCCCGAGCCCCGCGCTCGAGATCGTCATCGACGGCGAGCAAGGTCCAGGACGCCGGCCCCGGCTGTACGTGCTCGACGGGCTCCGGCTGGTCGCGGCCCTGATGGTGGCCGCGCACCACTACGTCGGCACGTACCGGGTCAACAAGCCGAACTCCTCGCCGTGGGGCCGCCCGGTCGAGGAGATCTTCCCCAGCGTCTTCCCGGTCGCCACCTACGGGTGGATCGGCGTCGAGTTCTTCTTCGTCATCAGCGGCTTCGTCATCTGCATGTCCTGCTGGGGCAAGCGCCCGCGCGACTTCTTCGTCTCCCGGGTGGTCCGCCTCTATCCCGCCTTCTGGTTCGCGGTGCTGCTCACCACGGCCGTCCTCACGGTCTGGCCGATGGTGCGTCCCCCGCTGCCGCACGGCGAGATGCTGCTGAACCTCTCGATGCTCAACGAGGGCTTCGGCGTGCGCGGCGTGGACGGCGTCTACTGGACGCTCTGGTCGGAGCTCCGCTTCTACCTGCTCTTCCTGCTGCTGATGTCCACCGGGCTGACCTACCGCAAGGTCGTCCTCTTCTGCTGCGGCTGGGGCCTCGCCGCGGCGATCGCGGCCGAGGCCGACTCCGAACTGCTGACCCTCGTCGCCAACCCGTCGGGGGCGCCGTTCTTCATCGCCGGCCTGATCCTCTACCTGATGCACCGCTTCGGGCCCGACCTGATGCTGTGGGGGATGCTCGGCATGACCTGGCTGCTCGGCCAGTACCAGCTCATCGACCGGGTCGCGTACGAGAGCGTCTCCTCCTGGAAGGGCGCCACGCTGCTCTTCACCGCGTTCCTGGCGCTGATGGTGGCGATCGCGCTGGGGAAGCTGAACCGGGTACGGGGCAACTGGCTGGTCGTCGCCGGCTCGTTGACCTACCCCTTCTACCTGATCCACTACGCGATCGGGCTGACCGCCATCTACCTGCTGCACGACGAGATCGACCCGCGGCTGCTGGTCCTCGCCCTCTTCGCGGCCGGACTCACCGCCGCCTGGCTGATCCACCGCCTGATCGAACGCCCGGTCTCCCGCCTCCTCAGAACCCGCCTCAACCACTCCCTGGACCGGATGAGAACCCTCCGCGAGACGTAGCCACAACGTTGGCGCGTCGCGGGCGAGGGCCAGCAACGCTTGTTTCTGGCCTTCCCTTCGTCTCGCCTTGGCTGGCAGTGCGCCCTGGAGGCGGGACAGGGCGGGGCCCCGTCATGACAACAGGGCCCTCGCATGCATCGTCATCCAGTCGCCAACGGCCCTGCGGAGCCCACGTGAGGTGGGAATCGCCGTCTCGTGCTCGGGCCAGCGCAGCAGGACGCCTCGCGCGGTTTCGACGGCGATGGATTCCAGATCGGCGTCGATGCTGCCCAGGCGACGCTCCAGACGGTGCTGGAGTTGCTTGAACTTCTCCGGGCTCACGTCATCGAACCGCCTGCTGCCGCAGAGTTTGAGGCCGAGGTCCTCGGTTTCCCCCATCGGTGCGTAGGGGGCGGTGGCCACCATGTCGTAGGCCGGAGAGAGGGCGGGCGTCCTCTTGTCCCGGTAGATCAGTGACCAGTTCTTCAGATGGGCGTCTCCGTTGCCGATGACCACGCAGAACGCGATACGGCGGACCGCTTCCGCCAGTGCTGACACATCGTGACCGCGGTGGGCGAGAGCGGCCACCGTCTCGAAGGTGCCTTCGTACTTCGCCTCCGGATACTTGTCACGGACCTGCGCGAAATCCTCGATGTGGACCAGTGTGCGGTGGCCGTCGGACAGTCGGTCGAACCGGCGGACCGCGTAGGCCCATTCCTCGCTGTCCGGCCACATCCGAGGCGGCACGCCATCCAGTTCATCGCGGTGGACCAGCCGCACGTCCGGTACATCGATGCCGACCGAGCGGGCCAGCGACATCATGGCGAACTCGTTGCGGGGCACGTTGTGATACCGGTTGTCGGGGAACTTCACCAGCCAGTCGCCGTGGACGCCGAACGACGGAACGGTGAGTCTGTCGCCCTGCGCGAGCATGGAGAACTTCAACGCGACACCGGCCAGCGAGAAACGCCAAGGGGTGTCGCGCAGTGCCGATCCGACGCGGTCGACGTGCTCTGCTTCCGACTCTCCGTGCCACTCCCATTCGTCGTCCGGTCCATCGGCGGGCATGACCTGTACGGCACCGGGCAGGTCATGCCCCACCTGCGCGAGGAGTTCCATCTCCCGGTCAAGCGAGACGCCTCGGTCCTGCGCGATCCACTCCCGCAAGGGCCCTTCTGGCAGCAGATTGGAGAACCACCTCGGCAGACGAAGCGCCGAGGAGTACGGCCTTCGCAGGTTCTCCTCGAAACGCAGTCCCAGCACCGGGCGGTGCGCGTCATCCAGGTAGGACTCGTTGAGGACGAAGCGTGTGAAGTCTCCCCGCTGGCAGAGCGTGCCGATGCGGCGGCCGTGCAGCAGTACGGCGTGGCACTTCTCTTCGAGGGCGTTCATTCCCCCCGTTCCTGCAACTCGTCCATGTCGTCCGCTTCGTCAAAGTTCAGGCTCGCCAGCGAGGGCGTGTCCTCGTATTCCCATTCGGCCATCCGATCGAGGAACTCGCGCAGTTGCGCGCCGACGGCCGTCTGTCGCCGGGCCAGGAACGCGTCGCGGGCGCCGGAGCGGAGGAGGTCCGTCATCTCCCGGTCCAGACAGTGCGAGGCGAGCACGGCATCCCAGGCGGCGTGATCCAGCTGCACTGGTTGGTCGCTCAGCAGATGAGGAATCTCGTCTGCCGGATCGGCGTCGGTCGGCAGGAGAAGGCGGTTCGAGGCCAGGAACTGCTGCTGGGGGGAGAGCCCACGGCGGAAGATCCGATAGGCCACGGTGGCCGCGGTCGGCTGGTCGCCGAGGAGTGCGGCGAGATCCTGACTGTCGAACGACTCGCCAGTGACGAGGGAACGCGGGCGCAATGACCACCACGCGCTCAGGATCACCTTTGCGGTGGCCTCGTTGGTCTTGAATCGCGCGGGGTTCGGGATCGTGGGGCGTGCCTCGGCCATCGCCTCCATAAGCCCCTTGACGGAGCCGCGCTCGTCGCCCTGCCTGATGCGTGCCGACAGCGCGCGGCCGACCTGCGTAAAACTTCCCTTGAATACGGCAGGCCCGGACACAGCGACCCGCCAGTAGAGGCGACGAAGCAGCCTCAGGCTGTTCTCCTCGGGCTCCGGGAAGTGAGCGAAAAAGCGGGTGAGCACGACGAGGAGCTGGCGATAGACGAGGAAGGAGAGATGGGGGACCCCGATGTGCTTCTGAAGGAAGGTGACCGCCCGCACCACCGCCTCCTCGCCCTCGGCAAAGGCCGTGTCGCGGTCCTCGGCGGAGAACTCGGGGGCAGTGCGCCGTCCGGCTGGGTCGAATTCGTTACGGATGTCGCGGGCGGGGTCGGGCCCTCGTCGCGCCAGGACGGACGCCAGGACGGTGTCGGTGTCGATGGTGCCGAATCCGGTGCGAGCCGCGACGTTATCCGCGATCCGTGACAGTGTCAGCCGTTCCTCCTGTCCCTTCTCCGGCCCTGCGAACAGGGCGGAGAAGATCTCCGCCCTGCTGAGGCGTTTGCCGTAGTTGTTCATCCGGTCGAAGATGTCCGTCAGGATCCGCTCGTCGTCCTGCCGCACCAGATAGGCCGGGACCTTGAACTGCCGCAGCAGCTTCGCGACCCTCTGAGCTTCCTGGACGTAGGGACCCGCCGCTTCCTGCTCCCTGAACCAGGTGAGCAGCAGCTCCAGGTCGAAGAGCACCGGCAGCGGGATGTGCCGTGGCTCCCGCGTCTTCGGCGCGGAGACGAACTGCCGGTCGGCGAGGTCGTAGTACACGTCGAACGGGGCGTGGAGGTGACCCTGCGGATGCAGCGCGTTGGCAAGGCTCGTGATGCGCTGCTGGCCGTCGACCACCCACAGGGTGTTCTCGTCGGCCGGCGCGTCGATCTTCAGGCTGCCGAGCGTGATAGCGGCCGCCGGGGACTTACGCACCCAGAGCAGGAGGCTGCCGACCGGGTACCCCTTGACGATGCTGTCGAAGAGGCGCAGGACGTCCTGCGTGCCCCATCGGAAATCGCGCTGGAAATGAGGCACGCGCACCTTGCCGGACCAGGCGGAGGCGATCAGGTCGTCCAGCTCGTACGTGGTCGCACTCGGCTGTGTTTCCAGGCCCGCGCTTTCCATGATCGCCCTCCCACTTGGTGTACACCTCCAGCCTGGCCACCACCGCGCTGAAGGGCAAAGGGTTACCGCTGCGTCCCATGATTACACAAAGCATTGACACCTTTACGACGAGTCGAGCGGGCGGGCTCAGAGGAGTTCGGTCAGTCGCGCCGCGCGCCGTCGGCGGTGCCGCCGAGCCGGGCTGGTGACACGATACTGACGTACATACCTGACGTAGCGTCAGAAGCTTGATCCTGCCTGAGCCTCGATCTATCCGCTCCAAGCGTCGTTTCGGAGTGGTTCTCCGGACTCGGGCCAACGAGACGAAACGTGGATTCTTGTGCATGGCCATCCACCGCCCGGTCTCCCGCCTTCTCAGGACCCGCCTCAATCACTCCCTGGACCGGATGAGAACCCTGCCCTCCGGGTAGGCCGGGGGGTCATGCCGTGAAGAAGTCCGCCAGGGCGCGTGCCACCGCGGCGGCGTCGTTCTCCATGGGAATGTGGCCGGCCCCCGAGATGCGGACCAGTTCGGTGTGCGGCATCTCCGCGGCGAACCGCTCGGCGTAGGTGATCGGCTGGAAACGGTCCTCCTCGCCCCATACCAGCAGCTTCGGCGCGGTCGAGGCCGCGAGCGCGGGCTGCACGGACCGGGTGTGGCGGCTGTCGGCCGCGGCGGCCAGGCAGAGCCACGAGCGGGCCGTGCGCGGTGCGGTCCACGGGTGCAGGTACTCGGCGATCTCCGGTTCGCCCGCCGGGCGGCCGAGCGCGGCGGTCAGGGCCGTCCGTCGCGAGGCCAGCAGTTCCTCGGTGGTGACGGCGGCGCGGGCGGCCGGGTCGCGGAAGCGGGCCACGGCGGGGACCGGCCAGGAGTCGTAGGTCACCGAGTTCACCAGCGCCAGCCGCTCCACCTCCGCGGCGTCGCCGACCAGCAGGTGCTGGGCGACGGCCCCGCCGATGTCGTGCCCGGCCACCCGGAGCGGCTCGGGCAGCCCGAGCGCGAAGGCGAACCGAGCGACCCAGGCGGCGAGCGCGGGAACGGCGGCGGTCTCGACGGTCAACTCGCCGCCCGAGCGGCCGAGCCCTGGCAGGTCGACGGCGATCGGGCGCAGCCCCGCGGCGGCCAGGGCCGGCATGACGGGCAGCCAGACCCGGCTCCAGTAGGTGCCGTGCACGAGGAGCACCGCCGGGGCCCGGTCCTCCCCGGCGACCAGGTGGCTGGCCGGTAGGCCGTCCACCTCGACCTCGGTGCGGCGGACGGGGGAGGGCGCGGGCGCGGGTTCGTTGGCGAAGGGCATGACGGGACTCCCATCGTGAGAGGCGGGGAGAGGGCGACCGCTCATGACCTTTCCGCCGCGCCGGGCGGACGGTCAAATACCCGTTGCGGTATGTCCGCAGGCCGGGCGAGTATGGCCGCTGATCACCGGGCGCGTGGGGACGGAGGGTGTGATGCGCCTCTCTCAACTGCGGATCCTGCTGGCCGTCGTCGACCACGGCGGCTTCACCGCCGCCGCGGGGCGGATCGGCTTGTCGCAGCCCGCCGTCAGCCGTGCCGTCGCCGCGCTGGAGAGCGAGCTGGGCGCACGCCTGGTGGTGCGGGGACGCGACGGCGTGCGCCTGACCGAAGCGGGACGGCGCGCGGTCGTGCATGCGCGCGAGGCGGTGCGCCACTTCGATCAGGTGCGGACCCAGGTCGCGGCCGTCGCGGGTGAGGTGACCGGCGAACTGCGGCTGGCGAGCCTGCCGACCGCGACCGGTCCCCTGCTGGCGCCCCTGATGGCGCGGTTCGCCGACCGCCACCCGCATGTGCGGGTCCGGCTGCTGGAGGGATTCGACCGGGACGTGCGGGCCTGGCTCCGGCAGGGCGCCGTGGAGGCCGGCGTCGTCACGCTGCCGGCCCCGGGCCTGGAGACGGTGGACCTCGGCTCGGACGAGATGGTCGTCCTCCTGCCCGCGGGGCACTGGTTGGCCGCTGCCCCGGCCGTCGAGCTGCCCACGCTGGCGGACGAGCGGTTCATCCTCTCCACGGGCGGCTGCCGCCCGCTGGTCACGAGCGCCGCGCGCGAGGCGGGGGTGGAGTTGGCGGTGGCCTACGAGGCGGGCGAGCTCTCCGCGATCGCCGGCATGGTGGCCGGAGGGCTGGGCATCAGCATCGTCCCGACCCTGGGACGGTCGGCGTGGGAGGGGCCCGGGGACGCCCAGGGCCCGCTCGTGACCCGGCCGCTGCGCCCCCGCCTGCGGCGGACGCTCGCGCTCGCCTTCCCCACCACCCCGTCCGACGAGGACCCGCCCGTGGCGGCGCGCGCCTTCCGTGACCTGGCCGAACAGACCGTCGCCCCCACCATCTGAGGCCGGGCCGGCGTGTCACACGGCCGAGCCGGGGCCGGCCAGTGGCTCGATGTCCTTCGCGTGCATCGGCTCGCCGCAGTGGGAGCAGCGCAGGTCAACATCGCTGACCTCGCCGCAGGCGTGGTGGCGGTAGAGCACGGGCGGGCCGGCCTCGCCGGCGAGCCATTTGTCTCCCCAGGCGGTCATGACCATGAGCAGGTCGACCAGTTCGGTGCCCTTCTCCGTCAGCACGTACTCGTAGCGCGGTCGCCGGTCGTAGGGCCGGCGCTCGAGAACGCCCTGGTCGACAAGGTGGTTCAGCCGCTCGGTCAGGACCTTGCGGGAGATCCCGAGGTCGGCCTGGAGCTGCTCGAACCGGGTGAGCCCGACCCACACGTCACGCAGGACCAGGGGCGACCAGGGCTCCCCGATGACGTCGAGCGTGCGCGCGATCGAGCACGCCATTCTGCTGAAGTCCGTGCGCTGCATGGGACCAGTCTAGCGATTCGAGTTCCCTTAGGGAACTTAGGATGCTACGATCCCGGCGTCTCCTAAAGGAACTCCAGAAGGGATCGCGGAGATGAGCAAGGTCATCAGCGCCCATGCGGTGTCGGTCGACGGGTACATCACCGGTCGCGAGCCCGGTGCCGGGCGAGGGCTCGGCGACGGCACGATGCTCTTCGACTGGTACTTCGGCGGCGACACGCCCAGCCAGGTGTTCGACGGATTCGGGCTGAGCGAGCCCAGCGCCCGGGTCTTCGACGCACTCGCCGGGCGCGTGGGCGCGGTCGTGGCGGGCCGCAACACCTACGAGGACTCCGACCACTTCGGTGGCGGCAGCCCGCACCCGACGGCCCGCCTGATCGTCCTCAGCCACCGAGGGGCACCGGAGATCACCGAACGGCAGACGCTCGTCACCACCGGCATCGAGGACGCGGTCGCCGCTGCTCGGGAGGCCGCCGGCGACAAGGACGTCGGCCTCATGGGCGGCGGCGTGGTGACCGCGGCGTTGACGGCGGGGCTCGTGGACGAGGTGGTCCTCCACCAGGTGCCCGTCCTGCTCGGCGCCGGCCGGCCCTTCTTCCAGTCGCTCCCCGAGCACGTGCGCCTCCGCCTCGTCGAAGCCGTCCCGGCACCCGGCGTCACCCACCTCCACTACGCGGTCGAGCGATGACCGTCGCCGCCACCACCACCACCACCGCCACCGCCACCAGGAGATGACCACGATGCTCGCCCCCGATGTTCGCCGCGTGCTCGACGGCACCTCGATCGCCCACCTCGCCAGCGTCCTGCCCGACGGCGCGCCCCACTCCGTCCCCGTCTGGATCGGCACGCACGGCGACCACGTCGTGTTCCTCACCGGCCCGGGCACCCGCAAGGCCCGCAACCTGCGCCGCGACCCGCGGGTCGCGCTCTCCCTCACTCCAGCCGACAACCCGTTCCAGCCGGTCATCGTCCGCGGCCGCGTCGTCGAATGGCTCGAGGGCGACGAGGCCTGGACGATCGTCGACCAGCTGGCGGCCAAGTACATCGGTCAGCCGTACCCGCGAGACGAAGAGCGCGTCGTCGCGGTCATCGAACCCGAACGGCGGACGGTAGGCGTCGCATGAGGTCTCATGAGGTCTCATGAGCGGCAACGGCTAGGACTGGAAGAGGTCCAGCAGCTCCGTCAGGGACGCGATGGAGGGCAGGTCCGAGATGGCGGATCCCCGACAGACCGCGCGTCCCGCATAACCGAGTTCGATGGCGGCGGCGACCAGGCTCGGATCGTCGTCGAGGAACAGGCACTGCGCGGGCGCGAGATCCAGCGCGGTGCTGGCGTGGTGGTACATGCGCGGGTCCGGTTTGTTGCAGCCGAGTTCGGCGGATATCGCGTACGCCTCGAAGAAATGCCCGATACCGAGTCCCGCGTGGAGGTCCGGCAGATCGGGCCAGGCATCCGACACCACCGCCATCCGCACGCCCCGCCGGCTCAACTCCTCCAGGGTTCCCACCACCTCGGGAAACGTCTCCAGGACCGTGGCCGGGGGGACCTCGCGGCGCAGGTCGGCGAGGAGCCGTGGGGTCGGGGCCACGCCGAGGTCGTGGAGTAAGACCCGGTGGTAGTCGTCGTAGTCGGGCGTTGACGAGGAGGTGGCGAAATAACGGTCGCCCGCGGCGATGGCCGCCGCGAACCGTTCCGGTGTGATCGAGGGCTCGTGGGCGAGGACGGTCTGCTCGAAGTCCGCCCGTGGGTTCCACCGGCCGCCGATCGGCTGCATCAGCACGCCGCCCGAGTCGAAGAGAACAGCACGGAGACCTTCGGGAGAGGATCGTGTCGCCATCACCTCAGTATGGTGAGCGAGCGCCGCGGCGTACGATCTGCCCGGTGAAGGACGTCGTCATGCTGCGCGCGGATGCGACGCGGACCGCTCCCGCCCTCGTTCTTCGGCCGTGGTGTGCGGCGGATGCGCTCGCGCTGGTCGGGACCTCGTTCGCCGTGGGGAACGAGGCCGACGCCGTGCGGTGGTTGGGGGACCGCGAGCGGGCATGGGCGGCGGGGGAGCGGTTCGGCTTCGCGGTCCTTGAGGCGCAACCGGATGGCGGCCAGGGGAGGTTGCTCGGCAGCGTGGTCCTCAAGGAGATAGCCCCGGACAAGCCGTCGGCCGAGGTGGGCTACTGGACCGCGGCGCACGCCCGCGGGCGTGGCGTGGCGCCCCACGCCCTGGAGGCGCTCACCGGCTGGGCCTTCGACACCTTCCAGGCCGGCGGGCTCCGGCGTCTCGAACTCCTCCACCAGGTGGACAACCTGGCGTCCTGCCGCGTGGCGCAGAAGAGCCGGTACGACTTCGACAGAACCCTGCCCGCCGCCCCACCCACCTTCCCCCTCGAAGGCCACCTCCACACCCGCCACCCGACACGGCTGAACGCAATCCGAGGAACCTGACCGAGCGCGTGACAGAGGCCTCGTGCGCGGGGAGTCCCGTCCCGCGGGACTCCCCGCGCACGACGCTCTCGGCAGCGCCGTAGCTATGGCGAAGACGCGGCGACGCTTGGCGCGGCACGATGACCCGCCAGGCCGGCGGCAACAGACGTACCACCGGCACCGGCCTGTGCACCGAGCGGTAAGGGGACACCTCATGGCAGAGCGCGAAACCCACTCACGGCTGACGAAGTGCGCCAGAACCGCGGTGAACCCGGCCCTCAACGTCCACGCGAAGCAGCAGGAGCGTGCCGCCCGCATCGCGCGGCACTTCGAGAGGGCGCGTGAGTGGGGCGCCGTCGAGGACGCGGAGGCGCTGCACCGGGCGGAGCAGCGCGGCCGGTGATGCACCTGCCTCGACACGTCGGGCGTCGTCCGGATACCGCGTGAACCAAAGGTGCGGGCGGCCTGGTACGACGCGATCGCGGAGATGTTCGCTGACCTCTACCCTGACGGCCCAGGCCGCAGCGCCTCGCCCGTGGACCTGATGATTGCCGCCGCAGCGGCTCATCACGGGCTCGTGGTGCTGCACGACGACGCCGACTACCGCGTCGTCGCCCGCCACGCTCCCGACCTCGACGAGCACAGCGTGCACGAGGTCGTCTGACGCTCATCTCTCGACCCGCCGTGAGGTACGACGGGGCCCGTGCGCGCTTGACAGATACCCCCTAGGGGTATGTAATGCGTGTCATGAGAACACTTCACAAGGTCGTTTCCTTCGGGGCCGGGCTCTCGCTCACCCTCGGCGTTGCCTATGGCGTCGGGAACGCCGTCGGGCCCCTCGACGCCGAGCCGGAGGCGGCTCCTCATGACAGTCATCCGGCCGACGCAGGCGACGCAGACGATGCGGGTCAGGGGCATGGCGGGCACGGCGGGGGGCAGGAGGGCGGCGCGGAGTCGTCCGGGACGGCGCCCGCCGGGCTGCAGGTGGCGGAGCGTGGGTACACGCTGCACCCGATGATCACCGAGACGCCCGTGGCCGGCGACGAGACCGACTTCGCCTTCCATATCCTCGGCCCCGACGGCCAGCCCGTCACGGCCTACGAGGAGGCGCACGAGAAGGACCTGCACCTGATCGTGGTGCGCCGTGACCAGACCGGCTTCCAGCACGTGCACCCCACGCTGGGCGTCGACGGGCTGTGGAGCGTGCCGCTAACCTTCGACAGCGGTGGCGACCACCGGGTCTTCGCGGACTTCACCCCGGCCGGCGATCCGGCGGGCCAGTTGACGCTGGGCGTGGACGTGGCCGTCGCCGGTCCGTACGAGCCGCAGCCCCAGCCCGCACCTGCCGCGACGGCGACCGTGGACGGCTACACGGTCACCCTCGACGGCGATCTGGCCGCCGGCGCGGAGAGCGAGTTGACGTTGTCCGTCAGCCGCGACGGCCGTCCGGTCACCGACCTCCAGCCGTACCTGGGCGCGTACGGCCACCTGGTCGTGCTGCGCGCCGGCGATCTGGCCTACCTCCACGTGCACCCCGAGGGCGAGCCGGGCGACGGTCAGACCCCGTCGGGCCCCGAGATCACCTTCCACACCGAGGCGCCCAGCGACGGGACGTACCGCCTCTACCTGGACTTCCGCCACGACGGGGCGGTGCACACCGCCGAGTTCACCGTCGCCGCGGGCCACGCGCACTAGCCCCGACCCCCCGACCTTCGTCCCCGCCCGGGGCCCGTCTGCCCGTGGCATACCCCCCGGGTGTATCGTAGGAGAAGCGATGAGCACCGAGACCGAACCCTCACTCTCCGACGCCGAAACGCACGTCGAGCTGGCCATCGGCGGAATGACCTGCGCCTCCTGCGCCAACCGCATCGAGCGCCGGCTCAACAAGCTCGACGGCGTGACCGCCACGGTCAACTACGCCACCGAGGTGGCGCGGGTCAGCCACCCGGCCGGTGTCACCGTCGCCGACCTGGTGGCACAGGTCGAGGCCGCCGGCTACACCGCGGAACGGCCCTCGCCACCTGCCCCCGCCGAGACGCCGGCCGACCCGTCGGCCGCCGCACCGCCCGCCGCGCCGTCCGATGCGGACGCCGCGGAACCCGCGGACGACGCCCCGCTGCGCGCGCTGCGCGACCGACTGCTGGTCTCCGCCGTGCTCACCGTGCCGGTGATCGTCCTCGCCATGGTGCCCGCCTGGCAGTTCACCAACTGGCAGTGGCTCTCCCTGGCGCTCGCCTGGCCCGTGGTGGCCTACGGCGGCTGGCCGTTCCACCGCGCCGCCTGGACCAACCTCCGGCACGGCACCGCGACGATGGACACCCTGGTCTCGATCGGCACCCTCGCCGCGCTCGGCTGGTCGGTCTACGCCCTGTTCTGGGGCATGGCGGGCGAACCGGGCATGACCCACCCGTTCCGGATCACCATCCAGCGCACCGACGGCTCCGGCAGCCTCTACCTGGAGGCCGCGGCCGGGGTCACCACGTTCCTGCTCGCCGGCCGGTACTTCGAGGCGCGCGCCAAGCGCCGCTCCGGCGCCGCACTGCGCGCCCTGCTCCGACTCGGCGCCCGGGACGTCGCCGTGCTGCGGGCCGACGGACGCGAGGAGCGGGTGCCAGTGGACCGCCTCGCCGTCGGCGACGTCTTCGTGGTCCGGCCGGGCGAGAAGATCGCCACCGACGGCGTCGTCGAGGACGGCACCTCGGCGGTGGACGCCTCGATGCTGACCGGCGAGTCCGTGCCCGTCGAGGTCGGGCCCGGCGACGCCGTGGTGGGCGCCACCGTCAACGCCGGCGGGCGGCTCGTGGTGCGCGCCACCCGGATCGGCGCCGACACCCAGCTCGCGCGGATGGCGCGTCTGGTGACGGAGGCGCAGCACGGCAAGGCGCAGGTGCAGCGGCTGGCCGACCGGATCTCCGGCGTCTTCGTGCCCATCGTCATCGGCCTGGCCGTCGGCACCCTCGGCTTCTGGTGGGGCGCCGGCGAGGAGGCGGCCGCCGCGTTCACCGCCGCCGTCGCGGTGCTGATCATCGCCTGCCCGTGCGCGCTCGGCCTGGCCACCCCGACCGCGCTGCTGGTCGGCACCGGGCGCGGCGCGCAACTCGGCATCCTCATCAAGGGGCCCGAGGTCCTGGAGAACACCCGCCGCATCGACACCATCGTGCTGGACAAGACCGGCACCGTCACCACGGGCCGGATGGCGCTGGTCGCGGTGCACCCGGCGGCGGGCGAGGACGAGGCCGAGGTGCTGCGGCTCGCGGGCGCGCTGGAGCACGCCTCCGAGCACCCGATCGCCCGGGCCGTCGCCGAGGCCGCGGCCGAGCGGTCAGGCGAGGCGCCGCCGAGCGTCGGGGACTTCGGCAACGTGCCGGGGCTCGGCGTGCAGGGTGTGGTGGACGGGCACGCGGTGCTCGTCGGCCGTCCCCGGCTGCTGGCCGACTGGGCGCTGCCGCTGCCCGCGGAGTTGGACCGCGCCCTGGCCGCCGCCGAGGCCGAGGGCCACACTGCCGTGGCGGTCGCCTGGGACGGCAGGGCCCGCGGAGTCCTGGTGGTCGCCGACACGGTCAGGCCCACCTCGGCCGACGCGATCCGCCGGTTCCGCGCGCTGGGCCTCACCCCGGTGCTGCTGACCGGCGACAACGCGGCGGCCGCCGCCTCGGTCGCCCGGCAGGTCGGCATCGCCGAATCCGACGTCATCGCCGGCGTGCTGCCCGAGGGCAAGGTGGCGGCGGTCGCGCGGCTGAAGGAGGAGGGCCGGGTCGTCGCCATGGTCGGCGACGGCATCAACGACGCCGCCGCCCTGGCCACGGCCGACCTGGGCCTGGCGATGGGGACCGGCACGGACGTCGCGATCGAGGCCGCCGATCTGACCCTGGTGCGCGGCGACCTGCGCGCCGCCGCCGACGCGATTCGGCTCTCCCGGCGCACCCTCGCCATCATCAAGGGGAACCTCTTCTGGGCCTTCGCCTACAACGTCGCCGGGCTGCCGCTCGCCGCGGCGGGCCTGCTGAACCCGATGCTGGCCGGCGCCGCCATGGCGTTCAGCTCCGTCTTCGTCGTCAGCAACAGCCTGCGGCTTCGCGGATTCAAGCCGGCGGAGCCGGACAATGCGCGGGCCGATCGGAAATAGGGAAACAGGCTCCGGAATGCCACCGGCGTTTCACCGGTGGCATCCGTGCATCCGGAACTGGAACTGGAACCGGAATTCCGGTCCCGGTCGGCGTTATCGAGCGATGCCGCCGTCCCCGTCGTCCTCGCCGGGGTCGTCGGCGGGCCGGGCCTCGCAGAGGCCGCGCGGCACGGAACGGGCGTCGAAGGCCAGGTCCGGGTGCTCGTCCGGGCGGGCGTGCCTTTTCTCCGCCCTTCCCGCACAGTGGCCCGCCAGCCCCCCCAACACGCCGCCCCCACGCCCCCGGGCGCGCGCACCGCCGCCCGACGACAGCCTGCTGTTCGCCTTCGTGATGCTGATGGGCTTCTTGGCCTAAGTGGAGGCGTTCGTGGTGTTCCCGTTCGCGCCTCGTCGGGCAGCCGGACAACACCGCGCACGTCCGCTGCCCACCTACCAGGCCACGGCGCACCGTTCCGCACGAGCGCCCTCGACCGGCCACAGAACAGCCGACACGAACGCGGGCGCTCAACGCGTTGCACGTCCACGAGATCGAACGCTGGGCCGGAACCAGGGACGTCGAACTGTACGAGAAGGCTGCGGCACGCGCGTTCGACGTCGTCTTGACGAACGACTCCAAACAGCTTCGCCGGGCCGTCGAAGTCGCAGCCGTCGCGAGGTCGGGTCTGCACCGCATCGAGTACCGCCAGAACAACAAGCACGGCGGCCTTGTGGGGCTCGGCACCGCCATCGCCACCGTGTGTGCGGCGCTGCCGCACGCGCTGGCCGAGCTTCCGGCGTGGAACCCCGCGGGCGCCGGGCCGGATGGGTCGGCTCGGTGCCCGCGGGGGACTGTGGGGGGCGGTCGGTCAGCAGCCGCCGCAGTTGTAGTACGTGACGTCCCAGTGGTTGCCCTCCAGGGCGTAGATGTTGCCGGAGCCCGACTCGTACATGGACGCGCCGTCGCTGCGTTCGCCGATGTAGGTGAAGTTGCCGGTGATGTAGCCGTTGATGCAGCCGCTCGTCGAGTAGTCGAGCTTGTAGCCGTTCCAGTGGCTGTACGTGCCGCTCGCGTGGCCGGTCTCCGTGCCGCCGGTGATGTTCAGCGCGCAGCCGCTCGCCGACTTCAGCGTCTGGGCGCCCTGCGCCGATGCCAGGTTGAGCTGGTCGAAGGACGTGCAGGTCGGGTTGTTGCGGTCCGAGCAGCCGCCCGAGGAGGACCAGGTGATGCCGGAGGACTGGAACCGCGAGGTCGCCTGCGAGTGGGTGATCTTCGTGACCAGCGGCGTGACGTCGGTGACCTCAGTGGCGGTCGCCGGTGCCAGACCGGTGGCCGGCCCGGCGAGAAACGCGCCGGCGGTCAGAGTGAGCGTGGCGAGGACGGAACGA
Source organism: uncultured Actinomycetota bacterium (assembly GCA_963816875.1). Taxonomy (GTDB): domain Bacteria; phylum Actinomycetota; class Actinomycetes; order Streptomycetales; family Streptomycetaceae; genus Streptomyces. The sequence goes on from CAWFMG010000003.1 coordinate 382,101, forward strand.
ACGCGCATCGGGAACCTCCTGCAGAGGATGTGGGGGAATTGCCGTGGCGGAGCGTGGGGAGAGCAAGTCGTGCAGGCGGTGCAAGCAGGATGATGCCCCAGATCTACGCGCGTAAGCCAGAGGGTGGAGGCGACGAACTCGCGGCGTTCCGCCGGCCGTTCGGTGTCGACGGGGTGTCAGCCCAGGTCAGCCAGGCAACCCCCGCGCCGGCGCACTGGCTCGTTGGGAGGGCGGTCGGGCGCGCGCCGGCCGCCCCCGAGTACGACGCGGGTAGGCCGGAGTCGATCACGATCCGACGATCGAGGAGACTCGTATGAGCACCGCTGTCACGTCCGGTTCCTGGCCGACCGTCACCGCCGACACGTCCACGTTCACCGGCCTGGGCACGGACCACGTCCGATGGGGGAACGTCGCGGACGGCGCCAAGAGCGGCTACGTCTTCCGCGGCGGGACCGTGGAGGTGCAGCTGGACGGCACCGAGTTCACGCTGGGCACCTTCACGCACGAGAACTTCCCGATTCCCGCACTGTCGACGCCGCAGTTCGACGCGGACCTCACCGTGAAGGTCGCGTTCGAGGACGGCACCGAGGGCGACTTCAGCTTCCGCTTCCACCACAACGAGACGCCCAACGTGGGCCCGGCGCCGGAGGATCTGGTCGATCTGCCGACGTTCGTCTCACCGGAGGAGGTCACCGTCGACGGCCAGAAGTACCAAGTGGTCATCAGCGGGTTCAAGCAGAACGGGCAGATCGTCCGGCAGTTCGTCAGCGCGGAGGGCGGCGCCAACAGCGCGGACATCGTCGCGCTGTTCGCCCGCGCCGGCGAACCGGACGTGGTGCTCACCCAGGTGCAGTTCAGGGGCGCGGCGAAGAACCAGGCCGACGAGTACGTCGAGATCATGAACCGCGGCGCCGAGCCCGCCGACATCTCCGGCTGGCGGCTCGGCGCCGACGACGCCGGACAGGACTACTCCTTCCCCCCGGGCACCGTGCTCCAGCCGGGCCAGCGGATCAGGGTGTACACCAACGAAACCCACCCCGAGTCCGGTGGCTTCTCCTACGGCATCAACCGCCCCATCTGGAACAACCAGGGCGATACCGCCCTGCTCCAGACCGCCGGGGGCGAGACGGTCTCCGAGTTCCCCTACGGCAACAAGGTGCCCAGCACCACGCCGTAGGCGCAGATGTCAGACCCCTGTGTTGGGATCGTCACAGCGTCACCGTCCGGTGACACTGTGACGAGGGCCGAGTCCTAGTCGTCGGAGAGGAGTGGGTCGTCGCTCGGGTCCGGCGCGGGGGTCGGCTGGGCGTCTTCGCCGAGCAGGGGCTCGGAGAGTTCGGTCAGGACCAGTTCCCGGGCCGGGTCCTCGGCCGGTTCGGGTGGTTCGACCGGTTCGACGACCTCGGTCGGCGGGGTCGGCGCGTCGGGGACCAGTTCCTCCTCGTCCGCCTGCCGGGTGGCCTCGTCGACCGGGTCGGTGATCCGGTCGTCCGCTCCCGTCGGGGGGCCGGTGAGGATCGGAAGCAGCGGGGGCGGGGTGTCGACGGGGCAGCCGAGGTCGAGGACGACGAGGGAGAGGGCCTGGCCGTCCGGGTCCGACAGGCAGAGCAGGCCGGTCGGGGACGCGGGGCCGGCGTCGGCCTGGTCGGGCGGGGCCTGGTCGGGGCCTTCGGAGGGGCCGGCGTCCTCGGCCTCGTCCGGCGCCGGGCGCCGGTCGGGCGAGGCGGCGGCGTCGTGATGGGTGGCGACGGCGGCGACCGGGCGGGAGCCGGCGGTGCCGGCCTCGGCGCCGGTCGCCGTCGGGGCCGCCGAACCGGCCGCGAGGGCCACGGTGGTGGCCACGCCGACGGCGACCTTGCCGAGCAGGCCGCCGACGCCGCCCAGTCCGGTGGCGGTCGTGCCCGTCCCCGCGAGGCCCGACGTCCAGGCCACGGACGAGGCGGGCGGGGCCGCGGTCGTCGCGCACCAGGCCACCGCGGCGAACGGCACAAGACCGCGCAGCGTGGCGTTGACGTCCACCAGTTCCAGATACGCCGCCCGGCAGCGGTCGCAGTCGTCCAGGTGCAGCCGCAGGCGCCGCGAGCAGGTGGTGCCGCGCACCAGCGCGCCCAGCCGCCGGGCGTACCTGCGGCAGTCCTGCCGATCGGTCAGCGAGTCGTTGACGTGCGCCTGGAGGTACGCCTGCCGCAGGCCCTCGCGGGCGCGGTGGGCCAGCACGGCGGTGGCGTTCGGGGTGAGTTCGAGCGCGGCGGACACCTCGCTGAGCGACTGCTGTTCGACCGCGGTGCGCCACAGCACGTCCCGCCAGCGCCGCGGCAGCTCACGGAACGCCCGCACGAGCAGCGCCCGGTCGGCCTCGTCCAGCGCCTGCGCCTCGGCCGACGCGGCGGGCGGCCATGCCTCACCGAAGACCGGGGCGACGTCCTCGCCGGGCGCGCTGTCGGCGGGCAGCACGTGCCGGGCTGGGCGGTCCGCGGTCGGAGCCGCCGCCTCGGCGGCCACGGCCGCGACGTCGGCCACCGCGCGCTCGCGCCGTTCGGCCGCCGACCGCCCCGCCGCCAACCGCCGCACCGAGACGAGCAGATGGTCCCGCACGGACGCGGTCGGCCCGCCGCCCCGGCGCACCGCGCCCAGCGTCCGGGTGAACGCCTCGTCCGTCAGGTCCTCGGCGGTATGCGCGTCCAGGCCGTCGCCCCGCACCTGCCGCCGCACGGTGAGCGCGTGCCGGCGGTACAGCTCGGCGAAGGCGTCGTCGTCGCCGTCGCGGGCGCACGCCAGCAGCACCGCGTCCGGTGTGCTCCCGTGATCCGCCCCGTGTTTCGCCCCGTGTTTCGCCCCGTGATGAGCCTGGTGGTGAGCCTGCTGAGCCGTCACGTGACCGCGTCCCCTCGTCGTGCTTCGTCGCCCGTGGCGCCGGTCCCCACTCGCGTCACCCACATCACTGGGGTGGCACCCGGAACTCGTGCCGCACGCGTCGCGCCTGCTGTTCGTCTGCTCAGGTCTCGCGGTCGTATTCCTGGCCGCCCACTCTTATCCACCGCGGCTCACCACCCGTCACCGCATCTGCCGGCGCGCCAGCTCGTGGAAGAGGCCACCCGTCTCGGCAAGCAGCGCCGCGGGCGGCCCCTCCTGGACGACCCGTCCGTCCGCCATGACGACCACCCGGTCGGCGTCCATGATCGTGGAGAGCCGGTGCGCGATCACGATCCGCGTGGCCCGCAGCGCGCGGGTGGACTCGATGACCACCCGCTGCGCCTCGTTGTCCAGCGCGCTGGTGGCCTCGTCGAAGAAGAGCACGCGCGGCCTGCGGATCAGCGCCTGGGCGACCATCAGCCGCTGGCGCTGGCCGCCCGAGACGGCGCCGCCGCCGGAGGACAGGATCGTGTGCAGGCCCATCGGCATCGCGTGGATGTCCTCGGCCAGACCGGCCATCGCGGCGGCCTCCCACACCTCGTCCAGCGAGTACGTGCCGGCGCCGCGGATGCAGTCCAGGATCGAGCCGGCCAGCGGCTGCGCGTGCTGCAACACCACACCGCACTGCCGGCGCACCGCCGCCTGGTCGAGCGCCGCCAGGTCCTGCCCGTCGTAGAGCACACCGCCGGACAGCGGCTGGTCGAAGCCGATGAGCAGCCGCAGCAGCGTGGACTTGCCGCAGCCGCTCGGCCCGACGACCGCGAGGAACTCGCCCTCCCGCGCCTCGAAGGAGACCTCGTCCAGCACCAGCGGGCCGCTCTCCGCATAGCGGTAGGAGAGGTTCCTGACCTCGACGCGGCCGCGCAGCTCGCCCGGCGGGCTGCCCGCCGCCGGCGCGCCGTCCCGTTCCCCCGCCGCCGGGACCCCCTCGGGCGTCTCCTGGAAGATCGGCCTGACCTGCTCGAACATCGGCAGCACGGCGGCGGCCGAGAGCAGCGCGCCGGTGAGCTGGGTGACCGAGGACAGCATCATCGTCACGGCGGTGCTGAAGGTGAGGAACGCGGCCGCGGACATCGAACCGCGGGCCGGTCCTGCCAGCAGCATGAACATCACCAGGGTGCAGAGCGGCAGGCACACCGCGTTGAGCACGGTGACGCCGTTCTTGATCCTGCCGATGCGCTGTTGCAGCTCCCGGGTGCGGGCGAACTCCCGCGCCCAGGCCGCATAGGCGAAGCTCTCGGCGGCGGCGAGCCGCAGCTTCGGCAGGCCGCGCAGGGTCTGGTACGCGCGGTTGTTGAGCTCGTTGCTCAGCTTGATCAACTGCCGCTGGTAGCGCAGCTGCCACAGCCCGAGGCCGAGGAAGACGGACGCGATGACCAACAGCATGGCCAGCGCGACCAACGCCAGCGGCACGCTGTAGACCAGCAGCAGGACGAGGTTCATGGTGCCGACGCTGCCGGCCTGTACGCATACCGAGCCGACGCCCGACAGCACCCGGCGGATGGCGCTGATGCCCATGGCGGCGCTGGCCAGTTCGCCCGTGGAACGGCCGGCGAAGAACCGCGTCGGCAGCCGCAGCAGCCGGTCCCACACGGCCGGCTGGAGACTGGCCTCCACGCGGCCCTCCATCCGGAGGATGGCGACGTTCTGCAGGAGCATGAACGCGGCGGCGACGACGCTGGTCGCGACGATCGCCACGCCGGCCTGGAGGATGAGGTCGTGCTGGGCGCGCGGCACGTACTCGCCGAGCACCCGTCCGGTGGCGATGGGGACCAGCGCGCCGAGGCCGACCGCGACGAGCCCGCCCAGCACCAGGCGGCGCAGCTCCGCGCCGGTGCCGCGCACGCTGAACCGCACGAGCTGCGGCAGGCCGAGCGGCCGGTCGGGCAGCGGCCGGTAGAGCATCACGGCGCTGGGCTCGAACGCGTCCGCGTTGGCCGGTCCGACGCGCTCGCGCGTGCCGGCGACCGGATCGACCGCCAGATAGCCGCCGCGCCGCCAGAGCAGCGCGACCGGTGCGCCGTCTGCCTCGCGCCGGCCCACCAGCGGGCCGCTGTGCTCCGCCCACCAGCGCCCGGCGAGCCCGACCACCCGGGTGCGGACCCGCGACGCGAGGGCGACGCGTTCCACGGGGTCGGTGTGGTCGTCGGCGCCGGCGCCGAGGCCGGCGTGGCGCGGTTCGGTCAGGGTGATGCCGTCCTCGCCGGCGACCAGGCGGCATGCGGCGAGGGTGGCGTCGTCGCCCTGTCGTGACGACGCGGCCGGCCGCCCGGCCGCGGGGTCGCGGCCGGTGCGGCCGATGGCGTCGAGCAGCGTCTGGTCGGCCTGGCTGCGGGCGGCCTCGCCGGCCCTGATGCCGGCCGCGGTGCGGTCCTCGTGGGCCCGTTCCAGCTGGTCGATCCAGCGGTCCAGGGCGCGCAGCAGTCGGTGCTGCTGGTCCACCATGCCCTGCCACATCGCCGCGTCCACCAGCAGCGTGCCGGCGGCGCCCTCCTGGTACGCGGCGCCGTAGTGGACGCCGCCGGGCGGCACATGCATCCACAGGATGTCGTCGTCGGCGGCCCCGCCGCCCTCGTCGGCGCTGGCGCGACCGTCCAACGGGGCCTGGTAGAGCGCCCGCAGACCGCGCCCGATGCCGCGGGCGAAGGCGTCCTCCAACGGGCTCACCGGCGGCTGGCCACCGCCGAACCCGGCGCCCCCGTACGGGTCGTATCCGCCGTACTCGCCGTACCCGCCGCCCGGCCCCTGGCCCCCGAACCCGGCGTACTCCCCGTACCCTCCGGTGTCCCCGTACCCTCCGGTGTCCCCGTACCCGCCGAACTGACCGTACCCGCCGTACCCCCCGGACGGGTCGTACCCGTCGTACCCCTCGTACCCTCCGGCGCCGGCCGCCGGCAGCGCCTGGAGCTCGATCCGGTGTAGCCGGCACCCCTCGAGCGGCCGGGCCACCAGCGTGTGCTCGGGTCCCTGCACGGGCCCGAGCAGCAGCGTGCCGCCCTCCAGCCGGCCGAGGAAGTGCCAGTGCCCCACCCCGCCCGCGTCCACCGCGAACACGTCCAGCGAGCCCTCCACCACCAGCCACAGCACGGCGGGCCCCTCCAGGGACAGACTGCGCAGCCCGGCGCAGTCGACCGCCTGCCCCAGCCCGCCCAGGGCCGCGACGACCGGGTCGGGGAGCGTGGCGTGCTGCCGGGCGTCGGTCATCTCGGCGCCCCCTCGCCGCCGGGGTGGGCGCCGGGGCCGGCGAACCGCCGCCGGGTTCACCAGCCGCGCGTACGCGCCACCCGTCGCCAGCAGCTGCTCGTGCCGGCCGCGTTCGACCACCGTGCCCCGGTCCAGCACGACGATCTCGTCGCTGTCCCGCACCGTGCTCAGCCGGTGCGCGATGACCACACAGGCGCAGCCGCGGCGCCGCAGGTTGTCGATGATGAGCTGTTCGGTCACCGCGTCCAGGGCGCTGGTCACCTCGTCGAGCACCAGCACGCTGGGCCGGCGCACCAGCGCGCGGGCCAGTTCGAGGCGTTGGCGCTGTCCGCCGGAGAAGTTCCGGCCGTCCTGCTCGACCCGGCTGTGGATGTCGCCGGGGCGGCGCGCCACCGCGCCGTAGACCGCGGCGTCCCGCAGCGCGGCGACCACCGCCTCGTCGGGGATGGACGGGTCCCACAGCGCGACGTTGTCCCGGACGGTGCCCTCGAAGAGGAAGACGTCCTGGTCGACGAAGGCGACGGAGGCGGCCATGGCGCCGCGCGGGATGTCGGCCAGCGGCATCCCGTCGATCCGGATGGTGCCCTCCCACGGCGTGTAGAGGCCGGCGAGCAGCCGGGAGACGGTGGACTTGCCGCTGCCGGAACCGCCGACGAGGGCGAGCTGCTGCCCGGGGCCCACCGACAGCGTCAGGTCCGTCAGCAGCGGCGCGTCCAGCGGGCTGTAGCCGAAGGTGACGCCGTCGAGTTCGACGTGGCCCGTCAGCCGGCGGGTGCTGGCGGCCGGTTCGCGCCGCGAGAACAGCGGATCCACGGGGAAGTTCTCGACGTCCCGCAGCCGGGCCACGTCGGCGGCGAAGTCCTGGAGCCGTCCGGCCACGGCGTTCAGACGGGTGATCGGCGCGGTGAAGCTGGTCACCAGGGCCTGGAACGCGACCAGCAGGCCGACGGACAGGTGCCCCTCCACCGCCCGCGTGCCGCCGACCGTCAGGATCACCGCGCTGTTGAGGGCGGCCAGCGTCGGCGCGACGATCGCCAGCCAGGCGCTGGGCACCCCGAGCCGCTGCTGGGTGTCGAGGGTGGTGGCGTGCTGGCCGGCCCAGCGGCGGAAGAAGCCGTTCTCGCCGCCGGTGGCCTTCATGGTCTCGATCAGCGTCAGGCCGCTGTAGGCCGTGTTGGTCAGCCGGGCGCTGTCGGCGCGCAGCTTCTGGGTGCCGGTGGCCCGCAGACGGATCACGATCCGCATGGCGAGGATGTTCAGCAGCGCGATCGCCACGCCCACGATGGTGAGTTGCGGGTCGTAGGTCCACAGCAGCACGGCGTAGAGCACCACCACCACGGCGTCCACGCCGGCGGCGGCCAGATCGCGGGCGAGGGTCTCGGCGACCGTGTCGTTGGACTGGAGGCGCTGGACCAGGTCGGCGGGGCCGCGCTGGGCGAAGAACGTGACGGGCAGCCGCAGCAGATGCCGCAGGAAGCGGGCGCTGCCCAGGGTCGAGGAGATGATCCGGCCGCGCAGTAGGTTGGCCTGCTGCAACGCGGTCAGCGTCGCGGTGAGCACCAGGGCGGTCGCCATCGACGCGAACAGCACGCCCAGCATCGACGTGTCGCTGCCGATGAGGAACGTGTCGATGTACGTGCGGCTCAGCGCGGGCACCGAGGCGCCGACGACGACCATCAGCAGGCTGGCGAGCACCGCCGCGAGCGTGGTGCCCGAGGTACCGCGCAGCCGGGCCGGCATGGCGCGGGTGACGCCCGGTTTCCGGCCCATCCGGCGGAACCGCTCGCCGGGCTCCATCACCAGCACCACGCCGGTGAAGCTGGTGTCGAACTCGTCCATCGGCACGAAACGGCGGCCCCTGGCGGGGTCGTTGACGTACACGCCGCGGCGGCCGAGGCGGCGGCTCATGCCGTCGAAGACGACGTAGTGGTTGAACTCCCAGAACAGCACGGCGGGCGCGCGGGTCTCGGCGAGCGCGGCCAGGTCCATCTGCATGCCCTTGGCGGTCAGGCCGTAGCTCCGCGCCGCCTTGAGGAGGTTGCTGGCGCGGGAGCCGTCGCGGGACACGCCGCAGGCGATGCGCAGCTCCTCGAGCGGGACGAAACGGCCGTGGTGGGCGAGCACCATGGCCAGCGCGGCGGCGCCGCACTCCACGGCCTCCATCTGCAGCACGGTGGGCGTGCGGACGGGGCGGGGCGAGCGGCGCGTTGGCCGCGCGGAGCGCCCCGGCCCGCGTCCCCCGTGCCGGGCGCCGGCGCGCGGCCCCGCGCGCCGGCGCCGGTGCCCGGACCCCGCGGTCGGGCGGGGCCCGGACGTGGTGCCCCCCGGCCGCGCCGCGCCGCGGCCCGGCCCCGGTGCCGGGCCGTCGGCCCGGGTCGTGCCGGGCCCGGCGGCCCGGCCCTCGGCGTGCGTGGGGCCCGGTGCCCCGGCCGGTGCCTGTCGGGCCGGTGCCGGGCCGGGGGCCACGGGCCGTTCCTGTCCGTGCCTGTGCCCCTGCCGCTGTGCCTGCTGGGGAGCCTGCCGGGGCGGCTGGTCCTGGGCTTGTGCCTGTCTCCGTCGCTGCGCCCGGGTCTGCCCCTGGCTCTGCGCCCGCGACGCCGGCGAAGCCGGGGGGTCGGGGACGGGGGAGGGGGTCACGGGAGCAGCCAGTCGACGGGGCGCTCGGTGGACAGCTCGACCGAACCGGTGACCAGCGTGCGGGAGGCGATCGCGTACGGCGGCCCGTCCGTCGACGACCACAGGTAGCCGGACTCGGTGGCGGCGGACCGCTCCAACCGCACCACCACCGCGACGGGGTTGCCCTGCTGCGCGAACTGTGCGGCGAGCTGGGCGTCGCCGAGGAAACCGCCGATCTGCGCCTGCGTCTGCGGCGCGCGGCCGACCGATCGCACCTCGCCGCGCAGCACGCCGAACTGCTCCTGCGGCACGGACTGGACGCTCACGTCGACCGAGGAGCCCTCGCTGATGGTCGCCCCGCTCCCGGCCGGCAGGTAGAGCACGGCGACCAGCGGCTCGTCCGGGTCGTCGACGTGTTCCAGGGTCGCCACGTCGGCGCCGGCCGTGATCACCGTGCCGGCCCGGGCGACGAGCGCCGTGACCCGACCCCCGGCCACGGCGTCGACGTCCTGCTCGCCCTCCTCGGTGCGCACGGTCATCAGCGGGGCGCCCGGTGCGAGCAGTTCGCCCTCCTCGGCGAGCACCCTGGTGACCTGCCCGGCGACCGGGCTCTGCAGCACGTAGCTGCCCTCGACGTGGGTGAGGATGCCCGGGGCGGTGAGCGTGGAGGACACCGAGCCGGTGAACGCCCAGAAGCTCGCGGCCGCCATGACCAGGATCGTGACGGCCAGCACGAGCCGCCCCTGCGGGCGGGCGAAGCGCACGGGGAGGTCGAGTTCTTCCGGCGACTGGAGCTTGGCCAGCGCCTTGGTGCGGAACTGCACGAGCTGGTCTGTCCCTCACCGGGGGCCGGCCGGCCGGCGGGCGCTCATGAACCCCGGAACTGGGGAGCATCCGGGGTTCATGTGCCACCTCACCGGCGCGGCCGTGCGCCCGTCAGATGCGGAATGCCGCGGGGCGTCGGGCCCGTGGCCGGAGAGTGTGTTCAGGTAGTGCTCAAAAGGCGCTCTGACAGCGCTCAGAGACCGGCGAGGCCGGTCACACCGGTGATGTTGACGCCGGTCAGGCCGGCGACCTGGCTGGTCGCCTGGCCGGCCAGGCCCTGCACGTAGCCGACGGTCTCAAGCGAGTTGACGGCGGCGGTCACGTCGGAGGTCACGGCGCCGACCAGGCCAGTGGCAGCGGCGGCGACACCACCGGCCACGGCGTCCAGCTCGGTGTCGGCGATCTCGCGGGTCTCAAGGTCGTTACGCAAGGCGCGTGTCCCTTCAAAGGTGGTCGGAGTTCTTCTCATCCCAGTGGCCCGAGAACGGGTCGCCTGGCGCCGGGATACAAACACGCGAACGCAGGTCGTGGCCAGCGTCGTTGACCCTGGCCAGCGGCCTCGGCGGACCCTGCGGTGACCGGCGTGCACCTTCTTTTCCCAAGTAGCGGCAACTTTTTCGCGTAATGAGGCAACGGCCCCACTCACCTCTCCGCCACTACGGGGCCTCAAACGATCAGAATGCGGACGATGGGCGTCATGTCGGCCATCGACCCGAACGCGAAGAGAAAGGCTCCGGTTGCGTCCACAGTGTGAAGGTCTTTCGCCGAAGACTCCTCACATGACTGAACCGGCCCCGGGCGGGACCGGTCGTCGGCACCGGGACGGGGGCAGGAGGCGGCGTCCAAGTGCCGTTTGCGCGCGCTCGCGGGAGGACGAACCATGGTGCGGAGCCGTCGAAGGAGGCTGGTATGCGGGGTGCCGAGCGCGGTCTGACGTTCGTGGTGGGGACCGGACGCAGCGGCTCGACCGCGCTGTCCCAGATCCTCCACGCCCACCCGGACGTCCTCAGCCTCAACGAGCTGCTCGTCTCGCTCATGGACCCCGACGCGTCCTTCCCGGTGCGGCCGCTGACGGGCGAGGAGTTCTGGCGCCTGCTGTCGGAGCCCAACCGGGCGTTCGACGCGATGATCCGCAGCGGCGTGTGGATGGCGGAGTTCGGCTACCGGCCCGGGCGGTACTCCGCCCAGACCACCGGCATCCCCAAGCTGTCCCTCATGGTGCTCCCGCATCTCACCGACGACCCCGACGCGTTGTTCGACGAGCTGGGCCGCGCGGTCCGGGAGTGGCCGCGCCGGAGCGCGCCCGCGCACTACGAGGCGCTGTTCGCGCTGCTGCGCGACCGTTTCGGCAGGCGGGTCGTCGTGGAGCGTTCGGGGCACTCGCTGCGCTGGCTGCCGTACCTCCGGCTGGCCTTCCCCACCGCGCGCTTCGTCCACCTGCACCGCAACGGGCCCGACTGCGCCGTCTCCATGAGCCGGCACGCGGGGTTCCGCACCATCGCGCTGCTGGCCGAGATGTGCGAGCTCGCGGGGGTGAAGAAGAGCTCCGAGCTGACGCCGGAGCGCGTCGCGACGCTGCCGCCGCGGCTGTCCGGGCTGCTGGCCGAGCGGTACGACCCGGCGCTGCTCTGGGGCGCCGACCTTCCGGTGACCCGCTTCGGCGCGCTGTGGTCGGAGATGATCCGGGCCGGCCTGGACGAGCTGTCCGCGATCCCGGCGGACCGGCGCATGACCCTGTCGTACGAGACGCTGCTCGACGAGCCGGACCGCGAGCTGTCCCGGCTCGCGGCGTTCACCGGCGTGGCGGCGCCCGCCGGGTGGCTGGCGACGGGCCGGGAGGTCCTTGACCCGGGGCGGCGCGATCTGGTCCGCCTGCTCGCGCCCGAGGAGCGCGTCGCGTTGGAGGAGGCGTGCGCACCGGGCACCGCCGCCCTCGCCAGCGCCGGTGCCGGCTAGAGCCGCAGCTGGGGTCACGCGGCGTGCGCCGCGGGCAGCAGCGTCGTGGAACGCCCGTGGGTCCTGCACTGGTACCCCCGCGACGCGTTCGAGAGGCTGGCCACGGCCGCCGTCTGACCGTGACCGCGGTCACCGATCCACATGGCAGGCCCGCCCCGTCGACGCCACCGACGCGCATTTCCGGCTCCGAGCGGCCGGCTGAACCATCCCTCCGCAGGAGCCACCGCGGCACACCAACCAACTAATAAAATTTGACTAGTCGGAATCGCGGGTCGTACCGTCGGGGCCGATCCGCCCAGATGTGATGAGTCGGAGGACCGTTGACCAAGACGACGATACGGGCGAACGAGACGATGGTGCCGCTGCTGCCGTGCGCGGACGTGGAGCAGACGCTGGCGTTCTACCAGGCGCTCGGCTTCAAGGTCACCCACCAGCAGACCCGCCCGTACCTCTACCTCGCCCTGGGATGGAGCGGTTTCGGGGTGCACTTCGGCAGGCCGCCCCAGGGCCACGACCCGGCCAGGGAAGAAGGCGGCGGCTGTCTGGTCCTGGTGGACGAGGTCGCCCCTTACCACGCCGCCTTCACCCAAGCCATGCGCGCCGCCTACGGCAGGGTGCTGGCCAAGGGACTCCCGCGCATCACCCGCTTCCGCCCCGGCCAGACGCGGTTCACCCTGATCGACCCGTCCGGCAACTCGCTCATCTTCATCCAGCGAGACGAGCCGGCCGAACTCGAGTACGGCGGCTCCAAGAAGCTGCCGGGCCTGGCCCGGGCCCTCGACAACGCCCGCATCTTCCGCGAGTTCAAGAACGACGACCGGGCCGCCTTCCGGGCCATCTCCTCCGCGCTGCGCCGGCACGGCGACACCGCGCCGGCCCTCGACCGGGCCCTGGCCCTGGCCACCCTCATCGAACTCGCCACCGCCCTGAACGAGCACGATCACATCGACGGATGGGCCCGCGAGTTGGCACGGATCCACCTCACCGACGCCGAACGCCAGCGCGTCGCAGCGGAACTGCACCACGCCGAAGGCCTCACCCAGTGGCTCGCCGAACCCGCCCCCGGGGCGGGAACGCAGGACGACGCCCCGCGGTGATGGGCCCGCCCGACCACCGCCCGGCGGCACCGATGTCACGCGCGAACGCAGAAAGGTGGCGGCACCTCGACCGAACATCCGGCCGATGTGCCGCCACCTCGCGAAACGTTCTGCTCTGAGTACCCCCGACGGGATTCGAACCCGCGCTACCGCCTTGAAAGGGCGGCGTCCTGGGCCACTAGACGACGGGGGCGGGAGAGGCCGCCTGGGCACCTGGAGGATGCCGCCGGAGACGCCAGCAGCATAGGCGATGCCGCGACTGATCAGCAAAACGGTATCCGGCCGGCCACGCGGCCGGATGACCCGTCCGTGGCTCAGGCCCAGCCCAGGTCGTGGAGCCGGGCGTCGTCGATGCCGAAATGGTGCGCCACCTCGTGCACCACGGTGGTGGCCGCCTCCTCCACCACCTCCTCGCGCGTCTCGCACAGACGCAGCGTGGGGCCCATGTAGATCGTGATGCGGTCCGGCAGCGCACCGGCGTACCACTCGCCGCGTTCCGTGAGCGGGGTGCCCTCGTACAGCCCGAGGAGCTCGGGGTCCTCGGGCGGGGGCTCGTCCTCGACGAACACGGCGACGTTGTCCATCAGCCGCGTCAGCTCGGGCGGGATCCGGTCCAGTCCCTCGCTGACCAGTTCCTCGAACTCCTCGCGCGTCATCTCCAGCACCCGTCCATTGTCCCGCGCCCCCGGCCCTCCGGCGGGCTCGGGGGTCCGCTACACGCCGCGGCCCGGGGAGGCGAGGGATTCGATGGTCCGGGCCACGCTGGCCGCGCCGTGGCCGGCGGCGACCTCCCCCCGGAAGAGCTCCTGCAACGGCGCCAGCAGCGCGTCGCCGACCCCGCGGGCGCGGCTGGCCGTCAGGATCGCGCCGAGCCCCCACGCGTTGATGTCGAGGGTGGAGGTCTCCGTGGCGTAGTCGCCGGAGTCGATCTCCGCCGCGAACCCCGGCAGCGCCGCGGCCGCCTCCGTCAGCCACCGCACCATGTGCCGGGTGATGTCCGCGGCCTTGATCCCCTCCGTCCCAGCCAGCGCCACGCCGTGGAAGAACCCGGCGAACATCCCGTACATCCCGCTGAGCACCGCCATGTCGTGCACCGACGCCAGCGTCGGGTCCACGCCGGTGAACGTGCCGCCGCCGAGCACCGCGTCCAGCGTGTCGCGGTGGGTGTCGAAGACCGTCCGCGACCCGCTGTAGAGGACGAACGCCTCCGGTGTGCCGATCGTCTGCGGGACGGCGTAGACCGCCCCCGCGAGGTAGTGCGCGCCCTGCTGGCCCGCCCAGTCCGCCAGCTCCCGCACCGGTTCCGGGGTGCCCGAGGTGATGTTGACCACCGCCCGGCCGGCGAGCCCCGCGGCGGCCGGGGTCAGCACGGCGCGGGCGGCGTCGTGGTCCAGCAGGCAGACGATCACCAGGTCCCCGGCCGCCACCGCCTCGGCGACCGTGTCCGCACGCCGCGCACCCCGCGCGACGAGCGGGTCGGCCCTGCCGGCCGTGCGGTTCCACACGGTGGTGGGGTGGCCGCGTTCGACGAGCGCCGTGGCCAGTGCCCGGCCCAGGTTGCCCAGGCCGATGACGCTGACCGGCGTGCCGGCCGGTGTCCCCTGCGGTGCGCTGTTCATCTGCTTCCTCCGGTGCGGACGGGTGCGAACGGGTGCGAACGCTTGGGCCCAGGGTGGACGTCCCGGCTTGCGGTCCACTGCCGGTTTGCTGCCGGTCCGCTGCGGAACGCGCCGTCGGCCTATCGTTGCCGCGTGCGATTCGGAGTCCTGGGCCCGCTGGCCGTGTGGGCGGCCAGCGGCGCGCCCGTGCGCGTTCCGGAGCGCAAGGTCCGCGCGGTGCTGGCGCGGCTGCTGGTCCGCCCCGGACAGCCGGTGTCCGCCGACCGGCTGGTGGACCAGCTGTGGGCGACCCGCCCGCCCCGGAACCCCGCCGGCGCCCTCCAGGGCAAGGTCGCGCAGCTGCGCCGGGCCCTGGAACAGGCCGAGCCGGGCGGTCGGCGGCTCGTGGTCTCCGGCCCCGCCGGGTACCGGCTGGACATCGCCCCCGAGGACGTCGACGCGGGCCGGTTCGCCGAGCTCGCCGGCCGGGCCCGGGCCGCCGCGGACCCGGCCGGACGCGCCGGTCTGCTCGTCGAGGCCCTGGCCCTGTGGCGGGGTCCGGCGTTCGCGGACCACGCCGACGAGCCGTTCGCGCGGGCGGCGATCGACCGGCTCACGGAGGACCGCCTCGGCGCGCTGGAGGAACTCGCCGAGGCCCGCCTGGAACGGGGCGAACACCGCCTGGTGATCGGCGAGCTCGCCGACCTCGTGGCCCGGCACCCGCTGCGGGAACGCCTGCGCGCCGCCCAGCTGCGCGCCCTGTACGGCGCGGGCCGGCAGGGTGAGGCGTTGGCCGGCTACGAGGCGTTCCGCCGCCGCCTCGCCAGCGAACTCGGCCTGGACCCGGGACCAGAGCTGGCCGCCCTGCACGAGGCGATCCTGCGCCAGGACCCGATCCTGGATCCGGCACCGGATCCGGCGCTGGGCCCCGAACCGGGCCGGATCAGGGAGGCGGCACCGGCCGCCCGGCCACGGACCAACCTCCCCGCCCCCCTCACCGAACTGATCGGCCGCTCCGCCGCTGTGGCCGAGCTGCGCGGGCTGCTCGGCACCGCGCGCCTGGTGACGCTCACCGGCCCGGGCGGGGTCGGCAAGACCCGGCTGGCGGTGGAGACGGCGCGCGGCCAGCTCGACGCGTTCCCCGAGGGCGCGTGGCTGGTCGAGCTGGCCGGGCTCGCGTCCGCCGCGCCCGCCGAGGAGGTGCTGTGCGAGCTGGCCGAGTCGGTCCTGGAGGCCCTCGCCATCCGGCCGGAGGCCGGGCCGGATTCCGACTCCACCCCCGGGTCCGACTCCGGCATCGGCTGGCTGGCCGCCGCGCTGCGCGGCAGACCTCCGCTGCTGCTCGTGCTGGAAAACTGCGAACACGTGGTCGAGCCGGTGGCCGAGTTCGCCGAGGCGCTGCTGCGGGCCGTGCCCGACCTGCGGATCCTGGCCACCAGCCGGGAGCCGCTCGGCATCGGCGGCGAGACGGTTCTGCGCGTTCCGCCGCTGGACCAGGCCGGCGCCACGCGGCTCTTCCTGGCCCGGGCCGGCCGCCCGCCGGACGCGGCTCTCGACGCGGCCGACGCCGAGGCCGTGGCGGCGATCTGCCGGCGGGTCGACGGGCTTCCGATCGCCCTGGAGCTGGCCGCCTCCCGGGCCAGGACGCTGGGCCTGCACGGCCTGCTCGCCCGCCTGGACGACCGGTTCTCCGTGCTGACCGGCGGCTACCGGGACGCCCCGCCCCGACAGCGCACCCTGCGCGCGGTGCTCGACTGGAGCTGGGAGCTGCTCACCGCCGTCGAACGCACGGTGCTGCGCCGGCTGGCCGGGCAGGTGGACGGTTGCACGGTGGAGGCGGCGGAGGAGCTGTGCGCCGGGGGCGAGGTGCGGCCCGCGGAGGTCCTGGACGCGTTGGCCCGGCTCGTCGACCGGTCCCTGGTGGTGCTCGACGACCGGCTGGGCGGCCCGCGGTACCGGCTGCTGGAGTCCGTCCGCGAGTACTGCGCCGAGCGACTGCGGGAGGCCGGCGAGTACCGGGAGGCGGAGCGCCGGCACGTCCGTTTCTACGCCCGACTCGCCGAGCACGCCGAGCCGTTGCTGCGCGGGGCGGAACAACGGCGCTGGCTGGCGCGGCTGGACGCGGACAGCGGCAACCTGCGCCGGGCGGTCGACCTGGCCGTGGAACGGGGCGCCGCGGCGGAGGCACTGCGGCTGGTCACCGCGCTGACCTGGTACTGGGTCCTGCGCGGCCGGCTCCGCGAGGCCCGCAGAGCCCTGGAACGCGCCCTCACCACGGTTGCCGCCGACGCACTGCCCGCTGTCGCGGGTCTTGCCGATCCGGCGCCCGCCGACCGCGGCCCCACCACCGACCCGATCCCCGCCGCGGTCCCCGGCACCGCCGTTCGCTCTGCCGTGCTGCCCGCCGCCGTGGTGCCGGCCGCCCTGGTGCCTGCCGATCCGGGTCCCGCAGCGGGCTCTGGCGATCCGAGCCCTGCCGTCGACCCGGTCCCCGACGCCGTTCCGGCCGCCGAACCGGTGGCCCCGGCCCCCGACCCCGCCGCCGTCGGGGACCGCGCCGCCGGGCTCCGCGTCGACGTGGTTCGGGTCCGGGACCGAGCCCGGGCGTGGCATGCCGGGGTCGTGTTGCTGGTGTCCCGGGCCGAGAGCGAGGACCCGCGGGCCGTGCTGGACGCGCTGACCGCCGCGGGCGACGCGGCCGGGCTGGCCACCGCACGGTGGTTCCTGGCGTTCGCCCAGATGGGCACCGCCGCCGTGGCGACCGGGGAGCGCCTGAGCCGGCAGGCCGCCGAGGACTTCCGCGCGCTCGGCGACCGCTGGGGCGAGGCTGCCGCCCTCAGCCTGCTGGCCCGCCACGCCCTCGCCCGCGGCGATCTGGCGGCGGCCCGGGACCACGGGGAGCGCGCCGCCCGCCTCTTCCGCGTGCTCGGCGACCGTTGGGGGCGGGCGCAGACGGTCTTCCCGCTGGCCACCCTCGCCGAGATCGCCGGGGACTACCCGCGGGCCGCGGACCTGCACCGGGAGGGGCTCGGCATGGCCGAGGAGCTGGGCCTGTGGGCCGAGGCCGTGAACCGGCTGTGCGGTCTCGGCCGGATCGCGCTGCTGACCGGCGACCACGCCCGGGCCGACGGCCTGCACGGCCGGGCCCTGGCGCTGGCCACCGAGCAGAACCTGCGGCGGGGCCAGGCCGGCGCCGAGCTCGGCCTCGCCCTCGGCGCCCGCCGCGCGGGCGACCTCGACGCGGCGGAGTCCCGGCTGCGGCCCCTGCTCGACTGGTTCCGGGCCGCCGACTACGGTCCCGGGCTCACCCTGGTCCTCGCCGAACTCGGCTTCGTCGCGGAGCTGCGCGGCGACGCGGTGACCGCGGACGCCCGGCACGCGGAGGGGCTCGTCCAGGCGCGGCTGCTGGGCGATCCGCGGGCCGTGGCCCTGGCCTGGGAGGGCCTGGCCGGCGCGGCGGGCCGCGCCGGGCGGCACCGCCGGGCCGCCACACTGCTCGGCGCCGCCGCGGCGGCCCGCGACTCCGTGCGGGCCCCGCTGCCCGCGGCCGAACGCGGCGATGTGGACCGAATCACCGCCGCCGCGCGCGCCGCCCTGGGGGAGGAGGCCTTCGCCGCCGCGTTCGCCCACGGCGGCGAACGCCTCGACGAGCCCGACGCGTAGGTCCGCCGGCGCTGCCCGGGGTCGGGGCCGGCCGTTCCTGGCCCGCGCAAACGTGCCCCCGTGCGGGGCGTGTCCTCCGCGGGGTACGGGAGTTGAGCAGCGGAGAGGCCCTTGCCCAGCCGCCGTCCCCGCCCCTCGGAGGTAGTCCGCCGTGCGCCGATCCGTCCGCCGTCTCGTTCCCGCCGCCGCCGTGTCCCTCATCGCCGTCGCCGTGGGGGCGCTCACGGGGTGCGTGAGCGCCGGCTCGGACGACGTGCGCCAGAACGATCCGGCCGAAGTGGGGAACGCCTCACCCGACCCCGGCCACTCCGTCGAGGTGAGCGTCGACCCGCGCGGCGAGCAGTCCGACCGGCCGAGCCCGGACGGCGAGGGTGCGGCGGGTGCCGCCACCGGCCCCGGGCCCACCGCGGCGGACAGCTCGTCGGGCGGCGCCGACTCGGGGGCCTCGAACCAGCGCGACACGCCCGCGGGGGAGCAGGAGAACGGGTCGGACGCGTCAGACCCGGGCGACCCGGCGCGCACGCCGACGCCCGCGCCCACCCGCGCGCCGGAGTCCACCAAGAAGCCCACGCCGTCCCCGGACCCGACGCCCTCTGCTGAGCCCAGCGACGAGCCCAGCCCCAGCCCCGAGGAGCCGTCCCCGTCCCCCACCCCGACGCCGACCGGCGACGGTGACACGGGAGGCAACGGAGGCGGTGGAGGCGGTGGCGACGGCGGGAACTGATGCGCGAGGGGTGAATCCCGTTTGCATGGCAGACGGCGCCCTGCGTATGCTTGTAGATCGTTTGATCCCACTTGCCCGGCGCCCCACGTAGCGCGCCGTGTGGCGCGTTCCTCGTTAAGCCGTGGCTGACCGCATCAAGGCGGTCAAGAGCACCTACGGAGCAAAGGCGCGTGCCGACCCGACTCCGGAAGGTTCTCATCTCGCATGTCCGTCACCACGCCTGAAGCCGTCCTACCCCTGGACGAGCCGACGGTCACCTTCGCCGACCTCGGCCTGCCGCAGCAGATCGTGCGGAAGCTCGCCGAGAACGGCGTCACCACCCCGTTCCCCATCCAGGCCGCCACCATCCCTGACGCCATGGCCGGGCGCGACATCCTCGGCCGGGGCCGCACCGGCTCGGGCAAGACCCTCAGCTTCGGCCTGCCGACCCTGACCCGCCTGGCCGGCGAGCGCACCCGCCCAGGCCACCCGCGGGCCGTCATCCTGACGCCCACCCGCGAGCTGGCCATGCAGGTCTCCGCCGCCCTGGAGCCCTACGGCGAGCTGCTCGGCCTGCGGATGAAGGTCGTCTGCGGCGGCACCTCCATGGGCAACCAGATCTACGCCCTGGAGCGCGGCGTCGACATCCTGGTCGCCACCCCCGGCCGGCTGCGTGACGTGATCAAGCGCGGCGCGTGCTCGCTGGACAACGTCGAGGTCGCCGTGCTCGACGAGGCCGACCAGATGGCCGACCTCGGCTTCCTGCCCGAGGTCACCGAGCTGCTCGACCTGGTGCCGCCGGGCGGACAGCGGATGCTGTTCTCCGCCACCCTGGAGCGCGAGATCGACACCCTGGTCAAGCGCTACCTCGTCGACCCCGTCCGCCACCAGGTCGACGCCGCCCAGGGCGCGGTCTCGACCATGAGCCACCACGTCCTGGTGGTCAAGCCGCAGGACAAGGCGCCGCTCACCGCCGCCATCGCGGGGCGTGACGGCCGCACCATCGTCTTCGTCCGCACCCAGCTGGGGGCGGATCGGGTCGCGGAGCAGTTGCGCGACGCCGGCGTGCGCGCCGACGCGCTGCACGGCGGCATGACCCAGGGCGCCCGCACCCGCACCCTCGCCGACTTCAAGGAAGGCCGGATCGGGGTGCTGGTGGCCACCGACGTCGCCGCCCGCGGCATCCACGTCGAGGGCATCGACGTGGTGCTGAACGTGGACCCGGCCGGCGACCACAAGGACTACCTGCACCGTTCCGGACGCACGGCGCGGGCCGGACGCTCCGGCACCGTCGTCTCGCTGGCCCTGCCGCACCAGCGGCGCACCATCTTCCGGCTGATGGAGGACGCGGGCGTCAAGGCCGCCCGCCACATCATCGGCCGGGGCGACCTGTTCCACGACGACCTCGCCGACATCATCGGCGCCCGGTCGCTCAGCGAGGTTCAGGCCGAATCCGCGTCGCGCGCCGCCCGGCAGGCGGAACGCGAGGTGGCGCGGCTCGGCCGCGATCTGGAGCGGGCCAGGGAGCGCGCCACCGAGCTGCGCGGCGACGCCGAGCGGCTCACCGGACGCGCCGCCCGGGAGCGCGGCGAGGACCCGGCCGAGGCGATCGCCCGCGCCGCTGCCGAGACGGCGGCCGAGGCCGAGCGCGAGGCGGCCCGCGAGGCCGAGCGGGAGGCCGCCGCGGCGGCCCGCGCCGCGGCCGCGGCGGCCCGTGCCGAGCAGCGCGGCCGCCGGGACGACCGGGGCGACCGTGGTGACCGGGACCGCCGTCCGTTCTCGCATAACAACCGTGGGGGCGGCGGCTTCCGCCGCGACGACCGGGACCGTGACCGGGACCGCCGCGGCGACGACCGGCGCGGTGGTTTCCGCGACCGTGACCGGGATCGGGATCGGGACCGCGACCGGGACCGTGACCGGAACGGGGACCGCGATCGCCGCCCGTTCGGCCACAACCGCCGTGGAGAGGGCATCCGCCGCGACGACCACCGTCGCGACGAGCACCGCAGCACCGACAAACCCCGCTGGAAGCGGGGCTGACCCCCTCGCCGCCGGCGGGCCCCGCGCCCGCCGGCGGCCCCGTCTCACCCACCGTGGCCGGATAACGACGAAACGGGATCGCGCGACCCGCATGCGCGCCCCCGCGCTACGCGAGTTGCACCCCAAGAAACCAGGACATTCGCCCCGCACCACGGGCCCAGAATCACCTCGGACCCGGCCAACCAGTGGGGCTATGCTGCTCCCGAGGGGCCGTTAGCTCAATTGGCAGAGCAGAGGACTTTTAATCCTTTGGTTCCGGGTTCGAGTCCCGGACGGCCTACCGAAGAACGATCACCTACATAGCCCCTGACCTGCACATCATCGCCCCGGACGCCTCGCAGGCGCCGGGGCGATCATGCTTCCGGAGCCTCCTGCGTGAGCGATGCGTGAGCGGGCGCTCCGTCAACCGCCTTCCGAACTCCCGGGACGACGGCCGCCATGCTCTCGGCGATCGAGGAGTGCCGCAGCTTCGCCTTGGCGTCGTGGATGTCCCCGCCGCCGGCCTTCACCAGCCCGGCCGTTCCGTGCCGGTCGATAGGGCGAACTTGTCGGGTCTCGTCGGCGTCGTCTCGGCGAGCTCTGAGCGACAGTTGCGGGGGATTCGGTTCCGCAAGGCACCCGATCCGGGCCGCAGATGAACGCCCGCAACGCCTCGGATCGTTCCTTCGCCGCGCCGTTTCCCCAGGTCACGTCCATGGAACGTTCCTAGGCGTTTTGTCGGGGCACACGCGTCTGGCCGCGCCGGCACGATTCACATGATGATCAGCGTCGGCAGGCCGTCACGGACCGGCAAGCCAACGGAGTTGTATCGAGGTTGCATCGAGCCGAAGCGAGGCGGCAATGGAGTACGAGGAAGTCAAGCTCTCTCCGGACGAGGTCGATCGCGTCAAGGGGATCATCGGCCAGGCGTTCACCGACATGGCCGAGGTGTCCACCGGCATCGGCGGACACAGCGCCAACATGGCTACGGCCTACAACGGTGCCGGTACCGCGACCGCGATGGAGACCTACGAGAACCTCGGCCGGGCCGGCCAGGCGCTGGCCGACGCGCTCGACGGCCTGTCCCAGGACCTCGGCATCACGGCCAACACCGGCCGGGAGACCGACGACGAGGCGCACAACGCCCTGAGCCAGGTCGTTGCCCCGACCACCCCCTCCGACCTGAGCATCGCCGCTCAGATCTGACACCAGCCGCCCAGACACACGGACAGGACCGAGGAACCATGGGCTCCAACGGCATGATCCACTTCAGGAACGAAGGTCTTACCAGCATCCAGTCGCAGACCTCCGGTCAGCAGGAGCAGTACATCGCGATCTGGGACAACGTGCGCACCCAGATCATGCAGCTCATCGAGAACGGCCTGGTCGACGCCCAGGTCGGCACCGTACTGAACGAGCGTGACGAGATCTTCCGCCGCGAGGCGACCGGCTTCGACGACAGCGTCTCGTCGCAGAACCTCGCGATGCGCAACGTCCAGTCGATCGGCGGCGAGGGCGGCGCCGCGATGGTGCGGGCGGCGGCGGGCGGGCGCTGATCCATGACCATCATGAACTTCGACGGCCTGCGGGCCGCCGAGAGCGGGGCCGGGAGGAAGGCCGGACTCCCCGAGATGCGGGCGAGGTTCGCCGAGATCGCCTCGGACCCGGGCATGTTCGGCGAAGTGCCGGGCGCCGACCGGGCCGCCGCGGCCCTGGAGACGGCCGCGCTCACCATGCTGACCGAACTGGAGCGGGCGGGAGTCTCGGTGGACGACATCAGCCGCAGCGCCGCCGCGGCGGCCGACACGGGCGAGAGTCACGAGGCCGCCGCGCGGCGGACGCTGACCAACGCCCACGACGCGGCGTACTCCACCTTCGTGGACCGCATGGCGACAGAAGGGCGCTGAGGCGCGCATGGCAGACACGGAAGGCCGGTTCTACGAGGCGATCCGGAAGGTCACCAGCGCACAGTACGTCGCCATGCGGGCCGCCGGGGCCGCATGGGACGCGCTGGCGCGCGCGGCCGGCACCGAGGGCGGCGAGTTGTCCGCCTCGGCGGCCGAGGCGGAGACCGAGCCGGGCGAGGGACTGCTGATCCTCTCCGACCGGCTCGGCGAGGCCGGTGGCTGGGCCGACGGCGCGGGGACCGTGGCCCGGCAGATCGCGGATCAGCTCATGGGGGCCGCCGAGCGGTCGGCACAGGCCACCGAGCGGGCGGTCCAGCTCGACGAGGAGTACGGCGAGGTCGACGCGCAGCTCGGGCGCGACATCGAGGCGATCGACGCCGGCATGGCCATCAACGTCAAGACCGCGGCGGCGGAGCAGAAGAAGGAGGAGCTGATCCAGCGGGCCAACGAGGAACTTGACGCGCTCGGTGAGGAGTTCGCCAGGGTCATCGGAGGCGAGGCGCCGAGGGCACCGGGCGGCGGCGCGGGCGCGACCGCCGCCGCCGGCGGCTACGCCGACGCTTCCGCCGCCGACGCTTCCGCCGCGGGCGCGGCCTCCACGGCCGCGGCGGCCGGCGGCGGCGTGGCCGGCGGGATCGCTGCCGGTGGCGCCGCCGGGCAGGCGTCCCCGGCCTACGCCGAGGGAGCCGCCGCCGACTACGCCGCCCCCAACGGCAGCCAGATCGGCGCGGGGGAATACCCCCACGCCAGCGTCCTCGGCCCGGAGCAGGGCGACTTCGCCGGCTGGGTGCAGAGCCCGACCACGGGCTACCTGGTCGATCCGGCGACCGGGCGGGAGTTCGACCCCGACACGAACCGGTGGATCGACCCGGTGACCGGGCAGCCGTTCGGCGAGGTGACCGAGTACGCCACCCGGCTCGCCGGACTCGCCGACGGCCCAGGGGCGCTCGCCACCCCCGGGGCCGGAACACTCACCGCCGGCGCCGCCGCCGTGGGCGGCGCCGGCCTGCCGGGTCTGTACGGCGGCATCATGCCGCCCAGCGTGGGCCCCACCGGGCCGGCGCGCGGCCAGGTGATGCGGCAGGCGGTGAACAACCTCAACCGCAACGCCCGGGTGGCCACCCGCTTCGCGCTGCAGGAGGCGGCCCAGGGCGGCCGGCCGTTCGTTCCCCCGCCGGGCGCGGCGGCGCAGCGCGGCGTGGGCCCGTACGGCCGTGGCGCGGCGCGGACCACGGTCGCCGGCGCCACGCCACGCGGCGGGGCGACCGCCCCCGCGGGCCGTGGCGCTGTGGCGCAGGGCGCGGCGGCGCGCTCCCTCATGCCGCCGCCGGGAGCGGCCGCCCAGGGCGGCGCCAGGGGCGGGGCACGGGGCGCGACGGCCCGTGGCCGCGCCATCGGCGAACCGTCCAGTACCTGGCGCGCCCACTCCCGGCAGGCCCCCGCCCGCTACCCGCTGGCGGGGGGCCGACCGGGCGCGGCGGTGCCGCCACCCGCTCCCGGCGCCGCCAGGGGACGCCATGCCCCGGACGAGGAAGAGAGCCGCATCGCACCGCCCACGGAGCTCACCGAGGACCCGGAGGTCTGGGCCACCCGGCGCGGCGCCACGGGCGGCGTGGTCGGGGAGTAAAGGAAGGAGATGCCCGTGTCGGGAGACGGTCTGCACTATTTCTCGGAAGGCTTTCGGGAGGCCGCCCAGGGCAGCGTCAGCTCCGCCGACGCGGCGGAGTCCACGCGGCGTTACCTGGAGCGCGCGGCTCCCAACGCCGCCAGCTACGCCGGGGCCGACGAGTTCGTCAACGCCGTGACCGCCACCCGTGACAAGCAGTCCCAGGGGGTGGCCCGGGCCGCCGAGGGCCGGGAGAACATGGCCGCCTCGGACCACCAGGTCGCGGGCTTGGGCGACGAGTTGGAGGTCGACGCCGACGCGTCGCTCAACGCCGCGCACGCCGCCGTCGGCGAGGCGCCGGCGGTGGATCGCAGCATCGCCGACGGCATGTAGCGCGGTGCAGCGCGCCCGCGTGCGGCCGGGCCGTCCCCCGCCCGGCCGCACGCGCGGCGCCGAGGAACGCTCTTGGAGGTTTGATGGCCGACTTTGACCCCAGCATGCTCCTTTACTTCTCCACCGAGGAGGTTGAGGAGAAGGCGGGGAAGAAGCCGTGGACCCGTAACCGGGAGTTCGGCGAGGAGATCGACGTCGATGACATGGCGACCACCGCCAACGCCTACTCCCAGGCCTTCGGGGAGGGCGCGACCGCGGGGAACCTGGCGCAGCGGGCCACGGCCGAGTCCCAGGAGGCGGGTTCGCACGACGGCGGCGCCATCGTGGACGGCGAGGACCGCACGGAGCACACCTTCCGGGAGCTCCAGAACAACGGCGAGGGCATGGGGGAGGTCACCGACTACCTCGTCAGGGCGATGCGGCGGGCCGTCCAGGCCAGGGACGACGTGGAGGCCGTGATCATCGGCGAGGGGACCAGCGGCGACGGCCTCCAGAGCAAGTACGACGACCACGTCGAGGCCGCGGTGACGGAGTGGAACAGCTGGCAGTCCGCGCTGAGCAGCGCGTTCCGCGCCGGCAACGCCGGGAACGGGCGCTCCGCGGGCGACCTGACGGTCTCGCACAACGGCGAGTCCATCAGCGTCTCCCCCTCGGAGAACAGCATGTACGCCCTGCCCGAGAGCCTGGCCCTGGACATCAGGGAGAAGCACCTGGGCCGCGCGGCCGACGACGCGACGACGGCGTACGGCGACATCGAGGACGAGATCGAGAAGTACCGGATGGATCTCGCCGGCTACGGCGTCGAGCTCGGCGAGCTGGGATACGACCTCTCCGACGGCCCCCTGGGGCTGTGGACGACGAAGGAGATGGCGGACTGGGCGGCGGACGGCCTCTCCGAGGAACTGGCGAAGGACCATCCGGACAGCGAGAAGCTGCTGCGCTACACCGAGGCGCTCGACGCGATCGTCGCCGGCATCTACGAGGACCCGAACAATCCGGGCGACCCCACCAGGCAGATGACCGCGAGCGAGCTCGCCTATCTCGAGACGTTCTACGGGCAGCTCGACGCCGACGACCTGTCGGCCCTGGGGAAGCTGAAGGACGACACCGCCGGCCTGGAGCCGGGCGAGGCCGGCTGGCAGCTCTCCAGCATCGAACGCGTCGCCAACGGCCTCAACATGCTGATGAACCCGGACGCCGGCGGCCTGGACCCGTCGACCGAAGAGGGCCGCGAGGGCATCCCGGACGCCATACGCCCCTTCGTGTACGACTACGAGGACGGCGACATCTTCAGCGAGTCGCCGGGCTCCGACGCGTTCGCCGACGGCCTGAAGGAGTTCAACGGCTTCGGCGACCTCATGTCGACCGCGACCGTGGCCGCCGGCGACCAGTTCAGCAAGGACCTGGCGACCGCCGCCGTCGACGTGCAGCAGAGGTCCTCGCTCCAGTACACCGGGCTCGTCCGACGAGGACTCCTGGATCGAGAACACCGGAAGCAGCGGCATGCTGCAGGCCGCCGCGCTCAACGATGTCGCCTCGGCCGAGCTGCTGACCGACGACACGTTCCGGGAGGACCTGCTGGGCCAGCACTGGGAGGACAGCACCGGAGCCGCCGACCTGATCCGCAGCGGTACCACCGTTCCCGCGGGAGTCGACCGCGACAGCGAGGCCGGCATGCTGTACCGCGAGGCGGCCCACGAGGTGCTGGCCTCGGCCGGGGGCGACTACCAGGACAGCATCCTCGGGAAGAACAGCGCGCTCCCCGAGGACCACACCGCACTCCAGGGCGCGCTGGCCGATGCCACGCTGATGCACATGGACGACGTCGCCAACTACGGCGACAACAGCGGCATCCACTACTCGAGGGAAGAACGCCAGGGGATCTTCAACCTCATGGCGGAGACCGAACAGGACGTGAACGAGGGATTCAAGGCCGGGGTCAACCAGATCCAGTACGCCATGGCCCACGACTACTACACCGGCGAGGTCCCCGAGGCGAACCGGGAGAGCACCTTCAACAACGTCGGCTACCTGACGGCGCTCGTCAACGAGGGGGAGACCTCGGCCATCGGCGAGACCAGCGACGACAAGGCGCTCTCCAACAGCCTCGCCAAGGCCTCGGTCGGCTCCGCCCTGTGGGCCGCGAGCCTCGCCCCGGGACCGCAGCAGATCCCGGTGGGCCTGGCCGGTGCCGGCTACTTCCTCCTCCAGCCCTCGCTGCCGACCTACGACGCCCAGGCGCCGCTGGACGATTTCGAGCACAAGGAGGGCGCCATCAACAGGGAGACCATGGACCGCGCCGTCGCCCAGGCGGCGATCGACGCGTACGGCGCCGACGATGAACTTCCGGAGATGGACACGGACTATATCGACCGGGTCGGCGCCGGGCCCAACGAGCCCCTGGACAACGTCGTCGGTGGCATCGGCCACGGGGTGACCGGGGACGTCGACAACGCGCGGCAGGCCGAGTTGGAGTACGAATGATGGCGGGCCGAACGGCACAGCACCCGGTCCAGCCGGTCCAGAGCGGAACGACCGTGCCCACCACCACCACCACCATGGTCCGGCGCCCCGCGCGGGCCACGCGCCCCGCCGTGCCCACGAGCGAGCTGGTGCTCAAACCGCCGCCGGAGCTGCCCGGGCCCGAGGACGGCAACGTCTGGATGACGGCGTTGCCCGCGCTGAGCGGCCTCGGCTCGGTGCTGTACATGCTCACCATGGGCCGCGGCCCCATCGGCTACATCGTCGGCACCATGTTCCTGGTGTCCTGCCTGGCCATGGTGGTCGGCTCGCTCCTCCGGCAGCGGGGATCGGCCAAGAGCGCCGCCCGCCACGCACGCCGCGAGTACCTGCGGTACCTCGACCGCACCCGCGCCGTGGTGCGCGGCACCGCGCGGGCGCAGCGCGAGGCCCTGGAGTGGGCCGCCCCCGCCCCCGGCACGCTGTGGTCGGTCGCCGCCAGCCGCCGCCTGTGGGAACGGCGCAGCGGCGACGCCGACTTCGGCACGGTGCGCGTCGGCACCGGGCCCCGGTTCCTGGCCACCCCGCTGGTGCCGGGGGAGACCGCGCCCGTCGAGGACCTGGATCCGCTCTGCGCGGTGCGGCTGAAGCAGTTCATCGACGCGCACTCGGTCGTGCCCGACCTGCCGGTGCAGCTCGCGCTGCGCCGGTTCGCCGCGCTCGCCGTCACCGCGGACGACGACCCGGACCGGGCGCGGGCGCTGCTGCGCGCGGTGGTCGCGCACGCCGTGACCTTCCACTCACCCCGGGACCTGCGGGTGGTGCTCTGCGCCCGTGACGTCGAGGCCCCCGCGTGGTCCTGGCTGAAGTGGCTGCCGCACACGCACCACCCCGACGAGACCGACCACGCGGGACCGGTGCGGATGATGCACCCCGCCCTCGCCGTGCTGGAGGACTGGCTCGGCGCCGAGCTGACCCGCCGCACCCGGTTCAACCGCGACGCCGAGCCCGACCCCGACGTGCCGCACCTGCTGGTCGTCGTCGACGACGGCCTGGTGACGGGCACCGAGGCGCTGCTCGACGCGGGCGGGCTGCAGGGCGTCACCGTGCTGGACGTGGCCGGCCGCGCCACCGCTCTCACCGACGCCCACGGCGTACGGCTCGACGCGACCGGCGGCACGCTGACCGTGCGGGCCGGCGACATCCGGGACGAGTTCGGCCAGGCCGACGCGCTCTCCGTCGCCGAGGCCGCCGCCCTCGCCGAGCAGCTCGCCCGCTTCCGGCCCGACGCCACCGCGACCGCCGACGCCGAGGACCTGAACGCCGTCGTCAACACGCTGCCCAGCCTGCTGGGCATCGCCGACCCGGGACACCTGGACCTGGACGCCCTGTGGCGCCCCCGGCCGATGCGCGACCGGCTGCGGACCCCCCTCGGCGTCTCGGCCGACGGCGGCCTGCTGGAGCTGGACATCAAGGAGTCCGCGCAGAACGGCATGGGCCCCCACGGCCTCCTCGTCGGCGCCACCGGCTCCGGCAAGTCCGAGCTGCTGCGCACCCTGGTCCTCGGCATGGCCGCCACCCACCCCTCCGAACAGCTCAACCTCGTGCTCGTGGACTTCAAGGGCGGCGCCACCTTCGCCGGCATGGCCGACCTGCCGCACGTCGCCGCCGTCATCACCAACCTGGAGGACGACCTCAGCCTGGTGGACCGGATGAAGGAGGCGCTGGCCGGCGAGATGAACCGCCGCCAGGAGGTGCTGCGCGACGCCGGGAACCTGGTCTCGGTGCGCGACTACGAGCGGGCCCGGCAGCGCGGCGCGGAGCTGCCGCCGCTGCCCAGCCTGTTCGTCGTGGTCGACGAGTTCTCCGAACTCCTCGCCCAGAAGCCCGACTTCGCCGACCTCTTCGTCCAGATCGGCCGCCTGGGCCGGTCGCTCGGCCTCCACCTGCTGCTGGCCTCCCAACGGCTGGACGAGGGGCGGCTGCGCGGACTTGAGGCGCACCTGTCGTACCGCATCGGGCTGCGGACGTTCTCCGAGGCCGAGAGCCGCACCGCCATCGGCGTGCCGGACGCCAACCGCCTGCCCAGCGCCCCAGGGCACGGCTACCTCAGGACCGACACCGTCACCCTCAAGCGGTTCCGCGCCGCCTATGTCTCCGGCGCCTACCGCACGGGCGAGAGCCCGGGCGCCGCCCTCGGCGGCGCGATGAGCGTGCGGCCCTTCCCCGCCTCCCACGTCCCGAGGCCCGTCGAGGAGCTCGCACCCGAGCCGGAACCGCAGCCAGGACCACAGCCGGAAGCAGACGAGTTCACCGACGACGAGGACATGGGCACCACCGTGCTCAGCGTCATGGTGGAGCGGATGACCGGGCAGGGCCCGCAGGCCCACCAGGTCTGGCTGCCGCCGCTGGACGCCCCCGCGCCCCTGGACGCACTCCACCACGAGCTCGCGGTACGGCCGGGCCGCGGCTACGGCGCCTCCCCCGCGAGCCCGCCGCTCACGGCGTTGATCGGCATCCTGGACCGGCCCTTCCACCAGCGCCGCGATCCGCTGACGATCGACCTCTCCGGCGCCGGGGGCCACGTCGCGATCGTCGGCGGCCCGCACAGCGGCAAGTCGACGGCCGTCCGCAGCCTGATCGCCTCCCTGGCGCTGCGCCACACCCCCGAAGAAGTCCAGTTCTACTGCCTCGACTTCTCCGGCGCCCTCTTCCCCCTCGCCGGGCTGCCGCACGTCGGCGGCGTCGCGGGACGGCTCGACGCCGAGTCCGTCAACCGGACCGTCGCCGAGGTGATGGAGGTGCTGGAGAGCCGCGAGACCCGCTTCCGCGAGCTCGGGATCGAGTCCATGGCCGGCTACCGCGCCGCCCGCGCCGAAGGACGCGTCACCGACGATCGGCTGGACCGTTTCGGAGACGTCTTCCTCGTCGTGGACGGCTGGGCCGTGCTGCGGCAGAGCTACCCCGAGCTGGAGCAGCTGCTGATGGCGCTGGCCGGGCGGATGCTGACGTACGGCATCCACCTCGTCATCACCGGGAACCGCTGGCTCGACATGCGGATGGGCATGCGCGACCTGGTCGGCACCAAGGTCGAGCTCAAGCTCGGCGACGCCCTGGACTCCGAGGTGGACCGCAAGGCCCAGCGCACGGTCCCCGCCGGACGCCCGGGACGCGGCATCGACCACGACGCGCTGCACTTCCTCATCGCCGTCCCGCGCGTCGACGGCGTCCACTCCGACGACGGACTCGCCGACGGCGTCGCCGACCTGGTGCGCCGCGTCGACGAGGCGTGGCAGGGCCCGCGCGCCCGCGGCGTGCGGCTGCTGCCCACCGTCTTCCCCGTCGCCGACGTCCCGGCACGCGTCACCGCAGGGCCCGGCGTCGCCGTCGCCGTCGAGGGCAACCGGCTCGAACCGGTCGTCCTCACCCCGGGCGAGGACCCCGGAATGATCGTCATCGGGGACAGCGAGTCCGGCAAGACCTCGCTGCTGCGCGCCGTGGGCCGGCAGGTCGTGGACTCCCACCCGGCCGACCGCGCCAGGCTCGTCATCCTCGACCACCGCATGACGATGCTGCGCGAGTTCGAAGGACCGCACCTGCTGGGCTACTCCACCAGCCACGAGCGGTCCGTGGAGGTCATCGGCGGCGTCGCCGACGGGCTGAAGAAACGCCTGCCCGGCACCGACGTCACCCCCGAACAGCTCCGCGACCGCTCCTGGTGGACCGGCCCCGAGATCTACGTCCTCGTCGACGACTACGACATGGTCACCACCTCGCGCGGCAACCCGCTCAAGCCGCTCCTCGACTTCCTGCCCCAGGCACGCGGCATCGGCCTGCACGTTTTCATCGCCCGGCAGGCCGGCGGCGCCGCCCGCGCCGCCCTGGACCCCACACTCGGCCGGATGAAGGAGCTCAACTACCCCGCGGTGCTGATGAGCATCCCCAGCGACGAGATGCCGATCTGGGGCATCAAGTCCGCCCAGCGCAGGAAGGGCCGCGGCCTGCTGCTCCACCGCAGGCTCGGCACCGTTCCCGTCCAGCTGGTCCGCGCCGAATCGCCCCTGACCACCCGCAGCACACAGGACCCCACATGAGCGGCACCCTCACCGGGCAGCCAACGCCGGCACCCACCGCACCGCCCACGGCCGCTCCGG
Organism: uncultured Actinomycetota bacterium; assembly: GCA_963816875.1. GTDB lineage: Bacteria > Actinomycetota > Actinomycetes > Streptomycetales > Streptomycetaceae > Streptomyces. Next base: position 413,215 of record CAWFMG010000003.1, read on the forward strand.
CCCCGCCTGCCCCTCTGACTGAGTTTGTCCGCATCGGCGTCGCGGGGCCGGCCGGACGCGCCGACCTCGCCGTGCCCGCCGCCGTCCCGCTGGCCCGGCTGATGCTCACCCTGCTGCGCCACGCGGGCGGGGAGCCGGACCCGGACGGCGGGGCGGGGCACGGCGGCTGGGTGCTGCGCCGCACCGACGGCACGCTCCTCGACCCCGCCGCCTCGCTGGCCGCGCAGCGCGTCCACGAGGGCGACCTGCTCTTCCTCGGCCACGGCGTGGACGACGCCACGCCGCCGGTGTACGACGACGTCGTCGAGGTCATCGGCGAGCACGGGGTACGCGGCGGCTGGCCCGCCCACGCGACCCGCCGGGCGTCCGGCGCGCTCGCCGCCATCGCCGTGCTCGCCGTCTGCGGCGCGCTGGCCTCCGCGCCCGGCCGGCTGCCCGGCTGGCTCGGTCTGGCCGTCGCGCTCTTCGCGCTCGGCAGCGCGGCGCTGATGTCCCGTGCGTTCGGCGACACCGGCGCCGGCACCTTCGCCGCCGTGCTCGCCGCCCCGGCCGCGATGGTGGGCGCCTGCCGGCTCCTGGGCACAGAGCCTGGCCTCGTCGACGGCTTCACCGCCGCCCATCTGGTGCTGGCCTGCGCGGTGCTCGCCTGCGTCGGCGCGCTCGGCCCCGCCCTCGTGGGAGGCGGCGACGGCACCTTCACCGCGCTGATCACCGGCGGACTCCTGGGCGCCGTCGGGGCGTTGGCGTGCGCGATCTGGGACGGCGCGACGCCCGCGGAGGGAGCCACGATCGCCGCCCCGCTGGCTCTGGTGCTGACCACGGTGTGGCCCACCCTCGCGCTGCGCGTCGCCCGCATGCCCGCCCCCAGGATCGCCGCCTCCGCCGAGGACCTGGAGGAGCTGCCGAGCCAGCTCGAACACGACCGGCTGCAGGGCCGGGTGACAGCGGCTCGCCGGGGGCTGACCGGCATGCTGGTGGGCAGCCATCTGGTGGTCGCGGCCGGCACGCTGGTGCTGTTCGCCTCCACCGAGCTCTGGCCCTCCGTCGTGGGAGGCGTGCTCGTGCTGCTGACGCTGCTGCGCTGCCGGCTGTTCAAGGAGGCGTCACAGACCGCGGTGCCGCTGATCACCGCCCTGGTGACGGCGGCGGGGGCCGGGGCGGTCACGATCGTGGACCGGGTGGACACGACCGTGCCGCTGCTGGGCGTCATGCTGCCGGCCGGGCTGCTGATCGCCCTGGTGTGCGGCGGCTCCGGCCTCCTCGCCGGCCGGCAGCGGATCAACCCGCGGCTCTCCCGGGCGCTCGACCTCGTCGAGACCGGGCTCCTGCTGGCCGTCGTGCCGCTCGTCCTCGCCGTGTGGGGGGTCTACGCGGCCCTTCTCGACCTGAAGGTGTGACATGAGGCCCCGCACTGCCGCCAGCCGTGCCGTATTCCCCGCCGCCGTCGCCGTCGCCCTCGGCGTGCTCGCTCCGCTGGCGGTCCCGGGCGCCGCGCCCCGCGCCGCCGCCGAGGAGTGCCGCACCGAGGTGACCGGCGAGCCGCTGCCGGAGAACGCCGGTCCCTACCCGCTGATCGACCAGCTCGGGCTGCGGCAGGCGTGGGACCTGTCGACGGGCTACGACGTCAGGGTCGCCGTCATCGACTCGGGCGTCGACGGCAGCCACCCCGACCTGGTCATGCATGTCCTGCCCGACGCCAGCACCTACACGGTCGTGGCGGACGAGCGCGAGTTCGTCCGCACCACGCCGATGCCGGTTCAGGACTGCCTCGGCCACGGCACGGCGGTGGCCGGGCTGATCGTGTCCGAGCGCACCGAGGGCGACCGGATGGCGGGGGTCGCCCCCGACGCCTACATCTACTCGGTGCGCAGCGCGGACGGCGTCGAGCGGGCCACCCCGGCCATGCTCGCGGCGATGATCGACGACGCGGTGTACTACGGGGCCCGCGTCATCAACCTCTCCCTCGCCATCCCCGTCGATCACGAGCCCATCCGCGAGGCCGTCGCCAACGCCGTCGCCAACGACGTGGTCGTGGTCGCCGCGGCCGGCAACGAGGGCAACGCGGGCGTCTCACAGGGAAGGATGTACCCCGCCGCCTACGACGGCGTGGTGGCCGTGGGCGCGGTCGGCAACGACGGCCAGCCGCTCGACTCCTCCAACGCGGGCCCCTGGGTCGATCTCGCCGGCTACGGCGAGGACCTCGTCGTAGCCGCCCCTGGCGGCTCCGGCTACCGCGTCGAATCCGGCACCAGCTTCGCCGCCGCCCAGGTGTCGGGTGTGGTGGCGCTGGTACGCGCCCGGTTCCCCGACATGCCCGCCACCGAGGTCGTACGGCGCATGATCGACTCGGCCACGGCGGTCGGCGGCGGCCGCAACGACCGCACGGGCGCGGGCATCGTGGACCCCTTCGGCGCCCTCACCGACCTCGGCGGCGGAGGAAACGGCGACGGGGCAACGGCCAGCGACGTCCCCGTCCAGGCCATGCCGGCCGGCCGGCCGCTGCTCTCCGGAACCGCCGCCACGGCACTCGCCTGGAGCGGTGGCCTGGTCCTGGCCGTCGTGCTCGGCCTGGCCGCCAGCCCGGCCATCCGCCGCGCCACCCGGCGCGGCTGGCGGACGGGCCCTGACCCGTGCGAGCCGCCACCCGCCGGCCCGCCGCAGCCCCGCCCCGGCGTGCTCGACGGCGCCACCGACCGGCCCGGGCCCCTGCCCCGGCCGATATCCCCCTTCTCCCCCTCCCGGACAGGGACACCCCGGTAATGGCCACCACGCGCGAGCAGGCAGAGGCGTACGCCTACGAGAACCGCCGCAGGATCACCAGCCTCGTCCGGGGCGCCGACGAGGCGACGCTCGACCCCCGCCGCCGGCTCAACCGGGCTCTCGGCGGCGGCATCGCGATCGGCATCCTGATCATGGCCGGGTTCGGCATCGCCGGCTGGCTCGGCGGCGGCAGCGGCCCCGACCTGCCGGGCTCCGGCGCGGTGCTGGCCAGCGGCAGCGGCGACCGCTACGTCGTCAGCGACGGGGTGGTGCATCCCGCGCTCAACCTCGCCTCCGCCCTCCTGGTGGGCGGCGGCGAGGCCACCACCGTCAAGCAGGGCACCATCGACGACGCGCCCCGCGGACTCCCCGTCGGCATCCCCGGCGCCCCCGACGCGCTGCCCGGCGAGGACGACCTGGCCGTCGCCGACTGGACGGTGTGCGCCGTCCCCTCCGAGACCGGCGGCGACCCGACCCAGACCGTGCTGTACGTCTCCCTCCCCGGCATCGCACCCGCTCCCCGAGCCGATGCCCCGGCGGGCGGGGCCACCGTGCTGACCCAGGCGGAGGACGGCCAGCTGTGGCTGCTCGCCGCGGGCCGCCGCTACGCCATCGAGCCCGGCATCGGCGACATCCTCGGTCTCCAGGGCGTGGAGCCGGTGCGCCTGCCCCGGAGCATCCTCGCCACCGTGCCCGAGGGACCGGAGATCGTCATCCCGGACCAGGGCGGCGGCGTCGGCAGCACCCCGGACACCGCCCTGCCGTTCGAGGCCGGCGTCGGCGACCTGGTCTCGACCGGCGTCGGGGATCGGAACCCGCAGTACTACGTGGTGCGCCCGGCGGGCCTGGTCCCGGTCTCCGAGCTGGTCCACACGCTGCTGGGTGCGACCGACGTCGACGATCACGAGGTCAGCGCCTCGGCCGCCGCCCAGGCTCCCCGCTCGGACCAACGTCCACCCGGCGACCCGGCCTGGCCGGAGACGTCCCCGGTCGCCGACGAACCGGGCCGCAACCAGCCCGTCTGCGTCAGCACCCCGCCCGGCAGCCCGCCCGGCGACACCCCGTGGCAGACCACGGTCCACCTGCCGGAGACGATGCCGCAGTCGGACGGCCTGACCCCCGTGCGCGCCACGAGCGGCGACCGGCTCGGCACCGTCGACGAGATCTACCTGCCCGTCGGCTCGGGCGCCCTGGTCAGAGCCACCACCTCGTCGGGCACGGGCGGCACCTACACCCTGATCACCGACAGCGGCATCGCCTATCCCTTCGCCTCCCCCGACGCGGTCGAACGCCTCGGATACCGGCCCACGGACGCGCCGTCGCTGCCCAGCGGCTTCGCCCGCCTGCTGCCGACGGGCCCACTGCTGGACCCGGAGGCGGCGGCCCGGGAACAGACCGGCGGCACGGTCGCCGAGGAGGAGCGATGAACGCCGGGCGCCGCGCCGGCTTCGGACGCGGCCGGCTCGTGGCCCTGGAGACCGGCCTGGGCGTTGCCGCATGCGCCGTCGCCGTCACCGGGCCCTGGCGATACGTCCTCGCCGGCGCCGCGTTCGCGATCCTGGCCGGCGCGCTGCTGCGGCGCGGCGACGGCTGGGCGGACCGGCGCCTGCTCGACCGCCTCCGCCGGCAGGCCCTGGCCCCGGCCGGCACCGGGGCGGACGGCAGCCTGGGACTCGCGCACACACTGCTGCCCGCCCTCGACATCACCGAGGTGGCCGACCGCAACGGCCCGGATCTCGGTGTCATGGCGGACGGCCGCGGCTACGTCGCGGTCATCGAGCTTCCCGGCGGCGCCCTGCCCGAGCTGCCGGCCGGCATCGTGGCCGCGTGGCTGGAGGAGGATCCGGCCCGCCCCGCCGCCGCACAGCTCCTCATCGAGCAGATCGGCCTGCCGCCCTGGGACCTGCACGCCGGGTACCGGCCCACCGCCGCCTACCGCCAGCTGCCCACCGGGGGCCGTCCGATCGTGGTGCGTTCCTGGCTGGCGTTGCGGTACGAGCCGTTCGCGGCGCCCGAGGCCGCCGAACGGCGCGGCGGCGGCGCGGCCGGGGCACGCGCGGCCGTGGCGGCGGCCCTGGCGAGGCTCCGGGCCCGGCTCGCCGCCGCGGGCGTTCCCGGCGTTCCGCTCGGCGCGGTGGGCGTACGGGACCTGCTCCGGCAGCTCGGCGACGCCTCGGGCGGGGGCAGGGCGCTCGCGGGAAGCTGGGCGGGTGCCGCCACACACTGCACGGTCACCGCGGAGATCGGCGGACAGGCGGCGTGGTCCAGGCTGCTGGGCGCACTCGGCGGCTGCACCGCCGACCGCGTGGTGATCGCGGCCACGATCGACCGGGACGGCCCTGCCCCAGGCCCTGGGGGCCTGGGGCAGGGCCGTCTCCGCAGCGGGATCCGCGTGCGGACCGCCGTACGGGTCGTCAGCACCGTCACGCGGCACGCCGCCGCCGAGTGCGACCGGCTGCTGAGCTCGGGGGCCGTCGGCCCGCCCGTCGCCGACCAGGCCGCCGGGCTGCTGGCCACCCTGCCCCTGGCCTACCCGTCACATTCGCTGGCCGACGTGACCGGCTTCGCCACGACCGGCACGACAGGAGCGAGACGATGACCTCCCCGAACGCCGCCCCGGACCTGGCGGCCATCCCCGGCATCCCCTGGCGCGACCCCCTCGGCCGCTCCTTCCGGCTCGCCCCCGCCGCCGGACTGCACCTGGGCACCGACGCCACCGGCCGCGCCGTCGCGCTGCCCGCCCCCGGCCCCGCCGGCACCCGCATCGGGGTGCTGGGCGATGCCCTGTTCGCCCGGCTCGTGGCGCTGCGGCTGCTGGCCGTCGGCGCCCGCGTCACCGCCGCCACCCGGACGCCCGAGCCATGGGCCGGTCTCGTCCAGGCCGCGGGCGGCCGCCTCGATGTCGCCGCCTCCGTCCCCGCCTGGCCTGGCCGCACCCCCGCGCCGCCCACCGTGGACGACGGCCCGCAGGCCCTCGTCAGCACCCTGCGCCGCCCCCCGAGCCGCGCGACCGCGAACGGGCCCTGGCGCACCGTCGTGCATGTCGCCAACGCCGCACCGCCGCGTTCCGGCTTCTGGGTCGCGCCCGATGCGGTGATCGTGCTCGATCGCCGGCTCGCCGAGGCGGCCGACCGCCTCCTCGGCGCCGAGGCGGCCCGGTCCACCGCCTCGCTCGCGCCCGGCGAGATCGCCCTCTTCCACCCGCACGGGATTCACGTGCTGCGCATCGACGTCACTCCGCCGGAGGACGCGCTGCTCCTCGCCCCCGGGCCGCCTCGCGCGTGACGCGGCCGCGGACGAGGTCGGTGAGCTGTGCGATGACGGGGGCAGCGTGCTCGGCCACGCCGCATCGCGGTCGATCCGGCGCTGACCGCCATCAACCAGCCATCGAGCGCACACTTGCCCCGGTCCGGCCGCCCCGTCCCCGCGACCGCGAGAGGATGAACCCATGGACCAGCACCCCGAGCGGCACGGCTCGTGCCACTGTCTGTGCGGCACGCACGGCGACCAGCCCGGCATCTGCATCAGCGTCGCCATGCCCGGCCTGGAGATCACCTACGGGGACATGGCCGTCGCGCACTGCCGGCCGTGCTGGAGGGCCAAGGACGGCCAGCCCCGGCAGCCATCCGCGACCATGGCGACGGCCCTCCGCTCCGCGGGCATGGACGGCCCGGACGAGTTCCGCTGGGACGGCACCGGGGAGCCGTGGACACCGTGACCGAACCAACCAACCAACCGGCCGGGCAGTCACCTCACGGTCAGGCCGCGATGCCGGGCCCACACCTCCGCGGCCTCGACCATCGCGCGTAGCCAGGGCTCCTCAGGTCTCCTCCTGGCCCGGTGCCTCAGCATGCGTGTGGAGGCCACGGCGAAGGCGTCGATGGCCGCCGGGTCCGCCTCCGTCCAGGCAGGGCATCGTTCGGCCCAGTCTTCCGCTTCCTCCGGCGGGTGATCGGCGGAGACGAGTTGCAGCACGAGCATGGCCGGGTCGATGAACGCGGCCCCTCGGGTGGGCCACGACCAGTCCACGACCCACGACCTCGACGCGCCCAGCAGGAGGTTGCTCGGGTTGATGTCGGCGTGCAGCAGCGCATCCCCCCGGAACAGTTCGGGGGCCCCGATGTCGGCCCACCAGTCCCACCGGGTCTCACGCCAGTCGTGGGCGACCTCCGGCAGCTTCAGAAGGCCGATCTCATTTTCGTGGGTCGCCTTCGAACCGCCTGGCGGGGGCACGCGCCGGGGGCCGGATCAGGAAGGGGGCAGACGGACGCAGGCCGGGCAGATCCACGACGCCCGCAGCACCCTGCGCGGCGCAACCTCCGGGTGCGTCGTGCAACGCGGCGGCGCCGGGGCCGTGTCGAGCACCGGCCGGAAGAACATGTCCTTGATCCGCGGCGGTTCGCTCGGATCGACCGCGTTACCTGCCATTCTTGCCATCGTCCTCGGCCGTGATGATCTCCTCGTTCACGAGGCCGTACCCGTCACCTCAGCTGTTTCGTCACCCATTGTGTCCTCCGTCTCGCTCGGTTGGACAGATGGCGCCGGGCCCCTTTCTGTGATCACACGCTCGGGCTCTTGCTCAACCATCTGGTTGACAACGCGCGGATGGCGGCCTAGGTTCTTATTCAACCGGAAGGTTGAGGAAGGTTGATGGACGAGAGCGTGGAGCAGCTCAATCGGGTGTTCGCGGCGCTGGCCGATCCGACGCGGCGTGATCTGGTGGCCCGGCTGGCCGGGGCGGACGCGACCGTGGGGGAGCTGGCGGAGCCGTACGAGATGAGCCTCCAGGCGGTTTCCAAGCATGTGAAGGTGCTGGAGGAGGCCGGACTGGTGACCCGCAGCAGGGACGCCCAGCGCCGGCCGGTCCACCTGGACGCGGAGGTGCTCGACCTGATGACGAAGTGGATCGAGCGGTATCGCAGGGAGGCCGAGGAGCGCTATCGACGCCTCGACGCCCTGCTGGACCGGATGGCCGACGACAAGAACCAGAAGCAGAACCGAACGAAGGACGCATCATGACCAGGGCCAGGCAGGAAACCGCGATCACGGCGGACGAGAAGGTTCCGACGATCGAGATCATCCGGGAGTTCGGCGCGGCACCCGAGCAGGTGTTCCGCGCCCACGTCGACCCCGAGCTCTACGCGCAGTGGGTCGGGCCGCGTTCGATGACGACGAGGATCACCAGGTGGGAGGCGCGCACGGGCGGCGCGTGGGCCTTCGCCAACGACCGTGACGGCGAGGAACTCGCCTCCTTCTACGGCAGCTTCCACGAGGTGCGGCCGCACGAGCGGATCGTGTGGACCTTCACCTACGAGGGCGAGCCCGACGGCGTCGCGCTGGAGACGTTGACCTTCGAGGAACTCGAGGGCGGCGGCACCCGGCTGCGGGTGCTGAGCGTGGTGCAGGACTTCGAAACCCGCGACGGCATGCTGGCCAGCGGGATGGACGTCGGGGTCAGGGAGGGCTACGAGAAGCTCGACGAACTGCTCGCGAAGGGCGCCTGAGATGGCGGACGCGAACGGGAGCCCGGCCCAGCAGCACGCGTACGACGCGGCCCGGTTCACCGAACTGGTCGAGTCTGCCTCGACCGGCGACTGGCGGCGGCCCAGCCCGGTCGCGGAGTGGACGGCTCTCGACATCGTGAAGCATCTGGTCGAGTGGTCCCGCGGCTTCCTGAAGGGTGCCGGGATCGAGCTCCCGGCCCTGGACGTCGAGGCCGATCCGATCGCCGCCTGGAAGCGGCACGTCGCCGACATCCAGGCGATCCTCGACGACCCCGCCGGACGGGTGCTCAGCAATCCGCACACCGGCGACAGGCCCGTGGAGGAGGCGATCGACCAGTTCTACACCGCCGACGTCTGGATGCATTCCTGGGACCTCGCCAAGGCGCTCGGCCGCGAACCAGAGCTGGGCGAGGAGCGCTGCGGCGCCGCGCTGGCGGCCATGCGGCCGATGGAGCGGATGCTGCGCGACAGCGGGCAGTTCGGCCCCGCCGTGCCCGTCGCCCACGGAGCCTCCGCACAGGACGCGTTGATGGCCTTCATCGGCCGCGACCCGGCCTGGCAGCCCGACCCGTCGGCCTGATCCGTCGGCCTGCCCCGGTCTACGGAGCAGGCCCCTCGGGCGGGGGACGGCGGGATGGGTAGAAGGGGCCGGGTCGGGGGGTGGGGCGGGTGCGGCGGGCGAGGATCGTGGCGATCGGCCAGCCGGTGAGGGCCCACAGCCCGCAGGTGAGCAGGGAGATGACGAGGTGCAGGCCATGGTTCACGCCCTGCCGGTGAACGCTCCGCTGTGGTGGGCCGGGGTCCCAGGACATGGGTCAAGGCTGCCCCGAGCGTCGCTCTGTGTGTCTCGTCCGTAACGCGTCCGTGATGGCGAACGGCAGGGCAACCGAAGCAATCGGCGCGCCGGGACGTCGCGCGAACGCTCATGCGCGCCGTCGCCGGGTGGCGGCGAGGAGGAGCAGGCCGGCGAGGGGGAGGGCGGTGGCGGCGAGGGTGAGGCCGGGGAAGCCGGCGGTGGGGAGCAGGAGCGCGCCGAGGGAGGAGCCCGCGGCGATGCCGGTGTTGAAGACGGAGATGTTGGTCGCGGCCGGCAGGTCGGTGTCCGGGGCCTGCCGGGAGACGGCGACCTGGGCCGCGGTGCTGAACGCGCTGAACGCGGCGTGCCACAGCAGGATGGCCGGCCAGGCCAGCGCCGGGAGGGGCATGACGACGGTGAGGACGGCCAACGCGCCGGCCGTCCCCGCCGCCGCGCCGATGACGGCGCGGCGGGTGTCGCGGTCGGCCGCGGCGCCGCCGAGGAACGTGCCGGCAGCGCTCGTCACGCCCGTGGTGACCAGAACGGCGGTGACCGCGGCCGGGCCGAGTCCCGTTTCCTCGGTCAGCAGTGCGACGAGGTAGGTGGCCGCCGCGTAGTGGCCCGCGGTCACCACCGCGTTGACCGCGAACGTCGTCCGGAGCCGCGCCCAGGGCAGGCCGGCGAGCCGGGCCGGGGGCGCGACCGGCGCCGCGAAAGCGCCGGTGGGCGCCGCCGGTTCGTGGACCGCCGCGGCCGCGCACACCAGCACGCCGGCCGTCGCCACCGTCAGCCCGCCGTACACCACCCGCCAGCCGAACTGTTCCCCCAGCGCCGTGCCCGCCGGCACGCCCACCACCGTGGCGACGGTGATGCTGCCGAAGACCAGGGACACCGCGCGCCCCCGCCGGTCCTGGCCGACCAGCGCCGTCGCCATGGAGATGGCGGTCACCGCGTAGACGGCGGCGCCCGCCCCCGTGAGCGCCCGGGCCGCGAACAGGACGGGCAGGTCGGTGGCGACGGCGGTGACCCCGTTGCCGACGAGTTGCGCGCCGAGCGCGCCCAGCAGGCGGCGGCGCCGCGACACGGTGCGCAGGGCCGCGGCCAGCGGCGGGCCGAGCAGCGCCACCGCGGCGGCGTAGGCGGTGACCAGGCCGCCGGCCGTTCCCGTGGCGACGCCGAGGTCCTCGCGGATCCACGGCAGCAGCCCGGCGACGGCGAGTTCGCTGGTGCCGAGCACGAACGCGCCCAGCGCCAGCACCACGACGACCAAGGCGGAAGAAAAGGAACGAGCGAACATGGGGCACCCCTGGGGATCGCGGCGGGAGACGGCACGCGGGTCGGGCAGGGGGAGTTGGAGCGAACGCGCCGCCCGGCAAGGGAGGGGCGCGTGAACGGCGAGGGCCGGCCCGGGACGTGGACACCGGGTGGCGGGCCGCCGTTGCCCATCGTACGACCGTACGACACCGCTGTGACGACGATCTCCGCGTACCGGTTTCCTTCGCTCCATTCAGATGGACGGAATGTGGAGGTAGTTGACCGGCCCGTCGCCACCAACGAGTGCGAGCCGCGGTCCCTCTCGGGTTGCGGGCCGGCCGCGGTCGGACGGCGCCACCGCCAGCCGGAGCTTCCGGAAATTCTCCGGAAGATATCGCGGTTCCCGCCGGACGACTCCGCGGGGGAGAGCCGCCATGCTCGACCGCTACGGGCGATAAAGAGCTGATACATCCCAGCGAAAGGGCGTCCCGGGGCGCGCAAAACCGCCCCGGGATCTTCCGGAAACCTTCGTTGACGCTGGACCGGGTCCGGGCGAATACTCCTCAAAGATCGTTGCCGAATCGTCATGGAACCGTCTCACGTGGCAGATCGCGTGACGTGGTTCCCGAGCCGCGGCACTTCGCCCATCACCTCCGGACGGGGCATCCGTCCCGTCTGCCTCATCGGAAACAAGGGGTAGCGATGATCAGCACGTCCCCCCACCGTCGCGGGCGCCGAAGCGTCCGGGCCGCCGTCGCCTTCGGCGTGACCGGCACCATGGCGGCCGTCGGCGTCGTCACGCTGGCCGGCACCGCCTACGCCGCCGACACGCTCGGCGCGGCAGCGGCCGAGAACGGCCGGTACTACGGCACCGCTGTCGCCGGCAGCCACCTCGGCGAACAGGACTACGTCTCGACGCTGAACCGCGAGTTCGACAGCGTCACGGCGGAGAACGAGATGAAGTGGGACGCCACCGAGCCCAGTCAGGGCCAGTTCAACTTCAGCGCCGGCGACCGGATCGCCCAGCACGCGGCCAGCCAGGGCATGCAGCTGCGCGGCCACACCCTGGTCTGGCACTCCCAGCTGCCCGGCTGGGTCAACAGCGGGAACGCGGCGCAGGCCATGGAAGGCCATATCAACGGGCTGATGGAGCACTACGCGGGCCAGGCCGCCATCTGGGACGTGGTCAACGAGGCGCTGGAGGAGAACGGTTCGCGCCGCCAGTCGCCGTTCCAGCAGGCCATGGGCGACGACTTCATCGCGCAGGCCTTCCGCCTCGCCGACGCCGCCGACCCCAGCGCCAAGCTCTGCTACAACGACTACAACCTGGAGAACCCGGGAGCCAAGCAGGACGCGGCCTACAACCTGGTCCGGGACCTGCTGGCCGACGGCGTGCCGATCGACTGCATCGGGTTCCAGGGCCACTTCAACAGCGGCAACCCGGTGCCCAGCAACTTCCACGAGACCCTGCAGCGCTTCGCCGACCTCGGCGTCGACGTGGAGATCACCGAACTGGACATCGCCGGCTCCGGCTCCTCCCAGGCCCAGCAGTACCAGGGCGTCACCCAGGCCTGCCTGGCCGTCGAGCGCTGCACCGGCATCACCGTCTGGGGCGTGACCGACAAGTACTCCTGGCGCGCGCAGGACACCCCGCTGCTGTTCGACGGCAGCTACAACAAGAAGGAGGCGTACGACGCCGTCCTGAACATCCTCAACGGCGGCGACCCCACCGGCGACTCCGGCACGGCCGCGGCCGCGTACCAGGAGAGCGCACGCCGGGAGAACGCCTTCAGCGACCGGGCGGCCAGCACGGCGAGCACCACCGCGTACGGCGGCACGGCGGTCGTCACCAGCGGCCAGACCCTCGTCTGAGCCGACCCGAACCAGCGGCGCGGCGCCCGCCCCACCTCCGGGCGCCGCGCCGCGCCGCGTTAACCTGCCGGGGCTCAGTTCGGATCTACCCGGGGAACACAACGCATGCGTGCCTCACTGAAGTTGGCATTCCCGGCGGTCGCGGCCGTCGCCCTGTTGCTCGGCGGGTGTAGCGACGACGGTGACGAGGACGGCGGGACCGCCTCCGGCGGCGCCGACGCCGACGCCTCGGGCGATCTGGAGGGCAACTGGGCCACGGGCCTGGAGGACTCGGACAGCGTGCTGACGTTCATCGGCGAGAACGTCACCTTCACCGAGACCATCGCCGGCGGCATGGACTCCGCGATCTGCTTCGGCACGGTGGCGGACGACGCCATGACGCTGGAATGCGACACGGGCGACAGGGACTGGACCGAGGCCACCGTCGCGGTGGACGGCGAGACGCTCACGGTCGCATGGGCGTCCGGCACGTCCCAGACCTACGAGCCGATCAGCGAGGACCAGATCCCCGGCCTCTGAGCCGGAACGCGGGAACGCGGGAACGCGGGCTCAGGCGGCGGGCTTACGGGCCACGCCGCCGTACCCCGCGATGTCGGAGTCCTTCAGGTTGTCGGCGGCGACGGCCTCGTCCGGATGCCAGTGGTGGATCACCGTCACGCCGGGCTCCACCAGCTCCAGGCCCTCGAAGAAGAGCTCCGCCTCGGCCCGGGTCCTGGCCTGCAACGGCATGCCGGGTTCGGCGGCGGCGCCGGATCGGTTGTCGCGATCCCAACGCCGCTGCCGCGATGGCGACGTGACGGGTCAGCCGTCAGGCCATTCGTCAGTCCGCCGGCCAGAAGAGCGTCTCCGCCTGGGCCGACTCGATGGTGACGGGACCGTCCCCGTGGTGCAGCACCTCGGCGCGCACCCGCCCCCGATCGGTGCCGGGCACGAAGCCGTTCCAGGTGACGACGAAACGGCCGTCGCCGCCCTGGTGCACCGTCGAACGCGTGGGCATGCCGAGCGTGCGTTCGTAGCTGCCGTCGTTCGTCTCGGCGTAGTTCGCCAGCCGGATCTGGAACTCCTGGCCGGCGGACAGTCCGGTCACCTCCACGCCGATCGACGCCGCGTAGTAGCAGGGGCCGTAGAGGAAGCTGGTGTGCGTGTCCTTCTCGACCCACCCCTGGCCCTCCTCGTAGCGGCGGTTGAACGCCACCGTGGTCCAGGTGTCGGGCTGCACGGTCCGGCTGAGCCCGCTCGTGCCGAATAACGACCGCTTGGGTATCTCGTCCTCCTCGGTGCCGCCCTCTCCGCGTGCCCAGGCCCGCATGTCGCCGCGGCTGTCGAACCGGGCGACGTTGGTGTCGAGCGGGTCGGAGGTGTACTGGTGGATCAGCCAGTCGTGTTCGATGTCCGGGTTGCCGGGGTCGCCGTTGTACTGCGCGATCCACAGGCCGTCGCCGGCGAACGACGACGTGTCGCGGTTGAGCCAGAAGTCCACGTTGCAGTAGAGCAGCACCTTGCGGCCGCCGGCCTTGGACTGGAGGTGCCGGATGGCGGTGTCCTTCTCGTTCGACGAGACGCCGCTGTCCTCCCAGTCCACGGCGAGGATCTCGTCCTCCTTCGCCGCGATGTGGTCCAGGAAGTAGTCCATCTGCGCGGTCATGCCGCTGCTCGGGCTGAGGAAGTGGTAGTGCCCGACGACGCGGTCGTTGTTCCGCGCCCGGGCGATCTGCGCGGAATGCGCGGGGTTGCGGTAGCTGGTGCCCTCGGTCGCCTTGACGATCACGAAGTCGAAGCCGTCCAGGGGGTAGGAGTCCGACTGGTAGCCCGAGACGTCGATGCCCTTGATGGTCACGGGGGCCTCCTTCGAGGCGCGGGGAAAGTGGGACGAGACAGGTTGAATGTCTACCTGTATGTCTATCCGTATGCGTCAGCGGCGATTCATGTCTGACGGATGACGGAACCAGCCGTTCGTGTACCCCCGGTGCCCGTGCTCACGCCTGGTCGACGGAACGTCACACTCACGGGCATGCTGCCGAGTTGAGCACGGCGCCCTGCACGACGGCGCGGGACGCCCGCCCTCCGGGCGCCCCGTATCCGTCGCGGCAGCGGCGAGTGGCTCAGCCGGGCAGGTACTCCCAGCGACGGCAGAGGTCGCGCAGGGGCGACGGCACCTCGCCGGGGTCGGGCAGCGGCCGGCCCGGCTGGATGGTGCCGGTGCGGATCTTGTCCCGCCAGTCGCCCTGCCCCTTGCGGTACTCGCCGTGGTCGTGCTGCCCGTAGGCGATCATCCCCGGCTCCCACGGCACGTCCAGGAAGTCGCAGATCCGGCGGGTCTCGGCCGTCGGGTCGGTGGTCAGGTCCTCGTACCTGACGGTCAGGCCCGGCAGCAGCCGCCGCATCCGCTCCACCGCCACCATGTACTTGAGGGTGTGCTGCACGGCCCGGTTCATCGGGCGTCGGGCCCGATCGGCCTCGTGCCACGAGCGGGCGACGGACAGCGGGTGGCGCAGCAGGAACACGAAACGGGCGTCGGGCCAGCAGGCGGCGAACCGTTCCGCCGCGAAGACGTTGCTCGGGGTCTTCTCCACGATCGTCCGCTTGCCGCTGCGCAGCAGTTCGCGGTGGAGCAGCCGGTCCCACAGCAGATGGTCGATGTCCGCCAGGTTGTGCCCGAGGGTGCCCATGGCCGAGCCGGCCAGCCGGGTGGTGCACTGCACGGTCAGCCGGCGGACGTGCGTTTCGATGGGGGCGTGCAGCGCGGAGTGGCTGTCCAGCACCACCCGCAGCATCGTGGAGCCGGAGCGCGGGGCGGAGAGCACGAAGACCGGCGCGACGAGCAGCCGGTCGGCCACCCGGTCCACCGGCGGCCGGATCGACGCGGCGGCCCGGCCGCCGGTCGCACCGGGCCGTAGCCGCCTGCCCCCGGCCCCCTTGCCGCCCGCCGATCCACGGGCCCCCTCATGCTCGTCCGCGGCGGGCATCCCGCCGCCGGCGGTCCCGGCCGCGGCCGCCGTCACTCCGCGCCCGCGCTTGCGGCCGGGATCGGGGCCGAGCGGCGGGCCGTCGACGAGCACGGGCCGCCGGGCCCGGGTGACGCGCAGTCCCGCGTGTCGTTCCACGGCCGCCGCGAGCCCGTAGACCCACTGCCGCGACAGCACGCGCAGCGCCAGCCTCTGGCGCTCGGTCAGCCTCTTGACCAGCCACAACATCGCAAGCGGCCTCCGATCGCACGGTGCTGCACGGGGTGCTCTCACCTTGGCACGGGTCAGCGGCCCCCGCCTGTCGAGCCCGGGTCGGCGGCGGTCTCCTCCGTCAGCCAGGCCAGGTAGTCGGCGCTGCCGCCGACGACGGGGGTGGCGATGATCTCGGGGGTGGCGTAGCCGTGGGTGGCCTTGATGTGCTCCTCCAGCTCGGGGTAACGAGCCGCGGTGGTCTTGTACTGCACGCGCCACTCCTGCTCCGTCTCGACCGCGCCCTGCCACCGGTAGACGCTGGTGATCGGGCCGTCGATCTGCGCGCAGGCGGCCAGTCTGGCCGCCACCGCCGACCGGGCGAGCCGTTCGGCGAGCTCGCGGCTGTCCGCCGTGGTGAGCACGGCGAGATGTGCTGCGTCCGTCATGCGCGCCTCCGCTCCTCGGGACCGAACCGACGAGCATAGGGTCGAACGCCGTCGGAACGCACCGCTGTTGAGCTGACACGTGCCGTACAGCACACTGGAGGGTTCGCCAACGTTCGAGGGGGGCGAGGAGGTTCGCCCGATCCGGCCGTCCGTCGGCGACGCGGCAGGGCGATAACGCTGGGTGAGCGAAGCGGGGCAGTGCGCATAACAATTGACGCACCGTCAGATGAGTCGTTGACCACATCGGCGAGAAGGTATGCCCGTTTTCGTGGGCTTGCTTCACTAAAGTCCCCGGCTTCGGGCGGGTTTTATTTCCCTCAGACACTTGGAATTACGTGAGGGCGTCTATTAACGTTCGATAACGCAGCGCGGTCGTCACCGCCGTCGCAAGGACGGCGCCGTGCTTCATCGCCGAATCCGGCGTGTGCAAGACAACTGCACCAAAGGAACCGGGGAACCACCTCGTGGGGTGAATCGGGCAGTTGGCGGTCAAACGCCAGCAACCCGTAGGAGACCTTCCTGCTCCGAACCCGTCAGCTAACCCGGTAGGCGAAGGAAGGAAAGGAGAGCGCCTCCGTGGCGTCGAACCGGTATGCCGCCCTGGCGGACACCTACGTGGACCCGCGCGAAGTCGCGCACGGCGACCTCGACCCCTACGCCCACGCGTACGGCCCTCCCGCTTACTACCCACCGCAGGCCCCGGAATCACCGGGCCTGGCCGGCGATCTCACGGGACTGGCGCCGAACCTGGCCGACACCTCGTTCCTCGGCGACGCCGGCACGATGCCGCCGCCCGGCGAGTACGGCCTCGGCCACCCGGAGCACCTCGCGTACCCGGAGTACTCGGGACGTCCGGAGTACTCGGAGCACCTGGCCCCTCAGCACCTGGCCCCGCAGGGCGCCGCGCCGGTCGCACCGATCACCCCCATCAGCCCGATCACGCCGATCACCCCCGTCGGCCCGGCGGCCCCCGCCGAGGACTACGGGACGAGTGAGGCGTTCGGCCCCGAGGGCCCCGGCGGGCCCGGCGGGCAGGACGACATCGGCGAGTGGAACCCGAGCGAGGACACCCTCCGCCCGATCCGCGGCCGCCACCGGGTCAGCCGCAAGGGCGGCGGCACCATGGCCCGCAGCCGGGCCGTGCTCGGCGTCGGCGTGATCGCCGCGGTCGGCGCCGGCGGCATGGCGACCGCCAACGAGGACGGCGCGGGCTCCGTGCCGGGCCTCGACGGCGCCGCCGACAAGGTCCGCTCGATACCCCAGGGCCTGCCGCTGATCGGCGATCTGGTGCCCGGCGGCTCCGATTCGGACTCGGACTCCACGAGCCCCGACTCCGTCACCGACATGGTGGCCCAGGCCCCGTTCACCACGGCCGGCATCACCGAGGCCGACCTGGACGCCGGCCGGGCCGACGCCGGCGAGGCGCTGCGCGCCCGCATCCTCCAGCAGGCCGACCAGCAGGAGACCAACGCCGCCGACGAGGCCAGGGAGAACGCGGTCGCCGCGGCCGAGGCCAGCGCCGCCGACGTGGCCGCCGCGCAGGCCGACGCCGAGCGCGAGGCGGCGGAGCAGGCGCGCAGGGAACGCGAGGAGGCCGAGCGGCTGGCCGAGCTGCGCGCCAGCTACACGCTCCCGCTCTCGGACTACAGCCTCTCCTCCTCCTTCGGCGAGAGCGGCTCGCTGTGGGCCGCCGACCACACGGGACAGGACTTCTCCGCCCCCACCGGCACCCCCGTGAAGAATGTGCACACCGGCGTCATCGCCGAGGCCGCGTGGGCCGGTTCCTACGGGTACCGCATCATCGTGGAGCTGGAGGACGGCACCGAGGTCTGGTACTGCCACCTGTCCTCGATGAACGTCAGCGTCGGCCAGGAGGTCACCACCGCCGACACCATCGGCCTGGTCGGCTCCACCGGCAACTCCACCGGCCCTCACCTGCACCTGGAGGTGCGGCCCGGCGGCGGCGACCCCGTCGACCCGCTGGCCTGGCTGCGCGACAAGGGCCTCAGCGTCTGACCGTCTCCTGATCTTCCGCTGATCCTCCCCCTCTGATCTTCCCCCTCTGACCCTCCCCGTCCGAGTGCTTCCCGGCTGAGCGCTCCCCCGGACGCCGGCGGTCCTGGTGGCTCCCCCCGACGCCAGGGCCGTCGGCCTTTCTCTGCCCGTCTCCGCCGCCGAGACGTAGACTCTCGGCCATGGTCGATGATCTCCACGGTCGGCAGGCGTCCGTCGGTGCGCTCCGCGTCTCCGCCCTCTGCCTGGGCGGCAACGTCTTCGGCTGGACCGCCGACGACTCCCAGTCGTTCGCGGTGCTCGACGCGTTCGCGGCGGCCGGCGGCACCTTTGTCGACACCGCCGACTCCTACAGCGCCTGGGTGACGGGCAACGAGGGCGGCGAGTCCGAGGCCATCATCGGGCGTTGGCTGTCCCGCGGCGGCCGGCGCCGCGAGGACGCGGTGATCGCCACCAAGGTCGGCGCCCACCCCGCCCTCCGCGGCCTCGCCCCCGAGACCATCAAACGCGCCGCCGAGGAGTCGCTGCGCCGGCTGAACACCGATCACATCGACCTGTACTACACGCATTTCGACGACGAGAGCGTGCCGGTCGACGACATCGTCACGGCGCTCGACGAGCTGGTCCAGGCCGGCAAGGTGCGGGAGATCGGCGCGTCCAACATCTCCGCCGACCGCCTCGCCGCCTCCCTCGACTTCTCCCGCCGCGAGTCCAAGGCCGCCTACGTGGCCCTCCAGCCGCACTACAACCTGCTCGCCCGCGACGGCTACGAGGGCGGGCTCGCCGACGTCGCCGCCCGCCACGGCCTGGCCGCGATGCCCTACGCCGCCCTCGCCGCCGGCTTCCTGACCGGCAAGTACCGCCCGGACGCCCCGGTCAGCAGCGCGCGGTCCCAGCGGGCCGGGCAGCATCTGGCCACCGAACGCGGCCGGCTTGTGCTCGCGGCGCTCGACGAGGTGGCCGGCGCCCGCGGCGTCGAGCCGAGCACCGTCGCGGTGGCCTGGCTCGCCGCCCAGCCCACGGTCGTGGCGCCCATCGCCAGCGCCCGCACGCCCGAACAACTCCCGCCGCTGCTGGCCGCGGCCGGGCTCGCGCTGACCCAGGCCGAGCTCGCCGTCCTCAACGCGGCCTAGCGCTCGCTAGCGCTCCCCGGTCCTCCGGTAGGTGCGCACCAGGACGCCGTTGAGCGTCGCGTATGCCCTGGATCACGGTGTCGAACCGCCGGGTCGGCAGGTCGTCAGCTTGCGCACGGTGTTTCCATTCTGTCGCAGAGAGTGCCACGGCTCGTCGACCCGTCCGCACTAGTGTGGCGGCACACAAGCACGGAGGGAGCTGACGCCGATGGCACTGCCCGCGGAGGACCGCACGGCCATCACCGAACTCGTCTACCTGCACGGTCACTTGTTCGACGGCGGTGAACTGAATCGGCTGGACGAGTTGTTCACGCCGGACGTCGTCTACGACGTCACCGACCTCGGCCAGGAGCCGCTGCACGGGATCGACGCCCTGCGCGAGGCGGCGCTCGCGCTCGGCGACCTGAACCCGGTCGGCCACCACGTCACGAACCTCGTGCTCACCGCGGTCGGCGCGGACCGGGTGCGCGCCCGCTCCAAGGGCATCGGCATCAACGCGGACGGCAGCTGCGGCAGCGTGACCTACGACGACGACATCGTGCGCACCCGCGACGGCTGGCGCATCGCCTACCGCCGGGTCTCCGCCCGCCGCGTTCCCCTCGGCGGAGCCCCCTCCCCACCGCCGGCCTGACGGCCGCGGCGCGTCAGCCTGGCGACGGGTCGGCCGGCGGCTCCGCCGGCCGACCGCGCCTGATCTCGTAGAACGCGGGCTCCTCCGCCAGCAGCAGCGCGCCGTCCCACAGCCGTCCGGCCGCCTCGCCGCGCGGCGCCGGCGCCACCACAGGACCGAAGATCGCCGCCCTCCCGCGCCCCTCCCCGCCCACCGCGAGGACCGGGGTGCCGACCTCCGTGCCGACCAGTCGGATGCCCTCCCCGTGCGAGGCGCGCACCGCCGCGTCGTACGCCGTCGAGTCGGCCGCCGCCGCCAACCCGGCGGGCAGACCCGCCTCCGCGAGCGCCCCGGGCACCGCGTCCCACTCGCCCCGTTCGTGCATCCGCACGCCCAACGCGGTGAACAACCGCCCCAGCGCGTCCTGCCCATGCTCCGCCGCGACGGCGGCGCACACCCGCACGGGGCGCAACAGGAAGTCACCCCATTCGGCGAACTCGCCCTCCGGATCCTCCGGATCCACCTCAAGACCCTCGTTCAGCACCGCCAGGCTCATCACATGCCAGCGCACCGTCACCGGCCGGACCCGCGTCACCTCGACCAGCCACCGCGAGGTCACCCAGGTGTAGGGGCAGGAGGGGTCGAACCAGAAATCCGCGACCCGCCGCCCGTCCGCCATCGCGGCTCCTCCCGTCGGTCCTCGCTCGTCAGTCCTCGTGACTACACTCGCGCCGTGCTCTCCTCTTGGGAACCCACCTCCCCCGGCGTCCTGCGCCTGCCCTCCGGCAGGCTTGTCCGCGGGCGCGGCCTGCGCCGGCCGATGCCCGACGGCGGGCCGCCGACGTTCGCGCTGTACCTGCTCGGCCACCAGCCGCCGCCCGTCGAATGGGAGGCCAGATGGCTGCGTTGGCGCGACTTCTGGCTGCCGACCGACCGCGCGGAGGCCGCCCAGGCGTTCCGCGAGGCGTGGACGCGCGCCGCCACCGAACGGGTGGAGATCGCCTGCGGCGGCGGCCAGGGCCGCACCGGCACGGCGCTGGCCTGTATCGCCGTGCTGGACGGCGTCCCCGCCGAGCAGGCCGTGGCGTACGTCCGCGAGCACTACGCGCCGCGCGCCGTGGAAACCCCCTGGCAACGCCGCTTCGTCGAGCGCTTCCCCACCGACATCAGCACCGCCCCGGACCCGGACGCCTAGATCGTGCGCGGGGCGTCCCGAAAACCGGGACGCCCCGCGCACGATGTCCGGCTAGTTCCCGAAGCTCTCCCCGAAGTAGGTCCCCGTCCAGCCGATGACCGAACCGTCCGAGCCCTCGGTCGGCGCACCCAGGTCACCCGGGCCGAACGAGGTCACCTCCATCTCCTCCGACCCCGCAGAGCCTTCCGCGGAGCCTTCCGCCGGATCGCCCAACACCCAGACCGCGCCGGCGATGTCCTGCCCGTCGCGTTGACCCGGAGCGCCCACGGCCAGCTCAGGACCGCCGTCCCCGGTCACGTCCGCCAGCCACACCGCCGTGCCGAAACGGTCGTCCGCCTCGTCCTCGCCCGGCACGTCCGGGGTGTCCTGCCCGAACGTCGGGGCGTCGGCGCCCGTGAGCCCATCCTCGCCGCCCAGCAGCAGGGTGACCGCGCCGGCTGCTTCGTCCTCGCCCGGGATGCCGACCGCGACGTCCGTGAAGCCGTCGCCGTTCACGTCGGCCGCGGCCAGCGCGGCCCCGAACTCGTCGCCCGCGGCGCCCTCCAGGCCGACCGTCTCCTGGGTGATCGGCTCGCCGCTCTTTCCCGGCCCTGACGGCGAGCCGAGCAGGACGCGCACCTCGCCCTCCTGGGTGTCGCTGACCTCCGACACCATGGTCACGTCGCGCGCCACGAGGTCGCCGCACCCGTCCCCGTTCACGTCGGCGACGACGCCGTTCGCGCTGTACGTGTCCAGGTCGCGGTAGTCGTGGCTGAGGCCGTCCTCGCCGCCCTGGTAGAACCGGCCGTGCTCCTGCATCTCCTCGAACGCCTGGCTGGTGACCAGATCGTCCCGGCCGTCGCCGGTCAGGTCCCCGACGATCGTCTCCTGCGGGACGTAGTCCGAGCCGAAGTTCATGCCGGCGCCGAACGAGTCGACCCGGGGCGCCTCGCCGCCGCGGTCGAGCGGGCCGTACAGGACGGTCAGGCCGTCGCCGTCCGCCGCGCCGGAGCCGTGGTAGTTGCCGAGCAGCAGGTCGGCCTGCCCGTCCCCGTCGAAGTCGCCGCTGTTCAGACCGTCGCCACCGGTCAGCGCCGTGCCGCTCGTCAGCCCTTCGGCCGAGCCCCACAGCACGATCGTCTCCGGCGGAAACTCCGACGTGGTCACCGCCAGGTCGGCGAACCCGTCGCCATCCAGGTCGCGGGCCACGGTATCGGTGCCGAACCGCTCCCCGCCGGCGGCCAGCTCACCCAGCTCGCCCTCCGTCGCCCGGCTGATGACCTGCGCGTTCTCCGTGTCGGGGCCGGTCTCGGAGCCGTAGACCACGGACACCGCACCGGCCAGATCCTCCCCGCCCACGGTGCTGAGCGGCGCCGGCACGGCCAGATCCGCGAGGCCGTCCCCGTTGAAGTCGGGCAGACGCTCCTCGGGCGCCGCGCCGCCACACCCCTCCGGAGCGGGCTCCTCGGAGGAAGCATCGTCGCTGTCCGACGAAGCCTCCGACCCACAGGCCGCCAACGGCCCGACCACCAAAGCCGATACGGCGACCGAGAGCACTGTCCTCCGGAAGAATCCATACGACATGAACGACATGAACGCAGCCTAGGCCCGCCACCAACGCCGCGCCTCCTGCGGGGCGTTGCTCACGTCTACCAGGCCTTCACCGCGGGCGACTAGCCACCCACCCACCGGCCTTTATGGCGAACAACAACGCAGCAACCCGCCCCGGCCGCGTCGTCAGTACCACCCCAGGCTCATCACTCTCGCGCAACGCCAACGAGTCAGCAGTGGCCGCCACTTCGACGCACCCACTGTGGCCGTCTATGCCGCTATAGCTCGACTTCTGCCACGCGAGCCCCGACATGTCGTTCCCCGTCCTCCGGCACCTGAAAGAGCCGTCAGCGTAGCTTGTCGAGGCGGCCCGTCTTGAGGGAACGCACCAGACTCGCGAAACGAGCGGCCGGCACGGTCAGAACGGTCTCCGGGGCGGCGCTCTCACGGAGGAGCAGCGCGTCCGGCACGGCAGCCAGTTCGACGCACTCGCCGTTGCCTCCCGAGCCGCTGAAGCTGGACTTCTGCCACGGCGACATGGCGCCCCTTCACAGGTCATACATCAGCCGTTGGATCAGCCCAAGGGAATTCCTACGTACGGGCATGCTACTGGCTGCTTCCAGATCGATGGGAGGGAGCGCGACGGCACTCAGTTCGCCGAACGCCACCGAGAACTGCGTGAGATTGGTCCTGGTCCGTCACGAACGGCGAGCGCGTGGGATGTTCGACGTAGACGGTGCTGAGGGTCGGTACGGCGGAGTCGTAGTAGACGAAGGGGGTGCCGAAGCGCACTCGATGAACGTTGGCGCGGAACGGCAGGATCTGAATCCGCACGTGCGCGAGGCCCGCCAGCTCGATCGATGCGTTGGATCTGCCGCTCCATCACACCCGGTCGACGAACTCCATCCGCAGCGCCGCCTCGTGGATCACCGCATGGAACTCGGGTGGCCTCGCTGCGGTGAGGACGCGCTGGCGTCGCATGCGGAAGTCGACGAACGCCTCCCGGTCCTCCGGCGACACGTCCGGCTCGCCGCTCTCGAAGAGCGCCCGCATGTACTCGGCGGTCTGGAGCATGCCCGGGACCTGCACCCACTGGAAGGCGCGGTGTCGAACGGACATGCTTTCCAACTCCGCCAGATCGCGGGCGTCGTCGTTGTGCGGGGGATGGTTGTACTCGGACCACCAGCCGCGCCCGTTTGACTGGCTCATGGTGATGAGGGCGTCGATGAGGTGATTCTTCATTGCAACCGTAGACGCCTGCAAGAGAGCGGATCTTGGCGGGCTGGATGGCCGTGCGGCCTGCCTCGATGTGGTTCAGATGCGCCGCGCTGAAGGCCGACCTCGCCTGCGGCCTTCGTCGCCGTGAGGCCCCGCTCTCGCGCAATCTGCGCAGCTCGATGCCCAAACGACGTTGCCGTTGGCTCGGCTTGGGCGCAGGCCCATCTGCGTACCTTCCTAGGGATGGCATCAGTGTGCCGTCGTGATCGGCCCTCGATCCAAGCAAAGTCACCCACACAATGAAGATCGCGGTCAGCGTTGCATGCGCCACGAAGAGACATTTAAGTTGAAACCGCTGAGCCGTCATAAGACGAAGCGCACCCACACCGGGCAGGCCACGGCTGCGGCCGCATCCCTCACGGCGACGCTGAACAGAGGGGCTCCCATGAACACCGCCGCGCTGACGAGCCTTCCCGAGGTCCGTACCTACCGCTTCATCACGCTCAACACCCCGGACGCGCCGAAGCTCTCGCGCGAGCACGTCGCCTGGCTTCTCGACTACAACGCCTGTCCCGTCGAATCGGACACGGCGAAGCTGCTCGTGTCCGAGGTCGTGACGAACGCGCACGAGCACACCGCCTCCGCGCTCGTCTGTCTGACCACCACCATCCGGCCGACCGGCCTCCGGGTCGCCGTCTACGACACTGACCCCCACCACCTCCCGAACCCGCCGAACGACCCACCCCGCCTCCCCACCGCCGAACGCGGCCGCGGCCTCCTACTCCTCCAGACCTGCGCCACCAGCTGGGGCTACAGCCTCCACGGCGCCCCCCACCCCTCCGGCAAAACCGTCTGGTTCGCCCTGACCACCCGAGGCGGAAATCCCCTTATGCCGGTGGCCGGAAAGGGCGCAGACTCCTCCCATGGCTGACATGGGGTCGTTCCGGGAGGCGGTCGCCGCGTGGGCGGCCGGTGGTCCCGGCGAGCCCGCGCGCGAGCTGGCCGCGCGGCTGGATGTCCGGGCGGCCGTCCTGCTCGAAGGGCCGAGCGACGTCGCGGCGGTCGGCGCGTTGGCCGCGAGCCGCGGCCGGGACCTGGCGGCCGAAGGCGTCTGCGTTCTGCCGATGGGCGGTGCGATGAGCGTCGGGCGCTTCGCCCATCTCCTCGGGCCGCCAGGACTGGGCCTCCGCCTCACGGGACTGTGCGACGAGGGGGAGCGTGGCTTCTACGCTCGCGGTTTGGAGCGGGCCGGGGCGGCGCAGCAGGAGTTCTTCGTCTGCGCGGCGGATCTGGAGGACGAGCTCATCCGCGCGCTGGGCGTGACCCGGGTGCAGGAACTCGTCGGAGCGGAAGGCGACATGCGCGCCCTGCGGACCTTCCTGCGCCAGCCCGCACAGCGGGGCCGCACCGCACCGCAGCAGTTGCGGCGTTTCCTCGGCACGAAGAAGGGACGCAAGATCCACTACGGCCGCGTCCTCGTCGAGGCCCTCGACCCCGCCCACATACCCGCCCCACTCGATGGCCTGCTCACCAGCCTCTGACCGGATGAAGGGAACCCGATGACCGACGGGACGGACGACCTGGTCGTGTACTGGCGGCCGGGGTGCCCCTACTGCATGCTGCTGCGAACGCGGCTGCGCCGCATGGACGTGCGCCGCACCGAGATCAACATCTGGGGGAACCCCGACGCGGCGGCCTTCGTCCGCTCCGTGGCAGACGGCAACGAGACCGTCCCGACCGTAACGGTCGCCGGCCACCCGATGGTCAACCCCTCAAAGAAGCAGCTCCTCCAGGCCATCAAGACACATGCCCCCCATCTTCTCCCGGACCCATCCGCCTGACTCACACGCCCTCAACGGCGACTCCGGGACGTAGGTCATGAAGGAGTCCTCGGCCTCCCAAACGGCGGCGATGCGAGCGCGGGTGAAGCCAAGGAGGCCGCCTCCGCACTGGTCGGGCACGAGCACAGCGAGCGTCACAGTAGATCTGGGAACATCAGCCTCACACCTACCTGATCTGCCCGGATGAAGTCACCATCTCACCACGCCAGATGGCCCTCAGCAGGAACGTGTTCTCGTCCTTCTGCACGCTTCTCGGTGATTGAGCCCGTGTTGTCGATGCTTTCCCCTACGCTTCGTGTCTGGGATCTTTGATGGCTCTCGGGGGTATCGTGACGTGGGAGACGAGAAGCAGTTGTGCCTCCGCATGCGTTCGCTCTGATGGAGACCCTGCGTGCCTTCGGGTACGACCTGGCGACCGCCTTAGCGGACTTGGTAGAAACAGCATCGCCAAGCACGCGAGTAAGGTCCGCGTGGAGTTCTCCTCAGACGAGGGTGCGGCGTGGGTGGCCGTGGTCGATGACGGCGTGGGTATGACCGAGTCGGAGCTCCATGAAGCGGTCAGGTTCGGCGGCAACGGACCGTCCGTTCAGCGAGGTGCACACGACCTGGGTCGATTTGGACTCGGATTGAAGACCGCCTCACTCTCGCAGTGCCGCGCCCTGACCGTCCTGTCCCGTACTCATGACCGACTGGCCTGCCGTACCTGGGACCTCGACCACGTACGCGCCGCTGGTGACTGGCGGGCGCTTATACGCCCGGATGACGAGGCGTTACTTGTGGCCGAGTGGTGGGGTTTCTCGGCCCAGGCACGATGGTCCTGTGGCGTCGTCTCACAACGTGGGCGAGGGGCGGGTCCTAGCCCAGCGTCTGGGACAGAGCAGAGTCCGTCTCGCAATGTGGTTCCACCGGTTCATTGAGGCCAATCGACTACGGCTCCTCGTCAGTGGCCGGCCAGTGGCCGCATGGGATCCGTTCTGGCGACACCACATGGCCACCCAGGATCTCGGTACAGAACGCTTGGAGCAGGCGGGGGGCGTAACGGTGACCCCGTACGTGTTACCCCACCCAAACAGACTGAGTGAGGCCCAACTCGCCGTGGGAGCCGGGGCCCGGGGGTGGAACGCCCAACAGGGGTTCTATGTGTACCGGGGTGAACGTCTGGTGTCGGCCGGCGGATGGCTCGGCCTTGGGGACATGACGATCACTCCACAGACGCGACTCGCGCGCATCGAGGTCCAGGTTGACCCGGCGTACGACCACCGATGGCAGGTCGATGTCCGGAAGTCACGGGTCCACGTGCCGCCCGACATAGAGACAGCTTTGATACGCCTCGGCGGTGCGGCCCGTGAGGCATCCGTTCGAGTCTTCCGTCGCCGGGCCGCGACAGCGGGGCGACGTCCCAGCCACGACATCACCTATGGGTGGATCCAGGAACGTCGACACGGTGTTACCAGCTACACAGTGAACCGCCGCCACCCCATAGTCGAAGCAGCTATCCAGGCACCGAACCAGTCGAATACAGAGGCACTGTTGCGACTCGTCGAGCGGACTCTGCCGGTGGGGTTCATTGCGATAGAGGCCGAGAGCAACCTCAGCCGCACGCCGCAGGCG
Organism: uncultured Actinomycetota bacterium; assembly: GCA_963816875.1. Classification (GTDB taxonomy): domain Bacteria; phylum Actinomycetota; class Actinomycetes; order Streptomycetales; family Streptomycetaceae; genus Streptomyces. Next base: position 440,156 of record CAWFMG010000003.1, read on the forward strand.
GCCCTTGAGGGGGTGAACCAAGCTGACGTCCGGGATGACCTCTTGGCGATGCTCTCCGCCCTGCCCGAGGAACCTGAGAGCAGAGAGCGGGCAGTCCGTGCCCTCTCAGGAGTCGAGCCGTTCAACCGTTTCCCCGAGTTGCTCGCGGAGATCGCGGGCCAGGCCAGTCCGGACGGAGGCGGACAGTGACGAACGATCCGATGCATCTCGCGCTCCAGATCGCCGAGGCGATGGTGCTCGACATGACGCGGTCAGAGCGCACCTCAAGTGCGATGAGGGCTGTCGCAGAGCAAACATGTCTCATGATGGCTGCCACTGGCAGTGTTGTGTCGGCCGAACAGATCGCGAGAGGATTAGAGTCTCGCTTCGAGGTATGGGTTCCCCGCGAGGTATGGGTTGAGAATCCGGAGGGCCACGTGTCGTGGCTTCCGGAGCGTGAACAGAAGATTAAGTGGGACTACTGGGACAGGTATCGGACATGGCTGACCCGCAGAGCTGGATGGAAACCACAGGCCGTTGAGGCTTTGAACGAGTGCACTCGGACGACTTTGTCGCTTCTTGAGAATCCCATGCGCCCCGGCGAGTGGAGGGTGAAGGGCCTAACCTACGGTCAGGTGCAGTCCGGCAAGACGGCCAACTACACCGGCCTTATCTGCAAGGCCGTCGATGCGGGCTACCAGGTGGTCATCGTACTCACGGGAGCCCACGAGAGTCTTCGGCATCAGACACAGGCTCGCCTCGACCTTGAGTTCTTAGGTTTCAACAGTCGCTTCACCCGTCAGAGGACGGCTGAGTCCACCTACATAGGGGTGGGCAATCTCAATATGAAGAATCCTCCCCTGTGTCTGTCGATCACGACGAGGGACAAGGATTTCAACGCGAACGTGTTGGAAACGACGCCTGTCGATCCACGCCGTGTGCGGTTGCTTGCTGTGGTCAAAAAGCACTCACAGATTCTCGGAAACCTGGCCGACTGGCTGGGCACCTTTGCCACGGAACAGCCCGACGGAAGACGTCTGATCACGGACCATCCACTGCTTCTGATCGATGACGAGGCGGACTACGCCTCCGTAGACACTCGCAGGCCCGGTAAAGGGCGCACTGCCAGTGACCCAGATCATGATCCATCCACGATCAACCGGTGTGTCCGTAACCTGCTCAACAGGTTCGAGAAGAGGGCCTACGTCGCCTACACAGCCACCCCCTTCGCGAACATCTTTGTCTCTGACGAGACCAACCACCCGCGGTTCGGCGATGATCTCTTCCCGAGCAGTTTCATGGTCGCGATGAGCCCGCCGTCGAACTACTGCGGACCCGAGGTCGTCTTCGGATTGGAGGACCGGTCGTCCGATCTCACACGTGATCCGCTACCGGTCATACGTGTGGTGCAAGACGAAGCCGTGTGGATGCCCGACAAGCACGACAAGTACCACGTGCCGCCCGACGCGATACGTCCCTCGTTCACAGGGCCCTGGATACGTTCGTCATCTCAACGGCGGTGCGAAAGCTCGCACCGAGCTGGGTGCCCTGCCCAGCCACAACACGATGCTTGTCCACGTGACCCGGTATACGCCGGTCCAGGCAGTGGTCGCCAGACAACTGGTTGCCTGTCTCAGGGAGATGGACAACCTCTGGGGAGACCGAGGAGCCAGGGGTACAGCTCGGAGGAAGCGCTGCGATCTGTGAGGCGAAAGACATCAATCCGGCGTATGACTCTGGCCCAGCGGGGCGATCAGGCCGGCATCGACGGAGTACCAGGGTCCTACGGGCAGATGGACGCGCTCATTCCTGAAGTACTGACTGAGTGCGCTAAGGGTGTGAAGATCATAAACGGAGAGGTTGCGGACGTGCTTGAGTACGAGTCAGCGACTCCAACAACGGTGATCGCTGTCGGTGGTGACAAGCTGTCTCGCGGCCTGACCCTTGAAGGCCTCACTGTTTCCTACTACCTGCGAGCGTCGCGAACCTACGACACGCTCATGCAAATGGGACGTTGGTTCGGATACCGCTCCGGATACCTGGACGTGACCCGGCTGTACACAACGAGGGAGTTGATGGGTTCTTATGTTCACGTCGCACGTGCCAACCGGGAACTCATGGATCTCGTGTCGTTCCTCTCCGAGACCAACAGACGACCGTCGGATGTGGGACTGCGGGTGATGGACGGATTCCCTCACTTAAAGGTGACCAACGCGGCCAAAATGAGAAACACGGCCACGATCTCGCTGTCCTCGGCTGGTCAACGGCCGGAAACGCTTTACATGAGGACGAGTGAGGATGCGGTGGCCGGGAATTTTGAATGCTTGGAAGGACTGGTGGACGCCATAAAGGAATGTCCCGAACTGGGTCCCGGATTCTTCCGTCCGGGAGGAAAGGGCTTCTTCCGAAGGAGTGTTCCCTCGAGTGCAGTTCTGGCGTTTCTCGAAGGATTCGCAGCATCGCCGCGAGTCCTGCAGGCCAATCCTAAACTCCTCATTGACTACATCAACAGTCAGAATGTCCAGGGCGAGCTGACGAACTGGACGGTTGCAGTCACTAGCGGCTCATCGGATCGCCTCTTCAGGCTCGAAGGAGAGGAGTACAAGCAGGTCGCTCGCAAGCTGGTTGGCGGAGGTGAGCCCATTCCGGGAGGGACGGACTTTCCGGTGGGTGTCCTCGTGGGGCCGGAGCATGAGGCCACTGGACTCTCGGTTGAGCAGCACCGGCGCGCTCTTGAGGAAACGCAGCGGGAATTCGCCAGAGAAGGACGAAAGCCGCAGCGCCCTAGTGGGCGAGCAATCCGTCGGAATCGGGACCCAGGTGAAGGGCTTCTTCTCGTCTATCCCGTCGACTCAGCGAAGGTACAGGGAACGGGGCAGAAGAGTCCTCCGCTGGTGGGCTACGCCTTTTCGCTGCCTACTTCGGAGACCGCACGCTCGGTTGACTACCGGGTCAACGAGGTCTACCTGAGAGAGCTCGAACAGATGCTAAGTCACGTCGGCGACGGTTTGGGGGAAGAGGAGTGATCCGAATAACCCCTGACGAACTTGCCGCCTTGTTCGAGTTGGTGGAGGGCGCACAAGTGGCATCCTACGGCAGCTCACGGCGTCGACTGCTACCAGAGCATCGCTTGGACGTCTTCGTAGAGATGCGTTTTCCGGAGCGGGAGAAGGTGCTCCTGGTGGTCAGTAACGAGCGTATGGAAGACCGGGAACTGGTGCTAGCCAACGGACTGACGTGCGCTGTGTACGATGGAAACAGCGAGGTCATCGCCCAACCCGGCACAGATCGTGAGGTCTTCTGCGCTCTCTTGGCCGATCTTTTGGATCATCTCCAGAGCACACAGGTGGGACCGGCGGCAGCTGTCGCGCGGAGGATAACGTCCTGGCAGCGCATGCTGGGACGTGGTTTGGGCGGGGTCCTGAATTACGAGGCCCGCGTGGGATTGTTCGGGGAGCTCCTGATCCTTCGGGATCTTGTCGTCCCCACCTGCGGGTCGGACGCTGCAGAGGCATGGAAGGGACCGCACGGAAGCTCGAAAGACTTCGTCTTGGCGAACTGGGGCGTCGAGGCGAAGACCGTTGCCGGAAGGAAGAAGCATGCCCGGTGCAGGATTCACGGTGAAAGTCAACTCGATGAAGGTGACCTTGCGCACCTATTCATGGTGTATCAGGTTCTGAGAAACGATGCGGAAGGGCTTGACCTCCCTGGCATCGTCGATGAGCTCCGAGCTCACCCGTCCTTGCGAGTGCAGCTCACAGCCTTCGAAAACAGCCTTCTTGAGGCGGGTTGGGTGGAGAAGCATCGAAGGCAGAACGAAGCGGAACGCTGGTCCCTCCAGACTCGATGGTGATACAGGGCCACGGATGGGTTCCCGCGAATAACGTTCGACAATGCTGCCCCTCGGGATCGAGGGGGTCTCGTACTGGCTCGATCTTGAAGCTTGTGCTCCATTTCGGATCGACGAGGCAGAGATTCGTTCTGTACTAGGCGCCAGTGTGACGCGGTAGGAGGTTGAGCTGTTTGTCTGGGAGTGAGCTGAGGGAGTTCGCCGACAACCTCAACGAAGACGCACGTGCACGTACTGATTCTCCCGCTGGAATGCACTTCAACAATGCGTTTGTCGACGTGTTCCGCGAGTACCTCGTCGAGGACGGGGTCATCGATGATGCTCGAGCCCTGCTACTACCGCAAGATGGCGGGCCGCGGGTACATGGAGGTGTATGGATACGGGTTGAGTGACGACGGGACAGTTCTCGACATCGTCACCGCGGAGCACGGCTGGAAGGCCGACAGGATGCGCAAGGCTGACGTCGACCGTGCCCTGCGTCGCGCGCACAACTTTGTGGACAGGTGCAGATCTGTACTGCACCGGGACATGGAGGAGACCGACGATGCGTACCCAATGGCACGGCGAATCAATGAGGCATGGTCGGAGCTGGCCCGTGTGCGGGTCTTCCTGCTCACGGATGCCCGGGTGATGGTCGAGTCGATACCCCCTTCGGAGATCGGCGACCTGCGCTGTACCTACGAGCTCTGGGACGTCGCTCGACTCCACCGTCTCTGGGCGTCCGGACGGCGTGAAGAGAAGACGGTGATCGATTTGGCAGACTTCGGGGGTCCGCTTCCATGTCTCCCCGCTGTCGGAGATTCCGACTACGACTGTCTGCTGACGGTGCTCCCTGGCAGGTTCCTCGGGGAGCTCTACGAGGCCCATGGCGCAAGGCTCCTCCAGAGGAACGTCCGGGCCTACCTGCAGGCACGCGGAAAGGTCAACAAGGGCATCGGGGAGACCGTGAGACGGTCTCCTGGACGCTTCCTGGCCTACAACAACGGTGTATCCGCCACAGCGACGTCGGTCGTGACCGAGGTGGGAGAGGATGGCGTGGTGTCGATCGTTCGGCTCGTCGACCTCCAGATTGTCAACGGGGGCCAGACCACTGCCTCGTTGCACCATGCATGGCGCAACGGGGTGAGCCTGTCCAATGTCCAGGTTCCTGCAAAGATCACGGTCGTTCGTGAGTCCATACTCGACGAGTTAGTACCGAGCATCTCCCGGTACGCCAACTCCCAGAACTCGATCAAAGAGGCCGACTTCGAGGCCAATAGCGCCTATCACGTGGAGCTGGAGCACCTCTCACGTGCGACCTGGGCGCCGGCGCCGCCAGGGAGTACCAGGGAGACCCGCTGGTACTACGAGCGTGTCCGTGGTCAGTACCAGGTCGACCTGGCTCGTCAGCGCACTCAGAAGGCAAAGGCCGACTTCAAGGCGTTCCACCCGCTGTCGCAGCGCTTCGGGAAGACCGACATCGCGAAGTACGAGATGGCCTACAGGAAGAGACCGCACGACGTCAGCCTTGGTGCGGAAAAGTGTTTCCAGGCGTGGACCAATGCGGTGGTCGCAGAATACGAAGCTCCTCCCGACGCCAGACACTTCCGTCACCTGGTGGCCCAAGCCATACTCTTCGGTCATACCCGGAGGATCATCCAGCGTCTACGGCTCGGTGGCTACCTTGGTCCCACAGCGGCCTACGTCGTGGCCCTCCTGGTGGATCGATGCGGCGAACAGGTCGACTTGGATGACATCTGGCGTAGGCAAGGGCTTCCCGAGTGGGTGACCAACGTCGTGCCGGAACTTGCAGCCGATGTGGTCCGTCCGTTGCTCGTGCAGGTTCCGGGGTCCGGCAATGTCACCGAGTGGTGCAAGAAGACGCAGTGCTGGGCGAGAGTTCGGGCTGTGGACTGGTCTCTTCCAGGTTGAGCCACCTGCTACGACCTTGGGGACTCGGGGAACAGCCGGATGCGGCACCGGTACTTCTCGCGCACCTCCACCTTGCGGCACAGTAGCTGGAGCGCTCTGACAGAATCGTCCTGGCCTGCACCTCTGTAACGGGTGCAGTGTCTCATGATCAAAAGAATGCGTGTGTGGTGTCTTGGTGCTCGTCATGTGCGCTGGACGGAGGACGTAGGTGCAAGGGGATCTCAGTGCCTTGAGGAAGGGGCAGTACGCCGTCCCCCTCAAACGGAGCGACTGCTTGAGGCTCCCCCCTCACCCCGACAGTTGTGAGCCGGATAACTTCAAGCAGTGGGTGGAGAAGGAAGGAGGAGCCAAGCCTCTCGCCGTTGACCTCTTCTCCGGGGCAGGCGGCCTCAGTCTCGGACTCAAGCGTGCGGGATGGACCGTCGCGGCTGCTGTTGACATCGACAAGAGAGCGCTGGAGACCCACGCTCACAACTTTCCCGGGCTCAGTCTGGAGCTTGACCTGGGCGACCCGTCGGGGCGAGATGAACTCGTCAAACTGATGCGAGGGGTAACTGTCGATCTCGTTGCGGGTGGCCCTCCCTGCCAGCCGTTCAGTCGCGCTGGGCGAAGCAAGATCAGGAGTCTGGTCAAAGAGGGTAAGCGTGATCCGAACGACCTGCGGCGTGAGCTCTGGCGTGCGTATCTCGACATCGTCACGGCACTGAGGCCGCGTGCCGTTCTGATGGAAAATGTTCCTGATATGGGACTCGGGGATGACTTCTTCGTAATCCGGCATATGGAGGAGGAACTCGAGAGGGCAGGGTACGCCGTCCAGGTCAGGCTCGTCGACGCTTGGCAGTATGGTGTTCCGCAACACAGGAAACGTCTCATTCTTCTTGCGCGGAATGATTCCGACACATTCACGTGGCGAGAGGCAGATGCGAAGCAGACGGTACTGAAGGATGCCATCTGGGATCTTCCCGTGCTTGACGATGGAGACATGGGCGACCGCAAGCTGACCTACCGTCAGCCGAGAGGCATTTCGGCGTTCGCCAGGGAAATGCGCAAAGAGGCGAAGCGGGGAGTGATATTCGATCACATGACCCGAGCGGTGCGACCTGACGACAAGGTCATCTTCGAGCTCATGGATTCGACAACACTGTACTCAAAAATTCCTCCAGAGTATCAGCGATATGACACCGAGCATTTCACGGACAAATACAAGAAGTTGGCGTGGGATGGGTTGAGTCGGACGATCACCGCACACATTGCGAAGGATGGCTACTGGTATATCCATCCCGAGGAACTGCGCACTCTGACTGTCCGTGAAGCGGCTCGGGTTCAGACGTTTCCCGACGTCTTCCGTTTTGCTGGCACCCGGAGTGACGCCTTTCGGCAAATTGGCAACGCGGTTCCGCCGTTCCTCGGAGAGGCGGCTGCGCAGGCCCTACAGCAGAGGGGCGAAGAGCTGTCTGTCGCAAGGAGTTTTGCTCCTCACTGGCTGACAGTTCGACAGAAGCTTACCAACTGGGCGATGCAGGAACGAGAAGGTGGAGCGTGGTACCACCTTCCTGGTAACCCACCGAACCCTCTGCACGCCGCGGTGGTCGTTGCGCTAGGTAGTGCCCTGCGCTCAGGCTCGGTGGGTGTCAGGCTAATGGAGCAGCTCAAGGACGTTTGGGCTTTCGACTCTGTGACATACGACAGACTGGTCAAGCAGGCACCGAGCTCTAGGGCCAACAAGTCGCTCAAGAGGCTCAAAGTGCTCATCGACAACGCGACGGTCTGGAGCGAACCTCTTCTACTTCCCGAGGAGGTTGGCTTCGCTCCGGCAGAGGCATCTTTGTATCGGGTGCTTACAGGAGAAGATCTCCTGTTGGCGGGACAGGGGTCAATAAGGGTTGCTGCGCGTGTCAATGGATCCGGCGCTGACCGAAAGAACCGACTAAGCGACGGCAGAGTCAACCTGGCCAAGCTCGTCGGGGCCAGAGAGGAGGCCCCTCTCAGGATGGCAGGCCTCAGGTTAATCGGTATGACGGTCTGCCTGGAGAGAACTCCCCTCTGCTCTAAGTGTCCCCTTAAGGATCATTGTGTCTGGCGTAGAAACGCGGCGGGGTCGGTGGGTGCGGATATCGCATCGGATGCGGATCAGGGCCAGCTCTTCTGACCCAACTCGTCGCCAAGAGCGGCCCTCTGTGGTTCACTGCCGAACTCGGTGGCCTCCCTGACCCGTTCGGCTGTCGCTGTCGGACTCCGACGGATTTCGCACTCCCAGATGCGAACAACACTCCAGCCCGCAACCTCGGTAGCATGGGTGTTACGTCGGTCCCTCTCCGCGTTTGTTGCGATCTTTTCGCGCCACAGCTCGGCGTTCGGACCTCGGAATTCCTTGGGACCGTGCTGAGGGCAGTTGTGCCAGAAGCATCCGTCGACGAAGACCGCCACACGCCACTTAGGTAGCACGAAGTCAGGTGTGCATCTGGGCGCTACAGAACGGTGCAGGCGGAAGCGCAGGCCGAGCGCGTGCACGGCTCGCCGTAGAACGACCTCAGGACGTGTGTTCCTCGTCGCGCGCCCTCTGAGGTGACTGCCACCGGCGGGACTGACCCACTGTCGCTCGCTCACATGGTCAAGCCTTTCATCCCCCGCAGCGCTGCTGCCACCCTGCCGACGCTCGGGTCCTAGTCGTCTTCATGGAAGGTCAGGGCCGGCCGAGGAGGGTGAGGTCGGAGGTGGTGGCGATGGCGAGGGTTTGGCCGGTGGGGGAGAAGCCCGCGGCGCGGACGGGGGAGTGGGTGGCGTGGTGGATATGCCACCAGTGCGTGCCGACCGGGCCGTGGCAGAGGCCGCCGTCGGTGGAGAGCAGGACGCGCGCGTGCGGCCAGTCCGGGGTGACCACGTCGAGGGTCCAGCCGTCCTCCGTGGTGGTGTGCAGCCCGCCGCCGTGCATGCCGGCGATGCGGACCTTGTCGTCGGCGAGCGGCCCGAGGCCGGGGACGGTCAGGAAGGGGCCGGCGGGCTCGGTGACGTCCGGGTCCGGGTCGCGGTCGCGGGCGAGCAGCTTGCCGGTGGCCGCGTCGAAGACGCCGTGGCCGCCCTGCGAGACGACCATGAGCAGGTCACGTCCCGAGGCCGGGTCGGGGGCGAAGCCGATGCCGAGCAGGCCCCCGATGGGGAGGGTCCTGACGGGCTGGAAGACCGGGCGCCAAGGCGCCGGGGCCGGGCTGACCGGAGCCGCTTGGAAGCGTTCCCGAAGCTGCTGTTGATGCTCGGTGAACATGGAACCTCGCGCTTCGTCCGACCGCCGAACCACGGCGGCGTGTGAGGACGACGCTACGGTCAGTGGACACGTTGCGCTAGGGGGTGGGAGGGGGCAGGTGAACGCGCCTGTGGCGCGTCTCGGCCGCTCCGGCGGCGCCCGCGGCATCGCCTCTACAGCCTCTTCGTTACCGTCCGCATTGTCAGATAGTGTTCACCTTGAAAATGCTTTCAAGTCACGACGAGACCGAGTCGATGGGGCACAGTCTTAGGTATGACAAAGCCCTGGGCAGCGGGACTGGCCAGACTCCGGCCGGGCAGCGTGGCGCGTGCGGAGGACCTGTTGAACGCCTGCGTTCGGGAGTACGCGGCCTACCTCGCGGCGTTGGAGAAGCCGCAGGGGCCGAAGCGCACCAAGCTTGTCGCCGCCATCGGTGCCCTGATCGTCGAGCACACCGCGGCCGAACCGTCGGCTGACCGTTGTTTCGAGGCGCTGCTCAAGGTCGGGCGCGCCGCGCTGGACGCGGAGGACCCGCAGCTGGCGCGCCGGGCCGGCGACGGGGCGGTCGCGCTGCGTAGCCGGTCCAAGGGGGCGTGGCGGCTGCGCGGGGAGGCGCTGGACGCGCTGGGGCGGGACCGCGAGGCGATCGACGCGTTCGAGCGCTACCAGGCGCTCGGCGGCGGCGGCGCCGGGAAGAGCGGCGCCGGGAAGAGCGGCGGCAGCGGTCCTGGGCTGAACGGGAAGAAGGCCGTCCAGAACGCAGCTCAGAACGCAGCCCAGAACGGCGTCAACGGCCAGGGCGCTGTCGGGGACCAGATAGCCAAGCGGCTCGTGGTGCTGCACGACAAATGGGGCGCGGTGGCCACGGCCGGCAAGATCGCCCCCGAGGCCGGACTGACGGAACGGCCGCCGGAGGAGCTCCAGGAGGCCCTCGCCGCCACCGTGGAGCAGCGCCTCGCGCGGCACGGCGCGGCCGACCACGACAGCCAGCGGCTGGCCGCGTCGTACGGCACGTACACCCGGCTCGCCGCCGCCGGCGCCATGGACGACCCGCTGCTGGGCGGCAGCGAGCCGATCGGCGTCGGGCCGCTGCGCTCCCGGCTCAAGGGCCGGAGCGTGTGCGTGGTGGCGAACGCCGAGGCGGTCGCGGAGAGCGGGCTCGGCGAGGAGATCGACGCGTACGACGTGGTGGTGCGGCTCGACTCGTTCCCGACGGTTCACCCGCGCGGCACCGGCAAGGCGCTCCACCTGCACGCCGTCTCGCACCGCAGCGGTGGCGCGGGCTGGCGCCGGAAGGCGGAGATACGGCTGGTGTTCGGCGACAAGCCGGTGCAGTGGCGGGACGCGGTGCGGCACCAGCTGGTGCCGGGCGCGCAGACGTACGTCGGCGACCGGAGCCTCAGCCGTCCGCTGCGCGATCCGGCGCTGATTGGCGAGCCGCGCTGGGCGGCGGACGCGAGCACCGGTTTCACGGTGGCGCGGCTGCTGGACTTCCTCGACGTCAGCCCGCGCCTCGACCTGATCGGCTTCACCCTGCCGGACCAGCTGCGCGCCGAGGAACGCCAGTGGGTCCAGTCCCACACCCGCACCACCGCCGGCCTCCGCGTCTCCCTGCGGTAGCGCTCGGCGCTTGCCGCTCGGCTCAGCCGCGACTATCTCGCCGACGCGGATAGGTGGCACGCGGACCGGCTGTGGCTGGCTCGTGCGGGGGCGACAAGGCTGCACGAGGAGTTCGCGAGCGACGCCGTCGTCCCTGACCGGCTGGGCGTGTCCACCACGTGGCACGAGGTGCCCTTCCCACCAGGCGCCTGGGCCGACTGGCAGACGGGCAACGGGACGCGGTATCAGACGATGATGACCAGGTCTCCACGCTGCCCGGTTGGCAGGAGGGGGCGCTGAGGTCCGCCGAAGGGGCCTGCGTCCGGATCAGCGGCAGCGACGCGACGCTGGACCGGGCCCCGTCCAGCAGGTGCCCGGACGCCAGGGGGCCGACCACGGGGCAGCGCGCGCCTGACGCGGCGCTGCGGGCTCGAACGCGCGGAGCGGGGCACGGCCGGCGCCCGGCCCCGGGTGGCCGGGGCGGCTCGTCACGCCGCAGTGTCCGTACGGTCCGCCGTGCGGCCCGCGTCCCCGCGGACCTCCTCGTCGGCGTCATCGGCGTCGTCAGGGTCGTCGGGGTCGTCCAGGGCGACGTGACCCTCCCCGTCGCGATACGCGTCGTGGTCCTGTGTCGCCGCAGCCGTCAGCGCCGCCGCCGTCGCGGCGGCCGCAGCAAGGGCCGGGGCCGCGACGGGGCGGAGTAGCCAGAGGCGGGAGAGCAGCGCCTGCTCCCGGACCGGGAAGTCGGGGTCGACCGCGCCGTGTCGCTCGACGCGGCGGCGGAGCACCGCGAGCGACGTGGCCGCGGCCTGGTAGCCGGCGACCGCGCGGACGCCCGCCCAGCCGTGGTCCTTGCGCGCCTGCCGCCGGGCCAGCGCCCGGACGCGGGTGGAGCCGAGCGCGGCCGGCTCCACGGCGCCCAGCCAGCCCGCCCGCGCGTACTGCGGCAGCATCTGGCGCGCGGCCCGCAGCTCGCCCTGCCTGGTCCATATCGCCAGCCAGCACAGCAGCCCGAACACCGGCATCATCAGCAGCACGTACACCGCGGCGAAGCCCAGGAACGACAGCGAGGTGGACGCGTTCCACGCCGAGTGCAGGCCCATCGCGGCCGCCAGGCCCAGCGGCGGCAGGACGGCCCGCCACACCCGCCGGCGCCGCGCCAGCGCCGCCGCGACGCCGAGACCGACGCCGGTCAGCGCCGTGAACACCGGGTGCGCGAACGGCGCCAGCAGCACCCGTACGAAGAACGTGCCGAGCGTCGCCATGTCCAGGCCGCCGTGCTCGCCGGGGGTGCCGGCGGCCGTCAGCCGGTCCTGGTTCACGGCGCTCCCCAGGTACAGCACGTTCTCGGTGAAGGCGAAGCCGGTGGCCGTGATGCCCGCCGTGGCGATGCCCGCCAGCACCCCGTCGAAGGCGTGCGGCCGGTGCAGGAACAGCAGCAGCACCGCCGTCGCCTTCGCGGCCTCCTCCACCACCGGTGCGATGACCGTCAGCTCCAGGGTGCTCAGCGGGTCGCTGCGCGCCGGCGCGAGCAGCGCCTGCTCCCCGGTCAGCAACTGCACCAGGAGCCCGTTCACGACGAGCGCGACCAGCGTCGCCGCGCACGCGCCCCACGCGAAGGCGAAGGTCAACTGTCGCCACGGTTTGGGGCTCACGCCGTCCATCCAGCGGAAGACGCCGAGCAGGAACGGCACGGGCAGCGCCGCGAGCCCCAGGCCGAGCCAGAAGCCGTCGGCGCCCGTCTCCCGCCGCACCAGGGCGAACACCAGCAGCCCGCACAGCGCCAACGGCACGCCGATGCCCGCGGTGGCGTACAGGCGGCGACGGCCGCCGTGCGGGGGGACGTGGGGGGGCACCCTTCGACCTTACGGTGCGATGCGCCGAGCCAACAGGTAGGCCAGCGTGTCGGTTAGCGGACCGCCCGGGAACCGGAAGCGGGCAATCCGGCGTCCCCAGTGGTTTGTTGGCTTGTTTCACACAAGCACCTCGGGCATCTCACGTCACAGGAGACACACCCGACCGGCATCGAACCGAGATCACCAGAGATCCAGAGATCCAGAGATCAGAGAAGTCGACCAGGCAAGGGACCAACATGGCAGGCAACACGGCACGCAACGCGACGCTGGGCGGCGTCGCGCTGGCCCTTCTGGTGGCCGGCGGCGTGGTGCTGATGAACCAGGGCGGGGACGCGGACTCGTCCGGCGACGAGGCCGGCGCCGGGGACCCGTTGACCGAACAGTGGCGCACCGAGGCGATCCCCGTCGGCGAGGCGAGCGCCGACGCCCTGTCACAGCCGCGGCCGTGGGCGACGGACCAGGCGGTCGTCGCGGTGGCCGCCGGCGGGGTCAAGGGCTACGACCCGGCGACCGGGAACGAGAGCTGGACGCTGACGCCGCCGGAGGGCGCCGACCAGCCGTGCGGGGCGTCCCCCACGGTCAACGCGCAGGGCGTCGGCGCCGTGCTCTTCCGCCCGATCGACGCGCCGGAGGAGGACACCTGTTCGGTGGTCGCCGCCGTGGACACGACCAGCGGCGAGCTGCTGTGGAGCGCCGACCTGACGACGCCCGAGTACGCCTATCCGGGCTCCTCCGCCGTGCCCGTCAGCGTCGGCGCGGAGGCGGTCACGGTCGAGCTGATCGAGGACGGTGTGCACCGTTTCGCCGTGGCGGACGGCGCGGAGCTGCCGGCGCTCGAGGTGCCCGCGCACCAGGCGTGCGACGCCTTCTACACCGACTGGCGGCACAGCGCCGCGCACGTGGTGGCGGTCACCTCCTGCGACGAGCTGGGCGGGGGGAGCGAGCTGACCGTCTTCGACGCGGACAGCGGCGCCGAGCTGTGGACCGTGTCCGACGTGATCGGCGCGGACGAGGACGTGGCGGAGGTGCTGGGCGACGCGCCGTTGACGCTCACCACCGCCGATCGGCTCCTGTCGTTCGGCGAGAACGGCGAGAACGGCGAGCCGCTGGCCGACCTGCCGCTGGACCGTTCGGACGGCTACCTGGACACCGACCCCGGCGACTACGCGATCCACGACGGTGCGCTGGTCACCACCGTCGACGAGTCGGGGCAGGAGTTCCTCGGCATCGACCTGACCACCGGCGAGGAGCTGTGGCAGCACTCCGACGGCTCGTCGGCGAACGCCCTGATGGGCACGGAAGGCGGCGTGCTGTCGGTGTACTCGGGCGGGTCAGAGGACGCCGCCGGGATCGTCGACGTGGTGGCGCGGTGGAGCGGGCAGCAGGGCCCGGGCACCGTGGAGGGCACGCTGCCGGAGGACGCCGGCTTCGCGCTGGCCATGGCCGCGACGGACGCCGCGGTGTACTCGCTCGCCGAGCCGGACAGCGGCGAGGAGGGCGCGGTGCTGATCGAGGCGTACGAGCGCCCGTAGCGGACCGCCGCACCACGACGGCGGTCAGTCCCGCGCGCCGGCGGCGTCAACGGCTGCGTCGGCGTCGGTGCGGCGGTAGACCAGATCGCGCACCACATGGCCCTTGGCCAGGCCCTGCCGCTCGAACCGGGTCACCGGCCGGTCGGCCGGGCGGGGCGCGAAGCCTCCCCCGGGCGTGGCATTCGCGAACGACGCGCTGGTGTCCAGCACCTGGAGCATCCACTCCGCGTACGACTCCCAGTCCGTCGCGCAGTGCAGCAGCGCCCCCGGAGCCATCCGGGAGGCGACCAACTCGACGAAGCCCGGCTGGATGATCCGCCGTTTGTGGTGCCGCCCCTTCGGCCACGGATCGGGGAAGAACACCCGCACCCCGGCCAGCGCGGCGGGCGGCAACATCCCCTGCAGCAGCAGCACGGCGTCGCCGTTGGCCACCCGGACGTTGGTCAGGCCGCGCTCCTCGGCCAGCCGCAGCAGGTTGCCCTGCCCCGGCGTGTGCACGTCGACGGCCAGCACGCCGGTGTCCGGGTCGGCGGCGGCCATCTGCGCGGTCGCCTCGCCCATGCCGAAGCCGATCTCCAGCACCACCGGGAGGCCGTCGAAGAGCGCACCAGGGTCGAGCGGGGTGCGGCCGTCGATCTCGATGCCCCAGTGCGGCCACAGCCGCAGCAGGGCGCGTCGTTGACCCGGGGTGACCCGGCCTCTGCGGGGCTGGAAGCTGCGCACCCTGCTGGGTCGCGGCCCTGGTCCCGCGGCTGGATCGGCTGCCGGTCCGGCGCCCGGCGGGAACATCGGGGCGCCGGCGCCCTGACCACTCGCTTCGTCGGACACAATGCCTCCGATATTACGTGCCTCGGCCACGGAACCGGCCCGGGCACGGACCGCGTCGGTTCTGTTGGTGCGCCACGTCGCAACAGCAACGGGGGACTTGGGGGACAGCGTCATGGCACAGGGGGACGATCGAATAGGGCTGCTCGCCACCGTGGGGGTGCTGTTTCTCGCGCTCCTCACCGTCGGGGTCGTGTGGTTCACACGCGCCGACGCGGCGATGGAGGCTGAGGTGAGCACCGGGGAGCTGGCGAGTTCGCCGTCGGCGGAGACGCCCCAGCTCGCGGAGGTGTGGCAGGCGCCGGACGCCGCGGGCGGGCTGACCGGGGAGGACGCGGTGACCCGGCTGTGGCCGGGGGACTCCGTGGTGACCCGGGTCTCCACGACGGGCGTCACGGGCTACGGGACGCTCGACGGGCAGCCGGTGTGGCAGGCGGAGGCGCCGGAGGGGGCGGCCGAGCCCTGCGCGGCGAGCCAGAGCACGAACGCCTCCGGGCTCGGCGCGGTGCTTTACCGGCTCGCCGCGGATCCGGCGACGCCGTGCTCGGTGCTGGCCGTGTACGACACGGTGGACGGCGATCTGCTGTGGTCGCACGACCTGACGACCGACCCGGACTTCGGCGCCGAGTATTCCGCCGATGCGGCGGACCCTGGCGTCCCGGTGGTGACGGTCGGGGAGCAGACGGTCACCGTCAACCTCGACGAGGCGGGCAGCGTGGCGGGCTTCCACCGCTTCGCGACCGCGACCGGGGAGGAGCTGTCGCTGCCCGAGCCGCCCGCCGACGATTGGTGCGCGCAGCCACTGCCGCTGACGGTCCGGCACGCCGGCTCGCGCATCGTGATGCTGAGCGAATGTCCTGCGGAGCAGCCGGGCGAGGCGGCGAACCGCGCGCTGAGCGTCTACCACGCGGACACCGGGGAATCGGAGTGGACGCATCTGTCTGATGATCCGGATTTTGGTTTCACGGGAATCCTCGCCGGCAACCCCGTCCTGATCTTCCAGGGGGAGGGCGAGGACGAACAGCTGGTGGCGTTCTCCGAGACCGGCGAGGAGCTGTGGCGCCGGCCGGTCGGCGCGGCGGGGGAACGGCCCGGGCTGCTGCCCGAGGGGGCGGTGGTGGTCGGCGACGTGCTGGTGTCCCGGTACGAGCCGGTGGGCGGCGCTGAGGGCTACCTGGTGGCCGGCTACGACCTGTCCATCCGGGAACGCCTGTGGATGCGCGAGCTGCCCGAGGGCTCCAGCCTGCTCGGCGTGGACACCGCGGGCGCGCCGCTGCTGGGCCGTCCCGACGGCGACCGGCTCGAACTGCTCCGGCTCGACCCGGCCACCGGCGTCGAGGCCCCGGTCGGCACCGTCGAACCGCTGGCCCCGTCGCTGGTCGACGTCGACGACCACCAGCTCTACGTGCTCAGCGAGGCCGGCAACGCCGACTCACCCCTCCTACGCCTCCGCGCCTTCGACCACTGACCCGCCCCCCGGCAGCCCAGCGTGCCCGTCCGGGCAGGCACGGGACCGGCCGGCAAGGCCTATGTGTCGAGGGCGTGGAGGGCGCGGGTCGCGATCTCCTCGCCGATGGGGAGGCAGGCGGTGGCGGCGGGGGAGGGCGCGTTGAGCACGTGGATGGTGTGCGGGCCCTCGGCGATGCGGAAGTCGTCGGCCAGGGTGCCGTCCGGCAGCAGCGCCTGCGCGCGTACCCCGGCGGGGGCCGGCAGCAGATCGTCGTCGGCGACCGCGGGCAGCAGACGACGCACGGCCGTGGCGAACGCGCGCCGTGACAGCGAGCGGCGCAGTTCGTCCGCGCCCGCGCGCCAGTGGCGCCGCGCCAGCCGCCACATCCCGGGATACGCCAGGGTGCCGGCCAGCTCGGCCGGGCGGACGGTGCGCCAGGAGTAACCCTCGCGGGCCAGCGCCAGCACCGCGTTCGGCCCGATATGCACCTCGCCGTCGAGGCCGGCCGTCAGATGCACCCCGAGGAACGGGAACGCCGGATCCGGCACCGGATAGACCAGGCCGCGCACCAGCTCGGAACGCTCGGGGCGCAGCCGGTAGAACTCGCCGCGGATCGGCACGATGCGCAGCCCCGGCGCGTCTCCCGCCAGCCGGGCCACCCGGTCCGCGTGCAGCCCGGCCGCGTTCACCAGCATCCGGGCCCGCAGCACGTCGCCGCCCGTGGGCTTCCGGCCCGTGCCGCGCAGCGCGACGGCGACGCCCAGTCCCGGGCGGCGGTCGATGGCGACCACCTCGGCGTCGCGCCGCACCGGCACGAGGGTGGCCAGCTGCCGGGCGACGGCCGCGAAGTCGGTCACCCCGGTGGTGGCCACCCGGAGCGCGGCGATGCCCCGCACCTCCGGCTCGTGGTCGGCGATCTGCGCGGCGCCGAGCTCGGTGACCGGCACGCCGTTGCGCCGCGCGCGCTGCGCCAGCTCGTGCAGCCGCGGCAGCTCCGACGCGTCCGTGGCGACGATCAGCTTGCCCGGCACCGCGTGCGCGATGCCGTGCTCCGCACAGAACTTCTTCAGCGCCGCCTGCCCGCGCACCGCGAACCGGGCCTTCAGCGAGCCAGGACGGTAGTAGACGCCGCTGTGGATGACTCCGCTGTTCCGCCCCGACTGGTGGCCGGCCAGCCGCGACTCCTTCTCCAGCACCAGCACGGACAGTCCCGGCCGCGCGGTGCGCAGCGCGTGCGCCGTGGCCAGGCCGACGATGCCGCCGCCCACCACGAGGACGTCGCAGTCGTACCTGGGCCGTGCGGCCCGTGCCGGTGTCATGTGCGACATCATGCCGGAGCGGCGAGGAGGGAGCGGGCCTGCTCCCGCAGCTCTTTGACCAGCGGCTCGTGGTCGTAGGGCTCCAGGCGGTGGAGTAGGTCACGGACATAGTCCGTGGTACGCGCGGAGGATATGCGGCCCGCCACCTGCAAGGCGCGCTGGCCGACCGCACAGGCCGCGTCGAGGTTGCCGGACTCCAACTCGGCCACCGCCGCGACCACCAGGCGCAGCCCGTGCGAGCGGACGAACTCCTCGGTCGGCTCGGACAGCGCCTGCTCGGTGAAGCGCCGCACCTGGCCCGGCACCTTCAGGTCGATGTAGCACTCGGCCGCGTCCGCGGCCAGCCGGTCGTAGGCGTAGAAGTCCAACCAGCCCGGGTCCCCGTCGCCCACCCGGGACCGCTCCAGCCAGCTTTCCGCGGCCGACAGCGCGGAGGCGCAGCCGGCCGCGTCCGCGGCCTTGGCCAGGGCACGGGCCTCCACCAGGTGGAAGAAGCTCATGGTGCGGGCGGTGGCCAGCGAGCGGTTGCGCTCCAGCGCCGCCTGCGCCAGGTCCACCGCCTCCTCGCCGAAGCCGCGGTAGGTGGCCTGCAACGACATCGAGGCCAGCACGTACCCGCCGAGCGGCACGTCGGCGGCCGCGCGGGCCAGCCGCAGCGCCTGTATGTAGTAGCGCTGGGCCGCCTCCTGTTGGCCGGTGTCGAACGCCATCCAGCCGGCCAGCCGGGTCAGTTCGGCCGTGGCGCGGAACAGCGAGCGGCCCACCTCGTCGCTGTAGCTGCCCTGGAGCAGCGGGGCGGCGTCGGTGCGCAGACATTCCGGCACCATCGAGGAACGCCAGTCGCCGCCGCCGTACTTGGAGTCCCAGCGGCGGGCCTCCTCGGCGGCCTCCCGCAGTTTGGAGACGTCGGTGTGCCCGACCCGGCCCCAGCCGCCCTCGGGCATCCGCTCCGCCCTGAGCCCGGCCGGCAGCCGCGCGCCGCCACGTGCCGTCGACGACGGAACGCGGGCCACGGAGGCGTCGGCGGGGCTGATCAGCCAGCGCGATATGGGCGTGGCGTAGGCACTGACCGTGAATGAGCCGGCGAGCATCTGCCAGATGCCCTTGCCGGGGGCAACATCGAGCCGGTACAACTCGGTTGCCGCGTCCACCGCCGCCCGGACGTCACGGGGGAAGGCAAGGCCCACCTCGGGGGCCGGATCCGTGTCCGCCAGGCCGATCTCGTGCAGCGGCACGGGTCGACCGAGCTTGCTGCTGATGGCCGCGGCGATCAGGTGGGGGGCGGATCCCTGCGGCACCATGCCCTTGGTCACCCAGCGGGCGACCGACGTCTTGTCATATCTCAGAGTCAATCCCCGCTGCGCGCCCAGGTCGTTCACCCGGCGCGCGAGTCCGGCGTTGCTGATGCCGGCAAGGGCGAGAATTGCCCCAAGCTTCTCATTCGGCCCGCGTGGCTCCCTGGACATGCGCGCACCCCTACACACACCAACGGCAGCCCTGCGACCAGCGCAGGGCGTTCCCGTACCTCCGCGAACCCAGCGTAGTTCGGTGCCTGCTGACCGTTAAGGGGGTGAATACCGGATGGCGGATTCTTGCCCGTACGCCCGTGCGAGCGCTGCCCCGATCCGGGGCGCGCGGGGGACTGTGCTCCGGGCATGTGGCCGTGCGCCCGGCTGTGCGCTCTGGGCAGTGCGGAACGCGACGGCTTCGATGGAAACCGCGTGGGTCGGCCTGCTGTCCTGACGGATCGGCGGGCCGGGGGAAACCGCCGTCTCATTCCCCGCGGACGGTGGTCAGGTCCGGGAGGCGGCCAGCGTCTCCCGGACCGAGACGCCGCCTGCCGCGGAACGCCGCTCGCCGAGCGGCCCTCCGCCGGCCACACTTTGGCCGAAAATCGACGGTTTCCCGTCAGCCGCGACTGATCTACGCCGGGTCCCCGCCGATCCACAGAGGATCACGACAGATCCGGAACGGATCCGGTGCGCATCCGTAACGGTCCACTATCGACCGACTACGGAGGCCCGCGCACACACCAGGTGGTTCGCCGCACGAGCGAACTACCTCCGCGTCATGCCCCGTTCCTGCCACACCCGTGGCAGCATTGCCTCAACACCTACGCGGCGGTCAGCGTCCTACAAGCCGGCAGGCAATGACAGCAGGCGACGAGCCAGCGGGAACTTCACGTGGGGGAGGCGGTGCGATGAGGTGGTTGGTCGGGTGGTGCGGTGCCTCGGCCAGCGCTGCCCGGGACATCCAGCCCCTGGGAGCCATGCCCCTGTGGGAGGGCCCTGACCCGCTGTGGGCGGTCGGGGACTGGCGCCCCGACGAGATCCGCCTCGTCTACGCCGACGGCGACACCCATCTCGCGGTCTTCGGCTACTGCGGCGCGGACGACGACCAACTGCGGCGCTCGCTGGTCTCCGCGCGCGCCGGCGCCCTGCGCCAGCTCACCACCTGGCCCGGCAGCTACACCGCGGTGGCCCGCTTCGGCCGCCGCACCGTCATCCCCGCCGACCTGGCCGGCACCCGGCCGGTCTTCCACACCAGTTGGGCCGGCGGCACCGCCTACGCCACCGCCGCCCTGCCGCTCGCCGACCTCACCGAGGCGCAGCTCGACGTCGAGCATCTCGCCGCCCTCCTGGCCTGCCCCGAGGCGCCCGAGGCCATCGGCACCGGTACCCCGTACCGCGGCGTGCAGCGTGTCCCCCCGGGACACGCGCTGACGCTGCGAGAGGGCGGCAACCGCGGCACCGTGGACTACGAGCCCGCCACCCCGACCGTCGTGGCCGCGCCCCCGATCGAGCGGGAGGAGGCCATCGCCGGCGTCCGCGACGCGCTCGTCGAGGCGGTCCGCACCCGGCTCGCCGCCCCCCGCCACGCACCCGCCCGCGACCCCGGCCCGGTGCCCGGGCTCGGCCCCGCCGATCGCCGCGCCGCGCGCGCCGGGCGCGAGCCCGCGCCCGGTGTCGGCGCCGACCTGTCAGGCGGCAGCGCCTCGGCCACCCTCGCGCTGCTGGCCGCCGGCCTGCCCGGCATGCCCGGCACGGTCTACGGCACCGGCGCCACGCTCGCCGGCGAGCGCCTCCTCGCCGTCACCTTCAACGACCTCACCGCCGTCGGCACCGCCGCCACCTCCGGCGGCATCGCCCGGGCCGCCGAGATGGAGCGGGCCCGCGCCATAGCCGAGAACCCCCGGCTGCACCACGTCATCGTCGCCGCGGGCGACGAGGCCCTGCCCTACGCCGAGCTCGACTCGGGCCCGCTCACCGACGAGCCGGGCCCCTCGCTGGTCATGGCCGCCCGGCACCGCCACCGGCTGGCGGCCGGCAGCGCCGACCACCTCATCGGCCACGGCGCCCGCCAGGTGCTCGACGCCCACCCCGCCCGGCTCGCCGACCTGCTCATCGACCGCCGCCGCCGGCACCTGCTGAGACCCGTCACCGCCCTGGCCAAGGCCAGCCGCGGCGCCGGACGCCCCGCGTTCGTGGTGCCGTTCACCGTCTACCGCGCCGCCCGCCGGCTGGCCCGCACCCCGTACCCCGAGGGCATCTCCAGCGCCGCCCTGATGCTGCGCGGACCCGGGCAGGACGCGCTGCTCTCCGACGCCAACGGCGCGCTCGGCGCCTCGCTCGCCGCGCTCGCCTGGTGCCGCCCAGGACCCGCCGCCGCGTGGCTCACCGGCGAGGCGCTGGCCGAGGTCTCGATCCGCCTGGAGGCCGTGGCCGCGCGCCCCCGCGCCGCCTCCGCCACCGGCCGCCCCGGCGCGCAGCGCGCCCGCGCCGCGCTGGCCCGGTACGCCGCCGACCACCGGGTGTTCGAGCAGGCCGTCGAGGTGCGCCACCAGCGGCTGCACGCCCCGTTCTACGACAACCAGGTGGTCCGCGCCTGCCAGGCGCTGCCCGAAAGCCTCCGGGTCCAGCCCGGCGCCCGCGCCGACGTGCTGCGCGCGGTGCTCCAGGGCGCCGGCGTCCGCGAGCTGCCGCCCGGCTGGGGCGCCACCACCGCCGCCACCCACACCGATTCCGTCCGGGCCGGGCTGCGCGCCAACATCGGCGAGCTCGTCGACCTCTTCGACGCGCCGCTGCTCGCCGACGCCGGGCTCGTCGAGGCCCGCACCGTCCGCAAGGCGCTGCGCGCCGCGGTCGAGGGCGAGCCGCTCCCGCTGGACGGGCTGGCCGAGCTCGTCTCCACCGAGCTGTGGCTGCGCCGCCTGCTCACCCGCCGCGGCTCCTGCTGGACCGCCGAGGGCCACCACGACCCCCGCGCCGTCACCAGCGGAGTCAGCCCTTAGAGCGCCGCTGAAAAAAGCATTCAGCCGACCGTCGCGCCAGCCCGTCAGCGGGCCAGCCCGTCAGTCGCAGGCGATCTCCGACGCGGCCCAGTCCGCCAACGCCACCTCGGCCAACGGGTCGTCGGTCGGCTCGGTGACCAGACGCAGCGTGTCCACGCCGGCCAGCGACACGTTGACCGGCACCGCGGCCTCGCCGCCGGCCAGCTCCGCCGAACGCCACAGCTCGTCGCCGTCGCCGTAGACGCTGAAGACGACCGAGCCCGGACCCCTGGTGAGGTCGTCGACGCCGGCCATCGCGCGGTAGCGGGGGCACTCCCGGTTCAGCTCCACCATGACCGACGACGCGGCCTGCACCGTGATGCCCTGCGCGTACTCCGTGCCGGCGATCGACAGCGGCTCCCGCTGCCATACGGGGCTGCTGTCGGCGAGCGAGATCTCGGGCTCCTCGCCACCGCCGAAGAGGCCGAACGCCAGCTCTCCCAGCGCGTACGAATGCGCGGTCGGCGGGGGCTCGGGGGTCGGTGTGGGGGTCGGCTCGGGTTCCGGAGCCGGCGGGGTCTCGGGCGGCGGGTCGAACGTGGGTTCCGGCTCCTGGTTCGGCTCCCGTTCCGGCTGCGGCTCGGGATCCGGCTCGGCCGTCGGGGAGCGCGACGGGTCAGGCGTGGGCGCGGGTTCGAGGTGCGGCTCCGGCGACGGCCGCTGGTCCTCGGCGGCCGGCGGCCGGGGGGCGGGCCCGGTCTCCCCGGCCGGCGGCCGCTCCGCCGGCCGTTCCGGGGCGGTCGCCCGCGGCTCCTCCGGATCGGAGCCCCCCACGAGCGCCAGCGCCAGCACCGCGGCCGCCGCCGAGGCCACCACGCCCGTGGCGATCCCCGCCTTCATCGGCGCGCCCGTCCCCTCGGCCGCCGCGCCGCCCCCGACGCCACTGGCCGCGCCGCCCCCCGCGGCACCCGCGGCACCCGCCCCGGCGAGGAACGCCGCGCCGGTGCCGGAGGAATCCGCCGCGAACCAGCCGACCACCGCCACCGGCAGCACCAGCCGGATATGCCGGTTCAGATCGCTGACCTCCGAGGCCGCCATCGCGCACCGGGCGCATTCCGACAGATGCTTGCGCAGCCCTCGCTCCGCCCGCGCCCGTAACCCGCCCCTGGCGTACGCCCCCAGCCGGTCGGCGTATTGCGCGCACTCCCCGCCCTCGGTCAGCGCCCGGCTCACATGCGCCTGCAGATATGCCTGCTTCAACCCCTCCCTGGCCCGATGCGCCAGCACCGCCGTGGCGTTGGGGGTCAGGCCCAGCAGCGGCGCCACCTCGCGGGGCGAGGCCTCCTCCACCGTCGTGTGCCACAGCACCGCCTGCCACCGCTCGGGCAGGCTGCGGAACGCCCGCATCGCCAGCGACCGATCCGCCTCGCGCATGGCCCGCACGTCCGCGCCCGGGTCGAGCGTCTCCCCGTCTCCCGGGCCCCCGGCCTCCACCGCGGCGACCGCGAACGTCGCGAAGTGCGCAACGAGTTGCTCGCGCCGCGCGGACCTCGCCCAGTTCGCCGCGACCCGCCGCACCACGGTCAGCAGATACGCGCGCACCGCGGAATGCGGCCCCGCCCCGCCGCGCACCGCCTGGAGCGTCGCGGCGAACACCTCGTTCGTCAGGTCGTCCGCCGTGTCGTCGTCCCGGCAGCAGGTGCGCGCGTACCGGCGCACGGCGTCGGCGTGGCGCCGGTATAACTCGTCGTACGCCCCTGAGTCGCCACCGCGCATCCGCTCCAACAGCACGAAGTCCGAAGGGCCTCCGCCCGTCCGCTGCCGGGGCACCGTCGCGCCGCCCCGATCGCTCGGCGCGGACTCGTCCGGTTCGGCAACGCCCATGGCGGAGGCCCCCGTGGTGCAGTGTGGTTGGTATGCGGTCCGTGCGTGCCCAGCCCTGAGCCGTTCACACAGTGTTAATGAATGGCAACAGTCAGCGTGCCACACGGATGGCCTACACCCACCCGGGTCAGCCGAGAACCACTCTTCCGAGGGCCCTCCCGCTCATTCACCCGTCTTGCGGCACCCGTTGGGCACCCACCTCGCCCCGCGCCCGCAGCCCCTGCAACAGAATCTCCAGCAGCCGCCGACCAGCCGCCGACCGCCGCGCCGGATCCTCCAGCCGGGGCGGCGTCGTGGCGATCACCAGCATCAGGTCCGCCACCGTCACGTCCGCCCGCAACTCCCCGGCGGCCCGCGTCCGTTCGACGAGCTGAGCCACGGCCGACAGCAGTTCACGCGTCTCCTGGCGACGCTCCTGCCCGCCCTGCCCCTGGCCGTCGTCGGCCCTGACGGACCGCTGCCGCGGTGCCCGTGACCCCGCCGCGGCCATCGCCTCGGCCGCCTCACTGGCCTTGCTGCCCGACCGGTTCGCGCCCACGCCGCCGTTCACCGTGCTCGCCGCCAGCAACTCGGGCGGCAGCAGCCGACCGGTCCCGGCCGCCGCCGACCGCTGCACGAACCCCTCGAGTGCGCCCCACGGCTCGTCCTCCAGCGCCAACGCCTCCCGGGCGCTCGCGGTCAGCCGCTGCGTCTCCTCCTCCGCGATGTACCGCACGAGCGCCTCCTTGTTGGGGAACCGCCGGTACACCGTCCCGACGCCCACCCGGGCCCGCCGCGCCACCTCCTCCATCGGCGCGCCGTACCCCTGCTCGCCGAAGACGTCCCGAGCCGCGCTCAGCACCAACCGCAGGTTCCGCTGTGCGTCCACTCGCAAGGGCCCCGGTCTCCCCGCACCCTTCGCGCCACCCCGTCCGTCCGCGCGGTCGATCCCCTCGCCGCCGGCAACCCCGTCCCGTACACGGCTCTGATCCGCCGAGAACGCCGGCTCACGGCCGTCCTCGGTCCCCTCTATCCCCATATCTGCTTTCCCCCGGGTGAGGCGGATGCCCCCTAAGAACCGATCCACCGACCGTCCCCGAAACGCTCCGCCCGTCAGTAGAAGGAGCGGCACGCGAGACCGCTCCCGTTGAGAGTACGAACATAGTTCAGGCGACTACGACTGAGAAGCTCCGAGCACCACCACGCGCCCCCGAACGGAGCAGCATCCGGTACGAGCTGTGGACAAACGGCCGACCCCCGGTGCCTCATGGACAGGTGACGAAGCAATGCACCCGCATCATCGTGATCGGTGGCGGCTACGTCGGCCTCTACACCGCCCACCGACTCCAGCGCACGCTCCGGCGCGAGATCCGGCGCGGCGCGGCGGAGATCACCGTCATCAGCCCCGATCCGTACATGACCTATCAGCCGTTCCTCCCCGAGGCCGCGGCCGGCAACATCTCCCCCCGGCACGTCGTCGTCCCGCTCCGCCGGGTGCTCGACCGCTGCCGCTTCGTCCCCGGGGAGGCCACCGCCGTCGACCCGGAACGCCGCACCGTCACCGTCCACACCGTCGCCGGCGACGAGACCGGAGCCGAACCGCTCCGCCTCCACTACGACCACCTCGTGCTGGCCCCCGGCTCGATCTCCCGCACCCTGCCCGTCCCGGGGTTGGCCGAGCACGGGATCGGGTTCCGGCGCGTCGAGGAGGCCATCGGGCTGCGCAACCACGTGCTGGAGCAGCTCGACATCGCCTCCGCCACCCGCGACAGCGCCGTCCGCGACGCCGCCCTCACCTTCGTCTTCGTCGGCGGCGGCTACGCCGGCGTCGAGGCGCTCGCCGAGCTCGAGGACATGGGACGTTACGCGTGCCGTTACTACCACAACATCCACCCGGACGAGCAGCGATGGATCCTGGTCGAGGCGACCGACCGGATCCTTCCCGAGGTGGGTGAACAGATGGGCCAGTACGCCGTCCGGCAGCTGCGCGGACGCGGCATCGACGTGCGGCTCTCCACCCGCCTGGAATCGTGCGAGGGGCGCACGGTCGTGCTCAGCGACGGCTCCCACCACCCCACCCGCACCCTGGTGTGGACCGCGGGCGTCAAACCGCATCCGGTGCTCGCCGCCTTCGGCGTCCCGCTCGACCTGCGCGGCCGGGTGCGCTGCACCGCCGCCCTGCGCGTCGAGGGCCACGAACGGATCTGGGCCGCCGGCGACGCCGCCGCCGTCCCCGACCTCACCGCGCCCCCGCTCCCGCCCGCGCGCCCCGGCGAAACCAGTCCCGAGCGCCTGATCTGCGCGCCCAACGCCCAGCACGCCCTGCGCCAGGGCCGCCACCTCGCCGGCAACATCACCGCCACGCTGCGCGGCCGGCCGGTCACCGACTACCGGCACCGGCACGCCGGCTCCGTCGCCACCCTCGGCCTCCACAAGGGCGTCGCACGGGTCCGCGGCAGGCGCCTGACCGGCTACCCCGCCTGGTTCCTGCACCGCGCGTACCACCTCAGCCGCGTGCCGACCGCGAACCGCAAGGCACGGGTGCTCGCGGAATGGACCCTTGCGGGATTGTTCAAACGTGAGATCGTCTCACTCGGCTCGCTGGAACACCCACGCGCGGAGTTCGAGCTCGCCGCCGGTACCGGACGCCACCCGGAAGGCCCCTGAGTTGCTCCCCTCACGGAGCGGCTCCGTGTGACGATGGGTGAGCGACGAGCGGGGACGAGTTGTAAGCAGACCAGGACGAATCGGATCGGAACGCTGTGAATTTGACGCGCTGGAGTATCCGGCTGCCCGGAACGCAGCGGCGCCAGGCCGCCACCGGAGGAGGAGAATCCGGTGGCGTGCCCGCGGCCCGCGGGGAGCTGAAGGACCCGGGCGGCAGATCAGCGGGCTCCGGTCCGGCGCGCGGCCCCGGCGTCGCCGCCCTCGCGGTCCACGAGCTGCTCGGCCAGGTGCCGGCCCCCGTCGCCGTCGTCCGCGGTCCCGACCACCGCGTGGCCTACGTCAACGACGCCTACGCCGCGCTCTTCGGCCCCCGCTCACCCGGCACCCCCACCCGCGAATCGCTCACCGAGCTCGTCGACCTCGGCCTGCTGCCGCTGATGGACCAGGTCAGACGCAGCGGCACCCCCCGGACCCTGAAGTCCCGGCGGGTCCCAGGACAGACCCGCGACGCCCGCGACAGCTTCTTCACCTTCACCTGCACCCCCGTCCGGCTCGACGCCGCCGACGAGGGCTCGCCGCGCGGGGTGCTCGTCTTCGCCTCCGACGTCACCGACCAGGTCGTCTCCGCCGAACGGCTCAGGGAGAGCGAGCGCCACCAGCGCCGGGCCGCCGTCACCCTGCAACGCAGCCTGCTGCCGCAGGAGCTGGAACAGCCGGACGACCTCCGCGTCGCCGCCACCTACCAGCCGGGCGGCATCGACGCGGCGGTCGGCGGCGACTGGTACGACGTCATCACCCTCGGCGCCGGACGCACCGCCGTCGTCATCGGTGACGTGATGGGCCGCGGTGTGCGCGCCGCCGCAATCATGGGCCAGCTCCGCACCGCCGTGCGCGCCTATGCCCGCCTCGACCTGCCGCCGCACGAGGTGCTGCAACTGCTCGACGGCCTGGCCGGCGACATCGACGCCACCCAGATCGCCACCTGCCTCTACGCCGTCTACGACCCCAACGAGGGCAGCCTCACCTACGCCTCCGCCGGCCATCTGCCCATCTTCATCCGCGAGGCGGACGGGAGCGTGCACCGGGTCTGCGAGCCCACCGGACCGCCGCTCGGCACCGGCGGCTGGGTGCACGCCTCGGGGACCGTCCGCTTCGGACCCGGCGCGAGCGCCGTGCTGTGCACCGACGGCCTGGTGGAACGGCGCGATGCCGACATCGACGAGGGGCTCGACGCACTGGAGCGCGCACTGGCCTCCGGCGTCGGCGACACCCCACAGATCGTCTGCGACCGGCTGCTGCGTGCCCTCGGCATCACCGAGGAGCACGACGACGACGTGGCGATCCTCGTCCTCAGCTGCCCCGAACGGCACGGCGACGAGGCCGACCTGTTCCGTGGCGCCGCGCTCGACCTGCTGGGTGGCGTGGAAGCGGCGCCGCGCGCCCGGGCGTTCGCGGACGGCGTGCTCGCCAGCTGGCGCTTCCCCGAGGAACTGCGCGAGCTCGGCGTGCTGGCGGCCAGCGAGCTCGTCGCCAACTCCCTGAAGCACGGCCGGGCTCCGATGGGCCTCCGGCTGCGCCGCACCGACCGCCGGCTGATCGTCGAGGTCACCGACGGGGACGAGCATCTGCCGCGCCGGCAGCAGGCCGCGCCGGCGGACGAGGCGGGGCGCGGCATCGCCGTCGTGGCCACCATCGCCGCGGAATGGGGCTCCCGTCGGCTGCCCGAGGGCGGCAAGGCGGTGTGGGCGGAGTTCGCCCTTCCGGGCGCGAGTTGACCTCGTCTCCACGACGGCGTAACGTTGCTCAAGCGCTCGTTACAGGGCGCACTTCCACCACTGATCGATTCGCCCGCAAGGGCTTCTTTCTGCATGTCCGTGGCCTGTTGGCCACAACTTGTCGGAAGACCCCGGATTTTGAATCCGGCGGGGAACGCTCTAGAGTAGTGGACACACCGAGAGGGAAAACGCCGGAAGGCGTCCGTTCCTTGAGAACTCAACAGCGTGTCATGTTGTCAATGCCAGATGATTTGACAGCCAGATGGCCTCTAGCAGGGTTTCCTGTGGGGTTGGTCTGGCACATTCAGCGAGGATGTTCTTGCTCGCGTGGATGGTTTTTGAAGCATTCACGGAGAGTTTGATCCTGGCTCAGGACGAACGCTGGCGGCGTGCTTAACACATGCAAGTCGAACGATGAACCGGCTTCGGTTGGGGATTAGTGGCGAACGGGTGAGTAACACGTGGGTGACCTGCCCTGTACTCTGGGATAAGCCTGGGAAACCGGGTCTAATACCGGATAGGACTGCTGGCCGCATGGCTGGTGGTGGAAAGCTTCGGCGGTATGGGATGGACCCGCGGCCTATCAGCTAGTTGGTGGGGTAGTGGCCTACCAAGGCGACGACGGGTAGCCGGCCTGAGAGGGTGACCGGCCACACTGGGACTGAGACACGGCCCAGACTCCTACGGGAGGCAGCAGTGGGGAATATTGCACAATGGGCGAAAGCCTGATGCAGCGACGCCGCGTGAGGGATGACGGCCTTCGGGTTGTAAACCTCTTTCGACAGGGAAGAAGCTTTCGGGTGACGGTACCTGTAGAAGAAGCACCGGCTAACTACGTGCCAGCAGCCGCGGTAATACGTAGGGTGCAAGCGTTGTCCGGAATTATTGGGCGTAAAGAGCTCGTAGGCGGCTTGTCGCGTCGGTTGTGAAAGCCCGGGGCTTAACCCCGGGTCTGCAGTCGATACGGGCAGGCTAGAGTTCGGCAGGGGAGACTGGAATTCCTGGTGTAGCGGTGAAATGCGCAGATATCAGGAGGAACACCGGTGGCGAAGGCGGGTCTCTGGGCCGATACTGACGCTGAGGAGCGAAAGCGTGGGGAGCGAACAGGATTAGATACCCTGGTAGTCCACGCTGTAAACGGTGGGCACTAGGTGTGGGCCGCATTCCACGTGGTCTGTGCCGCAGCTAACGCATTAAGTGCCCCGCCTGGGGAGTACGGCCGCAAGGCTAAAACTCAAAGGAATTGACGGGGGCCCGCACAAGCGGCGGAGCATGTGGCTTAATTCGACGCAACGCGAAGAACCTTACCAAGGCTTGACATACGCCGGAAAGCTGTGGAGACACAGCCTCCCTTTGGGCCGGTGTACAGGTGGTGCATGGCTGTCGTCAGCTCGTGTCGTGAGATGTTGGGTTAAGTCCCGCAACGAGCGCAACCCTTATCCTGTGTTGCCAGCGCGCCCTTGTGGTGGCGGGAACTCACGGGAGACTGCCGGGGTCAACTCGGAGGAAGGTGGGGACGACGTCAAGTCATCATGCCCCTTATGTCTTGGGCTGCACACGTGCTACAATGGCTGGTACAATGGGCTGCGATACCGCGAGGTGGAGCGAATCCCTAAAAGCCAGTCTCAGTTCGGATTGGGGTCTGCAACTCGACCCCATGAAGTCGGAGTCGCTAGTAATCGCAGATCAGCATTGCTGCGGTGAATACGTTCCCGGGCCTTGTACACACCGCCCGTCACGTCACGAAAGTCGGTAACACCCGAAGCCGGTGGCCCAACCCCTTGTGGGAGGGAGCCGTCGAAGGTGGGACTGGCGATTGGGACGAAGTCGTAACAAGGTAGCCGTACCGGAAGGTGCGGCTGGATCACCTCCTTTCTAAGGAGCATTAGCGCCAGCTTCGGGCGGATGTCCCGGAGTGGCCTGCTCATGGGTGGAACATTGACAACGCCTCACGCGGATCCGCGCCCATAGGGGTGGGGGTTGGTGTGGGGGCACGCTGTTGGGTGTCTGAGGGCACGGGCTCGCCGTGAGGTGGGTGTGGTCTCGATTGTTGGTTGATTTGTGCATAGTGGACGCGAGCATCTGTGGCCAAGTTTTTAAGGGCGCATGGTGGATGCCTTGGCACCAGGAACCGATGAAGGACGTGGGAGGCCACGATAGGCCCCGGGGAGCTGTCAACCGAGCTGTGATCCGGGGGTGTCCGAATGGGGAAACCCGGCAGCCGTTATGGGCTGTCACCTACCGCTGAATGTATAGGCGGTATGGAGGGAACGCGGGGAAGTGAAACATCTCAGTACCCGCAGGAAGAGAAAACAACATGTGATTCCGGGAGTAGTGGTGAGCGAAACCGGATGAGGCTAAACCGCGTGCGTGTATGAACCCGGCAGGGGTTGCGTGCGTGGGGTTGTGGGAGCTGTCTGGATTGTTCTGCCGGATAGTCGACGAGTAAGAAATTATGGGTGTAGGCGAAGGGCATGCGAAAGGCCCGGCGTAGAGGGTAAGACCCCCGTAGCTGAAATGCCTGTAACTCGTTTGATGGTTTCCCGAGTAGCACGGGGCCCGAGAAATCCCGTGTGAATCTGCCAGGACCACCTGGTAAGCCTAAATATTCCCTGGTGACCGATAGCGGATAGTACCGTGAGGGAATGGTGAAAAGTACCGCGGGAGCGGAGTGAAAGAGTACCTGAAACCGTGTGCCTACAAGCCGTGGGAGCCTCGCATGCCATGACCTTGTGTCGTGGTGTGTGGTGACTGCGTGCCTTTTGAAGAATGAGCCTGCGAGTTTGCGGTGTGTTGCGAGGTTAACCCGGTGTGGGGAAGCCGTAGCGAAAGCGAGTCCGAATAGGGCGTTTGAGTAGCATGCCCAAGACCCGAAGCGGGGTGATCTAGCCATGGGCAGGGTGAAGCGTGGGTAAGACCGCGTGGAGGCCCGAACCCACCAGAGTTGAAAATCTGGGGGATGACCTGTGGTTAGGGGTGAAAGGCCAATCAGACTCCGTGATAGCTGGTTCTCCCCGAAATGCATTTAGGTGCAGCGTTGCGTGTTCTTGCCGGAGGTAGGGCGCTGGGTAGGTGATGGGCCTTACCGGGTTACTGACCTTAGCCAAACTTCGAATGCCGGTAAGATGAGCGTGGCAGTGAGACTGCGGGGGATAAGCTTCGTGGTCGAGAGGGAAACAGCCCAGAGCATCGACTAAGGCCCCTAAGCGTGTGCTAAGTGGGAAAGGATGTGGAGTCGCTTAGACAGCCAGGAGGTTGGCTTAGAAGCAGCCATCCTTGAAAGAGTGCGTAATAGCTCACTGGTCGAGTGATTCCGCGCCGATAATGTAGCGGGGCTCAAGTACACCGCCGAAGTCGTGTCACCGCATTTTTGTGTGGTGGGTAGGGGAGCGTCGTGCACCGGGTGAAGCAGCCGGGTAACCGTGTTGTGGATGGTGTGCGAGTGAGAATGCAGGCATGAGTAGCGATACAGGAGTGGGAAACTCCTGCGCCGATTGACTAAGGGTTCCTGGGTCAAGTTGATCTGCCCAGGGTAAGTCGGGGCCTAAGGCGAGGCCGACAGGCGTAGTCGATGGATAACCGGTTGATATTCCGGTACCCGCCGTGAAGCGCCAACGCTGAATCTCCTGATGCTAAGCCCATACTGCCGCTGGCATTGCCCTTCGGGGCGTGTTGGATGGTGGGTGTGGGTGGTCCGAGGGGGTAGTAGGTGAGTGATGGGGTGACGCAGGAAGGTAGTCCAGCCCGGGCGGTGGTTGTCCCGGGGTAAGGGTGTAGCCCGCTGTGCAGGGAAATCCGTGCAGCGTTTATGGGTGAGACCTGATGCCGAGCCGATTGTGGTGAAGTGGATGATCCTATGCTGTCGAGAAAAGCCTCTAGCGATGTTTCATGGTGGCCCGTACCCTAAACCGACTCAGGTGGTCAGGTAGAGTATACCGAGGCGTTCGGGTGAACTATGGTTAAGGAACTCGGCAAATTGCCCCCGTAACTTCGGGAGAAGGGGGGCCGTTCCCGGTGATGACCTTTTCGGTCGGAGCTGGGGGTGGCCGCAGAGACCAGCGAGAAGCGACTGTTTACTAAAAACACAGGTCCGTGCGAAGCTGTAAGGCGATGTATACGGACTGACGCCTGCCCGGTGCTGGAACGTTAAGGGGACTGGTTAGCCTTTCGGGGCGAAGCTGGGAACTTAAGCGCCAGTAAACGGCGGTGGTAACTATAACCATCCTAAGGTAGCGAAATTCCTTGTCGGGTAAGTTCCGACCTGCACGAATGGCGTAACGACTTCTCGGCTGTCTCAACCATAGGCCCGGTGAAATTGCAGTACGAGTAAAGATGCTCGTTTCGCGCAGCAGGACGGAAAGACCCCGGGACCTTTACTACAGCTTGATATTGGTGTTCGGTTCGGTTTGTGTAGGATAGGTGGGAGACTGTGAAGCTCATACGCCAGTGTGGGTGGAGTCATTGTTGAAATACCACTCTGATCGTGCTGGATGCCTGAACCTGGGTCCGTGATCCGGATCAGGGACAGTGTCTGGTGGGTAGTTTAACTGGGGCGGTTGCCTCCTAAAGAGTAACGGAGGCGCCCAAAGGTTCCCTCAGCCTGGTTGGTTATCAGGTGGTGAGTGTAAGTGCACAAGGGAGCTTGACTGTGAGACTGGCAGGTCGAGCAGGTGCGAAAGCAGGGACTAGTGATCCGGCGGTGGCTTGTGGGAGCGCCGTCGCTCAACGGATAAAAGGTACCCCGGGGATAACAGGCTGATCTTCCCCAAGAGTCCGTATCGACGGGATGGTTTGGCACCTCGATGTCGGCTCGTCGCATCCTGGGGCTGGAGTTGGTCCCAAGGGTTGGGCTGTTCGCCCATTAAAGCGGTACGCGAGCTGGGTTTAGAACGTCGTGAGACAGTTCGGTCCCTATCCGCTGTGCGCGTTGGAGTCTTGAGAAGGGCTGTCCCTAGTACGAGAGGACCGGGACGGACGAACCTCTGGTGTGCCAGTTGTCCCGCCAGGGGCATGGCTGGTTGGCTACGTTCGGGAAGGATAACCGCTGAAAGCATCTAAGCGGGAAGCCTGCTTCGAGATGAGGACTCCCACCTCCTTGAGAGGGTAAGGCCCCCGGTAGACGACCGGGTTGATAGGCCAGGGATGGAAGCCCTGTGAGGGGTGGAGTTGACTGGTACTAATAGGCCGAGGGCTTGTCCGCAGATGCTCGCGTCCACTATGACTTTTCGCCGACCAGGCATGGCCTTTTCTAGGTTTGTGCCGGTGGTCATGGCGGGAGGGAAACGCCCGGTTACATTCCGAACCCGGAAGCTAAGCCTCCCAGCGCCGATGGTACTGCATGGGGGACCGTGTGGGAGAGTAGGTCACCGCCGGACAATTCTTTGCATGAGATGGGCCCTGACGAGGATTAATCCT
Organism: uncultured Actinomycetota bacterium; assembly: GCA_963816875.1. GTDB lineage: Bacteria > Actinomycetota > Actinomycetes > Streptomycetales > Streptomycetaceae > Streptomyces. The sequence continues at coordinate 473,708 of CAWFMG010000003.1, forward strand.
CGTCAGGGCCCATTTTTCATGAGCTAACGTGGCACCCATGAGCGGTGCGGCATGGCTGATGTGGGACGACGCAATGACCGGGTACAACTTCGGGCCAGGGCATCCGATGGATCCGGTGCGGCTCCGGCTCACCCGGGAACTCGTGGGCGCTTTCGGGCTCGACCGGCGGATCGAGGTGACCGCCGCGGAACCCGCCGACACCCCAACCCTGCTACGCGTCCATCACCCCGAGTACGTGGAGGCCGTGCAACACGCCTCGCGCCAGCCCGCCGACGCCGACCAGGAGCGCGGCCTCGGCACCCCCGACACCCCGGCCTTTCTCCACATGCACGAGGTGTCCGCGCTCATCGCCGGCCAGTCCGTCGCCGCCGCCGAAGGCATCTGGGGCGGCACCATTCGGCACGGCGTCAACTTCGCCGGCGGCCTGCACCATGCCATGCCCGGCGCCGCCTCCGGCTTCTGCGTCTACAACGACGCCTCCCTCGCCATCGCCACCCTGTTGCTCCGCGGCGCGGAGCGCGTCGCCTACCTCGATCTGGACGTGCACCACGGCGACGGCGTCCAGGCCGCGTTCTGGGACGACCCCCGGGTGCTCACCGTCTCGCTCCACGAACATCCGCGCACCCTCTTCCCCGGCACCGGCTGGCCCGAGGAGACCGGCGGGCCGGGCCCGGCCGCCGGACGCGCCGTCAACGTCGCGCTCCCGGCCGGCACCGGAGACGACGCATGGCTGCGGGCCCTGCACTCCGTCGTGCCCGAACTGCTCGCCGACTTCCGCCCCCAGGTCCTCGTCACCCAACACGGCGCCGACACCCACTTCGAGGACCCGCTCGCCCACCTCACCCTCAGCGTCGACGCACAACGCGCCGCCGCCGTCAGCTGCCACGACTGGGCACACCAGCACGCCGACGGCCGCTGGCTCGCGCTCGGCGGAGGCGGATACGCCGTCGTCGAGGTTGTCCCCCGCACCTGGACCCACCTCGTCGCCATCGCCGCCCACGCCCCCATCGCCCCCGAGACACCCGTGCCAGCGGACTACGAACAGGCCGTCTACGCGCTGACCCGCCGGCCCGCCCCGGCGCGCATGACGGACGGGAGCACGCCAGAATGGCGGGAATGGGTCGCTGGCTACGATCCGGCGGATGCCGTCGACCAGGCCATCCTGGCCACCCGCCGGGCCGTCTACCCGGCACACGGACTGCTTCCCTGAGCCCCCGGGCCACCCGTGCCCCCCTCGGCTCCTACGTCACCTGTTCCGCCTCCGCCACGGCGCCGCTCCGCCCCTACTCACCCTACCGTGGTGACGATCTATCGACATAACGACCCTATTCTTTCTACGCATCAGCGATGCGCAGGAACGAGAACGAGACATCCGCGCACGGCCCGGCGGAGCCGTTCCACCGCTCGCTTACGGACGTTCATCTCGCTTGTGACGCCCGACACTTGACCTCTCCGCCTCCGTACGAGCCGGCTCGCCTGCGCTGACGCCGAGGTTCGTGTCGGTGGCGCACAACGGCTTTGCGACGCAGGTCAAATGGGTATGCAGGCATGGCGCATACCAATGCGGGCGACTCCTGCGGCGTTCGCGAGGCGGCCGGTGACGGGCCGTCGGCGCCGCGACCCGGCGGCCCGAGCGTACGAACGCGCGGTGAGCGCGGCGCCACGTGGCGCAAACGCGGTATGTGCTCAAACCGGGATCTCTGTCACGCTAAATGGCCGGTTGTAGTAAAAGACCGGTTGAGGCACCTCTTCCCCACTCGCATCACCCGCCCCTAATCTGGGGAGGAGCGCACATGCGAGAGGGAGTCACCGGAGGGGAAGCCGGTGTCCGACATGTGCGGAAGGTCAGGTGTGGCATGGCTGCTGGTGAAAGGCTTCTGAGTGAAGCCAAGTTCCTGACCGTGGCGGAGGTCGCCGCGGTGATGCGAGTGTCCAAGATGACCGTGTACCGCCTGGTGCACGCAGGTCATCTGCCCGCGATCCGGGTCGGAAGGTCCTTCCGGGTTCCGGAGCAGGCGGTCCACGAGTACCTCCGAGAGTCCTTCGTGGGCGTGGAGAGCGCGTAGCGGGGCCGATCGTCGGACCAGGGCCCTCGGGGCCCCTCGATTAACCGGTATCACTCGGTGAACGGTAGGCTGACCGCATGTAGGTCGTGTGGGCTCGGACGCCCCGCACTGAGTGATCGAAGTGAGCGAGGGTAGTCGTGGGCTCTGTCATCAAGAAGCGGCGCAAGCGGATGGCGAAGAAGAAGCACCGCAAGCTGCTGAAGCGCACGCGCGTCCAGCGCCGTAACAAGAAGTGAGCAAGCGGCGTTGAGCGGCCCTCCCGTCCGCACGGCGGGAGGGCCGACGCAGCGAACAACCGTGGGCAAGATCGTCCTCATCACCGGTGCCGCCCGGCAGCTGAACGGGCGGTTCGCCCGGCATCTCCGGAAGGATCCGGAGGTGGACCGGGTCGTCGCTGTGGACAGCACGCCGCCGCTCCACCCGCTCGGCGACGCCGAGTTCGTCCGTGCCGACGTGCGTCGGCCGGCCATCGCCACGGTCCTCGCGGAGCATGCGGTGGACACCGTGGTGCACCTCGACATCCAGGACGCCCCCGCGAGCGCGGCGGGCGGCCGGGCGGCGGTCAAGGAAGTCAACGTGCTCGGCACGCTGCAACTCCTGGGCGCCTGCCAGCGGATCCCGTCGCTGCGTCGGATCATCGTGAAGTCCAGCACCCGCATCTACGGGGGCGGCGGCGCCGACCGCGCGGTCTTCGGCGAGGACGCGCCGCCGGCGCTGCCCGGCGGCGGGGGCTTCGCGCGGGACGTCGCCGAGATCGAGGAGTACGTGCGCGGTTTCGCGCGCCGACGCCCGGACGTGGCCGTCACCGTGCTGCGCTTCGCGGACGTCCTCGGCCCGCTCGGCGAATCCCAGCTCGCCGGCTACTTCCGGCTGCCGGTGCTGCCCACCATGCTCGGCTACGACCCGCGGCTGCAGTTCGTGCACGAGGACGACGTGCTCGACGTGCTGCGGCGGGCCGTGATCGCGCCCGACCGGCCGGGCGGGCTGACCTCCGGAACGTTCAACGTGGCGGGTGACGGCGTGCTGATGCTGTCCCAGGCCGCGCGGCGGATAGGCAGGGTCACCGTGCCGCTGCTGCCGCCGCTGGCGCCCTGGGTCGGCTCAGGACTGCGCGCGTTCGGGGTCGCCGGGATATCCGCCGAGCAGTTCCGCTCGCTGGCCCACGGCCGGGTGGTGCGCACCGACCGGCTGCGCGAGGCGATGGGCGGCCCGCTGGAGTACACCACGGCGGAGGCGTTCGCGGACTTCGCCGCCACCCACGGCCCCGCGTTGCGGCCGCAGATCGCCGTCGCGCGGGCCGTCGAGCGGATCGAGGAGGCGCTGGGCGATGGGTGATGCGAAGGTCATCCCGTTCGAGCCGCACGGCACCGGCGGCGGGCGCACCCCACCAGGCTCCGGCGCGGTACCGGGGCAGCGCGGTGGCGCGGCCGGCGGGCCGGAGGGCTCGGGGGAGCCCGGAGACCGTGGCGAGCGCGAAAAGGCCGAGTCGGCCGGGTTCGACCAGGCGCTGGCCCGCGTGGCCGACTTCCTGCGGCGCCGCCTCACCGGCGAGTACGAGGTGGACGACTTCGGATACGACCCGGAGCTCACCGACGAGGTGTTGCTGGGGCTGCTGCGACCCATATACGAGCGGTACTTCCGGGTCGAGGTGCGCGGCCTGGAGCATGTGCCCGACAGCGGCGGCGCGCTGATCGTCGCCAACCATTCGGGCACCCTTCCGTGGGACGGGCTGATGCTTCAGGTCGCGGTCCGCGACCGGCATCCGGCCGACCGGCACCTGCGGCTGCTCGCCGCCGATCTGGTGTTCCGGCTGCCGGTGATCAGCGAGCTCGCCAGGAAGGCGGGCCACACCCTGGCGTGTGCCGAGGACGCCCTGGAACTGCTCAAGCGCGGCGAGCTGGTCGGGGTCATGCCGGAGGGCTTCAAGGGCATCGGCAAGCCCTTCTCCGAGCGGTACAAGCTGCAACGCTTCGGCCGCGGCGGCTTCGTGGCGACGGCGTTGCGGGCCCGGGTGCCGATCGTGCCGTGCTCGATCGTGGGCGCCGAGGAGATCCACCCGATGCTCGGCAACTCCCGCACCCTGGCCCGCCTGTTGGGACTGCCCTACTTCCCGCTGACGCCCACCTTCCCCTGGCTGGGACTGCTGGGTGCCGTCCCGCTGCCGACGAAGTGGACCATCCAGTTCGGTGAGCCGATCGACACCGGGGACCAGCCGCCGGAGGCGGCCGAGGACCCGATGCTGATGTTCCAGCTCACCGACCAGGTGCGCGAGACGATCCAACACACCCTCTACGAGCTGCTGGTGTCCCGGCGTTCGGTGTTCTTCTAGAGCCGCGTCAGTCAGGGTTTGCCCGTCTAGGAGCGGCGTCCGGTGCGGTGCTCCTCCCCCAGGCCCTCGGGGGTCTGGGAGGTGCCCCCATTCGCTCCGCTCAAGGCGCCGGATCGCCCTCGTGCTGGGCGCACCTGGGTGATTCGGCAACGCAGCGAGGTGCCGTGCGCATGGGGGCACCTCCCAGCCTCCCCCAGACTTCGTCCGGGGGGACCCCATGGCTGGGGGAGCCGCGACGGGGCGAACCCTGGCTGACGCGGCACTCGGGGTCGGGGCTCACTGGCCGTCGCCCCGGACGTCGAGGCCGAGGCCGGGCAGCAGGTCCTCGACCAGCGGGGGGATCGTCACCTCGGGCTCGGTGAGCCCGCCGGTCGAGGAACCCGTCTTCTCCGCGCTGGGGCTGGGCCCTTCTTCGTTCGCTCCCGATTCGGACTCGAGCAGCCCCGAGCCCTCCAGCAGGCCCTCGCTCTGGCCCGTCGGCTCCGGGCTCGCCGTGCTGTGGCTCGAGCCGGTGCTGGCCGGCGGCGAGCTGGGCGTGGCCGACTCGGGCGCCGTCGATTCGGCGTCCCGGCGGGCCGGCTGCTCGCTCGGCGGATTCTCGTCCGCCGCCGTGGCGGTGGTCTCCGGCTCCGTCGGCAGCAGCGGCTGGATCGGCGCGATCTCCTCGTCTATGGCGTCGAAGACCCCGCTGACGTCGGCGCTGATATCCCGGAGCTCCGTCGGCAGCTGCTCACGCAGCTGCGCCCAGGTGCCCCGGTGGTTCTCGGCGAAGTCGGAGAGCGACCGCATCGGGGCGAGCGAGCCGTCCGCCTGATATGCCTGGGAGAGCAGCCGGTGCGCCTCGGCGGCGTCGTCCCGCATGCTGGTCAGGGCGTGGCGGACCTCGTCGAGCTGCTCCGGGTCGAGCGCGCCCGACCGGCCGCGCTCCATCAGCCGCAGCGCCTCGTGCAGCCGGGTGGCGGCGTGGTCCAGATACACCCGGCCGCGGTCCACGTTCCCGCTGGCGAAGTCCAGCTGGAGATCCTCCATGCCGCGCTTCAGGCCGTAGAGCGTGTCACCCGGCAGCGCGTCGGAGCTGGCCGCGGCCACCCCGCCGAGCGCGCCGGCGGCGACGCCCATGGTCAGCCCGCTCGCCGCCAGGCCCTTGGCCAGCCGGGTCCGCGGCCGGAGCCGGGCCAGTGCGCCGACCGGCGCCGCCCGGTGCGTGCCACGGCGCCGCTGCTCCGGCACCACGTCGGTGGCCGGACAGGGTGCGGCCTCGACCTCGGCGAGCAGCCGGGCGCGCTGCGCCGACCGGGTCTCGGCGCTCAGCGACGGCCTGGGCAGGGCCGCCAGCCGGTGCACCACCGACAGCAGAGCGTCCTGCTCGGGTGGGTCCTGTGGGGGTGCGTCCCCTGGGGCCTCTCGCCAGGGCGCGGAAGCGTTGGCCGCCTCCTCGTCGCCGAGCCGTGACTCATCGAGCGGTGACTCGTCGAGGACCTGGGCGAAGGCGTTGGCCCGCCGGTTGGCCGGAACGGATCCGATCACGGGCGGCACCTCCTCTCGTCAGCACGATCGACTCCCTACAACGACGGATGGTTTCGAGACCCCACCAAACTCACCCGGACGGGTGAGTTGTGCGCGGCGGGGCTCGGTCGTGGAGAGCCTGCGAACCAGACAACGAGTGGGCGGGCACTCGGGTTACGGCTGGCAGATAATGTGACTGATTGCCGTTGACCCCTCACCGATTGTCCCCAATCGGGCCCGTGCACGCCCCGCGCACACCGGTTCCCTCATCGGACGTCGTCGGGCAGCAGCCGGGCCAGGGTGCGCACCGCCCGGTACTGGAGAGTCTTGATGGCGCCCTCGTTCTTCCCCATCACCCGGGCGGTCTCGGCGACCGAGAGGCCCTGGAGGAAGCGCAGGGTGACGCACTCCTGCTGCTGCGGGTTCAGCTTGCGCACCGCCTCCAGCAGGGCCGAGTTCGCCAGCGATTCGAGCACCGACTCCTCCGGGCTGCGCTCCACCTCGTTGGCGTCGAGCATCTCGCCGGTGGTGACCTCCAGCCGGAAGCGGCTCGACTTGAAGTGGTCGGCCACCAGGTTTCTGGCGATGGTGACCAGCCAGGCGCCGAAGTCGCGGCCCTGCCAGGTGAAGGTGCCGATCCGGCGCAGGGCGCGGAGGAACGTCTCGCTGGTGAGGTCCTCGGCCGTGGCCCGGCCGCCGACGCGGTAGTAGATGTACCGGTAGACCGTGTCCGAGTAGTGGTCGTAGAGGCAGCCGAAGGCCTCGGTCTCACCGCTCTGCGCCCGTTCGACGAGGTCCATCATCCGGCGGCTGTCGCTCGCGGCGGCGGACCGTGGTGTGGAGGCGCCCGCGGCGCCGGAGCGGGTGCGTCTGCCCACCGCGGCACCGTCGGCCAGCGCGTACGCAGGGCCAGGGGCGGGCGGAACAGGTGTGGCGAGCGTGGGGGTGGCGTACGCGGTGGGGACGAGCGCGCGCAGTCGGTCGACGACCGTGGTGCGCAGCGTAGCCAGGCCCGAGGCGTCAACCCCGACGTGTGGGTACACGGGACTCCCAGAGGCAGAGCTTCCAGCACGTGCAGTGGCGGGTGTCCGCCTCCCGTCACCTGGATGGGGACGCGTGGGGACCGGATCGCGTCTGAGGAGAATAACGCTTCGTACTGGCGGTGCTACGCCTAGTTGCGGAAATCGCCGATTCGGTTTGATCCGTTACAGGTTGTGTCCAATGCGCCAGACATACGCCACGGGCAAAGTGATCGCCGAATGATCAGATTTGCTCATCTGAAGAGGGAATTTGATCGGTGGGTCGATCGATGGGGGTCAACCCGGCGACGGCGTGTTGCGGCGCGCCCACGGTGGGGTAAGAGAGGTGAATTGCCCGCCCGACCGGCCTCAGCTGGGCGTGTCGGGCCTTGCGAACGCCGACCGGCGGGTGCTCAGCGGCGGCGGCGTTGCAGCGCCAGCGCGGCCGCGGCCCCGCCCACCACGGCCCCGGCGCCGGCCGCCGCCGGCACGCCGACCCGGGCCGCCTTGCGGCCGGTGCGGTAGTCCCGCAGCCGCCAGCCCTGGCGGCGCGCATGCGCGCGGAGCCGGCTGTCGGGATTGATCGCGTACGGGTAGCCGACGAGAGAGAGCATCGGGATGTCGTTGGCCGAATCGCTGTAGGCGGCGCATCGGGACAGGTCGAGGTCCTCGGACTCGGCCAGCGCCCGCACGGCCACCGCCTTCGCCTCGCCGTGCAGGATCTCGCCGACCAGCCGGCCGGTGTAGACGCCGTCCACGGACTCGGTGACCGTGCCGAGGGCGCCGGTCAGGCCCAGCCGCCTGGCGATGATCGTGGCGGTCTCCACGGGCGCGGCGGTCACCAGCCAGACCCGCTGGCCGGCGTCCAGATGGGCCTGGGCCAGCGCGCGGGTGCCCGACCAGATCCGGCCCGCCAGGTACTCGTCGTAGATCTCCTCGCCCATGACTGTCAGCTCGGAGACCCGGTGGCCGCGGATGATGGACAGCGCGCTGTCCTGCACGTCCTGCATATGGCCCGCGTGCTCGGCCCCGGCCAGCCGGAAGTATGCCTGCTGCCAGGCGAACTTCAGCAGCTCCCGCTTGCGGAAGAACTTCCGCTTGTACAGGCCGCGCCCGAAGTGGAAGAGCGCCGCGCCCTGCATCACGGTGTTGTCCAGGTCGAAGAACGCCGCGGCCCGCGCGTCGCCGGGAGCGGGGAACTCCGGCTCCGCGGCCCGCAGCGCCGCCTCGGCCGACGCCTGTCCGGCCAGCTCGCTCCGGTCCCTGGCGATCCGCCGGCGCAGCGACAGTCGGGCCAGGCGGGAGGGCGTCTCCTCGTCGGGCGTGGTGGGGCTCGTCGCGCGGTTCCGCTGAGGGACACCGGGGCTGTCCATGGTGTGAGGATAACCAGCCCGCTGCCAAGCACCGGTTGCGCGGGAATGTCGCATGGATGGCCGCGCGCGGCACAATGGGCGCCATGAGTCTGCGTTTCCGCCACTCCCGCCCCGGGCGCCCGGCCGAACGGCTGGTCACGCTCGTCGGTCGCCCCGGCTGCCACCTGTGCGACGACGCCAGGACCGTGGTCGCCGAGGTCTGCGAGGAGCTGGGCACGCCCTGGGAGGAGAAGGACATCACTCAGGACGCCGAACTGCACCGACGGTACTGGGAGCAGATTCCGGTGGTGCTGGTGGACGGCGCGCAGCACGACTTCTGGCGGGTGGACCCGGGACGGTTGCGCCGGGCATTGGGAGCTTGACCCGGTTTGGGCTAGCATTTGAGGTCGTTTTTTCCGCGCGGGTATATATACGTGAGGAGTGTGACCGGGTGTACCCGTTGGCGTATGTGGCACCGGTCACTTTGGCCGGACAAAGCGGACAGCATCTTTGTGCACGCGTTCACAAAGGCATAGCCTGGGCGCGACGGAGTGGTCCCGGCGCATGCTCCCCCACGCCTTCGAGGCTTGGGAGGTACCCCCACCCCAGGCCGCACGGGCCGGGGCGGTACCCCCAGGAGCTGAGCATGGCGTCTGGCCGCTCTCCGCATGGCCCGACCGGCAGGAGCACTGTGGCAACTGGCCGAAACCACCGACCGGCGACTCGTAGCCGGGGGATCCCCGAGGCGACGGTCGCCCGGCTCCCGCTGTATCTGCGCGCCCTCACCGCGCTCTCCGAGCGCTCGGTCCCCACGGTCTCCTCCGAGGAACTCGCCACCGCCGCCGGCGTCAACTCGGCGAAGCTCCGCAAGGACTTCTCCTACCTCGGCAGCTACGGCACCCGCGGCGTCGGCTACGACGTCGAGTACCTCGTCTACCAGATCTCCCGCGAGCTGGGCCTCACCCAGGACTGGCCCGTGGTCATCGTCGGAATCGGTAACCTCGGCGCTGCGTTGGCCAACTACGGCGGCTTCGCGTCGCGCGGTTTCCGCGTCGCGGCGCTGATCGACGCCGATCCGACGATGACCGGCAAGCAGGTCGCCGGCATCGCTGTGCAGCACGTCGACGATCTGGAGGCGATCATCGAGACGGGCGGGGTTTCCATCGGCGTCATCACCACCCCGGGCGGGGCGGCCCAGCAGGTGTGCGACCGGCTGGTGGCCGCCGGGATCACCTCCATCCTGAACTTCGCGCCGACCGTGCTGTCCGTCCCCGAAGGGGTGGACGTGCGCAAGGTCGACCTCTCCATCGAACTGCAGATCCTCGCCTTCCACGAACAGCGCAAGGCCGCCGAGAACCTCTCCCGGGGCGTGCGCCGCGGAACGCGCGGCGCCGCCCGTAGCGCGGGCGCCGCACGCCCGGAGCGTGCGGCTCGAGCCGCACGCCCCGCGGCGGTCGCGCGCGTGGCGGAGCCGGGCCAGGAGCCCACCCCGGCGGCGTCGGCCACCTCCGGCACCTCGACCCCGGCGAGCGCGAAGCGCGGCGGCGGGCGCGGGAAGCACGAGGGACCCGACGGCGAGATTCCGGCGGTGATGCCGGCATGACCCTGCTGGTAGTCGGCGTCAGCCACCGCAGCGCCCCCGTCAGCCTGCTGGAGCGTGCCGCGCTCGCACCTGACACCCGGGTGGCGCTGCTGCGCGACCTGGTGAGCCGGGAGCCGGTGCTGTCCGCTGCCGTGCTGTCCACCTGCAACCGGATCGAGATCTACGCCGATGTGGACGGCTTCCACGCCGGACTGGCCGAGCTGTCCTCGCTGCTCTCCCGGCACAGCACGGTGCGCCGCGAAGAGCTCGCTCCCTACCTGTACGCGCACTGCGAGGACCGGGCCGTGCAGCACCTGTTCTCGGTGGCCTGCGGCCTGGATTCGATGGTGGTCGGGGAGGGGCAGATCCTCGGGCAGATCAAGGGCGGGCTGGCGCTCGCCCAGGACGAGCGGACCGCCGGGCCGCTGCTGAACGAGCTGTTCCAGCGGGCGTTGCGGGTCGGCAAACGGGCGCACAGCGAGACCGGCATCGACCGGGCGGGGCAGTCACTGGTCACGTTCGGACTGCGGCAGCTGGTCGGCGGGGCCGCCGCGGCCCCCGCTGCCCAGGCCCTCGCCGCCCAGGCCCCCGCCGCCCAGAATGTGGCCGGGGCCGTGGGCGCCGGCGACGCCGTCGGGACCTGGTTGACGGGCCGGCGCGCGCTGGTGATCGGTGCCGGCTCGATGTCCGCGCTGGCGGCCACCACTCTGGCCAGGGCCGGCGTGGCCGAGCTGGTGATCGCGAACCGCACGCTGGAGCGCGCGGAACGGCTCGCCACGGCCCTGGACTCCCCGGCCGGACCGCGGGCCCGCGCCGTTCCCATCAACGCCATCTCCATCGCCGCCGAGCTCGCGCTCGCCGACCTCGTGATCTCCTGCACCGGCGCCTCGGGACTGGTGCTGACCGCCGACGCGGTCGCCCACGCGGTGCGCTTGCCGCGCGGCGTGGCGACGCGCGCCGCGACCGGCACGGACCGACCGGCGCCGGTGGCGACCGGAGTGGCGGAGCCGGAGGAAGCCCGCCGTGCCGCGGCGGAGACCGATCCCCCGGACGTACCGGGGTCCTCGGAGTCCGTGGCCAACGGTGCCGCGCTCGCCGTGACGGCCGCCGACTCCGGCCTCGCCGGCGAACGGGAGTGGCCCGCGGTGCCGCGGCCGTCCGAGGCTACGGCCGGTACCCAGGGCGCCGGCCCTCCGCAGGGACAGCCCCTCGCCATCCTCGACCTGGCGATGCCCAGGGACGTGGACGCCGGCGTGCACCGGCTGCCGGGGGTGCGGCTGGTGGACATCGAGTCGCTTGCCGAGGCGTCGGCGGACGCGCCGATGTCCACCGACGTGGACGCCGTCGGCCAGATCGTCGCCGACGAGGTGGCCGCGTTCGAGGCGGAGCGGCAGGCCGCGCAGATCACCCCGACTGTGGTGGCGCTGCGCGCCATGGCCGCCGACGTGGTGGCCAGCGAGCTGGCCAGGTTGCACGGCCGGCTACCGGGTCTGGACGACCGGCAGCGCGGCGAGATCACCCGCGCCGTGCGGCGGGTCGTCGACAAGCTGCTGCACGCGCCGACGGTGCGCGTCAAGGAGCTGGCCGGCGAGCCCGGCGGCGCCGACTACGCGGCCGCGCTGCGGGAGCTGTTCGCGCTGGACGCGCAGCGCGGCGCGCGAGAGCTGCGCGAGCACACCGCGGGCGTCACGAGCGCCCCGCAGGAACAGGAGCGATCATGAACGCCCCGCGGCCCCTGCGGCTCGGCACCCGGCGCAGCCAGCTGGCCCTGGCGCAGTCGGGTGGCGTCGCCGAGCGGGTCACCGCACTGACGGGCCGGCCGGTCGAGCTGGTCGAGATCACCACCTACGGCGACGTGTCCCGGGAGTCGCTGGCCAGCATCGGCGGCACCGGCGTCTTCGTCTCCGCGCTGCGCGACGCGCTGCTGCGCGACGAGATCGACTTCGCGGTGCACTCGCTCAAGGACCTGCCGACCGCGCAGCCCGCCGAACTGGCGCTGGCCGCCGTGCCCCGGCGCGCCGACCCGCGGGACGCGCTGGTCGCGCGCGACGGGCTGACGTTCGAGCGGCTGGCCGTGGCCGGCCGTGGCCGGGCCCGGATCGGCACCGGATCGCCGCGCCGGATGGCGCAGCTCAACGCCTGGGCCAGGGCGCTGGGGTGCCAGATCGACGCCGTCCCGATCCGGGGCAACGTCGACACCCGCATCGGGTACGTGCGCTCCGGCGAACTCGACGCGGTGGTGCTTGCCACCGCCGGCCTGCACCGCATCGGCCGGGAGGCGGAGATCACCGAACGCCTTCCGCCCGACCTCGTCCTGCCCGCCCCCGGCCAGGGGGCGTTGGCGGTGGAGTGCGCCGCGGCACACGCGGACCTCGCCGCCCGGCTCGCGGAGCTCGACGACCCGCACACCCGGGTCGCCGTCACCGCCGAGCGAACCCTGCTGCGCGCCCTGGAGGCCGGGTGCAGCGCCCCTGTCGGGGCGTTCGCCGACCTGCTGGACGTGGGGCAGGGTGTCACCGAAATGCGCCTGCGGGGGGTTGTCGGCACCACCGACGGCTCCACGCTGGTGCAGCTGTCCACCACCGGCTCCGTCCCGGCGTCCGTCGACGAGGCGGTGCCCCAAGCCGAACGGCTGGGGCACGAACTCGCCGACGAGATGCTCGCCAAGGGCGCGGCCGGTCTGATGGGGGAGCGAGCACAGTGAGCCCCACCACCGCACGAACGACGCGCCCCGCGCGCGTCCAGCCATCCCCCACTCCAGCCGTCCACGGTCACGTCACCTTCCTCGGGGCCGGGCCCGGGGATCCGGGCCTGCTGACCCTGCGCGCCGTCGAGGCCCTGTCCCGGGCCGAGGTGCTGGTCGCGGACCAGGACGCGTACGAGGTTGTGTGCGCGCATCTGCGGCCGGACGCGGAGACCCCGTTGCAGGGGTCGAACCGGGCGGCCCAGGACGACGAGGGTGACGCCTCCGCCGAGATCACGGGGGCCGAGACCGTCGTGGTCGAGGCCGCCACGGAGACCGGCGGCGCTGCCACCGAAACCGAAACCCATACCGACACCCGGACCACCGCCCCCCAGCTCACCGACGTCACCGGCACCCCCGCCGGCGACGCAGCAGATCTTGTCATGCGGGCCGCGCGCAGCGGCAAGCGGGTCGTGCGTGCGGTCGCCGGCGACCCGGGCATGGACACCGACGCCACCGCCGACATGCTGGCGCTGGCCGCCGAGGGCATCACGTTCGAGGTGGTGCCCGGCATCGCCACGGCGCTGGGCGTGGCCGCGTACGCCGGGGTGCCGCTGCGCGACGCGGAGGGCGGCGACGTCCGGTTCGTCGACGCCGGCACCGCGGACGACCGGTGTTGGACCGAGGTCGGCGCCAGCGACGCGACGGTGGTGGTCAGCGCCACCCTGGAGACGGTGGCGCTCGCGGCGACCCGGCTGATCGCGGCGGGCCGCAAGCCGGACACCCCGTTGTCCATCACGGTGGCCGGCACCACCACCCGGCAGCGCACCTGGACCGCGACGCTCGGCACCGTCGAGCGGACGCTGAAGGCCGCGAAGGTGCTGCCGCCGGCCGAGGGCGGCCGGTCGGTGATAGCCGTCGTCGGCGAACGCAGCGCGCCGGCGCAGCGGGAGCGGCTCGCCTGGTTCGAGTCCAAGCCGCTGTTCGGCTGGAAGGTGCTGGTGCCGCGCACCAAGGAGCAGGCCGCCTCGCTTTCCGAGCAGCTCCGCTCCTACGGCGCCGTGCCCAGCGAGGTGCCCACGATCGCGGTCGAGCCGCCGCGCACCCCGCAGCAGATGGACCGGGCGGTCAAGGGTCTGGTCACCGGCCGGTACGAATGGGTCGCCTTCACCTCGGTGAACGCGGTCCGCGCGATCCGCGAGAAGTTCGAGGAGTACGGCCTGGACGCCCGCGCCTTCGCGGGCATCAAGGTCGCCGCGGTGGGCGAGCAGACCGCGGGCGCGCTGCTCGACTTCGGGGTGCGGCCCGACCTGGTGCCCAGCGGCGAACAGTCGGCCGCCGGGCTGCTGGAGGACTGGCCGCCGTACGACCCGGTCTTCGACCCGATCGACCGGGTGTTCCTGCCGCGCGCCGACATCGCCACCGAGACGCTGGTGGCCGGGCTCGTCGAGCTGGGCTGGGAGGTGGACGACGTGACCGCGTACCGCACGGTGCGCGCGTCGCCGCCGCCGGCCTCGACCCGGGAGGCGATCAAGGGCGGCGGCTTCGACGCGGTGCTCTTCACGTCCTCCTCCACCGTGCGGAACCTCGTCGGCATCGCCGGCAAACCGCACCAGGTGACGGTGATCGCCTGTATCGGCCCCGCCACGGCGAAGACCGCCGAGGAGCACGGGCTGCGGGTGGACGTGCTGGCCCCCGAGCCGTCCGTGCACCGGCTGGCCGAGGCGCTGGCCGAGCACGGGGCGCGGCGCCGGGAGGCGGCCCTGGAGGCCGGCGAGGCGCTCAAGCGGCCGAGCGAGAAGCGATCCCAGCGCAGGAGGGCGCGCACGTCGTGAACGAGCCCAACGGTGGTTTCCCCGGTGTCTTCCCGGCCGTCCGGCCGCGGCGGCTGCGGACCACGCCGGCGATGCGCCGGATGGTCGCCGAGCACCGGCTGCACCCGGCCGATCTGATCCTGCCCGCGTTCGTCAGGGAGGGCATCTCCGAGCCGGCGCCCATCGGGTCGATGCCGGGCGTGGTGCAGCACAGCAGGGACTCGCTGCGGAAGGCCGCGGCCGAGGCGGCGGCGGCCGGGGTCGCCGGCATCATGCTCTTCGGGGTGCCGGAGGAGGCGAAGAAGGACGCGATCGGCTCCCCGGGGACCGACCCGGACGGCATTCTCCAGCGCGCGCTGCGGGACGTCCGCGCCGAGGTCGGCGAGGACCTCGTGGTGATGTCCGACCTGTGCCTGGACGAGGTCATCGACCACGGGCACTGCGGCGTGCTGGACGCGCAGGGACGGGTGGACAACGACGCGACGCTGGTCCGTTACGCCGAGATGGCCCTGGTGCAGGCGGAGGCCGGCGCTCATGTGCTCGGCCCCAGCGGGATGATGGACGGCCAGGTCGGGTACGTGCGCCGGGCCCTGGACGCGGCGGGGCATTCGGACGTGGCCCTGCTCGCCTACACCGCGAAGTACTCCTCGGCGTTCTACGGCCCGTTCCGCGAGGCGGTCAACTCCTCGCTGACCGGCGACCGCAAGACGTACCAGCAGGACCCGGCCAACGGGCGGGAGGCGCTGCGCGAGCTGGCGCTGGACCTCGCCGAGGGCGCCGACATGGTGATGGTCAAACCGGGGCTGCCGTACCTGGACGTGCTGCGCCAGGTCGCCGACGCGGTCACCGTGCCGGTGGCGGCGTACCAGATCTCCGGCGAGTACGCGATGGTCGAGGCGGCGGCCGAGCGCGGCTGGTTGGACCGGGAGCGGGCGATCGACGAGACGCTGACGGCGTTCAAACGGGCCGGCGCCGACCTGATCCTGACCTACTGGGCGACCGAGGTCGCGCAGCGGATCCGGCACGCCTGACCGGCCTGCCGTCTGGCCGTGGGGCAACCGAACCGCCGAACAAGCATGGGGAGACGCAGATGAGTTCGCCTGTCGCCGTCGTGACGGGGGCCAGCAGCGGCATCGGGGCGGCCACCGCCCGGCGGTTGGCCGACGCCGGCCACCGCGTGCTGCTGGCCGCCCGCCGGGCCGAGCGGATCGAGGCGCTGGCCGAGGAGCTGACGCGGGCCGGGCACGAGGCCGAGGCGCATGTTCTGGACGTCACCGACCGGGCCGCCGTGGACGCCTTCGCCGCCGGCCTCGACCGCTGCGACGTGCTGATCAACAACGCGGGCGGCGCGCTCGGCCTGGACCCCGTCGCCGAGGCCGACCCGGCCGACTGGCGGACCATGTACGACGTCAACGTGCTGGGCGTGCTGCATATGACGCAGGCGCTGCTGCCGGCCCTGATCGACTCCGGCGCCGGCACGGTGGTGGTCGTCACCTCCACCGCCGGGCACGCCAGCTACGAGGGCGGCGGCGGGTACGTGGCGGCCAAGCACGGCGCGCACGTGTTCGCCGAGACGCTGCGGCTCGAACTCCTGGGCCGGCCGGTGCGGGTCATCGAGATCGCGCCCGGCATGGTGCACACCGAGGAGTTCTCGCTGACCCGTTTCCGGGGCGACACGGAGCGCGCGGCCAAGGTGTACGAGGGCGTCCCCGACCCGCTGACCGCCGACGACGTCGCGGAGACCATCACCTGGGCGATCACCCGCCCGCCGCACGTCAACGTGGACCTGATGGTGGTGCGCCCGCGCGCCCAGGCGTCCAACACCCGGGTGTACCGCGGCCCGACCCGGAACTGACCGCGCGGGGATGAGCGGCGGGGGCCCGCCCCGGGCCGCGACGGTTCGCGGGCCGGGACGGGCTGAGGGCCTCGGGCGCACGGGAGCCCGAGGTGCGTCCGGTGTGGTGTGGTGCGGTGAGCCGCCCGGTCAGCCGACGTGCAGCAGCGCGCCGGTGGTCGAGGAGCCGGGGTTGCTGACCGTGTTCGGCAGTGCCGCGGCCTGGAGGGCGGCGAGCAGCTCCGCCGGGGTCGCCGTCGGGTCGCCGGCCAGGTAGAGCGCGGCGACCCCGGCGACGTGCGGGGCTGCCATGGACGTGCCGGAGATCGTGTTGGTCGCGGTGTCGCTGGTGTTCCACGCCGAGGTGATGCTGCTGCCGGGGGCGTAGAGGTCCACCAGGGAGCCGATGTTGGTGAAGCTGGACCTGGCGTCGTTGTTGGCGCTGGACGCCACGGTGATCGCCTCGGGGACCCGGGCGGGGGAGTAGCGGCTGGCGTTGGCGCCGTAGTCGTTGCCGGCCGCGATGGCGTAGGGAACACCGGAGGCGATGGACTCGCTGACCGCCGCGTCCAGCACGCTGTCGGCGCCGCCGCCCAGGCTCATGTTGGCGACCGAGGGACCCTCGGCGTTCGCCGTCACCCAGTCGATGCCGGCCACCACGGTCTCGGTGGTGCCGTAACCCGTGTCGTCCAGCACCTTCACGGAGACGACCTCGGCGTTCTTGGCGACGCCGTACGAGGCGCCGGCGACCGTGCCCGCCACGTGGGTGCCGTGGCCGTAGCCGTCGCTGCCGTCGCCGCCGAAGGCGTCGAAGCCGAACGAGGCCCGGCCCTCGAAGTCGACGTGGCCGTAGCGGATTCCGGTGTCCAGGACGTAGACGGTCACGCCCTCGCCGGCCTCGTCGGGGTAGGTGTAGGAGTCGTCGAGCGGCAGGCTCGGCTGGTCGATGCGGTCCAGGCCCCAGGAGGGCGGGTCGTCCTGGGTTTCGGCGACGCGCAGCACCTGGTTCTGCACCACCTCCCGCACGGCGGGGTCGGCCGCCAGGGCCAGTGCTTCCTCCTCACTGGCCTCGACGGCGTAGCCGTTGAGCGCGTGGCCGTAGGTGCTGGTGATCTCCGCGTCGTAGGACTCGGCCAGGGTCTCGGCTCGGGTGGACCCGGCGCTGAGCACCGAGTCCTCGAGTATCACGAGGTAGCTGTCCTCGACCGTGCCGGGCGCGTCGGCGTTGGCGATGAGGTCGGTGGGGTCGGTGCCGCCTGCCTCGGCGGTCGCGGGCAGGAAGAGGCTGATGCCGAGGGCCAGTGCCGCGGCGGTGGCCACGGCCCCGGTCCGGGTGGTACGCATCGCTGCCATAGAGGGGTCCTCCTCATGGGTGGTGCGCCAATGGTGGGTTGCGCCGTTTCTGAGGCGAACATGACATACCGGCCGACGCGCACGCCGACCGGCCTACGACAGATGACGAGCTGTCACTGCGCAATCATTCGCTCACCCGGACGACTCGGCAAGGGCGTCCCGGACGAGACACGCATCTGTCACGAGAACGTCATGTGACCGCCCTGTGGGCAGAGTTGCACGAACATGCGCGAAACGGACCGGGTGCCGGCCGACGGGTGACCGCCCCGGCTGGCACCCGCGGCGTCAGAGCCGCTCGGGGGTGTGGATGCCGAGCAGCGACATGCCGAGGCGCAGGGTGCGGGCCGTCAGCTCGCACAGGAACAGCCGGTTCGCCACCGTGGCCGGGTCCTCGGCGGCCAGCACCGGGCAGTTCTCGTAGAACGCCGAATAGTGCGTGGCCAGGGCGTACAGATATCCGGCGAGCTTGTGCGGCTCGTACGTCTCGGCGACCGCGTCCAGCGTCTCGGCGAAGGCGTCCAGATGCAGGCCCAGCGCCCGCTCCGCCGGGGCCAGCGGCAGCTCCGGATGCGCCGACGCCCGCGCCGTGTCGCCGGCCCGGCGCAGGATCGACTGGATCCGCGCGTAGGCGTACTGCAGGTAGACGCTGGTGTCGCCGCTGAGCGAGACCATCCGGTCCAGATCGAAGACGTAGTCCCGGGAACGGGAGGTGGACAGGTCGGCGTACTTCACCGCGCCGATGCCGACCTGCTCGGCCCGCTCGGCGATCTCCGCCGCGCTCAGCCGGCCGTCCCGGTCCTTCTCGCGCACCACCTCGGCGGCCCGCTCCACGGCCGCGTCCAGCAGATCGGCCAGCCGCACGACCTCGCCCGAGCGGGTCTTGAACGGCTTGCCGTCCTTGCCGAGCACGGTGCCGAACGGCAGGTGGTGCGCCACCCCGTCGGGCAGCCAGCCGGCCCGCCTGGCCGTCTCGAACACCATCCGGAAGTGCAGCGCCTGCCGGGCGTCCACCACGTACAGCATGATCTCGGCGCCCAACGTGCCGACCCGCTGCCGGACCGCCGCCAGGTCGGTCGCCGCATACCCGAAGCCGCCGTCGGCCTTCCGCACGATCAGCGGTACCGGCTCGCCGTCCGCGCCGCGCACGTCGTCGAAGAACACGCACAGCGCGCCCGCCGAACGGACCGCCACCCCGGAGGACTCCAACTCCTCCGCCAGCGTGGCCAGATCGTCGTTGTACGCGCTCTCGCCCACCAGATCCTCGTCGGTCAGCAGCACGTCCATCCGCCGGTACACCGCGTTGAAGTAGATCTTGGACTCGTCGACGATCCGCTGCCACAGCGCGAGGGACTCGGCGTCGCCGCCCTGCAACTCCACCACTCGGCCCCTGGCCCGCTCCTTGAACGCCGGATCGGCGTCGAAGACCTTCCGGGACGCCCGGTAGAGATGGTTCAGCCGGGACATCGCGGCGTCGCCGCTCTCCGCGCCCGCGTCTCCGGCCTCACCGACCGCGCCCGAGCCGTCGTGGTCCAGCTCGTGCGGGTGCTCCAGCAGGTACTGGATGAGCATGCCGAACTGGGTGCCCCAGTCGCCCACGTGATTGCGCCGGATGACGTGCTCGCCGCGGAACTCCAGGATGCGGGCCAGCGCGTCCCCGATGACCGTGGACCGCAGGTGCCCGACGTGCATCTCCTTGGCGACGTTCGGCTGCGAGTACTCGACGATCATGGGCGTCGGGCGCTCCGCCCGCGGCACGCCGAGCCGCTCGTCCTCGGCCCGCGCGGCGAGCGTGGTGACGATCGCCCGGTCGGTCAGCGTGATGTTGAGGAAGCCGGGGCCCGAGACCTCGATCTCCTCGATCACGTCTCCGACGTTCACCCGCTCCACCACCTCGCCGGCGAGCTCCCGCGGATTCCCCTTGAGCCGCTTGGCCAGTGCCAGCATCCCGTTGGCCTGGAAGTCGGCCCGGTCGCTCGGTCGCAGCAGCGGGTCCGCGTCGGCGGCCTCGGGCCGGGCGGCGGCCAGGGCGTCGGCGAGGCGCTGGTGGACGGCGGTGGTGAGGGAGGCAACCGGGCTCATGCGGGCAGTATCCCACGCGTCACTGACGGGCCCGCAGGGGATTTTCCGGGCTGTCCGCACCGGGGTCTAGCCTGTGCCGCATGTCCGACGCCGCCCCACCCGCGCTGCGCGACGGCCGCCCCGAGGAGGCCGGGCTCGGCGCCGCGCGCGTGGCCAGGCTGGCGCCCGCCGCGGCGGCGTTCCTGCCCGGTGAAGGCGACGGTGACGGCGAGCGGGAGCCGGCGTACGCCGGTTTCGCGCTGCTCGTCGCGCGGCACGGCGTGGTCGTGACCCACGCGGCCGGCGGCCACGCGGTGCGGTGGGCGGAGCGCGACGGACGTCCGGTCGAGCTGCCGCCGGCCGAACGCGTGCCCGTGACCCGCGACACCGTCTTCGACCTGGCCTCGCTGACCAAGCCGTACACGGCGCTGATCGTGGTGCGGCTGGCCGAGCTCGGCCTCCTCGACCTCGACGCTCCCGTGCGCCGGTACCTCGCCGGCTTCCCCGACCGCCCGGCGTGCACGGTGCGCTCGTTGCTCACCCACACCAGTGGCCTGCCACCCGACCTCGACCTCGGGCCGTTCCCGGACAACGCCGCCCGGCTTGCGGCCATCGCCGGACAGCCGCTCGCCCCGCCCGGCACCTACCAGTACTCCGACCTCGGCATGATCGCCGCCGGCGCGGTGGCCGAGACGGTGACCGGCGGCCGGCTGGACGAGTTGCTCGCCGAACACGTCACGGGCCCGCTGGGCCTGGCCGACACCAGCTACCGCCCGCCGCCCGAGCTGCGCCCGCGGATCGCGGCCACCGAGCATCAGCCGTGGACCGGCCGCGGCGTGGTGCACGGCTCGGTGCACGACGAGAAGGCGCACCAGCTGGGCGGTGTCGCGGGGCACGCCGGGATCTTCGCCACCGCCCGGGACGTCGCCGTGCTCGGCCAGCTGATGCTGGGCGGCGGCGCGTACGGGGGCGTGCGGGTGCTCGGCGAGGCGTGGACACGCGCGATGCTCACCGACCACGGCGCCGGGCGCGGCCTCGGCTGGCAGCTGAACGCAGGGCAGCTGAACGATGAGGACCAGACGGGTGCGCTGGCGTCCCCCACCGCGTTCGGCCACGGCGGGTTCACCGGCACCCGGCTGCTGGCCGACACGCGCACCGGCGTGCTGCTGGTGCTGCTGGGCAACCGGGTGCACCCGAGCCGGGACCGCGCCGCGAGCGTCGGGCAGCGGCACGCGGCGACCCGCGCGGTCGCCGGAGAACTGGCGCGGGCACTCGGCCCGGCCGGCTGAGCGCTGCCCGCCGGGTGCGAGAATGTGTGTCAGGGGCGCTCTTGACAAGTCCCCGGCCATGCCGAGCTTCTCGTACAGAAAGCACCGAAACAGTGGCTCAGACCAGCCAGGAGACCGACTGGGTCTCCCGACTCGCAGACGAGGTCATCGCCGAGGCGGAACGCCGCGCGCCGGGCAAAGTGACATCAGGCGCTGCCGCGCCGGGAATCGTCTGCGCCTCCGGTCTCAGCCCTTCCGGGCCGATCCACCTCGGCAACCTGCGGGAGATCATGGTCCCGCATCTGGTCGCGGACGAGATCAAGCGGCGCGGCATCGACTGCGTGCACCTGCTCTCCTGGGACGACTACGACCGTTTCCGCAAGGTCCCCGCGGGCGTGGACCCGTCGTGGAACGAGCACATCGGCAAGCCGCTGACCTCGGTGCCCGCGCCGCCCGGCAGCCCGTACCCGACCTGGGCCGAGCATTTCAAGGCGCCGATGATCGCGGCGATGGCCGAGATGGGTATCGAGGTCCGGGCGATCAGCCAGACCGAGCAGTACACCTCGGGCGCCTACCGCGAGCAGGTGCTGTTCGCGATGCGCGAGCGGCGGCGGATCGACGCGGTGCTGGCGCGCTACCGCACCAAGCAGGCCCAGGCCCACGGGGGCACCGCCGAGGACGCCGACGAGCAGGCCGCGCTGGAGGGTTCGGGCGCCGCCGCCGAGGACGACGGCAGCGGCACCGCCGCCGACGGCTCCGAGTACTACCCGTACAAGCCGTACTGCCCGGTCTGCGAGCGCGACCTCACCACCGTCACGGCGTACGACGACGAGACCACCGAGCTGACGTACGTCTGCGCCTGCGGCCACGACGAGACCGTGAAGCTCTCCGAGTTCGACCGCGGCAAGCTGGTCTGGAAGGTGGACTGGCCGATGCGCTGGGCGTACGAGGGCGTGGTCTTCGAGCCCTCGGGCGTCGACCACCACTCGCCCGGCTCGTCCTGGGTGGTCGGCGGCCAGCTGGTGTCCGAGATCTTCGGCGGCAAGCAGCCCATCGGCCCGATGTACGCCTTCGTCGGCATCAGCGGCATGGCGAAGATGTCCAGCTCCAAGGGCGGGGTGCCGATCGCCGCCGACGCGCTGGAGGTGATGGAGGCGCCGCTGCTGCGCTGGCTGTACGCCCGCCGCCGGCCGAACCAGTCGTTCAAGATCGCCTTCGACGTCGAGATCCAGCGCACCTACGACGAGTGGGACGCACTGGTCCGGAAGGTGGCGGGCGGCGCGGCGCAGCCGGCCGACGTCGCCGCCCACGCCCGCGCCGTGCGCACCGCGAGCGGGCCGCTGCCGACGACGCCGCGCCCGCTGCCGTACCGGATGCTCGCCTCGGTGGTGGACATCACGACCGGCGACGAGCAGCAGACGCTGCGCATCCTGCGTGAGGTGGACCCCGCCGACCCGATCACCTCGCTGGACGAGACGCGCCCGCGCCTCGACCGGGCGGCGCGCTGGGTGCACACCCATATGCCGGCCGAACAGCGCACCCGGGTCCGGCAGGAGCCGGACCAGGAGCTGCTGGCCTCGCTCGACGACGCACAGCGGGAGGCGCTGCGGCTGCTGGTCGACCGGCTGGGCAAGCACTGGTCGCTGGACGGGCTGACGACGCTGGTGTACGGCGTGCCCAAGCTCCGGGCCGGGCTGCCGATGGAGGCGAAGCCGACGCCGGAGCTGAAGGTGGCTCAGCGCGGCTTCTTCGCGCTGCTCTACCGCCTCCTCGTCGGCCGGGACACGGGCCCGCGACTGCCCACCCTGCTCCTCGCGGTGGGCCAGGACCGCGTCAGAAAGCTGCTGACACCCCCGGCCTGAGCGCTGGCCTTGCCGGCCGGCACCGGCACAACGGGGCCGGGAGGCACCGGGCCTGCGGCCCGCGCCTGCGCGTGTGCGGCCCACGGGAGCGTTGGCCTTGCCGGCGGGTTCGGGGACGGTGGGGTTGGGGAGGTGTCTGGTCGGCGGTCCCCGCCTGGGGCCTCTGGCCGCGTGTGCCGGGGCGCGGGCCGGCGGCCCAGCCCCGTCTCGGCAGCCCGCGCCTGTGCGTGTGCGGCCCACGCGAGCGTTGGCCCTGCCGGCCGGCTCGGGGACGACGGGGTCGGGGAGGCGCCGGGCCTGCGGCCCTCGGCGGGTGCCGGGGCGCCGCACGGCGGCTCGCCGCCCAGGCATAGTCCGCCGCGCTGACCCCGCGCCGGTGCGGTTCGCCACCCGGCCTGACCCGTGCTCGACCGTCGGCGGCGACACCATCGAGGAGCGCTCGACGACTACCAGTTCCGCTTGACCGTCGCGCTGGGCCGGTTCGAAATCGGCAGCGGCGACGAGGGGTCAGCCGGCCATGCCCATCTCGGTGTTGTAGCGCTCGCGGAAGCCGCGCAGGTACTCGCGGAGGTACTGCTCACTCAGCAGCGAACCGTCCGAGGCGGTGACGTTGAAGCGCTCGTTCAGGAAGCGGGCCAGCTGCCGGGCGTTGGGGAACAGGCCGTGCTCCAGGGCGTACTGGCGATAGGCGGCGAAGTACGCGTCCGTGTGCGAGATGTCGTCCGGCACGCCGAGCGGCTCGATCGTCGGCTCGATCACCGGCTCGGCGTCGGGGTACGGCTCGGCCACGGCGGCGGGGGGCGGGGCCGGCAGGGGCTCGGCGAACGCCTCCGGTTCGGGCGGGGACACGTAGCCGTTGGTCGGGGCCCGGCCGAGGGCCCGACGGCGTCCGGGGCCGGCGGGGACGGTGACCCGCGGCTCGGCCGGTTCGGGTTCGGGTTCGGGTTCGGGCGAGGGTTCCGGCAGGAACTCCGGCACCGGCTCGGGAGCCCGGGACCGCCGTCCGTTCTCGGACTCCGGATGCGCCGGCCCGGCCTGAACGGCCGGGCGGGGGTCGGGCAGCCGCTCCGGCAGCGGCTCGGTCACGGAAGAGGCTCCCGGGGCCTCCGGGTCCTCCGGCAGCGCGTAGGGCGCGTCCGGCGCAGCCTCGTACGCCGCCTCAAAGGCGGGCTCGGGCTCGTCGCGCCGCTCTCCCGGCGGCAAGCCGGCCCGCGTCGCCCCGCCGGGTATTCGGAACGGCCGTCGGTCGTCGATCAGCGCGCGGCCCTCCGTCACGGGCACGCCGTAGCGGGCCAGCCGCAGCGGCATCCGGGCGTCCAGCGGCGCCTTGCGCCGCCAGCCGCGCCCGTACTCGGCGCGCAGATGCGCCTGGTAGACGAGGCGGTCGCGCTCCATCCCGATGACCTCTTCGTAGGACCGCAGTTCCCACAGCTTCATCCGGCGCCACAGCCGGAAGGTCGGGATGGGGGAGAGGAACCACCGCCAGAACCGCACGCCCTCCATGTGCTTGTCGGCGGTGATGTCCGCCACCCGGCCGACGGCGTGTCGGGCGGCCTCGACAGTGATCACGAACAGCACCGGGATCACCGCGTGCATGCTGACGGCCAGCGGATCGCCCCATGCGGAGGCGCCGTTGAAGGCGATGGTGGCCGCCGTGAGCAGCCACGCCGTCTGCCGCAGCAGCGGGAACGGGATGCGCAGCCAGGTCAGCAGCAGGTCGAGGGCGAGCAGCACGACGATGCCCGCGTCGATGCCGATCGGGAAGTACGGCGAGAAGCCGCCGAAACCCTTCTCCTCCGCCAGATCCCGCACCGCGGCGTAGGAGCCGACGAAGCCGATGCTGGCGATGACCACGGCACCGGTCAGCACGATGCCGACCAGAAGGCGGTGGGTGCGAGTCAGCTTGATCGAGGCCACGCGCACAGCCTGGCACACGCTTCAAGGTCATGTACGCGCCGAGCCGGGTGAGTTCGCCCGGGGGCGCGGCGCGCCTCGTGGGGCGTCAGGCGTCCCCGGCGTCCCGCTCGCCGTCCGCCTGGTCCTTCCCCTGCTGGTCGTCGCCCTGGTCCTCGCCCTGGCCGTCGTCCGACGACTCGCCCTCCGAGGACTCGACCGCGGCGACCGCGGCGGCGAGCGCCGTCTCGGCGTTCTCCCTCACCCGGTCGGCGCCCGGCATATCGGCGTCCTCGAAGCCGGCGCCCGAATAGTCGACGGTCACCACGATGTTGCCGATCCGGGAGACCGCACGCTCCTGCTGGTACTTCTGGTCGTCGCCGTCCGACTCCTTGACGACCTGGTAGCCGATCGTCGTGGCCTCGTCGCCGAGGTCCGCCAGCTTCGCCTCGTCCACGTCCGTGTTGGCGTCGTCGGAGCCGATCTCCTCGACCATGTCCGCCAGGTAGCCGGCGGCCCGCTCGTCGCCGCTGCCGATGGCCGCGTCCGAGTCGAACCGGCGCAGCGAGACGGTCAGCGAGCGGAACTGGTAGTCGTCGAGCCCGCTCCACAGGCAGGCCCCCGAGGCGCTGGTGTCGTTGGAGCTCAGCGTCTCGCCGCGCTTCGGTTCGGCCTTCGGCACCACCTCCTCGATGGTGTCGCCGCCGACGGTCGAGCACGGGTCAGGCAGGGCGGCGAACCGCACCGGCTCGGGGGTCGGCGCGGTGGACTCCGCCTGCTGGTCGTCCGCGTTGTCGTCCTCGGGCGGCGAGCCGGTGCACCCTGCCACCAGCAGCACGGGCAGGGCGGCCCAGGCCAGTGAGCGGGCGGCGATACGCGGGGCGGTGCGCACGGTACGGGACATGTGGTGGTCGCTCCAGTCGGCTCAGGGCACGGAGGTGGCGCGACGGCGTCGGGCCGCCGGGAGGAAACGCTACGCCCGCGGGTCGCCGTGCCTGGGGCACGGCACGCTCGGCCGTTCAGTCGTCGAAACCGCCCGCGAGCTGCCGGGCCACCGCCTGTGCCCCGTCCTGGAGCTGTGCGCTGTCCGGCGTCTCGCCCACCACCGTGTTCGAGACGGTGTAGTTCACCGTGACGATAACGTTCGAGCTGCGGAACGCCACCTCGACCTCGCGGCGCTCCCCGTCGTTTGCGCTGGTCAGCTCGTCGTCGACGTAGGCGACGTGACCGATGTCATCCAGCGCACGGGGTGCCAGCTCGCCCTCGGGCGCGATCGGCTCGCCGCTCATCGCTTCGCTGAACGTCGTCGTGCCGATCTCCGAGCCGTCGTCCGTGCCCGCACCGTCCAGCGAGATCCCGGCCTCGGCCGCCAGCGTCTCGAAGTCCAACGAGGCCTGGTCGTCGTCGCTGATCTCCGGGTCGTAGGAGACGACCCGCTCGAAGTCCACGGCCAGGTCCCGCAGCACCGTGTCCTCGGGGGCGCGCCACTCGCAGCCGGCCCGGCGCCCGGTGTCGTACGTCACCATGGCCTCGCCCGCGTACGTCTCCTCGTCGCCGCCTGGCAGCAGCTGCTGCAGTGTCTCGACGTCCACGGAGTCGCACGGTTCGGGCAGCGCGGAGTACCGGCCGGGTTCGGCCGAGTCGGCGGCGCCGCCCGGCTGCTCGGAGCCGCTCGCGTCGTCGGTGCCGTCCAGGCCGGAGGAGCACCCCGTGACCAGCGCCCCGGCGGCGGCCGCCGCCAGCGCGGCCCGGACCGCCCCACAGATCACGGATGCGCTGCTGCGCTGCACCGGTGGGCCTCCCCTTGCACCTGTTGGTCTGATCGGCTGATGCTCGCGCACATGTCTACCGCACGGAGGCTACGTCCGGCCAAGTAAGCGACGGGTAAGCGGTGTCGACCGCGTATCGACCCGGTGGTCGGCGGGATATCGGCACGCCGCCACCACCACATCGGCACCGCGTCGGCACACGACGATCACGCCGACAATCCCGTGTGGGGGTCGGATTACGGCCAGACCAGGCAGTAGGGCTGGTGCCCCGCCTCGTGCAGCCGGCGGGAGAAGTCCTGCCACTCGTTGAGCAGCTTGTAGACCCCGAACGCGTCGCTCGGACCGCTCCGGTCGGGCACCGTCGACCAGATGAACGCCGCCGCCCCCATGGTCTCCTCGCCGATGCCGCGCAGCGGATCCACCACCGTGGTCGGCAACTTGACCACCGCGTAGTCCGGGTGCAGCACGACCAGCTCCAACGGGGGCACCCGATGCAGGGGTATGCCCTCGATGCCGGTGAGCACCATCGCGGCCATCGTCTCGGGCTTGATGCGGGTGAACATGCCGCCTTGGCCAAGCTCGTCGCCGCCCAGCTCCTCGGGACGCATGGACAGCGGCACCCGGGCCGCGGTGGCGCCGTCGGGGGCGCCAAAGTACTTGTACGTCACGGTCATGCGGCCGCCGCGGATGCGGAACTCACCGTCGCCGCCCTCCGCGCGGCGACGGTGGCGACCTCGGCGCGCACGCGCGCGCGGGACGGGGTCCGGCTCGAGGTCACCGGTGCCCTCGCCCAATCCGCCACCGCGCTGCATGTCACCACCCGACTACGCGCGGCCCCCGCCGCGCACCAGATTCAACCCGATCATCGTTTCAGAGACCTCCCCCACCAGGCGGCCGTGAAACGCCCGGACACCGAGACGTGTGAGGCTCTCTGCCACCATGGGTCGCGTGACCGAATCCTACGAAGCACCAGTTTCGCAGACCCTGTTCGCACGCGCCGCGGCGGTAACCCCGGGTGGCGTGAACTCACCGGTGCGCGCCTTCGGCGCCGTGGGCGGTACGCCCCGGTTCATGGCGTCAGGATCCGGTCCCTATCTCACCGACGCCGATGGCCGGACGTACGTGGACCTGGTGTGCTCCTGGGGCCCCATGATCCTCGGCCACGCGCACCCCGCCGTGCTGGACGCGGTGCAGGCCGCGGTGGCCCGCGGCACCTCCTTCGGCGCCCCCACCGAGGGCGAGGTGGCGCTGGCCGAGGAGATCGTCGCGCGCGTCCCGCCGGTCGAGCGGGTGCGCCTGGTCTCCTCGGGCACCGAGGCCACCATGTCCGCCATCCGGCTGGCCCGCGGGTACACCGGTCGGGCGAAGGTCATCAAGTTCGCCGGCTGCTACCACGGCCACGTGGACGCGTTGCTGGCCGCCGCCGGCTCCGGCGTCGCCACCCTCGGCCTGCCCGACACGCCCGGCGTCACCGGCGCCCAGGCCGGCGACACCATCGTGCTGCCGTACAACGATCTGGACGCGGTGCGCGCCGCCTTCGCGGCGCACCCCGGCGAGATCGCCTGCGTGATCACCGAGGCGGTCGCCGGCAACATGGGCGTGGTGCCGCCCCGGCCCGGCTTCAACCAGGGCCTGGCCGAGCTGTGCCGGGGCGACGGCGCGCTGTTCGTCTCCGACGAGGTGATGACCGGCTTCCGGGTCAGCCGGCGGGGCTGGTACGGCGTCGACGGCGTGGCCCCCGACCTGATGACGTTCGGCAAGGTGATGGGCGGCGGCTTCCCCACCGCCGCGTTCGGCGGGCGCGCCGAGATCATGGAGCGCCTCGCTCCGTCCGGGCCCGTCTACCAGGCCGGCACGCTCTCCGGAAATCCGGTCGCCACCGCCGCCGGCCTCGCGCAGCTGCGGCTGCTCGACGACGCGGCCTACGCCCGGCTCGACGCCACCGCCGAAGAACTGGTCGGCCGCGTCGAGCAGGCGCTGACCAAGGAGGGGGTGGCCTTTGTCACGGGCCGAGCGGGCAACATGTTCTCCGTCTTCTTCACCGACCCCGACGCCGCGGTCACCGAGATCGCCGACTACGACGACGCCCGGGCCCAGCAGACGTTCCGCTACCGCGCCTTCTTCCACGCCATGCTCCGGCAGGGCGTCTACCTGCCGCCGTCCGCCTTCGAGGTGTGGTTCGTCTCCACGGCGCACGACGACGAGGCGATCGAGCGGATCGCCGCCGCCCTGCCCACCGCCGCGCGGGCCGCCGCCGAGGCGACCCCGCCCGCCGAATGAGGCAGTCCGCCGAATGAGGCAGTCCGCGAAGAAGACCGAGAGATCGAGAGACAGAGAGAAGTAGAGAGAAATGTCGATATGTCCAGCAGCGCTCTGACGGTCGTCCACGTCATGCGGCACGGAGAGGTGGAGAACCCCACCGGGGTCCTCTACGGCCGACTGCCCGGGTACCACCTCTCCGACCTCGGTCGGAAGATGGCCGACCGGGTCGCCGAGCACCTCGCCGAGCGCGATATCACTCACGTCGTCGCCTCCCCACTGGAGCGCGCCCAGGAGACCGCCGAGCCGATCGCCAAGGCGCATGGCTTGGGCGTGGCGACCGACCCGCAGCTGATCGAGGCGGCGAACGTCTTCCAGGGCAAGCCGTTCGGCGTCGGCGACGGCGCCCTGCGCCACCCGGGGAACTGGCGCCACCTGCGCAACCCCTTCCGACCCTCCTGGGGCGAGCCCTACCTCGACCAGGTGGTGCGGATGCGCGCCGCGCTGGACGCCGCCAGAGAGGCCGCGAGCGGGCACGAGGCGGTCTGTGTCAGCCACCAGCTGCCCGTCTGGATCCTGCGCAGCCATGTCGAGCGACGCCGGCTGTGGCACGATCCGCGCCGCCGGCAGTGCAGCCTCGCCTCGCTGACCAGCTTCACCTTCCGCGGCGCCGAGATCGTCTCGGTCGGCTATTCCGAGCCGGCCCGCGATCTGGTTCCGGGGAACGCCGGATTCGGCGCCTGAACAGCGCGTTCCCGGCCCCGCGCGGGGGAGCGGGGGGCCGGGGAAGATCGCTCCCGGACGCATGGGAAACTTTTCACATGATCCAGAACCGGGCAAAGCTCGCGACCCTGGCCGCCCTCGCCACGACCGGCGTGCTGGGATCGCTCACGGCCTGCTCGGGGGGCGATGAGGCGGGTCCTTCCGGCGGGGACAGCAACATCGTGCAGGGCACCGGTGAGGTCACCCAGGTCGCCGTCGCCGACCGGGACCCGGCCCCGGACATCTCGGGCGAGACCCTCGACGGCGAATCGCTGAGCCTGTCGGACTACCGGGGCGACATCGTGGTCCTCAACATCTGGGGCTCCTGGTGCTCGCCCTGCCGCGCCGAGGCCCCGGGCCTGGTCGCCGTCGCCGAGGACACCGCCGACCAGGGGGTCAGCTTCGTCGGGATCAACACCAGGGACCTGGAGAAGGCGAACGCCCTGGCCTTCGAGCGCACCTACGAGGTCGAGTACCCGAGCCTCTTCGACCCCGACGGCCGGCTCCTGCTGGAGTTCCCCAACGGCAGCCTCAACCCGCAGGCCATCCCCACCACGCTGATCATCGACCGCGAGGGCCGGATCGCCGCCCGCGCACTGAAGCCGCTCGCCGAGGAAGAACTGCGCGCCACGCTCGAACCCGTGCTCGCCGAGACCGACACGACCGAGAAGTGACTCGCCCATGCCGTACGAAGCGCTGGCCGCCGTCACCGAGAGCAACCAGACGGTCCTGAGCGGCGCCCTGCTGCTGGCCCTGCCGGTGGCGGTCTTCGGCGGCCTGGTGTCGTTCTTCTCACCCTGCGTGCTACCGCTGGTCCCCGGCTACCTCTCCTACGTCACCGGCGTCGGTGGCGCGGATCTGGCCGAGGCCAGGCGCGGCCGGATGCTGCTGGGCGCCTCGCTCTTCGTGCTCGGCTTCAGCGCGGTCTTCGTCTCCTTCGGCGCCTTCTTCGGCGGTTTCGGCTCCCGGCTGCTCATGCACCAGGAGACGCTGGCACGGATATTCGGCGTGCTCACGATCCTGCTCGGCCTGGTCTTCACCGGGCTCTTCACCGGCGTGCTGGGTCGCTTCACGCAGCGCGAGATCCGTTTCCACACCCGGCCGGCGGTGGGGCTGGCCGGGGCGCCGATACTCGGCGTGATCTTCGGCATCGGCTGGACCCCGTGCATCGGCCCCACGCTGGCCGCGGTCAATTTCCTCGCCTTCAACGAGGCCACCGCGGGGCGCGGTGCGCTGCTGATGGTGGCCTACTGCCTCGGCCTGGGCCTACCGTTCATCGTCGCGGCGGTCGCCTTCCGGCGGACGCTCGGCGCGTTCGGCTGGGTCAAGCGCCACTATGTGTGGGTGATGCGGCTCGGCGGCGCGATGCTGGTGGCCACGGGCCTGCTGCTGGTCACCGGCGTCTGGAACGACATGGTCTACGACCTCACGGTCTGGTCGTCCGAGTTCGACCCCTGGATGTGAGAGCTGTGACAGCGACCCCCGACAAGGGGAACCAGCGCAATCGCCTTCGGCGCGGTAAGTCCGCACGGGCCCGCAACGCGGACGCCGGCGCGGCCGACGCCGAGGCCGGGACCGTTGGGGGGAGCGGCGAGGACGAGGTCGCTGAGGCCGCCAGTGCTGCCGCCACACCGGCTGCCGCCACGGACTCTGCCGACGCCGGGGCCGACGCCCGTGATGGTGCTGCCCCGGCTGCTGCCGGCGCGGATGCTGCCACAGCCACGACGGTCGTTGACGCCGAGGCCGTCTCTTCCGAGGACGACGGTGCCGCCGACGCCGATGCGGGGGCTCAGGCCGCCAGCGACGCCACGCCGGCTGCCGGCGCGGCCGACGCTCGTGCTGGTGCCGCCGACGTCGCGGATGCTGCCGATGCCGACGACAGGGCCGACGAAGCCGAGGTTGCTGAGGCCGCTGTTGGGCTGAGTACCGCGCCGGTGGAGGGGGCGGAACCCGTCAGTGGGTCGGATGCCGTCGGGGCCGGTTCGTTCGGTGGCGTGCGTCGCCCCGGTGCCGCCGGGGCCGTTGTCTGGTGCTGGCGGGAGACCACCGGCTGGGTCCGCTGGTTCTGGCGCCAGCTGACCTCCATGCGGGTCGCCCTGATACTGCTCTTCCTGCTCGCCCTCGGCGCCATCCCCGGCTCGCTCGTCCCGCAGGACAGCGTCGACGCGCTCGCCGCCCAGCAGTTCCGCCAGGAGAACGGCGCGCTCGCCGACGTCTACGAGACGCTCCAGCTCTTCGACGTCTACTCGTCGGTCTGGTTCTCCGCGATCTACCTGCTGCTCTTCGTCTCCCTCGTCGGCTGCATCGTGCCCCGCAGCTGGCAGTTCGTCGGTCAGCTGCGCGGCCGCCCGCCGCGCGCCCCGCGCCGCCTGAACCGGATGCCGGCCTACACCACCTGGCGCACCGACGCCGAGCCCGCCGAGGTGCTGGACGCCGCCCGTCGGCTGCTGCGCGGGAAGCGCTTCCGCACCGACGGCGGCGGCGCCGCCGGATACGTGGCGGCCGAGAAGGGCTTCCTGCGGGAGGCCGGCAACCTCGTCTTCCACCTCGCGCTCATCGTCCTGCTGATCGCCTTCGCCTACGGCCAGCTCTACGCCTCCGAGGGCGGCAAGCTCGTGACGCGGGGCGACGGCTTCACCAACTCGCTGCCGCAGTACGACGACTTCTCCTCCGGCACCCTCTTCGACGTCGACGACCTGGAGCGTTTCGGCTTCACCCTCGACGACTTCATCTACGACTACTCCCGCGAGGGTCCCAACCTCGGCACCGCCACCGAGTTCCGCGCCGACATCAGCTACTGGACGGACGACGACCCCGACGCCGAGAAGCAGGCGTCGATCGAGGTCAACGACCCGCTGGAGGTCGGCGACGCCAAGGTCTACCTGCTCGGCCACGGCTACGCCCCGGTCGTCACCATCACCGACGGTCAGGGCCAGATCGCGTACCACGGCCCGGTGCCGTTCCTCCCGCAGGACAACGCCTTCACCTCCACCGGCGTGATCAAGGTCACCGACTACCTCGACGAGAACGGCGACCCCGACCAGCTCGGCTTCCAGGGCTTCTTCAACCCCACCTACAACATCGACGCGCAGCGCGGCCCGCACTCCACCTTCCCCGAGCCCGACCTGCCGGTGCTCACCCTCACCGGCTACCACGGTGATCTCGGCGTCAACTCCGGGCTGCCGCAGAACGTCTACCAGCTCGACACCAGCCACATGGAGCAGCTGAAGGACAAGAACGGCGACATCTTCCGTTTCGACCTGCTGCCGGGCGAGTCGATCGAGCTGCCGGACGGCAAGGGCACGCTGACCTTCGACCGGCTCGACGAATGGGCGACGTTCCAGGTCTCCACCAAGGCGGGCAACGAGTGGGCGCTCGCCGGCGCCCTGGCCGCCGTCGCCGGGCTCGCCGCCTCGCTGCTGCTCCAACGCCGCCGGGTCTGGGTCCGGGTGCGCGGCACCGCGGACGGCGAGCCCGGCGGCGCCGTCGTCGAGATGGCCTCCCTCGGCCGCAGCGAGTCCGCGCGGATCCCCGAGGAACTGGCCGACCTCGCCGCCGCGCTGCGCCCCGTCGCCCCCGTGGCGGCCGACCCCTCAGCCGATCCCGACGCTGACCGCGACGCCGGCGAACCCGCTGACCCCGCCGGCCCCTCTGATCCCGCCCAATCTGCCTCTGCGCAAGGAGCACGGACATGACGCTCGCCGCGAACGAGGGTCTCGCCGACACCAGCAACCTGCTGATCTACTCGACGATGGCCGTCTACAGCCTGGCGTTCATCGCCTATATCGCCGAATGGACCTTCGGCAGCCGCAGCAAGGTCGCCAGAACCGCCGCCGCCCTGTCAGGCGACGCCCGCGGTGCCGAGGGAGATTCGGCCGCCGACGGTCAGGCCCAGGGTGGCGTCGCCGTCACCGTGCGCAAGGGCGGCGCCTCGGCCGTGCTGGAGCGGCCCGCCGTGATCACCCGCTCCGCCACTCCCGGCCGGGACGACGTCCCCGACGGCCCCGGCGCGGCCGGCGGCGACGAACAGGGCGACGCGTACGGCCGCATCGCCATCTCCCTGACGGTGCTCGCCTTCTGCCTGCACGCCGCCGGCGTGCTCGCCCGCGCGGTCGCCGTGGAGCGCGCCCCCTGGGCGAACATGTACGAGTTCTCCACCGCGTTCTCGCTGGTGATCGTCGGCGCCTTCCTCGGTTTCCTGCTCGCCGGCAAGAACGTCCGCTGGCTGGGCCTGCCGCTGATCACCACCGTGCTGCTCGACCTCGGCCTGGCGGTCACCGTGCTGTACAACGACAGCACCCAGCTGGTGCCCGCGCTCGACTCGTACTGGCTGTGGATCCACGTCTCGCTGGCGATCAGCTGCGGCGCGCTGTTCTACCTCGGCGCCGTCGCCACCGTGCTCTTCCTGCTCCGCGACCGCTACGAGGCCAAGCTCGCCGCCGGCTCGGCCGACGGTGACACCGAGGGCGGCGGCCGGCCCGGCGCGTTCGCCACCTCGGTGCTGGAACGGCTGCCGGCCTCCGGCACGCTGGACAAGTTCGCCTACCGCATCAACGCGGCCGTCTTCCCGGTCTGGACCTTCACCATCGTGGCCGGCGCGATCTGGGCGGAGACCGCCTGGGGCCGCTACTGGGGCTGGGACCCCAAGGAGGTCTGGTCCTTCATCACCTGGGTCGTCTACGCCTGCTACCTGCACGCCCGGTCCACGGCGGGCTGGCGCGGCCGGAAGGCGGCCTATCTGGCGATCGGCGCGTTCCTGTGCTTCCTCTTCAACTACTACGGGATCAACCTGTTCGTCGACGGCAAGCACTCGTACTCGGGCGTCTGATCCCGCCAGTCTGATCCCGCACAGGCGGCGGCGAGCGGCGCGACCGCGTCAGGGCTTGCCGCCGCCGGGCGGCGGATCCGCGGGGCCCGCGCCGTCGTCGCCGTCGCGGCCGTCGCCGCGGTCCCTGGACTCCTGCTGCCCCAGCTCCTCGTCGCGGCGCCGCAGGTCGTCCTCCAGGTCCTTCAGCAGGTCCTGGTCGCGGCCGCCGTCACGCCCGCTGTCGCTGTCGCCGTCACTGTCCTTGTCGCCGCCGGAGCCGCCGCCGGAGCCAGAGTCGGCGCCGCCGTCCTCGTCCCCGTCCGCGTCGCCGTCCCGGTCGCCCCTCCCGGGGCGGCGCTCCTCGCCCAGCGAGCGCAGGAACTCCGGGTTGTCGTCCGGTGCCACCCAGCCACCGCCGCGGGCGGCGCGTCGCGCGGTACGGTCTCGGCCCGCGAAGAGCCAGGCCAGCGGCCCGACCACGGTCGCAAGCACGATCAACAGGATCCACACCAGCTTGGGCAGGTGCTTGACCTCGTCATCCTTGGAGCTGATGCAATCCACCAACGCGTAGACCGCGAGCGCCAGCGGCACCAGGAGCAGTAGCACCCTGAGCATGGTAGTCCCCCAGGACGAAATGGGTCGGGCCGGGCGTGAGGCCCCCTGACAAGGCCAGCGTAATGCGTCCGGAATACTGTGACCCATGGCATTCGACGACCTACGCGCCCTGCTGAAGTCGCTGGAGCGCGACGGCGACCTCAAGCGGGTCAAGGCCGAGGTGGATCCCCACCTGGAGGTCGGCGAGATCACCGACCGGGTCAACAAGGCCGGCGGCCCGGCTCTGCTCTTCGAGAACGTCAAGGGCTCGGACCTGCCGCTCGCGATGAACGTCTACGGCACCGACCGCCGGCTGCTGAAGGCGCTCGGCATCGACTCCTACGCCGAGATCGGCGAGAAGATCGGCGGCCTGCTCAAGCCCGAGCTGCCGCACGGTTTCGTCGGCGTCCGGGAGGCGTTCGGCAAGCTCACCGCCATGGCGCACGTGCCGCCGAAGAAGGTGCGCAGCGCGCCGGTGCAGCAGGTGGTGCACAAGGGCGACGAGGTGGACCTGGACGCGCTCCCCGCCCTCTTCACCTGGCCGGAGGACGGCGGCTCGTTCTTCAACCTCGGGCTGACCCACACCAAGGACCCGGACACCGGGGTGCGCAATCTCGGCCTGTACCGCCTGCAGCGGCACGACCGGCGCACCATCGGCATGCACTGGCAGATCCACAAGGACAGCAGGAACCACTACCAGACGGCCGCCCGGCGCGGCGAGCGGCTGCCCGTCGCCATCGCCTTCGGCTGTCCGCCCGCCGTGACCTACGCCGCGACCGCGCCGTTGCCCGGCGACATCGACGAGTACCTGCTGGCGGGCTTCGTACAGGGCAAGCGGGTGGAGCTCGTCGACTGCCTCACCGTGCCGCTCCAGGTGCCGGCGCAGGCCGAAGTGGTGCTGGAGGGCTGGCTCACACCGGGCGAGATGCTGCCGGAGGGCCCGTTCGGCGACCACACCGGCTTCTACACGCCCCAGGAGCCCTTCCCGGCGCTGACCATCGACTGCGTCACCACCCGCAGGAAGCCGACGTTCCAGTCGATCGTCGTCGGCCGGCCGCCCACCGAGGACGGGCCGCTCGCCCGGGCCACGGAGCGGTTCTTCCTGCCGCTGCTGAAGGTGATCGTCCCCGACATCGTCGACTACCACCTTCCGGAGGCGGGCGGCTTCCACAACTGCGCCATCGTCTCGATCGACAAGAAATACCCCAAACACGCCCAGAAGGTGATGTCGGCGGTGTGGGGGGCCCACATGATGTCGCTCACCAAGCTGGTGATCGTGGTGGACGCCGACTGTGACGTTCACGACCTTCACGAGGTGGCCTGGCGGGCGTTCGGCAACGTGGACTACGCCCGCGACCTGCTGCTCACCGAGGGGCCGGTGGATCATCTGGACCACGCCTCGTACCAGCAGTTCTGGGGCGGCAAGGCGGGCATCGACGCGACGGCCAAATGGCCGGAGGAGGGCTACACCAGGGACGGCGGCTGGCCGCAGATGATCGTCTCCGACCCGGAGATGGCCGAACGGGTCACCCGTCGCTGGAAGGAGTACGGCCTGTGACCGCGGGCGTCTCCGAGCCTCCCCCCGGGCCCACATCGGCGCCGGAGCGGGGTCACGTCCGGTCCTTCCTGCGCCTGGTGATGATCGAGCATTCGGTCTTCGCCCTGCCGTTCGCCTATATCGCCGCCCTGACCGCGATGTTCCTCTCCGGGGACGGCGCCGATCCGGCGGACGCCACGGTGCGGTGGGGCGATCTGCTGCTGGTGACCCTCGCCATGGTCGGCCTGCGCACCTTCGCCATGGCCGCCAACCGGATCATCGACCGCGAGATCGACGCCCGCAACCCGCGCACCGCCGGGCGCGAACTCGTCACGGGCGCCGTCTCGGTGCGCGCCGCGTGGACCGGGGCGCTGGTCGCGCTCGCCGTCTTCCTCGGCTCCGCCGCGCTGCTCAACCCGCTCTGCCTGGCGCTGGCGCCGGTCGCCGTCGTGCCCATGGTGGTCTACCCGTACGGCAAGCGGTTCACGGACTTCCCGCACGCCATCCTGGGCCTGGCCCAGGCCATGGGCCCGATCGGCGGCTGGCTCGCGGTGACCGGCGCCTGGTCCTGGGACGCGGTGCTGCTCGGCCTCGCGGTGGGCCTGTGGATCGGCGGCTTCGACCTGATCTACGCCTGCCAGGACGTGGCCGCCGACCGCGCGCACGGCGTCCGCTCCGTCCCGGCCCGCTTCGGCATCGCCGGCGCGCTGCACGGCGCGCGCGCCTGCCACGCGCTGACGTTGGCGCTGCTGGTGGCCTACGCGGTCGTCACGGACGGCGGCGCGTTCCTGTGGGTCGGGCTGGCCGTGGTGGCCGCCGCCTTCGCCTACGAGCACACGATCGTCCGCCCCGGGGACCTGTCCCGCGTGAACCGCGCCTTCTTCACCGTCAACGGCTTCGTCGGCATCAGCCTCTTCGCGTTCGCGCTCCTCGACCTCGCGGTCCGCGGCCTCGGCGTCTGACCGGCCGGCTCTCTGGGCGGCCGGCGTACCGGCGGCTAGGTCCGCTCCTGTCGATCGATGGGGGCACCTCCCAGACGGAGTCTGGGGGACGTACTCGCGCGATCCGACAACGCAGCGAGTGGCCGTAGCGTGGGGGTCCCTCCGGACGGAGTCCGGGGGAGTCGCGGGCCCGGCAAGATCGGCAGGACGGGGCCTAGCGTCCGGGGCCCGCGGCGTCCTCGACGAAGTGGTCGAACTCGTTGTTCTGCACGCCGAGCACGAAGGCGTGCCATTTGGCCTGCGTCGTCGTCACGATCTTCTCCGGCTCGTCCGTCTGCCGGATGTGGATCAGGTCGCCCTCGCCCGCGGCCACCTCGAAGCAGTGCTCGTCACTGCCGTCCTCCACCTCGGCCCGGATCCACTCCAGTCCCGCCGCCTGCTCGGGCGTGATCTGCGACATGCCCTGCTGCCCTCCTGCGTCGATGCCCCACACCACCCCAGATTCGGACTCACGGTACCCCGATCGCCCCGAGGACCCGGAGCGAGTGCGCCGGCGTGAAGGGGTAGGACGACGGCGCGTTCGGATATCTGAACAACGTCTCGACGAAAGGGAGTTCGTTGACGTGCGTTGACAACATGTCAACAGGGCGTTGCTTCGACGTAGGTCGATTCTCTACGATCCGCACACCCTCAACCGATCAAGTCAGGTGGCCGGCCCAGCATGACCTCACCCTCCCGCGACGCGCAGCTCGAAGACCTGCCCGTTGAACCGCTCCTCACCCGCGAGTTCGAGACGAGAAGGGCGGAGATGCACGACCGGCTGCGCCAGCAGTTCGGCAGCGTCGCGCCCGTCTCCCTGCTGGGCCAGCCGGTGTGGTTGGTGCTCGACTATCCCGAGGCGAAGTCCGTGATGACGGACACGACGCTGTGGAAGAAGAACATGACCCACTGGCGGGCCTACGCCGAGGGCCGGGTGCCGAAGGACTGGCCGCCGCTGCCCGCCCTGGAGTGCGACATGCTCGTCTTCTTCGACGACGAGCGGCACGCGGCGGCGCGCGCCTCGTTGGAGGCCGCCCTCGCCCCGTTCCAGGACCTCAGCCATCCGACGGCCCGCTGGCTGAAGGAGCTGACCCACCAGTACGCGGACGACCTCATCACCTTCCTGGCCGGCGGCGCGGGCGCGAACCGGGTCGGCATGGCCGACCTGTGCGGCCAGTTCGCCCGCCCGCTGCCGATGATGGTGGTCAACCAGCTGCTCGGCTTCCCGGTGGCCAAGGGCGATGACGTGATCATGGACGTCTGGCGGGTGCTGGACGCCGGCCCCGAGGCGCCCGCGGCGATCGAGCGGCTGATGACCGACCTGCGCGAGCTGGCCGAGGAGAAGCGGGCCCGGCCGGGCGACGACATGCCGTCGTACCTGCTGGCCCACGATCCGGAGATCAGCACCGAGGAACTGGCCTGGGAGCTCTACCTGGTGATGGGCACCACGGCGGACGAGGTCAGCTCGCTGCTCGCCAGCAGTCTGGTCGAGACGCTCCGCCGCCCCCGGGACGTGGCCCCCGGCATGCGCCGGGCCTACTACCAGGAGATCATCAACAACGTCGTGGTCGCCAACCCGCCGATGCACAACCTCACCTTCCGCTACCCGGTGGCGGACACCCAGCTCGGTGACTTCCGGATATCCGCGGGCGATCCGGTGATGGTCTCCCCGGCCGCCGTGCACCGCTGCCCGCATTTCGGCGCCGGCGCCACCCGGCCGCCGTTCTACAGCTCCCGCGACCACATCAGCTTCGGCCTCGGCCCGCACCGCTGTCCGGCGAAGGAACTGGCGATGATGATCGTCGGCACCGGTCTGGAGCGGATCTCCGAGCGGTTCGAGGAGTTCCGGCTGACCATGCCGGAGGACCAGCTGCCGTGGCGCTCCTCGCCCTTCTTCGGCGGGCTGCGGACGCTGCCGGTGCAGTACCTGCTGGCCGAGCCCCTGCCGCCGGCCGCCGACCCGCGGCTGCCGGAGCGCCCCGACGGTGCCGCGACCGCCGGCGCGCCCGCCCCGGCCGACGGAGCGCCCGCCACCGTGGCCGCCGCCACGGGAGCCGACCCGGATCCGGCGGCCGGCACGTCGGACGGCGCCGGGGCCGGTCTCGACGCCGCCGGCGGCCGGGACCCTCGGGGCCGGCAGTCCTCGTTGTGGCGTTTGATGGCGTCACTTCGTCGCAAAGCCCGCCGCGGATAGCCACACACGTTCAGGAATGGTCAAGACCTGATCGGGAGCAGTCGGGGCGAAAGCCGTTGTTTGGGAGGGGTAGTGACGGTGGGAAGACTTTCCGTGTCGCATTGTCAGGAGCATGTCCTCACTTCTTTCACGCTTCGGGCATGTTCCCCGGCCGACCGTTGGCCGTGCCTCACGGTTCACCCACCGGTGGATCCACGACTCCTATCAGGAGGAAGTACGTGAGAACGAAGCGCATCAACCGCCGTGGCCTGATCGTCGCGGTGTCCGGACTGCTGGCCGTGACCGCGTTCCTCACGCCCGGCGCCGCCCAGGCCGCCGCCGACGAGTCCGACCAGACGTTCAGCGCGACGCAGCTTCAGGCAGCGGGCGAGGCCGTACTCGACGCCTCGGTCGGCGGGACGGCCTGGGCGGTGGACGAGGACCGCAACACCGTCACCGTCCTCGTCGACGACACGGTCTCCGGCTCCGATATCGCCGCCATCCGCGACAGCGCCGGCAGGCTCGCCGACGCGCTCGTCTTCGAGCGCACCCCCGGCACGTTCCAGAAGTACGTCCAGGGCGGCGACGCCATCTACGCCGACCTCGGCTGGCGCTGCTCGGCCGGCTTCAACGTGCGGTCCGGCAGCACCTACTACTTCATCACCGCCGGCCACTGCACCGAGGACCCGTACGGACCCACGCCGCCCTACCCGCTGTGGAGCGACGGCGTCACGGAGATCGGCTTCACCGCCGCCTCCTCGTTCCCGGTCAACGACTACGGGCTCGTCCAGTACGACCCGAATCCGGGCAGCGTGCCGAGCACGGTCAACCTCTACAACGGCAGCTCGCAGACCATCACCGGCTTCGCCAACGCGACCAACGGCCAGTCGGCCTGCCGCAGCGGCAGCACCACCGGGGTCCAGTGCGGCAGCGTCACCGGCCTCGGCTACACGGTCGACTATGGCGGCGGCGACGTCGTCTACGACATGATCCGCACCAACATCTGCGCCGAACCCGGCGACAGCGGCGGCCCGTTGTTCAGCGGCGCCACCGGCCTCGGCCTCACCTCCGGCGGCAGCGGCAACTGCACCTCCGGCGGCACCACGTTCTTCCAGCCGATCGTCGAGGCGGCCGACGCCTACGGAGTCACCCTTCCCTGACCCCTCTTGTGACGTCACGCACCACGTACCAACGCGCCGCCGCCCCCACCGGGGCGGCGCGCGCCGTTCGTTCGCGACCCGACCTAGGGCGCGTATTGAGTTGTGATCAGTTGGTGGTCCGGGTGAGGTCCTTGACCCAGATCATTGAGGCGCGCAGGTGGAGGCCGGCGAGGTAGCTGTCGGGGGTTTTGTCGTATCGGGTGGCGACGCCTCGCCAGGCCTTGAGCTTGTTGATCAGGCGTTCAACGGTGTTCCTCTCCTTGTAGAGGTCGGCGTCGTGGCTGACAGGCCGACCCCCCGCGGAGCCCTTCTTCTTCCGGTTGGCGGCCTGGTCTCTCTTTTCCGGGATCACTGCCTTGATGCCGCGTCTGCGCAGGTGGGCCCGGTTGCCGCGGGAGGAGTAGGCCTTGTCCCCGGCGACCGCGTCCGGCCGGGTGCGGGGGCGGCCGACGGGGCCGCGGACCCGTATCTTCCCCAGCACGGGGATGAACTGTGGGCTGTCCGCGGCCTGGCCTGCGGTCAGCACGAACGCCAGTGGGCGGCACTTGCGGTCGGCGGCCAGGTGAACCTTGCTGGTCTGCCCGCCCCTGGAGCGTCCCAGGAGGGCGGTCCTCAGCCGGAGTTTTCGCCGACGCCGGATGCGTCGTCGCTCCTCCCGCTCGGGATCGATCTCGGCGTCCTGTCCGTCTTGTTCTTCGAGACTGCCCCTTTTGACCTGGCCTTCTCCGCCTCGGCAGCAGCCTTCTCCAGTGCACCGAGGATGTCCTCGCCCACGTGCATCCCGGCTGCGTCGTGGTGAGCGCGCGCGGTGGTGGAGTCGATGCTGACCAGGGACAGGTCCACCTCACCCCGCTTCGCCGCTTCCGCGATCAGGCCCTCCAGCAGGGCCTCGAAGACGCCGGCGTCACGCCATTGCCGGAAGCGGTTGTGGACGGTCGACCAGGCACCGAACTCCTGCGGCATCTCCCGCCACTGTCCGCCGGTCTTGAACCGCCAGATCACACCCTCGAACTGCTGCCGTAGCCGCTCGGGATACGGGCCGTACTCGCCGATCGGCAGGTACGGCCCGATGAACTCCCACTCCGCATCCGTCAGTTGCACTCGCGTCACACAAGAAGATCTACCGGACCAAGCCCCGCCACGAAGGCGAATCACGCAGACTGATCACGACTCGATACGCGCCCTAGGCCCAGGAGGCGCGCAGCACCGCCGTCAGCTCCGCGACCAGCGCCGGATGCTCCGCCGCCACGTCCGTCGTCTCGCCCGGATCCGCGGCCAGGTCGTACAGCTCCACCCCCCACGCCGAGTCCGGCGCCGTACGCTCCCGTCCCGGCGCGTAGCGCACGGCCTTCCAGTCGCCGCGGCGCACCGCCTCCGCCAGCCGGTCGATGCGCCCGCCCTCCTCCGCGTTGGCGCGCGGCGTCGACCCCGGGTCGTTGCGGTACCAGTACAGCCCGCCCTGGTGCTCAGGCGCCGAGCCGCCCGAACCGTCCAGCAGCGCCGCCGCGGACAGCCCGTCGACCCCCGGCGGCGCGGGCAGCCCCGCGAGTTCGGTCAGCGTCGGCAGCACGTCGGTCTGTGGCGTCACCCGGTCGTTGACCTCCCCCGCCGCGACCGTCCCCGGCCGCCAGGCGAGCAGCGGCACCCGGATGCCGCCCTCGTACAGGTTCCGCTTGTAGCCGCGTAGCGGCCCGTTCGCGTCGAACAGGTCGGGGTCCGTTCCGCCCTCCTCGTGCGGTCCGTTGTCGCTGGTCACCAGCACCAGCGTGTCCCGTTCGATGCCGCGCCGCCGCAGCTCGTCCACCACCGAGCCGACCAGCCGGTCCAGCCGCGACACCTGCGCCGCGTGTCCCCGGTTCGCCGCGCTCCACGGCCGGTCCGCGTACCCGGTCCAGGCCGCGTCGGTCTCCGGGATGTCGCTGGGCGCGTGCGGCGTGTTGGGCGACAGATACAGCAGGAACGGCCGCCGCGCCCGCGCCCGCTCCCTGATGTACGCGAGCGCCGCCCGCTCGAACTCGTCGATCGCGTACGTGCCCGCCGCCAGCTCCCGCCGCTCGCCGTTGTGCCACAGGTAGTCGGGGAAGTAGTCGTGCGCGTGGCGGTGGTCGATGTAGCCGAGGAACTCGTCGAAACCGCGCGCGTTCGGATGGCTCGGCTGCGCCGCCTCCTCGGGACCGAACCCCCACTTCCCGATGCACGCGGTCCCGTAGCCCTGCCCGTGCAGCAGCTCGGCGAACGTGGTGTCCGACGCGCCCAGCGCGCCCTGTGGCCCACCGCCGAAGGGGTTCTCGCGCACCGCGGCGTGCCCCGCGTGCAGCCCCGTGAGCAACGAGCACCGCGACGGGGCGCATACGGCGGCGGCCGAGTACGCCTGCGTGAAACGGGTCCCCTCGGCGGCCAACCGGTCCAGGTGGGGCGTCTCCATGAGCCGCTGCCCGTACGCGCCGACCTCCCCGTAGCCCAGGTCGTCCGCGGCGATCAGCACGATGTTCGGGGCGCGTTGGGCGCTCTCCGCGCCCACGCCGTGGCGCCCGCCGCCCCGTGCGGCGGGCCCGGTGAGCTCGGCCGGACTGGCCGGCAGCGCGTCCAACGCGACGGCCGCGAGCGAGGAGGCCGCGGCGGCAAGAATCTGGCGACGTGAGGGCACACTTCGATCGTCCGGTCATCGGACATATGGCCCATTGAGCGGATATCAAGTCTTCGTGGCCCTCTGCGACCCAACGTGACGCCGTGTGTCCCGCCGTGACACCCCACGTCCCACCATTGACTTCGTGTGTGCGGCCGGCTCCGGATGAGACCGTGGACACACACGAAGTCAACCATCCACGACGGCCGTCCCCCCGGAGTATGGCCCTTCGCCACACCCCTGTCACAGCGTGCGCCACCAGCCGCCATACCGGGCAGTCCGCACACATGCCACAGGAGAATCACGCGCTGGAACAGCTCGCCAGCGCGCAACAGAACGTCTTCGCCCGGTCCCAACTCAGCGCGCTCGGGCTGCCGAACCGAACCGCGCACCACCGCTGCGCCCCGAACGGCCGCTGGCAGAGCCCGCTGCCCCGCGTCGTGGTGCGCCACGCCGGTTCGCTGAGCGTGGCCCAGCGCTACTGGGCCGCGCTGCTGTACGCGGCGGGTCCCCGGGTCCCGGTCACCGAATGGCCGCCGCAGACCCTCATCACCGGCAGCGCGGCCCTCGCGCTGTACCGCCTGGGCTCCGCGCCCGCACCCGAGGACGTCCGGACGTTCGACGTGCTCGTGCCCGACGGGCGCTGCGTGGCGCCGCTGCCCTCGGTCCGCGTGCTCCGCACCCGCCGGATGCCTCCGCCGACGTGGCTGGAACACCGGCTGCCGGTGGCTCCGTTGCTCCGCGCCGTGGTGGACGCCACGCGGCAGGAACGCGACCCGGCGGCGCTGTACGAGGTCGTGCGGGCGCGGCGGATCACGCCCCAGGCGCTCGCGGCGGAACTGCGCGCCGCACGGCTGGCCCGCCGTCCCGACATCCGTGCCGTGCTGGACGACCTGCGGGCCGGCGTTCGCTCACCGGCGGAGGCGCGGGCCCGGCGGGCGGTGGAGGGCGCGCCCGACCTGCCACGCCCGCTGTGGAACCCACGGCTGCTGCTCGACGGGCGGTGGCTGGCCGACCCGAACGCGTACTGGCCCCGGCACGGCGTGCTGTTCGAGGTGGACTCAGCGCGCGCGCACCACGTCGAGGCGGCGGGACTGAAGGTGCTGCACGCCTCGCCGCAACAGCTACGGGAACGCCCGGAGGCGGTCCTGGCGGATCTCCGCGCAGCACTGACCGGCGGCCCGTACGGCCCGTGGCGCCGGGTGGAGACGGTGCTGGTCAGCTGACGGCGAGGTCGAGCACTCCGCCGTCCGAGACGAGGGCCCACAGGTGGTCCCCGGCGCTGACGTTGGGGACGATGTCCACGACCCCGGCCATCCCGTCGTCCACCAACACCTCGGGCCCGGGCTCGACGACGCCGCCCTCACCGTCCAGCGGGATCCGCCACACACCCTCGTCGGTGGCCATGCTCAGCCACAGCGAACGCGAATCCTCGTTGTACGCCAGGCTCATGGGCCCGAACGCCTCACCCGGCGGCGCTCGCCACACCTCCATGGCCGGCGCGACGGTCCCGTCCTGCGCATCCCGGCTCACCATGCTGAGCACGGTCTCATCGCCCTGCACGTCCACGACCCACAACCGCCCGACGGGATCCCAGGCGAACCCCTGGACGTCGGCGAACCCGGATGCGTAGACAGCGGAGCCAGGGGTGGGGTTGTCGGAGGGGATGTCGCCG
Source organism: uncultured Actinomycetota bacterium (assembly GCA_963816875.1). Classification (GTDB taxonomy): domain Bacteria; phylum Actinomycetota; class Actinomycetes; order Streptomycetales; family Streptomycetaceae; genus Streptomyces. The sequence goes on from CAWFMG010000003.1 coordinate 518,669, forward strand.
CTGGAGTCCATCCGCAGGACCTGGTCCCCCGCCCCCAGATAGAGTGCGCCGTCGGGCCCGAAGGCGAGTGAGCCGCCGCTCCCCGATGAGGGAAGGTCCTCCAACAGACTCTCGTCGCCGGGTGTCAACTGATCCCCAGGCGCGTCTTCCTCGTCGTAGCTGTAGCTGCCGACACGATCCTCGGAGTCGCGGGAGTAGTAGGCGTACACCACGATGTCGTCGGTGGACTCCGGATCGACAGCCAGGTCCAGCAGGGCGCGGTCGTCGGAAAGGGTCAGGGTGCGCAACTCGCCGACCGGAGTCACCTCGCCGTTGCTCACTCGATACAGCGTGGCGGAATCCCGCGTGCCCACGAGGAGGTCGCCGCCGGGAAGCTCGGCGACGCAGCACGGGTCCTCGATGCCGTTCGCGCGGCGCACGCTGTCCACGGTGCCGGAGGCGTCGGCCGGAGCGGGGTTCTCCTGGACAGGGGGAGACGTGGAGTCGCCAGTGGGTTCGTCGGTGGGATCGCCGTTCTGTCCCGGAGGGCCGCCACCATCGTCGGTGGGCTCGACCGGACCCATCCGTGCGGCCCGATCCGCGGCAGGGCCGACCGTGCAGCCGACGGTCAGCACCGCCAGGAGACCGACGATCGCGACGCCGCGTCCCGAGTGCCGCCAGCGGCTGCGTCCCCGCATGCCCGCTAGATCGCCATGCCGTAGATGATGGTGAACAGCGTGCCCAGGGAGCCGATGATGAAGATCCCGGTCAGGCCCGCCACGATCAGGCCCTTGCCCTGCTCGGCGCTGAACGAGTCGCGCAGCGCGGTCGAGCCGATCCGCTGCTTCGCCGCTCCCCAGATGGCGATGGCCATGCAGATCAGGATGGCCAGAGCCATGATCACCTGGATCATCGTGCGCGCCTCTTCGCCAACGGCCCCGAAGGGCCCCCAGTCGGGGGCGATGCCACCGATGATCTCGTTGATGTCGTCCTCTCCTGCTGCCAGGAACATATGAACTCACCGCCCAACTGGCTCTTGCGTTCCTTCTTCGGATTGTGCCACGCCAGGCTGACAGAGAGAGAACCTGAACAGGTGTCGATCTTGAGCTGACGGGCCGTGATTCCGCCATCTTTCCCGGGTTGTTGAGGCGGGTGGGCGTCGTGGTGCGGATGATGCCCGAGTTCTCCGCTTCGTGCCGTTCGCGGAGGGGGCGAGCCCTTCGCCTCAATTAGTCATCGGATGGCTGGCGCCGAACCACCGTGTGGTCATCACTCATTCGGATGTCATGCCCATGCTTCCGATCGCCTGGTGTCGTGCGCACCGTCCCGAACGGAGAACCTCAATGCCCCTGCTCACGAACCACACCCCAGCGGTGACCACCCCCACCGCCTACCTCGTCTCCATCGCGGAACGTGAAGAACAGGTACACGCCGCTCAACGGCTCCGCTATCGCGTTTTCGGGCAGGAGCACGGCGCCACCCTGCAGGTCGCGCCCGACGGGCGTGACGTGGACGAGTTCGACGCCCTCATGGACCACCTGATCGTGACGGACGCGTCGACCGGCGAAGTCGTCGGCACCTACCGGCTGCTGCCGCCCGGCCGGAGCGCCCACCGCTACTCGGACACCGAGTTCGACCTGCGGGGACTGCCGGAGGAGGTCCGTTCCGCCATGGTCGAGGCGGGACGAGCCTGCGTGCATCCCGACCACAGGTCGGGTGCGGTGATCAACCTCATGTGGGCGGGCCTCGCTCGATACGTCCTGCGGTCCGGCCATCGCTACCTCGCCGGTTGCGCCTCGGTGTCGCTGGCGGCCGGCGATCGGGCGGCGGCGAACGCATGGCAGTTGGCCAGCACGCGGCACGCCGCACCGCCGGCGATGCGGGTGACGCCGCACGACCCCTGGATGCCGACGCGACCGGTGGAGGGCGAGCCGAACTACGCCGAGTTGCCGCCGCTCCTCCGGGGCTATCTGCGCGTTGGGGCGTGGGTCTGCGGTGCGCCGCACCACGACCGGGACTTCGACGACGCGGACTTCTTCGTGCTGCTGGACACGGAACGCATGAACGACCGGTACCGAAGGTACTTCCTGAACGGACCGCAGTGAGGTCCGTCTGGGCCGCGACCTCACCGTGCACCCCACGCTGCGTCGCGCGCACCGGCACGCGCGTGCCCGCGACGCGCAGGGTGCGGCGGTCCGTCGCGGTGACCGGGACCGTGCTCGGCGCCTTCGCGCGGGGCGACCGCATCGCCGAACCCGGGATGCTGCGCTCGTGTGCGACATCGCTGCTGGACGCCATGGGCGTACGGCTGGACGCGCGGGGCGGACCGTTGAGCGTTCCCGCATCCGATCGGGGGACGCTCGTCGTCGCCAATCACATCTCCTGGCTGGATGTCATAGCGCTGCTGGCCATCGAGCCGTTGATCATGCTCGCCAAGCGCGAGGTCGCGGGGTGGCCGCTGATCGGCCCGCTGGTGCAGCGGGCGGGAACGCTGTTCATCGACCGCGACAGCATGCGCACGCTCCCCGTCGCGATCGAGGAGATATCCGCCGCCCTGGGCGCCGGCCGGTCGGTTGTGGTCTTCCCCCAGGGCGTCACCTGGTGCTCGGGCGCGCGCGGTGGGTTTCGCCGTGCGGCGTTCCAGGCGGCCATCGATGCGGGCGCCCCCATACGCCCCGTCACCATCAGCTACGCCCAGAACGGCCACCCCACCACGCTGCCCGCCTTCGTCGGCGACGACGACTTCCTCGCCTCCCTGCGCCGTGTCATCGGCGCGGCCGACGTCACCGTCCGCGTGGCCGTGCACCCGCCCCTGTTCCTCACCTCCGGGCTGGACGATCGGCGGACACTCGCCGCCCGCGCACAGGCGCTGGTGTCCGGCGAGCCGGACCAGGCTGTGATCTGACCATGGCTATCAGGCCGTTGAGGCGTCCGGGCGTCGTGGTGAGGATGGTGCCCGGATCGTCGGACTCGCGCAGGAGAACGCGGTCGCCCGAGGGGGAGCGGGACAGTTCGAGGCAGTTGTTACCGTCGGCGCTGAACGAGGATTTCTGCCAGTCGGTGGCGGTCGTGTGCAACGGTCTCTCCTCACAGTGCCTTGACGATCCGACGAATCAGGTCCCTGGAGGGCCCCGGCCCGAGCGCCAGGCTCTCGACACGCTGGAAGTACGTCCGGTAGTTCTCCAGCCTGGCCTCGGCGTGCACCAGTTCGGACCCATGCTCGGTGTCCGACTGCACCGTGTCCAGCTGCGGAACCGCGCCCTGGGCGTACAGCACCGCCTGACCAGCGCCGGGGAAGCTGCCCGCTGAGAAGGGCAGCACGAGGACCGTGATGTTGTCGCGCTCGCTCGCCTCGGCGAGGTGAACCAGCTGAACGCGTGTCACCTCGCGTCCCCCGAACTGCATCCGCAGCGCCGCCTCGTGGACCGTCGCCGTGTACGGAGTGGGGGACTCCGACCACAGAATCTGCTGGCGCTTGATCCGGTGGGACGTTCGGTACTCCAACAGGTGCGGCGGCAACTCGGGGATGTGCTGCCGAAAGACGGAACGGGCGTAGTCGAGCGTCTGGAGCAGGCCAGGCAGGTGCATCACCTGTGACGTGCGGATCGAGCGGGCGTGGTACTCGAGCTCCGTCAGGTCCAGCAGGCCGGTGGACAGGTAGTCCCGGTACTCCTCCCACCAGCTGCGGCGGCGACTCGTGACGGTCATCTGGGCCAACGCCTCGATGAGCGCGGGGTCGGCGCAGTCATAGTTGTGCGCGAAGGTGCGCACGCGCTCCCCGCTCACCCCATAGCGACCCATCTCGATGGCGCTGAGTCGAGACTGCGTGATGCTCAGTTGCTGGGCCGCCTCGACGCTCGTCAAGCCGACTCGCTCCCGGAGTTTCCGCAGCTCAGCGCCCAGTCGTCGTTGTCGTGCCGTGGTCGCGCTTCTCGGTGGCACGGAACCGTCCCTCCTCGTGTGATGCCTCGACAGTCAGTATCACTCTCGATGAGTAGTCAGTAGACACCCCGATTCGGGTACCTTAAGTGCTCAGTCAACCACTCGCCGTGGCAGGGGTTGCCACCGTTCGAGGAGGTCTCGATGACCGGGTCTGCCGTTTCCCAGCTCGCGCGGGACTGGGCGGTGAGTGTGCATCTCCCTGGGGACCCGCAGGCGCCGCGGCTCTGTCGGCGGGCGGTGGTTGCCGCCGTGCGGGAGTATGGGCTGGCCGCGCTGGAGGGGGATGGGGAGCTTGTCGCCGGGGAGTTGATGGCGAACGCCGTCCAGCACGGGCGGGAGCCGCTCTCGTTCCGCGTGGGGTGGTACGCGGCGCGTGGGCGGCTGCGGATCACCGTCTGGGACGCGGGTGCCGTGCGCGCCCCCGTGCGCGCCCGGCGGCCGGCGGACGCCGCGGAGTCCGGGCGCGGGCTGCTCCTGGTCGCGGCCGTGGCGGTCGAGTGGGGGCAGTACGGCATGCCGGACGGCGGCAAGGCGTTGTGGGCAGAGCTTCTTCATATGACGGACGCGCCGGCGCGCGGCAGGTGGTGAGCCAGGGAAATGAGCTGGTGCGTGCCGGGACGCAACCCGTTGGCCGGATTGTTCGTCTAACCAGGCGGAGACGTCGACGTTCGGGGCTTGGCGTGGGACGCGGCGAGGCGGCCGTGTGGGGTTGTCGACGTGGCGTGGGTCCAGGCCTTGACGGCCGGCCATGTGCTGGCCGCAGTCTGGGAGGACCCGGGCGTCGACGTGTCCGCCAACCTCCCCCGCGCGGCGGCCCCATGACGGCCTCATGATGGCCGGAACGCGCGGGTGATGAGGTGTGACGTTGGCCGCTGCTTCCGTTCCGCGCGGCTCAGCGCGCTGGTTCCTCGTCCCGGTCGCCCAGGGTGGCCAGCACCGTGTCGGCGTGCCGGTAGGCCCAGCGGCCCAGCGCGTAGATCGGGGTGAGGAGTTCCCGCCCCGGCTCCGTCAGTTCGTACTCGACACGCGGCGGCGCCTCCGCGTAGCGGCGCCGGGTGACCAGACCGAGCCGTTCCATCCGACGCAGCGTCTGGGTCAACACCTTCTGGCTGATGCCGCCGATGCGCTCGCGCAGGTGCCCCGGCCGCATGGGGCCGTCGCGCAGCGAGAACACCACGACAGGCAACCAGCCGCTGGCGAACAGGTCGACGGCGAGTCGAGCGGGGCAGTCTGCTGCGAAGTCACCGTAGGGCGCGAACTGTGCGCGCCGGTCGTCGTCGTTCATAGAACAAACCTTCCCTCTCGTTGCGCACCTAGGGGTGCGCATCGGCTCGCCTACCGTGCGGCACGAAGGCTAACGAGAGGTGGACGAACGCATGCGTATCGGAGTGATTGGCGCCGGCCATATGGCCAGGGCACTGGGCGCCGGCTGGGTGCGGGCGGGGCATCAGGTGATGCTCGGGGGGCGCACGCCGGAGCGGGCGGTGAAGGCGGCGGATCATATCGGACCCGGGGCGACGGGCGGCGGGCTGCGAGAGGCGGCGGCGTACGGGGAGGTCACGCTGCTCGCGGTGCCGGGGGAGGCGGTGACGGAGGCGCTGCTGGGTGCCGGGGCGGGTGACGGGGCGTTCAACGGGCGCCCGTTGATCGACTGCACCAACGCGTTCGCGCCGGGGGCGTTCGCGCAGCCGCCGGACTCGTTCACGCTGACGGAACCGGCGCTGGCGGAGCGCGTCGCCGAGGTGGCGGTGGGCGCGCGGGTGGTGAAGGCGTTCAACCTGTGCGCCGCCGAGGTGTACGAGTCCGGGGGGTGGGAGGTCGTCGAGGGGCGCGAACTGGGCGTGCCGATGTGCGGAAACGACGCGTGGGCGATGGAACTGGTCAGCGGCCTGGCGGCGGATCTGGGCTTCCACCCGCTCCCGGCGGGTGGCCTCGGCCGGGCGCGGTATCTGGAGGCGGCGACGGCGCTGGTGGTCGGCATGTGGTTCGCGGGCCTCGACGCGCGCACGATGCTGCCGCCCCTGGCGTCCGCGGCGGCGGTGCCGGACGACGACGGGTGAGTCGACGGATGAGTCGACGAGCGAGTGGACGAGCGAGTGGAGATCGTCCAGTCGGCATCAGCGGAACAGCGCCTCCACCCCGCGGAGAACGGGGTGGAGGCGCTGGGTGTCGGTCCCTGCGGGTTCGTGCGGGAGGCGTCAGGAACCGACGCGGATGATGGTCTTCACGTCCGGGCCGTCCGGTGTCTCGGTCCAGGCGCGGTGCGCCTCCTCCAGGGGGAGGGTGCGCGTGACCAGGGGGTCGGCCACGTAGCGGCCGGACCTCAGGCCCTCGATCACGGTGGGCCACGTGAAGCGGTAGCGCATCACGCCCCGGATCTCCACCTCCCGTTCGATCACCGAGGGCATCGGCACCAGGGCGTCCTGCGCCCCCACCCCGATGAACACCGCCTTACCGCCGGGACGCACGAGCGCGCAGCCGTCGTGCCGCACCTGTTGGACGCCGGTGCACTCCATCAGCATGTCGTGTTCGCCCGTCACCTGGTCCAGGGACGTGACGGTCTCGGCGCCGAGCCTGCCGGCGATCTCGCGCCGGGACGCCTGCGGCTCCACCAGCACCACCCGGTCCGCGCCCCGGGCCCGCGCGACCTGGAGCGCGAAGAGGCCGATCGGCCCGCCACCCGTGACGAGCACGGTGTCGCCGATCGTCAGCCCGCCGCGCTGCGAGGCCCACAGCGACACCGAGATCGTCTCGACCATCGCCGCGGCGTCGTCGCTCACCGCATCGGGGATGGGGAACGCGTTGCGGGCGGGGACGACCACGTACTCCTGGAGCGCGCCCTCGGCACCAGGGACGCCGTGGAACAGCTGCGTCGGGCAGATGTTGTACTCGCCGTGCTGGCAGGCGCGGCATTCGCCGCACGGCACCAGCGGTTCGACCGACACCCGCTCCCCGACCCGGGCCGGATCGACGCCCGGACCCACCGCGGCGATCCCGCCGCCGAACTCGTGGCCCATGACGAACGGTTCCGTCATCACGTCGCTGCTCGCCCGTCCCTCGGAGTAGAAGTGCTTGTCCGAGCCGCAGACACCGACCGAGCCGACGGCGAGCAGCACGTCACCAGGCCCTGGCGCGGGGACGGGCCGTTCTTCCAGCCGGAGGTCCTTCTTCCCGTACAGGAAGAGCGCCTTCATGGTGGAGGGAATGCTGGCGGGGTTGGCGGGGGCGGTGTCGCTCATGAGGTTTCCTGGGGGCCTTTCTCGTGCGGCGTCACGGGCGGTCGGCGGGCGGTCGATGGGGGGACGCACTCGGTGCGAACGTGCCGGCGCGCAGATCGGCCTCGATCTGCTCCAGCGTCCGGCCGCGCGTCTCCGGCATGCGGCGCAGGGCGAATACCCAGGCCAGCACGTTGAAGAGGGCGAGGACGCCGAAGACCAGGCCGATCCCGAGTGTGTCGGCGGCGAAGTAGAGGAGCAGGGTCACCAGGAAGTTGGTGATCCACAGCACGAGAGCGGTGAGGCTCGTTCCCTTGCCCCGGACCTTGAGGGGGAAGATCTCCGCGAAGTACAGCCAGGCGACGACCGACAGGCTGCCGCCGTTGAAGGCGAAGTAGGCGAGCAGTCCGACGATGACGGCCGTTTCGCCGCCGCTGCCGAGCGCCGCCTCGGTGCCGCTGGACCAGGGCAGCAGTGCCGCCATCACGGCGAGCGCGACGACCGCGCCCGGCAGGCCCACGAGCACCAGCCGTCGCCTGCCCCAGCGTTCCACGAGCCAGATGCCGAGAATCGTGAAGGCGGCCAGCACCACGCCGACGCCGACCGAGCCGAGCGTCGCCGCGGAGGAGCCGAAGCCGGACAGCTCCAGGAGGGAGGGCGCGTAGTAGATGATCGCGCTGATGCCGGTGATCTGCGAGAACAGCGCCACGCCGACGCCGGCGACGACCGCCGGACGCACCGTCGGCTGGAACAGCTCCCGCCAGGTGCCGTCCTCCGCGTCGAGGCCCGCGCGGATGTCGGCGATCTCGGCGTCCACCGCCGCCTCGTCCGCCCGCACCTTGCGCAGCACGGCCCGCGCGTCCGCCTCGCGGCCCCGGGTGAGGAGCCAGCGAGGGCTCTCGGGCAGGCAGAGCATCGCGAAGAAGAACAGCACGGCCGGCGCGGCGGCCAGGCCGAGCATCCAGCGCCATGCGTGGTCCGGGCCCAGGAGGTGGCCAACCAGGTACGCCAGCAGGGTGCCGATGGTGATCATGACCTGGAAGAGCGAGGTCTGCGCGCCGCGGACGGAGGGTGGGGCGAGCTCGGCGATATAGAGCGGAACGATTTGCGAGGCGCCGCCCACGGCGAGCCCGAGGAGCAGCCGCATGATGAGCAGCCAGGTGAGGTCGGGCGCGACGCCACAGCCGACGGCGAACACCACGAACAGGACGGCGACCAGCAGCGTCGTCCAGCGTCGCCCCAGCCGGTCGGAGATCGGCCCGGTCAGCAACGCGCCGAAGATCGCGCCGAGCAGGGTGATCGCGGTGACGGCCGACTGCACGAAGGTGTTGTCGGCGATGCCCATCGGATCCTTGAGGTAGAGCAGGGCGCTACCGATGATGCCGGTGTCGTAGCCGTAGAGCAGGCCGCCGATGCTGGCGCTCAGGGCGATGAGCAGGGTGAAGCCCTTGCCGTCCGGGGCGCCGGCGGCGTCCGCCGTCGGGGTGGCCTGGGAGGTCGTCGCGGAGGACGTTGCGGGGGCGGTCACGGCTGCACCCGCACGTACTCGGCGCCGAGCAGGTCGGCGAGCGCTTCGATATCGGCGGCGCGGTGGCCCACCCCCATGGCCCAGTGGTGTGTCGAGCCGGAACGGGACCAGGCGTCCGCCCAGTCGGCCGGATCGCAGCCGAAGTCGACACGGGAGGTGGTGTTGCCGATGCTCAGCAGCGGCCCCGGGACCACCTCGCCCTCTGAGGCGATGAAACGCAGCCGGCCGTCGTGCAGCTCGCCGATGGAGAACTGGGTGACCGGTCCGCGCGCGATGTCCACCTCGACGGACACGCCGCCGCCGGACTTGCCGTGATACACGTCGAGACTGCGCAGCAGCGGTTTGCGGGCGGTGATGGCCATGTCGGCGGCGTCGTTGTGGCCGATCTCGCACACACCGTCGGTGAAGTTCAGCGCCTGGCCCTCGGTGAGGGTGCCGCCGGCGCCGAGCTGGTCGAGCACGAACATCGCGGCGGCGGCCCGTACCTCGTACTCGGTCACGGTGGGGATGCCGCGTGAGGAGAGCAGCGTCGCGCCGATCGCGAAGCCGGCGCCGAGGCGCTGGAGGATGGTGTCCTCCTCGCCGAAGTAGAAGTAGGCGAGGGTGCTGAGGTCCCGGTCCTCGACGAGCCGGTCGAGCGCGGCGGAGACGCGGGCCTGGAACCTGACGTTGTCCCGGTCGGCGCCCGGGTGGATGTCGAAGACCTCCGCGACGGTCGCCAGCACCGCGTCGGTCTCGGCCTCGGTGACATGGTCGTAGCGCAGTTTCAGATCGTCGAACTCGAGGATCTCGACATGGCCGCCGAACGTGCCGGTGATCGCCGTGATGTTCGTCGCGATGTCGAACATGCCGGGGTAGAGGTGGCCCATCAGGCCGTGCCGCGCCGTGCGCAGCGCCCGGACGACGCCGGCCGCGCGGACCCAGCGGTCGATCTTCGCCCAGGCTCGGTCGTCGCCGAGATGGCCGGAGACGGAACGGATCGGCATGTTCAGCCGCTCCAGGGCGACCCCGATCTCGGGCAGGCCGGCGAAGCCCGCGTAGCCGAGCCAGTCGCCGGTGCCGAAGCGCTCGTGGTCCATGGCGGGTCCCGGCTGGAGACTGACCAGGAGGATCGGCGCCCCGCCGTACTTGAAGACGGGCAGCACCTGGGCGGAGGTCATGTAGGTCGCCACGAACACGACGATCAGGTCGCAGTCCGCACGGCGCAGGCGCTCGGCCGCCGCGGCGCCCTCGACGGCGTCGGAGACGAAGCCGGCGTCCTCCACATGGGCGCCGGAGGCGGCTATGTGGTCGCGGATGCGGTCGGCCGACTTCCGCAGAGTGGGCAGCAGGTCGGGGAACTGGGGCCAGTAGTTTCCCAGCCCGCCGGAGACGAGACCGATACGGGCGGGTGTCGTGGGCACGCGCGTGAGGGGCGCGGGCGGGACGACGGACGTGAGGGACATCAGCGGGACTCTCCTGGGAGATGGACGGGGAGGGGGTGCCGGGGGCGCTGGGGCGCTGGGGTGTGTGCGCCGGGGCGTGTGGGGGGCGCCGGGGCGCGCTTCGTCAGAGGTCGTTGACGCCGGTGACCAGCCGGAAGTCCACGCCCAGCAGATGCGCCGCGGCCTTCAGGTCCTTGGCTCGGTGCCCCGTGCACACCGCCCAGTGGTGGCCGATGCCGGTGGCGGACCAGGCGTCGGTCCACTCGCCGGGGTCGACGCCGAAGTCCACCCGGGAGGTGGTGTTGCCGATCTCCAGAAGCGGTCCCGGAACGACCTCGCCCTCGGAGGCGACGAAGACGAAGGAGCCGTCGGCCTCCTGGCCGAGCCCGAAGGTGGTCACCGGACCGTGGGTCACGTCGAACTCGACGCTCACGCCCCATCCGCGCTTGCCGTGGTACACACCGAGGCCGCGCAGCAGCGGATCCTTGGAGCTGATCGCCAGGTGGGCCGGGCCGTCGTGGCCCATCTCGACCACGCCGTCGCGGAAGTTGAGGGCCTGAAGCTCGGTGAACGAACCGCCGGCGCCCAGGGTGTCGGCGATCAGCATGGCGAGACTCGTGCGCAGCTCGTACTCGCCGGCGACGGGGATGCCCCGGGCGGTGAGCAGCGAGGCGCCCAGGATCATGCCCGCGCCCAGCCGCTCGTGGATCTCGCCCTCGAGACCCCGGTGGTAGTAGGCGAGGCTGTCGAGGGCGAAATCGGCGACCAGCCTGTCGAGACCGACGGAGACCCGGGCCGCCCAGTCGAGGTCGTCCTCGTTGACGGATGCGTCCAGGGTGAACACCTCGCGCGCCAGCGCCACGCGGTCCGCGGCCTCCCGGTCGGTGACCGCGTTGACCCGCACCCGCAGGTCGTCGAACTCCAGGACCTCCATATGGCCGCCGAACTGCGAGGAGACGAGCGTCATGTCGGTCGAGACGTCGAGCATGCCCGGATAGAGGTGGCCCATCAGCCCGTGCCGGCCGTGGCGCAGGGAGGCCCGGACGGCCGCCGCTCCCAGCCAGCGGCGGATACGGGCCCAGGCGTTCTCGTCACGGAGATGACCGGACACGGAGCGGAACGGGATGCCGCTGCGCCGGAAGACGTTGGCGACCTCGGGCAGCGGGCACTGGCCGCAGTAGGCCAGCCACTTGCCGGTGTCGAAGGTCGCGTGGTCCATCGCCTCGGTCGGCTGGAGGTCGATGACCAGGACCGGCGCCGCGGTGCGCTGGGCGACGGGCAGCACCATCGAGGCGGTGAGGTAGGTGGTGAGGAAGGTGACGATGAGGTCGCAGTCCGCGACCCGCAGCCGCTCGGCGGCCGTCGCGGCCTCCTGCGGATCGGAGACGAACCCGGCGTCCACGACCTCGCAGTCCATCTCCTCGAAACGGGCGCTGACGAACGCCGCCGAGTCCTGCAGCTGCTCCAGCAGCCCGGGGAACTGGGGCCAGTAGGCGCCCAGGCCACCCGAGACGAGACCCACGCGGGTGCGGCGGCGGGTGTTGCGCTGCAGCCCGGCGCCGGGGGAGGCGGATGCGTCAGCCATGCGTGTCGGTCCTTCCGGCGAGATGTTCTATCGCCGGGAGATTAAACATAGAAAGAACATCGAGGCAAGGGATTGAAACGAATCATTTGACGCTGAGCTCACCCGTTATGTCTGTATTTCTCCCGTTAGATGGTGATTATCGAGCTCCGATTGGATGTTCAGAAGCCCTGGATGATCACAGAGGTGTGGTGATAGAAACGGCCTCATGGCCGCAGACATGAGCGCAGAGGGCGAGGGACGGCGCGCCTCGATCCTGACCGCACTCCGGGAGGGCTTGCAGCGCGTCGACGATCTCGCCCGCAAATGCGGTGTGAGCGCGATGACCATCCGCCGCGATCTCCAGCTCCTGGAGGCGGAGAACAAGATCCGCCGCGTGCGCGGCGGCGCGATACCCGTGGACGCCTGGACGTTCGACCACCGGCTGGGCAGGTCGGTGGCGGCGAAGGAGATCATCGCGGCCAAGCTGCGCACCCTTGTACCGGACACGGAGGGCATCGGACTGGACGGCTCGACGACCGTCCACCATCTCGCGCTCCTGCTGGGCGACCAGGCGCCGCTCGATCTGACAGCCGTGACCATGGGGCTCGAGACCTTCCACCGGCTCTCCCGGATCCCGGGCGTCCGGGCCTACGCCACCGGCGGCACGGCGGACGTGCACACGGGAAGCCTGGTGGGGCCGCTAGCCACGCTCACCCTCGAACAGTTCGCGCTGCACACCTGCTTCGTTTCGGCGACCTATCTGGACGACTCGCTGGGCACCACGGAGTTCACGGCCGACGAGGCCTCGGTGAAACGCGCCATGGCGTCCGTGGCCCGACGCACGGTGCTCGCGGTCGACTCGGGCAAGCTGGGCAAACACGCCGTCGCGAAATGCTTCCCGCTCCCCGAGGTGGACATCCTGGTCACCGAACTGCCTCCGGACCACCCGGCACTGACCCCCTACCGGGAGCACGTCGAAATCCTCTGACGGGTCTCGGCGCCGACGACGGATGAGTAGTGAATGTCCAGTAACAATCATCGTCGCGCGTTGGGGACCGAGTTGCTACACGTTAGGGTCATCGGTGACCAACTCATCGTCACCTGACGATTCTTGTGTCAGCACACGCGCACCACGTCGGGAGGGGAGCCCGGCGAGGAGGGGAGTTGATCGTGCCTGCCGTCACGCCGTTATCTGGTTCGTCGGCCCCGTCGCTCTGCGACGCTCCACCGCTGCGTGTGGACCTCTCTCACCAAGCCTCAGCGGGGAGTTACGCGTGAAGACCCGTCTCATCCACCCGGCCGTCGCCGCGCTGGCGGCCGGCCTGCTGCTCGCCTCCTGCTCCGGTGGCGGCTCCGACTCGGACGACAACGCGGACGACATCGACGGCGTCCAGACGGAGGAGGAGCAGACCGACGACGAGTCGGAATCCGCGGACCCGACTCCGACCGACGACGGCATCGACCGCCCAGAGATCGACCTACCGGACGACATGAACAACGTCTTCGAGGACACGGAGACGGGCGACCAGACCCAGGACGCGATCATCGCGGACGTGGTGCGCTGGATCGAGTCGATGGACATGGCGTTCGCCGCCGGTGACCCGCAGCACGAGGCGATGGAGTTCTACGCCTTCGGCGAAGGGCTCGTCAGTTCGCGGCAGTTTGTCTCCAGCTCCGCCGACGAAGGCGTGTCGTGGGCGGGAACCGCTGTCTACTACGACTTCGAGGCGAGGAACGAAGGCGATTTGGCGAATCGCCCGATCGTCAGTTACTGCAACGACATCACGGATCTCCGTGACAAGGACTTGGAGACGGGAGAGCTGCTACCCGCATCCGACGCGGCGGACTTCATCTACACGCAGGTCGTCGTGCGAGAAAGCGACGAAGGCGTCTGGCGTGTAGAGCGTGTCCTTCCCGACGACGACGAGATGGACGGGGAGTGTGCGCGATGAGCCGCCGCAGGACGTGCATTGCGGGAGTTCCCATTGCCGCAGTGTTAGCCGTTGCCAATGTCTCTGGGGCGGATCAGGCCGTCGCCAACCTGGCCACGGGGCGTGGTGAGGGAGAGGAGGTGCAGGACCCGCCTCCTGCATCCGATGGGGGCACCGAGGACGGAGGTATCTACTCGGAGATTGAGTTCAGCAACAGCGTCGGTGGCACGGAGCCCACGGATACAGCTTCCGCAATAGCAGACTGGACGCCACCACCCTGCTGGTATGAGCCACGCTCGGCCTCCTGGACTGAGACGTACATCACCAATCTCATCGACACCCTCGCGCATATGCCCCCTGACGAGGTCGGCGATCACCGGAGTGACCTGGCATCCCATTACATGTCCGGAGATCCCTACGAGAACTTCAACCTCGATGCGGAGGACGAGGGAAACTTCTACTTCGGCGTTCCCAACCCGAACCAGCTCGACGATCTCGACGCCTTCTCCTGCTCCGGCCTCGCCGCGTGGGTGGAGAACGGGGAGGTACCCGAGAACGGACCAGCCATCTCTCCCGAGGTGCTGGCGGAGGCAGCGTACGAGTGGCTGCCACTTCCCGAAACCGAGATCAGCCTCAACCCCGACGCTGACACTCCGCAGACCGTGAACCTGCCGACCTGGATCTGGCAGGACACCGCCGACATCGGTGAGGTCTCCGCAACCGCGCGGATTGACAGCCTCGACATGGAGGCCACCACCGTCGCCACGCCCAGTGCGCTCACTATCGAGGCGGGGACCGAGGAGGCGATCCTGCATCCGGAGGGTGGGGAGTGCACGATCAACGCGGACGCGACCATTGGGGAGCCGTATACCGATGGTCGGGCTGAGGACGAGCCGCCGTGTGGTGTGACGTACCTGCGCTCCACGACCGCGGGTGAGTCGTACGAGTTGACCGCGACCATCACCTGGTCGGTCAGCTGGACCGGCACGGGTAACCCGGACCCGCAGGCCCTTCCGGACGCGGTACTGGAGACGACCCACGACATCACCGTCGAGGAAGTCCAGACCATCGTCCGCTGACCGCGTGAGGGGCGGGCCGGCCATGGTCCCCGCCCCACACACGGTCACGTGGCAGGCGTGCAGGCCCGGTCGCCGATCCTGTTGAGTTGCTCGTCCACCAAGGGATCGATCAACTCGCGAAGAGAGTCCCTGTAGTCGTCGTCGCCTACCCAGTCGAGCTTGACGGACATGAAGATGTTCGAGAAGTCGTTGCTTGAGGACTCGCAGACAGCGCTTGCGACTACGAAGTCCGACCATACCCAGGTCTCGCGCGGACTCTCGTCAATCTGCTCGGCGTCTTGGAGGGAGTAGGTGCCGCTGACGCCCATGATGTTGTTGGCGTAGTGGACTAGATCGCTCGAATCGGTTGTTGTCGATTCTCCGGGGAACATGTCGATGAAGATGGCCTGTTCGCCGTCCACTTCCGCGAAACATTCACCGGTGGGACTCAGCTCGCCGGACGAAACGATATTGTAGTAATCGAAAACCTCGATCTCGTCGCCGGGAGGGAAGAGCGGCTCGTAGAGAGCCGAATCGATCTCGTTTCCGCACAGCGGGTCTGGGATGTCGTAGTTTCGTGTCTTGTTTTCCGTCGTGCAGGCGAACGTGCACGCCATCGCCACGGCGATGGGTATGACTCTTCTCAATGAATTGGCCTTTCGCCTCATCTAGTCCTCCCCACCCACGTCCTCCGGGAGTCGCCCCACCGCTGCCCCATTGAGAAAACCTGTATTCGCTCCCCGGTCCGCGGCTCGTTCGATGTCCGCGAGTTCGTCATCGTTGAAGTTTCTGTCCTCTCCCGAAGTCGCCGCGCTGATGGCTCCGCCGACTACCTCCTCGCGGTGGTGGCCCTGCGAGTGGTTGTACTCCCTGTTGTACTGTGCAGCCGCATCGGCCTGGCTGTCGGCCCGGAGTGATTCGAAGATGGAGTTGGAGATCGCGTTCCCGCCGAGGCCAATGGTGAGGCCGACCGCCGGGTTCGGCATCATGCCGGCCAGGACGGCCGTGGAGGTGTCGGTCCAGGTCCTGACCTCGTCCAGGGTGGCGTTGAACTCCGAATCCTCAGCCAGCTGCTCGTCGTAGACGGCGGTGGCCCGTGCGTCCGTCATGATGCCGGCGATGGTGCCGCTGGCGTCGGCGGCCCATTCGACGCGGTCCGCCGAGTCTGCCAGGTCGCTTTCGTACTCGCCGTTGACCGCCTGGTCGATGGTCAGGTACGTGTACGTGTCGTTCGCCGCCGTGATGGCCTGGTAGTTCTCGGGGTCCTTGCCGAGTTCGTACAGCAGCATGCTCGTGCAGGCACCGGACCCGAATCCCGGGTTGGGCTGCGCGACCGGGCGGATATCGTTGCCGGCCACCGAGCTCTGGACACTGGGGATGTACGTGGCCGCGATCTGGCCCATGGCTGGGCGGAGGGACTCGAACATGCCGCCGTGAACCAGACGGGAGTCCTGGATTTCCTCGGCCGCGGCCACCGTCTCGTACTCGCTGGAGAAGGCCTGCCACGCCTCGCTCGCGATGCGGGCGTTGGCCTCCGAAGGGCGAGGCGCGTCCTCCATGCTTGGCTCACTGCCTGGGGTGCGGCCGGTGGCCGCTGTCTCCAGGGCGGCGTTCAGTCCGGGGTAGCCGGCGGGCGAGGTGTGGTTGGGGAAGCTGAAGGCGCCGTCGCCGTAGGTGACGTAGCGGGTCGTGCCGTCGCTGAACGGGGCGTTGTCGCTCGTGCCAATGAAGTACTGGAGGTTGTCGGTCCGCTCGGGGTCGAAGAACCACTCGACCGCGTCGGGGTTGCTGTTGCCGGCGATGCCGAGCAGGCGGTCCGTTGCGTCGTTCTCCGGGCCCCAGCCGTAATCGGGGTTCGGGACGAAGTCGCCGTTCTCGTCCATGATCATCCGGTCGGCCGGGTAGCGGTCGGTGCTCCAGAGGTCGGGATCTGCCTGCTCCAGCTCCATGAGATGGTTCATGGTCTGGTCGAAGAACTGCTCGTCCACGGGCGCCTGGGAACTCTCCAGCAACTCCAGGGCGACGTCGTAGCCCAGCCGGGGATCGTATGCGTCCGCACCTGGGGCGAGGGGCGACTCGGGGCCGGTGAGCTGGGTTCCGCCGATGGCCTGGAGGGCCTCCAGACGCTGCTGGTACGCACGCCCCTGAGCGGTGTCAGTGATCCAGTCCTGGTAGGTGTCCGAGCCAGGGGCCATCTCGGCCATCCCGCCCGGCACCTCGAAGGCGTGGCTCAGGACCGCGCCCATGTGCTCGTCCAGCGACCGGAGGAGGTCCTCGTTCTCGCCGATGTTCGCGTCGGATGCCTCGATGCGCTGGGCGAGGCGCAGGTACTCGTCCACGCCCATCTCGTCGACGAGGAAGGCCGCGAACTCGGGATTGGCCGCCCATTCCGCGAACAGGTCGTTCATCGCGCGTAGGTCGGCCTCCGTCAGCTGGTCCTTACCGGCGAGTTGGATGATTTCGTTGGCGTCATCCTGGCCCGGCACGCGCAGGTCATAGGTCGCCGCGCCGTCGATGAAGGGGTTCACCTCCGGCATCACCTGGCTCCACAATGGGGCGTCGTCGTCGCCCCGCAGGATGGACGCGTTCTCCCGCAGCTGTGGCGCCGTCTCCGACGCCCAGGTCTGTAACGGCAACAGCCGTTGGAGCTCGTCGCGTACCCCTAACTCGCTGGCGCGGACGAGCAGTCGGGCGATGGTGGCGGCGACCGAGTCGCTCGCCCGTTCGCCGGTGCCGTCCAGGAACTCTGCCAGCTGGTCCAGGTCGTCCGGATTGGCGCCTGCCCAGTTGCCCATACCAAGGTCTCCCCTCCCCGCCCGGGCTCCCCTCCCGGCTGCGGTACTGATGTGTAGCGTGACCGAGCGTCGATGACGCGACACGGAGAACACTAGGTGCCTGCGGGCGCGGAGTTCCACCGCCTTCCGGGTGTTCCTTACGAGACGTTCACCAGGGCCCATCGCGGTGCCGGACGACGAGTGGGGCTGCCGAGGCTCGAGAACGGGCCCGGAGGGCGGCGTAGGAGCGTGCGAGGGTGGCGTTTGCCGGTAGTGAATGTCCAGTGACAATCATCGTCGCGCGTTGGTGACCGAGTTGCTACACGTTAGGGTCATCGGTGACCAACTCATCGTCACCTGACGATTCTTGTGTCACTGCACACGCACACCACGTCGGGAGGGGAGCCCGGCGAGGAGGGGAGTTGATCGTGCCTGCCGTCATGTCGTTACCCGGCTCTTCGGAGCCTCGTCGATCCGTGACGCTCCGCCGCTGCGTGTGGACCTCTCTCACCAAGCCTCAGCGGGGAGTTACGCGTGAAGACCCGTCTCATCCACCCGGCCGTCGCCGCGCTGGCGGCCGGCCTGCTGCTCGCCTCCTGCTCCGGTGGCGGCTCCGACTCGGACGACAACGCGGACGACATCGACGGCGTCCAGACGGAGGAGGAGCAGACCGACGACGAGTCGGAATCCGCGGACCCGACTCCGACCGACGACGGCATCGACCGCCCAGAGATCGACCTACCGGACGACATGAACAACGTCTTCGAGGACACGGAGACGGGCGATCCGACCCAGGACGCGATCATCGCGGACGTGGTTCAGGGGATCAACGCCGTCGACATGGCGATCTCGGAGAGCGATCCGGATCTGGAGGCCGTGGAGTTCTACAACGTCGGCGACGCCCTCGTGACCGCGCGAAGTTACATCAGAGGCGCGGCAGAGGCCAATGACACCTGGACCGGCAGCGTCGAGTACTACGACTTCAGCGTCGATACCGAGGCTGCGAACCCGGTTGTCACGTACTGCTCCGATGTGAGAGAGAGACGAACCAAGGAGCTTGACACCGGTGACGTGCTGCCCAGGTCAGCCGATGCGCACGACTTCGCTTACCACCAGCTGGTGGCGCTGGAGACCGATGCGGGCGTTTGGCAGACGGCGGAGGTCCTTCCCCGGGACGAGGAGCTGGATCCGAGGTGCGAACGATGAGGGCACATCGAGGTCTACTTGTGGTGCTCTTAACCTGCGGGGCCATGGGGGTTTCCGCCTGTCGCTGCCGACGAATCTGAGGGCGGTTTCTTTGACGGCGGTGATGAGAGCCTTGACGAGGAACAGGACGCCGGAGGCGGGCTGGACCGAGAGGGGATCTACTCCGAGGTCGATTTCACCAATAGTGTGGGGAGTTCGGAGCCGCCGGGAGTGGTGACCCCGCTCACGGATTGGGAACCGCCGGCGTGCTGGTATGAGCCGCGCACGGCCTCGGAGGCCGAGGACTACGTGCAGACGATGCTACAGAACTGGCAGAACATTCCCGACTCGGACATTGCTTCCAGTCGGGACCGTCTGCTGGACTACTTCGACCGGGGCGATCCGTACGAGAACTACAACCTCGACGTCGAGGATGAAGGCGCTTTCTGGTTCGGTGTCGCCAATCCCGATCTCATAGAGGACCCCGCTTCCCGGGCGTGCTCCGCCGATCTTCCGCAGTGGGTGGAGAACGGGGAGACTCCCCAGGACGAGCCGGCGATCTCTCCGGAGGTGCTCGCCGAGGCCGCCTATGAGTGGCTGCCGCTCCCCGAGACCGAGATCACCCTCAACCCGGACGCCGCCACGCCCCAGACGGTGAACCTGCCTACGTGGATCTGGCAGGACACCGCTGATATCGGTGAGGTGTCGGCGACGGCCAGTCTCGACCGGCTGGACATGGAGGCCACCACGGTCGCCACGCCCAGTGCGCTCACCATCGAGGCGGGGACCGAGGAGGCGATCCTGCATCCGGAGGGTGGGGAGTGCACGATCAACGCGGACGGGACCATTGGGGAGCCGTATACCGATGGTCGGGCTGAGGACGAGCCGCCGTGTGGTGTGACGTACCTGCGCTCCACGACCGCGGGTGAGTCGTACGAGTTGACCGCGACCATCACCTGGTCGGTCAGCTGGACCGGCACGGGTAACCCGGACCCGCAGGCCCTTCCGGACGCGGTACTGGAGACCACCCACGACATCACCGTCGAGGAAGTCCAGACCATCGTCCGCTGACCACATCGCATCCCACGTTTCGCGCCGGTTGGGGAGACCGGTGGGGAGGGAAGAGAGCTGCCGTGAGTGGGGACATTCGCAATGCCAACCCGGAGCAACTTGAGGAACTGGCCAACAAGCTGTGGCCGTTGGACGACGGTGGAATCTACGGGCGGCTTGTCAACTTATTCGAGCGGGCGCGCGCCCAGAACGCCGACGCCGAGATGGCCTCCTTACAGCCGCTGCTCACGTGGCTGATGGACGCGGCCGGGCAGCTTCGGGATGGCGCGGCCATCCTGCGGGGGGACAACCCGAACGCAGACCTGACCGCCGCCGATCTGGCGGCGGGGTTCGCGAACGACACCGACGAGTGGGAGTGGGAGGTCTTCGGTCAGGAGAACGCGGAAGACATCCTCGCACTGGCGCGCCAGGACATCTGTCCGCGGAGGAGATGGACCGGATGCGGAGTCTGCTGGCGGACTTCGCGGAGTATCCTGACTTCGCGGGGTATCTGGTCGATGAACTCGGCGTGTCGGAGTACCTCGCCTTGTGGGAAACAGTGGACGGTGCCGCTGCCGCGGATGATGCACCGTCTGAGGTGAGGGCTCTGCGGGATCTGCTGAGCGCGACGTTGGACAGTGCCTTCTCTCCTCCAGGGGACGTTCCCCCGTACTCCGACGAGTACCAGAACTGGATCGACAACACCGTGCAGGGGCAGCGCCACCAGGATCGCTTGGACGCTCTGGCAGAGCCGGGCCTCGAGGTCGCCACGGATCTGTTCGGCAAGGGCGAGGAGATGACGGACTCGGAGGTCGACCTGCTGGCCACCATCGTCGAGGCCGGCGCGGGGAACCCGGAGTTCTCGGTCGAGTTCACGACCCAGGTCGGCGCTGAGAATCTGATGGATCTCTGGAGCAGGTTGGTCGATCCACAGTACGGGGACGAGGCGAGTGGAAACCGGGCGGAACTCCTGAGTGAACTGCAGGGTAGTTTAGGGCTGATGCTGGGCACTGCCACCTCCAGCGATGATCCACGCATGAATCAGTGGCAAGAGGAATCGTTCGGCTGGATACAGCAGTTCGGCGAGTCCGCCACATGCAGCCCTTGGTTTCCAGCTCATGAGCAGCCTGATGCTCGGTTTGCTTGTAGACGGAGATGAAGAATCGGGTTACGCCATACCAAAGAGGTTGTGTTCGATACCGGTTTCCTCGGACAAGGTTGGCCCTTTGTTGCCTTCCGGAGACGAGCTGCGGGTGGAGGAGGAAGAGTCCTATTCCCAGAATCCCGCCCTTGTCTACTGCCACTTCACTGTGGACGGCGAGCTTGCCTTGGTGATCGAAGTGAATGAGTTCAGCGAACCCTTCGATATCATGCAGCGGTACGAAGACCACCCCAGCGTCTACGGCATCGAGCGGGCCGAGGACGCGACGATCGCCGGTGAGCCCGCGCTCGTCGGGCCCGACGGGGCCCTGGTGCAGGTCGGGTGTCCGGCGCGGGGGGAGGAGGCCGTGTTGGACGTCAATGTTCGATACCAGGGCACCTGGGAGGACCCGGCCGCAGGGGCAGCGGGATGTGGTGGCGTTCACCGAGGACCTCGTGGGGTCGTTGTTGGACCACTTCTCGTGTGCGGACGCGGCGTAGTGGTGGTCGCCAGGCTCTTCACCGAGGAGTTCGTGCCCTCGGTCGCGCGGCAGTACGGCTGTGCGGGGGGAGTTGACCCGTCGGCGCAGTGCGAGTGTGCTGGTGGGGTGTCAGTCGGATCGGGCACAGTGGTAGGTGGGTGACGGAGCGTTTGGTGATGGGGTGAAGGGGATGCGGCGGGTCGCGTTGTGGGTGGGGGTCGGGTTCGGGGCCCTCATGGCGTTCATGACGCTGCTCGTCGTGGGGGTGTACAGCGTGGCCGGCGGGCTGCTCGGCGGTCTTGGGGCGAACTCGGGGGAGGGGAACACCCTGGCGGAGAACAGCGTGCCGGCCCAGTACGCCGGCCTGGTGCAGAAGTGGGGGAATCTCTGCGAGACGCTCAGCCCGGCGCTGTTGGCCGCCCAGCTGAACCAGGAGAGTGGCTTCAACCCCGAGGCCCAGAGCTATGCGGACGCGCAGGGCATAGCCCAGTTCATCCCGAGCACCTGGGCCACCCACGGCTTCGACGCGAACGGCGACGGCACGGCGGACGTGTGGGACCCGGAGGACGCGATTCCCTCGGCCGCCCAGTACGACTGCACCATCGCCGGCTACGTCGACGACGTGGCGGGCGACCCGGTGGACAACATGCTGGCCGCGTACAACGCGGGGGCGTACGCCGTGATCCAGTACGGCGGGGTGCCGCCGTACGAGGAGACGCAGAACTACGTGGAGACGATCCGCGCGGCCGAGGCGAGCTTCTCGGCGCCGGTGCAGGTCGAGGACGAGTTGGAGGAGCGGCTGCCGCCGTCGGCCGTCGCCGCGGGGGCGGTGAACTGGGCGCAGGAGCAGCTGGGCACGCCGTACAAGTGGGGCGGCGAGGGCGGTCCGGAGGACAACGGGCAGTTCGACTGCTCGGGGCTGATGCAGGCGGCCTACGGCCAGGTCGGGGTGGAGCTGCCGCGGGTGGCCGCCGACCAGTGGAACTCGGGGCCGCACCCAGGACGGGACGAGCTGCTCCCGGGCGATCTGGTGTTCTTCTCGAACGATCTGACCGACGCCCGCGCCATCCATCACGTCGGGATCTATGTCGGTGGCGGGTACATGATTGACGCGCCGTACACGGGCGCGGTGGTCCGCTTCGACCCGATTGACTCGGCCGACTACTTTGGCGCCACTCGTCCCACGGCATAGCAATCCGGCCGATGCCGGATGATCACGACGGTTGCGGGCGGGTCCGGCACGCTATGCGTTGCTGTTCGATAACGCTGCGGTGATCTTTCGATGGACCTGGGCACCCCGGGGGAGGTTCCTGGAGTTAGCTGTTCCGGTGCATCCGGTACAGGGGCTCCTCTGCCCTGTCTGCCCCCCGCGGCAGGGTCCCCCCACGATTGAAGGGGCCGCGACGGAACATGTCTGCGATCGACAATCCTGATCTCGAGGTGGACATCCTCCGGGATGTCGGTGCCCTGGCCGAGCGGTTGCCCGACTGGGCCGAACGGGCGGTGGTCGCCACCGCCTACGTCGGAATCCCGGCCGCCCTGGTGGCGGTCGTGTTGCTGGCCTGGCTGGTCGTGCGCCGGCATGCGGACGCGCCTCAGGCGGTGGCCGCCGTGGTGTGGTCGGCGCTGGCGGCCGGAGTCGCGTTTCTCGTCAACATCCCGATCCGGAGCTTCGTGGCCCGGCCCAGACCGTTCGTGGACCATCCCGACGCGGTCACCGTGCTGACGGACGGGCAGAGCGCGTCGGCGGGCTACGCGTTCGTCAGCGACCACGCGAGCCTGGCCATGGCGATCGCGGTGGGGCTGTTCCTGGTGCACCGGGGGCTGGGTGCCGCGGCCTGCGGGTTGGCGCTGGTGCAGGGGTTCACCCAGGTGCTGATGGGTGTGCACTATCCGACGGACGTGATCGGCGGCTTCGCGCTGGGCACGGCGGTCGCGCTGCTGCTGTCGCCGCTGGCCATGGCGACGCTGACGCCGCTGGTGCGGCTCTGCGGGCGGAGCCGCGGTCTGCGCCGGCTGGTGTTCGCCGGCCCGGGGACGGACGAGCCCGCCGTCGGCGAGCCGCCGGAACCGTCCGGGCGGCCCGAGGAACGCGACGGGAACGAGCACACCGTGGCGAACCAGCGCGGACTCGCGGCGTGACGCCTGCCTGAGCGTGGCTCGTCAGTTGGTGAGGTCGGGGGTGGCGAGGTGGGCCTGGGCCTCCTGGCGGGCCAGCGGGCGGGACCGCCGCGCCGGGCCGTACCACCCGCAACTGCACTGGGGGGCGAGGAAGGGCCCGCGCTCCGTCATCGTGACGCGGTGCCCCCCGGAACGGGTCGGGGACATCGAGGGCTCGTCTTCCGCCTGGTCGTGCACCGGACCACCGTATCGGGCCATGCCAGGCGGCGAGCCGTGACGGGCATCCAAAGGGCTCGTTAGGCGAGTACGAGTCCGGGACCGATGCGACGGAAGCTGGGGGTGTCGGCGGGCATGGTGGTGTGGCGGCGACACGAGCGCGCGAAATGCGGGACGACGTGCCCGCACGGCTGCGTGACCCGGCACGAGGCCCGGGTCGTCGGCTGCGCCGGCCTGCTGACCGCGCTGCTCGCCGTCTGCGGGTGCTCGGGCACGGGGTCGGCCGCCGAGGACGACGCGCAGGCGGCTGCCGCCGGGCTCACCGACGCGCTGGAGGTCATCCGGCAGGCCGCGGACGTGCTGCTGGAATCCGGCAGTTCCCAGGCGCACACCGCGATGCAGATGGTCTCGGGCGGCACCCGGATCACGATCAGCGGCGAGGGCAGCTTCGACTACGGCGACGGGGTCGGGGAACTGCTGCTCACCCTGCCGGCGGCCCAGTCGGCGGGGGGCGAGCCGGTGGCGGCGGAGCCGGTGACCGAGGTCTTCTCCCCCGGCGAGCTGTACATGAAGAACCGGGGCGCGGGCGTGCCGGCCGACAAGTGGGTCCGCGTCGACGTGACCACGGTCGCCGACGGGAACCTGGTCACCGGCGGCGCCACGGACCCGATCACGGCGTTCGAGCTGCTGCGCGGCGCGAGCAGCGTTTCGGATCTGGGCGAGACGGAGCTGAACGGCGAGACCGTGCGGCACTACCGAGGGGTCACCGACATCCTCGCGGCCCAGGAGGCGGCCACCGGCGTGGCGAAGGAGCAGTTCGCGGCGGCGGTGGCGGGGGAGGGCTTCGCCCGCACGCTGGTGCCGTTCGACGTGTACATCGGCGAGGACGGGCTGCCGCGCAAGGTGCGGCTTGAGTTCAGCTTCGCCGGGGTCGGGGGGATGGCGCCGCAGCCGGTGGAGGTGGCCTCGACGGTGATGCTCTTCGGCTTCGGCACACCGGTGGAGGTCGCGATGCCCGGGGACGGCGCGGTCTACTCCGGCACGGTGTCCTAGCGGACGGCCAGGAGCGGCGTCCTGGCGGACAGCCGTGTCCTGGCGGCCGGCCGTGTCCTGCGGACGGTTGGGAGGCGGTCGGGGTGTTGGGGGCTGTGGGTGGCTGGGGTGGTGCGGTGTCCTAGCGGACGGCCAGGAGCGGCGTCCTGGCGGACAGCCGTGTCCTGCGGACGGCGGTGTCCTGGCGGACGGCCAGGGCGGTGTCCTGTGCATGGCCGGCGTCCTGGCGGCCGGCCGTGTCCTGGCGGACGGCTGGGAGGCGGTCGGGGTGTTGGGGGCTGTGGGTGGCTGGGGTGGTGCGGTGTCCTGCGGATGGTCGGGGGCGGCGTCCTGGCGGACAGCCGTGTGCTGCGGATGGCGGTGTCCTGCGGATGGCCGGGGCGGTGTCCCGCGTGACAGTCAGAGTGGTTCTGAGCGTATTCGCGGTGGGTGGCAGCGTGGTGGTGCGCGGCGGTGTCCCGTAGCCGGCTGGGAGCCGGTCGGAACAGTTCGGCGCGTCGGTGAGGGTGGCGGTGCCTGGGAGGGTGCGGTGTTCTGGCGGACGGCCGTGAGCCAGCCGGCCGTCGGTAGCAGGCGATGGTGCGGTGTCCTGGCGGACCGCCAGGGGTGGGCAGGCTGGTTCGACGCGTCGGCCGGGTGGGGCCGTCGCCCGGTGGGGGATCGGCGCGGGGACCGTCCGCAGACGTGGGCAGCCCATCCATCCGGACCGGCAGGCCCGGGAATGGCTTAGGTGCGGAGTAGGCGGGCGATGGCGGCGGTGGCCTCGGCGACCTTGGCGTCGATCTCGGCGCCGCCGTCCTGCGCGGCATGCGCGACGCAGTGTCGCAGGTGCTCCTCCAGCAGGCGCAGCGCGAACGACTGGAGCGCCTTCGTGGAGGCGGAGACCTGCGTGAGTATGTCGATGCAGTACTCGTCCTCCTCGACCATCCGCTGGAGGCCCCTGATCTGCCCCTCGATGCGGCGCAGCCGCTTGATGTGGGCGTCCTTGTCCTTGCTGTACCCGTACGGGCCCGCGTGAGTGTCGTGCGTGTCGCCGTCCGTCGTGGACTCAATTGTGGTCATAGCCGTCCCTCCCGGACTTAATACCCCTGCTGGGTATAGCGTAACGAACCATCGCCTCTACGCGCAGTATCGTGCCCGTGCCTGGAGGTCACGGCGCGCCTTCGTTCATCTTCTGTTCATTTATGAAAGTCACTCTGACGTCACCTGAGCCGCCACGACCGCCGGTGCGGTGCCCCCACGGGAAGGAACCGAACGACAGTGAAGCCACGGCGCCTGACGGCCGTCACTCTCGCCGCGCTCACCGCCATCCTCCCGCTCACCGCCTGTGGCACCGACGACAACTCCGGACTTCCGGGCGCCGTCGACTTCTCCGCCGAGACGCTGCGCTGTGCCGACGACGGCGGCACCCTGCTGGCCTCGGGGTCCAGCGCACAGGCCAACGCGATGGAGGTCTGGGTGAACACCTATCAGGCCAATTGTGAAGGCAGCCAGATCAACTACAAGCCGACCGGTTCCGGCGCGGGCATTCAGGAGTTCCTCCAGGGCACCACGGCCTTCGGCGGCACCGACTCGCTGCTGACCCGGGGCGAGGTGAACGAGTCCCGTTCGGTGTGCTCGAACGACGGCGCGTCGGGCCGGGCCGTTCACCTGCCGATGGTCGCCGGGCCGATCGCGGTGGCCTACAACCTGCCGGGCGTGGACGATCTGGTGCTGGACGCGGAGACGCTGGCCCGGATCTTCGACTCCCAGATCACCCGCTGGAACGATCCGGCGATCGCCGAGCTCAACCCGGGCACCGACCTGCCGAAGCTGCCGATCACGCCCTTCCACCGCTCCGACGGCTCGGGCACCACCGACAACTTCACCTCCTACCTGCACGCCGCCGCCCCCGACGCCTGGCCGCACCAGCCGGACAAGAACTGGCGCGGCGAGGGCGGCCAGGCGGCCGACGGCTCGTCCGGGCTGGTCGGCATGGTGCAGCAGAACGAGGGCGCGATCGCGTACTTCGAGCTGTCCTACGCGCACCAGAACGACATCGCCACCGTCCGCCTCGACACCGGCGCCGAGCGCCCGGTCGCCGCCTCCGTCGAGAACTCCTCGAACGCGGTCGCCGAGGCCCGGGTCATCGGCCGCGACGGCGACCTCGCGCTGGAACTCGACTACACCACGAGCCAGGAGAGCGCCTACCCGCTCGTGCTGATCACCTACGAGGTGGCCTGCGACCGCGGCAACAACCCGGACACGCTCGGCCTGACCAGAGCCTTCCTCCGCTGGACGGCGAGCGAGGAGGGCCAGCGCGCCCTGGCCGGCATCGACTACGCCCCGATCGCGGACGACATCATCCGTCAGGTGCGCGAGCGCGTCGCCGACCTGTCATGACGGTGACCGGTACCCCGAACGAGCCCGAGACAGTCCGGAGAGAGACGGAATGACGACGCTCACCACGAAAAACCGCGCCGGCACCGGGCATCTCGGCGACCGGATCTTCAGCGGGCTGTCCAAGGGCTCGGGCATCGTGCTGCTGGTGATCATGGCCGCCATCGCGGTCTTCCTCGCCATCCGCGCGGTCGTCGCCATCAGCGCCGACGAGGGCAACTTCCTCACCACATTCGAGTGGAACGCCAACGCCGACCCCCCGTACTTCGGCATCGCGGTGCTGCTCTTCGGCACCGTCGTCAGCTCCGTCATCGCCATGGTGCTGGCCGTGCCGGTGGCGGTCGGCATCGCGCTGTTCATCTCGCACTACGCCCCGCGCCGCCTGGCCACCCCGATCGGCTATCTGGTCGACCTGCTGGCCGCCGTGCCGAGCATCGTCTACGGCCTGTGGGGCGCGCTCTACCTGGTGCCCCGGCTGACCGGGCTGTACGAGTGGCTGGACGACTACTTCGGCTGGACCGGCGTGTTCGCGTACGACGGCACCCCGGCCCGGTCGCTGATGACCGTCGGCATCCTGCTGGCGATCATGATCCTGCCGATCATCACCAGCGTCGCCCGCGAGGTGTTCCGGCAGGCCCCGGCCACCCACCAGGAGGCCGCGATGGCGCTGGGCGCCACCCGCTGGGAGGTCGTCCGGATGACCGTGCTGCCGTTCGGCAGGTCCGGCGTGATCAGCGCCTCGATGCTCGGCCTCGGGCGGGCGCTGGGCGAGACGATGGCCGTGGCCACGGTGCTCTCGCCGAGCTTCCTGATCAACGCCAGCCTGCTGGAGTCGGGCGGCGGCACGTTCGCGCAGAACATCGCCAGCCAGTTCAAGGAGGCCGGTTCCGTGGGGCGGGACGCGCTGATCGCCTCGGGACTGGTGCTCTTCGTCCTCACCCTGCTGGTCAACGGCGCCGCCCGGCTGATCATCGCCCGGCGCCGCGAGTACTCGGGAGCCAACGCATGAGCGGCCGCACCGACCTGCCCACCGCGGCCCCGGCGGCCGGCGGCGCGGCTCCGCCCGTGAACCTCAGGCCGCCGCGGCTGCCGCGCTGGGTGCTGCTCGCGCTGCTGGTCGGCTCGCTGGCCGTGGGCGTCGCCGTCGGCCTGACCGGCGGCCTGGACAGCCGGGCCCAGTGGGGGTTGATCGCCGGACTGGTCTTCCTGGTCGCCACCTTCGCGCTGTCCGCCCGCATCGAGGGCCGCCGCCTGGCGGTGGACCGGCTGGCCTCCACCCTGGTGTGGGCCAGCTTCGCGGTGGCGCTGGTGCCGCTGATCTCGTTGATCTGGGAGACGGTGGCGCGCGGCGCCCCCGGCGTGAGCTGGTACTTCCTGACCCATTCGATGAACGGCGTGCTCAGCTGGCAGTCCGGTGGCGGCATCTACCACGCCATTCTGGGCACCGTCGAGCAGGTGCTGCTGGCCAGCGTGATCGCCATCCCGATCGGGCTGCTGACCGCCGTCTACCTGGTGGAGTACGGGCGCGGCCGGCTGGCGAAGGCCGTCACCTTCTTCGTGGACGTGATGACCGGCATCCCGTCGATCGTGGCCGGCCTGTTCATCCTCAGCCTGTGGATCATGATGTTCGACCTCGGCTATTCGGGCCTTGCCGGCGCGATGGCGCTGTCCATCCTGATGATGCCGATCGTGGTGCGCTCCACCGAGGAGATGCTGAAGCTGGTCCCCAACGAGCTGCGCGAGGCGTCGCTGGCCCTCGGCGTGCCCAAGTGGCGGACCATCCTGAAGGTCGTGCTGCCCACCGCGATCGGCGGCATCACCACCGGCGTGATGCTGGCGCTGGCCCGGATCGCCGGCGAGACGGCGCCGATCCTCCTGCTGGTCTTCGGCAACAGCATGATCAACGGGAACCCCTTCGAGGGCGCGCAGTCCTCGCTTCCGCTGTACGTCTACGAACAGTGGGCCTACGGGACCGAGCAGGCGTACGACCGCGCGTGGGCGGCCGCCCTGGTGCTGATCGCGTTCGTCATGATCCTGAACCTGCTCGCCCGCGCTCTCGCCCGTTGGAAGGCCCCGAAGTAAGGCCCCGAAGTAAGGAACCCCCTCTCATGGCCAAGCGCATCGACATCGCCGGGCTGACCGCGTTCTACGGCACCCACCGGGCGATCGACGACATCACGATGCATGTGGAGCCACGGTCGGTGACGGCCTTCATCGGCCCGTCCGGCTGCGGTAAGTCCACCTTCCTGCGCACCCTGAACCGGATGCACGAGGTCACCCCGGGCGGTCGGGTGGAGGGCAAGGTCCGGCTGGACGACGAGGACCTCTACGGTCCCGGCATCGACCCGGTGGCCGTGCGGCGCACCGTGGGCATGGTCTTCCAGCGGCCCAACCCGTTTCCCACCATGTCGATCTACGACAACGTGGTGGCCGGCGTGCGGCTCAACGGCATCAGGTACCGGAAGCCGGAGCTGGACGACATCGTCGAGAAGAACCTGCGCGACGCCAACCTGTGGAACGAGGTCAAGGACCGGCTCAGCCGCCCGGGATCCGGTCTGTCCGGCGGGCAGCAGCAGCGGCTGTGCATCGCCCGGGCCACCGCCGTGGCGCCGGACGTGCTGCTGATGGACGAGCCCTGTTCGGCGCTCGACCCGATCTCCACGCTGGCCATCGAGGATCTGATCGAGCAGCTGAAGTCGCAGTACACGATCGTGATCGTCACCCACAACATGCAGCAGGCGGCGCGGGTCTCGGACCGCACCGCGTTCTTCAACCTGTCGGCGATCGGGGAGCCGGGGAAGCTGATCGAGGTGGACGACACCCAGAAGATCTTCTCCAACCCCTCGGTCAAGGCCACCGAGGACTACATCTCGGGCCGCTTCGGTTAAACAACCGAGCGGTTAAACAACCGAGCGGTTAAACAACCGAGCGGTTAAACAGCCGAGCGGGTAAACGGCCGAGCGGCCCGCCGGGGCGGGCCGCTCGGGTGGTGCGGGGTGCTGCGAGTGGTGCGGGCGTTGCTCAGGCGGTGAGGTAGGCGTCGATGATCGTCTGGGTCAGGGCGTTGCCCTGGCCGTCCTCGATCTCGGCGCGGAACGAGACGCTGCCGCCGGCCGCCGGGTTGTCGACCGTCACCTCGCCGTACTCGACCGGCGTCTCGGTCCACGTCTCCCCGCCGTCCGTGGAGACGGAGACGGTCAGCGCGTCGGCGTTCTCCGCCGCCGAGCCCTGCACGGTCACCGGGACGGTGACCGTCTCGCCCGCAGGCGAGGTGGAGTCCAGCGCCAGTTCGGGGGCGAAGCGGACCGCGCTCGCGGGCAGCGAGACCGTCCCCTCGCCGTCCTCCGGACGGACCGAGGTGAAGGTGTACGAGGCGGTGACCTCGGTGCTCACCGAGGCCCCCACGCCGTCCCGGCTGACGGTGGTCACCAGCTCGTAGTCGGCCTCGTCGGCCGGCACCTCGAACTCGACCCAGTCGATGATGTCGTCCGCCGTGGCGTACTCCTCGCCGTTGCGGTACAGCGTGGTGCTGGCGCTCGTGAAGACGCTCTCGCCGTAGTGCCCGGCACCGTCGGCGAGGGGGTTGACCCAGCCGTAGATGGTGTCGCCCAGCCGGAACAGGCCGTCGTCCGGGCCGAGCCGCGGCCCGAAGACGCCGACGTTGAACGCCCTCTGGTACTGCTCGCCGGCCGTGTAGCTGGCCGGGTCGGAGAAGTAGTACGCCTCGAGCTCGGCCTCGGAGTTCTCCTGCCAGAGGTCGATCGCCCAGTCGGCGGCGCCCGCCTCGACGTACACCTCGGCCGTGCGCGGCAGCGCGTGCCGGGACGCGGAGGCCATCCCGGAGACCGCGTCCCAGACGAAGAGGTAGCCGGTGCGGTCGGGCAGGGAGGCGCCCTCGCCCACGTCGATCCGCGCCATGTCGGCGGGCGTCACGGTCTTCTCCAGGCCGGAGTAGAACGCCCCGTCCAGGCTGTCCGCAGAGTAGTACTCCGGTCCATCGGCGTCCGCGTAGGCGGCGTTGGCCGCTGAGGACAGCGACCAGTCCTCGGGCACGTCGCCGATCTGCGCGGTGTTCATGCCGTCGGGCACAGCGCCGGCGAACCAACTGCTGCCGAAACCGGACTCACCGTCGGGGGCGACCAGCGAATAGGTCATGCCGAGGTCGCTGAGCGGCGCCTCGGCGCCGGTCAGCGCCATCTCGACCGGTTCGGCCTCCCGGGCGTCCAGCGCGAGGGTGGTGTCCTCGGTGAGCGCGAAGCTGGGCTGCACCAGCCAGTCGAGGCCGGTGAGGTCCTCACTCCCGTCCCGGCTGACGAAGAAGTTGGCGTCGACCAGCCACTCGCCGGCCGGCAGCCGGATCGAGTCGCCGTTGGTCGGCAGGTCGACGTAGCCGAAGGTCTCCAGGTTGATCGCCATGCCGTACCAGTCGGTGGCCGGCTCGCCGTTCCGGTCCGTGGCCTCCACGGTGAGGTCGTAGCTCTCCACCTCACGCTGCACCGCGCCCGGGGTGCGGACGGTCTGGCCCTCGCCCGTGCCGGTGGCGGTGACGACCACGTCGTACGTGCCGTCGAGCTGCGGCACCGCCGTGTCCGCGGTGACCTCGACGCTGGCGCTGCCACCGGCGGGCACGGTGACCTGGTCGGCGCCGAGGGTGAACATGCCCTCGGGTGCCGGGTCGCCGTTCGGGCCGCTCCCGGCAGCCGCCAGGTCGAGGGTGACGTCCTCGGTGCCCAGGTTGTTGTACGTCAGCTCGCGGGTGATCGGCTCGTCGTCACCGTGCGGCCATTCGGCCAGGCCGAAGTTCAGCGAGCTCTGGTCCGCCACCACGCTCTGGTCCAGCGCGGCGCCGACGTCGACGCGGCCCGAGCCCTGCTGGAACGCGGTGTAGTCACCGGGCTGGGCGGAGGCGGCGAGCGCGGCCTTGATCCGTTCGCCGTCCCAGTCGGGGTGCTGCTGGGCGAGCAGGGCGGCGGCACCGGCCGTGTGCGGGGTGGCCATCGAGGTGCCGTCGATCGCCACGTAGCCGTCGGCGACCGGGGTGCCCTGTTCGGCGATGACGCTGCCCGGGGAGGCGGCGGCGCCGATGGCCACGCCGGGCGCGGTCACGTCCGGCTTCACGGCGCCGTCCCGCAGCCGCGGACCGACGGACGAGAAGAGCGCCAGCTCGTCGGACTTGTCCACGGCGCCGACCGTCAGCGCCGCGTCGGCGGTGCCGGGGGTGCTGATGGAGCTCTCGTACGGGCCGTCGTTGCCGGCCGCGATGACGAACAGCGCGTCGGACTCGACGGAGAGGGTGTTGACCGCCTCCTCCATCGGGTCGATGGCGTTGCTGGCGTAGCCGCCGAGGCTCATGTTGATGACGTCGGCGCCCTGGTCGACGGCCCACTGCATGCCCTGGATGATCCCGGACTCGTCGCCGTAGCCGTAGTCGTCCAGCACCTTGCCGTTGAGCAGTTCGGCGCCGGGGGCGACGCCGGTGTAGGTGCCGCCGGAGTGCGCGCCGGTGCCCGCGGCGATGGACGCGACGTGCGTGCCGTGGCCGTACCGGTCCTCGGTGTCGGGGGCGGCGGAGAAGTTCTCCGCGGCCACCACCTTGGCCGACACGTCCTCGTGCTCGGTGGTGATGCCGGTGTCCAGCACGGCGATGGTCACGCCCTCGCCGTCGTAGCCCGCGTCCCAGGCCTCGGGCGCGCCGATCTGCGGCACGCTCTCGTCCAGGGTGGCCTGGACCACGGCGTCCAGCGAGATGCCGGCGATGCCGGGCGCGGCGGCCAGCGGCTGGTCGCCGCCGTCCCCGGTGAGCGCCTCCCAGGTGGCGGCCGCGGTGTCGGCGGCGACGGTCAGCGCCTCGCCGTTGATCGCGGACAGTTCGGCGGTGACCTCGGGCCGTTCCCCGGCCGCGGTGTCGGCGAACAACTCGGCGCGGGTGTCGCCGGCCCGTGCCTGCTCGTCGTAGGTGACGATGATGGGCAGTTCGCGCGCCGCGTCGTACTGCTCGCGGCTCAGCTCGGTGACGTCGAACAGGCGGCGGTCCAGGGTCCCGTCCGCGATCAGCGAACGGGCGTCGCTCGGGATGACGAAGGTGGCGCCGTCGTCCTCGAGGACCTGAACCGGAACGCTCTCCCGACCCTCGGCGCGGATCAGGCCCATGACCTCGCCCCGGCCGTCGAGCACGACCCGGTCGCCGGTGATCAGCGTGACCTGCTGCCGGTCGGCCCCGGACTCCGTCCCCGTGTCCGCCCCTAAGGCAACGGCGGATACCGCGGTCGCGGAGGGCGTCGTCGCCGCCAGACTGGCGGTCAGCGCCACAGCGATGACCGACGCGGCTGCGGTGGAGCCGCGTCGTCTCGTTGAGAATATTTTCATACTAAGAAAACGCAACAGCCTTGTGACTCATCGCAGTTGGGGAGTGAGGGAGTTGTGTGAGTCGAGGCATGATGCGTCGAGACGTTGTGGACATGTCACTAATGAGGCAACGTCATCCGGATGCGCACCGTGGGGCGCACCCATGGGGAGGTCATCCGTGGCGAAGCAATCCGTGGCAAGTAATCCGTGGGGAAGTCATCCGTAGAACGGTATGACCGCGGCGTAGCCGAGCGCCGCGACGGCGGCGGCGGCCGGCATCGTGATGAACCAGCCACCCACGATGGACTGGGCCACCCCCCAGCGGACGGCCGTGAGCCGCCGGGTCGAACCGACACCCATGATCGCGGAGGTGATCACATGGGTGGTGGAGACCGGTGCGTACAGCACGTAGGAGGCCGCGTAGAGCACGGACGCCGCGGTGGTCTCGGCGGCGAAACCGCGCGGCGGGTCGAGCGCGATGATGCGGCGGCCCAGGGTGCGCATGATGCGCCAGCCGCCCGCGTAGGTGCCCAGCGACAGCATCAGCGCGCAGGACACCTTCACCCAGACCGGGATCGGCGCGTCCGCGTCCTCGACGTCGGCGATGACCAGCGCCATCACCACCACGCCCATGGTCTTCTGAGCGTCCTGCAGCCCGTGGCCCAGCGCCATGGCGGCCGCCGACACGGTCTGCGCGACGCGGAAGCCGTGCTGCGCCCGGCCCGGATGCGCCTTCCGGAACATCCACAGCAGGCCGACCATCACCAGATAGCCGAGCAGCAGGCCGACGATGGGGGAGAGGATCATCGGCACGACGATCTTTATCAGCACGCCGTCCCAGTACACCGTGGACGAGCCGGCCAGCGCCGCGCCGACCAGGCCGCCGAACAGCGCGTGGGACGACGACGAGGGCAGCCCGAAGTACCACGAGACCAGGTTCCAGACGATGGCGCCGGCCAGCGCGGCGAACAGGATCACCATGCCGTGGTCCCCGTGGGGCGTGGCGATCAGGTCCTCGCTGACCGTATGTGCCACGCCGCTGCCGAGGAACGCGCCGGCCAGGTTCATCACCGCGGCCATGCCCAGCGCGACCCGGGGGGTCAGCGCCCGGGTGGAGATCGACGTGGCGATGGCGTTGGCGGAGTCGTGGAATCCGTTGGTGTAGGTGAAGAAGAGCGCAGTGCAGACCACGACGACCAGGGCGACTGTGTCCACGAACGCCTCAGGATTCCTTGACCGCGATCGACTCCACGGTGTTCGCCACGGACTCGAAGGCGTCGGCCGCCTCCTCCAGCACGTCCACCACCTGCTTGAGCTTCATCACCTCAAGCGTCGGATAGCTGCCGTTGAAGAGGTGGGCCAACAGCCGGCGGTGGATCTGGTCGGCCTGGTTCTCCAGCCGGTTGACCTCGATCCAGTACTCGGTGAGGTGGTCCATGGTGCGCAGGTGCTGCATGGCCTCGGCGGTCAGCTCCGCGGCCCGGCCGAGCACCTCGATCTGCTCGGACACGCCCTTCGGCAGCTCGTCGATCTCGTAGAGGACGACCAGGTCGACGGCCTCCTCCATGAAGTCCATGATGTCGTCGAGGCGGGAGGCCAGGCGGTAGATGTCCTCGCGGTCGAACGGGGTGATGAAGCTCGAGTTCAGCTGGTGGAAGATCGCGTGGGTCGCGTCGTCACCCGCGTGCTCGGCGGCCCGCATCCGCTCGGCGATCTCCACGCGCGTAGCGGGATCGGCACCGAGGAGCTCCATCAGCAGCTTCGAGCCGGTCAACAGGTTGTCGGCGGCCGCGGCGAAGAGGTCGTAGAAGCTTGTCTCCTGCGGCGTCAGGCGAAAGCGCACGGAAAGTTCCTCTGGCGTTCATCAGCGGGTGTCCCTGGCCGATGGTACGGGCACTTTCCGGCCACGCTAACCCTCTCCGGCACGGCCGAGGGTCACGGTTCGGTCAGCGGTCGGTCAGAGGTGAATCAACGGTTGCCGTTGTAGGGCCCGTACGGTCCGTCGCTGCTGCTCCGTCCGCCGCGTCCGCGGCCTCCGCCGCCGCTCACCCCGCGGACGGCCGGGCGCACGTCCACCAGGTAGACGATGGTGGCGATCAGTCCCACCAGCATCAGCATGAACCCGAAGGCGCCGAGCGGGATGATCTGCACCGCGACCGCCAACCCCAGGATGACCAGCCAGAACGGCTTGGTCTGCTTGTCCGCGGCGCGGAAGGCGTCCTCGCGCTGGAGCGCCGCGTGCACCAACGCGAAGCAGCTGAGCAGGAGCAACGCGATGACGAGCGCGAAGACGATCCAGTTGAACCCTGACCACAGCATGCTGTCCACCGTCCTGTTCCGTGTCTGCCCTCCCTACCCACGCTACCCGCCGTCACACCGGGCGCGTAGAGAGTTGCGGGCGCCGCCGCCCCGCCTCCGCCGGGGGCGGAGACGGGGCGGGGATGGTGCGCCGGGGTCGACTGCCTCGGGCAGTCCGGACCTCAGGAGTCCTGCGACGTGGGGCCGGCCTTCTTGCGCGGGGCGGCCTTACGGGGCTTGGCCGCCGCGGCGTCCGTCGGCTCGCTGACCGGCGTGGTGGGCGCGGTCTTGGGCGTGGTTTTCGGCGTGACCCTGGTCGGCTTGGCCGCGGCGGTGGGCCCGCTCTTCGGCTCGGTCTTCGGCGCGACCTTGGGCTCGGTCCGCAGGCCCGTCTTCGGCTCGGTGACCGGCTCGGTGACCGGAACGCGCGCGGTGTCGGCGCGCTCCACCGTCACCTTGGCGTCGTCCTCGCGGCCCGCGCGGCGGGTCTCCACCACGACCTTGCCCCGCTCGGCCAGTTCGTCGTACGTCTCCCGCGCCTTCACGGCGTACTCCAGGGCCAGACCCACGCCCTGCATGGCCAGGGTCTGCGCCTGCTCCTTCAGCCGCGGCAGCCGCTCCGGCGCCTCGGCCCGCAGCCGCTCGACCGTCGCCGGCAGCTCGCGCAGCTTCCGGGCGGCGAGTTCGGCGGTGCCCGCGGCCACGTAGAGCGGGGTGGGGTTGGTCAGGGTCTTGCGCATTTCGTCGGTGATGGCCATGGCTCATCCCTCCCGTTTCAGGTCTCTTGCTGGCTCGCGTCCCGGTATCCGGTCGGCCCCGTGTCCTCGTCGCCGTGCTCGTCGTCCTCGCCGTTCTCGAGGCGGAACGAGCGGTAGATCTGGAGCAGCGCCTGCTTCTGGGGCTCGGTGAGCCCCGGATCGGCCAGCACCGCCTCGCGCACGCCGCTCGCCGGCGGCGAGCCGCCCTCCGCGTCCTGCGCGCGTTCGTCCAGGATCCCGGCCTGCACGTACAGCGTCTCCGCGGAGATCCGCAGGCCCTTGGCGATCTGCTGCAGGATCTCCGCGCTCGGCTTGCGCAGCCCGCGCTCGATCTGGCTGAGGTACGGATTCGACACTCCGGCGGCCTCCGCGAGCTGCCGCAGCGACAGGCGAGCCTGCCGCCGCTGCTCCCGCAGGAACTCCCCGAGATTGCCGACACCGAGTGAAGCCATGCCCTCCACCCTGCCCTCTCTCGCTAACTATTGCAAGCGGAGTGCTTGCACGAGTGGTCCATCCCACAGCCGAGGCCGGCTATTCGTGGTCCGGTTGACCCGTCTCGCTGAAGGTGGGCCAGTCTCGGTCGATCTGAACCATCGGGTCTCACGTCTCGGTCAACCTTGACCATTTGCCGATTTGTCTCGCTCTTCCTGGCCCATCGCGTCGCCTGCCTGCTTACGGTCGTCGTACCTGGTCAGCGCAGGATGGGAGGGCCGGTGGACGCGGAGGACTCTGGCTGGAGTACGTCGATGTCGGGGGTGAGCTGCACGGGGGACCGCTTGGGGTGATGTGGTCGCTCCGGTTCGAGACGGCGGGGCAGGTCCGCGCGTTCCCGTCGTACCGGGGGCAGCGGAACTTCCCGGGCTGGTACTGGGCGGCGACCGGCGGCGATCTGGTGGGCTACGAGTCGTCGGTCGAGCGGGACCAACTGGTGCGGCTGGACTCCGAGCCGGAGGTGGTGGCGGTCGCCTCGCAGCCGTTCCGGCTGTCGTGGAGGTCCGAGGGCCGGGGACGGAAGGTCAGGCACACGCCGGACTACTTCGTCCGCCGTCGAGACGGCACGGCTGTGGTGCTGGACGGGCGCCCGGACGAGCGGATCGAGCCAGAGGATGCCGCGAAGTTCGCGGCTACTTCTGTGGCCCAGGTCGGCTGGGGATATGACCGCGTGGGGGTGGTCGATCCGGTGCTGGCGGCGAATCTGCGCTGGCTGTCGGGTTATCGGCATCCGCGGGTGCGGCGCGAGCTGGTAGCGAGGGACCTGCGGGATGTCTTCGCCGAGCCGTTGAGCCTGCTGGAGGGGGCCAGGTCAGTGGGCGATCCGATCGCTGTGCTGCCGGTGCTGTTCCACCTGATCTGGTGCCGGGAACTGATCGTCGATCTGGACGATGCCCTGCTGTCGGCGGCCACGCCGGTGCGCCCGGCGCCCGCAGCCAGGGAGGAGGTGGCGGGGGATGCTGTCGCGTCCACGGCTGCTGTCGCTGGGTGACCGGGTCCGCTACGACGGGCGCGAGCACACGGTTGTCGCTCTGCACGGCACCTCGGTGCGGCTGGTCGACGACGCCCAGGCCGCAAGCGTGGTGCTGCTGGGGCATCTGTTGGCCTCCGAGGGCTTCTCCGTGCTCACGCCGAACCGGTTCGCCCGCCGCTGCCGGAGGAAGGCGTACTGGAGGGCCTGCCCGAGGAGGCCGTGGAGCGGGTCGAGTGGTGGCGCCGGCACCTGATCGAGCTGATGACAGGTCGACCTGACGGCAATCCGCACGCTCCGGTCCGGGCTGAGTACGACCCGGCGCTGAGCTCGTTGCGGCAGCGGGAGCTGACCAAGCTAGCCGAACTCCGCGAAACTGGAGAGGAGATGGGGCTGACCACGCTGCGCCGGATGCGAGCCCGCTTCGAGCGGGAAGGCGTGGTTGGCCTGGTGGACGGGCGGCTGCGCAAGCCTGCCACCGGCATGAGCCGAGCCGACCCCCGGGTGGTGGCCGCGATCGAGCAGGTCGTGGGCAGCCGCACCGAGGAGGCGACAGTGTCCGCGCAGGCGCTGCGACGGAAGGTCGAACGTCTCCTGGCCGCCGAGCATGGGACTGGAACGGTTCCGATGCCGTCACGCGCGACGTTCTACCGGCTGCTGAACGCCGTCTCCGCAGGGCGGCACCTCCTCGGCTCGGCTCGCACCCGCCGCTCGCTGGCCAAACAACCGCAGCGGATGTTCGGTCAGCTGACGGTCGCCCGGCCGGGTGAGGTGATGGAGATCGACTCCACCCCGCTGGACGTGCTGGTTATCCACGACGACGGCACGGTGGACACCTGCGAGCTGACCGGGCTGATCGACCTGGCGACCAGGACGCTGGCGGCGGTGGTGCTGCGGCCGTCGACCAAGGCGGTGGACGCCGCGCTACTGCTGGCGCGGGCGATGACACCGGAACCGATGCGGCCCGGGTGGTTGGACGCGTTGCGCATGTCGCGCTCGGTGCTGCCCTACGCTTCCCTGTTGCCGCTGGACGAGCGGCTGGCCAAGGCCGCCGCGGTCCCGGTGATCGTGCCGGAGATGGTCGTCTGCGACCGCGGGAATACGTTCATCTCCGATACGTTCCGCAACGCCTGCCGGCACCTGGGCATCTCCTTCCAGCCCGCGCACCCTGACGCCTCGCACGAGCGGCCCCACATCGAGCGGACCCTGGGCTCGGTGGGGACGATGTTCGCCCAGTACGTGGCCGGCTACAAAGGCCGCAACACCGAGATGCGCCGCAAGGACCCGGCCGCCCAGGCCGCCTGGTCGATCCACGAACTCGGCGAGCTTCTCCAGGAATGGGTCGTCGCAAAGTGGCAAGCCAGGCCCCAGGACGGGCTCCGAGACCCGCTGATGCCCAGGCGTCCGCTGAGCCCGAACGAGAAGTACACCGCGCTCGTCTCTGCGGCCGGATACGTCCCGGTCGCGCTCAGCCCAGCCGAGTACATCCAGCTCATGCCACGGGAACGACGGGTCATCGGCCCCGGCGGGGTGAAGATCAACAATCGCACCTACGACAGCCCAGAGCTCAGCCCATACCGGCGTCAGCCCTCGGGCGCCGGGCCGGACGGCCGGCTCTGGGAGGTCCACTACGACCCCTACGACATCTCCTGCGTCTGGGTCCGCAACCACCGCGGCGAGGGGTGGATCACCGCGACCTGGCGGCACCTCCGCTCCTCCCCGGTCCCGATGGGTGAACTGGTCTTCGATCGTGCCCACCAGGTCTTGGCCGAGCGCGAGCAGCGCAAGCCGGACGAGGAAGCCGTCGCCCAGGCCGCGATCGAGCTGCTGGACCGGGCCACCGACGGCCCCGAACAGCAGCCCGCGCGCCAGAGGCGAGGGAAGAGTAAGCCGGCCCAGCGGCGGGATCGCAAGGTCGCCGCCCGCACCCGAGCCACCAGCGCCCCCACCTGGCCCCGGCCCGCCCCGCTCGCGGCCGAGCCTCCTCCACCCGCACCGGCTGCCCCAGAGGCACCGGACGAGAACGAGGACCTGGCCGAGGTGGTGCCGCTGGGCATCTTCGACGCCCGCGAGGAGGCACAGCGATGGTGGTGAACACCTCAACCATCGAAGACCGGGAGCCGACAGACGAAGAACGCATCGAGCCGCCCACCACCCTGAGCGGATGGCGCCGGTTTGTCGAGAA
Organism: uncultured Actinomycetota bacterium; assembly: GCA_963816875.1. Classification (GTDB taxonomy): domain Bacteria; phylum Actinomycetota; class Actinomycetes; order Streptomycetales; family Streptomycetaceae; genus Streptomyces. The sequence goes on from CAWFMG010000003.1 coordinate 558,758, forward strand.
GGACCCGGCAACCTTCGACCTCGTCCCCCAGGAACGTTGGGAGGCCATGGACGACGCCGAGCGCGCTGCCTACGACGAGGCCCGCATCGACTACCACTCCGAACTCCAGGTCGTGCGCACCTCCACCGTCAAGGAGGTCGCCCACCAGGGGCGGCTGCTGACCTTGCTCAACCGGCGCGAGCACGGCGCCCGCCGCGGTCTGATCATCTCCGGGGAACGCACCACTGGGAAGACCACCGCGCTGCGACAACTCGGCCGCCTGCACGAGCTACGCGTCCGCCAGCGCTACAACGACGGCCAGCGCATCCCGGTCGTCTACGTCACCGCCCCACCCAAGGGCTCACCTCGCAAACTGGCACTGGAGTTCTCCCGCTTCCTCGGCCTGCCGACCATCACCCCCCGGCACAACACTGCCGACATCACCAACTCCGTCTGCCAGGTCCTCACCGAAGCCCGCACCGACCTGGTGCTGGTCGACGAGATCCACCTGATGAATCTCGCGACCATCGCGGGCGAGGAGCTCTCCGATCACCTCAAGTACTTCACCGAGCACCTGCCGGCCACCTTCATCTACGCCGGCATCGACGTCGAGCACTCCGGGCTGTTCACCGGCATCCGCGGCGGCCAGATCGCCGGCCGCTGCACCCTCCTGCACACCAGCCCCTTCCCACAGGGACGCGAGTGGGCAGGGCTGGTGGCCACCATGGAAGGCACCCTCCGGCTCCACCTCTACATGCCCGGCACCCTTGCCAAGCTGCACACATACCTCCACCAGCGCACCGGTGGAATGATCGGCAGCCTCTCCCACCTCATCCGGGCCGCCGCCATCTCTGCGATCCTCGACGGCACCGAACGCATCACCCGCCGCCAACTCCACACCCTCCACGTCGATCACGCCGGCGAGAGCGCCTACCGGATGTCCGCATGACCGCCCTCACGAACCTTTTCGGGCAGGCTCGATCGCTTCCTCTGACCACACCGGCGTTCCCGAACGAGACCTTGAAGTCCTACATCGCACGACTCGCACTGCTCAACCGAATCCCTCACGACCGCGTCCTCCGCCGCTTCTACTCGGCGGAGTCACCCCTGGACGAGTCGAACCTCCTGGCCGCCCGAAGCGGACAATCGCTGGGTCGCTGCGACGGGCCCTACCCGAACTGACAGCCAAAAACCCCTGGCCTGACTATGGATTCGCGGAGATCCGCCGCCTGTGGGCGTGCCAACTCTGCGTGGCGGCCCGCACCGGGCGCGGCGATTGGAGAGTCGAAGTCTGGGGCATCAGCAACCACCGACACCTATGCGTCAGACACCGACACTGGACCGGCCTCTCCCGCTCCTACTACGCGCAAGACTTCGCAGGTCCTGCTGACGGGCAGTTCAGCCTCGCCGCGGCATCCGAGATCGTCCATGCACAACGTGTGCTCTATCGACTCTGTCGCCGGTTGAGGTACAGAAGGATCTTGCCCGTTCATGAGGAGTGCACCAAGTTCTGGCATGTCCTAGCCAAGCACGGCTACGCAGCCGACCGGACCGAACGCCGACTTGACCTCATCGTCCCGAAAAGACTTGAAGCACACCAAAGGCGCTCGTATCGAGACGCTGTCCTCTTCCCGGACATCGTCGAGGCCACACGCCTCTTCGCATCAAGCTTCTGGCTCAGACAGGCCATCGGCGGCGAGCGCGAGTCCCAACTCTTTCGAGAGGAGTTCGAACGGCGCCTGCCTGCCGAACGACGCTTGAGGACGACCACGATCCCATGGTTCGCATATGAGCTCACACATGTCGCACGACAAGTTGCACAAGAGGTCGAGCTGGAAGAACGGCGACTGGTACGGCTTGCAGCATTGGATCCACCGGACCACTGGCCCTACAAGGTGATGCGCCACATCCTGCGGCGCACGCCGTCTCACGCACGATGACACCTATCGCGATCAAGCGTCCATATGCCTTCCCAGACTCATTGGGTCGAGCGCGGGCCCACGGACTCTGATGGCCCGCGGGGCCGGCCCTGACGCAACGAGTAGTCATCCGTCTCAACCGGTGTAGGCGTCGCACAGGTGGTCAGTCGCGAGCTCGGTAAGCGAGCAGACCGCCGGTCTCGGCAGTAGCAACTCCCACGTACTCGTTCACAACTCGCGGGGCGATCCCAGGGTCAAGCACAGCGTCCTCACCGGAGCGGGCGTCGAGGATGACAGGGCCGTCGGACGTCTCGCCGTAAATGAGACCGTGCCACGCGGAGCGGACTGCGGGGGCCACACGTCCTTCACTGTCGTCCGGGAGGCTCCAAAGGATCTCAGCGCTCTGAGCGTCGAAGGCGACCGCGTTAGCCGTCGAGAGCCCGTCACCCGTGGAGAAGCACACCACGACGGAGGTCTCGTCGTACTCGCATCGCATACCGTCATTGAGTCCGTCTACTTCAGCCGGTGCGTGTTCGCCGGTCTGCGGGTCGATGAGTCGGACCTCGTCGTCCGCACCGAAGCCCGCGCCAGGGCTCGTCGCGAGCGCCCAGTGCGGACCTGCGGGCTGCACGATCAGGTCGTAGGTGTCTTCGTCGTCGATCCAGCGCTGACTCGATCCATCGGACGTCTCATAGGCGGCTGCGTACGACGACCCGACACCGTCAGCAGCCAGAGTTCCGATCGTCACGTCTCCGGTCACCATGGCCGCCGCGAAGTCGTCCCGCTCCCACTCGGTGCCGGGCCCAACCAGGTCGACCCCGTAGGAGGCCAGGGGCGTCCGGTTCTCGTCGGCCACTCCGAGAACGGCGACTCCGTCACTAGCGCCCACCACGGTCACATCGCAACTGTTAGCCGAGAAGTCACCACAGTCAGGGGTGTCGATCAGGTGTCGCCACAGCACCTCCTGGTTCTCGACAGCCACCGCGACGAGCTCGATCACATCCCGACTCGCACCGGTCCCTTGGCCGGCGACTTCGGCTAGAAACGGAACGAGGACAGCCCGAGTGCCTCGCACGTCGGCGACCAGTGGTGGATGGGCCGGGTTTCCCCCGAACGAGATGTCCTCACTGGCGATAAGCGGTCGATGCTCAGGCTCGATGACCTCGATGGTTTCCCCCGTGATGACGTCGAGGACGTGCAGGCCGTCGGAAAGGGCGACATAAGCCTGAGTCCCCATCAAAGTGACGGCCGGCTTTCCAGTGTCCGAGACGTACCATCCGCCCTCCGAGAGATGGGCTGCTGCCTCAGGGAGCGCCACCCCAGACGACTGATCGAAGCGCCGGGGTGGATCGTAGCCTTCAACGACCGGAGTCCGCTGTTGCTGGTCCCCGTCCTGTTCGGGCAGGGCATCGTCGTCGGAACTACAGGCACTGGCGGCCAGCAGCACCGGCAGACCCAGCAAGCAGGCCAGAAGTGTCCTTCGTGTCCGCCCCAAGATGAAGCCCTCCCCTAGTCCCCAGAAGCGGTTACCCGACGTGTCGGGGTGATCAGTTTTCCTCAACAGCGCCTCTGCTTCAATCGCGCCTGCCGCAGACGTCAGCCGTCGAGACTCGTTCCGTGGGCCGGCACGTCGAGTTCTAAGGGGGAAGCGTGCTGCCTCACATTGACCGGGACACCAACTGTCCGAGGTGCCACGCCTATCGAGCCGCCTGCCTCGACTCGTGTGTGAGATAGGAGGCCACTGCCCAGGTTGAGCGAGACAGAGGGACTCTCGGCGTCTCCCTCTACCTGGACCACCGCAGTTCACGGCCCCGCCGTGGTCCGTCTTCAGCGAGACAGGTCAGTCGGGTCGTGGTGGGGCAGTGCTGCGCGGGGTCGGTTCGGCCTTGGTGTAGAGGATTTCGCGGGCCTGCTCCGCGGCGCGGGTGACGCTCTCGGCGATGAAGTCGAGGAAGCGGGCGATGTTCTCGAGGCGAACGGCGGCGGGGGTGTCGCGGCCGAGGACGGCGACGCCTTGGCGTGCGGTTTCGGCGAGCTGGGTGTTGGACCGGGCGCTGTCGATCATCGACTGGTACCAGATGTCGTCGTCGACGACGTAGCGCTCGCGGCGGCCTTCGTCTGGTTCTCGGCGCACGAGGGTCATGGTCTCGAGTGTGGTGATCGCCTTGGAGACGGACGCGGGGCTCACCTGGAGTCGCTGGACGAGTTCGGACGCGGTGTGGCTGCCCGTGTCGCTGGTGTAGAGGCAGGTCAGCACCCGGGACAGCATCTTGGGCAGGCCCGACTGCATCAGGACGGTGGTGAACATCTCCTCGTACTCGCGCACGGCCTCGGCGTCGCGTCCGTGGGCCTGTGCTGGTGCGTCGGATGCGCGGGGCATGGTGTGCCTGCGCCGGTGGGTGCGGCGTTCGGTGGCGCGCTGGGCCAGATCGGCGCGGTAGGCGGTGGGGCCGCCGTTGCGCATCACCTCACGCGTGATCGTCGAGGTGGGGCGGTCGAGACGTCGGGCGATCTCCGCATAGGCGTCGCCGTCGGCCAGCCCCAGTGCGATCTGCTGGCGTTCGGACTGGGTGAGCCTGCCTCCCGGCATCGCGACCTCCTTCGTGCTGCTCCCGTGATGTCGCCAGCTTAGCGTTCACTCTCAATCGGATGCAACGAACGGGCTGCCGGGTTGTTGCGTTAGGCTTCAGATCATTGCAATGATTTCATCGCTCTCACCTAGGAAGTTGCCGATCATTCGCAATGATCTCGTTGCCAGATCTGTGAATGCAACGTAGCGTTTCCGGTATCAGAAACAACGAGCCAGGAGAGCACGATGCAGAAGTTCGACACCCCCGCCCCGATCTCCGCCGTCCTGGACATCCCCGCCGGCCGCATCCGGTTCATCGCCGCCGACCGGGCCGACACCACCGTCGAGGTCCTGCCCGCCAACGCCTCGAAGAGCCGCGACGTGAAGGCGGCGGAGCAGACCACGGTCGAATACGCCGACGGCGTCCTGCGGATCGATGCCCCGGTGGCGAAGAACCAGTACCTCGGCCCCTCCGGATCCATCGAGGTGACCATCCAGCTGCCCGCCGACTCCCGCATCGAGACGAAGGCGGCCAGCGCCGAGTTCCGGGCCGTCGGACGCCTCGGCGACGTCGTCTTCGAGGGCGCGCACGGCGCGATCAAGATCGACGAGGCCGCGAGCATGCGCCTGACCGCCGCCGCCGGTGACGTCACCATCGGCCGCCTGGCCGGCCCCGCGGAGATCAGCACCCAGAAGGGAGACATCCAGATCGCCGAGGCCGTGCACGGCACGGTCGTGCTGACCACCCAGATGGGCGACGTGACCATCAACGCCGCCGCCGGAGTCTCCGCCTCCCTGGACGCCAGCACCGGCTACGGCCGGACCCACAACGCGCTGCGGAACACCGACGGCGCTGCCGCCGGCCTGAACATCCGCGCCACCACCTCCCACGGCGACATCACCGCCCGCAGCCTCTAACCGCCCCCAGCCTGTGAAACACGCAGCCTGTAACAAGGAGCACTCCTCATGACCGACCTGGCCATCGCGGCGAACGGGCTGCGCAAGGCGTTCGGGGACAAGACGGTCCTCGACGGCATCGATCTGGCCGTGCCGGCCGGCACCGTCTTCTCCCTGCTCGGGCCGAACGGCGCCGGTAAGACCACCGCGGTCAAGATCCTCTCCACCCTGATCACCGCCGACGGCGGCCAGGCCCACGTCGGCGGCCACGATCTGGCCGCCGACCCCCAGGCGGTCCGCGCCGCGATCGGGGTCACCGGGCAGTTCTCCGCCGTCGACGGGCTGATCACCGGCGAGGAGAACATGCTCCTCATGGCGGACCTGCACCACCTCTCGCGTGGTGAGGGGCGGCGGGTCACCGCCGAACTGCTGGAGCGTTTCGACCTGGTGGAGGCCGCGAAGAAGCCCGCGTCCACCTACTCCGGCGGGATGAAGCGGCGCCTGGACATCGCCATGACCCTGGTGGGCAACCCGCGGATCATCTTCCTCGACGAGCCGACCACCGGCCTGGACCCGCGCTCCCGGCACACCATGTGGCAGATCATCCGCGAACTCGTCTCCGACGGCGTCACCGTCTTCCTGACCACCCAGTACCTGGACGAGGCCGACGAACTCGCCGACCGCATCGCTGTGCTCAACGACGGGAAGATCGCCGCCGAGGGGAGCGCAGAGGAGCTGAAGCGGCTCATCCCAGGTGGGCATGTGCGGCTGCGGTTCGCCGCCCCGGACGCGTACCAGGCCGCCGCCGCCGCGCTGCGCGAGGTCACCCTCCCCCACGCTCGGCTTCGCTCGCGCGGGGGGACCCCCATCGACGAGGCGTTGACCCTGCAGATCCCCAGCGACGGCAGCCAACGCGAACTGCGCTCCATCCTCGACTGGCTGGACGCCGCCGACATCGAGGCCGACGAGCTGACCGTGCACACCCCCGACCTCGACGACGTCTTCTTCGCCCTCACCAGCGGCGGCACCGGCGTCCCCAACCAGCCCAAGGAGACCGTCCGATGAGCTCCCTCTCCCTCGCCGCACGCGACTCGTCCACCATGCTGCGCCGCAACCTGCTGCACGCCCGGCGCTACCCGTCCCTCACCCTGAACCTGCTGCTCACCCCCGTCATGCTGCTGCTGCTCTTCGTCTACGTCTTCGGTGACGTGATGAGCGCCGGGATCGGCGGCGGCGGTGCGGACCGCTCCGACTACATCGCCTATCTCGTGCCTGGCCTTTTGCTGATGACCATCGGCAGCACCACGATCGGCACCGCGGTGTCGGTCTCCACCGACATGTCCGAGGGCATCATCGCCCGCTTCCGAACCATGGCCATCCACCGCGGGTCCGTGCTCGTCGGGCACGTCGTCGGCAGCGTGCTCCAGTGCGTGATGAGCGTGGTCCTCGTCGGCGCCGTCGCCGTGGCCATCGGCTTCCGCTCCACCGACGCCACCGCGCTGGAGTGGATCGCGGCGTTCGGGCTGCTCACGCTGTTCGCCCTGGCGCTCACCTGGATCGCCGTCGGGATGGGCATGGTCAGCCCGAACGCCGAGGCCGCCAGCAACAACGCGATGCCGCTGATCTTCCTGCCGCTCATCTCCAGCGCCTTCGTCCCGGTCGACGCGATGCCGGGCTGGTTCCAGCCGGTCGCCGAGTACCAGCCGTTCACGCCGGCCATCGAGACCCTGCGCGGGCTGCTGCTCGGCACCGAGATCGGCCACAACGGGTGGCTCGCGATCGTCTGGTGCCTGGGTCTCGCGGTGCTCGGCTACCGCTGGTCGGCCTCGACGTTCAACCGCGACCCGAAGTAACCGCCATGGCGGCCCCAGGGCGGCGTACCCCGACACCACGTTGGCGTACGCCGCCCCGTTCATATGCAGGGCGCGCGGGCGGCGCGTCAGTTCACGGTGAGCAGGAAGGTGCAGGTCTCGCCGCCGGGGCCGTCGGAGGCGAAGGCGAGCACCTCGCCCTGTTCGGTGGCCAGCATGCCCTGGCAGTCCCCGAAGCCGTCGACCAGGCCGACGTCGAGGAACGAGCCGTTCTGCCACAGGCAGGCACCGCTGATGAACGTGTCAGGGAACTCGTAGCGGCCCACGATCAGGCCGCTGTTGTTGAGGCCCAGCGGGTCGGGCGACAGGTCGGCCGGTGCCGGCAGTTGGGTCGTCCGGCCGCCGGTGTAGAGGAACGGGACGAAGCCGTCGGCGGTCTCGCTGGTTCCGATGACGTCGCCGTGGTCGTTCATCGGCTGCCGGGTGTAGGAGAGGCTGAGGCCGTACTCGCCCAGCGTCGGGATGTCGGTGAACGTGCCCTTCCGCCAGACGTACGCGCGCTGCGGGTACCCCGCGGGCGGCCGGTATTCGACGAGGACGTCGCCCGCCTCGGTGAGGTACTGGATGGTCCCGATGCCGGGCACGGGCAGGTCGGTGGCGGCGCCGTCCTCCCAGAAGAAGTCGAAGTACTGCTGCGTCGCCTGGTCCCAGACGCTGCTGACGAACTGGCCGGCGTCGTTGAGGCCCCGCGGGTAGACGTCGCGCAACAGGTTCGGCGGGGGGAGGATCTCGGTGCGGGAGCCGTCGTTGAGGTCGTAGAGGAAGGTGCGGTCGGTGTATTCGCCGACGTTGATGGCCTTGTAGACCACCTGGCCGTTGTTGTTGATGAAGAACGCCCGGCTGTCGCGGAACTCCGGGCTCGGGTCGACGAGGATCGCCTCCCCGCCGATCCCGTCCGGCCACGCGACGGCGAACTGTTGGTCGTTCGCGTCGCGGAAACCGCCGACGAACTGGCCCTGGTCGTTGAGGTCCTCCAGATAGGCGCTGCCCTCGGCGGGCAGGCGCGGCTCGGCCAGCACGCCGCCCGACCAGACCACGGGCGTGCTGATGGTGCTGGAGCCGATGACGTCGCCGCGCGCGTTGACGACGGTGGGCTGCCACATGTGGAGCCCGTTCAGATCGCCGAGCGGCACGGCGGTCACGGCGGCGGCGGTGGCCGTCGTGCGCCTCGTGCCGACCGGGCCCGTCCTTCGGCCGCGCGGGGCGGCCAGCGCGCGCCCGCCGCCGGCCACGGTCACCGCGCCCAGGGCGGTGGCGGTCAGCAGGGAGCGTCTGCTCAGGGGTAGTTTTCGCATGGTGGAAGCCTGGCACCGTTCTGGGCCGGTCGCATTCGGCACTTGGACGGCCCGGGCGCGGGGATGGTGCTGGCCCGGGGCGGCGTGGCGGAGCGGCCCGCCGGTCCCGGGAGGGGTCGGGGACGACGGGCCGCCGACCAGGGCGACGCGGCGGTGGCGCGCGTCAGTTCACGGTGAGGAGGAAGGTCATGGCCGGGTTGCCGTCGTAGGAGGTGGCGAACGCGATGACGTCGCCTTGTTCCGTGGCCAGCCTGGCCTGCGCGGCGCCGTAGCCCTCCGGGACGCCCAGGTCGAGGAACTGTCCGTTCCGCCAGACGCAGGCGTTGGTGTTGAGGTCGTTCGGATCCGACCGGGTGCAGCGGCCGGCGATGTCGCCGCTGTGGGCGATGCCCAGCGGGTCCGCCTCCAGGTTGCCGGGAACCGGCAGTACGGTCATCTGGCCGCCGGTGTAGACGAACGGGGTCCGCTGCCCGTTGCTGTTCTCGGAGATCCCGATGACCTCGCCGGCGTCGTTCTGGGACTGGCGGGTGAAGGTGAGCTCGACGTCGCCGCCCAGCTCGTCGAGTTCGGTGGTCACCCCGTCCTTCCAGAGGTAGGCGCGGTTGCTGGTGAGCGAATCGGGCGTCGCGTAGGCGACCAGCAGTTGGCCGGACTGGTTCAGATGGTCCGCCTCATCGCTGTTGAACCGGGTCAGGTCCGTGGCGACGCCGTTCTCCCAGTAGAAGACGTAGCTCTGCACGTAGGGCACGCGGGTGCTACTGGCGAACTGCCCGTTGTCGTTGAATCCCCGGGGGCGCACGTCGCCCGGGTGGGTCGACGGGGCTAAGACCTCGGTGCGGGAGCCGTCGTTGAGGTCGTAGAGGAAGCAGCGCTCGGTGTAGTCCTCGACGCCGATGGCCGTGTAGGCCACCTGGCCGTTGTTGTTGATCAGGTACGCCCGGCTGTTCCGGAACTCCGCCCGGGGTTCGAGGATGACGCCCTCGCCGCCGATCCCCTCCGGCCAGGCGACCGCGAACTGCTTGTCGTCCGCGCTGGCGTCACGGAACCCGCCGATGAACTGTCCGTCGTCGTTGATCCACTCCAGATAGGCGCTGCCCTGGGCGGGCAGGATCGGTTCGGACAGCGTCCCGTTCGACCAGACGACCGGCCTGCCGGACCCGCTGGCACCGATGACCTCGCCACGCCGGTTGACGATGATCGACTCCCGCATGTAGAGCCCGTCGGGGTCGCCGAGCGGGACGGCGGTCACGTCGGCGGCGGTGGCCGTGGTGCGTCTGATGCCCACCGGGCCGGTGCTTCTTCGCGCGGTCGGTCGTCCGGTCGCCAGCGCGCGCCCGCCGCCGACGGCGGTCACGGCACCCAGGGCGGTGGCCGTCAGGAGGGCGCGCCTGCTCGTGGTGAGTTTTCGCATGTCAACAGCGTGTCACCGGCCTCAGGAATCGCAACGCGCACTTGGACACCGGTGGTTCGGGAGCCACCCGCGACCAGCGGTGATCAGCCGGGGCGGCGCATCCGGAGGCGGAACACGAGCAGGCCGACGGTGGCGAAGCCAGCGGCCCAGACCAGATCGCGCACCGCCTGTCCCAGCCGGTCGGGGAGCAGGGCACGAAGCGGGTGCCGGGCGGGTACCGCACGAAGCAGGAGTGGTTCCAAAAGACCCGGCGCCTGCATGTGCTGGAAGACCGGCTGGAGCGCGAGCGGTCCGATCGCCAGGCCGGTGTCGTGCACGTGGCCCGGGGCGGGAAGCGACTGGCTCGCAACCGGCACAATCTGGAAGCCGCTCAGCTCACCGAGTACGAGTGGCGCAGGCGCTGGGATGCCGAACGCTGGTTCCTCCAGGCAGACGGGGAGTCGGGGAAGCGTTTGGGGAACGAGACCATCCGCGTCAGCTCCGACGGCGAGGTCAGCATCAAGCTCCCGGCTCCGTTGGCGCATCTGGCAAACGCCCCGCGCGGCCGGTACGTGCTCAAGGGCCGGATCAACTTTCGGCACCGCGGCGAAGAGTGGGCCGACCGCGTAGTGGCGAACCGTGCTGTCGCCTACCGCATCCACCTGGACATGGACCGGGGCCGCTGGTATCGCACCGCGTCGTGGACGATCCCGCCGGTGAAGACCGTTCCCCTGACCTAGCCAGGGCGAACGGGCTCATCGGTGTGGATACCAACGCCGACCACTTCGCAGCGTGGCGTCTGGACGAGCACGGCAACCCGATGGGGGAGCCCCGCCGATTCTTCTACGACCTCGACGGGCCAGCCACCTACCGGGACGCCCAGGTGAGGCACGCCCTCACCCGCCTCCTTCGCTGGGCACGGCGCGAAGGCGTCTCCGTCGCGATCGAGGACCTGGACTTCGACGCGGAGAAGACGCGAGCACGGCCGCAGCAAGCAGTTCCGCAAGCTGATCTCCGGCATGCCCGTCGCCAGACTGCGGGCACGGCTCGTGTCCATGGCCGCCGAACTCGGCATCACCGTCGTCGTCGACCCCGCCTACACCTCCCGCCGGGGCGCCGAGCACTGGCAGAAGCCCCTCAGCAGCAAGAACCGCAAGACCACCCGCCACGACGCCGCCGGCGTCGCGATCGGGCGACGCGCTCTCGGCGCACCGCGCTCGGCGACGGACGGCACCGCCCCCACACGACCAGAGCGATCGTGTGGGGCATCGGACCGCCCAGGCCGGACACGGCACCCGCAGGCGTGAGGAAACCCGCCCCCGCATCCCCGGACCACGGACACGATCCGTGTCGCCCCACGCGGCGCGAACGCAGGTGACCAGCGCATCCACAACCGTTCGGGATGCGCCAGTTGACCAGGTCCGGGTCCAGGACTCACTCCTGCTCACTGATGAGGAACGGTTGCCGAGCGGGTTCTGCAGGAAGGTGTCGGTGATGGCGCCCCTGATGATGAGGAAGAAGCCCTCGTCCGGAGCGGCGGGCGGTGCATCGGCACATCGGCACAACGGTCGGTTCCGGATAATCCGCCACGGATCGGAGTGCGGCTACGCTGGTGCCATGACCGCCATGTCGCCCAGCCGCACCCGTCCCGACGTGTCGTTCCTGCTCGACCACGCCGGCCACGTCCTGCGCACCCGGATGTCCGCGGCGCTCGCCGAGATCGGGCTCACCGCCCGCATGCACTGCGTGCTGGTGCACGCGCTGGAGCAGGAGCGCACCCAGGTCCAGCTCGCCGAGATCGGTGACATGGACAAGACCACGATGGTGGCCACCGTGGACGCGCTGGAACGGGCCGGGCTCGCGGAGCGGCGCCCGTCCAGCCGGGATCGGCGGGCCCGGATCATCGCGGTCACCGAGGAGGGCGCCCGAGCCGCCGAGCGGAGCCAGCGGATCGTCGACGGCGTGCATGAGGCGGCGCTCGGGGCGCTGCCAGAGGACGAGCGCGAGGTTTTCGTGCGCGCGATGAACCGGCTGGTCACGGGGCATCTGGCGACGCCGGCGGAGAGTCCGCGGCCGGTGCGGCGGGCGCGCCAGGGCGCCGGCTGACGGGACCGAAGCGGATCGGTTGTCTATAGATAGTCTGCAACGAAACTATCTGCTAACGTCTCTCCCATCGTCTCGACGTCTCGTCACGTCGCCGAACGGGAGGGATTTCCGTGTCCGTCACCATTCCCAGCGTCCGGGCCCGCGGGCTCGCCCTCGCTGTGCTCGCCACCCAACTCCTGATGACCGTGCTGGACGGCTCGATCGTCACCGTCGCGATGCCGGCCATCCAGCACGACCTCGGCTTCTCCTCCGCCGGCCTGAGCTGGGTCGTCAACGGCTACCTGATCGCGTTCGGCAGCCTGCTGCTGCTCGCCGGCCGGCTCGGTGATCTGGTCGGCCGCAAACGGGTGTTCCTCGCCGGCACCGCCGTCTTCACCGCGGCCTCGCTGCTGGCCGGCCTCGCCACCTCGCCCGACCTGCTGGTCGCCGCCCGGCTGCTCCAGGGCGTCGGCAGCGCGCTGGCCTCGTCGGTCGGCCTGGGCATCCTGGTGACGCTGTTCCCGGCACCGGCCGAACGAGGCAGGGCCATCGCCGTGTTCAGCTTCACCGGGGCGGCCGGCGCGTCCCTCGGCCAGGTGCTGGGCGGCGTCCTCACGGACGCGCTCAGCTGGCACTGGATCTTCGTCATCAACCTGCCCATCGGCCTCGCGGTGCTCGCCATCGCGGCGGCCGTGCTGCCCGCGGACCGCGGTCCCGGGCTCGCGGCCGGCGCCGACGCGCTCGGCGCGCTGCTGGTCACGGCCGGGCTGATGACCGGCAGCTACGCGATCGTCGGGGTGGCGCAGCGCGGCTGGACCGCGCCCGGCACGCTCGGCTACGGCGGGCTCGCGCTGGTCCTGCTCGCCCTCTTCGTGGTCCGCCAGGCGACCGCCCGGGTGCCGCTGATGCCGCTGCGGATCTTCCGCTCCCGGGCGGTGGCCGGCGCCAACGCGGTCCAACTGCTGATGGTGGCGGCGCTGTTCTCGTTCCAGGTGATCGTCGGGCTGTACCTCCAGCGGGTGCTGGGCTACGGCGCGGCGGAGACGGGGATCGCGATGCTGCCGGCGGCGGTCGCCATCGGCGCCGTGTCGCTGGGCGTCTCGGCCCGTCTCAACGCGCGGTTCGGCGAACGCCGGGTGCTGCTGGCCGGGCTGGCCCTGCTGGTGTTGATGCTGGTCCTGCTCGCCCGGATCCCGGAGCACGCGAACTACGTCACGGACCTGCTGCCGGTGCTGCTGCTCGCGTCCGGTTTCGGGCTCGCGCTGCCCGCGCTGACGACGCTCGGCATGTCGGGGGCGCGGGCGGACGACGCGGGGCTGGCGTCCGGGCTGTTCAGCACCACGCAGCAGGTCGGCGGGGCGCTGGGCGTCGCGGTGCTGGCCACGCTGGCGGCCTCCCGGACGGAGGCGCTGGTCGCGGCGGGTGAGGGCGGCGGCGCCGCGCTGACCGGCGGTTACCGCCTCGCCTTCGCGGTCGGCGCGGGGCTGCTCGTCGCGGCGTTCGTCCTGGCCGCGCTGATGCTCCGCCGCCGGCCCGCGGCCGGCGGCACCCCACCGGCGGACACCCCCACCGCCATCCCCGCCACCACCGCGACCCTCTGACCGCCCCCCACCCCGACCGCGACGGTCACCACCCCCGGCCGTCGCGTCGGCCGTCCCGGCGTTCGCCGCTCCCGGCGCGCCTGGCGCGGTCCGCTGTCCGACACCTCGGCTGCCGGCCCCGATTGTTCCGGCCTGATGGGCGTTCCTCGCTTCGGGGCCCGTCCGGCGTCGCCGTCGTGTCCATGGTGGCGACGGCCTGGCGCAGCCGTTCCGAGGTGCTCACCGGCCGGTTGCCGGCCGGCCGGTGACCTCGGGCGCGGGCGTCAGCCGCCGTAGGCGGGGGGCATCGGGCCGGTGCCCGCGTCGGGGCCGCCCGGGTACATCCCGGGCTGCGGCGCCGGGCCCTGCTGGTACTTGGTGAGCTGGCGGGCGGTCAGCCGGCGGACGAACAGGATCGCCACGATGGCCGCCGCGATCCCGACGAGGTCGCTCACCACGCCGATGCTGACCTCGCGCTGCACCGCGTCGAGCTCCTCCTGGCTGTCGATGGTGTTGTCGCCGCTCATCCGGAACGACGCACCGCTGGTGACCAGGGAGACGACCCACAGCGTCCACCAGGCGTTGACGATGCCGCGGCCCTGGTCGCCGCCCCACGGCGTGGAGGCGCGCCAGATGTCGTTGGCGATCTGCTTGGGGAACCAGAGGTTGACGATCGGCACGAACCAGCCGCCGATGGCCCAGCCGCGCTTCTTGCGCTGCCCGGCCGCGTCGAAGACCTCGGCGTTCACCCGGGTCCGGTGGAACCAGATGATGAACACGATGCCCGTGGCCAGCAGGGCCAGCGAGGCGAGCAGCGCGGTCGCCGAGTAGGTGTCGGCCGCGTCGTCGTAGTCGCTGAGCGAGGTGAGCGTCCCGTCCTCGACGTCCCCGAGCACGCTCATGTAGTTCGCGCCGGTCGCGACGGTGATGGCGAACGCGGCGATGCAGACGCCCAGCAGCGCGGTCAGCGCCTTCGACAGCCCCTGCGGGCTGGTGAACTGCGCGGTGGGCACGTACGGCGCGCCCCCGCCCTGCGGGTACTGCGGGTACGGGTTCTGCTGGCCCGGGTACGCCTGCGGCCCGCCCTGCGGCGGCGTGCCGGGGTACGGACCCTGCTGCGGGGCGCCGGGGTACGGACCCTGCTGCGGCGGGGCGCCCGGGTAGGGGCTCTGCGGTGCGGCTCCCTGCGGCATGCCCTCGGGGGGCGCGCCAGCGCAGGTCTGGCAGCGGCCGTCAGGCATCGTCGCCGGACGCTGACGGCAGCTCCAGCACTGGGCACTCATCCCGGTCTCCTCTGTCGGTCACCCGATCGGACAGACCGATGAACTTACCAGCGCGGGGTGTGCCCTTCATCACCGTGTTGTCACGATTCTGCGGACGCCCGCGCGGCCCTCTCGTGCGCCGACCTCACCAGCTCCATCGCGATCGCGAGCCCCGCCCGGCCCCGCTCCTCGGTGGTGCCCTCAAGGTGGGCCGCGGCGAAGGTCTGGCTGCCGTGCAGGGTGAGCAGCGCGCTGACGCACCTGACCTGGTCCTCGACGCCCGCGCCCGGCGGCTTCAGAAGGTCGACCATGGCGATCGACCGCGCCTTGAACGTCTCGCCGATCCGCAGGTCGCGCACGGCGGCCTGGTTCTCGTGCAGGAAGCGGAACAGCGGCACCGCCTGCTCCAGGGCCTCGCTGTACCTGCGCAGCAGCTCGATGCTGGTCGCCAGGCCGCGCTCCTGCCGTTCGCCCCAGGCGAGCGTCTCGTCGAGCGGCCGACCCAGGTCCTCGAAGAGGCTGGCGACGATGTCTTCCTTGGTCTTGAAGTGGTAGTAGAGCGCCGCCTTCGTGACCTCGAGCCGTTCGGCGATCTCCCGCAGCGAGGTCTTCTCGTAGCCCTGTTCGGCGAAGAGCTCCATGGCCACGTCCTGGATCCGCTGACGGGTGTCCGACCTGCGCGGTTGGCGTGTGCTGGGCATCCTTCTCCCCTGGCTTTGCGAAGAACTTACTTGACGGCCGGCTAGTAGCCACTTACGGTCTCCAGGGTACCCACTAGCCGGGCGACAAGTAAGTACAGGGGAGAGGCAATGACGACGGCCGAGAAGGCGCCGCCACAGCAGCGCAGCGTACGGGTCGTGCTGATGGCGCTTTTGATCGCGATCATGCTCGCGATGCTCGACAACATGATCATCGGCACCGCGATGCCTACCATTGTGGGGGAACTCGGCGGCATCGAGCAGCTCTCCTGGGTGGTCACCGCCTACACCCTGGCCACCGCCGCCTCGACCCCGATCTGGGGCAAGCTCGGCGACATGTACGGGAGGAAGGGCGCGTTCCTCGCCTCCATCGTGATCTTCCTGGTCGGCTCGGCGCTCTCCGGCCTGTCCCAGGACATGGACCAGCTCATCGGCTTCCGGGTGATCCAGGGCCTGGGCGCCGGCGGCCTGATGGTCGGCGTGATGGCCATCATCGGCGACCTGATACCCCCGCGCGAGCGCGGCAAGTACCAGGGCATGATGGCGGCGGTCATGGCCGTCGCGATGATAGGCGGGCCGACGGTCGGCGGCTTCATCACCGACCACTGGGGCTGGCGCTGGACCTTCTACATCAACCTCCCGCTGGGCGCGGTCGCGCTCGCCATGGTCACGGCCGTGCTGCACCTGCCGAAGCGGGACCGGCCGAAGGGCCGCATCGACTACCTCGGTGCGGTGCTGCTGACCGCGGGCATCACCGCGATCGTGCTCGTCACCACCTGGGGCGGCAGCGAGTACGCGTGGGGGTCCGCGACCATCGTCGGGCTGAGCGTGCTGGGCGTCGTGGCGCTCGCGGCGTTCCTCTACGTCCAGACCCGCGCCGACGAGCCCGTGATGCCGCTGCACATCTTTCGCAGCCGCAATTTCGCCCTGATGTCGGTGATCGGCTTCCTGGTCGGCTTCGTGATGTTCGGCGGCACGCTGTACATGCCGCTCTTCCAGCAGGCGGTGCAGGGCGCCTCGGCGACCAACTCCGGGCTGCTGCTGCTCCCGATGCTGCTGTCGATGATGGTGGTCTCGCTGATCGCCGGCCGGGTCACCACCAACACCGGGCGGTACAAGATCTTCCCGATCGCCGGCGGCGCGCTGATGGTCGTCGGGATGTTCCTGCTCTCCCAGATGGACACCGGCACCTCGCGCCTGACCTCCGGCCTCTACATGGCGGTGCTCGGCGCCGGCATGGGCTTCCTGATGCAGATCACCATGCTGGTCGCCCAGAACAGCGTGGAGATGAAGGACATGGGTGTCGCCTCCTCCACCACCACGCTCTTCCGCACCCTGGGCATGTCCTTCGGTACCGCGCTGATGGGCGCGGTGTTCACCAGCCGGGTGCAGGACGAGATGGCCGCCCGGGGCCAGTCCGCCAGCGGTTCGGTCCAGGAGTCGGCGCAGCTCACCGCCGAGAGCTTGGCGGCGCTGCCGGCGCCGGCCCGCGAGGCCTACCAGTTCGCGGTCGCCTCCGGCACGCACGAGTCCTTCCTGATCGGCGCGGTGCTCGCGGTGATCGCGCTGGTGGCGGCGCTGTTCGTCACCGAGGTTCCGCTGCGCAGCGGCCCGGCGGGCCCCGCGGACGAGGCACGGGCGGCGGGCCCCGCGGACGAGGCGCGCCCGGCGCCGGTCGGTTCCTGAGAGCACCGCCGCGTCCCGTACCCGTGTCCCCGGCGAGAACGGGCAGAGTCGGAGCTTGACTTCACCCCTCCGTGGACGATGGGGGGATTCTCACCCTCGTGGGTGGGAGTTTCTGTTTCGTCGCGGGCTGCCACCCCGGTTAAGGCGAGGGACGGTGTGCCGTCCAGTGGTCTGACGTCCGCTCCGCAGGCTTCACATCCCGCCAGCCCAGCGGTAGGCCCAGCCAGTATGGTGATCGCCAACCGGGCGAGACCGACTCCACCAGGGCGTACCCACGCAAGGAGATCCCGATGACGACGTCTGACTCCGCGGCTCCGGAACAGGGACAGGGCCAGGGACAGGACCAGGGCACCGTCCGGGTCGACAGCTGGATCTGGTCGGTGCGCCTGGTGAAGACGCGCTCGCTGGCCTCCACCGCCTGCCGGGGCGGCCACGTCCGGGTCAACGGCGACCGCGTCAAGCCCGCCCATGCCGTCCGTCCCGGCGACGAGATCCGGCTCCGGCACGCGGGCCGGGAGCGGGTGGTCGTGGTGAAACGGGTGGTGCGCAAGCGCGTGGGGGCACCCGTCGCGGTCGAGTGCTATATCGACAACAGCCCGCCGCCCCCGCCCCGTGAGGCGTTCGCCCCGGCCGGTATCCGCGACCGGGGGACCGGCCGGCCGACGAAGCGGGACCGGCGCGATATGGAGCGGCTGCGCCGCGACCAGTGAAGAGGGCGACGCGCCCCAGCCCGTACGGCCGCCGGCCCGTCGGTCCGCCGGTGCGTCAGCTCGTGGCGGCGGGGTTGGTGGCCAGCACCCGCTCGGCGAGGTGGCCGAGCCGGGGCAGGTAGGCGGCCGTGGTCCGGGCCCGGGCGCGCAGGTCGGCGGGGGAGGCGAGGCCCAGATCGGCGAGGAGCTCGGCGAACGCGGGCGCGTACAGGTCGAACGTCTCGCGCGGCGCGTCCCGGTCCAGCACGGTCAGACAGCGGGCGAAGGTCGCCACGATCCAGAAGACCGCCTCCCGGTGCTCGCCCCGTTCGATCAGCGCGCGGCTACCGTCGATCGCGATCGGCCGCGCCTCGGGGCTGAGGTCCGAGGCGAAGAAGAGCGGCGACGGTTCGGCGAGCCCGTCCAGCACGCCGGCGGTGGCGTCGAACACCTCGGTCAGGGCCGCCAGATGGTTCGCCACGTGCGTCCGGTCCAGATGGGCGCAGCCGAGCAGCGCCAGCAGCTCGTCGTACGCCGGCTCCAACAGCTCGCGGTCGGCCAGCAGGTGGCGCACGGCCGGATAGCGCAGCCGGATGGTCGGGTTGCGCAGCCCGGCGGCCAGCAGCACGTGCGTGGTGACGCCGGTGCCGAACAGCCAGATGATGACCTGCTCGTGGAACGGCGGCGGCTCCTCGGCCGGTTCGGCGTAGCCGCTCAGTGTGCCGAGCCGGTCCACCACCCGCGCCCGGGCGTCGGCGCAGCGGCGCCGCACCCACGCGGGGCGCGGGAACTCCGGCGCCACCGCCGCCTGGAGCGCCGCCAGGCGCCCGCTCGGATCCGCGATCGGCCCGGGCGCCCCGGCCCGGAAGCAGTTCGCCAGGTGGTAGTCGCCCAGCACCGCCTCGGGCGACGCCAGCTCCGCCAGGCTCTGGTAGGAGACCTCGACCAGCACGCCGTCCACCCGGAACTTCCCCAGCTTGGGCGTGTCCTCCTCGCGGTCCAGCACGACCACCACGTCCACGTCGGACGCCTCGTCCAGCTCGGCGTCGCCGTCCCGCCAGATCGTCGAACCACTGAAATAGGCCCCCGCGAAGTCCGACTCCCCGGCGGCCCGCTCCTCGACCCACCGCGCGGCGATCTCCTGAGCGTCTCTGTTCGTCGTCGCCATGCGACCCCATCCTGGCAAACTCCACCAGGATGGGCACCCGCACGGCGCTCAGGCGTCGGCGCGGGTGCCGTCGACCCGGGCCGCGACGAGGCGGGCGACCTCGGGCGGCGGGAGAAGGCTGGTGTCGACGATCTCGGCCTCGCGGCGCAGCCAGGGGAGCGCCTCCTCGTACGCCGTGAGGTGGTCCATCCGCCACCCAGCGGCGCCCGCGCTCTCCTCCTTCTGGTCCGTCTCGATGCGCCGCCGCAGCGTCGCCCGGTCGGTGTGCAGCACGAAGTGGTGCACCGGTATGCGGGCGTCGGCCAGGCCGGCGCTGAGCTCGGACCAGTAGCGCTCGGTGAGCACGGTCTGCGGGATGACCAGCGTGCCGCCGACGTATTCGAGGAGCTGCCGGGCGGTCGCCACCACCAGGGCGCGCCACGGCGGATGGTCCTGGAAGTTGACCACGGGCACGGACTCCAGCACATGACGCAGCATGTAGCCCACGTACTCCGCGTCGAAGAGCCGGGCGTCCGGAAGCACGGCGGTCAACTCCCGGGCGGTGGTGGTCTTGCCGGCCCCGTAGGTGCCGTTCAGCCAGACGATCATCGGGTCAGCGTACGTCGGCAGGCTACGAGGGGACCTCGGGCAGCGCCTCCACCTGGATGGTCGGGTAGAGCGTGCGCAGCGGCGTCGGGGCGGCGGTGATGACGGGCCACTGGCGTGCGGCGGCCAGATACGCCACATGTCCCGCGGTGGTGGCGACCGGGCGGTGCGCGGAGCGCAGGATGCCGGAGCCGACCGCCTGCGACTCGTCGAGACCGGCCAGGGTGACCAGCGGGAAGCGCAGTATCGCGGTGAGCGCGTCGCGGCCGTGCGGGTGCAGGGCGGCGGACGCGTCCGCCACGCAGGTGGCCGGCGCGAGCAGCGGGATCACCCGGCGGTGTGCGAGGCGGAACAGCGCCTGCATGTAGAGGTCGCCGCGGGCGGCGGTGATCAGGGCCGTGGTGTCCAGGATGCGGCCGCCGATGCCGTCGGTCTCCTCGGCGCCGGTGGGTTCGGGGTTCGTCACGCGGCGGCGTTACCCGCCGTCTCGCCGTCGTGTACGTCATGCGCGTCGTCCTCGGCGATGCCGAGGGCGCGGCGCGCCCAGGCCTCGTGTTCGGGGCCGGGGATCCGCTGGTCGCCGAACAGCCGGCGCAGCGTCTCCTCGATGTCGGCGGCCTCGCGCTCGCGCTGGATGAGCTGCTGGATATGCCCCGAGACGCTCCCGCGCCCGGCCTCCTCGGCGGCCTTGAGGTACTCCAACTGCTCGGCCGGCAGACTGATCGCGATCTTCGCGGCACGTTTGGGAGTGGTCATACCGTAGTTATACCCGCCCGCCGAGCCCAGAGCAAACCCGGGTGCGGGAATCGAGCGTAGTAGTATTACGCGAGACACGTATCACATGGGATGACCTGGGAGGTTCCGTTCATGCTGCTCAACGCGAAGGGCCAGGTGACGATCCCGGCCGAGCTGCGCGCCAAGCACCAGCTCCGCGAGGGCGACCAGGTGGACGTCGTCGAGGTGGGCGGGGTGCTGACGATCAGGAGGTCGCCGGAGGCCGAGAGCCGGGGCCGGCATCTGGTGCGGCGGCTGCGCGGAAGCGCCACCGACCCGGACACGGCGGGCATGAGCACCGACGCCCTGATGGATCTGCTGCGTGGTGAGTGAAGCCGGGAGTGCCGGCCCGGCCGCCACGCTCGTCGACTCCTGCGTGCTGTTGGACGTCCTCGGCGAGGACCCGGTCTGGCGCGACTGGTCGGAGGGAGCGCTGGCCGACGCGCTGGACGCCGGCCCCGTGGTGATCAACGCGCTGGTCTACGCGGAGGTCTCCGTCCGTTTCGCCCGGATCGAGGAACTGGACGCCGTGCTGCCGCCGTCGGACTTCCGCCGCGAGGCGCTGCCCTGGGGCGCCGCGTTCCTCGCGGGCAAGGCATTCGTGCGGTACCGGAGGAACGGAGGCGGCAAGCGCTCGCCGCTGCCCGACTTCTACATCGGTGCGCACGCCGCCGTGGCCGGTCACCGGCTGCTCACCCGTGACGCGACGCGGTACCGGACCTACTTCCCGCGAGTGACGCTCCTGTCGCCGGACGGCTGAGGGGGACCACTCGACAGACGGTGCCCTCGGGTTGCGTGACCAGACGGTGGCGGGCAGGGTGCGCGCATGGAGATGGGTGAAGTGGCGGGGCGGCTGGGAGCGGCGGGGGTGCGGGGGGTCGCGCTGACCTGGGTGGACAACGCGGGGCTCACGCGGGCGAAGGTCGTGCCGGTCGAGCGGCTGGCGGAGGCCGCGCGACGCGGGGTGGGCATGTCGCCGATCTTCGACGTCTATCTGGTCGACGACTCGATCACCAGTAGCCCGCACGTCGGCGGGCCCGACGGCGACCTGCGGCTGCGGGCCGACCTGGACCGGCTCACCGTGCTGGCCGGGCAGCCGGGGTGGGCCTGGGCGCCGGTGGACCGGTACCGGCAGGACGGCACGGAGTATCCGGCGTGCCAGCGGCTGTTCGCCCGGCGGCAGGTCGAGCGGGCGCGGGAGGAGCACGGCCTCGAGCTGCGGATGGGGTTCGAGACCGAATGGGTGGTGACCCGGCCGCCGTCGGACCGCGGCGGCGGAGGCGAGCCGGAGCCGGCCGCCGCACAGGAGCCGCGCTATCCGACCGCGGGACCCGCGTACGGCATGACCCGCCTGGTGGACCTCTCCGGCTACCTGTCCGCCCTGATGGAGGCCGCCACCGCGCAGGACCTCGGCGTGCTGCAACTGCATCCCGAGTACGCGCCCGGACAGTTCGAGATCTCCGTCGCGCCCGCGGATCCGGTCGGCGCCGCCGACCTGGCCGTGCTGGTGCGGGAGACCGTGCGCGCGGTGTCCCAACGTCACGGGCTCGCCGCCTCGTTCGCCCCCGTCGTCGACCCCGACGGGGTCGGCAACGGCCGGCACCTGCACCTCAGCCTGTGGCGCGGCGGCCGGAACCTGTGCCGGGACGGCGCCGGCCCGCACGGCATGACGGGGGAGTGCGAGGCGTTCCTGGCCGGCGTGCTGCGCGAGCTGCCGGCGCTGCTCGCGCTGGGCGCGCCCTCGCCGGCCAGCTACCTGCGGCTCAGGCCGTCCCACTGGGCCGGCGCTTTCCGGTGCTGGGGCCTGGAGAACCGCGAGGCCGCGCTGCGCTTCGTGGCCGGCGAACCGGACCGGCCCGACGCGGCCAACGCCGAGGTGAAGTGCTTCGACGGGGCGGCCAACCCGTATCTGCTGGTCGGCGCCGTGATCGCCGCCGGGCTCGCCGGGCTGGAGCGGGGCCTGACCCTGCCGCCGCCGGTGTCCGGCGACCCGGCCGCGCGTCCCGCCGAGGAGCAGCCGCCTCGGCTGCCGGAGTCGCTGAGGGGGGCGCTGCGCCATTTCGAGGGCTCCGCGGTGCTCCGCGAGGCCCTCGGCGAAACGCTGTTCGGGGCGGTCGCGGCGGTGCGCCGCGGGGAGATCGAGCTGTTCGCGGACGCCACGCCCTGGGAGATCGCGGCGGCCACCCGGACCAGGTACTGACCGCACGGCATGGCGGGCCCGCCGGGAAAGACGGGCCCGCCGAGACCGGGCCTAGCCGGCGAGCAGGTCCATCAGCTCCTCCTGGGTGAGGCCGCCGAGCTGCTCTCCGGTCAGCTCGTCGGGCAGCTTCTGGTACTCCTCAACCTGACCGTCCTGCCAGCTGACGGTCAGCGTCTCGCCGTTCAGCTCCAGTTCGGCCGAGGACGTGTCGGAGGTGCCGTCGGCCCCGGCGTAGACGGTGCACGGGTTCTCGGCATCGCCGAGCACGATCCCGCCGTCGTCCATCACGCCGTTGCAGGTGTCGCTGAGGTTCTGGGTCGTCTGGAGGATCACATCGCCGATCACGAAGCCCAACGCGATGACGCGGCTGCTCCCGTCGATGGTGTACCAGGTCCCCTCGACTTCCTCCACGGTCGGCCCGGTGGCGGACTGCTCCTCGCCGCCGCCGGTATCCTCGCCGCCGTTCCCTTCGGTCTCCCCCGTCTGCTCGCCTGCCCCCTCCGAGCCGCCCGAGGAGGAGTCCGTGACTTCCTCCTCGTTGCAGCCGGTGAGCATCAGTGCCGCCGCCAGAGCGGCGGGCACCGCGAGCCGCATTGCCTTGCGCATGTCATCCCTTCGTGGGTGGATCTTGACCCGGGAACGCTAACCGATTTCTCACAGGCAGGAGTTGGGTGTTGCCGTGTGGTGGCGAACACTTCGTGAAATCGATATCTGACCGAGCGCACGGACTCTGAAACGCCGTGTCCGCGCGGCGAGCGCTACGCGCCGAAGAGGGTGAGGAGCTCCGTGCGGTCGAACATCCGGGCCGTGTCGATGGCGGAGGGGTGGCCGGCCGCGGGGTCGGCGCCGGCGGCGAGCAGCACCCGGACGACCTCCTCCTCGCCCTTGAAGACCGCGCCCGCGAGCGGCGTCTGGCCGCGGTCGTTGGCCCGGCTGGCGTCGGCGCCGCGGTCCAGGAGGACGCGCACCGTGTCCGCGTGCCCGTGGTAGGCGGCCAGCATCAGCAGCGTGTCGCCCCGGTCGTTGCTGAGGTTCGCCGGCACGCCGGCGTCGACGTACGCCGCCACCGTGTCGGTGTCGCCGCGCCTGGCCAGATCGAAGACCTTCGCGGCGAGCTGGAGCACCTCCGGGTCGTGGGCCGGCTCGTTGCTCTCCGGGGCGGGGCCGGTCTGGCCGGTCATGGGGACGGTTCCTCCTGGGAATCGCGGGTGCTGAGCGGTCGGGCGGCGCGTGAGCGGGGGCGCGCTCCCGCCCCCAGCCTACGTACTCTGGCGCCATGGCCTCTCCCCTCACGCCCGCCCTGTCGGCGTACTGGCGCGGGCTCACCGCCGACCGGGTGCTGCTGCTCGTGGGCGGGGCCCTGCTGGCCGACGTGGGGTTCGCGCTGTTCCGGGGCGTCGAGGGCAGCATCGCGGTCGCCGTGGCGGGCTGGCTGCTGGCCGGCGTGGCGTGGCTGGGCCTCAGCGTGCGCTATCGCTGGCCGATCGCGGTGGGCGTGCTGACGGTCCTCATCGCCGGCGCCTACTACCCGGTGACGCCCGCGGACGGGATGACGCCGGTGCTGGCGCTGCTGGTCGTGCTGTACTCCGTGGCGCGTTCCGGCCAGCTGGCCGCCGCCCTCACGCTGGCGGCGGTCGTCATGCTGCTCCTGCTGTACTCGGAGTTCGTCGTGTTCGACGACAACCGGCACATCGAGCCGATGTCGATCGTCCTGCTCAGCGGCTGGCTGCTGAGCGTCATCGCGTTCGGCCACGCCATGCTCGTGCGCCACGCCTACCAGCGCGAGACCGAACAGCGGGTGCTCGCCGCCGAGCGCGAGCGGGACGTGCGGGCCCGCCAGTCGGCCACCGAGGAACGGCTGCGCATCGCCCGGGAACTGCACGACGTGCTCGGCCACAACATCTCGCTGATCAACGTCCAGGCCGCCGCCGCCGTGCACCGGAGCGCGAAGCGGCCGGGCGAGACGGCGGAGCTGGTGCGGGCCCTGGAGTCGGTGCGCGACGGCAGCAGGGAGGCGCTGCGCGAGCTGCGCGCCACGCTCGGGGTGCTGCGGCAGGTCGACGAGGGGGCGCCCACCGAACCGGCGCCCGGTCTGGACCGGATCGGCGAGCTGGCGGAACGGGCCGGCGCCGCCGGGCTGGTCGTGGCGGTCGAGACCAGCGGCACGCCGCCCGTGCTGCCGCCGCAGATATCCCTGGCCGCGTACCGGATCGTGCAGGAGTCGTTGACCAACGTCACCCGGCACGCGGCGGCCGGGCGGGCCGTGGTCCGCGTCGACTACGCGCCGGGCGAGCTGCGGGTGCGGATCGAGGACGACGGGCGGGGCGTGCCGGAGGAGGACGCGGCGGGCCCGGCCGGCGCGCTGGGCACCGGCATCGGGGGCATGGCGGAACGGGCCAGGGCGCTGGGCGGGGAGCTGACGGTCGGGAACATCGTGGCGGCGGAGGACGAAAGGCCGGCGGGCGGGGGCCCGCGGGCCGGCGGCGCGGGACACAATGTCACCGGCTTCCGGGTCGCCGCCCGGCTGCCGCTGCCGCCCGCCGGCGACGATGGCGAGAGGCCGGAGACGGCGACGACAGCGGGCACGGGCACGGCGACGGGCAGGGGAGACGACAGCGCATGATTCGGGTGGTGCTGGCCGACGACCAGCGGCTGGTGCGGGCCGGCTTCCGCTCCATCCTCGACGACGAGGACGACATCGAGGTCGTCGGCGAGGCCGCGACCGGCGCGGAGGCGGTGCGGCTGGCGCGCGAACTGCGCCCGGACATCGTGCTGATGGACATCCGGATGCCGGAGCAGGACGGCCTGGCCGCCACCGAGGAGATCGTCGCCGACGAGACGCTGGCGGACGTCCGGGTGGTCATCCTGACGACCTTCGACGTGGACGACTACGTGTACGGGGCGCTGCGCGCCGGCGCGTCCGGCTTCCTGGTGAAGGACACCGAGCCGATGGAACTGCTGCACGGCGTCCGGGTCTGCGCGCGCGGCGACGCGCTGATCGCGCCCACGGTGACCCGGCGGCTGATCGCGGAGTTCGCGGGGCGGGTCAGGCACCCCGACCCGAGCCCGCGGCTGAACGCGCTGACCGAGCGGGAGCGCGAGGTGATGGGCCTGGTCGGCGCCGGCCTGACCAACGACGAGATCGCGCGGCGCCTGGTGCTCTCGCCCGCCACGGCGAAGACACACGTCAGCCGCATCATGACCAAGCTGGACGTCCGGGACCGGGCACAACTGGTGATCCTCGCCTACGAGTCCGGCATGATCACCCCCGGCTGGCTGAGCTGAGCGGACCCCTTGCCGGGCCGCACCGGCGAGGAGGCCCCTGCCCCGAACGCGGGCCCCGCCCCGACAACCCGACGGCCCGAAGGCGTCCCCGCCCCGGTGTCCCGGCCCTGGCGTGCCGGGCCGGTTTCTCCCCCGGTGTGCTGGCCCAGGCGTTGCCGTCCTGGTGTCTCCGCCCAGGCGTTGCCGTCCTGGTGTCTCCGCCCGGGCGTGCCGTCCTGGTGGCTTCGCCCGGGCGTGCCGGGCCGGTGGCTTCGCCCGGGCGTGCCGGTCCCGGTGTTGCCGTCCCGGTTTCTTCCCCGGCGTTGCCGTCCCGGTGCCCCGGCCCCGGTGCCCCGGTGTGCCGGGGCGGGTGCCGCCCGGGGGTGGGACGGTGCTGACGAAGGCCGGGGAGGCGTGTTCGTCGGTGACCCCTAGGGGACGGCCCGGATGGCGGTCGGGGAACTCGCAACTCCGGTCGTAAGGGATCGGGTTCCCTGCCACCCCGGTGGTACGACGGGTGTCCGCCGGTGGGGGACGTGACGGGGGGTGCCGGCCCGCCACGGTAGGGGCATGGAAACGACCGCCGCCTGCCTGCTCGGGCTCTTCGCCGCCGGGTACTTCGTGCTCGGCGGCGCGAGCCTGGGCCTGGGCATGCTGCTCCCGTTCCTGGCCGGGACCGCCGACGAACGGCGTCGCGTGCTGGCCGCGGTCCGAGGTCGCCAGGCCGCCGTGGGGGCGGGGTGGCTGGCGGGCACGCTGATCGCGCTGGTGGCCTGCTTCCCGGCCCTGGCCGGTGAGCTGCTGACTGGGCTGTGGCCGGTTCCCGCGGTGCTGGCCACCGGCTGGCTCGCCCGGGCGGCTGGGCTCCGGCGGTGGGACTCCGCCCGGGGGTACTCCCTGGTGGTGCTCGGCAGTTGGCTCCTGGCGGGCGGCCTGGCGTGGACCCTGGCGTCCCTGCTGGGCAGCACGCCCACCCGGCGCGCGGACGACGTGGTCGGGGTGTGCGCCGCGGCGGCCGTGCTGCTGCTGTTCCTCACCCACGGCCTCGGCGTCGCCGCCCGCCGGCTGACCGGCGAACCGTTCCGCCGGGCCAGGCAGTTGGCCGGCCCGCGCGCGGGCGGCCGGTCCGTGGCGCTGACCTCGACGGTGATGGCGGTCCTGCCGCCGCTCGCCGGGTCCCGGCTGCCGCTGACCGGAAACGCCGCGCCCACACCCGTGCTGGTGCTCGTGCTGCCGCCGCTCCTGGCGCTGTTCGTCGTCCAGCTGATGCGGGGGCGGCACGGCATGGGCGGCACCGGCTAGCCACACCAGATGCACCAGCAGATGCACAGCAGATGCAGAGCAGAAGCGAAACGATCAGAAGGAGACCCGCAATGAGTACGACTTCGACCCGGGCGGCGACCGCGCCCCCGCAGCCACCGGGACGACCGGGCATCTTCGAACGGCTCGCGGGCTTCTCGTACGGTCACCGGTGGATCGCCCTGCTGCTGTGGGTCGCCGTCGTGGTCGGCCTCCAGGTCACCTCCATGGCCGTGGGCGACGACTACCGCAACGACTTCAAGCTGCCGGGCACCGACTCCCAGGACGCCAGCGATCTGCTGGAGCGGCACGGTTCGGCGCAGGCGGGCGACACCGTCGACATCGTGCTGAAGGACGAGTCGGGGCTGCGCGCGGCCGGAGTCGAGGGCCGGGTCGAGGACATGCTGGCCGACGTCGCCGACCTGCCGAAGGTCGCACAGGTGGTCAGCCCGTACGACGAGCGCGGCGCGGTCAACGAGGACGGCACCGTCGGCTACGCCACGGTCGTGCTGGACGTGCCGGCCGAGCAGATGATGCCGGAGGACACCCAGCAGATCTACGACACCGCGCGGGAGGCGGCCGGCGACGGGCTCGACGTGCAACTGGGTGGCGACGCGGCACGCAGCCTCGCCGAGGACGAGGGCGGCGCCGCCGAGGGCCTCGGGGTGCTCGCGGCGCTGGTGGTGCTCGTGCTCATGTTCGGCACCCTGATCGCCGCCGGACTGCCGGTGATGACCGCGATCTTCGCGGTCGGCAGCGCCATCGCGCTGACCGTGCTGGCCTCCCACGTCTTCACCATCGCCGACTACACGCCGTACGTGATGACCCTGGTCGGCCTCGGCGTGGGCATCGACTACGCGCTGCTGATCTTCGCCAGGTACCGCTCCGAACTGGTCGCGGGCGCCACGCCCGAACGGGCCACCCGGGCCGCCCTGGACGCCGCGGGGCGCACCGTGTTCTTCTCCGGCTGCACCGTGATCGTCGCGCTCCTGGGCCTGGTGGCGCTCGGCATCGGCGCGCTCCAGGGCATGGCGGTGGCGGTCGCGGTGACGGTGCTGGTGACGATGGTCGCCACGCTCACCCTGCTGCCCGCCCTGCTCGGGGTGTTCGGCCGGCGCTTCGCGCGCCAGTTCACCGCGAAGGCGGCGAAGCGGGCGGCGAAGGGCCGGCCGCCGGCGGGCCAGGTGTGGCGGAACTGGGGCGGCCTGGTGCAGCGGCACCCGCTGCCCGCGCTGCTGGTGGCGGTGGTCGCGCTGGGGGCGCTGGCCGCGCCGGCGCTCGGCATGCGGCTCGGCTTCGCCGACGCGGGCAACGACCCGGTGGACTCCACCAGCCGGCAGGCGTACGACCTGCTGGCCGAGGGCTTCGGGCCCGGTTTCAACGGTCCCCTGGTGATCGTCGCCGACGGCGGTGACGGCGGCGCCGAACAGGCGGCTGCCGCGGCCACCGAGACCCTGAACGGCACGCCGGGCGTGGCCGCGGCCACCGAACCGATGCCGACCGATGACGGCGAGGTCGCCACGGTCATCGCCTTCCCCGAATACGCCCCGCAGGACGAGGGGACCTCGGAGCTCGTCTCCACGCTGCGCGACGACGTGCTGCCCGGCCTGTCGGAGCAGACCGGCGCCGAGTACCTGGTGGGCGGTTCGACGGCGGCGTCGCAGGACTTCGCCGACACGGTCGCCGAGCGGATGCCGCTGTTCGTGGTCCTCGTCGTCGGCGTGTCGATGCTGCTGCTGGTCCTGGTGTTCCGCTCGGTGCTGATCCCGCTGAAGGCGGCGGCGCTGAACCTGCTGAGCATCGGCGCCGCGCTGGGCGCCATGACCCTGGTGTTCCAGGAGGGGCTGTTCGGGGTGCAGGCGGGGCCCATCGAGTCGTTCCTGCCGGTGCTGATCTTCGCCATCGTGTTCGGGCTCTCCATGGACTACGAGATCTTCCTGATCTCCCGGATCCACGAGGAGTGGACCCACACCAGGGACCACGCACGGGCGGTGCGCGAGGGGCTCGGACACACGGGCTCGGTGATCACCGCGGCCGGCGCCATCATGGTGATGGTCTTCGCGGCGTTCATGCTGAGCTCCGAGCGGATGTTGCAGCAGATGGGCTTCGGCATGGCGGTCGCGATCTTCGTGGACGCGGTGATCATCCGCTGCCTGATCGTGCCGGCGGCGATGCAGCTGATGGGGCGCCACGCATGGTGGCTTCCCGGCTGGCTCGGCCGGCTGCTGCCGCGGGTGGAGTTGGAGCGCCACGAGTCCCGCGAGCGTCACGAGGGTCACGAGGGTCACGAGCGCCGCTGACACGGCGCGTTCGGCGGAGCGGCGGAGCAGTCCCGCGCCGTCGTCCGACCCGGGGCCGGGCACACCGGAGGGTGTGCCCGGCCCCGGGTGCTAGCCCGTGATGATCCGCTGGTGGCTCCCGGGCGGCCACCCCCGGGGCCCGGACAGCCTCGCCGGTTTCACCGGAGCGATATGAGCAGGGTGTTCGCGGTGTAGCTGTGCGTAGGCTCGCTCGACAGACCTGGGGCTGGGCACTCGGCCCAGCCCCAGTGGTTCCGCCGCCGCACGGAGGACCGAGTTGACGGTCCGCGCCGTGCGCGCGAGTTGTTGTGGCAACCGCCCCGGCGGCGTTCGCCTCACCTCCAGGGCCTGCCTGATGACGTCGGTGAAGACCGACTGCACCCGCTTGTACGCGAGGTAGCGCGGCAGGTCGTGGTCGAGGCCCCGCGTGGCGCCGGGGAGGCGTTCGTCCATGATGTCGGCCCAGCGGGTCACCATCTGGAACTCCTGCGCCCGCGGATAGCGCATCAGGTGCAGGTGGGTCGCCAGGTCGTAGACCGGATCGCCGAGCATCGCCAGCTCCCAGTCGATGGTCCACAGCGCGCCGTCGGCCTGCGCGACGATCAGGTTGTCCCGGTGCAGATCGCCGTGCAGCAGGCAGAACGGTCGGTCGGTCAGCCGGTCGGCCGCCCGGGCCAGCCCGCCGTCCGCGGCCAGCACCCTGGGGTCGATCCGCAGCGCGGCGAACAGCCCGTGCAGTTCGGGCCGGTGCACCGCGTAGACGTGTCGCCGGGTGAAGCGCACCAGGCCGCGCATGAAGTCCCGGCTGTGGTGCGGCCGGCGCGCGCGTGGACAGCTGTGCATCAGCTCCAGCGCGGTCGGCGGTATCGTCGCCAGCCCTCCGAACCGCTCGACGAGCTGGTCCAGATGGGTGTCGTTCAGCGGGGTGCCCGGGGGCCGGAGCGCGGAGAGCACCTCGCCCTCGATATAGCCGTGGACCAGTAAGTCCTCGGTCGCCAGCCGGTATACGGGGGGAATGTGGTCGACGCCCAGCAGGGCGAGTTCTACAAGCAGGTCCTCCTCACTGTCGAAGCAACGCGGGTCGAAGCGGTGGACGCCGGACCGGAGGCGACCTGCCTTCAGCGGCCCCAGGGCCGCGAGGTCGCCGGTCGGGCGCAGGATGTGCCAGACGCGATGGTTCCCGCGCAGTGTCGGGGTGGTCGTCGTCCGGGGTCGCAGTTGGCTCATGGCGTTGGCT
The DNA here is from genome assembly GCA_963816875.1 of uncultured Actinomycetota bacterium. GTDB lineage: Bacteria > Actinomycetota > Actinomycetes > Streptomycetales > Streptomycetaceae > Streptomyces. The sequence goes on from CAWFMG010000003.1 coordinate 589,505, forward strand.
CCCGGGCAGCGGTGGAATGAACGGTGGACGTGGGGCGAGCGGGGAACGCGCGGGTAGCAGCACGGTACGCCCCATTCGCCCGCCTGCCGATGGCTCATTTGGTTCATTTCACTCGGGAGCCGGTGCGACGAGCGCGGTGAGAACCTCCTCGAGAGAGCGCACGAGATGCTCCGCGCCGGCCGCACGGAAGGCGTCCGCGCCTGCCTGGGTCGGCGCGTAGCCGAGAAAGGTGACGCCCGCGGCGCGCGCCGCCACGAAGTCGGTGGTCGCGTCCCCGATCATCAGGGCGCGTTCCGCCGGCGTGCGGGTCGAGCGCAGGGCGCGCAGCACGGAGTCGGGATTCGGCTTGAGGCGGGAGAAGTCGCGGGTGCGGCCGTGGATGCGCCCGCCGACGAATCCGGCGAGCTGGTGCTGGTTGAGGTAGCGCTCCACGGCCTGGGGAGAGTTGTTGGTGACGACGGCGACCTGGCGGCCGCGGGCCGTCAGCGAGGCGATGAGTGCGGCGGCGTACGGGGTCGGCTGCGCGGTGATGGCCGCGGCGATCTCCTCGCGGGTGAGCGCCGCCTCCAGCCGTTGCACCACGCCCCAGCCGGGGCGTCTCTCGGCGATCCCGAGCAGCACCCGCTGCGGGTCGGGCGAGACGCGTAACTCCTCGTTCAGCAGCCGCGACAGACCGAGGTCCGCGGCCAGGCTCGCGGCCAGCTCGCGCAGCCGACCCGCCACCGCGTCCGCGGGGCGGGCGGCGAACAGATGGCAGACCGGGCCGTCGAAGTCGAAGAGAACACAGTGGGCGTTACCGATGAGTCCCCTCATCTAACCGAGTGTGAGCGGTTCCGCGAGCGTTGACCAGAGGGACTCGAACCAGGCCTGGGTCTCCTCGACGAATGCGGCCTCCTGATTCTGGAAGATCTTCGAGCTCAGACCGAGCACGTCGTAGATCTCCAGCTGCTCCTGCTCGTACTCGACCGTACGCGGCACGACCTGGTAGTACGCGGTCAGCACCTCGCTCCCGTTGAGCAGGTAGAGCTTCTGCACGGGGGTGATCGGGACGCAGCGGATCTCGACGTGCACCTTGGGCACGAGGCGCATCTCGGCGAGTGAGGTCAGTTGGTGGCGCAGCGAGGTGGCGAAGGTCCGGATGAGCTGTCGTAGGCGTGCGCGGGGGCGGTTGTCGTCGGCGTCCGCGACCAGTCGGGGAAAGGCGAGCGGGGAGTCGGGGCTGGGGAGCAGCAGCCGGACGGTGATCGAACGGGGGGTCAGCTCGCCCGCCGAGATGGCTATCAACGGGCCGGCCAGGGCGGAGGCCAGCGTCTCGGTGGTGAGCGTGAAGGCGTCGATGGACACGTCCGCGGCCTGGAAGGCCACGGCGATCCGGTCGGCGACCTCCAGCCCCGCCGGGCGTGGCCCCTCGTGGGTGGGATGGGCGACGACGGCCGGGGCACCGCGACCGCGGGCGCTGAGGTAACCCTCGCGCTCCAGGATGCCCAACGCCTGCCGCACCACGGTGCGATTGACCCCGAACTGCTCGGCCAGCACGCGTTGGGTGGGCAGCCTGCCGTGTCGTGGCAGCTCACCAGAGCGTATCCGGCTGCGCAGCACCCCCGCGATGCGGTCGGGAGAGGGTGGTTCCGGAGCGGTCTCCTGACTCACGGCTCAACACCCTACAACTTTCAGCCAGATGCGGAAGTTTAGTGTCCGAGCGTTTGCCCACCGTAGCCAACTGGGGATTACCCACATATAGTTGGTGAACAACTTGGCCAACTACGAGGAAGTTCTCCGAGTTGACCGAGACGGCACAACGAGAGGGGAGAGGAGGAGAAGGATCATGCTGGTTTCCACGATCGTCATCGCCGCCCTGGGCATCACGGTCGAGCGAGCGGTGGAAATCCAGTTCGGGCTGCCGGGCCTCATCGGCCTGCTGATCCTGCGCACCGGGATGCGCAAGCGCAACACCACTTGCACGTGCGTGGGAGCGACAGTGCTGGTGATGCTGGCGCTCAGCATCGTCTGACGTGGGGAGCGCCGCGAGACCAGGCGGCGTGGCGACGAGCGAACAGCGAAACGCGGCGCGCGACCGCGAGGAACAGCGCGGAACCGCGCGGCGCAGAGCAGCACGGAGCGGTGAACAGCGGTGAACAGCGCAGAGCGGGCGAAGAACAGGGCCTAGAACATGTCGGGACACCACGGCCGGCGCCCGGTGCGCAGCAGCAGGTCGGCGCGGGCGACCGCGCCGACGGTCTCCTCGTCCAGCGCACCGAGTGCCGCCAGCCGTGCGGCGGAGACGTCCCCGAGATAGAGCCGACCGAGCGTGCCGGTGTCCAGTGTGAGATCGGCACTCCGCGTCGTGGTCGGCGTACAACTCGCGCCCTCGGGAGAGGCGGCCAGCAGGTACCGGCCGCCGGCCAGACCCAGTGGATCGTGCACCTCCAGCACCAACTCCCCGGCGGCGGCGTAGTCACGGGCGGACAGCATCCGGGGGACGTCCAGCGGACGCAGCCAGAGGAAGTCCGCGTGGTCCGTCATCGCCGCCGCCCGGGGATTCGGCATCAGATCGGGCAGCAGGTCGTCGGGGGCCCGGCGACCCGATTGGACGGCGGTCACCCAGTCGATGGAGAGCAGGAAGTACCACAGCGCCCGCTCGGCCGCGGGACTGGTCGCCACGAGGTCGTGCACCTCCGCGGTGCCGGCCGGCTGGTGGTGCTCCCAGACCCCGTCCGAGGTGAACATCGCCAGGCCCTGCGGGACGCCGTCCGCGTCCCGGTAGAGCACGTGGAGCCCCTCCTCCGTCCCGGCGGCGGTCGGGGGGATGCGCGTCGCGCCGGTGGCCCGCTCCCACCACAGCGTGTCGCGGTCGATCACGCCGGGCCGCAGCCGCCGGAACCGGTCGTGCAACTCGGGACCGACCTTGCGCACCTCTGCGCCGTCCACGAACGCCAGACTCCCCTCCTCGGGCGCCGCCCAGCGCGGGTCCAGGCCGGTCCGGGGGATGTCCACCCGCCACCGGCTGAACGAGGTGGTGGCGCCGTACCCGTACCGCGCGTAGATCGGGTACTCGGCGGCCAGCAGCGTGGACACCACGTCGCCGCGCTCCCTGGCCTCGGCGAGGTCGGCGGTGATCAGCCGGGTGAGCAGCCCGCGCCGGCGGTGGGTCGCCACGACCGACACGTTGGCCACCGCGTTCGACGGCAGCAGCGCCCCGCCGACCGTGGTCACCTCCTGGTCGAAGCTGCGGTAGTTGGCGACGCAGCGGTCCCCCTCGAAGATCCCGCGGGCCCGGCTCAGGTCGTACTTGGCGCGGCGCAGCGCCAACTCCTCGGCGGAGGGGTCGGGCGGCCGGAGGAAGCCGATCGCGGAGGCGCGGAACCACGCATCCGCGGTGGCGGGGTCGTCGGCGACGAGACGCATCTGCAAGGAGGCCATGGCCAGAGGCTAACCACGCGCCGTGACGAGAGGCCAGAGCTTTTCCGTTATGCGCCTCCCGAACCGGGATGAGCGGTCACGCTGGGTCAGATTCGACCTGAGGTGTGGCCAGAACCGAGCCCCGTCCATGGACTGGACAGCCGGCCGTCGGTCGGTCCGCGGCGGCCGGTCAGATCGTCGCCCGCACCTCGCCGACCCGGGCGGCGCCAGACCCGGGGACCGGGGAGCTGCCCCCGTACACGGGGACGTCGGCGATCGGGGCGAGCGCCGCCGGCGGCACCCCCAGGGCGGTCAGCGCCGCCGCCAGCACCGGGCCCCTGGCCCGCGCCGCACCGTCCTCCAGCTTGAACGCCACGGCCCGACCGTCCGGCAGCGCCACCGCCTGCACGCCCTCCGCGCCGGCCTTCGACAGCACGCCGGGCACGGCCCGCATCAGCAGCGTGTCCGGCTGCCCGGTGCCCGCCACGTACTCCGGATGCGTCCGCATCGCGTCGGCCACCCTCCCCCAGCCATGGGGGTACCCCCGGACGAAGTCTGGGGGAGGCTGGGAGGTGCCCCCACGGCGACCTGGCGGTCGCCCCCACGCCGGCGGCCGGCCGGGCGCGGCCAGCACCAGCGCGCGGAAGGCGCGCGCGAGCCCGGTCAGCGAGAACCCGAACAGGGGCGCGCCGCAGCCGTCCACGCCGACATGCGCCACCGGCTCGCCGGTGGCCGCCTCGACGGTCTCCCTGGCGAGCCGTTGCAGCGGATGGTCGGGATCTGTGTAGCTCGCGGTGGGCCAGCCGCGGGCGACGCAGGCGGCCAGCATGCCGGCGTGCTTGCCCGAGCAGTTCATCGCGATCCGGGTGCGGCCCCGGCCGGCCGCGAGGTGCGCCTCCATCGCCGCGGCGTCGGCGGGCAGCGCCGGCGGGCAGGCCAGGTCCTCCTCGCCGAGCCCGTGCTCGGCCAGCACCTTGGCCACCAGGGCCTGATGGAACGGCTCCCCGCTGTGGCTGGCCGAGGCCAGCGCCAGCCGCTCGTCGGCGAGCCTCGCGCCCGCCGCGAGCATCGCCGCGGCCTGCATCGGCTTGTTGCTGGACCGCGGGAAGACCGGCGAGCCGACGTCGCCCAGCGCGCGCCGCACCGAACCGTCCGCGCCCAGCACCACCAGCGAACCGCGGTGCCGGCTCTCCACGAAACCGGAGCGGACCACCTCGGCGAGCACGGGTGGCGCCTGCGGCGCCGCGCTGTCCGGAGGAGTGCCCGGCGTCTCCGGGGTCTGGGTGGTCTGGGTGATCCGGGGTATCCGCGCGTCTGACATGCGTGGTGCCTCTTCCGGTCGGCGCCCGGGGCGCGCCTGCGGCGCCGGGCCGTGCTGGTGGTGCTGATGGGTCGTGTCGTGCCGCGGACGCTTGTGCCGGGTGCCGGGTGCCGGGTGCCGGGTGCCGGGTGCCGGGTCGGCGGGGCGCGCGCGAGCCGGGTGGGGTGACTGCGGGCCGTCCCGGCTGCCCGGCCGACAGGGCCCGCCGGCCCCGCCCCCCAGCAGCCGGGCCGGCAAGGCCGCCGCTCAGGTCAGCAGGTCGTCGACCTGGGCCTCGCCCTCACGGTACCGGCGGGCGATCTCCGTGCCGCAGCCGTCCGCCGTCCGGTGCAGCGCCTGCCGGCTGCGGGAGACCTGCGCCTCGTAACGCGCCAGCCGGGCCAGCGCGGCGCGCAACTCCTCGTCGTCCAACGTGGTGAGGTCGGACAGTTCGACCTTGGCCAGCATTTCCTCGCCCAGCCGGCGGTACTCCTCGCTCACCGGCGGCCGGAACGTCACGTGCCGCGCCGAGGAGCGGCGCCGCGAGGGCCCGTCGGCGAGGATCCGCGGCAGCTGGTCGAGCAGTCCGGCGTCCGGCTCGGCCCGCCGGCGCCGCTCGGCCTCCAGGATGTCGATGCGCCCCTGGAGCAGCCGCCGCAGATAGCTGAGGTCGGCCTCCTCGCACTGCGCGGACTGGTGCAGCGCGCGCAAATCCGGCAGGCTCAGCGACCGGAGTGCGGGCCGCGACGCGTCAGCCGGCGGCGGGTCCTCGCGGTGAGCGTCGACGCGGGCGCGCATGTCTGGGCCGGAACCCGGTGTGATCATGCGGTTTTTGTCCCCTCATCCCCTGTTCGATGGCCGGTCGGCGCGGTTCGCGCGCTTAGGCCCGATTCTGAGTCGTGGCCAGGTACGTACCCCGTGCCACGCATCGTGTCACTGCGCGCCGGGGGCGTGCAGCGGCTTCGCCTCCATCCGGCGGCCCGCCGTCGCCTGCCTCCCGGGCTGGGGGAACGTTCCGGCATGATGGCCGGCATGCGAGCGGTGGTTCAGCGGGTCGACGGCGCGGCCGTCGTGGTCGGGGGCGAAACGGTCGGGGAGATCGTGGGCCAAGGCTTGTGTGTGCTGGTAGGCGCCACGCACACCGACACCGAGGAGACCGCCGCCCGGCTGGCTCGCAAGCTGTGGTCGCTGCGGGTGCTGGAGGGTGAGAAGTCGTGCTCGGACGTGGGCGCGCCGCTCCTCGTCGTCTCGCAGTTCACTCTCTACGGTGACGCCCGCAAGGGGCGCCGACCCACCTGGAACGCCGCGGCGCCCGGCGAGATCGCCGAACCGCTCGTCGAGGCGGTGTGCACGCACCTGCGCGCGCTGGGGGCGCACGTCGAGACGGGACGTTTCGGCGCGAGCATGCGGGTGAGCCTGACCAACGACGGCCCGTTCACGGTGCTGCTGGAGGTCTGAGCCCCGCCCGCACGCACACGCCGGCCGGTCACCAGTCGCGTTGTTGGCAGTCCTTCTCCACGCCCGCCTGGTACAGGCAGACCCGCACGCTGGGTGGCTCGGCCAGGGTGCCGGCCGGTACCGGGAACTCTCCGCACTGGTCCGCGTAGGCGGGGTCCGCGCCGGTGACGGCCAGCTCGCCGCCTGATCCGTCGCGGAGGTAGGCGCGCACACCCCAGCCGTCCGGCTTGTTGTCACAGACCCGGAGCGTGGCGCCGCCGTCGTCGTACGCCGAGACGTGCGCCCAACCGGCCCGTCCGTCGGCGCCGGCCAGCACGGACCCGGTCTGCGCCGGCGTCGCATCGGGGATCACGAGGTCCACCACGACCGGCAGATGGTCGGAGGCCCCGGTCTGCACGGTGTGCGCCGCCTCGACGTCGAAACCGGAGGTGGCGTAGACGTAGTCGATGCGGGCGTCCTCCGTGTCGCCCGGGTACGTGATCGCGTCCTCGCCGATGTTCGGCATCACCTCGGTCCAGGCGTCGTACCAGCCCTCCTCGGCGGTCCAGAACCGGATCGTGTCATCGGGCCTGAGGTTGAAGTCACCGGTGAGGAGCATCGGCGTGGTCAGCAGCGAGGCCGGCAGCTTGTCCAGCGCGTTCCGCGCCTGCTCCTGCCGGCGCGTCACGGACGGGTCGGTGAGTCCCGGGGACAGATGCGTGGTGTAGACGCGCACGTCGGTGCCGCCGACGTCGATCCGCGCGCCGCCCATGCTGCGGCGCACCGGCGAGGCCGCCGCCTCCAGCGGGCAGCTGCGGTTGGCGGGGCTGTTTGCGTCGTACGGCGGCAGCGGGTGGGTGAGCCGCTCCTCGATCGGGAACCGGCTGAGGATCAGGTTCCCGGCGACGCCGCCGTAGGCGTTCCGGTCGCTGCACGCGAAATGCGGTTCGTACTCGGGGAACGCGTCCAGCAGCCGCTGCCACTGGTTCTCCCCGCCGACGTCCGTGTTGTCGTGCAGTTCCTGGAGGGTCACGATGTCGGGATCCTCCGCCCGGATCACGTCGATGATCCGGTCGAAGTCGATGACCCCGTCGGTGCCCTGGCCGCCCTGGACGTTCCAGTCGAGCACCCGCACCGGCGTCGCCAGCGTCACCGGCGGCGCGGCGGCCGAGACGGCCTCGGCGGCGCCCTGCCCGGACGCCACCCCGCCGGCGTCTCCCACTCCCGTCGCCAGCACCGCCAGGGTGCCCGCCAGCGCGGTCAACAGCGCCCTGCCTCGCCTGCCTGCCATACGTCCGCCTCACCGCGTCGTCCGGTCAACTCGTCGGTTCCCACGGCAGCGTGGAGCAGGGCGCGGACCCGGTCAAGGGCGCCGGGCCGCCGCCGTTCACGCCCCGCAGGAGTCCCGCAGGTCGTAGAACCACGTCAGGTAGGTGTCGTGGAAGTCCCGTCCGACGATGCGCAGTTGGGAGTCGTCGGAGTTCTCCAGGGTGGTGAGGTTGGCGCTGCCGGTGTAGACCCGCGGGTCGAAGTCGTCGCCGTACCAGCCGTCGGTCAGCATCACCTTCGCGTGCGGGCGCACCTCGTGGCCGGCCGCGACGTCGTGCGTGCACGGCGTGAGCTGGAGGGTCTTGCCGTTGCTCGCGGTGTTGTTCAGCACGTCGAGCACCGGCGACTCGATGCCGTTGCTGGCGTAGACGACGTCGATCCAGCAGTTCTCGCCGCGCAGTCGGAGCAGTTCCTCGGCGATCTGCTGCCGGTTCTTGGTGAACGAGGAGATGACCAGCCGGATGTCGGTCTGCCGCGCGGTGCCCGTCTCGTCCTGGTAGGAGCAGTCGATGTCGCGGAGCACGTTGACGACCGGGTCGCCCGTGTCCCGGTCGCGCGGATAGAACAGCCCCTTGTACGTGGAGCCGGTCTCCGAGGCCCAGAAGTAGTCGGGGTCGACGGCCGTCTTCCGACCGGCGTTCAGGTCGGCGAAGTACGTGCGGTAGTCGGCGTAGATCGCGGCGTCGGTGAGGGTGAAGGCGTCGTTGTAGGAGTTGAAGAGGTACCAGTCGGACAGGTTGGACGAGCTCTGGTAGACGACGTTCTGGTGGCTCGTCCCGTCGGCGAACTCCACCGCGGAGAACGTCGCGAACTTGTTGTGCGAGTAGTTGTTCGCGATGCAGCCGCGGTCCGTGCCGCACTGCACGACCCACGAGGCGGCCGCGTCGTTGTTGCCCAGCGCGGCCATCAGACGGTCGTGCACCGGCACGTTCTTGTCCGTGGAGTCCAGGATGATCCGCACGTCCACGCCCCGGTCGTGCGCCGCGAGCAGGCTGTTCACCACCTGCTGCGGCACGCCGCTCTCCCCGTCCACGAACTCGAACATGGCGAACTCGATGAGCTCACCCGCCGGCGTCGCGTCGATCAGGCCGATGAGCTGGTCGAAGACGGCCCGCTGGGCGGCCGTCGGCGTGCCGCTCGCCGGTCCGGCGGCCGGGTCGTTGAACACCGCCTGGTTCATTACCGGTTGGGCGAGCATCACCGGTTGGGCGACCAGGGTGCGGTCCGGGGTGTCCCCGGCCGCGGGGCTGCCTGCGGCCAGGCCGCCGAGCAGCAGACAGAGCGCGAGCAGCAGGGGCGGCAGCACCCGTCGGGAGGTCGTCACGGGCAGACTCCGTTCGAAGGGGGGTTTCGGCGTCTGAGTTCGGGAGGGGTCAGCCGAGGATCCGGAAGACGCCGATGTCGTCGGCGAGCGCGCCCTGGGACGTGGTCTGGTTCAGCGAGGCCGCCACGCCCACCCAGCCGAGGTCCGCATGGTCGAGCGCCCCGATCTCGGACATCGGCACCCGGGCGCTCCAGGCCGCGTTGCTGCCGGCGAACTCGGCGGTGCCCAGCGCGCCGTCGGTCGCCGAGCTCAGCGTCCACTCCTCCCACTGGCCGTCGTCCCAGGTGATCCGCAGGGTGTCGCCGGTGACGGCGTACTGGCCGTGCAGCGACTGGGAGGCGCCGGTCGACTGGTAGCCGTTCGCCGTCTGCACCACGCAGTCGCGCGAGGTGCAGCCCGCGGCCTCGATGCCGGTGGACGAGCGGGTGACCCGGTCCCGTTGGGTCCAGTGCCAGTGCTGCTCGCTGACGGTGCCGTCGGTGGCGAAGGTGTACTGGCCCAGCCTCACCCAGTTGGCGGTGGACGAGGCCCCCAGGCCGGCGATGACCATCGCGTAGTTCGCCTTGCCCAGCGGGAGTTCGGCGGCGCTCGCGGCGGGGGCGGCGCCGGGAGCCAGCGACGCCAACAGCAGCGCGACCAGCAGCGGAACGAGCGTCCGGAGGGAGTCGGAACGAACGGGCGTGCAATAAACGCATGCTTCCTCCCGCCAACTGCAACGAAAGCGCGCGCCGAACCTACGGCGTGCGCCGGCGTGGCGCAACGGGGCCGAACGCTTCGCCTCGCTTCCGACACGCGCGCGTTGCTGGTTGTTCAACCGGCGCAGCCGCAGGTCCACGCGCTGGTCGCGCGGGTCACCCCTCGACCCAGTTGACTATTCCTTGACCTTTGTGCGAGAACGAAGAGCGTGACCGGGACCGACATGAGTCTGCTGTGCGTGCACGCGCATCCGGACGACGAGGCGTTGTGGACGGGCGGGCTGCTGGCCAGGTCCGCGGAGGCGGGTGGCCGGACCGGGGTGGTGACCTGCACCTGGGCGGAGGGCACCCGACGGGCCGGCGAGCTGGAGCGGTCGCTGGCCATCCTCGACGCGGGCAAACCACGGCTGCTCGGCTACGCGGACGCCCGGGTGCCGGAGTCGGCACCCGGCAGCCCGCGGTTCTGCGACGCGCCGCTGGAGGAGTCGGTCGGCCGGCTGGTCGGGCATATCAGGGAGTTCCGCCCCGACGCGGTGATCACCTATGACGGGTACGGCGGTTACGGCCATCCGGACCACGTGCACGCGCACCGGGTGACGCTGGCCGCGGTGGAGGCCGCCGGGTACCCGCAGCTCTACCCCGGGGCCGGCGAGCCGTGGCGGCCCCGCTCGCTGTACCTGGCGACCGTGCCCCGCTCCGCCGTGCTGGCGCTGTGGCCCCAGGTCTTCGGCGGCGAGCCGGAGCCGGGCCAGCCGCTGCCCGGCGTGCCGGACGAGGAGATCAGCACCACGGTGGACGTGCGGAGGTGGCACGAGCGCAAGTGGGCGGCGTTCGCGGCCCACGCGTCCGAGGCTGAACGCGGCGCCGGCCCCGCAGTGTTCGCGGCGCTGCCGGCGGAGACCAGACAACGGCTGCTCGGCACCGAGTGGTTCATCCGCAGGGGGCATGCTGACGAGCTCCTGGCGTGACCTCAGAGGGACCGCGGCCCACCGAACGGAGCCGCCGGTCCTGCACTTCCCTGCCGGTCACCGGGTGGTCATATCCGGGCTGCCGGGCAGCGGCAAGTCCACGCTGATGCGGCGGACCGCGGCCAAGGAGGGTGTTTTAACGCTGCTCGACTCCCAGGAGGTGCGGGACGGCTTCGCCCGCCGGCTGCCGCGCTGGCTGCCGTACGCCGCCTACCGCCCCGCCGTGCGGTTCGCCCACTACGCGCGGCTGTGGCGGGCGCTGCGCTCGCCCGCCGGCGTGCTCTTGCACGATTCGGGCCGCACGAGGGTGGTGCGCCGCTGGCTGGCCAGGGATGCCCAACGCCGGGGCCGGGGCTACCACCTGGTGCTGCTCGACGTGCCGGCGGCGACCGCGCTGGCCGGGCAGGCGGCGCGCGGGCGCGGGGTGTCCCGGTATGCCTTCGGCCGCCACCAACGGGCGCTGGCGCTGCTGCTCCGCGAGGTCGCGGTCGACCGGCTGCCGGTGGGCTGCGCCTCCGTCACCCTGCTGGACCGGGCGGCGGCCGAGGCGCTGGGGGAGATCGTCTTCGGCGGGGAACCGCCCGACTGAAGGCGGTCAGCCGGGCGGGGTCGAAAAGTCGACGGGTCCAATTTTCCGGAACTTTTCGGCGAGTTTTCCGCCGGTTAAGGGCAGGCTAGAAGTACGTCATGGGCACGTCAAGACCCGACGCCCGTCGCCTTGCTGTCCCGATGGGCGGTTCCTGTGGATGACCGGCCCGGACGAGGTGCGGCGTTTTTCCGGAAGATTACCGGAACCTTTTCGGGGTCCTCGGCCTGTTACGGGGCGACCACGATCTCCTGCGCCGCGACCGTCTGGCCGGCGAGCAGATCGGCGTCCGCCGGCACGTTGCGCTTCACCAGCGCCAGGGCGATCGGCCCCAGCTCGTGGTGCCGCGCGGCCGTGGTGACGAAGCCGAGCTGCCGGCCCTCGGCGCCCTCCGCCGCGAGGCGGACCGGCTCACCGTGGTCGGGCAGCCGCACCTCGCTGCCGTCCAGGTGCAGGAAGACCAGCCGGCGCGGCGGCCGGCCCAGGTTGTGCACCCGGGCGACCGTCTCCTGACCGCGGTAGCACCCCTTGTGCAGGTGCACGGCGGTCTCCAACCAGCCCAGCTCGTGCGGGATGGTGCGGTGGTCGGTCTCCCGGCCCAGGCGCGGGCGGCGCGCCTCGACCCGCAGCGCCTCCAGCGCGAGCACCCCGGCGGCCGGTCCGGCCGCCGCCGCGAACGCGGGCAGCTCGGCGCGGACCAGGAAGGCGTCCCGGCCGTGCGGCGTCTCCCGGACCGTGGTGCCCGGCGGCAGTTCGGTGATCGCGCCCGCGGGCAGGTGCACCACGGCGATGTCGGCCGTGCGGTCGGCGACCTCGACACGGTAGAAGAACCGCATCGACTCCAGATACCCGATGAGCGACCCGGCCTGCCCCGGCTCGGTGTGCAGCCACGTCGTCTCGCCGTCGTCCACCAGATAGAGCGCGTGCTCGATATGCCCCTTGGCGGACAGGATCAGCGCCTCGGTGGCGTGCCCCGGCGGCAGCTCCGACACGTGCTGGCTGAGCAGCAGGTGCAGCCAGGACAGCCGGTCCTGGCCGGTGACGGTGACCACATCGCGGTGCGACAGGTCCACGAAGCCCTCGCCGCGGGCCAGCGCCCGCTGCTCCCGGAACAGCTCGCCGTAGTGCGCGGCGACGCCCGCGTCCGGCGCCTCGGCGGCGACGGCGCCGGGCAACAGGTCGAGGAGCGGGCTCAGGTAGCTGCTGGTGTCGCTGGGGTGCGCGGCCATGACGCCAGCCTACGTCGGACCCACGAAGACCCGGCCTCGGCCAGCGTCCCCCGGGAGGCTCAGGAGAGGCTCGGGGTGCCGTCGGCGTCCGCCTGGTCGGCGATCGCGGTGCACTCGCGGCAGCGGCCGTAGATCGCGAAATGCTTCATGTCGGTGTCGAAGCCGAACGTCTCGCGCAGCTGGGCGGCGAACGGCTCGGCCACGTCCACGTCGGCCTCCAGCACCTTCTCGCAGTCCCGGCACATCAGGTGCAGATGCTGGTGCCGCTCCGCCAGGTGGTACGTGGGCGCGCCGTGGCCGAGGTGGGTGTGCGAGACGAGGCCCAGCTCCTCCAGCAGGTCGAGGGTGCGGTAGACCGTCGAGATGTTCACCCCGCCCGCGGTCCGGCGCACCTCGGAGAGCACCGTGTCGGGAGTGGCGTGCCCCAGCTTGTCCACAGCCTCAAGCACCAGCTGACGTTGGGGAGTCAGCCGGTAGCCGCGGTTGCGCAGATCGGTCTGCCAGTCGGTGCTTACCACACCCCCAGTGTAGGTGGCCGCCATGGGCACGGACCCCGTCCGAGGGGAGTGGCGGGGTCCGTGCCATTGGGAGGCGGCTCCCATCCTGGAGGTCGGCCCGTCAAGCCGCCGTAAGTGCCTCGGTGGGCGCCAGCCGGGCGGCGCGCACCGCGGGGTAGAAACCGGCCAGTGCGCCGATCGCCGCGGTGGAGCCGAGTCCGCCCGCCATCGCCCAGCCCGGCACCAGCGTCGGCCACCCCTGCACGGCCGCGTAGCCGCTGGTCACGGCGATGCCGAGGAGGACCCCGCCGGCGCCGCCGAGCGCGGACAGCAGCAGCGACTCCAGCAGGAACTGGGTGCGGATCTGGCCGCGGGTGGCGCCCAGCGAGCGGCGCAGCCCGATCTCGGCGCGGCGTTCCAGCACCGAGATCACCATGGTGTTGGCCACGCCGACGCCGCCGACCAGCAGGGCGACGGCGCCGAGGCCGAGCAGCAACGCGCTGAGCGTCGCGTCCGCCGCCTCCTGCGCCTGGAGCGCGTCGGAGGGCCGGGAGACCACCACCTCGTTCGGCGCGGCCGGGTTGGCCGTCGGGGCCAGCACCGCCTGCACGTCGGTGACGGAGGGCTCCTCGGCGCGGGCGTAGACGGTCGTCGGGTAGCCGTCGAAGCCCAGCCGTTCCTCGGCGACGTCCCAGCCGACCAGCGCCGCGTTGTCCAGTTCGGGGGCGAGCGGGGTGGTGGCGAGGATGCCGACCACGGTGAACCAGCCGTCGCCCAGCCACACCTGGGTGTCGGGCCCCGGCTCGTGCACCCCGAGGCCGGCGGCGGCGTCGGGGCCCAGGACGACGGTGGGGTAGCCGGCGATGGCCGCGTTCAGCCATTCGCCCTCGGCCAGCTCCACGCCGATGGTGCCGGGCAGGCCGAGCTGGGCGGCGTAGACGCCGATGCCCCCGGTCTCCACGTCCGGCACCTGGTCGGTGCGGAACACATGGGTGTCGTCCAGCAGCGCGGTGGCGCTGGCGGACTCCACGGGCGGGATCCGGGCGATCATCTCCAGCGCCTCGTCCGGGAGGTGCGATTCGCCGCCGCCGATGGACTGGCCGGGCGCGACGGTCAGCAGGTTGGTGCCGAGCGCGTCCAGCTGCCGGTTCAGGTCCTCCCGGCTGGACGTCGAGATGCCGACCACCGCGATCATGGCCGCGATGCCGATGGCGATGCCGAGCGCGGACAGGAACACCCGCATCGGCCGCGACCGCAACCCCGAGGCCCCCACCCGCACGGCGTCCCCCGGCCGCATCGCCACCGCCTTCGGCGGCGAACGGCGGGGGCGCCCGCCCGCGCTCACCGGGCGCCCTCCGTCAGAACGGCCGCGGCCCTACCACCGGAGGCACCCGTGTCCTGGGTGATGCGGCCGTCCCTGAGGCGGACCTGGCGGGGCAGCGCGTCGGCGATGTCGTGGTCGTGGGTGATCACGACCACGGTGGTGCCCGCCGCGTTCAGCTCGTGCAGCAGCTCCATCACCGTCGCGCCGGAGACCGAGTCCAGCGCCCCGGTCGGCTCGTCGGCCAGCAGCAGCGCCGGGTCGCCGAGCACCGCGCGGGCGATCGCCGCACGCTGCTTCTCGCCGCCGGACAGCTCGTGCGGCCGGTGCCCGAGGCGGTGGCCCAGGCCGACCCGGCGCAGCGCCGCCTCGGCCAGCCGGCGCCGCTCCGCGCGGGCCGCGCCGCCGTACAGCAGGCCGTCCGCGACGCTGTCCCGCACCGGGACGCCGGCGGCCAGGTGGAACTGCTGGAAGACGAAGCCGATCGTGGTCGCACGGACCGCGGACAGCTGCTTGTCGGTCAGCTCCGCCACCTCGTAGCCGTCGATGCGGACCGTGCCCGTGGTGGGGCGGTCCAGCGTGCCCATCACGTTGAGCAGCGTGGACTTCCCGGAGCCCGAGGGGCCGACGACGGCGAGCAGCTCGCCCTGCCGGATGGTGAGCGCCGCGTCGGACAGCGCGGTGACGGCGCCGTAGCAGCGGCCGACGCCGAGCAGTTCGACCACGGGATACCCGTCGTCCGCCGTGGCCGCCGTGGCCCCCGGCGGAGCGCCGGTCGTCGGGGCGGTCACTCCGGCACCCCCACGACCGTGCCGGCCTCGATCCCGGGGCCCGACACCTCGACGAGGCCGCCGGCGAACATGCCGGTCTCCACGGCGACGTACTCGACCTTGCCGCCCTTGACGACCTCCAGGCCGTAGCCGCCCTCGCTCAGCGCGACCAACGCGGTGACCGGCACGGCCAGCACGTCCTCGCGCCGCTCGGCCTCCAGCTGGACCGTGACCGGGGCGGCCTGGTAGTCGCCGAGCGCCTTCTGGTCCGCCACGGAGAGGGTGAGCGGGATGGTGACGGGGGTCTCGGAATCCTCCCCCGGCGCGGCCGGCTCCGCCGGGTCCGCGCTGGCGGCGCCGATATCGGCGATCACCGCGTCCAGCCGGGTGCCGTCGGGCAGCTCCACCTCGGCCTCGGCGTCCTGCCGCACCAGATGTTCCAGTTCGGCGTCGAGCTCCACGTGGATCTGTCGCTGGGTGCCCGTGACGTCGAGCAGCGGCCCGCTGGCCGGTGCGCCGGCCGCGACATGCGCCTGCTGCACGCGCACCGCGCCGTCGGTCACCGCGGCGTCCGCCGGGCTCACCGTGCCGGTGGCGAGGCGGCCGACGTCCTCCTGCCAGTCCGTGACGGCCGCCGCCGTGGCGTCCGTGTACTCGTCGTCCGCGGTGAAACCGGAGTAGCCGAGCTCGGCGAGGTTCCGTTCCAGCAGCTTCACGTCCGTGCCCTCGGCGCCCGGCTCCAGCGTGCGGTAGAGCGGCTGCTCGCCGTAGAGCAGGAGCACGGGCTGCGCGTTGACGGTGTAGAGCGGCTCGCCGCGCTGCACGGTGCTGCCGGGGGCGGGCAGCCAGGTGACGGTGCCGCTGCCGGCGGTCTCCGCCGCCGGGTCTCCGGTCGCCGTGGGCGCCTCGACGGTGACCGGATCGCCGTAGCCGAGGGAGCCGGTCACCTCCTCGGTCTGGGTGAGCGTGGTGGTCTGCACCTCGGCGGTGGCGGGCGGGCCCTGCGGTCCCTCGGTGACCGCGTCCGCGTCGCCGCCGCCCAGCCCGCCGAAACCGCCGGCGGCGAACGCGGCGACGCCGGCGGCGGTGACCACGCCGAGCACGGCCAGGACGGTGCGCGGCCTCACTGGCTCCCCCTGCCCATCGAGCCGAGCTCGTCCTCGCAGACCGCCATGGCGTCCTCCACGGCCGGATCGTTCAGGTCGATCGCGTCCGGACCGAAGCCCTCGGGTCCCGGGTCCGGCACGTCGACGCCCTCCGCGCGCATGCACTCGGCGAACTTCTGCATGGCGTCCAGCTGCTCCTCGGTGGGCTCCTGCTGCTCGCTGTACTGGTCGGGCGCCAGATCGCGGCACGCCTCGAACGCCTCCATCAGCGCATCACGACCCTGGTCGGCCACCACCTCCTCGAACTCGATGGACCCGGTCTCCGGGTCGGGGTCGGGCACCTCCAGGCCGTTCTCCCGCAGGCATTCGGCGAACTTCTCGCCCTGTGCCACCGGGTCCTCCTCCTCGGCGGAGGGATTCGCGCCGTTGCCTTCCTCGACCGACGCCACCTCGTTGCCGCCGTCCGAGCCGCCGCAGGCGGTGAGCGAGGCCAGCGTGAAGGCCAGGGGGAGCGCGAACGCCAGGGCGTGCACGCGGGCATGTGACGTACGCCGGCGGCGCGTTGGGGTGGTTCCAGCCGCCGCTGCGGCGGTGTGGTGGATGGTTGTCCTCATGCCGGGGATGCTGCGGGCCCGACCTCCGGATTCCGTGCGTGCCACCTCAAGAGGAGCTGGGAGTCCCGGGGTGCGACGAGCGCCGGCGCGCTCTGGAGCACAATGGGGCCATGGATCTCGGACTGGCTGAACGGGTGTTTGTCGTCACGGGCGGCAGCAAGGGTTTGGGTTTTGCCACGGCTGCCGCTCTGGTGGCCGATGGCGCGCGCGTGGTGCTCGCCTCACGCGATGAGAAGAACATGGCAGAGGCGGTCACCCGCCTCGAGGAGCAGGGGGCGGCGGGGCGGGCCATCGGCATCGCCGCCGACCTGTCGGACCCCGAGGCGGCGGGCCGGCTGGCGGAGGCCACCCTGGCCCGCCACGGGCGGCTGGACGGCGCGCTCATCTCGGTCGGCGGCCCGCCGCCGGCCCGGGCGGCCGACGCCACCGACGAGCAGTGGCGCGACGCCTTCGAGACCGTCTTCCTGGGCGCGGTGCGCGCGGTGCGCACCCTCATCGACTCGATGACGGGCGAGGGCGCCATCGGCCTGGTGCTCTCCACCTCGGTGCGCTCGCCGATCGCCGGCCTGGGCATCTCCAACGGGCTGCGTCCCGGCCTGGCCATGGTGGCCAAGGACATGGCGGACGAGTTCGGGCCGCGCGGTATCCGGGTGTTCGGCCTGATGCCGGGGCGGATCGCCACCGATCGGATGCGGGAGCTGGACGAGGTCGGCGAGCCGGCGGCCGTGGCGCAGGCGTTGAACTCGATCCCGCTGGGGCGCTACGGCGACCCGGCCGAGTTCGGGCGCACCGCGGCGTTCATGATGTCGCCCGCCGCCGGGTACGTCACCGGCTCGGTCATCGCGGTGGACGGCGGGGCGCTGCGCTCGCTGTGAGCCGGGCCGTCCGGCGTCAGCGCGGGGTGCCCGTCGCGTCGCCCACCGGGCGCGGCGGCCGGGCACCCGCGCCGGGCTCCGGCCCGTCGCCGGGCAGCCACACGCGGAAGGTGGCGCCGCGGCCCGGCGCCGTGTCCAGCTCGATATGCCCGCCGTGGGCGGCGGTCAGGGCGGACGCGATGGACAGGCCGAGCCCCAGCCCGGCGTCCACGCTCGCGTCATGCGCCCCCGCGCCGGCCTGGCCGGCACCCCCGCCGCGGCCGGCCAGGGCCACCCGGTAGCGGCGGTCGAAGACGTGCGGCACGTGCTCCGGCGGGATGCCGGGCCCCGTGTCGCTCACCTCCACCACGGCAGCTCCGGCAGCTCCGGCAGCTCCGGCAGTCCCGACAGTCCCGGTCGTACCGGCCCGGGCGGCCCCTCGTCCCACCCGGACCGTGATCGCCGCGTCCGGCGGCGTGTGGCGCAGCGCGTTGGCCAGCAGGTTGCTCATCACCTGGCGCAGCCGCAGCGGGTCCCCGATCACCGTCACCGGCTCCGGCGGCCCGTCGCGTCCGGTCAGCGAGATGGCGCGGTCCGGGGCCTGGACGTGCACGGCGCCCACCACGTCGGCGGCGAGCTCCAGCAGGTCCACCGGGCCGAGGTCGAGACGTGGCTGTTCGTCGAGCCGGGCCAGCAGCAGCAGGTCCGCGACCAGCACCCCCATCCGCCGGGCCTCGGCCTCGATACGGGCCAGCGCCTCCTCCCGGTCGCCGCCCCTCCGGCTCAGCTCCGCGAAGCCGCGGATGGACGTCAGCGGGGTGCGCAGCTCGTGCGAGGCGTCGGAGAGGAACCGCCGCAGTCGCCGCTCCGAATGGCGGCGGGCGGTGATCTCCGCCTCGACGCGGTCCAGCATCGCGTTCATCGCCTGCCCGAGCCGCCCCGGTTCGGTGCGCGGGTCGCTGTCGGACTCCGGCACCCGGCGGGCGAGGTCGCCCGCGGTGATCTGGCCGGCGGTGGCCTCCATCCGGGTCAGCGGGCGCAGCCCGAGCCGGATCACCCACGCCCCGGCCAGGCCGAGCAGCAGCAGTACGACGCCGGTCACGGCGGCGTCGATGAGCAGCAGCCGGTTGAGCGTGCTGTCCACCTCGGCCAACGAGGCGGCGTTGACCACCAGGCCGCCGTCCGTGGTCTCTCGCACATGCACCCGCCAGTCATGGCCGCCGGTGCCCCTGCTGCCCACCGTGAACGGGCCGTCGCCCGCCCGTTCCGCGAGCGTCTCGGGGTACGGCAGCTGGGGGTCGGGGGTGGTCGTGCTGGCCGGCAGGGAGGCCAGCAGCTTCCCGGCGTCGTCGAAGAGGTACAGCCGGGTGTCCTGGCCGAACCGCTCCTTGAGCAGCAGGTTGTCCGACAGGCTGGTGCGCAGCAGTTCGGCCAGCCCTTCCGCGCCCGTCTCGTCCGAGGCGCCGAGCCGGCTGCTCCCCGACAGGTCCGTGAACTGCCCGTCCACCCGGTCCAGCAGGTAGGTGCGCAGCAGCACCAGTCCCGCGGCGTTGGCGGCCAGCAGCGCCGACGCGCACAGCACCGCCGTGATCAGCACCAGCCGGGTGCGCAGCGTCAGCCGGCGCAGTCCGGTCACCGCGGCGCCGTCCGCAGCACGTAGCCGACGCCGCGCACCGTGTGGAGCAGCGGCTCGCGGCCGTCGTCGAGCTTCCTGCGCAGGTAGTACACGTAGCTCTCCACGATCCGGGCGTCCCCGCCGAAGTCGTAGGACCACACCCGGTCCAGGATCTGCGCCTTGCTGAGCACCCGCCCGGCGTTCTCCAACAGATAGCCGAGCAGCCGGAACTCGGTCGGCGACAGCTCGATCCGCTCCCCGCCCCGCCGCACCTCGTGGGCGTCCTCGTCCAGTTCCAGATCGGCGTAGCGGAGCACGGCGTCGGGCGCCTCGCCCTGCTCGTCCCCGGGCGCCGGCGCACTGCGTCGCAGGATGGCGCGCACCCGCAGCACGACCTCCTCCAGGCTGAACGGTTTGGTGACGTAGTCGTCGCCGCCCACGCTCAGCCCGGCGATGCGGTCGCTGACCTCGTCCCTGGCGGTCAGGAACAGCACCGGCGTGCGGCAGCCGTCGCGGCGCAGCGTCCGGGCCACCTCGAAGCCGTCGAGGTCCTGCAGCATCACGTCGAGCACGATCAGGTCGGGCGCCTGCGCGGCGACCGCGTTCAGCGCGGCGACCCCGCTGGCGACGCAGCTCACGTCGAATCCGGTGAGCCGGAAGGTCTGCGCCAGCAGGTCGCGGATGTTGGGCTCGTCATCGACCACGAGCACCCGGGCAGCGGCATCGGCGGGGATCACCCCTCCGTGTCTAGCGCGCCAACCTCAAAGTTTCCTGAGAACCCCCGGAATCTCCTCGGCGGAGGCAGCCCCTGAGCGGAGGAAGGCCCTCAGCGGAAGAAGGCGATGCCGTCGTCGGGGAGGTCCTTGAGATCGCCGATCCATTCGCGGGGGTCGACGGCCTTCTTCAGATGGGCGGACATGTACGGGCGGAGCGGGACCTCAGGGGTCGACTTCTCGCCCACCCACATCAGGTCGCCGTTGACGTAGCCGTAGAGCCGCTTGCCGCCGGTGTACTCGGGGGAGGCGGCGGTGCGGGCGACCGCGTCGGTGGCGAGGTCGAGTTGGGGCTTGCCCTCCGCCAGCTCGCCGTACCAGATTTCGGCCACCCCCTGGTCACGGATCATCACGGCCTCGACCTGACGGTCCGCGATGCGCCAGTACCCGTGCTCGGACTCCAGCGGGCGGACCCGCTTGCCCTCGTCATCGAGCAGCCAGGCGCGCGAGGCGTACTCGAGGAAGTCGCGGCCGTCGTGGCCGAAGACGACCTCCTGGCCGAAGTTGCAGGCCTCCTGCCCCGGGAACTCGGCGACGCCGGCGCCCTGCCAGGTGCCGAGCAGGAACACCAGCGGGGTGAGGCTCGGATGCAGGTCGGAGGGGATCTCGATCACCGGCGCCGACCCTCTGCGAAAGAAGCCTCGTGCACGTGGGCGCCTCCTGAACGATGGCTGGGATTGGTTGTGAATTTCGTGCGTGACAGAGTTTAGTCAGCCACGTCGGGGGAGGCTCCCCTGAGGTGAGTCGTGTGTCCTGCGACTTGCGTCCGGTGTTTGACCGTTTTGTGATCACGGGGACTGAACGCGAACGGCGCCGAATGCGTCTAAGCGCGTGGAGAGGAAGTGATCATGAATTGTCCGAATTGTGGTGGGACAATGCTCCAGGGGCCACAGGGCGACTGGGTGTGCGGCAATTGCGGCACGGTTCGTTAGCCCGGTAGCCCGGCCGGTTACGGTGGCGCCATGGCGCAGAAGCTGGTGGTCAAGGTGACGGCGGGGGCGGATGCTCCCGAGCGGTGCTCGCAGGCCTTCACGGTGGCGGCGGTCGCCGCCGCGAGTGGTGTGGAGGTCTCGCTGTGGCTGACGGGGGAGTCGGCCTGGTTCGCCCTTCCCGGCCGTGCGGAGGCGTTCGAGTTGCCGCACGCCGCTCCGTTGCCCGAGTTGATCGACGGCATCCTCGCCGGCGGTCAGATCACCCTCTGCACGCAGTGCGCCGCACGCCGGGGGATCGAGAAGGAGGATATGAGGGACGGGATCCGCATCGCCGGAGCGCAGGTCTTCGTCAGCGAGATCATGCCGGACGGGGTGCGGGCGCTCGTCTACTGAGAGCACGAGCACGGTACAGCCCACGCGTTCGATCAAGGGAAAGCCAGGGGAGACGGCATTCCGGGGGGTAACGGGGAGGAACGGGGCGCACCCCCACCAGGACCACAGCACGGCACCGCGCGGCATCCGCACGGCAACTGCGCGGCAACGGGGAAAACGCAGGCCGCGCCCCCACCGGCGTCGGTTGGGGCGCGGCCTGCGTGCCGCTTCGGGGCGTTGGCCCCTGAGGGTCACACCGCGATGGTCACCTCGGTCAGCCCGCCCTGCTGGGCGACGACCTTGCGGTCCGCGCTGCCGCCGGGCACCAGGGCCCGCACGGTCCAGGTGCCCTCGGCCGCGTAGAACCGGAACTGGCCGGTCGCGGAGGTCGGCACCTCGGCGGTGAACTCGCCGGTGCTGTCCAGCAGCCGGACATACCCGGTCACCGGCTCGCCGCCCCGGGTCACGGAGCCCTGGATGGTGGTCTCACCGGGCTTGACGGAGGCGGCGTCCGGGCCGCCGGGCTTCGCTCCACACATGTCGGACTTCCCTCTCTTCCCTGCTTGTTTCGCCGGACCCGGGTGTCGGGCCGCGTCGGGCTGGACTACTTGGCCGGGCCGGTCTCGACGGGCACGCCCACCAGGGAGCCGTACTCGGTCCAGGAGCCGTCGTAGTTCTTGACGTTGGGCTGGCCCAGCAGCTCGTGCAGCACGAACCAGGTGTGCGCCGAGCGCTCGCCGATCCGGCAGTAGGCGATGGTGTCCTTGCCCAGGTCCACGCCCTCCTCCTGGTACAGCTCCGTCAGCTCGTCGTCGGAGCGGAAGGTGCCGTCGTCGTTGGCCGACTTGGACCAGGGGATGTTACGGGCGCTGGGCACGTGGCCGGCGACCTGCGACTGCTCCTGCGGCAGATGCGCGGGGGCGAGCAGCTTGCCGCTGAACTCGTCGGGGGAGCGCACGTCCACCAGGTTCTTCACGCCGATGGCGGCGACGACCTCGTCGCGGAAGGCGCGGATCGAGGTGTCCTGCGGGCTGGCCTGGTACTGCGTCGCGGAGCGGGACGGCACCTCCTCGACCAGCTCCCGGGCGTCCAGCTCCCACTTCTTCCGGCCGCCGTCGAGCAGCCGCACGTCGGAGTGGCCGTAGAGCTTGAAGTACCAGTAGGCGTAGGCCGCGAACCAGTTGTTGTTGCCGCCGTAGAGGACGACCGTGTCGTCGTTGGAGATGCCCTTGGCCGACAGCAGGCTCTCGAAGCCGGCCTGGTCGATGAAGTCGCGCCGGACCGGGTCCTGGAGCTCCTTCTTCCAGTCGATGCGAACGGCGTTCCTGATGTGGTTCTTCTCGTAGGCGCTGGTGTCCTCGTCGACCTCGACGAGCACCACCTTTTCGTCGTCGAGGTGGTCCTGGACCCAGTCGGCGTCCACCAGGACGTCACTGCGGCTCATGCTGTCTCTCCTTCAGCGATTGGCAGGGGGGAAGGGCGTACCGAGGGAAGCCGGGGGCGGGCTGGGGCGACCCGGCGCGCAAGGCGCGAGGACGGTGCCCGCGTGGTGCGCGCGGGGCGGGAGCACGGTCGTCAGCCGCCGCTGTGGCGGCGACAGCGCATGGCGGTGACACGGCACAGGTCGATGGCCCGCCGCTTGGTCAGTCCCCCGGTGGGGATGCCCGTGGCCCGTCGCATCATGCCGCGATCGTACGGAGACGTCACCGTTGTGTCACCGGCGTTCCGGCACCTGAGACGCCAATGTCCGACATATGAGATCGTCCGTCGGGCCGGTCAGCTCCGTCGGACTGGAGGATCAGCCGACGAGACTCACGTTCGTGCCGTTGATGTGCACGGTCACCCCGTCCTCGCCCGGCACCAGCGACTCCAGCGACAGGCCGTCGGGCAGCCCGCTTATCGTGCGGCCCTGCCCGAGCTGCTCGCGAACCATCTGCTCGCCGCCCGGTATCGAGTCGGGGATGTTCTCCTCGATGATCTCCATCCGCACCTGCTCCCCGTCCACCACCAGCTCGCCGGTGACGTCGCCGACGCTGACGTTCTGGCCCATCACGGTGGCCTGCAGGTTGACCTTCATGAGGTCGTCCCCGGCGTGCTCGAAGGAGGCGCCGAAGCCGTTCGACTCGCTGCCGAGCAGCTCCCCGTACGCCCGGGTCATCTCCTCGTAGGAGATCAGGCCGGTACCGGTGGCCTCGGCCGCGGTCGCCGAGGAGAAGCCATCCAGGTCCGTGTCGCGGACCTCGATGTCCAGATCGTGGAGGGTGATGGCCTGGCCGTCCACCTGTGCCTGGTAGCTGTCCACACCCAGCTGCACCTTGTCGAAGTGCTGGCCCGCCACCTGCGTCAGGAACGGGAAGCCCTCGATGGACACGTCGGGCTCCTCGCTCAGGCCGAGGCTGTTCTTGGCCTTGGTGGCCACCTCGCCCTCGGCCATCCAGACCGCCACCCGGTCGGCGACGATGAGGAGCACGACGAGGACGCCGAATATGATCAGGCTGATCCGCAGTGCGCGCATGGAAGTCGGGTCCCCCCTGGTGAAACGTTCGCAGTGACGTGAGAGTAACCCGCGGGCACGCTGCGGCCCGGCGTGGGAGGCCGCTTGCAGCACGCCCGTTACGCCCGTGACACTTCGGGCAGGCTACGCGAGCAGCCGGGCCAGCGGGTAGACGGCCGGGGCGGCGGCGGTCAGCGGCAGGGCGACACCCGCTGTGAAGTGCACGAACCGGGAGGGGAAGTCGTAGCTGGCCACCCGCAGGCCGATCACCGCGCAGCAGCCGCCGGCCGCGCCGAGGGCCACGCCCCAGGCCCCGGTCAGCTCGTCCGCGCCCACCGCCTGCGCCCCCGCGCCCGCACCGGCGGCGGCCAGCAGTGCCAGCAGGGTGGCAACGCCCGGATCCGGAAGCACACGGAACACCACCATCGCCACCACGCACAGCGCCGCCACCCCCCAGGCCCCGGTCAACGCGCCCGCGCCCGTCTCCCGCGCGGCGGCACCCACGCCTGCGACGGCCAGCAGCGCCAGTAGCACCCTGGCCACGCCAGGACCCGGCAGCGCCCGGAACAACACCGCCGCCACTACGCCCAACGCCATGACCACGACGGCCGTCGAGGACACGTCGACGGCCGCCAGATGCCCCGCGGCCAGCACGGTCAGCAGACTGGCCGCGGCCGTCGCGGTCAACGAGTCGAGGCGCTCGTCGGCCGAGCCGCGGTGCCGCAGCTGGAGCAGCAGCACCAGCAGGAACCACACGCCGAGCGCGCCGAGCAGTGCCTGGCCGACCCGGACCGGGGAGTCCTCGGGTGCCAGCAGCAGCGCGGCGTCGGCGGCCAGACCACCCGCGAACGCCAGCACGATGCCCTGCCGGGCGGGCCACATGCCGTTCAGCCGGAACCAGCCGGCCGCGGTCACCGCCTGGAGCACCACGACGCCCGGCAGCAGACCCGCCTGGCCGAGCGGCGCGGTGGCGGCGAACAGCCCGGCCAGCGCGGCGGTCAGCAGGGCGGGCAACGGCCCCGGCGGGATGATCGGCGAACGCGCCCGATGCCGTGCCCTCTGGCCGGGCTGGCCATCCCCCGCCACCACCCGCGCGTCACTCACCGCACCCCTCCGTTCTGCCGCTGACGAGGAACGCCCCCCGTCGCGCCCACGGTCGTCGTCATCACACCGCCCTCGACCCGCACCCCGCCGGCCAGGCGACCCGCAACGGCCCTCGTCGGGTCGTTCGCCGCCTTCGCAGCGGCGGGGCCTGTCAGGCCGTCCGCCGTCATCAGGGCGCCCCCGAACCGCTCCGCGGCAGCGGAGGTCGTCACCACACGCCCCGCGGGTGCGGTCGTCGTCGGGTCGTCCGCTGTTACCGCGATGGCGGACGTCGCCATGGGGTCACCGGCGGTCTTCGTCTTCGGGTCGCCTCCGGCTCGCGCCGTGGCGTCGCTCGCCGTGCGCCCGGAGCGCCCGGCGGCGCCGGGCACCGTGGCGGGCCCAGGTCTCGTCGCGTCCGCGGCGTGCGCGTGCGCGGTCACCGGCGGCCGCCGGGTGCGCGGCCGCCGGGTCGCGGCTCCGAGCCGCCGGCGAACGGGGGGAGTACCTCGACCGTGCCGCCGTCGGGGAGCGTGACCGACGCGTGCGGGCGGGAGCCCACCTGCTCGCCGTTGACCAGCAGGGAACACCGCGAGAGCACCCGCGCGAAATCGGGCCGGTCGGCGTGTCGCGCCCGCGCCGCGTCCAGCGCCTCGGCCAGCGTCACGGCGTCGTACGCCTCCTCCGCCGTCCCCGCGGCGGCCTTCGCCGCCGCCCAGTAGCGGATCGTTCCGCCCGCCATCCCGCCAGCCCTTTCGATCAACGGTGTCCCGCCGGCCCCCTAGCCTGCCACGGAACGAGCATGCGCCGCCCCGCTGCGCAAGCCGACGTGTTTCGGCTATGATGCTGGAGGTCGTAAGGATCCGGGCACAGATGCCAACCCGGGTCCTTTCGTGCTTTCTGGGCAGAGCCGCTCGAAGAGTCCCCCGCGCCAGGACCGAGGAAGGAACGCCCCTCACCATGAGCTCGCTGCTTCTCCTGACCAATGCCCTCCAACCGTCGTCGCAGGTGCTCCCCGCGCTGGAACTGCTGCTGCACAACGTCCGGGTGGCGCCGGCCGAAGGGCCGGCCCTGGTCGACGCGCCGAGCGCCGACGTGATCCTCATCGACGGCCGCAAGGACCTGCCGCAGGTCCGCTCGCTCTGCCAGCTGCTGCGTTCGACCGGCCCCGGCTGTCCGCTGGTGCTGATCGTGACGGAGGGCGGGCTCGCCGCGGTGACCGCCGACTGGGGCGTGGACGACGTGGTGCTGGACACCGCGGGCCCGGCCGAGGTCGAGGCCCGGCTGCGGCTGGCCACCGGCCGGCAGCAGCTGACCACGGACGACTCGCCGATGGAGATCCGCAACGGCGACCTCTCGGTCGACGAGGCCACCTACAGCGCGAAGCTCAAGGGCCGGGTGCTGGACCTCACCTTCAAGGAGTTCGAGCTGCTGAAGTACCTGGCGCAGCACCCGGGTCGGGTGTTCACCCGGGCGCAGCTGCTCCAGGAGGTCTGGGGTTACGACTACTTCGGCGGCACCCGCACCGTGGACGTCCACGTGCGACGGCTGCGCGCGAAGCTGGGCCCGGAGCACGAATCGCTCATCGGCACCGTGCGCAACGTCGGCTACCGCTTCGTGGTGCCGGAGAAGGAGCGGGTCGAGGACGAGCAGGCCCGGGCGATCACCCGCGAGGCCGAGCAGGTCGTCAAGGAGGCCGCCCGCCGCAACTGACCGGCGGGGCCGGCGCGCACCGCAGCTGGCCACCCGGCCCCAACGGGGTCCCCACGGAACGGTTGTCCGGATACCGGTCGCCGTATCCCGCAGGGTGGTTGCGCGCGTAGACTGCGGTGTGTGGCCAAGGTGACGCGGGATGACGTGGCGCGACTGGCGGGTACTTCGACCGCCGTCGTCAGCTATGTCATCAACAACGGTCCGCGCCCGGTCGCCGCGAGCACCCGGGAGCGGGTGCTCGCCGCGATCAAGGAGCTGGGATACCGGCCGGACCGCGTGGCGCAGGCGATGGCCTCGCAGCGGACGGACCTGATAGGGCTGATCGTGCCGGACGCCCGGCAGCCGTTCTTCGCCGAGATGGCGCACGCCGTGGAACAGGCGGCGGCGGAGCGCGGCAAGATGGTCCTCGTCGGGAACTCGGACTATCTCGACGAGCGTGAGGTGCACTACCTGCGTGCCTTCCTGGGCATGCGGGTGTCCGGGCTGGTGCTGATCAGCTCGGGCCCGAGCGAGCACGCCGCCGCCGAGATCGACGTCTGGGACGCCCGGGTGGTGCTGCTGCACCGGCGGCCCGAGGCGGTGAACGACGTGGCCGTCGTCGTCGACGACATCGGCGGCGCGCAGCAGGTCACCCGCCACCTGCTGGACCACGGTCACGCGTACGTGGCCTGCCTGGGCGGCATGGAGTCCACACCCGAATCGGGCGACCCGGTCACCGACCACGTCACCGGCTGGCGCCGGGCGATGGCCGAGGCGGGGATCGACACCGCGGGCCGACTCTTCCAGTGCGCCTACAACCGGTACGACGCCTACCGCGTCGCGCTGCGGCTGCTCTCAGGACCCGACCGGCCGCCGGCGCTGGTGTGCGCGACCGACGACCAGGCCATCGGCGTGCTGCGGGCGGCGCGCGAGCTGCGCATCGACGTGCCGGGCGAGCTGGCGGTGGCCGGGTTCGACGACGTGAAGGAGGCGGCGTTGACCGATCCGCCGCTGACCACGGTCGCCTCGGACCGGGAGGCCATGGCGCACGCCGCGGTGGACCTGGCGGTCGGCGAGGCGCACGGCGGGCCGGTGGAGCGGGTGCGCCAGTTCCCGGTGACGCTGAAGATCCGCCGCTCCTGCGGCTGCCCGCACCCGTCCGACGTTCCGGAGTCGGCCGGCCTGGGCATCGCCGAAAGCACCCCCCAGAGCTGAGCCCGCACCGCCGGCCGGGACGACGCCTCCGCATCCGTTCCCGATCTTCTCCCGGTCTGTGTCTGACGTGCGTTTATGAGGAGTTTCTGAGAAGCGTGTGAGGTGACGCCTGGCGTTTCCCAGGAGCGGCCCCACGCTTTTCCACGGGATTCTGAGACGCGTCTCAGACTCTTCTCATCTTCTGAACCCACAGTCAGTGACATGAGCGAACACCAGGGAGAACACCAGGGATACGTCGGGTTCGACGAACCCCAGCGTCCCCACGGGCAGGCGTTCGGGCCCACGGTCCCCGCCGCTGACCCGGTGGTGCCGCCCTCCGCGAGCGCCGCAAGGCCGCATGCGGGGGGCCGGGTGCTCCGGCCGGCGGTCTTTCTCGTCGGCGTGGGTCTGGTCAGCGCCATCGTGGGCGGCGGCGCCGCGACCCTGCTCGACGGGGCGACGTCCACGGGCGACGCGGACAGCGCCGTCCAGGGAACCAACGCGGCGGCAGCGGCCGCCGACGGCACCGTGGCCTCCGTGGCCGCCGCCGTCAGCCCCAGCGTCGTCGAGATCGCCACGGAGACCGCGACCGGCTCTGGCGTGGTCCTCAGCGAGGACGGCGACATCCTCACCAACAGCCATGTGGTCGCGGGCGCCGACGCCGTCAAGGTGACGTTCAGCGACGGCAGTACCGCGCAGGCCACCGTCGAGGGCACCGATCCCGAATCTGACCTGGCGGTGATCGACGTCGAAGGCGTCGACGGGCTGACCCCGGCGACGTTCGGCGATTCGGACGATGTCGTGGTCGGCGACGAGGTCGTGGCCATCGGCTCGCCCGAGGGCCTGAGCGGCACCGTGACCAGCGGCATCGTCTCCGCGCTCGACCGCGAGGTGACCGTCAGCGTGGACGAGGGACAGAGCAACGGCGGCTCCTGGCCGTTCGAGTTCGGCGGCGGGCGCTACAACGGCGACACCGGTTCCTCGACCACCACCTACGAGGCCATCCAGACCGACGCCTCCCTCAACCCGGGCAACTCCGGGGGAGCGCTGATCAACATGGCCGGCGAGATCATCGGCATCAACTCCGCCATGTACAACCCCACGGACTCCGGCAGCGCCGGACTGGGCTTCGCGATCCCCAGCAACACCGTGGCCGACGTGCTGGACGACCTCGGAGCCCAGGCATCGTGGGCGTGATCTCGGGTGCGAGACTGACCGCATGACTGACGGCTCGCGGGTGTTGATCGTGGACGACGACCCCGCCGTGCGTGAGGCCCTGCAGCGCAGTCTCGCCTTCGAGGGGTACGCCACCGAGACGGCCATGGACGGCGCCGACGCCCTGGAGCGGATGGCGGCGCACCCCCCGGACGCCGTGGTGCTGGACGTGCTGATGCCCCGGATGGACGGCCTCACCACCGCGCGGCGCGTGCGCGCCTCGGGGAACCGGGTGCCGATCCTCATGCTGACCGCGCGCGACACGGTCGGCGACCGGGTCAGCGGCCTGGACGCGGGGGCGGACGACTACCTCGTCAAGCCGTTCGAGCTGGACGAGCTGCTCGCCCGCCTCCGCGCCCTGCTGCGCCGCAGCGGCTACGTCCCCGAAGGCCCCGCCGCCCCCGAGGAGCCGGCCGAATGGCTGGTCTTCGCCGATCTGCGGATGAACCCCACCACCCGGGAGGTGACCCGCGGCAAACGCGCCGTGGAGCTGACCCGGACCGAGTTCACGCTTCTTGAGCTGCTCCTCACCCACCCGCGGCAGGTGCTCACCCGCGAGCAGATCCTGCACACCGTGTGGGGTTTCGACTACGAGCCCGCCTCCAACTCCCTGGATGTCTACATCATGTATCTGCGCCGGAAGACCGAGGCGGGTGGCGAACCGCGGCTGGTCCAGACCGTGCGGGGCGTCGGCTACACGCTGCGCGAGGGCCGATGAGGGCGCTCGCCGCGCCCCGGCTGGGCGGGCGGCTGCCGCTGCGGGGGCGGTTGGCGCTGCTGACGGCGCTCGCCGTGACCGTGGCCGTGGCGGTGTGCGCCGTGGTGGCGTGGTTCCTCGTCCGGGACCAGCTGATCAAGTCCCTCGACGACCAGTTGCGCGAGACACGGGTCAACGGCGGCCAGGTGGTGGACGCGGTCAACGAGGGCGCCTGCAAGGACGAGCCCCAGGAGCCCGAGCAGTTCGCCCCTCCCATAGGGGCCAACTACGTCCTCCAGGTCGTCTTCTCGAACGGCAAGAGCTGCGTCCTCCCGCCCTCCACCACGGAGCTGGACGTCACGGACGCCGACCTCGACATGACCGAGGCGGCCCAGACCCAGCCACCCGGCCTCATGTCGAACATCCTCCGTGACGGCACCGGGACCAACGGCGAGGAATACCGGGTGATGACCCACCCGCTGCCGGGCGTCAACGCGGCGGTGTCCATCGCGTTGCCGATGGACGAGGTGAACGAGCCGCTGAACTCGCTGGCCGTCGTGCTGGCGCTCGTCGCCGCCGCGGCCGCGGTGGGCGCCGCCGGTGTGGGCGTGATGCTGGCACGCGCCGGGCTGCGTCCCGTGAACCGGCTCACCCAGGCCGCCGAGCACATCGCCCGCACCGAGGACCTCAGCGTGCGGCTGCCGGTCGAGGGGGCGGGCACGGACGAGATCGCCCGGCTGTCCCGTTCGTTCAACTCCATGACCGCCGCGCTCGCCTCCTCCCGCGACCTCCAGCAGCAGCTGATCGCGGACGCCGGGCACGAGCTGCGCACCCCGCTCACCTCGCTCCGCACCAACATCGAGCTGCTCACCCGCAGCGAGGAGACCGGCCGGCCGCTGCCGAAGCAGGACCGGGCGGAGCTGCTCACCTCGGTCAAGGAGCAGCTGACCGAGCTCGCCGCGCTCATCGGCGACCTCCAGGAGCTGTCCCGGCCCGAGCAGGCCGCCGGACGGCCGGTGATCGTCGGACTGCACGAGGTGGCCGGGCGGGCGCTGCGCCGGGTGGGGCTGCGCGCGAAGGCCGGGGACGTGCGGATCGACGCCGATCTGGACCCGTGGTACGTGCGCGCCGAGCCCGCGGACCTGGAGCGCGCGGTGGTGAACCTGCTGGACAACGCGGTCAAGTTCAGCCGGGTGGGCGCCGCGGACGATCCGGCGGCGGCGCAGCGGGAGCCAGGAAAGCAGGAGGTCGAGGTGGTGCTGCGGGACGGCGTGCTGCGCATCCGCGACCACGGCCCCGGCATCGACCCCGAGGAACTGCCGCACGTCTTCGAACGCTTCTGGCGCTCGACCAGTGCGCGGGCCCTACCGGGCTCGGGGCTCGGCCTGTCCATCGTGGCCAGGACCGTGCGGGCCAGCGGCGGCGACATCGCGCTGCGCCCGGCGGAGGGCGGCGGTACCGAGGCGGTGGTGACGCTGCCGGGCGCCCCCGCACCGCCGGCCGCCCCGGCCGAGCCCACCGCCCCGGCCGACCAGCCGTCCGGCGCCGCGTAGGCCCGTCGGCTCCGCGCCCGCCGGCGGCTACTCCGCGCCGTCGTCGAGCAGCCGGCGCGGGCCGCAGCCGTGCTCGCCGCAGATGTCGTAGGGGTTGGCCAGCATGCAGGACTCCAGCGAGAGACAGCCGCAGCCGATGCACTCGGTGAGGTTGTCGCGCAGCCGGGTCAGCTGCCGGATCCGGGCGTCCAGATCGCTCTGCCAGGACGCCGAGACCTCGGCCCAGTCCGTCCGGGTCGGGGTGCGGCCGTCGGGAAGCCGGTCGAGCGCCGCGCGGATCGCGTTCAGCGGCATGCCGACGTTCTGCGAGACCCGGATGAACGCCACCCGGCGCAGCATGTCGCGCCGGTAGCGGCGCTGGTTCCCCGTGGTGCGGCGGCTGCTGATCAGGCCCTGCTCCTCGTAGAAGCGGAGCGCCGAGGTGGCCACGCCGCTGCGCTGGGAGAGCTGGCCGATGGTGAGCTCCTTGGCGATCTGCCGGGATCGCGGAGCGGTCGCGGTCGCGGTCTGCGAGGCGGTCTGTGCGGAAGCCGATGAGGCCGTCTGCGCCGGGGCCTGCGCCGAGGGCCCGCAGGAGGGCTGGCACGAGGCCTGGGCCGAGGCGGAACGCGTGCTGTGCATGACGGCCAGCCTAACGAGAGTTCAAGCTTTCTCGAAGTTGTCCGCCTGGGGTACGTTGAATGCGCCGAGGAGAGGGGGGAGTTGCGTGGGAACCGGGGGAAGACTCGTCGCCATCAGCGACCTGCACGTGCGCTATGAGGAGAACCGGCGGATCGTCGAGCGGCTGCGCCCCGAGTCGGACGAGGACTGGCTGCTGGTGCCCGGGGACGTCGCCGAACTCGCCGCCGACGTCGAATGGGCGCTCGGACTGCTCGCCGAGCGCTTCGCCAAGGTGATCTGGGTCCCAGGGAACCACGAGCTGTGGACCGCCCCCGACGACCCGCTGCCGCTGCGCGGCGAGCCGCGCTACCGGCACCTCGTGGAGCGCTGCCGCGCGCTGGGCGTCATCACGCCAGAGGACCCCTACCCCGTCTGGGAGGGCGAGGGCGGCCCCGCCGTCATCGCCCCGCTCTTCGTGCTCTACGACTACACCTTCCGGCCGGCCGGAACGGCGACGAAACGGGAGGCGCTGGCCGTGGCGGAGGAGGCCGGGGTGATCGGCACGGACGAGTACCTGCTGCACCCCGACCCGTACCCGAGCCGCGACGCGTGGTGCCGGGCCCGCGTCGAGCTCACCGAGGCCCGACTGGCCGCCGAGCTGCCCGCCGGCCTGCCCAGCGTCCTGGTCAACCACTTCCCGCTGGTCCGCGAGCCCACCCGGGTGCTGCGCTATCCGGAGTTCGCGCTGTGGTGCGGCACCGAGGCCACGGCCGACTGGGCGCGCCGCTTCCACGCCGCCGCGGTGGTCTACGGCCACCTGCACATCCCGCGGCTGATCTGGCACGACGGCGTGCCGCACCAGGAGGTGTCGCTGGGCTACCCGCGCGAATGGCAGCCACGCGCGGCACCCCCCGGCCGCCTCGTCCAGGTCCTGCCGAGGGCGGAGGTCCGCCAGTGACCGCCACACCTGCCGCGGTGCCGGGTCCGGCGCCCGGCAAGGGCGAATGCGTCGTCGCGGGGCTGCTGCCCGTCGCCGTGGTGGTCGGGGAGTCGTTCGGCGATCTGGAGGAGCCGCCCGAGCTGTTCCCCGAGGAGGAACGGCAAGTGTCCCGCGCCGTGCCGGTGCGCCGGCGGGAGTTCGGCACGGTGCGCGCGCTGGCGCGCACCGCGCTCGCGCGTCTCGGCGGCCCGCGGGTGCCGCTGCTGCCGGGGGAGCGCGGCGCGCCCACCTGGCCGGACGGCTTCGTCGGCAGCATGACTCACTGCCAGGGCTACCGGGGCGCGGCCGTGGCGCGCGCCACCGACGTGGCGTCCGTCGGCATCGACGCCGAACCGAACGAGCCGCTACCCGACCCCGGCATCCTCGGCATGATCTCGCTGCCCCAGGAGCGGCCCCGGCTCGCCGAGCTGGCCGCGGCGCGGCCCGAGGTGTCCTGGGAGCGGCTGCTGTTCAGCGCCAAGGAGAGCGTCTACAAGACGTGGTTCCCGCTCACCCGGCGCTGGCTGGGCTTCGAGGAGGCTGAGCTCGACCTCCGCCCCGACGGCACCTTCACCGCCCGCCTGCTGGTGACCGGGCCGGTCGTGGACGGCGTGCGCATCGACGCGTTCAGCGGCCGCTGGCTGACCCACGAGGGACTGGTCCTCACGGCGATCACCCTGCCCCGCGCCGGCTGAGGAGACCACGGCCATGGCGGACCGCCGGGTGGTGATCGTCGCCTACCACGACGCCCAGATCCTCGACGTCGCCTGCCCCAGCGGGGCCCTGGACATCGCCAACCGCTTCGGCGCGGCGCCCCGTTACGCCATCGAGCTGGCCACCCTCGACGGCCGGCCGGTGCGCAGCTCCGCCGGCATCGGCCTGACCGGAGGGAAGCGCCTCGGCGGCATCACCGGCGCGGTGGACACGCTGCTCGTGGTGGGCGGCGTCGGGTACGGCGGCGCGGCCGTGGAGCCGCGCCTCCTCGCCCAGGTGCGGCGGCTGGCCGAGCGCAGCCGGCGGGTCGCGTCGGTCTGCACCGGCACGTACGTGCTCGCCGCCGCCGGGCTGCTCGACCACCGGCGGGTGACCACGCACTGGCGCTACGCCGCCGACCTCGCCGGCCGGCACCCGGCCGTCGCCGTCGATCCCGCGCCGCTCTACGTCCGCGACGGCCACGTCTACACGTCGGCCGGGGTGACCAGCGCGCTGGACCTCACGCTGGCGCTGATCGAGGACGACCACGGGCCGACGCTGGCCCGGCGGGTGGCCCGCGAACTGGTCACCTACCTGCACCGGCCGGCGGACCAGGCGCAGATCAGCATGTTCCTGGCCACCCCGCCGCCCGGCGACCGGCTGGTCAGGGACCTGCTGGGCCACGTCGCCGCGCATCTGGGCGACGACCTCTCGCCGGGCGCGCTGGCCGCCCGGGCCGGGGTGAGCGTGCGCCACCTGACCCGGCTCTTCACGACCCACCTCGCCACCACACCGGCTCGCGCCGTGCGCGCGACCCGCACCGAACACGCCGCCCACCTCGTACGCTCCAGCGAGCTACCCCTGGCCGCGATCGCCCGCCGCTGCGGCCTCGGCTCGGCGGAGACGCTGCGCAAGGCCCTCCTCGACCACTACGGCGTCACCGGGGACACACTCCGCAGAATGCCGGCCATGCCCCGCCCACGGGACCAGCCGCCCCGGCAGACTCCGCGAGCATGACAGCAACGGAAACGACGCGCCGGACCGTGCTGGCCGGCGCCCTGGCAGGCGTCGCGCTGGGCGCCGCCGCGGGGACCGCCGCCGCCGAGGAGGGCTCGGGGCCCCGGATCGGGATACTCCTCTACGACCGCTTCAGCCTGCTCGACCCGACCGGCCCCGCCGAGGTGCTCAGCCGGCTACCCGGCGCAACCGTGACCATGATCGGCGAGCGCCGCGGTCCGGTCCGCACCGACACCGGGGACGTGTCCGTGCTGGCCGACCGGGCCGTCGACGAGGTGCACCGGCTCGACGTGCTGCTGGTGCCCGGCGGCAGCGAACGAGGCACGGTGGCCGCCATGGAGAACCCGGTCCTGCTGGACTTCATCCGCCGGATCGACCGGCACACCCGGTGGACGACGTCCGTGTGCACCGGCGCGCTCGTCCTGGGCGCGGCCGGCCTGCTCCGGGACCGGGCCACCACGTACTGGGCGTCGGCCGCCTACCTGGAGGAGACGTTCGGCGTCACGTACGTGCCGGAGCGCTATGTCGTCTCGGGGAAGGTCATCACCAGCGCCGGTGTGTCCGCCGGCATCGACCTGGCCCTGTTCCTTGCCGCCGAACTCTCCGACGAGACGACGGCCCGCGCCATCCAGCTCGCCGTCGAGTACGACCCCCAACCCCCCTTCGACTCCGGCAACGCCGCCGACGCCACCCCCGAACTCAAGTCCCTCGCCCTCCACCTCCTCGCCGACTCCCAGACCTGAGCCCGCGGATGCGGAATGCTGGGACCCGTGAACGGCACCACCATCGAGGACGAGAACCCGCCGGCCCGCCGCCGCTTCCACTCGGCGGGCGCGGGGGACCGCGCTCGCACGGACATCGCGGAACGCATGGAGGAACTCCTTGCTGCCCTGGCCGAGGGCCCGGGACATCCTCGCCGGGAGCGAGTCACCCGGGGCACACGGCCCGGCGGGTGAGCGTCTTGCCGGTCAGCCACGGTTCACGGCCACTGATCCAGCAGTCTCTCGACCTGGCTGTGGCATCGGATGTACGCGGCCAAGTCCGCGCTGAGCAGTCCCGCGATCCATACCAGCTCCTCCATCCGTCGCTTCAGCGGAGTGGCCAGCAGCGGCTCCCAGTGAGCCGCTCGGTTGCGCAACTCGTGCAGGTTGCCGATGGCCTTGTCGACCCTTGCCCTGGAAACTCCCGAAGGAAAGGTCTCGTGGAGGTAGGGAACCCAGAGGGTCTTCTCGTGCGCGGACGACGACAGGTACCGCCACACGCCCAGCGGCAATTCAGCGATGATCTTCCCCGGCGGGGCGTGTGGGCGGTGGCGGGTCCGGGCGGTGTCGATCGCCTTGCGAAGCCCTTCGTTGACGTCGATGCGCCGCCGACCGCGCCGGCCCCCCTTCTTGCTACGCAACATCTGCACGCGCAGCGGGCTGGCCGGGTCGTCCAGCCAGTGGCCCACACCACGCCAGCCAGCGTCCAGCGGCGCAACGTAGGCATTGCGTAACTGGTACGGCTCCAAGGCGTGCTCGCGATCACCTTCGGCTTCAGTCAGGTACACCCTGTAGCGTGCCGGGCTGAGCCAGATCTCCACCCAAGGGCCGGCTTCGGGTGCAGTGGCGAGTGACAAGCCCCGGTGGACCGCTGATCTTCGTGATCATGTCGCCGGGGCTAAGACGTTTTCGGGTGCTGCGGACGGGGGGACGGCGACTCCCGCATCCGCAGGTGTGCGTCAGGCCTTCAGCCGTGCCACGAACGCCTGCCAGGCGTCGGCGGGGATGGTCAGGGTCGTGTGGGGGTTCTTGCTGTCGCGGACGGGGACAGCGTCGGGGGTGTGGTCGGCCACCTCGACACACGAACCGTTGCTGGCGCCGCTGTAGCTGCTCCTGCGCCACTGAGCGGCCTTCGGGTCATGCTGAGTGGTCATTTCCTGTATTCCTCTGCCACTGATTCGATCAGGGATAGGGACTCCTCGGGCGACGACGCGGTAGCCCTGGCGAGATCGTAATACATCTCGCTGCGCGCGATCAGGGCCGGATCGTCCAGGAGTTGACCTACGTGTGGGCTCTCCACATACGCCACGGGAGGCGCATCCGTGAACGTCATCAGTGTCAGGAAACCCTCCATGAGTGCATGCGCCCCAGCGGAATAGGGAAGAACCTGCACGATCGCTCGACGGTCTCGGACGGTCCGTGCGATGTGGGCCAGCTGCTCGCCCATCGCCGCAGATCCGCCCACCGGACGTCTCATTACGCTCTCGTCCAGGACCGCCCAATACAGTGGCGGAGTATGACCGTCGGCCCGCTTGAGGACGCGGGCTCGGGCGAGGCGGTTGGTCACGAGCTCGTCGATCTCCTCGTCAGGGAGCAACGGCAGTCCCGCCCGGAACACCGCGCGCGCGTACGCCTCCGTCTGGAGCAGTCCCGGTACCAGCAGCGGCGCGAAGTCGCAAATGGTCTGGGCTCGGGTCTCCAACTCGTAGGCGTCGGAGAAGTAGTGGACGTACGGGCTCTTGTTGATCAGCTCGTTCCACATGCGTTCGAAAAAGCCGTCGGTTTGCAAAGCCTGGTCGAACCGCTGCGAGTGATCCAACTGTGGCTTTCGCGTCGCCTGCTCGAACTGGCTGACGTATCCGGCCGAACAGAAGGCCATCTTGCCCAGCTCGTCCTGGGTGAGCCCGGCCGCTTCGCGGCGGCGCTTGAGTTCCGCCCCGAAGAAGGGCCAGCCGAGTCGCCAGGGACCGAAATGAGCGCGCGTATTGGCCATGACATGACTCCCTGCAACGAAGTTCTTTCACACTCGTGTTGCTTTGCGCATCCCCCTGGTGAGGCTAACCCTCGCTGACGACGCTGAGGGTGGAAACCGAGAAAGCGATCCGAGAGAGGCGTTTCCGCCATGGAATTCGAACCCCGCAACGATCACGGGGCCGGGCCGCGGCCCGCGGTGGGGAGCCTCGTTCGCGACACCCGCCGGCAGACGATCGGCGTCGTCATGGGCCAGGTCGGGCCCAACTACCAGCTACGTCCACCGGGCGGCGGGTGCGAATGGGATGCCGCACCCGGCGACATCCGTCCGCTCTCGCCCACCGAGGCCCTCACCGCCAAGGTCGCCGAGGCCAACCGGCAGAGCCGGCAGACCAGATAGACCCGGGCGGGCACCCGGCCGTGGTGGGGCGCAGACCGGGAACGTGCGCGGCAAGTCCCGAAAGGCGGGACGCGACGCGCACGATGTGCGCGCGGACGGGTCAGCGGGCGCGGAGGCGGCGCAGCGTCACCTCGACGAACGTCGTCGCCTCGTCAACGCCGGGCTCCGGGGCGCCGTCGCGTTGGTGGGCCAGGGCGGCGGTCACCGTTGGGTCGTCGGGGTGCCGGGTCAGGTACCAGCGGGCGCCGTCGAGCTTGGAGCACAGCAGCCCGTCCTCGGCGAACCGCGCCGCGCGGCAGGCGTTGAGCACGGCGTAGGCGGTGCGGCCGTGGTCGAGGCCCCAGCGCAGTTCGTCCTCCATCGCGGCCAGAACGCGGTGGCGGGGGAGCGGGCCGAAGACCCGGGCGGGCGGCGGTCCGTGGACCGCGACCGCGTGCTGCCGGCAGACGGCGATGTGCAGCAGCAGGTCGGGGTCGCCGGCGGTCCCGGCGCCGGTCGCGATCACGGGCGCGTCCCCGGTCGTGTTGACGTGCACCTCGAACGGGCAGTCCCCGAGGTCGCGCGCGGTCGCCGCCGTGATGACGCTCATCTCCAGACCCGTGCCGGGGCACTGGTCGGCCGCCGCCACGATCGCCTCGCCCAGCCGCCGCCCAGCGGCCGCGGTGCCGGGCTCGGCGACGACGGCGAGGACGTCCACATCGCTGCGCGCGGGCTCGAAGCCGCCGAGGGCGGCGGAACCGTGCAGGTAGATGCCGACCAGGTCGGGGCGGGACGCGGCGAGGACCGCCGCGAGGTCGTCGGCCCAGCGGAGGACGTCGGACGGCACGTGCGCGGGAGTGGTGTCCACGGGCCGACGCTACTCGGAGCGCAAAAGGGCGCGGGCCGCGGTTCCGCCCCGTGGGAACCCCGGCCCGCGCTCGGTCGACGTCGGCTCAGCGCCGCGCGGTCATTCGACCACCGTGATGCGGTCCGCCGCCGGGGCCGCGATCGGGGCGTCGGGCGTGGAGACCGTGCCCAGGTACTCCTCCAGGGCGGCCATGTCGTCGCCGCCGACGACCGGGTTGGCGCCCTCGGCCAGGGTGGCGAAGCCGTCGCCGCCGCCGGCCAGGAAGGAGTTGACCGCGACCCGATAGGTGGCCGCCGGGTCCAGCGGCTCGCCGCCGACCGTGACCGAGTCCGCCACGATCCGGTCCGCGCCCGAACGGGTGAGGTCGAGCGTGTAGTTCAGGCCCTCGGACGGCTGGAGGATCTTCGGCGCGGCCTCGTTGGCGCCGCTGACCTGCTCCTGGAGCACGGCCAGCAGTTGTTCGCCGGTGAGGTCGAGCAGGTTCACCGTGTTCGAGAACGGCTGGACGGTGAAGCCCTCGCCGTACGTCACGACGCCGTCGCCCTCCTCGCCGGACGCCGCGTAGATGAGGTCGGCGCGCACCCCGCCCGGGTTCATCAGCGCCAGGTCCGTGGACTCGTCCAGGGTGCGGGCGTGGGCGAGCTGCGCGTCGGCGATCAGGTCGCCCAACGGGGTCTCCGGGGTGCCGGCGCCGCGGCCGAGCACGTCCTCGGAGATGTAGCCGACGGGGGCGTTGGCGATCGGCGCGGCCAACTCGTTCCAGTAGCCGATCAGGTCCGTCATGTCGGCGGCCTTCTGCTGCTCCCGGTCCACCACCCGGTTGGTGCCCTCGACCGAGGCGCGCACGATGTCCTGGCTGCGCCGGTCGTACTCCATGTTCAGCTCGGTGAACAGGCGCCCGTTGGAGGCCGCGGAGGTGACGAGGCGGTCGTTCCCCGCCGGGTCGGGGATGGTGCAGACGTACGGCTGGTGGGTGTGGCCGGTGACCAGCGCGTCCACGCCGGCGTCGGTCCGCTCGGCGATGTCCACGATCGGGCCCGAGATGCCGGAGCCGGGGCCGCCGGCGTCGCAGTCGTTGTTGTACGCGGTGGACTCGGGGTAGCCGCCCTCGTGGACGAGCGCGACGACCGCGTTGACGCCGCGCCGCTCCAACTCGGCGGTGTACCGGTTGATCGTCTCGACCTCGTCGAGGAATTCCAGGCCCTCGATGCCCTCCTGGGTGACGATGTCGGCCGTGCCCTCCAGGGTGACGCCGATGAAGCCCACCCGCACGCCGCCGAGGTTCTGGATCGTGTACGGGTCGAGGATCGGCTCGCCGGTGTCCTCGTTGACCACGTTGGCGGCAAGGTACGGGAACTCGCTCCCCGCGAACTCGCGGTCGTCGACGTAGCAGCCGTCCTCCGGGTGGCAGCCGCCCTCCTGGAGCCGGACCAACTCCTCCCAGCCCTCGTCGAACTCGTGGTTGCCGACGCCCGCGACGTCCATGCCCAGGCCGTTGAGCGCCTCGATCGTGGGCTCGTCGTGGAACAGACCTGACAGCAGCGGGCTGGCGCCGATCAGGTCGCCGGCGGCCACCGTGACCGAGCGCTGCTCGTCCTCGCGCGCCTCGCGCAGGCCGGTGGCGAGGTACTCGACGCCGCCCGCCTCGATCGTCTCGGTGGTGCCGTCCGCGTGCTCCTCGACCACCTGTCCGTTGGAGCCGGTGGGCGCCTCCAGCGCGCCGTGCAGGTCGTTGATGGCCAGCACCTGGAGGTCGACGGTGCGGCCGTGGCCGCCCCCGCCGTGGCCGCCGCCGGATCCGTCGGGGGCGGCCTGGGCGGCGGTCAGGCCGATGCCGAGCGTCGCCGTGGCCGCGACGGCCGCGGCGATCGCGGTGGTTCTGGTCATCCGGAGAGCGCGCATGCGCCGCACCTTAGTGGCTA
This sequence comes from uncultured Actinomycetota bacterium, assembly GCA_963816875.1. GTDB lineage: Bacteria > Actinomycetota > Actinomycetes > Streptomycetales > Streptomycetaceae > Streptomyces. The sequence continues at coordinate 629,744 of CAWFMG010000003.1, forward strand.
CGCGCGTAGCAAGTCAGGAGTGGCGACGTAACAAGCAGATGAAACGCCCACGAACGACGACGAGGGCGACGGGTTGTTCCCTCGCACCGTGCCGCCACCCTGAGCCGGGGCCATAGAGTCGGGTCATGAACGACGTCGTGGTACGGGACGAGGTAACGGCGACGGACGTGCGGGACGGGGACGCGATCATCGACGCGGCGACCCGGGCCGACGGACAGAGCGCCGTCTCCGAGCAGGGCAGGCTGCTGCTGCACGGCGGCCCGAGACCGGGTGTGAAGCATCTGCTGCTCCACCAGCACGGCGAACTGGTCGCGTACGGCCAACTCGACGGCACCGACCCGGTGGAGGCGCCGTCCGCCGAACTGGTCGTCCACCCCGAGTATCGCGGCCGACGCTACGGGCACGCGGTGGGCGAGGCGCTGCTCGCCGAATCGGGACACCGGCTGCGGATCTGGGCGCACGGCGGCCACCCGGCCGCGCGCCACCTCGCCCAGGCGCTCGGCCTCACCCTCTTCCGCGAGCTGCGGCAACTGCGGCGCCCGCTGGGCGGGCTGCGGCTGACCGAGCCCCGGCTGCCCGAGGGCGCCACGGTGCGGACGTTCGTGCCGGGCGAGGACGATGCCGCGTGGCTGTCCGTGAACGCCGCGGCGTTCGCCCACCACCCGGAGCAGGGGGCGCTCACCCAGCGGGACCTCGACGCCAGGAAGGCCCAGGCGTGGTTCGACCCGGCCGGCTTCTTCCTCGCCTTCGACGCCGACGGGAAGCTGCTCGGGTTCCACTGGACCAAGGTGCACACCGCGGACAAGCTCGGCGAGATCTACGTGCTCGGCGTCGCGCCCGAGGCGCAGGGCACGGGCCTGGGCAAGGCGCTGACCACCATCGGTCTGCGCTATCTGGCCACGGGCCGCTCGCTGCCCACCGCGATGCTCTACGTGGACGCGGACAACAACGCCGCGGTGCGGCTGTACGAGGGACTCGGCTTTCGCACCTTCGAGACCGATCTCATGTACCGCACGGAAACGTGACGCTCCTACGCTCGGACGTATGAACGAAGCCGACCGCCTGCTGCTGGCCCGCCGGATCGTCGAGGACGGCTGGTCGCTGCGCCGGGCCGCCCGACATTTCCAGGTGTCGGCCACGACCGCCAAGAAATGGGCGGATCGATTTCGCTCCGGCGACATGCCGCGTTTGCGCGACGCGCGGGACAATAGGGGTATGACCCACGCAAGGGGAGCGGCCACCCCGACGATGCGCGCCGAAGCGCCGTCCGGCCATCCGGCACGCGCGGGCAGCCCGACCCAGGACCGACGCCCCGCGTCACCCCCGGACGACGCCCCCGCCACGGATGCGACCACCGTCCCGCAGGCGGCCCCCGACTCGAACGGAGCATCCGGCCTCGACGAGACGTCTGTTCTGGAGGAGACCTCCGACTCGGACGTGCCGTCCGACCGGGACGAGGCTTCCGGTCCGGAAAGGGCTCCGCTGCCCCCCGACCGCTTCCTCGACCGGGAGCGGAGCTGGCTGGCGTTCAACAAGCGCGTGCTCGAACTGGCCGAGGATCCGGCCACCCCACTACTGGAACGGGCCAACTTCCTCAGCATTTTCGCCAGCAACCTCGACGAGTTCTTCATGGTCCGGGTCGCCGGCCTGAAGCGGCGCATCGCCACGGGCGTGGCGACCCGTTCCGTCACCGGACAGCTGCCGCGCGACGTGCTGGAGGCCATCTGGACCGGCGCCCGCGAGCTGATGTCCCGGGAGGCCGACTGCTACCAGAAGACCCTCGCGCCGCAGCTCGCGGAGCACGACATCCACCTGCTGCGCTGGCCCGAGCTCACCGAACAGGAGCAGACCGACCTGTTCAGCCTCTTCCGGCAGCGGATCTTCCCGATCCTCACCCCGCTGGCCGTCGACCCGGCGCACCCCTTCCCGTACATCTCCGGGCTCTCGCTCAACCTCGCCGTCGTCGTGCGGAACCCGTCGAGCGGCCACAAGCACTTCGCCCGCGTGAAGGTGCCGCCGCTGCTCTCCCGCTTCCTCCGGGCCTCACCGCAGCGGTATGTGCCGGTCGAGGACGTGATAGCGGCCCATCTGGAGGACCTCTTCCCCGGCATGGATGTGCTCGCCCACCACGTCTTCCGGGTTACCCGCAACGAGGACCTGGAGGTCGAGGAGGACGACGCGGAGAACCTCCTCCAGGCCCTGGAGAAGGAGCTGCTGCGCCGCCGCTTCGGTCCGCCGGTGCGGCTCGAGGTCGAGGAGTCCATCGACGACGAGGTGCTCGACCTGCTGATCCGCGAGCTGAAGATCAGCCGCGAGGAGGTCTTCTCGCTGCCGGGCCCGCTCGACCTCACGGGGCTCGGCGAGATAGCCGCGCTGGACCGGCCGGAGCTGAAGTACCCGAAGTTCGTGGCCGGCACGCACCGCGATCTGGCGGAGGTGGAGTCCGCCTCTGCGCCCGACATCTTCGCGGCGCTTCGCGAACGGGACGTGTTGCTTCACCACCCGTACGACTCGTTCTCCACCTCGGTCCAGTCGTTCCTCGAACAGGCCGCCGGCGACCCCGACGTGCTGGCCATCAAGCAGACCCTGTACCGCACCTCGGGCGACTCGCCGATCGTGGACGCGCTGATCGACGCGGCGGAGTCCGGCAAGCAGGTGCTGGTGCTGGTGGAGATCAAGGCGCGGTTCGACGAGCACGCGAACATCAAATGGGCGCGCAAGCTGGAGGAGGCCGGCTGCCACGTCGTGTACGGGCTGATCGGGCTGAAGACCCACTGCAAGCTCTCCCTGGTGGTCCGCCAGGAGGGCGACACGCTGCGCCGCTACGCACACGTCGGCACCGGCAACTACCACCCCAAGACGGCCCGGCTGTACGAGGACATCGGGCTGCTCACCGCGGACAACGAGGTGGGCGCCGACCTGTCCGACCTGTTCAACCGGCTCTCCGGCTACTCCAGGCGGGACAGCTTCCAGCGCCTGCTGGTGGCGCCGCGGACGCTGCGCGACGGGCTGGTCGAGCGGATCGGCCGGGAGATCGAGCACCACCGGGCCGGCCGGCCCGCCTGGGTGCGGATCAAGGTCAACTCGATCGTGGACGAGGCCGTCACGGACGCCCTCTACCGGGCCTCCCAGGCCGGCGTGCCGGTCGACGTCTGGGTGCGGGGCATCTGCGCGCTGCGGCCCGGGGTGCCCGGCCTCTCCGAGAACATCAGGGTGCGGAGCATCCTCGGCCGCTTCCTGGAGCACTCCAGGATCTACGCGTTCGCCGGCGGCGGGAACGGCGAGAGCGAGGTCTGGCTGGGCAGCCCCGACCTCATGCACCGCAACCTCGACCGCCGCATCGAGGTGCTGGTCCGGGTCGCCGACCCGGCGCACCGCTCCTCGCTCATCCGGCTGCTGGCCGCGGGGACCTCGGACGGCACCGCGTCCTGGCATCTGGGGCCGGACGGCGACTGGACCCGACACGCCGAGGACGCCGACGGGCGTCAGCTGCGGAACCTTCAGGAGACGTTGATAGAGGAGCGGAGGCGGCGGCGTGTCAACGGAGGCTGACGAGGTGCGGGCGGCCGGCTGCGTGCTGTGGCGCCACGCCCCGGGCGGGGGTCTGGAGATAGCCCTCGTCCACCGCCCCAAGTACGACGACTGGTCCCATCCGAAGGGCAAGCTGGAGGGCGACGAGTCCTGGGACGAGGCCGCGGTGCGCGAGGTCCGCGAGGAGACCGGCATGACCTGCGTGCTCGGTGCCCCGCTGCCCACCGCCCGCTATGAGGTCAGGGGCCGGCCCAAGGTGGTCCACTACTGGGCCGCCGAGGCGGCCGACGGCGCCTTCACCCCCAGCTCCGAGATCGACCACGTGCTGTGGCTCACCCCGGACGAGGCCCACCAACGCATCACCCATCCCGCCAACCGCACCCTCCTCGACGAGGCCCTCGGCACCGTCACCGTGCCGTAGTGGCGGCTGCCGGGCCGCGGCATCGGCGGCATCGGCGGAGCTCAGCGTGGGGCCAGGGCGGCCCAGCGGACGGTGAGTTCGCCCTGGCGCCAGCGCCGCGGACCGTCGGTGACCGGCCAGTCGCGGGTCAGCGCGCGGGCCGCGTGGGCCCAGCGCTGCCGGGCGCCGAACGGGGCGTAGGGGGCCGCGGCGGCCCAGGCCCGGTCGAAGTCCCGCAGGAAGCGGTGCACCGGCTCGCCGGGGACGTTGCGGTGGATGAGCGCCTTGGGGAGGCGCTCGGCCAGCTGGGAGGGCGCGGCGAGACCGGCGAGGCGGGCGGCGAACGTGACGGTGCGCGGCCCCTCGGGGCCGAGCGCCACCCACACATGGCGGCGCCCGAGCTCGTCGCAGGTGCCCTCCACCAGCAGGCCGCCCGGCGCGAGCCGGGCGCACAGCCGCGCCCACGCGGCCGCCACCTCCGCCTCCGGGTACTGGCGTAGGACGTTCGCGGCGCGGATCAGCAGCGGGCGCTCGTCGTTCGGCAGCGGCAGCTCGAAGCCGCCGCGCAGGAAGGACAGCCCCGGGCGTTCGTGGGAGCGGGCCGCCGCCACCCGGGCCTGATCGATCTCCACGCCCACCACCCGGGTGTCGCGCCGCGCCCGGCGGAGCCGGTCGAGCAGTTCGACGGCGGTCCACGGTGCGGCACCGAAGCCCAGGTCGACGGCGACGGGCGGGTGGTCGGCGGGGGCGCGCCGCAGCGCCGGCGCGTGGCTGGCGAGGATCCAGCGGTCCATCCGCCGCAGCCGGTTGGGGCCGGTGGTCCCCCTGGTCACGAACCCGTCGGGCACGCGGACGAGCGTAACGGTTCGGCAAAGCGGGAAGAGTCGCCGGCCGGGGTTCGTTGGAACGGGCGCGTTTCACGGAGGGTTTCGTGGAAAGTTCCCTATAGGAATACTAGGAAACGATGCCAGCCGGTGCCGACGTCAGGAGTCTTCGTGCGACAGATCCGTCGGGTCGCGTTGATCAGCGTGCACACGTCCCCACTGCACCAGCCGGGCACGGGGGACGCGGGCGGGATGAACGTCTACGTCGTCGAGCTGTCCCGCCAGCTCGCCCGCCTCGGCATCGAGGTGGAGATCTTCACCCGGGCCACCGCCGGCGCCCTCGACCCCACCGTCGAACTCCTCCCCGGCGTCCTGGTGCGGCACATCGACGCCGGCCCCTACGAGGGCCTGAGCAAGGAGGAGCTGCCCGCCCAGCTGTGTGAGTTCAGTCACGGTGTGATGCAGGTCTGGGCCGCCCAGCGCCCCGGCTACTTCGATCTGGTCCACTCGCACTACTGGCTCTCCGGACAGGTCGGCTGGCTGGCCGCCGAGCGCTGGGGCGTGCCCCTGGTGCACGCCATGCACACCATGGCCAAGGTCAAGAACGCCTCGCTGGCCAGCGGCGACACCCCGGAGCCGGCGGTCCGCATCCTCGGCGAGACGCATCTCGTGCGGTCCGCCGACCGGTTGATCGCCAACACCGTGGAGGAGGCGACCGAGCTGGTGAGCCACTACGACGCGAACCCGTCGCGGACGGCCGTGGTGCACCCGGGGGTCAACCTGGACCGCTTCCACCCCGGCGACGGACGCGGCGCGGCGCGGGCCCGTCTCGGGCTGCCACAGGACGCGCTGATCCCGCTGTTCACCGGGCGGATCCAGCCGTTGAAGGGCCCGGACGTCCTGCTGTACGCGGTGCGCGAACTGCTGGACCGCGACCCTGGGCTGCGCGACCGGCTGGTGGTTCCGGTCGTCGGCGGGCCGAGCGGCAGCGGCATGGCCCGGCCCGAGCGGATGCAGAAGCTCGCCGCCCGGCTCGGCATCGCCGACATCGTCCGCTTCCGGCCACCGGTCAGCCAGGCCCGGCTGGCCGACTGGTACCGGGCGGCCGACGTGCTGATGGTGCCCTCGCACAGCGAGTCGTTCGGGCTGGTGGCGGCGGAGGCACAGGCGTGCGGCACGCCGGTGATCGCGGCGGCGGTCGGCGGCCTGCCGGTGGCGGTGCGCGACCGGGTCACCGGGTACCTCATCGACGGCCACGACCCGGTGGACTACGCCAGGGCGCTGGCCCGTTTCGCCGCCGACCCGACGCTGACCGCCCGCCTCGGCGCGGCCGCCGCCCGGCACGCCCACCACTTCGGCTGGGCCGCCACCGCGGCGGACACCCTGGGGGTCTACGGCAGCGCCGTGGAGGACCACCGCAACCACTCCCTCCGCGCCCGCGCCCTCGCGGCGGTGCGCAGCCAGGCGTCGTAGCACCCCGCTCGTGATCTGCCGGGACCGTACGATCGAGCCATGGCGGAGCCCCGGCAGGTCAGCGAGTCCCGGCAGCTCATCGAGGAGAGCCTGCGCGCGTCGGGCGCCACCTGGGAGAGCCCGCGCGAGGGGCACTACGTGGTGACGTTGCCGGGTACCCGCAAGCTGTCCACCACCTGTTCGCTGGTGGTCGGCCGGCACTCGCTGTCGGTCAACGCCTTCGTGGTGCGCCGCCCCGACGAGAACCACGACGCGGTCCACCGCTGGCTGCTGGAGCGCAACACCCGGCTGTACGGCGTGGCGTTCGCCCTGGACCGGCTGGGCGACGTCTACCTCGTCGGGCGGCTGCCGCTGGCCGCCGTCACGGCCGAGGAGCTCGACCGGGTGCTCGGCGCGGTCCTGGAGGCGGCGGACGGCTCGTTCAACACGCTGCTGGAGATGGGCTTCGCCACCGCCATCCGCAAGGAACACGCCTGGCGCACCGCCCGCGGCGAGTCCACCCGCAACCTCGACGCCTTCGCCCATCTGTTCCGCCCCTCCGACACCCGGCCGGGTCCGGACTCGGAGGGCCCGGAGGACCGCACGGGCCCGGAGGACTCGGCGGGCTCGTAGCGCTTCGGCGCCGGCCGGGGCTACGTCCGGCGGCGTAGCCCGGCCTGCTTCCGCCGGCGGATGTGCCCGCGGGGCGCCGACCGTAGCGTTCGCCGGGTGATGCGCGTGCTCTCCGGGCGGGTGCCCGATCTGGTGGCCGCCACGGCGCTCACCGGGTTCCTGCTGCTGGTGACGTCGCGGATACCGGTGGGCTCCGGCCGGACCGTCGACGGCTTCGGGTACCTGTTGCTGCTCCTCGCGGGCGGCGCGACGGCCTGGTGCCGCAGCGACCCGCGCACCGCGCTCGGCGTCGTGACCGCGGTGCTCGGCTGCTACCTCGGGCGGCAGTGCCCGTTCGGGCCGGTGCTGGCCGTCGGATGGCTGGCGCTGCTCGCGCTCAGCCTCCGGACCGACCGTCGCGCGGGCGTGGCCGGCGGCGTTGTGCTGACCGCCACGCTGGGCGTCGGCGAACTGGTCGGCGGCGACGCGACACCCCCGACGCTGTTCTTCGCCGGCTGGTCCGCGGCCGCGGTCGCCCTCGGCGACGCCCTGCGCAGCCGCCGGGACTACCTCAGAGGGCTGGAGGAACGGGCCCGCCACCTGGAGCACACCCGGGAGGAGGAGGCCCGCCGCCGGGTGGCCGAGGAACGCCTGCGCATCGCCCGCGACCTGCACGACAGCGTGGCGCACGCGATGGCGACGATCAACGTGCAGGCCGGCGCCGCGGCCCACGTCGTGGACCGCCGGCCCGAATCGGCCAAGGACGCGCTGGCGGCGATCCGGCGAGCCAGCGGCGACGTGCTGGAGGAACTGGCCGCCACGCTGGCGCTGCTCCGCGACGACGACGAGGCGCCCGACCGGACGCCGACGCCGGGCGTCGACCAGCTCTGGCAGCTGGTCGCGGCCACCCGCGAGGCGGGGCTCGAGGTGCGGCTGGCCGTGCACGGGCCCACGGACGCGGTGCCGAACGCCCGGGGCACCGCCGCCTACCGGATCGTCCAGGAGTCGCTCACCAACGTCCTCCGGCACGCCGGCGCCGCCACCGCCAGCGTGACGGTCACCGCAGGACCTGACCGCGCCTTCACCGTCGAGATCCGCGACGACGGAGCCGGGCCGGCGGCCGGGCGCGGGACGCCGGGCACCGGGACCGGCATCCGCGGCATGCGGGAGCGGGCCGAGTCGACGGACGGCCGGCTGACCGCGGGACCCGACCCGGGATGGGGGCACCTCCCAGGCCACCAAGGGCCTGGGGGAGGGTTCGTGGTGCGCGCCGTATGGGACGGTGACCCGGCGGTCCTGCCGTGATCCGGGTCGTGCTGGCGGACGACCAGCGGCTGGTGCGCGCCGGTCTCGCGATGCTGCTGCGCGCGGAGGACGATATCGAGGTGGTCGGCGAGGCGGACGACGGGGCCGCCGCCCTCCACCTGGTCACGGCGTTGCGGCCCGACGTCGTGCTGATGGACATCCGCATGCCGGGCGTCGACGGTCTGGCGGCGACGGCCGCGATCGCCGCCGATCCGGCGCTCGACCGGACCAGGATCCTCATCCTCACCACCTTCGAGGTCGACGCATACGTGCTGGAGGCGCTGCGCGCCGGCGCGAGCGGCTTCCTCGTCAAGCACACCCAGCCGGCCGACCTGGTGCGGGCGGTGCGCGAGGTGGCGCTCGGGGAGGCGGCGCTGTCGCCCAGTGTCACCCGGCGGCTGATCGCCCAGGTGACCGCCCACGCGGTGCGGCCGGCGCGAACACCGCCGGAGATGAGTGTGCTGACCGAACGCGAGCGCGAGGTGGTGGCGCTGGTCGCGCAGGGGCTGCGCAACGAGGAGATCGCCGCCGAACTGGTCATGAGCCCGGCCACCGCGCGCACCCATGTGGGCCGCGCCATGGCCAAGCTGCGCGCCCGCGACCGGGCGCAACTGGTCGTCTTCGCCTACCAGTCGGGACTGGTACGTCCGTCTCCGTAACCCGAGGTGTCTCCCGTCGTGGGACGCCCCGGCACCGTCCCCCGCCGGAGGCTGACCGCATGACAGTGCACCCCCCAGCGCCCTCTCCGGTTGTGACGACGCACAACCTCACTAAACGCTACGGCGACCGCACCGCGGTCGACGACCTCACCGTGGAGATACCGCGCGGCACGGTCGCGGGCTTCATCGGCCCCAACGGTGCGGGCAAGACCACCACCATGGCGATGCTGCTCGGGCTGGTGCGTCCCACCTCCGGCAGCGGCACCGTGCTCGGCCGGTCCATCCAGCAGCCCCAGCGGTACCTGGGTCGGGTCGGGGCCCTGCTCGAAGGGCCCGCGCTGTGGCCGGCACTCACCAGCGAGGAGAACCTCCAGGTGCTCGCCCGCCTCGGCGGCCACGACGAGGCCCGCATTCCGCGGGTGCTCGACCTGGTCGGGCTCGCCGACCGGGCCCGCGACGGTTCGGCAGGTACTCCCTCGGCGAAACAACGGCTGGCGATCGCCGCGCCGCCCTGCTGGTCGGCCGCCTCGCCGGGATGCTGGCCTTCGCGGCCGTGCTGCTGGCGGGCGTCGAGGTCGTCATGGGGGTCACCGCCCGGCTGCTGGCGCCCGGCGACGACGTCTCGACCGACGCCTGGACGAGCCTCGACGGCGTTGGCGCGGCCCTCGCCGACTACGGAACGGCCCTCGTATGGGTCGCCGGATACGCCGTGCTGGCCCTGTTCTTAGCGGTGCTGCTGCGCTCCGTCCCGTTGGCGCTCGGCGTCGGCATCGCCTGGGCCATGCCGTTCGAGCACATCACCGGCGGGGCCTGGACCACCGGGCAGCATGTCTTCCCCGGGACTCTGCTGGAGGCGCTCGGCCAGGGCGGCACCCCAGAAGTCAGCGCTGGCCAGGCCCTGATCAGTTCCCTCGGCTTCGCCACCCTCTTCCTGGCCGTCGCGGCCACCACCTTCAGCCGCCGCGCCGCCGCCGCCTGACCTCGGCCGGCCCCGGGCCCCCGCCCGGGCCGGCCGCCCGTCAGAGGGGGGCGTCCCGGCCGGGGACCAGCTCCGCCTCGTAGGCGATGATCGCGGCCTGCACGCGGTTCCGGACGCCCAGACGGGTGAGGATCGCGCTGACGTAGCTCTTGACCGTGCCCTCCACCAGGTGGAGGCGGTGGCCGATCTCCGCGTTGGACAGGCCGGAGCCGATCAACGCCAGCACCTCCCGCTCCCGCTCGGTGAGCAGCGCCACCAGCTCGCGGGAACGGGCCGTCGTCGCCGAGCCGGGGCGGAGGCCGGTGATGACCCGGCGGGCGACCCGGGGGGACAGGCACGCCCCGCCGTCCGCGACCGCGTGGACGCCCGCTATCAGCTCCCGCGGGTCCGACGCCTTGAGCAGGAAACCGGAGGCGCCCAGCTCCAGCGCGCGGGCGATGTACGCGTCCTCGCCGAAGGTGGTGAGCATGACCACCGCCGTGTCGGGCACGGCGGCCCGCATCTCGCCCAACGCCGTCAACCCGTCGGCGCCGGGCATCCGGATGTCGAGCAGCGCCACGTCGGGCCGGTGCCGGCGGGCCGCCTCCACGGCCGACCGGCCGTCGGACGCCTCGGCGACCACCCGGATGCCCGCGTCGGTGGTCAGGATGGAGCGGATGCCCGCCCGGACCATCGCCTCGTCGTCTGCCACCAGCACTCGAAGCTCCGTCACGGCCCGTGCACCGCCCGGAGGACGTCCTTGGTCACCAGCACACCGTCCGCGAAGCAGAGCCGGTACATCGTGCCCGACAGGTCGAGGAGCTGGGTGCCGGCGCGGTAGTACGCGCATTCGGCGCCGTCCGGCGCCGGCGGCTCGCCCAGCACCGGCGGGGGCTCGTCCACCGCATGCGAGGGCAGCACCTCCGCGACCTCGTCCCGGGGTGCGCCGATCCGCAGACCGTCGAACGCGCTGTGCTCCAGCGCGGTGGTCTGCACCGTGTAGACGTAGGAGCCGATCAGGGACGCGAGCAGCCCTCCGGCCACCAGCAGCGGTAGCGCCGAGAGGCGCAGTAGCGCACGCTGCTCCCGCTCCTTCGGTGGCCTCCCGGCCGGCGGCGCCTCGGCAGGAATCCGGGGGAGCCGGGCCGCGACCTCGAAACCGTCGTCGGCCTCGCGCGTCCCGACCCGCAGTGTGCCGCCCGCTAGGCGGACCCGCTCGTCGAGGCTGATCAGCCCGGTGCCGCTGCCGCCGCCGAACGTCCGATCGGCGGAGGACGGGCCGTTCCCCACGGTGACGAGGGTCTCCTCGGGGTCCCGGACCACCCTGACCGTCACCTCGGCGCCCGGCGCGTGCTTCACGGCGTTGGTCAGGGCCTCTTGGACGACGCGCCGCGCGGCGTGCTCGCCCGTGCCCTCAGGACTCGGTGCGCCCCGCTGCTCCAGCGTCACCCGCATCCCGGAGCGGCGGGCCCGCTCCACCAGCCCGGATATGTCGTCCGCATCCGCATCCCGGTCCGGCTTCGCTCCCCCCTCCCGCTCCTCCTCCGTGGGGGCGCCGAGCAGCCCGATGATCTCGTGCAGCCGCTCAGTGGCCGAGACCGCACCGGTCCGCAGCCGGGCGGCCGTGGCCTGGTGCTCCGCGGCGAGTCCGGGCGCCAGTTCCAGGCCCCCGGCCACCAGCGCCATCAGGCTCAAGTCGTGCCCCAGCGAGTCGTGCATGTCCCTCGCGATACGGGCCCGTTCGCGCAGCCGGGCCTGCTCGATGCGCTCCGCCTCCGCCCGGCTCAGCTCCCCGCGCTGGCGCCACCAGCTGCCCACCCACCAGGGCATCAGGGCCGTGCCGAACTGGAACATCACCAGGGTCACCCAGAGGGTCAACTCCCCCAGCGGGGCAGCCACCGCCAGGGCAGCGAGCGTCACCGCCGCGAAGACGTACTGCGCCTCCCGTATCCGCGCCATCCGGCGGCCGGCCAGGAAACTCAGCACCACTGCGCCGGCAAGCGGCCCAGCCGCGCCGAGACCCTCCACGTACACACAGGCGCTGAGCGAGAACGCGAGCGCCAGCGACACCGCCGGCCTCGTCCGGCTCGCCGCCAGGCCCACCGCGACCGCCGCCACGAGGCCCACCGACAGGGGCACGCTGGTGGCGTCGTCCATCAGCATCACCGCGACCAGGGCGAGCAGCAGCGCCCCGTCGGTCCGCCGCATCCCTCGCCACGACTCCTGCCACAGGGCCCGCCATCTTCGGGCCCACACCCGCACTCCGCTCACAACGGCGCTCATATCGGGCACGCTAGCAACCGCCGCCGGCGCCCCGACACTGACGAAAGTTGGGAATCCGGGGGTCGGACTCCTGCCTTTCGGCAGGTGTCCGGAACGGGCGCCGCGCCTACCGTGGTCTGCCATGATCACTCTGCGTGACCTCACGAAGAGGTACGGACGACGGGGCGAGAAGACGGCGGTCGCCGGTCTCACCCTGGACATCGAGCCCGGCCGGGTCACCGGCTTCCTCGGGCCCAACGGCGCGGGCAAGTCCACGACGATGCGCCTGATCACCGGGCTGGACGCGCCCACCGCGGGCAGCGCCCTGGTCGGCGGCCGGGAGTACGCCGCGCTGCGCCATCCGCTGCGCGAGGTGGGCGCGCTGCTCGACACCCGCGACGCCCATCCGGGCCGATCCGCCCGCGCCCATCTGCTGGGCATGGCCCAGAGCAACGGCATTCCGACCCGGCGGGTCGCGGAGCTGCTGGACCGGGTGGGGCTGGACGCCGTCGCGGGCCGGCGGGTCGGCTCCTTCTCGCTCGGCATGCGCCAGCGGCTCGGCATCGCGGGCGCGCTGCTCGGCGACCCCCCGGTGCTGCTGTTCGACGAGCCGGTGAACGGGCTGGACCCGGACGGCGTCCGCTGGATCCGCGGCCTGGTCCGCTCGCTGGCGGCCGAGGGCCGCACGGTCTTCCTCTCCAGCCATCTGATGAGCGAGATGGAGGACACCGCCGACCATCTGGTGGTGATCGGCCGGGGGCGGCTGATCGCCGACGCCCCGATCAGCGAGGTGATCGCCGGCAGCGCGCATAACGCGGTGTCGGTGCGGACCCCGCGGTGGGCCGAGTTCGCCGGGCTGCTGGAGCGGGCCGGCATGACCGTCGAGCGGGAGTCGGACGGACTGGTGGTGGTCGGCGGCACGCCGGCGGAGATCGGCGACCTGGCGTTCCGGCACGGCATTCCGGTGCACGGGCTGAGCCCGCGCCAGGCATCGCTGGAGCAGGCGTACATGGAGCTGACCACGGAGAGCGTCGAGTACGGGGAGCGTGATCGGATATGAGTGACGTCCTGGGTCTGAGGGGCGCCGTGGCCTTCGAGTGGGTGAAGCTGCGCAGCGTTCGGGCCACCTGGTGGAGCCTGGTCGCCGCGACCCTGCTGACGGTGGCCGCCTCGGTGATCATCGGCATGTCGGTCAGGGCGAGCGAGGAGAACGGCTTCGAGGTCGCCCAGCCCGCGCCGCACAGCGCCGCCGGCGCGATATCGGTCGCTCAGCTGGCCGTTGTGGTGCTCACCACCCTGGCTGTCACCAGCGAGTACGCCCACGGCACCATCGCCACGACGCTGCGCAGCGTGCCGCACCGGGGCCGGATGCTCGCCAGCAAGACGCTGGTGACCACGGTCGTGGTGGCCCTGACCGGTCTCCTGCTGGCTGCCCTCGGCACCGTCTCGGCCGCCCCGTTCATGGGGCAGTACGGCACGTACACCGCAGGGGATCTGCTGGCCACGGCGCTCGGCGTCGCCGGCTATCTCGCCGCACTGTCGGTGCTGACGATCGGCGTCGGCGCGATGCTGCGCAGCGCCGCCGGGGCGATCACCAGCCTGCTGATGGTGCTGCTCGCGGTGCCCCAGCTGTTCGGGGGCGCCGGGCCCGAATGGCTGCGGACCGCCGTGCAGTATCTGCCGGGGGACGCCGGGATGGTGCTGATGACTCAGGACATCCAGCCGTACGGCGCGGGACAGGCCGTGGTCGTGCTGCTGGGCTGGGCGGTGGCCGGCGCCGTCGGCGGGTATGCGGTCCTGCGGGCCCGGGACGCCTGACCGCCACCCTGCCGGGCGGCGAGGCCTGGCGCCGCGTCCTATGCTTCGCGAACAGAGACCGAGGGAAGCAGGTCTGAAACAGGTCTGACCAGGACGGCTGGCGAGCAGGGCCGACGAGCAGGGAGCGGGGCGGTACGGAGGTGGCCGGGGAGAGGAAGAGACCCGGTGGCGAGGAGCCGGAGGACCGGGAGCGGGACGTCGAGACGACGGGACCCAGTTCGGGCTTCACGCTCCCCGAGGGGGTGACGCTCCCGGCGGCGGCCGCCGACGAGCATCCGACCTCGGAGTTCGCCGTCCCCGAAGGGCTGGAGCTCCGCCCACCCGCCGAACCGCGCTCGGACTTCACGCGTGACTTCACCGGGGCCCCCGCGGGGGACGTCACCGGCGACTTCACCCCGGCCCAGGGTGTGCCCCGGTTCGTCCGGGGCACACCCTGGCAGGACCGCATGCGGGCCATGGTGCGGCTCCCGCTGGCCGAGCGGCCCGCGCCCGAGCGCTTGGTGTCCGGCGGCGCCGGGGAGGAGGAGGCGGCCCCGCCGGTGCCGCGCGTCCTCGACCTGACGCTGCGCATCGGCGAGCTGCTGCTGGCCGGCGGGGAGGGTGCCGAGGACGTCGAGGCGGCCATGTTCGGCGTGACCCACGCCTACGGCCTGGACCGCTGCGAGGGCACCGTCACGTTCACGCTGATCTCGGTCACCTACCAGCCCTCCCTGGTCGACCCGCCGGTCTCGCTCAGCCGCACGGTGCGCCGCCGCGGCACGGACTACACCCGGCTCGCCGCCGTCTTCCGGCTGGTCGACGACATCACGTCGGGCGAGGTCACCCTGGAGGAGGCGTATGGCCGGCTGGCCACCATCCGGCGCAACCGGCACCCGTACTCCAAATGGCAGCTCACCTTCGCCAGCGGGCTGCTGGCCGGCGCGGCCAGCGTGCTGGTCGGCGGCGACTGGTGGGTGTCCCTGCTGGCCGCGCTCGGCGCCATGCTCGGCGACCGGCTGGCGTGGCTGGCCGCCAGCCGGGCACTGCCGGAGTTCTACCAGTTCGTCGCCTTCGCGATAGCGCCGGCGCTGGTCGGGGTCGGCTGGGCGGCGGCGCACCCCACGGGCGAGGGCGAGGTGGAGGCCGCGGCCATGATCACCGGCGGCCTCTTCGCCCTGATCCCGGGGCGGGCGCTGGTGGCCGGCGTGCACGACGGCCTGACGGGCTACTACCTCACCGCCTCGGCCCGGCTGCTCGAGGTGATCTACCTGAGCGTCGGCATCACCTGCGGCGTGCTGGCCGTGCTCTACGTCGGCGAGACCTCGAACGTCACGCTCGACCCCGAAGTGCTGGAGCGCGTCACCCGCCCCGGCATGCAACTGGGCGCCGCGCTGCTGCTGTCCCTCGCCTTCTGCGTGCTGCTCCAGCAGGAGAAGGGCACGGTGATCCCGGCCACGCTGAACGGCGGCGTCGCCTGGGTGGTGTTCGGCGCGATGCACGACACGGCCGGGCTCTCGCCGTTCGCCGCGACCGCCGTCGGCGCCGGCATGGTCGGCCTCTTCGGGCAGCTCCAGTCGCGCTACCAGTTCACCTCGTCGCTGCCCTACGTCACCGCGGCCATCGGGCCGCTGCTGCCCGGCAGCGCGGTCTACCTGGGCCTGCTCGGCTTCGCCCAGGGGAGCGTCGACATCGGGCTCGACTACATGCTCAGGGCGGTCACCCTGGCCCTGGCGATCGCCATCGGCGTGAACCTCGGCGGCGAGGTGGCCCGCCTCTTCATCAAGACGCCGGACGAGACCACCCCGTTCACCCCGATCGGCCGCCGCGGCGCCAAGCGCACCCGCGGCTTCTAGGTCCGGTCCGGCCGGGCACCGGCCGGACCGGGGTCACAGGGCCCAGGGCACGATGACCAGCGCGCCCCACGCCAGCACAGGGCCGACGCCGACGATCCCGACGGTGTAGCTCACCACCTGGCGGTAGAACCGCTCCCGACTCACGCCCCGGGCGTTGCTGAGCACCAGGGCGCCGTTGGTGGAGAACGGCGACACGTCCACGATCGTCGTGGAGACCGCCAGCGCCGCGATCAGCCCGGCGGGACTCAGATGGCTGGAGAGCAGCAGCGGCACCGCGATCGGGATGATCGCCGTGAGGATCGCCGTCGAGGAGGCGAAGGCCGAGGTCACGGCCACGGTCAGGCACAGCAGCAGGGCGACGATCAGGGGCGCGCCGACGTTCGCGGCGTGCTCGGAGACCATCTCGATGGCGCCGGCGTGCTCCAGCATGGCGACGTAGGTCATCATGCCCGCCACCAGCAGGATCGTGGACCAGCCGATGCCCTCGACGGCCTTCTCCTGGTTCTTCATGTCGACCAGCGCCAGTACCGCACCCGCAGCGAGGGCGAGGAAGCCGATCTCCAGATCGAAGACGAGGGCGCCGACGACGAGGACGACCAGCGCGCAGAGGGTCAGCCCCTGGCGCCACGTCACGCCGCCCTCGCGCTCCTCGCGGTTCTCGCGGTTCTCGGAGGACTCCCGGTTCTCGGCGGGCTCGTCGCTCGACGGGCCCGTCCACTGGGTGGCGAAGACGCGGCTGCCGGCCCGCCTGTGCAGAAGCGCGAACGTCAGCAGGGACAGCAGCAGGTTGAAGCCGAAGCTGGCGAAGAACAGGGCAGGGGCCGACACCGAGACCGCGGTGTCCTCGACCATGTCGAGGACGAGCGCCCCGGAGACCGCGACCGGCGAGAAAGCGCCCGCATGCGCCCCGCTGATCACCATCATGCCCATCATCAGCGGATGCAGCTGGTGTTTGTAGGCGAAGTTCATGCCGATCGGCGCGAGGATGGCGACGGCCGCCGGAGTGAAGGTGCCGAAGGCGGTGAGGATCGCGGCGACGACGAAGAGCACCCAGGGGATGAGGGCGATCTTGCCGCGCACCAGGCGCACGCCGGCGGTGACGAGCAGATCGATCGTGCCGTTACTGCGTGCGATCGAGAAGAGGTACGTGACCCCGACGATCGTCACGAACAGGTTCACCGGGAATCCCTCGAAGATCTCGTCCTCGGTCATGCCGAGCGCCGAGGTGCCGATCACGAAGGTGGCGACGAAGGCGAGGATGCCGATGTTGATCGGCAACAGCGTGCCCACCAGGAACATCACGAGCAATGCTGCGATGGATATGACTTCGCCAGACATCGTTGTCCTTGTCGTTCTTGCGGGGCAGGGGTGGCTAGGCAGCGGCGGGCAGGATCGGTTCGGGCACGAGGATCTCGGCGTCGCACAGAATGCGTGCGGCGCGGCGCACGGTGACCCGACCCGGGCCCGAGACGTCGATGTCGGTGCTGGTGACCGTCATCACACCGGCAAGTGTGCCGATGCGCAGGTGGGTGTCCGGTACCGCCGTGGATACCTTCCGCACCACAGAGCCGTCAACGAGGTTCGCGGTGGCGATCGCCACCGCGGAGGTGAGGCCGATCGCCGGATGCGGTTCGTTCATGGTGAGCATGCGCACCGCGACGTCGTAGTCGGTCGCGGCGATGCGCTCACCGGTGGAGCTGACGTAGGGCACGGGCGCGCCGACGAGGCCGACCTTCGGTACGGCGTCGCGCGGCACCTCGCCGGAGCGCAGCAGGCCCATGCGTGGCGCCGCGGCGTGGCGCACCGCACGCAGCCAGCCGGCGTCGCGGCGCATGGCGTCGGCTCCCTCCGCGCCGGTGCGACCGGCCGCGGCCGCGTCGACGAGGACCACCGGGGCCCCGGCGTCGAGCATGGTGACGCGCGCCTGGTCCGCGCCGACCGGTAGCTCGTCGATCGCGGCACCGGTGGGCAGCAGCGAGCCGGTCGTCCGTCCCGCCGGGTCGACGAAGGTCAGCCCCACGGCCACGCCGCCCGAACGCGTCCCCGGCACGGTCTGGGTGCCGAACTCGTGGACGACGCCGCCGGTGGTGTCCACGGAGGCCTCCAGGACGGCGCCGGTGTTGATGTTGCGCATGATGACCCGGGTGAGGTCACCGCTGATCGGGACCAGGCCGTTGGCGACGGACCACAGCGCGATCGCGGTGGCGCAGTTGCCGCAGTTGCTGCCCCATTCGACCGTGCCGACGCCGATGCCCACCTGGCCGAAGAGGTACTCGACGTCGGCGCCCGGGCCGGCGCACGGCCTGACGACCGCGGCCTTCGACGTCGTCGGCGTCGCGCCGCCGACCCCGTCCAACTGCACGGGGTCGGTCGCGCCGTAGGCGTTGACGAGCAGATGCTCCAGCCCTTCCAGGCCCGAGGGCACGTCCTCTGAGCCGAAAAGCCAGCATTTGCTCGTGCCACCACGCACGAGACTCGCGGGAATGCGCACTTCAGCCGTCCTTTTGTTGCACGGGTCGAGGCGGTGAAGGCACACGATGGCAGCGAAGAGAGTTGAGTACAATAGCAAAATTCTTAGGCTGGCTTTAGGGGAACTAAAGGCTGAGGTCGTTTCATGCTGGACGTACGCAGGTTGCTGCTGCTCACCGAGATCGCGGATCACGGTTCGCTCACCGGGGCGGCGACCGCGGCCGGGATCACCCCGTCCGCCGCCTCACAGCAGATGTCACGGCTGGAGGCGGAGATCGGCCAGCCGCTCCTGGAACGGCTGCCACGCGGTGTGCGGCTGACCGGAGCCGGGGAGGCGCTCGTCGCCCGCGGCAGGTCGATCCGTCGTGAGCTGCGCGCCGCCGAGGCGGATCTCGACGCCTTCGCCCGGCTCGATCGGGGCATTCTGCGGCTGGGCTCGTTCCCCACGATCAGCGCCTCGCTGCTGCCGCCGGCGCTGACCCGCTTCACCCGCGCGTATCCCGGAACACAGGCCGAGGTCCGGTCGGCCATGCTCGCGCAGCTGCTCGACATGCTGCACACCGGCGAGGTCGAGTTGGCGCTGCTCTGGGACTACCGGTGGAACCGGGTCACGGACGACTCGCTCGCCCTGACCCATCTGCTCAACGACCCCACCGTGCTCGTCGTCCCCGCCAACTCCACGTTCCTCGATGAGCCCGAGATCAGGCTGAGCTCTCTCGCGGAACAGCACTGGATCATCCGAGCCGACAACCACCCCGTCGCCGACGTGCTGCGGCGCAGCTGCCGGCTCGCGGGGTTCGAGCCCAGGATCGCCTACGAGTCGCACGACTACCAGGAGGCGCAGGCCATGGTCGCCGCGGGCCTCGGCATCGCCATCGCGCCCCGACTCGCGCTCACCAACCGGCGCAACGACGTGCGACTGATGCGCTTCGGCTCGGACGTGCCCGCCCCCATCCGGCGGATCCTCCTGGCCCGTCCTAAGAACCGGACACCGACCCCGACCGCGCTGGCCATGATGGAGATACTCCGCACCGTGGCCAACGGCTTCATGGGCAGCGATCTGGACCGCGCCCAACTCGGCTCGGTCCGCCGCATCGCCGACCCGCGCCGGTCTCGGTCCGCCACGCGGCGGCGTCGCCCGGAGGACGGTCTTCCGGCGGACGGGCTCCCGGAGGTGCCGCCCGGCTAGTCCACCCGGCTAGTCCTCGCCGACGTACTCCCGCAGGTGCTGCCCGGTGAGGGTGTCGCCGTGCGCCACGAGGTCGGCCGGGGTGCCGGTGAACACCACCCGCCCGCCGTCGTGGCCGCCGCCGGGGCCCAGATCGATGAGCCAGTCGGCGTGCACCATCACCGCCTGGTGGTGCTCGATGACGATCACCGAGTTCCCCGCGTCGACCAGCCGGTCGAGCAGCGCCAGCAGTCGGTCGATGTCCGCCATGTGCAGGCCGGTGGTCGGCTCGTCCAGAACGTACGTCGCGGACTTCTCCGCCATGTGGATCGCGAGCTTCAGCCGCTGCCGCTCGCCGCCCGACAGCGTGTTCAGCGGCTGGCCGAGCCGCAGGTACCCGAGGCCGACGTCGGCCAGCCGGGCCAGGATGGCGCGCGCCTGGCCGCCGGTGAAGAACTCGTGCGCCTCGGCCACCGACATGCCGAGCACCTCGCTGATGTTCCGCCCGTGCAGGGTGTACGTGAGCACCTCGGGCGTGAACCGCCGGCCCTCGCACTCCTCGCAGACCGAGGCGACGCCCGCCATCATCGCCAGATCCGTGTACACCAGGCCGAGGCCGTTGCACTTCGGGCAGGCACCCTCGGAGTTCGCGCTGAACAGCGCCGCCTTGACGCCGTTGGCCTTGGCGAAGGCGGTGCGGATCGGGCTCAGCAGGCCGGTGTACGTCGCCGGGTTGGAGCGGCGCGAACCGCGGATCGGCGACTGGTCGGCGACCACCACTCCCGGCCGGCCCGCGAGATAGCCGTGCACCAGGGAGCTTTTGCCCGACCCGGCCACGCCGGTGACCGCGGTCAGCACGCCGAGCGGGATGTCGACATCCACGCCCTGGAGATTGTGCAGGTCGGCGCCCCTGACGGCCAGCTGCCCGGTGGGCGTGCGCACCGTCTCCCGCAGCCCCGCCCGGTGCGCCAGGTACCGCCCGGTCAGGGTGCCGGACGCGCGCAGCCCGGCCACATCGCCCGCGTAGCACACCGTGCCGCCCTCGGAACCGGCACCGGGCCCGAGGTCCACGACGTGGTCGGCCATCCCGATCACCTCGGGCTTGTGCTCCACCACCAGCACCGTGTTGCCCTTGTCGCGGAGCCGCAGCAGCAGGTCGTTCATCCGGCGGACGTCGTGCGGGTGCAGCCCGATGGTGGGCTCGTCGAAGACGTATGTCACGTCGGTGAGGCTGGAGCCCAGATGGCGCACCATCTTCACCCGCTGGGCCTCGCCGCCGGACAGCGACGAGGAGGTGCGGTCCAGGCTGAGGTAGCCCAGGCCGATCTCCACCAGCGAGTCGAGGAGCTGGCGCAGGCTGGTGAGCAGCGGCGCGACCGACGCGTCGTCGATACCGCGCAGGAACTCCGCCAGATCGCTGATTTGCATCGCCGAACACCGGGCGATGTTGACCCCGTCGATGGTGGAGGACAGCGCGGCCTGGCTGAGCCGGGTGCCGCCGCAGTCAGGGCAGTCGGCGAACACCACGGCCCGGTCCACGAAGGACCTGATATGGGCCTGCATGGCGTCGCGGTCCTTGACCAGGAACAGCCGCTGGACCTTCACTACCAGGCCTTCGTAGCTGATGTTGTGCGAGCCGATCCTGATCTTGGTGAGCGGCTTGTGCAGGAAGTCCTGCCACTCCTCCGGCGTGTAGTCCGCGAGCTTCTTGTCGGCGTCGAAGAGCCCCGACTCGGCCATGACCTGCCAGTACCAGGAGCCGACGGTGAAGTTGGGCACGGTGATCGCGCCCTCGCTCAGCGAGCGGTCCCGGTCCACCAGCTGGTCGATGTCGATCTCCGAGACCTGGCCGAGCCCCTCGCAGCGCGGGCACATGCCCTCGGCGCTGTTGAAGCTGAAATGCGTGGACGTCCCGATATGCGGCGTGCCAAGCCGGCTGTAGATGATCCGCAGCATCGTGTACGCGTCGGTCGCGGTGCCCACGGTGGAGCGGGAGTTCGCCCCCATCCGCTCCTGGTCGACGACGATCGCGGCGCTCAGGTTCCGCAGCCCGTCGGCGTCCGGGCGCCCCAGGCTCGGCATGAACGACTGGATGAACGCCGTGTAGGTCTCGTTGATCAGGCGCTGGGACTCGGCGGCTATGGTGCCGAAGACCAGTGACGACTTGCCCGAGCCCGAGACGCCGGTGAAGACCGACAGGCGGCGCTTGGGGATGTCGAGCGAAACGTCCCGCAGGTTGTTCTCGCGGGCGCCGCGGACCTCGATCACATCGTGACGGTCCGCGGCGGTCGAACGCGGTTCCTGCTGGTCGGCCGACATGCCGCCCCCTCCTCATGGCTCACCTGTTCGGAGCCATCGAAGCAGACGCGACCGACAGTCACCCCCCTGGCGGCGCCGCCGCCCGGCCTCAGTGGGAGTCGCCGGCCTGCACGGCCCGCTTGAAGGACGCCTCGATCTCCGCCTCGGCGTCGATCCGTCCGGCCCAGTTGGCGCCCTCCACGGACTTGCCGGGCTCCAGGTCCTTGTACACCTCGAAGAAGTGCTGGATCTCCAGCCGGTCGAACTCGCTGACGTGGTGGATATCGCGCAGATGCTCCATCCGGGGGTCGGACGCCGGCACACACAGCAGCTTGTCGTCGCCACCCGCCTCGTCGGTCATCCGGAACATGCCGATGGCGCGGCACCGGATCAGACAGCCGGGAAACGTCGGCTCGTCCAACAGCACCAGCGCGTCCAGCGGGTCGCCGTCCTCGCCCAGGGTGCCGTCCACGAAGCCGTAGTCCGCGGGGTAGACCGTCGAGGTGAACAGGTGGCGGTCCAGTCGGATGCGTCCGGACTCGTGATCCACCTCGTACTTGTTCCGCGAGCCCTTCGGGATCTCGATGGTGACGTCGAACTCCACGGGTGGTACTCCTTAGCCTTTTAACTGCTCTGTGCACGCGACAGGTGGTTAAGTGTCCCTCACGGCGGTGTGTGCTCGCGAAAGGGGCTGGTCGTAGCGTGCGCAGGTCGGTGAGGGCAGTCGAGGTGCTGACCCGGGAGTCGCGGCGGCTGGCCCGGCTGTTGCTGCGGCACGGCGCGACCCCCACGGGTCGTCTGGTGGCCGGTTCCGCGGCCGTGGGACTGGCGCTCGCCGCGTTGCTCGTCGGCCTCGTCGGGCCGTGGGACGCCGGCCAGCGGGCGACCGAACGACAGTCCGCGGTGGCGGGCGACCAGGCCCGCGCGGACGCCGCCAACGACGACTCCGACGACGGTGACGAGGCGGAGGAGGTCGCCGAGGCCGGGCTGCTGCCGACGGCCGGGCTGGTGCTCTCCCCGCTCGATCCGGGGGAGAGCGAACGGCAGCCGCTGCCCAGCGAGGCCCAGCTGGCCAGGGCGCTCGAACCCGTGCTGGACGACGCGGCGCTGGGCCCGAGGGCCAGCGGCTCCGTCGTCGACGTCGCCACCGGCACCCCGCTCTACGCCGAGGGCGCCGCCAGCCCGATGGCCCCAGCCTCCACCGTCAAACTGGTCACCGCGGTGGTCGCGCTGGACACCCTGGGGCCGGAACACCGCCTGGAGACCCCCGTCGTCTGGGACCCGCGGCGCGAGCTCCTCACCCTGGTCGGCGGCGGCGACACCACGCTCAGCTCCGCCGATCTGAAGGCGCTGGCCGAACGCGCCGCGGAGGCGCTGCGGGAGGCGGGCACGGACCGGGTGCGGCTCGGCTACGACCTCTCGCTCTATCCGGAGGACCAGCACCCGATCGGGGTCAACGACAACATCGCGCCGATCACCCCGCTCATGGTGGACACCGGACGTCTGGACGACAGCGAGCACGGCCCCGCGCTCCGCGCCACGGACCCGGCCGCCGACGCCGCCGAGGCGTTCGCCGGCCACCTGCGGGACGCCGGGGTGCGGGTCGCGGACGACCCGACCGTCGGCCGGGCGGCACGGGACGCCGAGCAGTTGGCGGTGCACCGCTCCGCGCCGCTCTCCACGCTGGTCGAGGAGATGCTGACGCACAGCGACAACGACCTGGCCGAGGCGCTCGGCCGGCACGCCGCGATCGCCGCCGGGTACGAGGGCGACTTCCTCGGCCTCGACCGGGCGATCAACGCCGGCCTCAAGTCCCTGGGCCTGCCCCGCGACGGCCTGCGGGTCACCGACGGCAGCGGCCTCGACCGGGAGGGCCGGCTCACCGCCGAGTTGCTCACCCGGACCCTGGCCCTGGCCGCCGAGCCCGACCGGCCCGAGCTGCGGTCCGCCCTGACCGGGCTCCCGGTGGCGGGCTTCACCGGCACCCTGGCCGACCGCTATGACCCGGACAGCGGAACGCCGGCCGGGGCGGGCGCCGGTCTGGTCAGGGCCAAGACGGGCACCCTGACCGGGGTGAACACCCTGGCCGGCACGGCCATCACACCGGACGGCCGGGTGCTGGCCTTTGCCTTCCTCGCCAACGACACGGTCAACGCCATCGACGCGCAGGCCGCGCTGGACACCGCCGCCGCGTCCCTGGCCAGCTGCACCTGCCGCTGACCGCACGGCCCCGTGTCAGCGCCGCGTCGGCACCTGTCGGCACCGCGTCGGCACCCGCATCCGCCCCGGCGACCCGCGGCGCTCTGTGTCACTAACGCTCCGCGCTCCGGCGCCGTACCGTTGACGGCATGACGAGTCTCGGCGCGACCGACCTGGTGGACTGGAATCTCGCGGTGTCCACGGCGACCCGCATCGCCCGCCCGGGGCCCGAGGTGAGCCGCGACGAGGCACGCGCGGTCGTCGCGGAGCTGCGGCGCCACGCGACCACCGCCGAGCGGCACGTCCGCGAGTTCACCGGGCTCGACACGGGCGGCGCCGACACCCCGGTGCTGGTGGTGGACCGGCCTGGCTGGGTCAGGGCCAACGTCGCCGGCTTCCGCGAGGTGCTCCAGCCGCTGCTCGGCCGGATGCGCGAGCGGCGCGCCGGCATCCCCGGCGGCACCGCACTCAGCATGGTGAGCAGCAAGGTCACCGGCGTGGAGGTCGGCATGCTGCTGTCGTTCCTGTCCTCCCGGGTGCTCGGCCAGTACGAGACGTTCGCCCCGCCCAGCCCTGGACTCCCGGCGGCCCCGGCCTCGGACGGCGGACGCGCCGGGGGCCGGCTGCTGCTGGTGGCGCCGAACATCGTCCACGTGGAGCGCGAACTGGACGTGGAGCCACACGACTTCCGGCTCTGGGTATGTCTGCACGAGGAGACCCACCGCACCCAGTTCACCGCCGTGCCCTGGCTCAGGGAGCATCTGGAGGGCGAGATCCAGGCGTTCCTGCGGGAGGCGGACATCGATCCGGCCACCTTCGTGGAGCGGCTGCGGCAGGCCGCGCAGACCATGACCGGGCGCGGCCAGGACGAGACCGGCGCGGGCGGTGATCGGGGCGGCCAGGAGGGCCAGGGCGGCCGGGGCATCGTGGACCTGGTGCAGACCCCCAGGCAGCGGGAGATCCTGGAGCGACTCACGGCGGTGATGTCGCTGCTGGAGGGGCACGCGGACTTCGTGATGGACGGCGTCGGCCCGGACGTGGTGCCCACGGTGGCGGAAATTCGGGAGAAGTTCACCCGGCGGCGACAGACCGGCGCGGGCCGGCTGGACCGCGCGCTGCGCCGGCTGCTGGGCCTGGACGCGAAGCTCCGCCAGTACCGGGAGGGCGAGCGCTTCGTGCGCACGGTGGTCGAGGGATCGGGGATGGACGGCTTCAACAAGGTGTGGACATCTCCCAACACCCTGCCCACCAAGGAGGAGATCACCAAACCCGAGGCGTGGGTCGCACGGGTGCGACCGGGGACGCTCTCGTAGCTCGGCGGCCGCGCATCCTCACCGGCGGGGCGGGCGGTTAGGTGGCAAACACCCGCAATATCACCCGTACGAGGGAGCGTGGCCGCATATCTGGCGTGCGATGCTCGGGTTACAGCGCGCCTCTGTCACCATTTACGCACCCTGCGTGACAGGTCTCCGGCCGAAGCCTCCGCACGACCCGAGAGAGAAGTGATTCGGATATGGGTCCCCACCCCGCGGTCGCGGCAATACGCCTGGCGGTCCGCCGCACTCTGCACGACGTCCTCGACGACCTCCGCCGGCTCGACGCCTCGCTCCCCGGCTCCCCCTCCGCTCCCGTCGCGCTCCCGCGGCTCGCCCCCGCCCCCGCCACCGCCCCCCTGGTGCTCGTGGCCTGTTCCGGGGGCGCGGACTCGATGGCCCTGGCCTCCGCCCTCGCCTTCGAGGCGCCGCGCCTCGGCGTGCGCGCCGGGGCGATCACCGTCGACCACGGCCTGCAGCCCGGCTCCGCGGCCCGCGCCGCCGAGGTCGCCGAGCGGCTGACGAGCCTCGGCCTGGATCCGGTGGAGGCGGTCGCGGTCGCCGTGGGCCGCTCCGGCGGTCCTGAGGCCGCCGCCCGCAGCGCGCGGTACGCGGCGCTCGACGCCGCCGCCGAGCGCCACGGCGCCGCCTCGGTGCTGCTCGGCCATACCAGGGACGACCAGGCGGAGACGGTGCTGCTGGGTCTCGCCCGCGGCTCGGGCACGCGCTCCCTGGCCGGCATGGCCGCGGCCTTCGGCGGCATCGGCCAGCACATCGACGCGGGCCCCGGCCCGTCCGGCGTGCCCAGGTACCGCCGGCCGTTCCTCAGCATCGACCGGCAGACCACCCGTAAGGGATGCCTCGTGCAGTCGCTCCCGGTCTGGGACGACCCGCACAACACCGACCCCTCCTACACCCGCTCCCGGGTGCGCCACGAGGCGCTGCCCGTCCTGGAGAAGGCGCTGGGGCGCGGCGTCGTCGAGGCGCTGGCCCGCACCGCCCGGCTGTCCAGGGACGACGCGGACGCGCTCGACGGCTGGGCCAGGCATGCGCTGGGCGCCGCCTCCGGCGCCGACGGCACGCTGGACATCGCCGCCCTGCACGATCTGCCCCCCGCCGTGCGCCGTCGCGTGCTGCGGCTGGCGGCCATCGCCGCGGGCGCCCCCGCCGGCTCGCTCTTCGCCCGACACATCGAGGAAACCGACCGCCTCATCACGGCCTGGCGCGGCCAGCGCCCGCTGAATCTGCCGGGCCGCGTCGAGGCGCGGAGGCAGGGTGGCAGACTGGTGCTCCAGCGAGCCAGCCAGTAGAGAGTCAGCGCGGGTGCGAGAGAAGGATCTGGGGGCCGACCTGGAGTCGGTGCTCATCACCAGGGAAGAGATCGACGCCAGGGTCGCGGAGTTGGCCGCCAAGATCGACGACGCGTACGCGGGCAAGGAGTTGCTGCTCGTCGGCGTGCTCAAGGGCGCGGTCATGGTCATGGCCGACCTGGCCCGGGCGCTGGCCGCCCCGCTCACCATGGACTGGATGGCGGTGTCGTCCTACGGCGCCGGCACCCAGTCCTCCGGTGTGGTGCGGATCCTCAAGGATCTGGACACGGACATCCAGGGCCGGCACGTGCTGATCGTGGAGGACATCATCGACTCGGGGCTCACCCTGTCGTGGCTGCTGTCCAACCTCGGTTCCCGTGAGCCGGCCTCGCTCCGCGTCTGCACCCTGCTCCGCAAGCCGGACGCGGCCAAGGTGGCCATCGACGTCGAGTGGGTCGGCTTCGACATCCCGAACGAGTTCGTCGTCGGCTACGGCCTGGACTACGCCGAGCGCTACCGGAACCTGCCCTTCATCGGCACCCTGGCGCCCCACGTCTACCGCGGGTAACCGCCCGCGCGGGAACACCGGGGGGTGCTTTACCGTTGGACAAGGGGACGCCGGCGGTACCGACGCCCGGCAGCGCCGCACGGCGATGCTGGGGTACCGTCGCGGGAGAGCCATCATGACCGCCGTCGTGGCGGCCGTGAGGTCGGCAGGCCGGGCGCACTCGGCCGACATTAGGACACCTCGCGCACAGTAGATCCCAGCCGGGGGCTGTGCCTGAAACCTGGCAGGAGGGACGGGGTCGCGCCACCCCGTATGGATGGACGTGAAGCGCTACTTCCGTGGGCCAGTGATGTGGATCGTGCTGGCCGTCCTCGCCGTGATTCTGCTGATGCAGGTGTTCAGCTCGTCCGAGGGCTACAAGAAGGTCGACACCGGCGAGGTCGTTCAGGCGATCAGTCGCAACCAGGTCAGGTCCGCCGAGCTCACCACCGGCGACGAGAACACGATCAAGGTCGAGCTGCGTGACGGCCACGAGGTCGAGGGCAGCAACAAGGTCCAGGCCAACTACATCGACGGCCAGGGTGAGGACCTCGCCCAGGTGCTCCAGCAGAAGTACCAGGACGACCAGCTGCCGGACGGGTACACCGTCTCGCCGAAGTCGCAGAACCCGTTCGTCGGGATGCTGCTGTCGATCCTGCCGTTCCTGCTGATCATCATCGTCTTCCTGTTCCTGATGAACCAGATGCAGGGCGGCGGCTCCCGGGTGATGAACTTCGGCAAGTCCAAGGCCAAGCTCATCACCAAGGACACCCCCAAGACCACCTTCGACGACGTGGCCGGCTCGGACGAGGCCGTCGAGGAGCTCCAGGAGATCAAGGAGTTCCTCCAGGAGCCCGCGAAGTTCCAGGCCGTCGGTGCCAAGATCCCCAAGGGCGTGCTGCTCTACGGCCCGCCGGGGACCGGCAAGACCCTGCTGGCCCGCGCGGTCGCGGGCGAGGCGGGCGTGCCGTTCTACTCGATCTCCGGTTCCGACTTCGTCGAGATGTTCGTCGGCGTCGGCGCCTCCCGGGTCCGCGACCTGTTCGAGCAGGCCAAGGCCAACGCGCCGGCCATCGTCTTCGTGGACGAGATCGACGCCGTCGGCCGGCACCGCGGTGCCGGTATGGGCGGCGGCCACGACGAGCGCGAGCAGACGCTGAACCAACTGCTCGTCGAGATGGACGGCTTCGACGTGAAGGGCGGCGTCATCCTGATCGCCGCCACCAACCGCCCGGACATCCTCGACCCGGCGCTGCTGCGGCCCGGCCGCTTCGACCGGCAGGTCGCGGTGGACCGCCCGGACATGCAGGGCCGGTTGGCGATCCTGAAGGTGCACCAGAAGGGCAAGCCGGTCGCCCCCGACGTGGACCTGTCCGCCGTGGCTCGCCGCACCCCGGGCTTCACCGGCGCCGACCTCAGCAACGTGCTGAACGAGGCGGCGCTGCTCGCGGCCCGCGGCAACGCCAAGCTGATCGACAACCAGTTCCTCGACGAGGCCATCGACCGGGTCGTCGCGGGTCCGCAGAAGCGCACGCGGATCATGAGCGACAAGGAGAAGATGATCACCGCGTACCACGAGGGCGGACACGCCCTGGTCGCGGCGGCCTCGCCGAACAGCGACCCGGTGCACAAGGTGACCATCCTCTCCCGAGGCCGCGCCCTGGGCTACACCATGGTGCTGCCCGAGGAGGACAAGTACTCCACCACGCGGAACGAGATGCTCGACCGGCTGGTCTACATGATGGGCGGCCGGGCGGCCGAGGAGCTCGTCTTCCACGACCCGACCACCGGCGCCGGCGACGACATCGAGAAGGCGACGTCCACGGCCCGGTCCATGGTCACCCAGTTCGGCATGACCGAGCGCCTCGGCGCGATCAAGTTCGGCTCCGACCAGTCCGAGCCCTTCCTGGGCAAGGAGATGGGTCACCAGCGCGACTACTCGGAAGAGGTCGCCGGGCTGGTCGACGAGGAGGTCAAGAAGCTCATCGAGACCGCGCACAACGAGGCGTGGGAGATTCTCGTGGAGAACCGGGACGTCCTGGACAACCTGGTGCTGGAGCTGCTTGAGCGGGAGACCCTCAACAAGGAAGAGCTCGCCGAGGTCTTCGCCCCGGTGGTCAAGCGCCCGCCGCGCCCGGCCTGGACCGGCTCGGCCCGCCGCACGCCCTCGACGCGCCCGCCGGTGTCCTTCCCGACCAAGGAGATCAGCCTGGCCAACGGCAGTACCCCGGAGGTCGCGACCACGCCGCCGCTGGAGCCGTTGGAGGAGCACCGGCCGACCGGACCCGCCGAGGACTGACCGAAGGCCGGACGGAATGCCCCCCGCGCCCCTCACGTTCTATCGTGAGGGGCGCGCACATGTGTACGAAGGGACGAGGTTCGCATGACGCAGGGGATCGCGGGCGGGGCACCGGACGAGACATCGGGTGGCGTGCACGGGCCGGTCGGCGAGTTCGACGAGAAGCGCGCGGAGCAGGCGATCAGGGAGCTACTGATCGCCGTCGGCGAGAACCCGGACCGCGACGGTCTGCGGGACACGCCGGCACGGGTGGCGCGCGCCTATCGGGAGATCTTCGCCGGGCTGTGGCAGCGCCCCGAGGACGTGTTGACCACGACCTTCGACCTCGGGCACGACGAGATGGTGCTGGTGAAGGACATCGAGGTGCTCAGTAGCTGCGAGCATCATCTGGTGCCCTTCGTCGGGTACGCCCATATCGGGTACATCCCGGCGGCCACCGGCAAGATCACCGGCCTGTCGAAGCTGGCCAGACTGGTGGACGTGTTCGCCCGCCGGCCGCAGGTGCAGGAGCGGCTGACCACCCAGATCGCGGACTCGATGATGCGCATCCTGGAACCGCGCGGGGTGATCGTGGTGGTGGAGTGCGAGCACATGTGCATGACGATGCGGGGAGTGCGCAAGCCGGGCGCGAAGACGACGACCTCGGCCGTGCGCGGCCAGCTCCGCGACGCCGCCACCCGCGCCGAGGCCATGAGCCTCATCCTCGCGCGATGACCCTTCCCGGGTTCTTCGGGTTGAGCGACCTCAGGTAGCCGCGGTGGCCCTTGCCGGGCCTTTCGCGCTGCGTTGGCTTGAGAAGGGCGGGGGTGCGACGTCGCGGATCGGCGGTTTGCCGCGCGGCGAGCGCGGACGGGCCTGTGGCCTGTTCGCGGTCGGAGGGCGTCGGGGGTCAGCCCGGTTCTTTGGCCTGGGGGCGGGGTGCGGGTGGCTGGGGGCGCGGGGCCTGCGGCCGGGGGGCCTGCTGGTGCGGACGGCGCGAAGTGGCCTTGGTGCCCTGGGCGCCCTGGGTGCCGAAGAAGTCGAAGCCGCCGATGCGCTGCGCGGGCGGTGTGGCGAGGGCCGCCGGGGTTGCGGGCTGCTCCGCCTCGCGCTTGCGCGCCTCCTCCGCCTCCTCGCGCTCCCGCTCGCGCTGGCGCTGGCGCGCCAGGCTCCGCGACAGCCGGGTCAGCGCCTCGTGCGCCTGCGCGTACGTCAGCAGGGTCGGCGCCCCGCCCGAGGTGCGGTGGTCGGTGGCCCGCGCCGGCAGCGCCTTGGTGGGCGTCGCGGCCTCCAGGGCCAGCTGTCGCCGGCCCTCCAGCGCCTTGGCGCGCTCGCTCTCCGCCGTGGCGTACCGGCGCAGCAGCGCGGCGTGTTCGGAGCGCAGCCCCTCCAGGTCGGCGCGCTTGCCGGCGATCTTGTCCTCCAGACCTGACAGCCGCTCCTGGGCGTTCTCCAGCTCCGCCTGGCGCTGCTCGACCCGCCAGTTCAGGCTGGCCTTGGCGGCACGCTCCCTGGCGACCCGGAGGCCGGCGGCGATGTCCCAGCGGCGCAGCAGCACCGCGCCCACGACCGCGGCCAGCGCCGGGCCCGCGGCCAGTGCGCGCAGCACGAGGGTCTCCCCGTCCCCTGGCAGGTCACCGACCAGCCAGGCTGCCCCCGCACACGCCAGCGCCGCGCCGCCCAGGCAGGCCGGAAGCAGGACCCGGTGCAGCGCGGAGTTCCGGTGACGTCCACGTGCCATGGCTGAAACCTACCGTGACGGAACGGCCCGCGGGAGTGCGCCGGAAGACTGTTCCCTCGTGGTTATCCGGCGTCGACGGATACCGGCCATCCGGCCGCCGCGCCGCGCGTCCCGGCGCTACGGGCGCCGCCGGCGCCGTCTCCCCCCGGCCACCGTGGTGGCCACGAAGACCACCGTCAGCACCAGCGTTATCCCGGCGACGGTCAGCCGCAGCGCCGGCCCGAGCGCGTTGTCACTCTCGTGGGCGAAGTCGTACCAGACCAGGACGGCCTGGAAGATCGCCGTCAGGGTGACGACGGTGAGCATCTCGTTCCGCCGCTCGTCGCGCTGCCCCTGGATGATGGTGCGGTGGACGTCCAGGCTGTCCCGCAGCGTCTGGAGCTGAGTCTCCACCGCGGCCCGTTCCCGGTCCATCTTCCAGCGCTCCTCGGCCGCCTCCCGCACCACGCCGCTGGCGTTGACCAGGTAGCGGCTCTCCTCCAGGCGGACCATGTCGCGCAGCGCCAGGTCCTTGCCCAGCTTCAACGACGCCTGAAACTCGTTGTCCACGTCCTCGACCTCGTGCCACCTGGTCGCGTCGAGCCGACGCAGCCGGGAGGACAGCAGGCGGTTGGCCTCGTCCACGCCGATCCAGTCGTCGGTCGCCGTGATGACGCCGATCAGCACGTCGCCGAGCCGGTGCCGCGGCAGGTTGACGAGCGTGGTGAAGCCGTCGCCGAAGCGCAGCCAGGCGTTGTCGTGGATCTTCTTCTCCACCCCGTAGGTGCGGGTGGCGGCCGGCTCCTCGTCCCGCGGCGGGTCGATGAGCACCCGGTGCCACCACAGGAGCATGCCCTGCTCCATGGTGTCGGGCCCGGCCGCGTCCACCAGCCCGCTGCTGAGCATCGTGGCCGATATCGCGTCGACCCACCGCCGCACGCGCGGGTTGAGCAGGGCGACCAGCTCGCGCTCGCGGGTGTGCAGGGCGTCCCGGCTGTCGACCTCGACGGTGCGCATCATGCTGCACATGCCGCTGGGGTCGAAGCGGATCCACCACTCGCCGGCGTCCCCGAGCGTCACGGTGCCGACGGTCTTCTCGCCGCTGAGCCGGGAGCCGCCGGTGGACACGTGGTAGTCGAAGAGCATCGGCGAGTTCGGCTCGGTGTCCTGCACGTCGAAGTCCGGCAGCGTCTCGCGGACCGCCTCGCGCAGCCGTGCGCCGACCTCGCCGCCGAAGGTGCGCGCGCCCAGCCGGAAGCGCATGAGAAACGGCGCGACGAGCACTGCCTGCACGAGGTCCTCCACGTGGTCGGGCGACCGGAACGAGCCGGTCGTCGTCTTCTGACCGCGGAGGCGTTCAGCCGGCAGTCGCCGAACTGCCCGTCAGGGCGCGGTGAACAGGCTCCACTCGCCGTGTCCCACGGCCTCGCCCTTGGCGGCCCACTCCCCGCTCCGCGCCTCGCCCAGCAGCCGGTGGATACGGTCCGGGTCGACGTACAGCGGGGTTCCCGAGCGGAACGACGTGCACCACAGCACCTGGCCCCCGGGCCTGAGCACCCGCGCGATCTCGCTGGGGTTGAACACCCCGTTCAGGGAGACGATCAGCGGCACCGTGCCGGTTCCCAGGGGGAGTTGGCGAACGTTGGCGGCGAACCACAGCACCCCGGGGATCGGGGCGTGACGGGTCAGCATCGGCAGGTTCAGATCGCAGGACAGCACCCGCGGCACGGCCGCGACGATATGCGGGGTGGCCTCCCCGGTGCCGCAGCAGATCTCGACCGCCCAGTCGGCGGGCTCGGCGTGCCGGAGCCCGGCCCGCACGGCGCCGGCGTAGCCGGCCTGAGTGTCCGTGAACTCGCGCCATTCGGCCGCCATGTCGGCGTAGCTGGTGTGCAACCCCTGCCAGGCGTCGGCGTCGGAGGGGTCGGCGAGCAGCCGCTCCTGGAAGCGCCGACTCGGATGGGTGTCGGCATGCAGGTCAGGCGGCTGGTCCGGCGACTGGTTCGGCTCGGCGTCCGTCATGGACGTTCAGCCTAATGACCCACAACGCGTCAGGTAAGAGTGGAATTACGCGGCTTGGTGGGAGGTTCCGGGCGCGTGGCGTCACAATGTGGGAACCGCGAGCAACAGCGCGAAGCGTGGTGCCTGGTGAGGCGTGCCGCGGTCCGGCAGGGAGAGGTGCGCGGGCCGGTCGGTCCACCAGCGGCGCACCGTGAGACCGGCGCGGGCCAGTTCGGCGGTGAGCCGCTCCTGGCGGAACTTCACCGAGATCTCGGTGCGCAGTTCCTCGCCGGCGGCGAAGTCCACGGTCAGGCCGAGCGAGGGAAAGGTGACGGCCTGAGCGGTGCGGGTCCGCAGCCGCATCTCGATCCGCTCCTCCTGGTCGTTCCAGACCGCCCGGTGCTCGAAGGCGTCCGGCACGAAGTCCGCGCCGAGTTCACGGTTCATCACCCGCAGCACGTTCCTGTTGAACTCGGCGGTGACCCCCTCGGCGTCATCGTAGGCGCGCAGCAGCACGGCCGGGTCCTTCACCAGGTCGACGCCGATCAGCAGGGTGTCCGCGGGGGTGAGGGCGGGCCGCAGCGCGGCGTAGAACGCCTCGCGTTGCGGGGCGGTGAGATTGCCGAGGGTGCTGCCGAGGAAGGCCACCAGACGCGGCCCGTCGCCGTCCGGCAGCGCCAGGTCCGACTCCAGGTCGGTCACGGTCGCCTGGACCCGCAGCCGCGGGTACTCGCGGCACAGCGCGCGCCCGGCCTCGGTCAGCGCGCTGGGGCTGACGTCGAGCGGCGCATAACGCTCCAGGGTGCCGGCGTGCAGCAGCGCGTCGAGCAGCACCCGGGTCTTCTCCGAGGATCCGGAGCCGAGTTCGACCAGGGTGCGCGCCCGGGACAGCCGGGCGGTCTCGGCGGCGTGCGCCGCCAGCAGCCGCCGCTCGACGCGGGTGGGGTAGTACTCGGGCAGCCGGGTGATCCGGTCGAACAGGCGGCTGCCCTGCGCGTCGTAGAACCACTTCGGGGGCAGCGTCTTGGGCCGGGCGGTCAGCCCGGCCCGCACGTCAGCGCGCAGCGACGCGGCCAGCGCGCCCTCGGGCAGCCGCCGGTCCAGGGTGAAACGCGGCCCGCCGCTGCGGGCGCTCCGGCGGCTCGTCGCCGTGCCGCCGTGCGGGTGGCCGGGGAGCTGGCGGTCGCGGGGGGTGAACCGGTGCGCGCAGTGACCACTCATGACGTGCCTTCCTCTCGCCCCGCGCCGGCGGGGTCCAGCAGCGGCAGGATCCGGGCCGCGCCCGGCGCGGCCAGCAGCAGCGAGCCGTCGGGCACCTCGCGCCAGCTCTCGTCCCCGTCGGTGGGTTCGGAGGCGACCAGCACCTCGCCGGGCGCGGTTCGGTGCCAGAGGCTGTCGCCGTGGCGGATGGCGGCGATGGCGCGCCCGTCGGTGAGCAGCAGGGTGAGCCGGGCGTCGGGGCGCACCGCGGCGGTGGCGCGGACCACGGCGGCCAGCGCGGCGCCCGGTTCCTCGCCGGCCGCCAGCCGGCGGCTGATCAGCAGCCACAGCAGCGCGGAGTCGCAGTGCGCCTCCACGCCGAGCAGTTCGTCCGGCTCCAGCGGCATGCCGACGTCGGCGGGCAGCCGGCGCCAGTCGCCCACGGCGCCGTTATGGCTGAACAGCCAGCGGCCGAGCGCGTAGGGCGCGGCGGCGGACTCCTCGTGGCAGCATCCAGGGGTGGCCGACCTGACCGCCGCCAGCACGGCCCGGCTGTGGATGGCGCGGGCCAGTTCGGGGACGTTGGCGTCCGTCCAGATCGGCACGGCGCGTCGGTAGCGCGCCGGGCGGGTGGGGCAGGGCGCCGGTTCTGGTAGGTACCAGCCGATGCCGAAGCCGTCGGCGTTGACCGCCCCGTGCCGTTGCAGCCGCGGCCCCCAGGACTGAGCGAACAGGCCGTGCGGCGGCTGTGTCAGCAGCTCGGCGAGGCTGCGCGGCGGGCCCAGATAGGCCAGATGACGGCACATCACCGGCCCCTGGGCTCGGCGGAGCGCGCCGTGCGGAAGCCGGCGAATATCTGCTGCCGGAAGGGGAGGTCCCAGTTGCGGAACGTGCCGCGGCAGGCGACGGCCGCGGTGCCGAACGAGCCGCCGCGCAGCACCTTGTACCCGCGGTCCAGGAACACCTCGCTGTACTCGCGGTACGGGAACGCCGCGAAGCCGGGATAGGGGCCGAAGTCCGACGCGGTCCACTCCCATACGTCGCCCAGCAACTGCCGCGCCCCGCACGGCGCAGCGCCCGCCGGATAGCTGCCGGTCGCTGCCGGCCGCAGGTGGCGCTGGCCGAGGTTGGCGTGTTCGGGTCCCGGCGCGGCGTCGCCCCACGGGTGGCGCAATGAGCGGCCGGTGGCCGGGTCGTGGCGGGCGGCCTTCTCCCATTCCGCCTCGGTGGGCAGCCGCCGGCCGGCCCAACGGGCGTAGGCGTCGGCCTCGTACCAGCACACGTGCAGCACCGGCTCGTCTGGCGGCACCGGCTCGACGCGGCCGAACTGGCGGCGCAACCAGCGGTCGCCGTCCGGCCACCAGAACAGCGGGGCGAAAAGCGCCTGGCGCTGCCGGTGCGCCCAGCCTTCCGGCGTCCACCAACGGGGCTCCCGGTAGCCGCCGTCGTCGACGAACGCCTGGAAGGCGGCGTTGCTGACCGGATGGGTGTCCAGCCAGAACGCGGGGACCTCGACACGGTGCGCGGGGCGTTCGTTGTCCAGCGCCCAGGGGTCGGTGCGGGCGTCGACGCCCATGGTGAACGGGCCGCCCGGCACCAGCACCTCGGGCGGCGGCGCGGCGCCGGGGGGCGGCGGGGGAGGGTCGGGCGCGTCCAGCACGGCGGGGCCGCGGCGCAGTTGGTGGGTGGCGAGCATGGTCTCGTCGTGCTGCTGTTCGTGCTGGGCGACCATGCCGAAGACGAAGCCGCCCGCCAGCAGCGGCCGGTCGTCGGCCACCGCGTCGAGCACGGCCAGGGCGCGTTCCCTGACGGTGGCCAGATAGCGGCGCGCCTCGGCCGGGGGCAGCAGCGGCAGCGCGGGGCGGTCGGCGCGGGGGTTGCGGAAGGCGTCGTAGAGCTCGTCGAGCTCCGGGCGCAGCGCGGGGCGGCGGCCGGCGGTGCGCACCAGCCAGAGCTCCTCCTGGTTGCCGATATGCGCCAGGTCCCAGACCAGGGGAGACATCAACGGCGAATGCTGCGCGACCAACTCGGCGTCCGGCAGACAGTCGGTCAGGGCCAGGGTGCGCCGCCGCGCCGCGTCCAGCGCGTGTGCCGCTGCGCGGCGCGTCGCCACGCCAGGGGGCGGCCCACCGGCCTCCGCGCTTCCCGGCTCGCGCCGGCTCACGCCTCGGTACGGCTTCCCGGGTGCTGGCTCGCTCCCCACCTCAGGCGCCGCCGCCAACGGCTTGCCCCCGGGCGCCCCCGCCTCCGACGGGTGGGCGTCCGGCGGTGGTGCGGTGACGCCCTGCCCCGTCACGCCACGGGAACCCTGCGCCCCGGGGTTGGCCTCGCCGTGGCCGATGGCACCGGTGCGAGGCGTCGCCGCGCCGCGAACGGTGCTCCCGCGCGGCGGTGCTCCGGGTGGCGTGGTCGGGGTCGGTGGGTGGGATCCGTGCGCTCCGGGGTTGGCCTTGCCGGGGTCGGCGGCGCCGGGGCGAGGCGTCGTCGTGCTGCGCCTGGTGCTCCCGGGTGGCTTCGCGGGGCCGGGGCCGGTCGCCCGCGGCGTGGTCGGGGTCGGCGCGGCGTGCGTCCCGTCCCGGGAGGGCGGCGCCGTCTCGGGCGGCGGGGGAGGGGACTCGGCGGCGGTCGGGCGGCGGTGTGGGGGCCGGGGTGTGGCGGTGGGGTCGGTCATGAGGGTGCTCCTTCGGGGAGCGGGAGCGGGAGCGGTCGGGAGTGGGCGGGCGCCGGGTGCGGCGGGGCGTCGAGGAGGTCGTCGGCCGGGCAGCGGCCGCGGTGCGCGTAGCGCTCGGCGAACTCGGCCACCGCATGCCGCACGTACGCCGGCACGCCCGGTTCGTTGAGCGCCGTCTGCGCCGCCGTGAAGCAGGCCAGGACGGCCCGGCCCAGCTGCCGGTCGGCGGGCCCGTTGCGCGCGGCCCTGGCCCACACCGCGGCCGGCGGCACGCCGCCATCCGTGCACAGCGGCGCGGTGGCCTCCCAGGCCGCCTCCGCCGCCTCCGGGTGGTCGAGCAACACGGCCGGCACGGCCGTGGCGGGGACCCAGCCGTCGTCCCGCTGCCCGTCGATCATCCGTAGTTCCAGCCAGCCGCGCGGGCGCACCGGCGGGAACAGGGTGCTCAGGTGGTAGTCGAGGTCGGCCAGGGTCGGCGGGCGCCCGGCCGACGCGCCGGCCAGCCAGGAGTGGAAGGTGAGCCCCGGCGGCGGGGACCAGTCGGCCGGCGGGTCGCGGCGCACGCACAGCACCCGGGCGCCGAGCGCGTAACGGGCCCAGGTGCCGCGCGGGTCCCGCCCGTCGCACCCGTCCCGGCCCGCCGCCGGGCGGGCGCGCCCGGGGTCGATGCGTGCCCACGCGGCCTGCCGGGTGGACCGCCAGCCGGTCGGCCGGCCCATCCACAGCGGGGAGTTGGCGAACGCCGCGACGAGCACGGGGCCGAGCCGGTGGGCCAGCGCCCAGCGGCGGCGGTAGCCGGTGACGCCGTCGGAGTCGTCGCCGCTGTCCAGGCTGACCTGGACCGCGGCCGTGGCCCGCATCATCAGCCCGCCCCACGGCCCGTCGGCCGCGAAGAACGACTCCATCGCCCGGTACCTGGCGCTGTCCACCACCCGCGGCGGGTCCCGCCACGGGTCGAGGCCGTGGCCGCCCGGCACCAGGCCGGCACCGGTCAGGGCGCGGCGCAGCACGGCCAGGTCGCCGGCCGCCGCGTTCAGGCAGCCGGTCAGCGAGGCGGCCGGCGCGGTGCTCAACTCCAGCTGCCCGCCCGGTTCGTAGCTGACCGCGCCGCCGCAGGGCAGCACCGGCAGCGGGGCGAGCGCCTGCCGGACCCGTTCGGCGGGGACCGGGCGGTGCGGATCGGCGGCGTCGTGCACCAGCCACTCCAGCTCCACGCCGGTCCGTCCCGGCGGGCCGGTGGCGAAGCAGGCCCGCCGCACGTGCTCCTCCGCCGCCCGCGGGGTGAGCGCCGCGTTCATCGGTCGCCCGAGACGCCCAGCGGGCCGAGCTCCCGCAACGCGTCCTCGACGCCTCGGTGGAAGGTGGGGAAGGCGAAGATGGCGTGCCGCAGCCGGGAGACGGGGATCTCGGCCTGGACGGCGACCACCAGCCCGTACAGCGTCTCGCCGCCGGTGGGCCCGGCGGACGTGGCGCCGACGAGCACGCCGCGCTCGGCGTCGGCGACCAGCTTGAGGAAGCCGTCGTTGCCCGCCTTGTGGATCCAGCCGCGGCTGGTGGCCGGCAGCCGGGCCAGGCCGGTGCGGACGGCGCGGAACCGTTCGCGGGCCTGCGCCTCGGTGAGGCCGACGGCGCCGACCTCCGGGTCGGTGAACGTCACCCGTGGCACGGCGCGGTAGTCCGCGGGCGGTCCGGACTCGCCGAGGAGGTCTCGGACGGCGATCTCGGCCTGGTACATCGCGACGTGGGTGAAGGCGCCGTGGCCGGTGACGTCGCCGATGGCCCACAGGCCGTCGCCGGCCCGCAACTGCCCGTCGGTGGGGACGGTGCGGGCGGCCGGGTCGAGTCCGACGGTCTCCAGGCCGAGCCGGTCCAGGTCGGTGTTGCGCCCGGTGGCCACCAGCAGGCGCCGGGCGGTGAGCTCCGCGCCACCCGTCAGCGTCATGGTGAAGCCGTCGTCCGTGTGGGCGACATTCGTGTGGGTGACGCTGTCGGCGCGGGCTCCGGTGTGCACGGCGACGCCGTCGGCGCGCAGCGCGTCGGCGACCAGGGCGCCGGCCTCCGGCTCCTCCTGGTGCAGCAGGTGGTCACCGGACTCCACGACGCTGACCCTGGTGCCGAAGCGGGCGAACACCTGGGCCAACTCCACGCCGACGGGGCCGCCGCCGAGCACGATCAACGATTCGGGCGCCTCGGTGGCGGCGACGGCCTCCCTATTGGTCCAGTACGGGGCATCGGCCAGTCCGGCGACCGGTGGGATCTTCGGGCTGGTGCCGGTGGCCAGCACCACGCCGCGCCGGGCCCGGAACTCCTGGGGCTCCCGCCCGTCGGGGCCGGCCACCCGGACGGTGCGCGGGCCGGTCAGCGTGCCGGTGCCGCGCACGAAGCGGCCGCCCTGTTTGGTGAAGCGGTCAACGGCCGGCTGGTCGGTCCAGTCGTCGGTGGCCTCGTTCCTGATGCGGTCGGCGACCGGGGCCCAGTCGGGCATCACCCGCGCGTCGCCGGCCAGACCGGGGATCCGGCGGGCCTCAGCGAGGAGGTTCGCGGCGCGGACCATCATCTTGGTCGGCACGCACGCCCAGTACGGGCATTCGCCGCCCAGCAGCCGGTTCTCGACGCCGACCACGTCGAGCCCGGCCTCGGCGGCCCGGCCCGCGACGTGTTCGCCGCCCGGGCCCATCCCGACGACCACCACATCGACGTCCTGCGCCATCACGGACCTCCTCCACGACCGGGGACCGTCTGCCCCAGCGTGCGTCCGTGCCCCACCCGCTGCCCGCCGGCCGCCCCCGTCCGGGTGAGTGGGTCCCCGCCCTCGGCGGGGAGCGGCGGCCGGTTTCAGGCCGCGGTGTGGTCGGCCGGGTGGTCGGCCAGCGGCGCGGGGTGGCTCAGATGGGCTCACCCATGGGCCCGTTGCCGTTCGAATCGTCGCCGTTGCCGTCGGGGAGCCGGCAGACGCGTTCCAGGAAGAGCGCCGTGGCCACCACGGCGATGCCGGCGAGCACGGAGAGGCCCGCGTAGATGGCCTGGTCGCGGCGGTTCGGCACGTCCAGCCGGTGCATCACGAGGAACACCCCGAAGCCCCCGTACAGCCCCGACACCACGGCCGAGACCAGCGCGCTGGCCTGGCCGAAGACCACCGCGCGGGCGGCCATCATCCGGTCCACGGGCCGCGCGTCGGGCCGCCGCTCCCGCTGCGCGCGCAGCCGCGCGCGCAGCGACAGCGCCGTGGCCAGCAGCGCGGCCGCGATCAGGCCCAGGATGACCGGGGCCAGCAGGGGCACGGCGGGCAGGGTGTTGCCCAGCGAGTCCCACAGCCCGGCCCCGGCCCAGGCCAACACCGCGGCGGAGGCGAACAGCCCGACGAGTGTGCCGATGCGCAGTTGGTTCACCGCTGCCTGAGCCCCTTGTCGGCCGGTGTCGGACGGTCAGTCCGGAAGCACGAGTTGTAGGTCCGCCCGGAGAGTGACGCCCTGCCCGCCCAAGGACGGGAGGAGGTCGGCCACCGGGCCACGGCCGGGCACCTCGGCGCCCGGCTCGACATCGTGCCACGGTACGAGAACGAAGGCGCGTTCGTGCGCCCGGGGGTGCGGCAGGGTGAGCGCCGGGTCGTCGGACACCACGCCCTGGTAGGCCACGATGTCCGCGTCCAGGGTGCGCGCCGCCCACTGTTCGTCGCGCACCCGTTCGAAGGCCTCCTCGATCGCCTGGGCCCGTTCCAGCAGGGAGGACGGCGGCAGCGTCGTCTTCACGATCACCACGGCGTTGAGGTACGCCGGCTGGCTGTCGGCCGGCACGCCCCACGGCTCCGTCTCGTACACCGGCGAGACCGCCTTCACCCGGGTCCCCGGCGTCTCCTCCAGCGCGTCGATGGCGCCCTGCAGGGTCTCCAGCCGGTTGCCCAGGTTGCTGCCGAGGGAGATCACCGCTCGTCTGGGGTTCTGCAGCGTGGTGTCGGCGGCGTCGACCTGCTGCACCACCGACACCGGCACCGGCTGCACCGTCGGGTCCGGGAACGAGGGGGATGCGGCGTTGTCTGCGGTCATGCAGGGCTCCGATCGCTGCTGCTCGTGGTCGTGCGCTCGATGGTGATCGCGACGTCGTCGAACGGAACGGTGATCGGCGCCTGCGGCTTGTGCACCGTGACCCGCACCTCGCGCACGATCCGGTGCGACAGGCAGCGGTCCGCGATGCGCTGGGCCAGGGTCTCCAGCAGCCGGCACGGTTCGCCCGCGACGACGGCCGTCACCTGCTCGGCCACCACGCCGTAGTCCACAGTCCTGGACAACTCGTCGTCGGCTGCCGCGGCACGGGTGTCCACGCCCAGCTCCACGTCCACGACGAAGGTCTGACCGAGGACGCGTTCCTCCGGCAGCGCGCCGTGAAACCCGCGGGCGCGCAGGCCGGTCAGGGTGATGCGGTCCACGTTCTCACCGCTCCTTCCATCGGTTTCCCTCGGTCGTCTTCCGTTCGTCCACTGGTCGTTCGCCGGCCGTTCGCCCCGTCGTTCGTCGCTCGTCCCGTGCCTCGTCGGCCGGGCCTCACGTCAACTGCCAGGGGCAAGAGGCGCGACCCCGACCCTCCCAGGAATCGAATCTACCTGCGACCCACGAGCGTCTATGTCAGCGCCGCCTACCCGTCAGCTGTTCCCGATACGCCCACCTTGCCGGGCGCGCCACGCACCCCGCGCCGCCGCGCCCGAACGTTCTTCCGGGCGTCGGTCGATGGTGCCCCCGCCCGTTACCGGTACGTCATCCGGCATCGAGAAGACGGCACGCGGCGGCCGGCACCGAGCCCCTACCCTGGTGGTATGAGCAACTCCCGCGGCCAGGTGGCCGGGCTGCCCCGCTGGGACCGCTGCGCGGTCATGGGGGTGGTCAACGTCACACCGGACTCGTTCTCCGACGGTGGACGGTGGTTCGACGCCGAGTCCGCGGTCAAGCGCGGCCTCGATCTGGTGGCGCAGGGAGCCGACCTGGTCGACGTGGGCGGCGAATCGACCCGACCTGGCGCGACCCGGGTGGACGAGGCCGAGGAGCTGCGCCGGGTCATCCCCGTGGTGCGGGAGCTGGCCGCCGAGGGCGTCCTGGTCAGCGTGGACACGATGCGGGCCAGCGTCGCCGAGCGCGCGCTGGCAGCCGGCGCCGTACTGGTCAACGACGTGAGCGGCGGGCGCGCGGACGAGCGCATGATCCCCGTGGTGGCCGAGGCGGCCGTGCCGTTCGTGGTGATGCACTGGCGCGGCCAGAGCGTCGACATGAACCGGCGGGCGGTCTACGTCGACGTGGTCGGCGAGGTCGTGGACGAGTTGCTGCGCAGCATCGCCGACGCGGTGACCGGCGGCATCGCCCCGGAACGCGTCATCGTGGATCCGGGCCTGGGCTTCGCCAAACAGGCCGAACACGATCTGGCGCTGGTGGCGGCGGCGGACCGGCTGCGCGCCGAGCTGGGCCGGCCGCTGCTGATCGCCGCCTCCCGCAAGCGGTTCCTGGGGCGGGTGCTGATGGTGGGCCCCGACGCGAAACCGCCGCCGGCGCGGGAGCGCGACGCCGCCACGGTGGCGGTGACCGCGCTGGCCGCGCAGGCCGGCGCGTGGGCGGTGCGGGTGCACGAGGTGCGGGCCAGCGCCGACGCGGTCCGGGTCGCCCGGGCCGTCGAGGGCGCGGCGGAGGCGGGTCGGTGAGCGGCGCGAGCACCGACGTCGAGGCGGTCGAGGCCGCCAACACCGCGCTGTACGACGCGTTGGAGCAGGGCGACCTGGACGCGCTCTCCGAACGCTGGCTGGACAACGGCATCAGCGTGGTGCACCCGGGCTGGCCGGTGCTCAACGGGCGGGCCGAGGTGATGCGTTCCTATGCGCTCATCATGGCGAGCACGGAGTACATCCAGTTCTTCCTGACGGACGTCGAGGTGTCGGTGATGGGCGATACGGCGATGGTCACCTGCACGGAGAACATCCTCAGCGGTGGCCCGGCCGAGGAGGACGGCAGCGCGGGGCCGCTGGTGGGCGGCCTGGTGGTGGCCACGAACGTCTTCCGGCGGACCGGGGACGGCAGTTGGAAGGTCTGGTCGCACCACGGCTCGCCGGTGCTGATCGACCGCGAGGACGAGGAAGAGGACGAGGAGGACGGGGGGAACGGCGCGGGCGGCGTGGCCGAGATCGGCTGAGGCGCCCTCAGCCGCCGGCTCAGCGCCCTCGGAGGTCGCGCACGTAGCGCCGCGCGTCGGCGAACGGGGCACCCGGGTAGACCTTCCGCAGGGTCGCCACCGCGGCGACCTCGCCCTTCCGCTCCAGCACGGCCCGGATCGGCGCCGGGTCCACGTCGGCGGTGAAGGCCTCGAACGTCCTGAAGCGCCGCTGGAACGTTTCGCGGGCCTCCCGCTGTTGCCTGGCCTTCAGCAGCACCGCCATCACGACCACGGCGATGAGGCCGGTCAACACGATGACTTTCAGCACGCGGGCCTCCTTCGCTGCGACATGGCCTCCCACAGGCTACTCGTCGCCTTCCCGGCGCGGCCGGGACGTATGCCGGGCCCCGGCGCCAACCCGGCATCGCCCGCCGCGCCGTGCCGCGGAGGCGCCCCCGCGCCGGGGCATCCGCGTCGTCGCCGGTGTGTGTGGCGGCGTGTGTCGGGGTCGTGCCAACGCTGGCCGCCTCCGCCGGACCAGCGGGCAGGGCCGCCGCCTTACCCCACTGTCGTTTGGGCGGGTCGTAGGGAGCCCCGGCCGCCGGGCCGCTGACG
Source organism: uncultured Actinomycetota bacterium (assembly GCA_963816875.1). Classification (GTDB taxonomy): domain Bacteria; phylum Actinomycetota; class Actinomycetes; order Streptomycetales; family Streptomycetaceae; genus Streptomyces. Next base: position 673,312 of record CAWFMG010000003.1, read on the forward strand.
CTGGCTGCCGGCTGACCACCCCGCCGGGCCCGAATCTCGCTGCCGCCGGGGCGGACACGAGGGCTTCGGCCGCGAGGCCCCGCGGGACCGACGACGCAGGCCGGCGGGCGGGGGCGCCTTCGCTGTTCGGGCGCGGTGCTTGCTTCGCCCTGAATCCGCACGGCCGTGCGGGCGGGGGCCGGGGTGTCTCGGACTGCCCGCACGTGCCGGGTGCCGCCAGCGCTGACCGCCGGTCGTTTCTTCTGCCTGGCCGGCGGCGGTGGGGTGCCGGGGCGTCTGTGTTCGTCGCCGGTGTGGCGGGGTCTCGGCAGCGCCCGAACCCGGCGGCGGGTGTGCCGGGGTGCTGCTAGCGCTGGCCGCCGGTTGTCTCTCCCGCGCGGTCGGCGGCGGGCGGAGCCGCCGAGGCGTCCGCCCCACTCCTGCCGTCCGCGCCGTCGCTGTTCGTGCCGTTCGGACGGTTCGTGGCGTCGAGATCGCCCGCATCGTCCGCATCGTTCGTGCGGACCGCGCCGTCGCCGACGATTGCGGCGCTCGTTCCGTCCGGGTCCGTCCGGGGGGCGGATTCCGTGAGCCAGCGGTCGGGGAGTGCCGTTCTGCGGCTCAGACGGGAGCGTTCCGCCTGGGCCTCGATCTCGGCCCTTGCGTAGTCCAGGTCGGCCAGCCGCGCCGTCGCCGTGCCGTCCGCGCCGTGGTCCACGTGGATGTCGGCCAGCCCCAACCGGTGCATCCACGGCCCGCTGGTCATCCGCACGCTCTGCACCTTGGCGTGCGGCACCAGCGTGTGCACCCGCCGCAGCCGCCCCCGCCGGGCCACGAACACCGCGTCCGTGACCCCGTGCCCGAATCCGTGCCGCCAGACCGGCACAGCCCAGCGGGCCTGCCGCGGCGCGGAGCGCACCGAGGCCACCGCCTCCGCCAGGTCCACGGTCGGCAGGATGCGGCCGATGAGCGCCGTGGCGACCGGCCGCGGCGCGACGGGCAGCAGCAGCACGCCCTGATTGCCGGTGCCCGCCACCTCCAGTTCGACCCTGACCCAGCCGCGCGCCCGCCACAGCAGCGGCTCCACCAGCCGCACCGCCTGCACCCGGCCGGGCGGCACCGTGGCGTGGTCGCGTTGTAGCAGGCCCCGGTCCAGGCGAAGTCCGTCGGGGGACTCGCTGACCGTCCAGCCGTACTGGCCCAGGAAGCTGCCCACGCTGCTCCGCCAGATCGCGGCGATCATGGGCAGGACGACCGCCAGCGTGGCGAGGGTGCTGTCCATCGCCATCCACACCAGCGGCGCCAGGATCAGCGCGGCCAGCAGCGACCCCCAGGAGCTGCCGAGCAGCGCCAGCGCCCAGGCCAGGGTCTTCGCGTCCACCTGGAACAGCCCGTGTGCCGGCGCCTCGCCGGCCGTCGGCGCCGCCTCCGGCGCGATTCCGGCGGCCCTGGCCAGCAGCTCCGCGCGTAGCTCCCGTGCCTCTCCCTCGCCCAGGAACGCCAACTCGTCCGCGGAGCCCGAGCCGACCACGTCCATCTTCAGCTTGGCCACGCCCAGCGCCCGGGCGAGCAGCGGCCGGGTGATGTCGATGGCCTGGATGCGGTCGAGGCGCAGGTGCGCGGCGCGGCGGAACACCAGCCCGGTGCGGATGCGCAGCTCGGTGTCGGTGACCTGGTACCGGGTGACGCGCCAGGAGAGGTAGCCGTAGCCGGCGGCGCAGGCCAGCACCCCGACGAGCGCCGCCAGCAGCCACAGCACGCCGAGCGAGGTGGTCCATTCGGCCAGCTGGTCGGCGTTGTTCAGGGCCACCGCGAACAGGCCGGCCAGCGGCGCCCAGGTGCGCCGCCAGGGCGTCACCGGATGCAGCCGCTTGCCCTGTCCAGCCGGGATCTCCGCCGTGCTCGCCACCGTCCTCACCCCTCCCCGTGCCCCATACGAGTGCCCATCGCGACCGCGCTCACAACCCCGCCGAACGGGCCTCGCCCAGCTCGGTGAGCCGGTCCCGCAGCCGCTCCGCCTCGGCCGGGGCCAGACCGGGGATCGCCGCGTCGGTGGCCGCGGCGGCGGTGTGCAGCTGGACCCTGGCCAGGCCGAACCGCCGCTCCATCGGCCCCGAGGTCACCTCCACCAGCTGCATCCGCCCGTACGGCACGACCGTCAGCTGGCGCCACAGCACACCGCGGCTGATCAGCAGGTCGTCGTCGCGCTCCAGATACCGCCAGGAACTCCAGTTCCGGCCCAGCGCCAGCCAGCCGGCGCAGGCGCCGACCAGCGGCGGGAGCGCCAGCAGCGCCCACACCGGTGCGCCGAGCAGCGGCGGCAGCAGCGCACCGGTCAGCGTCAGCGGCGTCAGCCATCCCACCAGCAGCAGCCGGCGCATCCGCAGCAGCGCGGGCCGCACCTGGCGCCAGCCCGCCCCGCTCGCGTCCGCGCGCGGTCTCCCGGCCGGCGTCCCGGCCGTTTCCCCGTCCATGCTGTGCAGCTTAGGACGGGGTCACCTCCTGCGGTCAGATGACAGACTGGGCGCATGGCGGACACGACGGTGATCGGGGTCGGCGGGGCGGCGGAAAGCACCGACATGGTGCTGAACATCGGCCCACAGCATCCGTCCACGCACGGTGTGCTACGACTGCGGTTGGTGCTGGACGGCGAGCGCATCTCGCACGCCGAGCCCGTGGTCGGCTACATGCACCGGGGCGCGGAGAAGCTCTTCGAGGCGCGCGACTACCGGCAGATCATCGTGCTGGCCAACCGGCACGACTGGCTGTCCGCGTTCTCCAACGAGCTGGGTGTGGTGCTGGCCGTGGAGCGGATGCTCGGCATGGAGGTGCCGGACCGCGCGGTGTGGCTGCGCACCCTGCTCGCCGAGCTGAACCGGGTGCTGAACCATCTGATGTTCCTCGGCTCGTATCCGCTGGAGCTGGGCGGTATCACCCCGATCTTCTACGCCTTCACCGAACGCGAGGACCTCCAGCACGTGATGGAGGAGGTCTCGGGCGGCCGGATGCACTACATGTTCAACCGGGTCGGCGGTCTGAAGGAGGAGCTGCCCGCCGGCTGGACGGATCGGGCGCGGGCGGCGGTGGCGGCGGTGCGCGGCCGGATGGGGCGCCTCGACGATCTGGTGCTGGGGAACGAGGTGTTCCGCGCCCGCACCCGCGGGGTGGGCGTGCTCGACCCGGCGATCGTGCATGCGTTCGGGGTGTCCGGGCCGATCGCGCGGGCCAGCGGCGTGGACTTCGACCTGCGCCGCGACGAGCCGTACCTGGCGTACGGCGAGCTGGGCGGCGCGCTGCGGGTGGTCACCCGCTCAGCGGGCGACTGCCTGGCCCGTTTCGAGGTGCTGCTCGACCAGGCGAAGAACTCCCTGGACCTCGCCGACGCCTGCCTCGACCGGCTCGCGGAGCTGCCGGCGGGGCCGGTCAACCAGCGGCTGCCGAAGGTGCTGAAGGCGCCCGAGGGCGCCACGTACGCCTGGACGGAGAACCCGCTCGGCATCAACGGCTACTACCTGGTCTCCAAGGGCGAGAAGACGCCGCACCGGCTGAAGCTGCGCTCGGCGTCGTTCAACAACATCCAGGCGCTCGGCCAGGTGCTGCCCGGCACCCTGATCGCCGACATGGTGGCGATCCTCGGCTCCTTCTTCTTCGTCGTCGGCGATATCGACAAGTAGTCGAGTCGACCGGCGATCGACAGCTCCGCGACTCAGCCCAGCGGGTCGGCGATGCCGACCGGGTGCAGCAGCCAGGTGAAGCCGCCCAGGCCCTCGGGCGCGAGCAGCTCCGCCGCCTCCCCGCACCGCACCAGCGCCCGCAGGTACCCCGCCGGGTCCGCGCGGGCCAGCTCGGCCGGCGGCCGGCGGCCGTCCACCCCCAGCGCCAGCAGCGCCGCCCGCTGCGACAGCAGCACCGCCGCCGCGCCGCTTCCGCCCTCGCGCCCCGCCGCCACCGCGGCCGCACAGGCGTCGAGCGCGACGTGCGCGGTCAGATCGCAGTCGCCGTCCGGCACCGGCGCCACCACCCGGCCGTCCCGGTAGCCGGTCAGCGTGCCGAGCGGCGGCCGGGCGTCGCGCCCGTGCGCGTAGTCCACCGCCACGGCCAGGCCGCGGTCCAGGCACGCCACCGCGCCGGCCCACGCCTCGTCCCTGGGCCGGCCGACCTCCGCCCGGCCGCCCGGCGGCCCGGCCAGCGGCCACCAGCGGTCCAGCCACTCCGCGTCGGAACCGGTCACCGGCGGGCCGAGCCGCTCCCGTCCCGCCCGGTCCACCAGCACATAACGCGGCACCCCGGACTCGTCCGCCTCGGCCACCTCCAGCGGCACGTTGTCCAGCCACTCGTTGGCGAACAACAGCCCTCGCACGCCGCGCGGCGGCTCCGCGCGCCATTCGATCCGCGGGTCCAGACCGGCCGGGCGGCCCGCCCGTTCCACCGCGCACGGCCGCAGCCGCGCCGCGACCGGCTCTGGCAGCTCGGCCAGCACGGCGGTCAGCAGTTCGCCGCGCCCGGCCCCGACGTCCACGAAGCCCAGCTCCGCCGGTCGCCCCAGCGCCTCGTCCACCCGTAGGAGCAGCCGCGCCACCGCCGCCGCGAACAGCGGGGAGGCGTGCACCGAGGTGCGGAAGTGCGCCGCCGGCGCGTGGCGCACGAAGAAGCCCTCGGGGCCATAGAGGGCGCGCTCGGTGGCCGCGCGCCACCCCTCCGTTTCGACCGTTTCCGTCATCGCCGTTATCGACCCTTCACTCACAGGGGTCACCGTACGGCCGCCCTCCACCTTGAGGAGTAGTTGAGTGCTTCACGTATCGGCCGTCCGGTTGACTCCTGAAGCGACCGGGGTGCCTACTCTGGGTGACGTGAACCGGCTCTACGACTTCCTCCGCCGCCACCCCACCGGGGTGGACGGTTTCTGGGCGCTCGTGCTGCTGGTCCTTTCCGTCGTGTTCGTGGCCGCGCCCGTCGAGTCCGGGTACGACGGCTCGGACACGGCCGGGGTCATCGCGGTGCTCGGGCTGTGCTCCGTGGTGCTGCTGCGCCGCCGCTGGCCCGAGCGGGTGCTGGCGCTGGCCTTCGGCGTCGGCCTGTTCCAGGTGGCCGCCGACGCCCCGCCGGTACCCGCGAACTGGGCCTTCCTGGTCATCGTCTACACGGTCGCGACCCGCCCCAACCGACTGGTCTCCCGGCTGGCGCTCGCCGGCTGCCTGGTGACGCCGACCGTCTCCACCATCCGCTGGCCCGACAACTCCAACGAGTCGGACACCGCGTCCACCGTCGTCGGGACGATCTTCCTCACCGTGGCGTTCTGCCTGGCCTGGGTGCTCGGCGACAGCCTGCGCACCCGGCGCGCGTACTACGCCGAACTGGAGGAGCGCGCCACGCGTCTGGAGCGCGAGCGGGAGCGCGAGGCCCGGATGGCGGTGGTCGCCGAGCGCGCCCGGATCGCCCGCGAGCTGCACGATGTCGTCGCGCACAACGTCTCGGCGATGGTCGTGCAGGCCGACGGCGCCGCGTACGTGCTGGACAGCTCGCCCGAGCAGACCCGCGACGCGCTGCAGACCATCTCGGGCACCGGGCGCCAGGCGCTGACCGAGATGCGGCGGCTGCTCGGCGTGCTGCGCGGCGAGGAGAACGCCACCACCGACCAGGACTACGTGCCGCAGCCCGGCGTGGAGCAGCTCGCCGACCTGGTGGACCAGGCCAGGGACACCGGGCTGCCGGTGGACTTCCGGATCGACGGCACGCCCCGGCCGCTGCCCCGCGGCGTCGAGCTGACCGCGTACCGCATCGTGCAGGAGGCGCTGACCAACACCCGCAAACACGGCGGCCCGAACGTCGGTGCCACGGTCCGGCTGGAGTACGGCGGCGAGTCGCTGACCGTGCTCGCCGAGGACGACGGCCGCGGTTCGCAGCGTGAGCTGTACGAGGAGCGCGGTGCGGACGGCCTCGGGCAGGGCCTGATCGGCATGCGGGAGCGGGTCGGCATGGTCGGCGGCGTGCTGGTGGCCGGGCCGCGGCCGGGCGGCGGCTTCCGCATCGCCGCCACGCTGCCGGTGCCCGGCGGCGACTGACCCGAGCGATTCGACGAGACTCTGACCACCACCACCCGCCGCCCCAGGGGGAGAGACCGATGCCGATCCGCGTGATGCTCGTCGACGACCAGGTGCTGCTGCGTACCGGTTTCCGGATGGTGCTCGCCGCCCAGCCGGACATGGAGGTGGCCGCCGAGGCCGGCGACGGCCTGGAGGCGCTGGAGGTGCTCCGCTCCACGGCGATCGACGTGGTGCTGATGGACGTGCGGATGCCGCGCCTGGACGGCGTGGAGGCCACCCGCCGCATCTGCCAGGCCGGCGAGGGCGGCCCGGGCCAGCCGAAGGTGCTGATCCTCACCACCTTCGACCTGGACGAGTACGCCTTCTCCGGGCTGAAGTCCGGCGCCGCCGGCTTCATGCTCAAGGACGTCCCGCCGGACGAGCTGCTGGCCGCCATCCGCGCCGTGCACAGCGGCGATTCGGTGGTCGCCCCGTCCACCACCCGCCGCCTGCTGGACCGCTTCGTGACGATGCTGCCGACCGGCGAGCAGAGCACGCCCGCCGAGCTGGACCAGCTCACCGAACGGGAGCGAGAGGTGCTGCTGCTGATCGCCCAGGGGCTGTCCAACGGGGAGATCGCCGCCCAGCTGTTCGTCTCCGAGGCCACCGTGAAGACCCACGTCGGGCGGATACTCGCCAAGCTGGGCCTGCGCGACCGGGTGCAGGCCGTGGTGCTCGCCTACGAGACCGGGCTGGTCCGCGCCGGCGGCCGCTAGGGCGTGTCCGCACAGTCCCGCCGCACGCATCCGGTGCCCGGCCCCGGGGCGCAGCCGTCCGCCGCCGCGCCCCGTAGCATGGCTTCGACGTCCGGTACCACACCCGTACCTTCCGCGGACCGGAACGCGAGGATCCGAAAGAGGCACCAGCCGCCGTGAACGCCGCCGCCAACGCACCCCGGAGCACCGAGGCGCAGGACCGCCCCGCCCGGCTCACCGTCGGGGTCGTCGGCGCCGGTCGCGTCGGTCCGGCGCTGGCCGCCGCGCTCCGGCTGGCCGGGCACCGCCCGGTCGCCGTCTCCGGCGTCTCCGAGGCGTCCCGCCGCCGCGCCGAGGCGCTGCTGCCCGAGGTGCCGCTGGTGGCCCCCGACGAGGTGCTGGCCAGGGCCGAGCTGGTGCTGCTCACCGTGCCCGACGACGCGCTCCCCGACCTGGCGGCCGGCCTGGCCGAGACCGGCGCCGTCCGGCCGGGACAGCTGATCGTGCACTGCTCGGGCCGGTACGGCACCGCCGTGCTCGACCCGCTGCTGCGGTCCGGCGCCCTGCCGCTGGCGCTGCACCCCGTGATGACCTTCACCGGCACACCGGTGGACGTGCAGCGGCTCGCCGGCTGCACCTTCGGCGTCACCGCGCCGGACGAGCTGCGGCTGGCGGCCGAGGCGCTGGTCATCGAGATGGGCGGCGAGCCCGAGTGGATCGAGGAGCGGGCCCGCCCGCTCTATCACGCGGCGCTCGCGCTCGGCGCCAACCACCTGGTGACGCTCGTCGCCCAGGCCATGGATCTGCTGCGGGTCGCCGGCGTGGGCGCGCCCGACCGGATGCTCGGCCCGCTGCTCGGCGCCGCCCTGGACAACGCGCTGCGGTCCGGCGACGCCGCGCTCACCGGCCCCGTGGTCCGCGGCGACGCCGGCACCGTCGCCGCCCACCTGGCCGAGCTGCGCGCGCACGCCCCGCACGCGCTCGTCGGCTATCTGGCGATGGCCCGCACCACCGCGGACCGCGCCCTGGACCACGGCCTGCTGAAGCCGGAACTGGCCGAGGAACTCCTCGGCGTGCTCGGCGAGGAGGGGCGACCATGACCCGGTGCGCCCGCCCGCACCGACCCGCCGGCGTCCACCCGCGCGAAGGAGGACAGCCGTGACCGTGACCGTGGCGCACCGGGCCGATGAGCTGCACCAGCACTACACGCCGGGCGCCCGGCGTGCCGTGGTGATGACGCTCGGCGCCCTGCACGAGGGTCACGCCGCGCTGATCGGCGCTGCCCGTCGCCGCCTCGACGCCGACCCAGGTGACGCCCCCCGGGGGCAGCTGGTGGTCACCGTCTACGTCAACCCGCTCCAGTTCGGCCAGGGCGAGGACTTCGAGCGGTACCCGCGCACCCTGGACGCCGACGTGGCGCTCGCCGAGGCGGCCGGCGCCGATCTGGTCTACGCGCCCGACGACGCCGAGCTGTACCCCGGCGGCCCGCCGCAGGTGCGGGTCAGCGCCGGCCCGATGGGCGAGCTGCTGGAGGGCGCCTCCCGGCCCGGCCACTTCGACGGGGTGCTGACCGTCGTCGCCAAGCTGCTCCACCACGTCCGGCCCGACCTCGCCTGTTTCGGCGCCAAGGATGCGCAGCAGCTCGCGTTGATCCGCCGGATGGTGGCCGACCTCGACTTTCCCGCGGAGGTCGTCGAGGTGCCGACCGTGCGGGAGCCCGACGGGCTGGCGCTCTCCAGCCGCAACCGCTACCTCTCCAGGCCCGAACGCCTCACCGCGCTCGCGCTCTCCCGCGCCCTGTTCGCCGCCCGGGACCGGCTGGCCGCCGAGGGCGCGCTGCGGGCCAGGGCCGCCGCCGTGACCGCCGCGGGGCCCGACCGGACGGCCGAGCGGGCCGTCCGGCTGGCCGCGCTGCACGAGCGGCGCGCCTCCGCCGACGCGCACGCCGTCGCCGCCACCCGCTCCCTGACCGCCCCGGGCAGCGCCCGCGCGGCGGCCCGCGGCGTGCTCGACGAGGCGGCCACGCTCGACCCGCCGCTGCGCCTGGACTACGTCGCGCTGGTGGACCCGGCCGATCTCACCGAGGTCCCCGACGACTACACCGGCGAGGCGATCCTGGCGGTCGCCGCCAAAGTCGGCGACACCCGCCTCATCGACAACATCCGGCTCACGCTGGGAGGGGTGGCATGAGCGGCGGAACGAGCGCCGGGACCCAGGGCGGGGCGAACGCCCAGGGGCCCATATTCGCCCCCTTCAGCACCGGACCCGCGGCGCTGCCCGCGCCGCCTCCCGGCTGGGCCCTGGCGGCCGACGTGGTGGTCGTCGGCTCCGGCGTCGCCGGGCTCACCACCGCGCTGGCCTGCGCCGCGGCCGGACGGCACACCGTCATCGTCACCAAGGCCCGGCTGGACGACGGCTCCACCCGTTGGGCGCAGGGCGGCATCGCCGCCGCCCTGGCCGAGGGCGACACACCAGAACAGCACCGCGACGACACCCTCGTCGCCGGCGCCGGCCTGTGCGACGAGACGGCGGTGCACGCCCTGGTCACCGAGGGCCCGGAGGCGGTCCGGCGGCTGATCGCGCTCGGCGCCCGCTTCGACACCGAGGAGGGCGGCGGGCTCTCGCTCACCCGCGAGGGCGGTCACCACCGCCGCCGCATCGCGCACGCCGGCGGAGACGCCACCGGCGCGGAGATCTCCCGCGCGCTGGTCGACGCGGTCCGCACGGCCGGCATAGCGACCGTCGAGAACGCGCTCGCCCTCGACCTGCTCATCGACGCCCGCGGCCACGCGGCCGGCGTGACGCTGCACGTCATGGGGGAGGGCCGGCACGACGGGGTCGGTGCGGTGCACGCGCCCGCCGTGGTGCTGGCCACCGGCGGCATGGGGCAGGTCTTCTCGGCCACCACCAACCCGCCCGTCTCCACCGGCGACGGCGTGGCGCTGGCGCTGCGCGCCGGGGCGGAGGTATCCGACCTGGAGTTCGTGCAGTTCCATCCGACGGTGCTGTACCTGGGCCCGGACGCGGAGGGGCAGCAGCCGCTGATCTCCGAGGCGGTGCGCGGCGAGGGCGCGCATCTGGTGGACGCGGCGGGGGTCCGCTTCATGCTCGGCCAGCACGAGCTGGCGGAGCTGGCGCCCCGCGACATCGTGGCCAAGGCCATCATGCGGCGCATGCGGGAGCAGGACGCCGACCACATGTACCTGGACGCGCGGCATTTCGGCGCGCGGATGTGGGAGCGCCGCTTCCCCACCATCCTGGCGGCCTGCCGGGCCCAGGGCATCGACCCGGTGACCCGGCCGATCCCGGTGGCCCCGGCGGCGCACTACGCCTCCGGCGGGGTCCGCACCGACCTGCGGGGCCGCACCACCGTGCCCGGCCTCTTCGCCTGCGGCGAGACCGCCTGCACGGGCGTCCACGGCGCCAACCGCCTCGCCTCCAACTCGCTCCTCGAGGGCCTGGTCTTCGCCGACCGCATCGCCCAAGCCCTGCCGGCTGCCGCCGGCGGGGGGCGCGCGGAGCCCGCCGCCCCGGCCCCGGCGGGCCAGCGGGCCGGTGGGGACGTGTCAGCCGTCGCCGCGGTCCCGCGGCCCGCCGCGCCCCACGTGGCTGCGGCGGCCGCAGCCCACGGCGAAACAGTCACCGCCGGAGTCCCCCCGGTCGAGGCCGCGCCGCCTCCGGCGGTCGTGCGCCCTGGTGTGGACGTGTCACGCGCTGGTGGTCCGGCCGGCGCCGCTGGAACGGGGTCCGCGGGGGAGGCGGCGGCCCCCGGGGCCCCGCCTGCCGACCCCCCCGCCCTCGCCGGCGCGGGAAGCGCAGTACGCGCGTTGCTGCCGTCGGAGGCGCGGGTGGTGGTCCAGCGGATCATGACGCGTGGGGCCGGCGTGTTGCGGTCGGAGGCGAGTCTCGCCGCCGCCGCACGGGAGCTGGACGCGTTGGCCGGGCCGGGCGAGGAGGGCCGCGACGACAGCGGCGAGCCCAAGCCCGCCGAGCCCGGCGTCGACACCTGGGAGACCGCCAATCTGCACCTCGTCGCCCGGGTGCTGGTCGCCGCCGCCCGGCGCCGTGCCGAGACCCGCGGCTGCCACTGGCGAGACGACCGTCCTGAACGCGACGACGACGCCTGGCGGCGCCATCTCGTCGTGCGCCTCCGCCCGCACGCCGTGGGCGTCCCCGGCGCTCCGGGCACACTCGACATCCGGACCACCGACACCACGGCCTTCCCGCCGACGTCCCCCCCGACGGCCCCTCGCCTCGGGCCGCCCGTTCCCGAGGAGAGCCCTCATGCCCCGTACTGAGCCCGAGACGTCCCGAGCCGAGCCCGTCGCGCTCACCCTGCTCCCGATGGGCAGCCGCCCCGAGGACCCGGGCGAGGCCGGCGGCTGCGGAGACGGCTGCGGCTGCGGCGCCGTGGACGAGGCCGATCCGCTGGAGTGCGGCCTGGACCCGGAGCTGGCCGCGCTGCTGGCCGACGCCGGGCTCGATCCGGTGCTCGTCGAGGACGTGGCCCATCTGGCCATCGAGGAGGACCTGGACCAGGGCACCGACGTCACCACCGTGGCGACGGTGCCGGAGGACGCCACCGCCACCGGCGACTTCACCGCCCGCCAGGCCGGCACCGTCGCCGGCCTGCGCGTCGCGGAGGCCGTGCTCTCGGTCGCCAGCTCCGACGAGTTCGAGGTGGAGCGGCACGTCGACGACGGCGACCGGGTCGAGGCCGGCCAGCCGCTGCTGTCGGTCACCGCCCGCACCCGCGACCTGCTCACCGCCGAACGCAGCGCGCTCAACCTGCTGTGTCGCCTGTCCGGCATCGCCACCGCCACCCGGGCCTGGTCCGACGCCCTGGCCGGCACCGCCACCCGGGTCCGCGACACCCGGAAGACCACGCCGGGGCTGCGCGCCCTGGAGAAGTACGCCGTGCGCTGCGGCGGCGGCGTCAACCACCGGATGTCGCTTTCGGACGCCGCCCTGATCAAGGACAACCACGTGGTCGCGGCCGGCGGCGTCGCCGAGGCGTTCCGCAGGGTGCGCGAGGAGTTCCCCGGTGTGCCCGTCGAGGTCGAGGTGGACCGTCTGGACCAGCTCGAGCCGGTGCTGGCCGAGGGCGCGGACCTCATCCTGCTGGACAACCTCACCCCCGAGCAGACCGTCGAGGCAGTGCGGCTGGTCGCGGGCCGCGCCACCCTGGAATCCTCGGGAGGGCTCACCCTGCGGGCGGCCCGCGCCTACGCCGACGCCGGGGTGGACTATCTGGCCGTCGGGGCGCTCACCCATTCCGCGCCGATCCTCGACATCGGCCTGGATCTCCGCCCCGCCCGCCCCGACCGGCCCGCTGAGAGGCGTGACTGACCATGCTGCTCACCATCGACGTCGGCAACACCCACACCGTCCTCGGCCTCTTCGACGGCGACGAGATCGTCGAGCACTGGCGGGTCTCCACCGAGGCGCGGCGCACCGCGGACGAGCTGGCCGTGCTGCTCCAGGGCCTGATGGGCATGCATCCGCTGCTCGGCGAGGAGCTCGGCGACGGCATCGACGGGATCGCGATCTGTTCCACCGTCCCCTCGGTGCTGCACGAGCTGCGCGAGGTGACCAGGCGCTACTACGGCGACATCCCGTCCGTGCTGGTCGAGCCAGGCGTGAAGACCGGCGTGCCGATCCTCACCGACAATCCCAAGGAGGTCGGCGCCGACCGGATCATCAACGCGGTGGCCGCGGTCGAGCTGTACGGCGGCCCGTGCATCGTGGTCGACTTCGGCACCGCCACCACGTACGACGCGGTCTCGGCGCGCGGCGAGTACGCGGGCGGGGCGATCGCCCCCGGCATCGAGATCTCGGTGGAGGCCCTGGGCCTGCGCGGCGCGCAGCTGCGCAAGGTGGAGCTGGCCAGGCCCCGGCACGTGATCGGCAAGAACACCGTGGAGTCCATGCAGTCCGGCATCCTGTACGGCTTCGCCGGCCAGGTGGACGGCATGGTGGAGCGGATGTCGCGGGAGCTGGCGGACGACCCGGACGATGTGACGGTGATCGCCACGGGCGGGTTGGCGCCGATGGTGCTGCGCGAGTCCACGGTGATCGACGAGCACGAGCCCTGGCTGACGCTGGTGGGCCTGCGCCTGGTCTACGAGCGGAACGTCTCGCGCTCCTAGGGCGATCTTCTGGGGCGCTTCCCGGGACGCATCCCAATAACGATTCCCAGGGCGGCGCCACGCCGAGTCACCGGTGAATACCGACGGTTTGTCTGCTTACCACTTAATGTCGGTTTATGGTTACGTCCATGGGATCTTCTGGTGAGAACGGTGAGCAGCGGCCCCGCCCGGTGCCGACGCCGGCGGAGGTCTTCCCCCCGCACCGCAAGCGTCCTCCGACCCGTCCCCCGGCGCCGCCGCGGAAGGAGCCGCGGGACGAGCAGGGCGAGTCCCGGGAGCCGGGGAACGCGGGACGCGAGCAGGGCGGCCAGCGAGGCGAGAGCACCGGCGAGGGCGGGAGCGGCGACACCGCCGCGCAGCCCGGTCGGTAGGCTGGTCGGCGGCTCCCGTCCGAGCACGCCCCAGGAGGCCGAGCAGCATGGACTACCTCGCCGCACTCTTCCCGCCCGCCGTGATGGCGGTGGCCTTCACCTGGCTGATCGTGACGATCGTGCGGAGCCAGGGCGGGTCCAACAAGTACAAGGAGGACGCCGCCGTCGACGCGGCGATCGCGGCGCAGGCGGCCGAGTCCGTCCAGGAGAGGCGAACGGCCGACCCCAAACGCCACTGATGTCCATTTTGTCGCTGCGTCGCTATTCTTCCTCTCGTGCCCCGACCATTGGGAGAGCTGGAAGACGCGGTGATGACCCGCGTATGGGAGTGGAACCGTCCCGTGACCGTGCGGGAAGTTCTCGAGGATCTACGGAGTGACCGCTCGATCGCGTATACGACGGTGATGACGGTCCTGGACAACCTCCATCAGAAGGGCTGGGTGCGCCGCGAGCGTGCCGGCCGGGCCTATCGTTATGCGGCGGTGTCCACGCGAGCTGCGTACTCTGCTGCTTTGATGAATGACGCATGGGCAGAGAGTGACAACCCCGCCGCAGCTCTGGTTGCTTTCTTCGGCATGATGTCGCCCGAGCAGACAGCGGCATTGCGGGACGCGCTGCGGGTCGTCGATCTCGGAGACGGGCAGCCCGCCGGGGGGCCGGAAGGCGAAGCCGAAGTCTGACGAAGTCCGCCGTCGGCGACGAAGACCTCCAAGGCCGGGCGACCGCGTCGGCCGCATTTCATGTCAAGGTTCGAAGTGCAGTTCTTGTGCCGACCGATTTGTCCGGATCGTCCCGTGGGATCCTCTCTACTTCGAGCTAATCAACACCCAGGGTTTGTGTTTTCTGGGCCTTGGCGGTTTGATTACTTCCGCAGTACACCTATTGGTATTCAGCGACTATGAATGAGGAGTAGCCCGGTGGCACAGAAGGTTCAGGTCCTTCTCCTCGATGACCTCAGCGGCGGCGAGGCCGACGAGACCGTTACGTTCGCGCTCGACGGCAAGTCTTACGAGATCGACCTCAACTCCGAAAACGCGGACAAGCTCCGCACCGCGTTGGAGCCCTACCTCAAGGCGGGCCGCCGAGCCGGCGGTAGCCGCGCCGCGCGCGGGCGGGGCCGGGCGGCCGCTCCCTCCGCGGGTGCGAGCAGCCAGGACACCGCGAAAATTCGCGCCTGGGCCAAGGAGAACGGTTACGAGGTCAATGACCGGGGGCGTGTTCCCGCCAACATTCGCGAGGCCTACGAGAAGGCCGGCGTCTGACACGCGCACCTGCCGGAGTCGATCCGGCGAGCGGGCGCGGGGCCCAGCCGCTCCGTGCCCCCTCTACGGGGAGCCGCACCCTTCGGGGCGGCTCCCCGAGGTGCGTCCGGGGACACCCCGACCGGCCGTCAGCCTTACGTGACCTCCTGGTCGCGCAAGGTCATGGCGTTCGCCCGTAGCGGATGCCGGCCGTGGGTACGGCATGGAGTGTCAGCCTGGAAGGGTAGGAAGTCCCTAATCGATACAGGGGGGCGATGCCGTGGGACAGGGTGTGTCGCCCAGGGGCGTTCGCCGACGGCGTAGTCATCTGGAGTGCCAACGCTTGGCCTGCGGGAACATCGTCTCGCACCATCGGGTTGTAACTGTCGTCGCCTGTTCGGGGCAAGGGGCCGGGGACAGGAGTAGACAGTTGGAATGAGCGGTCCCCCGTTGCGGGACTAAGCTGCGGAAGGACAGGGAGGGGACCGACCCCTTTCACTGCCTGACCGCTCTGAGGAGCGATAACGATGTTCGAGAGGTTCACCGACCGCGCGCGGCGGGTTGTCGTCCTGGCTCAGGAAGAGGCCCGGATGCTCAACCACAACTACATCGGCACCGAGCACATCCTCCTGGGCCTGATCCACGAGGGTGAGGGTGTCGCCGCTAAGGCCCTGGAGAGCCTCGGGATCTCGCTTGAGGCGGTTCGCCAGCAGGTCGAGGAGATCATCGGGCAGGGCCAGCAGGCCCCGTCCGGGCACATCCCCTTCACCCCCCGGGCCAAGAAGGTGCTGGAGCTGTCGCTCCGCGAGGCGCTCCAGCTCGGCCACAACTACATCGGCACCGAGCACATCCTGCTCGGCCTGATTCGCGAGGGCGAGGGCGTCGCCGCCCAGGTCCTGGTGAAGCTGGGCGCCGACCTGAACCGGGTGCGGCAGCAGGTCATCCAGCTGCTCTCCGGTTATTCCGGCGGCAAGGAGGCCGCCACCGCGGGCGCGCCCGCCGAGGGCACGCCGTCCACCTCCCTGGTGCTGGACCAGTTCGGCAGGAATCTGACCCAGGCCGCGCGCGAATCCAAGCTCGACCCGGTCATCGGGCGCGAGAAGGAGATCGAGCGGGTCATGCAGGTGCTGTCCCGCCGCACCAAGAACAACCCGGTCCTCATCGGCGAGCCCGGCGTCGGCAAGACCGCCGTCGTCGAGGGCCTGGCCCAGGCCATCGTCAAGGGCGAGGTGCCCGAGACCCTGAAGGACAAGCACCTCTACACCCTGGACCTCGGTGCGTTGGTCGCCGGCTCCCGGTACCGCGGCGACTTCGAGGAGCGCCTGAAGAAGGTGCTCAAGGAGATCCGCACCCGCGGCGACATCATCCTGTTCATCGACGAGCTGCACACCCTGGTCGGCGCGGGCGCCGCCGAGGGCGCGATCGACGCCGCCAGCATCCTGAAGCCGATGCTGGCCCGCGGCGAGCTGCAGACCATCGGCGCCACCACGCTCGACGAGTACCGCAAGTACCTGGAGAAGGACGCGGCCCTGGAGCGCCGCTTCCAGCCGATCCAGGTCGCGGAGCCGTCCCTGCCGCACACGATCGAGATCCTCAAGGGTCTGCGTGACCGGTACGAGGCGCACCACCGGGTGTCCATCACCGACTCGGCGCTGGTCGCGGCCGCCCAGCTGGCCGACCGGTACATCTCCGACCGCTTCCTGCCGGACAAGGCGATCGACCTGATCGACGAGGCCGGGTCCCGGATGCGCATCCGTCGCATGACGGCGCCGCCGGACCTGCGCGAGTTCGACGAGAAGATCGCCAACGTGCGCCGGGAGAAGGAGTCCGCGATCGACTCGCAGGACTTCGAGAAGGCCGCGTCGCTCCGCGACAAGGAGAAGCAGCTTCTCACCGCGAAGACTCAGCGGGAGAAGGAGTGGAAGGCCGGCGACATGGACGTCGTCGCCGAGGTGGACGAGGAGCTGATCGCCGAGGTTCTGGCGGCCTCCACGGGCATCCCGGTGTTCAAGCTGACGGAAGAGGAGTCCTCGCGTCTGCTGCGCATGGAGGACGAGCTGCACAAGCGCGTCATCGGTCAGGAGGACGCCATCAAGGCGCTTTCCCAGGCCATCCGGCGCACGCGTGCGGGCCTGAAGGACCCGAAGCGTCCGGGCGGCTCGTTCATCTTCGCCGGCCCTTCGGGCGTCGGGAAGACGGAGCTGTCCAAGACGCTCGCGGAATTCCTCTTCGGCGACGAGGACGCGCTCATCTCCCTCGACATGTCGGAGTTCGGAGAGAAGCACACGGTCTCCCGTCTCTTCGGTTCCCCGCCCGGATACGTGGGGTACGAGGAGGGCGGCCAGCTCACCGAGAAGGTGCGGCGTAAGCCGTTCTCGGTGGTCCTCTTCGACGAGGTCGAGAAGGCACACCCGGACATCTTCAACTCGCTGTTGCAGATCCTGGAGGACGGTCGTCTGACCGACTCTCAGGGCCGGGTGGTGGACTTCAAGAACACCGTCATCATCATGACGACGAACCTCGGCACGAAGGACATCTCCAAGGGCTTCAACATGGGCTTCGCCGTCGCCGGCGACGTCAACACCGGCTACGACCGGCTGAAGGCGAAGGTCAACGACGAGCTGAAGCAGCACTTCCGCCCGGAGTTCCTGAACCGCGTCGACGACACGGTGGTCTTCCACCAGCTCACCCGGGACGACATCATCAAGATCGTCGACCTGATGCTCCACCAGGTGGATGACCGGCTCAAGGACCGGGACATGGGCATCGAGCTCAGCCCGGACGCCAAGGAGCTGCTGGCCAAGCACGGCTACGACCCGATCTTCGGCGCCCGGCCGCTGCGGCGGACCATCCAGCGGGAGATCGAGGACGTGCTGTCGGAGAAGATCCTCTTCGGCGAGCTGCGCCCCGGCCACATCGTGGTCGTCGGCACGGAGGGCGAGGACAAGGACAAGACCTTCACCTTCCGGGGTGAGGAGAAGTCCTCGCTGCCCGACGCTCCTCCGGTCGAGCAGGCGGCTGGCGGCGGCCCGAACCTCTCCAAGGAGGCGTAGGGACTTCCCGTCCGCCCGACCCGACCCGACCCGAACGACGAACGGTGCCCGCAGACCATCGGTCTGCGGGCACCGTCGTGTTCGAGCCGACCCGCGCGGCGCGGGGCCGGGTGGGGGACTACTCCCCGTCCCGCCCGTCCCGCTCCACTGCCACGCCCGGCGGGACCCCGTGCACCGGCCCCACCGCGCGTCCCAGCCGCAGCACCGCCAGCCGGGGGAACGCGCTCAGCCAGTCCAGCGGGCGCGTCGCGTCGTACGCCAGCAGGTACAGGTGGGTCAGCCGCTCCGCGACCAGCCCGCCGGGACCCGTCAGCTGCTCCGGGCTCATCCCCTCCGCCACCCGGGTCCTTTCCCGCCCCCCGAGCGCCCGCAGTGCCGCCAGCTCCCCCGGGTCCGTGACCGTGAAGTACAGATCCGCCGGATCCAGGTGCGCGATCACCTCGGCCGCGTACCGCTCCGTGTCGAACCGGGGCCACGCCCCCGCGAGCTCCGCCCGCACCGCCAGCGAGCGGTGCGACCGCAGCCGTGCCAGGTAGTCGATCGCCGCATCGTCCCGCACCCCGGACGCCGTGGCCGCCAGCAGCAGCGCCTTGCGGTCCGACACTCCCTCGGGCTCCGGCAGCAGCTCCAGCGCTATCGGCCCGATCCAGCCCAGGCCGCGTGCCGCCCCCACCGTGTCCGGCTGCACCAGGAACCGCGTCCGCTGCCGCACCCTGGCCCGCGCCTCCGGGCTCATCTCCGTCGCGTGTTCCACGCACGCCGCCGCCAGCAGCTTGCAGTAGCGCGCCTCCGCGGAGCGCAGCCGTGGCTTCGCCGAGATCAGACCCTCGATGAGCAGCGCGCATTCGTCCGGGCGGGCCAGCGACACCGCCATGGTGATCACCTCGTCCCAGTCGGGCCGGTGCGCGTTGTTCACCAGAAACGGGAAGTCGTGGCGCTCCACCGCCTCCTTGGCGCTCAGGTAGTCCTGGAAGGTGCGGTGCACGAAGTCCACCGTGCCGGCGGCCGGCATCCGCAGCAGACCCGTGCGGTGCAGCAGGTGGTCGAACAGCTCCGTGCCCGCGCCCTGCGCCCCGGCCGACGGGATCGCGGGCAGGTGCTGGTCGATGATGTCCACGGCCGTGTCCTGGCTGATCTCGGAGCGGTCGTTGAGCAGCATCCAGTGCGCCAGCTTCTGCAGCAGCCGCTCCTTCGCCTCCCGGTCCAGCACGATGCCGTCCGCGTCCACCTCCCGCTCCGGGTCGCGCCGCTCCAGCAGCATCGCCAGGGCGGCCTTGTAGAGCGCCTTACGGCCGCGCGGCAGGATGCCCGCGCGGTCCCGGTTCAGGGCGCAGATCAGCCCGCACATCAACGGGTTCGTGGCCAGCCGTCGCAGCTCCCTGATCAGCCGAACGGAGTGCAGCAGCCGCCGCTCGTACTCCGGCAGCCGCGCATGGTCCCGGCCGGCATCCGCCGCCGAGGCCGCGTGCCACATCCGGATGAAACGGGCCACCTGCTCGCGGTTCATCGGCGCCAGGCTCAGCTCGGCGAAGCCCTGCCCCGACAGCCAGTCCTCGCGGACCGCGGAGGGGCGCGAGGTGACCACCCAGTAGTTGCCGGGAAACGTGCGCAGCAGCTGCGTCAGCTGCCGCCGGATCGGCTCTCGCCGCTCCGCCGGCGCCTCGTCGATGCCGTCCACCAACAGCAGCCCGCGCCCCGCCCGCAGCACCCGCACGGCCCAGCCGGCCGGCTCCGAACCGGCCAGCGGATGTCGGGCCGCGGCCAGGAAGTCCGCGGGCGCCGGCAGCTCCCGGTCCCCGAACCGCCGCACCGGCAGCACGAACGGCACCCGCCCCCGCAGCCGCCGCCCCAGCTCCCGCGGCAGCCGCCCCTCCGCGGTCGACACCGCCAGCCACTGCACCAGCGTCGTCTTGCCGGCGCCGGCGTTGCCGCGCAGCAGCACCCGTTCGGACTCCGCACCGGCCAGCGCCTGGTCGACGGGCACCGCCACGGGCGGGTCGGGGCCGTCATCGGGCAGCTCCACGCCGAGGCCGAGATAGGTGTCGGGGAGCGACCAGCTGTCGGGGGAGTTCGTGAAGTCGACGCCCACGATCGTCAGCTGACTGTGCAGCCGCACCAGGCTCGCGGCGTACTCGGCCTCGAACGCGGCGTCCGGGCTGGGCGGCTGCTGGAGCAGCCGGATCACCTCGTCCAAGCGCCGGCTCTGCTCGACGAGGGTCCGGGCGACGAACGTCGACCGCTGCGTGAAGAAGTGCAGGACGTGCACGGCGGCGGCGTCCACCAGCCGCTCGTGGAACAGCGCCGCGTCCGCGGACAGGGCGTGCGCGGCGCTGGGCGCCTCGTCCCGCAGCCGCCGCGCGAACGCCTCGGCGCCGAGGGCGACGGCCTGCACGTCGTCCATCTCCAGCGTGCCGAGCGCATGCAGCGTTCGCGCCACGGCCCGGACGACGGCCTCCCGCTCGTCGACCGGGAACGGCGGATCGTGCCCGCCCACGGCCTCCTCCCCGCGCCGCACCAGCTCGTTGGCCAGCCTCGTCAGCTCTGCCTCGCCGAGGGACCGTTGCTCCCCCCGGAACGACACCAACGCCGACACCCTGACGGCCCGATCCACCGCCACGAGCTCGGCCCCGGGCCCCTCCCGTCTGAACAGCCGCTTGATCAATGGCCCGATGACGGTGCTCGCTATCCGTAGCGCGGTGGACGCGGTGGGATCCATTGCTCCGAGGTTAGACGAGAGAGCGTCAGTAGCGCGGCGCCGGCGGGGCCTCGACCTCGACGCCCGGGGGGACGTTGACAAGTCCGCTGGGCCTTAGCAGGGTCAGCGAACGGAGGTGGGGCAGGCCCGCCAACGAGCCGAAGTCCTCGGCGTCGACGTTCAGCGTGAGACTCCGGGCCGTCGGCAGAGCGTCGACCAGATGCTCCAGGTCCACTCCCACGGCCGGCGCCGTGCTGTCCACGCGAATCGACTCCACACTCGGCAACCGCACCCCGCTCAGGGCCAAGCTTGACAGCGTCACCGGGTTGACAAGAAGGCGTCGCAGCTTGGGAAGTCTGGCGATGGACCGCCACTCGATCGAGTCGAGAGAACGCCTGCTTGCCCGCAGATCGAGCCGTCGGAGTTCGGGCCACGCGCCCACCTCGGTCAGCCGGGGCGGCTCCATGGGCAGCCCCAACTCCTCCAGCGGAGCCTGCCAGGGCAACGTGTCGGGATAGGGCCGGGGGACCGCCACCCCGATGTGGAGCGAGCGCAGCGAGGTGAGGCTCTGCACGCCCTCTGGGGCCCACGTGTCCCCCTCACCGTAGATCCGTAGTGTGTCGAGCGGCAGTTCGCCCAGTACGGAGATGTCCGAGACGCCGAGGCAGTCGTCGAGGATGAGCCACCTCAGCTCGCCGAACGTCCGCAGGAATGACAGGTCACGGAGAAGGCCGTTGTCCCGTAGCGCGAGTGTGCTGATGGGGCGATCGCCCAGCGGGAGGAGGATGTCCTCCACGGTGTAGTCCCCGCGCAGGCTGACTCGCGACACGTCGGGGAGCGTGCCGAGCAGCCGCAGTTCCTCGTGGCTCGTCGCGGGAAGGACCAGCTCGTAGCGCTGCGACAAATGGCTGATGATCTCGTCGAAGTACCTGTGGGTCTCGAAGCGGGACCAGCCTGCGGCGAGTCGCTCCTGGACCGCCAGCGACGGGTGCTCCCGGAACGCCCGCAGTCGGGTGAGGGCGGCGTCCGAGGGCAGCCTTGACGCGGCGAGTACGGTCGCGTGCGCCTCCTCGTCCGTCAGGTCCGACGGGTCGGGCAGTAGGTCCAGAGCGATGGAGCCTGCCGTCGCCAGCGTGAAGGCTTCCTCGACGACGCGCGGTGGGACGAACTGCTCTGCCCGCGCTACGACCATGGCCCTCACGTCGGGCGAGAGCTGCGCGGCGTTGTCCAGGCTCGCCATGGCAAGCAGGTGGAGTCGGACGCGGTGTTCAGGTTGCAGTTCGCCGCGTTCGACGAGCGCCGTGAGGAGTTCGCCGCGCTGCACCGGCCGGGCGTGCGCGACGGCCATACGCACCACGTCCTCCCACTGGTCCTCGTGCGCTCGGGCCACCAACGCGGGGAAATGCTCCCATTCGACGATCTCTCGTGCGCCGAGGTAGTCCTGGAAGGTGCGGTGCACGAACTCCACAGCGCCAAAAGTAGGTTCTCGCAGCACGCCGGAGCGTTCAAGCAGGTGCCGCAGCACCTCCTGCGGCGCGCCCAGCGGGGCGGCGACCAAGGGCGTGGCGCGCTCGACGAGGGAGGCCGCCCGATCTCTGGTCATCTCCGAACGGCCGTTGGTGATGAGCCAGTAGGCGAGCTTCTGCAGCAGTGAGATCTGGGTGTCGGCGTCGAGTTCGACACTCGTTCGGGGCGGATCGGGGCGTTCCCGGTCCCGCCGTTCCAGCAGCATCGACAGCGCCGCGTCGTACAGCCGCTTGCGGCCCCGCGGCAGGTAGCCGTTCCTTTCCCGGTGCAGCGCGCAGATCAGAGCGCACATCAGCGGATTCGTGGCCAGCGTGCTGAGGTCGGTGCGGCTGTGGACGAGGTCGAGGAGAGCGTGCGCCACCTCGGAGTCGACGGGCGCGGCGCGGTGCCACTGATGGACGAACGCCTCGACGTCCCTGGCCCCCATGGGCGCCAGCGTCAGCTCCACGAACTCCTCCAACCCCAACCACTCCTCGCGTACCGCGGACGGCCGGGCCGTGACCAGCCACAGGTTGTCGGGGTAGGTGGCGACGAGTCGCCGCACCCAGAGCCTCGCCTCCTCCCGTTCGGGCTCCGGAATCTCGTCGATCCCGTCCACCAGCAGAAGTCCGCGCCCCGCCGCGAGCACGCGGTCAATCCAGCCGTCCGGCTGGCGCGTCGCCAGCGGGCACTTCACGGCCGAGAGGAAGCTCTCCGGTTCCGGCAGCGGTGCTGGCCTCTGGGTGATGCCATGCCGGGTGAGCGTGCGCATCGGCAGAATGAACGGGACGCGGCCGACCAGATGAGTCATGCCTTCCGAGACATCCTGACGGGCGGTGGCGACGGCCAGCCGCTGCACCAATGTTGTCTTGCCCGAACCTGCCAGGCCCCTCAGCAGTACCCGCCGGTGCCCGCCTAGCGCCCGGTCGGCGCGTTGCGGGGGCGCGGCGGCGTCCGAGCCGTCCTCGCGGCTGCGTGCCTCCAGGCTGAGGTAGGCGTCGTCGAGCGGCCACTCCCGTTCCTCGTACAGGCTGAGCCCGTAGATGGTCAGCCGGCTGTGCGCGCGCTGGACATACTCGGCGTACCGCTGCTCGAATCGCGCGTCCTCGGTGGGCCTGTGCGGTATCCGCTCGAACAACAGGTCCATCCTGGCGGTCAGGTCGTTCAGCTGGCGGCTCTGCTCGACGAGGGTGCGGGCGACGAACGTGGAGCGCTGGGTGAAGAAGTTCAGGACGTGCAGGCAGGCCAGCCCCAGCAGCCGGTCGTGCAGGTCGGCCGCGGAGGTGGACACGAAGCGACTGCCGCGGCTCTGGAGCCGGCGCGCCAGCGCCTCGTGCCCCAGGCGCACCGCCTGCACGTCGTCCATGTCCAGGTCGCCGAGACATGTCAGGGAGCGGGCCAGCAGGTCGGCCGTCTCCGTCACCACGTCCGGGGAGGGCGCGTCGTGCGGCCCCATCTCCCGTACGGCCCGCCGGATCAGCTCCTCGCTGAGCTTGCGCAGGTCCCGTTCGACCAGCTCGCGCTTCTCGCTTCCGAACCGGATCAACTGGGACAGCCTCACGGGCTGATCCACCAGCCCGGCTCCCGGTCCGTCCTGCCGGAACAGTCGTTTGATCAACGGCGCGAACGCTCCCGACGCCACCCGCAGCCCGACTCCCCCAAAGTCCATGGCTGCCAGGGTAGATGGCGTGAGGGGGCGATTACGGGAGTCTCAGGCGGTTGGCCTCTCTGACTCGCTCGCGCAGCCGCTCGTCGGCCAGGGCCTCGACGAGGAGGCGGGCGTCGTTGAGGGGCAGTGGCTGGAGGACGATGGTGCGGCGGAGGCCGATCGTCGCGGACTGGACGTTGGCCTCGATGCCGAGCTGTGTGAGGACTTCCCGTAGTTCGTCCCGCAACCGCACCGCTGTGTCCTGGGTGTACCCGCTGGTTGTCATGGAGGGACTCCCCTTCCCTTGCTCCACGTGGAGTACTCGCGTGGTTACCAGCTGAACAGAGGTTGGGTAGAATCGGCGGCTTTGAACGCTCTTCGTTCACGTCTCAAGACGAGGACGCCGAGGCGTTGGCAGGGTGGGAGGTCGGTCGATGGGCGCGAGCGTGCCCGAGGAGCGCGTGAATGATCTGGCGCATTTCGGCGTCGAGGTCAGGAAGGCCAGGAGGGGGCGCAAGCTCACGCAGGGGCAGTTGGGCAGGTCCGCCGGCAGGTACACCGAGAGCTACGTCAGCAAGGTGGAGGCCGGGGTCATCCTGTGCAGCGAGAGGTTCGCGGGCGGCTGCGACCAGGTGTTCGCCACGAACGGGCTCTTCGAGCGCCTGCGTGATCGCATCGTCAAGCGCGGAGATCCCTCGTGGTTCCGGCCGTACGTGAGGCTGGAGGCCGAGGCCGTGTCCATCCTCGACTACAGCGCGGGCCTGATCATGGGGTTGTTGCAGACCGAGGACTACGCCCGCGCGGTCTTCCGTTCAGGCAAGCCGCACCTGGACGTCTCGGAGATCGACGCGAAGGTGGCCTCGCGACTGCGCCGTAGGGAGGTGATGACGCGCGAGGAGCCGCCGTTGCTGTGGCTCGTCCTGCACGAGGGCTGCCTGCGCACCAACGTGGGAGGGGACCACGTCATGGCCGCGCAGCTCCGTCATCTCCTCGTGGAGGGCCGGTCGCGCCATATCGTCGTCCAGGTCCTGCCCTTCGGCGTCACGCCGCCGGCCGTGGACAGCTTCACGTTGCTCACCTTCGCGGACCGTCCCACGGTGGTGTATTCCGACACGATCATGGCCGGACAGATGACCGACGACGTCGGCGCGGTGGCCTCGGCCAGCGAAGCGTACGACCAGCTGAGATCCGAGGCTCTGCCCGCCGCCGAGTCGCTCGCTCTCATCAGCGCCTACCTGGAGGGCTACGCCCGATGAGCGGTGAGTGGGACAGATCCAGCTACAGCAACGCCAACGGGGGCCAGTGTCTGGAGTTCGTGTGCGACGGTTCCGGCGTCGTCCCGGTCCGGGACAGCAAGAACCCGACCACCGTCCTGGTCGTCGCCGCCTCCGCCTGGGACGCGTTCGTGGAGCACCTCAAGCGCTGCACGGCCTAGGATCCCGGCATGGACTGGGGGACGCTCATCGGCACGGCGCTCGGCGCCGTGGTCGGCGTCGGCTCGACCGTGCTGGCCGAACGGTCCCGGTGGAAGCGGGAGTCCGTCACCCGCGAGCGCACGGTTCGGCGCGAGCTCTATGGCGAGTACCTCGCCGCACTCTCCCGCACCCGCAACGAGCTCCGCAGCGTCGCCCGTTCGCCGTCCACCCCGGCGGCCGAACGGGCCCGGCTGGCGAGCGAGAGCTTTCGGTCCGGCGGCGCGTACGAACTGCGCTACCAGATGGCGATCACCGCGCCGGAGTCCGTGGCGGGCCCGTCGGAGCGGGCACTGCTCGCGCTGCGCACCCTGAACGACCGCCTCGAAGCCGGCGACATCCACACCGAAACGAGCTGGACCGAGTCCCACGAGGCGTTCACCACCGCCCTGGCCGACCTTCGCACCGCCATGCGCACGGACCTGGGAACGGACGCCTGATCCTTACGGAGTGACAGTGGGCCGCCGGCGGGCGGCGGGGGCGTCCTCGTCGTGGCTCCCGAGATGGCGAGGGCCCTCGGCCGGTGTGCTCCCGTGCAGCAGGTCGGTGAGGAGGACGGCGAGGTTCGTGGGGCGGATCGTCTCGTCGGTGGTCGCCAGGGCTTCGGCCGTCCACCAGCGTTGACCGTAACGGGACTCGTCGGTCTCGAACCGCATCGTGTCGCCCTCGGCCCGGGTGACTCGGGCGAGCCGGTACTCCTCCTGCTGGTCGACCCGCTGACCGTCGACCGTGAAGAGCGTGTGCATGGTCCAGACGACCGGTCCCAGTCGCCGCGCGGGCAGGGCGAACGCCGTCTCCTCCCGGACCTCGCGCACCGCGGCGCTCACGTGGTCCTCGCCGGCCTCGACGCCACCGCCGACGGTGAACCACCACCGCGCGCCAGGCGCGCGCGGGTCGCGTCCGCACAGGAGCAGCAGACGGTCGTGTTCGTCGACGAGCAGGACCCGCGAGGTCCACCGCTTCAGCACCGGGCGCACCGGTCGAACCTATACCGGGTGATGGGCGACGGTGTACCCGAATCCACCCCGTAACCCCCGCCACGAGTCTCCTCGGACTCGCGGCACGTGACGCCGGCTCGGCGTGGCCCTCCCGGCCCCTCGAAAGGGCCGAGGACACGGACGTCCGTGCGTTCGACGTCCTTGACGTCGCGGGTGACGAGGGTGAGGTCGTGTACCAGCGCGGTCGCCGCCAGCAGGCCGTCGACGGCCGGGACGGGGTGCGGGACGCTCAGCCGGCCCCGGACCTCGGCGACCTCCGTGGTCACCGGCAGGATGCGGTCCGCGAATCGGTTCCTGAGCCCGTCGAGCCAGTGCGCCAGTGCGCCAGTGCGCCGGCCTGCGCCGAGCGACGCGCGTCTCCTACCGCGTGCTCGGGGACGGGCGAGCCGTTACCCGCTGACCCTCTCCCGCACCAGGTGGAAGAGGCCGACCAGCAGGAGTACACCCCCGATGACGGCCAGGACCACTCCGAGCTTGCCGAGGTGGAAGACGAACTCGGTGTCGCCGCCGAAGAGTCTCAGCGCGCCACCGACCGCCAGGGTGATGACGCCTTCCTTGAAGTACTCCGACGCGCGACTCTTCCGTGCCTTCTCCATCGGCCCGAGCGTAGGAGCGAGAGACGGAACCAGCCTCGGCCGGCGGGACGAACGTCCCCTACATCGAACGATGGAGGGGACGCGACGCCGCGTCAGGTGAAGAGCGTCTCGACGATGCGCAGGACCATGTCGCTCTCGTCGTCACGGCCGCGCATTCCGGTGGGCGAGGCGGCGAGCATGAGGCGGCGCGCGCCGTCGCGGGTGGAGAAGGCCGCGTTCTTGTAGCCCCACTGCTCGCCCGTCTTGCCCCAGAGCTCGACGCCGCCCACCGTCGCGGTCTGCAGGCCGGTGCTGTAACGGGCCGGGGTGCCGTCCACCATCAGCACGTCGTCGGGCGGCAGGGTGAACATCTTCCGCATCAGGTGCGGCGGCAGCAGGTCCCCGGCGAACAGTGCGGCGATCAGGCGGTCGAGGTCGCGGGCGGTGGAGATCATGTCGCCCTCACCCCGGCACGACGACATGTCGTAGGCGGTGATGTCGCGGAGCCGGCCGTCGGACATGGTGAGGTAGCCGTGCACGTGCGGGCCGTGGATCCGCGGGTCGTCGCCGGGCACGACGGTGCGGGCGAGGCCCAGCGGGCGCAGGATCCGTTCCGCGACCGCGTCGCCGTACGGACGTTCGGTGATCCGGTCGACGAGCATCGCGGCGAGCACGTAGTTGACGCCGCGGTACTCCTGTTTCGTGCCGGGCGCGAACTTCAACGGCCGCCGGGTCGCGGTCGCCACCCACTCCTCCGGGGTCCACTCGTCGAAGCGGTGCTCGAACACCTCCTCCGGTGTCGTCGGATTCGGGATGCCCACGTGGTCGGGCAGGCCGCTCGTGTGGGTGAGCAGCTGGGCGACCGTGATCGGGGCGAAGTCGGCGGGCAGCAGCCCGGGCAGGTAGCGCTGGATCGGCGCGTCCAGATCGACCCGGCGCTCGTCGACGAGCTGGAGCACGACGGTGGCGACGAAGACCTTGGTGATGCTGCCGACGCGGAACCTGTCGTCGGGGCGCGGCACGCGCTCGGTGCGGACGTCGGCCACTCCCGAGGTGCCGTACCAGCCGCCGGCCGTCCCGCCCACCCACAGCTGGGCGGCGGTGGCGGGCGGGTGGTCGAGGTCGTCGATCGCGGCCTGGAGCGCCGTCGGGTCGAGCGGCGGCAGAGAACGCGGCGAGGCGGCGGTGCCGGTGTAGGGGAGGGCGGCGGTGGCGTCAGCGCGGCGGCGCCGGCGATCGCGGTGGCGGCGAAGGCGCGTCGGGACGGCCGGATGATGCGGGAAGTGCTCATGACGGAAACGCTGCCAACGCGGCCTCGGCCGGGCCATCCGGGACGCACCCCCACCCGGCCCGGAGCCGCCCCGGAGGGGTCGGGCACGTCCCTGCTCAGTGGCGGGCGCATCCGGGCGGGGACGCCGGCAACCTTTCCGCGGGCGGCGGCGACCCGGGGAGTGAGGAGTAACACCGGCCGTCTCGTGAGTAGTGGAAGGGGCGATCCCGCCGTGCGCATGGTTGTGGTGCGAAGGGCGCTGACGTTCACGCTCGCGCTGGCCGGGGCAGTGGGCCTGGGCGGGGTGGTCGACACCGGGGCCGCCCAGGCCGCCGCCGACCCGTGGCAGGACACGCCGATCGGCTGGGCCACGGCGAACGGGGGCACCACCGGCGGCGCCGGCGCCGCCGAGGACTCCGTGCACGTCGTGGACAGCCGGGCGGAGCTGGCCGCCGCGCTGCAGAACGGCGGCGCCCCCGAGGAGCCCAAGATCATCTACGTGAGCGGCGCGATCCACGGCAGCGAGTCGGACGACGGCGAGCTGCTCGGCGACCAGGACTACGCGCCCGGCTGGGACCTCGACCGTTATATGGCCTGCTTCGGGCCCGACGGCGCGGAGTGGAGCGACGACCGGCACGAATGGTGCGAGGAACAGGCCGCGCTGCGGGTCGACGGCTCCAACGCGCAGAAGCAGCACATCCAGCTGGAGGTGCCGAGCAACACCACGCTGGTCGGCGTCGGCGAGGACGCCCAACTGCTCGGCGTCTACCTGTCCGTCAGGCTCGGCCAGAACATCGTCGTGCGCAACCTGGAACTCGAGGCGCCGGTCGACTACTTCCCCTCCTGGGACCCGTGGGACGGCGACGACGGCTCGTGGAACGCCCGTTTCGACGCGCTGTCGATCGTCACCGGCTCGAACATCTGGATCGACCACTGCACCTTCACGGACGGGCGGTTCCCGAACAGCGAGGCGCCGGAGGGTTTCCACGGCGAACCGGTGGAACGACACGACGGGCTGCTGGACATCGAGGACGGCACGGACTACGTCACCGTCTCCTACAGCGAGTTCCTCGACCATGCGAAGACCGCGCTGGTCGGCTCGGGCGACGGGCAGGGCGACAAGGACCGCGGCCACCTGAAGGTCACCTTCCACCACAACCTCTTCGACGACAGCGCCCAGCGCAGCCCGCGGGTCCGCTTCGGCCCGGTCCACTCGTTCAACAACTACTTCACCGGCAGCACCGACGACCCCGACTACCCGATGGTCAGCGAGGAGCTGGGCGGCAGCGACTACTTCCTCGGCATGGGTCTTGAGTCGATGATCGTCTCGGAGTACAACGCCTTCGAGTACACGGGCGCGGGCGCGACGCCTGACATCGTGCTGGACAACCTCAACGGCCACCAGTTCCGGGACACCGGCTCCTGGTTCGGCGGCGAGCCGGTGGACGTCAACGCCACCGCGGAGCGCAAGTTCGAGGCGGCGTCCGCCGAGGCGATCGCGGCGGCGGAGGCGGCGGGCACGGAGCCGCCGGCCTGGGCGCTGGAGGAGTTCACCACGGATGTGGGCTGGGACCCGGCGAAGGAGTACGCGTACCAGCCGCAGACCGCGGCGGACGAGGTACGCGCCACGGTGCTGGCCGAGGCGGGCGCCGGGCTGCTCCCGATCACGGAGCCGGTGTGATGATGTCCGGATGGCACCAAACGAGCGGGGCGCCGAGGCACTGATCGTCGTGGACGCGCAGGTGGCGTTCGTCTCCGGAGACGAGGCGGTGCCGGGCGCGGCCGCCCTCCTGGAGCGCGTCTCGGGGCTACGGGAGCGGGCGCGCCAGGCGCGGGCGCTGGTGGTGCAACTGCAGAACGACGGCGCGCCCGGGGCGCCCGACGAACCAGGTACGCCGGGCTGGGAGCTGGGCCTGCCGGCCGAGGAGGGGCCCGACGAGGTCGTCGTCCGCAAGACGGCCGACGACGGTTTCCAGGGCACGGGCCTCGCGGAGCTGCTCGCCGCGCGGGGCGTGCGCCGGCTCGCGATCTGCGGCGTGATGTCGGAGATGTGCGTCGCCGCGACCGCCCGTACGGCGCTCGCCCGCGGCTTCGAGGTGGTGCTCCCGCACGACGCGCACGGCACCTACGACGTCCCGGCCGCCCCCGACCTCGACGCCCCCGCCGTCCCGGCCCGCATCGTCTCCCGGGTGGCGGAATGGTCCCTCGGCGACCAGGTCGAGATCGTGCTGCGGGCGGCGGACGTGACGTTCGAACCAGCCGCGCCGCCGCCGGTTCAGTAGCGGCTGCTCGGCGGCATGCTGACGGTCACGCGTTCCGGCAGCCGGTCGGCGTTCGTGGCCCCCTCGCCGAGTATCACCACCGTCTGCAGCGCGCCGAGTGACGCCAGAGGCGTCAGGTCGGTGAACGAAGTGCGGGGCGCGGTCAGCATCACCCGCCGCAGGCCGGGGAAGCAGGCAGGCACGGACCACAGGTCGGCGTCACCAAGGCGGGTCGTCGCGTGCAGCGCACTGACGCGGGGGAGCGTCAGCCCATGAGAAGCCGCCCCTTGAAGCTGGGAGGGGTTGAGAGTGAGCGTCGTCAGGTCGGGCAGTTCCGCGACGGCGTGCCAATCCGCCGCGCCGGGCGGTGCGTCCAGTCGTTGTAGCCCAAGGGTCCGTAGCGTCGGCCAGGCGCCGATGCGGGTCAGGTCGGCGATCCGCGAGGGAAGGGTGAGTTCGGTCAGCCGCGCCCGGGCGGGAAGAAAGGCGAGATCGTCGCCGAAGGTGTCGCCGGCGAGATCGAGCGACGTCAGTTCCGTCACGGCGTTGAGAGTGGCCAGGTCGCGCAACCCCTCGTTGTCCATCAACTGGAGGTAGCGCAACGGCAAGCCGGTGACCGGCGACAGGTCGGCGACGAGCGGGACATCGCTGAGACGCAGGGACACGAGGTTCGGGAAGTGTCTGACGAGGTCGAGGTCTGCGATGGCCTCGTTTTTCAGGACGCTGAGGTACCTGATCGGCTTCCCGCCCACCGCGGACAGGATGTCGTCGGCCGAGTGGCCGCCACGCAGCCACACGCCCGGGTGGTCCGGCAGATTACGCAGCAGGCGCACCTGCGGCCGTGTGTCGGCGTACAGCAAGGACACTTCCGCGACCGGAAGGTGAGCGATCACCTCCTCGGCGTAACGAACGGGATCCACGTCCGGCCACCGCAGGGCGAGCCGATTGCGGACCGTGTCGGCGGGATGCCCGCAGAACCGCGCCAGACGGGAAAGGGCGGCGTCCGTCCCGATCCGGATCGCGGTCTCCACCACGGCCTCCGCCTCGGCGTCGGTCGCCACCTCGTCGAGGTCGGGGAGCAGTTCCAGAACCACCGGGCCGAGGGTGGCGAGGTGACGCGCTTCCCTCAGGGTCCGCGGCGGCAGCACCGCCGCCGCCCGTGATTCCACCGCCTCCCGCACCGCCGGGTCCAGGCGCGTCGCGTGCTCCAGACAGGCCATGGCCAGCAGATGCAGGCGGATGCGGTGCCGAGCCTCGTGGTCGCCGCGTTCGATGAGCGCCGTGAGCAGGCTGGCACGCTCGTCGGGGCGGGCGTGCGCCACGGCCATCCGGACGACGTCCTCCCACTGGTCCAGATGCGCGTGGTCCACCAGCAACGGGACGTCCCGTTCCTCCACCGCCTCACGCGCGCCCAGGTAGTCCTGGAACGTCCGGTGCACGAACTCCACCGCGCCGGGACCCGGCTCCCGGAGCAGCCCGGAACGCTCCACGAGGTGGCGCAGCACCGCCTCGGGCGTGCCCTGCTCCGCCACGAACCGCATCGACGGCAGCACCCGGGCGAGCAGTCCCACCGCAACGCCGCGATCCAGCTCGGCGCGGCCGTTGCGGATCAGCCAGTACGCGAGCTTCTGGAGCAGCAGCGTCTGCGCCTCCGCGTCCAGCTCCATCCCGCCCGGGTCCAGGCCGCGCTCCCGGTCGCGGCGCTCCAGCAGCATCAGCAGCGCCGCGTCGTACAGCGCCTTCCGGCCGCGCGGCAGGAAGCCGCGGCGCTCCCGGTGCAGGGCGCAGATCAGGCCGCACATCAGGGGGTTGGTGGCCAGCCGGCCCAGGTCCGGCTTGGTGCGGATCGCGTCGAGCAGCGCCGCCTCGTGCGTGTCCTCGGCACCGGCGGCCCGGTGCCAGCGGTGCACGAACGCGGCGACGTCGTCCCCACCCATCCGGGCCAGCGAAAGCTCCGCGAAATCGTCCCCGGCCAGCCAGTCGTCGCGGACCGCGGAGGGGCGGGCGGTGACCAGGCACAGGTTGCCCGGATAGGCGGCGAGCAGTTCGTGCAGCCAGCGGCGGGCCGGCTCCCGTTCCGGCTCGGGTATCTCGTCGATGCCGTCGATCAGCAGCACGCCGCGCCCCGCGCCCAGCACCCGGTCCGGCCAGCCGTCCGGCTGCGCGCCCGCGATCGGGCAGGACACGGCCGACAGGAACGCGTCGGGCGCCGGCAGCTCCCGGCCGCCCCGGGTGAGGGTGCGCAGCGGCAGCACGAACGGCACCCGGCCGAGCAGATGCGCGTGGTCGCCGCCGACGGTCTCCTGCCGGGCGGTGGCGACCGCCAGCCACTGCACCAGCGTCGTCTTGCCCGAGCCCGCCTCGCCGCGCAGCAGCACCCGCTCCCGCCCAGCCAGCGCCCGGTCGGCCGGCTCCGGCGGGGGCGCGACCCGGGGCGCGTCGGGGTCCACGCCAGCCAGCGTGTCCGGCTCGCGCTCCGTGGCCTGGAGTGTGAGGTACGCCGTGTCCAGCGGCCACTCACGGGCGGCCTGCAGGTCGACGCCGTAGATGGTCAGGTGGCTGTGCCGGGTCACGACGTAACGGGCGTAGCGGCCCTCGAACGTGGTGTCGGCGGCCGACAGCGGCGGCACCCGCTCCACCAGCAGGTCGACGCGGCGCACCAACTCGTCCAGCTGCCGGGTCTGCTCCACCAGGGTGCGGGCGACGAACGTCGAACGCTGGGTGAAGAAGTTCAGGATGTGCACGCAGACGCTGTGCAGCAGCGACTGGTACAGCGCGTCCGCCGCCGCCGAGAGGTGCGCCGGGTGCACGACGTGCTCCGCCAGGCCCCACGCGCCGAGCCGGACCGCCTGCACGTCCTCCATGGTCAGCTCGCCGAGGGCACCCAGCGAGGCGGCGAGGGCGTCCGCCACCTCCCGTTGCTCCTCGGCGCTGGGCGCGTCGTGCGGGCCGGTGGCGCGCACCGCGCGGGCCACCAGCTCGGCGCTCAGCCTGCGCAGATCGTCGTCGCTCAGCGTCCGCTTCTCGCCCCGGAACGTGACCAGCGCGGAGATCCGCACCGGATGATCCACCAGGGCGGCGCCCGGGCCGTCGGCGCGGAAGAGACGCTTGACCAGCGGGGCGACAGCACTGGACGCGAGCCGTAGCCCGATGCCCCCCATCTCCATGCCGTCAGGGTAGGGCAACGGGCCCACCGGCGGGCTCGGTTGACCGCTGCGGTCGCGGAGCGGTGGCGGGGCGGGTGCGGGCCGCGCAGGATGGGAAGGGAGGTGAGTGGCCGATGCGGCACCAGATACGCGCCGAGTACGCGGACACGGAGACGGGCGCGGGGGACGCCGCCGGGCGGCGGAGCCGCGGCGAGGGGCCGGCGGTGAAGACCTGGCACATGGTGCGGGAGGACGAGCCGACGGCGATGTGCGGGCGGGCGCTGACGCCAGGCGCCGCGACGCTGTCCGAGGAGGAATGGGGCCGCACCGACGAGCCCTTCTGTCACACCTGCGGCGCGCTCTACCTGCGCGAGGTGGCCTGACCGGCGTTTGCCATACTGCGCCGATGACCACGCCGATGACCACCGGGCCGATACCCACGGATGACTGGGAGCGCCGCGTCGGGGAGCTGTGGGCCTCCCTCGACGACGCCACGGACGAGGCCGCGTTCCGCGCCGCCATGGCCGAACTGGTCGCCGAACTGCCCGCCGACCACCCGGTGGGGCATTTCGAAATGGCCTCGGCCTACGACTCCACCGGCCGCGAGGCGGAGGCGGCCGACCACTACCGGCGGGCGCTGGACGGCGGGCTGGGCGAGGTCGACGCCTACCGGCGGAACCGCACCGCGGTGCAGTACGCGAGCACGCTGCGCAACCTGGGCAGCCTCGAGGAGAGCATCGCACTGCTCCGGGCGGTGCCGCCGGGCGGAGAGCTGGACGACGCGGTGACCTCGGTCCTGGCGCTGGCGTTGACGGACGCCGGGCGGGAACGGGAGGCCGTGGTGGTGCTGCTGCATGCGCTGGCCGAGCACCTGCCGCGCTACCAGCGCTCCATGCACCGCTACGCGGACGCGCTGCTCGCGGACTGAGGGATCCGCGGACCGAGGGACCGGGCCGAGGGGCGTTGTCAGTGCCCTCCGGCACACTGCATGCCATGGACCAGAACGACCAGCAGCCGGGAGCCGTAGCCATCGGGGCCGACGGGCTGCCGCGCTGCCCGTGGGGCGTCGCGCCCGACGACTACCGGGAGTATCACGACACGGAGTGGGGCCGGCGGGTGCACGGCGACGACGCCCTGTTCGAGCGGCTGTGCCTGGAGGCGTTCCAGTCGGGCCTGTCATGGCTGACGATCCTGCGCCGCCGGGCCGGCTTCCGCGCGGCCTTCGCGGGCTTCGAGATCGCCAAGGTCGCGACCTTCGACGAGGCGGACGCGGCCCGGCTGCTCACCGACCCCGGCATCATC
Organism: uncultured Actinomycetota bacterium; assembly: GCA_963816875.1. Classification (GTDB taxonomy): domain Bacteria; phylum Actinomycetota; class Actinomycetes; order Streptomycetales; family Streptomycetaceae; genus Streptomyces. The sequence continues at coordinate 707,756 of CAWFMG010000003.1, forward strand.
AGGAACCGTCTGAAGATCCAGGCCACCATCGGCAACGCCCGGGTCGCCGCGGAGTGGCCGGAGGGGGAGCTGACGGAGCTGATCTGGTCCCACGCCCCGGCCCACGACCGGGCCCGCCCGGCGCCGCGCCTGATGTCCGACATCCCGACGACCACGCCGGAGTCGATAGCGCTCTCCAAGGAGCTCAAGCGGCGCGGCCTGCGCTTCGTCGGCCCGACCACGGCGTACGCGCTGATGCAGGCGTGCGGCCTGGTCAACGACCACCTCGCCGACTGCCACGCCCGCGACACGGTGTCCTGAGCGGACGGCCTGACCGGGGACGGCGCACGCGCCGGTGGGGGCCGCCCGCGGGCGCCCGCCGGCCGGAATACGGCGCGCGGCACCGGCGACCGTCCGGCGCCGCCGGACGGTCGCTGACCCGGCCTCGAAAGGCGTACCCCGCCTCCGAGAGCGGGTTCACGCTTTCGGACGGCGGTCGGCGTCACCAGGGCGGCGGGCCGGCACCCATGAGGCCGCTGCGCCGGGGGCGGGGGCCACCCCCGGGCTGCCGAGCCGGCAAGGCTAGCGCGTGCCGGGGAGGCGGTAGCGGCCGTCGGGGAGGCGCTCGGCGAGGCCGTCGGTCACCAGGCCGGCCAGTGCGCGGGCGCGCTGCTCCGGATCGTGCCAGACCCGGTCGAGGACGGTCGGTGGGACCGGGCCCGGGGCGGTGCGGAGCACGGCCAGCAGCTTGCCGCGCACCTGGCGGTCTGTCCCGGCGTAGGTCTGGCCCCGGCGCGGCGGACCCTGGTGTGCCGGGGAGCCGGCGCGTCGCCAGGCGCAGGCGGAGGCGATGGGGCAGCTCGCGCACCGCGGGTTGCGGGCGGTGCACAGCAGCGCGCCCAGTTCCATGGTGGCCGCCGCCCAACGGGCCGCCGTCACCTCGTCCTCGGGCAGCAGCATCCGGGCGAGCTTGCGTTCGGCCGCGGTCGAGGCGTTCGGCGGGTACTCGCTGCCGGTGACCGCACGGGCGAACACCCGGCGGACGTTGGTGTCGAGCACCGCGTGCCGCTGTCCGTAGGCGAACGACGCCACCGCGGCGGCGGTGTACTCGCCCACGCCGGGCAGCGCCAACAACTGGTGGTGGTCGCGCGGCACCTCGCCGCCGTGCCGTTCCACCATCGCCGCGGCGGCGCCGTGCAGGCGGAGTGCCCGCCGCGGGTAGCCGAGCCGGCCCCAGGCGCGCACCGCCTCGCCCGGCGCCTCCGCGGCCAGGTCGGCCGGCCGCGGCCAGCGGGCGAGCCACTCCTGATAGACCGGCAGCACCCGGCTGACCGGCGTCTGCTGAAGCATGAACTCGCTGACCATGACGCCCCACGCGCCGGCCTCGGCCCGCCGCCACGGGAGATCCCGGGCGTGCTCGGCGAACCAGTCGATGACGGGGGCGTGCAGGGTGGCGGGCTCGACCGGCTGCGCGGCTTCGCGCGCCGCCTCGGTCGGCGCGGACGTCGCCGCGTTCGTGGCCGCGGTCGCGGTGGCACTGGTGGTCGCAGTCGTGGTAGTCATCGCATGGCGATCCTGGCATGTTCCGCCCACGGCACAAAGCCGCACGGACCGCATGTTGGTATGAGAACGTGCCCTGTTAACCGGCAGGCGGGGCCTGGCGCCCCGGCTGAAGTCTCGTAAGGTTTCCGCGTGGGATCTCTGCGCACTCCGGTCGGGCCGCTGCCGTCGTCGATCTACTGGCGCCGCAGACTCGTGGTGCTGCTGCTGATCGCGCTGATCGGGATCCTCGTGGCCTGGGCGCTGCGCCCCGGCGGCGACTCGGGTTCTCCGGACGGGGACGGCGAGGCGAACGGCCCCGCCGAGTCGATCACCCCCGGTCCCACCCCTTCGGAGTCCTTCATAGACGAACGTCCAGGCGGACGGGAGACACCGGGTGACGAAGAGGACGACGAGGGGGGCAGCGAGGACGGCGCCACGGGCGGCGACACCGGGACGGGCGAGGACGACGACGCCAACGGGGACGGCACCGCCGGCGGCGAGAGCGGGGGCTCGGACGGCTCCGGCGGCGAGCTGCCCGTGACGGAGCTGCCGGAGTGCGGCCCCGACGACGTGACGCTGGCGCTGAGCACCGACGAGAACGAGTACGCGCTGGACGAGGAGCCCGAGATACGGCTCACCGTGACGAGCGCCGCGGGCGCCTCCTGCCGGGTCGACCTCGGCTACGGCGCGCTGACCCTCACCCTCACCGACGCCGAGAACGAACAGGTGTGGTCCTCGGCCGACTGCCCGTCGGGCGACGCCTCGGCGCCGGCGGCCGTCCCCGCGGGCGGCAGCGCCACCCACACCCTGACCTGGGACCGCCACCACAGCACGGACGACTGCGCGGATCCTTCAGGTCCGGCCGCCGCGGCCGGCACCTACCTGGCCGAGGCCCAGCTCGCCGGCTTCTCGATGGTGCCGCAGGTTCCGTTCAGCCTCGACAACGACTGATCCACCGCGACTCCACCGCGACGCGGTCAGACGTAACGCTCGAGGATCGAGGACTCGGCCAGCCGGGAGAGGCCCTCGCGAACCGAACGGGCCCGGGTCTCGCCGACCCCGTCCACCGCCTGGAGGTCGTCCACGCTGGCCGCGAGCAGCTTCTGCAGCCCGCCGAAGTGGTCGACCAGCCGGTCGATGACCAGCCCGGGCAGCCGCGGCACCTTCGCCAGCAGCCGGAAACCGCGCGGCGAGACCGAGGAGTCCATCGACTCGGGCGTCGCGCTGTACCCGAGGCCCCGGGCCACCGTGGGCAGTTCGAGCAGCTCGGGATGGCTGAGCCCGTCCAGCTCGGCCAGCGCGGTGCCGACCCGGCGGGACCGCTTGCCGCCGGAGTCCGGCAGATAGTCCCTGACGACGAGCTGCCGCTCCGGCTCCACCCCCGCGATGAGCTCGTCCAGCTGCAACGACAGCAGCCGCCCGTCCGTGCCGAGCTCCACCACGTACTCGGCGATCTCGGCGGCGATCCGGCGCACCATCTCCAGCCGCTGCGCCACCGCCGCCACGTCGCGGACGGTCACCAGGTCCTCGATCTCCAGAGCGGAGAGCGTGCCGGTCACCTCGTCGAGGCGCAGCTTGTACCGCTCCAGGGTGGCCAGCGCCTGGTTGGCGCGGGACAGGATGGCGCCCGAGTCCTCCAGCACCCGCCGCTGGCCGTCCAGGTAGAGCGCGACGAGCCGCATCGAGCGGCTGACCGATACCACGGGGAAGCCGGTCTGGATCGACACCCGCTGCGCCGTGCGGTGCCGGGTGCCGGTCTCCTCGGTCGGGATGGTCGGGTCGGGCACCAGCTGCACCCCGGCCCTGACGATCTTGGAGATGTCCCGGTCGACGATCACCGCGCCGTCCAGCTTGCACAGCTCACGCAGCCGGGTCGCGGTGAACTCCACGTCGAGCACGAAGCCGCCGGTGCACAGCGACTCCACGGTGCGGTCGACGCCGAGCACGATCAGGCCACCGGTGTTCCCCCGCAGGACCCGCTCCAGGCCGTCCCGCAGCTGGGTGCCCGGGGCGACGGCGCTCAGCGCGGCGCGCACCGCCGGACGGTCGCTGGCTGCCATGCGATCCTCCGGTACCGAATTCCAGTGGGCACCCCAGTGGACGATATCCAATGGACGAATCTGCCCTTTGTGCCCATGAGTCTACCGGCGCATCTCAGCCAGCCGTTCGGCTTCCGCCCTCGGTCGTCCCGGCAGCACCCGCAGCGCCTCGCCTATGTCGGCCACTTCGAGTACCCGCATTCCCGGCGGAATCTCGCCGGAGTCGGCCGGCACCAGTGCGTGCGTGAAGCCGAGCCGGGAGGCCTCGGCCAGCCGCCGCTGCACCCCGGTGACCCGCCGCACCTCTCCGGCCAGGCCCACCTCGCCGATCGCCACCAGGTTCTTCGGCAGCGGGGTGTCGCTGGCGGCGCTGGCCAGCGCCAGCGCCACGGCGAGGTCCGCCGCCGGCTCCGTGAGCCGCACGCCGCCCACCGTCGCGGTGTAGATGTCGTTCTTGCCGAGTGCCGCGATCTGGCCACGCTGCTCCAGCACCGCGAGCATCATCGACACCCGGGACGTCTCCAGACCCGAGGTGGTGCGCCGGGGCGAAGGGATCTGGCTGTCCACGGTCAGCGACTGCACCTCGGCCACCAGCGGCCGGCGGCCCTCCAGGGTGACGGTCAGGCAGGTGCCGGGTACCGGCTCGTCGCGGCGGGTGAGGAACAACCCCGACGGGTCGGCGAGCGAGGTGATGCCCGCGTCGTGCAACTCGAAGCAGCCGACCTCGTCGGTCGCGCCATAGCGGTTCTTCACGCCGCGGACCAGGCGCAGCCTGGCGTGCCGGTCGCCCTCGAACTGCAGCACCACGTCGACCAGATGCTCCAGCAGCCGAGGGCCGGCGATCGCGCCGTCCTTGGTGACGTGCCCGACCAGCACGGTGGACATGCCGCGCTCCTTGGAGGCGCGGATCAACGCGGCCGCCACCTCGCGCACCTGGGCCACCCCGCCGGGTGCGCCGTCCACCTCGGCCGAGGCCACCGTCTGCACCGAGTCGAGCACCAGCAACGCGGGCTTCACCGCGTCCAGGTGGCCGAGCACCGAGCCCAGGTCCGTCTCGGCCGCCAGATACAGCTCGTCGTGCAGGGCGCCGATGCGGTCGGCGCGCAGCCGCACCTGCCCCGGGGACTCCTCGCCCGTGACATACAGCGTCCGGTGCTCGGCCGAGGCGGCCTTGGCCGCGACGTCGAGCAGCAGCGTGGACTTCCCCACGCCCGGCTCGCCGGCGAGCAGCACCACCGCGCCGGGCACCAGGCCGCCGCCGAGCACCCGGTCCAGCTCGGGCACCCCGGTGCCCCTGGCGGTCACCCGCCGCCCGTCCACCTGGCCGATCGGCACGGCCGGCACGGCCACCCGGGCGGCCGGCGCGGTGCGCACCGCGGGCGTGCCGCCCTGCTCCTCGATGGTGCCCCAGGCGTGGCACTCGGGACAGCGGCCGAGCCACTTCCCCGTGGTCCAGCCGCATTCGGTGCAGCGATAGGCGGGACGGTCAGCTTTGCGTGCCATGCGCGGAACGCTACCGGCAGCCACTGACACCGAACCCCGCCAGGACCCGTTCCCCTGGCCCCAACAGCCCCTCCGTCCACGCCACTCCGCCGTTTCACCCAATCGGGGGAAGATGGGGCCGGCGGCTTCGGCGGGCGACCACCGGGCGCCTACGGTCGCCGCGTGAAGACCCGCAGCCGCGCCCGCCCGGCGCACCGCGCCGCCCGCCCACCCCGTCGTGGCGGCGCGCCCGACGCCCCACCGGCGACCGGCTCCCACGCCGCCGCGTCGCCCGACGCTCCGCACCCCGAGACCCGCCACCCCGATGCTCCGTCCCGCATCGCTCCGCCGTCCAGCGCTCGGCCGTCCGGCGCAACGTCGACGGCCACCGCGGCGCCCACCGCCGCGACCGGGGAGCCGGCCGTCGACGGCCGAGCCGGGGCCTACCAGGACGCCCATCTCGACGGGCTGTTCAGCTACTGCCTGTCCATCATGTGCGAGCACGACGCGGCCACCGCCGCGCTCGGCGAGGCGCTGACGCTGGCCGAGCGGCAGCACGAGCGGGGTCGGCACCCGGCCGACCCCGCGCTGTCGCGCTCCTGGCTGTACGCGCTGGCCCGGTGGTCCTGTCTGCGCCGGCTGGCCGCCCGGGAGACGCGCGAGTCGGGCCCGGCCACCCCGCGGGCCACCGGCGAGGACGCCGGGCGGCGGCGCCGCGAGCTGGCGGCGCTGGCCTGGCCGGAGGCCGCGGGCACCACACACGAACAGCGCGAGGCGCTGGAGCTCGCGGTGCGCCACCAGCTGACGGCGTCGGAGGTGGCCCGGGTGCTCCGGCTGTCCGAGGAGGCCGGGCGGGCGCTGCTGACCGCCGGCGCCCGCGAGGTGGAGCGCACCCGCGGCGCGCTGGCCGCCGTGGAGAACGGCGGCTGCCCGGCCGCCGCCGCGCTGTCGGGCGACGACCGGCGGCTGCTGCTCGGCTCCCGGCTGCGCGGCGAGCTCGTCCGGCATGTGGACGAGTGCCCGTCCTGCCGCCTCGTGGCCCAGCGGGCCATCGTCACGGCGGGCTGGCCAGGCTCCCCGGACGCGGCGGCCCCGGCGGCCGCGCTGGCGAGGGGCGCCGCGGGCAGCGGGCGCCCCGCCGGCGCGGTGGCGGCGAGTGACGGCGGCCCGGCCCGGCTCGCGGTGCTGACCGCGCCGCGTTCGGCCGTGCACGCGGCGCGGCTGGCCGTGCGCCGGGCCCGCGCGCAGCACACGCCCCGGTTCGACCGCGCCGGCTTCCCGGTGCCCGACCGGGACCGGGCCGCGCGCCGGGAGCGGCTGCGCAGCCGGGCGATGACCACGACGGTGGTGGCGACCGTGCTCGCCGCGCCCGCGCTGGCGCTGTGGACCGCGTACCGGGGGGCGCCGGTCACCGGCGACCCGACGGGTTCCGGCACGGGCGGCGCGGCGCTGGCGGTCGAGGACGGCGGCGACCCCTACGTGCCGGACGACCAGGACGCGGACGGGCACCAGGACGCCGGGGCGGGGGAGGCGGCAGGCGCCGGCGCCGTGGGGGAGGGACAGTCCGGCGGTGGGACGGCCGGAGACGCGGGGACGGACGGGAGCGGCGGCTCCGGCGGCGGGGACGGCGCGGAGACGGCCTCGGGCGGTTCCGCCGGGGGCGAGGCGGCGGGCGCGGCGGAGGCGGGCGCCTCGGGCGGCACGGCGGCCGGCTCGGGCGGCGGCGCGGCGCAGCCGGGGGCGGGCCGGCTGGTGGCGCAGGCGGAGCCCACGGAGACCGGCGCGCGGATCACGCTGACCGCCTCAGGCGACGCGCCGGTGGCGTGGACGGCGGTCTCCGACGCCGACTGGCTGGTGCTGAGCCATACCTCGGGCACCCTGTGGCCGGGCGAGACGGCCGTCGTGGAGGTGGTCGTGGACCGGGAGCGGGAGCCGTCGGGGCCCTGGTCGGGGCGGATCACCGTGGAGCCGGCCAACACCGTGGTCACGGTGGAGGGCACCGGCGGTGCCGAGCAGCAGGCCCCCGAGCCGGCCGCCCCACCGGCCGAGAAACTCGTGGCCGCGGAGCCCTCACCCGCCCCCGGCCCCGGCCCTGGACCCCGACGACTGAACCCCCGGCGGGCGCCGCACGAATCTTGCGCCCCGGCGCGCGGCCGCCGGGGATCAGGCGAGCGGGGCGCCCGACAGATGGTGTTGCACCACCGGCACCAGGCGCCGGATCAGCGCCTCCGGATCGGTGCTGGCCACGGGCTCGGCCTTCAGCACGTAGCGCAGCATCACCACGCCGATCAGCTGGGCCGCGGCCAGTTCGGCCCGCAGCCGCCCGTCGGGGCCCAGCCTGCCCGCCACCCGGGCGACCAGGTTCGCCGTGACGAACTCGCGGAATATCCGGGCCGCCGTCTCGTTGTTGACCGCGGAGCGCACGATGGCCAGCAGCGGGCTGCGGGTCACCGGGTTCTCCCACATCCGGAAGAACATCCGAACGAACTGCTCACCGAACTCGTCCATGTCCTGTTCGGGTGTCGCCCCCAGCAGGCGGGTCGCCGGCTCCACCGCCAGGGCCACCGCGGCGGAGAAGACCTGCTCCTTGGTGCCGAAATAGTGGTGCACCAGCGCCGGGTCCACCTCCGCGCCCCGGGCGATGGCCCGGATCGAGGCCTTGTCGTAGCCCCGCTCGGAGAACTCCGTGCGCGCCGAGTCCAGGATCCGCTCCCGCGCGGCCGGCGTGCCGTCCGCCCCGTCCGTGCGCCGCGGGCGGCCGCGCCGGCGCTTCGGCTCGCTCGCCGTGGCGCGGTTCATCGGGTCTTCCACTCGGCGCCCCAACGCGCTGGCGCGCCGTGGCCGCGGCGCGTGCCGGCGCTCGGCGCATGCCCGACGGGCGAGGCCAGGTGCAGCCGGGTGTACGCCAGCGCCTCCGCCAGATCGGCCTCGCGTTGCGCGGACGACGTCGCGCGCCGGGTGTTGACCTCCACCACGACGTGCCCGTCGAAGCCGCGCGCCCCGAGATACTCCAGCACCTCCGCGCAGGGTTGCCGGCCGCGCCCCGGGACCAGGTGCTCGTCCTTGCCGGAACCGCTGCCGTCCGCGATGTGCACGTGCCCCAGACGGTCTCCCATCCGGCCGAGCATGGCCATCGTGTCGGTCCGCGAGGTGGCGGTGTGCGACAGGTCGAGGGTGAAGTGCCGGTAGTCCTCGTCCGTCGGGTCCCAGCCGGGCGCGTACGCCTGCATCTCCCGGTCGCGGTACCGCCACGGGTACATGTTCTCCACGGCGAAGCGGATGTCGGTCTCCTCCGCCATCCGCCACACGCCGGCCACGAAGGCCCGCGCGTAGGCCCGTTGCCAGCGGAACGGCGGGTGCACCACGACGGTGGACGCGCCGAGCCGCTCGGCCGCCGCCCGGGCCCGGACGAGCTTCTGCCACGGGTCCGTGGACCACACCCGCTGGGTGACCAGCAGACAGGGCGCGTGCACGGCGAGCACGGGCACCCCGTGCCGGTCCGCCAGCCGGTTCAGCGCGTCGACGTCCTGGCTGACCGGGTCCGTCCACACCATCACCTCGACCCCGTCATAGCCCAGCCGGCCGGCTATCTCGAAGGCCGCCTCGGTGTTCTCGGGATAGACGGAGGCCGTTGAGAGCGCCACCCGCACGTCCGGAATGCGTACCCGTGTCTGGTCTGCCACGCCAGCAAGCCTACGGGGCGCCCCGCGCGCCACCGCTCCGGCGAGCCCTCGACCCGACTTGACACCGGCAGTCATGGCGAGAATTATTCATCACATGATGAATAAAGGCCAGCACGAACCGACCGCCGCCGTGCGGGCGCACGGGCTGAGCGTGGTGCGCGGCGCGCGGCAGGTCCTGCGGGAGCTGGACTTCGACGTCCGGCGCGGCAGTGTCACCGGCCTGCTCGGCCCCTCGGGCTGCGGCAAGACGACGCTGATGCGCGCCATCGTCGGTGCCCAGGCGAAGGTCACCGGCACCCTGGAGGTGCTCGGCCGGCCGGCCGGCAGCGCGGAGTTGCGCAGTCGCATCGGCTACGTCACGCAGGCGCCCTCGATCTACAACGACCTGAAGGTCCGCCAGAATCTGGACTACTACGCCGCGGTGCTCGGCGTCCCCCACGCGGAGCGCGCCGCGCAGGTCGCCCAGGCGCTCGACGACGTGGACCTGACCTCGCACGCCGACGCGTTGTGCGCCACCCTCTCGGGCGGCCAGCGCTCCCGGGTCTCGCTCGCCGTCGCGCTGCTCGGCACGCCCGAACTGCTGGTGCTTGACGAGCCCACGGTCGGCCTGGACCCGGTGCTCCGCCGCGACCTGTGGAACCTCTTCCACCGCCTCGCCGCCGAACGCGAGGCCACGCTGCTGATCTCCTCACATGTGATGGACGAGGCCGACCGCTGCCAGCGGCTGCTGCTGATGCGGAGCGGGCGCATCCTCGCCGACGACACCCCGGAGGCGCTGCGCGCCGCCACCGGCGGCGGCACCGTCGAGGACGCCTTCCTGCACCTCGTCGACGCCGACAGGGAAGCCGACAGGGAACGGGAGAACGCGCGGCCGGAAGACCGCACGGACCGGAAGGAAGGGGTCTGAACCATGAGCCTGTCCCGCACCGCCGCCACCGCCCGCCGGGTGCTTCGGCAGCTCAGCCATGACCGGCGCACCATCGCGCTGCTGCTGCTGGTGCCGGTGTTCCTGCTGACGTTGCTCTACTACGTCTACGACTCCGCCCCCGGCTCGTTCGACTTCATCGGCTCCTCGCTGCTCGGCATCTTTCCGATGGTGACGATGTTCCTGGTCACCTCGATCGCCACGCTGCGGGAGCGGACCCAGGGCACGTTGGAGCGGCTGCTGGTGATGCCGCTCGGCAAGGGCGACCTGATCGCCGGGTACGCGCTGGCCTTCGGCGTCTTCGCGGTGCTCCAGGCGAGCGTCGCGACCGGCGTCGCGCTGCTGTTCCTCGACCTCGACGTGCAGGGCTCGGCGTGGCTGCTGCTGGTGGTGGCCCTGCTGAACGCGCTGCTCGGCACGGCGCTCGGGCTGTTCGTCTCCGCCTTCGCGGCGTCGGAGTTCCAGGCGGTGCAGTTCCTGCCGGCGATCATCTTCCCGCAGCTGCTGCTGTGCGGGCTCTTCGCGCCGCGCGAGAGCATGCAGCCGGTGCTGGAGTACGTCTCGAACGTGCTGCCGATGTCGTACTCGGTGGACGGTATGAACGAGGTGCTGCGCAGCAGCGAGGTCACCGGGGACTACGTGCGCGACCTGATCGTGGTCTCCGCGGTCGCCCTCGCCGTCCTCGCCTTCGGCGCCGCCACCCTCCGGCGGCGGACGTCCTGACGCCGCGGTGCTCCCGTGGCCCGGGCACCAGCCACCGCGCGCCGGGGCCACGGCCCGAGGAGGGCGCGGGCGCCGGCGCGTGGTCGGGGCGTCAGCAATGCCGCCGTCAGGATGCCGCCGTCAGGGGGCGGTTCGCATGCTGTCGAGGCGTCTGAGGATCACGCCCTCGCGAAGGGCCCAGGGGCAGATCTCCACGGTCTCCACGCCGAAGAGGTCCAGCGCCGCCTCCGCGACCACCGCGCCCGCCAGCAGTTGGCGCGCCCGGCCCTCCGAGACGCCCGGCAACTCCTGACGTTCCGACACGGTCATCTCGGCCAGCTTCTGGCCCCAGGTGCGCAGGTCGCCCCGGCTCAGCTCGCGCCGCACGTACAGCCCGTCGGCGGAGCGCGCGGCGCCCGCGATGCGCGCGAGCTGCTTGAACGTCTTGGACGTCGCCACCACCCGATCGGGCGGTCCCATCCGGTTGAACCGCCCCACCACCTTCGCCACCTCCGACCGCACCGTGCGGCGCAGCGCCCGCACATCGGACGGTGCGGGCGGGTCGCCGGGCAGCAGATCGTTCGTCAGCCGGCCGGCGCCCAGCGGCAGCGAGACCGCGACGTCGGGCTCCTCGTCGATGCCCAGGGCGATCTCCAGCGAGCCGCCGCCGATGTCGAACAGCAGCAGCCGTCCCGCCGACCAGCCCTGCCACCGCCGGGCGGCGAGGAACGTCAGCCGCGCCTCGTCCTCGCCGGACAGCACGGTCAACTGCGCGCCGGTCTCCCGCAGTACCCGTTCGAGCACGCTGTCGGCGTTGCTCGCCTCCCGCACCGCGGAGGTGGCGAACTTCAGCACCTCGGCAACGCCCTGGTCCTCGGCCACCTCCATGGCCTCCCTGACGGTCTCCGTCAGTCGGTCCACGCCCTCGTCGTCGATCGCGCCGTCCTCGTCGAGGAGCTCAGCCAGCCGCAGCTCCGCCTTGTGTGAGTAGGCCGGCAACGGACGCGCCCCCGGGTGCGCGTCGACCACCAGCAGATGGACAGTGTTGGATCCGACGTCCAGAACGCCCAGTCTCATGAGGGTCCACGCTACTCCCCGCTCTACTCTGGCGGTGTGGCGAAGAAGACGAAGAGGGAGAAGCCGGACAGGCGGCAGCCTGCCGAAGAGCCGTTCGACGGTGCGCGGCGCCGCGCCGTCGGGGACGAGGTGCCGCTCGCCTTCCCCCGGGCCTGGGTGGAGTTTCCCGATCCGGCCGATCCGGAGCAGGTGTTCCGCTGCGACCTCACCTGGCTGACCTCCCGCTGGCAGTGCATCTTCGGCCGCGGCTGCCAGGGCATCGCCGGCGACCGGGTCGAGGAGGGCTGCTGCACGCTGGGAGCGCACTTCTCGGACGAGGACGACGAACGGCGGGTGGCGGAGCACGTGGCGCGGCTGACGCCGGAGCTGTGGCAGTACCACGCGGAGGGGCACGGCAGGCGCGGCTGGGTGGAGAGCCCTGACGAGGACGAGGACGAGGACGGGGAGAGCGAACGGCGTACCCGCCGCGTCGAGGGCGCGTGCATCTTCCACAACCGCCCCGGCTTCGCCGCGGGCGCCGGCTGTGCGCTGCACCTGCTGGCGCTGCGCGAGGGGCGCGAGCCGCTGGAGACCAAACCGGACGTGTGCTGGCAGCTACCGGTGCGTCGCACGTTCGAATGGGTCGAGCAGCCGGACGGCGAGCAGCTGCTGTACGTCACGATCGGCGAGTACGACCGCCGCGGCTGGGGTCCGGGCGGCCACGACCTGCACTGGTGGTGCACGGGCGCGTCCAGCGCGCACGGCGCCGGCGAGCCGCTGTACGTCTCCTACCGGCCCGAGCTGACCGAGATGATGGGCAAGAAGGGCTACGACGCCCTGGCCGACCACTGCGCGCACCGCCTCAGCTCCCAGCTCCCCCTCCTCGCCCCCCACCCCGCAGACCCGTTGCCCTAGCCCACAGACCCGCGGCGCTGGGCCCCACCGGGCGTGCCCGCACCGCTGCCCCGCGCGCTGAGCCGCCGGAGACGGCCCGCTGCGCTGCCCGCCGGACCCGTCCGCGTTGGCCGACCGGCCTGGCCTGCGCTCTCCTCCGGCCTCGTCGGCCTTGGTCCGCCTGACCGACCCTGCCGGGAGCGGCCCACGGCCTGTCCCCGCCGGCTCATCCCCGAGGGCCCGCCCCGTCTGGCCCGCCGGGGGCAGTCGGCCGCGCCGGCTCGCCGCGGGTGGATTACGGCCCTATGCCTCCGGCACGGCTGCGAGGGCCCGTCCGCCTGGCTCGCCGGCGGTGCACTGCGCTGGGCTGCCGGGCCGGCCCGCTGGAGGCGGTCGGCCGCGCTGCCTGCCTGACGTGCCGGGGCCGGTGCGCTGGCCTGCCGGGGCGGCCACGTCCCTGTCTCGTCCGCGATGGCCCGCCCCGCCTGGTGGCTCGGTGGGGTGGGCGCGTTCTGAGGGCCGCGGTGCGGCATGGTGCTCTGGGTGGTCGGCGTGGGGTCCGCCTTGCGTCCCCCGACCCGCGAAGCGTCCCGCGCGGCCAGCGGACTGGGGCCGCGGTTCCCCCCCAGCCCCGCCCGCGGAGCGTCCCACGCCCGCGCGGCAAGCGCTCCGCGGTCTCACTCACGCCCGCCGCGTGAAGCGTTCCGCTCGCGCGGCAAGCGCCTCGTGTCTCGGATCGCGATATCGGCGTCCCGGACGGCGGGCGAGAGGCGTAGCCTCGGTGCGTAGCCGCACGCCTCGTAGCCGCGTAGTCAGGGAGCAGAAACCATGGCGACACTGAGGTCCCGCACCGTCACCCACGGCCGCAACATGGCGGGCGCCCGCGCCCTCCTCAGGGCGGCCGGCGTAGCGCGCGAGGACTTCGGCAAGCCGATCATCGCGGTGGCGAACAGCTTCACCGAGTTCGTGCCGGGCCACACCCACCTGCAGCCGGTCGGCCGCATCGTCTCCGAGGCGATCTCCGCGGCCGGTGGCATTCCGCGCGAGTTCAACACCATCGCCGTGGACGACGGCATCGCCATGGGCCACGGCGGCATGCTCTACTCGCTGCCGTCCCGCGACCTGATCGCGGACTCCGTGGAGTACATGACCGAGGCGCACTGCGCCGACGCGCTCATCTGCATCTCCAACTGCGACAAGATCACCCCGGGCATGCTGATGGCGGCGCTCCGCCTGAACATCCCGACCGTCTTCGTCTCCGGCGGCCCGATGGAGGCCGGCAAGACCACCCTCGTCGACGGCACGGTCAGGTCCAACCTCGACCTGGTCCACGCCATGTCCGAGGCGGTCGCCACCACCACCTCCGACGAGGACCTGCTGCGCATCGAGGAGGCCGCCTGCCCCACCTGCGGCTCCTGTTCCGGCATGTTCACCGCGAACTCGATGAACTGCCTGGTCGAGGCGCTCGGCCTGGCCCTGCCCGGTAACGGTTCGGTGCTCGCCACCCACACCGCCCGCCGCGAGCTGTACGAGGCGGCGGGCCGCACCGTCGTCGAGATCACCCGGCGCCACTACGAGCAGGACGACGCCACCGTCCTGCCCCGCGCCGTCGCCTCCCGCACCGCGTTCGAGAACGCGATGGCGCTGGACGTGGCCATGGGTGGTTCGACCAACACCGTGCTGCACCTGCTGGCCGCCGCGCTGGAGGCCGAGCTGGACTTCGGCATGTCCGACATCGACGCCGTCTCCCGCCAGGTGCCGTGCGTCTGCAAGGTCGCGCCCAACGGCGCGTACCACATGGAGGACGTGCACCGCGCGGGCGGCATCCCGGCCATTCTCGGCGAGCTGTACCGGGCGGGCCTGCTGCACGAGGACGTGCACACCGTGCACAGCCCCTCGCTGGCCGACTGGCTGAAGACCTGGGACATCCGCGGCGGCTCCCCCTCGGCCGAGGCGGTCGAGCTGTTCCACGCGGCGCCCGGCTGCGTCCGGTCCGCCACCGCGTTCTCCCAGTCGGAGCGGTGGGAGAGCCTGGACACGGACGCCGCCGGCGGCTGTGTCCGGGACGTGGCGCACGCCCATTCGGTCGACGGCGGCCTGGCGGTGCTCTACGGCAACCTCGCCGAGGACGGCTGCGTGGTGAAGACCGCCGGCGTGGACGAGTCGATCTGGACCTTCGAGGGGCCCGCCGTGGTGGTGGAGTCCCAGGAGCAGGCCGTGGAGGCGATCCTCGAGAAGCGGGTCGCGCCCGGCGACGTGGTGGTCGTCCGCTACGAGGGGCCGAAGGGCGGCCCCGGCATGCAGGAGATGCTCTACCCGACGGCGTTCCTCAAGGGCCGAGGGCTCGGCAAGCAGTGCGCGCTGATCACCGACGGCCGGTTCTCCGGCGGCACCTCTGGCCTGTCCATCGGCCACGTCTCGCCCGAGGCGGCCTCCGGCGGCACCATCGCGCTGGTCCGCGACGGCGACCCGATCCGCATCGACATCCCCGGCCGGACCATCGAGCTGAGGGTCGACGAGGAGGAACTGGCCGCGCGCCGGGCCGCCCTGGAGGGGCGGTACGAGCCAGTGGCGCGGGAGCGGAAGGTCTCGCAGGCGCTGCGCGCGTACGCGGCGATGGCCACCAGCGCGGACAAGGGCGCGGTCCGGGACGTGGGCCTGCTCGGCGGCTAGCCGCGCTCCTCCGGGTCTCCTGAACTCCAGGCTTCCTGAACGCCAGGTTTCCTGAACTCCGGGTCTTGAACGCCGGCGCCCTGGGCGGGGCCTAATCGTCCAGGGCGGCCAGCTCCGTGGCGTACAGGGTGTTGCCCAGCGTGACGACGTAGGCCCGGCCGTCGACGATGGCCGGCGCCGGTGCCCAGGCGTCGCTGCCGGGACCCGGCGTGCCCGGGTGGGTCCCGCCCCGGCGCAGCACCTCACCGTCCCGGGCGTCGACCTCGTGCAGCCGTCCGTCACTGTCGGACAGGTACAGCTTTCCCTCCGACACGCTCGGCTCGGAGGTGCTCTCCACGCCGGTCGACCGCGTCCACAGCACCTCGCCGGCCTCCGCGTCCACCGCCGTGATCCGGCCGCCGGTGTCAGAGGCGTACACGACGCCGTCGGCCACCACGCCGCGGGGGTCGGCCGGCGACGGCAGTTCGGTGCGGGTCCACGTTCCGGTCTGCAGGTCGAGTCGGAGCACGGCCACGATCGTCGGCAGGTCGGTGTCGAACTCCTGGAAGTAGGCCGCTCCCTCGTCCATCCCGAGCGGCTCCAGCATGCCGCGGGCCTCCTCGGAAGGGCGCTGCGGCGCGGCCCACAGCTCCCGGCCCTCCGCGTCGAGGAGCATCAGCTGCGGATCGGCACCCGTCTCGTTCGCGCGGCTCTCCACCAGGACCTGGGTCCCGCTGCTGACGGTGGCCGTGAGATAGCGTCCCGGCGCCTCCCAGTTGCCCACCGGGACCGGCTCGTCGCGCCGGTAGAACCGGAGCGTGCTGTCGCCGTTCTGGATCACCAGGCTGCTGCGTACCGTCGCCATGCTGCCGGTCAGCTCGGGCGCGTCGATCTCCCACTTCGTCTCGCCCGCGGCGTTCAGCGCCACGACGCCCTTGTCCGAGTGTGCGAACACGGCCGCCTCCTCGCCCCCGCGAATCGCGCTGGGAGCCAGCGCCGCGTCGCGTGGGCCGTTGTGCCACCACAGTTCCTCCCCGGTGGCGGGGTCGAGCACCACCGTCTGCCCGGCGCCCGAGGTGCACAGCAGGCCGACGTCCTCCGCCGCGGCGCACCGGAAGTTCTCCGTCGGGGCGTCCTGCACCCCGAAGTCCCGGAGGTCCACCTCCCAGGGCCGGAACGCGGCGTCATCCGACCCGCCGTCCACCGACTCCGAGCCGCCGGTGCCGTTGACCTCGCCGGGGGCCGTCATCAGCAAGACCCCCACACCGGCGGCCACCACGACGGCCAGGGCCGCCGCCGACCAGGCCACCAGGCGCCGGCGGCCGCGCCGGGCACGCGCCACGGAATGCGCCCGCCCTTGCGCCGGCTCCCGTTGTGCGTCCGCCGCGCCCTGCTGCCAGACCGGCGACTGCCGCACCCCGTCGGCCTGCGCCCGGCTGTCCGCCCAGGCCGCCATCCGCAGCACCGCGGCCACCGTCGGGCGGCGCTTCGGGTCCTTGGCCAGGCATCCCGCCACCAGATCGCGCACCGACCCTGGCAGCTCGTCCAGCCGCGGCTTCTCGTGCACCACCCGGTAGGCCACGGCCAGCGGGTCCCCGCCCGGCATCTCTCCCGAGTCGAACGGGCTGCGTCCGGTGACGGCGAAGGCCACCACCGCGCCGAGCGCGAAAACGTCCGCGGCCTCGGTCACCTCGCCGTTCCCGGTCAGCTGCTCGGGCGCCATGAACGGCGGCGAGCCCAGCACCGCGCCGCTTTCGGTCAGCCGGCGGGAGGCGGCGAGCGCCCGGGAGATGCCGAAGTCGATGACCCGCACGCCGTCCTCGGCGAGCAGCACGTTCCCCGGCTTCAGATCCCGGTGCACCAGCCCGCAGCCGTGGATGTCCTGGAGCGCCTCGGCGAGCTGGGCGCCGACCCGCGCGGCCTCCCTCGGGTCCAGCGGTCCTTCACGGTCCACCCGGTCGGTGAGCGAGCCGCCCGGCACGTACAGCGTGGCCAGCCAGGGCGGGTCGCCCTCGGGGTCGGCGTCCATCACGGGCGCCGTGAACGCGCCGCTGACCCGCCGGGCCGCCGCCACCTCGCGCCGGAAGCGGTCGCGGAAGCCGGGGTCGTCGGCGTACTCGCGGCGGATCACCTTCACCGCCACCTGCCGTCCGGCCACCGTCCTGGCCAGGTAGACCACGCCCATCCCGCCGCTGCCCAGGCGCCGCTCCAGCACGTAGGCGCCCAGCCGTTCTGGCATGTCGGCACCGCCCGCGGAGGCGCGTTCCCTCGTCATGTCCTCTTCCCCCGAATGTCCGCGTCGGCCGGTATGCCCCGGTGCCGGGACACAGCGTAACGGGCGGGCGGGCCACGGGACTCTGGTATCTCGCGCCGGATTGCGCGCGGCGATCGGCCACCGGGCGGCGTGACCCGGCGCGGGCCCGGCCATAATCGTTCGTATGTCCACGCTGCCGCAGACCCCGCAGGACGTCGCGACCGACAACGCGCCCCAGCCCGCGCCGATTCGCTTCTACGGCACCGGCTGGGTCGACCACTCCGGCGGGTACCCGCTGCGCCGCGCCGGCCTCGGGCTGGTCGCGCTGCTGTTCGCCGCCGGCGCGGCCGGGCTGCTGACGTTCGTCTACGCCGGGCTCAGCGGCTCGGGCACCGCCGGCTGGCTGCGCGCCCTGGTGGTGCTCGCCCTCGCGATGTGCACCGCCATGGCCTTCCTGCGCACCTGGGGCGGCTACACCCGCCCGCGCGGCGGCGGCGAGGTCGACGAGTCCGCGTTCCGCAGCATCAAGGTGGTGGGCTGCGTCGGCGTGTTCCTGGCGTACGCGCTGCGCACCGCCGTGGAGGCGCCGGGCGAGCGGCTGCGGCGGCAGGAGTACGACGAGGCCGTCGAGCGGCACCGCCGGCTGACCGCCAAGCGCTCCAGGAACCCGTCCCGCCGCGGCCTCAGGAGCGCCGGCGGACGCCGCCGTTTCTGAGCGCCCGGCGTGGACTTCAGGGAGTTCCCTGAGCGGACCCTGAGCCGCCCCCGACATGTGTCAGCTTCCATTGACACGTGATCCGCGGCACTGCGACGCTGGTGCACGTCGGGGACGCACCGGGACGGAAGGGGGCTCGTTGCGCGACAAGGACTCGGCCCCGACCGGTGAGGAACTGCTGCGGGTGCTGGCCGCACTCGGCAATCCGCACCGGATGCGGATCATCGCCGCGCTCACCGCCCGGCGGAACTACGTGAGCCGGCTGGCTCGCGAGATCGGCATGAGCCGCCCGCTGCTGCACATGCACCTCGCGCGGTTGGAGGCGGCGGGGCTCATCGTCGGCTCGTTGGAACTGTCCGACGACGGCAAGGCCATGCGCTTCTTCGAGGTGGCCCCCTTCATCTACGAGCTGAGCCCGGACACCATCACCACCGCCGCCGGGAGCCTTCCGGCCCCCGACCGGCAGGACGAGCCCGGCACCCCCAGCGCCCCCGGCGATCGCAGCGACAGCAAGCAGAAGAGGACGTGACGTGAACGACTCGACGGTCACCCTGGCCGAGGACACCGCCGGCATTCTGGCAGCGGGATTCGGCACGCTCGGCGTCTTCGCGTTGCTCATCGTCGTCGTCTGGCAGATAGCCGCGACCTGGCGCGCCCGGATGCTGATGACGCGCGAGGCCGAGTACAAGAAGCTGGCGTCGAAGTACGCGGAGCTGCTGGAGGACAACACCGCGATCCTCACGCGCTACACCGACGAACTCGCCGAGACCCGGAAGTCTCTCGCCTCGATGGAACGCATGATGCGCGAGATCGAGTAGGCCGCAGCGGCGGCCGAGGAGGAAGGAGAACGACCATGCCCAGCCTGAGCAGGATGGTGCGCCGTCTGCTCCCCACCCGTCCCACCCGCCCGTTACTGCCCCGACCCCGTGGCGAGTACGCCAACGACGGATTCCCCCTGGTCCATCCCCGTGGTGTAAGGGAGCCTGAGCGGGAAAACTGACCGCTCATGACCGCTTCACCGGACTTCGCCTCGTCCTTCAACGCCATCGCCGCCGAGTACGCCGCCGCTCGCCCCGACTATCCGCCGGAGCTCTTCGACGCCGTCGAGGAACTCGCCGGACGACCGCTCGCCGGGGCCGACGTGCTCGACGTCGGTGCGGGGACCGGCATCGGCACCCGGCTGCTGCGCGAGCGCGGAGCCCGGGTCACCGCCGCCGAACCCGGCCCCGGCATGGCCGCCCAACTGCGCGCCACCACCCCCGACGTCACGCTCGTACGCGGCAGCGGCGACGCCCTCCCGTTCGCCGACGCCTCCTTCGACCTGGTGTGCTACGCGCAGGCGTGGCACTGGACCGACCCCGCCCGTTCCGTTCCCGAGGCGCTGCGCGTGCTGCGGCCCGGCGGCTCGCTCGCCATGTGGTGGAACGTGACCGATCTCTCCGTCGACTGGGCCCGCGAACAGGAGGAGCGGCTCGACCGGCTCAAGGAGCGGGGCCGCCCCGGCGACTTCACCGAGCGCGTGCCGCGGCTGCTCCAGGACGTCGACCCCGGCCTGCTGCCCGCCTACCGCGAGGTGCCGTGGTCCCGCACCGTCCCGTTGACCCACCACCTGGCCAACCTGGCCACCCACTCCTTCCTGGCGGTCCGGCCCCCGGCGGAGACCCGGGCCATCGTGGACGCCGAGCGCACCGTGCTGACCAGCATCTTTCCCGACGGCGAGGTGACCGAGCCGTACACCGTCCGGCTCACCGTGGTACCCCGAAGGGGGACGGAACGCTCCTGGGCCGGCGCTATACCGTGTCCGTGAGGACCACGACCGGATCGCGAGGCAAGGTGAGTCGCCCATGACCCAGAAGATCGCTGTCCTCGGCGCAGGGAAGATCGGCGAGGCCCTGCTCGGCGGCATGCTTCGTGCCGGCCGGGACCGGGCCGACCTGCTGGTCACCGCCCGCCGCCCGGAGCGCGCCGCGGCGCTCAGGGAGCGGCACGGCGTCGAGGTCGTCGGCAACGCGGAGGCCGCGAAGATCGCGGACACGCTGATCCTCACCGTCAAACCGCAGGACATGGCCACGCTGCTGGACGAGCTGGCCCCGCACACCCCCGCCGACCGGCTGGTCATCTCGGCCGCGGCCGGCATCACCACCGCGACCGTGGAGGCCCGCCTGACGCCCGGGGTCCCCGTGGTCAGGGTGATGCCGAACACACCGGCGCTGGTCGACGAGGCGATGTCCGTCATCTCGGGGGGCCGGCACGCCACGGAGCCCGATCTGGTGCACGCCGAGGAGATCTTCGGCGGTGTGGGGAAGACGCTGCGGCTGCCGGAGTCGCAGCAGGACGCGGCGACCGCGCTGTCCGGGTCGGGTCCCGCGTACTTCTACTTCCTGGTGGAGGCGATGACCGACGCCGGCATCCTGCTCGGGCTGCCGCGCGACAAGGCGCACGACCTGATCGTGCAGGCGGCGATCGGCGCGTCGGTGATGCTGCGGGACAGCGGCGAGCACCCCGTCACCCTGCGGGAGGCGGTCACGTCGCCGGGCGGCACCACGATCAGCGCGATCCGCGAACTGGAGAACCACGGGGTGCGCGCCGCGCTCATCTCCGCGCTGGAGGCCGCCCGCGACCGCAGCCGCGAACTCGCCTCCGGCGCGTAGCCGCCACCCCCTCCGGGGGTGACGGCACACAACCCCTGCCACCGCCCCGGGCGGCGCCCTCCGCCCTGCGGGCGGCTCCGCCGGGGGGTGGTTGTGCCCTGCGGAGCGGTGCGTGCCTTATGGCGCTGAGGTCTGTGGGCGGCTCGGGTTGTCTGTGGCCGCCTTGCCCTGCGGGCGGCACCGCGCCGCGGCTGCGCTCTGGACTGAGGGTGAGCCTGATCCCACGGCTGGTGCCGACCTGCGGCTGCGGGGTGCTCCGGGCGGAATCCGCCTGCGGTTGTCGGCGGTCTGGCGGTGGTGGTTCGCGGTGCGGTCGCCTGTCGGTCTGCGGGCGGTGCCTGCCTCGGGGTGCCAGGCCGCTCTGCGGGCGGTGGGTCCCCGTGGGTGGTCCCGCGCCGCGGCCCTGCGCGTGGGCCCAACGGGGCGGGCCCGCACGCTCTCCGGCGTGCGGGCCCGTTCTGGCGGGGGACCGTGACGGCAAGTCACTCCGTGGCGATGGCGCCCAGGACGTTCATGCGGCCGGCGCGGAAGGCCGGGACCAGGGCGGCGATCAGGCCGACCACCGCCGAGCCGACGAAGACCGTGCCGATCGTCGTCCACGGGATCTCCAGCACGCCGAAGCCCGATTCGGCCAGCAGTTGCTGGGCCGTCGCGCCCCACACCAGCCCCAGGCCGAGGCCCATCAGCGCGCCGAAGAGGGCGATCACCACCGACTCCAGCCGGACCATCCGCCGCAGCTGGCGGCGGGAGAGGCCGATGGCCCGCATCAGGCCGATCTCCCGGGTCCGCTCGATGACCGACAGGGCCAGCGTGTTCACCACGCCCAGGATCGCGACGATGATCGCGAGCGCCAGCAGCCCGTACACCAGGTTGAGCACGCCGCCGATCTCGTCCTCCATCAGCTGCTTGTAGTCCTCCTGATCGCGGACCTCGTACTGCGGGTAGTCGCGCAGGGCCTCCTGGAGCGCCGCGTACACCGCCGCCTTCTGGCCCGGGTCCGCCTTCGCGAAGAGCACCCAGTTCAGCGGCATCTCGTCCGCCGGCAGATGGGCCCGCGCGGTCTCCGTGCTCAGGTACATCGCGCCCTGGTCGAACAGCGTGTCCTCGGACGTGATCGCGCCCAGCGTCAGCGTCGTCGTCTCGCCGCCCACGAACCGGGCCGTCAGCTCGTCGCCGACGGACAGCCCATGGTCCTCGGCGAACGACTCGCTCACTGCCAGATGGTCGGGCCGGTACGCGTCGGCCAGCTCGCCGGCCACGGTGACCGACCGGAGGTCCTGCGCGTACGTCGGGTCGGCCGCGACGACCTCCTCCTCCGACCGTTTGCCGTCCGGCGAGGTCAGCACCAGGTTGACGCCGCGGTACTCCGTGAGGTGTTCGAGCCCTCGCGTGTCCCTGATCGCCTCGACGGCCTGCGGGGTGAGCGGTTCGCTGCCGGAGGACTCGATGATGAAGTCCGCGCCGACCGACCGGTCGAGCTGGTCGGAGGCCGAGGCCACCACCGAGGAGGCCACCACGGACAACGAGCCGACCAGCGCCAGGCCGATCATCAGCGCCCCGGCCGTGGCGCCGGTGCGGCGCGGGTTGCGCAGCGCGTTGCGTCCGGCCATCCGGCCCACGGAGCCGAAGACCCGCAGCACCACGGCGTTCAGCACCCGCACCACCAGGGACGCCAGCAGCGGTCCGATGACGATCGCGCCGACCAGCGTCAGCAGCAGCCCGCCCGCCAGGTACATCGCCCCGTCCGACGCCGAACCGGCCGTCGCGGCCGCCCCCAGCGCGGCCGCGCCGCCGCCGACCAGCAGCAGGCCGAGCACGGCGCGCACCATCCCAGGGCGGCCGTCGCCCGGCGTCGCGCCGCCCGCGCCCGCCTCGCGCAGCGCCGCCATCGGCGACACCCGCCCGGCGCGCCGTGCCGGCAGCCACGCCGCCAGCAGGGTGGACACGACGCCGACGACGACGCCGACGACCGGCGTGGCCGGGTTGACGGTCAGCTGCTCCGTGGAGAGGTTCATGCCGGACGACTGCATCAGCGCCATCAGGCCCACGGCCAGCCCGATGCCGGCGCCGACGCCGAGCACCGAGCCGATGACGCCGAGCAGCAGCGCCTCGACCAGCACCGTGCGGCCGGTCTGCCGGCGGCTGGCGCCGACGGCCCGCATCAGGCCGATCTCGCGGGTGCGCTGGGCGACGAGCATCGAGAACGTGTTGACGATGAGGAAGATGCCGACCAGCACCGCGACGCCGGCGAAGCCCAGCATCGCGTAGCGGGTGATGTCGAGGAACGAGCCCACGTCGTCGGTCATCGACTGGGTGGACTCCTCCCGGGTGAGCACCTCGATGTCGGAGCCGGCGCCGGTGCCGGAGTCGAGTTCGGCCGCGATCCGCTGCTTGAGCTCGGCGTCGCTGACGCCGTCGGCCGCGTTCACGTGCACGGCGCTGATCAGGTCGGAGCCGCCCAGCAGCGTCTCGCGGGCGGCGGCCGGCTCCATCAGCAGGTACGCGGCGCCGGGGTTGGTGCCCTCGAACTCGGCCAGCCCACTGACCCGCACCGGCACGCTGCCGGAGAGGGTGACCAGCGTGAGCTCGTCGCCGACCGCGACCTTGCTGTTCTCCGCCGTGTCGGCGTCGATCAGCACCTCGTGCGGGCCGCTGGGCGCGTCGCCCTCGGCGAGGCTCATGGTGTCCTGGCTGACCGGGCCCCAGTCCGTGCCGAACGTCGGCGCGCCGGCCGGCGAGTCGACGCTGTCGCCGTGCTCGTCCACGATCGAGACGGCCTCGTTGATGACCATGCCGTTCGCCTCGGCGACGCCGTCGACGCCGGAGAGCCGGTCGACGAGCGAGGCGGGCAGCGTTTCGGGACGGCCGGTGTCGTTGGCGTTCTCCCGCTCCGCCGGCTTCACCGTCACGTCGGAGCTGATGGAGGTGAAGAACCGGTCGAAGGTGGCGCTCAGCGTGTCGCTGAACACCAGGCTGCCGCAGACGAACGCCACCGAGAGCATGATGGCGACGCCGGAGAGCAGCATCCGCGCCTTGTGGGAGAAGAAGCTCCGCAGCGACGTCTTCAGGACGGTCATGACACGCGTCCCCGCGCGTCGAAGCGCCGCATGCGGTCCAGCACCAGGTCGGCGGTCGGGTGGTACATGTCGTCGACCACCCGGCCGTCCGCCAGGTACAGCACCCGGTCGGCGTAGGCGGCGGCGACGGGGTCGTGGGTGACCATCACGATGGTCTGGCCCAGCTCGTCGACCGACCGCCGCAGAAAGCCCAAAACCTCGGCTCCCGCCCGGGAGTCCAGGTTCCCCGTCGGCTCGTCTCCGAAGATGATCTCCGGACGCGCCGCCAACGCCCGCGCCACCGCCACCCGCTGCTGCTGACCACCCGACAGCTCGTTCGGCCGGTGCTTGAGCCGCTCCCGCAACCCCACCGTGTCGATCACCCGGTCCAACCACTGCTGATCCGGCTTACGACCCGCGATGTCCATCGGCAGCGTGATGTTCTCCAACGCGTTCAACGTCGGCAGCAGGTTGAACGCCTGGAAGATGAACCCCACGTTGTCCCGACGCAACCGCGTCAGCTTCTTGTCCCGAAGCCCCGTCACCTCCGTCCCCGCGATCCAGATCCGCCCCGAGGTCACCGTGTCCAACCCCGCCAGGCAGTGCATCAACGTCGACTTCCCCGACCCCGAAGGCCCCATGATCGCCGTGTACGCCCCCCGCGCCACATCGATACTCACCCCGTCCAACGCCAGGACCTGGGTCTCCCCCGACCCATACGCCTTGACCACACCCTCCGCCCGCGCGGCAACCGCTGCCGTCACTCGGGGCGGAATCGGAACTGTCGCCGTCACGGTCCGTCTCCTCTGCTTGAGCGTTTCGCTCGGACCCGACCCTTGTCAGGTACGCAGACAACGGTGCCGCTCAGCAGGGGTACGGCACGATGGTGCGCAGCGCCGTATCCGGCCGGGGGATTACCCCACCCTGTGGCCCCCGACAGTCCCCCGGGCCCCTTCCGGCGCCTCGCCGGGGGCCCGGCTCATCGCGTACATCCGGGAGATCACGTCCTCGATGTCGGGCTCGCGCAGGGAAAGGTCGAGCAGCGGGTAGTTCGCCGCGACGTCGGCCACCAGCGGCGCCGCGCTGGCCGTCGCCGGGAACGCCAGCCACTGGCGCGGCCCCTCCACCCGCACCGTCCGCGCCCCGGCGATCTCGATGGGCGGCAGCTCCCGCTCCAGGTCGACCACGAGCGTCCGCTCGCTCTCGCCCACCTCGTGCAGTCCGGACAGCGGCCCGTCGTACATCAGCCGCCCGTGATCGATCACCATGACCCGCGAGCACAACTGCTCGATGTCGGTCAGATCGTGCGTGGTCAGCAGCACGGTGGTGCCGCGCTCGGCGTTCAGGTCGCTGAGGAAACCGCGCACCTTCACCTTGCTGACCACGTCCAGGCCGATCGTCGGCTCGTCCAGGTACAGCACCTCGGGGTCGTGCAGCAGCGCCGCCGCGATGTCGCCGCGCATCCGCTGGCCCAGCGACAGCTGCCGCACCGGCACGTCGAGCAGCGGGGCCAGCTCCAGCAGCTCCACGCAGCGGTCGAGGTTCTCGGCGAAGCGCCGTTCTGGCACCCGGTAGATGCGCCGCACCAGCGCGTAGGAGTCCTTCAGCGGCAGGTCCCACCACAGCGTGGTGCGCTGCCCGAACACCACCCCGATGCGCCGGGCCAGCCGGGTCCGGTCCCGTGCCGGATCGATGCCGGCGACCCGGAGCCGGCCGCCGCTCGGGGTCAGGATGCCGGTCAGCATCTTGATCGTCGTCGACTTGCCCGCGCCGTTCGGCCCGATGTAGCCGACCATCTCGCCGCGCCGCACCCGGAACGAGATCCCGTCCACGGCGCGGACCTCCCGCCGTTCCCGGCGCAGCCTGCCCGCCTTGATCCGGACCTGGAACACCTTCTCCAGATCGGCCAGTTCGATCAGCACCTCCCCCCTCGCCGTCCCGTC
This sequence comes from uncultured Actinomycetota bacterium, assembly GCA_963816875.1. GTDB lineage: Bacteria > Actinomycetota > Actinomycetes > Streptomycetales > Streptomycetaceae > Streptomyces. The sequence continues at coordinate 733,329 of CAWFMG010000003.1, forward strand.
CACCGCCGCCCCGTCCGCCGGCCCGTTCTCGGTCGTCCTGTCCGCCACCGTCTCCTCCGCCTCCCGCACCTCATTCATCAGCGTTTGTCAGCTCCCCGTGCTCCGGTAGCTCCGCACCGCGGCCCGCCACACCAGCGCCGCGACGCCGCCCAGCAGCGCCGCCACCAGCGGCGAGCAGAAGTTCACCCACTCCGGCAGTCCCAGCGGATCGTCCCGTCCCAGCAGCCACAGCACGGGCAGCCAGTTGACGAACGCGAGCGGGACCACGAACGTCACCCCCTGCACGATCTCCCGCACGAAGATCGTCGGCGGGTACTGGAGCAACAGGTTCCCGCCGAAGGTGAAGGAGTTCTGCACCTCGGCCGCGTCCTGGGCGACGAACTGGAACGCCCCGCCGAGGGTCCAGATCGCCCCGAAGATCGCCGCGCCGCTCAGCAACATCACCGGCAGCCACAGCACCTTCGCCGGCGTCCAGTCCACGTCCACCTGGGTCAGCGCCCAGACCAGCACCGCCGTGCCCTGGAACACCCGGCCGATCCGCCGGAGCGCGAACCGGTCGGCGGCCACTTGTGCGAACACCGGAACCGGTCGCACCAACAACGTGTCCAGCGTTCCGTCCCTGATCCGGGTACCGATCTGGTCGAGGTTGCCGAGCAGCAGGTCGGCGATGCCCAGCGCGGCGCTCGCCGCCCCGTAGAGCAGCGCCACCTCGGCCATCGAGAAGCCGCCGAGCGCGTCGACCTGGGAGAACATGATCATGATCGTCACGAAGTCGAGCGCGCTGCTCGCCGCGTTGCCGATCGTCGTCAGCACGAACGACGTGCGGTACGTCATCGTCGAGCGCACCCACATCGCCGCGATCAGGCCGTACCCGTGCAGCGCCCGCGTCATCTCAGCCACCCTGCACCACGACCTTCCTGGTGGCCGCCGCCTGGACCACGCGGCCCAGGGCGAGCAGCGCCAGCGCCCAGCCGAGCTGGAACGCCAGCGCGCCGAGCACCCCGGCCCCCGCCCGCTCGCCGAGCAGCAGGTCGGCCGGGACCTGCATCGTCGCCGCCCAGGGCAGCAACCGCACCACCTCGCCGAGCAGCCCGGGGAAGACATGCAGCGGCAGCAGCATCCCGGAACAGAAGATGCTCAGCAGCGTGTTGATCATGTTCACCCCCACCGCGTCCAGCAACCAGAACGCGGACAGCGCGACCAGGTACCTGATGGCGAAGCTGACCAGCACCGCCAGCGCCACGGCGACCAGGAACACCAGCCAGCTCAGCGGGTTGACCGGCAGCGTCAGGTCGAAGACCAACGCGCCGCAGGTCATGGGGATCACCCCGCGGGCCAGCAGCTGGAAGGCCGCCCGGCCCAGGTCGGTGGCCAGCCACCACAGTTGGAGGTCGACCGGCCGGTACAGGTCGATGGCCACGTCCCCGTCGCGAATGCGCTGCTGCAACTCCTGGGTGCCGCCCACGCCGAACACGCCGACCGGCGCCAGCAGCGCCTGTCCGATCCACACGTAGGTCAGCGCCTGCGCCTCGTCGTATCCGCCGAGATCGGGACGCTCATGCCACAGCGCGAGGTAGGTGTAGCCGAGGATGAAGCCGAACACCGTGTTGGTGAAGACGCCGGCCGCCGTGGACACTCGGTAGGTGGAATATCGTCGGTAACCACTGATCGCAACGGCTCCATACACAAGCAGTCGAGCCTAGACCCGGGCGCGCCGGACGAGCCACCGAATTTCGCGATTTACTTGTGAGTCGCCTGGTGCCAGCATCAGGGCATGGCGTACAAGATTCGACGGACCTCCCGCGAGGACTGGCGGGAGCTGCGGGAGTTGCGGCTGGCCGCCCTCGCCGACCCCGTCGCTCCCGTGGCGTTCTTCGAGCGCCACGACAAGGCGGCACGGCTGCCGCAACGCGAATGGGAGCGACGCGCGTCGGGGGAGCACGACGGCACGATCACCTTCATCGGCGAGGATGAGAACGGGCGCTGGGGCGGCATGCTCGCCGTCTTCCTCACCACCCGCTTCGCGCGGGTGATCAGCGTCTACATGCTGCCCGAGCACCGCGGCACCGGCCTGGCCGGGGAGCTGTTGCGGACGGCCATAGCCTGGGCCGGGGGGCGCGAGGTGCGGCTGCACGTCCACCAGAACAACCCGCGCGCCGCGCGCTTCTACGCCTCCATGGGCTTCACTCCGACCGGCGAGAGCGACGCCGACCCCCGCGATCCCTCGATGCTCACCTACGAGTTGGGCTTCCGACCGGACAGGGACATGCCCAAGGTCCCGGACCAGGGCCCCGGACCAGGGCCCCGGACTAGCGGGTCGGCTGGCCGGCGTCGATGACGGCGAGTCCCGGCTGGTCCGTGGTGACGGCCTCCACGAGCGCCCCGCGCAGGCCGGCCGTCTCCTGGTGATCGCCCACCACGTACAGCGTGCCGCCCTCGCCCGAGACGTTGTCCAGCGACAGGGCGTCCACCCGGCCGGGGGAGCAGGACTGCCGGATGTGCAGCTGGTCCAGGCCGGCCAACGCCCGGCCGATCAGCGCGAGGCCGGCGTCCCGGCGACCGGGATGGGTGGTGAGCGTGCTCTCCAGCTCCATCGACGCGCCCGGCGCGACCCGGGAGTTGCCGCGCAGGATCTTGCCCGGTTCGGCGGCGGCCCGGCCGTGGCCCGACGGCGCGCCGTGCGTCCAGCGCAGCACCTGCTGGATCGGCTCGCCGGCCAGCGCGGCGGCGTGCAGGTAGCAGCGCAGCAACGTCTCGGCGGCCTCCGCGTCGAGTTGGAACACGGGCTCGGTGGGCCGCACCGGCGCGAGCAGCGCCGCGGCGCGGCGCCGGGCTACGGTCATGTCCTCGCAGCCGCGTTGCGGCGCCCAACGCAGCCGCACCGGCGCGTCCGTGGCATGGCCGGGGTCGTAGACGTGCACCGGCCCCACCTTGCCGCGCTGCCGGGCGGTCCGGGTCCACAGCCGGCCGTCCGGATCGATCACGACCAGCCCCTCGGGCGCCCGCGTCACCTCGGCGAGAAGCCCGCGCCCGTTGCCGGAAGCCCCGGCCACGTAGCCCACGAGGCCGCCGGCCCGCGGGTCGACCGGCGCCTCGGCCGGGACGTCCGCCGGAGGCCCCGCCGCGTCGGGCGATCCGGGACCGGGAGGCACATGCCCGCCACCAGCCCGCGGGGCGTCGGCCGCCGTCCCGTCAGCCCCGACCACACCGGCCGGCCGCCCTGCGGCACCGACGCCGTCGGATCCGGCCGCCGGGTCGTGCAGCGGCACCTCGGGGCCGGACGCGAGGGCCGAGCCCTCGTACCCCCCGTGCTCCCGGCGCTCCCGACGGGCATGGGAGCCGGGGTGCTCCGCGGCCTCGGTCGCCGCGGGGAAGCCGTCGTTGACCCGTCCACGCGGGCGCGCCACCGACGGCGCGGCGTCCGGGGTCTCCCCGCGCTCCGCGCGGCCGGCGCGGTCCGCACGGCGCGCCCGCCAACTCGCCACCCGGAACGCGATCCACAGCGCCGAGGAGAAGAGGACCACCAGCTGCGCCAGGAAGGCCAGCCACAGCATCGTCCCGCTCGGCAGCCCGTCCGCCCGCGCGTTCGGCCACGCCTCGGCCACCTCTGCCGGCGCCGTCAGGAACGACCGCACCGCCGTGCCCGTGTCCACGAACGCGACGCCCTCCGGCCAACGGCCGTGCGCGACCAGCCCACCCAGCTCCGTGGAGCTCCAGGTCAACATGGCGAGGCTGATCAGCAGCAGCACCCCGCCCACCAGCAGCCCGTCCGGCACCCCGCCGCCGCGCCGCTCGGGCGGCGGACCCGAGGGCCGCTGCCGCGCGCCCGGCTCGTACGTCACCGCTTCTCCCCGATGCCCTGGCTACCCGATGCCCCGGTTACCCGACGCCCTGGCGCTTCTCGAAGGCCGCGACGCGGGCTTCCGTCTCCGCGTCGAAGAGATCATCCCGCTCCCCGTGACCCTCTTCCAGGGCGAGCGGGTCATCGGGGCCGTGCACCGCCCGGGCCATCGTCTCCAGCGCCTCCGCCGATTCGGTCATCGCCCGGTCCGTGAAGACCAGCGGCCGCTCCGCCTCGGTGACCAGATGCTTGACCACCTGGACGTTGCCGTTGACGTCCCAGACCGCCATGCCGGGGGTGAGCGTCGGGATGATCTCCACCGCCCAGCGCGGCAGGCCGAGCACCTGCCCCGTGGCCCGTGCCTCGTCGGACTTCTGGGCGTAGATCGTGCGCGTGGAGGCCATCTTCAGGATCGCCGCCGCCTCCTTGGCCGCCGCACCGTCCACCACGTCGGACAGGTGGTGCACCACGGCCACGAAGGACAGGCCGAGCCGTCGCCCGAACTTCAGCAGTCGCTGGAAGAGCTGGGCGACCGACGGCGAGTTGATGATGTGCCAGGCCTCCTCGACCAGGAAGATGCGCTTCCGCCGGTCCGGCCTGATCCAGGTGTGCTCCAGCCACACCCCGACGATCGCCATCAGGATGGGCATCGCGATCGAGTTCCGGTCGATATGCGAGAGGTCGAAGACGATCAGCGGCGCGTCCAGGTCGATCCCGACCGTGGTCGGACCGTCGAACATGCCCCGCAGGTCGCCGTCGACCAGCCGGTCGAGCACCAGCGCCACGTCGAGGCCCCAGGCGCGGACGTCCTCCAGGTCCACGTTCATCGCCTCGGCCGACTCGGGGCGCGGGTGCCGCAGGCGCTCGACGATGTCCGTCAGTATCGGCTGCCGGTCGGTCGTCGTCTGGTTCACGAAGGCGTGCGCGACCTTCAGGGCGAATCCGGAGCGCTCGTCCAGCGGGCGGCCCAGCGCCACCTCGATGATGGTGCGCAGCAGCGCCAGCTGCCCGGTCGTGGTGATCGCCGGGTCCAGCGGGTTCAGCCGCACGTTGTCGCTCAGCCCGCCCACCGGGTCCAGCCGGATCGGCGTGATGCCCAACTGCTCGGCGACCAGGTTCCACTCGCCGACGCCGTCCTCGCCCTGTGCGTCGAGCACCACCACCTGCCGCTCCCGGAACCGCAGCTGGCGCAGCACGTACGACTTCTCCAGCGCCGACTTGCCGTTGCCCGACTCGCCGAGCACCAGCCAGTGCGGCGCGGGCAACTGCTGCCCGTAGAGCTGGAACGGGTCGTAGATGTACCCCTTGCCGGAGTACACCTCGCGGCCGATGATCACCCCGGAGTCGCCGAGGCCCGGGGCCGCGGTAGGCAGATACACCGCCTGGGCCTGTCCGGTGGAGGTGCGCACCGGCAGCCGGGTCGTCTCGGTCTTGCCGAACAGCAGACTGGTGAACGCCTCGGTGATGGCGCTCAGCGGATCCCGCGGCGGCATGCTGCACCTCCTCCTTCAGCGTCGGACACCTCAGCCACCCTCGCCACCCTCAGCGCCTGATCCCCGTGGCGAAGGGCAGCGTGTTCACGAACGCCCGGTGGTGCTCACGGTCGCACCACTCAAGCTTCAGAAACGATTTACCCGCTGAGGCGCGGATCGTGCGCTTGTCCCTGGCAAGTGCTTCCGGATTCGGCGAGGACACGGTGAGGTATCCCACCAGGTTCACCCCCGCGGCGCCGGACGCCAGATCGTCGCCGCGCTGGTCCACCCTGCCGTGGGCGGCCACGTCCCGGGGATCCACCGTACGGTTCATCTTCGCCGCCCGCGACGCCTCGGCCGCGTCGTTGGTCTTCTCCGTCAGCATCCGCTCGATGGCCACCTCGGTCGGCTCCAGGTCCATGCAGACCGCCACGGTGCGGATCACGTCCGGGGTGTGCACCAGCAGCGGGGCCAGGAAGTTGACCCCGACCGGCGTCATCGGCCACTCCTTGACCCAGGCGGTCGCGTGGCACCACGGCTCGCGGCTGTCCGACTCCCGGGTCTTCGCCTGGAGATACGTCGGCTGCCGGGCGTCCAACTCGGCCGGCCAGGCGTTGCGCTGCGACATCGCCTGGATATGGTCGATCGGGTGGTCCGGGTCGTACATCGAGTGCACCAGCGAGGCCAGCCGGGCCTCGCCGAGCGGCTGCCGCACCCGGATGTCGGCCTCCGTCAGCCGGGCGCAGATGTCGGTCAGCTCCCGCGCCATGATGACCGCCAGCGCCTCGTCCTGCGACATCCGGCGCCGCTCCCGCGACGCCCGCGCCGCCTTGGCGGTGGCCTGCGCCTCGCTGCTCAGATCCCGCGAATGGTGCATGCACGCCACCAGATAGGCGCGGTGCTGCTCGCTGGAGGTGGACACCATCGACTGGAGCTGGTCGTACGACTCCTTGATCCAGCGGGGCGACCTCTCGTCCCCCCTGTCGAGCACGTCGTTGGCGTGCGCGTCGGGGTCGGCCGGCAGCGTGCGGGCCAGCATCTGCAGCCGCGTCACGTGCCCGTCGCCGTTCGCCACATGCTTCAGCAGCGTCCCGAACCGCTCGACCAGCGCCTCCTGGTCCTCGCTGTCCCGCAGCCCGACGCCAGGGCCCTCGATCTCTATGGCGGCGGTGATGGTCCGCTTGTCCGGGTGCAGCAGGATCGCGATCTCGTCGGGTCCGAACGCCGTGGCCAGCCACTGCACCCGCCCCACGCCGGGCGGCGTGCCCACCGCGATCTCGCGCCCGTCGAGCGTGATGCCCGCCTCCGGCGCGTCGGACCGGAACCTCGCGCCACGCCGCAGCAGGCGCCTGAAGGAACGCGACACCTCGAACCACCTGTAGAACGTGCGGCCGTTGTACGGCACGTACACCGCCGCGAGGGCCACCATCGGGAAACCGACAAGACCCACGATCCGGAGCGTCAGCATCGGGATCAGCAGGCCGCTCATCATGCCCAGGAACGCCCCGAGCACGATGAGCGCGATCTCCCCGGTCTCCCGGTTCCGCCCCACCAGCGCCTGCGGGCGCGCCCGGCCGATCAGGTAGGTGCGGCGTCGGGTGAACGGTTGGGTCGGCGCGGTCACCCGTCACCACCTCCTCGTCGGCCCTGCTGCGGTGCCTTGGCCGCGCCGCCGCCCGCCTGGCCGCCGCGGGACCCGCGGGTGCTGTGAGCGGCGACGCCGCTCGCGATGTTGTTGTTGGCGGGCCGGGACCCGCCGCCTCCGCCTGCGGCGGCCCCGGACCCGGCGGCCGCGCCGGCCGCTCCGCCCCCGCGCGCGCCGTGGGTGCTCATGCCCTGCCGCAGGGTGTTCGCGGTGGAGGAGATCGCGGCCTGCCCGGCCCGGCTCGCGGTGTCCTGCCGCATCGCCCGCTGGCTGACGATCTCGTCGCCGAAGCCGGGCACGAAGCGGTAGATCATGGCCGAGGCGAAGATCGCCAACAGGATGATGGCGAGGCCCGAGATGATCGCCGAGGCGGCCGTCGGCTCGTCCGACTCGGTGTTGGTCAGCGCGCCCGCGAGGCCGAGCACGATGGCGATGACCGGCTTGATCAGGATCACCGCGATCATCAGCCCGGCCCACCGCCTGACGTGGCCCCAGAGGTTCTTGTCCACCAGCCCCGCGTACACGGCGGTGCCGAGCATCGCGCCCACGTACAGCATGGCGGCCCGGATCGTCAGCTCCAGGAACAGCACGCCGGCGGCCAGGATCGACACCAGCGACACCACGATCAGCATGATCGGCCCGCCGCCGATGTCCTCCCCGGACTCCAGCGCGGCCGCGAAGTCCCCGAAGAACGCCTCCGAGTTGTTCCCCGTCCCGGCGACGATGGCGTCCGTCACACTGTCCGTCGCCCCCACCACCACGTACAGCGCGAGCGGCGTGAACGCCGAGGCCATGACGCACAGCCAGAGAAACCCGATGGCCTCACTGATCGCGGTGGTCAACGGCACACCACGGATGGCCCGCTTGACGATGGCGAGCAGCCACAGGATCAGGGTCAGCACGGTGGACGCGGCGAAGACGACCGCGTACTGCCGCAGGAACGCGGAGTTGGTGAAGTCGACGTTGGTGGTGTCGGACACCAGCTCCGACAACTCGTTCACGATCCACGCGGCGGCGTCGGCACAGCCCTGCGCCAACGAGGACAGCGGATCCAGCGACGAACTGTACGAATCCCCGGAATCATTCCCCCCACCACTCCCGGGATCCTCCCCCTCACAGTAGTCCTGGGCGGGGCCGGCGATCAGCTCGCAGGGGTCGTCATCGGGTGCCGCGACCGCACGGGGTGCGAGTCCCAGACCGACAGCCGCGAGGCCGGCGGACAGGGACACCATCGAGCCGAGGCGGAGGCGAGGGCTAGCGCGCATAGGTGAAACCTCCGTACTCCTCGACCGCTTCGGCGATCTCCTCGGAACCGGACACCCTGTTGTCCCCGTTGACCGGTGTCGGACCCTCGGTCTGGTCGGTGCTGACCACCTTCCAGTCCGCGTCCTCCCAGACCATGGTGAAGTGGACGGTGAACCAGCTGGTGCGCACGGGGGTCTGCGAGTCGAGGCCCGCCATGCCGAAGAGACCGGAACACCAGACGGACACCTCGGCCGTGGTGTCCTCGTAGCTCTGCACGGAGGTGCCGATGGGTACGGTGCGGTTCACGAAGGTGTGGCTGTCCTCCGTGACGGCTCCCTCCGCGTCCAATCCGATGCTGTCGTTCAGCTCGGCGGTGTAGTCGCCGGCGAACGAACTCTGCAGCTCGTCACGGGAGGATGACGAGCTGATGGCATCGACGATCGCCTGACGCTCGTCGGGATTGAACATGCCCTCGCCACCAAGGGCCACCGAGAAGTTCGCCGCCGCGCTCTCCGCGCCCTGTTCTGTCTGGGCGAAGCCGGAGGGGATGCCGTTGGTCGCGTCGTCGACCGGCCGTTCGCCGGTCGGCGCGGTCGGTTGGGTCTGGCCGTCTGACTGGTCGTCCGTGCCGTCGCCGTCGCCGTCGCCGCCCGTCTGGTTGGCGAAGACGATCGCCGCGAGCAGCAGCACGACCACGGCGACGATCGTGGCCAGGCTGCGTTTGGCTGAGGCGGTCTGACGGGGCGTCGCCTCCTCGTCCTCGGGGAGGCGGGTGCGGGTCTGGGCGGGGGCGCGGCGGGCGCGCGGGTCCTCGTAGTCGTCGCCGTAACTCATGCTCGCGCCCCCTTAGACTGCGCCGAGTCTATGCCTGCCTCACTCGACGTTAGCGCCCTCCACTGACGGCGGCTCCTCGAGAAACCGGTTGGCCGGCCGGTTCCGTATAGATATGCCACAGATCACGTCGTGGGGCGGCGGCGCACGGCAGGCGCTCAGCGGCGCGCGCGGGGGAGCAGCGGCACCAACAGCAGTGCTGCGCAGGTGATCAGACCCCCCGCCAGGAACGCGTCGGCGTACCCCTGCTCGGGTCCCGCGCCGGCCGCGCCCCCCGTGGCGACGGCGCCCAGAACGGACAAGCCGAGCACGGCGCCCATCTGTCGTGAGGTGTTCACCAGTCCGGAGACGCCGCCCGCGTCGGCCTGGGTGACACCGGTGGTGGCCGTGTCGGTCAGGGACGTCATCAGCACGGCGGTGCCCGCCGCCATCGGCAGCGCCGGCCCGAGTATGGCCGAGAGGAAGGTGCCGTCCGCATCCAGCACCGCGCTCTGCCAGAGGAAGCCGGCCGCCGTGAGCACGCCGCCCAGCACGGTCAGCACGCGGCTGCCGAGCCGGGCCATCAGCGTCGGCGCGAGTTGCGCGCCGATGACGACCGCCGCCGTGTGGGGCAGGAACGCCACGCCGGTGCGCACCGCGCTGTAGCCCAGCACGTTCTGCATGTAGAGGGTGAGGAAGTACCACATGGCGAAGGCGCCGACCATGCTGACGAGCGTCACCAGGTTGCCGACGGCGACGCTGCGGACGCGGAAGAGGCGCAGCGGCATCAACGGGTGCCGGCTGCGCGCCTCGACGGCCACGAACGCGGCCAGCGCCAGCAGGCCGCCCACGATCGGGACGAGGGCCCCGGGGGCGGTCCATCCGCCGGACTCGGTCTCGCCGATGCCGTACGCCACCGCGGCCACGCCCGCGGTCACCAGCATCGCCCCCGGGAGGTCGAGTCCTGGCCGGTCGGCGGCGGGGCGCGGCTCCCGCAGTTGGAGCAGCACGACGGCGCCGACGAGCAGGCCGATCGGCACGTTGATCAGCAGCACCCAGCGCCAGGAGGCGTAGTCGGTCAGCGCCCCGCCGATCAGCCCGCCCGTCGCGCCGCCGCCGGCGCCGACGGCGGTCCAGATGGCGATGGCCCGGGTGCGGGCGGCGCCCTCGGGGAACGTGCTGGTGAGCAGCGACAGGGTGACCGGCGCGAGCAGCGCGGCCCCGACGCCCTGGGTCGCCCGCGCGGCGATCAGCGATCCGCCGTCCTGGGCCAGCCCGCCGGCCAGGCTGGCGGCGCTGAACAGGGCGAGGCCGACGAGGTAGATGCGTTTGCGTCCGAGCAGGTCGGACAGCCGCCCGCCGAGCAGCAGGAAGCCGGCGAACGTCACCGCGTAGCCGTTGACGACCCACTGCAGGGCGGAAGGGCTGAGGTCGAGGTCGTCCCGGATGCTGGGCAGCGCGACGTTCACGACGGAGATGTCGAGCACCACGAGGAACTGGCCGACGAAGGAGGCCAGCAGCACGGGCCAGGTGCCGGGGCGGCGCAGGCCGGAGCCGCGATTCGGACGTTCGACTGCCGGGTCGGAGGCGGCGTTGGTGACGGTCATGGCCGCATCATGCGTGGGGCACGGTCCCGGGCGGATCGGGCATTGGACGCGTCCTCGTCCCGTTCTTCCGGCTTAGGCTCAGCCGCCGACGAGCGCGCGGAGGGCGTAGGTCGCGCCCAGGGCGGCGGCGAGGGCCCCCAGCAGGAGGCGCAGCGCGGACTCGGGGAGGTGCGGTTGCAGGCGGGCGCCGAGGTAGCCGCCGGCCAGCCCGCCGAGGCCGCAGAACAGTCCCAGGAACCAGTCGGGGGCGACGGCGCCGGTGGTGGTGGGGGCCAGCGCGGCGTAGGTCGCGGCGCCGGCGAACGAGGTCAGGAAGGTGGACGCGAGCGCGGCGGGGGCGACGCGGACGACGGGCATGCCCAACCCGACCAGGACCGGGCCGATGAGGGACCCGCCGCCGATGCCGTAGACCCCGCCGACGATCCCGACGACCAAGGCCAACGCGGTCACGGTCCGCCCCGACGGCTCACCGGCCGGCTTCCTGTCGCGGCCCTGCTCCCGGCCCTGGTCCCTGCGCAGCGTCCGGGCGCACAGCCACAGGCCGAGGGGCAGCAGCAGGGCGGCGACGAGAAGCCGGAAGACGACGGGGCCGGGGACGGCGAAGACGCGGATCACGGCGCCGATGACGACGCCGGGCAGCGTGCCGAGGAGAAGACGTCGGGTGAGCGGGTCGCGCAGCTGCCGGCGCCGGTGGTAGCTGAGCAGCGGGCCGGGGGTGGCGACGACGTTGTACAGCAGGTTGGTCGGCGTGACGGCGGGGCTCGGCACACCGAGCACGCTCAGCTGCACCGGCAGCAGGAACACGGCGCCCGACACCCCGACCGGCGCGGTCACCACGGCGATGAGGAGGCCTGCGGCGCATCCGACGAGCGCCGTCTCCCAACCGTCCACCTATGTGAGCTGGCGCAGCAACCCAAATTCGAACATTCGGGACCTCCTTCAGGCTGTACAGCAGGTGCTGCGCAAATCCGAGTGAACCTTCTGCGACTGGGCCGTCTGGATCAAGTATGGCCAGTGAGCGCCCGGGCCCGGAAGTTCGTCTGGTTCACCCTGGGCGACGGGCCGTGATCCCGCGCCGGCGTCTCACGCTCCACACCGGGCAGTTGCACGCCGCCGCCGCGCTTCTTCAGCGGTGGACCGAACGCGCACCTGCACATCGCGTGCCCTGCGGCAACTTCGTGCGCGGGGAGTCCCACTCCACGGGACGGGCGCGCACGATGTGCTCCGGTTGAGCACGGGGAGCGGGTCGATGGAATGGCGATGCGATCACTCCCGGGCCGGGTCCGGAGGCTGCGACACATCCTCCTCGGTGGGCCCGGGGGTGACGGACTCGTCTTCGGGGGTGGGGGTGTGGGACGGGTCGGCGAGCGCTGTCGATTCCGAGTCGGAGGGCCGCTCCTCAGGTGTGCCGGGGAGGTCGTCGGGCTGGGGGGTGACCGATGGGTACTGTTCTGGCTCGGAGGTCTCCGTGTCCCGGGTGGTTCCCCCGGACGGCGGGGCGACCGGGATCACGGGGGACGACGGGTGCGGATCCCCCGGGCCGTTCCCGTGGAGGGGCGCCGCGACGAGCACCGCGATGGCCGCGACCACGGCGAGGGCGGCGCCGGTCGTGGCGGCGGCGCTCACCAGCCGGCGGCGGGTGGCGCCCCGGTGGATCGCCTCGTAGCAGTCGGGCGGCGGGCTCAGGTAGAGGGGCTCCGGCCGCAGGAGGGTGGCGAGCGGGTCGTCACTCTCGTGGCGTGGCCCCTCGTCATCGGACGTGATCACGGCTTCTCCTGAGATCGGCGCGGAGCAGTTCTCGCGCGGCGTGGAGGTCGGACTTCACGGTTCCTTCCGCGCGCCCTGTCAGCGCGGACACCTCGCGAATCGGCAGGTCGGCGTAGTAGTGCAGCAGGACCGGGATCCGCAGCCGGTCCGGTAGGGACTCGACGAGTTGCCGCACCGAGGAGTCGTCCACCTCACCAGCCGCGCCCCGCTTCCGATCGACCTCAACGGTGGCACGGCGTAGTGCCGAGCGTTCGCGTTCCAGTCGACGCCAGTGATCCCGGACGAGGTTGGCCGCGGTGACGTAGAGGTAGCCAACGGGCTCATCGACCGCTCTCCAGCGGCCCCAGAGCCGGGTGAACGCCTCGGAGGCGATCTCGTGGGCCGTCTCGTCGTCGTCGACCAGCCGACGCACCCAGCCGGCCAGGCGCGGGTAGCAGGTGGCGAACAGCTCGGAGACTCTCCTGTCGCTGGACCGTTTCAACGCTCTCCCGCTTCGTGAGGGGCCGGTTCCCGGGTCCTGGTCCGGGAACCGGGCCGCGAAGCCGTGTGCCCCAAGTCAGAAGGTCAGGACGTCATTCAGATCACGTGGGCGTAGGCGATCACGTTGCTGAGGTACTCGTCGTCGAGCCGCTCGCCCCCGCAGGTGATGAGACGTAGCTCGGGCCGATCCACGTTTCCGTAGACCGCATCCTCGGGGAAGTCCGCCTTGGCGACCGTCTGGAGGTCGGTGACGACGAACTCGGTGACCTCGCCGTTCTCCAGGCGCGTCTCGATCCGGTCGTCGGGGCGCAAACGCTTCAGGTCCCGGAAGACCCCGTCGCCGTAGTCCCCGACGGTGACGTGACCGAGGATCACCGACGGCCCGAGCTGGCCGGGCGCCGGCGAATGCTTGTACCAGCCGGCCGGGGAGTCAGCGGCGATCGGCGGCACCTGCACCGCGCCGTTCGCGGCGAGGCCCAGCCGCATCACCGGCGTGTCGACCCCGATGGCGGGGATCCTCAGCCGGTCGGGGGCGGAGGCGTGCGCATCCCCTGGCTCCGGCTGCGACGGGCGTCCCCGCGGACCGGCGGCGTCGGCCTCGTTCGGGTGGCCCTCCCCTCCGGGGCCCCCGCAGCCGGCCAACACCACGGCCGTCGCCGCCGTGATCAGGGCGCGCCTGGAGAGGGGAGTCATGCCTCGTTCGCCCGGCGCCGGATGAGGAGGACGGTGGCGCCGCCGACGGCGAGCAGCGCGGCGGAACCGGCGATCACCGGAACGGAGCTGAGGCCGGACTCCTCGCTCGACGCCGTCTCGCCGGTGTCGGGCGCTCCCTCCGGCACCGGGGAGACCTGCTCCGGCTCGGGGACTGCCGACTCCTCCGGCTCGGGGACTGCCTCGTCCGTGTCTTCGTCGACCGGAGCGTCGGGAGCCACCGTCGGCTCCTCGGTCGGGCTCGGCTCCTCGGTCGGGCTCGGCTCCGGCGTCGGGGTCTGGTCGGCCGGGGCGCTGGACTCCCCGGCCTCGAACCACGCGGCCGGCCGGGACAGGGCGGCGGAGTCGGCGGATGCCGGAGCCGCGCCGGCCAGGACGGCCGTACAGGCGATGGTGGCGGCAACAAGAGCTGCTGTGCGCATGGGAGGTGTCTCCTTGACCGGTTGGACCCACATGCCGGAACGGTGTGGCGATGTGAGCGGTGGATCAGGCGAATCGGGCGGAGAGACGACGCGGCGGCGCGGCAGGTTGTAAAGAAATGGCAAAACCGATCGGTCGATCAGGCAGGGTGCCGGACCGCCGCACCCCCCGACGCCACCACTGGCCGGGTGATTCGTGCGCGAGGAGTCCCACCAAACGGGACAGGGCGCGCACGATGTCGGCCGGGGCGGGGGTGATGGGCGACTCGTCTCAGCGGCGCCGCCGGAGGCGCGATCGTGGTCCCAGACCAGTACGTCGGCGACGGTCGCTGCCAAGGGGTCGCGGGGTGTCTCCATCGCCGACACGCCTGGGCACCTTCGGAAACCGCTCGGATTCCTTCTCCGGCCCCGACTGAACAGGACTGAACAGGAGGGCCTCGGCGCCCAGGCGCAGAGCATCGCCCACGATCGCCCGGCCCACGATGGCACCCGACGGTAAGGGCTTGTTCGTTCGGTCTCGCTTGTCTGGGCTATCTGAGGTGATGTATCAGGGAAGCTAGGCGGGGTGGGGTGGTGATGATGACCACGCCTGGGTCGTCACTTTCGCGGAGGCACACGGTGCCCTCCCTCGTCCGGGCCAGTTCCAGACAGTTGCTGCTGGCGTCCCCGCCGCTGAAGCTGGATTTCTGCCACTCGACGTTCGTCATTCGTCCCCTCCTGGACCACACGCGGCACTCACGCCCGGCGGCGACGGACTGCGTGGGGTCGAGGCCGCCGGACGGTTGACGTAGACGGTACTCAGCTCCGGGGGAGAAAGCGGAAGATTTCCTGCTTTCAGTACTGCATCAGATATGCCGAGGTATTACGCATCCCTTACCGCGGGCGCGGAGCGCTGAACCCGTGCGTCCGGGGCCAGTTGGGGGACGGTCAGCCGTGCCGGATGGTCGCCCGGATGGCCAGGAGAGTGAGATGCCACAGGGCGCTGGCCGGCGCTTCGTCGGGGGTGCGGCGCGCGTCGGCCTCGACGAACGCGGCCATCCGGGCGCGCAGCCGCCGGCCCTGCGCCGTCTCCCGGGTCCACCGCCGGTACGCCTCCGAGCCGAACCCCAGGCCGGCGGGTGCCACGAACGCGCTGGCCAGGGTGGTCGTGGTAAGCGCGTGCAGGGCGCCCGCCGCCGTCGCCGGCTCGGCGTCGGCGGCCGCGGCCGCGTTGACGCGGTCGCACAGGCGCAGGAACTCCGCGACGCCCATCCGGTCGACGAGGTAGCCGGCGAAGTCCGGGTCGTCGGCGTGGTCGGCGAACATGTCGTGGAGCGCCGCCAGATCGCTCGCGTCCAGGTCCGACTTCCCGGCCAGCGCGACGACCGCGTCCGCGCTGTCCCGGCCCACCGCGCGCCACGCCCAGCCGGCCGTGTCGGCCGGCAGCGCGCCGTCGCCCGGCCCCGCCCGGCCCCGCAGCGCCTCTGCCGCCTCGCGCAGTTGGGGGGTGGCGTTGGTCAGCCACTCCAGCAGCGGCCGCAGCGGCGCCAGTTCGGCGGAGACGCCCAGCTCCGCGGCGCGCCGGAACGCGGCGACGAGCCGGTGGTAGACGCTTTCGTGGCGTGGCCACAACCTGGCGGCCAACTCGTCGAGCTGATCCGGATCGGCATCGCGGAAGTCGCCCACGACCGTGACCCCCTCCCGCCGGGCCCCCTCCCGGTCTGGAACGCGTGTGTGCCGCTGTGTGGTCTGCGGCGACGCTATTCGTGGCCGGGCCCGGCGACCAAGACGTCGCCGGGAATCCTTACCGAACGTTCATCCGTCCCACGCGGGCGGCGGGCGGCGGGCGGCGGGCGGCGGGCGGCGGGCGGTCAGTCCTGCACCGGCGTCGGCGTGCGGCCCTCCTCGGGTGGCGCGCTCCTGGCCCGGGTGACCGGGCTGATCATCAGGTCGTACACCAGAACGCCGATCACCGCGCCGATCAACGGGCCGATGATCGGGATCCACCAGTAGTGGTTGAACCAGCCGAAGTGCCCGGGCAGCGCGATATCGCCCCAGCCGGCGAAGAAGGTGAACAGGCGCGGCCCGAAGTCGCGGGCCGGGTTGATCGCATAGCCGGCGTTCGTGCCCCAGGTGAGGCCGATGGCGACGACCACCAGGCCGGTGAGGAACGGGCCCAGGTTCGCCGCGGGAGCGGTGTTGCGGGTGTCGAGGAGCGCGCAGATCAGCAGCAGCAGGATCGCGGTGCCGATGATCTGGTCGAGCAGTGGCCCCCACCAGGAGTCCCCGAAGTACTGGGCGGGGAAGGTCGCGAAGATCGAGAAGGTCTCCAGCGACTCCTTCCGTTCGAACCCCGCCCGGTCGTTGAACGCGTCGATCGCCCAGCTGTAGCTGACGAAGACGATCACCGCGGCCACGAACGCCCCCAGCAGCTGCGCGCCCCAGTACGGCAGCACCTTGCCCCATGAGAAGGTCCGCCGGACCGCGAGGGCCAGGGTCACCGCGGGGTTGATGTGGGCGCCGCTGATGCCGCCCGCCACGTAGACGCCGAAGACCACGCCGAGGCCCCAGCCCCAGGAGATGATCAGCCAGTTCGACGGGCCGAAGGCGCTCGCCTGCCGCCCCGACTCCGAGAGCCCGACGACGGCGACCGCTACCGAGCCGCAGCCCAGCAGGAGCAGGACCATGGTGCCGAGGAACTCGGCGAGCAACTCGCCGCCGAGCCCTTCACGGTATCCGCGCCTCCGCGCGCCGTGCTCCGCGGTGTGGTCAGCCATCTGGCCTCCAGGTAGTCGAGGGGTGAACGGGACCCCCGGCCCGCAAGGTAAGCGGTGACTACCCGGAGCGACGGCTCGCGACGGCGCGTGGTCGCGTTATTCCGCCGGACGGCGTACGCCCGGATGGCGCACGCACCCCAGCTCGCCCGGAAGCGGCAGGCGTCGGCGGCCGTCCGCCGGCTAGCAGAGAGTTAGCAGAGCGTCGGCTGCAGCGCGCCCTCGTGGACCAGCAGCCACTGCTTGCGCTCGACCCCGCCGGCGTAGCCGCGCAGGCCGCCGTCCGCGCCGATGACGCGGTGGCACGGGCGCACCACCAGTAGCGGGTTCGCGCCGAGCGCCGCCCCGACCGCGCGGACCTCGCCGCGCGCCACCCCGAGCCCCGCCGCCAGCTCGCCGTAGGTGGTCGTCGTCCCGTACGGAATCGCCGCCAGGGCGTCCCAGACGCGCCGCTGGAACTCCGTGCCCCGGGTCGTGTGCGCCAGCTCGAACCGGATCGGCTCGCCGTCGAAGTAGGCCAGCAGCTGCCGGGTCGTCTCGGCGAACGGGGCCGGGTCGCGCCGCCAGCCCGGCCGGACGTCCGGCGCGCTCCGCCCCGCCGGCACCATCGACACCGAGTCGAGCAGCACCCCGCCGGGCGCCTCCTCCTCCGCCGTCCCGACCAGCAGCAGCTCGCCGACCGGGCTGGCGAGCGTCGTGTACACCGCCGAGTGCACCATCGTCGGGTGGTCGCCCATCGTCCTCACGTCCTTCCCGCCGTGCGCGGTCCTCGTTCTCGTCGTGTCCAAGGTCCAGCCTGCGCCCCGCCAGGGCCGCCTGCTGGCGGCTTTCGGACACGGGGTCCCGGCCCCGCCGTCGGCCCTGCCTCCGGCGTCCGCCGGCCGGCCTGCATGATGGAGCCATGACGAGCAGCGGCACATCGCAGGGGCAGGCGCGGACCATCGTGGAGTTCGACGGGGTCCGGCCATCCGTCCACGAAGAGGCCTGGGTGGCGCCCGGCGTGACGCTCGTGGGCAAGGTCGAGATCGGGCCGCGGGCCAACGTCTGGTACGGCACCGTGATGCGCGGCGACATGGACCGCATCACGCTCGGCGCCCGCAGCAACATCCAGGACGGCTGCGTCGTGCACACCGACTACGGCATCCCGACCGTCGTCGGCGAGGGCGTGAGCGTCGGGCACCGGGCGGTGCTGCACGGCTGCGCGATCGGCGACGAGGTGCTCGTCGGCATGGGCGCCATCCTGCTCAACGGGGCCCGCATCGGCGCCGGCTGTCTCATCGCGGCCGGCACGGTCGTGCTGGAGGGCACCGAGATCCCGCCGAACTCGCTCGTGGCCGGGGTGCCGGGGAAGATCCGCCGGGAGCTGACCGAGGAGGAGCGCGAACGGGTCCGGCTGAACGCCGAGCACTATCTCGGCCTGGCGGCCTCGCACGCCAAGGCGATCGGTTAGCCGCCCGCTACGGGACCCCGCAGCGGACCCGGGGCGCCGGCCGGCGCCGGCTCGACCACCCCTTCGGCGAGGACGCGGGTGCCCGCCCGACTGCTCTCCGTCCGGCTGCTCTCCGTCCGGCTATGCCCCGCCGGACTGTGCCCCGCCCTGCTGCGTCCCGCCCGGCGGGGTGGCGCGGTAGGCCGGCGCCCGGCGCGGGCCGCGGCGCGGGCTCTCCGCCAGCAGCGGCAGCGTGCGCGGCGAGACGACCACGGACAGCACGATCACGCTCGTCGAGCGCGCGATGCCGCCCGCCTGGTTCAGCTTGAGCAGCGTCTGCTGGAGGTCCTCGTGCGAGGACGCGGCCAGCCGGCACAGCACGTCGGCCGAGCCGGTCGTCGCGTACGCCTCCAGCACCGCGGGCAGCGCCGCCAGCTCGGCCGTCACGTCGGCCAGCGCGCCCTGGGCGATCTCCAGCGTCACGAACGCCTGCACCGGGAAGCCGGCCGCCGCCACGTTGACGTCGGGGCCGTAGCCGGTGATCACGCCGGCCCGCTCCAGCCGCTCCAGCCTGGCCTGCACCGTGCCGCGGGCGACGCCCAACGTCCGCGACAGCTCCAGCATCCCGGCCCGCCGGCCGGCGGTGAGCGCGGCCAGCAGGTCCACGTCCAGCGCGTCAAGCTCCATCGCCTCGCCCTCTCCTTCGCCCTGGGGTGGTGGGGTGGCGCGTCCCGAGAAGTGGTCGGAATGCCCAGCTGAACGACGGATCTGCTCGCCATTCTGGGCAGTGAGACCAGCTTAGAACGCATCTGTTGCGCAGACCACGGGCCGCACGGTGTCCTGGTTGACCAGTCACCGAACAGGGCTGGAGGTCCGCATCGTGTCCATGGACGTGACCCTCACCAACCAGGAGCGGCTGGCCGAGCTCGACCCCGACCAGCTGCGCCAGCTCGTCGGCCTCGTCGAGTACGACGCGGCGGGCGACCCGTTCCCCGTCACCGGCTGGGACGCGGTGGTCTGGTCGGTCGGCAACGCCACCCAGGCCGCGCTCTACTACCAGCACGTGTTCGGCATGGAGCTGGTGGCCTACGCGGGCCCGGAGACCGGCAACCGCGACCACCACGCCTACGTGCTGCGCTCGGGCGCCGTCCGTTTCGTGCTCAAGGGCGGCATCGACCCCCGCGGGCCGCTGCTCGACCACCACCGCAGGCACGGCGACGGCGTGGTCGACATCGCGCTCGAGGTGCCCGACGTGGACCGCTGCGTGGCGCACGCCAGGGCGCAGGGCGCGCGGATCATCGAGGAGCCGCACGACGTGTCGGACGAGCACGGCACGGTCCGGCTGGCCGCGATCGCCACCTACGGCGAGACGCGGCACAGCCTCGTCGAACGCGGCCGCTACGCCGGGCCCTATCTGCCTGGCTACGTCGCGCGCCGCTCGGGCTATGCGAAGCCCGCCGGCGAGCCCCGGCGGCTGTTCCAGGCGCTCGACCACGCCGTGGGCAACGTCGAACTGGGCCGGATGGACGAGTGGGTGGGCTTCTACCGCCGCGTCATGGGCTTCACGAACATGGCCGAGTTCGTCGGCGAGGACATCGCCACCGAGTACTCGGCCCTGATGAGCAAGGTCGTGGCCAGCGGCAACCACCGCGTCAAGTTCCCGCTCAACGAGCCGGCGCTCGGCAGGAAGCGCTCGCAGATCGACGAGTACCTCGACTTCTACGAAAGCCCGGGCGTGCAACATCTGGCGCTGGCCACCAACGACATCCTCAGCACCGTGGACACCCTCAGGGCCAAGGGCATCGAGTTCCTGCCGACCCCCGACTCCTACTACGAGGACCCCGAACTGCGGGCCCGTATCGGCGAGGTCCGGGTGCCGATCGAGGAGCTGCGCCGCCGCGGCATCCTCGTCGACCGCGACGAGGACGGCTATCTGCTGCAGATCTTCACCAAGCCGATCGGCGACCGGCCCACCGTCTTCTTCGAGTTCATCGAGCGGCACGGCTCGCTCGGCTTCGGCATCGGCAACTTCAAGGCGCTGTTCGAGGCCATCGAGCGCGAACAGGCCAAGCGCGGCAACTTCTGACGCGGCACGGACCGCATCGACCGGAGGAGCACCATGCCGTACTACCGGCGAGTGGGCGACATCCCCCCGAAGCGCCACACCCAGCACCGCCGCCCGGACGGCGGCCTGTACTACGAGGAGCTGATGGGGGAGGAGGGCTTCTCCTCCGACTCCTCGCTGCTCTACCACACCGGCGTGCCGTCCGCGATCGCCGCCGCCACCCCGTGGCACCCCGGCGATCTGGACACCACGCCCAACGCGCCGCTGACGCCCCGCCATCTGCGGCTGCCCGAGCTGTTCGACGAGACGGAGGCCAAGCGGCTCGACGTGGTGACAGGGCGTCGGCTGGTGCTCGGCAACGCCGACGTCCGCATCGGCTACGCCATGGCCGGCGCGCCCAGCCCGCTGTACCGCAACGCCATCGGCGACGAATGCGTGTACCTGGAGTCGGGTTCGGCGACCGTGGAGACCGTCTTCGGCGCGCTGGAAGCGGTGCAGGGCGACTATGTGCTGCTGCCCCGCGGCACCACGCACCGCTGGCTGCCGACCGGTCCTGAGCCGCTGCGCGCCTACGTCGTCGAGGCCAACTCGCATATCGCCCCGCCGAAGCGCTATCTGTCCCGGTACGGGCAGCTGCTGGAGCACGCCCCGTACTGCGAACGCGACCTGCGCGGGCCGGCCGAGCCACTGCTCGCCGACCCGGCGACGGTCGTCGAGGTGCTGGTCAAGCACCGCTCCTCGCGGCCCGGCAACGGCGGCATCGCCGGCACCCGCTACGTCTACCCCACGCACCCCTTCGACGTGGTCGGCTGGGACGGCTGCCTCTACCCGTACGCCTTCAACATCGCCGACTTCGAGCCGATCACCGGACGGGTGCACCAGCCGCCGCCGGTGCACCAGGTCTTCGAGGGCGGCAACTTCGTCATCTGCAACTTCGTGCCGCGCAAGGTGGACTACCACCCGCTGGCCGTGCCCGTGCCGTACTACCACTCCAACGTCGACTCCGACGAGGTCATGTTCTACTGCGGCGGCAACTACGAGGCGCGCCGCGGCTCCGGGATCGGCCAGGGCTCCGTCAGCCTGCACCCCGGCGGGCACGCGCACGGGCCGCAGCCGGGCGCCGTGGAGCGTTCGCTGGGCGCCGAGTTCTTCGACGAGCTCGCGGTGATGGTGGACACCTTCCGGCCGCTGGAGCTCGGCGAGGGCGGCGTCGAGGCCGACGACGGCGACTACGCGTGGACCTGGGCGGGTGGCCGGTGACCGCGCCGGCCGCCCAGGAATCCGTCGGGCCGGTGCCGGCCGGCTGGTTGGGCCTCGACCCCGACCACCCCTTCGGCCTCCAGACCCTGCCCTACGGCAGCTTCACCGCGCCGGACGTCGACGGGCCCCGGGTCGGGGTGGCCGTCGGCGAGCGGGTGCTCGACCTGACCGCCGCCACGGCCGCGCTGCTCCCCGAACACGCGGCGCTGTTCGCCGACGGCACCCTGGACGCGCTGCTCGGCACGGGGCCCGAAACGTGGGCGCGGGTACGCGCCGCGGTGACCGAATGGCTGGTGGCGGAGCGGCACCGGGCCGCGGTCCAGCCGCTGCTGGTGCCGGCCGCGACGGCCCGACTCCGGCTGCCGTTCACCGTCGCCGACTACGTGGACTTCTACTCCAGCGAGCAGCACGCCACCAACCTGGGCCGGATGCTGCGCCCCGACGGCGCGCCGCTCACCCCCAACTGGCGGCACATGCCCATCGGTTACCACGGGCGGGCGGGCACCGTCGTGGTCTCGGGGACGCCCGTCGTGCGGCCGCGCGGACAACGGCGCGCGCCGGACGGCGACATCAGCCACGGTCCTTCGCGCCGGCTGGACATCGAGGCCGAGGTGGGCTTCGTGGTCGGCGCGCCCACCGAACCGGGACGGCCGGTGCGGCTGGCCGACGCGGACCGGCACGTCTTCGGCGCCTGTCTGGTCAACGACTGGTCGGCCCGCGATCTCCAGGCCTGGGAGTACGTGCCGCTCGGGCCGTTCCTCGGCAAGTCCTTCGCCACCTCGGTCTCGCCGTGGATCGTGCCGCTCGCCGCGCTCCGGCACGCCCGGGTCGCGCCGCCGCCCCGCGATCCGCGCCCGCTGCCGTATCTCGACGACACCGCCCCCGGCGCGGACCAGCCCTGGGGTCTCGACCTGGACCTGACCGTGTCGTTGAACGGGCATATCGTCTCGCGGCCCCCGTTCGCCGGCCTGTACTGGACGGCGGCGCAGCAGTTGGCGCATCTGACGGCGAACGGCGCCCGGCTGCGAGCCGGCGACCTGTTCGCCTCGGGCACGGTCAGCGGGCCCGAACGCGACCAGCGCGGTTCGCTCATCGAGCTGTCCTGGAACGGCGCGGAGCCGCTGGTGCTGCCCGACGGCTCGGAGCGCACCTTCCTCCAGGACGGCGACGAGGTCGTCATCACCGCCTCCGCCCCCGGTCCCGCAACCACCCGGATCGGCTTCGGCGAGGTCCGCGGACGGATCCTGCCGTCCGTGTCTGCTGGCTAGTCCGGCTGGTCCCGGCACCCCCGGCCTGGACAAATGCCTTGGCGCCTCGCGTTCGCCGGGTGGTGGGATGGCCGCATGGCAGACGACGAGAAGCGAGGCGACCTGCGGATCAGGGCCGCCCGGCCCGAGGACGCGGCGGCCCTCCTGACCTTCTGGCGGGACGCGGCCGAGGGCGTGTCCGTCAGCGACGACCCGGCCGGGGTCCTGGGTCTGGTGACGCGCGATCCGGAGGCCCTGCTGCTCGCCGAGCGGATGCCGGCCGGTGGGGAGGACGCCGAGCTGATCGGCACGGTCATCGCCGGTTTCGACGGCTGGCGTTGCCACCTCTACCGGCTCGCGGTCGCGCCCGCGCACCGACGCCAGGGCGTGGCCACCGCCCTGCTGGAGGCTGCGGAGCGGCGGTTCGCCCGGCTGGGCGGGCGCCGCGCCGACGCCATGGTGCTGCACGGCAACGAGCCCGCGCACGGCGCCTGGGCCGCCCGCGGCTACCGGCGGCAGCCGGAGTGGGGACGGTGGGTCAAACCCCTGACAGTTCCCCAGAGATGAGCGCCACGCGATGAGTTCCGCGCCGCCGCCGGGTCAGAAGGAGAGAGAGGGAGGTGGTGGCGATGACGCGGCGCGAGGTCGTGTTCGTGGTGTGGGCCCCCGTCGAGCGCTCGGATGTTCCAGGGATATGCGTGCGGCTGCGGGAGCAGCTGGCGCGTGCCGACCCTGGGGGCATCCTGGTGGTGGACGTGGGCCTCCTGGGTCCAGGAGACACCGCGGTCCTGGAGCTGATCGCACGGATTCGGCTCACCGCCGACCGGCCCGTGTGCTTCGCCAACGTGCACGGGCGGCTGCGGCAACTGGTCGAGTGGGTGGGTCTGGGGCATCTCCTTCAGGAGCGTCGGGACCGGCAGGACGGGTGGAAACGGTGAGCCACGCCTGGACCGGCGGGGGTCGGCTCAGGCGTCGGGACGCTCCGGGAGGCCGAACAGGGGGAAGAGCCGGGCGGTGTCCAGGAAGGAGTTCAGCCCGGAGATCCTGTCGCCGGATATCTCGATCACCTGGAGCGCCCAGGGGCTGTGCCCGCCCTGCGGGTCCGCCCGGTACTGGCCGAACGCCGGCGCGCCGTTGGCCCAGGTCGGTATGAGACGAGAGCCCTGGCATTCGATGCCCTGACCCAGCATCCAGTCGCGGATGTTCTGCGGGCCGCGGAACCACAGGGAGTACGGCGGCATGGAAAGCGTGGCGTCCTCGTGCAGCAGCGAGGTCAGGGAGTCCATGTCGTACCGCTCGAAGGCGTCCAGGTACCGGGTGAGCAGCTCCTTGTGCTCGTCGGTCAGCGTCGTCTGACCGGCCCCCTGGCCGATCCCCAGACCGGCCACCGCGCCGCCGTCCGCGTCGTCGCCGGCGCCGAGGCCGGTGGCCGCCAGGGTGGCGCGGGCCCGCTGGAGGGCGCTGTTCACCGAGGCGACGGTGGTGTCGAGCAGCTCGGCCACCTCGCTGGCCCGCCAGGCCAGCACCTCGCGCAGGATCAGCACGGCGCGCTGCCGCGGCGGCAGGTGCTGGAGCGCGGCGATCAGCGCGAGCCGCACCGACTCGCGGGTCTCCGCCCGCTCGGCCGGATCGGAGGACAGCGTGCGGCTGTCGGGCATCGGCTCCACCCATGCCGTCTCCGGCAGCGGCGGGGTGAGCGTCGCCGCCGAGGCGCTCGGCACCGGCGAGGACAGGTCCATCGGGCGGGCCCGGCGCTTGCTGCTGTCCAGCATGGTCAGGCACACGTTCGTCGCGATGCGGTACAGCCAGGAGCGGAGCGAGGAGCGGCCCTCGAACCGGTCGAACGACTTCCAGGCCCGCACCAGCGTCTCCTGCACGGCGTCCTCCGCCTCGAAGGCGCCGCCGAGCATGCGGTAGCAGTAGCCGGTCAGCTCGGTGCGGTGCTGCTCAAGCTGCGCCTCCACGGGAGTCCCGGGCGGTGCGGGAGGATTCGCGGTGGTGTTCATCTTCGGCTCCCCTGGCAGGCTGTCGAATTTCGGTCAGCGTAGCCAGGGGGTCTGACAATCGAGGGGTAGGCGCACCACAAAGTTATCCACAGTATCCACAGGAAGCCCCCGGCCTGTGGATGACGCGCCCGCCGGCCCGTCTCGGACCCGTCTCGGACGTGTATCGGACTCTCGGCCCAGCCGCGGCTGCGGCTTAGAGTTGGCGGGACACAGGCTGACGTTTCGCGGTGTGCGCGGCAGGGGGTTCGTCGGGATGCAAGACCAGGTGCTGGACGACCGGTACCGGCTCGGGGAGCTGATCGGCGAGGGCGGTATGGGAAGCGTCTGGGAGGCGCGGGACCTGCGGCTGGAGCGCCGGGTCGCCGTGAAGGTCGTCGGGGCCGGGCTCGGCACCGGCACCGTCGCCGGCCGCGACCCCCGGCTGCGCGAGCGGTTCGAGCGGGAGGCCAAGCTGCTGGCCGCGCTCACCAGCCCGTACATCGTCACCGTGCACGACGCCGGCGAGGCGTCGTTCGACGGACACCCCGTGCTGTATCTGGTGATGGAGCGGCTGCGCGGCCGCTCGCTCGAGCAGGTGCTGACCGAGGAGCTGCCGCCGCTGGCCGACGTGGCCCGCTGGGGCGAGCAGATCTGCCGCGCGCTGTCCGTGGCGCACGAGGCGGGCGTGGTGCACCGCGACCTCAAACCGGCCAACGTCATCGTCGAGCCGGACGGTCTGGCCCGGGTGCTGGACTTCGGCATCGCCGCGGTCCTCGCCGAGTCCAGCGACCACGCCCGGCTGACCTCGACCGGCGTGGTGCTCGGCACCCCGGCCTACATGTCGCCCGAGCAGATCGAGGGCGGCACCGTCGACGCCCGCAGCGACCTGTACGCGCTGGGCTGCGTGCTCTACGCGCTGACCACCGGCCGGCCGCCGTTCCACGGCGGCTCGCTGTACCAGCTGCTGCGGCAGCAGATGGAGCAGGACGCGCCGCCGCCGAGCACCCTGCGGCCCGAGTTGCCGCGCGAGTGGGACGAGCTGATCGCCGAGTTGCTGGCCAAGCACCCGGCCACCCGTCCGCGCACCGCGGAGGAGGTCGCAGGTCGGCTGCGCGAGCTGTCGGTGCGGACGGCGGACCTGCCGGCCGCGCCGGCCGTCGCTGGCTCGGGAGTCGCCGGGGCCGCAGGGGTCGCCGGGGCGGCCGGGGCGGCCGGGCTCTCCGGCGCGACCGCGTACCGGCCGACCCGGGTCGACCCGCGTGCGGTGCTGCTGGCCAGCTGCCCGCAGCCCGGCGGCGGCCGGCTGCCGCTGGCCACCGGGCAGCGGATGCGGCTGGAGGACGTGCTGCCCGGCGTTGGCTCGTTTGTCGTCGGCCTGGACTGGAAGGCCGAGCCCGGCCTGGAGGTGGACGCCAGCGCGCTGGTGGTGGACCGGAACGGGCGGGTGCTGTCCGACGAGCATTTCGTCTTCTACAACAACCCCGACCAGGGCGCCCGGGGCATCCGACTGGTCAACGCCGAGGCCGAGGCGCTCTTCGCGGTGCGGGCACCCCGGCTGGAGCGGGACCCGCGGGCCGACCGGGTGCTGTTCGTGCTGTCCATCCACGAGGCGCGGGAGCGCGGCCAGGACCTGGCGATGGTGCGGGCGCCGCACGTCCGGCTGCTCGACGCGTCCGGCGGCACGCACGACGGCGAGGAACTGCTCTGCTACGGCTTCCCCGAGGGCCCGGCGGGCTGCGGCGGGCTGACCCTGGGCGAGCTGCACCGCGACGACGACGGCGAGGGCTGGGCGTTCACCGCGGTCAGCCGCGGCTATCCGGGCGGCCTGGCGGAGATCGTCGAGGCGCACGGCGTGGACCTGCACGCGGAGGGCGCTACCTGAGCAGCCGGGACAGCCGGCGGTCGGCGAGCGGCTTGCCGCCGGTCTGACAGGTGGGGCAGTACTGCAGGGCCGAATCGGCGAAGGACACCTCGCGGACGGTGTCCCCGCACACCGGGCACGGCTCGCCGGCGCGGCCGTGCACCCGCAGGCCGCTTTTCTTCTCCGCCTTCAGCCTGCCGGCCGCGAGGCCATGGGACCGCTCGATCGCCTCGCGCAGCGTCTCGGTCATGGCGGCGTGCAACCCGGCGGCCTCCTCCTCGGTCAGCCGGGCCGCCAGCTTGAACGGCGACATCCGGGCGGCGTGCAGGATCTCGTCCGAGTACGCGTTGCCTATGCCCGCCAGCACGCTCTGGTCCCGCAGCACGCCCTTGATCTGCCGCCGCTCGGTGCGCAGCAGCGCGGCGAACGCGGCCGGGGTGAGGGTCGGGTCGAGCGGGTCGGGGCCAAGGCGGGCGACGCCGGGAACGTGGGCGGGGTCGCGCACGCAGTAGACCGCGAGCCGCTTCTGGGTGCCCTGTTCGGTGAGGTCGAAGCCGGCCCCCGCGGGGGCGCCGCCGTCGCCCGGGGCGGGGTCGTCCAGGATGACGCGCAGCGCCAGCGGCCCCTTGCCGCCGGGCCGCGGCGCCTTGGGCACGACGTCCAGCCAGCGCAGCCACCCGGCCCGGGCCAGGTGAATCACCAGATGCGGGCCGTCCGGGGTGTCCTCGTCCGGCCCGCCCTCGAACGCCAGGTCCAGGAACTTCCCGTGCCGCGTCACGCCCGTCACGGCGCGGCCCTCGACGGCGGCCAGCGGCGGGTCGTACGTCTTCAGCACATGGAACGCGACGGGCAGCGCGCGCGTCACGGTCCGGCCGACCAGCTGGTCGACCAGAAACCCGCGCAACGCCTCCACCTCGGGCATCTCCGGCATCCACCCACACTAACCCGCACCTCCGACAATCCCCCCTGCCGGAACTCAGCCAGAGCTCAGCCGGGGGTCACAGGAAGCGGCGGAACGGCAGGACGGCCGTCTCCCGGGCCCGCTGCACCAGCGAGCGTCTTCGCCAGCGACCCGCCCGTATCGGCTCGCTGGCCGCCCGGTCCTCGTCGAAATGCGCGTCCAGGGTGGCGGTGAAGTCCCGGTCCAGCACCGCGAGCATGACCTCCTCGTCGTGGTCGAGGGAGCGCCGGTTGAAGTTCGTCGACCCGATCAGCGCCGCGATGCGGTCGACGGTGACGACCTTGGCGTGCATCATCGTCGGCTGGTACTGGAAGATCCGCACCCCACACCCGGTGAGCTCCTCGTAGTAGCGCTGCCCGGACAGCTGGCAGACCCGCTTGTCGGTGTGCGGGCCCGGCAGCACGATCTCGACCCGCACCCCGCGCCGGGCCGTGGCGCAGAGCAGCTCGACGAAGTAGTCGTCCGGTGAGAAGTAGGCCGTGGCCAGCCGGAAGCGCTCCTCGGCGGACTCCAGCATGACCCGGACCAGGGTCTGCATGTCCTGCCAGCCGAGGCTGGCCGAGCCCCGCACCACCTGCACCACCGCGTCGCCGTGCGGGCGGTGGTCGGTGAACCGGTCGCGGCGGTCGAAGAGCTCGGTGTGGCATTCGGCCCAGTTCTGCGCGAACGCGGCGGCGATGCCGTCCACCGCGGGGCCGCGCACCCGGACGTGGGTGTCCCGCCACTCGTGCTCGTCGCGCGCGTCGCCGCACCACTCCTCGGCGATCCCCACCCCGCCGGTGAACGCCGTCTCCTCGTCGACCACCAGAACCTTGCGGTGGCAGCGGTGGTTCTGCTTGAACGGGGAGAGGAACAGCGGCTTGCGGAACCAGGCGACCTGCACGCCCGCCCGTTCCATGGCCGCCAGTTGGTCCTTCTCGATCAGCCGGCTGCCGAAGCCGTCCAGCAGCAGCCGCACCCGCACCCCCGCCCGGGCCCGCTCGGCCAGCGCCTGCGCGAACTCGCGGGCGATGTCGCCCTTCCAGTACACGAACGTCATCATGTCCACGGTGTGCTCGGCGGAGCGGATGCCCGCCAGCATGGCCGTGAATATCTCGTCGCCGTTGCGCAGCGGAACGATCTCGTTGCCCTCCGTCGCCGCCATCCCGAGCAGCCGCTCCAGGCGCCGCCGGATGCGTCTGGCCCGGTCGTCCGCGTCGGGGACGGCGTCGGTTTCGGCGTCGGCCTCGGACTCGGCCTCGGGCTCCCGCTCCGACGGCTTCTGGGTGCTGGTCATCGCGTCACCTGGCCGGCGGGAGGGGACCGAGACCACGGGGGCCCGGTCCGGCGCGGGCTGGCGCGGCGGACCGACTGTACCGCCGCGAACCCGCGCCTCCCAGGGCGTTTCGACCAGCGAGAAACCGCACGACGGCGCGCGAGCGGCGCGCGCCGTCGTGCGGCCTTGGGGGGACGCCCGGATCGGACAAGCGACAACCAACAAGCAGCAGGTGTCAGCGCTTACGAGCGATGGTCACGCCGTCGCGGAGCGGGAGCATGACCGACTCCACCCGCGGGTCGGCGGCGACCAGATCGTTGATCTCCCGCACGGCGATGTCGTCCGGGTCCTGGCAGGCCGGGTCCACCACCCGCCCGAACCAGAGCACGTTGTCCAGCACGATCACGCCGCCGGGGCGCATCCGGGTGAGGATCTCCTCGTAGTACGTCGCGTAGCCCGACTTGTCGGCGTCGATGAAGGCGATGTCGATCGTCTCCTCCTTCGGCAACGCCTTCAGCGTGTCCACGGCCGGGCCGAGTTGCAGGTCGATGCGGTCGGCGACGCCGGCGCGTTCCCAGTAACGGCGGGCGACGTCCGTCCACTCCTCGCTGATGTCGCACGCCAGCAGCTTCCCGTCCGCGGGCAGCGCACGGGCGATACAGATGGCGGAGTAGCCGGTGAAGGTCCCGACCTCCACCGCCTGCTTGGCGCCCACCAGACGGGTCAGGATGGTGAGCAGCGCACCCTCGTCCTCGGTGAGCCGCATGACGCTGTACTTGGCGAACTCCCGCTCGGTCTCGTCGGCGAGGTCACGCAGCACGTCGTCGGCGGGTGTGCAGTGGGCGAGCACATAGTCTTGGATGGCCGGGTCGTTGATGGTGAGCGCGGGGGCGATCACGTCGAAATGCACCATGGGCCCGGACGGTAGGAGACCACGCTCGAACGCCGCTGGAGGCCCGGTGGTGCCCCTGGCTGGTGCCCCTGGTGCCCGCGGGTTCAGGAGCCCGGCTGCATCGGTCCCGGCACGTCCGCGCGGTCCGGGTCGTCCGCCTGCTCCTCCGCCCGGTCCGCCAGGTACAGCAACGCCACGGTGAGGTCCTCGGCCACCAACGGTCCCCCGCTCGCCGGTGCGGTGAGTGACAGCGCGGAGCCGCCGGTCAGGTCCAGCGAGAGCGGCAGCTCCGCCGTGCCCGCCCCCGCCTCCGCGCCCCCGGGCGCGAACTGCGCCAGGTCGAACGTGATCCCGCTCAGCACCCCGTTGCGCACCGTGAGCTCCGCCGTGACCGGCTCCGCCGCGGCGTCACCGGTGGGCTCCGCCACCAGCGGCGGCATGCCGAACCGCGCGCTCTGCTCGGTGAGCAACGTGAGCATCGGCTCCAGCGCGCGCCACGCGTCGCCCGCCGGCAGCTCCGCGCGCAGCAGGTCGGCGCCGCGCTCCTCGCCCGCCGGGTCGAGCGTGGCGTCGCCGCCCGCCGCCGACTCCAGGCCCTCCACGAAGCCCCACAGCGAGTCCGCCGTGAGCAGGTCGCCCGCGTCGGTCAGCGCGCCGGCGAACGCCTCGGCGCTCTCCGGCGCGACCCGCGGCTCGCCCTCGACCAGCGCCGCGGTGTAGGCGTCGTAACGGTAGGGATCGACCTCCACCCAGTCGCCCGACAGCGCCGTGCCCGGCACCGTCAGCGAATCGGGGAGCCGGCTCGCCTCCTGGGTGAACCGCTCGGCCTCCGCCACCGCCGCCTCGTCGCCGTACAGCGCGTCCTCGACCAGAGCGGCCACGTCCGCCCTGGCGTAGCGGATGCCGTTGATGTTCTTCAGGCCCGTCACGTCGTCGCCGCCGAAGGACAGCACCATCGCGCTGTTCAGCGAGGTGTAGGGCTCCAGGTCCCGCATCGCCGTCTTGCCGTCCGGCGCGCCGATCGCGGTGGTCAGCTCCAGCTCGGCCAGCCGCCTGGCGTCGTCCATCGACGGCTCCTCGCCGTCCGAGCCGGCCTCCCCGGCCGCGGCCGCGGTCTGGAGCAGGTAGTCGTACACCTGCTCGGCGGAGGCGTCGACGCCGGCCTCCAGGGTGATCGCCTCCCACGCCATCAACTCGTCGACGGCGCTCGAGACGCCGGCGCCCGCCCGGGCGCGCTCCACCACCTGACAGGCCGAGGACCCGGCGACGAGCAGAACGGCGGCGCCCGCCGCGCCGAGGGCGGCGGCCAGGCGCGGGTGCGGGGCGCGGGACGGGCTCATGCTGGTGTGGACGCTCCTCGACTGTCGGATCGGTTGGCTCGGATCGGCCGGCCGGCTGGCACGGCCGGTGACGACCAGTGTCCACGGCCGGCCCCTCGCGCCGCGGGCGGGGCGCACTCTGTGGCCGAGGCGTCACAATCCGGTAAGCCGTCCGTTAGCTGCCGTACGCACGCATGTACGGGAGTTGGGTTCCGCGGATACCGCCGGTACGACGAGTGCCGCAGCCCGTGCCGGAGCCGTGCCGGCGGGTGGGCGGGCTGGACCCGCGCCCGGACCCGCCGGTTAGCCTCGGGGTATGCCAGCCAGCCAGACCGCCGCACGACGCCCCTGGATCGTCGGGGTCTCCGGCGCGTCCGGCACGCCGTACGCCGCCGCCGTGCTGCGCGCGCTCCTCGCGGCGGGCGAGGCCGTGGACCTGATCGTCAGCCGGGCCGCCCGGCTGACCCTGCTGGACGAGACCGGGATCGGCCTGCGCGACGCGCACTGGCGCGACGACCTGCGCGCCTGGTTGTCCCGCGGCGCCGACGGCAAACCGGACACGTTCCCGCCGCCCACCGCGGGGCTCGACCCGGACCTGGATCTGGTGCGGTACTGGTCGCCCCGGGACCTGGCCGCGGGACCGTCCTCCGGCTCGTATCCGGCCCGCGGCATGCTGATCGTGCCGGCCTCCACGGACGCCGTGGCCGGGGTGGCGCTCGGCCTGTCCAAGGACCTGCTGCAACGCACGGCCGGCGTCACGCTGAAGGAGCGCCGCCCGCTGGTGGTGGCGGTGCGCGAGACGCCGCTGACCGGCCAGACGCTGCGCCATCTGGTGACGCTGGACGAGGCCGGGGCCGTGGTGCTGCCGGCCGCGCCCGCGTTCTACGCCGGCGCCACGCATATCCAGGATCTGGTGGACTTCGTCGCCGGACGGGCCCTGGACGCGGCCGGGATGACCGGGCACGGCCTGTACCGCCGGTGGACCGGCGAGCTCGGCCGCCCCGGCGACCACCCCCACCACTCGTAGGTGGCGCACCGCGTATGCCTTAGATTCGTCTGTGCAAGCGACCCGGGGACGAGGAAGGCTCTGCGCACATGGACGCGGTGGACAGGCAGCTCATCCAGGCTCTGCGGGAGAACGGTCGGGCGTCCTACGCCGAGCTCGGCCGACTCGTCGGCCTCTCAGGACCCAGCGTCACCGATCGCATCAACCGGCTGGAGGCGGCCGGCGTGATCACCGGCTACCGCGCCACCGTCAACGCCCGTTCGCTCGGCCTGGGCGTCACCGCGCTGATCGGCATCCAGCTCTCCGACGCGGTGGATCACGAGGATGTCGCGTCGCGGCTGCGCGAGCTGACGGAGATCGAGGACTGCTGGTTCATCGCCGGCGACGACTCGTACATGCTGAAGGTCAGGGCCAGCGACGTGGACGGTCTCGAGCGCACCATCCGGCGGCTCTCCGGGACCAAGGGCGTCTCCCGCACCAGGACCACGATCGTGCTGTCCACGAAGTGGGAGAACCGGGTCGGGGAGCTGCCCGGCGGCGCGGCGGCGTAGGCTCGACGAGGCTGGTCCTTCAGCTCACAGGCGCAACGGGAGGCGAGACGCGGGATGGACGCGGGTCTGCAGCGAGAGCTCGAGCAGAAGGTCAGGGCGGGCGAGCGGCTCAGCCGCGAGGACGGCATCGCGCTGTACGAGTCCGACGACCTGGCGTGGCTCGGTGGCCTGGCGCACGAGGTGCGCACCCGACTCAACGGGGACGTCGTCTACTTCAACGTCAACCGCCACCTGAACATGACGAACGTGTGCACCGCCTCCTGCGCCTACTGTTCGTTCCAGCGCAAGCCGGGCGAGAAGGACGCCTACACGATGCGCATCGAGGAGGCCGTGCGGCTGGCCCGCTCGATGGAGGGCGACAACCTCACCGAGCTGCACATCGTCAACGGCCTGCACCCCACGCTCCCCTGGCGCTACTACCCGCGCTCGCTGCGCGCGCTGAAGGAGGAGCTGGGCGAGGCGGTCTCGCTGAAGGCGTTCACCGCGACCGAGATTCACCATTTCGAGACGATCTCCGGACTGTCCGCCTCGGAGATCCTCGACGAGCTGATCGACGCCGGCCTGGAGTCGCTGACCGGCGGCGGCGCGGAGATCTTCGACTGGGAGGTCCGCCAGCAGATCGTGGACCACCGCACCCACTGGGAGGACTGGTCCCGGATCCACCGGCTGGCGCATTCCAAGGGCCTGAAGACGCCCTGCACCATGCTGTACGGCCATATCGAGGAGCCGCGGCACCGGGTGGACCACGTGCTGCGGCTGCGCGAGCTCCAGGACGAGACCGGCGGCTTCCGGGTCTTCATCCCGCTGCGCTACCAGCACGACTTCGTGGACATGAAGGACGGCAAGGTCCGCAACACGCTCCAGGCCCGCACCTCGATGGCCACCGGCGCGGAGTCGCTGCGCACCTTCGCGGTCTCCCGGCTGCTGTTCGACAACGTGCCGCATGTGAAGGTGTTCTGGGTGATGCACGGCGTGCAGACCGCGCAGCTCGCCCTCCAGCACGGGGCGGACGACATGGACGGCTCGGTCGTGGAGTACAAGATCACCCACGACGCGGACAACTTCGGCACGCCGGACAAGCTGACCCGCGAGGACCTGCTGGAGCTGATCAGGGACGCCGGTTTCCGCCCGGTCGAGCGCAACACCCGCTACGAGGTGGTGCGCGAGTACGACGGGCCCGACCCGGAGCGGCGCGAGTCGCCGCAGCCGATGCGGGTGTGAGGTGACGTGACCGCGATCACGCGGCGGCGGCTGCGCTACGTGCTGGACCCGGCGATCACGCCGCGCCTGCGGGACGGGCTTGCGGTGCTGTGGGCCGAGGTGGTCAACGCGGGCGGCGCGGTGGGCTTCCTGCCCCCGGTCACCGCGGAGGACGTGCGGCCCGACCTGCGCAAGCACCTGGTCGGCGTGGCCGAGGGCGGCATCCGCCCGCTGGTCGGCTTCAGCGAGGCTGGCCGTCCGGTGGCCACGGCGTTCTTCGAGCTCAACACGCACCGGCTGATGCGGCACTGGGTGTGGCTGAAGACGGTGATGGTGCACCCGGAGTGGCAGGGCCGCGGCACCGGCCGGGAGCTGATGGCCGCGGCCGCGTCGGCGGCCCGCGGCATGCCGGGCATCACCGGGATCCGGCTGACCTGCCGGGGCGGCATGGGCCTCGAAGGCTTCTACGCGGCGTGCGGCTACACCGAGGTGGGCCGCGCGCCCGGCGCGATCTGGATGTCCGACGACGATCTGCGCGACGACGTGACGATGTGGCTGCCGCTGGACGGCGGCTGAGACGCCTGTGTTTCACTGGGCTCCGAGGGAGGTTCCGGCATGAGCGACATTCGCCCGCAGACCCGGCACGCGACGCTCCGGTACACGGGGCTGCGGCTCGGCGTCTTCGCCGGCTGCTACGTGGTCATCGCGGCGTTGGCGTACGTCGGCGTGCTGCCCGAGTCGGTCGGCGCGGCCAACTCGCTGTGGATCGCGCTGCTGTCCATCGTGGTCTCGGCGCCGCTCAGCTTCGTGCTGCTGCGCCGCCAGCGCGACGCGATGTCCGAGCAGATCGTCCCGCACGTGGACCGCGCCCGCGAGCGCCTGCACGCCAACCGCGCCATGGAGGACGAGGTCGACGACACGGCCCGTGCGTAGCCCCTCCGGGGCGCGGTGACGTGCGCGCCGCGGCTCCGCGCGGCGCGCACCCGGCTACTCGGCTAGGGCTGGCGGTCGAGGACTCCCTCGGCGCCGCTGTCAGGGTGGGTGCTGGTGACGTGGATGGCGTCCTCGCCGCTGGGCTCCATGACGTACTGGAAGTCGCCCTGGGCACAGATCCCCGTGCCGTCGGACTGTTCGGGAATCACGAGGGCGTCGAAGACGATCTCCTCGTCGTTCACCTCGCTGAGCGTCAGCCGGTCCACGCAGTCGGTCAGCCCCATGAGATCGGTGGCCGCTGCGGTGCCGACCTGGTCGCCGACGCTGCCGGCCTGAAGGGTGAACGTCATGGTGCCGCCGGGAACGCCGGGGTCGATCAGGATGTCCCCCACCCACTCGCCCACGTACCGGTCAGGGAGGGCGTCGTCGGGCGGGGGCTGCTCCGTCTGGTCAGTGGGTTCCGTCCGCTCGCCGGTCGTGCGCCCGCCGTTCCCGCCCTCCGCGTCGTCGTCGCCGAGCAGGAACACCCCGCCAGCGCCCAGGAGCGCGGCGACGGCCACGAGCGTCCCGACCGCCACGCCCACCCGCCGCGACGTCCTGCCGGACGGGCGGCCGGATCGGAGACCCGCGGGCACGTCGGTTGAGGGGCCGCCCGGCGGCGGACCGACGGGCGGGGGATAGCCGTACCCGGGCGAGGGCGCGCCGTTCCCCGGCCTCGGGTAGCCGTACCCAGGGGACGGTGAGTCGGCGCCGGCCTTGGCCGGCTCGTTGCCGGCGGGCCGGCTCGACCTCGGAGGGCCGAAGCCCGCCGTCGGCACGTCCACGCCGGGGTTCGCATAGCCGTGGCCGGGGTTCGGAGGGCCGAAGCCGGGCGGTGGAGAGGCGGACGACGCTGCCCCTCCGGCTGACCCGGTCGCCGGGCCCGGTGCCGGCGTCGCGGGAGAGGTCGGCAGGACCTCCGCGTCCAGGAGTTCCACGGCGCGGCGGCTGACCGCCTCGACGACCGGTGGGGGGAGCCAGCCGGGGCCGAGCAGCGTGGCCGCGGCCGAGCCGCCGGCGCAGACGCGCGCCGCCTCCTCGGGGGTGGGCCGCTCGGTCGGCTCCTTGGCCAGACATGCGGCGACGACCTCGCGCAGCGGGCCCGCCGGCACCCGTTCCAGATCGGGCGCCTCGTGCACCACCCGGTACAGCAGTTGCGCCGCGCTGTCGCCGGGGAACGGCTCCCGCCCGCCCGACGCGAACGCCAGCACCGCGCCGTAGGAGAAGACGTCGCTCGCCTGCCCCGTCGCCTGGCCCTGCACCTGCTCGGGCGCCATATAGCCGGGCGAGCCCACCGCCACGCCCGTGGCGGTCAGCACCGCCGACGCGTCGCTGGCGCGCGCGATGCCGAAGTCGATCAGGCGCGGCCCGTCCAGCGCCAGCAGCACGTTCGACGGTTTGACGTCCCGGTGCACCAGGCCGCTCGCGTGCACCGCGGCCAGCGCCTCGGCCAGGCCGGCGCCCAGCGCCCGCGCGGTCGTCTCGGGGAGCGCGCCGTGGTCGCCGACCGCCCGCTGGAGGTCGGGGCCCGCCACGTAGCCGGTGGCCACCCAGGGCAGTTCCGCTTCGGGGTCAGCGTCCAGCACGGGCGCGGTCCAGGCGCCGCCGACCAGCCGGGCCGCGGCCACCTCGCGGGCGAAACGGGAGCGGAACCGCTCGTCCACCGCGAAATGCGGGTGCACCACCTTGACCGCGACCGTCCGGCCGCCGGCGCTGCGCCCCAGGTACACCCGGCCCATGCCGCCCCGGCCCAGCCGGCCCAACAGCCGGTAGGGACCTATCGCGGACGGGTCATCAGGGGACAGCGGCTCCATGGCCGTCAGCCTACGGGGATCGGCGCGCCGTGCGGTTCGGGTTCTGGGTGCCGAGCAACTCGACCCTGGGCAGCGGACCGCCGTCGCCGATCCGGCGGGTGAACTCCTCGACACCGGCGAGCTGGCGCGGCCCGAACCGGAAGTCGAGCGTGGTGAAGTAGCGCTCCAGCACGTCCACGTCGAAGGTCTCCCAGCGCGCGGCCTGCTCGGCGACCTTGCCGACCTCGTCGAGCGACAGGTCGCGGGAGGCCAGGAACGCCTCGTGCACCTCGCGCACCGTATCCGGATGGTCCCGCAGGTAGTCCCGCCGCACGCCCCAGAGCGCGAAGACGAACGGCAGCCCGGTCCACTCGTGCCACATGCGTCCCAGGTCGTGCACGTCCAGGCCGAGCCGGGGCGCGTCGTGCAGGGAGGCGCGCAGCGCGGCGTCGCCGATCAGCACGGCGGCCTCGGCCTCCTGCATCATCAGCCCGAGGTCCGGGGGGCACACGTAGTAGTCAGGGGTGACGCCGTACCGCTCGGCGAGCAGCAGCCGGGCCAGGCGCACCGACGTGCGGGAGGTGGAGCCGAGCGCGACGCGTGCCCCGTCGAGCTGGGTGAGCGGCTGCTGGGAGACGATGACGCAGGACATCACGGGTCCGTCGCAGCCCACGGCGATGTCGGGCAGCGCGACCAGCTCGTCGGCGTGCCCCAGGAAGTCCACGAGGGACACCGGGCCGATGTCGAGCGCCCCGTTCACCAGCTGTTCCCCGAGCCGTTCCGGGGTGTCCTTGCTGAGCTCCAGGTCCAGCAGGCTGCCCGTGCGGGCCAGGCCCCAGTAGAGGGGGAGGCAGTTGAGAAACTGGATGTGTCCGACACGAGGGCGGCTTGGAGGGTTAGGGCTCACCCCAGGGAGGGTACGCCTGTGATCGTGCGAGCCAGCGGTCGGGGATGTGACCACCCCAGAGTCCAGCCTGTGGGTGCTCTCTGCCCTTCCGACCGTGAAAGCACCGTGCTAGGCTCGCGACGAGTTGCAGTTTGGTTTCCCTTGCAGTACGAGCCTGCGGAGCATGTGACCGCGGGCTTTCGTCGTTTTCAGGCTTCATGCAAACTTCATGCAGGTTCTGGAGCAGGGCGACCCTTTCAGGCCCAGGGAGGGCTTAATGGCTACCGGGACCGTCAAGTGGTTCAACGCCGAAAAGGGCTTTGGATTCATTGCCCAGGACGGCGGAGGCCCTGATGTCTTCGTCCACTATTCCGCTATCAACGCCAGTGGCTTTCGCTCGCTCGAGGAGAGCCAGGCGGTGACCTTCGACGTCACCCAGGGGCCGAAGGGTCCGCAGGCTGAGAACGTCAGCATCGTCTGAGCCACCGCTCGGTTGTTGTGCCACCAGGAGCCCCCGCCGGACCGGCGGGGGCTCTCGCGTGTCCGCGGGCGGCCCGCGCCCGGCCTCGCGCGCGCCCGTGGCCTCAGGCCGGCAGCGCGAAGGCGGTGGCGAGCCGGGCGGCCAGCTCCTCCGGGCCGGTGCGGCCGTTCACGTCCACCACGGGCAGCCCGAACTCCGTTGCCTGGCGCCTGATCTCCGCGTCCCACAACGCGTCGCGGGCCAGCCGCCGTTCCAGCATGACGGCCGGGTCGGCGTCGCCCCAGTTGGCGCGCGCCCGCTC
This sequence comes from uncultured Actinomycetota bacterium, assembly GCA_963816875.1. GTDB lineage: Bacteria > Actinomycetota > Actinomycetes > Streptomycetales > Streptomycetaceae > Streptomyces. Next base: position 771,543 of record CAWFMG010000003.1, read on the forward strand.
CGGGTCGGCGTAGCGGCTGCCGAGGGCGTCGCGGCGGAACTCCGGGGTCGGCAGCAGGAAGGCGGCGAACTCGGGCCGCGGCAGCAGCGGCGCGACCTCGCGCGGCAGGGTGCGGAAGTCGTCCACCAGCACCGGCCGGTCGGCCGGCAGCGCGAGCAGGTCGTCCACGACGAACGGGAAGGTCTCGCCGTGCAGGCTGGGCATGGCGGCGAAGACCTCCGCTGGTGTGGGCTCCAGCCACTTCTGGACGGCGCTCTGGGCGACGAGCGCGTGCAGACGCGGCTGGTGCTCGGGCGTGGTCCGGCCCAGGTAGCCGGCCTCGCCGCGGTCGCCGTCGTAGACGGTGACGTCGTGGTCCCGGGCCAGCAGCGCGGTCAGGGTGCTCTTGCCGGTGCCGGTACCGCCGGCGACCCAACGGACGTGGGCGAGGCGCTCGGCGACGGACGCGTCGACGGACGGGTCAGCGGGCATACAGGCGTGCCACCTCGTCGGCGTAGTCGCGCAGCACCGCGGCGCGGCGCAGCTTGAGGGAGGGCGTCAGATAGCCCGAGTCGATGGTGAAGTCCCGCGGCAGCACCCGGAAACGCCGGATGGACTCGGGCGTGGACACCAGGACGTTGGCGTCGTCGACCGCGCGTTGCAGATGACGCAGCAGGTCCGGCTCTCCCACCAGCCGCTCGATCGGGTCGTGCAGGCGGCCGCTGACCTGCCGCCAGTGCGCCAGTCCGTCGGGGTCGAGGGTGATCAGGGCGGTGAGGTACGGGCGGTTGTCGCCGATCACCAGGCACTGGCTGACCAGCGGATGGGCGCGCAGGCAGTCCTCCAGCGGGGCGGGCGCGACGTTCTTGCCGCCCGAGGTGATGATCAGGTCCTTCTTGCGGCCGGTGATGGCGAGGTAGCCGTCCTCGTCGAGGGTGCCGAGGTCGCCGGTGGCCAGCCAGCCGTCGGGATCGGTGGCGGGCACCACCTCGCGGCGCTCCGCGTCCCAGTAGCCGGAGAAGACCTGGGCGCCGCGCAGGAGCACCTCGCCGTCGGGCGCGATGCGTACCGTGGTGCCGGGCAGCGGCCAGCCGACCGTGCCCATCCGCTGGGCGTTCGGCGGGGTGATGGTGGCGGCCGCGGTGGTCTCGGTGAGGCCGTAGCCCTCGTAGACGGCGATGCCGGCGCCCTCGTAGAACGCGGACAGCCGGCCGCCCAGCGGCGAGCCGCCGCACACCACCTGCCTGACCCGGCCGCCCAGCGCGGCCCGCACCCGGCGGTAGACCAGCGCGTCGTAGAGCGAGCGGGTGGCGCGCAGCGCCAGTCCAGGCCCTGAGCCGGTGCCGTGCTGTTCGGCCTCGGCGGCGGCGCCGTAGCGGCGGGCGATCCGGGCGGCGCGGTCGAACGAGCTGGCCCGGCCCATCTTCTCGGCCATCGCCCGGCCGGTGTTGTAGACCTTCTCCAGCAGATAGGGGATGGCGAACAGGAAGGTGGGCTGGAAGCCGGCCAGGTCGGCGAGCAGGTCCTCGGTGCGGATGCTCGGCGCGTGGCCCAGCCGGACCCGGGCGCGGACGCAGCCGATCGCGACGATCCGGCCCAGCACGTGGGCCAGCGGCAGGAACAGCAGGGTGGAGGCCGGCTCGTCGGTCACCTCGCGGAAGATCGGGTAGAGCAGCTCGATGGCGTTGTCCACCTCGGCGAAGAGGTTGCCGTGGGTGATGACGCAGCCCTTGGGGTCGCCGGTGGTGCCCGAGGTGTAGATCAGGGTGGCGGCCAGCCAGGGGGCGAGCAGTGCGCGGCGCTCGGCGACGGCCGAATCGGGGACGGAGCGGCCGGCGGCGGCGATATGGGCGATGGCGGACCGTTCGCCGCCGGAGAACGCGGTGAGCTGCCACAGATGCTCCAGATCCGGCAGCTCGTTCCGGAGGGAGATCAGCGTCCTGGCCTCCTCCACGCCCTCCACCACGCAGGCGCGTACCTCCGCGTCGCGCAGGATCCAGGCCACCTGCTGGCTGGAGGAGGTGGGATAGATCGGCACGGTGATCAGCCCCGCGGCCCAGGCGGCGAAGTCCAGCAGCGTCCACTCGTAGCGGGTGCGGGACATGATCGCGAGCCGGTCCCCCGGTTTCAGCCCGTGCGCGATCAGCCCCTTGGCGACGGAGAGCACCTCGGAGGCGAACTCGGCGCAGCTGACGTCCCGCCAGCTCCCGTCCCGCTCCTTGCGGCTGAGCACGACGTCGTCCGGCGCGTGGCGCGCGTTGAAGAACGGGATGTCGGCAAGGCTGCCCTCCTCGATGGGGGACGCGAAGGCCGGCACGTATGCCTGGGTGACGCGGCCGTTCTCGATGCTCAGTTGGGGACGGACGACGGACGGGGACGCGGTGGTGGCCTGGACGTGGGTGTCCGACACGGGCCCTCCCGATGCGGCTGACGTGCTGGGGGACGGCGGCTCCGCGCATTCTGCCGTTGGATGTGCGCTTGTGCGGGCCTCCTTACCAGCACCTTCACCAGACCGTCACCTGTCGGGAAACGTTGAATGACGGTCGAACGCTTCACGAAACGCTCACAAGCAAACCTCTGGAAACATCTCCATGCACACGAAAGGGTGCTGCCTGGTGGGCACCTCCTGGCCCGCGTCCCCCCAGGACGCGGCGCCCTCGCCGTCGAGCACACCCGTTTCCGGTGCGGGCGCCGCATCAACCGGCAGCCGTGGCAGGGCCGTTCGTCGTGTCGCCCGCCGGGCGTCGCGGGTCCCTGATATCAATGCGGTTCAGCCGTCACCCATATGCACGCATCACCCGGAAGCGTCACCCGGACGCCACCCGAAGGAGGCAGGGCAGCCGCCCGTTCCCCATGCAGCACCGTCCCCCCAGGCATTCGCGCGCACGTTCCCGACTCGTCGCCCCGCTGGCCGCCGGCCTCGCGCTCACCCTCGGCGGGACCCTCGCCTGGAACGCGGCGGCCGACGGCGACTCGGCCGACCTCGCCGCCTCGCTCGACGAGATACTCGCCGACCCGCGCCTCGACGGGGCCCACGCCGGCGTCGTCGTCCTGGACGCCGCGACCGGCGAGACGCTCTACGACCACGAGGGCGCGGACCGGCTGACGCCCGCCTCCAACGCCAAACTGCTCACCTCGGCCGCGGCCATGGACACGCTCGGCGCCGACTACCGGTACGTCACCGACCTCGCCACCGACGGGACGGTGACCGGCGGCACCCTCGCGGGCGACCTGTACCTGCGCGGCAGCGGCGACCCGACGATGCTCGCCGAGGACTACGACGCGCTCGCCGCGGACCTGGCCGACGCCGGCGTCACCGAGATCAGCGGGGACCTGATCGCGGACGACACCCGCTTCGACGACGTGCGGCTCGGCACCTCCTGGGCCTGGGACAGCGAGTCCGACTACTTCGCGGCGCAGACCTCCGCGCTGACCCTGGCGCCCGACACGGACTACGACGCCGGCAACGTCTACCTGGAGACGTCCCCCGGCCCGACCGAGGGCGACAAGCCGCAGGTGACCATGACCCCGGCCAACGACTACGTGACGCTCGTCAACGAGGCCACCACGGTCGCCGCGGGCGAGGACAACACGCTCAACATCACCCGCGAGCACGGCACCAACACCATCGTCATCAGCGGCCAGGTCCCCGCCGACGCCGGCACCACGCAGACCTGGAACCCGGTCTGGGAGCCCACCGGCTACGCCGCCGCGGTCTTCGCGGACGCGCTGGCCGCGCACGGCGTCCGGATCGCCGGCGACACGGTGCTGGGCCGGGCGACCCCCGAGGGCGCCGAGGTGCTGGCCAGCCACGACTCGATGCCCCTGTCCGAACTGCTGGTGCCGTTCCTGAAGCTGTCGAACAACATGCACGCCGAGGCGCTGGTGAAGACCATGGGCTACGAGACCGGCGGCGCCGGCACCTGGGACGCGGGGCTCGACGTCGTCGAGGCTTACTCGGACGGGCTGGGCGTGGCGGCCGGCAGCTACCTCCAGGTGGACGGTTCGGGGCTGTCCCGGATGAACACCGTGTCCCCCGAATCGCTGGCCACGCTGCTGGTCGAGGTGCGCGACGAGCCGTGGTTCGACGCCTGGTACGAGGCGCTGCCCATCGCGTGCGAGGCGGACCGGCTGACCGGCGGCACGCTCGCCTCCCGGATGTGCGACACCCCGGCCGAGGGCAACGCGCACGCCAAGACCGGCTCCCTCACGGGCGCCAGCGGCCTGTCCGGCTACGTCACCGCGGCGGACGGCCGGGAGCTGGTCTTCAGCATCCTGATAAACGACCATCTGGGCGCGGCGCCCACCGGCCTCCAGGACTCCATCGTCGCCACGCTGGCCGGCGACCAGTCCGAGCCGTCCGACGCCCCCGAGCCGACGGAGCGCGACGCGCAGTCGACGACGGAACCGGCCACCGAGCCGGCCACCGGGCCGGCGGTCGACCTGGAGTGCAGCTGGCTGAAGCCGGCCGCCTGCTAGACGCTTCCCGCGCAGCCGTCCGGAAGCAGCCGGGACCCGGGTCGAGGCAAACGCCTCGACCCGGGCCCCGGACCGGCGGAGGAGCCTCCGGCCGCTCCGCCACCGAAGGGTCGGACGAGCGGGGTGGTGCCGTCGACCCTGCCGAGTCTCGCGGCGACGCGTCCGGCACGCAGCGGCTCGCCGCGCTGCGGCGGCGCGGATGAGTGGGTGGTACGGCCGAGCCGGCCCGAGCGGGACGGGTGCCGACCGGTCCGGCGGAGCCGGGTGCGTGCGCGGGGCGTCGCGCGGACGCGCGGTCGCGCCGCGTGCGGGCGCCCCGGCCAGCGCCGCAGGCAACCGCGTACGCTGGTTCGGTCGTCGTCGTGCCGGAGGGACCGCCCATGTCCGAGAGTCTGGGAAGCGCTGACCTGCAGACCGTGCTGGACCGCGCCGCCGCCGGGGGGCGGATCAGCGCGGACGAGGCGCTCGCGCTCTACCGCTCCGCGCCGATGCACGCCCTCGGGCGGGCCGCCGACGCCGCCCGGCGCCGCCGTTACGCCGGCACCGAGCACATCGCCACGTACATCATCGAGCGGAACATCAACTACACCAACGCCTGCGTCACCGCCTGCAAGTTCTGCGCCTTCTACGCCGCGCCGAAGAGCGAGGACGTGTGGACCAGGGATCTGGACGACATCCTCCGTCGCTGCGCGGAGACCGTCGCGCTCGGCGGCACCCAGATCATGTTCCAGGGCGGCCACCATCCGGACTACGGCGTCGAGTACTACGAGAGCCACTTCTCGGCGATCAAGCGCGAGTTCCCGCAGCTGGTGATCCACTCGCTCGGCGCCTCCGAGGTGGCGCACATGGCGCGGATCTCCGGCGTCGGCCACGAGGAGGCGATCAGCCGGCTGAAGGCGGCCGGCCTGGACTCGTTCGCCGGCGCGGGCGCCGAACTGCTGCCGGCCCGCCCGCGCACGGCGATCGCCCCGCTGAAGGAGTCGGGCGAGGAGTGGCTGGAGATCATGGAGACCGCGCACCGGCTGGGCGTGGAGTCCACCACGACGATGCTGATGGGCACCGGCGAGACCAACGCCGAGCGCATCGAGCACCTGCGGATGATCCGGGACGTGCAGGACCGCACCGGCGGCTTCCGCGCCTTCATCCCGTACACCTACCAGCCGCAGAACAACAAGCTGCGTGGCCAGACGCAGGCGACCCTCTTCGAGTACCTGCGGATCATCGCCGTCGCCCGGCTCTTCCTGGACAACGTGGCGCATATCCAGGGCTCCTGGCTGACCACCGGCAAGGACGTGGGCCAGCTCTCACTGCACTACGGCGCGGACGACCTCGGCTCGGTGATGCTGGAGGAGAACGTGGTCTCCTCGGCCGGCGCCAAGCACCGCTCCAACCTGCTGGAGCTGATCCACCTGATCCGCGCCGCCGGCCGGGTCCCCGCCCAGCGCGCGACCACGTACGAGCATCTGAGGGTGCACGACGACCCCGCCGACGACCCGGTGGACGAGCGGGTGGTCTCCCACCTGTCGTCCACCGCGATCGCCGGCGGCACCGCTCACCCCGAGCTGAAGCTGCTCGACGCGAACGCGGGCTGATCCGCTACCTGAACAGCCGGTTGAGCTCCCTGTTCATCCCGACCAGGGAGTCGACCGGGCGTTGTCCCGACATCACCGCCTCCATGCCGGCCGTGAGGATGGTGATGACGTCGGCGGGGTGCTCGGTCACCGGGAAGAGCATCGTGGTGTCGTTCTCGACGTGCGTCATGAACGGCGACACGTCGATGCCCTCGTCGGCGAACGCCTGCTCCGCGACCTGGGCGGCCTCGGTGATGGCGGGGAAGACGACGTGGTGCTCGGCCACGACCTTTTGGCACTCCAACGAGCCGAGGTACTTCACCCACTGCCAGGCTTCTTCCGGGTGTTCGGTGCCGGCGTAGATGGAGTCGGACAGGCCGTTGAACATGCTGGCGCGTTCGCCCTCGGGCCCGATGGGGGTGGGGGCGATGCCGGCGTTGAGGTCGCTGCCGAAGACGGTGCCGGTCATCCAGGAGCCGTTGGTGGCCATGGCGGTGTTACCGGCGGCGAGCTGGTCGGCCCAGTTCACGCCCTCCTGCGCCTCCCAGGACGGCATGTAGCCCTTGTCGACGAGGCTGCGCCACCAGGCGATGGTGTCCAGGAACTCCTGGTCGCCGTAGTTGTAGCTGGTGCCCCAGGGGTTCTCGTCGGTGGGCAGCCAGCCGGTGGAGGCGGCGTACATCGACCACTGGGTCTGACCGTGGCTGTCGCCGCCGGACTCCTCCATCCAGATGCCGTAGGTCTCGACGTTGTTCTTGTCGAAGCCCGGTTCGTCGCCGCGCACTCCGTTGGCGTCGATGGTCAGATGCGCGATGGCGTCCTCGTAGGTGCCGCCGTCCCGGGGGTTCCAGGTGAGGTTGTTCATCTCCTCCTGGGTCATGCCGGCCTCGTCGAGCATGTCCTGGTTGTAGAAGATCGCGACCGAGTCGAAGTCCTTGGGCAGGCCGTAGCGTTGGCCGTCCGGGCCGATCCACAGGTCGGCCAGGCCCTCCTCGTAGACGCTCAGGTCCACGTTGTCGCGTTCGATGTACTCGTCCAGCGGCAGGATCTGGCCGCGCGTCACCCAGTCGGGGAAACGGGACAGGTGGTCGGTGAAGACGTCGGGCGCGGACTCCGAGACCATGCCCAACGCCAGCGTGGACCAGTAGAAGTCCCACCCCCGCTGGTCGAAGCGGATGTCGATGTCCGGATTCTCCCGCTCGAAGTCCTCCGCACATTCCTGGTACGGCGGCAGCTGGTTGGCGTCCCAGAGCGCGTACGTGATCGTGGTGGTGTCGCTCGCGCCGGTCACCTCCCCGCAGCCGGCCAGCGTCAGGCCGGCCGTCGCCACGCCGGCGGCGACCACCCGGAGGCGTTTGGTGCGCATTCCCACAGCCCCTACCTCACTTTCCGCCGGTGAACTGGATGGAGTCGACGATCCTGCGCGCGAAGACCAGGAAGAGCAGCAGCGTGGGGATGGCGGCTATCAGGCTCGCGGCCATCAGCCCCGCCCAGTCGGGACCGGTCGCGGGGGTCGAGCCGCGGAACGCGTTCAGCGCCACGGTGAGCACCCGCACCTGCTCCTCCTGGCCGACGAGTTGCGGCCAGAAGAACTCGTTCCACGCGTTGATGAAGGTCAGGATCCCCAGCGTGATCAGCGGCCCGGCGCTGGACGGCAGGATGATCCGGAAGAAGATCCGGAAGTAGCCCGCCCCGTCGATCATCGCGGCCTCCTCCAGCTCCCGGCTGATGCCGAGGAAGAACTGCCGCAGGAAGAAGATCGCGAAGGGCGTCATGAAGAAGTACGGCGCCACGATGGCCGGGAAGGTGTTGAGCAGGCCGAGGTTCTTGATCAGCTCGAAGTTCGGCAGCAGCGTGAAGACCGGCGGGATCATCAGCGCGCTGATGAAGAGGAAGAACACCTTGTCGCGGCCCGGCCAGCGCAGCCGGGCGAAGGCGTAGGCCGCCATCGCGCAGAAGAAGACCTGGCCGAGGGTGATCACCGTGGAGACGATCAGCGAGTTGCGCAGGTAGGTCCAGAAGGCCAACGAGGCGCCGGCCCCGCCCTCGGCCAGGGCCTCCTCGGTGGTGGCGGTGCCCAGCACGCGTTCGATCGGCCCCCAGGTGAAGTCCGCCGGCAGTGCCGAATGGGGGTCGGTGAAAAGCGACCGGTTGTTGGACAGGGCCGTGCGCAGCATCCACAGGAACGGCGCCACGGTGATGACGATGATCAGGAAGAGCGCCACCCAGGCGAGCGCCCGGCCCGGGCGGAACCCGCGGCGGGTCGGCCCGACCGGTCCGACCTTGGCAGCCACCGGCTCGGGGACAGCGGTGGGTTGGGGTATCACGGTCATGCGTTCGCCTCCGTCACGCCTGGTCCGACTCACCGGCGCGCAGCAGCTTGAGCTGTGCGAACGCCACCCCGGCGAGGATGAGGAAGAGCACGACCGCGATCGCCGACGCGTATCCCATGTCGAAACGGGTGAACGCCTGGTCGTAGATGTAGTACTGCACGACGCGGGTGGCATCCACAGGGCCGCCCTGGGTGGCCACCGCGACGGTGTCGAAGATCTGCCAGGAGCCGATCACGGTGATGATCAGCACCATCGCGAGCACCGGCCGCAGCAGCGGCAGCGTGATACGGAAGAAGATCCGCACCTCGCTCGCGCCGTCCACCGCCGCCGCCTCGTAGACGTCGCGGTTGATCATCGTGAGCCCGGCGAAGATCAGCAGGGCGGTGTAGCCCATGTGCCGCCACACGTTGACGAGCGCGATCGTGGGTATCGCCATGTCCGGGTCGCCGAAGAAGCCCTGCGGGTCGATGCCGACCCAGCCGAGCATCTCGTTGAGGATGCCGAGGTTGAAGTCGGCCATCCAGTACCAGAGCAACGCCACCACGACGTTGGACACGAGGTAGGGCAGCAGGATGATGCCCCGGATCACGGTGGAGCGGGTCAGGCGGTGGATCAGCACGGCCAGCAGCAGCGCCACGACGGTCTGCACGCCGATGTTGATCAGCACGTACTGGAGGGTCACCCAGAGGGAGTTCCAGAAGACGTCGTCGGCGAGCAGCCGGTCGTAGTTGTCGAGCCCCGTGAACTCCGGGGAGGTCAGCAGGTCGTAGTCGGTGAAGCTCAGATAGATGCCGCGCACCATCGGCCAGGCGAAGAACACGAGGAAGCCGAACGCGGCGGGGGCGAGGAAGACGAAGGCGACCCTGGCCTCTCGTTTGCGCCAGCTGGGCGTCTCACGGGCCTCGTTGGGTACGCTTTGGGATTTTCGGACGCCACCGACGCCTTGGGCGGCAGGAATGGTCGCCACGCACGCACCTCCTTGTTCCAACGTGAGCGAAAATGTTGCCGCCCGAGCGGACGGTGTCAAGGAGTAGTGACGCGAGCTTTACCTCAGCGTTATGGACCGGGGCAACGTGCGCAGAACACCGCAATAGGCGACTCGATGGGAAGAATTCGACGGCATTCGACTCAGGCAATCAGTCCGTGATGACGGCGCAGATGAAGTCCTCGCCGCCGTGCACCCCCCACACGTAGTAGTAGGTGGTGTCGGCCGGATCGTTGGTGCAGATGCGGTCGTCGGGGTCCGCGGGCGAGGTGTAGTAGCCGGTGATCCGCAGGATCTGGTCGCCCGCCTCCGGCACGTCGTCGGTGTCGCACGGCCAGACCGTGTCCAGCCGGGCCGAGACGACGTCGCCCGAACCGTCCGGCTGGCCGGGGAAGCACTGCTCAGGGCGATACCTGCGACTCAGGCACAGGGAGATCTGGTTCCGGTGGTAGTCGCTGTAGTACGACCACTCGGTGCTGCTCTTGTCCGAGGCGCAGCGCGGCGCGACGCCGCCGGCCGTCACGGTGTAGAACGCGTCGACCCGCGCGCAGTCGGTGACCTCGGGCAGTTGGTCGCCCCAGCCGAGTCCGCCGTAGTAGTTGCGCAGGCAGCTGCCGGTCCCGACGCTCAGCAGCGCCTGCGCGGTGGCGTCGGGCGCGGACGGGGTGGTGGCGATCTGGGACTGCGAACCGCCCGTGGTCGAGCCGCCGGAGCCGGTGGCGTAGTTCGCCGTCTGGGAGAGGAGGAAGCCGAAGGCCAGGGCGCCCGCGAGGAACCACAGGCACCCTGACCCGCCGCCCCGCTGCGATCCCTCGCTCACCGGTACCGCCCCCCACTGAAGATGAGAGTTAGTTGGCGGCGAGTATCCCAACGGGGCCGCGGCAGCGTCTACGGTGTCGAGCCCGCACGCGGAGGCTCCGGGCCGACCACCGGGGTCCACTCGCGCACCCCCACCACCGTCACGCCCGGCGTGCGGTAGTAGGGGTCCTCGGCCATGATCCGGTCCAGCGCGGGCCGGTCCACGTCGAAGACCAGCAGCGCGCCGGTGTCGTCCGCCCAGGGGCCGGCCGCCAGCAGCCGGCCCGCGGCGTGCAGCCGGACCAGCACCGCCCGGTGCGCGGGGCGCGCGGCGAGCCGTGCCGGCGCGGGGTCGGGGTCGAAGCTCAGTTCCACGATCAGCATGCGCCCGACGCTACGGTCGGGTGGGTGAGCTCTTCCGTATCACGTGATACATCCCGCCCCTGGTGCGTGCTGCGGGCCGTGCCGCTGCTGGCGGGCGTTCCGGAGGACCGGCTCCGCGCGTTGTGGTCGGCCGCCCCGCCGCGCCGCCTGCCCACCGGGCAGACCCTCCGCCACGCCGGCGACCCCGCCACACATCTGCTGATCCTGCTCGACGGGCGAGTCGCGGCCGCCACCACCACGCCGGCCGGCCGCGCCGTCCGGCACGGCGAATGGGCCGCGCCCTGCGCTCTCGACAAGGTCGCCGTCATCGACGGCCGGGGCCACACCGCCACCCTCACCGCGCTCGCCCCGTGCACCGTCCGCGCGCTGCCGCGCGACCGTTTCCTGGCGCTCGTGGACGACGCCCCGGCCGTCCGGGCCCATGTGCTCGGCGTCCTCGCCGCGGCCGCCCGGGGCGGCCAGGAGCGTTTCGCCGCCACCGCCACGCTCCCCGCCGAGGCCAGGATCGCGGCCTGGCTGCTCGACCAGGCGACGGCCACGGCGAGCGCCACGGTCCCGTTGCCCGGCGGCACCCAGCAGTCCCTGGCCGACCTGCTGGGCACCACCAGGGTCACCGTCAGCCGCGCGCTGGCCCGCCTCCGCCGGGACGGCCTGGTCGCCACCGACCGCGGCGCCCACACCATCCACCTCCTCGCCCCCGAACTCCTCGCCCTCCGCGCCACTTCCGGCGGCGGACGCGGCATGACCAGCCCACGCCGTCTCGCCTAGCCTGCCCACGTGGGTCTGCTGGCGCTCGTCGTCGGCACCACCCGCTGCCTCCCGTACACCGCCTTCGGCGTGATCCGCACCCGCACCGACGACCTGCACCGCATCGAGCCGCTGCGCCAAGCGGTCGCCCAGACCGCGGCGTTGCTCGACCACGAAGGGCTCTGCGCCGGTAACGGCCGATCGCGCTCCATGGGGCCTCAGGGCCGATGCGTTCCCGGGGTGTGGCCGAAGGCGCGGCGGAAGGTGTCGATGAAAGCGCTGGCCGAGGACCAGCCGCAGCGGTGGGCGACCGTGGTCACCGGGGTGCCCTCGGCCAGCAGCACCAGTGCGTGCGAGAGCCGCAGTTGGGTGCGCCACTGCGGGAACGTCATGCCGAGGTCGGCCCGGAAGAGCCGGGACAGGGTGCGTTCGCTCGCCCCGACCTGCCGCCCCAGGGCGGCCAGGGTGCGGTCGTTGGCCGGATCGGCGAGCAGCAGCTCGCACACCGCGCGCAGCCGTGGGGCCGTGGGGGCGGGCAGGTGCAGCGCCGGCAGCCGGGGCGCGGCGCGCAACTGGTCGAGCAGCACCGCCCGCAGCCGCCCCCGCTCCGGCCCGTCGTCGTGCGGAGCGCGGGTGTAGGCGAGGATCAGCTCCCGCAGCAGCGGGCCGACGGCCAGCACCGCCGGCCCGTCCCCGCCGGTCGGATCGTCGGCCGCGCCCAGGCCGACCAGGTGCAGTTCGAGTCCGTCGTGGGCCTGGTGCGCGTGCACGGTGACGGCCGGCACCCAGATGGCGCGGGTGGCCGGAGCGACCCACGACCCCGCGTCCGTGGTGATGGCCAGCACCCCGCGGGCGGCGTACACGAGCTGGTGGTCGTCGTGCCGGTGGGCGTCGATGGCCGCACCCGGCGCCAGCCACTGGGCGCGGGTCGGCGCCACCGGCTCGTGGCGGATATCCGTCATCACCTGGCAGTTTATCGGAAGCACGACATCCGCCCCGGCGGCGAGCATGGCGCAATGCCCCGGAACAGACCGATCATCCTGCTGGCCGTCGGCCACGGCTGCGTGGACGTCTACCAGGGCGCCGTCGCCGCGCTCATCCCCTTCTTCGTCGCGGAGCGCGCATACGGCTACGCCACGGCCTCGGGCATCGTGCTCGCCGCGTCCCTGCTGTCCTCGGTGGCGCAGCCGCTGTTCGGCGCGCTCACCGACCGCCGGGCGCTGCCCTGGCTGCTGCCCGTCAGCACGGTCCTCGGCGGGCTCGGGATCGCCGCGAGCGGCCTCGGCGACGCGTATGCCCTGACATTGGTCCTGGTGGCCGTCTCCGGCCTCGGCGTCGCCGCGTACCACCCCGAGTCCGCCCGCGTCGCGCGCCTCGCCAGCCGGGGCAGCCACGCCGCGATGGGCTGGTTCTCGCTCGGCGGCAACCTCGGCTTCGCCGCCGCGCCCCTGCTGGTCGCCGCCGTGGTCGGCACGGGCGGCCTGCGCGCCTCGCCGCTGCTCGTGCTGCCGGCCCTCGCCGGCGGCGTGCTGTGCCTGGCGGCGCTGCGCGCCCTGAACGCGCCGACCCGCGTTGCGCCGCGCCCCGGCGGCGGGGCATCCGACCTGACCGACGACGTCCGCTCGTTCGTGCGGCTGTCCCTGGCCGTGGTCTGCCGGTCCGTCACCTTCGTCGGCCTGAGCACGTTCGTCGCCGTATACGCCCAGCAGCGCACGGGCGGTGGCACGGCGGCGGGCTCGGCCGCGCTGTTCGTGTTCTTCGCCGGCGGCGCGGTCGGCACCGTGCTGGGCGGCGCGCTGGCCGGCCGCTGGACCCGCGTCACCGTCGTGCGCGGCTCCTACCTGATCACCGGCGCGGCCGTCGCCGGCACCGTGTTCGTCCCGGGACCGGCGATGTACGGCTTCGTGGCGCTGACCTCCGCCGGCCTGTACGTCCCGTTCTCGCTTCAGGTCACCCTGGGCCAGGACTACCTCCCCTCCCGGGTCGGCACCGCCAGTGGGGTCACCCTCGGCCTGACGGTCAGCATCGGTGGCCTCACCAGCCCTCTGATCGGCCTCCTCGCCGACGCCACATCGCTCCGGACCGCCCTGGCCCCGCTGGTCGCGATGCCCGCCCTGGCCTGGCTCCTCCTCCGCACGCTCCGCGAGCCGACCCCACCCGAGCTGCCGAAAGCCGGAATAGGCGGTGCAATAGGCATATGACGGATGTGCGGGATGCGATCGAGGTGTGGACGGCCAGGCTGCTGGAACTGGCCGAGGGCGGGCTGGACGAGGACGAGGCGCGGACCCTGGTCGCGGAGATCCACGCGTCGGCCGTGAGCATGCAGGAGGAAGGGCTCGCGACCCTGGAGGCGGAACGCGAGGAGTGACGGCCCGCCCCGCCCGGCCAGGCGCCGTGGCTGGGCCGGGACGGGGCGCGCCGGGGAGTCAGGAGCCCGCGGGGGCGGTGAGACCGAGGAGGCCGGCGAGGCCGCCGAGGAGGCCGGCGGGGAGCTCGTTCGCCGAGGCGCCGTCCGCCAGCGGGCCGGTCAGCAGCTCCGTGTTGAGCGGCGGGAAGTCCGCGACCTGGGTTTCCGCGGAGTTGTTCAGCGGGTCGGTGGTGGTGTTGGCCAGGGGGTCGAGCTGGAGGTCGAGGGCCGGGCCGAGGGCCGAGGTGGTGGCGCCCGCCAACGTGCCGAGGGTGCCGGAGAGCGCGTCGGACGCCAGCGGCACCGAGCTCGCGCCGAGGTCGCTCGGCAGCACCTCCGCCGAGGCGCCGCCGGCCGAGGCGAGGACCGCGCCGGCGGCCGCGGCGGACACGGAGGCGGTTGTCAGTGCAGTGCGGAAGAGATGGCGCATGACACGCACCGTAGTTCCTCGCCCACGGAGGGGCGCTATCCGTGTCCGCCAAGTCACCCGAACGGAGCAGCCGGACGGCGGCGTGATGCCGTTCGAGGCCATCCGCGAGAATGAGGCGCGTGACCCGAGCGAGTTTGGCGAAGCAGCCCAGCGAGGTCCGCGCGATGTTCGACTCCGTCGCCGCGCGCTACGACCTCACCAACGACGTGCTGGCCCTCGGCCAGAACCGGCGCTGGCGCAAGGCCGTGGCCCGCGCCGTGGCGGCCAGGCCGGGGGAGCGGGTGCTGGACCTCGCCGCCGGCACCGGGACGTCCGCCGAGCCGTTCGCCGCCGCCGGTGCGTTCACGGTCCCCTGCGACTTCAGCCTCGGCATGCTGGCCGAGGGCAAACGGCGGGTGCCGTGGCTGCCCTTCACGGCCGGCGACGCCACTCGGCTGCCGTTCGCCGACGACAGCTTCGACGCGGTCACCATCTCCTTCGGCCTGCGCAACGTGCAGGACACCGACGCCGCGCTGCGCGAGATGCTGCGGGTGACGCGGCCCGGCGGGCGGCTGGTGGTGTGTGAGTTCAGCCACCCCACCTGGGCGCCGTTCCGCACGGTTTATTCGGAGTACCTGATGCGCGCGCTGCCGCCGGTCGCCCGGCGGGTGTCCAGCAGCCCGGAGGCGTACGTCTACCTCGCCGAGTCCATCAGGGCCTGGCCGAACCAGCCGGGCCTGGCCGCCCGGATGTTGCGGGTCGGCTGGCGCCGCGTGGGCTGGCGCAACCTGTCCGGCGGCATCGTCGCGCTGCACCGAGGCGCCAAGGGCGCCGACCGACGCAGCCCGTAGACTCGGCAAACCGCCGTGGACCGTGGACCACACTGATGGGAGAGCCGACCGTGGCCGAGAACGTGGCCGAGAACGTGGCCCAACCGGTGGCCGAGACCGCCGCCTCCGAACACACCGCAGACGTCATCGTCGTCGGCGCCGGGCCGGCCGGGTCCACGGCCGCGTACCACCTCGCCCAGTCCGGACTCGACGTGCTGCTGCTGGAGAAGAGCAGCTTCCCCCGCGAGAAGGTGTGCGGCGACGGCCTCACTCCGCGCGCCGTCAAGCAGTTGGTGGCGATGGGCATCGACATCTCAGAAGAGGCCGGCTGGCTGCGGAACAAGGGCCTGCGGATCATCAGCGGCGGCCAGCGCCTGGAGCTCGACTGGCCGCAGCTGGCCTCGTATCCGGACTACGGCCTGGTCCGCAACCGCGACGACTTCGACGAGCAGCTCGCCCGGCAGGCGGAGAAGGCCGGCGCCCGGATGTACGAGCTGTGCAACGTCACCGGACCGGTGCGCGAGGAGCGCGGCGGTGAGGGCGGCGGCCGGATCGTGGGCGTGGTGGCCAAGTTGGGCGAGGAGAAGCGCCCGGTCACCTTCCGCGCCCCGGTGGTCGTCGCCGCCGACGGCAACTCCTCGCGGCTCTCGCTGGCCATGGGGCTGCACCGGGACGCCAAGCGCCCGATGGGCGTGGCGGTCCGCACGTACTTCACGACCCCGCGCCACGAGGACGACTACCTGGAGTCCTGGCTGGAGCTGTGGGACCGGCGCGGCGGGCAGGAGCGCCTGCTGCCGGGCTACGGCTGGGTGTTCGGCATGGGCGACGGCACCTCCAACGTCGGCCTGGGCGTGCTCAACAGCTCGCCGGCCTTCCGCGACCTGGACTGGCGCGAGGTGCTGCGCACCTGGTGCGCGGGCATGCCCGAGGACTGGGGCTTCACCCCGGAGAACATGACGGGCCCGATCCGCGGCGCGGCGCTGCCGATGGCGTTCAACCGCAAGCCGCACTACGCCCGCGGGCTGCTGCTGATCGGCGACGCCGGCGGGCTGGTCAACCCGTTCAACGGCGAGGGCATCGCATACGCCATGGAGTCGGGGCGGCTCGCCGCCGAGGTCATCGGCCAGGCCTCGGCCCGGCAGAGCCCGGTCCAGCGCGAACTGGCGCTGCGCGGCTACGCGAAGACCCTTCGGGACACCTACGGCGGCTACTACACCCTGGGCCGCGCGTTCGTCCACCTGATCGGCAACCCCAAGGTGATGCGGATCGCCGCCGAACGCGGCCTGAGCCACCCGGTCCTGATGCGCTTCCTCCTCAAGCTCCTGGCGAACCTCACCGACCCCAACAGCCGCGACGCCGCCGACCGCGTCATCAACGGCCTCGCCAAGGTCACCCCCCGCTCCTGACCGAGCGGCCCCGGGGGCGGGCTTCACTCAGCGGACGATCGCCTGAACCTCGTCGACCGTGATCTCGTGCGTCGTCTCGAAGACGCCGTCGGGAAGGTCGCCCCCGGAGCCACCGGAGCCCTCCCAGCTCACCTCCCAGGTCAGGCTCGCGGTCAGGTCGTACGCGCCGGTGGCGTGCGTGCCGCGGAGATAGGTGATCCCGCAGGGCGGCGTCTCGTCCGACCGGCCGTCCGTGTACGGCTCGCCGATGGTGCCGTCGTCGTTGATCGCGCACTCACCCGACGACGGGTGCAGCTCGGCGTCCTCGGTGCCGGGGTCCAGGGTCAGCGAGACCGGCTCCGCCCGGGTGGTCGCCCACACGTCGTAGCCGTCGATCCGGGCCGTCACCTCGACGGGCTCGAACCGCGCGCCGTCCAGCCAGACCCAGGTCGGGAGGTTGACGACCTGCTCGGTCGCGCCCGGGTTGAGCTCGACCTCGGTGTCCGGGACGGTGATCCGCTCGTAGGCCAGCTCGGCAAGCACGTCGGGCGTGGGCACGCCCGGTAGGTCGGGCGGGGTGTCGTCGAAGTCCACCCAGAACGTGGGCTCGTCGCAGGAGAGCGCGGCGTCATAGTCCGTGGACTCCTCGTTGATCACGCTCCGCCACCACATGCCCTCGCCCTCCTTGTCGAGGTTGTGGTCCTCGTACTCGCTGTCCGGGCCGTACCTCTCCTCGTGCATCTGCACGGCCTCGCCCTTGCCGGAGTGGAGGGGCGAGTTGAGGTAGTCCTCCCACTCCGCCTTGAACTCCGTGGGCGTCATCATGGGCGCGTACCAGCACGGCGGCGGACTCCACGAGGAGTCGGTGCTCGTCAGAGCACCCCCGCCGCCCCCGTCACCGCCGCCCCCGCTCACGGTGAAGGTGATCCCGGCACTCGCGGTGAGGTCCTGCCCGTCGGTGCCGCCGTCGGTGTTGTGTTGACGCGTCATCGTCGGTGCCGCGTCGTCCGCGTGTGCCGTTTAGGTGCGCGAGAAGGTGACAGACCGGACTAAGGCAGCGAGAACAACGGGTCCTCCTGGGCGTCGCAATCTTGATCAGCATGGTCAGCCTCCAGCGTCTCTGCGACGCGTGAGTGGTCTGCCAGACGCCTTGTCGTTCAGCTCCAGCCTGGTGTTGTAGAAGAGGTGCCTCTGGCGTCCTCGTCACCGCCCTCGTGCGGGGCTCCCCGCTCTCCTGGTGCGATGCCTTCGAATCGTCCGTCTGGCGTCGACGCAGAACGTGACCGTCGCCTCGTGTCGTTGCTAGGGTCACCTGCGGTCGTAGTAACTGGACGGTGCCCTTCCAGCTGTAGCGTTGGTGACGGCCAGTGGCTCGATCCACTCCACGGCGGACTGAAGGGCATCCCCCGAGTCGAGTAGAAGCCGAGGGCCGGACGGTTCATGTCGCCGCTGGTGATCGCTTCGTCGATGGAGTTGACGCGGCGTTCGTGGTCGGCCAGCACCGCGAGCTCGACGGGATCGTCCGTGTCGACCTCCTCGAAGACGTTGTTCACGTCGTCGGGCAGCTCGATCTCCGGGCGGTCGATGCCGTCGTCCTCGGTGGCGCTGGGGCTGGGCTCCTCCGACTCCTCGCCGCCGGCGTCCGTGTTCTCCTCGAGGCCCTCGATCTCGTCGTCCGAGCCGTCGTCACCGCCTCCTCCGCACGCGGTGAGCAGCAGGGCTGAGGCCGCGGCGACGGCGGCGATTCCGATCCTGATCCGGCCGTTCACGAGCACTCCATATCGACAGAAGGTGAGCGAACAGACACAGACTACGAGGGCCTGTCCGGTCCAAGGGACCCCGAGCTGAGACTTCGTTACGAAGTTGTGCGACCACGAGATGACGCCTCCCGCGGTCGGCACCTGGTTCCATCGGGCGCGAGGCGAGCTGGCTGGACGGCTTCTTCGCTTCGTCTTGAGAACCAGATCGCACGGGCAGACACCCATCCTCTCTGGACGGATATCACTCGCATCCGATCATCTCCTTAAGGCCCTCCACGTAGTTGCGAGCGAAAGCCTCGATGGACTGCATGCGTTCTTTTTCGTCTTCTATGTTCATGGAACCGGGAATATTCAGATCGAAAAGTGCGTACTTTCCCCCTTCGGGAACAACTGAGTTCCCCTCCTCGACGGCGCACTCGAAGGAGGCAGTCGCCCCAGCAGTCGCGTCGCCTTTGCGGAGAATGCTATCTCCCGCGATGTTCGCAGGTTCCACTTCCGTAGTGATTCTGCTTCCGCTGGCCCAATCCCTCGGGTTTGTATAGGAGTTGGTGACGTAGAGAAACATCGTAAACTCCTCTTGCGAGTTGATCGAGATCGCGCAACCCATGGGTGCAATATCATCGCTTTGTCCAAGCGTCTCCCCGGGAGGGAGAAGCGGCTCAAGTAGCGAGGGATCTATTTGGGCACCGCACAGTTTCTTCGGCACAACGTATCCACGATCCTCGCCGGTGCTGCATCCTGACATGAGAATAGCGGAAGTGGCGCAGGCGAGCAGCAGTGATGCTCGGCGAGGGTCAGATCGGAACACGGTCATTCTCCATTTTCACTGCCGCTCCCTTCCGTTCTCTCGGTTCCGGTATTGGCAGAGTCATTGATCTGTCCAAGATAACCTGCTCTTGTGTCATATTCTGTCTCATTGTCGGCCCAGTCTGAATGGGCGTTGTGCCATTCATCTGCAAGCATCTCCAATTGTCCGTTGCGGACCCTGGCAATCTCCGTGGAGTCTTCTGTGTACCCCTCGTTAAGGGCTTCAATTTCTCCGTCGAACCAAGCTCCACTCCAGAGAATGACAGCTCCGCTGACTCCCGCTCCCAACTTGGGAATAAGGCTGACGGCACCCCCCATGCTGTAACGCCTGAAGCGGTTCATCCAGGCGGCCCTGTCGGCTTCGCTGGAGTAGTCGGCATAGAGTGCCTCGTAGCGTGCTTCCTCAAGGAAGCCCACGGTCAGGCCAGCTCGGTGGAGGGTGTCGCCGGGGTCGATTGGTGCGCCATCGAACTCCTCCGTATCGCTGAAGGAATCCACAAGAACAGCGTTCATTCCTTCGTTGAGGAGTGCGTAGGCATCCGGATCGCGAGATATCTGGGTAGTGACAGCGAACAATTCTGTCTTGTCAAGCGGCTGAGCGGCTGACGCTAGGCTGCCAGCGGTCTGATAGAACTCTTCGCCGTGGTTCAGGAGGGTCATGGAAACCGGATAACGAAACTCGGGGGGGAAGTCGTCTCCCATCGCTGAAAGAGAAGCCAGCGCCTGGTCCAGCACCTGTGTGTGTTCCGGTTCGTGCTCGACATAACCCGACCGGGGGTTGCTAGCACTGATACCGGTAGTGGCAGCGAAGAACGCGGCGCCTGTGGCCTCGAGGGCGAGGTTGTTGCCGTCTTCGTCGGTATCGGCCGAAAAGCCTTCGGCTGGGCGGAGGTTCAGGAGGTACTCGCTGTTCTCCTCGTCGAGGAAGAACTGTGTGGCGGCGTCCGGGTTGACGCTGATCGCGTCCATGAAGCCTGTCATAGGGTCCTCGCGGTAGGCGTCCCCGATGACCGGGTCGTAGTCGCCCGCTGCCGTGCTCGCCCAGCCGAAGCCCGCCGGAGGCTCCGTTTGCTCCCAGCTCACCAGCGCGTTTCCGTAGTTGTTCAGGAAGTCGGCGTCGTAGCCACCGGTCTGCATGAGGTTACTCATGACTTGGAAACCGTAGGGTTCCCACATCGTCGCACCTTCGACTCGTTCACCGCCGAGGCCGATCAACTCCTGCTCCCAGTCTGCCATTGCAGGATCGTCGCTACGTGTGATCGTCCCGAGCAGAACGCCGAGATTTCCTTGCATCTCGGTGAGCAGTTCCTCTCTTTCAGCATCGGCTTCTGAGTAGTTCTCTGGGTCGATTAACCCTGACCACAGCTGGAGGAGAGCGTCGGGGCCAACTTGGGTCGCAAACTCGCCCGCGAACTCATTATTCCCCATGTTGTTGAAGATGATGCCGTTGAGGATGGTGAGTTCCGCGTCGGTGAGTTCGTCGCCCTTGTTCAGTAGGTTGGCGGCTCGCTGGGCGTCTTCCTGCGGCGTGTGGTCGCTGCCGAAGCCGAAGGCGTCAAAGCCCGGCAGCGCGTCGAAGATGCTGCCCGCCCCCGTGTCGGCACCGGCCGTCACTGCCAGCACGTCATCATCGCTGATGCCGGTAGCACGGCTTCGCAGGTCGATGGCGGTCTCCGACGCCCAGGTCTGTAAGGGGCGGAGTGAACTGAGCTTCTCCGAGGCGTCCAGCGTGGCCGCTCTGTTGAAGAGTTCGTTGAGGTTGGCGGCGACGCCTGACTGGCCGTCTGGGCCTTCAAGCCTGTTGGCCAGTTCCTCTAACTGCTCCGGATTGGCATTGCGGTTGTCCCCATACATGACAGGCTCCCTCCCGCTGGGCTCCCCTGCCCAACGCTGCGACCGTCTCGAGCTATGTGCCGTACGTGACAATGTGTTGGTCGTACGTGACAAAATAGAACAGTAGAGATCGCTTCGCCAAGATACCGTCCGGTATCGTTGCGGATCGATCACGCGCTGCGCATTCGGCAGCCACCGTCTCTGGCGTCGGCGAGGTTCGCGATAGGGGTGGACGTAGCCCGGGTGGCCACATTGAGGGCCGGGAGGAGAACGCCGTGGAGAGCATCCGCGTGAGGCGAGGACGGGCCGCGCGTCGCGGGGGCTCCGCGGGTCTGTTGCCTGGACGGTGAGCCGTCCAATGTGAGGCAGTCCGGCGCAGGTTCGGTGGGGAACCTTCATATTGGCGTCCTGGGACGGGCTGTTCCTCCTCAGTCGGTGGGAAACAGCGAGAAGTTCGCGGTTGCTGCCACTCTGGTCCGATTGGTTCCCGCCCTTGGCGCGAGCTCATGCCGGCTCGGGGCCGCATTACGCGAGAAGTTGGTGCTGATTTGGCGGAGGAAGGTGCACGTCGTCGTCTGAAACGGTGCTGCGGAGTCCCGGGCGGGGCGACCTGCTGGCTGTGCGTCGGTTCGCGTGCTTTCATCTCCGGCGCCGGGCAGATTCACTCGGTGGCCTTGGAAGAGATGCACCAGCACGTTGAAGGGACAGCCTCTTGCGTAACGACCTTGAGACCCGGGAGATCGCCGACGGCGAGCTCGACGCGGTGGCCGGTGGAATGGTCGGCGACACCGTCACCATCGCCGGTGGGCTGGGAGGCGCGCTGGTGACCGACGTTCTCGGCACCGTGAACTCCCTGCAGACCGGACAGTACGTGCAGGGTGTCGTCGGCCAGGTGACCAGCCAGATCGAGAGCGCCACGGGCGTGCACCTGCACACCGGCGCCGGCATCTGAGCGCGCGCCGATGAGTCAGCCGTGGACCCCGGACACTTCCGCTGTCCGGGGTCCACGGTCTGTCCGCGCGGGTCAGAGGAGCCGAATCGCGCCGGTCGGCGGGTCCCAGTCGAGGGTGCGCTCCACCACGCCGGTCGAGGAGTTCTGCGCGCCGATGAACGCGCCGTCCCCGATGTAGACGGCCACGTGGTACGCGCTGCCCGCGCCGCCCCAGTAGAGGATGTCGCCGGGCTGGATGGCGTCCAACGAGACCTGCGTGCCGGCGAGCGACTGCTCGGCCGCGGTGCGGGGCAGCGAGACGCCGACGTTCGAGAACGCGGCCTGGGTCAGTCCTGAGCAGTCCCAGGAGTCCGGTCCTGTGCCGCCGGAGACGTAGTAGTCGCCGAGTTGTGAGCGCACGTAGTCGACCACGGCGGCGGCGCCGGTGCCCGAGGGTGCCTCCTCGGTGGCGAGGGACTGAGCCTCGGCCGCCGCGGCCTCCTCGGCCTCGGCCTCCTCCGCGGCCTGGCGCCGGGCCTCCGCCGCGGCCGCCGCGGCGACGCGCCGCGCCTCCCGCTCCTCGCGCTCCCGCTGTTCGGCGGCGGCGTCACGCGCCTCGGTGATGGCCTGTTCCAGGGCCTGTTCGCGTTCCTGCTGGGCCTCGGCCTCGCCGACGTAGGTGACGGTCGCCTGGGAGGCGCGGTGGGCGCTGTCGGTGAGCACCCCGTCGAACACGGGACGGTGTGCGGTGGTCTCCACGGCGCCCGACTGGTCGGCGGTCGCCGGCGTGGTGCCGGTCACCGCGACCGTGCCCACGACGCCGGACAGCAGACCGCCGCGGATCAGGGCGTTGGTGCGGGGCTGGCGTGGCTTGCGATGCCTGCCTCGGGGACCGACTTGGTAACGAATTGGGGACATGAGAGTCCTGGCTACCAGCAACGCCCGGTTGATCTCAATCGCTGTGGAATGCGCCACAGTCGCCGGTTACAGGCCGAGTTGACAGGGCGAATGTCGGAAATGCCGCTTCGCTGTGAAGTTGATCTTTCATGCCGTTGTGCGGCCGTGTCCTGCGTACTGTCCGGATTGTCGGGCGGGGTTCGCGGGCCTATCATCCGGCGGCCGTCCGATCAATGTTGCCTGCTCGTTACCGAATCGCGCAGTGGCGTACATCACGCGCTCACCCCCCACACATCCACCTCGGCTCGGCCACCCAGCTCGCGCGCCCCGCTCATCCGCCCGATGGGTCATAGGCCAGCCGAGTGGCGAGGGCGCAGACCACCACTAGCAGCACGATCCGGACGAATCCACTGCCCCGGCGCAGCGCCATATGCGCGCCGGCCCACCCGCCGGCCATGTTGAACGCGGCCAGGAGCGGCGCCAGCTGCCACAGCACCGTCCCGCCGGCCGCGAAGACGGCGAGCGCGCCGAGATTCGTGCCCACGTTCACGACCTTCGCGGTGGCCGCCGCGGTGAGGAGGGACAGCCCTTCCAGCGCCACCAGGCTCAGCACGAGAAAGGTGCCGGTGCCGGGACCCAGCAGTCCGTCGTAGAAGCCGATGCCGAGGCCGGCCACGAGCAGCACGGCCAGCGCGCGGCGCCGGGACAAGGCGGGCGCCGCGTCCCCGGCGTGGACGTCGGCGCCGAACCGGGGCCTGGCCACCACGAACGCCGCCACCGCCAGCAGCACCACCATGATCAGCGGCTGCAGCACCGCCTTGTCCACCGCGGACGCGCACATCGCGCCGCCCGCCGAGGCCGCCGCGGCCAGCAGGCAGAGCCGCAGCGCGCGGCGCCGGTCGAACGTGATGCCGCGGGCGTAGGTGACCGCCGCGATGGTGGTGCCCGTGACCGAGACCGCCTTGTTGGTGCCCAGCGCGTACGTCGGCGGCTGGTCGGCGGGCAGCCCCAGCAGCAGCGCCGGGAGCAGCAGCAGGCCGCCCCCGCCGACCACGGCGTCCACCCTCCCTCCTAGCCCGCCAGCGGGCAGGAGGGGCCCATGGCCGCCAGGGCGGCCAGGCAGAGCGCAACGGCTGTGGTCACAGTTATGTCAGGCACCCAACAACGCTAGGTGGGCGAGATCACAAGCACGAAGAGGGACCCCCGTGTCGGACGTCACAGCCCTCGGGGATTAGGATGCTCTCCAGCCTTGTGAACTGACTCACATAGCGATGATCTTGAAGAGTCTGGTCTGATCGTCGCGCTGGTTAGTCGCCGTCGACTGGAAGGAGCGAAGAGCGGTGAACGCTTACGTTCCCATCCTCGTGTTGGGTGCCATCGGCTTTGCCTTCGCCGTCGGCTCCGTCGTAGCCGCCGCCCTCATCGGCCCGAAGCGATACAACCGGGCGAAGCTGGAGGCCTACGAGTGCGGCGTCGAGCCCACCCCGCAGCCTGCCGGCGGCGGACGGTTCCCGGTGAAGTACTACCTCACGGCGATGTTGTTCATCGTCTTCGACATCGAGATCGTCTTTCTCTACCCCTGGGCGGTCCACTTCGACTCGCTGGGGATGTTCGGGCTTACGCAGATGCTCGTCTTCGTCGGCCTCATCGGTGTTGCTTACGCTTACGACTGGCGTCGCGGAGGTCTCGAATGGGACTGAGAGAACAGGCGGAGGAGATTCTCTGATGGGTCTCGAAGAGAAGCTTCCCAGTGGATTCCTACTCGACACGGTGGAGAACCTCGCCGGGCTGGCCCGAAAGTCGTCGGTGTTCCCGGCGACCTTCGGGCTCGCCTGCTGTGCGATCGAGATGATGACCACCGGGGCCGGGCGCTACGACCTGGCCCGTTTCGGCATGGAGGTCTTCCGCGGCTCGCCGCGCCAGGCCGACCTGATGATCGTCGCCGGGCGGGTCAGCCAGAAGATGGCCCCGGTGCTGCGGCAGGTCTACGACCAGATGCCGAATCCGAAGTGGGTCATCTCCATGGGCGTGTGCGCCTCCTCGGGCGGCATGTTCAACAACTACTCCATCGTGCAGGGCGTCGACCACGTCGTGCCCGTCGACATCTATCTCCCCGGCTGCCCGCCGCGGCCGGAAATGCTGATCGACGCGATCCTCAAGCTGCACGCCAAGATCCGCGAGGAAAAGCTCGGCATCAACCGCGAGCAGGCCGCCCGCGAGGCGGAGGAGGCGGCGATGAAGGCGCTGCCGACGATCGAGATGAAGGGGCTGCTCCGGTGAACTGCGGCTTCCCCCCGCCGGGGCGCGGACGGCTTGCCGCCCGCGGCGTCCCGCCGGCCCGACCGGCCGGGGCGGAGGCGTTCGGCCCCGGCTGCCGGGCGCGTGGCGCCCTGCGGCCGGTTCGCCGTGGTCCGCTGACATCGGCCGGCAACGTGGCGCTGCCGGCCTTCTGCCGGCTGAGCGCAGCGCCGCCGCGGCGCGGCGGCGGAGCGGGGGAGTCGTGGTGAGCGGAAGCCGAATCGGGCGCGCCTCCGCGGCGGCGCCGGGGAACGGGGACGCGACGGATGCGAAGGGAGTGACGCCGTGAGCGAGCAGGTGAACGGGAACACAAGCACAAGCGGGACGCCGGCCCCTCGGGGTGACTCGGGCGAGACCATCGCCCGCCGCCGCGGCATGTTCGGGGCGAACAACGGCGGCGACACCTCCGGGTACGGCGGGCTGCGCCGCACCGTGCGCATGCCGGGCGCCAGCTCCCGCCCGTACGGCGGCTACTTCGACGAGGTCGCCGACGAGTTGGAGGGCGCCCTGGAGGAACAGGGCGTCGACCCGGACGCGGCGATCGAGCGGACCGTCATCGACCAGGGCGAGATGACGCTGCACATCGCCCGCGAGCATCTGCCCCGGGTGGCCCGCACCCTCCGCGACGACCCGGCGCTCCGCTTCGAGCTGTGTACCGGCGTGAGCGGCGTGCACAACCCGGCCGACACCGACCGTGAGCTGCACGCCGTCTACCACCTGCGCTCGCTGACCCACGGCCGGTTGATCCGTCTGGAGGTCAGCGCGCCGGACAGCGACCCGCATGTGCCCTCGATCGTCGACGTGTACCCGACCAACGACTGGCACGAGCGGGAGACCTACGACTTCTTCGGCCTCATCTTCGACGGCCACCCCGCGCTGACGCGGATCATGATGCCGGACGACTGGCAGGGCTTCCCGCAGCGCAAGGACTACCCCCTCGGCGGCATCCCCGTCGAGTACAAGGGCGCCCAGATCCCGGCTCCCGACCAGCGGAGGTCATACTCCTGATGTCCACCACACACCCACAGGGCGCCCCGCACGCCCCCGCCGGGGCGCGGGAGACCACCGAGGGCACCGTCTACACGGTCACCGGCGGCGACTGGGACCAGATCACGGACGCCGCGGCCGCCTCCGACGACGAGAAGATCGTCGTCAACATGGGCCCGCAGCACCCCTCCACGCACGGCGTGCTGCGGCTCATCCTGGAGATCGACGGCGAGACGGTCACCGAGGCCCGCGCCGGGATCGGCTATCTGCACACCGGCATCGAGAAGAACCTCGAGTACCGGACCTGGACGCAGGGCACCACCTTCGTCACCCGCATGGACTACCTCACGCCGTTCTTCAACGAGGCGGCGTACTGCCTGGGCGTGGAGAAGCTGCTCGGCATCCTCGACGACGTGCCGGACCGGGCGAACGTCATAAGGGTCCTGCTGATGGAGATCAACCGGATCTCCTCGCATCTGGTGGCCATCGCCACCGGCGGCATGGAGCTGGGCGCCACCACGGTGATGATCTACGGCTTCCGCGACCGCGAGCTCTGCCTGGACATCTTCGAGCTGATCACCGGCCTGCGGATGAACCACGCGTACATCCGCCCCGGCGGCCTCTCCCAGGACCTGCCGCCCGGCGCCCTGGACGCGCTGCGCGACTTCGTCATGAAGATGCGGAAGAACCTCCCGGAGTACGACAAGCTCGCGACGACCAACCCGGTCTTCAAGGCCCGTCTCCAGGACATCGGCTACCTTGACCTCGCCGGCTGCCTGGCGCTCGGCGCCACCGGGCCGATCCTGCGCTCCGCCGGCCTGCCGCACGACCTGCGCAAGTCCGACCCCTACTGCGGCTACGAGACCTACGACTTCGAGGTCCCCACCACCGACACCTGCGACTCCTACGGCCGCTTCCTGCTGCGGCTGGAGGAGATGCGCCAGTCGCTGAACATCGTCGAGCAGTGCATCGACCGCCTGGAGCCGGGCCCGGTCATGGTCGCCGACAAGAAGATCGCCTGGCCGGCGCAGCTCGCGCTCGGCCCGGACGGCCTGGGCAACTCGCTCGACCACATCAGGAACATCATGGGCACCTCCATGGAGGCCCTGATCCACCATTTCAAGCTGGTCACCGAGGGCTTCCGGGTCCCCGCCGGCCAGGCGTACACCGCCGTCGAATCGCCCAAGGGCGAGCTCGGCGTGCACGTGGTCAGCGACGGCGGCACCCGGCCCTACCGGGTGCACTTCCGCGACCCCTCCTTCACCAACCTCCAGTCCATGGCGGCGATGTGCGAGGGCGGCATGATCGCCGACGTCATCGTCGCGGTGGCATCGATCGATCCCGTGATGGGAGGCGTTGACCGGTGACCAACGTCAACGGCGGCAGCGGCGTCGAGCTGGGCATGCCGCAGCTGCCCGCGCCCGACTACCCGGCCGAGGTGCGCGAGCGGCTCGCGGCGGACGCGCGCGAGGTGATCGCCCGCTACCCCGACAGCCGCTCCGCGCTGCTGCCCCTGCTGCACCTGGTGCAGTCCGAGGAGGGGTACGTCACCCGCACCGGCATGGCGTTCTGCGCCGACATACTCGGCCTGACCACCGCCGAGGTGACCGCCGTCGCCACCTTCTACTCGATGTACCGGCGCAAGCCGTCAGGCGAGTACCAGGTCGGCGTGTGCACCAACACGCTCTGCGCGGTGCTCGGCGGCGACGAGATCTTCGAGGAGCTGCAACGGCACCTCGGCGTCGGCAACGGGGAGACCACCGAGGACGGCAGGGTCACCCTGGAGCACATCGAGTGCAACGCGGCCTGCGATTTCGCGCCCGTGCTCATGGTCAACTGGGAGTTCTTCGACAACCAGACGCCCGAGTCGGCCAAGCGCCTGGTCGACGACCTGCGCGAGGGCCGCCAGGTCAGCCCCACCCGCGGCGCCCCGCTGTGCGATTTCAAGCAGACCTCGCGGATCCTGGCCGGCTTCCCCGACGAGCGCCCCGACGCCGTCGCCGCCTCGGGCGGCGCCGGCCCCGCCTCGCTGGCCGGCCTGCGGCTCGCCAAGGGCGAGAGCGGCCCGGAGCGCATCGGCGTCCGCCCCGGCACCGAGGGCACCCGGCGGCCCGACAGCGGCCCCGGTGAGCCGGGCGAGCCCGGCGACCGCCCGCCGGCGACGCACCCCAGCTCCCATGACGCCCCGCAGCCGAGCTCGGCGTCCGACCCGAAGCACCCCGCCGGGCCGGTCACCGAGGAGGGTGAGTGAAGCCGTGACCGACGACAAACGTGCCGAGAGCAGCCCGGAGAAGCTGCTCGCGCCCGTGCTCTCCGAGTTCTGGGACGAGCCGGAGTCCTGGACCCTGGACGTCTACCGGGCGCACCGCGGCTACCGCGGCCTGGCCAAGGCCCTGGCCATGCCCCCGGACGACGTCATCGCCTACGTGAAGGACGCGGGCCTGCGCGGCCGCGGCGGCGCGGGCTTCCCCACGGGCATGAAATGGCAGTTCATCCCGCAGGGCGACAACAAGCCGCACTATCTGGTGGTCAACGCGGACGAGTCGGAGCCGGGCACCTGCAAGGACATCCCGCTGCTCTTCGCCAACCCGCACTCCCTCATCGAGGGCATCATCATCGCCTGCCACGCGATCCGGTCCCACCACGCCTTCATCTACCTGCGCGGCGAGGTCGTGCCGGTGCTGCGGCGGCTGCACACGGCCGTCGCCGAGGCGTACGCCGCCGGCTACCTCGGCAAGGACGCGCTCGGCCCTGGCAAGGACCTCACCCTCACCGTGCACGCCGGCGCCGGCGCCTATATCTGCGGCGAGGAGACCGCGCTGCTCGACTCCCTGGAGGGGCGCCGCGGCCAGCCCCGGCTGCGCCCGCCGTTCCCCGCCGTGGCCGGCCTCTACGCCAGCCCCACTGTGGTGAACAACGTCGAGTCCCTCGCCTCGGTTCCCGCCATCATGGACCGCGGCAAGGAGTGGTTCCGGACCATGGGCAGCGAGAAGTCCCCCGGCTTCACGCTGTACTCGCTGTCCGGACACGTCGCGCAGCCCGGCCAGTACGAGGCCCCGCTCGGCATCACGCTGCGCGAACTGCTCGACATGAGTGGCGGTATGCGCCCCGGGCACCGGCTGAAGTTCTGGACCCCCGGCGGCTCGTCCACCCCGATGCTCACCGAAGCGCACCTCGACGTCCCGCTGGACTACGAGGGCGCGATGGGCGCCGGCTCGATGCTCGGCACCAAGGCGCTCCAGTGCTTCGACGAGACCACCTGCGTGGTCCGCGCGGTGACCCGCTGGACCGAGTTCTACGCGCACGAGTCCTGCGGCAAGTGCACGCCCTGCCGCGAGGGCACCTACTGGCTCGTCCAGTTGCTGCGGGACATCGAGGCCGGCAAGGCGCTGCTCAGCGATATCGACAAGATCGCGGACATTTCCGACAACGTCAACGGAAAGTCGTTCTGCGCGCTCGGCGACGGCGCCGCCGCCTGCATCCTCTCCTCGCTCGAACACTTCCGCGCGGAGTACGAGCAGCACATCACCGAACGCGGCTGCCCGTTCGACCCGGCCCGCTCCACGGTCTGGGCCGACCACGGCACCAGCACGGCTCACCTGGAGGTGAACGCATGACGGTCACCACCGAGGCCACCACCGGAGGTGGGCAGGCGGTGCCGCCCGAGGACCTGGTCTCGCTGACCATCGACGGCATCGAGATCTCCGTGCCCAAGGGCACGCTGGTGATCCGCGCCGCCGAGCAGCTCGGCATCGAGGTCCCCCGGTTCTGCGACCACCCACTGCTCGACCCGGTGGGCGCCTGCCGACAGTGCATCGTGGAGGTCGAGGGCCAGCGCAAGCCCATGGCGTCCTGCACCATCACCTGCACCGACGGCATGGTCGTCCGCACCCACCTCTCCTCGCCGGTGGCCGAGAAGGCGCAGCGCGGGGTGATGGAGTTGCTGCTCATCAACCACCCGCTGGACTGTCCGGTCTGCGACAAGGGCGGCGAATGCCCGCTGCAGAACCAGGCGATGTCCACCGGCGATGCCGAGAGCCGGTTCGAGGGCCGCAAGCGCACCTTCGACAAGCCGGTCCCGATCTCGCAGCAGGTGCTGCTGGACCGCGAGCGCTGCGTGCTGTGCGCCCGCTGCACCCGCTTCTCCAACCAGATCGCCGGCGACCCGATGATCGAGCTCCTGGAGCGCGGCGCGCTGCAGCAGGTCGGCACCGGCGAGGGCGACCCGTTCGAGTCGTACTTCTCCGGTAACACCATCCAGATCTGCCCGGTCGGCGCCCTCACCTCGGCCGCCTACCGGTTCCGCTCCCGCCCCTTCGACCTGGTCTCCTCGCCCAGCGTCTGCGAGCACTGTGCCGGCGGCTGCGCCACCCGCACCGACCACCGGCGCGGCAAGGTGATGCGCCGGCTGGCGGCCGAGGACCCCGAGGTCAACGAGGAGTGGATCTGCGACAAGGGCCGCTTCGGGTTCCGCTACGCGCAGCTGCCCGACCGGCTGTCCACCCCGCTGGTGCGGAACGCCGAGACCGGCGAACTGGAGCCGGCCAGCTGGCCGGAGGCGCTGGCCGTGGCGGCCGAGGGCCTGGCCGGCGCGCGCGGCGGTAACGCCGGCGGCGCCGCGGTGCTCACCGGCGGCCGGCTCGCCGTCGAGGACTCGTACGCCTACGCCAAGTTCGCCCGGGTCGCGCTCGGCACCAACGACATCGACTTCCGGGCCCGCGTGCACAGCGCCGAGGAGGCCGCGTTCCTCGCCTCGCATATCGCGGGCGAGGGCGTCGACCTGGACGGCGAAGGACCGAGCTACCGCGCCCTGGAGGCCGCGCCCGCCGTGCTGCTGGTGGGCCTGGAGTCCGAGGAGGAGGCGCCCGGCGTCTTCCTGCGGCTGCGCAAGGCGCACCGCAAGCGCGGCACGCGGGTCTACTCGCTGGCCAGCCACACCACCCGCGGCCTGGCCAAGACCGGCGGCACGCTGCTGCCGGCCGCCCCCGGCACCGAGCCCGCCTGGCTCGACGCGCTGGCCGCTAGCGCGGCCGGAGGGCCGAACAGCGAGTTGGGCTCCGTGGGCACGTCCGGGCCCGCCGGATCCGGCGCGGAGCGCCGGGCCGGGGGTTCGACGACCGCCGGACCGGTGCCGACGGTCGACGAACGCGGCCGGCAGGCCGCGGAAGCGCTGCGGCAGCAGGGGGCGGTGATCCTGGTCGGCGAGCGGCTGGCCGGGGTGGCCGGCGGGTACACCGCCGCCGTCGCCGCGGCCAACGCCACCGGCGCCCGGCTCGTCTGGATCCCGCGCCGGGCCGGTGAGCGCGGCGCCATCGAGACCGGTGCGCTGCCCGGGCTGCTGCCGGGCGGTCGCCCGGCGGGCTCGACCCGCGCGCGGCAGGAGGTCGCCACCGCCTGGGGCCTGGCCGCGCTGCCCGAGGGCCAGGGCCGGGACACCGGGCAGATCCTCGAGGCCGCGGCCGCCGGCGAACTGGCCGCCCTGGTGGTGGCCGGCGTCGAGGTGGCCGACCTGCCGGACCCGGACCGCGCCCGCCGGGCGCTGGACGTGGTGGCGGAGCGCGGCTTCCTGCTCAGCCTGGAGCTACGCCCCTCCGAGGTCACCGCGCGGGCCCATGTGGTACTGCCGGTGGCCGCCGTGGTCGAGAAGGACGGCACCTTCCTGAACTGGGAGGGCCGCGCCCGGCCGTTCACCGCCGCCATAAAGCCGGACCAGATGACCCGCCGTCACGTGCGCTCCGACGCCGCCGCGCTGCACATGCTCGCCGATGCCATGGACGTGCACCTGGGCCTGCCCGACCTGCGCACGCTCCGCGCGGAGCTGGACGGGCTCGCCGAATGGACCGGCGAACTGCCGCTCGGCCCCACCGCCCAGCCCGCCGACCTGCCCCGCCCGGACGCCGGCGAGGCGGTGCTCGCCGGGCACCGGCTGCTGCTGGACCAGGGCGTCCTGCAGCAGGGTGACGAGGCGCTCGCCGGCACCCGGCACGCCGCCGTGGCCCGCGTCTCGGCGGCCACCGCCGCGGAGGCCGGGCTCAGCGACGGCGCCGAGATCGCCGTCACCGGGCCCGCCGGAACGGTGCGGCTGCCGCTCGCGGTCACCGGCGAGATGCCCGACCGGGTGGTCTGGCTTCCGCTGAACTCCACCGGTGGCGGCGTGCCCCAGGACCTGGGTGCCCTGCCGGGGCAGTCGGTCCGCATCGAGCCGGCCAGCGCGGAGCCGGCCCGCACCGAGGAGGTCACAGCGTGATGCTCGCGCAGGAGCCTGACCTGTCGATGTTCGGGCAGGACCCCTTCTGGCTCATCCTGCTCAAGACGGTCTTCTGCTTCGCGTTCCTGATGGTGTGCGTGCTGATCTCCATCGTGATGGAGCGGAAGGTGCTGGGCTGGATGCAGCTCCGCATCGGCCCCAACCGGCACGGCCCCTGGGGCATGCTCCAGTCGCTCGCCGACGGCATCAAGCTGATGCTGAAGGAGGACATCACCGTCAAGGGCGCCGACAAGCCGGTCTACATCCTGGCGCCGATCCTGTCGGCCGTCCCCGCCTTCATGGCGGTCGCGGTGATCCCCTTCGGGCCCGCGGACGATCCGGTCAGCATCTTCGGCACCGAAACCGTGCTCCAGGCGACCGACCTGCCGGTGGCGCTGCTGTACGTGCTGGCCACCTCGGCCATCGCGGTGTACGGCACGGTGCTCGCCGGCTGGTCCTCCGGCTCCACGTACCCGCTGCTCGGCGGCGTCCGGGCCACGGCGCAGATCATCTCCTACGAGGTCGCGATGGGCCTGTCCTTCGCGGCGGTCTTCCTCTACTCGGGATCGATGTCCTCCTCGGCCATCGTCGCCGAGCAGGAGGACCGGTGGTTCGTGATCCTGCTGCCGGTGTCGTTCCTGATCTACATGGTCACGATGATCGGCGAGGCGCACCGCCCGCCGTTCGACATGCCGGAGTCCGAGGGCGACCTGGTGGGCGGCTACCTGACCGAGTACTCCTCGATCAAGTTCGCCTTCTTCATGCTCTCCGAGTACATCCACACGGTCACCGTGTCCATGCTGATGGTGACCCTGTTCCTCGGCGGCTGGCGCGCCCCGGCGCCGCTCAGCTTCTGGGACGGGGCCAACTCCGGCTGGTGGCCGCTGCTCTGGTTCACGATCAAGCTGACGTTGGTGATCTTCTTCTTCATGTGGGTCCGCGCCTCGTTGCCGCGGGTCCGCTACGACCAGCTCATGGTGCTGGGTTGGAAGGTGCTCATCCCGATCGCGCTGGTCTGGCTGATGCTGGTGGCCACCGTCCGCGCGATGCAGAACGAGGACTACAGCTTCCGCGACATCGTGCTCTACGTCAGTGGCGGCGTGCTCGTGTTGCTGCTGCTCTCCTTCGTGGTGGACGTCTTCCGGGACCGGGCCGAACAGGCCAAGGAGGACGCCGAGAAGGACGAGACGGCGGAGCAGCCGTTCGACCCGATGGCCGGCGGCTTCCCGGTGCCACCACTGCCCGGGCAGACCCTGCCGCCGGTGCCGCGCCGGCCCTCCCGTGCCGACCGGCACCGGGAGCACGCGGCCGCCGGGGTGGGTTCCACGGCCGCCGGGAGTGCTGCCGAGACCGACGAGAAGGAGGAGGGCGACGGTGCCTGAGTTCCACAATCCGCTGGGCGGCTTCGGCGTGACCTTCCGCGCCATGTTCAAGCGGCGACTCACCGAGCAGTACCCGGAGGAGAAGAAGCCGACCGCGCCTCGTTTCCACGGCCGCCACCAGCTCAACCGGCATCCGGACGGGCTGGAGAAGTGCATCGGCTGTGAGCTGTGCGCCTGGGCGTGTCCCGCCGACGCCATCTACGTGGAGGGCGCGGACAACACCGAGGAGGAGCGTTACTCCCCGGGCGAGCGCTACGGCCGCGTCTACCAGATCAACTACCTGCGCTGCATTCTGTGCGGTCTGTGCGTCGAGGCGTGCCCGACCCGGGCACTCACCATGACCAACGAGTACGAGCTCGCCGACCGGAGCCGTGAATCGCTCATCTTCACCAAGAAGGAGCTGCTCGCCGGCCTGGAGGACACCATGGTCGAGGCCCCGCACGCGATGTACCCCGGCACCGACGAGCAGGCGTACTACCGGGGCGAGGTCAGCGCGGCGGCGCCCGGCACCGTCCGCCAGACGCCGCACGGCGAGGAGTTCCTCACCGACAAGGAGCCCGTGGACCACAGCGACGCGCTGGCCGCCGCCGCGTCGCTGCGCGACCCCGCGGGCGCCGACCACGGCGCCGCCCCGCAGGGCCGCCGGCAGAGCGGCGGCAGCGACTCCGACCCGTCGGGCTCCACCGGGCGTCCCGGCTCGTCCTCCCCGGAGGTGCGCGCATGAGTGCGCTGGCGACCCTCGCCGCCGAGACCTCGACCTCCTCGGGCGAGGCCACGCAGTTCTGGATCCTGGCCCCGATCGCCCTGATCGGCGGGCTCGGCACGGTGCTGCTGCGCCGCTCCGTGCATTCGGCGCTCTGCCTGGCCGGGACCATGGTCATCCTGGCGATGTTCTACCTCGCCAACGGCGCCTACTTCCTCGGCGTGGTGCAGATCGTCGTCTACACCGGCGCCGTGATGATGCTCTTCCTCTTCGTGCTGATGCTGGTCGGCGTCAGCAGCACCGACTCGCTGAAGGAGACGCTGCACGGGCAGCGTTGGCTGGCCGCCGGATGCGGCCTCGGCCTCGGCATCCTGCTGGTCGCCGGCATCGGCCAGGCGTCCGTCGGCTCCTACACCGGACTGTCCGACGCCAACGCCGACGGCAACGTCGAGGGCTTGGCCTCGCTGCTGTTCACCCGCTACGTGGTGGCCTTCGAGGTGACCGGCGTGCTGCTGACCATCGCCGCGGTGGGCGCCACCCTGCTCACCCACCGGGAGCGCATCGAGCGCACCAAGTCCCAGCGGGAGCAGGCACTGGAGCGGGTTCGCGCCGGCACCCAGCTGCCGCCGCTGCCGGCCCCCGGCGTCTACGCCCGGCACAACGGGGTGGACGTGCCGGGCCTGCTGCCGGACGGCACCCCGTCCGAGCTCACCGTCAACGAGACGCTGCGCCGCCGGGACCAGATCCGCGAGGTGCACCAGGAGGCGCTG
This sequence comes from uncultured Actinomycetota bacterium, assembly GCA_963816875.1. GTDB lineage: Bacteria > Actinomycetota > Actinomycetes > Streptomycetales > Streptomycetaceae > Streptomyces. The sequence continues at coordinate 806,465 of CAWFMG010000003.1, forward strand.
GCCGGGGTGGCCGCCCTGGAGCGGCGCACCGCCCAGTACCACGGGCAGCCGGACACCACCGCCGAACTGGGTGGCGGTCCCAAGAAGGGCCTGCCCGACGAGTCGGAGAACGGCGCGGAGCCTGACAGCGAAGCCGAGGAGGCCCGCCAGTGAGCCCGGAGAACTACCTCTACCTGGCCGCCATGCTGTTCACCCTCGGCGCCTGCGGGGTGCTGCTGCGGCGGAACGCGATCGTGGTGTTCATGTGCATCGAGCTGATGCTGAACGCCGCCAACCTGGCGCTGGTCACCTTCTCCCGCATGCACGGCAACCTGGACGGCCAGATCATGGCGTTCTTCGTGATGGTGGTGGCCGCCGCCGAGGTCGTGGTGGGCCTCTCGATCATCGTCATGCTGTACCGCTCCCGTCATTCGGCCTCGGTCGACGACGCCAGCCTGATGAAGCTGTAAGGGGATAGAGACCAGTGGAGTCACTGATCGGACTGCTGATCGCGCCGCCGCTGTTCGGCGCCGCCCTGCTGCTGGTCGGCGGGCGGCGCCTGGACCGTGTGGGGCACTGGATCGGCGTCGTCATGGCCGCCGCGTCGTTCGTCGTCGCGGTCGTGCTGTTCTTCGACATGCTGGACCGGGGCGGCGAGGAGCGCACCCTGACCCAGCACCTCTTCAGCTGGGTGCCGGTCGCCGACTTCCAGGCGGATGTGGGCTTCCACCTCGACCAGCTGTCGATGACCTTCGTGCTGCTGATCACCGGCGTGGGCAGCCTGATCCACCTCTACTCGGTCGGCTACATGGCGCACGACGAGCGCCGCCGCCGCTTCTTCGGGTACCTGAACCTCTTCCTCGCGGCCATGCTGCTGCTGGTGCTGGCCGACAACTTCCTGCTGCTCTACGTCGGCTGGGAGGGCGTGGGCCTCGCCTCGTACCTGCTGATCGGCTTCTGGCAGCACAAGCCGAGCGCGGCCACCGCAGCCAAGAAGGCGTTCATCGTCAACCGGGTCGGCGACGTCGGCCTGTCCATCGCGATCCTGCTGATGTTCACCACGTTCGGCAGCTTCGCCTTCGACGAGGTGTTCTCGAACGCGACGAGCACCAGCGAGGCCACGCTCACCGGCATCGGCCTGATGCTGCTGCTCGCCGCCTGCGGCAAGTCGGCCCAGGTGCCGCTCCAGTCCTGGCTCGGCGACGCCATGGAGGGCCCGACCCCGGTCTCCGCCCTGATCCACGCCGCCACCATGGTGACCGCGGGCGTCTACCTGGTCACCCGCTCCGGCGCCATCTTCAACGCCGCGCCCGACGCGCAGACCGTCGTCATCACCGTCGGCGCGGTCACGCTGGTGTTCGGTGCGATCGTCGGTTGTGCCAAGGACGACATCAAGAAGGCGCTGGCCGGCTCGACCATGTCGCAGATCGGCTACATGATGCTGGCCGCCGGACTGGGCCCGATCGGGTACGTCTTCGCGATCATGCACCTGGTCACCCACGGCTTCTTCAAGGCCGGGCTGTTCCTCGGCGCCGGTTCGGTGATGCACGGCATGAACGACGAGGTGGACATGCGCCGCTACGGCGGCCTGCGGAAGTACATGCCGGTCACCTTCGCCACGTTCGGCCTGGCCTATCTGGCCATCATCGGCTTCCCCTACCTGTCCGGCTTCTTCTCCAAGGACGAGATCATCTACGCCGGGTTCGCCAAGGGCGACACCCAGGGCTGGGTGCTCGGCGGCGTGATGCTGCTGGGCGCGGCGCTGACCGCGTACTACATGACGCGGATCATGCTGCTGACGTTCTTCGGCGAGAAGCGTTGGCAGCCGGACGCGCACGGGCACGAGCCGCACCCGCACGAGTCGCCGGCCACCATGACCATCCCCATGATCATCCTGGCCTTCGGCTCGGTCGGCGCGGGCTTCCTGTTCGACCTGAACGAGTCCTTCGTGCACTGGCTGGAGCCGGTCACCGGGCTGGCCCACGGCGATTCGCCGGTCAGCCACGGCGAGGTCTCGATCGCGGCCACCGCCGTCATGCTGATCGGCGTGGGCGGGGCGTGGTTCCAGTACGGGCGGCGTCCGGTGCCCGTGGTGGCGCCGACGGGCCGCTTCGTCACCCGGGCCGCCCGGCGCGACCTGCTGCAGGACGACTTCAACCACGCGGCGTTCGTCCGGCCTGGCAACTGGCTCACCCGCGGCCTGGTCTACGTGGACCACAAGCTCGTCGACGGCGTGGTCAACGGCACCGCCGCCGCGTTCGGCGGGCTGTCCGGGCGGCTGCGGCGGGTCCAGAACGGATTCGCCCGCTCCTATGCGGTCTCGATGTTCGGCGGCGCGGCCCTGCTGGTCGCCGCGACCCTGCTGATGAGGGCGGTCTGACATGTCGTTTCCCCTGCTGACGGCCACCGCGCTGGTCCCGGCCGTCGGCGCCGTGGCCACCGCCACGGTGCCGGCCGCCCAGCGCACCGCCGCCAAATGGCTGGCCCTGCTGTTCTCGCTGGTGACCGCCGGTCTGGCGGCCGTGGTGCTGGTGCGCTTCGACACCGGTGCGGGCGCCGCCCGGTACCAGCTCACCGAGTCGCGCTCCTGGATCGAGGACTTCGGGGTCCGCTACGAGCTGGGCGTGGACGGTATCGGCGTGGCGATGCTGGCGCTGGTCGCCGGCCTGGTCCCGTTCCTCATCGGCGCCGGCTGGAACGACGCCGACCCCAAGGAGGGGGAGACCCCCGCGGACCGGCGGTGGCGGCCCACCCAGGGCTTCTTCGCGCTGATCCTGATGGTCGAGGCGATGGTCGTGATGTCCTTCGTGGCCACCGACATCTTCCTCTTCTACATCTTCTTCGAAGCGATGCTGATCCCGCTGTACTTCCTCATCGGTGGCTTCGGCGACCGCGCGGGGGAGCAGGACGAGGAGGGGCAGGCCAGGCAGCGCACCTACGCGGCCGTCAAGTTCCTGCTCTACAACCTCGCCGGCGGGCTGATCATGCTGGCCGCCGTCATCGGCCTGTACGTGGCCACCGCGGACCAGCTGGGCACCGGCACCTTCTCGCTCCAGGCCATCACCGAGGCGCGGGCCGCCGGGGAGTTCGACCTGGCGACCGGCACCGAGCGCTGGCTGTTCCTGGGCTTCTTCGTGGCGTTCGCCATCAAGGCGCCGCTGTGGCCGGTGCACACCTGGCTGCCCAACGCCATGGGCGAGTCCACCGCCCCGGTGGCCGTGCTGATCACCGCCGTGGTGGACAAGGTCGGCACCTTCGCGATGCTCCGCTTCTGCCTCGGCCTGTTCCCCGAGGCCAGCGAGTGGGCCACGCCGGTGGTGATCACGCTGGCCCTGGTGAGCATCATCTACGGCGCGCTGCTGGCGATCGGCCAGCGGGACATGAAGCGGCTGATCGCGTACGCCTCGATCAGCCACTTCGGCTTCATCGTCCTCGGCATCTTCGCGATGACCAGCCAGGGGCAGGGCGGCGCCACCCTCTACATGATCAACCACGGGGTGGCCACCGCGGCGCTGATGCTGGTCGCCGGGTTCCTCATCTCCCGGCGCGGCTCCCGGCTCATCGCCGACTACGGCGGCGTGCAGAAGACCGCGCCGGTGCTCGCCGGCACGTTCCTGGTGGGCGGCCTGGCGACGCTGTCGCTGCCGGGCACCGGGCCGTTCGTCAGCGAGTTCCTGGTGCTGGTGGGCACCTTCAGCCGCTACCACGTGGCCGGCATCATCGCCTGCACCGGCATAGTGCTGGCGGCGCTGTACGTGCTGATCCTCTACCAGCGGACGATGACCGGGCCGGTGAAGCCGGGCCTGGAGAAGCTGCCCGACCTCCGGGTGCGGGAGCTCGTCGTGGTCGGGCCGCTGATCGCGCTGCTCGTCTTCCTCGGGGTCTACCCCAAGCCGCTGACCGACATCGTCGACCCGGCCGTCGATCACACCCTGTCCGACGTGGGCAAGACCGATCCCGAACCGCAGGTTCCTGAAGTGGAGGCCACCGAATGAATGGGGAACTCCAGGCCCCCGACATCGAGTGGGTCGCGCTCTCACCGAGCCTGATCGTCTTCTGTGCGGGCATCATCGGTGTGCTGATCGAGGCGTTCGCGCCCCGTTCCACCCGCTACGCGGCGCAGGCCGTGCTGACCGGTCTGGCCATGGCCGGCGGCTTCGCCGCGGTGGTGGCCCTGGCGGCCAGCGGTCGCGCCACCACCGAGGCCGCGGTGGTGGGCATGGGCTCGCTGGCCGTGGACGGTCCCGCGCTCTTCCTGCAGGGCGTCATCCTGCTGGTCGGCCTGGTCTCGGTGCTCCTGTTCGCCGAGCGGCGCCTGGAGCCGGCCGCGCACGGCGCGGCGGTGGACTCCTTCGCGGCGCAGCCGGCCGCGGTGCCGGGCGGCGTGGCCGAGCAGGAGGCGGTGAAGGCCGGGTGGACCGCCACCGAGATCTTCCCGCTGCTGCTCTTCGCGGTCGGCGGCATGCTGCTCTTCCCGGCGGCCAACGACCTGCTGGTGCTGTTCATCGCCCTTGAGGTGCTGTCGCTCCCGCTGTACATGCTGTGCGCGCTGGCCCGCCGGCGGCGGCTGCTGTCGCAGGAGTCGGCGGTCAAGTACTTCCTGCTCGGCGCCTTCGCCTCGGCGTTCCTGATGTTCGGCATCGCCCTGCTGTACGGCTATGCGGGCACGCTGTCGTACGCCGGCATCGCCGACGTGGTCAGCGGCGAGCCGGCGGCGCTGAACGCCGGCCTGGCCTCGACGATGGGCAACGACGCGCTGCTGCTGATCGGCGGCGCGATGGTGCTGATGGGCCTGCTGTTCAAGGTGGGTGCGGTGCCGTTCCACATGTGGACGCCCGACGTCTACCAGGGCGCGCCGACCCCGGTCACCGGCTTCATGGCGGCGGCCACCAAGGTCGCCGCCTTCGGCGCGATGCTGCGGCTGCTGTACGTGGTGCTGCCGGGGCTGCGCTGGGACTGGGAGCCGGTGCTGTGGGGCGTGGCCATCGCCTCGATGGTGGCCGGCGCGGTCATCGCGATCACCCAGACGGACGTGAAGCGGCTGCTGGCGTACTCCTCGATCGCGCACGCCGGCTTCATCCTGGCCGGTGTGGTGGCGATCAGCGAGGACGGCGTCTCCTCGGTGCTGTTCTACCTGGCCGCCTACTCCTTCGTCACGCTGGGCGCGTTCGCGGTGGTGACGCTGGTGCGGGACGCCGGGGGCGAGGCCACCCACCTGTCGAAGTGGGCCGGGCTCGGGCGCCGTTCGCCGCTGGTGGCGGCGGTCTTCGCGCTGTTCCTGTTGGCCTTCGCGGGCATCCCGCTGACCTCGGGATTCGTCGGGAAGTTCGCGGTGTTCAAGGCGGCGGCGGATGCCGGCGCCGTGGGCCTGGTGGTGGTCGGCGTGATCGCCTCGGCCATCGCCGCGTTCTTCTACGTCCGGGTCATCGTGCTGATGTTCTTCAGCGAGCCGAAGCCGGAGGGGCCCTCGGTGGTCATCCCCAGCCCGCTGACCACCATGGTGGTGGGCCTGGCGGCGGTCGTGACGCTGGTGCTGGGCGTGGCCCCGCAGTACTTCCTCGACCTGGCGAGCGATGCCGGGGTGTTCGTCCGCTGAGCTCCGCCGTCACGTACGGCACGACGCCGGCCGGATCCCCGTCGGGGATCCGGCCGGCGTCGTTCTCGTGCTGGTGCGTCGGCGGAGCGGGCGTCAGGACTCCTGCGTGTCCTCGGGGAGCGCGGCGTCCCATTCGGAGACCCACTGGTACTCGGCAGATTCGCCGGTGTCCGGCCAACTGACGGTCAGCACCTCGCCGTCCAGGGTGAGGTCGGCGAAGAGGAAGTCGCCCTCCCCGGTCTCGTCGCAGCTGACCGTGGCGTCCCAGCCGTCGCCGAGCAGGTCCTCCAGCACGATGCCGATGCACTCGGTGGCCGAACCCGACGCCAGATAGGAGGCGTTGGCGATGCCGGTGCCGGACTCCTGGGAGGGGATCACCATGAAGAACGAGCCGTCGTTACCGGACCAGAGCCCGGAGATCTCCTCGGCGACGTTCTCCGTGCCATCGCCGCCGCCCCCGTCGTCGTCGGGGGAGGCCGGGGCGTCCGCGGCGTTCTGGCTGTAGCCCTCGGACGTGCCGTCCGCCCAGGCCACCGCCAGGGTGTCGGAGGACAGCGTCGCGGTGCCACTCGTGTAGGTGCTTCCCGAACAGTCGGGGAACTGCAACTGGGTGACGGAGCCGGCCTCCGTGAACGTCCCGTAGCAGGTGTCGGCCTCGGTGATCAGCGAGGCGGAGCCGTCGTTGTAGAACGACAGGTAGTTGTAGTAGTCGTCGACGCTGAACCAGGAACCCACCACCCCGGAGTCGGAGTCCCAGTCGTCGGTGGGCAGGTCCTCGCCGCCCTCCCCGGGCATCAGATCGCGCCAGTCGCCCAGATCGCGCATGCCGTCGGCGAGCACGTCGCCGGGAAGTGTGCCGTCCGACAGGTCCGCGTTCTCGGTGATCTCGGCGACGGCCGTTCCCCCACCGCCGTCGGAACAGGCGCTGGTCAACAGCGCCACCGGTATCAGCGCCAGCGCACCGGCGAGTCGCCGGGTCGTGGTGTGCATGAACCCCCCTACGGGCTGTATGTGCCTGCGTACACGTCATGATGACGGTGACGGTTCCGCAACCCGTAGGGGGCTTCGGTGGATTGGCCGGAAATCCGGCTTCTGGCCGGTTAGTTGTCGAGACCGTTCTGCAGGTCCTGCAGGTCCTGGAGGTCCTGCTCCAGATCCTCCAGACCCGGGATGTCCTCCACGCCGGGGAGCTCCGCCAGGGCCGCGTCGTCGGCCCGCTGGTAGGACTCCTCCTCGCCGGACTCCCAGGACACGGTGAGCTCGTCGCCCTGCTGCTCGATGGTGGCGGCGGTGAACTCGGTGTTGCCCGAGTCGCAGACCAGCGCCAGGGTGTTCTCCAGCGCCGGCCCGGTGCACACCTCGGAGCCGCTGTCCTTGACGAACGTCGCGCTCTCCCCGGCGATCACCAGGGCGTTGTAGGGCTCCTCGAGCCCGGTGATCCAGGTGCCGTCCAGGCCCCCGCCGCTCGTGTCCTCGGCCTCGCCGCCGTTCTCCTCGCCGCCACCCTGCTCCGAGCTCTGGTCCTCACCGGATCCGGACTCCTCGTCGCCGCCGATGAGGCCGCACGCACCCAGCAGCAGCACCCCCGCCGCCGCGAGGGCGGGCGCGGCGAGCCTCGTTGACCTTGACCTACGCATGGCATCCCCTCGAACGTTGAACGTGGTCACCGCACGCTATCCCGGGCCCGAGCCAAAAAGGTCAAAGTGTTACCGTCCTATGGCAGTCTGCGGCATCCGTGCCGCCAGCACCGAGCCGGGAGCGCACCGTCAGGGGGGATCCAGGAGGGATCGGGCGGGGGTGATCCACTTCTGACCGGTTACCCTGCGGGGGACATCCCACCATCAGGCTGGCCGGAGACAGGAGAGTAACGCTCGTGACGGTCGTGGGACCCTTCGGGGTGAGCGTGCGGGACAACGCCCTGGATGCCGACGTCCGGGCCGGGCTGGTGGCCGTCGAGGCGGGGCTGGTGGAGGCCACCAAGAGTGACGTCCCGTTCCTCACCGAGACCGCGCAACACCTGGTGCGGGCCGGCGGGAAGCGGTTCCGCCCGCTGCTGACGCTGCTCGCCTCGCGGTTCGGCGACCCGGACGCGCCCGGCGTGGTGCCGGCCGCCGTGGTGGTGGAGCTGACCCACCTGGCCACGCTGTACCACGACGACATCATGGACGAGGCGGAGATGCGCCGCGGTGTGCCCAGCGCCAACGCGAACTGGGACAACTCGGTGGCGGTGCTGACCGGCGACTTCCTCTTCGCCCGGGCGTCCGCGATAGTCGCCGAGCTCGGCCCGCAGGCCGTCCGCATCCAGGCGGAGGCGTTCGGGCGGCTGGTCACCGGCCAGATGCAGGAGACCTCGGGACCCCGTCCCGGGCAGGACCCGGTGGGCCACTATCTGGACGTGGTGGCGGGCAAGACCGGTTCGTTGATCGCCGTCTCGATGCGGCTCGGCGCGCTGCTGGCCGGCGTCGAGGAGCCGCTGGTCAACGTGCTGGCGCAGTTCGGCGAGCGAATCGGCGTCGCCTTCCAACTCGCCGACGACGTACTGGACATCTCCAGCGACGAACAGGAGTCGGGCAAGACGCCCGGCACCGACCTGCGGGAGGGCGTGGCCACGCTGCCGGTGCTGCGGCTGCGGGAGATGGCGGAGCGCGGTGGCCCGGCCGCCGAGGCGGACCGGGAGCTGTGCGAGCTGGTGGACGGCGACCTCGGCGACGACGCCCGGCACGCGGAGGCGCTGGCGCGGCTCCGGGCGCACCCCGCGCTGGAGCGGGCCAGGCAGGACGCGCTGTCCTTCGCCGACCAGGCGCGGCAGACCCTGACGCCGCTGCCGGACATTCCGGCGAGGCAGGCCCTGGCCGAACTCTGCGACGCGGTGGCCGACCGCACCGTGTGACCCCCTGATCACCATCGGTGACCGGTCGGCTCCCCGTGGTGGGAGCGGCCGTGGGCGCGGTCGCGTCCGGCATCCCTGAGGCGCTACCCCTACGGGTTCGGGTCATCACCGGGCCCGGGGGTACTCCCTGGGTAGGACCTGGAAGTCGACCGTTGGCGGATGCCGGATTGGCCCAGGCCTGGTGCAATTGGTCATGTGATCGTTCCGGGGGCGAGGATCGGGACCGACGCCGAATGGATGGGGATCTGATGGCATCGACGTTGACGAGAAATCTGCGGCGGGCGGCCGTGCCGACCGCCGTGGTGGCTGGCATCGCCGCCGTCGGAGCCGGTATCTGGCCCGCGCTGGCCAGCGACGGCAGCCCGGATCTGCCGGAGACCACGGCCGAGGAACTGCTGGTGCAGATGGCCGCCTCGGACACCGAGCAGCTGTCGGGCACGGTGCGGATGGACACGAATCTCGGCATTCCGTCGCTGCCGAACATGGGCGGTGTGCTGGACAGTGTGCTCGGCGAGAGCGGCGGTCCGGCCGGTGCGCTGGCCGGGCTGGCCACCGGCGACAGCACGCTGCGGGTGGCGATGGACGGTCCGGAGCGGCAGCGGCTCGCGGTGGCGGACGGCGACGACGAGTTCAGCGTGATCCACGACGGCGACGAGCTGTGGGGGTACGACAGCAGCAGCAACACCGTCTTCAAGGGGACGGTGCCCGACGCCGCCGGTGAGCACGGCGAGGACCTGCCGCGGGAGGAGCAGGACTGGTTGGGCAGCCTCACTCCGCAGGAGGCCGCTGAGCGCCTGCTGGACCAGGCCGGCGAGTACGCGGACATCTCGGTGGACGGCACCGCCCGGGTGGCCGGCCGGGACGCCTACGAACTGCTGGTGGTGCCCACCGAGAAGGATCTGGCGGACCAGGCCAGCTCGGTCCGGATCGCGGTGGACGCGGAGACCGGCGTGCCGCTGGCGGTGACCGTCCTGGACGGCGACGACCAGCTGCTGGACGTGTCGTTCTCGCAGATCACCTACGAGCAGCCGGCCGGGGGCACGTTCGACTTCACCCCGCCGCAGAACGCGGAGGTGCTGGAGATCGACCCGGGCACCTCCTTCGGCGGCCTGGCGCCCGAACTGCTCCCTGACGTGCTCTCCCGCTGAGCCGACGCCAGCCGCACCGAGCTGACCCGCGGCGCCGGCCACCGGCCGGCGCCGCGGGTCAGCGGGGTTCTGTCCTGTCGATCGATGGGGGCACCTCCCAGCCTCCCGGGCTGGGGGAGGATCAGCCCGCGGCTCCCCCAGGCCCTTGAGGGCCTGGGGGAGGTCCGTCGCAGGGCGGAGGATCGCAGCTCGTACGAATGGGGGCACCTCCCAGACGGAGTCTGGGGGGTCGCGGGCCCGGCAAGATCGGCAGGACGGGGCCTAGGACGCGCAGAACTCGTTGCCCTCGGGGTCGAGCATCAGCCACCAGTGGCCCGCCGGGCCCTGGTTCTCCTCGCGAAGCCGCCGCGCGCCCAGGCCTTCCAGCCGGGTGACCAGCTCCTCCAGGGCCGCCGGGTTCCCCGGCTCGGGCCCGTGGATGTCGATATGCAGCCGGTTCTTGACGGTCTTGACCTCCGGCACGTTCTGGAAGAGCAGGCGCCGCCCCCTGCCGATGCCGGTGGCTTCGTCCACCGGGTCCTCCGGATGCCTGATCCCTCCGAAGTCCCGCCAGGCGCGCCGCCCGTGGTGGTGGATCAGAATGTCCTCGCCGATCTGCCCCGCGGCCAGCAGCCGCTCGATCAGCGCGCTGGTGTCCTCCACCTTGTACTCCAGGGCCGCCGCCCAGAAGTCGGCAAGCCGTGGCGCGTCCCGTGCGTCGATGACGAGCTTCCATCCCAGTGCCATGTCCCACTGATACCAGTCGCCACTGACAGCGGCGCGTCTGGCGTGCCGAGGGGCCGGCGGCGGTGCTCGGTAAGCGCCCCGCGGGCCCCTCGGACGGGTCGTGCGTCAGCGCCGGCGGGTGGCCACCGCGTCGGTGTACCGCTCCTTCGTCAGGTCCGCGTCCTTGATGCCCAGATCGTGCAGCACCGCCCTGACGTCCCCCAGTGCCTCCTGCACGTCGCCGTCGTCCTGGATCAGGGTCTCCAGCTCCAGGAAGCTGGTGTCGAGCTCGGGCAGGAACGCCAGAGTGGCCAGCATCTTCCGGCCCCGGGCGTCGAACTCGTAGTTGCGGCACCGCTTCTCGTAGTCGATGACCGGCCGGTAGCCCAGGCCCGTGAGCATCGCCTGGACCGCGTCCGGGTCGGTGATCCGGGTCTCGTGCTCCGGTTTCGAGCCCGAGTCCGCGTCGATGGTCGCTCCCTTGTAGGTGAGCACGAAGCGGGTGTCGTGCGGGCTGCTGACGGTTCGCGTGCGCAGCTCCGCGTCCCGCGCCGTCAGGTTGCCCTCGTCGTCGTCGTAGTAGGTGTCGTGGTACGTCTCCGCGTGCCCCGGACCGTACTGGTCGAGGATTCGTATGACGTCCTGGGGAGCGTGTACGTGCGCCTTCAGCTCTGCTTCGATCACGGTCGCTGCCTCCTGGTCATGGCTGGCCGGACTGTCCGCGCCGTTCACCGCCGCATAGTACGCGCTCAGTCACGGATCGCACCCGGCAGGGTGGGCACTCCGTGCCACGAACCCTCGAAACCTCGGGCCGTCGGGGGCACCGGGGGTCACATGTGCACGGCGGCCCCGGCCGGAGCCGTGAGGTCCCTCTCCCGGGGCGTGCCGCCGCGGTAGACGAGGACGCTGACCACCACGCCGACCAGGAAGAAGCCGGCCGACCACCAGTAGGCGGTGGCGTAGCTCTCCAGGCTGGCCTGGGCGAGCACCGCCGGGTCGGTGGGGTCCTTGCCGACGAGGTAGTCGCTGGCGCTGCCGGCCGCCAGGGTGTTGAGCACGGCGGTGCCGATCGAGCCGCCGACCTGCTGCCCGGTGTTCGCCAGGGCGGAGGCCACGCCGGCGTCGCCGGCGGCCACGCCCGAGGTGGCCACGTTCATCGCCGGGGCCATGACCAGGCCGAAGCCGAGACCAGTCACGATCAGCGGCGGCATCACGTAGCCGACGTAGCCGCTGTCCACCTCCAGGGCGGTCATCCAGACCAGCCCGGCGGCGGCCATGCCCATGCCCAGCGGCACCAGCGGGCGCGCGCCGAGGCGCGACAGAATGGCGCCGGTGGCCACGGTGGCGGTGACCATCAGGGCGCCGATCATCGGCAGGAAGGCGAGGCCGGTCCGGACCGGCGAGTATCCGAGGGTCTGCTGCATGTAGTAGGTGAGGAAGAGGAAGACGCCGAACATGCCGGCGCCGATGATCAGCACCGAGAGGTACGAGGCGCCGCGGTCGCGGTCGAGCACCACCCGGGGCGGCAGCAGCGGGTGCGCGGACCGCGTCTGCCACCAGGTGAAGACGACCAGCAGCAGGCCGCCGGCGACCAGACAGCCCCAGGTGCCCGGGTGACCCCAGTCGTGCGATTCGGCGTTGGCGAAGCCGTAGACCAGGCCGAAGAGGCCGGCGGACACCAGCAGGGTGCCGGGCATGTCCAGGGTGGCCGAACGGTCGCGGACGCCGCGCTGCAGCAGAACGGCGCCGCCGGCGAAGGCGACGACCGCGAAGAGCAGGTTGACGTACATCGTCCAGCGCCAGTCCAGATGCTCGGTGAGCACCCCGCCGAGCAGCAGGCCGATGGCGCCGCCGGCGCCGGCGATGGCGCCGTAGACGCCGAACGCCCGGCCGCGCTCCTTGGGGTCGGTGAACGTGGTGGTCAGCAGCGACAGCGCGGCCGGCGCCAGCAGCGCGCCGGCGACGCCCTGGAGGGCGCGGGCGAGGACGAGGATCTCGAAGTTGCCGGCGGCGCCGCCCAGCGCGGAGGCGGCGGCGAAGGCGACCAGGCCGACGAGGAAGGTGGCCTTGCGTCCGAAGAGGTCGGCGATCCGGCCGCCGAGCAGCAGCAGGCTGCCGAACGCCAGGGCGTAGGCGGTGATCACCCACTGGCGGTCGCCGTCGGAGAAGCCCAGGTCCTGCTGGGCCGAGGGCAGGGCGATGTTCACGACGGTGACGTCGAGCACCACCATCAGCTGGGCGATGCCGATGACGGTGAGCACCCACCAGCGGCGTGGTGGCGGGGGCGGGGTGCCGGCGTCGTCCGGCGCGACGGCGTCCTCGGTGATCTGGGACATGCTGACCTCTCTGCGGTCGGTTCGTGCTGGTCGGTGCGCGCTGGCTGGCGGACGGGCCTCAACTGCCGTGCGGTGCGGGCAGGAGGCCGTCGTCGAGGAAGCGCATGGGGTAGTCGAAGTCGGGCAACCCCGGGAAACGGAATAGAACGGAATGGGGGGAATAGAACGGAACTGTCTCGTTTGGAAGTTAGAGGAGGCGCGGATCGGTGCGCAAATCCCGAAACCCCGCGAAAACCCCTGTCGGTCGAGGGGGGAACGCGCGTACGGTGTTGCAGTGCTGAAGAGTTCTCGGGGTAATAGCGAAGCAACAGTTGATGGTCGGGCGTTCGCCGCGGCCGCGATCACGGTGGTGCTGTGGGCGTCCGCCTTCGTCTCGATCCGGAGCGCGGGCGACCATTTCTCGCCCGGCGCGCTGGCGCTCGGCCGGCTGCTCACGGGCTCCGCGGTGTTGGTCACCGTGCTGCTGATACAGCGGCGGGGACGCCCGTTGCTGCCGCCGCGCGGGGCCTGGCCGGGGGTGCTCATCACCGGAGTGCTGTGGTTCGGCGGCTATATGGTCGCGTTGAACTGGGGCGAGCAGGAGGTGGACGCCGGCACCGCCGCCATGATCGTGAACGTCGGGCCGATCCTGATGGCGCTGCTCGGCGGCTGGTTCCTGAAGGAGGGCTTCCCGCCGCGGCTGCTGGCCGGCATGGCGGTGTCGTTCGCCGGGGCGGTGGTGGTCGGTCTTTCGATGTCCGACGACGGCGCGGCGTCGCTGCTCGGCGTGGCCCTGTGCCTGGTCGCCGCCGTCTCCTACGCGGTGGCCGTGGTCAGCCAGAAGCCGGCGCTGGCGTACGCCTCACCCGTACAGGTGACGACGTTCGGCTGTCTGGTCGGCACGGTCGTCTGCCTGCCGTTCTCCGGGCAACTCGTCACGGAGGTCGGCGACGCGCCCTGGGACGCCACTCTGAACGTCGCCTACCTCGGCGTCTTCCCCACCGCCCTGGCGTTCAGCACCTGGGCGTACGCGCTGTCCCGTACCACCGCCGGGCGGATGGGCGCCACCACGTACGCGGCGCCCGGGGTGGTGATCGTGCTGTCCTGGCTGCTGTTGGACGAGGTGCCCGGCTGGCTCACCATGCTCGGCGGCCTGCTCTGCCTGGGCGGCGTCGCGGTGTCCCGCACCCGGGCCGGCACGCGCCGGCGGCGCCCCGCCGTCGCCGCGTCCGCCGTCGCCACGGCCGACCGGACCGGGGGAGAGGCCCGGGAACGGGAGGGCTGCGCCACCGGGACCTAGGTCCTGTCCTGTCGATCGATGGGGGCACCTCCCAGACGGAGTCGGGGGGACGTACTCGCGCGATTCGACAACGCAGCGAGTGGCCGTAGCGTGGGGGTCCCCCCGGACGGAGTCCGGGGGAGTCGCGGGCCCGGCAAGATCGGCAGGACAGGGCCTAGCGGCCGGCTTCAGCGAGCGGCGTCGGCGGTGAGGTCGGCGCCAGGCGTCTCCCGCGTGCCGTCCCGGGGCGCCGTCAGGTCCGGGGCGGGGGAGCGCCCGGCCACCGGGCGCGCCCGGCGGGCGCGGTCGCGTCGCGCGGTGCGCAGCGCGTCCCAGGTCAGCACCGACAACGCGGCCCAGACCAACAGGAAGCCGGCGAGCCGCTCCGGCGGCATCTCCTCGTGGAAGACGAAGATCCCGAGCAGGAACATGGAGCTCGGCGCCAGGTACTGCATCAGCCCCAGCGTGGACAGCGGCACCCGGACCGCCGCCGCGCCGAAGAAGATCAACGGCAGCGCGGTGACGGGACCGCTGGCGACCAGCAGCAGCGTGTGGCCGAGGCCGTCCCCGGCGGCGGAGGCGTCGTCGCCGCCCCCACCGGTGCCGGCGAAGAACAGCAGGAAGCCGAGCGCCGGCAGGAAGTGCAGCGCGGCGTCGGCGCTGAAGCCCTCGGTGCCGTCCAGGCCGGTCTTCTTCTTGACCAGCCCGTAGGCGGCGAAGCTGAAGCTGAGGGCGAGCGACAGCCAGGGCACCCGCCCGTAGGCCACCGACATCACCACCACGGCGAGCGCGCCGATGCCGACCGCCACCCACTGCGCGGGGCGCAGCCGCTCCCGCAGCAGCAGCACGCCGATGGCGATGGTGATCAGTGGGTTGATGAAGTATCCGAGGGACGCCTCAAGCGTGCGGTCGTTCGCCACCGCCCAGATGAAGCCGCCCCAGTTGACCGTGATCAGCGAGGCGGACATCGCGAGCAACGCGAGCTGCTTCGGCTGGCGCAGCAGCGGGCGTATCCAGGACCAGCTCCGGGCCAGCGCCAGGATGAGCAGCGCCGTGGGCAGCGACCACACCATCCGGTGGGCGAGCAGCTGCCACGGGCCCGTGGCCTCCAACTCGTGCCAGTAGAGCGGCAGCAGCCCCCACATCCCGAAGGCCGCGAGCCCGTAGCCCAGGCCCGCCCGGCTCGTCGCTGCGCCCACCACTGCCTCCCCTGTCTTCACCGACGCCGAGTCACGCCAACCCGTCATGCAGGCAGCGTCGGGCGACGCGGCTGTCATTCCCGTTTCGGCGTAACGGTCCTGACAGCCCGTGGCGTCGGAGCTCAGCCGGCGACGGTCCAGGTGTCGTGGCCGGCCAGCAGCGCGGCCAGGTCGCCCTTGCCGTGCCGCTCCACCGCGGCCTCCAACTGCTCGGCCATCCGCTCCTCGTAGACCGGCCGCTCGACCGAGCGCAGCACGCCGATCGGGGTGCGGTGCAGGGTCTGCGGGTCGGCCAGCCGGGACAGCGCGAAGGCGGTGCTGGGGGAGTCGGCGTGGGCGTCGTGCGTCAGCACGCCGTCCGTGCCCTCCGCGGCGACGTCGACCACCCGCAGCTCGCCGCTGGCCGGATCGCGGACCACGCCCCGGTGCCCGAGCCCGTCCCCGCCGTCCTCCTCGGCGAACGGGGTGCCGAAGCGGATCGGCTGCCCGTGCTCCAGCCGGATCACCGCCTCCTGCGCCTGCTCCTTGTCCTTCATCGCCTCGAAGGCGCCGTCGTTGAAGATGTTGCAGTTCTGGTAGATCTCCACGAGCGCCGAACCGTGGTGCTCGGCGGCGGCGCGCAGCACGCTGGTGAGGTGCTTGCGGTCGGAGTCCACGGTCCTGGCGACGAACGACGCCTCCGCGCCGAGCGCCAGCGAGACCGGGTTGAACGGGGTGTCCAGCGAGCCCATCGGCGTCGACTTGGTGATCTTGCCGGTCTCCGAGGTGGGCGAGTACTGGCCCTTGGTCAGGCCGTAGATCCGGTTGTTGAACAGCAGGATCTTGAGGTTGACGTTGCGCCGCAGGGCGTGGATCAGGTGGTTGCCGCCGATGGACAGCGCGTCGCCGTCGCCGGTGACGACCCATACGGACAGGTCGCGGCGGGCGGCGGCCAGGCCGGTGGCGATGGCCGGGGCCCGGCCGTGGATCGAGTGCATCCCGTAGGTGTTCATGTAGTACGGGAACCGCGAGGAGCAGCCGATACCGGAGATGAAGACGATGTTCTCCCGGGCCAGGCCGAGCTCCGGCATGAAGCCCTGAACGGCGGCGAGCACGGCGTAGTCGCCGCAGCCCGGGCACCAGCGGACCTCCTGGTCGGTCTTGAAGTCCTTGGCGGTCTGGCGGGTCTCGGCGGTCGGCACGAGCGCCAGCGCGGAACGCCCCACACCGGGCGTGGGGGTGGGTGACGGGGTGGGTGACGCGGCTGAGGGCTGGGTGGGTGCCTCAGTGGTCATGGTCGAGGGCCTCCTTGAAAGCGGACGCGAGCTGCTCGGCCTTGAAGGGCAGGCCGGTGACCTGGGTCACCGACCTCACGTCGACCAGGTACTTCGCCCGGAGCAGCATGGCGAGCTGGCCGAGGTTCATCTCGGGCAGCACGACCCGGTCGTAGGCGCGCAACACGTCCCCGAGGTTGCCGGGGAGTGGGCTGAGGTTGCGCAGGTGGGTCTGGGCGATCTGACCGCCGGCCCGGCGGATGCGCCGGACCGCGGCGGTGATGGGGCCGTACGTCGAACCCCAGCCGAGGACCAGCACGCGGGCGCCCTCGCCGGGCGGGCCGCTGGGGTCGTCCACGACGACGTCCGGCACCTCGATGCCGTCCACCTTGGCCTGCCGGATGCGGACCATATGGTCGTGGTTGGCCGGGTCGTAGCTGATGTTGCCGGTGCCGTCCTGCTTCTCGATGCCGCCGATGCGGTGCTCCAGGCCGGGTGTGCCGGGGACCGCCCAGGGCCGGGCCAGGGTCCGCTCGTCGCGCTTGTACGGCCAGAAGACCTCGGTGCCGTCGGCCAGTTCGTGGTTGGGCCCGGTGGTGAACTGCACCCGCAGATCGGGCAGCTCGTCCAGCTCGGGGATCCGCCACGGCTCCGAGCCGTTGGCCAGATAGCCGTCGGACAGCAGGAAGACGGGGGTGCGGTAGGCGAGCGCGATGCGCGTCGCGTCCAGCGCCGCGGTGAAGCAGTCGCCCGGGGTGGCCGGGGCGACGATCGGCACGGGCGCCTCGCCGTTCCGCCCGAACATCGCCTGGAGCAGGTCGGCCTGTTCGGTCTTGGTGGGCAGACCGGTGGACGGGCCGCCGCGCTGGATGTCGATGATCAGCAGCGGCAGCTCAAGCGAGACCGCGAGGCCGATCGTCTCGGACTTCAGCGCCACGCCGGGCCCCGAGGTGGTGGTGATGCCCAGCGCTCCGCCGAACGCCGCGCCGAGCGCGGCGCCGATACCGGCGATCTCGTCCTCGGCCTGGAAGGTGCGCACGCCGAAGTTCTTGTGCTTGGACAGCTCGTGCAGGATGTCGGACGCCGGCGTGATGGGGTACGAGCCGAGGAACAGCGGCAGGTCCGCGCACTGCGCGGCGGCCACCAGGCCGTACGCCAGCGCGAGGTTGCCCGAGATGTTGCGGTAGGTGCCGGCGGGGAACGCCGAGGTGGCCGGCGCGACCTCGTAGGAGACGGCGAAGTCCTCGGTGGTCTCGCCGAAGTTCCAGCCGGCGCGGAAGGCGGCGATGTTCGCCTCCGCGAGCTCCGGGCGCTTCGCGAACTTGCTGCGCAGGAACCTCTCGGTGCCCTCGGTGGGCCGGTGGTACATCCACGACAGCAGCCCGAGGGCGAACATGTTCTTGCTGCGGCCCGCCTCCTTGCGGGTCAGGCCGTACTCCTTGAGCGCCTCGACCGTGAGCGTGGTCAGTGGCACCTCGTGCACGCTGTACCCGTCCAGCGAGCCGTCCTTCAGCGGGCTCTCCGCGTACCCGACCTTGGCCATCGCCCGGGAGGAGAACTCGTCCGTGTTGACGATGATCTCCGCACCGCGCGGGAGGTCGGGAACATTCGCCTTCAAAGCGGCCGGATTCATCGCCACCAGCACATTCGGGGCGTCACCCGGGGTGAGGATGTCATGGTCAGCGAAATGCACCTGGAACGACGAGACGCCGGGCAGCGTGCCGGCAGGTGCGCGGATTTCCGCGGGGAAGTTCGGAAGCGTCGACAGATCATTTCCGAGCGAGGCCGTCTCAGAGGTGAAACGATCCCCCGTCAGCTGCATCCCGTCTCCGGAATCACCAGCGAACCGGATGATCACCCGGTCGAGACGCCTGACGTCCTTGCTGTCCCGGCTCGCCTGGTTGACCTCAGTGGTCACTGCTGTAGCCCTCCTTCGAGGCGGCTCTTGCCAGCCCATGGTACGCGCGTAGGGGGCGCCTTCCAGAAGGTGATCACATGATGGACGCGGGCTACGCGCGTGGGCGCGGGGTCGTCCACCCCGTCCCCGCCGAGCCCCGTCGGCGCCCTGGCAACCGTCCCAAGCCCCCCTTAACTTCCCGACGTCCCGCCGCCCCCGGGGTCTGTCTCCAGGCTGACACCGAACCTAGGAATTGAGATAGGTCAGAACCGCCAGAACTCGCCGGTGATCTGTGTCACTCTGTGCCAAGCCGAGCTTCATAAAGATGTTGCTCACGTGCTTTTCGACGGCGCCGTGACTCACCACGAGCTGCTGGGCGATAGCGGAGTTCGTGCGGCCCTCCGCCATTAGTCCTAGGACTTCCCTTTCCCGCGGAGTGAGCCCGACCAACACGTCCTGTTTCCGGCTGCGCCCCAGCAGCTGCGCGACCACCTCGGGGTCGAGCGCGGTACCGCCCTCCGCCACCCGCGCCACGGCCTCGACGAACTCGCTCACGTCGGCGACCCGGTCCTTCAACAGGTATCCGATGCCCCGGCTGGATCCGGCGATCAGCTCCGTGGCGTACTGCTCCTCCACGTACTGCGACAGCACCAGCACCCCCAGCTCCGGGTAGCGCTGCCGGAGCCGGACCGCCGCCCGCACGCCCTCGTCGGTGTGCGTCGGCGGCATCCGGACGTCGGCCACCACCACATCGGGCGCGGCACCGCCGTCCGCCAGTTCGCGCACCGCCGCGATCAGCGCCTCCCCGTCCCCGACCCCGGCGACCACTTCGTGGCCCCGGTCGTTCAGCAGCCGGGTCAGGCCCTCCCGGAGCAGCACCGAATCCTCGGCGATGACTACCCGCACGTCCTCGACTCCGTTCGTTTCGACAGATGCAGCGCTGGGGGATGCTTCGTGTGATGCCGCGTGTCGGCGTTCAGCATCTCACCCCGGTTCCTCGCCGAGGAGTCGGCGAGGAGTCGGCGAGGAACCGGGGTGGAGCCGTGAGGGCGGTCTCAGCGCTTCGCGGCCACGCGGTCGCGCCAGGGCAGCGCCGCGGTGATGGTGGTGGGTCCGCCGTCGGGGGAGTGGACGGCGAGGAGGCCGTCCACGGCGGCGAGGCGTTCGGCCAGTCCCGAGAGGCCGCTGCCGCTGGCGGGGTCGGCTCCGCCGTGGCCGTCGTCGGTGACCTGGAGCATCAGCCGGTCCTCGGACCGCCAGATGTCCACGGAGGCCTGGCGGGCGCCGCTGTGCTTGCTGACGTTCTGCAGCAGTTCGGAGGCTGTGAAGTAGGCGATCCCCTCGATCGCCTCGGCCGGCCGCCAGTGCAGCTCCACGTCCACGGTCACCGGCACCCGGCAGCGGCCCGCCAGCGAGGACAGTGCGGGGCCGAGGCCGCGGTCGGTGAGGACTGCGGGGTGGATGCCGCGGGCCAGGTCGCGTAGCTCCTGGAGGGCGAGCTTGACCTCGCCGTGTGCCTCGTCGACCATCCTGGCGGCTGTCTCGGGGTCTGAAGTGAGCTTCTCCTTGGCCAGGCCCAGGTCCATGGCCAGGGCCACCAGCCGGGCCTGGGCGCCGTCGTGCAGGTCCCGCTCGATCCGCCGCAGGTCCTCGGCCGAGGCGTCCACCACCTGCGACCGGTCCGACTCCAGCTGCCGCACCCGGGTGGCCGCCGCCGAGGGCCCCAGCAGCAGCCACACCAGGGCCCGGTCGCCGTGGGCCAGCACCCGGATCACCACCCCGGAGAGCATCAGCACCAGGGCGCCCAGCGTCACGGCCATGATCACCTCCAGCGGGCCGTCCCAGACCCAGGTCCACTCGCCCTCCTCCGCGCCCGTGTTGATGCCCACGCCCGCCTCGTCCGTGGTGGCCGGGACGATCCAGAACCACAGCGGGAAGGTCAGCATCGTCCAGCCGAGCGTCCACAGCACCACGACCACGCAGAAGGTGAAGACACCCCACGGGAAGCTCAACAGCGCATACGCCACCGCCCGCCAGGACACGTTGCTCCGCAGCATCGCGCCCATCCAGGCCAGCAGCCCTCTGCGGTCGGCGCGCAGCCGCAGCGGCTCCGGCTCCGCGATCTCCATCCGCAGCAGGCCCCTGGCGCGCATCCGCTCCAGCCAGCCGAGGCCGCGCAGGCAGAGCAGCACCAGCGCCATCAGCGGCAGGCCCACGAAGGTGATCAACAGCCCGGCGCTGAGCGCCAGGCCGGTCACCGTGAAGACGAACGCCGCCAGGGCGACGGGGAAGTTCAGCAGCAGGTGCAGGCCCTCCCGCAGGGTGCGGACGCGGATCGGCAGCAGCAGCGCGTTCCGCAGCCGGCCGCCGCGTTCGGCGGCGTCCGTGGGCGTCGAGAGGCCGGTCATGGTGCCGCTCATCGGCGTGATCCTTCTGGTGTGCCGTTGCGCTCCCGCCACGGGAGCTCAGCGGTGATGGTGGTGGGTCCGCCGTCGGGGGAGTGGACGGCGAGGAGGCCGTCCACGGCGGCGAGGCGTTCGGCCAGTCCCGAGAGGCCGCTGCCGGTGGCGGGGTCGGCTCCGCCGTGGCCGTCGTCGGTGACCTGGAGCATCAGCCGGTCCTCGGACCGCCAGATCTCGGCGCTCGCCTGGCGGGCGCCGCTGTGTTTGCTGACGTTCTGCAGCAGTTCGGACGCGGTGAAGTAGGCGATGCCCTCGATGGCGGGCGCGGGCCGCTCGGCGAGGTCGGCGGTCACCGTCACCGGCACGGTGCACCGGGAGGCGACCGAGGACAGTGCGGGGCCGAGGCCGCGGTCGGTGAGGACTGCGGGGTGGATGCCGCGGGCCAGGTCGCGTAGCTCCTGGAGGGCGAGCTTGACCTCGCCGTGTGCCTCGTCGACCATCCTGGCGGCTGTCTCGGGGTCTGAAGTGAGCTTCTCCTTGGCCAGGCCCAGGTCCATGGCCAGGGCCACCAGCCGGGCCTGGGCGCCGTCGTGCAGGTCCCGCTCGATCCGCCGCAGGTCGGCGCTGGCGGTGTCAGTGACCGTCACCCGGTCCGACTCCAGCTCCGCGATGCGCCGCTCCAACTCGTCGGACGGGGACAGCAGCGAACGCACCAGCGCCCGGTCCACGTGGCTCATCCAGCGGACCAGCCAGGGCAGCAGCGGCCAGGCGACGAAAAGCCCGGCCAGCGTCACGACGAAGGCCGTCGCCGTCCAGGGCAGCCGCACCACGAAGAACAGCGCGGTGCGCCACCCCACCGAGTCCCGCAGGCTGCTCCACAGCCAGGCGAAGAAGCCGGCACCCCGGCGCACCGGCAGCGGGCTCGGCTCGTCGATGCGCAGCCGCAGCAGGTACCGGGCCCGGGAGCGTTCCCAGGCGCCCAGCCGGCGGCAGCCGATCAGCCCGAGCGCCAGGATCGGCAGCCCGATCACCGTGATCGACAGCAGCGTGCCCGCGTAGATCCAGACCAGCACGTAGCAGAAGGCGATGACGTTCAGGGGGAAGCTGCTCAGCAGATAGCTGATCTCCCGCCAGGTCTGGGCGCCCAGCGCCGCCCGGGGAGGCGGCAGCCTCTCCGGTTCGTGGGCGTCGGGCGCGGCGACGGTGCTGGTCATGGCACCCAGCGTGCCGGGCGCGGGGGGCGGCTGCCAGGGGGTGGATCGGTGAACACGTGGGGGGGATAGCCCTACCTCGCCCACCGGCCGTCCAGTGCGCTGTCCCGCGCGCCGTTCCGCCCGCCGGTCCGGCCCGCCGCGCCCCGTGCCGAACGGGCGGTCGAGGTTCGCGTGAGCGGGGGGCGCAACGCACTGGTCACAAGCGGCCCGGCACCCCCTAGACTCCCGTCCTGACAGTTCACTGGCGTCCCCCTGACACGGATCATCCGCCGGAGGTCCGAACGTGCCCGACTACTTCCACGGCTACGCGGTCGTCGGTCTGGTCGCGGTCGTCGGCGTGCTCTTCGTCACCGTGGCGTTCACGGCGGGGCGGCTGCTGCGGCCGTCGGTGCCGACCCGGGAGAAGCTGCTGACGTACGAGTGCGGCGTCGACCCGGTCGGCGAGGGCTGGGCGCACACGCAGGTGCGGTACTACGTCTACGCGTTCCTGTACGTGATCTTCGCCGTCGACTCGGTCTTCCTCTTCCCCTGGGCGACGATCTTCGCGGCCGACGGCTTCGGCGCGGTCACCCTGGTGGAGATGTTCATCTTCCTCGGCTTCCTCAGCGCGGGGCTGCTGTACGCCTGGCGGAAGGGCGTCCTGACATGGACCTGAAGCCGACGGGATCGCGGCTGGGGCCGCTGGCCCGGCTGGCCCCCGAGCCGATGAAGGTGGTCCTCAACTGGGGCCGCCGCTACAGCCTGTGGGTGTTCAACTTCGGACTCGCCTGCTGCGCGATCGAGTTCATCGCGGCGTCCATGGCGCGGCACGACTTCATCCGGCTCGGCGTGATCCCGTTCGCGCCCGGGCCCCGGCAGGCCGACCTGATGGTGGTCTCGGGGACGGTCACCGACAAGATGGCGCCGGCGGTGAAGCGGCTGTACGAGCAGATGCCGGAGCCGAAGTACGTGATCTCCTTCGGCGCCTGCTCCAACTGCGGCGGCCCGTACTGGGACTCGTACTCGGTCACCAAGGGCGTGGACCAGATCATCCCCGTCGACGTCTACGTGCCGGGCTGCCCGCCCCGGCCCGAGGCCCTGCTCCAGGGCATCCTCACGCTCCAGCAGAAGATCGCGGAGGAGTCCACGGCCGGCCGGTACGCGTCGCCCGCGGCGGCGTCCTCGGGCCCGTCGGCGGCCGCGCTGACCAGCGATCTGGTGACGCCGGCCCGGGCTGCCGAGGAGCGCGGACGGTGACGGGGGTGGGCTGGCTGCCGCGCGAGGCGGCGGATCTCTTCGGGGAGGGCGCGGAGGCGGCGGAGTCCTACGGGCTGCTGACCGTCGACGTCCCCACGGACGGGGGCGGCGAGCGCTGGCCCCTGGCCCTGCTGGCCGCCCGCGACGAGCTCGGCTGCACCTACTTCGACTGGCTCAGCGCGGTGGACGAGCCCGGCACCGGACTGCGGATCTGCGCCCATGTGGTGGCGCTCGGCGGACCGCCGCGCCGGCTGCTGCTGCGCACCACGGTCCCGCACGCGGCCGCCGCGGTGCCGACCGCGACCGGCGTCTACCCCGGGGCCGCGTGGCACGAGCGGGAGACGCACGAGATGTTCGGCATCGACTTCCCCGGCCATCCGGGGCTCACGCCGCTGCTGCTGCCTGACACCTTCGAGGGGCACCCGCTGCGGAAGGACTTCGTCCTGGCGGCCCGGGTGGTGAAGGCGTGGCCGGGTGCGAAGGAGCCGGGGGAGTCGGCGCACGGCGGCCCCAAACGCCGCCAGATGCTCCCGCCCGGCGTTCCCGACCCGAACGAATGGGGCCCGCTCAAGGGCCAGCTCCCCGACGCCCCAACCCGCCCGGCCCGCACCCGTGCGACGGGCGAACGCCCCGCCCGCCGCACCCGCTCCGCCAGCGAGGGCTCCACGACCCAACGCGCCCCGGCTGCGTCGGAGGCCTCCCCGACGGAGGAGGTGCCCCCGGGCGAGCGGCCTCGCCGGACGCGTTCGGCCGGTGAGGGCTCGGCGAGCCAGCGTCGGGCTCGTCCCGAGGGCGACGCCGGCGGTCCGCCGGACGGACCACCCGGCCGCCGCGCCCGCGACACACCGTGGGAACCGCCAGACGCCGCGACGACGCCGGACGACCGCCCCGGTGACCGCGGGATGTCGACGTCGAGCCAGGAACGGGACGACCCCGACGCTCCCACCGCGGCGGCCCCGGAGGACGAGGCACCCGGCACACCCCCGCCCGGCGCGGCCGCGCCGAGCGAGGGCACGGGGTCCGATGGTGCGGCCAGCGGCGAACCGACGGCCGTGCCCGGCGTTCGCCCCGGCGATTCGGGGGCGGCATCCGCCCCCGATCCGGTCACGCCTCCGCCCGGCGCGGAGCGCCGTCGCGGCCCGGCCAAGGCCACCGGCGGGGGCCCGGGGCGGCAGCCGCGAGGAGGTCCGCGCGCCGAGCGCGAGCCCGACGACGGCACCGACAGCGACGCCGGCTCAGACGCCGCCGACGGCGGCGCAAGTCCCGGAGGGGAGGGCGGCTGATGGATGCGTTCGACGTCGCCGTGCGGCTGCTCGCCGTGCTGCTCGCCTTCCTGATCCTGCCCCTGCTCGTCGGGCAGATCGAGCACAAGGTGATGGCCCACATGCAGGGCCGGGTCGGCCCGATGCACGCGGGCGGCTTCCACGGCTGGGCCCAACTCGTCGCCGACGGCGTGAAGTTCGTCCAGAAGGAGGACACCGTCCCGGCCGGCGCCGACCGCCGGATCTTCCAACTCGCGCCCGCCGTCGCGCTCATCCCGTACCTCATCGTGCTGATCGCCATCCCGCTCGGCCCCGACGAACTCGTCGGCGAGAGCGTGGACGCCGGCATCTTCTTCGTGCTGGCCGTGCTCGGCGTCGGCGTGCTCGGCTCGTTGATGGGCGGCTGGGCCTCGGCCAACAAGTACTCGCTGCTCGGCGGACTGCGCACCGCCGCCCAGCTGATGGCGTACGAGCTGCCGCTGCTGCTGTCCGCCGCGTCCGTCGCCATGGCCGCCGGCACGCTCAGCCTCACCGGCATCCTCGACGGCTACGAGTGGTGGTGGGTGCCCTGGCAGCTCGTCGGCGGCTTCGTGTTCTTCTGCGCCGGCATGGCCGAGCTGCAACGCCCGCCGTTCGACGCGCCGATCGCGCCCGAGGAGATCATCTTCGGCGCGTTCACCGAGTACTCGGGCCTGCGCTTCGCGCTGTTCCTGCTCGCCGAGTACGCCGGCATCGTGGTGGTCTCGGCGCTCACCGCGGTGCTGTTCCTCGGCGGCTGGCACGGCCCGAACTCCGACCAACTCGGCTGGCTGTGGATGTTGTTGAAGACGGGCCTGCTCAGCTTCCTCGTGATCTGGGCGCGGGTGGCGTGGCCACGGCTGCGCGCCGACCAGATCCAGCGGTTCGCCTGGACCGTGCTGGTCCCCCTGGCCCTGGCGCAGATCGCGCTCACGGGCGTGATCAAGATGGTGATCTCGTGAGTTTCGGCACCGGCCTGGCCAAGGGGCTCGCGGTCACGCTGCGCACCATGACCCGGCGCGCGGTCACCCAGCAGTACCCGGAGACGCAGCCCGCGCTGCCGCCGCGCAGCCGCGGCGTGATCGGGCTGTTCGAGGAGAACTGCACCGTCTGCATGCTCTGCGCCCGCGAGTGCCCCGACTGGTGCATCTACATCGACTCGCACAAGGAGACCGTGCCGGCCGCCGCACCCGGCGGGCGGGAGCGCAGCCGCAACGTGCTCGACCGGTTCGCCATCGACTTCGCGCTGTGCATGTACTGCGGCATCTGCATCGAGGCGTGCCCGTTCGACGCGCTCTTCTGGTCGCCCGAGTTCGAGTACGCGGAGACCGACATCCGCGAGCTGACCCACGAGCGGGACCGGCTGCGCGAGTGGATGTGGACCGTGCCCGAGCCGCCGCCGCTCGACCTCGCCGCCGAGGAGCCCAAGGAGGTCGCGGCGGCGCAGAAGGCCGCGGAGCGGCTGGCCGCCGAGCGGAACGCCGCCGCGGACGGCCAGGCCGGTGAGGAGGGCCCGTCGTGACGCTCGCCGACGCCGAGGAGGCGCACGGCTTCCTGTCCCCGTCGGGGCAGGAGATCGTCTTCGTGCTGGTCGGCATCGTCGTGCTGGGCGCCGCCGTGCTCTGCGTCACCAGCCGGCAACTGGTGCACGCCGCGCTGTGGCTGGTGGTCGCGCTCGGCGGGCTCGCCGTGCAGTACCTGCTGCTCACCGCCGAGTTCGTGGCCTGGGTGCAGGTGCTGATCTACCTCGGTTCGGTCGTCGTGCTGCTGCTCTTCGGCCTGATGTTGACCAAGGCGCCCATCGGGCCGTCGCCGGACGCCGATTCGGCCAACCGCCCGGTCGCGTTCGGCGTCGCCCTGGCCGCCGCGGCCACGCTGGTCACGCTCGTCGTGGACGCGTTCCGCGGTCAGTGGATCGACCTGGACACCCCGCACGGCGCGTCGGGACCGGTGGGGGAGAGCCTGTTCCGCACCTGGGTGCTGCCGTTCGAGGCGCTGTCCGTGCTGCTGCTGGCCGCGCTCGTCGGCGCGATCGTCGTCTCGCGCGGACGAGACGTACGAGGCCAAGACGCACGAGGCGAAGGGGGTGAGGGCTGATGCATCTCGTCTATCCCGCCGTGCTGGCCGCGCTGCTGTTCTGCACCGGCGTGTACGGGGTGCTGGCCCGGCGCAACACCATCCTGGTGCTGATGTCGGTGGAGCTGATGCTCGCCGCCGTCAGCCTGAACCTCGTGGCGTTCGACGTCTGGTTGCGCGACTCCCTGCACTCCGGGCAGGTCTTCACCCTCTTCCTCATCGCCCTGTCCGCCGCCGAGATCGGCATCGGCCTGGCGCTGGTGCTGCTGCTGTACCGCAACAGCGGCGTCTCCGCCGTCGACCGGATGCGCGTGCTGGACGGTGACTCGGATCCCTCCGAGCCCGCCGACCGCACCGACCCCGCCGTCTCCTCGGCACCCGCCGTCCCCGCCACCCCCACGCCCGCCGACCCGGAACCCGCCCGGGAGAACACCACCACGTGAACACCTCCACCGCCGCCGCCCTCGTCCCGCTGCTGCCGTTCGCCGCCGCCGCCCTGATCCTGCTGACCGGCCGCCGCGCCCCCGGCTTCGTCCGCCCGCTGGCCGTGCTGCCCATGCTCACCGCCGCCGGCCTGGCCGTCTTCGTCGCGGTCCGGCAGGGCGGCGAGGAGCCGATCCGCGCCGCCACCACGCTCGCCGACCCGGGCGATCCGGCCTGGACCGTCCATCTGGCGCTCCACCTCGACGGCTTCGCGGTGCTGGTCGCCGTTCTGGTGGCCGTCGTCGCCTCCTGCGTGCAGCTGTACTCCACCGGCTACATGCGCGGCGACGAGCGCTACCCCTCCTACGCGGCGCTGATCTCCCTCTTCACGGCGGCGATGCTGCTGGTCGTCTACGCCGACGACCTGATCGTGCTGCTCGTCGGCTGGGAGGTGATGGGCATCTGCTCCTACTTCCTGGTCGGCCACTACTGGGAGACGTCCGCCGCCCGCGCCGCCTCCCTCAAGGCGTTCCTGGTCACCAAGCTGGGCGACGTGCCGTTCCTGATCGGCATCCTGGTGCTGGCCGCCGACGCGGGCACGTTCCGCATCTCCACCATCGTCACCCGCCTCACTTCCTCGCTGTCGTCCTTCGAACTGGCGCATCCGACGCTGGTCGCGCTGCTGCTGCTGGGCGGCGTGGCCGGCAAGTCCGCGCAGGTGCCGCTGCACACCTGGCTGCCGGACGCGATGGCCGGCCCCACCCCGGTCTCCGCCCTGATCCACGCCGCGACGATGGTCGCCGCCGGCGTCTATCTGGTCGCCCGGCTGCTGCCCGTCTTCGTCGCCTCCGCCGCCGCGCTGGTGGTGCTCGCCGTCATGGCCGCCGCCACCATGCTCGGCTCGGCGCTCGCCGCCCTCGCCCAGGACGACGTGAAACGGGTGCTCGCCTATTCGACGATCGGCCAACTCGGCTTCATGAGCGGCGCGCTGGCCGTCGCCGACCGTGAGGCCGCCGTCTTCCACCTGCTCACCCACGGCGCGTTCAAGGCCCTGCTGTTCCTCGCCGCCGGGGTGCTGATCCACACCGCGGGCACCGGCTCGCTGGCCGCCCTGTCCCGGCTGCGAGGGCTGAAGGAACGTGCCCCCGACGCGTTCTGGACCATGACGATCGGCCTGCTGGCGCTCGCCGCCATCCCGCCGTTCTCCGGCTTCTTCTCCAAGGAGGCGGTGATCGGCGCGGCTGAGCACGTGGCGCTTGAGGAGACCGGGCACGGCGCCACCGAGATCGCCGCCGTCCCCGTCGCGGCCGGCTGGATCGTGCTGGTCGCCGCCCTCGTCACCGCCCTGCTGACCGCCGCCTACGCCGCCCGGCTGTGGCTGGTGGCCTTCCACGACCCGGTCGCCGCCCGGACCGAGCCGGTCCCCACCGGCGAGGGCGCCAGCCCGGCGATGATCGCGGTGCTGTGGCTGTTGGCGCTGCCCTCGCTGCTGCTCGGCCTCGCGTACGGGGTGTTGCCCGACTGGTTC
This sequence comes from uncultured Actinomycetota bacterium, assembly GCA_963816875.1. Classification (GTDB taxonomy): domain Bacteria; phylum Actinomycetota; class Actinomycetes; order Streptomycetales; family Streptomycetaceae; genus Streptomyces. Next base: position 834,885 of record CAWFMG010000003.1, read on the forward strand.
GACGGGGGCTCGCTGGCGCCGACGCTGACCACCTCGGTGCTGGCCACCGGCGTCGCCCTGGTCGGCGGCATCGCCGCGTACGCCGCCTGGCGCCGGGCCTACGAGAGCGACCGGTTGATAGACCCGGGGCCCGTGCTGCTCGGCCCGCTGCACCCGCACGCCGCCGCCGGCTTCCACCTCGACGCCCTCTACGCGGCCGCGTTCGTGCGTCCGGTGCGGGCCGCCGCCCGCCTGGTGCGGTTCCTCGACCGGGCCGTCATCGACACGTACGTGCGCGCCTCGGCCGCCGCACCCGGCTGGCTCGGCGCCGTCACCCGCCGCGCCCAGACCGGCAACGTGCAGAGCTACCTGAGCGTGCTCGTCACCGGCTCGCTGGTGCTGACCCTCGCCGCCGTCCTCGTCGCCGCCGGAGGGTGATCCCGCGATGATCACGCTGAACGACACCACACTCCAGCTGCTGCTCGTCGCCGTCGTGGTGCTGCCGTTGCTCGGCTCGGGCGCCGCGCTGCTGCCCCCGCCGCCCGGCCTCGGGGCCGGCGGCGACCGCGGCCGGGCCGTGCTGCGGCACGGCGTCACCGTCACCGGCGCGGTGCTCGTCGCCACCCTGGTGCTGGCCGCCGGCTTCGACTACGACCGTCCTGGCGCGATGCAGGCGGAGAGCGACGTCAGCTGGATCCCGGCGCTGGACATCCGGCTGCACCTCGGCGTGGACGGCATCTCGCTGCCGCTGCTGGTGCTCACCGCGCTGCTGACGTTCCTCTGCGCGCTGTACAGCTACGTCCGCCCGCCAGAGGAGGGGAACCCGGCGGCGTTCGTCGCGTTCCTGCTGCTGCTGGAGTGCGGGACGCTCGCCACCTTCGCCGTGCTCGACCTGATGCTCTTCTTCCTGGCCTTCGAGACGGTGCTCGTCCCGATGTACTTCCTCATCGCCCGCTTCGGCGGCGCGGGGCGCGGCCCGGCGGCCTGGAAGTTCGTGCTGTACACGGTGCTCGGCTCGGTCGTCATGCTGCTCGGCCTGCTGCTGGTCGGGCTCGGCGCCGGCACCTTCGACATGGTCGCGCTGGCCGAGGCGCACGGCGCCGGGCTCGGGCACACCACGCAGCTGCTCGCGGTGCTCGCCATCGGCATCGGGCTCGCGGTGAAGACCCCGATGTGGCCGCTGCACAGCTGGCTGCCGGACGCCCACACCGCCGCCCCCACCGTCGGCTCGGTGCTGCTGGCCGGGGTGCTGCTGAAGATGGGCACCTACGGGCTGGTCCGCATCGCCCTGCCGATGACGCCCGACGGGATGGAGACCCTCGCGCCGTACCTGGGCGCGTTCGCCGTGACCGGCATCGTCTACGGGTCGCTGGCCTGTCTGGCGCTGGTCCGGGAGGGCGCGGGCGGCGACCTGAAGCGGCTCATCGCCTACTCCTCGGTCGGCCACATGGGCTTCGTGCTGCTCGGCATCGCGACCCTCACGCCGACCGGGGTCAACGGCGCGCTGTTCGCCAACATCGCGCACGGGCTCATCACCGGCCTGCTGTTCTTCCTGGTCGGTGCCCTGAAGGAGCGCACCGGATCCACCGATCTCGACGGTCTCGCCGGGGCGGGTGGCGGCGCCGGGCTGTACGGCAGGACGCCGCGGTTCGGCGGCCTCATCGCGTTCGCCGCGGTGGCCTCGCTCGGTCTGCCGGGTCTTGCCGGCTTCTGGGGCGAACTGCTGGCCCTGCTCGGCGCCTACCAGCCGGCGGACGGCCTGAGCCGGCCCGCGTACCTCGTCTTCCTGGTCGTGGCCGCGTTCGGCACCCTGCTGACCGCCGCCTACCTGCTGCTCGTCGTCCGCCGCGTGTGCATGGGCGATCGACCGGCGGAACCGCCGCCCCCCCTGCCTGACCTGCGCGTTTACGAGTACGCGGCGTTCGGCCCGCTGGTCGCGCTCACCGTGCTGGCCGGGCTGTGGCCCGCGGTGCTGCTCGACCTCACAGATCCCGCCGTGCAGAGCCTCCTGCCGGGAGTCGCCAGATGAACCTGACCCAGGGCGCCGGGAGCGCCGACCTCGCCGCCAGCATCCAGACCGTGGACTGGGCCGTCATCGCGCCGCCGACCATCGCCGCGGCGGCCGCCGCCGTGGTGATGCTGGTCGACCTCTTCCTGCCACCGGCCCGCCGGCGGGTGCTCGCCTGGCTGGCGCTGGCCGGACTGGCGCTGGCCGCGCTGTCACTTTTGCCACTGCGGGACGGCGACCGGTCCACGTTCTGCCTGCCCGACGGCGGCTGCTCGTACGCCGCGGACCGCTTCTCCCTCATCGTCCAACTGCTGGTGCTCGGCGGCGCCTTTCTGGCCGCCCTGCTGTCCGTCCCCGAGGTGGACGGCGGTGCGAACCGGGGCGCGGACGGGGCCGACGAGCAGGGCCGCGGCGGTTCGCTGCCGGCGGGGGAGTTCTGGTTCCTGCTGCTGTCCTCCGCCTCCGGCGCCGCGCTGCTGCCCGCCGCCCGCGATCTCGCCACCCTGGTCATCGCCCTGGAGGTGGCCACACTCCCGGCGTACGCCCTGGTCGCGCTGCGCCGCGAGGGGCGCGCCGGTCCCGAGGCCGCGGTGAAGTTCTTCCTCACCTCGGTCACCGCCACCGCCGTCGGGCTGCTCGGCATCAGCTTCGTCTACGCCGGCGCCGGCACCCTCCACCTCGAAGGCATCGCCGCCGCGCTGCCCGACGCCGACCCGCAGCTGGCCACCCTGGCCGAGGCCGGGGTCGCGCTGACGCTGGTCGCCTTCGCGTTCAAGGTCGCCGCCGTCCCGTTCCACTTCTGGGTGCCCGAGACCTACCTCGGCGCGCCGCTGCCGGTCGCCGGCTATCTCTCGGTGGTCGGCAAGACCGCGGGCCTGGCCGGGCTGATCCTGGTCACCACCGTCGCCTTCCCCAGCTACACCGAGCTGTGGGGCCCGGTGGTGGCCGTGCTCGCCGGCCTCACCATGACCGCGGGCAACGTCGCCGCGCTGCGCACCGTGCCGGACGCCCCGCACAGCGCGATCCGGCTGCTGGCCTGGTCCTCCATCGGCCAGGCCGGCTACCTGCTGGTGCCGCTCGCCGCCGCGGCCTACGCCGACGAGGGCGACGCCGAGGCGGTGTCCGCCGCGATCGGCACCATCGTCGCGTACGCCCTGATGTACGGGGCGGTCAACCTCGGCGCCTTCGCCGTCGCGGCACATGTGGGCCGGGCGCGCGCCGGCCACCGGATCACGGACTACCGGGGGCTGTACGCGCGGCAGCCGCTGGCCGCGCTGGCCATGGGCTTCTTCCTGCTCTGCCTGGCCGGACTCCCGCCCGGCGTGATCGGGCTGTTCGCCAAGGTCGCGGTCTTCTCCACGGCGGTGGACGCCGGGCTCGGGGTGCTCGCCGTGGTGATGGCGGCCAACGTCGTGATCGCCCTCTACTACTACCTGCGCTGGACCGCGATCCTCTTCCGGCCGGCCGCCGACGCCGTGCCGGCACAGGCCGGCGTCGGCGGCGCCACGCCGGCGGACGGGGACCGCCGGTCCGGCGGAGCCGCCGGCGCATCGCCGGCCGGTGCGACCACCCACGGTCCCGCGCCCGCGCCCGCACCGGAGCTCGCGCTGGACGCACGCCCGTTGGCGCTGCCTCTGGCCGGCGCCATCGCCCTCGCCGCCGGCGTCGGGATCGTGCTCTCCGGAGCCCCCCAACTCGTCCTCACCTTCGCCTCCGGCAACCTCCTCTGACCCCCCACTGCCGCGCGTCCTGACCGCCCCGCCGGCCGGAGGCCGGACGCACCCGGCGGGGCCCACGGGGGAACGGATTTCCGCCGTATGGCGTTGTGCACTTCGGGAGTGTCCACTGTTAGTGGAGAAACTCCGACATCCGGAACGCCCGGACTCCCCCACGCCGCGCAATCTGGAGGGCACACCGTGCACCGCCGGCACAACGGACTGCGAACCGCCGCACTGCTCGGCGGCATGTCCGCGTTGATCCTGCTCATCGGCAGCTTCTTCGGCCGCGCCGGGCTGATCGTCGCCCTGGTCATCGCCCTCGCCACCAACGGCTACGCGTACTGGAACAGCGACCGCCTCGCGCTGCGCGCCATGCGCGCCCGGCCGGTCAGCGAGTTCGAGGCGCCCGAGCTGTACCGCATGGTGCGCGAGCTCGCCGGCCTGGCCAGGCAGCCCATGCCCCGCCTCTACATCTCGCCGACCGAGGCGCCGAACGCGTTCGCCACCGGCCGGAACCCGCGCAACGCCGCGGTCTGCTGCACCCAGGGCATCCTGCACCTGCTGGAGCCGCGCGAGCTGCGCGGCGTCATCGGGCACGAGCTCAGCCACGTCTACAACCGGGACATCCTGATCTCGTCGGTCGCCGGCGCCATGGCCTCGGTGATCATGTTCCTGGTGAACTTCGCCTGGTTCCTGCCGATCGGCCGCGACGACGACGACGGGCCCGGCATCCTGGGCATGCTGCTGGTCATGCTCCTCGGACCGATCGCCGCCTCGCTGATCCGGCTCGCGGTCAGCCGCTCCCGCGAGTACCAGGCCGACACCTCCGGCGCCCAGCTCACCGGCGACCCGCTGGCCCTCGCCAGCGCGTTGCGCAAGCTGGAGGCCGGCACCCAGCGACGGCCGCTGCGCCCGGAACCCCAATTGGAGACCGCCAGTCATATGATGATCGCCAATCCGTTCCGTCGAGGAGAAGGGCTGGCCCGTATGTTCTCCACACACCCGCCCATGACCGAACGCATCGCGCGCCTTGAGCGCATGGCCGGCGGACCCCGGTAACGCCATGGCGTACCCGGGGGCGGCGAGCACGGCGGGACGGACCGAGGAGCCGGACCGCCCGGTGCTCCGAGCGTTGCTCAACGTGCTGTGGCTGGTCTTCTCCGGCCTGTGGGTGGCGCTGGTCTACGCACTGGCCGGCGTGATCTGCTGTCTGCTGATCGTCACCCTGCCCTGGGGCCAGGCCGCGTTCCGGATGGCCGGATACGTGCTGTGGCCCTTCGGCCGAGCCCCGGTCCCCGGACCCGAGCCCGGCCCCTGGTACGACCCGCGGAACCTGCTGTGGCTGCTGGTCGGCGGGATCTGGGTGCTGGCGCTGCACGTCGTGCTCGGCGTGTTCTTCGCGGCGACGCTGGTGCTCTTCCTGGCCGCCGCCCAACACCTCAAGATGGTCCCGATCGCGGTCAACCCCCGGCACTGGACCATCGAGTCCGACCTGCCGGGCGCCACCTCCCCCCACGAGCCCGCCACGCCCCCGCCGCCACCGGTCCGGGGCTTCCGCCAGTAGTGCGACCGCGGGACGCCCGGCTCGTCGCCACCCACCTCGCCCCCGACGGCCGGGCCACCCCGGGCCGGGGCCCGGGGGAGCGGCTCACGATCCGTTCCGCCGACCGGGTGACGCTGCACGACCGCGCCGCCTTCCTGTCAGGCCCAGCCGGCCACGCCGGCCGCGCGCTGGCCACCTTCGACGTGCCGGCGCACGCCACGTACACCCCGACCCCCGACGGCGGCCTGCTCCTCGCCGACTCCCGTTCCGTCCGCGCCCTCGCCCCCGACGGCACGGAACGCTGGCGGCTGCCCCACGACCCGTGGCACGACAGCGAAGGGCGCCCGCCGGGACCGCCCGCCGTCAGCCCGGACGGCGCGCTGGCCAGCGTCCTCGTGCCGCGCCTCGTCACCGACGACGCGCGGGCGTTGCTGGTGTACGACGGTCCGCCGCGCCGGCGTTACGGCCCCGACGACCTGCTGCTGCTCGACGCCGCGACCGGCGCCGTACGCGCCCGCCACCCGGCCCCCGTCACCTCGGACCTCACCCAGCGCTGGAGCCCGGACGGCGCGGTGCTCGCGGTGTCCTGCTGGACCGCTTGGCACAGCTGGACCACCCACTGGCTGACCCCCGCCCTGCCACCCGACCCGCCCCTCCCACCCCTCGCGATGCACGAGGTGATCGACTTCCTCCCCGGCTCCCACCGCGCCCTCACCCTGCGGCGCGCCGAGTACATAGCCCAGGACGACGACCGCAACGAACTGGCCCTCCACGACGCCCGCGACGGCACCCTGCTCGCCCACCGCGACCTGGGCGAGCTCGCCGCCGACCCCGACAACGACGAGTTCGACGGCGCGCACCTGCTCGACGCCACCCACCTGCTGCTCACCGGCCACGAGTACGGGCCGGGACATCCGACGGCGGCCCACCACTGGCTCCTCGACGCGGCCACCCTCCGCCCCCTCGACCGGCTCCACTACCCACTCCCGGTCACCAACCGGGTGCTCGCACTCGGCGACGGCACCTGGTTCACCCACGACGACGCCCTGCTGCGCCGCTGGGCGCTCAGCGATAGTTGACGAACTGCATGGCGAAGTCGAAGTCCCGCTCCTTCACCAGCCGCTGCACCTCCTGCAGCGCGTCCCGGCTCTTGGAGCTCACTCGCAGCTCGTCCCCCTGCACCTGCGCCTTGACCCCCTTCGGACCCTCGTCCCTGATCAGCTTCGCGACCTTCTTCGCATCCTCCGTCGAGATCCCCTCCTTGACGGTGGAGAACAGCCGGAACTCCTTCCCCGACGCCTGCGGCTCCCCCGACTCCAGCGCCTTCAGCGAGATGCCACGCTTGACCAGCTTGGACTGGAAGATGTCCAACACCGCCTTGGCCCGCTCCTCGGCGTTCGCCCGGATCTCGATCCGCTCCCCTGACCAGCCGATGGAGGCACCCACGCCACGGAAGTCGTAGCGCTGCGAGATCTCCTTCGACGCCTGGTTGAGCGCGTTGTCGACCTCCTGCCGATCGACCTTGGACACGATGTCGAAACTCGAGTCAGCCATGTGTACGGGACTCCTCCCAGATCGCTCGTCCGCTACCTCGCCGCACAGCCTATGACTCACCCCACCGTTCCCCACCCCCATTACCCGGTGGCGGAGCACCCCTCCCCATCGGGTATCGTTTAGGGCGTCGCAAGGCGGTGTGCCCGAGTGGCCAAAGGGAGCAGACTGTAAATCTGCCGGCTCAGCCTTCCCAGGTTCGAATCCTGGCGCCGCCACCCCCAGCAAAACAGCCCCTGACCTGCGGAAACGCGGAGCAGGGGCTGCGTCATTCCCCTCGAACACGCTCCACGCGAAATATGCCCTATGTCCCGTTATGTCTCGCCCTTATCCACCTCCTGACCAGCGTCTGTGGGGCATGTGTGGGGCAGCGTGGGGCATCCGGCACCGCCTGCGGGCCTCGTTGAGCCGGGCCGAGATCTTCGTGTTGGCGACCTCGTCGCTGTTGTCGATGAACTTCGCGTAGACCCGGAACAGCACGGCCACGCTGTGCCCGGCCCGCTTGGCGACCGTCTGCGGATCGACCCCGGACGCCAACCACACCGACACGGCGGTGTGCCGCAGGTCGTACGGCCGCTTCGCCAGAGAGGTGCACAACACCTCCGGCGGCAACACCTTCGCCCGCGCCCGGGCCCACACCTCGCCGTAGCCACTCTCCTGGACCAGCCCACCTCTTATGGTGCGGAAGAGCCGACCGTCCGGCGCGAAGCCGTAGGCGTCGATATGCCACCGAAGCAGGGCCACCAACTCGGGCGGCACCGGTACGAGCCGCACGGCCTTACGCGACCGCTTCTTCAGCCCACGCCGATCGTGCGCCTCGCCCGTATCCGTCCACGCCGACCCGGACCGCGCCCGGGTCTCCTGAAGCGCGATCAGCCCCCACCCCGCCGAGGCAGGCTCCGACAACCCTGGCGCCCCAACGGGATCACCTCGCTGGGCCGCGCGGCGGCGTACACCATGCACCCGAAGAACGCGACCAACCGCCGCCCGCGCGGCCCTTGGTCGTGCACGGCTCGCAGTAGTTCCGAGGCGAGCTTCGGGCTCGGCACGGAGGCAGGGTCCACCTCCTCCTCAACCGGCTCCGGAAGCGTCCAACTCACCCGCGGGAGCGGGTTATCGGCCAGGAGATCCGCATCCACCGCGAAGACGAGCGCGTTGTGGAAGATGGCCCGCTTGCGACGAATGGACGAGGCAGCTGCCAGCTGGCCGTCCAGCTTCCTGGTGAGCCCGTCCAGCGCCCGCCGTACGACCATCCGATCGGCCAGTGCTGAGGTGGGCAGCGACTTCTTTTCGAACCAGGTCAGCACCACTGCCACCTCTGCGGGTGGCTCTTCCCTCCACCGGTTCTTGTTGAACGCCCATCCGTACAAGGCGGTGCGAACGGCGCGGGGGTCTGCCATGCCCTTGGTATCGGACACGAGCACCGGAGTCACGGTGGCCATGGCCTCCGCCAGCGTCCTCCGGGTCCCGGCGGGAGACCGATCCCACTTCATTTCGATGTAGTCCCGAGCGTGCTGATACCAGCTCACATCTCTCTGCTGCCGCAGTTCGGAGAGGGGAAGCCCGGTCGCCTCATCGAAGGACTCTCCGCGACTCAAGGCGACCAGCAACTCAGCTCGGCGGTTGTCCGCGAGCGTCTTCGTGGCGAACGTCAGAGAGTGGGGTGTGTCCCCGACCCTCCAGCGCAGCTCAGCAGATCTCTGGTTTCGGTCGGTTCTCTGCCGAGCGGTCCAGATCTTGACGTCGAACGTGTGCCCCAAAGTAGGCGCCTTTCCTTCTGAGACGGCGCGCAGCGCTGCCGAGCGCCGTCGGCGGGTGGGGGAGAGGTCAGGCGGCGGTCTCGACTAGGCCCTCAAGCCAGGCGTCGAGATCACTGCGCCGCACGCGGATGTGCCCGTTCGGCAGCCTGTGGAGGCGCGGCCCCTGCCCCCGCGACCGCATGCGGTAGAAGGCGGCCCGGCTCATGCCGAGGGCGATGAGCACCTCCGACAACTTCAGCATGTTGACGTGGTCCATGATCACTTCCCTTCCGTGAAGTTTGCTGCTGCACCAAACCCGTAGATACATTTCCTTGATCATCTACGAATGTTTATGACTGTACGCCTGGTGATCGCGGTCTGCTCGTGCTGACCAGTCATCTCTGAGAGTTGTTCAGAGGTTTCACCTTTATGGGTGATTCACACCTGTTCATTGGGTTGCGGCGACGACGTGTGAACTGGAGCGGATCAGTAACGCTGGCTCGGACGTGCTGAGAGGTAGCTTCCGACGCGGAGGTCTCGATGCTCAGATGCCGTGCAGAAGTACGCCCTCGCCGTCCTTGCGGCGGGAGTGCCAACGCTGCGCGCTCCGGCCGACGATCACCGTGAACAGCCTAGGGAGGAGCGTCTCGACCACCGACTGGCAGCGATACAGCTATGGCTGAGGGATTTCTGCCTGTCTAGCGCTCGGTCGCATATCCGCGCGGGCCCTACTCGTGCATGGAGCCGCAGGGCAGCAGAGAAATGTGGTGATCAGCCCCTCGTGCGGGTCTGGTCTCCGCCATAATGGACACCCCCCACGCCTCTTAGTCGCCCGACAACACACTGAGAGTTGCGTCTTGGATCTCAACGGCAGTCCGCTCGCCCACCGTACGGTTCTCACCGTCCCCCAGGGCGACAACGTCATACACGTCGTCCGAAGGATCACTGCCCAGTGGCTGACCGAGAAGTTCGGCGAGGCGCCGTCCGCCTCTGGGCTCCACCACTTGGACGAAGAATCGGTGCTCACCAATCAAGCCGCCTATCTGGAGAACGGTGCCGAGCATGCGATCCGCCTTCAACTTCGCGAAGATAGGAGGCAGGCCACCTGGCGGACGACTGTGACGGCGGTCAGTTTCGAGGGTAGCTCGGCACTGATCTCGGTGGGCTTGGAGGTATTCCGCAACCATGACGCGGGACCGAATTCTGTTGGTCGGCCGCGGCTGGTACGTGAACTCGTCCATGAACTGGGCCCGGTAGATGGACCAGCATCACTGACTCAGCAGGCGCAGAGCATCCGTGCTGAGAATGTCGAGGTATTGGTCGACGTTTTGTGCGATCCGACTCGGCGTCTGCCGGCCATAGTGTGGGCTCTCGGCCGCTTCGTCCCAGCCAAGTGTGGGCCGAGCGTATGCAGAAGTCGACGCAGCAGAGTGCGGGCGCGGCTTCCCAGTATCTGCTGGAGGATGCCGACGCCGTCGACGCATTCCGTGCAACGATCGGTGACTACCACCGCGTTGCCCCTGGTGCCGTGCGAACCTACCTTCCCGAGGTGGATCCCGCCTGGGAGCAAGACGGCTCCAGACATCGCTTCATCACCATGGCCCGGATGAGTGACTGCCGGGATCGCGCTTGGCTGGGGCTCGCCGGCACGGTGCAGCGGATCTCCACCGAAGCGCCCCCGCCGGAGGCTTTGCGAGTCCTGTCGTTCCAGGACACCGGCCAGCGTCAACGCGAAGAGCGTCGCGCCGCCCTGGTGGCGACGCGTCCTGCGGAGCTGGCGGCGATGCAGAGGGAAGTAACAGAGCTTCGCGAACTACTGGCGATGGCGGTAGAGGATCTGGAGGAGGCGGATCGCAGCGCTGAGCTGTCGGCGCGCACGGTGGCGTCGCTGGAGGAACAACTCCACGCCGCCGGCGAGCGTGAAGCATCGAACCTGGAAGAGGCCCTGCGTGCCCTGGACGACGTTGAGCGTGTCCGGGCTGAGGCGGATGTCCTGCGACGCCGGCTACGCCAGGCGGGACGGCCCGGAGATACGGTCATCGTCGAGCAGCCCCCCGGCGTGCCCGACTCGTTCGAAGAGCTGTGGGAGCGGCTTACCGAGTTCCCCCGTATCCAGTTCACTGCGGACAAGGCCACGGCGCTGGAACTGGACGAAGCGGACAGGGCGCGCGTCTGGGCCGCCAAGGCATGGCGTGGATTGCGAGCGTTGGACTCGTACGCTCATGCCCAAGCCGATGGGCAAGGTGTCAACGGTGGCTTTTACCAGTTCTGTACGTCTGGCAAGGCCAGATCGGAAGCCGTGGGCTGGCCGCACAAGCAACTCGCCATGACGGAGTCCGAGTCAACCACGAACAGGTGGGGTGCTGAGCGGATATTTCCGGTACCCGAGGAGGTGGACGCCTCCAAGCGTGGGGAGATGCAGGCTCACCTGAAGCTGGATGGCAAAGGCAACACCTCGCCGCGGATCCATTTTCTGGACAACACGAGGGGTGCCACTGGACGGGTGATCGTGGGATACATCGGCCCTCATCTGACGAACACCAAGACCAACTGAGAGCACTGGTAGCGGCCAGGGAGGGACGTCACCCCCTTATGAGGTGGAGCGCTGGAGACATTTGACCTCCGCACTACCCGTGTGACGCCGTCATCGGCGTCCCCGCCTGGCTGGGGACCGCCGTCGCGGTCCGGGCGCCGGGATCAGTCATCGGCCGTGGCGTCGCGCCAGGGATAGCTGTCCCACCCGGCGTCCAGAACAGCGTTGCGGGCGTGGGTGTGGCCCAACAGTGCCTCGCGCAGGGCGTAGGTGGAGCGCTCTGGGTCGGCGGCCAGGTCCAGCAGGAGCTGACCGACCGGGACATCGGTGATGGTGACCATGCTTTCCAATTCGCTGATGCTGCCCACCGTGACGGGCACCGCGGTGGCCGGCAACTGCGGACGCTGCAGCGGTGAGTTGACGATGTGGAACGGCTCCATGGTCACGATCAGCCCGTGCACGGGCCGTCCGGTGGGGACGTCGGTGAACTCCGCGCGTTGGCTCGCGATCAGCTCGGCGGTGTGGTCGATCTGCCGGTAGGCGCGGCCGAGCATGCGGTTGATCTCCTCCACCCGCTTGTCGGTGGCCAGACGCAGATGCTGGGTCGGGCGTACGGACTTCACCTCCACCAGCAGCACTAGCTCGTCGGTGACGACGATCCAGTCGACGCTGCGGGCCTGGTTGGTGCCGTAGACGATCTCAGGCCGCACCTCTGCGTCGGGCAGCAGCCGAAGCTGGCGGCCGACGTAGGCCTCGAACAGGTCACCGAGGTCCTCGGTGAAGGGCGTCCCGTAGCGGGCGACGCCGGTGTAGTAGATGCCCAGCGGGCTGGCCTTGGCTGGGATCAGATGACTGACCGGTGCCAGGAAGCCCGGTCCGTAGCCGCGCATCAGAGGCCGGCCGCGCAGTGGGTTGTACTCGAAGCGCCGAAGCAGGGGATCGTCGGTCAGACGGGCGAGGTGGTTGTCGCGCCGGAAGGTGCCTGCGTCGGTCACGAAGTGCTCCTCGATCACCGCGATGATGGTGGCGGCCGGGACCTCCGCACAAATGCGCTCACCCCCGGGTGAGGTGAGTACCTCCGGGTCGAATCGGCCGGCGCAGCTGATGGCCGAGCTCCACAGCAACTGGGCGATGCCGACGTAGTGTGACAGGCTCGTGCCCAGCAGCTCTTCCTCCCAGCCCGGATGCAGGCACCGTGCTTGGCGGGTTCCTGTCGTGTGGGTGAGCATCGCTGCGGTCCGCGCCAGCTCCATGAAGACCGGCTCCTGGTAGGTCATCTGTTCCCCGGAGGTGCGCAGAAGGAATCGGCTCAGGGCGTCCTCATCGCTGTCGCGTTCGTAGAGGGAGCGGTCCTCCAACTGTGAGTACATGTCCAGGATCCGCAGCAGGTCCGCATCGTTCGCGTCCTGGCGATACTCGTTTCCGTACGCCAGCGAGACTCGGGCGGCATCAGCTAAAGCCCATGGCGTGTACTTCCGATAGAGGCTCTTCAGCCAAGACGTCTCCAGCGAGTACGCCGCGGAAGCGCGGGCGATCAGCGGCAACAAGGCACTCGGCCGATGCCGGCGCACCCGCGCCACATAGTCCTGATCCCTTGTCGCCCGACTGCCCGGTGCCCGCGTCATGCGCTCAAGGATCGCGCGAACGGCTGTACGTCGTCCTGCCTATTCCTGGTCCCGCACGGACCGTCCGAGTCGGCCCCTCAAGCGGGGGGTTGGTCGTCATCGAGGGTACGGGTGAGGACAGCTTCGGCGGCGCCGAGGGTGATGTTGAGTGTGGCGACTTGAGATGGCGAGATCGTTTGGGTGCCCAGCGCGCAGGTGGTGATGAGGGTGGTGAGTTCGTCGGTTTGGAGGTCCGTGAGCAGGGCGGTGCATCGCTCGTCGGCGAGGAGTTCTCGGGCGGTGTAACCGTCGGGGGTTGTGGTGGTGTGGCGGATGAGGTCGGCGGCGATGTGGCGGGCTGTGGGGTGGTGGATGTCGGCGGTGGCGTCGATGCCGGTGAGGGCCAGGCGGGTGTGGAAGACGGCCAGGTCGGGAGTGTAGGGGAGTGCGTCGTAGTGCTGGCGCAGGCTGATGAGGTGCTCGGGGGTGGGGTGGCAGAGGGCGGTGAGGCAGGCGGTTACGGCGTTCTCCCACGGTTCGCCGGGGTGGGTCTCGCCGAGGAGGGTGAGGGCGGCGTCGGTGTTGCCGGAGGTGGCGTGGGCGAGGATCGCGACCTGGCGGCCATCGAGGATGCGATGGCCGATGCCCTTGTACCGGCTGAGGTGGGCGTGGGCGTCCTGCCAGCGCCCGGCCGTCGCGAGGGCTCGGGCGCCGGAGGCCAGCAGGACGGCCCATAACCAGCGCCGCGCCTCCTGGTGGTCGTCGGGAGAGGCGGTGAGGGTGGCGGCGGGGAGGTCGAGGCCGTCGATGGTGGTGTCGGCGCGGGTGTGGACGGCGGTGTAGAGGCTTTCGAGGAGGGTGATGGCCCGTTCGCCGTTGCCGTTGCGGGTGTGGAGGCGGGCGAGGTTGACCAGCGGTTCGAGGGCGCGGATGGCGGCTTGGCCGTTCAGGGGGCGGGCGCGCAGGTAGAGGGCGGCGTGCCGGTGACACCACTCGCGGGCCAGCTCCGGCAGGCCGACGTCGGAGGCGAGGAGGGCGGAGAGGTTGAAGACGGCGGAGGCGGCGGCCGGGTCGTCCTTCCGGTCGGCGGCGCGGGCCCGGTCGCTCAGTTCTGCCACGCGGTCGGCCAACGGGATGCAGGCGGGGCGTGGTCGGGGGACGAGGGGGAAGCGGCGTGCCGTCGGCCCGAGGGGGTCCATGGCCGGGTCATTCCCAGGTGACGGTGAGGGGGTGGTGGGGTCGGTCCAGGACGAAGCGTCCGGCGTTGGGGTCGGCTGCCGGGAGGGTGTCGGGGATGGCGAAGTGGACGTGTCGGTCGCGGAAGCGGGTGTCCCAGGTGCTGACGTCTTCACCGACGTGCTCGGCGAGCTCGGGCGCGGTGGGTCCGTGGGCGATGACACCGATCTCGTAGCGCTTCCGGCCGTCCTCGCCCGGCTCCGCGGGGCGGATGGTGAGGTAGGCCAGGCTGCCGTCGGCGGTGGTGGTGGCCATGGTGGCGATGGGGAAGACCGGGGACACCAGGTCAGCCTCCTTCGCTGCGGGCTCGACGTTCATGCGCATGATCGGGTTGGGCAGTCGGCAGGCCAACCAGAGGTGGAGCCACTCGAAGGACTCACCGGGTGAGAAGTGCACCCCGGTCCAGGCGTGCTCGCGGGGAGAGTCCAGGACGCCGGCGAGCGTGGCCGGGTCGGTGGCGTGGTCGTTGTCCTGGTGCGCCTCCACCGTCACCAGTCGGTCGCCGGCGGGGGAGATGTCGATGACGCGGCGGGCGTCGTCGGCGATGCCGCGTAGGGGCATGAAGACGTTCATCTCGCTGCCGCGGCTGTGCCAGCCGTCCCCGACGCGCTCGAAGACGATGCTGCGGGACTCCGCTCCGGCCAGGCGCAGCGGGACGAGGAGGCGGCCGTGGGGGGCGAGCTGCTCCAGCCATGCCGGAGGCGTTTCGAAGGCACCGACGGTGGCGATCACGCGGTCGTACGGGGCGCCGATGGCGTGGCCGAGCGCGCCGTCGCCGAGGATGACCTCGACGTTCGTGATTCCGGCGGCGGCCAGGTGCTGGCGGGCGCCGTCGACGAGGTCCTGGTCGATGTCGATGGCGGTGACGTGGCCCGCGTCGCCGGTGATGGCGGCTAGGAGGGCGGCGTTGTAGCCGGTGCCGGCGCCCACCTCCAGGACGTGGTCGCCCGGTTGGAGCTGGAGCTGCTCCAACATCATCGCGACGATGCGTGGCTGCGAGGCCGCGCTGAGGGAGACGCCGCTGCTGTCGTCGCGCTTGGTGTACACCGGCTCGTCGGCGTAGGCCACCTCCAGAGGGACGCCGGGCAGGAACAGGTGCCGGGGAACGCTGCGGAAGGCGGCCTCAACGGACGGGGTACGGATGACTTTCTCGTCGCGGAGTCGGTCGACCAGGGCGGCGCGTCGTTCGCTGGCAGAGGCGGATGTGTCGCGGACAGTGATGGCCATGTCGCGGAACCTTAGCGGTGCGGGGCGGGCGGCCCGGACGAATCCGGCCGTTGGTCGGTGTGGAAGACGGTGTCCACGGCGAGCGCGGCGAGGGTGGCCTGGTCGGCGGCGGTGATGCCGGCACGGTTCGCGTGGAAGATGAAGTGATGCGCCAGGACCGCGCGCAGCCCTCGCTCCAACTCACCGGAACGGGCGAGGCCGGCCAGGGCACGCCCGGTCGTCTCGAATGCCGCCAGCCACGGCTCGGGAAGAAGGGCGGGAGAGGATCGCGGCGAGGCGGTCATCAGCCGTCGAAGCGCGCTGCTCAACGTGTCGGCCCTCTCCGGCGCAAGGTCGTGAGCCGTCGAACGCAGGCCCATCACCTTCGCCCAGACGTCGCCCTGCTCGAACCAGTCCAGGTCGGCGGCGCGCAGCATGGCGCTGAAGAGAACGACGGTGGTTTCGCGTCGTCCCAGCGCCGTTGCGGGGGTGGGGGCGAGGAGGTGCCGGCTGTCGTGGTGGAAGAGGGTGTGGGCGGTGTCCATCGCGGCCGGCCCGCCGAAGGCAAGGGTCTCGGGCTCGTAAATGCTCCGAGACCAGGCCACGACGTCGCCGTCGTGGACCAGGCGGTGCAGGAGCTCGTCGACGTACTCGGTCGCTGGGTCGGCGGGCCGATATCGGAGGCGCCACGCGGGTGTCTTGCGGAGGTGCCACCACGTGGCCCGGAGTCCGTCGTCGGGGGCGTCACCCAACGCGGACGCGAGGTGGCGGGCGGCGGTGTGCTCCGAATTCGCCGGATCGGCGAACTCGATCAGGTGCTGGTGCCAGGCGCGGTCGGTTTCCATGGACTGAGTTCCCCTCGAAGGGCCGAGTCAGGCGATCAGCAGACAGGTGTCCCAACCGGTGGGAGGAGGCACGCCAGTGGCCGGCGTGAGAGACGCCAGTGCCACGCCCGCGAGGCCCTCCAGCAGCCCCGGCGCTTCGCTCGGCTCTCGCGGTTCGGCGGCGAGAAGCTCAGCCGCCAGCTTCCGTAGGACCGGCGCCGTGGATTCCTCGGCGTCGGCGGCGGCGCGCATCGCGATGTGGGCGAGGCCGGCGTATCCGTGGCACAAGGAGTCGTCCACAGTCGCGGCTCGCTGAGCTGGGTCGGTCAGGGCATGGACGAGGGCGTTCTCAGCGGTGCGGCGGCGGTCGGCGTCACCGGTCGCCAGGGCGGCCAGCTGCTGGGCGCGGGCGAGGCCGGCGGTGCCGTAGCACCACGAGGGACGACGCGGCTTCGCGCCATCGCCTCGCGAACGCTGGCGTCCCGCGTCGTGCTCCCCACGGGAGAGCAGGTAGGGCCAGCACGAGCCACCCTCGCTTTCGGAACGCCAGCGGTCCAACCAGGCGCAGACAGCCTCGATGGCCTCCAGCTGCCCCGGCACCTGGACGTCGCGCAGAGCCGCGAGCGCGAGCAGCGCGAGAGGGCCGCCGATGCCGTGCGCGAGCCCGAGGTTCGCGTGTCCGCCCGGGAAGTCCTCGGGGTCGGGGCGGCCGGTGGGACCCGTCGGGGCCCACCAGCCCGGCAGTACCTCTCCGTCAACGATGAGCGGTTTCGTCAGGCCGACCAGGGCCGCCAGGACAGCGCGCAGGGCGGCGCCGTCCCGATCCCGGCGCAGGAGGTAGGCCCCGACGCCGGCCAGACCCCGGATCGTGTCGAACTCCGCCAGCAACGGGAGACGGCCCGCGGCGATACGAGCGTGCGCCGCTTCGGCGCGGCGACGGGCGTCCGCGGTGATCTGCCCGTCCAGGGAGCGGAGGGCACCACGGTAGGCGCCGGGATGGACGGCGGAGACACCGGCGAGAGCGAAGGCGACGCCGGGCGCGCCGTAGAACAGCCCGGTGCTGTCGCCGGCCGTGATCGGTAAGCGTGACGCCTCGGCCAGCCAGTTGTGCACGCGTTCCCAGGGGCGTAGCCCGGCAGCCGCCAGTTCGGCGTGAAGTAGGGCGATGCCCGGCACACCGTGGGCCAGCGACTGCCGCCACCACGGCCGGTCGGTGGGCAGGCCGAGGGCCCTGGGCTCCGCGAGTCGGTCGGCCACCGCGAGGACCTGCTCGGTGTTCATCGGCGGCCTCCCGCACGGGCGGCGTGGGCAAGTGCCGCCGCCCTGGCCAGGTAGAGGCACACCGCCTTCTCCTCGGCGTCGATCCCGTAGGCACGGAGGAAGTGCGCGTGCAGGAGGGAGCGCAGAACGTCGTCGGCCTCGATGGCTTCGGTGTGCTGCCCGGGAAGGTGACGGCGGTAGGCGGCCACGGCTCGACTCCTCGTCGACCACGCCTCCTCGATGGCCGATCCCGCAGGTGTCCGGCGGAGGGCGTGGAAGTCGTCGCGCGGGTCGGCGAAACGCACCGCCTCGGCGAAGACGGGACGCGGCACCGGAGCGGGAGCGGTCGGCGGTACCTGGCCGATCAGCCACTCCGCGCCGGCAGAGGCGCTCCCCGTGAACGCGACCGCGAGCGAGGCGAAGTTCGCAGCGGCCAGCGCCCGCGGGTCGGGGCGCACGGAAGGAGGTTGCCTGAGCTGGGAGAGCACCGCGGCGGAGTCGGCGGCGAACACCGACTCGGCCGCGTCCAGTGCGGGGCCGTCGCCCCATCGCCCTGACTCCGGGAACGATGTCGCGAGCGCCACCTCCCGCAGCAGCCCGAGTCGGCGTAGCCCGTCAGCCCACGCGCTCACGGCACCCGCGGCGCGCCCGAACGCTTCCGGCTCCGAAGAGGGGAGGGCGATGCGCAGCCGGATGCAGTGGTCGTCGCCCTCCCGGAACCGCAGGAACCACCACACCGGCTGCTCCTCACCCCACTGGGCGAGGAGAGCGTGTAAGTGGTCGGCCAGGACGGTGTCCTGGCGGTGGACGCTCCCGAAGAGCTTCGCGTACAACAGCCGGGACGCGCCCGGCGCCAGGCCGTGCCCGCGGCCGATGACCCGCTCGTGGGTCGGAGCGGGAAGCGGGGGCCAGCCTGGCGATCCCGATGCGACGAGGGGGACGACGACCTCGTGCGCCCGTCCGCCGGCCCAGGCGGCGTCGTTCTCGTCGGGAGCCTCCTCCAACACGGCATGGCGCCGGGTGCGCAGGTGCTCGCGCAGCAACACCCGATGCCCCGAGTCGTCGAGGTCGAGCGGAAGCCGCTGGTCATCCTCCGTGAGGTGTACGAGACGGGGTAGGCGTCGGCGCGCACGCCACGCTGCCATGGCCGCGTCCCACGTCGCCCACTCGGCGGTCCGGTCGGGTAACTCGAGGGACGTCAGCCGCCACCGCGCCGGCGCCAGCACGCTCCGGCCGTGCCGCAGGCGGGGGAGGAACGGCAGCCGGCCGGCGGCGCCCCAGTCGAAGGTGGTGACCTGCGCACCCGTGGCTCGGGGGAGTTCGGTGAGGAGGCGGGCGAGCGGCGGGGTGTGGACGCGCAGGTTCAGCGCGTGCAGCGCCCATGGCTCCACTCGTTTTCCCCAGGCCGGAGCCGCGAGGTAGAGGCGGTGGCTATCGCATCCCACGGCCAGGTCGCTCGCCGTCAGCACGCCAGGCTCGGTGGCCGCGGCGGTGGTCGCCCCGGTGTCGCGGTGCTCGGCGAGGCTGACCACGACCGGGAGGACCTGCACCGCCCGCCCGACGTGTGCCGTCCCGGGGTCGAGCGGCGGAAAGGAGAGCTGCGCGCACACCGTGTCCGGATCGCTCCCGGGCAGGTTGGCGAGGTCGACGGTCAGTTGATCGCGTCGGACTGGATCGAGGATGCCGAGGAAGCGACCGGTAGTCACGCCGGCAGCGCGAGAGATGGACGTCACCGTCATCCGGAAGTCGCCGCGTCGCAGCGCCTCCGGATCGGTCGCCGCCACGCGAACGCTCAGCTCCAGATGCGGAGGCAGCCGCACCCGCTCCGTGGCGTCAGGAGCAATGCGGGCGATCAACGGCTCGTCCAGGGAGACCTCCAGCTGGCCGTCCAGCGCTGCGGCCTGGGCGAGTTCCAACAGGACCTCGTCTCGGCGGGAGGGATCGCCGCGCAGTGCGGGTGTCGTCGAGCCTGGATAACCGTCCGGCCAGCCGATGCCGCTGTCCGCCACGACGTCCAGCAGAGGCACGAGAGCACCCGCCCCGTAGCGCTGGTAGAACCGGCGGTGGAAGTCTCGCCACGCCGGTGTCCCATGAGGGTGCGGGCTGAGCCGAGCCAGGATCGACACGGTGCGCTCGGCCTCCCGTGCGAGCTGTTCCGGAAGCACGATGTTCGTGTCCAGTCGAAGATCCACTGTGACCGGATGCCGACGCGTTGAAGCCAGGTGGCGCATCCGGTCCGCAACGCCCGCTCGAAGGTCGCGGGTCTTCCCCGCGGGTGCCTCGCCGCACCGGCTGAGAAGCCGGTGGATCGACCGGAGTTCGGCGACCAGCTGCCGTGTCGTCTCAAGCTCTGACCCGCCGACCGAGTCCAGGTGCCCCAGCAGCCAGCCCAGAGCGTCCGGCTCCGTCGCCGGGGCGTGGAGGCCGGTGATCAGGGCGCGGTGGGCGACGAGTTCGGCCAGCATCGTCATCACCTTCGTCGATGTGGCCTCGGGGAACTCGGTGATGACCTCGCCCACCACGTCTTCCATCCGTGCTGGGGCACGGGCGGCGTCGAGGGCGACACGTACGGCAGGCGTGTGGCGCAGCGACACCTCGACCGCTTGGGGCCGGGCTTCTCCGGCGTTCGGACTCGGCTGATGCGGTACGACCAGCCTGTCCCCACGTCGCGTCGTCGCCGAGTTCGCGACCACAACCAGGCGCCTGAGCACGTCGTGGCGACCTTCCAGCTTGCGGATGACCTCGGCCAACCACCCGGCGTCCGCCCGGCACACGACCCGATGCTCGGCTCCCCAGAGCACGTGCGGCGGTCGCCCGAAGGCGATTGGAGCGATCCCGGCCAGCAGACCTGCGGGGGTGGGGCGTCCGGTCATCCGGCGCAGGTAGCGGGCGATGGACAATACGGCGCGTCTCGTCTGACGCACGTCAGGGTTATCGCAGCGGCACAAGGCGCGCACCTGCCGGTCGAGTTCCGGGCTGGCATGTCCGAGCGCGTCGGCAACCTCCGGGATCGACCAGAGCTCGCGCATCCAGCCGACCCACGATCCGACGTGCTCGGGTCCGGATCCTGTGAGATCGGGCCACGGTGGAAGGGCGAGGCGAGGTAAGTGCGTGGCGCGGACCAGAGCCCAGTCTGTGGCGTGAAGGGGCGATCGGTCGCGGTCGTCCGTGTTCACGAGTTGCCTCCGGCGAGTGCGGCTGGGGAGATCGACCGGACGCCGCTCGCCACGGCGGCGGCGTCCGGCCGGCGGTGGGTCAGGCGCCGCTGATGCAGGTTGTCTTCTCGCAGGTCGCCCCGCAGCCGTCGTCGGTCATGTTGACCAGTCCGGCCGGATCCGTCACCTCCAGCAGGGTGATGTCCAGGTCGAATAACTCGGGCTGTCCGGGCGGCGTTGAGGTCACTTCGGGTTCCATGCGGATCAACTCCTCATCACGGTGTGGTGCGGGTTGGCCTGACCTGCCGGAAACACTCGCCGGCGGCCAGGAGCATGTGGCGACCGAACCCTTCGTCTGTCGATGAGTCCGGGCGGAGAGAACGGATCGGAGTGCAGGCCCGTCGGCGGAACGGCACTGCCGGGCCGGCGTCGGTCGAGCGGCTGAACCGGCGGGGCAAGCACATCACGTCGGAATGTAGTCATGCGATCACAAGCTTCGCCTAAGGCTCCGCACGGCGGCTACGGCTGAGCTGGCAAGGTCGGCCAACGGACCTCGTCCCGAATGCGGCACGGACGGTTCGGACAACCAGCTGTTGCCGGGCGCTCGGCGGCCACAGAGGTACCGGACGGGAGCGCCGTGCGCCGCGTCGAGCGCGCATCTCACGCTCCACTCGGCGTGCGGGGCGAGGAACTGCCCCAGGGCGTGAGGAGCGACCCAGCGGTACGAGGTGAGTCCGTCGGTGAGCGCGACGTCGCCGAAGCACAACCCACCGTCGAAGATGTGCCCCGTTCCCTCCGGCCCTGTCCTCCCGGCCGCCACCTGGCAAACCACCAGCAGTCGCTCCGGGAGCAGCTCGAGCCCTGTCTGGGCGAGCACCAGCCGGCGGCAAGCGACAGGGAGCTGCTCCTCCGGGCTGGCGTTGCCGCCGGGAAGCACCCATCGGCCGGGGTCGGTGCTCTGGGCCCTGCGCTCGATGAGCAGCACCTCATCGGCCCGATTGCGAAACAACACGAATCCAGCGAGCCCGCGGGGTGTGCACCGAGAACGACTCCTCCACTCCGTCGTCAAGCCCGGCATGCGCCACCTCCCAGGGTGAAGATCAGACTCTTCCCGCCGGTGGTCAGCTCGGTGCGCCACGCGGCGGCCAGCTGATCCAGCAGCGCAAGCCCTCGGCCGCTCTCGTCCAGTTCGGTCGGCTGCCGTCGGCATGGCAGCGCACTGCCGCAGTCGTGGACCTCGACCTGCACGCTTCCGTCGACGAACGAGGGGGAGTGGCAGACGAGGTAGAAGTGCGAACCTTCCGCGTGGAGCACGCAGTTCGTGACCGCCTCCGAGACCAGGAGCTCGACCACGGAACGGTCGATCCACGGATAGGCCGCGTACGCCTGGGTGGCTATCTTCCTGGCCTTGCCGACCGAGCTCGGCTCCCGTCGGTATCCGCCCACCGCGATCACATGCCCACGCTCATGCATCGTCCGACCTTTCGAAGAAGACCTCGGACCGATCCCGTTCAGGCGAGGCCAGCCGAGTGGACGTAGCCCCTCCCCGTGCCGCCGCTCCCAGGGCGGCTACACATCGAAGTGCCCTGAGGACGTTGCGTGCACGATCGAGTATTGCGTTACGAATCGTCGTAACGCAACCAGCCCACCAAGGCATAACTGAGCGTGATCTCCGCCTGCCTTACGGCCCGTCACCTGCGCTAGGCTTGACGGCAACGCAGCAGCTGGGGAGCAACCTTGCAGGATCGGACCAACGGACCGCTTCTCCTCCGCCGGCTCGGTGGAGAGCTTCGGCGTGTCCGGAGGGAGTCGGGCATCAGCCAGGCGGTCGTGGCCAAGGCGCTGCGTTGCTCGCAGGACACGGTCTCCAACATCGAACGCGGCAGGAAGAAGCCGACCGACAAGCAGATCGAACGGATCCTGACCACGTGCGAGGCGAGCCCGGACGACCGCGAGCTGGTACTCAAGCTCGCGGGTGAAGCCGGCGAGGCTCACCGTGCCTGGTGGGACGAGTACCAGGACGTGTTCTCCCCGAAGCTGCTCCGCTTCTTCGCCTACGAGGACGCGGCCGAGACGATCCACTCCTACAGCGCCACCTACGTGCCCGGAATGCTCCAGACGCGCAGGTATGTGGAGGCCTTCGTCGAGTTCCGCCAGTCGGACGAGAGCCTCGCCTACCGCAAGAGGTTCGTCCAACTGCGCCTGGAACGACGCCGAGTCATCGACCAGAGCGACAAGACGGTGCGCTGCGTCTTCCTGGAGGCCGGACTACGAGCCGCGGTAGGCGGCCCCGACGTCATGCGCGAACAGATCACGTCCCTGATCGAGCACGCCCGCCGCCCCAACGTCTCCCTGCACCTCATCCCGTTCGCGGCAGGAGCCGCCGCCCTCGCCGGACCGCCGTTCACCGTTATGACGTTTCCCAGCAGCACCGACCCCAACGTGCTCTTCTCCGAGATGACGAAGAACGGAGAGTTCTCCGAGGAGCAGCTCACCGTGGAGAAGGCGCTCCGGAGATTCGACCACTTCCTGCACGCAGCCCTGTCGGAGGAAGACACCATCCGCCTCATGGAGAAGGTAGCCCGCGAGCTATGAACAACGACCGCAACGCCTGGTTCAAGTCCTCATACAGCCCGGCCAACGGTGACTGCGTCGAGATCAGAATCCTCGACAAGACCAGCATCGGCGTCCGCGACTCCACCAACCCAGATGGCGCCCGCCTGCACATACCCACCGGCGCTTGGACGTCCTTCACCCGCGCCACCACCACCGACCACTTCGAGCGGATCAGGCCCTACTAAGTCAAGTCTCAGAGGTTCATTTGGATTCCGAGGAGTTGGGCTCCGGCGAAGAGGTCACCCTTGCATAATCCGGTCCATAGCGCCGTAGGTTTTCGCGAATGAGGCACGACCTTAGGTCCTCTCCTAGTTTCTCGTGGCATGGGTGAGCCGCAGGAGGGGGCGGGTCGGCGATCACGGCCATCCAGTGACCTCCTGATGGCGGATGCTTGAGAGACCATGTCACCCTCCAGCGGTTACCTGTCAGTAATTCAGCCTCTGGTGAGACAAGCCAGGTGCTGCCGCTGCCGGGCTGTCCGGTCTGATCCGATTCTTGAATGATGACAAAGATGTGGGAAGCGCCGCTCAGTATGGCGCCTGGATCGGTCACTGTCCCCGAGAACTCATATGTCTTGCCGCCATTCTGGGCAGGGGATTCCGTCCATGACGTAATGCTTACTTCGGGTGTGACTGGCTCTTGGTCGGGAAGGTTTGAAGCAGTGTCGCCGCTGTTCGTGGTGGTAATCCATGCTGCCATGACGGTCGCCCAAGCAGCGATTAACGCGGCGATCACGGTCTGCCATCGGTGAGGCGAGCGCGGTTCCGGACCTCGCCCGTCCCCTGATTCATCGTTTCCGTCCCCTGACCCGTCGTCGGGTGGTTCACCATCCGCCGTACGCATGGACCCTGCTGTCGCCGCCGTCATCCTCTTCCCCGAGTCTCAGTTGCGACCGACTCTATGACGTAGCTGAGATCCATGGCAGACGGTTGATGTGAGATCCGTGCACAGAATCCACTCATCGATTGGCGGAAATGGCATGTGGCCATCGAAGAAGATCGAGGCTAGGGGAGGCGGGCGAGCACGTGGGCGTCGAGGAAGCCGCGCTCGGAGGCCGGGTCGTGGAGCAGCCGGGCGAACGGGACGAGTCCGGCCCCGGTCAGTAGCTCGGCGAACGCGTCGACCGGCCAGCTGTAGGCGGGCGTCACCTTGTGATCGAAACGGACCGGCTCCGATCCCCCGTCGGTCGCGAAGAACGAGGCCAGGAGCAGGCCGCCTGGCGCCAGAACGCGCACCAGCTCGGGGAGCAGCGCGGGCAGCTCCCCGGGTGGGGTGTGGATCAACGAATAGTGGGCCAGCACGCCGCCGAGCGCGCGGTCCTCGACCGGCAGGGCCTCCATCCGCGCCTCGTCGAACCGCAGCGCCGGATGGGCCCGCCGCGCGTGGTCGACCATGGCCGGGGAGAGGTCGAGCCCGAAGGCGTCCAGGCCCATGTCGTGCAGCATCGCCGTCAGATGCCCAGGACCGCATCCGACGTCGGCTGCTCGCAGATTCCCCGTCTCGCGCACCGACTCGGCGAAGATGCCGATCATGGCCCGCGAGAACGGCTGCATCTCCAGGCGATTGGCGAACTTTGATGCGTACAGCTCGACGACCGCGTCGTAGGCCGACCTGGTCTCGTCCTGGTGCTCCACCACGGGAAGGAAGCTAACACCCGCCCACGTTCGCGCTTCTCCGGGCCAGGCGCTGGCCTCCGCCCCGAGACTCATTGCCCCCGCTGCACCCCGGTCGTTGCCGCCGCAGGCGGTCCTGGCGCCGAGTTTCCTAGCGCCAGGACCGTTCTCGTTGGGTAACGCACACGGATCATGTGGAGCGCTGGGCGAACTCTTCACGCACGGCCTCGTGCACCCGTTTCGCCCGCTCCCATCGTCGTCCGATGGCCTTCGCCACGGCGTTGATGGAGGGCACTGAGCCGGACTTCTCCGCGGACCTGGCGAAGAGCCGGCGTGCGATGTCCAGCTCCGTGGCCGAGTAGGCCTCTCGGCCGTTCGGGAAGAAGACCGAGTCCGTCTCCTTCTCCGGGTTCTCCGGCACGTTCTCCGCGAGGTTCTCCAGCGGCTCGGCGGGGCGTTGTGTCGAGCTGATTGGCTCCACCGATGACCAGGGAGAAGAGGTCGGTACGCGAGCCAGCGCCAGGGCGTGCCGGGAGGCGGCGATCTCGTCCAGCAGGTACCGACGGTCATCCGCGTCGTGCGCCGCCCCGCAGACCCGCAGGGCCTTCCTCAGCCGGCGCAGCGTCCACCGCTGACGCCGGCTCAGCGTCTCGTCGTCGAGGCCTCGCAGCTTCTCCGCCAGGTGGGCGGCACGGGCAGCAGCCCGTCGGCGGCCGGTCTCATCGGCATCAACGCCTCCCAGTCCCGGTACTAGAGCACAGCGGATCCGCGCGACGAGCAAGGCGAGGAAGCCGTGCCGGTCGCCTCGGAACGTCCGGCGCTCGGGGGCGAGCCCTCGCTCCCACAGCCAGCCGGCCGTGATCGGCGCGGCGAGGCGCACGAGGACGATCACGAGCTGTTGGCCGCCGGGCGTGCCGGGCGGAGCGGCGACGGCCGCCTCGGCGGCGGAGATGATCGACGACGCACCAACGGCGAGCCACAGACCAACGCCGTCCACCCCCGTCTCGCCGAACTCCAGGATGTTCGCGCGGGCGCGGAGGCCACAGACGACGATCGTCCCCTCCAACAGGCCGAGGACGGTCAGCGCCACGGCGGTGACGAGGTGGGGAGGGACGCCGGCCGCGATGACGGCTGCCCGGGCGACCGGCCACATGCCGACCAGCGAGGCGGCGGTGGCGATGCTGGCGATGACGTACGTGACCGCGTTGGCCCGAGCCCGCACCCGCGCGACGCGTTCGACCCGAGTCGCCTCGTCGCTCTGCTCAGCATCGCTCGCGGTGCTCGACGTCCGACGGGACCGCAACACGAAGACGACAGCCAGGACCACGAGCACAAAGAGAAGGACGACGGCAACGCCCTCGAACGGCCACGCATCGACGATCTGGTCGAGCTCGTCCACACTCATCTGGCTGCTCTCCCAGCCCTTCATCGCTCGATGCCCTTCGTCCGGCCCTCGGGAGGAACGATCCGGAAGCCGCAGGTCAAGCGCAGTGGACAGCCGTCGCACACGGCCGCGGCTTCCAGCCGGTCGAGGTGGGCCACCCGGCCCTCGGTGAACGCGACCCGTTCGAAGAGATCGACGTCGTCAGCACAGGCCGCGCGGCCGCGGTCGCTGGTCGGCACCGTGCGGACCGCCACCTTGGAGTGGCGCGCCATGGCCGTGATCCGGCTCGCCTTGTCGTCCCTCACCGGTCACCCCCGCACGGGACGGCGCCGGCGTGCGGTGTAGTGGGTAGCTGGCGGTCCGCGATGAGGGTCGGCCTCGGCCGGCCTCTCAAGGCGATGGGCTGGGCTTCGAGGTCGTTACTGTGTCCCACAGCTCGATCTCCTCAGTCTCGTGAGGGGTCGGGTGAGGTCCCTGGCCAGCGGTGGAGCGCCGGCCAGGGACCGTCTGTTTGTCCAGCCCTACGAGACTTACATAACCTACAAGACTTACGCAAACTAGAATCACCCTATGCCGCACGACCCCGCCCGCGACCCGAGCGAGCACCTACGCCTTCACTGGGGAGAGGCCCTGGCCGACGCCCTGCACCGCCGCGTCCACCGCGAGGTCACCCGCAACGACCGCGTCTCCGCGGTCTTGGTGCCCCCCGACTGGTACGAGTCCGCCCGACGGGCCCACCCGGCACCCGAGCCGCGGTCATGGACATCGCGCACGGGCAGGGAGGATCTGACCCGAATCCTCGACGCCGTCGAGTACGAGTCCGCCCACGCCGCCATCACCCGCTACGGCCGCCTGGCCGCCGTCATCCTGCCCGTGGACTGGTACAACGCCGCCCTTAACGCATAGCAACTCGTGCCCTTCCGTGGGCATCTTTGTGTCTCACAACCGCGAGAGGTTGGTCTTGGCCCCGCTGATTTGCGAGGCTTTCTGCTGGGAGTAGGCAGTGGTCAGACGCGCAGCCACGGGCAGACCTGTATCTCACCGCCGGCATTCTGGACGAGGGCTGGAGTATGAGCAGTTGTGTCGCACCGTCGGCGGCAGCGGAGAAAGCGGTCGGCCGAGGAGACGGCTGCGGAACGGGCCACGAGCAGTTGACCGTGACCATGGTTGGTTCGATCCTTCATCCGGCCAGATCCGAGTGACTTGGCATGGTCCGTCGCGCTGACGCGGTCGGGCACTGGGTCGGGTGGGATAGACCCGGCGGGGCGACGTTCAGGGCGACTGGGTCAGGCGGTGTTGTCGCGGTGGTGGCGGAGGGCCTGGTGAATCTTCTCCTCGTGCGTTTCGGGGTTGCTGGGCGGGTGGGGGAGGGCGTCGATGCGGGTGTACAACTCATCCAGGCCAATGAGGGCGTCAAGGCCGGCCAGGGTGTCGGTGTCGATCAGGGGGAAGGGAGGGTTGTCCGGTATAAGGCGAGCCAACAAAGGCAGAAGGGCCCAGGAATCGTTGAGACGCTGGTGAATCCAGGTGCGAGCGCTGTCGGGGGCAGTGTGTCGCCATGCCCAGATGGCGGTGACCTCGGCTTCCGTGAGGTCCTGTGGCGGCTGGGTAGCGGCGAAGGACAGGTTGTGGGCGATCCGGGCGTCTAGGAGGGCACGCGCCTGTATCACCCAGTCTTCCTCCGTCGCGGCATCGCGTGAGTCATCGTCGTCGGGCTTGCTCACCTTGAGCAGGGCATAGCCCGCGAGGGCCACCCCGTCCAGGGTGGCGGCCATGGTCCACAGAGTCCGGGCGCGCTGGTCGGGGGGCAGGTCGACGAGGAGGTCCCTGGCCAGGAACCGGGTAACCATCTGCGCGTCCACCAAGCCGAGTCCTTCGCGACTGGGCGTCAGCTGCCCATATCGATGGGACAACTCCTGTAGCAGTTCCCTGGCTGGTAGCGGGCTGCCAGCCGCACGCCGTTGTTGGACCCGACGGACGAACCGGTGAGTGTCCCGCTGAACCCACTCCAGTACAGCGGCCGACTCCTCTCCAGGGGCACCACCCCGCAACTGGGCCAGGCCTTCGTCGAACGCCGCCTCGGAAAGGTCATCGTCGGGGACACCGAAGACCAGGTAGCGGTCGAAGTAATCGCTACTGCCGATCCCGCGCCGCGCCGCCGGGTCCTGGTGGTGGGTTGCCTCCCCGATGTCCTTCTGCACGGCCGGGAAGACCATGGCCAACAGATGCCGCATCCCCTCAAGATTCTCCTCAGCCACGCCCGCGCTCCGGAGGCGGCTTCGCCACATCTCCGCCCGCTCCTCCGGCCGCATGCGGCGATCTGCCGCGAAGATCCCGCTCTCCGTGCCGGTCAGCTCGGCGCGGCGTCGCACCAGCATCCGGTAGACCCCCGGCTCGCTGACACGTAGGAACGTCACGATCAGGAAGTCCACCAGGTCAACTTCCCCCACCACACTGCCCAAGGTGGCATCCACCTGTGCGAAGAACCGCTTGACCGCCCTGGGGGTTGCCAGCCGTACCTGCAGGTGCCGGAAATAAGCATCGGCGAACCGGCGCTGCTCCTGTTCGGTCATGGCCAACTCGTGGGACCGCACGATGACGTCCATCGACCGGTCCACCAGGTCCGCACCGTCCTTCTCCCGGAACGCCGGGAGGTCGAGTCGGACCTGGACGATCTTCTCCAAGAACTCCTGGGCGCGGTATTCATCGTCGCGTGCCAGATCGCTTCGCCGCAGCACATCCAGCAACGTCTGCTCATCGAAACTGAGCACGTAGTACACGTTGGGCAGACGGCCGACTAGTCGGACCAGTTTGAACAGCAGGAGCAGCTCGTCGGCGGTGAGCCGGTCGACATCGTCCATCACCACCAGGATCGGCCTATCAGCCTTGCGCAAAGCCCTTTCGACCCTGTGCCGGGCCGCCGAAGCAGTGGCCTCCCCGCTCAGCCGCCGGCTGAACTCCTTGATCACGCCTTCGGAGTCCAGCCCGAACGCCGCCGTGGCCTTACCAAGAGGGCTAACTGCCTGCCCGAACTCCCCTATCCGCTTGCGGGCTTCGGACCATCGGCGTCCCCGAGGAAGAGCGGCGCGGATCTCGCTGAACAACGCCAGCACCAGGGAGTCCAGATCCGTGTAGAGCCACGGGTTGAGTTCCGCCACCAGCCAGCCGGTGTCGCGGTTGTTCTCTGCCTCCAGTCGCTGCAGCATCATCTGCAGGACGGACGACTTCCCCGCCCCCCACGGGCCGATCAGAGCCAGGACTCCGGATTCGCTCTGTGCACGCACCCGCTGCAGCAGCGTGATGGCGTGCCGTGCGTACGGTTCCCGTCCGAGCAGGTCCGGAGCCTCCCTGCTGCCATCCACAGGGTCGTCGTTGAAGAATCGCGCACCGACCATCGACACATCCTGCCCGATGCAGCGCCTCGGGGAGCCTGCCTTTGCTGAAACCGAACTGAAACCGGAGCGACGGGGCGCCTTGCAGGTTTCTCGCGGCCTCTGCCGGACAGGGCCCATGTACCGGAACGGCACCGCTATCGGTGGGTCGGAACGACAGCAGCGAGCAGGTGCCACAAGATGCCATCCGATCCTCGGACGTCTTCGACGCAGGCACGATACTCAGACTTGGAGAGCAGGTCGGTATGCGCAGCTGGGTTCCTGTACTGATTGGTGAGTATTCGTACCCTGGCAGTGAAGCCGTTCGCCGAAAAGAGCCAGTCCGAGCGGGGCCATCGGGACGCAAGTAGGCGAATTGCGACGACGAGCGGACTATTCACGGAGCGCGGCGCAGCGGCGACAGAGCTCATGAAGTAGCTCATGGCTCCGAGGCTGAGTGGCCCGTTGTCTTGGCAGAAGCGCACCATCGTCTTGAAGCGGGCTCGGTCCCCGGCAAGAACTTGGTCGACGACTGCGGCGCGCAGTGGTTCGTATACGAGCCGCCCGGCTTCTACCTCCACTGCCTTGCACAAAGGGATCACTGCGGCCGACCAGTCCAGTTCAGTGACCGTTCGAGCGGCGAAGCCCTCGGCGACGGCTTCCGCCGTGGCCAGCATGGTGAGTGCCGCAGAGGATAATTGGCTGGCGCGAGTATCGCGGGCTAGGAGAACAGAGCGGGCTCGCTGGACCTGGGACTCTCCGACCAGTTCGCTTAGGAGTTTCAGCAGCCCGGCATGACGCTCCGTCTCGGGTAGGTCGCCCTCCTTGATTTCCCAGACCGAAAGCAGCCATCCATAGCAGCCATTGCATAGAAGGAGTTCCCATTTGTCATGGACGGAGACGATGTTCTTGGATGTCTTGTCCTTGCTGCATCGACAGCAGGTGAACGCCGTAGCTCTCTTAAGTCGGTAGCGATGCAGAGGCCCGCGGGGGAGGACCTTCTTCTCGACATCGAACCGGAACGGAACCGTTTCTTCGATCTGATCGCCCATGCCCTCTCCTCAGCGACGCTGACGATAGACCACGATTCTAGTCAGACAGAGAGATGCGACGCCTGATGGGCATGCTCTCCAGTCGCCCCGCTACGATTGCTGCAGTTTCAACCGTCAGGAGATCAATCTGCTCAGTTCGGCGGCTGTCGTCTTCACAGCCGTGATCACGGAATCGGGGACCGTGGGCATGACGGCGATCGGCTTGAGTAGGAGGACGGAGCCCATGATGGAGTCCGTCCACATGGTCGGGGCCGCGCAGCTGTTCCACCCGGGCATGCACTCTTGCAGGCCGATCGCATATCCCTGGTCACGGATCTCTTCGAGAGATTGGAGAAGTGCGTCGTTGTCGTGGTAGGCACCAGGGCCGGCTTCCTTCGGGACGGGCTCGGCGAGGACGCGTTGCTGGATGGACTCGGGTAGGTAGGCCAGGATGGAGCGGCCACTGGCACCCGTTCGCAGGGACCGGGTGATCGAGAGGACCTCGCGGGGCGTCATGCCCAGTTCGACGAGGTCGGAGTTGCCGACTGCCATGTCGATGCACTGGCGTTGGGCTCCGCCAAACGGGGCGAGGGCGTAGAGCATCGCTAGGCCGCCGTCGGTCGCGCCACGCAGCCGCTCCAGGGCGGTGCGTGCGGCGTCGCCGGGGGCGTGGGCGAGGGCGTGCATGCCGAGATACGCAGTATTCATCCCCAGGCGGTACCGTCCCCGCCCCACCCGCTCGAAGACACCCTGGTAGACGCCCGACTGCAGAATCCGGAAGACGGCCGAGTCGTCGAGCCCGGATCGCTCCGCCAACCCGCCCGGCCCGTGGACGTCGCCGCCGAGGTCGGCGAAGGCCTGCTGCACGCGGAAGACGCGTTCAGCATGACTCGTGCCTCCCACTCGGGAGCTCAGCTCGCGCTCGACGACGGGCTTGCTTTCACCGGGTGACATCGAGCGCCAGCTTGCCGACGTGGTCGCGTGCGGCCAGCCGGGAGTGAGCGGTCGAGGCTTCGCCCAGGGGGTAGACGCCTCCGACGACGGGCTTGAGGTCGCCGTCGCGCACGGCCTGGAAGAGCGCCTCCATGCTGGTGGGCAGAGCGTCGCGGTCAGCGTAGAGATGGGGCAGCCAGAAGCCCGAGACAGTCAAGGGACTTCTCCATCAGGGCGTGGGCTGCCACCTTCGCCGCCTCGCCGGACGCGTAGCCGTAGACCACCAGTCGACCACGGGGCGCCATCGCGGCGACGGTGGCTTGGAAGACCGAACCGCCGGTCATCTCCAGGGCCACCTGTACCGGGCCGCCGGCGGCTTCCAGGATCCGGTCGGTCAGGCCGTCCGGGGCGGAGTCGATTGCGGCGTCGGCGCCGAGGTCGCGAGCCACCTGACGCTTCCTCTCCGTGCTGGCCAAGGCGATGACCGTCGCGCCGGCTCGTTTGGCCAGTTGGACGGCTAGTGATCCGACGCCGCCTGCGGCTGCGGGAACCACGACGCGCTCACCGGCCTGGAGCTTGGCAGCGGTGCAGAGCAGGTGCCACGCGGACTGGCCCTGAAGGGCCAAGGCGATGGCTTGGTCGTCGCTGATGTCATCGGGGACGGACCAGGCGACGCGGCGGTGTACCAGCGCCTGTTCCGCGTAGCCGCCGCCGGGCGTCAGTCCTACGAAGCGTTGCCCTTCCGGGGTCGTGCCCACGACCTCGTTGCCTGGGATGTAGGGCAGGGTGACCGGGGCGAGGTAGGTGTTGCCGCGTACGTGCACATCCGCGTAGTTCACGCCTGCACGGCTGACGTTCAGTAGGTGATGGGAGCCTCGTGTCCGTGGGACGGGCACCTCAGCGAGACGGAGCACATCGGGCCCACCGAACTCGTCCATCGAGATTGCGCGCACTTGTTCTCCTCAGTGTGGTGGGCGGTGTAGTGACTGCTTAAGGAAGGGGAAGTCGTTCAGCCCGCTTTCTCGTCTGACGAGAAAGCGGGCCTTGCTCAAGTCGCTGTTTTCTCGCCACGTGAGTAACGAGAAGATTCTTTCTTTTGCTGTCCCGTCCTGCGTTGACACAGGGAAATTAAGGGGATAGGAAGAAGGCTCGGAGTTGCACTCCGTGCCTGACTGACGTCGCCGACTAGGTGACGCGGCTCGGAGCGTTGCAGCCATTGACCCTTCGAAGCGCGTGGGGGCGTTGTATGGGCCTGATGAATGTGAATAATCGATGCGTTGCCGGGCAAAGTTCCAGCGGACCGCAGCGGAGGACGGGCGAGTGAAGGCCGAGAGGGAGTCGGCCGGGGGCGAATTCTTCTCGCCGTGCGAGAAGCGGCACAGTGGACTCGTCGTCTGCCTGGGTGCGGGAAAAGGGGAAATCATTGATCTCGCACTGTACTCGCTGTCCGATGGCGCTGGCGCCGGAGATCCAGTCGTATCATCTGACCGTCTTGCATCTGAGAAGGAGTCGCTCGACGCAGCGTGCTGGCTGATGCCGACTCTATCGCGCGATTTCATCGCGAAGGTTCTGCAACTGAATGCAGCCACGGATGGATGAGGTTCGGTATCGAAGGTTGACGCGGCCCGATCGGTGCTGTCAGAACTGCAGTGAGAGGGCCGGCAGCCTCGCGGTACTTCGCTCAACGTGGTGAAACGAGCGGGAATCAGGGCAATCGCGATTCCGTACGCCGGTCGAGCAGCCGGCGGCAGTGCTGGCCTGCGGGTCACCGAGCAGGCAGGTCATCACCGGCTCGTCACCGCCGTGGGCGAGCCAGTCCAGGTTGGGCGGCCGTACGGCCAAGTCGTCGCTCAGGCCAGCCGGTCACTGTCGGTCTACCGAGGGAGAGACGGGAGGCGCAGGGACTCGCACCCGCGGGCCGTAATCTCGTCGGCGGCGAACCGCGTGAGCCCGTCCAGCGCCGTTGTCGCGTCCACGTCGTGGCCTTCGGCGCTCAGCCCCGCCACGACGCCGAACAGCGCCGGTCCGCCGGGGCATTCGGCCACACCGAGGCCGAGGCCGGGCGTCCACAGCGGCAGGTCATCCACCGCTACGGGGTCCTCCCAGTCCGGAACCAGGGCATCGAGCGCGAGGTCGGCCAGGTCCCCGTACCAGGCGGACCACTCCACGACCACGTTGGAATCCTCCAGGGTGAGTGTGCATCGCGCGAACGGCAGGTCCTGCGGAGTGCCGGAGTTGATCAGCCAGGGTTGTGTGGGCAGATCGTCCTGGTCCAGCACGGCGCATGGGGTGTCCGTCGACTCGGCTAGTTGGCGGGTCTCGAGATCCGCCGCCGATTCGGCCGACGGCGTCAGCTCGGCGGCGCCGCAGCCCAAACCCGCCGAGGCTGCTGCCGCCGCCTCGGCGGACAGGCGCACCATGGCGTCCAGGTCGCTGAGGCGAGGCATGGTCAGGGTGGCCAGCATCTGACCGTCATCAGCGGGCAGCGCGGGGCAGTCCTGCAGGAGGTGGATCCGCCACGGGTCGAGGCCGTCGGCGCCCACTCCCCGCGTGAACACGCCGGGCAACCCACCGGGCAGGGCCATCGTTTCCACGCTCGCCCTGGTGTGTTCCGGGATGAGGTCGCCCACGATCCGTTCGTTGATCTCCTCGGGCCGGGTCGTGGCCGTAACCGAGACGACCCATGCCCATGGCTCTTCCCCGGAGTACAGGACACACTCGTACTGCCCGGCCTGTTGGTCGGCGGAGTGAGTCTGCCTCTGCAGATCGTCCCCGCCACTGGCGGCGTCCACCAGACTCCGCGACAACGCGCCCTCGCACGGCGACCGCAGCTCCCACCACTCCCACACCCGTGGGCCACCCACGATCGCGCCAGCGATCAAGACGATCGCACATCCCGACAGCACCCACACCCGTCCCCGCCGCTGTAACAACGCGCCCCCACGTCTCTTTGACCGCTCTCACCCCAGTCTGCCAACCAAGCAGCAACTGGCCGCGGATCGGCACGAAGCCGCCTCCACCGGAGGTGAGGATTCGGCCAACCTCAACGCGTCGAACGCCACGGCGGCACATCAACTACACGAAAGACCGAGAGGCGCGCCGGCCGGCACGCGAGGTGTGCGACCATCCGCAAGGGCTGAGACAGAGGTGGATTGGGGGGAATAACCATGCTGGCGTGGCTGGTCACCGAGCCGCTCAAAGTCCTCGGTGCGGCAGAGGCAGGGCACACGAGCGGACCGCCCCCGGCGCGAACCACGGTGTACACAGCTGAAAAGGGTGTGTGGCGCAGCCCGGCCCGCCGGCAGGGGCGGCGGGCCGTCGGGTGGCTGGAGGCACGTCTGCCCGAAGGAAGTGAGTGGGAGCGGGAGCGGACCGACCGGGCCGCCCGTCTCGCGGCGCGCGAGGTTGCGCTGTGGGCTGGCGCGTCGCACGGTGAGCCCGTCGCCCGGGTACGCCCTGCCCTGCTCACCACGCGGCACGCCGAGTACGAGATCGTCGATGCCGACGACGAGGTGTTGGCCTGGGTGGAGCATCGGTACGGGTCGTTATGGCGGTTGAGGCGGCCGCGGTGGACCGTGCGGGTGGCCGGCACCGAGCAGGCGGTGGTGGGCCGGCAGGGCCGGATCCTGCTGTGGTGGCTCTGGTGGCCGAGCCTGCCACTCCAGCTGGTCACCTACGTCGCCAGCTACTGCCAACTCAACCCCATCCAGGTGTGGCATCCGCTGTCGATCCGGCTGCGGGGACGCTGGCGGCGGCAGGTGATGCGCTACCGTCCCCGCCGCGAACTGCTTCAGGTCCGCGACCCCCAGGCGTGCGACGAGCGCGTGGTCGTCGGCGTGCTCTACCTCATCGAGCAGCGGCGCGGCATGGAAGTCAGGTCTACGTCGTCGCGAGCCGCGCCGACGGCCTCGCCGCACGTGGCGGGCCGGCAGCCCGTCAACCCCCGCCGGTGAAGCCGACCCGCGCCCGCTCATTCCTGACGGAAGAACCACTTCAGCATGGCTACTGAGGTCCCGTCCCCTCTGCCTGGATCGGGTACACCAACTACCTGCTGTCCGGCGAGGAGGATCCGCCCCTGAGGGCTGCCCCGTAACGCCTGTGGCGGCGTGCGTCGTGGAGCACCCTGTCCTGGTCCCGGGTTCAGGGACGATACGTTCGTGGATCCCGTGCTACACCAACTACCGGCCGCGTTCTGGACCGTTCCGTACGTGGGCTCCCGGTTTCCGGGGGCGTCGGAGGTGACTGACCTTCCCGGCTTGGAGGAGGGGGCGAACTGTCAACTGTTCGCCTACGAGGTGCTTCGGTACTTCGGCCTGGCTCCGCCTGCTCTGCGTTCGAGTGAACTATGGGCCGATACGCAGGCCACAGCCCGTGTTTTGGTTGCCGAGCCGCTTGACCTGGTGCTGTTCAACGCCACCGACGATGCCTATGGCGCCCACGTAGGAGTCTGGGTGAACGAGGGACGAGTGTTGCATCTGTGTGCGGAGATTGGGCGCCCGGCAGTCTGGGAGATGACCGAGTTCGCGACACGGCAGCGCTACCGGGTCTTGATCGGCATCAAGCGTGTGGTCGACACGACGCAGGACACCGTCGGCTGAACGCGAAAGGGCCCGGGTGGATCTGTATCCCCGCCGACCGGTGCGACCAGCGGGTGACGGCGGCGCCGCTGTGGCTGATCCACGTCGACAGCTGAGCCCTCAAGGACGTGGTACCTAGTCTCGAATTGAGTATGTGTGCCCTCACGGTCGACAGGTCGACCGACGTACCGTCCGGGCATGGCCCTGAAGAGACATGGCCGGTGGACCTGGTGGTGGATCAACGGCGCCATCGTCGCGGTCTTGGCGGTGGCGACGGTACTGGCGGCGTTGCAGGTCCGCCAGTGGCTGCGGGGGGAGCCGTATCCGGTGGCCGATCCGCGTGTGACCGGGCAACAGCTGCGGGATGCCTCCCAGACGGCGTACGAGGGGGTGCACGTGGACGAACCGGCCGAGCTGCTGGTGGAACCGAACCTGTGTTACGAGCGGGGAGGGCTGGAGCTCTACCCGGATGTCGAGCCGGACGTCTACGGCCTCAGCTCCTCCTGGTCGGTGGAGTTGCCGCCGGACGAGATCCCGGACGCGATGGGCCGGGCTCGCGACGCGCTCCTCGCCGCGGGCTGGCGCGTCGCCGAGGAGTCTGACCGGGCGAAGGCTCCCTACATTCGGCTTGAAGGCGAGGTGTCCGCCACGCTGTATCTGGACGTGCGGGAGAACGACGTCGGGGAGTACGAGAGCGCGCACCTGGCCATGCACTCCGGTGCCGGCTGCGCGCGACTGCCGGAGAACTACACCGGGCCGCGTCCGGAAAGTGCCTACGGGCCTTGGGATCTGGGCCTGGCACCGCTGGCTCCCTGACGCCCGGTGGCGGGTGGGCGGCTTCCACCCGCGGGGGTCACACCGTCCTGCTACGGTGACGCTAGGGGTAGGGGTGCCTTACAAGGCGTAATCGACGTGGGGGTGGCGTGATGGTGGGCGTGGAGTTACGACGACGCTGGCGTACGGCCGTGGCGGCCATGGTGGCACTGGTCGCAGTGGCGGCCGGCCTTCTGGTGGGCTACCGGCTGGCTCCGGACCCGGTGGGTGACGATCTGGGCGACGGCTGCGAGGGCGCGGTGCCGGTGGCCGCGGCGAAAACCTATCTGGAGAGCGACACCATCGCCGTCGACCAGGAAGAGGAGTCCACCTACCAGGGGGATGGGCGGCTGTCGTGCACCGTCACGCCGGCGGTGATCGCCTCCGAGGCCGACCAGGAGGCGGATCTCCTGATCGGCATCAGCACCGCGCAGAGCGCGGACGAGTACATCGCGCCGGAAGCCGTCGAC
Source organism: uncultured Actinomycetota bacterium (assembly GCA_963816875.1). Classification (GTDB taxonomy): domain Bacteria; phylum Actinomycetota; class Actinomycetes; order Streptomycetales; family Streptomycetaceae; genus Streptomyces. Next base: position 872,049 of record CAWFMG010000003.1, read on the forward strand.
GGCGAGGCGACGCCGTTCGGATCCGGCTGGATCGGCAACTACGGCACCGACCGGTCCGCGCCGAGCGTCGGCGTGGCGACACTGCTGCTGGAGTGCCCGGAGGAACTCGGCAACGGCCTGATGGTGAGCGTCGCCGGCAACTGGGACGAGGACGACCGCGAGTTGCGCGAGCAGAAACACCAGCAACTCGCGGTGGTCGCCGCCCGAGTGGCGCTGCTGGTTGACCAGGAATGGGGGTGCGGGGGCCAGACGGGCCGCATCCCCACATCGGTGCCGGTGCCGCGGGACGATCCGGAGCCGCCGATTCCGGTGGAGCAGGCCAGCGGGACGTGCGAGGGCGTCCTGAGCGCCCAGCGGGCCCGCGCGCTGGGTGTCGAGGAGGTCTGGGAGACCTCGGCGGACCAGGATCTGGTGGAGGAGTGCAGCCTCCGTATCAGCGACGGCTCGTTCGACATGGCCGCCTCCTACGGGCCGGCCGCCTCCTATAGCCGCGAGGCGCCCTGGGCGGAGGACTACCCGGTCACCGCCACTGCCACCTGCCCCGGTGCCCAGGGTCAGGCGTGGTACACCGCCTCCACCGGGGACGAGGAAACGGCCGTCACGGACGATCTGGAGGAGGTCCTCGAGGCGTTCGCGCGGTCCTCGGCCGCCCGCCACGGATGCCAGCTCGACGAGGCCGCGCAGCCTCCGCCAGCTGACGGCGAGGAGACCGACATCGAACTCGGTGCCGGGGAACTGGCCGCAGGGGACTCCGCCGACAACGCGTTGCCGTCCACCGAGGAGACGGTCCTGGCGATCCTCCCCGACGCTGAGGCGCTCACCGGCGACACATGGGAGCAGGAGGCCCCCCAGACCCACACCGCCGACGAGGCCGCCACCTGCGCCGAGATCCCCGACCTGTGCGCCGCCGACCAGGCCCACGCCACCTCCGAGGCGACCCGCAACGGCCGCCTGGCGCAGATCGAGGTCCTCGCCTACGACAGCCCGGCGGCGGCCGAGGCGGCCCTGGAGGTCGCCGCGGACTACTTCGAGGACTTCGAACAAGGCGGCGAGGACGACTACGACCACAGCTACGGCCTGGAGCACTTCGGCGAACTCGGGTTCACCATGCTGGATTACCGAGAGGTTCCCGATTCCTACCGGGTAGCTCAGCTGACGTACCTGATCCAGGGCCCCTACCTGGCCATCGTCAGGTACCTGGGCACCGATACCGACGACGCCTACGATCGCTGGGCCGTCATGGAAGAGGAACTCAACCCGCTGATGTCCGAACGTATGAACCAGGCCGAGGCCGGCACCCAACCCGACGCTGCACTACCCGAGGACTAACCACCGCCCACAGCCTGGCACTGTGGCAGGACTTCGAGGCGCCCAAGACACCGAAACGAATGCTGCACGCGCTGGTCGTAGCCGGCTCACCGAACCGGCCGTCACCGCCGGCCCAGCGGCCGTTGCACGACGCTCTGGCTCTACTGGGGGTTCTCGACCTGGCTGATGTGTTCGACCATGGACTGGACCACCTGCTGGCTGCTCTCCGACAGCTGAGAAAAGCGTAGGACGGTCTCGCAGAAGCTCTCCTCTTGGAGGGCGTCGAGGAGCGCGGGTTGGCTGGCCAGGGCGTGGACGGTGGCGAGACGCTCGTTGGTCTGTTCGCCCGCCCAGCGTGCGAACGTGCGCAGGTCGTCGTCCTCCAGGGCATCCAGGAGGGCGGGATCTTCGATGAGGGCGGTCACGGCGTTGCGATGCTGGGGCGTGAGGGAGTTGACGCGTAGGGCCGTCTCGCGCACTTCGTTCCCGAAACTGGTGAGCAGGTGCAGGCGGGCCAGGAACCCCTGGAGGGTGGGGAGATCGGCGGTGGCTTCCGTTGCTCCCTGGAGTTTGATGCTGCGTACGCCGCGTTGTTTGAGGGCGTGCAGCACCTCCAGTTCCGATTCGAGTTGCTCGACGTCGGCGTTCTCGTCGCTGAGGTAGCCGATGGGCAGCCGGTAGTACATGGCCAGCGCGCGGAGATGGCTGAGTTTCGGGTTTGTCGATCTACCAGTGACCAGTTCCCAGTAGTACGGTCCCGAGATGCTGATGCCGGTGGTCTCGGTGATGCGGCGGGCCGTGGAATCGTAGGAGGGCGGCTGTTCGCCCGGTGGGGTGGTCAGGTCCCGCAGCCACTGCAACTTCTGCGCGAGTGTGCGTCGCCCCTTGCGCGTGGCGCTCTGCGCGGTGCTCGTGCTCATCAGCGTGTGTGCCTTTCGCGCCTTTCGGCCCAGAACGTAGTCGAGCGCACTGTATCGCCGGCGAGTGCCGAGCCCGGGAACGTTGCCGGGCACGGTGACTCGTCGTGGCGACGTCGCGCGGGCTTGGGTGTGTGCTCACCCGTCACGGTCATTCGTCCAGCCTGGACGGTCGCTTCGACGTCCTTCTCCCGTGCTGTCTCCTTCATCTGTCACCTGCCGCGTGGTGAGGGCGAGGACGTAGAACGGCGGGCGCGGAAGAAGGCCCAGAGCGCGCCGGCCGCGGCGATGCCCAGCGCTTGGAGGGTGGCGGCCACTCCGTTGGGCGATGCGGCGGTCTTGGTCGCGGCGAGGAGGCCGACGATCAGGAGGACGTAGGGGAGCAGGAAGAGGATGGTGCGGCCGGTGCGGATGGTGTTCATGGGTGGGTTCCTCGGGGGTGGAGAAGCTTGTCGATGTCGCGGAGGGCTTGTTCGTTGCCGGGGGTCGGTGCCCGCAGGAGGAGCAGGCGGAGGGAGTCGGCTTCGGTGCGGGCCTCGGGTGGTGGGAGGTGTCGCCAGCACGCCACGGCGTTGCTGACGGCGCGGATGGTGGTGTCGTGCTGGGCTCCTAGGTGAACGTTCCACGCGGCGGCGAGGTATCGCCAGATTCGCCACCCGGACGAGTGGTCGAGTGCGAGCCAGGCGATCTGGCCTCGGACGGAGCCTGCTGCCAGGGTGTGGAGATGGCCGGGTCCGTACTGGGCGGAGAGCAATGCGATCAGTTCGTCGGCCTCCCGCGCCGCTTTCGCCAGGTGGCCTCGGCGGGCGCAGGCGCAGATGTCGCTGAGGCGGCTCCGGTGTGGCTCGGGAAGGTGCTGGTACGGGTGGTCCGTCACGTCCTCGCGAGGGTCAGGCGCGGTGGTCTGCTGCAGCGGCACGCTTGAGCCGTTGGCGTGGACCTGGATGGTCGTGGTGTAGCCGGCCTGGTCGTCGCGGATGACGGCTTGGACGGGTGAGCCCAAGGCCGCTGCCCGGGATTGCAGGGCGGTGAGGATGACGGTGTTGATCGGCGTGTCCGTCGGTGGGGTCACGGGCTGGTCGTCGAGGAAGCAGGTGCCGTTGCTGGTGATGGTCACCAGCACCGTGGGGCAGTCGGGGGCGTTCATGGGTGGGTCGTCTTTCGTTGGTCAGATGCTGCTGGTGCCGCTCGCGCCGGGGAAGGCGGGCTCGGCCCAGCCGCGGTAGCTCAGGCGCCAGTGCCCGTCGGTGAGTTCGTCGCGGGGGACGACGGCGATCTCGCCCTCGCCGCGGTAGTCGTCGAGGACGTCGTTGCTGGCGACCAGGTTGTCGCCGAGGTACAGCGCGACGTGGCCGGCGGCTTGACCCGTGTCGTAGAAGAGCAGCGCGCCGGCGGGCGGTGAGGTGTCGCCCGGGTGGGCCAACCCGGCGTCGACCAGCCGCGCCCAGTGGTCGTTCGCCGTCGCCGAGCCGCTGTTCGCGTAGCCGTACGCCTGGGCGACGAAGCGGTCGCACTGGCGGTACCAGCCCGTCTCCCCCTCTGCGTTCCAGGCGGCGGCGATCGCCTCGTTGGGAGTACGCGGGTTGCGGACCTCGAAGTCGGCGACCGGGTCGGTGCCACCGTTGTCGTCGCATCCGATGACCGACGCCACGGCGTGAGTGCCCCACGTGCTGGCGACCAGTCCGCCGGCCGCCTGTTCCCACTGCGCGTAGGCCTCGGGGTGCGCGCTCCGTTGGACGGTCTGCGCGACGTCCGCGAGACGACGGGTTTCCCAGTCGGGGACGGCGAGCAGCGCGTCGTAGAAGCGGTCAGAGGCGTGGATCGGGTCCGTCAACTGGGTGGCGGTTCCCCAGCCCTGGCTGGGGCGTTGCTGGAAGAGACCGACGGAGTCGCGGTCGCCGTGGTCCAGGTTGTGGAGGCCGGACTCCTGGATGGCGGTAGCGACGGCGATCACGGCGGCCCGCGGGGGGAGGCCGCGGGTCCTGGCCACGTTGGTGATGGTGGCGGCGTTGCGGGTCTGTTCCTCGGTCCAGCTGGCGCTCTCCTGAGGGCCCTGCGGACTGAGCGGCACCACCACCTGATCGGCCGACACCTGCTCGGCCCCGTCGAACGTGGGCGGGGCGCCGCCGACACACGCCCGGCCGTTGGCCTGCCCAGCGGCCGCGGTGGCGAGCGGGAGGACGAGCAGCGGACACAGGCCGACACCGAGGACGAGGGCGATGGCGATCGGCGAGCGACTCACGAGGCTTGTCGCCTATACGGGTGTGAATGTCGAGGACTTGGTAGTGCCACGATCGGTCCCTTCTCTTGGCTGGTCCGAGGCGTTCTCGCCTTGGCGTTAAGCCTCAAGGCGCCCGGTGATCCAGGTTGGCGATGCCTCGTTCCGTGGCGCCTCGCCGAGATCATAAACACTTGTAGTGGCTGTTTGGTCACTATACGTTGTGTCGCGTTCCGGCCGGCGACGGGTTCGACCCGCGATGGGATGTGAGGCAACGAGGTGTCCGTTTCTCAGAAAGCCGTACTTCTGGCCGCCAACGGCGGCATCGGTGATCTCGTCAACGGGGTCGCCCCGGACTGGGGTCCGTTCGCAGCGCTCGGCGACACGGCGCGCACGGTCGTGCAGGCGATCATGGCCGGGGTCATCGTGGCCCTGCTCGGCCGCGCCGCCCTCGGCGCGTTCCACATCAAGGTCGGCGAGGGCCAGCACGACGTCGCGCAGGTCTCGAAGGGCAAGAAGGACGTCGGCGGCTCCCTGGTCGGGGCCTTCGTCGTCGCCTCCCTCGGCACCATCTTCACGCTCGTCTACGGGCTGGGGATCTGACGTGGCGAGCGACCTGCCGCCGACGCCGCGCCGCGGGACGCGGGTGCTGGGCGGAGATGCCGAGGACTCGATGCCGATCCGGAAGCCCTGGTGGCGAGGAGCGGCCATCGCCGGCGCGGGCTTCGTCCTCCTGGTGGTTCTGGCCGTGACGCTCAACGTGACCAGGTCCGACGACACCGTCTCGGTGCCCGGCTCGACGCCGCCCCCTGACATCTCACTGAGCACGCCCGACCACGAGGCCGGTGCCCTTACCGGTGGCGACCCCCGGACCTCCGGGCGCCAGTTGGTCGACGGCGTTCCGGTCGGCTACCCCCACACGGAGGCCGGTGCCGTCCAAGCTGCCGTCAACTACCAGATCGCCCGGTCCTCCGCCGCCTACTTCATCGACCCCGCCACCCGGCACCGGGTCATCGACGCGATGGCGACCGACGAGTCACGCGAGACGCTGACCCGCAACGAGGACACCGGGATCACGGAGGCGCTCGTCTCGCTCGGCATCGACACCGGGGACCTTCAAGAAGACACGCTGGTAGCGCGCGCAGCACCGCTGGGCACCAGGATCGACAGCTACTCCCAACAAGTGGCCACCGTCGAGGTCTGGATGGCCGGGCTGATCGGCGTCACCGATGATCGGGCGCCGCTTCCGGTGTCCGCCTCTTGGAGCACGTACACCCTCACCCTCCAGTGGCAGGACGACGACTGGAAGCTCGCCGCGTTGAGCTCCATCCCCGGCCCGACCCCGCTCGACGTGGGCAGCTCCGTCCCCAGCTCGGTTGAGGACTTCCGCTCGGCTGACGAGGCGTTCGATGCACCGCCGTTCGTTGGCTGAGGGCGGCTGGCGCCTGCGGCTGTTCGTCGTCGTCGGACTGGCGACCACGATCCAGTTGCTGTTCGCCCCGGGAGCGGCCCAGGCCAACGAGGTCGGCTTCGCGCCGTGCGAGGACATCCCCTTCGCGGACGCGGTCTGCGATGCCGTCGACTCGGTCAACGAGGCGGTCGACTTCGCCAGCGACCCGCTCGGCTACGTCGCCGACCTCTTCCAGCAGGCCGTCACGCACCTCCTCACCGAGTTGGTCAACGTCCTCCAGGCCACCACCACGATCGACTGGAACGCCCCCGGCTTCCTGCGGACCTACGGCATGGCGTTCGCCGCCTCCTCCGTCCTCACCGTGATCCTCTGGCTGATCGCGGCAGGCAAGCGGGCACTCCAGGGAGTGCCCCCGCTCCAGGCGCTCACCGAGTCGATCGGCTTTCTCCTGCTGTCCGTCGTGGTCTCGGCCCTGGCACCGGCCGCGGTCGCCTACGTGACGCAGATGTTCGACCAGGCGGCCGAGGCGATGTTCGCTCCGGTGGCCAGCGACGCCGGGAAGGTCGCCGACACGGTCACCGTGGCGCTCGCGGTCTTGGCCGTGGTGCCCGGCGGCCCGATCATCATCACGTTCCTCGCGCTCGGGCTGCTCACGGCGGTCGCCGGCGTGTGGATGGAGCTGATCGTCCGGGACGCGCTCATCCTGTCGGGCCTGGTCTTCGGGACCACCGTCTTCAGCGGACTCGTGGACCGGAACCTCTGGGGCCACGTGAAGCGCTGGGTCGGCGTGATGGGCGCGATCATCGCCAGCAAGTACGTCACGCTGACGACCATCGCTCTGGCCACCGGCATGCTCGCCAGCGACGGCGGAGACGATCCGTCGGTCGGGCAGTCGTTCGCCACGGTGTTCACCGCGATCGCCCTGCTGTGGCTCGCCCTCTACCTGCCGTTCCAGCTGGCGAAGTTCCTGCCGTTGCTGGGCGACGAGGTGCAGGGGATGTACCAGGCGAGGGACGACTTCAAGGGCCGTGCCCAGAACGCCGGCGGTCAGCTCGGCGACAGCTTCGAGGAGCTGAAGGGTCGATTCGGGGGCGGCGGCGAAGCCGCCGGCGGCCAGGACTTCGCGGGCGGCTCGGCAGCCGGCGCGGAAACGGCTACGGCCGCCACCGGCGTAGGGGCCGCCGCGGTGCTCGGCAAGAAGGCCCTCGACGGCGTTGCGGACATCGCGGAACAGGCCGCAGAGCGCGGAGTGGGGGCCGCCGGCGGAGACGGCGGTGGGTCCGGCGAAGCCGCGGACGCCGCCGCCGGATCGCGCACGGGGAGCCCTGACGCAGCCGGGGATTCCTCCGAACTTTCCGTGGATCCCTCAGCCGCAGGAGCGCCCCCTCCGTCGTCGGCTACGGGACCGTCCGGCGGCGGCTCCGCGGCCACGGCCACCGAACGCCTCGACGAGCCGCCCCCGAGCACGGACCCAGAGGCCGACCCGCCTCCCCCCTCCTGGCCGCCGGCGCAGCCTCCCCACGAGGAGCCACACCCGGCTGAGGCCGAGGAACCGTTCAGCGACCCCGACCTCCACCAACCAGGAGCGAACCGATGACCCGCAGCTTCACCTTCCCCCGGCCACGACCGCGCGGTCTGCTCGGCCGCCGGCTGGAGGCCGACGAACAACTGGTCCTCGGCGCCGGGTTCGTCGGCGGCCTCGTCGTGGCCTGGATTCTCAGCAGCATCCTCCTCAAGGTGGCCGGCTTCGCCGTCGTCGCGGGCACCTGCGCCTGGGCCACTCTCGCGCCCTACCGGGGCCGCACGTACCTGAAGTGGTTCGAGATCAATCGCACCTACCGCAGGCTGCTGCGCGACGGTTCGGTCCTCTACCGATCGAGGGCCACGCACGCCGGCACGTTCGCCGACGGCCGCCGCGCCCCGGTCGACGTGCCGCCCGGCGTTCCGCAGGACATGGAGTGGATCACGGCGCGCACCGCCTTCGGCGACATCGCCATCCTCCTCCAGCCCCACGAGCCGCTGTTCACTGCGGCGATCGAGGTCGAGGCGATGCGCGACTTCGGCAGCCTCGACACCGACGACAAGGAGTCGTTGATCCGGGCGTACGAGTACCTGCTGAAGGCGACGGCGGACGGCGGCGGCCGGATCCGCCGCCTGCAGTGGATCACCCGGATCATCCCGACCGACCCCAACGCCCACGCCCGCGACGCCGCCGCCCGCCGCGACCCCCACGCCCCCGCCTGGCTGCACCAGTCCTACGACGAACTCATCCGCCAGGTCGCCGTCACCGCCGAGGACCGCCGCCTCATCCTCGTCTTCGGCATCCCGTACACCGCGGAGCTGGTCGCCGAGGCACGCCGCTACTCCACCCTCCACCAGGGCTACGCGATCACTCTCGGCAAGGAGATCGAGGCGTTCGTCCGCAACCTGGCCCGCGGCCAGCTCCGCCACGTCCGCAACCTCCACGAGGCGGCGCTCGCCTCCTACCTCCACCACGCCTACGACCCCGGCCACTGGATCGACGACACCGGCGGAATGGACCGCGTCACCGCCTGGCCCGCCGAGCTCGACGCCCGCCACCACGACCACCTGGTCTCGCGCACCTGGGAGACCTCGACCGGGGCATGGTGCTCCCGCACGGCCTGGATCAGGCAGTGGCCCATCCAGGCTGCCGGGATCAACTTCCTCGCCCCGCTGCTCCTCTACGTCCAGGACGTCATCCTCTCGATCGCGGTCACGATGGACCTCGTCCCGGCCGACCGGGCGATCACCGAGGCGATGGCCGATGCCACCAACGAGCTCGGGCAGGCCGACAAGCGGGCCGGGAAGATCGAGGACCCGCGTGAGCAGAAGGCGCAGCAGGCGTCGCTCAGCACCATGCGCGAGATCGCCAACGGCGCTGCCGGCATCCGTCTCACCGGCTGGGTCACGGTCACCTCACCGAACGCCGATGCGTTGCGCCGCGACGCCGACACCATCCGCAACGCGGCCACCCGCAGCGGCCTGCGCCTGGAGTGGTGCGACCACGAGCACCACCGCGCCTTCGCCAACACGCTGCCGTTCGCCGGCGGCCTGCTCAACGAGGGCCGGTGAGCCGATGCTGACCATGCTCCGCCCCCAGACGCAGACTCGCCGCCGCGCCATCCGCTCCACGACCACGAACGCCTGCGGCCTCTACCCCGCGGTAGGCGCCGCCGGCATGGACCCGCGCGGCGTGATCATCGGCCGCGAGGCCTACAGCGGCAAGGCGTACATCTTCGACCCGTTCGTGCTCTACGACCCCACCGCCCGGGTCCGCCTCCCCAGCGGCCACGTGCTGGTCCTCGGCAAGAGCGGCCACGGCAAGTCCGCGCTGGAGAAGACGTACGTGCTGCGCCAGCTCCGTTTCCGCGACCGCAGCTTCTGCGTCGTCGACGCGCAGGGCGAGGACGGCACGGGGGAGTGGGACAGCATCGCGCGCGAGCTGGGCATCACGCCCGTCCGCCTCGTCTACGGCAACGCCGACGCGACCGACGGCGTCCGCATCAACCCGCTCGACCCGCGCATCCCGCAGGAGCACCAGTTCAAGGTGCTGGTCTCCATGCTGGAGATCCTCAACGGTGGCCGCCCGCTGGCCTCCCGCGACCCGCTTCGCCCTGTCCGAGGCACACAACGCGGCAGCGGAAGCCGCGCGGACCCGGCGTCAGCCCCTGATCCTCTCCGACGTCCTCAACGCGCTGACCGAGCCGCGCCGGCCATGCTCGGACGGCAGTCGGTGACCCCCGACGAGCTGATCGAGTGGGGACAGCCCGCCGCCCTCGCGCTGGACGAGCTGTGCAACCCCGATCGCGAGCTGGCCGGCCTCTTCGACGGGCCGACCAGCGAGGGCATCGACCTCGACGCGCGGCTGATCGTCTTCGACCTGACCCGACTGCCGCGCGAGGGCGCGGCCATGCCGCTGCTGATGGCCGTCATCGGCCCGTGGATCCGCTTCGGCTGGATCCGGCCGGGCGACGACATCAAGCGCACGCTCATCGTCGAGGAGGCCTGGCACATCCTCAGCCACCGGCCCGTCGCCCGTCTCTTCGAGGAACTCGTCAGGTACGGGCGCCGGCTCGGCCTCTCCTTCTGGGCCGTCCTGCACCACCTCGCCGACCTGACGCTGGAGGAGGCTCCGGAGGCCGCCGCCATCTTGAAGCTCACGGCGACACGGGTCCTCTACCACATGGACCGCGAGGAAGCCGAGATCACCGCCGACTACCTCGGCCTCACCACCTGGGCCCGCAGGGCGCTCCCCGACGGGGCGAACGTCTGCGCCCCGGGCCGCGCCATCTGGCAGGTCGGCTCGCGGATCAATCTGGTGGAGCACATCAGAACGGCCACCGAGATCCGACTGACCAACACAAATCGGCGGATGTCGGAGCGCGCCGGTGCCGATCCGCGGCAGCCAGTGGCACCGATGATCCGTCTCCGGTCGGGTGCCCCATGATGCCCGTCGCGGCCACGCCCAGGACCGCGCCCCGGATGCGCCTGGGGCGTGACGCCGTCTGGGTGCTCCCGCTCGTCGCGACGTTCGCGCTCAACGTGCTGCTGTGGCTGTCCGCGGTCCTCTCGGGAGTCCTCGCCCACGGCCGGCCCGCGACCGTCGGCTGGCGCTCCGCGGGCCGGGCCCTCCCGACGCTGCTCACCCACCCCGTGGACGTGCCGGGCGCGTGGCCACCGAGCAACGGCGTCGGCGGTCCCGTCGCGTTCTGGTCCTGCTTCGCCGCGCTGTTCGCCGGTGCGGTCGTCGGCTCCTGGAAGTGCCGGCAGTGGTGGAAACGCCGTGGCGCGGACGGCGCGGGCGGCATGGCCAGCGCCGCCCGGCTGGAGAAGGCGATGGGCGAACGGCAGGCGCTCGCCCGCGCCGCCTCCCTGCGTCCCACCCTCGTCGCGAAGGACCCCGACGCGGTCACCATCCGGCAGGTCGCCGTCCACGTCGGCAACGCGGACCCGTCCGGCATCCCGCTGTGGATCGCCATCGAGGAGAGCGCCGTTCTGGTCGCCCCGCCTCGCGAGGGCAAGACCAGCCAGATCATTCTCCCGGAGATCCTGGAGTTCCCGGGCACGGTCCTCGCCACCAGCTCCAAGACGGACGTGCTCTACAACACCGCGGTCCTGCGCGAAGAGCACGGCCCGGTGTGGGTGCTCGACCCCACCGGCCTGTCCGGCTGGCCGCAGCAACTGCGCTGGCCGCTCACGGCCGGCTGCGAGCGCTACCAGGTCGCCCGCCGACGCGCCGAGACGCTGGTCGCCACCACCAAGAGCGAGGAGGGCACGACCAACGGCGGCTACTTCGCCCTCAACGCGAAGACGCTGATCACCTGCTGGCTGCACGCGGCCGCACTGAACCGTCGGCCGGTCTCCGACCTCCTGAGCTGGGCCGCCGACCCGGACAACCGCGAGGCCGTCGACCTCCTCGTCCTCCAGGGCCGGCACGCCCTCGCCGAGGCGCTCGCGGGCCAGCATGCCGCCGCCGAGGAGGAGCGCAGCGCGTCCTGGCGCACCGCGCAGCAGCCGTTCGTCGCGCTGTACGACGACCGGGTCGCCGAGATTTTCGCCCCGGCGGGCAGCGACGCGGAGGTCTTCGACCTCGACCAGTACCTCACCGAGTCGGGGACGCTGTTCCTCATCGGCGAGGAGGACGAGGGCTCCGCCCTCGCCCCGTTGAACGCCGCCTTCGCCAGGGCGCTCTTCGACACGGCCAAGGCCATCGCCGGCCGCTCCCCGAACGGCCGGCTGCCCACCCCGCTCGGCTGCTTCCTCGACGAGCTGGCCAACGTGGCGCCGCTGCCGGAGATCCCCAGCCTGATGAGCGTCAGCGGTTCGCAGAACATCTTCGTGATGGCGGTCCTGCAGTCCTACGCCCAGGCGGAGGAACGGTGGGGCCAGCTCGGCGTCCGCAAGATGTTCGCCGCCGCCACGGTCAAGATCTTCCTGGGCGGCATCTCCGACCCGGAGGAGCTGAAGGCCTACAGCACGCTGGCCGGCGAGTTCGACGAGGACGTCGAGAGCATCTCGGACGACGGCGACCGGGTCTCCGTCTCCACCTCGCTCCGCCGTCGCCCCGTGCTGGAGCCCGCCGACATCCGCATGATCCCGGAGCGCGGCGGCCTCGTCTTCCACCGCCGCACGCCGCCCACGCTGGTGTCGTTCACCCGGGCCCACGAGGGACCGCGCGCCGAGGAGATCAGGGCGGCCACGCGCACGGCGCACGAGCTGGTCAAGGCAGCCACCCGTGGCTAGCGGCAACGGCTTCGACGACCTCTTCGCCGCCCTGGAGTCCATCAACTCCGAGCTGATCCTGCACGGCCAACGCCTGACGGCACTGGAGAGAAACCGGACCCCGACGGGCGGCGGCCGGCCCGGCGAGCCCGCGGCGGAACGCGTCCCCGGCGCGGCGGTGCGCTGGCACGCCCTGGGGGAGGGGGAGCGGTCCGCGCTGTGGCCCGAGTTCGTGCGGTGGGTCGTCTGGGCCGCCGACCGGTACGAGCTGACCAACGACCAACTGCCCCGCGCCTGCTGGTGGCGGCACGGCGCCGTCATCGAGGAACTCACCGCGCTGTGGACCTCCCACCAGTCGGCGTACTCCGGCGACGAGGACGCCGGCGCCGCGCCGTACCTGTGGCAGGACGCCCTGGCCAGGGCCATCGAACGCATCGGCCGGCTGTGGGTCGGCACCTGCCGCAACGGCCACCATCGCGACCGCCACCGCCAGGCCTGGGCCGGCGACGAGCCCTACCTCAACGCCCTCCTGGCGGCCGGCCCGCAGCCGACCGCCGAGACCTGAACCGAACGACCACCTCGACACCCCGCAAGGAGACACCCGTGGCGATGAACCGGTACGGCGTGGCCGCCCGCGCCCACTGGCAACGGTGGCTGCCCAGCCGCTACGCCGCCCTGCCCGACCCGACCGCCTACTTCACCGTCCTCGGCGAGGAGGTCGAACAGCGGGTCGGCGACCTGTGGGACGACCTCGTGGACGCGGACGAGGCGCCCGCCGACGAGACGCACGAGCAGCGCGTGGGCCGCCTCGGGCTGCTCAAAGCCTGGGCCGAGCACGAGGTCCTCGGCCAGCTGGTGTGGCTGCAGCCGGAGGCCGAGGCGGTCGCCGCGGACGAGGCGGACGACGACGGGCTGGAGACCGAGGAGGAGTTCGCGGCCCGCACCCGCCGGGCCCGGGAGCGAACCGAGTGGCTGGCCACCACCGCTGACGCCCTCCTCGAAGGCACCACCCGCCTGAACGACCTCGACGACGAGCAGCTCCGCTCCCTCCTCGACTACCTACCCCCGTCCTTCCTGCGGCTGCTGGACACCTCCGTCGAGGACCTGCGCGCCCAGGGCCGCGACCTGTAGCGGCCACCCACCGCGACCAGCAAGAACGTGAGCGACGTGGTGGAGAACACCGTGCACCAGACCCTTCGCCCCACCGGCCCCCGCTTCCACCCCCGCAGCCAGGACGACCTGGCACCGTCCGGGCCACTCGCCCGCGTTCGGGCCAACATCGCCGCGCTCCACACCCTCCGCACGCTGCGCGACGAACAACGCCCCGCGACCCCGGCCGAGCAGCAGACCTTGGCCCGGTGGAGCTCCTGGGGCGCGGTCCCGAGCATCTTCGACCCGCGCCAGGACGACCTCGCCGAGCACCGCGCCGAGTTGCGTTCCCTGCTGAGCGACGAGGAGTGGCACGCGGCCGAGGCGACCACCCGCAACGCCCATTTCACCGACGCCGCCCTCGTCCGCCCGATCTGGCAGGCCCTCCAGGATCTGGGCTTCCGCGACGGCCGCGTCCTCGAACCGGGCTGCGGCAGCGGCAACTTCCTTGCGTTCGCCCCGCCCGAGGCGCGGATGACCGGCGTCGAGCTGGACCCGGTCACGGCCGAGATCGCCGCCGCCCTCTACCCGGACGCGGACGTCCGCGCGGAGTCCTTCGTCGACACGCGCCTGCCCGAGGGCTACTTCGACGCGGCGATCGGCAACGTCCCGTTCGACGAGATCGCGCTCACCGATCCCATGCACAACCCGATGCGGCTGGCGACCCACAACCACTTCATCGTCAAGTCCCTGGAGCTGGTCAGGCCCGGCGGTCTGGTCGCGGTGCTGACCAGCCGCTACACCCTCGACTCGACGGGCAAGACCGCCCGTCTGGAGATCGCCGACCGGGCTGATCTGGTCGGCGCCGTTCGCCTTCCCGCGGGCGCACACCGTAGGGCCGCCGGCACGGACGTCGTGACCGACCTGCTGATCCTCCGCAGGCGCGACGGCAGGACGCCCGAGGCACCACCGGACTGGGCCGGCCTGTCGTCCGTACGCGTCACCCCGGAGACCACCGCCCTGGTCAACACCTACTTCGCCGAACGCCCCGAGCTGGTCCTCGGCACCCTCGGCCTGGCCAGCAACCAGTACGGCCGCGACGAGCTCACCGTCCACCCGCACCACGACGCCGACCTACCCCAGGCGCTGTCCCGGGCCCTCGCGACCCTGGTCAACGAGGCCCGGGACGCCGGCCTGACCATGACCTCCACGCCGGACGCGGCGCAGCGGGCGGCCGTGGACCAGCGCGCCGAGCGAATGCGACGCGCCCAGGAGATGTTCGGCCCGGAGCTGAGCCGGTTCGAGGGCACGCTCATCGACCAGCACGACGGGACCTTCCTCCAGGTGGTCGGCGGCGAACTCGCAGAACGCCCGGTCTTCGCAAGCTCCGCCGACGAACTGCGCTCCCTCCTGAGCCTGCGGGACACCTACGTCGACCTCCTCGGCGCCGAATCCACCGGCGAGGAGCAGCGAGCCACCGACCTCCGCCACCAGCTCAACCAGCACTACGACGCCCACACCGCCCGCTACGGCTGCCTCAACCGCCGCGACACCCGCCGCGACCGCCGTTCCGCCCACGGCGCTTTCCGCACCGACCCCTACGCCGCGGGCGTCTACGCACTGGAGATCTACGACCGGGACACGGGCACCGCGAAGAAGTCCGCGATCTTCACCCGGCCGGTCAGTACCCCCCGTACCGAGCAGCGCACCGCCGACACCCCGCAGGACGCCCTGGCCATCACCCTCAACGCCCACGGCGAGGTCCGACTCGACGAGATCGCCCGCCTGCTGGACACGGACTCCCTGGTCGACGCCAGGGCCGCGCTCGGCGACCTCGTCTTCGACGAACCAGACGGCCAGCGCCTCATCCCGGCCGCGGAGTACCTGAGCGGCAACATCCGCGCGAAGCTCGAGCACGCCGAGAACACCCTCCGCACGGTCCCCGCCGACGACCGCGCCCAGCACCCCCTGCAGGCCAACCTCGCCGCCCTACGACGCGCACTGCCGCCCGACAAGCAGCCCGGAGACATCGAAGACGTCCAGTTCGGCGCCACCTGGATCGAGCCGAAGTACTACGAGCAGTTCCTCCGACAGCTCCTCCAGACCCGGAACCTCAAGGTCACGCGCACGTCCGGCGCCGACTGGGAGGTCGAAGCGCCAGCCGCCGTCCGAAGATCCCGGGCCGCGATCAAGGTGTACGGCACCCGGCGACGCAACGCCGTCGACCTCGCCGAGCGCATGCTGCGCCGCGCCAGCCTCGTGGTGCACCCGCCCAAGCCCGACGAGACCGCCACCGCCGCGGACATCCAGGCCGGCAAGCGCTGGGCCGCCGAGCAGACCGAGCAGGTCATCGCCAAGCAGGAGGAGCTCAACCGCCTCTTCGCGGACTGGCTCTGGCAGGACCCCGAGCGCACCAAGGACGTCCTGACCACCTACAACCGCCTCTTCAACTCCTACGTCCCCTACCAGGGCGACGGCAGCCACCTCACCTTCCCCGGCCTCTCCGACGCGCTCACCCCACGCCCGCACCAACGCGCCGGCGTCGCCCGCGTGCTTATCGAGCCCGGCGGCAGCTTCTTCGACTACGAGGTCGGCTTCGGCAAGACGCTCACCATCGCGATGACGCTGATGGAGATGCGGCGCCTGGGCATGGTCCGCAAGCCCTGCGTCGTGGTCAAGAACGCCACCGTCAACGACTTCCGCAACGACTTCCTCAAGGCATATCCCGCGGCCCGCGTCCTGGCGATCGACAGCAGCGAGTTCACGAAGGAGACCGCGGCCGCCTACGTCGCGCAGATCGCGAACGGCGACTGGGACGCGGTGATCCTGCCGCAGACCCTCTTCAAACGCATCCCGATGTCAGGCCGCGGCCAGCAGCAGTTCGTCGCCGACCAGACCGCCGAGTACCGCGCGCTTATCCACAGGGTGTTGACAGGCGACGACTCGGCCCTGGCACCCGAACTCAACCCCGGCGGCGACCCCCTCGTCGCGGAGGCCCTCCACGCCCAGGCCGCAACGCGCGACCCGCGCGAGAACGGCGCCAGCCCGCCGTCCCGGGAGACCATCAAGAAGCTGCAGGGCGACCTCAAGCGCCACACCCAGCGAGCCGAGAAGAACCTGGTCAAGCAGTCCACGACGGGCATCTGCTGGGAACAGACGGGCATCGACTTCATCACCGTCGACGAGGTGCAGGACTTCGCCAACGCGGAGCTGGGCGCGAACAACTCCGAGCTGGCGCTGCCAGTGTCCGCGCAGTCCAGGGACCTGAAGGTGAAGCTCCGCGCGACGGCGAAGGCGTACGGCCCGAAGGCCGGCCTCGGCTCGACCGGGACGCCGTTCCCGAACGCCATGCCCCAGGCGTACGTCATGCTCGACTACTTCCGCCCCGACCTCCTCGCCGCCGCCGAGATCCAGGCATTCTCCTCCTTCCAGGCCCAGTACCTCATGGAGATCGTGGCCCCGGAGATTTCGCCCGAGGGCACCCCGCGCATCAAGGAACGCATCGGCGCCTTCCGCAACGCCAGACAGTTCCACCAGCTGTGGAAGTCGATGGCCGACGTCCGCACCAAGTACGACATCCACCTCCCCATCCCCCGACACGTCAGCGAGACCGTGGTCGTCCCGGCCACCGAGACCGACCGCATCTACATGGCGGACATCGCCGAACGCGCCGAGACCGTACGGGCCGGACTCGTCGACGCCACGACGGACAACCTCCTGAGGATCTCCAACGACGGACGCCTGGCCGCGATGGACCTGCGCATGGTCGGCCAGGAACCCGACGGCCCCGGGAAGCTCGACGCCGCCGCCGACAGGATCGCCCGTACCTGGGAGGAGTTCCGAGACCGGACCTACACCGACCGCGAGGGCGAGCCCAGCCCGCTCCCCGGCGCCCTCCAGCTCGTCTTCGCCGACCGCGGCACGCCGTCGGAGGAGAGCCGGAAACGCGGCAGGTTCATCGCCTACGACTACCTGCGCGACGAGCTGACCCGGCGCGGGGTCCCCGCCGGCCAGATCCGCTACGCCCAGGACGCGCGGACCGCCGAGGAGAAGGCGTCGCTGTTCGCCGACTGCCGCCAGGGCAAGGTCGCCGTCCTGATCGGCTCGACCGACACCATGGGCGTCGGCGTCAACGTCCAGGACCGGGCCATCGCGCTGCACCACCTCGACTGCCCGTGGCGACCCAGCGACGTCACCCAACGCGAAGGCCGGATCATCCGGCAGTTCAACCAGCACCTCGCCCTGGACATCCCCGTCCGCATCTACCGCTGGGTCAAGGAGGGCTCGTTCGACAGCTTCATGTGGCAGACGGTGGAGCGGAAGGCCCGCTTCATCGACCAGGTCCGCACCGGCCGGGACCTGGAGGAGCAGGAACGGGCGCTGGACGGCGACCTCGGCAAGGACTACCTCGAGTTCGGAGAGATCAAGGCCATCGCCACCGGCAACCCGCTGCTGCTGAAGAAGCTCCAGGCGGACGAGCAGGTCCGCCAGCTCGAAGCCGCCTACACGAACTGGAAGCGCACCAACCGCCACCTGCGCGCCGTCGTCGACACCGCGGACGACACCCTCGCCCGCGCCCAGAACCAGGCCGACCTGGTCGGGCGCGCGGCGCGGGCGCGGACGGAGACCAAGGGCGACGCCTTTCGTATGGAACTGCCCGACGGCACAGTCGTCACCAAACGCCAGGAGGCCGCCGCCGCACTCCGTACCCGGCTCGCCCTGATGCAGCGCACGACGTACGGCGAGGCCAGCACCTGGCAGCACCTCGCGACCCTCGGCGGCCAGCCCTTCCAGGCACGCGTCAACGCGTTCCACGACTTCGCCGAGTTCACCATCCGCGGTCTCGACGACGTGCCACAGGCCCGCTTCGCTATCAACGACGTCGGCGCGCTCGTCACCGACGGCAAACCGCTCCTGGGCCTGGTGACGCGACTGGAGAACCAGGCCGAGCGCCTCGACACCCTGCACGCCACGCTGCTCTCCGTGGTGGACGGCGTGCGGCAGGAGATCGACCGCGCCCACAAGCTCGTCGACCAGCCGTTCACCAAGCTGGACAAGCTCCACCGCGCCCGCGCGGAGCAGGCGCAGATCGAGGCGGAGCTCGACGCCCGCGTCGGCGGTGTCAGCGACGAGGACGCCCAGCACGGCGCCGCGGTGAGGGAGGAGCGACCTGCCCGCGAGGCGACCGCCACCCCGTATGCCGACCGCGCCGAGTACTGGGCGGCGGAGGGCGAGGCCCTCGACACCTACCTGGCCTGGGAGAACGAGTTCGGCACCGGCCTGGCCGACGGCATCGAGGCGGAGCGCGCCCTCGCCGCGACGGTCGACGCGATGCTCACCCAGAGCCGGGAATCCCGCCAACACCGGCTGCTCGGCCTCCACCACGTCGTCGACTGGACGACGGCTCGCACACTCGCCGACCGAGCCCGGGCGGTCGCCGAGACGTGGGACCGCGAACAGCGCGGCCACGACGTCGTACACCGCACCTGGGACATGGCCACAACCCTCCGCGACCACGCCGCCCGCTACCGCGCCACCGTCGAGAACCGGCAGAGCGAAACGTTCCAGCAGTGGGCCGCGACCGACGAGCCCACCACCCTCGACGACGACGGCATCGACTTCATCCCCGGCCTGTCCGCAGACGCCGAGTACACGGTGACCGGCCCCGGCGGCCAGCGAACCGATCCGGTCACCGGCTCCCGCCTCGTCACCAGCATCGCGCAGCTCATGACGAACGGGATGACCGTCGAGGAAGCCCCGAACGGACTCAGACTCACCGCCTCCGACGGCACCCACTTCGAGCTGACCCCCACCACCGCAACGCCGCCAACCACGTCCGAGCAACCCCGCCCCGAACCGACGCCCGAGGAACCGACGACCGAGGACGCGCCGGGTTCGTCGAACTCTCGGGCCAGGAACCTGGCGATCCTCCTCGGCCCCTACACCGACGCAGGCGAACTGGTCGCCGGCAGAGCGCTGATCACCGAGACGATCACCGAGCTGCACCAGGCACTCGACCCCAACGACGTCGAGCATCCACCGGACCTCCTCGACCCCGCAGCCGACGACCAGACCACACCACAGACCGCGTTGGCCGCCTACGACCGCCTGGCGATCGTCGCGTCAACGCTGGCCGACGCCACCGAGGGTGAGGCCGCCGAGCACGCCCACCGCCTCGTCCAGCGGACGGAACGCCACCTCGGCCGCATGCACGCCACCGGCCGCGACCTCTTCGACGTGCTCCTCGACGCCTCCGCCCTGGACCCCGGCTCGTGGGCCGTCCTGACACGGAACGATCCGCTGAAGGAGCGGCCGGCGGCCTACTCCGACAGCGAGCACCTGAACCTGGCGCGCACCATCCTCTTCCAGGCATACGACCGCTGGCCCGAGGCACCCAGCGACGCCGGAGGCGAGAACAGCGAGCGGCTGCGCGCCGCCATGTGGACCCTGCGCGAGAACCCCGACACTCCGATCGGCACCGCACTACCGCGTTGGATGGAGGTCGTCTCCCACGCCCTCGGCGCCGCTGAGGAAGCCGAGTCCGACACCAGCCGCACCGCGCTACGAGACCTCGCCCAGCACGCCCATCAACACCACCAGGCCCTGGCCTCCTACCACCTGGCCGCCGCCCGCTCAGCACCCTACGCATCCGACCGGGCCTTCACCGACGGCGCCGAACAGGTCGCGCGTGCGTGGAACGACTGGACCCTGACCACGACGGCCCGCAGGCTCACCCAACGCCGTGACGAATCGCCCGACAGCTCCGCCCTCGCCACCGCCCAAGCGGCGCATCGGGAGATCGCCCATGCCCTGCACGCGGCCGAGAACACGACGACCGACGACGGCACGCTCGACGACGTCACCCGCCGCACCACGAAGCTCGCGCACGCGACGTACGCGCTGATCCTCAGCCTCCGCACCGGGGACTACCACCAACCCGAGGACGAACGGACGCTCACCCGCCTCGTCAAGGCGAGCTACGCCCACGCGGCCAGCTGCCGCTCCTCCGCCGCACACCCGGAGACCTCCGAGGCGGTGCGCGACGGCGTAGCCCGTAGACGAGACCAACCGCAGGGCGAACTCCGCCCTCCCACGCCCGCCAGCAGCGAACCCGACCCGAAGGACGCCGGACCCACCGAAACGACCACGGCGCCCGACGAGCAGCCGGCCGCACAACCCGAGACCACCGAGCCACCGCCAGCGCGCGCAGCGGAGATCGCGGCGACCGCGCGGGCCAACGGCTGGCGCGTGGCCGGCGCGTGGAGCCGGCTCACCGAGTACTCCTCCCCGCACTACGAGCTGACTCTCCAGGCGGAGACAGCACGCGGAGAGCGGCGCTTCCGGCTCGTCTGGGAGATGAACCGGGGCCGCCACACCTACAACGCGCAGCACTCCGCCGCGTACCACCTCAGCCACCGCTCGGCGAAGCACGGATTCCGCCCCAAGCTCGGCGACGTCGAACAAGAGGTCCGGTCGCCAGCCGTGCCACCGAACCCATCCACCGGGACACCACCGCCGGCCGCGCTCGAATCGTCACCCGCCGAGCGCGACACCGGCCAGGACTCGCTCTTCGACGGCCACACGGTCGAGACGTCACCTCTCCGAACCCCTGAGCCCGCTCCGACCACATCCCCGTTGACGGCCGAGCACCTGGCATCCCTGCCCCACCACCCCGCACCGCCTCACGACGCGAACGCGCCGCTCGCCGTGATCACCACGCTGGGCTTTCCGGACGGTCAGGTGCCCGACTCCGTGCTGCTTCTGCAGTCGGTCGAGGTCGACGCGGAGACCGGCGGGGACCCCGTCGTCCGCGGCGCGCAGCTCGTCCCGTCGAACGACGTCGTGGTGTCCAGCAGCCTCAACGGCCGATGGCTCCCCGCCGACCTGCTCACCATGGCCGACGCCCGCGTGCTGCCCCTCCCCGCTCCCATCCCGTGGCCACGCGTCGAAGAGCTCGCCGGGCTACCTCACCACGAGGTGCTGGAGGCCCTCCGCCTCGCGCACCACCCGACCGCCGCGCAACGCGATCCCGACCACTCAGCCGATCCCGCTACCACCGCGCAGCCGCAGGAGGAGGAGAGCGTGACGACCGTCATCGAACCGGCGGCCACCGCCGGTCCCTGGACCAGCCGCATCCAGATCGTCACCGACGGCGGCACCACGTTCGTCACCGGCACGGGCGGCGCCCACTGGCAGGAGGAAACGGACCTCCGCGCGCTCCTCAAGACGGACCGGAACTTCATCTTCCGCAACGGGCGCTGGCGCTACCAGGGCCCCGAGACCCGGCGCGACCGCGTCCTCGCGGAGATCCGCGCCTACCTCCTGGCCAAGGACGCCAAGGAGCAAGCGTCGGACACGGCCCGCTCCACCGCCCCCGAATACCCGCCGACCCCACAACAACAGGCGATCATCGACGCCTGTCTCGCAGGCCAGGACGTCGCCGTCCAGGCCCTCGCCGGAACCGGCAAGACCTCCACGCTTCAGATGGTCACCCGCCGCATGCCCGACAAGCGGATCGCGTACGTGGCGTTCAACCGCTCCATTGCAGACGAGGCGAAGCGGAAGTTCCCCCGCAACGTCACCGCCGACACCAGCCACTCCTTCGCGCGCGCAGCGCTCCGCAACACACCCCTCAAGACCAAGATCGAGACGGCCGGACGCAACGGCGGCGCCCGGCGACCCAAGGACGTCGCCGAGGCACTCGGCGTCACCAAGCCCCTCCGCTTCGAGGGCGGCGGCATCGAGCCGGACGACGTCGCCCGCATGGCCATGGCCGCGGTACGCCGCTTCCGCGAGAGCGCCGACGCCGAGCTGGGACCACAGCACCTCGACGCGAAGTGGGTTGACACCCCGGCCGCGCCCGGGCTGCTCGACGTCGCCCGCCGCGCCTGGGCGGACATCGCCGACCCCCGCGGCGACAAGCTGTTCTTCTCCCACGACGACTACCTGAAGCTGTGGGCGCTCACCCACCCCCGGCTGAACTACGACGTGATCCTGTTCGACGAGGCGCAGGACATCAACCCGGTCCTGAAGAAGGTCATCCAGGACCAGAACGCCCAGACCATCGTCGTCGGCGACAGCAACCAGAGCATCTACGAGTTCCGCGGCGCCATCGACGCCCTCAAGGACTGGCCGGCCGACGTCGTCCTGCCGCTCACCCAGAGTTGGCGCTTCGGTCCCGAGGTGGCGGCCGTCGGCAACGACTTCCTCCGCCTGCTCGACTCGGACCTCACCCTGGAGGGCAACCCGGCCCTGGAGCCGACCCTCGGCCCGGTCGACGACCCCGACGCCGTGCTGACCCGCACCAACGTCGGCGCCATCGGAGCCGTCTTCGCCGGCTTCGAGGACGGCAAACGCGTCGCGCTGGTCGGCGGCGGACGCGACATCGAGGAGATCGCCAAGGCGGCCCGCGACCTCCAGCGCGGACGCCGGACGAACCACCCGGAGCTGGGCGCGTTCGAGAGCTGGAACGAGGTCCGCGAGTACGCGGAGACGGAGGACGACCGCACCCTCCAGATGTTCGTCCGCCTCGTCGACCGCTACACCCCCGAAGGCCTCCTCGGCATGATCGGCGACCTGGTGCCGGAGGACGCCGCGGACGCCGAGACCCGCCCCGAGCTCGTCGTCTCCACCGCCCACAAGGCCAAGGGACGGGAATGGAACCACGTCCGCATCGGCACGGACTTCCCCCAGCCCACGGAGAACACCGAGACCGGCGAGGTGGTCCTTCCCCCGGCCGAGGAACTCCGGCTGGCGTACGTCACCGTGACGCGCGCCAAGGAACGCCTCGAGGTCGCCTCGCTGGGCTGGATCCACGCCGTCGCCGAGAACACACCGGCGCCCGCCCCGACCACCACGGCGGTCGAACCACCCGCCATCGAGGAGCCGCAGCCGACTCCGCAACCGGTACGTCACCCGTCCACCCTCCTCACCCTCTCGGCCGCCACCCAGAAGCGGCTACGGGTCAGCGTCACGGTCGACGGCGGCACGACCCGACCGCGCGACCTCCCCGGCCTCTCGCCGGCCGACCTCCCGAACTCCCTCACCCTCCCGCTGACCGCGGAGCTTCCCGCGCTCGTCCGCTCATCGGCCCTCGCGGAATCACTGCTCTCCACTGACGAGGTGACCCGGTGGCTCGACGAGCACCTGCCGACCGGCCCTCTCGCCGAGGTGTGGAAGGCGGACACCGCCCGGACCACCCTGATCGATGCGACCCGGGACGCGCTGCGCGACACCATGGCACCCGCGCTGGAGGAGGTGGCGACGTGGCTGGTGGAGGCCAGCGCTCTGCGAGACGAGGTCATCCGGACCGCCCACACCCTGAGCCCGGACGACTTCGCGGTGGCCTTCGAGCGCATCGCGGAGGACCTGGTCCGCGACGACGGCTCCGAGCACCTGCTCTGGGGCTACCTCGGCGCGGGCGACGACCGCCGCGAGGCAGTCCTGGCCCTCGCCGTCCCGCGGGCATACAACGAACTCCGCCGCACGACTCCACGAACTCCAGACCCGCAGACCACAGAACCCCAGCAGCCGACACCAGTGCCGGAGCCGCGAGAAGCGGTTGACGCCTCGCCAGCCCTTCCCTGGGACGAGGAGAAGATCCGACGGCGCGGCCAGGCCGGCCTCCGCCGCTCACAGAGCACCGCCATCCCCGACCTCGCCCACGAGATCAGCGAGGCAGTGGGGGACAGCCGGGCCCGAGCCGTGTGGGAGGAGGACAACCCCCTCGCCCAGTTCGACGCAAACGTCAGCCACACACTGGCCGCCTTCGACGACGCCGACACACCGACCCGGACGTTCGTGGCGGAGCGAGCCGCCGAACTCAGTAATCGAATCGAGGAGATCGCGGACCGCGCCGCGCGACACTACTACGAACTCATCCTCCCGAACGCCGCCGACCCCGCCTCCCTCACCACCCTGGACGACGAACTCACGACGACCAACAGACCGCCAGAGCCGAACAACCCCTTCCTCCGCGAGGGCCTCGTACTCGTCCTCCAAACGATCGACGAGGCCGAACGCGCGGCGCGCGGCCGGAAACTGAAGCCGACCGTGGTGCGGAACGCGCTGGAGCAGATCGCCGGCCTGGCCGGCCACGGTTCGACGAACGGGCAGCTGTATCCCCACGTCCACGCCGCCCTCACCCCCATCCGCGCCGAGTTGGACTCCACCCGGGTGGTGCTGGCCGAGCTGCGCGGCGACACCGCCGCCCTCGCCGAGTACGCCCACCTCCGGCAGCGCATCGCCGACCACCAGAAGCCCTCCACCACCCCGACCGACTCGCCACCGCCCGAACCCACGCCCGAACCGGAACAGAAAACTCCGCAACCCGGCCCACTCACCAACCACGACATCGCCGCCGCTCTCGGACGCCTCTCGCCCTGGGACTTCGGCCAGCTGATCGTCGACATGGACCGGAAGAAGAAGCGCTACCCCCGGCTCCACGACGGCCACTTCCGCCTCCCGACCACCCCGGAAGACGACGGTCCAAGCGCGTGGGCGAGCGCGTACTCCTCCCGTTCCGGACTGGACATCAAGATCTCGCTGGACGACACGGTGGTGCGCGCCGGCTGCGTCACCTGGGCCAGAGCCCTGAAGCTGCTCCGGCCGGCCATCACGCCCCTGCGCAGAGACCTGGTGGTCGAGTGCTGGCGCACGGACAACGCCATGCGCCTCGCCGAGGACGGCTTCTCCGTCATCGGAGAACGCGGGAGAGCCGAAACCGCGGCACGCGAGCTCAACGCCCTACTCAGCTCGGCCCAGAACACGATCATCACCGACTCGCTGGAACCACCGACGACCGCCAACGAAGACCAGCACGCCACCGAGGAAACGGCTCTGCGCCGCGTGAGGGAACTCGCCGCAGTACTTCCCTCCGGCCGTACGGCCATGAAGTCGTTTCACGAGGTACAACCCGGTGACGTCCTCCTGAGCGCACCCGACCAGAGCCACCCCTTCCTCACCCGCAGCCCGGCCACCATGGAAGGCAACGAGGTCCTCATCTCCGGAGACCTCCTCCTGCCCGGCGGAACGACCCGCCCCCACGTGTACCGAAGGACCACGAACGAGCTGGGCCTCGACACCGGTGTTCTGCATCTCCTCCTGCCCAAGTCGCTCGCCGGCCTGATCGACGCCCCAGCCGAACCCTCCCCTCTCCGCGACCAGACCCCACCTCCCTCGGCGGAGCCGTACCAGGACTCCGCCTCCTACCGGCTCGCCCTCGAACAACTCCACAGCGCCCACGACGCCTGGGCCCTCTCCGCCACCGCCCAGTCCGAGAACGTCACCGAGGCCACCACTCAGATCGCGAACGCCTGGCACGCCCTCGCCGAGACAGCCCAGCGCGACTACATCGAGCCGGCCCCGCTCATCGACGCCTACGAGCACCTCATCTCGACGGCGTCGCTCGCCGGACGCTCGATGGACGAACGCCGCGCCTTCGACTCCGTCACCGACCGTCGGCTGCTGCAAGCGGTGATCGCCACCGCACGCGAACAGCGAGCCCGCCTGTCTGCCACGACGACGCTCACTCCCGCCTCCCCTTCTCCGGACCGCCCGATGACCCGGGACGACCTGGACCAGCACTTCGACAGCGTCATCACCATGCTCCAGGCCGACGCCGCTTCACAGGAGCGACCGGCCCGGCAGGCGGACACCACCTCACAGCAGTTCGCACGCCTGACCGACCAGATTGCGGCCCTCCGCGACCTCCTGACCCAGGTCCTCGGCGACGCGGACACCCACCCCATCCCTCAGCACGCCTCGGACCCCCACGTCGACGCCGACGACGCCACAGCCCTCGACGCAGCGGCTGACCACGCCCACGAGCGGGTAGGCGACTACGAACACACCCCGGAATGGACCCGGATCCACCGCCTCCGCCACCTTGAGGACGAGGTACGCAACGCCGTCCACGACGCGGTGACAACGGACTCCGGCTGGTCACCCACCCTCGACAGAACCCTCCAGGCCCTGACCGCCCAAGCCGTCTCCAACGAGGCGACCGCGCTCGCCCGCCGCCTGGAACAGGACGGCGAGCGCGACAGCCCCGCCTGGGAGGCCGTGTGGCGCCTCCACCGCGCGGCAACCACCAGAGCCGACCGCCTCGCCGGCCTCCTCCACGACGACCAACGCCTCGACTTTCCCCACCACCTCCGCGACGCCTGGCAACGCCTCGCCACTCACCTCCCCACCCGCCCCGACAACGCGGCCCCCACCAAAGCTCAAACCCTCATGGCCAGCAGCCTGGTCACCCTCAAACAGCACTACCACCAGACCGCCGACCGCATCGGCGACCTCGCCCAGCACCCCGCCTGGCGGACCATCACCTCGGCTTACGAGTCGGCCCGCGAAGTGCTGGACACCGCCTGGCTCGGCGCCCACCGGCTCTCAGCGGACGACGCCACGCTGGGCACCGCCCGCATGCTCTGGGTCCGCACCCTGGAACTGATCTCCCACGGCAGCCGCCGGCTCCTGGACCACCTCAACCGCACCGGCCACCGCGACGGCCTCCGCTGGAACGCCCTCCGCGTCCTCCACCACGCCGCCGAGGACCACATCTCCCACCTCCGCGGCCACCTCCCCACGACCACCAACAGCCCGCTCGGCACCTACTACGAACCGCCGCTGTTCGCGGGCGAGCTGACCCTCCACGACGAATGGGACCAGCTCCACCAAGCCGCCGCCATCGTCACCACGACGAACTTCGCCTTCCCAGCCGCCCTCCACCGCCGCATGAACATCGGCCACCGCGAAGCCGTTTCCCTCCTCGACCGCCTCGAGGAACTCCAGATCCTCGGCCCACCATCCCGCGGCCGCCTCCGCGAAGTCCTCGTTGACCCCGAAACCGCCGAACGCACCCTCGACGAAGCCCAAGCCGCCCAGCCCTCCCGGCCCCGATGGACTCCCTCCCACACCCCCTTCACCAACCGCTGGTTCCACGAACTCCGAGCCACCCTCCCCCGCAACCCCACCCTCGACACCGCCCTCACGCGCCGCGACCTGCTCACCCTCCTCTTCCATGAACACCAACGCGCCACCCGCGGCGAAATCGACCCCGAGGAAGCCGGCGAACGAGCCAACCACGCCATCACCCTCTACATCACCGGCCGCGCCGCCGAGATCCCCGACGTATTGACAGGTCAGGCACACAGCTACATCGAGCTCGATGGGGCCATCCAGAAGGCCCAGTCGACCCCCGCGGTAACGCCGGCAACCCCGGAACCACCGCCGACAGGCCCACTCGGCGAAGCCGGGGCCGCGAGCGAGCCCTCGTCCGCCTCTCAGCCCCAGATGCTCGACCAGCGCGTGATCACCCAACGGCTCCTCACAGAGCAGGCCGAACGCCTACAAACCAAGGGCTGCGTTGCCGCGGCGTCGGCCACCAACGCGCCGGACGAAGACAAAGCCGAGCTGCTTCTCCGGCTAGCCGAGAACGCCAACGCTTCGGCAGCCAGGTTGGCCGCTCCCGTGCAGGCCGCACCTAGCGGCGAGCCGCTGCTTGCGGAACCCTTTCTGGCCGCACTCCGCGCCATCGCAGCTTCCCGGTCCGCCGCACTCCCCGACGACCTCATCCAGAGCGCCTGGACAGCGGCATACAAGAATGCGAGCGTCCCCGCCGAGTTCAAGAAATCCCCCCGAGTCTCGGAGCGGCTCCGACATGAGCAGCCTCACGGCTCATGTCGGCAGAGCGTCCCTGCCGGAGCAAGATCAGCCAGGTGACCGCGGTCGCTCATCACGTAACGCCTTTCCCCGCGGTGCCCGGGATGGTGCCTCTTGGGGCTGGATCGCTCGGGTGTGGTGAGAGACGTTGGGGGAGCGCCACTCATGCCGTCATGCCTGCCTTCGGAGCGACCATGTTCGCTGAACGAGACCAAAGGGCGGCCGACGCCGCGCCGGTTCGCGGTCGTGACGGGCGGGTGCCCGTGGCCCGGCATCAGGTGCTCCGAGCCGAGGGCTTGGCGCACCTCACACCCGCCGATATGCACGGCTTGCAGAGCAGTGCGGGGAACGCGGCCGTCGTCCATGCGCTCGGCCGGCAGCGTCAGATACAGCGGATGGACGCGGACGGCGGCGACTACATGAGCTCCGCCCAGCAGGATCACTTCCGCCGCCTCCTGCTTGAGTGGCGTGGTGACTTGCTGAGGGAAGCCGGTGACACCATGGCCATCGATGGGGTGACGCAGCAGGACGATGTGGGCTTCGAACTGTCGCAGCGGGACAGGCAAAGGAAGCTGATCAAGAAGATCGACGACGCGCTCCTCGCTCTCGACCAAAGTCTCTACGGATACTGCGGTGCGTGCGGTGCCGAGATCGGTCTTCGCAGGCTGGAAGCGAGACCGATCGCCACCCGCTGCGCCGACTGCAGCCCTCGTTGAGAACCGCTGCGCTGCCCACGAACCGGGGAGTCAGGCCCTTCGGGGCGATGACGTGGCCTCGCGCACGACCTCCGCGAGCGGAGCGGACGACGACCTCGTCGACCAAGGCGTGGTCGAGGACGGGACACCTCCGCGCGCGCGGAGCGGACGCCTGCTCGGCGCGCTGGCACTGCCCCATGATCGGGACACCTCCGCGGGCGCGGAGCGGACCCCGGGTCCTCGGGCGTCGACGCGAACTCGTGCGGGACACCTCCGCGGGCGCGGAGCGGACTTCAGCCTCGCGTTCGGGGACACCGCCCGGGACGGGACACCTCCGCGAGCGCGGAGCGGACCCTGTCGCGCCCGGCGACGTCGACGCCGGCGGCGGGACACCTCCGCGGGCGCGGAGCGGACAGTATGCCCCGCAGCCACAAGCAGCCGGACGACGGGACACCTCTGCGGGCGCGGAGCGGACCCGGCCGCGCTGGTCGCCGCGCTCTCGCAGATCGGGACACCTCCGCGGGCGCGGAGCGGACCTCCGTGCCGATGTCGATCCGCTCGGAGTGGACGGGACACCTCCGCGGGCGCGGAGCGGACGTCACCGACTCAGGCCAAACGCCACCCTTCTGCGGGACACCTCCGCGGGCGCGGAGCGGACTTGCCACGGGAAGCTCGCAGCTCCACGGGTTTCGGGACACCTCCGCGGGCGCGGAGCGGACCCAGACGTGGGTGGTGTCGGGGTACTCGGACAGGGACACCTCCGCGGGCGCGGAGCGGACGACCTCGCTCATCGACTCCTCGGAGGGGGTGTCGGGACACCTCCGCGGGCGCGGAGCGGACTCTCCCGCGCCGCCATCCGCTTACTTCGCGAACGGGACACCTCCGCGGGCGCGGAGCGGACGTGATGTCGACCGCGACCCTCAGGCGGCGGTACGGGACACCTCCGTCGGGCGGGGAGCGGACGTCAGAGGCGGGGTGAGCTGCATCTAAGTCTCCGGGACACCTCCGCGGGCGCGGAGCGGACCCCTCCACGTCCTTGAGCGTGGTCGGCATCTGCGGGACACCTCCGCGGGCGCGGAGCGGACTCGGCGCCGATCCGCAGGCCGACCGTGACGTTCGGGACACCTCCGCGGGCGCGGAGCGGACACCCGGTCCACGGTGAACGCGCCGCCGAGCGGCGGGACACCTCCGCGGGCGCGGAGCGGACTGAGGCGCCATCCCGGTCACAGTGGTGACCGCCGGGACACCTCCGCGGGCGCGGAGCGGACTACGTCATGCGTGGGAAATTCCAGGTCCATGAACGGGACACCTCCGCGGGCGCGGAGCGGACACCTCAACGGCGACGATCGACCAGCCGGCGCTCGGGACACCTCCGCGGGCGCGGAGCGGACCTGCCCGCTCCCAGGGTGCTCCCTAGGGATCACGGGACACCTCCGCGGGCGCGGAGCGGACAGGTCGCACCTCTGGTCGCGTCTCTCGTCGCGCGGGACACCTCCGCGGGCGCGGAGCGGACCGGCCCCAGGCAGGTCTCGATGAGGGAGATCTCGGGACACCTCCGCGGGCGCGGAGCGGACTCCGCGCCGAGGCGCAGACCGACCACGGTGTTCGGGACACCTCCGCGGGCGCGGAGCGGACAGGTCGCACCTCTGGTCGCGTCTCTCGTCGCGCGGGACACCTCCGCGGGCGCGGAGCGGACCGGCCCCAGGCAGGTCTCGATGAGGGAGATCTCGGGACACCTCCGCGGGCGCGGAGCGGACTCCGCGCCGAGGCGCAGACCGACCACGGTGTTCGGGACACCTCCGCGGGCGCGGAGCGGACCGTCGCGAGCTGCTCGACGCTGATGTAGGGGCCGGGACACCTCCGCGGGCGCGGAGCGGACCAGCTCGAGCCCGACCCCGGCTCGGACGCGCGCGGGACACCTCCGCGGGCGCGGAGCGGACGGGAGTTCAGCCCTTACCAGGTCGCCAAGCAGCGGGACACCTCCGCGGGCGCGGAGCGGACTGAAAGTTGCGGGAGGATAACGACCTAGGCGGCGGGACACCTCCGCGGGCGCGGAGCGGACCCAGCGGCCATAGGGCATTGGGTTTGTGCTGCCGGGACACCTCCGCGGGCGCGGAGCGGACACGCGCGCTCATGGCGTACCCCCTAGGTGTTCCGGGACACCTCCGCGGGCGCGGAGCGGACCTCGGAGAGTCCTGTTAGCGCGACCACCAGGTCGGGACACCTCCGCGGGCGCGGAGCGGACGAAATCTGAGCTGTTATTCGTGACGAAGAAAACGGGACACCTCCGCGGGCGCGGAGCGGACCGACTACCAGCCTTATCGCTCAACGCAGAGAGCGGGACACCTCCGCGGGCGCGGAGCGGACTGCCTGCCTCCGCTGATGAAACCCTGCTTCATCGGGACACCTCCGCGGGCGCGGAGCGGACGCCGCGCTGGCATGGGTAGGCGCCAGCCACAGCGGGACACCTCCGCGGGCGCGGAGCGGACAGGAGGTACGCCGGTACCGGCACCGTGCGCGTCGGGACACCTCCGCGGGCGCGGAGCGGACTCGGTCGTTCTGACCCGTAGACGATCCGTCTCCGGGACACCTCCGCGGGCGCGGAGCGGACATCAGCACCACGGGCTACGGCCGCGCCAATGGCGGGACACCTCCGCGGGCGCGGAGCGGACGCCCCATCTGACAATGCCCCCGCCGCCTACAACGGGACACCTCCGCGGGCGCGGAGCGGACGCTACCATTCATCGCACCGGAGGCCCGAGAGCCGGGACACCTCCGCGGGCGCGGAGCGGACGCGTCAGCCCCGCCGGGCCGCCGCATCCCGCACGGGACACCTCCGCGGGCGCGGAGCGGACCCCCCCGAGGCGCTGTGCGGCCGTCTGAGCGGCGGGACACCTCCGCGGGCGCGGAGCGGACAGGCCCTCGGTCCACGCCTGCTCGATCGCCTGCGGGACACCTCCGCGGGCGCGGAGCGGACGTGCCATCCGTGCGGGCAAGCGGCGACAACGACGGGACACCTCCGCGGGCGCGGAGCGGACTATCAACGGTTATGAATGGCACTGGGAAGTGCCGGGACACCTCCGCGGGCGCGGAGCGGACTACTACCTGAGCCCCAACCGCACCGGGGAGGACGGGACACCTCCGCGGGCGCGGAGCGGACTACTACCTGAGCCCCAACCGCACCGGGGAGGACGGGACACCTCCGCGGGCGCGGAGCGGACCGCGCCTCGGGCGTGAGGCCGGCGAAGCTGTCCGGGACACCTCCGCGGGCGCGGAGCGGACTCGTGACGCCTGACCGCAGTTCGTCCATCTGACGGGACACCTCCGCGGGCGCGGAGCGGACGCCACCATGGATTTGCCGAGCTTGTCCATCTGCGGGACACCTCCGCGGGCGCGGAGCGGACTTCGAGTTCCGTCTCTCGCCCAACGGCTGCGACGGGAC
The DNA here is from genome assembly GCA_963816875.1 of uncultured Actinomycetota bacterium. GTDB lineage: Bacteria > Actinomycetota > Actinomycetes > Streptomycetales > Streptomycetaceae > Streptomyces. The sequence goes on from CAWFMG010000003.1 coordinate 904,033, forward strand.
ACCTCCGCGGGCGCGGAGCGGACGGCCGTTGGCCAGGCCAAATCGGCATGGCGGACGGGACACCTCCGCGGGCGCGGAGCGGACCTGACTGTGTCACCGAAGAGCCACTCGCATGCCGGGACACCTCCGCGGGCGCGGAGCGGACCTCCGGCAGATCGCTGATGCGTCCGGGGTGAACGGGACACCTCCGCGGGCGCGGAGCGGACACTTGGTGACCTGCGGTTTCAGAAGGGCTTTGCGGATTCTTTGCCGTGAGTCGGAGGCTCGTGGTCATTCGTGGCCGTCGAGTGATCTGTCGGCATGTTGCGGAGTGTACGACCAAGGAGGGCTGGGGCGTGAAGCCAATCGGGATGAGGCCATCTACCGTTTCGTTCCCAAGTGGAGATCCGCGCACCTTCAGCTATGGAGGGCATGTCCTCCGCACGAGAAGAGACACTCTGCGGCCCTCCAGTGCCGCCGTTTACCCGATCGACTGAGCGATCGGACAGGAGCTCTCACAGGCGCTGATCAACTTTCGGGGTGACCGAGTGTGATCGGCTCACGGAGTGAGCAGGACACGGGTTCGGCTCGTCACAGCGGATCTGCCGCTCGGTCACCACATCTGCGTCCGGTCGAAGCTGGATGAGGTGGTGGGCGTGGTCCACCACCAGGTCGTGCTGGAGCTCCGCGAGAACGGGCTGTTGGAGCTGGCCGGATAAGCCCAGGGCCGTCATCCCGCCCGGGTCAGCCAGTGGATCCGCTGGGTGGCCGCGAGGAAGGCGCGACCAGCCACATCGTTCACCTCCGGTCGCTCCACCGGGCAGGGGTCTCGCTCGAGACGCCGCCAGCCCGCTCCAAAGCCGCTTCAGGAGCGTGCCCACGGGTGTGCCGGAGGTTTCCCGGCTACCCCCACCCCGCACGCGGCTGAGCTGGGCAGTGAGGTGAGGTGTGCGGGGTGGGGGAGCCTGGTGAAGTGGAGAGCGGAGGTAGATCGAGGTCAAGGCAGGGGTCGGTGGCAGGCCCGGGTAGTGGGTGGGGCGGAAGGGGCGGCGAGGGGAACCGGGAAGGACAGGGAGGACTGGAAGGCTCCGGGTCAGGCAACCCGTTCCAGGATCCACCACTCGGTGTAGTCGTTGTTCCGTTCGCCGAAGCGGACCGGCACGCCGCCGAAATCTCCGTTGAACGCGCCGTTCGGCTCCAGCAGCCGGTCGCACGAGCCGTACTGTGCCACGCAGACCATCCCGCCGTAGGGGGAGGTGCCGCCGATGAAGTCCCAGGCCTGGTTGGGGTCCCCGTGGCAGGTGTAGAGGCGGATGATGCCCGTGGGTTGTCCGTTCCTGCTGTAGTTCACGTCCAGGCACCTGTTGTTGTAGGCGACGCTGCGGACCTCCATGTACTGCGAGCCGTAGGAGGGGTCGGCCGGCGTGATCGTCCACAGGGAGTGGAGGTCGTTGACGCAGCCGGTGTTGATGCCGACGTACAGGGCGGGTTCCCCGAACTGCGGGTTGGTGGCTGGTCCGGCCCGCAGGCACCCCTGGTAGTTGCGGTTCCTGAGGCGGTAGATGCCGGTCGGCACGGCGACCAGCGGCGAGACCTCCTCCGCGGCCTGCGCGGGGGTTCGCGCCGTGCTGTCCACGGCCGCGGGGGCGGGCGCCGCGGTGGCCGTGCCGAGCACGGCCAGCCAGCCGGTGATGAGGGCGGTGACGGCGGTTAAGACCGCGCGGGTCCGTCTGTGACGTGCCATGGAGAGTCCTCCCGAGGAGTCGATGGGCGCTGCGGAACGCCGTACACGTCCCGGAGCATCGCAGCGACGAACCCCCGGTGTCTTCGTGACCCCGCGCAAGCCGGACGGGCACAGCGGCCCCGGATATGACACAGTCCGCAAGTTCCCGCGCCCGTGCGGGCGAACGTCACGGAGCCGTGAGCGAGCACGGGAGGCAGCCGATGGCCCGTCGGGTGCCGCGTTCGCCAGGTGGCTCGCCACAGGGGCACCCACGGCCGACCGCCGGACGCGGTGTCACGGCCAAGCCAACTGGCCGCTGACACACTGATCAGAGAGCCACCGGCTTCTTCTGACAGAAGGGAAGTCACGGACTGGTGGGGCCAGTCAGCGGGAGCTGCCCGTTGATCAACTGCCGCAGTGCCTCCTCGTAGATCTCGACTGTGCGCCGGAGTTCGTGGTTCTCCTGCGCCACCGCCTCGTCTCGGTCGGGACTACGGGCGAAGGCGGCGTCCAGGGCGCGGAGGCGGTCGGCGAGGTTGTCCTGGAGGGGTGGGCGGTGGTTCTGGGCAGCAACGCGGGCGTTGCGCTGGGCGAGCCAGGCGGTCAGTTGACTCTGCTGCTCCTGGCTAAGGACGTCGGTCGGGTAGTGCTGATTCATCGTTTTCCTTGATGGTCAACGTGTTGGGCCTCGTCGGTACTGGGTCGCTTCCAGGCGTTGTTGTCGTTGAGTCTGGGACTCGTTCGGTGACGGTACTGAGCCGGTATCTTCCATGGCTCGTGATGGGTTGATCCGTGCGAGTCGTTGGTGGATGCGGGAGCGTTGGAAGAGGTCAAGGGCGGGGTGGAGTGGGGTCTGCCCCTCGCCGAGGGGATCGTTCGAGTCGACGAGGTGGAGCAGGCGCCACGTCGCGAGGGCGGTCACTAGTTGCCGCCAGTGGCCCTGTTGCTCGACGTCGTCGGTGTCGGGGGCGGGGATGTGGCGTACCCATGGCTCGGGTGGGTCTTCTCCGCGGAGGACGAGACGCATGGCGATGTCGGCGAAGGTCCGGCTCGCGGTCGAGACGGCTTCGCGGTCGCTCGCGAGACGGAAGTGTGTTTGCAGGACGCGGGTGCTGATGGCCTCCGCGGCTCGGGCGGCGACGCGCATGCCGGTGGTCGGATCGTCGTGGTGGTGTGCGCGGGCGGCTGCCCACTTGCGGGTGCGGCGGCCGACATCGGCGATGCGCTGGTGGAGTGTGGCCCAGGCGGGGGCGTCGATGGGGTCCTTCGGCTGGTCGCCGATGGCGAGGGTGGCGTCGTCCAGCCCGTGCCTGGTGCGCCAGGCTTCGGCGAGGGCGGCGGTGCGCTCCCAGAGCGTGCGTAGCTCGTGTTGTTCCTTGGGGACGGGTCCGAGGGCGCGGGCCCAGGTGGGAGGGCGGGCGGCCAGCAGAGCGCCGTTGTGGGCGAGGCGCTCGGAGATGACGCTGCGGCGCTCGGCCAGGTGCTGACGCCAGGCGGCCGGGGTGTCCAGGTCGCGCAGGGCCGCTGACGGCGCCAGCCAGTCGGGGAGCGGGCCGGAGTGGTCTGGCAGGGATGCAGGGCCCTGGGGGAGGCGGTCGCGGAGACGCAGTTCGGCACAGATGCGGTCTGTGATGAGCTGGCCGCGGTGCAGCCGTTCGCACGCCTCCTGCTGATGGTGTCGGTTGCCAGTCAGCACGCTTCGCGCGGTGTAGCTGGCGCTTCGGATCGGCTCGCGTTGCCAGTCTTCCCGCATGCGGTCCAGCGGGCGCATGGCATGGCGAAGGCGCTGCTCCCGGCGCAGCTCGGCGTGGTCCACGGCAGGCGTCGCATCGCCCCGCCGTACACGGGAACGGGCGTTGGCGATGGCCGTGGCGATCTCAAGGCGCGTGAGGTGTCCGTGTGCACGGTGGGGCCAGGCCGGGTGAGGCAGACCGCGAACGACGACGGGGGAGGGCTGGTCGGCGACGGTCGGATCGGCACGGTGGAGCTCGTCCAGGATGTCCCGGCGCTGGCATTCGGCGCGTTCCAGGAGCCGGGCGAGGAGGTGCGCGTCTAGGTGCTTCAACGGACGGCCGTTGCCCTGCCGCGTCTCACGTTCGGTGGCTCGTTGCAGGAGGGTGCGGCCCTCGGCGATGCGGGTGTTGATGCGGCTGGACAGGACCGCCGCCCGGTCGTCGGCGTCGGCGAAGCCGTGTTCGGTGTGTGCTGATGCCAGCAGCCTGCCGGCGTTCCATCCGTCGGCCTCGGCGTCGCGCAGCGACCGCTCGACCCGCGACCACGCGTCGGCTCCGAGGACCTCCTCGGCAGCGCTTCCGAGCACGCGCCGGGCGACGCCTCGCACGCGGTGGCTGACCGCGCGGGCGTGGACATCGGCGTACTCGGCCGCCAGCTGCCCGGTGTCGTAGGCGTGGTCCTGCTCGGATCGGATGGCTTCGTGGGCGGAGAGGGAGGCGCGGCTGGTGCGGGCGACGGCGTCGAGCACTTCGAGCAGGCTCTGGCCTTCGTCGACCGCGATGTGCAGGTGGTTGGAGTGGCGCCCGCGGGTGGCCATCACGTAGGCGGATTCTCGGCTGGTCCGGGCGGTGATCAGGCCGTGGGATGTGTCCGCGGTCAAGCCCTGGACGTGGCGAACGGTGGTGGCGTAGCCGAGCTCGCCGTGCCGGCGCAGGTAGGCCGCGGAGAGTACGACGCGCCCGCCGTGGCCGGTGTGTCGGACGGTGGCGTTGCCCTTGGGGTCGAGGTGTTCGACGCGCCACTGGTCGCCGTTCTTGACGAAGTCGCAGCCCGCGTTGACGGGTAGCCGGCGCTCGGTCTTCCGGGTGATGACGAGGTCGCCGACGGCCGCCCGCAGCCCGTCGCGCAGCGGGCTGGAACGGGTCAGATCCAGGTGGTTGGAGGTGATGTGGAATGCCTGGGCGCGGGCGTTGAGCGAGCGCACGCTGTCCATGTCGTCCGCCACCATCACCGCGAGCCGGCCGGCCTCGGTGTCGGATCGCCAGGACGAGAAGATGGAGGCGAGCATCTCCTCCAGGTCGCCACCGACCACTCGGCCCTGGTCGAGATACCAGTGCCAGGCGTCGGCCGGGGGACCGCCGCGCAGCGCCAGCGCGGCCTCCGCCTCGTCAGGGCCTCGGAAGCGGGGCGGCGACTCCAGCTCGACCGCGCAGCCCTCGCGCGCTACCAGCCGCAGCGCGCTGCCCGACTCGACGGCGCCAAGCTGCGCGGGAGCGCTGAACAGTCGGACGAGGGCGCCCGCTGATTCCGCCTCCGAGACGATGCGGGCGAGGCGTTGCGTGCCTGCCCTGCCGGCCTCGTCCACGACGATCACGTCGCCTGGCCGGAGCACGAACGCCTCCTTGACCCGCCGACCCGCGGCGAGCCGGTCGCGCTGCGCCAACCAGCCATTGAGGGTGTGCGCGGGGATGTCGAGATCGCCCTCCATGACCTCCGCCGCGCGGCTAAAAGGGGCCAGAGGAACGAGGCGTCCGCCGCTGGCGGTCACCGCGTCACGCACCAACCGCAGCACGGCGCTCTTGCCCGAGCCGGCCGATCCGACGCCGACCGCGAGCAGCCGGTCCGAGCAGGCGAACTCCTCGGCCAACCGGAGTTCGCCTTCGCTGAGCGCGTGCCCCTCGTGGCGTTCGACGAGTGCCGCGAAGCGGTCGGCGCCCAGGGCGGGGATGACGCTGGTGCGGGCGGCGTTCACGATGCGCGCCTCGGCCGACAAGACCTCCTTGGAGGTGTAGAGCCGGGACTCCCTGCGCCGGTACACGCTGCTGCCGTCCGCCCGAGCGAGCGGCGCGAACGGACGATGAGGGTGCGAAAGTGTGAGCTCCAGGCAGCGGTACTCGAGCACGTGCTGGGCGACACGTTCGGCCAGGCCGCTGATGGCTCCTCGGCCGTTTGTCAGCCGAACGACCTGGCGCCGAGCCTCCGCGAGAACGTGCCGTCGCGCCCACACCGAACGCTCCGCCGAGACCACCCGCACGACCTCGCCCGCAGCCTCCTCGATTTCCACAGCGACAGCCGAACGCTGCTCCGGCAACGCGACCGCGGCCCGTCGGGCGCGTTCCAGCAGGCCGTCGATTCGGGCGGGACCGAACCGGGCAACGGCCTCCGCGCGCCACTCCGCCCGGAGATCGCGAAGGGCCCGCGCCTTCTTCTTCCGTGGCCGGCTCTGCTGCGCTGCCTGCTGGATCAACACCATGCGGGCGCCGGTGTCGGGCTCTCTCCCGTACCGGCGCCGGTACTGCTCCAGCAGCTTCGGCAGGTCGGTTCGGATGTCCTGGGCGCGCTTCGAGAAGGCGTCGACCAGGTCGTCGTCGATCCCGCTGATTGCCATGACTGGCCGCTTGCCGGGGGTGACCACACGCGCCTCGGCGCGCACATCGAGCCGGCGGCACAGCTCCTCGAGGACGCGTTGGTTGTACAACTCACTCGCCGTGACGCTCATCGCATACAACAGCTTTCCGTCGATGCTGCGCCACCGGCCGTCGAGGCCGAGCACCTTGTTGGCGACGACGACGTGATCGTGCAGCAACGGGTCGCCGCGCCGGCTGTCGTAGTGGCGGTACTGCGCGGCGACGAGTCCGCCGCGGACGTCTTCCTGGGCGATCCCGTCGCGTCCGGTGCGGGTGGCGAGGGCGTTCTCCTCGATCCAGTTGAGCGTCTCGGCGATGGCCTGCTCGTGCGCCGCCTGGACCTGAAGGCCGGTTTCCTCGTCTGTGAGCGCCCAGAGCACCGAGGCGTGCTTGTTGCGGAACACGAGGTCGTAGCCGGCGACGGCCTGGCGACGGCAGACGGTTCTTGCGCGGACGTAACGACGCAGCTCCTCGCCATCCCCCGGTGCTCGGCCGAAGTCCTCCCGGAAGGCGACAGCACCGATCGCGTTGCGCAGCCGTTCCCGCTCGGTGCCGGTGGCTGCTCGTCCTTTCCGCACCTCGTGGCGTTGGATCGAGTCCTGGACTCGGGCCGTGAGTGGCCCCTCTGTCTGTTCGTAGCGGTAGTAGCGCCGCCCGAGACGCGTTCGTCGCACCGCTTCCGTAGCGCTCGCCCCGCCAGCCGTGGCCTGCTCGATGATGCGATCCGCGTCCGGATGCAGGCCCTCCCCGTACAGAGCCCTTATCTGCGCCTCGGTCACGTCTCCCTCAACGCCGAGCTCGACGCATCCGGAGCCCACCCATACCCCTGGTGGAGTTCCGTCGGACGAGTAGAAGCCGCTCAGTTCTCGATGCCCAGAACGCAGCTCGTCACCGGTGGCGGTCTCACGCGTGTAGTAGAGATAACCATCCCCAGCGGAAAGCTTGTGGATGGTCATCATGCTCGGAGGTTAACTCGTGGCCTTGTGAATGCAAGAGCTTCGATCGGATCGGCGTGTTCTTCCGTGGGCGCGCAGGAAGGTTGGGACGGGTGCGCGTGAAAGGCGTGCGACCGCCGTCATCCGAAACGGTATGAAACAGATTGGGACAGTTCTCGCACCGAAGTTAGGAGTTGGTCGGCGTGCCTACTCCATGATGCCGTCTGACCAGGCGGCATCATCACTCCAAGGCCGAACAAGAGACCGCTGTAGTGCCGCGCCGAAGGATGGCGGCGGCCACGCCTCCTGGGAGAAATGGATGCCGAAACGTAGAGCGTCACGAGCGGTGCAAGCGAGAGAGAGGGCGCGAGCCCACACGGCAGAGCTTCGTGAACGCGAAGCGCTACTCGAAGACCTGGCCACCCGGTGGTTCGAGGCGGACGCGGAGCGGGTGGAAGTCGAAGCTGCGGCGGAGAAGAAGGTCGATGCGTACGCCGCGAGAGTTCGCGGTCAGGCACGCCGGGATACCGGGCGGCTGTGCGACGAGATGAGCGCGATCGTCAGAGAGATGCTGCAGCTCACAGGCATTCGATCAGTGACGGAGCGCCTCGGCGTCGTTGAGGCGGTAGTGCGCGACGCCAAGGCCGAGCAGGCCACCGCACGGGTCGACCCGGCGTCTGGCTCGTCCACGAAGGCGCCAACGCAGCCAGCTCGGGAGCAGATGAAGGCGCCGGAGTCCGAGGGCGCGAACGCGGCCGTGTCAGACTGAATCGGCACCGCGATCGGCATCCCAACACCGAGTTTGGAGCGACGACCGCGGCGCCTTCGACTCGTTCTCTTACTGTGGTGCGGCGGCTGGCGGAGCCAACCAGGACTGCGGGTTGAGCGAAGCTTCCTGCGATGCTGCAGCTGCCGAATCCAAGACCGGATTTGATGCGGCTCCAGGGATACGGACCGAGTCGTTTCGCTGCGGTGTCCACCGAAGCGTAGCTCGGGCGCTGAGTTCCGTCCTCCATGGGAGATCACTACTGAAGAGAATCCACAGTGGCTCACCATCGCGCATGGTTCTCTCATATCTTTCCAAACGGAACCCGACTCGGCTTCCACCCGGACTGTCCACCTCGACTGCCCTGCCGATCCACTCGGGCCCCAGTTCTTCGACCCGTGCTTCGAACCTGCCATCCGACACTCTTGCGCTCCTCACGGCTGCTGATGTTCATGAGATGCGGACAGTATCTCGATGGATAGGAACGAAGTCTCTCAACGATCCTGTGGACGCCATTCACGGGCCCGGTCTGGCTTAATGGGTGAGGTGGTGCCTGAGGCGCTGGCGAAGTGCTGGCAGGGGTTTCGTTGTGCTGAGTCGGCGGAGGAAGTCGTTGACGTTCCACGTGATCAGTGCGGCCTGTCGTGAGAGGTACAGGCCGACGTGGTCGATGCCGTGGTGGTCGTCGTAGTCCAGCAGGAGGTAGCCGGCGAGTTGGTAGACCTCTTCGCGGCCCAGGCGGCGGGGGTGGACGGTGGCTTTGCAGTCGAGGAGGAGACCGTCGAGGATGAAGTCCGCGTCGGCGCCGCCGATGTCGGTGCTGCCGGTGAACTCCGGGCCGCACGTTCGCGCGCGTCGGGGGAGGGCACGGAAGGCGGCGAAGGGCTCCTCGGCGAGTCGTGTCTGGCGGGCGACGTCCTCGACGGCGTAGGCGGGCACGGCCGTGAGGAGGTCGGCGAGCGTGGTGGCGGGGGTCGCGTCTGTGAGGAGGTTGAAGCGGCGGACCGTGCCGGTGCGGTAGACGTCCTCGTAGAAGGCGGCGACGAAGCACAGCCGGGCGAGGCTCTCCTCATCGAAGCGGCTCGGATGGACCAGGGCGGTGTTCACGCCTTCCAGCAGGTCTTGTCCCGCAGCGTGCAGCGCGGTGCGGACCGGTTGGGCGGGTGCTCCTCGCAGTGGTGTCGGGCTGCCGAGGGCCGTTATGCCGTGCTGCACGGCTGCCCCCAGCGGACTACCGAGGGACAGGCGCAGTCGGTAGTCGATGGCGTGGCCCAGGGCGGCCCACTGCGGGTACTGCACGTCGATGGGTTGGATCGGGTGGGGCAGCCCCTCGATGCGGCGGAGGTAGTCGCGCACCACCGAGGAACTGTTGGGCAGGTGCTCGGCCATGAACCGAGAGACGGGTGAGACGGCGTAGCGCAGTTGGCGGGTGAGGCTCATTGTGATCAAGAGTTGCCCCGCTACGGCGCCGTCGGCGCCGGTGGGGGCGGTGGCCTTCTCGTAGTCCTCGACCCAGGTGATGCCGGCCGGATCGAGGTGGCGCTGGGCCCGAGTGACGGCCACGTAGATCAGGCGGGCCTCGTCCGCCCTGAGCGGGCGCTGGACCCCGTCGTCGTCGACCGACGGGGCGGAGAATCCCTTCCCGATGCGGATGCTGGCCCACTCGCGACCCTTGGCCTTGTGGGCGGTGGAGACGGTGACCTTGGCGCTGCGCTCGTCGGACAGGCGGTCCACGGCGCGGATGATGGTCTCGGAGCCGTAGGTGTCGACCAGCTTGACGATGGCCTTGAGGTCCTGGCCCGCCGTGTCGTGTTCCACGTACTCCTGGACGTCGTCCCAGGAGGTGAACAGGAACAGTTCGGGGTGGCTGGTGCGTCCGCCGGACTTCAGCTCCTGCGCCGCGGTAGCGATGCGTTGTAGGGATGCTCCGCCGCCGGTCAGTGCCACGGGAATGCCGTCGTCGAGGAAGCGCAGGACCTCTCCCATCGCGTCGGCGTTGCCGCGGCACAGTACGGCGTCCGCGTGGGCCGCCGGACCGACCCGGGAGTCGGTGGGGCCGCAGCCGGTCAGGCGCATGTCGGAGTCGGCGTGGTGGAGCCAGCGGTTGGCCACCTCGGCGATCCGGGGGCCGAAGCGGAAGGACTGGGTGAGGTGGAGGTGTTCGGCGGGGAAGCCGGTCATCACGTCGCGGGCGTTGCGCCAGCCGTAGATCTGCTGGGCCGGGTCCCCGACGCAGACGCGTTGCGCGGGTTGGGCGAGGAAGACCTCCTCCAGAACGGGGTTGGTGTCCTGGGCCTCGTCCAGCAGGACGAAGTCGGCCGGGAGGACGGGCTCGGTCAGCGCCCACATCTTCATGTAGTGGTCGTGCTCGAACCGCAGGCTGCCGTCGAGGGAGCAGATGTCCTCCCACGCCTTCTCGGCGTAGGGCAGCAGCCCTCGGGAGAGGAAGCCCTGCGCGGCCGGGCTCAGCCCGTTGATCCGCTCCATGTGGCGGGCCATCACCTGGCGGTCGCTGGTGGTGCAGAAGCGCCGGATCATGCCCATCACCAGCCGGGCCTGGTGGCCGCGGGTGATGCGGCGGGAGTCGATCTCCAGGTCCCGGGGGATGTCCAGCAGTCGTGCGGTCTCCTTGGCGGGGATACGGGTGGAGGCGTTCACCCGGTCCCGGTAGGCGTGCCCGACGGCGGAGAACGCCAGCGAGTGCGCGGTGCGGCAGTCGACGTTGCCGTCGAAGCGACGGCGGGCGTCGTCCGCGATGGAGCGGTTGAACGCGATGTACAGGCCGCTCTTCCGTGTCACGGCGCCCATGAGGATCAACGTGGACGTCTTCCCCGTGCCGGCCCCCGCGATCAGCGCCAGATCCCGGCCCGACGCGAACACGTCTCGTGCTGCCTGTTGCTCCCTGGTCGGCTCCATGGCCGTGCTGCCCTCCCCGTACGCGGCCCCACGTACCGCGACCGTCGAGGCTGCCTGCCGGATCACTGTCCGTCAATACCATCTGACCATCGGCTACGTTGAAGCGAAGGAAACCAGCCATGCCGCGACGGATACGCGCCGGACACCGAGGCGGATCCGCGAGGATGGCGGGTGACGTTTGGCGGGGTATCCGGCCTATCGATTGGATCGTGCGAAGCTCGCGCTGAGCCTTGTCGTTTGCCCACCGGATCGAGGCGCGACTCGAACCTTGTCGCACACCGGGGCACTCGCCGGACGCGAGGGGCGGGCCTGGCCTGAACATGTGCTCCAACCAAGGGGCAGCAACGCGGGCAGACCAGGTTGCTTTCCTAACTCGCTAACCAGTGGTTCCTGCGTCGCCGCATCGGAGTGGCACAACCTAAGCCCTCGGGCCAGCACATCGTTTACTCCTGGTCTGTCTCTCTTGTCTGAAGGTGGTGGGCCTTCACCGCCGTTGCTGGGTCTGGACGCGTCGGAGCCGTGACGGGTGACTGCCGGGCACGGTGGTGCAGTGTTGCCCTGCAGGAGCTTTGCAGGTGGGGCATGGGATTTGGGAGGCCCTGCGGGCCAGGTCTGCCGTTGTGGTGCCTCCATGTTGGTTCCCGCCTCTGCGTGCACGTCTCTTGGCTGCTTTCTCTTGCTCCTGGACGATCGGGAGGAGCCGTTCGTCATGGCCACCGAAACGCCGTAGTGGCTGGTCGGCGTTGGGTATGTTGTCGAAGCAGTCCTGGCCAGGGCGGGCCTTGCACGACGGGCAGTGCCGCTGGAGCCATTTCTTGCGCACGACCTGTTCTTGGAGCAGGCCAAGCTTGTTCCCGTTCCTTACACGAGTTCTGGCGTCCTGTAGAAGGTCGGTCTCCGCCTGGTTCATCGGCCCGCTATCCGGCATCTGAGAAATCGCCCGCAGCAGCGCTCGGACGTCGCCGAAGCGCTCTTGGCGCAGGGCAGGTTCGAGCTCCGCGAGATATCGCTGTCGTTGCGCTGCGGCCTGTTTCGTCCGGTGCTCACGCGCCTTCCGTTTCCGCTCCTCCTCCAAAGCGGTCTGGGCCACGCGCTCGCGCTCGCGCTTGATGACCTCCGTGCGGTTCTCCATGAGCCACTGCTCGGCTGCGTCGCGAGCCTGCCGCAACACGGGGGAAGGCGGGATCCTGCGGCGGAGCATGCCGTCGCATTCCCTGATCAGCGCCCGGGTGGTGGTGAAGTCGCGTGCGCTGCGTGCGCTGGCCATTCGCAGCAGGAGACGGCGGACCTCCGGCGTGATCCGCGTTGGTTGATCAGACGGCTTGGTCCGCAGGCCTGCTGATGGGCGGGCCACGGGCTGGCCGGGCAAATCATTCAGCGCAGGGGTGACGAGACCGACAGGTCCTAGGGAGCACTCCTCGGGCCGGAACCACTGGATACCGCGGGCGGTCTCAGTGCCGATCAGGACGCGGCGATGAGTGCCTTGGCTGTCGCAGCGGATGCGGTGCAGGTAGGGGAGGCGCTCGAGAGTCCGGCGGTCCACTGACACGCCGGCTTCGATCACGACGCGACCTGCGGTCTGCTGATTCTCCCAGTCAGGCGGGACGGCGGCGTTCATGTGGATGGTCAGTCCGTCGCCGTCACCGAGCCGCAACTCGACCAGGGAGCCGGCCGGGTACGGTCCCGGCTGCGAGCACACCACCTCACCCGGCAGATGCTGGGCTTGCAGCAGCTCTTCTGCTGCGGCTTTGACATACAGATGGTCTGCGCTGGTCACGTCACGGGCTCTGCGTGCACACGGCTGGCGAGTGGTGTCTGCGTCGGCGTAGTGGGCGAAGTGGCACACTCGGTCCACGTACAGCTTTGTCGTCAGCTGTCGACCGCAGCCACCCAGCCAGGAGCCGCACCAAAACGTCAGGCCCTCATACTGCCGCCGGAACGCGTCGAGTTCGATCGCTTCCAACGGCAGCACCAAGGGCTCTTGGGAGTCCACCGACCCCAGTACCGCTGTCTGGATCCGTCGGCGGTCCCCGCCCGATAATCTGCCGTTGCCTGACACCGCACCCCCACGCCATCGGCCTGTTCTGCGCTCGATGCTGCCATTCCCGCCCCTGCTCACGACAGACCTCACCTCAGGCGGCGACAAGGCACATATGTACGTGGACCCAATGCAGCCCTGCACGCGAGGCTGGCCGGAGAGAGGCAAAACTGGCGGGCCGTGACGACCCATGGTCACAGCTGATCAGCGGAGATCGCTGTTCGTGAGAGCACTTCCACCGTTCGTTGGGCATTCCCGACGCTGGCGGGCGATCTTCAGGATGCGATGCCATGTAGAGCGGGAAGCAGAGAGTTCGGGGGGAGCTGACCCCTGCAGCCGACGGACGAGTTCGGCGTCTGAGGCATCGGGGTGCCTGATGAGGACCTGGCGGGCGAGGTCGAGGCGGGGGTCGTTGGTGTAGGGGTGGGTGCCGTTGGGGGTGCCGGGGCGGCGGCCGGCGTGTTGGCCGGGGTGGCTGCGGTGGTTGTCGGCGAAGTCCCAGATGCGGTGGAGTTTCCACTGGGGGCGTCGGCGTCCGCTGGGGAGGTCGATCCAGGTGTCGGGCTGTGGGAAGTTCAGGGGTGCGGCCTTGAGCCAGTGGCTGATGGTGGTTGTGTCGGTGTGTCCGCAGGCGCGGGCGAAGTCGGCGGGGCCTCCGAGGTCGTCGGGGTTGCCGGTTCGGACGGTGGTCGGTCGGCGCTGGGCGCGGTGGTTGTCGTACCAGCGGCTCCAGGTGGCGACGTTCCAGCGGGGGCGTGGTGGTCCGGGGCGGCCGGTGAGGAAGTCGGTCGGGTGGGGGTGTCCGTTGCCGTCGCGCTGGGCCCAGAGTCGTTCCAGGGTCGAGACGCTCACCTTGTGCAGGGCGGCGAGTTCGCTTCGGGTTGCCAGTTGGGCCTCAGGGGTGTCGGTGCCCACGGCTCTCCTCTGTTGCGGCTTCGCACGTCGGTTGATGCTGCCGGTCGAGAGGGCCGGCGGTGCGGGTCCGAAAGTAGTCGACGAGAGCGAGCGGGAGGTGGGGGGTCGGTGCCTGCGTGCTCCGACTGGGCGATGAAAAGCTGGGGGCGTTGTGCGGTCACCGTACGATGAGGGTTCCTACTGTTTCGGTATTGCTCCTCGGTGAAGGGGGCGCTGGAAGTAGGTGGGTGGTCGGCCGGTTGCCCAATTGTGTCGACTGCCAGCAGCGTGCCCGCCGCCGGGTTTCCGGTGGCGGGCACGTGTGCGACGAAGGGAAGGGTTGCGGCTAGTCCTCGTTACTGCGCTGGTGGGGGATTGCGCTGGGTTCGGAAGCCGCGCCGCCGGTCTGGCTCTCTTCGCGGGGGCGGGGGCGGGGGATGGGGATGGGCGGGATGGCGCGCTCGGTCCAGTCGTCGATTTCGTCGTCTTGGCGGTGGGAATCCCTCATCGTTCGTGCTCCTCGGTGAAGGGGTGGAAGCGGCGGTTGCCCTCGCTGCTTCGGGCGTGGGGTCGGTCAGTTCGTCAGGTGGGGCGGGTGGTCTGGCGTGTCTGGGCTTGCTTGCGGATTGCCTGGCCGAGCAGGCGCATGATGTTCTGGGCCACGTCGAGGGGCACAGATTTCATTTCGAGGTGTACGGGAGTGTCGGGCCCGAACACTTCGACGTGGCCTTCCCCTCCGTAGCCGGCGAAGGTCAGGCCACTCGCGTTCGGCCACTCGCTCACGTCCATGCCGTTCGGCAGATGTACGGTCAGCCGCTCGATGAGTGCGGCGCGGGCACGATGACGCTTGTCGCGTTGGGCGTTTGCGACTCGCATTTCTGCGACCCGCTTGAGGTAGGGCGGCATGAACCGGCGGGTGATCTCTCTGGCCAGCACGGCGGGTCCGCGGTTGGCTCGGACGGTGATCCGCGGAGCAGGGTTGGCGAGCTGCGTGCCCTCATCCACGGGCGGGTACCTTCCGGTCACCACCACGCGGCCAGCGTCTTGCCAGTGAGGGGAGATGACGACGCGAGGGCTGGCGGGGTGGGTCAGTACTGACCACCACGTGACCCCGACGTAGTCGGTCTCGCAGGTGACGGCCCAGTCGGTGCCGAGCTTCTCGGCGGTTTGGCGGCTCAGTTGCTCGAACTCTGTGCGTTGCATCTGGTGCTGCTCTCATGTGAAGGGGGACTGGACGGCCCGGTTCAGGGGCGGTGGCCGGGGTTGCCCGCCCGGCCACCGCCTGAGCCGCCTTCAGCAATTGGATTGCGGGGAGAAAGCGCCTGTTCAGCGCGCCTCTCGGCTCTACCAGACCTGGATCTCGCGGACGAATGCCTTGATGATGGCGATCTCCGAAGAGGCTCCGAGAACGACATCGCCCCACCGAATCAGGTCTCCGGGAAGATCCGCCGGGTGCTGGTACAGCAGAGCCCAGTCGTCTGCGCTTCTCTGGCAGTGAAGGAACACGTCCTCGCAGACCGCGTTCTCTACCCAGACGGCCCATTCTCCGAAGGCAGTGCGTACGGTGTGAGCGTCGTACCCCGCGAGTACGAGGTACGCCTCGATCCTGCGTGACTTCTCGTGCTGTTCCCTGAGATCAGCCTGAGACCAGTGCTTATGCCGGGCGGCGGCCGCAGCTTCATGGCTGGCCGGTGATTTGGGAAGGACACCCTGGGGCAGCGTTCCGTCGGCGACAAGTGCTGTCTCGCCAGATGTCGTGGAGGTGTAGACGGTCTGGTTGGGTGCGAGTTCCTGCGGGTCGAAGCTTTCCTCTAGCGAGGTCCACAAGATTTCGCCGGTGGTCGGATCGCTGGTGATGACGATGTACTCGTCAATGGCGAGTTGATCCACTGTCATAGAGGTGACTCCTGGTGAAGGGGGCTGGTGGATGGCGTTCTTCGGCAAACGTCCGGAGAACTCGGCGATCGAGTCGAGGTTGCCCTCCCGACTGGATGACGCCTTTATTGGACCATGTTTCTGAGCGCGATGTCGCGCGCCCCGTGCGCGCCGAAAGGGTGAACTTCGCAGAGCGGCGACAGGACTCACTGAGCCCTGGACACCAAGGACAGATGTCGGGTGAAGGTCGTCAGGACTGCGCCAGGACATCGGATCTCGCAGTCACGGCAAGGCCACCTTCCTCGCGGCGTTCGTGCTTCCGCCAACCTGTACAGGGTTCAGCCATCGCCGCTCCAGCGACCTCCAGCAGGTGGTGCGCCGTCCGGCCTGTTCGCAGCCCGGTGTCAGCTCTTGAGGAGGAGTCGTCTCCACGTCCCGTCGTCCAGCGCGGTCATCAGCATGTGCTTGAGCTCGCCGCGCACCTTCCTAGTGAACCTGTCGGGGTCGAGATCCGCCGAACCGAGGTAGGTGCCGAACGGGGCCAGGGCGCGGCGCAGGGCGGCGTACTGGCGCGGATGGCGTTCGGCGATGTGCTGTCGTACTCGTTGTTCGATGTCGCTCCAGGGCTGGGCGGCTCGGCGTTCGGCTGCCTGGGCATCGCGGCTGAGACGTTGTACGAGGTGACGCCATTCGACCATCCGCTGTTCGACGCCGCGGTAGAAGCGGCGGGCGCGGATGATTTGGTAGACATCCGGGGCGGCCATCTCCGACAGCTCGTGGCAGTCCAGCGGTGCGAGCATGAGGTTGCGGTGGTCGACGCGGGCGGTGGGGGCGGTCTTGTCGGCGAGTTCCTGGAGCGCGGCCATCCAGTCGTTCAGCAGTGCGGGGTGACGTAGCGCGGTGATCCGCTGGTTCTGCGTGCAGACGTCGTCGGAGACGCGTTCGCGGAAGGCCCTGTCGCTGAGGTCCAGGAGGTCGTCGACGGCCGGAGGACGGGGTGCGTGCAGAAGCCCTTGCTCGGCGGCTCGTTCGATGGCCTCCACCCCATCGGCCACGTCGCTGCCCCAGCCGGGCGGGTGGGCGGGGAGTCCGACCTGGGACAGCAGTGTGCGGCGCAGCGTGTTGGCTTCCTCGCGGTGGTGGTTGCGCAGCCAGCGGAGCGCCACCAGCTCGGCGCGGTATTGCCGGCGTCGTTCGAGCTCCGTCGCGGTCAGGTAGTGGTGGCGGCGTTTGTGCAGGGTACGGGCTTCGCACAGCGCGGTTCGTACTCGCCTGAGTCGGTGGTCGGTGGTGTCCAGGCGTGGGTCGTGGGTGTAGGTCATGCGCTCGACGGCCGTTTCCAGGTCGCCGGCGGCGCAGTTGAGCGCGTCCAGCCAGTCCTCATACCACTCCGAGGACCGCAGGCCGGCGGCCACGGATTGGCGGGTGCGGCCTTCGGCGTCGGCGATGGCGGTGGTGACCAGGACGTGGAAGTCGGTTTGCCACAGAGGCTTGAGGTTCCAGGACGGCATGCGCGCTACCTGGGCCAGTGTCAATGGTTGCCTTCGGCTCGTGCGGGTCATCGGACTCGCTCAGCAGTCAGCTGGGACATCAGGTGAACCTGATGCTGGGGCGAGCGGCGGCCGGAGGACGATTCGCTTGCCGTCTCCTCGGTGGTCGGCGCTGGTCCGGGCAGGCGGGCGGCGTGTTGCAGGGGCGGAGTCTCCGGCGCGCTTCGGCGCCGCGGCTGCGGCGGGCGGAACACGATGCTGATCTCCTCTGCCAGACCAGGGTTGGCCGCAGCCCCGGCGGGCTGACTGGGCGGGGTTGCGTATCGGCGGCGTGGCGCGCGGGTGGTTGTTGCATGCTTCGGCCAGCAGCGTCAGCCCGGGAAGCGGGTCCAGGCCACGCGTGAGGCGGGCTGGGGGAGTCACGGCGCGCAGGAGTGCGGGCACGATCACCGGGTCGGGGACGAGCCACCGAGGTGGGGAACCCGGATCGGTGCGCTGAGCAGGGCAGGAGGGCGGCACGAACCCGCAGGGTCCGTGGCTTGGCCGCCGCCCTCAGGGGAAGAGCGGGGGGCAAGGCGCTGGCCTCCAGACGTGACCAGCGGGCCGGCCGGTCTTTCCCCGACCGGGGGGTGAGGGAAGGACGTCCCCGGGAGCTGGACGGGCTGACGCGGCGGGCCCTCGTCACTCCGACGCAGACACTCCAGTACCCGACGGAGCGTCTCCAGCCCGTTGTCGAACTCCAGATCCTCTGCGCCCGGAGTGCTCAATGGCCGGCCCCACTCCGCCCGCCAGGACTGCCCTCTCACACGCACGCAGTACGGCGCGCAGGCGAACAGCTCATAGGTGGTGGGTGCGAAGCCCTCCCTGGCGGGCGGCAGGGTGACCACCCCCAGCCGTAGCCAGGAGACACCCAGGTGCCGACCGCAACGCACGCAGTCGATGCCCGTCTGCTGCCGCGGAGCCAACGACGTGGCAGTGTCCAACGGTGCCGCACGCCTGCGGCCTACCGCTCTGTGGCCACTCATGGCGTCGTCTCCTGTGCCGGCGCGGGGCAGGTGTGTTCGGCCTGCTCGGCGTCGCTGAGCAACAGGCCGCAGGCGCATTGCTCCCGATGCGGGATCGGGTTGCGGATGTGGTCCGGTGTCCCTTCCGGCCAGTCGATCGGCTCAGGCACGGCTCCTCCACCCCCGTTCGTCGGGTTGGTTCGGCCTGTGACTGGTCGAGCCGGGCGTCGTGGCGTCCGGGTTGGGCACGCCGTCGCGCGAGGTCCTGGACGAGGGGGTGGGCGTCGGCTGGTGCGGTAACGACATGGGTGGGTGTCTCCCTGCCTCGGCTTCGTGGTGTGGGGGTAGGTCACCAGGTATCGGCACCCTGAAGAAGGCTGTTCTGTGTCTGAACGGTGTCTGAACGTAACCGTCGGAGGGTTCGTGGGCTGGGGTGTCTGAACGGTGTCTGAAGAGCGGTCGTGGCTCTCCCGTCGGGGCCTCCGGCGGGGGAGGGTGACGTGGTGTCAGGGCTACCGTTGGTTGGAGAGGGCGGTGGAGGGAGCGCACGATGCGACAGCACCAGCCCGCGTTGATGACGCATCCGTTGACCTACGCCCGGCTTCAGCAGGGCTGGAGCTATCGCGGCGCGGCCCGCAAGCTCGCCGAGGCGGCGTCGGCGCTGGGGATCAACCAGGCGCGGGGCGGGTCGGACAAGTTCTGGCGGTGGGAGAAGGAGGGCGTCACGCCGGACGCCGACTCCCAGCGGGCTCTCGCGCACGCGCTGGGTGTGCCCGCGGAGCGGGTGTGCTTGTTGCCGTGGCCGCGCTGGTTGCCGGGCGCGGAGGACGCGTTCGGCGCGCAGGAGTGGACGATCGCCGGCTGTTTGGCGGCCCTGGAGGAGGTTGAGGACGCGGTGGTCGATCGACGTGGTTTCCTGACGCTCAGCAGCGTCGCGTTGGCCGGGGTGGCCTCCGGATGGGCGAGCGTTCAGCCTGAACGCGCGGTGGCCGCCGCGCAGGGCGGGCACTTGGACGACGAGACGGTCACCTGGGTCGAGGAGCGCATCCCCGGGCTGCGGCGGATGGATGATCGGCTCAGCGGGCAGAGCGTGCTCCGGCTGGTCGTGGCGGACCTGCACATGATCAGCGAGCTGCTGAGCCACTCCTCCTACCCCGACTCCCTGGGCCGGCGGCTGTATGCCGTGGCCGGGGAACTTGGGCAACTGGCCGGGTGGATCGCCTTCGACCTGGGCCAGCACGCGGCCGCCCAGCGCTACTACACAGCCGGCCTGCACGCCGCGCACGCTGCAGGCGACCGGCAGCTGGGCGCGAACATCCTGGCCGGGATGAGCTTCCAGTGCGCCCTGGCCGGCTCACCCCACGACGGCATCGCCCTCGCCCAGACCGCACAGGACCAGGCCCGCGACGCCCGTCCCCGGGTGCGCGCGCTGCTGGCCAGCCGCACCGCCCGAGCCGCTGCCCGCGCCCGAGACACCTCCACCTGCACGAGCGCGTTGAACGAGGCCGACCGGCTGCTGGACGCCGCTGAGGCGACCCACCCGGCCGAGGACCCGGCCTGGATCTACTACTTCGACCGCGCGGAACTCCACGCCCAGGCCGGCGCCTGCTTCAGCGACCTCGACCAACCGAAGCACGCCGAACCCCTCCTGGCCCGAGCCCTCGACACCCAGGACCGCTCCTACGTCCGCGACCGCACCATCTACCTCGTTCGCGCCGCCCGCACCCACCTGAAGGCCGGGCACCTGGACGCCGCCTGCGATCTCGTCGGACAGGCCGCGACCCTGGCCCACCGCTCCTACTCACCCCGCAGCACCACCAGCGTCACCGACTTCCGCGTCGCGCTCTCGCCGTGGAACGACAGCCCGCACGTGACGGCGCTCGACGAGCACCTGGCCGCCCTGGCCTGATGAACGACTCGAACGGCTCCCGCGTCGCCCTGGTCACCGGCGCCAACCGCGGCCTGGGCACCGAAATCGCCCGCCAACTCATCGCCCGCGGCCTCCGCGTCTGGGTCACCGCCCGCCACCTGCCCGACGCCGAAACCACCGCCCACGCCCTCGGACCGCAAGCCCGTCCGCTCCAGCTGGACGTCACCTCACCAATCAGCATCACCACCGCCATCGACCACGCCATCGCCGCGATGGGCCGCATCGACGCACTGATCAACAACGCCGGCATCACCGACGGCCCCCAACCCGCCACCGACCCCGATTTCACCCTCGCCACGGCCACCCTGGAGACCAACGTTCTCGGCGCCTGGCGCACCGCCACCGCCGTCATCCCCCACATGGTCGCCACCGGCTACGGCCGCATCGTCAACCTCTCCAGCAACCTCGGCTCCCTCCACCACATGACCGACACAGCCGGCGAACCCGCCTACCGCATCTCCAAGACGGCTCTCAACGCCCTCACCCGCCTCCTGGCTACCGAACTCGCCGGCACCGGCATCCTGGTCAACGCCGCCTCCCCCGGCTGGACCCGCACCGACATGGGCGGCCCCCACGCCCCCCGCACCGCCGAACAAGGCGCCGACACCCCCGTCTGGCTCGCCACCCTCCCCGACACCGACCACACCACCGGCCAACTCTTTCACGACCGCGAGTTCCTGCCCTGGTGAACGGGACAGGCTGTCAGATCGCGGAACAAGCACCCCCGTGCCCCGAAGGACGAACATCCGTGAGGTGCACGACCAGTGACCGGGGCGCGGAGCGGACCAGCGCTCCCCTCCCGAGCAGCTGCACCGACGGGCAGCCTCCGAGTCCGCATAGCTGGGGAACCGCCGCGGACACCACTCGAGTTCGATAGTCTGGCGACGATCGATATGACTGTATGTAAATTCACCCTGACGTACTGTCAAGATGGAGTGTAGTATCCACATACCGCGATCGGTACGTCGGCTCCGCCTTGCGGAGGTGCCCCGGGGAGAGGGAAGGGGAGGGGGAAGGGGAGATTAAGCTCCGCGCTCGCGGAGGTGCCCCCCACCATCCGTACTTTTCGGACGCCGAGCGAGTTCGCTCCGCGCTCGCGGCGACTCGCGGGCCTTGATACCGGTCTCGACGCCGGCGATGTGGGCCCCTTGTGGGCCGGCGGGGGAAGTGAGGTGGTCACTGGCCCTCTAGGAGGTGTGAGAACTCGGATCATCGCGAGTCAAGCGGCGAACTCACGACATCGCGATGCCCGATCGTGAGCGAGGGGACGTAGGCGTGGTTGCCAGTCTCCTGATCAGGGGGTTTGTGCGATGTCCTAAACGGTGAGCCGGCGTTCTAGGCGACTGGTCCAAGAGGTGTCACCCACCGTCATCGCCCAGGCTCTTGGCTGCACCCCCGAGTGCGCCGAGGATCACGCCGTCCAGGCCGGAGAGCACCTGGGCCATCTACGCCTCCCACCGACGCCAGAGATTCGAGACACCCACATAACGATTTAGCAAAGGGCTGCGCCTTCGAAGCCGAGAGGGTGGCCTCCGATTCGGCCACTCCAAGAGCAAGCCCAGCCCTCATGGCTTTGAATCGAAGGCTGAAGTGGGTAAACGTGTGATAAACGCGGCAGTTTGCGAGATTTTACCTTGGATTCCAAGGTAGGCTCATGCCAGAGAGCCCTGGGGACCGGCTTGCCAACCAAGGCCCAGGGCTCTCAGCGATCCCATCCATGTTCGAAAGGACGGTGACTCATGGAGCAGCCTACGAGGGTCTGGCTTCGGGTGCGAGCGTTAGCCGTGCACGCCCTTCGCGGCGCTGCGTATGCAGCGGGAGCCTCGGCGACCGGGCTCGCGCTGCAGCAGCTGGCCCGACTCGTCGGTCTCTGAGCGTGGGAGAGAGGGGGGCAGCGACGTCCCCCTCTCTCAACCGGTAGGCCTGCCGTTGAGAGGAGCCGCCACCCTGCACTCACGAGACCCTCGCACCTCGAACCCGTCATGCGTTCCACCACGCTGTCCGGGATGGCGACGAGCAAGTGGCTACCTCGATCTCCCGGCTCCGTCAGCTCACGAGCGGCGGCGACTACGCCTACTACGCCGACAGACATCGCCTGTTTCATGGTCGGCTCCCTGTCCCTGAATCACCGCCAGTAAGGTGGATCGACGGCCCGGAGACGACACGGCAGCGATGGCGCGCTGGTCACCGCACGCCGCGACCGCCTCAATGCGCAGGGGTAAGGGATTGGGGTGCAGGTGGGTGCGCAGGCCGAGGTTCGCCGGAGAAGGCGCTCCATGAGCAGTGGCGGTGTCGGCGGGCGGGGCTGCGGTGAACGTCAGTCGAAGCCGCTGATCGATCGCGGGGAGCCGACGCTCCTGACCTACTCCGCATGGCTGGAAACGAGCACTCGACTCCCATGGCCTTACGGTGATTGACAGGCCGTTGACCAAGCAACGCGGACAGTCAGTCAAGAAGTCGCAAACTCGCCAAGTCGTCGCAGGTCATTAAGCGTCCGCTCCGCGCCCGCGGAGGTGCCCCGGCGTTCCCGCACGACTTGGCCGGGGTGTACACGTCCGCTCCGCGCCCGCGGAGGTGCCCCGATCGATGGCCACTTCGCGCCGCCGCCAGGCCGGTCCGCTCCGCGCCCGCGGAGGTGCCCCGCCCAGCTCAGCGGGCGGACGGCGAGAGGCGATGTCCGCTCCGCGCCCGCGGAGGTGCCCCGCTGACGAGGGCGAGCACCACGGCGGTCCCCACGTCCGCTCCGCGCCCGCGGAGGTGCCCCGCGGAACCTCGACCTCCCGACCGTCGTCGCCATGTCCGCTCCGCGCCCGCGGAGGTGCCCCGGCGAGGGCGATGCGGTCCAGGTCGATGACGATGTCCGCTCCGCGCCCGCGGAGGTGCCCCGCGCCTTCGGGCCTGGGAGTAGTTGGAGTAGGTGTCCGCTCCGCGCCCGCGGAGGTGCCCCGACGGGCAGCGCCAGGAACGCGCCGACCACGGTGTCCGCTCCGCGCCCGCGGAGGTGCCCCGCCTCCCCGGCAAAACCGGTCGCCTCGGTAATGTCCGCTCCGCGCCCGCGGAGGTGCCCCGGTGCCCGGGAACCGGTCTGCCTTCTCGCGCGTGTCCGCTCCGCGCCCGCGGAGGTGCCCCGTCGTCGTCCACGGAGACGCGAACGGACAGCAGGTCCGCTCCGCGCCCGCGGAGGTGCCCCGTCGTTGCGCCCGGTGGCCCGGCCGCCGCCTGGGTCCGCTCCGCGCCCGCGGAGGTGCCCCGTACGCGTCCGACTTCGGCAGGCGCTCCTTGATGTCCGCTTCGCGCTCGTGGAGGCGGCGTAAGAGCCGCTCCTTGGAAGGCTCATCCGAACTCGCGACGTGGGCACGATGTGGCCAAGGAACAAGGAAGAGGGCGAGGAGGTCGGCGTCGAGCGTCTCCGTCGTCAACCGGTTGGCGGAAACGCCCAGCCATCTGTCTACACGACCGGGATAAGGCGAGTAGCGAAGATCCTCCACTACCCCTAGCCTCTAACGCGACAACCGGTCTACACAGAGTAGCGCTTGGGGGTGTGCCGGTGGGTCTGGTGATGGTGGGGGCGGCGGTCTACTGCGTGTTGCAGTTGGCGGTGTTGGCCTGGCCGGTGCGGGCGTCGCGGCTGTCGACGGTGCTGTTGGCGTTTGTCGTCGGCGCGTACGGCTCGGGCGTGTTGGTGTTGCTGGTCTCCCTGGGCTGGTGGCGGATCGCGGTGGAGGCCGGCGGCGTTCCGGAGGAGGTCACCGACTCCCTGTCGCGGAGCGTGGCGCCGGTGGCCGAGGAGTTGGCCAAGGCAGTGCCGCTGTTGCTGGCCGCCTGCTTCCTCGGCGTGCGCCGGCGGCAGTGGGGCCTGGCGGACTGGGTGGTCTTGGGTGCGGCGGTCGGCTCGGGGTTCGGGCTGCTGGAGACGCTGCTGAACAACCCGCCGGACCCGAACTCGTTGACGCCCATGCCGGACGGCGGCTGGATGGGCCAGGCCGGCCTGAGCCTGAACGCGGCCTACTACCCGTCCGTGGCGGAGGTGCTGTTCTCCTGGCTGCCGTCCTCGACCGGAGTGGTCGAGATCGGCCTCGGCTTCGACAGCACGATCGGGACCGTCCGCCACGTGCCCTGGGGTGCGCTGGACGGCCTAGCAGTTGGGCTACTGATCCGGAGCCGTGGCTGGCGCCGCGCTCTGGCCGTGCTGCCGTTGGCGGCGGCGATCTGGCACCACTGGGCGGTCAACAACGGCTACAACGCCGTCAGCTGGGCCGACGACCTGCTGGTCCCCGTGGCCACGGTGAGCCTGCTGGGCGCGATCGTCGTGGACTGGCGAGCGCTGCGGTGGGGCAAGGCCGCCGTCCCCGGCGTCCTGCTGGCCGGCGAACGCCCCGGCCACGCCGGAGCCCTGATCGCTGCCGGTAACCGCCACCTGCCGTATACCGCGCTCGGCGTGTCTCGCTTCGTGCGCGTCCGCCGCGGCCTGCTGTACGCCGCCGCCCGCACCCGCACCGAGCAGCTGCATACCGTCGAACCGCTGCGCCAGACCGTCGTCCAGACCGCCGCGCTGCTCGACCACGCCCATACCTATGGCCGTTGGGACCCCGCCCGCATCCGCGCCGCGCGTCGCGCCGCCCGACGCCGACGCTGGCCCCTCCTCGCGATACCCCTGCTCCTCGCCCTGCCCGCCCTGCTCTACCTCGTCGCCGGGAACTTCCCCTCCACCCACGCCCTGGGCGAGTGGTTCACCCGTTCACCCGGCACCTGGGTCCTCTTCGGCTGTGCCGCCGCATCCCTGACTTTCACCCTCGTCGTGCTCGTCCTTCTGGTCCGGTCCTGGCCTCCCACCCGCGCCCAACCCCTCGGCGAGCCGCTCGCCGCCCTGGTCCTGCGCACGGTGGCCGGCACGGGCGGCGCGATAGCCGGCGGCTGGCTTCTCTACCTGCGCGTCATCGGTACGCCCCTCGATGCCGACATCGTCGACACCGACCGCGCCTCCCTCCTCGCCGCCCTGGACAACTTCCTCTTCTACCTCGGCCTGGCCCTCTTCGCGGCGGGCCTGTTCGCCCTCTTCCCACCCGGCGGCCTGGCCCTGGCCGGCATCACCGGCGGCCTGGCCACCGGCGGGGCGGCCGTCAGCGCCAACCTGGCAGGAGCCGCCGTAGCCGCCGGCATCCTCGGCACGGGCACGGCCATCGCTTACAACGAGGCCACCAGTGAGGGAGGCCCCAGCCCGGGTTCCTCGGGTGGGGGTGGCAGGGGCCCGCAGGAACGCGGCAGAAGCTACGAGCAGCACCTGCAGGAGCAACTCGGTGGGCGTGGAAATTTCTCGCGTCAGAATCGCGAGTTCGACGGCGCCCATCGGACGCCGGACGGCACGGAGGTATGGTACGAGGCGAAGTCGGGTGAGTACTGGACCATGCTCAACAACAATCAGGCGAGGATGGCCAAGTTCAAGTCGACCGCCGGCTCGCAGCTGAGAATCGCAAGGGAGAACGGCGCGAGGTTCGAGATCATATCGGAGAACCCGATTCCTCGGAACATCACGAACTGGCTCGATGCCAAGGGAATTCCCTGGCGAGTTGCACCGAAGGGATGACGCGTGTCCAGAACGGCTGATATCGACTTCTCCTTTGCGGAGCCCCTCTCGGTTTCACGGGTGGTTCAGGCGCTGGCTCCGGCGCGCTGGGGTCTCGCGGAGCCGAACGGAGTTTCCTACGCCGTCGAGGACGATCTGGGCGACCTGGACTGGGAGCTCTTCTCGCGCGAACAGCCCGGGGACGTTCTCCGGGTGCTGGATTCTCCGGAACGTGTCCAGCAGCAGGTGGGCCTTTCCATTTACCATGTAGACGCCCGTACGGGGGGGACGTTGTTGTTCTTTCCTGGTCGTGTGGACATGTCCTTCGTTCCCGAGATCGACCGCCGATCTCACGCGATTGGCAGGGAGTTCACCGATGTTCCCTGGTACTTGGAGATGCTGCTGCCTGGGCTGGTCAGCGTCGGGTTGACGGGTTACGTCGCGGAGGATGTTGCCGACTGACGGCGGAGGCTGCGAGCGGATGGCGAAAGGAACGTCGGGTGAATCGCACTGTGAGAATTGAGTTCTCCACCCGAGGGTGGGGGACCGTGACCGTGTCGGGTGTCGTTCGTGCGTTGGCAGGTGCCGGCTGGGGACTGACCCAGCCGGACGGCGCCGCCTCGTACGCGACGGAGGATCCTGCCGGCTCACTGGTTTGGACAACGTCGCGGCGAGAGACCTCCGACGCGGTGGTCGCCATGCTCGACGCCCCGCCTCGACAGGGGCAGCGGGTCGGAGTCTCCCTCTTCCACGACAAGGCTGGCACCGGAGGGCAGTTGCTGTTCTCTCCGGAGAGGGACGGAATCGACTTCCTGCCTACCATCAACCGGCGCGCTCACCCCGCCGGCGAACACCTCACGGATTTCTCCTGGTACCTGGAGACGATGCTGCCAGCTCTCCACACGTGCAGCCTGATGGGATACACGGTTCGAGACCACCTTGGCTGATCAGATTCATGGGATGACTTCCGGACGGCCACCCGACTCGCATCTTTTCGAGGAGGGCCTTCGCCGGAATCTGAACCTGCCGGATCCGCCGACTCGGTGACGGTGACCGCCGCCGACGCGCCCGGTCGCCTGGTGTTCCGCGCCTGCGACCTCGGTCCGGGCGGACCGGACACGGTCGGCATCGTCGTCTCCGCGTCGGAGACGAGGTCCCCGCCGAAGTCGAACTGCAGGTGCTGGCCACCGACTTCCGCACGACCTCGCCGTCCCCGACACCGGAGACCGCCACGCCTCTACACCACGGTCCGGCATCCACTCGACGGCGCCTCGTCCGGAGTGCGCGACCTGCACGTGACGCTGCGTGGGGGAGTGCGGCTGCACCGCGTGGAGTTCGCGTAGCCCTCCTTCGGGCGGTGGGTGACCTCCGCGGGCGCGGAGCGGACAGCGTGCACCGCGAATCGGGGACCGGCGAGGACGGGTGACCTCCACGGGCGCGGAGCGGACGTGCACAGCGCCGAAAGAGGAGAGCTGATGACCGGTGACCTCCGCGGGCGCGGAGCGGACTACATCGCGTCGTGGGGCCCGGAGGATGACGGCGGGTGACCTCCGCGGGCGCGGAGCGGACCCGACGTGACGGCGGATGATCGGTCCCAGGTACGGGTGACCTCCGCGGGCGCGGAGCGGACCACCTGGTCGTCGAGCCCGCGCCGCCGCACGGAGCAGCGACATCGGGTGACCTCCGCGGGCGCGGAGCGGAAGCTGCCCATGTGCGGAAGCTGGGTCAGGAAGTCGGGTGACCTCCGCGGGCGCGGAGCGGACCGCCTCAACCAGGACGTCCAGACCGTCCTCGGCGGGTGACCTCCGCGGGCGCGGAGCGGACCAGTTCGTCGAGGGCTTGCATTGCCCGAACTGCGGGTGACCTCCGCGGGAGCGGAGCGGACGCGGTGGCTCCGGCGGCGGTCGGCTTCGTGATCGGGTGACCTCCGCGGGCGCGGAGCGGACGACCGCCGGGGGGCTGAGGAAGTATCCGCGCGGGTGACCTCCGCGGGCGCGGAGCGGACTGGCCCATCCGAGAAGCGTCGTCATGGTGTCTCGGATGACCTCCGCGGGCGCGGAGCGGACGCCTACCTCCAAGAGCACATCCTGGCCGATACCGGGTGACCTCCGCGGGCGCGGAGCGGACCATCCACGACTACACGGTGCACCAGCGTTCCGCGGGTGACCTCCGCGGGCGCGGAGCGGACGACAACCGGCGCCCCTTCCGGGTGACAACGGCCGGGTGACCTCCGCGGGCGCGGAGCGGACGGATTTTCCCCGCGTATTCCGTCAGCAAATAGCGGGTGACCTCCGCGGGCGCGGAGCGGACACCCTGATGGAGATCGGGAGACGCTGGCTGGCCGGGTGACCTCCGCGGGCGCGGAGCGGACGACACCATGCTCGCAGCCACGTTCGCCGCCGTCGGGTGACCTCCGCGGGCGCGGAGCGGACGTCGGCATCAGCGCCGCCCACCCCGATAGCGACGGGTGACCTCCGCGGGCGCGGAGCGGACCTGCCCGAACGGCAGACCTCCCCCACGGCGAACGGGTGACCTCCGCGGGCGCGGAGCGGACATCAAGGATTCGCGAGACCTTCCCGCGCACATCGGGTGACCTCCGCGGGCGCGGAGCGGACTGGATGATGTAGACGTTCACGCTGGAAGGCAGCGGGTGACCTCCGCGGGCGCGGAGCGGACCCGTGCAGGATGCTCACCGACTCCCGCCGCAGCGGGTGACCTCCGCGGGCGCGGAGCGGACCTGGTCCAGGTCGGCGCCGCCGCCGGCCCCAGCGGGTGACCTCCGCGGGCGCGGAGCGGACATACGAGACAGAGAGTGCTGAAATTCGCCACACGGGTGACCTCCGCGGGCGCGGAGCGGACTTGAGGCCCTGCACGAGGCCAGCCCCGACCTGCGGGTGACCTCCGCGGGCGCGGAGCGGACCTCCGGGGCGGCGTGCTGCTGCATCACGCTCCCGGGTGACCTCCGCGGGCGCGGAGCGGACCGGTCACGGCGGCTGACGCGCTCCAGCTCAGCCGGGTGACCTCCGCGGGCGCGGAGCGAACGCGCTCGCTGAGCGTGACGAACTGCGGAAGTTCGGGTGACCTCCGCGGGCGCGGAGCGAACGCATCGTCCGGACAGTACAGCCTTTCCCGTTTCGGGTGACCTCCGCGGGCGCGGAGCGAACGTTGAACCCCTTCTTCACCATGTCCACGCACCAGGGTGACCTCCGCGGGCGCGGAGCGAACCGCGCGCTCGCGGTACTCGCCGTCTCGCGCGACGGGTGACCTCCGCGGGCGCGGAGCGAACAAAGGGATAAACTCCGGATCGAGCGCCGCAGTAGGGTGACCTCCGCGGGCGCGGAGCGAACGACTGTCCCGCGAACCGCAGGCCCATGCCCATCGGGTGACCTCCGCGGGCGCGGAGCGAACTCGCCGGCGGCCGCGAGGGTCTGGACCATGAACGGGTGACCTCCGCGGGCGCGGAGCGAACGACTCCTTGGCGACCTCGACCGCGGCCGGGGCCGGGTGACCTCCGCGGGCGCGGAGCGAACACGCGGACGCTCGCCGGGCGGCGGAGCTGTAGCGGGTGACCTCCGCGGGCGCGGAGCGAACCGGGACTCGGCGCCGAACGTGTACCAGCGGCCCGGGTGACCTCCGCGGGCGCGGAGCGAACGGTATGGATGTCAGTCATGCTGGTCAGGCCTCCGGGTGACCTCCGCGGGCGCGGAGCGAACACTTACTGACCTGCGGTGATAGCAGGGCTTTGCGAATTCTTTGCCCATTGGCCTCAAGTGTCACGCTACGTCCTGTGGAGTCCGGTCTCTGGGTTGATGCGGAGGGTGGCGGTGCCGGTGCGGTTGGGGAAGATGGTTGTTTCGGTGACTGGGTGGGGGAGGAGGGCGACGTCGCGGAGGGCGGGGATGTCGGACCAGGTGGGTGGTGGGGCGGTTTCGGGGTTGTCGCGGGTGAGCCATTGGGCGTTGATGGGGAGGGTGGCGCGCATGAGGCGGCGGATCGTGGCCTTGTCCCGGGGGCTGACGTGGTGAGGGAGGGCTGTCCGTTGGGTGTGACGGCTCGGGTGGAGCCAGTGGCGGCCGTCTCGGGTGGTGTAGGTGGGGAGGACACGCACGGTGTCGGAGCCGAGGCGGGTGGCGATGAGGTCGGGGTGCTGGTCGGAGTTGGTCAGCGGGTGGAGGTCCCGGACGAGGTGGGGTGGCTTGATGTCCGCGGCGTCGGCCAGCGAGGCGCGGGCCATGGTGTCGGCGAGGCGGGCGAGGTCGTCGGTGCCGGCGAACTCGGGGCCGTAGACGGAGTCGACGAGGTCCTGGACGTCGTCGGGGACGTTGACGGGACGGTCGAGTTGGGTGAGGAGATCGTTGGTGCGGCGCAGGAGTGAGGGGTCGTAGACGCTGCCCCAGGCGCGGGGTGGGAGCGATCCGGTGGGGGCGAGCACGATCAGGCGGTGGCCGGTCGCCCAGGCCGGGCGTTGGGTGTGGGCATGCCGGTGGCCGCGTCCGGCGCGCTGCAGGAGGAGCGCGAGGGGCGCCAGGTCGCTGATGACGAGGTCGAAGTCGACGTCGAGGGACTGTTCCGCGACCTGGGTGGTGACGACGACGAAGGGGCGGGCGGGGCGGGTGCCGCGTGGCCCGGTCCAGCGGGTGAGTCGGCGGGTGATGGCGGCTCGTTGTCTGGCCGGCATTCGGGCGTGGAGGATCCGTACGAGTGGGCTGACGGCGTTCGTTGCCCAGGCTTCGGTGAGGAGCCTGTGGGTTTCCTGGGCGTCGGCGACGGTATTGCAGATGATCAGGGCGCAGCCGGCCCGGTGGTCGGTGAGGGGCGCGAGGTGGTGGAGGAGCGCTGCTGCGCGTCCGTCAGGGATCTCGGGGTCGTGGGTGTGCGCGCAGTGGACGGCGTCGATGGTGAGGTCGTGGGCGCGGTGGGAGCCGAGCGGCTGCGACTGTGTGAGCGTTCCGGTGGCGTGGTCGACGTAGGTCCAGCCCGGGTAGGTCGGTGTCAGTGCGGGGGTGTCGGAGTGGCCGGCGCCGCTGCGGTAGGCGTGGACGAGTGCGGCCGCGGTGTCGCCGGTGACGGTGGCGGACATCAGGATGACGGGGACGCCGAGCGCGCCGAGCCATTGCAGCAGGCGCAGGGTCAGAGCGTGGCCGTGGGCGTCGTAGGCGTGGACCTCGTCGATGATGACCGTTTTGCCGGACAGGCCGAGCCAGCGGAGGGTCATGTAGCGGTGGGGGAGGA
The DNA here is from genome assembly GCA_963816875.1 of uncultured Actinomycetota bacterium. Classification (GTDB taxonomy): domain Bacteria; phylum Actinomycetota; class Actinomycetes; order Streptomycetales; family Streptomycetaceae; genus Streptomyces. Next base: position 934,739 of record CAWFMG010000003.1, read on the forward strand.
CGGCGAGGGCGGCCTGGTCCCAGGTGCCGACCGTCACCCCGGCCAGGAGACCGCGGTGGCGGCCGCGCAGCCATTCGGCGACGATGTCGGGCTCGTTCGTCGCGCTCCTGAGGTCGTCGGGCGCGTAGTCGGCGTCGAGCCAGGCCAGTGAGTGCAGCAGGGTGACCGGTGGCGGCGGGACGCAGTTGGCCTGGGTGTGGTGGCGGACGCGGCGCCACATGGCGTCCGTGGTCGCCATCGTGGGCAGCAGGAAGGCCAGGCCGGTGGTGCCGGCGGCGGGGCCCATGATGCGTTCGGCGTACAGCGCGGCTTCGGTCTTGCCTTCTCCTGGCGGCGCGGTCACCAGGAGTAGCCCGGGTCCCTTGACGAGGGTGGGGAGAGCCTGGGCCAGGGAGGTCTGGATGGGGTGGAGCCGTTGACCCTTCAGGTGGGGGAAGAGCTCGGTGAAGGATGTCGTGGGGTGCCAGCGGGGCGGGGTGAGTTGCGCGGCGCGTAGGGCGGCGGGTGCGGCGCGGCGGGTGCGGGCGGCGTGCGAGGCCCAACTGGAGGTTGGGTCGGCGTCCCACTGACGCTGGCGGGCGCGGATGAACGGGATCTGCGAGACGAGCCAGTCCGCGAGCGTGACCAGGCCGGTGGTGAGCACGGCGACCGGCGCAGGTGCTGGCTCGGTGGGCCATTGAGGCGTCCCGAAGATCGTCTCGACGAGATGGAGCAGGTGCTCACGTTGTTCGTCCCAGGCATTGCCGCCCAACTCGGGGACGGCGACCAGAGGGCAGGCGAGCTGGTTGCCTTGATGGCTGAGCGCTTCCGGGTACGTCCCGTGGTGCCCGCCGAGGATCTGCGCGAGTTGGTGTGCGACGGAGCGGGTGGGGCGCCCGGAGAGCGGGATGCCGTGTCGGCGGTGGAGGAGTTCGGGCAGGGCGAGGTGCACCGCCCGCTGGTGGCTGAGTCGCCTGCCGTCGACCGGGAGGGGCTCGTAGCCGGGCAGGCCGGTCAGCTGGTCGGCGCGGGGCTCGCAGCCCTGGAAGCCTGGGGTGACTTTTCCGAGGTCATGCAGGGCCGCGAGCACGGATATCAACTGGCGGGTGGCTCGCTGGGTGAGGCACCAGCCGGATGCGATGATCCTTCGTTGTCGCTTGGTGAGGTAGCGGTCCCACAGGGCGCCGACCATGGTGCCGGCGTCGATGGCGTGGCAGCCGAGGGGATAAGGGTGCGGTAGGTGGCGCTCCTTCCCCCACAGGCGTGGTTCGAAGGGCGAGGACATGGTGAGACGCCTCCGGGGGCGGGGTGGGCCGAGAGGTCAGGGTCGGTGCGGAGCCACGGACAGCAGGCCCAGCCCGTAGGCACGGCCCTGACCGATGCCCTGGGTGATGGCCTCTCGCAGGGCTTCGGGATCGATGACGGTGGCCACCCCCTCGAACCGGATGGCGTTCAGTCGCACCGGTGCCCGCTTCTTCCCACCCTCATCAGTTCCTTGCCTGCCGACGAACTGATGCTGGGGCATGTCCAGGATGAGGCTGGCGTCGAGACCGGCCATGCCTCCCTTGCGGTGCCACCAGGCCACTGCCTCGTCGCCGTGCAACGGAACGCGACGGCCGCGCTGCTGGGGTGTGCGGACGGCCTTGATGGGGTTGGCGTCGATGCGGTACCGCACCACGCGACCTTCGGTCAGCCAGTTCAGCAGCGGGCCGATGTCCCTGTGCTCGACGCTGTCGGCGTATCCCGGCGGCAGGGCGTTGCGGTTGATGGGCAGGGTGGACTGGACGAGCAGATTGGCCCCTGTCTGTTCGCTCTCCAGACGGAACAGGGTGTGGGTCGCGCGGCGTGGCGTGGGGCCGAGCTGGTCGGGAAAGAGGGACTGAACCCGGTCGTGGAGCTTGCCCACGTCGCGCAGGTCGCGATGCACGTCGCGGCTGCGGGCGGAGAGGCGCAGCCGCGCCAGGTGCAGGGTCGTAGTGCGACGTACGGATGTGGCGGGCGTGGTCATCGGGCGGTCTCCAATCGGTCCAGGTAGGTGTGCACGGCGTTGAGCCAGTCCGTGCCGAGCCCGCCGTCGGGGGCGTGGGGGAGCGCGCGGTGGCGTTCCCACAGCGGCCGGCGGAAGAAGGAACGATGCGGGCCGGGGACGTCCATCACCTCGGCGTCGGGCCGGGCATTGGGCTCCGGCGGGGTGTCGTACACGAACGTCACCTCGGGCCGGGACTGCGTGCGGTTGGCCGAACGATGCAGTGGGAGGTGGGCCAGAGCGGCGATGGCGTCCGCGCGTTGGTCGTGCAGCAGTACCGGGGTGTCGGGTGGGCAGGAGCGGCGGCCCAGGTAGGGCGGGAACGTGGGGTAGCGCAGCGCCTGGCCGCAGGCCGCCAGGGTCTCCGTTGGGCCGGTGACGGCGACGGTGAAGGCGGCGTCGGTGAGGTACCAGCGGTCGGTCTGGATGGTCCCCTTGTCCGCGGGCCGGCGTTTGCCGTCGGCCGTGGGGGGTGTGCGGTCACGTGGATAGCCGCCGCCGACCGTGTGGTAGTCGGCTTCGCGCTGACCGGGACGGTCGACGCGGATGGTGTAGCTCAGGGCGGCCAGGTCGCCGTTGGGGTGGCTGCGTTCCCGGCCGAGGGCGGCGGCGAAAAGCCCGGTCAGTCCGGAGCGGGTCGGCCAGCGGTGTGTGGCGCGGACGCCGAACTGTGATGGCGCGCCCCATGCCTGGAGCGGACCCGAGAGATGCAGCAGCAGGCCGGTCACACCCGCTCCCAGCTGAGGCCGGCTGCGAGACGTTCGACGAACGCGTTCATCCCTCCGACATGCTCGCCAAGCGCGGGGAAGTCGCCCTCGGCGAGGCCGGTGTGCGCATGGTCGGCCAGGTCGTCGGTTCCGAGGAAGCGGTGGTGGGCGGCGGCGTGGTCGTTCAGGCGGGCGAGTGAGGGAGAGAGGTATCCGTCGCGGCCGTCGGGCACGGGCTGCTCGAAGGCGCCGGCGAGGCTGATCGGCCGGTCGGTGCGAACGGCCGCGTACACCAGGTGGGGCACGGTGTAGGGGGCGGTGCCCCGGCCCTTGGCCGGCAGCACCGCGGTGATGAACGCCCGCACGAACTCCGCCGTGATCGCGCGCGCCGTGTCCGTGTCGCCTTCGAGGTGGCCGCACAGCTCGGTGTAGTTGATCGACGCGTAGCGGTAGAACGTGCCCGTCGTGAACCGGTGGTCCCCCATGTGGCCCGCGCCCTTCTCGTTGCGGGACTCCTCCTGGAGGTCGTCGACGGCGCTGAAGAAGTCGAGCTGGGTGCGGGCGGCGTGCGTGGTCAGGCCGTGTGCCACGTGAATCGCCCCGTCCACGGTCGAGTCGGGGTCGTTGGCGAGCATCCGTCCGAAGGCGGCGACGGACGCGTTGCGAGTCCGCAGGACCTTCAGCACCGCGTCCTTCTGCTTGGAGAGCGCCTTCTTGGCGTACTTCGCCATGAGGCTGTCCTCGCCAACGGCGGGCTGCTCCTCCTCGTCATCGGCCGTCGGCTCGACGTCGTCGTCCGTCCCGGCCTTCTTCCGCGTGGACTTCTTAACCTTGGCCGCCTCCTCGGCGGCCATGGCCGAGGCCGCGTCGGCGATCTCGCCGTGATGGGCGTCGGCGAGGTCGGCCAGTTCGTCCAGCGCGCTCTCGGGCAGGAAGAGCAGGGCGTTGGTGCCCTCGGTGTCGGCGATGCCGAGGCCCTTCACGGATGCCGCGAGGATGAGCATCTGCCCGGCGGTCAGCGCCAGCTTCTCGTCCCATCCACGGCCTCGCAGCCGCTCCGCGACCGCCCGGGGAACGCCCCGGGTGCGGACCGCGCGGATGCCGGTGGCCTTCTCGACCTCCAGGCGCGTGGGGCGCTTGGTGTTCTGTGACGACAGGCGGGCTCGCGCCACGCCGCCGTAGAGCGAGGTCTTCGGCGCGCCCTGCCGGTCGCGGTTCAGGTTCGAGTAGGGGAACGACTGGATCAGGTGCACGTCCAGGTGCAGCGGACGGTGGTGCTTGCGGGAGGTCATGCGGGTTGTCCTTCGCTCGGAGAGTTGGTGTCGGGGTCGTCCCCGCCGGCCGGAGGGCCAGCGCCGCCGTTCGCTGCTTCGGTCCAGGTGGTGGGGGCGTGGAATGACCGCACCCATTCGATGCGCACGTCGTCGGCCCAGCGCGGCCAGCGCGTGAGATCGCGCAGCAGGACGGGCCATTGCACCGGCACCTGTCTTGAGCGCAGCAGCGAGACGGTGCCGGGCAGGTCGGTGCGCAGACCCTCCGCCTCTTGTTCGGCCAGGGCGGAGAGGTGGCTGGCCGCGGTCTTGCGCGGTATCGCCTGCAACTCGACGGCGCGGGCGAACGACCAGCCCAGGTTCTTTCGGCCGTCGACCAGTCGCGGACGAGGCCGGTGCTTGGCGGTGCGGGGGTTCGGAGCGTCGGTCGCCGCGTACATCGCTGCGATGAGAAGGAAGGGGCGCTCGGCCTCCTGGTCCGCCCGGTAGCTGGGGATCCGACCGGCGGGCAGCAGATGCATGTACATCCGCCAAGGGGAGGCGATGTCGTCGGCCAACGCGTCGCGCAGGACGGCGCGGCCCTCCGGCGTGGCGCACGCCTTCCGTACGGTCGCCATGAACTCCTCGAACACCTCGAACCGATCCGAGTGGTGTTCCGGGGCGCCGCCGCTGGCGGACGTGGGTGTGGGTTCGGTGGTCATGACCTTCCTCAGCCTGTGCGGCGGCGGGTGGGCTGGGTGAGAGTGGCCCTGGCCGCGGCCACTGCGTGCATGCCCTGGGGTGTGGTGGCGACGGGGCGGGTCACGGTGTCGAAGATGTCGAGGGCGAGCCGGTGGAATCGCGGTGTGGGCGCGTTGTCCTGACTGATCGCGGACCAGAAGAGCGGTTCGGCGCGGTCCCAGAACTCCGCCGTCGCGGGGTCGGTCCAGGGGCACGCCTTGTCCCTGGGAACCATGTCGCTCCACGCCCGCCGCAGAGCCTGGGCCAGCTTCGACTCGGCGCCTTCCGCCGCCTTGCGCGCGGTCGCCGTCATGGCCGCCCGCTCCGGGTGGAGTGAGGGGAGATACGGCGCCAGCGACGCCGGAGTCGTGGCCGCGTACCAGTGAACGTTGCGATCCTGTTTGTCCTGGTCGCAGCCCAGCGCACGCACCCGCACGCTCGGCAGGCGGTCTAGGACTTCACGGGGCAGATCCGCGAACACTGACATCCAGGCCGGCATCGTCTTTCCCCGGACATCGGCGGCGGCCAAGTTCTTGGCGTGGGCGAATCCGTCGAAATCCCGAAGGAGCGAACGCCGGTAGTTCGCCCTGACGGGCCCGCCCTTGTCGCGATCGATGACGAAGGGGTCCCGGGCTGCAGGCAGATCCGTCCGCGTGCCCCACGCGACCCAGCACCCAACGGTGTGGGAACCGGATTCGTCGGGCGCCAGCAGGACATGGTGTGCGGAACGACCAATCAGCAGCGACACCGGCCCATGCGGCGGGGCAGGAGCCATGGGCGCCTCCACCTCGTCCGCCTCCCACGGGGCGAGGTCCGGGCCCTTGGCGTAGAAGGTCGACGGAGGTGGGCAGGCCAGCACGAGAGAGGTGAAGAGGTCCGGGCCCAACGGGTGGTAGGAGACCAGGGACCGTAAGTGGCCCGCCTTCATCGTCTTGGCCTCCACGCCGTGGTGTCGCCGCTGAGCGCCGGTACCCGACGGGCCGAAGCCACGCCAGGCCAACAGCCAGCCGAGTGCCTCGGACGGAGCGACCGGATCCCACTCCGGCCTGTGGTCCATCCACGGTTGGTTCGAACCCGAGGCCCGCGGCATCACCAGACGGCCTGGCGGAGCCTGATGCGTGCACTCCTCGGCCAGGCGCGGATCCTGGAGCAGCGGACGGACGGCGTCGTACAGGAAGAGACGGGGACTCCACCGGTCGAAGTACCCGTTCACGGCTCCCTGGTCGAACCGCCCCGCCGCCAGCAGAGCATCAAGCCGGTTCTCCCACTCGTCCTGATCCGCCACGTCGAGTCCGCCGACCCGCACCGCGAACGCGGTCAGGAGCCTGCGCACCATGGACTCCACGCCCGGATTGCCCACCTCCACGTCCGCGATCATGTGGGCCGCGAGCAGCGCAGCGCGCAATCCCAGCTCGGCCCGCTCACCCGGGCCCGAGTTCGGGAGGAGACGCTTCAGCTCCGTGGGATCTGCGTCCGCACGAAGCCTCACACCCACACAAGGCTCATCGCCCACATTCCAGGAAGACATCGACCCCCACCCGTTCAGTCCCACGACGATGCTCGTCTCGGCCGATCAGTGATCACCGAGAGCGATCTGGCAGTGACAGTAGCCAGGCGGATTGGATGACGGCAACTCACTCAGACGGAGCAGCAAAACTGTCGGAGCCGGCCTATAGCCTGCTGCGGGGACGCTCTGTCACGCGCCAGGTGGCGCCTCGTTCCTTGGCACCTGAACCGCGTCCTTCGTGCTGGTCAGGCGAGCAACGTTCTCGAATTCCCGCAGCTTTATGGGAGTAGGCACCGGGGCGCGCGCCGAAAGCGTTAGCGCCCCCGTTGTGCGCAGGGAATCGTTCCGGTGAGGCACTCGCACGCCCCGCCCGCTGTCAGGGCCACCTGTTACTCATCCAGGTATGAACGCCAACCCCAAAGACCGGCGCGTCGGTCCACGAACCGCACCCGAAGCACGACGCCGCCTCGCGACCCCCACCGTTGCCATGCTTCCCCGAGCCGGCGACTCCCTGTCGTTCCTCTACCTCGACATCGCAACCGTCCAACTGGACGACACCGGCGTCGCCGCACGCATCGAGTCACCGCAACGGGGCCCGGAGATCGTCTACCTCCCGACAGCGGCGCTCAGTTGCCTTCTCTTAGGACCGGGCACATCCATCACCGCGCCGGCTCTCAAAATGCTCGCCCGCCACGGCACGACCGTGGTGTGCACCGGGTCCGGCGGCGTGCGCTGCTACTCGGCCATGACCCCGGCGTCGCTCACCACGCGCTGGCTCGAACGCCAAGCGGCCGCCTGGGCGGACAGCGGACAACGTCTTTCCGTCGCGACCCGCATGTACACCCAGCGCTTCGGCGCAGCGGCCACGCCGGCCGGCGCCACACTCGAACAACTCCGCGGACTCGAAGGCCAACGCGTCAAATCCCTCTACCGCCTGCTGGCTCAGCAACACCGCATCGGACGCTTCCGTCGCGTCTACGATCCCGCCAGCTGGGACAGCCAGGACCCGGTGAACCTGGCCCTCTCCTCCGCCAACACCTGCCTCTACGGCATCGTCCATGCCACCACCCTGGCCCTCGGCTGCTCACCCGCACTCGGCTTCATCCACAGCGGGAATCAGCAGGCATTCATCTACGACATCGCCGACCTGTACAAGGCGGAACTCACCATCCCCCTCGCCTTCTCACTCCACAACTCCACGCACCCGGAGCAAGAAGCCCGACGCAGCTTCCGTGACGGCCTGCGCCTCTTCAAGCTCATGCCACGCATCGTGGCGGACATCCAACGCCTCCTCGCCCCAGACGAGCAGGTGACTCCCCCAGACCCTGAGGAACAACTCGTCGACCTCTGGGACCCCGTCACCGGCACCGTCCCAGGAGGCGCGAACTACGCCCAGTCATCGGACGTATGAACACTCCCTCCATCGCCTATCAGGAGTCGCAATGGCCAACATGATCACCATCTCCGCCACCGCCGTCCCCGACCACCTACGCGGTGCCATGTCCCGGTGGTTGCTCGAGGTCACACCCCAGCTGTACGTCGGCACGGTCACCGCGAAAGTCCGCGACGAGCTCTGGCAGAACGTGGCCGCCTGCATCGGCGAAGGCGTCGCGGTCCTCGTCCATCCCGCCGACAACGAACAAGGCTTCCAACTCCGCACGGCTGGGGAACAACGACGACAGCCACTCGACTTCGACGGCCTTGCGCTGGTTGGCATGGCCGTCGACCGGATCAGAGAGACGAGTGGTCAAGAAGTGGCAAAGTAGCCACATCGCCGCAGGTCAATAAGTGTCCGCTCCGCGCTCGCGGAGGTGCCCCGCGGCCGAGCCAGCGCAGCACGGCTCCTATGGCGTCCGCTCCGCGCTCGCGGAGGTGCCCCGGTCAGGTGCATGTTTTCAGCGCGATTCCCATCGTCCGCTCCGCGCTCGCGGAGGTGCCCCGGCGCGCCATTCTCTGAACGCTACTCCTCTTTGGTCCGCTCCGCGCTCGCGGAGGTGCCCCGAACTGGGAGATGGCCGTGATCATCGCCGGGGCGTCCGCTCCGCGCTCGCGGAGGTGCCCCGGCTCGCTCAACACCCTGGAGCCGCCGGACGGAGTCCGCTCCGCGCTCGCGGAGGTGCCCCGGAGACCGGCACCCATGACCGCCGAGACCGAGAGTCCGCTCCGCGCTCGCGGAGGTGCCCCGCGGATCAGGTGCCGGTTCGAATCCGGCTCGGGGTCCGCTCCGCGCTCGCGGAGGTGCCCCGGCAGATCTGCATGAACGTCGCGGAGTGGGCGGGTCCGCTCCGCGCTCGCGGAGGTGCCCCGGTGCGGCAGCGGACGACGGGACTGCGCAGCCAGTCCGCTCCGCGCTCGCGGAGGTGCCCCGCTGAACCAGCTGCTGCGCCAGCACATGTCAGCGTCCGCTCCGCGCTCGCGGAGGTGCCCCGGTCCAGGGTAGGCGCACGACGATGCGGGCTTGGTCCGCTCCGCGCTCGCGGAGGTGCCCCGTCTCGGGCGAGGATGACCCGCACGCTGGCGGAGTCCGCTCCGCGCTCGCGGAGGTGCCCCGGCGTCCGGCCGGGATCTGAGGAGTGATCGGCCGTCCGCTCCGCGCTCGCGGAGGTGCCCCGGCTACTTGTCGACAATGGCGACCCTGAGGCGCGTCCGCTCCGCGCTCGCGGAGGTGCCCCGAGGGCATTTCGTCCCCCAGCGGGGTGAGGTGGGTCCGCTCCGCGCTCGCGGAGGTGCCCCGGTCGAATCGTTGTCCTGGCCATGGGACGCAAGGTCCGCTCCGCGCTCGCGGAGGTGCCCCGTCCGAGATCTTCCGCCGGGACGCCCCGTCGCTGTCCGCTCCGCGCTCGCGGAGGTGCCCCGCCGGCACCACAGCGAGCACCAAGCCGACGACGGTCCGCTCCGCGCTCGCGGAGGTGCCCCGGGCATCAGCCGCTCGGACGACCTGCGGATGCAGTCCGCTCCGCGCTCGCGGAGGTGCCCCGCTCTTGACCGTGCTGGCCTACGCCCGGGCCTGGTCCGCTCCGCGCTCGCGGAGGTGCCCCGGTCGTCGGCGAGCTGTGCCAGGGCGGCGGCTGGTCCGCTCCGCGCTCGCGGAGGTGCCCCAGACCTTATTAGTGCCTCGCTGGACGTCGTTTGGTCCGCTCCGCGCTCGCGGAGGTGCCCCGTCTCCCGCATGGGCCTGTTCGTGTGACGACGCGTCCGCTCCGCGCTCGCGGAGGTGCCCCGGTCCGCGAGCACCGTGTACATGTCCGAGGCGGGTCCGCTCCGCGCTCGCGGAGGTGCCCCGCTCTTGCTCCTGGTCCTCGTTGTCGGTGTGCTGTCCGCTCCGCGCTCGCGGAGGTGCCCCCACCGACACCACGAGAAGACGCTCTTGGAGGACGTCCGCTCCGCGCTCGCGGAGGTGCCCCGGTCCGCGACGCCGTGATCGCGGAACGGAAGGCGTCCGCTCCGCGCTCGCGGAGGTGCCCCGGAGGGGCCGTCGATCCGGGCCCAGATCGAGATGTCCGCTCCGCGCTCGCGGAGGTGCCCCGACCTCCTGGATGACCTTGAAGGCGTTCGCGAAGTCCGCTCCGCGCTCGCGGAGGTGCCCCGTCACCAGACTGGATCCGCAGCCGGATCTTGGAGTCCGCTCCGCGCTCGCGGAGGTGCCCCGCCACCCGGATAAGGGAACACGGAGCCGCCTGAGTCCGCTCCGCGCTCGCGGAGGTGCCCCGGGCCTGGCCCTCCAGTTCGGAGAGCCGGGTCAGTCCGCTCCGCGCTCGCGGAGGTGCCCCGCTCATCATCGACCGACGCCGGTCGAAGACTTCGTCCGCTCCGCGCTCGCGGAGGTGCCCCGCGAGGCTGAGGGTGCCGAACGGCAGCCTGAGAGTCCGCTCCGCGCTCGAGGAGGTGCCCCGGCCGACAGCTGACGGAGAGACAGCCCACGAGCGTCCGCTCCGCGCTCGCGGAGGTGCCCCGGAACAGCGCAACCGCATCCGCGAGTGGGCCCGGTCCGCTCCGCGCTCGCGGAGGTGCCCCGCGCCCGTCGCGGTTGTTGAGCTCCAGCAGGCAGTCCGCTCCGCGCTCGCGGAGGTGCCCCGTCGGGGTCCGCCACGACCGTGCCGGCGATGCCGTCCGCTCCGCGCTCGCGGAGGTGCCCCGCAGCCGGGACGTCGTCCTGGTAGCGCTTGGCTGTCCGCTCCGCGCTCGCGGAGGTGCCCCGAACCCGGGCAGCGTCGTGGCCCCGCTGTACGTGTCCGCTCCGCGCTCGCGGAGGTGCCCCGTCGCACATGAGGATCGGCAACAGCTCGGTCGTGTCCGCTCCGCGCTCGCGGAGGTGCCCCGGAGTTCGGGTGGATCGCCGGGTTCCAGCGGCAGTCCGCTCCGCGCTCGCGGAGGTGCCCCGCTACCCGAGCCGCAGCGGGTGGAGTACCGGCTGGTCCGCTCCGCGCTCGCGGAGGTGCCCCGGTCGGCAAGGGCCGCGCGGACAAGAAGGCGATGTCCGCTCCGCGCTCGCGGAGGTGCCCCGTGCCGCTCGACGCCGAGCGCGAGTTGGGGCAGGTCCGCTCCGCGCTCGCGGAGGTGCCCCGAACGCGGTGAACTGGAGCCGGCCGTCGCGGACGTCCGCTCCGCGCCTCGCGGAGGTGCCCCGGTCGAGGTCGTCAAGTACTGCGACAAGGACTCGTCCGCTCCGCGCTCGCGGAGGTGCCCCGCCGTCACCATCCCCGAGTCCTACCAGGTGTCCGTCCGCTCCGCGCCCGCGGAGGTGCCCCGTCTTGCCGGGTAAACCGCCGCTCGGAAATGAGGTCCGCTCCGCGCTCGCGGAGGTGTCCCGTAGACACGGAGCTTTGTCGGCGACGGGTGAATCGTGACCCTCTGCCGACGCTTAGGTTCGCGGGCGGTCCACAGTTGACCCCTCGCCGACACGGAGGTGTCCCGTTGTGGGAACACCCGGGGCAGGTCGCCCGGCTGTCCGCTCCGCGCTCGCGGAGGTGCCCCGGACTTACTGCTCCAGCAGCGGGCCCGATCGTCGTTGGATGTTGACCTCCGGACGCTGCTATGGGGCAGTTGTGGGACGGGGTGCCTTGAGGGCGAGAAAGGCGCAGGTCAGGGGCGTTAAGGCGGGAGACTGTAAATCTGCCGGCTCAGCCTTCCTAGGTTCGAATCCTAGCGCCGCCACCCCATGCAAAACGGCCCCTGACCTGCGGAAACGCGGAGCAGGGGCTTCGTCATTCCCCTCGAACACGCTCCACGCTGTTTGCCCTCTATGTTCCGTTATGTCTCACGCTCATCCACCTCCTGACCAGTGTCTGCGGGGTATTTGTGGACAGAAACGGACGGCCGCCGGCCCTCACCCACGCTGCCGCAGCGGGACAGAGATCCTGACATTCGCGGCCTCGTCGCTGTCGTCGATGAACTTGGCGTACACCCGAAACGGCACGGCCACGCTGTGTCCGGCTCGCTTGGCGACCGTCTGCGGATCGACCCCGGACGCCAGCCACACCGACACGGCCGTGTGCCGCAGGTCGTAGGGCCGCTTCGCCAACGAGGTGTGCAGCACCTCCGGCGGCAGCAGCTTCCCCCGCGCCCGGGCCCACACCTCCCCGTAGCCACTCTCCTGGACCAGCCCACCTCTTATGGTGCGGAAAGAGCCGACCGTCCGGTGCGTAGCCGTAGGCGTCGATGTGCCACCGGAGCAGAGCCACCAACTCGGGCGGCACCGGCACCAGCCGCACGGCCTTGCGCGACCGTTTCTTCAGCCCGCGCCGATCGTGCGCCTCGCCCGTGTCCGTCCAAGCCGACCCGGACCGCGCCCGGGTCTCCTGAAGGGCGATCAGACCCCAATCCCGCCGAGGCAGACTCCGCACACCCCTGACGCCCCAACGGGATCACCTCACTGGGCCGCGCGGCGGCGTCATGGGCTGTGATCAGTTCCACCCCCCCGTTCCGGCCATCGCTGTGATCTGTACCGCTCTGAACGCCAGGTGTGGCTGCGCTCGCTCGCCTCACCTGCTCACGCGGCAGGCGCTGGGGGAGGGTCGGTGAGGCCCAGGCGTAGGTGTTCGACGTGGTAGAGGGCCTGGTCGAGGAGTTCGGCGACGTGGTTGTCGTAGAGGGCGTAGACCACGGAGCGGCCCTGGCGGGCGCCGGTGACCAGGCCGAGGTTGCGGAGCAGGCGGAGCTGGTGGGAGCAGGCGGACTGTTCCATGCCGACGGCGGCTGCCAGTTCGGTGGCGGGCAGCGGGCCCTCGCGCAGTCGGGCCAGGATCATCAGCCGTGAGGGGGTAGCCAGGGCCTGGAGGGTGGCGGCGACCTTCGGGGCGTTGTCCGGGTCGAGGCGAGTGCGGGGGACGGCGTGCTCGGCGGTGGTGGCGACTCCATGGCCCATGACCTCAATCCTACGAGCATGAATACATGAATGGGTGTTCATTCTTTCCTGTATGGTGGCTCAGGTCGTCTCTGACTCCCGCCTGCGAAGGGTCATTGCCGCATGTCTGCCACGAGCTCTGCCACGCTCGCCGCGCCCGCTCCCACCGGCGTCCGCGACGCGGTCGCCCCCAGGCGCCGCACCCGGATCCTTGCCCTGCCCGAGGTGCGCTGGGCGGCGGCCTCGTTGGCGCTGTTCCTGCTCGCGATGCCGTTGCAGTTGTTCGGGGCGCCGGCGTGGGCCTGGGGTCTGCTGTACGCGCTGTGCTACGCCACCGGTGGGTGGGAGCCGGGGTGGGCAGGCCTGAAGGCCCTGGCTGACAAGACTCTGGACGTAGACCTGCTGATGGTCGTCGCCGCGTTGGGAGCCGCCGCGATCGGCCAGGTGCTGGATGGCGGGCTGCTCATCGTCATTTTCGCCACCTCCGGCGCGCTGGAGGCCATCGCCACCGCCCGCACCGAGGACTCGGTGCGCGGCCTGCTCGATCTCGCCCCCGCTACCGCCACCCGGTTGCTGCCCGGTAGCGCCGAGGAGTCCGTGCCCACCGAGCAGTTGGCGGTGGGCGACGCGGTCCTGATCCGGCCCGGTGAGCGGGTGGGCGCCGACGGCCGGGTGGTGGACGGGGCCAGCGAGGTCGACCAGGCCACCATCACCGGCGAGCCGCTGCCCGTGGCCAAGGAGACCGGCGACGAGGTCTTCGCCGGGACGCTGAACGGAACGGGGTCGCTGACCGTACGCGTCGAACGAGACGCCTCCGACTCGGTGATCGCCCGGATTGTGGCCATGGTCGAGGAGGCATCGCGGACCAAGGCGCCGACCCAACTGTTCATCGAGAAGGTCGAGCAGCGCTACAGCCTGGGCATGGTGGTCGCCACTCTGGCCGTGTTCGCCGTGCCGCTCGCCCTCGGGGAGTCCCTGTCGGATGCGTTGCTGCGGGCGATGACCTTCATGATCGTCGCCTCGCCCTGCGCGGTCGTGCTGGCGACCATGCCGCCCCTGCTGTCCGCCATCGCCAACGCCGGACGGCATGGCGTGCTGGTCAAGTCCGCCGTCGTCATGGAACGCCTCGGCCAGGTGGACGCGGTCGCCCTGGACAAGACCGGCACCCTCACCGAAGGCACCCCCCGCGTCACCGACCTGCGCCTCCTGACCTGCGCCGGGCCGGCGGAACTGGACGAGGACGCCCTGCTGACCCTGGCAGCGGCGGCGGAACACCCCAGTGAACACCCGCTGGCCCGCGCCATCGTCGAGGCCGCCCACGCCCGCGAGTTGACCGTGCCCGCCGTGGACGACTTCGCCTCGACGCCCGGCCTGGGGGTGGCCGCCACCGTTCACGGGGCGAGGATCGCGGTGGGGAGCCCGGCCCGGCTCGTCGCGGACCTGACCGGGCCGCCGGCGGACGCCGCCATGGAGGCGGCCGCCGCGTTGGAGACGAACGGCCGCATGGCGGTGCTGGTCACCCGGGACGGCGACCCCGTCGGTGTCCTCGGCATCGCCGACCGCCTGCGTCCCGAGGCAGGCGCCGCCACCGCCGCCCTGACCGCGCTGACCGGCCGGCCGCCGGTCCTGGTCACCGGCGACAACCCCCGGGCCGCCAGGCGTCTGGCCGCCGAGGTCGGCATCACCGACGTCCGCGCCGGGCTGCTGCCCCAGGAAAAGGTCGCCGCCGTGCAGGAACGGGAAGCCGCCGGACGGAAGGTGCTGATGGTCGGCGACGGGGTCAACGACGCTCCCGCACTGGCCTCCGCCCACATCGGGATCGCCATGGGCAGGGCCGGCTCCGACCTCGCGCTGGAGACCGCCGACGCCGTGGTGGTCCGCGACGAACTCGCCACCATCCCCAGCGTCGTCAACCTCTCGCGCCGCGCCCGGAGGCTGGTGGTCCAGAACCTGGTGATCGCCGGGACGTTCATCGCCGTCCTGGTCATCTGGGACCTGGCCGGACACCTGCCGCTGCCCCTGGGCGTCGCCGGCCACGAGGGCTCCACCGTCATCGTCGGCCTGAACGGTCTGCGCCTGCTGCGCGACGCCGCCTGGCACCGCGCCCGCACCGAAGTCCGGGTCTGACGGCGGCCGGCCCGGCAACCGGTCCCGCGGACGCCGGACCAACCGTCGACCCGGAGCAGGCCACCGCCGCGACCGTCGCCGCCACATCTCCAGGCAGGCACGGGCCGCGGGGGATGTGTGGGCCGCCGGATGGCGGGCCGTGGGTCCCGGGCGCGAAGGAGGCGGCTCGGCGGCGCATGCGTCGGCAAGGGACTGCCGCCCTGGTGATCGTCTTCACATCCGTGCGTCCATTCGTTGCCTACCGGCGGGCCCGACGGATACGGTGACGAAAACCGTTTTCAAAGATGCCCGGAGGCGCCTCGTTGTCCGCCACGAGACAGCCCGCGAGACAGCGGGTGCGACGCCGGTCGGCCGGAGCGCTGATAGGCGCGCACCTCGTCCTCGTGCTCGCCATCCTGGCCACCCTCGTCGTCGCCGGCGCCACCGGGCCCGCCGATGTCGGGGCGGCCGACGCCGTGCGCATCATCATCGGCCACCTCGTCCCCGACGCTCCCTGGATGAGCGACGGTTCGATCACCCGGCTCCAGGACCAGACCGTGTGGCAGTTCCGGCTGCCGCGCACGCTGCTGGCCGGCCTGGCCGGGGCGGGGCTCGCGCTGGCCGGGGCGCTGATGCAGGCGGCGGTGCGCAACCCGCTGGCCGAGCCCTATGTGTTGGGGGTCTCCGCCGGGGCCGGCGTGGGCGCGGTCGCCGTGATCACCCTTGGCTCGGCCGCCGTGGGCGGGCTTCCGCTCAGCGGCGCCGCGTTCCTCGGCGCGCTCGGCGCGACCGCCGCCGTCTACCTGCTGGCGCGGCAGCACGGGGTGTTGGCGCCGACGCGCATGATCCTCGCCGGGGTCGCCCTCGGCTCACTGCTCAGTGCGGTGACGAGCTACCTGACGCTGACCACCGAGGCCCAGAACGTCTTCAGCGTGCTCTTCTTCCTCCTGGGCAGCGTCTCCGCGGCCACCATGGACCAGCTCGCGATCCCCGCCGTCGCGCTCGCCGCCGTCACGCTCTACGCCCTGGCGAGCGCCCGCGCCCTGAACGCCCTGTTGGTCGGCGACGAGAACGCCACCGCCCTGGGCGTCAACGTCAACCGGCTGCGCGGCCACCTGGTCATCGCCGCCTCCCTGCTGACCGGGGCGATCGTGGCGGTCAGCGGCGGCATCGGCTTCGTCGGACTCGTCATCCCGCACACCGCCCGCATCCTCGTGGGCGCCGACCACCGCCGCATGCTGCCCGTCACCATCCTGGGCGGCGCGCTGTTCCTGATGGCCGCCGACGTGCTCGCGCGGACCGTCGCCGAGCCCACCGAGATACCCATCGGCATCGTCACCGCCGTGGTGGGCGCCCCCTGCTTCCTCTGGCTGATACGCCAGGGCCGTGCGGCCAGGGCGGGGATGCTTCGATGAGGGTGGACTTCACGGACGTCGCCGTCGCGCTCGGCGGCACCCGCATCGTGCACGACGCGACGTTCAGCGTGGCGCCGGGCCAGGTCGCCGGGCTCGTCGGCCCCAACGGAAGCGGCAAGTCCACGCTGCTGCGCAGCCTCTACCGCGTCACCAGGCCGGAGGCGGGCACGGTCGGCATCGGCGGGCAGGACGTGTGGCAGCTGTCGCCGCGGACCGTGGCGCGGCGGGTCGCCGTCATGACGCAGGAGACCACGGCCGACTTCGACCTCGACGTGCTGGACGTGGTGCTCCTGGGCCGGCTGCCCCACCACCGTGGCTTCGGCGGCGACTCCCCGCACGACCTGGAGCTCGCCGATCGCGCCCTCGCCCGCGTCGGTGCCACCGAGCTGGCGGGACGCCCCTTCGCCGGGCTGTCGGGCGGCGAGAAGCAGCGGGTGCTGCTGGCGCGCGCCCTGGTGCAGGAGAGCGACGTGCTGGTGCTGGACGAGCCGACCAACCACCTGGACGTCTCCTTCCAGCTCGAACTCATGCGCATCATCGGCGAGCTGGGGCTGACCACGCTCGCGGCGCTGCACGACCTGAACCTGGCGGCGGCGTACTGCGACGTCGTCGCCGTCATGCGGGAGGGGCGGATCATCGCCCACGGCCCCCCGGAGGAGGTGCTGACGCCGGAGCTCATCGGCGAGGTCTTCGGCGTCCGGGCGCACCGGCTCCGCCACCCGGAGACCGGGCGGCCCCTGATCGCCTTCTCCCCGCTTCCTCAGTCGTCTCTCTCGCCATCCCTCCCAGCGAACGACCCGGCGCCCGAGCGCCCAGCCAAGGAGCACGCGCAATGACCCGTCACCTCCCCTCCCGGAGCGCCGTCGTCGGAACGGCCCTGGCCTCCCTCGGCCTGCTGGCCCTGACCGCCTGCGGCTCGGGCGTCACCGAGCCCGACGAGGACGGCGAGGGCGCCGGCGGCCGGCGGCCGGCGGTACTGACCAACTGCGGCCGGGACGTCGAACTCCCCGGTGTGCCCGAGGCGATCGTGGGCCTCAGCCCCTCCCAGACGGAGCTGCTTCTGCGCCTCGGCCTGGGCGACCGGATGGTGGGCCAGGCGCAGACCGCCACCGCGCCGCTGCCCGAGGACCTTCGGGAGGAGGCCGCGGACATCCCCGTGCTCAGCGAGGACGCCCCGCCGACGCGGGAGGTGCTGCTGGAGGCCGGTCCTGACCTCGTGGTCGCGCCCACCGCCTACGAGTTCACCGCCGAGCAGGGCTTCGCCAGCATCGAGCAACTCGACGAGGCGGGTGTGGCCGCCTACACCGCGACCGGCGGCTGCGCGGACCGCCGCATGACCGGCACCGTCGACGACCTCTTCACTGACCTGGACAACCTCGGCCGAGCCCTCGACACGGCGGAGGCCGCCGCCGGGCTCGCCGAGGAGGCCGAGGCCACCCTGGACGACGTCGCCGAACGCGTCGGGGACCAGCGTCCCGTGACCGTCGCCCAGGTCTACGTCGAGGGCAGCACACTCTCCGCCATCGGCGCCGGCATCGAGTACGACATCATCCGCCGAGCCGGCGGCGAGAACGTCTTCGGCCCCGACGACGCCGCGTTCGCCGACTTCTTCGCCGCCCAGATCAACCCCGAGGTCCTCGCCGACCGCGACCCGGAGGCCCTGGTCTTCGCCGTCAACAGCCCCGAGCACGAGCAGGCCACCCGCGACTACCTGACGAGCACCTTCCCCGACCTCGCCGCGGTGCGCGACGACCGCCTCATCGCCATCTCCGCCTCCGACGTCTACCCCGGCACGCTCGGCAACGTCGACGCGGTCGCCGAGATCGCCGCGGGCCTGTACCCCGAGGCGTTCTGAGCGTACGGCGAACGGCGAACGGCATCAGGTCGGGGTGACGGCCAGCACGCGGTTGAGGGCGCTGCCGGGGCGGGCGGTGAGATCCTCCCAGGTGCCCTCCTCCGCGATGCGGCCGGCTTCCAGGACCGCGATGCGGTCGGCGCGGCGGATGGTGCCGGGGCGGTGCGCGATGACGATCGTGGTGCGGTTCTGCTTGCTGAGCACGGTGGCGAGTTCGGCGTCACCGGCGTTGTCCAGATGGGCGGTGGTCTCGTCCAGGACGAGAACCCGGGGCGCGGCGAGCAGGGCGCGGGCGAGGGCGATCCTGGCGCGTTGGCCGCCGGACAGGGTGGCGCCGCGCTCGCCGACGAGGGTGTCCAGGGAGGCGATCCGGTCGACGCCGCACAGGTGCGCCGTTTCCGCCAGCAGGTGATCGTCCGCGTCCGGTGCGCCGAGACGCAGGTTGTCGGCGAGGGTTCCGTGGAAGAGCGGGGTGTCCTGACCCACCACCGCGACGGCCCGGCGGAGCTGGGCGTCGGAGAGGTCGCGGAGATCGACGGGCTCGCCGCCGTCGGGCATCAGCTGGACGGCTCCCGCGGACGGGTCCCAGAAACGGGCCAGCAGGTGGGCGCAGGTCGACTTGCCCGCCCCCGAGGCACCGACGAGGGCGAGGGTCCGCCCTGCGGGAACCGTCAACTCGACGCCGTCCAGCACGGGCCGGCTCCCGTAGTCGAAGCTCACCCGTTGCAGCCGGACGCCCAGCTGGCCGGGCGGTAGCGGACGCGGCGAGGCGGGTGGCGGGGCGAGAGCAGGTGCGTTCAGGGCCGCGTCGACCCGGGCGGCCGCGGCGCGCAGACCCACGGCCTGGCTCAGCGCCCTGGCCGACTCGGCGACCGGGCCGAGCACCGACAGGGCGAGCGCCATCGCCGCCGGGGCCCAGGCGCCGTGCAGCCGCCCGGAGGTCACCGACTGCGCCGCGGCGGCCACCACGCCGAGGACCGCGAGCACGATGAGGAGGTCGCGGACGGCGGCGGCCACGGCCTCCCAGGTGGCCTCGGCCCGCTGAGCCCCGCCCACCCTTCGGCCCTGTTCGGCGAGGTGGGCGCGCCGCCTGGCCAGCCCGCCGAAGGCGAGCAGTTCACGCAGCCCGTCGACGGTCTCCACGGTGTCGGCCGACAGCCTCGCGGCCGCCGCACGGGTGCGGGCCCCGCGCGCCGCGCGTCCGCGAGCGTCGGCGAAGGGGGCCGCGGCGAGCAGCGCGGCGACCGGCAACACCGCCGCCAGCAGCCACGGCTCCACGGTGGCCAGTGCCGCCGCGCCGCCGGTGAACACCACGCCTGACGCGAGGAGCTGGGCGGTGGTGTGGGCGTAGAAGAACTCCAGGGCCTCGACATCGGCCATCGCGGTGGCGGCCAGGTCTCCGCTGCGTTTGCCGACCACCCGGGCGGGTGCGCTGCGGGCGAGCCCGTCGAAGACGCGCACGCGCAGCTCGGCCAGCACGCGGTAGGCGAGGTCGTGCGAGAGGTCCATCTCCCGCCAGGTCGTCAGGGCGCGCACGAGGACGAGGACGACGAGGGCGGCGACGGTGCCGGCCGAAGGGGCGCGGTCATCGATGACGGCGGTGCCGAGGGTGTGCGCGGCCAGCGTCAACAGCGCGACCAACGAGCCCTGTTCGACGAGTGCGGCGGCACAGGTGCGGGCCATCATCACCCGGTGCCCGCCGAGGGCGGGCAGCAGGGCGCGCAGCGAGCCACGCGCAGGCACGGCGGGCGAGTCGGTCTCGGCGCTGGTGGTGCTGTCGGTGGTGCTGTCCGTCGTGCTGGTCATGCGGCGAGCCCTTCCTCACGGGTGCGGCCGGCCTGGACGAGTTCGGCGTAGACGCCTCCGGCCTGGACGAGGGTGGCGTGTTCGCCGACGGCGTCCACGCGTCCGCCGTCGAGCACCACGATGCGGTCGGCGTGCCGGACGGCGGCGAGCCGGTGGGCGACCACCAGGACGGTCCGGCCTCCCGCGGCGTCGAGCAGTTCGCGGACGATGCCCGCCTCTCGGCGTTCGTCGACCGCGCTGGTGGCCTCGTCGAGGACGAGCACCGGAGCGTTGGCCAGCAGGGCGCGTGCGAGGGCGAGCCGCTGCCGCTGGCCACCGGACAGAGTGGCACCGCGTTCGCCGACGACGGTGGCGTAGCCGTCGGGCAGGACGGCGATCTCGTCGTGGATGCCGGCGGCGCGTGCCGCCCGTACGAGTTCCTCGTCCGTGGCGTCGGGCCGCGCCAGGCGCAGGTTCCCGGCGATGGTGGCGTGGAAGAGATGGGTCTCCTGGGAGACGACGGCGATGCCCCGCCGCAACGAGTCGAGCGTGTACTCGGCCACGTCGCGGCCGTCGATGGTGATGCGGCCCAGCCGCGGATCGCGATGGCGCAGGAGCAGGGCGAGCAGGGTGGACTTGCCGGCGCCCGACGGGCCGACGATCGCGGTGGTGCGCCCTGCCTCGGCGGTGAAGGTGACGCCGCGCAGGGCGGGGTCCTGTGCGCCGTCGTAGGCGAACTCCACGTTCTCGAAGCGCAGTCGGGGCGGCCCCGGCCAGTGCGCCCGTGCCGTTCCCGCGTCGGGGACGGCGGGTTCCGCGGTGCGCAGCGCCACGATTCCGTCCGCGGCCGACACACCCAGGTATCCGGCGTGCCACTCGCGGGACAGGTCACGCACGGGCCGGAAGCACTCGGAGGCCAGGAGCAGCACCAGATAGCTGCCCGTCGCAGTGGTGGATCCGGTGACGGTCGACCAGCAGGCGAGCAGCGCGGCGGCCGCGGTGCCGCCCTGGATGGCCAGGTCGGTCAGTCCGGTGTCGACGAGCGACACGCGGAGCTTGGCGACGGTCGCCCGGTGCAGCGCCGCCGAACGCTCCTCCAGCCGCTTCCGGGTGCGCCCGACGGCGCCCGCGGCCCGCAACGCGGGCATGCCCTGCAGCGCCTCCAGGTAGTCGGCTCCCAGTCCCTCGTAGGTGTCCCAGTGTTCCTTGCCGCGCTTGGCGAGGAGCCGGTCCCAGGCGCGCGGCCCGGCCAGGGCGAGCAGCAGGGCGGGGACAAGGCCGAGGAGGGCGAGCGGCTCGATGGCGGCCACGGCGGCGAGCAGGAGGGCCGGCACGGCGAGAGTGATGAGGAGCTGGGGCAGATAGCGGGAGACGTAGGCGTCCACGCCCTCGACCCCGTCCACGAGGGTGGTGCGGACGGCCCCGGCGCGCGCGGTTGTCAGGTGTGCGGAGCCGAGCCGCCCGAGGTGGGCGAGGAGTTCGTCCCGCAGGCTCACCCTGACCCGCGCCCCGGCGCGGGTGGCCGTGCGCCGCTGCCAGCAGCCGAGCCCCGCGCGGGCGGCGACGACGACGAGCACCGCCCCGAGGAGCAGGGGCAGTCGGTTCGTCTCGCCCCGGGCCAGGTCGGCGAGGGCGAGAGCCAGCAGCACGGCCTGCGCGAGGTGGGTGAGAGCGACGGCTCCCTGGAGGAGGGTCGCGGCGAGCAGGGGCCGCCTCGCGTGTCGGGTGGCGCGGCGCAGCTCGGGGTGGATGATCACGGGGTCTCCTCCTCCGAACGAAGTGAGATGGGGGTCCCCCCGGCCGGAGGCTGGGAACGAAGTGAGATGGGGGTCCCCCCGGCCGGAGGCTGGGGGAGGGTGGCGCCGAGGGCCAGGCCGTGGACGATCCAGTCCCTGCCCGGCGTGGCGCCGAGCGCGGCGCCCAGGTCGGCCTGCTGCCAGGAGCCGATGGGGCGGGCCGCCAGCCCTTGTCGTACGGCGGCGACGTGCGCCAGGTGGACGGCGAAGCCGGCGTGCAGGTGGGCACGGCGGATCTCCGGTGCTTCGGCGTCCGTCGGGCAGCCGTACCCGAGCAGGACGGCGCCCGCCTCCGCGATCCATGCCTGACCCGCGGCCCAGGCCGCGAGTGTCGGCCGGGCCTCGCCCGCGGCGAGACGTCGCAGCGTGCCGTCTGGTGCCGGTTCGACGAGTTCGGGTCGCGGTTCGCCGACGGCCGCGCACCACGCGAGCTCGTCGGCGCCCGCTTCGGCGGCGGTGGCGAGCACCGCCCGCAGGGCGTCCCGGGGCGGTGTGTCCCGCAGCGGGGGCCCGGCACTGCGGCGGGCCAGCAGTTCCCGATGTGTCGGCGCGTCCGCGATCCGGCGCGCGGTTTCGGGCGGGGCGACATGCAGTGCGGCGAGCGGGCGTTCGGTGTGCCCGTCGAGGCGGAGCGTGGGCGGGCCCGCGCCGACCGCGCGGGCCGCGAGCCACAGCGCCGCGGCGGCGTGTCCGGTGTCCAGCAGGATCAGCGGCCAGGCGCGGTGGCCGTAGTGGGAGACCGTGCGCTGCGGGGTGACGGAGAGCTCCACGGCCACGCCGGGCAACGCGCCCTCGGGTGCCGGACCGAGACGGTGCACGCGGTGGCGCAGCGGGTCGTAGCCGTAGCGTCCCGGCGGCAGCGGGCAGTCGGTGCCGACGACGAGTCGGGCGTCCACGGGATGCAGGGCGCCCGCCGACGGGGCCGGCCGCAGCCGCCCGGCACCGTCCAGGGCCGCCAGCGAGAGGCGAAGCAGCCACCAGAGGTCCAGCTCTCCTGGGCCGGCCTCCGACAGACAGCGCGCGGGGCCCGGCCAGCCGCGGACGGCGGGCTCGGCGGGCGTGTCCGGGCCGGGCTTCTCGGGGGAACGGGCGCGGGCGAGGGCCGCGACGAGATCCATGCGGTGGCCTCACATGTGGGGCGGAGGAACGAGCGTGAAGTCCTCCGGTGCGCTCGGGACGGTCGCGCGCCAACCCCGGGCCGTGGCGGCGTCGGCGAGGCGCGGGGAGCCGAAGTATCCGAAGGCGGCAGGGGCGTTGGGGATGAGTCCGGAGACGAGGACCCGTGCGACGCGCAGCGCCGTTTCTGCCACGTCCTCGGTGGTGAGGTCGAACGTCATGACGCGGTGGCCGCCGTCGTGGAGCGCCTGCCTCAGCCGGTCCCGGCCGCCGGGCTCGACCGCCTCGACGGGGACGAGTCCGTGCGCGGGCTCCGTGAACCGCCGGGCCTCGGGCGTTATTCGCTCGTCCAGCCACACCTGTACGTGGGCGCCCAGGTCCCGTACGTGGGAGAAGTGCTCCCCGCACGCGTCGAGGTAGCGTCGGTCGTCGCGGTGGTCCAGGTAGAGGCCGCGGGCGAGCAGTCCGGCCTCGATGGCCTGGAACACCCAGCCGTCGGGGTCGGTGAGGCCCTGCGTGAAGACCCAGGTGTGGACGGCCTCGAGCACGGCCTTGCGGGCGGCCTCGGCCGGGTCGTACCTGCAGGCGAACCCAGCGGCGTAGAGGCCGAGTCGGCGGTCGTGGACGAGTGCGGCCATGCATGGGGCGAACTCCGAGGGCATCTCGACGAGATGAACGTCGAACCGGGAGCCGGCGAGATCGTCGGTGAGGCCAGGCACGCTGGCCGGGTCGATGCCGCGGGTCGGTCCGTCGAGGTGCCACCACAGTTCGAGCGCGTCTCGCTCGACGATCTCCAGCAGACCGCGCTCGACGGCGTCGTCGAACCCCTGCCCGGTGGCGATCCCCGCGTAGTTGAGGTGGTGGGTGCGCGGGAGCGAGCGCAGCTCGCCCTGGCGCCAGTTGAGGTGGGTGAGCGCGACGGGCGCCCAGACCTCGGCCGTCTCCCCGCCGGGCAGCTGTTCCTCGCCGCGCGTCCACAGGGACGGCGTGTCGGAGGTGAGAGGACGGTAGGGGAACCTCTCCCGGGCGTGCTGCCAGTCGGCGTAGGTCGGCAGTTCCTCCGGGCCGTACAGCCGCAGGCCCTTCTCGGTCAGCTCGGCGGCCGTGGCGCGCAGCGGCGCGCGGGGGTGGCCGGGCGGCGGCACGCGGTTGCCGCAGTACCGCTCGATCCCCTCCGCGATCGCGGCTGTTCGGGCGCCCTCGGGGTCGCCGAAGGTGGTGCCGAGCGACACTCGGTCGGCGGGCCACAGGCCGAGCTTGCGAGCGTCGGCGATCTCCGCGGTGAACGCGGTGTAGCGGGGCGGCGCACCCGCGGGGTGCTCGACAGGCTTGACCTTGCGAACGATGCCGCAGAGGGGGTCGACGAGAGCTTCCAGCGGCAGCGCCGTCATCGCAGGATCTCCTGTGCCGGGTCGGTGGGTGTGGGACGGGACCGGAGGACGGGCAGCCGCAGCGTCACGCGCCCGGTTTCGACCTCGCGTCGGGAAGCGAGCAGGCGGGTGGCCGTGATCGGGTCCTCGCCGGAGTGGGGATTGCGGGCGTGGGCCGGAAAGTGGTGCCCGGCGATCTCCAGGCGGAGCCGGTTGCCCGCGGGCAGCCGCCGCGTGAGCCGGCCGAGCGGCACGGTGAACTCGACGGCACGCCCCGGAGGATCCGAGCGTCGGACGACACCAACGGCCAGCCGATGGGCGGTGCCCTCCGGGGTGATCGTGGCGAGCCGGGCGAACCAGTCGGCGAACGGGGTGTCGGCGGTGGCCCGCAGCCGCACCTCGGCGGGGCCGATGACGTCCAGCGGGTGTGGCAGCGGCGCGGTGACGAGCAGGCAGCGGTCGGGCGTTCCGTCGGTGGGGACGGTCAGGTTCCCGGACAGCACGGGACGTTCGGGATCTGCCGTGAACGAGGCTCCGTGCAGCGGCATGACGTCCGGACGGTGCGGCGTTCCCTCCGTGTCCGCCGGCATCCACAGCGGGCTGCCGCCCAGCGCGACCACACCGCGGTGCCCGTACCGCAGCTTCCCGGCGAGGGCGAGGCGGGCCCAGCGCGCGTAGAGGTCGCCGAGGCGCACGCGGTGCGCTGGTTCGGCGTCGGGCCCGGGCTCGGCGACGAGGCCGTGCCCCCAGGGTCCCATCAGCAGTCGCGCCGAGGGCCCGCCCCAACGGCGCCACAGCGCGACGGTGTCCTCGGCGAAATGGTCGTGATGGCCGCCCACCGCGAGTAGGGGACTCCGGGCATGCCTCGCCAGTGAACCGACCCGGCCGCGCTCGCGGTGTCGCCACACGCCCGGCCAGGAGGGCACGCTCCGGCCGAGTCGTGCGGGGAGGCCACTCACCGGCAGGCGGGCGAGTAGCTCGGGGTCGGCGGCGCGGGCCTTCGCCAGGGCCTCCTCATCGGAGTCCCGCCGGTCCCCGTGCGCCGCCCACCATCCGGCACGGGTCGACAGCCGCTCCACGCCCGAGGGTTCGCGAGCGGTTTCGGTGGTGCCCAGCGCCGGCACGGCGGCGATGACGGCGTCAGGGTGCGCGCCCTCGGGCGCCTCCAGCGCGAGGACGAGGGCGCAGTGCGCGGCGTAGGAGGCGCCTGCCGCCACCAACCGCCCGTCGCTCCAGGGCTGTCGGCGGATCCAGCGAGCGGTCACCGCTCCGTCGACGGCCTCGTTCTCGTACGGGTGCCACTCTCCGGCCGAGGCGTGGCGGCCTCGCACGTCCTGGGCCAGCGCGGCGAACCCGCGCCGGGCCCATCCACGCAGTTCGGCGCGGTGCAGCCGCCTGTCGTAGGGCGTGCGGATGAGGACAGCCGGGAAGGTCCCGTCGTGATCCGGGAGTTGGACGTCGGTGGCGAGGCCCTCGACGGCCACGGTGAGCGGCGTCATCCGGTCTTCTCGGGCATCGGGGCGACGTCGGGGACGGGCAGCACGGGATGCTCGGTGACGGTCAGCGTGCGCAGGTCGACACGGCGGAGTCGGCGCCGGGCGGGCACCTCGCCGGTGTCGGGAGCGTCGGTGGCCCACCGGGTGAGGTCGTCGGTGAGCAGTGCGGCGATCAACCAGGCGGCCGGCGTGGAGAGGTGGACGAGGGCGCCGGACGTGCGGGGCCCGCTCCAGTAGGCGGCCAGCTCGCGGTGCGCGGGCGTGGCGGCGAGTCGACGCGCGCGGACGTCGGACGAGGTGACGTCGCCGACGGCGGCCGCGAGGGGTTCCACGACGGCCTGCCAGCCCTCGCGGTGACAGCGCAGCCAGGCGATGCCGCGCTCGGGCAGCCGGTCGGCGGCGTCCCACAGTCCCGCGGGCACGGGCCCGTCGACGCACCACACGACGGCGGCGGGCGGTCCGTCGGTCACGGTGTCGGACTCCGCCGGCCGCGGTTCGGCACCCTGGGCGCGCAGGCACGCGGCCAGCGGCTCGGTCAGCACGGGGGCGCCCACCAGCCGGATGTCCCGGCGCTCAGCGGGCCATTCCGCGCGCGGCGGCTCTTCCGCCAGGTATCCGGCGTCCTCGAAGGCGTTGACGAGCCGGTCGAGTTCGGCATCCGGCTCGTCCGTCGCCGTGCCGGAGAGCCGGGCCAACAGCGCCGCCTGGTCCGCGTCGCCGGTGCGGACGCTGAGAAACTCCCCGTCGGCCGTACGGATGGTGAGACCCCGCCCGGGCACGGCGACGACATCGACACCGGGTGCGAGCTGGCTGCGGGACACGTGGGTTCTCCTGTCGGAAGGGCCGTGGACGAGCGGGTGGGCCCGCCCTGAAGGGGACGGGCGGGCCCACTGTCGGGGGCGCTTAGCCCTTGCTCACTCCTCGGTGTCGTCGAAGGGGTTCTCGACGAGCGCGTTGGAGTGGGAGGCCGAGTCGTGGGCCAGCTGGCCCGGGTCGGCGATCGGCTCGAAGACCTGCTCGTTGTCCATGAACTCTCTCCTTCATCGCAAGGGAGGCGCGGGCGTTCGGATGAGCGCCGCATGGCCGACCTTAATGAATATGATTGTCTTTTCCTAGTGTTGTCAGGGGGTGATCCTGGCAACATGCGCCAGTTGATGATCGTTTTCACCGAGTTCCGGTTCAGCGATGGAGGCACTGATGACCGCCGGTCCACTGCTGCTCGTCTCCGACCACGTGGGGGGATTCGTCCACGTGCTCACCGTGCCGGACGGCACCGAGGTGGGCCGCCTCACCAACCGTCACCTCTCCGAGCACGCCGGGTTCCTGGCGCTACCGGGCGGGCGGATCGCCTGCGTGGACGACCGCAGGGGCGAGCTGCTGGTGCTCGCCCCGTTCGGCCACGAACTGGTGGAGGCCGCGATTCCGGTCGCCGTACCGGCCGAGCACCTCGCCGTCGACCCGTCCGGCCGGTGGGTGGCGATCACCACGGGCCTGGGCACGAACGACAAGCCGTGGTCGGACCTGCTGACGGTCGTGGACCTCGCCACGGAGGACGCGGCCCGGGTGCGCACGCGCGTGGGCGAGCCAGGAGCGACGGTACTGGGCAACGGCGACCCCCTCGTCGTCCTGCGGCACAGGGCACCAGGCGCACTGGCCGTCCACCGACTCGCCGACCTGCTCGGCGCGCCGCCCGGCTGCCCCACGGTCACGCCCCACGCATCCCTCCGGCTGTCGGACGACGGGCACGGAGACGCCCACGCCCCCTGCTCCGGCCACGTGTTCGCGGCCACCGGAGAGGGAGTGCACCGGGCACGGCGGCACGGCGACACACTTGTCGAGGAGGCGGTGATCCCGTGGGGTTCGCCCGCCCGGGGTTGGTACCTGCGGCTCGACCCGCGGCGGCGGGCGCTCTGGTCGACGCTGCGGGGCGGCCCGCCGGACCCGCGGCAGTGGCCGGCGTGGACGAACCAGGCGTGGTGCCACGACCTGGAAACAGGCGGTACGACCCTGACAGAGCTCGGTCCGGGGCTGGTCTTCCGGCTGGCCCTCGCCAGGGGCCACGCCGCCTTCACCCGCATCCACCCGGACGGCGACGAGCTGATCCTGCTGGACGCCGACGGAAGGACCGCCCACCACGTCCCGCTCCCGCCCATGGACGGCGCCCCCCGCCGCGGCGGCACCCCCTGGGAGGGCGTCCAACGCCGTGCGGTGGCGGCCTCACCGGGAGCGGACTGGGTCGCCGTCACCCGCGGCGGCCACGGCGAGGTTCACCTCCTCGACGCCGGGACGGGCGGCGAGGCGGCCCGACTGAGGCTGCGCACGCCGTTGCATCACGGCGGCCACATGACGCTGCGCACGCACACCGACGGGGCGGAAGGCGACCCCGTGGGCCGGTGACGGCCCATCACGCCGACCCGACCTCCCCATCCTCGAGATCGGGACGGCCCTCATGCCTCCCCCGAGCCTTCGGCCGGGGGAACGCGCGGGGCGGGCATAAAGGCACATGTGACGGGAAAAGCTTGTTTGGGCGAAGGTTGTTCGAGTATGCGTAGGGGTCACGTCCGTTGCCTGCGGCCACGGAGCCCCGCGGCGGGCGGTACCTGGGGAGGGAGTTGGGGTGGGGAGCACGCCGCTGTACCTGGAGCCGCGGCTGGAGCCACCGCTCCGCTCGCTGCTGGAGTCGGCGTCGTTTCTGCACTCCCTCGTTGACGCGCTGGGATCACCGCTCAACGTGGTGCTGCCCGAGGTGATCGCCGAGAACGCCGCGTGCTTCCGCGCCGTCTACCGCGCGCACCATCTCACCGGCCGGCTGTTCTTCGCGCACAAGGCGAACCAGTCGAGCGCCCTCGTCCGACGGCTCGCGGCGACGGACGCGGGGGTCGATGTGGCCTCGCTGGGCGAGTTGCGGCACGCCCTGGGCGCCGGGTTCGCCCCGGACCGGATCATGGCCACCGGGCCGAAGGATCCGGAGTTCCTGTGGCTGGCTGCCCGTGCCGGGGTGACCGTCAACGTCGACTCACCGGCCGAACTGGAGGATCTGGCGTCGCTGGTCGGCGCGTACGGGCTGCCCCGGGTCCGCATTCTGCTGCGGCTGTCGGCGTTCGAGGCGTCCGGTGTCCGGGTCCTCTCCCGGCGCAGTCGCTTCGGCACGCCCGTGCGCGAGGTGAACGCCCTCCTGGACGCGGTCGAGCGGCTCGGGAAGGCCGTGGAGCTGATCGGCGTCGCCTACCACCTCGACACGACCAGCCTCGCCGAGAAGGCCGTGGCCCTGGAGGGCTGCATCAGGGTCATGGACGAGTGCCAGGCCCGGGGCCTGGGGGCGCGCGTCATCGACATCGGCGGCGGCTTCGGGGCGAGCTACCTCGCCGACGCCGCCCAGTGGGAGCGTTACACGACCGAGCTGGCGAACGCCGTGCTGGGCACCCGCCCCGCCCTGACCTGGGGCGACCACGGCTACGGCCTGCGGAACGAGGGCGGCACCCTGCGCGGTACGCAGGCGCTGTATCCGGCGCACCGTTCGGCCGCCGGCCCCGCGTATCTCGACGAGTTGCTCTCGCTCCCCGGCCCGACGCTGGGCCGCCGGCTGGGCACGCTGCTGTCGGAGCACCTGTACGAGCTGTACGCCGAGCCCGGGCGGTCGCTGGTGGACCAGTGCGGCCTCTCGCTGGCCAGGGTGGTGGACGTGCGCCGCACGGACGCCGGTGCCGGTGCCTGTCTGGTGCGCCTGGGTATGAACGCCGGCGACGTGACCCTGGAGGAGCACGGCGTTCTCGTCGATCCCGTCCTCGTCCCCCGCGAGGGCGCGGGCGACGGCGGCGAACCGGTCGGGGTTCACCTTGTCGGGAACCTGTGCCTCGAGGCCGACCTGATCACCCGGCGCACGGTCTTCCTGCCCCGGCTGCCCCAGCGCGGCGACCTGCTGGCCTTCGCGAACACCGCCGGCTACTGCATGGACTTCCACGCCCACCACGCCCAGCGCCAGCCCCTCGCCCGCACGGCCGCCGTCGTGCGGGACGGCGCCTCCTGGCAGTGGTGCGTGGACGAACGGTACTGGCCGGTCACGTTCCCCGGGGGGCAGACACAGACATGAGATACGACAGCATCACCGAGGCCATCGGCAACACCCCGCTGGTGCGCCTCGACCCGGCCGTTCACGGCCTGCGGAACATCGACCTGTACGCCAAGCTGGAGATGCTCAACCCCTTCGGCTCGGTCAAGGACCGGGCCGCCTGGAACATGGTCCGGCCCGGGCTGGCCGCCGCCGCCGAGCGCGGCGCGCAGATCGTGGAGCTGTCGAGCGGGAACACCGCCAAGGCCCTGGCCGTTCTCGCCGGGATGCACGGGCTGACGTTCAGGAGCGTCACCAACCGGATGCGGATTCCGGAGGTCAAGGAGCTGCTCCTGCTGCTGGGCGCGGAGATCGAGGAACTGCCCGGTCAGAGCGAATGCCTGGATCCGACCGACACCGACGACCCGCTGACCCGGTTCCACCGCGCCCTGACCGAGGACGGCAGCCGGTACCTGCACACCGACCAGTACTTCAACCCGCGCAACACCGAGGCCCACCTGGCGGGCACGGGACCGGAGATCGTCAAGGACCTCGACGGCCGGGCACCGGACTGGTTCATCGCCTGCGTCGGCACCGCCGGCTCGTCCACGGGCGTCGCCCGGGTGCTGCGCGAGCACGATCCCGACGTGCGCGTGGTGGGCCTGGTGGCCCAGGCGTCGGACTTCATCCCGGGGATCCGCACCCTTGAGGAGGTGCACCACGTCGGCCTGTTCGAGCCGGACACCTACGACACGATCGAGTCGGTCAGCGCCGACGAGGCCATCGACGGCACGTACCACGGCGCGGTGCGCCACCTACGGGCCGCCGACGACGAGCTGACGACACGTTCGGAATGCCAGTCCGCGGTCTTCATCGTCTGCGACCGGGTGGAGAGCTACCTGAGCTACATACGCCGGCGGCGGCCGGAGCTTGTCGGCCGGCCGCCGCAGCGGAACTCCGTGGCCACCGTCACCGAGGCCGAGACCCGGTCGGCCACGGACATCGACGTCGCGCACGCCCAGCGATGGATCGAGCGGGAGCGGCCCCTGGTGATCGACCTGCGCGGGCCGCACGCCTACGCCACGCTGCACATCGACGGCTCGGTCAACATCGTCGACGAGCTGGTGCGCGGTGGCCTGCCGTTCAGCAGGCGGCGGCCGGTGCTGCTGGCGTGTCCGGTCGGCGAGAAGTCGGCCCGGTACGCCGCGCTGCTGACCCGCATGGGTCACCCGGACGTGCGCAGCCTCGCCGGCGGCATCGTCGCCTGGCGGGACGCGGGCGCGCCCCTGGTGCGGGACTGACCGGTGGCCACCGCGATGACCGACCCGATGTCCGAGGCGGCACAGCTGCGTGCGTGGCAGGAGACGCTGCGTGCCGAGTTCCCCATCATCACCGGCCACCCCGAGCTGGCGTTCCTGGACAGCGCCGCCACCTCGCAGAAGCCGCGGGCCGTGCTGGACGCCGTCCACGCCTACCTCACCACGAGCAACGCCAA
This sequence comes from uncultured Actinomycetota bacterium, assembly GCA_963816875.1. GTDB lineage: Bacteria > Actinomycetota > Actinomycetes > Streptomycetales > Streptomycetaceae > Streptomyces. The sequence goes on from CAWFMG010000003.1 coordinate 965,774, forward strand.
CGCCGGACGCGGCGCCTACCCGTGGGCCAACCGGACCACGGCGCTCGTGGAGCGCACCCGGACGCGGATCAAGGCGTTCCTCGGCGACCGCGAGCCGGAGCGTTCCACCGTCCACTTCGTCAGCGGGACCACGGAGGGTCTGCGGGCCGTCGCCCTCGACTGGCTCGCCACCTGGCTCGCTGACGGCGACGAGATCATCGTCCCCTTCGCCGACCACCAGGCGAACTGCTCGCCCTGGCTGGAGGCCCCGCGGCTCCTGGAACGCCAGGGCATCGGCATCCACGTCCGTGCCCTGCCCTGCCAGGACCCCTCCGGCGACTACGACCACGAGGCGCTGGCCGGGCTCGTTGGCCCGCGTACCCGCTTCGTCGCCGCCACGCACGTGCACCACGTCTACGGCGCGGACATGAACATCCACCGACTGCGCGAGGCGGTCGGGCCCAGGACGCCGATCTGCCTGGACGCCGCCCAGAGCATCGGCCACCTGCCGGTGTCAGTGGCCGAACTCGACGTGGACTTCGTGGTCTTCTCCGGCCACAAGACGCTGGCCCTGCCGGGCTCGGGCGCCGTGTGGGCCCGCGGCGAGCGCGGCCCGAGGTTCGGCCCCGGAGGCTGGAGTGGAACGCCGAACACCGTGGGCATCGCCAGCCTCGAGGCGGCCCTCGACTGGCTGGAGGCCGCGGGCACGGACCGGATCGCGCGGTGGACCCGCGCCCTGACAGCGCAGCTCACCGACGGACTGCGCCGGCTGGCGGCGTACGAGGTCCGCGGCTGCCAACGCAGCCTGTCCGCCGACTCGACGGTGCAGGGCCGCCACGGCATCGTGACCTTCCGGCACCGCGAGATCCCCTCCGACGACCTCGGCTTCATCCTGTTCAGCCACGGCCTGATGGTGCGGGCCGACAGCCTCTGTCAGGCCGGCGCGGACGGAACCGACGTGAAGAACGGCGGGGTGCGCGTCAGCCTGCACGTCTACAACACCCCCGAGGAGGTCGAGCGGCTGCTGTCCGTCCTCGCCACCCTGGCCTGATGCAAATAATGGGAACCATTTCCATTAGGGTGAGGGGGTGGGTGTGAGTATGGCGACGGCCGAGATGTGGGTGGAGCGCTGGGAACGCCAGCAACAGCGGTATGCCATCGATCGCGAGGAACGGTTCACCGTGATCGCCGACGTGGTCGAACACGTGACGGCCGACCGGCCGAGGCCGCTGATCGTCGATCTCGGCTGCGGCCCGGGATCGCTGGCCGCACGGCTGGCCGTACGCCTGCCTCGCGCGGACATCGTGGCCGTGGACATGGACCCGCTGCTCCTGGAACTCGGCCGCACCCACCACGCGGACGCGGCACGGTTCGTGGACGCCGTGATCGGGGCGGACGGCTGGACCGCGCACCTGGGCGTGGACCGACCCCTGGACGCGGCGGTTTCCACGACAGCACTGCACTACCTCACCGAACCGGCGCTGCGGCGGACCTACCGCGAGCTCGCGGCGCTGCTGCGCCCGGGCGGCGCCCTGGTCAACGGTGACCATCTGCCGCAGGGTGGCGCGCCGTTCTCGGAGATCACGGCGCATGTGGGACGTCGCCAGGCGGAACGATCGCGCACCCATCGGCACGAGGACTGGGCATCCTGGTGGGCGGCGGCGGCCCGGGACCCGGAACTGGCCGACCTGTTCGCCGAGCGGCAGCGCCGCCTGACGGCACGCGGCAGCGACAACGACGTGACGCTGTCCCGCCACGTCGAGTTCCTGCGGCAGGCGGGCTTCGCCCACGTCAGCCCGGTCTGGCAGTTCGGCAACAGCCACGTGCTCGTCGCGATCCGCTAGACCGGCACACCGTCACCGACGGCGGGACCTCGCAGTTCGTAGAGGGTGAGCAGATAGGTGGCCATCTTCTCGGGCACGGTCTCGGCCGCCATGCGCAGCCAGTCGCGCCGCGCCTGCGAGAAGCCGGCGACCAGATCCTCGGGCAGGCGGTCGAGGGTCACGCTCTGCCTGAGCCGCACGCCGGGCGCCCAGCCTTCGATGTCACGGGGTTCGTCGCAGGCCCAGTCCATGCGCGCGGCCATCATGCTCAGCGCGTCGTGGTTGTTCTGGTCGGCGACCATGGGGGTGGTCGCGATGTCGGTGGCCAGCCGGGAGCCGGGGAAACGCCGGGCCAACTCGGCGATGAGCCAGCGCACCTGCTCCTCGGCGAGGTAGGGCAGCACCGCCTCGATCGCGAAGAACCACGGGCCGCGCAGCTCGGCCGCGCGATCCATCCACGACGTGTCGATCACGGAGGCCGCCAGCATTTCCCGCCGTGGCTCGTCCTCCCGGAAGAAGCGACGGCGCAGCGCGATGGCGTCGGGCAGGTCGAGGTCAATCCAGCGCACACGGCCGTTGTCGACCCGCTCGAAGCGGGTGTTGAGGCCGGTGCCGACCTCGACGACCGTGCCCGCAGGGTGCTCCGCGAGGAAGGCCCGCACCCAGTGGTCGAAGAGGAGAGTCCGCAGGCAGGCGCCGAGCAGGCTGGGCTTGCCGTCGAACTTCACGAAGTCGTAGTCGATGGCCTCGACCATCGCGGCCGTGTCGTTCAGCAGCCCGTCCGGATCGCGGGTCTCCACGGCCCGGCCGTACAGCGTGATCAGCAGCGTTTCCTCGACGGCGCCCAGTGTCGGGCGGAACGTGGTGTCACCCATGCGGCACAGCGTATCCGTGATGAAAATGATTGTCACTACTTTTCGCTCGCGTGACGTGACGCACACGCGAGGCGGCTTGCCGCAACCATGGCGACCACTGCATCCGGGAATGCGAGCGACGCAGCCGAACTCAAGAATCCCGCCGGAACAAGGCCAGCCAGATGACTGGGGTTGGCGAGACCCTGGGCCCAAGACGCTCGAGTGGCCGTTCGTCCTGACGGTGGTGCTGCTGCCGTTCGCCGTGAGCGAGGCGCGGACCGCATGAACTCCCCCCAAAACGATCACTTCAGCCGCCTTCTGGCTGAGTGGCGCCGGCCGGGCAGCTCGTCCGGGAGACCGCCACAGTCCAGGAGGGAACCGGGGGCTTGGGTGCCTCGCCGAGTTCGTCGAGGGGATCAGACAGCCGGTGCACGAGTCGACGCCTGCGGCGTTCCCACCTCTTGCCCATCAGTGCTTCCGGCCGATGTGGATGTACCCGGCGGCCACCGTGGTGCCTGGCTGATCCGGGTGCGTCAGGAACCCGCTGTCGCGGAGCTCCCGCTCAGAGGCGAGGTAGCCGGGATCGGTGCTGCTGTCCATGGACGCCGGGTGGTTCTCGCTGTGATCACGGTTGCCCGCGGTCGTGTGGCGGGAGCTCTCGTTCTGGCCGCCGGGCAGCTCGTGCCGCATCGCCATGCTCAGAACTCCTCATTCCGAGGTGCGGGACGGGGTGATGTGGGGGAGACCTGCCCCAGCGTGGCGACCATGAGTGCCTTGCCCAGGTCGTGGAAGGCGGGCAGGCGGTGGAGGAGGCGCACCTCCGGGTTGGCAGTGGCGCAGCACTTCCACCCCCCGGCGGGCGCCTGGTCCTCCGCGTCATCGTGGCCGAGTTCATCCGCGAGCTCATCGTGGCCCGTATCCCCGTCAGGCCGGCACCCGGCTCACTCCATGGGCTGTTCGTCAACCTCGATGTCCCACTGGGCGTTGTCCCCATCGACCGAGGTCACCGTGATGGTCGCGCCGTAGGTCTGTCCGGCTTCCGTGACCTCGCATTGGGTGGTGGCCCCCACTTCCGCCGCGAGGTCGTCAGGGCAGGTGACCTCAAGGTCTCCACCGGTCTGCTCTTCCAGGACCGCGGTCGACTGCTCGGCGACCTCGTCGCTGTCGACGACGGGGTCGCCGCTTGAGCAGCCCGTGGACAGGAGCAGCGACAGCGCTCCCAGGGCTATTCCTGTGACCGCTCGGTTCCCCCGTACAACCTGCAGCATCGCGGCCTCCTTATGCGTTCTTGAAAACATGAGTAGCTGTTGTCTTTCCGACCTTGAGGGATGCGCGTCGAACGGGAGCCCTGATCGGGTGGTCGCGGGGTGCCTGGCGCATGCGCCGAGGGAGACGCGTCCGCCGTGCACCGGTCAGTGTGGGGCGGGCGCGTTCGGCGGGTCAGTCGCAGTAATGAGTCCACGCCATGTCGGGGCTCCAGGTCCTCTCACCGGAGGCCGCGCCCCTCCATCTGAACGTCGCCACCACGGTGTAACTCAGCCGTGGAAAGTTGCACGGATCGACGGCGGTAGTGGCGGCCAAGTCCTCGGTGGCATGCCAACCGTCGGTGTCTGCCGCATGGCGCAGCGTCATATAGCCACCATCGCCGTCGGAGCGCCGGAGCGTCACGTCGGTGACCGCGACCTGGAAGCTGCCGCCACCGGCGACGTCGGTGATCTTCGCCCGCGCCCGGTAGGTGTCGGTGTCCCGGTCCCACCAGACGGCGGCGCAGCGCTTGACCTGGGTGCCGTAGCACATCCAGTTGCTTGCCGCAGACGCCGGCGACGGGATGAAGACGATCGACGCGCCAAGCGCCGCGGCTACCAACGCGCCAGTGGTGCGAAACATGTGGCTCCCCGTTCTCTGGCCTCGCCCATGGACCTTAGGGTCATCGTGGGCTTCGGACTTTGTCATTCATGCAGGGAACTTTGTCAGGAGTGCGCTGCCTCAGTTGACGCTCGCATCAGGCAAGGGGAGACCTGGGGACCCTGCATGTGCCGTCGAAGCCGTTGCCAGCAAGAAAGAATCCAGCCAAACTGATGTCAGGAACCTTCGTGTCGAGGGGCGGCTTGTGGGGGAACGGGTCGAGGTACTGTCAGGCTGGCTCTATGAGAGACGCAGACGAAGGTCTGCCTCATGAGCCCGATCCTGGACACCGCGTTCATACCGCCCCGGGACCGGGAGGAAGTGATCCGGCACGCGGTGTGGGAATCCATGGTGGCGGTCGACATCGACCACCGTCCTCCGGCTGAGGACATCTCCGTTCGCATCGGGCTCGGCGCCGTGGGGCCAATCAAGATCTGTTCGGCGCGGGCGACCGCGGTCACTCTCCGTCGGACGGAGCGGCTCGCCCGGGAGGACGAGGAGCCGGCCGTCACTCTCGGTGTTCAGATGACGGGCAGTAGCCTGGTGGTACAGAACGGCCGCGAGTGCCTGCTGAGGCCGGGAGACTTCGCCGTCTACGAATCGATCGCTCCCTACACACTTCTCTTCGACGAGGGAGTCGACCACCGCTTCATCCGGTTCCCCCGCGCGGCACTCGCGTTCCCCGACCGGTTGCTACGAGACATCACCGCGGTCCCCCTGGGATCCGACAACCCCATTGCGCGCCTCGCCTTCGCATACTTCTCCCAACTGGCCGTCAGCGACGAATTGCACCAGGGCGTGCACGCCGACGCCGTCGTGGAACCCAGCATCGAACTGCTCCGTGCCGTCCTGGCGACCCAGCACGGTAACTCCAGCCTGGCCAGAGCCCCGTTGGAGGCGACACTCAGCCTGCGGATCACTCAGTACCTCCGGGCGCACCTTGCTGATGCCGATCTGTCGGCGGGACGGATCGCCGCCGCACACGGCATCTCCGTGCGTCATCTCTACGCTGTGCTGTCCCGATCGGGCATCAGCCTCGGAGACTGGATCCGTACACGCCGCTTGGCCGAATGCAGGCGAGAACTGGCCGGCCCGAACGGCCGACTGCGGACCATCGCAGCGATAGGACGAAGGTGGGGCTTCGTGGACGCGACCCACTTCAGCAAGGTGTTCAAACAAGCATACGGAATCTCGCCTCGGACCTGGCGCGACCAGAACCACCCCCGCTCCTCCCCATGATGCCCTCCGCGCCGCCGCGTTCCACGCGACCGACCTTGCACTCTCGGTCCGGGGACCGGGGTCAGGCGACCAGTGCCCGGCCGAAGGCGCGATTGCGCGATTGCCTGATCAGGCGCCGTATCCCGTCGAAAACGAGCGTTGATCCTCTGAGGGAGCGGCTGCCGGACGTCCTTCGGTGAGGTGTCGTGCCATGACCCCCTCGGGAGCCCTTCCCGACGGGGAGTGGTTGACTCCGGCCATGGAGGAGCTGACCGCTGAGGATCCGCATCACTCAGCTTGTTCTTTAACCTGAACCGCCCCGGGTTCGTTAGAGATCTCAGATTGTGGTGATGACCTGGGATTTCGTGTGTTCGGTGTAGTAGTTGGCTTCGTATTCGACGGGCGGGATGTGCCCTATCTCACCGTGGAGTCGGCGGTGGTTGTACCAATCGATCCACTCGGCGGTGGCCAACTCGACCTGGGAGAGCGTCTTCCAGGGCCGTTGGGACGTGATCAGCTCGGTTTTGAACAGGCCGATCGTGGACTCCATCAGGGCGTTGTCGTAGGCGTCACCGACGGATCCGATGCTCGCCGCGATGCCGGCGGCGTCCAGGTGCTCGGCGAGGCGGAAGCTCGAGTACTGCGACCCGGCGTCCGAATGATGTATCAACTCGCCTGGCTGAATGGGGCGTTGGTCACGGTCCCGCTGCCAGATCGCCATCTCCAGGGCGTCCAGTACGAACACCGTCTCCTTCACCGTGGCGGCCGACCACCCCACGATCCGACGGGAGAAGGTGTCCACGACGAACGCGACATAAACGACGCCGGCGAAGGTCTTCACGTGCGTGAAGTCGGCTACCCAGCAGCGGTTCGGGGCACCGGCGACGAAGTCGCGGTCGACAAGGTCGGGGGCCCGCTCAGCCTGCCCGCCGGGGATCGTGGTGATGACGCGTTTGCCGCGCACCGCGCCCTGGATGCCGAGCTCGCGCATCAGGCGCTCGACGGTGCAGCGGGCCACCGCAAGTCCCTGCCGGTTCAGCTCGCGCCAGATCTTCCTCGCTCCATAGACACGGTAGTTGGACGCGTGGACCTCCTGGATCCTCTCCTTGAGCTCCTCGTCGCGCACGGAACGGGCGGAGGGCGTTCGGAGGCGTTTCTTGTGGGCGTAGTACGTGGAAGGGGCGATCTGGCAGTCGTGCGCGGTGAGCGTCCTGCAGATCGGCTCGACCCCGCCGAAGCGGTCCCGATGCTCGTCGATGAACGCTACGAGCGCGTGTGTGGCCGGTCGAGCTCGGCCGCGAAGAAACTCGCCGCGGCCTTCAGGATCTCGTTCGCCCGCTTCAGCTCGGCGTTCTCCTTCTTCAACGCCTTGAGCTGGGCGGACTCCTCCGTCGTCGTCCCCGGACGCTGCCCCACGTCGATCTCGTACTGCTTCACCCAGTTCCGCAGAGTCTCGCGGGAACCGATGCCGAGCTTGTCCGCGACCGCCTGCAAGGCGACCGTCTCGTTCGGGTAGTCGTCGCGCACTTCGGCGACCATGCGCACCGCGCGACGGCGCAACTCAAGCGGGTAACGGGAGGGCCGTGCCATGACTCAATCCTTTCACGGAATCGAGTCTCTACCTGACACGGGGCGGTTCAACCTGAGTGTTTCTTGCGTTCTTGAAGCGTGGTGCCCCGTTTGGCGGTTTTGCCGACGTCGTAGCGGTTGGCGGGCCGACGGTTCTTCGAGCCGGGTGGGCGTCCGGGACCGGCGGTGGTGGGTTTCGGCGCACCGGCTGGTCGGGTGGTTCTCGCGCGGAGGTTCCGAAACCCTCGACGGACCCGTGCCGGGTGAGCCGACCTGCGGGAGCGGGGCGCTCCCACGGCCGGCGCAGATCCGCGGTGAGGTGCCGGGCCAGGCGTAGCTGGGTGTACGCGGCGATCATGAGCCAGGTCCACCGGTCCGCAGCGCGCGGCAGGTGGTCCACGACAAGGTGGATCAAAGTGCCTTCCAACACCGGCAGATCACCGTCGTAGTCCAGCCACGATGTCACGCCGTGGATACAAGACCGGGCGCCCGCCGGCACCTGCCCGAGTGCCTCTGACCGGGATGTACGGGGCGGTGATTTCCCACTCGGTATCCGAGGTGTCCGACGGATAGCGGCGCGGACGATTCACCACGACGCACCCACCCACAAGACATCGATGATCAACATCACTATCTACAACGGACGCCGGTTACTTCACAGGCTCTAACGGTCGTCTCAGGTTCGCTCGTTAGGAAGCAGGCATCAGATAGGCGATGTAATCCGTACGTAGGAGGCTAGTGATGGCAGTCAACGCAGCGCCGTCCGGGGAAGCGCCGGCCGGTCGGTTGGCAGGCCGGTGGGTGCCGTGGTTGGTGATTGGCTTGTGGTTGGTGCTGGCGGCGTTCATGGTGCCGCTGAGCGGAAAGTTGAGTTCGGTCACCACCGACAGCGCCGCGGACACCCTGCCGGCCAGTGCCGAGTCCACCAAGGTCGCGGTACTGGAGGACAGTCTCCCCGGCGGTGACGACAACACGTTCGTCTTCGTGTACCACCGTGCCGGCGGCATGACCGACGCCGACCGCGCGACGGTCGAGCGCCACTACGACACCCTTGCCAAGCGGTACCCGCCGAAGGTGGGGGCCCCGGCCGGCGGCGACGAGGGCCCATTGACGAGACCCTCCACCGACGGCGAGGCGATGATGTTCACCCTCGAGGTGAGCACGACCTACGGCCCACCGGAGGAGATCGTCGGCCCGTTGCGTGACGCCGCGAAGGACCGCCCCTCCGGCCTGGAACTCGACGTGACCGGCCCGGGCGCGATCGACGGCGACATGGACGCCGTCTTCGACGGCATCGACGTGCAGGTCCTCCTCACCACCATCGTCGTCGTCACGCTCCTGCTCATCCTCACCTACCGCAGCCCGGTGTTGTGGCTCATCCCGCTGGTGGTCGTTGGCGCGGCCGCACTGACCTCGATGGGGACCGTCTACCTGCTCGTCAAGGGCCTCGGCATCGTGGTCAACGACCAGAACTCGGCGCTGCTGACGATCCTGGTGTTCGGCGTCGGCACGGACTACGCGCTGTTGCTCATCGCTCGATATCGGGAGGCACTGCACCACCACGAGAACGTCCGGGTCGCGATGGTCCACGCGCTGCGCGGCGCGGCGCCGGCCATCGTCGCGTCCGCGGCCACCGTGGTCGCCGGCCTGCTCTGCCTGCTCGTCGCCGACCTGAACAGCACCAGCGGGTTGGGCCCGATCGGCGCGGCCGGCATTCTGTGCGCGCTGGTGGCCATGCTGACGCTGTTCCCGGCGGTGCTCGTGGTGCTCGGCAGGCGGATCTTCTGGCCGGCCATCCCGCGGTTCAGCACGGCCGTGGAGGAGAAGCCGGGGCTGTGGGGACGGCTTGGCGCCGCCATCAGCCGCCGCCGGTGGGTGGCGGCGCTCGGCTCGCTCGGAGTCCTCGGCGTGCTCGCCCTCGGGCTGGCTGGCAACACCGGCGCCCTGCGGGAGCAGGACCAGTTCGTGTCCGCGCCGGAGTCGGTCACCGGCTTCACCGTTCTCCGCCAGCACTTCCCGGAGCTCGGCGGCCAGCCGATGACGATCTTCACGCGGCCGGCGTACCAGGAGCGGGTGCTCGACATCGTCAAGGACACTCGCGGTGTGGCCCTGGCCATCCCGGAGCAGACCAGCGGTGGCTGGGCCAACATCTCCGTGTTCCCGACGGACGCGCCGGACACCGCCGCAGAGTACGACACGATCGAGCGGGTGCGCACCGCCGTGCACGCGGTGAGCGGTGCGGAGGCGATCGTCGGCGGGCCGAGCGCGGAGAACCTCGACACCGAGGTGACCACCAGCCGCGACGAGAAGCTGGTGATCCCGCTGGTGCTCGCCGTCGTCCTGATCGTCCTCGGGCTGCTGCTGCGCGCGATCCTGGCCCCGCTGGTCCTGATGGCCACCGTGATCGCCTCATTCGCCGCGGCCTTCGGCGGCAGCGTGTTCGTCTTCGACACGATCCTCGGGTTCAAGGGCGTCGACTATTCGGTGCCGCTGCTGGCATTCCTGTTCCTGGTGGCGCTCGGCGTCGACTACAACATCTTCCTGGCCAGCCGGGCCCGGGAGGAGACCGTGCGCCTCGGCACCAGAGAGGGCATGCTCAAAGCCCTCTCCGCTACCGGTGGCGTCATCACCTCGGCAGGCCTGGTCCTGGCGGCCACGTTCGCGGTCCTCGCCACACTTCCGCTGGTGATGCTGATCGAGGTCGGGTTCCTGGTCGCCTTCGGCGTGCTGCTCGACGCCCTGCTGGTGCGGTCGGTCCTGGTGCCCGCCCTCACCCTGCTGATCGGCCAGCGGATCTGGTGGCCGAGCCGGCTGTCCCGTCCAGCGGCGGAGCTGCCGGACGGTCAACAGCCGCTCGCCGACGACGAGGAGCCCGCGCTGCAACGGTGAGCGCGGCGGCACGGACGAGATCCGGGACGGGCCTCAGGCCCGTCCCGGATCTCGTCATGGGCCCGACGGCCGCCGGCCTTTGGTCCTGCGCCACGCGCCGGGACTGGGGTCGGCGCACCGCGGTGTCCTGCCCCCACGGTGAGCCGCGCGGGGCCATGCCCGAGGGCCGCCGTCCCTTGTCCTGCGCCGCGCCGCCGGGGCGGGTCAGCGCACCGCGGTGTCCTCCCCGGCGGTGAGCCGCGCGATCGGGGCGGGCGGGGCCGCGGCCGGAAGGTCGACCCGAAGCAGCGCGCCACCGCGTGCGGAGCGGGCGACGGTGGCCCGGCCGCCGTGGGCGTCGACGACCCGCTGCACGATCGACAGCCCCAGACCGGATCCCGGCAAGGCCCGGGCGCTGTCGGCACGGTAGAACCGGTCGAACACCCGCGGTACGTCGGCGGCGTCGATGCCCGGCCCGGCGTCGTCGACCTCGAGCACCGCCGACGCGCCCTCGGCACGGAGCCGGACCTGGACCGGCTGGTCCGCGGGGGACCACTTGCCGGCGTTGTCGATGAGGTTGAGCACCGCCCGCTGGAGCGCAGCGGGACGCCCGCTCACCCACACGGAGGTCACGTCGAGCGCGACCTCGATGTCGGGCACGCGGGAACGCGCCCGGGTCGCGGCGGCCACCACCACGTCGGTGAGGTCGAGCAGCTCGGTGTTCTCTTCGCTGACGTCACCGCGCGCCAGGTCGGTCAGCTCGGCGGCAAGGGTGCTCAACTCGGCCACCTGGGCGCCGAGATCGTTGAGCAGCCGGGTCCGGCTCTCCGCCGGCAGTGCGCTGTCCAGGGTGCCGCGCCGATCGAGCCGGATCAGCAGCTCGGCGTTGAGGCGCAGACTGGTGAGCGGGGTCTTGAGCTCGTGGGCGGCGTCCTCGGCGAGCAGCCGCTGGGCCCGCCGGGCGTCCCGGAGCGCGGCGAGCATGTCGTTGATCGACTGGATCAGCCGCCGGATCTCCCCACCGCCCTCATCCGGGATGTCGGCGTCGAGATCCCGGGTGTGCGCGACACGTACCGCAGCGGCGGTCAGCCGGTCGATCGGTGCCAGCCCGGTCCGCGCCACGGTCCGACCGACAAGGGCACCGCCGACCACGCAGAGCAGCCCGATCAGCAGCATGCCCAACCCGAACCGGTTGATCGGGCTGTCGTCGGTGACACGGGCCACCTGGACCGCGCCGTCACCCGCCCGCACCGTGTAGATGAGGTAGCCGTCGTCGTCGCTGTCGTTCGACTCCATCAGGTCGGCCGACGCGCCCTGCGCCACGCGCACGGCGTGCTCGCTGACGGGGGGCAGCGCGGGTTGGCCGGCCGGCGTCCGGGTCGAGCCGTCGGGCAGGATGACCCGCACCAGATGACCGGATCCGGGATACGGCGGTAGCTGGACCTGCGCCAGACCGGCGCGCTGCGCGTTCGTCGCCAGGACGCGGGAGTCGGCGCGTAGCTGATTCTCGGCGGTGTCCCGCAGCTCCCAGTCCAGTAGCTCGCTGGCCACCTGGAAGGCCACGAACACGCTGACCGCGATGGCCGTCGCCGCGATCACCGTCAGCCTGGTCCGCAGGGACCGCCGGCGCCACCATCGGGTCAGCCGGCGCGGTTCCCGGCCGGCGGGCCTGCTCATGGAGGAGTCTCCCGCAACGTGTATCCCAGGCCGCGCAGCGTGTAGATCAATCGCGGCTCACCCTCGGCCTCCATCTTGCGGCGCAGGTAGCTCACGTATACCTGGAGGTTGTTGGCGGTGGCGCTCATGTCGAGGCCCCAGATCGCCTCGAACAGCGCGTCGCGGGTCAAGACCCGGGTCGCGTTGCGCATGAGGACCTGCAGGAGGGAGAACTCGGTCCGGGTCAGGCGCAGCGGCCGCCCGCCCCGCCACGCCTCGAACCTGTCGGGATCGAGCCGGACATCGGCGAACGACAGGATCTGCGACTCCCCGTCGGTCGGCGTGCGCCGGCGCAGCAGGGCCCGCACCCGGGCCAGCAACTCCTCGGCGGCGAACGGCTTGGGCAGGTAGTCGTCGGCGCCCGCGTCCAACCCCGCGACCCGGTCGGAGACCTGGTCACGGGCGGTCAGCATCAGCACCGGCAGATCCCGACCCGCGGCCCGCAACCGCCGGCAGGTCTCCAACCCGCCGAGGCGGGGCATCATCACGTCGAGGATCAGCAGATCCAGCGTGTCACCGCCGGCCCCACCGACCCCGTCGAGCACGGCGAGACCGTTGGCGACGGTGCTGGTGTCGTAACCCTCGACCTGGAGCACCCGCTCCAGCGACTCACGGATGGCCGCTTCATCATCCGCGATCATGATCCGCACGCCGGCCCGCCCCCTTCCAGTCGATGCTTTTGCCGCTCATCGTCCCCGATCAACCTGAGGCCAGGATTAGCGCGTCGCTGGGGACCGCGCTCTTAGCTTGTTGACGGGGTCCACGGTCGACCGGGCGCGTGGCGAACAGTACTGGGCGGCGTGTTGCCGTGGTCAGGCGGCCATCTCCGTGCGTAGGCGGCCCAGTGCCTGCTCAGCCAGGTCGTGGACGCTGGGCAGCGCGTCGCCTGTGGTGCGGAGGATGCGTTGGAGTTGGTGGGGGAGGCGTTGTCTGAGGGCTTCGTCAATGGCGAAGGTCAGGGTGTCCGTTGCTCCGGGCCGGTCGTCGGCCAGGAGCCGGACGCGGCCGGTGGTGATGGCGGCGATGACGCGCCATTGTGGAGCGGCGACGCTCGCGGGTGGCGGGCTGGTCTCCGCGAGTCGGATCGCGATCGTGGCGCGGCCGGTGGCGAGCAGTCCGCGCAGCCGGATCTCGTGCAGTGCGAAGGTGTTGAACAACGAGGTGTGCTCGACCTCGTCCAGCAGTCGGTGGCATTCACGCGTCACAGTGTCGAACAGCGCACTCTGCCGGGCCTCGCCCGCCGCGCGGGCCAGTAGTGGGAGCACGGCCGCGCGGTCGTCGGGGGTGCTGGCCAGTGCCGCGGCGCGGCGCAGCCGTTCGACCGCGGCGCCGGGCAGGCCGGCCTTGCGCAGTTCGTTGCCGTGCATCCGCAACACGTACGAAGTAAAGGCGCCGTCGTCGACGTAGGGGGCGATGTCCAACGATCTCGCGGTCCAGCGGGCGGCGGTGGGGAGGCGTTCTTCGGGGAGGACGTTGCCGAGTGCGACGCCGAGGCCGACGCGGGCGCGGGCCAGCAGGTGCAGCACCTCGCGCTCGGTGTGGCCGTCCTGGAGGCGAGCCTCGAGGCGGGCGACGAGCGGCCACAGTTCGGTGACGGCCTCCGACGCGTGCCCGGACTGGCGGGCGATTTCCGCCAAACGGACGGTTGATTCGCCGAACTGGAGCATGGCCCGGTGATCCACATCAGCGGGCTCGGTGACTCCCAGGATGTGCGCTGGCAGGCGAAGCGCTGCCGCGATGTGGCGCCGGGAGGAGAGGTCGTCCATCTTGCGTTTGCCAAGCTCGTGAAGTTTCCCCGTGATCTTGGACACTCGCTTCCTACGCTGTGAGGGTGTGTCCTTGCTCGTGTCGCTGTCGGGTCTCCAGTGGGGTGAGATAGCCCCAGACCGGGTGCTTGCGCAGCCGTTTGCGGTTGTAGAAGGTCTCGATGAAGGCGAAGATCTCGGCGCGGGCGGTGGCCCGGTCGGGCCAGTGCCGGACGCCGATCTCCTCCTTCAGCACCGCGAAGAACGACTCGGCGGCGGCGTTGTCGAAGCACGAGCCGGTGCGGCCCATGCTCTGCCGCATGCCCAAGTCACGTATCTCGCGGCGGAGTTCGTCGGAGGTGTACTCGCTTCCCCTGTCCGAATGTGCGATGCAGCCGGGCTGGAGCCGTCCGCGGCCGGTGGCCATCCGCAAGGCATCCACCACCAGGGACGCGCGGTGGTGGTCCGCCATCGAGTAGCCGACGATCTCGCGGGTCGCCAGGTCCAGCCAGGTCGCCAGATACAGCCAGCCCTCGCCGGTGGCGATGAAGGTGATGTCGCCGACCAGCTTCACTCCCGGCGTGGGTGCGGTGAAGTCACGGCCCAGCAGGTCGCAGGCGGGGACCGCCTTCCTCGCCGGGCGGGTCAGCGACCGGCGCTTGCGCCGGGTCACGCCCGCGATGCCACGCTCGCGCATCACCCTCTCCACCCGTTTGCGGTTGACCCGGTGACCCTGCCGGCGCAACTCGGCGTGGACGCGCGGTACTCCGTAGGCGCCGTTCGAGGCGAGGTGCACCGTGGTGACCTCGTGGGCCAGGGCGTCGTCGGCCGCCTTGCGGGCGGCCCGGGCCTGTTTGCCGGCCAGCCACGCGTAGAACGAGGAGCGGGCCACCTTCAGCACCCGGCACAGGAGAGCAACGCCGAAGGTGGTCTTCTCCGCCTCGATGAACGCATGGACCTCGCTCATCGATCGCTCTCCTTGGCGAAGAAGACCGCCGCTTTTCGCAGTACCTCGATCGTCCTGGCCTGCTCGGCGTTCTCCCGCTGCAGCCGGCGCAGTTCCTCCCGTTCCGCGGTTGTCAGCTCGCCCGGCGCTCCCTGGCCCCGGTCGGTTCGGTCCTGCTTGACCCAGGCCCGCAGGCTCTCGCCGCTGACCCCCAACTCCCGGGCAACCTCGGCCACCGTCCGCCCGGAGGAGCCGACCAGCGCGACCGCGTCCCGCTTGAACTCCTCCGAGTACCGCTTCGTGTACTTACTTCCCACCTGGCACTACTTCCTCCGGGCTCACATGTCCCAGTCTCCAGGTGTCCACGATCAAGGGGAAGGTTCACTCGAGTGCCGAGATGGTGGTCTTGTCGTAGCCGAGCAGGTCGCCCAACGCTGTCTGGTTCATGGTGTGGACGGATCGGTAGAAACGCAGGATCGCGCCGAGGTTGCCGCTGGCCAGCACCGTCTGGGCCTGGCGTGTGGCCCAGTGCCACTGGGCGTGCGGGGCCAGTGGTGGCGGCTGCGGCAGGCGGCTGGGTGCGGCCATTGTCGGCTACGTCCGAGGTGCGGTGGCCCGTGGGTGCCAGGCGTGGATGGACTGTTTGTATCCCTCGGGCATGGTCAGGGCGTTGATCTGGTCGGCGGGGAACAGTCCGATTTGCTTGTGTTCATGGCTGAGGACCGGTTCGGTCTCGGGGGTCAGAACGGTGCAGCCGTAGGTGACGATCAGCACTCGGCGGCCGGGGATGGGCTCGTAGATCCACACTCCGCCGTCGATCAGCGGTCCGGCCTTGACCTCCCACCCGGCCTCCTCGCGCAGCTCGCGCTCCAGTGCCTGCTCGGGGCTGGGGTCCTTGGCCTCCAGTCGCCCGCCGGGCAGCTCCCATTCCTCACGCTCGTTCTTCAGCAGCAGCACCCGTTGCTGTGCGTCCAGCGCGATGCCTTTGACGGAGACGGGCCAAACGGGGGGCGTGTACGTCACGGCGGTCCTCATCGGGAGGGCGGTGTCGATCGCACGAGCGGCTTGGGAACGTAGCACGCCGCCTGGGCCGACAGGCCGGGGTGGGCGATTGGTCCGAGTCGACAATCTGTCGCTTTACCAGGCTAGCGGGCATCCCCACCCTGGGAGCACTGCCGCATCCTCCCAAGGAGTGCTCGCCATGACGCACGCTCCACAGCGCACGGCCCCTGCCGCCCCTGACCCGTTGGCATTCCGGCACGTAGACGCCACCGCTCCGGACGCCATCGACATCGTCGCGAAGCACATGCATGTCACCGGACTGGTCACCGTGGACGGCCTGGTCTCGCGGCAGGCCGTGCTCGACTTCGCCGCTCGCTGCCTGGATCTCATCCCGCACCGCGACAGCGAGCCCGACGGCCTGACCGTCGTCCGCGATACGGGCCACCGGGCGCACCAGCCAGGGTTCGCCGGCCTCGGTAACGGCGGGCTGTCCGCGCACACCGAGCGTTCGGGGATCCCCGCCCCTCCTCGACTCATGCTGTTCGTCTGTGAGAAGCCGGCCGAGGAGGGCGGGCTGATCCACCTCTAAGATGCTCAAACGACAGATGTCCGGCCGCGCAGGATTCGAACTCCTTCGCAAACGAGTCCTGTTGGCGTGACCGAGAGTCACACGACCACACGAAGTGGGCCAGAGCCGGTATTTCGATGCCATTTCTTAGTCCAAATTGATATCGTTGGTGTGTTGTCAGACTGTGGAGGGATGGCTGATGGCCAGGACTGTGATTGATCTGGACGACGAGATCGTCGAGCAGGCGATGCGGGTGTACGGCGTGAAGACCAAGGCCGCCGCAGTACGGGCGGCCATGGAGGAGGGGGTGAAGCTGCGGCTGCGCCGGGAGCTGTTCGATGCCATCGACGAGGGGGAGTTCGAGGACGCGTTCGCGGAGATCCGCTCGCAGACCGGGCCGCGTAATCCGGACGGCACGCTCAAGCGTGAGGGCGGGGCCTCGGCGGCGTGAAGGGGCGCTATCTCATCGACAAGTCAGCGCTGGCTCGCCGGGGCAAGCCGGCGGTGCGGGCGCGGCTGGATGTGCTGGACCGTGACGGGCTCCTCGCGGTCTGCGCCCCGACGGAGTACGAGGTTCTTTACTCGGCTCGCGGCAAGCCCGAGGCGCTGCGACTGCGTACCCTGCTCCGCGGTTTCGACTACCTGCCCTGCAACGATCAGGAGTTCGAGCGGGCACTCGAGATCCAGGGCCTGGCGCTGAACGCCGGCTTTCACCGGGCGCTGTCGCTGGCCGACGTCCTCATCGCGGCAACCGCCGAACGGCACCGGGCCACGGTCCTGCACTACGCCGGCGACTTCGACATGATCGCCTCGGTGAGCGGGCTCAAGGCCGAGTGGGTCGTGGAGCCCGGCGCAGCCGACTGAGCCGACGTGTGCCGATGCGGTCGGTGTTCCCATGCTGGGAAACCTGCCCCTTCGTCACCTGTCGTCGTGGCGGGACCCGGTCAGTCCTTCACGGAAGGCGATGGCCGCGGCCTCGGTGCGCGTCGCCGCGCCCAGCTTCGTCAGGATGTGGGAGACGTGCACGCCCGCCGTGCTCGGCGAGATGTGCAGTCGGGCGGCGATCTGCCGGTTGCTCAGCCCTTCGGCGATCAACCGGAGCACCTCATGCTCACGTTCCGTGAGCCCGTCCTGGGTGGGCCGCGGCCGCAGGAGCTGGGTGATCTGCCGGGCGAGCGGCGCGGCGCGCAGGTCTTCGGCCAGCCGAGCGGCCTCCCTCAGGCGGGCCGTCGCGCCGGGCCGGTCGCCCGCGGCCAGCATGGTGCGCGCGCCGTGGAACAGGCACAGCGTCAGCTCGTACGGCTGCCGCAGCTGACGCCAGGAAGCCACCGCGCGGTCCCAGCCGTCGTCCTCGATCAGCGCCCGAAGCATGGTCTGCCAGGCCCGGTCGAGCATCCCGTCCACGCCGAGCGCGGCGTCGGCCGCGGCGAGTTGGGCCTGCCGGGCCACGACCCGCTCCCGTAGTTCCCTGCCGGCGCGTGGGGACAGCCGAGCGCGCTGCGCCAGGGCGCCGGCGACCAGGACCGGCCGGGCGTCGCTGCTGTGAATCCGGGTGAGCGCCGGGTCGGTCAGTGCCCGGTCCAGGAGCAGGTCGGCCCGCTCCGGATCGCCCTGGGCGATGGCGAGCAGGCACAGCAACTGATGGCGGGAGAACAGGCTTCCGCTGTCGGAGCGCTCTACGTCTGCCGCGGCCTCGGCCGCCGCCAGGTCACCGCGCAGCAGCGACAGATAGCCGACGAGGGTGCGCAGGCCCCGCCGCGACTGCGGTGGTGCGTCCGCCCGGAGGCTCTCTTCCAGCACGGCGGTTGCCTCGTCCCACCGCCCGGCCAGGATCAGGCCGCGTCCTGCGTAGCAGGCAAGCTCGGCTCCACGGCTGCGGCCCAGCCCGTATCGGCGGGCGAGGCGGATCCCGTCGCTGGCGACCTCGATGGCGCGATGGTGGTCGCCCGCTCTGGTGTGCAGCGTGGCCTCGTACATGGGCACGGTCATGAACAGGTCGTTGCTGTCGAGCCCTTCGGCGAGCGCGCGAGCCTCGGTCAGCATTCCGAGGTCGCTGGTCATGAGTGCGACGCCCAGCAGCCCGCGGATGGTGACCGTGGCGTCATCGGTGGCCCGGCCGACGGCGAGCGCCTCCTCGAACGGCTCGCGGGCCCGGTCCACCTCGGGCAGAAGGCCCATCGCCAGTACGCCGAGCAGCCGGCCCCGCTGGGAGCTGCCGGGAGGTAGCAGCTCCAGGGCGTGTTCCCAGTCGGAGACACCGGTGGTATTCAGCCGGTGCCGGAGCCTGCCCCGGTGCTCAAGGAGCAGAGCGGCCCGCTCGGGCTCGCGCCGCTCGTCCACTGCTGCCAGCCCGGCGCTCGCGTGCTCGATGCCGCGGGCGTAGTCGCCGCTGAGCATGCATGCCTCGGCCGCGTCGGTCAGCACGCCGATCCGGTCGGTGCCCAGCCGGACGGCCGGATCCCACAGGTCGAGCACCATGCCGAGCAGGCGGACCTGCTCGGCGTAGGCGTAGGACCTGCGTGCCTGGCCGGCGGCAAGGTAGGCGGCCGACAGCGCGAGGCCGCGATCCCCGGCGGCGTGGGCGTGCGCGGCCAGTTCCGCCGGGGCACCGCAGTCGCGCAGGGCCTCGGCGTAGCGGGCGTGCAGGCGCGCACGCTCGCCGGGCAGCAGGTCCTCGTACACCGCGTCCCGGATCAGGGCGTGGCGAAACGCATAACCGTCGTCGGCCGTGACCAGCAGGCTGCGGTCGACAAGCTCACGCAGCAGGGCATCCAGCTCGGCCCCGTCTTGCCCGGCCACCTCGGCCAGCAGGCGGTGGGCGAGCCGTCCGCCCGCCACGGAGGCGATGCGCAGCAGCTCGAGAGCTGGGCTCCGCAGCGACCGCGGGCCGTCCAGCAGCAGGTCGCGCGCGCCGTCCGGGGTCCGCTCGCCGGCGCGGGCGAGCGCCTCGACGAACAGCGGGTTGCCGTCGCTGCGTTCATGGACGCGGCCCACGGTGGCCGGGTCCGGTTCGGTGCCGAGGATGGCGGCCAGCTGGCGGCCCACGTCCAGTTCGTCGAGGCGGTCGAGCCGCAGCCGGGCGGTGCCCGGCCGGCGGGCGAGCTCCGACAGCAGCGGTCCGGCTTCGGGCGGCCGGTAGGTGATCACGAGGAGCACCCCGGGCCGGGTCAGGTTCCTGGCCAGGAAGCCGAGCAGTTCGCAGGTGGCGGCGTCTGCCCAGTGCAGGTCCTCGATCGAGACGACGAGCGGCTGGCCGGCGGCCACCCGCTCGATCAGCGTCAGCACCTCCTCATACAGCAGATGCTTGCCGCCTTCGGTGTCGTCGCCCGTCTCGCCGAGCTCGGGGAACCAGCGGGCCAGCCGGCGGTAGGGGCCGGGCGTCACGCCATCGACCCGGATCAGTGCGCGCAGGACCGTCACGAACGGTGCGTACGGCAAGGCGTCACGACCCAGCTCCGCGCAGACGCCCCCGACCACCCGCACCCCCGGGTCCAGCGACCGCGCGAACTCGGCGAGCAGTCGTGACTTGCCGATCCCGGCCTCCCCGGCCACCAGCGCCACGGCCGGCCCCTGCTCGACAGCGGCGTCCAAAACCGCCGCCAGCTTTGACAACTCCTTGCTCCGGCCGACGAACGCCGGACTGACCACGCGCTGCGCCACCACGGTGCCAGCATATAAATAGGGAGATCGCTCGATGTGCCGCGGCTGTTTACCCGGCCACGCTCGAAGCATGACAGCGACCTACCCGGTGCGGACCATCGCCGCCCACGAGCTCGACGCCTGGGCTCGTACGGTCACCACGACCTATGGCCAGGACTGGCAGGAGGGCGGTCTTCGGAACGCCGCATCCTCACTCGAACCCGACCGCACGATCGCCGCCTACGACGGTCAGGAGATTGTCGGCGGCACATCGATCTACGGCCGCGTCATGACCGTCCCCGGCGGGGTCACGCCCGTCGCCGGCGTCACGCTGGTCGCGGTCCTGCCCACCCACCGGCGTCGCGGCATCCTCACCGCGATGATGCGCAAGCAGCTCACCGACCTGCACGATGAGGGCGGCGAGCCGGTCGCCGCCCTCAATGCCGCCGAAGCCACGATCTACGGCCGCTTCGGGTACGGCATCGCCAGCCACGTGGCCGAGGTCCGGGGAGACAAGAGGTTCATGGCCATGCGTCCCGGTACCGACCTCGGCGACGGGATGGTCCGCCTGCTCGGCCGAGAGGAGGCCCGGCCGTTGCTGGAGAAGGTCTACGAGGCCGTGCGCAGTACTGCGGTCGGGTGGGTCGACCGGACGGGGAAGTTCTGGGAGGCGCGGCTCGCCGACGGCGAGCGCGCACGCGACGGAGGTACGGCGCTGCGCTTCGCCGTCCATCTGGAGCCCGGCGGAGAGGCCACCGGCTATGCCGTCTACCGCTCCAAGCCGGGGTTGGTGCAGGTCATCGAGGTCGCGGCCGCCTCCCGACCGTCGTACTCCGCACTCTGGCGCTTCCTCATCGACCTCGATGCCCACATCGACCTCGCCTATGACGGCGCTGTCGACGAACCGCTGAAGCATCTGCTGGCCGATCCGCGCGCGGCCCGCACCACAGTGACCGACAACCTTTGGGTCCGCTTGGTGGACGTCGACCGGGCGCTGACAGCACGCCGCTACTCGACTCCGCTGGATCTGGTCCTGGAGGTCCAGGACACGTTCTGCCCCTGGAACGCCGGACGCCACCACCTGTCGGCCGACGGCGACTCCGTCACGTGTGAACCCACACGGGCCAGGGCCGACCTGCGAGTGACTTCCGCGGAACTGGGCGCGGCGTTTCTGGGCGGCACCACCCTGTCGTCTTTGGCCGCCGCGGGGCGCGTCGAGGAACTGCGGCCGGGCGCTGCCACCGCCGCTTCACTCGCCTTCCGCGGCGAGCGCGCACCGTTCCACCCCTCGGGCTGGGCCTTTCCCGCCTTCTGACGGCTGTCCGGCCTCGGCCCCGCAGCCCCGGCAGCCCCGTCCCACCCCGGAAGTCCGCGACCACCACGCCGCGCCCGCACACGAAGCACGCACACGAAGGAGAACCACCGCATGGACACCCACCGCATGGACACCCACCGGCTCGGCCGCACCGAGGTCGAGGTCACACAGCTGGGCTTCGGCGGCGGCCCGCTGGGCGGCCTGTTCGAACCACTGGACGACGCCACCGCCGCCCAGGCCCTGGTCGCCGCCTGGGAGTCGGGCATCCGCTACTTCGACACCTCACCGCACTACGGCATCGGCCACTCCGAACGCCGCATCGGAGACCTGCTGCGCGGCAAGCCCCGGGCCGAGTTCACCCTGTCCACCAAGGTCGGGCGACTGCTCGTGCCGCAGGACCCGCAGGGGCGGATGGACGAATCCTTCGCCGTCCCTGCCACCCACCGCCGGGTATGGGACTTCACCCGCGACGGCATCCGCCGCAGCGTCGAGGACTCCCTCGCCCGCCTCGGCCTCGACCAGATCGACATCGTCTATCTGCACGACGCCGAGCAGCACTTCGAGGACGCGCTGCGTCACGGGTACCCCGCGCTCGCCGAACTGCGCGCCGAGGGCGTGGTCGGGGCGATCGGCGCAGGCATGTACCACCCCGGCAAGCTCACCCGCCTGGTGCGGGAGGCCGACCCTGACGCGGTGATGCTCTCTGGTCGCCTCACCCTGCTGGACCACAGCGCCCTGGACGAGCTGCTGCCGGCCTGCAACGAGCGTGGGGTGTCGGTGGTGGCCGCCTCCGTCTTCAACTCCGGCCTGCTGGCCACCGACCGGCCGGCTGCGGAGGGCCGTTACGACTACGGCGCCGCAACTCCCGAGCTGCTGGAACGGGTCCACCGGATTGCCGACGTCTGCGAGGCGCACGGAGTGACGGTCCCACAGGTGGCCATGGCCTTCCCGCTGCTCCACCCCGCGGTCGCGGGCATCGCAGTCGGCATGCGTACCGAACAGGAGGTGCGTCGCAACGTCGCCGCGTTCGCCGCACCCATCCCGTCGGAACTCTGGACCGAGCTGTGTGGCGAGGGCCTGCTGGATGAACGTGCCCTGCTGCCTGCGGCCGGGTGACTCATCCTCTGGCACCCGCCACCCGCTCTGCAACGGCGAGATGCTTCAGAACCAACTCGCTGATCTCGCCGAGCTGCTCGGCCTGCTGTGGTGTCAGCAGGCCGAGCAGGTGGGCGCGGACGCTGCTGACATGTGCCGGGGCGGCGGCCTTCAGCGCGGTCAGCCCGGGCCGCCGCCTGGATCGAGGACCGCTTCGGCCGGCTCGACATCCTGGTCAACAACGCCGGGATCACCGGCTCGGGCACCGCCGCGCCTGGTAAACGTGCAAGTCAGGAGGGCCGACTCAGATCGGAGTCGGCCCTCGGCTTTTAGCATCCGGATGTGGCGTCACGCGGCGCATCCAGGAAGCAGGGCTGATGCGTTCTCAGGCTGCGAGATGAAGCAGGTCGAGCGTGTGCTCGGGCCGTGACCGATAGTGGTTGGCGGCAGCGGTGAGGTTCGCCCCAGTCGACTTGGTGAAACCCGCCCAGCAGCCCCCGGTCAGTAGAGCTCGGTGGTGGTGTGGCCACCTGTGACACGAAGAAGGTCAAGTTTCCCCGCGTCGCTGCTTCCGGTGGCTGCCGTGTAGGTGACCATGCGCAGGTCGGCGCCGGGGACGATGAGGACGTCGCAGTCGAGCTGGATGTCGCCGATCTCCGGATGCCGGATCGTATTGCGGTCGGTGGTGTGCTGGGCGGCGGTCGTCTGTGTGGCCCAGTGATGAGCGAAGGCGTCGGACACGCCTCGCAGGTCCTGAACGAGACGATCGAGCTGGGCGTCCCCGGGGTAGCGGGACACCGCGTCCTTGAGGTCGGCGACGATCGACGCCGCGAAGACGTCTGGTCCGCGCTCGGATTGGACGGGCAGCATCGAGGCGTGTGCGACGCCATTGCCGAAGAGCGCACGGGCGAGGTTCCGTTCAGTGGGCGGGACGACGGCGGCGTCGCCGAACACTGCGCTCCACATGGTGTTCCACCACACCAGGGTCCAGTCTGCGCTGAACACACCGATCGGGAGGTCGCTAAGACGCGCGGCGAGCCGTTGGATGCCGGCGGGCACATGGGTGCTGACCGTCCCGTCCTGCGGTGGCAGGAGCCCGGCGCTTCGGTACAGCTGGTCGCGCTCGGCGCGGGAGAGCTGAAGGGCCCGGGCGAGAGCGCCGACGACCTAGGCCGAGGGGTTCTTCGCGCGTCCCTGTTCCAGGCGCAGGACGTAGTCGACGGAAAGCCCGGCCAGTTGCGCGAGCTCCTCGCGGCGCAGTCCCGGGGCACGGCGGCCGTCCGTCGCGGCGAAGCCGGCGTCGGCCGGAGCGAGGCGGTCTCGCCAGGCGCGCACGAGGGCGCCGAAAACGGAGCGGGAGGAAGCCATGGGGGTCATTCTCGCCGCGCGGCCCGGGATGAGCCTGGGTACTGCCAGTCCTAGATGAATGAGTCCAAGGGTTTGCCTGCGGACATGGGGCGAGGGCGTCCATGGTCGAGCTGTGGAGAACAACCTGGACACCCTCGCGACAGCACTCTATGCCCGTATCGATGATGAGTTGAAGACTTCGCCGTGGCTCGCCCCCGGCACGCCCGGCCATCGGGATCGCGCCTCCGCTCAGCGACGCCGAGTTGCTCACTCTGGCGGTGATGTCCGCGCTGCTCGGCTACACCTCCGAGCGGCGCTGGTTGCGCCGGGCCGACCGCGACTTCCGGCACCTGTTCCCCTACCTGCCCGGCCAGTCCGGCTACAACAAGCGACTGCGGGCCGCATCGAGCCTGCTCACACGCGTGATCCGTATCCTGGCGACCGACACGGCGCTGTGGAGCGATGATGTGTGGGTGGTCGACTCCACCCCGGTGGGCTGCGGCTGCTCGCGAGAGACCGCGAAGCGTTCGGACCTGGCCGGCTGGGCCGAGTACGGCTACTGCGCGTCGCACTCGCGGTACTTCTGGGGCCTGCGGCTACACCCTGGTGTGCACCCTGGGTGGGCTGCCGGTCCTGTTCGCGATCACCGGAGCCAAGACCGACGAGCGCGAGACGCTGCGCGACATGCTCGACACCGCGCCGGACGTGATGGCCACCCACCCCGGGCAGACAATCATCGGAGACAAGAACTACTACGGCCGCGAGTTCGAGCACGACATCGCGGAACGTCACCTGACGCTGCTACGACCGGCCCGCAAGGGCGAACCCAAGCCGGCCGGGGCACACCTGTTCAAGCCGCTGCGGCAGGTGATCGAGTCGATCAACCAGACCCTCAAAGGCCAGCTCGACCTGGAACGACACGGCGGCAAGAGCCCGGCGGGGGTGACGGTGCGGATCCTGACGCGCATCCTGGCGCTGACCGCGGCGATCTGGCACAACGACAAGACCGGCCAGCCGGTGAAGCGATCACTAATCGCCTACGACCATTGACCACAACGACACCCCTTGGACTCACTCATCTAGTGACGGGGACGGCACTGGTTGGCGGTGGTGCGAGCGGCGAACGTGGACGTGTGCCCGAGCCGGACGCCATCGGCCGGCCAGTGAAGGAGCCTTCCATGAAGCACACCATCGTGATGACGGGCGTGAGCCGCGGGATCGGCCGCGTTGCCGCCAGGCACATCCTGTGCCAGTCGCCGACCGTGCACCTTCTCGTCGTCGCCCGCGGATCCTCCGGCGGACAGGTCGCTGCGGAACTCGCTACGGGCGGGCACACGGTCTCGCACGTCTCGGCGGACCTCGGCTCGCTGGACAGTGTCCGCTCGGCCGCCACCGAGATCCGTGACCGGCTCGACAGCGGTGATCTGCCGCTGTTGCGCGGCTTCGCCGAAGCCGAGGAGACGGACACTGCGGCTTAGCGTTCAATTCAGCAGCATTACCGGCGGGACCCCATGAGCATCCGGCTCCGTCGCAACGCTCCCCTCTCGGCCGACGAGAGCGCCCGAGCACAACAGCTACTCGCACTGCTCCACGGCAGGTTCGGCGCACTGTTCCATGAGAGAGCGACAGCACCTGCTCAGAAGCCTGCGGCGGGCGCTGGACAGGCTGAACCACGGGGACCAGGCGGCGTCGGTCACGGACCCCACCGACGACGATCTTCGAGCGGCGGCGGAGCACGAACGCGCCAGCCACGATGCCGTCCGCAGGCTACGGGAGGAGAGGAGACGACGCTGTCGCGACCTGGCCGTGGGCTCGGCCCTGGTCTCCGCAGCCGAGGCCCTCGGGCTGCGGCGGACCGAGACACACGGCCTGCTCGACTGGCGACGGCTCTCCTGGCCCATCACCGTCTTCGCCGGTCCGGAGCGCGAGGACCCCTCGATCAGATTCGGGCGTTCATGATGAGCGAGGACCTCCCGCAGGGCCGCCATCAGTCGCTGCTGCTCGATCAGCTCAGCGATGAGCGGGCGACGAAACACTCCATCGAGCAGCGCGGCATGGCGGTCATAGCGAGCGCGGGAACGCTGGTCACCATCACCCTCGGATTCGCGGCGCTCGCCACCGGCGAAGAGCCCGCCGCCCCACCGCCCGCAGTGGTGGTGCTGCTCGCCGTCGCTCTGGCCTGGCTCGTCGCCGCCTCCGCCGCCGGGCTCGTCATCAACCTCCCGGCGCGTCTCCCCATAGTGGACGCCAACGACCTGGCCAGCGTGGCGATGCGGGAGGACCGGGACGTCGCCGATCGGGAGAGCCTCCGCACGGAGTACCAGATCTTGGCACGCATGCTCGCCGAGCTGAGAGCGGTCAATCAGAGGCGCGCCCGCACGCTGCTCGTGGCCCTACTGTCGGAGGTAATCGCCCTCTTCCTCATGGGCATCGGCGTCGTGCTGGTGCTCGGCCCGCTGGCGTAGGCATCCCCGCCATCAGCCGCCCAACGGGTGTGCTTGCCCGAGTGCTTAGGTTGTGCCACTCGGATGCTGGAGACATCGAAACCGCTGGTCAGCGAGTTATGTAAACAGCCCTGGGGGACGGGGTCTACCTTGCCCTGACCGCCTTCGTAGCGATCAGCCGCTTCACACTGCAACCCATCACCGGCTGACCAGCCCACCACCCAGACGGGATACCGACCGCGATCCGCCCCCGCGCGCGCGGCGGACCCAAGCACCCCACCTACGCCGCCCTCGAAGAGCTCGGCCGCGCGTTGCGCACGATCTTCGCCTGCGACTACCTCGCCCGCCCCGACCTGCGCCGCGAGATCCACGGCGGCCTGCAGGTCGTGGAGAACTGGAACAGCGCAAACACCGTGCTCCACTACGGCAAGGACGGCGCCCTGACCGGCCCGGACAAGGAGCACGCCGAGACCTCGATGCTCGCTGGACATGGACAAGCGCCTCGACCTGGGGCTCACGGTGCCCCGCCCCCGCACATCTGCTGGCGCCGCCGACCGATCACGCACGGAGACACGATGAGGGACCTCCGGGCTGCGATCACCTCCCTCAGCTCGGCCTGCATCTGCGTCGCCTCGGCGTCGCGAGCATCGTCGGGCGGTGCTCCTGCCGCACTGTGATCCACGCCACACGCAGTTCCTGTCAGCAATCGGGGCGCTGTTCCGCTCAAGTCACCGAGAGCCAAACGAACCGACAGGAGCATCAAATGAAGCACCGCATCGTCGTCCTCGGCGCCGGCTATGCCGGGGCTTACGTGGCCGGGAACCTGGCCCGCCGGCTGTCCCCGGCGGACACCGAGATCACCGTGATCAACGCCGTGCCGGACTTCGTCCAGCGGCTGCGGCTGAACCAGCTGGCGGCCGGGCGGGAGATCGAGGCCCCAAAGCTCGCCGATATCTTCGCGGGCACGGAGATACGGCTGCGCCTGGCCCGTGTCAGCACCGTCGACCCCGAGCGCCAGGTCGTCGCCGTGGCCGACGCCGAGGGCGGCGGCGAGGTCGGCTACGACACGCTTGTGTACGCGCTCGGCAGCCACGCCGTCGACCAAGGCGTCCCCGGCGTGGCCGAGCACGCCTTTGACGTCGCCGGCCGGCCCTCGGCGCTGCGCCTGCGCGAGCGCCTGGACAGCCTGGGCGATGGTGGGCGTGTGGTGGTCGTCGGCGACGGGTTGACCGGCATCGAGACCGCCACCGAGTTCGCCGAATCCCGGCCTGGCCTGTCGGTGGTGCTTCTCGCCCGCGGCGAGCTGGGCGCCCGGCTCTCCGCCGGAGCCCGCGGCCACCTGTGCCGGGCCTGCGACCGGCTAGGCATCACCGTTCTGGAGCACACCAGCGTCGAAGCCGTCGAGGCCACGCGGGTGCGGTGCGCCGACGGCACCGCCCTGGCCTCCGACGCAACTGTGTGGACGGCCGGGTTCGCGGTCAGCCCCATCGCCGCCGAGGGCGGGCTGGAGGTCACCGAAAACGGTCAGATCGTCGTCGACCGCACCATGCGGTCGGTCTCGCACCCCAATGTCTACGCCGTCGGCGACAGCGTCTACACCCTCGGCGACAACGGCCTTCCGCTGCCGATGAACTGCGGCTCGGCCGGCTACACCGGCCGACAGGCCATCGAGGCGATCGTGGGACGCCTGACGGGCCGCAAGGTCCCGAAAACCAAGCTCGTCTACCAGTACAACGCCATCAGCCTCGGGCGGCGGGACGGGATCCTGCATCTGATCGACGGCGAAGCACGGGCCAAGCCGAAGTACTTGGGCGGCCGGAAGGCCGTGCGGGTCAAGGCGGCCATTCAAAGGGGGGCGCTGTTGGGCACCTTGCACCCGACCTTCGGCCTGCCCAAGCGCAAGCGCCGCCTGGCCTCCGCGCCGGATGCGGTCGCCGAGCAGGCGGCCGCGTAGCCGTCTAGGATGTTTCGCGTGGACAGCCCCGCCCCCGATCGCTTCGACAGCGGGCGGTTCGAGGCCAGCCGGTTCCGGCTGGCCTCGCTGGCCTACCGGCTGCTGGGCTCCGCCGCCGACGCCGAGGACGCCGTGCAGGACGTGTTCCTGCACTGGCAGGCCGCGGACCGGCAGCGGATCGAGGTGCCGGAAGCGTGGCTGACGAAGGTCGTCACCAACCTGTGCCTGGACCGGCTTCGCTCGGCACAGGCCCGCCGCGAACGCACCGCCGGCGCCTGGCTGCCCGAACCGCTCCTCGATGGCGACCCGATGCTTGGCCCGGCCGACACCATCGAGCAGCGAGAATCGGTCTCCCTGGCTGTGCTGACGCTCATGGAACGCCTGTCACCCCTCGAGCGGGCCGTCTACGTCCTGCGCGAAGCGTTCTCCTACAGCCACGCCGAGATCGCCGAGATCCTCGACGTCACCGAGTCCGCGAGCCAGCAGCACCTTCACCGGGCCCGGCGCCGGATCACTGGTGCGGGCCGCCGCGGCGGCGGCGCACTCGACGCAGCATCCGCCCGCAGGGTCGTCGAGGAATTCCTCGCCGCTGCCTCCTCGGGCCGCACCGAACGGCTGGTGGCGCTGCTCACCGATGACGCGACCGCGATCTCCGACGGCGCCGGCCTGACCGAGACTCTGCTGCAGTTCGACACCCCGCAGCGCATCGCCGCCATCGCACGGGCCGGCTTCACACCCACACCCGCGAAACGGCGATTTGCCGGTGGCACGCCCGCCGTCCACTACGCGCTCGTCAATGGCGCCCCCGCCATCCTCTTCGTGGTCGGCGACGAGGTCATCGGCGCTGTGACGTTCGACATCGCAGGCGGCAAGATCGCAACCGTGCGCGGCATCGCTGCCCCCGCCCGCCTCGTCCGCCTCACCGACGCCTGGCGGCAGCACGGACCGGACACTCCGCTCATCACCCAGTGGTGAACCCGACGCCGACCGCGGCCAGGCGCAGCTCCCACGTTTCCCCGGGTCCACTCCTCGGTCAACAGATGGACCACCCGCGCGTGGGTCTCCCGCTCGGCCGCCGCACGCGTACCCACCGCCGCCTGGGCCTCCTTCACCCACGCCACCGCCACCGGCCACTTCGAGCGGGTCATGCCCTAACGGCCCACCACACGAGGTGGGGACCGCACAATGGGGTCCGTGGGCCATGTTCCGATCGCTCGTCATCTGCTCCGTGCCAGGGATCTCGCGGACGCCCGCTACTGCGAGGCGCTAACTGTGGCCGACATGGCCGCGGCCGCCGCTCTGTCTCCGGCCTACTTCAGCCGCTGCTTCAAGGCCGCGTTCGGGGAGTCGCCGCACCAGTACCTGCTGACCCGTCGCCTGGAGCGGGCCGCGGCGCTGCTTCTTGCGACCGACTGGACGGTGGCCGCGGTCGGTGTCGCTGTCGGTGTGCGGAGCATCGGTTCGTTCACGACGGCATTCCGCAGGATGTACGGGATGACCCCGCAGGCCTACCGGGTAGCGCACCCGCCCGCCGCACAGCATGTCCGTATCCCCCGCTGTGTCGCGATGGCTTACGGACGGCCGCAAAACCGCACGTTTCGAGAAGACACAGCGGTGCCGGCTGGTTAGCGTCGGTTGCGAACGACCGACCAAGGAGCGGCCATGACAGGAATCAGGATCGCCAATGCGCAGTTCTGGGTACACGACCAGGACGAGGCGCTCGACTTCTACACCAGGAAACTCGGCTGGGAGGTCCGGGCGGACGTGACGATGGAGGCATGGAGCTTCCGGTGGGTCTGCGTCGCCCCGCCCGGCGGGGACGGTCCGGCGCTGGTGCTGATGCCGGTACCGGGTCAGCCGATGCTGGACGAGACGAGCAGTGCCCAGCTGTCGGATCTGGTGGCCAAGGGCGCGGGCGGCACACTGTTCCTGGAGACCGACGACTGCAAGGCCGCGTATGACGAGCTGTCCGCCCGTGGCGTCGAGTTCAACGACCCACCGACGGCACAGCCGTACGGAATCGACACGTCATTCCGGGACCCCTCGGGCAACAACATCCGGCTCACGCAGGTGATGGAATTCGACCCGGAACGGCACTGACTCGAAATCCGCAGTCAGCCTCCTCCCGGGCACCAACCCCCGAGGAAATCGCTGGTCACGGGCCCAGTCGAGGTCAGGAATCACCTCACGCTGACCACGCAGATGTGGGGAGACGCATGACCGCCGACATCGAGCTCGGCCTCATCTGCTCCTACGAACACCGCCGCCGACTCACCACGTCGGGCAGCCCCGCGCTTCGGCCCGGTAGGGGAGAGGTCCCGGCGAAACAGCAGAAGCGGTCCCGGTGCCGAGTGCCCCTGGCGCCGGGACGGTTCTCGTTGAATGACCGGCCGCGCTACGTGGTTCGCTGAGCGAACTCGTCACAGACGGCCTCGTGCACCCGTTTGGCTCGCTCCCAACGTCGGCCGATGGCCTTTGCCGCGGCGTTGATGGAGGGCACGGAGCCGGACTTCTCCGCGGACCTGGCGAAGAGCCGGCGTGCGATATCGAGTTCCATGGCCGAGTAGGCCTCTCGCCCGTTCGGGAGCACCCCGGGTTGCCGAACTCCTCCATCGAGATTGCGCGCACTGTTTCCCTCAGTGTGGTGGTCGGTGCAGTGACTGCCTAGGGAAAGGGAAACCGTGTCAGGCTGGATTTCTCGTCTGATGAGAAAACGAGCCTCGCTGAGGTTGCTGTTTTCTCGCCACGCGAGTAACGAGAGAGTATTCCTCTGACTGTTCCGTCTCGCGTTGACATAGGGGAATTGAGGGGATAGGAAGAAGGCTCGGAGTTGCACTCCCTGTGTGTCGGGGTTGTTGATGATGCCCAGGAGTGGGAGGGCTCGTGCGGGATGGTCGCGGATTGCCCGGGTGGTTTTGGCGATGTTGACGGTTCCGAGTGTGTTGAGCGGGCCGATGGCGAGGTTGCGGGGGGTGGCCATGGCGCGGGGTGCGGTGCCGGTGTGGATGGTGGAGGCGTCTTCGGCGTAGGTCACGT
This sequence comes from uncultured Actinomycetota bacterium, assembly GCA_963816875.1. Classification (GTDB taxonomy): domain Bacteria; phylum Actinomycetota; class Actinomycetes; order Streptomycetales; family Streptomycetaceae; genus Streptomyces. The sequence goes on from CAWFMG010000003.1 coordinate 996,797, forward strand.
CTCTGACGTGGTGCAGGGCTTCGATGGTCCCGTGGCCGCGGATCGCGGTGCCCAGTTCGACCGGTGTGGTCTGGTGGGCGTCGAGGCTGGTGACGGCGTAGGCCGTCTCGCGGGTCTTGCGCCGGCCGGTCTGCCGGCGACGACGGTGGACGCGGAGGGCGCGACGGGCGTGAGGGAAGGCGATCCCGCCGAGTCGGTCCGCGATGCCGCAGGTCTTGATGGCGCGGGACTCGCGGCGGCCGTGTCCGGTGGCGATGGTGGAGTTGCAGGGCGGCGACGCCGAGTCCCTCGCGCTGTGGCAGCGGATCGTCGACGAGTCCAAGATCTACTTCAACGCGGTGTACCGGCGGATGGACGTGCTGCTGACCGACGAGGATCTGGTGGGCGAGAGCGCGTACAACGACGATCTGGCCACGCTGGCGGAGGAGTTGGAGTCCTCCGGGGTGGCGGTCCGTTCGGCGGGCGCGCTGTGCGTGTTCTTCGACGACGTGCGCGGCGCGGACGGCGAGCCGGTACCGCTGATCGTGCGGAAGGCCGACGGCGGCTTCGGGTATGCGGCGACCGACCTGGCGGCGGTCCGGCAGCGGGTCGGCACGCTGGGCGCCGAGATCATGCTGTACGTGGTGGACGCCCGGCAGGCGCTGCACTTCCGGATGGTGTTCGAGACGGCCAGGCGGGCCGGCTGGCTGCCCGACGGAGTGGCGCACCACCTGCCGTTCGGCACCGTGCTCGGCAAGGACGGCAAGCCGTTCAAGACCCGCTCGGGCGAGGTCGTGCGGCTGGCCGATCTGCTGGACGCGGCCGTGGAGCGGGCCGCCGAGGTGGTGCGCGAGAAGGACCGGGACGGCCGGCTGAGCGCGGCGGAGATCGCCGAGCGGGCCGAGCAGGTCGGCATCGGCGCGGTGAAGTACGCCGACCTGTCCACCTCCCGCTCCCGGGACTACGTCTTCGATCTGGACCGGATGGTCTCGCTCAGCGGCGACACCAGCGTCTACCTGCAGTACGCCTACGCGCGGATCCAGTCGATCCTGCGCCGGGCCGGCGACACGGCGCGGGCGTCGGCGCATCCGGAGCTGCCGCTGGCCCCGGCGGAGCGGGCGCTGGGCCTGCATCTGGACGCCTTCGCCGAGACGCTGGACGCGGTCGCCGAGACGTACGAGCCGCACAAGCTCGCCGGATATCTGTACGCCCTGGCCACGCACTATTCGGCGTTCTACGAGAACTGCCCGGTGCTGGCCGCCGAGGACCCGGCCACGGTGGCGAACCGGCTGTTCCTGTGCGAGCTGACGGCCCGCACCCTGCGCCTCGGCATGTCGCTGCTCGGCATCCACACCCCCGAGCGGCTCTGACCCGTCGCCCGAGGCGGCGGAAAAGTTCCGGTGACGCCACCGGTTGACGGTCGTGGTCGGGCGCCGCATGCTCTGTCGGCGGAGGTCCCGCACGCCGGTGGGTTCCAAAGTGCCCAACCACCAGCGGATGTTGTGAGCGACGGCCGCCGCGTCTCGACGATTCCGCAGTGGAGGGTACTGAGTCATGCGACGACGGAGCCATGGCATACCGGGCCGCCGCGCCCGTCTCCTGCCGGCCGCGGCGGTGGTGGCGTTGTGCTCGGCGCTGTTGGCCGGTTCCGGGGACCGCTCGTTCGCCGGCCAGCCGCCGGCGCCGGATCAGTTGCGCGTGGAGGTCCTCGGGTCGCGGCCGCACGACGTGGACTCCTTCACGCAGGGGCTGGAGATCTCCGACGGCGTGCTCTACGAGGGCACCGGGCTGGCAGGCCAGTCGTTCGTGTCGGCGACCGACCTGACCACCGGGGACCAACTCACCCGCGTCGATCTCCCCCACCCCCTCTTCGGCGAGGGGATAGCGCTGACCCGGACCTCCCTGTGGCAGCTCACCTGGCAGGACGGCATCGCCTTCGAACGCGATCCGGAGACGCTGGAGGAGATTCGCTCCGTGGAGTACGCGGGGGAGGGCTGGGGGCTGTGCCACCAGGCGACCGCTGACCGTCTGGTGATGAGCGACGGCTCGTCCACGCTGACGTTCCGCGACCCGGTGACGTTCGAGGAGACCGGCAGCGTCGAGGTGCTCCGGGCCGGCGAACCGGTGCGGAACCTCAACGAACTGGAGTGCGTCGACGGCGAGGTGTACGCGAACGTCTGGCTGACGGACACGATCCTGCGGATCGACCCGGACACGGGCGTCGTCACGGCCGAGATCGACGCGGCTGGCCTGCTCACGGAGGAGGAGGCGCTGCACGCCGACGTACTCAACGGCATCGCCAAGGCGCCCGAGGGCGACACGTTCCTCGTTACGGGCAAGCGGTGGCCGCACCTCTTCGAGGTGCGCTTCGTCCCCGCGGAGGCTCACTGACAGAGCATCGTCGCCTCGTTCGACAAGGTGTGGGCCGCCATCTACCCCGAGAACCTGCGCGACGCCCAGGGCTTGGGCAGGTCCCGGAGTCGGGCGGTTGGTCGAGCCGTGACTGGTTGAGGTGCATAGCAGAGCAGCCACGGGCTTCGTGATCATTGGAGTGTCGAAGCTCAACGATCACGAGGTGGCCCGTGCCTGCCGCTGCATCTTCCCCCATTCCCCGCTGCGTTGGTGAAGTTGGGTTCCCCGGACATCGACCGAGTCGCTGACCTGCGTCCTTTCCTGGACCTGGTGCCTGACCCGCGTGCGAGGCGGGGCCGCTGGTACTCACTGACCGCGATCCTCCTCGTCTGTGCCTGCGTGGCCGTTTCGGGAGCGAGGAGTGTCGACGAGATCGCCGAGTGGGCGCAGCGGGCCTCGGACACCGTGCTGACGGCCGTCGGTGTCCGCCGGTATCCGCTCAGGTGGCGCCGTTCTCCTTCGCGGACCACGATCGGCCGTGTGCTGGCGGCCCTCGACGGCGCCGCTGTGCGGACGGCCGGCACCGAGCAGGCGGTGGTGGGCAGGCAGGGCCGGATCCTGCTGTGGTGGCTGTGGTGGCCGAGCCTGCCGCTCCAGCTGGTCACCTACTTCGCGAGCTACTACCAACTCAACCCCGTCCAGGTGTGGCATCCGCTGTCGATCCGGCTGCGGGGACGCTGGCGGCGGCAGGTGATGCGCTACCGTCCCCGCCGCGAACTGCTCCAGGTCCGCGTCCCCCAGGCGTGGGATGAGCGCGTGGTCGTCGGCGTGCTCTACCTCATCGAGCAGCAGCGCGGCATGGAGGTCAGGTCAACGTCACCGCGAGCTGCGCCGGCGACCCCGCGGCGCCGCGCGCCCCAGCAGCCCTCCACGATCAACGAAAACCAGTGACGCCGACCTGCGCCAGCTCACCCCTGACGGAGGGGCTCCCTCAAGATGGCTACTGACATGCTGTCTGCCTGGATCGTGTACACAAACGACCTGCTCCCCGGCGAGGAGAATCCGCCTTTGAAACAGGAAGGCGGCGGTGGGGCTGCTGTGGCTGATCCATCTCGACAGCTGAGCCCGCGAGGACGCGGCGATACCTCGTCGCGCATTGAGTATGTGCGCACTCATGGTCGAGGGGCCGACCGACGTACCGTCCCGGCATGGCCCTGAGAAGACACGGCCGGTGGACCTGGTGGTGGATCAACGGTGCCATCGTCGCGGCCTTGACGGTGGCGGTGGTGTTGGCGGTGGTGGAGGTTCGCCAGTGGCTTCGGGGGGAGCCGTACCCGGTGGCCGACCCGCGGGTAACCGGACAACGGCTGCGGGACGCCTCCCAGACGGCGTACGGGGCGCTGGACGTGGACGGACCGGCCGAGCTGCGAGTGGAGCCGAACCCGTGCTCCGAGCGGGGCGGGCTGGAGATCACCCCGGATGTCGAGCCGGACGTCTTCGGCATGTACGCGGTCTGGTCGGTGGAGATGCGGCCGGACGAGATCCCGGCCGCGATGGGCCAGGCCCGCGATGCGCTCCTCGCCGCGGGCTGGCGCATCGCCGAGGAGTCCGACCGGGCGAAGGCTCCCTACGTGCGCCTGGAAGGCGGCGTGTCCGCCACGCTGTACCTGGACGTGCTGGAGAACGACGCCGGGGAGTATGAAAGCGCGCACCTGGCCATGAGCTCCCGCGCCGGCTGCGCCCGGCTGCCGGAGAACTACACCGGCCCGCGTCCCGAAAGTTCCTTCGGGCCTTGGGATTTGGGCCTGGCCCCGCTGGCTCCCTGACACCCGGCGGCGGGCGGGCGGCTTCCACCCTCGTGGATCGCGTGCCCTGTTACGGTGACCGATGGGGTGGGGATGCATTACGAGGCGTAATCGACGTGGGGGTGACTTGGTGTTACGACGTTGGCGTACGGCCGTGGCGGCCGTCGTGGCTCTGGTCGCGGTGGCGGCCGGCCTTCTGGTGGGTTTCCGGCTGGCTCCGGACCCGGTGGGTGACGACCTGGGCGACGGCTGCGAGGGCGCGGTGCCGGTGGCTGCGGCGAAAACCTACCTGGAGAGCGACACCATCGCCGTCGACCAGGAACAGGAGTCGTCCTACGAGGGAGATGGGCGGCTGTCGTGCACCATCACGCCGGCCGTGATCGCCTCCGAGGTCGACCGGGAGGCGGATCTCCTGATCAGCATCAGCACCGCGCAGAGCGCGGATGAGTACATCGCACCGGAGACCGTCGACGGGGAGTCGATGCCATTCGGGTCCGGCTGGATCGGCAACTACGGCACGGACCGGTTCGCGCCGAGCGTCGGCATTGCGACTCTGCTGCTGGAGTGCCCCGAGGAACTCGGCGATGGTCTGATGGTGTCCGTCGCGGGCAACTGGGATGAAGACGATCGCGAGCTTCGCGAGCAGAAGCATCAGCAACTCGCGGTGGTTGCCGCCCGGGTGGCGCTGCTGGTTGACCAGGAGTGGGGGTGCGGGGGTCAGACAGGCCGGGTCCCGACTTCGATACCGGTGCCGCAGAACAATCCGGAGCCGACTCCGGTGGAGGAGGCCAGCGGAACCTGCGAAGGAGTCCTGACCGCCGAGCAGGCCCGTGCACTGGGCGTCGAGGAGGTCTGGGAGACCCCGGCGGACAAGAATCTGGTTGAGGAGTGCGGCTTCCGAACCAGAAACGGCTCGTTCGACATGGCCGCTTCCTACGGCCCAGCCGGCTCCTACACCCGCGAAGTGCCCTGGGCAGAGGACTACCCGGTCACTGCCACGGCCACCTGCCCTGGCGCCCAGGGGCAGGCGTGGTACACCGCCTCCACCGGGGACGAGGATGCGGCCATGACGGACAACCTGGCGGAGATCTTCGACGCGTTCGTGCAGTCCTCGGCCGCCCGCCACGGATGCCAGATCGACGAGTCCACCCAGCCCCCGCCAGCCGACGGCGCGGAGACCGACATCGAACTCGGTGCCGGAGAACTGGCCGCAGGAGACTCCGCCGACAACGCTCTGCCCCCCACCGAGGAGACGGTTCTGGCGATCCTCCCCGACGCCGAAGCGATCACCGATGACGGATGGGAGCTGGAGGCCCCCCAGACCCACACCGGCGATGAGTCCGCCACATGCGCCGAGATCCCCGACCTGTGCGCCGCCGACCAGGCTCACGCCACCGTGGAGGCCACCCGCGACGGTCGCCTGGCGCGGTTCGAGGTCATCGCCTACCAGGACCCGGACGCGGCCGAGGCGGCCCTGGAGGCCGCCGCCGACTACTTCGAGGACTTCGAACAAGGCGGCGAGGACGACTACGACCACAGCGGCGACCTGAACCACTCAGCCGAACTCGGCTTCAGCATCCAGGATTACACGGAGGTCCCGGACACCTTCCGCACGGCCCACCGGACGTACCTGATCCAGGGCCCGTACCTGGGCATCGTCAGGTACCTGGGCACCGAATACGACGATGCCTACGACCGCTGGCCCATCATGGAGGAGCGCCTCAACCCCCTGTTGTCCGGCCGGATGAACCAAGCCGAGGCCGGCGAGCAGCCCGACGCCTCATGGCCCCAGGACTGAACCACCACCAGCGACCTGGCGCCGCGTGAGAACACCGAGGCGAGCAAAATGCCGAAACGGATGTCGTACGCCCCGGTGGAAGCCGGCTCACCGGGCCGGCCTGACCGCCAGCCTCGCCCGGTCGTTGACCGGGCGAGGCCCTCTGGCTCCCCCTCGCGCCGGGCCGGAGGATCGGCCGGCGGCGGTGCGAGGAGCGGCGTTGTGGGCCAGGGACGTGCGCCGCGACGTCGCGGCGGTTGTCGTGTGGTCGCGTCGCGCTGTCAGGGGACGAGGACGATCCGGCCGCGGACGCCGCCCTTCGCCATCGCCTGGTAGGCGTCGGCCGCCTCGTCGAGCGGCGCGACGGCGTGGACGCGAGCCGGCAGTTCCCCCGCTGCGACCCGCGCGAGCAGGTCGGCGAGCAGCGGACCGTCGGGACGGGCGAAGAGGACCTCGACGGTGATGCCGCGCTCTTCGGGGAGCCTCGCAGCGGGCTGCACTCCGATGAAACGGCCACCGTCGCGCACCGCCCGTAGGGCGTGCTCCTGCAGGACTCCGGCGTCGGCAACGGCGTCCCAGCCCTGCCCGAGATCGGTGGCGAAGTCGGCGCCGAGGCCCCGGACGAACGGCTCGTCGGCCGCTCGGGCCAGCCCGGTCACCTGCCAGCCGCGGTCCTGGGCGAGTACGGCAACGTGCGCGCCCACCGCACCGGCCGCGCCGGTCACCAGCAAGCGCCGAGCCTCGCTCGACGCCTCACCGAGGAGGTCGACGAGCTGGGCTGCGGCGGTGGCGTTGAGCGGCACCGTCGCCGCCGCGGCCAGGTCGACTCCGTCCGGAACGACGGCGACGTTCGCGGCGAGAACGAGGAGATGCTCGGCATGGGATCCGTGGTCGCGATCGAAACCGTCGAGGAATCCGGCGACACGGGTGCCGACCGGCAGCTCGACGCTGGGTCCGGCGGCCTCGACGGTGCCGGCGAAGTCCCAGCCGAGACCGGTGTAGTCCGGCTGGTGGACCATGCCGAGCTGGTGGAAGACGCCCGCGGCCACGCCCAGGTCGACCGGGTTGATCGCTGCCGCGGCGATCTTGACGCGGAACTCTCCCGGCCCCGGTTCGGCCACCGGCACATCGACGGTCTCGATCGACTGGGGCCCGGACGGCACGCGGACCACGGCCCGCCGCGAGGTCATCTGATTCATCGTCGTCTACTCCTTCGTGGAGAACCTTTGCGGGGTCTTGCCATCCCCGTGCTGCAGCACCAGCATGGAAGAACCTGGTTTCCAGGGGGAAGTAGGCACCTTGAAGTAAGTAAGTCACCGAGCTGAGGAGATGACTGACTGATGGCGACCAGCACCGCGTCCCAGCGGCGGGCCGTGGCCAAGCAGGAGTACGACGCGTTCCTCGCGGCATGTCCCAGCCGCCAGCTCCTGGAGCGAATCTCCGACAAGTGGGTCGCCCTTGTGCTCGCCGCCCTGGGCGGGGACGGCCCGCGCCCTGGGGTTGCCTCCGGCGACGAACCGCGGCCCATGCGCTTCTCCGAGCTGTCACGCCGGATCTCGGGCGTGAGCCAGAAGATGCTGACGCAGACGTTGCGCGCACTCGAGCGCGACGGGATGGTAACCAGGACCGTGACCCCCACGGTCCCTGTCACCGTCAGTTACGAGCTGACCGATCTCGGTCGCTCGCTCCAGGGAGTCATGCGGGGAATCAAGGAATGGGCGGAAGGCCACATGGAGGAGGTCCTCACCCATCGCGACGGCTATGACCACAGGCAACGCGACGCCGCCAACTGATTCGAAGGCCTCGCTCCCTCGATCAGACCAACCACGACGCCCAGGACAAGGAAACGGGGCTCGTCCATCCACCCGCCCCCTGCATTGCGGCTGGTGCCTGGGCTGGGACTCGGGCCATCGCGACGAGCCCGGCCAGCACCGGCGGGAGGCTGGCGTCGGTCAGTATCCCGGTTCGGTCGAGTCGCTGGCGTTGGCGAGGTAGTCGTGGTCGAGCATCGCCAGGAGTGTTTGCTGGTCGGCGGCCGGCACGTTCCGGGCCTCCGTACCTCCTGGAGGGGAGATAGACGTTCGCTTTCGATCGTCCGGACGTTGCTGGTGGGGCGGTTGGTCCGGTGTCCCCATGTCCCGCTGTTGTCGAGCCTTGCGGCGATGTGGGGGTTCAGTCGAGGTAGCTGATGGCCGGTAGGGCTGATCGGACGTCGATGGTGCCCCAGTCACCTCGGAGATGCGTGGTGTCCGCTGTGGTGGTGAAGGCGTCAATGCCTCCGTAGTCGGGGGTGCCGGTGACGTCGGTGGCGGGGGGCGCGCCCTGGTCGGTCCAGGTGAGGGCTTGGACGTTGGTGAAGTCGATGGTGGCTTTGCGGTAGCAGTGCTGTTCGTCGGGGGGTGGCGGGCGGTAGTGGGGGTGCTGGGCGGTGATGACGAGGTCGAGCGCGATGCGTAGGTGGCCTGGGGTTGCCTGGATGTCCAGGACGAAGCTGTCTTCGAGGTAGACGGCTTCGAAGCCGGGCAGGCGAGGGTAGTCGGTGGGTTCAGGGTTCATGGCAGGTCCCAGGTGATGGGCGTGTGGTTGTCCGGGCTCTTGCGGGTGACGGGGTTGCCGTTGGGGTCGATGCGTTGGCCTTGGGCGTTTCTGATTTCGACGTGGGGTGTCCCGCTGCCGGGGGCGCGTGCTGAGCCTTCCTTGAGGGTGACGCGCACGACACCGTTTTCGTCGACGAACTTGATCGGGCCGTCGGCATTCTGTCGCTGAGTCCAGCCCTGGTGTTCGGTTACTACGTCGAGCGCGTCCCGCTCGTCGTCGCGCTGGCCGACGGGCTGGGGGGAAGCCAGCTGAAGCAGCGGCAGTACCTGCAGCGCGAGTACGCCGAGGCCGCCCGGGGCGAGCGGATCGGCTCGGTCAGCATCCGGGCGCGGGAGCGTCCCGGCGGCGCGGAGAGCCCGGGCACAGGGCCGGCTGCCGCCGGATCAGCCGAAGGACATGTTCATGTCGGTCACGTACCAGCGGCCGTCGATCTCGGTGGCGTCGATCCCGATGTCGATCTGGCCGGGCTCCACTCCGGTGGAGTTCGACACGACGACGTCCTGGAGCGGCTGGCCGTCCACGGTGACCTGTTCCCCGTCGAACGTCGCCGTGCCGTCGAACGTCGCCGTGCCGTCGAACGTCGCCGAGCCGTCGGACTCCGCGCCCCCGGCGGCCTCCACGACGGGCGGGTTCCCCGGGTTCTCGGGGGTGAACGACTCGCCGAGCGAGCTCACCCCCTCCCGCGCCTCCACGGCCTCGGGGCTGTCGCCCTCGCACATCTCGGGGGTGTTGGCCGTGGCCGAGCCGTCGGCGCCGGGCGTTCCCATGGCGAGGCAGGCGTCCACGGGCTGGTCCTCGATGATCGCGGTGACCCAGGCCGCCACCGCCGCACCGGCCGTTGCCTGACCCGTTGCCTGGCCCGTGGTCTGCTCGTCCTGGGCCGCGTCGCCCGCCTGCTGGTCGCCGGCCTCCTCCGACTCGCCGGCCTGCTGCGACTCGTCGGACTCCGACGTCGTGTCAGCCGGCTTCTCGGACTCGTCGGAGCAGGCCGCCATGGTGAGCGCCGCCGCCACGGCGAGCCCGCATACGCGGCCGGCTCCGCGCATGACCGTCGGCTTCGGAGTTCTCATCTCGTTCCCCAGCGTTGCCGTTTCGGAGTTCGTGCAGCCGGTACGGTACGCGAACGGCGCAGGCCGCCGGTGCGCGCCCACCTCGTGCCGCACCCGGCAGGCGCGTCGCCCTCTGAGTGGGAGTTGACGCGCGTTGATTGTTCGGCCAAGCTACTGATCCGTACACATTTCGCATTCGCTCACACTTCTTCACCACCTTACGGAGGAAGCGTTGTTCAGACGTGTGATACGGATTGTTCTCTCGGTTGTCATGCTCGCGGCAGCTTCGGTGGCCGTCTCGATGAGCACGGCCGAGACCGCCAAGGCAGACGGCTGCTACACCTGGAGCGGCACGCTCGAGGAGGGCGACCAGGGCGAGGCGGTGCGGCAGCTCCAGATACGCCTCGCCGGCTACCCCGGCTACGACTCGACGTTGGCGATCGACGGCGTCTTCGGCCCACACACCGAGTCCGCGTTGCGTCGCTTCCAGGACGCGTACAACCTCTCGGTCGACGGCGTCGCCGGATCCCAGACGTTCAACAAGCTCTACGCGCTCCAGGACAACGACTGCACCCCGATTCACTTCAGCTACGCCGAGCTGAACACGTGCAACTCAAGCTGGTCGGGCGGCGCGGTGAGTGCCTCCACGGCACGGGCCAATGCCCTGGTGACCATGTGGAAGCTGGAGGCGCTGCGGCACGCGCTGGGCGACGACCCGATCACCATCAGCAGTGGCTTTCGCTCGCACTCCTGCAACGACGCGGCGGGCGGTGCCTCCACCAGCCGTCACCTGTACGGTGACGCCGCCGACATGACCGGCACCCACTCGCTGTGCACGCTGGTCCGACAGGCCCGCTACCACGGCTTCCGCGAGATTCTCGGCCCGGGCTACCCCGGGCACAGTGACCACGCGCACGTGGCGCACGACCCGAGCAAGTACTGGTCGGCGTCCTCCTGCTTCTGACCGCCGAGCCCGGCGCCGGGACCGCGTGGTCCCGGCGCCCGGCCCGCTGGTCACCGCGCGACAGCGCGCACGTCGCCGAGGCCGGATCCCGGACGCCGGCGCGAGCCGCTTCGGACTGACCGTCACCGCGGACGGCGAGACGGTATGGCTCGACCACGAGGACCAGCCGGTCGACGGGTGAAGGCTCGGCCTCCGGCCGCTCAGGTGCCGGGGGTTCCCTACCGACAGCACGTGCGCGCACTGGGGCTGGTGCCAACTGCCGCCGAGCGGCGAGTTGAACCCACACCAACGCGACTGCCGCGGCGCCCAGCAGGATCAGCCCGCCCACGGTCTCCGCCCGCAGAGCCCGCGCCACGCTCAAGCGTTCAGTCCGCGGAAGAAGTCCCAGAAATGCCGAACCGGCACGCTGCGCGCTACGCATCGGGGAAGATCCTCCGGGTGTGTCGGCGGCGGACACGACGGTCCCTGTCGCCGACCAGACTTCCCGGCACACCAGCGCCTGCCTTGACGCGTTCCCAGCAGCCTAGCCGCGTCACTTACCCGGCGCCACGCGCATCCACAACAGGCAGCCGGCGCCGACCGGCACACTATGCAGTTCTGCGGATACCCAACGCAATGACGCGTCCGCAGCGCGGGCCGGGTGCGTCTCGCGTTCGAAGGGCTCGAACGCCCGCCCGCCACGGCCCGACGCCTGGCGGCCGCGGTGCGTCTGTCAGGCGGCGGCGAGGACCAGGCATGCCCCGGCAACCTGTGGTTGGCGTCCCTGGGCTCAGGCGACGACGGGTTCACCGTTGAGCCTGACACCGGCCTGGCGCAGCTCGGCCAGTGCGGTGCGTGTGGTGTCGGCGGCGACGCCGGCGGTGTAGTCAAGCAGGACCCGCACCGTGAAACCCGCGCGTACTCCGTCCAGTGCGGTGGCCTTCACGCAGTGATCGGTCGCGATGCCGACGACGTCGAGGTCGGCGATGTCGCGGGCCTTCAGCCAGGCGGACAGTGTCGTGCCGTCCTGGGCTGAGCCTTCGAAGCCGCTCTTCGAGGCGGAGTGCGCGCCCTTGAAGAAGACTTCGTCGACGTGTCCGGAGTCGACGGCGGGCGCGAAGCGCGGATGGAACTCGCCTCCCTCACTGCCGACTACGCAATGCACGGGGAAGGAGTCCTGGAAGTCGGGGTTCTCGGAGAAGTGGGCCCCCGGGTCGATGTGGTGGTCGCGGGTGGCGACGACGAAGGCGTACTGCCCGTCGGCGCGACGGACCAGCTCGGCGATGGCGCCGGCCCGGTCCGCGCCGCCCTTCACCGGAACGCTGCCGCCCTCGCAGAAGTCCTTCTGCACATCGACGATGATCAATGCACGACGCATGGAAAGCCCTTCCCTTGGGGTGAACCTCTCATCGAGAGTTGCCCTTCCGCCGGCGGGCGGGCGCGCCATTCGCGGGGCGTTCACCCGAACGGGGTAGCGCGCACGGCAACGAGGTGCAGCAGGCTGCGACAGAGCCGCTCACTGGACAGACCCGGCCCGTGATGGCAGCGGGGACGAGTACGTCCGGTGGCCGGGTTCGAGGGGGTGTTGGTCCCCCGATCTCGTGGTTTGGCTGCCTGGCGTCATGCGTGAGGGTGAACCTTGGGGGTGCTCGTCGTTCGGGGTCGGGTTGGGTGGGCTGATCGTTGCGTCGTTCAGCCCTGGGGCGTGTGACCGGACCGAGAAAGGACGCCATGCATCTCACTCCGCACGAACAGGAGCGTCTGTTGATTCATGTGGCGGCGGACGTCGCCGAGCGTCGCAGGAAGGACGTGAAGCTCAACTACCCGGAGGCCGTGGCGTTGCTGACCGTCCATGTCTACGAAGAGGCCCGGAGGGGGAAGTCCGTGAACGACATCATGGACTCCGGCCGCAAGCTCCTGAAGCCCGAGGAGCTCATGGAGGGCGTGGCCGAGATGATCGAGAGCGTGCAGGTGGAGGCCACCTTCCCCGATGGCACGAAGCTCGTGACGATCAACAACCCGGTCGAGGTGCACAGCAAGGAGCAGCGGCTGCACCCGGGGAAGGTGGAGCACCCCGACACCTCGGGGATCACCGTCAACGAGGGGCGGGAGGTCACGACGGTGTACGTGCGCAACCCCAACGACCGTCCCATCCAGGTCGGCTCGCACTACCACTTCGCCGAGGCCAATCCCGACCTGGAGTTCGACCGCGACGCGGCCTACGGCAAACGGCTGAACGTGGCCGCCGGAACCTCGCGGCGTTTCGAGCCATACGAAGGCACCGAGGGCGAGCAGGGCTGCCGGGTGGAGTTGGTGCCCATCGCGGGCGAACGCGTCGTCGAGGGGCTGCGCGGCGAGGTGAAGGGGGAGCTCGATGCCTGAGGTGCTCTCCCGCGAGGGTTACGCGGACCTGTACGGCCCGACGGTCGGCGACCGGATCCGGCTGGCGGACACCGCCTTGTTCGTCAGCGTCACCGAGGACTGGTCCGGCGGCCCCGGACGCAGCGGTGACGAGGTCATCTTCGGTGGCGGCAAGGTGATCCGCGAGTCGATGGGCCAGTCCCACGTGCCGCGCGACCCCGGCCCACGCGACTCGCGCCGGCCGGCCGACACCGTCATCACCGGCGCGGTGGTGCTGGACCACTGGGGCGTGGTCAAGGCGGACGTCGCCATCCGCGACGGCCGGATCCAGGCGCTGGGCAAGGCGTACAACCCCGAGACGATGGACGCGCCGCACCCGCCGACCGGAACGCCGACGAACATCGTGATCGGCCCGGAGACCGAGGTCATCTCGGGCAACGGCCGTATCCTCACGGCCGGTGGCGTGGACACGCACGTGCACTTCATCTGCCCGGAGCAGGTCGGCGAGGCGCTGGCGGCGGGCGTGACGACGATGATCGGCGGCGGTACAGGCCCGGCGGAGGGCTCCACCGCCACCACCGTTTCCCCCGGCCCCTGGCACGTGGCCCGTCTCTTCGCGGCCCTGGACGCCTTCCCGGTCAACATCGGCCTGCTCGGCAAGGGCAGCACCGTCTCGAAGGCTTCCCTCCACAACCAGGTGGACGCCGGCATCCTCGGCTTCAAGATCCACGAGGACTGGGGCGCCACCCCCTCCGTCATCGACGCCTGCCTTCAGGTCTGCGAGGACACGGGCGTGCAACTCGCCCTGCACGCGGACTCGCTCAACGAGGCCGGCTTCGTCGAGAGCACGATCAAGGCCATCGGCGAGCGCTGCCTGCACGTCTTCCACGTCGAGGGCGCGGGCGGCGGCCACGCCCCCGACATGATCACCATGGCCAGCCTGGACAACGTGCTGCCCGCCTCGACCAACCCGACCCGCCCCTTCACGGTCAACACCGTCAAGGAACACATCGACATGATGGTGGTCTGCCACCACCTCAACCTGAACATCCCGGCAGACGCGGCGTTCGCCGACTCCCGCATCCGCCCCTCCACGATGGCCGCCGAGGACCTGTTGCACGACATGGGCGCGATTTCGATGATGTCCTCCGACGCCCAGGCCATGGGTCGCGTCGGCGAGATGATCATGCGCACCTGGCAGACGGCGCACGTGATGAAGAACCGGTACGGAACCCTGACGGGCGACGATCAGGCGGACAACCACCGCGCCCGACGCTACGTCGCCAAGTACACCATCAACCCGGCCATCGCCCACGGCATCGACCACGTGGTCGGGTCGGTGGAGGCAGGCAAGCTGGCCGACCTGGTGCTGTGGGAGCCGAAGTTCTTCGGCGTCAAGCCGCACATGGTCCTCAAGGGCGGCCAGATCGCCTATGCCCAGGTCGGGGACGCCAACGCCTCGATCCCGACCCCGCAGCCGATCCTGCCTCGCGCGGTCTGGGGCGCGAAGGGTCGGGCGCCGGCGGCGAACTCCTTCAACTTCGCGACTCAGCGGGCCTTGGACAAGGGGCTGGCCGAACGGCTGGGGCTGGACAAGAGCTTCCTGCCCATCGGCGACACCCGCACCGTGCGGAAGGGGGACATGAAGGAGAACAACGCCACACCCGAGATCGTCGTCGACCACGACACCTACGAGGTGACCATCGAGGGAGCCACCACTGAGGACAACAAGACCTCGGTGGACGGGCGGGAGATGGTCCTGGAGCCCGTGCGGGAACTGCCGATGGCCCAGCGGTACTTCCTGTTCTGACTGTTCCGAGCCGTTCCGAACGCTGGCAGCCGAACGACATGAAAGGTGCGTCGCCGCACGATGAGCCGCGCAGCTCTGCTCATCCTGGCCGACGGCCGCTTCCCCGCCGGAGGGCACGCGCACTCCGGCGGGGTCGAGGCCGCCGTCGCCTCCGGAACCGTCCGTGACGCGCTCGGCCTGGAGGAGTTCTGCCGCGGCCGGCTCCACACCGTCGGCCTCGCCGCCGCCGCGCTCGCTGCCGCGGCCGCCGCCGGGTACGACCCGTTGGCGCTCGACGAGGCCGCTGACGCCCGCACCCCCGCACCCGCGCTGCGCGAGGTCGCCCGCAGACTGGGGCGGCAGATGATGCGGGCGGCGCGGGCGACCTGGCCCTCGACGGATCTCAACGCCCTCGCGCACGCCCGCCCCCGCGGAGCCCACCAGCCCATCGTGCTGGGCCTGGCCGCCCGCGCGGCCGGGCTGACACCCCTGGACGCCGCCCACGCCGCGGCGTACGAGAACACCAGCGGCCCGGCGACGGCGGCGGTCCGGCTGCTGAGCCTGGACCCGTTCCAAGCCACCGCCGTGCTGGCCCGTCTCGCGCGAGAGCTGGATCAGGTCGCCGACCGCGCGGCGCGGGCGGCGGCCCGCACACAGACGGAGGGCACCGCCGCCCTCCCCTCGGCGTCCGCCCCGCTGCTCGACATCACCGCCCAGCAGCACGCCGACTGGCCGGTGCGTCTCTTCGCCTCCTGACCCACATCCCCGACCAACGCCCCCAAGAACGCACCCCGGGAGAACCTGTGCATATCGACCCGCCCGGCACCTTCCCCCATCGGCACACACACAGCGCCGCTGGCCCGCTGCGCCCGGACGGCTCCCGCCGCGCACTGCGGATCGGCCTGGGCGGCCCGGTCGGCTCCGGCAAGACCGCGACCGTCGCCGCCCTGTGCCGCGAACTGCGCGACGAGCGGTCCATCGCCGTCGTCACCAACGACATCTACACCCGCGAGGACGCCGAGTTCCTGCGGCGCGAGGCGGTGCTGCCCCCCGAACGCATCCAGGCCGTCGAGACCGGCGCCTGCCCGCACACCGCCATCCGCGACGACATCTCCGCCAACCTCGAAGCCGTCGAACAGCTGGAGGAGACCCTCCCGCCCCTCGACCTCATCCTCGTCGAGTCGGGTGGCGACAACCTCACCGCCACCTTCTCCAAGGGACTCGTCGACGCCCAGATCTTCGTCATCGACGTCGCCGCCGGCGACGACATCCCCCGCAAGGGCGGCCCCGGCATCACCACCGCCGACCTCCTCGTCATCAACAAGACCGACCTCGCCCCGCACGTCGGCTCCGACCTGGCCACCATGGCCGCCGACGCCAGGAAACAACGTCGCGACCTGCCCGTGGCGTTCACCTCCCTCACGGCCGAGGACGGCGTGCGACCCGTGGCCGACTGGGTCACCGAACGCCTCACCGCCTGGCAGACAGCCAGCGTCGCCGCATGACGACCATCTCCCCGCACACCCGACACGCCGACAGCGCGGACGAACGCAGCGGCTGTGGCGGCGTCCACGCCACCGCCCGCGTACGGGCCGCCGCCGGCGTCGGCCTGACCACGCTGCCGCTGCTCCACCACGACGGGCCCTTCCACCTGCGCCGCCTGCGCCCCCACGGCACCCGGGCACGGGTGTGCGTCATCAGCGCCATGAGCGCACCCCTCGGCGGCGACCGGCTGGCCTTCGACGTCACCGTCGAGGCAGGCGCCGAACTCGAAATCACCACCGCGGCCGCCACCCTCGCCCTGCGCGGCCCCGGCCCCACGCCCGACCACGCCACCTACAACGTACGCCTCACCATCGGTGACAAGGCGACCCTGCACTGGCTGCCCCAGCCGCTGATCAGCACTCACGGCAGCGACCTGCGACAGACGTACACCGTGGACCTCGCGCCTACCGCGCGACTCATCCTGCGGGAGGAACTCGTCCTGGGCCGAGCCGGCGAACCCCCCGGACAGGTGGCCAGCCACCTCACCGTGCGCCGCGACGGCCAACCCCTCCTCGAACAGCACACCATCCTCGGCGACTGTGCCCCCGGCTGGGACGGACCGGCCGTCCTGGGCGGCCACCGTGCCACCGGCCAGATCCTGGTGGTCGACCCGACGCGACCGCTGGGCCACGCGAACGCCACCCAGCCCACGCCGCGCCCACTCGGCGAGAACCCGGCACGCGGCCAAGGAGCTCTCCTGCCGCTGGCCGGGCCCGCTGTCCTGGCCACCGCAGTCGCCCCCACCGCAGCACAGCTGCAACGCCTCCTGAACAAGGCCAGAGTGCAGCCCTGACGGTCTCGGACATCGTCGCCGCGGCCGCGCGCTGCCGCACGTCGACGTGCTCCTGGACGGCGAACTCGTCATGGCCACCAGGGCCGCCTGGCCTTCGGGCGGCTCGGAGAAACGTCGGGGCGCCGGCCGGCCACGGCCCGCCGGCTCGCGGCCGCGGTGCCCGCGCACCTCGTCGTCTTCGACCACCTCCACCACGCTGGCGTCGACTACCTGACCCGGCCCTACCGCGATTGCCGCGCCGCTCTCGAACAGCCTTCACCGCCCACGACCTGGGGCCGCCGTGGACACTGTGCCCGTCGACGACCGACCCCGCCATCGCGCGGAAGCGGCTGGACTGTCGGCGGTGGGAGCCTGGTTCTCGGGTGCGGCACACCAGGTGATCTCGCCATCTTGACGCTCGGGCACACGGACGGCCTGATCGAACGCCCGGTCGAGGACATCGGCGCTGGCCGAACCCGCCTGCCCCGGTGGCAACGTGGACGACACCTCGCCAGCGATCGTCAACGGTCGGGAGTCTTCAGACCGCCAAGTCTCCTCGTTATGCTGTGCGTTTGCTTGCGGGAGGTGATGCTGGTGGTCAACATAAGGGGCCGGAAGGGCGGTTCGCACGCGCCCGGAGAGCGTCCAGGGCCGCCGGCGCCGCCCGCCTTCCCGTCGCCGGCGCAGCTGCCGACGGCGGAGCCGGAGGCTGGGCCGGACGGAGCCGAGCGGCCGGGGTACGAACGGCGGCCGCACGCACGTTTCTTCGCCATTTACGGCCTGCTCGTCGGGACCGTGACGACGTGCGTCGCGCTGCTGTTCGCGCTGGTGATCGACACCGAGCCCGAGCTGAACGGCCGGCCCGACGCGACCCTGCCGACGGCCTGGCCCTCGGGGTTTCCGTCCGACTTCTCCACGGAGCTGCCGTCGGACTTCTCGACGGACTGGATGACCGGCGTGCCGTCCGATCTGCTGACCGGCTTTCCGACCTACCCGACGGACTACCCGTCCGGCTTCCCGACGGACTTCCCGAGCATTGACCCGTCGTTCTTCTCCGACCTCCCGACGGACGAGTGGACGCTGCCGACCGATCTCTTCGGTGAGTCCCCGGAGGCGCCGTGACCGTGCCCGCGAGCGCGCCGCCCCCCTTCCGCCCGCCGCCATTCCCGTCCCGCCCGCCGCCGTGGCCGCCGCCCGACGCGTCCACCGCGCCCGCCACGGCCCCGCCCCGGGACACCCGGGCCCGTGCCGTGCTGCTCATCCTCGTGCTGATGCATGTGGGGGTGGGGATCGAGATGTTGATCGACCTGAACCGCCCCGACATGCCGCTGCTGGGTGACGGGGCGTTCAGCGTGCTCGACGAGCGCGTCCTCGCGTGGCCGCTCGGTGCACTGATGGTGTACGGCTTCCCGGCCTGCTGGTCGGCCGCCGCCGTGGCGGGCCTGGTCGCCCTGGCGGGCGCCGGCCGCTCGCGGCGGCTCACCCGCGGCTGCCAGACAGCCGTCGGCGCCTTGCTGCTGCTGCCGTTCGCGGCCATCGCGGTGGCGATGACCAACATCTTCGTCTCGCCCCGTCTCACCACCCTGACCCTCCTGGGGTGCCTGCCCAGCACCGTGCTCGGCGTCCTGGCCATCCACCAGGCGCAGCGGTACCGCAGGATGCCGCTGTGGCTGCCGCTGGCCGCCTTCGGCGGAGGGCTGATCATGGGAGGTGGCTTCGGGTCCACGATGGGCACCTGGCTGGGTTCCTATCTCACCAACTACCTGTGGACGCCGGGGGCGGGCACCAAGCAGCTGGAACACACCGTGAACACCGCGATCTACTGCGGCGCCGGAGTGTTCGAGGAACTGGGCAAGGGCGCGGCCATCGCGGTGCTGTTCCTGCTGTTCCGTCGCCACTTCGACGGCGTGGTCTCCGGGATCGTGATCGGCGCCGCGGTCGGGCTCGGCTTCAACTATGTCGAGAGTGTCCTGTACATCACCTACGGCGACGGCGTCTACGCCAACCTCCAGTACTGGTTGCGGCAGTCTCTGGGCCTGATGGCCGCACACACGGCGTTCACCGCGGCGATCGGTGCCGGCTTCGGCATAGCCCGCCAGCTGCGGACCCCCGGCGCGCGCCGGGCGGTCATCGCCTGCGGCTTCCTGGCCGCCATCGGCACCCACGCGACCAACAACCTGCTGCTCCGCTACTTCCAGCAGGAGGTGGGCGACTGGTTCCCCGACGCGAGCGACGCGGTCTGGGTGCTGGTGGTGTTCCCCACCGCGATTCTCCTGCTTCAGGGGCCGTTGCTGGTGCTCTATCTGCTGCTGCTGCGACGCGGGCTGCGCGGTCAGGCCGCCGGGCTCGCGGTCGAGTTGTCCGTCGAGGCGGCGCGTGGCCACGGCGCGGTCACGTGGGGCGAGTTGCCGGCGCTGCTCAACCCGGCACGCCGGTTCCGGGTCAAGGTCGACGCGCTGCGGCGCGGCGGCGGGTTGCGTGCCTACCGCCGCCTGACCCGGCTGCACGCCGCCCAGTTCGACCTCGGCATGCACCTGTGGCACGCCTCCCGCGACGAGGTCGACCCCTACGACACGCGTGACGAGGCGCAGCTGCGTGAGCGCGTGCTGCGGTTGAAGGCGGAAGGCGCGGCGCCGTTCCCCGGGCTGAACGCGGGGGTGGCCCTATGAGGCGCCGCGCCGTCGCCGCGCTGGCGAGGCTCGCGGCCGTGGCCTGCTGGACCGCGGTGCCGCTGCTGCTGGGCGCCGGCCCCGCCGAGGCGGCCTGCGGCGGGCTCACCTACGCGGAGCGGCAACAGGCCCCGCGCGCCGACGACGCGGACGACCTCGCCGAGATCACCGAGGACCTGGCCGACCCGGGGTGTCACTCCTCGGCCCCCTGGATCGGCGCCGCCGGTCTGGGCGGCGCCGCCGGCCTCAGCTGGGCCGGCGCGGCCCTGTACAACTACTGGGCCGGTGGCCGCCCTTCGGCCATGGCCATCCCGGCGCCGCCGCAGCCGTTGGGTGCTGGCGTCTCTCCGCCGATGCCGCCGCCGGCGCCCCCGCCGGCGCCGCCCGCCGCGGCCGAGCCACCGCCGGAGCCTGGCGGCCGGCCCGGCCAGGGCATCCAGCCGGTGGACGTCCGTAGCATGAGCGACGCGATCCGCGGCTCGGCCCGCATGCCGGGCGGGCTGATCCCGTACCGGGCCCTGTCCCCGAAGGCCAAGAACCTGGTCCGGCAGCTGGAATCGCACGCCCATATCGGCATTCGTACCGGAGAGGTCAACGTCTCGCATCTGACGGAGCTCCAGCAGTTCAGCGGAGTCGAGCACGCGATCATCCAGAACCCGGCCGGAGAGTTGCGCCTGTTCCGCGGCACCCAACGTACTTCGGCGATTCCCCGGGAACTGCTCGGCCAGGGTTGGGATTTCATCGCCCACACCCACCCGGAGGACCGCATGCCGGGGCCGCCCACCCATATCGAGCGGGCGAGTGGTACCGCGAACAGCATGAGTCGAGACCTTCAGAACAAGGATTCTGGCCATGTCGAGGTGGTGGTCAGCCGGGACGGGCAGCTGCGTTTCTTCGACGGCGACGGAATCCTCGACCTGCCACCCGGGGCATTCCCGTCGGGTGGTCCGGTGAACGACCGCGGATTCATCGTTCCCGTCCCCAGAATCGGCTGACTGGTAGCCTGAGATCGAGTGAAAGAGGTGTTCCCCGCCATGGACGACGATGACACCACATCGTGTCGGCTCTGTGGAGAGTTCGTGCTGCAGATCCCGGGGGCGACCGCCATTGTCCACAGCTACTGGCTGCTGCGGGCCACCTGGGACCCCAACCAGCAGTTCTTCCACGGCCCGCTGCACTTCTCCTGCCTTGAACAGTGGGAACATCGCGAAACCTTTCGGCAGGAGCTGGCCGGGATCCTCACCGGCCGGGGCCGCCCCATCACCGTGGAAGCCGAAGGGACCGAGCACACGCTGGAGCAGCCCGGCCTCTATTACAGTGAGTGGCTCCACCAGGACGCCGACTGCGCCATCTACCGGAACACCTCCATGGACGACTGGCTCGTGCTCACCGCGCAGGCCTCCTGGGTCACCTTTGGCCCGCAGCAACTCCGCGCTCTTGGCCAAGGAGATCCGGCCCGCGTCGCGGAAGGCGGTGACCGGGTCGCCCTCCCAGCTGACCCCGGCCCGGACATCGAATCGGCGACGCTGCCGGAGCTGCTCGACCTCTTCGGCAGCCGCGAGCGGTATCCCGGCGTGCTGGAGAACGGGTCCCCCGACTACCAGTTCTGGGGTTACTACCCCAGGAAGCGGGTCCTGGAGTATTCGGTCGACATCGATCTCCCTCTCCCGGTCTCGGCGGTGGAATTCCTCGCCGCGTACGCACACGCCTACGAGCCGCTCTCCTTCGATGATCTCGAATAGGCTCTGGTGCGGGTTCCGTGCGGTGGGGATATAGCGTCACGCGAGGAGGACGCGTTTACGGAGGCGGGGGAAGCCAGCCCTCGAACATCTGCCTCTTGAGCATCTTGATCCCGTTGACCGTGCCTTCCACGGGCCGGAGTTCCAGTGGGTGGTCAGTCCGGCGGTGACCACGTCGAAGTCGCTCACGGAACTTGCGCCGCAGGTCGCCGAGCTCGGCCCAGCGGCAAGAACCGGCTCCATCTCGACATCGCCTCGCCGGACCCCGCAGCCGAACGCGCGCGCGTCGAGGCGCTGGGCGGATCGTGCGAACTCGACCGGGAGGGACGGGCGCACTACCTGGACGACGGTGACGGCTCTCCCTGAGCCACCGCTGGTCATCCGCGTGCGTATCTGCGTCATTTCGTGAGGCAGCGCGGCGCCGCCAACCCATACGAACCAGCCCCTGACCTGCGGAAACGCGGTTCGGGGCTGCGTTGTTCCCCTCGAACCCAGCCGCGCAAAACGCCCCCTATGTCCCGTTAGATCTCTCCGCTGTTTGTGGCCAGAGACGGGGCCGCCGCGAGAGCCTCGTACAGCAGCCGTGACCCCGTCGCCACCACCCGGCCAGGCCGGTCACGACCACCGGCTCGCCGGGCTCGGGCACCAGCCCTGCCACCGCCGGCGTCGGCTCGACCCCCAGCGGCAGCAGCCCCTGTGACGGATCGGCCAGCAGCTCGCGGGCCCGTTCCAGCAGCACCCCCAGCTCGGCCTCGGTATGGGCCGAGCCGAGGTGCTTCACGATCCGCTGACGGCCCCGGCCGGCGTACTCCGCGATCTGCACCGCCGTCGCGCCCGACGCCGTGCGGACCCGCCGGATGAACGCCATCCCGGCACCCTGAACCGACACCGCTTAGTGCGTGAAAACGCACCAACCCGAACACGCTTCCCCAGGCCACAGCCCTACAGCCTGGCGAAACCCGACCGCGTGACCCAAGTCAGGAGGCCGCCGGGTCGCGCCCGACGGGCTCAGCGGCTCGCGGTCGGGCTCAGTCCTCCGGGAAGTACGGCGCGACAGCCTCGGCGATCGCCTGAGCGGTGTCACACATGCCCTCAGCGCCGGCGGACTCGACCGTCGCCAGTTCCACGCTGACCGAGTCGTCGCCTCGGCTGAACTCCACCAGGCAGCCAACACCGGGCGCCTCCAGGACACTGGCATCACGACCGTCGATGGTGGTTCCGTCACCACCGACCTCGGTGTCGGCCGAGAACTTCACCGAGGTGGTGATGTCCTCGTTGTCGGCGCGGTCGATCATGCATTCGACCAGCGAGGGGTCGTCGAAGGGTTTCAGTTCGTCGACCGGGACCGGCAGTTCGGCGACGGGGATCGCCCCGCAGACCTGCTCGGCAGTGACGTCGCTCTGATCAGCCGGGACCACCGTGGCCCCCGTCAACTCATTGGCGCCACCGGTCTGGTCCTCGGTCCCGTCCTCGGCCCCGGCCCCGGCCGACGGGCTCGACCCGTCGCCGTCCGAGCCATCCTCGGAGGCACCAGCCTGGCCCTCGGTCCCGGCCGACGGGTTCGACCCGTCCTCGCCGCCCGTGTCGTCACCACATGCGGACAAAATGCACAGCGCGGCCAGCACGGCGGCCGCGATCGTGATCCTTCGTGTCATGACGCGACTATGACAGCCCCGACGGCTCTGCGTCGCGCTCACCCCCGGCAGGTGCGTGAGCGTTGCGGAAACACGCAGCATCGGCCGGCGAAATTCGGGTGCGCCTGCCGTCGTGGGTCGGCGATGGTGAACGCTCTGTCCGACATCCCGTGAGTTCCCCTGAGCCCTCCTGAGTCTCCAACCTCGTGGCCAGGGGGTTCTTCCTCCTTCGTGTGCTCTGCGGCTCTGTGACGTGATTTCGGGATTCTTGAAGCGTTCTCACTTCGTCCGACCGATCTGCCGTCGGACTGAAGGTGAGGAGGCTCGGGTTGGCGAGCAGCGCCAGGGCCGCGACGGTGCCGTGGCCGCAGGCAGGCAGTTCGCCTTCGGCGGTGAAGAACCGGAGCGAGTACGAGGGACGGCCGCGCTCAACTCCGGTGGCACGGATGAAGACGGCGTGCGAAGTGCCCAGTTCCCCGGGAATGCGGCATCGCTCCTCGTCGGTGAACGACGCTTCGTCGAGAACAGCGGTCGGGCTGCCGCCCCGTCCCTGCCGCTGACACGCGTCGATGACCACTACCTCGGGCATGGCACCGGGTCGGTCGTCAGCAGCATCGTCAGGTCCAGCGCGGGCGCGCTGTGCGTCAACGCGCCGACCGAGATGAGGTCGACTCCCGTCTCGGCGATGGCGCGGACGCTGTCCAGACGGACGGTGCCCGAGGCCTCCAGCAGGATCCGGGAGGCGTCGGCACGCTCGGCCCGGATTTTCACGACCATTTCGATGTCGGCCACCGGCATGTTGTCGAGCATGATCCAGCGGGCCCCGGCATCGAGGGCCTCAGCTGCCTGCGCCACGGTCTGCACCTCGACATCGGTCTCCACCTTCTGCCCGGTGCGCGCCATCCCGCGCCGGACCGCGTCGATCGCGGTGGTCACGCCGCCTGCCGCGGCGATGTGGTTCTCCTTGAGCAGCACCATCGCCGCGAGGTTGAGCCGGTGGTTGCGGCCGCCGCCGGCGGTCACCGCGTACTTGTCCAGGGCGCGCAGGCCCGGCGCCGTCTTGCGGGTGTCCAGGATGCGCGCCTCGGTCCCGGCCACGGCCTGGACGTAGCGGTCGGTGAGCGTCGCGATGCCGCACATGCGCTGCAGGAAGTTCAGCGCCGTACGCTCCCCGGTGATCAGGCTGCGCGCCGAGCCGGACAGGCGCACCAGGACATCGTCGCCGGTCAGCCGGGCGCCGTCGGGGACGAGCGCTTCCACTGTGACCTCGGGGTCGACCTGGGCGAAGACCTCGGCGACCACGGGGAGACCGCCGGCGATGCCGCGTTGCCGGGCGCGGATCTCGGCCACGGCCGCCAGGCCTTCGGGAACGCTCCACGCGGTGGTGATGTCCTGGCCCGACTCATCCTCGGCCAGGGCAGCGGCGACGGCGGTTCGCGCCGCCTGTGAGGGGAACTTTGTCATGGTCCGTGGTCTCAAGTCCTGTGGTTACGGGCCGAAAATCTGAGGTGTCCCGCGCGCGGCCCGCTGTCAGAACCGGTTGCGCTGGCACCCTCGGCGGCAGTGGGCGGGGCGTCGGCAAGCTCGGCAGCCCACCGCCGCGACCACTCGGTGACCGAACGCAGGGCCCTCGCGGGCGTCGTGGCCGAGCGGGGTGAGGATGTAGCTGCCGTTGCCAGCACCTCGGCGAGTCGAGCCTCTTGGAGCTCTGTGAGCCTTCAGTGAAGATCCGACTGGACCTCGGTCAGTCGAGGCCTTCGACGATGCGGAAGTCGCGCTCGACGCCGTCGGAGAGGGCGACCAGCGCCTCCTGGTAGGCCGCACTCTCGCGCGCCGCGACGGCCTGCTCGAAGCTGTCGAACTCGACCAGGACGGTGCGCTCGGCGATTCCGGCGTCATACGCCACGACCCGACCGCCACGGACGAGGGTCCGGCCGCCCCAGGGCTGGACGGCCTGACGGGCCAGCTTGTTGTAAGCAGCCAGCTTCTCAGGGTCTGAAATGGTGCGGTAGACGCTGACCCAGTAGCCCTTGGGCATGGAACCTCCAGTGTTGGGGTGAGTGCATCTGACTTACGGGTTGGTCTCGGACGAGCGTCGGCGGGTGAGAGCGAGGCTTGTCAGCGTCGTGATCGCCATGGCGCCGATGCCGACCAGCGCCACGGTGGTGTAGGCGCTGTCGTCGGGGAAGAGGTGGCCTGGTCGGTGTACGGCGGTTCCAGCAGGGCTATCCGCGACATCGGCTCTCCCGTCGAGTTCGTTTCGAAATCAGAAACGCCGGGTGGATGCTAGTGTTTCGAATAACGAAACGCAAGGAGGGTCATGCCGACGCCGCGCCCAGGAACACCGGTTCGTGGGTCGACGACCGGCCGTCCCCTCATGGCCGCGATGGACCTGTTCGGCCGTCGGTGGGCACTGCGAATTCTCTGGGAGCTGCGTGCGGGTCCGCTCGGTGCCCGCGCGCTGCTGGCACGGTGCGAAGGGCTATCATCCAGCGTCCTCTACCAGCGGCTCCGCGAACTCGCATCGAGCGGGATCATCGCCCCCTCGGCCGATGGCTACGAGCTGACTCGGCTGGGGACAGCACTCCGTGATGCCCTCCGTCCGCTCGACGAATGGGCGATCACCTGGGCGCAGGAGCAAGAACACAACGATCAGGAGCCCACGGAGACGTGAAGGTCACGCCCGACCAGGTAGAGCGGTGATGTGATGGCCGCCGACTCGGGACACGGGCTCACGCGGCCTGCGAGAAACCCTCGGTCGCTGGCTCGTCGCCGCGCAGAGGGGTGAAGTCGACGTCCAGGCGCGGGTCGTACGCGTCGGGCTCGCCGCCGAGCTCGTGGAGCCCCGACAGTGTCGGTCTCCGCGGCTTCGCCGGCCCTCTTGGCAGGTGCCCCGGACTCATGTGCGGCCTCTGCCTCGCCGGGACCGAACCTGGATCCGCACCCCGCAGACGGTCTGACCTCACGTCAACCACCGAAGAATGTCCGGAGCGACCACTTGCTGAGCATTTTCAGAGTTGCCGCTCCAGGGCGAGGATGGCGGCGGAGATTGACGACATTCGATTCGGGCTGCACCTGGCTTTGCAGAAGATCCGCCATGATCTGAGCTGTGCCATACCGCGCTCGACCGGGTCCCGTGCCGCGGACGGGGTTCGATTGACCGTTTCGCTGGGTCTGTGTGGGCCGCGATCGTGCGGGCTCCTGACGGGGCTCGTCACCCACGTAGGCGCCGGTCAGCGAGGACCGAGTCCCGGTGAGGTCGTGGACTCGGCCCGGAAATGCTAGTCGGTCCTGCCCCGCCGCGCGGCTCTGCGTTGCAGCGTTTGACGCCGGGCACGCAACTCGCTCTGCCGCTTCTGGCTCTCCTTGCGTCGCTCAGCACGGGCACGCGCTCGCGGATCCCTGAGCTTCGTATGATCCAGCCGCAGTAGGAACCAGATAACTCCGACGAACAGGACGAGCAAGGCCACCCCAAGGATTGCGGCGACCCAGGGCGGCATGTCCGCCACATCAATATTCCGATATCTGCCGGCGTTCACTGATACGCCTCCATCTGTACGGCAATCCCCGGGCTTCAGCACAGGCTCAGGCGAGCGTCACCCTACGCCGTCACCCAGCAGAACGAGTGGTTCGTGACCTGGTGCGGGAGGGGAACGGCCAGAGCGACACCCCGCTCGAACTCACCTACCTACCCGTCTCCCAGTACGCCGAGGGAACCCAGCTCCAGACGGCGTTCGCGGCCGACCAGGCGCCCGCCCGCGCACTCCTCGACCGCCCGAGGATCACGACCTCGAACGCCGCACCCGCCACGACCTCGAACGCCGCGCAGGGCGTTGTCGAACGGTTCGGGCCCCCGCCGGCACACGGACGAGCGGTGACCGGGCCCGAGCCGCCCGGTCACCGCCGGGGGGAAGGGATTGGTCAGCGGCCTGACCAACCGCTGATCAGCCCACCGCTGGCCATCCGCCGCTCCAGTCGATCCCGTTGAGGCCGAGCTTCGGTGCGCCGTTGTCCTCGCCGTCGTAGTAGTGGTAGACGAGCACGTCCCCGTCGTCGTCGCTCAGCACCGACTGGCCGCCCGGGCCGATGTACCGGCCGTCGGACTGAAGCACCGTCGTGCCGCCCCCGTTCATCATGTCCACGCCGTCGGCGTCGACGAACGGGCCGGTCGGGCTCTCGGAGCGGCCCACCCTGATGTGGTAGGTGCTGTCGGTGCCCTGGCAGCAGGTGCCGTAGGAGGCGAAGAGGTAGTAGTAGCCGCCCTCCTCCACCAGGGCGGGGCCCTCGATGCCGCCGTCCGCCGAGGCGAGGCTGTACAACTCGGTGTTCTCGGTGGACCGCATGCCGGTCGCCGGGTCGAGTTCGAACATCTTGATGCCGGTCCACCACGAGCCGAACGCCAGCCACCACGCGCCGTCGTCGTCGACGAAAAGGTTCGGATCGATGGCGTTGTGGTCGGAGCCGGAACTCGTGCTGTAGACCTCGCCGTGGTCGGTGAAGCTGCCGGGCAGGCCGGTGTCGCTGGTGGCCAGGCCAATGGCCGAGGTGTTCGAGCCGAAGCTGGAGACGGCGTAGTACATGTAGTACGTGCCGTCGTGGAACGACACGTCGGGCGCCCAGGGGCTCTGCTCGGGCGAGTACGCCGACCACCAGTCCTGCGGCTCCCCGAAGGCGGAGCCCGCGGAGTTCCAGGCGGTGCGGTCCGCCGAGGTGCGGGCGTCGAGCAGGTTGTTCGAGCCGTAGAGCGCGTAACCCTCGTCGGTCCGCACCATCGACGGGTCGTGGATGCCGGTGTCGCCGGTTACGGGCAGCGGGTCGGCCTGGGCGCTGGCCGGCCACAGCAGCAGCGCCGCGGCGGCGGCCAGCAGCCCGGCCAGCCCCGTGACCAGCGCGCTTCTCGGTCGCCTGACCGTCGCGCGCGGCTGACTCGTCAAAGGATCCAGCGGAGGGGTGGTGCTCACGGTGCTGCTCCTTCGGGCGTGGGGGGACGCTCACTCACCCCTCAGTCGCCGCCGGCGGGTCCCGGGGTTGCTGTCGCGGTCACACCCCGTCGAGCGTGGCCTCACCCCACCCCCACCCTCACCCTCGCCGCGCACCACTTCCGTGCCTCCATCAGCTCCGGCGGCAGCACCTTCTCCCGCGCCCGGGCCGTACCTCGCCGTAGCCAATCCGAGCCCAGAACGGGCCCTGGCCAGCCGCGGATGGGGCATCCCGGGAAGGCCGTCAGCCGATGTCCATGCGTTCCGCGAGCAGTGCCAGGGTGCGTGTCGCGGTTTGATGTGAGGCGCCCTCGGGCAGCAGGCGCAGTTGGACGTGGGTGACGCCCCAGTCGCGGTAGTGCTCCAGCCGCTCCGCCACCTGGTCGGGGGTGCCGGCGAGTACCGGGCCGTCGCCGTCGGGTCGGCCGCCGATGTTCCATAGTTCGCGGTCCGTGTAGTACCGGGTCACCTGCCCGAACTCCGCCTGGGCGGCCTTGATGTGCACGTCCGATATGCCCATCAGGCACAGCCGGTTGACCGCGATGACGGGTCGCCGTCCTTCCGGCAGCTGAGCCAGATAGCGGGCACACTGTTCGCGCAGCAGCTCGTCCGAGTAGTTGGTCGCCGCGTAGTAGCCGTCGCCGACGGTCGCGGCCCGCCGTGCGGCGGGCGCGCCGTGGCCGCCGACCAGCAGCCGCGGGCCTCCGGCCTGGACGGGTGCGGGCTGGACCGCGCTGGGGTCGGCCGGGTCCCAGGCCCGTCGCAGGTCCGCGAGCAGCCGGTCCATTGCTCGGCCGCCCGGCAGGTCAGGGCCGCCCAGGTCGCCGCGGAGCGGCGGTGCGCCGAGTCCGAGGCCGAGGGTGAGTCGGCCGCCGCTGAGCTGGTCGACGAGCGCGGCCTCGTACGCGAGCCGCCGCGGGTGGTAGCCGCGTGCGAGGAGGACCCCTGTGCCCAGCCGCAGCGGGGTGAGCGCGGCCAGGTGGGCGAGCGTGATCAGTGCGGACGGCAGGTGGAACGGCTCCGGGGCGGTGTGGTAACTCTCGCCCACCCAGACGGAGTCGAGGCCGGCACCGGCGGCGTCGGCCAGCAGCGGGGCGGCGGAGTCCAGTTGCCGGGACAGCGGTCGCGCCGACCCCAGGTCGAGGGCCAGGCCGAAGGTGAGTGACGACATTCGCGGCTACTCCCCGGACGTGGGTGTGAACTGGGGCAGCGGCACCTCGCCGCCGGCATCGTCCTCGATCACCGTGGCCACTCGCTGTCCGATGCGGACGTGCCGCGGGTCCCCGGTGTGCAGCCGGCCCAACACCCGCACCCCTTCGTCCAGGTCGACCAGCACCACCGCGTACGGTACGAGTCCGGCGAAGCCGGCCGGCGCGCGGTGCACGACGGTGAAGCTGTAGACCGTGCCCCGCCCGGACAGCGACCGCTGCTCGACCGGACCGCCGCAGCGTACGCACAGCAGCCGGGGGTAGAACTGCGTCCGCTCGCATCGCGGACAGCGCTGGGCACTGCGGACGCCGTGGTCCCGGACGGCCTCCCAGTACGCGGCCGCGTCCGGCGTGATTCGCGGTTCCGGTCGCGCCGGTCGCGCCGGCTCATTTGCGTTCTTCATGTGTCCCTCCGCAGCACGGCGGTCGCGGCGGTGGACAGCTGGCCGCCGGTGCCGTGGCACAGGGCCACCTCCGGGGCGCCGGTCTGACGGTCGCCCGCCTGGCCGCGCAGCTGCCTGACCGCCTCGATGAGCAGGAAGATTCCGAACATGCCCGGGTGGCAGTAGGACAGGCCGCCGCCGGAGGTGTTGAGCGGGAAGTCCCCGCCCGGGCGGATCCGGCCGCCGGCGACGAAGGCCGCCCCCTCGCCCTTCGCGCAGAACCCCAGGTCCTCCAGGCTGAGCAGCACGGTGATGGTGAAGGAGTCGTAGATCTGGGCCACGTCCACGTCCGCGGGGCCGAGTCCCGCACGCCGGAAGGCCAGCCGGCCGCTCTCGCGCGCGGCGGTGTCGGTCAGTTCGGCGGCGCTGCCGACCGATTCGTGCGACTGCGCGTATCCGGTGCCGCTGACGAGTACCGGGTCGGTGGGCAGGGTGCGCGCCCGGTCCGCCGAGGTGACCACCACCGCGCCGCCCCCGTCGGAGACCAGGCAGCAGTCGAGCGCGTGCAGCGGGGAGCAGATCAGCGGCGAGGCCAGGACGTCGTCCACGGTCAGCTCGTCCCTGCGGGCCGCCTTCGGGTTGCGTCCGGCCCAGGCGCGGGCGGCGACCGCGACCTCCGCGAGGTCGGCGGATCTCGCGCCGTACAGATGCAGGTAGCGCTGGGCGGCCAGAGCGTAGCCACCCAGCGGGAGCGGCAGCCCGTACGGGACCTCGAACTGGTAGCCGTACTCGGCGGGCCGGCCGCCGAGCGCCCGCGTCCTGCTCGAGTACTGGGTCGATCCGTATGCGATCAGCACCGTCTCGCACAGCCCGCCGTGGATGGCCGCGGCGGCTCGTTCGAGGGCGGCGATGAAGCCGGAGCCGCCGGTGTTGGTGTCGTCCACGTACCGCGGCTGGATGCCGAGGTATTCGGCGAGCGAAACCGCCTGCCGCTCGGCATAGGGATAGCCCGAGGTCATGAGCCCGTCGACGTCCGCGGGGCGGAGCCCGGCCTCGGCCAGCGCCGCGGCCATGGCCTGCTGTTGCAGCGAGAACACGCTGTGGCCGGGCGTCCTGCCGAGGTCGCTCTCCGCCACTCCGACGATGGCCACCTGGTCGCGCAACGGGTACGGCCGCACGGTCGGCGGCATGGGGGCACCTCTCTTCTGTTCAGGCGCGTGCGGCGCCCGCGAGCGCCACGCGTACGGGGGCCGCGGTGCGCTCGACGACGTCCTCCGCGCGGACGCCCGGGGCCAGTTCGGTCAGCGTGAAGGCGTCGCCGGCGACGTCCAGCACGCCCAGGTCGGTGATGACCCGGTCCACCGCGGATCGGCCGGTGAGCGGCATGGTGCAGGCGTCGACCAGCTTCGGCGCGCCGTGCTTGTCGGTGTGGGTGGTCAGGACGAGCACCTTCCGTGCCCCCGCGACGAGATCCATCGCGCCGCCCATGCCCTTGACCAGGCTGCCGGGGACGGTCCAGTTGGCCAGGTCGCCGCTCGCGGCCACCTGCATCGCGCCCAGGACAGCCAGGTCGATGTGTCCGCCGCGGATCATCGCGAACGACAGGGCGGAGTCGAAGCACGCGGCACCCTCGGTGAGGGTGACGGTCTCCTTGCCGGCGTTGAGGAGGTCCGGGTCCACCGCGTCCGGGGTCGGGTACGGGCCGACGCCGAGCAGGCCGTTCTCGCTGTGCAGCACGACGTCGCCGTCCGCCGGCAGGAAGTTGGCCACCAGCGTCGGCAGCCCGATGCCGAGGTTGACGTACTTCAGGCCGCGCAGCTCCGCGGCGGCCCGCCGCGCAATGCCGTCTCTGGTCCATGCCACGGCGGCATCACCCTCCTGTCGTGGTGGTCTTCTCCAGCGGCTTGTCCTGGCGGCGGGCCAGGGTGAGCCGTTGGACGAAGATCGCCGGTGTGTGCACCTCGTCGGGACCGATCGCGTCCACGACCTGCTCCGCCTCGGCGATGGTGACGGCGCCGGCGAGCGCGACCACCGGGTTGAAGTTGCGCGCGGTCAGTCGGTAGCGCAGGTTGCCGCGGGTGTCGGCGGCATGCGCCCGTACGAGGGCGAAATCGGCGCGCAACGCGCGCTCCAGGACGCAGCGCCGCCCGCCGAACTCCTGGGTCTCCTTGGGCTCGCTCGTCTGCGCCACCGAACCGTCGGCGGCGTACCGAAGCGGCAGGCCGCCCTCGCTGACCTGGGTGCCCGCGCCGGTGGGGGTGTAGAAGGCCTCGATGCCGGCGCCGCCGGCGCGCAGCCGTTCGGCGAGCGTGCCCTGCGGGGTGAGGTCGATCTCGACCTCGCCGGCCAGCACCTGGCGGGCGAACTCCTTGTTCTGGCCGATGTACGAGCAGGTGATGCGGCGGATCCGACGGGCCGCGAGGAGGCGGCCTAGGCCCTCGCCGTCGATGCCGCAGTTGTTGGCGATGACGTGCAGATCGCGGGCGCCGTGGTCGAGCAGCGCCTCGATGAGCTCGAACGGCGTGCCGCAGATGCCGAAGCCGCCCACCGCGACCCGGGCCCCGTCCGGGATGTCGGCCACCGCGTCCGCCGCGGTGATCACGCCTCCGGCCATTCCTGGCCCCCCATCTCCCGGGTCAGCCGGCGGGCGCACTGCAGCAGCTGGCGCAGTTGCAACGACTCCGGTTGCAGGGAGACGGCCTCGGTGGTGTTCAGCAGGGCGACCGTGGCGCACAGGCCGTGCTCGTCGAAGACCGGGGCGGCGAGGATGGCGACGCCCCGGCCGTTGTCCTGGGCGCAGTAGCCGGCGGTGCGCACCGCCACCAGCCGCTCGCGCAGGCCGGCCCGCGCGTCGTCCGGCCAGGTGGCGACGAGACGGTCCATCTGGAGCTGGTCGCGGTGGAAGGCGAGGAACACGCCGGCCTGGGCGCTGTCGAGCCCGAGCTGGGTGCCGACCTTCACCCGCACCGTGACCGTGCTGGCCAGGTCCTCCTCCACCCGGGAGACCACCGGGCCCGAGGAGCCCCACAGGCTCAGCACCGCGGTGGAGTGGGTCCGGCCGGCCAGCTCGCGCATATGCGGCGGGGCGAGGTCGAGCACCTCGCGCCGGGACAGCGCGAAGACGCCCAGCTGGAGCGCGAGCCGGCCGGGCGCGAAGGCCCCGTCGTCGCGCCGCTCCAGCAGCCCGGCAGAGACCAGCGAGGTGCAGTAGCGGTACGTGGTGGTGCGGTTGAGGCCTATCCGGGCGGCGGCGTCCGCCGCGGTGATCTCCGGGGTCTGCGGGCCGAAGAGCTCCAGGATCTGCGCCACGCGGGCCACCGCCTGAATGTCGGCTGACTGGCCGGCGGCGTCGGCTTGGGCCATCTCGGCATCACTTCCTCGTGTGCATTATGCGAACGGTGAGTTCGGATCGTAGGCGCTCGATCTCGGCCGAGCAAGGTCTTTGCTGGAGCTCGGGCGGCAATGGGCCGAGGATGGGCGGGAAAGATGTTCGTAACGAAGCATTGACTTTCGGAATGTGAACGACCCATGGTGTTGGGCATGACGTCAACCCCACCTCCCGTCGCAGAGGTGCTCTCCGGCCTCGTCGATCTGCACTGCCACTCCGGCCCCAACCCCTTCCCTCGCGAGTTCGACCACGTGGAAGGGGCCAGGGACGGCGAGCGTCTGCGGATGCGGGCGATGCTCGTTAAGTCGCACCACCACAACACCGTCATGGACCTGCTCGCCATGAAGGACCAGCTCGCCGGCATACGGACCGAGGTCTTCGGCGGCATCGCGCTGAACGCCCAGGTGGGCGGGATCAACCCGTACGCCGTCGCGATGTGCCTGCGGATGGGCGGCCGGGCGGTCTGGTTCCCGACCTTCTCCTCGCAGCGCCACCTCGACGCCCACCCCGAGGGCACCGGCTTCCCCACCGCCACCGTCGAACTGCCCTCCCGGGTGGTCCCGATGCGCACCGAGAGCGGCAAGCTGGTGCCGGAGGCGCACGAGGTCCTGGACCTGGTACGGGAGAACGAGGCGATCGTCTCCGGCGGGCACGGCCACCCCGAGGACATCCGCGAGCTGTTCGTCCATGCCCGGGCGCGGGGCATCGAGCGGATGGTCGTCAACCACCCGGACTTCGTCATCGGAGCGGACCCGGAGCTGTGCCGCGAGTTCACCGCCATGGGCGCCTTCGTCGAGCACGAGGTGGGGATGTACGACCCCCTCGGCAACAAGAAGTGGGACCCGGCGCTGCTGCTCGACTGGATCCGAAAGATCGGCCCTGAGCACACCGTCCTCGCCTCCGACCTGGGACAGGCCGGGCGGCCGATGCCGGTCGACGCGTTCACCAGGGTCGGCCAGGCGCTGCTCGACCTCGGCCTGCCGGCCCCTGACCTGCGCCGCATGGTGCGGGACAACCCGCTGTTCCTGCTGGGCATCTCCGACGACTGACCGCGACCGAGAAACGACTGACCGCGACCGACGGAAGAGGAGCTCCGCCTTGTCCTACGCACCCGAAGACCCGAGGTCGCGGCTGGCGCCGGCCGGCGCGAACCGCGACGACCCCATAGCCGCGCCGGAGATCTTCGACTTCAGTCGGCTCGGCCCCGATGAGGTCACCCCGGCCGGCTCCCGGAGCTGGATCGTACGGGCGCAGAACGTGGTGCTCTGCTACACCCGGGCCGTCGCGGGGGAACGGCTCGACCGGCAGGAGCAGCAGGACGAGTACATGGTGATCCTGCCGCACGACGACGCGAAGGCGACGCTGGCGGCGGGCGACGAGACCGTGAGCGCCCAGGGGAAGACCATCGCGGTGGTCCCGCCGGGCGCGAGCGAGATCACCGTGCACTCGCCCACGGACGTGGTGCGGCTGTTCAGCATCCGCGACCCCCGACTGGCACAGCGGGCCCGCAACGCCGACTCGTACGCCACGCCGCATCCGCGCGTCAGCCTCCTCGAGGAGTGGCCGGAGCCGGCCGGCGGCCACCGGCTGCGGGTCTACGGCGGCATCGCGGACATCGAGCGCAGCCCGCAGCGGCTCGGGCGGATCTTCCGGTCCCGCGCGATCATGGTCAACTTCCTGTACCACTACGACGGGCCGCGCGACCCGGGCAAGCTGTCGCCGCACCACCACGACGACTTCGAGCAGCTTTCGCTCGCGGTGTCCGGCGAGTTCACGCACCACATCCGCACGCCGTGGACCGGCAGCAGGATGAGCTGGCGCGAGGACGAGCACCACCGCGTCGGCAGTCCGTCGGTGGCGATCATCCCGCCGCCGACCGTGCACACCACCGAGGCCTGCGGCACCGGCCGCAACCAGCTCCTGGACATCTTCGCCGGCCCTCGGCGGGACTTCTCCGCCAAGGCCGGCTGGGTGCTCAACGCTGGCGACTACCCGGAGCCGGACGACCTGGAGGTGCGGTGATGCGGTTCTCGAGGGCGTTCGCCGCGGCCCGCGGCCCCGTCCCCGTCGGCACCTGGATCAAGCTCCCCGCCGGGGAGTCGGTGGAGGCGGTGGCCGCGGCCGGCTTCGACTTCGTGGTCATCGACCTGGAGCACACCCTGCTGTCCGACGAGACGGCGGGCCGGCACATCACCCTCGCCTCCGCGCTCGGGATGCTGCCCCTCGTGCGCGTCCCCGACCATCGGCCCGCCACCGTGCAGCGGCTGCTCGACGGCGGTGCGGCCGGGATCCTGTTCCCGCATGTCGACAGCGCGGAGCAGGCCGCGGCGGTGGCCGCCGCCTGCCGGTTCCCGCCGCACGGCGGGCGCGGCAGCGGCGGCACCTCGCGCGCCGGCGGCTGGGGTGCCCTGCCCCGGAACGAATACCTGCGGCGAGGCAACGAGGACGTGCTGTGCCTGCCGCAGCTGGAGAGCCGCGCCGCGGTGGCGGCGGCCGCGGACATCGCCGCCGTGGAGGGAGTGGACGGCGTGTTCATCGGCGCCGCCGACCTGGCGCTCGACATGGGCGTCGGTGCCGACGACCCGGAGCTTGCCGAGCTCGTGCAGCGCGCCAGGGTCGCGGCACACGAGGCAAACAAGCCTTCTGGGGTGGCGTACGGGGCCGATCCGGCGGGCCTGGCGGCGGCCGTCGCCGGCGGCCACGGGTTCGTCGTCCTCGGCAACGACACCTCACTGCTGGCCGGCGCCGCGCGGCAACTGCTGGCCCGGGCACGGGAGGCCGCGTCATGAGCTACCGGCTTCAGCCCGGGGCCCGCTACCGGATGCCGACGCATTTCGGCCCGGCGCCCGGCCCGCGCCAGCGCCTCGACGACTCCAGATGGCGCGGCCGCCCCTCACCGTTGCAGACCACGCTGTGGGCGGACTTCGCCGCGTCCGCCGGGCAGCTGGAGCCGCTGCTGCCGGAATGCTTCGAGCCGGACGGGCCGCCGCGGCTGCGGGTGCGGTTCCGCTACCTCTCCCGCATCGCCTGGCTCGCGGGCCGCGGCTACAACATCCTCGACCTCGCCGTACCGGTCGTCCACCGGCCCGCCGGCGGGGGCGAGGCGGTCCGCGGCGACCTGGTGCTGGTCCTGTGGGAGAGCCTCGCCGACCCGATCGTCACCGGTCGGGAGGATCTGGGCTACGCCAAGCTGTACGCGGAGATCCCGCCGGCCCGCGGCGCCGCCGAGGACGGTC
Source organism: uncultured Actinomycetota bacterium (assembly GCA_963816875.1). GTDB lineage: Bacteria > Actinomycetota > Actinomycetes > Streptomycetales > Streptomycetaceae > Streptomyces. Next base: position 1,033,003 of record CAWFMG010000003.1, read on the forward strand.
ACCTGGCCGCGCAGGCCTCGTGGGACGGCTTCACCTTCGCCGAGCTGACCATGGACGGCATCGGCCCGCCGCAGCCGCCGGGCAGCGGCGATGCCGACGCGGCGCTGCTGCACCTGCGGTATCTCCCCGAGACCGGGGCCGGCGCCGGGGCCGCCGTCAGCGAGGTCACCGTCACACCGCCCGCGTATCCGGAGCGGAAGGTCCTGGACCGGCGTGCCGGCACCACCGCCCGCGTCCGCTTCCACGCCGGCGACTTCGACCGCCTGCCGACCCTCTTCCACATCACGGGGCGGCTGGCGGAACTCGATCTCGCCGCCGCCACCGCCTGCGGGTCCGTCACCACGCTGGGCGGCAAGGATCTCTCGGACCAGTACACCCTGCGCTGAACGGAGCACGCATATGGCAGGCCCACCGGGACAACCGATCATCGAACTCGACCACGTGGACAAGCGCTACCACTCCCGGGGCCGCTCCGACGTGCTCGCCCTGCAGGGCATCACCGCCGCCGTCGAGGAAGGGGAGTTCGTCTCCCTCGTCGGCCCCAGCGGTTGCGGCAAGAGCACCCTGCTCAAGGTCGTCAACGGCCTGGAGCGCCACAGCGCGGGCACCATGCGCTTCCGTACCGGCACCGATGACCGCCGTGCGGCCATGGGCATGGTGTTCCAGCAGCCGCTGCTGCTGCCCTGGCGCACGGTCAGGGACAACGTCCTCCTGCCGCGCGACCTCGCGTCCGGCCGGCGCGGCCGGGACGACGTCGAACGCGCCGAACGAGTGCTGCACTCCCTCCGGCTCGGCGACTTCATGGACCGCTATCCGCGGGAGCTGTCCGGCGGCATGCAGCAGCGCGTCGGCATCGCCAGGGCGCTGCTGCACGACCCGCGGATCCTGCTGATGGACGAGCCATTCGGTGCGTTGGACGCGATGACCCGTGACCAGATGTCCCTCGAACTGCTGCAGATCTGGGAGAACGATCGCAAGACGGTCCTCTTCGTCACCCACAGCATCTCCGAGGCCGTCCTGCTCTCGGACCGGGTGATCGTGATGTCGTCCCGCCCCGGCCGGATCGTCAGCGTCGTCGACGTCGAGCTGCCCCGTCCCCGCAAGCTCGCCGACATCAACACCGAGCAGTTCGGCACGTACGTCAAGGAGATCCGCCGCACCTTGGACTCCGAGCACGAGCTCACCACCGCGTGAGCCCCCGCAGCCCTTTCGTCCCCAGCCGGAGAGGCGCCATGCGCACCCACACCGACCCCGCCAAACCACCACCACCCTCCGGTCACCCCGGCGGTGCCGGCGACGCCGGCGGCGCGCAGATCATCGAGGCCGACAGCGGGCAGACCAGGGCCTTCCAGCTCGGGGAGCTGCCCGGGTGGCTGCTGAGCTCCCTGCTGTTCGCCGCGCTGCTGGGGCTCTGGGAGTTCGTCGTACGTGCCGCCGACGTCTCGCCGATCATCTTCCCCCCGCCCAGCGACGTCTTCAGCGCGCTCTGGGACGGGTTCTTCGACGGCCAGCTGATGTTCCACACCTGGGTCACCCTGCAGGAGATCCTGGGCGGTTTCCTGCTCGCCGTCGGGCTCGCCCTCGCCATCGCGCTGCTGGTCACCCAGTCGCGGGTGGCGGAGAAGGCCGTGCTGCCACTGGTGGTCGTCGTCCAGACCGTACCCAAGGTCGCCATGGCGCCGATGCTGCTCATCTGGTTCGGCTTCGGCATGACCTCCAAGACCCTGACCACCGCGCTGATCGCGTTCTTCCCCCTGCTGATCAACACGATCCTCGGCCTCAACTCCGCGGGCGCGGACGAGCGGAACATGCTGCGCTCCTTCGGCGCCTCCCGCTGGCAGGTGCTGCGCCGGCTGCGCATCCCGGCCGCGCTGCCGCACGTGATCGCCGGGCTCGACTCGGCGGCCGTGCTGTCCGTACTCGGCGCGATCGTGGCCGAGTTCGTCGGCGCACAGGCCGGCCTCGGCTACATGATCCAGGCCTTCAACACGCAGCTGGACACGGCATCCATGTTCGCCGTCCTGGTGATCCTCTCCGCGATCGGGCTGTGCCTGCACTTCCTGATCACCGGCATCGGCCGGCGGGTCGCCTTCTGGTCGAACGACAACGACGTACGGATCAAGGACGCCTGAGCATGAGGATGAGGACGAGAGCGAGCATCCGGAGGCTGATGACGGCCGCGGTGCTGCTGGCGTTGGCCGGCTGCGGTCTGCCCACGCAGGGCGTGGGCGCCCCTGACGGCGACAAGGTCGTCATCAGCCTGTCGGCCAAGACCTGGAACGCCGGCCTCGCCGCCATGGCGGTCGCGGAGCGGCGCGGTTACTTCGCCGACGAGAACCTCAACGTCAACTTCGTGCTGCTGGACGGGGCCACCATCCAGGCACAGCAGGTGGCCACGGACAACGTCACCGTCGGCACGATCACCCCGGAGCCGGTGATCTTCGTGGATCAGCCGAGCAACAGGCTCCACCTGCGCTACTTCGCCTCGTTCTACCGGCACAACATCTACGGGCTCAGCGTCCCGGAGGGCTCTCCCATCACGGGCATCGCGGATCTGCGCGGGAAGACCATCGGCGCCGCCTCCCTCGGCAGCGCCGCCGTCACCAACATCAAGGTGCTGCTGCGGGACGCCGGCATCCCCGAGGAGTCGGTCAACTTCGTCGCCATCGGCACCGGCGGGCAGCAGGCCGCCGCGGTGGAGAACGGCGACGTCGACGCGGTGGCGCTCTTCGACACGCAGTTCCAGATCCTGGAGAACAGCGGGCTCCGGCTGCGCCGAATACCGCTGCCGGCGGTCGACGACCTCGCGGGCGGCGGACTCGTCGCCACGGCCGACCGGCTTGAGGAGGACCCGGAGCTGTTCGCCAGGATCGGCCGGGCGGTGGCCAAGGGCGTCGTCTTCGCCCAGGCCAACCCCGGGGCCGCGATCGACGACCTCTACGCGGAGCACCCCGAGGCGCGCAACCGTGCCGTACCCCTGGCGGAGTCCCGGGCCAACGACGTCAGGGTGCTACAGGCCCGCATGGAGACGATGGGCGTGCAGCCGGGCGAGAGCCAGTGGGGCATCCTGAAGGCCGCGGAGCTGCAACGCAACATCGACTTCATGGCGCACGCCGGGCTGATCGACGAGGAGGTGGACGTGGACCGGATCTTCACCAGCGAGCTCACGGACGAGATCAACGACTTCGACGCGGCCGCCATCAGGAGACAGGCCGAAACCGCGGCAGATAACTGACGCGGGGTCAGTCCATCGGCGAGTGCAGCGTCCAGGCCGACCGGACGGAGACGTCCACGCGGGCGTGGAGGCGGATGCGGTAGGTCCCCGGGCCCCGGTGGTCAGGGGGGTTGGTCCGGCACCGTGCCGTCAACGGGCGGGTGCTCCACGTAGGCTCCGCTGCGGAGTCAGGCGTCGGTGGCGCTCGTATCGGCGGTGGGCGGGGAAGTCGCCGCAGGGCTCCTGACAATGAAAGAGGAGCACCTCGGGTGAGCAGCGAACTGACCATGAAGGCCCTCCGGGTGCCCCGCGATCCGGTCGAGGCGGCCGAGTCGTTCAGGCACTCGGTCGAACTCTCCGACCAGTCGGGGTCGCCTCGGGTGGTCGCCTACCCGGAGCGCGATTTGCCGTCGGGCGGCATACCCGCGTACCTGGCCGCCCGTCGCAGTGGGGCCCGGTCCTTCGTCCTGTGGGCCGACGAGCACCGACGGGAGCGGGTGGTGACCCTGGTGACCACCTCGGCCGCGGGCGGTGTCGCGAACTTCCAGGTGCTGGGCTCGCAGGGCGAGTTGCTCGGCACGTTCGTGCGGGAGAAGGCGCTGCGCGGCAGGGGTCTGCGCACTCGGTGGACGGTGACGCCGGCCGGCGGTCCCGAGGCGGTGGGCTTCAAGGGGCGGATCTTCTGGTGGTGCGTGTGGTGGCCGTTGTGGCCGGTGCAGCTGCCGATTCTCCTGGCCGGCATGTTCGAGAACGGCGCTGGTGACGTCGCGCGCGCACCCCGGCGCATCATCTGGCGCGCGGGCGGGCGGGCCAGGCTGGAGTTCAGGTCCAAGCGCGACCGGCTGATCCTGCACGCGCCGGAGACGGACTGGCGCCTGGGGGCCGCGCTGATCGTCCTGCTGCGCGCCTTCGACGGCTGGGCGGGTCAGCCGTGGGACGCCCACAAGAAGTGACCGGTGGCCGCGGAACCTGGGAATAGACAGGACTGGACATGTATGTCTAGCGTCCAGTCATGCCGAAACAGGTCCTCAAGCATCAGACGATCGCCCGCGCCCTGGCCCGCGAGATCCACAGCGGTGCTCTGGAGCCGGGCAGCAGGCTGCCCGGTGAGCACGCGCTCACCCAGCGCTTCCAGGTCAGCCGGACCACCGTCCGTCAGGCACTGGACGAGCTCGGCAGGCAGGGGCTGATCTCCACCCACGCGGGTGTCGGCTCGTTCGTCACCTTCGACGGCGGCCTGCTGGACAACCGCCTGGGATGGACCAGAGCTCTGGCCGACCAGGGCGCCCAGGTCACCACCGAGACACTCCACCTCGAGGTGACGACGGATGCCCGGCTGGCCGAACAGCTCGGCGTTGAGGACCCCGAGTTCCTCGTGCTCGACCGGTTGCGTGTGCTGCCGGACGGCAATCCCGCCGCGCTGGAGCGCAGCCGGGTTCCGATGGTCGGGGCGCTGGCTGATGTCCCACTCCGCGGACTGGTGGACGGCTCACTGACCAAGACCCTGGCCGCGGCCGGGCTCCGCGTCACCCACGGCGACGAGTGGGCGTCGGTGCGGCCGCTGGCCGTCGACGAAGCGGCGCTGCTGCACCGTACGCGTGGGGAGAGCTGGCTCAACACCCTCCGGGTCGGCCGTGGAGCGAACGGCCGGGTCGTGGAGCAGGTGACCTCTCTCCTGGACCCCGCTCATTTCCAGCTGCACCTCGGCTTCGGCGAGGCGCCCGAATGAACCACCACCATCACGACCGCGCGCTCGGCGCCCTGTACGGCCTGGCCATGGGCGACGCCCTGGGGATGCCCACCCAGATCATGCCCCGGCGGTCGATCGTCGCCCGGTTCGGCGCGGTCACGGGCTTCGAACCCGGCCCGGCGGACAACCCCGTGAGTGCCGGAATGCCCGCCGGTTCGGTCACGGACGACACCGACCAGGCCCTCATCGTCGGTCGGCTGCTCACCGAGTCCGCTGGACGCATCGACCCCTTTCGGCTCGCGCACGAACTCCTGGACTGGGAGCGCGGCATGAAGGCCAAGGGCTCCTTCGACCTGCTCGGCCCTTCGACCAAGGCCGCCCTGGAGGCCGTGTCCCGGGGCATACCGCCGACGGAGGCGGGCAGGTCAGGTGCCACCAACGGCGCGGCCATGCGCATCACGCCTGTCGGCGTCGCCTTCTCTCCTACGCCGCTGGAGCACTTCCTCGACCAGGTCGCGGCGGCATGTCAGGTCACCCATGACACCACCATCGGAATCGCCTCCGCGGCCGCCGTGGCCGCGGCGGTGAGCCGGGGCATCGACGGCGGCGATCTCCAGGACGTCCTCGACTCGGCGATCACGGCGGCCGCGGCCGGCGTGGAGCGGGGCCACTGGGTCGCCGGCGCCGACATCGCCACACGCATCGGCTGGGCCGTGGACCTGGTGCGCGGTCTGCCCGAGCAGCAGGCCCTGGACCGCATAAGCGATCTGGTCGGCACCAGCGTCGCGAGCCAGGAATCAGTCCCCGCGGCCTTCGCCGTACTGGCCCTCGCCGAGGGCGACCCATGGCGGGCCTGCCTGCTGGCGGCGAACCTCGGCGGCGACTGCGACACCATCGGCGCCATTGCCGGCGCCATTGCCGGCGCCGTGGCCGGTGCCATCAGCGGCGCCTCCGGCCTGCCCGCCGCCGCCCTGGCCACCCTGCGCTCCGTCAACGGTCTCGAGTTGGAACCGTTGGCCGGCGCTCTGCTCGCACTACGCGCCTAGGAAAGACAGGTACGACCATGGCGGCTTCAGAGAACGACCGCGTCGGCACCGTGGAGACCAGGGGTATCGAACCGGTCCCGGAGTCCGAACGTCACGGCCACGCCGGCCAGATGTTCTGGACCTGGTTCGCCGCGAACATCAGCATTCTCGGCCTCCCGCTCGGCGCGGCCCTGGTCAGCTTCCGTGGTGTCAACTACTCGGCCGTGAACGGCCGAGCTTGTTGACTCGGTTCGTTCTGGCTCTGTTTACGCTCCCGACTGCCCTCTACGACGGGACGGTCACGGGTCGCATCTACCTATCCCGCGCTATGCGGGGATTGGATCGGGCATGGTGACGAATGCCCACGCCGTGGCCCCTCGTTTGGCGATGTTGACCCCGGCGACGTGGTCGGCTGGCCCAGCGAGACCGCACCGACGACAACAGAAATGGTTCCGAGTGGGCCGGTTGGCGCGCTCGGTGTGGCCGCAGCGAGGGCAGCGCTGCGAGGTGTAGGCCGGGTCCACCTCGATCAACGGCACGCCAGCGCGTTTGGCTTTGTAGGCGATGAACGCGCCGAGTTGGTGGAACGGCCAGGAGGACTGGCGTGCTCGCTGGTCGCGGGGAACCGTAACCCGCTCGCGGATACCCTTGAGTTCTTCCAGGGCGATCCCGCGTTCGGTGCGTTGGGCGACAGCAACGACAGTCTTGGCGATCGTGTGGTTAATGTGGGTGGCGTGCCGGGACTCACGGCGGGCACGTTTCTTGAGGAGTTTCTTGGCGCTGCGGGTCTGCTTGGTCTGGAGTTCGGCCTTCTTGTGGGCCTGCCAGCGCCGGTACCGTCCCAGACGGCGCCCGGAGTGGTTGTCCCCGTCCGAGGTGGTGGCGAGGTTGGTGATGCCCCGGTCCACACCGATGAAGCCCTTCGGCTCGAACTGGGGCGTTGCGGGGATCTCGCAGGTGGCGATCAGCAGCCACTTGCCATCGCGGAATGCCAGGTCGGATTCGCCCCGGCGGTGTTCGGCAAGCTGCTTGAGAGCACCGGGTGAGCAGGCGAAGGGCACGTTCTTGATCCGGCCGTCCAGGGTCCAGATGCTCACGGTCCGGGTGTCGTAGTTCCAGCTCAGACACCTGTCATCAAAGGTGTGTGCGGCTTGTGGGCGGAAGACGATCGGCTTGGACTGCGCCTTGTGTCGGCGTTTGGAGTGCGCGGGGCCGAGGTTCCCGGTTTTGATGTTGGCCCGCAGCGTCGTGTAGGCGTCAGCTACGCGCTTGATGATGTGCTGTGCGGCCTGTGCCCCGAACCCGCGGGCCTTCAGCTCGCCGTAGCACCATTTCCGTAGCTCACGCTCGCTGCCCTTGAGATTGAAGTGCTCGAAGGAAACGGTGGATACCCAGTTCGCGGCGTCGTTGATCGCGGGCAGGGTGCGCGCAAATGCCGGAGCCTGCACGGCATCCGGTATCAGCTTCACCTGTGTCACGATCTTCACAGGCACGACCGTAGCATTGCCCTATGTCACCACGCGGGGAAGCGAACCCCGACATACGCAGGGGAAGAAGCGTCGTCTACACCCTCCATGCCCATTTGGTCTTCACGCCGAAGTATCGGCGGAAGGTCGCGCCCACGGCATGTGCCCGTTCGGCGACCGGGTGCCGGCCGATCTCGCCAGGGAGGGCGTCGAACTCGTGTCGCCGCCGGTCACCGGGCTGGACACCGGGTTCTGCGTCGCCTTCGTCGACGACGACGGCGAGCGCACCTTCGCCACCGGCCTCGGCGCGGAGGCCCAGCTGACCGAGACCGACGCCGGAGCCGTCCTCGCCGCGCTACGCCCCGGCGACCTGGTGCAGATCTCCGGATACGGGCTCGCCTACCCGGTCAACGGCCCGGTCCTGGCCTCCCTCGTGGCGCGGCTACCGGAACACGTCCGGGTCTTCCTCGATCCGGGACCGCTGATCGCTCAGATCCCCGAAGAGGTGCTGGAACCCGTCCTGGCCCGCTGCGACTGGGTCAGCTGCAACCAGCGTGAGGGACGGTTGATGACCGGACTGGCCGACGCCCGGGAAGCGGCGGCCGGGCTCGCGGCCCGGCTGGGCCCAACGACCGGGGTGCTCCTGCGGGCGGACACGGCCGGCTGCTGGCTGGTCCCGCCCGGCGGCGAGGCCCCCCGACGGCTACCCGGGCACCGGGTGACCGCGGTCGACAGCAACGGCGCCGGCGACGCCCATACGGGAGCCTTCCTGGCCCTTCTCGATCACGGTCTTGACCCGATCACCGCCGCACGAGGCGCCAACGCGGCGGCGGCCTTCGCGGTGACCCAGCACGGTCCCGCCACCGGACCGACGGTTGAGGAGTTGCTCACCTTCCTCGACCAGGATCCGCTCGCGACGCGGCTGTCGTCGGCGCTCCGGCCCGGGGATGCGGCGACGGAACCGGAGGAGTAGGTTCCAGGTGCCGCCACGGCGTCATACCCATATGACTACACTCCCGCCGTATGGTGAAGACGGGTCGGAGCAGTCGTAGACGAGCGGGGCGGGGCCGCCGGATATTCGTCGACGCGTCGCGTCGGCGCAGGCGGATCATTCGGGGCGCGGCGGTGGTGGTGGGCCTGGCGAGCGTCGGATATCTGCTGATGCTGGCCGCGGCGTTCTCCGGCACGGCCGTCGGCGGAGGCACCGCCTGGTGAGTCGGCACGCCAAGCGTCGCGATCCACGAGGACACTGGCTTCTGCTCTTCCTCGTCCTGTCCGCGGTCGCCGCGGCCCTGCTGTTCGAGGGCTGGACCACCCATGAGGTCGCCGCCGCCCAGACGAAGCAGGACTGCACCCGGCCCATACCGAAGGCGGCGGACACCGGCGAGCCGGTGCTGCGCATCGCGGGGGACCGGATGGAGACCCTCGACATGCCCGTCCGCACGGTCGCGCTCACCTTCGACGGAGGGCCCGACACGGAGTGGACGCCGCGCCTGCTCGACCTGCTGCGCGAGCACGACGCGCACGCCACCTTCTTCCTCTCCGGTGCCCAGGCGGTCCGACATCCGGAGCTGGTGCGGCGCATCCGTGACGAGGGTCACGAGATCGGCTCGTACACCTATACCGGCGCCGACCTGGGCTCGGTCTCGGCCGCCCGCGCACGGCTCGAGCTGTCGCTGACGCAGGCGGCGCTGGCCGGGACGGCGGGCGTCAACACGAACCTGCTGCGACTGCCGAACACCACTCAGGTCGACACGATGTGTGGCGGGGAATGGACGGCGGCGCGGCGGGCCGCGGCCGACGGCTACCTGCTGGTCGGCGCGGACGGCCCGGCCCAGAGGCCGGCGGGTGGCCTGATCCGGCAGAACAGCAACTCGCAGGCCGGCTACGAGGAGACGGCGAAGCTCCTCGACAACCCGACCGTCGAGGATTTCACGAGGGTGACGGCCGGGCTCGGGCTGCCCCCGGCCACCACGCAGGCGTCCACGGCCCAGCACACGCAGGGCCAGGCGTTGATCCTGAGCCAGCGCATCGGCCACGTCCTTGTCCAGGCCATGGCGTGGACGCTCGGCATCGCGGGCACGCTCGCGCTGCTGAGGCTGCTGCTGCTCATGTTCTTCGCCCGCGCGCATGTGCGCCGCCAGAAGCGTTTCCGGCCGGGCGGGCCCCGGCTGCGCGAGGTCGCCGCGCCGGTGACCGTCCTGATCCCCGCGTACAACGAGGAGGCGGGGATCGAGGCCACCATCCGTTCGCTCCTCGCCTCCACGCACCCGCTTCTCCAGATCATCGTGATCGACGACGGATCGACCGACCGGACGGCGGACATCGCCTCCCGGGTCGACGACCGACGCGTGTCGGTGATTCGCAGGCCCAACGCCGGCAAGGCCGAGGCCCTCAACACCGGCCTGGCCTACGCGACATGCGACATCGTGGTGATGGTCGACGCCGACACCGTCGTCGAGCCGGACGCCGTCCACCAGCTCATCCAGGGCCTGGCCCATCCGGCCGTCGGGGCGGTCAGCGGCAACACGAAGGTCGGCAACCGGCGGCGGCTGCTGGGCAGATGGCAGCATCTGGAGTATGTCACCGGCTTCAACCTCGACCGCCGGATGTTCGAGGTCCTGGAGTGCATGCCGACCGTCCCCGGCGCCATCGGGGCGTTCCGCCGGGACGCGCTGATGGGCGTCGGCGGGGTCAGCGAGGACACGCTCGCCGAGGACACCGACCTGACGATGGCGCTGTGGCGGGCGGGCTGGCGCGTGGTGTACGAGGAGTCCGCCATCGCCTGGACCGAGGTGCCCACCAGGCTGCGCCAGCTGTGGCGGCAGCGATACCGCTGGTGCTACGGCACGATGCAGGCGATGTGGAAGCATCGCCGGTGCGTCCTGGAGGTCGGCCCGGCGGGGCGGTTCGGGCGCCGCGCGCTGTCGTATCTCTCCTTCTTCCAGATCGGGTTGCCGCTGCTGGCGCCGATCATCGATGTCGTCGCGCTGTACGGGGTGCTCTTCCGCGATCCGGTCCAGGCGGTCGGCGTGTGGCTCGCCTTCCTCGTCGTCCAGATGATCGGGGCCGGATACGCGCTGCGGCTGGACAGGGAGCGGCTGCGGACGTTGTGGGCGATGCCGGCGCAGATCTTCGTGTACCGGCAGTTGATGTATCTGGTGATCATCCAGTCCCTGGTCAGCGCCCTGCTCGGCACCCGGTTGAAATGGCATCGCATGCAGCGTTCCGGATCGGCCGGCGCGCAACTGGACGGCCGCACCCGGACGCTGCGGCAGCGGGTGTTGGCGAGGTAGCGGAGCAACGGAGTAACGGAGCAACCGAGTAACCCAGTAAGCGACTGACGGAGTAATGCGGATGGACTCCTGGACCGACGATGACCGGCGACACGGCGACGCGCCGACGGTGCGCATGGGGCGCGTGGTGCCGTCGTACCGGGATACGACCGGCGACGGGAACGGCGACGAGACCGGCGCCGGCTCCCGGCCTCGGCGCAGCTGGCCCCGGAGGCTGGTGCGGGCCTCGGTCGTGCTGATCGTGGTGCTGCTCGTCGTGCCCGCCGGCGCCTACCTGTGGGCCGACACCACGCTCGACCGTGCCGTTGACCTCGGTGAGGTCGGCGACCGCCCGCCGGACGGCCGGGGCACCAACTACCTCATCGTCGGCTCGGACAGCCGCGAGGGCCTGTCCGAGGAGGACACCGAGGAACTGCACACCGGCGCGGTCGAGGGCCGCCGCACCGACTCGATGATCCTGCTGCACACCGGTGCGCACGGCACCACGATGCTGAGCCTGCCGCGCGACTCGTGGGTGACCATCCCGGGATTCCTCGACCCCGACACCGGCAAACGTCACCAACCGGCGCGCAACAAGCTGAACGCGGCGTTCTCCCTGGGAGGCCCCGAACTGCTCGTGCGCACGGTCGAGTTCAACACCGGCGTGCGGATCGATCACTACGCCGAGAGCGGCTTCGGGGCCTTCGTGGACATCGTCGACTCGGTCGGCGGCGTCGAGATGTGCCTGGACCGGGCCATCAGGGACGAGAGTTCCGGCGCGGACCTGGAGCGGGGCTGCCAGACGCTGGACGGTGCCGACGCGCTGGCGTTCGTCCGCCAGCGGCACCAGGAGGCGCAGGGCGACCTGGGACGCACCAGGAACCAGCAGCGGTTCCTGGCCGCGCTGGCGGAGCGTGCCGCCGCGCCCGGCACCCTGCTCAACCCCCTCAGGCTCCTCCCGGCTGCGCGCGCGGGCCTGGAGATGCTCGTCGTCGACGAGGGCATGAGCCTGCGCGATCTCGCGTCGATGTTCCAGGCGTTGCGGGGCGTGTCGGGCGGGGACGGCACGCGGATCAACGTGCCCGTGGCGGACACGGGCCTGCAGACGTCGAAGGGCAGCGCCGTGCGCTGGGACAAGGCGCGGGCGGAGCGGCTCTTCCAAGCACTGCGGGAGGACCGCCCGGTGACCGTCAGATGAGCGAGGCTCACGGGAGGGGTGGGCCGGAGAGGTAGTTGCCCTCCGAGTCGTAGGGCCAGGCGTTGGCCGTGCAGCCGTCGAGCCCGTCTATCTGCTGCATCATCGCGGGGGCCGGCTGGCCGGGTCCTGGGCACCCCTCGTGACCGTGCCCGATGCGGTGCCCCACCTCGTGATTGATGATCAGCGCACGGTACTCGTGCAACGGCCCGGGGAACTGGGGCGACCCGGTGGTCCAGCGCTTCAGGTTCACCATGGCCTGATCGCCCACGGCACAGTTGACCTCGCCATGAGTGTCAAGTCCGGCCTCCCCGCAGATGCGGTCGACCGTGTCCGGTGTGGCCACCTTGACCTGGAAGTCGTAACTCCCGTCCGACACCAGCTGGAACGAGTCCTGTCCGTTCGCCGTCCAGCCGCGCGGATCGGCGAGGATCTCCTCGACCTCCGCCGCGACCTCTTCCGGCGAGAGCCCGATCCCCGTCTCCACCTGCACCTGATAACGGCGAACCGTGCTCCCCGTACCCACCACATCGCCGGACGCGTCAGCCGTGACGAACCGACCCGTGCTCGGCGGCATGCTCGCTTCCGGCAGGGTCGCTTCCGGTGTCGCCGTATCGGGGCCGGCCTCGTCGCCGGACCCGTCCCCGTCCGGGGAGGCGGTGCCCGACGGAATGTCATCTGCCTGGTCCCCACGGCGTGGCGAGTCGGCGACGCCGTCCGCTCCACCGCCGTCGGTGACGACGAACGCGACCCCGGCCAGGCAGATCGCGCCAACGGCCAGCCAGGCCGCGGTCACCCCTCGCCCGCGGTTGCGGCGGGCGCGCCTGCCGCCCCGCGACGAACGAGGGTCAGCCTTCGTCCGGCCGCGCTTCTGATACTTCCGGGAGTGCATGAGGATCAAGCATGCGTTCCGAGAATGATTGATCATCGCCCACTGGATCACGGAAAGGTAACGCTCTGGGCGACGGGTCCCCGCTTCCTCGGGCGTTCGGCCGCCTGTGATCGTCCTGTAACGAAAACCCCCCGTCAGCGGCTGCCCGATCCGCCGTCCGCATACTGGGTGCCGTGCCCCGAATCCTCCTCATAGAAGACGACGCTGCCGTCCGCAGGGGCGTCCAGCTGGCTCTGAGGCACCAGGGGCACGAGGTCTCCGCCGCCGCCACCGGCGAAGAAGGGCTTTCCCTGCTCTCCGCGTTCCGGCCCGACGTCGTCGTGCTCGACCTGATGCTGCCGGGGATCCCCGGCCTCGACGTCTGCCGGCGCATCCGGGAACACGACCAGGTGGCGATCATCATCGTGACGGCCAAGAAGGACGATGTCGACGTGGTCCTCGGGCTGGAGGTGGGCGCCGACGACTATGTGGTGAAACCCGTGCGCGCCCGAGTGCTCGACGCCCGGATACGCGCGGTGCTGCGCCGCCTTGCCCCGCCCGCCACCCAGGCGGCCCGACCTCGTCTCGAGACACACGGCGAGCTGACCATCGACCGGGCGGGGATGGCCGTGACCCATCAGGGCCGGGATGTTCCGCTGGCGCCGTCCGAGTTGCGCCTGCTGCTGACGCTCTCCGCCTCGCCCGGCCAGCTGCTGAGCCGCCAGCAACTGCTGGAGGCCGTCTGGGAACACAGCTACCACGGCGACATCCGGCTGGTGGACGCGTGCGTGAAACGGCTGCGGGGGAAGCTCGGCGGCGCGGCGCCGTGCGTCGAGACGGTGCGTGGCTTCGGCTACCGCTTCCGCCGCACGTGAACCAGGACACCGGCGACCGCGCCGACGGCACCAGCCTCCGTTCCAGGACGTTCCTCGCCCTCCGCGGACTGCGCGTTCGCCTCGCCATCGGGTTCGCCCTCGTCGCCGTGGCCAGCGCCCTGAGCACCGGACTGCTCGCCTTCCGTGAGGCCCGCACCGGGGTCCTCCAGCAGAGTCAGGACGCGGTGATCGAGCAGTTCAGGGACGAGGTCGAGTCTCTTGCCCCCTTCATACCGCCGGCGCCGGCCGCGGGGGATCTGCAAGCCCTGGTGTCCGAGGTGGTCCGCGGCCACGATTCGCAGAGCTGGCAGGTGATGGCCACCTACGGCGATGCCCGCGCGTACGCGGGACCGGGCGAAGCCTCCTTCGACGAACTGAGCCCCGAACTGCGCAACGCGGTCGCCACCGCGCCCTTCGCCGTCTTCCAGCGGGTCGACGGTCGCGGAGGGCCCGACCTCGTCGTGGGCATGCCGGTCGTGCAGAGTGCCGCGCCGGACGGCGCGGCGGCGCTCTCCGGGGTCGTGTTCTACCTGGTCGTGTCGCAGGACACCGAGGAGGCATACGTCCGGGCGATCATCGACGCCGTCGAACAGGCCACCCTGACCGCACTCTGCGTCGCCGTGCTGCTCGCCCTGCTCGCCGCGAGCGCCATGCTGCGGCCGGTCCGGGCGCTGCGCCGCGCCACCCGGCGGATGGCCGAAGGACACCTCGACGTGCGGCTCGCCGTCAACGGCTCGGACGAACTCGCGGATCTCTCACGGGCGTTCAACGACACCGCGGCGGCGCTCGAACGGTCGGTGGCGGAGCTGCGCCGGCTCGAGGCGCAGGCCCGCCGCTACGCCGCCGACGTGTCCCACGAACTGCGGACGCCCCTGGCCGCGATGTCCGCGGTCACCGACGTCCTCGACGAGGAGGCGCCGCGCCTGGGAGAAGAGGCGGCCGACGCGATACGGCTGGTGGGTGAGGAGACGGCGCGCCTGAGCCGGCTGGTGGACGACCTGATGGAGATGTCCCGCTTCGACGCCGGCGCCGCCGAACTCGGCCTCGACGAGATCGACGCCGCCGAATGCGTCCGGCGTACGATCGAGGCGCGCGGCTGGGCCGACCGAGTCGAGACCCGGCTGCCCGCTCCCGGAGTGCTGCGGGCTCAACTCGACCCGCGCCGGCTCGACATCGTGGTCGCCAACCTCGTCGGCAACGCGCTGCGGCACGGAGCGCCGCCGGTGCGGCTCTCGATGGACATCGCCCGGCACACCGGCGCGGAAGGAGTATGGCTCGTCATCGAGGTCACCGACGAAGGCCCTGGGATACCTCGAGAAGCGCTGCCCCACGTCTTCGAGCGCTTCTACAAGGCGGACACCGCCAGGGCCCGCAGCGAGAGCAGCGGCCTCGGCCTGGCCATCACCGCGGAGAACGTCCACCTCCACGAGGGCCGCGTCCGGGCGGAGAACCGCCCCGGAGGCGGAGCCGCGTTCACCGTCGAACTACCGGTGCGCCGCGCATGAGAAGGCCCGTGAGAAGGAGGCGCGCCCCTCTCCTGCTGGCCGGCCTCGCGGTCTTCGGGTCCCTGACGTCCTGTGCCGTCCCGCCGTCCGACGTCATCCAGGCCGGTCCCGCGGCCACGGGCATGCCGCCGGACACGGTCCTGTACTTCCTCTCCGCCGCCGACGGCTCCCTGGTGCCCTCGGCCCGCAGCACCGACGGGCCCGCTGACGTGACCACGGCCCTCCGCCTGCTCTTCGCCGGACCGCAGACCGGCGAGACCCCGCAGCTCACCACCCAGCTGCCCCGACTGCCCGCGCCACCGGCCGTCGCCACCAGCGCCGGCGACGTCAACGTCCGCATCCCCGACGGCGTCGACCCGTTCACCGAGCCCGCCCTACGGCAACTGGCCTGCACCGCGGCGGCAGCCCTGCGCACCTCGCCTGACTCGGCCGCCCCCGCCCCCGCCCCCGTCCCCAACTCCCCGGCAACCGACGGCCCGCTCGCGAGCCCCTCTTCTCCCTCTGCCGAAGCCGAGAGAGTCCGACACATCACCGTCCGCGTGTCGGGCGAGGGCTGGACGGCCTCCCGCGCCGCCGACTCCTGCCCCACGGCCTGACACGACGGCGCCGGCGCCTCTCGCGGTCGGGTACTACTTGCTGCTGAGTGCCGTTGTCGCGAGCGCGGTTTCGAGCTCGTCAAGGTGGTCCAGGAGCCGGGTGGCGGCCTGGTGGCGCAGGAACCAGAACTGGTCGAGGTCGTCCTGGAGGAGTGCTGGTGTGAGGTAGTGCTCCTCGATGCCGTACAGGCTGGTGGCGAGTTGGAGGAGCGCGACGCGGGCGCAGGCGCGGACGTCGGCGGCGGGTAGGTGGGGATTGGTGTCGAGGTAGGCGGTCACCAGGGTGGTGCCGGCGGTGATCCAGTCCGCGTCGTGGACCACCGAGCGCGGGTCGAACGCGATCCGTCCCAGTTCGTGGGCGGCCAGGAACGGCTCCGCGGGGCCGAAGTCGACCACGGCGGTGAGGGCGTCGCCGTCGAAGTGCAGGTTCTTGGGGCCGTAGTCGCCGTGCAGCAGCTGGGTGTGCAGGGGCGGCAACTCGGCGAGCAGCGCGGGCAGGCGGTCGAGCTGGGCGCGGCGCTCGGTCAGGGTGACGGCGGCCTGCCGGTCGAAGGCGTCGGGTTCGGTGCGTTCCTCGACCAGGGTGAGCAACTGGTCGATGGTGGCGTGCCGTTCGGTCAGATCGGGGTGCGGCCATCGCTCGGCCTTCGGGGACGGGCTGGTGCTGCCCGGATGGTCGGCGAAGGCGGCGTGGATGCGGCCGAGCGTGCGGCCGGCGGCAGTCCGCTGGGCCGGGTTGAGTCCGTCTTCGACGGTGTGTCCTGGCATCCACTCCCATACCGACACCGCGATATCACCCTGTCGGGTGATCGGCTCCCCGACGGACGAGGGCACCACGGTGGCGACCGGAACGCCGTGCTGGCCGGCGAGCCGGGTCTGGGCGATCACGCCGGGCGCGGCGGCCAGGTCGGCGTCGTCGACGTAGTGTTTGACGAACACCACCTGTCCATCGGGCCGCCGGGCCTGGTAGTTGACGCTGACCTGCCCGTCCAGCCGTCGCAGCCAGACGCCCGTCAGCCCGTACGCCTCGGCGAGGATCTCGGAGATCCGGGTGGTGGAGGGTGAGGTGGCCGTGGGGTGCGGCATAATCCGTTGCTCCGTTCTGGATGCTCTCGCTCGGCGTCACTTTTGGTGAGCGGTCAACTACTGTACGGGCTCCAGGGGGTGGCCGGAGTATGCCGCCGGGCAACCGAGGCGGGGGAGGCAGCCAGCGGTGGACCTGGGCATCGTCGGGCAGGCGGCGGGGCTGTTCGCCGTCACCAACATCGACGACATCCTGATCCTGTCCCTGTTCTTCGCCCAGGGGGCGGGACAACGCGGCTCGGCTCGCCGGATCGTGCTGGGCCAGTACCTCGGCTTCGCGGCCATCCTCGCCGTCGCCGTGGCCGCCGCGTTCGGCGCGACGTTCCTGCCCGAGGCGGCCGTTCCCTATCTCGGCCTGCTGCCGCTCGTCCTCGGACTGAAGGCGGCCTGGCAGTCATGGAGGCATGTCGGCGACCAGGATGACGAGCGGGAGGCGGCAGCGGAGGGCCCCACGGTGCTGGAGGTCGCCGCGGTCACCTTCGCCAACGGCGGCGACAACATCGGCGTCTACGTCCCGGTGTTCGCCACGGCCGGCGTGGGCGGGATGAGCGTGTACGCCGTCGTCTTCCTGACCCTGGTGGCCGGGTGGTGCTTCGCGGGTCGGTACTTCGCCACCCGCCCCGTCATCGCCAGGATGCTCAGCCGGTGGGGCCATGTCCTGCTGCCCCTGGTGCTGATCGCCCTGGGCATGCTCATCCTCATCGAGGGCGGCGCCTTCGGTCTGTAGTAGGTGGGCTGTTCACCACCAACGTTCACCCGTATGGGTGGCCGGGATCAGCGGTGGTCGGTGGCGGCGTGCGGCTCGCGGGTGCGCCAGGCCGCGTACTCCTGTCGGACGTACGCCCGAGACCCGCCCGGCTGGTCCCATATGGTCGAGTCGGGCTGAAGCAGGCCCTGAACGTGCAGCCCACCGAGGTCGTGGTCGAGCCCGCGCAGCACGGCCGCCACGACGCCGGCCCGCACCGCGGCGCCTTCCACCACGGCCAGCTGGTACCGGCCGCGGTACCAGCCCAGCTCGCGTTCCCGGGCCTGACGGTCCAGCACGGCCGCCTGACGCAGCAGCATCAGCCGGCGCCCGCCGCCGTGCACCGGCTGTCCGTCTCCGGCCCTCCCCGCCAGATCGTGGACGGCAGTCCCCATGCCCAGCGCCTCCAGCGCGGCCTGCTCCTTCTGAATCGGTGGTGCGGCGTCGTAGGCCTGGCGGTAGTCGGGCGCCGCCGGAAGGTGCGGCACCGCCCACGCCGGCCACGTGGCCCGACACAACACACACCACAACCGGGCGGCCTCCGGCCGGTCGCCCTCGCCGACCAGGGCGAATTCCGTGCTGGGACACACCGGGCAACAGATCGCACTCGGCATCACCAGCCTTGTCTTCCCGCCTTTCCCCGCGCTCACCCCAGGCGGTCAAGTGTGCGATCGGCGCGGTGCCGACTGCGGGACGGCACCGTGGGCCCACCAGGCGCAGGCGTAGAGGATGAGCGCGCAGGCCAGTGCGGTGCCGCCGCCCGTCGCCCAGTCCGAGAGGACCGCCTCCGCCGTCTGTTGCGCCGGGACCTGGTCGAATGTTGCGGGTCCCCCCCGGTAGTACTCCAGGGTGTGCGTGTTGGCCGCGGCCCCGATGAGGGCGGCAACGGCCAACGCCGTGACGACGCTCCAGCGGGCCGTCGCCGGGAGTCTGGCCTGGCCGGTGTTGCCGCCCGGGGCCCGGGGCAGCCGGTGCCACAGGTGCACCGCAAGGGCGATCAGGCCCCCGGCCGTGCTGATGTGCTGGACCAGCCGCGCCACCGTCAGATCCCCGGTGATGTGGGATCGCAGTACGCCCAGATGCGTGACCAGGTAGCCGTCGGCGTGTGTGAAGGAGTCCCACACCAGATGGGTCAGGATGCCGATCAGGGCGGACAGCAGCACCCAGCCCACCCGGCGAAGACCGTTGCCGCCGCGGTCGGCGGCCGTACTGGCCGGGGAGAGCCGGGCGGGCAGCAGAGCGGC
This sequence comes from uncultured Actinomycetota bacterium, assembly GCA_963816875.1. GTDB lineage: Bacteria > Actinomycetota > Actinomycetes > Streptomycetales > Streptomycetaceae > Streptomyces. The sequence goes on from CAWFMG010000003.1 coordinate 1,051,787, forward strand.
GGCCGGGCGGCGCACGAGCCGGTACAGCGCCAGGAGCGCCAGCGCGAACGACCCCGACACGGTGATGCCGGACAGCGTGTGGGAGGTGGTGGCGTTGAGGAACGGCTCGTACCAGGACTGGGCGCTCACTGGTATGCGCGTGGCGGCGAGGAAGTACGGGACGTCCGGCGCCATGGCTCCGCAGACCAGGGCGGCGGGCGCGAACGGATGGCGCAGCAACGGCAGAACGGCTGCGGGGTGGGACAGCGTGAACGGCATCGAGGAGTCCCTTCCGGGTGCGGTCGGGGCATGAGCGGCCCTCGCGGCCCTCACGTGTCGAGCAGCTGAATATGTTCTCCGAGATTATATGTCGTTCAACTGACTATGCCTGGCGGCCAACGCGCCGGCCAGCGGCACAACGGCGGCGATCCCCAGGGCGGGAAGCGGCAGACCCCAGGCTCCCGTGGTGTGGGCGTAGGCGAGGAACAGCGGGCAGGCCGCGGCCGTCGCAGCCGTTTCGGCCAGCCCCGGGGACCTCGACCGCAGAGCCCACGCGAGGCCGGTGGCCGCCAGGACGAGCAGCGGCCACAGGCCATAGTCGGTGCTGACCGGCAGAACGCCCGCGTACATCGCGGTGACGGGCAGCCACGCGGCGGCGGCCATCGTGCCGGCCGCGGCACACGGCCCGGGTCCCGGCCGCAGATCGGGCGGACAGGTCAGCACGACCAGGGCGGTGAGCAGCGCCATGGCGGGGGTCACCTTCGGATCGCCGAACGCGGGACCACTGACAACAGCCGCGACGGCCAGCCCCGCCAGTCCGATGGCGAGCGCGACCACACCCGCGTGCCACCGCCCCGTCAGTGCCGTGACGGCCCCGACGAAGACCAGGGCCGATGCGAGCAGGAGCGCGCTCCACGCGTCGGCGGCGACGTACACGGGCCCCGGCGAGGCGACGACCCCCGCATACCAGCGGCTCAGATGCATCCCGCAGTAGGCCGCCGCCGCGCCCACCGCCCACGGCGCCGCGCGTGCCAGCAAGCGTCCGGCGGCCGTCGCGGAGCTCAGGCCGAGCCTCAGCCGCATCGCGTGGGCGGCGATGTCCGCGGCCTCCCGGAACCTGCCCACGGGAGAGACTTCCGCCGCCGTCTGCTGATAGACGGCAAGGATCTCCTCGCCGTATTCCCTGCGGTACCGCCGCGGATACAGGCGCAGAACGAGCCCGATCACGTCTGCGTCGCCGCCGTCCCGGAGATGCCCAGCCGTCGGGTGGCTTCACGGGCGGTCGCCGCCATCCGCTCCGCCGCTGCCGCCAGCCGCTCCCGTCCCAGCGGCGCCAGAGCGTAGATCTTGCGGGCCCGCCCGTCGACGATCTCCTCGCGGCGGACCTCGATCAACCCGTCCTTCAGCAGCCGATCGAGGGCGCCGTAGAGGGTGCCGGTGCGCAGGACCACCCGGTTGCCGGAGAGCGACTTCACCTCCTGGGCGATGGCGTAACCGTGCCGTGGCTCATCCGCCAAAGCCGTCAGGATCAGGAGGGTCGGCTCCTGGAACACACGCTCGCTCATCCAGCCAACATATGCCGCCCAACGACCTATGCCAACCGATCAGGAATCGAGAAGCGGGGACTGCCGGGTCGCTCTAGCGTGACGATCATGGCTTCCATCGAGTTCGTCGTCATCGAAGCGGCCGACCCCACGGCCGCCGAGCGTTTCTACGCGACCGCCTTCGGCCTGGGCGGTGAGGTGCACCCGCGGGGCTCGGAGGCGCCGACGAGCGGCTTTCGTGGGTTCACGCTGTCGCTCGTCGTGTCCGGGCCGGCCACCGTGGACGGCTTCATCGGCACCGCCCTCGACGCGGGCGCCACGCCGCTGAAGCCGGCCGCGAAGTCGCTGTGGGGCTATGGCGGCGTGGTACGGGCGCCGGACGGGACGATCTGCACGGTCGCGTCCTCGACGAAGAAGGACACAGGCCCGGCCACCCGCCAGATCGACGAGTTCGTGCTCCAGCTGGGAGTCGCGGACGTGGCCGCCAGCAAGCGGTTCTACGTCGACCGCGGCTTCGCCGTGGAGAAGAGCTACGGCAGCAGGTACGTCCTGTTCGCCTCGCCGTCGAGTCCCGTCAAGCTGGCGCTCTACCGGCGCCGCAACCTCGCCAAGGTCGCCGGCGTCTCTCCCGACGGCACCGGATCGCACCGGCTCGTGCTGGGCAGCGATGCCGGGCCGTTCACCGACCCGGACGGGTTCGCGTGGGAGCCCCCCGCATCGCTCTGATCCGCGCTCTGATCCGCGCTCTGAAACGCGGCCGGGCCCGGCAGTCGCGATGACTGCCGGGCTCCGCTCCGGGTTCCGGGTTCCGGGTTCTCAGTTGGCGGCCTGGGAGACGACGCGCTCGATGGCCTCGACGGCGACGTCGGGCTGGTCGATGTGGATGTAGTGCCCGGCGTTCTCGGCGGTGCTCAGCTCGCTGTTGCTGGACAGCTCAAGCCAGGCCTCCTGACCTGCGACCCAGTCCTCCTCAAGGCCGTCACCGTACTCGGGGACCTCCGCGAACTGCGACACCCCGTGCTTGATGATCTCCACCGGGATGTCACCGGCGGAGCCGACCTCCCCGTCCTCGAAGACGAAGAGCTCCGGGTTCTCCCCCTCGAACACCGCGAGGGCCTGGGCGCGCAGATCGCCCGCCGGGCCGGTGGTGGACTCGGGGATCCGGTTCTCCAGGTCGCCGACCGCGGTCGGCGAGGTGGCGTCCAGCAGGACCAGCCCGCCGACCCTGTCCTGGTGGTCGGGGGCGTACCTGGCGGCCATCAGCCCACCCATGGAATGCCCGGCCAGGACGACCGGCTCGTCCCCGGCGACCCGGTCGATCACCCCGGTCAGCGTCTCCCCGATGTCGTCCATGTCCTGGGAGCCGTCCGGCTGGTCGCTGCCGCCCGCGCCGAGTCGGTCGTAGGAGCAGACCCGCCCGTTCTCGCTCAGCATCTCCTGGAAGTCGGCCATGGTGGTCAGATCGTCGCCCCCGCCGTGCAGCAGGACGACGGTCGGCCGACCCTCGACCGCGTCGCCGGAGCAGGACACGTTCACCGTGTGGTCTCCGACGGTGATCTGCTCGGTCCCGGTGAGCGGGTCGCCATCGCCTTCCGGCGAGGGAGAACCGGTGGACGATCCCGCGTCCCCGTCAAGCTCCGGATCTTCACAGCCGACGAGCCCTATTCCGGCCACGGCGCAGACCAGGGCGATCGCCGCGGGTGTCTTCACGATCTTCGTGCCTATCACAGTTCGCTCCAACGAGATGTTTCGGAACATTCGGTCATCGCCACGCGGCGTCCGGACAGGTGCCGGCCGTCGTGGCTTCGAGGGTGTTGCCGTATCGGGACCGCGCCGCGGGTCACCAGACGAGGGCGTCGTCCCGGGTGTGCTGCCAGTAGGTGACGGTCAGTGAGTCGTCGTAGGAGACGCCCTCCTCGGGGAGGGGCGGGGTGGCGCTCGCGTCGCTGCTGCCGTCGCGGTCGTGGAAGAAGACCTCGAGGGTGTTGGCCGTCTGGTCGTTCCCGCCGCTGCCGTCGGCGGCCTCCAGGGACACGCCCGCGTAGCCCGACTCGCCCGGCTCCAGCGTGACCACCGACTGCGGCTGGGAGCTCTCGTAGACCGGCGGGACGGACTGGGCGTCCTCGAAGCGGAGCATCGGGTAGTCGAGGAGGTCGCAGGTTCCCGAGCCGGTGTTGGTGACGGTGAGGAGGGCGTGGTTGACGGGACTGGAGACCTCTTCGGCGGTGGTCTCGGTGTTCGAGCCGTCGCACGGGTCGTGCGGGCCGGAGTCACCGTCGTCGCCCTCGTCGGGGTCACCGGCGTCCGGGTCCGCGGAACCGGAGTCACCCGCGCCCAGGCTCTCGGATTCGGAGTCATCGGATTCGGAGTCGGATTCGGAGCCCGAGGCGGTGCCGGTGCCGGTGTCGGAGCCCGGACCGGCGTCCGAGGCCGGGTCCGATTCCGCGTCGTCGGTTGGCCCCTCCGTTCCCCCACTGTCGTCCGAGGCGTCCGCCGGGTCGTCCTCGGCCGGCTGCGCCGTGCCGGGCATCTTCTCCGGCTCGCCGCCGGCGCTGGATCCGCAGGCGCTCAGGAGGAGGCCAAGCACCGCGGTGCCCGAGGCCGCCAACCGGCCGGCGCGTGCGCGGCTCCGGCGCGCTGGAGGGGCGTCCTGGGGGTTCCTGGCCGCCTCGCCGCCGCGGAAGATCACCATGTATCCGTACTCCTAGAGAGGGTCACTTTCACAGGGCCGAACGGCGCGTGCAGCCCTGTCTCTGCATCTCTGATGCACGGTGGAGGACGTTAGTTCGTGGATACCGCGGGCAGCTTCGGCTCACCCGCACGCGGCGCCGCGACATCAGTGCTCGACGCGCAGGGAGTCCAGGACGGTCTCCGTCGCGTCGCTCCCGCCGTCCTGCCGGATCTGTACGTAGAGCTGCGGCTGGTCGCCACCGCCCACCGGAACGAGCGCGGCCTCCGTGACGGTGCCGCTGTCGGCCGGGCAGTCGCTCCAACTGCGCACGGTCCCCCGCCAGTCCGTTCCCCGGTACGCGCGGCTGCCCTCGTACTGACAGCTGTCGTGGCTGAGGGCGTCGACCTCGGTCCTGATGTCGCCCTGCTCGCTGAGGCCGATGAAGAGGCCGTTGGCGAGGGAGTCGAGGTCCGGCCACGCGGAGAGGTCCTCCGCGACGACCAGCCCGGGCTCGTGACCGTCCGGCAGCCCGAGGGCCTCCGGATTCCAGCCGCCGTCGCCCAGCTGTCCGGCCCACCGCTCGGGCACCTCGACGGAGATCCGCCCCGTCGCGTCCTCCACCACCTGGGGGCCGTCCGCGTCACCGGCCCGCTGCCAGGTCAGCCAGGTGGCGACGCCGCCGAGGGCCACGGCGGCCGCCGTGGCGGCGGCCAGGAGCCACCGCCCGCGTCGGCGGCGGGGCCGTGCGACGGGCTCGTCGGTGGTCAGGTCCGCCAGCCTGTCGAGCTCGTCGGCGAAGTCCTTCGCGGTGGGCCAGCGCCGTTCCCGGTCCGGTTCCATGGCGCGCAGCAGGGCTCGCCGCACCTCCGGGTGCAGGCCGGGCCGCAGTTCGTCCGGGCGCACCACCTTCCCCGGCGGTCCGGGGACTTCGCCGGTGATGAGGCGGTAGCCGACGGCGCCCAGGCTGTACACGTCGGCCCGCGCGTCGATGCCCGCGCCGGGTTCGGCCTGCTCGGGCGGCTGGTAGCCGGCCGACCCCGTGGCCATGGTCAACCCGGACGCCTGGGCCAGGCTCTTGGCCAGCCCCAGGTCGCCCATCAGCACCCTGTCCTGCCCGCCGTCCTCTCCGCCGGACGAGCCACGGAACAGCACGTTGGAGGGCTTGATGTCCCGGTGCACGATGCCCGCCGAGTGCAGCGCGGCGGCCCCGCGGGCGGCCTCGGCGGTGAGGCTCAGGGACAGGGACAGGGGAAGTGGGCCGTCGACGAGTCGGTCCTCCAGGGTGCCCCCGTCGGCGTACTCCATCACGAAGTACGGCCGCTCGTCCGGGAGTTCGCCGATGTCGAAGACCTGCACCACCCGGCTGGAGTCGGCGCGGCGCAGCAGGCGCGCCTCGGACAGGAACCGCTCCCGGATGTCCAGGCGGTGGGACCAGTTCTCCGCCATCACCTTCACGGCGACCGGGGCCTCGAGGACGTCGTCGTGAGCGAGCCAGACGACGCCGAAGGCACCGGCTCCCAGGCGCCGGTCCAGGCGGTAGCGCCCAATCCGCTTGGTGGATTGCATGCCGATATCATGCCTGCCTGAAGTGCGACCCCGAAGGGAGCCCCCGTGCAGCACGGCGGCGACACCGAAGAACTCGCGCTCCGCGCAGCTCAAGGCGATGCGGCGGCGTTGAACATCCTGCTGGAGACCATCCGGCCCGAGGTCGTACGGCGCTGCGGCAGATTCCTGCCCTGCCGGGAGGACGCGGAGGAGGCGGCCCAGGACGCGCTCCTCAAGGTCGCCCGGAAGATCGACACGTTCGAGGGCCGCAGCCGCTTCAGCACCTGGCTCTTCATGGTCGTGGCGAACTGCGCTCGGGAGAAGTACCGCGAGCTCAAGCGCCGGGCGGCCGAACAGCCGACCGTGATCGAGGACACCCACCACGTGGACCCGCGCACGACCAGCGTCATCGCCGGTTCCCGCATCGACCTGCTGGACGCGCTGGAGCGCCTGGAGCAGGAGCACCCCCAACTGGTCGCGCCGCTGGTCTACCGGGACATCTGCCAGATGGACTACGCCGAGATAGCCGAGCGGGTCGGCGTCCCGCTCGGCACCCTCAAGTCACGCCTGCACAAGGCGCGCAAGGAGATCAGGCCCCTGCTGTCCGACGCTTCCTGAGCCGGTCGGGCCCCGCCACCCGGCGGGGCCGGGGGCGCCCCCACCACGCGCCGCCCAACCTTCACGCGAGATTCAACATCCCGACACCTTCCAACATCTCGCAGTCGGGGAGCGGGGTGGCGGTGAAGACGTGGTCGGGGTCGTAGTGGCGCTTGGCCGCCGCGAGGCGCGCCGCGTGGGCGCCGTAGGCGTGCGCGATCTGTTCGTGCCGGTCGGGCGCGAGGAAGTTGGGGTAGCCGCCGGGCAGCGCGTGGGGCGCCAGCGCGGCGCTGACGCCGTCGACCCAGCTCCGGTACGCGCCGGGATCCTCCTGCGGCCCGCGACCGGCCGAGATCTCGACCACCAGGTGGGGGGTGCGCAGGCCGAAGGCGGTGTCGTCGGCGCCGACCCGGGTGGCGGCGCCGTGGAACTGGCGCAGGCCGATCCCCGCCCCCGGCCCGGGACGCGTCCCGGCCGCACGGACCAGGACCTCGATGATGTCGGGCGTCAGCGCGGCGACGGTACGGGTGCCCAGGTCCCAGTGCATCCCCCGGGGAATGCTCCGGTCGAACCGATCCAGCAGCTCCTTCTGGGACGTCGGGCCCACGGTGCCGGTCAGCGGTGTCCCGAGCCGCAGCACGCGGTCCATGGCAGCGCCGGCGTGCCGTGGCTCGCCGGACCAGACGGGCACCGCGAGCAGACACGGCCCGACCTCGGGGACGACGGTCAGCTCCAGCAGGACGGTCAGGCCCTCGGGCGCGTCGGCGGTGAGCTCCGCGTAACGGGTCAGCACGCTCGGCGCTTCCTGCCAGGGGAACAGGACCATGCCGCCGACGAGACCGCGATCGGGGTGGAGGCGCACGAGCATCGACGTCACCACGCCGAAGTTCCCGCCGCCGCCGCGCAGCGCCCACAGCAGCTCGGGGTCGTCCTCGGTCGAGACGAGCCGGCCGTCGGCGAGCACGACCTCCGCGCCGAGCAGATTGTCGGCCGCCAGGCCGGCCGTGCCCAGCAGCGGGCCGTAGCCCCCGCCGAGGGAGAGCCCGGCCATGCCCACGACGCCGGCCGTCCCCGTGACGACGTTCAGACCGTGCGGCGCGGCGACCGCCACGACGTCTCCGGCCTGGCATCCGCCGCCGAGGATGGCCGTGTTCCGCCGGAGCCGCACATCGTGCATGTCGACGAGGTCGATCACCAACCCGTGCTCGATCAGCGATCGACCGGCCCAGTCATGGCCTCCGCCGCGCACCGACACGGCGATGCCGGTTTCCCTGGCCGCGGTGACCGCCGCCGCGACCTGCGCACCGGTGCCCGGCCATACGACCAGGGCGGGGCGGGTGGTCACCGCGCGGTTCCAGAGCCGCACCGTGCTGGCGTACGCGTGGTCGTCCGGGCGAAAGACGCGGTCGGTGCCCAACCGGCCCGCGAGACGGCGATACAGCTCGTCGATCGGCTTTGCTGAGCTCATGGTGTGGTCTCCTTCTGGCCCGTGGACGGTGACGAGGTCGGTGCCTCGGCGCCTCGCGCTCACAGGGTGAGATGGACTCCACCGGCAAAAGGATCGCGGCTGCAGTGAGATTCGCGCTCCGGGGCGACCGGAGCGGCGCGATCCGCGCCATGTGATCTGGATCACGCGCGGGTCGGGTTGAGTGTGCCCCAGGGGCAGCGTGTGGGCTGGTCGCGACGTGACGGCCTGTCGACGGCTCCTGCCGGTCCGTTCGAGGACAACCTGCCTGCCCGTACCGGGCTGCCGACCGGGTGGCACGTCGTGCTCACACGCATCTGTGTGACCGGTCCCGGGAGGACGCCGCCCGCCTGGTGGACATATCCGTAAGGCGCCGTCACGTCCCGCGCGCACCACGCCCTGACCGCCGTCCGTTCGGAGGCTGCTCGTCACATGAGGACCACCGACCCCTTCGATTTCCTCGAACGGCACCGGGACACCATCTTCAAGGTGCTGGGCATCCTCGCGATCCTGCTGGTGATCTTCCTGATCATCCGGGCCGTGGCCATGCGTCTCGGCGGCTGGGGCGCCGCGTGGCGCCGGCTGTGCCGCGAAATCGCGATCACCGGCCACGCGTTCGCCGAACCCGTCCGCGCCTGGCTGCGGCACCGCCGTTCGCTGCGGGCCCTGGTGCGCGGCCTGCGGGCGCCCACCACCTGGCGCGACGCCGAACGGGCCCTGGCCGCCGCGCGGGAGGCCGCCGCGGCCACCGGCGGCCGGCCGTTCGCGGTGCTGATGGACGCCGACACCGCGACCGTGCTGCTCGCCGGACCCGATGTCGACTTCCCCGAGCGGGAGCCGTGGTGGGTGGGGGACGACGACGAGCCCGACCACTGGAGCGTGGCCCGCTCCGACCTGCCGCCGGTGGTGCCGGTGCCCGACCAGGTGCACCCGGTGCTGGTCGCGGTCGGCGAGGTCGCCGGCCGCTGCGCGTTCCTGGACCTGAACGCCGGGCCGCCCATGGTGTGCGTGGGGGGCGACCGCCGCTCCGGCGCGGCCCTGCACCAGGCCCTGGCCGCCCAGCTCGACGTCCGGCTGCCCGAGGGCCTGGTGGTGGTCGCCGAGGGCGTGCACCGCGCGTTCGGCGGCCAGCCGATCCGTGCCGCCCACCGTGCCGCCGCCGGCCTGGCGCCCCACGCGGGGCTGGCGCCGGTGCTGGTGTGCGCCGAACTGCCCGACCCGCTGCCGCCCGAACTCACCGCCCCACCCAACGAGCTGCCCGACCTCCGGCTCCTCGTCCTGGGCCCCGGGCGCGGCTACCAGCGCACGCTGCTCACCGACCGGCTCGGCCAGCTGGCCGTCGTCGGAACGCGCCTGGTCACCGAGGTCAGCGCGCTCGGCCGGGCCATCCCCCGCGTGCTGTCCGCCATCCCGCCGGTGCTGCCGCCCGCCCCGCCCGGCGCCGGAGCGGCCGACCTGGAGAGGGCGTTCGCCGAACTGGACGACGAGGAGCGCGAGCGCGCGGAGGCCGAGGAACCCGGCCTGGACAGCGGCGCCGCCACCGTCGTGCTGCCTCGCCCGCCCGTCGCCGAGGGCGAGGAGGGGGCGGGTGGTGACGGAGACGGCGCGCTGGCCGGTGCCGGTGCCGGTGCCGGCGCCGACGAGTTCGGCGAGGCGGAAGAACGCGCGGGCGAGAGCCCGGCCGTGGCCTCGCCCAGCGGCCAGCGCGGGCCCGTCAGAACCCTCCACCTCCCGTGACCCCTGCCCTTCCGATCCGCTGACCTCTGATCCGCTGACCCCCGTGTATCTACGCCCGGTTGGACTGCCCGTGAAGCTCACCGTCACCACCGCCGATCCGCAGGGCCGGTTCACGGACCGCCTGCTCGACCTGCCAGGGGACGCCACCGTCGGCGAACTCGCCGCGGCACTGGCCACCCCCCGGCTGTTCCTCGACGAGCAGCCGCTCGACTCCGGCACCCCACTGGGTGCCAGCGGCGTCCGCGACGGCGCGCTGCTCGGCCTCGGCGTGCCCGCCCCGGGACGCGCCGAACCGGCCCGCGTCTGGTTGTCGCCCGCCACCGACCCCGTGCTGGTGGAACTGCGCCACGTCTCCGGACCCGGCGCCGGACAGGTGTGGCGGCTCGGCCCCGGCAGCTACGAGGTCGGCACCGACCGCGGCTGCGCCATCCGACTCCCCGACCCCGAGGCCGACCCCGACCCCGGCGCCGGAACGGCCGCCGGCGAGACACCGGGGCCCGAGGGGTACGTGGTGCCCGACCGCGGCACCTGGATCACCGTGCACACGGACGGCTCCGCCAGCTTCCAACTGCCCGAGGACGCCGACCCCGAGCGGTGCGGCCTGCGCAGCCTCACCCCGCCGCCCCCCGTCGATCCGGACACCGGCATGCCGCTGACCGACGAGGAACCGGCCGGCCGGCGCGACGGAGGGCCCGGCGGGCACAGCGCCGAGCCCGCCCCGGCCGGTCCTGACGGGCTGCCCCAGGACCCGCCGCTGCCGCCGCCGGGACACCGTCCTGAGCCCGACGACGGCTCCCGGCACTGGCCGCGGTTCGCCGACCTCGCGCTCGGTGACCATCTGCTGCGGCTGACCAACCCGTTCGGGGCCTACGCCGCGGTCAAACCGGCCGCCGACGGGATGAGCATCGAGTACAGCCGCCCGCCGCGGATGTTGCCCCATCTGGACGCCGAGAACCTCAGCCTCCCGGGCCCGCCCGCGCCGCCCGGCCCGCGTCCCTTCCCGTTCATGCTGATGATCTCCCCGATGGTCATGGGCATGGCCATGATCGCGATCTTCCGCTCCTTCTACTTCCTCGTCCTCATCGCGTTCACCCCGCTGATGGCCCTCGGCAACTGGCTCACCGGCCGCCGCTCCAACCGCAAACGGCACGAGGAACAGATGCGCCGGTACCGGCTGCGCCGCGCCGCCCTCGAACGCGAGATGCGCCGCGCCACCGTCGAGGAACGCCACCAGCGCAACACCGCCTCCCCCGATCCCGCGTCCGTCCTGCTCACCGCGACCGGGCCAGGACACCAACTGTGGGAACGCCGCCGCCACCACGCCGACTACCTCACCCTCCGGCTGGGCACCGTCACCCGCGCCTCCCTCAAACGCATCGCCGACCAGGCCCGGGAGAGCAACCACCGCAACGTGCACTGGCGGCTCGCCGACGTGCCCGTCAGCCTCGAACTCCCCCTCCTCGGCGTCGTCGGCGTCGTCGGCGCCGGCCGCACCACCCGCGCCGTCGCCCGCTGGGCCGTCGCCCAGTCCGCCGTCCTGCACAGCCCGCGCGACCTGCGCATTTTCATCCTCACCGACCGGGCGCACACCGACGAATGGGCCTGGGCCCGCTGGCTGCCCCACCTGCGCCCCGCCCGCCCCGGTGCGGCCGGCGCCCCCCTCATCTCCCTGGGCAACGACCCGGAGACCACCGCGCGACGGGTCAACGAGCTGTACGCCGAGGTCCAGGCCAGAAGCGAGGCCGCCGGCACCGCCAAGGGCAGGGAGGCCGCGCCCGGCGAGCCCGACATCCTCGTCATCCACGACGGCGCCTACCGGCTGCACGAGGTGCCCGGCGTCATCAACATCCTCGCCCAGGGCCCCGCCGTCCGGATCTTCAGCCTGTGCTTGGACGAACGCGAACACCTGCTGCCCGAGCAGTGCACCGCCGTCGTCACCGCCACCGACCACGAGCTGGCCCTGCGCGTCACCGGCAACCCGGCCGTCACCGGCATCCGCGCCGATCTGGTGGACCCGGACTGGTGCGAGCAGACCGCCCGCGCCCTGACCCCCGTCCGGGACGTCACCGTGGAGGCCGACGCCGGACTGCCCGCCCAGGTCAAGCTGCTGCCGCTGCTCGGCCAGGAGCCGCCCGACCCGGCGGCCCTGGTGCGCGTCTGGGAACGGCAGCCCGCCAGCACCGCGTTCGTCATCGGCGCCGGCTACGAGGGCGCCGCCGTCCTCGACCTGGCCGCCGACGGCCCGCACGGCCTGATCGGCGGGACCACCGGATCCGGCAAGTCGGAGCTGCTGCAGACCATGATCGCGTCGCTGGCCGCCGCGAACCGGCCGGACGAGCTGACGTTCGTGCTCATCGACTACAAGGGCGGCGCCGCGTTCCGCGACTGCGCCGAGCTGCCGCACACCCTGGGGATGATCACCGACCTCGACGGCCATCTGACGCAGCGCGCCCTGGCCTCCCTCGACGCCGAACTCCGGCGCCGCGAACAGCTGCTGGCGGACGTCGGCGTCAAGGACATCGTCGAGTACCGCGCCAAACGCGACCGCGACCCCGAACTCCCCCCGCTGCCCCGGCTGCTGCTGGTCATCGACGAGTTCGCCACCCTGGTGCGCGAGCTGGTCGAGTTCGTCCCCGGGCTGATCAGCCTCGCCCAGCGCGGCCGTTCGCTCGGCCTGCATCTGATCCTGGCCACCCAGCGCCCGGCGGGCGCTGTCAGCAACGAGATCCGCGCCAACACCAACCTCCGCATCGCGCTGCGCGTCACCGACCGCACCGAGAGCAGCGACATCATCAACGCGCCCTCGGCCGCCGCGATCTCGCCGTACACCCCGGGACGGGCCCTGGTCCGCCGCGGCGACGGCCCGCCCCTGCCGTTCCAGACCGCCTGGGTCGGCGCCGAACGCCCCACCGACGACGAACCGGGCGCCGCCCTCGGCCCGCGCACCGTGCACGGCGCCGAACTGCCCCTGCAGCACCTCGGCCGCCCGCTGCCGCCGCCCGAGGTCATCCACGAGGGGAACGCCGCCCTGGCGGGCCCTCCGGAGGCGACCGACCCGGCGGCCCTCGACCCCGACGCCGCGGCGGAGCCTCCCCCAGGCCCTGGGGGCCTGGGAGGTGCCCCCATCCCCGACCCGCCCACCGACCTCACCGTCCTGGTGGACGCCGTGCGCGCCGCGGCCACGGCCCTGCCCGACTTCAAACCGCAGCCGCGCCCTTGGCTGCCGCCGCTGGACGACGAGGTCACCCTCGACGCTCCCGAGCGCGATCCGAACCCGGGCGCGTTGCGGCTGCCCGCCTTCCCCTACGTCCTGTTCGACCTGCCCAGCCACCAGGACCAGCGGCTCGGCCATATCGACCTCGGCACGTTCGGCCACCTCTACGTCATCGGCGCGCCCCGCTCGGGCCGCACCCAGACGCTGCGCACCATCGCAGGATCTGCCGCCCTGCACCTGACCACCGACCAGCTGCACGTCTACGGCATCGACGCCGCCGGCGGCGGCCTGACCGCGCTGGAGTCCCTGCCGCACTGCGGCGCCATCGTCTCCCGCCACGACGCCGAACGCCTCGACCGCCTCATCCGCCGGCTGATGGCCGAACTCACCGAACGCCAGGTGCTGATCGCGCAGGCCGACGTGGCCTCGATCAGCGAGCTGCGGGCCAAGCTGCCCAGGCTGGAACGCCCCGCCCATCTGCTGCTTCTCATCGACGGCTGGGACGCGCTCGTCTCGATGCTGGACAAGCAGGACGGCGGCCGGACCCTGGACGAACTGCTGCGGCTGCTGCGCGAGGGCGCCGCGGCCGGCATCCACGTCATCGCCACCTCGGAACGCCAACTGCTCGGCGGCCGCGCGGGCCAGCACAACGACCGGCGGCTGCTGCTGCGCCAGTCCGACCGGATGGACTACGGCGTCGTCGGCATCAACCGCAGGAACGTGCCCGAACATGTGCCGCCGGGGCGCGGCTGGTTCGCCCCCGGCGCCGTCGAGGGCCAGGTGCTCACGCTGCCGCTCACCGCGCTCGCCAAGGGCGACGACCAGGCGGACGCGCTGCGCGCCATCGGGCGCCGGGCCACGGCTCGGGACGGCGGCGTCGAGGACGCGCAGCGGCCGTTCCGGGTGGCGAAGCTGCCCGACGTCATCGGCTTCCAGGAGGCCGCCGACCTGGTGCCGGAGGAGCAGCGCCGTCCGCTGTGGGCGCTGCTGGGCATGGCCGGGGACGACGGCGCGGCGCTCGGCTACGACTTCGCCACCGGATCCGGCACGTTCCTGATCGCCGGGCCGCCGCACAGCGGCCGGTCCACCGCGCTGGCCGCGATGTGCGTGTCCATGGCCATGAACGGCACCGCCCTGGTGGTGCTCACGCCCCGGGAGTCGCCGCTGCGGCGGCTGTCGGCGCACGGCCTGGCGCACGTGATCGACGCCCCGGAGCCGACGGCCGAGGCCCTGGACGAGGCCCTGGACGCGCTGGACGGCAAGCCCGCGGTGGTGGTCGTCGACGACGCGGAACTGCTGGTCAACAGCCGGGTGGACAGGCCGTTGCGGAAGGTCGCCTCGGCCGGCCGGGACCGGCGCCTCGGCCTGCTGCTGGCCGGCTCGGCGGACGGCATGACCACCATGGGCTGGATCGGCATCGCCCGGCGGGGCCGCCGCGGGCTGCTGCTGGGGCCCAAGAACCTCAGCGAGGGCGAGCTGATCGGCGCCCGGATGACGCCGGATCACATGCGTCCGCTGACCATCCCAGGACGGGCCTGGACGGGGGACGGGGCCGGGCACCCGGTGGCGGTACAGGTGCCGCTCACGGTGCTCCAGGGGTGACCCACCCACCCTGGGGCCGGTCCTGACACGACGAGCGCCCGGGTCCACGGCCGTGTGGGCCAGGACCCGGGCGCCGCGGCGCATCGGGACGGGGAGGGCTAGGTGGTGGCCCCGGTGATCTGCGAGCGGTCCTCGTTCCAGGTGAGGTCGGGGCCGCCCAGGTTGTGCGAATCGTCCCACTTGGGTATGTCTCGCAGGTCTGTTTCGACATCCTCGGCGGTCAGTTCGAGACCGCCCTCACCGTCGATGCTCGACAGCGTGGCGGCGAACAGGTCCGAGTCGTTGTTCTTGAACGAGTCGTTGAGCTGGGTGAACAGATTGGCCCAGCCCTGGATGCTGGTGGCGGCCATGTGCATCGACTTGCTGAATTCCTCGTACGCGGTCTTCAGCGCGGGACTCGCCTGCTCCAGATACAGACCGTTGTCGAGCAGGGTGCCGACCGTGCTGACGAGGTTGTAGACCTCCGGCACGATGATGTTGCACTGGGTGCTCAGCTTGCTCGCGGTCTCCGAGATGCCCGCGTAGTCGGCGGAAATATCTGCCATCGTCGCCTCGCCTCACTTCGGGTTGCGGATGTTCTCCGCGTACTGCTGGTCGAACTCGATCATGCCGTCCTTGATGTCGACGAACTGTTTGGCGAAGCCGTTGATCGCGTCGCTCAGCGCGATGAGCTGTTCGTGGAGGATGTTGTACTGGTCCGTGATGGCCGAATTGGTCTCCGGCATGCGCAGGGCGTTGCCCAGCGCGTCGTCGATGGTCGCCTTCGCCGAATCCACGGCCGGCGCGATGGTGTTCTCGTTGGCGCTCCGCATCGCGGCGGCGGCCTCTTCGACGTCCGCATAGGTGATGCTGACATTGGGCATCGTGGGGTTCTCCCCTCCTGGTATCAGGTCTGTACGGATTCGGTTCTCGATCGGCAGCCGTACTTCGACGCCGATACTTCGGCACTAGTACTTGGGTCCCACCCAGGAGTCGTCGGGGTAGTCGACCCCGTTGTTGTCGCCGTCCGCGCCGTCCGCGCCCGGCTCGACGTCCCTCTCGTTCTCGTCTTCCTCGTCCAGTTCCCAGGTGCTGACCCAGTCGTCGCGGTGGTACGTGTCGGTATCGGTCGTGCCGTCCTCGTTCGTCGTGGTGACAGTCCGCGTCTCCGAGCCGTCGTCGTGGTATTCGACCGTGGTCTCGGTCGTCTCCTCGTTGCCGTCCTGGTCCGTCGTGGTCGTGGTCGTGGTCGTCCCACCGTCGTCGTTGTAGACGGTCTCCGACTCGACGTCCTCGGTCTCCCGCTTGTCGTCGTCGTTGGTGAACTCCGAGGTGCCTTCCGACGTGGTGCCCGTGCCGTCGTCCTTGACCTCGACCTCCTCCACGGTCTCCGTGCCATCGGGGGCGGTCGTGGTGACCGTGTAGTCGCGTTTGTCGAAGGAGTCGCCGTTCTCGTCCGGCTCGCTGTAGTCGGGCGGGCCGTCGTACTCGGTGGTGATGGTGAATTCCTCGCCGTCGGCGGTGACGACGGTGCTCTTCTCCTCGATGACGTTGTAGTCCTCGTCATAGGTCAGCCACACGTCGGTCGTCGTGCCACTGTCATCCGTGTACTGGATGTGGCTGGGCGGGAACTCGTCTTCCGGTTCCGGGGGCCGCTCGCCCGGCGGCAGCGGCCGGTCGGGGTAGTCGTCCCGCCACGTCTGGCACCAGTCGGGGCTGTCCTCGGCCCCGACCGCGCACACCTCCCCGATGTTCGCGTCCGGGTGCTCGCGGAAGTACTCGTCGGCCCCGATCTCCTTCAGGTAGGCGTTCCACTCGTCGTTCGCCTCCTCCCACTCCTCGACCGCGAGCTTCTCCGCCTTCCAGTTGTCGAAAAGCGAGTTGGCGGCCTGGGCGGCGGCGATGGCGGCGATCTGGCCGTCCTGCTGGAACAACGTGTCGGCGACGCCGCCGAACATGTTGCCGAACTGCTTCAGCTTGTCCTTGCCGTCCTCGATCCGGACCTTCGACTTGCCGTAGAAGATCTGGAACTCGTACGCGAGGCCGTAGTTGCCGAAAACCGATTCGTTCGAGGTGGCGGTCTCGCTGCCCACCTCCTCCCACACGCCGGTGCCGCCCCCGGTGTCCGCCTTTTCGGCCAACGCGTCCAGGCCGCGCTGCATGGCGTACAACTTGTCGTAGTCCATCGCGAAGTCGGCTGCCGAGCCTTCTTCGGCCATTACGCCTCCGTAAGTGTCAGGCGACGCCGGGAGGACGGGATATCGCTGATCGCGTCGTGCCAGTCGTGGCGCGACGGGAATGACGATTCACGCGCGAGGGAGAGTGCGGCGTCGGCAGGAACCACTGCAGACCGTGCCCCTGGGGCAGGCTCAAGACCCGCAGCGCGTGACCCGAATCACGTTTGCGGGGAGTTGAGTGTGCCCCAGGGGCAGCGTGTGAGCTGGGCGGGACGTCCCCCCACCAGTCCCCTGACCCCTGAGTGGGGGGACGTCCCTGCCTCCGTCGCCGAGCGAGGGCGAGGAATCCGAACAGTTCGCCGACAGCGCTCCGGGAGAAGGGAGGTGGGTCATGGTTCGTCCGCCGGACTGGTCCGCGCTTGACCTCGACAATGACCCGACTCCCGGGGACCCCGACCGGCTGGAGTCGTTGCTGGAGTCACAGCAGTCGATCGTCGAGCTGGCGGAGGAGATCGACGACGCTCTCGACGAGCTGATGAAGACCAACGGTGAGTTCTTCGTCGGCGAGACCGCGGCCGCTTTGCGCGAGGAGATGGACAACCGGGTGCGGAAGTTCGTGCAGAGCTTCCGGGACGCGCACCAGTCCGTCCATGACGCGCTGACGGTCTACCGCACGGCGATGCTTCATCAGCAGGTCGTCGCCGACACCGCGTTGAGCGCGGCGGCGGATCTGGACGAGGACGATCCGGACCGGAAGACGCATCGGAACACGGCGAAGGAGGCGGGGGAGGCGCTGGAGGAGGCGGCGGCGACGGCGGCGACCGCGCTGGAGGAGGCGTCAGCGAGCATTTCCTCGATGATCGATCCGTGTGAGGAGTTCTGGAAGATCTTCACCTGGATCGCGCTCACGCTCATCGTTCCGGCGCTGTGGCCGGGCGGGGTGTTCGCGGTGCTGGCCATCGCGGCCAACGTGGCGCTGCTGATCAAGACGTCGATCGACTTCGCCGGGGGGCACGGGAAGGACTGGGAGCTGGCGCTGGCGGTCCTCGGCGTGCTCATCCCGACCACCAGGGCCCTGAGCTTCAGCCAGATCGCCAAGTCGTTCCAGTCGTTCAAGGGCTGGGTGAGCACGGGTGTGAAGAACCTGAACGGCGTGCGCCTGTCCCAGATCCCCCGGAACGTGCTCACGACCCTTCGGGGCGCGTGGCCGCAGATCGCCAACATCGGCAACGCGTTCGGCCACTACTTCGCCGCCCACTTCACGAAGCTCGGCTGGATCGGGATCGTCGCGCCAATCAACGTGATCGAGTTGGGCGCGGGACTGGGCAAGGCGACAAGGCTCGCACTGATCGATCGGGGCTTGTTCTTCAGGTTCCGCACGGGCGCGGTGCCCTTCGGCGGCCGGTTCATCGACGAGCGCGCCCTCCGCGGGTTCAACGCGCAGGGGCAGGCCATCATCGACCAGGGCGCCTGGCTGCGCTTCCAGCCCGGTGCCGCCGCGTTCTTCCGCGGCATCGGCGCGGTTGGGGGGGTGATCCCGGGGGGCGCGCACGGCACGTTCACCCTGCCCCCGAACGTCAACCTGTCCGGTATCGACGTCACCGCTGCCGCCTTCAACCCCGCCAACCTCTCCGGACTCCACCTGGTCGGCACCCCGCCGCGTACTTCCGTCCCCGCCCGCACCGTCGCCCCGATCGACCTCTCCCTCACACCGCCCGCGGTCACTACTCCCGTGCCCGGGGGCCTGCCCACCCTCGGGAACCTCGGCGACCTGTCCCTGAGCGACATGCGGCCCGTCCAGCCGATCGGCCTCCACTTCGCGGACCAGGGCGAGCGGATGGGGGTCCCCGGCGACACCCCAGGCTTCGCGATGGCCCCCACCGAAGGGCTGGGGAACCTGACCGGCGACCTCCAGATCGCCGGCCGGCCCTCCGTCGTCGTCAACCTGCCAGGTCCCGGCGGCCAGATCGTCGGCATCGAAGTCCCCATGCACGCCAACCCCGCCACCGTCGCCCAGACCAGCCCCGGGAACGGCGCCCAGTCCCTGCCCGTGGGCACCCCAGCCCCCACGCACGCCGGTCAGGGCACCGGCACCCACACGGTGGACCTCGGTCTGGGCTCCTCCTTCGCCCCCATCAGGCTGGAGTCGGGCGCCGACTTCGTGCGGATCCTCCCCACCGGCGAGGGACAGCTCCCCGCCTTCTCCCTCGGCACCATGCCCCAGCTCGGCGAGATGACCACCCTGTCCGCCACCGGCGTCACCATCGCCCGCGGCGACCTGCCCGCCGTCACCCCCGGCGCCCTTCCCGACGGCGCGGGCGCGGGCCGGCCGGCCGTCTCCCAACCCGCCGGCGCTGGCCGCCCGAACTCCGGTGAGATCTCCCTCGACCTCAACATCGGCTCCACCTCCCCGCTCCGGATCCACTTCGCCGACCAGGGCCAGACCCTCGCCCCGCCCGAGATCGCCCAGCCCGCCGCCGGCGCCCAGGCCTTCCGCGAGGTCAACCTCACCCGCCTGGACACCCCCTCCCTCCAGGACCTGTCCCATGCCACCCCTGGCGGTCTCAACGCCGCCCCGCCCACCGCCGGACAGCTCCAGGGCGACCTCGGCGCCACCAACCGTCTCGCCCACGACCTCGGCGAAGGATTCGCCCACAGCACGGGCGCCACCCCCCTCTCCCGCCCCGACACGGCCACCCCCCAGCCCGCCGCCGGTACCCCCGTCCCCGTCCCCGTCCCCGCCCCGGCCCACTCCGCCACCCCGCCACCCGCCGCCGCCCCACCCGCCGCCGCCCCACCCGCCGCCGGCCGCGCCGCCACCGGCGAGACCGGGAGCCTGGGCGACGTCACGCTCCACAGCGCCGGCGTCCCCCCCGTCAATCTCAGCTCCCTCGCCGCCCGCGCCGCGGACAGCCCCACCGCCGACACCACCGCACCCCCGTCGTCGCACCCGGAGCACGCGGTGGACGACGGCGCCGCCGTCCCCGCCGAGGTCACCGGCCAGCCCCCGCGCGCCGCCGACACCCCGACGCCCACACCCACCCCCGCCCCAACCCCCGCCGGTTCCCCCGTCCCCTCCCGCCCACCGTCGCCCGAGGCCACCACCCTGACGCCATCGGGCGGCTCCGCCCTCGGCCTCGGCGACGGCGGCCCGCTGCCGACCCGCCTGCACCTCCACCAGACCGGCCCGCTGGCCGGCCACGCCGTGCTGACCCGGCCAGGACAGCCGCCGCGGCTGGTCGAGCTGAACGGGCAGCCCGTCGCCGACGCCACCCCCGTCAGGGTCGGGGACGTGGGCTGGGCGCTCGGCGGGCAGGGCCGCCCGCAGGCCGTCGTCACCGACACCGGCGCCTACACCCACGACGTGACGCGGCTGGGCGGCCGCGGCGACGCCACGTCCGACCAGTTCGCCGCCGTCCCCCGCAACGGCGGCGACGGCGCCCCCGTCGTCCTCTTCCGCGGCGACGGCCAGGTCATGCCCCAGCCCGCCCGGATCGTCGGCAACGCCCTCGCCATCCAGCGCGCCGCCGGCAGCGTCGACTTCCACACCCGGAACGACGGCGGCCTGCTGGGCAGCTACCACGACCTGCCGGGCGGGAAGGGCCACCAGCTGGTGGTCCCCGGCAACAGCAGCGCCTACGTGGTCGGGCAGAACGGCGCACCGCTGAAGACGGCCACCGTCACCGAACTGGGCGAACACGGCCTGCTGGTGGCACGTCCCCACCACCCCTCGGTGGTGATCGACCCCGCCGGCACACACACCCATGACGGCGTGCGGCTGCTGAGCAAGAAGGGCGCCTCCACCCGCGATCTGGCCGCCGTCCCCGTGGCCGGCCACGACGGCCCGCCGATCCTGATCCGCAACGGCGAGGTGCGGTCGGAGCCGATCACCGTCCACCCCGAGGCCGGCTGGATCACCGTGGGACAGGGCGCCGACGCCGTCGTGCGCAGCGGCACCGGCCGGCTCCTGCCCAGCCTGCACCCCCTCGGCGACGGGCCCGTCACCCCCGACACGCCCATGGTGCACAACCTCCGCGACCGCACGCCGCTTGAGGAGCCGACCCCGGACGGCAAGCCGGCCGAGACCGCAGAAGGGGGTAAGGGCGGCGCCGACGGTGTCTCCGAGAAGCCGGCCGTGGACGGCAAGGGCGGCAAGGACGCCAGCGACCGGGACCCCGAGCTCCGGGTGCTGGGCCCGGACGGGCGGCCGCTGCCCGCCAACGTGGAGAAGGCGGGCTTCAGCAGGTACCTCGTGGAGGTGTCCGGTCACCCCCCGGCGCTCACCGATCTCTCGGGCAAGCCCATGGGCCCGGCCTTCCTGCTGGTCCACCCCACCGCCGGCAACGTCGCACTCTGGCCGCAGGACAACGCCAGCCGGGCCCTGGCGTGGTTCTTCAACTCCCCCAGCCCGGGCGAGGGGCGGTACGTCGGGGACGAGCTGTGGGTCGGCCCGCTCCAACAGGGCTGGAACGAGGTCTCCACCAGCAAGGGCAAGTCGCTCGGCCGTGCGTTCCAGTTGGCCCCGGACGCGCAGTGGTCGGCCCTGCTGTTCGTCCCCAGCGGCGGCGGCGCGCCCCGCGTCATCGGCCGCGACGGGCAGCCCCTCGACGGCGTGACCCCGACCCCGTTGGGGGACGAGGGCATCCTCGTGGAGGCGGATGACCTTCGCCCGCTGCTGGTCAAGGAGTCAGGACAGGCCGAGTTGGTCGTTCCGCTGCGGACCGGCGAGGGGCGGGCGGACAGGTTCGCGGTTCCGCCGTTCGACCGGTCAGAGAAGCCCAGGGTGGTCGACCGCGAGGGCCAGCTGGTGACCGACGACGTGCTGATGGCCCCCGCCAACAACCGCGTGGTGGTACGGGAGTCGGGCACGGTCACGGTGTTCGTGAACGGTCAGCCGACGGAGGCCGTCCCCGGGCACGCGGGCGGGCCGATCGGCGAGGGCAACGTCTGGCACCTGCCCCAGGACGGCTCCCGGCCGTTCGTGACGACTCCGGACGGCGTCGAGGCGCCGGGTTCCCACGTCGCCAAGCTGGCCCGGGACACCTTCCTGGCCGAGGTGCCAGGCGCTCCCCGGGGAGTGGTCAACGGCGCCGTCGAGACCACGCACGACATCGTCCCGCTGGGCCGGTGGGACGGCGAGGCGCCGGAGCAGTTCGCGATCCTGCCGCAGGACGGGGACGGCCTGGTGGCCGTGTACCGGGGCCAGGGCGACCTGGTGACGGACGACGTGGTGATCGGTGAGACGTCCGTCACCACGCGGGTCGGGACCGTCGAGTCCGTCTACGGCCGGGACGGAGTGCCCGCCTCGCGGCAGGTGAACCTGGCGAACGGCCGGCTGGACTGGCTGGACGGCTACCGGATCGACGACCAGAACCTGACCGGTACCCCCCGGCTGCTGGACCCGGGCGGCGACGTGGTGGCCGACGCCTCGGTGCGGCGGCTCCGCGCGGACGAGTACCTCGTGCGGATGGGCGACGACAGTCGGTATCTGGTCGACCCGCACGGCGTGGTCACCCATGGCGCGGCGGTTCTGTCGGGCCGGCCGGGGAAGGCGGACGTGCTGGCGCTGGTGGGGCCGGACGGGGTGGTGGCCCCGCATCCGCGCGGCATCGATGGCACGGAGCTGTCGGATCGGGTGGTGCGGCATTTCCCGGCGGATGTCGCGGAGGGCACGGGTGGCGCGCTCACTATGTTCGGGCCAGGCGCCCGGTTCGCCCGGTACGACGCGGACACCGGAGAGTTCCAGGGCGACGGTGCCACCGCCGCCGGCCTCAACCGGGCCGGGGCGAAGGACACCCGGTTGGGGGACGAGGGCATCCTCGTGGAGGAGGGTGACCGCGTCCCGCTGCTGGTCAAGGCGTCAGGACAGGCCGAGTCGGTCGTTCCGCTGCGGACCGGCGAGGGGCAGGCCGACAGGTTCGCGGTCCCGCCGTTCGGCCCGTCAGACAAGCCCAGGGTGCTCGACCGGCAGGGCCGGCTGGTGACCGACGACGTGCTGCTGGACCTGGCCAACAACCGTGTGGTGGTACGGGATTCTGGCACGGTCACGGTGTTCGTGAACGGCCAGCCGACGGCCGCCGTCCCGGGTCGCGCGGGCGGGCCGATCGGCGAGGGCAACGTCTTCCACGTGCCCCGGGACGGCTCCCGGCCGTTCGTGACGACCCCGGACGGCACGGAGGTGCCGGGTTCCCACGTCGCCGCGTTGGGCCAGGACACGTTCCTGGCCGAGGTGCCAGAGGTTCCCCGGGGAGTGGTCAACAGGGCCGCCGAGACCACGCACGACATCGTCGCGCTGGCCCGGTGGCGCGGCGAGGCGGCGGAGCAGTTCGCGATCCTGCCCAAGGACGGGGACGGCCTGGTGGGCGTGTACCGGGGCCAGGGCGAGCTGGTGACGAACGATGTGGAGGTCGGCGAGACCTCGCTCACCGCGCGGGTCGGCAGCGTCGAGTCCGTCTACGGCCGGGACGGGGTGCCCGCCTCGCGGCAGGTGGACCTCCGGGGTGGCCAGCTGGCTGGACTGGACGGTTACCGGATCGACGACCCGGGCTTGGGTGGCAGGCCCCGTCTGCTGGATCCGGACGGTGGGGAGGTGGCCGACGCCTCGGTGATGCGGTGGTTCCGCGCGGACGAGTACCTCGTGCGGAGGGGCGACGGCAGGCAGTATCTGGTCGACCCGCGCGGCATGGTCTCGCATGCCGTGGTGACGCTGCGGGGCGGGCCGGGGCAGGCGGCCGTGCTGGCGCTGGTGGAGCGGAACGGGATGGTGTTCCCGTACCCGCGCGGCATCGATGGCACGGAGCTGTCGGATCGGGTGGTGCGGTTCACGGCTGGGCTGCGCGAGCTGGGGGTGTACCGGGCGGCTGGCCGGCTCGACACGTACGACGCGGACACCGGACTGTTCAAGGCCGAACTCGCATCCGACCCCCGCCTTGCGGAGGTCGGGCCGGCAGACCGCTGGCCGTGGGACATCAGACTCCGGCTGGCGCTGGAGGAGGCGCCGGGCAGGACGCTGCCCTGGCCACGTGTCCCGGACGGGCCCGCCCAGCGGGATGTGACGCCCTCGGGCCAGGCCGAGCAGCCGTTGCCGGCCGGGACGGCTGGGTCGCACGACGTCTCGGTGTTCATGGTCAATGACATCCGCTACGACGTTGAGGCGGTGTTGCCGTCGCAGGTGGTGTTGTCCGCTGAGGCGGGCCTGGGATCGGATCTGGCGGTGATCCGAGGCGGTGGTGGGAGTCCGCTGCTGATGCGGGGCGATAGGCCCGTGCCGGACTCGGAGCATCCGACAGTGGGGTTCCGCGACGGCCGGTTGATCGTCGGTGTCGATGGTCGGGCGGCGCTCTTCGACCATCACGGCAATGTCTCCAGGCGTGGGAGCGCGCATGGTGAGGGCCCGTTGGATGGTCTCGCCGTGATGACGCCGCGCTACGGGCGGCCGCATGTGGTCTCGCTTGACGATGGCAGCGATGTTCCCGCGAGGGTGGTCCGGGTCGGTGAGGTGGGCTGGTGGATTCGCGTGTTCGGTGGACCGCGGCAGGCGGTGGTGGACGGTGCGGGCGCGTACACGCACCGGCAGGTGATCCCGTTGTCGGCTCCGCCTCCGGAGGCGCGTCTGGATTACTTCGTGGCGGCGAGCGGCGACGCGGGTCCGGTCCTGTTCCGCTGGGACAGGAGCGGGGACGCGACCGTGGCGCCGCAGCGGGTGGAACTGAGGGAGCAGGATGAGGCGGGGGGAATCACTGCATTCTTCGTGCATCGCTCCGAGTCCGAGATCTACGCCTTCCAGGTTGTCGCCGGTATCGGGCAGTTCACGCGGTGGCGCTACCCGCTGCCCGGAGAGGTAGAGCAGTACCTGGTCATCGCACCGAGGGAGTCGGTTGAACCACAGCCCGAGGCACCCGAACCACGTCGGGTCGTCGATTCGGAGTCGTCCGATTCGGAGTCGTCCGATGGGGAGGGGGCCTGGCCGCCGCCGGGGGCGGAGGAGGCCAACGCGGTACGCCCACGGGCACCGCATGCGAGCATGGTCGTCGACGGGGACGGCATCCCCAGGTTCGAGGCCCGCGTCCGGCAGCGGGGCAACCAAGGCTGGGTGGTGGTTCGCCCCGGCGACGTCATGGGATGGGACGGGAACACGGAGGTGGCCCACCTCGTCCCCGGCACGGGGCATGGCCCGATCCAGGGCGTGCGCGGCCCTAACCCGACCGGTGAGTTCCTCGGCGAGTGGGAGTTCCGGCCGGACAGCGTGCGGCCCGCACCGGCCACGCCTCAACCGGAGCCCGAGTCTGGGCCCTCCTTCGCGGTTGTTCCGCCCGCCCTGCCGCCCGGGCGGGACGTGCGGCTGTCAGGTCGGCCGGAGGAGCCGGATCTGTGGGTGCGCGTGCTGTCGGACGGGCGGGTGTATCCGTTCCCGTGGGGCGCGGACGGGACGCTGACGGACCGAAGGGTGTGGCTCGAGGAACCGGAGGGTGCGCAGAGCGCACCGGCGCTGCGGGTGTACGGGCCGGGTGTCGGGACGGACGGGCGGGTTCCGGTGGCGGAGTACCACGGGGAGACCGGCAGGTTCCTGGGTCCGGCTCCGGGTCCGGCTTCGGCTCCGGGCGAGCGTCTTGACTGGGTCGATCTGGATGAGTTCTTGCGGCTGAACACCACCGACCGGCGGGCGGTGATGCGGCAGGAGCCGAGGCCGGTTCGGTTGCCGGATGGTCCGGGGTCGGGCGACCTGACGGTCATGATGGTTCGCGACATCGAGTGGGACGCCCTGCGTGCGGGGCACGGGCCGGCTGGGCCGCACGACGGGTCGGTGTCGACGTCCGGCGGGAGCCACTACGACTCTGCGGGTGAGGTGGTGCCGCGTCGGGTGGAGTTGCGTGGCCCGGGCGGCACGGCGACGGGGACCGTGGTGGAGGTTCCGGCTCGTGGTGGGAAGCCGGTGTTGCTGCGGGGGGACGGGTGGGCGGAACCGGCGGAGGGGTCGGTGTCGCGGCTTGGCGGGGACGGGTTCGCCGTGCGCGTGGGCGATCGGGTGACGTTCCACGACGGTGAGGGCGGGTTCCTGGCGGAGCTGCGGGTGTATGGCGATGGTCGGCCCCCATCCGTGATGGCGGGGGAGGGCGAGCCGGCGGTGACGGTGGGACCGCAGGTGGGGAGCCTGGGGAGGCTGCTGGAGGTGCGCCAGCAGGGGGTGCTGATCGTCAGTGATGCGGGTGAGTTGACGCACGATCTGAGGGAGTTGCCGCGCGCGGTCGACCCGCAGTCGGGTGCGTCCGAGGCGTTGACCGAGTACGCGGTGGTGCCTCGGGCCGATGGCCGTGCGGGCGTGCTGTGGCGCCAGGACGGGACGATACCGTCGAACCAGGTGGGCGTGCTGCCGGCGCAGCTCACCTCGCCGCCGGCGCTGCGGGCGTGGGCCGGCGGGGTGCTGATGGTGGGGCGCGGCGGGAAGGTGATCGAACTCTTCGGCCTGGCCCACCGGTTCGGCGGGTCGACCGACCTGATGGGCCGGCTCCTCCGGTTGCCGGGGTCGGATCGGGAGAGACTGTTCGTTCCGCTCGTGGGCGGCGACGCGTACGTGGTCGACCTGTTGGGCCAGCGGGTGCCGGGCACCTTCGCCCACCCGCTGGGTGACCTGGGCCGGGAGGTCCTGCGTCCCGGCCATGCCCCGATCGTCGTCAACGACCGCACCGGCGACGTGCGGCCCGACCACCATGTCTTCGCCCCCCCGGGACCCGCGTCCGGCCCGCCGCTGGTGGTGCGCGGCGCCACCGGCGGCGGGCTACCCCAGGTGTTGGGCATCGACGGCCGGCCCATGACCGAGGCACCCGTCGTCCCCCTTGTAAATCACGACGGCACGCCTTCTGACAGCCGCTACCTGGTGACCGTGTCCGATGACCGGCGTGGCGTGGTGTCCCGGCAGGGCCAGTACCTGGGTGCGGTGGTTCGGTTCCACGACGTGCGCGGCGGGAGCGCCTTCGTTCCCGCGGGCGGCCCCGGGAGGTCCACCAGACCGTTGCTGATCAGGGACGACAACCGGGTGTTCGACACCGGCATGCGGATGATCGGCGACAGGATCCGGGTCCCCGACGGGGCGCAATACAACGACTACGGCATGGACGGCCGAATCCTCGGCACCGCGGCTGCCTTGCAGGGGGATTTCGCCAACCCCCAGCGCACCCCGATGCTCTCCATGTCCTACGCCGACGGCGATGCGCGCATCGAGACGCCGGACGGCGAGGCGTTCCCGGACGCTATCGCGGTCCTCCTTGAGGGGCACCCGAACCACGCCCTGGTGTTCCTGCCCGAGCAGGCACCGGTCGTGGTGCACCGCAACGGCGCGGAGGCCACCGAAGGCGTGCTCTCACTCACCGGGCCGGACGACTCCGACCTGTACCTCATCCGGTCCAGCGAGCCGGGGAGCCTTGAGGCGGCCGTGTACGACGAGGCCGGCGGTCTGGTGAGCGACGAGGTGCTCGTCAGCTTCGATGGCAACCGGAACCTCGTGCAGTTCGACGACATGGCCCGCGTCTACAGCGACGACGGGGTGGTGGAGCAGACGATCCCCGGCAGCCGGGGCGGCCCGCTCGGCGCGGGCAACCGCCTGGTCGTTCCGTCGGACGGCAGGCGGGCGTACGTCGTTGACCCGAACGGCCAGTTGGTGAGGGGTGCCCGCGTCATGCGGCTGGAGGGCGACGGCGGGCTCTTCCTCGTCAAGGTGGATGGGCAGCGCCCCGGGGTGGTGGACCGCACGGGAGCGCAGACCCACGATCCGGTGTGGCTGGGCGACGCGCGCCAGAACCTCGCCGACCGTTTCATCGCTGCCGGACGGGGGGGCCGCGCGGACGTGCCGTTCGACGCGGACGGCCGACGCATGGCGGGGGTGGACGTGGAAACGACCGACCGTCACGTGCGGCTGGTCCCGCCCGACCCCGGCGGGTCGGTGTACGTCCACGACTTCTTCGGCCGCCTGCTGGGCATCGAGCACTGGGTGACCGAGGGCCGGCTGGTGAACCGCTGGGTGTTCCTGCCCGTCGGCGGAGGCAGGAGCGAGGTGGACGGCCCGGGCGGCGGGCCCGCGCGGGTGACTCCGCTCGGCTACGTCGGGTGGATGGTCGAGGTACGGGGGGGCGTCCAGGGCGTGGTGCTCGACCCTCTGACGGGGGTGTACACCCACAACGCCGCCCGCCTGACCGATGTCGACGGCGACGCGCTGATCGACGAGGCGGGGAACGAGATCGTCGCCGTCTGGCCGCCCCACGGCGGCGCGGGCCTGTTGGTCTCGGCGGCGGGTGAGCCGGTGCCGGGCCGGGTCACCGCGGGTGGCATGCTCGGCGTGGAACGGGAGGGCGCTGCCCCCGCCGTCCACGGCCTGGACGGCGAGTTCCGGTTCCCCGGACAGGTCGTCGGCGGCGGTCCTGAGCTGGGCGGCAACTGGCTCGTGCTGCCCGACGTGCCGGGCGCCCTGCCGCGCCTGGTGACCCCGGACGGGACCGTGGTGCCGGAGGCGGCGGTGCCGCTTCAGGGCAGCGACCGGTTCCTGATCGACCTGACAGAGGGCCCCGCCGCCATCGACCGGTCCGGCACGGTCCACCGCGTGGTGGAACTCGAGGGTCCGGACGACTACGTGGCCGTCGTGCCGGACCGGTCGATGGCGGCGGTGTACACCCGCGCCGGTGAGCTGGTGACGGATGCTGACGTCTTGGCGCTCCCCCATGGCTCGATCTCCGTACGGATCGGGGATGTCACCACCCAGTACGGCCCGGACGGCCGGGTTACGACGGCTGGGCCATACGACCTCGCGGTGTTCATGGTCAATGACATCCGCTACGACGTTGAGGCGCCGTTGCCGGGTCGGGGGGTGGCGTTGTCCCCTGAGGGAGACCTGGGACGGGATCTGGTGGTGGTCCGAGAGGACGGTTTCCCTCCGCTGTTGATGCGGGGCGACAGGAATGTGTCGCGTTCGATGGTGTGGTTCCACGAGGACGGGCTGATCGTGCGTGTCCGTGATCGGCTGGGGCTCTATGACCGTCAGGGTGGGCTCCTGGCGAACGGGCGCGCGCATTTTGAGGGACCGCTCAGCGGGCTCGGTGTGGTGAGGTCACCTGGCGGGACGCCGTATGTGGTGTCGCTGGACGATTGGCGGAACGTCCACGCGACGGTGGTCCAGGTTGGTGAGGTCGGCTGGTGGATTAGTGTGCCGGGCCGGCGGCAGCAGGTGCTCGTGGATGGTACGGGCGCGTACACGCACGATGTGCTCCGGTTGTGGGGTCGCATGGACCGGCTGGACGAGTTCGTGGGGGCGCCTCGTCCGGGTGGAAACGCGGTGCCGGTCCTGTTCCGCTGGGGTGCGGGCGGGAACGTGATCGTGGTGCCGCAGCCGGTGCAAGTGGCCAGGGACGGGACGGAGATCGTTGGGTTGCTCGTCCATCGCACCCCGATCGAGTCACATGGCTTCTTCGGCACCGGCGAAATGGAGAGCTGGCGCTACCGTCTGCCCGGATTTAACCCACACTTCCTGAGCGTCTCAGCCGACACGAACGCCGCTTCGGTCATCGCCCGGGACCGTTCGCTGGTGCCGGGCGCCACTGCCCGCCAGGTGGACAGCTGGGGCTGGTGGGTGAGTCACCCGGGCGACCTCATCGGAACGGACGGCAATCCGGAGTTGGTGCACCACTTCGTCCCCGGCGAACAAGGCGCGATGGTCGACGACGTCGTGTTCCTCAGCGGCGGCGGAGAGCCGGGCCTGGCGGTGCGGTGGACGCGGGACGGGGGTGTGTATCCGTTCGCGTGGGACGAGTTCGGCCAGACGTTGCGGGACCGGGTGGTGCGGCTGGAGGAGTCGTGGGGCGAGCGGGTGCTGCAGGTGGCCGGGCCGGGCGTCGGGCCGGACGGGCGGGTTCCGGTGGTGCGGTACCACCCGGGTACGGGCGCGTTCCTGCGTCGGGATTCGGGCCCGGTTCCGGCTCCGGGTCAGCGTCTTGACCAGGTCGACGCGAGCGAGTTCTCGCGGCTGAACTCCATCGACCAGAGGGAGGTGCTGCGGCAGGAGCCGTGGCGGGCTTGGTTGCCGGGTGGTCCCGGGTCGGGGGGCCCGACGGTCATGCTGGTCCGCGAGATCGAATGGGACAACCCGCAGGCGGTGCCGGGCCGGGTCACCGCGGGCGGCGTGGTCGGCGTGGAACGGGAGGGCGCGGCCCCGGCCGTCCACGGCCTGGACGGCGACTTCCGGTTCCCCGGACGGGTCGTCGGCGGCGGGCCGGAGCTGGGAGGCAGCTGGCTCGTGCTGCCCGACGTCCCGGAACGGCTGCCGAGCGTGGTGACCCCGGACGGGAATGTGGTGCCCCACCCGCCGGTCCCCCTTCAGGGCAGCGACCGGTTCCTGTTCCCTGTACCGGGCGTGGGCCCCACCGTCGTCGACCGGTCAGGCACGGTCCACCGCTCGGTGGAACTGGAGGGCGGCGACGGGCACGTGGCCGTCGTGTCGGTGGGGGTTTGGGACTCGGGAGCGGTGTACACCCGCACCGGTGAGCTGGTGACCGATGACGTCCTGCGGCTCCCCGATGGCTCGATCTCCGTGCGGATCGGGGAGGTCACCACCGTGTACGGACCGAACGGCAGGCTGATGGACGGCGCGGCCGGGTCGCACGACCTCGCGGTGTTCATGGCCCACGACATCCGCTACGACTTTGAGGGGGCGTCGCCGGGTCAGGTGGAGTTGCGTGGCCCGGGTGGCGTCGAGACGGGGACGGCGGTGGTGGTTCCGGCCGGTGGTGGGGACCTGGTGTTGGTGCGGGGGGGTGCGCGGGTGGAGGGGGCGGTGTGGCGGCTTGGCGGGGGCGGGTTCGCCGTGCGCGTGG
This sequence comes from uncultured Actinomycetota bacterium, assembly GCA_963816875.1. Taxonomy (GTDB): domain Bacteria; phylum Actinomycetota; class Actinomycetes; order Streptomycetales; family Streptomycetaceae; genus Streptomyces. The sequence goes on from CAWFMG010000003.1 coordinate 1,082,150, forward strand.
ACGCGCGGGTGACGTTCCACGACGGTCAGGGCGGGTTCCTGGCGGCGCTGCGGATGTCTCGGGATGGTCGGCCCCCGTCGGTGGTGGCGCTGGAGAGCGAGCGGGCGGTGGCGGTCGGGCCGCGGGTGGGGGACCTGGGGCGGGCGCTGGGGGTGCGCGGCCAAGGGCGGCTGATCGTCAGTGACGCGGGTGATCTGACGCACGACGTGACGGGGGTGCGGGGTGTGCTCGCGGCGGTGCCCCGCGGCGGTTCGAGTGAGGGCGTGCTGTTCCGTGCGGACGGGACGGTGCTGCCGGACCGGGTGGGCGTGCTGCGGACGTCGCCCGACGCGCCGCCGGAGTTGCGGGCGTTGGACGGGGCGCTCATGGTGCGGCGCGACGAGACGGCGATCGGCCTGTTCGTCAGGGGCGACCGGCTCGGCAGTGACGCCGTCCTGGTGGGCTCGGTCTTCCGGCTGCCGGGGCCGGAGGGGGACGGGCTGGTCGTTCCCGTCGGTGGCGGCGAGGCGCTCGTGGTCGGCCGGGACGGTGGACTGGTGCCGCGTGCCACCGCCCTCCCGCTGGGTGACCTGGGCTGGGTGGTCCTGCGTCGCGGCCACGACCCGGTCGTCCTCGACGACGTCACCGGCCGCGTGCGGCCCGACCACCATGTCTTCGGTCACCCCGGCGCCGTGTCGGGCCCGCCGCTGGTGGTGCGCGCCGCCACCATCGTCGGCGAGCCGCCCCAGGTGTTGGGCATCGACGGCCGGCCCATGACCGAGGCCCCCGTCGTCCCCTTGGTAATTGCCGACGGCACGCCCTCCACCAGCCGCTACCTGGTGACCGTGTCTGATGACCGGCGTGGTGTGGTGACCGAGCAGGGCGAGTACCTGGGTGCGGTGGTCCGGTTCCATGACTCGCAGGGGAACCCCCATCTGGGGAGCGCCTTCGTTCCCGCGGGCAGGCCCGGAGAGCCGTTGCTGATCACAGACGACCTTCGGGTGTTCGACACCGGCATGCGGATGATCGGCGACAGGATCCAGGTCCCCGCCCCGTCGCACTACACCGACTTCGGCATGGACGGCCGAATCGTCGGCACCACGGCCGCCTTGCGGGGCGATTTCCCCAACACCCAGGGCAGCCCGATGCTCTACCTGCCCCACGACGGGGCCCGGCCGCGCGTCGAGACGCCGGACGGCGAGGCGTTCCCGGGCGCCTCCGCGATCCGCCTGGAGGGGCAGCCGGACCACGCGCTGGTGTGGCTGCCCGATGAGGCGCCGGCCGTGGTGCACCGCGGCGGCGTGGAGACCTCCCACAGCGTGCTCACACTGACTGGGCCGGACGGCTCCGACCTGTACCTCATCCGGTCCGGCGAGGCGGGGAGCACCGAGCCGGCCGTGTACGACGGGGCCGGCCGCCTGGTGACCGACGAGGCGCTCATCAGCCTCGACGGCAGCCGGAACCTCGTGCAGTTCGACGACATGGCCCGCGTCTATGACGAGAGCGGGGAGGTGCAGGAGGAGTTCCCCGCCGGCCGGGGCGGCCCGCTCGGCGAGGGCAACCACCTGGTCGTTCCGCCGGACGGCGGGCGCCCGTACGTCGCCGCCGGCGGCCCGGACGGCCCGGAGGTGCCCTCCCGCATCATGCGGCTGGAGGGCGGGCTCTTCCTCGTCACGGTGCCAGGGCAGCGCCCCGGGGTGCTGGACCACAGGGGAGTGCAGACCCACGACCTGGTGCAGCTGGGCGACGAGGGTGACCACTTCTCCGGCCGCTTCGTCGCGGCCGGACTGGAGGGCCGCGAGAACGTGCCGTACCTCCCGGACGGCCAGCGCATGCCGGGCGTCCGGGAGGTGGATTCCACCGGCCCCAACGTGCGGCTGGTCCCGGCCGACAACACCGCGCGGGTGGACGTCCACGACTTCTTCGGCCGCCTGCTCGGCTTCGAGCACCTGGTGACCGAGGGCCCGCTGGCGAACCGCCGGGTATTCCTGCCCGTCCGGGGCGGCGAGGGCTGGCTGGACGCGTGGGACGGCGCCGCCGCTTGGGCGATTCGGCTCGGCAACGTCGGGTGGGTGGTCGAGGCGGAGGACGTCCAAGGCGTGCTGCTCGCCCGGGAGACGGGGGCGTACACCGACAACGCCGCCAGCCTGACCGACCCAGAGGACCAACCGCTGACCGACGGGGCAGGGGACGCGATCGTCGCCGTCTGGCCGCCCGGCGACAGCGCGGGCCGGTTGATATCGGTGGAGGGCGAGCCGGTGCCGGGCTGGGTCACCGTGGGCGGTGGCGAGCTCATGGTGGGGCCGGAGGGCGCGGCCCGCACGGTCCACGGCATGGACGGGGAGTACCTGGGCCTCCCCCGGGTGGTTGACCTCGGCGGTGCGCTTGCCTCGTACCGGGCGGTGCTGCCCTTCCGTGACGGGCGGGGCGTGGTGCTGGACGGGGCCGGGAATGTCGTGCCGGGCGGGAACGTGCGGCAACTGGGCGAGGGCCGGCATCTGGTGGACGTTCCGGGCGTCGGGCATGGGCTGGTCATCGACGGGAGTCACTCCCACCGCATCGTGCCGCTGCTGAACGCGGATGGCGAGCGCCGCAGCCTGTTCGTCGGCTCGTCGTTGCGGGACGCCCGACTGGAGGTGTTCCACGACGACGGACTGCCGGCGGGGGACCACGGCGTGGACCTGGTCGACGAGGCGATGTTGGTGGTGACGGCCCCGGGCGGCGTGGAGCGTGCCCGGTTCGACCTGGACGGCCGGCCCCTGCTGCTGACCTATCACCTGCCCGATGGTCCGCTGCGCGACTACTCCCTTGATGTGTCGCTGCGAGACGACGGCCCCCGCGCCCAGTTGTGGGACCCGGACGGGAGGCTTGTGGAGAGGTCCCTCGTGATCGAGTTGGAGGGCGCCGGGCACCTGGTGGCCGTGGCCGGTGAGACCGGTTGGCGCGAGCTGGTCTTCATCGACCGCGTCACCCCCGGTGCGTTCAGAGACGAGGCGGTGCTGCTGAGGGGCCCGGGCGGCGATGTCGACGCGATCGCCGTCTGGCCGGTCGATGGCGAGGGCATGCTGTTCGCCGTGGACGGCACCCGGTTGCCGGGCGTGGTCGTCGGCGGCGTGATCACGGTGGTGGTCGGCGGCAGGGCCAGGGCCCACGGCATGGACGGGCAGTTCCTGGGCAGTCCCGCGGTGGTTGACCTCGGTGGTGCGCTGGCCTCGTACCGGGCGGTGCTGCCCTTCCGCGACGGGCAGGGCCTGGTGCTGGACGGGGCAGGGAACTTCGTGTTTGACGCGACCCTGACGCGACTGGGGGACAACGGCGCCCTGACGCAGGTGGAGGTCCCGGGCGTCGGGCTTGGGTTGGTCGAGTTCGAGCGCTACGCCTTCGATGTGGTGCGGGTGGGGGGTGGGTCCTACCGGTTCGTCGCGGTGCCTGTGGGCGGGGGGCGGATGGGGCCGGGGGACGGGGCGTGGCTGGCGGGTGCCCGGCTGCGGGTGGAGGGGGAGTTTGCCGACGACTTCTACGACGCGGACGGCGTGTTGGTGGCCCGGGTGTTCGAGTTGGTGGGTGATCGGCTGGGCGGGCTTCGGTGGGTGGTGCCCGAGGATGGTCGGTTGCCGCGTCTGGTGGGCGTGAACGGTCGCCGGGTGGATGGCCCGCCGTTGCCGCTGGGCGGTGGCTTGTTCGTGGTGCGGGTGCCGGGGGGCGGGGGCTCTGTGGTGCTCAGTGAAACGGGTGTGCTCACGCATGACGCGGTGGCGCTGGCCGGGTGGGGTGGCCGGGCGGTGGGGCTGTCCGCGGGTCTGCCGGTGGATGGTGCCAGCGATGTGTTGGGGTTCACCGATCGTGGGGTGGCGGCGGCGGGTCGTCTGGGTGTCGAGGGGTCCTCGATCGTGCTGCGGGTGAGGAACGCGGTGGGCGAGGCCGCGTGGGTCTTCGACCGGGGTGGGGTGCTTGCGGAGTTTGATGTGGATCTGGCTGGTCGTGGGCTGGGAGGGTACCGGATCGAGGATTCGGCGTCCGCGGATGGGCCCAGTCTGCTGGATGCGGATGGCGACGTGGTCGGCGGGGATCCCGTGGTTCGGCTGGGTGCGTGGGCGTACCTGGTGTCGGTGGGTGGGTCCCGGTATGTGGTTGACGCGTATGTCGGGGTGACGTATGACGCGGTTTCGTTGCCGGGCCGGTCGGGTGGGGCGGATGTGCTGGCGCTGGTGGGGGAGAACGGGGTGGTGTACCCGTTCCCGCGTGGCATGGATGGGGAGACGTTGCGGGATCGGGTGGTGCGGCCCGCGCAGACGGATGGTGCGGATGGCGGGCTGCGGGTGGTCGGACCGGAGGAGGGGTTCATCGGTCCGCCGTCGCTCACGCGCGATGAGTTCGGGCGGTTGACCGGTGAGGACCGGGCGGTGGCGCTTGAGGACCGGGCGCCGGTGGCGGACATCCTGCTGGCTGCCGAGATCCGGGGCGACCTGTCGCTGCCCGGTCATCCGGCGGGGGCGGGGGCCGGCGACTCGATGGTGATGGTGGTCAACGACATCCGTTTCGACATTGAGGGGGCGGCGCCGCGTCGGGTGGCGTTGCGTGGCCCGGATGACGCCGAGACGGGGACGGCGGTGGTGGTTCCGGCTGGCGGTGAGGACCCGGTGTTGGTGCGGCCGGGCGGCGAGGTCCTGCCGAACCCGGTGCAGCTCCACCGGGAGGCCGGCTGGATCACCGTGCAGCATGGCAACCGCCACGTCTTCCACAGCCTGGACGACGGCCGCGCGCTGCCCGAGCTCCACGTGTCCGGCCGGCCGGGGCCGATCACCCCCGACACGCTGGTGCTCCGCGGCAACGATGCGGGCAATCCGCCCGAACCGCTCGGCATGGACGGCCGGCCCTTCCCCGAGGCGTCCTACGAGCGGTTCGGCGCCCCCCTGATCCTGCATGCCCGGGGCCACGAGCCGGTACTGGTGGACCCCCAGGGCCACCCCAGGGGCGTTGCCCTCCGGCTCCAGTCCGACGAGGGCGGGTTCGCCGATCTGGTCGTCGCGGACAACGGGATGCGCCTCAGCGTGTGGGGGGCCGACGGCCTCCTCTCGGGCGACACGGCCTGGCGCGTCGGCGACACGCTCCGGGTGGGGATGCTTTACGGGCATGCGACCGTGTACACCCCGGACGGCCGGCCGATCGGCGACACGTACGGCATCACGGTCGACGCGTTCACGAACAGGGTCTTCCACGTGCCGCGCGACGGCGGCCTGCCCACGATCGAATCCCTGGACGGACAGCCCGTGGGCTCGCCCGTCGTCCGCCTCGGAGCGCACAGGTTCGTCGTGGAGTCCGACGACGGCCAGGTCGTGCTGGACGCTCGGGGGGCGTACATCCCTGAAGCGGCCTTCCTGAACGACGCCGACGGCATCGAGGGCGTGATCGCCGTCTGGCGGCGCGGCGGTCACGGTCCGGGCAGACTGTTCACGGAACAGGGCGACCCACTGCCGCACCTGGTGTGGGTGCGGGATGACGTGATCACGGTGGTTCACGGCGGCAGTGCCATGTTCTACGACACCGGAGGAACAGTCCTGGGGCGTTCCGGGGTGGTTGACCTCCGCGGTGCGCTTGCCTCGTACCGGGCGGTGCTGGCCCTCCCCGACGTGCCGGGTCTGGTGCTGGACGGGGCGGGGAACGTCGTGCGGGGCGGGATGGTGCGGCTGCTGGACTCCGGCGCGGATCTGGTGAGCGTCCCCGGTGTCGGGCGGGGGTTGGTCACCGACGGGAGCCACTCCCACGGGGTCCGGCCGCTGCTGAACGCGGACGGCGAGCCCAGCGACTTGTTCGTCACCCGGTCGCTGCGGGACGGCCGGTTGGAGGTGCTCCACTACGACGGCCGGCGGGCGACCGGCTACGAGGTGGACCTGGTCGATGACGGGGGGCTGGTGCTGACGCACCCCGGCGGCGTGCAGCGTGTCACGTTCGACGGGCACGGCCGTCCCCTGGTGCTGACCTACCACCTGCTCGATGGTCCGGCGCACGGCTTCTTCGTGGACGTGCCGCTGGGCAACGACGGCATTCCCCCCGCCCGGTTGCGGGACCCGGACGGGGAACCGGTGGAGGAGTCCGTCGTGATCGAACTGAAGGGCCCCAAGTTCCTGGTGGCCGTGCGCGGTGAGGACGGCTGGCGCGGGGTGGTCTTTGACAGCCGCACCGGTAAGCACACCCACGACGCGGTTCTGCTGAGCGCGCCTGGCGGGGAGGTCGACGCGTTCGCCGTCCGGCGGGCCGACGGCACGGGCTCCGTCACGCTGTACGGGCCCGACGGCGCCCGGTTGCCGGGCGTGGTCGGCGATGGCGTGATCACGGTGATGGTCGGCGGCGTGGCCAGGGCCCATGGCATGGACGGGGAGTTCCTGGGCCACCCGGGGGTGGCTGATCTCGGTGGTGTGCTTGCGCCGTACCGGGCGGTGCTGCCGTTCGGCGACGGGTGGCGGGGTCTGGTGCTGGACGCGGACGGGAACTGGGTGCGGGACGCGCGGGTGCTGCGGCTGGGCGAGGAGGACCTGACCCTGGTGTCGGTCCGGGGTGTCCGCGGCGGCGTCCTGGTCGAGTTCGGGCGCTACGCCTTCGACCTGGTGCCGGTGGCGGGTCGGTCCGGGCGGTTCGTCGCGGTGCCCGAGGGTTCGGGGCCGACGGTGCCGGCGGACGGGGTGGGGCTGCGGGGTGCCTGGCTGCGGGTGGAGGGTGCGTTCGCCGACGACTTCTACGACCGGTACGGCGTGTTGCTCGGCCGGTTGTTCGAGTTGGTGGGTGATCGGTTGGCGGGGCTGCGGTGGATGGTTCCCGCGGATGGGCGGCTGCCGTATCTGGTGGACGTGGGGGGTCATCGGAGGGGTGGCGTCCCGTTGCCGCTGGGGGGTGGCCGGTTCGTGGTGAGTGTGCCCGGGGACGGCGGCCATGTGGTGCTCACGGAGACGGGTGTGCTCACCCATGACGTGGTGGCGTTGACGGGGTGGGGTGGTGAGGTGAGGGGGCTGTTCGCGGGTGTGCCGGTGGACGGTGTCAGCGGTGCGTCGGGGTTCACCGATCGCGGGTGGGCGGTGGCGGGTCGTTGGGGGGTTGAGGGGTCCTCGATCGCGTTCCGGGTGAACAACGGGGTGGGCGAGGCGGAGTGGGTCTTCGAGCGGGGCGGGGCGCTCGGGGCGCTGGCGGAGTTCCGGGTGGGTCTGGTGGGTCGTGGGTTGGGGGGGTTGCGGATCGAGGATTCGGTGTCGGTGGGTGGGCTGCGTCTGCTGAGGGCGGATGGCGAGGTGGTCGGCGGGGATCCCGTGGTTCGGCTGGGCGGGTGGGCGTACCTGGTGTCGGTGGGTGGGTCCCGGTATGTGGTTGACGCGTATGTCGGGGTGACGTATGACGCGGTTTCGTTGCCGGGCCGGTCAGGGCGGGCGGATGTGTTGGCGTTGGTGCGTGAGGACGGGGTGGTGTACCCGTATCCGCGTGGCGCGGACGGGGAGACGCTGCGGGATCTGGTGGTGCGGCCGGAGGAGTTGCGGGGGGTGCAGGGCCCGCCGGGGCTGCGGGTGGTCGACAAGGAGTTCACCGGCCCGGACTCGCTCACGGGCGATGAGTACGGGCGGTTGACCGCCGAGGACCGGGCGGTGGTGCGGGAGGCCCTGTTGCCTCATGAGGGCCGGGCTGAGCTGCCACAGCCCGAGCCGCGTGACGAGGTGGTGTTGCGTGGCCGGGATGGTGGTGAGACGGGGATCGTGGTGGTGGTTCCGGTTGGTGGTGGGAAGCCGGTGCTGCTGCGGGGGGATGGGTCGGGGGGACCGGTCGGGGGGGTGGTGCGGCCGCTCGGTGGGGGTGGGTTCCTGGCGGAGTTGCGGGTGTATGGCGATGGTCGGCGGCCGTCGGTGGTGGCTGAAGAGGGTGACTCGCCGGTGGTGGTGGGGCCGCGGGTGGGGGACCTGGGGTGGGCGTTGGAGGTGTCCGGCGACAGGCGGTTGATCATCAGTGACGCGGGTGAGCTGACGCACGACGTGAGCCGGTTGCGGGGCGAGATCGACGCGGAGTCGGGTGAGTCCGCCGCGTTGGACGAGTACGCGGCGCTGCCCCGGGACGGTTCGGATGCGGTTGTGCTGTTCCGTGGGGACGGGACGGTGCTGCCGAACGGGGTGTGTGTGCTGCGGCCGTCGCCCGACGTGCCGCCGGGGTTGCGGGAGTTGGACGGGGCGCTCATGGTGCCGCGCGGGGAGACCGTGAGTGATCTGTCCGGCAGGTCAAGCCTGGTCGGCCGGCCCGGCAGGGTTGGCCCGTTCGTCAGGGACCACGTCCTCCTGGGCACGGCCTTCCTGTTGCCGGGGCCGGAGGGGAACGTGCTGATAGTTCGGGTCGGTGGCGGCGAGGCGTACGTGATCGGCCGGGACGCTGAGCAGATTCGAGGGGCCACCGCGAACCGGCTGGGTGACCTGGGCTGGCTGGTCACACTTCCCGACCGCGACCCGTTCGTCCTGGACACCACCGGCACATCCGGCACCCGCGGCACCCGCGCCGCCGACGTGATCCGGCTGGCGGATCGGGACTCGGCCGAGGGCTGGATGGTGGCCGTCCCCGCGCACGGCCGCTCGGGCCTCCCGGTGCTGTTCCAGTCCGGCGGCCGTGTCCTGGCGCATGCGGTGGACCTCCACGCCGAGGCCGGTTGGATCACCGTGCGGCGCGGCAGCCGCGTCCTCTTCTACGGCCTGGACGACGGGCTCCCGCTGTCCGACCTGCACGTGTTCGGCCGGCCAGGGCGGATCACCGGTGACACGCTGGTGGTCCGCGGCAACGATGCCGGTAATCCGCCCGAACTGCTTGGCATGGACGGACGGCCCTTCCCCGAGGCCACCCCCGAGCGAGTCGGGCCCGGCTCCTACCTCGTGGACGCGCGGGACCACCCGCGCGGACTGGTGGGCAGCACGGGCGTCTACCTGGGCGAGATCACAGACGTCGTCCGGCTCAGGAACGACGCCGGCGAGCCCACCGGCGTGTTCGTGCTGGACGGGGGATCCGGCCCCTACCTGTCCAGCGTCGATGAACCTGTCCCGGTGGTCCGTGTGTGGCGCGCCGACGACGGCGCGATCCGGCTGGGCCCGCACCGCGGGAACGCCACCGTGTACACCCAGGACGGCTGGCCTGTCGCCGACGTGTACCGCATCACGTCCGGCGAACACATGGGCAAAATTCTCTACATACCGCGCGACGGCAGCCTGCCCAAGCTCGAGGTCATGCACGGAGTAGCCGACCGGGACGCTGTCGTCACCCCGCTGCAGTCGCACGGGTTCCTCGTGGACTCCACCGACGGCCGGGTCGTGCTGGATGTGCTGAACCGGCTGGATGGGTGGGACGCGCAGGTCGTGCGGACCCACGATGTGGTGCCGCTGCGGAGCGAGGAGGGTGGCGACGTCGTCCTGTTCCACATCCGGCCGGTCGACGGCGAAAGCACCGCGGGCTTGTACCGGCCGGACGGCCGGCTCGTGACGCAGGACGTGCGCGTGTGGGTCGACCACACCTCGACCGAGTTCCGGGTGAGGAACGTGGTGGGCGAGGCCGCGTGGGTCTTCGAACGAGGCGGGGTGCTCAAGGAACTGCGTGCGGAGCTCGCGGGCGATCCGCTGGGGGGGCACCGGATCGTTGACGTGATGGGGGGTGCCGGGCCGCGTCTGCTGGATCCGGAAGGCGACGTGGTCGGCGGGGATCCCGTGGTTCGGCTGCGTGCGTTCGAGTACCTGGTGAAGGCCGGCGAGGCGCGGTATCTGGTCGACGCGTATCACGGGGTCAGGTACGACGCGGTGGCGCTGTCGGGCCGGTCGGGGCGGGCGGATCTGCTGGCGTTGGTGGGTGAGAACGGGGTGGTGTACCCGTACCCGCGCGACATGGCCGGGGAGACGCTGCGGGATCGGGTGGTGCGGCCCGCGCGGACGTATGGCGCGGATGGCGCGGACGAGTGGGACGGCGCGTTGCGGGTGTTCGGGCCGGGCGAGCGGTCCGCCGGGTACGACGGCGCCGGGCGGTTCCAGGGTGAGGGTGAGGCCGCCGCTGGTCTGGATCGGGTCACGGAGGTTGAGTTCGCGCGGTTGACCCCTGAGGACCAGGCAGCGGTGGGTGAGCGGCCCCGGTTGGACGAGGGGGCGGGTGCCGGCGACCCGATGGTGATGATGGTCGACAACATCCGTTTCGACGTTGAGGCGCCGTTGCCGGGTCGGGTGGCGTTGCGTGGCCCGGATGATGCCGAGACGGGGACCGTGGTGGTTCAGGACAGGGGTGGGGACCCGGTCCTGGTCCGGGGGGACGGGTCGGGGGGACCGGCCGAGGGTGAGGTGCGGCGGCTTGGTGGGGGTGGGTTCGCCGTGGGCGTGGATGGCCGGGTGACGTTCCACGACGGTGGGGGCGGGTTCCTGGCGGAGGTGTGGGCTCGCCGTGGTGAGCTGGGGGTGGTGCAGCGGGAGGGCGACACGCTGGTGGACTTCGGGCGGTGGGTGGGGCGCCTGGGGTGGGCGGTGGAGGTGCCCGGCGCTGGGCAGTTGGTCATCAGTCAGGCGGGTGAGCTGACGCACGACCTGACCCGGTTGCGGGGCGAGGTGGACCCGGAGTCGGGTGAGTTCGCCTGGCTGGACGAGTACGTGGCGCTGCCCTGGGACGGTTCGGGTGCGGGTGTGCTGTTCCGGTTGGACAGGACGATGAACGAGGTGGCCGTGCTGCGGCCGTCGCCCGACGCGCCGCCGGCGCAGCGGGCGTTGGACGGGGCGCTCATGGTGCCGCGCGGCGAGACGGCGACGGATGTGTTCGGCAAGAGCTCCTACCTCTCAGACCCTGACGGCTGGGGAGGTGGGGACCGCGTCCGGGTGGGCTCAGGGTTCCGGCTGCCGGGGCTGCCGTACGACCACAAACTGATCGTAGTGTTCGGCCGCCCCGAGAGCTCGTTCGTGGCCGGCCGGGACGGACAGCCCGTGGGGAGCGTGGTTGGCCTCGGTGGTGTGCTTGCCTCGTACCGGGCGGTGCTGCCGTTCGGTGACGGGCGGCGGGGCCTGGTGCTGGACGCGGGCGGGAACTGGGTGCTGGACGCGCGGGTGCTGCGACTGGGCGAGGACGACCTGACCCTGGTGACGGTCGGGGGTGTCCGCGGCGGCGTCCTGGTCGAGTCCAGGAGCTACGCCTTCGACTTGGTGCCGGTGTCGGTGGCGGGTCGGTCCGGGCGGTTCGTCGCGGTGCCCGAGGGTTCGGGGCGGACGGAGCCGGGGGACGGCGCGTGGCTGCGGGGTGCCTGGCTGCGGGTGGAGCGTGAGGTCGCCGACGACTTCTACGACCGGTACGGCGTGTTGGTGGGCCGGTTGTTCGAGTTGGAGGGTGATCGGTTGGCCGGGCTGCGGTGGATGGTTCCCGAGGATGGTCGGCTGCCGCATCTGGTGAACGTGAACGGTGCCCGGGTGGGCGGCGACCCGGTGCCGCTGGGGGGTGGCCGGTTCGTGGTGGGTGTGCCCGGGGACGGCGGCTCTGTGGTGCTCACGGAGACGGGTGTGCTCACGCATGACGTGGTGGCGTTGCCGGGCCGGTCGGGGCGGGCGGATCTGCTGGCGTTGGTGGGTGAGGACGGGGTGGTGTACCCGTACCCGCGCGACATGGCCGGGGAGACGCTGCGGGACCGGGTGGTGCGGCGGGAGGAGTTGCCGGGGGTGGAGGGCCCGGCGGGGCTGCGGGTGGTCGACGAGGGGTTCGACGGTCCGGACTCGCTCACGGGCGAGGAGTTCGGGCGGCTGACCCCCGAGGACCGGGCGGCCGCGCGTGACACAGGGCCGGTCGACGTGTTCGTGGGGGTGGTGCGCGTTCCTGACCTCGTCCCTGAGGAGGTGCGGGCGCTCGTCGGCGACCGTGGTGTGGGGGATGTCGCGCACCCGCCGGTCGGCGAGGCGGTCGGCGACGGGTACTCCATCACGGTCGGCAGGGCCAGCAGGGTTCTCCACGTGCCGCGCGACCGGGACCAGCCCACGCTGCTGCACCCGGACGGGCGGCCCGACCTGGAGTCGGTCGTCCGTGAACTCGGGGGGCACCGGTACTTCGTGCGGGTCGACGAGGACGCGGTCGTGCTGGACACCCGGGGCGCGCCGACGCACCACGCCGCCATGCTCCCGGGGCACGACGCGTTGGAGTTGCCGGGCCTCGGACACATGGTCGAGGTGCGGGACCGCCCGGCGGCGGTCGTGCTCCGCGTCCAGGACGGTGAACACACCCACGACGCCGTCGAACTGCGCGTCGGCCTGGAGCAGGGGACGGCGCGCACGATCGCGGTCTGGCCGGCCGGCGGCAGGGGCGAGGGGATGCTGTTCGAGAACGTCGACGGCCGGGTGAGCCGCGTTGCCGGGAGTCGGGTGGTGCTCAGCCACGGCCTGCTCACCGTGGAGAGGGACGGCGCGTCCGCCGTCCACCGCCTGGACGGAAGCTTCCTCACCCTCGGCCACGTCGTCGGACTCCGTGGCCAACTCGGCTCGTACGCGGTGGTGATGTCCCACGGCGGCGGGCGTGACGTGGTCGACGAAGCCGGGGATCCCGTGCGGATCGCGATCACGACGTGGCGGGGCGACGTCACTCAGGTCGAGGTCCCGGACGTCGGGCGTGCGCTGGTCACGGTCGCCGGCCCTGGCCGGTTCGAGGTCCACGACGTGGTGGAACCGCCGGCGTCGCGGGCGGCGCGGGGTGCGGCCGGCCGGTTGCTCGCGGTGCCCCCGGGGTCGGGGCGGACTGCTCCGGCGGACACGGTGTGGATACCCGGTGCCTGGCTGCGCGTGGAAGGCGAGGACGGCGGCACCCGCTTCTACGACGATCGCGGCGTGCTGGCCGGCCGGTCGTTCACGATCACCGGTGGCTGGCTGGCCGGCAACCAGTGGGTGGTGCCCGCGGATGGTGCGTTGGCGCGCGTGGACCGTGCGCATGGTGCCCCGGTGAGCTACGGCCGGCCGGTGCGGCTGGACAACGGCTCGTGGGTGGTGGACGTGCCCGCGGTGGGGCGTGTGGTGCTCACGGACCAGGGTGTCCACACCGGTGACGTGGTGAGGGCGCCGGTGCCGGGCGGGCCTGACGCGCGGTTCGTGGTGCCCGCGGGGTTCCAGCTGCCGGGGTCCGGGCGGGTGGATCTGCCGGACCGGGCGTGGCTGCCCGGTGCCTGGCTGCGCGTGGACATCGCTGACAAGGCGTGGTTCTTCGACGATCGCGGCGCGTTGTTCGGCCGGTCGGAGCGGGTCGTGGGTGGTCCGTTGGACGGCCATCGGTGGCTGGTGCGGGAGGATGGTGGGCCGCGGCGTCTGGTGGACGGGCTGGGTAACAGGGTGCCCCTGGCCGGTCAGCCGGTGGCGCTGGGGAGTGACCTGTTCCTGGTGGACGCGCCCGGGGTGGGACGTGGGGTGTACCGAGGCATGCGCGAGTACACGCACGAGGTGGTGGAGCTGCGCGGGCCCGGTGTGGCGAGGGGGATGCTCGCGGGCGTGCCGGTGGACGGCGGCGCGGCGATGGCGTTCACCAGCGCTGGGATGGCGGGGAACAGGTTCGCCGTTTCGGCGGTCGAGGGGTCGATCGTGGTGGGGGAGGAGAACCTGTACGGGCAGGCCCGGCGGTTCTACGACAGGGGCAGCGGGGAGCTCACGCGGCGGGAGGTGGACATCGCGGGCGGGGAGCTGACCCTTTACCGGATCGACGATCCCGTCTCGGGAGACCCCACGCTGCTGGACCCGTATGGCGTCGAGGTAGTTGGCGGGTCGGTGGAGCGGGCGGGGCGGAGCTGGTATGTCGCGGGGGTGGGCGACGGCCCGCGGCATCTGGTCAGCGCGGCCAACGGTGTGGTCGAGCATGGCGTCGTTGCGCTGTCGGGCCGGTCGGCGCCGGGGCAGCGGGATCTGCTGGCGCTGATCGGGGACGACGGGCGGGTGTATCCGTTCCCGAGGGATGCGGACGGGCAGCTGCTGATGGATCGCGTGGTGCGGCAGGGGCAGGCGGAGGGCCGGCCGGTGCTGCGGGTGTACGGGCCGGACGCCGGCCCTGACACGCCGGTGGCGCGGTATGACGCGCGCACCGGGGAGTTCCTGGGCGAGGAGCCCGCGTCGTCGCCCGTGCTGGCCCAGGTGGATCGCGCCGAGTACGAGCGGTTGACTCCTGTGCACCGGGCGCGGCTGGTGCGCGTGGTCGACGTGCCGGGCTCCCCCGCCCAGGGGCTGGTGAACGCCGCCGGCGTGCAGACGCACTGGGTTCTGCCGTGGGGGCACGAGAAGTCCGTGGCGCGGCCACTCGGTTCACGGCAGTCAGGATCGCCGGACGGGGTGTGGCTGGCGGGCGCCCGGCTGCGGGTGGAGACCTTGGACGGTTCCTCCACCACGTTCTTCGGGGCGGACGGCGCCTGGGTCGGTCAGGTCCACCGGATGGACCTCCCGTCCGACCCCTCGGTGATCGGCTCCGTCCGGTGGGTGGTGCCGGCGGACGGCGGGTTGCCGTACGTGGTGCGGGCCGACGATGGCAGCCGGGTGGCGGGCGCGGTGGTACGGCAGGTCGGCGAGGACCTGTTCCTGGTGGATCTGAAGGCCGCCGAGCGCGGGGTGCTCAACAGCATCGGCAAGGCCGCCGACGACGTCGTGGTGCTGACCGGGGTGGGGGGCCAGGCGTCGGGTGTGCTGACCGGTGGCGGCGAGGTGGTGCTGTACGGCAGGGGTGGGGTGCGGGTGCCGGTCGCCGGCGTGGTGGTCGGCGAGTCGTCGGTCGTGGTGCGGGTGGGGAACGCGGCCGGGGGCGTCGAGTCGGAGTACGTCCGGGCCAGCGGTGCGCTCACGCGGCGGGAGGTGCACGTCGCGGGCGCGCCCGAGCTGGCGGGTTTCCGGATCGTCGATCCGGGGTCCGGAGGGCTTCTCCGGCTGCTGGATCGGGATGGCGAAGCGGTCGCCGACGGGTCGGTGGTGCGGGTCGGCGCGGACGAGTACGTCGTGGGGACGGGTGACGGGCCCGGGCATCTGGTCGGGCCGGAGGGCGTGGTCACGCAGCGCGCGGTGGTGTTGTCGGGTGAGGGTCAGCCGGATCTGGTGGCGCGGCTGATGCGGGACGGGCGCGCGTATCCGTTCACGTTGGGTACGGACGGGGAGCCGCTGAGGGATCGGGTGGTGCGGCTGGAGGAGGCGGCGGGGCGGCCGGTGCTGCGGGTGTACGGGCCGGATACGCGGGTGGCGCGGTACGACGCGCGCACCGGGACGTTCGTGCCTGAGGATCACGCGTCGTCGCCCGAGCTGAGCCATGTCACCGACCGTGAGTTCAGCTTGCTGGACAGCGTGGACCGGCGGGCGGTGCGGCCGGAGTTGCTGGACAGGGCTCGCCGCGACGAGCCGCTGCTGCCGCGCGGCGGTCCGGGCCTGGGCGACGTGTTCGTGGGGATGGTGCGCGTTCCTGACCTCGTCCCTGAGGAGGTGCGGGTGCTCGTCGGCGACGGCGGCGGTGCGTCTCCGCCCGTGCGTGGGGCGGGCCGCGGCGATGGGGAGTTGGGGGAGGTCTCGCGTCGGGTGGAGTTGTTGGGCCGCGGGGATGTCCCGACGGGCATGGCGGTGCTGGTGCCAGCCGATGGTGGGAACCCGGTGGTGCGGGCCGCCGCTGGCAGCCGCGGCCCGGTGGCGGAGGCGGTGGTTCGGCAGATCGGCGAGCGGTTCGCGGTGCGGTTGGGTGACCGTGTCACGTTCCATGACGATCAGGGCCGGTATCTGGGTGGGATACGGCTGTTCGTCGAGGGCGAGGGGATATTGGCCGGGCGTGCCGTGGTGCCGCGCGAGGGGCAGCCGCCGTCCGTGGTGACGCTGGACGGGGCGAGGGGAGACGCGCCACCGGTGGTGGTGATCGCGTTGCGGGGTGAGGGGGACGCGGAGTCGGGTGAGTTCGCGGTGGTGCCCCGCGACGGCTCGGGCGTGGGTGCGCTGCTGCGTGGGGACGGGGAGGTGCTGCCGGACCGGGTGGAGGTGCTGCGGGCGGCGCGCGGCATGCCGCCGGCGTTGCGGTGGCTGGACGGCTCGCTGATGGTGCGGCGCGGCGAGACGGCGCTCGACCTGTTCGGCGGTGACGGCATCCTCCGGGGCTCGGCGGTGCCGCTGCCGGGGCCGGGGGAGCACCATCTGATCGTTGCCGTCGGTGGCGGCGAGGCGTTCGTGGCCGGCCGGGACGGCGAGCAGGTTGGAAGGGCGTCCCGGCTGGATGGTCTGGGCTGGTTGGTCGAGCGGCCCGACCAGGTTCCGGTCGTCCGTGACGCCGCCGGCACCCGCACCGCGGACGTGGTCCCGCTGGAGGACCGGGGTTCCGCCGAGGGCTGGATGGTGGCTGTTCCCGCGGGCGGTCGTGCGGGCTTGCCGGTCCTGGTCCGGGCGGGCGGCGAGGTCCTGCCGAACGCGGTGGGGTTGCCCCAGGAGGCCGGCTGGCTCACCGTGCACGACGGCGCGGAGCATGTCTTCTTCCGCCTGGACGACGGCGTGGCGCTGACCAACCATCACGTCCTCGGTCCGTCGGGGCCGATCACCCGCGACACGTTGGTGATCCGGATCGGTGATCCCCCCGAACCGCTCGGCATGGACGGGCGGCGCTTCCCCGGCGCGGACTTCGAGCCGTTCGGCCCCTACCGCCAGATCGTGAACGCGCCAGGCCACCCGTCCCGGATGGTGGACACCACGGGCATCTACCTGGGCGACGTCGTCCGGCTTCGGACCGACGACGGCCAGCCCGCCGGCCCGATCATTCTGGACAAGGAGGGGCGGGCCCCCTTCGTGCTGAACGCCGACGGCGGTGACACGTTTGACTCGGTCCTGCGTGTCGATGACTTGTTCCGGGTGGAGGCGTACCGCGCCCGTGCCGTCGTGTACTACGACCTGGAGGGGGTGCCGGTCGGTGACGAGTACGACGTCACTGTCGGCGAGGCCTGGAGGTTCTTCTACGTGCCGCGCGGTGGCGGCCTGCCCAGGATCGAGCACTGGGCCGGAGCCGTCGACCCGGACGCGGTCGTCAAGGAGCTCGCACCGTACGGGTACCTCGTGTCCGTCGGCGAGTACGAGGTCGTGCTGGACGCGCGGGGCGTGCGGACCCACCACGTCACCAAGCTCCCGGAGCAGGACGGCACCAACCACTCCCTGATCCTGTCGGTGCACGGCTCCCCCAGCGAGTCGGCCGTCTACGATGCCGCCGCCGGCGAGCTGGTCGCGGCGCAGATACGGAGCACGTTCGGCGGCGGGCGGTTCCTGGTGCAGCGCGGTGACGCGGTCACCATCCACAGCGCTGACGGCGAGCTGATCGTCGACGCCGGCCGCGGGGGCCCGCTCGGCGTGGGCAACACGTTGGAGTTCGCGGAGAACGGCGATCCGTGGGTGCGGGGCGCGGACGGCGAGGAGGTGGCCGGCTCCGAGGTCACGCGGCTGGGCGAGCCGGAGGACGACGCGTTCCTCGTCGAGGTGCCGGGGCAGTGGCCCGGTGTGCTGAACCGCGCGGGCGAGCAGACCCACGACGTGGTGTGGCCGCTCCTCGCCAATGGCGACCGTGGCTTCTTCTTCGCCGCGGAGCTGCGTGGCGACCAGATTGAGATGTTTGAGAACGGCGGCCAGCGCCTAACGGAGACGATCTCCAGTGACCGCGGCACGCTCCGCGTGGGCGGGCACGATGTCGTCATCAGCTTCGACATGGCCGGCGTCGTGGTGGGCGCGGAATACCGCGTGCAGGACGGGCCTTTGCGGGGTTATCGGGTGTTCCCGCCGGAGGGCGGGGGCCCGATCCGCGTCGTGGACCCGGAGGGGCAGGTGTGGCGCTCTGCCGGGACCGAACTGGAAGGCGTCGGGATCCTGGTCCCTGTGCCGGGCGGCCGGGCGGCGGTCGTGCTCCGCGACGGCAGCGGTGCGTACACGCACGACGCGGCCTACCTGGCCGGCGCGAACGTCCGAGCCGGCACGATGGCCGTCTGGCCGCGCGACGGCATGGGCGAGGGAATGCTGTTCTCGAACACCGGCGAGCGGGCACCGGGCCGAGTGGTGGTCAGCCACGGCCTGCTTTCCGTGGAACCGGACGGCGCGGCCCCCACGCTCCACGGCATGGACGGATCCTTCGCGGCCCCCGGCCCGATGGTCGAACTCGCCGGCCCGCTGCGCGCGTACGGGGCGGTGTTGCCCCACGACGGCGTGCCAGGTCGGGTGGTGGCCCCGGACGGGGACCGCGTGTCGAACCCGTCGTTCCTGCCTCTGGGTGATGACCGGGTGCTGGTGGAGGTGCCCGAGGTGGGCCGGGTGGTCGTCGACCGGTCTGGCGCGGACTCCCACCGGGTGGTGGAACTCAACGGCGAGAACGGTGATTTCGCGATCGTTCCGGTGGGTGGGGGTGAGTGGGGGAAGGTGTATACCCGCGCCGGTCGTCTGGTGTCGGACGACGTCTGGTTCCTGCACGGCTCGATCTCGGTGCGGGTCGGGCCGGTCACCACGGAGTACGGGCTGGAGGATGGCGCGCGTGGGGCCCGGGAGATCGATGTCTCGGGTGGGCCGTTGGACCAGGGCACGATCGTGGAGCCGGGTGACGGGGGCAGGCCGTTCGCCCGGGACGCGAACGGGGATGACCTCGATGAGGTGGGTGTATCCCGGCTCGTGACGGGTGAGTACCTGCTGGAGTTGGACGGCGGCCGGTACCTGGTGACGCCGGGTGGTGTGGTGACGCGTGAGGTGGAGGTGCTGGCGCGGCCGGGGAGGCCGGACGTGCTGGTGTTGGTGGGGGAGAACGGGGCTGTGTACCCGTATCCGCGCGGGGCGGACGGGACGCCGCTGACGGATCGGGTGGTGCGGCATTCGGCCGAGGACGGGGTGTGGCGGGTGTTCGGGCCGGACGCTGGTCCTGACACGCCGTTGGTGCGGTATGACGGGCGGACCGGTGAGTTCCGGGACGAGACCGTGGCGTCGTCGCCCGAGCTGCCCCGGGTCACTGACCGGGAGTTCGAGGCGTTGGACTTCGACGATCGCCGGATGGTGAGGGCACAGCTGGAGTCCCGGGCGGCTGGGGCCGAGCCGCCGCTGCCGGAGGGCGCGGCGGGGTCCGGCGACCAGATCGTGATGATGGTCGACGAGATCCGGTACGACGTGGCGGCGCCCGAGTCGGGCCCGGCGGGTTCGGCGGGTGTGCCGGGTCGGGTGGCGTTGTCGGGTCGGGATGGCGCCCCCACGGGGTCCGCCGTTGTGGTGCCGGGGGGCGGTGATCGTGCCTTCGTCGTCGGCCCGGACGGTGAGCGGGTTGACGGGGTGGTGGTGCGGGTTGGTGAGAGCTGGATCAGTGTGCGGTCGGATGACCTCGTCACGTTCTTCGAACGTCAGGGTGGGGTCCTGGCGGAGCTGCGGTTGCACCATGAGGGTCCGTTGGCCGGGCATGGTGTGGTGGCGCCGCGGGGTGGGGTGCCGTATGTGGTGGCGCTGGATGGTGCGGACGGGGTCGCGTATGAGGTGACCGCGTTGCGGGGGGCGTTGGACGCGGAGCCAGGTGAGTTCGTGGCTTTGCCGCGTGGTGGTTCGGGTGCGGGTGTGCTGCTGCGTGGGGACGGAACGGTGGTCCCGGTTCGGGTGGAGGTGTTGCGGGCGTCGCGCGGTATGCCGCCGGAGTGGTGGTGGCTGGACGGGTCGCTGAGCGTGTGGCGCGGTGACACCGTGACCGACCTGTTCGGCAGGGACGGCATCCTGATGGGCTCGGCCGTCCGGCTGCCGGACGGGGACGAGTTGATCGTTCCCGTCCACGGTGGCGGCGAGGCGTTCGTGGTCGGCCGGGACGGCGAGCAGGCGCCGGGTGCCACCGCCCCACGACTGGGCGACCTGGGCCGGCTGGTCGTACGCCCCGGCCGTGACCCGGTCGTCATCGACGACACCACCGGCGCCCACACCCACACCGGCGTCCCGCTCCAGGACGTCCCCGTCGGCCCCACCGACCGGTTCGCCGCCCTGCCGACGGCGGGCATGGGCGGCGGTCCTGTGCTCTTCCACCCCGGCGGCGAGGTCCTGCCGGACCGCGTGACGACCCACCCCCGCGCGGGCTGGTTCACCGTCGACGGCCGCGTGTACGGCGTGGACGGCCGGCCACTGCGCGACGTGCACGTCCTCGGCGACGGGCCGGTCACGGACAGCTCGCTCTTCGTGCGCGGCGTCTCGGGCGACCGCCGGGTGCCCGAGGTGGTCGACGGGCTCGGACAGCCCGTGCTGACCGCCCCTGTCCGACCGGTCGGTGGCGCGTTCGTGGTCGACGCGTCCGGCCACCGCCTCCGGGCGGTGACAGAGCTGGGCCGACCCACCCACGACGTCGTTCGGACCGCCGGGGGCGACCACCTCCTGCTCCCGTTCGACCGCTCGGTGACTGGCCGGGTGATCGGGCACGATCCCGGGCTCGGGAGTGACGCGTTCGTCGTGGGGGACAGGGTCTGGGCCGGTCACCGGGATCGTCTCCGAGGCTTCGTCCACACCTGGGACGGCGAACGGCTGGGCTTCGCGTTCCGGATGGATATGGGGCCGGCCAGGGAACACGTGCTGTTCCTGCCCCGGGGCTCCGGCGATCCGCTGATCCAGGACCTGGCCGGGCGGCCCGTGTCAGGCCCGCACGCCGTGCGACTGGATCGGAACAGGGTCATGGTGACGGGCCCCGACGCCAGCCACACGGTGTTCACCCGCCACGGGGAACAGTTCACCTGTCGGACGTTGCCGTTGCGGGAGCTCGACGGCAGCCACGAAACGGTCCTGGTCCGGCCCCTGGGCGGGGACGGTGCCGTGTACCGGTTGGACGGTCGGCTGGTGACGGAGGACGTGCGGATCAGCTTCGGAGGGCGCCGGATCGTGGTGGAGGTGGCGGGCCTGGCCAGCGTCTACAACCACCGCGGCGACTGGGTGAGCGTGGAGCCGGCCGGCCCCGGCGGCCCGCTCGGCAGGGGCAACCGCCTGGTCGCCCGTCCGGAGGATGGGGGGCGGCCGTACGTGGCCGATGCGGACAGCCGGCGGGTGGAGGAGTCCGACATCATCGAACTGTCGGACGCCGACGAGTTCTCCGTCCGGGTGCCCTGGCATCGCCCGGGCGTGGTGGACGCCGACGGCGACCCGACCCGCGACGTCGTGGGGCTGTCGAACGTGGACGGGGAGCCCATGGGCCTCTTCGTCACCGCGTCGCTGCGTGACGACAGCCTGACGGTGTTCCGCGCGAACGGTCAGCGGGCGACGGGCTACGAGGCGGAACTCGACGACGTGACGTTTGACGTACTGATCCCCGACGGCCCCGCGTTCTCGTTCGACATGGCCGGTCGGGCCATCGGCGTCACGCACAGCCCGACCGGCGGGCCGCTGGGCGACCACACCCTGTACCTGCCCTTCCGACCCGGGGACCGAGCCGGCCTGGTGGACCCGGAGGAGCGGACGGTGCCCGTGCGCACCGTGCGACTGGAGGGCCTCGGGTACCTGGTAGACGCGGACCTACCCGGCCAGCACCCGGTCGTCATCAACCCCGACACCGGGGAGTACACGCACCACACGCTGCGGCTGTTGGGCCGGGACGGCGTCGCCCGCGTGATCGCCGCTTGGTCGCCCGACGGCACGCGCCTGGGCAGGCTGTTCGGGGTCGACGGCAGCCCGGTGCCGGACCGCCAGGTGCTGATCAACGACGACAGCGTCGTCCTGCTGGGCCGCCGCTTCGCCTCGTTGTACGACCGGAACGGCCGCTTCCTGTCGGCCGCGGACATCCTCGACGGCACCGGTGACCTGAACGGCGTCCGCGTGATCCTGCCGGAGAGCGCCGATGTCGCGCCGCAGGCGATACGCGTCCTGGGCACGGGCGAGGTGGAGTTCGGGACCATCACGCGGCTGAGCGACGGCGAGTTTCTCGTCGAAATGCCGGGCGGCGGCCGGGGGCTGGTGGATCGCTTGGGGGAGCAGTCCTACGAGGTCGCGTGGGTGCCGTGGGACGGGTGGGCGCTGGGCGACCCCGAGCGACTCGTGGCGTTGCCCAACGGTTCGGGGCGGACGGGTCCGGTGGATGGGGCGTGGATAGACGGTGCCCGGCTGCGGGTGGAGAACCTGGACGGCTCCTTCGCCATGTTCTACGACGTGGACGGCGCGGTCGTTGGCCGGTTGTTCGTGGTCGAGGGTGGTCCGCTGGCCGGGTCCCGGTGGATGGTGCCCGCGGGTGACGAACTGCCGTATCTGGTGAACGTGGACGGTGCTCGGGTGGACGTCGACCCGGTGCCGCTCGGGGATGGCCTGTACATGCTGGACGTGCCGGAGGTCGGTCGTGTGGTGCTCGACCGCGTGGGTGACCACACGCACGACGTGGTGGCGCTCACCGGGTGGGATGGCCGGGAGATCGGGCTGTTCGCGGGCGTGCCGGCGGAGGCGGGGTGGGAGGCGATCGGATTCACCGCGCGCGGGGTGCGGGCCATGGGCGATGTGGAGGTCGAGGAGTCCTCGATCGCGATCCGGGTGGCGAACACGGAGGGCGACGCCGAGTGGATCTTCGACCTGGATGGGCCGCTGAGGGAGCGGCAGGTGACTCTCGCGGGCGAGCCGTTGGCCGGTTACCAGATCGAGGACCGGGGTCCCGGGGGTGTGCTGCGTCTGCTGGATCCGGAGGGCGCGGAGGTGGCGGAGGCGTCGGTGACGCGGCTGGAGGGGGACGAGTACGTCCTGACGGGGGGCGGGGCCGAGTATCGGGTCAACCCCTACGGGGTGGTCTCGCGTCCTGGGCCCCGCGACGAGCCGTCGCGGCGGGGGAGTGGGCCGGGGTCGTGGGATCCGGTGATCATGCTGGCCCGGGTGGAGTACGACCTGGAGGCGACGGATCTCATCCGTGCCCTCTCCCGTCGTTCCGAGGACGGGTCAGGGGACGGTTTCGGGACGGGCCCCGGCAGGCCGGAGGAAACGGAGTTGGCGCGGTTGGAGCCGCGTCGGGTGGACCTGGTCGGCGACCCGGAGGGCACCACGACCGGGATGACGGCGGTCCGGGGCGATGACGGGGTGCTGCGGCTGTACCGGACCGTCGAGGGCGAGGACGTGCTGGTGACGGAGGCGGAGGGACGCGTCGTCGGCGACCGGATCGCGGTGACGGTTCCGTCGGACGGCCGTGTCGTGTATCACGACACGAACAACGACAACCTGGGCCAGTACGCGGGGGAGATGCGCGTGAACGCGCATCTCCCCCGGGCACTCGACGGGCAACTCGAAGAGCCGGACGATCCGCTGGCCGGATTTGCCGTGGTGACGCGGCCGGGTGGCCGGCCTCCGTCCTTCATCGACCTGCGGGCGGCGGACAGCGGCCCGCGGTGGGTCGAGTCATGGGTGCGGGTCGGGGACCTGGGCTGGTTGTTCGTTGACCCGCCCCGGGGTCAGTGGGCGATCGTGGACGGCATCACGGGTGACGCCACGTACCGCGTGATCCGGTTGTCTGGTGAGCACGGCTCCGCGGCGCACGAGTACGCGGCGCTGCCGCGCGGCGGTGCGGGTGAGGGCGCGCTGTTCCGCTGGGACGGGCTCGGGCACACGACGGTGCTGCCGAACCCGGTGAGTGTGCTGCGGGCGTCGCGCGGCCTGCCGCCGGAGATGTGGTGGCTGGACGGATCGCTGACGGTGGGCCGCGGCGAGACCGTGAGCGCTCTGTTCGGGGGGGACGGAGTCCCGGCCGGCTGGGACATCGTGCTGCCGGGGACGACGGGGCACCGGCTGATCCTGCCCGTCGAGGGCGACGCCCTGGTCGTCGACCGGGCCGGCGCGATGGTGGAGGGCGCGCTGGCCCCTCGGCTGGGCGACCTGGGCCGGCTGGTCATCCGGCCCCACCACCACCCGGTCGTCCTCGACACCACCGGAGCCACCACCGCTGACGTGATCCGCGCGGTGCCATGGGAGCGGGGTAGTTACAGGTCCTGGGCCGACGCGGTCCGCGCGGGCGCCGGGGGCGGGGTGTTCGTCGCCCTCCCGAAGCCGGGCCGCGGCGGCAGCCCCGTGATGTTCGGCTCCGATGGCCGGATCCAGCCGACTCCCGTGACAGCCCACCCGGACGCGGACTGGTTCATCGCCGGCCGCGTGTACGGCATGGATGGCTACCTGCTGCCCGACCACCGGGTCTTCGGCTTCCCCGGCGCCGTCACGGAGCCGCCGCTGGTGGTGCGCGGCGTCCCCGGTGACGGGCCACCCCAGGTCCTCGGCGTCGACGGCCGGCCCGTGCCGGAGACCAGGGCCACCCTCACCCGACTGGAGGGGGCACGCGTATCGACGGATGCCGTCTATGCCAATGACCGCCACTACCTGATGACCGTTCGCGACGACCAGGGCGTCGTCGTCGCCCGCGGCGTCGTGGAGGGCGAGCACGGCAGCTCCGTGGCACGGGTGGTCCAGCTACCCGACATCATGGGCGACTCGGGCTCGCTGTCCCTGCTGATCCCCCTCCGCCACCCGGGGGGCCCCGTCTATTCGGACGTGCCCCCGAGGCTGATCCGGGACGGGCGGGAGGTACTCGCCGACGACGTGCCGTTCCTGGGCGGCTGGATCTGGTCGCCCGTGCCCCCGTACCGGGTCGTCGACCTGGACGGCAACATCCTCGGCACCGCGGCCGTTCTGCGGGAATACGCCGCCCGAGCCCCCGCGGGGTGGAACTTCCCCGCCGGCCCCCTGCTCTTCCGGCCCGCCGACGGCGGTAAGCCGCGGATCATGACGCCGGACGGCGGCACGTTCCGGAAAGCCACCGTGATCCCCCTGGAGGGGAAGGGCGTCCTGGTGCGGATGCTGGACGAGAAGCCGTTCGTCACGGACGACCTCGGCGTGACGACCCACCACGGGGTCGCCCGAGGGACCCCCATCCGGTACCACGTCCGGCCCGCCGACCCCAGCGACACCGACGTGGCCGTGTACGACCACGCCGGCCGCGCGGTGGTCGACGAACTGCTCGTCACCTTCGGCGGCAACCGGATCCTCGCGCAGGAGGGGGACGTGTTCCGCGTCTACGACTGGGACAACAACCTGGAGCGGGTGGGCGAGGCCCTCCGCGGAGGGCCGCTCGGTCAGCGCAACTCCCTGGAGTTCCCGGAGGGAAGGACCCCGTACGTCGCGGACCCGGACGGCGCGGTGGTGTCCGAGGCCACGCCGCTGGGCGACGACGCGGGCTTCCTCATCGACGTGCCAGGGCACCGCCCCGGTGTGCTGGATAGCCACCGCACGCAGACCCACGACGTCGTGTGGCTCGAAGACGCGCCCGGCAACACCGGCATCCCGCTCGGCTCGTTCGTCGCGGCCGGACTGGGGCGCCGCGGTGACGCACTGTACGGGCCCGACGCTCTGCCGGTGCCGGGCATCGGTGTGGAGGCTTTCGCCCGCAACTCCTTCCGGCTGGTGCCGGCCGACCGCAACCGGCCGGTGTCCGTGCGCGACACGGTTGGCCGTCAGTACGCCCTCGGCCACCTGATGACCGAGGGGCCGCTGCGAGACCGCCGGGTGTACCTCGCGCGGGGTCGCGATTCGTGGGTGGAGAACCCGGACGGCACCGAGACGCCCGCCAGGGTGACCGTGCTCCCCGACGGCGGGGAGATGGTCGAGGTAACGGGTTTCCCAGGGGTGGTGCTCGAACCGTATACGGGGGCGTACACCCACAACGCCGCCCGCCTGACCCACGGCGGGTCCCGCCTCATCGCCGTCTGGCCGCACAACGGCGCCGGTGAGGGCCGGCTGTTCACGGCGCGCGGACGACCGGTGCCGGGCCGGGTCACCCCGGCCGGCGACCTGCTCATCGTGGAGCGGGAGGGCGCGGACCCCAGGACCCACTACATGGACCGCGCCCGCGAGGGTTCGGCGCCGGGCGCGCCGGTCCTGCTCCTGGGGGACGACACCTTCACCAGGTGGTTCCTGATCGACGTGCCGGGCGTGGGCCGGACCGCCTTCGACCGGTCGGGCACGTCCTACCGAGTGGTGGAACTCGAGGGCCGGAACGGCGACTACGCCATCGTGCCGGCGGACGGGAGAGGCTGGGACACGGCGGTGTACACCCGCACCGGTCAGCTGGTGACGGAGGAAGGCGTCCTGCTGCTCGATGACGGGTCGATCTCCGTGCAGATCGGTCCGGTCACGACGGGCTACGGCCCGGATGGCACGCGCGGCATCCGGGAGATCGACGTCGCGGTCGACCAGTTGGGTGAGGTCACGATCGTGGACCCAGGCCCCGGCGGCACGCCGCGGGTGGACGGCGCGGACGGCGAGACCCTCGATGCGGCGGTCTCCGGGCTCGGGTCGGGCCGGTACCTGATGGAGGTGGGTGAACGCCGGTACCTGATCTCCTCGGACGGCGTGGTCCGGGAGTTCGCGGGGGACCCGACGGCCGACCTCCGCGTCAACGTCCTGCACTCCATCGAGTACGACTTCGCGACCGAATCGCACGACCCCGCCCCGGCCCGGCCGGCCACCCCGTCGGCGGCCAGCCCCGTGACGGCCACCGAGGGCACCTTCGACGTGCCCGGCGTGCCGGGGGCCCGGCTGGGCATCGCGTTCGACCCGGAGAGCGGCCGCGTCACCGGCGCCGAGGTGACGTCGCCCGACCCGGAGACGCCGCTCGCGGTCCGGTACGAGCCCCGCCCGGACGGCGACGTCCTGCACCTCACCCGCGGCGGCGAGACGCTGCGCACCGAACGCTGGGTCACCCTCGCCGAACAGGGGCACCCCGGTGTCCACCTCAGGTTCGCGGACGGCGAGGTCACCGTCCACCGGACGGGGGCCGACCAGCCCGTGCCCGACCTGGCGAGCGAGCCGCTGACGGAGGGCCGGGTCCGCGTCACCGTGTCCGGCGTCGGGGCCGCCGTGCTCGGCCAGGACGGCGCCTACCTGGGCAGCAGCCTCCGGCTGACGGGCCGCGCAGGCGTCGGCCCTCAGTACGTCGTCACCCCGCCGTCGTTCCGCCCCGACGCCGCCGGCGGCCCCGGCGGCGGGTCGGTGGTGGAGGCGGCGGACGGCTCCCCGGTCCCCGGCGCCACCGCCGTGTGGGCGGGGGAGACCGTGCGGGTCGGGCATACCGACACCCCCCACACGGTCGCCGTCCACGACGGCGGCACCGGCGGGTTCCGACACCTCGCGCACGAGATCCGCGGCAGCGGCACCCGGTTCGACGGCAACGACCTGGTCGAACCGCCCGGCGGCGGCGCGTTCCGGGTGACGGACCAGCGGGGCACGCCGCTGCCCGGCGCGCCCGCCGTGCCGCTGCCGGGGCCCGGAAGCCGCCATCTCGTCGGCTCGGACGGCGACGACCTCGTCGCCGTGGACGGCACCGGCGCCGCCGTCGACGTCCGGCTGCCGCTGGGCGGCCGGCACGGCACGGAGTCCGGCTGGGTGCTGCGCACGCCCGCGCGCCCCGGCGAGCCGGCTGGTGTGGTGCACGCGGCGACCGGCGAGATCGTCGTCCCGCCGCGCGACATCACGGTCACCGACACCGGGCTTGAGGTGCGCCGCGGGCCCACCACCTCGTTCCACGGCCTCGACGGCGCGCTGCGACGGCACGCGCACCGCGTGGGCGGCGTCGACGCGCTGGCCGGCGCCCACGTCGTGGTGCCGGGCCAGCCCGAGGGACGGGCCCGGCTGGAGCGGGCGGACGGCCACACCTGGCCGGGCAGCGAGGTCACGGAACTGGGCGACCGGGGATTTCTCGTAGACCTGCCCGAGCGGCGCCTGATGCTCGACGCCGAGGGCCGGTTCAGCCACCTGCCGGTCGAGATCCGGCTGCCGGACGGCACCACCGGGTTCGCCGCCCAGGCCCAGCGCGCCGATGTCGACGATCTGTTCGTCGACGGCGAGGGCCGGCTGGGCGCGGCCGACGTGCGGTTCGACCGCGCCGCGGACCGCCATTTCACGGTGACGCAGGGCCGTGGCAGCTACGACTACCGCACCACCGGCTCTCCGGATCGGCCCGGCGGCGAGCTGCTGCGCGAGACGTACACCCTCCAGGGAGCCCGCGGCCCGCTGCGGGGCGGCACGCTCGTGCTGCCGCGCGACGGCGACACCGAGCCGCACGTGCTGGCCCAGGACGGGGCACAGCGGTTCGCGGCCGTGCCGCAGCGTGGGGAGGGCGTCAGCGGCTACCGCGTGCCCGTCCCGGACGCGGAGCACGCCGTGCTCGACGACACCGGCCGCCTCACCGACACCGCCGTGCCCCTCCAGCGACGCGGCGGTGGCGACCCGTACGCGTTCGTCTTCCGACCCGTCACCGGCCTCTTCCCGGCCCAGCTGCGCACCGCGGACGGCGCGCGCCACCCGCACGCCTTCGCCGTCGCCGACGACAGCTACACGGTCACCGACGCCGCCCAAGGCGTCACCCACGCCCACGCGCGCGACGGGCGTTTCCTGCACACCGAGTTGACCGTGCACGGAGGTCGCCTCGACGGCCACCCGCTGCGCCTCCCGGAGGATCTGACCGCCGCCACCGGCCGCGTCCCCCTCGGCAACCAGGACGTGCCGATCACCGCCGTCGCCCAGCTGAGCGGCGAGATCCGGGTGCGCTTCGGCGACCAGCACGTCGTCGTGGATCCCGACACCGGCGACGCCAGGTTCCGGATCGTCGAACTCACCTGGCCAGACCCGGACGACGACGAGTTGGTAACCGTCTTCGCCCATGTCCGGCAGAGCGACGGGCAACTCCTCCACGCGGCCCGGGAGGCGGACGGCGACGAGCTCGGTTATGTGACCCGGTACGCGCCGGACGGCAGCGGGGACATCATGCTGTTCGATCCGGAGAGCCGCGTTCGCTTCCGGTTCGACGGCGAAACCGGCGCGTTCCGCTACGACATCACGACGCTCCCCGGAATCGCGGTCCACACCGACGCCGGTCACCACGTCCGCCGCTACCGGATGTGGCACGACGGCACCCTGTACCGCGCCTACCAGGTGCTCGACGCGGAGATGGCGCCCCGTACCGACCGGGTGGCGGTCCCCCGCCCCGGCACCGATGAACTGCCCGACGGCGGCTTCCGCGTGACCTCGGCGGACGGCCGGCGGATCTGGCTCTTCAGCCGTGACGGCGTGGCGCTGGCGAATATCGGCGCGCCGGACGGGGACGGGGTGCGGACCGCGGAGACCTTGATGGACGACGACACGTTCCGGCTGGTGGAGCTCTCCGACGGCACCGGCCAGCGGTTCCTCGACATCGGCACGGGAACCGGCGCCGGCCGGCACCCCGGCTACCGGCTGCTCGACGGCGAACTGCGGGACGGCGTCCTGCCGCACGGGGGCATCACCAGGCGGGACGAGGACGGCGGCCGGTACCGGATCGACGGGCCCACGGCGGGAGCTCGGGCCGGCGAGTACCAGGAGTACGCGCTGGACGGGCGGCTCGTGGAGCAGCGGATCAACATCGTGTACCAGGGGCGGGTGGTCGACCGCCAGTTCTACAAGATCACGTACGACTATGACGCCTCCGGGCGGCTGACCGGCGGCACCTGGGAGCACTGGCGGAACAACCGGTCCCCTGCTCTGCCCGGGCCGTGGCTGGACCGCGGCCCGGTGGACGTCCAGGGCGCCGGGCAGGGCCACGTGACGCTCACCACCCAGACCACCGGCACCGTCCACGGCCTCGTCTTCGAACGTCGCCCGCTGCCGAACGGCCACACCCTCGACGCCCACGCGCCCGGCACGGTGGTCGACTCCGTCGACCGCCGGGGCACCGTCCCGGTCGGCATGACGGAACGGGAGCGGTGGCAGGAGATGACCGCCGACGGCACCCCGGCTGGGCACGGCGTCCGGATCTGGGGCACCGGCTTCAAGACCTGGTTCGACTACGGCGAACAGGCCCACCCCAGCCGCACCGTGACCGGCCCGATCCGCCACTACCGGGAGAACCCGCACGGCGGCTACATCCTGGCCACCCGGGACCTGGGCCCGTCGTTCTCCTTCCGCACCGGCGCGCGCGGCCGCTGGCACGCCTACGACGCCGACTTCCGGCGTATCGCCGAGGGCGACCGCAGCTGGAAGCTGTTCGGGAACGGCTGGACCGACCGGCTGCCCGACCCGAAGCGCCAGGCGGTCATGGAGGTGCACGAGAAGGTCGGGCCGCTGGCGCGGCACGACATCCGCAACCTGAAGGTGTTCGAGCTCGGACCTGACGGCCTGCCGAAGAACGAGTGGCGCACCGTCTCGCCCCAGGGCGACGAGACCGGGGCCGGGCGGACCCGCGCCGACGGCGAGTGGGTCGAGACGCACCGGATCGCGGAGCAGCGGCCGCCGAACCTGTACCGGGCCCTCCTCAGCGGCGACTTCCGCCACCTGAACGCGGGCCCCGGTGCCCGGCTGAACTACCTGCCCTTCGTGGAGCGGTACGGGGACGACGCCGGGCACGCGGCCTTCGCGATGGACCCGCGCAACCGGCTGTACAGCTACCGGACGACCACGGAGTCCGGGATCCAGGTCGTCGGCTTCGGCGGCGAGAGGACCGTCGACGTCTCCCGCGCCGGGTGGTTGACGGCCGAGGTCCGGCAGCTGGCCAACGGGAACACCCTCACCGTCGGACCCGACGTCGCGCTGCCGCCGAACGTGCCCCGGCCACGGGCCAACTACCTGCCGTGGACGGAGGGGACCGACGGGCTCTCCGGCCACCGCACCTTCGTGCCGGAGGACCTGGACCGGGTGTCGCCGCCGGCCGGCAGCGGCAAGGACGCGGAGGATGTGCTGTGGCAGGACCGGTACCGGGGCGACCTGGGCGACGGCGACGACTGGTACACCCCCCACGCGAACGCCGAGTGGCACGTCGCGCGCATGGGCTTCAAGGACGGCACGATCCTTGACTTCCGCCCCCGCCCCACCCCCAGCCCTGCCGCCCCCGCCGGCGAGGGTGGCGTCGCCGTCCCGCCGACCGGGCACGCCGCCACCACCGCGCGCCCGGAGGGGCAGGACCTGCCGGCCGGCTACCGGGAGGGCGACTGGACGCTCTACAACCACAACGGCAAGGTGCTGGCCCGCAAGGACACCTGGCCCTACGGTGGGGCCGCGGCCCTGGGCGGGTCGCGGGTCCTCAGCGTGTACGGGAAGCGGCAGGTCACCTGGTCCATCGACGACACCACCATCACCGGCACCCGCGACCTGGCCGCCAGGAACCAGTTCCACCACAACTACTTCGACCGCGAGTCCTACCAGGACTTCACGGGCACCGGCGGCAACCGGACGATGGTCAGGGAACACCGGGCGCTGGCCCACGGCACCAGCGTCGACGCCTGGCTGGTCCGCGGCCGGAACGGCACCCCTGACGTGTGGCACTGGAACAAGACGGACCGGCACGGCACCGTCCTCGACTTCGGCCGGCAGAACGAGCGCGTCCGTGTGTGGTTCGACGGCGGCCGCCAGCTGCCGGGCTGGCGTCCCGGCGCCCGGTGGGAGGACTGGCTGATCGGCCCGGGCAACCGGGCGGCCGACCACACGGTGATCCAGGAGATCCCCAAGCCCGTCGGCAGCGCCCTGCGGCAGTTCCTCAACGATCCGCCGCTGCGGGTGCGGGAGTACTTCCCCACCCCCGACAGCCTCACCGGCGCCGCCCGCGCCATCGACAACCACCGCGGCCTGACCTGGCGGGAGTTCGACAGCGGCGCGGTGGCCCGCACGAAGACCCAGCTGCCGGACGGCACCTTCCAGGAAGTCCAGAGCATGGCCAAGCAGTGGCGCCGGTACGCCTACGACGCGACCACCGGCATCTGGACGCCGCTCACCGAGAGGTCGCCCGCCGGCTTCGTCAGCGAACGCCCCGCCGCCTCGTTCGGCGCCGCGGGCGCCGAACGGTATGCCGGCAGCCTCGAGTTCTCCGGCCGGGAGACGGCCTATATCGGCTCCCTCAACGAGTTCCGCGGCCACCAGCGGATGCTGCGCCAGCCCTGGCGCGAGCCCTGGGGCCCGGCCGTGAACGGCGAATCCACCTACACCCTCTTCGTGGTCACGACCGCCCAGCAGCTCGTGGTGGAACTCTCCATGGAGGTGCTCATCGAGTTCCTGGTCATGATGGCCATCTTCGCCGCCCTGCCGGGGGACTTCACCACCGCGGACGTCCTCCACGCCCTCATCGGCGCCGTCATCGGCGGCAGCGTGAAGGGCACGTTCATGATGGTCCACGGAGCGGCCGCGCGGGGCAGCCAGTACCAGATCGGCCTCGACATGGTGGACGGCGGCAAGCCCTTCCGCTTCCGCCAGAACGACCAGGACTGGTCCGAGTGGGCGGGCAACGAGGCCGTGGTCCGCTGGCGCGTCGGGACCTACGACTTCTTCCTCGGCGGGTTCGTCCTCGCCCCGCTCAGCTCGTTCCTGGGCAACCTGGCCGCCGTCTCGATCCTGGGCGCGCGAGACCTCTACGGCAACCGGTACGACGCGACGATCGGCGAGGCCGCCGCGATCGCGGGCGCCTGGGCCGTGGCCAGCGCCATCGGCACCCTGGCCACCGGCGTTTTCAAGGGCGTCATCCAGAACTCCGGGGCCGCCCGCTGGTACCACCGGGGGGGAACGATCGACTTCGTGGTCATCCCCGTCGTGACCAGGTTCATCGACAAGCCGCTGGGGATCCTGGCCATCAACCCCGCGGCCAACGAGCACCTCGGGGTCGTCCCCCCCAGCGGCGAGGACGCGCCGGACCCCACGCCCGTCCCGGACCTCCCGGAAACCATGCCCGTACTCGGCCCGATCAGCCCGTTTCCGCCCGACGGGGCGCCCGACCCCGACGGGGAGAACATTTCCGCATGAATCCACGTCTCATGAAGGCCACATCCAGCTCCCCTGGGTGCCACACCCACGCATGGCCGGGGCGAACCCAGGAAGAAGGTAGAGCCTCATGACCGACCAGCTCACCAGGGAACTCGTCCGCGTCGCCCCGCGCGGCCGGGGCGCCCACCGCACCATCACCGAGGCGCTGGGCGCCGCCCCGGCCGGCGCGGTGATCAGCATCGAGCCCGGCGAGTACGCCGAATCGTTCCGGCTGATCCGCCGCGTCACGCTGGAACCGCAGTACGGCAGCGGCTCCGTCACCATCGCCGTGCCGGTCGGCGCGCTGACCGTGGCCGCGCCGGACTGCCGGATGCGCGGCCTGGTGCTGCGCGGCGCCGACCCGGCCGAGGCGCTGCTGCGGGTCGAGGACGCCGCCGCGCTGACCCTGGAGGACTGCACCGTCACCCGCGGCCGGATCGAGGTCCTCGGCTCCCGCGGACACGCGCCCCGACCCGACCCGCCGGTCGGCGACATCCCGCTGGACCACGACCTGGCCGCCGACCTGGCCGCCCCCACGGCCGGCGGCGTGCTGCTGCTCCGCCGCACCCGGCTGCGCGCCGCCAGGCACACCGCCGTCCACCTCACCGGCGACGCCCTCGCCCGGCTGGACGACACCCGTATCGAGGGCGTCGAGGGCATCGGCGTGGCGGTGTCGGGCACCGCCATCCTGCGTGCCAACCGGCTGCATGTGCACGGCGGTTCCGGATCCGCGCTGCGCGCCCGCGACACCTCCCGGGTGCTGTTGCGCGGCAGCGGCCTGTTCGGCGCGGGCCGCAACGGTGTGCTGGTGCAGGACGCGGCCGAGGCGCTGCTGACCGACTGCCGGGTGGAGAACGCGGCCCGGTCCAACGTCCGTCTCGACCACACCGCGCGGGCGGAGATCGACGAGTCCACGCTGGCCGGCGCGCGGCTGTCCGGTGTCGAGGTGCGCGACCAGGCCCGGGTGCTGCTGCGCGGCACGCAGATCATCGGCGGCGAGACCGGGGTCCGGCTGGGGTCCACCGAGGAGTCGCGGCTGCTGTTCTGCTCGGTGACCGGGCAGGCGGGCAACGGTGTGGAGCTGGCGGCCGGCGCCGATCCGCGGCTGCGCGGGGTGCGGGTGGCGCGCAGCGGCAAGCACGGGGTGATGATCGGCGAGGGCGCCCGCGGCACGTTCGACCACTGCGACGTCGTCGCCAGTGGCTTTCCCGCGCTGCACGTCGGCCGCGACAGCGCGCCCCGGTTCCGGGGCTGCCGGGTCTTCGACTCCGCGAACGATCTGGGGGTCGAGGAGGGGGCCAGCGCCGCGTTCGAGAACTGCGTGGCGATCAACGTCGCCGCGCCGCGGCTGCCCGGGGTCGCCCAGAAGGTCCCGGTGGGCTCGGGAGGCAAGGGCGGCGCGGGCGGACCGAGCGGGCCTGGCGGACCGAGCGGCCCGAGCGGGCCTGGGGCTTCTGGCGGGCCCGCAGGTTCTGGGGGACGCCGGAGGCCCGGCGGGAACGGTTCCGACGGTGGCCAGGCGGCCGGCCGCGACCGCACCGCCCGGCGGCCGGGCGGACCCGCGGGCGCCGCCGCGGCCGCGCCCGACCCGGACGGGCCGGCCGGTCCCGCGCCGGAGGAGGCGCGGGAGGCCGAGTCCCTCGCCGACCTGCTGGCCGAACTGGACGAACTGGTCGGCCTGGAGAACGTCAAGCGGGACGTCGGCGGCATGGTCAAGCTGATGCAGACCGTGCGGCTGCGGCAGGAGGCCGGGCTGCCGGCCCCGCCGCTGTCCCGCCATCTGGTGTTCGCCGGCAACCCCGGCACCGGCAAGACCACGGTGGCCCGGCTGTACGGGCGGCTGCTGCACGCCCTCGGGCTGCTGGAGAAGGGCCACCTGGTGGAGGTGGACCGCAGCGCCCTGGTCGGCGAGTACATCGGCCACACCGGACCGAAGACCACCGAGGCGTTCCAGCGGGCGTTCGGCGGCGTGCTGTTCATCGACGAGGCGTACGCGCTGACGCCGCCCGGCGCGGCGCAGGACTTCGGCCAGGAGGCCATCGCCACCCTGGTGAAGCTGATGGAGGACCACCGCGACGACGTCGTGGTGATCGCCGCCGGCTACCCCGGCGAGATGGACCGGTTCATCGGCTCCAACCCGGGCCTGGCCTCCCGCTTCACCCGCAGCCTGCTGTTCGCCGACTACTCCACCGACGAACTGGTGCGGATCGTGGACCACCACGCGCGCCGGCACCGTTACGAACTGACCGACGGCGCCCGCAAGACGCTCACCGACCATATCGGGGCCCTCCCGCGCGGCGACCGGTTCGGCAACGGCCGCACCGCCCGGCAGCTCTTCCAGCGGATGACGGAGAGCCAGGCGATGCGGGTGTCCGAGCTGACCTCGCCGCAGGCCGACGATCTCATGACCCTGGACGAGAACGACCTGCCCGCGCCCGAACCGGCCTGACCTGACCTGACCTGAGTTGACCTGAGTTGACCTGCGCTGATCTATCCTGACCGACCTGTCCTGACCCCCCATCGAGAGCACACCAGAGGCAGACCATGACCACAGAGCCCGAGAACCGCCGCGATCCGTCTCCCGACTCCGACTACACCACCGCCTACACCCGTCGGCCGACCATCGCGCACCGCGGACTCATTCCAGGACGGCGGGTGTTCACCTCGACGGCCTGGACCGCCGGCCTGGTGGGGGTCATCGCGCTGTCCGTGTGGGCGGCCACCACGCTGTCGGGCGGCGGCTCGAAGGAGCCCGTCGCGGCCACCGTCGACCCGGCTCCGGCCCGCGACACGCCGTCACCGACCGATCCGGAGGAGGTCCAGGAGGAGGTCCAGGACGAGGAGCCGGAGGAGGAGCCGGAACCGGAACCCGAGCCGGAGGAGACGGCCCAGGAGGAGACGGGCCAGGAGGACACCCAGGAACCGGAACCGGAGCCCGACTCCACCCCGCAGGCGGAGAAGGAGGAGTCGGTGGACGAGGAGGCCGACGAGGCGCCGTTCATGGGCGGCCCGGGGGGCTCCATGCCGATCATCGACGGCCACGACTACCGGCTGGTCTCCGCCGGCAACGAGAACATGTGCGTGGACGTGGCGAACGGCTCGGCCGAGCGGGGCGCCAACATCCGCCTGTGGGGGTGCAACGACGGCCTGGCCCAGAAGTTCATCATGCACTGGGACGGCTACGGCCTCGAATACGTCCTGGAGTTCCGCGAGAACTGCGTGGACGTGCAGGGCCGCTCACAGGAGGTGGGGGCCAACATTCGGACGTGGGACTGCAACGGCACCATGGGCCAGACCTTCCGCCTCGAGGCCCAGGAGGGCCTGAGCTCCTACTCCCTGGTCGCCACCCACAGCAACCAGTGCATGGACGTGAACGCCTCCGACTTCAGGCCAGGCACGAACATCCAACAGTGGGCGTGCAACGGCACCGACGCCCAGGTCTTCCGTGTCGAACCGGTGTCCTGAGCCGTCCTGGTCGGCTGCCCGGGGCAGGGTTGGAGAGCCGAGGGCCCGTCACCGGCCGGCGTTCAGGCGCCGGCCGGTTGCACGGCCCCGCGCATCCGGTTCACGCGGCGCAGCACGTCGGACTGGGCGGGGTTGTAGAGGTCGCTGATCGCCTGTCCGACGATGTGTGCCGAGCACTTCGCGTCGTACGGCGCGTCGGCCCCGATGTCCCACAGTCCGGGATACCTGGTCGCCAGGTCCTGGCCGAGGCGGGCGAGGCGTTCGGCGAGTTCCTGCCGGGTCCCCTCGTCGGCGTCGGCCGGCAGCCGTTGGAGCTGGTCGATCACCGGATCGCGGTGGACGGTCGGCAGCGCCTCCCGCCAGGCATCGAGGGCCGTGCGGCCGAGCACCCGGCTGACGACGACCATGAGTGAGCGGTCGGCCTCGGAGAGGCTGGCCGTGACCGCGGCGAACTCGGGCGGCAGGTCGACCGGCGCGCGATGGCGCAGGATCAGGGCGATGTCGTCGCGGCTGCGTTGCAGCCGTTCGATGCGAGCGGCCAGTTCGGCGTCCTGCGCGCGGAACGCCCCTTCGGGGTACTCGCCCAGATAGTCGCCCATGGCGGTGATGCGGGAGAGCGGGACCCCGAGGTCGGCCAGGCGCTTGATGCGCAGCAGGCGCGTCAGGTGGGCCACGCGGTAGCGCTTGTATCCGTTGGGTCTCCGCTCGGGCTCCTCGAGCAGGCCGAGCTTGTGGTAGTGCCGTACCGCCTTCACGGTCGTGCCCGCGAGTGCGGCGATCTGATGTGTGCTCCATGCCACGACTTCGTCCTTCCTCGAGGCCCTTCCTAGATGTTGATGACGCTTTCGAGGAGGTAGTTCACGAGACGGGCGACTTCGTGCGGGCGGGC
This sequence comes from uncultured Actinomycetota bacterium, assembly GCA_963816875.1. Lineage (GTDB taxonomy): Bacteria > Actinomycetota > Actinomycetes > Streptomycetales > Streptomycetaceae > Streptomyces. The sequence continues at coordinate 1,119,203 of CAWFMG010000003.1, forward strand.
GGGCGCCCGGAGGAGGTGGTTCGGGCGGGCGGACGCCGGGGCGGTAGGTTGGCCGAATGACACGAACCGCCCTGGTCACGGGGGCCTCGCGCGGCCTCGGAGCCGCCATGGCCCGCCTGCTCGCCGCCGACGGGCACGCCGTCGCCGTCTGCTACCGCACCGGAGCCGACGCGGCCCGCGCCGTGGTCGCCGACATCCGCGCGTCGGGCGGGACCGCCGAGGAGTTCGCCGCCGACGTCACGGACGAGGCCGCCGTCACCGCCCTCGTCGCGGACGTCGCCGACCGCCTCGGGCCGGTCACCACCCTGGTCATCAACGCCACCGGTCCGCAGCCCGAACAGGATCCCGCGGCGGTCACCTGGCAGGACCACCTCGACCAGTTGACCTACTTCGTCAAGAGCCCCACCCTGCTCATGCGGGCGGTCCTCCCCGGTATGCGGGCGGCCGGCGGCGGCCGGATCGTGCAGATCGGCTCGGACGTGCTGGAGCGGTCCCTGCCGCGGATGTCCGCCTATGTGGCGGCCAAGGCCGCCCAGCACAGCCTGACCGAGTGCTGGGCCCAGGCCCTCGGCCCCGACGGCATCACCGTCAACACCGTCGCCCCGGGCTGGATCCCCGTCGAGCGGCACGCCGACACGGCCCCGGAGTCGCTGGCCTCCTACGCCGCCGACGTGCCGCTGGGCCGGATGGGCCGGCCGGACGACGTGGCCGCCGCCGTCGCCTTCCTCGCCTCCTCCGCGGCGGGGTTCATCACCGGCGAGCGCGTGAAGGTCAACGGCGGGCACACCCTCGGATAGCGAAACGGCCGCCGGGCCCGGCAGTCGTGAGGACTGCCGGGCCCGGCGGCCGTGGCGAGATCACCAGAGGATCACCAGGTGAGGGCGACGTCCATGTCCCGCTGCCAGTAGGTGACGGTCAGCGAGTCGTCGAAGGCGATGCCCCCCTCGGGGAGGGACGGGGTGGCGCTGTCGGTGCCGTCCTCGTTGAAGAGGACCTCCAGGCTCTCGGCCGTGACGGGGTTCCCGCCGCTGCCGTCGGCGGCGGACAGGAGGACGCCCGCGTAGCCCGACTCGCCCGGGGCCAGCGTGACCACCGCCTGCGGCTTGGAGTCCTCGAAGACCGGCGGGACGGACTGGGCGCCCTCGAAGCGGAGGATCGGGTAGTAGAGGAGGTCGCAGGTCTCCGAGCCGGTGTTGGTGACGGTGAGGAGGGCGTGGTTGATGGGGCGGGAGACCTCGGTGAGGGTGGTCTCGGTGTTGGAGCCGTCGCACGGTTCGTGAAGGCTGGAGTCGGTGTCCTCGTCGGAGCCGGAGTCCGGCGAGCCGGTGGAGTCCGTCTCGTCGTTCGACCCCGTGGAGTCCTGGGCGGGGGGCGTGGAGTCGCCGTCCTCGCCGCTGCCCTCGCCGCTGCCCTGGTCGCCGTTCTGGTCGCCACCCGTGGTCGACTCCTCGTTCTCGTTCGAGGTGCCCGAGGTCGTGGACGCGCCCTCGTCCTGGGTGTCGTCGCCGTTGCAGGCGGTCAGCGACAGCGTGGCGAGGATCGCGGTGGCGGCGAGCAGACCGGTGCGGATGGTGCGTGCGGACATGAGTGGTCCCCCTGGTTTCGGTTCGGTGGTGGTTTCGCAACCGCTCGACCGGGCTCCGGGAGCGGCGTGCTTGGATTGACCTCAGCCTGCGGGGTGATCCATCCCAGCCTCTATGGTTACCGGAGCCTTCGGGACGGCTGGAACGCCCGCAATGGCCCTGACCTGGGGGAATGTTGTGCCCCTGGAACGCTGATCCGGGATGTGGCGAGGGAGGAACGATGGAGGGGGACAGCTTTTCCGAGCTTCTCGGGCGGTTGAAGGAGCGGTCCGGGCTCAGCTACGGGGTGCTCGGGAAGCGGCTCCATATGAGCGCGTCGACCCTGCATCGTTACGTCAACGGGGATGCGGTTCCGGCGGACTACGCCCCGGTGGAGCGGCTCGCGCGGGCGTGTAGGGCGACGCCCGAGGAGCTGGTGGAGCTGCACCGGAGGTGGGTGCTGGCCGATGCCCGGCGCAGGCAGAAGGGCGCGGCGGCTCCGGAGGCCGCGGCCGCGGCCTCCGGGAAGGGAACCAAAGACGCCGACGCGGACCCGGAGCCCGGGACCGCCTCGGGGTCGAGGTTCGCGCTTCTGGCGGGACGGCGTCGGCGCGTCGCCGTTCTGGCGGGGGGAAGCGTGGCCGCGGTCGTTCTGTCGGCCGCGCTGGTCGTGACCCTCCTGCCCGGCGACGCCGAAGGTAACGGCGAGGGCGGCGGGGTGGAGGCCGGCTCCACGGGTTCCGAGACCGCGGGCTCCGGGACCGGCTCCGGAGCCGCTGGTGCCGACGCCGGCACCGACACGGGTTCCGAAGCCGCCTCAAGCGAGTCTCCCTCCGCGTCGGGCTCCGGCAGCCCCAGCCCCAGCCCCGACGCGGACGAGTCGGCCGGCGCGGGCGAGTCCGGTGGTGCGGAGGCCGGCGATGCCGCCCCGCCCACCGTGGTCGTCGAGCCGCACGACTGGTTCAGCCCCTGCACGGCGCACTATCTGGTGGACCAGGAACCCGCCCAGGTGCCGCCGCCGCCGGGCGAGGACGATGCGCGTGGGTGGGTCGGCGCGCTCGGCGGGGTCGCCGGCGGCGAGCAGCGGATGCGGCTGACCGTGCAGGGGACGGAGGAGGACACCGTCGTTCTGGAGGCGCTGAACGTGCGTGTGGTGGGCAGGGACGCGCCGCTGTCCTGGAACGACTATCAGATGGGCACCGACGGCTGTGGCGGCCCCGTGGTGACGAGGCAGTTCGGTGTGGACCTCGACGCCGGGCAGCCGGAGGTGACGCCCGAGGGCGGGCAGCGGGACTTCCCGTATTCGGTGAGTGAGAGCGACCCCGAGGTGTACTACCTGACGGTGGCCACGCAGGAGTACGACGTGAGCTATTACCTGGAGTTGGAGTTCTCCAGTGGCGGCGAGAGCGGGACGGTGCGGATCGACGACGAGGGGCAGCCGTTCCGGTTGAGCGCGAACCAGGACCAGCCGGCGTACGACTACCCGCTCGCCGCCAACGACCGGTGGGAGGTCAACGACGGGATCGGAGGGCCCCCCACGAGTGAGGCCACGGACTGACGGGCTGGTTCAGGTGCCGTCGCCCGGCGAATACGAGCACGCCTGAGGCTCATGACGAAGCGCCCCCGCATCCGGCGTGGCCGGGTGCGGGGGCGCGGAGCATGCGTGGCGCCTGGGCCGTCACGGCGGGCGCCTCGATCGCGCGGTCACCATGACGGGCCCTCCGCGAACCGGACCTCGCCCGGGAGCAGTCCGGCGTCGTGCAGCGCGCGACAGGCCCGCGGCGCGAGTTCGGCGCCGTGCATCGTCGCCAGCGCCGTCGACGCGCTGCCGCCCCCTGACAGGCCGACGGGCCCGTCCGGTGTGCCGACGCCGTCGCTGCCGGCGGCGAGCCAGTGTTCGACCTGCGCGCATACGGCGTCGGCGAGCGCGGTGCGCACGTGCGGGTCGATGGGGTAGCCGCTGAGGCTGGTGGCGTAGCTGGCGGTCAGCAGGGCGGTGTCGATGTCGGCCGATGCGCCGGCGAGCAGCAGCTCGGCATCGGGCGGTGCGGCGTGGCCGGCCCAGTGTGCGAGCTGTTCGGGCGTGGCGTAGACGCGGTCCACGGCGCTCACCCCTCGGGACGCGAACGGGCCGCCGGCTTGTCCCCCGGCGTCCCGTTCGGCGTGGCGTGGATCCGGAAGCCGTGGCACCGGAAGTACTCGATCGCCTCCGTCGGGGGGTCATCGACCGAGGCACGGCCGGCGATGAACGGCACGCCGGCGATGAGGCCGGTGTGCCCTGGATAGGGCGTGCTGATCTCGTAGTGCATGCTCGGTCCTCTGGCTGCGTCGTGATGTTCCGCGGCGCCGAGGGCACCGGCGGATACCAGTGCAGACCGCGCCCTTGGGGCAGGCTCAAGGCCCGCATCATGTGACTTAGATCACATCCGCGTCGCCTCCCGCAGGGGGACGGCCCGACGAGTGCCGGCGGGTGGCGGAGGCGCCGGCTCGTTCCCCGCCCCGGGTGGCCGGCGCAGGTACAGGGTGTCGAACGCCCCGGCGCCGTGATGGGCGAGGGTGATCGTGGGACTGTCGTCGGGGGCCAGGCGGGCCCAGCCGATCCGGGGGTCCGGCCGGCCCTCCCTGATCCGGCGAGGGGCCGGCCCCTCCGCGATGCCGGGGCCGGGGCCGCCGCCGATCGCGGACAGGTGCGGGACGGCGGCGGCGTACGGACGGATGACGTCGAGGGTGGCGGGGAGCCCCGCCTCCTGGCGGCGGTGCCTGCCTCGCCGCGCCGCGGCGTGCTCGGCGTTCTGCCCGTCGCCGCCGGTGACGACGACCGAGACACCGACGATGATCAACCCCAGGCAGAACATGGTCGCGGTCTCGACGCGTTGCCCCAGCAGCCACCAGGCGGTGATCGCGGCGATCGGGGTCTCCAGCAGCAGCGCGACGCTCATCGTCGTCGCCGAGATCCTGCCGAGGGCGAAGTTCAGGGAGCCGAGACCGAGCAGCTGGGGGAGCACGAGCAGCCCGAGCAGGGCCAGTTGTGTGGTCCCGTCGAAGCCGGTGAGCGGGATGCCGGCCAGCCAGCAGACGGCGAGCAGCTGAAGGCCGCAGACCAGCGCGGTGGCCGTCGAGTACAGAGGCGTGCTCAGATCGGTGCGCGCCTGGGCGCTCAGGGCGTTGTACCCCGCCAGGGCGACCGCTCCGAGGAGGGCGAGCAGATCGCCGAGGAGCGCCGAACCGCCGGCCTGGACGTCCAGGCCACCGGCCGCGACCGCACCCGCCACGGCGAGCCCGAGGCCCGTCCACACCCTGCGGGAGACGCGGACGCCCTGGCCCGCGGCGATGAGCGCCTGCCAGATGGGCACGGTGCTGACAAGCGCGGTGGACATGGCGACCGTGGTGAGCCGCGCGCTGGTCATGAACGCCGCGAAGTGCAGGGCGAGCGAGGTGGCCGCGAGAAAGCCGAGGAGCATGGGACGCCACTGCTCCCGGCGCAGGACGCCGCGCTCGCCACGCGCCACGCGCGCCACCTCGCCGCGGCGCAGGGTCAGCAGGAAAGGACCGAGCGTGGCGAAGCCGAGGGCGTTGCGCCAGAAGGCCATGGCGAGCGGCGCGGCGGTCGCGGCGGCGGTGAGCGGGGCGGTCGCCGAGAACGCGAGGACGGTGACCGCCATCGCCGCCGCGGTCAGCGGATCGATCGTCGACTTCATGGGATCGCGGGGGCGGGCGACTCGACGTTGAACAGGGCGCGACCGTGGTCTTCCGCCACGAGGGGAGAATCTGTGTCCACCATGATTTCCTGAGGGTGCTCGAGTTCCTGTGGGGGGATATGTCAGCCGAGGCGGGGCCGTGGCGAGTACGCCGACGGCGGCGGGTCCGGGTGGCCCGCCCGGGCGTCGGGGGTGGGGGTCAACCAGCCCACACCGTGGCCCTGGGGCAGACTCAACTCGGCCCGCACGTGACCCGGGTCACACGGTGTGCACCGGGACCGGCCAACGGATTCGTTCGGGAGGACAGGTGGCGAGCGATGCCGCCGGATTCGTCAGGCGGGCCAGCCGGTGCAGGACGTCCACCTGGGCGGGGTTGTAGAGGTCGGCCATCGCCTGCCCGATGACGCATGCCGCGGACTTCGAGTCACACGGGGCGTCGGGCCCGGCCTCCCACAGCCCCGGATGTTCGGCGATCACCGCCCGGACACGGGGGAGCAGACGTTCGGCGAGGTCCCGCCGGGTCTGCTCGTCCGCGCCGGCCGGCAACGCGTCGAACCGGTCGAACGCCGGGTCGTGGCGCAGGCCCCGCAGCGCCTCTCGCCAGGCCGCCAGGGTGGTGGGGCCGTAGATCCGGGTGAGGACGACCACGAGTGAGCGGACGGCCTCCGAGAGCCCGGCGGTGACCGGGGCGAACTCGGGCGGCAACTCGATCGGTGCGCGCTGGCGCAGGACCAGGGCGAGTTCGGCGCGGCCCCGCCGCAGCCGTTCGATGGTGGCCGCCAGTTCGGCGTCCAGCGCGCGGAGACCCTCCTCGGGGTGTCCGTCGACGTCCCCCATGGCGGAGATCCGGGAGAGCGGAACGCCCAGGTCGGCCAGCCGCTTGATGCGCACCAGACGTACCAGGTGGGTCACGCCGTAGTGCTTGTATCCGTTGCTGCCTCGTTCGGGTTCGTCGAGCAGGCCGACCTTGTGGTAGTGCCGTACCGCCTTCACGGTGGTGCCCGCGAGGTCGGCGACCTGCCGAGTGCTCCACGCCACGACTTCGTCCTCCTCTCGGGTCCTCCTCTCGGGGCCGGGGGTCACCGGACGAGCGCGTCGTCCAGGTCGCGCTGCCAGTACGCGACCGCCATCGGGTCGTCGAAGGAGTCGAAGGACGAGCCGTCCTCGGGGTAGGCCGGGGTGGTGCTCTCGGCGTCGTCTCGGGGGAACTCCACGAGCGACAGGACGACGAGGAAGATCCCGATAAGGGCGATCAGGCTGACGTGGATGAGGAGTGCGAACATGAGTGGTCCCCCTGGTTTCGGTACGGGTGGTGTGACGGATGGTGTGCGGGCCGCTCGGCCGGCGCCGGGAGCGGCGTGGTCGGGGCGATCGCAGCTTGTAGGGCGTTTCGTCCCAGCCGCGACGATCGCCGGGAGCTTCGGGACGCTGGAATGCTCGGAACGGCGCTGAACTGGCGGAACGCGGTCCCCCTGGAATGCCGGTCCGGGATGTCGGGAGAGGGAACGGTGGCGTCGGAGGTGGGTGCCGGGTCGCGGCCCGGCGCGGTCAGCAGAGGTCGGTTGGCTTCGTGCGGCCGGTGTCGGACGGCGCGGCCGCGCAGCAGCAGCCGACCATCGCGGGCGTTGCCGCCCTGTTCGCCGGGCCTTTACGTTTCCGGAACATCCGCGGTGGTTGGCTGCCGCGAAGAGTGCACAGAGCGAGGAGTCCCTGCATGCGGGTGTTGATCGTCGAGGACGAGCCGTACCTCGCCGAGGCGATACGCGCCGGCCTTCGCCGCGCGACGATCGCGGCCGATGTCGTGCACGACGGGGAGGCCGCGTTGGAGTCGATCGCGGTCAACGACTACGAGGTGGTCCTGCTCGACCGGGACCTGCCCGGGATGCACGGTGACGAGGTGTGCCGGCACATCGTCGCGGAGCACCCGCGGCTGCGGGTGCTGATGCTGACGGCGGCGGGTTCGCTGTGGGAGCGGGTGTCCGGCTTCGAGGTCGGCGCCGACGACTACCTGCCGAAGCCGTTCGAGCTGCCGGAGCTCGTCGCGCGGCTGCGGGCACTCGAGCGGCGCACCCAGCCGGCGCGCCCGCCCGTGCTGGAGTCGCGGGGCGTGCGTCTCGACCCGTTTCGCCGCGAGGTCTACCGGGACGGCCACTCCGTGCGGCTGAGCCCGAAGGAGTTCGCCGTGCTGCAGGTGCTGATGAAGGCCGACGGCGGGGTGTTGAGCGCGGAGGACATCCTCGAACAGGCGTGGGACGCGAACGTCAACCTGTTCACCAACTCTCCCCGGGTGACGATCTCGAACCTGCGCAAGCGCCTGGGCAAGCCGTGGGTGGTCCAGACCGTGCCCGGCGCGGGCTACCGGTTCGGGGACTGACATGCGGCGCAGCGGCGTCCGCCGGATGCCGATCCGCGCGCGGCTGGCGGTGAGCTACGCGAGCATGGTGACGGGTTCCGTGGCCGTCTTCATCGGGATCGTCTACCTCTTCATGCGGTACGTGCCGATGTTCCGGATCGCGGAGACCGTCGGCGCGCAACAGCCGGACGCGCCCCTGAACCCCACGGGCCCCACAAGTCCCACGAACCCCGCGGGCCCCACGCTGCCGAGCGAACCGACGAGTGCCCTCCATGTCCAGGCCAACGACTTCCTGGAGACCTTCCTGGTCGTCTCGGGGGTCGCGCTCGTCGTGCTCGCCGTCCTCGGCGCTGTCGTCGGGTGGGTCGTCGCCGGGCGCATCGTCAGGCCGCTCGCCGCCATCAACGTCGCCGCGACCCGGGCCGCCACCGGGAACCTCGATCACCGCGTCGGTCTCGACGGCCCGCGGGACGAGGTCCGCGATCTCGCGGACACCTTCGACCGGATGCTCGGTTCCCTCGAACGCTCCTTCGCGACCCATCGCCGGTTCGCGGCGAACGCGTCGCACGAGCTGCGGACCCCGCTCGCCACGACGCAGACGATGATCGACGTCGCCCTCGCCGATCCGGACACCGACACGGCCGAGTTCCGCGCGCTCGCCGGACGCGTGCGGGAGATGAACACGTCGAGCATCGGGACGGTCAACGCGCTGCTCGACCTCTGCGACGTCGAAAGCGGGGTGCGCGTGCACGAGCCGGTGGACCTGGCGGAGCTGTCCCGCGCCGTCGTCCGCGAGCACGCCGCCGAGGCGTCGTCCGCCGGTGTCGAGCTCCGGGAGCCGAAGGGGGCGGCGGTCGCGCTCGGCGATCCGGTGCTGATCAGGCAGGCGCTGTCGAACCTGGTGCGCAACGCGGTGCGCCACAACCACCGGGAAGGACACGTGGAGGTGCGCCAGTCGGTGGTGGCGGGGGCGGCGCGCCTGACGGTCGTGAACACGGGGCCGATCGTGGCGCCCGAATCCGTCGACTCGCTCGTCGAACCCTTCGCGCGCGGCGTGGGCCGGGGCCGCCGCCGGAGGTCCGGTTCGGGCCACGGTCTCGGCCTGGCCATCGTGTCGGCCGTCGCCGCCGCACACGACGGCGAACTGCTCCTGTCTCCCCGGCGGGACGGTGGCCTCACCGTCCATCTCGACCTCCCGCGCGCGGACCCGGAACCCTGAACGTTTTCGCAACATCGATCTTCCTAGCGTTCTCCACGGCTTCGTGCACGACGAGGCACGACGAGGCACGATGATGGGAGAACGGGTTGTGCGCAACGTAAAACGAGCTCGGCGCGGCGCCGGTGTGGCGTTCGCGTTCGGGATCACGGCGGTGCTCGTGCTGGAGTTCGGTCCGGCGGCGGCCGGTAACGAACTCGCGGAGTTCTACGGGCAGGAGCTCGACTGGCAACAGTGCGAGGAACCGGAGCCGCTACCCCCCTCGGAGCAGCCGGAGGACGGCATCATCATCGACCCGTGGAAGGGTCAGTGGAAGCACATGGAGTGCGCCACGGTGCGGGTCCCGCTGAACTACGAGCAGCCCGACGACGGAACGCTCACCATCGAGGTCAGCCGGATCAGGGCCAAGGATCCAGAGCGCAGGCAGGGCGTGCTGGTGTTCAATCCGGGTGGCCCGGGCGGCGGCGGGCTGAGCATGCCGCTGGGCGCCCGCGAGTACGAGCTCGCCGACTCCTTCGACCTGATCGGGTTCGACCCACGGGGCGTCGGTCGCTCGTCGAAGCTGCTCTGCGAAACGGTGGACGATCCCCGGCCGGACACCACCCGGCCCAGCGACGAGCAGTTCTCCGCCTACGCCGAGTACGCCCGCGCCCGGGAGGAGGCGTGCGAACGCGGGGGCGGAGGCATCCGGCCGTACATCAACACGGCCAACACCGCGCGGGACATGGACGTCATCCGGGATGCGCTGGGCGAGAAGAAGATCAACTACCTGGGGTACTCCTACGGCACCTACCTGGGCGCGGTCTACGGGAGCCTGTTCCCCGAGGGGCTGAACCGCAGCGTGCTCGACTCGTCAATCCACCCCGACTGGCTGTGGCGGGAACAGGGCCTGCGACAGTCGGTCGGCGTCCGGTTCAACGTCGAGCAGTGGGCCGCATGGGTCGGCGAACGCGACGACACCTACCAGCTGGGCACGTCGCAGCAGGAGGTGCTGGCCGCCGTCGAGGCCCTGGCCGCCGAACTGGCCGATCGGGCCGTGCCGATCGACAGCGAGCGGCCCGACGACTGGCCCGTCTTCTGGACGGACGAGTTCGACCGCAGCACACTGGACTCCTTCCTCGCCCAGGCGACAGGGCCCCGCGCCATATGGGACGTCACCGCCGAGGTGATCGTGGAACTGCGCGAGGCGGCGGCGGAGAACGCGCCGCTGTCCGCCGACGCGACCGCCGCGGCCGGCACCGTGCTGTCCGACGAGGGCATTCCCCGGGTCGACGCGGGGGTGTACGACACCGTCACCTGCGAGGCCGACTGGCCCACCGACCTCGCCACCTACTACGAGGACATGCGCCGGTACCGCGAGACGTACCCCTTCCAGGACGGCAACGGCAGCGGCGTGATCGGCGCCGCGCCGACGCCCTGCACGTTCCGGAGCTTCACGCCGCCCGAGCCGCTGGTGCCCCTGGAACGGGACGGCTACCCCACGGGAGTCGTGATCCAGGGCGACGGCGACCCCGCCACGCAGTACGAGGGCGGTCCGGCGATGGCCGACGAGCTGGACAACCAGCTGGTCTCCGTCCGGGACAGCGGCTCGCACGGGTACTACGGCAGCAACGCGTGCGTGACGGAGCTGATCGACGACTACCTGATCGACGGCGTACTGCCCCCGTCCCGCTCCGAATGCGCCGCCGACCCACGCCCCTCCGTACCGGCGGACGACGCGCCCGCGTCCGAACAGGAGGCCGAGCGCGAGTCCGGCGAGGAGAGCATGCGGGACCGCGTCCAGCACGCCCTCGACGACGGTTCGATCTGGCAGACGCCGACGGGAGCGTAGCGACCACACGCGTTACCCGGGGCTGCCCACTCGGTCGACGGGCAGCCCCGTCCCCTTCGTTCGAACATCGCTTGGCGGCTGTCGGCCGCCCGCGCGGCGATCACGGCGACCTCGACGCGGTGCCCGGCTTGACGAAACGAGATCGCGCTGGCCAGAAACTGGGCGGCGCTGCCCGGGGCGATCTCGATCACCGCGTGGCCGCGCCGCGCTCGTGCCTCAGATGACTCGTCTGTCGGTGATTGAGCAGGCGGCTATGCGTCAGTCCTGCTGTCGTACGCTCGCTGGCAGTTCTGGATTTCCTCGCCGTGCTCGACAGTCCAGCTGTACAGATGCCCGAAAGGCTCGCGCAGGGACTCACCCAGCGCCGTGAGCGAGTACTCGACGCCGACCGGTGAGGTCGGCAGTACTTCCCGCTGGATCATGCCGTTCCGCTCAAGGCGGCGCAGTGTCTGAGTGAGGACACGCTGCGTCACACCTTCCAGGCGGCGCTTCAACTCATTGAACCGCATGGGCCGCTCCAGAAGCGCCATGATCATCATCGACCACTTGTCTGCCATCTGGTCGAGGATCGGCCGACTGGGGCAGTCTGCCCGGAAAACGATAGGTGTTCCCGCGTCAACGCTGTGCGGGCCGGTATCCCTCATGATCCTTGGTTCTCCCAGAGTGCGTTCTTGACGGTCCCAGAGGCGTCGCCGACGGTAGGTATGCAGTGCAAACCTACACATCTATCGGTAACTGATGGAGAGTCTCTTGACCACCAATGTCTACTCGACGCTGCACGTGAGCATCGAAGACGGCGTCGCCCGGATCGTCCTCGACAACCCGCCGGTGAACGTGCTCGACGCGACGATGATGCGCGAGCTCCGCACGGCGCTGGACGTCTTGAGGGGCGATTCATCGGTCCGGGTGATCGTCTTCTCCAGCGCCGACCCGGAGTTCTTCCTCGCTCATGTGGACATGCGGATCGGGGAGAGGATGGACGTTCTGGAGCAGCTCGCCGCGTCGGCCCCGGCGGACGTCAACGTGTTCCAGGCCGTAGGCGAGCTCCTCCGCCATCAGCCCCAGGTGACCATCGTGAAGGTCGCCGGGAAGGCCCGCGGAGGCGGGGCGGAATTCGTAGCCGCGGCGGACATGGCATTCGCCGCTGCCGAGACCGCCGGAATCGGCCAGATTGAAGCGCTCATGGGCATCGTCCCCGGCGGAGGCGGAACGCAGTACCTCCGTGACCGCGTGGGCCGCAACCGTGCGCTGGAGGTGGTGCTCACCGCAGACCTGTTCGATGCCGAGACCGCGGCGTCCTACGGCTGGATCAACCGGGCTCTGCCAGCCGATCAACTCGATGAGTACGTCGACCGTATCGCCCGCAATATCGCTGCCCTGCCCGATGGTGTCATCGAAGCGGCCAAGCGCGCATTGCCTGCCGAACACATCACGGACGGACTCCTTCGTGAAAACGAGGCGTGGGCCACTCAGATTGCTTTGCCTGCTGTTCAGCAACTGATGGCCCGAGGACTGCGCGACGGGGCGCAGACACCCCCGGGTGAACGCGACCTCGAGGAACTGATGCGCAGTGCCATGCGCCGATGAGCCAGAACCAGTATCTGGCGCCGAAACAGCCGCGCGGGCAGGTGGCGCGATCCCGCAGCTCCCTGGAGCGGTCGCTGCTGGAGCGACGAGTTTGGGCAGCACTTGTCGCTCATCGACCAGTGACATGTCGATGAGAACTGACACCGCTCGGTGGCGGGGTCGACGTCTCTCCTCTGCTCTTTGGTGATGCTGCGGTTGCTGTTCAGAGGGTCCTCGGGGTTTGCTGCCCTCGCCGGTCCGCGTCCTGTCGGCGAAGGCCCTCGAGGATGACGTTCATCAGAGGCCGTGCTGTTGGTTCCCATTCATCTCGGTCCAGTCGGCCGAGGTAGGCGATGAGCAGGAGGACCCCGCGGGCGTCCACGTCCGTGCGGATGGAACCGGCTGCTTTCCCGGCGTCCAGCAGGTGGCTGAGGGCGCCTTCGATGGGGTTCTGGCTGTGGGCGACAAGGTCTTGCCACGCTGCCGGCTCGAGCGCTGCCAGGACGCCGTACTTGATCTCGGCGTAGTCGATCACTCGGTCGAACCAGTGCCGCAAGGCTTCCACGGGCTCGTGTTCCGCCAGTAGAGCGGAGGCGGCGGTCACGAGTTCTTCGACGTCGCGCCGGTAGACCTCGGCGAGGAGCGCTTCGCGGTTGGGAAAGTTCCGGTAGAGCGTTCCCTGTCCTACACCGGCGCGCTTGGCGATCTCGTTGAGGTGGACGTGGTGGGACTCGGCGAGGGCTGCGCGAGCAGCCTCAACGATGCGGGTCCGGTTCCGCACCGCATCCGGACGGCGTGCTGGCGCACCCATAGGCCTCTCCTGATGTTCCGGCTCCGACAAGTGGACACGTGTCCGGTAGGCTGGTCATGCAGCGGACACGTGTCCACTTTACTTGGAGGCAGTAGTGCTCTCTCTTCACGGCAAGATCGTCGCTATCACCGGAGCGAGTGGCGGCATCGGCGAAGCCACGGCCCGGCTACTCGCCCAGCGCGGCGCAACGGTCGTCCTCGCAGCGCGCCGCAGCGAGCGCATCGACGCCATAGCGCAGGAGGTCCAGGAGCAGGGCGGCCGTGCCGCCACGTGCGTCGTCGACGTCACCAGGGCCGAGGACCTGCAGCGCCTGGTCGCCGCCACCATCGACCAGTACGGCCGTATCGACGTACTGGTAAACAACGCCGGCATCGCCCCGATCAGCCCGCTGGCCGACGTCGACACCGAGAGTTGGTCGGCCATGATCGATGTCAACCTTCGCGGCATGCTCAACGGCGTCGCCGCGGCGCTGCCCGCCTTCCGCGAGCAAGGCTCGGGCCACCTGGTGAGCATCGTCTCCGTGGCCGGCCTGTCCGGCGTGTCCCCCTCGATGGCTGTCTACGCCGCGACCAAGAACGCGGTGCGCACCGTCCACGAGGGGCTTCGCAGGGAGTCCACCGACGGGGTGGTGCGCACGACAGCCATCTCGCCGGGATACATCCGCACCGATCTCGCCGACTCCATGGCAGACCCGAACATCCGCGAGCAGACGCGCAAGAACATGGACGCGGTGGGCATCCCTCCGGCGGCGGTCGCCCGCGCGGTGACCTTCGCCATCGAGCAGCCCAGCGACGTCGAGATCGGCGAGATCAACGTTCGCCCCACCGTCCAGGCGTGACACCTGCGCTGCACGGCCCGGTTCGACATGCCCGCCCGGACATCACGGCGAATCGCCGCGTACGGATCGACCTTGGACTTCGGTGGCACCGGCGCCCCCTCACCACGCAGCGCACTCCCAGCCTCCCACCGCAAGCACCCCACCGGGTGTCCGCGCGTCGTCAGGTTATCGAGACGCGCCTCCTGCAAGCCGCCGCCCCAGCCCCGGACCGTGCGGGAGACGCACCTGAATCCGCGCTTACGAGAGCGCTCATGCCTGCGCGTATCCACCGTCGGCGAAGAACTCGGCACCGTTGACGAAGCTCGACGCGTCCGAGGCGAGGAACGTCGTCACGGCGGCGATCTCCTCGGGCTCGGCAAGCCGGCCGAGGGGAACAGCGCCTTCGGCCTGCTTGAGCATCTCGGGTGGGACCAGCTCAAGCAGACCAGGGGTGCGCGTACCGCCCGGGGACACGACGTTGACCCGGAAGCCGTGTGTGCGCGCGCTGAGAGCCCAGCCGCGGGCGAGCGTGCGGACTGCGGCCTTCGACGCCGCGTAGACCTCAAGTCCCAGGTCGGGCCGTGTCGCAGCGGTCGAACCCGTCAGGATTACCGAAGCGTTTGTGCTGAGCAGCGGCAGCGCCTGCTGGAGAGTGAAGATCGTTCCCTTGACGTTGGTGGCGAACACCGAGTCGATCAGATCCTCCGTCACCTCGCCGAACGGCGCCGCGGTGCCGACGCCGGCGTTGGCGACCAGCACGTCGATGCGTCCGGCCTGGTCGCGCACGGTGCTGTAGAACGCATCGAGCTCTGAGGGCACCGAAGCATCGCAGACCACGCCGGTCACACCAGGTCCGAGCTCGGCAACCGCGGCGTCGAGCGCGTCTTTGCGGCGACCGGTGACGAACACCGTGGCGCCCTCGTCGCGGAATGCGCGCGCGGTCGCGAACCCGATGCCGGAGCTGGCCCCGGTGATCACGGCGACCTTGTCCTCCAAGACGGCCATGCCGCCCTCCTTCAAGTTATGGACTGTTGCGTCCACAACCTTCCCCGATATGGACCGCGCAGTCAAGATTGCTTCGGCATCGGGGCTTCCCGGCGCGGCCCTCCGCAGGAGCCGCAGCGCACAGCTTCAGGGCGCGCCCCAGGGTTCGGAGCCGGTTGCAGGCCGTGGCGGTACAGGTCGGCCGGTGCGTTGCCGCTACTGCGCCGGAGTGGGCAGCAACCGTGCCAGGGCGGACTGAGCCATCACGGCGAGCGCTCCGATATCCATACCGGTGCGCCCGAGAGCGATGAGGCCGAGTTGCGCGACGAGGGCCGCGCGGGCGGTCTCAGAAGGGTCGATGTCGGGGTCGAGGTCGCCTTCGCTCTGGGCGCGCTCCAGCGCCGCGGTGAGGACGGTGGCGATCGCGTCGTAGCTGCGGCGAGCCTCAGCCGCGACGTCCGGAGTGCTGGCGGCAAGCTCGGCGTTGCTGTTGGCCAGCAGGCAACCCCGACGCGCAACCGCCCCGGTCGGATCGCCGGTCAGGCCGAGTACGAACTCGCGCACCACGTCGATCCCCCGCGCCGCGGAAACCAGGCGCTCGCGCAGCATCAGCAGGTTCGCGTCGTCGTAGTCGCGCAGCACCCGCAGGAACAGGCTGCGCTTATCTCCGAACGCCCCGTAGAGGCTGCCTTTGCCCAGCCCGCTCACGCGCAGCAGGTCGTCCATCGATGTCGCCGCGTAGCCCTTGTCCCAGAACTCGTCACGGATGGCGAGAAGCACACGATCTTCATCGAACTCGCGAGGTCGAGGCATACCCGCACGATACAAGTTCTGGACCGAACGGGCCACAATGGACTCCGGGCCGCCATGCGCCCGGCTTAGCTCGGGAAAAGTCCGGCCGACCGTACCTGCCGGTCGGGGAGTACAGCCCGTACTCCGAGCGGCTGCGGCAACAGTTCGAGGGTGTGATCTGGTGGTTCAGGACGGGCGGGCAGTGGCGGGAGATGCCGGCGGAGTTCGGCGCCTGGTCGACCGTCCACAACCGCTTCCGGCAGTGGCGTAACGCCAGGGGTCTTCGAGGCCCTGCTGGAGGGCCTGCTTGCGGAAGCCGCGAAGCGCGGTGAGGTGGACCTGCCCCTGGTCAGCATCGACTCCACCACCGTCCCGGCCCACCACGACGCCGATCTTTACAAGGCGCGGAACACCGTTGAGCGGCTGATCAACAAGCTGAAGGCGTGGCGAGGTGTCGCTACCCGGTACGACAAGACACACGCGAGCTACCTCACCCTCGTGATCGCCAGCGCATGATCAGGTTGGCAAAGGCCCAGTGGCAGGCACCGAGGCGTCAGCTCCAGCCGCCGCCGACGGCCCGATGCGAAAGGATCGAATCGAGGAGCGCCCCGCGGAGGCCGGGGACGGTGTCGTCGAGTCGCTCGGCGAACGCGGTGAGGGCCTTCTTGTGCGCGCGCCGTTCCTGTCGGTCGAACAGGATGCTCGAGTCGGCCTCGGTGCAGAACACGGCCGTGGCCAGATCTTCGAAGGGCACCGTCGCCGGATCGGAGCCGGCTATCACCGTGCGGCGTATCGTCTCACGCAGGGCGAGCACCTGTTCGGAGTGTGTGACGAAGACCTTGTGCTTGGCGAGCAGGCTCGGCGGCCGGCGGTTCGGCTCCTGGATCGCACTCGCCGCGAGGAGCTGTGCGC
Source organism: uncultured Actinomycetota bacterium (assembly GCA_963816875.1). Classification (GTDB taxonomy): domain Bacteria; phylum Actinomycetota; class Actinomycetes; order Streptomycetales; family Streptomycetaceae; genus Streptomyces. The sequence continues at coordinate 1,135,745 of CAWFMG010000003.1, forward strand.
GGACCCATGCCTCGGCCTTGTGCGCCTTGCCGTGCACCAACCCGATCCACTTCTTCGGCTTGTCCGCGGGTACCTGACCCCACACCTCGGCCAGAAAGGCGTCGTTCTGGGGCGCGGCTCCGAGCCGGAGGGCCATTCCGTCCTCGGTGTCGACCAACCCGGCCGCGAGCAGCTCGATCAACGCCGCCGCGCGCAGTCGCTGGCCGCGGAACTGGATGTTGGCGGCCGTGAAGTCGTTCTTGGCCGGGTCGTAGCTGATCAGGTAGATGCGCTGGGGCAGCGTCAGGTTCATCTGTCGTCTCCTCGGCCGCCGGACGCGCTCGTGGGGGTGGCGGCAGCAGGTACCACTGCAAACCGTGCCCCTGGGGCAGGGACAAGACTCACGCAAGGTGTCCGCGATCACCCGCGGGTTGGGTTGAGTGTGCCCCAGGGGCAGGGTGTGGGCTGGGTCGCGCGCACGTGTCACCTCACCGGTCGGCCGGTGACGCACTCCGTTTGCCGGGAGGGGCCTGTGCCGGACAGGGAGAGTGAACGCCGTTCCTCTTCAGGGCTGGCCGAGGCGAGGATCCGTGCGTCCGGCCGACGGGACGGTCCGAGCGGTCAGTCGCCCCCCGGTTCCGCTGGCCCTGCGTCAGGTGATGCAGGCGCTGCAGAACGTCGATCTGGGCGTGGGTGTAGAGGTCGTTGATCGCCTGTCCGACGACGCGTGCCGCGGACTTCGCGTCGCGCGACGTGTGGGGGCCGACGTCCCACAGCCCGGCATGCCTGGCGGTCAGGAGCTGGGCGTGGGGGAGGAGGCGTTCGGCGAGGTCCTGCCGGGTCTGCGCGTCGGCGTCGGCCGGCAGCTTGTCGAACTGGTCGATCACCGGGTCGCGGGGGTGGTCCAGCACCGCCTTCTGCCAGACGTCGAGGGCGGTGGGGCCGAGAACCCGGATGAGGACGACGATGAGCGAGCGGTCGGCTTCGGAGAGGCGGGCCGTGACGGGGGCGAGCTCGGGCGGCAGGTCGATCGGTGCGCGTTGGCGCATGAGCAAAGCGAGTTCGGCGCGGATCCGTTCCAACCGGTCCAGGTTTGCGGCCAGTTGGGCGTCCAGCGCGCGGAGCGCCTCTTCCGGGTGCTCGTCGAGGGCGCCCATGGCGGAGATCTGGGCGAGCGGAACCCCCAGATCGGCCAGACGTTTGATGCGCAGCAGACGTACCAGGTGGGCCACGCCATAGCGCTTGTATCCGTTGGAGCCCCGTTGGGGCTCCTCGAGCAGGCCGACGGCGTGGTAGTGCCGTACCGCCTTCAGGGTCGTGCCCGCGAGTTCGGCGATCTGACGGGTGCTCCACGCCACGACTTCGATCCTCCTCACGGGTGTCGTCGCCCGGCCCGGACGCCTGCGTCCCTCGGGCACCTTCACGGGCCGAGGGTACTGAGGTGTGATGTAGATCGCGTTTGACTGGGTCAGCAAACGGGCATAGACGCCGCGTAATCGGGCAGCAGCGCGATCGCCTCGATCCGCGCATCCTGGGCATCAGCCAGCGGGACACCAGGCCAACGACAGACTCCCAAGGGGAACCTGTTCGGTGCTCGGCGGTTGACGGAGCGGGTTCGGACCTGCGTGGTGAGCTGTTCGGTCCAGATCTCGGAACAGGCCACGTCGTCGGCGTACGCGGTCAACAGCGTCGGCTCCCGCTTTCACCTGACCTTCGGTGACTTCTACAGGCGGCCCCGTCGCTTGCCTATCGTGTCGAGTGTCGGCCAGGGAGGACCGTCGTGCAGCGCGCGCAGGAAGTCTTCTCCGAACAGCCGCCCATTCGGAAACTCGTCGCCAAGCTCCCCTGCTTTCGGTGAGATGGGTTGGTGCGGGCCGCCCGACCGGGTGCCGGGAGCGGTGTGTTTCGAAGTGACCGCGGCTTGTGGGGTGTTCCGTCCCAGCCTCTATGGTTGCAGTAGCATCCGGGACGCTGGGATGCCCGCAAGGGGTCTGACCTGCGGGAACGATGTTCCCCTGGGGCGCGGACCCGGGATGTGCAGAGCAGGAGGAACGATGGCGGGGGACAGCTTTTCTGAGCTGCTCGGGCAGCTGAAGGAGCGATCCGGGCTCAGCTACGGGGTGCTTGGGAAGCGGCTCCACATGAGTGCCTCCACGTTGCACCGGTACGTCAGCGGGGAGGCGGTTCCGGCGGACTACGCGCCCGTGGAGCGGTTCGCGCGGGTGTGCAAGGCGACCCCCGAGGAGCTGGTGGAGCTGCACCGGAGGTGGGTGCTGGCCGATGTCCGGCGCAGGCAGAAGGGGGCGGTGGCATCGGAGGCCGTGGCATCGGAGTCGGTGGCTGCGGCGCGCGAAGAGCCCAGGGAGGAGGCTGAGGCCGCCGACGGGGGGCCGGACCCGGAGCCTGGGACCGTTTCGGGGTCGAGGTTCGCGCTTCTGGCGGGGCGGCGTCGGCGCGTCGCCGTTCTGGCGGGGGGAAGCGTGGCCGCGGTCGTTCTGTCGGCCGCGCTGGTCGCGAGTCTCCTACCCGGCGACGCCGAAGGTAACGGCGAGGGCGCCGGCGCTGACACCGATTCCAGCGATTCCTTGAGTGAGTCCTCTTCCTCGTCGGGCTCCGACGGCCCCGATGAGTCGGGTCTGCCCGCCGGGGACGAGTCGGGCGAGGAGAGCGGCGATGCCACTCCGCCCACCGTGGTCGTCGAGCCGCACGACTGGTTCAGCCCCTGCACGGCGCACTATCTGGTGGACCAGGAACCCGCCCAGGTGCCGCCGCCGCCGGGCGAGGACGATGCGCGTGGGTGGGTCACCGCGCTCGGCGGGGTCGCCGCCGGCCAGCAGTGGGTGACGCTGACCGTGCAGGGGACGGAGGAGGACACCGTCGTTCTGGAAGGGCTGAACGTGCGTGTGGTGGGCAGGGACGCGCCGCTGTCCTGGAACGACTATCAGATGGGCACCGACGGCTGTGGCGGCCCCGTGGTGACGAGGCAGTTCGGTGTGGACCTCGACGCCGGGCAGCCGGAGGTGACACCCGAGGGCGGGCAGCGGGACTTCCCGTATTCGGTGAGTGAGAGCGACCCCGAGGTGTACTACCTGACGGTGGCCACGCAGGAGTACGACGTGAGCTATTACCTGGAGTTGGAGTTCTCCAGTGGCGGCGAGCGCGGGACGGTGCGGATCGACGACGAGGGGCAGCCGTTCCGGTTGAGCGCGAACCAGGACCAGCCGGCGTACAACTACCCGATCGGCTACAACGACCGGTGGGAGGTCAACGACGGGATCGGGGGCGCCCCCCCGACGACCGAGACCCAGGACTGACGGGCATCACGGCCGCGCGGTCTCCAGGGCGGGAACCCCTCGGGCCAGGCCTCGCCGGGGAGCAGCCCGGCGTCGATATCGGCCGACGCGCCGGCGAGCAGCAGTTCGGCATCGGGCGGTGCGGCGTGTCCGGTCCCGCGTGCCAGGCCGCGAGCGTCAGGACCGGGCCCAGCCCTCGCTCGTCATCCGCACCTCGTCCTCGACGGACACCCGGTAGTGCGCCCTACTTCGGTGCCTGGAAGCCGCCGATCCGCTGCTCGAGCAGTTCGGCACGCACTCACGGCCGTCGCCTGGCTGCCCGTCCCGCTCATGCCCGGCCCGGGCCTCACCGCCCGCCGCCGTCATCGGCGTCCCCGCCGGAACCACCCTGTACGCGCTGCTGCACCTCGGTCCAGACGCCGTCGTCGAACCCTCCTCCCGGCAGACCGCGACCCTGGCGGCCGCGACCCTGCTCACCCTGGCGGGCACTGACCGGCGTCCCGGCGTGGCTGAGCGCCCGCCAACCCGTCCACCAGGCCCTGCACAGCGATCAGAACCGATAAGCCGGCCCGACGCGTACGCGCACCCCGAGGCATCCGTCGGGCCGCTCAGGCTGATCGCAGGCAAAAGGGGTGTTCGGCCGGGCTTGCGTAGACCCGGCTGCCTGTCTGGGATTCCGGGTGGACGTCGTCGGTGGGCCGCAGCCGCCTGGCGCCGGCTTCGAGCGCCAGGCGGTCGGCGGTTGCGAGGTCGTCGACGACGAAGTCGAGGTGCATCTGCTGGGAGATGTGCTTGTCGACCACGCGGCCGTGGGCAAGGGAATGGCCGTCGCCCTGGAGAGCATCATGGCGACGGACTCACCGGTCTTCGACAACGCCCGCACCCAGATGGCGAACGCCCTCACCCAGCTACTCGACGCCGGCACCACAGCCGGCACCATCCGTGACGGCGTCACCGGCGCCACCCTGCTACGTGCCCTGGGTGGCATCTGCGGAATGCACGCCACGGAGGGCTGGCAGAGCGAAGCCAGACAGATCACCGCCATCCTCTTCGACGGCCTGCGCTTCAACCCGCCACGGGCAAGCTGAACCGCCCCCTCCGCGGGAGACGTGTGCAGTGCCCGCCCTCGTACGCGTCGCCGCGGCGCCATCCGCGAAGACTTCGTTCTGGAGACGGTCTACTGGCGGGCACCGCCCGGCTGCTGCCCCGCCTGCTCAAGGCAGAGAACGTACGGAAGTACTTCCACCGCTCCCCGGAGGTGATCGCCGAAGTTATCAGCCTGCTCGCGCCGGGCGATCGCCGACGCTGACCGGGGGCGGGGTGCTTTCCCAGAATTGGGGACCAGCGGTACAGCCGCAGGCACGAGCGCTCTTCTCGGACACGGAGGGTTCGGGAGCGGCCGGGGGCCGGTGTATGGGGCTGGCTAGTGCATCAGCTCGGAATGGGGGTGCTCCGGAGCTGCCGGACAGACGTAGAGCTGTTGGTCGTAGCCGCTGCCGAGTTGGACGGCGGTCGGTTGCCTTGGAGCAGGGTTGGTGCCGAGGGGCGCGACGCGGGCATCGCGGGGGACGCGACCGCGGTCGTGCACCTCAGTGCCTTGGGCGCGGAAGAAGTCGATCACGGCCTGACCTTCCGGCCCAGTGTGGCTGGAGGACGCACTGGTGTGTTCTCGGTCTTCGCAAACTTCGTTCGGGAGCCAGCTGCTGTCGTCGTCGCCCTCGGACGTGGCGATGGTCAGTAGGGCATCCATGTCGCTGCCGCAGGCAGGGCAGAGCCGGGTGGTGGGTTCGGTGGCGCCCCAGCGAGGCCAGCCGCCGACTTTCCAGCCGGGTGCGCCGGCCAACTCGCGGTCGTAGAACTCCTCCGGGGACGACGCGTAGTCGTCCACATCCGTGACGGCTGCCTGCCATTCGCTCCAGGTCCCGAGCTGCTCCTGGAACTCCCTGCTCAACTCCAGGTGGTCGGGGTATTCGGTGACCTGCTCCGGGTTGAGCAGGCACGGCTCGGGCAGGTAGTTGTCGAACTGCATCGCGGGCGGTTCGGGGGGCGTGGTGAGGATGTCGGTGACCGTGGCTGCCGACCGCCAGAACAGCGCGGTCCTGGGCATGATCGGGTGATCGAAGGGACACCACAGGACCTGGAGCAGGTCTGCTCCTTCAGGCGCGTGCAGATCGGGCACGTCCCGCAGGTACAACTGTGCGACCGGCAGCATCGCTATGGACCCCTCATACGGTGTGATGGCCACCCTCAGCGGAAACTTCCGAGGAGGGCGGATTCGCTCCAGGGCCTCTCGCTCCTGCGGGGTCAGGCCCCTGCCGCGCGAGGCGGCACTGATCTGCCGTTCCAGCCTCACGTCCGCTGGGGACAGAGCCTCGTTCATTCCGTCCACCACATGAGGTCCGTCGCAGTGCGGCCACGGCTCGTCGGCGGGCCATAGCCGCGATCTTGCCAACTCACTCCGACAACGCTCACAGCCACCTCGGAGCCTGGAAACACGAAGAGCCAGGTGGTCAGTGCACCTCAGGCAGGGCTGCCGCCATCGCGTGGCGAGCCTTGCGGTGGGGCAACGGGAAGATGATCTTCAAGCCCTGCTCGCTGCCTGGCGAGAAGACGATGAAGGACGAGTTGAGCAAGCGCTCTTTTGTCTTCGAGCGAACCAGACCGGCGCGCGGAATCATCATCTGGAGATCCCCCGGCCATTCGTTTTCCCCCTTCGTCCCGAAAATGGCTATACGACGGCCGGTCATCACCAAATAGAAGGGAGCGCGCCTGGGGATCACGGTCAGTGTCCCGAAGCTGAGGAGCGTGGAGACCGCCGTCGACGCCACCAGCCGGGTCACTGAGACGGTGCTCAGGTTCACGATGGCCGTCACCTCGACTCGCTCCCCAGGTTCGAGCACGGGGCCGACAGCCTCGAACAGCAGTCTGCGGCGCTTTGCGAGCACGGTTCCGCTCCTGACGGTTGGCGTGAATCGGACGAACAGCTCCGTCCGGCCTACGGCCGATTCGGCTGCCGGAGCGCGGCCACAATACCCGGGTACCGGGCCACCCAGGCCCGTAGGGAAATGACCATATCTGCGCCGGGCCGGCGCCCAGGACAAGCTCGCGTAGCTCGATTCCGAGGCGACCCGTCGATCCAGTGCGGTCAGCCTCGGCATGCCGGCCTGCGGCCAGATCGCCCTCGGCAGGCGGGAGGCG
>CAWFMG010000004.1:0-2805027 GCA_963816875.1 uncultured Actinomycetota bacterium
GTCGATGATCGACCGCGCGCCTTGCCTCAGCAGCTCTGCGGCGACCCGAGCGCCGAGCACCGCCGGATCGTTGTCCCGCTCTCCCCAGAGATGGGCGTGCACGAAGCGGGAGCCATCGCGTGAGAAGACCATGCCGCGCAGGGTCAGTTGTCCGTCTGCCTCGGTGACGCAGTGCCCAGCGATCGGACTGTTGCAGTGCCCGCGCAGCCCATGGAGCATCACCCGTTCCGCCGTCACCTCAGTCATGGTCCGTTGATGGTTGATGCGGTCGAGCAACAACGCGACCTCTGGATCATCCCGCCGGCACTCCACACCGACGACCCCCGCGCCAACGGCCGGGAGCATCTCGTGTGTACTGAACCGCTGCTTGGCCCGATGGGACAGTTGCAGACGTTGTAGCCCGGACGCGGCCAACACCATCGCGTCGCACTCCAGGTCGCCCTTCTTCCCGTCGAGCTTCTCCACGCGTGTGCCCACCAGACCCCGCACACGCACCACGTTCAAGTCCGGCCGAGCCACGAGAATCTGCGCCTTACGCCGCACGGCGGAAGTCGCCACCGTTGCCCCAGCCGGCAGGTCGTCCAGTCGCTCCGCCGTGGCCCCCTCAGGCACGAGAAGGACGTCACGCACGTCATCGCGTTCCAGGTACGCGGCGAAGATCAGCCCCTTGGGTAGAGGGACATCACCGGGCACGTCCTTGAGACAGTGCACGGCCATGTCTACCTGGCCGCGCTGAAGCATCACGTCAATCTGCCGCGTGAACAGTCCCTTACCGCCCAACTGGGCAAGGTCCCCCTGCCAGTGGTCCGCCTCGGTCGTCACGGGCACGACCTCGATGGAGAGGTCCGGTACGTGCTTGCGCAGTAAGGCGGAGACCTGTTGCACCTGCGCCAGGGCCATGGGAGCGCTTCGCGTGCCGATCCGCACGCGGCGGTCGGCGGGGAAGTCCGCGTCCGTCACTTCGTTGTCCTTCCGATGGGTCGCGTCTCAAGGTAGAGAGTTCTCGCGGAGTCATTGAGCGCCGCAGTGAGGCGGCGAGCGACCAGAGGATGAAGCAACAACAGGGCTCGGTCGGGCGTCTCCATGCGCCAGCCTTCCAGCTCTGCCCGCTGAGGACGGACGGCCGAGAGTTGACGGGGAGTGAGGACCGGCCCCGCGAAGACGAACGCCAGTCGGTCACGGCGGTCTGGGCCGCTGGCTTGGACCCACTCCGTGATCAGGAGATCACCCGGTTTGACGTTCAGGCTCAGTTCCTCCCGCACCTCCCGGCGCGCGGCTTCGCGGGGGGACTCACCCGCTTCCACCAGGCCACCGGGTAGAACCCAGCCACGCCGGGGACCACGAGGGCACACGATCAGGTACCGCCCTGCCTCATCGCAGAGCAGTACGGTTGATGTAGTCGGCAATCCGATAGGTAAGGACCGAAGACTGTTCGACATCTGTACGGGACTTCATAGAGGATGAATAGGCCCCGGCCGTCCATTACCAGCGGGAGAACGACCGGGGCCCTTGCCTCCCGCCCGGCCCGGACTGGAGGCGGGGGAGGCATCCGCCCCCGAGCGACTGCCGACGCCCGGCGCGGTGGTCAGATCAGGACCTCTGAATCAGGACCTCTTGTTCTTCTTCTCAGCCTTGGCAGCGGCCCGCCGTTCGGCGCGGTTGCCGTTGGCATTCGGATCAACGGGTAAGGCAACCCGCCAGGATGGCTCCATCTTCGAGCTTGCCTTCTTCTTTTCCTTAGGCATGTCGCCTCTCCTCCCTGATCAATCTCTGTCGCTCAACGCGTCGTCTTCGGTCCGGTCTTCGGCCCCTTGGGGGACTGCGGCTGTCCCTTGGCCATCGTGGCCATGCGTTCCTTGTCCTCCCTGTGTGTGGTGGCGTGGGTGCGACCCTGACCCATCGGTCGCCTGGGTGTATGCCCACCCCGAGAGCGAAAGGACAATAACTCCCCCCGGGGCGGGACATTACCTACCGGCCAACCCCCACAGTCCGGCCAGCAGGAATCTAGCGCCCGCCCCAGCAGGCGAATAAACGCCGGGAGCGGGCTTACACTCCGCTCCCTCCGATCGCAAGACGCCGAAGAGGCGGAGAGTCGTCAACGCTGGGGAGGATCACGACCGTCCGGCAGTCGCCGAAGCCCTTCCAACACCCGGCACATGACATCAACGCTGTTAGCGCTTTTAGTGAATGCCTCCGCCGCAGCGCATTCCGGAGCACAGACGTACCGGCGATACTCGCGGCGCCCCTCATCAACGATGACGTCGAGTACCCGCACCGCCCACCAATAACGAGGAAGCCGACGATGACACCGCACACACGCCAGCCCACACAATTCGAGTGGCGACAGCCGCAGCACATCCGGAGGAGGCACAGCCGAGGCAGCATGCTGGAGGATCATCGACATCATCAACCCGCCGTTCGCAAGGGGCCCAACTGCCGCTCCACAGCCGCCGCAAGGGCATCGTGCAACGCCTCAGGATCAGTCAGGCAGTCGCCAGCCGGTCCAACCAGCCAGCGCAACCCCCGCCCGCCGTCCCAGTCCGCCGCCGGCACAGCGACGTAGCAGGCCCCCCGGTAGACGACCACCGACCGCAACCGCCAGTCGGAGGCTCGACCCGCTTGGACCAGCCAGTACAGAACCCCGTCCTTCACCGCTTCGATGACCGGGCCCGACCTACCCGCCAGCAGCTCCAGCGCGTAGGCCCCGATGTGCCCCGGCACACGAACCGCGTCGAAGTCGGTACCACAGCTAAGGATCTTGACCCCTGACCCATTGGTGGGCATCCACGCGGGAAGATTTCCGGAGTCGGGGTGTTGCGATGCACTTACGTCAGCCACGATCGCCTCCCCTCTCGTTCGCCGGTTGAGGTGACGAACAGTCAACGCGCGAACACGGAAGGCGGATAGCTGCCAGGCTGTCAGCCAGCAGTCGTCCAGTGGTCGTCCGACTGTCGTCCAACTTGTCGTCCGGAGACTTTGCAGGTGAAGCCATGCGCGAGGAGAACTGATCAGGAAGCGCAACGGAGAACTGATCAGGACGGTCCGGGAGGCCCGCCGCCTGAGCCAGGAGGGGCTTTCCCGGCTACTCGCCGAGGCAGCAGGAAGGACACCAGGAGACGGCCCGGGTAGGAACCAGGTGTACCGCTGGGAGCACGGCAAGCGCGGAGCAGCCCAATGGCGCGTCCCACTTGAGCGAGTGCTAGGTGTCGAACTGCTTGGTTACGGTGGTTCTGCGTCGCGGGCGCACTCGGATTCAGCGCGAGGTTCGGGCAGACATTCGAGTGAACGTGAGCGACCCTGGGAGTCCATCCCCGGCACAACGGAGCAAGACCATGGAGACGATCCGATGAAGCGCCGGAACCTTCTCGGCGCCTTGGCCGCCGGCATGACCGGCCCAACTGCGGCTGCCGTTGCCGCCACACGTGCTGACCTTGACCTGACTCTCTCCGGTGACGGGGCTGACCTGGGCTTCTGGGAGTCCACAGTTGCTCGTTACGGGCACGGGTACAGCGGACACCCTCCAGCCGATGTACTAGCCAACCTCGTTGCTGAACTAGTCGAACTGAATCCCTTGATGGCCGCGTCTCAGACCGTCGCTGCGCGCGCCCGACTGTGCCGTGTCGCCGCCCAAATGGCCGGAATGATCGCCATCATCCTGCACGATCTTGGTGACCACCGGGAAAGTGCACGCTGGTTTCACTCAGCCAGTCGAGCCGCTGGAGAGAGCGGTGACACAGACACGCACGCATGGGTGTTGGGTAGGGAAGCCATGGTTCCGTTGAACTTCGGTGCCCAGGCTGTAGCTATCGAACTCGCCGAGAAGGCCCGCGCCCTGGCAGGTGAACGTCCCAGCTCAGCAGCAGCCCTTGCGTGTGCTGTAGCCGCTCGCGCCTACGCTGCGAGCGGCAGGCGGGAGGAAGCACTGGCCGCAGTTGACCATGCCGACCGCATAATGGATCAGCTCCCAGCAGCTCAGTCTGTTTCCTCGTGGTTCGGCTACCCGGAGCAGAAGCATCGAGTACACCTTTCGCAGGCACTGACCATCCTTGGTGAGACTCAGCGCGCCTACGCCGAACAGGAACGAGCGTTGGAGCTGTCCGCAAGCCCCAGCGTGATGACACGTGCCTTGATCGCCATTGATCGGGCTTCCTGCCTGGCCAAAGACGGAGAGCCGGAAGAGGCCGCACGTGTCGCAGCTGACGCCTACGATGAGCTGCCGCCCTCATACAGGAGCGGGCTTACGCTCGCTCGTGCCTTCGCCGTCTACCGCTCGGTACGTGGGACACACGAGGGTGAGCGACTTAGGGACATGCTCTACGCCGCCGCGTAGCGATCTCAAAGCATGATGAGTGCCAGCTGGGGCGGCGGGTGGGCTCCGAGGCTTTTGGCAGCCACCTTGGGGCGAGCCTCTACGAGTGGGGGGCCGATCGGGCTAGAGCCGGGCAGCCCAGGGGCACCCGATCCGCGAGCCAGCGTAGGCCCCCGCTCCCTCGCCCCAAGGCCCTCCGCCCACCCGCGCGGAAACGTGCCGCTTGCACCGAGGCCCGTCAGACCAACCCTTACGAAGATGTGAGCCACCAGACGCCGCGGGCTGATCCGACGCGACATATGAAACGGGCCCTAGCCGCGCGGGGACCCCTCCCCGGCCGTCGGCCCTAGCGTCTGCGGCGTGAATCACCTCCACTCGGAGATCCACTCTCATCGGTGACACCGTCGTGGCCGTCGTGGCCCCGACGCGCCGCGCGTCGTCCGGGGACGGTCAGGGCCCGCGGTGGCTCTCGTCCGCCGCCCCCGACATCGCCACAGGGCGCTCCGCCGGGGCCACTTCCAGCCGCGCGAGCCACCAGACAGGAAGGGCCCGCATGCCTGTGAGCACCGTACGTCTGCGCCGAACGCTTCTCGCCGTGGCCGCCGCGACCGCCGTCGCGGGGGCCACGGCGGGGCTCGCGAGCGCCGTGCCGGACGCCCCCGAAGCACCCGAAACCCTCGCGGACACGATCACCGTGGCCACCGCCGAGGAGTTGACCGACGCGCTCGCCGACGCCGACCCCGGAGACGTCATCGAGCTGGAATCCGGCGACTACGCCGGCACGTTCGACGCCACCGTCTCCGGCACCGCCGAGGAGCCCATCACCCTCATCGGCCCGCGCGACGCGGTCCTGTCCAACGACGACGACGGCTACGGCCTCCACCTCGACGGCGCCGACCACTGGAACCTCACCGGTTTCACGGTCACGGACGCGTCCAAGGGCATCATCCTCGACGAGGCCGACCACGTCGTCATCGACGACGTCGAGGTGTACGGCGTCGACGCCGAGGCGGTCCACTTCCGCGCCGCCAGCTCAGACAACGTCATAAAGAACTCCTTCATCCACGACACCGGCCTCGAAGAGCCCCGGTACGGCGAGGCGATCTACTTCGGCTCCGCCGTGAGCAACTGGCCCGAACACGGCGAGGACGGCGGCGAGGGCCCCGACCGGAGCGACCGCAACCAGGCGTTGAACAACACGCTCGGCCCGAACGTCACCGCCGAGCACGTGGACGTCAAGGAGGGCACCGTCGACGGCGTCGTCAGCGGCAACACGTTCGACGGCGACGGCATCTCGGGCGAGAACTACGCGGACTCCTGGGTCGACATGAAGGGCGTCGGCTACCTCGTCGAGGGCAACACCGGCACCTTCGGCGGCGACGGCGAACTGCTCGACGGCTACCAGACCCACATCATCGTGGACGGCTACGGCTGCGCGAACACCTTCCGCGGCAACGACTCCGACCTCGGCGGCGCCGAGGGCTACGCCATCAGGATCGAGGACCCGGACGACTGCGGCGACTCGCCCAACGTCGTCACGTCCGACAACACCGTCAGCAACGCCGGCAGCGGGCTGACCAACATCGACGTCACCGAATGACCGCCACGACGGCCGGTGCCGTCGCGGCAGTTCACGGGCGAGAGAGGGACCACGGTGCACTCGGGAGAGAAGATCCGCCGTCAGTACGTCCTCAGGGAGGTCATCGGCGTCGGGAGGAACGGTGAGGTCTGGCTGGCCCGCGACGAGCGGGCCGAACGCGACGTCGTGCTCAAACCGGTCCGCGTCGCGGGCGACGACAGGAGCGCCGTCGCGCGGCTGCGGGCCCTGCCGCGCGCCCTGGACACGTTCCGGGACCACGCACACCTGACCACCCTCCACGGCATCCACGAGAAGGACGGCTGCTGGCTCGTCATGGAGCATGTGCCCGGGGTCCTGGACCGGGGGCAGCCGATGTCCCCCCGGGACGCGGCCCGTATCGGCGCCCATATCGCCGACGCGCTGGAGGCCCTCCACGCGGCGGGCATCGTCCACTGCGACATCAAGCCCACGGCCATCGGCCTCACCCGGCGCGGCCACGCCAAGCTGCTCGACTACGGCGCCGCGTTCCAGTGGGGCGGCCACCAGACGCTGGCGGTCGACAGCCCGATCAGCTACACCCCGGACTACGCGGCCCCCGAGGTCGCCCGGGGCATACCCCTGCCGCCCTCGGACGTCTTCTGCCTGGGCATGACGCTGTACGCGCTGGTCACCGGCTTCCCGCCGCGGCGGGACGAACGGGGCGTCGCCGCCCTGGACCGCGAGGCCGTCGGGCTGCTGCACGGGGCGCTCCAGGAGATGCTCCAACTCGACGCGCGGGACCGGCCAGACGCCGCCGAGGCGAAGCGGCTCCTGACGGCCGTCGCCAACGGCATCCCGGCCCGGGGCCGCGCCCCGGCGGTGGACCGGCCGGCCCCGCGGCCCCCGGTCATCCCGGACCCGCCGCTCGGGCCGCGCCGCCCGTCGCACCACCCTCCCCCAGGCCCTCGGGGGCCTGGGAGGCACCCCCATCTCCGCCAACCGCACCACCGGCCGCGCCGCCACCGCAGCCCCCGCCCGTCCGGCACGCGTCGGACGCCGCCGACGCGCCGCGCAGGCCACGGGAGTGGCTGGTCGTGGTGGCGGGCGCCGTGGCGCTGGCCGTCATCGCCGGCGGCCTCGTCTGGTTCACCGGCGTCGGTGGCGACGCCCCGTCGGTCCTGCCGGAGGCCGAGGCCCAGCCCGACGACGGAGCCCAGCCCGACGACGGAGGCCGGCGCCACACCGGACCCGGGCCGGACGCCGGGCCGCCGCCGTCGCCCGAACCGGACGGCGGGCCCCAGGGAGGTGCGCTCGTCGGCGACCAACGCACGGCCGACCCCTGCGCCCTGACGGACCGGGCGGCGCTCGACCAGTTCGGCTACACCGATCTCGACAACGACTACGGCAACTTCGACCGGTGTGACGTGCTCGTCTCCCCCGAGGACGACCTCTGGGTGGACGTCGAGGTCTCCTTCACGCAGCACGCGCAGATCGAGGGCGAACTGGTGGAGCCGATGCGCGTCAGACGCGTCGGAGAGATCCAGGTCGCCGAGGCGGTGGACGAGCCCGACGACTGCGACCGCGCGGTGCTGCTGCCAGGGGACGACTCCGACACCGCCGTCTGGGTCAGCGCCTCGACCGACGACGAGGGCTCTCCGCCGCTGTGCGAGATGGCGGACGCGGCCGCAATCAGCGCCGCCGAGCAGCTCGACTCCCTGGTGCAGAGCGGCGAGCAGATCCCCCGGCGCTCCCCGCCGCCGGCCCTCCCCGAGGCGTCCCTGGTCTGGCAGGACGCCTGCGGTCTGCTCGACGCGGACGCGCTCGCCGCCGTTCCCGGTGTGGACGCCGCCGAGCCGAATACCCACTTCGGCGGATGGCAGTGCGACTGGAGCAGCCAGAACGGAAAGACCTTCGTGGGGCTGACGTACGACCGGGGGGCCGCCATGAGCGAGGACGACGACACCACGTCCGCCGAGTTCGGCGACCGTGGCGGCTTTCTCCGTCCCGAGGGCAACGGCCCTGGCACCTGCTCGGCCTACGTGGAGCACCGTGACTACGCCGACGAGTACGACGAGACGGCGTTCGAACGGGTGCTCATCTGGGTCGAGGGCGAGGACCGGTCGACGGACGAACTGTGCGACTGGGCCTCGGACCTCGCCGCCTCGGCCGCCGGCCGGTTGCCGGCCACCTGATCCGCGCCGGCTGAAACGGCGCGGTGCCGGGCCTCCCACCGTGGGAGGCCCGGCACCGTGTTCGCTTCTTCGCTGAACGGCCGTGGTCGTTCCGGATCAGGACTGCGCGGCGGCGCGGGTGGCGCTGCGGCGACGGGCGACGACGAGGGCGGTACCGCCCGCGACGAGCAGGCCCAGGCTGCCGATCAGGTACGGCGTGGTGGAGCTGCCGCCGGTCTCGGCCAGGTCGGGGTCGTCTCCGGTCTGGGTGCTCGGGCCCGCGGCGTCGTCGGCCCCGGCCGCGCCGTCGTCCGAGTCGCGTCGTCGAGTCGCCCGCGTCGCGTCGTCCGAACCGCTGCCGGTGTCCTCGTTGCCGCTGTCGTCGCCCGAGTCCTCGTTCCCGGTGTCCTGGTCACCCGAGTCCTCGTCGCCGCTGTCCTCGTCCCCGGTGTCGCCCTCTCCGGAGTCGCCGTCCTCGGAGTCCGAGTGGGTGACCTCGATGCCGGAGATGTGGACCTCGCCGAAGTTGTCACCGCCGCACGGGGAGGAGTTCTCGCAGTTGGCCTGCGTGTAGGCCCCCGCCTTGAAGTAGTTGGTGTCGCCGTCGGCGGCGATCGTGGTCTCCAGCTCCCCGTTGTAGTAGACGTCGATCTCGCCGCCCTGGGCCACGAACTTGGCCTCGAACTCCGTGCCCAGCTGGTAGTTGTCGGTGACGAGGTGGTGGTTGCTGTCGTCGCCGTTGGTGATGTAGAGGCTGCTGCCCTCGAGGCGGAAGACCGTGACGTCGTCGTCCCCGCCGTGCACCTGGGCGCCGACGAGGTGCGGCTTCTCGTTGGGCAGCGCGACGAACGCCTCGTTGACGACCATGGTGTGGGTGCCCTCGCTGGCCGACCATTCGGCCTCGTCCCCACCCCCGTCGGTCATCTCCCGCAGCTCGGCGCGCGGGTAGCTGGAGCCGCCCGTCGTCACACCGTCGACCGGGGACCGGAAGATCACCGCGGTGCAGTCCTCGTTGACCTGGAAATAGGGCTCGGCCGAGAAGGTGGCGAGCTCGGGCTGCGTGATCTCGGTGGGCTCCTCGTCCTCGCCCGTGGGCAGGGTCATCTTCCAGTCGGAGAGGTCGAGAACGTCGGCGGGGTACGTGCAGTCGGCGCCCCCGGGGGTGACGGTGGCGGCCTGCGCGGGGAGCGCGAGGGCGCTCGCCGAGGCGGCGGCGGTGATGCTGATGAGGACGATGGTGCGCCTGCGTGTCATGGACTCTTCCTTGCTGGTCGGGGGGACTGCCGGGGGGACATGCTGACGCTTGGGCTCAGCAGAGGACCGCTTGCGGGTCACCGCCGGCGGCGACGAAGCGGCCCGGTGCGCAGCCATGAGGTCCACGCACACCAGCCCGCGAGGGCCTGGAACGCGCGGCCCGCCGGTTCGGCGAACCTAGACGTCGTCGCCGCGGACCCCTCACGGGAGCACTGGTGTAACCGGCGAGACGGCCCTGGGGAGCGGCTGGAAGCCCGGCCCGATCTTGTCCGGGGACCCCTCCCCGAACCTCTGCTGCTTCACTCTGAATCGGCCCAGGACGGCTGGAAAGACGCGCTGTCCGTGTCGCCCTGGCAGTTGTCCGTGCATGTGCCCGGGGGTCCCCTGATCCCCCTGGTACGGCGTGTTCCGACAGTTCGAAGGTGAGGCATCGATGGAAGAGATCAAGCTTGCCCCGGAGGAAGTCGACCGCGTCATGGCGATCATCGCCCAGGCGTTCAGCGACATGGGGGCGGTGGCCACCGGCATCGCCGGCCACGCGGGCAACATGCCCTCCGCCTACAACGGCGCCGGCACCGCGACGGCCGTGGAGACCTACGACAACCTCGGCCGGGCCGGCCAGGCCCTGGCCAACGCCCTCGACGGGCTCTCCCAGGACCTGGGCCTGACGGCCAACACCGGTCGGGAGACCGACGACGCCGCGCACGGCGCGCTGGGCAACGTCGTCGCGCCCAACGCCGAACGTTGACCTGTCCGTCGCCGCGGCGATCTGACAGCCCCACCGACCGGCAACCGGCCAGGAAGAGGAGAGACAAACCATGTCGTCCAACGGGTTGATCCAGTTCAGGAACGAGGGTCTCGACACCATCCAGTCGCAGACCGCCAGCCAGCAGGAGCAGTACGTCGAGATCTGGACCAACGTCACCACCCAGCTCATGGGTCTGGTGAACACCGGTCAGGTGGACGCCCAGATCGGGACCGTGCTCACCGAGCGCGACCAGATCTTCCGCCGCGAGTCCAGTGGCTACGACGAGAGCGTGACGTCCCAGAACACGGCGATGCGCAACGTCCAGAACATCGGCAACGAGGGCGGCGCCGCCATGGTGCGGGCCGCGGCGGGCGGCGGACGCTGACCGCGGATCCCCGGAGGAGACATCGCAACCATGGACACGACGATCAATCTCCCGGCTCTGGGTGATGTGGAGAGCGGGGCGGGTGAGCGAGCCGGGCTGCCCCAGATGAAGAACGTGTTCGCCGGGATCGCCTCGGCCCCTGCCGTGTTCGGCGACGTGCCGAACGGGGCGGCGGCCGCAGCGGCGTTGGAGCAGTCCGCGCAGACCATGCTCGACCAGCTGGAGGCGGCCGGGCAGTCCGTCGCCGACATCCAGGCGAGTGCGAGCGCGGCGGCCGGGATCGGCGCGGACACCGACGCCGCGGCCCAGCAGACGCTGTCGTCCGTACAGGTGGAGAACGTCCAGCAGTTCAACGCCGACCTGGACAACCAGCTCGCCGGCACGTTCGGCGTGGGGTGGTGACGGCATGAGCGCAGCGGCAGGAGCCTTCTGGGAGGCGATCGGCAAGATCCAGACCGCCCAGGAGCACACCATCCAAGCGGCGTCCGGGGCCTGGCTCGCGCTGGCCACCGCCGCGGACACGGAGAGCGGGGCCCTTTCGGGCACCGCCTCGCAGGCGGCCGGCCAGGAGGGCGTCGGCCTGCTGGAGCTCGCCGAACGGCTGGAGGAGACCAGCAACTGGGCGCGCGACGGCGGGGCGGTGGCCCGGCAGATCGCCGGCCAGCTCGAAAGCGCGGGGCAGCGCACCGCGCAGGCCAACGAGAAGGCGCTCCAACTCGCCGAGGAGTTCCGGGCGCTGGAGGCGGTGGCCGTGCTGCCGCTCGTCGGGGACGGCATGGAGGCGCAGATGGCGGCCCTCGCCGCCGAGGCGCAGGCGGAACTGGACGCGCTGGGCGCGGAGTTCGCCGGAGTCGTCGGTGGCAACGCGCCGGCGGCTCCCCCAGGAGGCGGCCCCGGCGCGACCACCGGCCCCACGGCGATGCCGGTCAGCTCCAGTTCGGCCGCCGCGTCCGGGGGCGGGGCATCAGCCGCGTCGGCGGACGGGGCGGCCAGCGCCGAGGCCGCCGCCGCGAGCGAGGCGGCCGCAGCCGAGTCCGCGGCGGTCGACGAGGCAGCGGCGGCGGAGGAGTACCCCTACTCCAGCGTCGCGGGCGCGGAGGCGGGCGACTTCGAAGGCTGGGTCGAGAGCCCCACCACCGGCTATCTGGTCGATCCGGCCACCGGCCGGGAGTACGACCCGGCGTCCGGCCAGTGGATCGACCCGGTCACCGGCGAGGCGTTCGGCGACGTCACGGAATACGCCGCCCGGTACTCGGGCGTCGGCGGTGGCCCGGGCGCCATCGCCTCACCAGGACTGGGCGTCGGTGCTGTGGGCGGCGGCGTGGGCGGTGCCGGCCTGACCGGCGGTGCCGGTCTCGTGGCCGGTGCCGGCTTCGGGGGCGCTGCCGGGCTGGCCGGCATGTACGGCGGCATGATGCCGCCGAGCGTGGGCGGCGCCGGCGCGGCCCGCGGCCAGATGGCGGGGCAGGCCGCCCGCAACATGGGCACCAGGGCGCGGGTGGCGACCGGAATGGCCATGCGCGAGGCCGCCCAGGGCGGCCGCCCGTTCGCTCCTCCGCCGGGGTCGGCCCACCAGGCCGGCGGCGCGGCGCGATCCGGCGGCTCCGCCGAGTCGGGCCGCATCGGCCGGCCGACCGAACTGACCGAGGACCCCGAGGTGTGGGCGCCCAGCCAGAGCGCCACCAACGGCGTCCTCGCCTGACCAGCAGAAGGGAGAACCCCGTGTCCGCAGACGGCCTGTACTACCTGCCCGACGGCTTCCAGGAGGGCGCTCGGGCCAACCTCTCCGCCGCCGAGGCGGCCGAGGCGACCCAGCAGGCGCTCAGCTCGGTGCAGGTCAATGCCGCCGGCTTCGGCGGGGCCGACGCGTTCGTCAACGCGCTGATCACCACGCGTGACACGCAGGCCCGCGGCGTCGCCATGGCGGCGGAGGGCAGGCAGGGCATGGCCAACGCGGACAACGCCGTCGCCGGCATCGGCATCGACATGGACGGCGCCGCCGAGCAGACGCTCGGCGGCGCGTCCGCACAGACGGCGTCGCAAGCCGACCAGAGCATCGCCGACGGCGTGTAGGAGGGGAGAGAACCCGTGGGACCGAACCTGAGTTTCGATCGCCCGGAGGTGGTGGCGGCAGCGGGCGTGGACCCCTGGGCCAGGCAGGAGAACTTCCAGAACGAGCTCAACCCCGAGGACATCGCCGCCACCAGGGACACCTACCTCCGGGCCGCCGAACAGGCAACGTCGGTCCAGGACATCGCGACCCAGGCCAGCCAGATCTCGCAGACGGCCGGCGGCAACGACGGCGCCCCGCTGGTGGACGGAGCGGACCGCGACCAGCAGACAGCCGACGGGATGCAGCAGGGCGGCGCCGACATCGCGGCCGTGGGCGACACCCTCAACCGGGCCATGAACAGGGCCATCGCGGCCCACGACGAGGTCCTGGCACTGATTCCCCCGCTGAACGTCACGCTCGCCACCAACGTCCAGGCGGCCGTCGACGAGTACAACGCCTGGGTGGCATCGGTGCAGGGAGTTCCGCTCGAACCGGGGACCGCCGAGGCGATGGCCGAGGGCATCCGGCAGAAGTGGATCGAGCAGACGGCACAGGCGGCCAGCACCGCCGACGGGGAAATCACCGCGGCGGTCGAGGCGTACCGCATGGACATGATGACGCAGGCGAACGAGCTCCAGTACCTCGGGTACGTGCCGTCCGAAGGGCCGTTCCAGCTGTTCACCACCCCCGAGATGGGGGAGTGGGCCGCCGCTGGCCTGAACAACGCGTTGCAGCAGGAGAACCCCAACCAGCAGGACATCGACCGGTACATCGACGGCCTCCAGGCGATCAACTCCGGCATCTACGGCAATCCCGCCGCGGGCACCACGGGCCCGCAGGAGGCACAGCGCAACATGACCCCCGAGGAGCGCGCCTACCTCGACGCGTTCTACGGCACGGCCAGCGCCGACACGCTCGCGGCGCTGGGCTCGAACGAGAGCCTCAGCGGCGCCGCGACCACCGTCGCCAACGGCATCGACACCCTGATGAACCCGGAGATCGGCGGCATCGACAGCGCCGGCAACGCGGAAGGGGTGCCCGCCTCCATCGCCGAGTACCTCTACGGCTACGACCAGCAGATCACCGACCAGGCCAGCGTCGACCAGTTCAACGGCTTCGGCGCCCTGATGGAAAGCGCCACCGTCGCGCCCAGCGATACCTTCGCCTACGACGCGGGCATGGCGGCGCTCGGCGTGCAGCAGGCCGTCGACCAGCGGAACCTCAGCGCCGCCGAGAACGCGCAGTGGAACCCCGAACTCGCGTCCGAGGGCGAACCGCTCCAGCTCACCGGCAGCAGCGACCTGCTCTCCCACGCGGCCCTCAGCGCGACCGCCTCGCAGGGACTCCTGAGCGATCCGGGCGTCCGCAACCAGGCGTTGGGCGCCGACTGGCAGGACAGCCAGGGCATCGCCGACGTCATCGGCAGCGCCACGCGGCCCGACGAGAACGGGGTGATGACCGCCGAGCAGGAGGGCATCGCCGACGGCGTCCTCACCTACTACGCCGACAACCCCGCGGAGCTGATCCACGACTGGGACGACCCCACCCCGCTCCTCGCCTACGACAACGTCCCCCTCCAGGGCGCGGTGGCCGAGGCCGCGCTGCTGCGCATGGACGACATCGTGGGGTTCGGGCAGTCGGCTCCCACGTACACGGAAGGCGACACGTACGGCGTCTTCAGTCTCATGGCGGCCACCGACCCGACGGTCAACGAGTACTTCAAGACCGGGATCAACGCTGCCGAGTACGAGCTGGCGCCGGCATGTACTCCGGCGGCCATCGCGGATCGCGCCAACGCCGCCACGGACATCAACGATCTCAACCCCTCGTCAACTGGGGTGAGCAGGACGTCCTTAATCACTACGGGGACAGGGAGGACAAGGCGGACAAGTTGATGCGGGATCTGGCGATCGCGTCCGTGGGCGCGGCAGCCGGCTTCGTCGGCGCGGCCGTGCCCGGTGCCGCCGTCGGCGCGGCGGCGGCGGGGTCGGGCGCGTCGATGGCGACACCGCTCTTCGGCGAGTTCGAGCCGCAGGCCCCGAAGGATCTGGCCAACTACCAGATCGACCAGGGGTTGGTCAACGACGAGTTGGCTCAGTACCAGGTCACCGCCGCTGCTGTCGCCGCCCACAACGAGCGCGTGCCCGAGGACCAGCACATCGATCCCCCGGACGCGTCCGCCATTCTCGGCGGGTCAGACGAATTCGTGGACCTCAAAGAGCTCGACGGCGCCGTCAACCAGCATCTGAACAACCCCGAACTCGGTCTCGGGAGCGACCTGGACTGGGTCACGGACGAGGGTGACTTCATCAAGAACTTCAGCCCCGACGACGCCCGGGCCGCCGAGCAGCGCCTGGAGTCCGAAGCGGTCGAGGCGCGGGCCGCCGAGCGTGCCGCACGGAACGGGGAGTGAGCCGCATGACCACCCCCACGATTCCCGCCGCGCCCGCGGCCCCCGCGTCCCCCACCACCGTGTTCCGGCGGCCCCCCGCGCGCGCCCCAGCCCACCGTGCCGTCGCAGGAGCTCGTCGTCCAGGCGCCGCCGCCGTTGCCACAGCCGGACGACGCCAACGGGTGGATGATGGCGCTGCCCGCGCTCAGCGGGCTCGGCTCCGTGATGTACATGCTGGTCATGGGCCGCGGCATCCTGGGCTACATCGTCGGCGGCGTGTTCCTGATCTCCTGCATCGCCATGGTCATCGCCTCGCTCGTCCGGCACCGGACCAGCGCCAAGACCACCATGCGCAACGACCGCCGCGAGTACCTGCGGTATCTGGAGCGCACCCGCACCGAGGTGCGGAAGACGGCGAAGGCGCAACGCGAGGCGCTGGAATGGAACGCGCCTGATCCGCACGCGCTGTGGGCGGTGGTGGAGAGCCGGCGTCTGTGGGAGCGGCGGGCGACCGACGCCGACTTCGGCGTCGTACGCGTCGCGTCCGGCGCCCGGTACCTGGCGACGTCGCTCGTCGCCGCCGAAACGGCCCCCGTCGAGGATCTCGACCCGCTGAGCTCCGTTGCGCTGCGGCGTTTCATCGACACCCACGCGGTGGTGCCCGACCTGCCGGTGCAGGTGGCGCTGCGGCGTTTCGCGGCGCTTTCCGTCAGTGGGCCAGACGAGGCGGAGGAGGAGGGCTCGGGCGACGACGCCCGGGCGCTGGCCCGCTCGATCGTCGCCCACGCGGTGACGTTCCACTCGCCCAGGGACCTGCGCGTCGTGGTCTGCACCAGCGACATAGAGGCTCCCGAATGGTCCTGGGCGAAATGGCTGCCGCATGTGCAGCATCCGGGGGAGATGGACCACGTCGGCCCGGTGCGGATGATGCATACGGCGCTGGGCGTGCTGGAGGAGTGGCTCGGCGCCGAGCTGACGCGGCGCACCCGGTTCAGCCGCAACGCCGAACCCGACCCCGAACTGCCGCATCTGCTACTGGTGCTGGACGGCGGCCTGGTCACCGGC
The DNA here is from genome assembly GCA_963816875.1 of uncultured Actinomycetota bacterium. Classification (GTDB taxonomy): domain Bacteria; phylum Actinomycetota; class Actinomycetes; order Streptomycetales; family Streptomycetaceae; genus Streptomyces. Next base: position 15,936 of record CAWFMG010000004.1, read on the forward strand.
GGCGAGGCGCTGCTCGACCCGGGCGGCCTCCAGGCCGTCACCGTGCTGGAGGTGAACGGGCAGGCGGCGCGGCCGCTGGCCGAGACGCACGGGGTGCGGCTTGAGGCTGGCGACGGGCGGCTCGCGCTGCTCGCCAGGGACAGTCGGGACGAACTCGGCCGGGCCGACGGCCTGTCGATCGCGGAGGCCGAGGCGCTGGCAGGCCAACTGGCGCGGTTCCGGATGGACGCCGTCTCCTCGGCCTCCGACGGGGAGGACCTGACCAGCGTCGTCAACACCCTGCCCAGCTTGCTCGGCATCCCCGACCCCGGCCAGCTGGAGCTGGACACGCTGTGGCGGCCGCGCCCCGTGCGGGACCGGCTGCGGGTGCCGCTGGGCGTGTCCGCGGACGGCGGGGTGTCTGGAGCTGGACATCAAGGAGTCGGCGCAGAACGGCATGGGGCCGCACGGCCTGGTGGTCGGCGCGACCGGCTCCGGCAAGTCGGAGCTGCTGCGCACCCTGGTCCTGGGCATGGCCGCCACCCATCCGCCCGAGCAGCTCAACCTCGTACTCGTCGACTTCAAGGGCGGCGCGACGTTCGCCGGCATGGCCGAACTGCCGCACGTGGCCGCCGTCATCACCAACCTCGAAGACGACCTCGCTCTGGTCGACCGGATGCAGGAGGCGCTCTCCGGCGAGATCAACCGCCGCCAGGAGGTGCTGCGGGACGCCGGCAGCCTGGTCTCGATCCGCGACTACGACCGGGCCAGGCAGCGCGACCCGAACCTGCCGCCGCTGCCCAGCCTGTTCATCGTGGTCGACGAGTTCTCCGAACTGCTCGTCCAGAAGCCGGACTTCGCCGACCTGTTCGCGCAGATCGGCCGGCTGGGCCGGTCCCTCGGCCTGCATCTGCTGCTCGCCTCCCAGCGTCTCGAGGAGGGCCGGCTGCGCGGTCTGGAGGCGCATCTGTCCTACCGCATCGGGCTGCGGACGTTCTCCGAACAGGAGAGCCGCACCGCCATCGGCGTGACCGATGCCCACCATCTGCCGACCGCCCCGGGACACGGCTACCTGAAGACCGGCACCGGCGCGCTCCGGCGTTTCCGCGCCGCCTACGTCTCCGGCCCCTATCGCTCGGGCGAGGACGGCGGCGGTCCGGCGCTCGGCGGCGCGCTGGGCGTGCGCCCGTTCCCCGCCGGGTACGTGCCGGTGCCCGAGGCCGAACAGGCCCCGGCGCCCGAACCCGTCCCGCAGCCGGACGAGTTCGGCGAGGACGAGGAGCTGAGCACCACCGTGCTGAGCGTCATGGTCCAGCGCATGTCCGGGCAGGCGGCGCGCGCCCACCAGGTGTGGCTGCCGCCGCTGGACGAGCCTGACCCGCTGGACGCCCTGACGGGCGAACTGGCCGTGCGGGAGTTCCGGGGCTTCGGCGCCTCCCCGTCCCGGCCGGCGCTGACCGCGACGATCGGCATCGTGGACCGGCCGTTCCGCCAGCGCCGCGACCCGCTGGATCTCAACCTCACGGGCGCCGGCGGTCATGTCGCGATCGTCGGCGGGCCACGCAGCGGCAAGTCGACGGCGGTGCGGTCGCTGATGGCCTCTCTGGCGCTGCGCCACACCCCCCAGGAGGTGCAGTTCTACTGCCTGGACTTCTCCGGCACGCTCTTCCCGTTCGCCGGTCTGCCGCATGTCGGCGGGGTGGCGGGCCGCACGGACAGCGAGATGGTCAACCGCACCGTCGCCGAGGTGCTGGAGGTGTTGGAGGCCAGGGAGAGCCGGTTCCGCGAGCTGGGCCTGGAGTCGATGACCGGCTACCGCACCGCCCGCGCCGAGGGGCGCCTGCCCGAGATGCCCCCGGCCTCCCGCCAGGGGCACCCCCACGGCGACATCTTCCTGGTGGTGGACGGCTGGCTGGTGCTCCGGCAGAGCTACCCGCAGCTGGAGGAGGTGCTGATGAGCGTGGCCGGGCGGATGCTGACCTACGGCATCCACCTGGTGGTCACCGGCAACCGCTGGATGGACATGCGGATGGGCCTCCGCGACCTGCTCGGCACCAAGATCGAGCTGAAGCTCGGCGACGCGCTGGACTCGGAGATCGACCGCAAGACGCAGCGCACCGTTCCGTCCGACCGGCCGGGCCGCGGTATCGCCGAGGAGAAGTCGCATTTCCTGACCGCCGTGCCCCGGGTGGACGGCGTGCACTCCGCCGCCGGCCTCGGCGACGGCGTGCAGGACCTGGTGGGGCGCGTGGACGCGGCCTGGTCCGGGCCACGCGCGCCCAAGGTGCGGCTGCTGCCCACCACCTGGCGGGTGCCGGAGCCTCTCCCCGCGGGACCTGGTGTGACGATCGGCCTGGAGGGCAGCCGCCTGGAGCCCGTCACGCTGGTCCCCGGGGAGGACGCGGGGCTGATCGCCATCGGTGACACCGAGTCCGGCAAGACCGGCCTGCTGCGCTCCGTCGCCCGCCAGGTGATGACCCGCTACACGGCCGAGGAGGCCAAGCTGGTCGTGCTGGACCACCGGATGACGATGCTGCGGGAGTTCGACGGCCCGCATCTGCTGGGCTACTCGACCAACCACGAGCGTTCCATGGAGGTGGTCGGCGGGCTGGCCGAGGGCCTGAAGAAACGGGTGCCAGGCTCCGACGTCACCCCCGAACAGCTGCGGGACCGGTCATGGTGGCAGGGCCCCGAGATCTACCTGCTCGTCGACGACTACGACCTGGTCGCCACCTCCCGCGGTAACCCCCTGGCGACGCTGCTGGACTTCCTGCCCCACGCCCGCGGCATGGGCCTGCACGTCTTCGTGACCCGGCAGGCCGGCGGCGCCGGCCGGGCGGTGATCGAGCCCGTGCTGGGGCGGATGAAGGAACTGAACTTCCCCGCCGTGCTGCTGAGCGTCCCCAAGGACGAGTTGCCCATCTGGGGCGTCAAGCCGGCCCGGCGCCCGAAGGGCCGCGGCCTGCTGATGCACCGCCGGCTGGGCAATGTGCCCGTGCAACTCGCCCGCGAGGACTCCCCCCTGACGAACCGTTCCTCGAGTCTGGACCGCTCATGACCCACACGCTCACCTCCGCACCGGGACCAGCACCAGCGACGGGACCGGCACCGACCACCCCGACGACCGCGCCCCACCGGGCGCCACGCACCCTCGAGTTCGTCCGCATCGGCCTGGCCGGCCCGGCAGGGCGCGCGGACCTGGCCGTGCCGGCGACCGTGCCGCTGGCCCGGCTGCTGCCGATGCTGCTGCGGCAGGCCGGCGAGGATCCGGGCCCGGACGCCGGGCTGCGGCACGGCGGTTGGGTGCTGCGGCGCTCCGACGGCACCCGGCTCGAGGCGTCCGCCTCCCTGGCCGACCAGGGCGTCGCCGAGGGCGACCTGATCTTCCTCGGCCACGGCGACGACGACGCGATGCCGCCGCTGTACGACGACGTCGTCGAGGTCATCGGCGAGCACGGCGTCTCCTCCCCCTGGGCGGCGCCCGCCGCCCGCCGCGGCGCCGCCGCCCTGGCGGCCCTGGCCCTGCTGGCCGCCTGCGGCGCGCTGATCGCGGCTCCCGGCCGTGTCCCCGGCTGGCTGGGTCTGGCGACCGCCGTCCTCGCGCTGGGCGTCGGGGTGCTGATGTCGCGCGGCTTCGGCGACCTGCGCGCCGGCACCTTTTCCGGGGTGCTCGCCGTGGTGCCCGCCGTTTTCGGCGCGGTCCGGCTGCTCGGCGGGGATGACGGTCTGGGTGCCGAGCACCTGCTGCTCGGCTGCGCGGTGGTGGCCGTGGTCGGGGCCCTGGCGCCGGTGCTGGTGGGCGGCGGGGACGGCACGTTCGTCACCCTGGTCGTCGCCGGCCCGCTGGCCGGCGTCGGGGCCGTCCTGTGCGCGGTCTGGGACGTCAGCCCTGCGGAGGCCGCCTCGATCGCGGGCCCGCTCGCGTTGGCGCTGACCACGGTGTGGCCCACCCTGGCGCTGCGCGTGGCGCGCCTGCCGGCCCCGCAACTCGCTGCCACCCCCGAGGAACTGGAGCTCCTGCCCAGCCAACTCGCGCACGAGACCCTGACGGAGCGGGTCGAGGCGGCGCGCCGGCTGCTGGGCGGCATGGTGCTCGGCAGCTATCTGGTCGCGGTCGGGGCGACGCTGGTGCTGTTCGCCGCGACCGAGCTGTGGCTTTCGGTGCTGGCCGGCACGTTGACCGTGCTGATGCTGCTGCGGGCCCGGCTGTTCCGGGAGTCCGTGCAGGTCGCGACGGCGATGATCGCGGCCTTCGCCGCCGCGGCCGGTGCGGCGGCGTTCGCCCTGGCGGACCGGGCGTCGCAGACCGCGCCCCTGCTGGGCGTGATCCTGCCGACGACCCTGACGGTCGCCCTCGTGGCGGGCTGCGTGGGCCTGGCGGCCGGCCGGCAGCGGGCGAACCCGCGGTTGGCCAGGGCGCTGGACATGCTGGAAACGCTCCTGCTGGTGGCGGTGGTGCCACTGGTACTCGAGGTGTGGGGCCTGTACGGCGCGCTGCTCGACTGGAGGGTGTGAGGGAGATGAACGTCCCGAACGGTCCACGCCCGCGCGTCCGCTCCCGTGCCGCGCTGGCGGTGGTGCTCGGTGTCCCGGCGCTGAGCCCGGTCATCGTCCCCCTCGTCGTTCCCGGTGCCGCCACGCCCGCGGCGGCGGCCGAGCCGTGCCGAATCCAGGAGACCGGCGTGGACATGGAGGACATACCGGGTGCCCTCGGCGCGTACCCGTTGATCGACCAACTCAGCCTGCGGCACGCCTGGGATCTGGCGGACGGTCAGGACGTCACCGTCGCCGTCATCGACTCGGGCGTGGACGCCAGGCATCCGGATCTCGACGGTTCGGTGGCCCGGGGCAGCGAGTACACCGGCGTCTACGACGAGAGCGAGTTCGTGCGGACAACGCCGCCGCCGGAGCAGGACTGCGAGGGCCACGGCACCGCCGTCGCCGGCCTGATCGCCGGCCGGCGTGCCGACGGCGACCGGATCGCCGGCGTGGCGCCCGGGGCCACGGTCTACCCGATTCGCATGGCCGACGGCGTCGAACAGGCCACCACGAACACGTTCGTCGCCGCCATCGACGACGCCGTCGCCAACGGCGCCGACATCCTCAACCTCTCCCTCGCCATCCCCACCGACTACGAGCCGATCCGGGACGCCATCGCCCGCGCCGTCGCCGCGGACGTGCTCGTCGTCGCCGCGGCAGGCAACGAGGGCAACCAGAACGTGACGGGCGGCCGGATGTACCCGGCTGCCTACGACGGCGTGCTCGCGGTCGGCGCGGTCGGCGACGACGGGCAGCCGATGGACTCCTCCAACTACGGCCCCTGGGTGGACCTGGCGGCCTACGGCGACGACATGGTCGTGGTCGCCCCCGAGGGCGAGGGGTACCGCGTGGAGGGCGGGACCAGCATGGCCGCCGCCCAGGTCTCGGGCGCGGCGGCGCTGGTGCGTGACCGTTTCCCCGACCTGTCGGCCGAGGAGGTCGCCCGCCGGCTGACCGGCTCGGCCGCGCTGGTGGGCGGCGCCGTCAACGACCACACGGGAGCCGGCATTGTCGACCCCTTCGGCGCGCTGACCTACCTCGGCGACCAGGCCGGCGGCGGCGCGGGCGGCGAGGAGGACGCCGAGGAGGCGGCGCTGGACGGGGCCATCCCCGTGCAGGCCCTGCCCCGCGAGGAGCCGCTGCTCAGCTCGACGGCGGCCACCGCCGTGGGCTGGAGCGGAGGGCTGTTGCTGGCCGTCGTCCTCGGCCTGCTGGCCGCGCCCGGCGTGCGCCGGGCGATCCGACGCGGCTGGCGGGCGGGGGCCACGCCCCCGGACCGCGGCGCTGAACCCTCCGTCGACGCGCCGCCGCCGGTCCGCGCCGACCTCGTCTGGCTCGGCGGCGACGGCACCCGCCCCACCACCACGACGGCGACCTGGAACCCGACGACGTCCGCGACCCCGACCGCCGCCCCTCCGAACAGGAACCGGACACCGTAGCGATGGCCACGACACGCGAGCAGGCGGAGGCGTACGAGTACGCCAAGCGCCGCATGACGACCAGCCTCCTCCGCGGCACCGACGAGGCCCGCCGCGACCCGCGCCGCCGGCTGAACCGCTCGTTGGGCAGCGGTATCGCCGTCGGCGTGCTCGTCGCGGCTGTCTTCGGCATCGTCGGCTGGCTCGGCGGCGGCAGCGGCCCCGACCTGCCGAACGACGGCGCGGTGGTGGTCGGCGACGGCGGCGACCCCTACGTCGTGCAGGACGGGGTGGTGTACCCCGCGCTCAACCTCGCCTCCGCCCTGCTGGTCGGCGGCGGCCAGCTCACCGAGGTGCGCCAGGGGACCCTGAACGAGGCCCCGCGCGGCCTGCCGGTGGGCATCCCCGGCGCGCCCGACGCGCTGCCGGACGCCGACGAGCTGGTGGACGACGACTGGACGCTGTGCGCCACGCCCTCGGAGACCGGCGGCGATCCGGTCCAGACCGCGCTGTACGTCTCCGTGCCGGGCGTGGCGGCCGAGGAGTCCGACGCCACCGTGCTGGTCGAGGCGGAGGACGGCGGGCTGTGGCTGCTCGCCGAGGGCCGGCGGTACGCGCTGGACCAGCCCGTCGCCGAACTGCTGGGCCTGCGCGAGGAGCCGGTGCCGCTGCCCCGAGAGGTGATCGACACCGTTCCCGAGGGCCCCGCGATCGCCGTCCCCGAACCCAGGGACGGCGCCGGCGAACCCCCGTCGGCCGAGCTGCCGTTCGAGGCGGCCGTCGGCGACGTGGCCCACACCGACCGGCGGGCCCACCCAGCAGTACTTCGTGGTGCGCCCTGACGGGCTGGTCGCCGTCTCGGAATTGGTGTACGCGCTGCTCACCACGCAGGCGGAGGCCGACCACGAGATCAGCGCCGTCGACGCGGCCCAGGCGCCGAGTTCCGACGAGGACCCGCCGGGCGACGAGGCGTGGCCGGACTCGGCGCCGGTCGTCGACGAGTTGGAGCGCGACCAGCCGGTGTGCGTCAGCACCCCGCCGGGCGGCCGGCCGGGCGACGCGCCGTGGCGGGCCACCGTGCACCTGCCGCCGACCATGCCGGAGCCGGAGGACGTGGTGCCCGTCGAGGCGGTGAGCGGCGAACGGCTGGGGCTGCTGGACCAGATCTACGTGCCGGCGGGCGCCGGCGCGGTGGTGCGGTCCACCACCTCGGGCGGCGCCGGCGGCACGTACGTGCTGATCACGGACGGCGGAACGGCCTACCCGTTCGCCTCGCCCGAGGCGGTCGAACGCCTGGGGTACGTGCCGTCCGAGGCGCCGGCGCTGCCCAGCGCGTACGTCGATCCGCTCCCGGCCGGGCCGGTGCTCGACCCGGCGGCGGCGGCCCTGGAACAGCACGTCGGCGAGGAGGACGAATGAGCGCGGCGAATCTGTGGAAGCGGTGGAAGAGCCTCCGGTTCGGCCGGGGTCGGCTGGTGGCCGTCGAGACCGGTCTCGGCGTGATCGCCGCGGGCGTGCTCCTCCGGAACCCCTGGGGCTACACGCTGGCCGGTGCGGGGCTGCTGTTCGCCGTCGGCGCGCTGGTGCGCCGCCGCGGGGCGTGGGCGGACCAGCGCGTGCTGGCGCGACTGCGCGGCAGGCGGCTGGCCGTCCCGTCCGCAGCGGGCCCGCACGACCCCGATCTGGGCCTGGCGCACACGCTCCTCCCCGCCCTGGACGTGACCGAGGTCGCTGACCGCAACTCCCACTCAGGCAGCCTGGGCGTGGCATCCGACGGGCGCGGCCACGCCGCCGTCATCGCGTTCCCCGGCGGGACGTTGCCCGCCCTCCCGGCGGACATCGTCTCCGCATGGCTGGCGGAGGATCCCGCCCGCCCGGCCGCGGCCCAGCTGATCGTCGAGCAGTTCGGCGTTCCCCCGTGGGACTTCCACTTCAACTTCCAGCCCTCGACGGCGTACCGCCAACTGCCCTACCGGCGCCGACCCGTCGCGGTGCGCTCCTGGCTGGTGGTGCGGTACGAACCGCTGCCCGCGCCCGAGGTCGCCGCGAGGCGCGGCGGCGGGCACGCCGGCGCACACGCCGCGGTCGCGGCGGCGACCGCGCGACTGCGCGCCCGCCTGGCCGCGCAGGGGGCGCCGACCACGCCGTTGACCGCCGACGAGCTGTCCGACCTGCTCCGGCAACTCGGCGATCCCGAGGCCGAGGGCCGCGCCCTGCCCACCAGTTGGGCGGGACAGGCGTCCACCCACTGCGCCCTGACCGCGCGCGTCACCTCCCAGAACGACTGGCACCGCCTGCTGTCAGGACTGGCCGGCTGCGCCGCCGACCGGCTGGTGGCCGCGGCCACCCTGACCGCCGACGGCGACAGCGCCAACCTGCGGGTCCTCGCCGCGGTGCGCCTGGTCAGCACCCTCGCCCAACATGCCGCGGGCGAACGGGAACGGCTGGTCGCGGCCGGCGTCACAGGACCGCCCGCCGCCGACCAGACCGCCGGTCTGCTGGCGACCCTGCCCCTGGCCTACCCGGCCCGTCCCCTCGACGAGGCCACCGGCTTCGCCGACGCCCTTCCCACGGAGGCGACAGCCCGTTGACTTCTCCCCCAGTTGAAGCAGGGGGATTCGACCCTCGCGGGTTGAGCTTTCTGCTTCTCAGACAGCGGCTGCCCCGAACTAACGGCGAGGGACGTTGGTACGTCCAGCAGTCTTACGCCAGCTCCACAGACCTGACATCCCTCCCCCAGCTACCGCTGGGAGGTGCCCCCATGCCCGGCGGTAGGCCCGGCCAGCTTGGTTTTCGCCGGCCGGACGGGCCAGACGTTACCACTCGCCTACGGACGGTTGATGGTGGACAGCGATCCGCCCTGGCGGCGCATCGCCTGGCCCTGCCCCGCTCCGCGGGAGTCCGTTTCCTCCCCCGCCGGAAGGCGGGGGTATCCACGGAGGTACCCCGATGACACCCCCAGACCTGGCCACCCTCCCCGCCGCGGAATGGCGCGACGACACCCCCCGCCCCGGCCTCCACCTCGCCCCCGCCCGGTCCGGGATCCACCTGGGCACCACCACCGACGGCAGGCCGGTCGCCCTGCCCGCCCCCGGCCCGGCCGGCACCCGCATCGCGGTGCTCGGCGAACCCCTCTTCGTCCGGCTGGTCGCCCTGCGCCTGCTGGCCGTCGGCGCGCACGTCACCGCCGCCACCCGGGATGTCGACCCCTGGAAGGTGGTCAGCGAGGCCGCGGGCGAACGCCTCCTCGTCACCGACGACCCCGCCCCCTGGCCCCGCCACACCCCCGCCCCGCCCACCGTGGACGCCGGCCCGCAGGCGCTCGTCACCGACCTCCGCCGCGCCCCGTCGGCCGCCCTGGCGGACGGACCCTGGCGGACCGTCGTCCACGTGACCCCCACCGTTCCCCGTCGCACCGGCTTCTGGAACGACCCTGACGTCCTCCTCGCCCTGAGCGCTGGCTACGCCGAGCAGGTCGGCCAGGTGCTCGGCCGCGAGGCGGCCCACCACACCGCCCAGCTCGCCTCCGGCCAGATCATCTGCTTCCGCCCCACCGCGACCGAGATCCTCCGCCCCGACATCTCGCCGGGGGAGAAGGCCCTGCTGACGCCTCCGCGGCAGCCGGTCCGCCCGCTGCCGTAACGCGGGCCCGGCTGCCCGCCGACCCGACCCACGGGGCCACAGGGAGCCCCCGCACGAGGATTGACAGGCCGTCGCCGCGGCGGGAAGACTCCCCGGTGCCGCGGATGGTGCTGTTCCAGGCCGTTTCCGTGCGCAGAAATGAAACGTTTCAGTTCGGAGTTCGGCCCGGAGTTCGGCCCAGGAGTTCAGTCCACCAGAGCTCAGCCCCAGGAGGGTGACCTTGATACGTCGACGCGACCTGCTGCGCGGTTCCCTGGCCGTCACGACGTCCGTGGCGGCCTCCCAAGTCCTCGCCGGCGTCGGCCACGCCGCGGGCGTACCGGCGGCGACGACCACGGGGGGCGACCGCCTCGGCTGGGGTCCTGTCACCGCGCAGACGCGGCCCTGGACCCGCTGGTGGTGGCAGGGCAGTGCGGTGACCGAGGACCGGCTGGCGTGGCATCTGCGGGCGTTCGCGGAGGCGGGGCTCGGCGGCGTGGAGGTCCAACCGATCTACGAGGCGCAGGGCCACGAGGAGCGGGTGCTGCCCTATCTGAGCCCCGAATGGCTCGACGCGCTGGACGCCACCACCCGCCATGCGGACCAACTCGGCCTGGGCGTCGACCTGACGGCGGGCTCCGGCTGGAACATGGGCGGACCGTGGACCACCCCGGAGCTCAGCGCCGGCCGTGCGCTGGTCGAACGGTGGGAACTGCGCGAGGGGCAGCGGCTCGACGTGCCGGTGCGCACCGAACAACCGCCCCACCCCGGGCTCATCGACGAGGAACGGCTGTCCCGTCCCGACCTGCGCCCGCCGATGGATCCGCTCCCCGAACCACCGCTGGCCGCCCTCGTCGCCCGGGAGACCGGCAGCGGCGAGACGATCGACCTCGCGGCGCGCGTCGGCGCCGACGGAATCCTGGACTGGACCGCGCCGGCCGGCCGTTGGGAGCTCGTCGGCGTCTTCAGCGGGCTGGTGCTCAAGCGCGTCGAGCGCGCGGGACCCGGGGGCAAGGGACTGATGGTCGACTGTTTCGCGGCGGAGCCCGTGCGGCGCCATCTGGACCGCCTCGACGCGACGCTCGGCGACGGGTACCCCGGCCTGCGCGCCATGTTCCACGACTCCTTCGAGAACGAGCGCACGGACTGGACGCGCGAGGCGGTGGCCGAGTTCGCCCGGCTGCGCGGCTACGACCTCCTCCCGCACCTGCCTGACGTCTTCGGGGAGAACGGCGGATCCGAGGTGCGGGTCCGGGTGCTCTCCGACGTCCGCGAGACGTTCTCCGACCTCTTCCTGGAGCGGTTCGCACAGCCGTTGACCGACTGGAGCACGCAGCGCGGCTGGCTCACCCGGAACCAGGCACACGGCTCCCCGGCCCATCTGCTCGACGTCTACGCCGCCGCGGACATTCCAGAGACGGAGTACACCGGCGCCGAGATCATCCCGATCCCGGGGCTGCGGCAGGGCGCCGGAACCGCCCGCCGGCCCACGTCGCTGACCTGGCGGATGGCCTCGTCCCCGGCGCACACCCAGGGCAAGCCGCTCGTCGCCGCCGAGGCCATCACCTGGCTCGACCAGCACTACCACGTGTCGCTGTCGCAGGCGAAGCCCGCCGTGGACGTGCTGTTCGCGGCCGGCGTCAACCACATCGTGCTGCACGGCACGGCGTACTCGCCCGAGGACGCCCCCTGGCCCGGCTACTCCTTCTACGCCGCCACCGAGGTGCAGCCGGCCAACACCCTCTGGCGCGACCTGCCCCGGCTCACCGACTACGTCACGCGCTGCCAGTCGGTGCTGCAGTCCGGCGAGCACGACAACGACGTCCTGGTGTACTGGCCGCAGCACGACCTGTGGGGCGAGCCCGACGGCGGCGTCGGCTCGGAGGACGTCGAACTGACGCCGGACCACCACTGGTCGGGCGACCCGTGGATGTACGGCCACCCGACGGGCGCCGACGTCCTCGTGGGAGGTCTGGAGGCGCGCGGCTGGCAGTTCGACTGGGTGTCCGACCGGCAACTGGAGGCGTTCGAGGGCGGTTCCGCCGGGGTCCGCAACGAGCACAGCCGCTACCGGGTCGTGGTGGTCCCCGGCGCCCGCCTCGTCCCCCTCCCCACCCTGGAGAAGCTGCACGCCCTGGCCGAGGCCGGCTCAGTCGTCGTCTTCGCCGGCGACCTCCCCGCCGACGTGCCGGGGCTGGCCGACCTCGACGAGCGCCGCGCGCGACTCGCCGCGCTGTGCGGGCCCCTGGGAGCCGAGCACGGCCGGAACGGCGTCCACCGGGTGGGCCGCGGCAGCATCGTGGTGACCGCCCAGGGCGCCGACCTCGACCAGGCCCTGGCCGACGCCGGCGCCGCTCGGGAGGCCGTCGCCGACGCGGGCCTGCTGGTGCTCCGCAGGCGCCACGAGGAGGGCCGGCACTACTTTCTCGCCAACACCACGGCCGAACGGGTCGACGGATGGTTCCCGTTGGGCGCGGCGGCCGCGTCCGTCGCCGTGCTCGACCCGCTGCACGACACGCACGGGCTCGCGCGCACCCGCGGCCACGGCGCGGACCGGCAGGTGCGGCTCCGGCTCGACCCGGGCGAGTCCCTCGTCCTGCGGACGTTCGACGAGCGGCGAGTCGAGGCGCCCGGCCACCCCACGCTCGTCCCCACCGGCCGGGAACGGGCGCTCACCGGGCCGTGGACCCTGACGTTCCTCGACGGTGGCCCGACGCTGCCGCCCGAGCGCACGCTGACGGAGCTCGTCTCCTGGCCGGAACTCGGCGACGAGGAGGCCGACTTCTCCGGCACCGCCCGCTACGCCCTGGAGTTCTCCCTGTCCGCCGCCGACGCCAGGCGGACCTGGCGGCTGGACCTCGGCGATGTGCGCGAATGCGCCTCGGTCACCCTCAACGGCGACGACCTCGGCACCGCCTGGTCCCTGCCCTTCCGCCTCGCCCTCGGCCGGTCGCTACGGCCCGGCCGCAACGTGCTCGAACTGGAGGTGACCAACCTCGCGGCCAACCGCGTACGCGCCCTCGCCCGGCGCGGCGAGTTCGTCGCCAACTTCTGGGTGAGCTGGCTCGACGCGTCGCCGCCCACCGACTGGGACCCGATGCCCTCAGGACTTCTGGGCCCCGCCCGCCTCACCGAGGTGCGCGACTGAGGCGGGGGCGCCCCAGGGAACTGCCGCGGTCACGGCACGCGTCGCCGAGGGTGTTTGGGTCGACAATGAGTCGAACTGACAGACCAGGGGGCGAGGATGGAGCGTCCGGAGATCTCGTCGGGTGCGAACGCGGGTGCGAACGAGGGGGCGGCGCCGAGAGGTGCCGTCGCCGCGTTCCGGTCCTGGCGTCGGCGCGCGGCGCGGTTGACGCACGGGCGAGGCGCGTCGGGCACGCTTCGCCGCGCCCACGCCGCCCCCGACGCCGTCGCTGTCACCGTCGCTGTCGCCGACCCCGTCGCCGGAGCAGCGCACCATCCACCGGCTGCGGAACCTCACCGCCGGCCTGGCCCTGCTGCTGGTGCTCGCGATCGGCGCCGCCGTCCTCTCCGTCACCGCGCAACGGGACGCCGCCGACGCGCGGCGCGTCGCCGAGTCCCGTCAACTCGCGGGCCAGTCCGCGGCGGTGCTGGACGAGGACCGCGACCTGGCCTCGTTGCTCGCCATCGAGGCCTACCGCACCAGCCCCACCGCCGAGGCCGTCGCCAGCCTCTACGCCGCCGCGGACCTCTCCCCGCGACAGCGGCTCGCCACCTCCGCCGACTACCTGTTCGCGCTCGCCTACAGCCCCGACGGCACCATGCTCGCCACCGGCGGACAGGGGAAGGACGTGCAGCTGTGGGACGCGACCACGGGCGAGCTCCGCGACACCCTCACCGGTCACGCCCAGAGCGTGAACCACGTGGCGTTCAGCCCTGACGGCGCCACGCTCGCCACCAGCAGCGCCGACGAGGAAAGCGTCCGACTGTGGGACACCGTGACCGGCACGCTCCGCGACACCCTCACCGTCAACCTGCTGGGGTCGTTGGCGTTCAGCCCCGACGGTGCCACGCTCGCCACGGGTTCGTTCGGAAACCGGGTGATGCTGTGGGACGTGGCGACGGGCGAGCTCCGGGACACCCTGGTCGACGAGGGCGCCATGAGCGCGGTGGCGTTCAGCCCTGACGGCGCCACGCTCGCCACCGGCGGACGCAACGAGCCGGCACGTCTGTGGGACGTGCGGACCGGCCGGACCAGGGAGACCCTCAGGACCGGTACCGAGGACACGTTCATGATGGCCTTCAGCCCGGACGGCACCGTCCTCGCCACCTTCACGGGGGACGCGGTGCGGCTGTCGTACGTGGAGACGGGGGTGCAGGAGACGCTCACCGTCGACAACGTGGCGTCGATGGCGTTCAGCCCTGACGGCGCCACGCTCGCCACCGGTGGACTCGACGGGAAGACGCGGCTGTGGCACATCGGCACCGGCCAGGTGCGCGACGTCTTCACCGACGCACCGGCCAGCGACGTGGGGTCCCTGGCATTCAGTCCGGACGGCACCACCCTCGCCGTGGGCGGCGCGGACGGGACGGTGCGGCTGTGGAACGCGTCGGTCGGTCGGCCGCGCGACGCCTTCTCCGGCTCCGACGGCGAGTACGCGGTGGCGTTCAGCCCGGACGGTTCCGTCCTCGCCCTGGGCGGCTACGACGGGAACGTGCGGCTGGTGGAGACCGCGACCGGCGAGGTCAGCGGCACGCTCATCACCGGCATCCCCGTCGAGGCCGAGGTGTTGGTGGCGTTCGGTTCGGACGGCGACGTTCTCCACACGGCTCGGCAGGACGGGCTGGTGGAGTCGTGGGACGTGGCGACGGGGGAGCCCCGCGGCACCGGCGTCGTCGACGTCGGCGAGGCGGTGGTGCTCGCCCTGAGCCCCGACGGCTCTCTCCTCGCCACCAGGGACGGTGACGAGGTGGTGGTGTGGGACACGGCGACCGGCGGGCGCCGCGAGACCCTGACGGCTGAGGCCGTCCACTCCGTGACGTTCAGCGCCGACGGCTCGCGGCTCGCCACCATCAGCGGCATCGAGCGGAAGGTGCGGCTGTGGGACCTGGGGGCGGGGAAGGTGCGCGAGACTCTCGCCGTTGACAGCGTGACCGAGGTGGCGTTCGACGCGGACGGCGCGATCCTCGCCACCGGCGGACAGGACGGGTCGGTGGAGCTGTGGGACGTGGCGACGGGTGAGCTCCGCGACCGACTCCCGGACCACCTCGTGACCGTGAGCTCGCTGGCGTTCAGCCCCGACGCCCTCACGCTCGCCACCGGCAGCATCGACGGGATGGTGCGGCTGTGGAACGTGTTGGGGGACCATGACCGCAACACCCTCAGCTTCGACAACGCGCAGCAGGTGGCGTTCAGTCCCGATAATTCGACCCTGGCCGTCAGCGGGTTGGCGCAGGACACCCGGCTGTGGGACCTCAACGTGGCCGGTCCCGAGGAGGCCGTCGGCGCGCTCTGCGGGGCGCTCCGGCGGGACCTGACCGTGGGCGAGAGAACCCGCTATCTGCTCGACCCCGACCAGTCGGCCGGTCCCACGTGCGACGTATGAGGCCGGGCAGCCGCCGAGTGCCCGGGCTCCGGGCACCGGCAGGTGACGTGTGTCCCGGTTCGGCGTGGAACGGTACAGGGTCGTAACAGTGCGGCCGTGACACCCGGCTGACCAGCTATTCTCCCTGCATCCATGGTGATTTGACGAGACGAGGGGACACCATGCGCAAGAGGATGATACGGGCGGCGCTGCCGGCCGTCGCGGTCGCGGCCGCGCTGGTGCTGACCGGTTGCAAGGGCGACGAGGAGGCGGCGGAGCCGACGGACGACACGGCGAGCGAGGGCGCCGACCAGGGCGGCGAGTACGCCGAGGGCACCGACACGGGCAGCGGCGAGTCGGAGGGCCCGAAGCCCGAGGACGTGTCGGAGATCGACCCGGCCAGCCTGCCGGAGGGCATGTCCCCCCAGGACCTGGGCGGCATGGTGCCGGACGACGTCCTGGACCTCATCCCGTGGGAGGAGCTGGAGGACCTCATCGGCGGCGAGGAGGAGCGCACCCCCGCCACCAACGACGAGCTGCAGGGCGACTGGTACACCGGGCCGGACCCCGAGGACGCCACCCTCAGCTTCGAGGCGGACGAGGTCATGTTCGTCGAGGACTGGGTCGCCGAGGGCGACATCTGCTACGGCGCCACGATCGAGGACGGCGCCTCCCTGGAGCTGCCCTACTGCACCATGTACGGCGACGAGGAGTGGGCCAACCGGACCGCGACGCTGGAGTTCCAGGGCTCGACGCTGATCGTCACCTGGGAGGACGGCACCGAGCAGGAGTACCAGAGCGACTCCGCCGCCTCGATGTGACCCTCCCGGTGGGAGCGGCCACATGAGCGAACGCGGCAACCGGCCCGGGTCAGTGACGAACTGGCCCGGGCTGGAACGCGATTGCGGCCAACCGCGTCGGATCGGCATGAGCATCAGCATGACAATGAGGCGCGTGACTATCGCCGCGATCGCGGCCGCGGCGCTGCCGCTGGCCCTGGCCGGTTGCGGCACGGACGACGGCGACGCGGGCGGCAACAGCGTTCCCGACGTCGACAACGCGGGCGACGGCGGCAACGACACCGCCGGCGACGACGACACCGGCGACGACATCGGCAGCGACCCCGAAGCCGTACCCGGCGAATGGGTACCGCAGACCCTGACCCTCGACGGCGAGACCTACTCCCTGCCCGATACGGAGCGGACCGCCAACGCCCTCGTGACCATCGACCCCGGCCAAACGGACAACGACGGGGGCAACTCCGGCGTCTACGTCGGATGCAACTCCACCGGCACCGACATGAGCATCGAGGGCGACACCCTCCGCTCCGCCGCCTTCGTCAGCACGATGATGGCCTGTGGGGAGGAGGTGGACCAGTTCGAGCGGGGCACCGTCGATCTCTTCGAGAGCGACCCCACCTTCGCGCTCTCCGACTCCGGCGACACCCTCACGCTCACCGCGGACAACGGCGACACGCTGACCCTGACCAGGGGCGAGGAGCGGCCGATCACCGGCATCCGGTGGCGGCCGGAGAGCATCTACGTCGACGGGGAGGACATCGTCCGACCGGGGGAGAGCGACACCGCGTACCTGGAGATCGAACCCGCCGCGACGCCCGAGGACGGGAGCGACGCACAGCTCTACTCCGGCTGCATCCAGCTCAACGCCACCGTGGTGGTCGAACCGCGCTCCCTCACGGTCTCCGACTCGGTCCGCGGCGCCTCCGAAATGGCCTGCTCCGGACCCGTGACGGAGTTCGAGGAGGGCTTCTTCGGCGTCTTCGAGGACAACCCCGCGTACACGCTCACCCCCGACGGCGACAGCCTCACCCTCACCACCGACGACGGCGACAGCATGACCCTGACGAGGGACGACGCGAGCTGATCCCCAGGGGTGTCCGCAAAGCCCCGCGGCAGCGAAAAACGGGTGGGATTCCCGTTCTTGAGCACACGGACTTTCTTGTCCCATTTCACGGAACACGGTCCGGCGGCGGCCCGGCCGCGAAGCATTGCCAGATGATCTGGCCCATCAGTCGGTCGATTTCCGAACGCGACGGTGTCAGGGCGATCCCTCCGGCGTGGCACGCGCCGGAGGGCTGGCCAGGACTGGCTAGGGCTGGCTAGGGAATGGCCTCGATGCGCTCCACTAACAAAATGGTAAGTACCGCACAGAATTGTAAGTACTTGCTGGAATGTATGTGGAGACCCAGGATGGAACGGAGGCCGCGTCGAACGCGCAGGTTCGCGATTCCGTGGCTGCTCGACAATCCGACTGCTGACTGGAGTGACGCATGAGCGGGGACAACCCCACGCCCGTGACCGTCGTTGGGCTGGGTTCGATGGGCCGGGCGCTGGCCGAGGCGTTCGTCGACGCCGGGCACCCGACGACGGTGTGGAACCGCACACCGGCCAAGGCCGCACCGCTGGTAGCCAAGGGCGCCATCCACGCCGGGTCAGTGGAGGCCGCGGTCGAAGCCGGCCCGCTGGTCATCACGTGCCTGACCACCTTCGAGGACACCCGCTCCGCTCTGGAGCCGGCCGCGGCGGCGCTGTCCGGGCGCGCCCTGGTCACGTTGAACAGCGGTTCGCCCGCCGGCGCCCGCGCCATGGCCGCCTGGGCGACCGGCTGCGGCGCACGGTTTCTGGCCGGAGCGGTCAAGAACGTGCCCGCGGCCGTGGGAGCGCCGGACACGCTGCTGTACTACGGCGGCGACAAGACGGTCTTCGACGAGTACGAGACGACGCTGAAGGTACTGGGCGGCGATACCGTCCACCTCGGGGCCGAGACCGACCTCGCCGCCCTGTACGAGATGGCAGTGGGCGCCATGCTGCTACCTGCGCTCGTCGGGTTCTTCCAGGGGGCCGCGGCCGTCCAGGCCCGTGGGCTGGAGGCGAGCAGCACGGTGCGGTTCGCCGGAAAGTGGCTGGACATGATCAAGTCCCTGCTGCCGATCTATGCCAAGGAAATCGACAGCGGTGACTACACCGATGCCGCCTCCTCCGTGAACCTCTTCCACGCGGGCGCAGCCCACGACGAGGAGCTGACCAGGGAGACGAACGTCGACACGGCCTGGCTCGCTCCCCTCCACGACCTGGTGAAGCGGGCAGTGGAGGCGGGCCACGGCGACCACAGCATCTCGGCCCTGACCGAAGTACTCAGGCAGCCCGTCACCTCCGCATCAGTCAGCGGCCGGTGAGACGGAGCCACCCGGCCGATGAGGGATGTCATGAGTAAGAGGGAAGTATCGGTCATCGGGCTCGGCCCGATGGGACGCGCGATGGCGAGCGTGTTCCTCGGCAAGGGCTACCGGGTCACCGTCTGGAACCGGACCGCAGACAAGGCGGACGAACTGGTGGCCGCGGGAGCCGACCAGGCCGCCACGGTTCACGACGCGCTCGCCGCGAGCGAACTGGTCATCCTCAGCCTGACGGACCACCACGCGATGTATGCCGTCCTTGAGTCCGCCACCGAGGCGCTGTCCGGCCGGGTCCTCGTCAATCTGAGCTCGGACACGCCCGAGAGCGCCCGTAGCGCTGCGCGGTGGGCGTCAGGACACGGTGCCCGGTACCTCACCGGAGGTGTGCAGGCTTCGCCCCCGGGCATCGGACAACCCGGGTCCTCCACGTTCTACAGCGGGCCCAAGGAGGCGTTCGACGCGCACCGGGAAGCCCTGGAGGTGCTCACCGCCACGGACTACCGCGGCGAGGATCCAGGGCTGGCGGCGTTGTACTACCAGGTCGGGATGGATCTGTTCTGGACGACGGTGCTCGGCTGG
The DNA here is from genome assembly GCA_963816875.1 of uncultured Actinomycetota bacterium. Classification (GTDB taxonomy): domain Bacteria; phylum Actinomycetota; class Actinomycetes; order Streptomycetales; family Streptomycetaceae; genus Streptomyces. Next base: position 34,817 of record CAWFMG010000004.1, read on the forward strand.
CTGCACGCCCTCGCGCTGGCGGATGCCCACGGCGTGTCGGCCGAGGAGATCCTGCCGTCCGCGTCATCCGTGCTGTCCGGAATGCCGGACTTCCTGGCCTTCTACACGCAGCGGATCGACGCGGGTGAGTACCCGGGCGACATCGAAAGGCTCGCCATGGGTGTGGCGAGCGTCGACCATGTCCTACAGACCGCCAGGGGTGCGGGGATCGACACCTCGTTGCCCACGGCGGTGCTGGAGATTTTCCGACGAGGCACAGCGGCCGGTCATGCTGACGACAGCGCGACCAGCTTGATCGAGGTCCTGAAGAAGCCCGCCGGATAGCCGCTCCGCGCCCGCCGGGCTCGTCGGGCGCCGGCCCGGTACCGCGAGCCGGATGAGTGCTGACGCGGTTCCCCGCGCTGCCCGACGAAGATCCGACGCGAACTCGCGGACACCCTAGGGGCGCGAGCGGGGGCAAGTGGGGGCGGGATCAGGGGCGTTCCCGGATTCCTCCGGTGAACCCCCGAGCGAGACTGGTGCAATCCGCGCGTGGTCCGTTGTGGAGGGGGTCCGCCCGTGCTTCTTCGCCAGGTATCAGGTCCGGCACGCGGGGCCGCCGGTGCGCGCCCCGACGCCCCGCTCCGAGCCGGCGGGGCCGCCGACCATATGACGCTCTTCGCGTTGTCCGGGATCGCCACGGTCCTGGTCACCCGGGCGTTCCTCGAACTCGCCGGATACCCGAAGCTGGGTGGGGGCGGCGGCCGCAGCCATCTGCACATCGCCCACATGCTGTGGGGCGGGCTGTTGATGGCGGCGGCGATCCTCCTCGTGGTCTGCCTGCTGGGCCGCACGGCCAGGCGCGTGGGCGCGCTGGTCGGCGGCGTCGGCTTCGGGCTGTTCATCGACGAGGTCGGCAAGCAGGTCACGGACGAGCCGGGCTACTTCTACCAGCCCGCCGCGGGCATCATCTACGCGAGCTTCGCCGTACTCCTCATCCTGGCCCGGCTGTTGCGCGGGAAGGCCGCAGAGCCCGCACGGTTCGGCGAGGGGCAGCGCACGGCGAAGGCCGCGGACCTCGCGTTGACCGGCGTCACGTCGGGGCTGACGGCCGAACAACGGCGGGCGGCCCTGGGCCTGCTCGAAGGCTCGGAGCGCGACGTCGACCGGGCCCTGGTCCAACTGCTCACCGCCGTGCCGGAACGCGCTCCCGCCGGGCGACTCCGCGTCCGGGCCACCGACTGGGTACGCACCCTGCGGGGGCTGGCCCGCACCCGGACCGCGGCCACCCTCGCCGTGCTGTGCCTGCTCACGGAGGCACTGCTGCTCACGGTCTGGATCCCCGCGGACATCGCCGGCGGGGAACTCGCCCGCGATCCGGAGGCGGGAGCCGCCATCGGCATCCTGCTCAGCGCCGCCGCCTCCTCCCTCCTCGGCGTGGCCGGCCTGGTCCTCCTGCGCCGCGACCGGCTGGCCGCGTTCCGCCTGTTCCGGATGGCGCTGCTCGCCGACATCCTGGTCGGCCAGATCTTCAAGTTCACGGTGAACCAGTTCGCGGCCGTCACCGAACTCGCCTTCGACCTGGGCGTCCTGTGGATCCTCTCCACCTACCTGACGACCTCCCCCGAACGCCCCCACCCCGCCCCTAGCTACCGAACCGCCTAGCGGGCGATGCAGCGGCCGCGCAGGCGGCGAGGTCCTCGCGTAGCCGACGGTGCTGCGCCTGGGACAACGGCGAGAACAGCTGCTTCTCGACGGCACGCACGGCGACGCTGGCCTCGCGCCGCGTCGATTGTCCGGCTCGGGTGAGCTCGGTTGGCAGTGCCCGCCCATGAGCGGCGCGATCAGGCCTGGTGAGCAGGCCCCTTTCCTGTAGCCGGCGAAGGACGAGATTCATTGACTGCCGGGTGACCCAGGCCCGGCGGGCGAGTTCTGAGTTGGACAGCCCCGATGCTGGCCGAGCAGTTCGAGGCATGGTACTGGGCGACGGTCAGACCCAGTGGACGCAGCACCTCATCCATCGCCGCGGGCAGTGACGCTTGCACCTGCTTCAGGACGTAGCCCACCGACTGGTCAAGGTCGCCAACGGTCTCTTCTTGCGTCATGTCAGCAGTCTGACATAGCCTGAATGTCAGAAGCCTGACATGCGGAGGGATGGGCTATGAGTGCCAGGTCACGTACTTTGAGCTGCCGAGCAGGGGCATCGAAGCAACCCAGCGGTTCTGGGGCTCGCTGTTCGGCTTGGACGTTCCATGAGGGCAACTTCCCGGGATACTCGATGATTCAGGGTCCCGAGCCCATGGGCGGATCGCCGCACGATGATTCGTCACGACACCCGCGCATCTACTTCGCCGTCGACGACATCACCGCCGCTGTCGCTCGGGTGCGCGAACTCGGTGGCACGGCGGAAGACCCGGTCACCATTCCGTCTGGTGCCTACGCTCACTGCACGGATGATCAGGGCGTGGAGTTCAGCCTGTCCCAACAGGCAGGAGATCAGGAATGAATCACGCCGGGACCGGCGAGCCATGGCCGAAGGATCCGACACTCTCGTGAAGCCGTTGCTTCCGCTGGCGCTGGCCACCTTCGCCGTCGGCACCGACGCGTTCGTGATGGCCGGTCTCCTGCCGGCCATTGCCGCCGACCTTGACGTAGGCATCCCGGCCGCTGGCCAGCTGGTGACAGTGTTCGCACTGACGCTCGCTGTCGCCGCGCCGGTTCTGAGTTGGCTGCTGAGTCCACTGGATCGTCGCAGGGTTTTGCAGCTGGCGCTGATCGTGTTCGTCGTCGGCAACGTCGCCACCGCACTCAGCCCGAACTACCCGACCGCGCTGTCAGCTCGGATTCTCACAGCAGTCGGGGCCGCCACCATCACGGCCACTGGTCGAGCGCGGCTGTCGCTATCACGCCTCCCGAACGCCGAGGCCGTGCCATGGCGCTGGTCATCGGCGGATTGACCCTCTCCACTGCGTTGGGCATGCCGCTGGGCAACATGATCGGCGGCATCGACTGGCGCCTCACACTCTGGGCCGTCGCCGCCCTTGGCTCGTCGCCGCGATCGGCATCTCGGGAGCGTTGCCCAAGGTCGTGCTGCCGGCGACAAGCCTTATGGCCCGCCTGGCTCCGCTGCGCCAACCCAAGGTGCTCTCCATCTTGGTCGTGACGCTGCTGGTGATGGCCGGACACTACGCCGTCTACACCTACATCGGAGCAGTGACCGCGGGCGCCACGACCGGATCGTTTCCCCAGGCCTTCACCATGATTCTGTTCCTGTGGGGCGTCGGAGTCCTGGTTGGCAACTTCTTCGCCGGTCATCTCGTAGACAAGCGGCCGGTAATCGGGGTCGCAGTGGGAGCACTCGCCGGCGGCACCGCGCTGCTCGCGATCAGTGCCACTCACGGTGAACAACCTGGCCCTTGCGAGCGTCTGGGCCGCCATCTGGGGCACCACCGACGGCATGGCCTCGGTGGTGCAACAACACCGGCTGGTGACCCTCGGACCCGCCTCGTCACCCATGCTCCTCGGTCTCAACTCGTCCGCGATCTATCTAGGCGTCGCGATGGGTGGCGGTCTTGGCGGTCTGGCCCAGGACTGGCTGTCGGTCACCCTGCTCGGGGTTCCCGCTGCGGTCCTGGCACTGCTCGCCACCACTGTCACCGTCGTCGAGGGGAGGGCGGACCCGGCGAAGGCCGCCGAAGGCAGCCGAGAACCACCGCTGAAGCAACCAACGGGCTAGTGCTGCGATCGCCGCCATCCTGCCATCGCAACAAGGAACGTGTCGGAATCTCGGGCGTTGGATGAAGCCCGCGGCCCGCGGCCCGCGGTGGCGTGGGGTGGCCGGTCATGGGGTGGGCGATGGGGTGCGCATGGCCGCGGACGGTCGTGCGCACCTGGTGTCACTGCTGGGTGGTTGGGGTGTCGGAGACGGTGATGGTCCAGCTGATTCCGTGTGGGGCGAGGAAGGTGAGGAAGCTGGTCGGGTCGTATGCCTGTGCCGGGGCGAGCACGCCTGGTTGTCGCGCCGTCCGCGGCCAGGCGGCGGGCGGCCTCGACGGCGATCACGGCTGTGATGCCGTAGGTGTCGTGGCCCCGCACAACCCCGCGGGCTGATTGGCCGTCGCGGCTGACGGCGTCGATGAGGTAGGTGAACCGCTGGGTACGGCGGTCCTCCTCGGTGGGCCCTTCGGGCAGGCTGTCGATGATCCCTGGAGTGAGCGGGGTGTCCAACTGGGCGGCGACCACAGCGTCGACGTGGCTCTCGACGTGCCCGACCGGTATGTGGCGCGGGATGGTGACCACCTCTGACAAGGGGCATTTCACCACGTCGGTCGGTCGCGGGGCGTCGGGAAGAGTAACCGCGGTGTGCCGGGCGGGGGTCCCGGTACGCCAGTCCCCGTCGTCGTAGCTGAGGCCGCCGGCCTTGATCGCGTCGATCGTCTCGACGGCCGAGCGCAGCGAGCCGCGGGAGAACCCACCCCCGCCGGTGATGAAGTGGCTGACGGTGATCTCCTCGATCGCCTTGACGCGTTCGGCAAGCAGATGGGCGATCAGGTCCCCGGGGACGCAGCCGTCGTTGGTGGCGGGGATGACGGTGACACCGGCGCGTTCCGCGTCGCCGGTGAAGGTGTCGAAGACCGCTTTGGTGTAGAGCTGCTCGCCGGCGGTGTCGACGTAGTGGCAGCCGGCGGCGATGGCCGCTCGGACCACGGCGGGGCCGGAGCTGGTGAACGGTCCGGCGCAGTTGATGACCGCGTCGCAGCCGCGGAAGGCCGCGTCGAGGGCGCCGTGGTCGTCGGTGTCGGCCACCCGCTGCTCGGCGTCGCCTGTTCCCGCAGCCGTTCCCACCGTCGTCGCGGCCTCGCGCAGGCCTGAGGCGTTGCGGCCGACGAGCCGCATGTCGATGTCGCGGCGGGCCAGTTCCGCGAGGACGAGCTTTCCCTGGTAGCCGTTTGCGCCGTAGACGGCGATCTTCACGTGGATCTCCTGGTTCGAACAACGAGTGATGCTGAGTGATGTCGTGCGAGGTGGCTGACTACCTCGCCGGCGAGTTCACCGTAGGGCGGCATGGGTGAGACTCCCAATGCTTGAACGTCCATGGTTTATGCGCGACCGTCTTCACTGGGATCGTGGCGATATGCTGACCGGGTGGATGTGCTCTCCGACGCGGTCATCGCCATGCGCACCGGCCAACCGCACTCCGGCCGGGTACGCCGGCCGGCGCCGTTCGGCCTGCGGAACCCGCCGGTCGCGGGGGCCGGCTTCCATATCGTCCTGCAGGGATCGTGCTGGCTGTTCCCACCAGACGGCGCACCGATCGCCCTCGGCACGGGGGATGTGGCTTTCCTGCCCCACGGAGCCGCCCACGGCCTCGCGGACAGCCCTTCGACCCCGCTGGTGGACGCCGCCACGTCACCGGCCGAGATCCCACCCGGCCAGACGGACGGTTCGGCCGCCGCGACGGTCATGCTCTGCGGCGCGTACCTCCTGGACCGGTCCCGGGCACATCCACTGCTCGACGACCTGCCGGAGGTCATCCATCTTCCGGCCCGGGTCGGACGCCACCCGGGACTACGCGCCGCCGTCGACCTGCTCGGCGGTGAACTGGAGCAGCCACGGCCAGGCGGCGACGCCCTGCTGCCCGCCCTGCTGGACGTGCTGCTGCTGCACATCCTGCGCGCCTGGTTCGACGACCAGTCCGCCCACGGTGCCGCCACCGGCTGGGCAGCGGCGCTGCGCGATCCCGCCGTCGCCGCCGGGCTGCGTGCCATCCACAGCGACCCCGGCCGGCAGTGGACCGTCGCGGAACTGGCCTCCCAGGCCGGACTGTCCCGCGCGGCCTTCGCCCGACGGTTCGCCGCACTGGTCGGCCAGCCGCCACTGGCGTACCTGACCTGGTGGCGGATGACCCTCGCAACCCGGTTGCTACGCGACGGTGACGCGCCGCTGGCCACAGTGGCCAGGAAGGTGGGCTACACCTCGGAGTTCGCCTTCGCCCACGCGTTCAAACGGGAACACGGGTCAGCCCCCGGCGGATTCCGCCGATCCGCCCGGCGAACATAGCCCGAGCCCGCCGACAGACGATCGGCAGCGACATCGTGCGCGTAGCGTCCCGTCCGGCGGGACAGTACGCGCACGTGACCCCGTACCTCCCGAGAGGCATACCGTCCTTGCCATGCCTGAGCTTCAGCTGCTTCGTCCGGACCACGCCCCGGCGCTTCTCGCCTTCGAGCGCGAGAATCGCGCCTACTTCGCGGCCTCCATTCCTGACCGAGGGGATGACTACTTCGCCCGGTTCGACGAGATGCTCCGTGACCGGCTGGCCGAACAGGAGGCCGGGGTCTGCTGTTTCCACGTGCTGGTCGACGCCGCGGGCGAGGTGTTGGGGCGAGTCAACCTGGTGGACGTGGCTGACGGCGGTGCCGACCTTGGATATCGGATCGCGGAGCGGATCGCGGGCCGAGGGCTGGCCACCTCCGCCGTGCGGGAGGTATGCGCCCTTGCCGCCGGCAGGTATGGGCTGACCGTCCTGCGGGCCGCCGTCACCGTTGACAACGCCGCATCCCGAGCCGTACTGGCCCGTGCGGGGTTCACCGTCACCGGCGAGACACAGCTCAGTGGTCGCCCCGGCCTGACGTTTCTCCGGCGCCTTGAGGATCTCTCCGCTCCGCGTGCGGCTCTTTGACGACCGGCTCCGTCTCGGCCAGCCGGCGGCCCCAGGCCGAGATCATCGGGGAGGTGGCGAGGTCGAGGCGGCCGGCGGCGATGTTGGCGAGGTGCTGTTCGATCTCCTCGTCCGTGGCGAGGCCCGCGGCCGTGAGCTTGTCACGTACCTGGTGGACGGTGGCCGCCTCGAGAACGTCGCATGCGGGCGAGGTGATCGGGAAGTAGGCGTCGGCTTCGACGTCCGCGAGGCCGGCCTCGCGCAGCAGCCGCGGCAGCCTGCGCCCGTAGGCGAGGTCGGCTCCGCGCTGTTGCAGCAGCTGACGGAAGCCGCGGCGCAGCCGGTTGGCGAGCTCCTGTTCGGGACCGTACTCGTCGGGGCAGATCAGCGGCTGCAAGGCGGGGTCGGCGTCCTCGATCAGCAGCCATCCGCCGGGGCGCAGCGCCCCGACCATGGAGCGCAGCGCGGCATCGCGGTCGGCGACGTGGACGAGGACCAGGCGGGCGTGGATCAGATCGAAGGGTCCGGCGGGGGGTTCGTCGAGGGCGACGTCGTGGCGCAACACCTCGACCCCCTCGGCGGTGGCCGGCTCGGCCCAGGAAACGTCGATGTCGGTGGCGACCACGCGCCCGCGCGGCCCGACGCGTTCGGCGAGCCACGCGGCGACGGTCGGCCCGCCGGCCCCGACCTCCCAGCACCGCCACCCCTCGTCGATCCCGACGGCGTCGAAGTGCCGGAACGTCGACGCGTCGAAGAGGGCCGACAGCGCGTCGAAGCGGGCGCCCGCCTCGACCTGCCGGTTGTCCAGCAGATATCCCTCGTCCTGGCTGTCTGGGCCCATTCACCGATCCTGTCACGCAGCAGGACGTGGCGCCGCGTCCGTCGCGTCAGGGAAGGAACTTCACCTCGGGGAAGGCCGGGCTCGGACCGTCGAGCAGGTGGCCCCGGTGCCGCAGGTGCAGGTCGAAGAACGCGAGCGGGTACGCCTGTTGGATGCGGACGGCTCGGGCGGGATCGAGGGTGCCGATGTAACCCTCGAGCTCCTCGTCGCTCATGCCGGTGGCTACCGCCAGCTGCGGCATCAGCCATTGGACGTCGCAGTACGACGAGTGGACCGCGCCGTCGGCCTGGACGTTGAGCCGCCAGCCGCGCAGCTGCGTCCAGAACGCGGCGACGCTTGGCGAGGCGGCCCGGGTGAAGTCCGCCGTCATCAGCATGAACGGCCGATCCAGCTCGGCGGTGATCGGCGGTTGCGATTCCATCGGGCCGTCGATGCTCAGCCCGGCGCGGACACGCTGATCCTCGCTCATGACGAGAGCGGTCGCCGTCCCGCCCTTCGACCAGCCGAACATTCCGACGCGATCCAGGTCGAGGGCGGCACCCAGGCCGGCCGGCAGCGGCCGCTGTTCGGCGTCGGGGTTGCCCCCGGCGGCGAGCTCCTCGATGCGGTCGAGGACGAACCGAACGTCCCGGGCGAAGTCCCACGGTGTCAAGGCCGGGTCGTCCAGCGGGACGGTCACGCGGCCGTCGGGGAACTCGCTGAACGCGTCGTACGTGTGATCGACCGTGACGACGACGTACCCGTGGCTGGCGAGTTCCTGAACCACGATGGTGGTGTCGGCACGGTGGTCGTGCGCGCCGTGGGAGAACACGACGACGGGGAGCCGTTGGCCCGTCCGTCGTACCGGGGCGCCCTCCCGTCCCGCTGTGATGGGCGCGATCGCGGCGTCGGCGTCGAACCCGGCGTCGGTGAGAAGCCCGCGCAGCGGGGCGGCGGGCATCCATCGCGCCAGTGGATACCGCCCGATATCCCGGGCGGGGTACCAGACGCTGGCCATCAGCTCGCGGTAGCGCCCTGGGCCGGCCACGGCATCCGGCCGTGACCTGTCGACGACGTGCAGCGACACGGTGCCCAGCGGGTAAGGGCCGGTCGGCGGGGGAAGCATGATCCGCGCCGGGCCGGAGGAAACCGGCGTCGCCGACGCATGGCGCGCCAGGCCGATCGGCGAGGCGATCCCAGCCGCGAGCGCGGCTCCGAGTATGCGCCGGCGCGTCACTCCGTCTTCTCGGCCGACGAAGGTGGTTGTTCCCATGGATCCTCCCGAGGCTTCCTGGACAGCACGGGGTCGGAACGCGTCGCCGCCAAAGCCTTGACCAGCCCGTTCGACCCTGAACTCCGTACCCGGCAAGCCTCACAGGCCGGCATACCCGTCCGCGTCATGCCACGGATCAGGTTTTCCTGTCACCCGGGGATGACGTGGGGGTCCTCCCCCGGATGACACGCCTACTTCGGGGAGGCCGCGGCGAGGCGGACGGCGAGGCCGGTGAAAACGGTGCCGCTGAAGATGTTGAGGGCCCGCGCCACCCGGCTGCTGCCGCGCAGCGCCGACGTCAGCTTGCCCGCCAGCAGGCCGATCGTTCCGTCGACGCAGAAGCCCATGACCACGATCGTGACGCCCAGGGCGAGGAACTGCACCGGCACGTGGCCGAGGTCCGGGTTCACGAACTGCGGCAGGAAGGCGACGTTGAAGAGGATGACCTTCGGGTTCAGCAGGTTGGTGACGGCGCCCTGCCAGAACGCCCGCCAGCGGCTGGGCCCGCTGGCGCCCTCGGCCTCCGCCCCGGCCAGCGGCGAACGGTCGCGGAACGCCTTGACGGCCAGGTACAGCAGGTAGGCCGCGCCGGCCCAGCGCAGCACGTGGTACAGCGCGGGCAGCGCCGTGAACAGGGCGGACAGCCCCAGCACCGCGGCCACCGCGTGCACGAACATCGCGCAGGCGACACCGAACGCCGCCATCACCCCCGCCGTCGGACCGCTCCGCCCGCCCATCGCCACGATGAACATCATGTCGGGCCCCGGCGTGATGCAGAGCGCGAAGGCGGCGACGAGGAACGCCGCGTACAGGGAGGTATCGACCATGGCCCCATGCTGAAACGTGAGGGGCGGATGAGGCGAACGAATATCGGATGGTGGGACGGGGCGGTCGCCGCGTCGGCGGGTTACGTGTACCCGGCCGGTGGATCTGGTGCCACCACCGGCATGCGGCTGGACCCACTGTGTCGGGCATCCTCCGCGGTGGACGCTGGAGATCATCGTCCAGCCGTTCGGGTTGGGCCCGAACAGGGAGACTTCATGCGGATCACGCAACCCCGCAACGCCGCGCTGGCGGCCGCCACCGCGGCGGTGCTGCTGCTGGCCGGTTGCGGCGGCGCGGAGGCCGGCGACGGGGGGTCGCGGCCGGACAACGCCGCCGACGAAGCCGCCGACGACGCCGACGAAGCCGCCGACGGGCGTGGCACGCTCGTCGGCGCCGAGCGGCTGTACACGCTGCGGACGCCCCAGGACGCAGCCGACGAACTGACCAGCGCGGGTTTCGACGATGCCGAAGTCCGCTACGGCGTGGACGCGTACCAGCTGGTGTACCGCACCATCGACGCCGAGGGGCAGCCGACCACGGCCAGCGGACTGCTCGCCCTGCCACGCACCCCCGACACCCCCCTGACCCCGGTGTCCTTCGCCCACGGCACCGGCATCAACAAGGACGACGCGCCGTCCATGGAGCGGGCCGACTTCGTGTCCGCGGCGACCGTCGGCTACGCGGCCGCCGGTTTCGCCGGCATCGCGCCCGACTACGTCGGCATGGGGCTCGGGCCGGGCCCGCACCCCTGGATGGATGTCCCCTCGGAGACCACGGCGTCGCTGGACATGCTCCGCGCCGCCCGCGCCTTCGTACCGCGCGCCGACCACGAGCTGGCACGCGACGTGATGGTCACCGGCTTCTCGCAGGGCGCCTCCGCCGCACTGGGCCTCGGCTGGGCGCTCCAGGCCGGGGAGGACCCGCATTTCAGGCTGGCCGGGCTCGCCCCCGTCGCCGGGGCGTACGACTTCGGCGGCACCGAACTGCCGGCGCTGTTCGAGGGCGGGGAGATCGCCCCCAAGTACGGCGTGGTCTACGCCGCCTACACGCTCGTGGCGTTCAACCGCCTGCACGGCGGCCTCTACGAGGACCCCGGCGAGGTCTTCCTGGCCCCCTACGACCGGGACCTGGAGGAACTGTTCGACAGCACCCACACCGGTGAGGAGGTCATGGCCGCCACCCCCGGCACCCTGGACGAGCTGCTGACCCCGTACGGCCGCGAACTGCTGTCCTCGCCCACCGGCTCTTTCGCCGACGCGCTGCGCACGACCGGCGGCGTGTGCACCGACTGGACGCCGCGGGCGCCGACCCGCCTGTACCTGGCGCCCGACGACGAACAGGCGGTCACCGACAACACCCTGTGGTGCGAGGCCGAACTGCGCGAGAACGGCGCGGAGGTCTCCGTCGTCGACCTCGGCGAGGTCGAGTACGAGGGCTCTCGCCATCTCGGCGCCAGCGTCGCCGCCGCCGCGGAGACCATCCCCTGGTTCCGCGAGCTGGCCTCAGGGTGAGGACGGAGCCGGGAGGCGGCGCCGCGGCGTCCGGTCAGAGGTTCCAGGCCCAGTGCAGGCGGTCGAGGCCGCTGGCGTTGGTGACCTGCAGGCTCAGGTCGGGGCCGGTGCCCTGGCGGGCCGTGAGGGAGTACGTGTCGCCGTCACGCAGGCCTGGCCAGTAGACGGAGCCCAGGCCGAGCTCCCTGATGGTGTCGGTGGCGGCCTGGATGTACGCGATCTCGTTGGAGCCGTTGATCGACCCGTTGTAGTCGAGCCCGGAGGTCATGGTGGCGCCGAACTCGTCGAGGATGGTGCGCGAGGCGCACGAGCCGATGCGTTCCCTGAGGTTGTCGGCCCACTGCTCCGTGGTGGTCCAGTCCGTGTGCCAGAAGCCGTACTGGTGCAGGGCCAGGCGAGTGCCGTCCAGGCGGCTGTCCGCGCAGACGGGCCGCACGTCCTCGCTGTAGCCGGTGCCGCCGACCACGATCCGGTCCCTGGGCACCGAGGCGTGGGTGGACACCCAGGCGGCGGCGGTGTCGGTCCACTCCTGGGCGCTGTAGCCGAAGGGCTCGTTCATCGGCTCGAAGTACACCTGCGCGTTGTCGGCGTACGCGTCGACGACGGTGCTCCACATCTGGTCGAACGCGGCCTGGTCGTCGATCCGGCCGTCCTTGGCGTTGTCGCCCTCCCAGTAGCCGAGGATGACCTTGAAGCCCGCGTCCGTCGCCGCGTCGATCGCGCCGGTGTACGCGGACCAGAACGGCCCGTTGACCGAGGACGGGTTCACCGGGAGCCGGACGGTGTTGGCCCCCACCTCCGTGCGGAACTCTTCGATGACGGCCTGGGACGTGGCGTAGGCGGTCTCGTACGTGTCGGAGGTGGACAGACCAGAGGGGACGACCGCGTCGTCGGCGTAGTTGTCGCGCGGATCGGCCCAGTTGACCCCCTGGAACTCGCTGACCGCCGGGGCCGCGGTCGGGGAGGGAGAGGGGGACGCGGCCTGTGCGGTGAACGCGCCGCCCACGGCGAGTGCCGACGCGAGCGCCGAGGTCAGCGCCGTCGCCGTTGTCCGGGAGAGTTTCCTGTGGTGCCTCGTTGGTGTCATGACCTGTCCCTTTCTGCGTGGCGTGTCAGCGCGACAGGGAAGGACCGGCCGGGGCGAGGGCACCTGTTTGACCCTGTGCGAATAACACCAGAACGCAACACGACGCACCTGTCAACCCTCCCCGCGCCAACGCTCGACGGTCCCGAACGGATTCGACACGAGGGGTCGACCCACGAGACAGGATCCCCATACTCGGCGGCGTTGAGCACCCGATGTTCACGCGAACTAGTTCCCTTTGGGTCGATATGACGCACACGGCTACCGGGGACTGGCCGGCGCGACGCGCTCCCGCGCCCGCAGGCGCAGGGCCTGCTCGGCGCACCAGGGGACCCGCGACGGCCGGCCGCCATCCGTTTCGTTCCGAACAACATCGGACAGAAAGAAACGCCCCCTCCGACCACTCGGCGGTCGGGGGGGGGCTGCGTGCGGCGAGGTCACCAGGGCAGGCTCACCAGGGCAGGGTCGCCAGGTAGGCGGCGGCGCGGTCCTGGTCCCAGGCGCCGTCGGCGACGACGACGCGGTAGCGGTAGGCGAACGAGGCGCCGGGGGCGAGCGCGAACTCCTCGAAGAAGGCCCAGGAGAACGCGACCGTCGGGATGGGCGTGGAGCGGACGAACCAGTGGGAGGGGTGGACGGCGGACTCGCCGCCGTTCTCGGGGGCGTGGGCGAAGAGCAACGTCGAACGGGCGTCCACGTCGTCGTGCTCGGCGGTGAAGCCGATCCACGGCAGGTCGGCGGCCGGCAGGCCCATGGTGGCCTCGTCGGTGCTGGCGCCGCCGGGGGTGAGCACCCGGCCGCCGCTGAAGTCGCGGGGGCCGCGCCACTGGAGGCCGGTGTAGCCGGCCATCTCCCGGCCGGCGGTGGTGGGCGAGCCGAAGCGCAGCGGTTCGTCGCGGATGTTGGTGAGCTCGATCGACCAGTCCAGGGCCCAGGCGCCGGCGGCCTCGTCGACCCCGTGCACGGTGATCCCGCGCCGCTCACGCGCCCACTCCTGGCCGCCGTTGGCGATCCAGGTGAGGTTCTCGGCCAGGTCGAACCGGTCCGCGGTGGCGTCCAGGGCGGAGAACCCGTCGTGCCGCATGGAGCCGACCCGGTCCTCGACGCGCTGGTAACCCTGGTCGGGCCCGAGGTAGGAGTTGCCGCCCCAGAAGTTCTGTCCCGACAGGTGGCTGGCGGTCATCTGCAGACCCTTGTGCCAGCGGTGGTCGTTGGGCCGGTAGCCGGTGACCAGGTTGCCGGCGAGGGTGCGCAGCGGGTGGACGTAGGGCTTGCGGGACTCGAACGGATCGGGGTCGGGGCGGTAGACGTAGCGCAGCAGCGTGACGTCGCCGACCGCGAGCGTGAGCTGCTCGCCGAGGGCGTGGTCGACCTGGATGGTCATCGGGTGGGGCTCCAGTCGGGGTGGTTTCCGTGCATCGCGTCGTGGAACGGGTCGCCGGGCGTGATCTCGCCGGCGAACACCGGCCGGCCCGTGAAGGCCGACTTGTACAGGGCCGCGGCGAACTCGACGGTGCGCCGGGCGTCGGGGCCGCTGCCGGGCGGCCGCTCGCCGTTCTCCCGGGCGTCGAGCAGCGCGCCGAACTGGGCGGTGTGCGAGCTGGGCAGGTCGCCGGCGGGGGTGCGCCAACGGGTGACGCGCGCCTCGTCGTCGAGCCCCGGGCGCGGGGTGTAGACCCAGTCCTCGTTGCGGTGGCCGTAGAGGTGGGTGAGCTCGACGGTGGCCTCGGCGCAGTCGATCCGGATGCGGCTGACCTCGTCGGGGGACAGCACGCTGTTGACGACGGTGGCCACCGCGCCGTTCGCGAAGCGGACCAGGGCGGTGGACACGTCCTCGCTCTCCACGTCGTGGACCAGGCGCGCGGCCATGGCGCGGATCTCCGTCCACTCGCCGAGGAGGTGGAGCAGCAGGTCGTACTGGTGGATGCCGTGGCCCATGGTCGGGCCGCCGCCCTCGCTGTCCCACCGGCCGCGCCAGGGCACCTCGTAGTACGCGCGGTCGCGGTGCCAGGTGGTCTGGCAGTGCGCCACCAGCGGGGCCCCGAGTTCGCCGCCGGCGATCAGCTCGCGGGCGTGCGCCGCGCCGGAGCCGTACCGGTGCTGGAACACCACGGAGGCGTACGCGCCCGAGGACTTCTCCGCGGCGGCGATCGCGTCGTACTCCGCCAGCGACAGGCACAACGGCTTCTCACACAGCACCCAGGCGCCCGCCTCCAGCGCCGCCACCGTCTGCTCCCGGTGCAACGACGGCGGGGTGCCGATCAGCACCATGTCGGGGCGGACTGAAGCGAGCATCGCGCCCAGCTCTGCGAAGTCCTGCACCTGGCCCAGGCCGGCGGCGCCGGCGGCCTCGCGGAAGGCGTCGAGCCGGCCCTGGTCGATGTCCACCGCGGCGACCAACTCGACCCGGTCCGCGTGCTCCCGCAGGGCGGACAGGTGGCTGCCGGTGACGATGCCGCCCGTGCCGACGACGGCCGCTCGCAGACGGGAAGGTGAGGGAGGCATGACGGGGCTCCTCGTAGACAGTAAGCGCTTGCAGTCACCGGGGACCCTAACCCTTAAGTGATCGATCACACAAGCCCCTTTGCCCGATTTGACCAGGCGGTTCGTGGGCTCGCGGGCTCGCGGGGTGCGCGCCGGTTCGGCAGTGGCCGGCGGTGGGTCCGGCGGTGGGTCCGGCGGTGGGGCCGGCGGGGGTCCGGCGGTGGGGCGGCCGGGCCAGCGGTGGGGGCCAGCGGTGGGCCGGCGGGGGTCATTCCCCGAGCAGTCGGCTGACCAGACGGCCGAACAGCAGGCGGCCGCACCAGGCGGCGGGGGCGTCGAGCAGCCGTCCCGCCCTGCTGATCCGCACGTCCTCGTACCAGATGACGTCGGAGCGGCGGCCGTCCCGGGGGCGGACCTCGATCTGGGCCCAGCCGGCGACGACGCGGCCGCGTTTTTCGAGGCGGCAGCGGCCCGGGGCGTGGTCGGTGGGCGGGGCCCAGTGGACGACCTCCATCGGGTCGTCGAACCCGAGGCGGCCCACCCCGGTGCGCGCCACGATCAGCGTGCCCCGCCGCGTCGGCCCCGGCGGCTCGACCGTGATCCGGGTCAGCGGCACGTGGGCGCCGTGGCGTGGCCAGTCGGTGAGCCGTCGCCAGGCCTCGGCGGCGGGCAGCGACGACCGGCGGGCAACGCGGAAAGCAGCCACGAGCGGATCGTAGGGGAGGACCCGTTGCCCGGCCGGGTGATCCGGGCCCGGGGGCCGTGTCGCCGTTTGGCATGCTGGACGTCGTGCCGACCGCCCTGCCGACGCCGCATCCGGTCACGCCCGACGCGCCCGTGGCGATACCGCGGCCGCTGCTCACCCAGCAGTGGCTCGACCTGGCGTTCCTGCACTGGGCCGTGGACCCGGCCGTCGTGGCGGGGCTGCTGCCCGCCGGGACCGTGCCCGACACGTTCGACGGGGCGACCTATGTGGGCCTGGTCGCCTTCCGGATGCACCGGGTCGGCTGGCTCGGCCTGCCGGGCGTCCCGTATCTGGGCACGTTCCCCGAGACCAACGTGCGGCTGTACTCGGTGGACGAGCGAGGGCGGCGCGGCGTGGTCTTCCGTTCGATGGACGCCTCCCGGCTGATACCGGTGCTGATGGGGCGGATGGGTTTCCGGCTGCCGTACCTGTGGTCCCGGATGGCCGTGCGCGCCGAGGGCGACACGATCACGTACACGAGCGCGCGGCGCTGGCCGGGTCCGCGCGGGGCGCGCAGCCGGATCGCGATACGTCCAGGGGAACGCGTCGAGGAGCCCACCGAGCTTGAGCATTTCCTGACCGCGCGGTGGGGCCTGCACAACGCCTTCTTCGGCGCCGCGGCGTACCTGCGCAACCACCATCCCCGCTGGCCGCTGCACCAGGCGGAGCTGCTCGACTGCGACGAGGACCTCGTCGCGGCGGCCGGGCTGCCGGCGCCGGTCGGGGAGCCGGTCAGCGTGCTGTACTCGCCCGGCGTCCCGGTCCGCCTCGGCCACCCCGCCCACCCAGCCGGCATCCCGACGCCGTGAGCGCGGGGTCCGGGGCCGGGGACGGGTCCGGGGACGGGTCCGGGCCGGAGGGGTCTGCGGTCCCGAGGAACAATCCGCCGACGAAGAGACATAGGTCGGCGTCAGGGCGGTCCAGGGAGCCGGGCGGCCTTGCGCCCCGAGTCACCCGGACCTCTTGGGACGTGCCCCATTCTCAAGGCTTCGTCGTGGGGGGTTACCGCAGCTACCGAACGTGGGCGGTGTTCGCGTCATTCTCGACGGGCGACGGCGAGCATGTGCGAGCTGGCGGCCAGTAGTTCGGGGTAGGGCTCGGCCAGCTGCGCGGCTGCCAGGGCGGACTGGAACAGCGGTGTCTCAACGACCGAGACTCCGGTGTGCCGCTCCGTGGCTGCGAGCATGGACCAGGCCGGACCCTCGATGCCGAAGACCCGAGCGCCGGCGAATCCTGCCGCGGTGACCTCGGCCTCTAGTTCCGGTCCGCTGTGGAAGTACGCCTGGGTGAATGCGCGTTTTCCGTCGTGGATCTTCGTCTGCAAGACCCGCGTGACGCTCTCACGCATATGGGGGGTATGCAGGTGCGAGAACGCGGCGTGTTCGAACAGGCTCGCGTAGCAGCTGATGCCGGCAGCCGCCAACAGCCCACCCGGGCACAGGACTCGGTTCGCCTCGCGTAGGGCTTGCCGGCGGTCCTCGGCCTCGATGAGGTGGTAGAGCGGGCCGAGCAGCAGCACCACGTCGCACGAGTCATCCGCTGCGGTGAGCTGCCGCGCATCTCCGAGTTCCACGGTGCAGCCGGCCACTTCGCCGGCCTGTTTGATGTGCCGCGGCACCGGGTCGACCAGGTGCACCTGGTACCCGTCCCCAGTGAGCCATCGGGCATGCGTGCCGGGGCCACCGCCCACATCCAGGATGCGGGCCGGAGCGGGCGGCAGGTGGCGGCGCAGCAACTCCTGGGTGCGCAGCAGTTCCAGCCGACCGTCGGCGGTGGTCGTCAGTCGCTGGGCTTCGTTGACCGTGGTGGCGTAGAACCGCATCACTTCAGGTGCCAGCTCTGGCGCGGATTGGGCTCGGGTCATGTGCGCATTGTCGCTCCGCGGCGAAGGATCCGGCTCATGCGCGTACCCCACACCGCTCGGCGAGTCCCCGCAAGTCAGCGCCCGGTGATGGGACCAGCAACCGCCCTACCCGTCGTGAAGGCCGGCCCACTTCACCAGAATGGTCAGCTCTGGCTTCGACCGGCGATGCAGCGAGACGAGCACTCGCAGCACCTCCCTGGCCATCGGGTGAATGCGCGCCATCTGCGGGGCTTCTTCGCGGGCACGAAGGAGGGCTTGCAGGGCTGCGTCGCGATCGCCGGCGGCGAGGTGCGCGCGGGCCGCGTCGATGTGGAGGTGCCCGATGCGGGTGGGCGCGAGGCCTGGCAGGGATGTCCCTACCAGGTCGTCAGCCATGCTGGCGGCCTTCTTCGGCCGGTCCAACTCGATGTGCGTGGCCATCTCGTGCAGCACGACGTTCCCGGGTCCGAACGTGAGGTTGTGCCTGTACTGGTCCCCGCCGGGGATTCGTTCGGCCAGGCGTCGAGCGTGCGCGAGGTGATGCTGCGTCGTGGCTCCGTCGCGGGCTCGGCTGGCGAGCGTGGCGCCGCGTAGGTGGAGCGATCCGGCGGCCACCACGGCTGCGATCTCCTCGGCACCGGTCGCGGTGAGCGTGGTCAGTGCGCGGTCTGTGACCGCCAGGCCCTCAAGATAGTCGCCGGCGGACTGGAAGCAGCCTGCCTCTGACCAAGCGGCGGCGGCTTGGGCCACCGGGGTCCAGGTCTGAGTGGCTGCCCATTCCTGCCGGGCGGCGATCAGGTCGGCCAGGTCGGGATAGCCGAGCCGGTGAGCGATGGTGAAGGCGCAGGCGTAGACATCCACGAGTATCTGCCAGGCGATCGGGTCGCCGGAATCATGGGCGTTCGCGACGGCACGGGCAATCAGCTCGGGCAACGCCGGTAGAAGTTCACGGTAGTTGGTGGATGCGCGGAGCTGGGAGGCGGCCTCGACATCGGCGGGCAAGTCCTGGCGGCGGACGTAACCGCTGACCTGCGGGTGGCGGTGACGGCGCACCGACCACCGAAGCGCGGTGATCAGCTGCGGGTCGGGTGACTCGGCGTAGGGCTGGCCGTAGAGGGTGGACAGCGGAACACCGAGTGCTCCGGCGATGCACGAGGCCACGGCCGGCCGGCATGCCCGGTCCCCGATTTCGATCTTTGACAGCAGAGACTTGGAGATCTTCGCCCGGTTGGCAAGGGCCAGTTGGGAGAGATCTTTCGACTTGCGGAGCACCGCGATGTTCTCGCCGACCGCGGTGGGCGGAGGTGCTGTGGCAGCGTGCATACCCAAAGTGTTCCCCGAAACCAGCCTGCCGCGCTCGGGGTCTGGATGGTTCACCCGCAGGGCTGTGAATCATCTGTGCAACTTCGCGCTTCCTCCAAGTAGTTGTCTGATCACAACAGGCGATGAAGGCTGGAGGAGTAGTGAGCAGCTCCGTTAAGGATCAGTGCGAAGGCCCCGACGCCGCGCTGGGACGCGCCGTGCGTCGGGCCCGCTCCCTCTACTCGGCCGAGGCCCGCTCTCCGGAGGTAGCGGAGGTGACTGGGGAGCTACAGGAGTACCTCCGCGCGGCGATTCCGCAATGCCGCTCGATGGCCACGCGGACCCCTCCGAGTTCCCTCTCCGGCGACGCCTTGACGGGGCTCTGGCCACGGCCGAGCAACTGCTCAAGGACGGGCCGCGAGGGGGCGCGATGTCGACGGTGGTGCACATGCAGTTGCTGGCTGACTCAGCGCTGGCGCTGTCGGCCAACTTGAAGTCATTTCCGAACCCTGACGGAGTCACACCGTGAGCGGTGCCGGAACGTGCCTGGCGGCGTTGATGCAGCGGGCCGGACCCGGCGCGGCAAACGAAGCCGAGGCAGCGATCGCCGTGGTCGAGCGCGAGCGTCCCTCCCCCGGCGTTCCGCTGCCGGACACCGGGCGGCTGACGGAGCGGCAGCTGCTCGGGATCGACTGCGCCCGGTGCGGCGCGTACCTCGGTGTCGACGCCCGGCGGCTCGGCGACGTCATGAACCACGGCTATCTGCTCCAGTTGTTCGGCTGCGACCCACGGTGCGTGCCCGTCCCGCTGCCGCGCCGCGCACCGGCGCCGGCCGGGGCCCCACCGTGGCGCGGCAGCGTCCTGGACCGACTGCCCCGTTGGACGGCGGCCACCGACCGGCCGGGTCCGCTCGCGGTCGTCTGCGACACGAGCGCGGCGACGATGCGGCGGGTTGCGGCCGGCCTCCGGGCCCTGGACACCACCGGCCCGCCCTGACCGGCCCCGTCGCGCCGCCCGGTCGTCCGAGCCGACCCGCCCTCGGGGCTCGGTGCGCTTCCGAGGGCGGGCCACCACCGCCACGAAGGACCGCGAAGGGACGTCCTGCTGTGCCACGCAAGCCGATGCCCGACATCCCCCGCGAGCAGGCCATCGCGCTGTACCGCGACGGGCAGTCGATGGCCGCCCTCGGCCGCCGGTACGGCGTGTCCGCCGGGTGGCTGGCCGAGCGGTTCCGGGAGTGGGGCGAGCCCGTGCGCGGCCGGCGGGCGGCGCAGCGTGTCCGGATGGGCCAGACACTCGCCGAGTGGCGGCAGCGCGTCGGCCTGCCGCCCTGACCCCTGATCGCTCCCGCCGCCGGCGGCGGGTCCGTCCCTGAAGCCCGCGCCGGGGAGCGGTGTCCGCCCAGCGCGCGGGCCCTCGCCGCATCTCCCGTGGGGCGTGGCCATCTATCCCTCCGAGTGAGAAGGAGCCCACAATGGGTGACGAAAAGGACGAGGTGAACGGGTACGACCTCATCAACGAGGAGACCATCACACCGGCGCCACCGCCCCCTCCGCAGGACGACGATGATGGCGAGTAACGCAGTCGATCCGAGCGAACCGCCTCGGATCAAGGACATGTTCTACAAGCCGATGCTCGACACCGCCCCGGCTCCTCCGCGGTGCGCGACGCACCCCGAGGTCGCGCCGCGGCGTGTGCTGCGCGCACAGTGGATCTGCCCGGCCTGCATCCGCGGGTCCTGACCGAGTCCCGGCCGATTCTCCTGAGCGGCCGGGCCCGGGTCAGACCCGCCAGGAGCGGATACGGTCGGCGACGTCGTATGCGTCGGCGTGGCCGGCGTCGATATCGCGGGCGAGGTCGATCAACGCCCCGTAGGGTGGGTCGATTCCCTCTTCCGAGGCGTCCATGTACGCCACCGCCACGGCGGCACCGAACAGCGCGTTACGGGCTGGGAGTGGGCGCAACCGTACGAGGGTGTGCATCAGCACGGCGGCGCGCCAGGCGTTGTCGGTCACGGCCCCGAGGCGGGGGGTGTTGACGCGGTGGCGGCCCACCGCGGCTACCAGGCCGGTGTAGTCGTGGACCGTTGGGTGCTTGGGCAGGATGTCGGCCTGGCGCTCCAGCAGCCAACGGATGTCGATGAACAGCTCCACGGTCAGGCGGCCTGCTCTGGGGCGTGGCCGGGGGCATCGTCCGGGAACGCGGCATCGAACTCGTCGGCGTGGTCGGCGATGAAGCGCCGGAACGTCTCGGTGGCGCCATCGAGCCGCGGGTCGCGTACCGCGTTCTGCGCGGCTCGGGTGATCAGGCCCGTGACCGTGGTGCCCTCTGCCTCGGCGAGCTGCTTGAGCTGTGCGTGGAGCTCGTCATCGACTCGGATTGTCACGTGTTTCGACATGCTCCGAGCGTACAGCACGGCGTACAGCGCGGAGGGTGTGCCGGAGCGGGACCCTGCACGTGCGGGTCTCGGACGCTGTTTCGGCACAGGAAGTTCTGTGTTGGGTGTGCCGAGTGGGTGCCTGAGGAGTCCCTCGGCGGCACCTGGCTGGGTATCGGCCGAGTCTCCTGGGCGGCCGGGGCCCGCGGTCTGGACAAAACGGGTGGCCCGGCCCGTAGGGATTCGGCAGGCTGGGGGGATGGAGACCACCAGCCGGGACGGGTTTCGGATTGCCTTCGAGACTGTGGGAAGCGGAGACCCGCTGGTGCTGCTGCACGGCTTCTTCGGGGACGGCACCTCCTGGCGCTCCGCCGGCCATGTCGACGCTCTCGCCGACGCGTTCCGGCTGGTGCTGGTCGACGGCCGGGGTCATGGTGGGAGCGACGCGCCCCGCGACGTCGCCAGCTATCGCATGGAGCGGCACGTCGACGACGTCATCGACGTGCTGGACGCGCTCGGCATCGACCGGGCCGCATTCTGGGGTGCCTCGCAGGGCGGCACCGTGGGCCTGCACCTGCTCGCCCGCCATCCCGAGCGGCTGACCGGCGTGGTCGCGGGCGGGGCGCACGCCGGCGCGATCGTCGCCGATCCCGAGGAGGTCGAGCGGGAGGCCGAGGAGTTCCTGCTGCACGGCACCGGGCCCTCCCTCGCATGGGTGGAGCGGCAGGGTCCTGTACCCGAATGGATGCGGGCGGCGATCAGGGCGGCCGAGCCCCACGCCCTGGCGGCCACCACCCGCGCCCTCGCCCACCACGGCGGCGTTCTGGACGCGCTCGCCGCCTGCCCGGTGCCCGTGCTCCTGCTCGCCGGCGACCGCGATCCCCGACTGCCGACGATCCGACACACGGCGGAACGCGTCCCGCACGCGACCCTGGTCGAACTGCCCGACTGCGGCCACTTCGACGCGTTCGCGCGGAGCGACCTGACCGTGCCGGCCGTCCGGTCGTTCCTCGCCACCGCGTCCTGACGGCGAAACCCGGACAACTCCGCAGAAGCGGCGGCCGGGGGCGCGCTGTGGCCCGACGCGGTCATACTGCGGTTCGTGCCCCTTGAAGACGTACGTGTCCACCACCGCAGTGGGCAGTGGTGCTCTGGTGTTCGGACTGGCGAGAACGTTGTGGCCTACGACGTGGAGATCCTTCCCCCGTGGCAGGTCCCCGGCCGACCCACGACCGATCGCTGCTTCGTCCTCGCCGACGAAGGGGCGCAGATCACCAGGCCGGTCACCTTCGTCGACGCCCTCGAAGGCGGGTGGTACGTCGATCTGGTCGAACTGGAGGAAGTGGGCCCGAAGCGGCTGGTGGTCCACGACCTCTACGTGGACATCGTCGTGCCCCCGGTCAGCCGGCGCTACGAAATGCTGGACCTCGACGAGCTCGCTGACGCGCTGCAGGACGGCGCCATCGATGCCGCCACCACGGTCAGGGTTCTGCGCAACGCCCAGCGCTTCATCGACAAGCACCTGCGTGACCTGGACCAGGAGGCGCCGAACGCGTGGCCGGACTTCCCGCCGGCAGCCATTCGGCACCTGGCTGGGCTGCCGCCCTTCGACGGGGATGAGGCTGAATCAAGGGTCCCTGGCTAGCCGGTTTGCCGGGACGGGTCCGCCCGCCCCGTCATCGGCTCGTGAGCGGGGCGGCCGGTTCGGCCTCCCGCAGCACGCGGTCCACCGTGTCCGCCAGGGCGCTCGACTCGGGAACGATCGTTTCGACCCCGCCGGGCAGGAGATCGAGCGGCCGGTACCAGTCCCGCATCTCCACCTCCCCGTACTCCGCCGCCTGCGGTTTCGTGGTGTGGCGGCGCAGCGTCTCGTCGAACGAGACATCGAGGTAGAGAACGGCCGCCCGGTGATCAAATCCTGCCGTTGGGCGAGCAAGTCTGGAAGGAATCAGGGATCGGCTCGCCCGTCGACATCGACGCTCTTCAACGCACGGTCACACGACTTGAGCAGCAGAACGTCGAGCTCAGGAGCGCTGTCGAGGAACTCCAGGAGGAGCTCGAGGCCGCTCGCGCGGCCAACCGTGATCTCACCCGAGCCCTGAACCAGCGTCGTTGACTTCCCTCAGTCCCTGTTTTTCTTGAGTGATGCACGGAGTTTGCGTCGTGCCTATGTCCATGCCGTGGTCGTTGGCCAGGGTGGGAGGACGTTATGGGGCTGTGGCCTCCACGGCGGCGCGCCGGTCTCCCCCGGCCTCCACACACCCGAGTCGCTCATCGACCCGGAGCATGCGGTGGCGCGACTGCTGGAGATCGGCGCCGCGTTCGTGGACGCCTAGACAGTTCTCAGCGCGTCACTTCCGCCAGAACAGGTGGTGCACCACCCCGCTCGGGCTGGGGACCACCTCGAGGTGGAAGCGGTCGGTCAGCTCGTCCGGGGACTCCCACAGGCGGGCACCGGAGCCGAGCGTGATCGATGGGGTCACCACCACGTGCAAGGTGTCCACCAGGTCCGCCTCCAGGAAGGCGCGGATGGTCGTGGCGCCGCCGCCGACGCGGACGTCCTTGCCCTGGGCCGCCTCCTTCGCCCCCTCCAGGACCTTGGCGGGGTCGTCGTCGACGAAATGGAAGGTTGTGTCCGACAAGGTGAAGGACGGGCGGGTGTGGTGGGTCATGACGAAGACCGGGGTGTGGAAGGGGGGCTCGTCGCCCCACCAGCCCTGCCACTCCTCGTTCTCCCAGGGGCCGCGCTGCGGGCCGAACTTGTTGCGGCCCATGATCTCGGCGCCGATGTTGTGGTCGTAGTCGCGGATGAAGTAGTCGTCCAATCCGCGGCTGCCGCCCGGCTCCGTCCGCATCTTCCAGCTGGCCGTGGTGCCGGCCCAGCTCATCAAGCTCATCGGATCGGCGTGGCCGAAGGGCCGCTCCAGGCTCTGCCCCTCGCCCGCGCCGAATCCGTCGCTGGAGACGGTGAAGTTCTGGACCCGCAGCAACTGCGTCATGGTGCTACCTGCTCCCGTTCGGCGATCTCTGATCATCGCTGTCGGAAGGGTAGACCCGCGGGCCCGGAAAAAGTCATCGCAGCCGTGCCCGCAGCACCTCCGCGATCTCGTCCATCCGCTCCGGCTGGGTCAGATCCTGATGCAGGCAGTCGATGTCGTGGTTCTCCAGCGTGCCGCCGATGTACGGCGCCCACGCCTTCCGCGTCAGCCAGTCCTCGTCCCGGGCGCGGCCGCCGTGAAGAACAGCGCGTCGCCGTCGAAGACCCGTGTCTCGTGCTCGCGCATCAGGCGGGCGTTGTTCACGACAATGTCCACCCGACGGTGGTGACCGTTGCGGTGCTCAGGGCCGTGGGCCTCATTCCGTTCCGTAACACCGTTCCGTGACACCCGCTGACGGAAAGCCCGCACGCGGCAACGCGACGAGCAGTACACCGCCGACGCCTGCCGCTCGACCCCCACAATCCACACCCGCCCGCACACCGGACACTCAGCCGACTCGCCCCGCTGAATCGCAGCCACCGCCCGCCGGGCCCGCTCCAGCTCCCGCCACCGCCGTGACCTGCACTTCCCCGAACAGAACACCGTTGCTGCCGGCTTCGCCGGCGGCAACGGAACACCACACTCCCGGCAGTACCGCCATACCACCCCACCCGCACCCACACCCCAGATCATCCAGCCGCCCCGACACCACGACCAGGGTTCGAACCCCCCGAACGAGCGATTACGCAACAGGTGTCGCACGGCATAGAGTCACGCACATCGGTGCTGAGCTGCACTTACAGTCCCGCGACACCGCATCTCCCCAGGGTAGGCGCGTAGCGGGCGACGGTGTCGATGAGACCGATGTTCGCGCCATCAGGGGTGTCTCGTTCGCGGAGCACCACCCGCCGCAGGTTGTCCTGGCCCACCAGGGCGATGCCCCGTCCGTAGCGTGCGCGCACCTCGGCGGCGACGGCGGACTTTCCCGAAGCGGAGTTGCCGCGGAGCACGATCAGCCGAGTCGTCAGTTTCCGAACCAGTTGCCGAACCCTCCCTCATGCGCGGGACCCTACCCGGGCCGGGGCTTACGGTGAGGGAGTGCGGATCGTCTCTCTTCTTCCGTCGGCGACGGAGATCCTGTTCGCGGTGGGCGCCGGTGACGAGGTCGTCGGGGTGACGTTCGAATGCGATCATCCGCCGGAGGCGCGCGGGCGGCGCGTGGTGTCCACCAGCGCGCTGCCCGAGGGGTTGCCGGCCGCGGAGATCGACCGGGTGGTCAGCGAGCGGATGGCCGCCGGCGAGGACCTGTACCACCTGGACCGCGGGGCGTTGGCCGGGTTGGACGCCGATCTGGTGGTCACCCAGGACCTGTGCGCGGTGTGCGCGGTCGACGTGTCCACGGTGCACGACGCGCTGGCGTACCTGGCCTGCCGGGCCGAGGTGTTGACCGTGGACCCGCGGACCCTCCGGGAGGTGCTCGACTCGGTGGTCACGATCGGCGCCGCCACCGGCACCGGGGAACGGGCGGAGCGGCTGGTCGCGGGGCTGTCCGAGCGGCTGGCGGCGGTACGGGCGAAGGTCGGCGGCGAGGAGCCGGTGCCGGCGCTGGTGCTGGAGTGGACAGACCCGCCGTTCGCGCCGGGGCACTGGGTCCCGGACATGGTCGAGGCCGCCGGCGGGCGGTGCGTGCTGGGCCGCTCCGGCGAGCGCTCGTTCCGCACCGGCTGGGACGACCTCGCGGCCGCCCGGCCCGAGGTGGTGGTGTGCGCGCCGTGCGGGTTCGGTCTTGACGAGTCGGCCCGGCTGGCCGGAGAGGTGGCCGGCCGGGTGCCGCCGGGGGTGCCGCTGTGGGCGGTGGACGCCAACGCGTCGTTCGCCCGTCCTGGCCCGCGCCTGGTCGACGGCGTCGAGGCGTTGGCGGGCATCTTCCACACCGCCGTCGTGGGCGACCCCGACCCGACGCTGGCCCGCCGCATCGCCTGAGCCCGCCGCATCGCCTGACGGTGCGGCGCCGGCCCGGTCAGTCCCAGCGGGTGCCGCGGCCCGGGGACTCGTCGAAGACGAGCCAGGTGCGGGTCGAGCGGACCTCGGGCACCTCCTGGATGTGCTCGAGTACCACCTGGCGCAGCACGTCGTTGTCGGGCGTGCGCGCGAGCACGAGGACGTCGAAGTCGCCGCCGACCAGCGCGAAATGGTCGATGTACGGGATCTCGGCCAGATGCCGGGACACCGACCGCCACGCGTTCTGTTCGACCCGCAGCAGGATGTAGGCGCTGGTGCCCAGCCCGGCGCGCTGGGGGTTCAGCCGCGCGGCGAAACCGTCTATCACCCCTTCCGACTCCAGCCGGCTGAGCCGCGTGTACGCGTTGGCGCGGGAGATATGGACCTGGTCGGCGAGGGCGCGGACCGAGATCCGGCCATCCTCCAGGAGGACGGTGATGATCGCCCTGTCCGTTTCGTCGAGCTGTGCGGCAGAACGTCTTGGCTCCGAGCTGCCGAACGTGGGTTGGGGAGACACGATGCCCTCCCTGGGGATGCACGGCGGCATTCTGTCGCCGGTTGATGCCGTTTCCTGAACAGATATTCGTCTCTGGGAACGATGACCTTGTCAAGTGTCCAGGGATGGGGAGGCGACCGTCATGTCCGCGAAGCCCGTCCACACGGCCGTGGGGGACCTGTTGCCCTCGCCCGCCCCCGTACGGTTCGTGACGGAGAACGGCACGGCCGCCGAGCCGCCGCCGGCCGGGTACGCCGAACCCGCGGACGAGTCGTTGCGCGACGCCTTCCGACGGATGGTCGTCGGCCGCCGCTTCGACACCCAGGCGACCGCGCTGGCCAAACAGGGCCGGCTCGCCGTCTACCCCTCCAGCCGTGGCCAGGAGGCGTGCCAGATCGCCGGCGTGCTCGCCCTGGGGGAGCGGGACTGGCTGTTCCCCACCTACCGCGACTGCGTGGCCCTGGTCGCCCGCGGCCTGGACCCCGTCGAGGCCCTGACCCTGCTGCGCGGCGACTGGCACTGCGGCTACGACCCCATGGCCACGCGCGTGGCGCCCCAGTGCACGCCGCTGGCCACCCAGATGCCGCACGCCACCGGCATGGCCGACGCGCTGCGCCGCAAGGGCGAGGACGCGGTGGTGATGGCCTTCGTCGGGGACGGCGGCACGAGCGAGGGCGACTTCCACGAGGCGCTCAACTTCGCCGCGGTGTTCCGCGCCCCCGTGGTCTTCTTCGTGCAGAACAACGGCTACGCGATCTCCGTGCCGCTCGCGAAGCAGACCGCGGCGCCCTCGCTGGCGTACAAGGGCATCGGCTACGGCGTCCGCTCCGAACAGGTGGACGGAAACGACCTCGTGGCCGTGCTGTCCGTGCTGACGGCGGCGGTGGCGCACGCCCGCGCCGGCGACGGCCCCTTCCTCGTCGAGGCCCACACCTACCGCATCAGCGCACACACCAACGCCGACGACCCGACCCGGTACCGGGACGAGGCGGAGGTGCGGCGGTGGAGCACCGCCGACCCCCTGAGCCGCCTGGAGACGTACCTGCGCGGCCGCGGGCTCCTCACCGACGAGGACGTCGCCGCCGCGCAGGCGGAGGCCGAGACGGTCGCCGCGGACCTGCGCCGGCGGATGGCATCCGACGCCGACGCCGAACCGGACCCGCTGGAGCTCTTCGACCACGTGTACGCCGAGCCCACCCCCCAACTACGGGAACAGCGGGAGCAGCTGACAGCCGAGCTGAAGGCCCAGCCGAACATCCAGCCCAAGACGGTGAGGACGTGAATGGCCACCATCACGATGGCGCAGGCCCTCAACGCGGCCCTGCGTGACGCGCTGCGCGAGGACGAGCGGGTGCTGGTGTTCGGCGAGGACGTCGGCACCCTCGGCGGCGTTTTCCGGGTCACCGACGGCCTGACCCAGGAGTTCGGCGACCAGCGCTGCTTCGACACCCCGCTGGCCGAGTCCGGCATCGTCGGCCTCGCCGTGGGCATGGCGCTGGGCGGCTTCCGGCCGGTCGTGGAGATGCAGTTCGACTCCTTCGCCTATCCGGCGTTCGAGCAGATCACCTCGCACGTCGCCAAGCTGCGCAACCGCACCAGGGGCCGGGTCTGCCTCCCGCTGGTGATACGGGTCCCGTACGGCGGCGGCATCGGCGGGGTGGAGCACCACTGCGACTCCAGCGAGGCGTACTACGCCCACACCCCCGGCCTGAAGGTGGTCACCCCGGCGACCGCCGAGGACGCCTACTGGCTGCTGCGCGATGCGGTCGCCGACCCCGACCCGGTGGTCTTCCTGGAGCCGAAGCGGCTGTACTGGTCCAAGGAGGCCGCCCAGATCGCGGTGCGCGCGGCGCCGCCGTTCGGCCGGGCGGCCGTCCGCAGGCCGGGCCGGGACGTCACGCTGGTCGCCTACGGCCCGTCGGTGCCGGTCGCGTTGCAGACGGCGGAGGCGGCGGCCGAGGAGGGCGTCGAACTGGAGGTCGTGGACCTGCGGACGCTGGTGCCCTTCGACGACGAGACGCTCGCGGCCTCGGTGCGGCGCACCGGCCGGTGCGTGGTGGTGCAGGAGGCGCAGGGGTTCGCGGGCGTCGGCGCCGAGATCGCCGCACGGGTGCAGGAACGCTGCTTCCACTCGCTGGCCGCCCCGGTGCTGCGGGTCAGCGGGTTCGACATCCCCTACCCGCCGCCCAAGCTGGAGCACGCCTACCTGCCCGGCGTGGACCGCGTCCTGGACGCCGTGGACCGGCTCCAGTACGACGACCAGCCCGACGTACATCACCTGGTGCGGGGGGCGGCATGAGCACGACGGTGGCGGAGGTCGGGGAGCGGCTCTTCCGGCTGCCCGACCTGGGGGAGGGGCTGGCGGGGGCCGAGATCGTCGCGTGGCGGGTCGAGGTCGGCGACGCGGTCACGGTGGACCAGGTGGTGGTCGAGGTCGAGACCGCCAAGGCCGCGGTCGAGCTGCCCATCCCCTTCCCGGGGGTGGTGCTGAGACTGCACGCGGACGTCGGCGCGGAACTGGCGGTCGGCGAACCCCTCATCTCCGTGGGACCGGCCGACGGCGTGCGAGGCAACGGCGCCGAGCCGGGCGAACCGTCCGGCGAGCCGGCGGAGACGCGCTCCGGAAGCGTGCTCGTCGGCTACGGCACGGCCCCCTCCACCCCGTCCCGCCGCACCCGGCGCCCCCGCGCCGCAGCACCCCGCACCGAGGCCGTGCACGCGGCTGACGCCGCCAGCACGGCCGGTGCTGACGCGGGCCCTGCGGCGGGTGCTGATGCCGCTGCTGGCAGGAGCCCTGCGACCCGCGCCGATGCCTCCGGCGCCTCCGGCGCCCTTCAGCCCTCCGCCGTCACGTCAGGCGACGCCGGTGCCGCCTCCGCCGGCGCGGGCGGGTCCGGCGTGGGTGCGGGTGGCGCGGTCCGGGCCGTTGACGCCGGTGCTGGCGCCACCGGTGCCGGTGTCCTTCGCCCTTCGGCCGGCGCGGGCGGCACCGCTCCCGACCCCGCCCCCGACCCCGGCACGGTCGCCGGTCGCCGCGCGGGAAGCGCGGACGCGCCGCGGGTGATTTCGCCGTTGGTGCGTCGGCTGGCGCGGGAGCATGGTGTTGACGTCGCCCACCTCACGCCCAGCGGCCCCGACCGCATCGTGTTGCGCCGGGACGTGGAACAGGCCGTCGCGGCGCGCGACACCCGTCCGGACACGGGCGACGAGCGCGTCCCGCTGCGCGGCATGCGGCTGGCGATCGCCGAGAAGGTGGCGCGGAGCCGGACCGAGATTCCGGACGCGACGACCTGGGTGGACGTGGACGCGACCGAACTGGTGGCGGCCAGGGGCGTGCTCCGCACCGCCGAACCCGACCGGCGGATCGGCCTGCTGGCCCTGCTGGCCCGGGTGTGCGTCGAGGGCCTGCGGCGGTTCCCCGAGCTGAACGCCACCGTGGACACCGAACGCCGCGAGATCGTCCGCCTCGCCCGGATCCACCTGGGCTTCGCCGCGCAGACCGAACGCGGCCTCGTCGTCCCCGTGGTGCGCGACGCACACCGCAGGACGACCGCGGAGCTGGCCGCCGAACTCGACCGCCTGACCGCACTCGCCCGCTCCGGCGGCCTGACCCCCACGGACCTGACCGGCGGCACCTTCACCCTCAACAACTACGGGGTGTTCGGCGTCGACGGCTCCACGCCGATCATCAACCACCCGGAGGCCGGCATGCTCGGCGTCGGGCGGATCATCGACCGACCCTGGGTGGTGGACGGCGCCCTCGCCGTTCGCAAGGTCACCCAGCTCTCCCTCAGCTTCGACCACCGGGTCTGCGACGGCGGCGCCGCCGGAGGCTTCCTGCGCTTCGTCGCCGACCGCGTCGAGCACCCCGCCATCCTGCTGGCCGATCTGTGACCGAGGGCACCGAGCCCGACGAGAAGGTGATGTGCGATGCACCAAGCAGCCACTGCCACGACCGACTTCTTCGCCAAGCACCGGGAACTCCTGGAGCAGGCCGTGGCGGCGTGCGCGGGGCGCGGCTTCTGGACGCCGTACGTGGAGGCGCCGAGCAAATCGGCCTACGGAGCCGAGGCGCCCGAACAGGGCGAGGCCGCCTTCCGCGCCCTGCTGGACGGCCCGTTCCCGCTGGCGGGCCAGCCCGGCAGCGGCAGCGTGTCCGGCGGCGAGGTGTCGCCCTACGGCTTCGCGCTCGGCATCAGCTATCCGCGGATCACCCCGGAGGAGGCCGTCGCAGCCGCCAAGTCCGCCGCGGTCCTGTGGCGTTCGGCGAGCCCGAACACCCGGGCCGGCGTCGCCGCCGAGATCCTGTCCCGGCTGAACGCGGCGAGCTTCGAGATCGCCCACGCCGTGCAGCACACCACGGGGCAGCCGTTCGTGATGGCGTTCCAGGCGGGCGGGCCGCATGCGCAGGACCGTGGCCTGGAGGCGGTCGCGTACGCCTGGGCCGAGCAGCTGCGTCACCCGGCCTCGGCGCGCTGGACCAAACCGCAGCGCAAGGGTGAGCCGATCGCGCTGGAGAAGACCTTCACCCCGGTCGGGCGCGGCGTCGCGGTGCTGATCGCCTGCACCACGTTCCCCACCTGGAACGGCTACCCGGGCCTGTTCGCCAGCCTGGTCACCGGAAATCCGGTCGTGGTGAAGCCCCATCCGCGGGCCGTGCTGCCGCTGGCGATCACCGTGCGCATCGCCCGCGGGGTCCTGGCCGAGGCGGGCTTCGACCCGAACGTGGTCATTCTGGCGCCGGAGGACGAACGGCCGACGGCGAAGGAGCTGGCCACCCATCCGGACGTGCGGATCGTGGACTTCACCGGCTCGACCGAGTTCGGCGACTGGCTGGAGGCCAACGCCCGCCAGGCCGCCGTCTACACGGAGAAGGCCGGCCTCAACACCGTGGTGGTGGACGCCACGGACGACTACAAGGGCCTGCTGCGCAACCTCGCCTTCTCCCTGTCCCTCTACAGCGGCCAGATGTGCACCACCCCGCAGAACATCCTGGTGTCGCGCGACGGCGTCGCGACCGACCAGGGGCGGCGCACGGTGGACGAGTTCGCCACCGACCTCGGCGGCGCGCTCGACGCGCTGCTCGCCGACGAACGGCGGGCCGCCGGAACGCTGGGCGCGATCGTCAACGACGGCGTGCTGAAGCGCCTCGCGGAGGCCGGCGGCCTCGGCCGCACGACGCACCCGTCCCGCGAACTGCCGCACCCCGAGCATCCGGACGCCACGGTCCGGACCCCGCTGGTGGCCCGGCTGGAGGCGGACGCCGACCACGAGACGTACACCCGCGAATGGTTCGGGCCGGTCTCGTTCGTCATCGCCACCGACTCCACCGAGGACAGCCTGCGCGTCTTCCGGGACACGGTGCGGCGGCACGGGGCGCTGACGGCCGCCGTGCACGCCACCGACGAGGGGGTGCTGGACGCGGCGCGTTCGGCCGCCCTGGAGGCGGGCGTGCACCTGTCGGAGAACCTCACCGGCGGCGTGTTCGTGAACCAGTCGGCGGCGTTCAGCGATTTCCACGGCACGCCGGCCAACCCCGCGGCGAGCGCCGCGCTGACCGACCCGGCGTTCGTCACCGGCCGCTTCACGGTGCTCCAGTCCCGCCGCCACGTGCCCGCCGAGGCGGCCGCCGATGCCTGATCCGGCCGCCCCCGCTCCCGCCGACGCCTCCGACGCGGTCTATCTGGTCGACGGGTGCCGCACCCCGCAGGGACGCTACGGCGGCGCCCTGGCCTCGGTGCGCCCCGACGATCTGGCCGCGCTGGTGGTCGGCGAGGCGGTGCGGCGCAGCGGGATCCCGGGCGAGGCGGTGGACGAGGTGATCCTCGGCACCGCCAACCAGGCCGGCGAGGACAACAGGAACGTGGCCAGGATGGCGGTCCTGCTGGCCGGCCTGCCGGATACCGTGCCCGGCTACACCGTCAACCGGCTGTGCGCCTCGGGACTGACCGCGGTCGCCTCGGCGGCGCAGGCGATCCGGGCCGGCGAGGCCGATCTGGTGGTGGCGGGCGGTGTGGAGTCGATGACCCGGGCGCCATGGGTGATGGCCAAGCCCGGCACCCCGTGGGCCAAACCGGGCGAGGTGCACGACACCGCCCTGGGCTGGCGTTTCACCAACCCGCGCCTCGACACCCCGCGCCTCGACACCCCGCCCCTCGACACCCCACCCTTCGACATCCCACCCCTCGACACCCCACCCCTCGACGTGGCCGAGCCCGAGGTCGGGCGGGTGACCCTCTCGATGGGGGAGACCGCCGAGGAGGTCGCGACGCTGGACGGCATCACCCGCGCCGAGGCCGACGCGTTCGCGCTGCGCAGCCACCGGCGGGCGGTCGCCGCCCGGCAGGCCGGCCACCCGCGGCGCGACATCGTGCCGGTGCCCGCGGCCGACGGCCTGGTCGAGCACGACGAAGGCCCTCGCCCCGACACCTCCCTGGAGCGGCTGGCGCGGCTACGCCCGGCCTTCCGCCCCGACGGCCAGGTCACCGCCGGCAACTCCTCCTCGCTGGCCGACGGGGCCGCCGCCCTGGTGGTCGCGAGCGCGGCGGCGGTGGCCCGTTACGGGCTGGTCCCCCGGGGCCGGATCGTCGCCTCGGCCGCCGCGGGGGTGCGTCCCCACCTCATGGGCCTGGGCCCGGTGCCGGCGACGGAGAAGGCGCTGGTCCGCGCCGGCTGGCGGCTCGACGATCTCGACGCCGTGGAGCTGAACGAGGCGTTCGCCGCCCAGGCCCTGGCGGTCGTCCGCCGGCTGAAGCTGCCCGAGGAGCGGGTCAACGCCGACGGCGGCGCCATCGCGCTCGGCCACCCGCTGGGCTGTTCGGGCGCCCGGATCCTGCTCGCGCTGCTCGGGCGCATGGAACGCGAGGGCGCCCGCCGTGGTCTGGCGACGCTGTGCGTCGGCGTGGGCCAGGGCGTCGCGATGCTCGTGGCGGACGCGTCATGACCGCCCCCTCGGCCGCGCTCCCGCCCAGCCAGCCCAGCCAGCCCGATCCTCCCGGAATCGTCGGCGTGCTCGGCGCCGGCCGGATGGGCGCCGGCATCGCCCAGTCCTTCGCCGCCGCCGGCTCGTCCGTCACCGTCGTGGAGCGCGACGAACACGCCGCCGCGGCCGGGTTGACCCGGGTCGCCACCGGGCTGGTGCGGGCCGCCGAACGCGGCGCGCTCCGGCACCCGCCCGAGGAGGTGCTCGGCCGGGTCAGCACCGCCGAGTCGGTGGCCGGCCTACCCGCGACGGCCGCCCTCGTCGTCGAGGCGGTTCCCGAGGACCCGGCGCTGAAGGCCCGGCTGCTCGCGGCGGACATGGAGGTCCCCCCGGCCGGAGGCTGGGGGAGGGTGGTGGGCCCGACGGCGGTGCTGGCGACCAACACGAGCAGCCTTTCGGTCACCGAACTGGCCTCCGCGCTGGTCCGGCCCGAACGCTTCCTGGGCATGCACTTCTTCAACCCGGTGCCCGCCTCCGCACTGGTCGAACTGGTCGTCGCCCCCGGCACCGCCGAGGACACCCTTCGGGCCGCCCGCGCCTGGACGGACGTGCTCGGCAAACACCACGTCGTGGTCAGGGACTCGCCCGGGTTCGCCGGCAGCCGGCTCGGCGTGGCGATGGGCCTGGAAGCGATCCGCATGGTCGAGGAGGGCGTCGCCGCACCCGAGGCCATCGACGACGCCATGCGGCTGGGCTACCGGCACCCCATGGGCCCGTTGCGGCTGACCGACCTCGTCGGGCTCGACGTGCGGCTGGCCATCGCCGAACACCTGCACGCCACCCTCGGCGCACGCTTCGAACCACCCCGGTTGCTGCGCGACATGGTCGACCGCGGCGACCTCGGCCGCACAACAGGACAGGGGTTCTACCCATGGCCGTGAACCAGCCGCCGGCGGAGACCCGGCACGAGACCCACGACGTCGACTACCACCTGGACGGGGCGGTCGCCGTGATCGAGCTGCGCCGCCCCGCCGCGCGCAACGCGCTCGACGTCACGATGAAGGAGCGCCTGCTCGCGGCGGTGGAACGGGCGCGGGCCGACGGCGAACGGACCGACGGCGAACGGGCCAGGGCGGTGCTCCTCCGCGCGGCGGGCCCGGCGTTCTGCGTCGGGCAGGACCTCGCCGAACACGCCCGCGCCCTCGACGCCGACCCCGACACGGCGTTCGACACCGTCCACCGGCACTACAACCCGCTGGTGACGGCGTTGTATGCGCTGTCCCAGCCCGTTGTCGCCGCCGTCGAGGGCGCCTGCGTCGGGGCCGGTCTGGGGCTGGCCCTCTGCGCGGACCTGCGGGTCGCGGCCGACACCGCGTTCTTCGCCACCGCCTTCACCGGCGTCGGGCTCGCCGCCGACACCGGCGTGAGCCGGGCGTTGACCCGGCTGCTCGGCGCCTCCCGGGCCGCCGGACTGCTGCTGCTCGGCGACCGTTTCTCCGCCGAGGAGGCCGCCCGCTGGGGCCTGGTGCACCAGGTGGTGCCGGCGGGCCAGGCGTCCGCCGCCGGCCTGGAGCTGGCCCGGCGGCTGTCCACCGGGCCGACCGCGGCGTTCACGGAGATCAAGGCCCTGCTGCGGGAGGCGGGCGACGGCGACCTCGGCGGCGCCCTGGAACGCGAGGCGGCGGCCCAACGGTGGCTCGGCCCCACGGCCGACCATCGCGACGCCGTGCGGGCCTTCCTCAACCGCGAGAAACCCGACTTCCGAGGCCGGTGACTCGTCCCATGACCCGAAGGTATGACCCGAAGGACGCGAAGGACACGGAACCGATGACCGAGGACGCGCGCACGGAGGAACTCCAGCGCCACTTCGAACGCACCGTCGAGCGCGACCAGCGCGTCGAACCGCGGGACTGGATGCCCGACGGCTACCGCAGAACCCTGGTCCGGCAGATCGCGCAGCACGCCCATTCGGAGATCATCGGCATGCAGCCCGAAGGCGAGTGGATCACCCGGGCGCCCACGCTGCGCCGCAAGGCCATCCTCTTCGCCAAGGTGCAGGACGAGGCCGGGCACGGCCTCTACCTGTACTCGGCGGCCGAGACCCTGGGCGCCGACCGGACGGACCTGACGGAACGGCTGATCGAGGGCCGCCAGAAGTACTCGTCGATCTTCAACTATCCGACGCTGACCTTCGCCGACGTCGGCACGATCGGCTGGTTCGTGGACGGCGCCGCCATCTGCAACCAGGTCCCGCTGTGCCGTTCGTCCTACGGGCCGTACGCGCGGGCCATGGTGCGGATCTGCAAGGAGGAGTCGTTCCACCAGCGGCAGGGCTACGAACTGCTCCTCACCATGATGCGCGGCACCGACGCCCAGCGGGAGATGGTGCAGGACGCCGTGGACCGCTGGTGGTGGCCGTCCCTGATGATGTTCGGACCGCCCGACGACGAGTCGCCCAACTCCGCGGCCTCGATGGCCTGGAAGATCAAGCGGCACAGCAACGACGAGCTGCGTCAGCGGTTCGTCGACATGACCGTCCCGCAGGCCGACCGGCTCGGCGTCGTCCTGCCGGACCCCGAACTGCGCTGGAACGCCGAGCGCGGCCACCACGACTTCGGCACCCCGGACTACGCCGAGCTGCTGCGGGTGATCCGCGGCGACGGGCCGTGCAACGCCCAGCGGGTCGCGCGGCGCCGCACCGCCCATGCGGAGGGCGCCTGGGTGCGGGAGGCGGCCGCCGCCCACGCCGCCAAACGGGCGGCCCGGCGGTCGGAGGCCCGGCGGGCTGAGGTCGAGGAATGAGCACGACGAACAGCAGGTGGCCGCTGTGGGAGGTGTTCGTGCGGAGCAAGCGCGGGCTGAACCACGTGCACGTCGGCTCGCTGCGCGCGGCGGACCAGCGGATGGCGCTCACCCACGCCCGCGACGTGTACACCCGCCGCAACGAGGGCGTCTCCATCTGGGTGGTGCGCAGCGAGGACATCTGCGCCACCGCGCCCGACGAGAAGGACCCGTTCTTCGACCCCAGCGGCGACAAGGTCTACCGCCACCCCACCTTCTACGACATCCCCGACGACATCCCCTCCATCTGAGTCCCTCCAGGAGGCGCGTCATGGACGATCACGTCTACCTGTCCCTGGCCGAGGGGCACCCCGACAACGACGCACGCTGGGCCTTCGGCACCGGTTTCACCGACCCGCTGCACGGCGTCGACACCGCGCTCCCCGACGGCGTCGACGGCGGGGCCCTGGCCGACTGCTGTCTGGCGCTGGGCGACGACGCCCTCGTCGCGGCCCAGCGGCTGGCCGAATGGTGCACCCGCGCGCCCGAGTTGGAGGAGGAGATGGCGCTGGCCAACATCGGCCTCGACCTCCTCGGCCAGGCCCGACTGCTGTACTCCAGGGCCGGACAGGCCGACGGCAGCGGGCGCGACGAGGACCACTACGCCTACCTCCGCGACCCGTCCGCGTTCCGCAACGCATGCCTCGCCGAACTGCCCAACGGCGACTTCGCCTGCTCCGTCGCCCGGCTGCTGGTGCTCTCCACCTGGCGCCTGGCCCTGCTGGAGCAGCTGACCGGCGCGCCCGACCCCGTGCTCGCGGCCATCGCCGCCAAGGGCGTCAAGGAGCTCAGGTACCACCGCCAGTACGCCGCCGAATGGGTGGTGCGCCTGGGTGACGGCACGGCGGAGTCGCACCGCCGGATGCGCGCCGGCATGGCGCGCCTCGCGCCCTGGCTCGGCGAACTCCTCGCTCCCGACCCCGTTCTGGAGCGTTTCGGGGTGCGTCCGCCGATGGTCGCGGAGGCGGTGACGGCGGTGCTCCGGCAGGTCGGCGAGGCGGCCGGGCTCGCCCCGCCGCGGCCCGTGCCGGCCGAACCCGGCGGCTCCGGATCTGAATCGGGACGTGGGCTCGGCCGCGACGGCCACCACAGCGAACATCTGGCCCCGCTCCTGGCGGAGTTGCAGAGCCTGGCCCGCGCGCATCCGAACGGGGTGTGGTGACCGTGGCAGCCGGCGAAGGGCTCGGTGAGGCGTTGGTCCTGGCCCGCCGGGCGGTCGGCGAGGTGGCCGACCCGGAGCTCCCGATGCTCACCCTGGTCGACCTGGGCATCCTCCGGAACGTGGCGGTCGCCGGCGGCACGGTGACGGTCACCCTCACCCCCACCTACAGCGGCTGCCCCGCCCTGGCGGAGATGCGCGCCGCCGTGGACCGGCGGCTGCGCGCGGCGGGCTTCGCCGACGTGGAGGTCCGCACGGAGCTGCACCCGCCGTGGACCACCGACGCGATCACGGCCGAGGGCCGCCGCAAGCTGGCCGAGCACGGCATCGCTCCACCCGGCACCGGCGCCGGCACCGGCTCGGGTGCCGCGCCGCCCGGGCCCGTACCGCTGGTGCTGTCGCCCGCGCGCCCGGCCGTGCCCTGCCCGCGTTGTCGGGCCACCGACACCGAGGAGACCTCGCGGTTCGGCGCGACCCCCTGCACGGCCCTGTGGCGCTGCCGCGCCTGCCGGGAGCCGTTCGAGCATGTCAAGGAGTTCTGATGGGCCGAGGCGCCGCCTTCCACCCGCTGCGCGTCGCCCGGGTCGAGCCGCTGTGCGAGGACGCGGTGGCGATCACCTTCGCGGTGGCGGACGAGCTGGCCGAGGCGTTCGCGTTCCGCCCCGGACAGCACCTCACCCTGCGCCGCACGATCGAAGGCCGCGAGGAACGCCGTTCCTACTCGCTCTGTTCCCCTCAGGGGGCCGCGCCCCGGATCGGGGTCAGGATGGTGCCCGGCGGCCTGTTCTCGCCCTGGCTGGTGCGGGACGTCCGGCCGGGTGACACCGTCGAGGTGATGGCCCCACCCGCCGGCGCCTTCACGCCGCGCCTCGGCACGCCGGGACGGCACGTGCTGGTCGCCGCGGGCAGC
Source organism: uncultured Actinomycetota bacterium (assembly GCA_963816875.1). Classification (GTDB taxonomy): domain Bacteria; phylum Actinomycetota; class Actinomycetes; order Streptomycetales; family Streptomycetaceae; genus Streptomyces. The sequence continues at coordinate 73,028 of CAWFMG010000004.1, forward strand.
GGCGTCACGCCGATGGTGTCCATCGCCCCGTCCCTGCTCGCGGCGCACCCCGCCGCGGAGGTCGTCCTCGTCTACGGCAACCGCCGCACCGACACCGTGATGTTCGCCGACGAGCTCGCCGATCTGAAGGACGCGCACCTCTCCCGCCTCCAGCTCGTCCACGTGCTGTCCCGCGAACCACGCGAGACGGAGCTGTTCTCCGGCCGCCTGGACGCGGCCCGGCTCACCGCGCTGCTGGACGCCCTGATTCGGCCCGAGTCCGGCGACCACTGGTGGCTGTGCGGTCCCGAGGGCATGCTGCGCGCCGCCCGGACGGCGCTCGCCGAGCACGGCGTCCCGGCCGACCGGGTGCACCAGGAGCTGTTCCACGTGGCCGACGAGCCGCCGCGGCCGATGCCCCGTCGCCGGGACGACGCGGAAGGGCCCGGCAGCAAGGTCACGGTCGTCCTGGACGGTCGCACCACGACGACGGTGGTGCGGCGCGACCGCTCCGTGCTTGAGGGCGCCCAACGCGCCCGCCCGGACATTCCGTTCGCCTGCAAGGGCGGCGTGTGCGGCAGTTGCCGGGCGCGCGTCGTCGAGGGCGAGCTACACATGCGCCGGAACTTCGCCCTGGAGGACGCCGAGGTCGCGGCGGGCTACGTGCTGACGTGCCAGAGTTTCCCCACGTCCGACGCGCTCACCGTGGACTACGACAGTTGAGGAGCAACAGCCCATGACCGTCCGACTCGACGTCTCCCAGGACATCGGCACCATCCGGCTCGACCGCCCGCCGATGAACGCGCTGGACATCGCGGCGCAGGAGGAACTGCGCGAGGCCGCCGACGAGGCCGCGCGCCGCGACGACGTGCGCGCGGTGATCCTCTACGGCGGGGAGAAGGTCTTCGCGGCCGGCGCGGACGTCAAGGAGATGCAGGCCATGGACCACGCGGCGATGGTCGCCCGCGCCCGGCCCCTCCAGGACGCCTTCACCGCCGTCGCCAGCCTCCCCAAACCCGTCGTGGCCGCCGTCGCCGGATACGCCCTGGGCGGCGGCTGCGAGCTGATGCTCTGCGCGGACTACCGGATCGCGGCCGAGAACGCCACGTTCGGCCAGCCCGAGATCCTCCTCGGCCTGATCCCCGGCGCGGGCGGCACCCAGCGCCTGGCCCGCCTGGTCGGTCCCGCCAAGGCCAAGGACATGATCTTCACGGGACGCATGGTGAAGGCGCCGGAGGCCCTGGCGATCGGCCTGGCGGACCGCGTCGTCCCGGCCGGTGAGGTCTACGAGGCCGCCCACGCCTGGGCCGCCCGGCTCGCCCGGGGCCCCGCCATCGCGCTGCGCGCGGCCAAGGAGTCCATCGACGGCGGCCTGGACACCGACCTGGACACCGGCCTCGCGATGGAACGCACCTGGTTCGCCAGCCTGTTCGCCACCCAGGACGCCCAACACGGCATGACCAGCTTCATCACCCAGGGCCCCGGCAAGGCCCAGTTCGGGTGAACGGGCCGGCCTAGGGTTTGACGGCCAGGCCGCACACCGCGTCGACCGGTTCCTCATGTTCGGCGAGGGCGGGGTGCTCCGGCCGCCACCGCTCGATGGTGACCACACCCGGCTCCAACAGTCGCAGGCCGTCGAAGAAGAGGGCGATGTCCCGCGGAGTGCGCAGGGTGTACTCCCCGGCCAGGTTCGCGTTGTAGTCGCCCGTGGCGTCGATGAGCACCTCGTTGGTGGTGGTGCCGTCGCTGACGGCCAGGTGGCTGCCGGCGGGCAGTGCGTCCATCACCGCGCGCACGATGCTGGCGGGCTGGTCCTTGTCCTGGATGTGGCCGAGGATGCCGAGCATCATCACGGCTACCGGCTGGGAGAAGTCCAGCGACTCGGCGGCGCGCCGCACGACCTGCTCGTGGTCGCGCACGTCGCAGTCGAGATACGTGGTGTGCCCGGCGGGGGTGGACGTCAGCAGCGCGCGGGCGTGCGCGAGCACCAGGGGGTCGTTGTCGACGTAGACGATGCGGCAGTCGGGCGACACGCGCTGGGCGACCTCGTGGGTGTTGTCCACCGTCGGCAGTCCTGTACCGATGTCCAGGAACTGCCGGACGCCGGCCTCGCGGACCAGATACCGCACCGCCCGGCCCAGGAACTGCCGCTGGAACCGGGCAGTGCGCTGGATCCCCGGGTAGACACGGAGGATGCTGTCGCCGGCGACCCGGTCGGCCTCGTAGTTCTCCTTGCCGCCCAGCCAGTAGTTCCACACCCGTGCGGAGTGCGCCTGCGTGGTGTCTATTCCGCCGTCACCCATCGCATGCTCCTTCGCCGCCTTCTCCGGACCGACGGCAGCGTATCGGCAGCGGGGCCCGGCAATCCACGCCGCCAGGCTGATGCGACATCGACATCATCGGCCCCACCAGCGGCGGCGCATCACGCCGAGGCGGCCCGGTAGCGCAGCAGGACGATGCCCGAGGCGAACGGGCGGGTCTCCACCAAGCGGAGGCGGCCGGCGCCCGCGGCGGCCGGGTCGGCGAACAGGCGCGTGCCGTGGCCGAGGACGACGGGGTAGACGAACAGCCGGTACTCGTCGACCAGTCCGGCGGCGACGAGGCTGCGGACCAGGGTCATGCTGCCGGTGGTCACGATATCGCCACCCGGCTGGGCCTTGAGCGCCCTGATCTCGTCGGCCGGCTCGCCGCCGAGCACCGTCGTGTTCGGCCAGCGCGGGTCGTCCAGGGTGTGGGAGACGACGTACTTGTGGACGGCGTTGAGGTAGTCGGTGATGCCCGTGGTGTCGTCGGTCCGGGCCGGCCAGTAGCCGCGCATCTGCTCGAACGTGACCCGACCGACGAGGAAGGCGTCGGCCGACGCCATCTGCTCCCGGAGGGCGGCGAGGAGGTCGGACTGGTCGACCTCGGCGTCTCCGTTGGCCGGGTCGAACCAGCCCTCCGAGGCGTCGATGACGCCGTCGAGCGTGACGTTCTCCGTGACGATGAGGTCCCGCGTCCCACCACCCATGACCGTGCCTCCGCTGTCCGCTTTGTCCGTTGCTGTAGGGAGAGCGTGCCGGCGAGCTGGACTCATCGGCCGCCGCCACACCCGCGCGGAGCGGAGTTGTGCCGTCCGGGTGGTGCCGGGGGGTGCGTCGGAAGTGGAACGGCACGCCCGGCGGCCCGTCAGGAGTCCACGTGCTGGGGCGATCACCCAGCCGCAAGGCCCGCACGGAGCCGACTCCGGTACGGTTCGGCCATGGCAAGCGACAGCAGCCACCCCGCCCCAGGGCTCGAACTCGGGTACGCCCGGGTCTCCACCACCAAACAGAGCCTGGAACGCCAGCTCGACGCACTCGGCGAGGCGGGCATCCCCAAGACCTCCCTTCGCCGCTCCCTCGCGGAGGCGGCCTCCGGCGCCGCGCCGTCCGGGGACACGGCATGAGCTTGGCTCCTCCCCACCCGCAGTCCCACCCGCAGCAGGTCGAGGTCATCGCAGGGAGCGGAAGCCGCGTGCGTGCGGCAGTCGACGGCCCCCCTCCGCAGCCGGGAACGCGTCGCCGGAGATGGACAGCTGATCCGGACCAGGGCGGCCGTCTCGGCGAACGCCCCTGCCGTTTAGCGGTTTCTGGGTAACGGGCGTGACGCCTACGCGGTCGCGTCATGATTCCCATCGCGCCGGCTTGTCAGCAGGAGTGGCGGAAATGTTCGAATCGGGGAAGGCGTAGCAGTGCGAGATCAGCTTCTTGGGGGCCGTTACCGGCCGGTCCGGCAGCTCGGTGAGGGCGGCATGGGGGAGGTATGGGAGGCGCAGGATGAGACACTGGGGCGGCCTGTCGCGGTCAAGGTGATCTCCCTGCTCGCCGGCGGCGGAAGCCGCGGCGACGAGGCACGCGCCAGGTTCCTGCGCGAGGCACGGATCACCGCCCAGCTACAGCACCCCAACATCGTGACCATCCACGACTTCGGCGAGACCGGCACCGAGGGCAACAGGGTCCCGGGTTCCTGGTGATGGAGCTGGTCCGAGGCGAGGGCCTGGACGCGATGCTGCGCCGAGGCACCGTCACCCTGCCGGACGCGGCCCGATGGGGCGCGCAGATAGGCGACGCACTTGCTGACGCGCACGGCGCCGGAATCATGCACCGGGACATCAAGCCCTCCAACATCCTCGTCTCCCCTTCCGGCTACGTGAAGGTTCTCGATTTCGGCATCGCGCGGGCAGCCGACCCCGACGCGACCGCGGACCGCCTCACCCAGACCGGCTTCATCGTGGGCACACCCCCGTACATGGCCCCCGAACAAGCACGCGGCTTCCCCGAACCGCGCAGCGACCTGTACGCCCTCGGCTGCCTCCTCTTCGAACTGATCACGGGCCGGCTGCCGTTCCAGGCCCCCGAAACCGTCGGCTCGTCGCCGCGCTGGCCCAGGTCGACGACCTGATCCGTCGCATCGACCTACCGCGCTACATCGTGCGCGTGGAGTCCCATTTCACGGGACTCCGTGCGCACAATCTTTCGACGCGGCCATGCCAACTCGCCCGTCCAGCACCTCGCGTGCGTGGAGTCTCGCGCAGCCAGGCGGGCCTGTCCGGCAACCCACAGATCACGAGCGCGACGACAGGGCTCGGCCGTCAGTAGCCAGAGCACGCGACTCATTGTGCGACAGGCCCACCGCGCATCGGTTGTCGCACGCGCTCCCCTGCGACGTGGCCGCCGCCGAGCGGGCGGTCGAGCGGTATCTGGCCGCCGTGCGGACCGGCGGTGGCTGAAATATCAGCCGCGCGGCTACGCCACTCGGGCGGGGGGTACGCCCTCGACCTCGAAGAGGATCTCGTCGTCGTAGCACCACCACCAGCGCTCGCCGGGCTCGTAGGAGCGGACGAGCGGGTGGCCCGTGGCGTGGTGGTGGGCGGTGGCGTGCTTGTTCGGGGACGAGTCGCAGCAGCCGATATGTCCGCAGGTCTGGCATTCGCGCAGATGGACCCAGGGGTCGCCGCGCGCGACGCACTCCGGGCAGCTGTCCGGGCTGTCGGGGTGCACCTCTCCCACCTGCCCGAGGTGCTCACAGATCGGGTACTCGGCCGCTCCCTTGCTGGCGTTCACGGTGTTCCTCCTCTCCCGCGCGTCTCCCGCGGAGCGCACGCGGTCGAGCCGCCCCGGTGAAGGCGTCAGCCGATCGAGAGGGGTGGAGGGGATGCCCGACGAACAGGGTCCGCACCAGGGACCACGCGGCGCTGCGTCGCGGCCACGGCGGCCGCCTGCCGGCGCCCACCGTCCCCGTGCGACAGGACGCCGTCCCCTCCACTTTCCCACCGGCCGTCCGGCTGTCAAAAGGATCATGGAGCGCCCCGCGGCGCGTCGGCAACGGATCGGCCCTGGTGGGAGCCCTTCGCCGGGTCAGGAGTCTGGTGCACGGTGTCGGTGCTGGCTAGGCTGCCGAGACTGATGGAAGCGCTCCCACGGCCACTCGTCCCCCCATCCACGCGGAGAAGCCATGAGGCCACCTCGTAAGCCCAGCGAGCCGCGCATGACACGAACGAAGGCGGCGCTGCTCGTGGCGTGGGTCCTCGCCACGGTCACACTGCTGAACGGCTCCCCGTCGGCCGCCGCCGAGTCCGCCGAGCCCGCGGCACCCGTCGCACCCGCGGCGTCGCTCCAGGAGGTCACCGACTTCGGCCCCAATCCGACCAACCTGCGGATGCACCTGTACGTGCCGGACACCGTCGCCGCCGACCCGGCCATCCTGGTCGGCCTGCACTGGTGCACGGGCACCGGACCGGACTTCTTCAACGGCACTCAGTACGCCGCGCTCGCCGACCAGTACGGCTTCATCGTCGTCTACCCCTCGGCCAGCAACGCGGAGCGCTGCTGGGACGTCCACTCCGAGGCGGCGCTGACGCACGGCGGGGGCAGCGATCCGGAGGGCATCGTCTCCATGGTCGAGTACGTCGAGCGGACCTACGGCGGCGACCCGGACCGGGTCTTTGCCACCGGCCACTCCTCGGGCGGCATGATGACCAACGTCCTGCTCGGCGCGTATCCGGACGTGTTCCGGGCCGGTTCGGCGTCCGCGGGCGTGCCGTTCGGCTGCTTCGCGGGGGAGTCGAGTTGGAACAGCGAATGCGCCACCGGAAACATCGTCAGGACGCCGCGGGAATGGGGCGATCTGGTGCGCTCCGCCTACCCCGACTACGACGGGCCGCGCCCGCGGATGCAGCTCTGGCACGGCACCGAGGACGACGCCCTCTACTTCCAGAACTTCGAGGAAGAGATCAAGCAGTGGACCGACGTCCACGGGGTGAGCCAGACGCCCACGAGCACCGAACCCGACACGCCCCGGGAGAACTGGACCCGCACCGGCTACGGCCGCGGCGAGGTCGAGGCGGTCCGGGCGGAGGGTGAGCCGCACAACCTGCCGATCCTCGCCGATGAGGTCATCCGCTTCTTCGGCCTGGACCAGGTCTGATCGGCCCCCGAGCAGGATCCCCAACGGCACTGTGTCGATGGGGAGTTCGACTGTCAGAGTTGTTTCGACCATGACATTACAAGGTGAGGAACCCACCATGTTCCGGTCACGTATCACCCCCAGAACCACCGTACTTCCGGCCGCCGCCCTGGCCCTTGCCGCCACGGGCCTGGTCGCCACCCCCGCCAACGCCGAGACCAGCGCGTCCGTCGCCGCGGACTGGGACGGCCAGATGATCATGTATATGGCCGGGGAGGGGCAGGTCAACGACCTGTACGTCACGTCGATGGGCCCCGGTCAGACGGAGGGCACCCGGCGGATCGGCTTCAACGACGAGCACACCATCGCCCTCGGCGAGCACTGCTCCTACATCGACCCCTCGGACGACACCTTCGCCGTCTGCGAGCTGCCCGAGACCAGCGAGATGCCGGACGAGATCCACGTCTTCCTCGGCGACGGCGACGACGGGCTGTTCACCAGCGACCCCGGCGTCTCCGCCGTCCACGGCGGCGCCGGCAACGACGAACTCCACGCCCACACCGCGGAGATGGTGATGGGCGACGAGGGCGACGACATGCTGATGGGCGGCATCGTCATGGAGGGCGGTGACGGCATGGACCACATCATGGGCGACAACCGCGACCAGGAGCTCACGGGCGGCCGCGGCGACGACATGATCGAGGCCTACGACGGGGTCGACATCATCTACGGCAACTCCGGCGAGGACCACGTCACCGCGGGCAAGGGGAACGACTTCGTCTCCGGCGGGCCCGACGACGACACCGTCTACGGCAACAGCGGCGACGACACCATCCTCGGCGGCGGCGGCACCGACACCCTCTCCGGCGGTCCCGGCACCGACGACGTCACCCAGTAAGTCCCCGTAGTCCCCAGCGGGCGTCCGTCACGCCCGCGCCCAACCCCCCACGCAGCACCCCACGAAGGGACGACCGTGAAGAGCCGCCTGTTCCGATGGTTGACCGCCCTGGCGGTCCTCCTCGGCCTGGGAGTCGCACCGGCGACCGCCCTCGCCACCACCACCGACGCCGCACCCGTCGACGCCTCCGTCGGCACCGCCCCCGCCCTGACCCCCGCCCAGGACACGGTCGCGGCCATGCAGCCCGGCTGGAACCTGGGCAACACCCTCGACGCCACCGGCGACGACGAGACGTCGTGGGGTAATCCGCTGGTCACCCGCGAGCTGCTGAGCACCGTCCACGACCAGGGCTTCAACAGCATCCGGATCCCGGTGACCTGGAGTCAGCACCAGGGCGCGGCGCCGGACTACACGATCGACCAGGAGTACCTGGACCGGGTCGTCGAGGTCGTGGACTGGGCCCTGGCCGAGGACCTCTACGTCCTGATCAACGTCCACCACGACTCGTGGCAGTGGGTCATGAACCTGCCGACCCAGCACGACGCCGTGCTCGAACGCTTCTCCGCGACCTGGACCCAGATCGCCGAGGCGTTCCGCGACGCGCCCGAGGAGCTTCTCTTCGAGAGCATCAACGAGCCGTTCTTCGAGGGCAGCTCGGGCGACGCGCAGAACGCGGAGCTGATGCACGAGCTCAACAGCACCTTCCACACGATCGTGCGCGAGTCCGGCGGGGTGAACGCCGACCGCCTGCTGGTCCTGCCCACCCTCCGGACCTCCTCCGACCAGGCCAGGCTGGACGAACTGGTCGACACCTTCACCGCGTTGGACGACCCCAACCTCGTGGCCACCACCCACTACTACGGCTTCTGGCCGTTCAGCGTGAACATCGCCGGCTACACCCGCTTCGACGACGAGACGAAGGCGGATCTGACCAACACCTTCGACCGGCTGCACGACACGTTCGTGGCCGCCGGCATCCCGGTGATCATCGGCGAGTACGGGCTGCTCGGCTTCGACAGGTCCACCAACGTCATCGAACAGGGCGAGAAGCTGAAGTTCTTCGAGTACTTCGGCAGCTACGCCCGCCAGCAGCAGCTCACCACGATGTGGTGGGACAACGGCCAGCACCTCGGCCGGACCTCGTTCGACTGGAGCGACCCGAGCCTGTTCCGGCAGATCGAGTCGAGCTGGGCCGTGGACTCGGCGACGGGCTCCACCGACCAGGTCTTCGTCCGCCGCGGCGAGACCCCGTCCGACGCGACCATCACCCTGGACCTCAAGGGCGCCAGCGTCGACTCGGTCGTCAACGGTTCGCAGGAGCTGGTCCGCGGTGAGGACTACACCGTCAGCGGTGATCAGCTCACGATCGCCGCCGCCACCCTGGCCCGCCTCACCGAAGACCAGGAGTACGGCGTCAACGCGACGCTGTCCGTCCGGTTCTCCCAGGGCGTGCCGTGGGACGTGCACGTCATCACGTACGACACGCCCGTGCTTCAGGACGCCACCGGCACCACGAGCTCGCTGGTGATCCCGGCGACCTTCAACGGCGACCGGCTGGCCACCATGGAGGCGGTCTACGCCGACGGCACCAACGCCGGTCCGCAGAACTGGACGTCGTACAAGGAGTTCGGCTACACCTTCTCCCCCGACTACGCGGCCAACCGGATCACCCTGACCCAGGAGTTCTTCGCCGAGGTCACGGACAACTCCACCGTCACCCTCACGTTCCACTTCTGGAGCGGCGAGACCCTCACCTACACCCTCACCCGGTCCGGCACCACCGTCACCGGCTCCGCGGGCTGACCCTGCACCCGGCGCTCCGGGGTCCGGCTCATCCGGCCGGGCCCCGGAGGCTCGCGAGGATCGCCTCGGCGAGCGCCTCCGGCCGGGTGAACTGCGGCCAGTGGCCCGTGGGCAGGTCGACGTAGTCGACGGAGCGCAGCCCCGCCAGCTCCCGCAGCCTCGGCTCCCCCTGCGCCATCCACTCCCGGAGGAGCGCGCTGGAGAACTCGCAGGCGATGACCGTCGCGGGCACCGCGTACCGCCGCTCGTCGACGAGCCGCTGCGGGTCGCGCGCCACCCGCGCCGGGGAGGGTATCGCGCGCTTCAGGAACGCGGCGCGCAATGTCTCGTCGAGGTCGACGAGGTCCTCGTCGTCGAAAAGCGACCAGTCCGGCAGCGGGATCTCGCCGTGCTCGGCCGGGAGGCCGTCGTTGATCGCGTAGCCCTCGCCCAGCGGCCAGGCGTCCACGTACACCACGCGGGCGATCCGGTCGGGCCGCGCGTCGACCGCGGCGTGCGCGATCGCGCCGCCTCCGGAGTGCCCGACCAGCACGATCCCCCCGTCGGCCGGGTCGGTCCCCGCATCGGTCGCTGCGTCGATCTCCGCGACGACCGCCGCGACGTGGTCGCGCAGGGTGATGGCGGAACGGTCGGCGTCCGGCGACTCCAGGCCCGGCAGCGTGAGCGGCCGGGTGCGGTGCCCGGCTCGCTCCAGAGTGGGCACGACCTGGTCCCACGACGAAGCGTCGAGCCAGAATCCGGGGATCAGGATGACGTTCATGACCACAGGCTAGGCGGCGCCACTGACAGCGGCCGCACAGCGCGCCCCCGTCAGGAGACGGTGGGCGCGGGCGGACTCCAGCGGCGGGTGCGGGGCACGGTGGAGGAGACGCCGAAGTCCTTCTTCAGCTGCTCCGGGATGGCGTAGTGCATGACGCGGCCACGGGTGAGGGAGGACAGCTCGAAGACCGTCGTGAGATGGCCGAGACGGTCCAGCGCCCAGCCGGCCAGGGGCGCCCGGTCCTCGATGGTCTCCAGGACGCCGAGCAGATGGGGGACGGCCCGGACGACGGTGTCCCAGGGGGTCCGCGGCACCCGGAGCCAGTCGGCGCAGGTGTTCCCGATCAGGTGGCGGATCAGCGCCGAGACGATCGGGTCGAAGAAGGTGCCGGGGACGACGCCCTCGTAGAGGTCGATCAGCTGCCGGGTGAGATGGGCGCCCTCCTCGCTCGGCCCCATGTACCGGGTCATGTAGAGGTCCAGGAACTGCCGGGCGGACTCCAGGCACCGGGGGACGTGGTCCTGGTCGACGCCCAGCATCGCGCCGACGACGCGCCAGGCGTAGAAGTAGGCCTCGGCGCCCTCGACGCTCATGTGGATGTTCAGCCGGTGGAGGCTGTCCAGCACCAGGAGCGAGAAGAACATCTGCCCGCCGATCATGTCCTCCTGACAGATCGGCGTGCCCAGGGCGTCGACGTCCCAGCGGTTCTCCCGCACGAGGTGGTGCCGGACGGCGGCGTGCAGCAGCCGCACCTTCTGGGCGGCGGGGACGAAGCGGCTGCCGGCCTCGAACGCGTCGGGACGCATGAGGTAGACGGTGAACTGGCCGGTCTCCGCCATCCGCTTGGCGGGGTAGTCCAGGGCGTGCGTCGCCGACAGCAGCCTCGCCACGCGCGGCACGAGGTAGCAGGCCGGCATGGCGGCGAAGGACAGCGCCGTGGAGATGTGCACGTTGTTGTCCAGGAAGAACAGCCTGGCCCTTTCCATCTCCTCCCAGTCCACCCAGACCGGCGGCGTGCGGGTGACGTGCAGGTACTCCAGCGCCACCTCGGGAAGCCCGTCGGGGAGCGGCGCCCCGACGGTGGAGACGTAGCGCATGAGGGTGTTGAACACCCGCGTCTCGCCGTGCTCGAAGAGGGTGGCCACGGTGGCGTCGGCGAGCTCGTCCCCGGCGGAACACAATGCGTCCATGGACGCTTCGGTGTAGGTCATCGCGGTCATCGCGGGCTCCTTGTCTCGGAGATTTGTCTCGGAGATGGCCGGTGGGGCGTGGGGCGTGGGGCCGGTGGGGTCCCTGCGTCAGTGCCGGCGGATGGCGGCGGAGCGCGCCAGGGTGGTCAGCGCCAGCGCGGCGTGTTCGGGCAGGTCCAGTTCGTCCAGGGCGCGGGTGGCCGTCTCGACGCGCGCGTCGATCATCCGCTCGATCCGGTCGGGTGCCTCCAGCCGCTGCATCACCTCGCGCACTGCGGCCAGATCCTCCGCGTCGAGGCTCCGCCGGCCCAGCAACGCCCGCAGCCGGCCCCGGTCCTCGGGGTCGGCGGCCCGCCACGTCTCCGCCAGCAGGGCGGTGGGCCGACGCGCGCGGAGGTCGTCCAGGTTGGCCTTGCCGGTGCGGGCCGGGTCGCCGAAGAGGCCGAGCAGGTCGTCGCGCAGCTGGAACGCCTCGCCCAGCGGCAGCCCGTAGCAGGAGTAGCCCTTCCGCAGCCCGCGGCCGGCGCCGGCCAGCGCACCGCCGATGAGCAGCGGCTGTTCGACGGTGTACTTGGCGGTCTTGTACCGGAGGATCCGCAGCGACTCCGCGACGTCGGGGGTGGTGCCGGTGCGCAGGATCTCCAGGCACTCGCCCGCGACCAGATCCCGCGCCAGGTCCGCCCACAGCGGGCGGGCCCGGGACAGGTAGGCGGCGGGCAGACCGCTGGTCACGAACAGCTGTCCCGCGAGCGCCATCAGCAGGTCTCCCACGAGCATCGCCAGCGCCCGAGCCGCGGCCCGGGGTCGCGGACGGCGGCGTAGCGACGCGCGGAGGGCGACGTGCGCGGTCGGCCGGCCGTGCCGCATCGGGCTGTCGTCGATCAGGTCGTCGTGCACCACCGCGGCGGCGTGCACCAGTTCCATGGATGTCGCGGCCCGCACCAGGGCGTCGCTGTCCGGCTGCCCGGCCGCCCGCCACCCCCAGTAGCAGAAGGCGGCCCGCAGCCGTTTGCCGTCCGCGACGGATCTCCGCACCTGGTCGGCCACCGGGGCGAGCTCTGCGTCGATGGCCAGCAGTTGGTCCGCCTCCCGGGCGACGAACCGGTGCAGCACCTCGTCGACGCGGGCCTTGAACGTGGCCGCCTCGTACCGGTCGTACCGGTCAGCCATCGCTTTCGGCGTCCCCGCGCGGCGTCCGGGAGCTCGTCCGGCGCGCCAGGACGTGTTGGGCGAGCACCTCCAGATGCGCGGGGGGCACGGCCGCGTACCGGTCCAGCGCGAGCCGCCCCCGTGCCTCCAGATCGCGCTCCGCCTCGGCCGCCAGCTCGGCCGTGTCGGAGCGGCGCAGCAGTCCTCGCGCCGTGGCCACGGCGGTTTCGAGGGCGCTCAGCGCCAGGTCGGCGAGGCCCGCCGCCACGAGTAACGCTCGTTCCTCAGGTCCACCGCCGCGCCCGGCGTCTCGTGTCATGTCCACACCGTGACCCACGACGGGGCGGAAAATGCGGAGAACTCACGATCGGGTGATACTCGGGAAGTATGTTCGATTACTGATCTCGACCAGTCATCTCGACTACTGGTAGAGCTCGTCGATGTCCTTCCCGTAGCTGGCCGCCACCGCCCGGCGCTTGATCTTCAGGGACGGGGTCAGCAGGCCGTTCTCCTCGGTGAAGCCGCCCGGGACTATCAGGAACTCCCGGATCGACTCGGCCCGGGACACCGCCTCGTTCGCGTAGTCCACCCCCCGCTGGATCTCCGCCCGCACCTCCGGGTCCGCGCAGAGCTCGGCCAGGGTCGTGTCCGCCGGCCGCCGCCGCACCGACAGCCAGTGCGCCACGGCGTCCGCCTCCAGCGTCACCAGCGCGGCGACGAACGGGCGGCCGTCGCCGACGACCATGCACTGGCCGACGAGCGGCGCGCCGCGCAGCCGGTCCTCCAGGATGCTGGGCGAGACGTTCTTGCCGCCGCTGGTGATGAGGATGTCCTTCTTGCGGCCGGTGATGGTCAGGTAGCCCTGTTCGTCCAGCCGGCCGAGATCGCCGGTGGCCAGCCAGCCGTCGTCCGTCAACGCGTCCCGGGTGGCCGCCGGGTCGTTCCAGTACCCGCCGAACACCACCCCGCCCTGGATCAGCACCTCGTCGTCGTCCGCGATGCGCACGGCGGTGCCGGGGACCGGCTGGCCGACCGTGCCGGGGCGCGGGGCCAGCGGCGGGATCAGGGTGGTCGCCGAGGTGGTCTCGGTGAGGCCGTAGCCCTCGTAGACGACGATGCCGCAGCCGTAGAAGAAGAGGTTCAACTGCCGGTCCAGGGGCGATCCGCCGCTGATGGCGTACGAGATCCGCCCGCCCAGCGCGGCGCGGATCCGGCGATAGACCAGCAGGTCGTACAGGCCCCTGGCCAGCCGCAGCCCCAGGCCAGGACCCGGCCCCTCGCCCGCGTACGCGCGCAGCGCCGCCTCCGCGTAGGCGACCGCGATCCGCTGAGCCCGGTCGAACGAGGCGCCGCGGCCGATGCGTTCGGCCTGCGCCCGCCCGGTGTCCCGGATCCGCTCGAAGACATAGGGCACGCCGACCAGGAACGTGGGGCGGAACGTGGCGAGTTGGGGACGCAGGTCGTCGGGACGCACGCTGGGGCAGTGGCCGATCTCGATCCGCGCGGACAGGCAGGCGAGCTGGATGGTGCGGCCCAGGATGTGCGCCAGCGGCAGGAACACCAGAGTGGAGGCGGTCTGCCGGCTCACCGCCGTGAACACCGGGTGCATCAGCTCCACCACGTTGGCCGCCTCGGCATGCAGGTTGGCGTGCGTGATGACGCAGCCCTTGGGCCGTCCGGTGGTGCCCGAGGTGTAGACGAGGGTGGCGGTGTCGCCGGGGGTCAGGGCGGCCCGGCGGGCGGTCACCTCGGCCTCCGGCACGTCCCGGCCGAGCTCGGCCAGTACACCCAACGCATCGCCGGCTGCGCCTGCGCTCTCACCCCCGTCGGGCAGGTCGTCGATCACCCACAGCGGGCGGCCGTCGATGACCGGCCCCGCCGTGGCCGCGAGTTCGGCGTTCTCCACCACGACCAGCGACGCGTCCGCATCGCGCACGATCCACTCGATCTGCTCGGCCGACGACGTCGGGTACAGCGGCACGCTCTGCCCGCCGGCCGCCCAGATCGCGAAGTCCAGCACCCCCCACTCGTAGCGGGTGCGCGCCATCAGCGCGACCCGGCCGCCCGGTTCGAGCCCGGCGGCGATCAGGCCCCTGGCCACGTCGGACACCTCGCGGGCGAACGCCACGGCGGTGACCGGCAGCCAGTCGCCCCCGCCCGCCCCGCCCGCCCCGCCCGCTCCGCCCGTCTCGCCGACCCTGCCCGCCCCGGCGGCGTCCGGTGGGGGAGTCGCGGGGCGGCGCACCACCACCGCGTCCGGGGCCTCGGCCGCGTTGCGGAACGGCAGGTCGGCCAGGCTCCCGGCCGTCAGCGGCGCGGCCAGCGGCGTGGCCCGCGCCTCGCGCGGCGCGCCCTCCGCGTCCCGGATCACCTCCACCGTCACGCGGTCGGCCAGGTCGGGGCGCCGCCGCGCCCGCCTCATGTCGCTCCGGGCACCCACGTTGGTGTCACTCCTTCTCGGCGTCGCGGTCGGGGGTTTCGAGGAGGGCGATCACGCCCTGGCCACCCGCGGCGCACACCGACACCAGGCCGCGTCCCCCGCCGCGTTCGTGCAGCAGCTTGGCGAGGGTGGCCACGATACGGGCGCCGGTGGCGGCGAACGGGTGGCCGGTGGCGAGCGAGGAACCGGCGACGTTGAGCCGCGAACGGTCCACCGCGCCCACGGGCCGGTCCCGGCCGAGCCGGCGTTCGCAGAAGTCGGGGTCGGCCCAGGCGGCCAGGGTGGCCAGCACCTGGGAGGCGAACGCCTCGTGGATCTCCAGCAGGTCGAGGTCAGCCAGGGTGAGGCCGGCGGCGTCCAGCAGCGGCGGCACGGCGTAGGTGGGGGCCATCAGCAGGCCGTCCTCGGCGGGCGGCCCGGTGCGGAAGTCCACGGCGGCGGTGCGGGCGTGGGTGAGGTACGCGAGCACCGGCAGATCGTGCGCGGCGGCCCATTCCTCGCTGGCCAGCAGCACCGTGGCGGCACCGTCGGTGAGCGGCGTGGAGTTGCCCGCCGTCATCGTCGCCCCGAACACGGGGGAGAGGCGGGCGAGTCCCTCCTCGGTGCTGTCCGGGCGCAGGTTCTGGTCGCGGGACAGGCCGCGGAACGGCGTCAGCAGGTCGTCGAAGAAGCCGCGTTCGTAGGCGGCGGCCAGCCGCTGGTGGCTGGTGGCGGCGTAGGCGTCCTGTTCGGCCCGCCTGATGTCCCAGGCCTCGGCGGTCAGCGCCGCGTGCTCGCCCATCGAGAGACCGGTGCGCGGTTCGGCGTTGCGCGGGATCTCCGGCACCACCTGCCGGGGGCGCAGCCCGCCCAGCGCGCGCAGCCGGCCGCCGAACGAACGGGCCCGTCTGGCAGCCAACAGCACGCGTCGCAGGTCGTCGTTGACGCCGAGCGGGGCGTCGCTCGCGGTGTCCACGCCGCCGGCGATGCCGCAGTCCAGCTGGCCCAGGGCGATCTTGTTGGCGACCAGGATGACCGTCTCCAGGCCGGTGCCGCAGGCCTGCTGGACGTCGAACGCGGGGGTGCGGCTGTCCAGTTCGCTGCCGAGCACGGTCTCGCGGGCCAGGTTGAAGTCCCGGCTGTGCTTGAGCACGGCGCCGGCGACGAACTCGCCGAGCAGCCGGCCGTGCAGCCCGAACCGGTCCACCAGGCCGGCCAGCGCGGCGGCGAGCATCTCCCCGTTGGACGCGGTCGCGTACCGGCGGTCCGCGCGCGCGAAGGGGATGCGGTTGCCGCCGAGGATCGCCACCCGTCGGACGGTTGTCACGTTGCCACTCCTCACCACTCCCGTGGATTTAACTTTTCAGTAGACTTACTCCTTGGTAAGGAGGAAAGCAATGGCCGACCGCTATCTCGCCTTCGCCACCAGCCGTTCCGGTGGCTTCCTGACCCGGCGACTCGGGCTGCCCCGCCCGGCCGTGCTCGCCCGGTATCGCCCGGGTGACCCCGTCGCCCGAGGGCCCGTCGTGCTCGACGGATCGCCGGCGGCGGGCGCGGGGCGGCTCGCCAAACCGCTGCGCGCCGCCCTCGACTCCTGCGGCGCGCAGGTGACGGACCAGCCCGACGAACCGCCGGGCGCCCTGGTCTTCGACGCCACCGGGATCACCGACAGCCGCCAACTCGCCGGTCTGCACGCCTTCTTCCACCCCCGGATCCGCACCCTGGCGCCGTCAGGACGGCTGCTCGTCTTCGGCACCCCGCCCGAACGGGCCGCGACCGCCGCGGAGTCCGCGGCGCAGCAGGCGTTGGACGGTTTCGTCCGGTCCGCCGGCAAGGAACTGCGCAACGGCTCGACGGCGCAGCTGGTGTTCGTCGCCCCGGGTGCGGAGGAGGCCGTCGAGTCGACGGTCCGGTTCCTGCTCTCCGCCCGTTCGGCCTACGTCTCCGGGCAGACGCTCCGGCTGGGTCCCGGAACAGGCGAGGTGCCGGACGACTGGGATCGGCCGCTGGCCGGCCGCACCGCCCTGGTCACCGGCGCCGCGCAGGGCATCGGCGCCGCGGTGGCCGAGACGCTGCACCGCGACGGCGCCCGCGTCGTCTGCCTCGACACGGCCCACCAGGCCGACGCGCTGCACGCCGTCGCCGACCGGCTGGCCGGCGAGGCGGTCGTCCTCGACGTCACGGCGGAGGACGCCGCCGAACGCCTCGCCGAAAGCGCTGGCGATCTCGACATCATCGTGCACAACGCGGGTATCACCCGGGACCGGACATTGGGCCGGATGGACGCCGACCGCTGGCGCCAGGTGCTGGAGGTGAACCTGACCGCGGTGGAACGGCTGACCGCCGGCCTGTTGCCGCGGCTGCGCGACGGCGGCCGCATCGTGTGCACCTCGTCCATCAGCGGCATAGCCGGCAACGCCGGCCAGACCAACTACGCGGCCAGCAAGGCCGGCGTCATCGGCCTGGTGCGGGCGCTGGCCGCGGACGAGGCGACCGCGGCGCGCGGCATCACGGTCAACGCCGTCGCGCCCGGTTTCATCGAGACCCGGATGACCGCGGCCGTACCGTTGGCCATCCGCGAGGCCGGCCGGCGCCTCAACAGCCTCCGGCAGGGCGGGCAGCCGGTGGACGTCGCCGAGACCGTCGCGTACCTCGCCTCACCGGGCAGCGGCGCGCTGACCGGGCAGGTGCTGCGGGTCTGCGGCCAGGCCCTGCTCGGGTCGTGAGCCCCGTGCCCGCCCCTCCTTCCCTGCTCGGGTCGTACGCCCGCGCGTTGCTGCCCCGGCACCGCGACCCCGCGGCTCCGATACCGCAACGGGAACTGGTGCTGCGGAACGTGCCCGCCGACCCGGCCCGCGTCGCCCGCTACGCCGACGTCTGCGGCTTCGACGCCGCCACGGCCCGCCACGTCCTCCCCGCCACCTTCCCGCATCTGGTCGCGTTCCCGGCCGCCCTGTCCCTGATGACCCGCCGCGACTTTCCGTTCCCGGTGCTCGGCCTGGTGCACATCGCCAACCGGATCGAGCAGCTACGGCCCCTCGCCGTCGCCGAACCCCTCACCTACCGCGTCGCCCTCGGCCCGCCACGTCCGCACCCGAAGGGCACCGCGTTCGACGCGTTGGCCGAGGCGGCGGCCGGCTCCGCCGGCGAAACGGTATGGCGCTCGGCCAGCACCTACCTCCACCGCCACCCGCGCCCGGACGCCCAGCACCCGCCGGCCCGTCCCGACCCCCCGGCCGGCACGGACCACGAACCGTGGTCCGTGCCCGCCGCCACGGGCCGTCGCTACGCCGCCGTCTCCGGCGACCGCAACCCCATCCACCTGCACGCCCTGACGGCCCGCCCGTTCGGCTTCCGCCGCCCCATCGCGCACGGCATGTGGTCCAAGGCCCGCTGCCTGGCCGCCCTCACCCCACTCCCCGACGCCTTCACCGCCGACGTCACCTTCCACACCCCCATCCCCCTCCCCACCCACGCCACCCTCCGCACCACCCCCACCACCTTCACCCTCCACCCGACCAACACCCCCGACGCCCGCCCCCACCTCCACGGCCACCTGACGCCGCGGTGAGGTATCGGCGGAAACGCGCTGTGAACGTCCAGTAACGATGCCCAGTGGTCGCTGGCGCGCTGACCTTGATCACGTTAGCGTCACATCTGGTCACAAAGTGTCATGCGATTGCCATCGCATGTCGTTGACGCCGGGGGGGAATCCGGCGGGGAGGGGAGTGGGTCCTGCCATGGGCGACATCCGTAATGCCAATCCGGACCAGCTGGAAGAACTGGCACGATTACTGTGGACCGAGGACGACGGGGGGGCCTACGGGATGATCGTCAGCATCCTGGATCGAGCCCGGAACCTGGACGTGTCGGCGGAGTTGGCCGCGTTACAGCCGCTCCGGGAATGGCTGGTTGATGCGGCGAGCCAGTTACGCGACGGCGCCCGCATCCTGCGTGACACGGACGAGTACCGGGACCCGATCCCGGGCTACGTCGCGCCCGAGGAGAACTCCGGAGGCGACAAGGAGTGGGTCTTCGAGGTTCCCAACCAGTTCCATGCCGACGAGTTCGTCGACATCGCGAACAAGGACGAGCTCACGGAGAACGATATCTCCAGGCTCCAGGGGCTGATCGCCGTCGCCGACGACCAGCCGGCGTTCGCCGGTTACCTGATCGACACCCTCGGCATGGCGGACTTCCTGCGTCTGTCACAGGAGGTCGAGAGCTTCGCCGCCGACACGGACGACGATGCCGCCCAGGAGGATGCCACCGCGTTGCTGGACTCCATGGGCAGCGTGCTGGCCGCGTCGATGTTCGTGCCGGGTGACATGGCCCCGGGTTCGGGCGACTACCAGGACTGGGTGACCAACAACCCCGAGGGTATGCGTTACCTGGAACGCCTCGACGCCTTCAACGCGGCGGGCGCCGAGCAGATGGGCGGCGACGACGATCGGCAGTCCGGTTTCGGGGTGGCCGTCGACCTGCTGGAACGCTCAGACGTCGCCGTTGACGGACAGTTCTTCGACCAGACCATGGACCACCTCTCCGCTCCCTTCGACGGTGCCGGCGACCACGCCGCTCCGTGGAGCCAGGGCTTGTCCGACCGGCTGATGATGCTGGGCTGCCGCACCAACCCGGAAGCCGTCGACGCCCGGCTGGGCTTCAGCACCGAACAGGAGCGGGTGGCGTGGGCGACGGATCTGATGGGCAAGGGCGAGGAGATGACCGACCTGGAGCTCGCACAGCTCACCGCTGTGCTCGAAGCCAACGAGGAGAACGAGGAGTTCGCCGTCGACGTGGCCACCGAACTCGGCGCCGAGGGCACCCTCCAACTGTGGACCGACCTGGCCGGATCGCAGCCCGCGGACGGGTCCGGCGGCCGAGGGGACGCGTTGGCCGGTTTGCAGGAGGCGCTGGGCGGCATGCTCGGGCGGGCCACGCGCAGCGAGGACCCCGCGATGGACCGTTGGACGGACAGCATGATCGAACTCGGCGACGAACGTCTTGTCATGAACGACACGCTGGGGCCTTACGGCTTCCAGGTCATGAGCGCGCTGATGTACGACGGCGAGTTCGGCTCGGACTTCCTCCAGGAGTACGGAGACGCCATGACCACGGCGGAGCGCGTCAACGGCGTCGAGATGTGGTCCCTCGGCGTGCCCCGGCTGAACTTCACCGACACCGGTCCCGGGGTCGACCCGGCCTCCGGTTTCATGACCGCCCTGAGCCGCCAACCGACGGCGGCCACCGAGTTCTTCAACTCGTACACGTCCTCGGACGACCCCGACCTCGAAACCGTCCAGAACGTGGACTACTTCATGGCGGAGCGCGACGCGGGCGACGTACAGGGCGCCCTCGGCGACCCCTCGGGCATCGACGCCATCGGCCTGGCCCTCTCCGCCGGCGCGACCGGCTTCGACCCCCACATCGTCACCGAAGTACCGCCCCCTGCGGAGCCGGACCCCGACCATGAGCGGTTGTTCACCCACATCATGGAAGCGGGCGCCGGCATGGGCAACGACTTCCCGGAGGAACTCCGGGACGACGCGGCGTTCATCCTGGCCAGCTACCCGAACGCGGTCTACGGGGCGGGTGTCGATCCCCTCGAATCCGGTCCGCTGCTGACCAGTGACCAACTCGCGGTGGTCGGAGCACAGGTCGCGCGAGACCCCGATGCGTTCCAGACATTGAGCATGGCCATGAACGCCGAGTTCGTGGACAGGCTCAACGAGGACACGACCGGGGACCCCTCATACCGCCTGGACGACGTCGGCCGCGTCAGCGGATTCCTTGACGAGATGCGCTACGCGGCCCTGGAGATCGACGGGGACAGCTCCTCGTGGTACGGATCCGACATGTACAACCTTGGCTCGTACGGGATCAACAAACTCCCTTACGGGGCCGAGGCCATGCTGCTGATTGACTGGGCTGCGGGTGCGTGGACCCAGAATCAGAATCAGGTCATTCAGGATGGCATGCAGGAGTCGCGGAGCGATTACTTTCACGAGAGTAACGAGTACCTCGGGGCACTGTCTCGACAGTGGCGTGATGCCCATCCGGAGTTCCGCCCCGACAATGTCAGCGAGAACGAGTGGCGGACGAACACCAATCAGATCATCACGGACGGTGCGATATCTGGTAGCGACAGCGCGAGGCGTCGGATGGAAGACGCTGGAATTGTAAGTGGCGAGGGAGATGGTGGTGCCGGCTAACCGAAGAAGGCTGATGGGAGCTCTTGCGGTCATCGCTGGTCTGGCTGTGGCGTCTGTCCTGGGTTACAGGATGCTTTTCTCTTCTGATAACTATGCGCTTCCGCGTGATATTTGCGGGATGGCTGTCCCGGCCGACGTGATGAACCCTCTGTTTCCGTCGGGAGAAGAACTGCGGACTGACGAAGAAAGCGACGTCCCGGACACTGCTATTTTGTCCTACTGCTCCTTTGCTGTGGACGATGAGAGCTTACTCGACGTAACCGTTCGAGAGATGGTCACAGAAACTAGCCTGATGGAGAAATATGAGATAGCTCCACGCGCATACGGCATCCTTGAGCCGCGAGAGACGACCATGGGTGGCTTCGAGGCAATCATTGGCCCCGACGGCTCCTTGGTGCAGGCGGACTGTCAGCCCCACGGCGACGGAGCAATCCTCCTCGTCAACGTCCGATATCACAGAGACTGGGGGGATCCCGACCAGGGTCAGGCGCTCATCCGCGACTTCACCGAGGCGTATCTGGACGCCGCGATCGAGGAGTTTGGCTGTACTGGATCGGATTAGCGCTACGGCAGCCGCGAGTCGCGGAGGTCGGTCAGGAAGCTGGTCCACGCGCGGGGCGGGAAGAGCAGGACCGGGCCCGCCGGGTTCTTGCTGTCGCGGACAGGGAGAGGGCCGGGGGCGTCGTCGGCGATCTGGAGGCAGTCGCCGCCCGGCTGTCGCTGTGGCTTGAGGCGCGCCAAGGGAGGTCCCTGCCGGGCACGGGACGGGCAGGCGCCCATTCACGAGGTCGTCGCCGACTGCCTGCGCTACCTCTCCTGGGACGCCGGCGACGAGTTTCCCTCCCTCCTCCAGCTTCGCCAGTATCCAGACGTGGTCCCTGCGGTCATCGATCCAAGGTTCGGCCACGGCCGGCCGGTGGTCGCGGGCAACCGGGTGCCGACGAAGGCCGTGAGCAACCTGTGGGAGGCAGGCGAGTCGGTGCAGGACATCGCCTACGAATACGACATGGAGCCGGACCAGGTCGAAGCGTTGTGCCAGGGCGGTGCAGAACGTGCGCGATGAGTCCCGGCGAACGGGACTCCCCGCGCACGACAGGGCGTTGCACGGCGGCGCGGCCCGAATCGGTCCACCAGGCCGAGGCGTTGCACGGCGGCGCGGACCGGCTGGACGGCGAGCGGTCGTGCTCGACATGCGGCGGACGACGTCGCCGAACGCCTTGTTGAACAGGCGGGCGATCGCCGCCACCGCCTTCGCCCGTCACCCGGCGGACGTACTCGACGGCCGCGTCCACCTCCACGGCGGGGGTCAGCTGCCGGCGAGGGACTGGCCGGCGGTGTGGGCGGCGGTGAGGGCGTCGGAGTGTTGCTGCTGGGCGAGGTCCCGGAGGCCCTCCATGCCCGGGGTGGTGGCGGCGAGGGTGAGCTCGCGCTTGATGATGGTCAGCTCGGCCTGCCAGATGTCGGCGAGGACCCGCTCCAGATAAGGAGTGGAGTGGTCCCAGCCCGCACGCGGGGTGCCGGGGCCGTAGCCGCCGCCCACGGCGGTGGCCAGGACGGTGGGGGTGCCTTTCAGCAGCGGGGTGGTGGGGCCGGCGCCCGTGATGACGAGGTCCACCCAGGTCTTGAAGTGCTGGGAGACGCCGTAGTTGTACAGCGGGACGGCCAGGATCGCGGCGTCCGCGTTCTGCACCTCCTCGGCCAGGGCCGCGCCCAGGGCCAGCGCCTCGCGCTGGGCCGGGGTGCGGTCCGCCTCCGGGGTGAAGCCCCCGGTGGTGGCGAGTGTCCAGGCGTCGGCGGGCAGCGCGTCGGTGCCGAGGTGGCGCCGGGTCACCGTGGCGCCGGGGTGTGCCGCGGTCCACTTGGCCTCGGCGATGTCGGCGATCTCGGCGCTGGCGGAGGAGCCGGGCAGGATGCTGGCGTCCAGGCGGAACAGGTTCATGGTGGTGATTCCTCGAAAGAGACGGGTGGTCCACGGACAGGTCGTGCGGCCGCACGGCAGCATAAACGGACTTTACCCCGCTTCGTATTCCTGCCGGTAGGTTGGATCCGTGGATCGCTCAGTAGTGCCCTTCGGGAGGCCCCGCGCCGAGCGCGCCGACGCGGTGCGTAACCGTGAGCACCTGCTGCGGACCGCCCGCGAGATGATCGCGGAGCACGGCGTGGACAAGGTCACGATGGACGGCCTCGCCGAGCGCGCCGGCCTCGGCAAGGGCACCGTCTTCCGCCGCTTCGGCACCAGGGCCGGCATCTTCCGGGCGCTGCTCGACGCGGACGAGCGGCGGTTCCAGGAACGGGTGATGTCCGGGCCGCCGCCGCTGGGGCCCGGCGCCGAGCCCGTCGAACGCCTCGTCGCCTACGGCCGCGCCCGCATCGCCTTCCTCGTGGACCACCACGCCGTCGCGCGGGCCTCCTTCGAACGCAACCAGCCCGTCCCGGCCGGCGACCCGTCGCTGACCCAGCTCCACATCCGGGTGCTGCTCCACCAGGCCGCGCCGATGCCCAGCCTGGACGGCGTCACGATCCAGCTCACCGCCGCGCTGGAGGGTCCCCTGCTGCTGTACCTGTCGCGTCCCGAGAGCGACCCGAACCAGGCGGCGGAGGTCGGCGGCTTCCTCGGCGACGCCTGGCAGACGCTGATCGAACGACTGGTGCGCTGACGCGTCAGTCCCCGGCAGCCCCGGCGCACCCCGGCAGTTCCGGCAGAGAGGAACCGACGTGCCCCACGAGCCGCAGGCGGACCGGCCGCCCTCCTCGTCGGGCGTGGGCCTGCCCCTCTTCGTCTACGGGACGCTGCGATGCGGGCCCGTGCTCCGCGGACTCATTCGCCGCGTCCCGAACGGCGGCCCCGACTCCGCACCCGGCTGGCGGGCCGCCGCGCTGCGGGACCGCGTCTATCCGGGGCTCGTCCCGGGCCGCGGCGCGGCGGCCGGCCGGGTGCTGACGGATCTCGCGCCGCGGGAGTGGCGGGTCCTGGACGACTTCGAGGGCGAGGAGTACGCGCTACGCCCCCTCACGCTGGCCAGCGGCCGGCGGGCGGTGGCCTATGTGTGGGCGGCCGGCGTGGACGTGCTGCCCAGCGACTGGGACCTCGACGACTTCCGGCGGCGCCATCTCGCCGGGTACGCCCGCCGCCTCCGCCATGCCGACCCTGCCTAGCCCAGTCCCGGCGGGGTCCAGGTTTCGCCGGCGAGGACGTTGCGCATGCCGATCCAGAGCATGTTCATCAGCCACCCCGTGACGCGGTCGGGTGACTGGCCGGGGTGGCGGTCCATCCAGTCGGTCAACGAGTCCGCCGCGCCGACCAGGGCGTGGGCGACGAAGTCGGCGTCGTCCTTGCCCAGGCGTACGCCGGGCGCGCGTCCCTCGGAGATGCCGTCGCCGAGCAGGCCGGTGACCTCGGCCATCACGGAACGCCTGACCGCCGCCAGTTCCGCCGCGATCGCCTCGCTCTGGCCCGGGGCCTGACGGTGCAGCACCACCCAGCTGGCGCGGTGTTCAGCGACGAAGCCGAAGAAGGCCGAAAGCCCCGCCCACAGTCGCAGCTCGGGGGTGTCCCCGGCACCCGCCGCCTCCCGGAAGGCGGTCACCAGGCGCTGCGCCTCGCGCCGCACGCAGGCGATGAAGAGGCCCTCCTTCGAGCCGAGGTAGAGGTACACCATCGGCTTGGAGATCCCGGCCAGGTCGGCGATCTCCTCCACCACGGCGGCGTGGTAGCCGCGTTCGGAGAAGACCCGCAGCGCGGCGTCGATGATCTCCTGTTCGCGCACGCTCCGGGGCAGCCGGCGTCTCGGCTTGTCGCTGTCGGTCACCTTGCCAGGCTACTGGCCCGCCCCCTAATCTTACTCTCTGGTAAGTCTACTTTTTAGTAAGAAGGCGGAAGTGCGATGCCCGACGACCCCCCCGACGCACCCCTGGGAGCCGGCGACCTGGCCGACCTGGACCTCGCGAGCGTGACGCCGGAGCAGTTCGCCGCCCTGGTCAGGAAGCTCTCGACGAAGGAGATCGCCGGGCTGATGCGGGGTGATCTGCGCGCCCGCGTGCTGAAGGAGGTCTTCGGCCGGATGGAGCGTCAGTTCCGCCCCGAGGCGGCCGGTTCGCTCGACGCCGTCATCCGCTGGGAGGTCGCCGGCGCCGCCGACGAGCCCACCGCCGTGTGGGAGACGGCCATCGCGGACGGGACGTGCACGGCGACGCCAGGGCGCTCCGACGCCAGGGCGCGGGTCACCCTCATGCTGGGCGACGCGGAGTTCCTCAGGCTCGTCTCGGGAAACGGCAACCCGATCACGATGTTCCTGACCCGCAAGATCAAGATCTCCGGCGACATCGCCCTGGCCAGCTCGCTCACCCACCTTTTCGACATCCCCAAGGCGTGAGGACGGACGCAGCGATGACCGGTTTCTCCCTCGACCTCACCGCGGACCAGCGCGACCTGCGGGACTGGGTGCACGGCTTCGCCGCCGACGTCGTCCGCCCGGCCGCCGCCGAATGGGACGAACGCGAGGACACCCCCTGGCCTGTGATCCAGGAGGCCGCCAAGATCGGCCTGTACGGCTTCGAATCGCTGGCCGAGATGTTCGGCGACCCCAGCGGTCTGTCCCTCCAGCTCGCCAACGAGGAGCTGTTCTGGGGCGATGCCGGCATCGGCATGGCCCTGTTCGGCACCTCCCTGGCGGTCGCCGGGATCTTCGCCGCCGGCAGCACCGAGCAGTTGGCGGAGTGGGTGCCGCAGTGCTTCGGCGACGCGGACGAGCCCAAGGTGGCGGCGTTCTGCGTGTCCGAGCCCGAGGCCGGCTCCGACGTCTCCTCGCTGCGCACCCGCGCCCGGTACGACGAGGCCCGCGACGAGTGGGTGTTGAACGGCCAGAAGGCGTGGATCACCAACGGCGGCATCGCGAACGTGCACGTCGTCGTCGCCTCCGTCGACCCGGACCTCGGCTCCCGCGGCCAGGCCGCGTTCGTCGTCCCGCCCGGCACC
Source organism: uncultured Actinomycetota bacterium (assembly GCA_963816875.1). Taxonomy (GTDB): domain Bacteria; phylum Actinomycetota; class Actinomycetes; order Streptomycetales; family Streptomycetaceae; genus Streptomyces. The sequence continues at coordinate 98,839 of CAWFMG010000004.1, forward strand.
AAGGGGCTCGCCGGCAACCGCAAGATCAAGAAGCTCGGACTGCGGGCCTCGCACACCGCCGACGTCTTCCTCGACGACGTCCGCGTGCCGGGCCACTGCCTGCTCGGCGGCCGGGAACGGCTGGACGCCCGGCTGGCCAGGGCCCGCGAGGGCGGCAAGGGAAGCGGCGGCCGGGGCCAGGCGGCGATGGCCACGTTCGAGGTCTCCCGCCCCACCGTCGGCGCCCAGGCGCTGGGCATCGCCCGCGCCGCATACGAGTACGCCCTGGAGTACGCGGGACAGCGCGTCGCGTTCGGCCGCCCGATCATCGACAACCAGGCGATCGCGTTCGCCCTGGCCGATCTGCGCACCGAGATCGACGTCGTGCGGCTGCTGATCTGGCGCGCCGCCTGGATGGGCCGGAACGAGCGCCCCTTCACGGCGGGCGAGGGCTCGATGGCCAAGCTGCGCGCCGGCGAACTGGCCGTCACCGCCACGGAGAAGGCGATCCAGATCCTCGGCGGCGCCGGGTACAGCCGGGAGCACCCGGTGGAGCGCATGTACCGCGACGCGAAGATCTACACGATCTTCGAGGGCACCAGCGAGATCCAACGCCTCGTCATCGCCCGCGCGATCTCGGGACGCCACATCCCCTGACGCGGGCGTTCACAGGGCGCGTTCGGCCCGCGCCCGGTCCGGCGTCCACAGCTTGTGGACAGTTCCCGCGCGGTCGGCCACGCGGCCGGGTCCCGCCACGCAGCCGGGTTCAGTCGGGTCCAGCCGGGTCCAGCCGGGAAAGTGTTGCTCACGTTCGGCCGGTCGCGTTACGGTCGCCGCACTCTGAAGATCACGCTCTCTGGATGGAGGCCGCAGAACGGGAGCGAGCCCGCGCACAGCCGCGCGGAGCCACGGAGGGGCGGCACCCGTATTCGGTATGCCCTCCGGAGGATTCTTCCCGTGAACGCGAACATTGGTCTCGGCCTTCCCATCGACGACCCCGCCCTGCTGCTGAGCTGGGCCCGGCGCGCCGACGACGGCCCGTTCAGCACGCTCGGCCTGCTCGACCGGCTCGTCTTCGACAACCCCGAGCCCCTCATCACCCTCGCGGCCCTGGCCGGCGCCACGTCCCGCATCCGCCTGCTGCCCCCGACGGTCGAACGGATCGCCGATCGCGCAGGCCGGTCCGCGCCGCGAAACGGGATGAATACGATCAATGGGGCAGGGGTTCGGATCAGAGTCCGGGGCCGAGCCCGGGGCCGAGCCCGGACCAGGGGCCGCGGTCCCGAGCGCAAGGTGAGGAGCACGTATGACGACGGCGAACCAGTCGAACCTGATCCACTCCAAGGTCACCATGACGCTCGCCACGATCGCCGCCACCGCGGCGACCCCGCGCCCGTCCGGCGAGGACCTGGTCTGGCAGGCCCTGCGCGCCTGGGACGGGATCACCACGCGACTGGCCAACGCCGCGCTCGACACCAACGGCACCTGGCAGCTGAAATGGGTGACCCTCAGCCCGGACAACGCGAACCTCGCGTACATCGCCTGGAACGCCGACGGCTCGAACCAGTTCGCCGTGGTCCTCCGCGGCACGGTCGGCAACGCGACCGACCTCATGGAGGACCTCGACGTCGGCACGGTGGTGCCGTTCACCGCCTGCGGATCGCCGGAGCCCGTCGCCGTCTCGGCCGGCGCCATGGCCGCGTTCACGCAGATCGTCAACGCCCCCGGCATCGCGGGGCAGCCCGCCGAACCGCCACCGGGCGTCGAGCCCGGCCTGCCGAACGCCGCCCACTACCCCTGGGGCCCGACCCTCATCCGCGAACTCGCCGCCCTGCTGGCGTCGGCACCGTCCTCGCCCCAGCCGACGGTCTGCGTCACCGGCCACAGCCTCGGCGGCTGCATCGCCACCATGCTGGCCACCTACCTCCAGGCCCAGACGTGGCCGGCGAACCCGCCGCGGTTCGCGCTCGTCACCTTCGCCGCCCCCACCGCCGGCCTCCAGGGTTTCGCCGACTACGTCGACTCCCTGTCGTGGAGCCAGAACGAGCGCCATATCAACGCCTTCGACGTGATCCCGCTGGCCTGGTCGGACGTGCCCGAGGCCAAGAAGTGGTATCCGAAGGACAAGGGCCCGGAGGCGAACGACGAGGTGAAGCTCCTGCTGACGGAGATCGACGATCTCAGGAAGCCCAACGTCTACGTCCAGCCCAGCGCCGACAGCGCCATCACGAGGAACGAGCACTACACGGATCGCGATCCGGCTCTCTGCCACGCGACGCTCGACGACTACCTGGGCCAGGTCGCGTACCAGCACGCCAACTCCACGTACCTGCACCTGCTGGGCGCGCAGCCCGTCCCGGACGGCCCGGTGGTGCGGGAGCTGAGCAGCACCGCCGGGCCGTCCGGCACGCAGCTCACCATTTTCGGCAGCGGGTTCACCCCGGACAGCGTCGTCGACTTCGGCCCGATCCCGTGCACCGAGTATCTCGTCGACGTGCTGACCGGGATGTGGATCGCGGCGGTGGTCCCCGACGGGGTCGGCATCGTCGATGTCCGCGTCACCACCAGACTCGGCACGTCGCCCGCCGTCCCGCTGGGCCGGTTCGCCTACGGCGGACCCCCGCCCGTGGTGGTCACCAGGGTCGACCCGACCAGCGGGGCGCACGGCACTCCGGTCACCATCTACGGCTCCGGCTTCGTCAAGGGGGCGGTCGTCCGGTTCAAGGACCGCGAGGCGGACGACGTCGACGTCGTGTCCCCGTCCCAGATCTCGGTGAAGGCGCCGATCCGGCTGCCCGAGGAGCCGAAGACGATGAACGTCACCGTGACGATGGACGCGGCCCCGTCGCCCACCAGCGCGGCCGACGAGTTCACGTACACGGGCTGAACCCGCCCTTCGTCCTCGCCCACGAAACCCGCTGGCGGTCCGGCGCCACCGTTGCCAGCATGTCGCCATGACGTGGATCGCACCCGATGTCGAGCGGCGACCCCGCACCGACATGGCCGCCGACGAGCGCGCCACCCTGGAGGACTTCCTCTACCGGCACCGCATCTACCTCCTGAAGAAGTGCGCCGGCCTCACCGCCGAACAGCTCAAGACCGCCTCCGCCCAGCCGTCCAACCTGACCCTGCTGGGTCTGGTCCGGCACATGACCGGGGTGGAACGCTTCTGGTTCCGCGAGAAGTACGCCCATCAGGAACCCGAGGACCCGTACCCGGCCGAGGAAGGCGTGGACGGGGAGTTCGACCTGGTCGCGGACGCCGACGCCGCGGCCAACTACGCGGCCCTGCTCGCCGAGATGGACCTCGCCGACGCGGCCGTCGCCGGCCGCGACCTCGACGAACCCGTGGACGACCCCAAGGCCCCCACCGGCAAGGTCAACCTGCGCTGGGTCTACCTCCACGTCATCGAGGAATACGCCCACCACAACGGCCACGCCGACCTCCTCCGCGAACGCCTCGACGGCCACACGGGCTTCTGACCCGCGCGGCACACGGCGAGGCGGGCGCGGCCCGTCATCCGGCCTATCCCGCCTCGGGCCCCTGCCCGCCGTCGTGGTGCTCGATCCCTCCGCTCTCCGCTTCGGCGATCGATGCGAACAGCCGACGGACGTTCGCCGGAGACCGCGGCAGGCACCGGACGAGGATGAGCTTGGGCTCTACGACGGGCGGGGATGACCGGGCCGTTTCCCGGCCTCCGCTGACGGTGCGGAGGCCGGGGTGGCGGTGTCGGGCCTACCAGGTCTTGCCGGCCTGCTCTCCGGTGATGTGGTTGATCCGGTTGAAGAAGTTGGTCATCGCGATGTTCAGGGCGATCGCGCCCAGCTGCTTCTCGTCGAAGTGGGCGGAGGCGGCGTTCCAGATCTCGTCGGTCACGCCCGGCGCGTTGTCCTGGATCCGGGTGGCGGCCTCGGCCAGCGCGAGCGCCGCCCGTTCCTGTTCGGTGAAGAACGGCGTGTGGCGCCACGTGACCACGTTGTGTAGCCGCTCGTCCGTCTCTCCCCGCTTCTTCGCCGACGTGATCCCGCCGAACACGCACGGGCTGCAGCCGTTGATCTGGCTGGCGCGCAGGTGGACCAGTTCGAGTACGGACGGGTCGACCCCGCTGGCGTGGATCGCCTTGATGAGGTGCTGGACCGCCGTGGTCACGTCGGGGTTTGGCGTGCTCTGCATGCGTGCTTCCATCGGTCGTGCTCCTTCGTGGGTGATGCCTTGGTGGTGCCGCGGTTACCTGTGCCGGTCCGGGCTCGTCATCCCCATGACGGAGCAGCGCCGAGGAAGGTAACGACATGCCCGACAGCAGTCCGACGAACCCGGTGGCCGAGGCGTTCGAGGCCCAGCGCGACCGGCTGCGCGCGGTCGCGCACCGCATGCTCGGTTCGCACGCCGACGCCGAGGACGTGGTCCAGGAGGCCTGGCTGCGGCTGTCCCGTCAGGACTCGGCGACCATCCACAACCTCGCCGGCTGGCTGACCACGGTGGTCGGCCGGATCAGCCTCGACGTCCTGCGGTCCCGTCAGGCCCACCCCGAGGCGTCCTACGACGACCGGCTGCCCGAGCTCGTGGTGACGGTCGACGACGGCCCCGCGCCCGAGGACAACGTGGCGCTCGCCGATTCGGTCGGACTCGCGCTCCTCGTCGTCCTCGACTCGCTCGGGCCGAGCGAACGGTTGGCGTTCGTGCTGCACGACCTGTTCGCGGTGCCGTTCGTCGAGATCGGCCAGATCCTCGGCAAGTCCACCGACGCCACCAAGATGCTCGCCAGCCGCGCTCGCAGGAAGGTGCGGGCGAACGAACGGCCGGCGGCGGGGGCGCGGCAGCAGCGCGAGGTGGTCGACGCCTTCCTGGCGGCGGCGCATCACGGCGACTTCGAGGGGTTGTTGCGCGTGCTCGACCCGGAGGTGAGGCGGACCGTCCACACCGCCGACGGCATGGTCGTCACCCTCGGCGCGACCGAGGTCGCCACCGGCGCGCGGCGCGCGGGCGGCGTGGGCCCGCGGGGCCGCGCGGTGCTCGTCAACGGCCTTCCCGGCATCGCGGCGTGGAACGCGGACGGCACGCCGCTCTCCATCGTCGCGTTCACCGTCGTCGACGACCGGATCACCGCCATCATGGTCGTGACCGACCCGGCCCGGCTCGCGTCGCTGGACCTCCCGGACCCGACCTGAGCAGCGGCCCGAGCGCTCGGTGACGGATGTCCCGGTCAGCGGGACACACCGGGGCACGGGCACCCGTACGCTGAGGGACCCGATCGACGGCGTGCACACATGAGGTGATTCCCGGTGGCGCGTGAAGCCAGGAGCCCAACCGAACGACCGCGCGTTCGGCCCCGGCTGCCGGTGGCGGTCGTCTGCGCTGGCGCGGCCGCCGTGGGTGCTGCCGCGCTGATCGCGGTTCTGCTCGATGACTCCGCCGAGGTCCGGGTCGGCTGGACCGAGGAGACCAACCAGGAGGTCAGCGAGGACGTCTGGAACGAACGCATGAGGCAGGCCGAGCCGAGGAGTTGCCAGGGGTGCCCGGCTGATCGGGCGCGCCAGGCCCACCTCGACATCGCCCTGCTCGGTGCCTACGCGCCAGATGTCTACCCTCCAGATGTCTCGCCGCCGGGCGTTCAGGTCCGGGGGGTCGGTGCGGCGAGTTCGGCCAGGTGGTGCAGTGAGTTGGTGAGGTGCTCAGGGCCGAATGGCGGGAAGTGGAGGTACTCCCGGATGTGCTGCGGCACCGCCGACCAGTCGTAGGTGAGCGTGACCTCGGACTCGGACGGGCCGAGCGGCGCAAGGTCGTAACGCCAGAGCCAGCCGCCGAACTCCAGGTCACCGTCGTCCTTCTCCGTCCCCGTCAGCCAGCCGATGGCGCGCGGCCGGTCGAGCACCTCGACCTTGTTGGCCACCTGGTAGCCGCCGTCCGGATGCTCGGGGTGATACATGCCCATCCGGAAGATCTGCCCCGTCTCGGTCAGCGGCGCCCGGTCGACGGGTTCCGAAACCCAGCCGGTGCCGTCGATCGCAGCATGGGTCGTCGGGTCCGCCAGCACCGCGAACACCCTCGCGGCGGGCACGGCGAAAGTCAGGGTGGCGCTCACGTTGTCCTCGGCCACGGTGTCCACGCTCCTCGTCAACTCGTCTCGGCCTCCCGCAGGCGCGGAAGGAGGACGTTCCCACCCATGCAGACCACGCGGCGAGGCGGAACTCATCGGTGTGGAGGCCGCGTCGCCGTTCGCTACAGCCGTTCCAGCGCCGTGGCGAGGAACTCGTCGCGTGGGGCGGTGTGCGCTGGGGGATCGCATTCGGTCGGCGTGTTCAGCGCGGCAACGGCGTCCCAGTAGGGCACGTCCCTGGCACGGGTGCCGCTGGTTCGTTCCCATCCCTCCAGGACATACCGCGGGGCGTCCTGGCCGTTGGCGTAAGCCACCTGCTTGCGCAGTTCGCCGAGATCCACGCCCGGGTCGCCCACGCCGGCGGTCTTCCAGTCGATCAGCCCCCGGCAGGTCGAGCCGCTCCACATCATGTTGCCCGGCCACACGTCCCCGTGGAGGAAGGCCGTTGGTGCGGGCGTTGGCCTGATGCCCTGGATCAGGGCGTCGGCGCGTTCGAGCAGCGGTGTGGTCGGCATGCGACCCAGCCGTCGTTCCCGGGCGAAGTCGTCGACCGAGATGGGCCGGGTACGCACCGGCAGATGGGCGGATGGCGCCCGCGGTATCCGATGTGTTCGGGCGATCGCCGCGCCGGCGGCCCGCAGCCGATCAACGGACGCCCGCGCCGGCCAGGCACTCGACCCCGCCACAACCGTCTCGACACTGGCCGGCACCCCGCCGGCCTGCCCATCGAGGTCGACGCCGAGAAGCCGCGGGGCGGGCAGACCATGCGTCTCCGCCGTCATCAGCGCCGCGACGTTGGTGGCGATCATGTCGCCGTCGATCCGATCGGTCGGTGCCCGAAGGACCATCTCGATCAGCCGCCGAGAGGACTCGACACGCAGCAACCATGGACCAGTGCCCGCGTGCAGCGCCTGAATGCCCACAACCCGAGCATCGTCATCAACACACGCCGCTGCCCACATCAGCATCGGTCGTGCCAGGCCCGCATCGCTCTCGTTACCCATCCCGCACAGCGGAGAACTGTGACAGACCCGACGGGTACCGTCAAACGCCCGCCGCTGCACGGGTTCGACTCAGGCGTCGTGGCAGCGCCAGGCGCCGTCCACCTGCCTCGCGTCGCGGAAGCTGCCCTCGGCGACGCGGCGAGGAACTTCTTCCCATTCGCGGATCACGCGCCGTTTGCCGTCCGGGATGAAGAGCCAGTCGGCCCGGGTGACCGGCCTGCCCGCGTAGACGGGCTCCCAGGAGATCGCGTGGAAGGGGCCGAGGTCGGGGAGGAGCGTGGCGAGGCAGTGGATCGTGCGGCGGTGGTACCACTTGCTGATGGCCGCGATCCGCAGGCCGGAGTCCAGAGCTTCCCGCAGGAACGGCAAGGAGAGCTCCACGTTCTGCCACGTGTTGACGGACCTGGCCTCGTGCCGGATGGCGGCGTCGGGCACGCCTCGCTCGACGAGCAACCTGCGGAACTCGCGCCCTTCCACGATGCCGTTGTGCCGGTTGACGCCGCCGGTCGCGATGATGAGCGGGGCGAGCCCGCGGTGATACCGCTCGGCCGCGATCTCGGCCGGCCGAGCCTGGTTGGTCCCAAAGACGAGGAGAGCGGTCGGCTCCTCCTCGGGCGGCGGCGCCTCGATGTCCACGAAGGCGGTGATCTCGCCGATCCGTGCGCTGCTGAGGTTGTCAACGCTCATGGGGCGATCCTCGGAGGGCGTGGATTGTTGATGGATGAGGCTAGCGGTTGGTCGTCTCCAGATAGCGGGCATGATATTCGGCGGTCTGCCGAGCATTGGCGAAGTCTCGCTTCAGAGCCCGATCGAGCTTGCCGGCAAGCACCAGGGTCGGCCATGCAGGACGGTCGCCAACGAGGGCGTCATGCCCCGCCGCGACGGCCTCGTCCAGGTCGCCCGTCCCGGTTTGAGCGAGTGCCAGGATCAGGAGGGCGCGAGCGTGACCGGGAGGGACCTCAGGGCCCCGTGTCTCGGGGTGATAGTGGGTCCGGATAACCCGGTTGGTCGCAGCCACGGCCTCTTGGAAGCGTCCTAGCAGCATGAAGGAGGTCGCGGTGTAGGGCGGATCATCCGCCAGGGCGATGGAGAAGGCTCCGGACTTCTTGACGCCGGAAGGAAGCTTCGCCATCACGCTCGCGGCGTACCTTCTGGCTGTCTCCATTCCCTCAGCGTCACCGACCATCGCTGCTGTGCGCATTTCCTGTGCGGCCAGCCTGGCATGGATCGCTGTACCCGGCGGGGTGGCGTGCTGGCCCGCAGCGGCAAGTGTCATGGACTGGTGTGGACGCCCCTGATAGAAGGCGATCATGGACCTGGTCAGCATGGCCCAGCCTGCTAGCTCTGGGTGTCCTGCCTCCCTGCTGCGCCGCTCAGCGTCAGCACACCAGACATGTGCCGCCGCAGGCGTACCCATATCGCACGCCGCGATACCAAGTAAGCAAGACAGCCAACCTGTGGCCAGGTTGAGGTCTGCGCATGTTCGCGCGGCCTGGTAACTGTCGAGGTATTCGCTCGCATGCGATCTCACCAGGAGAAGTTCGTCGTACACATCCGCCGGGGGAGTGGTGGAAATCGTCAAAGCGTAGTGGTCGATGAGCTCGCCCAGGCCATCCGTGAAAGCGCCAGGGCTGTCGGCGCCCATCACGCTGAGGGCCTGAACAACGCGTCTCCCCTGCTCCAACTGCGTAGCTGCCATCGGACCTACGGCCAGCGCGGCGGCACTCGCGGAGACGAAAGAGCGTCGATCCACAGATACCACCTCCCCGTGCTGCGTCGTGCCGAGGGCGAGAGTGCTTTCCCAAGGACGGGGAGGTAAGTCGAGCATCGCTCCGGGGATTCCGAAAGCATCGACAATCCGTTCGATGACTCCCTGTCCTCGGATGCTTCGAACTCCCCTGATGACGTCGCTGATGCGGGAACTCGTCATCTTGCCGATAGCGGCTGCCATGGTGGCGTAGCTGGAACCCGTACGCCTGTTCACCAGTCGGAAGATTTCCCCGAAGTTGTGTGTGGCGCACGCCTGCCGCATGGCTTCGCTTTCCAGGGCTTGCGGGGATCGTCAGCGGATAGCCGGCGCGTTGGGCCTCGCGTTCGTCCATGGGCCACCTAGCGGGGACGGGAGGGATGTCTCCCAGGGTAGCCCCGGTCCCGCGAGGGGTTCCCCAAAGTCGTTTGAGGGGTTCCCCATTCGCCGTTCCGATGAGAAGCCGTCGCGCCGAAGCTCGTAGGGGCATCGCCCCCCAGCGAAGTAGGTACTTCCGCCGCGGCCGAAGGCCTGGGGGCGCGGATCACCTGAGAGGCAGGCAGCCGTGAACTGGGTTCGCCACGATCACCCGAACGTGGGGTCGCTTGTCGAGGATCGGGCCAGCAACCGTGTGGGTGTCTACATGGGCACGGCGGGGCCGTACGCGATGCTCCGGCCGGTTGACGGGGGCAGGGAGTGGCAGACCCGGCCGGAGGACGTTCGACGGGCGGAGCCGGACGGTTGCCATGCCTGAGCGGGAGATCTCGGAACACCCCTGCCCGGCCGACCTGGTGCAGCTCAGGGCCGCGCGCGATCTGCACGTGGCCGAGTGCCGCGCATGCACCCCCGGCGCGCCCTGCGCCATAGGGCAACGACTCAGCACCGCGTGCGGCGATCAGGCCTCAGGAGAGGCGGATCCCGCCCATCAGCCCGTCGAGCCGTGCCCGTTCCCGTGCTGGATCTGTCGAGCGAAGGGGCGGCAGTGAACCGAGTCAGGGCGAGCGACCTCAGCGGCTGGCGGGGCAGCCCCACCGATGTCCGATTCAACGAGACACGCCTCGATCAGCACTCCAGGCAGGATCCGGGAGGTTGCGCCTCTCACTGCTCCGACGGGGGCGGCGAGGTACAGGCGGCTGGTTCATTCCGGGCGATCGGCGGTGGAGTTGGAGTCGGTCGGCTCGTAGGGCTCCCAGGCGCTGACGCCCAGGCGTCCGGTGGTGCCGAGGTCGATGTCGCCGCGTGGCTGGATTCGTTGGGCGGGTTCGTCCGGCATCGGGATGACGTCGAGGTGGGCCCCGACGAGCGGGGTGGCGGTCTCGTCGACGGTGTTGCGCCACGCGACGCTCGCCACCGCCGACTCCTCGGGCGCCAGCGTCACCGGCTGGGGCGGGTCGTCGAAGCCCTCGATCGTGGCGATCGATGCGGAGCCGTGCCGCACCTCGACGTCCAGGACCTGCTGTTGGTCATCGAGGAGGGTGAGGGCGGGGTGGCCGTCGACGGTGTAGGGGTCGGTGCCGCAGTTCGTCACGTAGAGGGTCATCACCCGGAGCCCCATCGCGGCGTCCACCAGGCCCGAGCTGACCGCCAGACCCGTCTCAGCGCCACAGGACTGCGGCCCGTTCTGCGGCTGCTCGAGCGACAGTCCGTACTGGGCATCGTCGAGGTCCAGCCGGGAGTCGGGCGTCGGAGTGTCCGCCGCCGCATCGGCGGTTCCTCCAGTGGCCGCGTTCCCGCACCCGGCCAGGAGGAAGGCGATGGCGGCCAACGCGGACAGACGAGCCCGGGCGGGCGGCGATATCGGCACCCGTCGATCCTCGCACGCCGGCACCGTCGCACCGCTGACCTTCGCCCGAAACGGCGTGATCCATGTCCGCCTGAGCGGGACATCGTGCCCCGGCCCTGTCTGCCGGTGACCGGAAGGCGGGTGGCGTGTCGCCGCCCGAGCCCGCCTGCCGCACTGGAGTGGAGTGGAGTGACGATGACCGAAACGGCGCTGTATCTGGAACGGCTCAGGGCCATGCACCAGGACGGCGGCCGCAACTCGGACCGGAACGGCTTCGAGGCCGCCAGTGACGCGTTCGCCGCCGCCGCGAGCGACCATCTGAAGGCCATACGCGGAAAACGCGGGGAGATGCTGACATGCTGACGGACCTGCACTCGGGGCCGATGAGTTCGGGTCGTCCGGAAGGTCTCAACAGGGGAGAGCATGACCGCCCCTGAAGGAGAGTCCGATGCAGTCACACGACCAGGTTCCGGAGCTTGTCGGTGGGGAGCGGCTTGTCGGTGAGTGGGTGACGGAGGCGACGCATCCGCTCCTTCCCGGAGCCGTCGTGCCCGGCCGGGCGACGATCGAGTGGCTGGAGGGCCGCAGGTTCCTGATCCAGCGCTCGCACTACGACCACCCCCAGATCCCCGACGCGATCGCGATCACCGGCGTCACGAACGGGCAACTGTCGATGCACTACTTCGACTCGCGCGGCGTGCACCGGGTGTACGCGGCCGGCCTGGACCAGCACCACTGGCGTTTCTGGGGCGACCTCCCCGAGTTCAGCCAGCGCTTCACCGGCACGCTGAGCGAGGACGGGAACACCATCACCGGCCTGGTGGAGCTGTCCCGCGACGGCTCACCCTGGCAGGACGATCTCGCGATCACGTACCGCAGGGCGCGCTGAGCCCGTCACTGCCCCGCGAGGTGGAGCCTCAGGGAGCACTGGTCCTCGGCCTCGACGAACACCCGCTGTCCCCAGTGGGCGCTGAGCCGGTGCGCGACGTCGACCAGCCGAAGGCGCTCCTCCGGCGAGTACGCGGGGAACCGAGCCCAGCCCCGGTCGGCGATGACGTTGCCGAGATCGTGGAACAGCGCCGCCCGCGCGCGCTGCTCCTCCTCGTCGGTCAGCGGCGTGACACCGCCCTCCGCGGGCTGCGTCCGGACGTTGTACAGGTCCCGAACCACCGGCTGCCGTCCGTCACTGCCGTCCATGCCGGAGAGACTACGGCCCTTCCGGAGGACCCGGGAACCGGGAGACGTACCGCGCGGCGCGGGGCCACGGGTCGTGGCCGCGGGCCCTCGCCGAGTGGAAGGCGCGCGACTGAGCTACGGGCCGACCTCGACGTCCGTCGCCGCAACAGCGTCGCGGGAGGGCTCCTCCCCGATGATCCTGATCCTCATGCTGAGTTGAGCGCCCAACTCCTGGAAGCCCAGGGCGGCCGCCACGCGCCGGGATGCGGGCACCCGGGCACGCCACTGCGGCAGCAGCCCGGCCGCGAGCGCGTGGGCGACCGCCGCCGAACCCGTCAACCGGGCCAGCCCTCGCCCCCGCCACTCTCGCCTGGTGAGCACGCTGACCTGGGCCGCCAGGCCCGGCCACAGCTCGTATCCGGCGGCGGCGACCACCCGCTCGTCCTCCCGGACCACGAACGCCGGCGAGGTGATCGCGCCCAGACTGGCCTCGCCCGCCTCCTCCGCACCCACGGACTTCTCCAGCTCCCGCAGGCCGGCGTCGCTACCGGGCAGTCGACCAACGGTCAGGGCACCGGCCCTCTCGGGCCGGAAGCGCCCGGGCGACACGTACGCCAACGCCGCCGGGCCGAGCAACTCGGCGACCGGCAGCACCTGGTGAACCGCGGTCGCGTCCACGACAGCCTCCGTGGGCAACGGAGCCAGGGCGTCCCGAACGATGCCGGCGGCCTTTTCGTTCGGCGCGGTCGCGATCGCCGAACCGCCCAGCGCGACCACGCCGACCCAGCCACCTGGGCAGATGCCAGACTCCGGCGAGACGACCACGCTCAGACCCCCGGCAGCAGGAAAGGACGCCGACGCCCCCGCCCAGCCCTCCCACAGCCCTCGGGCCCCGGCCAGCAGCGGATCTGTCGACATACCCCGACCCTGGCAGTCCCCACGCGGCGCTGGCGAGCGAATTAGCCGGCCGAGCATCCGTCCGGCCGGCCTCGGGGATCGCCCGGTAGAATTCGAGGACGGCGTCGACCCGGTCCGATGGGTTCGACGCTTTTTCTATGCCCAGCCTCGATCTCACCCTTCGCCGCGCTCAAGGAAACCTTTTCCACACGCAGACCACGGGGCCGCGGGGCGACCAGTTGCTGCCACTGGCGATGCTCCGCGAGCGCTACCCGGACCTTTACACCCGTCACATCGCCAAGTACGCGGGCCGCGAGCATCGCCTGCTTGAACGCGTCATTCCCCTCGACTGTGCGTGGTCCGACGTCGTCTTCTTCTCACCGCTCGCCCCCTCGGTGCAGTTCGACGCGGCGCGGGCCGGCAGGTGGCGCACGGCCCGATGTGGACGCTCGACGCGGCGCGGCTCGACCCGGAGCGGTGCTGCGTACGCCTGATGCACGTCACCCCGGGCGCCGGCACGGCCGACCCCGGCACCGAGGACGACTATCTGCCGCTCAGCACCGCCACACTGCGAGCCGTCCGCTCGGTGACCCACCGCGCCCTGGAACGGCTCCGCAACCTCGGCCCGCACGACCCGCTCCTGCTGTTCGGCGACGTGCCGCACGTCCTGCACCGCGGACCGGTGCCACTCCACCTGTTCCGCGGCCGTCCGGAGTAGCCCTGGGCCGCCGGCGCAGCGCGGGCGGCACAATCGGGGGCGTGCACATCCACGGTGATCGGCGGAACTCCGCGAAGGCGCTGGCCCGGGCGGGACGCATCGACGAGCTGCGCCGGCTGGCGGACGGCGGCGATGCGCATGCGGCGCGGCACCTCGCCGAATGGCTGGCGCGAAACCGTCACCTCGACGAGCTGCTCGAACGGATGGCTGCCGGGGAACGGTTCGCGCGCTGGACCCACTCGGACTATCTCGTCAGGCGGCGCCGGTTCCCCGAGGCCATCGACGCGCTGCGACCGTTGGCGGACCTCGGAATCCCCGGCGCCCAGCGGCGCCTGGCCCGTCTCCTGGCCGGCCGCGGGCGCTACGGGGAGGCCGTGGGAGAGCTGCGGCGGGCCCCAGCGCACTGGCGGGACAGGATGACAGTGGAGAGTTGGCTGCGGGCCCGCGGGCTGACCTCCCGGACCGCCGGTGCGCGCGACGTGCGGCGCGAGTACCTCGACGCGCTCCGTCGCGCGGCGAGGGCCGGGGACGCCGACGCGAGGCGGCAGCTGTCGTGGATCGTGGTGCTGTGGTGGCCTGACAGACTCGCGGACGTGGCCGCGCTGTTGGACGACATCGGGCCGGACGAGTGGCTGCACGAACGCCTGGTGGCCGCGTCGGAGAGCCGGCATCCGGCCCCGTTCCGCGTGGTCGCCATCGATCTGCTCGCGACGGCGGGTGGCGGCGCGTACCGACGCACGCGAGCGGCGCTGCTGCTGTCGCAGGGCCGTCGCGACGAAGCGCTCGGGCAGTTGCGGTCACTCGCCGCCGACGGCGACCCGGGCGCGGAGCGCGACCTGGCGGCGATCCGCGACACGCCCCAACCCCGGCGGGAGATCTGGGTCGGTGGCCGCCGCGAGTCCGTGGCCCTGAACGGATTCGCCTTCAGCCCGGACGGAGCGACCATCGCCGTCTGGGGCCACGGCGGGCAGGGGCCGCCCCGGGTCGTCCTGTGGGATGTGGCGACCGGGGAGCCCCGCCACACGCAGCGCCTGGAGTCGCCCTACCCCGGCGGCGTCCGCTTCCGTCCCGACGGAACGGTCGAGGAACGGCCCGGGCAGTCCCCGTGGAACTATCCGCATGAACTGACCGGGCCGGACGGAACCGTCGTGGCCCTCCGCACGCGCGGCCGGATACAGCTGTGCCACGCTCGTACCGGCACGCTCATCCGCGAGATGTTCGTCCGCTGGACGACGGCGATGGCGTTCCACCCGGACGGCACGCTGCTTGCCATCGGCACCGGCGCCGATGTCCGCCTCTGGGACCTCGCCACCGATCGCCTCGTCCACACCATCGCCACCCCGACCGCGGCCCTGGCCTTCCACCCCGACGGCACGATCCTCGCCACCGCCGACTCGTACAACGGCGTCATAGGGCTGTGGCCCCTCACGGACTGAATCCGGCACACGACATCCGTGGACCGATGTCCGGATCAGCGAGACCCCTCCTGCCCCGGGCCGGCTACTCGATGACCTCGAAGATGTCCGCGTCGGTCTCCCGCTGCCACTCGGGGAGGTCTTCCCAGTCCGCGACATAGCTGGGTTTCGGGGACTCGATGTGCTTGTGGATCTGCGCGATCCAGCAGAGCGCGACGAAACGGCCCTTCTGCTCGGCGGCTGCCACGTATCCACGAGGAGGAGGCCGAGGCCGCGGTGGACCGTGCGTCTGCCGCGACGCGGGCGGCGTTCGTCGCCATCGACCTTGAGGGCGTCGGCCCCCACGAGGAGGCGCGGGCGCTTCTGACACGGCTCTCGTCCATGCACGAGGACGACGGCGCGAACCTGGACTGGAAGGGCTTCGGGGCCGCCCGCAAGGTGTTCGTGGCCGCCGCGAGTGACTGTCTGAAGGCCATGCGCGGGGAAAAGTGAGGTGTGCGCGGGGCCGTGGTCGTGTGAGGCTTCGCGGATGAAGCGCGAAGAGATCTCCACCCTTGCCCATGCCCATCACCCGATCTCGGCGCCCCTCGACGACGCGTCGGTGCGGCGGCTGCTGGAGCGCGGCGTTCCGGGTGGGGAGGCGCGGGTGCTCGATCTCGGATGTGGGGGCGGGGAGTGGCTGCTGCGGGCGCTGACCGCGTACCCCGGGGTGCGCGCGGAGGGCGTGGACATCTCGGAGAGCGCGTTGGCGCGGGCCCGCGCGGCCGCGCGAGAGCTCGGCGTGCAGGACCGCCTCGTGCTGCACGAGCACGACGCCGCCAGCTTCGCCGCCCCGCACGCGTTCGACCTGGTGCTCAGCGTCGGGGCCACGCACGCGTTCGGCGGCCTGCTGTCCACGCTCGCCGCGGCACGTAAGCATCTGGCCCCGGGCGGGCGGGTGCTGGTCGGCGACGCGTACTGGGAGGGCGAGCCGTCGCCCGAGGCCGTCGAGATGCTCGGGGACTTCGCCGACCTGGCGGCCACCGTGGACCGGGTGATGGCCGACGGGTGGGTGCCGGTGTACGGGCACGTCAGCACGCGACACGAGCTCGACGACTACGAATGGTCCTGGACCGGGTCCCTGGCCGAATGGGCCCTGGACCACCCCGACCACCCGGACCGCGACCAGGCGCTGGCGGCCGCGGCCACGCATCGGGACGAGTGGCTGCGCGTCTACCGGGACGTCTTCGGCTTCGTCTGCCTGGTCCTGCGCCCGGTGTCCGGCTGAGCCGGACGGGGGCCGGCGGCGCGCGACGCTTCCGATTTCTCCAAGACTCCGGGGGAGGGGATTCCTAGGCTGAGCGGAATCGTCCAGTCACAGAGGAGATCGTCATGCCTGAGGGAGAAGAAAGCGGCGTTCCGCACGCGGCCGTCACCAGGATTATTCCGTATGCCGACGGGGCGGACACGGCCGCGTCGCGGGGTTTCTACGTCGAGGTTCTGGGGCTTGAGGTCGCCATGCGGGATCCCGTTCTCGGCCTCCGGTCGCCGGACAATCCGACCGCGCAGGTTCTCGTTCTCCCGCCCGGGATGGAGAGTCCGCAGCCGCGGTTCGGCGTCGATCTGGGCAGTCCGGAAGCGGTGGACGCGGCGCATGCCGAGGCGCTGCGGCGCGGTCTGCGGGTCGTGTATCCGCTCACCGAGGAGCCGTGGGGGGTGCGCCGCTTCTTCGTGGAGGACCCGGGCGGCACCGTCGTGAACGTGCTGGCGCACCTGCCCTGACGGGGGGACGCGGTGGACGATGTCATGCGCGCGGCGGTGGCCGCCGGCGGCACCGAGGCCATGGAGGCGGCCCCCGCCGAAGGGGCGGGGATCGGCGAGGGCGACTGCCGCGGCGAGGTCACCGTGTGGCGCGGCGGGTCCGGCGGCCCGGGATCCTCCGCCGTCCTCACCCAGGCGACGACCGGCGTCGCCGGCGTGCGCGAGTCGGAGGACTGGTTCGGCGCCAGCGTCTCCGCCGGGGACGTCAACGGCGACGGCTATCCCGATCTGGCCGTCGGCGCGTACGGCGAGAAGATCGGCGACCAGGAGTACGCCGGCATCGTGCACGTCCTGTGGGGCGGCGCGAACGGCCTGACCGGCCGGAACTCGCAGGCGTTCAGCCGCGCCACCGACGGGGTGCCGGGTCATGTCGAGTTCGGCGACTCCTTCGGCTCCGAGGTGCGCCTGCGCGCCGACCGGGACGACTACGACGACCTGTACATCGACGGCGATATGGCCACCGCGGTGCGGCTGCCGGGCAGCTCCCGCGGCATCACCGTCGAGGGCGTCACCAAGCTCGACGACACGTTCGTGGACGGCATCCTCCAGTAGTACGCGCGGCCCGCTACTTGCTACGCGCCGACCCGCGCCGCCAGTCGGCGCGGGTCAGCGCGTACTCGACCTCGCCGTGTTCCGGGCGGGTGGCGCCGTGGGCGCCTACCGCGATTTCAGTAGGTGGTCGTCTGGTTTCAGTAGGTCGCAGTGTCCGTAGCGGCATGACGACGGGACGGGTCCTCCCGGGCGAGCCTTGAACGGTCATTGCTTGTGGATATGGAGACCCTGATATGGCGACTTTTCTGTATCGGCTCGGCCGCGGCGCCTTTCGGCGGCGCGGCCGGGTCCTCCTGGTGTGGCTGGGGGTGCTGGCCGCGGTCGTGGTGGCCGCCGCGCAGGCGTCGGGGCCCTCGGAAGAGGAGTTCTCGATGCCGGGGATCGAGTCGCAGAAGGCGTTCGATCTCATGGAAGAGCGTTTTCCCGGAGCGGCCGCGGACGGCGCCACCGCCCAGGTCGTCTTCGTCGCCCCGGACGGGCAGAAGGTGACCGCGGACGATCTGCGGAAGGCCGTCGAGGACGCGGTGGGCTCGCTGGGCGGCGGCCCGCAGGTGGCCGGTGTCGCGGACCCGTTCGCGTCGGAGGCCGTCAGCGAGGACGGTTCGACGGCGTATGCGACCGTCACCTACAAGGTGGAGTCCGCCGAGGTCACCGACGCCAGCCGGGCGGCGGTGGACAGGACGGCGGACCAGGCGCGGGCGGCGGGCCTGACGGTGGAGACCGGCGGGTCGGCGATGGACGCCGGCGGCGAGCCCGGCGGGACCGCGGAGATCGTCGGCCTCGCGGCGGCGGCGGTCGTGCTGCTGGTCACGTTCGGGTCGCTGGCGGCCGCGGGGCTGCCGCTGCTGACCGCGGTCGTGGGTGTCGCCGTGAGCCTGTTCGGGATCGTGCTGCTGGCGGGCCCGTTGGGCCTGTCCTCGGACACGCTCACCCTCGGGATGATGCTGGGCCTGGCGGTGGGCATCGACTACGCCCTGTTCGTGGTGTCCCGCTATCGGGAGGAGCGTGGGCGCGGCCAGGCACCGCAGGAGGCGGCCGGGATGGCGGTGCGTACCGCCGGGTCGGCGGTCGTGTTCGCCGGGGTCACCGTGGTGATCGCACTGGCGGGCCTGGCGGTGGTCGGGATTCCGACGCTGACGAAGATGGGCCTGGCCGCCGCGGGGGCCGTCACGGTCGCCGTGCTGGTCGCGTTGACGGTCGTCCCCGCGCTGCTCGGGTTCTGGCCCAACGCCGTGCTGGGACGCAGGGCACGCAAGGCCGTCAGGCGTGGCGGCACCACCGAGCCCCGCAACCGCGCCGCGGGCCAGCGGGACAACCTGGGCACGCGCTGGGCTCGTTTCGTGCTGCGCCGTCCTGTGGCGGTGCTGGTTCTCGGCGTGGTGGGCCTGGGCGCGCTGGCCGTGCCGATGGCGTCGCTGCAACTGGGCATGCCGGGTGACGAGGCCAAGTCCACCGCCACCACAGAACGGCGGGCCTACGATGCGCTCGCCGAGGGCTTCGGCCCCGGGTTCAACGGCCCGCTGACCATCGTCGTGGACGCGACGGGAGCAGCCGACCCGCAGGCCGCGGTGCGCACCATCAGCGACCAGATCGGCCGCACGGACGGCATCGTGGCCGTCTCGCAGGCCAGCTTCAACGAGGCCGGCGACACGGCGGTCTTCCGGGCCACCCCGTCGACCAGCCCCACGGACGAGGAGACCAAGGCCCTGGTGGAGACGATCCGCCACGACCGTCCGGCGGTGGAGGAGCAGGCGTCGGCGACGTTCGAGGTCACCGGCACGACCGCGCTGAACATCGACATCGCGGCGAAGGTGCAGTCCGCGCTGGTGCCGTATCTGGCGGTGGTGGGCGGTCTGGCGGTGTTGCTGCTGCTGGTGGTCTTCCGGTCCGTGCTGGTGCCGGTCAAGGCGGCCCTGGGTTTCGTCCTTTCGGTGCTGGCGGCGCTGGGCGTGCTGGTGCTGGTCTTCCAGCAGGGACACGCCGCGGGCCTGTTCGGGGTGGAGCAGACCGGGCCGATCATGAGCCTGATGCCGCTCTTCATGATGGGCATCGTCTTCGGGCTGGCCATGGACTACGAGGTCTTCCTGGTCTCCCGGATGCGGGAGGCGTACACCCACGGGGAGACCGCAGAGCAGGCGGTCGTGTCCGGGTTCCGGCACAGCGCCCGGGTGGTGACGGCCGCCGCGCTGATCATGATCGCGGTCTTCTCCGGGTTCATCGGGGAGCAGGGGGCGTTGATCAAGATGCTCGGGTTCGGCCTGGCCGCCGCGGTGCTCTTCGACGCCTTCGTGGTCCGGATGGCGATCGTGCCCGCCGTCCTGGCGCTGCTCGGCGACCGGGCCTGGTGGCTGCCGGCGTGGCTGGGCCGCGTCCTGCCCCGCGTCGACGTGGAGGGCGCGGCACCCGGTCCCGCGCCGTCCGACCGCCCGGTCCCCGAGCCGGACCGGCGGGTCGAGGCGCACGTGTGACCGGCCCCGCCCGTAGGACCGCCCGTAGGACCGCCCGAACAAGGTGTCTCGGGCGGTCCGCGGGCCCGGCCTCGTCATCATCGGCGACCATGGACCACGACAGACCCTTGCGGAGAGCACGATGACCAGCAACCTCGAACGGTACGCGCAACGCAATGCCCGGGCCGCGGACGTGGTGACGGCGGTGGCGTTGTGCGTCTGCGCGCTCTTCGGGGCCCAGATCGGCACGTCCGACTCCTCGCCCCCGCACACCCTGTGGCCCGCCTGGATCATCGTCGGCTCCGGCGCGGCCGTCCTGGCCTGCCGCAGCCGCCCGCGCTCCGCCCTCGCGGTCACCGCCGCCGCGGCCGCCGTGCTGACCGGCCTGGGCTACCTGCCCAGTCCCTTGTTGCTGGCCCCCGTCATGACCGCCCTGTACTGGCTTGGCGCGCTCACCGATTCGCGGACCACCGGCATCTACGGTTCGGCGACCGTGGCCGTGCTGCTGGCCACCTCGCTGGCAGCCGCGCCGCTCGGCGACGACTTCATCCTCCGCACCGTGGGCACGGTCCTGTGGCTGCTGCTGCCGGTGTCCCTGGGCGGCCGGAGCCGCTACCGGCGCGCCTACCTCGAATCCGTCAAGGCCCGCGCCACACATGCCGAACACACCCGCGAGGAGGAAGCGGGGCGGCGGGTCACCGAGGAACGCATGCGCATCGCCCGCGAACTCCACGACGCCGTCGCCCACCATATGGCCGTCGCCCACGCCCAGGCCGGCACCGCCGCCCACCTCGCCGACGCGCATCCGGAGCAGACCCGCAAAATCCTGGCCGACCTGGTCGGCACCACCTCCTCCGCGCTCCTGGAGCTACGCGCCACGGTGGGCGTGCTGCGCCAGACCGCCGACCCGGACGCCGATCCGTTGGAGCCCACCCCGGGCCTGGACCGCCTCCCCACGCTGGTCGCGGGCTGCGAATCGGCCGGCCTGACGGTCACCGTCACCACCGAAGGAGAGGTGCAGCCGCTGTCCCCGGGAGTGGACCTGACCGCCTACCGGATCATCCAGGAAGCCCTGACCAACGCCACGAAACACGCGTCCGACCACGCGGCCCGAGTCCGGCTCCGCTACGACAGCTCGCATCTGCTCATCACCGTCACCAACGACGGGACGGCGAACGGCGGGGCCGTCCCGCCGGTGCCCGGCGGCGGATACGGGCTGATGGGCATGCGCGAACGCGCCCACTCCATCGGCGGCGACCTGCGCGCCGGCCCCCGACCCGAGGGCGGTTTCGAAGTCGCGGCCGCCCTCCCCTTCCAGCCCCGCACCCCGGCGGACTCCCCGGCCGGACAACGACACGAGGACACCCGTTGACCATCCGCGTCCTGCTCGCCGACGACCAGGCCCTGCTGCGCGGCACCTTCCGGCTCCTGATCGACTCCTGCGACGACATGGAGGTCGTCGGCGAGGCCGCCGACGGCCACCAGGCGGTGGAACTCGCCCGCGCCCGTCAGCCCGACGTCGTCCTCATGGACATCCGCATGCCCGGCGCCGACGGCCTCACCGCCACCGCCGCCATCTGCGAGGACCCCGACCTGGCCAGCACCCGCGTCCTCATCCTGACCATGTTCGAGACCGAGGAATACGTCGCCCAGGCACTCCGGGTGGGTGCGAGCGGCTTCCTCGGCAAATACGTCACCACGGACGCGCTGCTGGACGGAATCCGCACCGTCGCCGCGGGCGAGGCCCTCCTGTCACCGGGAGCCACCCGGGCCCTGATCACCCGCTTCCTCACCACCCCCGCCTCCGGACCGCCCCTCGCCCCGGCCGAACGCCTCGCCGCCCTCACACCCCGCGAACAGGAGGTCACCGTTCTGGCGGCCCACGGCAGATCCAACGACGAGATCGCCCAGGAACTCGTCCTGAGCGTCCTGACCGTCCGCACCCATATCCAACGCGCCATGACCAAACTCGGCGCCCGCGACCGCGCGCAACTCGTCGTTGTCGCCTACCAGAACGGCCTCGTACGGCCCGAACCACCCAGCCTCTGACGAGAGACGTTCAGGCCCGGTACTTCGGGTCGGCGACGACGTCGGCCAGGTAGAGGCGCTGGATGCGGCGGGCCTCGGCGAGGATGGCGGGGTCGCCCTCGGGGCGGTCTCGGAAGGCGAGTTGCAGCAGTGCCTCGGAGGCGGCCACCCCCGCCCGGCAGGCCACGGCCAGGTCCGCGCTGTCCGTCAGCTGTTCCTGGGAGACGAGGATCTCGCGCAGGCTCTCGGCGACCAGGGCGTTGTTCTCCTCGTCGAGTTGCAGGAGTTCGCGGCTGAGATAGCGGCCGGTGCGGATGGCGAGGTAGCCGGGGTGGCGGCGGTAGAGCTCGACGTACCGGTCGAACACCAGGTTGACCAGGTCGAACCAACGGGCGCTGCGGGCACCGTCCAGGATGTCCCGCATCGCCGCGGCGTGCGCCGCCATGTGCTGGCGGGCGACGGCGGCGAGGATCGCGTCCTTGTCGTCGAAGAACTGGTAGAGCGTGCCGATCGGCACGGCCGCGTCGGTGGCGATCCGGCGGATGGTCGCCGCCTCCACGCCCTCCGTGGCGAGGATCCGGTCGGCCGCGACGAGCACCGCCTCGACCCGGGCCCTGCTGCGCGCCTGTTGCGGCGCCTTCCGCAGGCCGGCGGTGGGGGAAGGGGACCTCCACCAGGATCCGGGGGGTGCGGGCGGGGCCGCTTCGTTCGTCGTCTCGTGGTTCACGACGCTGATGTCACCTGTCGATCTCGGGGGTCCGGTGCTTCGGCGGCGTCCGGTGCCGCCGAGTTGATCTTGGCGTACAGACGGCGGGTTCGCCGGTAGAGGGCGCGGAGCGTCGCGTACGCCTCGTCGTGGATGCGGCGGTGGGCCGGGTCGGGCGTGAACTCCCGTGCGATCTCGACGGTTTCGGGGACCTCCCGCCAGGTCAGCTCGCCGAGCGCCACGGCGGCGAGCAGCGCCGCGCCGCGCGCGTTGGCGAGCACGGGGTCGGCGACCTGCCGGACGGGCCGGTCCAGCACGTCGGCCATGGCCTGGCACCACAGCAGCGAGGTGGCGCCGCCGCCGACGAAGGTCAGATGGGGGAACGGGCGGCCGGCGAAGCGTTCCACCGACTCGTTCAGCCATCTGGCGTTCAGGGCGATCCCCTCGAAGGCGCTGCGCACCAGATCGGCACGGGTGGTGGTGACCGAGACGTTGAACCAGCCGCCGCGCACGGTGGGGTCGTCCACGGGGGTGCGTTCGCCGTTGAGCCACGGGGCGAACAGCACGCCGTTGCTGCCCGGGGGAGAGGTCGCGGCCAGCGCGTTCAGGCGGGCGAGCATGTCGTCCGTCTGAACGCGCTGGCCTGCGCCGCCGGGGGAGTGGTCCCCGGAGACGGTGTCGACCAGCCAGTCGATCGCCCGGCCCGCCACGTCCTGGACGGCCGCGACCCAGTACCGGTCAGGCACCACGGACGGCAGCGAGGCGACGGAGGTGCGCACGTCGGTCTTCTTCCGGGGCACATGGCAGGAGACCCACGCGGACGTGCCGACGTAGAGATGCGCCTCGTGGTCGCGGACGGCGCCGGCGCCGACCGCCGCCGCCGTGGTGTCGCCGGTGCCGGCCACCACCCGGACCTGCTCGCCCAGGCCCAACTCGGCCGCGGCGGCCGGCCGGATGGTGCCGACGACCGAGCCGGGCGGCACCAGCGGGGGCAGCTTGTCGGGGTCGAGCCCGGACAGCCGGACCAGCCGGTCGTCGTAACGGACCGCGCCCGGCGTGCGGTTGTCGGTGCACCAGCGCAGCACCACCGTGTCGTGCCCGGCGACCGCGCGGCCGGTCAGGCGCATCGTGAGGTACTCGGGAACGTCGAGCAGCCAGCGCGCCGCCGCATGCACCTCGGGGCGCGCGTGCCGCAGGAACTGCGCCTGCCCGACGGGGTCCTTGCCGGTGAGGGTGGGGGCGCCGCCGGTTTTGGCCAGCCAGGCCCGCAGCCGTCGCGCGTTGTAGCCGGTGCCGGGCACCCTCAGGCCGCCGCCGGCCAGCCGCCGGGTGTACGGGGCGCCCCTGCGGTCCATCCACAGCAGGGCGCGGTGCAGATGCTGGCCCTCGGCGTCCACCGGCACCAGGCCGCCCCACTGCGCGGACATGCAGATCGCGGCGACGTCCCCGGCCGGGGCGAGGCCGCGGGCCAGCAGCCGCCGCAGGGCGGTGGCGACGGCCCGCCACCAGTCGTCCGGGTCCTGTTCGGCGCCGCCGCCGGGCAGCAGGTGAACGGGGACGCGTTCCCGTTCGTGTCCGAGGATCCGGCCGTCGACGGTGACCAGCGCGACCTTCGGGCCCGAGGTGCCCAGGTCCACGCCGACGACGCAGCGCGGGGCCATCGGCGTCAGCCGCCGGAACCGGACGGGGTGCCCGCGTCGGGCTCGCCGGGCTCGCCGGGCTCGCGGGGCTCCACCGTGGCGAGGACCCGGTCGAAGCGGGCGAGCGCGTCGTCGATGATCTCGTCGGTGTGCGCCATGCTGGTGTAGAGACGGCTGCCGGCAATGGTGACCAGACCCTCGGCCGAGTAGGCCATCGACATCTGCCCGAGCATGTCCGTGCGCGGGCCGAGCTTGTCGAGGAGCTCGGGGTCGTCCAGCGAGAGGTGGAGCACGCCCGAGGTGTGCAGATG
Organism: uncultured Actinomycetota bacterium; assembly: GCA_963816875.1. Classification (GTDB taxonomy): domain Bacteria; phylum Actinomycetota; class Actinomycetes; order Streptomycetales; family Streptomycetaceae; genus Streptomyces. Next base: position 123,139 of record CAWFMG010000004.1, read on the forward strand.
GACGATCGAGCCGATGTTGTACGTGACGTACGGCAGGCCGCGGGCGGCGATCCGCGCCGCCAGGCCGGCCCGCAGCCGGTCCCCGGCCCGCCCGGCCCGCGCCGGGGCCCCGGTCCTGTCCATCTCCAGCAGCGCGTGGTAACCGGCGACGCAGGACAGCGGGTTGGCCGACAGGGTGCCGCCGACCAGGGCGCGTTTGCCGGCGGCGGTCAGGCCGCCCTCGAAGACGGCCATCACCGCATCGCTGCCGCCGACGCCGCCCGCCGCCGGATAGCCGCCGGCCACGCATTTGCCGAACACGGTGAGGTCGGGGCGGACGTCGAAGTAGCCCTGGGCGCCGCCCATGCCGAGCCGGAAGGCGGTGACCACCTCGTCGAAGACCAGCAGCGCGCCGAACTCGTCGCACAGCTCCCGCACCGCCGCGTTGTCCTCGGGCCGCACCAGATGGGTGCCGCTCTCCGGGCCGACGGGTTCGACGAGGACGGCCGCGGTGCCGCCCGACTCCTCGTTCGCCGCGAGGGTCTCGCGCAGCCGGTCGAGGTCCCCCGGCGGCACCTCGTGGGTGAGGTCCAGGGCGCCGGCCGGGATGCCGGCCGCCTCCAGGCCGCCGGTGCCGGGGATGCGCAGGCCGTACACGACCTGGTCGGACCAGCCGTGGTAGGCGCCACCGATCTTGATCACATGCGCCTTGCCGGTATGGGCGCGGGCCGCCCGGACGGCGGCCATGACGCCCTCGGTGCCGCTGCCGAGCATCCGGAACTTCGCCACATTCGGCATGAAGTCGTGGATCAGCCTGGCGAGCCGCACCTCGGCGGAGTGCAGCATGCCGGTGACGGGCCCGCAGTCGGCCAGCAGTTCGGCGACCGGCTCCCGGACCGCCGGGTGGTTGCTGCCCAGCACGGTCGGGCCGCCGGCCTGGAGGAAGTCGGTGTACCGGTTCCCGTCCACGTCCCACAGGTACGCGCCCTCGGCCCTGACGACGTCCAGCGGCCAGGGCTCGTTGAGCGCGAGGTTGTGTTGCACGCCGCCCGGGATGTACCGGGCGGCCTCGGCGGCCGTGGCCCGGGATCCCGGCGCGTTCCGCTCGTACCAGGCGCGGTAGCCGGCGAGCGCCGCGTCGCTCGGCCGCCGGAGCGGGGTGCTGACGAGCCGGTCGAGGTCCCGACGTGCGGCGTCCACGTCCGGCCAGGCGGATATCGCGGGAGCGTCGGCGGCGGGCGCGCGAGAGACGGCGGCCTCGGTCATTCCGCGCCCCTCCGCTCCTGGAGCTTCCTGACGGTGCCGTAATCGCCGGCGAGCGCCTGCCTGATCACGTCCTCCTGCTCCCGCGCGTCGAGCACCCGCGGGGTGCCGAGGGCCAGACAGCGGGCGTACAACTCGGCGACCCATTCGGTGAGTTCGAGGTTGGCGACGGCCTTGGCGACGGAGGAGCCGAGCGCGATCGAACCGTGGTTTCCCAGCAGCGCGGCCTGCCGGCCGTCCAGCGCCGCGACCACCCGTTCGGCCAACTCGGGGGTGCCGTAGGTCGCGTACGGGGCGACCCGGAGGGACCCGCCCAGGCTCAGCATCGCGTAGTGCACCACCGGGATCTCGTCCAGGGTGCAGGCGATCGCGGTGGAGGCCACCGCATGCGTGTGCATGATCGCGCCGGTTCCGGTGGCCCGGTAGACGGCCAGATGCAGGGGCACCTCGGAGGTCGGCGCCAACTCGCCCTCCACCACCGCTCCGTTCAGGTCGAGGACGGTCATCATCTCGGCGGTCAGCTCGCCGATGATCGCGCTGGTCGGCGTGACGGCGACCAGATCGTCCACGCGGACGGAGAGGTTACCGGCCGTCCCGATGACGAGCCCGCCCTCCGTCAGCCGGCGACCCGCGGCGGCCAACTCCTCGCGTTCCGTTTTCAGCAGCACCGCTCGTCCTCCAACCGACCGTAGTTGAACATGGTTCATGTTCGCCCTACTCCCCGGTTCTTTTCCAGCCCCCGGACGGGAGTTCTGAGATGAGGAGCAGTTCCGCCCCCTCATCCGAGGCCCCGAACCAGGCGGCCCCCCGTGTCGGGGGCGACGGAGAAGAGCACGCTGGGGGCACAGGAGGCGGCGGCCCAACTGCGGATCCTGCCGTCGTTGACCTTGGCGTTCCACGCGGGCGTCAGCAGCGGTTCGACGGAGACGAGGTCGCGCTCGACGAGGTCCTGCCGGGCGCCCTCCTGCGCGGGTGCGCGGCCGGCGCACACAGCACGAAGGCCCCGCCGAGGCGGGGCCGTTCGCTGTTCCCCCAGCTTTCGCAGGGGTACCGTTCCGAGTGTCTACGTCAGAACGGGAGCCATACTGCCATGCCTGCCACCATCGGTGAACATCTCAAGGACACCCGGAAGCGCCGCGGTCTCAACCAGCGGGAGCTTGCCCAGCGATCTGGCGTGTCCCTCTCCCTTATCCGCCAGCTGGAGCAGGGGCGCGCGGAGAACACCCGGCTGGAGACCGCCCGGAAGCTGGCCACCGCCCTCCGCGTCCCCACCGCCACACTCATCTCCGAGACCAGCGACGACGACCCTGCGGGACCCGAGATCGTGGACCACTGGGAGCCCGTGCGTCGAGCACTCGCCACGCCGGCACGCGCCGACGACGTGGACGAGGAACCCACTGTCACAGGGGTCAAGGAAGCGCTCGCCGCCACACTCCCGCTGTTCTCCAGCGACCAGTTCGCCGAGCTCGCCACCGTCCTCCCGACCCTCATCCGCGACGCGGACATCATTGCCGAGCTGCACCCCGAGCAGGGGCGTGCTGTGCGGGTGCGGCTGCTGCAACTCGTGGGCTGGCTCCTCACCCAGACACGCCAGTTCGAGGCGGCGGAGACCGCGCTGGACCGCACGATGGACGACGCCAACGACCGCCTCCAAGGGGCGGCAGTGGTGAACACGCGCTGCTGGCTACACCTGCGCCGAGGTCGGCTGACGGAGGCCCGCGAGCTGGCGATCCGCTGGGCGGACGAGGTCGAGCCCCGCGTGTCCCGGGCCACGATGGGCGAACTGTCGGCGTGGGGATGGATGCTGCTGCGGGTGTCGGCGGCGGCGGTGCGGGACAACCGGCCCGGCGAGGCGGCCGACGCGCTGAGGTTGGCTCGCTCGGCGGCGATCGCGATGGGCCGGGAGCACGCGCCGCGTAACGACTTCCTGCGGACGTTCGGGCCGGTCACGGTGGCGCTGAAGTCGGCGGAGAACGCAATGATCGTGGACCAGCCGGACGTTGTGCTGAGGCTGGCGGGGCGGGTGCCCATCGGTGGGCTGCGGCCGACGTCGAACAACCGGAACCGGCACCTGCTGGACGTGGCTGACGCGCAGGTGCGCACCGGCCGGACGGGGGACGCGGTCGAGACGTTGGAGAAGATCTGGCATGCGTCGCCGCAGTGGCTGCCGAACCAGCGGTACGCGAAGGACATCATGGGACGGCTCATTTCGCACCGGCGGACGTTGACCCCGCAGATGCGCGAGCTGGCCGACGCCATCGGCACACCGATGTGACGGACGCTGATACTTTGACGTGACGGAGCGTCAAAGTATCAGTGACAGACGGTTCCTGACTGCATAACGTTCTGGGCATCCCCGACGCTGTGGGACAGATCGTCAGGAGCCGACCATGAGCGAGCCTGCCGCACCACCTGCGCTCCCTGAGTGGCTGCCGTCCCCTGAGCAGGGCTGCTGCCCGGCGCCGGGCGGGCAGTGGTTCGACGGCGTCACCGTGGACGCCTTCGGCGGCGTCCGGGCCCTGGCCCATCTCGGCGACGACTCAGGGCCGTTCGTCGAGGACCGCGCCTCCCACACGATGACGTGGCTCGTGCACGCCGGCGCGACGGCCGGCTGGGCGCTGCGCGGGGTGAGCGTGCGCGGCCAGGGGCACTGGCTGACGGTGCCGCCCACGACGTGGGAGGGCACGCTGCGCTGGCGGCGCGTCCCGCCGGGACGGCGAGGGTGGTTGACGCGGCCAACGCTGCTGCACGCCGCACTCGGCGCGGTCCTCCTGCCCGCCGACGGCCGGGGGCCGCGCCGTGGCTGACACCTCGCAGCCGGCCGCACCCCCGCCGCCCGCGACGCCGGTCGGGGCGGTGTGGTGCACGTGCTGCTGGACGCGGTTAGCGGTCGTCAGCGACACCGTCGAGGCTCACGCCTGCCCCGGGGCCCGGCCGGACCCGGAGCGGGCCCGGTGACCGCCGTGACGGTCGAGCACCCCGTCATCGCCGACGTGCCACTGCCCGACGCCGGGCGACTGACGGAGCGGCAGCTCCTCGGCATCGACTGCGCCCGGTGCGGCGCGTACCTCGGCGTCGACGCCCTGCGGCTCGGCGAGATCGAGGACCGCGGCTACCTGCTCCAGCTCTTCGGCTGCGACCCGCGGTGCCCCAAGCCCCGACCGTCCCGACGCGAACCCGCCCCGCCGTGGCGCGGATCCCCGCTCGACCGCCTGCCGCGCTGGACCGCGGCCACCGACGACGGCCCGGACCCGCTGGCGGACGACTACGACACCGACCCCGCGACACTGCGGCGGGTGGTGGCCGGCCTGCGCGCCCTGGCAGACGCCACGCCGACCCCACAGCCGGGGAGGTGACCGGCATGTCACGCAAGTGGATGCCGCCCATCCCCAAGGACGAGCCCTCTACCTGTACCGCGAGGGCGAACCCATGGCCCGTCTCGCCCGCCGCTACGGCGTCTCCGCCGGCTGGCTCGCCGCCCGGTCCCGGGTAACGGGCTCTTGCCGGGGCGGACAACACCCCAGGCGACCGCAGGGGTCAGGGTCGCACCACACCACCCCACACGAAGGGAAACGCAGGTGACCACCACCACGGAACCGTTAGTCCCAACCACCCCCGCCGGCTTCCTCTGGCTCGACCTCACCCGCATCTGCCAGCTCGCCTGCTCGCACTGCTATAACGCTTCGGGAGCCACGGGCACGCACGGCACGATGACCCGCGAGGACTGGATCAGCGTCCTGGACCAGGCCGCCGCCGCAGGTGTGCGCCGCGTCCAACTCATCGGCGGCGAACCGACCCTGCACCCCCACGCGGCCGAACTGGTCGAGCACGCCCTGGCCCTCGGCCTGCACGTCGAGGTCTTCAGCAATATGACCCACGTCTCTGGCCGTTGGTGGGAACTGTTCCAGCGCGACGGCGTCACGCTGGCGACCTCGTACTACTCCGACCAGGCCGAGCAACACAACGCGATCACTGGTCGCCCCAGCCATGCCCGCACGCGCGCCAACATCGCCGAGGCGGTCGAACGAGGCAGCCCGCTGCGCGTCGGCATCATCACCGGCGACGACGACCAGGCCGCCGACGCCGCCCGGCGAGATCTTCAGACCCTCGGCGTCACCCGGATCGGAACGGACCGCGTGCGCGCGTTCGGACGCGGCGCCCAGGGACGGGAGCCCGATCCCGGCAACCTCTGCGGTCGGTGCGGCACCGGCAGGGCCGCCGTCGGCCCCAACGGCGAGGTCTCCCCGTGCGTCATGTCCGGGTGGATGTCGGTGGGAAACGTCCAGACCTCACCGCTGGTCGATATCGTCAGGGGCACCGCCATGGCCGAGGCCACCGCGACCATCCGCAACGCAACCGGTGGCGGTGGCTCCGACGACAATGACTGCCAGCCCGACACGATTCCTCCCCCCGCGCCGTGTGAGCCCGACAACTACTGCGGTCCTGGGCCGTTGAGTGGCTGTAACCCCAGGAGATGAACATGGAGCTCCCTACCCCCGGACTTCAGACGCTGATGCGGCCGCACACGGGACAGGTGGCAGATGTCCGACCAGCGCGCGGCTTCAGCTCGGACCTGGTCGCCGTGGTCGAGTGTGAGAACGGCACGTTCTTCGTCAAGGCCGTTCGGAACGAGGGAAGACGCCGCGTCTCCATCCGCTGCGAAACGGCCATCAACGCCTTCGTCCAGCCGATCTCGCCGCCGGTGCTGTGGCAGGCCGAGAACGAGGAGTGGATCGTCCTCGGGTTCGAGGCCCTCGAAGGCCGGCGGGCCGATTTCGGGAGCGAGTCCGACGACCTTCCCGTTGTCGTGGATCTCATGAACCGCATCGGGGCGCTTGACCTCCCCCAGGTCGCCCACAGATGGCACGAGAGGCGCTGGGACCGCTTCGTGGCCGACGAGGCGGAAACCGAGCTGTTCCGGGGAGATGCGCTCCTTCATGTGGACATCAACCCGGGCAACTTCCTCATCGGGGAGCGGGCGGCATGGGTTGTGGACTGGGCCAGTTGCTCGCGTGGGGCCCCATTCATCGATCCGGCGATTCTCGCCCTACAGCTCGTCGCCTCCGGCCATACTCCCGAGTCTGCCGAATCATGGGCGGCCCAATGTGAGGCGTGGGCCGATGCCGACCCGAAGGCTGTCGACACCTTCGTCGCTGCCACCGCGTTGATGTATCGGACAGCGGCCGCACAGGGGCCCGAGGAGTCCTGGCTCACGGCGATGGCGGAGGCGGCCGAAGCGTGGGCGACCCACCGAGGTCTGACCGTGCGGTGACCGCACACGAACGAAGAGCCCCGGCCGTATCCGTATCCAGCGGCCGGGGCGCTTCCATGTCAGCCGAACAGGGTGGAGCCGAGCGGGCGTCGCCGGTCGAAGCCGGGGAGGATCAGGAAGGTCGCGCTGGCGGTCGTGGTGGTGAAGGGCAGCAGCGCGTCGGAGGTGTCCATGCGGGCGAGCGTGGCCGTGAAGGTCCGCAGGTCGTTCTGGAAGCTGATGAAGAGCAGACCGGCGGCGGGGTCGTCGATGCTGTAGGAGCGGCGGAGCATATGGCCGACGCCGACCACCGTGGGGTTCGCCCTGCGTACGTGGGCGTCCACGGGGACGAGATAGCGCCCGTCGGGCGTCTTGGCGTTGAGTCCGGGGGCCGAGTCGACGCTGCCGCCAGAGAGGGGTACGCCGCTGGCCCGGCGCCGCCCGAAGACCGCCTCCTGCTCGGCGACGGACAGGGCGGCGAACCGCGTCAGGTCGATTTCCATGCGCCGCAGTACGGCCAGGGTGCCACTGGCGACCGCGGGAGGGCCGGCCAGCCACAGGTCACGTTCCTGCTCGGCGGTGGTGTGCGGGCCCACGATGCCGTCGACGAAACCGAGCAGGTTGCGCGGTGCGGAGCGGTCCTCGGCCGCGGGCACCTCCGTACCGCGGCGTCCGAACTGCCGTCAGCGCTCCTGGATTCGGTCGCCGGCCTGGTCCAGGAGCGCGGCGGCAGCGACCGGCAGGAACAGGGCGTCGCCGGCGCAGATCTGGATCAGCAGATCACCGCCGCGTTCCCGCGAGGCGACACGCTCGCGGGAGAACCGCGGGAGGTCTTCCGCGCCGGGCAGTGTGGCACCGGCCGTCCGTACCAGCCGTGGGCCCACTCCGACGGTCACGGTCACATCGCCCGGGGACAGGCCCAGCAGACGTGGGTCGGACCCGGCGGCGAGGGTCCGGATGGTCTCGCCGAGTTCGGCTAACAGAGGGCCGGGCAGCACCGTGGCGCCGAGGTCGGCCACCAGGGCCAGCAGGTGGGGCTGGGCCGACCGGGGAAGCGTCACGCCCGCCTGATGCCGGCCCGTCACCGCGACCGGCGTGGGCGTGGCCGACGCGGAAGGGGCGGGATCGCCGGACCGGTCGGACCGGGCGGCGTCCCCTGAGCTCCCGGCGAGGAGACCGGCGGCCACCGTGACACCCGTGACATCGAGGAACGCGCGGCGTGACGGGGGACGGTCGGCGCGACACATGCTGCGTACACTGCCACACCCGTTCTGAGGCTGCCGCTCAACCACCGTTCTGTGAGCGAGAGTTCGACGTTCCGACGGAGCGACGCCGTGCCAGACTGGGATCATGTCTCGATTAGCTCTTCGCATGATGGCGGCCGCCCTGGGCGCACTGATGCTGGTGACCGGCTGTGGCGGCGGTGGCGACGACGGATCGGGCGAGGGTCGGCGGCCGGACGGCGCGGAGGTGACGATCCGGGTGCCTGCCGACGCTCCGACGATCTCGGACGCGGTGTCCCTGGCCCAGCCCGGTGACCTGGTGCTGGTGGCGCCGGGCGTGTACCACGAGTCGGTGCTGATCGAGACGGAGCGCATCACTCTGCGGGGCGAGTCCCGGGCAGAGGTGGTCATCGACGGGCAGGTGCGGCGGCCGAACGGTGTGGTCGTCACGGCGCCCGGGGTGGCCGTGGAGAACCTGACCGTGCGGAACAACACGCAGACCGGGCTGCTGGTCACCGGTTCGGCGGCGGCGGTCGACGCACTGCCGGGGAGCGGTGGCTACGACACCGGCGACGAACCCGTCAGCCTCCTGGACTCGTTCCTGGTATCGCATGTGACCGCGACCCGAAACGGCCTCTATGGCATCTATGCGTTCTCCGCGCAGAACGGTGTCATCGAGCACTCCTACACCTCGGGCGCGGCGGACTCGGGGATCTATGTCGGCCAGTGCAGGCCGTGCGGGATCGTGGTGCGGGACAACGTCTCCGAACTCAACGCGGTCGGTTACGAGGGCACCAACGCCAGTGGTGACATGTATGTGGTCGGCAACCGTCTGGTCGGCAACCGCGTCGGACTGACCACCAACTCCGACCACCAGGAGAAACTGCTCCCGCAGCGCGACGCCGTCATCAGCGCGACGCCGTCATCGCGGGCAACCTGATCGCGGACAACCAGCAGCCGCAGACCCCCGAACAGGCCGACGGCGGCTGGGGCATCGGCATCGGCATCGACGGCGGCAGCGACAACCAGTTCATCCGCAACCGGGTCACCGGCAACACCAACGCCGGGCTCGTGCTCACCGCGACCGCCGACCTGACGGCGGACGGCAACCGGATCACGGACAACACCTTCGCCGCCAACGGCGTCGACATCGGCTGGACGTTCCCCACCGCCACCCAGGGACAGGGCAACTGCCTGGAGGGGAACGAGCTTCAAACGACCGTGCCCGCGGGACTCGCGTAGCGTCCCGGAACCCTACCAGGACTATCTGCGGGCGGCGCCCGCCTCGACCGCGCCGAACCACTTCGACAGCTTCACCACGTTCGTGGACGTCTCGGACGGCACGGACGACTCGGTGACCACCGGGGTCTGGAACCCGGCCGACTACGCACTGCCCGACTCCCGTTACTACGTGCCGATCCAGAGCGGCGCGGGCGGGACGGACACCCGGGCGCTGGTGGCGTTCGGGGCGGACGCCCGGGGCACCTGCCCCGAGCAGGAGGCGTGCCCGGAGGTCCTCAACACCCAGGACCAGGTGGGCACGACCTACGGGCTGGCCTACGACCGGTACCGCGACCAGCTGTTCCAGTCGGCGTTCGCCCGGCGGTACACCGAGTACGGGCCGGAGGGCGGTGGCGCGATCTACGTCCAGCCGGCCGACGGCGGTGCCCCGACGCTGTTCGCGACGGTGCCGGACGCCACGGAGACACCGCACGACACCGACAACCTGATCAAGGACGCCGGGTTCACTGACGCGCCGGGCAAGGAGAGCATCGGCGGCCTGGCCCTGTCGGAGGACGGTTCGACCCTGTACGCGGTCAACCTGCTCACCGGCAGCCTGGTCAGCTTCGACGCGACCGGGCCCACGGCCTCGGCGCCCGAGGAGACCGTGCCGATCCCCGACCCGGGCTGCGCGTCGGCCGGGGACTGGCGTCCGTACAGTGTGGCCGCCCACGACGGCCTCCTGTATGTCGGGGGTGTGTGCAGCGCCGAGAGCACACAGGACCGTGCGGACCTGAAGGCCGTCGTCGCCACCTATGACGGCGAGGAGTTCACCACCGTGCTGTCCCAGCCGCTGGACTTCGAGCGCGGCAACGTGATCAACAACGACTCCGGCGGCGACCAGATCAACCACTGGAACCCGTGGAACACCGACCTGGCGGACTGGGACTCCTTCCAGGTGGGCGGCGCGATGATCAATCCGCAGCCGGCGCTGGCCAGCATGGCCTTCACCCGCGACGGCTCGCTGATCCTCGGCTTCCGTGACCGGTTCATGGACGTCGTGAGCTGGGGCGGGCTGGACCCGAGGCCGGGCAACGACACACCGCAGAACGGGATGTCCGGCGGCGACATCAACATGGCCTGCGCCAGGCCCGACGGCGGGTACGACTGGGAAGGCACCGGAAGCTGCCCCGACAACGGAACGGACCCGACCCTTGACGGGGTCCAGCCCAGCAGCGTCATCGAGTACTTCCCGGGTGACTTCTTCCCGAACGGCGGCTCCGCGACCCAGCCAGGGCCGCACCAGGAGTCCGCCCTGGGCTCTGTCGCCTACATCCCGCAGCAGCAGTGGGCCGTCAGCACCCAGATGGACCCGACCGGCCGGGTCATCACCAGCGGAACCGGCTACTACGACGTCGCCACCGGCCTCGGCCTCGGCAACGACCCGGTCAACAACGCGTACGAGTTCGTCGGCCCGAACCAGAACGGGTTCGGCAAGGCCGGCGGCCTCGGCGACATCGCGTACGCCGCGGCGAACGCACCGATCCAGATCGGCAACGTGGTCTGGTACGACGGCGACCGCAACGGCCTCCAGGACCCGGGGCACGAACTGCTGCCGGGTGCGACGATCAACCTCCTGGACGCCGATGGCGAACAGGTCGCCACGACCACGACCGATGCCGCCGGTGAGTACTACTTCGGCGGGGTCGGCGCGGACTACGAGCTGACACCGGGCGCCGAGTACACCGTGCAGTTCGATGTCTGCACGGCGGACACCAGCGGGGTACCGGACCAGCCGGCTGCCACCGACCTGGTGTTCACACAGCCGCGCGCCGGTGACGACCGGGCCCATGACTCCAACGTGACCCCGCCGACCTCCGGCCAGCTCTGCAACGGCTACGCCCCGGTCACCGCGCCGGACACACCAGGAGAGGTCGATCACACGATCGACGCCGGCGTCCACATCCCGGAACCGGAATCCCCGACACCGACACCGCCCGCGTCCCCTCCCCCGGCGGAGCCGGCGGACGAGGCGCCCAACACCCCGGAACCGGACGGTGGACAGGATCCGGGCGGCAGCCTCGCCGAGACCGGTACGTCCGGCCTCGGAGATCTCATCGCCCTCACCGCCGTGCTGATCGGCGCGGGCACGGCGGCGGTCCTCATCACCCGTCAGCGGCGCGCACGACACCACTGACACCAGAAACACCCGGAAACACCCGACGGGCCGGTGCGCCGCACCGGCCCGTCGGCCTGACCGGCGCGATCACCCACAGCATCGAAGCGGACCGCCCGCATTCTGAAAGGGCGTCCTGCCCTGCCACACCAGGCTCCACCCACGCTCCGCCGCGGATCCGCGCCGGATCCGGAGCGAGCGCGTGGCGCCCAGGGCCCAGGGCTCAGGGCCCACGACCCTGTCATCCGATCCGCTGAAGCGCCCGCTGGCGGCGGGCGGCCACGCTGGATCCCGACTCCCTGCGGGCCATCCTCCGCAGCACGATCGGGGCCACGACCAGCCCGAACGCCGCCCACGCGCCCAGCATGCCGACGGTCTCCAGCTGCCGCCACGACTCCCCGATCTCCACGCTCGCCGCGGCGTCGGGCAGCAGGGCGGAACGCATGCCAAGACCGAGCCAGTAGATCGGGAACCCCTGCGCGATCCACTGCACCCACTCCGGCAGCGCCGAGATCGGGTAGAAGATGCCGGAGATCGCGACCAACGCGAGGATCGGGAGCTGAAGCAGCCCCTGGGCCCGGGCGCTGACGAACACCGAGCCCAGGATCGCCCCGAGGGGCAGCGTGGCCACCATCCCGAGCGGCACCACCCAGGCCATTCCCAGCCACGCGTCGCCGTCGAGGGCCAGGCCCGACACGAGGAACATCCCGGGGACCAGGAAGACCGCAAGATCGAACAGCAGCCCACCGGACACCGAGACGATCTTGCCGACCAGATAGGCGGGCATGCCGTTCGGGGTGGCCTTGGCGCGCAGCAGCGTGCCGTCCTCGCGTTCCGCGGTGAGCACCTGGCTCATGCTGACCATCCCGAAGGAGAGGTTCATGCCCAGGATGCTCGGCAGGGCCAACGCGCCGAGCATCAGCCCGGTGGCGCCGAACTCCCTTTCGTGCAGGAACCACAGGGAGGTCAGCATGAGCGCCGGCCAGAGGAGATGACTGAACAGCTCCGTGCCGTTGGTGAACGACTGCCGCAGCTCGATCACGCCGCGCGTCCACCCGGCTCGTATCGCGCAGACCGTCATCGGGAGATCGCCTCCGCCTCGTGCAGGAGGGCCAGGTAGGTCTGCTCCAGCGACGCTCGGTGGACCTCGAGCTCGCTGATGGCGTCGCCGTGCCGCTGGAACAGTCCGCGCACGAACGCGGTCGAATCCGTGGTCGCCTGACTGAGCCGCTGACCGCCGTTCCGCCAGCGGACCTGGTCCTCGCCGGCGATCTGGCGGGCGAGCTCTCCTGGTGTGCCGTCCGCGATGATCCGGCCGTCATGGAGCAGGACGATGCGGTCGGCGAGTTGCTCCGCCTCGTCCAGGTCGTGCGTGGTGACCAGGATCGTGGTGTCGAGGCCGCGGACCAGATCGATGAACTCGCGCCTGGCCAGGGGGTCGAAGCCGGTCGTCGGCTCGTCGAGGAACAGCAGGTCGGGGCGGCCGACGATGCCGATCGCCACGTCCAGCCGGCGCCGTTGCCCGCCCGACAGGGTCCTGATCTTCTGGTCGGCCTGTCCCACGAGGCCGACGGCGTGCACCAGCTCGCCCGCGTTCCAGGGAGTCCGGTCGCAGCAGGCGTAGAACGAGGCGAGGTGGGCGAGCAGTTCGCGGACCCGCCACTTGCCGTGGTCGCGCCAGGACTGGAGCACCACGCCCACCCGGGCTCGCCAGCGCTCGTCGGCGTGCGCGGGGTCGGTGCCGAGCACCTGGACCCGGCCCGCCGAGCGCATGCGGAAACCCTCGAGGATCTCGATCGTGGTGCTCTTGCCCGCCCCGTTCGGGCCGAGCAGCGCCACCGTTTCGCCCTGCCGCACCTGGAAGGTCACATCGCGCAGGACGTCGGTGGCGCCGTAGCGCATCCGCAGCCCCGCGACGTGCACGGCCACCGGGGTCACAGCTCCTCCCGCACGCGCTCGACGAGCGCTGCCCGGTCGACGCCCGCCAGGGCGAGCGCCCGCGGGACCGTGCCGACCTCCGCCGCAAGGATGCCGAGCAGCATGTGGAGCGGCCGCAGGTCCTTCTTGCGATGAATGGCGGCCAGCCGTTCCACGGCGAGCTTGAACGAGGCGCCGAGCCGCGGTCGGCGCTCCGGGTCGGGAGTCGATCGCAGGGCGAAGGCGTCGAGCGACACCCCGGCCCCACTCAGGCTGTGCTCGAACTCCCGGTGCAGGGCATCCTTCAGCGACCGGTGGTCGAGCCCGGCCCCGGCCAGCAGCCGCTGGCCCGCCGAGTCGTCCTGTGCGGCGATGCTCAGCAGCACGTGCTGGGCCTCGACCGCCGCCGACCCGTCCTCGCGGGCCTCCACCTCGGCCCGGTCCAGCAGGGTTTGCAGGTACCTGTCGAACGCGCTCATCCTCGCCTCCTCAGGGTCACTCCGGCAGCGATCAGTCGTTTGGCGTGCTTCTTGTGGACCGCCTGGCGCGTGACGCCGAGCGCCTCGGCCACCTGCGGCCAGCTCCAGCCGGCCTGCATCGCCTGCTCCACGGCGGCGTCCTCCAGCCGGTCGGCCAGGCGGCGCAGCGCGACGACCGTCGCCAGCGCGTCAGCGGAATTGTCGTCTGACATGTAAGCAACCTAGGTTGACTAAGAAAATTAGTCAACCTAGGTTGCTTGATGGGTCGACTCGTCACCCGCCCGTCGCGTCGAGCGGGAAATGACAGGCCGCCAGATGCCTCCCGCCCGCCGACGCCGGCTCGTCGGCCCGCGGCTCGTTGGCCGGGACGACGTCCGCGCACCGCTCCTCGGCCTTCCAGCAGCGGGTGCGGAAGCCGCAGCCCGAGGGCGGATCTGCCGGCGAGGGGACCTCCCCCGAGAGCACGATCCGCTCCCGCGGCCGGCCCACCTCCGCGGCCTCCAGCCGGGGCACGGCGGACAGCAGCGAGGCCGTGTACGGATGCCGGGGCGAGGTGAAGACCTCCTCGGCCGCCCCCGACTCGACGACCCGGCCGAGGTACATCACCGCCACCCGGTCGGCCACATGCCTGACCACCGACAGATCGTGCGAGATGAACACGTACGCCACGCCCAACTCGGCCTGGAGGTCCGTGAGCACGTTGAGCACCTGCGCCTGCACCGACAGGTCCAGCGCCGACACCGGCTCGTCGCACACGATCAGCTCCGGGTTCAACGCCAGCGCCCTGGCGATCCCGATGCGCTGACGCTGCCCGCCGGAGAACTCCTGCGGATAGCGGTCCGCGTCGCTCGTCCGCAGGCCCACCATCTCCAGCAGCTCACGCACCCGCGCGGCGCGTTTCGCCCGCGGCACCAGATCGGGGTGGGAGAGCCACGGCTCGCCGATCAGCTCCGCCGCGCTCAGCCGCGGGTTCAGCGAGGCGAACGGGTCCTGGAAGACCATCTGCACCCTGCGGCGCCACGCCAGGAGCGGTTTGCCGCGCAGCGTGAACGGGTCCACGCCGCCGAACCGGACGGTCCCGGCGTCCGGGCGTTCCAGCATCAGCAGCACCCGGGCGAGCGTGGACTTCCCGCAGCCGGACTCGCCCACGAGTCCGAGGGTCTCCCCGCGCCGGACGGTGAGGTCCACGCCGGCCAGGGCGCGCAGCCGGGTGCTGCCCGACGCGCTCCGGGGTATTCGGAAGCTCTTGGCCACCCCGCGCGCCTCCAGCAGCGGTCGCTCGGCCACGGCCTCAGGCGTCGAAGTCAACGGCCAGCTCCTTCCAGTAGTGGCAGGCGGATGCCCGTCCAGGGCCGGTGGTGGTCAACGGCGGCGCGTCGGTGGCGCACCGGTCGCGCGCCAGCGGACACCGGGTGCGGAAGGCACATCCTGACGGCAGCGCCGAGGGCTGCGGCGGGCCGCCCTCGATCGACAACAGCCGGGTGCCACGGGGCCGGTCCGCCGGCACCGAGCGCAGCAGGCCCCGGGTGTAGGGGTGCCGGGGCCTGCCGAAGACCTCGGCGACCGGTCCCGACTCCACGATGGAGCCGGCGTACATCACGGCGACCTCGTCGGCGTGTTCCGCGACGACGGCGAGATCGTGGGTGATGAGCACGAGCGCCATCCGGGTCTCGCGCCGCAGCTCCGCGAGCAGCTCCATGATCTGGGCCTGCACGGTGACGTCCAGCGCCGTGGTCGGCTCGTCGGCCAGCAGCACCGAGGGCCGCAGGGCCACCGCCATCGCGATCAGCAGACGCTGCCGCATGCCGCCGGAGAACTGGTGCGGATACGCCCTCGCCCGCAGGCGCGGTTCCGGGATGCCGACCCGCGCCATCAGGTCGACCGCCTTCTCCCTGGCCGCGCGCCGGGACAGCCGCTCGTGGATTCGGAACGGCTCGGCCAGCTGCGAACCCACCGGATACACCGGGTTGAGGGCGGTCAGCGCGTCCTGGAAGACCACCGCCAGACCCGGACCCGCGAGCCGGCGGCGCTCCCGCGCGCCGAGCCGCAGCACGTCCCGCCCGTCCAGGAGCACCTCGCCGCCCACGACCTCGGCGACCGGATCCAGCAGGCCCACCACGGCCTGCGCCGTCATGCTCTTGCCGCAGCCGGACTCGCCGAGCAGGGCGAGGGTCCGTCCGGAGTCGACCGCGAAGCTGACCTCGCGCACCACCCGCACGGGACCGCGCGGGGTGCGGACCTCCACGGAGAGGTCGTGCACCTCCATCGCCGCGCGCCCGGCGGGAGCCGTCGTGGTCGACGGGGCCGCGCCGCTGTCGTCCGCGCTCATGTCAGCTCCTTTCCGGCGTTCTTGACGTCCTTGGCGTCCATACCGGTCCCGGCGTTCGTGGACGTGGGTGTGGGGAGGCCGCGGGAGCGGTTGCGCCTCGGCACGGTGAGCCGCCAGCGCTGGGCGGGATCGCCGGCGATCCTGGCCCATCCGGCGAGAACGGTCGCCGAGACGGTGGTGACCATGATCGCGAGGCCCGGGAAGACCGCGGTCCACCAGGCGGTCTGCAGCTCCTGCCGGCCCTGCGCCACCATCAGTCCCCAGGAGACGTCCGGCGGTTGGATGCCGATGCCGAGGAAGCTGAGCGAGGACTCGGTCAGCATCACGAAGCAGAAGTCCACCGCGGCCACGGTGAGCAGCGTGGGCAGCACGATGGGCGCGACATGGCGCCGGATGGTCGTCCAGTTCCCGGTGCCGAAGGTGCGCGCCGCGTCCACGAACAGCCGGCTGCGCAGCTCCGCCGACTCCGCCCGCGCGGTGCGCAGGTAGACCGGTATCCGCGCGATCGCCAGCACGGCCACGATGTTGGCGGCGCTGGGGTCGAACACGTACAGCACCACCACGGCCAGCAGCAGCGAGGGGAAGCTGAGGATCACGTCGGCGACGCGCATCGACACGTTCTCCCGCCAACCGCGGTGGAATCCGGCCCACATGCCCCAGGCCGAGCCGATCAGCAGCGACAGCAGCACGGCGGGCACCGCGACCGCCATCGTCGTACCGGCCGCGACGACCAGCCGGGCCAGCACGCTGCGGCCGAGCGAATCGCTGCCGAGCACGAACTCCCAGCCCTCGTCGGTGCTCAACGGCCGCAGGTTCACCGCCCGCAGGTTCTGCTCGCGCGCGAGGTCGCCGAGGAGCGGCGGCCCGAGCACCGCGCACAGCCCCACCAGCAGCAGCACGCCGCAGGCCGCGGTGGCCATCCGGTCCCTGGTGAGCAGGGTCAGCATCCGCACCCGCCCGCCGTCGTCCATCTCACTCGTGGTCATGCCAACGCCCCCTGCCTGACCCGCGCGTCGAGCAGCGCGTAGCAGATGTCGATGAGGATGTTCAGCGCGAAGATCGTCAGCGCGGTCAGCAGCACGGCCGCCTGCAACACCGCGAAGTCGCGCTGGAGGATCGAGTCGATCATCAGCTTGCCGATGCCCGGCCAGCCGAAGATGCTCTCCACCACGACCGCGCCGTTGACCAGGCCGACCGTGAGGTCGCCGGCGACGGTGAGGGCGGGCGCGGCGGCGTTGCGCAGCGCGTGGACGAAGATCACCCGGCTCTCGCCGGCGCCCTTGGCGCGCGCCACCTTGATATAGGGCGCGGAGAGCGCGGACAGCATGGCGCCGCGCACCACCTGGACGAGGACGCCGAAGGGGCGGATCAGCAGGGTCAGCACCGGGAGCACCCAGGCGGACATGCCGGCGGTGCCCGAGGTCGGCAGCCATTCCAGCTGGACGGCGAAGATCAGCACGCCCATGATCGCGAACCAGAAGTCGGGCGTGCTCGCGGCCGTCGCGGAGAGGAAGCTGGCGATCCGGTCGGCCAGCGAGTTCGGCCGGTAGGCGGCCAGGCTGCCGACGATCACCGCGCCGACGATCGCGTAGAGCATGGTGAATCCGGCGAGTTGCAGCGTCGCGGGGAACGCCCGCAGCACCGCCTCGTCCGCGGGCTGGGCGGTGCGCAGCGAATCGCCGAAGTCGAGCTGGGCGAGCTGCGCGAGATAGTCGCCGAACTGCACGAACAGCGGATCGTCGAAGCCGTGCTGGGCGGAGAACGTCTCCCGCATCTCGGCGGTGGCGCTGAGCGGCAGATAGAGGTTGGCCGGGTCCCCGGTGAGGCGCGCCAGGAAGAACACGCCCAGGATCACCACCAGGAGCGGGATGGCGCTGGAGAGGATGCGGCGTCGCAGGAAGGTGAGCATCGCGTCCTCAGCTCGCCGGGTGGATCTCGGTCAGGTGCATTTCGTCGCCGCTGGCCGAGTTGGGCTCGTAGGTCACGTTCGGCGAGAGGGCGATGATGCCCGTCATATGGGCCAACACCGCGTCCCTGACGACCTCGTCGCCCTGGTACGCGAGAGCGTCGGCGAAGGCGGCGTCCCGGTCGGGGCCCGACGCGAGTTCGGCCTCCTCGATCATCGCGTCGAGTTCGGCGGTGCCGTAGCTGCTCTGCGCGCCCTTGCTGCCGTAGATCTGCTCCATGGTGAAGGCGGCGTCGCCGGCCTGGTTGCCGTGCTGAGCCTGGAGCAGGGTGGGGCCGATGTCCTCGGGGAAGGGCCGGAGAAGGTACTCCAACCAGGCGTTCACGTCCAACATCTCGATCTCCACGGAGAGCCCGGCGTCCAGCAGCGCGCTCTGCACCACCTCCATGGCCTCCGCGGCCCTGGGGTAGATGCCGTTGCGGCCGATGATCGTGATCGTTTCGTCCACCGGCACGCCGTCGGCGCGGGCCTCGTCGACCAACGCCCGCGCCCGGTCCATGTCGTAGGGCCACGCCTCGATGTCCGGGTTGTAGCCGGTGACCCCGTCGGGGACGACCTGGCCGGCCGGCTCGCCGAGCCCGGCGAACACCGAGGCGACCAGACCCTCCCTGTCGATGGCGTAGTTGATGGCCTGGCGCACCCGCAGATCGTCGAGCGGCGGTTTGGCGGCGTCGATCCGCAGATAGGACGTCTCGTTGTTCGGGTACTCCACGGCGTTGTCGCCGGCGCCGTCCGTCGGCGCGAGGCCGACCGCGATGTCCGCCTCGCCGCTGGAGACCATCGCGGCCCTGATGCTGCCCTCGGCGCGCCAGGTGTAGAGCGCCGCCGGGTAGTCGGGGGCCGGGCCCCAGTAGCCGTCGAAGCTGTCCAGACGCAGGTTGATGCCCTGGTTCCAGGTGTCGATGCGGTAGGGGCCGGTGCCGACCGGCTCGCGGACCTTGGCGGTGGCGTCGGTGCTCGTCGGCACCATCTCGACGAAGGAGATCCGCAGCGGGAGGATCGGGTCGGGGTCGGGCGTGGTGACCTCCAGCGTCGTGGCGTCCAGGGCGGCGGCGGTGATCTCGCTGTCGCCGAAGACGTATCCGTCGACGTTGCAGCCAATGTCGGAGTTGACCGTGCGGTCGATGGAGAACGCCGCGTCCTCGGCGTCGAACGCGGTGCCGTCGTGGAACGTGACGCCCTCGCGGAGGGTGAACTCCCAGGTGGTCGGCGAGGTCTGGGTCCATTCGGTGGCGAGCTTGGGCTCCAGGTCCCCGGTCTCCGGCACGCGTTCGGTCAGCGGTTCGGTGATGTTCGAGCGGGTGACCCGGCCGGTGGCGGTCAGCGAGGCGTCGCACGGCTCCAGGGTGGGCGGCTCCTCGGGCAGCACGATCTGGACCGTGTCGGCCCCGGCGGCGCTGCCGGAGTTGGCGACGGTGCACCCGCCCGCCAGCAGCGCCACGCCCACGCCGACGAGCGCGACGACCCGCCGGCCCGGTGGGCCGCTGCCTGTTGGTGGAAGGAGTGGGGACTTGTTCGAGAGCGCAACCACACTGAAACCTTTCACCGTTTACATATGAGGACGCCGTCTACTGTTGTGGACGGGAGTAAAGACCGGTGGGGACTGGGCGTCAAGTGATGGGGAGGAGTTCGCCCGGCGCCGGGCGTGCGGGAGTGGGAATATCCCGCTGCACGACCCTTGACGCTCATCAGCGATCAGATGTAAACAACTTGCAACATTGAATGTTTGCGTAAACATCAACGGTTCGTCCGCTCTGCCGCCCCGCATCGTCGAGGGAGATCCCATGACGCGAAGAGTTGCCCTGGCCGCCGCCAGCGCGGTGGTCGTCGCCACCGGCACGTTGGTCGCGGCCCCCGCCTCCGGCACCGGCGCCGCCGCGGTCGCGCCCGCCGGCGACGTGATCATCACGCCCGACCCGTCCTACCAGGGCCAGGAGTTCGAGGGCTGGGGCACCAGCCTGGTCTGGTTCGCCAACGCCACCGGGGACTATCCGGAGGAGGTCCGCGAGGAGTTGGCCAGCCTGCTCTTCGACGACGAGGGACTGGGCCTCAACATCGCCCGCTACAACGTCGGCGGCGGTAACGCGCCCGACGTCGCCGACTACCTGCGCGCCGGCGGCGCGGTGGAGGGCTGGTGGCAGGCGCCCGAGGGCACCACCCGCGAGGACACCGACTGGTGGAGCGCCGACGACCCCGCCGACTGGAACGAGGACGCCGACGCCACCCAACGCTGGTGGGTGGACCGGATCAGGGACGAGATCGACCACTGGGAGGCGTTCAGCAACTCGCCGCCGTGGTGGATGACCGTCAGCGGCTACGTGTCCGGCAGCTTCGACGGGTCCAGCGACCAGCTGAAGACCGAGTCCGTGGCGGATTTCGCCGCGTACCTGGTCGGCGCGGTGGAGCGGCTTGAGGAGGCGCACGGCATCGACGTCGACACCCTCGACCCGTTCAACGAGCCGAACACCTCGTACTGGCGGACCACACTGGGCCCGGACGGCGAGCCGACGGGCGGCCGGCAGGAGGGCGCCCATATCGGCCCCGAGCTCCAGCAGCAGGTGATCAGCGCGCTCGCCGAGGAACTGGCGGACGCCGCGACCGGCGCCGACATCTCGGCGATGGACGAGACGAACCCGACGACGTTCGCCACCAACTGGCAGTCCTATCCGGAGGAGGTGCGCGAGCTCGTCGAGCAGCTCAACGTGCACACCTACGGCACCGGCGGCCGCACCACCGCCCGTGACCTCGCCAAGGCGGCCGACACCCCGCTGTGGATGAGCGAGGTCGAGGGCGGCTGGGGCTCCGAGCTGGGGCAGGACTTCGAGTCGATGGTGCCGGGCCTGGGCCTGGCCGGGCACATGGTCGACGACCTGCGCGAACTGGAGCCCAGCGCCTGGGTCTTCTGGCAGCCGGTGGAGGACTACGACAACATGGCGCCGGGCGGGGAGTCCGAGGAGGGCGGGAACTGGGGGAGCATCCAGCTGCCGTTCGACTGCACGGCCGAGGACACCCTGGAGTCCTGCCCGATCTACACCAACACCAAGTTCGACACGGCGCGGAACTTCACCCACTACATCCAGCCCGGTGACCGCCTGACCAGGACCGACGACCCGAACAGCGTGGCCGCGGTGACCGACGACGGCCGGGGCGCCACCGTGGTGCACGTCAACGACGCCACCGAGGCGCGCACGGTCACGCTCGACCTGTCGAAGTTCGGGCACCTCGCCCGCGGGGCCACGGTCACACCGGTGGTCACGGACGGGACCGGCGCCCTCGTCGAGCAGGACCCGGTGCGGGTGACCGACGAACGGGCCACCTTCACGGTGCCCGCCCAGTCCGTCACCAGCTTCCTGGTGGACGGCGTCCGGGGCGTGGCCGGCGACGCCGCCCTGATCCAGCCCGGCCAGGAGTACGAGCTCACCGGCGTGCAGAGCGGACTGTCGCTGGCCCCGTCGGCCGACGGCGACGGCGTGGTCCTCCGCACCACGGACCCGGCGGACGCCGCCCAGGAGTGGTCGGTGACGAAGGTGACCCGGGGCACCGACAACGAGCAGCGCTACCAGCTGACCAACGCGTCCGGTCATTCGGGGGTCGACCGCGACGGACCGTCAGCTTGCCGTGAGAGACGGGGAGTTGGTTCTGGAGCCGGCACGGCTGGGAGGTCGGCCCGACGCGGCGGCCCAATGGATCATGTCCAGCACCGGCGACGGTTCCTGGACCTTCGTCAACGCGGCCACCGGCGAACTGCTCGACGTCGCCGGCGGCGCGACGCACGACGGAGCG
The DNA here is from genome assembly GCA_963816875.1 of uncultured Actinomycetota bacterium. GTDB lineage: Bacteria > Actinomycetota > Actinomycetes > Streptomycetales > Streptomycetaceae > Streptomyces. The sequence goes on from CAWFMG010000004.1 coordinate 144,726, forward strand.
GAGGTATCGGTCTGGCGGCCCACCTCCGGGGCGAACCAGCTCTGGACCGTCACCGCACGGGACACGTAACCGGAACACGTAGCCGAAGCAACGGTAAGCGGTAACGGAGAGCGGCCCCCGACCTGAGAGTTCCAGGTCGGGGGCCGCTCTCCGCTCAACGGCGCCGGGTGGGGCGCGGCGCCGTCGTGCGTCGCCCGGTCAGGTCCGGGGTCCTGGACCGTGCGAGCCGTTGCCACCGGGAGGGCCGCCGGAACCTTGCGGACCGGGGCCCATGAAGTTCCCGCCGCCGCGGGCGAGGCCCGCCGGGGCCGGGGCCGATGTGACCGGGACCCATGAGGTGCCCGCCGGGACCGCCGGGGCCGCCACCGCCGGGGCCGGGGCCGATGAAGGTCGGGCCGCCGGCGCCGGCGCCCACCGGTTCGGGAACCGGCTGACGGTTCACCGGCTCCGGGGGGGAGCCGTCGGCCTGACGGGCGAACTGGGTGCGGTAGAGCTCGGCGTAGAGCCCGCCCAGTGCGAGCAGTTCCTCGTGGGTTCCGCGCTCCTTGATCTGGCCCTTGTCGAGGACCAGGATCTGGTCGGCGTCCTTGATGGTGGACAGCCGGTGGGCGATGACCAGGGAGGTGCGGCCCGTCAGCGCGGTCTTCAGGGCGCGCTGGAGCGCCGCCTCGGACTCGGAGTCGAGGTGCGCGGTCGCCTCGTCGAGCACGACCACCGGCGGGGCCTTGAGCAGCAGTCGGGCCATGGCCAGGCGCTGCTTCTCGCCGCCGGAGAGCCGGTAGCCGCGGTCGCCGACCACGGTGTTGAGCCCGTCGGGAAGCGACTTGATCAGATCCCAGATCTGCGCCGCCTCGCACGCCTCGATCAGTTGCTGCTCGGAGGCGTCGGGCTTGGCGTAGACCAGGTTCTCCCGGATGGTGGTGTGGAAGAGGTACGCGTCCTGGATCACCATGCCGACGGTCTCGCGCAGCGATTCCAGGGTCAGGTCGCGCAGGTCCTCGCCGCCGATGCGCACGGTGCCCTCGTTCGGGTCGTAGAGGCGGGGCACCAGGTGGGTGATGGTGGTCTTGCCGGCGCCGGAGGGGCCGACCAGCGCGGTGAGTTTGCCGGCCGGGACGGTGAAGCTCAGGTCCCGCAGGGTCCAGGTGTCGTCCTCGCGTTCCGGCGTGGGCAGGGCTATCGACTCCAGGGAGGCGAGCGAGACGTCGGCCGCCTTCGGGTAGCGGAACGACACGTTGGAGAACTCGACCTCCGGAGCCGACCCGGTGTCCGACGAGCGGGCGGGCAGCGGCTTCGCGTCCGGCTTCTCGGCGATCAGCGGCTTGAGGTCGAGGACCTCGAAGAGCCGGTCGAAGCTGACCAGCGTGGTCATCACGTCCGCCTGGGCGTTGGAGAGCTGGCCGACGGGGCCCGTGAGCCGGGTCAGCAGCGTCGCCAGGGCCACCAGCGTGCCCAACTGGAACGCACCGTCGACGGCCAGGCTGCCACCCACGCCGTAGACGATCGCCGCGGCGACGGAGCCCACCAGCAGCGTGGAGATGAACAGCAGCTTCATGTAGACGCCGGTGGTGACGCCGACGTCGCGACCCCGGGCGGCCAGCTCGGAGAAGCGGCCGTTCTCGGTGTCGGGGCGGCCGTAGAGCTTGGCCACCAGCGCGCCGGTGACGTTGAAGCGCTCCTGCATCATGGAGCCCATCTCGGCGTTGATCTGCATGTGCTGGCGCATCACCCGCTGCATCCGGCGGCCCGACGATCCTGGCGGGCAGCACGAAGAACGGGAGCAGCACCAGCGAGATCAGCGTGATCTGCCAGGACAGGAGGAGCATCGTCACCAGGACGAATATCAGGGTCAGCCCCGCCCCGACGACGGTGGAGAACAGCGACGTCAGCGCCTGCTGTGCTCCCATCACGTCGGTGTTGAGCCGGCTGATCAGCGCGCCGGTCTGTGCTCGGGTGAAGAACATCAGCGGTTGCCGCTGCACATGGTCGAAGACCTGCGGTGCGCAGGTCGTAGATCAGTCCTTCGCTCAACTTCGCCGAGTACAGGGCCTCACCGAATCCCAGGAAGGCACCGACGAGGGCAAGGGCGGCAACCGCTGCGGCGATCCACACGACGAGCGAGGCGTCGCCGTGCCGGATCCCTTCGTCGATGAGGTACTTGAACAGCAGGGGCGGAGCCACCACGCTCGCAGCGTTCAGCGCGCTGATGAAGAACAACAGGAGCATGGTGCTGCGGTACGGCTTGGTGTAGGCAATAATGCGTTTCGCCGTTCCGGATTTGACCTCATGATCTTTGTTGGTCCCAGGTGCATCCGGTCCCATACCTCTGATCATTACCGGCCCCGGGCCACCCATGACCACGGTATACCACCTCTGTCTCGTATTACGTTCTCTGGGTCGGGCGGACTAACTGGCGGTTTCGTGTTCCTTCATCTGGTCGATGAGGCTCTGCGGACGCATGTCCGTCCAGTTCTCCTCGATGTACTCCAGGCACGCCTTGCGGGTGCTCTCTCCGAAGACGGACTTCCAGCCGGCCGGCACCTCGGCGAACGCGGGCCACAGCGAGTGCTGGTTCTCGTCGTTCACCAGAACGAGAAAGGAGCCGTCCTCGTCGTCGAAGGGGTTTTCCATGACTACTCCCGTCAGTTGACCTTGTCAGGGATCGACATATTTACGATATCGGGGTGTGCGGGGTGACTACAACGTCGAACGGCAGACGCCGCCCCGCGCACGCCACGGCAGGGGCACTCATGTGGCCCGCTCCGCCAGGAAGTCGATGATTGCGGAATTCACGACGTCAGGCTTCTCCAGATACCCGTAGTGGCCGCAGCCCGGGATCTCGGTGTACCTGGCGCCGGGAATGCTTCTGGCGACCTCGCGCCCGAGGGCCGGGCGCAGCACCCGATCATCGCCGAAGCCGATGATCAGGCACGGAGCCGAGATGCCGCGGTAGGCCGACAGCCGGTTCGGGATCACCTGGAGGGTGAGTTGGTTCCGCACCTGCGCGCGGTCGACCGCGGACATCTCGAAGATGTCGAGCCAGTCCCGCAGGCCTTCCTCGTCGTCGAGGGTCTCCGGCGAGAGGTTCTCAAGGGCCTGCACGTAGGCGGCAAATCGTGGCGGAACCTTGACCCCGCTGTCGGCGAGTTCGATATCCGCGGCCGACGCCGCGGCGACCAGGGTGTCACCTCTTCCCGTGGTCGCCATGAGAACGGCACGCTCGACGAGCTCCGGCCGGGCCACGAGGAGTTCCTGGACGATGATCGAGCCCAGTGAGAAACCAACGACGTGGCACCGTCCCACCCCAAGGTGCTCGATGAGACCGGCCACGTCCGCGGCCATGTCCTCGCGGGTGAAGCCCTCGGGACACAGATCGGTCGGCGGAATTCCGCGGTTGTCGAGGGTGATCACCCGGAAACCGGCCCTGGTGAGGGCCGGCACCTGGTTCGTCCGCCAGATTCGCCCCGGAGCCCCGGTTCCGGTGACCATCACGACCGGCTTCCCGGCGCCATGTTCGTCGAAACTGAGGTTGATTCCGTTGATCCGAGCGACCGGCATCGACTGTCCCTTCACACCGCGCTTTTCCTCGTCAGTCGGTCATGCGGAACGTGCCGCGAACCGACCGACCTTGTTGATGACGTCCTGACCGTAGATCCGGAGGGACTGTTGGAGCGCGAACTCCGCCATGTACCTCCGGAACTCCTCGGGGGACTCCTCGGCCAGGTTGAGCATGCGACGGTTGGCGAGCACCGCCTCCCCGTCCATCAGCGTCAGGGCCCGCTCGACCGCGGCGTCCATCTCGTCCGGATCCACCACCTCGTCGACCAGCAGCCGGGCGTCCGGCTCGCTCGCCTCGATGCGGCGCCCGCCGAGGATGACCTGGCGGGAGATCCGGGGGCCGGTCGCCCAGCCCAGACGGAAGTTCGACGCGCCCGGGATGATGCCCTCCTGCGCAGCCGGCAGGCTGAAGTAGGCATCGGACGCGGCGATCACGTGGTCGAACACCAGCATCAGCTGGCAGCCGCCGCCGATGGCGAAGCCGTCCACCGCGGCAACCCACGGCTTCTCGACCCGGGGTGAGTGCCAACTACCCGGCCCCTCCTGGAACACGCCGCGAACGAGCTTGTGAATGTAGCCCAGTTCGCGGCGCAGCAGGAAGTCGACCAGGGAGATGTCGCCGGAGCTCAGCGCCTTCAGGTTGATGCCGGCGCTGAACACCCGCTTGCCCGCGTAGTGCGGATGGGTCATCTCCCCGCCGCGGACCAGCCCCACCCGGACCCCCGGGTCGAGCAGGGCGAGGTCGACGGCGGTCTCCATGTCGTCGACCTGCCGGCAGTCCTCGGCGTTCAGGCAGTCGCCCCGGTTCATGGTCACCCGCGCCACGCCGTCCCGGCGTTCCAGCCGCAGCGTCTCCATCTCCACCACGCCGACGCGCAGGAAGTGCGGGAGCAGCCGCTGGGCGCGGGTGGTCGGCCGGAGCATGGCGTCCATCAGATGCGGACCGGACCGCGGTGAACGCAGCACCGCCCGCAGGAAGATGCCCTGGTCGATCTCCCGACCCTCCTTGGCCGCCTGCGTCTTGGAACGCTCCTCGACGATTTGGGCGGCGGTGGGGATCAGGCCGGGGTACGCGTCCGCGGCGGCGTCGACCAGCTCCTCGATCCTGAGGTGCTCGGAGCGCCCCTCGGTGAGCCGGTCGTAGACCGCGTCGACGTTCTCTTCCAGGAAGCGGACGCGCAGTGCCCGCGCCGCGTCGTGGGCGTCGGTCACCTCGGCCTGCTGCTCCGGGGAGCGCGCGCCGGGAGCCGGCAGCGACGCCACCAGCTCCTCGACGCGCGCCGCGGCCTCGGTCAGGTTCGGCCACATGCCCCGGGCATCCTCCCGCAGAGCGGTTGTCATACCGTTTCCCTCGCGGCGACCTGCCGCAGCGTCCGGTCGACCGCCGCCAGATGCGAGCCGAGGGCGTCCTCGAAGCTCGTCGTCGTGGCGTTGAACAGCAGCTGGCGTCGGATGGCCAGTTCCTTGCCCGACAGGCCGCCGAGCAGGTCGGCCGCGGCCGCCGCGGTGACCACCGGATCGTTGGTCAGCTCGTCCACGATGCCGTGTTCGAGCCCGGCCTTCGCCTCGATCGGCAGGCCGAAGAGCACCGCCCGGCGGATCCTGGCCGCGCCGGCCTGCTGGACGAGGCGGTAGCTGGCCATGCCGGGCCAGGTCGCCGAGCCGTCCCGGGCCACCAGCAGCCGGGTGTCCTCGGTGGCCACGCGGATGTCCGTGACCAGGAACGCGTCCAGGGCCGGGCCGCCGCAGTCGCCGTTGGCCACCGCGACCGTGGCCACGGGCAGCCGCTCCAGCCGGCGCAGCGCCCGCTCCCACTTCGTCACCAGCGGGACGTCGAGGCCCGCGGGCCAGCCCTCCGCCGGGACACCCGAGACGAACACCGTGAGTATCTCGGAGCCGTTCTCGTCCTTGGCCGCCTGATCCTCGGCCTGGTCGCAGACCGTGGTGAGCGCCTTGACGGTCGTCAGGGACAGCGGTTCGCTTCCGTCGATGCGGAGCGTCAGCGGTTCGTTCGTCACCTCTGCCGCGCTCACCACTGGACCAGCGCCGTTTCGATCGTCGAGCCCGGGCCCATCGTCATGAGCACTCCATAGTCGCCAGGTCGGACAGTGCCTTCGTTGATCAGCCGCTCGTAGGAGAAGAGGAACGAGCCGCTGGAGACGTTGCCGTAGTCGCGCAGCACACCGGTGGTGTGGCGGACCGCGTGGTAGGTCAGGCCGAGGTTGACCACCACGGCGTCGATGACCTTCTTGCCGCCGGAGTGGACCAGCCAGTGCGCGATCTCGCTGCGCCGCAGCCCGGTGTCCTCCAACAGTCGGTCCACCACCCGCTCGGCGTGCGCGCCGACCACGTAGGGGATCTGGGGGTCGAGGAAGAAGCTGAAGCGGCCGAGCTGGTCGTCCCAGTCGTAGCGCATCGCGGCGATGGCGTCGGTGATCAGGTAGCTGGCCGACTTCAGGATCCGCGGGCCGGCGGCGGCGCGGATGCCGGTGCCGGTGGTCTCCTGTTCGCCGCTGACCAGGGCCAGGGCGGCGGCGCCGTCGCCGAAGAGGCTGTTGACCACCGCGGTGCGCATGGTCGAGTCCATGGCGTAGGCGGCCGAGCAGGCTTCGGTGCACAGCACGATCGCCAGCTCGCCGGGGTGGGCGGCGGACCAGCCGGAGACCACGCCCAGGGCGTTGAGACCGGCGTTGCAGCCCATGCCGACGATGTCGGAGCGGCTGGTGTACGGGTCCATCCCGGTCTCGCGGATGATCAACGCGCTCAGACCGGGGGTGAGGAAGCCGGTCGAGGTCACGCAGCACAGGTGACGGACGTCCGCGCGGGAGGCGCCGATGCTCTTGAGGCAGTCGTCCAGCGCCTTGGCACCCATCTCGATGGCCATGGCCTTGTGCTTGTCCAGCAGTTGACCCTGCTCCTCGGGGTGACGGTGTCCGTCAGGTCCCGGGTCGGGGAGGGTCAGGAAGCGGCGTTCTATGGCGCTGTTGGTGAAGACACCACGGATCTTGGGGTCGGTGATCTCGAAGGCGTCCAAGACCTCCCGCTGGTTGTAGGCGGTCGGCGACGCGGCGGTACCCACCCCGATCATGCGCGGGGCTAAGGGCTGGTTCAGGACCGTCGGAGTAACGAGGTCCAGCACGTCCACAGGCTCGATGGTCATGGTCATCGGAAGGTCCACCCCCACATTCGCGGCTTCCCGCGCGTCGTTCGATTGACGGTGTCGCTGGTCACTGCTCTTGCTTCCTCTCCGTGTTGCGTTCGCTCTCGGCCTCGATGAACCGGGCGAGTCTGGTGGTGCCCTCCGTGATCTCGGCGGGCGTCAGGTAGCTGGTGGACAGCCGGAGGCCGTACTCACCGCCGCTACCCGGGTAGAAGTCCGCCATCGGCGTCCAGATGACGCCGAAGTCCTGTGCGGACCTGGTCAGCGCGGCGTTGTCCGCGCGGAAGGGGACCCGCACGGCCAGGAAGAAGCCGCCGGTGGGCTCGTTCCACGACACGCCGAGCTCCGCGCGGCGGTCGGCGGGCAGCCGTTCGTCCAGGTGCTTCAGCACGGACCGCATGGAGTCCCCGTAGTAGTCGGCGGGCTTGGCGTTCAGCTCGGAGAGCTTCCCGGCCAGCAGGGCGCCGGCCACGGCGGCCTGGCTCAGCGACGGGGTGTTGACGGTCACCATGCTCTTGATCTTGGCGAGCTCGTCGGCGAGCAGGCCGGTGCCGCCCGCGTCGTCCACCACCAGCTGGTCGGCGATCGCGAAGCCGCCGCGGGCGCCGGGGAAGAGGGTCTTGGAGAACGAGCCCAGGTGCACCACCGTGCGGGTGCGGTCGAGGGACTTCAGGGTCGGCAGCCGCTCGCCGGGGCTGACCAGCCGGTACGGGGTGTCCTCCAGCACCAGCACGTCGTGCCGGGCGGCGACCTCCAGCAGTTCCATGCGGGCGGCGAGGTCCATCGTGGTGCCGCCCGGGTTCGAGTGCTCGGGCACCACGTAGAAGGCGCGGGGCCGGCGTCCGCGGGCCTTCTCGGCCAGGATGACCGCCTCCAGGTCGGCGCAGTGGAAGCCGTCCTCGCGCTCCTCCACCGGCGTCACCGGGATGTCCAGCACCCGGGCCGCGCCGGTGATGCCCACGTAGCAGGGGCTGGCCACCAGCACCACGTCGTCGGGTCCGGCGACCAGCGCGCGCAGCACCAGCAGCATGGACTCCTGGGCCCCGACGGTCACGACGATGGACTCGGCCCGGACGTCGATGTTCTCGTCCTCGCGCAGCCAGTCCGCGAGTTCCTGCCGGATGAACCCGGCGGTGGGCCCGTACTGGTACATCTGCGACCGGATCTGCTGGGCCCCGATGCCCTGTTCGGCCAGGTGGTCCAGGTACCGGCGCAGGTGGTCGAAGATCTGCTCGATGTCGAAGAAGCCGTCGTACGGGCGGCCGGGCGCGAACGAGATCGCGTCGGGGTAGCGGAGGGTGATCTCGTTGAGGAAGTTCATCGTGTCCAGCAGCGGATCCGACACGCTGCCGTGCAGTTCGGCCTTCCGCAGGATGCCCGGGGTCGCCTGCCCACGAGACCGGTCCGCGGCCGGTTCCGGTTGGGTTCCCGGTTCCGCCACGACCATCTCGGGGCGTGCGTCCGCGGCCGAATCGGCCCCGGTGTAGGTCATCGCCTCCGTCACCTCCCGGACGAGTTGGGTCACTGCCGTTTCCGCCGCATGCGCACCGTCCCGAAGGCCGTCGCGCACCGGCCGGTCCACGAACACCGCGTCGGCGCCCCAGGCCAGGGCGGCCAGCACGTCGGCGCCCCGCTCGACGCCGCCGTCGAGCAGCACGGGGCATCCGCCGGCCACGGCCGCCGCGATCTCCGGCAGCGCGCGGACCGCGGTCACCACGATCCCGTCGGCCCCCGCCTGGGCGGCGCGCAGCGCGTCGGGCGCCGTGCCGACGCCCGCGACCAGCAACGGAAGGGACACCACCGGGCGCAGCCAGGCCAGCGCGTCGAGGCCGAGGCCGAGGTCGAGGACCAGCGCCCCGAAGCCGGCCTCCGCGGCGGTCTCGGCGAGCCGCAGCGCCTCGGCGCGGTCCTCGGTGGCGGGGATCAGCAGCCACGGCGGCACGGCACCGGCCGCGCCGCCGGCCGTGTCGCCCTCCGCGAGCAGAGCCGCGACCAGGGCCGCGACCAGGGCCGCGAGGTCGTGCTCCGCGGACGCGACCACCACGGCCGGCAGGCCAGCCGCGCCCGCGGCCCGGAGCGCCGCGGGCGCGGCCTCGGGCCGTGCCGGCCCGGCGGGCGGGCCGATGACGCACGGCGCCGCCCAGGTGTGGCCGAGGATCTTGACGGCGGTGTCGGGCCGTCCGGGCTTCGCGAGGCGTCCCTGTCGCAGTCCCAGCCGCTCGAAGACGGCCCGATTGGCGGCCTGGTCGGCGGCTCGGTGGGGGTGCGCCGAGGGGACCGTGTCACCGGGTGCGACCAGCGCACCGGCGTCGACGCTCCGTTCGACCATCGAATTTCCCCCGTGCGGGCTCGAGTCTGGGAGGTGGGAATCTTCCCGCCGCTCAGGATCACACGAATACGAGGCTTTCACCAACGCTGTCCAACCTTCACAACCGGGCCTTCTCGGACGGACGTTCAGCGGTCGTCGGAAATTGGCTTTGTGGTAATGATCGGCAACCGGCCGAAATAGTGATCTCCGGGTCGCCGTGTGCCCGCCCGATCCGGCCGTCCAACCGTCCATGCTGGGCACTTGGACAGTGGCCGGACGGCACGTGGTCGCGGTGCGGTCCCGCCCGCGCGGGAGCGGGGTCGCCGTTACCAGGTGACCGGCAGCGCGTTCACGCCGAACTGGGGCGAGCTGATGCGGTAGCTCAACTCGTCCGCCGGTACGGCCAGCCGAAGTCGGGGCATACGGTTGAACAGCTCCGTGAGCGCGACTCGCAGTTCCAGCCTGGCCAGACCCGCGCCGATGCAGAAGTGAATGCCGTGGCCCAGGGCGACGTGTGAGATCTCCTCGCGCCTGATGTTGAGCCCGTCCTCCTCGGGCGGCAGGGACCGGTTGACCGCGAACAGCGAGCACTGCACGGTCTGTCCCTTCTTGATGAGGCGGCCCGCGACCTCCACGTCCTCCATCGCCACCCGCGGCGAGGCGGTCGCCACGATCGACAGGTAGCGCATCAGCTCCTCAGCCGCGGGATCCATCAGCTCGGGATGCGCACGCAGCAGCGCGAGTTCCTCGGGATGCTCCAGGAGCGCAAGGACCGACAGCCCCAACATCTGGGCCGTGCCCTCGATCTGGGCGAACACCACGGCGTCCAGCATTCCGTGGACGTCCTCGTCGGTGAGCTCGTCGCCGTGCTTACGGAACAGACGGCCCATCATGTCGTCGCCCGGGTTCTTGCGGGCGCGTTCGACCAGCTTCTTCCCGTAGGTGTCGTAGGCGGCGAACGCGATCCGCTGGGTCGGGCCCTCGCCGTCGGAGCGGATGGTGTCGAGGCGGAGTGCCTCCCAGGCGTCGTCCCACGGCAGACCGAACAGCTCGCAGCTCACGAAGGCGGTGATGGGGTAGGCGAAGCGCCGCATGAGATCGCCCGGCGATCCCGACCGCTCCAGGTCGTCCAGGCAGTACAGGACGACCTTCTCGACCATGGGCTGCAGGTTGCGAATGCGCCGGGGGGCGAACTCCGGTGCCAGCAGCCTCCGGATCCGGGTGTGCTCGGGCGGGTCGAGCTGGAGCAGGTTGCCCGCGACGACGCCGCCGACATTCGGCTCGTTGGAGAACCTCTTCGGGTCGCCGAGAATCTGCCGCACCGCGTCGGCGCCGAGCACGATCCAGTTCACGGGCTTTCCGTCGGGGATCTCGATCAGCGGCCTTTCCGCTATCGCCTGGTACATCTCCGGCGAGGGGTTGATCCCGATCCGGGAGGCGCTGAAAATCCGCCGAATCGCTTCCGCGTCCTCGGTTTGCGTGACCATGCTCACATTCCTTTCCTGGTCCCCGGGTGGCACGGGGTTCTCGTGTTTCCCGTGCCACCCGGGGACTTCGACGTTCTCGAGGGCCGCGGTCGGTCGGCCACCCGAAAAGGATCTGGCTAGTTCTCGGGACGTTCCTGGAGCTTCTCGGTGACCAGGCGTCCGATGCGGGAGACGTGCGGGGGCATCAGCATGTTGTGGTGGTCGACCGCGATCTCGTGCCGGTCGATACCGCCCTCGACATACGGTTCCCAGATGCTCCCGGCCTCCGCCGTCGAGAGGCTCTCCGGTCGGTCCTGGGTCGCGATGAAGAGGAGCATGGAGCCCGAGTACCGGGCCGGCGTGTGGTCGCGCGCGATGCGCACCGCGTTGTTCGACACGGTCTGCTGCGCCGGCGAGATGAAGTCGCTGTCCGTCGACTGCCCCGCCCCGGCGCCGGGAGTGTCGCCCTGGGCGTCGTCCCGGTGCTGCTCGTGCCGCAGCTCCTGGTCTCCCTCCGCGCCCTGACCGCCCTGGACCGCCGGGCCGGCCTGGGTGTGCTGGTCCGCCTGAGCGCCGTCCTGGGCCTGCCCCATCGGATGGATGAACTGGTCACCCCCGCCGCCCTGGCCGCCTTGGCCGCCTTGGCCGCCGCCCTGGCCGGACGGGCGGCTGATCTCGCCGCGCGCGCCCGGGTAGCCGTCGAGTGCGGCGAGCAGCGCCACCTCCTCGCCCTGCTCCTCCAGCAGGGTGGCGATCGCCTGGGCGACCACGCCGCCGAGCGACCACCCGAGCAGGTGGTACGGGCCGGTGGGTTGGACGCCGCGCATCTGCTCCACGTAGTCGGCGGCCATCTCCTCGACGCTGTTCGGCAGCTGCTCCGTGCCCGCGAGCCCGCGCGCCTGGAGACCGTAGACCGGCAGGTCGGCCGGCAGGTACGGAAGGAGCATGGTGTAGCTCCAGCTCAGCCCCGAGCTGTGGTGCACGCAGAACAGCGGCGGGCGGTCGCCCTCGGTCCGCAGCGACAGCAGCACGCCCAGGTCGCGGTTCCTGGCGCCGCGCCGGGAAGCCGCCTCGACCTGCTTCCTGCGGTACTCCGCGGACGTGCCCCGGACCGTCACCACGCCCGCGGACGTACGCGCCGCGCGGTGGCCGGTGCGGAACATGCGTCCCCCGTCCGGACCGAACGGGCACGCCACGAACCGTTCACCGGTGTAGCCGGGCAGGTCCGCGTACCCACGCGCCAGCGACGGGCCCGCGACGTACAGGTCGCCGACCACCCCCGGCGGGAGCGGGCGGAGCAGCTCGTCCAGCACGAAGGCACGGGTGTTCGGGATCGGCCGGCCCGCCGCGACGTCCGCGAGGCGCACCTGTCCGCCGTCGGCGCGCTGGTCGGCCAGCCACAGCCCAGCCGTCTCGACCCCGCCGTGCCCGGTCGCCAGCGTGCTCCCCGGGTGGTGGCGTTCCAGCCACCCGCGCACGTCGAGGGTGTCGTCCACGTCCTCGCTCGGACCGTTGCCCACCACCATGACCTGCGCGTACGGCGACTCGCCGGCCAGCGGTTCCGCAGCCGCCGTCAGCAGCTCGCTGGAGGTGACCAGCACCCGCCGGCCGTCCGCCGCCCGGTCGCCGGCAGCGGCCCGCGCGGCGGCCTCCTGCTCCGGCGTCTCCAGGCGGACGCGGCCGCCCGCGCCGAGTGCCGCGAACAGCGCGGGCAGCACCGCGGCCATGGGGGCCCGGGCGTCGAGCGTGACGCCTTCGGCCACCGGGGAGACCCGCATGACGTGTGCGACGTTGTTCACCAGCGTCGCGTGCTCGATGACCGTGCGCACGGCGGTGCCGTTCTCGGACTCGCCGTCCAGCACCACCGCGGCGTGCTCCGGCAGCGGCCGGACACCGCGCGCGGTCACCGGCGTCCCGTCCGACGCGGCCGGCCACGGCTCGTCGAGCGGCAGGATGGGCACCGTGCTGTTCGGCGGCAGCCAGGCGGCGGTGGCCGCCGTGCAGACCAACGCGGCCGGCGCGGCCAGGCGGTAGGCGTCCCCGAGCGTCGCGAAGAGCTGGTCGGGCCCCACGTAGTGGCAGGCCGCCCCCGCCCTGAACACGCCCAGCAGCGCGACCACCATCGTGGCGCCCGGCTGCAGGGAGACGATGACGGTGTCCTCGGGACCCACCCCTGCCTGGGAGAGCCGCCAGGCGAGCTGGCCGGCCGCGGCGTCCAGCACCTCGTGGGTGACGTTCCAGGTCGGGTCCGTCACGGCGACGGCGTCCGGCGTCCGCGCCGCCTGTTCGGCCAGCATCTCGACGACCGTGCCCTGCGGGACGGGCGTGACCGAGTCGGCCTCGGCGCCCACGAGTTCGTGGAGTTCCGAGGCGCCCAGCAGCACGTCCACCTCCGCGACGCGCAGGTTCGGGTCGGCCCCGACCTGGTCCAGGACGCGGACCAGCCGGTTGGCCAGCGCGGTCGCGGTGGACGGCTCGAAGAGGTCGGCGGCGTAGCGCAGGGTGCCGTCCAGGCCGCCGGGGACGCCGCCGTCCAGGAGCCGCTCGGTGAGGCCGATCGCCAGGTCGACGTCGATGGCCGGGTCACCCACGGACCAGTGGCTGGTCGCCAGCCACGTGAAGTCCACGATGTCCCAGTCGTCGCCGATCTCCGACCGGACGTCGAGCATGACCTGGAAGACGGGGTGACGCGTCGGCGCGTCGGGCAGCTCCAGCAGGTCCACCACCCGGTCGAACGGCACGTCCTTGTTGAGATCCGCCTTCTCGTTCGCCTCCTTGAGCCGCACCACCAGGTCGCTGAACGTGGGGTTCCCCGAGGTGTCGCTGCGCAGCGGCTGCCGGCGACGGAACGGCCCCACCATCAGGCGCAGGATCTCCTCCGGGTCCGGGGGCGACACGGTGCTGCCGATGACCACGTCGCTCCCCGCGCCGAGGCGGTACAGCAGCAGCGCGAACGCGGCCTGAAGCACATCGAGGGTCGACGCCTCCTTGGCCTTGGCCACGTCCACCAGCTTGTGGTGCAGTTCGCGGTCCACGCGCAGCGGGATGGAGCCCGCCCGCGTCGTCACGCCCGCCTCGGCCACCGGCCGCCGCGGATGGTCGATCGGCAGCTCCGTCACCGGCTCGATGCCGGCCAGGGTGTCCTTCCAGTAGGTGATCTGGTCGTTGATGAGGCCCTTCTCCTTCTCCTCGCCGCGCAACATCTCCTGCTCCCACAGCGCGTAGTCGGTGAAGGTCAGCGCCAGCGGGGCCCGTCGCGGCGCCCGGCCCTCGCGCCGCGCCCGGTAGGCCGCGGACGTGTCGCGGAGCGCGAGGTACAGCGACTCCTGGTCCACGGCGATCCGGTGCGCGACCAACAGCAGCACGTGCTCGGTGTCCGACAGCGCGAACAGGTACGGCGCCCAGCCCGTCTGCCGCTCCAGGTCGAAGGGCTGCCGCGTCCGGGCGTCCAGCAACTCGGACAGCCCGGCCTCGGTCGCCGGCTCCACGGGCAGCGAGGGCTTCCCCGCCGGGTCGTCCTCGGCCAGGACCCGCTGTACCGGAGTGCCGTCCACCTCGGGGAAGAGCGTCCGCAGGATCTGCTGCCGGGCCGCCACGTCGCCCAGCGCCTGCTCCATCGCCGCCCGGTCCAGCTCGCCGACCAGGCGCACGGCGACGGCCAGGTGGTACGCCGTCGGGTCGTCATCCTGCCGGGCCTGGCGCCAGACGCGGAGCTGCCCGGTCGTCAGGGGCACGGGGACGTCGTCCGGGTGCTCCGCCGGCCGCAGCGCGGGACGCGCCTTCAACTCCAGCAGGTTGGCCACCCCGGCCGGGGTCGGCGTGGTGAAGAAGTCCCGCATGGCCAGCTCGATGCCGAGCTCCTTGCGGATCTTCCCGTTCAGGCGCATGGCCATCACGGAGTTGCCGCCCACGTCGAAGAAGTTCGAGTCCGCCCACACCTGGTCGGTGCCGATGAGCTCAGAGAACATCGTGACCAGCGTCGCCTCGAGCTCGGTCTCCGGATCCCGACCGCCGGCCTGCAGTTCGACGTCCCGGCTGAGCAGCGCCCTGCGGTCCACCTTGCCGTTCGGGGTGAGCGGCATCTCGTCCAGGGCCTCGATGAGGACCGGCACCATGTGGGCGGGCAGCGTCCCGGCCACCTGCTCACGCAGCGGCGCGGAGTCGAACTCCTCGCCCTCGGGCACCGCCTGGGCGGGCACCACGTAGGCGATCAGCCGCTTGTCGCCCGGCTGGTCCTCGCGGGCGACGACCACGCCCTGACTCACGGACTCGTGGGCGGACAGCACGGCTTCGATCTCGCCCAGCTCGATCCGGAAGCCCCGGACCTTGACCTGGGCGTCCGCGCGGCCGTCGAAGTGCAGCTCGCCGTCGTCGTCCCAGTGGGCGAGGTCGCCCGACCGGTACATCCGGGAGCCCGGGTCCTCCCCGTACGGGCAGGCCACGAACCGCTCGGCCGACGGGCCCGGCTGGCCGACGTAGCCGCGGGCCAGGCCGGGTCCGGTGATGTACACCTCACCGGTCACGCCGGGAGGCACCGGCCGCAGGAACGTGTCCAGGACGAACACCCGCGTGTTGGCGATCGGTCGGCCGATGGCGGGGGCCGGGTCGTCCGACGTGATCTCCGCGCTGATCGGCTCGGCCGTCGTGGTGGTGATGACCGTGGCCTCGGTCGGGCCGTAGGTGTTCCACACCCTGGCCTGGCCAGCCCAGCGGGAGGCCAGGTCCGCGGTCAACCGCTCCGCGCCCAGCACCCACGTGGTGATGTTCGACGCCGACTCGGGCTCCAGCACGCTCAGCAGGGAGGGCACGACGCTGGCCACGGTCACGTTGGCGTTGCTGATCATCGCCGCGAGCGCCGACGGTTCGGTGCGCTCCTCGCTGGTGGCGATCGCGAGGGTGCCGCCGGCCGCCAGGGTGGTGGCCACGTCAAGGACCGAGGCGTCGAAGCTGAACGACGCGAACTGCAGCGCCGTCACCCCCTCGTCCATGCCCAGCACCGGCCGCATCGCCTCGGCGAGGTTCACCAGACCCCGGTGCGACACGGCGACGCCCTTGGGACGCCCGGTCGATCCTGAGGTGTAGATGACGTAGGCCAGTTGCGCCGGGTCCATGGTCACGCCGAGCGGTGTGCCGGACTTCGCCGCGATCGTGGCCCTGGTCTTGGAGTCGTCCAGCGCCACCGCCCGGGCTCCGTCCGCCGGCAGCTTGTCCAGGTGCTCGGACACGCTGAGCACGACCGTGGCGTCGCTGTCGTCGATGACGTACGCCAGGCGGTCGGCCGGATAGTCCGGGTCCAGCGGCACGAACGCGCCGCCGGCCTGCCAGACCGCCAGCATCCCGATGACCATGTTCACGCCGCGCGGCAGCAGCAGGCCCACCCGGGACTCCGTGCCCACGCCGAGGCCGGTCAGGTGCCGGGCGAGCCGGTTGGCGCGCTCGGTCAGCTGCGCGTAGGTCAGCGTGTCCGAACCGGAGCGGACCGCCGGCGCGTCGGGCGTGCGTTCCGCCCGCGCCTGGATGGTCTCGGGCAGCGTGCCCGCCGGCACCGGCCGGGCGGTGGCGTTCCACTCGGAGACGACCCGCGCCCGCTCCTCGTCCGTCAGGAGCTCGATCTCGTTGACCCGCGCCTGCGGGTTCGCCGTCATCTGCTCCAGGACGCGCACCAGCCGGTCCGCGATGAGCTGCCCGGTGGCCTCGTCGAACACGTCGGGCCGGTAGTCCAGCCGGAACCGCAGGGCGCCGCCGGGGTTCACGCCCAGCGCGAGCGCGAAGTTCGTCGACTCCCTGATGCCCATCGGCGTGAACCGAACGCCCTCGCGGTCGGGGCGCTCGTCCGGACCCGTGGGGAAGTTCTCGAACGCGACCAGTGTGTCGAACGTGGCGCCGGGTCCCGCGAGCTTCTGGATGTCCGCCAGACCCACGTGCTGGTGGTCCAACAGGGCCGTCTGCTCGGACTGGAGCCGCTCCAGGTTCTCCGCGATGGTCCGCGTCGGATCCAGGCTCACCCGGACCGGCACGGTGTTGAGGAACAGGCCCAGCATGTCCTCCACGCCCGGCAGGTCGGCCGGGCGGCCGGAGACGGTCGCGCCGAAGACGACCTCGCGGTGTCCGGTCAGTTGGCCGACCACCGTGGCCCACGCCGTCTGCACCAGCGTGTTGACCGTCACGTCGGAGCGACGGGCCAGCTCGCGCAGCGCCGTGCCCAGTTCCTCACCTCCCTCGCCGGCGATGGTCTTGGCCAGCACCGCCTCCGTGCTCGACGCCTGCGGCGCGACCACGGTGGGTTCCTCGGTGTTCGCCAGCGCCTCCCGCCACGCGGTGCGCGCGGCGTCCATGTCCTGGCGGGCCAGCCAGGCGAGGTACTCGCGGTGGTGGGTGATGGCGGGCAGGCGTTGGGCCGCTCCGCCGGCCTCGTAGCAGGCCTGGAGGTCCCGCATCAGCAGCGGCAGCGACCAGCCGTCCAGCAGGATGTGGTGCATGGTCACGGCCATCTGGTGCCGGTCCTCGCCCATCTTCATCAGCAGCACCTTGAGCAGCGGGGGCTGCGCGAGGTCGAACCGCTGGGCGCGTTCCTCGACGCCGATGGTCTCGGCCTCCTGCGTGGCCTCCTCCTCGTTCAGGTGGGAGAGGTCCTCCTCGCGCCAGGGCACGGTCACCTGTTCCGCGATGAGCTGGACCGGCTGTGCGACGCCCTCGACCTGCCGGAAGCCGGCCCGGAGGCTGGCGTGCCGGTCCACGACCGCCTGCCAGGACGCCCGGAGCACGGCCGGGTCCAGCGGCCCGTCCACGGCGAACACGAGCTGTTCGACGTAGACGTCGGTGGCCTGCTTGTCGAAGAGGGCGTGGAAGAGCATGCCCTCCTGGAGCGGCGCGACCGGAAGGAGCTCCTCCAGCCCCGGAGTCGCCGCCTCCAGCTCCTCGATCTGCCTCTGGTCGAGGGTGATCAGCGGGAAGTCGGAGGGGGTGTGGCCACCCGCCCCGCGTTCCGCCGTGTGCGTGACCAGGCCGCCGAGCATGGCCGCCCACGCGTCCAGCAGGTCCTGGACCCTGGACTCGTCGAGGAGGCGCTCCGGCCAGGACAGGCTGAGGGTCAGCTCCGGACCGGTGGCCAGATCGCGAACCATGCCCATGATCTCCAGGGCGTGGGCAACGGGGAGTTCGGCCCGCGCGCCGCCGTCGGGGCCAGGCCCGCCGGTGGGCGTCCACGGTCGCGGCGCCTCGGGCGCGTCGCCCGCGCCGGGGGCGGGCATCCGGCCGAGGTAGTTGAACCCGACCTGCGCCGTCGGCAGGGCGGCCATGGCCGAGCCGGTCTCGGGGTTGAGGTGGCGCAGCACGCCGTAGCCGAGGCCGTCGCCGGGCACGGCGCGGAGCTGCTCCTTGATCTGCTTGAGGGCGCGCCCGGCGGCGGAACCACCGGCCCGCACCGCCGCGTGGTCGATCGGCCCCGTGTTCAGCCGGACCGGGTGGGTGTTGGTGAACCAGCCGACCGTGCGGGACAGGTCGTCGTGCTCGCTCAGCGGCTCACGGCCGTGGCGCTCCACGTCCACCAGCAGGCCGCCGGCGGCCTGCTGCTCGGTCTGCAGGCCGTCGGCGTTGGTCTCCCGCACGTGCCACGCGGCGACCGCGGCGGCCAGACCCGTGAGCAGGACGTCGTCGATGCCGGCGTGGAACGCCGTCGGAACGTCCGTCAGCAGCGCCGCGGTGACCTCGGTGGGGACGGTCACCTCCACGCGGCGCAGCGTGGCGCCCACGTCCCTGCTCGGGTCCACCGGCTCGGCCGTGAGCTGGAGTTCGGCACCCTCCAGCAGCCCGGTCCAGCCCTCGAGTTCGCCCAGCCGCTTCTCGCCGCCGGCCTGGGTGGCCAGTTCGCGCGCCCAGTGGCGGAACGAGGTGAAGACGGGCTCCAACGAGACGTCCCGTCCCTCGGCCAGGTCCGCGTAGGCCTGGGCGAGGTCGGGGAGCAGGGCCTGCCAGGAGACGGTGTCGATGACCAGGTGGTTGGCGATCAACAGCAGCCGGCCCGGGTTACCGGGTCCGTGGTCCAGCCAGACGGCCTGGACCATGACGCCGGCACTCGGGTCCAGCCGGTCCACCGCCGCGCGGGCGGCCTGGTCGGTGACCGGGCGCCGCTCCTCCTCGGCGACGTCCGCCAGGTCGACCCGGGTGATCAGGTCGGCGGCGGCCACCGAACCGGGGTCGCCGACCAACAGGTTCGGCTGCTCCCCGTCGAGCACGAGCCGCGCGCGGAGGATGTCGTGGTGGTCGAGGACCGCCTGGAGCGCGCGGGTGGCGGTGTCGAGGTCCAGGTCCGCCGGCGTGTTCACCAGGTTGGACTGGACGACCTTGTTGACCCGGTCGGTGCCGACCTGGTCCAGGATCTCGTGCATCACCGGGGTGAGCGGGATCTCGCCCACGCCGGGCTCGCCCTGGACCACGGCCCCGGCCGAGGAACCCGCCACGCCCGCGAGGGCGGCGGGGGTGCGGAGCTGGAAGATCTGCTTGGGGCTGATGACCAGGCCGGCGCGGCGGGCCCGGGAGGCCAGCTGCATCGACATGATCGAGTCGCCGCCGAGCTCGAAGAACGAGTCCTCGGCGCCGACCTGTTCGAGGTTCAGCACCTCGGCGAACAGGGCGCACAGGGTGGCCTCGGCCTCGGTGCGCGGTTCCCGTTGGGACACGCGTCCCGCGAAGTCCGGGGCCGGCAGGGCCTTGCGGTCGACCTTGCCGTTGACCGTCAGCGGCATGGCCTCCAGCGGCACGAACGTCGCCGGCACCATGTGCTCCGGCAGCAGCCGGGCCACGTCCGCACGCAGCGGCGCGAAGTCGAACTGCTCGCCCTCGGGCACCGCCTGCGCGGGCACCACGTAGGCGACCAGCCGCCGCTCGCCAGGTCGGTCCTCGCGGGCGACGACGACGGCCTCGCGGACCGCCTCGTGGGCGGACAGCACGGCCTCGATCTCGCCCAGCTCGATCCGGAAGCCCCGGACCTTGACCTGTGCGTCCGCCCGGCCGTCGAAGTGCAGCTGCCCTGAGTCGTCCCAGTGGGCGAGGTCGCCCGACCGGTACATCCGGGAGCCCGGGTCCTCCCCGTACGGGCAGGCGACGAACCGCTCACCCGTCAGGTCGGGACGGCCGACGTAGCCGCGGGCCAGACCCGGACCCGCGATATAGACCTCGCCCGACACCCCTGGGGGAACGGGCCGCAGGAAGCCGTCCAGCACGAACACCTGCGTGTTGGCCAGCGGTCGGCCGATGGCCGGCGCCTGGTCCTGCGCGGTGATGGTGTCGCTGATCGGCTCGGCGGTCGCGGTGGTGATCACCGTGGCCTCGGTCGGGCCATAGGTGTTCCACACCCGCGCCTGCCGGGTCCAGCGGGTGGCCAGATCGGCGGTGAGCCGCTCGGCGCCCAGCACCCAGTTCGTGACCCCCGGCACCGACTCGGGCTCCAGCACCCCGAGCAGCGACGGCACCACGCTGGCCACCGAGACGTTCGCCTCGCGGATCATCCCGGCCAGCGCCTCGGGTTCGGTGCGCTCCTCGGTGGTCGCGATGGCGAGGGTGCCGCCGGCCGCCAGGGTGGTGGCCACATCGAGAATCGAGGCGTCGAAGCTGAACGACGCGAACTGCAGGGCGGTGACGCCCTCGTCCACGCCCAGCACCGGGCGCAGGGCCTCGGCGAGGTTCACCAGACCCCGGTGCGACACGGCGACGCCCTTGGGGCGGCCGGTCGATCCTGAGGTGTAGATGACGTACGCCAGCTGCCCCGGCTCGGTCGTGACGTTCAGCGGCACGTCCGCCCGACCCGCGATCGACTCCCGCGTCTCCGGCTCGTCCAGCAGCACCACCTGGGCCGGGGAGTCCGGCACCTGCGCTCGGGTGGCCACCGTGGCGAGCACCACGGTCGCGTCGCTGTCGCCGATGACGTAGGCCAGGCGGTCGGCCGGATAGTCGGGGTCCAGCGGCACGAACGCGCCGCCGGTCTTCCACACGGCCAGCATCCCGATGACCACGTCCACGCCACGGGGGAGCAGCAGGCCCACCCGGGACTCCGCGCCCACGCCCAGGTCCCTGAGGTGCCGGGCGAGCCGGGTGGCGCGCTCCTCCACCTCGGCGTAGCTCAGCACGTCGGAGCCGGAGCGCACGGCCGGGGCGGTCGGCGTCCGCCGGACCCGGGCCTGGATGGCCTCCGGCAGCGTGCCGCCGGGGATCGGGCTGGCGGTGTCGTTCCACACCGTCAGCACCCGCGAGCGCTCCGCGTCGTTCAGCACCTCCACGTCGCCGACCCGCGTCTGCGGTTCGGCCGTCATCTGCTCCAGGACGCGCACCAGCCGCTCGGCGATGAGCTGCGCGGTGGCCTCGTCGAACAGGTCGGGCCGGTAGTCAAGCCGGAACCGCAGGGCGCCGCCGGGGTTCACGCCCAGCGCCAGGGCGAAGTTGGTCGACTCCCTGATGCCCCGCGGGGTGAACCGGACGCCGGTGCCCTCGCGGTCGGGGCGCTGGTCAGGACCCGTGGGGAAGTTCTCGAACGCCACCAACGTGTCGAAGGTGGCGCCCGCTCCCGCGAGCCGCTGGATCTCCGCCAGACCCACGTGCTGGTGGTCCAGCAGCGCCGTCTGCTGCGCCTGGAGCCGTTCCAGCGTCTGCGCCACGGTCTGGGCCGGGTCGAACGAGACCCGCACCGGAACCGTGTTGAGGAACAGACCCAGCATGTCCTCCACGCCCGGCAGGTCCGCCGGACGGCCGGAGACGCTGGCGCCGAACACGACGTCCCGCCGCCCGGTCAGCTGACCGATCACGGTGGCCCAGGCGGCCTGGATGAGCGTGTTGACCGTCATGTTGTTGCTGCGGGCCAGCTCGCGGAGCGCGTTGGCCAGTTGTTCGCCGCCCTCGCCGGGGATGGTCTCGGCGAGTACCGACTCGTTCCGTGCCGCCTGTGGCGCGACGAGCGTCGGCTCGTCGGTGCCGGCCATGGCGTCCCGCCACGCCTGGTGCGCGGCGTCCATGTCCTGGCGGGCGAGCCACGCGAGGTACTCGCGGTGGTGGGTGATGGCGGGCAGGCCCTGCGCGGTGCCGCCCGCGTCGTAGCTGGCCTGGAGGTCCCGCATCAGCAGCGGCAGCGACCAACCGTCCAGCAGGATGTGGTGCATGGTCACGGCCATCTGGTGCCGGTCCTCGCCGAGCTTGACCAGCAGCACCTTCAGCAGCGGGGGTTCCGCGAGGTCGAACCGCTTGGCGCGTTCCTGGACGCCGATGGCCTCGGCCTCCTGTGCGGCCGCCTCCTCGTCCAGATGGGAGAGGTCCTCCTCGCGCCAGGGCAGGGTGACGTCCTGCGCGATGATCTGGACCGGCCGCTCGGTGCCGGGGAGTTCCCGGAAACCGGCGCGGAGGCTGGCGTGCCGGTCCAGCACCGCCTGCCAGGCGGCCCGCAGCACGGCGGGTTCCAGCGGTCCGTCCACGGCCAGGATCAGCTGTTCGACGTAGACGTCGGTGTCCTGCTCGTCGAACATCGCGTGGAAGATCATGCCTTCCTGGAGCGGCGCGACGGGCAGCACCTCCTCCAGCGCCGAGACGTCCGCCTCCAACTCCTCGACCTGGCCCTGCGCGATCTCCACCAGCGGGAAGTCGGAGGGGGTGTGTCCGCCCGCTCCTGGCCCGGCCGTGTGGGTGACCAGGCCGGCCAGTGCGGCGGCCCAGCCTTCGAGCAACTGCTGCGCGGTCGCCTCGTCGAGCAGGCGCTCTGGCCAGGCGACGTTGAGGACGAGCTCGGGGCCCTCGGGCAGGTCGCGGACGAGGGCCATGATCTCCAGGGCGTGGGAGACGGGGAGTTCGGCCCGCGCGCCGCCGTCGGGACCTGGCCCGCCGGTGGGCGTCCACGGTCGCGGCGCCTCGGGCGCGTCGCCCGCGCCGGGGGCGGGCATCCGGCCGAGGTAGTTGAAGCCGATCTGGGCGGTGGGCAGGGCGGCCAGGGTGGCGGCGGTCTCGGGGTTGAGGTGGCGCAGCACGCCGTAGCCGAGGCCGTCGCCGGGCACCGCCCGCAGCTGTTCCTTGACCTGCTTGAGGGCCCGGCCGGCGGCCGAACCGCCGGCGCGGACCTCGGCCGGGTCGACGCCCGCGGCATTCAGACGCACGGGGTGGAGGTTGGTGAACCAGCCGACCGTGCGGGACAGATCGTCGTGTTCGCTGAGCGGTTCCCGGCCGTGGCCCTCGACGTCCACCAGGAACGCGCCGCCGGTGTCCTGGCCATCCCGGCCGGTCCAGCCGGAGACGGCGGTGGCCAGGCCGGTCAGCAGCACATCGTCGATGCCCGCGTGGAACGCGGTGGGC
The DNA here is from genome assembly GCA_963816875.1 of uncultured Actinomycetota bacterium. Lineage (GTDB taxonomy): Bacteria > Actinomycetota > Actinomycetes > Streptomycetales > Streptomycetaceae > Streptomyces. The sequence continues at coordinate 167,542 of CAWFMG010000004.1, forward strand.
ACCTCGGTGAGCAGCGCCGAGGTCACCTCGGCCGGCACGGTCACCGCGGCCTGCCGCAGCGTGGCGCCCAGATCCCTGCTCGGGTCCACCGGCTCGGCCGTGAGCTGGAGTTCGGCACCCTCCAGCATCCCCGTCCAGGCGGACAGTTCGGCCAGCCGGCCCTCGCTGCCGGCCTGCTCGGCCAGCTCGCGGGCCCAGTGGCGGAACGAGGTCGGGACCACGTCCAGCGTGGTCTCCTCCTGTCCGGCGGCGAACTCCGTGTACGCCTGGGCCAGGTCGGGGAGCAGGGCCTGCCAGGAGACGGTGTCGATGACCAGGTGGTTCGCGATCAACAACAGCCGTCCCGGGTTGCCGGCGCCGTGGTCCAGCCAGACGGCCTGGACCATCACACCGTCCTGCGGGTTCAGCCGGCCCACGGCCGCGCGGGCGGCCTGGTCGGTGACCGGGCGCAGGTCCTCCTCGGCGACGTCCGCCATGTCGACGCGGCTGATCAGGTCGGCCGCGTTGACGGTGCCCGGCTCGCCGACGGTGAGCTGGGGCTGGTCTCCGTCGGTCACCAGGCGGGCGCGGAGCAGGTCGTGGTGGTCGAGCACCGCGCCCAGGGCGCGGGTGAACACGTCGAGGTCCAGGTCGGCCGGGGTGGTGATCAGGTTGGACTGGACGACCTTGTTGACCCGGTCGGTGCCGACCTGGTCGAGGATCTCGTGCATCACCGGGGTGAGCGGGATCTCGCCCACGCCCGGCTCGCCCTGGACCACGGCCCCGGCCGAGGACTCGGCGATGACGGCGAGGGCGGCGGGGGTGCGGTGTTCGAAGATCTGCTTGGGGCTGATGACCAGGCCGGCGCGGCGGGCCCGGGAGGCCAGCTGCATCGACATGATCGAGTCACCGCCGAGCTCGAAGAACGAGTCGTCCGCGCCGACCCGTTCGAGCTTCAGCACCTCGGCGAACAGCCCGCACAGCGTGGCCTCGGCCTCGGTGACCGGCTCGCGTCCGCTGACCTGTCCGGCGAAGTCGGGCGCCGGGAGGGCCTTGCGGTCCACCTTGCCGTTGACCGTCAGCGGCATCGCCTCCAGCGGCACGAACGTCGCCGGCACCATGTACTCGGGCAGGCGCGTGGCCGCGTACTCCCGCAGTGCCTGGGTGTCCGCCTCGTCCGTGCCCTCCGACACCACGTAGGCGACCAGACGCTCCTCGCGGGCGACGACGACGGCCTCGCGGACCGCCTCGTGGGCGGACAGCACGGCCTCGATCTCGCCCAACTCGATCCGGAAACCACGGACCTTGACCTGTGCGTCCGCACGGCCGTCGAAGTGCAGCTGACCCGAGTCGTCCCAGTGGGCCAGGTCGCCGGTCCGGTACATCCGGGCGCCCGGGTCCTCCCCGTAGGGGCAGGCGACGAAGCGTTCGGAGGTCAGGTCGGGGCGGCCGACGTAGCCGCGGGCCACGCCCGGACCCGACACGTACACCTCACCCGACACGCCGGGTGGCACGGGCCGCAGGAAGCTGTCCAGCACGTAGACCCGGGTGTTGGCGATGGGTCGGCCGATGGCCGGGGCCTGGTCGGTGGGGTTGATGTCCTCGCTGAGCGGCTCGGCGGTCGTGGTGGTGATGACCGTGGCCTCGGTCGGGCCGTAGGTGTTCCACACCCGGGCCTGTCCCGTCCACCGGGACGCCAGGTCGGAGGTGAGCCGCTCCGCGCCCAGCACCCAGTTCTCCACGGCGAGCACCGCCTCCGGGTCGAGCACCCCCAGAAGGGAGGGCACGACGCTGGCGACGGACACGTTCGCCTCGCGGATCATCTCGGCCAGCGCCTCGGGCTCGGCCCGCTCCTGGCTGGTGGCGATCGCCAGGGTTCCGCCGGCCGCCAGCGTCGTGGCGACGTCCAGAACCGACGCGTCGAAGCTGAACGACGCGAACTGCAGCGCCGTCACGCCCTCGGCCACGCCCAGCACCGGCCGCATGGCCTCGGCCAGGTTCACCAGGCCCCGGTGGGAGACCGCGACGCCCTTCGGGCGCCCGGTGGATCCCGAGGTGTAGATGACATAGGCCAGTTGGGCCGGTTCTGTGGCGACGTCCAGGGGGTCACTGGGGGTACCTCCCAGGCCCCCAGGGCCTGGGGGAGACTGGGCCGCGAGCGCGGCCCGGGTCTCGGCGTCGTCCAGCGTCACGGTCCGGGTGGTGGCGGCCGAGAGATGCGCCACCGTGTCGGAGACGGCCAGCACGACGGTGGCGTCGCTGTCGTCGAGCACGTAGGCGAGGCGGTCGGCCGGGTGGTCCGGGTCCAGCGGCACGAAGGCGCCGCCGGCCTGCCAGACCGCCAGCATCGCGACGATGGTGTCCACGCCACGGGGCAGCAGCAGGCCCACCCGCGATTCGGCGCCCACGCCGAGCCCGGACAGGTGCCGGGCCAGCCGGTTGGCGCGCTCCGACAGCTCCCCGTAGGACAGCACGTCGGAACCGGAGCGCACGGCCGGGGCGGTCGGCGTCCGCCGGACCCGGGCCGCGATCGCCTCGGGCAGCGTCCCCGCGGGGATCGGCTGGGCGGTGTCGTTCCACTCCGCCAGCACCCGCACGCGTTCCGAGTCGTTGAGCACGTCCACGTCGCTGACCCGCGTCTGCGGTTCGGCGGTCAGCTGCTCCAGGACCCGGACCAGCCGCTCGGCGATGAGCTGGGCGGTGGCCTCGTCGAACAGGTCGGGCCGGTAGTCCAGCCGGAAGCGGAGGCTGCCGCCGGGGTTCACGCCGAGCGCGAGCGCGAAGTTCGTCGACTCCCTGATGCCCTGCGGCGTGAACCGGAGACCCGAGGTCGCCGGCCGGTCAGGGGCGGTCGGGAAGTTCTCGAACGCCACCAGCGTGTCGAAGGTGGCGCCCGCGCCGGCCAGCCGCTGGATGTCCGCCAGACCCAGGTACTGGTGCTCCAGCAGCTCCGTCTGCTGCGCCTGGAGTCGCTCCAGCGTCTCCGCCACGGTCCGGGCGGGGTCGAACGAGACCCGCACCGGGATCGTGTTGAGGAAGAGGCCGAGCATGTCCTCCACGCCCGGCAGGTCGGCGGGCCGGCCGGAGACGGTGGCGCCGAAGACGACGTCCCGGTGCCCCGTCAGCTGGCCGACCACCGTGGCCCAGGCGGTCTGCAGGATGGTGTTGACCGTGACGCCGCGGGTGCGGGCGGTCTCCCGCATCGCCTCGGCCAGCCGCTCGCCGCCCTCGCCGGTGACGGTCCTGGCGAGCACCGAGGCCGTCCGCGGCGCCTGGGGCGCGACCAGCGTCGGCTCCTCCGTGCCGGCCAGCGCCTTCCGCCACGCGTCGTGCGCGGCGTCGGCGTCCTGGCGGGCCAGCCAGGACAGGTACTCGCGGTGGTGCGCCACGGCCGGCAGGCCGTGCGCGTTGCCGCCCGCCTCGTAGCAGGCCTGGAGCTCGCGCATCAGCAGCGGCAGCGACCAGCCGTCCAGCAGGATGTGGTGCAGCGTCACCACGAGCTGGTGCCGGTCCTCGCCCAGCTTGATCAGCAGCACCTTCAGCAGCGGGGGTGCGGCCAGGTCGAACCGCTGGGAGCGTTCCTCGACGCCCAGCCGCTCGGACTGGGCCAGCGCCGCCGCCTCGTCCAGCGCGGAGAGGTCCTCCTCGCGCCAGGGGAGTACGGCGTTCCGCGCGATGATCTGGATCGGCTTGTCGACGCCGTCGATCTGCCGGAAACCGGCGCGGAGGCTGGCGTGCCGGTCCAGCATCGCCTGCCAGGACGCCCGCAGCACCGACGAGTCCAGGGGGCCGTCGGCCGCCAGGACCAGCTGTTCCACGTAGACGTCGGTGTCCTGCTCGTCGAACACCGCGTGGAAGACCATGCCCTCCTGGAGCGGCGAGACCGGCAGGATCTCCTCAAGGCCGGGAACCGCAGCCTCCAGCTCCTCGACCTGCCCCTGGTCCAGCGAGACCAGCGGGAAGTCGGAGGGCGTGTGGCCACCGTGTCCTGGCTGGGACATGTGGCTGGCCAGACCGGCCAGCATCGCGGCCCAGCCGTCCACCAGCCGCCGCGCGGCGGCCTCGTCGAGCAGCCGTTCGGGCCAGGTGACGTTGAGGACGAGCTCCGGACCCTCCGGCAGATCGTGGACGAGACCCATGACCTCCAGGGCGTGCGCCAGCGGCAGTTCGGCCTGCGCGCCGCCGTCGGGGCCAGGACCGCCGGCGGGCGCCCAGGCCTGCGGGGCGTCCGTCGCCTCGCGCGCGCCGGGGGCGGGCATCCGGCCCAGGTAGTTGAATCCGATCTGCGCGGTCGGCAGCGTGACCAGGGCCTGACCCGTCTCGGGGTTGAGGTGGCGCAGCATGCCGTAGCCCAGGCCGTCGCCCGGGGTCGCCCGGACCTGCTCCTTGACCTGCTTGAGGGCGCGGCCGGCGGCCGAACCGCCGGCCCGCGCCTCGGCCGGGTCGATGCCGGCCACGTTCAGCCGTACCGGGTGCAGGTTGGTGAACCAACCCACCGTGCGGGACAGGTCGTCGTGCTCGCTGAGCGGCTCGCGACCGTGGCCCTCCACGTCCACCAGGAAGCCACCGCTGGTGTCCTGGTCGGTCCACTCGCTGACCGCCGCGGCGAGACCGGCGAGCAGCACGTCGTCGATGCCGGCGTGGAACGCGGTCGGGACCTCGGTCAGCAGCGCCGAGGTGACCTCGGCCGGCACGGTGACCGACACCTGCCGCATGGTGCGGCCCACGTCGGTGGCGGGGTCGAGCCGGTGCTCGGTGAGCTGCGGGTCGGGACCTTCGAGGATCCGCGTCCACTCCGGCACCTCGGCCAGCCGGTCCTCGCTGCCGGCCTGGTCGGTCAGTTCGCGGGCCCAGTGGCGGAACGAAGTGGGCACCAGCTCCAGCGCGGTCTCCTGGTCCGCGGCCAGGCCGGTGTACGCCTGCGCCAGGTCGGGCAGCAGGATCTGCCAGGAGACGGTGTCGATGACCAGGTGGTTGGCGATCAGCAGCAGTTGGCCCGGGTTGCCGGCGCCGTGGTCCAGCCAGACGGCCTGGAACATCACGCCGTCCTGCGGGTTCAGCCGGTCCACGGCCGCGCGTGCGGCCTGGTCCATGGCCCGTTCCAGGCCGTCGGAGGGCACACCTGTGGCGTCGACGCGGGTGATCAGGTCCGCCGCGTTGACGGAACCCGGTTCGCCGACGGACAGCGCCGGCGGTTCCGCGTCGGTGACCAGCCGGGCGCGGAGGATGTCGTGGTGGTCCACCACGGCCTGCACCGCGCGGGTGAAGACGTCGAGGTCCATGTCGGCCGGGGTGGTGACCACGCTCGACTGGACGACGTTGCCCACCCTGTCCGGGCCGACGCGCCCGAGGATCTCGTGCATCACGGGGGTGAGGGGCACCTCGCCGACGCCGGGCTCGCCCTGGACCACGGCCCCGGCCGAGGAGCCGGCGATGACGGCGAGGGCGGCGGGGGTGCGGTGTTCGAAGATCTGCTTGGGGCTGATGACCAGGCCGGCGCGGCGGGCCCGGGAGGCCAGCTGCATCGACATGATCGAGTCACCGCCGAGCTCGAAGAACGAGTCCTCGGCGCCGACCTGCTCCAGGCCCAGCACGTCCGCGAACAGCCCGCAGAGGGTGGCCTCGGCCTCGGTGCGCGGTTCCCGTTGGGACACGCGTCCCGCGAAGTCCGGGGCCGGCAGGGCCTTGCGGTCCACCTTGCCGTTGACCGTCAGCGGCATGGTCTCCAGCGACACGAACGTCGCCGGCACCATGTGCTCCGGCAGCAGCCGCGCCACATGCGCGCGCAGCGCGTCGGAGTCGAACGCCTCCGTGCCGTCGGACACGACGTAGCCGACCAGGCGCCGGTCGCCCGGGCGGTCCTCGCGGGCGACGACGACGGCCTCGCGGACCGCCTCGTGCGACGACAGCACGGCCTCGATCTCGCCGAGTTCGATGCGGAAACCGCGGACCTTGACCTGGGCGTCGGCCCGGCCGTCGAAGTGCAGCTGGCCTTCCGCGTCCCAGTGGGCGAGGTCGCCGGAGCGGTACATCCGCTGCCCCGGTACGAACGGGGAGGCGACGAACCGTTCGGCGGTCAGGTCCGAGCGGCCGACGTAGCCGCGGGCCAGGCCGGGTCCTGCGATGTAGATCTCGCCGGTCACGCCGGGCGGCACGGGCCGCAGGAAGCCGTCCAGCACGAACACCCGCGTGTTGCCCATCGGCTGGCCGATGGCCGGCGCCGGGTCATCCGGGGTGAGGGCGGCGTCGAGGGCGGTCGGCGTGATGGTGGTGATGACGGTGGCCTCGGTGGGTCCGTAGGTGTTCCACACCTTGGCCTGGCCCGCCCAGCGGGAGGCGAGGTCGGCGGTGAGCCGCTCCGCGCCCAGCACCCAGGTGGTCACGCCCGACACGGATGCCGGGTCCAGCACGCCCAGCAGGGACGGCACGACACTGGCCACGGAGACGTCCGCGTCGCGGATCATCCCGGCCAGGGCCTCCGGTTCGCCGCGCTCCTGGCTGGTGGCGATGGCCAGGGTGCCGCCGGCGGCCAGCGTCGTGGCGACGTCCAGGATCGAGGCGTCGAAGCTGAACGACGCGAACTGCAGCGCCGTCACCCCCTCGTCCACTTCGAGGACGGGCCGCAGGGACTGGGCGAGGTTGACCAGACCCCGGTGCGACACGGCGACGCCCTTGGGGCGCCCTGTCGAACCCGAGGTGTAGATGACGTAGGCCAGTTCGGCCGGGTCCGTGGTCACGTCGAGCGGCGCGCTGGGGGTACCTCCCAGGCCCCCAGGGCCTGGGGGAGGCTCGGCCGCGAGTGCGGTCTGGACCTCGGCGTCGTCCAGCGCCACCACGCGGGCCGCGTCGGCCGGCACCCGGTCCAGGGTCTCGGCCACCGTGAGCACGATCGTGGCGTCGCTGTCGCCGAGCACATAGGCCAGACGGTCAGCCGGATAGTCCGGGTCCAGCGGCACGAACGCGCCGCCGGCCCGCCACACGGCGAGCATCGCGACCACGACGTCCACGCCGCGCGGCAGCAGCAGGCCCACCCGGGACTCGGCGCCCACGCCGAGGTCCCTGAGGCGCCGGGCCAGCCGGTTGGCGCGCTCCTCGAGGTCCGCGTAGGACAGCACGTCCGAGCCCGAGCGAACGGCCGGGGCGTCCGGCGTCCGGCGGGTCTGGGCGTGGATGGCCTCGGGCAGCGTGCCGGCCGGGATCGGGCGGGCGGTGTCGTTCCACCGCTCGACGACCTGGGTCCGTTCGGCCTCGTCCAGCACGTCGATGTCCCGGTTCCGCGTCTGCGGATCCGCCGCCATCTGCTCCAGGACGCGCACCAGCCGATCCGAGATGAGTCGGGCGGTGGCCTCGTCGAACAGGTCGGGCCGGTAGTCCAGCCGGAAGCGGAGGTCGCCGGCCGGGTTCACGCCCAGCGCGAGCGCGAAGTTCGTCGACTCCCTGATGCCCTGCGGCGTGAAGCTCAGTTCCGAGGGCTCCGGTTCGACCGGCGCGGTCGGGAAGTTCTCGAACGCCACCAGGGTGTCGAAGCTGGCGCCCGCTCCCGCGAGCCGCTGGATCTCGGTGAGGCCCAGATGCTGGTGGTCCAGCAGCGCCGTCTGCTGCGCCTGCACCTCGGTCAGGGTCTCCGCGACGGTGCGGGAGGGGTCGAACGAGACCCGCACCGGGACGGTGTTGAGGAAGAGGCCGAGCATGTTCTCCACGCCCGGCAGGTCGGCGGGGCGGCCGGCGACGGTCGCGCCGAAGACCACGTCGCGGTGGCCGGTGAGCTGGCCGAGCACGGTGGCCCAGGCGGCCTGGACGAGCGTGTTGACCGTCACGTCGTTGCGCCGCGCCACCTGGCGCACCGCCTCGGCCAGCCGCTCACCGGGCTCGGTGGAGACGGAGTTGGCCAGCACGGACGTCGCGGTCGACGCCTGGGGCGCGACCAGCGTCGGCTCGTCGCTACCGGCCAGCGCCTTCCGCCACGCGTCGTGCGCGGCGTCCATGTCCTGGCGGGCCAGCCAGGACAGGTACTCGCGGTGCGGGGTCACGGCCGGCAGGCCCTGGGCGCTGCCACCGGCCTGGTAGCAGATCTCCAGCTCCCGCATGAGGATCGGCAGCGACCAGCCGTCCAGCAGGATGTGGTGCACGGTGACGGCCATCTGGTACTCGTTCTGGCCGAGCTTGATCAGCAGCACCCTGAGCAACGGGGCCTGCGCCAGGTCAAGGCGCTTCGCGCGCTCCTCGTTGCCGAGTTGTTCGGCCCGCTCCAGCGCGGCGTCCCGGTCGAGTCCTGAAAGATCCTCCTCGCGCCAGGGCAGTGCCACGGAGCCCGGGATGACCTGCACGGACTGGTCGGCCCCGTCGATCTGGCGGAAGCCGGCGCGCAGGCTGGCGTGCCGGTCCAGCATCGCCTGCCAGGACGCCCGCAGCCGGGCCGGGTCCAGCGGCCCCTCCACGGCCAGGACCAGCTGTTCCACGTAGACGTCGGTGCCCTCGTCGTCGAACACCGCGTGGAAGAGCATGCCCTCCTGGAGCGGCGAGACCGGTAGCACCTCCTCCAGCGTGGGAACCGCGGACTCCAACTCCTCGACCTGCTCCTGAACGAGCGCGACGAGGGGGAAGTCGGACGGGGTGTGCCCGCCGCTGCCGGGCCGGGAGGCGTGGGTGACCAGGCCGGTGAGCGTGGCCGCCCAGCCCTTGAGGAGTTCCTGCGCGGCCGTCTCGTCGAGCAGGCGCGCGGGCCAGGCGACGTTGAGGACGAGCTCGGGGCCCTCGGGGAGGTCGCGGACGAGGGCCATGACCTCCAGGGCGTGGGAGACGGGGAGTTCGGCCCGCGCCCCGCCGTCGGGACCCGGGCCGCCGGCGGGCGCCCAGGCCCGGGAGGCGTCGGCATCGCCGGCCTCGGAGATGCGGCCGAGGTAGTTGAAGCCGATCTGGGCGGTGGGCAGGGCGGCCAGGGTGGCGGCGGTCTCGGGGTTGAGGTGGCGCAGCACGCCGTAGCCGAGGCCGTCGCCGGGGACGGCGCGGAGCTGTTCCTTGATCTGCTTGAGGGCGCGGCCGGCGGCCGCGCCGCCGGCGCGGACCTCGGCCGGGTCGACGCCCGCGGCATTCAGACGCACGGGGTGGAGGTTGGTGAACCAGCCGACCGTGCGGGACAGATCGTCGTGTTCGCTGAGCGGTTCCCGGCCGTGGCCCTCGACGTCCACCAGGAAGCCGCCGCCGGTGTCCTGGCCGGTCCAGCCGGTGACGGCGGTGGTCAGGCCGGTCAGTAGCACATCGTCGATGCCCGCGTGGAACGCGGTGGGCACCTCGGTGAGCAGCGCCGAGGTGATCTCGGCGGGGACGGTCACCGCGGCCTGCCGCATGGTGCTGCCCACGTCCTGGGTCGGGTCCAGGCGGTGTTCGGTCAGCAGCGGGTCGGTGCCGTCGATGATCCGGGTCCACTCCGACGCCTCGGCCAGGCGCTCCTGGCCGGTGGCCTGGGCGGCGAGTTCGCGCGCCCAGTGGCGGAACGAGGTGGGGACCGGGTCGAGTGTGGCGGTGCCCCCGGCGGCGAACTCCGCGTAGGCCTGGGCCAGATCGGGGAGCAGGGCCTGCCAGGAGACGGTGTCGATGACCAGGTGGTTGGCGATCAGCAGCAGTTGGCCCGCATGGCCGGGTCCGTGGTCCAGCCAGACGGCCTGGAACATGACGCCGTCCTGCGGGTTCAGCCGGCCCACGGCCGCGCGGGCCGCCTGGTCGGTGGCCTGGTCCAGGCCGTCGGAGGACATACCTGTGGCGTCGACGCGGGTGATCAGGTCGGCGGCGGCCACCGAACCCGGCTCGCCGACGGTCAGCAGGGGCTGGTCTCCGTCGGTCACCAGACGGGCGCGGAGCACGTCGTGGTGGTCGATCACGGCCTGCACCGCGCGGGTGAGGACGTCGAGGTCCAGGTCCGCCGGCGCGGTCACCACGCTGGACTGGACGACCTTGTTGACCCGGTCGGTGCCGACCTGGTCGAGGATCTCGTGCATCACCGGGGTGAGCGGGATCTCGCCCACGCCGGGCTCGCCCTGGACCTGCGCGGCGTCGGCCGTCGTGCCGGCCGCGGTCGCCAGGGCGGCGGGGGTGCGGTGTTCGAAGATCTGCTTGGGGCTGATGACCAGGCCGGCGCGGCGGGCCCGGGAGGCCAGCTGCATCGACATGATCGAGTCACCGCCGAGCTCGAAGAACGAGTCCTCCGCCCCGACCCGTTCCAGGTTCAGCACCTCGGCGAAGAGGGTGCAGAGGGTGGCCTCGGTTTCGGTGCGCGGTTCGCGCCCGCTGACCTGGCCGGCGAAGTCGGGGGCGGGCAGGGCCTTGCGGTCCACCTTGCCGTTGACCGTCAGCGGCATGGCCTCCAGTGACACGAACGCCGCAGGAAGCATGTGCTCGGGCAGCCGCGTCGCGGCGAACCGCCGCACCTCGTCGGCGTCGAGCTCATCCGTGCCGTCGGGGACGACGTAGGCGACGAGCCGCTTGTCGCCAGGTCGGTCCTCGCGGGCGACGACCACGGCCTCGCGGACCGCCTCGTGGGCGGACAACACGGCCTCGATCTCGCCCAGCTCGATCCGGAAACCGCGGACCTTGACCTGGGCGTCGGCCCGGCCGTCGAAGTGCAGCTGACCTGAGTCGTCCCAGCGGGCGAGGTCGCCGGAGCGGTACATCCGCTCACCCGACACAAACGGGGAGGCGACGAACCGTTCGGCCGTCATGTCCGGCTGGCCGACGTAGCCGCGGGCCAGGCCGGGGCCGGTGATGTAGAGCTCTCCCGTCACCCCTGGGGGAACGGGCCGCAGGAAGCCGTCCAGCACGAACACCTGTGTGTTCGCCAGGGGCTGACCGATGGCCGGCGCCTGGTCCTGCGCGGTGATCGCGCTGCCGATGGGCTCGCGGGTCGTGGTGGTGATGACCGTGGCCTCGGTCGGGCCGTAGGTGTTCCACACCCGGGACTGTCCCGTCCAGCGGGACGCCAGGTCGGCGGTCAGCCGCTCCGCGCCCAGCACCCAGTTGGTCACGCCCGACACGGCGGCCGGGTCCAACACGCCCAGCAGGGAGGGCACGACGCTGGCCACGGAGACGTTCGCCTCGCGGATCATCGCGGCGAGGGCCTCGGGCTCGGCCCGCTCCTCGGTGGTCGCGATGGCGAGGGTGCCGCCGGCCGCCAGCGTCGTGGCGACGTCCAGGATCGAGGCGTCGAAGCTGAACGAGGCGAACTGCAGGGCGGTGACGCCCTCGTCGACCCCCAGCACCGGGCGCAGGGCCTCGGCGAGGTTCACCAGACCCCGGTGCGACACGGCCACGCCCTTGGGACGTCCGGTGGAGCCCGAGGTGTAGATGACGTAGGCCAGCTGCGCCGGCTCGGTGGCGACGTCCAGGGACGCGCCGGACTGGGCCGCGAGGGCGGCCTGAACCTCGGCGTCGTCCAGTGCCACGGTCCGTGCGGCTCCCGCCGGCAGCCCCGTCAGCGTTTCGGCCGTGCCGAGGACGATGGCCGCGTCGCTGTCGTCGATGACATAGCCGAGCCGGTCGGCCGGATAGTCGGCGTCGAGCGGCACGAACGCGCCGCCGGCCTGCCAGACCGCCAGCATCCCGACGATGGTGTCCACGCCGCGCGGCAGCAGCAGGCCCACCCGGGACTCGGCGTTCACGCCGAGCCCGGTCAGGTGCCGGGCCAGCCGGTTGGCGCGCTCCGCCAGTTCCCCGTAGGTCAGCGAGTCGGCGCCGGAACGGACCGCGGGCGCCTCGGGCGTGCGCCCCGCCCGGGCCTGGATCGCCTCGGGCAGCGTGCCCGCCGGGATCGGCCGTGCGGTGTCGTTCCACTCCTCCGCGACGCGTGAGCGTTCGGCCTCGTCCAGCAGGTCGATGTCGCCGATGCGCGTCTGCGGGTCGGCCGTCAGCTGCTGCAGAACGCGCACCAGCCGCCGGGACAGCGCCTGGGCGGTGGCCTCGTCGAAGACGTCGGGCCGGAAGTCGAGCCGGAAGCGGAGGTCGCCGGCCGGGTTCACGCCCAGCGCCAGGGCGAAGTTGGTCGACTCCCTGATGCCCTGCGGGGTGAACCGCAGGCCGGAGTTCTCCGCCTGCTCGGGCTCGGTGGGGAAGTTCTCGAACGCCACCAGGGTGTCGAACGTGGCGCCGGGGCCGGCCAGCCGCTGGACCTCGGCGAGGCCCACGTGCTGGTGGTCCAGCAGCGCCGTCTGCTGCGCCTGGAGCCGCTCCAGGGTCTCCGCGACGGTCCGCGAGGGATCGAACGAGACCCGCACCGGAACGGTGTTGAGGAAGAGACCGAGCATGTCCTCCACGCCCGGCAGGTCGGCGGGCCGGCCGGAGACGGTCGCGCCGAACACGACGTCCCGCCGGCCGGTCAGCTGACCGAGCACCATGGCCCACGCCGTCTGGAGGACGGTGTTGGCCGTGACGCCGTGGGCGCGGGCCGTCCGCTGCATCGCCTCGGCGAGCCGCTCGCCACCCGCGGCCTCCACCGTTTCGGCGAGGACCGGGTCGGTCCGTGACGCCTGGGGCGCGACGAGCGTGGGCTCCTCGGTGCCGGCCAGGGCGTCCCGCCACGCCTGGTGCGCGGCGTCGGTGTCCTGGCGGGCGAGCCAGGCGAGGTACTCGCGGTGCGGGACCACGGCGGGCAGGTCGTGCGCGTTGCCGCCCGCCTCGTAGCTGGCCCACAGCTCCCGCATGAGGATCGGCAGCGACCAACCGTCCATCAGCAGGTGGTGCAGCGTGACCGCCATCTGGTGCCGGTCCTCGCCGAGCTTGATCAGCAGCACCTTCAGCAGCGGGGGTGCGGTCAGGTCGAACCGCTGGGAGCGTTCGTGGATGCCGAGGCGCTCGGCCTCGTCCAGCGCGGCGTCCTCGTCCAGCGCGGAGACGTCCTCCTCGCGCCAGGGCAGGGTCACGTTCTGGGCGATGATCTGGATCGGCTGTTCGACGCCGGCCATCTGCCGGAAGCCGGCGCGGAGGCTGGCGTGCCGGTCCAGCACCGCCTGCCAGGCGGCCCGCAGCACGGCCGGGTCCAGCGGCCCGTCCACGGCCACGACGAGTTGTTCGACGTAGACGTCCGCGGACTGCTCGTCGAACATCGCGTGGAAGAGCATGCCCTCCTGGAGCGGCGAGACCGGCAGGATCTCGTCCAGCGCCGGGACGGCCGCCTCCACCTCGTCGATCTGCTCCTGGGCGATCGCGACGAGGGGGAAGTCGGAGGGCGTGTGTCCGCCGCTTTCCGGCCGGGCCGCATGGGTGGCCAGGCCGGTGAGCATCGCGGCCCAGCCGTCCACCAGGTCCTGCGCGGTCGCCTCGTCGAGGAGGCGCTCGGGCCAGGCGATGCTGAGGACGAGCTCGGGGCCCTCGGGATGGTCGTGGACGAGGCCCATGACCTCCAGGGCGTGCGAGAGCGGCAGCTTGTCCCGGGCTCCGCCGTCGGGACCTGGCCCGCCGGCGGGGGCCCACGGCCGGGGCGCGGGCGCGCCCGCGGCGCCTGGGGCGGGCATCCGGCCGAGGTAGTTGAAGCCGATCTGGGCGGTGGGCAGCGCGGCGAGGGTGGCGGCGGTCTCGGGGTTGAGGTGGCGCAGCACGCCGTAGCCCAGCCCGTCGCCGGGGACGGCGCGGAGCTGCTCCTTGATCTGCTTGAGGGCGCGCCCGGCGGCCGAGCCACCGGCCCGCACGCCGGTGGCGTCGACGCCCGCGGCGCCGAGCCGCACGGGGTGGAGGTTGGTGAACCAGCCGACCGTGCGGGACAGATCGTCGTGTTCGCTGAGCGGTTCGCGGCCGTGGCCCTCGACGTCGACGAGGAAGCCGCCGGTGGTGTCCTGGTCGGACCATTCGGAGATCGCCGCGGTGAGGCCCGTGAGCAGCACGTCGTCGATGCCGGCGTGGAACGCGGTCGGGACGTCGGTCAGCAGCGCCGAAGTCACCTCGGCCGGGACGGTGACGGAGACCTGACGCATCGTCTTGCCGACGTCGGTGGCGCGGTCGAGCCGGTGCTCGGTGAGCTGCGGGTCGGCGCCGTCGATGATCCGGGTCCACGCGGACGCCTCGGCCAGACGCTCCTCGCCGGTGGCCTGGGTGGCCAGTTCGCGGGCCCAGTGGCGGAACGAGGTGGGGACCGGCTCCAGCGTGACGTCCCGTCCCTCGGCCAGGTCGGTGTAGGCCTGTTCGAGGTCGGGGAGCAGGGCGTTCCAGGAGACGGTGTCGATGACCAGGTGGTTGGCGATCAGCAGCAGTCGGCCCGGCTGGTCGGCGCCGCGGTCGAACCACACGGCCTGGAGCATCACCCCGGCCTTCGGGTTCAGCTGCCGGACGGCCTTCTTCGCCGCCCGCTTCACGTCGCCGTTGAGCTTCCGCTCCGAGACGGCCGCGGCGTCGACGTGGGTGAGCAGCTCCGCGGCATCGACCGAACCGGGCTCGCCGACGGTCAGCAGGGGCTGGTCTCCGTCGGTCACCAGGCGGGCGCGCAGCACGTCGTGGTGGTCGATCACGGCCCGCAGCGCGCGGGTGAGGGTCTCGGCGTCCGTTCCGGCGGGGGTGGTCAGCACACTGGACTGGACGACGTTGCCCACGTTCTTCTGGCCGACGTGTTCGAGGATCTCGTGCATCACCGGGGTCAGCGGAATCTCGCCGACGCCGGACTCGCCCTGGGCCGCCGCCGAGCCGTCGGTGCTGCCGGCCACGGTGGCCAGGGCGGCGGGGGTGCGGTGTTCGAAGATCTGCTTGGGGCTGATGACCAGGCCGGCGCGGCGGGCCCGGGAGGCCAACTGCATTGACATGATCGAGTCGCCGCCGAGTTGGAAGAACGAGTCCTCGGCGCCGACCCGTTCCAGACCGAGGATCTCGGCGAAGAGGGTGCAGAGGGTGGCCTCGGTCTCGGTGCGCGGTTCGCGTCCGGTGACCTGGCCGGCGAAGTCGGGGGCGGGCAGGGCCTTGCGGTCCACCTTGCCGTTGACCGTCAGCGGCATCGCGTCCAGCGACACGAACGTCGCCGGCACCATGTACTCGGGCAGCTGGGCGGCCGCGAACGCCCGCACCGCGGCGGTGTCGGCGGTGCCGGTCGAGGTGCCGTCGGGGACGACGTAGGCGACCAGGCGTCGGTCGCCCGGGCGGTCCTCGCGGGCGACGACGACGGCCTCGCGCACGGACTCGTGCGACGACAGGACGGCCTCGATCTCGCCGAGTTCGATGCGGTGACCGCGGACCTTGACCTGGGCGTCGGCGCGCCCGACGAAGTGCAGCTGCCCGTCGCCGGTCCAGTGGGCCAGGTCGCCGGAGCGGTACATCCGCTGACCCGACACGAACGGGCAGGCCACGAAGCGTTCGGCGGTCAGATCGGAACGGCCGACGTAGCCGCGGGCCAGGCCGGGGCCCGTGATGTAGATCTCGCCGGCGACGCCTTCGGGCACCGGGCGCAGATGGGCGTCCAGGAGGAACACCTGGGTGTTGCCGATGGGGCGGCCGATGGCCGGCGCCTGGTCCTGCGCGCCGATCGTGTCGCTGACGGGGGCGGGCGTCGTGGTGGTGATGACGGTGGCCTCGGTCGGGCCGTAGGTGTTCCACACCCGCGCCTGCCGGGTCCAACGCGACGCGAGGTCGGCCGTCAGCCGCTCGGCGCCCAGCACCCAGTTGGTCACGCCCGACACAGACGCCGGGTCCAGCACGTTGAGCAGGGAGGGCACGACGCTGGCGACGGAGACGTCGGCCTCGCGGATCATCGCGGCGAGGGCCTCCGGTTCGGTGCGCTCGTCGCTGGTGGCGATGGCGAGGGTGCCGCCGGCGGCGAGGGTGGTGGCGACGTCCAGGATCGAGGCGTCGAAGCTGAACGAGGCGAACTGCAGGGCGGTGACGCCCTCGTCGACCCCGAGGACGGGGCGCAGGGACTGGGCGAGGTTGACCAGGCCGTGGTGCGAGACGGCGACGCCCTTGGGACGTCCGGTGGAGCCCGAGGTGTAGATGACGTAGGCCAGCCGCGCCGGCTCTGTCGCCACGTCGAGGGACGCGCTGGGGGTACCTCCCAGGCCCCCAGGGCCTGGGGGAGACTCGGCCGCGAGCGCGGCCTGGACCTCGGCGTCGTCCAGCGCCACCACGCGCGCGGTGTCCGTCGGCAGCCGGTCCAGGGTCTCGGCCACGGTCAGCACGACGGTGGCGTCGCTGTCGTCGATGACGTAGGCGAGCCGGTCGGCCGGATAGTCGGGGTCCAGCGGCACGAAGGCGCCGCCGGCCTGCCACACGGCGAGCATGCCGACCACGACGTCCACGCCGCGGGGCAGCAGCAGGCCCACCCGGGACTCGGCGCCGACGCCAAGCCCGGTCAGGTGCCGGGCCAGCCGGTTGGCGCGCTCCGCCAGGTCGGCGTAGGACAGCACGTCGGACCCGGAGCGCACGGCCGGGACATCCGGCGTCCGCTGGACCCGGGCCGCGATCGCCTCGGGCAGGGTGCCGCCGGGGACCGGACGGGCGGTGTCGTTCCACCGCTCGACGACCCGGGCCCGCTCGTCCTCACCCAGCAGCTCGATGCGCCCGACGGGCAGGGACGGGTCGGCCGCGATCTGCTCCAGCACCCGCTCGAGACGCGCGGACAGGCTGCGGATGGCGTCCGCGTCGAACAGGTCGGTGCGGTAGTCGATCTTGCATTCCAGCCGCTCGCCCGGGCCCACGACCAGCGTCAGGGGGTAGTGGGCGGACTCCGACACACCGGTCGGCTGGATCACCAGCTCGTCGGGGGCGCGCTCCTCGGCGGGCGGCCGGGGGTAGTTCTCGTACACCACCAGCGTGTCCATGAGGGTGCCGGTGCCGGCGAGCTTGTGTATTTCGGGGAGGCCGACGTGCTGGTGGGCCATCAGCGTGGTCTGACGTCGCTGAAGGTCGGCCAGCAGCTCCTCCACGGGCTGGGCGCTGTCGAGGCGCACCCGGACCGGGAGGGTGTTCATGAAGAGGCCGATCATCGACTCGACGCCCGGAATGTCCGACGGCCGGCCCGCCGAGGTGGCGCCGAACACGACGTCGTTACGCCCGACCAACTGGGCGAGGGCGATCGCCCACGCACCCTGGATCACCGTGTTGACGGTCAGGTCGTGGCCGCGCGCCAGCCGCCGCAGATCGTCGGTCAGCCGCTGGGAGAGCTCGGTCACCAGGTTGTCGAAGTCGCCTGATGTGCCCTCCCGCTCCGAGGGCGCCACCAGCGTCGGGCCGTCGACGCCGGCCAGTTCGTCCTGCCATGCGGCCCGGGCCGCGGTCTTGTCCTGCCGGCCCAGCCACGCCAGGTACTCCCGGTAGGAGGTGACCGGGGGCAGCGCGTGCGCGGTGCCGCCGGCCGCGTAGATCGCGGACAGCTCGTTGGTCAGCACCGGCAGCGACCAGCCGTCCATCAGCACGTGGTGGCTGGTGAAGAGCAGCCGGTGCCGCTCCTCGCCGAGCCGGACGAGCATCAGCCGGAGCAGCGGCGGCACCGCCAGATTGAACCGCTGGGTCAGCTCCTCCTGGGAGAACCGCTCCAGCGCCTCGCGCGCCTCGTCCTCCGGCAGCCCGGAAACGTCGGCCTCCCGCCACGGCAGGGTGACGTCCCGCACGACGACCTGCACGGCCTCGCCCGACTTGCGGCGCCGGAAACTGGCGCGCAGCGCGGCGTGCCGGGTGAGCAGCGCCTCCCACGACCTCCGCAGCCGGTCCGCGTCGAGCGGACCGACCAGATCAAGTCCCCGCTGTCCCTGGTAGACGTCCGGGCCCTGGTCGTCGTAGACGGCGTGAAAGAGCATTCCCTCCTGCAAGGGCGACAGCGGCCAGACGTCCTCGACACGAGAGCGGGTCATCGATCCTTCTCCTTATTGTTCATTCCGGCCGGTTCAAACGAGGTCGTCGGTGATGTCGAGTTCGAGCTCGTCCACTTCGTCCTGCGAGAGGTCGAGGAGCCCGAAGTCGGAGGGCGTGTGGCCCCCGGCGGTGGGGTCGGTGGTGTGGGCGGCGAGACCGGCCAGCGTCTCCAGCCAGGTCTGGCCGAGGTTCGCGACGTCGGTCTCGGCGAGCAGATCGCCGGGCCAGCCGAGGGTGAGGGTGAGTTGGGGTCCGTCGGGGGTGTCCTGGACGACGGCGCCGGCGGACAGCACGTGCGGGGCCGGCATGTTGGGGTTGGCCGAACCACCGACGGCGGTCTGCCCGGCCATCTGCCAGGGGGTGACCGGGCCCGTCGGGGCGCCGCCGGAGAACCGACCGAGGTAGTTGAAGCCGATCTGCGGGGCGGGGAGTTCGGCCAGGGTGGCCACGGTGTCCGGGTTGAGGTACCGCAGCATGCCGAAGCCGATCCCGTCGCCCGGCACCGTCCGCAGCTGCTCCTTCACCGCCTTGAGCAGGTCGCCGGCCGCCGGGCCGCCGGCCCGGGCGTTCGCCAGGTCGATCGCCGCGGTGTGCAGCCGGATCGGGTGCACACTGGCGAACCAGCCCACCGTCCGGGACAGGTCGTCGTGCTCGCTCAGCGCCTGCCGGCCGTGGCCCTCGACGTCCACCAGCAGCCCCGCGGCCGCCGGTCGCCACAGCCGGACGGCACCGGCCAGGGTGGCCAGCAGCACCTCGTGGACGCCGCAGTGGAACGCGGTGGTGGTCCTGCCCGTGAGGGTGACCACCTGCTCCGCGGGAACGGTCCAGGAGCGCACCCGCTGGGTCGGCGCCGTGTCCCTGGCCGGGTCCAGCGGCCGCTCGGCGAGCAGCGGCTCCGGCTCGCGCAGCGTGCTGGTCCAGTGGTCCAGCTCCGCCGTCCGCTCGGGCCCGCGCGCCTGGGTGGACAGCTCGTGTGCCCAGCGCCGGAACGAGGTGCCCACCGCGTCGAGCACGGGTTCCGCTCCGGCCACCGCGGCCTCGTAGGCGGCGGCCAGATCCGGCAGCAGAACGCGCCAGGAGACGCCGTCGATGACCAGGTGGTGGGCTATCAGGGCGAGTCGCCCGAGCCGGTTCTGGCCGGCGTCCGCCCACACCAGCCGCAGCATCGACCCGTCCCGCGGGTCCAGCGCCTCGGCCGTCTCCCGCGTGGCCTGGCCCAGGAACTCGGCCAGCTCGTCGTCGTCCACCTGCGTCGCGTCGATGCGGGTCACCAGGCCGGCGGCGTCCAGCGCGCCCGGTTCCGGGATCACCAGGCTGGGGTCGGTCTCGCCGGGCTGGGGCTCCGCCACGCGGGCACGGAGGATGGCGTGGGTGTCCAGCAGCGCGCCGACCGCGGTGGCGAGCGCGTCCCGGTCCATCGCGGCGGGAGTGCCCACCACGACCCACTGCGTGAAACCGGGTCCGGTCGCCTCGTGGCCCGTGGACCGCATCGCCGCGGTCCAGGGCACCACGCCCTGGTCCGGCTCGCCCTCGCCGGAGCCGCGCTGCCCCGACTCGACCGGCTCGGCGACCAGGGCCAGGCGCTCCGGGGTCTTCTCCTCGAAGATCTGCTTGGGGGTGAGGACCAGGCCGGCGCGGCGGGCCCGGGAGGCCAGCTGCATCGACACGATGGAGTCGCCGCCGAGTTCGAAGAACGAGTCGTCGATGCTCACCCGTTCCAGGTTCAGCACGTCGGCGAACAGCGCGCAGACGGTGGCCTCCGTCTCGTTGCGCGGCGCGCGTCCGGCGGGCTGGCCGCCGAGGTCGGGGGCGGGCAGGGCCTTGCGGTCGACCTTGCCGTTGACGGTGAGCGGCATGGCGTCGAGCACCATCACGGTGGCCGGGACCATGTAGTCGGGCAGCGTCAGGGCCACGTGCTCGCGCAGCGGCTGCGTTTCGACCTGCTGCCCGTCCCCGACGACGTAGGCGACGAGTCGCTTGTCGCCCGGGCGGTCCTCGCGGGCGATGACGGCGGCCTCGCGGACCGTTTCGTGGGTGCTGAGCGCGGCCTCGATCTCGCCGAGCTCGATGCGGTGGCCGCGGATCTTGACCTGGGCGTCGGCGCGGCCGACGAACTCCAGCTCACCCTGGTCGGTCCAGCGGGCGAGGTCACCGGAGCGGTACATCCGCTGCCCCGGCGCGAACGGGCACGCCACGAAGCGTTCCGCGGTCAGGTCGGGACGGCCGACGTAGCCGCGGGCCAGGCCGGGTCCGGTGACGTAGAGCTCGCCGGTGACACCCTCCGGTACCGGCCGCAGGAAGCCGTCCAGCACGAACACCTGGGTGTTGGCGAGGGGTCGGCCGATGGCCGGGGCCTGGTCCTCGGGGGTGATGTCCGCGCTGATGGGTGCGGCGGTCGTGGTGGTGATGACGGTGGCCTCGGTCGGGCCGTAGGTGTTGTACACCTTGGCCTGCCGGGTCCAACGGGAGGCGAGGTCCGCGGTCAGCCGCTCCGCGCCCAGCACCCAGTTGGTCACGCCCGGCACCGATTCGGGCTCCAGCACCCCGAGCAGGGACGGCACCACGCTGGCCACGGTCACGTTGGCGGCGCGGATCATGTCCGCCAGCGCCTGCGATTCGGTGCGCTCCTCGCTGGTGGCGATCGCCAGGGTGCCGCCGGCGGCGAGCGTGGTGGCCACGTCCAGGATCGAGGCGTCGAAGCTGAACGAGGCGAACTGCAGGGCGGTGACGCCCTCGTCCATGCCCAGCGGCGACCGCAGAGCCTCCGCCAGGTTCACCAGACCCCGGTGCGAGACCGCCACCCCCTTGGGGCGGCCGGTCGAGCCCGAGGTGTAGATCACGTACGCCAGCTGCGCGGGCTCTGTCGCCACGTCCAGGAACGCGCCGGATTCGGCCGCGAGCGCCGCCCGCACCTCGGCGTCGTCGAGCGCCAGCACTCGCGTGGTGGCGGCCGAGAGGCGTTCCAGGGTCTCGGACACCGCCAGCACGACCGTGGCGTCGCTGTTCTCGATGACGTACGCGAGGCGGTCGGCGGGGTAGTCGGCGTCGAGCGGCACGAAGGCGCCGCCGGCCTGCCACACCGCCAGCATCCCGACGATGGTGTCCACGCCGCGCGGCAGGCACAGGCCGACCCGCGACTCCCTGCCCACGCCGAGCCCGCTCAGATGCCGGGCCAGCCGGTTGGCGCGCTCCGCCAACTCCGCGTAGGTCAGCAGGTCGGCGCCGGAGCGCACCGCCGCCGCATGGGGCCGGCGCTCCGCCTGGGCCCGCACCAGCTCCGGCAGCGTGCCCGGGGTGACGCCTCGGGCGGTGTCGTTCCACTCCTCCACGATCCGCGAGCGCTGCGCCGCGTCCAGCGTGTCGATCCGACCCACCGGCGGCGAGGGTTCGGCCGTCATCCCCTCCAGCACCCGCAGCAGCCGCTGCGAGATGAGCCGGGCGGCGGCCTCGTCGAACACGTCGGGCCGGTAGTCCAGCCGGAAGCGGAGGTCGCCGGCTGGGTTCACGCCCAGCGCCAGCGCGAAGTTCGTCGACTCCCGGATCCCGGCCGGGGAGATCCGCAGCTCCGAGGGCTCCGGCTCCGCCGGCGCGGTGGGGAAGTTCTCGAAGGCGATCAGGGTGTCGAAGGTGGCGCCGGAACCGGCCAGCCGCTGGATGTCGGACAGACCCACATGCTGGTGGTCCAGCAGGGCCGTCTGCTGCGCCTGGAGCCGTTGCAGGGTGTCGTCGACGGTCCGGGCGGGGTCGAGGGTGACGCGAACCGGCAGCGTGTTGAGGAACAGCCCGAGCATGTCCTCGACGCCGGGGAGTTCGGCCGGCCGGCCGGAGACGGTCGCGCCGAAGACCACGTCCCGGTGCCCCGTCAGCTGGCCGAGCACGGTGGCCCAGGCGGCCTGGAAGAAGGTGTTGACCGTGACGCCGTTGCGCCGCGCCACCTGGCGCACCGCATCGGCGAGCCGCTCGCCCGGCACCGTGTCGATCGACTCGGCCAGCACCGCCTCGCCGGCCGACACCTGCGGAGCGACGAGGGTGGGCTCCTCCGCGCCAGCCAGCGCCTCCCGCCACGCCTGGTGCGCGGCCTCGGTGTCCTGGCGGGACAGCCAGGCCAGGTACTCGCGGTGCGGCGTCACCGCCGGCAGACCCTGGGCGGTGCCGCCGGCCCGGTAGCACAGCTCCAGTTCCCGCATGAGGATGGGCAGCGACCAGCCGTCCATCAGCAGGTGGTGAACGGTGACGGCCATCCGGTGCCGGTTCTCGCCGAGCTTCAGCAGCAGCACCTTGAGCAACGGCGGCCGGGCCAGGTCGAGTCGCGCCCGCTCCTCGGTCTCCAGCAGTTCGGCACGCTCCAGCGCGGCGGCCTCGGCCAGCCCGGAGAGGTCCTCCTCGAACCAGGGCAGGTCCACGGTCCCCGGAATGACCTGGAGCGACTGCTCGACGTCGGCGAGCTGGAGAAACCCGGCGCGCAGGCTCGCATGCCGGTCCAACAGCGCCTGCCAGGACGCCCGCAGCACCGCCGGGTCCAGCGGTCCGTCCAGAGCGAGGTTCAGCTGCTCGACGTAGACGTCGGTGCCTTCGTCGTCGAACGTCGCGTGGAAGAGCATGCCCTCCTGGAGCGGCGAGACCGGCAGGATCTCCGCCAGGCCCGGCGTCTGCGCCTCCACCTCCTCCACCTGCGCCTGGTCGAGGGTGACCAGCGGGAAGTCGGAGGGGGTGTGGCCGCCGCCTTCGGGCCGGGCGGCGTGGGTGACCAGCCCGGTGAGCATGGCCGCCCAACTGTCCAGCAACTCCTGTGCGGCGTCCTCGTCGAGCAGCCGTTGCGGCCAGGCCACGCTCAGCGTCAGCTCGGGCCCGTCGGGCAGGTCGTGGACCGCGCCGAGGATCTCCAGGGCGTGGGTGACGGGAAGTTCGGTCTGGGCGCCGCCGTCGGGCCCGGGGCCGCCGGTGGGCGCCCAGGACTGCGGCGCGGAGGCGTTCGCCGGCGCGTCGGCGGCGGGGACGCGGCCGAGGTAGTTGAAGACGATCTGCGCCGTGGGCAGGTCGGCGAGGGCGGGGGCGGTCTCCGGGTTGAGGTACCGCAGCATGCCGTAGCCCAGCCGGTCGCCGGGCACCGCCCGCAGCTGCTCCTTGACCTGCTTGAGGGCGCGGCCGGCGGCCGAACCACCGGCGCGGACGTCTGCCGGGTCGATGCCCGCGGCGTTCAGCCGGACCGGGTAGAGGTTGGTGAACCAGCCCACCGTCCGGGACAGGTCGTCGCTCTCGCTCAACGGCTCGCGCCCGTGGCCCTCCAGATCGACGAGGAAGCCACCGGTGGCGTCCCGGTCCGTCCTCCCCCAGGCCTTGGCGGCCTGGGAGGTGCCCCCATGGATGAGGGCCGTGGCCAGGCCGGTCAGCAGCACGTCGTCGATCCCGGCGTGGAACGCGGTCGGGACCTCGGTC
Organism: uncultured Actinomycetota bacterium; assembly: GCA_963816875.1. Taxonomy (GTDB): domain Bacteria; phylum Actinomycetota; class Actinomycetes; order Streptomycetales; family Streptomycetaceae; genus Streptomyces. The sequence continues at coordinate 190,765 of CAWFMG010000004.1, forward strand.
AGCAGCGCCGAGGTCACCTCGGTCGGCACGGTCACCGTGGCCCGCCGCAGCGTGTGGCGCACGTCCCGGTTCGGGTCCACCGCCTCGTCCGTCAGCAGCGGTTCTGAACCCTCCAGCATCCGGGTCCACGCCGGCAGTTCGGCGAGCCGCTCCTGGTCGCGGGCCTGGGTGACGAGCTCGCGGGTCCAGTGGCGGAACGAGGTGGGCACCGGGTCCAGCGTGACGTCACCTCCGGCGGCCAACTCCTCGTACGCCTGGGCGAGGTCGGGGAGCAGGGCCTGCCAGGAGACGGTGTCGATGACCAGGTGGTTGGCGATCAGCAGCAGTTGGCCCGGCTGGTCGGCGCCGCGGTCCAGCCAGATGGCCTGGAGCAGGGCGCCGGCACGCGGGTCCAACCGGTCCACGGCCGCGCGGGCGGCCTGGTCGGTGGCCTGGTCCAGGCCGTCGGAGGGCAGACCGATGGCGTCGACCCGGGTGATCAGGTCGGCGGCGTCGAGCGTTCCCGGCTCGTCGACCGTCAGCACGGGCTGGTCCCCGTCCGTCACCAGGCGGGCGCGCAGCACGTCGTGGTGGTCGACGACGGCCTGTATCGCGCCGGTCAGGGTCGCCACGTCCAGGTCGGACGGCGCGGTCAGCAGGGTGGACTGGACGACCTTGCCGAGGCGGTCGGCGCCGAGCCGTTCGAGGATCTCGTGCATGACCGGGGTCAACGGCACCTCGCCGACACCGGACTCGCCGGGCGCCGCGCCGGCCGACGCGCCGACCACGGTGGCCAGGGCGGCGGGCGTGCGGTGCTCGAAGACCTGGCGGGGGGTGAGGACCAGACCGGCGCGGCGGGCCCGGGAGGCCAGCTGCATCGACATGATCGAGTCGCCGCCGAACTCGAAGAACGAGTCCTCCGCGCCGACCCGATCCAGTCCCAGCACCTCGGCGAAGAGGCCGCACAGGACCACCTCGGTCTCGGTGCGCGGCTCCCGCCCGGCGGGCTGGCCGCCGAGGTCGGGGGCGGGCAGGGCCTTCCGGTCGACCTTGCCGTTGACGGTGAGCGGCATGGCGTCGAGCACCATCACGGTGGCCGGGACCATGTAGTCCGGCAACGCCGCGCCCACATGGTCGCGCACCGCCTGGGCGTCTATCTCCTGGTCCTCGGCGACGAGGTAGGCGACGAGTCGCTTGTCGCCCGGGCGGTCCTCGCGGGCGATGACGGCGGCCTCGCGGACCGTTTCGTGGGTGCTGAGCGCGGCCTCGATCTCGCCGAGCTCGATGCGGTGGCCGCGGATCTTGACCTGGGCGTCGGCGCGGCCGACGAACTCCAGCTCACCCTGGTCGGTCCAGCGGGCGAGGTCACCGGAGCGGTACATCCGCTCGCCGGGTTCCGCGCCGAAGGGGCAGGCGACGAAGCGTTCCGCGGTCAGGTCGGGACGGCCGACGTAACCGCGGGCCAGGCCGGGTCCGGTGACGTAGAGCTCGCCGGTGACGCCTTCAGACACGGGGCGGAGGAAGGAATCGAGCACGTAGACCCGGGTGTTGGCGAGGGGTCGGCCGATGGCCGGGGCCTGGTCCTCGGGGGTGATGTCCGCGCTGATGGGTGCGGCGGTCGTGGTGGTGATGACGGTGGCCTCGGTCGGGCCGTAGGTGTTGTACACCTTGGCCTGCCGGGTCCAACGGGAGGCGAGGTCCGCGGTCAGCCGCTCCGCGCCCAGCACCCAGTTGGTCACGCCCGGCACCGATTCGGGCTCCAGCACCCCGAGCAGGGACGGCACCACGCTGGCCACGGTCACGTTGGCGGCGCGGATCATGTCCGCCAGCGCCTGCGATTCGGTGCGCTCCTCGCTGGTGGCGATCGCGAGGGTGCCGCCGGCGGCGAGCGTGGTGGCGATGTCGAGGATGGCGGCGTCGAAGCTGAACGAGGCGAACTGCAGGGCGGTGACGCCCTCGTCCATGCCCAGCGGCGACCGCAGAGCCTCCGCCAGGTTCACCAGACCCCGGTGCGAGACCGCCACACCCTTGGGGCGGCCGGTCGAGCCCGAGGTGTAGATCACGTACGCCAGACGGGACAGGTCCGTCACGGGAGCCAGCCCCGGGTAGTACTGGCGCTCGACGGCGTCGCGGACCGCGGCATCGTCCAGCGCCACCACATGGGCCACCCCGGACGGCACGTCCGCCAGCGATGCCTCGGTGCCCAGCACGACCCGTACTCCGCTGTCCGCGACCACGTAGCTCAGCCGGTCGGCCGGATACTCCGGGTCGAGCGGCACGAACGCGCCGCCGGACATCCACACCGCCAGCATCCCGGTGATCATGTCCACGCCGCGCGGCAGCAGCAGGCCGACCCGCTCCTCCCGGCCCAGGCCCTTGGCCACCAGATAGCGGGCCAGCCGGTCCGCGCGCCAGTCCAGTTCCCGGTAGGTCAGGGCGTCGGCGCCGGAGCGCACCGCCGTCGCCTCCGGCGTGCGGTCCGCCTGTGCGTGGAAGGCCTCCATCCACGATCCGGTCCCGACCGGTCGGGCGGTGTCGTTCCACCGTTCGACGACGCGTGCTCGTGCGGCGTCGTCGAGCGTGTCGATCCGGCCCACGGGCAGTGAGGGGTCCGCCGTGATCTGGTCCAGCACCCGCAGCAGCCGCTGCGAGATGAGCCGGGCGGTGGCCGCGTCGAAGACGTCGGGCCGGTAGTCCAGCCGCAGGCTGAGGTCGCCGGCCGGGTTCACGCCCAGCGCCAGCGCGAAGTTCGTCGACTCCCGGATCCCGGCCGGGGTGATCCGCAGCGCCGAGGGTTCCGGCTCCGCCGGCCCGGTGGGGAAGTTCTCGAAGGCGATCAGGGTGTCGAAGGTGGCGCCGGAACCGGCCAGCCGCTGGATGTCGGACAGACCCACATGCTGGTGGTCCAGCAGCGCGGTCTGCTGGGACTGGAGTCCTTGTAGGGCGTCGGCGACGCTCTGGGCGGGGTCGAGGGTGACGCGGACCGGCAGCGTGTTGAGGAAGAGGCCCAGCATGTGTTCCACGCCGGGGAGTTCGGCCGGGCGGCCGGCGACGGTGGCGCCGAAGACGACGTCGCTGCGTCCGGTGAGCTGGCCGAGCACGGTGGCCCAGGCGGCCTGGATGATGGTGTTGACCGTCACGCCGTGGTCGCGGGCGGTCTGCCGCACCGCCTGGGCGAGCCGCTCGCCGGACTCGGCGGTGACCGACTCGGCCAGCACCGCCTCGCCGGTGGCCGTCTGGGGCGCGACGAGGGTGGGCTCCTCCGTGCCGGCCAGCGCGAGCCGCCAGGCCTGGTGCGCGGCGTCGGTGTCCTGGCGGGAGAGCCAGGCGAGGTACTCGCGGTGCGGGGTCACGGCGGGCAGGCCGCGGGTGGTGCCGCCGGCCTGGTAGCAGGTCTCCAACTCGCGCATGAGGATGGGCAGCGACCAGCCGTCCATCAGCAGGTGGTGGACGGTGACGGCCATCCGGTGCCGGTTCTCGCCGAGCTTCAGCAGCAGCACCTTGAGCAACGGCGGCCGGGCCAGGTCGAACCGGGTGCGTTCCCGGGTCTCCAGGCGTTCGGCGCGTTCCAGGGCGGCGTCCTCGTCCAGCGCGGAGAGGTCCGCCTCGCACCAGGGCAGCTCCACGGTCCCGGGGATGACCTGGAGGGTCTGCTCCAGGCCGGGCAGTTGCTGGAAGCCGGCGCGGAGGCTGGTGTGCCGGTTCAGCAGGGCCTGCCAGGAGGCGCGCAGCACGGCCGGGTCGAGCGGCCCGTCCAGGGCCAGGTTGAGCTGTTCGACGTAGACGTCGGTGCCCTGCTCGTCGTAGAGGGCGTGGAAGAGCATGCCCTCCTGGAGCGGCGAGACCGGCAGGATCTCCGCCAGGCCCGGCGTCTGAGCCTCCACCTCCTCGACGTGCGCCTGGTCGAGGGTGACCAGCGGGAAGTCGGAGGGCGTGTGGCCGCCGGCGGCGGGATCGGCGGTGTGGGTGGCCAGGCCCGCGAGGGCCGCCAACCAGATGGTGCCCAGGCGCTCCACATCGGCGTCGTCGAAGAGCTGACCGGGCCAGGCGAGGGTGAGGGTGAGTTGCGGTCCTTCGGGGGTGTCCTGGACGACGGTGTTGGCGGCCAGGGCGTGGGTGGCGGGCATGTCGCCGTCGGCGGAGCCGCCGACGGCGGTGTCACCGGCCATCTCCCAGGGGCCGACGGCGCCCTGGCGGGGTCCGCCCGGGAAGCGGCCGAGGTAGTTGAACCCGATGTCCGCGGTGGGCAGCGCGGCCAGGACGGACGCGGTGTCGGGGTTGAGATGGCGCAGCAGGCCGTAGCCCAGGCCGTCGCCGGGGATCAGGCCGGACTGCTCCTTGACGGCCTTGAGAAGCCGCCCGGCCGCTGCCCCGCCGGCCAGCGCGTCGTCGAGATCGGTGCCCGCCGCCGACAGCCGTACGGGGTGGACGTTGGTGAACCAGCCGACGGTGCGGGACAGGTCCATCTCCGTGCCGTCCAGCGGCTCGCGGCCGTGGCCCTCGATGTCCACCAGCAGGCCGTCCGCGGGGGCGGGACGCCAGCGCGTCACGGCGCCGGTCAGCGTGGCCAGCAGCACCTCGTGCACGCCGCAGTGGAAGGCGTTGGTCGTCTGGTTGACCAGGGTGGCGGCCTGTTCCGCGGGCACCGTCCAGGACCGCGTCCTCAGGGTGTCCACGGTGTCCCGGACCGGGTCCAGCGCCCGTGCGCCCAGCGGCTGTTGTGACGTGCCCAGCAGTTCCGTCCAGCCGTCCAACTCGGCCAGCCGCTCCGGGCCCCTGGCCTGGTCGGCCAGCAGGTTCGCCCAGCGGCGGAACGAGGTGCCGGCCGGGTCGAGCGCCGGTTCCCGGCCGTCCGCCGCCGCCTGGCAGGCCGCAGCCAGGTCCGGGATCAGGATCCGCCAGGACACCCCGTCGATGACGAGGTGGTGGCCCACCAGGACCACCCGCCCGACGCGGACGGGCCCGGCGTCGAGCCACACGGCCCGCACCAGGACGCCCGCCTCGGGGTCCAGGGTCGCGATCGCCCGGCGTGCCGCCCGACCGGCGGCGTCGTCCAGCTCCGCGTCCGAGACGTCCACCGCGTCGACGCGGGACACCAGCTCTGCCGGGTCCAGCGCGCCCGGCTCGCCGACCACCAGCGACTGCTCCCCGTCGCCGGCGGCGCGGGCCCGCAGCATGGGGTGGGTGTCGAGCAGGGCGCCGACGCCGGCCGCCAGCACCGCCAGGCCCAGACCGGCCGGGGCACCGACGGTCACCCACTGGGCGAAGCCGGGGCGGGTCGCCACCGGACCCGTCTCCCGCATGGCCGGCGTCCAGGGCACCTCGCCGACCGCCACGTCGGCGACGGCCACACCGCCGCCGTCCCCGGCCATTTCGGCGACCAGGGCCAGGCGTTCGGGCGTCTTCTCCTCGAAGATCTGCCGGGGGGTGAGGACCAGACCGGCGCGGCGGGCCCGGGAGGCCAGCTGCATCGACATGATCGAGTCGCCGCCGAGCTCGAAGAACGAGTCCTCGGTGCCTATCTGTTCCAGGCCGAGGACCTCGGCGAAAAGGGTGCAGAGGGTGGCCTCGGCCGCGGTGCGCGGCGCCCGCCCCGACGCCTGTCCGGTGAGGTCGGGGGCCGGCAGGGCCTTGTGGTCGACCTTGCCGTTGACCGTGAGCGGCATGGCGTCGAGCACCAGCACGGCGGCCGGGACCATGTAGTCGGGCAGCGTCCCCGCGACGTGGTCGCGCACCAGCCGCGGGTCGATGTCCGTGCCGTCGGGGACGACATAGGCGACGAGTCGCTTGTCTCCTGGTCGGTCCTCGCGGGCGATGACGGCGGCCTCGCGGACCGTTTCGTGGGTGGTGAGTGCGGCCTGGATCTCGCCGAGTTCGATGCGGTGGCCGCGGATCTTGACCTGGGCGTCGGCCCGGCCGTCGAAGTGCAGCTGGCCGTCCTCGTCCCAGTGGGCGAGGTCGCCGGAGCGGTACATCCGCTGACCCGGCGCGAACGGGGAGGCGACGAAGCGTTCGGCGGTCAGGTCGGGTCGGCCCACATAGCCGCGCGCCAGGCCCGGGCCCGACACGTACACCTCACCCGTCACGCCCGGGGGGAGGGGCCGCAGGTAGCCGTCCAGCACGTAGACCTGGGTGTTGGCGATGGGTCGGCCGATGGCCGGGGCCGGGTCCTCGGGGGTGATGTCCCCGCTGATGGGCTCGGCCATCGTGGTGGTGATGACGGTGGCCTCGGTCGGGCCGTAGGTGTTGTACACCCTGGCCTGGCCCGCCCAGCGGGAGGCGAGGTCCGCGGTCAGCCGCTCCGCGCCCAGCACCCAGTTCCGGACGGTGGGAACCGCCGCCGGGTCCAGAACGCTCAGCAGCGAGGGGACGACGCTGGCGACCTCGACCCCGGCGGTGCGGATCAGCTCCGTCAGGGCGTCCGATTCGGTGCGCTCCTCGGCGGTGGCGATGGCCAGGGTGCCGCCGGCGGCGAGCGTGGTGGCGACGTCCAGGATCGAGGCGTCGAAGCTGAACGAGGCGAACTGCAGCGTGATGACGCCCTCGTCCATGCCCAGCGGCGACCGCAGAGCCTCGGCCAGGTTCACCAGACCGCGGTGCGAGACGGCCACACCCTTGGGGCGGCCGGTGGAGCCCGAGGTGTAGATGACGTACGCCAGTTGGGCGGGGGCGACCTCCTCGTCGAGAGGCGCGGCCGACTCGGCGGCGAGCGCCTCGACGGTGGCCGGGTCGTCCAGCGTCACCGCCCGCGCCCCGCCCTCGGTCGGCCAGGTCCCGGGCAGCCGGGTCAGCGTTTCGGCGGTGCCCACCACCACGGTCGCGTCGCTGTCGTCGAGCACGTAGCCGAGGCGGTCCGACGGGTAGTCGGGGTCGAGCGGCACGAAGGCGCCGCCGGTCTTCCACACCGCGAGCATGCCGACGATCACGTCCACGCCGCGCGGCAGCAGCAGGCCCACCCGGCTCTCCCGGCCCACGCCGTGCGCGGCCAGCAGCCGGGCCAGGCGGTTGGCCCGGCCGTCCAGGTCGGCGTAGCTGACGTCCCGTCCGGCGCAGCGCACCGCGACGGCGTTCGGGGCCAGGGCCAGCCTGGTCCGGACGAGGTCGGGCAACGAGCCGTCGGGCAGCGCGGCGCCGGTGTCGTTCCACTCCTCGACCACCCGCGCGTGTTGCGGCGCGTCGGTGACGTCGATGCGGGCGACCGGCGTCGCGGGGTCGGCCGCGATCTGGTCCAGCACCCGGACCAGGGAGGCGAGCATCTCCTCGGCGCGGGCCCGTTCCACCACGTCGGGCTGGAAGGCGAGCTCCCCGTGCAGCCGGTCGCCAGGGCTGAAGATCAGGCTCAACGGGTAGTGGCTGGCGTCGTCCGGCGTGCCGACGAAGCGCATCGACACGGACTCGGGGCCCGAGTCGCCGGCCGGGCGGGGGTAGTTCTCGTAGACGACGAGGGAGTCGAAGGTGCCGCCGGGCCCCGCGAGATGCTGGACCTCGGACAGGCCCAGGTGCTGGTGGCTCATCAGCGAGACCTGGCGGCGTTGCAGGTCGGTGAGCAGGTCGATGATCGGCCGGTCGGCGTCCAACGTCACCCGGACCGGCAGGGTGTTGATGAACAGGCCGATCGTGGACTCCGCGCCCGGCAGATCGGTGGGCCGGCCGGCCACGGTGGCGCCGAACACCACGTCGCGGCGCCGCACAAGCCGCGCCAGGATCAGCGCCCAGGCGCCCTGCACCAGCGTGTTGGTGGTCAGCCCGCGGGAGCGGGCCACGTCGGCGAGGGCCCGGGTCCGCTCCTCGTCGAGGTCGACGTGCACGATCTCCGGCCGCGTCGCGGCCCGGGTGAGGTCGGCCGAGACGACCACCGTGGGCTCGTCGGCGCCGGCGAGTTCGGCGCGCCACGCGGCGCGGGCCGCGGCCCGGTCCTGCCGGCCCAGCCACGCCAGATAGTCGCGGTAGGACGGGGCGGGGGAGAGGGCGCCGCCGTCGGCGGCGTAGATCGCCGACAGGTCGTTGATGAGGACCGGCAGGGACCAGCCGTCCAGCAGGATGTGGTGGCTGGTGAAGAACAGCAGATGCCGCTCCTCGCCGGTGCGGACCAGCAGTAACCGGAGCAGCGGGCCGTGGGCGAGGTCGAAGCGGACCGCCATCTCGCTCCGGGCCAGCCGCGCCATCTCCTCCCGTGCCTCGGCCTCGGGCAGTCCCGACACGTCGGCCTCGCGCCAGGGCACCGTGACCTCGCCGGGGATGACCTGCACGGCCTTGCCCGAGGCGAGTTGGTGGTAGCTGGCCCGCAGCACCGGATGCCGGGTCAGCAGCGTCTCCCATGCGGTCCGCAGCCGGGCCGGGTCCAGCGGGCCCTCCAGGGCCAGCGTCCGTTGCCCCTCGTAGACGTCGACGTCCTCGGCGTCGAAGGCCGCGTGGAACAGCAGCCCTTCCTGGAGCGGGGACAGCGGCCACACGTCGGCGAGCCCGGGGGCCGTGGCCTCCAGTTCCGTCACGTCGTCCTGGGTCAGCGGCAGCAGCGGGAAGTCGGACGGGGTGTGACCGCCGGCGGCGGGGTCGGCGGTGTGGGCGGCGAGGCCGGCCAGCGCCTCCAGCCAGATCTGGCCGAGGCGTTCGGCGTCGGCCTCCGCCAGCAGGCCGCCGGGCCAGCCGAGGCTGAGAGTGAGCTGCGGCCCGTCCGGGGTGTCCTGGAGGACGGCGCCCGCCTCCAGCACGTGGGCCACCGGCATGTCGGGGTGGGCGGAGCCGCCCACGGCGATCTCGCCCGCCATTTCCCAGGGGACGACCGGCGCCGTCGCCACGCCGCCGGGGAAACGACCGAGGTAGTTGAACCCGATCTGCGCCATCGGCAGGTCGGCCAGGGCCGCGGCGGTCTCCGGGTTCAGCTGGCGCAGCAGCCCGTAGCCGAGGCCGTCGCCGGGGATGTCCTGCTGCTGTTCCTTGACGGTCTTCAGCAGCCGGCCGGCCGCCGGCCCGCCGGCCAGGGCGTCGTCGAGGTCGGCGCCGGCGAGGGCGAGGCGGATCGGGTGCACCTTGGTGAACCAGCCGACCGTGCGGGAGAGGTCGGCGTCCTCGACGGGTTCCCGGCCGTGGCCCTCGACGTCGATCAGCAGGCCGTCGGCGGTGGCCGGGCGCCAGCGCGTCACGGCGCCGGCCAGGGTGGCCAGCAGCACCTCGTGCACGCCGCAGTGAAAGGCGTTGGTCGTCTGGTTGATCAGGGTGACGGCCTGGTCCACGGGCAGCATCCAGGCGCGCGCGGTGAGGGTCGCGGCGGTGTCGCGGGCCGGGTCCGGCGCCCGCGTGCCCAGCGGCTGTTCCGGCGTGTCGAGCAGTTCGGTCCAGGCGCTCAGCTCGGCCAGCCGCTCGGGGCCCCTGGCCTGGTCGTCCAGCAGGTTCGCCCAGCGGCGGAACGAGGTGCCGGCCGGGTCGAGCGCCGGCTCCTGCCCGATCGCCGCCGCCTCGTAGGCCGCGGCCAGATCGGGGACCAGGATGCGCCAGGAGACGCCGTCGATGACGAGGTGGTGGCCCACCAGGACCACCCGTCCGACGCGGGCGGGTCCGGCGTCCACCCAGACCACGCGCACCATCGCGCCGGCCCGCGGGTCCAGCAGCTCCGCCGCCTGGCGCGCCGCCCCGTGGGCGATCTCGTCCAGGCTCTCCGTCGGGACGTTCCCCGCGTCGACGCGGGTGATCAGGCCCGCCGCGTCCACCGAGCCGGGCTCGCGGACCACCAGCGACGGCTCCGTCGCGGTGCCGGTCACCCGGGCCCGCAGCATGTGGTGGGTGTCCAGGACGGCCCCCACGGCGGTCGCCAGCACGTCCTGCCCGAGGCCGGCCGGGGCGCCGACGACCACCCACTGGGTGAAGCCGGGGCCCAGGGCGGTCTGGCCCACCGAGCGCATCACCGGCGTCCAGGCCACCTCGCCGACCGCGTCGTCCGCGCCGTCCCCGGAACCGGTGAGGGCCGTTTCGACGGGCTCGGCGACCAGGGCAAGCCGTTCGGGGCTCTTCTCCTCAAACACCTGGCGGGGTGTGATGGCCAGCCCGGCGTGCCGGGCCCGGGAGGCCAGCTGCATCGACATGATGGAGTCGCCGCCGAGTTGGAAGAACGAGTCCTCGGCGCCGACCCTCCCCCAGGCCTCGCCGGCCTGGGAGGTGCCCCCATAGCCCAGCACCTCGGCGAAGAGGGTGCACAGGATGGCCTCGGTCTCGGTGCGCGGCGCCCGCCCCGAGGTCTGTCCGGTGAGGTCGGGGGCCGGCAGGGCCTTGCGGTCCACCTTCCCGTTGACGGTCAACGGGAGTGCGTCCAGCACGACCACGGCGGCCGGGACCATGTACTCGGGCAGCGCCGCGGCCACATGGTCGGCCAGCTGGGTGGTGCCGGCGGTGCCGGTCGAGATGCTGTCGGGGACGACGTAGGCGACGAGGCGCCGGTCGCCCGGGCGGTCCTCGCGGGCGACGACGACGGCCTCGCGCACGGACTCGTGGGCGGACAGGACGGCCTCGATCTCGCCGAGTTCGATGCGGTGGCCGCGGATCTTGACCTGGGCGTCGGCCCGGCCGGCGAAGTGCAGCTGGCCGTCGTCGTCCCAGTGGGCCAGGTCGCCGGAGCGGTACATCCGCTCGCCGGGCAGGAAGGGGCAGGCGACGAAGCGTTCGGCGGTCAGATCGGGGCGGCCGGTGTAGCCGCGGGCCAGGCCGGGTCCCGTCACGTACGCCTCGCCGGTGACGCCCGCGGGCACCGGGCGCAGGAAGGTGTCCAGGACGTAGACGCGGGTGTTGCCGATGGGCCGGCCGATGGCCGGCGCCCGGTCGGTGGAGGTGATGGCCGCGCTGACCGGCTCGGCCATCGTGGTGGTGATGACGGTGGCCTCGGTCGGGCCGTAGGTGTTCCACACCCGCGCGTGCGGCGCCCAGCGGGCGGCCAGATCGGCGGTCAGCCGCTCCGCGCCCAGCACCCAGTTGCTGATCCCCGACACCGACGCGGGCTCCAGCACGCCCAGCAGCGAGGGCACCACGCTGGCCACCGACACGCCCGCCTCGCGGATCATCCTGGCCAGGGCCCGGGGTTCGGTGCGCTCGTCGCTGGTGGCGATGGCGAGGGTGCCGCCGGCGGCGAGGGTGGTGGCGACGTCCAGGATCGAGGCGTCGAAGCTGAACGAGGCGAACTGCAGGGCGGTGACGCCCTCGTCGACGCCGAGGATCGGGCGCAGGGACTCGGCCAGGTTCACCAGGCCCCGGTGGGTGACGGCGACGCCCTTGGGACGTCCGGTGGAGCCTGAGGTGTAGATGACGTACGCCAGCTGCGCCGGGTCCGTCGCGCCGCGGAGGGGAGCGGCCGGCTCCGCCTCGATCGCCGCGCGGGTCGCCGGGTCGTCCACGGCCACCGCGTGCACGGTGCCGTGCGGGATCTCCGCCAGCGTCTCGTTCGTCCCCACGACGACGGCGGCGTGGCTGTTGTCGAGGATGTAGGCGAGGCGGTCGGCGGGGTACTCGGGGTCCAGCGGGACGAAGGCGCCGCCGGCCTGCCACACGGCGAACATGCCGACGACCGTGTCCACGCCGCGCGGCAACAGCAGGCCGACCCGGGATTCAGGGCCCACGCCGAGGTCGGCGAGGTGCCGGCCCAGGCGGTTGGCGCGCGCCGCCAGTTCGGCGTAGGACAGCGCGTCCGCGCCGGAGCGGACCGCCATCGCGTTCGGGGTCCGCTGCGCCTGGGTCCGGATGGCCTCGGGCAGCGTGCCCGCGGGGATCGGCCGCTCGGTGTCGTTCCACTCCTCCACCAGCAGTCGGTACTGCGCCGCGTCCACCGTGGCGATCCGGCTCACCGGCAGCGACGGCTCGGCCGCCATCTGCTCCAGCACGCGCACCAGGCGCTCGGACAGCGCCTGGACGGTGTCCTCGTCGAACAGGTCGGGGCGGTAGTCCAGTCGGAGTCGCAGGCCGTGCGCCGGGTCGATGGCCAGGGCCAGCGCGAAGTTGGTCGACTCGCGCATGGGGGCCTGGGTGAAGCGCAGGCCGCCGCCGCTCGAGGCGTTCTGGGGGGCCACGGGGAAGCTTTCGAACGCCACGAGCGTGTCGAAGGTGGCGCCGGGGCCGGCCAGCCGCTGGATCTCGGTCAGGCCCAGGTGTTGGTGGTCCAGGAGCGCCGACTGCTCGTCCTGGAGCCCGGCGAGCAGTTCGGCGACGGTGCGGGTCGGGTCCAGCCGCGCCCGCACCGGCACGGTGTTGATGAACAGCCCGAGCATGTCCTCCACGCCGGGGAGTTCGGCGGGCCGCCCGGAGACCGTTGCGCCGAAGACCACGTCGCGGCGGCCGGTCAGCTGGCCGATGACCACCGACCATGCGGCCTGGAACACGGTGTTGAGCGTCACGTCCTGCCGCCGTGCGACGTCCCGCAGCGCTTCGGCCAGCCGCTCGCCCGGTTCGGTGGTGATGGTGTTGGCCAGAACGGACGAGGTGCTCGACGCCTGCGGGGCGACGAGGGTCGGCTCGTCCGCGTCGGCCAGCGCCGCCCACCAGGCACGGCGCGCCGCGTCGGTGTCCTGGCGGGCCAGCCACGTCAGGTAGTCCCGGTGCGGGACCACGGCGGGCAGGGCGTGCCCGTCGCCGTCCGCCTCGTAGCAGGTCCACAGCTCCCGCATGAGGATCGGCAAGGACCAGCCGTCCAGCAGGATGTGGTGCAGGGTGACCACCATCTGGTGCCGGCGCGGTCCGGTATGCAGCAGCATGACCCGCAGCAGCGGCGGCCGGGCCAGGTCGAACCTCCCCCAGGCCCTGGGGGCCTGGGAGGTACCCCCAGCGCGCTCCTCGCTGCCGAGCCGTTCCGCCTGCACCAGTGCCGCGTCCTGGTCGAGCGCGGTGAGGTCCTCCTCGCGCCAGGGCAGGGTCGCGTTCCGGGCGATGACCTGGAGGGGCTGTTCGACGCCTGGCATCTGCCGGAAGCCGGCGCGGAGGCTGGGGTGCCGGTCCAGCAGCGTCTGCCAGGAGGCGCGCAGCGCCGCCGCGTTCAGCGTTCCCTCGATGTTGAGGACCAGCTGCTCGACGTAGACGTCGGTGCCCTGCTCGTCGTAGAGGGCGTGGAAGAGGAAGCCCTCCTGGAGGGGGGAGACGGGCAGTACGTCCTCGAGGCCGGTGGGCTGGCTCTCCAACTCCTCGACGTGGTGCTGGTCGAGGGGGACGAGCGGGAAGTCGGCGGGGGTGTGGCCGCCGGCGTCGGGGTGGGCGGAATGGGCGGCCAGACCGGCGAGCATCGCGGCCCAGTCGTCCAGCAGCTCCCGCGCGCGGGCCGTGTCGAGGAGGCGTTCGGGCCAGGCCAGGCTGAGGACCAGCCGTGGCCCTTCGGCCTCCTCGCGGACGAAGCCCATGACCTCCAGGGCGTGCATCACGGGGAGCGCGTCGGTGACGCCCTCACCGGGACCTGGTTCGCCGACCGGCCGCCAGTCGCCGTCCCGGGTGGCGGCGCCGCGGCCGAGGTAGTTGAAGCCGATCTGGGCGGTGGGCAGGGCGGCGAGGGTGGCGGCGGTGTCGGGGTTGAGGCGGCGCAGCACGCCGTAGCCCAGGCCGTCGCCGGGGACGGCGCGGAGCTGTTCCTTGACCCGCTTGAGCGCCTGACCTGCCGCCTGACCGCCGGTGCGTGCCTCGTTCGGGTCGATCCCGGCCGCGTTCAGCCGCACGGGGTGGAGGTTGGTGAACCAGCCGACCGTGCGGGACAGGTCGTCGCTTTCGCTGAGCGGTTCGCGGCCGTGGCCCTCGACGTCGACGAGGAAGCCCTCGGCGGTGCCCTGGCTGGTCCGGCCGGCCCAGGCGGTGACGGCGGTGGCCAGGCCGGTCAGCAGCACGTCGTCGATGCCGGCGTGGAACGCGGCGGGCACGTTCGTGAGCAGGGCGGCGGTGACGTCGGCGGGAACGGTGGCGGAGAGGCGGCGCAGGGTGTCGCCCGAATCCCGGGCGGGGTCGACGGGTTCGACGGTGAGCAGGGGGTCGGACTCGCCGAGTATTCGGGTCCACGCCGGCAGTTCGGCGAGACGTTCGGCGCTGGTGGCCTGGGTGGCCAGCTCGCGGGCCCAGTGGCGGAACGAGGTCGGGATCCCGTCCAGGGCGACAGTCCGGCCGGCGGCGAGGTCGGCGTGGGCCTGGGCGAGGTCGGGGACCAGGGCGTGCCAGGAGACGGTGTCGATGGCCAGGTGGTTGGCGATCAGCAGCAGCCGGCCCGGCTCCTGGGGCCCGTGGTCGAACCACACCACCTGGAGCAGCACGCCGCCGTGCGGGTCCAGCCGGTCCACGGCCTCGCGTGCGGCCAGGGCCATGGCACGGTCCGCGTCCACGCGCGTGACCAGAGCGGTGGCGTCCACCGTGCCCGGCTCGCCGACGACCAGAACGGGCTGGGCGTCGTCGGTGCTCAGACGGGCGCGGAGGATGTCGTGGTGGTCGACGACGGCCTGCACCGCGCCGACCAGGGCGTCCTCGTTCATGCCGGCCGGGGTGGTGACCAGATGGGTCTGGACCACCTCGCCGACCCGGTCGGGCCCGACCCGGTCGAGCACCTCGTGCATCACCGGCGTCAGCGGGACCTCGCCGGTCCCCGACTCCCCGACGTCGCCGGCCGCGTCGTCCGCCGCGACCGCGACGGCCGCCAGGGCGGCGGGGGTGCGCAGCTGGAACACCTGGTGGGTGGTGATGGCCAGGCCGGCCCGGTGGGCGTTCGAGACCACCAGCATCGACAGGATCGAGTCACCGCCGAGCGCGAAGAAGGACTCGTCGGCGCCGACCCGTTCCAGGCCGAGGACGTCGGCGAACAGCCGGCACACGGCCTCCTCGGTCGGCGTCGCCGGGGCGCGTCCCTCGGGACGGTCGCCCGTCTCGGGCGCGGGCAGCGCGGCCCGGTCGGTCTTGCCGTTGGGCGTCAGCGGCAGCGCGTCCAGGGCCACGACCGTGGCCGGGACCATGTACTCCGGCAGCCGGGCCGCCGCGAACGCGCGGATCCCCTCGACGTCTGTGCCGTCTGTGCCGTCTGTGCCGATCGCGCCAGCCGCGCCGTTCGTGTCGGCTTCGGCGGGGACGACGTAGGCGACGAGACGCCGCTCACCTGGCCGGTCCTCGCGGATGACGACCGCGGACTGCGCGACGTCGGGATGGGCGGCCAGGACGGCCTCGACCTCGCCGAGTTCGATGCGGAAACCGCGCAGTTTGACCTGGCCGTCCGCCCGGCCGGCGAACTCCAGCGCGCCGTCGCCGGTCCAACGGGCCAGGTCCCCGGAGCGGTACATCTGCTGGCCCGGGTCGTCGCCGAAGGGACAGGCCACGAACCGCTCGGCGGTCAGGCCCGGACGGCCGACGTAGCCGCGGGCCAGACCGGCGCCGGCCACGTACAGCTCACCGACCACGCCGGGGGCGACCGGCCGCAGGAACTCGTCCAGGACGTAGACCCGGGTGTTGTCCAGGGGCCGGCCGATGGGCGGCGCCGCGTCCCGCGGGGTGATGCCGGGTTCCACCGGAACGGCGGTGGTGATGACCGTGGCCTCGGTGGGGCCGTAGGTGTTCCACACCCGTGCGTGCGGCGCCCAACGGGAGGCCAGGTCGGAGGTCAGTCGTTCGGCGCCCAGAACCCAGTTCGAGATTCCGGGCACCGTCTCCGGGTCGAGGACACCCAGCAGGGAGGGCACCACGCTCGCCACGGACACGCCCGCGTCCCGCACCATCCGCGCCAACGCGTCGGCGTCGCCGCGTTCCTCGGCGGTCGCGATGGCCAGCGTGCCGCCGGCCGCCAGCGTCGTGACCACGTCCAGGACGGAGGCGTCGAAGCTGAACGAGGCGAACTGCAGGGCGGTGACGCCCTCGTCCATGCCGAGGACCGGCCGCATCGTCTCGGCCAGGTTCAGCACGCCGCGATGCGAGACGGCCACGCCCTTGGGCTGGCCGGTGGAGCCCGAGGTGTAGATCACATAGGCGAGTTGGTCGGGACCGACCGCCGCGTCCAGGAGCGCGTCCGACTCGCCGGCCGCCGCCCGTTCGGCCTCCTCCAACACCACCAGCAGACGGGCAGCCTCCGCGTCTGCCGGCAGCCGGGTCAGGCTGTCCGCATCGCCCAGCACCAGTCCGGCCGCGCTGTCGACGACCATGTAGCCCAGCCGCTCGGGCGGGTACTCCGGGTCCAACGGCACGAACGCCGCCCCGGCCTGCCACACCGCCAGCATCGCGACGATCATGTCCGTCCCGCGCGGCAGGCACAGCCCCACCTTCCCCTCAGGACCGACCCCCAGACCGGCGAGATGACGGGCCAGCCGGTTGGCGCGGGCGTTCAACTCCCCGTAGGACAGCGCCCGGTCGCCGGACCGCACCGCCACGGCGTCCGGTGACCGCTCGGCGCGGGCCCGGAACGCCTCCTCCCACAGACCAGCGGGGACCGGCGAGGCGGTCTCGTTCCATCCCTGGACGATCCGGCCGCGCTCGCCCTCGTCCAGCAGGTCGATCTCGCCCAGGCGCGCGCCCGGATTCTCCGCGATCCGCTGGAGCAGGGTGTGGAAGGAACGGCCGGCTCCCTGGACCCAGTCGTTGTCGTAGAGCGCGGGGTTGGCCTCCACCGCGACGCGCAGTTCGCCGTCGCCGGACCAGCCGTTGACCATCAGGCCGAGATCGTCGACGTGCCGGTTGGCGAAGTCGGCCACGATGCCGCGGTGCCCCGCGAAGTCCAGATCGCCGCCGGTGGGGATGATGTTCACGTCGGGACCGAAGAGCCGTCGCTCGCCGCCGGGCCAGCCCAGGTCCCGGCGGAGCCGCTCACCCCGGAAACGCTGGTGAGCCAGCAGGTTGGCCACTTCCTGGTGGGTCTCCCTGGCCAGGTCGGCGAGGCTCATCCCGGCGTCGATTCTCAGCCGCATCGGCAGGACGTTCGACAGGACGTACGGAGTGCCGCGTTCCTCCTCCGTCACCCGCCCGGTGACGGGCAGGCTCAGGATCGTCTCGTCCGCTCCGGTCAGTCGGGTGACGAACGCGGCGAACGCGGCGATGGTCAGGCGGGACGGGCTGGTCCCCATCTGACGGGCCGTCACCCGCAGGGCCTCGGCGACGTCGGCGGAGAGGTGGCCGGTGGCGGCCAGCATCTCGCCGGAGGAGGCGGTGGACGCCGTGGTCGCGCCGTAGCCGGGAACGGCCGGCAGCTCGGGCCGGTCGGCGAAGCGCTCGTGCCAGTACCGCCGGTCGGTCTCGTACCGCGGCGAGTTCCGGTACGCGTCGCTCTGTTCGAACAGCTCACGCAGCGGCGTGTGTCCCGACGCCGGGGGCGTCTGCTCGCTCACCAGTGCGGTGTACACGTCCGCCAGGCGGCGGCTGAAAAGCGCCTGTCCCAACCCGTCCATCAGGAGGTGGTTGAACTGCTGGAACCACACGAAACGAGCGGGAGCGAGACGGAAAAGGAGAAAGGAGAACAGCCGATCCCTGGTAGGATCCATAGGCCGCCGCAGCTCCGCGAGGATGCGTGCCTGGGCTGCGGCCAAGGGATCGTCCTCGGCGCCCAGATCGATGACCGGAAGTTGCCATTCTGGTACCGGGCCGAACACCTGTGACGCGCCGTTCCCACCCTCGACGAAACGCACCCGCAGGATCTCTGTTTCGGCGACGACCTGCCGAACCGCGCGTTCGAAGAGATCCGTGTCGACGGGGCCGAGAATCTCCACGCGCTTGCTTATGTTGTAGGAACTGCCGGCGCCCTCGATGCGCTGCGCCAGCCAGATGTCCCGCTGGCTTTCGGAAAGGGGCAGAGCGTCATCGGCCTGGTTGTTCATGTTCCCCTCTCCATGGATAACCGGGCGCCACGTCGTTCGCGCACGGCGAAGTCGGCGGGTCTACTGTCGTCCGGCCCTCGGTGATTACCGGCAGGCGTGCATCCGCCGCCTATCAACATGACATCTGATCCGCATAAAGGGAAGCCATACCTGGTGACAGCGGGTTTCCCGCTCGGAAGTGGAAACCTTGACGAGCGGCTTGCGCGTCGTCAACCCCGTGAGTTGTCAACGAGAGGCGGAGCCCAATCGCCGGAGGAGTGGCTGCCCGGGAGTCGGCAGGCGTCGGCAGGTGTCGTCGACGGAGTCTCGTGGCCCGGGACCGGGGGGTGAATGCGGCGGCGCGGGTCGCTCCTGCGGCAAGCGGCCGTCCAACTGATTGCTTTTCACACTTGGACGCCGTGACCAGACGCGCTGCGCCCCCCGGGGACGACGTGGCTGCACCCCCCAGGCACCCACGGAAGAACGGCGGTTCGGTCGTGACCAGCTTGCCCGGGATGGGCCCGGACGCGCCAGGGCCACGTCTGGTCGAGACCGTAACGGTCTCGACCCAGGCGCGGCCCTGCGCATCACGGCGCCTGAAGAAGCTACGCCGTGCAGGTGACGTCGGCCGCCCGACGCTCGGTGCGCGCCGCTATCTCCTCCCAGACCCCGGCACACACCTTCGCCAGGTGCGCGACGATGCTGCTGCAGTGCGGGGGGAGGTTCTCGATGATCTCGTCCCAGTCCTCCGCCCTCAGCGTGGCGACGGTGAGCAGCCGGAGCAGGTTCCGTCCGGTCTCGCTGAACCTCAGGGCGGGGTCGGCCTTGAGCCGTTCGACGATCACGGCGCTCTGCTCGGCCCATGCCTGGCTGGTTCGGATGTCCGCCCTCAGGTCCTTCTGTACCCTGCGCCCGTTCGGCAGCGGATCCTCTCCCCGGCGGAGGCGGTTCCTGACGTCCCGGGCCGTTTCAGGCGAGATGCCCGCTGCCCGGGAGATCTCCCGCAACGACAGGGTCGGATCCTGGGATATCAGTTCCGATGCCAGGATCCGGCCCTTGGTGCGGTCGAGAGGGCGGACCCGACCGTCCTGACCGATCCTGATGCCGGTCGAGCTCGGGTTTCCGGCAACCCGCTGGCGTATCTCGGCCACCGTCCCGCCGGATAAACCCGTGACCGCCGCCACCATCCGGTCGGACCACTCGGGATGGGACAGCGTGATGCGTTCCGCCGCGCTCTTGCGGTCCGCCAGGGACAGCGGCAGACCGTGTGTGATGTTCGACTTGACGGCTAGTACGAAGGCGTTCGCCTCGTCGCCCTCGTAAAACCTGACTGCAATTTTCTTCTGTCCCCGTAGTTTCGCCGCTCGTAGTCGGTGCAGGCCGTCGATAACGCGCATGGTCGGGCGATGCACGATGATCGGCGGAAGCTCGGATTCCGTTGCGGCGAGCACCTCGACGTGCTCCGCGTCCTCTCCGGAAGTCCGCGGCGAGTCAGCACTTGAGAGCGCACTGACATCGACCTCTAAGATCGGTTGATCGTCGATTTCCCCTCGTCCAGGTTCCACTCCAGCTCCTTAACGAATCAGGTGTGGCCCCATCCCCGCTTTTGGGCACGCTCACGCTGCGCTCGCGCGCGTTACCCCTTCGGTCAGGCTCGGTATTGCCTCCAGGGCGAGCTCGGTTCGCCTCGTGCCGAGCTCGGTCCAGGGCAGGACACCACTCACCCCCGTGTCGTCGACCGAGTCTGGGTGATGTCCCTGAGTGACCTGTTCCGGTTGGTCTAGCCGGAATGGGATCGTCCGCTTCCTTTTCCCCTGTCTCCTGCTTCTCCCCTCGCCCTTCTGGGAGATCCGCTGGGGACGTCTTCCTTGGTCACGTCGCACGTCGACCGCAGGATCGTACTGGCGGCCCGCTGTACTGTCCCCTGCCTCCCGCAGTCACCCTCGAATGGCCCGAACTCCTCAAATTCGAACCGATCCGCACCTTACGGTATCGCCGTGACCCTGGCCTTGCAATGTGGTGAGCAGCGGGCGAATCTCACGCGCACTTTACAGAGGATCCGCCCAGGCCCAGGGCGGTTGTAGATGCTACCGACCCGTATACCAGCGAGTTTATGACTTCCGACACCCATGGGTCGGCAGGACCGGCGAACAACGGCCGGCATCCGCGTCCGGGTTCAGGACGCCTTTGATGTCGGTGGTGAAAGTTGTTCGAATCGGCACGCGCTGACCCGGTGTCGGGCGTTCGAGAGACCCGTCCGCTGGTTCGCGCCGGCGCTCGACGGCCGGGCGAGCGCCCGGTGCGCGCGAAACCGGGGTCATGTCACGCCTCGCTGGTGACGAGGCGTCACGGTGGTGGCGGTTCTGTGTGGCGAAGCTCACGTCGTCCGTCCAGCCCTCGACCGGACTTCCGGGCCCCGAAGTCGCGCGGGAGGACGGCGAGCCGGGACGCGTGGTGGATGGCGACTGGTCGCTGGGCGCCCCCTCGCGGGGGCGCCGGCGTGGGAAGCGTCGCCCGCGCGCCGTGCGTCGCCGTAACCCCCAGGCCCCCAGCTGCTGGGGGAACCTCGTCACCTTTCGGCCCGTGCTCGTCCATGCGCCCTCCGGCCTCGTCCCGGGTCGCTCGCCCGGGCCATGTGTACGGCAGATGACCTATTGTTTCGCGATTCCCCGACGAAACGAAGAGGGCCTCGGCCCGACCGGCCGAGCCCCTCAGGGTGCCGGCTACAGGGCGCGGTCGGCTCAGGCTCTGGTGGTGGCGTGGATGGTGAACCGGAGACCCGGCTCGCGGGCCTGAGGCCCGGCGTCGTACCGGGAGATGACGCCAGTGGCGGCCAGACCCTCGTCGGTGAGATGCCGGACGGCGTCGAAGTCGCCGCGCGGCGGGTGGGAGAGGACGACGTGCGAGACGGTGGCCACGGGGGCGTCGGACGCCGCGTCCCGAAGCTCGAAGCAGAAGGTGGGCGGGATGAAGCTGCGTCTGCCGTTGTCGACGACGCGCACCGGCCGCTCCACCGTGCCCTCGGTCATGGGGCGATCGTCTCCCATCTTCCGTCCGGACAGTCCTCCGTGGCGAGGCGCGCCTTGCGCGCGACGTCGCAGCCGCACAGACCGCAGACGCCGCTCCGCCGGCCGGTGCCGGTGAGCCGGTGGAGCGCGCCCTGGCCGGGCGCGGTCAGCTGCGGGCAGCCCTGGCAGGCGGCGAGCCGCGCCTGGTAGGCGTCGTCCGGGACCCGGGTGAAGCCGGAACGCGCCCAACGGGCGAGGGCGACGCCCGCCCTGGCCGCCAACTCGCCATTGCCGGGGGCGACCGCGGCCGGGGCGGCGGGCTCGGCCGGGCTGCCGGCGGGCGGGCCGTTCTGACCGTTCTGGCCGTTCGAGCCGTTCTGGCCGGTGCCAAGAAGCAGCGCCAGCATCTGTGGGTCGTCCTTGCACATCTGCAGATGGTGAAGGAACAGCGGGCTCTCCGCGATCTCCGACAGCAACGTGTCGGTGACCGCGGAGACCGGGATGCCCAGCTGCTCCGCGATGCCCCGCCGGTCGTCGGGGACCGGCGACGGCGGTGTCGCGTGGGCCATCGGACCTACCCCGCGCAGCCCGGCTTGCTCCGCAGGCTGACGGCCGCGTGGTACGTCGCGATGCGGCAGGCGCCCTCCGGGTGGTTGCAGCCGGCGTTGCCGCCGGGGGCCTGAGGGCTGTTCGGCACGCCGAAGAACGCGGCCATCTGCGCGATGCCGGCGTCCGTCGTCGTGATGTAGGACTCCCCGAACCACACCTTGCGCATGACGTTCCGCACGGCGAAGAAGTCGGCCTGCCCCTCGCACGAGAGGCCGCCGGGGTGGGTGGGCGGGCCGCCGTAGTGATGGGCCAGCTCGTGTGCCAGCACCACGGCGATGCCCTCCAACTCCAGGTCGGCGTCCCGGACCAGACCGCCCTTGAGCTCCACGTGCCGCACGCCGCCCTCCACCCAGGCGTACGCATTCACCTCGTTGCTCGTCCAGTCGAGGAGGTAGGTGACCTCGGGGTAGAACGGCTTGTGCTGGGTGAGGAGCGCCTCGGTCCACTCGCGGGCCAGGGGGTCGTCGAAGGCCCGCTTGGGCGAGGCCAGCTTCGCCTCGGCGAGATCGGGGGGCAGGAAGGCGCAGGCGTCCGGCGGGATGCGCCGCTTGGTCGCCGTGACCGGGATGAACGTGTTCCCCGTGAGCTCCCGCACGGCGTCGGCGGCGCCGTCGGCGGTGGCCCTCACGGACAGCGTGGACGTGGCGGCGGCCGGCAACTCGGGGGCGCCGAGGCAGTCGGCGCCGTGCCGCTGGACGTACTCCGCGGACCCGACCACCGGAAGGTCGTGGTCCGCCAGCAGTCTGAAGCCCGGCGGCTCCACCGACCTGGCCGAGATCTGCGCCGCGTAGTCCGCGCTGACGACACCGTTGGTGTTCAGCAGGTGGCCGGTGAGGTCGTCGCCGACGGGGTCCTTGGACGTCGCCGCGATGTGGTGGAAGCCCGCCACGTAGTCGCCGACGTGCACGCCGGTGACCTCGACCGGGCTGCCGTCGCGGGCGACCAGCCGGTCCTCGGTCGTCAGCCGGTCCGCCCGCTTCAACGTCCCCGCCTCGCCGGCCAGCAGGAAGAGGTGGTCGCTGGTCACCACGAGCGCGGTGTCCAGGTACGTCACCAGAACGGCGAACTTCTGCAGCGACGCGCCCGGTGTGCCGCCACTGTAGACGACCGGCCGTGGCGTCCAGTTGAGATCGGCGCCGGCGGTCATGACCTCGTCGCCCACCACGTACGCCTCGATGGCCTTCGTCTGCCCGGCGCCGTCCTCGACCGGCGTGCCGAAGGCGAGGCACGAGCAGGTGCAGACGCACGCACCCTGGCTGTCACGGGTGAGGACGGGGTGCCCGACCGCCCACCCCTCCTGCTTGCAGATCTCGTTGATCTCCGCGTCCGCGCCGCTGCAGTGCGCGGACTCACACTGTCGGAGAGCCATGGCGTCCCCCTCCTGGCCTGAGATAGCGACCAACCAACGGATCGCTCGCTGAGGCGAAGGTATAACTCATCGTCATTTATATAGGCCAAAGCGGTCACTCTTAGCTCAAACGAGTGATGGCGGGCAAAGCATTGACGAACGAGTGGGTAGCGGAACGTGTGTCCGATTCCTGAAGGGTGTCCCGGGCCCGACGGGCTCTTCCGCATCAGCCCCGAGGGCGGGCGGCGAGGGCGAGGGCGGCCGCGAGGGTGGAGAGGACGGCGAGGGTGGCGAAGAGGTGTGCGTAGCCGCCGAGTGGACCCGCCAGGGCGGCGGTGGCGAACGGCGTGGTGGCGGCGACGATGGTGACCGGGGCGGCCAGCAGCGCGGACAGGCGCCCGTACGCCCCCGTGCCCCAGCGGTCGGCGACGGCGGTGGCCTGCAACAGCGTGATGTTGCCCCGGACCATGCCGGCCAGCACGGCGAGGACGATCAGCAGCCACAGCGGGCCGGGGACCAGCCCGAGCGCCAGCGTGGTGACGCCGCCCGCGGCGATCAGGGCGACGGTACGCGCGGTGACCCCGGTGCGACGGGAGAGGGTGGCATAGAGGGTGCGGCCGAGGGTCTGGCCGGCCCCGCCCAGGCCGAGCGCCCACGCGGCGGTCGTGGCGTCGGCGCCGCGCTCGGTCATCAGCGGCACCAGGCCGATGACGACCGAGTAGACGGTGAATCCGGACAGGGTCATCGCCGTGGCGAGTATCAGGAACGGCCGGGAGCGGGCCACGTTCCCGCCGCCCCGCGTCCCGCCGGGGGCGGTCCCGCCCGAGGCGGTCTCCCCGGGCGCGGCCGGCCAGGGCGCCCGGAGCGCCACGGCGTGCGCCGGGACCGTGACCACGGCCAGGACGGCGGCGAGCACCGCATAGGCGCCGCGCCAGCCGAACTGCCCGGCCAGGGCGGCGGTCACCGGGGCGAAGACGGTGGAGGCCAGACCGCCCGCGAGGGTGATGACGGTCAACGCGCGCACCCGGTCGGGTCCCCACCAGCGAGTGACGGCGGCGAAGGCCGGCTGGTAGAAGGTGGCGGCCATCGCCGCGCCGCCGGCCACCCACGCGGCGGTGAACACCGCCAGATTGGGCGCGGCGGCGACCGCGAGCAGTGCCACGACGCCGAGGAGCGAGCCGGCGGTCATCACCGCGCGCGGGCCGCTGCGGTCGAGGACGCGGCCCACCGGTATGCCGACGGCGGCGGAGACGAGCAGGGCGATCGAGAACGCGGCCGTGGTCCCGGTCGTGGACCAGCCGGTGTCCGCGGTGATGTCGGCCAGCAGGACGGGGAGGCCGTAGTACAGGACGCCCCAGCTCGTGATCTGGGTGAGGCACAGGGCCGGCAGCACGCCCCGCGGGTGCGTCCGGCGCGCGCCGGACGCCGCCACACCGGCGGCAGTAGCGGAAGAGGGAGATGAGGCAGAGGACGACGAGGAGGACGAAGACGAGGAGGACGAAGACGAGGCCGCCATGGCGGGCCCCGCCGTCAGGCGCCGGCCGTGCCGCCGGTGCCCGATGGCGCCGCCGCGCCGGCCCCGTCCGCCCGCTCGGCGCCGGACGGCGCCGGGGTGAGGACCTGGCGGATGCCGGCGAAGTGCCGGTGCATGGCCGCGGCCGCGCGGGGCCCGTCGCCGGCCGCCAGCGCGGCCAGGATGTCCTGGTGCCGGGCGCAGGTGACGTGCGGGTCCAGATGGCCCTCCTTGAGCTCCTCCCGCACCCGGTGCAGCGCCGCCCAGAACGCGTCGAGCACCTCGCTGAGCAGGTGGTTGCCGAGGGAGCGGTAGAGCGCGAGGTGGAAGGCCCGGTCGGTGGCCGCGGTCACCCGACCCTCCTCGGCGGCCTCCTGCTCCATCCGCCGCACCAGCTCGCGCAGCGCCTCCAGGTCCGCGTCCGGCACCTTGCCGGCGACGCTGCCGATCAGCCCGCCCTCCAGTGCCTCCCTGACCTCCAGCAGCTCGTACAGGCTGGCCTCGCCGCGCCGGTGACGCACCGCCGCGCGGAACACCACGCCCTCGACGAAGGAGTCCAGGCTCAGCGAGCCGACGTAGGTGCCGAAGCCGTGCCGGATGTCGACGACGTTCACCGCCTGGAGCGCCTTCAGCGCCTCCCTGACCGAGTTCCGGCTGACGCCGAACTGCTGCATCAGCTCGCTCTCGGTGGGCAGCGGGTCGCCGGGGGCCAGACGTCGGCGCAGTATCAGCTGCTTGATCCGCTCCTGCACCTCGTCGGACATCATGCGGCGTGCCATCGCTGCCCCTTCCTGTACGGGCCCGTAGGGCCTACCGGCCAACCGGCTAACGCGTGCACCGTCTCTTGACCTCGAGTTCACATTCTGCCAGCGGAGATAGGACATGGGATGTCTCATCCCCGCATAGTCCTTCGCACAGGTCTTGACCAGTACGGAGGACGACTCTTACCGTCTCAGCACATAGGACGTAGAACGTAGGACCTCCCTCCCCTCCAGTGTGCACGAGAAGCGCCCGCCGGGGGATGGGGAGGACGGCACGGGACGGGCCCAGTTGTGGAGGCGGCAGCGTGAGCGAGGCGAACAACGGCTTCGGTCGTAGAGGATTCCTGAAGTATTCCGGGGCCCTCGGCCTCGCCGGGGCGGTCACCGCCAGCCTGAGCGCCTGTTCGGGCGGTCCTGAGTCCACCACCAGCGACAACGGTGAGGGCTCGCTGGACTCGTTGACCGCCGTGATCGGGTACGGCAACGACCAGAGCTGGGACCCGACCATGACGGCCTCGGCGTTCTCGATGGCCGCGATCCAGCACATCTTCGAGGGCCTGGTCGACACCGATCCGGTGACCCGCGAGCCCTATCCGGCGCTGGGCACCGAGCTGCCGGCGGACACCAGCGCCACCACCTGGGCGTTCACCCTGCGCGAGGGCGCCACCTTCCACGACGGGAAGCCGGTGACCGCCGACGACGTGGTGTTCACCTTCGAGCGGATCCTGGACCCGGAGGCCCAGGTTCTGGTCCGGAGCTTCTTCGTCACCTGGCTCGACGGGGTGCGCAAGACCGGCGACCGGTCCGTCGAGCTGGACTTCAAGTTCGCCTTCCCGGACGCCCTGCAGCGGCTCACCATCGCGAAGATCCTGCCGAAGCACGCCTACAGCGTGGACGGCGCCTGGGACGACGCCACCATGGGCACCCTGGCGCTGGGCTCGGGCCCCTACCGGCTGGTCTCGCACCAGCCGAAGTCGAACAGCACCATGGAGGAGTACAAGGAGTACAACGGGCCCCGCCCGGCCGCCTTCAAGGAGATGAACTGGCTGACCGTCGTCGAGGCCGCGCCGCGCGTCGCCGCCATCTCGGGTGACAGCGCGGACGCGCAGATCGCCGACAACATCCCGTACGACAACGTGGAGCAGCTGGAGGGCGACGGCCTCACGGTCGAGGGCAGCGCCGGCATGAACCACATGTTCCTGATGTTCAACACGGACAACCCGCCGTTCGACGACGTCCGGGTCCGGCAGGCGCTGTTCTACGCCATCGACACCGACCAGATGATCGAGGTCGGCCTGCGCGGCTACGGCAAGGCGCCCACCTCGTTCCTCAACGAGGACAACGCCGCGTATCAGCCCGCCAGCACGGTCTACACCTACGACCCCGACAAGGCCCGCGACCTGCTGGCGGAGGCCGGCGTGACCGACCTCCAGGTCAACCTGATGGCCGTCAACGTCAGCTGGATCGTGGACTGCCTGCCCACCATCAAGGAGTCCTGGGACGCCATCGGCGTCAGCACGACGCTGGAGCCGCAGGACACCTCCGCGCTCTTCACGAAGATGGACCAGAACCAGGACTACCAGGTGGTCGCCGCCGCCTCGAACCCGAACCAGTTCGGCCTCGACGCCGACCTGATCATGCGTTACAACTACACGGCCGGCGGTGGCTGGATGGCGTACACCCGGTGGGACGGCACTCCCGAGGCGCAGGACCTCTTCGCCATGATGGACGAGGCGACCGAGGAGCAGGACCCCGAGCGCAAGCTCCAGCTGACCCACGAGTACCTGGACGTCATCGCCGAACAGGCGGTGCTCTACCCGACCGTGCACAACGAGCTGCTGACCGCCTGGGACCCCGAGCGGCTCTCCGGCGTCGAGTCCCTGCCCTACCCCGGCATCAACCTGCTCCAGTCCAAGCCCGCCTAGGTCCGACACCCAGCCGGCACCCAGCCGGCACCCGTCGCACTCGTCAGATTCGGAAGCCCCACCGTGGCCGTCGTCGTCAGAATGCTCGTCCGCCGCGTACTCCTGTTGATCCCGCTGACGCTCGGCATCGTCCTGTTCGTCTTCCTGGTCATGGAGTTCTCGGACACGGACCCCGCCGCCGCGTACTTCATGGGTGGTAACCCCACCCAGGATCAGCTGCACCAGTTCCGGGAGGAGAACGGCCTGCTCGACCCGCTGCCCGTGCGGTACTTCGCGTTCGTCGGCGACCTGGTCCAGGGCGACATGGGCACCAGCGTGCTCACCCGCTCGCCCGTGCTGGACCAGGTCACCACGGCGCTGCCGCTGACCATGCAGCTGACCTTCCTGGGGTTGGGCATCGGCGTGGTGCTGGCGCTGCTGCTCGGCGTCACCGCCGCGATCTACCGGGACCGGCTGCCCGACCAGATCATCCGGTTGATCTCGGTGACCGGCGTGGCCGCGCCCAGCTTCTGGATCGCGCTGCTGATGATCCAGTACCTGGCGGTGGAGCTCGGCTGGTTCCCGACCAGCGGCTACACCAACCCGAACGACTCGATCACGGGCTGGCTGGAGACCATGACCATGCCCGCCCTGGCGCTTTCGGCGCCGGTCGCCGCCCAGCTCGCCCGCATCGTGCGCACCGCGGTGGTGGAGGAGCTGGACAAGGACTACGTGCGCACGGCGATCGGCAGCGGCCTGCCGCCGGTCGTCGTGGTCGGGCGCAACGTGCTGCGCAACGCGCTGATCAACCCGCTCACGGTGCTCGGCCTGCGGGTCGGCTACCTGCTCGGCGGCGCCGTCGTCATCGAGACCATGTTCAACCTGCCGGGCATGGGCAAGCTGATGATCGACGCGGTGCGCAACGGTGATCCGGCCGTGGTCCAGGGGGTGGTGCTGACGATCGCCATCGGGTTCGTCGTCGTCAACCTCGTGATCGATGTCCTCTACCTGCTGGTCAACCCCCGGCTGAGGAGCGCTGACTGATGGCCTCGCTGCTGACGCGGAAACAGCTGACGGAGCGGCTGGCCCGGCCAGGGGTGCGGCTGCGCTCGCTGCGCCGGCTGCCGCTGCTGTCCCGGCTGGCGCTGGGCGTGCTCGTGGTCGTGGTGCTGATGGCGGTGCTGGCTCCGCTGCTGGCGCCGCAGGACCCGTACGAACAGTCCGGCTCGTCCGACGGGCCCTCGGGCAGCCACTGGATGGGCCAGGACAGCCTCGGCCGGGACATCCTCAGCCGGCTGATGCACGGGGCACGCTGGTCGCTGGCCATCGGCCTCGGCGCGACGCTGCTCGCGCTGCTGGTCGGCGGCGTGCTCGGGGCCATCGCGGCCACCTCCCGCAAGGCCGTGGACGAGGGCCTGATGCGCTGCCTCGACGTGGTGATGGCCTTCCCCGGCATCGCGCTGGCCGCCGTCCTCGTCTCGGTCTTCGGCGGTGGCCTCCCCGTGCTGATCTGCGCGATCGCGTTCCTCTACACGCCGCCGATCGCGCGCGTGGTGCGCGCGAACGTGATGGCACAGTACGGCGAGGACTACGTCACGGCGGAGCGGGTCATCGGCGCGCGCACGCCGCATATCGTGATCCGGCACGTCGCGATCAACTGCGCCGCGCCGATCCTGGTGTTCTGCACCGTGCAGGTGGCCGAGGCGATCGTCTTCGAGGCGTCGCTGTCGTTCATCGGCGCGGGCGTGCGGCCGCCCGACCCGTCCTGGGGCAGCGTCATCGCCGACGGCAAGAACATGGTGCTGCTCGGCGGCTGGTGGGCGACCATCTTCCCCGGCCTGCTGATCATGATCACGGTGCTCGCGCTGAACGTGCTCTCCGAGGGCATCTCCGACGCCTGGGCCGCCCCCGCGGCACGCCCCCTGCCGCCCGCGCCGGAGACGGCGAGGACGCCGGGGACGGCGGAGGCGCTGGTCAAGGACTCGGACCCCACCGCGCCGGAGGCGTCGGCGACCGTGCCGGAGGCGCGAACGCCGCTGCCGGAGGCGGCCCTGCGGGTGGCAGCCGCCAGGCTGCGGGAGCGGGCGCGGCCCGTCGCCGAAGGCGACCCCGTGCTGGCGGTCCGCGACCTGCGGATCGGCTTCGACCAGCACCACCGCGGCACCGACATCGTGGACGGCATCAGCTTCGAGATCCGCCCCGGCGAGGTGCTCGGCCTGGTCGGCGAGTCCGGCTGCGGTAAGTCGCTGACCGCGCTCACCATCATGGGTCTCCAGCCGCGCGGGGCCCGCATCCGCGGCGGCGTCACCTTCGCGGGCCGCGAACTGCTCGGCATCTCCCGCCGGGCCAGGCGGCGACTGCTCGGCCACGAGATGGCGATGGTCTACCAGGACGCGCTGTCCTCGCTGAACCCGGCCATGACCATCCGCGCCCAGCTCAGGCAGGTCGTGCGCCGCGGCGGCAAGCGCAGCCCCGCCGAACTGCTGGAGCTGGTCGGCCTCGACCCGCGCCGTACGCTCCGGAGCTACCCGCACGAGCTCTCCGGGGGCCAGCGGCAGCGCGTGCTGATCGCCATGGCGCTCTCCCGCAACCCGCGGCTGATCGTCGCCGACGAGCCGACCACCGCCCTGGACGTCACGGTGCAGGCGCAGGTCATCGAGCTGCTGCTGCGGCTCCGCGCCGAGCTGGGCTTCGCGCTGATCCTGGTCTCGCACGACCTGGCGCTCGTCGCCGACGTCACCGACCGGGTGGCCGTGATGTACGGCGGCCAGATCGCCGAGACCGGCGCCACCGCCGATCTGGTGGGCGCCCCCGCGCACCACTACACGCGGGGTCTGCTCGGCTCGGTGCTGTCCCTGGAGGCGGCGGCCGAGAGGCTGACGCAGATCCGTGGGGTGGTGCCGTCACCGGCGGACTTCCCGGCGGGCTGCCGGTTCGCCGACCGCTGCCCGCTGGCCACCGAGGTCTGCGCGACGGAGGTGCCCGTGGTGCCCGCGCCCGGCCGGCAGCACGTGGCCGCCTGCCACCACCCCGCGGTCACCGACTCCGACGATTCGGCGTCGGACGCGCTACTGGAAAGCGAGGCCACCCGGTGACTCGGGCGAAAGAGGCGAAAAGCGCCACGGACGCGACGGACGCCACCTCGGCGCTGCTGGGGCTCGACGACGCGCATGTGATCTATCCGGCGCGCGGCGGGAAGCTCTTCCGGCCGGACAAGGTGTACGCGCTGACCGGCGCGGACCTGGCCATCCGTCCGGGCGAGACGGTCGGCGTGGTCGGCGAGTCCGGCTGCGGCAAGTCCACCCTGGCCCGGGTGCTGGTCGGCATGGAACGGCCCACCCACGGCACCGTGAGCTATCGGGGCCGCGACCTGTGGACGATGTCGCACGCCGAGCGGCGGGGCGTCATCGGCCGGCACCTCGGCATGATCTTCCAGGACCCGTCCACCGCGCTGAACCGGCGCCTCCCGGTGCGCCGGGTGCTGCGCGACCCGCTGGACGTGCACCGCCAGGGCACGCCGGCACAGCGCGAGGAGCGAGTGCGCGAGCTGATGTCCTTGGTCGGGCTGCCCGCGCAGCTTGCCGACGCGCTGCCGGGACAGCTGTCCGGCGGCCAGCGGCAGCGGGTCGCCATCGCCCGGGCGCTGGCCCTGGAACCGGAGCTGGTCATCGCCGACGAGCCGACCAGCGCGCTGGACGTCTCGGTCCGCGCGCAGATCCTCAACCTCCTGCTCGACCTGCGGGACCGCCTCGACCTGGCGCTGGTCTTCATCTCCCACGACATCCAGACCGTGCGCCGGATGAGCGACCGGGTGATCACCATGTACCTGGGGCGGATCGTGGAGGAGTCGCCGGCCGCCGAGGTCACCGGCCACGCCCGGCACCCGTACACCCGTGCGCTGTTCTCGGCGACCCCCGGGCTGCTCGACCCGATCGACCCGATCCCGCTGGTCGGCCCGGTGCCGTCGGCGACCAGACCGCCCAGCGGCTGCCCGTTCCGCACCCGGTGCTGGAAGGCGGACGACGACTGCGCCGCGTCGATGCCGGACTTCTCGGCGAACGGCACGGACACTCGTCCGGACGGGCACGCGGACGTTCACGGCGCGCACCGCTACCGCTGCCACCACCCGGTGGACGGCGACGAGACCACGCACGCCCTGGTCCTCCAGGCCAGCCGCGGCGGCGCGGACAGCGCGGACAGCACGGACAGTGCGGACAGCGACGACAACACGGACATAAACAAGCTAGGCAGCGGACAGACATAACAGCACCGAATGTCCAGCCAGCACAGCCAGCACCATCGCACCGACTGCACAGACAGCGCGAACAGCGCGGAAGGCACAGGAACACCATGGCCCTGCCCGCCCGTCTCGGCGGAGTCATTCCGCCGATCTGCACGCCGCTCACGCCGGACGGGGAGGTGGACGTCGACTCGTTGCGGGATCTGGTGGACTTCCTCGCCGGTGCCGGGGTGGACGGCCTGTTCGTGCTCGGCTCGACCTCGGAGGCGGCCTACCTCACCGACCGGCAGCGCCGGACCGTGGTGGAGACCGCCGCCGCGCATCTCGACGGCGCGCTGCCGGTTTTGGCCGGCGCGATCGACATGACCACGCCGCGCGCGCTCGACCACGCCAGGGCCGCGCTGGCGGCCGGCGCGGACGGCATCGTGGCCACCGCGCCGTTCTACGCCCGCACCCACCCGGCGGAGATCGAACGGCATTTCCGGCTGCTCGCCGAACGCACCGGCGCCCCGCTCTTCGCGTACAACCTGCCGACCTCCGTGCACGTGGCGCTCGACGCCGAGTTGGTGCTGGCGCTGGCCACGGACGGCGTGCTCTCCGGGCTCAAGGATTCCAGCGCGGATCAGACCAACCTGCGCGCCGTCATCCTCGCCGCCCGCACCAGCCCGGGCATCCGCGACTTCACCGTGCTCACCGGTTCGGAGACCAGCGTGGACACCGCGCTGCTGATGGGCGCCGACGGCGTGGTGCCGGGCCTCGGCAACGTCGATCCGCAGGGCTACGTGCGGCTGGTGCGGCTGTGCGCGGCCGGCGACTGGCAGCAGGCCAGGGCGGAGCAGGAGCGGCTGCTCACGCTGTTCACCATGGTCGGGGTCGGCAGCCCGGCCCGGATGGGGCGGGGCTCGTCGGGCATCGGCGCGTTCAAGGCGGCGCTGCGGCTGCGCGGCGTCATCCGGCACGCGACCACGGCCGAGCCCCAGATCCCGCTGTCCGAGGACGAGGTGGAACGGGTCGCCAAGCATCTGGCCACCGCCGGGCTGCTCTGAGACCGCGGCCCCGTCCGGCGACACCACCAGGACGAGGGGAACGGTCGGGCCCGGGTCGCCGTCCATGCGACGACCCGGGCCCGACCGTTGCCGGCGTGCGCTCAGTCGCGCAACTCGGAGATCGGGATCCGCCGGAACTCGATCTTCTCGTACGGGCCCTCGGCGCCCGTCTCGTACAGCACGCCCAGGGTGCGCCGGTCCAGCTGCACCAGGTCCGAATAGGCCGCAGGGTCCTCGGACAGCGTCTCCACCTTGCGGAACGACGCGCCGTCGTCGTCGCTGCGCCACAGCGCCAGCGCCCTGCGGGCGGTCGGGACGGACGGGCCGGAGAACAGCAGCGGCCCGTTCCTGCCCTCCAGTTGCAGCGCGCTGCACTGGACCACCGGGGCGTCGTTCAGGCTCGGCTGCATCGCGTAGGGCGCGTCCAGCGTCTCGCCGCCGTCGCTGGAGAACGCGTCCGCCCGGGCGCCGGCCGAGATGCCGTTATGGTCGCGGGTGTTGAAGTAGACCC
Source organism: uncultured Actinomycetota bacterium (assembly GCA_963816875.1). GTDB lineage: Bacteria > Actinomycetota > Actinomycetes > Streptomycetales > Streptomycetaceae > Streptomyces. Next base: position 223,443 of record CAWFMG010000004.1, read on the forward strand.
GGCCGTCCGGGAGTTCGGCGGCCACCGACTCGTTGCCGTTGAGCACACCCTCGTAGGAGTCGTCGACGAAGCCGATCCGCCAGTCCTCCCCGCCGTTGTCGCTGAGCAGGCAGTGCGCGCCGAGGTACTTGTGCTCGCCGCCCGTGTCGGTCGAGTCCGGGGGCGGCGAGGTCGAGTGGTTGGCCGGAACCACCAGCCGGCCGGCGTGCGGCCCGCGGATGAGCGCGATGGCGTGGCAGGGCCCGGTCGCGTACCAGCGCCATTCGGGGAGCTTCACGTCGGCGGTGATCTCCCGCGGTTCGCTGAACGTCCGGCCGTCGTCTTCGCTGAACTGCACGAAGACCCGGCGGCTGTCCTCCGCCGAGACCTGACCCGCGGTGATCTCGGCCTCCGTGGCGTCGCCCGCGTTGTAGCAGGTGAGCAGCACCAGCCGGCCGGTCGCCGGGTCGATCACCGGCGCCGGGTTGCCCCGGACGTTGCCGTCGCCCGTGGCGACCAGGATCAGCGGGCCCCAGGTGCGGCCGCCGTCCCGGGAGCGCTTGACCACCACGTCGATGTCGCCGGTGTCGGACGAGCCGCCGACCCGGCCCTCGGCGAAGGCGAGCACCGTGCCGGACGGGGTGGTGAGCACCGCGGGGATGCGGAAGGTGTCATAGCCCTCCGTGCCGGAGACGAACGGCTCGGAGGCGCCGCGCTGCCGCGCTCGCGGCCCGGCGCCGGCGGCACCGGCCGTGCTGGCGCCGGAGGCGGCCGCGGCCGGGAGGGCGGAGGCGAGCACCGCCAACGTGGCGGTCGTGGTCACGATGAGGCTGCGGCGGCTGAGGGCAGGGACGGGTTCGGGCATCGACTCTCTCTCCTGGTCTCTCCTGGTCTTCCTGGACATGGGACGTAGGAGGTGGGACGTCTGACCATAAGCGGACGAGGCAGTGTCGACAAGGATGTGTGCGGCATCTTTCTGTGCTCCGCCGCGCCTTCCGGCGGCCCTGTCGCGCCGCCCGCACCATCCGGTGGTGGCTCTCGTTCAGGAAGCCTGCCCGTCCGCCGCGTCGGCTACCGCCTCCGCCACCGGCGTCTCGCCGCCGACCAGTTCCAGCGTGCGGCCCGCGGTGCGCGGTTCGTCGAGCAGCGCCAGCAGCACCGCGGCCACGTCGTCCCTGGTGACCTCGGCGTGGCCGGTGGACGCCGCCAGCCGCACCCGTCCGGTGCCGGGGGCGTCGGTGAGGCGGCCGGGGCGCAGAACCGTCCAGTCCAGGTTGGCGCGGGCCATGAGGTCGGCGTCGGCGGCGCCCTTGGCGCGCAGATAGGCGGCGAAGACGGGGTCGGTACCGGGAGGCGGCTCGGTGTCCACGCCCATCGCCGAGACCATCAGATAGCGCCGCACCCCGGCGAACTCCGCGGCGTCCGCGAAGAGTATGGCCGCGCCCCGGTCCACCGTGTCCTTCCTGGCGGCCCCGCTGCCGGGCCCGGCGCCGGCCGCGAAGACGGCGGCGTCCGCGCCACGCAGATGCCGGGCGACCTCCTCGGGGCGGGCCGCCTCCAGGTCGCAGAGCACCGGTTCGGTGCCCGCGGCCCGCAGCGCGTCCGCCTGTTCGGGGTGCCGCACCAGCCCTGTGACGTGGTCGCCGCGCCCGGCCAGCAGGATCTCCAGGCGTCGGGCGATCTTGCCGTGTCCACCCGCGATGACGATGCGCATGCCACCGACCGTACGCCGAGCAGCACCACCCGCGCCGCACCGACCCGGAACCGCCGAGGAGACCTCTCTCAGCTGCAGTCAGGTCTCACGTGCGGTCAGGTGCCGCCGTCACGTGAACTCGCCGGTGGCCTGCCGGGGGAGCCCCTGCGCGGCCCGTCCCCGGCCCGTTCTGCCGGCGCCTGACCCGGGTCCGGAAACAGGGCCCGAGGCGGCGCCCGCCGCGGGCCCTGACGCCGCCAGCGCGCCGCCGTACTCGCGCACCGCGCTGGTCCGCGCCACGATCCGGCCGCGGTGGATGACCAGGCGGCTGTAGGCCAGGGAGAGCGCGCCGGCCACCGACTCGCCGCGCACGGCCAGCAGTTCGGCCGGGAAGCCGGCCTCGATGCGCACCTCGGACCGGCCCAGCGCGGCCCGGGCGCCGGTGCTGACGGCGTGGTAGGCGTCGAGCGGGTCGAGACCGCCCAGCGAGGCGAGCAGGTACGCCGCCTCCAACGGGTCGCCGCGGCCCACCGGGTTCGCGGCGTCCCGCAGCGTGCCGCTGCCCGCGGCCACCCGCACGCCCGCGGCGGTCAGCAGCCGCACGGGCGGGGCGCCGCCGGGGTCCAGCAGCCCGCACCGCCCCTGCGGCAGCAGGCCGACCGTGACGTCGGCCGCGGCGAGTTGGTCGGCGGCCCGGGTGGCGGCGTCCGGCGGCAGCCGGGACAGGCCGGTGCACGGGCCGACCGTGACCCGCGAGGGGAAGGCCGCGACGGCCGAGGCGAGCCGGGCCAGCCGGGCCGGATCGTCGGCGTCGGTGTGCAGGTCGACGGCGCAGCCGTGCGCGTCGGCGACACGGAGCACCGCGTCGAGGAAGCCTGCCGGGTCCGGGTCGAGATCGGGTGTGCCGCCCACCGCGCCGGCGCCCCGCTGCGCGGCCTCGACCAGCAGCGACCGGTTGTCGGCGCCGGCCCGGCCGGTCAGCAGCCGGGGCACGGCCACGGTGGTGAGCTCGGCGAGGCCGCGTAGCGCCCGCCCCGCCGCGAGCGCCGCGTCGAGCCCGGCCAGCCCGTGCACGTCGCCGATCCGGACGTGGCTGCGTTGCACGGTGGCGCCGTGGCCGAGCTGCACCAGCGCCGCCTCGGTGATGCGCCGCCGCAGCCGGGCCGGAGAGGCGTCGGTCGGCCCTCCCCCAGGCCCAGGGGGCCCGGGAGGTGCCCCCATGACCGGCGGCGGCACCTCCCAGGCCCGGGACGGCCTGAGGGAGCCCGTGAGGGCGCTCTCGTGGTGCGCGTGCGGTTCGGCGGGGGAGGGCAGCAGCAGGTAGCCGGTGAGGTCGAGGCGGGTGGCGTGGCCGGCGTCCCGGCCGCTCGGCGCGGTCTGTGCGGGCTGCGCCGCCGGTGCGGAGAGGCTGCCGGGGGTGCCGACGGCCTCGATCCGTCCGCCGCTGAGCCGGACGTCGACGGTGCGGCCGTCGGCGAGCCGGGGTCCGCTGAGGACGAGGACGGTGGCGTCGGCGGCCAGGCTGCGGTCGGGCACGGAAGGGAGCGTACGGCGGCGGCGCGGCACGGGTGGGGAGGGAGGGATTAGTCGTACCGCCGTGGTGCTGATGTGGTGTGCTCGGGAAGTGCCCGAGGGACGGCCCGAGGTTATGGATTTCGCCTTCGCCGCGAGAGCGTGTAATCTCTTCAGCGCTCGCCCCAATAGCTCAGTCGGCAGAGCGTCTCCATGGTAAGGAGAAGGTCAACGGTTCGATTCCGTTTTGGGGCTCTGGGGTGTGATGCCTCTCGCGAGTGTGTGGGAGGCTCCCATCTCGTGGCGGCGTAGCTCAGTCGGTAGAGCAAACGGCTCATAATCGTTGTGTCACCGGTTCGAGTCCGGTCGCCGCTACGCACAGTAGCCGATTGAGGGGTCGATCCTCCGATCGGCTACTCTCTCTGTGTTCAACCGTGTTTGACCGCGTTCGACCGTTCACCGTCCGTCAAGGAGCACTCACGTGGCTGCCACCGACGTCCGCCCGAAGATCACGCTGGCCTGCGTGGAGTGCAAGGAGCGGAACTACATCACCAAGAAGAACCGGCGCAACGACCCGGATCGCATGGAGATGAAGAAGCACTGCCCGCGCTGCAACTCTCACACGGTGCACCGCGAGACGCGATAGCCGGACACGCCAACGACACCAGAGCTGAAGTTGTGTGAGGCCGCTCCCGATCCTGGGAGCGGCCTCACTACATTGGGGGCCCTGGATGCCCGGACGGGGCCGGAACGGGAAGGTCAGGACGCCGATGCCGCTCGATCAGTCCTTCGTCGGGCGGAGTTATCCGCCCACCGAGCCGTACGAGGTGGGACGGGAGAAGATCCGCGAGTTCGCCGAGGCCATCGGCGACCCCAGCCCCGTCTACACCGATCAGGACGCGGCCAAGGAGCTCGGCCATCCCGACGTCGTCGCGCCGCCCACCTTCGTCTTCACGATCACCTACCGCGCCGCGGGCCAGGTCATCCAGGACCCGCTGCTGGGCCTCGACTACCGCCGGGTGGTGCACTTCGACCAGCGCTTCGCGTACGCCCGCCCGGTGCGGGCCGGCGACCGGCTGACGGTCACCTCCACCATCGACTCCATCAAGTCCCTGGCGGGGAACGAGGTTCTGGAGGTGCGCGGCGAGGTGCACGACGAGTCGGGCGAACATGTGGTGACCGCCTTCACGAAGCTGGTGGCCCGCCGCCTGGCGGACGAGGACGCGGAGCAGTCGATGGACCAGCCGAAGGACCAGGAGGGGGCGGCGTGACCGCGCGGATCGCCTATGCGGAGGTGGCGGCCGGCACCGAGCTGCCCGCCCAGAGCTTCCCGGTCACCCGGGCCGCGCTGGTGCGCTACGCGGGCGCCTCGGGGGACTTCAACCCCATCCACTGGAACGAGCGGTTCGCCCGCGAGGTCGGCCTGCCCGACGTCATCGCGCACGGCATGTTCACCATGGCCGAGGCGCTGCGGGTGGTGACCGACTGGACGGGCGACCCCGGCGCGGTGTTGGAGTACGGCGTGCGCTTCACCAAGCCCGTGGTGGTGCCCAACGACGACGTCGGCGCGGTGATCGACGTCACCGGCAAGGTCGCGGTGAAGCTGGACGACGAGGCGCGCACGGTGCGGGTGGACCTCACCGCGCACAGCGCCGGCCAGAAGGTGCTCGGCATGTCCCGCGCGGTGGTTCGGCTGGCCTGAAGCCGGGCCTCGCCGGCACGGCTTGACGTAGTTAGTGATTGAGCACTAACTTTGCCGCATGGCCAAGGAGAGCGCCCGGATGAGCGCGGAGGAGCGGCGCGAGAGCGTGCTGCGCGCCGCCATCACCGAGTTCGCCCAGGGCGGGTACGCGGGCACCTCCACCGCCGCGATCGCGCGCCGGGTGGGGGTCTCGCAGCCGTATCTCTTCCGGCTCTTCCCGGACAAGCGTGCGCTCTTCCTGGCCGCCGCTCGGCGCTGCACCGACGAGATCCGACTGGCGTTCGAGCGTGCCGCCGAGGGGCTCGACCCCGAGGCGGCCCGCGAGGCGATGAGCGAGGCGTACATCGAGCTCGTCGCCGACCGGAACCGGCTGCTGTTCCAGATGCAGATGTACGCCTCGGTGGCCGCGGCCGAGGCGGCCGGCGACCACGATTTCGGCGCGCAGCTGCGCACCGCATGGCTGGAGCTGTGGGACTCGTCCCGCCTCGCGCTCGGCGCCGACGACGAGGCGACGGGGGACTTCTTCGGCACCGGCATGATGATCAACGTGCTGCTGGCAATCGGCGTGCCCCCCGGCCACCGCGCCTGGCAGAGCTGCGACATCTACGCCACCAAGGGCTACCGGCCGGACGACAGCCAGGACGACAGCCAGGGCGACCACCGGGCCTGAGCCCTCATCGCGGTTCACTCACCGCGCACACGTACGCATCCGAAAGTTATTGATTAATCACTAGCTACCATCCACTCCCCGGAGGGGTCATGGACGACCAGACACCACCCACCGCGCCCGCCCAGCGGGCCGTCGTGGTGTGGACGCTGCTGATCACCGGCGCCGCCACCTTCATGGCGGCCCTCGACAACCTGGTGGTGACCACCGCGCTGCCCGTGATCCGCGACGACATCGGCGGGGACATCGCCGACCTGGAGTGGATCGTCAACGGCTACACCCTGCCGTTCGCCTGCCTCCTCCTGCTGGGCGCCGCGCTCGGCGACCGCTTCGGCCGCCGCCGGCTCTTCGGCCTCGGCGTCCTGCTCTTCACCCTGGCCTCGGCCGCCGCGGCGCTGGCCGGTTCCCCCGGCGAACTGATCGCCGCCCGCGCGGCCCAGGGGGCGGGCGCCGCCATCCTGATGCCGATCAGCCTCACTCTGATCTCCGCCGCGGTCCCCCCGGAACGACGCGGCGCCGCGTTCGGCATCTGGGGCGCGGTGCAGGGCGTCGCCGTCGCCGGCGGGCCGTTGGTCGGCGGAGCCATCACCGAACACCTGGCCTGGGAGTGGATCTTCTGGCTGAACGTGCCGATCGGCCTGGCGCTGCTGCCGCTGGTGCGCAGCCGCCTGGTGGAGAGCCGCGGCCCCAACAACCGCCTCGACCTGCCGGGCACCGCGCTGGCGAGCGCCGGCCTGTTCGGCGTGGTGCTGTCCATCGTCCGGGGCAACGAGCACGGCTGGTCCTCCGGTTCGGTGCTCGCTGGCTTCGTGCTCGGCGGGCTGGCGCTGGTCGCGTTCGTCGGCTGGGAGCTGCGCGCGACCACCCCGATGCTGCCCATGCGGTTCTTCCGCTCCCGCGCGTTCAGCACGGTCAACGCGGCGAGTCTGCTGATGTTCGCGGGGATGTTCGGCTCGATCTTCCTGCTGACCCAGTTCCTCCAGCTGATCCAGGGCTACTCGCCCTCCGAGGCCGGGCTGCGGATGCTGCCGTGGACCGCCATGCCGATGCTGGTCGCGCCGATCGCCGGCGCGCTCACCGACCGCATCGGCGGCCGACCCATCGTCGCCACCGGCCTGGCGCTGATGGCGGTCGCCCTCGGCTGGCTCGCCCTGCTGGCCGAGCCGGGGGTCGACTACCCCAGCCAGATACCGGCCTTCGTGCTGGGCGGCACCGGTATGGCGATGTTCTTCGCCCCGACCGGCGCGATGGTGATGGCCTCGGTGGCCGAGAGCGAACAGGGCATCGCCTCCGGCGTGAACAACGCCCTGCGCGAGGTGGGCGGCGCGCTCGGGGTGGCGGTGCTGGCCTCGGTCTTCACCGCCCAGGGCGGCTACGAGACCCCGCAGGCGTTCACGGACGGCCTGGTTCCGGCGCTCTGGGTCGGCGTGATCGCGTTGCTGGCGGCGGCGGCCGTGGTCCTGCTCGCCCCCGGGCGCACGCGGGGGGTCACGGCCAGCGCGGCCGGCGTCGCAAGCGCCCCGGCCGCCGAGGAACGGGCCCGTGTGAAGGTATAGCGTTCAACAGAGTGGCGGCCCGTCCCGGGACGGGCCGCCACCTCGGCCCGCACCCCCCGCCCGGGCCGGCCCGTCAGCGGAGGAACTTGTACCCCACCCCGCGCACCGTCACCAGCCAGCGAGGATTCGCCGAATCCGGTTCGATCTTCTCCCGCAGCCGTTTGACGTGCACGTCGAGAGTTTTGGTGTCGCCGACGTAGTCCGCGCCCCAGACCCGGTCGATCAGCTGCAGCCGGGTCAGCACCCGCCCGGCGTTCCGCAGCAGCACCGCCAGCAGGTCGTACTCCCGCAGCGGCAGATCCATCCGCACTCCCGCCACCGAGACCTCGTGCCGGTCCACGTCCATCCGCACCGGACCCGCCTCCAGCGTGGCGGGGTCCTCCTCCTCCCACCACTCGCCCCGGCGCCGCAGCACCGCGCGGATCCGCGCCACCAGCTCCCGGGGGGAGAACGGCTTGGTCACGTAGTCGTCGGCGCCCACCTCCAGGCCGACGACCCGGTCGGTCTCGCTGTCCCTGGCGCTCACGATGATGATCGCGACGCGGGAACAACTCCGCAGCTGCTGGCAGACCTCGATGCCCGACCGGTCAGGCAGCGTGAGGTCGAGGAGGACCAGATCGGCGCCCGAACGCTCCAACTCCTCCAGGCCGGCCCGCGCGGTGGCCGCGGTGACGACCTCGAACGCCTCCGCGCGGAGCACGAACTCCAGCACCTCACGGACCGGCTCCTCGTCGTCGACGACGAGAATCCGGGTCACCGCCGGCCCTCCTGGACAGCCCCCACGGCTTCCCTCCCTCATCCGGCGCACGCCGGCGCCCGGCGTGACGCGTCCGCGTCTCCGATGACTACACTCGCGGCCCCCGAACCGGGTTGCACGGGAGTGACTCCGGGGAGCGGGCCCGGCACGGTCGTAAGCTGGGCGGGTGCAGGTGATTCCCGATGCCCCGCTCGCGCCGCTGACCACGCTGCGTCTCGGCGGCCCCGCGCGGCGGCTCGTCGTCGCGGAGACCGATGAGGAGGTCGTCGAGACTGTCCGCGCGGCCGACGCCGACGGCCGACCGCTGCTCCTCGTCGGCGGCGGCAGCAACCTCGTCGTCGCCGACGCCGGCTTCCCCGGCACCGCCCTGCGCATCGCCACCACGGGCGTCCGCCTGGACGGCAGCCGCCTGGAGCTCGCCGCCGGCGAGAACTGGTCGGCCGCCGTCGCCGCCACCGTCGAGGCCGGCCTCGCCGGCGTCGAATGCCTGGCCGGCATCCCCGGCAGCGCCGGCGCCACGCCCATCCAGAACGTCGGCGCCTACGGCCAGGAGGTGTCGGACGTCCTCACCGAGGTGGTGGCCTACGACCGCACCACCGGCCGCACCGTCACCCTGCCGGCCGCCGAATGCGGCTTCGCCTACCGGCACAGCCGCTTCAAGGCCGACCCCGAGCGTTTCGTGGTGCTGCGGGTCAGGTTCGCGCTGGAGGACGCCGACGGGCTGTCCGCGCCCGTGCGCTACGCCGAGACCGCCCGCACACTCGGCGTGGGCCCCGGCGGGCGGGTGCCAGTGGCCGAGGCCCGCGAGGCGGTGCTCAAGCTGCGCAGCGGCAAGGGCATGGTCCTCGATCCGGAGGACCACGACACCTGGTCCGCCGGCTCGTTCTTCACCAACCCGGTGCTCGACGAGGCCGGGCACGCCGCCTTCCTGGCCCACGTCGAGCGGCGCCTCGGCCCGGACGCCCCGCCGCCGCCCGCCTATCCGGCCGGGGAGGGCCGGACGAAGACCTCCGCCGCCTGGCTGATCGACCGGGCCGGCTTCCCCAAGGGCCACGGCACGGGCCCGGCCCGGATCTCCGGCAAGCACACGCTGGCGCTCACCAACCGCGGCGGCGCCCGCACCGCCGACCTGCTCGCGCTCGCCCGCGAGGTCAGGGACGGGGTGCGGGACGCCTTCGGCATCACCCTGGTCAACGAGCCGGTGCTGGTCGGCGTCGAGCTCTAGCCGCGCCCGGGCCCGCGGCTCCGGGGCCCTGCGGGTTCGGGGACCTCAGTCCGAAAGCCAGTTGGTGATCTCCATCAGCAGCTTCTCGCGCACCTCTAGCGGCGCCGCCGAACCGCGCACCGACTGCCGGGCCAGCTCCGCCAGCTCCGCGTCCGTGAACCCGTGGTGCTCCCTGGCGATCTCGTACTGCGCCGCCAGCCGGGAGCCGAAGAGCAGCGGGTCGTCCGCCCCCAGCGCCATCGGCACCCCCGCCTCCCACAGCACCCGCAGCGGCACCTCGGCCAGGCTCTGGTAGACCCCGAGCGCCACGTTCGAGGTCGGGCACACCTCGCAGGTCACCCCGGCCTCGGCCAGCCGGGCCAGCAGTCCGGGGTCCTCGGCCGCCCGCACGCCGTGCCCGATCCGGCTGGCCCGCAGATCGTCCACGCAGTGGCGGACGCTGCCGGGGCCCGACAACTCGCCGCCGTGCGGCGCCGCCAGCAGTCCGCCGTCCCTGGCGATCGCGAAGGCCCGGTCGAAGTCCCGTGCGAGGCCCCGCCGTTCGTCGTTGGACAGGCCGAACCCGACGATGCCGCGGTCCCGGTAGCGGACCGCGAGCCGGGCCAGCGTGCGGGCGTCCAGCGGATGTTTGATCCGGTTCGCCGCCACCAGCACCCGCATGCCCAGACCGGTCTCCCTGACCGTGCTGTCCACCGCGTCCAGGATGATCTCCAGGGCCGGGATCAGCCCGCCGAGCCGGGGCGCGTACGAGGTCGGGTCGACCTGGATCTCCAGCCAGCGCGAGCCGTCCCTGAGGTCCTCCTCGGCCGCCTCGTGCACCAGACGCTGGATGTCCTCGGGGGCGCGCAGGCAGGATCGCGCGATGTCGTAGAGGCGCTGGAAGCGGAACCAGCCGCGCTCGTCCGTGGCCCGCAGTTCGGGCGGCAGGCCGCTGCTCAGCGCCTCGGGCAGCCGCACGCCGTACTTGTCGGCCAGTTCGAGCAGCGTGCCGGGCCGCATCGAGCCGGTGAAGTGCAGGTGCAGGTGGGCCTTGGGCAGCAGCCGGATGTCGCGAGCACGTGCCATCCGCAGATAGTGCCGCATCCCGCGGGAGGGTGGGTAATCACCCGCCCTCCCGCGCGCCCGTGCGCCGGGGGGAGGCTCCCGATCAGTCCCGGGCGATCAGTCCTGGGCCTCGGCCAGCAGCTTCTGCAGCCGGGAGACGCCCTCCACCAGATCGTCGTCGCCGAGCGCGTAGGACAGCCGCAGATAGCCCTCGGTGCCGAACGCCTCGCCCGGCACCACCGCGACCTCGGCCTCCTCCAGCAGCAGGGCGGCCAGTTCCATGCTGGTGGCCGGGCGCCGGCCCCTGATCTCCTTGCCCAGCAGCCCGCGCACCGACGGGTAGGCGTAGAACGCACCCTCCGGCTCGGGGCAGGTCACGCCCTCGATCTCGTTCAGCATCCGCACGATCGTCCGGCGCCTGCGGTCGAACGCCTCGCGCATCGCTTCCACGGCGAGCAGATCGCCGGAGACGGCGGTCAGCGCGGCGGCCTGGGCCACGTTGCTCACGTTGGAGGTGGCGTGCGACTGGAGGTTGGCCGCGGCCTTCACCACGTCCTTGGGGCCGACCAGCCAGCCCACCCGCCAGCCGGTCATCGCGAACGTCTTGGCGACGCCGTTCACCACCACGCAGCGCTCGGCCAGCTCCGGCACCACCGCCGGCATCGACGCGAACCGCGCGTCGCCGTACACCAGGTGCTCGTAGATCTCGTCGGTCAGCACCCACAGCCCGTGCTCCACGGCCCAGCGGCCGATCGCCTCGACCTGCTCGCGCGGGTAGACCGCGCCCGTGGGGTTCGACGGCGAGACGAACAGCAGCACCTTCGTCCGCTCGGTGCGCGCCGCCTCCAACTGCTCCACCGAGGCCAGGTAGCCGGTGGTCTCGTCGGTGATCACCTCGACCGGGACGCCGCCGGCCAGCCGGATCGACTCGGGGTAGGTGGTCCAGTACGGAGCGGGCACGATCACCTCGTCGCCCGGGTCGAGCAGCGCGGCGAACGCCTCGTAGATCGCCTGCTTGCCGCCGTTGGTGATCAACACCTGGGAGGGCTCGACCCGGTAGCCGGAGTCGCGCAGCGTCTTGGCGGCGACCGCCTCCCGCAGCTCGGGCAGTCCGCCCGCCGGCGTGTACCGGTGGAAACGGGGCTCCCGGCAGGCCGCCACCGCCGCCTCGACGATGTAGTCAGGGGTGGGGAAGTCGGGCTCGCCCGCGCCGAAGCCGATCACGGGACGGCCGGCGGCGCGCAGCGCCTTCGCCTTGGCGTCCACCGCGAGGGTCGCGGACTCTGAGATGGCGCCGACCCGGGCCGAGACCCGGCGGGCGGTGGGTGCGGACTCTGCGGGGGAGGAGATTGCGGCACTCATAGGGGCATCGTCGCAGAATCCGCCACGGGCTGGCACGCGGGTTCCGCGGAACCGGGGCGGTCGCGGGAGGCTCCGGGCGCGAACGAGATCGACGGGAGGTGCCAGAGCACGTACACTCGTGCCTCGTTGGTCCCTCACCCACCGTCGTCGTCCGTTCCCCGTCCGCTCCCCGGATGTCGGGATCATTGGATAAGGTAGGTTGAGGGTTCACACCTAGGGTCGTAGCTCAATTGGTAGAGCACTGGTCTCCAAAACCAGCGGTTGGGGGTTCAAGTCCCTCCGGCCCTGCTGCACTGCGTAGTACGTACTGCCATGCAAGCCGTCCGGGTGGCCGGGCGGCTTATGACCATGACCGGGATCAGGTGAGGACGAGTGGCTGGGATCACGGACTCCGTGGAGGCGCCAGAGCCCCGGGGGGACAAGGCCGGTCGCCGAGGCAGGCGGGCGAAGCGCGGACCGCTGGGCAGGCTCGGCCTGTTCTACCGGCAGGTCATCGCGGAGCTACGCAAGGTCGTCTGGCCCTCGCGACGCCAGTTGTCCACCTACACCACCGCGGTGATCGTCTTCGTGATCATCGTCATCTGCATCCTGACCGTGCTTGACTGGGGATTCAGCCGAGGCGTCGAGTGGATCTTCGGCTGATCACGTTCCACCCCCGAACCGGAAAGTCAGGAAGAAGCAGCTACCGTGTCTGACCCGTCTGAGCCGAACCAGAACGACGCCGCTCCCGCCGCCGAGGGCGACGACACCGCGAGCGACATTGTCGAGGCAGCGGACACCGTTGACCAGGCCGAAGCTGCCGACTCCGCGGTGGGCCCGCCCGCCGAGGAGGACGCCCTGCACGTGGAGAACGTGCTGGGCGAGGAGACCTCCGAGGAGTCTGAGGACGCCGAGGAGTCTGAGGACGCCGACGAGGCCGAGGAGGCCGACGAGGCGGACGCCGACGAGGAGCTTGAGGAGCCCGAGGAGCCGGCCGCGCCGGTCGACCCGGTGGCCCAGCTCCGCGACGAGCTTCGGGTGCTGCCCGGCGAGTGGTACGTCGTGCACACGTACGCCGGGTACGAGAACCGCGTCAAGACGAACCTGGAGCAGCGGGCCGTCTCGCTCAACGTCGAGGACTACATCTTCGCGGTCGAGGTGCCGCAGGAGGAAGTCGTCCAGATCAAGAACGGCGACCGCCGCACCATCAAGCAGAACAAGCTCCCCAGCTACGTGCTGGTCCGCATGGACCTGACCAACGAGTCCTGGGGCGTCGTGCGGAACACTCCGGGCGTCACGGGCTTCGTCGGCAACGCCTACGACCCGTACCCGCTCACCCTGGACGAGATCGTCAAGATGCTCGCCCCCGAGGCCGAGCAGAAGGCCGCCGCCGAGGCGGCCGAGGGCGGCGCCCCGACGGCCGGCCGCAAGGTCGAGGTCCAGGTCCTGGACTTCGAGGTCGGCGACTCCGTGACCGTCACCGACGGCCCGTTCGCCACCCTCCAGGCGACGATCAACGAGATCAACCCCGACTCCAAGAAGGTCAAGGGCCTCGTCGAGATCTTCGGCCGCGAAACCCCGGTCGAGCTGAGCTTCGACCAGATCCAGAAGAACTAGCCCGCACAGACCGCGACGAGAGCCCTCCGACCGGCGGCTTCGGCCCGCCCGGCGGAGGGCTCCGTGCGTCCGGGGCCCGGCATCAGCCCAGGGCGCGTTGGGCCCCGTGGAGGTTGGGTGGGGCGGCGGAGTCGGCGGTGCCCGTCGGGTCGGCGCCGTAGTCCCGTACGTCCGCCTCCGGGAAGAGCCCGGCACGTTCCCGGAACCGCCGAGGCTGACGGCGCGTCTGGTTTCCCCAACGGCACACCGGACGGGGGACGCCATGGCCGAGGTAGCCGAGGCAGCCGAGGAGAACGCGGTGAGCGCGGGGAAACGGGGCAGGGGTCGGGCCCGGATCCTGATGTGGGTCGGGGGTGGGGTGGCGCTGCTGGCGACGACGCTGGTGGTGGTCGATCGGGGCGGCAGCGGTCCGGCGGAGGTGTGGCGGTCGCCGGCCACTGACAGCGATGTGGGCGACGACGTGGATCTCGCGCTGTGGCTCGACGGTTCGGTGCTGACGCGGGTGGCGCCGACCCACGTCACGGGGTTCGACGCCGAGGGGGGCGAGTCGTTGTGGGAGTTCGGCGAGCCCGAGGAGGCGCGGGCCGTCTGCGCGGCGAGCGAGCGGACCAACGCCGAAGGCATCGGCGCCGTGCTCTACTCCGTCTACGGGGCGGACGGGGAGGAGGACTGTGCCCTGCTCGTTGTCATCGACACCCGCCGCGGCGAGTCGCTGTGGACGACGGATCTCAGGGAGGCGGCCGAGTGGTGGGGCGGTGGCAATGCCGTCGTGAGGGTGAGCGCGAGCACGGTCACCGTGTCCGACGTCTCGTACACCGGGCTCAACAGCTTCCACGGTTTCGACCTCGCGACCGGGGAGCCGGTGCCGGACCCCGAGCCTCCCACACCGGACTGCCCGGAGTACTCGACCGGGGTCTCCCTGATCGGTCAGGCCGATACGCGCCTGGCCATGGTGACCACCTGCGAACCCGTCCCGGATGGTGAGGAGCCGGTGTCTCGACTGAGCGTGTACGACGCGGACAGCCGCGAACTGCTGTGGACCCGCGACGGCCCGGACCCCGACAAGCCGGTCACGGGCGTCGTCTCCGGTTCCCCGCTGATCCTGTTGGAGGGCCGGCACCTGGTGGCGTACTCGGACACGGGCGAGCGGCTGTGGCGGGTCGTCGCCACGGACGAGAGTGGCGGCACCCGGCTCAGCGTGCGGGCGGTGACGGACGGCGTGTTGATCGTGGAGTCGCTGTCGGACGAGGGCGACCGGCGGGGCGAGTTCGCCGGATACGACCTGGGCAGCGGTGAGCGGCTGTGGCAGAGCCAGGCCCCGGAGCCGTCGGAGTTCTTCGGCGTGGCCGGCGACACGGGTTCGGCGCTGCTCGGCGCGTACGCCTTCGACCAGGACGACGGCGGGCGGATGACGCTGAGTTGGCTCGATCTGGCGGACGGCTCGACGCGGGACTTCGGGACGGTGCCCTTCCCCCTCGAAGGCGGCGAGGTCGGGGCACTCGTGGCGTTCGACGAGGACCGGCTGTACCTCACCGGAGGCACGGAGCAGGAGTTCCGCCTGCGCGCCTTCGAACGCTGAGCTCGACGCGTTCCCGGAACCGGTGAGCGGGGCGGGGCGTCTGGTGCCTCGACGGGGATGGGGGCACGGTGGCTGAGGTGGACGCGGGGCAGCGGGGGCGGGGCGGCTCCCGGACGATGATGCTGGGCGGGGCGGCGCTGCTGGCGCTGGTGGTCACCACGCTGCTGGTGGTCGATCGGGGCGGCAGCGGTCCGGCGGAGGTGTGGCGGACGCCAGCCACCGACAGCGACGTCGGCGACGACGCGGACCTCGCGCTGTGGCTCCACGGTTCGGTGCTCGCCCGGGTCGCGCCGACCCATGTCACCGGGTTCGACACCGCCGAGGGCGGCCGGCTGTGGGAGGCGGACGAGCCGGCGGAGACGCGCGGGATCTGCGCGGCGAGCGAGCGGACCAACGACGACGGCATCGGCGCGGTGGTCTACACCGTGGACGGTGATGACGAGGAGTGCACCCGGCTCGGCGTCATCGACACCCGGAACGGCGGCGAGTTGCTGTGGTCGACTGACCTCAGGGCGGGCGACGACTGGTTGGGAGCGAACAGCAACTCCCCGGTGACGGTGACCGCGAGCACCGTCTCCGTGGCCAGCACCGCGTTCACCGCGCTCGTCGATTTCCGCCGCTACGACCTCGCGACGGGAGACGAGGCGCCCGCTCTCGAACTCCCGGACACGGGCTGCCCGATGGACTCGGTCGCGTCGTCCCTCGTCGGCCAGGCCGATGCGCGCATCGTCGTGGCGACCACCTGCGAGCCCTGGCCGGACGGGGAGGCGCCGGCCTCGTGGACGAGCGTGTACGAGGCGGACAGCGGCGAGTTGCTGTGGACCAGCGAACACCCCGGCACCGAGCCGGTCCTGGGCGTCCTCTCGGGGGATCCGTTGATGCTGCACGAAGGCGTGCGCTCGGTGTCCCCGACCACGGGCGAGCTGGAGGGCGGACACCTGGTGGCGTACTCGGACACCGGCGAGCGGCTGTGGCGGCTCGCCGCGGTGGGCGCGGACACCGGGACGTGGGTCTACGTTCGGGCGGTGACGGACGGCGTGCTGATCGTGGAGTTGCTGCCGGACGAGGGTGATGCGCGAGGTCTGTTCGCCGGATACGACCTGGCCAGCGGCGAGCGGCTGTGGCGGGAGCGGTTCCCCGAAATGCCTGGCGTCCTCGGTGCGGTCGGCGACACGGGCCAGGCGCTGCTGGGCGCGTACGCCTTCGACCAGGACGACGGCGGGCGGATGACGCTGAGCTGGCTCGACCTGGCGGACGGTACGACGCGGGACTTCGGGACGGTGCCCTTCCCCCTCGAAGGCGGCGAGGTCGGGGCGCTCGTGGCGTTCGACGAGGACCGGCTGTACCTCACCGGAGGGACCGAGCAGGAGTTCCGCCTGCGCGCCTTCGAACGCTGAGGCGCGCAGGCGTCAGGGGGTGGCCAGAAGGGCTCGGACGTCGGCTGCCTTGGCGGTGCGCCACTGGGCTTCGTAGAGGGCGAGCGCGCGGTGCCTGGCCTCGCGGGCCTCCGTGGGGTGGCCGAGGGCGTCGTGGGCCTCGGCGAGGCGGATCAGCGTGTCGGCCGCGGCGTACCGGTCGCCGAGCTGGTCGAGGCTGAGTGCCAGGGATCGCCGGTAGTACTCGGCGGCCCGGTGGTGCCGGTCGGCGCACTCCTCGATATAGCCGAGGCTGTCCAGGGTGGCGGCGAGCCCGAAGTGGTTGTCGTGGTCCCCGAAGAGCCGCAGTGCCTCCTCGCAGTGGGCCAACGCGACGTCCAGGCGGCCGAGTTTAGCCTCCACCCAGCCCAGCGCGTTATGCGTGTGCGCCTCCCGGACCGGGTCGCCCAGGGTCCGGTGCAGGTCGAGCGTCCGGTGGAAATGGCGTAGGGCCCGCTCGTCGTCGCCGTACTCGTGCCAGGCGATGGCCAGGGCGTAGTGGGTGGTGGCCTGGCCGCGGATCTCGCCGAGCTCCTCCAACTCGGCGAGTCCCAGGTCGAGATGGCGAAGCGCGTCGGTGAGCTGTCCGGAGTAGCCCAGCGCGTGTCCCAGCCGCTGCCGGGCCAGGGCGCGGGTCAGCGGGTCGTCGAGCGATTCGGCGCTCGCCAGCGCCGCCCGCCAGGTGGCGATGTGCTCGTGCATCAGGCCCCACCGCAGCTGGTAGGTGTCCAGGGACCAGGCCAGCCGCCAGGCGCTGCTGTGCCAGCCGTGGCCCTGGGCGGCCTGGAGCACCGCGCGCAGCACCTCGTGTTCGGCCCGGAACCAGGCCAGCGCCGCCTCGGCGTCGGTCGGCCGCTGGGGCAGGCTGTCCGGCGCCGGCTCGCCGGGCTCGAACGGCGTCGGGTACGGATCGAGCAGCGCGTCGGCCCGGTACGCGGTGAAGAGGTGATGGTCGGTGAGCCGCCGCAGCGCCGGGTCGCCGACCTCGGCCGGCAGCCCGGCGCCGCGCTCCGCCGCGTACAGGCGGGTCAGGTCGTGCATCCGGTACCGGCCGGGGACGTGCTCGGCGACCAGATGGGCGGTCCGCAGGGA
Organism: uncultured Actinomycetota bacterium; assembly: GCA_963816875.1. GTDB lineage: Bacteria > Actinomycetota > Actinomycetes > Streptomycetales > Streptomycetaceae > Streptomyces. The sequence continues at coordinate 240,622 of CAWFMG010000004.1, forward strand.
ACGCAGCAGCGCCCGGGTCCGCGAACGCGGCACGCCGAGCAGCGCGGCGGCGGCCGGCAGCCCGATGTCCGGTCCGGGGGCGAGGCCGAGCAGCGCGAATGCCCGGGCCTGGTCGGGACGGAGGGCGCGGTGCGAGGCGGCGAGCACGGTCCGCAGGTCCAGGCTGAGGTCACCCGAGTCGAGCGCGTCCAACTGCCCGCCGGACTCGTGCAGTTCCTCGGCGAGGTCGGCGAGTGAGACGCCCGGCTCCGCCAGTGCCCGCGCGGCGAGGATGCCGATCGCCAGCGGCAGACCGGCGCAGCGCGCCGACAGCGCGGCGGCGCTGTCCGGTTCGGCGGCGAGGCGTTCCGCGCCGAGGTGGCGGCCGAACAGGGCGTGGGCCTCCGCCTCGGGCAGCGCGTCGAGGCCGAGCAGCCGGGCGCCGTGCGTGGTGGCGAGGCCGACGAGCTGGTGGCGGCTGGTGACCAGCGCCACCGACGCGGGGCCGCCCGGCAGCAGCGGCGTGACCTGCGCGACGTCGCGGGCGTTGTCGAGCACCACCAGCAGCCGTCGGCTCGCGGTCAGGCCGCGGTAGAGCGCGGCCAGGCCGTTCAGGTCGGCCGGCGTCGCGCCGTCCTCCGCGCCGAGCGCGCTGAGGAAACCGCGCAGCACCACCGCGGGGTCCGTCGGTTCCTCGGCGGGGTGGAAGCCGTTCAGGTCCGCGTACAGCACCCCGTCGGCGAAACGGGCCTGGTTGCGGTGGGCCCAGCACAGGGCCAGCCAGGTCTTGCCGACCCCGCCCGCGCCGGAGATCACCGCCGCCGCCGGGGACGGTTCGGCGACGAGCAGCGGCCCCAGCTCGGCCAGCTCGCGTTCCCGCCCGATGAACAGCGGGGGCATCGCCGGCAGCTGACGCGGGACGCCGGGGGCGGGCACCACCGGCCGGGCGGCGCGGGGAGCGGGCGCGGCCAGGGCCGGGTCGGCGGTCAGGATCCCCTGGTGCAGCCGCCGCAGCTCCTCGCCCGGATCGGCGCCCAGCGTTTCGGCGAGCTGCTCGCGCACCGTCCGGTACTCCGCCAGCGCGTCCCCGGCCCGCCCGCTGCGGTAGAGCGCGAACATCAGCTGCCGGGCCACGCGTTCGTCCAGGGGGTGCTCCCGGCGCCTCGCGAGCAGACCCGGCAGCAGCTCGGCGTGCCTGCCGAGCTCCAGCTGGACGTCCCACAGGTCCAGTTCGGCGGCGAGCCGTTCGGCGGCCAGGTTGTCACACAGCGCGTTGAACCAGGGAGTGTCGGGCGCGGGGACGGTGTCCCCGTCCCAGAGGCCGAGCGCCTCCCGGAAGCCGGCCACCGAGCGTTCCGCGGTCTCCGCCGTCCGGGCCGTCGCCACCAGGGCGCGGAACCGGTGCAGATCCACGGCCCGTTCGTCCACGGACAGCACATAACCGCGCTCCCGCCGTCCGATGGCGGTGTCCTCGGCCGCGGCCAGCGCCCGGCGCGCCGGGCGCCCGGCGCGACGAGGCGCGGCTGGCCCGGCTGCGCGACCTGGTCGTCGCCGGACTCGGCGGGGCGCCCGCGGCCGAATGGTGGGACGTGGCCCACGGCGAGCTGGGGTTGCGCTGGGCCTGCGCCCGCGCCGGCCGGGTGCTCGGCGATCCCCGGCTGGCACGGGAGTCGGCGGACTGGCTGCTGGCCCGGTGGGCCCAGGACCCACCCGAGGACGCACCCGAAAACGCGCCCGAGGACGCGCCCGAGATCGTTGAGCCGCCGCGGGCCGGCTGGTGCAAGGGCGCGGCCGGCCTCCTGCTGGCCTCGGCGGAGATCCTGACGGCCGCGGGACGCCGGGACCTGCTGTGCGACCGGCTGGGGACCCTGCTGGACCGGGCCACCCGGCTGCCCGACGAGGGGCCGGTGGACCTGTCCGTCTGCCACGGCAGCAGCGGCGTCGTCCAGTCGCTGCTGGCCACCGCCCACCTGATCGACGACACCTCGCTGCCCGATCTCGCGCGGGCGTACCAGGAGCGCGTCCTCGGCGTGGCCAGGACCCGGGGTTTCTACACGGGAGCCGCCGGCCGCACCTCGCTCCTGGGCTACCTGCTCGGCTGGGCCGGCGTCGGGGATACCGACGTGCTGCTGCACGCGTCCGCCGCGGGCCCTCCCCCCGCGGTGCCGGTCGCCCTGGCGGGCTGACGGACGGCGGCTCCCCACCTCCGTGCCCCGGGGCACGGAGGTGGGGAGGTGGGGAGGCCCGTCAGAACCACCGGGGCAGCGCGGGCAGTGGGGCGGGGGCGGCGAGGCCGCTGTGGCCCCGGCCGGTCAGCCAGCGGACCAGCTCTGCCATGGTGCCGGTGACGGTCAGCGGGTCGGGTCCTGGGGTCGTGAGCGCGGCGTCGCGGTCGGTCGGGGCGAGGACCAGCGGCGGCGCGGTTTCGCCGCGGCGTTGCCAGGCGGCCAGCACATCGGCCGCCAGGCGGTCCAGCAGCGCGGGCGGCGCGTCGCGGAACGTGCCGCCGTTGCCGAGGTCGACGGCGTGCACCCACACCTCGCGCGCCCGCATCCACGCCGTCTCCCGCGCCTGCACGGTGCGGCCCTGCGCGGTGCGGACCTCGGCGTCCCAGGCGGCCGGTGGCAGATCGCGCCATTCGACGTTCAGGTGCACCTCGGCGTGGGCGACGAGGTGGCGCAGCGCGCGGGCGGGCAACGACGCGCCCTCGGCGATCTCGGCGGCGCGGTGCTCCGGGGTGGCGTACATCGGGGTGACCACGCCCGTTCTGGCCCAGGTGCAGAGCCGGGTCAGGGCGCGGGCGTTGTAGCCGACGTGTGCGGTCAGGGCGCGGCGGTCCCAACCGGGCAGCAGGCTCGGCCCGTCCAGGCCGTCGGGACCGGCGTCGGGCAGTTCGCCGAGCTTCCGGGCGAAGTAGGCGGTGCCGGTCCTGGCCCAGGACAGCTCCGTACGGGGGGCGTTGGGGGCGTCCTCACGGGCCCCGCGGCCCTGGCGGGCGCGCAGCTCGGCGCGCGCCCGCTCCAGGTAGCCGTCGGTCATCGTCCCGTCATCGCCCTTCCGCCAGCACGAGGTTGGTCAGCGTGCCCAGACCCTCGATGGTGGTGGTGACGGTCTGCCCGTCGCTCAGGTAGCGCTGGGGCTTGCGGGCGTGGCCGACCCCGCCGGGCGTGCCGGTCGCGATGACGTCGCCGGGCTTGAGGGTGAGGATCGTGGAGGCGTACGCGACGAGTTCGGCCGGGTCGAAGACGAGGTCGCCGGTGGCGGCGCGCTGCACCTCCTCACCGTCCACCAGGGTGATGAGCTCGCCGCCCGGCTGCCATTCGTCGGGGGTGACGAGCAGCGGTCCGAACGGGGTGGTGCCCTCGAACGTCTTGCCCTGGAGCCACTGCGGGCCGCGGTACTGCCAGTCCCTGGCGGTGATGTCGTTGAGCACGGCGTACCCGGCGATGGCGGCGCGGGCCTCGGTGGGTCCGGCGCGGCGGACGGCCGTGCCGATGACGAGGGCCAGTTCGCCCTCCCAGTCGAGCCGCTCGGTCTCGGGCGGCAGCCGGATGCCGTCGCGCGGGCCGACCAGCGCCTCGGGGTACTTGGCGAACAGCGTCGGGAACTCCGGGAGTTCGCGGCCCATCTCCCGGATGTGGTTGCGGTAGTTGAGGCCGACGCAGAGGATCTTGCCGGGTGTGGGCACGACGGGCGCCAGGTCCGCGCCGGCCAGCGGCACGGTGGTGTCCTCCGCCCCGACGGGGCGGGCGGCGGCGCCGAGGCCGCCGTCGCGCAGCAGGGCGCCGACGTCGGCGTGGCCGAGGAGGACGGCGCGTTCGCCGTCCACCCGGGCGGCCTCGGTGCGGCCGTCGGCCAGTCGGATCGTCGCCAGTCTCATCGGGATTCTCCTTGGGGTGTCGCGTCGTTGGGCGATGCGTTGTGGGGCGATACGTCGTCGGGTGCTTCGATATGGGTGCGGGCGAAGTGCAGGCGTTCCATCACCGGCGCGTCCGAGAAGCGGAACAGGTCGAAGCCGGTCTCGGTCCGCAGCGACCAGGGCACCCAGGACGGGACGGTGAACAGGTCCCCGGCGCGCAGCGCGTGCCGCGTCTCGTCGCCGGCACCGCCGAGGGTGACGGAGCCCTCGCCGTCGAAGACCTGGAAGACGCTGGAGCCGACCTCGCGGCGGGTGGCGGTCGTGGTGCCAGCACGCAGCCGGTGGAACTCGGCGCGGATGGTGGGCATCACGTCGCCGCCGGTGGTGGGGTTGACGTAGCGGACGGCGGCGTGGCCCTGTTCGACGGTGGCGGGCTGGCCCTCCTCCTCCAGCAGCAGCTGATCGGTGAGCGCCCGGTCGGTGTGCTCCCAGCGGTAGGCGGCGATCGGCGAGGAGACGGTGTCGCGCAGTCCGCTGAGCGGGCGCAGTCCGGGGTGGCCCCAGAGGCGTTCGGAGCGGGAGAAGTTCGGCGTGGCGTAGTCGGTGACGCGGTCGGAGCCGAACTCGAAGAAGCCGGTGTCGGCGTAGTGCGAGAACGGGATGTCCAGGCCGTCGAGCCAGGCCATGGGCTGGTCTGTCTCGTTGTGGTGGCCGTGGAAATGCCAGCCGGGGGTGAGCAGCAGATCGCCTCGGCTCATGCGGACGGGGTCGCCGTTGACGACCGTCCACACGCCCTCGCCCTCGACGACGAAGCGGAACGCGTTCTGCGCGTGCCGGTGTTCGGGCGCGGTCTCCTTCGGGCCGAGGTACTGGATGGCGGCCCACAGGGTGGGGGTGGCGTAGGCGGCCCCGCCGAGGCCCGGGTTGGCCAGGGCGATGGCGCGGCGTTCGCCGCCGCGTCCGACGGGCACGAGGTCGCCGGCGCGCTGGGCGAGCCGGTAGAGGGAACGCCAGCGCCACACGTGGGCGGCGGCGCGGGGGGCGGGCGCCGGCGGCATCAGATCGTCGCGCTGGGTCCACAGCGGGGTGAGGTGCTCGGCCGCGAAGCCGTCGTACAGCTCGCGCAGTTCGGGCCCTTCGTCGCCGGTCATCTCGTTCTTCTCGGGTCCGGCTGCGTTCTCGGGTGCGCTGGTGGTCATGCGGGGGTCACCTCCGAGGCGGGGCGGTGGCCGCGCTTGGCCCGCTGCACCAGCTCGTAGACGCGGGTGCGCAGGTCGTGGAAGCGCGGGTCGTTACGGGTGGTGAGCTGGTCGCGTTCGGCGGGGAGGTCGACCGCGACGTCCTCGAGGATCACGGTGGGCCGGGAGGACAGCACGAGGACGCGCTGTCCCAGGTAGATGGCCTCGTCGATGTCGTGGGTGACGAACAGCAGGGTGATGCCGAGGCGCTTCCACAGGTCGCGAACGAGGTCCTCCAGATCGGCGCGGGTCTGCGCGTCGACGGCGGCGAACGGCTCGTCCATGAGCAGGATGCGCGGCTCGTACGCCACGGCGCGGGCGATGGCGACGCGCTGCTGCATGCCGCCGGAAAGCTGCCACGGATAGGAGCCGGGGACGTCGGCCAGCCCGACGGCGGCCAGCGATTCGGCGACGAGGCGGCGGCGCTCGGCCTTGGCGACACCCTTCTCGCGCAGCGGCAGTTCGACGTTCTGTGCGACGGACAGCCAGGGGAAGAGGCTGCGGGCGTAGTCCTGGAAGACCACGGCCATGCCCTCGGGCGGGCCGGAAACGGGCCGGTCCTGGAGCACGACCTCGCCCGAGGTGGGCGGCAGCAGCCCGGCGATACAGCGCAGCAGCGTGGTCTTGCCGGCGCCCGACGGGCCGACGATGCACGTCATCTCGCCGGCCCTGGTCGCGAACGTCAGGTCGCGCACGGCCTCGGTCGCGCCGCCGCCGGAGCCGTACACCTTGCGCAGGCCCCGCACGCGCAGCAACTCGCGTGTGGTGGTGTCCGTGGTGGTGGTCATCGGTTACCTCCTCGTTGCGCCTGGCGCTGCCCGCGGTACCAGGCCAGGACGACGCGCTCGACGGCGCGGAAGATCAGGGAGAGCAGCAGCCCGACCAGACCGAGCAGAATGATCCCGGTCCACATCTCGGGCAGGGCGAAGCCGCGCTGGAACTGCACGATGGAAAAGCCGAGGCCGTTGTTGGCGGCGAACATCTCCGAGATCACCATGAGGACGATCGCGATCGACAGGGACTGCCGGGCGCCGGTGACGATCTGCGGGCTGGCACCGCGCAGCACCACGGTCCGCAGCCGCGTCAGCGGGCGCAGCCGGTAGACCCGGGCGGTGTCGCGCAGCAGGCCGTCGATGCCGCGCACGCCCTCGACGGTGTTGAGCAGCACGGGCCAGACGGCGCCGGAGACGATGACGACGACCTTCATCGTGGTGTCGATGCCGAGGAAGAGCATGAGGATCGGCACCAGCACCGGCGGCGGGATGGCCCGGAAGAACTCCAGCACCGGTTCGGCGAAGGCCCGCAGTCCCGGCCAGGTGCCGATGAGGACGCCGAGGGCGACGCCGAGGACCAGCGCCAGCGCGTAGCCGAGGGTGAGGCGGCCCAGCGACGGCAGCAGATCGTCGGCGAGCCGGCCGTCGAACCAGGTCGGGCCGAACTCGGACAGGATCTCGCGCAGCGGCGGGAAGAAGAAGTTCCCCGCGCGCTCGGAGACGATCCACCAGGTGGCGGCCAGCACGGCCGGCAGGCCGAACAGGAGCAGCAGCCGCCTGCCGTAGCGGCCGAGCCGGGAGGCCGGCGATTCGGCGGGCGAGGCGGACGCGGGGGCGACGGCGGTGGGGGCGTTGGGGGTGCTGAGCGAGGTCATCACGCGGCCTCCTGCCGGACGGAGGGGTGCCAGTGCAGCACGCGGCGTTCGAGCAGCCGGGCCAGCAGGTTGACCGTCACGCCGAGCAGGCCGGTGACGATGACCAGCGCGTACATCGGCGCGACCGCGCCGGAGGACTGCGCGACGGCGATGAGCCGCCCGAGTCCCGGCGTGCCGATGATGAGCTCGCCGGTGATGGTGAGGATCAGCGCCACGCTGGCGGCCAGCCGGAAGCCGGTCACGGCGTACGGCAGGGTGGTGGGCCACACCAGGCGCAGGGCCCGGGTGCGGTGGCGGAAGCGGAAGGACCTGGCGGTGTCCCGCGCCACGGGATCGACGTCCCCGACGCCCGCGAGCACCTGCATCAGGATCTGCCAGAAGGCGGAGTAGACGACGAGGATGAGGGTGGCCTCCCTGCCGGTGCCGTACAGCAGCACGGCCAGCGGGATGAGCGCCACGGCCGGGATGGGCCGCAGGAACTCGATGGTCGAGGTGGTGGCGTCGCGCAGCGCGGGCACGGAGCCGATGACCATGCCGGCGACGGTCCCGGCGGCGAAGGCGAGGACCAGCCCGGTGCCCCAGGTCCGCAGGGTGTCGCCCAGCGCCTGCCAGAACTCGCCGGTGCCCGCACTGTCCCCGAGGGCACTGGCCATCTCGGAGAACGGCGGCAGGTAGTGGTCGTCGACCAGGCCGATGCGGGGGACGACCTCCAGGACGACCAGGAACGCGGCCACGCCACCGAGCCCGAGCAGCGCCTTGCGCATCACTCGTCTCCTCTGCCGGGCGTGGAGCGGGGGGTCGCGATCAGGGAATCCACATCGATCTCCTCGTCGGTGAAGCCGCTGGCGAACATCCGGTCGGCGACGAACCGCAGCGAGTCCGGGTCGACGCGGTCGTGGTAGGAGGGCAGCACCATCGCCTCGGCGAGCGCCGGGTCCATCTCCTCCAGCTCCGGCAGCGCGGCCCGGAACTCCTCCGGGTGCTCGGTGATGAACGCCGCCACCTCCGCCACCGCCTCGCGGAAGGCCGCGGCCTTCTCGCCGTTCTCCCGAAGGAACTCCGCGGTCGTCAGGAAGCACCCGACCTGGAGGCCCTCGCGCGCCTCGGCGTAGGGCCGCAGCACGGGGCGCAGGTCCTGCTGCTGGCCGATGGACAGGAACGGCTCGATGACCCAGGCGGCGTCCACCCGCCCGCTCTGGAGGGCGGGCAGCATCTGTGGGAAACCGATCTCGGTGAAGTCGATGTCCGAGGTGTCCACGCCCTGTTCCTCCAGGGCGGCCACGATGCTGATGTCGCCGATGTTCTGGAGGGTGTTGACGGCGATCGAGGCGCCGGCGAGGTCCTCGGGACCTTCGATGCCGGAGTCCTCGGAGACCAGAAGGGCGGAGAAGTCGCGTGCGGGGTCGTCGGTGGCGAAGGTGCCGGGTGCGATGATCCGCACCGGAAGGCCCTGGTGGCCGGCGAGCATGCCGCTGACCACGTTGGATCCGGCGACGTCGAGATTGCCGCCGACCAGGGCGGGGATGGCCGCGGCGCCCCCCGCGGAGGCGTCGATCTCCAGCTGGATGCCGTGGTCGGCGAAGATGCCCTGCTCCTGGCCGAAGCGGAGGAACGCGGCGGGCATGCCGTCGGTCTCGCCGACCCGGACCACATTGGTGCCGTCGGTGCCGGAGTCACCACCCGCCGCCGTGCCACATCCCGTGGCAGCCAACAGCGTGGCGGCGAGCACCCCGCCCAGTGCGGCAGTGCCGCTCGCCCGAAACATCATGGTTGTCCCTTCGCTGTCGGCCCGGGTGTGAGCAACGTAGGTGGCCGTCGGCGCGGTGCGGGTTACCAGCCATTCAGATTCTTCTATGGCGAATCTTGATCGCGCACCGGCCGCACCATCGGAGCGTTGCCTACTGTTCAGGGCACTGATAGCGCCGCTCCACAGTAACCTTTAGCGTTCCGCTCACAAGAATCGAGGGCAGTACACATGGCCGCGCAGCTGAACGTCGTCATCGCGGGCGCGGGGATCGGGGGCCTGACTCTCGCCCTGGAGCTCCACCGGGCCGGGATCCCCTGCCGCGTCCTGGAGGCGGTGCCGAGCCTTGCCCCCCTCGGCGCCGGCATCAACCTCCTGCCGCACGCCATGCGCGTCCTGCACGACCTCGGCGTCGAGGACCGCCTCGCCGCGGCGGGCGTCGAGACGCGGGAGGCGGTGTTCTTCAACCGCTTCGGCCAGCTCGTCTACCGCGAGCCGCTCGGCAGGCACGCCGGATACGACCACCCCCAGCTCTCCCTGCACCGCGGCGATGTGCAGCTCACGCTGCTCGCCGCCGTACGGGAGCGGCTCGGCGAGGACGCGGTCGTGCTCGGGCGGCGGGTGGTGTCCGCCGAGGACGCGGGCGACCATGTGCGGGTGGCGGTGGCCGACGCCGCGACGGGCGCGGTCACGGAGGAACGCGCCACCGTCGTCGTCGGCTGCGACGGCATCCATTCGGCGCTGCGCGCGCAGCTGTACCCGGACGAGGGCGAGCCGCGGTACTCGGGCGTCACCATGTGGCGGGGCGTGACCCCCTGGGCGTCGTTCCTCAGCGGCGCCAGCATGGTGCGGGCCGGGTGGCTGGCCTCGGGCAAGATGGTGGTCTACCCGGTGCGCGACCGGGTGGACGAGGCCGGTCGCCAGCTCGTCAACTGGGTCGCCGAGGTCGAGCGCCCCCGCTCGCCGCGCCGCGACTGGAACCGCGCCGGGCGGCTGGAGGACTTCATCGACGTCTTCGCGGACTGGCGCTTCGACTGGCTCGACGTGCCCGCCCTGATCCGGGGCGCGGAGACGATCCTGGAGTACCCCATGGTCGACCAGGACCCGCTGCCGCGCTGGACCTTCGGCGGCGTGACGCTGCTCGGCGACGCCGCTCATCCGATGGTGCCGCGCGGTTCGAACGGCGCCGGGCAGGCCATCCTGGACGCCCATGCCCTGCGGGTGGCGTTCCAGGAGTGCGAGGACCCGCGTGAGGCGCTGCTGCGCTACGAGGCCGAGCGGCTGCCCGCCACCACCGCCGTCGTCGAGACCAACCGGATACGGCCGCCGGATACCATCCTCAAGGAGGTGTACGAGCGGACCGGCGACCGTCCGTTCGCACGCGTCGAGGACGTCATCAGCACGGAGGAGATGGCCGAGATCTCCCAGAGCTACCAGAGGGTCGCCGCCTATGACCGAGACCGCGTCAACCGAACCGCGTGAGCCCGGACCAGGGCGAGAATCCGGGCCAGAGTCCGGCGACGGCTGGGGCGACGCCCCGCCGTACTCCCTGGCCTCGGTCGACAACGCCCTGCGCCTGATCCGTGCCCTGGACGAGCACGGCGAGCTGCGCGTCTACGAGGCGGCCGAACTGCTGGGCGTGGCCCGTTCGACCGCCCACCGGCTGCTGTCCACCCTCGCCTTCCGGGGCTTCGCCGCGCAGCGCGACGGCAGCCATGTCTACCGGCCTGGGCCCGCCCTGACCGAGGCGGGCCTGCGGGCGATCTCCCGCCTCGACCTGCGCCAGGTCGCCCGCCCACATCTGCGCGCCCTGTCCGAGGAGACCGGGGAGACGGTCCACCTGGTGGTGCTGGAGGGGAACGGCGCGCGGTTCATCGACGGTGTGGAGAGCACCCAGCCGCTGCGGGTGGGCCTGCGCATCGGCATGGTCCTCCCGGCCCACGCCACGGCTGCCGGCAAGGCGATCCTGGCGGCGCTGCCGCCGGAACAGGTGCGCGCCCTGTACCCCAGGGGCGTGCAGGCGCTGACGGGACGGACGCTGCGGACGCTGGAGGACATCGAGCACCATCTGTCGGGCGTCACCCGCGCCGGCCACGCCACCAACCACCGGGAGAGCGCCGACGACGTGGCGGCCGTGGGAGTGGTGATCCGCAATCCGGCGCGCACCCCGGTCGCCGCGCTCGCCGTGGCCGCCCCGGCCGAACGCCTCCAGCCCGCGCGCATCCCACTGATCGCCATCCGCATACACCGCACCAGCCACGCGATCACCGACGCCATGACGCCCTCGCTGGGCGGCACCGACCGGAGCACCGACCGGAGCCGATAAAGCGGCCCCCGCTGAGCCCCACCGACCGGAGCCGGTGAGGCGAGCGGGGGCAGACTCAGCCCGTCGGGGGCCGGGTCAGCGCATCCCGTACGGCTGCGGGCCGCCGGGCATGCCAGGGGCGCCCGGGACGTTCGGTCCCGTGCGGTTCAGGAAGTAGCCGGTGAAGATCGCGGCGGCCGGGGCCAGCGGCAGGAAGAGCCAGGTCAGACCGTGCGCGGACTCGGTCCAGCTGTCCCAGCAGTCGGAGAAGTCCTCGAAGAAGTACTCGAAGGCGCTCTTCGCCCCGTCGGAGGCGTCGGAGACGAGCACTGCGCTGGCGAACGTCTCGCCCAGCAGCATGGTGCCGAGCGCCAGCAGACCGGCGACCCAGTAGGCCCACACCTGTCCGCCCGCGAGCTTCGCGGCGGGGAGGCCGACGAGCGCGCCGAGCAGGGCCGCCATCCAGGTGAGCTGGGCGACGTCGATCTCGGTGTCGCCGTTCTGCGCAGCGTCCTCTATCTGCCCCTTGATGTCGGCGACCATCCCGGTGAGGAAGCCGTAGAGGACCAGCAGCAGGAGCATGGCGCCGAAGGCCAGGGCTATGCCCGCGCCCGGATTGCCGTTTCTGACGGGCGGCGGCGGCATCGGCACGCCCATGCCGCCGGGCTGGTGCGGGTAGCCGTAGCCGTACTGGCCCTGCTGCTGGGGCGGTTGCGGCTGCTGCGGGTACCCGTAACCCGGCTGGGGTCCCGGCTGCTGTCCGCCCTGTGGCCCGGGCGGGGGCGGGGGCGGGCCGCCCGGGGTCTGGGGCTGTCCGTAGGCGGGCATCGCCGCCTGGGTGGGCTGCTGCCAAGGCTGTTGCTGGCTCATCATTCCCCCTGGGGTCGCGACCGTGTCGCTGTCGGCGTCGCGCGCATCGTCAGTACACCACGGCGCAGAGCAGGGTCGACTCGGCGTCGATGAGCCACCACCAGTACTCGGTCGTGTCTCCCTGGTACTGGGAGCACTCGTTGCCGGTGACGTTCGCGGGGGCCGAGTAGACGCCGGTGACGTTGAACATCTGGCTGTAGGGATCCGGCAGGCTGGTCGCCTCGCAGTCCACCCAGCTCATCAGGTTGGCGCTGTTGTCCGACATGCCGAGGAAGCACTGGCCGACGGCGAACTGGCGGGTGACGCAGAGGGCCACCGTCTCGTAGGTGCCGGTGTAGGAGAGGTAGGAACGGCCGGAGTCCACGGGGCAGTCGCTCGTCGAGTCCGAGGTCTGTGAGACCCAGACCCCGGCGTTGTCGGCGCCGCAGCCGGTGACCTCCGGATAGTCGCTGGCCCAGTTGTAGTCGTCGATCATCCAGTTGCCGAGGCAGTCGCCCGTCGTGACCGCGAGGTACTCGTCGAGCATCGGGTCGGTCGGTGTGGGCGTGGGCTCCGGGGTGGGCGTGGGCGTCACGCCGCCGGTGGCGCCCGAGTCGCCGCCGCTGCCACCGAGATCGCTGCCACCGGAGTCGCCGCCACCGGAGTCGCCGCCGCTGCCGCCGGAGGCGCCGAGGTCGGAATCCTCCAGGTCGCCGAGGTCCGTGGGCAGCGTGGGCGCAGGCCCTGCCAGTGCGCCGTCGTCCCGGTTGTCGGCGCCGGTGGCCTTCGCGATGCCGAAGGAGAGGATCACCACGGCCACGACGACGAGCGCCACGATGCCGATCCGCCGGCCGTCGTTGGCGCCCTGGTCCGGTACCGGCGGTCCCGGCGTCGGTCCAGCGCCCGGCCAGCCCTGCATGCTGCTCATCGTTCCCCCGAGACGTACGGTTGCCGTGCGATTGTCAGGTGATTGCCGACGATTGTCGTGCTCCAGCCAGGCTAGCAACTCCCCCCTCCGGGGGCGCCGCTGCGGTTGACTCCACCGCAGGTCTGTTCCCGAACCCGGAAGTAGTCGTCACGTTCGTGCGACCAGCGTGCGGCCGGGGCTGTCGAGAGGGGCTTATTCACCCGTCGTGACCAGCCCCGACTCGTAGGCCAGGATCACGAGTTGCACCCGGTCGCGGGCGTCGAGCTTGGCCAGCAGCCGGGTCAGGTACGTCTTCGCCGTGGCGACGGTGATGGACAGCCGTTCGGCGATCTCGGCGTTGGACAGGCCGCTGCCGACGAGGGTCAGCACCTCGCGCTCCCGCTCCGTGATGCCCGCGAGCCGCCGGGGCGGCCGGGCGGCGGGCCGTTCGGCGAACTCCCTGATCAGCCGCCGGGTCACGCTCGGCGCGATCAGGCCGTCCCCGGCGGCGACGACGCGGACCGCCGCCAGGATGTCATCCAACGCCATGTCCTTCACCAGGAAGCCGCCCGCGCCCGCGCGCAGCGCGCCGTAGACGTACTCGTCGTCGTCGAACGTGGTGAGCACGACGACGTGCGCCCCGCTGGGGCCGGCCACGATCCGCCGGGTGGCCTCGATGCCATCGACGCCTGGCATCCGGATGTCCATCACCACGACGTCGGGGCGGACCTCCTCGACCAGGTCGACCGCCTCGGCCCCTGTGCCGGCCTCGCCGACCACCGTCAGATCGGGGGCGTCGGCGATGACCATCCGCAGCGCGGTGCGGATCAACGGCTGGTCGTCGGCCAGGACGACGCGGACGGTCATCGGACCCCCGATTCCCCGGCGCCCGGAGCCCCGGGCTCCTCCCGGGTGACCGCCTCCCCGACCGGGACCGCCTCGGTCGGCACGGGCAGCCGGGCGGCGACGCGGAAGCCGCCTCCCGGTCGCGGCCCGGCGGAGAACTCCCCGCGCAGCAGGTCCACCCGCTCGCGCATCCCCAGCAGCCCGTACCCGTACCCGGGCCCGGCGGCGTGCCGGTGGCCGTTGCCGTGGGACTCGCCGTGGCCGTGGTCGACCACCTCGATGGCCAGCTCCGCGTCGCGGCGGTCGATGGACACCCGGCAGAAGTCCGCTCCCGCATGCCGCACCACGTTCGTCACGGCCTCCTGCACGATCCGGTACGCCGCCCGGTCGATCTCCGGCGGCAGCGGGCCCGGTTCGCCGCGCCACCGCACGTCGACGCGGACGCCGGCGGCCGTGGTGGTGGCGGCCAACCGGTCCACGTCGTCCCCCAGGCCCAGACCCGGGTCCAGCGGCGCCGCCTCCGGCGCCCGCCCCGGTTCGGGACGGCGGAGCGCGCCGAGCATCCGGCGGAGCCCGGACAGCGTCTCCCGGCCGGTGCTCTCGATGCTGCGCAACGCCTCCCGGGCGCCGACCGGCTGGGTCTCGATGACCCGGCCGGCCGCCCCGGCCTGGAGCGCGATGATGCCGATGCTGTGCGCCACCATGTCGTGCAGTTCGCGGGCGATCCGCAGCCGTTCCTCGGTGACGGCCTGGGCCGCGGCCTGGGCGCGCGTTTGTTCGGCGTGGTCGCGGGCCTGGCGGGTGGAGTGGCCGAGCAGCCAGGCGATGACGGCCGTCATCGCCACCGCCAGCTCCCCCGAGGTGCCCACGTCCCAGCCGGACAGCAGCCGGACGGTCAGGTAGCCGACGAGCACGGCGAGCGCCGTGACGACGGCGGCGATCCCGGTCCGCCGCGGCCAGGTGGCGGCGACGAAGTACAGCGCCACGTCGACCGCCAGGAACTGCGGCAGCGGGATCTCCCCGACGCTGAGATGGAACGACGCGACGGCCGAGGCGCCGAGCAGCAGGCCCAGCGCGCCCAGCGGTCGGCGCCGCAGCAGGCGGCAGCCGGCCAGCGTCAGCGCGGTGGCCACCGCCAGCATTGCCAGACCGTCCCACCGGAAGTACAGCACGCCCGGCACCACCGCGGGCTCGCCCTGGCCCGGCAGCGTGACGCGGGTCAGAAACGTGAACGCCGCGCCCGCGCCCCAGGCCAGCGCCACCCAGACGCCCGGCGGCACCCGCTTGAGCGGGGGAGGAGACGGCTCGTCGCGCATGCCGCCGATCGTAGGCGCGGGCCGTCCGGTCGGGCATCGGACCAGGGGTGTACAGCCACGGTCGACAGCGAGGCGGGGCCATTGTCAGCGGCGGTCCGATGACGCCAGAGGGTGGCGGGCGGCACCGTCGGAGGGTGATCGAAGTCAACGAACTCACCAAGCGCTACGGCGGAACCACCGCCGTCGACGACCTGACGTTCACCGTGCGCCCTGGCCGGGTCACCGGCTTCCTCGGGCCGAACGGCGCCGGCAAGAGCACCACGCTGCGGCTGATCCTCGGCCTGCACGAACCCACCGGCGGCAGCGTCACCGTGGACGGCCACCGCTTCCGCGACCGCCCGCGGGGCCTGCGGCACGTCGGCGCGCTGCTGGACGCCGGCGACGTGCACGGCGGGCGCAGCGCCGCGGCGCAGCTGGCCGTGCTGGCCCGGAGCAACCGGATCCCGCGCCGCCGGGTGGACGAGGTGCTGGCGGAGGTGGGTCTGACGGACGCGGCGCGACGCCGCGTCAGCGGGTTCTCGCTCGGGATGCGGCAGCGCCTCGGCATCGCCACCGCCCTGCTCGGCGACCCGCCGGTGCTGCTGTTCGACGAGCCGCTGAACGGCCTCGACCCGGAGGGCGTGCGCTGGGTCCGCGGGCTGTTCCGGCGGCTGGCCGGCGAGGGCCGCACCGTCTTCGTCTCCAGCCATCTGATGTCCGAGATGGAGCACACCGCCGACCACCTCGTGGTGGTGGGCCAGGGCCGGCTGATCGCCGCCGAGAGCCTGACGGAGTTCGCGGCCCGCGGCTCCCGGCAGAGCGTCACCGTGGCCACCCCCGACCCGGACGCGCTGACGTCCGTGCTGACGGCGGCCGGCGCGGCGGTGCGCCCGGACGACGCCGGCCGGCTCTCGGTGACCGGCCTGTCCGCCGCCGTGATCAGCGAGCTCGCGCTGGAACACCGCCTGGCCCTTCACGAGCTCACCACCCGCACCGCGTCCCTGGAGGAGGCCTTCATGGAGATCACCGCAGGCAGCGTCGAGTTCCCCGCGGGGGACGCCCGATGACCGCCGGCACCGCCACCGCCGCCACCGAGTTCGCCCGCGCCGTCGCCGAGCCCCGCGCCCGGCAGCGCGATCTGGTCGCCGCCGAATGGCTCAAGCTCTGGTCGCTGCGCTCGACCGGCTGGGCCCTCGCGGTGAGCGCCCTGGCCGTCATCGCCGTCAGCGTCCTGACCGCCTACGACCAGTACCGGGCCTGGCCGCAGTACGACGCCGAGAGCCGCGCGAACTTCGTGCGGGACGAGATGGCGTTGCAGCACGCGTTCACCGCCAACGCCGCGCTGTTGCTGCTGCTCTGCGTCAGCGCCGTCGGCGCCCTCGCGGTGGTCGGCGAGTACGGTTCGGGGCTGATCCGCACGACGTTCGCCGCCGTCCCGGCCCGGCGTTCGGTGCTGGCGGCCAAGGCGACCGTCGTCGCGGTGGTCACCGCGGCCTTCGGCGCGCTGGTCTCGGTGGCGTCGTTCGTCCTCACGCAGGCCATCCTCGACCAGCGGGACGCCGGCATCTCGATCGGCGATCCGGACGCGCTGCGCCTCGTCGTCGCGTCCGCGCTGCTGGCCCCGCTGGCCGCGCTCGCGGGGCTGGCCGTCGGCGCCGTCGTGCGGCACACGGCGACCACCCTCGTCCTCACCTTCCTGGTCTTCCTCCTGCTGCCGCTGGTGTTCGACGAGGACCGCCACTGGGGGGCCGTTCTCCACCACACGCTGCTCTTCTCCGCATGGAATCGACTGACCCAGATCGACGCCGACCAGGCCGCCTATCCGTGGACCATCGCCGGCGCCTGGACGGTCTACGCGGTGTGGGGCCTCGTCGCCGCCGCGCTCGCGGTGACCACGGTGCACCACCGGGACCAGTGAGCACCAGCGGAGACGGCCGGACGGCGGCGACGCCGAAGTTTTAGTTAATTAGTAATAATCCTTGACAGGGGGAGGGCCCCAGACGCGAGTCTTCGGCGTCCGGCCGGTTCTGGTCCGCGCCGGCGGCGGGGGCCGTCAGGCCGAGCGCCACGGCGATCACCGCGGCGCACGGCAGCAGTCGGCGGCTCGGCCGCGAGGTCCTGGGATCACGTGTCCTTCCGTTTCCGGATCGGCTGGCGCGAACCGCCCCGCGACCGAACGCGGCCGGCCCGACGGGCCGGGGCCCCGGGACCGGCTCGACCTGGACGCGGCGCACGTCGCCGGCTATCACCGGGTGCTCGACCGGCTCCGCGCCGCGCATCCGCACGTGCTGGTCGAGGGCTGCGCCGGTGGCGGCGCCCGGGTCGAACACGCCACCATCGCCCGCACCGACGTCGTCTGGCCCAGCGACAACACCGGGCCGCTGGACCGGCTGGCCATCCAGTACGGCTTCCCGCACGCCCCGCAACTGATGAGCTCCTGGGTCACCGACGCCCCCGGCCTCTTCGACCCGCGGCCGCGCTCGTTGCGCTTCCGCTTCGTCACCGCGATGGCCGGCGCGCTCGGCATCGGCGCCGACATCCGGGCCTGGACCCCGGAACAGCGCGCCGAGGCCGCCGACTGGATCGCCCGCTACAAGGAGCTCAGGGAGGTGCTGCACCACGGCGAGGTCCAACTGCTCGGCCGGCCGGACGACGTCACCCGCGGCGTTCAGTACACGCCGCCCGCGTCGTGGTGCTGGCGTGGCACACCGGGCCGCTCGACGGCACCCCGCTGCTCCCCGGACGCCCGTTACGTCGACGCCACCACACGGGCCGCCTACGGGGGCGCCCACCTCCCGCACGCCGGGCTTCCGCTCGCCTGGACGTCCGAGCACGACGCGGAGGTCGTTATCCTCGACCAGGCACCGAAAATTCGTAATTAATAAGGGGGGGCTTTCTCCATGAGCGGACCGCGACGCTTCGCCGACCGCGTGGCCATCGTGACCGGCGGCGCCTCGGGCATCGGCGCCGCCACCGCCCGCCGCCTCGCCGACGAGGGCGCGGCCGTGGTGGTCGCCGACCTCGCCGAGGCGGCGGGGGAGGCGGTGTGCGAGGAGATCCGGCGGGGCGGCGGCCGGGCCGCCTTCGTGCGCGCCGACATCGCCGAGGAGGCCGCCTGGGCCGACGTCGTCGCGGCGGCGCACACCTTCGGCCCCGTGGACGTGCTGGTCTCCAACGCCCACGCCGTCGAGGTGGTCCCGCTGCACGAGACCACCCTCGCCTCCTGGGAACACCAGCTCCGGGTCAACCTCGGCGGCGCGTTCCTCGGCGTCCGCGCCACCCTCGACGACCTGCGCGCCCGGCGCGGCGCGGTGGTGATCGTCTCCTCCGTACACGCGGAGAAGGGGCTCCCCGGCCGCCCGGCGTACGCCGCGACCAAGGGCGGACAGGTCTCCCTCAGCAACCAGCTCGCCGTCGAGTACGGCCCCGAGGTGCGGGTCAACGCGGTGCTGCCGGGGCCGATCCTCACCCAGGCCTGGGACCCGGTCTCGGCGGCCGACCGGGAGCGCAGCGCGGCCGCCACGGCGGCCCGGCGCCTCGGTCGCCCCGAGGAGGTCGCCGCCGTCGTCGCCTTCCTCGCCTCGGCCGACGCCTCGTACGTCACCGGCGCCACCCTGCACGTGGACGGCGGCTGGTCCGTACTCAAGGACTCGGCATGAAGGACTCGGCATGACCGGACCACGCCCCATCACGCGCCACGTCTCCGAAGAAGGGCAGACACACACATGACGCCGTATGCGCGCCGCGGGGTCCACGGCCAGACCGTCGAGGCCATCGCGCGCCGGGTGCTCAGCGGGGAGATCGCCGAGGGCGCCACCCTGGATCTCGTCGCGCTCCAGGCAGAGCTCGGCGTCAGCCTCACCGCGCTGCGCGAATCGCTCAAGGTGCTGGCTGCCAAGGGCATGGTCGACGCCCGACAGAAGCGCGGCACCTTCGTCCGCGAGCGCTCCCACTGGAACCTGCTCGACGCGGACGTGCTGCGCTGGCAGTTCGACTCGGGCGCCGGCACCGAGACGGGCAACGGCCTGCTCCGGGACCTCGGCGAGGTGCGCGGCATCGTGGAGCCCGCCGCCGCCCGGCTGGCCGCCGCACGCCGGGACGACGCCGACCTGGCGGCCCTCGACGCCGCGCTGACGGCCATGGGCGAGGACGGCGAGCCGGCCGACGCGGTCGCCGCCGACCTCGCCTTCCACCGCGCCCTGCTGCTCGCCACCCACAACGAGCTGCTGACCCGGATGGAGATCGTCATCGAGTCCGGGCTCGCCCAGCGCGACCAGGTGGTGCACAGCTCCGAGCACCCCAGCGACCCGGTGCCGAGCCACCAGGCCGTGCGCGACGCGATCCGCGACCGGAACCCAGACGCCGCCGAGGCGGCCATGCGCGCGCTGCTCGACCAGGCGCTCCGCGATCTCGACGAGGCCCAGCGCGGCCCCGCCCAACCCGACCACGAGAACGCCCCAGAGAACGCCCCAGAGAACACAGCGCAGAAGGGAACCGCGGCGTGAGGATCACCCGTGTCGAGACGTTCCAGGTGCCGCCGCGCTGGCTGTTCTGCCGCGTCGAGACCGACGAGGGCATCGCCGGCTGGGGCGAGCCCGTGGTCGAGGGCCGCGCCGAGGTGGTCAGGGCCGCCGTCGACGTGCTCGCCGAGTACCTCGTCGGACAGGACCCACTGCGCGTCGAGGACCACTGGCAGGTGCTCACCAAGGGCGGTTTCTACCGCGGCGGCCCGGTCCTCTCCAGCGCCGTCGCCGGCCTTGACCAGGCGTTGTGGGACATCGCGGGACAGGCGTACAGCGCGCCCGTGCACGCCCTGCTCGGCGGCCCGGTGCGGGACCGGGCCCGGGTCTACGCCTGGGTCGGCGGCGACGACCCCGACCAGCTCGCGGACGAGGTGGCCGCCCAGGTCGAGGCCGGGTTCACGGCCGTCAAGATGAACGCGACGGGCCGCGTCTCGCCGCACCCCACCGTCGGCGAGATCGCCGGCGTGGTCGGCCGCGTCGCCACCGCCCGGGAGGTGCTCGGCCCCGATCGGGACGTGGCGATCGACTGCCATGGCCGGCTCGGCCCGGCCGGCGCCCGCCGCCTGCTGCCTGAGCTCGCCCCGCTGCACCCGCTGTTCGTCGAGGAACCGGTGCTCCCCGAGCAGACGCATTTGCTGCCCGCGGTGGTCGCCGCCGGCCCGGTGCCGGTCGCCACCGGCGAACGGCTCTACGAGCGCGCCGGCTTCCTGCCCGCGCTCCAGGCCGGCATCGCCGTCGCGCAGCCCGACCTCTCGCACGCCGGCGGAATCTCCGAGGTGCGCCGGATCGCGGCGCTCGCCGAGACGTTCGGCGCCCAACTCGCCCCGCACTGCCCGCTCGGGCCGATCTCCCTCGCGGCGAGCCTCCAGGTCGTCTTCGCCACGCCGAACTTCCTGATCCAGGAGCAGAGCCTGGGCATCCACTACAACCGGGAGGCCGACCTGCTGTCCTACGTGCTCGATCCCGAGCCGTTCCGCTTCCAGGACGGGCACGCCCTGCGCACCGACCGCCCCGGACTCGGCGTCACCGTGGACGAGGCGGCCGTCCGCGCCGCCGACCGCAGCGGCCACGCCTGGCGCAACCCGGTCTGGCGCCACCCCGACGGCTCCTTCGCCGAATGGTGAACGCCCCCACCGAGCCACACCTCCCCGCGACGCGTCGGGCCGCTCCCGCCGCCGGAGCCGCCTGCCGCGACGCGATGAACGAACCCGGCGCCCGGCATGCGCCCGGAACGGCTCTGCGCCACAGCCGGGGGCGTGATCTGCTGAACGGACCCACCGTCCGAACGCACGCGGCGCTCGGCATACGCCAGTTGGCGCCGTGCGTCGGCGGACCGTGTCCGACGGTGCTCCCGCGTCGGGCCACCCCCGGCTGGATCCCGTCTCGGAGCAGAGGGCGTGATGCGGTGAGCGGCCTCGTCGTCCGCACCGACCTGGCACCCAGCACTGGCCGGACGGCGCGGCGTGTCGGTCCGTGCCCGGCTGGGGGCCGTGCGGGGAGCGTGGCGTGGTGAGCAGCCCCGTCGTCCGCACCGACCTGGTGCACGGCGGGCGCTGGACCTCGTTGCGCGCCGGCGACCGCGAGTGGCTGTGGTCCCGAGACGAGCCGCGCCGAGCGGCGGTCCGCCCGGACGACATGTTCGCCGACGCCGGCGGCGTCGAGGAGTGCGTGCCCACGGTGCGGGGCGTCCCAGACCATGGCGATGCCTGGACCCGCGTCTGGAGCCGGACCGCCAGCGGCGCCGCGACCGTGGTCTGCCCCGACTTCACGCTCACCCGCCACCTCGGGCCGGCCGCCGCCCCGGCCGGCAAGGCCCCAGCCCACGTCGACTACCGGCTGACCGCCGCCCCCGGCTACCGCTTCGTCTGGGCGGCGCACGCGCTGCTCGACCTGTCGCCGCGGGCCGTGCTGCACGCCCCCGCCGGCACCCCCACCCGGCTCTTCCCCGAGGCCGCCCCGCTCCTGGACCGCCCCTGGCCGCCGGGCGCGCCCTGGATCGAAGGCGCCTGGCCGACTCCGTGCGGGCTGCGGCTCGACGCGCTCGGGCCCGACGACGGGACCGCCGTCGGCGCCGTGCTCGCCACGCCCGCCGCCACCGTCGAGGACGGTCCCGACCGCCTGACGTTCACCCTCCAGGCGGAAGGGCAGCCGACCTCCGTCGCGCTCTGGCGCAACCTCGGCGGCTTCCCCGAGACGGACCCGTACCGCAGCATCGGCCTCGAGCCCATGCTGGGCCGCGTCTTCGACCGTGCCGAGGCGGGCGAGGGCGACACCGCCGTGGTGCCGCCCACCGGCGAGGTCCGCTGGCGACTTACGATCACCACCTCCCACCGGGGCCACGACGTGGTGCCCGGACGGGCCACCGAACCGGCCCCCCACCAGGAAGGCTGAGCCATGCCAGACCTGCTCGACCTGCTGCGCACCCGGCGGCTGGTCGCCATCGTGCGCGGCAGCGACCCCGAGGCGTCCCTGCGCACCGTCCTCACCCTCGTCGAGGCGGGCGTCGAGCTGGTCGAGGTGTCGCTGAGCGGCCGGGACGCCCTGGAGGTGATCACCCGGGCCCGCGCCGAACTCGGCCCGGCCGCCCCGCTCGGCGCCGGCACCGTGCTCACCGCCGATCAGGCCCGCGCCGCGCAACGGGCCGGCGCCGACTTCGCCGTCACCCCCGGCCTCGGCGAGGGCGTCGTCGAGGCGCACTCCATCGGGCTGCCCACGCTCGTCGGCGCCCTCACGCCGAGCGAGATCATCGCCGCCGTCAGATCGGGTGCCTCGGCCGTCAAGATCTTCCCCGCCTCCTCCCTCGGCGGTTCCGACTATCTGCGCGCGCTCCGCGGCCCGTTCCCCGACCTGCCGTTCGTGCCCGTGGGCGGCGTGGACGCGGAGGCCGCCCGGCGCTACCTCGCCGCCGGCGCCGCCGCCGTCGGCGTCGGCTCGCCCCTGGTCGGCGACGCCGCCGACGGCGGCGACCAGGGCGCGCTCCGCGACCGCGCCCGCGCCTACCTGGACATCACCGGGGGAGCGTCGTGACCGGTCCCGGGGCCACCGCGCCCGAGGTCGTCGTCTGCGGCGAGACCATGGAACTGCTGCTGGCCGAACCGGGCATGCCGCTGGCCCAGGCCACCACGTTCCGCCGCTCGGTCGCCGGCGCCGAGAGCAACGTCGCCGCCGGCCTCGCCAGGCTCGGGCACGCCGTCCGCTGGCTCGGCCGGGTCGGCGACGACCCCTCGGGCCGCTTCGTGCTGTCCCGGCTCCGCGCCGACGCCATCGACGTCGCGCACGCCGTCGTCGACCCGGCGGCCCCCACCGGGCTGCTGCTGCGCGACTGCCACGCCGTCCGCCCCGTGGACGTGCAGTACCACCGCGCCGGCTCCGCGGCCTCCCGGCTGCGCCCCGAGGAACTGCGTCCCGAGCAGCTGGCCGGCGTCCGGCTGCTGCATCTGACCGGTATCACGCCGATGCTCTCCGCCTCGGCCAGGGCTGCCACCGACCGGCTGCTGACGCTGGCCCGCGAGCAGGGTGTGACGGTCTCCCTCGACCCGAACGTGCGGCTCAAGCTCGGCGACCGGGAGCGCTGGCGCGAGGTCGTCGGGCCGCTGCTGGGGCGGGCCGACATCGTCCTCGCCGGCGCGGACGAACTGGACCTGCTGGCGCCCGCCACCCCGGCCGCGGCCCATACCGTCGTGGTCAAGCACCAGGACAAGTCGGCCAGCTGCGCCACCGCGGACTCCACCACCACACAGGCCGCCTTCGCCGTGCCGGTCGCCGACCCGGTCGGCGCGGGCGACGCGTTCGCCGCCGGGTTCCTCTCCGGCTGGCTGCGCGGGGTGGCACCCGCACGGGCGCTGGCCGAGGCCGCGGCCCTGGCCGCCCTCGTCGTGCAGTGCCCCACCGATATCGAAGGGCTGCCCGACCGCGCCGGCCTGGAGCGCGCCCTGGCCACCCTCGCCGACGGCGCCGAGGCGGTCCACCGCTGACCGGGTCGCCCCGCCCGAGTGCGGTGCTGGGACCGACCGGATTTTGGTCCCAGCCCGGGCACGAGCTAACGTGGGGCGGTATGCCTCCGTTCGGCTGACCGCGCGCCGACCACCAGGTCACCGCGAGGGCCGCGGGGGCTCACCATCCTCTTCGAAGTAAGGACCCGGGGACATCATGCCTCCCAAGAAGAAGGTCGCAGGGCTGATCAAGCTCCAGATCCAGGCGGGTGCCGCCAACCCGGCGCCGCCCGTCGGTCCGGCGCTCGGCCAGCACGGCGTCAACATCATGGAGTTCTGCAAGGCGTACAACGCCGCGACCGAGTCGCAGCGCGGCTGGGTCATCCCGGTGGAGATCACGGTCTACGAGGACCGCTCGTTCACCTTCATCACCAAGACCCCGCCGGCCGCCAAGATGATCCTGAAGGCCGCGGGCGTGGAGAAGGGCTCGGGCGAGCCGCACAAGACCAAGGTCGCCAAGATCAGCCGCGCCCAGGTGCGTGAGATCGCCACCACCAAGATGGCCGACCTCAACGCGAACGACCTCGACGCCGCCGAGAAGATCATCGCCGGCACCGCCCGTTCCATGGGCGTCACCGTCGAGGGCTGACCGCGCCGGTCACCCCGCACGACCCCCGTGGCAGGGCCACGCGCTGGCCCGGACCACGACTCCCGACTTCCCACCAGCAGGAGCAGTAGTGAAGCGCAGCAAGAACTTCCGCAGCGCGGACGCCAAGATCGACCGGGAGCGCGTCTACGCGCCCCTCGACGCGGTCCGCCTCGCCAAGGACACCTCGTCCGCCAAGTTCGACGCGACCGTCGAGGTCGCCATGCGCCTGGGCGTCGACCCGCGCAAGGCCGACCAGATGGTCCGCGGCACGGTGAACCTGCCGCACGGCACCGGCAAGACCGCCCGGGTCCTGGTCTTCGCCATCGGCGACCGTGCCGCCGCCGCCGAGGCGGCGGGCGCCGACATCGTCGGCTCGGACGAGCTGATCCAGGAGGTCGCCGACGGCCGCCTGGACTTCGACGCCGTGGTGGCCACGCCCGACCTGATGGGCAAGGTCGGCCGGCTCGGCCGGGTGCTCGGCCCGCGCGGCCTGATGCCCAACCCGAAGACCGGCACCGTCACCCCCGACGTCGCCAAGGCCGTCACCGAGATCAAGGGCGGCAAGATCGAGTTCCGCGTGGACAAGCACTCCAACCTGCACTTCGTGATCGGCAAGGTCTCCTTCGGCGAGCAGCAGCTCGTGGAGAACTACGCCGCCGCGCTGGAGGAGGTGCTGCGGCTGAAGCCGTCCGCCGCCAAGGGCAAGTACCTGAAGAAGACCGTCATCACCACCACCATGGGTCCTGGTATCCCGGTGGACACCAACCGCACCCGCGATCTGCTGTCGGAGGAGTTCGCGGCCTGACCGCGTCCCCTCGACCTGCGGGTTCGCCCGTCGCCTGTCCCCGTTCTGTCACAGAGCGGGGGCAGGCGTTTTTGTAGCGGAAGCGGCACGTTACCGTGACCTTGTCCGCGAACATCCCAACTCTGTTCGATCCGACTCCTGTTCGGGGGGATCATGCGTCCCACAGCCAGGACCACAGCCAGGACAACGGCCAGGACCCTGCCGGCGGCCATCGCGACGGTCGCGCTGCTGGCCGCCACGGCCGCCTGCGCCGGCTCCGCCGGGTCACGCGACTCCGGAGCGGACTCCGCCGGCTCCGAGGCCGCCTCGGCCACCACGGCGGAGCCCGCCGCGGCCGAGGCGGTCAGGGCCGCCGCCGAGACCACCGAGGAGATCACCTCGGCGGACTTCGACGCCGAGGTCAGCTCGCCGGACGCGGCGGGCGGCGCGGTCACGATGACCGGCTCGCTGTCCTGGGCCGACGAGCTCGCCATGGACGTGACGCTGACCGGTGAGGACGCGGCGGTCGTGCCCGGCATGCCGGACGAGGTGTCCGCGGTCTGGCTCGACGGCGTGATGTACCTCGACATGGGCGAGGACTTCGGGGCCGGTTTCGAGGGCCGCGAGTGGCTGCGCATGGACCTGGCGGACATCGCCGAGGAGACCGGTGACGAGTCGCTCGTCGACGTCATGTCCTTCGGCCTGGAGCGGGCCGACCAGGACCCGCGCGAGCAACTCGACCTGCTGCTCGACTCCCCCGATCTCGAACGGGTCGGCGAGGAGACCCTGGACGGCGCCACGGTCGAGCACTACCGCGGCACGGTGGCCCCCGAGGACGCCCCGGCCGACACCGAGGACTACCGGATCGACGTGTGGGTCGACGAGGACGACTTCCCGGTGCGGATCCACCAGTCCTACGAGACCGACGAGGGGCCCGTCGAGTCCGAGGTGACCTACCGCAACCTCGGCTCCGAGGTCACCGTGGAGCCGCCGGCCGACGATTCGGTGATCGACTTCCTGGACCTGCTCGGCGCGATGGAGTCAGGCCTCTAGCGTCGTCCCGCGCCGGCGGCCCCGGGGCCCGATTTGCTTACGGGGAAGCGGTTCCCGTACGCTCCCCGATGAAGCCAGAGACCGCTGGTCGTCGCTCTCGGCCCCATCCGGAGCCGTGGCGACCGAAGGATCCGCCGCTCGCGGGCGACCTGCGCAGGTGACAAGGAAGACGAGGACCCCCTCGCGGGTCTGTCCGCCCTGTGCGCCTCGCGCCAGGGCG
Organism: uncultured Actinomycetota bacterium; assembly: GCA_963816875.1. GTDB lineage: Bacteria > Actinomycetota > Actinomycetes > Streptomycetales > Streptomycetaceae > Streptomyces. The sequence goes on from CAWFMG010000004.1 coordinate 266,453, forward strand.
TTTGTCGTGTTCGGCTCCTTCCGTGCGGTCCACACGCACCGGAATTCCCCCGGAACCGGAAGGAGGGCACGAGGTAGATGGCGAGTCCTGACAAGGTCGAGGCCGTCGCGGAGATCAGGGAGAAGTTCGAAGCCTCCTCCGCCGCCCTCGTCACCGCGTACACCGGTCTCACCGTGGCGCAGATGAAGGCTCTGCGCCGCTCGCTCGGTGAGAACGTTCAGTACCGTGTGGCGAAGAACACGCTGACCAAGATCGCCGCCAACGAGGCCGGGGTCACCGCGCTGGACCCGTTCCTCACGGGCTCCACGGCCGTGGCCTTCGTGACCGGCGACGCGGTCGAGGCGGCGAAGGGTCTGCGCGACTTCGCCAAGGACAACCCCGCCCTGGTCATCAAGGGCGGCGTCCTGGACGGCAAGGCGCTCACCGCCGACGAGATCGAGAAGCTCGCGGATCTGGAGCCCCGCGAGGTGCTGCTGGCCAAGCTGGCCGGCGGCATGAAGGCGTCCATGGCCAAGGCCGCGGCGACCTTCCAGGCTCCGCTGACCCAGTTCGCCCGCACTGCGGACGCGCTGCGCCAGAAGGTCGAGCAGCAGGGCGGCGCGGAGGCCGCGCCGGCCGACGCCGAATGAGCGCCCCCGCGCCCTGACGCTCCGCCCCAGACCAGATCACACCCCAGACGTACGCACCAAGTGGAAGGACCGCCGCCGTGGCGAAGATGAGCCAGGACGAGCTGCTCGAGCAGTTCACCGAGATGACCCTGCTCGAGCTCTCCGATTTCGTGAAGAAGTTCGAGGAGAAGTTCGATGTCAAGGCCGCGGCGCCCGCCGCCGTGGCGATGCCGGCCGCCGGTGGTGGCGCGGCCGCCGCCGAGGCCGAGCCGGAGCAGGACGAGTTCGACGTCGTCCTGACCGGCGCCGGTGACAAGAAGATCCAGGTCATCAAGGTCGTGCGCGAGCTGACCTCGCTGGGTCTGAAGGAGGCCAAGGAGCTGGTCGACAGCACCCCGAAGCCGGTCCTTGAGAAGGTCAACAAGGAGGCCGCCGAGCAGGCCAAGGAGAAGCTCGAGGGCGTCGGCGCCGGCGTCGAGGTCAAGTGACCGCCTGACCCAGGCGAACCTGCCGTGCACAGCACGGCCTGAAGGGGGCGATCACCCAGTCGGGTGGTCGCCCCCGAGTGGGTGGTGACCGTCTGACCCGGCGATGCCGAGGGCGGGTATGGTGAACCACGCCCGCCACTCCCCGGGACGGGTGGTGACGGGGTCGGGGCCTTGACGAATCGCCGCGAGGCGCGCGATTCTCAGGTCCGTCGCAGATCGATTCATGAACCGAGGCATGGATTCGCGGCGATGCGGGAAGTGATGCGGCAGACGGGCCCGCGTCCGGTTACGAGGCGACCGGGAGCGGACCGCATGAACACCGAGGGCGGCTCCTCGATGCTTGATAGCGGGATTGGACATCAGTGGGTCTTGTGGCTACACTGACCCTTTGCGCTGCCTATGAGCATCCCCCTGCCCGTCACCAGGGGGGCCGGTACGCGCGCAGAGAGTCCGAGCCCTCGGAAGGACCCCCTCTTGGCCGCCTCGCGCAACGCCTCGACTACCAGTATTAACAACAGCACCAGCACGGCACCGCTGCGTGTCTCCTTTGCGAAGATCAAAGAGCCCCTTGAGGTTCCGAACCTCCTAGCGCTGCAAACTGAGAGCTTTGACTGGCTGCTCGGCAACGACGCCTGGAAGGCCCGTGTCGAGGCAGCGCTGGAGAGCGGCAACGACGTCCCCACGAAGTCGGGGCTTGAGGAGATCTTCGAGGAGATCTCTCCGATCGAGGACTTCTCGGGTTCCATGTCGCTGACCTTCCGCGACCACCGTTTCGAGCCGCCGAAGAACTCCATCGACGAGTGCAAGGAGCGCGACTTCACCTACGCGGCCCCGCTCTTCGTCACGGCCGAGTTCACCAACAACGAGACCGGCGAGATCAAGTCCCAGACCGTCTTCATGGGCGACTTTCCGCTCATGACCGACAAGGGCACCTTCGCGATCAACGGCACCGAGCGTGTCGTGGTCTCCCAGCTGGTCCGTTCGCCCGGCGTCTACTTCGACAGCTCCATCGACAAGACCTCCGACAAGGACCTCTTCTCGGCGAAGATCATCCCGTCCAGGGGCGCCTGGCTGGAGATGGAGATCGACAAGCGCGACATGGTCGGCGTGCGCATCGACCGGAAGCGCAAGCAGTCCGTGACCGTGCTGCTCAAGGCGCTGGGCTGGACCTCGGACCAGATCCTTGAGGAGTTCGGCGAGTACGAGTCGATGCGGGCCACCCTGGAGAAGGACCACACCCAGGGCCAGGACGACGCGCTGCTCGACATCTACCGCAAACTGCGCCCGGGTGAGCCGCCGACCCGTGAGGCCGCGCAGACGCTGCTGGAGAACCTCTACTTCAACCCCAAGCGTTACGACCTGGCCAAGGTCGGCCGTTACAAGATCAACAAGAAGCTGGGCGGGGACGAGCCCCTGGACGCCGGCGTGCTCACCGTCGAGGACATCGTCGCCACCATCAAGTACCTGGTGAAGCTGCACGCGGGCGAGACCGAGACGCCCATCGCCGGCGGCCGGACCATCATGGTCGAGACCGACGACATCGACCACTTCGGCAACCGCCGCCTGCGCAACGTCGGCGAGCTCATCCAGAACCAGGTTCGTACAGGACTGGCCAGGATGGAGCGCGTCGTCAGGGAGCGGATGACGACCCAGGACGTCGAGGCGATCACGCCGCAGACCCTGATCAACATCCGTCCCGTGGTCGCGTCCATCAAGGAGTTCTTCGGCACCAGCCAGCTCTCCCAGTTCATGGACCAGACCAACCCGATCTCGGGGCTCACCCACAAGCGCCGCCTGAACGCGCTCGGCCCCGGTGGCCTCAGCCGCGAGCGGGCCGGCCTCGAAGTGCGTGACGTGCACCCCTCGCACTACGGGCGGATGTGTCCGATCGAGACCCCCGAGGGCCCGAACATCGGTCTCATCGGCTCGCTCGCCGCCTTCGGCCGGCTGAACGCCTTCGGCTTCGTGGAGACGCCGTACCGCAAGGTCACGGACGGCGTCGTGACGGACGAGGTGAACTACCTCACCGCGGACGAGGAGGACCGGTACGTCATCGCCCAGGCCAACGCCAAGCTGACCAGCGACAACCAGTTCGCCGAGGCCCGGGTGCTGGTCCGCCGCCGCGGCGGTGAGATCGACTACGTGGCCGGCTCCGAGGTGCACTACATGGACGTCTCGCCGCGCCAGATGGTGTCGGTGGCGACCGCCATGATCCCGTTCCTTGAGCACGACGACGCCAACCGCGCGCTCATGGGCTCCAACATGATGCGCCAGGCCGTGCCGCTGATCCAGGCCGAGTCCCCGCTGGTGGGCACCGGCATGGAGTACCGCTCCGCGGTGGACGCGGGAGACGTGATCAAGGCCGACCAGGACGGCGTCATCACCGACGTCTCGGCCGACTACATCTCCATGCAGAACGCCGACGGCACCCACGTCACCTACCGGCTGGCCAAGTTCCACCGCTCCAATCAGGGCACCTCGTACAACCAGAAGGTGCTGGTCGAGGAGGGCGAGCAGGTGGTGGCCGGTCAGGTCATCGCCGACGGCCCCTCCACCCAGCGCGGCGAGATGGCGCTCGGCAAGAACCTGCTGGTCGCCTTCATGCCCTGGGAGGGCTACAACTACGAGGACGCGATCATCCTCTCCCAGCGCCTCGTCCAGGACGACGTCCTCTCCTCCATCCACATCGAGGAGCACGAGGTCGACGCCCGGGACACCAAGCTGGGTCCCGAGGAGATCACCCGCGACATCCCGAACGTCTCCGAGGAAGTGCTGGCGGACCTCGACGACCGGGGCATCATCCGGATCGGCGCCGAGGTCGAGGCCGGCGACATCCTGGTCGGCAAGGTCACCCCGAAGGGTGAGACCGAGCTGACCCCCGAGGAGCGGCTGCTGCGCGCGATCTTCGGCGAGAAGGCGCGTGAGGTTCGCGACACCTCGCTGAAGGTGCCGCACGGCGAGACCGGCAAGGTCATCGGCGTCCGCGTCTTCGACCGCGAGGAGGGCGACGAGCTGCCGCCCGGCGTGAACCAGCTGGTCCGCGTCTACGTGGCGCAGAAGCGTAAGATCACCGACGGCGACAAGCTCGCCGGCCGGCACGGCAACAAGGGCGTCATCTCCAAGATCCTGCCCGTCGAGGACATGCCGTTCATGGAGGACGGCACCCCCGTGGACATCATCCTGAACCCGCTGGGCGTCCCCTCCCGGATGAACCCGGGGCAGGTCCTGGAGATCCACCTGGGCTGGCTCGCCTCCCAGGGCTGGAAGGTCGACGGCGTCGACGCGGAGTGGAAGGAGCGACTCGCGGCCATCGGCGCCGACGACGTCGCGGCCGGCACCAACGTCGCCACCCCGGTCTTCGACGGCGCGCGCGAGGACGAGCTCACCGGGCTCTTCGAGGCCACCATCCCGAACCGTGACGGTGAGCGGATGGTGATGCCCTCCGGTAAGGCCCGGATGTACGACGGGCGCTCCGGCGAGCCGTTCCCCGACCCGATCTCCGTCGGGTACATGTACATCCTGAAGCTGCACCACCTGGTCGACGACAAGCTGCACGCCCGCTCCACCGGCCCCTACTCCATGATCACCCAGCAGCCGCTCGGTGGTAAGGCCCAGTTCGGCGGCCAGCGCTTCGGCGAGATGGAGGTCTGGGCGCTGGAGGCGTACGGCGCGGCCTACGCCCTGCAGGAGTTGCTGACCATCAAGTCCGACGACGTGACCGGCCGCGTGAAGGTCTACGAGGCCATCGTCAAGGGCGAGAACATCCCTGAGCCCGGCATTCCGGAGTCCTTCAAGGTGCTCATCAAGGAAATGCAGTCGCTCTGCCTCAACGTGGAGGTGCTGTCGAGTGACGGCATGTCCATCGAGATGCGTGACACCGACGAGGACGTCTTCCGCGCGGCGGAGGAGCTCGGAATCGACCTGTCCCGGCGCGAGCCGAGCAGCGTCGAAGAGGTCTGACGGGTCAGGCCGGGAGCGCGTACTCAGCGCCCCCGGCCTAGTCCCCGGACCCCGATCAGACCATCGATTGAAACGACCCTGAGAGGGATTGACGAGAGTGCTCGACGTCAACTTCTTCGACGAACTGCGGATTGGCCTGGCCACGGCGGACGACATCCGTCAGTGGTCCCACGGCGAGGTCAAGAAGCCGGAGACCATCAACTACCGCACGCTCAAGCCCGAGAAGGACGGACTCTTCTGCGAGAAGATCTTCGGTCCGACCCGGGACTGGGAGTGCTACTGCGGCAAGTACAAGCGCGTCCGCTTCAAGGGCATCATCTGTGAGCGCTGCGGCGTCGAGGTGACTCGCGCCAAGGTGCGTCGTGAGCGGATGGGCCACATCGAACTGGCCGCGCCCGTGACCCACATCTGGTACTTCAAGGGCGTCCCGTCCCGGCTGGGCTACCTGCTGGACCTGGCGCCGAAGGACCTGGAGAAGGTCATCTACTTCGCCGCGTACATGATCACGTACGTGGACGAGGAGCGGCGCACCCGCGACCTGCCGTCGCTGGAGGCCCACATCTCCGTGGAGCGCCAGCAGATCGAGCAGCGTCGCGACGCCGACCTGGAGGCCCGGGCCAAGAAGCAGGAGGCCGACCTGGCCGAGCTGGAGGCCGAGGGCGCGAAGGCCGACGTCCGCCGCAAGGTGCGCGAGGGCGCCGAGCGGGAGATGAAGCAGCTCCGCGACCGGGCCCAGCGCGAGCTGGACCGCCTGGACGAGGTGTGGAACCGCTTCAAGAACCTCAAGGTGCAGGACCTGGAGGGCGACGAGCTGCTCTACCGCGAGCTGCGCGACCGCTTCGGGACCTACTTCGACGGTTCGATGGGCGCCGCCGCGCTGCAGAAGCGGCTGGAGAACTTCGACCTGAACGAGGAGGCGGCCCGGCTGCGGGAGATCATCCGCACCGGTAAGGGCCAGAAGAAGACCCGTGCCCTGAAGCGGCTGAAGGTGGTCTCCGCGTTCCTGCAGACCTCCAACAGCCCGCGCGGCATGGTGCTCGACTGCGTTCCGGTGATCCCGCCGGACCTGCGCCCGATGGTGCAGCTGGACGGTGGCCGCTTCGCGACCTCCGACCTGAACGACCTGTACCGCCGCGTCATCAACCGCAACAACCGCCTGAAGCGACTGCTCGACCTCGGCGCCCCCGAGATCATCGTGAACAACGAGAAGCGGATGCTCCAGGAGGCCGTGGACGCGCTGTTCGACAACGGCCGCCGGGGTCGCCCGGTGACCGGTCCGGGCAACCGGCCGCTGAAGTCGCTGTCCGACATGCTCAAGGGCAAGCAGGGCCGCTTCCGGCAGAACCTGCTGGGCAAGCGCGTCGACTACTCGGCGCGTTCGGTGATCGTCGTCGGCCCGCAGCTGAAGCTGCACCAGTGCGGCCTGCCCAAGGCCATGGCGCTGGAGCTGTTCAAGCCGTTCGTGATGAAGCGCCTGGTGGACCTGAACCACGCGCAGAACATCAAGTCGGCCAAGCGCATGGTCGAGCGGCAGCGCACCGTGGTGTACGACGTCCTCGAAGAGGTCATCGCCGAGCACCCGGTGCTGCTCAACCGCGCTCCGACGCTGCACCGGCTCGGTATCCAGGCGTTCGAGCCGCAGCTGGTCGAGGGCAAGGCCATCCAGATCCACCCGCTCGTCTGCACCGCGTTCAACGCGGACTTCGACGGTGACCAGATGGCCGTGCACCTGCCGCTGTCCGCGGAGGCGCAGGCCGAGGCCCGCATCCTGATGCTGTCCTCGAACAACATCCTGAAGCCGGCCGACGGCCGGCCGGTCACCATGCCCACCCAGGACATGGTGCTCGGGCTGTTCTTCCTGACCACCGACGAGGCGGAGCGGGAGGTGATCGGCGAGGGCCGGTCGTTCTCCTCCACGGCCGAGGCGATCATGGCCTTCGACGCGGGCGAGCTGTCGCTCCAGGCGAAGGTCGACATCCGCTTCCCCGTGGGCTCCATCCCGCCCCGCGGCTGGATCCCGCCGGAGCCCGTCGAGGGCGAGCCGGAGTACCAGCCGGGTGACAGCTTCCGGATGCGCACCACGCTGGGCCGGGCGCTGTTCAACGAGCTGCTTCCCGAGGACTACCCGTTCGTCGACCAGTCGGTGGGCAAGCGGCAGCTCTCGCAGATCGTCAACGACCTGGCCGAGCGGTACCCGAAGGTGATCGTCGCCGCCACCCTGGACAACCTCAAGGCGTCCGGCTACTTCTGGGCCACCCGGTCCGGTGTGACCATCGCCGTCTCCGACATCGTGGTCCCCGCGGCCAAGCCGGAGATCCTCGCCAGCTACGAGGCGCAGGACGAGAAGGTCCAGAAGCAGTACGAGCGCGGCCTGATCACCAAGGACGAGCGGACCCAGGAGCTGATCGCGGTCTGGACCAAGGCGACCAACGAGGTCGCCGAGGCCATGAACGACAACTTCCCGAAGACCAACCCGATCTTCATGATGGTGGACTCCGGGGCCCGCGGAAACATGATGCAGATGCGTCAGATCGCGGGTATGCGCGGTCTGGTCTCGAACGCCGCGAACGAGACCATCCCGCGGCCGATCAAGGCGTCCTTCCGCGAGGGTCTGTCCGTGCTGGAGTACTTCATCTCCACGCACGGCGCCCGTAAGGGTCTGGCCGACACCGCGCTGCGGACCGCCGACTCCGGGTACCTCACCCGGCGCCTGGTGGACGTCTCCCAGGACGTGATCATCCGCGAGGAGGACTGCGGCACCGAACGCGGTCTGAAGCTGGCGATCGCCTCCCGGGGCGCGGACGGCGTGCTGCGCAAGGGCGAGGACGTCGAGTCCAGCGTCTACGCCCGCTGCCTCGCCGAGGACATCGTGGTGGACGGCAAGGTGCTGGCCCCGGCCGGCACCGACCTGGGCGACGTGCTCATCGACGAGCTGGTCGTCCACGGCGTGGAGACCGTCAAGACCCGCTCGGTGCTCACCTGCGAGTCCGCGGTCGGCACATGCGCCAAGTGCTACGGGCGCTCGCTGGCCACCGGCAAGCTGGTGGACATCGGCGAGGCGGTCGGCATCATCGCCGCCCAGTCCATCGGCGAGCCCGGCACCCAGCTGACCATGCGTACCTTCCACACCGGCGGCGTCGCCGGTGAGGACATCACGCAGGGTCTGCCGCGTGTGGTCGAGCTCTTCGAGGCCCGCACGCCCAAGGGCGTCGCGCCGATCTCCGAATCGGCAGGCCGGGTGCGGATCGAGGAGACCGAGAAGACCAAGAAGGTCGTGGTCACCCCGGACGACGGTTCCGACGAGACCTCCTACCCGGTCTCCAAGCGGTCCCGGCTGCTGGTGGGCGAGGGCGACCACGTCACCGTCGGCCAGCCGCTGACCGTCGGCGCGGCCAATCCGCACGACGTGCTGCGGATCCTCGGCCAGCGGGCCGTGCAGATCTACCTGGTGGGCGAGGTCCAGAAGGTCTACAACTCCCAGGGTGTGGCCATCCACGACAAGCACATCGAGATCATCGTCCGACAGATGCTGCGCCGGGTGACGATCATCGAGTCCGGCGACGCGGAGCTGCTGCCGGGCGAGCTGGTCGAGCGCTCGAAGTTCGAGGGCGAGAACCGGCGCGTCGTGGCGGAGGGCGGTCACCCGGCCTCCGGCCGTCCGCAGCTGATGGGCATCACCAAGGCGTCGCTGGCCACCGAGTCGTGGCTGTCGGCGGCGTCCTTCCAGGAGACGACCCGGGTGCTCACCGACGCGGCGATCAACGCCAAGTCGGACTCCCTGATCGGTCTCAAGGAGAACGTGATCATCGGCAAGCTCATCCCGGCCGGCACGGGCCTGTCCCGCTACCGGAACATCCGGGTCGAGCCCACCGAGGAGGCGAAGGCCGCGATGTACTCGACCGTCGGCTACGACGACATCGACTACTCGCCCTTCGGCACGGGCTCCGGCCAGGCGGTTCCCCTGGAGGACTACGACTACGGCCCCTACCAGGGCTGAGTTCCCGTCCCACCCGTTGGGCGGTCTCCCTCGTGGAGGCCGCCCAGCGGTGCGTCCGGCCACGCCCCGGGGTCAGGGTGCGGGTCAGGGCGTCTCGTCGCCCAGCTCCTCCGGGGCCTGGCCGCCTTCTTCGGCACCAGCCAGGAAGGCGGCCATCCGGTCCTCCCGCATCGCCGCCCACAGCGGCCCCGCCGCCTCCTCGTCGAGCAGCACCACCGACTGCCCCTCGATGTAGTCCGTGCCGACCACCGGCGCGTTCATGAAATGCACCCCCGACGCGCCGAGCCCACCCAGGTCCCAGGCCAGCCCGCGCAGCTCGCCGTTCCCGAGCTGGTCGTCCACGCTGATCACGTCGCCCACCGTGTCGAGCAGCTCGTTCAGCCGGCCCGGGTTGCTGAGCGTGCCCGCGCTGAGCGTCTGGGTCATCAGGGCCCGCAGGAACGCCTGCTGTCGCCGGGTCCGGTCGAAGTCGCCGCCGGGCAGGGACGTGCGCTCCCGCACGTACTCCAGCGCCTGTTCGCCGTCCATGTGCCGGCCGGCCAGGTCCACGCCGCCGACCGCGTCGGTCAGCGCCCGGAACCCCGTCCAGTCCATGATCGCCACATGGTCGACCCGGATCTCGGTGAGGTTCTGCACCGTCTCCACCATCAGCGCGGGGCCGCCCCAGGAGTACGCGGCGTTCAGCTTCGCCTCGCCGTGGCCCGGCACCGGCACCCACGTGTCGCGGGGGAGGGAGACCAGTGAGGCGGTCTCCCGGTCGGCGGAGATCTGCAGCAGCATCATCGTGTCGCTGCGCGCCGCCCCGGCCTCCCAGTCGCCGCCCGACGCGGCCGTGTCGTCGGAGTCAAGCCCGACCAGCAGGAAGACCAGGGCGTCGCCCGCGGCGCGGGGCGGCTGCTCGTGCTCCGGAAGCGTGGGCAGCGCGTTCGGGATGCGTTCGATGGAGTCCAGAGCCTGGTCGGTGCGCCACCACAGCCAGCCGCCGGCGGCCAGCAGCAGGGCCAGCAGCCCGGCGAACGAGCCCAGGACGATCCGCGGCCAGCGGCGCCGTCGGCGCCGGGGAGCGGGCGGGGCGTCGTCGTTCGGGCGTTCGTCCGCTTCGGTGCTCATCGGCTCATTCTGCGCGCAGGTGTGCGATCCGGTGGCTGTTTTGACCGGAGCCCGTGCGCTGGGTACGCTCTGACCTTGTGCCTGGGGTTTCCCCTGCGCTCTTTCAGCGCCAGGCCGGATCCCGGGATCTGCATCTTTCACCGGATCGCGCGACAACATCGCGGTCTGTGAGCCTTGCAGTCGCCGACACACCCGACCGCGTGGGTCGGGGAGTGTCCCAGGTTAGTCTTACCGAGATCGGCACAGAGAAACCGGAGAAACGGTGCCAACGATCCAGCAGCTGGTCCGTAAAGGCCGGCAGGACAAGGTCGAGAAGAACAAGACGCCCGCGCTCGAGGGATCTCCCCAGCGCCGCGGCGTCTGCACGCGTGTGTTCACCACCACGCCGAAGAAGCCGAACTCGGCACTGCGCAAGGTCGCGCGTGTCCGGCTGAGCAACGGGATCGAGGTCACGGCCTACATCCCCGGCGAGAACCACAACCTCCAGGAGCACTCCATCGTGCTGGTGCGCGGTGGCCGGGTGAAGGACCTGCCGGGCGTTCGCTACAAGATCATCCGCGGCTCCCTCGACACCCAGGGCGTCAAGAACCGCAAGCAGGCCCGCAGCCGCTACGGCGCCAAGAAGGAGAAGTAAGCATGCCTCGCAAGGGCCCTGCCCCGAAGCGCCCGGTGCACATCGACCCGGTGTACGGCTCTCCTCTGGTGACCTCGCTGATCAACAAGGTGCTGCTGCACGGCAAGCGTTCCACTGCCGAGCGCATCGTGTACGGCGCCATGGAAGGCCTGCGGGAGAAGACCGGCAACGACCCGGTGATCACGCTCAAGCGTGCGCTGGAGAACGTCAAGCCCACCCTGGAGGTGCGGTCTCGCCGAGTCGGCGGCGCCACCTACCAGGTGCCGGTCGAGGTCCGTCCGGGACGCTCCTCCACCCTCGCGCTGCGCTGGCTCGTGGGATACTCCCGCGCCCGCCGCGAGAAGACCATGACCGAGCGGCTGATGAACGAGCTGCTCGACGCCTCCAACGGGCTCGGTGCCTCCGTGAAGAAGCGCGAGGACACCCACAAGATGGCCGAGTCCAACAAGGCATTCGCGCACTACCGCTGGTAGTCGCTACCCCCTCGAGACCTGGGAAAGATGAAGCCAGATGGCTACCACTTCACTTGACCTGGCCAAGGTCCGGAACATCGGGATCATGGCCCACATCGACGCGGGCAAGACGACGACCACCGAGCGGATCCTGTACTACACCGGCATGAGCTACAAGATCGGTGAAGTTCACGACGGCGCCGCCACCACCGACTGGATGGCCCAGGAGCAGGAACGCGGCATCACCATCACCTCCGCCGCGGTGACCTGTCACTGGCAGGTCGACAACGTCGAAAACACCATCAACATCATCGACACGCCCGGCCACGTCGACTTCACGGTCGAGGTGGAGCGCTCGCTGCGCGTCCTGGACGGTGCCGTCACGGTGTTCGACGGTGTGGCCGGCGTCGAGCCGCAGTCGGAGACGGTCTGGCGTCAGGCGGACCGTTACGGTGTGCCGCGCATCTGCTTCGTGAACAAGCTGGACCGCACGGGGGCTGACTTCTTCCGCTGCGTCGACATGATCGTCGACCGCCTGAAGGCGACCCCACTGGTCATGCAGCTGCCGATCGGTGCCGAGGCCGGATTCAAGGGCGTCATCGACCTGGTTCGGATGCAGGCCCTGGTCTGGTCCGAGGAGACCAAGCTCGGCGAGATGTACGACACCGTCGAGATCCCCGAGGACCTCAGGGCTCAGGCCGAGGAGTGGCACGGCAAGCTGGTCGAGGCCGTCGCGGAGAACGACGAGGAGATCATGGAGCTGTACCTGGAGGGCGAGGAGCCCAGCCAGGAGCAGCTGTACGCGGCCATCCGCCGCGTCACCCTGGCCTCCACGGGGACGACCGACACCACGATCACCCCGGTCTTCTGCGGCACCGCGTTCAAGAACAAGGGCGTGCAGCCGCTGCTCGACGCCGTCGTGCGGTACCTTCCGTCGCCGCTCGACGTCGAGGCCGTGGAGGGTCACTCCCCCCGCAACCCCGAGCAGGTCATCACCCGCAAGCCCTCCGAGGAGGAGCCGCTGGCGGCGCTCGCCTTCAAGATCGCGAGCGACCCGCACCTGGGGAAGCTCACCTTCATCCGGATCTACTCCGGCGTGCTGCGTGCCGGCGCGCAGGTGCAGAACTCCGTGAAGGACAAGAAGGAGCGCATCGGCAAGATCTACCGGATGCACGCCAACAAGCGTGAGGAGATCGACCGCGTCGGTGCCGGCGACATCGTCGCCGTCATGGGTCTGAAGCAGACCACGACGGGCGAGACCCTGGCCGACCCGGCGAATCAGGTGATCCTGGAGTCGATGGACTTCCCGGCCCCGGTCATCGAGGTCGCCATCGAGCCCAAGTCCAAGGGCGACCAGGAGAAGCTGGGCATCGCGATCCAGCGGCTGGCCGAGGAGGACCCGTCCTTCCAGGTCAAGGCCGACCAGGAGACCGGTCAGACGATCATCTCCGGGATGGGTGAGCTGCACCTGGACATCCTGGTCGACCGGATGAAGCGCGAGTTCAAGGTCGAGGCCAACGTCGGCAAGCCGCAGGTCGCCTACCGGGAGACGCTGCGTCGGGCCGTCGAGAAGGTCGACTACACGCACAAGAAGCAGACCGGTGGTTCCGGGCAGTTCGCCAAGGTGCAGATCGCCCTGGAGCCGCTGGAGGGCGACGGGTACGAGTTCGAGAACAAGATCACCGGTGGTCGTATCCCCAGGGAGTACATCCCCTCGGTGGACGCGGGCTGCCAGGAGGCGATGGAGTTCGGCGTGCTCGCCGGCTACCCGCTGACCGGCGTCAAGGTGACCCTGCTCGACGGCGCGTACCACGACGTGGACTCCTCCGAGATGGCGTTCAAGATCGCCGGCTCGATGGCGTTCAAGGAGGCCGCCCGGCGCGCCTCGCCGGCTCTGCTGGAGCCGCTGATGGCCGTCGAGGTCACCACGCCCGAGGACTACATGGGTGACGTGATCGGCGACATCAACTCCCGCCGTGGCCAGATCCAGGCCATGGAGGACCGCAGCGGTGCCAAGGTCGTGAAGGCGCTGGTTCCGCTGTCCGAGATGTTCGGATACGTCGGTGACCTGCGCAGCAAGACCTCGGGTCGCGCGAGCTACAGCATGCAGTTCGATTCCTACGGTGAGGTTCCCAAGAACGTCTCCGAGGAGATCATCGCGAAGGCCAAGGGCGAGTAGCCCCTAGGCTGGAGCACAGCGGCATCGGGGGCGTCAAGCCCCCGGTGCCGGGCCCTTAACAGCGAAACGGTCAAGGGCGTCCCCTTGGGGTCCTGACCGGTTCGGTCAACCACCTGAAAACCTCCCGCAAGAGGCGGGAGGCGTACAGCACAGTCCACAGGAGGACCCCAGTGGCGAAGGCGAAGTTCGAGCGGACTAAGCCGCACGTCAACATTGGCACCATCGGTCATATCGACCACGGCAAGACGACGCTTACCGCGGCGATCACCAAGGTGCTGCACGACAACTTCCCGGACCTCAACGAGGCATGGGCCTTCGACAGTATCGACAAGGCCCCCGAGGAGAAGCAGCGCGGCATCACGATCTCCATCGCGCATGTGGAGTACCAGACGGACAACCGTCACTACGCCCACGTCGACTGCCCGGGTCACGCGGATTACATCAAGAACATGATCACCGGTGCCGCCCAGATGGACGGCGCGATCCTGGTGGTCGCCGCGACCGATGGTCCGATGCCGCAGACCAAGGAGCACGTGCTGCTGGCCCGCCAGGTCGGCGTGCCGTACATCGTCGTCGCCCTGAACAAGGCCGACATGGTGGACGATGAGGAGATCATGGAGCTCGTCGAGCTCGAGGTCCGTGAGCTGCTCACCGAGTACGAGTTCCCCGGCGACGACGTTCCGGTGGTCAAGGTCTCCGCGCTGAAGGCGCTGGAGGGCGACCCGGAGTGGGCGAAGAGCGTTCTCGAGCTGATGAAGGCCGTGGACGAGTCCATCCCGCAGCCGGAGCGCGACATCGACAAGCCGTTCCTGATGCCGATCGAGGACGTCTTCACCATCACCGGCCGCGGCACGGTGGTCACCGGCCGCATCGAGCGCGGTGTGCTGAAGGTCAACGAGACCGTCGACATCATCGGCATCAAGGATGAGAAGGCGACGACCACCGTCACCGGCATCGAGATGTTCCGCAAGCTGCTCGACGAGGGTCGGGCCGGTGAGAACGTCGGCCTGCTGCTGCGTGGTATCAAGCGCGAGGACGTGGAGCGCGGCCAGGTCGTCATCAAGCCGGGCTCGGTCACGCCGCACACGTCGTTCGAGGCCACGGCCTACATCCTGTCGAAGGACGAGGGTGGTCGACACACCCCGTTCTTCAACAACTACCGCCCGCAGTTCTACTTCCGTACCACGGACGTGACCGGCGTGGTGCACCTCCCCGAGGGCACCGAGATGGTCATGCCGGGCGACAATACCGAGATGCGCGTCGAGCTGATCCAGCCCGTCGCCATGGAGGAGGGCCTGAAGTTCGCCATCCGCGAGGGTGGCCGGACCGTGGGCGCCGGCCAGGTCACCAAGATCGTCAACTGATCTGACCGCAGGCCACAGCATTCAGAAGGGGCCTCGTTCCCGCCAGTCCCTTGGCGGAACGGGGCCCCTTCCGCATGCCGGAACCGGCCGGCGTCGGCCTGGGCCCTTCACCCGCCGGCCGCTCGTCGCGGATATCGACCGCTCGGCGCGGGCCGGACGACCGTTCGGCGCCACATCCCGGCGTTCACCGAGTGCGGGCGTCCACGGCCTGCCCCAGTGAGTGTGACGCTCCTTACATTGCGGGGAGCGACCACCCTGACTGGAGCCGTGATGACCACAACGCACCAACCCTCCGACGCCAGCGGGCCGCCGCCAGACGGCGATCTGGAGGCCCGCTCGGTCGTCATGCACGACGATCCGCGCTTCCGTGAACTGCGCGGCCGGCTCCTGCGCTTCGTGGTGCCGATGAGCATCGGGTTCTTCGCCTGGTACCTGCTGTACGTGGTGATGTCCGTGTACGCGCGGGACTTCATGGCCAAGGATGTCGTCGGCGACGCCAACGTCGCCCTCATCTTCGGGGTGCTGCAGTTCGTCACCACCTTCGGCATCGCGATCCTGTACTCCCGTTACGCGGGCCGCCGCCTCGACCCGCTCGCCGACGAGCTGCGCATCGAGCTGGAGGGCCCGGCGCGGTCCGAGGGAGGGGAGAAGGCATGATCACGCTGGCCCAAGAGACCACCGGGCAGGAACGGGCGATCACGATCATCCTGTTCACGCTGTTGATCGCCGTCACCATCGGCATCACGGTGTGGGCGAGTCGCCAGACCCGCACGGCCACCGACTTCCACTCCGGCGGCCGCGGCTTCTCCGGCGTCCAGAACGGCTTCGCCATCGGCGGCGACTACATGTCGGCCGCCTCCTTCCTGGGCATCGCCGGCCTCATCGCGATCTACGGCTACGACGGCTTCCTCTACTCGATCGGCTTCCTGGTCGCCTGGCTGGTCGCGCTCCTGCTGGTCGCCGAACTGCTGCGGAACTCCGGCCGATACACCATGGCCGACGTGGTGTCGTACCGGATGAAACAACGCCCGGTGCGGACCGCCGCCTCGATCTCCACCATGGTGGTGTCGATCTTCTACCTGCTGGCGCAGATGGTGGGCGCGGGCGCGCTGGTGTCGCTGCTGCTCGGCATCGAGGAGGGGGAGACCTTCCTCGGCATGGACGCCGACACCGCCAAGATCGTCGGCATCATCGTGGTCGGCATCCTGATGATCGTCTACGTCTCCTACGGCGGGATGAAGGGCACCACCTGGGTGCAGGTCGTCAAGGCCGCGATGCTGATGTCCGGCGCGATACTGATCACGATCATGGCCCTGGCCATCTTCGACTTCAACCTCGGCTCGCTGATGAACGACGCGGCCGACGCCAGCGGGGCCGGCGGCGCCTTCCTGGAGCCAGGACTGCGCTACGGCGTCGAAGTGCCGGGTGACGCCTGGCAGACCCTGGTGAACAAGCTGGACCTGATCAGCCTCGGCCTCGCCCTGGTCCTCGGCACCGCGGGCCTGCCGCATATCCTGATCCGCTTCTACACCGTGCCGGACTCCAAGGCCGCCCGGAAGTCCGTCAACTGGGGCATCGGCCTGATCGGCACCTTCTACCTGATGACGCTGGTGCTCGGCTTCGGTGCCGCCGTTCTCGTCGGCAAGGACGCCATCCTCGCCCAGGACCCGGCGGGCAACACCGCGGCACCCCAGCTCGCGGAGGCGGTCGGCGACTACTGGGGTGGGGACCTCCTCGGCGCCGTCCTCCTGGCCTTCATCGCCGCGGTCGCCTTCGCGACCATCCTCGCCACGGTCGCCGGCCTCACCATCGCCTCCTCGTCCTCGCTGGCGCACGACTTCTACAACAGCGTGCTCCGGCACGGGAAGGCGACCGGCGAGGAGGAGGTGCGGGTCGCCCGCTTCGCCGCCATCGGGGTCGGCGCGGTGGCCATCGTGCTGGCGATCTTCGCGCAGAACCTCAACGTCGCCTTCCTGGTCGCCCTCGCCTTCGCCATCGCCGCCTCCGCCAACGTGCCGACGCTGCTGCTCAGCCTCTTCTGGAAGCGGTTCAACACGCAGGGCGCGGTGGCCGGCATCTACGGCGGCCTGATCAGCGCCGTCGGCCTGGTGTTCTTCTCGCCCGTGGTGTCCGGCAAGGTCAACGCCGAGGGCAAGAACCTTGCGCTCTTCCCCAAGGGCGTGGACTTCTCCTGGTTCCCGCTGGAGAACCCCGGCCTGGTGTCCATCCCCCTCGGCCTGCTGTGCGCCGTCGTCGGAACGCTGATGTCGAAGGAGTCCGACGCCGAGCGGTTCGCCCGGCTCCAGGTCCGTGCCCTCACCGGCGCGGGCGCCGAGAAGGCCAGCCAGCACTAACCACCCGCACCGCACCGACCCGTACCCCCGTCCCCAACTGCCCGCCGGGAAACCTTCCCTCAACCCGGCGCCCCCCGCCCGGGGTCCTGAGACGGCCCCCTCAGGACCCCGGGCCCTTGCCCCTCTCCCGACCAGCCGGCGGGAGAGGGCGCACCACCGGCGCCAGGGAGCGTACGAGGGCGGAGAATGCGGCAAACGGCTGACCGGTGCGGTCGTTACCGTCACACTGGGCGCATGAAGGATCACCGGAAGAATCCACCGCATCACCTGACCATCAGGGTCACCCATCGGGACGATCCGGTCTCCGAGGTCACCGAGCAGGACACGATGCGCGCCGCCGAGCGCTTCCCCAACGTCGTGATCCGTGGCCCCGTCTTCGGTTTCGCCACTCAGTCCCCGGACGACGGGGACAGCTGGCGCCTGCTCAGCGATGTATCCGACGGTTTCCCCCAGCACTCCAGAGACGGGCTCAACTCCCATCTCTGGTTCAGAGCCAAGAACGAGACCCAGCCGGACCAGCCGCTGCGCGACGAACTGCTCGCCGCCGTCGCCCGCCTGGAGACCGAACCGGTCAACGAACTGGCGGTGGGGGACACCCGCTACCGGATCGTGCGGGGCGACGAGTTCGCCAGGATCGGCGCCGACGGCATCGAGGGTCCCCGTCCCACCGACCCCGACGACGCCCGCCGGGACATCGGCGACCGCGGGCGCAACTCGGCCTGCCGCACCGTCGGATTCGTCATCGACCACGCCAGGGCCACCGGCATCATGGAGAGCATCCAGCGCATGGAGCTGCTGCCGCTGCGCTACCAGGCCGAGCGCATTCCCCGGGGCGTCAGGGAGGATTCGGTGCGCGCCCTGCAGACCCACCCCGGGGTGGTGCTGCTGCCCGCGACCTTCACCTTCGCCGAGCGCAAGCACGCATCCTGGGAGCCCATGGCCGGCCTGCACCCCACCCCGCAGGACGCCCGCGCCACCCTCTACAACTATCTGGCCGAATTCCTGCCCAAGCTGGAGCAGGACATCTCCGACGCCGAAGCCGAGGTATACGCCGTCGCTGCCGAGCGCTACCGGGCCGGTCCGCCCCGGGACGAGCTGCGGGTGCTCGACCGCCGTTTCCAGATCATCCGGGTCGAACGGCTGATGCGCATCGGCCCCGAGGGACCCGAATCGCCCCGGCCCACCGACACCGACCCATACGGGCCGATGCGGCTGCACCCGCCGCTGGCCGAGGTCGAGGAGCGCGAGGAGCGCGAACGGCGCGAGAGCGGGGCGGACGAGCCGGAGCGCGCCCGGCACGGACACGAACCGTCGACCGACGGCAACTGACTGTGCCGCAGGCGTCCAGGCTCTACAGCCCTGCCGCCTGCTGGGCTAGCGTGCGGGCCATGCTGGACCGACGACGCGGGCGACGCGCCAACGGGCGGCCCGACGCGGGGCAGACCGTGCGGGTGCTCACCGCTGTCCAGCAGATCGACGCCGAACTGCGGGACGGACTCGACGGCCGGGGCAGCGCCCAGGCCGCGCGACGTCTGCGCCGGCTGCTGCGGGCCGAAACCGTGGTGCTCGCGGACCTGGACGGCGCGGTGGCCGTCGCGGGGCCCGCGCCGGATGACGACGAACTGGCCGAGCTGCTCGGCCGCGCCTACGAGAACGCCGTGACCGCGCACCGCCCACCCTGGTCGGCCGTGCCGCTGACCGTCGCCGGCGAGCTGTCCGGCGCACTGGCCGTCCGCTGCGACAACGAGGTCGGCTGCGACGACGCGGAGCTGGAGGCGGTGGCCGCCCAGGTGGCCAGGTCGCTGGACCACGCCGCGCTGCGCCGCGCCAGGACCCGGATCGCCCAGGCCGACCTGCGCACCCTGCGGGCCCAGATATCGCCGCATTTCCTCCATAACGCGCTGTCCGTGATCGGTGCCCGGATCCGCACCGACCCCGACCGCGCCCGCACCCTGCTCCACGATTTCGCCGACTACCTGCGCTACAGCTTCTCCACCAAGGGCGACTACGCCACCGTCGCCGACGAGTTGCAGGCCATCCAGACCTACCTGGAGCTCCAGCGGGCCCGCTTCGACGACCGGATGGAGCTGACCGTCCGGATGGCCCCCGAAATACTCCCGGTCGTCATCCCCTTCCTCGTCGTCCAGCCCATCGTGGAGAATGCGGTACGGCACGGCCTGGAGCCCAAGCCGGGGGCGGGCTCGATCAGCGTCTCCGGCTACGGCGAGGGGCCGCTCTGCGTGATCGAGATCGAGGACGACGGCATCGGCATGGAGCCCGAGTTCGCCCGGGCCATTCTCTCGGGCAAACGACCGCCGGCGACGGGGGTCAGGGCGGACGGAGCCCGGGGGAGAGTGGGCCTGGCCAACGTCGACCAGCGGCTGCGTACGGTCTACGGGCCCGAGTACGGCCTGGTGATCGAGACCGCGCCGGGCAGCGGGACCAGGGTGGTCATCCGGGTGCCCCGGTTCATGCGAGGGGTGGTCGCGAGGTGACGTCGGAAGCGACGGCCGCAGGCCTGCGCGCCCTGGTGGTGGAGGACGAGGCGTCCACCCGCCAGGAGCTCGCGGCCATGCTCGGCGCGCTCACCGAGGTCGGCGCCGTGGGCGAGGCGGAGAGCGGCGAGGCCGCCGTGCGTCAGCTCGGCACCGAAACCTTCGACGCCGTCTTCCTGGACATCTCCATGCCCGGGCTCGACGGCATGGAGGTCGCCCGGGTGCTCAGCATGCTCTCCGCGCCGCCGGCCATCGTTTTCGTCACCGCCTCCGAGCACCATGCGGTCGAGGCGTTCGGCGTCGGCGCCGCCGACTACCTGCTCAAACCCGTGCGCCCGGAGCGGCTGGCCGAGGCGGTGGCCCGGGTGCGGGCGCTGCGCCGCCCCACGCCCACACCGCGCGCGGTGGCCGCGGACGAGCTGTCGGTGGTGCAGATCGAGAACGGGCGGCACACCCTCTTCGTGCACCGCGACGACATCCAGTACGCCGAGGCGCACGGCGACTACGTGCGGCTGCACACCGCGGGCGGCAGCCACCTGATCCGGCTGTCGCTTTCGTACCTGGAGGAGGTGTGGGCGCCGGCCGGCTTCGTCCGCGCGCACCGCGGCTACCTGGTCGCCGTCCGCTGGATCCGCGATCTGCGGGTCTCCAGCTCCTCCGGGCTGCTGGCCCGCACTCCGGCCGGCGACGTGCCGGTCAGCCGCCGGCACGCCCGCGAGCTGAAGGAGCGGCTGCTGACGGCGGTGCGCGACGGCGTGCGGGACGGCCTCGGGGACGAGACCAGATGAGCCAGACCCGCCGGGTGCGGATCACCTCACCGCAGACCCGGATAGCCCTCGCCCGGCGGCACCGCCCTGCCCAGCACCTGCGGCCGCTGCCGGGCGTGGACACCGGCGTCGGGGACGGCGCGGCGGACGACGAGGCGACCACCGCCGCGGCGCGCGTCCTGTTCGCTCGGCAGCGTCGGCTGGCGCTGCGCACCCTGGGCGTGCTCGGCCTGCTGCTCTTCGGCCTCAGCGGTCTGCTCGGCGCCCTGCCGGCGCTCGACGACGTGACCGTGCTGGACATCCCCGCGTCCTGGCTGCTGCTGATGACCGCCAGCTACCCGCTGCTGCTGCTCATCGCGATCCTGCACGTCCGCGGCGCGGAACGCATCGAACGAGGGCCCCGCCCGTGAGCTGGCCGTGACCGGGCTGCTCGCCATCGGGCTGCTGTTGGCGGTGAGCATGGCCATCGGCGTCTACGGGGTGCGCGCCGCCCGCACCACCCCCGACTTCCTGGTCGCCTCCCAGCGCGTGGGCCCCGGCTGGAACGCGATGGCCATCGCCGGCGAGTACGTCTCGGCCGCCTCGGTGCTCGGCCTTGCAGGACTGATGCTGAAGGACGGCATCGGCAGCCTCTGGTACGCGGTGGGCTTCACCGCCGGCTACGTCGCCGTCGCCGCCCTGGTGGCGGGTCCGATGCGGCGCTCTGGCGCGTACACGGTGCCGGACTTCGCCGACTACCGGCTCGGCTCGCAGACCATACGCAAGCTGTGTGCCGTCATCGTCCTGGTCATCATGTGGCTCTATCTGGTGCCGCAGTTCAAGGGCGCGGGCGTCGTGCTGCACCTGGTCAGCGGCACGCCGTACTGGGTCGGCGTGGTGCTCGCCGGCGTGGTGGTCAGCGTGTCGATCGCGGTCGGCGGAATGCGCTCGGCCACCTATGTGCAGGCCTTCCACTATCTGGTCAAGCTGCTGTTCATCGCGGTCCCCGCGCTCTTCCTGCTGGCGCACGCCGGGGAGGACAAGAGGGCGCGGGCGCTGCGGGTGGAGCCCGACGAGTTGGCCCGTCCGCTGCTCGACCTCAGCAACTCGGGACAGCCGCTGCTCGCGACCTGGTCGGTGCTGCTGGCCACCACGCTGGGGGCGGTCGGCCTGCCCCACGTGATCATGCGCTTCCACACCAGCGCGACCGCGTTCATGGCCCGCCGGGTGGCGGTCGGCGTGATCGTGCTGCTCGGCATCTTCTACCTCTTCCCCGCGGTCTACGGGCTGCTGGGCCGGGTGTTCACGCCGACGCTGGCGGACGACGGCGACACCGACACGGTGACGGTGGTGCTGCCCGAGGTGATCGTGGGCGGCGGCTGGGGCGAGGTGCTCACCGCCATCGTCGCGGCCGGCGCGTTCGCCGCCTTCCTGTCCACCTCCTCCGGGCTGCTGATGGCGCTGGCCGGCGGTCTGTCCCACGATCTGTCGCGGGCCAGCGTGCCGCGGCTGCGGAAGGCGGTGGCCGCCGGTTCGCTGGTCGCCGTGGTGCTCTCGCTGCCCGCCCAGGGCGTGGACATCAACGTGCTGGTGGGCTGGGCGTTCGCGGTGGCCGCCTCGACGTTCTGCCCGCTGCTGGTGCTGGGCATCTGGTGGTCGGGGCTGACCGTGGCGGGCGCGGCGGCCGGCCTCGCCACGGGGGTGTGCGCGGCCACCGGCGCCGCGCTGGCCTCGGTGCTGACCGATCCGGGGCCCGGCTGGCTGGTGGTGTTGCTGGCCCAGCCCGCGGCGTGGACGGTGCCGCTGGCCTTCCTGGTGATGGCGGGCGTCTCCCGGCTGGGCACGCCGCCCGACTGGTCCGAGCGCGCCGTGCTCCGTCTGCACCTGCCCGGCTGATCCGGCCGGCGGGGCATCCCAGAGAGGGGCGTGCGCGGGCCGTATGGCCCGATTGGCACGCACAGCGCAGCGTATGGCACACTAACCAGGTTGCTCGGTTGAGAGCCGATGCTGCGCGCCTCCCGCCGGGAGGACCGGAAGCGAGTCTCACTGTATTCGTCGTCCCTGATGAGGGACGGAAATACCGGGATCTTCCGGGAAGCGTGGGCGGGGCTCCAGCCAGGCACCCGGTGGAAGTTCTCCCCCCAGTCCTCCCCGAGGAAACCCCTGCGGTGAAATCCGGGGCGGCGCGCGACACGCCCGACCGCGTGGGTCGGAGGTGGAGCCGCGCGGGGCGGGACGAGAGTGGCCACCGGGTCCGGAGCGTACAAAGAGACAGGACTACGAAGCAGCCATGGCGGGACAGAAGATCCGCATCCGGCTCAAGGCCTACGACCACGAGGTCATCGACAACTCGGCGAAGAAGATCGTCGAGACGGTGACCCGCACGGGAGCGTCGGTCGCGGGCCCGGTGCCGCTGCCCACAGAGAAGAACGTGTACTGCGTCATCAAGTCGCCGCACAAGTACAAGGACTCGCGCGAGCACTTCGAGATGCGCACCCACAAGCGCCTGATCGACATTCTCGACCCGACCCCCAAGACCGTTGACTCGCTGATGCGCCTGGACCTTCCGGCCGGCGTCGACATCGAGATCAAGCTCTGAGAGGCGCGGAAGAGACATGGCTAAGCAGATCAAGGGTGTCCTGGGCGAGAAGCTCGGCATGACCCAGGTCTGGGACGAGAGCAACCGCGTCGTCCCGGTGACCGTGGTCAAGGCCGGCCCCTGCATCGTGACCCAGGTGTGCACCAACGACCGTGACGGCTACGAGGCCGTCCAGATCGCGTTCGGCGAGATCGACCCGCGCAAGGTGAACAAGCCCCTCAAGGGCCACTTCGCCAAGGCGGACGTCACCCCCCGCCGCCATCTGGTGGAGATCCGGACCACCGACGCCAGCGAGTACACCCTCGGCCAGGAGATCACCGCCGAGGTGTTCGACTCCGGCGTCCGGGTCGACGTGACCGGCAAGAGCAAGGGCAAGGGCACCGCGGGTGTCATGAAGCGTCACGGCTTCAAGGGCCTCGGCGCCTCGCACGGCACCCAGCGCAAGCACCGCTCGCCCGGCTCCATCGGCGGCTGCGCCACTCCCGGCCGCGTGTTCAAGGGCCTGCGGATGGCCGGCCGGATGGGCAACGAGCGGGTGACCACCCAGAACCTGACCGTGCACGCCGTTGACGCCGAGCAGGGCCTGCTGCTCATCAAGGGCTCGGTCCCCGGTCCCAACGGCGGCCTCGTCCTGGTCCGCACCGCGGCCAAGGGGGCCTGAGGTTAACCATGAGTACCCCACAGACCATCGACATTCTTTCGCCCGCCGGTGAGAAGACCGGCACCGTCGAACTGCCGCCGGAGATCTTCGACGCCAGGGTCAGCATTCCGCTGATGCACCAGGTCGTCGTCGCCCAGCTGGCCGCGGCTCGGCAGGGCACGCACAAGACCAAGGCCCGCGGCGAGGTCCGCGGCGGTGGCAAGAAGCCCTACCGCCAGAAGGGCACCGGGCGTGCCCGGCAGGGCTCGATCCGCGCGCCGCAGTTCACCGGCGGTGGCGTGGTGCACGGCCCCGTGCCGCGTGACTACTCGCAGCGCACCCCGAAGAAGATGAAGGCCGCCGCGCTGCGCGGTGCCCTCACCGACCGGGCGCGCAACGAGCGCATCCACGTGGTCAGCGGCGTGGTGGACGGCGACGTCTCCACGAAGGCCGCCAGGACGCTGCTGGGCCAGATCAGCGAGCGCAAGAAGGTGCTGCTGGTCGCCGAGCGTTCGGACGAGACCGCATGGCTGTCCGTGCGCAACCTGCCCAAGGTGCACCTGCTGGACCCGGGCCAGCTGAACACGTACGACGTGCTGGAGTCGGACGACGTGATCTTCACCAAGGCCGCCTTCGACAGCTTCGTGTCCCGCGTGACGGGCGCGGCCGAGCCGGAAGGGAGCGACGCCTGATGACGGACGCCTCCGTCGCCGAGGTGATCTCCAGCAGGGAGTTCACCGACCCCCGCGACATCCTGATCAAGCCGGTCGTCTCCGAGAAGAGCTACGCGCTCCTCGACGAGAACAAGTACACGTTCATCGTGGACCCGCGCGCCAACAAGACCCAGATCAAGCAGGCCGTGCAGGCCATCTTCTCGGTCAAGGTCATCGGCGTGAACACGATCAACCGGCAGGGCAAGCGCAAGCGCACCCGCACCGGTTACGGCCGGCGCGCCAGCTCCAAGCGCGCCATCGTGACCCTTGCCGAGGGCGACAGCATCGACATCTTCGGCGGTCCGTACGTCTCCTAGGAGACGTCGGATCGTCCGGAACCGGACGAGGACGAGACAATGGGAATCCGCAAGTACAAGCCGACGACGCCGGGCCGCCGTGGCGCCTCCGTCGCCGACTTCGTCGAGGTCACGCGGTCCACGCCGGAGAAGTCGCTGGTCCGCCCGCTGCACAGCAAGGGCGGTCGGGACAACTCCGGCCGGGTCGCCGTGCGTCACCAGGGCGGTGGGCACAAGCGTGCCTACCGGCTGATCGACTTCCGTCGGCACGACAAGGACGGCGTGCCGGCCAAGGTCGCGCACATCGAGTACGACCCCAACCGCACGGCGCGCATCGCGCTACTGCACTACGTTGACGGCGAGAAGCGCTACATCCTCTGCCCGGCCACCCTCAAGCAGGGCGACCGGATCGAGAACGGCCCCTCCGCCGACATCAAGCCCGGTAACAACCTGCCGCTGCGCAACATCCCGGTGGGTACCGTCATCCACGCCATCGAGCTGAAGCCCGGCGGCGGCGCGAAGTTCGCCCGCTCGGCCGGTGCCTCGGTGCAGCTGCTGGCCAAGGAGGGCCGGATGGCGCACCTGCGTATGCCGTCCGGCGAGATCCGGCTGGTGGACGTGCGCTGCCGGGCCACCGTCGGCGAGGTCGGCAATGCCGAGCAGTCGAACATCAACTGGGGCAAGGCCGGCCGGATGCGCTGGAAGGGCGTCCGCCCGAGCGTCCGCGGCGTCGTGATGAACCCGGTCGACCACCCGCACGGCGGTGGCGAGGGCCGCACCTCAGGTGGCCGTCACCCCGTCTCGCCGTGGGGCAAGAAGGAAGGCCGTACCCGTTCGCCGAAGAAGGCGAGCAACAAGTACATCGTCCGCCGCCGCAAGACGAACAAGAAGCGCTAGGAGCAGGACACGATGCCGCGCAGTCTGAAGAAGGGGCCGTTCGTCGACGACCACCTGATCAAGAAGGTGGACGCGCAGAACGAAGCCGGCACCAAGAACGTCATCAAGACCTGGTCTCGCCGCTCCATGATCGTCCCGGCGATGCTGGGCCACACGATCGCGGTGCACGACGGCCGCAAGCACGTCCCGGTCTTCGTCTCCGAGTCGATGGTCGGCCACAAGCTCGGCGAGTTCGCGCCGACCCGCACCTTCCGCGGACACGTGAAGGACGACCGGAAGGCGCGCCGCCGCTGAGGCGGGGGCGACGAGATCATGACTGACTCTCTGACCGAGACCAAGGGGACAACCATGGAAGCCAGGGCCCGCGCGCGATATCTCCGCGTCACGCCCATGAAGGCCCGCCGCGTGGTGGACCTCATTCGTGGCAAGGGCGCCACGGAGGCTCAGGCGGTCCTGCGTTTCGCCCCGCAGGCCGCGAGCGTTCCGGTGGGCAAGGTGCTGGACAGCGCCATCGCCAACGCCGCGCACAACTACGACCACACGGACATCGACGACCTCTACGTCAAGGAGGCGTACGTCGACGAAGGTCCGACGCTGAAGCGGTTCCAGCCGCGCGCCCAGGGGCGCGCGTACCGGATCCGCAAGCGAACCAGCCACATCACGGTGGTTCTGGGCAGCAAGGAAGGAACCCGGTAATGGGCCAGAAGGTAAACCCGCACGGGTTCCGACTCGGCATCACGACCGACTTCAAGTCGCGCTGGTATGCCGACAAGCTCTACAAGGACTACATCAAGGAAGACGTCGCGATCCGTCGCATGCTCACTCAGGGCATGGAGCGGGCCGGCATCTCCAAGGTGGAGATCGAGCGCACCCGGGACCGGGTCCGCGTGGACGTGCACACCGCCCGCCCCGGCATCGTCATCGGCCGGCGCGGTGCGGAGGCCGACCGGCTGCGCAGCAACCTGGAGCGGCTGACCGGCAAGCAGATCCAGTTCAACATCCTCGAGGTGAAGAACCCGGAGCTGGACGCCCAGCTGGTGGCCCAGGCGGTCGCCGAGCAGCTGTCCTCCCGGGTCTCCTTCCGCCGTGCCATGCGCAAGTCGATGCAGAGCACGATGAAGGCCGGCGCCAAGGGCATCAAGATCCAGTGCGGTGGCCGCCTCGGCGGCGCCGAGATGTCCCGCTCGGAGTTCTACCGCGAGGGTCGGGTGCCGCTGCACACGCTGCGCGCCAACGTGGACTACGGCTTCTTCGAGGCCCGCACCACCTTCGGCCGGATCGGCGTGAAGGTGTGGATCTACAAGGGCGACGTGAAGAACATCGCCGAGGTCCGCGCGGAGAACGCGGCCGCCCGGGCGGGTAACCGTCCCGCGCGCGGTGGTGGCCCCGGCGGCGACCGTCCGGCCCGTGGCCGTGGCGAGCGCGGCGGCCGTGGCCGTCGTCCGCAGGGCGGCGAGGGTCGCGAGTCGCGGGGCGCCGAGTCCAAGGGTGCCGAGGCGCGGGCCGCCGAGGCGCCCGCCGCGCCGGCCGCCGAGGCCGCGGGCGCGGGGTCCAACGAGTCCGGCTCCGCCGGAGGGGAGAGCTGAGCCATGCTGATCCCTCGCAAGGTCAAGTACCGCAAGCAGCACCACCCGAAGCGCCGCGGCATGGCCAAGGGCGGGACCGAGGTCGCCTTCGGTGAGTACGGCATCCAGGCCGTCACCGGCGCCTACGTCACCAACCGGCAGATCGAGGCCGCGCGTATCTCGATGACCCGCCACATCAAGCGTGGCGGCAAGGTCTGGATCAACATCTACCCGGACCGGCCGCTGACCAAGAAGCCCGCCGAGACCCGCATGGGCTCCGGTAAGGGCTCGCCCGAGTGGTGGGTGGCGAACGTCAAGCCGGGTCGGGTGATGTTCGAGCTCTCCTACCCCAACGAGAAGACGGCTCGTGAGGCGCTCACCCGCGCCGCTCACAAGCTTCCGATGAAGTGCCGGATCGTCCGGCGCGAGGCAGGTGAGTCGTGATGGCCGTCGGCACCAAGGTTTCCGAGCTGCGGGAGCTGAACGACGAGGAGCTCGTCGTCAAGCTTCGCGAAGCCAAGGAGGAGCTTTTCCGGCTCCGCTTCCAGGCGGCCACCGGCCAACTGGAGAACAACAGCCGTCTGCGGGCCGTCCGCAAGGACATCGCCCGGGTTTACACCCTGATGCGGGAGCGCGAGCTCGGCATCGAGACGGTCGTGCCGGTGGGCGAGGAGTCCGACGCGGCGCTTACGTCCACCGACCAGGCCGAGGCGGTGGAGAACGCCTGATGAGTGAGAAGACTGTGACCGAGACGAACGCGCACTCGACGGTGCGCGGCAGGCGCAAGACCCGAGAAGGTCTCGTCGTCAGCGACAAGATGGACAAGACCGTCGTTGTCGCTGTCGAGGACCGGGTCAAGCACGCCCTGTACGGCAAGATCATCCGCCGCACCAGCAAGCTCAAGGCGCACGACGAGCAGAACTCCGCCGGCGTGGGCGACCGCGTGCTGCTGATGGAGACCCGTCCGCTGTCCGCGACGAAGCGCTGGCGCGTCGTGGAGATTCTGGAGAGGGCGAAGTAACCAATGATCCAGCAGGAGTCGCGACTGCGGGTCGCCGACAACACGGGTGCGAAGGAGATCCTCTGCATCCGTGTGCTCGGCGGGTCCGGTCGCCGCTACGCGGGCATCGGCGACGTCATCGTGGCCACCGTCAAGGACGCGATCCCCGGTGGCAACGTGAAGAAGGGTGACGTCGTCAAGGCCGTCATCGTGCGCGCCGTCAAGGAGCGCCGACGTCCCGACGGCTCGTACATCCGCTTCGACGAGAACGCCGCCGTGCTGCTCAGGAACGACGGTGACCCCCGCGGCACCCGCATTTTCGGCCCCGTGGGTCGTGAACTGCGTGAGAAGAGGTTCATGAAGATCATCTCTCTCGCGCCGGAGGTGCTGTAAGCCATGAAGATCAAGAAGGGTGACCTGGTCCAGGTCATCACCGGCAAGGACCGCGGCAAGCAGGGCAAGGTCATCGTGGCCTACCCCCGCGAGGACCGCGTCCTGGTCGAGGGTGTCAACCGGGTCAAGAAGCACATCAAGGCCGGCCAGACCCAGCGCGGTTCGAAGACCGGTGGCATCATCACGACCGAGGCGCCGATTCACGTGAGCAACGTGGCGCTTGTGGTGGAGAAGGATGGCAAGAAGGTCACCACGCGTGTCGGCTACCGCTTCGACGACAACGGCAACAAGGTCCGCGTTGCCCGGCGAACCGGTGAGGACATCTGATGACCACTGCCACCAAGCCCGACACCACCACGGCCGTGCCACGGCTGAAGACCCGGTACCGCGAGGAGATCGTTGGCAGCCTGCGTGACGAGTTCACGTACGCCAACATCATGCAGGTGCCGGGGCTGACCAAGATCGTGGTCAACATGGGCGTGGGCGAAGCCGCCCGCGACTCCAAGCTGATCGAGGGCGCCGTGCGCGACCTCGCCACGATCACGGGCCAGAAGCCCACCGTGACCCGCGCCCGGAAGTCCATCGCGCAGTTCAAGCTGCGCGAGGGTCAGCCGATCGGCGCCCACGCCACGCTGCGCGGCGACCGGATGTGGGAGTTCCTCGACCGGCTGCTGTCACTGGCGCTGCCGCGCATCCGTGACTTCCGCGGCCTGTCGCCGAAGCAGTTCGACGGTCGGGGGAACTACACCTTCGGCCTGACCGAGCAGCTGATGTTCCACGAGATCGACCCGGACGCGATCGACCGGGTGCGCGGCATGGACATCACCGTGGTCACCACGGCCAAGACCGACGAGGAGGGTCGCGCCCTGCTGCGCCACCTCGGTTTCCCGTTCAAGGAGGCGTGAGCAGTGGCGAAGAAGGCCCTGATCGCCAAGGCCAACCGCAAGCCGAAGTTCGCGGTGCGTGGCTACACGCGCTGCCAGCGTTGCGGCCGGCCGCACTCCGTGTACCGCAAGTTCGGCCTGTGCCGCGTGTGCCTGCGTGAAATGGCGCACCGCGGCGAGCTGCCGGGCGTCACCAAGAGCTCCTGGTAACCCTGACTACGCCGTAGGTCCCGCCCACACCGACGTGCCGGGCGAGGAAACCCCGGTGAGAGAGGCCGAAGGCCATTTCATGACCATGACCGATCCGATCGCGGACATGCTGACCCGTCTGCGGAACGCGAACTCGGCGTACCACGACTCCGTCGTGATGCCGCACAGCAAGATCAAGTCCCACATCGCGGAGATCCTCCAGCAGGAGGGCTACATCACCGGATGGCGGACCGAGGAGGCCCCGGTCGGCAAGAGCCTCGTCCTGGAGCTGAAGTACGGCCCCAACCGCGAGCGTTCCATCGCCGGCATCAAGCGGATCTCCAAGCCGGGCCTGCGGGTCTACGCGAAGTCCACGAGCCTGCCGCGGGTGCTCGGCGGCCTGGGAGTGGCGATCATCTCCACTTCCAACGGTCTGCTCACCGACAAGCAGGCGCAGAAGAAGAACGTGGGCGGGGAAGTCCTCGCCTACGTCTGGTGACGGCAGGGAACGGAGGATAAGCCATGTCGCGCATCGGCAAGCAGCCCATCCAGATTCCCTCGGGCGTGGACGTCACCATCGACGGCCGCACGGTCGCCGTGAAGGGCCCGAAGGGTTCGCTTTCGCACACCGTGGTCGCGCCCATCGAGGTGGACCGCGGCGAGGACGGCGCCATCCTGGTGACCCGCCCCAACGACGAGAACAAGAACCGCGCTCTGCACGGTCTCTCCCGCACGCTGGTGGCCAACATGATCACCGGTGTCACCGAGGGCTACCTGAAGCGTCTTGAGATCAACGGCGTCGGGTACCGCGTCCAGGCCAAGGGCTCCAACCTGGAGTTCTCCCTCGGCTACAGCCACCCGATCCTGATCGAGCCGCCGGAGGGCATCACCTTCCGGGTGGAGAGCCCGACCCGGTTCACCGTCGAGGGCATCGACAAGCAGAAGGTCGGCGAGATCGCGGCGAAGATCCGCAAGCTGCGCAAGCCCGATCCGTACAAGGCCAAGGGCGTGAAGTACGAGGGCGAAGTCATCCGCCGCAAGGTCGGAAAGGCGGGTAAGTAACCCATGGCATACGGTGTGAAGATCGCCAAGGGCGACGCGCGCAAGCGGGTCGCCGCGAAGCGTCGCCACCTCCGCGTCCGCAAGAAGGTCTCGGGCACGCCCGAGCGCCCGCGGCTGGTGGTGACCCGGTCGAACCGGCACATGGTGGCGCAGGTCATCGACGACGTGCAGGGCCACACGCTGGCCTCGGCGTCCTCGCTCGACGCGTCCATCCGTGGCGTCGACGGCGACAAGAGCTCGAAGGCCAAGCAGGTCGGCGCTCTGGTCGCCGAACGGGCCAAGGCCGCCGGCATCCAGACCGTCGTCTTCGACCGCGGCGGTAGCAAGTACGCCGGACGCGTCGCCGCGCTGGCCGACGCCGCCCGGGAGGCGGGGCTCACGTTCTGAGCCGGTCCCGTCACACGAATCGAGAAAGGTAGACCCATGGCTGGACCACAGCGCCGCGGTGGCGGCGCAGGTGGCGGCGATCGTCGGGACCGCAAGGGCCGGGACGGCGGCGGTGCCGCCGAGAAGACCGCATTCGTCGAACGCGTCGTCGCGATCAACCGTGTCGCCAAGGTAGTGAAGGGTGGTCGTCGCTTCAGCTTCACCGCGCTGGTCGTGGTGGGCGACGGTGACGGCACCGTTGGTGTTGGCTACGGCAAGGCCAAGGAGGTGCCGGCCGCCATCGCCAAGGGCGTTGAGGAGGCCAAGAAGCACTTCTTCAAGGTCCCCCGCATCCAGGGCACCATCCCGCACCCGATCCAGGGTGAGGAGGCCGCGGGCATCGTGCTGCTGAAGCCGGCCTCGCCCGGTACCGGTGTGATCGCCGGTGGCCCGGTGCGCGCCGTGCTGGAGTGCGCGGGCATCCACGACGTGCTGAGCAAGTCACTCGGCTCTTCGAACCCGATCAACATCGTGCACGCCACGGTGGCCGCTCTCAAGGGCCTTCAGCGCCCGGAGGAGATCGCCGCCCGTCGTGGCCTGCCGCTGGAAGATGTGGCCCCCGCCGCGCTGCTGCGGGCCCGCGCCGGAGTGGGTGCGTAATGGCGCGGCTGAAGATCACCCAGGTCAAGTCCCGCATCGGGACGAAGCAGAACCACCGCGAGACGCTGCGCTCGCTGGGCCTGCGGAAGATCAACCAGTCGGTCGTCAAGGAGGACCGGCCGGAGATCCGCGGCATGGCGAACACCGTGCGGCATCTGGTGAAGGTCGAGGAGGTGGACTGAGATGGTGGAGTTCGACAAGGAGAACGCCGGCGAGCAGGGCACTGCCGCGGGCCCGATCAAGCTCCATGACCTCAGGCCCGCGCCGGGCGCCAAGAAGGCCAAGATCCGGGTGGGTCGCGGCGAGGCGTCCAAGGGCAAGACGGCCGGCCGGGGCACCAAGGGCACCAAGGCCCGGCGTCAGGTCAAGGCCGGCTTCGAGGGCGGCCAGTTGCCGCTCCACATGCGGCTGCCGAAGCTGAAGGGCTTCAACAACCCCGCCCACAAGCAGTTCCAGGTCGTCAACCTGGACCGGCTGGCCTCCCTCTACCCGGAGGGTGGCGAGGTCACCAAGGACAACCTGGTGGCCAAGGGCGCGGTGCGCAAGAACGAGCTGGTGAAGGTGCTCGGCGGCGGCGAGATCTCCGTGGCGCTGACGGTGACGGTGGACGCCGTTTCCGCCTCCGCCAAGGAGAAGATCACCGCGGCCGGCGGCACCGTCACGGAGTCGTGAGCGGTCGTTCGTGAGTGCCTGGCCCCGGTGGGTTGAACCCGCCGGGGCCATCGGGCGCCAGGCCGGTCATTCCCGCCCGGCGGTAACGCCGGTATCGTGGCCAGGGCCGTCGCCACCGTAAGGCTTGAACCCTTATCCGTTGAACCACAAGACCGTCACCTCTCGCGCGCGACGCGGGAGTCGCAGGAGGAGCCGTGCTCACCGCGTTCGCCCGGGCGTTCCAGACGCCTGACCTGCGTAAGAAGCTGCTCTTCACCTTTGGCATCGTGGTGTTGTTCCGCGTTGGACAGCACGTACCGGTGCCGGGCGTCAGCTTCCCGAACGTCAATCAGTGCGTCGACGAGATGAACGAGCAGGGGGCCGGCTCAGGTCTCTTCGGTCTGGTCAACATGTTCAGCGGTGGGGCGTTGCTCCAGCTGACCGTCTTCGCGCTCGGCATCATGCCGTACATCACCGCGAGCATCATTCTCCAGCTGCTCGTCGTCGTGATCCCGCGTCTGGAGGCCCTGAAGAAGGAGGGCCAGGCCGGGCAGGCGAAGATCACGCAGTACACCCGGTATCTGACGCTGGCGCTCGCGGTGCTCCAGGCCACCGGCCTGGTGGCGACCGCCCGCAGCGGCACCCTGTTCCCCCAGTGCTCGGTGAACAGCGAGATCATCCCCGACGACTCCATCTGGACCACCGTGGTCATGGTCATCGCCCTGACCTCCGCCACGATGCTGATCATGTGGATGGGCGAGCTGATCACCGACCGCGGCATCGGCAACGGCATGTCCATGCTGATGTTCATCTCCATCGCGGCGGGCTTCCCGGCCGCGCTGTGGCAGATCAAGACCCAGGGCTCGCTGGCCGACGGCTGGATCGAGTTCGGCGTCGTGGTGGCCTGCGGCCTGGCCATGGTCGGCCTGGTGGTCTTCGTCGAGCTGGCCCAGCGGCGGATCCCGGTGCAGTACGCGAAGCGGATGATCGGCCGCCGCTCGTACGGTGGCACCTCGACGTACATCCCGCTCAAGGTGAACCAGGCCGGCGTGATCCCGGTCATCTTCGCCTCGTCGCTGCTGTACATCCCGCAGCTGCTGGTGCAGTTCGCCGGCAACTCCGACGCGGGCTGGGCGGACTGGATCAACCGGTACTTCTCCGGCGGAGACCACCCGTACTACATCATCACGTACTTCCTGCTCATCGTCTTCTTCGCGTTCTTCTACGTCGCCATCACGTTCAACCCCGAGGACGTGGCGGAGAATATGAAGAAGTACGGTGGTTTCATCCCGGGTATCCGGGCGGGCCGACCCACGGTCGAGTACCTGAGCTACGTGCTGAACCGCATCACCTGGCCGGGTTCTCTCTACCTGGGTCTGATCGCCCTGGTGCCCACGGTCGCCCTGGTGATGTTCAATGCGCAGCAGGACTTCCCGTTCGGAGGCACATCGATCCTGATCATCGTGGGCGTCGGCCTGGAGACTGTGCGGCAGATTGAGAGCCAGCTCCACCAGCGAAACTACGAAGGGTTCCTCCGCTGATGCGAATCGTCCTCACCGGACCCCCCGGCGCGGGCAAGGGCACGCAGGCCGCGCTGCTCGCCGAACGACTGGCCATCCCTCATATCTCCACCGGCGACCTCTTCCGGGCCCACAAGGATCAGGGCACGGAGCTGGGTCGGAAGGTCGAGTCGATCATGCGTGAGGGTGGCCTGGTGCCGGACGAGATCACCATCGCGATGGCGGCGGAGCGGATGCGGCAGCCCGACGCGCGGGACGGGTTCCTGCTGGACGGCTTCCCCCGCAACATCGCGCAGTCCGAGGCGCTGGACGCCATGCTGCGTGACTGGGGACACAAGCTCGACGCGGTGCTCGACCTCGAGGTCCCCGAGGACGAGGTGGTCAGGCGGATCGCCGGACGGCGCACCTGCCGGAACGACAACAAGCACATCTTCCACGTGACGAACGGATCGCCGCGGCGCGAGGGCGTCTGCGACCTCTGCGGCGGCGAGCTGTACCAGCGCGAGGACGACCGGGAAGAAACCGTGCGCAAGCGTCTGGCCGTCTACCACGAGGAGACGGAGCCGATCATCGACTACTACCGGGCCCAGGGCCTGGTCGTGACGATCTCGGCGCTCGGCACCGTCCCCCAGGTGACCCAGCGGGCCATGGCCGCACTGCCGGAGCGGGACGCCTAGCCGTCCCGCTCCGGCGGGCGCCAACCGGCACCGCACAGATATTCGAAGGCTAGAGGGAACACCCGATGGTGGAGATCAAGACCCCCGCGCAGATCGCCAGGATGCGCGCGGCCGGCCTGGTGGTGGCCGAGGTGCACCGCGCCTGCGCGGCGGCCGCGGTGCCCGGCGCCACCACGAAGGACCTGGACGAGATCGCCGCCAAGGTGCTCGCCGAACACGGCGCCAAGCCGAACTTCCTGGGCTACGGCGGCTTCCCGGCGACGATCTGCACCTCGGTCAACGACGTCGTGGTGCACGGCATCCCGGACCGGACCACGGTGCTCGCCTCGGGCGACATCATCTCCATCGACGCCGGCGCGATCGTGGACGGCTGGCACGGCGACGCCGCGATCACCGTCTTCGTCGGCGACGGCCACCCGCCCGAGGTGCTCGAGCTCAGCCGGGTGACCGAGGAGGCGCTCTGGGCCGGCATCGCCGCCGTGCGCAAGGGCAACCGGCTGGTCGACGTCTCCCGCGCCATCGAGCAGTACATCCGGCGGCAGCCGCTGCCCCCGTCCGGCAAATACGGGATCGTGGAGCAGTACGGCGGGCACGGCATCGGCAGTGAGATGCACATGGACCCGCACCTGCTGAACTACGTCGACCGCAGGCGCGGCCGCGGCCCCCGCCTGGTGCCGGGGTTCTGCCTGGCCATCGAGCCCATGGTGTCGCTCGGCACCCCGGAGACCCACGTGCTGCCCGACGAGTGGACCGTGAAGACCGACGACGGCACCTGGGCGGCGCACTGGGAGCATTCGGTGGCCCTCACCGACGAGGGCCCGCTGGTGCTCACCGCGCCGGACGGCGGCGCCGCCCGGCTGGCCCAGTTCGGGGTCACGACGGCCCCCGACCCCCTCGCCTGAATACTCCGGCTGCATCACCGGGCATAACGATCTCCCGATCGGGGAAAGATCATGGATTCGTCTTTTCGGGTGGGGTGCCGTAGACTGGTGCGTCGGTCCTGGTACACCTGCGTGTCAGGGCTGTCCAGGTAGCCGATCCCGGAAGGTGAAGCGCTCAGGCATGGCCAAAAAACAAGGGGCCATCGAGATCGAGGGCACCGTCGTCGAGTCTCTCCCGAACGCGATGTTCAAGGTGGAGCTCCAGAACGGGCACCAGGTCCTCGCGCACATCAGCGGCAAGATGCGGATGCACTACATTCGCATCCTCCCCGACGACCGGGTTGTGGTGGAGCTGTCTCCCTACGACCTGACCCGCGGGCGGATCGTCTACCGCTACAAGTAGATCCACAAGTACACACAGCAGACCGATCGACCCGGAGACCGTTAAGCCCATGAAGGTCAGGCCGAGCGTCAAGAAGATCTGCGACAAGTGCAAGGTGATCCGCCGCCACGGCCGGGTCATGGTCATCTGCGAGAACCTGCGCCACAAGCAGCGTCAGGGCTGACCGCAGCTTCCACGCTTCCGCACTTCGCAGCTTCACCGCGCGAACAAGTAGATATCGCAGTCACCCGACCCCTCGCGTTCCGCATGCACGACGCGGCGCGGGGACGACACCCCCGGCGGGAGGCCGGGGACCCGGGGCCGTCCTCACGGAGTCTCGGG
Source organism: uncultured Actinomycetota bacterium (assembly GCA_963816875.1). GTDB lineage: Bacteria > Actinomycetota > Actinomycetes > Streptomycetales > Streptomycetaceae > Streptomyces. The sequence continues at coordinate 302,557 of CAWFMG010000004.1, forward strand.
AACGGTGCTGCGGCAGACCTCCCCGACAGAATCGAGAGAAGGACACTGTGGCACGCCTTGCAGGCGTTGACCTCCCGCGTGAAAAGCGCGTGGAGGTCGCACTCACCTACGTCTTCGGCATCGGGCGCACCCTTGCCCAGGAGACTCTGGCCAACACCGGGGTGAACCCGGACACCCGCGTTCGCGATCTTGCCGAGGAGGACCTCGTCAAGCTCCGCGAATACGTGGACACCAACTTCCGCACGGAGGGTGACCTCCGTCGCGAGATCCAGGCCGACATCCGCCGCAAGGTGGAGATCGGCTGCTACGAGGGTCTGCGTCACCGCCGCGGCCTGCCGGTGCACGGCCAGCGCACCAAGACCAACGCGCGCACCCGCAAGGGCCCGCGTCGTGCGATCGCCGGCAAGAAGAAGCCGGGCAAGAAGTAGTCCGCTCGGACCACCGTTTCGTCAGGGTCCGGGTAGGACCGACCACCTCCAGGGAGTACTGACCAGATGCCTCCAAAGGGCCGTACCGCAGGCGCCAAGAAGGTGCGCCGCAAAGAAAAGAAGAACGTCGCCCACGGGCACGCTCACATCAAGAGCACGTTCAACAACACCATCGTCTCGATCACCGACCCGAGCGGGAACGTGATCTCCTGGGCCTCCGCCGGCCACGTCGGCTTCAAGGGTTCCCGCAAGTCCACTCCGTTCGCCGCCCAGATGGCCGCCGAGAACGCGGCCCGTCGGGCGCAGGAGCACGGCATGCGGAAGGTGGACGTGTTCGTCAAGGGCCCCGGCTCCGGCCGGGAGACGGCGATCCGCTCCCTGCAGGCGACCGGCCTGGAGGTCGGTTCGATCCAGGACGTCACCCCGACCCCGCACAACGGCTGCCGCCCGCCCAAGCGCCGGCGCGTCTGACGACCAGGTGAAGTAGGAGACGAGACAGATATGGCGCGTTACACCGGGGCCGACTGCAAGCGTTGCCGTCGGGAGAAGCAGAAGCTCTTTCTCAAGGGAGCCAAGTGCGAAAGCGCTAAGTGCCCGATCGAGATCCGTCCTTACCCCCCGGGTGAGCACGGACGCGGGCGCACCAAGGACAGCGAGTACCTGCTGCAGAAGCGCGAGAAGCAGAAGTGCGCGCGCATCTACGGCGTGCTCGAGAAGCAGTTCCGCGGCTACTACAACGAGGCCAACCGCCAGCAGGGCAAGACCGGCGAGAACCTGCTCCGGATCCTTGAGTCGCGGCTGGACAACGTGGTCTACCGGGCCGGCTTCGCCAAGTCCCGCGACCACGCCCGGCAGCTGGTCCGGCACGGCCACATCGTGGTCAACGGCCGGAAGACCGACATTCCCTCGGCGCGGGTCGTGCCGAGCGACATCGTCGAGGTCCGCGAGTCCTCCCGTAACCTCACCCCCTTCCAGGTGGCGGCGGCGGAGGCCGGGGACAAGACGGTGCCGGCGTGGCTGGAGTCCATTCCCACCCAGCTGCGGATCCTGGTCCACTCGCTGCCCGAGCGCCAGGTGATCGACACCCAGGTGCAGGAGCAGCTGATCGTCGAGCTCTACTCGAAGTAGGCAGTAGCTCGCGGTAAGACAAAAGAGAAAATGGTCGGGTGGTGCCGCACCGCGGTGCGGCACCACCCGTACCCTTGAGTCATCCATCGTCTGGCTCGGCATCAAATAGCGGGTGCCGAGGACAGGAGTCATCCCATGCTGATCGCTCAGCGTCCCTCCCTCACCGAAGAGGTCGTCGACGAGTTCCGCTCCCGGTTCGTGATCGAGCCGCTGGAGCCGGGCTTCGGTTACACCCTCGGAAACTCCCTGCGTCGCACGCTGCTCTCCTCCATTCCGGGGGCGGCCGTGACCAGCATCCGCATCGACGGGGTGCTGCACGAGTTCTCCACCGTGCCGGGTGTGAAGGAGGACGTCACCGACCTCATCCTCAACATCAAGCAGCTCGTCGTCTCCTCGGAGCACGACGAGCCGGTCGTGATGTACCTGCGCAAGCAGGGCCCGGGACTGGTCACCGCCGCGGACATCGCGCCGCCGGCGGGCGTCGAGGTGCACAACCCCGACCTGGTCCTGGCCACGCTGAACGGCAAGGGCAAGCTGGAGATGGAGCTGACCGTCGAGCGCGGTCGCGGCTACGTCTCCGCGGTGCAGAACAAGGCGGTCGGCCAGGAGATCGGCCGGATCCCGGTCGACTCGATCTACAGCCCGGTGCTGAAGGTCACCTACAAGGTGGAGGCCACCCGCGTCGAGCAGCGCACCGACTTCGACAAGCTGATCGTCGACGTCGAGACCAAGGAGGCCATGCGCCCCCGCGACGCGATGGCCTCGGCCGGTAAGACCCTGGTCGAGCTGTTCGGCCTGGCCCGCGAGCTGAACGTCGACGCCGAGGGCATCGACATGGGTCCGTCCCCGACGGACGCGGCGCTGGCGGCCGATCTGGCGCTGCCGATCGAGGAGCTGGAGCTGACCGTCCGGTCCTACAACTGCCTCAAGCGCGAGGGCATCCACTCGGTGGGCGAGCTGGTCGCCCGTTCCGAGGCGGACCTGCTGGACATCCGGAACTTCGGCGCGAAGTCGATCGACGAGGTCAAGGCGAAGCTGGCCGGCATGGGCCTGGCGCTCAAGGACAGCCCGCCCGGATTCGACCCCGCCTCGGCGGCCGACGCCTTCGGCGCGGACGACGACGGCGACACGGGCTTCCACGAGACCGAGCAGTACTAGCACCTTTCGGGAAGGGGCGGGGTGGGGACAAGCCCCCCGCCGCCCCACCCACACACATCAGCTGACATCGGTACCTGACACGGCCGATGCAGACACGACAGGAGAGAACGATGCCGAAGCCCACGAAGGGCACCCGGCTGGGTGGCAGCCCCGCGCACGAGCGCATGATGGTGGCGAACCTCGCCACCGCGCTGTTCGAGCACGGGCGGATCACCACGACCGTGGCCAAGGCCCGGCGGCTGCGGCCGGTGGCCGAGCGGCTGATCACCAAGGCGAAGAAGGGCGACCTGCACAACCGTCGCCAGGTGATGCAGACCATCCGCGACAAGAGCGTCGTCCACACGCTGTTCACGGAGATCGGCCCGAAGTTCGCCAACCGTCCCGGCGGCTACACCCGCATCATCAAGCTCGGCCCGCGGCGCGGCGACAACGCGCCGATGGTGATCATCGAGCTGGTCGAGGCCCTCACCGTGAAGGAAGAGGCCGTGGGCGAGGCCGAGGCGGCCACCCGGCGGGCGGTGAAGGAGTCCGACCAGGCCAAGGCGTCGGAGGATGTCGCGGCCGAGGACGTCAACGAGGTGCCGCAGGACGCGGCCGCCGAGGACGCCGAGGCCAGCGAGGACGAGGGCAAGGACAAGAAGGACTGAGTCCGCATCGTCCGTCAGATCGCGCGCCGGGCCCGCTCCCTCAGGGGGGCGGGCCCGGCGGCGTCTGCGGTGCCGTTTCCTGGGCCCGCGGAAGCGCTCAGCGCAGCCGCGCGGTGAGGCGGTGGCTGCCGGAGCCCAGCGTGTGCTCCGCGCCGTCGGGCAGGGTGACCTCGGCGACCGCGTTGACCGGCACCCGGACCCGCAGCTCGACCTCGTCGCCGCGGCGGCTCCAGGACACGCCGATCCGGCCGCGGACCGTGTCCAGCGTCGCCCGGGCGCCCGGCAGGTCGCCGAACGCCACCGGCGCCACTCGGAACCGCGCCCAGCCCGGCTCCAGCGCCTCGACGCCGATCACCCGCTCGACCAGCCACCGCACGGGCGCGCTGAGCGTGGGGTCGTTGTGCCCGCGCGCGGTGCTCTCCCAGTTCTCCCAGAAGGTGGTGGCGCCGAGGCCGCGCCAGTATCCGTAGCCCGGGTAGTCGCGCTGGGTGAGCACCGCGTGCGCCAGGTCGGGGTGGCCGTGGTCGGTCAGCGCGAACGGCAGCGCGTCGGTGCCGATCGAGCCGGTGTCCAGATGCCGGTCGTGCGCCTCCACGTCGGCGGCCAGGCCCGCGGTGACCGCGGCGATGTGGGCCTCGGGCACCAGGCCCATGGCCAGCGGCACCGCGTTGCTGGTCTGCCGGTACCCGGCGTCCGCCACCTCGGTGCGGTACTGGCCGGTCGCGGGGTCGAGGAACGCCGCGTTGAACCGCCGCACCAGCTGCCGGGCGCGGGTGCGCCATCGGCTGGCGTGCCCGTCCCGGCCCAGCAGCTCGGCCAGCGCGATCGCCTCCCGCAGGATCTCGACGACCGCCGCGGTGCCGACGAGCTGGCCGCCCTCCGGCGCGCGCGGGTCGTCGATCCGCCCCGGCGCGTACCAGTCGCCGAACTGCTCATCGGACAGGCCGTCCGTCAGCTGCCCCAGCTGCCAGGAGACGAAGCGTGCCACGGCGTCGAAGTGCCGCTCCGGCACCGTGCGGTCCCCGTAGGCAAGCCAGTAGCGGCGCACCAGGTACGGGTATGTGCGCAGGTAGCTGGGCACCTGCACGGCGCCGCCGGTCACCACGCCCTGCGGCGCGATCATCGGGATCTCGCCGGTGTCGGCCTGGGCCAGCCGGATGTCGTCCAGCCATTTGGCGAAGACGCTGGCCATCCCGAAGCGGTACAGCATCGGCTGGGCCGCCAGGTAGGTCCCGCCCAGCCAGCCCAGCTTGCCGTACGGCGCGATGTCCGGGTGTCCGTGCAGGCCGTTGCGTGCGGTGCGGGCGAAGGCGTCGGCGATCCACTGCAACACCGGCTCGTCGAGCTCGATCCGCATCGTGTCGGGCACGGCGCTGTGCACCGGCACCGCGACCAGGTCGAGCGGCCGGTCCGTGCCCGACACCTCCACGTACTGGAACCCCTTGTAGGTGAACGACGGTTCCCAGCTCTCCAGCGCTCCGCCGGTGCCGGCACCGACGGCGGTGTACTCGTCCACCTGGATGCGGTCCACCACGGACGGGTTGGTGACGCCGCCGGGCGGCCCGTGGTCGACGCGACCTGACGAGCTCAGCTTCTCGGCGTACGCGATCCGCACCGTCGTGCCGGCCGTCAGCCGCCCGCGCAGCCTCACCCAGCCGGCAACCACCTCCCCGAAGTCGTACAGCCGCACGCCGTCCTCGGGTCGGGTGACGGCGACGGGCGCGATCGGCTCGCCCGTCCGGATCGGCTCGACGGCGTACGCCTCCAGGCGCCCGCCGGGACCGCTCACCTCCCGCGCCGGCGTCCAGCCCTCCTCGGTGAAGTCCGGCTCCGACCAGCCGGCGAGTTCGGCGGCCCGGCGCGCGTCGTACGACTCCCCGGTGAAGACCGCGTCGTAGGTCGTCGGGCCGTTGGCGATCGACCAGTCGGGACCGCTGCCGACGGTGATCACCCGGCCGTCGCCGATGCGCACCTCCAGCTGGGCCCGCAGCCGGGGCTCGGCGATCCAGCGGGCCAGGTTGCTGCCGTCGGAGTCGGCGGCGCGGGTGGCGAAGAAGCCGCGGCCGAGCGCCACGCCGACGGCGTTCCGGCCCTCGCGCACCAGCGGCGTGACGTCGTGCGCCGTGTACAGGGTGCGGACGTCGTAGTCGGTGGCGGCGGGGGAGAGCACGGCGTCGCCGACCCGCTCGCCGTTGATCCAGGCCACGCCGTGGCCCAGGCCCACCAGGTACAGGCGGGCGGAGACCACCCGGCCCGGCACGTCGAACGCGCGGCGCAGCAGCGGGTCGGCCGGCGGATCCGGCGGCAGCCCGTAGACCCAGCGGTCACCGGCGATGGGCGCGCCGTCGGCGTACGCGGTGCCGCCCGGGTACGCGTCGCGCGCGACGCCCTGCCAGCGCACGGTGCCGCTCGGCTCGGACAGCTCGACGTAGTACGCGCCGGGAGGTGCGGGCTCCGGCAGGTCGAGCCGGCCCTGTGCCTCGCGGCCGATCCCGGTCACCGTCTGCCGGCCGACCGCCTCGCCGTCCGGACCCGCCCGGCGCAGCGTCATCCGGCACCCGCCGGGGCTCGCGTCGTCCCCGGCCAGGTACACGGCCACGGCCGCCAGCGGGCCCGCCGAGGCGAAGCTCTGCCCGAGGGTGTGCCCGGCCCGCAGTGCCACGTCGTCGAAGCCCAGCGGCGGCAGGGTGCGGGTCGGCGGGGGTATCTCGATCCCCGAGCCGATCCACCGCGCGGACCAGTCCGCCTCCGCCAGCAGGGCCGTCTCGAACCAGGACACCTCGCTCCACGGTCCGGGCCGGCCGCCCTCGTCCCACGCCCGCACCGCCCAGTGGTACCGGGTCCGGGAGGCCAGGGGCGGGCCCTCGTACACCCGCGCCGACTGCTCGGCGGACTCGACCCGGCCGGAGTCCCAGACATCGCCCCGCCCGGCGGCCGCCCCCTCCCGGCCGCTCGCGACGACGATCCGGTACGCCGTCTGCCGGCGGTCTCGCCCGTCCGCGGCCAGCCGCCAACCCAACCGCGGCGCGCCGGCGTCGATCCCCAGCGGCTCCACCAGATGCTCGGTGGTCAGCCGCACCGGCCGTATCCCGCGTCCCGCGCCGTCCCCGCCGTCACCGTCCGCCGCCGCACCGGCCGCGAATGGCCCGCCGGCGACGACCGCCGCCCCGGCGGCCCCGCCCAGCACGGTCCGCCTGCTGACTCCCGACCGGCTCTTCCGTTCCACATCTGCCATGACGCCGTCCCTCCCAGCCTGAGCAGCTGACTCGTTACAGGGATGCTCCCGGCCCGGCCGCCCCGGCCGCGTCCGGAGGACGGAGGCTTCTCGACTGCGTCGCGGGGAGTACGCCGCTAGCCGTACGTGGGGCGCTGGGGCCAGCCGGGTGGCGAGTCCTCCCAGTCCTCCTGGCGGCCGTAGGGGGTCAGGTCGAGGATGCTGTTGCTGAAGACGAGCCGGTCCACGCCGCGTGCCGTCGTGCCGTACGTCCGGAAGACCTCGTCGCCGTCGCGCAGGAAGACGCTCAGCATGAAGCCGCCGTCGGCGCCGCAGTCCTCAGAGAACGTCGTGCCGTGCGAGGACACGAACGGCAGCGTCCAGCCCATCCGCCCCTTGTACGCCTCGATCTGCGCCAGCGGCATGTTCGACACCGTCTGCCAGGTGATGCCGCGTTCGGCCAGCCCGCCGAGCCCGGTCGCCGGCACGTTCCGCGTGAACCAGGTGCAGCCCGGGCAGAAGCGGTCGGGCCCGAGGTCCATGAACTGGTACACCACGAGCTGGTCGCGGCCCTCGAACAGGTCGGGCAGCGACCGGGTGCCGTCCGGGGTGTCGAAGGCGTACTTCCTGTCGAACCTGACCATGGGCAGGCGCCGCCGCCGCGCCGCGAGCGCGTCCTGCGCCCGCGTGACGTCCTTCTCGGCCACCAGCAGCGCGTCCCGCTCCCGCTGCCACTCGTCGGCCGTGACTACGTGTGGTCTCTCCATGCGCCGAGTGTGACACCGCCCACTGACAGGGCCGGGGCTTCGACGCGTGGCGCGGGTCAGACGCGTGGCTCGGGTCAGGTGATGGTCAGGGTGGTCGCCCCCGAGGCGTTGGTCATGCCGGTGAGGAGGCAGTCCAGGAGGTTCAGCTGGGCCAGGGCGATCACCTGGACCGCGGACCGGCCCGCGAACCGCCCCTCGGTGATGGTGCCGGTGACCGTCGTGACGATCTGGCCGGCGACCACGGTGCTGCTCCCTGTCCCCACGAACGTGCTGGTGTCGCCCGTGTTCCAGGTGAACACCCGGGTGCTCTCGAACGGGTCGAAGAGCGTCGCGCAGTCGCCCACGAACGACAGCTCCTCTGCGTACGAGGCGCTCGTCACCTGCCCCTGGCCGTCCAGGCACGACCCGAAGTTCCCGTCCGTGGTGACGTGCAGTAACTGCGCCTGGTACGTGGCCCCCGGATCGATGGTCACGGATTCGGTCCCCGTGCACTGGACCAGGGTGGGCTGGGCGTGCGCGGGCGTGGTGGTCAGCGCGCCGACGGCGAGCGCCGCGAGGGCGGTCCAGGCGGCGCGGCGACGGCGACGGGGGCTGCGGTGAGCCAGATGACCCATGACGGTCCTCCGAGTGGGTGACAGGTGGAACCGTCTGATGCCCGGCGCCCCGCGCCGCGAGACCGGCGCACGGGCGTACTCCGGGGGGCGTACGCCTCGTCACCCGCCCCGGGCGCTCGGCATCGGCGCGGACGCGGAATCGAACGCCGCCACGAGCCGCCGGGCGAAGCCGGCCGGCTCCTTGACGTAGCCCACATGGCCGCCGGGGAACACGGCGAGTTCCCAGCCGAGTCGTTCGGCGAGCACCGCCGCCGGCCGGCGGACGGTCTGCCCGACCGAATCGCGGCCGGCCGCCACCGCGACGCGGCTCCCCGGCCGGGCCAGCCCGTCGAGGTCCGGCACGAAGCCGCTGAACGACCGGAGGACATGCGCGAGGAAGTAGGCGCTGTTGTCGCGCGCCTCGGGCAGTGGCGGCGCGGGTCGGCCGCCGAACAGGGCGCTCAGCTTCCGCAGCGCGGGCCCAACCCCCGCACGCAGGAACGCCTCGTGGACCTCGTCGAGGAACGCGAGATGCCCCTCGGCGGCCGGCAGCAGGGCCAGCGCGGGCGGTTCGTGCGCGACCGCCGCCCGGACCAGGTCGGGCTGCCGGAGCGCGAGTTCGAGCGCGACGAGGCCGCCGGCGCAACTGCCCAGCACCCGCGCCGGTTCGCCGTCCGGCGCCACGTGGCGCAGCAGGCGGCCGGCGTCGTCGGCGTGCACCTCGATCCGCTGCTCGTCCGGCGGCTCGTGGAGCACGCTGCGCGAATAGCCGCGCGGGTCGTAACAGACGACGCGATGCTCCGCGGCGAGCACGGCGGCCAGGCCCTCGAAGACGGCCGAATCGGAGTTCCCGCCCGGGATGAGCAGCAGCGGCGGACCCGCGCCGCGCACCTCGTAGTGCAGCGTTGCGCCCGGCACCGGCAGGGCGCCGGCCTCCAGCACGCCGGTTCCGGGCTGATCCGTGACGGTCATGAAACCCAGCGTAGTTGTCCGTTCCGGCGCGTGTCCGACGTTCCGCGACATCGTTGGGCAGAGCGTGACCAACGACCACGCCGGCCCGCGGCTGCTGCTCAACGCGGAGCCCTTCGGCTTCGGCCCGGCGGCCGCGATCGCGATCCTCGCCGACGAACTCGCGCCGGCCTGCGCGACCGTGGACTACCTCGGCGGCGGCCACACGCTCGACCTGCAACGACGGCCGCCCTACCGCACCGTCCACGACGTGACCGGCCTGTCCGAGGACGAACGGCTGGCCCGGCTCGCCGACCTGGCGCCGCGCTACGACCTGTTCGTCACGGCCATGGACCGCACGACGGCGGCGCTGGCCAGGCGGGTCGGCCTGCGCGTGGCGGTCTACGACGCGCTGACCTGGTGGTGGCAGCCCGACGTGCCCGCCTTCGCCCGCGAGGCCGATCTCTACCTGGCCCAGGACTTCTTCGGGGTGCGGGAGCGGATCGAGGCCGACGCCTCGCTCCGGCGGCACGCAGTGGTCGTGCCGCCGCTCATCCCGCCCCGGCGGACCCGGCCGCCGGGGCACCACCACGTCCTGGTCAACCTGGGCGGTCTGCACAACCCGCTCTGGCGCCCCGACGACGCCGTCGCCTACGCGCGCCTGCTGTTCACCGCCGTCCGCGCCACCCTGCCCGCGGACCGGCGCCTCGTCGTCGCCACCAGCCGGAGCATCGCCGCCGCGCTCGACGACCCGGACGTCGGAACGTATCCGCGCGACGCGGTGCTCGACCTGATGACCGCCGCCGCGTACGCCTGCATGACCTCGGGCCTCGGCAACATCTACGACGCCGCGGCGACCGGCGTCCCCACCCTGTGGCTCCCCGCCGCCAACGCCAGCCATCCCGAACAGGCCCGCCTGCTCGACCGCCACGGCTACTGCGACGCCCGCCTGGACTGGGCGGACATCGGCCGGCCCGTCGACTACACCGCCTCCGACCAGGCGGTCACCGACGTGCTCATCCGGGTCGTGCGCGAGGTCTCCGCCTCGCGCCGGCTGCGCGACCGCCTCGCGGCCCGCCTCACCGAGCTGACGACCGGCCTCGGCGCCACCACCGGCAAGGCCCAGTCCCTCCTCGACCACTTCGGCCACAGCGGCATGCGCCACGCCGCCACCGCGATCCTCCGCTGGTGCGCCGAGCACCGATGACTGGGCATCAGTGACCTGCGTGACTCACTGCGTGTCCGGTTCAACGGGACACGGTAGTCGGGCGCCGCAGCTGACGGCGATGCGGAGGCGTTGGACAGGGCGGAGCTGGTGCGTTGGAGCGCGACGCGGAGAACGAGCGGGCCGGCCGTCGCGTTGGCCAGCATGGCCTCGGCGTGGGCCAGCCCGTCCGCAACGTTCGTCACCCCGGTCCGGGCCGGCGATCTCTTGCGCTGACGGCGTCAGCCGGCTGTGCCCTCGCACTCACTGTTGTCGCCGCCGCTGCGGCACTGGCCGCCGGGGCCGGTGTAGGTGTCGGACGTGTCCTCGGTCGGGGCGGGGTCGAGGCCGGCCTCGGAGCGTTCGGAGGCGAGCCCGCCCAGGGCGACGAGCACGGCGACGCACGCCACCGCCCCCTGGAGCGTTCCGGCGATCCGCGCCTGGTTCCGCAGCAACAGCGCGCAGCTCACCACCGCGAACGCCGCGATCAGGCCGAGCCCGATCAGGGCGATCTCCCCGGCGCTCGCATCGGAGTCGGGCGTGCCCGACGGGTCCAGCGCCTCGTCGAGGCCGGTCCCCACCATCATCAGGAACGTGAGGAGCACGCCGAGCCCGTCCAGCACGAGCATGCAGACCGCCAGGCCCGCATCGGCGCCCCGATGCATGCGGGCCGGGTTCGACAGACTCATGGGGACAACCCTCGCGGAACGCCCAGGCGCGCGGATGAGTACATGTACCTATTCGGTACTCAGCACCTTGGCGGCTAGGCGTTCGCTCGGCGGAGGCGTTCGGCCGCCTGGGCGCGGACGGCGTCACCGGACACCGGAGGGTCGCCGTGCAGGGCCTCCCAGCGGGCGTTGTGCGCCGCCGTCCACAGGCTGGCCGCCCACGCGATCTCCTGTTCCTCCGCGGTGAACCGGCGCCCCCGGAGGTCCTGGTACGTGTCCAGGAACGCGGCGGAGCTCTCGATCGGGGCCAGGGTCGGTGGCGAGGCGCTGGCGAACGCCGCGGACGCCGCACCCGCCAGTGCCGCCTCCGGCTGCCACGCCAGGCTGTCCCAGTCGTGCACGGCCCAGATGTCCCCGTCGTGCCAGCGCACGTTCTGCGCCTCGAAGTCGGCGTGGCCCAGCACGCACGGCAGGTCGGCGGCCAGTCCGGCAGTTCGTCCAGCGACATGGTGAGGACTGTGCCATGTGCGCCGAAGCTGACGGACATCGTGCGCGGAGAGTCCCGAAAACCGGGACTGTATGCGCACGATCCGAGTGCGAGACCGAGTCCGAGACCGAGTCCGAGGCGCCCGGGCTAGCCCTTCGAGTCCGGCTTCCAGTCCTGGGCGAGGAGCCCGAGCAGCACGTCGTCCAGGAACTCGCCCATCACCCAGGCCGAGGAGCGCAGCACGCCCTCGCGGACGAAGCCGTTGCGTTCGGCGGAGCGCAGCATCGCGGCGTTGTCCGACAGCGTCTCGATCTGCAGCCGATGCAGGCCGCGCACGACGAAACCGTAGTGGCACAGCACCGCGACCACGTCGGTGCCGTAGCCCTTGCCGCGGGCGGACGGGCGCAGCCCCAGTCCGATATGCGCGGACCGGTTGTGGTTGTCGATGCCCCACAGCGTCGCGGTGCCGATCAGCGTGCCGCCGTCCAGTTCCACCACGGAGAACGGGACGAACTTCTGCTCCTTGTCGTCCACCACGAGCGGCAAGTCCTTCGAGCCGGGCGTCATCGGCCGCCACGGCCCGCCTTCGGCCCGCGAGGCGTTGACCACGTCGTCGTAGAGCTCGACCTGCAGGATCGGAATGTCGTCGTCGTGCCGGGCCCGGAGCCCGACTTTGCTGCCCTTTAGCATACAAGGTTCCTATCTGACCGGGCTGGCCGGCGGCAAACCCTCAGCCCGGGCTACGCCGCCGAGCCCGACCGAGCCCGACCGAGGCAGAACACGGCACGGCCGTGTTCTGCCTCTTGGTCCTACTGGGCCGACCACACCAGGACGAACGAGAAGTCCAGCTTCGTCCTGCGGTTCAGCGGGATGTCGATCTTGACTCTGCGAGCGATCTCGTTGCGGCTGAGGCCCAGTCCACGAGCGATGAGCCGTTCGGGACGGACCGGCACGGGATTGTCGAAGGTGACCGTTATCTCAAGGGGCCACGGATCCTCCGGGGCGGGTGGTGCGTGGAGTTCCCAGCACCCGTCCCAGTCGAGCGCGAACCGGTTGCACCGGGCGATCCACGGGTCGAGAAGGGTGTCCACGACGAGGGAAGGTGAGTTGAACGAGTAACCGGCCAGAAGGTCGGCCGGCAGTGAGCTGACCGGGACGCGATCGTGGACGGTGAGCTTGCTGGTCCGGTCACAGGAAACGCAGTTGACCAGGAGCCAGACGTCGAGGCGTTTGCCGTTGGCGTTGACGCGGAACTTGCCGTTGCCGACGGTGGCGCGACCGGAAGGGCAGGCCGGGCACCGGAGGGCGAGCAGAGGCAGGCGGGTGCGCCGCACCGCCCAGGGCAGCACGGTATGAGGATGTGAAGACATGAGCTCTCTGAAAACCTGACGAAGGCATGGGAAACAGAGCCGACGGCGTCGCCGGCGACCAATGCGCAGGGAAGTGTCAGGTTCAGAGAGCAGGCGGCGTCATGCGCGCGAAGTCCTCACGTAGGTACACGTAGGTAGGGGAGCCCAAACTAGGCGACGCCATCCACCGGATCAACCGTTTTCCCGGCTGGGGTCAGCCCGCGAGCGCCACCCCGCAGGTGCGTGCCGCCAGCCGTGTCACAGGCCCTCGTTCGGGGGGAGGCGGACGATGCGTTCGCGGTCTACGGCGAGGACGCCGTCGATGGCCTCCAGGACCGGGATCAGTTCCTCCGCGATGGTGCCCGACACGGAGCCGATGATCGCGTGCTCGGCGGCGACCGTGAGCCCCGCCCGGCGGGCCGCCGCCACCACCTCGTCGAACTGGCCGGGAGCGACGGAGACGAGGACCCGGACCGGTTCGGGCACCGGCTTGCCTGACCCGGTCACGGCGCCTGGAGCAGGCCCTCGCCGATGTCCACGGCGTCCTGCGGTAGGGGATGGGCGTCGGCCAGCAGACGGTCGCGCAGGGTCTCGGCCGAGGCGTCGGAGTCCGCCTGGGCCAGGAGCGCGATGACGCCGGCGACATGGGGCGTTGCCATACTTGTGCCGCTCAACGTCTGGTAGGTGTCGTCGGGGGCGGCCGAGAGGATGTCGACGCCGGGCGCCGCGATGTTGACCTCGCCGCCGCGGCCGTTGAGGCCGGCGCAGGAGAACGGCGCGACGCCCAGGTCCTTGCCGAGCGCGCCCACCGCCAGGATGGACGGGCAGTTGGCGGGCCGGCTGACGGGGTTCACGAACGTGGGGCGTTCGCTCTCGTTGCCCGCCGCGGCGACGATCAACGTCCCTCGTGCGAGCGCGAGCCTGGCGATGTTCTCGTACGTCTGCGGGAAGAGCTCGCCGGGTCCGACGGGGGAGCCGAGCGACAGGGAGATCACCTTCGCGCCCTTGGAGATCGCCCAGGCCAGGCCGGCGACGATGAAGCCGTCCGTGCCCTCGCCGCGGTCGTTGAGCACCTTGCCGCAGAGCATCCGCGCCTCGGTGGCCACCCCGTAACGCGGCGCGTTCTCCGGCTCCATCGGACCGGCCGCGGTGCCGATGCAGTGCGTGCCGTGGCCGTTGCCGTCCTCCACGGTCTCGCCCGGCACGAAGGAGGCCGTGGCGCTGATGCGGTCGGCCAGATCCGGATGGTCCGTGTCCACGCCGGTGTCGAGGACGGCGATCTTCACGCCGCGGCCGGTGAGCATGGAGAGGTTGGCCTTGATCGCCTGGATACCCCAGGTCATCCGGTGCTCGTCCCAGGCCGGGCCGAGCATCGCGGCGCCGCGGGCCCTGATACTGCGGTCGACCTCGTCCTGGTCGCTGCGGTAGGTGGGGAAGAACTCGGTCAGCGACTGCCGGTCCTCGGTGATCACCGAGGCGTACACCTTGCGTTCCGGTTCCGCCGTGACGATCGTGGGCTCCGCCTCGGCCGCGGTCACCAGCGCGTGGCGCCGCTCCGGCGGCACGTCGACGACGGCGATGCCGAGCTCGTCGAAGAGGACCGAGACGTCGGGGCGTTCCAGGAGTTCGGGTGCCCGGTCGGCGTGGGCGCCCCGAACCCGTTCGAAGGGCGCGGTGTCGACGGCGGAGCGGAGCGCCTTCATCCCGCGTTCCGGTCGGCGTTGGTCGAGCTGGATCACGTACCTGCCGGTGTACTCCGGGGTCCTCCTGCCGAAGCGTGCGTCGGCGCCCTCCGGCCGGTCACCGCGGGGACCGTTTCCCATGGGCTCGTGGTTCATCGCCGCTCTCCGTTCCGTATGCCGTTCCGTTCGTTCCGTATGAGGTTCCGCGTGCAAGTGCCCCGTCCTCACGGTCACCCCATGGGAGATACTTCGCAAAACGGCGCATAGTTCTCGCGCCAGTGGATAGTCGGCATCGATGGGCGGTCGTCCGCGGTCTGGGAGGATCGAGGGCGTGAGTGACGGTGATGGGGCCCAGGTCGGCGGCGTCGTGCGGGTGCGGCTGGATCTGGCGTACGACGGGGGTGGATTCTCCGGCTGGGCGCGGCAGCGTGGGCGGCGGACCGTGCAGGAGGAGATCGAGGAGGCGCTGCGGATCGTCACGCGCGGCGACGGGGCGTACGAGCTGACCGTCGCGGGCCGGACGGATGCCGGCGTGCACGCCCGCGGGCAGGTGGCGCATGTGGACCTGCCGTGCGAGGTATGGGAGGCGCACGGGGAACACCTGATGCGCCGGCTGGCCGGACGGCTGCCGCACGACGTCCGGATCTGGCGGGTGGCCCCCGCGCCGCCGGACTTCGACGCGCGGTTCTCGGCGATCTGGCGGCGCTACGCCTACCGCGTCAGCGATCATCCCGGCGGAGTGGACCCGCTGCTGCGCGGGCACGTGCTGTGGCACAACTGGCCGCTGGACCTGGCGGCGATGAACGAGGCGTCGGCGCGGCTGCTGGGCGAGCACGACTTCGCCGCGTACTGCAAGCGGCGCGAGGGCGCGACCACCATCAGGGCACTGCGCGAGCTGGGCTGGGAGCGGCGGCCCGACGGCGTCCTCGAGGGCACCGTGCGGGCGGACGCGTTCTGCCACAACATGGTGCGTTCGCTGGTCGGGGCGCTGCTGTTCGTCGGCGACGGGCACCGGCCGCCGGACTGGCCCGCGAAGGTGCTGGCCGCGGGCGTGCGGGACTCGGCGGTGCAGGTGGTGCGGCCGCACGGGCTGACCCTGGAGGAGGTCGGCTACCCGCCGGACGATCAGCTCGCCGCCCGCAACCGCGAGGCGCGAAACCTCCGAACCCTGGGCGGCGCACCCGGCCCCGAACTCGGCGCGAGCGGCTGAGCCTGCTGAGCACTGCCGAGTCCCGCTGAGCCCCGCCTGAACGCGCGTCAGCCCACGAGTCGGTCGAACCAGGCGATCGTGGCCGTGGTGGCCGCGACGCTCGAACCCAGGTGGCGGGAGCCGGCGTAGTCGGTCGTGCCGAGGTCCACGAGCCGGGGCCGGGCGCCGGCCGTCCGGAGCGCGTCGTGGCACCACTCGGTGTTGTCGGTCAGCACCTGCTCGTCGTCCGTGGCCAGGTAGAGCCGGGTCGGCACCCGGGGTGCCCAGTCGGCGCACACCTCGCCGGCCTCGTGCAGCGTTTCGGCGAACGCTCCGTCGGGAGACTCCAGCACCCGGCGGCCGTGGGGGGTGAGCAGTTCGTCGACGGTGTCCGGGATACCGGCCCTGATCTCCGCGCCTGAGTGGGTCCCGTCGAAGAGCTCCTCCATGGTGTCGTCGTAGGGCGACCGGAAGACCTCCCCCGGTTCGTCGTACATGCCGCCGTCGAGGCGGTGGAACGCGACGAGGGTGTACGCCGTGTAGACCGTGCTCATCTTGGGGTCGAGCCGGCCGTCGAGCAGCGCCGGCAGCTCGGTGCCCGCCAGGTCGTACGGGCCGCTGACCGGGGCCAGCGCGGCCAGCCTGAACCAGTCGTCCGCGCCCTCCTGGAGCGCCCGGCCGAGGCCCAGCGCGGCCGCGGCACCCTGGGAGAAGCCGGTGGCCAGCACGTCGGGTCGCAGGGAGTGGCCCGCGCTCGGCGCGAAGGCACGGGCCGCCCGCAGCATGTCCAGCGACGCGGTGGTCTCCGACGGCACGTCCATGTACGGGTGCGGTCCCGGCCCGAGCGCCATGCCGAGATAGTCCGGCGCCACACCGGCGAAACCGGCCGCCGCGTAGCTGATCGTGGCGCCGCTCACGAAGTCGCGCCGGGTCATGGACGGCGCGTCGTTCCGGTTGACCCCGGTGCCGTGCGTGAACGACACGGGGTACAGCGCGGTGTCGCGGGTGCGCGGCAGGGCGAGCAGACCACTGGCGACGGTGGGCCGGCCCTGTTCGTCCACCGTGTGGTAGACCAGCCGGTACGCGTTCACCCCGTACCGGGCGACGTCCCCGTCGAAGCCGGCCCGGTCGAGTTCCTCGGCGGCGTCCCCGGCCGTGGCCAGCGTGTACAGCGGTTCGGCGTCGATCAGCGTGCCGCGGGCGGGATGGTGCGCCGTGGGCGACGCGCTGGTCGTCTCCGTGGTCGTCCCGCGGCCGTCCCGCCGGCCCCCGCGGCGACCGTCGCGGCGCCGCCGACCAGCAGAAGTGCCAGACAGACGGCGGCCGTTGTGGTCCCGCCGGATCGACTGATGCGCATGTGTGCTCCCAAGTCCGTTGTCTCGATGGGCGATGGGAGTGCCAGCCTGCTTCCGGGAGCGCGCCCCGCGCAGTGGGCTCCGCTCCCCAACAGAAGGTGGGCTTTTACCCACCGACCCGGGGGCCCGTGGGCGGCCAGGATGGCGTAGACAGGGACGCGCACGACTTCGGGGATGGGGAAGACATGGGACGCGAACCACGACGCGCGGACTGGCGGTCGGGCTTCGCCGGCGGTCTGACGAGCCTGCGGCGTTCGGTGTTGCTGTGGGCGCTTTCGCTCCTGGCCACGCTGGTCTCGCTGTTGGTCTCGGTGACGGTCACACTGCTGGGCATCGGCCTCGGCGTGCTGATGGTGCCCTGGACCGTGGGGCTCGTGCGGCGCCTGGCCAACCGGCAGCGTGCGCTGGCCGGCCAGGAGTCGGGCGATCCGATACCCGTTCCCTATGCCCCGCCGCCACGCCCCGCCCCCGGCGTGCGCGGCGTTCTCGTCCGGTGCCGGTGGATCGTCCAGGACCGGCAGACCTGGCGCGACTGGCTGTGGGTGACGCTCGACCCCGTCGTGGGCGGGGCCCTCGCCTTCGCCCCGCTCGCGCTGGTGCTCAGTGGCCTGTGGGGGATCGGCATCGGCTTCTGGGGCGTTCCCCTCTCGCACGCGTGGGACAACCTCTGGTACACCTTCGTGCCCATCCAGGGGCAGGCGACGGCGACCCTGGCCGGAGTCCTCGGCCTCGCCCAGCTGCCGCTGGCCGTGTGGATCGCCCCCCGCGTGGTCCGCGTCCACGCCCGCTACACCCGCGCGCTGCTCGCGCCGAGCCAGCAGGCGCGGATGGCGCACCGGATCGAGCACCTCGCGGCGACCCGTGCGGACGCGGTGGACACCGGCACCGCCGAGCTCCGGCGCATCGAACGCGACCTGCACGACGGAGCCCAGGCGCGTCTGGTCGCCATGGGCATGACGCTGGACGCCGCGGAACACCTGATGGAGAGCGACCCGGCAGCCGGGCGCGCCCTCCTGGCCGAGGCCAAGGACTCCTCGGTCAAGGCGATCCAGGAACTGCGGGATCTGGTCCGCGGCATCCATCCGCCGGTCCTGGCCGACCGCGGCCTCGCCGATGCGATACGGGCCCTGGCCCTGGTCAGCCCGCTGGAGACCGAGGTGGTGGTCGACCTGCCCGGCCGCCCTGAGCCACCACTGGAGTCGGCCGCCTACTTCGCGGTCTCCGAGATCCTGACCAACGCCGTCAAGCATTCGGGCGGGGACCGGGTGTGGATCGACCTCCGGTACGACCCGGACGTCCACGCCCTGCGGATCACCGTCACCGACGACGGGCACGGCGGCCTGCGCATGTCCCCGGGCGGCGGACTGTGTGGTGTGGAGCGCCGCCTCGCCACCTTCGACGGGGTGCTGGCCGTGCAGAGCCCCGTCAACGGACCGACGATGGTGTCACTGGAGCTGCCATGCGAGTTGTCCTCGCCGAAGACCTCCTCCTCCTGAGGGAAGGGCTGATCCGGCTGCTCCAGGCGTTCGGCCACGAGGTCGTGGCCGCCGTCGACAACGGCCCCGGGCTGTTGACCGCGCTCACCGAACTGCGTCCTGACGTCGCGATCGTCGATGTGCGCCTTCCCCCGGACTTCACCGACGACGGGCTACGGGCGGCCGTCGCGGCCCGCAGCGAGTTGCCGGGACTGCCGATCCTGCTGCTTTCCCAGTACGTCGAGCCGCTCTACGCCCGTGAGCTGCTCGCCACCGGCCAGGACGCCGTCGGCTACCTGCTCAAGGAGCGGGTCACCGACGGCGCCCGTTTCGTGGAGACCGTGGTCCGGGTGGCGGCGGGCGGGACCGCGATGGACCCCGAGGTGGTCTCCCAGCTGTTCAGGCGCAGGGAACGCGACGACCGGCTGGGCAGCCTCACCCCGCGCGAGCACGAGGTGCTGAGGTGGATCGCCCAGGGGCGGTCCAACGCGGGCATCGCGGAGGGACTCTTCGTCACCGAGAAGGCCGTGACCAAGCACATCGGCAACATCTTCATGAAGCTCGGCCTGCCGCCCTCCGAGGGCGACAACCGCCGGGTGCTGTCGGTCCTGGCCTACCTCGACCGCTGAGCGGCGCGCACAGGCGCCGCCGCCCGATCGCTCAGGCGCCGCCTTCGCCCTCGGCCGCCACCTCGCGCAGCGAGTCGGTGCGCAGGTCCGCCGTGGTCTGGGCGGCCTCGTCGATGGTGACGTCCAGGGACCGTTCGCCGTCCTCCCGGCCGAACTGGCCGCCGCCGATCGTGCTGTAGTCGGCCCACACGCACAGCGGGACCTGGATCGTCTCGCCGTAGTAGTCCTCGCTCTCGCCGAACTGGCACTTCATGACGGTGTCGCCTTCGAGGCCGTCCGGGTTCACCTCCTGGGGCTCGCCCACCATCTCCCCTGCCCACTCGTCGGCAAGGAGGGCGAACGTGTCGTTCACGGCCTTCGACGGGTCCTCGACCTCGCCCGACAGGGCGGTCGCCAGGACGGACGTGGCCGTTCGGCCGCTCAGATCCTCCGGCGACTCCAGTTCGTCGTACTCCTGCCTGGTCAGGCCTTGGATGTACCTGCTGGAGGTCGGACGCATGTCCTGCGCGCCGATCTGCTCCAGGCCCTCGTCGCTGAAAACCGACTCGTCCATCGTCTCGACGCGCACGAGCTCCCCGCTCCGCTTGGGGAACGCGACCTCGTACCGGGTGTCGGGATCGCTACCGGGACCGGTCTCGTCGCCTCCGCCGCTGGTCAGGAAGAACACCCCGCCGCCGATGACCGCGACCGCTGCCACGATGGCCACGACGATCACCGTGGTGTTCTTCTTTCCGCCGGGCGGCGGCTGCGGCATGCCGTACGGCGGCTGACCCGGGATCTGCCCCGGTGGCATCGGCGGCTGGCCGTGGCCGGGCTGTTGTGGCTGGCCGTATCCCGGCTGCTGGGGTGGCTGACCGTACCCGGGCTGCTGCGGGTAGGCGTACCCGGGTGGCGGTCCCGGCGGCGGTGCCTGTCCGGGCGGCTGCTGGCCACCGTAGGGGTTCGGCTGGCCGGGCGGTGGTCCCTGGGGCGGCTGCTGCCCGTACGGGCCCGGCGGGTTGTGACTCATCTCGATGTTCCCTCCCGAAGATCCCTCAACGGCAACGCGGTCACGGGTGTTGCCCGGCATCCTGTCCGATGCGCGCGGGGATGCGACCTCGGGTGACGGGACTGGTGCCAAGACATGACATTCGGCCGCCCCGGCTCGGGGCGGCGGCTCAGGCCGGCCGACCCCTCGCCGCGCTAGTCGTCGCCGTTCTCGCGCTCCTCCACCAGTGCGCTGGCCGAGGCGGATGCCTGGGCCTCGCCGCGCTGGATGATGCACTCGAACGCGTGATCGTTGCCGTCCAGGGAGGCCTGCTGCGCCGGGGTGTCATCGCCGTTGTCCGGGGAGCCGTCGCTGTTCCCGGCGATCGTGAAGTACGCGTAGCGGCCGACCTGGTTGGTGGTGGTGCGGCAACCGCCGAGCTGGCAGAAGTCGGGGGCGTCGCCGGCGGTCAGCGGCAGCAGGTTGGCCTCCGCGTCGTCCCGGGCCGCGCGCGCCGCCTCCTCGGTCGGGAACTGCGCCACGCCCACCGTGACGGCGACGCCGCCGCCCGTGTACGTGGCCCGCAGCAGGGCCGCGCAGTCGTTGTCCGTGAGCACGGTGCCGAGGCCCTGGGTGACCGCGGAGGCGCAGTCCTTGGTGCCGCGGGTGGCGACCTCCTGGTACGTCCGGCCCTCGATCTCCATGACGTCGCCGGCGAAGAAGTCCTCCACCGAGAAGGGGGCGATGTCCTTGTCCGGATCGGAGATGAAGTCCTCGGGCTCGGGCAGCGGCGGAAGCGTGGTCTCCTCGAAGGTCGCCTCCGGCCGGCTGGTGTCCGGGGGCAGGTCCCGCGGGTCGGGCAGGCTGGTGGTCGAGCCGCCGTCGTCGTCGCTCTGGTTGACGATCACGAGCGCGACGCCCGTGCCGATCACCGCGGCGGCCAGCACCCCGCCGCCGATGGCGATCCAGCGCCGCTTGTGGCGCCGGCGCTCCGCGTCGGCCGCCAGGGCGCTCCAGTCGGGTGTCTGCGGTGGACCCCCGGGACTCCAGACGGGTCCCCCCTGCCCATAACTCATGGGGCGAGCTTAACGGGGAACCGACACGCCCGAGCGCCGCGGTCCGCCCGGCCGACGCCCGGGCGGCAGCGCGGGGGTGCGGGACGGGGCAGGGGTGGGAAGAGGGCCGCGCGTGCTCGTTTTGACCGTGCGTGTCACGGGCAGGTACGCTGCTTGGTCGATAATGCGTATGGCTTGCTCGTTCTCACGTGAGGGGCCTGCGCCGGTTCACCAGGATGGTTTTCAGGAGCCCCGCACCGGTTGCGTCACCGTAGTGCGGCCTGCTCCCGTGATCGCCGGGTGGCCTTGTCAGGATCTCTCCACACTGAAGAAACGAAGGCTACGAACCGTGCGTACGTACAGCC
Source organism: uncultured Actinomycetota bacterium (assembly GCA_963816875.1). GTDB lineage: Bacteria > Actinomycetota > Actinomycetes > Streptomycetales > Streptomycetaceae > Streptomyces. Next base: position 323,865 of record CAWFMG010000004.1, read on the forward strand.
CGAAGCCCGGCGACATCGAACGGCAGTGGCACGTCATCGACGCCACCGACGTGGTGCTCGGCCGCCTGGCCTCCCAGGTCGCCACCCTTCTGAGGGGCAAGCACAAGCCGGTGTACGCGCCCCACGTCGACACCGGTGACTACGTCATCATCGTCAACGCCGACAAGGTGCACCTCACCGGCAACAAGCGGACCCAGAAGCTCGCCTACCGGCACTCCGGCTACCCCGGCGGCCTGCGGTCCATCCGCTACGAGGACCTGCTCAAGAAGGCCCCGGAGAAGGCCGTGGAGAAGGCCATCAAGGGCATGCTCCCGAAGAACACCCTGGGCCGCCAGATGTTCGGCAAGCTCAAGGTCTACGCCGGCCCGGAGCACCCGCACGGCGCCCAGCAGCCGGTGCCGTTCGAGATCATCCAGGTCGCGCAGTAGTCCGGCCACCAACCCCTAGACGAGAAGATTTCTGAGGAGAACCGTGGCCGAGCCCACCACCGAGAACCTTGACACCGAGGTGCCCGAGGTCGAGGAGTACACCACCGAGTCCACCCCCGAGGAGTTCGCGGGATCAGAAGAGGCGCTCACCGAGCGCTTCGGCGACCCGCAGCCCGGCGCCGGCACCGGCCGCCGGAAGAACGCCATCGCCCGGGTCCGCATCCGCCCCGGCAGCGGGAAGTGGAAGATCAACGGTCGCACCCTGGAGAACTACTTCCCCAACAAGGTGCACCAGCAGTCGGTCAACGAGCCCTTCAAGATGCTTGAGCTGGACGAGCGGTACGACGTCGTCGCCCGCATCTCCGGCGGCGGCATCTCCGGCCAGGCCGGCGCGCTGCGCCTCGGCGTGGCCCGTGCGCTGAACGAGGCGGACGTGGACAACAACCGCGGCGCGCTGAAGAAGGCCGGGTTCCTGACCCGCGACGCGCGCGCCGTGGAGCGGAAGAAGGCCGGTCTGAAGAAGGCGCGTAAGGGCACCCAGTACAGCAAGCGCTGACCCGGTAGCCCGTCCGGCAGTCAGGCGATCTTCGCCGACGTCCCGGCAGCACTTCCGTGCTGTCGGGACGTTCTTTTTATACGGTTAACGCGACGAGCCGCCTGGTGAACAGCATTCGGAGGAACACAGTGGGACGACTCTTCGGCACGGATGGCGTGCGCGGCGTCGCCAACGCGGATCTCACGGCGGAGATGGCGCTCGGCCTGTCGGTCGCTGCGGCCAAGGTCCTCGCCGCGCCGCGCGGAACGGCGGTGGCCGGCCACCACCCGAGTCCGGGGAGCCCGGACAGTCCCGCCAGTCCACCCGGTCCGGGGACCCCGTCGCAGCCGTCCGGCACGCCGGCCTCGCCGCGGCCGCTGGCCGTGGTGGGCCGCGATCCGCGGGCGTCCGGGGAGTTCCTGGAGGCGGCCGTGGTCGCCGGGCTGGCGAGTGCGGGGGTCGACGTGCTGCGGGTCGGCGTGCTGCCCACCCCGGCGGTGGCCTACCTCACCGGATCGCTCGGCGCCGACTTCGGCGTGATGCTCTCCGCCTCCCACAACCCGATGCCCGACAACGGCGTGAAGTTCTTCGCCCGCGGCGGCCACAAGCTGGCCGACGACCTGGAGGACCGCATCGAGGCCGGCTACCAGGAGCACGCGGCGGGCGAGCCCTGGGACCGCCCGGTGGGCGCGAGCGTCGGCCGGGTCACCGACTACCACGAGGGCTTCGACTCCTACGTCGCCCATCTCGTCGCCGTGCTCCCGAACCGGCTGGACGGCCTGCGGGTGGTGATCGACGCCGCGCACGGCGCGGCCTCCCGCGTCGCGCCCGAGGCGTTCGCCCGCGCCGGCGCGGAGATCGTCACGATCGGCGCCGACCCGGACGGCCTGAACATCAACGACGGCTACGGCTCGACCCATCTGGACGCGCTGCGCGCCGCCGTGCTGGAGAACGGCGCCGACCTGGGCATCGCGGTCGACGGCGACGCGGACCGTTGTCTGGCCGCCGACCACACGGGACAGGATGTCGACGGCGACCAGATCCTCGCCGTGCTGGCCCTGGCGATGCGCGAGGCCGGCACGCTGCGCCAGGACACCCTGGTCGCGACCGTGATGTCCAACCTCGGCCTCAGCCTGGCCATGGAGCGGGAGGGCCTGCTGTTCAAGCAGACCGCCGTGGGTGACCGGTACGTGCTGGAGGAGATGAAACGCGGCGGCTACTCGCTGGGCGGCGAGCAGTCGGGCCACGTCATCGCGCTGGACCACGCCACGACCGGCGACGGCACGCTCACCGGCATGATGCTGGCCGCCCGGGTGGCGGCCACCCGCCGGCCGCTGGCCGAGCTGACCGGTGTGATGGAACGGCTGCCGCAGGTGCTGATCAACGTCCGCGACGTGGACCGCAGCCGGGTCGCCGAATGCCGCGAACTCGCCGAGGCCGTGGCCGACGCGGAGCGACGGCTCGGCACGACCGGGCGGGTGTTGCTGCGCCCCTCGGGCACGGAACCCCTGGTCCGCGTCATGGTCGAGGCCGCAGACCAGGCCCTGGCGCACACGATCGCGACGGGCCTGGCCGACGTGGTGAAATCGCAGCTGGGGTAGCGGACGCCGGGCGCTAGGGGACGGTCACCCTGGCGCTCTGATACTGGGCGCCGACGAGGTCCAGGAAGGCGTCCTCGTGCCACCGGCCCTCGATGCTGGCGTAGACCGTGCCGGTGACCGGCACGGTGAACGTGACGGAGAACCCGCCGTCCTCGTCCGTCTCCACGGTCTGCTCGAAGGTCTCGGCCTCGTCGTCGGACAGGTACTCCACCTCGATCTCGAATCCCTCAAGGCCTGTCCAGCCCTCGCCGTCCCGGCGTTCGTAGGCGCCCTCGACCGTGACCTCGCGGCCGCCGTCGGGCACCGCGTCTCCCACGTCGAACGCGGCGCGCATGCGGGACTCGGCCGGGGTGGCGACGAGTGCTCGGAAGGGCTCCGAGGCGTCCCAGTTGGAGGGATGGGGGCGACCCTCGGGATCGACGGGGTGCGTCGCGTTGATCACGACCGGGAACGGCCCGGGTATCGGCTCCTGTTCGCCGTTGGCGTTCTGGTCGGTGTCCCGGTGCCTGATCTCCGCGTCCTCGAGGTGGAAGATGCCGTACTCGTCGGTGGTCACCTGCCCGAGGGAGTCGTAGTACGTCTCGTCCGGGACCGGGTCACTCGACCAGATCTCCTCCCACCGCTGGACCAGCTCGACGGTCTCGCCCGCGGCCGAAGTCCAGTCCCCGGTCTCCGGATCCATCTTCAGCAGCCAGCCGCTGAGCGTGTCGACCGTCCGGTGGTCATAGGTCAGCGGATCGGTCGTGACCCAGAGGTCCGCGAAGGCGTACTCGGTCTCGGCCGCCGCGGGCTCGTCGGCGTTGGCCCCTGATGCGGACAGGCCAACGCTGGCGGCGATCAGCGCGGCGACGCCGCCGATTCCGAGCGCCCGGCGGGTCGGCCTGACTAACGCCTTGAACATGGGATGCCCCCTTGTGTCCGTCCGTCTGCGGTGATGCACACCCAGTGAGATGTCCCACGGTCCTCCGACGTTGTGCGTACATATGAGGAGAATCTGTGCGTATGCTCCGGCTCCGCCGGCTCAAGTTCACAGCCGGCTCCGCCGGCCCCAACTCACAGCCGGCGGAGCCGGACTCGGTGGATGGTGTGGTCGGGGGCCTTCTGCAGGACCAGCGTGGCGCGGGCGCGGGTGGGGGCGATGTTCTCCAGCAGGTTCGGCTCGTTGACGGCGCGCCAGGTCCCTTCCGCGTAGGCCAGGGCCTCCTCCTCGGACACCCCCGTGTAGCGGCGGAAGTAGGACTCCGGCTCCAGGAACGCCGTGGCGCGCAGCCGGCGGAAGCGCTCCAGGTACCACCGGTGGATGTCGGCCGGCCGCGCGTCCACGTACAGCGAGAAGTCGAAGTAGTCGGCGAGGCCGACCTTGCCAGGCGGCGCCTGTTGGAGGACGTTCAGGCCCTCCACGACGAGGATGTCCGGCCGCCGCACCGTCAGCTCGGCGCCGGGCACGATGTCGTACCGCAGATGCGAGTAGACCGGTGCGCTCACCTCCGCCCGGCCCGCCTTGACGTCGGCCACGAACCGGACGAGCGCGCGCCGGTCGTACGATTCGGGGAACCCATTGCGCCGCATCAGCCCGCGCCGCTCCAGTTCCGCGTTGGGCAGCAGGAACCCGTCCGTGGTCACCAGCTCCACCCGCGGGTGCTCCGGCCAGCGCGCCAGCAGCTCGCACAGCAGCCGCGCGGCCGTGGACTTGCCCACCGCCACGCTGCCGGCGAGCCCGATGACGAACGGCGTGCGCCGGCGCGCGTCCGGGCTGCCGAGGAACGTGCCGACCGCGCCGCGCAACCGGTCGGTGGCGGCCACGTAGAGGTTGAGCAGCCGGGACAGCGGCAGGTACACCTCCCGCACCTCGGCCAGGTCGGTCACGTCGCCGAGGCCGCGCAGCCGGACCACGTCCTCGGCGGTGAGCGGCAGCGGCGTCCGCTCGCGCAGGGCGCTCCACTCCGCGCGGCTGAGATCGACGTACGGGGTGGAGGCGGGCATCCGCCCATTCTCCGTCCCCGGCTAGTCTGCCCGCATGTGCGGGATCGTCGGTTATGTAGGACCCCAGGCCGCCCTCGACGTCGTGCTGGGCGGGCTCGGGCGGCTGGAGCGGCCGGGCTACGACTCGGCCGGCGTCGCGGTGCTGGCGGACGGGTGCATCGCTGCCGCCAAGACCGCGGGCGAGCTGGCCGATCTGCGCGGACTGCTGCGGCGGCGCCCGCTGCCCACCGGCGGCACCGCCATCGGCCACATCAGGCGGGCCACGCACGGCGAGCCGACCGACACGAACGCCCACCCGCAGCTGGACAACGCGGGGCGGGTGGCGGTGGTGCACGACGGCGTCATCGCCAACCACGTCGAACTGCGCGCCGAGCTCACCGCCCGTGGGCACCACCTCATCTCGCAGACCGACACGGAGGTGGTGGCGCATCTGCTGGCCGAGGCGTTCTCCTCCTGCCAGGACCTGGCCGAGTCGATGCGGCAGGTGTGCGGTGCGCTGCGCGGCGCGTTCGCGGTGCTGGCGGTGCACGCCGACGCGCCCGAGGCGGTGGTCGCCGCCCGGCGCGGGCTGCCGCTGGCGGTGGGGCTCGGCGACGGCGAGTCGTACGTGGCCTCCGACCGTGCCGCGTTCGTCGCCGACGCCACGGAGCTGGTCGAGGTGGCGTCCGACGCGGACCCGCAGGTGGTGCTGGTGCGCCGGGAGTTCGACGATGTGCGGTGCGAGATCACCGACCTGGCGGGGGGAGTGGTGCGCGCGTGATCGTCGGGGTGGGCATCGACGTCGCGGAGGTCGAACGGTTCGAGACGTCCCTGACCCGCACGCCGGAGCTGGCGCGGCGGCTGTTCGTGGAGGCCGAGCTGTGGCTGCCCAGCGGCGAGCGGCGCGGGGTGGCCTCCCTGGCGGCCAGGTTCGCCGCCAAGGAGGCGCTGGCGAAGGCGCTGGGCGCGCCGCCCGGCCTGCGCTGGACCGACGCGGAGGTGACCCAGGCCGACTCAGGACGCCCGCACCTCACGGTCCGCGGCACGGTCGCGGCCCGCGCCGCGGAGCTGGGCGTCCGCAGCTGGCACCTCTCACTGAGCCACGACGCGGGCATCGCATCCGCCATCGTCATCGCCGAGGGCTGAACCGCGCGCGCTTCCGGCGCTCCAGGCATGCCCGTGGCGGCGGGGCGCGCTCACCGTCTCGGATGAGCGGAGCGGGCGGGCTGGGGCGGTGTCTCGGGTGGCGACTGGAGCCGCGCCCAGGCCGTGGTCAGGGCGTCGCAGACCGTGGAGGCGGTGGCCGGGGTGGGGGCCAGGCGGCCGGCGAGGCCGTGCAGATGGGCGCCGGCGGTGGCCGCGTCCAGGGGGTCGAGGCCGGCCGCGAGCAGGGCGCCGGTCAGGCCCGCGAGGACGTCCCCGGTGCCGGCGGTGGCCAGCCAGCCGGTGCCGGTGAGGTTGACCCGGACCGGGCCTGCGCCTCCGGCCGCCGCGACCAGCGTCGTGGAGCCCTTCAGCAGCACCGTGGCGGCGTAGCGCTCGGCCAGCTCCCGGACGGCGGCCAGACGGGCCGACTCCACGCGGTCCCGGGACGTGCCCAGCAGCGCCGCCGCCTCGCCCGCGTGCGGGGTGAGCACGGTCGGCGCCGGCCGGGCGCGCAGCCGGTCCGGGTCGAGACCGCGCAGCCCGTCCGCGTCCACCAGCACCGGGACCTCGGCGTCCAGTACCTCGGACACCGTCTCCGCGGCCGTGGGATCCGTGCTGAGCCCCGGCCCGACCACCCACGCCTGGACCCGCCCGGCCTGGTGCGGTGATCCCTCGGAGACCAGCGTCTCCGGATAGCGCGCGATGACCGCACCGCCGGACGCGCCCGCGTACCGGACCGCCCCCGCGCCGCCGCGCAACGCGCCGCCCACGGCGAGGACGGCCGCCCCGGGGTACCGCGCGGAGCCCGCGGCCACGCCGACGACGCCCCGCCGGTACTTGTCGCTCTCCGCCCGCGGCACCGGCAGCAGCGCCGCCACCCGCGCGTCGCCCAGCGCCTCGACCGCCGGTTCGTCCGGCAGGTACGGGTCGAGCCCGATGTCCACCAGACGCACCTCGCCCGCGTGCTCCCTGGCCGGGTCGACCAGCAGCCCCGGCTTGTGGGTGCCGAAGGTGACGGTCAACGTGGCCCGGACGGCCGGCCCCCGCACCTCGCCGGTGTCCGCCTCCACCCCGCTCGGCAGGTCGACGGCGACCACCGGTGCGCGCCGCGCTGCCAGCCGCGCCGCGAGTTCGGCGGCCACCGGGCGCAGCCCGCCCGAGCCGCCGAGCCCGGTGATGCCGTCCAGCACCAGGTCCGCCCGGTCGACGGCCTCCTCCGCCGCCACCGAGACGGCGGGGGCGTCCGAGGCACCGGCAGCGTTCGAGGCGTCCGAGGAAGGGGCCGCCGCGACGAAACGGCCGCCCGCGGCGCGGAGTGCGGCGCTGCCGGCGGCATGCGCCCGGTCCGGGGCGAGCAGCACCGCCGTCACGCCGGCGCCGCGTCGGGCCAGCCGCGCGCCGGCGAAGAGCGCGTCGCCCCCGTTGTCGCCGGCGCCCACCAGCAGCAGGACGCGCGCCCCGTACACGCCCCCCTGGCGCCGCCCCAGCAGGCCCGCGCAGGCCGCCGCGAGGCCGGCCGCGGCCCGGGTCATCAGCGTGCCCTCGGGGAGCCTGGCCATCAGGACCCGCTCCGCGGAACGGACGGTCTCGACGCGATGGGCGGCACGGTGAGCAGTCCTCATGCGCCCAGTCTGGCCCAGCCCCGGAGATATTCCTGCGACACTGGGGACTGATGAGCGACCATTCTCCGCCAGGCGCGGCCCCCGAGTCGTGGCGGCTGCGCGCCGACATCGACCTCGCCGCGTTGCGTGCCAACGTCCGCGCGCTGCGGGCGCGCACCCGCGGTGGTGCGGGCGTGATGGCGGTGGTGAAGGCCGACGGATACGGCCACGGCCTGCTGCCGAGCGCCCGCGCGGCCCGGCAGGCCGGCGCGGCCTGGCTCGGCACCGCGACGGCGGACGAGGCGCTCGCGCTCCGCGCGGACGGCGACACGGGCCCCGTGCTGTGCTGGCTCTGGACCCCCGGCGGGCCCTGGCGGCGGGCCATCGAGGCGGACATCGACGTCTCGGCCAGCGGCCGGTGGGCGCTGACCGAGATCGTCGCGGCGGCCCGCGCCGCAGGTCGGACGGCCCGCGTCCACCTCAAGGCCGACACCGGCCTGGGTCGGAACGGCTGCCAGCCCGCCGACTGGCCGGAACTGGTCGCCGCCGCCCGTGCTGCCGAGGCCGAGGGCGCGGTCCGGGTCACCGGCCTGTGGTCGCATTTCGCCTGCGCCGACGAGCCGGGGCACCCCTCGATCGTCGCCCAGCAGGCCGCGTTCGCCGAGGCCCTCGCCATCGCCGCGCGCGCCGGGCTCGACCCCGAGGTGCGGCATTTCGCGAACTCGCCCGCCACCCTCACCCTCCCGGCCGCGCACTACGACCTGGTGCGGCCCGGCGTCGCGGTCTACGGACTGTCGCCCTCCCCGGAGATCGGCAGCCCGCAGGATTTCGGGCTGCGTCCGGCGATGACGCTGCGCGCCCGGCTGGCCAGCGTGAAGCGGGCCCCCGGCGGGCACGGCGTGAGCTACGGGCACCGGTACACCACGCCGGGCGAGACCACGCTCGCCCTGGTGCCCGCCGGCTATGCGGACGGCATCCCGCGCCACGCCTCGGGCGTCGGCCCCGTGCTGGTCGCCGGCAAATGGCGGACGGTCGCGGGGCGGGTGGCGATGGACCAGTTCGTGGTGGACCTGGGCGGCGACGCGGCGGCGCCCGGCGACGAGGCGGTGCTGTTCGGCCCCGGCGACCGGGGCGAGCCGACCGCCGAGGACTGGGCGCGTGCCTCGGGCACCATCGGGTACGAGATCATCACCCGCATCGGCCCCCGGGTCCCCCGGGTCTACCGGGACGGGGACGCGGGGCGGGACGCGGGGCAAGAAGCGGGGGAGACCGCCGGCGACGCGACCGGCGGAAGGACAGGGGAGGCACCGTGAGCTGGGCGCGGCGGGCGGGGATAGCGGGCATGGCGCTCGGCGTGGTGGCCACCGGCGTCGCCGTGGAACGGCTGACGGTCAGCCGTTCCGTGCGGCGCCAGGCGCAGCTCGCGCTGGACGCCTCGGCGCCGTTCGGGACGCTGCGCGGCACGCCGGGCACGGCGTTCGCGGACGACGGCACGGAGCTGTACTACGAGATCGACGAGCCGGCGGGGGACGGCGCCGACGAGAGCGCCGGCGAGAGCCCTGACGAGACGGCCGGCGAGGGCGCGCCGACCGTGGTGTTCAGCCACGGCTACTGCCTCGGCCAGGACTCCTGGCACTTCCAGCGCGCGGCCATGCGCGAGGCGGGCGTCCGGGCCGTGTACTGGGACCAGCGCTGCCACGGCCGCTCCGAGCGCGGCCGGGACACCCCCGACGGCCGCGAGCCGGTCAGCATCGACCAACTGGGCCGCGACCTGCTGGCCGTGCTGCACACCGCCGTTCCCGACGGGCCCGTGGTGCTGGTCGGCCACTCCATGGGCGGCATGACGATGATGGCGCTGGCCGACCAGTTCCCCGAATACGTGGCCCGCCGGGTCGCCGGCGCCGCGTTCCTGGCCACCTCGGCCGGCGAACTCGCCGACGTGACGTACGGCTTCCCCGCCCCTGCGGCGCGCGCGCTCCGCCGGGTGCTCCCCGGCGTGCTGCGGGTGATGAGCTCCCAGGTCGCGCTGGTGGAACGCGGCCGGCGCGCGGTCGGGGACGCGTACGCGGGTGTCGTGCGCCGTTATGCCTTCGGGGACACCAGGGTCGTGGACCCCGCCGTGGCCCGGTTCGCCGAGCGGATGATCGACGCGGTGCCCGTCGACGTGGTCGCCGAGTTCTATCCGGCCTTCGGGCTGCACGACAAGTCCGCCGCACTGGCCGTCTTCAGCGGGCTCGACGTGGATCTGCCGCTGCTGGTGCTCGCCGGGGAGCGGGACCTGATGACCCCGCCCGAACACAGCGAGCGGATCGCCGCCGCGCTGCCCACGGCCGATCTGGTGCTGGTGCCCAGCGCCGGGCATCTGGTGCCGTTGGAGGCACCCGAGATGGTCAACGAGCGGCTCGTCGCGCTGGTGGCGCGTAGCATCCTGAAACCATGAACCAGCCGTCCGAGGTGATCTCCGAGGCGACCGTCACGGTGCCCGACCCCGACCGCATGCGGGCGCTGGGGCGGGCGCTCGCCGCGCTGCTGCGCCCCGGCGACCTGGTCGTGCTGACCGGTGAGCTGGGCGCGGGCAAGACGACCCTGACCCGTGGTATCGGCGAGGGGCTCGGGGTGCGCGGCCAGGTCACCTCGCCGACGTTCGTCATCGCCCGGGTGCATCCGCCGCTGGGCGACGGGCCCGCGCTGGTGCACGCCGACGCGTACCGGCTGGGCGGCGGTCTGGAGGAGCTGGAGGACCTCGACCTGGACGCGGCGCTGCCGGACTCCGTGGTGGTCGTCGAATGGGGCGAGGGCCGGGTCGAGGACCTCGCCGAGGACCGGCTGCACGTGACGCTGCGCTGGCCCGGAGAGCGGCCGGACACGGGCGTGGAGGAGACGGGCGTGGAGGAGACGGGCGCGGCCGGGGGGGAGCCCGCACCGGAAGCAGGGGGCGGGGGAGAGTTGCGCACGGTGACGCTGACCGGCATCGGCCCCCGCTGGCACGGCACGGACCTGGCGGGCCTCGCGGCCTCCAGCTGAGTCCCCGGACCAGTACAGCTAGGGAACGACCACGACGGGCGTGCCCACCTCGGCGAACAGCCACATCGCGTCGCCGTCGTCCCGATCCTGCCGAACCCCGCCCGTGCGCTGCGAGGAGTCCGGGTCGGGGGTCGAACCGTCGAGCGCCGACGAGAACCCGAAGACGACCAGGTCGGGCGCGACGTGGAAGATCAGGATGTGTTCGATCGGCACGCCGTCCGAGCCGGTGAGCTCGGGGGTGCGGCTGGTGATCTCGTACTCCCCGGCGGGCGGGTCCACCGAGCTGGGGTACACCTCGTGGGTCTGGTTCACGACCTCGCCCGTGCCGTCCTCGCTGATCTCGACGAGCCACACCCGGCGCTGCTCCACCGAGTAGACGATCCGCCGGCCCTGACCCGAGTCGGCGGGCAGCGCGTGCGTGGCGCCGGCGTCCTGGCTGCCCTCCTGTGCCGGCCCCGTCTCGTCGTCCGTCCCCGTCGCGTCCGAGGGCTCGGTCGACTCCTCGCCCGACGGTCCGGCCAGCGGGTTCTCGTCCTTCGCGGCCGACGCCTGGTAGGCGAAGAAGGCGACGACGCCGAGAGCAACGGCGGTGAGCAGAGTGACCCACGTTCCGGGCCGAGGGCCGGACGAATGGCGAGACACGATCCTGCTGCCGCCTTTCACCGGGGGATGATCGCCACCGATCGTCCCGTCATCCTCGCGACGCTATCAGGAGGCCGCCGGGCCGAGGCGGAGCGGCGGAGCCGTAGGCTTGCTGGCGTGCTGCTGCTCGCCATGGACACCGCCACCCCGGCCGTCACCGTCGCGCTCCACGGGGACGACGGCGAGGGCCGAGACGCCGCCGCGCCGCGCCTGCTCGCCGCCGCCGAACAGGTGGACGCCCGGCGGCACGGGGAACTGCTGCTGCCCGCCGTGGACCGGGTGCTGCGCGAGGCCGGGCGCGAGCTGGGGGAGGTGACAGGGCTGGTCGTCGGCACAGGACCCGGCCCGTACACCGGGCTGCGGGTGGGCCTGGTCACCGCCGCCGCGTTCGGCGCCGCCCGCGGCATCCCGGTGCACGGCCTGTGCACCCTGGACGGCATCGCGTTCGCCGCCGCCTCGGCGGGCGACCTCGCGGGGCCGTTCGTCGTGGCGACCGACGCGCGCCGCAAGGAGGTCTACTGGGCGCGCTACACCGACGCCCGCACCCGGGTGGCCGGCCCGGCCGTGGACCGTCCCGCCGACCTTCCGCGCGAGGTCGCGGAGCTGCCGGCGGTGGGTGCGGGCGCGTTGCTCTACCCGGAGGTCTTCACCGGCGCGCGCGGCGAACTGCCCGCCTACGCCTCCGCCGCCGCGCTGGCGGCGCTGGCGGCCGAGCGGCTGGCCGCGGGCGAGGAACTGCCGGCCCCGCGGCCGCTCTATCTGCGCCGCCCCGATGCCCGGGTGCCGGCCGGCTACAAGGCGGTCACCCGCGCATGACCGGACGGCGGTCCGAGCCGGTCGCCGCGGTGGCGCTGCGCGAGATGCGGTGGTGGGACCTGGGCGCGGTGCTGGCGCTGGAGCGTGCGCTGTTCCCCGAGGACGCGTGGACGTCCGGCATGTTCTGGTCCGAACTGGCCCGAGCCCGCGGAAAGGGCCGCAGCCGCGCCTACGTGGTGGCCGAAACGGCGCCCCCGGGCGGCGGCGACGCCGGGACGCTGGTGGGGTACGCCGGGCTCGCCGCGGCGGCCGGCACGGGCGGGCCAGGCGACGTGCAGACGATCGCCGTCGACCCGGCCTGGCAGGGTCGCGGGCTCGGGGCGCGGATGCTCGGCACGCTGCTCGACGCGGCGACCGGCTTCGGCTGTGGCGAGGTGTTCCTGGAGGTGCGCACGGACAACGAGCGCGCCCAGCGGCTGTACACCCGTTTCGGGTTCCGACCGGTCGGCATCCGGCGCGGCTACTACCAGCCGGGCGGCCACGACGCGCTGGTCATGCGCCGCGACCACGCCGCCGCGGCGGGCACACCGGCAGGGTCGGCGGGGCCGGCAGGGCTGGAAAACACAGAAGGACCGGAAGAAGCAGGGAAGCATGGCTGACGAACCGCTCGTCCTCGGCATCGAGACGTCCTGCGACGAGACCGGCGTGGGCATCGTCCGCGGGCACACGCTGCTCGCGGACGCCATCGCCTCCAGCGTCGACGACCACGCAAGGTACGGCGGCGTGGTGCCCGAGATCGCCAGCCGCGCGCATCTGGAGGCGATGGTCCCCACCATCGAACGGGCCCTGAAGGAGGCCGGCGTCGCGCCGACCGACCTGGACGGCGTCGCCGTCACCGCGGGCCCCGGGCTGGCCGGCGCGCTGCTGGTCGGCGTGGCGGCGGCCAAGGCGTACGCCTACGCGCTCGGCAAGCCGCTGTACGGCGTCAACCACCTCGCCTCGCATATCTGCGTGGACCAGTTGGAACATGGGCCGCTGCCCGAGCCGACGATGGCGTTGCTGGTGTCCGGCGGGCACTCCTCGCTGCTGCTGGCGCCGGACATCACCGCGGACGTCCGGCCGCTGGGCTCGACCATCGACGACGCGGCGGGGGAGGCGTTCGACAAGGTGGCCAGGGTGCTGGGGCTCGGCTTCCCCGGCGGTCCGGTCATCGACCGCAGGGCCCGGGAGGGCAACCCGGCCGCGATCCGCTTCCCGCGCGGGCTGACCGGCCCGCGCGACGCGGTGTACGACTTCTCCTTCTCGGGCCTGAAGACCGCGGTGGCGCGCTGGGTGGAGGCGCGGCGCGCGGCGGGGGAGCCGGTGCCGGTGGCGGACGTGGCAGCCTCGTTCCAGGAGGCCGTCACCGACGTGCTCACCCGGAAGGCGGTCAGGGCCTGCCGTGACCAGGGCGTGGAGCACCTGATGATCGGCGGCGGCGTGGCGGCCAACTCCCGGCTCCGCGCGATGGCGCAGGAGCGCTGCGCGGCGGCCGGCATCACGCTGCGGGTGCCGCGCCCGAAGCTCTGCACGGACAACGGCGCCATGGTCGCCGCGCTGGGCGCGGAGATGGTCGCCCGCGGCCGGCCCGTCTCCGACCTCGGCCTGCCGGCCGACTCCTCGCTGCCGGTGACCGAACCGCATGTCCCCGGACAGGGGCACGGGCACACGCACACACACGAGATCGCGGGCGACAACCTGTACCCGGCCGGGGGGCACGCGCACCGATGACGACGACCGCGCTGATGTGGGAGGCACGGGCCGCGTCCGGCCGCGGAGCCGAACTCCTCGCCTGGACCCGCGCCCAGACCCTGGACCCGCCGCCGACCCGCCGCGAGACGTTCACGGCGCGCCCGGACCGGGTCCTGGTCATCACCTGGTGGACCCACCCCGACGACGCCGAAGTCCCCGACCCCTCCGAACTCCCCGACCCACCCCCCGACCTCCTCCACCGCCCGGTCCACCGCTGGAGCTTCACCCGGGTCCCGGAGGACTGACCCCTGGCGCCGCCTCCGGCGCCAACACGAGCGGGCCACTCACTCGTCAGCCCGGGCCAAGGAGCGTTCGGGATGGCTGGGCCGGGCTCTCGGATGAGAATCCCGCCCATGGGAGAACGCATGATCGTCGGAGCGTCCGAACAGCCGCTCATCCCGCAGCCGCCGCCACGGTCTCCATGCTGCGGCAAGCCGTGGGCGAAGATCGCTGCTGCGGCCGTGCCCGCGTTCACACGGGAGCTGGATCAGGCCGCCGATCAGGCGCGGCAGGGCTCCGATCCCGCGCCTCTCCGGCGATTCGTGACCCAGTGGGCCGTCTACGTGCAGATTCAGCGCCATCTGCGGCTCGCCGCGCGTCTTCGGAAGCTGGAGGACGTTGTCGCCGAGGGGGACGGCATCCAGGAGGTCCGCGAGGCCGCCGCGGAGATCGGCCGCATCCTCGACGCCGCCCACGTCGCCCTCACGGCGACCTCGGCGTGAACGAGCCATGGCGCTGGGAGTACGACCCTGACGGCGACCACGTCGCCGGAGGCGAACCCACCCTCGTCGTCGTCCGCATCGTGCCCCCGTTCGAAAACGTGTAGTGCGGCGACGGGCTCCTCGGCGACGATGATCGTCATGGGAATCGCGTTGGACCGGGTCGTCGTGATCGATGTCGAGGCGACCTGTTGGGACGGGCCGGTGCCGGCCGGGATGGTGTCGGAGATCATCGAGATCGGGCTGTGCGAGCTGGACGTCGCCACGGGCGAGCGCTCCGCGCGGCGCGGCATCATGGTCCGGCCCGAGCGCTCGACGGTGAGCCCGTTCTGCACCGAGCTCACCACCATCACCCCGGAGCAGGCCGCCGCCGGCGTCCCGTTCGCCGAGGCGTGCGCGACGCTGCGCGCCGAGCACCGCTCGCGTCAGCGCGTCTGGGCGAGCTGGGGCGAGTACGACAGGAACCAGTTCACCCGGCAGTGTGCGGCGAGCGGAGTCTCCTATCCGTTCGGCACCCGGCATCTGAACGTCAAGACGCTGTTCTCCCTCGTCCACGGTCTGGACCGGGAGCTGGGCATGGCAGGCGCCCTGCGCCACGCGGGCCACGATCTGGTCGGCACCCACCACCGCGGCGTCGACGACGCCTGGAACATCGCCGGCCTGCTCGCCGCGCTCCTCGTCCCGCCTCGTCGTGGAACCACGCGGTCCGTGCCGTCCTGACCGACCGCCCGGTCCGGTCAGTCGTGCGGGGCCGGGCCGATGCTGAGGGGGTAGTCGGGGAGCCAGCCCGACGGTCCCTCGCCACTGAGCGGCTCCAGAGCGGCGGCGGAGCCACTCGCGCCGAGCAGCGCCAGCAGCATGGCGCCCGCCACCACAGAGATTCGCCTGACCATGTCGTCCCCCCTCGTCGCCCCGCAACTCCTCACGCTACGAGGCGTGTTGGTCTGTACGGAACCGCAACTCAACCACGGGCCCGCCCCGGACGACCCCGGCCGCGACCAACCCCGAGCCCTCGCTGCCCCCCTCGTCTCCGCCTTCGCTGGTGCGGCCACCCGCGCCGAGCACCGTCAGTAGCATGGGAGCCGTCAACACAGAAAGCCGTCGCCTGAGCAGAACATCCCCCCAGGGAGAAGACGTGACGGGAACCGGGTATTCCGATGTGCCCCGCGTCGAGTTCGCCTTCCCCGGAGCGCTGCGCGACCAGCTTGTGGCCGCGATCCTGGCGGGGGAGAAGACCGCGACGACCGGGCTGCTGGTCGACTACGAGCGTGGGGCCGAGCCGCTGCCGGTCGTCGGCGCCCGGTCGGTCGTCGTCGACTCGGAGGAACGGCCGGTGGCCGTGATCGAGGTGACGGCGGTCCGCGTCGTTCCGTTGGCCGAGGTGGACTGGGCGCACGTCAGGGACGAGGGTGAGGGGCACCGTTCGGTCGCCGAGTGGCGGGCGGGGCACGAGCGGTTCTGGCACGGCCCGGACATGCGCGCCGAGCTCGGCGATCCGGAGTTCACCGTCACCGACGCCACCCCCGTCGTCCTGGAACGGTTCCGGCTGCTGGAGCGTCTGCCGCCGGCCGGGCC
Organism: uncultured Actinomycetota bacterium; assembly: GCA_963816875.1. Lineage (GTDB taxonomy): Bacteria > Actinomycetota > Actinomycetes > Streptomycetales > Streptomycetaceae > Streptomyces. Next base: position 339,645 of record CAWFMG010000004.1, read on the forward strand.
AACCGAGCCAGAGTTGCTGCCTGGTGGCTTCGTCAACCACGTGGTGCGCGTCGGCGCCACGGTGCGCCGTCCTCCGTCGGAGCGCGCCGCCTTCGTCCGCGACCTGCTCGCCCTCTTCGAACGGCACGGCTGGACCGGCGCCCCCAGGTTCCGCGGCCTCGACGAGGAGGGCCGCGAGATCCTGGACTACCTGGACGGCCACGTCCCCTGGCGGGCCGACCAGGGAGCCGGCGTGCGCTCCGACGCGGGCCTCGTGCGGGTGGCGGAGCTCGTTCGTGAGTTCCACGACCTCACCAGCGGGACGCCGCTCGCCGGAGAGCACGAGGTCGTCAGTCATAACGACCTGTCGCCCAGGAACACCGTCTACACCGGCGGCGACGGCCGCTGGCACCCGGTGGCCTTCATCGACTGGGACATCGCGGCCCCCGGCGAACGCGCCCACGACGTCGCCCACGTCTGCTGGCAGTACCTGGACCTCGGGCCCGGCGTGACCAACGTGCCGGACGCCGCCCGTCGGATACGGCTGCTCTGCGACGCGTACGGCGCCCTGGCCGCGGAGCGACGGCGCCGCATCGTCGACGTGATCCTGTGGTGGCAGGACCGCTGCTGGCGTGGCATCGAGGCGGCCGCCGAACGCGGGGAGCCGGCCATGGTCCGGCTGCGCGACACCGGCGCGTCCCGCGCCGTCCGCGCGGCCCACGACTGGGTCGCGGAGCACCGGCACGAGCTGGGCGCCGCTCTGGACTAGCCGACCGGGCCGCCGCGCCAGGTGGGCAGCGGCTGGTCGCCGAGCGCCGTGGCCAGGGCGGCCCTGGCCTGGAGCCGGGTGGAGTCCAGGATCGGCAGCGGGGAGACCTCCGGCGTCACCAGGAGGGGTATCTCCGTGCAGACGAGTGCCGCCGCGTCGCATCCCCGGACCGCCAGCCGTTCGATCACGCCCACGAACGCCGCCCGGGACTCCGTCGTGAACACGCCGTTCACCAGCTCCTCCAGGATGATCCGGTGCACCACCTCCCGGTCGTCGGCCTCGGGCACCTCCGTGGCTATGCCCCGGTCGCCCAGCGCCCGGGGATAGACCGGCCCCTCCATCAGGAACCTGGTGCCCAGGACGCCCACCCGGCGGCGGCCCTCCCGCGCGGCCTGGGCCGCGACCACCTCGGCTATGTGGAGCCCGGGGAGCGGGAGGTCGTCCCCCGGCTCGTCGAGCGCCAGATGCGCCGTGTTGTCCGGGCAGACGAAGAAGTCGGCGCCCGCCCGGGCGAGCCGCTCGACGCTCACCGCCAGCGTGGCCCGCACCGCGGCGTGGTCGCCCGCCTCCCACGCCGACAGGCTGCGCCCGAACGCGATGTAGTCCAGCGTCACGTCCGGATACACGTGCCCGCCGAGACGCCGCACGCCCTCCTGGCAGAAGGTGAGAAACGACAGCGCCGCACCCTCCGTGCTGTGCGCCAGGATGCCGAGATGCTTCACGGGGATCCCCTCCCGTCGGGGCTGTTCGACGAAATGAACACTCGTCCGTTATGATGGACCACGTCGATGTCGTTCGTCAAGCCGAACGAATGGACTCGTGCGGCGAACATCTGGAGGTCAGAATGGCAGGTGGCTCAACAGGCGGCTCACCCCCCGGTCCTCCAGGCGATCTGACCGCGCGGATCGCCGCGGCGATCAGACGGGAGCGCGACCGCGCGGGCCTGTCGATGACCGAGGTGGCCCGCCGCGCCGGCCTCGCCAAGTCCACCCTCTCCCAGTTGGAGTCCGGTTCGGGAAATCCGAGCGTTGAGACGCTCTGGGCGCTGGGCGTCGCGCTGGAGGTGCCGTTCGCCCGGCTCGTCGATCCGCCCCGCCCCGCCGTTCGGGTGATACGCGCGGGCGAGGGCCCCGCCGCCCACTCCGAGCACGCCGACTACACGGCGGTCCTGCTCGCCGCCTGCCCGCCGCACGCCCGCCGCGACCTCTACCGGGTCACCGCCCAGCCCGGCGAGCCCCGCATCTCCGACCCGCACCAGCCCGGCACGGTCGAGCATGTCGTGCTCAGCAGCGGCCGCGCGCTCGCCGGCCCCGCGGACGACCCGCCCGAGCTGGCCCCCGGGGACTACGTCAGCTATCCGGGCGACGCCCCCCACGTCTTCCGCGCGCTCGCTCCCGACACGACGGCGGTGGTCGTCATGGAGCACGGCTGAAACGGCGGGCGCCGGCCCTCCGGGTGGCGTCGGCCGACAGATGGTTGTGCTTCGTGATCGTCAGGGCTCTAGCCAGGGTGGCGATCGATGATCGACAATCGCGCGCAGGGAGGCAAAACGCGTGTCGGAGTACATACCGCAGCAGGGGACCCAGCCGGATACCCAACTGAGAACGGAACCGGAGAGGCCAGCGCGGCCGGATATCGCGGGTGAGGAGGTGCGCGAGACGCTCCGTGCGTTCCTCGACTCGATGGTCCCGGAGTACGGCCCGGGGCTCTTCGCGCTGGTCACCCAGGACGGTCGCGAGATCTTCTCGGGCGCGGCGGGCACGGCCGACCTCGCACGACCCCGACCGATTCGGGAGGACGACCGCTTCCGCGTCGGCAACGTGACCAAGCCGTTCGTCGCGGCGCTGGTGCTGCAACTGGCCACGGACCGAGCGTCGTCGCTGTCGCTGGACGATCCCGTGAAGCGCTGGCTGCCGGGCATCGTGCCCGGCGCGGACCGGATCACCGTCGAGCACCTGCTGCGCATGCGCTCGGGCATACCGCACTACGTCCCCGCGCTGTTCGGCGATCCGCCCGACCCCTCGGTCTACGCGCGCTATCACACGCCCGAGTCGCTGGTCACGCACGCCGTCGGCATCGACGGCTGGCAGCAGCCCGGCGCCCAGCACGCCTACTCCAGCACCAACTTCATCCTGCTCGGCCTCATCGCCGAGCGTGCCACCGGATGGCGGCTGCCCGCACTGCTGTGGGAGCGCATCCTGAACCCGCTCGGCCTGCTCGACACCGACCTGCCGGAGGCCGACCCGCACCTGCGCGGCCCGCACGCCACCGGCTACGCCCGGGCGGCGCTCGGCGAGCCGTACGCGGACCTCACAGCGGCCAGCCCCTCCGAGTCCTGGGCGGCCGGCGGCATCGTCTCCACGCCGCACGACGTGGCGCATTTCCTCGACGCGCTGATGACAGGCGGACTGCTCGACGAGGCGAGCTGGCGGGCCATGTCCGACACCGACCCCATCGGCGACCGCCGGGGCTACGGCATGGGCCTGATGCGCCTGGAGCTCCCGCGTGGCCACTACGCCTACGGCCACACCGGCGCCACCGCCGGCTTCAACTGCGTCGCGCTCCGCTCCGACACCGCCCGCACCGTCATCCTCTACCGCAACGCCCTCGACCTCACCAACCCCCTCCCCCTCCACACCCCCTTCATCATGGAGGCGCTGACCTGCTGAAGGGCCCGTCGGGCTATGTCGTCACGGGCTGCCCCAGGAGCATGGTCGGGGTGTTGGCGATGCGGGTGAGGATGATCGTGCAGGAGTTCGCTCCCTGGAGGCGGAGCTTGGCGCGCAGGGCCTCCGGGGTGACGGCGGAGCCGCGCTTCTTGATGGTGACGGTGCCGACGCCGCGCTCGCGCAGCAGGGCGCGGAGGCGTTTCACGTTGAACGGGAGCCGGTCGGTGATCTCGTACGCCGTGGCGTACGGGGTCGGGGGCGGTTGCTCGTCGGTGGTCAGATAGGCGATGGCGGGGTCGAGAAGCCGGGCGTTGAGGGTCTCGGCGAGTTCGGCGATGAGGTGCGCACGGATCACGGCGCCGTCCGGTTCGACGAGGTAGCGGCCCGGCGGCCCGGTCGGGGCCTGCGGGCCGGTGCCGGTGAGGGTGTGCGGCCCGGGGAGGGCGGTGGCACGCCGGGGGTGGCCGGGGCCGGTGCCGAACCACAGCACGGCCTCCTTCACCTCGCCCCGGTGGGAGACCCACTCCGCCTCGGCGGACTCGGCCGGGATCGCGCTGTGCGGCAGGCCGGGCGCCACCTTCAGCGCGGCGAGGGGGACCAGACCGGCGATCCGCACGGCCTCGGAGAGCGGCGGGGAGTACGCCTCGGGGTCGAACGTCCGGCCGCGGCCGCCGCGCCGGGACGGGTCGAGGAACACCGCGTCGTGGCCGGCCAGCTCCGCGTCCGTGAGCTCGGCGACCTCGGCGCGGCGCACGGTGACGCGGTCGGCGAGGCCGAGGGCCGCCGCGTTGGCCTCGGCGACGGCGCAGGTCAACGGGTCGCGGTCGACGGCGAGCACTCGCAGCCCGGCCCTGGCCAGGGCGATGGCGTCGCCGCCGACGCCGCAGCACAGATCGGCCACGGTGCGCGCCCCGCGTGCGGCGAGCCGCTCGGCGCGCCAGGCGGCCACCGGCGCTCGGGTGGCCTGCTCCACGCCGTCGCCGGTGAAGTACATCCGCTCGGCGTCGGGTCCGAACTTCGCCGCGGCGCGTTGCCGCAGTCGGGCCTGGCCGATGGCGGCGGAGACCAACGCGGCCGGGTGGTCACGGCGCAGCCGGGTGGCCGCGGTCAACTCCTCGGCGGGGGTCAGCTCCCGCACCTCGGCCAGCAGGCGCGCGCCCGGCTCCGTGAGCAGCGCCCGGAAGGCGTCGAGCTCGGAAGAGCCAGGCGAGGAGGGGGAGGAGGACGAGAAAGGCGAGGAGGAGAGCGCGGCCACACAGGTCATTCTCGCCGGACGTTCCGGGATGGCGCGCAGGGCGTCGGCGGGGCGGCTGGCACGATCCCGAATTGTGAGTATTTTCCTACAAGTAGGAAAAGCAGTCCGGACTCCGTACGCGCTCGGCGTGGTGGCGCTCCTGACCCTGTCCTGTGCGGCGCCCGGCATCCCCGGCGTCTATCCCGAGCCGCCGCCCCTGCCGCCGGGTTGGAAGTCCCCGCCCGCGGACGCGTCCGATCCGGGAGCGGATACGTCGGGCACCGGGGCCGCAGAGCCGGGGCTGCCGGGTGCCGCGGGGCCGGTGGCCGTGGTGCCGGCCGCGCCGCGGGCCTTCGCCCTCGCGCCGCACGCCCCCGCCCAGGCCGCCGCGCAGGCGCTCACGAGCTATGTCGACCACCTCGCGGCGGCCGAGGCGCGCCGCGCCGACGCGGCGCGCTCCTGGGGCCTCGCCCAACTGCCCCTCCGCCCGCCCGCACCCCCCGAACCGGCCGAGAAGCCACGCCTGGTGGGCGAGAACGGCCTGCCGCCCGTCTTCGAGAGCGTGCCCACCGACGACCGGGTCGTCTTCCTCACCATCGACGACGGCGCCGAACGCGATCCGCGGCTTCTCGACATGCTGCGCGAGCTGGAGATCCCGTTCAGCGCGTTCCTCTCCGACGGTTCGGCGGCCGGCGGATACGCCTACTTCCGCGAGGCGCACGAGCAGGGTGCGGGCATCCACAACCACACCGTCGGCCATCCCGAGATGCCCCTGCTGTCCTACGCCGAGCAGTACCACGAGATCTGCCGGCAACAGGACGTGCTGACCCGGGAGATCGGCGAGCGCCCCACCCTCTTCCGGCCGCCCTACGGCGCCTACGACGACGCGACGCTGCTCGCGGCGGCCGCCTGCGGGGCGGAGGGCGTGCCGATGTGGACGCAGGAGGCGTTTCCCGACCGCGTCGACTGGTCCCGCTCCGACGGCCTGTTCTATCCGGGCGACATCATCCTCACCCACTTCAGGGGTGAGGGTGAGTGGCCGGACAGTGCGTGGGGGGACATGGTGGACATACTGCGCCGCATCGTGGACGAGGTCACCGAACAGGGGTTCGCCATCGCCCGCCTGGAAGACTACGTATAAGACCGCCTGTCGGGTCGCGTCCGCGCACTACCCGGCGCGCGCCGCAACCGCCGCGCCACCCCGCACCACCACGCCGCGCCCGCCACTTGGCACTCTGGTTGACTGAGTGCTAACCGCGGCATAGTCTCGAGGCTGGCACTCTCCCTAGGTGAGTGCCAACCAAAGCGCGACGGCCGGATCCGGCACCCGCGACGACGGGTCCACCAGGGCGCCATTCATCCAGACACATTGACCCCGTGAGATCTCCGAAGGGGGAGGTCGGATCGTGACGACCGCCAGTTCCAAGGTTGCCATCAAGCCTCTTGAGGACCGCATCGTGGTCCAGCCGCTTGACGCCGAGCAGACCACGGCCTCCGGCCTGGTCATCCCGGACACCGCCAAGGAGAAGCCCCAGGAGGGCACCGTCCTGGCCGTGGGCCCGGGCCGCTTCGAGGATGGCAACCGTCTTCCGCTCGACGTGAAGGTCGGCGACATCGTGCTGTACAGCAAGTACGGCGGCACCGAGGTGAAGTACAACGGCGAGGAGTACCTCGTCCTCTCGGCTCGCGACGTGCTCGCGATCATCGAGAAGTAGTTCGCTCGGCAGTTCGAACAGCGAGCACGAAACAAGCAGAAGCAGGCGAGACCCGAACCGCGCCCCGGGACCCCACGGATACCCGGGGCCGGGGCGCGGCTCATTGCGGCACTCATTGCGGAAGAGGACACGCAAACCCATGGCGAAGATCCTGAAATTTGACGAGGACGCGCGGCGCGCCCTCGAGCGTGGCGTCAACCAGCTCGCCGACGCGGTCAAGGTGACGATCGGCCCGCGGGGCCGCAACGTGGTCATCGACAAGAAGTTCGGCGCGCCCACCATCACCAACGACGGTGTCACCATCGCCCGCGAGGTCGAGGCGGAGGACCCGTACGAGAACCTGGGCGCCCAGCTGGTCAAGGAGGTGGCGACCAAGACCAACGACATCGCGGGCGACGGCACCACCACCGCCACCGTGCTGGCCCAGGCGCTGGTCCGCGAGGGCCTGCGCAACGTCGCCGCCGGCGCCTCCCCGTCCGGCCTGAAGCGGGGCATCGACGCGGCGGTCGCCGCCGTGGCCGAGGACCTGCGCGCGAGCGCCCGGCCGATCGACTCCAAGGAGGACATCGCCGCCGTCGCCGCGCTGTCCGCCCAGGACAAGCAGGTCGGCGAGCTGATCGCCGAGGCCATGGACAAGGTCGGCAAGGACGGCGTGATCACCGTCGAGGAGGCCCAGACCTTCGGCCTGGAGCTCGACTTCACCGAGGGCATGGCCTTCGACAAGGGTTACCTCTCGCCCTACATGGTCACCGACCAGGAGCGCATGGAGGCCGTCCTCGAGGACCCGTACATCCTCATCCACCAGGGCAAGATCTCGTCCATCCAGGACCTGCTGCCGCTGCTGGAGAAGATCATGCAGTCCGGCTCCTCGAAGCCGCTGCTGCTGATCGCCGAGGACGTCGAGGGCGAGGCCCTGTCCACCCTGGTGGTCAACAAGATCCGCGGCACGTTCAACTCCGCTGCCGTCAAGGCCCCCGGATTCGGCGACCGCCGCAAGGCGATGCTCGGCGACATGGCCACCCTGACCGGCGGCACCGTGATCTCCGAGGAGGTCGGCCTCAAGCTCGACCAGGTGGGCCTCGAGGTGCTGGGCACCGCCCGCCGCGTGACCATCACCAAGGACGACACCACGATCGTCGACGGTGCCGGCAAGCGCGAGGACATCCACGGCCGGGTGGCGCAGATCAAGGCCGAGATCGAGGCCACCGACTCCGACTGGGACCGCGAGAAGCTCCAGGAGCGCCTCGCGAAGCTGGCCGGCGGCGTGTGCGTGATCCGGGTCGGCGCCGCCACCGAGGTGGAGCTGAAGGAGAAGAAGCACCGCCTCGAGGACGCCATCTCCGCCACCCGCGCCGCGGTGGAGGAGGGCATCGTCCCCGGCGGTGGCGCCTCGCTGGTGCACTCCGCGCGGGTGCTCGCCGACGACCTCGGCAGGACCGGCGACGAGGCCACGGGCGTGGCGATCGTGCGCCGCGCCGCGGTCGAGCCGCTGCGCTGGATCGCCGAGAACGCCGGCCTGGAGGGCTACGTCATCACCTCGAAGGTGGCCGAGCTGGACAAGGGCGAGGGCTTCAACGCCGCCACCGGCACCTACGGCGACCTGGTGAAGGACGGCGTCATCGACCCGGTGAAGGTCACCCGCTCCGCGCTGGAGAACGCCGCCTCCATCGCCTCCCTGCTGCTCACCACCGAGACCCTGGTGGTGGAGAAGAAGGAAGAGGAGCCGGAGTCGGCCGCGGGCGGCCACGGCCACTCGCACTGACGCGCACCCGGCGCGTACGGACACGCGTCACGCGTACCCTCGGGGCCCGTTCCGCCACCCGGCGGGGCGGGTCCCGTGCCGCGTTCCGACGCCCGCGGGCCCGGACCGGGCCTAAACGGCGATGAGCCCGAGCTGCTCCAACAGGCCGTAGTTGTCCCAGTTCCAGTGGGTCTCCGCGATCCGGCCCTCCTGGAACCGGTGGGTGGTGTGCCCGGTCAGCGTGAGCCGCCGGCCGCTGGGCTCCAGTCCCTGGAACTCGCCCGAATGCGTGCCGGTCAGCGTCCACCGGGTCGTCACCAGGTCGCCCTCGGCGATCTGGTGCTCGATGACGAACGAGGGCGCGAAGGCCTGCACGTACATGGTCGCCTCCTCCTTGAAGCCGGCCAGGTCGAGCGGGTCCACGGTGTTGGCCGGATCGTGCTCCCGGAGGTCGCGGGTCACCAGCTCGTCCAACGCGTCGAGCGCGCCGGCGTCCCCCTGGCCGAGCACCTCGAAGTAGCGACGCGAGACGGACTTGTTCAGCTGGTCGTCCCGGAACACGTCGAGGTTGGTGAAACGCGGCGGCGCGTCGCACAGCGCCACCATCTCGTCGTAGATCCGGTCGGTCTCCGGCAGCTTGGAGTTCCGCATCGCCTCCTCGTACGACGGGAACTCGACGATCTCCACGACATGCGTGGGATCGTCCAGGTCACGGCCCATGATCGTGTGGGTCGCGGTCCGCTTTCCCTGGGTCAGCGACGCCCAGTCGTCCATGAGCCGATTCAACTCCTCGACCCGGTGCGTGGTGCAGTCGATCACCTGAACGAATGACATGGCGGGTCTTCCTCCGAACGGCATAGTCGTGCGGTGTGTGACTCCTCCAGCCTAGTTCTTTTAGCCCATTCGCCCGATATGCGCGTTCACGGAGTGGACGATCCGTCGTCTCGGCCCTCGTCTCGGCCCTCGTCTCGGCCTCCGTCTCGGCGTGGGCCGAACCGGCGTCCCGCCCGGGAGGACAGGCCGCCCAGGGCGCGGCGGGGGACCAGTCGGGCGGCGCCCATCAGCGTCTTGTAGCGGGCGTCAGGTATGCAGACGGTGCGGCGGCGGGCCAGGGCCTTGAGCCCGGCGTCCACCACCCGGTCGGCGTCCAGCCACATCCAGCCGGGGATGCTGTCGGTGCGCATCCCGGCGCGCTGGTGGAACTCGGTGCGCACGAAGCCCGGGCACAGCGCGAGCATTCGCACGCCGCTCCCCGCCAGGTCGCGGGCCGCCCCCTCGGTGAACTGCACCACCCACGCCTTGGATGCGCCGTAGGTGCCGCGCGGCAGGAAGGCCGCCACCGAGGCCACGTTCACCACCGAGCCGCGGCCGCGCTCCCGCATCGGCCCCACCGCCGCATGGGTCAGCCGTAGCACCGCCTCGCAGTGCACCTTCAGCATGCGCAGCTCGTCGGCCACCGACACCTCGGGGAATCTCCCCTTCAGGGCGAAGCCGGCGTTGTTGACCAGCAGGTCCACAGGCCGTTCGCGCTCTGCCAGCCGGGCCTCGACCGCCGCGAGACCCTCCTCCGTGGACAGGTCGGCCACCAGCACGGCCGCCTCGATGCCGTGCCGGTCATGGAGTTCCGCCGCCTGACGTCGCAGCGTGTCCGCGGATCGGGCGACCAACACCAGGTCGTGCCGGTCGCGGGCCAGCCGCCGGGCGAACGCGGCGCCGAGCCCGACTGTTGACCCCGTCACCAATGCAGTTGTCATACGCCAGACGGTAGTGGGCCGGCCGACTAGCCGGCGGCGCCGGGCTGGTGGGCGTTGGCGCGCACGAGGTCACGCCGGGCCCGACCAAGCAGTTCCTCGCGCTCGTCCTCGGTGAGCCCGCCCCACACGCCATAGGGCTCTCTCACCGACAACGCGTGCGCCGCGCACTCCGAGCGCACCGGGCAACGCATGCACACCTCCTTTGCCGCTTCCTCGCGAGAGCTGCGGGCGGCGCCGCGTTCTCCCTCGGGGTGGAAGAACAGGGAGCTGTCCACGCCACGGCACGCGGCGAGCAGCTGCCAGTCCCACAGGTCGGCGTTCGGGCCCGGTAGGCGGGAGAAATCTGCCATGAGTCTGTCCCATCGAGACGGCGAGCGTGCGGAACACTCAGCGTTGGCTCTACGTGGATGTAAATATGACTACCAGCCGAATATAGCCTCATACACCCTGAAGTGGGCAAAAGGTCTAAATGGGAAGGAAATGGATGTTAGGAGCGTCGATTCGTGGGAATCTGGAGAGTCGCTGTCTTGTGTCGGTCCGATCACGTAGAGTGCTTCTGCTGTGGGGTTGGTAGCCGTAACTCTTTCGGGTGACCGTCGTTGAGAGTGCGTAAACGGTTGATGCAGACCACAGCCCCGGGATGGGGTCAGGGCTGTCAACCGCACAGGTGACGACAGACAACTGCCTGGAGGCACAAGGTGATGCGCATCAGCTGCGGAGGGCGGCCATGACATCCGTCCTCGTCTGCGACGACTCCCCGCTCGCCCGGGAGGCGCTCCGCCGCGCGGTCGCGACCGTGCCCGGCGTCGAACGGGTCACGACGGCGGCCAACGGCGAGGAGGTGCTCCGCCGCTGGGGCGCCGATCGCTCCGACCTGATTCTGATGGACGTCCGGATGCCGGGCCTGGGCGGTGTGGAGACCGTTCGGCGGCTGTTGTCCGCCGATCCCGGCGCCCGCATCATCATGCTGACGGTGGCCGAGGACCTGGACGGTGTGGCGCTCGCGGTGGCCGCGGGCGCCCGCGGGTACCTGCACAAGGACGCCTCGCGCGCCGAGCTGCGGGCGACCGTGACCCAGGCGCTGGCCGACCCGACCTGGCGGCTGGCGCCACGCCGGCTGCGCTCGTCCGACATGGGCGCGGCGCCGACGCTGACCGCCCGCGAGATCCAGGTGTTGGAGGGAATGAGCCACGGCCGGTCCAACGCGGAGATCGGCCGGGAGCTGTTTCTCTCCGAGGACACCGTGAAGACGCACGCCCGCCGACTGTTCAAGAAGCTCGGAGCCTCGGACCGGGCGCACGCCGTGGCCCTGGGCTTCCGTTGGGGCCTGGTGCGCTGACCAGGCCGAAGGGGGTTCGCAGGTCCGGCCGGATCAGGCCGTGACGCGGGGGCGAGGCCACGACCGCGTGGCTCCGCCCCCCGCGCCCACCCTCCCGTTCGCCCCGCCCTTCCGGCCTGCAGGAACGGCCGTGGTCGCGGCCGCAACCGCAAAAGGTTCGCGCGTGCCGCATCCTTGAAGGATGACGCTCCATGGGGACGAGCCGGTTCGGTGTGAGGGGAGGGCGCAGACGATGCCTCGAAACGCACCGCTTCAGGCACCGCAGACCGCGACGGTGAGCGCTTCCGCTCCGTCACATAACGCTTCGGTGCACAACTCAGTCCGTGGCGACCCGGACCGCACGGCACCGGTGCACCATGGTCTGATGCGCGATGACGAGACCGGGGTGATCGGCGCGCTCGTCCATCGTGCGGCCGGAGGCGATGCGCAGGCCACGCACGATCTCCTGGCGCACGTGCATCCTCTGGCGCAGCGCTACTGCCGGATGCGGTTGGCCCGGCTTCCCGGGGAGGCCAGGCACTTCGTGGACGACCTCGCCCAGGAGGTGTGCCTGGCGGTGCTCTGCGCGCTGCCGCGCTACCGCGACACGGGCCGGCCGTTCGACGCGTTCGTCGTCGCCATCGCCCAGCACAAGGTCGCCGACCTGCAACGAGCCGCGCTGCGGCACCCCGGCGCCTGGGCCGTGCCGGCCGACGAGATGCCGGAGTGGCCGGACGACTCGCTGGGCCCCGAGGAGCGCGCGTTGCTCAGCAGCGACGCCGAATGGGCGCGCAAGCTGCTGGCCAACCTCCCGCGCCACCTGCGCGAGCTGGTGCTGCTGCGGGTCGCGGTGGGCCTGACCGCGGAGGAGACCGGCCAGAAGCTGGGCATGACCCCCGGTGCGGTCCGGGTGGCCCAGCACCGCGCCCTCACCCGGCTCCGCGCCCTCGCCGGCCGTTGAGCCCGGGGCCCGGGCGGGCTCCCTGTTTTCGGGTGTCCGCTCCGGGTGTCCGCTCCAAGGCCCCAGCCGTGTGCCCTCCCGTTGCCGGCCGCACGTGCACCGAGGGGTTTCGGAGGGCCGTAGCATGGAGACCCCGGGCGGGGCGGAAGAGACACGGAACGAATCCCAGGTTCGGGCATAGTGCGGAAGGGCTGTCATGACTGGTGACGCGGCGGGAGTGCCGGAGAAGTTCGCGACACTCGGGCTGACGTTCGACGATGTGCTGTTGCTGCCCGGCGCCGCGGACCTCACGCCGGGGGAGATCGACACCTCCTCGCGGCTGTCGCGCAACGTCCGGCTGAACATCCCGCTGCTGTCCGCCGCGATGGACCGGGTCACCGAGGCCCGGATGGCGATCGCCATGGCCCGGCAGGGCGGCGCCGGCGTGCTACATCGGAACCTCTCGATCGAGGAGCAGGCCGCCCAGGTGGACCGGGTCAAGCGCTCGGAGTCGGGCATGGTCACCGACCCGATCACGATCCGCCCCGACGCCACCCTGAAGGAGGCCGACGCGCTGTGCGCGCGCTTCCGGATCAGCGGCGTCCCGGTCACCGACGCCACCGGCCGGCTGCTGGGCATCGTCACCAACCGCGACATGGCCTTCGAGCTGGACCGCGGCCGCCAGGTGCGCGAGGTCATGACGCCGATGCCGCTGGTCACCGGCCAGGTGGGCATCTCCGGCGAGGCCGCCATGGAGCTGCTGCGGCGGCACAAGATCGAGAAGCTGCCGCTGGTGGACGCCGAGAGCCGGTTGCGTGGTCTGATCACCGTCAAGGACTTCGTGAAGGCCGAGAAGTACCCGAACGCCGCCAAGGACTCCGAGGGCCGGCTGATCGTCGGCGCCGCGGTCGGGGTCGCCGGGGAGGCGTACGACCGGGCGCAGGCCCTGATCGAGGCCGGCGCCGACTTCATCGTGGTGGACACCGCGCACGGCCACTCCCGGCTGGTGGCCGACATGGCCGCGAAGATCAAGTCCAACACCGACCGGGTCGACGTCGTCGCCGGCAACGTCGCCACCCGCGACGCCGCCAAGGCGCTGGTGGACGCCGGGGTCGACGGCATCAAGGTGGGCGTCGGGCCCGGTTCGATCTGCACCACCCGGGTGGTCGCCGGCATCGGCGTGCCGCAGGTCACCGCGATCTACGAGGCGTCGCTGGCCGCCCGCGAGGCCGGCGTCCCGGTCATCGGCGACGGCGGTCTGCAGTACAGCGGCGATATCGCGAAGGCTCTCGTCGCGGGCGCCGACACGGTGATGCTCGGCAGCCTGCTGGCCGGCTGCGAGGAGTCACCCGGCGAGCTGATGTTCATCAACGGCAAGCAGTTCAAGTCCTACCGCGGCATGGGGTCGCTCGCCGCGATGCAGTCCCGCGGCGACCGGCGCTCGTACTCGAAGGACCGTTACTTCCAGGACGAGATCGCCGAGGACGACAAGCTGATCCCCGAGGGCATCGAGGGGCAGGTGGCCTATCGCGGGCCGGTCGCCTCCGTCGTGCACCAACTCGTCGGCGGCCTGCACCAGTCGATGTACTACCTCGGTGGCCGGACCGTCCGGGACATTCAGGAGCGCGGCCGGTTCGTGCGGATCACCGCGGCGGGGCTGAAGGAAAGCCACCCGCACGACATCCAGATGACCACGGAAGCGCCGAACTACTCGTTGCGCTGACCGGCCTCGTACGGGCTCGCACATGCGAGCCACCCGCTGAAGTCGAACGCAAGAACGTGAGAAAAGTCCGTAGGTGACGAGAGTGACTGAGATCGAGATCGGGCGCGGCAAGCGCGGGCGCCAGGCGTACGCCTTCGACGACATCGCCGTGGTGCCCAGCCGCCGCACCAGGGATCCGAAGGAGGTCTCGATCGCCTGGCAGATCGACGCCTACCGCTTCGAGCTGCCGTTCCTCGCCGCGCCGATGGACTCGGTGGTCTCGCCGGCCACCGCCATCCGCATCGGCCGGTTCGGCGGCCTCGGCGTGCTGAACCTCGAGGGTCTGTGGACCCGGTACGACGACCCCGAGCCGCTGCTGGCCGAGATCACCGAGCTGCCGGAGTCCGACGCCAACCGGCGGCTCCAGGAGATCTACGCGGCCCCGGTTCGCGAGGAGCTGATCTTCCGGCGGATCAGGGAGGTCCGCGAGTCCGGCGTGGTGACCGCCGCCGCGCTGTCGCCGCAGCGCACCGCGCAGTTCTCCAAGGCGGTGCTGGACGCGGGCGTGGACATCTTCGTCATCCGCGGCACCACGGTCTCGGCCGAGCATGTCTCGGGGGCCGCGGAGCCGCTGAACCTCAAGCAGTTCATCTACGAACTGGACGTTCCGGTGATCGTCGGCGGCTGCGCCACCTACACCGCCGCCCTGCACCTGATGCGCACCGGCGCCGCGGGCGTGCTGGTCGGCTTCGGCGGCGGCGCCGCGCACACCACGCGGAACGTGCTGGGCATCCAGGTCCCCATGGCCACCGCGGTGGCCGACGTCGCGGCGGCCCGCCGGGACTACCTCGACGAGTCCGGCGGCCGGTACGTGCACGTCATCGCGGACGGCGGCGTCGGCTGGTCCGGCGACCTGCCCAAGGCGATCGCCTGTGGCGCGGACGCCGTGATGATCGGCTCCCCGCTGGCCCGGGCCTCGGACGCGCCGGGGCGCGGGCACCACTGGGGCATGGAGGCGGTGCACGAGGAGCTGCCGCGCGGCAAGAAGGTGCGGCTCGGCACGGTCGGCACCACCGAGGAGATCCTCTCCGGTCCTTCGCACACGCCGGACGGGGCGATGAACTTCTTCGGCGCGCTGCGCCGGGCCATGGCCACCACGGGCTATTCGGAGCTCAAGGAGTTCCAGCGCGTCGAGGTGACCGTCAGCCTCGCTCGCTGAGGGCCGGAGGCGGGGCAGGGCCGGTGCGGCCCTGCCCGTCGCGTCACCGGTGGCGGCGCCAGGGGCCGGTGATGGCCAGCAGGATGCCGGGATTCTGGATGTTGGCGTACAGCGTGCGGCCGTCGGGGGAGAAGGTGACCCCGGTGAACTCGCTGTACTCCGGTTCTTCCTCGGTACCGAGGTTCAGTTCGTTGCGGGCGAGCTCGTACGTGTCGCCGTCCTCGTTCGCCCCGAACAGGTGCTGCACACCCTCGCCGTCCTCGGCGATGATCAGGCCGCCGTACGGGGACACCGTGATGTTGTCCGGGCCGTCCAGATCGCCGGGCTTCGAGGGATCCGCGTTCACGCCCAGCAGCACCTTGAGGGTCACCGTGCGGCGCTTCGGGTCGTAGAACCACACCTGGCCGTCGTGCGGCAGGCCCGGGCTCTCGTCGCGGGCGTAGGACGAGACGAAGTAGGTCCCGCCGTCACCCCACCACATGCCCTCCAGCTTGCGGCTGCGGGTGACCTCTGCCGCCCCGAACTGCAGCCGGATCGGGGTCTCGCGGGCGTCCCGGTCGGGCACCTCGACCCAGTCCACGCCGTAGACCGTGCCGATCCGCGTGGCGCGGGACAGGTCGTCGACGAACCGGCCGCCGGAGTCGAAGCAGCGGAACGCCTGCAACGTGCCGGCCTCGTCGGACAGGTGGCGCAACGAGCCTCGGCCGTGCCGGAAGCCGCGCGGCGGCACCCAGCGGTAGAGCAGGCCGTTCGGCTCCGAGGCGTCCTCGGTCAGGTAGGCGTGGCCCTGCCGCGGGTCGATGACCACGGCCTCGTGGGCGAACCGGCCGAACGCCTTGATCGGGCGCGGCTCCCGGCAGGCGACCCGGTCGTACGGGTCCACCTCGAAAACGTAGCCGTGGTCCTTGGTCATGCCGTTCTCGCCGGCCAGGTCCTCGGTCTCCTCGCAGGTCAGCCACGTGCCCCACGGGGTCGAACCGCCGGCGCAGTTCGTGGAGGTGCCGGCGATGCCGACCCACTCCGTGACGTGCTCGCCGCCGTCCACGACCTCGACGACCGTGCAGCCGCCGGCCGCCGCCGGGTCGTACACCAGGTCCTCGGTGAGCGGCACCGGGTAATCCCACTCCTCGCGCGGGCCGCCCAGCTCGTGGTTCACGACCAGCAGGTCGGCGCCGCGCGGGCCCTCGAAGGTGGCGGTGCCGTCGTGGTTGGAGGGGGTGGTCTCGCCGCTCTCCAGGAGCGTCTCGCCGGTCCGGGTGATGACCCGGTACGAGAAGCCCTCGGGGAGCGACAGCAGGCCGTCCGGGTCGGGGACGAGTTGGCCGTAGCCCAGCCCGTGGTGGCCCGGTCGGCCGATCGCGCCGGGCGCGGTGGCCAGCACGCCGACGCTGCCGGCCAGCGCGATGCCGGCGCCAGCGGCCGCGGTCTGCATGACCGTGCGGCGGCTGACCGTGGCGGTGTCTGGTGTCTCTGCTGTGGTCATGGGCCACACTCAAGCGCCGTTTGGCGAACGTCGGCTGAACCGCAGGCGAAGCGGTGCGTGCGCGATGGCGCCGCCTGACCAGCCGCCCACCACCCCGCGCGTCCGGTCACAACCGGTGCGCGGCGCCGGCGGGCGTCGCGCCCCGGGTGTCGAGCAGCAGCTGCGCCTTCGCGGCCAGACCCTGCAGGTCGTAGACGCTGTGGTGCTGGAGCAGCAGCGTGAGGTCGGCCGCGGTCGCGGCCTCGTACAGCGCCACGGCCGGCGGCACCTCCTGCCCGGCGACCCACCAGCGCGGCACGTACGGGTCGTGGAAGCTGAGCTGCGCGCCCAGCTCCAACAGCCGGGCGGCGATCTCCCGGGCCGGCGCCCCCGCCTGGTCGGGCGAGTCGGGCTGGCCGGTGACGCCGAGCAGCAGGATCCGGGCGCCGCGCGCCGACTTGCCGTGCTCGTTGAGCAGCGCGGCGGCGCGCCGGGTGACGTAACGCGGCATGCGCGCGTTGATGTCCCTGGCCACCCCGACGAGGCGGAGCCGGCCGCCGGGGTCCATGGGCCCGCCCGGACCGCCGGCGCCGAGGCCCGGGCGGGGCGCGGGCCCGCCGCCCGCCGGCCAGGGCGAGGGCCACGGCCGGGCCTCGGCGCAGCGCAGCACGTCCCACAGGTCGATGCCGAGGTCGTGGCAGAGCATCGCCATCTCGTTGACCAAGGCGGTCGAGACCTGTCTGGCGTTCGTCCGCAGCACCTGCGCGGCCTCGGCCTCGGCCACGCCCCTGGCCCGCACCACCTTGTCGGTCAGCCGGCCGTAGAAGGCGGCGGCGGCCTCGGTGCAGGTGGGGGTGAGGCCGCCGATGACCCGCGGGCCGCGGGCGGCCGGACCGGGGTGCCCGGGGGCGCTCGCGAGGTGGAAGTCGCGCCCGGCGCGCAGCCCCGAGCCCTCCTCCAGCAGCGGGCGCAGCACGTCGCGGGTGGTGCCGGGGCAGACGGTGGACTCCAGCACCACCAGCGCGCGCGGACCGAGCCGGGGCGCGAGCGCCCGCGCGGCGTCCGTGATCGCCCGGAGATCCTGCTCCCCGGCCGCGTCGACCGGCACCGGCGCGCAGATCAACGCGGTGCGCACCCGGGCCAGCTCGGCCGGATCGCTGGTCGCGGAGAAGCCGCGGGCCAGCATCCGGCGCAGGTCGGGGGCGGTCAGAAAGCCCTCGACGGGCGGGCGGCCCGTGTTGAGGTCGGCGGCGGCCCGCGGGTCGGGCGTGAATCCCACGGTGTGGATGCCGGCGGCGGTGGCGGCCCGAGCGGCGGGCAGCCCCAGATGCTCGAGGCCGAGGACGGCGAGATCGGCGGGCATGCGGTGAGGGCTCCCTCCGGCGGGACGAGCGGCACGGGTGGCCGGACCGTAACGCAAGTCAGCTTAGGGGCATATATGAAAGATATGGTGGATTGTTCGTTCGGACCCGTCGATGGTCGCGCCAAAGCGTGGGTAATGGGAGAGCATCGAGGACAGGAGTTGCGACAACACCAAGGTGTGTTCGCATCAGGTCGAACGACGACGAGACGTCAACGAAGCGGCAATGACGCAAGCCTGGGAGGCAGCGGTGAGGACGGCGGCACTGGGGCCCGACGGTCGGACCAACGCACTCGCCCGAATGGCGGAGCGGGAGCTCGACGTGTTGGTGGTCGGGGGCGGCGTGGTCGGGGCGGGGACGGCGCTTGACGCCGTGACCCGGGGTCTGGCCACGGGGCTCGTCGAGGCGCGGGACTGGGCGTCCGGCACCTCCAGCCGATCGAGCAAACTCATCCACGGCGGGCTCCGTTATCTGGAGATGCTCGACCTGGGGCTGGTCAGGGAGGCGCTCAAGGAGCGCGGCCTGCTGCTCGACCGCCTCGCACCGCATCTGGTCAAGCCCGTCCCGTTCCTCTACCCCCTCCAGCACCGCGGGTGGGAGCGGCTGTACGCGGGCACCGGCGTGGCGCTCTACGACGCCATGGCCGTCTCCTCGGGACACGGCCGAGGCCTGCCGCACCACCGCCACCTCAGCCGCCGGCGCGCGCTGCGGGTGGCGCCCGCGCTGCGGAAGGAGGCGCTGGTCGGCGCGTTGCAGTACTACGACGGCCAGGTGGACGACGCGCGTTATGTCGCGACCCTGGTGCGCACCGCCGCGGCCTATGGGGCGCATGTCGCCAACCGCGCGCGGGTGGCGGAGTTCCTGCGCGAGGGCGAGCGGGTCGTCGGCGTCCGAGTGGTGGACCTGGAGCAGGACGGCAGCTACGAGATCCGCGCCAAGCAGGTGGTCAACGCGACCGGCGTGTGGACCGACGACACGCAGGCCATGATCGCCGAGCGCGGCCAGTTCCACGTGCGGGCCTCGAAAGGCATTCACCTGGTGGTGCCCAAGGACCGCATCCACTCCTCGACCGGCCTGATCCTGCGCACCGAGAAGAGCGTGCTCTTCGTCATCCCCTGGGGCCGCCACTGGATCGTGGGCACCACGGACACCTCCTGGGACCTCGACAAGGCCCACCCGGCGGCGTCCAGCGCCGACATCGACTATCTGCTCGAACACGTGAACTCCGTGCTCGCGGTGCCGCTGACCCGGGACGACGTCGAGGGCGTGTACGCCGGTCTGCGCCCCCTGCTGGCCGGCGAGTCGGACGCCACGAGCAAGCTGTCCCGCGAGCACACGGTGGCGCACCCGGTGCCCGGCCTGGTGGTGGTGGCGGGCGGCAAGTTCACGACGTACCGGGTGATGGCGAAGGACGCGGTGGACGCGGCGGTGCACGGCCTGGACCGGCGGGTCGCCGCCTGCTGCACGGAGGAGGTGCGACTGGCCGGCGCGGAGGGTTTCCACGCGCTGTGGAACGCGCGGACGCGCCTCGCCGCGCGTGTCGGGCTGCACGAGGCGCGCGTCGAGCACCTGCTGAATCGATACGGCTCGCTCACCGAGGAGGTGCTGGAGCTGATCGCCGACGACCCGAAACTCGGCCGGCCGCTGCCCGCCGCCGACGACTACCTCAAGGCCGAAATCGTCTACGCCTGCACGCACGAGGGGGCGCGCCACCTGGAGGACGTGCTCACCCGCCGCACCCGGATCTCCATCGAGACGTTCGACCGCGGGACGCGCAGCGCGCGGGAGTGCGCCGAGCTGATGGCCGGCGTGCTGGGCTGGGACGCGGCGCAGGTGGAGCGCGAGGTGGAGAACTACGGGAAGCGGGTGGAGGCGGAGCGCGAGTCGCAGCTCCAGCCCGACGATCAGACCGCCGACGCGGCGCGCCTGGGCGCACCCGATACCGTGCCGCTGTGATCTGATCCATTCTCGGCCGGATGGGTGACAATGGCCGGGATCAGTCGGAGGGGCGCGAGGCATGGGCCAGGACAACGGGGACGGCGCGCACGGCGCTGACGCGCCGGCGGGGCGAGAGCGCACGCCGGCGGACGGCGGCACGCTGAACATGGGCGCGGCGGAGGATGCGTCGCGAGACGTGCGCGAGACGCTGCGCTGGGCCGGGACCGGGCAGAGGGGGCGCCGCCGTCCCCCGAGGCGGACGAGACGCCGTGGTACGCGGTCCACGCGAGCCCTCCACCTCCCGCCCAACCCCCCGCCTTCCCCCCGGTGCCGCCCCTCCCCCCAGCACCCCCCACCGCGCCACAGGACGCCGTGCCGGCGGAGCCGCAGGACGTCGTGCCGGACGCGCCGTTGGCCGAGTCCGGGACGATGCAGATGGCGGCGTTGCCGCCGCAGGACGCGGTGCCGGCGGAGCCGGTGGATGCGCCTCCGGCGGATGCCGTGCCGGACGCGCCGTTGGCCGAGTCCGGGACGATGCAGATGGCGGCGTTGCCGCCGCAGGACGCGGTGCCGGTGGTGCCGGTGGATGCGCCTCCGGCGGATGCCGTGCCGGACGCGCCGTTGGCCGAGTCCGGGACGATGCAGATGGCGGCGTTGCCGCCGCAGGACGCGGTGCCGGCGGAGCCGGTGGATGCGCCCCGGCGGATGCCGTGCCGGACGCGCCGTTGGCCGAGTCCGGGACGATGCAGATGGCGGCGTTGCCGCCGCAGGACGCGGTGCCGGCGGAGCCGGCGGACGCGCCCCCGGCGGACGCTTCTGAGCCGGGCCGTCCGGAGGGCGTCGTGTTGGCGGAGGTGCAGGATGTCCCCGGGGCGGCGGAGCCGGTTTCGTCGCAGACGATGGGGGACTTGCGGGCGGAGGACTACACGCCGGTGGATCCGCCGCCGGCGGTGGTCGGGCCGCCCGAGCCGTTGACCATGCAGGTGACGGCGCTGCGCGACGACGATGAGGACCGGTCGTTGGGTGGTGACGCCCCGCTCGTTGGGGCGTCGGTCGCGGCGGAAGCGCCGGCGGACGACGATGAGGATCGGTCGTTGGGTGGTGACGCCCCGCTCGTTGGGGCGTCGGTCGCGGCGGGGCTGCCGGCGGAGGACGACGAGGACGTGTCGTTGGGCGGGGACGCCCCGCTCATCGAGTTGCCCGCGGAGAACAGCGGCGAGCCCGCGCACTGGGAGCCCGTGCAGACCGGCCGGCTGCTCGCCGGCCGGTACCGGCTCGGCGACCCCGTGGGCCGCGGCGGCATGGGCACCGTGTGGCGCGCCCAGGACGAGATGCTGGGCCGGTCCGTGGCGGTCAAGGAACTGCGCCTGCCCATCGGCGTGGACGACGGCGAGCGCGGCCGCCTCATCACCCGCACCCTGCGCGAGGCCAAGGCCATCGCCAGCATCCGCAACACGGGTGTGGTCACCGTCTACGACGTGGTGGACGAAGGGTCCCGCCCCTGGATCGTGATGGAGCTGATCGAGGGCCGCTCGTTGGCCGACATCATCCGCGACGACGGCCCGATGCGGCCCCGCGAGGTGGCGGAGATCGGCCTCGCCGTCCTTGACGTGCTGCGCACCGCGCACGGCGCCGGCATCCTGCACCGCGACGTGAAGCCGTCCAACGTCCTCGTCGCGCACAAGGACGGCCGCGTCGTGCTGACCGAC
The DNA here is from genome assembly GCA_963816875.1 of uncultured Actinomycetota bacterium. Lineage (GTDB taxonomy): Bacteria > Actinomycetota > Actinomycetes > Streptomycetales > Streptomycetaceae > Streptomyces. The sequence continues at coordinate 361,155 of CAWFMG010000004.1, forward strand.
TTCGGCATCGCCAAGGTGGAGGGGGATCCCTCCATCACCTCGACCGGCATGCTCGTCGGCGCGCCCTCCTACATCTCCCCGGAGCGCGCCCGTGGCGAGACGCAGGGCCCGTCCGCCGACCTGTGGTCCTTCGGCGCGTTGCTCTACTGCTGCGTCGAGGGCAGGCCGCCGTACGACGAGGGCGGCGCCATCGCCACGCTCGCCGCCGTGATGCACGATCCGGTGCCGCCGCCCCGGCAGGCGGAGGAGCTGACCGAGGTGATCACCGGTCTGCTCGAGAAGGAGCCGGAGCGGCGTCTCGACGAGCCGGGCACCCGGGAGTTGCTGCTGGCCGCGCTGCGGCCGGCCGCCGCCGAGGGGGAGTCGGAGACGCCGGCGAACAAGATCGACAGCACCCTGGTGGTGGCCCCGCGCCGCACCCCGGTGCCCGCGCCGCTGCCGCCGTCGGTGGAGCCACCGGTCTCCTCCACGCCGGTCGCCGAGTTCCCCGCCGAGCCCGCCGTTCACCCAGCCGCCGAGCCCGCCGTTCACCCAGCCGCCGAGCCGGCCGCCGCCCCCGCCACCCCGCCCACCCCGCTGCCCGCGGCCGGAACGGGGTTTCCCGCGCCGGGGGTGTACGCAGACCCGGGCACGCCGCCGACCGGGTTCGGCCCGCCGATCGTGCCCGGCGGGGCGGCCACGCCGCCGCCCCCGAGCCCTCCGAACCGGCGCCGCGTGCTGCTCCTCGCCGGGACGGTCGTCCTGCTGCTCGCGCTGGTCGGCGCCGCTCTCGCGGTCACCCTCGGGGGTGGTGACGACTCACCAGGACGGGACGACGGCGAGTCCGGCGAGCCCGGGGGCGAGGACACCTCCGAGCCCACCCAGGACCCGACCGACGAGCCGACCGACGAGCCGACGCCCGATCCCACGGACGACGAGACGTCGGACCCCGACGACGGCGACACCGGCGGCGCCCCCGGCGCCACCCCGGAGAACGACCCCGACGCCTCGATCCCGGACGACCCCTCCGGCTTCTCCCAACGGGTCGACCCCGACGCCCGGTTCTCCATGTCCCTGCCGTCCGAATGGGAGCGCGACACCGCGTCGGCCGCCGGTTCCGGCGTCTACAGCGACCCGGGCGGCGCACCGCCCAGCGTGGGCGTCGAATTCGACAGCAGCCCCGCCGACAGCGCGCTCTCCGCCTGGCGCCTCATGGAGCCGGGCGTCTCGGACGAGAGCACCGACTACGAGCTCGTCAGCGTCGCGCCCGTCGAATGGCGCGACTATCCCGCTGTGGCCGACTGGGAGTACGAGCACACCGTGGACGGGGAGCGGGTGCGGGTGCTCAACCGCGCCTTCCGCGTCGACGACGACCAGGGCTACACGATCTCCGTCAGCTGCGCGGCGGACGAGTGGGACGGTGCGGCGTGCGGCGCGCTGCGGGACACGGCCTTCGACACGTTCGAACCACTGGACTGACTGCCCATCAGGCAGATCAGGAGTTGACGTGGCGTGGCCGTGGTATGTCTACGGCACGTATCGTGAGAGGCCGGTACTACCGGGGGCGTGCGCGGTGGGGAGGTGAGCCTCGTGGACACGTATGACAGGCACGACACATACGCGGGACGGCTGTTGGCCGACCGCTACCGCCTACCGCGGGCTCCCTCGGAGGAGTTCGAGCTCATCGAGTCCCGTGCCTACGACACCGTGGTCGGCCAGGAGGTGCTGGTCCGGCAGGTGCCGTTGCCCGAAGTGGTGGACGCCGAGGTGCTGGACGGCGACGGCGGGGTAGGCCTGAGCCGGCGTGGTGCGCCCGGCGACCGCGCCATCCGCGACCCGGAGGACCCCACGGTGCGCCGCGCGCTGCGGGCGGCGCTCGCCGCGTCCCGGCTGCCCGACCATCCGCGCCTTGACCAGGTCTTCGACGTTTTCGTGCAGGGCGACGGCCTGTGGATCGTCAGTGAGTTAGTGACCGCACGGCCGCTCGCCGCGGTGCTCGCCGAAGAACGCCTGAAGCCGTATCGGGCCGCCGAGGTGGCGGCCGATCTGCTGGCGGCCCTGCGCATCGTGCACGCACACGGTTGGACGCACCGGAACCTCACCGCGCGCACCGTGCTGATCTGCGAGGACGGTCGTGCGCTGCTGACCGGTCTGGCCGCCGGCGCCGCCGAGGAGGCGCTGTGCGGCTACGATCCGCTGCCGCCCGACGACACGACGCGCGACGCCTTCGGCCCGGCGGGCCAACCTGAAGAGAAGCACGCCCCCGGCGCACGGGATGTCGAGAGCGCCCCCGGCGTGCACCCAGCGGGGCCGCCCGGCCGGCTGCGCGAGATGTTGGCGGCGGACGAGGAGCGCCGCGGCCTGCCCGACATGACGGCGGACGGCTACCAGGCGTACGAGGACTACGGGGGCTACGACGCCGCGGCGCCGAACGGTCTGGACGACCCGGGTGGCTGGCACCCCGGCCGGCAGGATCCGCCGGCCGCCGGCCCGGGCGCCGGCTGGCAGTGGGGCGCCTCCGGCCCGGGAGCGGCCGGCGACGAGCTGGATGACCCCAACGAGACGGGTGGCTGGCGACCGCGCCACCCGGGCACCGCCCCGGGGGACCCGAACGGCACCGGCGGCTGGCGGCCGACAGGGCCGGGTCCGGGGGTGGCCGGCGGCGAGCCGGTCGATCCGAACGAAACGGGCGGCTGGCGCGCGGTCGACGAGCGCGGCGAGCGGAACGGCACGGGCGGCTGGCGGCCGGGGCAGCCGGGTGGCTGGTCCGGCGGATGGCGCGAGCCGTCAGATGAGGCGAACGGCGCCCCGTACGGGCCTGCGGCCTCCGGCCCCGCGCCGCCCGGCGGCCAGGAATGGCATGGGCAGGACTGGGGCGCCCGGGAATGGGACGGCCAGGCCGGGCCGGCGGGCAGTGGGTCGGGCAGTGGGTCGGGCAGTGGTTCCTACCCACCGGGCGCGCCCGGCTGGGGTGACCCGGCGGAGCGTCCCCCAGGCCCTGAGGGCCCGGGCGGTGCGCCCCCGCGTCCCGAGGGACCCGTGGATCGGGAGGGCCGAGGGCCCACCCCCTTGCCAGAGGCATACCGGCGCTGGGACACCGGTTCGGTGCCGCGCGTCGACGAGGGCTCCCAGGGCGGCGCCGCCGGGCTCGTCGCGCGCATGCGCCAGCAGGGCGGCCAGCCGCAGCACCCGGCCGAAGGGCCTCCCCCAGATGAAGGCCTGGGAGACACCCCCACGGCGGAGGACCGGCAGCCGGGTGGCGGTTTCCCCGCCTCCTGGGACTTCGAGGGCGGCGACGCCGACCAGGGCGGCCGGGCCGCCATCGCGGCGGCGCGCGCCGCGGAGGAACGGGCCGCGCGCAGCGGCGCCATCGCCGCCTACCGCGCCGGCACGCAGGCCGGCGCCAACGCCACGCGCGGCGGCGCCCAGCCCGAGGAAGCGGCGCCTTCTGACCGCAGCGCCCCCGCCGAGTTGCCGGGCCCCCGGCGCGTGAACCACCCCGTGCGCACCGGCTGGGAGTCCGCGCCCCGGCGCGTCCAGCCCTCGCAGGGGCGCGAGGAGGAACAGCCGCCGGCCGCCGAGCCCGCCCCCGCGCCGGTTCCCGCCCTCCCGGGCCACGCCACCGACCCCGCCGACCGCACCACCGCCTCCGCCTCGGTCAGGCCCGCCGTGCGCGCCGAGCGCTACCGCGGACCGGACAGCGCGCTCGCCGCCGAACGCGCCCGCCAGGCGCGGATGACCACCGTGGGCGCCGTGACCGAGCGCTGGGCGCCAGAACAGGCCGGACCCGTGTACGAGCACTGGCGGCTCGCGCCGCCGGTCGGCCCGGCCGCCGACTTCTGGGCGCTCGGGGCCCTGCTGTTCCGCGCGGTCCAGGGCTACCCCGCCTATCCGGAGGATTCCACCGCCGAACTGGTCCAGGCCGTCTGCGCCGAGCAGCCCGCGTTCGCCGAGGACTGCGGCGCGCTGCGCCCCGTCGTCGAGTCGCTGCTGCGCCAGGACCCCACCGAGCGCCCCAGCGCCGAGGAACTGCGCGGCTGGCTGCGCTCGTTGCTGCGCAGCGCCCCCGAGCCCGAGGTGGGCCGCAACACGGTCACCGCGCCGCCGCCCGCCCTGGAGCCTGGCCGCCCCGCCGACCCGCGGCGGCTGCCGATCGTCCGGCGCCGCGGCACGGTGGTCGGGCCGCTCCGCCGCCGTCCCCGGCTCCGCGCCGCGCGCGGCCCGCGTGGCCCGCGCCGGCTCGGCCGGTTGCTGGTGACGCTGATCCTTCTCGGCCTGGCCGGCGCGGTGGCGTACGTGCTGGTGTTCGCGCCGAACGAGGACGGGTCCACGGACAACGGCGCCGAGCCGACGCAGGGCCCCGAGCCCACCAACGCACCCCCCGAGGACGAGCCGGGCGGCTCCGGCGGCTCCGGCGGTGAGCCGGAGCCCACCGGGGACAACGAGCCCACCGAGGGCGGCGGGAACGAACCGGACGACCCCGCCGTACCGGACGGCTACCGCACCGTCGAGGATCCGGCCGGTTTCACGCTGACCGTGCCCCAGGCGTTCGATCGGCAGGGCCAGGCGGACGACGGCAGCGTGGTCTACGCGGACGGCAACCTGGAGATCATCGTGGTGCCCGGCCGGGACAGCACCGAGGAGTACGGGGACGACCCGATGAGCTACCAGCTGCAGCAGCAGCCCGAGCTCGCGGCATACCGCGCCGACCAGTACGGCACGTCCAGCGAGCTGTACGACATAGCCGTCGGCGACTCCACCATGGTCACCGGCGTCTTCGGCTGGCGGGAGGGCGCCGACGAGCTCCTCGCCTGCAACCAGGTGATGGTGATGGGCGGCCACTTCCACGTGGTCATGGTCCAGGGCCCCGCCGGCGCGGAGGACCGGATTCGCGAGATCGACGACGTGATCAGCGACACCTACGACGTCACCGGCTGACCCGGCCCAGACGCGCAGGCCCAAACCAACTGGCCTAGACCAAGCGACGCCAGCGCGTCGGGACTTGATCGCGCCGGAACGTCACGGGTCTGTAGCTGTCCGGACCCCGAGCGAGCCACCCCCGACGCCCGCCCGGTATAGATGGGACATGGACAGTGACGGGGGAAGCGACGGGGGCCAGGCACAGGTGAACGATCCCACCAGCTACGAACTGCGCCCGCCCACGCCGTCCCGGGAGGCGGAAGGCGGTGGCGGGCCCGAGACCGAGCGGACCGCGGCCGTCCCGTCCCGCGGCGCGGCCGCCCAGGTGGTGTCGACGCCAACGCCGCCGGTCGAGAGCCAGTCCGGGCGCCTGCTCGGCGGTCGCTACCGTCTCACCAGCCGGCTCGGCCACGGCGGTATGGGCACCGTGTGGCGCGCCCGCGACGAGGTCATCGACCGGGATGTCGCGGTCAAGGAGCCGCGGCTGCCGGAGTCCGTGGCCGACCGCCAGCGCACCATGGTGCACGAGCGGATGCAGCGCGAGGCGCGGGCCGCCGCCCGCATCGGCCACCCCTCGATCGTCACCGTGCACGACGTGGTCGTCGAGGACGGGCAGCCGTGGCTGGTGATGGAGCTGGTGCGCGGCGAGACCCTGGCCGACGTGCTGGAGACCGGCACGCTGGAGACCAGGGAGGCCGCCCGGATCGGCCTGGCGGTGCTGGAGGGCCTCGCCGCCGCCCACGAGGCCGGCGTGGTGCACCGGGACGTCAAGCCCGCGAACGTGCTGCTCGGCGGCCACGAGCAGGTGGTGCTCACGGACTTCGGCATCGCGCAGGTGGAGGGCGAGCAGGGCCTGACCGAGACCGGCGTCTTCGTCGGCTCCCCCGAGTTCACCGCGCCTGAACGCGCGCAGGGGCAGCGCCCCGGGCCCGAATCCGACCTGTGGTCGCTCGGGGTCCTGCTCTACGTCGCCGTGGAGGGCGTCTCGCCGTTCCGCAGGAACAACGTCGCCGCCACCGTGCAGGCGGTGATCTCCACGGAGGCCCCGCCACCGACGCGCGCCGGGGGCCCGCTCGCCGAACTGATCACCCGGCTGCTCGACAAGCGGCCGGGAGCCCGACCCAGGGCCGAGGAGGCCCGCCGGATCCTGAGGGAGATCATCGCCGCGCCGCTGGTCGACCCGACCCATCTCGCCGTCGACGCGTCGACGGGGCCGACCGACCCGTCGGGCGCCGCGCCGCCCAAGCGGCGACGGCGCCGGGCGGTGCTGGGTGGCGTGGGGGCCGTCGTGGTGCTGGTGGCGGCGCTGCTGTTCGCCCCGTTCGGACCGTTCGGAGGCGATGACGGTGCCGCGCTCCCCGAGGGCTGGGGCGTCAAGGAGGAGGAAGACTTCCGGATGACGCTCGCCGTCCCCACCAGCTTCGAGCGGGTCACCGACGCGGAGAATCCGGACTGGGTCTCGTACCAGTCGCGGGACGACATCTACTCCGTCCAGGTGTGGTCCTGGGAGGAGACGGAGGACAAGGGACCGCTGCAACTCGCCGCCGAGTCACTCGACGCCATGCGCGAGGACACCGGGACCTACCAGGACGTCAAGGGAGACTTCTGGGAGCTGGAGTTCCAGGAGCGGCAGGCGGCCGAGCTGACACGGTCCTCCCGTCCCGCCTACATATACGACGAGGGGGACGACCGGGTCACCCAGCGCATGGCGTTGTACTACGAGGGGCGCGACAACCAGATCTGGCAGGTACAGGTGAACATGCCCGGCGAACGCGGCCCGGCCCGCGACTACGGCGAGCAGCTGTACGACGACGTCATCGAGAACCTGGAGATCCGCGACACGGAGGAGCCGCCGGCCGACGACGGCTGACGGGCGACGCCTGACGGCGCCCGGACCCGCCAGAAAGTCATTACCGACGGGTAGCCACGCGCATCCGGGCGGTCTTACCCTCCGCCTATGACGACAGCCGAGCCAGCCGAGCCAGTCACGTCACCGGCGTTGGCCGAGGCAGCCACGTCAGCCGAGCCGGCCCAGCCACCCCCGGATGTCCGGTCTCTCGAGGCCCGCGCCGCCCGGGTGGTCACCCCCGAGCTCGTGCGCCGGCTGACCCGCGGCGTGGCCGGTAACGGCAGCACCGCCTGCCACAGCCCGCTGACCGGCGGCCGACTGGCGGAGCTGCCTGAGGCCACACCGGACGAGGTCGCCGCCGCCTTCGAACAAGCCCGTGCCGCCCAACGCGCCTGGGCCGCGCGCCCCGCACGCCGGCGCGCCGCGGTGCTGCTGCGCTTTCACGATCTGCTGCTGCGCCGCCAGGACGAGGTGCTCGACCTCATCCAGCTGGAGACCGGCAAGGCCAGGCTGCCCGCCCACGAGGAGGTGCAGACCGTCGCCGTCTCCGCCCGCCACTACGGCCGCAAGACCCCGGCGTATCTGCGCCCGCGCCGCCGCACCGGCGCCTTCCCCGTCCTCACCCGGGTCCGCGAGCTGCGCCACCCGCGCGGGGTCGTCGGCCACATCTCGCCCTGGAACTACCCCCTGGAGCTCTCCGTCGGCGACGCCCTGCCCGCCTTCGCCGCCGGTAACGCCGTCGTCATGAAGCCCGACACGGAGACCGCGCTGACCACCCTGTGGGCGCGGCGGCTGCTGATCGAGGCCGGGCTGCCCGAGGAGGTCTGGCAGGTGGTGCTCGGCGACGGCCCGGTGCTCGGCCCCGAACTCATCAGGCACGCCGACTACGTCACCTTCACCGGCTCCACCCGCACCGGCCGCGAGGTGGCACGCTCCGCCGCCGGCCGGCTGATCGGCGCCACGCTGGAACTCGGTGGCAAGAACGCCATGCTGGTGCTCGCCGACGCCGACCTGGACAAGGCCGCGGCCGGCGCCGTACGGGCGTGCTTCTCCTCCGCCGGCCAGCTGTGCGTCTCCATCGAGCGGATCTACGTGCACGACACCGTCGCCGACGAGTTCCAGCGCCGCTTCGCGGAGCGCACCGCCGCGCTGCGCCTCGGCCCCTCGCTCGACTACGGCACCGACATGGGCCCGCTCGCCTCCCGGGCGCAGCTGGACCGGGTCACCCGGCACGTCGCGGACGCGCTCGAACACGGCGCCACCCTGGTGGCCGGCGGCTACCCGCGGCCCGACCTCGGCCCGTACTTCCACGAGCCGACGATCCTCGCCGACGTCACGACGTCGATGCTGGTTTGCGCGGAGGAGACCTTCGGGCCCGTGGTGTCGCTGGCCCGCGTCGCCTCCGACGACGAGGCCGTCGAACGGGCCAACGCGACGGCGTTCGGCCTCAGCGCCAGCGTCTGGTCGCGCAACGCCGGCCGCGCCCGCCGCGTCGCCGCCCGGCTGCGCGCCGGCGCCGTCAACATCAACGAGGGCTACGCCGCCGCGTACGGCAGCGCCCAGGCGCCGCTCGGCGGCATGGGCGACTCCGGACTCGGCCGCCGGCACGGCGCGGAGGGCATCCTCAAGTACACCGAGTCCCAGACCGTCGCCCAGCAGCGGCTGCTGCCGATCGCCCCCTCGCTCGGCATGGACGACCGCCGCTACACCGCCGTCATCAGCGCCGCCCTGCGGGCCATGAAGACCCTGAGGCTGCGCTGATGAGCACGGAGGAGCCGGAGGCAGGCGTGACCGCTCATGAAGACGCCGCTCATGAAGACGCCGCTCATGAAGAACATGACTACGACGTGCTGGTGGTCGGCTCCGGGTTCGGCGGCGCGGTGGCGGCGCTGCGGCTGACCGAGAAGGGCTACCGGGTCGGCGTGTTGGAGGCCGGCCGCCGCTTCGCCCGCTCCGAACTCCCGCGCACCTCCTGGGACCTGCGCGCCTACCTGTGGGCGCCACGGCTGCGGCTCTACGGCATCCAGCGCATCCATCTGCTGCGCAACGTCATGATCCTGGCCGGCGCCGGCGTCGGCGGCGGGTCGCTCAACTACGCCAACACCCTCTACGTGCCGCCCGCCGCCTTCTTCGAGGACCCGCAGTGGCGCGCCATCACCGACTGGCGTGACGAACTCGCGCCGTACTACGAGCAGGCCCGGCGGATGCTCGGCGTCCGGCTCAACCCGACCGTCACGCCCTCCGACGTCCACCTGCGGGCCGCGGCCGAGCGGATGGGCGTGGGCGACACCTTCCACCTCGCCCCCGTGGGCGTCTTCTTCGGCGACGGCTGCGACGCGGACGGCTCCGCCGAGGAGTCAGCCGGGAAGCCCTCGGGGCAGTCCCCTGAGGCATCCACCGCGAAGCGGCTCAACGAGGAAGTGCCCGACCCCTACTTCGGCGGCGCCGGGCCCGCTCGCCGGGCCTGTCTCCAGTGCGGCGAGTGCATGACCGGCTGCCGACACGGCGCCAAGAACACCCTCAACGAGAACTACCTCCACCTCGCCGAACGCGCCGGCGCCGAGGTGCATCCGCTCACCACCGTGGCCGCCGTCGAGGAACTGCCGGACGGCGAGGAGGGCTTCGCGGTCACCACCGTGCCCACCGACGCCCCGCCGCGCCGGCGCCGCCGCCGGCAGCGCACCCTGCGCGCCCGCCACGTGGTGATCGCCGCCGGCACCTACGGCACGCAGACCCTGCTGCACCGGATGCGCGACGCGGGCACGCTGCCCCGGATCTCCGACCGGCTCGGCACCCTCACCCGCACCAACTCCGAGGCCCTGGTGGGCGCCCGCACCAATCCCCGCCGCTACCGCACCCGGTCGGGACCCGCGGCCGCCCCCGACCGGGACAGCGCGCCCGATTTCACCCGGGGCGTCGCCATCACCTCGTCGATTCACCCCAACGAGCACACCCATATCGAGCCGGTGCGCTACGGCAAGGGCTCCAACGCCATGGGCCTGCTGTCCATCAAGCAGTTCCGGCAGGGCGGCCGGCTGCCCCGGCTGCTGGCCTACGCGCTCACCACCGTGCGCCACCCGATCGTCTTCCTGCTCTCGATGTCCAACCGCCGGTGGTCGGAGCGGACGATCATCGGCCTGGTCATGCAGACGCACGACAACTCGCTGACCACCTACCGGCGTCGCCGGCGCCCGGGCCGCGGCCTGCTCACCGCCCGGCAGGGGCACGGCGCGCCCAACCCCGACCACATCCCGGAGGGCGCCGAGGCGGCCAGGCATCTGGCCGACTCCATCGGCGGCTTCGCCGGCACCAACGTCGGCGAGTTGATCGGCACCCCGCTCACCGCGCATTTCCTCGGCGGCTGCCCGATCGGCGCCGGCGCCGAGGACGGCGTGGTCGACCCGTACCACCGGCTGTACGGGCACCCGGGCATCAGCGTGGTGGACGGTTCGGCGGTCTCCGCCAACCTCGGTGTCAACCCGGCGCTGACGATCACGGCCCAGGCGGAGCGCGCCATGGCGCTCTGGCCGAACCGCGGCGAGCCCGACCCACGCCCGCCCCAGGACGCGCCCTACGAACGGCAGCGCCCCGTCCCCCCGCGCACCCCCACGGTCCCCCCGCACGCCTTCGCGGCCCTCCGCTGGTAGCCGCACCCGTCCCGAGGAAACACTGGGGGTGGGGCAGAGGGGCAAAAAGATGGGGGGTGAAGAGGCCCGCTCCCCGGGGGAATGGGAACGGACCTCTTCGGTCGCTGCCGACCCGCGTTGATCCTCGCCGATCGTGTGGGCCGACGCTTGCTAGGACCATCTACTTCGGTCGGAAGTTGCCCGCGTTCTGATCACAAACTGGCCACGGATCGCCCATACATTGGCGTCTGCGCGACAGAAAGGGCCCGGCCCGCCGTTACGGAGGGAAAACGGCGGGCCGGGCCGCTGATCAGCACCGGTGACAGGGCGGCGCCGGTGCTGAGGGACGCGGCGCCCGGGGGTGGAGCGCCGCCGCCGTCGGCGGGAGGCTGTGCGGCCGGCTCCCGGCGTCCCGAGAGCCAGCCGCCCACGTGTGACCGGCCCGCTGTCCCCTGCTGTCCGGCCACCGCTCCGGAACGAGGTCCCACGACGCGGAGCCCTCGCCACACCGGGAAGGTCCACAACGTCTCATCGCTCCGGGGACAAACCGTTCAACGAAGCCGCAAGCGGGCCAGTCACGCGCCGTACGGGTGACTCGCCGATCACGGGTCCGGTAGTCGGGCCCGGGGTCAGATCCGGTGGTCAGGCCCGGCCGCGGCACAGCTCCAGCAGCGTCATCGCCAGCTGGGTGCCGGGACGGCCCAGCTCCTCCCGGTAGCGGCGCAGGATGTCCATCTCCCTGGCCAGACTCACGCGGCGTCCGCCGGCGGCGATCCGGGTGCGCTGAATCCGCTCCGAAACGCCCATCCGCTCCCTGACCAGGGCGATGATCCGGTCGTCCAGCTCGTCGATCTCCTGCCGCGCGTCCGCGATCGTCGCCGTCGCGCCCGTTGTCTCACCGGTCGTGGTCTGCTCGCTCATCTCGGGTTCCTCGTCTTCTGCCGTGGTGTCGGCCGTGGTGTCGGAGGAGCCCCGGTGCCGGTGCGGTGCCGGAAACGCGAACGCCCCGGGCCGCAAGGCCCGGGGCGCCAGAAAAGTCGCTGGTTCAGCAGCGCTCCGCTTGGCAGCCGGCCGGGCCGGTGCCATAGCTAAAGGAGAATGCGCCGCTCACGGCAGCCAGTATGCCAGGCCCGCCGGCGCGCGAACGCTCGGTAGACTCGAAGACCAGGAACCCCATCGCCACCCGGCACGAAAGGCACCCCGTGGCATCCGCGTCCACCGCGCCCAGCACCCCCCCGCAGCCGGACACGGTCCTCGTCGTCGACTTCGGCGCCCAGTACGCTCAGCTCATCGCGCGCCGGGTGCGCGAGGCGCGGGTCTACAGCGAGATCGTGCCCTCCACCACGCCCGTGGCCGAGATCCTGGCCCGGCGCCCGAAGGCGATCATCCTCTCCGGCGGCCCCTCCTCGGTGTACGAGGAAGGCGCCCCCGGTATCGACCGCGCCCTCTTCGAGGCCGGCGTGCCCGTCCTCGGCATGTGCTACGGCTTCCAGCTGATGGCCCAGGCGCTCGGCGGCCAGGTGGACAACACCGGCGCCCGCGAGTACGGGCGCACCCGGCTCAGCGTCCGGAAGCCGGGCTCGACCCTCTTCGAGGGCACGCCGGCCGAGCAGCAGGTGTGGATGTCGCACGGCGACGCTTGCTCCGCCGCGCCCGAGGGCTTCACGGTCACGGCCGCCACCGCCACCGTGCCGGTTGCCGCGTTCGAGGACGACGCGCGACGCCTGTACGGCGTCCAGCACCACCCCGAGGTCATGCACTCCACGCACGGCCAGCAGGTGCTCGAGCACTTCCTGTACCGAGGCGCGGGCCTCACCCCGTCCTGGACCACCGGCTCCATCGTCGAGGAGCAGATCGCCGCGATCCGCGCCCAGATCGGGAACGGGCGGGCGATCTGCGCGCTGTCCGGCGGGGTGGACTCGGCGGTCGCCGCGGCCCTGGTCAACCGCGCCATCGGCGACCGGCTGTCCTGCGTGTACGTGGACCACGGCCTGATGCGCCAGGGCGAGACCGAGCAGGTCGAGAAGGACTTCGTGGCCGCCACCGGCGTCTCGCTGACCGTCGTGGACGCCGCCGACCGCTTCCTCACGGCGCTGTCCGGCGTCTCGGACCCGGAGCAGAAGCGCAAGATCATCGGCCGGGAGTTCATCCGGGTCTTCGAACAGGCCCAGGCCGACCTGCTGGCCGAGGCCGGCGCGGCCGGCGAGCCGGTGGCGTTCCTGGTGCAGGGCACGCTCTACCCCGACGTCGTCGAGTCCGGCGGCGGCACCGGCACCGCCAACATCAAGTCGCACCACAACGTCGGCGGGCTGCCGGAGGACCTGGAGTTCGAGCTGGTCGAGCCGCTGCGCCGGCTTTTCAAGGACGAGGTGCGGATGGTCGGGCAGGAGCTCGGGCTGCCCGAGGAGATCGTCCAGCGGCAGCCGTTCCCCGGACCGGGGCTGGCGATCCGCATCGTCGGCGAGGTGACCAGGGAGCGTCTGGACACGCTGCGCGAGGCCGACGCCATCGTCCGGGCCGAGCTGACCGCGGCCGGCCTGGACCGGGAGATCTGGCAGTGCCCCGTGGTGCTGCTCGCCGACGTCCGCAGCGTCGGCGTCCAGGGCGACGGCCGCAGCTACGGCCACCCGGTGGTGCTGCGCCCGGTCAGCTCCGAGGACGCCATGACGGCGGACTTCTCCCGGCTCCCGTACGACCTGCTGTCCGCCATCGCCACCCGGATCACCAACGAGGTGGCCGGCGTCAACCGAGTGGCCCTGGACATCACCAGCAAGCCCCCCGGCACCATCGAATGGGAGTGACGGGGCGGCTCAGTCAGTGTGGTCGTCTCCGTGGTCTTCCCCGTGGTCGCGCGCGTCGCGGCTGCGGGATCTTCGTTGGATCGGGCGCCCGCCGCCGGACTCCAGCAGCAGCCCGCTGACGGCGACGAAGAGGCTCACGGTGCTGAGCGCGTAGGCCATCGTGAAGAACTTGGACAGCGTGGTGGTCGGGGCCAGGTCGCCGTATCCGATGGTCAGGCCGGTGGTCACCGAGAAGTACAGGCTGTCGAGCAGCGACCAGTGCTCGTGCACCCGGTAGAAGCCGGTGGCGGTGGCGACGGTCAGCACGAGGGACAGCGCGGCGCCGCGGAACACCCGGTCCCGCCACGCCTTGCGCGTCGCCGCCGCCAGCACGGCGGCCAACACCACGAATCCGAACATCACGCCAGTCTTGGCGACGCCCCACCCCGCACCGGGTAACGACACCGCCACCCCCCGAGCCCCACCCGGCTCTGTGGCACCCAGGGGGCGCGCTTGCCGGACCGGCAAGGTCGCTTGCGTTCGGCGTGGCGGGGGGCGCACCCTACCGGCACCAGCGCGGGGGCGCGCTGGAGTCGAGCCGAGGGAGACAACGTGACCGCCCACGCCCACCACGCCCAGCACCCACACCAGCACGGCCATGCGGGGGCCGAGGGCGACGGGGACATCGACTGGGGGGCCATGGCCGAGCAGATCGAGCGCCAGGGCGAAATGGACCGCGACGTGGTGGAGGGCACCGCCGCGTGGCTGCGGGAGCGGCATCCGGGGCCGGTCGCACGGGTGCTGGACATCGGCAGCGGCCCGGGCGTGGCCGCCGCCGTGTTCGCCGACGCCTTCCCCGACGCCGAGGTGGTGGCCCTGGACGGCTCCCCGGCGCTGCTGGAACGGGCCAGGGCACGTGGCCGGGGTCGGGTCGAGACCCGGCACGTCGAGCTGCCCGACGGGCTCGCCGAGGTCGGCGCGGCCGACGTGGTCTGGGCCAGCCGCGTGGTGCACCACCTCGGCGACCAGCAGGCCGCGCTGGCGGCGCTGGCCGGGCTGCTGCGCCCCGGCGGCCTGCTGGCGATCAGCGAGGGCGGGCTGCCGCCACGCTTCCTGCCCCGGCACATCGGCGTCGGCCGGCCCGGGCTCCAGGCCCGGCTGGACGCGGTCAACGAGGCGTGGTTCCACGAGATGCGGAGCGCGCTGCCCGGCGCCGTAGAGACGGTGGATGACTGGCCCGCGATGCTGGCCGGCGCCGGCCTCACCCCGGTCGGCACGCGGTCCTTCCTCACCGACCTGCCGGCCCCGCTGGGCGCCCAGGGCAGGGAGCACCTGCACAGCATCCTCACCCGGTCAAGGGAGGTCCTCGCCGAGCACCTCGACGCGGACGACGTGGCCGCGCTGGACGCCCTCCTGGACGACGACGCCCCGACCTCCGTCCTCCGCCGCCCCGACGCGTTCTACCTGACGGCGACCACCGTCCACGTCGCCGCCCGCCCGCAGCGAGGCAACACGGCCGGCGGCTAGCTCGGCCCGGCACCGTCCAGGTCCCGGAGCCGAGCCGTGACGTCGTCGGCCTCCGGGGTGCCGAGGTCGGCGAACAGCCGGTGGGCCTCCTCCCAACGCGCCCGCGCCGCGGCCGGGTCCCCGAGCAGCACGTGGCAGCGCGCCATCCCGTCGCAGGCCCTGGCCTGCTGGTAGCGGTCGCCCAGCCGGTGCGCGAGCGCGGCGGCCTCCTCGTGGTGCCGCAGCGCCTCGACCGGCCCAGCCGGCCCGGCCGGCCCCGCCGCGCCCTCCGCCGGCGGTTCGCCGAGCTCGCGCAGCGCCGCGCCGAGCTCGTTGAGCACGCCGATCTCGGCGGCGCGGTTGCCGATCCCGCGCTGGATCTCCCGGGCCTGCCGCAGATGCGCCAGGGCCTCGGGCCCGTCCCCGACCTGGCGGTGGATGGAGCCGATGCTGCCCAGCACGTTGCCCTCGCCGAGCTTGTCGCCGAGCGCGCGGGTGATGGCCAGCACCTCCTTGCCCATCGTCACCGCCTCCTCGGCGGCGGAGTAGCTCTTCGGGTACCGCCCCAACGGCTCGTAGATCACCCCGTGCTGGACTGCGGCGGGCCCGAGGTCCGGGCGCTCGGCGCCGTCGCCGAGCGCCCGGATGATGCTCATCGCCTCCCCGAAGCACTCGCCCGCCTCGGGCAGGCGCCCCAGATGCTGCAACACCTCGCCGAGGCAGCCCGCCGCCCGCCCCTGGCCGACGACGTCGCCGGCCTCCCGGAGGGCGTCCCTGGCCTGGGCCAGCGCCGTCATCGCCTCGGGGTAGCGCCCGAGCCGCCAGTGCGTCGTGCCCAGATACGTCAACGCCCAGCCGCGCGCCTCCGGTTCCGGGGCGCGGGCGGCGTGCGCGTGCAGCGTCTCCGCCTCCCCGTAGTGCCCCGACACGTCGAGGTGACGGAAGAGGAGCAGGGACATCCGGACGCAGTGCTCTGGCCGGTCGTGGTCGCCCGGGTGGGTGGCCGCGTGCACGGCGGCGGCGAGCAGGCAGGACCGCTCCGCGTTGAGCCAGGCCGTCGCGGCCTCCCAGTCGGGGAACTCCAGAGGCTCCGATGGCCCGGTGGCGGTGGCGGTGGCGACGGCGACGGGTGGGCGGTGGTGCCGTTCGTACGGTGCGAGATGGTCCATGGCCAGGGCCGCCGCGCGTTCGTGGTGGTCGAGCAGCCGGGAGAGCGCGGCGCGCCGGGCGTGCGCCGGCTCCTCGTCGTGCGCCCTGGCCGCGGCGTACACGCCGACCAGGTCGTGGAACTCGTACCGGCCGGGGGCGGGTTCGCGCAGCAGACTGGCGGCGAGCAGGGCTCGCAGCCCGCGCCGTGTGGCCTGGAGTTCCTCGCCCGCCAGCGCCGCCGCCGCATGCGCCTCGACGCCCGGGCCCGGGTGCAGGGCCAGCAGCCGGAACAGCCGCCGCAGCGGCGCGTCCAGGCCCTCGTAGGACAGCCGGAGCGCGGCCTCCACGCCGTCGTCCACGGTCAGCCGGGACAGGTGGTCGTTGAGGCGTTCGAGATGGTCGGCGAGGGTCCAGTCCCGGCCGTGCCGGATCCGGCTGGCCAGCACGCCGAGCGCCAACGGCAGATGGCCGACCGAACCCGCGATCCGCCCCGCGGTCTCCCGGTCGCCGTCCACCCGGCCGTCCCCGCCGGCGCGGCGCAGCAGTTCCAACGACTCGTCGGGCGCGAACGCCTCCAACGGCAGTCGTCTGGCGTCGGACAGCCCGCTGAGGTGGTGTCGGCTGGTGACCAGGGTCAGGCAGCCGGGGCCCGCCGGCAGCAGCGGGCGCACCTGCTCCTCGGAGCGCGCGTTGTCCAGGCCGACCAGCACGCGCCGGCCGGTGAGGCGCCGCTGGAACTCGCGCTCCCGGCCCGCCAGATCGAGCAGCCTGACCCGGTCGGGCGACATGCCCAGCCGGCGCAGGAAGCCGTCCAACACCGCCGCCGGGTCCGCCGGCGCCAGATCGGGGGCGTAGCCGCGCAGGTTGACCCAGAGCACGACGTCGAACTGCCGGCGCCGCGCGAGGCGGTGGGCGGCGTGCACCGCGAGGGTGGTCTTGCCGATGCCCGCCATGCCCTCGATCACGGCGATCGGCGCCGCCTCGTCGCCCCGGCCGACCAGCCCGTCGAGCTCCGTCCGTCGCCCGGTGAACGCCGGCAGGTCGGCCGGCGGCGCGTCCAGCACCGTGACGACCGCCGCCTCGGTGGCATCGCCGGCGATTCGCGCCTGCGCCCGCCGCCACCGCGCCGGATCGCCGCGCAGCGCCCGCACGACCTCCGTCAGCAACTCCGTGTTCAGCCGGGCCCGTCCCGGCCGGAAGCAGCGGTGCACGGTGTCGAAGCTCGGCTGCTCCGGCATCCCCCTGGCCCGCCGCTCGGCCACCACCCGGCGGTGCACCTCGCGTTCGGACACGCCGGCCCAGGCGCGCAACTCGTTCAGAGAGACGATGAGTTCGTCCAGCGTCCGGACTCCGTCCGGCTGCGGCGGTTCGATCGACGTCATTCCGCCTTCCTACCGGAGCGGTGGCCGTCCGGGAGGCCAAAGTGACCGACTTTGACCGAGAAGAGAGCGCGGCGCTCGCGGCGACCGGAAGATGGCAGTACCACGGCCGGAGGGCGGGCGGTTGAGCGGTTGCCGACGCGGGGGACACCGTCGGGGGAATCCGCCGTCCGCCCGGCGGCCGTGGGCTCGCTACGTGGAGGGGGCCTGCGGACGGGCCGGGGCACGGGGGGCCGTGGCCCGCCCGGCCGCCGTGGGCTGGGCACGTGAATGGGGGCCCTCATGGAGCCGACTCCGGCGACCATGCTGCTGATCACCACCGTCGTGGATCTCGTCACCCGGGCGTCCAACGGCGCCGGCGACGGCGTGTCCGCGCTGGTGCGCGAGCGTCTGGCCGGCACGGCGGACGGCCGGGCCGCCCTGGCGGGCATGGCGGGGAAGCACGCGCACCCCGCCTCGGCCGACGCGCATGGGGGTACCTCCCAGGCCCCCCAGGCCTGGGGGAGGGTCGTCCTGCAACGGGAGATCGCGGCCGACGCCTCCTGCACCGCGGCACTGGCCCGCGCGGTGGTCGGCGAACCTTCCGCCGGCCCGCCGCCCCCGCTGGTGAGCCGGCCGGCTCGGACTCGTCCTGGGAAGAGGGGGCTCAGACCAGGCGGCGGGCGGTGGCCCAGCGGGTGAGCTCGTGGCGGTTGGAGAGCTGGAGCTTGCGGAGCACGGCGGAGACGTGGCTCTCCACGGTCTTCACCGAGATGAAGAGCTCCTTGCCGACCTCCTTGTACGCGTAGCCGCGCGCGATCAGCCGCAGCACCTCGCGTTCCCGCTGCGTCAGGCGGTCCAGATCCTCGTCCACGGGGGCCGTGTCGGAGGACGCGAACGCGTCGAGCACGAAGCCGGCCAACCGCGGCGAGAACACCGCGTCGCCGTCGGCCACCCGGAAGATCGCGCCCACCAGGTCCGCGCCGGTGATCGTCTTGGTGACGTACCCGCGGGCGCCGCCCCGGATGACGCCGATGACGTCCTCGGCAGCGTCGGAGACCGACAACGCCAGGAAACGCACCGGGTCCTGGGCCGCCGAGAGCAACTCCGCGCAGCGGCGCAGCACCTCGACCCCGCCGCCGCCGGGCAGGTGCACGTCCAGCAGCACCACGCCGGGGCGAGTGGCCCTGATGATGGTGACCGCCTCGTCCACGTCCCCGGCCTCGCCGACGACCTCGACGCCGGTCTCCGCGGTCTCGCCGATCTCGGCCCGCACCCCGGCCCGGAACATCCGGTGGTCGTCGACCAGCACGACCCGCGCGTGGCGCGGCGTCTCGGGAGATTCTTCGCCAGTCACGCGCTCGCTCCCTCGTCTGCGCCGCCTCCGGCACGCGGCACGCCGGCCGTCGTCCGGTCGGCGGGGTTCCTGCCCTCAGTCACCCGAGTCACCTGCTCGTTCCATCGTGAGCTCCACCTCCGTGCCCTCGCCGGGCGTGGACCGCACCCGGGCGCTGCCGCCGTTGCGACGCATCCGGCCCATGATGGACTCGCGCACGCCCATCCGATCCGCCGGGACCGCGTCCACGTCGAAGCCGGGACCCCGGTCGCGCACCGACACGAAGACCGTACGCCCCTCCACCTCGGCGAACACCCGAACCGGGCCGCCCTCGCCACCGTACTTGGCGGCGTTGACCATGGCCTCGCGAGCCGCCTGGAGCTGGGCGCCCAACTGCTCGTCCAGCGGACAGTCGCCGACGCACACCACCTCGATGGGAACGCCGTGGTGGTCCTCGACCTCGGCGGCCGTGGCCCGCACCGCCTCCGCCAGGGTACGCGCCTCGTCCTCCGGTTCGGCCCGCTGTTCGCCGCCCGGCTGCTCCGCCGACTTGTACAGCCAGGCCCGCAGCTCGCGCTCCTGGGCGCGGGCCAGCCTGGCCACCTCCCGGGGCTGCTCCGCGTTGCGCTGGATGAGCGTGAGGGTGTGCAGCACCGAATCGTGCACGTGCGCGGCCACCTCGGCGCGTTCCTGGGCGCGGATGCGCATCGTCCGCTCCTCGGAGAGGTCCTGCATCATCCGCACCAGGTAGGGGCCGGCCAGCAGCGCGATGCCGACCACCACGGCGACCGACGCCTGGAGGACGGGGCCGAGGTTGTAGGTCGACTCCTCCGTGCCGCGCACGAACACGAAGCCGGCCACGCCGGCGCACACCAGCACGGCGCCGGCCGCGCTGCGCACCAGCGGCAGCCAGCGGCTGCGGCGGGTGGCCGCGGCCCAGTCGGCGCGGCGGGAGTTGTCCGCCTGCCGCCAGACGACGGCGGCGCCGACGCCGACGATCAGCATCGGCCACAGCGCGCCGCCGGAGATCGGGAACTGGATGTTGGCGCCGAGCACGCCCAGCGCGGCGGCCAGCACCAGGAACGCGAACAACTGCCCCTTCTCCGGCCGCCGCAGCAGCCGGCGGAGCCCGGGGTGTCGCTCCCTGGCGTTCACCAGGGCCGGGGCGGCGCCGAGCGGCACAACGAACCAGAAGATGCCGTACAGCAGGACGCCCAGGCCGTTCGCGGTGAGCAGGAAGAGGAAGGCGATGCGGACCCAGGAGACGGGGAGCGCCAGATGTCCGGCGAGACCGCGCGCCACCCCGCCCAGCCAGCGGCCCTCCGCGCTGCGGTAGAGCTTCCGCACCGGCGGCGCATCGCTGGTCATCCCCGTCATGCCCCGATCGTCACACGAGCGACTGTCGAAGGACATCAGGGGTGGCCCCCCAGAAGACGTGGGGGAAGCACCAGGGTGTACCCCGATGCACGCGTCACCGGCGAGCCGTCACCATGGGAGGCATGACCGAGGAGAGCCGCTCCGCCACCCACGTCCGTACGGACGAGGCTGGCGCGGGCGCGGGGCCGGGGGACCGGCTGTCGCGCAGCCGGGACCACAAGGTGATCGGCGGGGTCTGCGGCGGCTTGGGCCGGCACTTCCACATGGATCCGGTGATCTTCCGGGTGCCGCTCGCGGTGCTGTCGGTCATCGGCGGCATCGGCTTCGTCGCGTACGGCCTGGCCTGGTTGATCATCCCGTTCGAGGACAGCGAGGAGAACGAGGGCCGCCGGCTGCTGTCCGGACGGGTGGAGGGCCCGGGGCTGACGGCGTTGCTGTTCATCGTGGCCGGCTGCGGGCTGATGCTGGCCTCCCTCGGCGACCACGGCGGTCCCACCTGGTTCTCGGTCATGGTGCTGGCGGCGCTGACCGGCGCGGCGTACTGGTCGCGGCGGCGCAGCCAGACCGAGGTGACCGAGGCGGAGGGCGCGCCGGTGGCCGGCGTGACGGCCCAGGCCGTGGCGGACGCCCCACCGGAGGCACAGGCGCCGCCGGCGCCGGCAGGGCCGTCCTGGTGGCGCGGCGCCGCGGTGCCCGAGTCGACCACGGCGGAGCGGGCCAGCGGGTACCTGTGGGGCCCCGCCGGGGCGCGGCCGCAGGGCGACAGATGGCGTCCCGGACCGGCGGCCAGGCCCGGCGACCCGCGCACGGCCGGCATGCCGGCCGGCCCGCGTGGCCCGGCCCCGCGCGATCAGACCCTGCGCGATCCGTACCGGCCGCCAGGCCCGGGTGACCCATGGCCGCCCGGCCGACCAGCCGGCCCGGTGCGGCCGGTGGGGGTGGCGGCGGAGGTGGCGGCGGAGGTGGCAGAGCCGCGCGAGCTGTGGCTCGGTGGTCTGGTGCTGCTGCTTGCGGTGTCCGCCTGCGGGGTGGGCACGGCCTTGGCCTGGGGGAACGACTCGCTGAGCGAGGCGCTGGTGACCGGCTTCGCCGCGGCGCTCGCCGTGTTCGGCGTCGGGCTGGTGGTCAGCGCGTTCGTCGGCCGGCTCGGCGGCGGGACCATCGTCTCGGTGGTGTTGACGGCCGGACTGCTGGCCGGCGCGGCCTCGCTCCCGGAGAACATCACCACCAGCTGGTCGGACACCGAATGGCGGCCGGCGACGGCGTCCGAGGTGCGGCCGCGGTACGAGATAGGCACCGGGCAGGCGGAGCTCGATCTGAGCGGACTCGACCTGCGGGAGGGGCAGACGGTGGTCACCACGGTGGAGGCCGGGGCGGGCGACCTGCGGCTGATCGTGCCGCGCGACGTGGCGGTGACGGTGCACGTGGACGTCACCATGGGCGCTTTCACCTTCGACGAGGACGGCCGGGCGACCGGGGAGGGGCCCTTGGAGTCCTGGGGCGGCGTGGGGCAGGAGCGCACCGCGAGCTACCCGCCGCCCGCCGGGGTGGCGGAGCGGGGCAGCATCGAACTGTTCCTGGACATGGGCATCGGACACGTGGGGGTGGAGCGGAACGTGCTGCCGGACGTCGACACGGGCGTTCCCGGGGAGGATCCGACCGAACCACCCACCGAGACCCCACCGGAGACCCCGAAGCCTGGAGAGACCCCGACCCCGAGGGAGACGCCGTGAGCCGGCCCCTGCGGCCACACCGCTTCGAGCCGGCCAGGCTCCTGCTGGGGCTGGCCCTGATCTTCATCGCCGGGCTCTACCTGATCAGGGCCAGCGGCCGGGACGCTCCGCCGCTCCCCGTGCTGATCGCGCTGACCCCCGTGGCCCTGGTGTTCGCCGGCGCCGTCGCCGTGCTCACCCACGCCCTGCGCCGCCGCTGCCGGCGGACCTGACAGGGTCGGGTACTGGCCCGCCACCTACCCGAAGAGCCGGCGGTTGCGGCGGGCCTGGGCGGAGCCGAACAGCGCGTCCACCGAGAGCGGGCCGGCGCCGGCCAGCAGCAGGGTCAGGAAGCCGAACAGGTACGGCAGGTCCGGGCCGAAGTAGTACGGGTCGGCGGACCAGCTGACGGTCAGCCAGAACGACAGCGACAGCAGCGCGCCGCCCGCCGCGGCGAGGCGGGTCAGCAGCCCGAAGAGGATGCCCACGCCGACCGCGATCTCGGCGACCGCAACCCCGTTGCCGAACAGCCCGTGATGGTCGAGCGCCAGGTCGACCAGCCAGCCCGCGGCGGCGTCCTCGCGGGAGAACTCCAGCATCGTCTCCATCTGGTCGGTGCTCATGACGCTGCTGAACGGCCCGACGTCGGTGTACTTGTCGATGCCGGCGTAGACGAACGTGATCCCGAGGAAGAGCCGCAGCGGCAACAGGGC
The DNA here is from genome assembly GCA_963816875.1 of uncultured Actinomycetota bacterium. GTDB lineage: Bacteria > Actinomycetota > Actinomycetes > Streptomycetales > Streptomycetaceae > Streptomyces. The sequence goes on from CAWFMG010000004.1 coordinate 383,460, forward strand.
CCAGCGCGCGGCGGTGTCCCGCATACCACCGCCGGGTCCACCCGTGCCGGGCAGCGCCCCCCGCGCCGCCGGGCCGCCGAGTTGTTCCGTCACAGACATGGCCGTGCACCTCCGTTCGCGTGTGGGGCGGTTCAGTCTGCCAGCGAGAACGGAGCGCGGCCAGGCTGGCGGAGTTTCAGGCGGGTCGCGGTTTTGCCGGGGTGGTCGCAGTGATGATGCGACGGGGGCGCGCGGGCCAGGTTGGCGCGGTTTGAGGCGGGTCGCGGTGTCAGGCGGGTCGGGTCGCGGCCGCGAACGGCATCGAGTCCACCGGCGCGAGCGTGATCGGCACGCCGGTCCTGGAGGCGTGGATGATCTGCCCGTCGCCCACGTACAGGGCCACGTGGCTGAGGCCGTCGTAGTAGAACACGAGGTCGCCCGGGGCGAGTTCGGAGGGGGAGACGGGGGTGCCCGCGCTCACCTGGCTGTAGCTGGTGCGGGGCAGCGCCACCCCGGCCGCGGCCCATGCGGCCTGCGTCAACCCCGAGCAGTCGTAGGCATCAGGGCCGGTGGCGCCCCAGCCGTATGCCTTGCCCAACTGGGCGAACGCGAAGGCGACGGCCGACGCCGCCCGGGCGTTGGGCGCGGCCGCCGCCGACGCGTCGGCGTCGGCAGTGGTGAGCTGCGTGCCGGTGGCGGCCGCGGCGTTCGCCAGCAGGATCCGCTGTTGTTCCTCGGCGGTGCGGGTGGCCAGCAGGTCCTCGGCCTCCGCCAGCTTGGTGCGCACCGTGTCCCGCTCGTCGTCCGCGCGATCCTGGGCGTCGGCCAGCGTGGCGGACTCCTGGCCGGCCTCGGCGCGGAGTTGCTCGATACCGCGCAGCTGGCCCCTGATGTCCTGGATGGCCAGCGCCTGCCGCTCGCCGGTGCGGTCGACGAGCGAGGCCCGGTACAGGAAGTCGTCGGGGTCGGCGGAGAGCGCGAGTTGCACCTCGGGGGAGAGGCCCGAGGCGCGGTACTGGGCGGCGGCGTGGGTGCCCAGCTCGTTGCGGGTGGTGTTGAGCTCGTCGGTGCGCCGGGCGGCCTCGTCCCGCAGCCGGTCCAGCTGGGACTCCGACTGCTCGACCTCCTCGGTGGCCGCGTTATAGCGCTCGGTGGCCTCCTCCGCCTCCCGGTGCAGGGCGTCCACCCGCTCCCTGACCTCGGCCAGAGTGGGCTGCGGGTCGGCCAGTGCGATGCCGTCCAGAGCGGCCGCGGCGGCCCCCGCCAGGGTCAGCGTGGCCGCGACCGAGCGCAGGGCTGGTCTTGCGGTGCCGCCGGGTTTCGGCTTGCGCTGCGCCGGCCGGCGCCAGACAGAGGGCTTGCGATGCTGAGCCATGGCCCGGGACGTTAAACCGCCGCCGGGTCCGCCCGCAGCTGTCTGATCGGGATCGATCGGGACTGGTCAGGACTGCCGTCAAGCGTCCGGGAAGTGGCGGGTGTTGCGCCGGAACAGCCGGACTTCTCGCTGTTCTTGTTCGGCGGCGAGAAGCGCCGAGAACCGGGTCGAAGGCCCGGGTGCCGGGCTGCTCACTGTTCCTCTTCGGCGGCCAGGAGCGGGTCGATGACGTCGCGGAAGGCGTCGAGATCCTGGGCGCCGGAGATCGGGTGGCCGTTGATGAGGAACGAGGGCACGCCCGTCACGCCGAGCTCGTACGCCTCGGTGGCGTCCCGCTCGACCGCCTCCCCGGCCGCGTCGGTCTCCATGTCCGCGAGCAGACGGTCGACGTCGGGGACGCCCGCGTCATCGGCGATGCGCCGCAGGCTCTCCTCCTCGAACCGGCCCGAGTCCATGGTGAACTCGTCGGCGAGCGCCGCCTCGTGGAACTCCCAGAAGCGGTCCTGCTGCCCCGCGGCCCAGGCCGCGCGCGCGGCGGCGTCGGACTCCGGTCCGTTGATGGGATAGTTGCGGAACTCGATGCGCAGCACCCCGGCGTCCACGTACTCCTGGACGAGGCGGTCGTGGGTGTTGCGACCGTAGATGCCGACGAAGGCGTCCTGGAAGTCGGCGTACTCGATCATCACGAGCGGCGCGTCGGCCGCGCCGAGTGCCAGCGGGTCGTCGGCCTCGCGGCGGGCCAGCCCGAGCGCCGGATCGTCCTCCGGCAGCGGTTCGACGGCGTCGGTCTCGCCGCCGGCGCCCTCCGTGCTTCCCGCGTCTCCCGCCGTGTCACCGGAACCGCCTCCGCCGGCCAGGGTGGAGAGCGTGGCGATCACCAGCGCGCCCACCACCAGCGCCGCCAGCAGCGCCGCGGCGTACGGCCGCGCGGCGCGGGCGCCGTACGTGGTGCGTGCCGGCGTGCGCTGCGTGCCCCCCTTCCGGCTGCCTCCGCGCTGCGGTCCAGGCTTTCCCGGCCCGCGCTGCCTCGGCCCACGGGTGGCCGTCTTCCTGGGTCGCCTGGGGCGGGCTGCCGACATGCCGCCAGCCTACGGCGACCGCGACCCGTCCCCGGAAGGCGGGGAGGATCCCCGTGTTCGGTCGCGTCGTGGGGGCGACGGGCGGCCGTCCCCGGAAGGGGGGACGACCGCCCGCGCACGGTCCCGGTTTCCGGGCGGGTGGCGCCTGCCCAACGCCTTACCGCCCGGCACCGAGACCGGCATGTACTCGGCCGGGGTACACACCCCGCGTCCCCGGCCGAGCTCCCGCGACCGCTACCGCGGTCGGGGGGCAGGACCGTCGGGCGGCGCGTCCCGCGCCCACGGTGACGCCGCCCGACGGGTCTTTCAGGAATCCGACACGTTGCCGGCCGACCCGAGGTCGTCCGCGTACGAGGCGAGCCACGCCAACGGCGCGTTCCAGTTGACCGTGATCTCGTTCGTCGCGTAGGACTCGATGTGGTCGATGTAGCACTGAGCCGGCGGGCAGCCCACCAGCTCCTGCTCGGCGATCGGATCCTGCAGCGCCTCGTTGGGGCCACCGGCCAGCGAGCCAGGTGCCGGGTTCGGCAGGTCGGCGTCCAGCTGGTTGGCCCAGAACCGGTGGTGCTGGTTCTCGGACGCGCGCTCGCCGTAGCCGGTCACGTAGGACTGGTTGAGCGGGTTGCGGCCCAGCACGTAGTCCAGGCCGGCCAACGCGGCGTCGCGGTAGACGGCCTCGCCCGTCAGGTCGTGGGCGACGGCCAGGACCACCGCGTTGTTCAGCACCTGGCTGTTGGAGCCCCAGACGTACTCGCCCGCGAACGGCAGGCCGTACGCCGCGTCGGCGGCGTCGGCCGCGTAGCGGTCGGCCGCGTCGGTCACCATGCCGCGGACGTCGGCCAGCTGCGCGTCGGTGAGCTCACTCTCCACCATGGCCAGGGTCAGCGCGCCGAGGCCCGCGGTCTCGCCCCAGGACAGGCCGCCGGTCGGGAAGACCGCCTCGGAGTCACCGTGCAGCTCCGAGCCGAGCAGCGCCTGCCGGTAGACGTCCTCGCCGGTGGTGGCGAACAGCTCGGCCGCCGCCCAGTAGAACTCGTCGCTGACCTTCGCGTCGCTGTACGCGCCGCCGCCGGTGCCGTCGTTCGGGTCGGCGAGCATGTTCGGGTGGGCCTGCGCCGCGTCCCAGGCCGTCTCGGCGGAGGCCAGGCACTGGGCCGCGTAGTCCGCGTCGTACGGCGCGAACATACGGGCGCACTGGGCCGCGCTGGCGGCCAGGTTCAGGGTCGCCGCGGTGGACGGCGGGTGCAGCTCACGGGCCTGCGAGTCCTGGTCGGGCAGCAGCGGCAGCCCGGTCCACTGGGCGTCGTGGAGCTTGTGGTGGGCCATGCCCGCCAGCTCCTCACCGGCCGGGACCTGCATGGCCATCAGGAAGTCCATCTCCCACTTGGCCTCGTCCAGGATGTCCGGCACGTCGTTGCCCTGCTCGGGCACGGCCAGCGAACCGTCGCCCAGGGCCTCGCTGTCGCCGTTCTCGGCGGTCAGCGCGCGCTCGTAGGAGGACATCAGCTGCGCCACCGAGATGCCGCCGTTGACCACGTACTTGCCGTGGTCGCCCGCGTCGTACCAGCCGCCCGCCGCGTCCAGCGTGTAGTCACACGGGTCGGTCGCCCAGCAGGTCACGCCGTCGTCGCCCTGGTTCGGCTCGACGTTGACGTGTCCGGCGGGACGGGCATACTCCTCGCCCACCAGCGCGGCGTCGATCTCGATGCCGCTGCGGTTGTGGTAGTAGTACGCGAGCGCGTCGGTGCGGAGGGTGTCGTAGACGTCGGTGCCGATGTCGAACGGCACGCTCGTCTCACCGTCGATGGTGACGGTGTACCCCTTCCCGGCCGCGGTGACCTCGCTGAAGTCGAAGGTGTGGACGTTCTCCCGGGAGCTGGGGTCCTCGCCGACGGGCATGGTGGTGCCGGTGGCCGCGACGCCGCCGTCGGGCGCGTTCACCGTCCACTCCAGGGGCTCGGTGGCCTCGGTGACGACGCTTCCCACCTTGGTGCCGTCCGTCAGGTAGCCGACCTGGTTGACCCGCACCGGCGAGCCGGTCTCCGGGTCGAACGGCGGCTCCTCGGCTCCACCGCGCAGCGACACATCGTCCACACAGAAGGTGAACGGGTCCTCGCCGCCGCCGATCTGCAAGACCAGCTGGGCGGCCGGGTTGTCAGTGCCGGCGGTGAAGATGTGGCTGATGGGCTCGGCCGCATCGGTGATCTGGTCGGTGGCGGACAGCTCCGCGGCCCAGGGGTCCACGTTCTCCTGGATGAGGGTGCGGATGGTGACGGGCTGCGAGGAGGTGGGCGTGTAGACGAACTCGTAGGTCTCGCCGGCGGTTATCGGCAGGTCGTCCTGGCCGATGATGACGTCCCAGGCGTTGGCGGTGCCGCCGGGAATCTCGGCGCACAGGCGTCCGTCCACCACCTCGGCGGTGATGTTCTCGGTACCCCACCAGGGCAGGTTGGTGCCGGTGGCGAAGTCGCCGTTGACGATCAGTTCGGGTCCTGGCTCGGCGTTCGCGGTGGGCAGCGCGACGACGGCGGCCACGAGCCCGGCGACGGCGGCAGTGGCGGTGGCCACCATCGGTCGTTTGCGGGATCGGCGATGAGTGCGAGGGGAACGGTCTGTCACGGCTCGGTCCTTCAAGAGATGGACATGACATGGGAGCGCTCCCAAGGCATCCTGAGGGGTGCGAGACGCACCGTCAAGACATTGCGTCACTAGACTCCCGGCATGGACGTCCTGATCGAGGTCGTGGTGGGGCTGCACATCATCGGCATCGCGGCCCTGTTGGGCGGGTTCCTGACCCAGACGAAGGCGATGAGCGCCGGCGAGGCCCGCGTTGTGCCGGCGATGCTGCACGGCGCATGGACGATGCTGGTCACCGGCCTGGCGCTGGTGGGGCTGAACCAGGCAGACGATCAGGAGGTGAACAACACCAAGATCGGTGTGAAGCTCGCCGTGCTGCTGGCCATCCTGGTGCTCGCCTACGTCAACCGCGAGGAGGAGCGCGTCAACTCCCGCGTCTTCGGCGCGATCGGCCTCCTCACGGTGGCCAACATCTTCATCGCGACGACGTGGTGACGCGCTGCCCGCCGCACAGCGGGGAGCGCGCGCGTCAGGCGAACTCGTCGAGTAGGCGGTAGAACGCGATCCGCCCCGGGTCGGGGTCGATGCCGTAGCGCGCCAGATAGCGGTCGGCGGCTGCGGGCCCGTACTGGGGGTTGGGCCCGCCGGCCAGCGATCGGGTGGCGATGGCCAGATCCAGCCAGCGGTCGGCCACGCCGAGGCGGCCGGTGTCGAGCAGGCCGGAGACCCGGCAGGTGTCGGGGTCGAGGATGACGTTCGGCACGCACAGGTCGCCGTGGCAGACCACCAGATCCCCCTCTTCCTCCCCCCTCGGACGGCCGGGTGCTCAGCAGTTCCGCGACCAGTTCCTCGCGGGTCCAGCCGCGCCGCTCGGCGTCCAGATCGTCGAGATCGGGGCCGGTGGACAGCGCCTCGGGGACCGTCACCGCCAACCGGCGGTCGTACGGGCAGTCCTCGACCGGGAGGTCGTGCAACGCGCGGGTCAGATCGGCCAGCGCGTCGACCACGCGCGGCCGCGCCTCGGCCGGCCACGGCTCCGCCGCCGACCGCCCCGGCAGCTCCGCGGTGACCAGCAGCCCGGGCCGGCAGTCGAGCACCTCGGCGGCCGGAATGCCGTGCCTCCGCAACCAGGTCAGCCGCGCGCCCTCCTCGACCAGATCGAGGCCCGGGGCGCCGGACTCGTCGGATTCCTTGCGGTAGACGCCGTTCCGCCGGCTGACCACCGCTCCCGACCTACCAACCGTGACGCGTTCCCACACCCGATCAGGGTGACACGCCCTGGAAACGGCCGAGGGGAGCCGGGGGGAGACCGGAGGGGTGGAGAGGAGGCGGAGCGGTGCCGGACAGGGCGGTGCCGGACGGAGCGGCCCTGGGGAGCCATGCCGCGCCCGGCGTTGCCGCGCAGGGCGGGCAGGGGGCCGCGTGCCGCCCTCACCCCCGTAAGGAGGGCGGTACGCGGGTTCCCCCCGTCTGTGTCGGCCTTGCTCACCGGCCTGGGCTCACCGGCCTTGCGCACCGAACGTCCCCGGCCGTGGGACCGGTGGTCATGGACGTCACGGAGCCCGGATCGCTCGCGCCGACGCGGTCAGCGTTCCGAACCGGCGCTGCCGGTCCGGATCACCGAGCACTGGCCCCACCACAGGTTCCTGGTCATGGCTGGCCCCTTTCCCCTCTGTGCATCTCAGTTCATCGGCTGGCTGTTCATCGGGTGGCTGGCGGTCAGGTGCCCTCGATGAGGCGCATCGCGATGTCGGGGGAGAACGTTCCGGCGTCCACGCCCTCGGCGATCCCGCAGTTGCCGTCGGAGTCGCCCGGGACCTTGATCCAGAGCAGCATCTCGGCGCCGCCGCCCTCCTGGGGCGGGGCCCCGAGCTTGCGGCCCGCGGGGTTGCACCATTCGTCGCCCAGCGGCCCGTTGCCGTTCCGGCTGGTGTCCACGACGAACGGGCGGGTGTAGCCGGACCCGGATGAGAGCTCGCCGTTGACGGACTCGGCGTAGCCGATCGAGTCCCCGGTGGTCTTGTAGTTGGAGACGTTCACGGTGAATCCGTGCGCGTCGGCGAGGCCGGCGTCGTTGAGCCGTTGGGCCATGGTGTCGGCCGGGACCCAGCCCGAGTTGCCGGCGTCCAGATAGCTCCAGGTGTTCGGGGCCTGCGCGCCGAGCTGGTCGACGGCGTAGCGCAGCAGCTCCAGCCGGGTCGCCGGATCTGCCTGGTCGGGGCAGGCGTCGAGCTGGGGCAGTGCGTCGGGTTCGATCACCACCAGGGCGGGCGAGTCGCCGATGGCCGAGACGAACGTGTCGATCCAGGCCCGGTACTCTTCGGGCGTCTCGGCCCCGCCGCCGGAGTGGCTGCCGCAGTCCCGGCCGGGAATGTTGTAGGCGACCAGGACCGGCAGCGCGCCGGCCGCCTCGGCGGCGTCGACGTACGCGGACACGTCCGCGTGGAGGTCCGTGTTCCAGCCGCCGAACCATTTGGCGATCGGCTGGTTCGCGATCTCCGCCTCGATCGTCTCCGCTCGCCCGTCGGTGGGGTTCTGCGCGACCCAGGCCGCCGGGTTGGAGGTGGGGTCGACGTGGAAGCCGTCGGTCATCTCCAGGGGGTTGCCGGCCGACCGGGGCGCGTTGGCGTCCACGTCGCCCGCGGCACCCGGCTGGTCGGTGGACGGCCCCGGCTCGGCCGCCGAGAGTGGACCTGAGCCGAGTGCGACGAGGGCGCCGAGCGCGAGTGCGGCGACGGCGCCGCCCGCCGCTTTGGACAGGTGCATAACATGAACTCCGTTCGTCCGGCGTGCCGTTCGTCGAAGAATTGGGGGGCCGTTGGGGAGGGACAGCCGGCTCCCGATGTGGGATCCTGCCGAGGCGTTTCCCGGCCGTCCAGCGCGGGTGCGCCGCACGGAACACGAGGAACGTTCCACGCCCGTGAGCTGCGGGAACAGACGAAGCCGGAACGTTCGGAAGAGCACCATTGTGTCCGTGTCGGCCGCTTGTCTAGGGTGGGGCGGCAGCGCGACGGGGGCAGTACGACCTCCCTGGTTTCCGCCGACATGACGCCCGGAGTCCCCTTGAGTAGCGCACACTGGAAGCCGTTGCCCGCAGGACTGCCGACCGCCGCTCGGGAACTGGCCGAACATCTACGCGGTCTGCTGGACGACAGGGGTGTCAGCCTTCGGCAACTGGCCAACGACGACGGCGTCCACTACAGCCTGACCTCCCTGCACCGGTACTTCTCCGGCCAGGCGCTCCCGTCGTCCCAACTGCTCCAGGTGCTGTCCCAGCGGTACGGCGGTGACGAGGAGCGCCTGCGCACGTTGTTCGAGCGGGCCAGCGATGAGCAGGCGCAGGCGCAGCAGGAGGCGGAGGCGCCCGCGCGGGAGGACCACGGCTCGGCAGCCTCGGAGGGCGGTCCCGAGGGCGGCCCGAGTTGGGCGGCACGCCTCCCACGCCGTCGGGTGGGACTGCTCATCGCCGTCGCGTTCGCCCTGGTCATCGGCGGAATCGCGGGCACCGTCGCGAGGGGTGGCTCCGATACCGGAAGCTCCGACGGCACCGCGAGCGAGGAGCAGACGTCACGGGAACTGGTCTTCAACGGCGACTTCGCCACGGGCCGCATCAAGCCGTGGTGGGAGCACGGGGATCTCACGGCCGCGTGGCAGGACGGCGAGTTGCGGATCGACGTGCCCGGCGGTACCGAACAACCCTGGGAGGCCATGGTCGGGTACAGCGGACTGGGCCTGCGTGAGGGCGAGCACTACGTGCTGACCTTCACCGCCCGCGCGAGCACGGTGGCCCCGATGGGCGTGACGCTGCTCCGGGAAGGGGCGGGAGACGAGCCCGAACTGGAGACCCACTCCTGGGGACGGTCGCTCGGTCCGGCGGCGCAGACCTTCACCTTCCCCTTCGACGCGGACCTGACCAGCGACGCCATGCAGATCACGCTCCGCTTCGGCGGCGGCGACGAAAGCATCACCGCCTTCCTCGACGACTTCTCGTTGACGCGGGCGTCTGGTTGACCCGGACCGGCACCTGAACACGCTGAGTGCCGTCAACTCGCGTCCTCCAACTTCCCCCTTGTGCGGATTATCTGACGTCGACCAAGCTGGCCGGGCGATGGAAAACCGCTGGTGGAGGGCCCTGTTGCTGATCCCGATCAGCAACAGGGCGCGAATTCTGAAAACGCCGGGAGGGCGCCACATGCCGCCGAAGAATGGGCCACAGAATCCGAAACCGCACGCGCGGCGAATTTTCGCCGAGGAATTGGCGAAGCTCCGGGCGGAGGCCGGCTGGTCGCTGGCCGAACTGGGCGAGAAGTGCATGCTCGACAGGACCCACCTGAACCGCTTGGAGCGCGGCGAACGCCTGGGCGAACGCCGCAACGCGGAGGTCCTGGACGGGGCCTACGACACGGGCCGGCACCTACAGAACCTCTGGGAGCTGGCCCGCGAGGAGGCACACCTCGACCGTTTCGTGCGGTACATGCAGCTGGCCAAGGACGCTCGCATCATGTGGCACTACTCGGCCAGCGTCGTCCCCGGACTTCTGCAGACCGAGGAATACGCTCGCGAGCAACTGGGCACGACTCGGCCCCGGGACGAGGAGTGGTTGGCCGAGCAGATCTCCGTCCGGATGGCGAGGCAGAACCGGCTGGTCGGCGACGAGCCGCTGCACCTCCGGTCGATTCTCGATGAGTCCGCGCTGCGTCGCCCGTTGCGCGATCCGGCTGCCTGGGCGCAACAGCTTGAGCACTTGGCCGCGATGGCCGAACGCGACAACGTGACGATTCAGGTGTTGCGGTTCAGCACCGGTCTGCACTTTCTGCTCGGAGGGACGGTCGTCGTTCTGTCCATGCCGGATGGCCGGCCCGTGGCCTATCGAGAGGGGGGCACCATCGGAAATCTCATTGAGGACGCGGCAGAGATCGATCAGCTCCGGCTGGCCTACGATCAGTTGCGAGACGCGGCACTCTCGCCGTCGGACTCCCTGGAGTTCATCCGTTCCCTGATGGAGAAGGACAACAGGACATGCGAGCCCTCCGACCCGATCTGACCACCGCCACTTGGCGGAGGAGTAGCCACTCAGGCCCCAACGGGGGCGACTGTGTGGAGGTCTCGGACGACTTCCCGGGCGTCGTCCCCGTTCAGGACAGCAAGAACCCCGGCCCCGCCCTCGTCATCCCCGCCCGCGCCTGGCAGGCGTTCGTGGAGCATGTGAAGGAGTGACTCGGCCCTGCCGGGCCGGAAAGCGTGGAGGTGAGTGTGGAGGAGTCCGAGCCCACGTTTTCCTTCGCCCTAGCCGAGGCGGTGATCCTTGCCGTCCTGGTGCTCATTATGGTGCTCGTCACCCTGTTGGCCCGACGCCGGCGACGGCAGCTCCGGCCGGTCGCCGATCCTCCCACCGTCACAGCCCGCCCTCACGCCTCCCATCCCCGGTTCACGCCGCTGGAAGAGCTCGGCCGCGGCGGCATGGGCGTGGTCTGGCGGGCCAGGGACAACGTGCTGGGACGGCAGGTGGCGATCAAACATCTCCTCCCGCCCGCAGGGCTGGCTCCCGACGCGAGAAGGAGCATGCGAGCTCGTATGCTCCGCGAGGCCCGGGCTGCCGCTCAGCTCGACCACAAGAACGCCGTGACCGTCCACGACGTCCTGATCGAACAGGACTCGGTTCTGATCGTGATGGAACTGATCAGGGCAGCGACGCTGGAGGAAATGGTGAAGAGCGAGGGGCCACTGCCTCCCGCGCGCGTCGCGGCGATCGGCCGTGACCTGCTCGATGTGCTCACGGCGGCGCATGAACTCGGCGTCGTCCATCGCGACGTGAAGCCGGCCAACGTCCTGCTCCGGCGGGACGGCTCGGTGAAGCTCGCGGACTTCGGCATCGCCCGGTTCGAGGGCGACCCCACGCTCACGGCAGCGGGTGCCGTCATCGGCACCCCGGCCTATATGGCGCCGGAGCAGATCCGAGGGCTGGAGAGCTCACCCGCCACCGATCTGTGGGGACTTGGAGCCACGCTCTTCCACGCTGTCGAAGGACGGCCCGCCTTCGGCGGACCGAGTCCCACGGCGGCCATGGCGGCCGTCCTGACCGACGCGCCGCTCAGCCCGCGACGCGCCGGGGCGCCACTGGCTTCACTGCTCATCGGGCTGCTCGCCAAGAACCCGGAGGACAGGCCGACACCGGGGCGACTGCGTGCCGAACTGTCCCGGCTCGCATCCGGCATCTGACTCCGTCGCCGGTGAGTGGTGCTGCGAGAGCCAGAAGCCGCAGTTGCTCCGACTTACTGGCTATGGTCACCCCGGAAGCACTGGCAAACAGGGAGGGGTTCTCATGAGGCTCAAGCGTGTGGGCCGGTTCGGCACTGTCGGCGGGTTGGTCGCCGCGGCGCTGGGCTCGTCGATCGTCTTCACCCCGTCGTCGGCATCTGCGGACAGCGACTGGTGGTGCTACGGCACCCAAGTCGAGCGCTGCGCCACCGTCTGGTGGGACCAGACCACCGATACCTTCGAGGCGCGGGCGATGATCACCGACGTCGCCGGTGGCGGCAGCTTCGAGGTCACGGTCACCGACGTGCAGCTCCAGCGCACCGACGGCAGCAACCCTGGCTTTGTGACGCTGCGCTCCGCGGACGATCACGACGGCTGGCATGACACCGAGGACTCGGCCGCCACCAGCGCCGTCGACCCGTGCAACTTTCCACGGCAGAGTTACAGCGTGGTGGCGACGTTCAGATGGAGGGGCGCCGACTCCGGCGAGAAGACCTGGCGTCCCGACAACGTGTGGAGCCTTCTCTGCGGCTGACCCGCATCCGACGGCCCGTCCCGCACTCGTCGGTGCGGGACGGACCCGTTTCGCTCGGCATTCGTGGCACCGCCGATCCGACTCGTTGGCGCAGCCCCGTGCCCTGCAACTTCACGATGCACACGGGTCAGTGAGCCAACTCAGGGTCTAGGCGGGGCGGACGTAACCGTAGATGGGCATCACGTCGATCGACTCGTACTTGACGACGTCGCCCGGCTTCGGGGCGTGGATCATCTGGCCGTCGCCGATGTACAGGCCCACGTGGCTGATGTCGTCGTAGAAGAAGACCAGGTCGCCCGGCGCGAGCTGGTCGCGGGTGACCGAGGTCCCGTAGTTCACCTGATCCCAGGTGACCCGGGGTATCTCCACGCCGGCCGCCAGCCACGCCGCCTGGGTGAGGCCCGAGCAGTCGTACGAGTCGGGTCCGGTGGCGCCCCACACGTACGGCTTGCCCAACTGCGCCTCGGCGAACGCGATGGCCTGGTCCGCCAGCGTCGCGTAGGAGCCGTCGGCGCTGCCGCCCGACGAGCCGGAGTCGCCCTGGGCGGCCTCCTCGGCCTCCTGCTGGGCGGCCTCTTCGGCCGCCTCTTGCTGGCGGCGCTCCTCCGCCTCGCGGGCCTGCCGCTCGGCCTCCTCCTGCTCCAGCCGCTCCAACTCGTCGAAGGCCGCCTGCTCCTCGTCGGTCAGGTCGTCCAGCAGCTGCCGCGCTTCGGCGAGCTTGCCCTGGACGATGTCCTTCTCCTCCTGAAGCGTGGCCTCGCGGTCCTCCAGCTCCTCCAGCGCCACGGCGGCGTCGGTGCTGCGCTCGCCGGCGGTGTCCTGGCGGGTTTCGAAGTCCTCCAGCGCCTGCTGCTGTTGGTCGCCGAGCCGGTCCAGGGCATGGCTCTGGTCGAAGAACGCCCGGGGGTCCGTGGACAGCAGCAGCGTCGCGGTCTCCGGCATACCGCCCCCGCCGTGGCGGTACTGGGCGGCGGCGAAGGAGCCCAGCACCCGGCGCGCCTCGTTGACGTCCTCGGTGGCCTGGGCGGCGGCGTCCAGCGCGTCGTCGACCGCGTCCTGCTGGTCCTCGACGTCCTCCTCCGCCTCGTTGAAGCGCTGGGTGGCCGTGCCCGCCTCCTGGTAGAGGCGGTCCACCTCGTCGCGGATCTCCTGGGCGCGCTCGCGGGCGTCGTTGGCGCGCTCCCGCTGCTCCTCGATGGAGGGAGTGTCATCGTCGTCGGCGTACGCCGACGAGCTCAGCAGTGTCGCCGAGACGAGTGCGGCGGCGCCGACGCCGATGGCGCCGCGCCGCGCGGCTGGCCGGTCCAACAGGCCGGTGCGGGGCTTGCGATGGGAACCCACCCTGGGCGTCTCCTTCCCTGAGCCGACCGCGCACCGGGCTGGCCCCCCGAGGGCCGGCAGCGGCGGAGGCGACCCTCGTCACCTGCCGCCGCACGCTAGCCACACCGGAGCCCGTTTGTGAAGGCTGGGGCGCGATTTACCCGCGATGTGACCGAAATCATTTCGTGACCTTGGGCGATGTGTCCCGTCGTCGGGACGAGCATCTGGACGCCACCCGCGGTCACTTCCGGGGCTACTCACGCCCCCGGTTCTCCTGGCCCGCGGCTACGCAGGGTTGTCGCGAAGTCTGCGTCGTTCCCAGCGGTTCGGGTGGCGGACCACGGCCCCGGCCATGCCGCCCGTGCCGGTGAGCCGCAGGAGGGGCGTGTCCGGGAGCCGGTCGTGGGTCGTCTTGTTCCGCAGGCCGCCGAGCCCCGGGTCCACGCCCGAGGTGTCCACGGCCCAGCCGTCCGGCACGATGATCGTGACGCCCGCCATCTCGCCGTGCACCTCGACCTCCGGCTCGGGCCACGGACAGTCGGCCCGGGTGAAGTCCAGCTTGACGCCGCCGAGCCCGCCGCGCGCGACGATCTTGGCGGGCACCGTCCAGCGGCCGACCCGCTCCGCGCCGTGCAGGCCGCCCTTCAACACCAGCGGCGGCCCCGGTTCGCCCCGCGGCGCCGCGGGGCGAACCGGGGCCGCCGCCGGCAGGTCCGCGGTGAGCTCCGCCAGCTCCCCGTAGGTCTTGGCGGAGAGTGCGAGCTCCAGGCGCTGCTCCAACTCGGGTATCTCCAGCCGACCCTCGCCGGCCGCCTCCCGCAGCCGCTCCACCACGGCCTCCCGGTCGTCGTGCGAGGCGCGCAACTCCGCGCGGCGGTCAGGCTCGGGGAGCTCGGAGTGCTGCATGAGCCGATTCTAGGAGGGGCCCGGGGGACCCGGGAGGGTCCTAGACTCGGGGGCGATGAGCGGCCTCTTTGACGACAACGCGCTGGCGGACCTCGGACCCATGGGCGAGGACCCGCCTCCGCCTGATCCCGGGCCCGACCACGAGTACGGCGACAGCGGCGGCACCGGCGGCACCGGCGGGGACGAGGCGGTGGACGCGCTGTTCGCCGGTTCCTTCGCCGAGCCGAAGCGCGCCGACGAGGACGCCTACTACCGCAACGGCGCCCGGAAGCCGGTCACCGACCCCGCCGCGCTGCTGGAGGGGCTGAACGAGGAGCAGCGCGCCGCCGTGACGCACAGCGGCGCCCCGTTGCTGATCGTGGCCGGCGCCGGTTCGGGCAAGACCCGGGTGCTGACCCACCGGGTCGCCTACCTGCTGGCCGCCCGCGGCGTGCATCCGGGCCAGATCCTGGCGATCACCTTCACCAACAAGGCCGCCGGCGAGATGCGCGAGCGCGTCACCGAACTGGTCGGCCCGCGGGCGAACGCGATGTGGGTGATGACGTTCCACAGCGCCTGCGTGCGGATCCTGCGCCGGGAGAGCAAGAAGCTCGGCTTCACCTCCAGCTTCTCGATCTACGACGCGGCCGACGCGCGCCGCCTGATGGCCCTGGTCTGCCGCGACCTCGACCTGGACCCGAAGCGGTACCCGCCGAAGTCGTTCAGCGCCAAGGTCTCGAACCTGAAGAACGAGCTGATCGACCCCGAGGACTTCGCCGCCCGGGCGTCCGACGGTTTCGAGAAGACGCTCGCCGAGGCGTACACGCTCTACCAGTCGCGGCTGCGCGAGGCCAACGCGCTGGACTTCGACGACATCATCATGACGGCCGCGCACCTGCTCGACGCGTTCCCCGACGTGGCCGAGCACTACCGCCGCCGCTTCCGGCACGTTCTGGTCGACGAGTACCAGGACACCAACATCGCGCAGTACACCCTGGTCCGGCTCCTCGTCGGCGAGCAGGATCCGGCGGAGCTGTGCGTGGTGGGCGACGCCGACCAGTCGATCTACGCCTTCCGCGGCGCCACCATCCGCAACATCCTCCAGTTCGAGCAGGACTTCCCCGAGGCCACCACCCTGCTGCTGGAGCAGAACTACCGCTCCACCCAGACCATCCTGTCGGCCGCCAACGCCGTCATCGCGCGCAACGCGGACCGACGCCCGAAGAACCTGTGGACCAGCGCGGGCGCCGGCGCCGGGATCGTCGGCTGGGTCGCGGACACCGAGCACGACGAGGCCCAGTTCGTCGCCGACGAGATCGACCGGCTCGGCGACGCGGGGGACGCCCGCCCCAGCGACGTCGCCGTCTTCTACCGCACCAACGCGCAGTCCCGGGTCTTCGAGGAGGTCTTCATCCGCGTCGGCCTCCCGTACAAGGTGGTCGGCGGCGTCCGCTTCTACGAGCGCCGCGAGGTCCGCGACGTGCTGGCGTACCTGCGGGTGCTGGCGAACCCCGAGGACACCGTGCCGCTGCGCCGCATCCTCAACGTCCCCAAGCGCGGCATCGGCGACCGCGCCGAGGCGATGATCGATGCGCTGGCGCAGCGCGAGCGGATCTCGTTCGCGCAGGCGCTGCGCCGGGTGGACGAGGCGTACGGCATGGCGGCCCGTTCGGCGAACGCGGTCAAGCGGTTCAACGTGCTGCTGGAGGAGCTGCGCACGGTGGTGGAGTCGGGCGCCGGCCCGGCCACCGTGCTGGAGGCGGTGCTGGAGCAGACCGGATACCTGGAGGAGTTGCAGTCCTCCACCGACCCGCAGGACGAGACCCGGGTGGAGAACCTCCAGGAGCTGGCCGCGGTCGCCCTGGAGTTCGAGCAGGACCGCGGCGAGGACGACCCCGGCACGCTGGCCGACTTCCTGGAGCGGGTCGCGCTGGTGGCCGACTCCGACGAGATCCCCGACGGGGAGGACGGCGACGACGGCGGCGTCATCACCCTGATGACCCTGCACACCGCGAAGGGCCTGGAGTTCCCCGTGGTCTTCCTGACCGGCATGGAGGACGGCGTCTTCCCGCATATGCGGTCGCTCGGCAAGACCAAGGAGCTGGAGGAGGAGCGCCGGCTCGCCTACGTCGGCATCACCCGGGCCAGGCAACGGCTGTACGTCTCCCGCGCCGAGATGCGCAGCGCCTGGGGACAGCCGCAGCACAACCCGCCCTCCCGGTTCCTCGACGAGATCCCCGAGGAGTACGTGGAGTGGCGCCGGGCCGGCGGCCTGGCCGCGTTGAGCGCGCCCGGCCGGGCGAGCAGCACCCCGCCGTCCGGGATCGGCGGGGGGAACCGCCGGGGCACCGGCGGCTTCGCCACCCGGCGGATGCCGGACCGGCCCGTCGTCTCGTTGGCGGCGGGCGACCGGGTGACCCACGACACCTTCGGCATGGGCACCGTGGTGGGGGTGCAGGGGAGCGGGGACCGGGCGGAGGCGACCATCGATTTCGGGGGCGACAAACCCAAGCGGCTGTTGCTCCGTTACGCTCCGGTAGAGAAGCTCTGAGCTGGGGCAAGGGGATGTCGCCGTCGTGTCACAGCTCGGGGAAAGGGGTTGTGGTGGGCGCCTCGGGGCGATGAGATGACAATGACAACATGAAGCTCGTACTCCAGTTCTGAACCGTTCCGAACGCCCCCGGAGTACGTTTGACCCTCCACGAACCCCAGGGGAACACACATGAGCCAGCCCTGGCAGCAGCAGCCGAACGGCGGCTATGGCCAGCCGCCGCAGCAGCCGGGCGGGTACGGCCAGCCGCCGCAACAGCCCGGTGGTTACGGCCAGCCGCCGCAACAGCCCGGTGGTTACGGCCAGCCGCCGCCGCAACAGCAGCCGCCGCAGCAACAGCCGCCCGGGTACGGCTACCCGCAGCAACAGCCGCCGCAGCAGCAGCCTCCGGGCTACGGCTACCCGCAGCAGGGTCAGCCGACCGGCCCCATGCCTGGGCAGGGCGGCCAGCCGCAGCCCTTCGGCGCCCCCGCGGGCGGCGGCTACCCGGCGCCGACCCCGCCCCCGGCCCCGATGGACAACGGCAAGGCTCCGATCGCCATCCTGGCGGCATTCGGCGCGATGGTCGTGCTGTTCCTGCTCTACGGCTACGGTCTCGGCAGCATCTACGACGCGCGCGGCGCGGCCGAGGACTTCATGAACGGGAAGGAGCCGAGCTTCCCGCAGTACACCTACGCGGCCATCGTCGTGGGCCTGCTGATCGCGCTTCCGGCCGCCAAGCTGGCCCCGCGCAACTGGGTCGTCGGCGGTGTGTCGGCGGCGTTCGCCGGACTCGCCGTGTTCCTCGGTGAACTGCTCACCATGGCCGTCATCCAGGCCAACGTCGACAGCGAGATCATCGACATCACGGGCGCCACGGAAGAGCAGCTCGCCGCAGAGGGTGTCGAGACGAAGAGCGCCTTCGGCTACTTCTTCGGGGACTTCGGTGACATCTTCGACGTCTGGAAGGACGGCGCGAACGCGATCAACTGGATCTTCCTCTTCGTCGCCCCGATCGTCGTGCTCGCCATCTTCAAGCGGATGAGCGACCGGGCCACGGCGCTGGGACGCTAGCCGCTGAACGAACGAACGGATGAGGCCCGCCGCCCCGAAAGGGGCTGGCGGGCCTTTCTGGTGGGTGGGGCGGCTGGTGGGGGTGGCGCGGCTCAGGTCGGTTCGAGCCCCTGCTCGCGCAGCCAGGTCAGCGGGTCGATAGGGTCGCCGCCGTACGGGTGGACCTCGAAGTGCAGGTGCGGGCCCGTGGAGTTCCCTGAGTCGCCGGAGTAGGCGATGACCGTGCCGGCCTGCACCCAGCCCGAGGTGTAGACGGTGCTGCTCAGGTGCGCGTACCAGGTCTCGGTGCCGTCCTCGGCGGTGAGGATCGCCATGTTCCCGTAGCTGGGGTGCCACTGGGTGGTGATCGAGCCGTCGGTCGCGGCCATCACCGGCGTGCCGTAGCTGACGGGGAAGTCGATGCCGGTGTGCAGCGACATCCAGTTGATGCCCGCGTCGCCGAAGTACGCGCTCAGGCCGTGCTGCTCCACGGGCACGAAGAACTTCGGCCGCAGGGCCTCCTGCCGGGCCGCCTCCTCCTCCGCCTCGCGCTCCTCCGCCTCGCGCTGCGCCTCCAGGTCGAGCTGCCCCTGGGTCTGGCTGGCGCGGTCGGCGTAGTCGTTGACGGCGGCGGAGACCCCGGTCAGCTGCGTGTCGAACTCCTCGTTCGCCGCCACCTGCTCGACGTCGCCGGAGTCGGGCGCCGCGACGGGGGCGGGGTCGCCGCTGTTGGTGCCCCCGCTGACCGTCGCGGCCGTGGCGACGGCGGTGACGCCCAGTACGGCGAGCGAGGGCGCGGCGACGCTGAAGAAAGCGGACCGTGCGCGGGGGGAGTTGCGTCGCCGCCGTGACTTCCGCTGCGCGGGGCCCTTGCCGGGCGCCTCCGCGACGGCGGTGTCGGTGTCAGCGTCGGTGCCCTCCGCGGCGGCGACGGCGACGTCCTCGGCGGGAGCCTCGGACACCCCGGACAGGTCGCCGGAAGGTGCCTCGCCGGAAGATGGCTCGCCGGAAGGTGCACCGGAGAACTCGAAGTTACCGGAAAACTCACCGGAGAAGTCGAAGGCCCCGGAAGTCTCCTGGACTCCTGGGGCCGGTGGTGTCGCCGCGAGGCCGTAGGCGTCGGGGACGCCCTGGCCCTCGGGAGCGTGCGGGTCCTGCGGGTAGCCGACGAGGTCGGTCTGCGGGGCTTCGTCGAAGGGGTACGCGGCGGGCTGGGTCTGCGGCAGGCCGAGTTCGTCCGTGGCGCCCCAGGCCGCGTCGGCCGGGCCGATCCCCTCCGGGGTCTCGGGGACCTCCGAACAATCCGGCTGGTAGCCGTAGCCGGAGGAGAATCCGGGGTCGAATCCCGCCTGGTGACCGCCGTCGTGCCCGCCCGGATAACCGCCCCCGGCGTCGTAGGCTCCTCCGGCGTATCCGGGGTCATAACCCGTGGCGTATCCGGCGGCATATCCCTCAGTGCCGTATCCCTCAGTGCCGTATCCCTGAGCGTCGATCCCCTGGGAGCCGTATCCCCCGGTGAGCGGGTCGGCGAGGGGATCCGTCAGCGGGTCCGTCAAGGGGTCGGTCAGCGGATCGGTGAGGGGGTCCGTGAGCACGCCCGCGTAGCCGTCCGGATAACCGGCTGCGGCGCCGCTCGGGGGGTACCCGGCGTGTCCGCCGACCCCGTAGGCCTCGGCGCCGTACGCCTGCGCGCCGTGTGGCGCCGCCGCATGCGCGGGCTCGTGGGGGTACCAGGGGTCGCCGAGCTCGTCAGTGGGAACGGTCGGGGCGAAGACTCCCGACATCTGACGATCGGTCACCGATGTGCCTTTCGGCTGGACTACCGGAACGGGCGGGGCCCGGCGACTGCGTGCGCGGCGACTGTACCCGGCGGTATGCGGCGGCCACAATCTTTCGCCTCGGCTTCTGTGGTTTCCCTGACGCAGGAAACGGGCATTCGCCTGCCTTTCGGCTCGGTCGTCGCGGTGTCCGCCGCGACTGCGCACGATTTGCTCGACTCATGTTCGACGATCGTTCGATTTGCTTGGCGGCGCCCGGCCCGATGCGAGATGCTTGCGTTAACGTTCGTTCGCCTTGGAGGCTGCAATGGGTGTATCGGGTCCGATTCGCGTCGTGGTCGCCAAGCCGGGTCTGGACGGGCACGACCGGGGTGCGAAGGTGATCGCGCGGGCGCTGCGGGACGCCGGCATGGAGGTCATCTACACCGGGCTCCACCAGACGCCCGAGCAGATCGTGGACACCGCGATCCAGGAGGACGCCGACGCCATCGGCCTGTCGATCCTCTCCGGGGCGCACAACACCCTCTTCACCCGGGTTATCGAGCTGCTCAGGGAGCGCGACGCGGCCGACATCACCGTCTTCGGCGGCGGCATCATTCCCGAGGACGACATCCCCTCGCTGAAGGCCCAGGGGGTCGCGGCGATCTTCACGCCCGGCGCCACGACCGGCGACGTGGTCACCTGGGTACGGGAACACGTCCGCACGACCGAGACGGCCTGAGACGGCCTGAGCCCGCCTGAGCCGACCGAGCCGGCCTGAGCCGCTCTGAGACCAGGGACACACCACGGACACCGGGGAACACGCCCGCCGTAGCCCGGCGGGGCGTCCGATGTGACCGGTTTCACCGCCCACCAGGCAGACGCGGTTAGGGACCGTCGTGGGCGCCCCGATACGCTGCACTTCGGACATGCCGCGTGCCCAGCGCTCTGTAGCTGCTGTCGCGACCACGCGGCCACGCGGCACGCCCACGCTGAGACGACAACGAACCGCGAGATCACACTCCGCGAGATCACTGAGTGAGGACGGACGCGCGTGGACCTGTTCGAGTACCAGGCGAGGGACCTCTTCGCCAAGCATGACGTGCCGGTGCTGGCCGGTGAAGTCATCGACACGCCGTCGGCGGCGCGCGAGGTGGCCGAGCGACTCGGGGGTCGCGCGGTCGTCAAGGCGCAGGTGAAGACGGGCGGTCGGGGTAAGGCCGGGGGGGTGAAGCTGGCGTCGGATCCGGACGACGCGGTGGCCAAGGCCGAGGCGATCCTGGGCATGGACATCAAGGGCCACACCGTCCGGCAGGTGATGCTGGCGCAGACCGCGGACATCGCGGAGGAGTACTACGTCTCCTTCCTGCTGGACCGCACCAACCGCACCTTCCTGGCCATGGCCTCCGTCGAGGGCGGGATGGACATCGAGGAGGTGGCCGCGACCAAGCCCGAGGCGCTGGCCAAGATCCCGGTGGACGCCATCGAGGGGGTCACGCCGGCCAAGGCGGCCGAGATCGTGGCCGCGGCCCGTTTCCCGGGCGAGATCGCCGACCAGGTCGCCGACGTGCTGGTGCGGCTGTGGAAGGTGTTCGTGGCCGAGGACACGCTGCTGGTCGAGGTCAACCCGCTGGTCAAGACCGGGGACGGGCAGATCATCGCGCTGGACGGCAAGGTGTCGCTGGACGCCAACGCGGCCTTCCGCCAGCCGGAGCACGCGGCCCTGGAGGACACCGCCGCGGCGAACCCGCTGGAGGCCGCCGCCAAGGCGAAGGGCCTGAACTACGTCAAGCTGGAGGGCGGCTCGGTCGGGATCATCGGCAACGGTGCCGGCCTGGTGATGTCCACCCTGGACGTGGTCGCCTACGCGGGCGAGCGGTTCGGGGGTGTGACGCCGGCGAACTTCCTGGACATCGGAGGTGGCGCGTCGGCCGAGGTGATGGCCAACGGGTTGGAGATCATCCTGGGCGACCCGGAGGTGAAGTCCGTCTTCGTGAACGTCTTCGGCGGGATCACCGCGTGTGACGCGGTCGCCAACGGTGTGGTGCAGGCGCTGGAGCTGCTGACCTCGCGGGGTGAGGAGGTCACCAAGCCGCTGGTGGTCCGGCTGGACGGGAACAACGCCGAGCTCGGCCGGAAGATCCTCACCGACGCCGACCACCCGCTGGTCGAACAGGTCGACACCATGGACGGCGCCGCCCAACGCGCCGCCGAGCTGGCAGCCAAGTAGCACCCCACCAGGACGAGACAGGACACGAATACAGCCATGGCTATCTTCCTCACCAAGGAGAGCAAGGTCATCGTCCAGGGGATGACCGGCTCGGAGGGCCAGAAGCACACCCGCCGGATGCTGGCCTCCGGCACCGCCATCGTCGGCGGGGTCAACCCCCGCAAGGCGGGGCAGACGCTGGACTTCGACGGCACCGAGGTACCGGTCTTCGGCAGCGTGCAGGAGGCCATCGAGGCCACCGGCGCGAACGTCACCGTGATCTTCGTGCCGGAGAAGTTCACCAAGGACGCGGTCATCGAGGCCGTCGACGCGGAGATTCCGCTGGCGGTGGTGATCACCGAGGGCATCACGGTCCACGACACCGCCGCGTTCTGGGCCTACGCCGGCCACAAGGGCAACAAGACCCGCATCGTCGGGCCCAACTGCCCCGGCCTGATCACCCCCGGCCAGTCCAACGCCGGCATCATCCCCGCCGACATCACCAAGCCGGGCCGGATCGGCCTGGTCTCGAAGTCCGGCACCCTGACCTACCAGATGATGTACGAGCTGCGCGACATCGGCTTCTCCACCTGCGTCGGCATCGGTGGCGACCCCATCATCGGCACCACCCACATCGACGCCCTGGCCGCGTTCCAGGACGACCCCGACACCGATCTGATCGTCATGATCGGCGAGATCGGCGGCGACGCCGAGGAGCGGGCCGCGGACTACATCAAGGCGCACGTCACCAAGCCCGTCGTCGGCTACGTCGCGGGCTTCACCGCCCCGGAGGGCAAGACCATGGGCCACGCGGGTGCCATCGTCTCCGGCTCCTCCGGCACGGCCCAGGCCAAGAAGGAAGCCCTCGAAGCCGCCGGCGTCCGGGTGGGCAAGACCCCCTCGGAGACCGCCCGCCTGGCCCGCGAGCTCCTCACCGCCTGAACCACGCGCACCGCCACCCCGACGGGGCTGGTGGCCGGCTCCTCACCGAGCCGACCACCGGCCCCGTCGGCGTTTCCCCGCCGCACCGGCCCTCCGGACCTCGGCTATCCGCCCAGCGAGACCGCGCCGATCACCGCCGCCACCAGTGCCAGCAGCCCCAGCGCCAGCCAGGTGCGGCGGCGGGCGGCGCGTTCGCTCGCGGCCCTGACCAGCGCGGGGGCCGTCTCGATCGGCGCGATCCGCGCCGCCGTCAACCCGACGAGCAACTGGTACAGCACCGCCCCCCGGTGGTCGGGCTCCGTGTCGGCCAGCACGGGCACCCACCCGGCCACGGCCTCGCGGGCGCGGGCGATCCGTCCCTTCGTCGCCGGCAGGGTGGCCTCCGTCTCGTCCGCGGTCCGCGTCACGGTGAGCCCCACCGCGTCGTGCAGCACCAGAGCGCGCCGGTAGCTGGGCGGCAGCCGGAGCAGCGCCTCCAGCAGCGCCCGGTCCTGCGGCGGCCCGGGGAACGCCCGGGCCGCGGACCTGGCCCGGGCCCTGGTCCCGCCGCGCACCCAGCGCAGCCACGGGGAGAACGCGAAGTCGTGCGCCGCCGCCCGCACCCAGCCCGCCGGATCGGGATCGGCGGCCACCTCGGACCAGCGTTCCCAGGCCAGCCGGAAGGCGCGCTCCACCGCCCGCCGCGCCTGGCCCTGCCGCCCGCACAGCAGGAACACCTGCCGGACCAGCGCGTCCGCGTGCCGGGCGTGCAGTTGGTCGAACGCCTCCGCGGAACCCGAGGCGGACGCAACGGAAGATGAAAATAGGCTCATAGGTACATATTGATCGACACGTCAAGAAAATATCCATTACACACACCAAGCGGGTGTTCTTGGCAGCATGGGCACGTGAGCCCTCTTCAGCGCGCTGCCCGGTGGATGGTCGAAGGGCTGCTGGCGGCCGGGCTGGGCCTCGGCACGCTGGCCGCGATCGTCCTCCTGCTGTGGACGATCTCGCCCGACCAGGGCAGCGGCGTCCGCGACGCGATGCAACTGGCGGCCGACCTGTGGCTGCTGGCCCACGGTGCCCAACTGCTGCGCGCCGAGACGCTGAGCGGCGTGCCCGCGCCCGTCGGACTGACCCCGCTGCTGCTGACGGCGTTGCCCGCCTGGTTGCTGTACCGCGCGATGCGCGGCGCGCTCGACGCGTCCGCCGGAGTGTGGCGCACGGTGCCGGCGGTGGCCGGCGGCTACCTGCTGGCCGGCATGGCGGCGGTGGTGTTCACGGCGGGCGCGCCGCTCAGCGCCCAGCCGCTGAGCGCGGCGCTCTACCTGCCGCTGTTCGCGCTGGCCGTCACCGCCGCCACCGCCTGGTCGCTGGGCTACCACGCCTTCGCGCCCCACCCCTTCGCGCCCCACGCCTTCGCGTTGAGCCGTCCGGTGGCCGACGCGGCCCGCGTCACGGCGATCGGCACGCTGGCGCTGGGCGCGGCCGGCGCGCTGCTCGCCGCGGGCGCCGTGGTCCGGCGGGGCGGCGTGGCGCGGCACGGCTTCGAGCAGCTGGGCGGCGGCTGGTCGGGGCAGGCGGCGCTGCTCGCGCTCTGCGTGGCGCTGCTGCCGAACGCGGCCGTATGGGCCGCCGCGTACGGGCTCGGACCGGGCTTCACCCTCGGCGCGGGCAACGTGGTCGGCCCGCTCGCGCCGGCCGGCGACGACGTCACGCTGCCCGCGTTCCCGCTGCTCGCGGCGGCGCCCGGCGGGCCGCCCGGCGCCGTCTTCGGCTGGGTGTGCGCCGCCGCCGTGCCCACCGCGGGGGTGCTCGCCACGGCCTGGTGCGCGGCGCGCGCCGCGGTGCCCGCGCGCGGCGAGCGGGAGACGGCCACGGGCTGGGGCGGCACGCTGCTGACCGTGCTCCTCGGGGCGGCCGGTACGGGCATCACGCTGACGCTGCTGGCCACGCTGTCCGGCGGACCGCTGGGCACGGGGTCGCTGGCGCAGTTCGGCCCCGACCCCTGGTTCACCGGCCTCGCCGCCACGGCCTGGCTCACGGCGCTCGCCACGCCCCTGGCCCTCGTCCTCCGCGCCACGCGCCTGCGCGCCCCCCGCCTGATCAGCTGGCACGCCCTCCCGCCCCTGCCGTCCCCGGCACCCGCCACCCGCGCAACCCCGCCGGTGGCGTCGGTGGCGTCGGGGGAGCCGGGGGAGTCGGAGTCCGGCCCGGCGGCCGAGACCTCTCCACCCCGGGCACCGGCACAGGCGCGGCGGGTCCTCGGACGGCTGCGCCGCCGCCGGCACGAACGGGTCGACGACTGGAGCGCCACCGTCTGCCGAGAGGCCCGCTGGGCGGAGCTGAAGCGATCCTCGGGCGATCTGGTCCCCGAATTCCCCAACCGCGCCCCGGATCCGCCCGCCCGACCGCCCATCCACCCCGCCGCTGACCGGCAGTCGTAGACCCCTACGCGCTGCCGCCGCCCGGCAGTCGTCCGGCCCGTTCGAAGGCGTCCACGGCCTCCCCGTCACGACCCAGCGCCCGCAGCGCCTCACCCCGGAGCTGCCACGCCCCAGCGGACCGACTGCGTAACGCCACCGCCGTGTCGGCCACCCGCCGGGCCAGGCGCGGCTCCTCCGCCGCCAACCCGGCCCGCGACACCCGCAGCAGCGCCTCGAAGCACCGGTCGCTGGACGGCTCCACCGCCGTGTGCTCGACGACCAGCGCGCCGATCGCCGCCACCAGCCGCGCCGATTCGACGCTCAGCGTCCCCCGCACCGCGGCCAGCCGGTCCGCGCACTCCCGCACGCAGGCGTTCAACAGGTCCTCCGCCCGCGCCACGCTTCCCGGTCGCAGCCGCACGAGGCCGGAGGCCCAGGACGTTCTCGTCATCAGTGATCCCGTCGGTGGTGAGCTCGGAACGTGCCTTCTCTCCCTAGCCACGACGGGACACCCGGAGGCGTTGCATCGCGCCGGTGTTCTCGGCGTACGCCGGCGCGATGCAACCCGTTCGCCGTCCGCGTCGTGGGGAGAGATGGAAGGGGCAGGGATGCGACGGCAGGACGAAGAGCAGTACCGGCAGTTCGCAGCGGGTCAGGCCCGGTCCATGCGTCGCACCGCCTACCTGCTGTGCGGCGACTGGCACTTGGCGGAGGATCTGATGCAGAGCGCGTTGCTCAAGATGTACCGCTCGTGGTCACGCCTGGATCGGCACGACGAGCTGAACTCCTACGTCCGGCGGGTGCTGGTGCGCACGTGGCTCGACGAGCGGCGCAAGCCGTGGCGCCGATGGGAGCACAGCAGCGAGCTGCTGCCCGACGCGCCGGACGACGAGGCGGAACCGAACGCGGTCACGGAACGGATGCACGCCCGGGGCCTGATACGCCGGGCGCTGCTGAGGCTGCCGCCCCGCCAACGCGCCACGATCGTCCTGCGCTATTTCGACGACCTGTCCGTCGCCCAGGCGGCGGCGGCGCTCAACTGCTCGGAAGGCAACATCAAGAGCCAGACGGCTCGCGGTCTGCGGACGCTTCGCGAGCACATCGGAGAGGACGATCGGGTGTCGTCTGGTCTCGGGGAGTCACCGTCATGACAGATGCCTCGATTCACTCGCTTCAGGAAGCGCTCCACGACGCCGTCGCGGACGAGCCACCCCTGCGGCTCGACCTGGACGCGCTCACCACCACCGGCCGCCGCCGCCAGGCACGCCGCCGCACGATGCTCGGCGCGTCCGTGGCCACCGTTCTGGTCGCCGTGGCCGCCACGGGGCTCCCGTGGGCGCAACCCCTCCTCAGCCGAAACACGCCGCCGGTCGAGGGCGAGCACCTCGCGTGGCCGGACACCCCTTACTCCCCGCTCACGAGCGCGGAGTCCGAGGAGGTGGCCGTCTCGCTGGCAAGCGTCACGGAGAACGCCTTCGCCTCGCTGGACGGCGTCATGGTGGTCGGGGACATGGTGGGGGAGGTCGGCACGGGGGGCGAGCAGGAACAGGAATGGTCCGTCGCGTTCGCGATGACGGACATGTACGGCGACGCGTATCAGACCCGCGTCACTCTCACCGCCGTGACCTCGCCGCTCCCGGATCTGAACTGTGAGCGGCCCTTTGACGCCGCCGATTGTCGAGGCCCCTGGTCGCACGAGTCCTACCCCGGTGTCAAGACGATGTGGCTCGAGGAATACCGGACCTTCGCCAATCACTCCTACAGAGTGCGACTCAACAAGTACCAGGCGATCGAGATCCACCTCGACGGCGATGAAGCGGCCGACCCGACCGGCGACCAGGTCTTCAGCGTGGTGGAGCTGGCCGCCGAGAACATGCTCGACGAGATCGAGCCCCAGAGCTGGTACCTCCAGGTCTTCGACGAAAACTAGCGCCGCCGTCCGGACCGGTGCGGCTACTCCTGCTCGGTGAGGAACGGGCGCAGCTGGTTCGGCAGGAGTTGCTCGCACGCCTCGGCGGACGGGCGGGTGAGGGCGTCGTCGACGCAGTCGAAGTAGTCCTTGTAGACCAGCTGCACGGTGTACGTCGTCGCCACGATCAACAGCGCCGCCGCGGCCAGCACCGTGCCGGCGACGGCCGCCGCCAGCTGCGGCCGCTCCGGCCTCGGCTGCCCGGCACCCGCGCCGCCGGGCTGCCGCGCCGGCGTCTCGTCCTCGGTTGCCCGGCCCTCCAACTGCGCCACGAGCCGGTTGCGGCGGGCGCTGCCGGGGCCGCCGTCGCTCTCCTTCGGGCCGCCGCGCAGCGCGCTGATGCCCCAGTACAGGGCCAGCGCGCCGAGCAGCAGCGCCAGCCACTCCCAGCCGAGCAGTCCGGCGAACACGCCCCACATCCCGGACAGCACCGCGTACCGTGCATGCCGCTGCCCCGGGTCGCTCGGGTCCCAGCGCCGGCCGCCACCCAGGCCGCCCTTACCGTTGCCGTCGCGCCCCTCGGGACCGGGCGGCGGGTCGCCGAAGCCACCGCTCTGCCGCCGTGGCTGCCGCCGGCTCCACTGCGTGCCCCAGCGGGGCGGCTGGTCGTCCTGCTGCGGCGGCTCCCCGGTCCCCTGGCCCTCCGGCGCACCGTCCGGGTCGTCCCGGCCCGAATGACGCGGTCGCCAGGGCCGGTCGGGCTGACCCTCGGGCGGCGGAGCGAACGGGTTGTCCTCCTCGCGGGGCCGGTCCTGCTGGCCGGGACCACGGCGTCGGTCGGTCATCTCGCTCTTCGCGTCTCCTCTGGTACGCCCGCGTGCCACTCCAGGGACACGCGGTGCCGTCCCTTCGACGGTACCCGGCGCGGGCCGGGTGGGGACACGGGGGGAGCGGAGCGTGCACGGGGAGTGCCGGCGGGATGTGATGCGGGGAGGGTGGGGGCACGGGGTGCCCGGGATGTCGTGCCCGGGATGTGGGCGGGGAGGAGGGGCCGCGAGCGTGCCGGTATCGTGGCCCGGGGCCGCTCGCCCCGCCTGCACCGATCCCCGCGCACCGGTCCCCGACCGGCGCCGCCCGGTCCCGCCCGGACCCGAGAGAAAGACCCTCGTCGTGGCTGCTGCCCCCGAGCCGGCGTCTCCGGCCCGCCTCGTCGTCCTGGTGTCGGGTTCGGGCACCAACCTCCAGGCCCTGCTCGACGCCGTCGCCGAGCACGGGCCCGCCGCGTACGGCGCCGAGGTGGTCGCGGTCGGCGCCGACCGACCCGACATCGAGGGGCTGCGCCGGGGCGAACGCGCCGGCCTGCCGACGTTCGTCGAACGGGTCAGGGACCATCCGTCGCGCGCCGCCTGGGACGCGGCGCTGGCCGAGGCGGTCGCCGCGCACCGGCCGGACCTGGTGGTCTCGGCCGGTTTCATGAAGATCGTCGGCGCGGACTTCCTGGCCCGCTTCGGCGGCCGGTTCATCAACACCCACCCGGCGCTGCTGCCGAGCTTCCCCGGCGCGCATGCCGTCGGCGACGCGCTGGCGTACGGCGTGACGGTCACCGGCTGCACGATCCACTTCGTGGACGCCGGGATCGACAGCGGGCCGATCATCGCCCAGGGCGTGGTCGAGATCCGCGAGGACGACGACGAGTCGTCGCTGCACGAGCGGATCAAGGACGTGGAGCGGGGACTGCTGGTCGAGGTCGTGGGGCGGCTGGCCCGCGACGGCTACACCATCGAGGGACGAAAGGTGTCGATCCCGTGACCGACAGCGTGACGGACAGCGTGAGCAACGGCTCGACCGGCGGCCCGGCGGGTGACGCCCGGCGGGCCATCCGCCGCGCGCTGGTCAGCGTCTACGACAAGACGGGCCTCGCCGAACTGGCGCGCGGCCTGCACGCGGCCGGCGTCGAGCTGGTCTCCACCGGCTCCACGGCCGGCACGATCGCCGCCGCCGGGGTGCCGGTGACGGCGGTGGAGGAGCTCACCGGCTTTCCCGAATGCCTCGACGGCCGGGTGAAGACCCTGCACCCCCGGGTGCACGCGGGCCTGCTGGCCGACCTGCGGCGCGCCGAGCACCGGGCGCAGCTCGCCGACCTCGACATCGAGCCGTTCGACCTGCTCGTGTCGAACCTCTACCCGTTCCGGGAGACCGTCGCCTCGGGCGCCTCGTCCGACGAATGCGTCGAGCTGATCGACATCGGCGGGCCGGCGATGGTTCGCGCGGCGGCGAAGAACCACCCGTCCGTGGCGGTGGTGGTCGATCCGGCGCGCTACGACGAGCTGCTGAAGGCGGTCGCGGACGGCGGCTTCGACCTGGCGGCGCGGCGGCGCCTCGCGGCGGACGCGTTCCGGCACACGGCGGAGTACGACGCGGCGGTGGCCACCTGGTTCGCCGAGGAGACCGCGCCCGACCCCGACGCCTTCCCGGCCTTCGTCGGCACGGCGCTCACGCTGGACCGGGTGCTGCGCTACGGCGAGAACCCGCACCAGGCGGCGGCGGTCTACGGCGACGGCTCGGGCGCTGGGCTGGCGGCCGCGGAGCAGCTGCACGGCAAGAAGATGTCGTACAACAACTACGTCGACACGGAGGCGGCCCGGCGGGCCGCACACGACCACGGCGACCGGCCGTGCGTGGCGATCGTCAAGCACACCAACCCGTGCGGCATCGCCGTCGGCGGGGACGTCGCCGAGGCGCACCGCAAGGCGCACGCCTGCGACCCGCTCTCCGCGTACGGCGGCGTCATCGCCGTCAACCGGCCGGTGTCCGTGGCGCTGGCCGAGCAGGTCGCGGAGATCTTCACCGAGGTCATCGTGGCCCCCGACTACGAGGACGGCGCGGTCGAGGTGCTGGCCCGGAAGAAGAACATCCGGGTGCTGCGCTGCGCGGGAGAGCCCGTTGCGGCCCGCGAGTACCGCCGCATCGACGGCGGCGCGCTGGTGCAGTCGACGGACCGGCTCCAGGCCGCGGGCGACGACCCCACCAGCTGGCGGCTGGTCGCCGGCGAGGCGCTGCCCGAGGCCGAGCTGGCCGAACTGGCCTTCGCCTGGCGCGCCTGCCGGGCGGTGAAGTCCAACGCGATCCTGCTGAGCAGGGACGGCGCCACGGTTGGCGTCGGCATGGGGCAGGTGAACCGCGTCGACTCCGCGCGCCTCGCGGTGGGTCGCGCCGGCGAGGAACGCGCGCGGGGCGCGTACGCCGCATCCGACGCGTTCTTCCCGTTCCCGGACGGCCTGGAGGTGCTCGCGGAGGCGGGCATCCGCGCCGTCGCCCAGCCCGGCGGCTCCGTACGCGACGAGTCGGTCATCGAGGCGGCCCGTGCGGCCGGACTCTCCCTCTACCTGACGGGCACCCGCCACTTCTTCCACTGAGTTCTTGGGGATGGAGCGCGGGCGGGCCGCCGGCCGGCGCCGGCGGTCCGCGGCGTTCAGCGTCGGCGCTCGTACCGGAGGTACATGGTGCCCGAGGCGAAGCGGCGGTCGTCGGTCAGGTCCAGGGGGAGCGACTGGCCGGGCGGAAAGTACGGCTTTCCGCCGCCGACCAGCACCGGCAGCACGAACAGCCGGAACTCGTCGATCAGCGGGAACAGCGATGCGGCCAGGCTCGGGCCGGCGACGGCGAGGATCCCGTCGGCCCGCTCCTTCAGCCGCGTCGCCTCGGCCACCGCGTCGGCGCTCCGCACCAGCCGCACGCCCTCGGGCACGCGCTCCAGCGTGTCCGAGAAGACCACGCGCGGCGTGTCGAGGTACACGCGGGCGAACTCCGCCTCGACCTCGGGCGTGTCATCCCGGCGGGCCGCCGCCGTCCACGGCTCCTCCATCATCTCGTACATGCCGCGCCCGAAGAGGAAGACGGACGTCTGCCTGGCCTGCTCGTTCGCCAGCCGGTGCAACTCGTCGTCCGGCGCGGAGAACCCGATGCCGCCGTCGGCATCCTCGATGAAGCCGTCCAGCGACGCGAACATCGAGTAGACAATCCTGCCCATGGCTGCTCCCACCTGTCGGCTACCCGTCGGAGGGTAGGACCGGCCGGCGGGCCGTAACTCATCGCCGCTCAGGGTTCCGCTGGGTTCCCGCTCAGGGCTGGGGACGGTGCAGGAGGCTCACCAGCACCTCGTGCAGCACCTCGTGGTCGCGGGGGTCGTGCAGCCGGAACGGGCCGCCGTCCACCGTGTACCACTCGGCCGCGCCCGCGTAGCGAACCCGCAGGATCAGCGTGCCGTCCGGCTCGGCGTTGGTGTGCAGCTCCAACTCGCCGGTGATGACGCCGACCTCCTTGGTCATCACACCACCGCGCGGCGCGGTGAACTGGCTCCGCCTGTCCTCAAGATCCTCAAGGGTGCTCATGCCGGACATTGCAGCACATCGCGAGCTGCTCGGCCGTGCTCAACAGGTGCCGAGCATCTCCTCCAGGGCCGCCTTCTCCTCCTCGTCGACGGTCAACTCCCAGTGGTGCTTGGCGCGGATCCACATCCGGCTGTAGGTGCAGTGGAAGCTCTCGATCGGCTGCCAGTTGGCCGGGTCCTGGTCACCCTTGGAACTGTTGGAGTCCGCGCTGGCGGCCAGCAGTTCCGGGTACTCCAGATCGTTGGCGAACGCCTCGCGCTCGTCGGTGGTCCACTCGTTCGCGCCGGAGCGCCACGCCTCGGCGAGCGGGACGACGTGGTCGATGTCCACCTCGGAGGGCTCCTCGACCACCACGTCGTCGTACGGGCTGAGCCATTCCCCGGACTCCGGGTAGCAGTCGCTGTCGACCGTGACGTTCGTGCCGTCGCGCTCCAGCACCGTCTCGCGGGTGGAGCACCCGTCGTTCTCGATCCAGTGCGGGAAGAGGTCGCGCTCGTAGTCCGTCATCGATCCCTCGGCCGCGACCGTGAGCTCCGCCAACTCGGCGCCCGCCGTCTCCGCGTCCGGAATGTTCGGTGCGGCCACGGTCTCCTCGCCGTCCTGATCCCCCTCGTCGGAGCCGTCAGACTCCCGGTCGGACCCGTCGGATCCCGAGTCGGACCCGTCGGATCCCGAGTCGGAGCCGGCGTCCGAGTCCCCTTCGTTCGCAGACCCCTCGTCGGTCTCCGTGGCCTCCGTGCAGCCGAGCAGCAGGACCAACGCGCTCAGCGGTGCGATCAGCACCGCGATACGGCGGCGTGCCATCAGGTACCTCCCGTTCCGGTGTGGGGATCACCTGACGTACCGTTACCCCGAAGTGATGTGTTCATGACGCTCAGTGGGTGGCGCCCGGGCGCACGACTTACCCGAGCGCGCCCGGTCACCGCCGGCGTGCGGACCGTTCGCCGTCCGCTCCGGGGGCGGATTGGCTCGCGACGGGGGGCATCCGGGAGGATGGGGGCATGACTGCACAGACTCTCGATGGCAAGGCCGCCGCGGCCGCGATCAAGTCGGACCTCACCGGCCGGGTCGCCGCCCTGACCGAGCGGGGGCACAGGCCCGGGCTCGGCACGCTGCTGGTCGGCGAGGACGTGGGCAGCCAGAAGTACGTGGCGGGCAAGCACCGCGACTGCGCCGCCGTGGGCATCGCCTCCATCCAACGGGAGCTGCCGGCCACCGCCAGCCAGCAGGACGTCGAGGCCGTGGTGCGCGAGCTGAACGAGGACCCGGCCTGCACCGGCTACCTGGTGCAGCTGCCGCTGCCCCGCGGCATCGACGCGAACCGGGTGCTGGAGCTGATCGACCCGGCCAAGGACGCGGACGGCCTCCACCCGGTGAACCTCGGCAGGCTGGTGCTGAACGAGACGGCGCCGCTGCCGTGCACGCCGAACGGCATCATCACCCTGCTCCGCCGCCACGAGGTGGAGCTCAACGGCGCGGACGTCGTCGTGATCGGCCGCGGCGTCACCGTGGGCCGCTCCCTGCCGCTGCTGCTCACCCGCCGCAGCGAGAACTCCACCGTGACCCAGGTCCACACCGGCACCCGCGACCTGGCCGGCCAGCTGCGCCGGGCGGACATCGTGGTCGCCGCGGCGGGCGTGCCGCACCTGGTCAAGCCCGAGGACGTGAAGCCCGGCGCGGCGGTGCTCGACGTCGGCGTCAGCCGGGACGAGCACGGCAAGATCGTGGGTGACGTGCACCCGGGCGTCGTCGAGGTCGCCGGCTGGGTCTCGCCGAACCCCGGCGGCGTCGGGCCGATGACCCGCGCGATGCTGCTGCAGAACGTGGTGGAGGCCGCCGAGCGGGCGGCGGACGCCGCGGGGCCGGCCGCGGCATGACCGCGTTGAAGGGAGGCACCGTGCCGGTATCCGACGACTACCCGACGCGCGGCACCGCGCGCCCCGAGGGCGGCAGGCGTACCGCCCCGGGCAGCGCCCCCGCGCCGATCCGGCAGTGGCCGCTGCTGTCCGTGCTGGGCGTCACCCTGCTCGGGCTGCTGGTCACCCTCGGGAACTTCCGCATCGGCCTGCTGCTCATCAGCGCCGCGCTGCTCGGCGGCGCGGTGCTGCGCAGTTGGCTGCCGGCGGTCGGCATGCTCGCCGTCCGCTCCCGGCTCACCGACGTGCTGACCTACACCGCGCTCGGCGTCGCGATCGCGGTGCTGACGATGATGGCCCAGCCGGACCCCTGGATCCAGGTCCCCTTCTTCAAGGACGTCCTGCGCTTCTCGGCTGGTTAACCGCTCCCTGGACCCAGCTCCTGAACCCAGCTCCCTGGACCCAGCTGATCCGGCCCCCCGGCTACTCCTCCGGGAGCCAGGCCGCGACGCGGTCGGGGTGGTTGGTGGCCCAGCGTTCGGCCGCCGCGCGGGGCGTGTAGCCGTCCTCGGCGATCAGTTTGGCGACCGCGTTCTGGTCCGCCTCGGTCCAGCTGAAGTTCCGCAGGAACTCCGCGGCGGCGCCACCGTGCTCCGCGAAGTACGCGTTGAGGTACTTCCGCAGCTCGATGTCCGGGTAGCGGTCGCCGGGCAGCTCGACCTCGGCGAGATCCACTCCCGTGTTCAGCCAGTGCGGCTGCCACAGGTACGTCAACACCGGCTCGCCGCGCTGGTCCGCCTCGGTCAGTCGCTCCACCAGCGCCTGTTCGCTGCCCACCGCCACCGGCCGGTAGTCCAGGTCGAGGTCGTCGATGATCTCGTCGTCCCAGGTCGCGTAGGACGGGTCCGCGTGCAGCACCTGGCCGCCGAGGTCGGCGGCGAACGTGTCGAGGTTCTCCGCCCGCAGCACGCCGGGGTGGGCGTCCGCGTAGTCCTCCGTCACGTACCAGCCGGCGTGCCCGGTGATGCCGAGCGCGCCGGCGTCGGTGACGTTCTTCTTCTCGTCCACGTACAACTGCCGGCGGTCCGGCAACGCGCCCCAGTCCTCCATGATCGCGTGCACCCCGCCGGTGCCGAGCTTGTCCCAGGCCGTCTCCTGCCCGCAGTCCCACAGCGTGACGGTCACGCCCAGCTCGTACTCCAGGACGTGCGCGGCCATGGCCGCGGTGGCCTGCCCGCCCGTCCAGTCGGGCATGGCGATGACGATCTGCTGATAGGCCTGCTCGGCGTCGCCGTCGGCGACGCCGAGCAGGCCGCAGGCGCTGACCGGTACGAGACACAGCGCGGCCGCGGTGGTGCGGAGGCTGCGGGGGAGACGGCCCATGGCGAGTGGCCCTTCGCGACGGACGAGACGACGTGACGGAAGGACTCTGTCAGACCAGACCCAGACCGTGCACGGCGTCGCGCTCCTCCTGGAGCTCCCGTACCGAGGCGTCGATGCGGGTCCGGGAGAAGTCGTTGATCTCCAGGCCCTGGACGATCCGGTACTCGCCGTTCGCACAGGTGACGGGGAAGGACGAGATCACGCCCTCGGGGACGCCGTAGGAGCCGTCGGACGGCACGGCCATCGAGGTCCAGTCGCCGTCCGCGGTGCCGGTGACCCAGGTGAAGACGTGGTCCACGGCCGCGTTGGCGGCGGACGCGGCCGAGGAGGCGCCGCGCGCCTCGATGATGGCGGCGCCGCGCTTGGCCACGGTCGGGATGAACTCCTCGGCCAGCCACTTCTCGTCGTTGACGGCCTCGGCGGCGTTCCGGCCCGCGACCTCGGCGTGGAAGATGTCCGGGTACTGGGTGGCCGAGTGGTTGCCCCAGATGGTGAGCCGGCGGATCTCGGACACCGGAACGCCGGTGCGCTTGGCCAGCTGGGTCAGCGCGCGGTTGTGGTCGAGCCGGGTCATCGCGGTGAAGCGCTCGGCCGGCACGTCGGGCGCGGCGGAGCGGGCGATCAGCGCGTTGGTGTTCGCCGGGTTGCCCACGACCAGAACGCGCACGTCGTCCGCGGCGTGGTCGTTGATCGCCTTGCCCTGCGGCTTGAAGATGCCGCCGTTCGCCTCCAGCAGGTCGCCGCGCTCCATCCCCTTGGTGCGGGGGCGGGCGCCGACCAGCAGCGCGACGTTCGTGCCCTCGAAGGCGATGTTCGGGTCGTCGGTGATGTCGACGCCGGCCAGCAGCGGGAACGCGCAGTCGTCGAGCTCCATGGCGGTGCCCTCGGCGGCGGACAGCGCGGGAGTGATCTCCAGCAGGCGCAGGCGGACCGGCACGTCCGCGCCGAGCAGCTGTCCCGAGGCGATGCGGAACAGCAGCGCGTAGCCGATCTGACCGGCCGCGCCGGTGACGGTGACGGTGACGGGAGTGCGGGGCATGACGGGCGACCTCCTGGCGGAACGCGGCGCGCTGAACGGTGGCAGGCGAACGGCTGCCCGCGCCAGGCTATCCCGGACCCGCCGCACGAGACCGGTCACCCCGGCGTTCCAGCCGCGCGGGGCTGGACGCGCCCGGCTCAGTGGGCCCCGCTCAGTGCTCCTGGTTCAGCGCCCCCGCGTCCCTGGGGAGGGCGCTGTCCCTGGGCACGGCGCTCGGGTTGCCCCAGGATGTGCAGCCCGAGGTGCCGTCGGCGAGGGCGAAGCAGACGCGGGCCTCGGCGGGGCGCTCGACGCCGACCATCATGGTCAGCAGGTAGCGGTTGGCGGCGCTCGCCCGGACCGACTGCCGTTGGTCGCCGGACTCGATCCACAGCTCGTCGCCGGCGCGCGGCTCCACCAGCCGCGCCCATGCGGCCGCGCAGGTCCCGCTCATCCGCAGCTCCGCCGTGCGGCCCCGGATCTCGCGGGTGGCGTGCGTCGCCGCGTCCATCCAGCATCCCGTCTCGCCGGTGTCGGAGTCCCGCCCGGTGCAGCTCACCCCGTGGCACGGACCGGAGGCCGCGGTCGGCTCCGGCTCCTTCGCCGGATCGGCTCCGTCGCCGGCACCCCCGGTGGCCCAGACGGCGGCGGCGACCACCAGCCCGAGCCCCACGGCCCCGGCGACCCACGCACCCCGCCCACGCCGCCGGCGCCCGGCGCCGGCCGGCGTGGCGGGAGGGTCGAGGTGCTCGGGGGCCTCGGGCCCGGGCGCGTCGGGTGCGGCAACATCGCCGGGCGCACTGGGGTAGCCGTCGCGGCCGCTCCAGGCGCGGTCGGCGAGGTCCCACAGGGCGAGCAGGCGGGCCGGTGGCATTCCGGCCAGCCGCGCCAGGGCCGCCACGGCCTGGCGCGGCGGCAGCGCCTTGCCGTTGAGATAGCGCTCCCAGGACGATTTGCTGTAGTCGGTGCGCGCCCCCAGCGCGGCGAAGCTCAGCCCGGAGCGTGCCTTGGCCTCGCGCAACTGGTCGAGGAGGTGGCTGACCTCGGGGGCCCGGGTCCGGCTGTCAGGGGACATCGCGCAGCGCCTGCCACGTCATCGGGCCGACCAGGCCGTCGGCCGGCAGGCCCACGGAGCGCTGGAACTCCCGCACCGCCTCCGTGGTCAGCGGTCCGAAGACCCCGTCGATGGGTCCGGGATCGAACCCGTGGAACAGCACCAGACACTGCACCTCGGCGATCGGCTCGCCGTTGGAGCCGACGCCGAACTCGGCGTCGTGGGTGGTGCTGTGCCCGGCGTACCTGTCGCCCTCGTACTCGTTGAACTGGCAGGGGTACGTGGTTGGCGACGCCCCCGTCGAGCTCGGCGTCTCCGGCTCCGTCTGCTCCGCAGACGCCGTCGCGTCGGACCGCCCGCTCCCCTCCGTGCTCTCCCACGGCCGCACCGCGAGCAGCCCGGCGGCCACCGCGATGGCCGCCACCGCCAGCGCGGAGACCAGCGCGGCCCGGCCGAGCCGCCGGCCGCGCCCACCCGCCGGCCCGTCCGCATCGCCGTCCGCAGCGCCGTCCGGACCGGCCTCGGGCCCGCCGCCGCGCATGGCGCCGTCCGTGGCCCCGGCAGGTGGCCCGTCCGCCGTATTCCCGGTCTCCGTCGTATTCCCGGTCTCCGTCGCCCGGGTGGCGACCTCCCACAGGGCGAGTAACGGGGCCGGGTCGGTGCCGGACACCCGCGCCAGCGCCTCGACGGCCTGCGGCGGCGGCACCGCCTTGCCGTTGAGATAGCGCTCCCAGGAGGACCTGCTGGACGCGGTCTTGGCCGCCAGCGCGGCCAGACTCAGCCCGCTGTGATCTTTTAACTGGCGCATCCGCACCACGAGTCGCCGTATCCCAGGATCCAGCGACTCAGGCAGGGTCTTCCAGCGCGACATGTTCCCACCCACGTCCGAGTCCGGCCGTACCATCTCGCGGATGCCCGTGAACATTCCACGGGCATCTCGTGACACCGTCCTACTCGTGCAATGACCGTCGGAAGCCCGGCGGTTCCCGGCCGCATGCCGGACTCACGCTCTTCCGGCCACGTCCGTCGTCCCGCGATGGTCTCATCCCGGCTCCCTTCCTGCCAGGTCAGCGCGGTCCGCGTCCCATGTTGTCCCCGACCGGCCAGGCGCTATGGCCTGTCCGGGATCGGTTCCCCACGATGGGTGACGTACGACGGGCGGCGGCGCGAGCCCCACTCCTCGCGCCGTCGCTCCACCACGAACCACCGTCCCCCCACGGACCCACCCCCCGACGCACGGGAACCCCCACTCCCGGAAACCCCCTGTGAGAACAGGGAACCGCGCCGGCACCGCACGCGTGCTCAGAACCGCGTTCAGAACCGCGCTCAGAACCGCAGAGCGTCCCGGTCCGTCCCGCACGGGGGTGGGGACGGACCGGGACGGCGGTCCCCCGGGGCGCCTTGCGGAACCTGAGAGAATGGGCCGCATGGCCACCGAACGTCCGACTCAACGACCCCGCGTGTTCTCCGGCATCCAGCCCACCGCCGGGTCCTTCCACCTCGGCAACTACCTGGGTGCCGTGCGCCAGTGGGTGGCGCTGCAGGAGACGCACGACGCGGTCTACTCGGTCGTCGACCTGCACGCGATCACCATCGCGCAGGACCCGAAGGAGCTCCGGGACGCCTCCCGGCTGGCCGCCGCGCAGCTGTTGGGCGCCGGTCTCGACCCGGAGCGCTGCACGCTCTTCGTGCAGAGCCACGTGCCCGAGCACGCCCAGCTGGCCTGGGTGATGAACTGCCTCACGGGGTACGGCGAGGCCGCACGGATGACGCAGTTCAAGGACAAGGCGGCGAAGCAGGGCACCGAGGGCACCACGGTGGGCCTGTTCACCTACCCGGTGTTGCAGGCCGCCGACATCCTGCTCTACCAGACGGACCAGGTTCCGGTCGGCGAGGACCAGCGCCAGCACATCGAGCTGACCCGGGACGTGGCCCAGCGCTTCAACGGCCGCTACGGCGAGACGTTGACGCTGCCCGCCGCGTACATCCTCAAGGAGGCGGCGCGGATCGCGGACCTCCAGGACCCGACGATCAAGATGAGCAAGTCCGCGTCCTCGCCCAAGGGCATCGTCT
Source organism: uncultured Actinomycetota bacterium (assembly GCA_963816875.1). Classification (GTDB taxonomy): domain Bacteria; phylum Actinomycetota; class Actinomycetes; order Streptomycetales; family Streptomycetaceae; genus Streptomyces. Next base: position 422,051 of record CAWFMG010000004.1, read on the forward strand.
GGCTGATGGACGAGCCCCGGGTCTCGGCGAAGAAGTTCCGGAGCGCGGTGACCGACACCGACACCGTGATCCGCTACGACCCGGAGGCCAAGCCCGGCGTCAGCAACCTGCTGGACATCTACTCGGCGCTGAGCGGCGAGAGCGTCGCGCGGCTGGAGGAGAAGTTCGCCGGGCAGCTGTACGGCGCGCTGAAGACGGAGCTGGCCGGCGTCTTCACGGACTGGGTGGAGCCGTTCCGCACCCGCACCCTGGAGTACCTGGACGACCCGGCCGAGCTGGACGCGACACTGGCCAGAGGGGCGGCCAAGGCCCGCGAGACCGCGGCCCGGACGCTGGAGACGGTCTACCAGAGGATCGGTTTCCTCCCCCCTCGATAGCGCGTCCGCCCGCTGACCGGCGACGACCCGCTCCGGCCCGTGCCCACGGGCCCGGAGTGGGTCGCGCGCCGTCGTCACGCCGCCACGCGGCGAAGCGGGCGGTGAGGGATGCTCGCCATGGCGCGAGGGTGGCGGCACACTGACAGCCGGGACACATTCGCGGCTGCCTCGCACGCCGCCGGCACACGGCCGGCACGGGACCGGCACAGCCGGCAGGCAGCCGGTCGGCGGCCGGAAGCGGGCCACCGACGAGAACCGACGAGAACCGATGATCACGAACGAGGAGGTAGATGAGCTGTGGGGACCGTCACGCTGGGCGTGTCCATCGCCCTACCCGAGCCGCACGGCACGCTGCTGCAGCGTTGCCGCCTCGGCTTCGGAGACGCCGCCGCCGCCGTGATTCCCACGCACGTCACCCTGCTGCCCCCGACCGAGATCGAACCGGCCGACCGCCCGGCGATCGAGGAACACCTGGCGGCCATCGCCGCCGCCGGCCGCCCGTTCCCGATGCGGCTGTATGGCACGGACACCTTCCGTCCGCTCTCGCCCGTGGTCTTCGTCCAGGTCGTCGAGGGCGGCTCGGCCTGCGGGTGGCTCCAGGAGCGGATGCGGGACCCGTCAGGGCCGCTCGCCCGGGAGCTGCAATTCCCGTACCACCCGCATGTCACCGTCGCGCACGGCATCGCCGAGGAGGCGATGGACGCGGCGCAGCGGACGCTCGCCGAATACGAGGCGGCCTGGACGGTCGGCGGGTTCGCGCTCTACGAGCAGGACCCGGCGGGCGCCTGGGCGCTGCAGCGCGAGTTCCGCTTCGCGACCGACGCCACCCCGCGCGCGACGCCCACCCCGACCCGCGAGCCCGCGTCGGAAGCCGCGTAGCCACCCCGCGCGAGCCCCTGGCGACCGCGCGCCCCTCTCGACAGGCGGCGTGGACCCGACGCCTCTAGGGTGGGCAAGTGCGGGCGGAGCCATGGAGACGGATGCTGGGCTGGGGTGGCCGGTTGGGCCGGCTGATCCGGCTCCCGCAGGTGATCGGTTCCGTCCAGCGGGGGATCGAGCGGTTCGAGCGCAGCCGGCCCGGGGTGGTCTACCAGCACTTGGAGGACCGCAAATGGGAACGGCTGGCCGCGGCCATCACGTTCACCAGCTTCATCGCCCTCTTCCCCGGCCTCGGCCTGATCGCCGCCTGCGGCGCCGCGCTGCTCACCACCGAGCAGTTGGCCGAGGTGCGCCGCTGGTTCGCCGACCAGGTGCCGGGCATCTCCGATCAGCTGAATCTCGCCGACCTCTTCGACCACTCCGACACCGTGGGCCTGGTCGCCCTGGCCCTGGTGCTGCCCACGGGCACGAGCTGGGTGGACGCGCTGCGCGGCTCCCTGCGGGTGCTGTGGGACCTGCCTGACCCCGAGGAGAACATCCTGCTGCGCAGGCTGCGCGACCTGGGCGTGCTCGCCGGCGTGGGTGTGGTGACGCTGCTCTCGCTGGGCTCGTCGGCGCTGGCCATGACCGCCGTCTACTGGGCCACCGGCTGGGTCGGGGTGACCCGCGACGGCGTCGGCGCGGTGCTGCTGCAGATCGCGGTGTACCTGCTGGCGATCGTCGCCACGTTCCTGGTGCTGGCGTACCTGCTGGTCTGGCTGCCCGGCGTGCGGCCACCGCGCGGCGCGGTGATCACGGCCTGCGCGATGGGCGCGGTCGGCTTCGAACTGCTGAAGGCGCTGCTCGGCGGCTACCTGACCGGTGTCGCGGCGCGGAGCGTGTACGGCGCCTTCGGCGTGCCCATCGCGCTGCTGATCTGGATCAACCTGGTGGCCAGGCTCCTGCTGATCTGCTGCGCCTGGACCGCGACCGCCGTCGCCCCCAGGGAGCGCCCACATGTCGACGTGCTCGACGGAGCGAGCGAGTCACCCGCGTAGCGCTGGCGCCATCGTCAGGGCTGCGCCATCAGTCCTCGGGGGTGTCGTCGCGTCGACGTGCTCGGCGGAGCGAGCGAGTCACCCGCGTAGCGCTGGCGCCATCGTCAGGGCTGCGCCATCAGTCCTCGGGGGTGTCGTCGCGTCGACGTGCTCGGCGGAGCGAGCGGGGCAGCCGGGTCAGCCAGGCCGGGAGCGCAGTGCCGTCCGGTGCGCCGTCCGGTGAGCCGTCCGGCGAACTTCCCGAGCGCTCCGCACGCCCGCCGCGGGTGAGGGGCAGGGGGTGGCGGCGGTGGAAGACGAACGCCGCCGCGGCGAGCACCGCGAGACCGGCGGCCGTGAACACCAGCACCGTGCCGGCGCCCACCCCGTCGTCGTTGGACGCCGACGCGCCGCTCAGCGGGGTCTCCTGGTCCGTGCCGCCCGCCTGGCCCTCGGGCGCGTCCTCGCCGTTCTCGTTGCCCTGCCCCTGGTCCGCGTCGTCCTCGACCTCGCTCAGCGGCGGCACCAGCGTGCCGACCGGCTCCACCTGGCCCGCGGCCTCGAAGCCCCAGTCGAACAGGGCCGCGGTCTCCCGGTAGACCTCCAGGCTGTCGCCGCGCGGGTCCAGGCAGGTGACCAGCAGTACCTGGTCGCCGCGCTCGGCGACGCCCGTGAAGGTGTGGCCGGCCTCGGAGGTGTAGCCGTTCTTGATCCCGGCGATGCCGTCGTACGGGTCCAGGCCCAGGTCGCCGACCAACAGCCGGTTGGTGTTCTGGATCTCGTACGTCTCCCGGTTCTCGCCCTTGCCGGCGCCGGGGAAGTCGGCCGTCGGGGTCGCGGCGTAGTCGCGGAAGTCCTGGTTCTGCATGCCGGCGCGGGCGAACAGCGTGAGGTCGTACGCCGAGGAGACCTGGCCGTCGGCGTCGTAGCCGTCCGGGTTGACGACGTGGGTGTCCAGCGCCTGCAACTCCTCGGCCCGCGCGTTCATCTCCGCGACGGTCGCCTCGGAGCCGCCGTTCATGGCGGTCAGCGCGTACACCGCGTCGCCGCCGGAGGCGAGGAACACGCCGTTCCACAGGTCCTCGACGGTGTACGTCTGGCCGTCGGCGATGCCCACGGCGCTGGCGCCCTCGCCGAGTTCGGCGAAGTGCTCGGGCCGGGCCCGGTACAGGTCGTCGCGGTCGAACTTCGGCAGCAGCGTGTCCGCGAACAGCATCTTGAGCGTGCTGGCGGGCGCCAGCGGCCAGTGCGCGTTATGCGCCGCCAGCACCTCGCCGCTCTCCGCGTCGGCCACGATCCACGCCTTGGCCGAGAGCTCCTCGGGCAGTTCGGGCGCGTCCGGGGCCGGCAGCACCTGCGTGCCAGAGCGGCCGAGCAGCTCACCGCCGATCTCCGACATGTCCGCCGGCGGCTCCGCGGCGCGCACCGCCTGCGCCTGTGCCGGCACGGCCGGCGCCAGGCCGATCGCCAACAGCGCGGGAGGCGCTACGGCAAGAGCGCACCGCAACGCGCGTGAACGAGTCCGACAAGAGGACGAGCGACTGATCGACACACCGTGAACTTACCCAACCACTCCGGAGTTCCGGCGAGCGGGCGGGCCGAAACCGGTGAGGAATCCGTATCGACGAAGGACACGCTGTGTCGGCGGTGGTTTCACCGTGTCCAGGGGGGACGGCGGGGCTGGCGAGCAACCCTCGGACGGCGGACTGGCGTGTTCCATACTGAACCCCAGGTCGCAGAAGGGAGACCCATGCCCCCCCTCATCGTGTTCGTCGTCGTGGTCCTCACGGTCCTCAGCGGCGTCCACTACTACCTGTGGAAACGCCTCGTCCGGGACGTTTCCCAGCGTGGCAGCTGGTACTGGTGGGTGGGCACGGTGCTGGCCGTACTCCTGCCGGCAACGACCGTCACGGTCATGCTCGGCGGCGAGGGGGCCGTGCCCTTCGGCGTCCGGCAGGTGCTGGGCTGGCCCGGCTACTACTGGGTCGCGTGCCTGCTGTATCTACTGCTCAGCCTATGGGTGGGCGAGGCGGTGCGCCCGCTCGCGCTGCGCTGGCTCCGCGCCAGGGCCCGCCGGGCGGGCGGCGGCGAGGCCCAACGCCCAGGCGTGCGGTCCCCGTTGTCGCCGACCGGCGACCCGGCCGGGGATCCGACGGCCGCGCCCGCGCGAGATCGCGAGCCGGTGGCCGCGCGGGCCGGCGGCGCCGCGTCGCCCCTGCCCTCCGGTGCCACGGCGGTGAGCGCCCTCGCCGACGCAGGGACCGGGGCCGGAACCGGGGCCGACGCCGACAAGCCGGCGACCGCCGCGACCGCCGTCGCCGACCCGCCCGCGGCCGACGGCGGGAGCACCCCGCCCGCCGGTACCGATACCTCCGACGCGGACCCGGACGAGTCCGCCGACGCCGACGCCGCGGACGAGCTGAGCCGCCGGCGCCTCGTGGCCCGCGTCATCGCCGCCAGCGCGGCGGCGATCACCGTCGGGACCGTCGGATACGGCAGCTACGCCGCCCGACAGTTGACCACCAAGCACGTCACCGTGCGGCTGCCCAACCTGCCGCGTGCCGCGCACGGCTACCGGATCGCCGTGGCCAGCGACATCCACCTTGGCCCGATAGCCGGCCGCTCGCACTGCCGCCGGGTGGTGGACGCCCTGAACGCCACCCAGCCCGACCTGATCACCGTCGTCGGCGACCTGGTCGACGCCGACGTGGACGACCTGCGCTCCGCCGCCGCCCCGCTGGCCGAGCTGGCGTCGCGCGACGGCTCGTTCTTCGTCACCGGCAACCACGAGTACTTCCAGGACCCGCGGGAGTGGCTCGAGCACCTGCGGGAGCTCGGCCTGGTGCCGCTGGAGAACGAGCGTCGCGAGCTGTCCTACTTCGACCTCGCCGGCGTCAACGATCTGGAGGGCGAGGCGACCGACCACGGCGGCCCCGACTTCGAGGCGGCGCTCGGCGACCGTGATCCGCAGCGCACCTCCGTGCTGATGGCCCACCAGCCGGCGCAGGTCGAGGACGCCATGGACTACGGCGTGAACCTCCAGCTGTCCGGGCACACGCACGGCGGTCAGATGTGGCCCATCACCTATGTGGCCGCGCTCAGCAACCCGACCCTGGCCGGCCTGGAGCGGCACGGCGACACGCAGCTCTACGTCACCCGGGGCGCCGGCGCCTGGGGACCGCCCGTTCGGGTCGGCGCAGATCCGGACATCACGGTCATCTCGCTCGCCTCGCCGGAGGCCTGACCGTCGGATTGTGCGACTTTCGTCTCAGGCGTCCCGACGAGTCAACTTCGCGGCCCGTTCTGGTGTCCTAGATAACGTTCAGGGAACAACCTGACAGCGTGACGGGAACGGAATGTGGCGGCGAAGGAGCGTGGGGTATGAGTGACCCTCTCTCGCACGGTGGGGGCGGGGAGCCGGCGGAGACGGTCGCCGCCGACCCGACCGGCGACGGAGTGACCGACACCATCGGGGGCGTTACCGGCAGCGTGGCTGATCCGGCCGTTCCTGTGGCCGGCGGTGTGACCGGTGGTGTGACCGGTGGTGTGGTCGGCGGCGAACTGTCCGCCGCGGCTGCCGTGGCCGCCGCGGGTGCGGACCCCCTGACCATCACGGGGCGGGTGCGGGACTCGCTGGGGGTTGCCCTGCCCCGAGCGCTGGTCACCCTGACCGGACTGGACGGTGGCCGGCGTCTGGCGAAGACCCGCAGCGCCGAGGACGGCGCGTTCTCGCTCGCCGCCCCCGGCCACGGCGAATTCCTGCTGGTTGCCTTCTCCCCGCATCTCGGGACGGTGCGGGTGGCCGTGCAGCTCACCGGCCGGCCCGTCGAGGTGGAGTTCCGGATCGACGTCCCCGGCACCGTCGCCCCCTGACCCGCACGTCCCAACTCCACCCCAGGGCGGGCGCGGAACCGTGTGGCTCCGGATCCGTGCAGGGGTGCCTGATGCGTCAGGGAAGCCCCGTGTGGTTGGCTGACCCCCGGCGTGTCTACAAGTCTTCTGCGAGGGGGCACGGGCGTGCGAAGGATCCGAGCCAGAGGGGTCATAGGCATCGCGCTGGCCGCGATGCTGGTCGTCGGCGCGATCGGCGGCTGGATGCTGATGGCGTCGGAGGACGCCGAGGACGATTCGATCGTCGTCGGCACCACCGTTTCGCCCACCATGGTGGATCCGGCCGGCACCTACGAGGCCGGCGGCTGGGCCCTGGTGGGCAACCTCTACCAGTCCCTGCTGACCATCGTGCCGGGCCAGGAGGCGCCGGCGCCGGACGCGGCCCGCTCCTGCGAGTTCACCGACAACCAGTTGACCGTCTACCGCTGCACCCTGCGCGCCGACCTGAAGTTCAGCAACGAGGACCGGGTCACCCCCAGGGACGTCCAGTTCTCCTACGAGCGCATCCTGGCGATGGCCGACCGGGCGGAGCGCGAGGCGGCGGACGACAGCATCCCGGCGGACGAGAAGTTCCAGTACGCCGGCCCGGCCTCGCTGCTGGACGCGCTGGAGGCCGTGCGGGTCGACGGCCAGGACATCATCTTCGAGCTGTCCAAGCCGAGCGCGACCTTCCCCTTCGTGGTGGCCAGCCCGGTCGGCGCCATCGTGGACGAGTCCAGCTACGACGAGCGCGAGCCGCGCACGGACGGCCAGGTGGTCGGCTCCGGGCCGTACCTGCTGTCCGACTTCAAGCTCAGTGAGTACGCCGAGCTGGAGCCCAATCCCGCCTATGTGGGTGCCGCCCGGATCCCCCAGCACCCGGTCACCGTCCGGTACTTCGTGGAGTCCGAGGACGGCGGACGGGCCGACGACAAGCTCGCCGAGGCGTGGGAGAGCGGCGAGCTCGACGTCAACGCGGGCGACATGCCGCCCGAGGTGATGGAGCGCATCGGCGTCGGCGAGGACGAACAGCGCGTCCAGGAGTCTGTCGGCGGCGACATCCGGGTGATGGCCTTCAACACCGACGAGGGCATGGCCATGTCCAACCCAGCGGCGCGCCGGGTCGCGGCCGCCGAACTGGACCGCGAGGCGATCGCCCGGCACATACAGCACGGCACCGTCGAGCCCCTGTACTCGTTGATACCGGTGGGCTTCGCCGGCCACAGCACGCCGTACTACGACGCGTACCAGGCGCAGGACGCCGACCCGGAGGAACTGCGTCAGCAACTGGTCGACGCCGGCCTGGAGGTGCCGGTGCCGTTCGAGCTGGCGTACTCGCAGGGCGCCGCCAGCCACGAGGAGGCGGAGCTGATCAAGGCGCAGCTGGAGGCCAACGGGCTGTTCGAGGTGACGATCGACTACCACGACTGGTCGGGGGAGTTCATCCCGACCATCTTCGGCGAGCGCACCTTCGACGCCTATCTCATCGGCTGGGTGCCCGACTACCCCGACCCCGGCACGTTCGTCGACCTCCTCGGGCCCGCCGACGGCCTGGCCACCGGCTACAGCCAACCGACCATCAACGAGCTGATCGGCGAGACCCATGGCGAGGCCGACCGGGGCCAGGCGGCCGAGACCTTCGAGACCATCAACGAACTGGCCGCCGAGGACGCCCCGATCATCCCGATCTGGCAGTCCAAGCACATCACCATCAGCGACGAATCCATCGCCGGCACGGAATACCTCTCGGATAACAGCGGAATCTGGCGGCTGTGGGAGCTCTACCGTCTCTAGGCCCAGGCCCGGAGCACCTTCCCCGGGGTTTCACAGCACCTTCCCCGGGTTGAGGAGGCCCAACGGGTCGAACACCCGCTTGATGCCGCGTTGCAGTTCCAGGCTGTCGGGGCCGAGTTCGCGGGCCAGCCACTCGCGCTTCAGCACCCCGACGCCGTGCTCCCCGGTGATGGTGCCGCCCAGCTCCAGCCCGAGCGCCATGATCTCGTCGAACGAGGCCCGGGCCCGTCCCGCCTCGTCCAGGTCGGTGGCGTCGAAGCACACCGTCGGATGCGTGTTGCCGTCCCCGGCGTGCGCCACCACGCCGATGGTGAGCCGGTGCCGGTCCGCGATCGCCTCGACCCTGTCGAGGAACTCGGCCAGCCGGCTGCGCGGCACGCACACGTCGTCGATCATCGTCGTGCCCTTCACCGCCTCCAGCGCGCTCAGCGAGGACCGGCGGGCGGCCAGCAGCATCTCCGACTCGGCGTCGTCGTCGGCCGGCACCACCTCGGTGGCGCCCGCCGTCCGGCACAGCTCGGCCACCGCGGCCAGGTCGGCCGCCGGGTCCACGGTGTCGAACGCGGCGAGCAGCAGCGCCCGGGTGGACTCGGGCAGGCCCATCCGGGTCAGCCGGTTGACCGCCGCGATCGTCGTGGCGTCCATCAGCTCCAGCAAGGAAGGGGTGTGGCCCTCCGCCATGATCCGGGCGACGGCCTCGCCCGCGGCGGTCGCCGAGCCGAACTCGGCGGCCAGCACCAGCCGCGGCGGCGGCGCCGGCTTCAGCGCCAGCACCGCGCCCACCACGACGCCCAGCGTGCCCTCGGAGCCGACGAAGAGGCGGGTCAGGTCGTAGCCGGCGACGCCCTTGGCGGTGCGCCGCCCGGTGCGCAACGGGCGCCCGTCGGCCAACACCACGTCGAGGCCGAGCACGTATTCGGCCGTCACCCCGTACTTCACGCAGCACAGGCCGCCGGAGCCGGTGCCGATGTTGCCGCCGATCGTGCACTGCTCCCAGCTGGACGGGTCGGGCGGGTACGCGAGTCCGTGCGCCGCCACCGCCTTGGCCAGGTCGGCGTTGATCACGCCGGGCTCCACGACCGCGAGGCGGTTCACCGGATCGATCTCGACGATGCGGTCCATCTGCACCATCGAGAGCACCACGCATCCGTCGCTCGCGTTGGCGGCCCCGGACAGGCCGCTTCTCGCTCCCTGCGGCACCACGGGCACCCGCAGCTCCGTCGCGGTGCGCATCACGTGCCGCACCTGCTCGACATCGCGCGGCAGCACCACCACGGCGGGCGTGCCGGCCGGGCAGAAGCTGGCCATGTCGTTGGCATAGGAGGCGGTGATGTCCGGATCGGTCAGGACCGCCTCATCGGGCAGCCCTTCGCGCAGCTTCGCGGCAAGAGTGCTCATACCGGCAGCTTCGCACCTAGCGTGTGTCGTGCCTAGGGACGGGCCCCGGAGACGAGATCACTCGCGGCCGGACAGCCAGCCGAACAAGTGCCAGGCACAAGAACCAAGCAAGCGCGAAGCAAGGAGCATGCAAGCGGGGTGGGGGAAGTTTGCGGCGAGCAGCCAGGGCCGCCACCCCCCACAGGAGTGACCCCGGCTGCCGCCTGTGCGAGCCCGACGGGGCTCGGGCCCGCACTCACTACAGCGCCGTGCACCGCGATTCCGTTACCGAGCGGATACGTCCGGATGCGCCATGGACTTGAGCCGCGGGTGACGCGTAGCGTTCAGGCACGTAAGACACACCGTCACCATCTCCGCTGTAAGTCTCTGCTGTAAGGAGGCGGCGCCAGCCGCAAAGGGGGGTCGGGGAGTGCAGGGGGCCGACAGTGAGCTCACCGCCGCGGTGCAGGCGGCGCAGGAGGGGGACCAGATCGCGTTCTCCCGGGTCTTTCGGGCCGTACACCCGCGATTGCTCGGTTATGTCCGCACCATGGTCGCCGAGCGGGACGCGGAGGACGTGACGGCGGAGGCGTGGCTGCACATATCCCGGGACCTGGCCAGGTTCAGCGGCGACGCCGACCGGTTCCGCGGCTGGACCACCCGGATCGCCCGCAACCGGGCGCTCGACCATCTGCGGGCCCGCGGCCGGCGGCCGCAGGAGGCGCATGTGGACGAGACCGCGTTGGCCGATCTGCCGGGCGCCGACGACACCGCCGAGGAGGCGATGGCCGCGCTCGCGACTTCCCGGGCGTTCCATCTCGTGAGCCGGCTCCCCCAGGAGCAGGCCGGTGCAGTGGTGCTCCGCACGGTGCTGGGGCTGGACGCCCAGCGGGCGGCGACCCTGTTGGGCTGTCGTCCCGGCGCGGTGCGCACCGCCAACCACCGGGGCCTGCGACGCCTGGCCCAACTCGTCGAGGATCCTCCGGAGAGAGGCGTGTAGACGAGCGTGTGGGCGAGGACATGCGCCAGGGGTGTAACGGAAACCAGCCCTCCGGCGCAGTAAGAGACAGGTCGACTGGTCATCGGCCTGTCGGGCCCCCCGAGGTCCCCCCCGTACCTCAGGGATGCCCATGGCGCGGGCGGGGCGGCATTCCCCCTAGCCCCGCCCGCGCACCTCGGCTGGCGACCGGGCCTGCCACAACGACCATCGAGCGCGGCGCGTCACCCGAAGGGCACCACCCGAACGGCTTCACCCGAACGGCCCAGTGTCGCGCCGCTGTGAGGCACCTCTCAGCCATTTCTACTCCCACGTCACGGATCCCCGTCGCTACAGTCCGTGGCGAAGGCGCGTGGCAACGGGGCCGCGTGCGGGCCGAGACGGCCGAGAGGGCGGAGGCACCGAACCATGGCGCGCGAGTCCGAGTCCGGGACACCGATTGATCCCGTCTACGGTCCGGAGTCGTTGAAGGACTGGGACGCGGCCGAACGGTTGGGGCGCCCGGGGGAGTATCCATACACCCGTGGTGTGTACCCGACGATGTACACCGGCCGCCCGTGGACCATGCGGCAGTACGCCGGCTTCGGCACCGCCGCCGAGTCCAACGCCCGGTACCGGCAGCTGATCGAGCACGGCAGCACCGGCCTGTCCGTCGCGTTCGACCTGCCCACCCAGATGGGTCACGACTCCGACGCGCCGCTGGCGCACGGCGAGGTCGGCAAGGTGGGGGTCGCCATCGACTCCATCGAGGACATGCGGGTGCTCTTCGACGGCATTCCCCTCGACCGGGTCTCCACCTCGATGACGATCAACGCGCCGGCCGCGTTGCTGCTCCTCCTCTACCAGCTGGTCGCCGAGGAACAGGGCATAAGGGCGGACCAGTTGACCGGCACCGTGCAGAACGACGTGCTGAAGGAGTACATCGCCCGCGGCACCTATATCTTTCCGCCGAAGCCGTCGCTGCGGCTCGTCGCGGACATCTTCCGTTACTGCCGGGCGGAGCTGCCCCGCTGGAACACCATTTCGATTTCCGGCTACCACATGGCCGAGGCGGGTGCCACTCCGGCGCAGGAGATCGCCTTCACCCTGGCCAACGGCATCGAGTACGTGCGCACCGCGCTGTCCGCCGGCATGGAGGTGGACGACTTCGCGCCCCGCCTCTCCTTCTTCCTGGTGGCCCGGACCACCCTGTTGGAGGAGGTCGCCAAGTTCCGCGCCGCCCGTCGGATCTGGGCCCGGGTGATGCGCGAGGAGTTCGGCGCGCGGAACCCGAAGTCGCTGATGTTCCGGTTCCACACCCAGACCGCGGGGGTCCAGCTCACCGCCCAGCAGCCCGAGGTCAACCTGGTGCGGGTCGCGGTGCAGGCGCTCGGCGCGGTCCTCGGCGGCACCCAGTCGCTGCACACCAACGCCTACGACGAGGCCATCGCGCTGCCCACCGACGCCGCCGCCCGACTGGCCCTGCGCACGCAGCAGGTGCTGGCCCACGAGACGGACGTCACGACCACCGTCGACCCGTTCGCCGGGTCCTACGCCATCGAGGCGATGACCGACGACATCGAGGCGGCCGTCGTCGAACTGATGGACCGGATCGCGGAGCGCGGCGGCGCGGTGAGCGCCATCGAGGAAAGCTTCCAGAAGGCGGAGATCGAACGCAGCGCCTACCGTGTGGCCCAGGAGACCGAATCGGGCGAACGGGTCGTGGTCGGCGTCAACCGCTTCCGGTACAGCTCGCCCGACGACGAGCCGTACCAGCCGCTGCGGGTCGATCCGGCGATCGAGGAGCGGCAGGTGCAGCGGCTGGCCCGGCTCCGTGCCGAACGGGACACCGCGGAGGTCCGGGGGGCGCTCGACGAGCTGCGGCGCGCCGCCGGCGACGAGCGGGAGAACGTGCTGCATCCGATGAAGCGGGCGCTGAAGGCGCGCGCGACGGTCGGTGAGGTGTGTCACGCCCTTCGCGAGGTGTGGGGCAGCTACGTGCCCACTGAAACCTTCTGAAACCACCGAATGCGCGTGCAAACACCCTGCGGGCCGCGGGAATCCGTGAACGCGGCATGGCTGCCCCGCGACATCTGCATGAACAATCGCCTACAGGTGGCGGAACCCGTGTGCAACCGGCGAGAGTTGGTTTCACGGCAGCATGCTGTTAACTGTTCGTTGTGACTGAGTTGGCCCGAGGATCGGCCCAGATGCCTAGCGTTTCCACCGTGCCCGACCCGTCCCCCACTTCGCTCCGCGTAGCAGTGCTGGCGGATTCCGATACTCGGTGGAAATGGGGAGCCCTTACCGCGCGCCGACTGGCGCCCGAGTCGGCAGTCCACGGTTATCTGCTGCGCGGCCGCGCCACGCCCACCGCCCGCCAGCTCGCCGAGACCGGCGTCCAGGCCGACGAGCTACGCGAGATCGACGCCGTCGACTTCCTGGCGGAGCTCGGCGACCGGGCGCACAGCGGCGGCACCCAGGACCCGTACGACGTGCTCGTGCTGTCCTGCGTGGGCGGCACCATCCAGGCCATGCTGCACGGCCTGACCAGGGCCTGGGAGGGCGCCGACCGGCGCCCCGCCGTCGTCACCGGCTACGTCGGCGTGGTCTACGAGAAGCTGGCCGACGGTCTGCTGCTGCGCCACGGCGCGGACCTGATCCTGGCCAACAGCCCGCACGACGCCGCGCGCTTCCGCGCCGTCTACGACGGGGTGAGGGCCGACAGCTCGGCCGTCACCGAATGCGTGCTGCCGTTCCTCGGCGGCCGCGGCTACGACCCCGAGGCGGTCGCCCGCGGCGAGCGCCCGTACCGCGTGGTGTTCGCCGTCCAGCCCTCCGTGCCCGACGGCCGCAAGGAGCGCGCCTACCTGCTGGGCCGCGCCATCGCGCACGCCCGCCAGCACCCGGACCGCGAGGTGGTGCTGAAGCTGCGCAGCCGCCCCGGGGAGCACACCACCCATGTGGAGGAACTGCCCTACCAGCGTCTCGCGGACCGGCAGAAGGACGAGCAGCCGCCCAATTTCCGACTCGCCTACGGGAACATGGGCGAGATGCTCGACGGCACCGACCTGCTGGTCACCGTCAGCTCCACGGCCGCCCTGGAGTCCCTGCAACGCGGCATCCCCACCGCCGTGCTCAGCGACCTCGGCATCCGCGAGCCACTCGGCAACCACTACTTCATCGGCTCCGGCTGCTTCGCCTCCTGGGACGAGCTCGACGACGGCCACCTGCCGGAAGCCAGCCCGGACTGGCTGGCCGACCAGGGGATCAGCCCGCCCGTCCCCGACCAGGCGCCCCCCACCCCCGATCACCTCTTCTCGATAGCCCGCGGCCGGCTCGCCGAGTTGCTCGGCCAGGCGCGGCAGACCGGCCTGCCCCCGCTCGCCCCGTACTACACCGCCCGCACCGCCCCCGAATACCTGCCGCGGATCCTGGCCAGGCACGGCCTGGACCCCAAGGGCGACCCCATCGACGCGGCACGCGCCGCCGCGGGGCCCGGTTCCGGCCTGCGCCGCGCCTCCCGCACCCTGCTGCGCCGCACCGCCCGCGGCGCCTACCGCGCCGGCGTGCAGCGCGTCGCGCCCATCATCCGCCGCTGGGGGCAGCTGTGAGGACCCTGGCAGCCCGGAGCCCGCACGCCGCCCGCCCCGCCGGCGGCGCTGTGTGGACTGCGGGCACCCTGGCAGCCCGGAGCCCGCACGCCGCCCGCCCCCGGCGGCGCTGTGTGGACTGCGCCCTCCGTGGGGTGCGCTGGCAACGGTGCTGTGAACGGTCTGCGTCCCGGTGCAACCACGCGACCCGGTGACGAGTCGAACGGTGCGACGAAGGGCGCGACCCCAGGGCAGTGGGGGAGACTGTGCCATGAGATAGGCGGTGGGACGGGCGTGGCGGCGGCGCTGCGGCCGGCCCTGCCCGAACCGAGCGAAACGAGAACGAGGCCGACCCCATGAGTGCTGCGCTGACAGTCATTCCCGTGTGCGGACATCTCAAGGGGGTGTCGACCCCATGAGTACCGTGCTGGCAGTCATTCCCGCGCGCGGGGGATCCAAGGGAGTACCCGGGAAGAACCTCGCGCCGGTCGGGGACGCCCCGCTTGTCGCCCGTGCCGTACGGGAGTGCCGCGGCGCCCGCCTGCTGACCGGGGTCGTGGTGTCCACCGACGATCCGGGCATCGCCACCGCGGCGCACGCCGCGGGCGCGGAGGTCATCGAGCGCCCCCCGCAGATCTCCAACGACACCGCCACCAGCGAGTCCGCCGTGCTGCACGCCATGGGCGTCTACGAGGAGCGCCACGGCGCCGGTATCGACGTGGTGCTGCTCGTCCAGTGCACCAGCCCGTTCCTGACCCGCGAGGAGATCGACGGGGTGGCCGCCGCGATACTGGACGGCGCCGATTCCGCCCTCACGGTCGCGCCGTTCCACGGCTACGTCTGGCGCGAGGACGGCGAGCACACCGGCGGGTACGGCGTGAACCACGACAAGTCGTTCCGACCGCGCCGCCAGGACCGCCCGCAGGACCTGCTGGAGACCGGCGCCGTCTACGGGATGCGCGCCGAGGGCTTCCGCACCGCCAAGCACCGTTTCTTCGGCCGCACCGAACTGGTGCGCGCCGACGCCGCCAGGGTGCTGGAGATCGACGATCCGCACGACCTCGCCCGCGCTCGCGCGCTCGCCCCGCTGCTCGACGGCGGCCGCGCCTCGGTCGCGGCCGAACCGTTCCCCGACGCGTTCGTGGACTACCTGCCGACCCGCGACGACATCGACGCGGTCGTGCTCGACTTCGACGGCACCCAGACGGACGACAGGGTGCTGGTTGATTCCGATGGACGGGAGGTGGTCGCCGTGCATCGCGGCGACGGCCTCGGCATCGCCGCGCTGCGGCGTGCCGGGCTCCCGCTGCTGATCCTGTCCACGGAGGAGAATCCGGTCGTCGCGGCTCGGGCGCGCAAGCTGCGCATCCCCGTGCTCCACGGCATCGACCGGAAGGACCTCGCACTGAAGCAGTGGTGCGAGGAACAAGGAATCGCGCCAGAGCGCGTGCTCTACGCGGGCAACGACGTCAACGACCTGCCGTGTTTCGACCTCGTCGGCTGGCCGGTCGCTGTCGCCAGCGCCCATGACGTCGTGCGCGGCGCCGCCCGCGCGGTCACCTCCGCGGCAGGAGGGGCCGGCGCGATCCGCGAGATCGCCTCGTGGATCCTCGGAAAGGAACTCTCAGCATGACCCCTGGCAACCGCCTTCGTAAGCTCGGTGACCGTGTCGCGGGCCCCGGCCGCCCCGTCTACATCACGGGCGAGATCGGCATCAACCACAACGGTGACCTGGAGAACGCCTTCGCGCTGATCGACGCCGCCGTCGAAGCCGGCTGCGACGCCGTGAAGTTCCAGAAGCGTACGCCGGAGATCTGCACCCCGCGCGATCAGTGGGACATCGAGCGGGACACCCCGTGGGGCCGGATGACGTACATCGACTACCGGCACCGCGTCGAGTTCGGCGAGGACGACTACCGGGCCATCGACGACTACTGCCGGCAGAAGGGCATCCACTGGTTCGCTTCGCCGTGGGACCCCGAGGCCGTCGCCTTCCTGGAGCGGTTCGACCTCCCGGCGCACAAGGTGGCCTCCGCCTCGCTCACCGACGACGAGCTGCTGCGCACCCTGCGGGCCACCGGACGGACCATCATCCTGTCCACCGGCATGTCGACGCCGAAGCAGATCCGGCACGCGGTGGAGGTGCTGGGCAGCGAGAACATCCTGCTCTGCCACGCCACCAGCACCTACCCGGCGAAGGCCGAGGAGCTCAACCTGCGGGTCATCCACACCCTCCAGGCCGAGTACCCGAACGTTCCGATCGGCTACTCGGGCCACGAGACCGGCCTGCAGACCACCCTGGCCGCGGTCGCGCTCGGCGCCGTGTTCGTCGAGCGGCACATCACGCTCGACCGCGCGATGTGGGGCTCCGACCAGGCCGCCTCGGTCGAGCCGCAGGGACTCCAGCGCCTGGTGCGGGACATCCGCACCATCGAGGAGTCGCTCGGCGACGGCGTGAAGAAGGTCTACGACAGCGAGCTGTCTCCCATGAAGAAGCTGCGCCGGGTCAAGGGCGTCGTCGCGGAGCAGGACGAGCAGCAGCTCGAGCCCGCGCCCGCCGGCTGAGGCGCTGGCGTTCGTCGTGAGCCTGTTCCTGTCGGTGACCACCGGAGATCGGACGGAGCCCGCATGAGTGCTAGCCGCATGAGTGTCTCGGGCGCCGGAACGCTGGCGTTCGGAGCCCGTACCCCGGGTGCACTGCGTACCCCGGGTGCTGTGCGTGTCTCGGGCGCCGAGACGCTGGCGTTCGCTGTGAGCCTGATCCTGTCGGTGACAGCCGGAGAAGGGACTGAGCCCGCATGAGTGCCTCAGGTGCCGAGACGCTGGCGTTCGCCGAGAGTCCGGTCCAGTTGCTGAACATTCTGGAGTGGGCCCACGCAGCCAGTCCCGGTGCCTTCACGGTGGTCATCCTGCCGCCGCACGGCCCTGCCAGCCGTGGGCAGTTGCGCAGAATGGCCAAGCTCGCCAGGGATTCGGGCTGCCGCGTGCTGTGGCGCGAGGCCCGGGGCGGTGCCGTCACACCGTCCCGGGCGTTGGCCGCGCTCGCCGGGCCGCTGCGCCGGGCGCGGCGGCTGGTCCTCGGCGATCCGTTCTCGCACTATCTGCAGCTGCTGCTGTCGATGGCGCGGCGCTGCGACATCGTCGTGGTGGACGACGGCACCGCCACCATGGAGTTCGTGGCCCAACTCGGACGCGGGGAGCGGCTGGTGCGCTGGCACCGTACGGCTCCTCGGGGCGCGCGGGCGGCGCTGTTCGCGCCGGTGGCGCGCCGGGCGGTGTCCCGGCTCCGGCCGGGCAACGGGCGCCGGGTCGAGGTGTTCACCGCCATGCCGGTGCAGCCGCTGGACGGCATCACCGTCATCGCGAACACCTTCGCCTGGACCCGCGCGCGTTTCGGGCCGCCGGAGCTCACCGGCGGCGCCGACATGGTGGGCACCTCGCTGGTCGAGACCGGTGTGCTGCACGAGGACCGCTATGTGGCCGCCGTCGTCGAACTGGCCACGGCGCACGGCGTCACTCGCTATTTCGCGCACCGCAAGGAGAGCTCGGAGAAGCTGCGGCGGCTGACCCAGGAGGCCCGGATGGAGATTGTCCGTCCCGAGCTGCCGCTGGAACTGGTCGCCCGACGCGGGCCCATCGGCTCGAAGATCCTCAGCTTCCCCTCCACCGTGGTGCACACCCTGCCCCGGGTGCTCAGCGACACCACCGTCGCGGTGGCCGTGTGCGACATAGCGGAGACCTGGTACACCGACCGGGTCACGGACCGCGCCACCGGTTTCCTGACGACCGTCACCAACTCCGCGCTGGGCACCCACGGCCTGTCGAGCCTGCGAACCGGCAAGTAACCCCCCGGCGGGCGGCACGGCGGGCGGCAGAGGCAGCACGGGTCAGTGCCGACATGTGCCGCGAGCGTGTGCCACAGGCGCGTGAACGACGTGAGATTGGCTACACCGCACGCGGGTACGCGGAGGTACGTACCGATCGAACACGAGTCAAAAAGGCACCCATACCCAATCACACGCGAGCTCATGCGATCTGTGTGTCATCCCGCTGGATGAAGATTTCATGACAGGCCGCCAACGGCTCGCCGAAGAGGACTAATCTCAGTCACGTGAGTGATCTGCCGCATCCCGAGCCCGCATCCGCCCCGGGCGTCGCCCCGGCCGCCGTCACGCTGCCCGGCCTCGTAGCCGAGGCCCTGGAGGCGGAGCTCATCGCCTTCCGGCGGGACCTGCACATGCACCCGGAGCTCGGGAACCAGGAGGTACGCACCACCACGGTGCTCAAGGAGCGCCTGGAGCGCGCCGGGCTGACCCCCCGCGTGCTCGACAGCGGCACCGGACTGGTCTGCGACATCATCCCGGACGGGACCCCCACCACGGACGGGACCGCCGCCGACACCACCCCGGCGCTCCTCGCGCTGCGCGCCGACATCGACGCGCTGCCGATCCCCGACACCAAGACGGTCCCGTACCGCTCGACCATCCCCGGCCGCTGCCACGCCTGCGGTCACGACGTGCACACCACCATCGTGCTGGGCGCCGGCCTGGTGCTCGCCCAGCTGGCCCGCGCCGGGCGGCTGGCCCGGCCGGTGCGGCTGATCTTCCAGCCCGCCGAGGAGGTGCTGCCGGGCGGGGCGAACGAGGCGATCGCCGCCGGCGTGCTGGACGGCGTCGGCCGGATCCTGGCGCTGCACTGCGACCCGAAGGTCGAGGTCGGCCGCCTCGGCGTGCGCACCGGCGCCATCACCTCGGCCTGCGACCGCATCGAGATCAGCCTGGCCGGGCCCGGTGGCCACACCGCCCGCCCGCAGCTGACCACCGACCTGGTGACCGCCGCCGCCAAGGTGGCCACCGAGGTGCCCGCGCTGCTGTCCCGCCGGGTGGACACCCGCGTCGGCATGGCCGTGACCTGGGGCCGGATCACCGCCGGCCACGCGCCGAACGTCATCCCGCAGAGCGCGGAGCTGTCCGGCACCATGCGCTGCCTGGACCTGGCCGCCTGGCGCGCCGCGCCCGACCTGGTGCACGCGGCGGTCGACGAGGTCGCGGCGATGTACCGGGCGAAGTCCGAGCTCCAGTACATCCGCGGCGTCCCGCCCGTGGTCAACGACGCGGAATCGACCGCGCTGCTCACCCGCGCGATGACGCTGCGGTGCGGCGCGGCGGCGGTGGAGCCGACCGAGCAGAGCCTCGGCGGTGAGGACTTCTCCTGGTACCTGGAGCACGTGAGCGGCGCCATGGCCCGCCTCGGCGTCCGCCCACCGGACGACGCCTCGCCCACGCCGCGGGACATCCACCAGGGGGACTTCGACATCGACGAGCGCGCCATCAAGGTGGGCGTGGAGCTGCTCACCGCCGCGGCGATGCTGAGCTAGCCCGGCCTGGCCGGCCGGCTGAAGATCAGGTCGGGCCGCCCGTCTCCGTGTTGCGGAGGGGTTGCGTTCACACCGATCTGATAACGGGCCCGAACCCCGGCTTCCACCCTGATCTACGCGCGTTACGATGCGCGCAGCAGCGCCGTAGGAGGCGCTTTCGACCGAAGGGATCCTCCCTCTTGCGCCGCGTAACGAAGCTTGCAGCAACGGTCGCCGTCACGGCGGTCCTCGCCCTGACCGCGAGTGCCTGCGGTGAGAGCTCCACCGAAGACAACGCCGACGAGAACAAGGAGGCGGGTGTCGGCATCGCCTTCGACGTCGGCGGCCGCGACGACCATTCCTTCAACGAGTCCGCCGCCCGCGGCGCCGACCAGGCCGAAGACGAACTGGGCGTCGAGGTCGAGTACATGACGGCGGGGAACGGCGAGACCGACGCCGAGCGGGTGCAGCGGCTGACCACACTCGCCGAAGAGGGCTACAACCCCGTCATCGCCGTCGGCTACCTCTACGCCGGCGCGGTCGAGGAGGTGGCCGCCGACTACCCGGACACGACGTTCGGCATCGTGGACGGCGCCCCCGAGGGCGACAACGTCTACAGCATGCTCTTCGCCGAGAACGAGGGCTCGTACCTCGCGGGCGTCGCCGCCGCGCTGAAGACCGAGACCGACCACGTCGGCTTCATCGGCGGGGTGAACAACCCCCTCATCCAGAAGTTCGAGGCCGGTTTCGTCCAGGGCGTCCAGGACACCAACGCGGACATCGAGATCGACGTCGAGTACCTGTACGAGAACGACGACGCCGGCTTCAACGACGTCGCCAAGGCCCGTGACAAGGCCAACGGCATGCTCGGCCGCGGCGTCGACGTCATCTACACCGCCGCGGGCCAGTCGGGCGCGGGCGCGATCGAGGAGGTCGCCGGCACCGACGGCGCCTGGGCGATCGGCGTCGACTCCGACCAGTACGAGCAGCCCGGGCTGAAGGAGTACCAGGACTCGATCCTGACCTCCGTGGTCAAGGGCGTGGACAACGCGGTGTTCGACCTGATCGAGCAGGTCGAGAACGGCGACGCGCCGTCCGGCGTGCACGAGTACGACGTCGCCGAGGGCGGTGTGTCCCTGGCCACCTCCGGCGGCTTCATCGACGACATCGCCGAGGAGATCGACGCGGCGAAGCAGCAGATCATCGACGGCGATATCGAGGTCAGCGCGACCCCGTGACCGCCCCTGGCGGACCCGCGACACCGGACGACATCCGGTGTCGCGTCGCCCCGGCGCCCCCGGCCGGCACGGCCCAGGAGGGGAGGCGCCAGGGCCGTGGCCCCCGCGGGCCACGAGCACAGCCCCGGCGGGGCGGCGCAACCCGCCGCCCACGCCGGGGCGCAGCGCTGCCCGGCCCTCCGCGCCCGCGGGGGCGCGCGGTAGCGTTCGGCGACCGGTGTCCGTGTCCCGTGTCCGTGCCCCGTATCCCGTGTCACTGTCCCGTATCCGTCTGAGGAGAGTGCGTCATCACAGCCTCCAGCAGCCCTCCGCAGCCCGACGGCGGCGCACCCGGCTCCGGCGGCCCCAGCAGCTCCAGGGCCGCCGAGCGCTCCGCCGCCGTGGAGCTACGGGGCATCACGAAACGCTTCCCTGGCGTCGTGGCCAACCACGACATCGACATCACCGTCCGCCGCGGCACGGTGCACGCGCTGGTCGGCGAGAACGGCGCGGGCAAGTCCACCCTGATGAAGATCCTCTACGGCATGCAGAAGCCGGACGAGGGGACGATCACGGTCGACAGCGAGCAGGTCTCGTTCGGCAGTCCCGCCGACGCCATCGCCCGCGGCATCGGCATGGTGCACCAGCACTTCATGCTCGCCGACAACCTCAGCGTTCTGGAGAACGTCGTGCTCGGCGCCGAGCGGCTGCACGGCATCGGGGCCGGCGCCCGCCGCCGGATCCTGGAGCTCTCCGACGCCTACGGGCTGAACGTCCGCCCCGACGTGCTGGTGGAGGAGATCGGTGTCGCCGACCGGCAGCGCGTGGAGATCCTGAAGGTCCTCTACCGGGGCGCCCGCACCCTGATCCTGGACGAGCCGACGGCCGTGCTGGTGCCGCAGGAGGTCGACGCCCTCTTCGGCAACCTCCGTGGACTCACCGACGAGGGCCTGACCGTGCTGTTCATCTCCCACAAGCTGGGCGAGGTGCTCACGGTCGCCGACGCGATCACCGTGATCCGCCGCGGCACCACCGTGGCCTCCGTGCTCCCCGCAGAGACCACGCCGAAACGGCTCGCCGAGCTGATGGTGGGCACCGAGCTGCCCACCCCGGAGACCCGCGAGTCCACGGTCACCGACCAGCCCGTGCTGACCGTCTCCGGCCTGCGGCTCAGCGGCGAGGACGCCGACGGCCAGACCCGCACGCTGCTGTCGGACATCGACTTCACGATCCACCGCGGCGAGGTGCTCGGCATCGCCGGCGTGGAGGGCAACGGCCAGGCGGAGCTGGTGGAGGCCGTCATGGGCATCCGCGAGCCGGACGCCGGCCGGATAGCCCTGGACGGCGCCGACATCTCCCGCGCCTCCACCCGCCGCCGCCGCGAGCAGGGCATCGGCTACATCCCGGAGGACCGGCACCGGCACGGCCTGCTGCTCCAGGCGCCGCTGTGGGAGAACCGGATGCTCGGCCACGTCACCCAGCGCCCCAACAGCCGCGGCCCGTGGCTGACCGCGGCCGACGCCCGCGCCGACACCGAGCGGATCGTCGCGGAGTACGACGTCCGCACGCCCGGTATCGAGGTCACCGCGGCCAGCCTCTCCGGCGGCAACCAGCAGAAGCTGATCGTCGGCCGCGAGATGAGCCACCAGCCCAAGGTGTTGATCGCCGCGCACCCGACCCGGGGCGTGGACGTCGGCGCCCAGGCGGATATCTGGGACCGGATCCGGCAGGCCCGGCACGACGGGCTCGCCGTGCTGCTGATCTCGGCCGACCTGGACGAGTTGATCGGACTGTCCGACTCGCTGCGGGTGATGTACCGGGGCCGGCTGGTCGCCGACGCGGACCCGGCCACCATCACCCCCGAGGAGCTCGGCACCGCGATGACCGGCGCCGCCAGCGGCCACCTGGAACACGTAGCCGACGAGCCCGGAAGCCCCGAGGACGCCCCGCGAGAGGGGGAACAGCCGTGAGCCGCCCGCCGCGCGTCCTCGCGCGACTCGACCGCGAGAAGCTGATCCTCGCGCTGGCCGCCCCGCTGCTGTCCATCGTGACGGCCGTGGCCATCACCTCGGTGGTGATGGTCATCACCGGGCAGAACCCGTTCAACGCGTACAGCGTGATGCTGGACTTCGGCATCAAGAGCGACAGCCAGGTCTGGATCATCAACAAGGCGATCCCGTACTACCTGGCCGCCGCGGCCGTCGCCATCGGCTTCCGGATGAACCTCTTCAACATCGGCGTGGACGGCCAGTACCGGATCGCCGCCTTCTTCGCCGCCGTGGTCGGCGGCGCGCTGAGCCTCCCCGGCATCGTGCAGATCCCGATCATCATCCTGGTCGCCATGGCCTGCGGCGCGATATGGGCGGGCATCGCCGGCTACCTCAAGGCCACCCGTGGGGTCAACGAGGTCATCACGACCATCATGTTGAACTTCATCGCCGGCTCGTTGATCGGCTACTTCCTCCAGGCCAACCGGCTCGGCGAGCTGGACGGGATGGTCATCCACACCCCGGACATCCCCGAGTCCAGCTTCTTCTTCGAGCTCCCGACGAGCCCCGACCCGGTGTACGGCACCATCGTGCTGTCCCTGCTCACCGGCGTCGGCTACTGGCTGCTGCTCGGCCGCACCCGCTTCGGCTACGACCTGCGCGCGGTGGGCCGTTCCGAGCCCGCCGCCGAGGCGAGCGGCGTCAGCGTCAAGCGCACCGTGGTCACCGCGATGCTGCTCTCCGGCGCGGTCGCCGGTCTGGTGGGCATGCCCACGCTGCTCAACGAGTCGGGCAACTACGGCAACGACTTCCCCGAGGGCCTCGGCTTCACCGGCATCGCCATCGCGCTGCTCGGCCGCAACCACGCGGTCGGCATGGGCTTCGCCGCGCTCCTGTGGTGCTTCCTGGAACGCACCGGCACACAACTGGAGTTCGAGGGCTACGTGCCGGAGATCGTCGACGTGATGCAGGGCATCATCGTGCTCTCCGTGGTCATCGCCTACGAGTTGGTCCGCCGTTGGGGCCTGCGCCGCCAGCAGCGCATGGTCGGCGGAGAACTCGCCCGCGCCGCGAGCCCAGCCAGCCTCACCAAGGAAAAGGGGGTATCGGCGTGACCAGCCCTCGGAACGTTCGCAAGTCCAGCTCACCGGAGTCCAACTCGGGGGAGGGTGCCCCGCCGCCCGGCCCGACGTCCGGCGTCGCCGGCCTGCTCCGGCGGCTGCGTTCCTCCGACCGCGACGGGCGGCCCCGGCTGTCCGGCCCGGCGATTCTGCTGCTGATAGCCGGCGCGCTGGTGCTCTTCTCCCTGGTCCGCGCGCTCACGGACGAGGCCAGCCTCACCGAGAGCGCCCAGTGGAGCAGCGCCATCGGCGCCGCCGTGCCCATCGGCCTGGCCGGCCTCGGCGGCCTGTGGGCCGAACGGGCCGGCGTGATCAACATCGGCCTCGAGGGCATGATGATGCTGGGCATGTTCGCCGCCGGGTGGATCGGCTGGCAGCACGGGCCGTGGGCCGCGGTGGTGGCCGGCGTCATCGGCGGCGCGCTGGGCGGCCTGGTGCACGCCGTCGCCACCGTCACCTTCGGCGTGGACCACATCGTCTCCGGCGTCGCCATCAACATCCTGGCGCTCGGCGTGGTGCAGTTCCTCGCCAAGCTGTGGTTCGGCGCCGAGGGCAGCGAGGCCGCGGCGGCCGGCGGCAACGACAAACAGTCCCCGCCGATGGACACCATGGACCCGTTCACCGTGCCCGGCGTCTCCGACTGGCTCGGCGACATCGACGAGCAGAACTGGTTCCTGGTCTCGGACGCCGCGGGCATCCTGCGCGCGGCCGTGCAGAACGTCTCGTGGCTGTCGCTGCTCGCCGTGGCTCTCTTCGTGGGCAGCTACGTGGTGCTGTGGCGCACCTCCTTCGGCCTGCGGCTGCGCTCCTGCGGCGAGAACCCGCAGGCCACCGAGTCGCTCGGGGTGAACGTCTACCTCTACAAGTACGTGGCCCTGATCGTCTCCGGCGGGCTGGCCGGGCTGGGCGGCGCGTACCTCGCGGTGCTCATCCACATGTACCTGGACGGCCAGACCGGCGGGCGCGGCTACCTCGGCCTCGCCACCATGATCTTCGGCAACTGGCGGCCCGGCGGCGTGGCCACCGGCGCCGGCCTGTTCGGCTTCATGGACGCCTTGCAGAACCGCGGCGGCGGCGACACGGTGCACGCGACGCTGCTGCTCTTCGCGCTGGCGCTGGCAGGCTGGGCGGTGTGGCAGCTCACCCACCGCAGGCGCGGCTCGGCGACCGCCGGCGTGCTGCTGGCCGTGGTGCTGTGGGTGTGGTTCGCCACCACCGACACCATGCCGAGCGAGTTCGTCTCGGCCACCCCGTACCTGACGACGCTGCTGGTGCTGGCGCTGTTCTCCCAACGACTGCGACCACCCAAGGCGATCGGCAGGCCGTACCGCAGAGGCGAGAGCACATGAGTGGGAACCCGACCGGGCCAAACGGCGAGTCCGCCGCCCTGACTGGGACCAGTAGGCCGTACCGCAGAGGCGAGAGCACATGAGCGGAAGCCCGACCGGCGACCCTGACCCGTGGCAGGCTCTGCGCGAGGCCGCCCGCGATGCGATGCGCCGCGCGTACGCGCCGTACTCGCAGTACCCCGTGGGCGCGGCGGCGCTCGTGTCCGACGGGCGGGTGATCACCGGCTGCAACGTGGAGAACGCCTCGTACGGCCTCGGGCTGTGCGCCGAATGCGGCCTGGTCTCCACACTGCACGCGACCGGCGGCGGCCGGCTGACCCATTTCACCTGCTGTGACGGCCAGGGCCGGATCATCACCCCGTGCGGCCGCTGCCGCCAGCTCCTCATGGAGCACGGCGGCCCCGACCTCGCCGTGGACACTCCCACCACGGGCATCCGCCCGCTGTCCGACCTGCTCCCCGAGTCCTGGGGCTTCGACAGCGGAGAGGCCCCGGGAACCACAGCCGCCCAGCACCACCAGGAGCAGACCGCACCATGAGTTCCCCCGACGCGATCAGCGTCATCCGCACCAAGCGTGACGGCGGGGCGCTCGGCCCCGATCAGATCGACTGGATCGTCGACGCCTACACCCGCGGCGAGGTCGCCGAGGAGCAGATGGCGGCGCTGGCCATGGCCATCCTGCTGAACGGCATGGACCGCGCCGAGATCGCCCGCTGGACGGCGGCGATGATCGCCACCGGCGACCGGATGGACTTCTCCGCGCTGGACCGGCCGACCACCGACAAGCATTCGACGGGCGGCGTCGGCGACAAGATCACCCTGCCGCTGGCCCCGCTGGTGGCCGCCTGCGGCGCCGCCGTCCCGCAGCTTTCGGGGCGCGGCCTGGGGCATTCGGGCGGCACGCTCGACAAGTTGGAGGCGATCCCCGGCTGGCGGGCCAGCCTGTCGCCGGACGAGATGCTGGACGTGCTGCGTTCGACCGGCGCCGTGGTGTGCGCGGCCGGCGAGCGGCTGGCCCCGGCCGACCGCAAGCTGTACGCGCTGCGGGACGTCACCGGCACGGTCGAGTCGATTCCGCTGATCGCCTCGTCCATCATGTCGAAGAAGATCGCCGAGGGCACCGGCGCGCTGGTGCTGGACGTGAAGGTCGGCTCCGGCGCGTTCATGAAGACGCTGGAGGACGCGCGCGAGCTCGCCGAGACCATGGTGGGCCTCGGCGAGGACCACGGCGTGCGGACCGTCGCGCTGCTGACCGCCATGTCCACGCCGCTCGGGCTGACCGCGGGCAACGCGCTGGAGGTGCGCGAGTCGGTGGAGGTGCTGGCCGGCGGCGGGCCGCGGGACGTGGTGGAGCTGACCCTGGCACTGGCCGAGGAGATGCTGGCCGCGGCCGGTATCTCCGGCGCCGATCCGGCGCGGGCGCTGGCGGACGGTTCGGCGATGGACGTGTGGCGCCGGATGATCGCGGCGCAGGGCGGCGACCCGGACGCGCCGCTGCCCGAGGCGCGCGAACGGCACACCGTGACCGCCCCGGCCAGCGGCGTGCTGACCAGTCTGGACGCCTACGCGGTGGGCGTGGCGGCCTGGCGGCTCGGCGCGGGCCGGACCCGTAAGGAGGACCCGGTGCAGGCCGGCGCGGGCGTGGAACTGCACGTCAAGCCGGGCGACCGGGTCACCGCGGGCGCGCCGTTGCTGACCCTGCACACGGACACCCCCGAACGATTCGAGTCCGCGCTCGCCGCCCTGGCCGACGGCGCCGTCACCGTCGGCCCGGAGTCCCAGGAGCCCGGGGCCGCCGCCGACCCCGGGACGTCGCCCGCAGCCTCCCCCGTCCTGGAGCGGGTCGCCGGCTGAGTTGGGGGTCGTGAGCCTGGGGTCGCTGGGGGATAACCCCCAGAAAAGACCCCGGCCAGCATCGTTCCTGGTCAGGCCCCCTCGCGCCTAGCGTTTCGTGCTGTGACTGAGTACGAGAACGCAGGCGAAAACGCGTACGAGAGCGCGCGTACCGGGGAGCGGCGATGATCGAGGCCAGGGGTCTCACGAAGCGATACGGGAGCACGGTCGCCGTCGACGCGCTGAGCTTCGACGTCCGGCCCGGCGTCCTGACGGGCTTCCTCGGACCCAACGGTTCGGGCAAGTCCACCACCATGCGGATGATCATGGGTCTCGACCGACCGGACGCCGGTCAGGCCCGGATCGGTGGCCGGCCGTACGGGCGCCTGCCCTGGCCGCTGCGCGAGGTCGGGGCGCTGCTCGAAGCGCGCACCTACCATCCGGGCCGCAGCGCCCACCAACACCTCGCCGCGTTGGCGGCGGCCGGCGGGATCGCCCGGTCCCGGGTGGACGAGGTGCTGGGGACCGTCGGGCTCGCGGAGGTCGCCGGCCGGCGGGCGGGCTCGTACTCGCTCGGCATGTCGCAGCGGCTCGGCATCGCCGCCGCGCTGCTCGGCGACCCGGCGGTGTTGCTCTTCGACGAGCCGGTCAACGGGCTCGACCCGGAGGGCGTCCGCTGGATCCGCACCCTGTTGCGGGGGCTGGCCGCCGAGGGGCGGACGGTGCTGCTGTCCAGCCACCTCATCAGCGAGATGGCGCTCACCGCCGACCACCTGGTGGTGATCGGCCGGGGCCGACTGCTCGCCGACACCTCCGTGTCCGACCTGACGGCCGACGGCAGGTCCCTGGAGGAGGCGTTCTTCCGCCTCACCGACGACAGCGCCGAGTACCGGGCAGCCGCTGTCGCCCGAGAATCAGTCGCCCGAGAACCAAAGGGGCGGCGATCATGACCGGCACGGCACCTGGTGTGGTGCGTCATTACCGCCTCCCGCATGCCGCGCGCATGGAGTGGATCAAGCTGCGCAGCCTGCGCTCGACCGCCTGGGCGCTGCTCTTCGTCGTCGTGGGCATGATCGCCATCGGCATCGTCACCATGGCCAACACCACGCCACCGGGGAACGCGGCGGACCGGGCGACCTTCGACCCGACGAACAACGTGTTCGCGGGCGTGGCGCTCGGCCAGCTGATCGTCGGCGTGCTCGGCGTGCTGTCGATGACCGGCGAGTACTCCTCGGGCACCATCCGCGCGACCCTGGCCGCGATCCCGAACCGGCCGATGGTGCTCGCCGCCAAGACCGCCGTGCTCGGGCTGGTCACGCTCGCCGTGGGGGAGGTCGTCGCCTTCGTGACGTTCTTCGCCGGCCGTGCGGCGTTGACCGATGCCGTGACGGCGCCGGCGCTCGGCGATCCGGGCGTGCTCCGCGCCGTCGTGCTCTCCGGCGTGTACCTGGCGCAGGTCGCGCTGATGGGCATCGGGTTCGGCGCGATCACCCGGCATACGGCGGGCGCGATCGGCGCGCTGGTCGGCGTGTTCTACGTGCTGCCGGCGGTCACCGTCGGACTGATCGGGGTGTCGGTGGCGAAGTACTTCCCGACCACGATCGCCGCCAACTCCCTGGCCGTCGCCAAGCCCGTGGCGGACTGCCTGGCGCCGTGGACCGGCTTCGGCGTGCTGTGCCTCTACACGACCGCGACCCTGGCGGCCGCCGGCTGGCTGCTGGTCCGCCGGGACGCCTGAGGGGATCCTGTGCCCATGCACGCGGAACACGCGGACCGCGCGGAACACGCGCATCGCGAGGAGCGCACGTCGCCGGCCCGGGCCGGCGCGGGCGTGCGGGCCGACGTGGGGGCCCGCGTGCGGGTCGCCGTGCGGACTCCGGTCACCCGGCGGGCCTGGGCCGAGGTGGCCTACTGCCTGCTCGGCTTCCCGCTCACCCTCGTCGGCTTCCTGCTCGTCGTCCTGCTGCTGGCCCTCGGCGTGGGCCTCACGCTGTCGCTGGTCGGCGCGGCGCTCGGACTGTTGCTGGTGGTGGCGGGCCTCGGTCTGGCCCGTGCCCTTGCCGCCGTCCATCGCCACCTCGCCGGCTGGCTGCTGGGCGAGCGGATCGCCGCGCCCCCGCCACCCGGGAGCCAGCCACCCAGGACCCGCGCGGGGTTCCTGGGATGGCTGGATGCCCGGCTGCGGGACGCCGCCGGCTGGCGGGCGGTGGCGTACGTGGCGGCGAAGCTGCCGATCGCCGGCTTCGGCGCGTACGCCGTCGGCCTCTGGGCCACCGCGCTGGTCAACCTGACCACCCCGCTGCGCTGGGTGGCGTTCGGCCAGGATCCGGGCTCCGTCGACGCCGGCAACGTGCCCGTGCTCACGCCGCTGCCGTTCGGGGGCGCCCCGCATATCGAGACCCTTCCCGGCACGAGCGTGGCCGTCGCGATCGGGGCGGGGACGCTGCTCGTCGCGCCCTGGGTCACCCGGGGCGTGGTGGCGGCGGACCGCTGGCTGACCCGCGCCCTGCTCGGGGCCAGCCCGCTCGCCGAACGGGTGCGCGATCTGGAGGAGACGCGGGCGCTGGCGGTCGACGATTCGGCGGCGCTGCTGCGGCGGCTGGAGCGCGACCTGCACGACGGGGCCCAGGTGCGCCTCGTGGCGTTGGCCATGGGCCTGGACATGGCCAAGGAGAACCTTGGCGACGACGACCGGACCGTTACCGACCCCGCCCGTCTCCGCCAGTTGATCGAGGGTGCCCACCGCAACGCCACCGAGGCGCTCGCCGAACTGCGGGACCTGGCGAGCGGCCTGCACCCGCCGGTCCTCGACGACGGTCTGCCCGACGCCCTCGCCACCCTCGCGGCGCGCAGCGTGGTGCCGGTCGAACTGGAGCTGGCGGTGCCCGTGCGCCCGACGGCTGCGATCGAGACCATCGCGTACTTCTGCGCAGCCGAGCTTCTGGCAAACGTCATCAAGCACAGCGGCGCCCGCCGCGCCGTCCTGTCGGTGGCGGTGACGGAGGAGGACGACACGCTCCGGCTGCGCGTCACCGACGACGGCCACGGCGGCGCCACGGTCGGCGACGGCACGGGTAGCGGCACCGGCACGGGCCTCGCGGGTCTCGTCCAACGCGTCCGCACCGTGGACGGCACCCTGCACCTCACCAGCCCCGACGGCGGCCCGACCACGGTGACCGTCGTGCTGCCGCTGCGTGCGTGAGGGGGCGCGTGAGGGGGCGCGTGAGAGCATGCCGCCATGCGTGTGGTGATCGCCGAGGACGCCGCCGTGCTGCGGGAACTGCTCGGGCAGATGCTGGAGGAGCGCGGCCACGAGGTGTGCGCGGCCGTGTCCGACGCGGACGCGTTGCGCGCGGCGGTGGCGGAGCACCGACCGGCCGCCACCGTGGTGGACATCCGGATGCCGCCGAACTACACGGACGAAGGGCTGCGCGCCGCCATCGACATCCGCCGCGCGTATCCGGGCACCGGCGTGCTGCTGTTCTCCCAGTACATCGAGACCCGGTACGCCATCCGCCTGCTCGCCGAGGGTTCGGCCGGCGTCGGCTATCTGCTGAAGGACCGGGTCGCCAACGTGGCGGAGTTCACCGACGCGCTGGTCAGGGTGGCCGCCGGCGGTACCGCGCTCGACCCGGAGGTCGTCACCCAACTGGCCGGCGCGAGCCGCCGCACCCAGCATCTGGCGGAGCTCACCGGCCGGGAGCGCGAGGTGCTGTCGCTGATGGCGCAGGGCCGTTCCAACACGGCCATCGCGCAGGCGCTGGTCATCTCGCCCGGCACCGTGGAGAAGCATGTGGCGGCGGTCTTCGCCAAGCTGGGACTCCCCGCCTCCGAGGACGACAACCGGCGCGTTCTCGCCGTACTCCGCCATCTGGGCGCCCCCGGTACCTGACGGGTGTCTCCGGCTGAATCCCGAAAGAGGGACACTCCGCCATCTGGGCACCCCCGGAACCTGATGTAGAGCAGAACCGCGCCCCCGCGCTCGTTGAACGCGCCGGAACGTTCACGGTAACGAAGACGGTCGTCGCCCGATATGCCGGAGTTTTTGCGATGATCGTCGCTGATGCCTTGTACCCTGAAGAATGGTTTCGGCGAGCCGGCAGGGCCGGCGACGCGACTGACGACACGGCCGGAGGTGATGCTGCGATGAGCAGTGAACCTCCCAGTCATCCCCCGCGCCGCGCCAGTACGCCCAGGCAGACACCCTCCCGATAGGCCCCGCTCCGGCGGTCCCCGCCCCGGAGGTCGTGCGCCTGGGGCGGTCGGCGTGTGCGCGCACCCCGGATGCCCGTGATCGCCTTCCGTCTGTTGGGGGTTCCTCCGCCATGGCCCATCTGCCCGCCCTGCTCGACGAGCACGACCTCGCCGGCGCCCTGGAGTGGCTGGAGACCCAGCCTCCGCACCTCATCGCCGACGAGATCGCCCGGATGGACGAGGTCAACTCCGTCGTCAGCTTCCGGTTGCTGGACAAGGATCGCGCCCTGGAGGTCTTCGAGGAGTTGGACCCCGTCGACCAGCAGCAGATCCTCGAAGGGCTGCGCGACCAGGCGTTCCGCGATCTCGTCGAGCATATGGACCCGGACGACCGGGCCCGGATGCTCAAGGAGGCGCCGGCCAAGGTCGCCAGGCGGGTGCTGGCCGGGCTGAGCGCGCACGAACGGCAGATGACGGCCGCCCTGCTCGGCTACCCCGAGGGCTCCGTCGGCCGCTTCATGACCCCCGAAACGGTCGCGTTGCAGCAGGACCTGACGGTGAGCCAGGCCCTGGAGGTGGTGCGCCGCCGCGGCGCCCAGGCCGAGACCATCTACACGCTGCCGGTGGTGGACCGGGGCCGCCGGCTGACCGGCATCGTGGAACTGCGCGAACTCGTGCTGAGCGATCCGGACACGATGGTCTCGGATCTGGTGGTCACGGAGCCGCCGCGGGCCAGGGCCACCGACCCGGCCGAGCACGCGGCCCGGCTGGTGCGCGAGACCAACGTCCTCGACCTGCCCGTGGTGGACAGCGAGGACCGCCTGGTGGGCCTGCTCACCAGCGACGACGCGTTCGAGGTCATCGAGGCCGCGGACACCGAGGACGTGGCCAGGCAGTCCGGCTCCGAACCACTGGAGCGGCACTACATGTCGGCCAGCGTTTTCCAGCTCTCCCGCACCCGGATGATGTGGCTGATGCTGCTTCTGGTGGCCGCCACCGGGACCGTCACCGTGACCCAGGCGTACGAGGGCGAGCTGGAGTCGGTCACCCAACTCGCCCTGTTCGTACCGCTGCTGATCGGCACCGGCGGTAACGCCGGCGCACAGGCCGCGACGGCCGCGGTCCGCGCCCTGGCCGTCGGCGAGGTGCGCGCCTCCG
This sequence comes from uncultured Actinomycetota bacterium, assembly GCA_963816875.1. Lineage (GTDB taxonomy): Bacteria > Actinomycetota > Actinomycetes > Streptomycetales > Streptomycetaceae > Streptomyces. Next base: position 454,149 of record CAWFMG010000004.1, read on the forward strand.
ACCTGCTGAAGGTGATCTGGCGCGAGTGTCGCACCGGTCTGCTGCTGGGCGCGATGCTCGCCGTGCTCGGCTTCGTCGTCGGCTCGTTCTTCGTGGGGTGGGACGTCGCCGCGGTGGTCGGCATCACCCTCATCGTGATCTGTGCCTGGGCGTCCACCGTCGGCGGCACCATGCCGCTGCTCGCCAAGAAGCTGCACATCGACCCGGCGGTGGTCTCCGCGCCGATGGTCACCACCCTGGTGGACGCCACAGGGCTCGTCATCTACTTCACCACGGCGAAGCTGGTGCTCGGCATCTGACGCGGACGGTCGGACCAGACACTCGGCAGCAGCCCGCCAGGCGCGGTCCAGCCGGCATTGTCGTCGTAGGTGTCGTCGTAGAAGTCGTCGTAGTAGTCAGGGCTCTCCGGGTCCGTGAACGGGAACCCGTAGTCCTCCAGCCAGGTGCAGTACTCGTAGATCCAGCCGGGGTCGTTGTGCCAGACGTCGGCGTACGGCTCGGCCTCCTCGTAGCTGGCCCCGACCGTCCGCACCGCGACCTGGTAGTCGCCGGTGGGCACGGAGATGGTCCGAGTGGGCAGTCCCGAGTCCCCGCAGGACGACTCGCCGCCGCCCGGGCCCGCCGGCAGGGTGATCGAGCCGTACTCGGGGCCGGCCCAGAGCACCTCCGTCTCCTCGGCCGAGACGTTGACGAGCTCGATGGTCACCGAACCGCCGACGGAGCTCTCCGCGAAGCTGCCGCCGGGCAGTAGCCCGTCGGGGTCGCGGCCGTTGATCTCGTTGATGTTGACGGCGATCAGCACGTCCCTGGCCTGGTCGGCCTCCGCCGAGCCGGGGAAGTCGTCGCGCACGCGGCGCAGTGACTCCCTGGCGCCGTCGTGGTCGCGGTCCCGGAAACGCGCCACGCCGCAGTCGTAGAGCGCCTCGCGCAGCCCGGTGCGCGCCCGGTTCACCAGTCCTGCGCCGTCCACGTCCTCGAAGGCCTCGACCGCCCGGCAGGCGTTGCCCGCGGCGGCACGCGCGGTGCCGCAGTCGTAACGCGCCTGGTTCAGCGACTGCCCGGCGTCGTCGGCGAGGTCGGAGGCGGCCTCGGCGGTGTCCGCCGCCAGCTGGAAGGACTCGATGGCGTCGCAGTGCCGGTCGTCGCCGGCGAGCGTCTCGCCGCAGCCGAAATGTGCCTGCGGCAGCGCCTCCTCGGCGCGGCCCGCGAGGTCGACGGCCGCGGACGACTGGGACTCGGCGTCCAGTTCGGCGAACGGCAGCAGCTCGTCGATGGCCGCGCAGAACCGCTCGTCCGCGTACGTCTGGGTGCCAGAGGCGTACATCTCGTCCAGCCGGTCCGGCACCGACTCGGCCTCCGGCGAGTCCGGATGGTGCTCGCGGACCGCGGCGTAGGCGTCGACCGCCTCGAGATAACGGGTGCCGCCGGTCTCGCCGGTCGCGGCGAGCGCGTCGTCGGCCAGCGCGTCGGCGTGGTCCAGGCGCAGCCCGGCCAGGTGCGCGTCGGCGTCGGTCCACACCGGCTCGCCGCCGTCGTAGCGGTCCAGGTAGTCCTGGAAGCCGGCGATGGCCTCCGGGTACTCCTCCGCCTCCTCGCGGCTGGTCGCGTCCCGCAGCAGCTCGCAGTTGGCCTGCTCGCGGCGGGCGTCGGCGGGCGCGGGTGTCAGCGTGAACTGGAAGAGGCCGTTCTGGGCATCGTCGTAGTGCTCGGCGGCGGCGTCGCAGTCGCCGGCCGCGTGTGCGTCCTGCCCCTCGTCGAACGCGCGCTGCGGCACCCACCGAAACCCGGCCAGCCCCGCCGCCACCAGCACCAGCAGCAGGACCCCCACGGCGAACGGCCGCCAGCCGGTGGGCGGCGGAGTCGGGGGAAGCGGCGGAGGTTCAGCCGAGGGCTGGTTCGGCGGCTGGTTGGGGGGCGGCGGAGTGCGTAGCGCGACCGTGGGTGGCTCGGCCGGGGGTGCGGCGGCGAGGCCCATGGTGGTGTTCGGCCGGTGGTTCGGCCGGTGGTTCGGCCGGTGGTTCGGTGGGTGGTTGGGCCGGCGGCTGGTTGGGCGGCGGCGGGGTGCGCAACGCGACCGTGGGCGGTTCCGCCGGGGGCGGCGGCGTGCGTAGGGAAGTGGTGGGTGGCTCGGCCGGTGGTGTGGCCGCGAGCCCCATGGTCGGGGGTTCGGTCGGGGGTTCGGCCGGGGCTTGGCCCGATGGCTGGCTCGGAGATTGGCTGGGCGGGGCGTATCCGACGTACGCCGAGCCGCCGGCCCAGAAGGGTTCCGCGGGCTGCGCCGCGGGCGGCTTGGGCGGCTTCGGCCGCCGCGGCAGCGCGCGCCACCACGCGCCGGCGATCGACACGGCGAGCCAGAGCAGGTAGACGGACGCCCAGACGCCGGGGGCGTCCGAGGCGTTGGCGATGGTGGCGAGGGTGATCAGCAGCAGGGCCCCCGCCAGCGAGGCGGCGGCGAGCACCCGACTCCCGAGGAAGAGGTAACCGGCCCCCGTCCCGCTGGCGTTGAGCAACGCCGCCGCCCCTGCGCGGCGGCGTCTGTCCCCCGGCGGGTCGTGCTTCTCGGTGTCCTCTGAGTCATCGTCAGTAGTCATGCCGGAGCTTTACCCACCCCGCCAGGGACCGGTCCCGGTTGGGGCCCTTCTCAGAAGAATGTGATGTAGAAGTAATTCGAGTAGGCGTACCCCGAGTTGAGTTCCCACGTTCCGTAGAACGGAACGACCGTGGAGTCCGAGCTGGCCTGCGCCACCACCTCGTAGTCGCCGGGCACCAGGGTGAGCGTCTCCCTGCATCCGGTGCAGGCGTCGATCGTGGTCCGGCCGGTCTCCGGCCCGGTGTAGAGGATCTCCAGGGTCTCGGACGAGCCGTTCTCGATCTCCACGGTGGCCACGCCGGCCGCGCCGCTGCCCGCCTGGTCCGGGTCCGGCAGCTCGCCGGTGTCGGAGTCCTCGCTGATCTCGGCGATGTCGATGGCGATCAGCAGGTCCTCGGCGTCGCCGGCGCGCGCGTCGTCCGGGTAGTCGTCGAGCAGTTGCTGGAGTGAGTCCCTGGCCTCGACGTAGGAGCCCGCCTGGTAACGCGCCTGCCCGCAGTCGTACAGCGTGTCGCGCAGCGCGGAGCCGGCGCGATCCGCCATCCGCTCGGACGCGGCGGGCGCGGCGGCCGCCGCCTCGAACTCCGGGGCCGCCAGGCAGGGCTTGTCGTTGTCCTCGTACGCGCTGGCACAGCCGTAGTGCGCCTCGGGGAGCGCGTCGTTGGCCCGGTCGCTCAGGTCGTGCGCCTCCGGCTCGTCGAACTCGTCGGCGAGCCCCGCGAACTGCCCCAGCGCGTCCGTGACCTCGCAGTACCGCTGGTCGGCGAGCGGCGCGGTGCGGATGTCGTAGATCCCGCGCACCCGCTCCTCGACCTGCCCGGCCTCGGGGGAGTCGGGGTAGTCGGCGCGCAGCTGGAAGTACCCCTCGATCGCGGCCAGATAGCCGTCGTCGCCCTCCCAGGCGTCGTTCTCGGCGGCCCGCTCCGCGACCGCGTCGGCCGCCTCCAGGCGCAGCACCGGCACCCGGGACGCGGCGTCGGCGAACGGCGGCGCGCCGTCGAAGCGGTTGAGGTAGTGCTCGTAGCCGAGCAACGCGGCCGCGTAGTCGTCCTGTTCGGCGGCCTGTTCGGCGCCCAGTAGCAGTTCGCAGGCGGCCAGTCCGTCCCTGGCCTCGGCCAGCGCCGGGCTGAGCGTGAACTCGTACTGCGACGCCGACGCCCGCTCGTAGTGGTCGCTCGCCTCGGCGCAGTCGCCGCCGGCGTGCGCCGTCTCCGCGCTGTCCAACTCGCCGGCCGGCACCGCCCGGTAGAACACCAGACCGGTCGCCACCAGCGCCAGCACCACGGCTCCGGCGACCGGCGCGTACGCCGGGGCGCGGACGGTGGCCGTCTCGCCCCTGATGCCGTGCCGCCAGCCACTGAACATGGCGCCGAGCAGCCACAGCGCGTAGACGACGAGCCAGACCACCGGGGTGCCGCTGGCGTTGAGAATGTTGGCGAAGACCACCAGCAGGACGGTGGCGACCCAGTACCTGACGGCCTTGCCCCAGAGGCGTAGGTAGACGAACCCGAGTCCCCATCCGGTCCCGTTGAGCAGGACGGCGGTCCATCCGCGCCGCCGCCTGGCCCGCGGATCGAAGTCCACGTTCACCGTCATGTTGTCGCCCCTTATGTCCCCTCGCACGCGGCGATGTGGCCCAACCTGTCCGCGCGGCTTCGCCCGCGATGTGCCCCCTACCACGCCGCGAGCGGCCCGGCGGTTGCCGCCTGGGAGGCTATCCCCTCCGAGCGACCTCAGGGGTGCCGGGCTCAGGGGTGCCGGGCTCAGTGGTGCCGGGCTCAGTGGTGCCGGGCCCGGCGCCGGCGCAGGTAGGCAACGGCGACGACGGCGAGCAGCGGGCCCCATGCGACGAGCGGCAGGTAGCAGAGGGACATGACCCAGTAGGCGGCGCCGTCCGGGGCGTCGGCGGCGCCCATGCTGTCCGTGCCGTTCCAGGTGACGGCGCCGGCGACGCCCAGCAGGGTCAGCAGGGAGGCGCCGAGGATGGCCGGGACGAAGGCGGCCATCGGCGGCACGGCGCGCCCGCCGAGCCACGGAATCCAGCGCGGCAGCACCTCGCCCCAGTGCCGGACCAGGCCGACGGTGAGAAAGGCGAGAACCTCGGCCAGCAGCGACAGCACGACCAGATAGCCCCGCTCCATGGCCCCGAGTTCGCTGGGATGCAGGCCGGAGCCGACGCCGAACCCCAACGGCACGCCACAGGCGCCGGCGATCCGCCACAACCCGGAGGGCAACGGCGTGAGCGCCGCGACCTCCGCCATCCGGCGCACGACGCGAGACGTCGGGGCGTCGGCGATCGGCCCGAGCGCCGGAACGTGAGCCGGAACGTGAGCAGCCATGAGCGATCCTCCGGAAACGTTCAGGGGCGCGCCACCCGCACCCCAACACGCCCCCACCATCCCCGCACCACCCCACCCCCGGCGTCCCCCCACGGTCCCCGCCCCGTCAGCATCCCGACTGACCGCCGGGTCAGCACGTCAACCGGGAGGATTACCAGCAGCTGAGCCGGATGGCAGGAACGCCTGGTCCGCGTTCGTCGTCGGGGTGGCTCAGACCCGGTCGTAGACGAGCAGTCCGTCGTCGCGCAGTCGGGCGCCCTCGGTCGGGCGGTGTTCGTCGAGCCGGCCGTTGTGTGCCAGGTGCAGGACGGACGCGTCGCGTGCCAGGATGACGAAGTCGGCGATGAGTCGCCGGTGGCAGCGCCACCACAGGGCCTCCGAGCACATCACGGCCGTACGCACCTCGTCCGCCGCCTGCCGCAGCAACTCGTCCATGGCCGCGACGAACTCCGGCTGCCGGGTGTGCCCGGCGTAGCCCCGGAACGAGGCGTTCTCCCAGAACACGTCCGGCGAGTCCGCGGCGGCCTGGCGGAAGCCGCCCAGCCGTGGTTCCCACCGGTAGGCGAACCCCGCCTCCGGCAGCCACGCCCCCAGCGCGTCTCGGCCGACGTCGGGGTTGCGTCGGCTTCCCGGAGCGGTCCGTACGTCAACGACGGCCCGGACGTCGGCCCCGCGCAACAGCGGCACCAGCTGTTCCCGGTCAGCGGTGCCATGTCCGAACGTCACCAGCGTGGTCATGCACCCAAGCCTGCCCCGTCGAGTGGCCCAAACCCCTCATTTCGTCGGCGTGGAGAGAAACGTCTGCCGGGCCTCGCGTCAACCGTTTACTCGGCTCTTCTCTTTCGGATGGTGTTCGATGGATGACCTGGTGTCTTCACGGGACGTTCGACAGGGTGGGGGTAGTTGATCGCCACATCCTCGGGGGCAGCACCATGAGCGTCATCACGGACACCGACACCGACACTGTCACGGCCGACACCGACACCGACACCGACACCGACACCGACACTGACACCGTTACGGCCGGCACCGTTACGGCCGGCACCGTTACGGCCGGCACCCGGCCGGATCCGCCGCCGGCTTTGGGGTCGGCGGATGAGTGTGCGGCGTATCTGGCGGCCGTTCCCGTCGGGGCGGATACGGCGGGGATGCTTCCGTTGTTGCGGGCGCAGGCGCTTTCCCCGGCGGGGCGGGTGGATGCGTTGCGGGCGTTGGAGCGGCATGGGGAGTGGATCCAGGCGCAGCAGGTGCGGGTGTTGGCGGCGTTGGATGCGGATCCGGTGCCGTTCGCGCCGGGGCGGCCGGATGTGGAGGCGGATTTGGCCACGACGGTGGATGAGGTGGCGTGTGCGTTGCGGTTGTCGCCCGTCGCGGCGGCTGGGCGGTTGGAGGACGCGCGGCGGCTGGTGGGTGTGTTCGGCCGGACACTGGGACTGTTGGAGGACGGCCGGATCCTCCCCCAGGCCCTTGGGGGCCTGGGAGGTGCCCCCAACACCAGGCCCGCGCGGTCTGTGAGATCACCGCCAACTGCTCGGATGACGCCGCGCGGCGGGTGGAGTCGCTGGTGGCGCCGTTGTTGCCCCAGCAGTCCACGGCCGCGACCCGCAAGGCCCTGCACCGGGCGGTGATCAAGGCCGATCCGGACGGCGCGGCCGATCGGCACGAGCGGGCACGGGAGGACCGGCGCGTCGTCCGGACCCCGGCCGAGGACGGCATGGCCTGGTGGCGAGTCTTCCTGACCGCCCCAGACGCCGCCCGCATGGACACCGCCGTGGACACCCACGCCCAGACCATCACCACCGAAGACGACCCACGCACCCTGGACCAACGCCGCGCCGACGCCCTGGTCGACCTGGTCACCCGCGCGCCTGTCCCGCCAGACGGGACACCCCCCACCAGCCGCACCGCACCCCTGGTACAGATCACCATCCCCTACGACACCCTCATCGGGGCAAGTGACGACCCAGGCGAGCTGAAGGGGTACGGCCCGGTCACCGCCGGCCAGGCCCGGGCGTTGGCCACCCAGCCCGGCTCGGTATGGCGCCGGCTGCTGATCGAGCCCAAGACCGGGACGCTGATCAAGACCGACCCCACCACCTACCACCCCACCGCCGAGGTCGAACGCCACATCATCGCCCGCGACACCCACTGCCAGTTCCCCAGCTGCTCCATGCCCGCCCACCGCTGCGACATCGACCACATCCAACCCTTCAACCACCAACAACCCGAGGCCGGCGGTCTCACCGAACCGGACAACCTCATGACCCTGTGCCGACGCCACCACCGCGTCAAACACCAAACCCCCTGGTCGGTGCAACGAGACACCGCCACCGGCCACCTCACCTGGACCACCCCCACCGGCCACCACCACACCCGCACCCCCCACACCTACACGGCTTGACCAAGCAGACCAGGCAGACCAGGCAGACCAGACCTCGGCAGTGGGGATGTAGGTGATGTCCCCGACGATCTTCGTGCCGGGGCGGGTGGCGGTGAAGTCCCGGCCGATCAAGTCCGGCGACGGGGCGGCTTTCGTGTCGGCCTTGGTCAGGCTGCGGCGGCCGGTGCGCCGACTGTTCCCGGCGATGCCGTGCTCTCGCATGACCCGTGCCACCCGCTTGCGGTTGACCAGCCGGTCCTGTCGGCGCAGTTCGGCGGTGACGCGCGGGACGCCGTAGTTCCGCCGGGAGGCGAGGTGGATCACCGTGATCTCGTGCGCCAGGGCCTCATCGGCCCGCCGCCGCGCTTCACGGGCTCCCCTTCCGGCCACCCACGCGTAGTACGTGGACCGCGCAGTCTTCATCACCTTGCACAGCAGCGTGACCGGGTAGTTCGCCTTCTCCGCGTGGATGAACCGGCATATCGCGCTCACCGGTCGCTCTCCTTCGCAAAGAAGGCCGTCGCTTTTTTCAAGATCTCGATCGTCTTCGCCTGCTCAGAGGTCAGCTTCCGCAGCCGCTTCAGCTCCTCGTCCCGGTCGTCGGCACTCTGCCCGGCCCGCCCTGCCACGGGACCGGATCCGGTGTCCTGGGCGGCGCGGGCCTTCTTCACCCAACCCCGCAGGGACTCCGAGCTGACCCCGAGTTCCCGGGCGACCTCGGTCACCGTCCGGCCCGACGACCGCACGAGCTCGATCGCGTCCCGCTTGTACTCGTCCGAGTACCGCTTCGTGTACTTGCTTCCCACCTGGCACTGCTTCCTCTGGGCTCTCACGTCCCAGTTTCCAGGTGTCCAAGATCAAGGGGAAGCTTCACGGTCACCGAGTCGGCAGCTTTCGGAACAGGGTCAGCGGCACTGGTCCGCGGTGAAGGACATGGGGCACGTCCCCCCAGGGCAGTAGCGGCTCGTCTGGGCCGAGGTTCCGAAGCCGTTCCAGGGCGCGGTTGGTCACCTCGGAGACTGCCCGCAGCGTGGCGGTGGTGAGCGGCAGATAGTCGTCCTCGGTGCCTGGATCCGCAGTTCGGGCTCCCGGCGTGACACGCATGAGCCGGATGCGGCATTGCTCCGGATCGAGCTCTGCCGCGTCGAGCGTCCAGACCCGGCCGTCCCAGACCCGCCGGCCGACGCTCCGCGCTGTGTTGGACAGCGCTGTTTCGGACAACGCTGTGTTGGACAACGCTGTGTTGGACAGCGCTGCGTCGAACAACACGATGGGGTTGAGCGGCGACAGGAAGACCACGTCGGCCCATTCGCAACCGAGCGGTATCACCCGTTCGCGCAGGCGGTGCTCACGGCCGACGTACTTGGCGATGTGACGGGCGTGGAGGTCCGGGTAGCGCTCCCGGAGCATCGCCAGCGGCAGCAACTGGTCGCCGCGCGGGTCCGCAACCGCGGTGTGGAAGAGGGGTCCGCGGGCGCGTGGCGCCGAAGAGCTCGTGGAAATACAGGATTTCAGGGACATAAAGAGAGCGTCGGACTCAACAGAAGGAGTCCGACGCGGCTCTTATTCTACCGTCGGGGCCTGCTCAGACGGCTGTCAGGTCGGAGTCGATCCAGTCGAGTACCGAGTCGTGGTTGGGGGTCCAGCCCAGGTCCTGGCGGGCCCGGGGGGAGCGGACGCGGCTGTTGGAACCGAGGGCGAAGACGGCCGGCTCGTAGCCCCACTCCTGGATCGCGGACTCGACGTCCCAGGGCTCGGGCGGGCCCTGGCCCAGGGCGCGGGCGATGGCGGTCGTGATGTCGGCGAACGACGCCTCGCCGCTCTCGGCGAAGTAGAACGAGCCGGCGGGGGCGTGGTCCAGGGCCTGGAGGTAGAGGTCGGCCACGTCGTCGATGTGGACCGTCGACCAGACGTTGCGGCCGGCGCCGACGTGGCGGGTCACGCCGCTGGCGCGGGCCTGGCGGACCAGGGCCGGGATCTGCACGCTGTCCCGGGCGGCCCCGCGCCCGTGGCCGTAGATCAGGGTGTTGCAGATCACCGTCGAGTGGATGCCGGCCTTGTGGGACGCGGCGCGGACCAGGTGGTCGATGTCCACCCTCGCGGCCTTGTCCGGGGCGGGTTGCCACGACGCGTCCGGGTCCAGATCCTCCTCGGTGAACACCCGCTCGGAGAGGGACTCGCCGCGCACGTCGTCGCCGACGATGCTGGAGCCGCTGGAGTGCAGCAGCCGCTTGCCCGAGCCGTTCAGCGCGAGGATCAGGGCCTCCGCGGCGCCGCGGTGGTCGCTGTCCGCCGCGTTGATGACGGCGTCGGCGCGGTGCGCCCCGTCGGCGAGGAGCGGGGCGTCGTCCAGCGTGCCGACGACCGGCTCGATGCCGAGCCGGGACAGCGCCTCGCCCTTCTCCGGGCTTCGGGTCAGCCCGCTCACCTCGTGGCCCGCCTCCACCAGTCGCACCGCGACCGAGCCGCCGATGTACCCCGTGGCACCCGTGACGAAGACCTTCATGGAGCCGACTCCCTGGATTGTTCCGGCTGGATTGTTCTGGCTGGATCGTTCTGGATCGATCACTGCTTGCTAGATCGTTGCATGCGCTTGTCAATCACTCATGCCTAACACGTCCGTGCGTGACGACCCAACGGGCGCGCGGGCGGAGTTGGGTGGGGGTTGGGCGAGGCGTCGTTGGTAGCATCCCGGCTCGGCGGGACCTGATCACCCTGCGTCCGGAGGGCGCCACCCTTGACCGACTGGAAACTGAGCAGGACATACGAGAGCAGCTCCGGAGAGGTCCGGTGGGACCGGTTCGGGGACGCCGGCGGGGATCCCGTCGTCCTGCTGCACGGCACGCCCTTCTCGTCCTACGTCTGGCGCGGTATCGCGCGTTCGCTCGCGCACCACCACCAGGTGTTCGTCTGGGACATGCCCGGCTACGGGGCTTCGGAGAAGGCCGAGGGACAGGACGTCTCCCTGTCCGCCCAGGGCGGGATCTTCGCCGAACTCCTGGCCCACTGGGGGCTGACGGAGCCGGTGGTGGTCGCACACGACTTCGGCGGGGCCGTCGCACTGCGCGCACATCTGTTGCACGGGGCCAGGTATCGCCGGCTCGCGCTGGTCGATCCGGTCGCCCTGGCGCCGTGGGGGTCGCCGTTCTTCCGTCTGGTCGGCGAGCACTCCGCGGTGTTCGGTCAGCTGCCGCCCGCGCTGCATCGCGCGTTGGTGCGCGAGTACGTGAGTTCGGCGAGCAGTCCCGGGCTGCACCCGGCGACCCTCGACCGGCTCGTCGAACCGTGGCTCGACGCGGTCGGCCAGGCGGCGTTCTACCGGCAGATCGCGCAGGCCGACCAGCGGTACACGGACGAGATCCAGGACCGGTACGGCGAGATCGACATCCCCGTCCTGGTCTGCTGGGGCGCCGACGACACATGGATCCCGCCGGACAAGGGCCGCGAACTCGCCGCCCGTGTCCCAGGCGCGCGCCTCCGGCTCATCCCCGGGGCCGGACATCTGGTCCAGGAAGACGCCCCGGCCGAACTCCTTGCGGCCCTCCTGGGTTTCCTGCACGACCTGCCTTCGTCCACGGTCTGAGCCGACCCGGGTTGGCGGGGTAGCTCGTTGGCGGACGCCGCGGCGGTTCGGTCAGCGTTGGGTGGGCGTCCAGTCGGGGCCGCGCAGCCGCTCCCACAGTTCGCGGAGTGTGCGCACCTCCTCCGGCAGCGAGGGCACCGATCGGGAGTTGACGTGTGGCAGGCCGAGCCGGCGGCCGGATGCGACGCGAACCAGGGTGAACTGACCGGACATCTTGGATCCGGTGAGCTCGATGGCCTGGATCTCGTGCCAGGCCACGCGTCGCGTACGGAAGGGCGTACGCATCTCGATGTGGTCGTGGTGGACGGTTGTCCCACTCCGCCGGAGGGCCACGTAGCACAGGGCCATGACGACGGCGATGCCCACGGTCCAGATCAGCAGGAACGGTCCCTCGACTCCCGCCGCAGCCATGAGCCCCAGCAACATGATCGGGACCACCAGTGGCACACCGGTGCTCTTGAGCCCGGGCGCCGCCCGGTAGGTCCGCAACTCCGACTCGTTCGTCATGGCGGGGCATCGTAGGTCGACGGAGCGGGACCCCTCCCGCGCGCGGGCGAGATGTGGGTGACCAGTCGGGCCGTCGCCGGGTCCCCCACCGTTCGGATGATCGATTGAGTCGGCGACGCGGTGGTCGAAGGGCGAGGGTGCGCCGGGCAGCGGTGTGTGTTCGCCGTCGTTTCGGCGGTCCGTCGTGTGGAGTTCACTGCCCGGGGCCTGAGGGGGGCGGTGGGCCGAGCCCTACGCTCAGTGCCCACCCAGCCACATCATCACAGCAGAGGGAGCCAGGAGTTGGACCGTCGTAACCTTCTCCGCAGTGCGGTCGTCGGGACCGGAGCGGTGGCCTTCGGGTTCACCATGACCCGCGAATCGTTCGCCGATCCGGCCCAGACCGGACCCAGCCCGTACGGCCCGCTCCAGGCCGCCGACGCCAACGGAATCATGTTGCCCTCCGGCTTCACCAGCCGGGTGATCGCCCGTTCGGGCCAGACCGTCGCCGGCACCGACCAGGTCTGGCACGGCGCGCCCGACGGCGGCGCCTGCTTCGTGGACGGGTCGGGCTGGATCTACGTCTCCAACGCGGAACTCGGCGGGGGGTCCGGCGGGGTGAGCGCGGTCCGGTTCGACGGCTCCGGCAGCGTCACGGACTCCTACCGGGTGCTCTCCGGCACCACCAGCAACTGCTCCGGCGGCGCCACCCCCTGGAACACCTGGCTCTCCTGCGAGGAGACCACCCGCGGCTTCGTCTTCGAGACCGACCCGTACGGCCTGCAGGCGGCCGAACGGCGGGACGCCATGGGCCGATTCAAGCACGAGGCCGCGGCCTCCGATCCGGACCGCGAGGTGGTGTACCTGACGGAGGACGAGTCGAGCGGCGCGTTCTACCGTTTCGTGCCCGCCACCTGGGGTGATCTCTCGGCGGGCACGCTTCAGGTGCTGGTCGAGTCGGGCGGCGAGTTGTCCTGGCAGGACGTGCCCGACCCGAGCGCCTCCGGCGGCGAGCAGACCCGCGACCAGGTGCCGGGCACCCGACGCTTCAACGGCGGCGAGGGCTGCTACTACCGCAACGGCACCTGCTTCTTCACCACCAAGGGCGACAACCGGGTCTGGGCCTACGACGCGGACGCGAACACCCTCGCCCTGGCCTACGACGACGGCCTCACCGACGACCCGCCGCTCAGCGGCGTGGACAACATCACCGGAGCCCCGGCCGGCGACCTCTACGTGGCCGAGGACGGGGGCAACATGGAGATCTGCGTCATCACGCCGGACGACGTGGTGGCGCCGTTCCTGCGCATCACGGGGCAGAGCTCCTCGGAGATCTGCGGCCCCGCGTTCAACCCGGCCGGCAACCGGCTCTACTTCTCCTCCCAGCGCGGCACCAGCGGCTCCAGCAGCGGAGGTATCACCTACGAGGTGACCGGGCCGTTCCGCGGTTAGATGGGGGCTGGGTTAGTTGGTGAGCTGGCCGGCCCCGTGATGGCCACGGCTACGCGGCGGTGGCCGGGGCGTGGCGGGCTGGCTGTAGGTGTTCCTGTTACGCGGCGGTGGCCGGGGCGTGGCGGGCTGGCTGTAGGTGTATCCTGTTACGCGGCCGTGGCCAGGGCGCGGCGGTCGAGTTGGCGGGCCCTGGCGGTGGCGTAGACCGTGATGGCCGCGGTGGCCGCGAGCGCCGCCAGGGCGAACGCGACGAGGCCCGACCAGCCCGCCCGGTGGAAGATCGCCGCGCCGGCCGTGCCGCCGATGCTGGCGCCCAGGTAGTACGCCACCTGGTAGAGCGCCGACGCCTGGGCCCGGCCGTGGGTGGCCGCGCGGCTCACCGAGCCGGAGGCCACCGCGTGTCCGGCGAAGAAGCCGGCCGTGATGAGCACCAGCGCGAGCAGCACCAGCACCAGATGGTCGGCCAGGCTCAGCAGCAGCCCCGCGGTGACCGTGACGATCGCCGCGTACAGCGCGCCGCGCCGCCCCAGCCGGTCCACCAGCGGGCCGCTCACCGACGAGGAGCCGGTGCCGACCAGGTAGATCACGAAGACCGAGCCGACCAGGCCGGCCGACAGGTTGAACGGTTCGGCCACCAGTCGGAAGCCGATCACCGTGTAGACCGCGCTGAACGCCGCCATCAGCAGCAGCCCGATCAGGTACAGCCGCAGCAGCAACGGCCGCGCGAGGTGCTCGCCGACGGTGCGCAGCGCGACCCGGGGGCGCAGCGAGGCGGGGGTGAAGTTCCGGGCCGGCGGCAGCAGCAGCCGGTACGCCACCGCGCTCAGCAGCGCCATCCCGGCGACCGCGGCGAGCGCGGCGCGCCAGCCGAAGCCCTCGGCGACCCAGCCGGTGAGCACCCGGCCCAACATGCCGCCCACGCTGTTGCCCGCGATGAACAGGCCGACCGCCCCGACGGTCGCCCGCTTCGGCAGTTCCTCCGACAGGTACGCCACGGCGGACGCCGGAATGCCGGCGATGGCGGCGCCCTGCAGGGCGCGCAACGCGATCAGCGTGCCCAGATCGGGTGCCAGCGGCAGCAGCAGGGCCAGCCCTACGGCGACGGCGACCGAAACGCTCATCAGCCGGCGGCGGCCGAACCGTTCGGAGAGCGTGCTCAGCGGCACCACGGCCACGGCCAGCCCGATGGTGGCCGCGCTGACCGTCCAACTGACCCGGCCGGGGTCGACCGCGTAGCCGTCCGCGATGTCGGGCAGCAGCGCCTGGGTGGCGAAGAGCATCGCGAAGGTCGCCAGGCCGAGGGCGAAGAGGGCGAGGTTGATCCGGGCGTGGTTCCGCGAGGTGACGCGGAACGGCGACCGGAACCGGAAGGGGAACCGGGTGGCGGCGGCCCGAGGGGTGGCCGGGGCCGCGCTGGTATCGCTGGGCATGCCCCCAACCTAGGTTCGCCTGATTCATGCGTCCAATGCATGAGAGAGGGGAAAACGATACGCTGGCGCATGATCCCAGCTAGGAGCGCGGCATGTCATCCCCGGGCAACGAAAAAGACAACCCAGTAACATCGGCCACCGCGGATATCTCGGGTGATTCCTGGGCGGCGTTGCTCACCCCGCGGCTCGCCCAGTTCGCCGCCGTCGCGCGCCGTGAGCACGTCACCCAGGCCGCCCAGGACCTGAACGTGCCGCAGCCGACCCTCAGCCGGGCGATGGCGCGGCTGGAGGCCGATCTGGGCGTGGCTCTGCTGGCCCGGCACGGCCGCACCGTGTCCCTGACCCCGGCCGGCCGCGCCTTCGCCCGTTCCGTGGAACGCGCGCTCGGCGAGGTCGAGCGCGCCGCCGAGGCGGTGCGCGCCGACGCCGACCCGGCCGCCGGCAAGGTCGCCTTCGGCTTCCTGCACACGATGGGCCCGGAAACGGTGCCCGAGCTGATCAGGGAGTTCCGCACCGACCACCCCCGGGTGCGCTTCGCGCTGGTGCAGAGCTACGGCGAGGACATGATCGAGCGGATGCGGCAGGGTGAGCTCGACCTGTGCCTGACCTCGCCCATCCCGGACGCCCCCGACCTGGTCACCCGGCAGCTCGGCGAGCAGCGGCTGTTCCTCGCCGTGCCGGAGGGACACCGGCTCGCCGCGCGCCGCCGGGTGCGGCTCTCGGAGGCGGCGGACGAGCCCTTCGTCACCCTCGAACCGGGCTACGGGCTGCGGCGGTTGACCGCCGAGCTGTGCGAGGAGGCCGGCTTCCGGCCGCGCGTCGCGTTCGAGGGACAGGAGCCGGAGACGCTGCGCGGTCTGGTGGCGGCCGGGTTCGGCGTGGCGCTGCTGCCGCCGCCCACCGTGCCGCGGCCCGGGGTGACCGACCTCGCGGTGTCGGTGCCGCGCGCGGTCCGCGAGATCGGCGTGGCCTGGCTGGCGGGACACCCCGACACCCGGCCGGTCGCGGACTTCAAGCGCTTCCTGCTCGGCGGCCGCGGCCGCGCCCGCGTCGTGGCCAGGGTGGGGTGAGTGCTCGCGCCCGGCTCCCGGGGGTTGGGTCGGCTTGGTTGGGCTGGGCTTGGTTGGGCTCGGCGCGGGTGATCTACGCGCGTAGGCGTTAGAGTGCTGGGGTGACCGAGACGTTCCTTCCGTCCACCCATTCTTCCCATTCTTCCGAGTCCACCCAGTCCACCCCGCCTGGCACGCCGCCGTCCACCCCGTTGCCGCCCGGGCCCGTGCCGCCGACGTTGGACCAGATCCGGCGTAGCCCCAAGGCGCTCCTGCACGATCATCTCGACGGCGGTCTGCGTCCGGCGACCATCGTGGAGCTGGCCGCCGAACAGGGCTACGACGCGCTGCCCGAGACCGACCCCGAGCGGCTCGGCTCCTGGTTCCGGGCCGCCGCCGACTCCGGCTCGCTCGAACGCTACCTGGAGACGTTCGGCCACACCTGCGCCGTCATGCAGACCCGGGAGGCGCTGGTCCGGGTCGCCGCGGAGTGCGTCCTCGACCTCGCCGAGGACGGTGTCGTGTACGCCGAGGTGCGGTACGCGCCCGAGCAGCACCTGACCCGCGGGCTCGACCTGGCCGAGGTCGTCGAGGCCGTCAACGAGGGCTTCCGCGAGGGCGAGCGCCGGGCCGCCGAGGGCGGCCGGCGGATCCGGGTCGGCGCGCTGCTCACCGCCATGCGGCACGCCGCCCGCGCCCTGGAGATCGCCGAGCTCGCCAACCGTTACCGCGACCACGGGGTCGTCGGCTTCGACATCGCGGGCGCCGAGGCCGGCTTCCCGCCCACCCGGCACCTGGACGCCTTCGAGTTCCTGAAGCGGGAGAACAACCACTTCACCATCCACGCCGGCGAGGCGTTCGGTCTGCCGTCCATCTGGCAGGCGCTCCAGTGGTGCGGCGCCGACCGGCTGGGGCACGGGGTCCGGATCATCGACGACATCGACGTCGCCGAGGACGGCTCGGTCCGGCTCGGGCGGCTCGCCGCGTACGTCCGGGACAAGCGGATCCCCCTGGAGCTCTGCCTGAGCTCCAACCTCCAGACCGGCGCCGCCCCTTCGTACGCCGAGCACCCCATCGGGCTGTTGCGCCGCCTGCGGTTCCGGGCCACGGTCAACACCGACAACCGGCTGATGAGCGGCACCAGCATGAGCGCCGAATTCGCCCATCTGGTGCGGACGTTCGACTACACCCTCGACGACCTCCAGTGGTTCACGGTCAATGCGCTGAAATCCGCGTTCATTCCTTTTGATGAACGTCTGGCGATGATCAACGACGTGATCAAACCCGGGTACGCCAGGCTGCGCTCCGAATGGCTGTTCCCAACTTCCGCTGACGCACCGTCCTGACCAGCGACGACGCCGGCCGGTTCGGCCGCGTGCGGTGCTCGGGGGCGGTGGTGTGGTCGGTCGGGTTACGGGCGGCGCCGCGCATTTCGATTCATTGCGACGCCCGCGACGCCGCGGTTACCGTCGCCTCGCCGCTGGAAACCCCACACAAGGACGTATGCACAGATGAAGCAGGCAACCGTGAAGTCGCTCGGCGTCGCCGCCCTCGGCGCCGCCCTCGCCGTTACCGCTGCGGGCACCGCGTCCGCCGCCATCACCGACGGTGTCCACGAAACCGCCGGTGAGCTGGTCGGCACGCTTCCGCTGGAGGAGGCCGCGGCCGAGCTGCCCGGCGAGAGCGGCGAGGTGGTCGACGCGGGCCGGCGAGTGCTCACCGGGGAGGCGAAGCTGCCCCTGGCCGACGACACGCTGGCGGGCACCCAGGCCGCCCCGACCGGTCAGATCCCGCCCACCAGCGGCGACCTCAGCACCGGGTCAGGCGACCTGCTCGGCGGCCTGCCGGTGGGTGGCGAGTCGCTCAACAGCGGCCTGCCGCTCCAGGGCCTCCCGCTCTGACGGGCTGACTCGCCCGGGCACGCCGCGCCCGGTGACCGCGATCCCAGGTTCACCGCGGTCCCGATTCACCGCAGTCCCGATTCACCGAGAAAGGGCCGCGCTTCGCACCACGCGAGGCGCGGCCCTGTCATGCGCTGTGGTGTGGTGCGCAGCGGTGTCATGCGTTGGGGCGTCGGTGGCGGGTTGCTCGGCGCGGTCGGGGGCGCGTTCGGGCGGAGGGCTCGCCGGGTGGGCGGCGCGTGGGGGGTGGGCCGGTACGGCGGGCGTGGGCTCCTGGTGCAGGGTGTTGCGGCCGCCGGGCCGGCCCTCGTGCAGCGCCAGCGAGCGCAGCCGGCCGTAGCACAGCTGATGGACCACGGCGATCCCGACGGTGTTGAGGATGATCGAGTCCACGTCGGCGACCCGGCTGGGCACCAGGGACTGCGACCATTCGATGAGCAGCGAGACCGCCGCCCCGGCGGCGACGGTGTGCACCAGCGAGGCGAAGCGCCCACCGCCCAGCCGCCGGGCGACCAACGGCAGCAGCACGGCGAGCGGGGCGAGGCGCAGCATCCCGGCGGCGATGGTGCGGAGGGCGGCCTCGGGGCCGCGGTCGAGGTCGGCGCGGATGCTGGCCAACGGTTCCAGGTTCGCGGGCGACACCCACAGCACGGCCAACGGGCGCACCGACTGCCAGCCGATCAGCAGCAGGTAGGCGGAGAGCACGACCAGGGCCCCGAGCCGGATCCGGGGAGGGACGCTCTCGCCACCGTTGGGCCTGCGCTCCCCGTTCGCCGGCCGGTCGGGCCCGAACGAGCCCGCGGGATGATGCTGCACGGAATCCAGGACGCGCCCACGTCGCGCCCGGTTCCCCGCCGGTAGCTCAGTGACCCGGCTCACCCCCGTGGGGGGTCAGTGCTGCTCGTCGGGGACCTCGGGGTGGCCGGTGGCCTCGGGGCTGGCGCGCACTGTGGCGCTGCAGGAGTACGTCTCCCGTGGAGCCTAGTGCTGCTCGTCGGGGACCTCGGGGTGGCCGGTGGCCTCGGGGCTGGCGCGCGCTGTGGCGCTGCAGGAGTACGTCTCCCGTGGAGCCTAGTGCTGCTCGTCGGGGACCTCGGGGTGGCCGGCGGCCTCGGGGCTGGCGCGCACTGTGGCGCTGCAGGAGTACGTCTTCGGCGCCGCGTTCGGGGAACCGGGTGGGCCGCTGAGTATCACGGAGTGCCCGTTGCCCAGCACCTCGCTGCGCGCGAAGGTGCAGATGATCTGGACCAGGGCGGAGACCGGCAGTTCGCCGGGGCCCTGGCTGAGCCGGAGCACCGGGCTCTCCGCGGTGCCAAAGCGAGCCGACACCGTCACGTTGGGCGGGACGTCGGTGCGGAAACCGGCCGCCTGCTCCTCCTCCGCCGGGCTCGTCTTCAACTCGACGAGCAGCGCGTTCGCCACCTCGATGGGCCGATCGCCCTCTCCCGGCAGGTCAACGACGCGCAGCACCGACTCCACCTCCGAACCACAGACGAGGTAGACCTCGGTGCCGGCCTCCGCCGCCGGCGCGTCGCAGGTGGCCCGGGTGGGCGCGGGGCCCGCGTCCACGGGGACCTCCGTTGACCTGATGCCGCACCCGGCGGTACCGGCCGCCAGCGCGCCCAGGGCGAACACCGTCACCCACCGGCGCGTCCGTTCCCGCCCGTGGCCGAGGCCGGCTATAGCACCCGCGCTCACGAGACCTCCTCCTGCGCCTGTGTCTGGGCCTGTGTTTGCGCCCGTGTTTGTGCCGGTGTCCGGGACCGCCCGTCGTCCTGGTCGGGTCCGGCGGTCAGGCCGTTGCCGGCGGTCCGGCCGTTCCCGCCGTTCCCCTCGTTTCCGCCGGCCGCGGAACCCGTGTCCGCCACGGCGTCGGCGTCCTCGGGCGGTTGGCCCTCGCTGGGCAGCCGCAGGGTGAACACCGCGCCGCCCGCGGGTGAGTTGTGTGCGCTGATCTCTCCGCCGTGCAGGTGCGCGTTCTCCTGGGCGATCGACAGGCCGAGTCCGCTGCCCTCGGAGCGCGGCCGGGACGCGCTCGCCTTGTAGAACCGGTCGAAAACGTGCGGCAGCACGTTCTCCGGGATGCCGGGGCCCTGGTCGGCGATCTCGATCACCAGCTCCCGCTGGCCCGCGCGCTCCTCCTCGCGCACCGCCACCCGCACGGGCGAGCCGCCGTGCTTCAGGGCGTTGCCGATCAGGTTGGCCAGGATCACGTCGAGCCGCCGTGGATCGACCCTGGCTATGATGCCGCGCTCCGCCGACACCTCCACCGCGTCCAGCCAGGCGCGGTCGTCGATGCAGTGCGTCACCTGGTCCGCGATGTCCACATCGTCCAGCACCATCCGGGCCGTGCCCGCGTCGAAGCGGGTGACCTCCATCAGGTTCTCGACCAGCACGTTCAACCGCCGCGTCTCGCTGACCACGAGCTGGACGGCGGGCGCGATCATCGGATCGAGGCTGTCCACCTCGTCCTCCAGCACCTCGGTCACCGCGGTGATCGCGGTCATCGGGGTGCGCAGCTCGTGCGACATGTCTGCCACGAACCGCCGGCTGGCCTCCTCACGGCCGCTGAGCTCCTGCACCCGCCGCTCCAACGACTCCGCGGCACTGTTGAACGTGCGGGTCAGCTCGGCCAACTCGTCGGCGCCGCGCACCGGGAGGCGGGTGTCCAGCTTGCCCTCGCTCAGCCGCCGCGCCGCGCCGTTGAGCCGCTGTACCGGACGCAGCACGGTCGTCGCGGCGGCCTGGGCCAGCAGCACCGAGCCGATCACGGCCAGCGCGGTGGCGATGCCCAGCGACCAGGCGAGCGAGTTGAGGTCGTCGCGCTCGGCGGACAACGGGGCCAGCATGTAGCCGGTCGGGCCCTCGTCGAGCACCCGTGAGCCGGCCACCAGGTACGGGTCGCCCTTGATCGTGATCCGCTGCCAGTACAGGTGGTACGGCGCGTTCTGATCGTCGTCGCCGCCGTCGTCCCGCCGGTCGCGCACCGCGTCGACCAGCGAGTCGGGGACCATGACCATGGTGAACTGCGACGGGTCGGACGACGCCGTGCAGACCGGATCGTCTCCCGCGGTGCCATCGTTGGTGAGCACCACCTGGTACTTCTGCGTCAGGTTGATCATGCCGGCGGCCATCCGGCGCAGCTCGTCGCAGCTCGGGTCCTCCGACAGCGAGCCGGAGTTCTCGCCCAGCGAGGTGCGGAAGTCGTCGAGGGCGGCGTTCTGCGCGCGGGTCAGCACGGCGTCCCGGTTCAGCCAGTACGCGATGCCCGCCACGGACACCGCGGCGACGAGCGCCACCAGCGCGAACACCGTCACCAGCCGTAGCCGCAGGCTCGTCAGCCGCATCGCCACGCGTAGCCGGCCGGGCACGGCTCGGCTTCGGTGGCGGTCGCGGTCGTCCGTTGCCTCACTCACGCGCGGTCACGACCCAACCCGCTGTGACAAGTCAATGGCCTGTTCCGAGCCAACGCACTGTGACGACCCAACGCGCTGCGACGAGCCAACGCCCCGACGTGCATGGCGCGTCCAGGTACACCGGGTGCGCCCAGACCGAGCTGCCCCGTCGTGGCTCCGTGTCGCTCGCCGTTGGTCACGAGGGCGCGTCCAGCCGGTACCCCACGCCGCGCACGGTGCGGATGAGCTTGGGTGACGAGGGCACGTCCTCCACCTTCGCGCGCAGCCGCTGGACGCAGGCGTCGACCAGCCGGGAGTCGCCCAGGTAGTCGTGTTCCCAGACCAGGCGCAGCAACTGCTGCCGGGAGAGCGCCTGGCCGGGGCGGCGGCTCAGCTCCAGCAGCAGGCGCAGTTCGGTCGGGGTCAGCTGCAGGTCGGCGCCGTTCTTCGTCACGGTCATGGCGGCGCGGTCGATGACGATCGAGCCGAACGTCGCCGAGTCGTTGGCGTCCCGTTCGCCGCGCCGCATCACCGCGCGGATCCGGGCGTCCAGTACCCGACCCTGCACCGGCTTGACCACATAGTCGTCGGCGCCCGACTCCAACCCCACCACCACGTCGATGTCGTCGCTACGCGCGGTGAGTAGAATGATCGGCAACTGGTCCGTGCGCCGGATGCGACGACAGACCTCGAATCCGTCGATGCCCGGCAGCATCACGTCCAGCACGATCAGGTCGGGGCGCTGCTCGCGGAGCAGCTTCAGGCCGTCTTCACCCGTCGCCGCGGCCACCACTCGGTGCCCCTGGCGAGTCAGGCTCATCTCCAGGGCCGTGCGCACGGCCTCGTCATCTTCGATCAGCAACAGGAATGCCACGCCGGTCATTGTGGCCCATGGACCCGTCGGAGTTCGACTGTCCAGCCCTGAGAAGGCCGCCACAATCCCTGTGACACCGCTGTGACAGTTGGGGGACTCGGTCATGAAACTGGCCGTGCACTGTATTTCCCAACACGGACACGAACTGGATCACTCCACAGAGGGGGACGGGATGAGCGCTCGGCACGGCACTACCGACACGGCGACCGATACCACGCGCCCGCACGCCCCGGTGGTTCCCGTTCGGTGCGGGGAGAAGTCCGGTGTCGCGAACAGGCTTGGGGGTCGTCGCGGCATCGGGCACCAGCGCCCGTCGCATCTCACCGCGGTGGGTAGGGGGAAAAACGGGGGCACAGTCGGGGGGAACGGCGGGGGGAGTGGCTCGTACAGGGAGGCCGGGGGAGCGCGACGCGAGGGGGGCATGGAGGCGGAGTTCACCGCCTACGTGCAGGAGCGCCGCGCCTCTCTGTACGCCACCGCCTACCACCTCACCGGTGACCGCTTCGAGGCAGAGGACCTGCTGCAGAGCGCGCTGCTGTCCACCTACCGTGCCTGGGACCGGATAGCCGACAAGGCGGCCCTGGGCGGATATCTGCGACGTACCATGACAAACCTGCACATCAGTGCATGGCGGCGGCGCAAGTTGAACGAGTACCCCACCGAGGAACTGCCCGAGGCGCCGGGCGAGCAGGACACGATGCGCGGCACCGAGCTGCGGACCGTCCTGTGGCAGGCGCTGGCGAGGCTCCCGGAGCAGCAGCGGACGATGCTGGTGCTGCGGTACTACGAGGGGCGCACGGACCCCGAGATCGCCGACACGCTCAACATCAGCGTCGGCACCGTGAAGAGCAGCATCTGGCGCACGCTGCGCCGGCTGCGCGAGGACCAGGCGCTCAGCCTCGGCCGGGACCAGGAGGAGTCCTTCGGCGAGTTGGTCGCCTGACAGAACGGGGGAGCACGGGGGAACGGGGAAAGCGGGGGAACCGAGGGAAGGGGAACGGGGGAACCCAACGGGGGACACGGGGAAACGGGGAACGGGGGAGCGCGCGGGGTCCAGCCGGCCGGGGGGTGCGGCGGGGCCCCGCGCGGTCGTGTCTGGGTGTGTGTGCGTGCGGCGCGGGGGCGCCCATCGGGCGCCAGGCCGCGCCGTCACGTGCCCATCGGGTGCCAGACCGTCTTGGTCTCCAGGAACGCCAGCAGGCGGCTCGTGCCGGGGTCGGCTGTCCAGTTCTCCTCGCCGGCGGGGGCGGGGCGGCGGACGCGCTTGAGGGTGTCGGCTGCCGTTGCCTCCAGTTCGGTGGCCAGATCGGGCGCCGCCCCGGTCAGGTCGATCGCGTTGACGTCCTGGTGGGCGGCCAGCGGCGGGGCCAGCTCCGCGGTGCGGCCCGACAGGATGTTCACCACGCCGGATGGGACGTCCGACGTGGCCAGCGCCTCGGCCAGGGCGAGCGCGGGCAGCGGCGCCGGCTCGCTGGCGACGACGACCGCCGTGTTGCCCGTGGCGATCACGGGCGCCAGCACCGAGACCAGCCCGAGCAACGGCGAGCGCGGCGGCGCCAGCACCGCGACCACACCGGTGGGCTCGGGGGTGGAGAGGTTGAAGAACGGCCCCGCGACCGGGTTGGCCGCGCCCGCGACCTGCGCCACCTTGTCCGTCCAGCCCGCGTACCACACCCACCGGTCCACGGCGGCGTCCACCTCGTCGGCGGGGAACTGCTCGCGGCGACCCTGGAGCATCTCCGCGACGCGGTAGAGCACCTGGCCCCGGTTGTACGCCGTCGCGCCCGACCAGCCGGGGAACGCCTTGCGCGCCGCGAGCACCGCGTCCCTGGCGTCCTTGCGTGAGGCCAGGGGGGCGTTGGCCAACCAGTCGCCGCGTGCGTCCGTCACCTCGTACACCCGTCCGCTCTCGGAACGGGGGAACTTCCCCCCGACGAACAGCTTGTAGGTCTTGAATACCGGCAGCGGCCCCGTAACGCCGGCGGCGGGTCCCTGCCCCGGCCCCGGTTCAGCCGGCCGGGGTGCTGGTGCTGCCTCGGGCGCAACGTTCTGCTCAGACATCGAGATACGCCTCCAGTCCGTGGCGGCCGCCCTCGCGACCGTAGCCGGACTCCTGGTAGCCGCCGAAGGGCGAGGTGGGATCGAACTTGTTGAACGTGTTGGACCAGATCACGCCGGCCCGCAGCTTCCCGGCCAGCCACAGGATCCGGGAGCCCTTCTCGGTCCAGATGCCGGCGGACAGGCCGTAGGGCGTGTTGTTGGCCTTGGCCACCGCCTCCTCCGGGGTGCGGAACGTCAGCACCGACAGCACAGGACCGAAGATCTCCTCCCGGGCGATCCGGTGCGCCTGGCTCACGCCGGTGAACAGCGTCGGCGCGAACCAGTACCCGGACGTCGGCAGCGCGCACGGCGGCGACCAGCGCTCCGCGCCCTCCGCCTCGCCCGCCGCCGCCAACTCGCGGATCCGCGCCAGCTGGGCCGCCGAGTTGACCGCTCCGATGTCGGTGTTCTTGTCCAACGGGTCGCCGAGCCGCAACGTGGCCATCCGCCGCCGCAGCGCGTCGAGCAGTTCCTCGGTTACCGACTCCTGCACCAGCAGCCGGGAGCCGGCGCAGCACACGTGGCCCTGGTTGAAGAAGATGCCGTTGACGATGCCCTCCACCGCCTGGTCGAGCGCCGCGTCGTCGAAGACGATGTTCGCCGCCTTGCCGCCGAGTTCCAGGCTGAGCCGCTTGCGGCTGCCGGCGAGCGTGCGGGCGATCTCCTTGCCGACCCCCGTGGAGCCGGTGAAGGCCACCTTGTCGATGCCGGGGTGCGCCACCAGGGCCGCGCCCGTCGCGCCGTCACCCGTCACGATGTTCACCACCCCCGGCGGCAGGCCCGCCTGCCGGCAGATGTCGGCGAACCGCAGCGCGGTCAACGGCGTGGTCTCGGCCGGCTTCAGCACCACCGTGTTACCGGTGGCGAGCGCCGGGGCGATCTTCCAGGCGAGCATCAGCAGCGGGAAGTTCCACGGGATGACCTGCCCGGCCACGCCCAGCGGCCGGGGCTCGGGCCCGAACCCGGCGTGGGGCAGCTTGTCCGCCCAGCCCGCGTAGTAGAAGAAGTGCGCGGCGACCAGCGGCAGGTCGACGTCGCGCGACTCGCGGATCGGCTTGCCGTTGTCCAGCGACTCCAGCACCGCCAGCTCGCGGGAGCGCTCCTGGATCAGCCGGGCGATGCGGAACAGGTACTTCGCCCGCTCCGCGCCCGGCAGCCCCGACCAGGCGGGGAACGCCGCCCGGGCCGCCGCCACCGCCGCGTCCACGTCATCGGCGCTGGCGTGGGCGACCTCCGACAACACCTCCTCGGAGGCGGGCGAGACGGTCTTGAACACCCGTCCGTCCGCCGCCTCGCGGAACTCGCCGCCGACGAACAGCCCGTGCGACGGCGCGATGTCGACGATCGCCCGGGACTCGGGCGCCGGCGCGTACTCGAATGCCATGGGTGCCATGGGTCAGCCTCAGTCTGCTGGTTCGGGTGTGGTTATGCCTGGAGGGCTCGGTTCAGTCCACGGTCACATAGTCCGCGCCCGCGTAGGCGCCGGTGCGGAGCTTCTGGCGTTGCATCAGCAGGTCGTTGAGCAGGCTGGACGCCCCGAACCTGAACCATGCCGGGTCCAGCCACGCCTCGCCGGCCGTCTCGTTCACCAGGACCAGGAAGCGCACGGCGTCCTTGCTGGTGCGGATGCCGCCGGCCGGCTTGACGCCGATCTGGCGGCCCGTCGCGGCCCGGAAGTCGCGCACCGCCTGGAGCATCAGCAGGGTGTTGGGGGGCGTCGCGTTGACCGCCACCTTGCCGGTGGAGGTCTTGATGAAGTCGGCCCCGGCCAGCATCGCCAGCCAGGACGCGCGCCGGATGTTGTCGTACGTGGCCAGTTCGCCGTTCTCCAGGATCACCTTCAGGTGCGCCCGGCCGCCGCAGGCCTCGCGGACCGCGGTGATCTCCTCGAACACCGCCAGGTATCTGCCGGACAGGAACGCGCCCCGGTCGATCACCATGTCCACCTCGTCGGCGCCGGCCGCGACGGCCTCGGCGGTGTCCGCCAGCTTCACCGAACGGGCCGCGCGCCCCGCCGGGAACGCGGTCGCCACCGACGCCACGCGGATCCCGGCGCCGGCCGCGCCGAGGTCGGCCAGCGCCTTCTTCGCCACGGACACCAGATCGGAGTAGACGCAGATCGCGGCCACCCGGGGCACCGAGGCGTCCACCGGATCGGGGCGGGCGCCCTTCGCGCACAGCGCCCGGACCTTTCCTGGGGTGTCGGCGCCCTCCAACGTGGTCAGGTCGATCATCGAGATCGCCAGGTCGATCGCGTACGCCTTGGCCGAGGTCTTGATCGAACGGGTCGCCAGCGACGCGGCGCGTGCCTCCAGGCCGACGGCGTCGACCCCGGGCAGGCCGTGCAGAAAGCGGCGCAGCGCGGCGTCCGATGTGGTGACGTCGGCGAGGTGGGCCGGATCAGGCAGGTCCATCATGGTCACCAGACCAGCATATCTACGCGTGTAGTGACCTGTCGCCGGGTCGCGGGCATCTGGGATGGGCTGGCGGGCAACCGATTCGGCCAGGGCGGTGGTCTGGAGGGTGAGGGGGTGCCCCAGGGATGAAAGCCGAAGACGAAGAGCAGTTCCAGGGATTCGTGCGCAGCCGATGGCCACGGCTGGTGCGGACGGCGTATCTGCTGACCGGCGACCGGCATCTCGCCGAGGACGTGGCGCAGAGCGCCCTCGCCAAGGCGTACCGGTCCTGGTCGCGCGTCATACGCAGTGACAACCCGGACGCGTATGTGCGCCGGATCCTCGTGAGCTGCGACCGGGACCGCTTCCGCAAGCGGCGGGTGCCGGAGCATCTGACGGACATGCCGCCGGACGTTGTGGCGGCGCCGGACGACATGGCGCGAGCCGACCAGCGGGCGCTGCTCGCCGCCGCGCTCGCGGGACTGCCGCGCCGCCAGCGGGCGGTGGTGGTGCTGCGGTACTGGGAGGACCTCTCGGAGGCCGAGGTCGCCCAGACGTTGGGCTGCTCGACCGGCACGGTCAAGAGCCAGGCCGCCAAGGCGCTGTCCAAGCTGCGCCACGTCCTCCAGCCCCGCCCCGTCGCCAGCCACTCCTGAGGCGCCGGCATCCCCTCACTCTCCTGACCTTTCCAGCAAGGAGCTTTCCCGATGACCACGTGGATGGACCCGACGGGCGCCGACGACTCGGTGCTGGAGGCCGAGCTGCGGCTGCTGCTCAACGAGCGGGCCGACGGCATCCCGCCGGAGACCACGCCGTACGACACCATCCTCAGCAAGGGGCGCGCCGCCCGCCGCCGGCGCACCGTTGCCCTGTGCGCCGGCGCCGCCGTGCTCGCCGCGGCCGGGCCGGCCGCCGCCATAGGCCTGCAGTCCGGCGGCGCGTCGTCCCCCCCGCCGGCGGCTGTCGGCTCGCCGGCCGACACCCCGACCGACAGCCCGGCCGAGACGCCGACCGAGACGCCGACCGAGACCGGGTCGGAGGGGCCGGGGGGCCCCTCCGACCCCGAGCGTCAGCTGCTGGACGGGGTCACCCTGGAGCAGGCCGCCGCCTCCCTGGAGCGGTGTCTCGCCGAATACGCGCCGCAGGAGGACGTCGACGATCTGCGGATCCTGCTCGCATGGGTCGCCCAGGGCGACGAGAACCGCGGGGAGGGCCCGTTCCGCCAGGTGCTCGCCGTCACCGACGACCGGGAGGCGGCTGATCCGATGCAGTTCGTCTGCTCCGAGGGCCCGGACGGCAGGGGTGGTATGCAGTCCGGCCCCCGCCCGACCTTCGACAACGACCTCCCCGTCTACCCGGACATCAACGCCGGGCGGTACTTCGCGCCGATGATGGGCACCTGGGAGCTGCCCTTCCGCTGGGCCGACTTCGGCGTGGTGCAGCCGGACGTCGAGCGGGTCACCGTGACCCACGCGGGCGTCACGGAGGAGGCCGTTCTGGAGGAGGGGTACTTCGTGGTCGCCGGCACGGCAGAGGAGCAGCCCGACGCCAACCCTGTCGTCCTCGGATACGACGCCGACGGCGCGATCGTCTACGACTCCCGAGAGGACCCCACCTACCAGCAGATCCCGTAGTCCCGCCCGGTCCCGCCACCCGACCCACCTGCCCCCGCCCCGCCCGCCCGGTCCTCGGTGGGGAGTGGCGCGGTGACTAGGGTGGTGGAGATTCACTCACCGGATGAAGGTGAGTACGAAGAGCCACCGGCGGGGTGGGCGATCGACGGGACGGGATGGACGGGTCAGTAGACGACGACGACTGCTCGGGGCCGCATCGACAGTGTCACGCCTGCGGGGGCCAGCACGTGGAGTTCAGGGAGACGCTGTACGTGCCCGCGACCGGGCGGGCGCACGGGGTGGCCTCGGCACACCACTGCTGGCACTGCAAGGGGCGTGGCTTCTACTGCCGAGCCACCGTCCGTTGCACTCCGCCGCACGAGTAGCGCTGTTCGGCTCGCCGCGTGCTGCTGGCACTGGCGGGGGCGTGGCTTGCGGCGTCCGGCAGAATCGGCGGTATGAGTGAGCCCATCAAGTATGCCGATCGTTGCTACCGCTCCGGCTCC
Organism: uncultured Actinomycetota bacterium; assembly: GCA_963816875.1. Classification (GTDB taxonomy): domain Bacteria; phylum Actinomycetota; class Actinomycetes; order Streptomycetales; family Streptomycetaceae; genus Streptomyces. The sequence continues at coordinate 482,243 of CAWFMG010000004.1, forward strand.
GCCCTGGTGGCGGGGGTACTGCTGCTCGGTCTCGCGGGGTGGCTGGGCGGCGACGCGATGCTGCGCGGGGATGGGCGCACGCCGGTGACCGCGCTGGCCGCGTTGCTGTTCGTGGTCCCGCTGGTGGTCGCCTTCACGTTCCGCCCCGCCGTCTTCGCCGGGGACGAGCGGCTGCGGGTGCGGAACCCGTTCCGCACGATCGTGGCGCCGTGGGGCGCGGTGGAGGACATCCAGGCCCGGTACAGCGTCGAGCTGCTCGCGGACGGGGCCAAGTACCAGTTGTGGGCCATCCCCGTCTCGCTGCGCGCCCGCAACCGGGCCACCCGGCACAACGACCGGCTGGCCCGGGGTGAGGACCCGCGGGGTGGGGTGTTCAGCCTCTCCGGCATGGGCGGGTCCGCCGACCCCCAGGACCTGAAGGACAAGGCGGCGCCCTCGGACACCACCGTCTCCGAACTGCGTGACCTCGCGGAGCGCCACGGAGAGGAGAAGAGCGCGCAGGGCCCGGTCAACGTGCGCTGGTCCTACGAGATCCTGGCGCCCCTCGCCGTCGGCATGGTGGGCCTGCTGGTGCTCTGGCTGACGCGCTGACCCGGGCGGGCCAGCCGTGCGGGTGGCTCAGTCCTCGGCTGGCTCAGTCTGCGGCTGGTTCGATGCCGGCCGCTCGGGCCATGTCGCGTTTCAGTGCCGCCAGCGCCTCGTTGGCCTGTTCACGGGCCGCGGGCAGGTCGGCCTGGGCGGCGACGGGGACGACGACCTCGAGGTAGCACTTGAGCTTCGGTTCGGTGCCGCTGGGGCGGACGATCACCCGGGCCGCGTCGGTGACGTAGCGCAGGGCGTCCGTGGGCGGCAGTTCGGCGCCGCCCTCGCGTAGGTCGTCGACGCGCTGCACCGGGCGGCCCGCCAGCTCCCCGGGCGGATCCGCGCGCAGCCGGCGCATCGCCTCGGCGATCTCCGCCAGATCGTCCACCCGCACCGAGAGCTGGTCGGTGGCGTGCAGGCCGTGCTCGACCGCCAGCTCGTCGAGCAGGTCGGCCAGCGTGCGGCCGCATTCCCGCTGTTCGGCCGCGAGTTCGGCGGCGAGCAGCGCCGCGGTGATGCCGTCCTTGTCGCGCACCCCGGCCGGGTCGACGCAGTAGCCGAGCGCCTCCTCGTAGCCGTAGGCCAGCTCCGGCACCCGGCCCAGCCACTTGAAGCCGGTGAGCGTCTCCACGTACCGCAGCCCGTTCGCGAAGGCGATCGAGCCGAGCAGCGACGAGGAGACGATCGAGGTGGCGAACGTGCCGCGCACACCCTTGCGCACCAGGTGGTAGGCGAGCAGCGCGCCGAGCTCGTCGCCGCGCAGCATGCGCCAGCCGCCGCCCACGCTGTCGGTGGGTACGCCCACGGCGCAGCGGTCCGCGTCCGGATCGTTGGCGATGACCAGGTCGGGGCGCGGGCGGGCGGCGCCGGCCGCGCCCAGCGCCAGGTCCATGGCGCCGGGCTCCTCCGGGTTCGGGAACGCCACGGTGCTGAAGTCCGGGTCGGGCGCGGCCTGCTCGGGGACCTCGATCGGCGCCGGGAAACCGGCCCGGGCGAACGCCCCGGACAACACGGACTGGCCCACGCCGTGCAACGGCGTGTAGACGGCGATGGTGGTACGCGGCGAGCCCGGTGTGAGCGCCGCGCCCGAACGGTCCAGGTACGCCTCCACGATCTCCTCGCCGAGCAGCTCCCAGCCGCCCTCGGGGCGTGGCACGTCGGCCAACGCGCCGACCGCGGCGATCTCGGCGGCGATGTCCGCGTCGGCGGGCGGCACGATCTGGCTGCCGTCGCCGAGGTAGACCTTGTAGCCGTTGTCGCGGGGCGGATTGTGGCTGGCGGTGACGGCCACGCCGGCGACCGCGCCGAGATGCCGGATGGCGAACGCCAGCACGGGCGTCGGCAGCGGGCGGGGCAGCAGCGCGGCGCGCAGGCCGCCGCCCGCGCCGGTGATCACGGCGGCGGTGTCCCGGGCGAAGTCGGCGCTGCGGTGCCGGGCGTCGTAGCCGATGACGACAAGCCCGGGGGTGCGGGCGCGGTGCAGCAGGTAACCGGCGAGCCCGGCGGCGGCGCGGATCACCACGGCGCGGTTCATCCGCATCGGGCCCGCACCCATCTCGCCGCGCAGTCCGGCGGTGCCGAACTCCAGCGTGCCGGAGAAACGGGCGGCCAGTTCGGCGGTGTCGCCCGCCTCCAGCAGCGCGGCCAACTCGGCCCTGGTGTCCGGATCCGGGTCCTCGGCCAGCCAGGCGCGCGCCCTGGCGGTCAGGGCTGTGCTGGTTTGTGATGTGCTGGTTTGGGATGCGTTGGTTTGGGATGCGTTGGTCTGAGCCGTGTTGCTCGCCGCGCTGTTCGCCGCCGTCACGGTGTTCCCTTCGCCTGCCACGTGTGTTGCGCCGTTAGCCCCGTTGGTTCTGCTCGTCGCGCTGGTTCTGCCAGTCCTGTCTACCGCGTGTGTCGCGGTTCAGAGGCGGCTGAGCACCCGGGACAGCAGGGTGCCCATGCGGGCCGCGGAGTCGCGGCCGGCGCGCAGCACCTCCTCGTGGTTCAGCGGCTCCCCGGTCAGGCCCGCCGCCAGGTTGGTGACCAGTGAGATGCCGAGCACCTCCGCGCCCGCCTCGCGGGCGGCGATCGCCTCCAGGACGGTGGACATGCCGACCAGGTCACCGCCGATGGCCCGCACCATGCGGATCTCGGCCGGCGTCTCGTAGTGCGGCCCGGGGAACTGGACGTACACGCCCTCCTCCAGGCTGTCGTCGATCTCCCGGCACAGGGCCCGCAGCCGGGGCGAGTACAGGTCGGTCAGGTCGACGAAGTTGGGGCCGATGATGGGTGAGGCGCCCGTCATGTTGATGTGGTCGCTGATGAGGACCGGCTGGCCGACGCGCATGCCCTCGCGGAGGCCGCCGCAGCCGTTGGTGAGCACCAGGGTCTTGCAGCCGGCGGCCACGGCGGTCCGCACGCCGTGTGCCACGGAGGCCACGTTCCGACCCTCGTAGAAGTGGGTCCGGCCGAGGAAGACCAGGGCCCGCTTGTCGCCGAGACGGTAGGACCTGACCATGCCCGTATGGCCCTCGACGGTGGGGGGCGGGAAGCCCGGCAGTGCGGTGACGCGCAGTTCGTGGTGCGGCTCGCCGAGCGCCTCCGCGGCGGGAAGCCATCCCGACCCCATCACCAGGGCGACGTCGTGGCTGGCCTCGCCGGTCAGCTCCCGCAGCCGGCCCGCGGCGGCGGCGGCGTCGGCGCTCGCCCGGGGGCCCGGGTGGTGCTCGTCGTTGTCAGAAGCATTCACGCGCTGAGCCTAACCCGTCGTTCCCTACGCGCGTAGACGGCCCCAGCCCTATGGGCGTTGGGAACCCGCTGGCCAGCCGGGCATCCCGGTTGACGGTTGTCCTCAGCACGGTCGCTTGCGCAGCTCCATCACGTAGTCGTGGGGTGCCCCCGCCGACTCCGCCGCGTCCGCGATCTCGCCGAGGTAACGGGCGGAGGGCAGGCCGCCCTCGTAGGCGTTGAGCACGTAGACCCAGGCCGGCAGGTCGCCGTCGAGGGTGTGGACGCGGACCCGCGTGCGGCGGTAGACGCTCATGCCCACGCCCTCCCAGCGGTCGAGCGCGTCCTCGTCCATCGGGGCGATGTCGTACAGCGCGACGAAGACCTCCGAGGGCGGGGCGGTCGGGTCGGCGGACGGGGCATCCTCGACGACGGTGGCCAGGGCGCCCTCCCAGCCCATCTCCTCACCGCCGAAGGTGAGCCGCCAGCCGGTGATCCACCCGGTGCCCCGCAGCGGTGAGTGCGGCGCGCGACGTGCCATCAGCCGGGCGTCCAGGTTTCCGGCGTACGCGGCATAGAGCGACATGCCCCTGAGCGTACGGGAGGGGCCACGCTGTCCGGCTGAGCCTGCTGTGCTTCCCGGTGTCCCCCTGCCCTCCCCCAGTGCCCCCCAGTGCCCCCCAGCACCCGCCGGGTGCCCTGAAGAGAACGCCCGCGGGCGGGGCGGGCGGGGGAACGGCGGGGCCGTGAGGGACACTGGAACGGTGACTCGGATCGTGATCATCGGTGGTGGGCCCGGCGGCTACGAGGCGGCGCTGGTGGCGGCGCAGCTCGGTGCGGAGGTGACCGTCGTCGACCGGGACGGTCTGGGGGGCGCGTCCGTGTTGACGGACTGCGTGCCCTCCAAGACGCTGATCGCCACCGCCGAGGTGATGACCGGCTTCGGCTCCTCGCGGGAGGAGCTGGGGATAGTCATCGACCACGACGGCGACGGCATCGGCGACGAGGTGCGCGGTATCGGCGTGGACCTGGGCAAGGTCAACCGCCGGGTCAAGCGGCTGGCGCTGGCGCAGTCGCAGGACATCACCGCCTCGGTGACCCGGGTCGGGGTGCGGGTGCTGCGCGGTCACGCGCGGCTGGGGCAGGCGCAGGAGGCCGACGGTTCCCGCCGGGTCACGGTGACCGACGTGGACGGGGTTGCCGGGGAGACCAGGGAGCTGGTGGCCGACGGCGTGCTGCTGGCCACCGGCGGGCACCCGCGGGAGATCCCGGACGCGTGCCCGGACGGCGAGCGCATCCTCAACTGGACGCAGGTGTACGACCTCGACGAGCTGCCTGAGGAGCTGATCGTGGTGGGCTCCGGTGTCACGGGCGCGGAGTTCGCCGGCGCGTACCAGGCGCTGGGCTCGAGGGTCACGCTGGTGTCCTCGCGGGACCGGGTGCTGCCGGGCGAGGACCCGGACGCCGCCGCCGTGCTGGAGGACGTGTTCCGCCGCCGAGGGATGAACGTGCTGGCCCGTTCCCGGGCGGCCGCCGCGAAGCGGGTGGGGAACCGGGTGGAGATCACCCTCACGGACGGCCGGGTCATCTCCGGCACCCACTGCCTGATGGCGGTCGGCGCGGTGCCGAACACGGCGGACATGGGCCTGGAGGAGGCCGGCGTCAAGCTGAAGGACTCCGGTCATATCTGGACCGACAAGGTGTCCCGCACCTCCGCGCCCGGGGTGTACGCGGCGGGCGACTGCACCGGGGTGCTGGCGTTGGCCTCGGTGGCGGCGATGCAGGGGCGCATCGCGATGTACCACTTCCTCGGCGACGCGGTGACCCCACTCAACCTGAACACCGTGTCCGCGAACATCTTCACCGACCCCGAGATCGCCACCATCGGCTACAGCCAGGCGGACGTGGACGAGGGCCGGATCGACGCGCGGTCCGTCAAGCTGCCGCTGCTGCGGAACCCGCGGGCCAAGATGCAGGGCGTGCGGGACGGCTTCGTGAAGCTTTTCTGTCGTCCGGGCACGGGGATCGTCGTCGGCGGCGTGGTCGTGGCGCCGCGGGCCAGCGAGCTGATCCATCCGATATCGATCGCCGTGGACAACAGTCTGACGGTAGAACAGATCGCAAAAGCGTTCACGGTGTACCCGTCTCTGTCCGGCTCGATCGCCGAGGCCGCGCGGCAGCTGCATACCCGGAAAACCGCCGAGGAACAGTAGGCACTGGTCAGCGCGGGGATCACGGGCCGGCGCCCGAACGACATAGCACGCCGGGGGCGTACGTGCACCAACTTCGGTAATTCCCCGCAACCTGCTGAAACAAGATGGTCGTTGGGGTTACTGTCGGTTCCGTGTTCGCTGCAGAACGTCGTCAGATGATTCTCGAAATGGTGCGCGCCAACGGAGCCGTATCGCTCCGTGAGCTGGCCCGCGTCGTCCAGACCTCAGAAGTGACCGTGCGGCGCGATGTGCGCGCCCTTGAGGCGGAAGGACTGCTCGACCGCAGACACGGCGGCGCCGTGCTGCCCGGCGGCTTCACCCGGGAGTCCGGGTTCCCACAACGGGCCATGGCCGCGACCGCCGAGAAGGCCGCCATCGCCGAACTGGCGGCCGGCCTGGTGCAGGACGGCGAGGCCGTGGTGGTCGGCGCCGGCACCACGACGCAGGAGCTGGCCCGCCGGCTGGCCCGGGTGCCCGGGCTGACCGTGGTCACGAACTCCCTGCTCGTGGCCCAGGCCCTGGCGCACGCCAACCGCGTCGAGGTGGTGATGACGGGCGGCACGTTGCGCGGCTCCAACTACGCCCTGGTGGGCAGCGGCGCGGAGCAGTCGCTCCAAGGGCTACGGGTCAGCCGGGCGTTCATCTCGGGAGCCGGGCTGACCGCGGAACGCGGCCTGTCCACGTCCAACATGCTGGCCGCCAGCGTGGACCGCGCCCTGGTCAGGGCGGCGGCCGAGATCGTGGTGCTGGCCGACCACACGAAGCTGGGCACCGACACGATGTTCCAGACGGTGCCCACGGAGGCCATCGCGCACCTGGTCACCGACCAGCCGCCGCCGGAGTGCGACCGCGCCGGCACCCAGCTGGAGCTGCTCGCCGACGCGGGCATGCGGATCTCGGTGGCGGGCCAGGGACCGCAGCTCGGCGGGAAGCCGGTGCCGGGCGGCGAGCCGCCGGGACGCCGGGAGCTGCCGCTGCCGGCCCCCCGGGTCGCCCCCCACCCCCGCAGCGCGGCGGCGCGACTGCGGTAGACACGGCCGCGGTAGGCGCGGCTGCGGTAGACACGGCCGCGGTAGGCGCGGCTGCGGTAGACACGGTGGGCGGCGGCAGTGATGGGCCGCCGCCCAGCGGAGGGTCGGGTGGTTCAGCCACCTGGTTCAGTCGGCGAGTGGTTGAACCAGCGGCTGGTTCAGTCCTTGATCTCGCAGATGACAGCGCCGGACGACAGGGCAGAGCCGACGTCGGCGTTCAGGCCGACCACCGTGCCGGCGCGGTGGGCGTTGATCGGCTGCTCCATCTTCATCGCCTCCAGGACCACGACGAGCTCGCCCTCGGTGACCTCCTGGCCCTCGGCCACGGCGACCTTGACGATGGTGCCCTGCATCGGCGACGCCAGCGCATCGCCCGACGCCGCGCTGGCGCTGCGCTTGCCGGCCCGCCGCCGGGCCGGCTTCGCGCCGCCCGCCACCGCGGCTCTGGCCAGCGGCATCGCCAGCGTGGCCGGCAGGGACACCTCCAGGCGCTTGCCGCCGACCTCGACGACCACCGTCTCCCGGACGTCGCCGTCGTCGCCGTCCGGCACCGCACCGCCGAACGGTTCGATCGTGTTGACGAACTCGGTCTCGATCCACCGTGTGTGGACTTCGAACGGCTCGCCCGCCCGGCCGGTCACCTCGGGCGCGAACGCCGGGTCGGTCACCACCGCCCGGTGGAATGGCAACGCCGTCGCCATCCCCTCCACCCGGAACTCCCGCAGCGCCCGCGCCGCCCGCTGCAACGCCTGCTGCCGGTTCGCGCCAGTGACGATCAGCTTTGCCAGCAACGAGTCCCAGGCCGGGCCGATCACCGAGCCGCTCTCCACACCGGCGTCCAACCGCACACCCGGACCGCTCGGCGCGGCGAAGGTGGTCACGGTGCCGGGCGCGGGCAGGAAGTTCCGTCCGGGGTCCTCGCCGTTGATCCGGAACTCGAAGGAGTGGCCGCGCAGCGGCGGATCGTCGTACCCCAGCTCCTCGCCCTCGGCGACGCGGAACATCTCCCGCACCAGGTCGATCCCCGTGACCTCCTCGGTCACCGGATGCTCCACCTGGAGCCGGGTGTTGACCTCCAGGAAGGAGATCGTGCCGTCCTGGCCGACCAGGAACTCGCAGGTCCCGGCGCCCACGTACCCGGCCTCCTTCAGGATCGCCTTCGAGGCGCGGTACAGCTCGGCGTTCTGCTCGGGCGTCAGGTACGGCGCGGGCGCCTCCTCGACCAGCTTCTGGTGCCGCCGCTGGAGCGAGCAGTCACGGGTCGAGACCACCACCACGTTCCCGTGCTTGTCGGCCAGGCACTGCGTCTCCACGTGCCGCGGCCGGTCCAGGTACCGCTCGACGAAGCACTCGCCGCGGCCGAACGCCGCCTGTGCCTCGCGCACCGCCGAGTCGTACAGCTCGGGGATCTCCTCCAGGCTGCGCGCCACCTTCAGGCCGCGACCGCCGCCGCCGAACGCAGCCTTGATCGCGATCGGCAGCCCGTGCTCCTCGGCGAAGGCCACCACCTCGTCCGAACCGCCCACCGGGTCCTTCGTGCCGGCCACCAGCGGGGCACCGGCGCGCTGCGCGATATGCCGGGCCGCCACCTTGTCGCCCAGCGACCTGATCGCCGCCGGCGGGGGCCCGATCCAGGTCAGCCCGGCGTCGTTCACCGCCTGCGCGAAGTCGGCGTTCTCGGACAGGAATCCGTACCCGGGGTGGACCGCGTCCGCTCCCGAGTCGGCCGCGACCTTCAGTACCTTGTCGATATCCAGATAGCTGGCCGCCGGCGTGTCCCCACCCAGGGCGAACGCCTCGTCCGCGGCCCGGACGTGCACGGCGTCCCGGTCCGGCTCGGCATAGACGGCAACGCTTGCGAGACCCGCGTCCCGGCACGCCCGGGCGACACGAACGGCGATTTCGCCACGGTTGGCAATGAGCACCTTGCGCACGATGGCTCCCTCCTCGGCACACGCCGAGTTTAGGTACTGGCGACACCCCGCAACGAGTCGCCCACTCGGGTGACCTTGCCCACGTGGCACTCCGAATGGGGGCTGATGGTGGTGAGTGGAGGCGTCGCGATCCGCTGCTGGCCTTGCCATTCCACGGTACGCGCCTGGATCACGTTTGCCTTGGGGTTGCCTGGTCAGTTGGTCAACTCCGACGGTCCGACACAGGTGGGCTTCGTCCGATTTGTAGGAACCGGCCAATCGCCGCGCGGAATCTTTGCGCGCGCGCCCGCGCACGCGCGGCGGGTAGGAGCCCGGTGGGGGCGGAGCAGCCTCTGCGGGCTTGCCAGGTTGGGGCCGACTGCCTCCCGACTATCTTCCGGGGGGCTTGTCGAGGCGATTACCCAGAAGTAGCGTACGCCGGGTGAACCGGGGCAGACGAATAGTGGCCGTTGTGGCGGCGATCGCCGTCATCAGCGGCGCCGTGGTGCTCGGCATGGTGCACCTGATACTGGGACTCGCCGCCGATCGACAGGAGATGTCGATCGGCGGTATTTCGTCCACCACCATGAGCGTCTCCGCCTGGTCGGCGGGGGGCTCGCTGTCCGCGTTCCTGCTGTTGTGCGGCGTGCTGCTGGTGCGGCTCGCCTGGACCGACCGGCCGCCGGGCCGGTTCGCGCGGGCGCTGCTGGTCGGCTGCGCCGTGCTGCACGCGGTGCTGGCCACCCTCGCGGTCGGGCTCGCGGGCTGGGCCGCGTTCGCCGCGCTGATCCTGATCTTCTGCCTGTTGCTGCTGACGGTGATGATGTACCCGCCGGCGGACGCGACGCCCCGGCCGGCTCCGCCGCCGTCAGGTCCAGAGGGCGGTGATGGCGACGTCAAGGTCGGCGAGCAGCCGGCGCAGCAACGGGAGGGACAGCCCGATCACGGTCCCCGGGTCCCCGTCGATCCCGTCGACGAACGGCGCCGAGTGCCCGTCCAACGTGAACGCCCCGGCGACGTTCAGGGGTTCCCCGGTGGCCACGTAGGCGGCGATCTCCCCGTCGCTCGGCTCCCCGAAGCGGACGGTCGTTGACGCGACGCCGGTCGCCGTGCGGCCGGCCGCGGTGTCGATGACGCAGTGCCCGGTGCGCAGCACGCCCGAGCGTCCCCGCATGGCCTTCCAACGGGCCGTGGCCTCCTCGGCTTCCGCGGGCTTGCCCAGCGCCTCCCCGTCGAGGTCCAGCACCGAATCGCAGCCGACCACCAACGCGCCGGCGACCTCGGGTCGTTGCGCCACGGCGCCGGCCTTGGCCTCGGCCAGCAGCCGGGCCAACTCGCCCGGCGAGGCCGCGCTCAGCGCCTCCTCGTCCACGCCGCTGACGATCACCTCGGGCGCGAAGCCGGCCTGCCGCAGCAGCGTCAGCCGCGCCGGCGAGGCGGAGGCCAGCACCAGCCGCCGCGCGGCGGAGGGGGAGGGCGGGGAGGACGGGGAGGTCGCCTGGTCGCTCATGCCGGCCAGCGTACGACCCGCGGTGGGTACGGCCGCCGCCGCACCCACCGCGGCGGGGACCGACGCGGCCGCGGGCGCCGTCCCCCTTTTCCGAGGGCTCAGCGGCCGTCCCCCTGGCCGGCTCCTCGGGGTGCCCCCGGTCGTGGTTCACCGGGTCGTGGTTTACCGCGCTTCCGGCTCCTCCCGGTCTCCCGGCTCCTCCCTGGCTTCCGGCTCCTCCCTGTTCGGCTGGTCGGTGATCGTGATTCGGCCCTCGGCGATGCTGGCGACCCGCTCGGCTCGGGCCGCGATCGTGCTGTCGTGTGTGACCAGGACGAACGTCAGCTCCAGCTCCCGCCACCGCTTCTCCAGCACGTCCATCACCTCGTCCCTGGTCGACTCGTCGAGGTTGCCGGTGGGCTCGTCCGCCAGCAGCACCGTGGGGCGTTTGGCGAGCGCGCGGGCGATGGCCACCCGCTGCTGCTGGCCGCCCGAGAGCTCGCTCGGCAGATGGTCGGCGCGATCGGCCAGGCCCACGGAGTCCAGCGCCTCGAACGCCCACTGGATGCGTTCGGCGGAGCGCATGCCGAGCGGGACGAGGGCGGTTTCGACGTTCTCCTGTGCGCTGAGCGTCGGGATGAGGTGGAAGCCCTGGAAGACGAAGCCGATGCGCTTGGCGCGCAGCCGGGTCAGCCTGGCCTCCGACAACCCGCTGAGGTCGGTGCCGTCGAGCACCACCTGGCCGCGGTTGGCCCGGTCCAGGCCGCCGAGCAGCTGGAGCAGCGTGGACTTGCCGCCGCCGGTCGGCCCCTGGATGACGAGTCGGCTGCCGCTCGGGACGGTCAGCGAGACGTCGTCGAGGGCGGTGACGGTCGACTTGCCGCGTCGGTAGTGCTTGGTGACGCCGGTGAGTTCGTACATGGCGGTGCTGGCCTCCGAGGCGCGGGGTGTTGGGGTCTGGGTCTGCGTCTGCGTCTGGCACGAGGGCGTCAGGCCACGCGGCGTAGGGCGTCTGCGGGGCGCAGGCGGGCGGCGCGGGAGGCGGCGAAGGCGCCGGCGATCAGACCGCCGGCCACGGCCAGGGTGACGGCGACGAGCAGCATGTCGAGGCTGACCGGGGCGGTGAGGCCGATGTCCACGCCGTCGCCCGAGCCGCCGGACGTGACGGTGTCACCGGCCGCCATCGGCCCGGCGCCGGGACCGCCGCCGAGGCCGCCGGGCCCGGAGGGCACCAGCTCGGCGGTGAGGCCGGGGTTCAGGGTGGTGATGGTCCAGGCCGCGAGCAGCGCCAGGCCGAGCCCCACCGCGCCGCCGAACAACCCGGTGACGAGGGACTCGCTCATCACCTGACCGGTGATCCGGCGCCGGGTCCAGCCGAGCGCCTTCAGCGTGCCGAACTCCCGCACCCGGCGGCTGACGGCCGAGGAGGCCATCAGGCCGGCGACCACGAACGAGGTGCCGAGCACGATGTACGACAGCCAGGTGCCGACCCCGTCGGCCAGGTCGGCGGCCGTGGACAGCGAGCCCGACACCTGGTCGGCCATGTCGTCGGCGGTGACGACGTCCACCTCGTCGAACGCGTCCGTGATGGCGGCCTCGACCGCGTCGAGCTGCTGGGAGTCGGTGGCCTGCACGTAGACGGTGCTGACCTCGTCCTCGTACTCGGCGAGCTGCTGCGCCCGCGCCAGCGGGATGTAGACGTCCGACGCGCCGTCGCCGCCGCCCTCGACCAGGCCGACGATCTCGAAGTCAGTGCCCTTCATGGTCACCTCGTCGCCGACGGCGATGTCCTCGCTCGCGGCGTAGCCGGCGTCGACGAGGGCGACGTTCGCGTCCTTCTCGTCCGTTTCGAAGGCTCGGCCCTTGGTGATCTCCAGGCCGCTGAGCGGACCCACGTCGGGTCTGCTGACGTCGGTGCCGAGGACGGTGAAGTCGTCGACGCCGAACTCGGCCCCGCCGCCCTCGATCCGCGGCCCGGCGCCACCTTCACCGTCGCCCTCGCCCGGGTCGGTCGCCTCCGGGGGCGCCTCCTGGATGGTGCCCTGGTCGAAGTTGCCCGAGACGGCGATGTCGCGCAGCGCCAGCGCGCCGACCGCGTCCGACACACCGTCCATCTCGGCGATCCGGTCCACGGCGTCGCTCTTCAGCGTGTCGAAGCCCTCGAGGACGAGCAGGTCGTCGCTCTGCTCCTCGTCGTCCTCAGCGCCGAACTCGAAACGCGGGCCCTGCCTCATCCCTTCGCCCTGTTCCGGGAACTCCTTGGCGACGGTCAAGTCCGTGCCCAGCCCGTAGAGCGACTCCAACACGTCGTCCTGCGCCTTGCGCATGCCCGAGGAGACCGCGTTGACCACGACGACCAGGGCGATGCCGAGGGCCAGTCCGAGGGCGATGACGAGTTGGGCCTTGCGGCGTCGGCGCAGCTCCCGCCGCAGATAGGTGAGGATCATGCGCGGCACGGTAGGCAGGCGCGGTGAGGCCCGGCTGAGTTCCCTGTGAGAGTTGAATGAGAAGGCGCCATAGCTGGTACTTATGTGAGCGGGCGGCGACGGCCCGGCTGCTCGTACGTCAGCGGATCAGCGGATCAGCGGATCAGCAGGAACGCCAGCACGGCCGCCGCGGCCGTGACCCACCAGCACCGGCGCAGCATGGTGGCGGCGGCCCGGGCCTCCTCGTTCGGCTTCTCACGCATGTCCGACCACAGCATGGGCCCGATGCTGCCGCGCGCGGGGCCGTGGGACATGAGTACGGGTACTCAAATCTTCAAGGACCCGAAATCTTCAAGGACCCGATCGGTCGGGGCGGCTAGGCGGGCCAGTAGCTCCGCTGCCAGGCGTGTGGTCCGGGCGCCGGCAGGACGCTCGGCATCGTGCGCGCCGGATCCGACCAGGCATCGGGGCCTCGACCGGTGGCCTCATCGCCCGCGCCACGCGCGGCCAGGGCGGCCGCTCGTGCCTGCACCACCGCCACGGCGGCGGCCAGTTCCTCGGCCGTCGGATTGCCCCGGACGACGCGGATCATGCTGCCTTCCGTCACGCTGCCACCTCTTCCTCGTGCGCCCGGCTTCCGATGCTTGGTCCGCTCATCGTACGGTGCGGCGTACGGGACGACGGGCGGCCATGGCGGCGACCGAGGTGCTGGTGTTGGCTCGGGACTGAGCGGGACTGAGGTGCGCTCAGAGGGGGATGTTGCCGTGCTTCTTCGGGGGTAGTTGTTCCCGCTTCGTGCGTAGCGCCCGGAGGCCCCGTACCACGTGGTGTCGGGTTTCGGCGGGGGTGATCACCGCGTCCACGTAGCCGCGTTCGGCCGCCGCGTAGGGGTTCAGCAGCGCGTCCTCGTACTCCTGGGCCAGCCGGTCGCGGGTCTCCGCCCGCTCCTCCTCGTCCTCGATCGCCGCGAGCGTGCGCCGGTGCAGAATGTTCACCGCGCCCTGCGCCCCCATCACCGCGATCTGCGCCGTCGGCCAGGCCAGGTTGAGGTCGGCGCCGAGGTGCTTGGAGCCCATCACGTCGTACGCGCCGCCGAACGCCTTCCGGGTGATCACCGTGATCAGCGGCACCGTGGCCTCCGCGTAGGCGTAGATCAGCTTGGCGCCGCGCCGGATGATGCCGTTGTACTCCTGGTCGGTGCCCGGCAGGAAGCCCGGCACGTCGACGAACGTCAGCACCGGGACGTTGAACGCGTCGCAGGTGCGCACGAAACGGGCCGCCTTCTCCGAGGCGTTGATGTCGAGACAACCGGCGAACTGCATCGGCTGGTTGGCCACCACACCCACCGCACGGCCCTCCACCCGGCCGAAGCCGGTGATGACGTTCGGCGCGAACAGCGGCTGGGTCTCCAGGAACTCCCGGTCGTCCAGGACGTGCTCGATGACCTCGTGCATGTCGTACGGATGGTGCGCGGAGTCGGGGACGAGCCGGTCCAGCTCGCGGTCCTCGTCCGTGACCGTCGCCAGGTCCGCCTCCTGCGGGAAGGCGGGCGGCTCGGCGAGGTTGTTGGACGGCAGGTAGGACAGCAGCGCCTTGACGTACTCGACGCCGTCCTTCTCGTCCCCCGCCATGTGGTGCGCCACCCCGGAGCGGGTGTTGTGGGTGCGCGCGCCGCCCAACTCCTCGAAGCCGACGTCCTCCCCGGTGACGGTCCTGATCACGTCGGGCCCGGTGATGAACATGTGCGACGTCTGGTCGACCATCACCGTGAAGTCGGTGATCGCCGGGGAGTACACCGCGCCGCCCGCGCACGGGCCCATGATGAGCGAGATCTGCGGCACCACCCCGGAGGCGTGCACGTTGCGCCGGAAGATCTCGGCGAACAGGCCGAGCGCCACCACGCCCTCCTGGATCCGCGCACCGCCCCCGTCGTTGATGCCGATCACCGGGCAGCCGGTCTTCAGCGCGAAGTCCATGACCTTGACGATCTTCTCGCCGTACACCTCGCCGAGCGAGCCGCCGAAGACCGTGAAGTCCTGCGAGTAGACGCACACCGGGCGGCCGTCCACCGTGCCGTAGCCGGTGACCACGCCGTCCCCGTACGGCCGCGTCGCCGTCATGCCGAAGCTGGTCGAACGGTGCCTGGCGAACTCGTCGAGCTCGGTGAACGACCCCTCGTCCAGCAGCAGGCCGATCCGCTCCCGCGCGGTCAGCTTCCCCTTCGCGTGTTGCTTCTCCACGGCCCGCGCGGAGCCGGCGTGGGTGGCCTCCTCCACACGCTCCCGGAAGTCCGCGATCCTGCCGGCGGTGCTGTGGATGTCGGGTTCGGGCACGAGGGCTGGCTCCTCATCCGGCTCGTCGGTCGTTACCGCTCCGTAGGTTAGCCGGGGGGCGGGTTGGGAGTGGTGGTCCGGGGTGGTGCGGGGCTGTCTGTCCGGGGCTGTCCGGAGGTGCGCTGTGCGCCGGTGAGTGGTCCGCGCCTGCTTAGGCTTGGGGCATGACGCCCACCGCAGGCGGCCCGCGAAGCCGCTGGTCCGACCTTGACCGGCCGCCGCTCAACGCCACCGCGCTGCGCAGGGCGCTGGTCCGTCCCGACGGCCCGTGGACCCGGCTGGACGTGGTCGAGTCCACCGGCTCCACCAACGCCGACCTGCTCGCCGCGGCCCGCGCCGGCGAGGCGCCGGGTCGGGTGCTGGTCGCCGAGGAACAGACGGCGGGGCGCGGGCGGCTGGGCCGCGGCTGGAGCGCGCCGGCACGCTCCGGGCTGTTCTTCTCCGTGCTGCTGGCGCCGCCGCCCGGTTCGGCCGTGCCCGAGACCCGCTGGGGTTGGCTGCCGCTGCTCGCCGGCGTCGCCACGGCCACCGCGCTGTCCCGGGTCGCCCGCGTCGACACCGCGCTGAAGTGGCCCAACGACCTGCTCGTCGACGTGGCCGGCGAGGAGCGCAAATGCGGCGGCATCCTCGCCGAGCGCGTCGGGACCCGGACGCCGGACGGGGGCGCCCGGGCGGGCGAGGGAGTCGGCCCCGCGGCCGGGGCGGTGGTGCTGGGCATCGGGCTCAACGTCTCGCTGCGCGCCGACGAGCTGCCCGTGCCCGGCGCCGGCTCGCTGGCGTTGGCCGGCGCCGAGACCGTCGACCGTGACCCGCTGCTGCGCGCCGTGCTGCGCTCCCTCGGCGACTGGTACGCCCGCTGGGTGGCGGCGGGCGGCGACCCGGCGGTCAGCGGCCTTCAGGACGCCTACGCCGCGGGCTGCGCGACGCTCGGCCGCCGCGTCCGGGCGGTGCTGCCGGGCGACGCCGAGCTGCACGGCGAGGCCGACGCGCTGGACGGCGACGGCCGGCTGGTCGTGCGCACCGACGACGGGGTCAGGCACCCGGTCTCCGCCGCCGACGTCGTTCACCTCCACGGCCACCTCGGCGACACGTGAGGGGACACGTGAGGGGACACCGCCGTGGGGTTGGGCGCCGTTCCTGTCGCTCTTCACGGGCGCCCGTCCGGCCGTCCTGGTGGGCACCCCCGCGACGGGTGAGGGGACATCGCTGTGGGGTTGGGCGCCGTTCCTGTCGCTCTTCATGGGCGCCCGTCCGGCCGTCCTGGTGGGCGTCTCGGTGGCGCGTGACGCAGGGCACACTGCCGTAGGGTTGGGCGATGGAACACGCGCGACGGGCGCGGAGGAACGAAACGGTTAGGGACGTGCGCAGCGGAGGGATCCCCACCTGGAAGGCGGGCGGTGGCCGTGGCTGAGGGCGAGCCGAGCGACCCAGGCCCGCGGCCGGGTCCGGCCGCGGAGGAGGCGTCGGAGGAGACCGACGAGACCGTCGCGCTGCGCATGGAGCAGCTGATCATCGGCGCCGACCGGCAGTACACCCCCTTCCAGGCGGCCCGCGCCGCCGGCGTCTCGATGGAGCTGGCCGCCCGCTTCTGGCGGGCCATGGGCTTCCCCGACATCGGCCAGGCCAAGGCACTGACCGAGGCCGACGTGCTGGCCCTGCGGCGGCTGGCCGGCCTGGTGGAGGCCGGGCTGCTGAGCGAGGGCATGGCCGTGCAGGTGGCGCGCTCCACCGGCCAGACGACCGCCCGGCTGGCGGACTGGCAGATCGACTCCTTCCTGGAGGGCCTGACCGAGCCGCCCGAGCCCGACATGACCCGCTCGGACGTGGCCTACCCCCTGGTCGAGCTGCTGCTGCCCGAGCTGGAGGAGTTCCTCGTCTACGTGTGGCGCCGCCAGCTTGCCGCGGCCGCCGGTCGGGTGCTCCAGGCGCAGGACGACGAGGAGATGGTGGACCGTCGGCTCGCCGTCGGCTTCGCCGATCTGGTCGGCTTCACCCGGCTGACCCGGCGGCTGGAGGAGGAGGAGCTGGGCGAGCTGGTCGAGGCCTTCGAGACCACCGCGGCCGACCAGGTGGCGGCGCAGGGCGGCCGGCTCATCAAGACGCTCGGCGACGAGGTGCTGTTCGCGGCGGACGACGCGGGCACCGCCGCCGAGATCGGGCTGCGCCTGGTGGAGACGCTGGGCGACGACCCGATGATGCCGGAGCTGCGCGTCGGCATCGCCTTCGGCACGGTCACCACGCGGATGGGCGACGTCTTCGGCAACACGGTCAACCTCGCCAGCCGGCTGACCTCGATAGCACCCAAGGACATGGTGCTGGTGGACGGCGCGATGCGCGAGGAGCTCACCTCGGCCGGGCTGGCGCCGCATTCGGAGAAGGCCGCCGACACCAACGGCCGGCCGAACGGCTTCCGCTTCGCGCTCCAGCCCCTCTACCAGCGCCCGGTGCGGGGTCTCGGCATCGTCGAGCCCTGGCTGCTCTCCCGCCGCGGCTAGCTTCCCGCTCGCCCACCCGCCGGGCCGCCCGAGCCCGGCCCCGTCCGGCCCGTCGCGCGGATAATGCGCGGTATGAGCGAGCCGACAGAGCCGACAGAGCCGACGGAGCCAGCCGGGGCAGCGAAGCCGACAGAGCGGACAGGGCCAGCGCCGGCCACGAGCGGGCCGGATGAGCAGCGGTACGGGGACTGGGTGGCGGTGCGCCGGGACGCGGAGGGCCGGGTCGCCGAGTTGGTGCTCGACCGGATCGAGGCGATGAACGCGCTCTCCACCGCGCTGGCCGGACAACTCTCCGCGGCCTGTGACGCGCTCGCCGCCGATCGCAGAACGCGGGCGGTGGTGCTGTGCTCCAGCCACCCCCGGGCGTTCAGCGTCGGCGCCGACCTGAAGGAGCGGGACGGCGTGGACGACGCCGAACTGGCGCGGCAGCGCACGCTGCTGCGCGCGGCGTTCAACGGCGTGCTGGCGTTGCCGATGCCCGTCGTGGCCGCCGTGCACGGTTTCGCGCTGGGCGGCGGGCTGGAGCTGGCGTTGAGCTGTGACCTGATCATCGCCGACCCGTCGGCCGTGCTCGGTCTGCCCGAGGTGTCGGTGGGCGTCATTCCCGGTGGTGGCGGGACCCAGCTGCTGCCGCGCCGGGTCGGGCTGGCCAAGGCCGCCGAATTGATCTTCACCGCGCGGCGCGTCACCGCCACGGAGGCGCTCGGACTCGGCCTGATCGACCGGCTGGCCAGCCCCGACCGGGTGCGCGCGGAGGCGCGGGAACTGGCGGAGACCATCGCGGCCAACTCCCCGGTCGGACTGCGGGCCGCCAAGCACGCCCTGCGGGCCGGTTTCGGTCTCGGCCTGGAGGACGGCCTGGAGGTCGAGGACGCGGCCTGGCGCACCGTCGCGTTCTCGCCCGACCGGCTGGAGGGCGTGCGAGCATTCCGTGAGAAGCGCCCACCGCGGTGGCCGGACAGCCCTGGGTGACGGGGAAGCGGTGTGGTCGGGGCGAGAGCGATCGGGGCGTGCGATCGGGGCGTGCGGGCGGCGGTGACCACCGCTGGTGTGGGCGGGCGTGACCCGGGGCGTGCGGGCGGCGAATAATACAGCGAATGGGGCAGGGAGTAGCTGAAGGCCCCATAGCGTGCCGAACACTCATAGCCTGGGCGTATGGGAGAGGAGAGTCGGCTACGCGCCGTCGCTGAGCTGTCGCAGAGCATGGCCGCGGCGCATGGGCTGGCGGAGGTGGCGCATGCCGCCGCCAGCCGCGCCCGGCAGGCGCTGGACGGCTCCTTCGCCGCCATCTCCGTGTGGGAGCGGGAGCGCGGCCGGCTGCGGGTGCTGGCCAACGTCGGGGCACTGGCCGCCGACGAGGAGGCATTCCCGGCCGACGAGTCCTACCCGGTGCACGACTTCCCCGAGATCGCCCTGCTGGCCGGCGAGCGTCCGTCCCGGCGCAGCGAACCGTCCGCCTGGGTGGCCACGGCCGGCGAGCCGGACGCGGGGGGCGCCGGCGGCCGGGAGCGGGCGGCCGGGCTGCGCCGCCGGGGCCGCGGCTGCTGCGTGGTGGCGCCCATCGTGCTGCAGGGCCGCGCCTGGGGCGAGCTGTACGTGGCGCGGGCCGGGGACGCCGAGATCTTCGGGCGGCGCGAGACCGAGTTCGCCGCGGTGCTCGCGTCGGTCATCGCCGCCGGCTTGGTGCAGCACCAGCGCCTGGAGGAGGTGCGCCGGCTCGCGTTCACCGACCCGCTCACCGGGCTCGCCAACCGGCGGGCGGTGGACCTGCGGCTGGACGAGGCGGTGGCGCAGCACCGCGCCACCGGCGCCGTGGTGACCCTGGTCGTCTGCGACGTCAACGGGCTCAAACAGGTCAACGACACCTACGGGCACGCCGCCGGCGACCGGCTGCTGGAGCGCTTCGGCTCGGTGCTCTCGCTCTGCGGCGCCTCGCTGCCGGGATCGCTCGCCGCCCGCCTCGGCGGCGACGAGTTCTGCCTGCTGGCGGTCGGGCAGCCGACCGAGGAGGTGGTGCGCGCCGCGGCCGAGGTGTGCCTCAGGGCCGCCGCGCTCGAACCGGGCCACGGGGTCGCCTGCGGCGTCGCCTCGACCGGCGAGCGGATCGGCGAGCCGGTCGGCGAGCGGCTCAGCGCGCGCCGGCTGTTCCGGCTGGCCGACGCCGCCCAGTACCAGGCCAAGGCGGCGCGCTCCCGGGAGCCGGTGGTCGCCGGCCGGGCGGGTCCGCACGACGAGGTCGTGCAGCTGGCCGACGCCGCCGGGCCGCCGCCCGCCGAGGGTGACGACCGCCGCCGCTTCCGCGGCCGCGGCGCCGCCCGCCACCGGGTCCGCGAGGACTGCTGAGCGTGGTGACGGCGGTGGTGGGGGTGACGGCGGCGGCAGCGGTGGGAGCCGTCCGGGCGTGCCCGGCTACCCTCCTGCTCATGGCAGCGACGCACCATGCCCACGCCCCCACCGTCGTCACGTTGGGCTCCGCCGGCGTGACCGCCGAGGACGTCATCGCCGTCGCGCGCGGCGACGCGCGGGTGGAGCTGTCGACCGAGGCACTGGCCGCGCTGGCCGCCGCCCGTCGGACCGTGGACGACCTGGCCGCCAAGCCCGAGCCCGTGTACGGGGTCTCCACCGGCTTCGGGGCGCTCGCGGTCCGGCATATCGCCCCGGAGCTGCGCACCGCGCTCCAGCGCAACATCGTCCGCTCGCACGCCGCCGGGCTCGGCCCGCCGGTGGAGCGGGAGGTGGTGCGGGCGCTGATGTTCCTGCGCCTGCGGACCCTGACCTCCGGGCACACCGGCGTGCGCCCCCTGGTGGCCGAGACCATGGCCGCCGTGCTGAACGCCGGCATCACGCCCGTCGTCCCCGAGCATGGCTCGCTCGGCTGCTCCGGCGATCTGGCGCCGCTCGCACACTGCGCGCTGACGCTGCTCGGCGAGGGCGAGGCCACAGGCGAGGACGACCCGGCCAGGCCGCGGCCCTCCGCCGAACTGCTGGCCGAGCACGGCATCGCCCCGGTCGAGCTGCGCGAGAAGGAGGGGCTCGCGCTGCTCAACGGCACCGACGGCATGCTCGGCATGCTCGTGCTGGCCTGCGCCGACCTGGGGCGCCTGATCACCAGCGCCGACATCACCGCCGCGCTCACCCTGGAGGCCCTGCTGGGCACCGGGCGGGTGCTCGCCCCGGAGCTGCACGCGCTGCGCCCGCATCCGGGGCAGGCCGCCAGCGCGGGCAACATGCGGCGAGTGCTGGCAGGTTCTCGCCTCACCGGGCACCACCAGGACGCCGCGCCCCGGGTCCAGGACGCGTACTCGGTGCGGTGCGCGCCCCAGGTCGCCGGCGCCGGCCGGGACACCCTGACGCACGCCCGCGCGGTGGCCGGGCGCGAGCTGGCCGCCGCCGTCGACAACCCCGTGGTGATCCAGGGTCGGGTCGAGTCGAACGGCAACTTCCACGGCGCGCCGCTCGGCTATGTGCTGGACTTCCTGGCCATCGCCGCCGCCGACCTCGCCTCGATCGCCGAGCGCCGCACCGACCGGCTCCTCGACCGGAACCGTTCGCACGGCCTGCCGCCGTTCCTGGCCGGGGACGCCGGCGTGGACTCCGGGCTGATGATCGCCCAGTACACCCAGGCCGCGCTGGTCGCCGAGCTCAAGCGCCTTGCGGTGCCGGCCTCCGTGGACTCCATCCCGTCCTCCGCCATGCAGGAGGACCACGTCTCCATGGGCTGGTCGGCGGCGCGCAAGCTGCGCCGGGCGGTGGACGCGGTCACCCGGGTCGTGGCGATCGAGCTCTGTGCGGCGGCCCGCGCCCTCGAGCTGCGGGACGGCCTGCGCGGGCAGGGGCTGCGCCCCGGCCCGGCGGCCGAGGCGGTGGTGACCGCGGCGCGTGCCGCCGGGGTGGGCGGGGCGGGGGAGGACCGTTTTCTGTCCCCCGACCTGGTCGCCGCCGAGGAGTTCGTGCGCGACGGCGGACTGGTGGCCGCCGCCGAGTCGGTCACCGGGGAACTTGACTGAGACTGGCTAGACCCAGACTGGCTAGACCCAGACTGGATTCACCGAGGCCGGCTTCACCCAGACCGAACTGACTGCTGACCGAGGGTGATTCACCGGCGGCGCGGGGGGCGCGCGGCGGCTTCGCGCGCATCGGTAGGCGTCGGCTTCTGGCCGGATCTCGCCGTCAGGTGGCGGAGTCTCGACCGGGACGCGCGGTGGGCTGGCTCGGCCCGGCTCAGTTCTGCCGCTCGGGGGCGGCGCCTGGGGCGGCCGGCTCGTCGGCCGGGGCGACCGTGGAGGGGCCGGGGGCGGCCTTGTCCCCGTCCGCGTAGGCGGTGGGGATCAGCCAGCCCAGGCACAGCACGCCGGCCGCCACGACGCCGCAGATCAGGGGGCGACGGTTGGCGCTTCGGGGTTGGCCCTGTGGGCCGGGCTGAGCGTCCACGAGGGCTCCAGCGTGTCGGCGGTCGTGCGCTGCGATGTTACGGGCGGGTGCGGGTCGCGGGGAAGAGGCGACCCTCGGGGGATTTACCCTCCGGTGCATGAGTACCCACAGATCCGTCAACGAAGACGAGGACACGGCCAGCAGCCACGTGCGCGTCCGCGTGGAGATGGTGCTGGAGATCGCCGAGCGCGACGAGCTGACCCGCGCCGCCTGGGCCCGGATCGAGGCCGACGAGCAGCTGCCGGCGGGGGAGCGGGAGCAGGCCGCGCGGGCCGTGTCCCGGGACGCGGCGGAGGCCGTCGCGTTCCTCGTGGATCCCGTCGACCTGGTCGGCGAGATGCCGGGCGTGCAGCTCGCACAGGCGTCCTGGAGCAGCGAACTGACGGAGTACGACCCGGACGAGGAGTGGTACGTCGAGGACGACGACAGCGACGAGGACACCGACGACGAACCGGCCTGAGCGGTTCTGCCTCGGCGCTGTCTGACGGGTTCTGTCGGACCAGTTCTGTCTGACCGGCCGTGCTCGGGTCGACCCTGCCTGACCAGCCCTGTTCGGGCCCTGGGCGGGTCGGGCCCGGGCACGGCAAGGGGTTGTGAGGGACCAGACAGCAATCGAACCCGTGGCCTGCCCCACAGATTCACCTACAGTGGAACCGGCCGCGGCCGGGTCACGTTCTCCCCTATTGCCTTTGGGAGACACGGCTGTGGAGTGGGGTAGCGATCTGATGACAGCAATGCGGCGCGGGCGCGGACGCCTAGCGGTGATGGCGGCGCTGCTGAGTGGGGTGCTGACGCTGTCGGCGTGCAGCGGCGGCGACGGCGAGGACGACGAGAACGCTCCCCAGGGCGGCAGCGAGCAGTCGGAGGCGGACGAGGCCGCCGAGGACGCCAACACCTCGGAGGCGAAGATATCCATATCCCCCGAGGATGCGGCGGAAGACGTCGGCATCAACAGTGACGTCCAGGTCTCGGTGGACAAGGGCACCCTCGACGAAGTGGTCATGACCGCCTCGGAGACCGGTACCGAGGTCACCGGCACCCTGTCCGAGGACCAGACGAGCTGGGCCCCTGACATCCAGCTGGAGCGGGCCACTCAGTACGAACTGACGGTGCAGGCGAGCGACAGCGAGGGCCGCGCGGCGCACGAGAGCGCGTCCTTCACGACCGTCTCGCCGGAGAACAGTTTCATCGGGTACTTCACCCCTGAGGACGGCACCACCGTCGGGGTGGGCATGCCGGTATCGCTGAACTTCGACACGCCGATCGCCAACCAGGCCGAGGTCGAGGAAGCGGTGGAGATCACCGCGAGCAGCGGCCAGGAGGTGGTGGGGCACTGGTTCAGCGACACCCGCCTCGACTTCCGTCCCGAGGACTACTGGGACGCGAACACCCAGGTCGACGTCGAGCTCAACTGGGACGGCGTGGAGGGTTCCCCGGGCGTCTACGGCGTGCAGGACCGCTCGTTCAGCTTCGACATAGGCCGGTCCCAGGTCAGCACCGTGAACGCGGAGACCTTCGAGATGAACGTAGTGCGTGACGGGGAGACGATCAAGACGATCCCGATCACCTCGGGCAGCGACGAGACCCCGACGTACAACGGGCAGATGGTGATCTCCGAGAAGCACGAGGAGACCCGGATGAACGGCGCCACCGTCGGCTTCACGGACGACGACGGCGAGGGCGAGTACGACATACCGGACGTGCCGCACGCGATGCGGCTGTCCACCTCGGGGACGTTCATCCACGGCAACTACTGGGGTGGCGACGCGTTCGGCAACTACAACACCAGCCACGGCTGCGTGGGCCTGGCCGACGCGCAGGGGGCGAACGACCCGTCGACCGACGGCGCCTGGTTCTACGAGAACTCCATGCTCGGCGACGTGGTGATCGTGGTGAACTCGAACGACGAGACCATCTCCCCGGACAACGGCCTCAACGGCTGGAACATGAACTGGTCCGACTGGACCGCCGGCAGCGCGCTGAGCTGAGCAGTCGGGAGCCGCCCACTGAGCCGGCCAACTAGCCGGCCGACCGAGCGGGCTGAGAGCACTGAGAAGACGGGCCCTCGTTCGAGGGCCCGTCTTTCATGATCTGTACAGGCTCCTCGGGCAACGGCCCCCGGGGGCGCTGGTTGCCGGTTGCCTAGCGTCCGTCGTCCTCGGACAGTAGTCGGTTCACCGTTTCCACCTTGGTGGTGAGCCCGTCCGTGATGCCCTCGTTGAGGTCCGCCTTCAGCACGACGCTGACCCGGTCGGCATGTGTCTGTACCGCCGCGACGGCTCGCTTCACCACGTCCATCACCTCGTCCCATTCACCCTCGAGGCTGGTGAACATCGCGTCGGTCCGGTGCGGCAGGCCGCTGTCCCGCACCACCCGCACGGCGTCGGCTACCGCGTCGCCGACATGCCGTCCGGTGCCGATCGGCGTTACCGAGAAAGCCACGATCACGACTGATCACTTCTCCTTCCATGCGGCCGCAGGCGCCGCGGTGTTCGGCGGACGGACCGGGTAGGTTCCGAGCGCACCAGCGGCACCGAGGGATACCGAGGGCTGAGGAGACGTTACGCACCATCCGCCTGGGACCGCCCGCCGCGCCACGCCCGCCGACAGCATCGGGAGCATGCGCGGACGCCTCGTGCTCGGCGCACGGTGGTGACATCCCGGGCCCACTCCAGCCACGAGGTCGGCCTGGACATCGACCTCTGGCCGATCCGGACCGACTCGCGGTCTGACCACCGAGTACCCGAACCACGACAACCATCTCCACCTCAGGTACTGCGAGACGGTCCACCGGCTGAGGGGCGGCTGCCCCCTCAGCCGAGTCCGCGTCAGCAGTTCTTGTAGTCCCTGTCGTCGTTGTCGTACGAGCAGGAGTCCACCACGGTGCCGCTGGACCGGCGCAGCGTGGCCCGGTCGGCGTCGTTGTTCCACACGTACCATTCGCGGCCCTGGTAGCGGTTGTGGCGGTTGTTGCTCCCGTCACCCGTGCGCACCGTCACGTACTCGCCGGCTGCCAGCGTGAACGAGCCGAAGGTGTACTTGTGCCCGGCGCTGTCCCGGATGGTCCACCCCTTCAGGCTCACGGACACGTCCCGCGTGTTGGTTATCCGCACGTACTCGGCGTTCAGGCTGGAGTTGGAGCCGCGGTCCGTGCCCGGGCTGTCGTAGTAGATCTTCGAGATGTGCACGGATCCGGAGGCGGCGTGTGCCGGCGCGGGCAGCAGGAGCAGGGTGGCACAGCAGGCGGCGACGATGGCGCCCGCGATGGTGCGAAGTCGGGTCACGTAAGGTCCTGTTCGTCCGGGCCACACCCGTGTGCGGCGGGTGCGCCACGTTACGGTCCTTCACGTAGCCAACACATCTACTTTGCATTTCCTTGACTTATTTGCTCTTTCATGGCGAAGGGGCCGCAGAACCCCGCGCGGTTAGGGTGATCGAATGACGAACGCTTCCAGCTCCGGCGCCCCGCGCCCCAGGGTCGGCGTGATGTTCGACCGTGAGCGCCGGCCCGAGGAGTTGCGCGACTTCGCCAGGACGGCGGAGGAGTGCGGCGTGGATGACCTGTGGCTGGTGGAGGACCTCGGCTGGGCCGGTTCGGTCTCCTCCGCCGCGCTGGCGCTGGCCGCCACCGAGCGGCTGCGTGTCGGGATCGGCATCCTGCCGGCGCCGCTGCGCAATCCCGCCCTCCTCGCCATGGAACTGGCCACCCTCGCCCGGCTCTTCCCCGGCCGGTTGGTCGCCGGCATCGGGCACGGCGTGCCCGAGTGGATGGCCCAGGTAGGGGCGGCGACCCCGGCCAAGCTGGCGCTGCTGGAGGAGACCGTCACCGTGGTCCGCGCCCTGCTCGGCGGCGAGACCGTGACGTTCCAGGGCCGCGCCGTCCGCGTCGACGGCGTGCGGCTGGTGCATCCGCCGGCCCCGGAGGCGGTGCCGCCGCTGGTGACCGGCGTGGTCCGCCCCCGGTCGTTGCAGCTCTCCGGAAGGGTCGCCGACGGGACCATCGTGGCCGAGGGCCAGGGCCCGAGCCGGATCGCCGCCGCGCTCGGCCATATCGCCACGGGGCAGGAGGCCGCCCGCGCGGCCGGCGCGGAGCGTCTGCACGAGCTGATCGTCTTCACCCACCTGTGCGTTTCCGACGACGCGGAGCACCTGGCGGCGGCCACCGCCCCGGTGGCCGCCGAGTACAGCGAGTGGCTGGGCATCCCGTCGGCCGAGGTGTTCCTCGCGGCCGGCGACGCCGACACCGTGGCGCGCCGCGTCCACAGCCTGTGGGCGGCCGGCGCCAGCACCGTCGTGCTCCGCCCCGTCGGCGACGACCCCCTGGCCCAGCTCCGCACCGCACTCGCAGCACTCGGCAGATGAGGTCGCAGGCCGGCTAGCTGTATTGCCCTGGAGCGTTGTTCACGCGGCTGATCGGTGGTTGGCCTCCGAGTGCGGTGTGGCAGCGATGGTAGTTGTAGGTGTGGAGGTAGTCGGTCATATCAGGTCCGCGGCGAGGCGGGGATCGCCCTTGAAGACCTCGGCCGTGTGCCATGCGACGTGCTCCTCGGCGACCCGCTCGCTGCCGGGCTGCGGGCCGATGAGGGGCCGCTCGGCCAGGTCCAGCACCTGTCCGACGGCCGCCGGGCCGCGACCGACGAACCGCTGCGAGACCATGATCCGGAGCGGACCGTCGCCGCCGCCGGCGAGCCCCAGCACCCCCCGGTCGAACAGCTTGTGGTGCAGAGAGCACAGGCACAGCCCGTTCGACAACGCGTCGGGTCCCTCATAGGCCCGCCACCGGACGTGCGCGGCCTCCAGGCCCACCGGCACCAGGTTCAGCGCTCCGTCGAAGCCGCAGAACGCGCAGCGGTACTCGTACGCGACCAGCACCCGCTCCCGGAGCTCCGTCGACCGCTGGGCCGACCGCTGCGTCGGCAGCCGTGCCACGGGCGCCGCGATGTCCACCGCCGTCAGGTCGAGGCCGGCGGCCGCGGCGATGTCGTCGTGCAGCGATGGCGGGAAGTGCTGGTCGAGCAGGACGTGCGCCAGGAGGCCCAGCAGCGGCGGGTCAGCTGCGAGCGCGGCGCGCAGGTCCGGCGCGAGCCGCCCGGCCGCGCCCCGCGCGCGCAACTCCCGTACGCCCGTGCCCGGGCTGCCGGGGCCGTCGTCCGTCCACACCTCCCACACCTCGTCGGAGGCCAGATGGTGGAACGGGTACGCGGCCGACGTGCGGCGGCCCGGCCCGTAGTGGGTCAGCAGCCGTTGCAGGTCGTCCTCCACGTCGGAGAAGCGCAGCGACGCCGCGGCGTCCCGCTGGTACCTGCCCAGCGCGTACAGCATCAACAAAGGCTTGTGCGGCGCCCGTTCGCCGCGCTGCGTCCACTGCCGCAATCCCCGTACCCGCTCCGCCCAGTCCACGCCCGGATCCTACGGTGACCGACCGACAACCGACGGGCAGAGCCCGGCGGGCCTCAGACGACGATCGCGTTCAGGGAGGCCGGGCCGGTGGGGATGGTCTCGTCGCGCGGGGAGCGGTTGTGGGCGCGCCAGGCCACGGCGAGGCGCCTGACCGCCTCGGTGAGCTCGTCGGGCGGGGCCAGGAAGTGCAGCCGCAGATGGGCTCCGCTGCGGCCGAGCGGATCCACGGTGGTGCCCGGCAGCACCGCGACCCCGTGCCGCAGCGCGGTCTGCGCGAACGAGACTCCGTCGCCCCGCGGCAGCCGCACCCACAGGGTCTGGCCGCCGGTGACGGGCGGGCAGAGCCAGTCGGGCAGCCGGGCGGCGAGCTCGGCCCGCAGGAGGTCGTGATGGTGGCGCAGTTCCGCGATCCGGCGCCGGCGCAGCGGCTCGAAGTCGGCCAGCAGCCGCGTCGCGACCAGTTGGGACGGCACGTCGGTGCCCAGATCGTGGATGGCCTTCAGCCGGGCCAGGCGGGAGATCAGCGGCACCGGACCGCGCACCCAGCCGACCCGCAGCCCGCCCCAGCAGACCTTGCTGAGCGAGCCGACGCTGACCAGCGGCGCGCCCTCGGCCAGGAGCGCCGGGGGCGGGTGGGGCCCCGGTTCGGCGAACGCCAGGTCCGCCAGCGTTTCGTCGTCGACGAGCGTCAGGCCGAGCTCCGCGGCCACGGCGGCGAGCCGGCGGGCGGCCAGCGGTGGCAGCACCGCGCCCGTCGGGTTGTGGTGCCGGCTGATGACGTAGGACAGCGCGGGGCGGTGCTCGGCCATCACCCGCACCGCCTCGTCCACGTCCAGGCCGGTGTCCGCGTGGGTCGGGACCGGGCGCAGCACCGCCGCGGCCTCACGGAACAGGTCCAGCGCGCCCGGATACGTGGGCGCCTCGACCAGCACCGGATCGCCCGGCGCCACCAGTAGCCGGGTCAGAAGCGACAGCGCCTGCTGCGCGCCCGAGGTGACCAGGATCTGCTCGGGCGCGGTGCGGGCGCCGCGCGCCGTGAAACGGTCGGCGAGCGCCTCCCGCAGCCCCGGAACGCCGGCCGGGTGATAACCGAGGTCGCGCGTGGGCAACTCCAGGGTGCGGTAGGCCCGCACCACCTCCTCGGGCGGCCCGAGCGGGGCGGCGCAGCTGAGCAGCAGCACCCCGTCGGGTGGCTCCAGGAGGTGCAGGAAGAGCGGGTTCGAGGTGGCCCGCGCCCGGTGTGGCCCCGGGGCGCCGGGCGCGCGCGCCGTGGACCCCGCGGTGGACCCTGCTGCGGATTCGGGCGCGGCGAGCGCGGCGGCGGCGACCCGCGTTCCGCTGCCCTGTCGGCGCACGATCCGGCCCTCCTGGCGCAGCACCTCGTACGCGGCGACCACGGTGGTGCGCCCCACCGCCAGCGCGGCGGCCAGCGTCCGGTCGGGCGGCAGCCGGGTGCCCGGCGGCAGCAGGCCCTCGTCGATCACCTGCCGGAAGCGCGTGGCGAGCAGCAGGTACAGCGGGCCGCGCCCGGCCGACCACCGCCCGAGCGTGGCCACCAGATCCTCGTTTGCCTTCATAACAGGACCAATCTCGCGGTATTGGCTCTGCCGAAGCAAGCCATTTCCTCGACACACTGGTCGACATGACCCCGCATATGAACCAGCACAAGACGCCTCACGAAGCCTCCCGAACGCCCGAAGCACCCCAACGCGAACCTGAACCCCACCCGGAGACCCGCGCCGTGCACCACCGCGTTCCCCGGGTCCCCGGGAGCCGGCCCGTGGGCGTCCCGATCTATCAGGGGCACATCTTCGCCTTCGACGACGCCGAGGAGTTGGCCGCCGCCTTCGGCGGACCCGGTGATCCGTACCTCTACGGCCGGATCGGCAACCCCACCGTCCAGGCGCTGGCCGACGCGGTCACCGATCTGGAGGGCGGCGCCGCGGGCCTGGCGTTCGCCTCCGGCATGGGCGCCATCAACGCCCTGCTGCTCAGCACCCTCTCCTCCGGCGACCACGTGGTCGCCCAGCGTTGCGTCTACGGCGGCACGTACGCGCTGCTCGCCGACCTCGCCGAGCGGTGGGGCGTCGAGGTGACGCACCTCGCGAACGACGACCCCGCCGAACTGCGCGCCGCCCTGCGCCCCACCACCCGCCTGCTGTACCTGGAGACCATCGCCAACCCGACCACCGGCGTCGTCGACCTGCCGGCGCTGATTGGCGAGGCCGCGGCGCGCGGCGTCACCACCGTGGTGGACAACACCTTCGCCTCCCCGCTGCTGTGCCGCCCGCTGGAGCACGGCGCCGACATCGTGGTGCACTCGGCGACCAAGTATCTCGGCGGCCACGCCGACGTGGTCGGCGGCGTCGCCGTCTTCCGCTCCGCTGAGGCGCGGCAGGCCGTCTGGCGGTACGCCGTGGAACAGGGCGCCACGGCCGACCCGTTCGCCGCCTGGCTGACGCTGCGCGGGATGCAGACGCTGGCGCTGCGGATGGAGCGGCACTGCGCCAACGCCCTCGATCTGGCCGGGCGGCTCGCCGGTCACCCGGCCGTCGCCCGGGTCCGCTACCCGATGCTGCCCGAGCACCCCGACCACGCCGTGGCCCGGCGGCTGCTCACCGGCGGCGGTGGGGTGCTCGCCTTCGACCTCGCCGGCGGCCGGCCGGCGGGGCAGACGTTCGTCGAGGCCGTGCGCCTGGCCTCGCTCAGCCCGTCCCTCGGCGACGTCACCACCCTCGTCATGCATCCGGCAAGCACCTCCCATCGTCAGTTGGGTCCCGAGGCCCTGGCCGCCGCCGACATCGGCGAGGGCACGGTCCGGGTGTCCGTGGGCATCGAGCACCCCGACGACCTGTGGGCCGACCTCCACCAGGCACTGGACCGCGCCGCGGCTGGTTAGTTGTCGGGGTGCCCCGGGGCTGGATCGACAGCTGGATCGACGCGTCAGAGCCCCGGTCGGTTAGCCGTACGGGTTTCCCGGGGCCGGATCGACGCGCCAGAACGACTCGGTGACGAAGGTGAACTGCCGGTGCCTCGGGTGGCGTCCGGTGTGCCGCAGCGCCCACAGCTCCACGGGCAGCGGCTCGTTGTCCACCGGCTCCGACTGCGCGCCGCAGGCCAGGCAGGTGGCGTGGAAGATGCCGGAGGGTGCGCCCTGGGCGGTCTCGGCGCTCAGCGTCCACTCGGCGGACATGACGACGTTGGGCCGGGTCATGGCGGCTCCTCGGAAAGCTCGATGTCCCCGATGTCCCCGATGTTCTCGACGTTCTCGATGTTCTCGAAGGTGTCCAAGCTGTCGACGTTCTCGAAGCGGAAGCGGCAGAACACGCTCTTGCCTCCCGACTCCCTGGCCGACCACCAGACACCGTCGGCCAGGCATCCCACCAGGAAGAGCCCACGTCCGCCCTCGGCCAGTCCGAAGGGTTGCGGGGAGAGCGGGGCGCCGACCGGGAACGCGGGCGGGTTGGGGGACTCGTCCGCCACCTCCACCAGCAGCCAGCGCGACCAGGCGCGGAACACCACGGTGACCCGGCCCTCGCTGGCGTAACGGGTGGCGTGGTGCACGGCGTTGCCGACCAGTTCGGACACGGCCAACTCGACGTCGTCTGCCGAGACGGGCAGGCGCCAGTCGCCGACGACCCGCCGTGCCGTGCGCCGCGCCACCCGGCCGGTATCGGCACAGTCCGCGGCGAGGGTGACCGAACGCGAGCGCGGGGCGGCCGGCGCTCTTGGTGACATCACCCGGGGCGGCAGCTCTCGGACGTCGCTCGGCTTCATCTCCGTTCCCCATCCTGCTCTCCTGGCGAACCAACACGCCGTGTCTCAGGGTCAAGTGAAGACCCGTCAGAAACATCTCGGCAGCGGTCGCGGGGGGCGCACGCCTTCACACGGGGACACGTCGGCGGCCCGCCCGACAACGGTCGGGGGCCCCGGCTCCGCCCCGCCAGCCCCGACGGGCGCGGGACCGGCGCCCGCCGGCCCGGGATACCGCCTGCTGGCGGGCGGCGCGGGCGCGACCGGGGCACCTCGCGCGGTCGGATCCGAACGGGCCGTTGCGCCACCTCGCGCCAGGGGGCGCACACGGGTGCACCGCCCCCGGCCCCGCCCCCGCCCCGCGGCGGCGGCCGTCTCAAGGTCGGCGGGTTGGGGGCGCTTCGGTAGCAGGGCGGGTCGATGTCCGTCGTGGACAATCGGGGAGATGTCCGATTCCGTCGCCGAGGTGTTCTCCGTCGCGCTCCTCGTGCTGGTACTCGCCTGGGCCGTCGCGCGCCCGCGGGGCTGGCCCGAGGCGGTGGCCGCCGTTCCGGCCGCGGGCGTGCTGATCGCCGCCGGCGCCATCTCGCTGGACCACGCCAGCGACGAGGTGGAACGACTGCTCCCGGTGACCGGCTTCCTGGCGGCCGTCCTGGTCCTGGCCCGGCTCTGCGACGGTGAGGGCCTGTTCGACGCCTGCGGGGCCTGGACCGCCAGGGCCGCGAACGGCCGGCCGCGCCGACTCCTGGTCCAGATGTTCGCGATGGCCTCGGTGACCACGGCCGTCCTGAGCCTGGACGCCACGGTGGTGCTGCTGACCCCCGTCGTCTTCGCCACCGCCGCCCGGCTCGGTGCCCGACCCCGGCCGCACGTCTACGCCTGCACCCACCTGTCGAACACCGCGTCCCTGCTGCTGCCGGTCTCCAACCTCACAAACCTGCTGGCGTTCGCCGCCAGCGGGCTGAGCTTCACCCGGTTCGCCGCCCTGATGGCGCTGCCCTGGCTGGTCGCGATCGCGGCCGAGTACGTGGTCTTCCGGCGCTTCTTCGCCGCCGACCTGGACGCCGGCGCCCAGGGACCGCCCGAGGCGGCCGAGCCGCCGCCGCGACCGGTGTTCGCGCTGGTCACTCTCGCCGGCACGTTGGCGGGCTTCGTGGCCACGTCCGCCGTCGGCCTCGACCCGGCGTGGGCCGCGCTCGCCGGCTGCGTCGTTCTCGCGGCGCGCGCCCTCGTCCGTCGCCGCACCACCCCCGTCGCGTTGCTGCGCGCCGCCGACGTGCCGTTTCTCGCCTTCGTGCTGGGGCTCGGGGTGGTGGTACGCGCCGTGGTGGACGGCGGGCTCGGCGACGCGCTCGGCCGCCTCGTCCCCGGCGGCACGGGGCTGGCCTCGCTGCTGGGCGTCGCGGTGCTGGCCGCCGTGCTCGCGAACGTGATCAACAACCTGCCGGCGGTGCTGGTGCTGTTGCCGTTGACCGCCCCCGCCGGGCCCGGCGCGGTCCTCGCGGTGCTGCTCGGCGCCAACATCGGCCCCAACCTCACGTACGCCGGATCCCTCGCGACGCTGCTGTGGCGTCGCGTGGTGCACGAGCACGACGCCGACGGCGGGCTGCTCCGCGAGTTCACCCGGCTCGGGCTGCTCACCGTGCCCGTGGCCCTGCCGTCGGCGGTGCTGGCACTCTGGGTCTCCCTGCACCTGTGGGGAGGCTGAGCGGGTCTGGCTGGGGTCACGCCGGCTCATGCCGCGTTCACGTTGGGTTCAGACTGGGCCATGCTGTCGGTGGGGCGCTGGCTGACGGAAGGCTGAGCAATGGCCGTCATCGTGTGGATCGTCGAGGGCACGTGGCCCGTCTGCGTCGACGCGGCCCGGACGCATGCGCCCGAGGACGTGGAGATCGTGCTGCTCCATGTCAGCGGGGACGATGTGGCCGGCGCCGCGCACGGCGCGTACGCCGGGCTGCTCGGCCGCCGCCGCCCGGAGCACGACCCGGGCACCCGCCTGGAACGCCTCGCTGCCGACTCGGCCGAACGGCTGCTCGCCGCCGCCGCGGAGCGCCTCCGCCGGCCCTGCACGCGCCAGGCGCGTACGGGGCGCCCGGAACGCGAGCTCGTCGCCGCCACCGAGGGCGCAGACCTCCTCGTACTGGCCCGCGACGGCGACCGCGGCCACCTCGGCCCCAGGAGCCTCGCGCCCGCCAGCCGGTTCGTCGTCGACCACGCCCCGTGCCCCGTGCTTCTGGTCTGGCCCGACCCGCCGCCGGCCATGGACACCCTGCCGCCCCCGCCCCCGCCCCCGCACCGTCATCCGTAGTCGTGGCGGGTACGGATGACAGCATGAGCGAAGAGACGGACACCCCCGAGTTAGGCGCCCCAACACTCACCACGGGACCAGCCACCACCGGCTCTCCCACCGCCGGCTCTCCCACCACCGGGACAGCCACACTGCAGTGGGACACCACGCAGTTGGTGGTCGCCGAGTACATCGGGCTCCGCGAGGAGATACTGAAGCTCGTCGAGCTCCAGCACCAGCACGACGCCCTCACGGTGGCGTCCCTGGGCACCGTGTTGACGGTCGGCCTCGGCACCGGCGAGGCAGCGATCATCCTCGTGCACCCGCTGCTCGCCCTCATCCTGGGGCTCAGCTGGTTGCACCACACCTTCCGCATCCACCGGATCGCCGCGTACCTCCGGGCCCGGGTGGAGCGTCGCGCCGGCCTGGACGTGGTGGCGTGGGAGCACTACGTGAACGACCATGCGCTGCCCGGCGGCAGAGTCTCGTACTGGGCGCTGCGCGCCGCCTTCCCCGCGAGCGCGCTGATGGCGCTGGCCACCGGCCTCGCCGTGGCCGACTTCGACGTCCCCACGGTGGTGCTGCTCGTCCTCTCCCTGCTCTGTTCCGGCGGCGTGGCCTCCGCCTTCTGGACCTGGCGCGAACCCGCCCCAGAACTGCTCCGCCGCGCGGGCCGCGACTGGGGGTGAGCCCGGCCGGCGGCGCCTCAGCCCGACCTGTCGGCGTCGCGGTCGGGGGTGACCGGCTCGACCTGGTCGGGGCGGACGTCCCATTCGCAGCCGCCCTCCTGGGGCCGCAGCCACACCCGGCCCGACTGGAAGGCCGTGACGCGGCCGACGACGTCGCGCGAGGTGTCACGTGCCAGGGAGCCGATTCTCAGGTGCTCCACGCCGCTCACGCGGTCACCACCGCCCGGCGAGTCCGGCACGGCTCCACGTCGACACGGTCGTACACCTCAGCGCTCCTCGTCAGCTTCGGGCAGGGGTGATCGATGCCGGGAACCCGGCACGGAACCATGCTGACGGCTCGTCAGAGCGGCGACTTTCACACCTGAGTGAAAGCCGAACGTTCTCCCTCCGGTCACCCCCTGGCCAGGCCGACGTCAGGGGGGCGCGTGGCGCTACAGCCCGACCCAGACGGCCAGATGGTCGAGCGTGTCCGGCGTCCGCCGCGACAGGTGCACGAGGCCGCGGATCGTCTCCCGCGCCCCCGGGTGGTAGCGCGTCTGCTGCGGCGCCAGCCGCCGCGCCGTGGTGACCGACACCAGCGCCGCCTCGATCCGGCCGGCCTCCATCTGCGCGCGCGCCTGGTCGACGTAGAAATGCGCGGCGCGGGACACCGCCCAGTCCTTGGGCAGCACCACCTCGGCCGCGCGCCGCAGCGCCTCGCCGTACTGACGCATCTCGATATGCGCGGAGACCGCGTGCACGGCGACGTTGGTCGGCCCGAACGACAGCCAGTGCACCTGAGTCGCCTCCCCGACGCGCGCCGCGTGCGCCCGCGCCTCCGTCAGATGCGTGTCCATCGCCTCCTTGTCCCGGGAGCGCGCCGAGATGACGGCGGCGCCGAGGTGCAGCTGTCCGCTGACCGCGTCGCGCACCCGGCTCGGGGGCGCCTGCTCCAGCAACTCGTGTCCCGACGCGATGAGCCGCAGGCCGATGGCGTACGTGCCCTCGCGGAAGTTGGCCAACGCGCGCATGTACTGGCGCACCGCCGCGAGATGTGGGTCGGAGGCGCGGGACGCGGCCCAGGCCATCCGGTCCAGGGCCACGGTGGCGAGGTCGTAGTACCCGAGCTTCATCGACACGTCGTGCGCCGTCCGGTAGGCGCTGGACAGGGCGGCCCACAGCTCGGTGGAGGGGTCGCGGTGCGCGGCGGCGGTGATCTCGGCTATGACGCCCGGCAGGTCGTGCGCGGCGTCGTTGAGCAGCGTGGCCCTGACCTGACGGCACACCGCTCGGAGGCGGCGACCAGTTGGACGGTGGACCGCGGGGTGGTCACCGGGTCGGCGCCCACGTCGTAGAGGTCGAGCGCCTCCCGGATGGGGCGCACCAGCTCGGCCAGTCGGTCCTGTTGAAGCTCCGTCACGTACGGCTGGCCGGTCAGCGCCGTCACGTCGACCGACAGCGCCCGTGCCACCGTGGCCACCAGGTCGGGGCTCGCCGGCTTGTGGCCCGACTCGACCTGGGTGAGCAGGCTGTAGGAATAGGGAATGCGCTGTGCCAGCCCTCGTTGGGTCAGGCCCGCTCGCTTCCGATGGTGTGCGATCCGGGAGCCAGCGTGCCCGTCGCAGAGGGTGGACATGGAAGTGCTCCATTCCGTACGTGCCACCTCAAACGCTACCCGAACCAGCCGAAGGTAGATTGCCACTGACGAACTCCGCGGGATGGACTGCGACATGATCGCGAATCGGGTGCTCTACCTGCTGGGCTGCGCGGCCCCGCCGGTGCTCGACGTCGGCGGTGTCGTCGAGCGCGCGCGAGCGTCCGGCTGGGACGTCTGCCTCGGGCTGACGCCCACCGCCGCGCGCTGGTTGGAGGACCAACAGCCCGCGCTGGAACGGCTCACGGGACACCCGGTGCGCAGCCGTTACCGGCTGCCGCGGGAGCCGGACGTCTGGCCGCCCGCCGACGTGGTGCTGGTCGCACCGGCGACGTTCAACACGCTCAACCAGTGGGCCCTCGGCATCACGGAGAAGTTCGTCGTCGGCTTCGTCGCCGAGGGCGTCGGCAAGCGGATCCCGACGGTGACGATGCCGTGCGTCAACGCGGCGTTCGCGCGGCATACGCAGTTCGAGCGCAGCATCGCGGCGCTGCGCGGCATGGGCGTGCACGTGCTCTACGGCGAGGGCGGCTTCGTCCCCAACGCCCCCGGCCAGGGCCGCGCCGACACCTATCCCTGGCACCTCGCCCTCGCCACCGCCGCCCGGATCGCGGGTGAACCCGCCTAACCGGCACGCGTTCCCGACGGCGCCCTGGACGGCGGGTCAGCTCAGGGGCCCTGTGAGGACTCGGCGGAGGGTCCGTGCGGCGTTGCTCGGTGTGGCGGGTCAGCCCAGGAGCCCTGTGAGGACCCGGCGGAGGGTCCGTGCGGCGTTGCTCGGTGTGGCGGGTCAGCCCAGGAGCCCTGTGAGGACCCGGCGGAGGGTCCGTGCGAACAGGGCCTGGGGGTCCTCTGGTAGGCCCGTGGCGGTTGACTCCGCCAGGGCCGTGGCGAGGAGCGGGCGGCTGCCCTCGGCGGCGGAGCGGGCCAGGTAGCCGGCCTGCGCCGTCTGGCGTTCCGTGGGCGTGTGCGCGGCGTGCAGTTCCGTCGTGGCGAAGAGCTTCGTCAGGCCGCTGAGCAGGGCGACCGCCTCCAGCCTGGCGTGGCCGGGCAGCGCCGCCGGCGCCATCGCGGCCAGTGCGTGTTCCAGGTAGTCCAGGCCCTTCGGGCCCAGCCGCAGCCGCTCCGGCGGGACGTCCAGCAGCCAGGGGTGGCGCAGATGGAGCGCCTTCGCCCGGGTGGCCAGGGCGAGCAGATCCTCGACGGGGTCGCCGCTCAGCGGCACGGCGAGGTCGATCTCTCCCGTCATGGCGTCCGCCATCAGGTCGACGAGTTCGTCGCGGCTGGAGACGTACCGGTACAGGGATGCCGGCCCGGTGCCCAGCCGTCCGGCCACCCGCCGCATGGTCACCGACGCCAGCCCGCTCTCGTCGGCCAGGGCGACCGCCGCGGCGGTGACCTGGGCGCGGCTGCGCTCGGGCGCGGGGCCGCGCGCCCCTCGCGCGGGCCGTTCCCAAACGGTCATGGGCTCCTCGGCCACCCCACCCCACCCGTCCTCTCTGTGCTGGTTCGGCTGCGTGCTCGGCACCCCGCCCGTCGTGCCCGTGGGTCGGGCCTCTATCCTAAAAGTGCGAACACTGATCGCAGTATCGGGCAGGAGAAGGAGAGACGAGATGAACGCATCCTCGGAGGGCGCACCGCCGGAGGGGTCGTGGACCCCGGTCCGTTGGGCCGAGAACGGGAAGATCCGGCTGGCCTTCGACCAGTTCGCCGGCGCGGCGGACGGCGAACCGCTGCTGCTGGTCATGGGGCTCGGGGCCAGCCGCCGGTGGCTGCCCGACGGGCTGTGCCACGCGCTGGCCGCCCAGGGCTTCGCCGTGGCCCGTTACGATCCGCGCGACGCCGGGGAGTCGACGCACCTGCCGCCGGCCCCCACCCGTAACCCGATCACCGCGCTGTTCAAGAAGCGCGGCGAGACCTACACCGCCGAGGACATGGCCGACGACGCGGTCGCGGTGCTGGACGCCCTGGGCTGGGGGTCGGCGCACCTGTTCGGCCAGTCGCTCGGCGGCGCCGTCGCCCAGCGCGTCGCGCTGCGACACCCGCACCGGGTGCGGACGCTGACCTCGATGTCCGCCATCCCCGGGGACGCCGCCGGCCTGCGGACCCTGCGGTACATCCGGCTGGGCACGCTGGCGAAGTTCGCCCGCCTGAAGTTCCCCGACACGCGGGAGGGCGACGTCGCGGCCGGCGTCGCCATCGCCCGGCTCCTCGCCTCGCCCGCGCGGCCGTTCGACGAGCGGGTCGCCCGGGAGTGGGCCGAGCAGCTCGCCGACCACGGGGTCCGGGACCAGGAGGCGCAGAGCCGCCAGATCGGCGCCCAGTGGCACGGCCCGGCGATCGAGGCGGTCGGCACGCCCACGTTGGTGCTGCACGGCGCGGACGACCCGCTGATCCGGCCGGCCGGAGGGCGGCGCACCGCGGCCCGCATCCCCGGCGCGCGGTTCCGCCTCCTGTCCGGCGTCGGTCACGAACTGCCGGAGCCGGCGTGGCAGGAGATCGCCGCCGAGATCCGCCGGCTGGCGGACGAGGCGCCCGCGAACCCCGAGCCGGTTCCGGATCGGTGACCCTGGCCCGTGCGGCTCGCCCGACCCGTCCGGCTCGCAAGGTTGCATCCCCGCTATCTGATGTAGTACTTCTTATACATGAGCGAGCAGGTGCACAACAGGCTGTCCGTGGTGCGCGCGGAGCGGAAGGTGACGCGACGGGCGTTGGCGGAGGCCGTTGGGGCCCATTACCAGACGATCGGGCATATCGAGCGAGGGCAGTACAACCCGAGCCTCGACCTGGCGCTGCGGATCGCCGAGTACTTCGGGCTGCCGGTGGAGGCGCTGTTCTCGTTGCAGCCCTTCACGCCGCTCACGGACGAGGTGTACGGGAGGAAGACGTCATGAGTGATCAGCCGACGCGGTACGACCAGGCGATGCTCCGCACCATGAACCGGGACGAGGCCAGACACTGGCACGCCAGCCGCGGCCAGCGGCGCGTCTGGACCGTGGCGCACATCGTGCTGACCGCGGCCACCCCCGCGGTGTTCCCGCTGGCCGGCTCGAACAACGTGCTGCTGATCGCGGTGCTCGTGCCCCCCGTGCTGTTCTGGTGCGTCTGTACCGGCGTGCTGAACGGCTCGACCCGCGGCCTGCTGGAACTGCGCGCCCGGGCGCTGGACGAGCGGCAGTTGGCGGAGCGGGGCAGGGTGCACACCATCGCGCACCGCACCCAGCTGGGCCTGCTGCTCTGCGCCCTCGCCGGCCTCGCCGTCACCGCGGGTCCGGCCGGCGCCGACGTGGACCCCCGCGTCCTGGTGGCCGTCCTACTCGGCCTGCTGCTGACGCACTGGCTGCTGCCCCTGTGGACCGCCGCGCTGCGCGCCCCGGACGAGCCGGACGACGACGAGTTGGAAGGGGCCGCCGGCTAGCCCGGTTGGCCCGGCCCGGTCTGGCCCGACTGCTAGTCCGGGAGGGTCAGGCCCGTACCGCCGAGGCCGCAGTAGCCGGCCGGGTGGTGGTGGAGATACTGCTGGTGGAGGGCCCGCGCCGGGTAGAACGGGTGGTCCTCGGCCGGCAGGATCTCCGTGGTGATCCCGCCGTAGCCGGCGGCGGACAGCACCTCCTGGAACCGGGCCCCGGTCTCCTCGGCCGCCGCCCGCTGGGCGGGGGAGTGGACGAAGAGGACGGACCTGACGTGCGTGCCGACGTCGTTGCCCTGCCGGAAGCCCTGCGTCGGGTCGTGCGACTCCCAGAAGAGCCGCAGCAGCCGGCGATAGGACACCGAGGCCGGGTCGAACACCACCCGCACCGTCTCGGCGTGGCCGGTCAGGCCGGTGCGCACCTCGTCGTCCACCGGATGCGGGGTGAAGCCGCCCTGGAAGCCGGTCAGCGTGGTCCCCACGCCCGGTGTCTGCCAGAAGCGCCGCTCGGCGCCCCAGAAACAGCCGAGCGCGAACTCCGCGACCTCATGGTTCCCGGGATACGGCCCGAGCAGCGGGGTGCCGAGCACGGCGTGGCGCTCGGGCACCTCGTACGCCGGCGCGGAGCGACCGCGGGGCGCCTCCTCGGGCGTCGGCATGCGCAACTCACGGTTCCGTGCGAACAGCATCGCGGCCCCTTCGCTCCCCGCGCGCCGGTCCGGCGCGTCAACGACCCCGCCATTCTCCCGGTGACGTCGCCGGGGCGAAACCCTGTGCGGCCCAGCCGGGCGCAGCGGGTACGGGCCGGTCAACCCGCCCGCTCCGCCTCGGACTTCAGCCGGCCCACGTCGGTGAGCACCCGGTCCCTGATATGGCAGATGAGCTTGGCCAGGTCGGCGCAGTAGACGGAGGGGTTGAGAAAGCCCACGCCCTCGCGGTAGCGGGTGCTGTACTCGCCGGACCCGCAGATGTCCCGGATCGAGCAGTCGACGCAGGTCTGCGAGAGACCCGCCACGCCACGTTGGCGGGCGACGACGCCCGGCAGCAGACGCGCGTCGTCGAGAGCGTTGTCGAACACGTTCAGACCGGTGAACGGGGCGCCCTCGTAGGCGGACTTGAGCGCGTCGCCGAGTTCGATGGTGCCGTCGCTCTCGATGACGAGGAGCTGGAACGGCGTGAGCCCGACCGTCTCGTTCGCGCTCCGACCGCCCAGGCTCAGCGCCATGATGTTCTCGAAGAGCCGGACGCCCGCCGGCATCGGGACCGTGCCGTACCAGTGGTCGAAGATCGGTATGAGCCAGTCGGCGTACGCGGTGCCGCCGTCGCCCGCCGTCCAACCGGGCGGGGGAGCAGACCAGTTGCCGAGCGGCAACAGGAAGTCCACGGCCGGCGCGCCGGTGGCGACCAGCGCCGCGTAGGTGGCGAGCGGATCGTTCTCCAGG
Source organism: uncultured Actinomycetota bacterium (assembly GCA_963816875.1). Lineage (GTDB taxonomy): Bacteria > Actinomycetota > Actinomycetes > Streptomycetales > Streptomycetaceae > Streptomyces. Next base: position 522,478 of record CAWFMG010000004.1, read on the forward strand.
TCGATGGCGCACAGCACGATGTCGAGGAGGTCGCGGTAGACGGGGCGGTTCAGGGCCTCGATGCCGCGCATCACCAGGTCGTGGCTGCCCCGGCCGTTCGCGTACCTGCGATGCCGGTCCTGCCCCTGCTGGTCGCCGTCGAGGCTGACCGTGACGCCGATGCGGTGCTCGCGGAGCGTGTTCAGCATCGCCTCGTCGTCGAGGAGGATGCCGTTCGTCGTCGTGACCAGCCGCAGTGTCGCCTCGGGCGGCGCGGCGGCCCGCAACGCCGTGGCCGCGTACGCGAACTGGTCAGAACCGGCGAGCAGTGCCTCGCCGCCGTGCATCCGAACCGACGCGCCGCAGGTCTCGTTGGTGTGGGCGCGAAGATGCTCGCCGAGCCGGTGGGCGAACTGGTCGATCACCTCGCGCGACATGGCCACCGGTTTCTTCCGCCAGCTCTGGTCGGCCATCTCGTACATGTAGCAGTAGTCGCAGGCCAGATTGCACCGGCCGTGGAACTTGAGGGCGAACTCCACGAACGGGAGCGGACGCCAGGACGGATCCGCGAGCGCCTGGTCGGTCACCTCCTGGGTCGGCCACTCCCGGGTGGTGCCCGCGCCGCTCGCCTGGATGATCGGTAGTTCGGTCACGGAACGCCTCCTCGCCTCTGGGGGGCCGCTCCACGGCCGGCCGTGGAGCGGCCGGTCCGTCACCGGTTGAACAGGCCCAGCGGGGTCACGGTGTCCTCGGAGCTCACCCGGTTCAGGGCGGCGGCGAGGGCACTGTCCTGGTCCGCCGCCGTCGCGACCTCCGAGAGCTCCGCGGACGCGGACTCGGTGGCTGAGGCGCCGCCGGCCGTGCCGACCGTGACGACCGACGCTGCCGCGACCGCCGCGGCCGCCAGCGCCACCTTCCGTACGAGATCCCCTTCGCGTTCCGGCATTGGGTACTCCTTTCCACGCAGACGAACACCGGCGCGCCGACGCCGCGTTCGCGACCACGTCGACGGCTACGCCGAACCGCGGGAAGGCTAGCTGACCCCTACTCGGTTGTCAGTGGGCAGACATACGAAACACCTACGTCCACCTCAGCGGGCGGTCGAAGGGCTCGGGCGGGCCGCGTCGTCGCCGGGGCCACCCTTGCCGGCCGCGGCCGGTGCCGTGCGCGGACGGCCGGGGCCGAAGAAGACCGTCACCGTGGCCACCCCGAGGGCGACCGCCGACATGACGAACGCCGTCGTGTAGCCGGACTCCACGGGGACGGCGGTGCCGGGGATGGTGTCGGAGGCGATAAGAGTGGCGGAGATCTGGGCGCCCAGGCTGCCGCCGATGGTCCGCATGATCGAGTTGATGCCGGTGGCCTCGCCGGTCTGGCGCGGGTCGACCGCGCTCACCACGAGGTTCACCAGGGCGGCGAACGAGAAGCCGACGCCTATGCCGAGCACCGCCGAGCCCGTGTAGATCGCCCACGCGTGCTGGTGCGCCGCAGCGAACACCGCGAAGCCCGCGACGCCCACCAGACAGGCCAGAACGAGGGGCAGCTTGAAACCGAACGCCATGCCGATGCGGCCGGCCAGCGGGCTCGCGATCAGCATCGTGACCGCCATCGGCAGCATGAACAGGCCGGACTCGGTGACGGACGCGTCGAAGCCGTAGCCGAACGACGAGGGCGTCTGCGCCAGCTGCGGCACCAGGGTGAACGCCCCGAACAGGGCGAAGCCGAGGACGAACGAGGCGACGTGCGGGACCGCCACGGCGGGACGCGACAGCAGGCCGATGTCGATCAGCGGCTCGCGGATGCGCCGCTCCACAACCACGAAGACACCGAGCACCACCGCGGCGGTCACGAAGAGGCCGATCACGCCGGGGGAGCCCCACCCCCAGGGCTTGCCCTGGCTGATGCCGAGCAGCAGCGCGACCACACCGCCGCTGAGGAGCACGACGCCGATCCAGTCCACTCGGCCCGGCGAGCGGACCGCGGACTCTTCGATGAACGCGATGACCGCGAGGAGGCCGGCCACGATCACGACCAGCGCCAGCCAGAAGATCCACCGCCAGCTCAACGCGTCGGTGATCGGCCCGGCGACCACCATCCCGATCCCGAAGCCGATGCCGAACGTCGAGCTGATCAGTCCGATGGCCACCGGCACGCGCTCCCGGGGGAACTGGTCACGCACGAGGCCGAAGGCCAGGGGGAAGGCCGCGGCGCCCACGCCCTGGACGGCCCGGGCGGCGATCAGCATGCCGATGGAGTTCGACACGGCCGCGAGCAGGGTGCCGGCGGCGAACGTCACGAGGGTGCCGATCAGCACCAGACGCTTGCCGAACATGTCCCCCACTCTTCCGAGCAGGGGTGTCGCCACCGAGGCCGTTAACAGGAACGCGCTGAGCACCCAGGAGACGGTCGTGGTGCTCGTCTCGAACGCCCGCTGAAGGTCGGGCAGCGCCGGCACGACCATGGTCTGCATCAACGAGAAGGCGAGCACGGCGAGCAGCAGCGCGGCGAAGGGTGCCGCGGTGCTGCGAGGCTGCGCGACGGGCGAGCCGGTCATGGCGAGGACCTCCGAATAGCGAACGGGCCGGCAGACGACCGCGCCTGTCGTCTTGTCGATCCTGCCCCGCCACCTGCTACCCCACCCTAGTGTCATGCACCTAACAGTCACCACCGCGCCCATGAGAAACAGCGCCGGTCCGGGAACCGTCCTGGTTACAGTGGCCGGATGCGTGAAACGCCCGAAGAACTCAACGAGCTCCAGGCCCTGCTCGACGCCTCCCTGTCCCGTTCCACCGCTCACCTCCGCTCGATCGTCGTCGAGCGCACCGTGACCGCGGAGCAGCTCACCGGGATCCTGCGCGGGATGTGCACGCTCTCCCTGTCCACCGTGACGGCGAAGGGCGAGCCGCGGATCAGCGGCGTGGACGGGCATTTCCTGCACGGCAGGTGGCACTTCGGGACGGCGCGCACCGCCGCCAAGGCCCGCCATCTCGCCGCCCGCCCCGCCGCCAGCGTCGCGCATATGCGCGGGGAGGACCTGGGCGTGTTCACGCACGGCACGGTGGAGATCCTCAACCCCCAGAACGGCGAGCCGGCCCCGGACTGGCCGGACCTGCTCGCGTACTTCAAGGACTTCTACGGCGACGACGCCTTCGACTGGGACAACGACGTCGTCTACTACCGGCTGCACCCCAACTGGATGACCGTCTACTGCCCCGGCATCGCGAAGCTCACCACCCGCGCCTCCGCCCCCGGAGCCAACGCGGCGCCGGGGGCGGAGGGATGAGTGGAAGGACGTCTCGGAGACGTCCTCACATGTCAGGAACCTCGGGCATCTCGGGAATGTCCATGTCCCCCGCGCGGGTGAAGTCGTAGCTGTCGCCCGTCTCCAGTTGGACGCTCAGGGTGTCCGCGTTAAGCGACGCCGTGCCTGAGAAGGAAGAGCCATCCTGGCACTGGCCGGTCAGGGAGCCGTCTGACTCGGAGTACTGACCCGCGCAGCTCATGCTCCCGTCAGCGTTTCCGACGCTGAACTGGCCCTGCGTGATGTAGAGGCCGAGGCCCTGCTCGACGTTGCTCCAGCCACCCTCCACATCGGCGGCGGACGGCACCTCGCCGCCTCCACCGCCGGAGCCCTCCTCGGATCCGGAGCCCTCGTCGGTGCCCTCCTCGGAGCCGGAGCCGCCGCTGCTCTCGCTCTGCTCCAGCGGATTACCGCCCTCGCCCTCACTGTCGCTGTCGCTGCTGCACGCGCCCAGCAGCATCACCGCCGAGGCGGTGATGGCTGGAACGACGAGTCGTATGGACTTGCGCATGAATTCCCCTCGAAAATACGAACCTTGTGAACGGTGCCCGCCGGCTCATCGAATCGACCAGAACGTACGAGACTCGGGCCCCGCACAGATCATCGACCCGGCTCCGACCCCCGGCCACACCAGCCAGCGTACGGAAGGGGCCATGACGTATCGATGACGCGGTGCGCCACGCCAAGCCGTGGACGACGGCAGCCTTGAAGAAACGACCATGATCAGCCGGCACACACCTGAACCCAAGATCGCCCTCCGCGGTGGGAGCGCATGCGTCGCCCCCGGGCCGATGGGGCGCCGGGGGCGATCGTGGTGGGGTTACCGTCAGCCGTCGGCCGGGGCCACGCCTACCGGGCAGGAGATGCCCGTGCCCCCGAGGCCGCAGTAGCCGGCGGGGTTCTTGTCCAGGTACTGCTGGTGGTAGTCCTCGGCCGGGTAGAAGGGGCGGGGGTCGGCGGGGAGGAGTTCCGTCGTGATGGTGTCGTACCCGGAGTCGCCGAGGACCTTCTGGTAGGCGTCCCGCGACGCCTCCGCCGCCGCCTGCTGGGCGGGGGAGTGGGTGAGGATCGCGGAGCGGTACTGGGTGCCCACGTCGTTGCCCTGGCGGAAGCCCTGGGTCGGGTCGTGGGACTCCCAGAAGAGCTTCAGCAGGCTCTCGTACGAGACCTGCGACGGGTCGAAGACGACCCGCACCGCCTCGGTGTGGCCGGTCATGCCGGTGCACACCTCCTCGTACGTCGGGTTCGGCGTGGACCCGGCCTGGTAGCCCACCAGCGTCGTCCACACGCCCGGCGTCTGCCAGAAGCGCCGCTCGGCGCCCCAGAAACAGCCCAGGGCGAAGTCCGCCACCTCCAGGCCTTCGGGGTACGGGCCGAGCAGTGGGTTGCCGAGGACCGTGTGCCGTTCCGGGACGCGGAACGGGCGCTCCTCCCGGCCCGGGAGGGCCTCCTCCGGGGTGGGCAGCCGGTTCTTGTACGCGTACAGCATCATCTTTCTCTTCCCTCTTCCCGGACTCTCGGCTGTCTGCTCGGCTGGTGGCTCGGCTCGCGGCTCACTGACCGGCGATGGCCATCGCGCGGTAGGCGGCGTACTCGGTGACCGGGTTGTCGCGGTCGACCCACGGGATCGCACCCACATAACCATCGATGGCGCGCACCTGTTCCGCAGCCTCCGCGTACCTCTCCGCGCGCACCAGGAAACACAGCAGCAGATGCCGCACGTGCGGCTCCACCGCGTGACCGGGCCGCGCCTGGCTCAGCGCGAAGTGCGCCGCCTCGATCGCGTCCGAGACGACCGCGCCCTGGTACAGGGTGGGGGAGAGCGTCACCTCGGGCAGATGCTCGTAGACCGCGAACAGTGGCAGCGCCGGCAGCAGGCTGCCGGCGGGCGCGTTGGCCGCCGCCTGCTGGGCGAAGGCGTCGGCCTCCGCCCGGGAGCCGTGCCACTTCTCCGACCAGTACGGCAGTGCCGCCAGATGCGCGCCCATATGCGTGGCGTCGCGCTGCGTGATCTTCTCCCAGAGCGCCTGGAAGTCCGGCGACCGGTAGCTCAGGCCGCGGGCGATGAACAACTCGGTGATGTACGGCACCGGGTCGTCGGGCGCCAGCCGGGCCGCCTCGCCGCACACCGTGCGCGCCTCCTCCAGCACGATGCGGTGGTCCGCCGAGCCGGGGTCGGCCATCGCCTGCCACACCAGGAACTGCGCGTACACCTCCGCGCCGCCCGCGTCGTTCGGCTCCTCGGTGCGCCAGCGGCGCAGCCAGCCCGCGTCCCGGCGCAGCGTCCCCTTGTGCAGCAGCCCGGAGCCCTCGCCGGCCGCGCCGCCGGCGGGCGCGTCGTCCGGGCTGCCCAGCGGCGCGCCCGAGGCGCGCCAGGTGCTCAGCTCCATGGCCGCGGCGCCCGCCAGGGACTGCACCCGCTGCCAGCGCAGCTCGCCGTCGCCGGTGGTGAGCGCCAGCAGCTGGCCCACCGGGCGCCACTGCTGGGTGCGCTGCGCCTCCTCCAGGGCGGCGACCAGGTCGGGGTCGGGGCCCGGCAGCCGCACGTCCAACTGCTCGACGGGCACCAGGCCGGTGGCGGCGGGCGCCGTGGCGCCGGGGGTATGGCCCTGACCGTACGCGCCGTCGGCGCCCCAGCCGGGCCGGCCCTCCGCCGTCCCGGCCGCGTCGGCGGCCCGTTCGAACTCCGCGCGCTCGCGGCGCCGCCGGAGCATCGGCGCCGCGACCACGCCGAAGATCGCGGTCAGGGCGATGAGCAACATCAGTGCTTCCATGGCGGCGGCGCTCCCCCTCGCAGTCGGACGGCCCTCGCAGTCGGACGGCCCACGCGGTCGGCACACCCTACGACTCCTTCGCCTCGGGCGTACTTCCGCGTACCTCCACGGTACGGCCCCGTAGCGTTGACCCATGAATGATCAGCGACCCGAGCAACGATCAGATCAGCGTTTCGAGACCGTGGCGATCCACGCGGGCCAGACCCCGGACCCGCTCACCGGCGCGGTGGTGCCCCCCATCCATCAGGTCTCCACCTTCAAACAGGACGGTGTGGGCGGCCTGCGCGGGGGCTATGAGTACAGCCGCTCGGCCAACCCCACCCGCACCGCGCTGGAGGAGAACCTCGCCGCGCTGGAGGGCGGCCGCCGCGGGTTGGCGTTTGCCTCGGGGCTGGCCGCCGAGGACTGCCTGCTGCGCGCGCTGCTGCGGCCGGGCGACCACCTGATCATCCCGAACGACGCCTACGGCGGCACGTTCCGCCTGATCTCGAAGGTGGTGGAGCGCTGGGGCGTGGCCTGGTCGGTCGCCGACACCTCGGACCCGGCGTCGGTACGGGCCCAGCTGCGTCCGGAGACGCGGGTGGTGTGGGTGGAGACGCCCTCGAACCCGCTGCTCGGCATCACCGACATCGCGGCTGTCGCGGAGGTCGCCAGCGCGGGCGGCGCCCGGCTGGTGGTGGACAACACCTTCGCGAGCCCGTACCTCCAGCAGCCGCTCGGGCTCGGCGCGGACATCGTGGTGCACTCGACCACCAAGTACCTCGGCGGCCATTCGGACGTCGTCGGCGGCGCGCTGGTGACCGACGACGCCGACCTGGCCGAGGAGCTGGCCTTCCACCAGAACGCGCTGGGCGCGGTCGCCGGCCCTTTCGACTCCTGGCTGGTGCTGCGCGGCATCAAGACGCTCGCCGTGCGAATGGACCGACACAACGCCAACGCGCACCGGGTCGCCGAGACGCTCGCCGCGCATCCCAGGGTGATCCAGGTCTACTACCCGGGGCTGCCCGCGCACCCGGGGCACGAGACGGCCGCGAAGCAGATGCGGGGCTTCGGCGGGATGGTGTCGTTCCGGGTGGCGGGCGGCGAACGGGAGGCGGTCGCGGTGTGCGAGCGCGCGCGGGTGTTCACGCTGGGCGAGTCGCTGGGCGGCGTCGAGTCGCTGATCGAGCACCCGGGCCGGATGACGCACGCCTCGGCCGCGGGGTCCGCGCTGGAGGTGCCCGCCGACCTGGTGCGGCTGTCGGTGGGGATCGAGTCGGTCGACGACCTGCTGGCCGACCTCGGGGACGCGCTCGCCGCGCGCGACTAGCCCGCGACCAGCCGGAGCTCAGCCCGGATCCCGGTCCGGCCGGGGCCCGGGCTACGAGCGACTCTGCCAGTCCGAGATGGCGGAGTTGAATCGCGTCAGGAGCGCGCAGAACTGGGCGCGCTCCTCCTCCGTCCAGTCCTGCGTGAGCACGGACATCAGCTTGCGCCGGGAGAAGCGGACCTCCTCCAGCCGGTCGCTGCCCCGGGGCGAGAGCTCGAGCACCACGGCACGGCCGTCGTCCGGATCCGAGGTGCGTTTCACCAGACCGGAGTCGACCAGCGGGGCGACCTGCCGGGTGACGGTCGAGGAGTCGATGCCCATGCCGGTGGCGAGCGCCTTGACCCCCGTGGGTCCCTCTTGGTCGAGCCTGCTGAGCAGCAGGTACGCGGCCCGGTCCATGGAATTGCGGGCGGCGCCGTAGCCCCCCAGGCGGGTCTGTTCGGCGCGGCGTGCGAAGACGGCCACCTCGTGCTGGAACGCGTCGAGCAATTGGAAGTCCTCGGTCTCGGATGTGGTGGGTTCAGGCGTCATCGTCGGATCTGGGGTAGGGGGCACGGAGGTCGCGGTGGGGCCGCAATCGTGGGGGGTGGCTTGACGGTTGCGCCACAGAGTACGCCGCCGGGTGCGGGTGCGGCCGGACTATCCGGAATCCTGTGAAGCCCCTGTTATGCACCGGGGAGCGTCCGGCCGGCGCACCGCGCGCGCCGGCCTCTCACGCGCCTGCCAGACTTGCGACATGGCTGCAAAGCACCCCGTCGCAGACACGCCAGGGCCGCCCGACCCCGCGGCCCACCGGACCACCGAGCAATCCCCCGCGCAATCACCCGAGCAAACGCCGCACCAGACCCCGCACCAGAGCCCACAGCAGACCCCGCCCCAGATCCCCCAGGGGCCGGCGGGCCCCCTGGCTGCGGATCCCCAGCCGGCCGACCCCCAGCCGGCCGACCCCCAGCCGGCCGACCCGCAGCCGGCGGACCTCGACCCGACGGCAGGTTCCACCCCCGCCGGCACTCCCACGCCGCCGCCCGGGCCCACCCTTGAGGACGTGCTGGCCGCCCAGAAGACGCTCGCCGGCGTCGCCCGGGTCACCGCGATGGAGGGCAGCCGCCACCTGAGCCGGCTGGTCGGCGCGCCGGTCCACCTCAAATGCGAGAACCTCCAGCGCACCGGCTCCTTCAAGGTGCGTGGCGCCTACACCCGGATCGCCGGCCTGACGGTCGCCGAGCGGGCCCGCGGCGTCGTCGCGGCCAGCGCCGGCAACCACGCCCAGGGCGTGGCCCTGGCCGCCGGGCTGCTCGGCGTGCCCGCCACCGTGTTCATGCCGGTCGGCGCGCCGTTGCCGAAGATCGCCGCGACCCGTGACTACGGCGCCGAGGTGCGTCTGGAGGGCCAGGTGGTGGACGAGTCGCTGGCCGCCGCCCGGGAGCACGCCGACCGCACCGGCGCGGTGCTCATCCACCCCTTCGACCACCCGGACGTGGTGGCCGGCCAGGGCACCATCGGCCTGGAGATCCTGGAACAGTGCCCCGAGGTGCGCACGATCGTGCTCGGGATGGGCGGCGGCGGCCTGGCGGCCGGCGTCGCGGTGGCCGTGAAGTCGCTCAGGCCGGACGTGCGGATCGTCGGCGTGCAGGCCGAGGGCGCCGCCGCCTACCCGGCCTCGTTGGCCGCCGGGGAGCCGGTGGCGCTGGCCGAGATGTCCACCATGGCGGACGGTATCCAGGTCGGCTGCCCCGGCGAGGTGCCGTTCCGGATCGTCGCCGAGCTTGTGGACGAGGTCCGCACCGTCTCCGAGGACGCGCTGTCGGCCGGGCTGCTGCTGTGCCTGGAGCGGGCCAAGCTGGTCGTCGAACCCTCGGGGGGCAGCCCGGTCGCGGCGCTGCTGACCGATCCCGACACGTTCGCCGGTGGGCCGGTCGTGGCCGTGCTCTCCGGTGGCAACGTCGACCCGCTGCTGATGGAGCGCACGCTGCGGCATGGCATGGCCGCGGCCGGCCGCTACCTCTCCCTGCGGTTCCGGCTGCCCGACCGTCCGGGGGCGCTGGCGGCGCTGCTCACGGAATTGTCAGTGGCGGGCGCTAACGTCCTCGCCGTCAATCACGTCAGGACCGATCCACGGCTCGGCGTGAGCGAGGTGGAGGTGGAGCTCCAGCTGGAGACCCAGGGTCCGCGGCACCGCGCCGAGTTGAACGAGACGCTCCGCGCGGCCGGATACCGGGTCCTCGGCTGAGCCCGGCCCCGCGTTCGCTGACAACGTCGGGGAAGCGCGGAAAACGAGTAACGCGATACATCGCGATACCCTAGACTGGCCGCGCTGCCCGCAGGGACCCTCAACCTGAAGACAGCTGATCCACAGAACCTGACCCAAAGAACTTGGGAGACCACATGCCAGGCGCCATATACGCCGAGGGGCTGGTGAAGACCTTCGGCGAAGTGCGGGCACTGGACGGCGTCGACATCGACGTACCGGAGGGCACCGTTCTCGGCCTGCTCGGGCCGAACGGCGCGGGGAAGACCACCGCGGTCCGGGTGTTGACCACCCTGATCCAGCCGGACAGCGGCCGTGCCGAGGTCGCGGGGCTCGACGTCGTGAAGCACCCCAACGCGGTGCGCCGCTCCATCGGCCTCTCCGGCCAGTTCGCCGCCGTCGACGAGTACCTGACGGGCCGGGAGAACCTCCAGATGGTCGGCGAGCTCTACCAGCTCTCCAGCCGGGACGCCAAGCGGCGGGCCGGCGAGCTGCTGGAGCGGTTCAACCTGTCCGACGCCGCGGAACGCACGGCGAAGACCTACTCCGGGGGCATGCGCCGGCGGCTGGACCTCGCCGCCGCGCTGGTCGTCAGCCCGCCGGTGATGTTCATGGACGAGCCCACCACGGGCCTCGACCCGCGCAACCGCCAGCAGCTCTGGGTGGTCATCAAGGAGCTGGTGGCCGGCGGCACGACGCTGCTGCTCACCACCCAGTACCTGGAGGAGGCGGACCAACTCGCCGACACCATCGCCGTGGTGGACCACGGCAAGGTCATCGCGCGGGGCACCTCCGACCAGCTCAAGGCGCAGACCGGCGGCGAGGTGGTCGAGGTCGTGGTGCACGACCGGGAGCACGCGCCGCTCGCCGAGGAGGTGCTGCGCAACCTCGGCGACGGGGAGCCCGCCTTCACGGAGCACATCCGCAAGTTCAGCGTCCCGGCCGCCGGCGGCGCCAAGCTGCTGGCCGAGGTCATCCGCGAACTGGACAACCGGGGCGTGGAGATCGACGACATCGGGCTGCGTCGCCCCACCCTCGACGACGTGTTCCTCTCCCTCACCGGCCACGCCGCCGAGGACGAGCCCGTGGACGGCGAGCAGACCGCCGACACGAAGACCAGCACCTCGAAGACCAGCGCCACGAAGACCAGCGCCACGAAGACCAGCGCCACGAAGAACGAGGACGGTGCACGGTGAGCATCACGACCCAGACCGCTCCCCGCCCGGTGGTCGCCGGCGGCGAGCGCATCGGCTTCCGTCAGGGGGCACACGACTCCCTGGTGGTGGCCAAGCGAAACCTGCTGCGGATGCTGCGCATCCCCGAGGTGGTCATCTTCGGTCTGATACAGCCGATCATGTTCGTGGTGCTGTTCGCCTACGTCTTCGGCGGCTCGATCAACGTGCCGGGCGCCGGACTCGACGCGGCGGCGTATCGCGAGTTCCTGATGGGCGGCATCTTCGCGCAGACCGTCACCTTCGCGGTCGCCGGCGCCGCCGCCGGCATCGCCGAGGACATGCAGAAGGGCATCATCGACCGTTTCCGCTCGTTGCCCATGGCACGCGGCGCGGTGCTCACCGGCCGCACCTTCGCCGACCTGGTGCAGACCGCGGCGATCCTGGTGGTGCTCGCCGTGGTGGCCTTCCTGGTCGGATGGCGGGTGCACGAGGGCGTGCTCAGCACCCTGGCCGGGTTCGGGCTGCTGCTCCTGCTGGGATACAGCTTCACCTGGATCGGCGCGCTGATCGGCCTTTCGGTGCGCACCCCGGAGGCGGCCACCTCGGGTGGGCTGATCTGGCTGTTCCCGCTGACGTTCGTGTCGGTGGCGTTCGTCCCCTCGGAGAACATGCCGGGCTGGCTGCAGCCGGTCGCCGAGTGGAACCCGTTCAGCGCCAACGTGCTCGGCGTCCGCGAGTTGTTCGGCAACCTTCCGGCGAACTACGAGGCTCCCGACGCCTGGCCGATGCAGAATCCGGTGCTCGCGTCCGTGCTGTTCTCGGTTTTCATCATCGTCCTCTTCCGCTCCCTGGCGGTGCGCAAGTACAAGCGCGCCACCGGCTGACCGGGCTGCGCCCGAACCGAAGAGGAACCGAAGAAGAGAAGGCACCGGACCGAGCGGGCCGGGCGGATCACGGGATCCGCCCGGCCGCCGGCGTGTGATCCGGGGATCTTGCCAGGGGGCGAACTGTTCGGGCAGCCTCACCCCGGGAATGCGTTTCTCACGGAAGCGCGTTTCTCCCGGGTGCGTCACCGCACCCGGGAAGCGGGGAGGGGGAGTAGATGGCGGGTCAGACACAGTCGACTGAGCTGACAGAGCGTCACCGCGCGGAGGTCGAGCGGCTGCTCGCGCGCGCCGTCGAGGGGGAGGTGCGGATCTCCGACGGACGCGCCGACGGGGCGCTGCTGTTGCAACGCGGCCGCGCCGCCCTGGCCGAGATCGTCCGCCCGGCCGCCGAGGAGTACGAGGCGTACCGGCAGGCCGAGGCGGACGCGTCGGAGGGCCGGCTGCGGGAGCGGTTCGGGCCGGGCCCGCTCGGCGGCGCCGCGGCCACCTCGCTCTCGGCCGCGCTCGCCGCGCTGCTGCTGATCGGCGCCATGGACGACTCGGTGACCACGGCCTTCGGCGACGCGGTCATCGTCGCGGTCGCGGGACTGCTCGGCTACGCGGCGCAGTCCGTGGTGGCCCATACGTGGTCCGCGGAGTCGCTCGCCGGCCGCCGCAACCAGCCCGGCGGCGTCGAGCAGCTGCGCCTCGCCTGGCTGACCGCGGTCGAGGTGCGCGGCCTGCGGCCCTGGCTGGACCACCAGCGGGCCCTGGCCCCGCGCCGGCAGCCGTTGGCCACATCGCTGGGCCAGCCGCAGCGCGAGCCGCGCCGCCCCGTGTCACGCTCCCGGGACCGCAGCGCCGAGGCCCGCACCCGTTCGGTGCTCACCCGGTCCTTCGACCGGCTGCCCGACCGCGGCCACCCGTTCATCGGCCGCCGCCGCCAGCTGACGCAGATCACCCAGTGGGTCAACCGCGACCGGGCCAGCACCGGCACCCGCCCCACCGTCGTCGTGCTGCACGGCCCGTCCGGCGCCGGCCGCACCATGCTCGCCGTCTGGGCCGCGCACGAGATGCGCGAGCTGTTCCGCGGCGCCTGCCTGGTCGACCTGCGCGGCCAGAGCGTCGACCCGCTGCCCACCCGCGACGCCGTGCTGCACCTGATGAACCGCCTCGGCGCCCCCCGCGAGCAGCTGCTGTTCCGCGACGGCATAGGACGTGGCGCGGACCCGGCACACCTGCGCCGGCTGACCGAGCACTACCAGCAGCACCTCACCGGCCTGCCCGTGGTGATCATCCTGGATGACGCCACCGACCCCGAGCAGGTGCGCGCCCTCGTTCCCGAGCGCTCCGACTCCCTGGTGCTGGTCACCGCCGCCGAGCCGCTTGCGCTCGACCCCGAGCTCCCCGCCTCCGTGCACCAGCTGGAGCTCGGCGCCCTCGACCAGGGCTACGCCGAGGAGCTGCTGCGCGCCTCGGTCACCGACCTCGGCACCATCGCGCCGGGGCCGTACGACGCCGCCAGCTGGCAGGGCATCACCGAGCTGTGCGACGGCCGCCCGTTGCTGCTGCGGCTGGTCGGCTCCGCCCTGGACGAGCGGACCCCGGCCCAGCTCGCCGAGGATCTCGCCGCGTACGGGCCCGGCGGCGGCACGGGCGGCCTGGACCCGGCCGAGCGCGCGCTGCGGATGCGTTACGCCGACCAGACCGAGACCGCCCGTCGGCTGCTGCGCCGCCAGGCGCTGGCCGGCCGGGCCAGTCTCGGCGCCCGGGCCGCGGCCTCGCTGCTCGACGTGGGCGAGCAGGAGGCCACCAAACAGCTGGAGGAGCTCACCCGGGTCGGCCTGCTGCGCCACGTGCGCGGAAGCCGCTACCGGCTGCACGACCTGGTGCGCCGCTTCGCCCGCGCCCGGCTGTTCGACGAGGAGAGCGACGAGGAGCGTTCGGCCGCCCAGGAGCGGCTGATCCGCAGCTACGCCGAGCTCGCCGACACGGTGATCCGGCTCGTCGACGGCAAGACCTCCACCCGCGCCGACCTGCTGCCCGCCGCGGCCGGCGGCCACGGCTTCGCCTCGCTCGACGCGGCGCTGCGCTGGCTCGACGACGAGACCAGCTTCATCACCGCCACGCTGCGCCACGCCGACGAGCGGGTCGACCGGGAGGCGGTGCAGCATCTGCTCGGCGCGCTGTGCGACTACTGCCTGCTGCGCGGCGACCTCTACCGCCTCGGCGAGCTGAACGAGCTCACCCAGGCCGTCAACCAGGGGCTGCTGACCCGCTCCGTGCAGTGGCGCACCGGCGTCGCCGCCCGCCAGCTCGGCGAGCTGGACAAGGCCCGGTCCACCCTGTCCTCCGTGGTCACCCTCTACCAGCAGGCGCAGCACGAGGCTGGCACCGCCCGGGCGCTGCGCGACCTCGGCATCACCCTGCAGCACCAGGGCCGGTTCGCCGAGGCCGGCGAGAAGCTGCGGCAGGCGCTCGACCTCCAGCAGGGCCCGACGTTCGACGGCGACCGCGCCTGGACTCTGCACGCGCTGGCCACCGTGGAACGGGAGTCAGGACGCATCCACACCGCCCGCCGAATGCTCGCCGAGGCGCTGCCGCTGCACCAGGCGAGCGGCAGCGTGCACGGCGAGGCGTGGACCAGGTTCCAGCTCGGCCAGACGCTGCTGCGCGGCGGCAACATCGCGGCCGCCGAACACGAGATCCGCTCCGCGCTCGACCTCTACGAGCGCTCCCGCGACGTGCGCGGCGTGGCCTGGTCGCTGACCGAGCTCGGCCGCGCCCGGCTCTACGACGGCGACGCCGCCGGCGCCCTGGAGCAGCTGCGCTCCGCGCTCGCCCGGCACACCGACACGGAGGACGCCCGCGGCGAGGCGTGGACCCTCTACTACCTCGGCCAGGCCCAGGAGGAGGACGGCGCCGCCGCCGATGCGGTGCGCACCATGGAACGCGCCCGGACGATGTTCAACCGGATGCGGGACGTCTACGGCCTGGCCTGCGCCCGGCACCACACGGCCCGGATCACCCGGGACCAGAGCGCGGCCAGCACCGGTTCACTGCGTAACACCGGCTTCGCCCGGCAACTGCTGACCGAGGCGCGCCGCGACTTCCAACGCGCCGGCATAGTGCACGGCGAGGCGTGGAGCTGCGTCGAACTGGCGGTGATCGAGGCGGGCAACGAGCGCCTCTCGCAGGCGCTGGAGCTGGCCGACACGGCGCTGCGGCTGTTCGGCGAGGGCTACGGGGAGGGGCGTCCGGACGCCAGGGGCGCGGACTGGGCGCAGTTCCTGCGCTGCACCCTGCTGCCGCTGGCCTCGCCCGGCGGCACGGACGTCGGCTCGGCGGTCGCCCAGGAGGAGCTGGCCGAGCTGCTGCGCGAGGACCACCCGCTGCGCGACCCGCACCTGACGGACGCCGCGCACAGCTACGCCCTGATGCTCCAGCGCGGCCAGGGCCCGGAGTCGGGCTGGCCGGCCTGGCGCATGGGCATGGTGCCGCGGCGCGGCGCGCGCGACGCGTTCGGCGTGGTGACGCGGAACTAGGGCTCGGGGCCGGACTCGGGACTCGGGACTCGGGCCTGGACCTGGGCTCAGGCCCAGGTCCAGGCCCGGGTGGGGTTCGGGCAGTCCGAGCTCAGGCGGATGCCCGGGTGGAGGGCTGCTTGCTCTCCGCGGACGCCGTACCCTCCCGGCGGTCCGGGTCCTCGTCGAACGCGATCTTGCCCAGGTGCCGGCTCATGGACTTCAACAGGATCCACACGCCGACGCCGAGGATCGCGAAGACGATGAAGCCGAGCACGCCGGGGGTCACCGAGTACTGGTCGAGCTCCTTCGCGAGGGGTTGCCACTCAGTCATGCGTCAATTCTCCCGGATGCCCGCGAAGAGGTCCGACTCGGGGAGTGAGGTATCCACATGGGACTGCGCGAGCTCGTAGTCCTCGGTCGGCCACACCTTCTGCTGGATCTCCATCGGCACCTTGAACCAGCCGCCGTCCGGGTCGATCTGCGTGGCGTGCGCGATCAGCGCCTTGTCGCGGACCGGGAAGAAGTCGGCGCACGGCACCCGCGTGGTCAGGTGCCGCTCCGGCGCCTTCATCTCGTCCCAGCGCTCCAGCCACTCCGCGTACGGCGAGTCCAGGCCGCGCGCCACCAGCGCGTTGTGCAGGGCGAGGGTGCGCGGCCGGTTGAAGCCCTGGTTGTAGTAGAGCTTCAGCGGCTGCCACGGCTCGCCCGCGTCGGGGTAGCGCTCGGGGTCCCCCGCCGCCTCGAACGCCACCACCGAGATCTTGTGGGTCATGATGTGGTCGGGGTGCGGATAGCCCCCGTTCTCGTCGTAGGTCGTGATCACATGCGGCCGGAACGAGCGGATCAGCCGCACCAGCGGCTCCGCCGCCTCGTCCGCGTCCTCCAGTGCGAAGCAGCCCTCGGGCAGCGGCGGCATCGGGTCGCCCTCGGGCAGCCCCGAGTCGACGAAGCCGAGCCACTCCTGCCGCACGCCCAGGATCTCCCGGGCCTCCGCCATCTCCTTCGCCCGCACCTCGTGGATGTGTTCCTCGATGTACGGGTCACCCTGGAGCCTCGGGTTGAGGATGTCGCCCCGCTCGCCACCCGTGCAGGTGGCGACCAGCACGTCCACGCCCTCCGACACGTACCGGGCCATCGTCGCCGCACCCTTGCTGGACTCGTCGTCCGGGTGGGCGTGCACCGCCATGAGTCGCAACTGCTCTGTCAAGGCTCGATCCTCGTCGTCCTGGTGTGATGGGTGCGGGAAACGCCTTCTATAGTGACCGAAGAACCATCACCCGTATTCCTGGTTTTTCTACCCGACCGGCTGATCGAGGACCATGACCATGGCCGAGGCCCCCGCGACACTGCCCGAGGGGCGGTACGGACGCTCGCGCACGGCCGAGGCGCGCAGCGACCGGCGGCTGAAGGCCACCGGACTGGTCCTCGGCGTGCTCCTGCTGGGCTTCACCGTCTGGGCCGGCGCGTCCTACATCGCCGACCAGGACGTCACCGGCGAGCTCACCGGGTTCGACGTGGTCTCCGAAACCGAGGTCGAGGTGAGCGTCGCGGTGCGCAAGCCCGCCGATGTGGTGGGCGTGTGCACGCTCAGGGCCCGGGCCGAGGACGGCCTGGAGGTCGGCCGCGCGACCGTCCGTTTCGAGGACGACACGGACCGGATCCACCGCTCCGTGACGCTGAAGACCACGGAGCGTGCCACCACCGCGGAGCTGCTCGGCTGCGATTCGGCCTAGCCCACCCGGTCGACCTGCGCACCCGGCCGCCAGAAAGAGCGCCGAGGGTTTGTCCCCGGCAGCGGAGGGTAATCCTTCCGAACATCGATCGGCGTTGTTAGAGTCGAGATTTCGATCGATGATCCGCCCGCCCCAGGATCGTATCCATCCGGGTCGGGCGTCCTTTTTATCGTTTTGTCCTTCTTGTATCACCCGAGGAGCACCTGTGACCCAGACCAGCGACACTGTCACCTGGCTGACCCAGGAGGCGTATGACCAGCTCAAGACGGAGCTGGATCACCTGTCGGGTCCCGCCCGCGTCGAGATCGCGAAGAAGATCGAGGCTGCCCGCGAAGAGGGGGACCTGAAGGAGAACGCCGGGTACCACGCGGCCAAGGAGGAGCAGGGCAAGATGGAGGCGCGGGTGCGCCAGCTGAGCCAGCTCCTGGAGAGTGCGCGGGTCGGCGAGGCTCCCGCCGACACCGGTGTGGTGGCGCCGGGCATGGTCGTCACCATCGCCTTCGACGGCGACGACAGCGACACGATGACGTTCCTCCTCGCCTCGCGCGAGTTCGCGACCTCGGACATCGAGACGTACTCCCCTCAGTCGCCGCTGGGCAGGGGCGTGCTCGGCAAGAAGGTCGGCGAGGAAGCGGAGTACGAACTGCCGAACGGCAACATCTCCCGCGTCAAGGTGATGGAGGCCAAGCCGTACCAGGCCGGCTGATCCCACCGCGCGGGCTGGTGCGGTAGCCCGCCCGTGGGAGGAGGGCTACCGCACGATGCCGGCTTCGAGACTGGGGGACGGCCTCCGGCTCAACCGATGTCGACGGGGGTCAGGGCGAACCCGTCGTTGGGCTTGCCCGCGAGGAGGTCGGCCAGTCCGCCGCTGAGCGCGTACGTCGTCCCGTCCCGTCCCGCGGTCACGTCGCTGGTGATGGGATCCTCGACGGTGTCGGTGACACCCACCGTGGCTTCCTCCCAGCCCTCGCTGGACTCCACGCGCTGGATCTCGGCGGGCGCGCCGGACAGCAGACCGCTGCTGACCGCCACGGGCGAACCGTCCTCCAGGAGCTCCATGCCGGCCGTGGGGGACGACAGCGGTGCGGAGAGCTCCACCGGCTGCGCCTCTTCGGGACTTTGGACGGGCACCCGTACCAGGGAGCCGTCGGCCATGGCGATGATCAGCTGGTCCCCTGGCACCCACTCCACCGCTGACATCCCCACATCGTTCAGGAAGTCGGGAATGTCCAGCGTGCCCTGCAGCTGGTCGCTCCGCAGGAAGATCGAGGCGCTGCCATCGGGTTCGATGCGGAACACCGTCGGAGTCAGCTGGTCGACGGCGTAGATCGTGCCGTCCGGCGCCACCGTCAGGTCGGCGATCAGGTGGTCCTTGCCGTCGTTGGTGATCGCGGTCAGATCGACGCACCAGTCCTGTTCCCCGGTCTCCAGGTCGTAGCTGCCCACACCGGCGATGCGGAAGGGGGCGTCCGGGTTGGAACGTTCGGCGAGGCCGTAGTCCACATTGCTGACCAGGATGCGGTCCCGCTCACGGTCGACGTGGACGGCCTGCGCCGACACCAGTTCCGGGTCGTCGATGTGGGTGCGCACCTGTCCGTCCGGACCGAAGGCGAAGATCTTGCCCTGGCTCAGCGAGCCGGCGAAGAACGTGTTCGACTCCGTGTCGAAGTCCAGCGAGTGCGGGAAAACGTTCGAGCCGTCGGCCTCGATGACGCTGGGCGTCTCCTGCTCGCTCTGCTCGTTTTGCTCGATCTGCTCGCTCCGGGGCCGCTCGGTGTCGGCTTCGGCGCGGGAATCCTTCGCACCGCACGCCGTCCCGGTGGCCGCGACAGTGACCAGTGCCGCGCTCGCGATGGCGATCCTCAGCTTCGTCTTCTTCATCGTCCTTGTTCCTTGGAAGTGTTGGGGCCGGCGGGTACTGCGGTGAGCCGTATGGGGGTCACCTGGTGATGTCGCGTCCGAGCAGGGCGGCCAGCCGGTCGAGCGCGGGGGCGTCTTCCGGAGCGGTCCGGGACGGCGCGAACGGAGCGCCCGGACGGGACGGCAGCTCTGCCATGAGTCCCTGACATGGGGGAACCTCCAGAGGAGTGAAAGAGGGGAAGAGCAGAGGGGCGGCAGCGTCATCGGCGGCGGGAGGACGCGTGTGGCGGCGAGAAGACGCGTGTGAACGAGGCCCCCGCGGCATTCCCCGCCGGCCTCGGGCCGGCGGCCGCCGGGTGATGGTCAGGTGTGACGGTCTGAGCCGACCGTGGTGTTGCGGCGACCGGACGGCCGAATCAGGGGTGCAGCGGAACGACGGACGCGGGGGTGTCGGCGGCGGGGTGGAGGGACTGGTTGAGCAACTGCAGTGCCGCCTGGGAGGGGGAGCCGGGCGCCGCCGTCGTCACCACCAGCCGGATCCCCTGCCCCCGGGGCACCGGGAGCGAGTGCTGCAGTACGTCCAGCTCCCCGACCGTCGGATGGCGCATCCGGTACTCGGTCATGCCCCAGGCGCGCACCCGGTGCTCGGCCCACAGCTTGGCGAACTGCGGGCTGCGCATGGTCAACTCACCGATGAGGGAGGCCAGATGCGGGTCGCCCGGATATTCGCCGACCGCCTGCCGCAGTTTGCCCACCACGTCCCGTGCCTTCCTGGGCCAGTCCACGTACAGGTCCCGTGTGTGCTCGTCCAGGAAGACCAGCCGGGCGGTGTTGGGCCGCGTGGCCGCTCGATCCGGGCTGTCCGGGGCCAGGTGCCCGGCGAACAACGCATGCCCGGCGCGGTTCCACGCCAGGACGTCAGAGCGCCGGCCGACGACGACCACGGGTGAGTCCCCGAAGGCGTTCACCAGTTGGCGCACCGCTGCGGTGACACGTTCGGCGGGGAGCCGGCGGCGGCTCGGCCGGGCATCACCGGACAAGGTGTGCAGGTGGCGCCGCTCCGTGTCATCCAGCTGCAGAGCCGTGGCCAGCGCGTCGAGAACCTGCGGCGAGGCGTTGAGCGACAGCCCCTGTTCCAGCCGGATGTAGTAGGCCACGCTGACACCGGCCAGCTGGGCCAGCTCCTCACGCCGCAGCCCCGGCACCCGCCGCCGGTCGCCGTAGTCCGGCAGCCCCACGTCTGCCGGCTTCAACTGCGCCCGACGCGTGGACAGGAACTCACCGAGGAGTGACTTGCCGTGCGTTGTGTCGTGCATGCGAACGAGTATCGCCACGCTCGCCACAGCTAGCCTGCCCCTGCGAGTAGCAGACACGAAGTCGGGAGCGCAGACCTGGCGCCTCCGGTCTCACGGGAATCGCTGCGGCGCGCGCTGCCGGGACGCGACAGCGCCGGCCCTCGCCGACGGCGAGACCATGCGGACTGTTGAGGCGGGGGCTGCGCCCGCGGCCGGCTGGAACGCGGCAGCCTGACCTGCTCCGGTTCCGCCTCTGCCCCGATCGGGGTCAGGATGGAGGCATGGCCAACCGACTCGCCTCCGAGACATCGCCCTATCTCCTCCAGCACGCGGACAACCCCGTCGACTGGTGGCCCTGGTGCGCCGAGGCGTTCGAGGAGGCCCGGCGACGGGACGTACCCGTGCTGCTGTCGGTTGGTTACTCGGCGTGCCACTGGTGCCACGTCATGGCCAGGGAGAGCTTCGCCGATCCGGAGATCGCGGCCTATCTGAACGCGCACTTCGTGCCCGTCAAGGTGGACCGCGAGGAGCGCCCGGACGTCGACTCCGTGTACATGGACGCGGTCCAGGCCGCGACGGGCCAGGGCGGCTGGCCGATGACCGTGTTCATGACGGCGGACGGCGAACCGTTCTACTTCGGCACCTACTTCCCGCCCGAACCGCGCGCCGGTATGCCCTCCTTCCCGCAGCTGTTGGAGGGCGTGCACACCGCCTGGACCGACCGGCGCGGCGAGGTCACCGGCGTCGCCGGCCGGATCACCAGCGAGCTGGCGGGCCGGGACCTGGCCTATGACGCGCCACGCCCGCCCGACGCCGAGGAGCTGGCCGCGGCCGTCGCCGGCCTCGACCGGGACTTCGACGGGACGCACGGCGGTTTCGGCGGCGCGCCGAAGTTCCCGCCCGCCATGGCGCTGGAGTTCCTGCTCCGCCATCACGCCCGCACCGGCTCGACGCGGGCGCTGGCGATGGCGGAGCGGACCTGCGAGGCCATGGCGCGCGGCGGGCTCTACGACCAGCTCGCCGGCGGCTTCGCCCGGTACGCCGTGGATGCCACCTGGACCGTGCCGCATTTCGAGAAGATGCTCTACGACAACGCGCTGCTCTGCCGCGTCTACACCCACCTGTGGCGGGCCAACGGCTCCGCGCTGGCCCGCCGGGTCGCCGAGGAGACCGCCGACTTCATGATGCGCGAACTGCGCACCGGCGAGGGCGGCTTCGCCTCCGCGCTGGACGCCGACAGCGCCGACGAGGACGGGCACCACGTCGAGGGCGCCTACTACGTCTGGACGCCGGGGCAGCTGCGCACGGTGCTCGGCGACGAGCTCCGGGCCGAGGCCGCCGCGCGGGCGTTCGGCGTGACGGAGGAGGGCACGTTCGAAGCCGGCGCCTCGGTGCTCCGGCTGGACCGTGACGAGCCGCCGGCCGAGATCCGGGCCCGGCTGCTGGCCGCCCGCGCCCAGCGGCCCCGCCCCGAGCGCGACGAGAAGGTCATCGCCGCGTGGAACGGGCTGGCCATCGCCGCCCTGGCGGAGACCGGCGCCTGCCTGGAACGCCCCGATCTGGTCGCCGCGGCCGTGTCCGCGGCCGAATTGCTGGTCCAGGTGCACCTCGACGAAGCGCGCGGCGACGGCGCGGCGGCCGGCGAGGTCAGGCTGGCCCGCACCTCGCGGGACGGCCGGACCGGCCTCAGCGCCGGCGTTCTGGATGACTACGCGGACGTCGCCGAGGGGTTCCTCGCGCTCTACGCGGTGACCGGCCAGACCCGGTGGCTGGAGCACACCGAGGGGCTGCTCGAGGCGGTGCTGACCCGGTTCAGCCGGCCGGACGGCGCGCTGTACGACACGGCCGACGACGCCGAGCCCCTGATCCGCCGCCCGCAGGACCCGACCGACGGCGCCACCCCCGCCGGCTGGACGGCGGCGTCCGGCGCGCTCCTTTCCTACGCCGCCTACACCGGCAGCGACCGGCACCGCCAGGCGGCCGAGCGGGCACTGGGCATCGTCACCGCGCTCGGCGCCCGCGCGCCGCGTTTCATCGGCTGGGGCCTCGCGGTGGCCGAGGCCGCGCTCGACGGCCCCAGAGAGGTCGCGATCGTCGGCCCGCCCGGCGATGCGGCGACGGCGGAACTGCACCGCACCGCGCTGCGCGCCACCGCCCCCGGCGCGGTGATCGCCGTCGGCGAGCCGGACGCCGACGGGCTCCCGCCGCTGCTCGTCGACCGCCCGCTCCGCGACGGCCGCCCCGCGGCCTACGTGTGTCGCCGCTTCACCTGCACCGCCCCCACCACCGACCCCGCCACCCTCGCCGAGCAACTGAGCTGACGCGGGCAAGGGCGCCAGCAACCGCTACGCGAGGGCGCCGTCGAGAACGTCGATGGCGCGGTCGATGAGCGCGTGGAGGTCCTCCTCCGCGTCGTGCTCGGCCCAGTACAGGAGGGCCTCGCACAGGCCGGCGAGCACCGCGCCCGTGAAGACCCGCAGCTCCAGGTCCTCGCTGGACCGGCCGAGCCGTTCCGCCAGCACCGCGGAGAAGAACGCGCCGGAGCCGGCCATCGACTCGTGCAGCCGACCCCTGATCGCCGGCACCGAGGCCACCAGCCGCATCCGCTGCCGCACCTCGGCCATCGCCTCAGGCGTCTCGTAGATGCGCCGGGACGCCACGTGGATGGCCTCCCGCAGCGCCGTCAGCGGCGGCTCGTCGGCGGGCCGGGCGCGCAGCGCCGCCGCGATGACGGGGTCCTCCTCGTCGCTGAGCACGATGTCTTCCTTGGTCGGGAAGTAACGGAAGACCGTGCTGGGCGACACCTCCGCGGCGTCCGCGATCTCGTCCACCCGAGTGGCCTCGTAGCCCTGCTCGGCGAAGAGGCGGTACGCGGCCCGCCGGATCGCCTGTCGCGTCCGGATCTTCTTCCGTTCCCTCAGGCCGGGGCGGGGCGAGGATGTGGTGGCCATGGCAGTCATTCTGCGCCATCGCTCTCCGCAACGGCCAGGTTCCCGCCAATGGTCCCCTCCGGCCGCCCGCTCGCGGGGGCGGCCGGCAGCAGCCACGCCGCCAGCAACGCGGCGGGTAGTGCCACCGCGCCACAGACGAAGAGCGTCAGGCTCATGCCGTGCGTGAACGCCGCGTCAGCCGACGCGATCAGCTCCGCCGCGCTCCCACCCCGCGCACCTCCCGCCCCGCCGGTACCCCTCGCGCCCCCGGCGCCCGCGGCATCACCGCCCCCGGCGCCCGCCAGGCGCTCCGCGACCAGATGCGCGGCCACCACCGAATCCCGCGCCACGTCCGCCGCCTCCGCCGGCAGCCGGTCCGTCTCCACCCGGGCCCGGTACGCCTGCGCCAGCAGGCTGCCCAGCAGCGCCACCCCGATCGCGCCGCCCACCTGCCGCACGGTCATCAGCAGCCCGGACCCGACCCCGGAACGATCCGGCGGCAGCGCGGCCAGCGCCGCGTCCATGGCCGGCACCAGCGCGAGCCCCGCGCCGAGCCCGGTGACCGCGAGCCATGCCGCGGTCAGCCCGTACCCGGAGTCCACGCCGGTCGTCGAGCCGAGGAGGCCGGCGAACGACAGCAGCACCAGGCCGGCGACCACCACCCCGCGTCCGCCGAACGCGCGCACCAGCGGCTGGCACCCGCGCGCGCCCACCATCAGCCCGCCCATCATCGGCATCAGCCGGACCCCGGTCTCCAGCGCGTCGTGCCCCCTGACCGCCTGCAGATACTGCGGCACCACGAAGAGCAGCCCGGCCAGCACGAAGCTCACCAGCGTCCCCACCAAGGCGTTCCACCGGAATCCCGGATTCCGCAGCAGGCCGACGTCGAGTATCGGATGGGCCCGCCGCCGTTCCCTGGCGACCAGCAGGACCAGCAGCGGCGCCGAGGCCACGAGCATCGCGAGCACCAGCGGGTCGTTCCAGCCCCGCGACGGACCCTCGATCAGGCCGTAGACCAGCACGCCGAGGCCCGCGACGCTGAGCGCGGTGCTCAGCGCGTCGACGGTCGGTGCCGCGGGGTCGCGGCTCTCCGGGAGCAGCAGCAGGCAGGCGGCGATGCCCACGGCCACCAGCGGCACGTTGATCAGGAAGGTCGAGCCCCACCAGTAGTGGTTCAGCAGCCAGCCGCCGATCAGGGGGCCGAGCGGCATGCCCGCGGCCAGCGCGGCGGCGAGCGCGGCCACCGCCCTGCCGCGTTCCTCGGGGCCGAACAGCGCGGGCAGCACGGCCATCGCCAGCGGCGTGACCAACGCGCCGCCCAGGCCCATCACCGCGCGCGCGACGATCAGCAGTTCGGCGCTGCCGGCCAGGGTGCCAAGCACCGACCCTGCCAGGATCACGAGCAGTCCGGTGACCAGCAGCCGGCGCCGCCCGAACCGGTCGCCGAGCAGGCCCGCGGGGAGCATCGTCGAGGCGAAGACGACCAGGAACGCGTCCGCGATCCACTGCTGTTGGCCCGTGTCCGCGTCCAACTCCGCGGCCAGTGTGGGCAGCGCCACGTTGAGGATCGTCAGATCGAAGCCGAGCACCAGGGTGGCGAGCACCAGGGCGCCCAGCGCCCACCACCGCCGGGGGTCGGGCTCGTGGGCTGCGGTCATGGCACACCTCCGAGAGTCACCATCTAGTGATAGTGGCTCTCAAAAAGATGTGACTGTCAAGCTGTCAGACGCTCCGGTAGGCCACCAGCGAGATCCCCACGTAGTGCACGACGAAGGCGGCGAGTGTGAACGAGTGGAACACCTCGTGGAAGCCGAACCACCGAGGCCACGGGTCGGGGCGCTTCAGGCCGTAGACCACACCGCCCGTGCTGTACAGCACCCCACCGGCGATGACCAGGCACAACACCGCGATGCCGCCGCTCCGCAGGAAGTCGGGCATGAAGAACACCGCGGTCCAGCCCAGTGCGAGGTAGCACGGCGTGTAGAGCCACCGCGGCGCGCCCACCCAGAAGATCCGGAAGGCTATGCCGGTGATCGCTCCCGCCCAGATCACCCACAGCAGCACCTGCTGACGCGCGCCCTCCAGCAGCAGGATGGTGAACGGCGTGTAGGTGCCGGCGATGATCAGGAAGATGTTGGCGTGATCCAGTCGGCGCAGCACGGCGTTCGCCCGCGGGCTCCAGTTGCCCCGGTGGTAGAGCGCGCTGATGCCGAAGAGCAGACACGCCGTCAGCGTGTAGACGGCGCAGGCCACACGGGCCTGCGTACTGCTCGCGAATGCGGTGAGGAAGACGCCGGCTATCAGCGCGGCGGGGAACATCCCGGCGTGCAACCAGCCGCGCAGGCGGGGCTTGATGAGCGGAGTCATGCACTGAATGCTAGCGGCGACCGCGTTCCGCTCACTTGAGCATCACTGGACACAGACGAGAGAAAGAGGCAGTATCAAAGAAGCGAGATCAGATGAGCGAGCTCTCTATCCGATGAGCGCTCCTGCGCTGGGCACCGTCCGATGAGCGCTCCGAACTGAAAACCCTCACCCTCAGGAGCGAACGTGACGCTCACACACGCCGGTCCCGTCGCCACACCCCAGGGCGACCCCGATGCCGACCCCCCGGCCGCCCCCACCCGACATCGGCGCCTGGCCGCCTGGGTCGCGGAGATCGCCGCGTTGACCGAGCCCGCCCGGATCGTCTGGTGCGACGGCTCGCAGGCGGAGTACGACCGCCTGTGCGAGGAACTGGTCGCCGGCGGGACCTTCACCAGGCTCGATCGGGACAGGCGGCCGGACTCCTTCCTGGCCGCCTCCGACCCGACCGACGTCGCCCGGGTCGAGGACCGCACGTTCATCTGCTCCGAGCGCGAGGCGGACGCGGGCCCCACCAACAACTGGCTGGACCCGGCCCGGATGCGCGAGATCTTCACCGGCGACCACGGCCTGTTCCGCGGCTCGATGCGCGGCCGGACGATGTACGTCGTCCCGTTCTGCATGGGCCCGCTCGGTTCGCCGCTCTCCGCGCTCGGCGTCGAGATCACCGACTCCGCGTACGTCGCCGTCGCCATGCGCACCATGACCCGGATGGGCAGCGCGGTGCTGGACGAACTCGGCGAGGACGGCGAGTTCGTGCGCGCCGTGCACTCCGTGGGCGCGCCCCTCGCGCCCGACGAGCGCGACGTGCCCTGGCCGTGCAACGACACGAAGTACATCTCGCACTTCCCCGAGACCCGGGAGATCTGGTCCTTCGGCTCCGGCTACGGCGGCAACGCGCTGCTCGGCAAGAAGTGCTACGCGCTGCGCATCGCCTCCGTCATGGCCCGCGACGAGGGCTGGCTCGCCGAGCACATGCTGATCCTCAAGCTCACCCCGCCCGACGGGCGCGAACCGCACTACGTCGCCGCCGCGTTCCCCTCCGCCTGCGGCAAGACCAACCTCGCCATGCTGCAACCCGCCCTGCCCGGCTGGCGGGTGGAGACCATCGGCGACGACATCGCCTGGATGCGCTTCGGCGAGGACGGGCGGCTGCGCGCCATCAACCCGGAGGCCGGCTTCTTCGGCGTGGCCCCCGGCACCGGCCAACGCACCAACGCCAACGCCATGCGCACCCTGTGGGGCAACTCCGTCTTCACCAACGTCGCCCTCACGGACGGCGGCGACGTGTGGTGGGAAGGCATGACCGACGAGCCGCCCGCCCACCTCACCGACTGGCGCGGCGACGACTGGACGCCCACGTCCGACACGCCCGCCGCCCACCCCAACGCGCGTTTCACCGTGCCCGCCGCGCAGTGCCCGACCATCGCCCCCGAATGGGAGGACCCGGCTGGCGTCCCCATCTCGGCGATCCTCTTCGGCGGGCGCCGCGCCACGGCCGTTCCGCTGGTCACCGAGTCCTTCGACTGGCGCCACGGCGTCTTCCTCGGCTCCTGCGTCTCCTCCGAGAAGACCGCGGCCGCCGAAGGCACGGTCGGCGAACTCCGCCGCGACCCGTTCGCGATGCTGCCCTTCTGCGGCTACCACATGGGCGACTACTTCGCTCACTGGCTCTCCATGCCCGAACGTGCGGCTGACCCGTCGCTGCTGCCGAAGATCTACTACGTCAACTGGTTCAAGAAGGACGACGCGGGCCGCTTCGTCTGGCCCGGCTTCAGCGAGAACATCCGCGTCCTGAAGTGGATCGTCGACCGCCTCGACGGCCTCGCGGACGGCATCACCACGCCGATCGGCGTCCTGCCGACCCCCGAGGCACTCGACACGGAGGGCCTGGACCTCGGCCCGGACGAGGTGTCCTTCCTGCTCGACGTCGACTCCGACACGTGGCGCCAGGAGGCGGCCCTCATCCCCGACCACCTCCTGACGTTCGGCGCGCGCACACCGGAGGCGCTGTGGGAGGAGTACCACGCGCTCACGGCCCGTCTGGGCTGACGGGCTGAGGCACGGGCCCCGCACAACGGCGTGCGGGGCCCGATTCCGTGCGTCGGGTTCCGGTCGTAGGGGATTCGTAACGACTCGTCACATCCCCCGGTGATCAACGCAACGCGTCCGTATCGTTACTGGTGGCACCCAGTACCCACCCTCCACCAGCGAACGGGGACCCCGTGACACGCCGCCTCCGCGCCGCCCTCCTCACCGCCACGGCCACAACGGCCCTCCTCCTCCCCCTCACCGCCTGCGGCGGCTCGGACGGTTCTGACGACGAGATCGAGGGCGTCGGCGAGGGGGGAAGCGAGGACGAGGGGAGCGAATCGCCGGGCACGGAGCAGCCGGAGAACGGCGTGGACCGCCCGGAGATCGTCCTGCCCGAAGGCTGGGAGAACGTCTACGAGGACTGGGAGTCCGACGACCCGGAGGAACAAGCGGTTCTGGATGATGCGCAGGAGGCGCAGAACGCCATCGACCTCGCGATCCTGGAACGAGACGCCGAAGCTGAATATGTCAGCTTCTATCACTCTGCGGAGGCCCTCGTCGGCGCTGAAGACTGGATTGGAGGCTTCATCAGAAATGACCGCACGATCGCGGGGGTTGTTCGGTACTTTAATCCTGAGGTTGCGATGCAGGGGAGTGGCGGAGCCGCGATCACATACTGCTCTGATGAAAGCGACGCCACTGCCGTGGACATCAGCACAGGAGAACCGATCCCGGAAGATGGCGACGATCCAGAGGTCTCCTACACGAATCTTCTACAGAAGGACGAACGTGGCGTGTGGGTCACGACTGCGGTCCAGTCAGAGCGAGAGGAATGCGGCTGATGAGGAAACGCGCACGCACGGGCACGTTACTTGTCATCTCCGTCGTGGTCGCTGCCGCGACGTCGCCTAGCGCCTCGGGGTTCGGCAGCGGTGACGGCGGTTCACGCGACAACGTAGGCACCCACGAAGACGGCTTCCTCACCGCCGAAGCCTCCACAGAGGTCGTCATCACGGGTGACACCGGCGGTGGTGACGCGGGCGACGGGAGGGGGAATCTGTCGCCGATCGACACAGGGTGGGAGCCGCCCGTGTGCTGGTACGAGCCGTTCATGACCGCGGAGCAGTTCCGCGACGAGGTCGACGCGTTGGTGGCCGCGGACGAACACGCGGACCGAGCGCTCAACATCTGGTCGCCCGCAGTGGCGTTCACGGACATCTACCGCGACGACAACATGAACGACTGGTCCGTGAACTTCGAGAGCGTGTACGGCGAGACCAGTTACGAGAACTACAACCTCGACGCCGAGGAAGACGGCTTGTGGTGGCACGGCGTCATCAACCCGAACCGCGAGTACGAGTTCCGGTACGGGGTCGACTGCCCGGAACCCATCTTCTGGGCTGACTCCGTGGATGAGCCCTCGCTGGAGGAGTCCATCACCGACGAGGTTCTCGCCGAGTACGCCTACGACGAGATCGCTATCCCGGAGACGGAGATCGAGATCAACCCGGAGGGCGACCAGTACGTCAACCTCCCCATGTGGATCTGGCTCGACGCGGGTGAGTTCGAACCCCGGACCGTGCGGGCCGAACTGCCCATCAACGGCATGTGGGCCGAGACCACCGCCGAGCCGGTCGCGATGACGATCGATCCGGGCACCGAGGACGCCCTCGTGTACCCGGAGTCGGGTGAATGCGAGATCAATGCGGACGGGCAGATCGGCGAGCCGTACGAACGCGGGCGGACCGACGAGGATCCGCCCTGCGGCGTCGAGTACCTGCGGTCCACCCACGAGGCCGGCTCCTACGAG
Organism: uncultured Actinomycetota bacterium; assembly: GCA_963816875.1. Classification (GTDB taxonomy): domain Bacteria; phylum Actinomycetota; class Actinomycetes; order Streptomycetales; family Streptomycetaceae; genus Streptomyces. The sequence goes on from CAWFMG010000004.1 coordinate 551,683, forward strand.
CTGACCGCGAGCCTCACCTGGGAGGTCTACTGGACCGGCTCCCAGACCGAGGGCCGCAACCCGCTCCCCAGCGGCACGTTCGAGACCACCCACACCATCGTCGTGGACGAGAACCAGACCATCGTTCGCTGAGCTGAGGTGAACGTCTCGTAAGGATCCCCACCCGCTGTTGGCTCGCCCATTCAGTCACCACTAGTGTCTCGTGATCCGGTTGCAGTTACCTGATGGCGGTTGGTTCGTTGGACGGGGTATGGATCTCTCATCTGAACAGCGGGACGAGCTGCAGGAATTGGTGCGTTCTCGGGATGTTCCGGCGGATGTCGCGCGGCGGGCCCAGATCGTGCTGTGGGTCGCGGAGGGGCGTCGTCGCAAGGACGTCGCGGAACTGGCCGGAGTCGTGCCGATCACGGTCGACCGGTACAAGGCGCGCTACGCGAAGTGGGGGATTGCCGGTCTGGTCAGTCGTCGCCCCGGCGGTGGGAAGGAGCAGGTCCCGCCGCGGACCCGGGGCCGGTTGATCGCGTTGACGAAGATGACGCCGCCGCCGGAAACAGGCTTGTCGCACTGGTCGACGCGTACCCTTGCCGATTACCTCAAACGGCGGGAGGGCATCTCGGTGTCCTTCCACTACGTCGCCCGGGTCTGGCGCGAGGAGAATCTCAAGCCGCACCGGTCGGGCACCTTCAAGATCTCCAAGGATCCCGCGTTCGCGGAGAAGGTCGCCGATGTGGTCGGCCTGTACCTGGCCCCGCCGGGTGGCGCGGTGGTTCTGTCGATCGACGAGAAGACACAGATCCAGGCGCTGGACCGGACCCAACCGGTGCTGCCGGTCACGTTTGCGGTGACCGAGAAGCGCACCCACGACTACGTCCGGCACGGCACGACCAATCTCTTCGCCGCGCTGAATGTCGGCACCGGCGAAGTCCTCGGCGAATGCAAGCCGAACCGCAACGGCGAGACCTTCCTGGCCTTCTTGAAGAAGGCGGTCAAGCCGCACGCCGGAAAGGAGATCCACATCGTCCTGGACAACCTCTCCACGCACACCACCCCGGAGGTGAAGGCATGGCTGGCGAAGAACCCGCATGTGCACTTCCACTTCACCCCGATCGGGTCGTCCTGGCTCAACCAGATCGAGATCTGGTTCGGGATCATCACCCGGCATTCGATCCGCCGCGGTACCTTCGCCGGCGTCAACGTCCTGATCAAGCAGATCCGTGACTACATCGACTCGTGGAACGAGAACGCGAAACCATTCACCTGGACCGCCACCGCCGACGAGATCCTTGCGAAGGTCCGCCTTGTCACGGCCAACGTCAAGAAACTCGTCCGAAACAACTCGAAGTAACACAGACCGGATCACGAGACACTAGCGTTTCTCCAGCAACAACGCGTAATTTCTACACGCATCGCGCCCCACGCCGGGAAGGGGAGAGTCCGGCAGGGGCGGGGAGGGGAAACCGCTCAGCCATGACCATCCGTAACGCCAATCCGGACGACCTCGATCGCCTGGCCGACCTCTTACACGCCTCCGACGATGGCGGTGCCTACGGCAAGCTCGGCAACATCTTCGACCGGGCCCGCAGAGACGACCACAACGTCACCGCAGAGGTGAGCTCCCTGCAGCCGCTACTGCAGTGGTTGATGGACGCCGCCGAACAACTACGCAACAGCGCAACCATCCTCCGTTGCGACGATGCCGGGCCCGGCACCGGCGCCTTCGCCTCTCTCGACCTCGAGACCCAGCTGCTGGCATCCTCATGGCAGGTCTCGGGGCAGGAGGACGCCGACGAGTTCGCCGCCCTCGCGCAGCAGGAGGACCTGAGCGAGGACGACCTGCGGCGCATGGAGGGACTACTGGGTGAGTGGGACGGCAGCCCCGACTTCGCCGGTTACGTCGTGGACGAAATCGGCATGGAGGAGTTCCTACGGCTCTCACAGCGCATCGACGAGGCGGCGGGCATGACGGAGGACTTCGATGCCTCCGCCCTCCAGACCGAGATGGGCAACGTCCTCGCCAATGCCTTCTGGACTCCGGGGGACATGACGAACGACGCCGTGGTCCCTGCCGGTTATGAGGACTCGGCGTTCCAGGAGTGGCTGGAAACTCCTCAGGGGCAGCGTTACGAGGAGCGCCTCAATGATTTCAACGAGGTCGGTACTCAGGAGCTATACGCTGACCAGACGCAGACGTCCTACGTCCATGATCAGCGCATGGCCTATGACGTGGCCATAGATATCCTGGAGAGATCTGACGCTCCGATCGATGAACATTTCTTCGAACAGACCATGAACCACATGGTCAATCTCGAACAGGTGAACCCTGACATCTGGAACTCTCGCCGATACGATCCGGACAATCCGGATGTGCCCGGCTGGAACTCAAGTAACGATGTCGTCGACCGCATGCTCGGCCTCGGCGCCCGAAACCCCGACGCGGTCGAGTCGTACTTCGACCCGAACCTCAGCAGCAACCTGGACTACTTCCTCGGAACCGGCGACGACGCCCGTGACGTCGGTATTCCCGATATCGATGGCGAAGCGCCCGGACTGGCTGCTGCTCTGGAAGCGGCGGCGACAGGAACGGCGCCGGGGGCCGCGACCGATTCCATCAACCCGTATCACTCGCCCGTGAACATCCGCATCGCCGAGGTCGTGTGGAACAGGTTCGCCGACGACCGCACGCCGGTGGCGGAGGGCGGAGACTTCGCGTTCATGCGGCCCACACTCGGCGTCATCGCTGCAGACTACATCGCTGACATGCAGCCAGCCTCGCAACAGATGTCACGGTACGAGGAGGCGCGGTTCGAGACGGACGGATCCGGCTTGCTGATCGCTGATCTCGCAAGCGACCAGGATATCTACCTCATGATTTCGGCAGCGAACAGTGCGTACACCGATGTCAGGATCGAGGAAGCGATCCTATCTAACGCTGACGATCCGGACGAGATGATGGGCGATGTCGGTCGTGCGTCGGAGCAGGGAGCCTATCTGACGGGCCTTCTGGCCGACGCGCATGCCAAGGCGGGCTACGAGGAGATTGCCGAGGGCGACGCAAGCCGCAACGAGAACGTCGGCGAAGTCAAAGAATACACAGACATCGTCGTCAACGAGGTCATCGCTCGGATTCCGGTAGCCGGTGGCCTCGTGAGTGAGGGAGCTTCACGGGTTACCGACTCGGTCTTCGGGCAGTTCGAGGCGGATAACGAGGCTGCTGCTCTAGCGGAGGGAAGCGATCGCTACGAAGGCGGCAGGGCTGCGTGCATCAGCGGTTCCAGCCGATCCGCGTCCGCGGCCTTCGAGCAGGCAGGCGTCACTGGCGTGGATTGGGACGACATCAGGGACGAGATTGAGAAGGAGGCCGCCATTGGCTTCGACGCTGGGACAATCCGTGACCAAGACCCGAGCAACTGAACCGACCTACTCATCTAGAACCGAGGATCAAAGGCGGTATCCGTGAGGCGTATCAGGGAAATCTCACTCATGGCAATCGTCGTCGCCCTTCTTCCATCGTGCAGCGGCGGAGAGGGGGCCCGAAACTACACCGTGCCCGAATCGCTGTGTGGCATCGACATCGACGCGGAACTCTATAAGTCGATCCTGCCACCAGGAGACGACCTCGAGGTGGACGACGCGATCACTCGAGACCCGGACGGTTTCACGACCGCTACGGGAAATTGCGGGGTGGACGTGGATGGTGCCGACGCGCTCGCTCTCAGCACACTTCCCACTGAGCGTGCCGACAGCGTGGCAAGCGTCATCAACGAACGTGGCTACACGCTTAATGTTGAAGAATCGGAGAGACTCAAGGGAAGTGAGTATGAGACCCGGATCTGGGAAGACGAGGCCATGGCATTCGTTGGGTGTTCACGATCCGACTTCGACAACACTGGAATCCTGATCTCCATCCGGGCTGCCTGGGCTCAGGACGAGGATCTGAGCGAAACCTTGCGACAGGTCATCGAACCCTACGTCGAGGCGCGCCTGGCCGAGATCGATCCAGAACAGTGCACGCCCGCCTGATCCCCCTTGACATCCCGCGTGCGTGCACCAGGTCGTGGCGTGGGACTGCCGAGGCCGTCTTCGGGCGAGATGTGTGGAGTGGGCCGTGAAGTATCACTTGGATGGTGAACCTTTATGGCTCTGAAGCGCACCGTGGTCCATCTCGACGAGGAAGACCTGCGGATCCTCAAGGAGGCGGCCGCCCGCGACGGCGTGCCGGAGGCCCAGCTCATCCGACACGGTGTGCACCTCGCGGCTCTCGGGGCGCGTTGCTGGGAGGAGGAGATGGACATCCCGGCCTTTGACTTCGGGGATCCGACGTTCGCCGACCGTGCCAAGGAGATTCTGAACGGCTTCGAGGGCGACGAGTGATCCCTGTCGCCGATGCCGGGGGCCTGCTGGTGGCTCTCGACCAAGGGCACCGCGCCTACCGGAGGCGCGGAACGCGCTTAACAGCGCGGCGCTCACGCCTGGGCGCGGTCATCGTTTCGTCGGTCGCGCCGAATGTTGGAAGAGCGTGGAGCGGCTGGGCGTTGTTGCCGGTGTGCAGATCAGCGAAGCGTCCAGAGCCAGTGGCGTGAGTGCCAGGTCGTTGCGGTATTACGAGGACGAGGGCTTGATCGTTCCTGGCCGGTGTGGCAACGGGTACCGCGACTACTGTCGGTCCACCATCGACCGGATCACCGTCATCCGCTCACTGTTGGAGTCCGGGCTGCCCCTGCGGTTGATCAAGGAAGTCCTGCCCCACCTCACCGCCGAACCTGATGCGGTGTGTGCGGAGTTCCTGCACGCGGTGCAGAGCTATCGCGATCGGGTCGCTGCACGCATAGCGAGACTCAGCGACCAACAGGCGGCGCTGGACGCCTACCTGCGGGAGGCGCGCCAAGCTGGTCGTTGGAACACCATTTGACCTTGACGCCAGTGTGAGGCTCCTACCGTCCGGCACATGGCGATCAACGAGCATCGAGACATCGCAGAGCAGCCGATCCGGGCATTGGTCCAGCCGTCGCGGCGAGGACCGAAGGATCTGACCCTCACGACCGCTCAGCGCCCCGCCCCAGGGCCCTGCGAGTACCTGATCCGAGTGGGCGCCGCCGGGGTCAACTTCGCGGACGTCATGCAGTCCCATGGCACCTACGGAGGAGGTCCGCAACGCGCCGTACGTGGCGGGCTTCGAGGCCGCTGGCGAGATCGTGGGTCTCGGCCGCGACATCGAGAACCCGCTCCCGCTCGGTACCCACGTCGTCGGCGCCGGCCCGGGTGCCTTCGCGCAGTACATGACCATGCCGGCCGCGGGGGTACTTCCCGTACCTTCCGGCTGGAGCGACGCCGAGGCTCTCGGCCTGGTGCTGAACTGGGCGACTGCATTGGCGGCGCTGAAGCCGTTGGGCGAGGCCAAGCCAGGCGACGTGGTGCTCGTGCATGCGGCGGCCGGAGGCGTCGGGCAGGCCGCGGTTCGCCTCGCCCGCCACTACGGCGCTCACGTGATCGCCACGGCGTCACCAGCCAAGCACGACACCGTCAGAGCGCTCGGCGCCGACGAGGTACTGGACAGCGCACGTCCCGATCTTGCCGAGGAGATCACCCGCCTGACCGGCGGTGTTGATCTGGTCCTGGAATCGGTGGGACGTGCCACGTTCGAGATCAGCCTGGCGGTGACCAAACCATTCACCGGACGCGTCGTCGTGTTCGGTGCCGCTTCCGGCGACGCCAGCCTCAGCACGCACGATCTGGTCTTCACCCATCAGGTTCAGATCAAGGGCCTGCACATCGGCGCGCTCGCGGTCGAAGCGCCGTCCATCTACCGCTCGCTGCTCGTCGAGATCGAGGAACTCATCGCCCAGGGCGTATACCCGCCAGGGACCCCCCAGGTTCACCCCCTGGCCGAAGGACCGGCAGTGCTGCGGCAACTCGAAGCGGGCCGCACCTGTGGCAAGCACGCCCTCGATCCCTGGCGCTAGGAATCACCCCTTCGCGTCCAGCGTGCACCAGGTGATCTTGCCGCGGCCCGGGGCGTGGTGGCAGATGCCCCAGGCCGTGGCGTGGAGGTCGATGAGGGGGAGGCCGCGGCCGTTCTCGGCGTGTGGGGGTGGGAAGCCGTCGGGGGTGACCGGGAGGCCCGGGGCCTGGTCGTGGACGAGGATGCGGATCGTGCCGGTCGGCGACCATTCGCCGTGGAGCACCACCGGGGCGGGGTTGAGGCTGGTGAGGGACGCGGTCACGGCGTTGGTGACGAGTTCGGAGGTCAGCAGGGCCGCCAGCTCGACGAGGTCGGATCCGGCGGGCGCGACCGGCGTGAGCGCCGTGCGGACCGCGTCGCGTGCGCTGCGCACCCACTGCGGCTGAGGCGGGAAGGTGAACGAGAAGTCGGTGGGGGTTGGCAGCAGGGTGGGGGTGGGGCACATGGCGGTTCCTGGCCTTCCTCGCGCAACGGCCGCGACGGCGCAGCCGAAGATGAGATGTGCCTGACGGTAGAGCGTCAGGTCGTAGAGTTGCAACTGAACGAGGTTGCATCACCTCATTGAGTGATGGCTGGCCGGTGAAGGGCGGGTTGGTCGTGTGCGTAAGGAAGGTTGACGCATGGGACTCCGCACGAATCCGACGCAACGACAGAGACGACTCGGTCAGGAACTGCGCAAGTTGCGCGAGGGCGCCAGCATCGGCACCGCCGAGGCGTGCGCTCACGCCGGACTGAACAAGCCGCACCTGAGCCACATCGAGGCCGGACGGACCGCCTGCCCGGAGCCCCGGCTGCGCGCTCTCCTGGAGGCGTACGGGTGCACGGACGAGACCCTGGTCGAGGGACTCGTCGCGATGACGGGCGCCACGGGCAAGGGATGGTGGACGGACTTCAGCGAGGTCCTCGACGACCGGGCGCGGGATCTCGCGGAATTGGAGTCCACCACCGTCGCCTTTCGCTCGTTCGGTTGGCTCCACGTGCCCGGCCTTCTCCAGACCCCTGACTACATGCGTGAACTCTTCGAGGGCAGAACGCCGGACGCACCGGTGCCGTTGACCGAGAGGTACATCGACTTCCGTCTTCGACGGCAGCAGGTTCTCACCGAGGAGCCGTTTCCCACCTACCACGCCGTTGTGCACGAGGCGGCGTTTCACATGCACTTCGTGAGCCGGAAGACGATGCGGAACCAGCTTCTGTACCTGGTGGAGGTGTCCCAGTTCCCCCATGTGACGGTGCAGTTCCTGCCCTTCAAGGCCGATTGCTACCCGGCCACCCCGGGGGCGCCGTTCGTCATCCACGATGCGAACGCACCCCAGCTCTCGACCGTGTACGTGGAGCAGCCCATCGACCCACTCTTCCTGAATGAGCGGCTGCACGTGGATCAGTTCACGTCCGACTTCGAACGAATGAGTAACGTGTCTCTGACCCCGCTGAACCCGGCGGAGACCCATGAGAAGAGCTCGTTCGGACTCGTCCAGCACCTGCGTTACGTGGTCTAGGAGAGGCTCATGTCGAATCCGAGATGGCAGAAGTCCAGCTTCAGCACAGGGGATCCCAACCAGGACTGCGTCGAGATATCCCGCGCCCCCCAGACGGGCGATCTGCGGCTGCGGGAGAGTGAGGAGCCGGGGGTGGTGCTGATGACGACGGCGGCTCGGCTGGCCGCGCTGTTGCGGCGGCTGGCGGGGTAGGTCCGGGTGCGGTCAGGGGCGGTTCAGGCGGAGCCGTTCCGCGCGGGGGAGGGTGGCGACGACGAGGGTGTGGGAGTCCTCGATCATGTCGCTGATCATGCCGTCGGGGAGCGAGCCGTCGAGGGTGATCGTGTTCCAGTGGCGCTTGTTGGTGTGGTAGCCGGGGGCGATCGCCGGATGGGCGGCGCGCAGGTTGGTCGCGAGCTCCGGGTCGCATTTCAGCGTGACCTTCAGCGGTGTCTCGTCCAGCGCGCTGAACGCGAAGATCTTGCCGGCCACCTTGAAGACGGACAGGCCGGGGGCGCGGGAGAACGGGAAGGTCTCCGCGGCGTCGTTCAGGTCGAGGCAGCGGGCCCGGAGCTCGTCGGGGGTCATGGTCGTCAGTATCCGATACGGGACTGACAGGCGCCCGGCACGGAGATCGTGCGCGAAGAGTCCCATCAGACGGGACGCAACGCGCACGAACTCACACGGCTGAGCCCGGCGAGCCCGGTGGTGCCGTCAGGGTGGCGAGAGCCGGGCGAAGCAGTGCGGTGACGCGGTTGGCGGGTGCGTCACGGAGCGGGGCGAGGCCGAGGAACTGCTGGCCGATGACGACGCCGACCACGATGCTGCTGATCAGCGCGGCGCGCAGTTCGGCGTCCGCGTGTGCGGGGAGGGACGCGCTGATGGCCTCGATCTGCTGGCCCAGCGTCCTGCGCGCGTGTTCGGCCGCGTCCGGGTCGGTGAGCATCGAGCGCAGCGTCGCGGTCGCGCTGTCGGGAAGGCCACCGAGTTTGAGAACGAGCGAGGCCAGCAGGTGGTCGACGAGCGCGTCGGCGTCGGTGGCCTCCGGGAGCCCGGCCGAGGCCTGCACGGCTTGTGTGAAGAGCTCGCGCTTCGAGCCGAAGTACTGGATGACCAGGGCCGGATCGACCTCCGCGAGGGCCGCCACGGCACGGATGGTGGTGCGCTCGAACCCTCGTTCGGCGAACAGGCTGCGGGCACTGTCCAGGACACGTGACTCCGTGGCCCGCCGGCGGTCGGCGCGGGAGGGGGAGGGGGAGGAGGGGGAGGAGTCGGGCACGGCCTCACTCTACAAGTTCGCTCTACGGGTGTTGACCGATGCGTGGGCCCGTGCGTAGGGTTCGCTCAACGCACGTTGAGCTAATGAAAATGGAGTGATCACCTTGTCGGAGCCGGGAACGTTCGTCGCCGCCAGCCCTCGCGAGGTGCTGGCCCGCTATCACCAGGCCATGCGCGACAAGTCGGCCGACGATCTGGCCGACCTGTACGCCACGGACGGGGTGCACGACTTCCCCTTCGCGAGCCCCGGTTTTCCCCCGAGCTACGCGGGGCGCGAGGAGATCCGGGCTGGGTACCGGGCCGTCTGGGGCGCCAGCCCGGTCCGGGTGGAGGAGATCGCCGACGTCACGGTCCACGAGACCGACGACCCGGAGGTGATCATCGCGGAACACGTGGTGGTGGCCGCGCTCCCGGCCCAGGGCGACACCCTCACCGGCACGTTCACCGTCCCGGGGCTTTTGATCCTGCGGGTTCGGGACGGACTGATCATCCGTGTCCGCGACTACATGGACGGGCTGGGCGTGTCCAGGGCGCTCGGGCGGCTGCCGGCCCACGGTTGAGCCCACGGTCGAGGCCCGCGGCAAGCGGCGCTCAGTACTGGGCGTAGCCGTCCAGGAAGGATGCGATGCGGGTGATCGCGTCGGACAGCTGCAACGCCGAGGGGAGCGTGACGATGCGGAAGTGATCGGGCTCGGGCCAGTTGAAGCCCGTGCCGTGCACGATCATGATCTTTTCGGCCCGCAGCAGGTCCAGGACCATCTGCCGGTCGTCCTTGATCTTGTACACCTTGGGGTCAAGGCGCGGGAACGCGTACAGCGCGCCCTTCGGCTTGACGCAGGTCACACCGGGGATCTGGGTGAGCATCTCGTACGCGACGTCGCGCTGCTCGAGGATCCGGCCGCCCGGCAGAACCAGGCCCTCGATCGACTGCCGGCCGAAGAGCGCCGCCGCCACCGCGTGCTGGGCGGGCATGTTGGCGCACAGCCGCATGTTGGCGAGGATCGTGAGGCCCTCGACGTAGTTGGCCGCGTGCTCCTTCGGGCCGCAGACCGCGAGCCAGCCGCAGCGGAAGCCGGCCACCCGGTAGTTCTTGGACAGGCCGTTGAACGTCAGCGTCAGCAGGTCGGGGGCGATGGCCGCGGTCGACGTGTGGGTGGTGTCGTCGTAGAGGATCCGGTCGTAGATCTCGTCGGAACAGAGGACCAGCCGGTGCCGCCGGGCCACGTCCGCCAGCTGTCGCAGCATCTCGTCGCTGTATACGGCCCCGGTCGGATTGTTCGGATTGATCACCACCAGCGCCTTGGTCCGGTCGGTGATCCGGCGCTCGATATCGGCCACGTCCGGCATCCAGTCGGACTGCTCGTCGCAGCGGTAGTGCACCGCCCGGCCGCCGGCCAACGACACCGACGCCGTCCACAGCGGGTAGTCCGGGGCCGGGACGAGCACCTCGTCGCCGTCGTCGAGCAGCGCCTGCATGGACATCTGGATCAGCTCGGAGACGCCGTTGCCGAGGTAGATGTCATCGACCGAGAGCATGATGCCCTTGGTCTGGTAGTGCTGCATGACCGCGCGCCTGGCCGAGAGCAGGCCCTTCGCGTCACCGTAGCCGTGCGCGGTCGCGAGGTTACGGAGGATGTCCTCCAGGATCTCCGGCGGGCACTCGAAGCCGAAGGCCGCGGGGTTGCCGGTGTTGAGCTTGAGGATGCGGTGTCCTGCCGCCTCGAGCCGCTGGGCCTCCTCGAGCACGGGGCCGCGGATCTCATAGCACACGTTGGCGAGCTTGGTTGACTGGATCACCTGCATACTCGACACCTTACGGCCGTGTAACGCACAGCGCCTTATGTTTTCCCCCACTAGGGCGGCGGGGCGCATTACGCTCCGATCGCGCTCTGTTGACCCTTTCTGTACCCGGTGCTAGGTAGGGTCCTGCTGGAGCGGCTGAACCTGTCGCATCTACTCGGTCACCCGGAGTCGCCATGAACATCGCGATGGACAAGCTCGCGTTGGACAAGCTCGCGGAGGAGATCGTCGACCACCGCTTCAAGGGGCTGCCGCCCGACGCGACGGGGGGCACGGTCGGCGAGCTCGCCGCACAGCGGCGCGACCTGTACACGGGCGGCTTCATAACGCCGGTGCTGACGCTGTCCGCCGAGGCGGTGGACCACAACCTGCGCTCCCTGGACCGTTTCGCCGCCCGGCACGGCCTGGCGCTGGCGCCGCACGGCAAGACGAGCATGGCGCCGCAGCTCTTCCACCGGCAGCTGGAGTGCGGGGCGTGGGGCATCACGCTCGCCGTGCCGCACCAGGCGCGGGTGGCCCGCGCCTTCGGGGCGCGCCGGATCTTCCTGGCCAACGAGGTGGTGGACGCCGCCGCGCTGGCCTGGCTGGCCACCGAGCAGGACGCGGACGAGGACTTCCGCTGCGTCTGCTATGTGGACTCGACGCGCGGCGTGGAGCTGATGGACGCCGCGCTGCGCGTCGCCGGCGCGGTCCGCCCGGTGGAGGTGGTGGTCGAGCTCGGCGTGCTGGGCGGGCGCACCGGGGTGCGGGACGCGACGGAGGCCGCGGCCGTGGCGGACGCGGTGGGCCGGGTCGGCACCCTGCGGCTGGTCGGCGTCGCCGGGTACGAGGGCGAAGTGCCGAACGCGGACGCGGTGTCGGTGCGCGCCTGGCTGGACGCGTTGCTGAAGCTGGCCGTGGAGTTCGACGCGGCCGGGCGGTTCGCGGAGCTGGGCGAGATCATCGTCAGCGCCGGCGGCAGCGCCTGGTTCGACGTGGTCGCGGAGGCGTTCGAGACGCTGCCCGACCTGTCGCGGCCGGTCCTGAAGCTGCTGCGCTCCGGGGCGTACATCAGCCACGACGACGGCCGCTACCGGGACGTCACGCCGTTCAACCGCATCCCGCGCGAGGGCTCGCTGCTGCCGGCCTTCCGGCTGTGGACCCAGGTGGTCTCCCAGCCGGAGCCGGGTCGCGCGCTGGTCAACGCGGGGAAGCGGGACATCGCCTACGACCTCGGGCTGCCCGAGGTGCAGGCGGTCAGGGAGCCCGGGGGTCAGGTGCGGGGCGCGGCCGGGCTCCGCGTCAGCTGGCTCGCCGACCAGCACGCGTGCATCGTCGCGGAGGACGACCCGGGCCCCGCCGGCTCGACCCGCGGCTCGTCGAACGGCTCGACCCACGCCTCGTCGAACGGCTCGCCCCACGCCTCGTCGAACGGGGTGGTGCGCGGCGCGATGCCGCGGGTCGGCGACTGGGTGGCGCTGGGGATGTCGCACCCGTGCACGATCTTCGAGAAGTGGCCGCTGATCCCGCTCGTCGCCGGCGACGGCACGGTGGTGGACTACATCCGCACGTTTTTCTGAACAGTCCTTCCGAAGAATGCCTTCCGAAGCGCGCTACTGCGTCGGGTCCGGATCCGCTCCGGACCCGACGCAGTAGCGCGCTTCGAGCCCGTTCGGCACCCGGCCGACGACCGTTCGGAACACATCGACCGGTGTGTGCCCGTTTTCTGACCGGTTCCTGGCGCAACTGCTGCGCTCTGTGGGGCATCTCTAGGGAGGGGATGTGCCGGGAGACGAGGGGTCTCGGCACATTTCCCACCATGGCTCCACCGTTCCCCCACGATGCTCCCCGCCGGGACGCGTCATGCTCGGGCCCTCTTCCGGGCATTTCTCCCGCTACTCCGCTGTTTACGGCCGGGGGAATGTCGATAAGCTGCCCAACTGGCGGATGCGCCCAGCGACGAGACGGTTGTTCAGCCCAGGGGGAGTGGCATGCCGATTGCCATCGCGGTCACCAGCACCGACCTCGTGCTGCCGCCCACCGACCAGAGCACCCCCGGCGCGCACGTGCTGACTCCGCCCGAGCAGCAGGACTTCGCCGACACCATGAGCGAGATCGGGACGCTGGTCGAGCGGCACGGCCACCTCATCGTGCTCTACCCGGCCACCACGCCGCGCTCGCACGTCCAGCGCCTGCACGCGGTGCGGGCGATGCTGGAGTCCGACCGCATCGCGCTGCTGCCCAGCGCGCTCCCGCCGCTCGGCACCGCGGTCCTGGTGCGGCAGTTGCGGCAGCTCTCCGTCTGCGACTTCAGCGCCGGCGTCCTCGGGGCGTCCGCCCGGCTGTTGGCGCACTACATCTACGCCGGTGCGCTGCTCGGCTCGGCGAGCCGGCTCGAGCGGCTGCCGATAGCGCTGCCGCTGCCCGTGCCGAGCGGCGCCCGGCCGCCCGCGGGCCACTGCGCCGTGCTGGCCGGACCCACTCCGCAGCTGGTCCAGGCGGACGGCGAGGGGGCGCTCGCCGGCCCGCAGTTCTCCACCGCGCTCACCTACGCGCCCGGCAGCCTGGGCAGCGAATGGGTCACCGGACGGCTGGCCAGGCAGTGGCAGGTGCAGGCGATCCACCCTGTGCCGCTGCCACAGGTCTCCGCGGTCTGGTGGGGCACGCCCAAGGTGGTGGAGTTCGCCGCCGCCATCCCCGACGTGTCGCTGCTCTACCAGATGGTCAGCTCCGTGCGGCAGGAGGCGTGCCACTGGTGCGGCCTGACGCTGATCGGCGACCGCTGCGCCTTCTGCTCCGCGCCGGTGGCGCAGCAGGAGCGGCGCCCGCGTGCCATAGCGGCCTCGGCGCGGCGCCGGGCGATAGGAGCTGGGCGGCCGGCCGACGGCGCGGCACCGGGCACGGCCACGCGGGCGCAGGCGGTGCCGCACGCACCGGAGTTCCGGCCGCGCGCCGCGGCGCAGCAGCAGTCGATATCCCGCTACCGCGGCACCGGCCCGGGCGCCCGATGACGGGCGCGAGGGGGCCGCGCCCGCGCGCCTCCCGGGCCGTGCCCCACCCAGACGTCCGTAGCCTGAGCTCGAGAAGGTAGACACTCTTCATGAACGCTCGACAGCGACGCGGCCTGATGCTGTTGGTCGTCTCCGTCCTGCTCGCGGTGGGAGCGCTGGCCGGGGTCGTCGCGGTGATCAACGACGTGGAGTCCAAGGTCGGTCCCGAGGCCACGGCCTACGAGCTGAGCGAGGACGTCGATCCGTACCAGGAGCTGACCGCCGACCAGGTGCGCGAGGTCAGCATCCCCGAGCGGTACATACCGGACTCCGCCGTCACCGATCTGGCGCAGATCGAGGACCGGGTCGCGGTGGGCCCGCTCCGCGAGGGCTCGCTGCTGCAGACGGACATGCTCGCCGACCGGCCCGAACTCGCCCCCGGGGAGCAGGAGATCGCGGTCATGATCGACGCCTCCACGGGCGTCGCCGGCAAGATCTATCCGGGCGCGCTGATCAACATGTACGGCGCCTTCCAGGTCACCGACCGCACCGGCGAGGAGGAAGAGGAGTACGAGCTGGTGCAGTTGATGATCAACAACGCCGAGGTGATCGAGGTCGGCGACCTCACCGAGGTGGAGGACGACGACAGCAACACCACCGAGGCGGTGCCGATCACCTTCGCGTTGAACAACGAGGACGCCCAACGGGTCACGTTCGCCGAGGCGTTCGCCGAGGAGGTGCGGCTCGCGCTGGTCGCGCCCGGGGACGAGCAGGAGATCCCGGAGGAGGAGCGGACCTACACCATCGTGGGCGACAGCCTCGGCGATCCGCACGCGGATCCCGGCGAGTTGTTCCCGGAATGAGGCGGCGCGACATGAGGCGGCCCGGAGTGACACGGCCGGAAGTACGGCAACCCCGAGTGCGTCAAGCCCGAGTGCGGCGGCCCGGAATGCGGGGACTCGGAATGCGGGGACTCGGAGTGTGGGGACTCGGAGTGTGGGGGACCGGTATGCGGCGGCCCGGAATGAGCTGGCCCGGAATGAGCAGGGTGGAGAGATGACGACGCGCATTCTGCCGGCGGTGGGTGATCCGGACACCGCCCGCTCCCTGATCACCCTGCTGAGCCAGCTGCCCGACAGCGAGCCGATGCGCTCCGTCCCCGACTCCTCCACGCTGCTCGACACCCTGGCCGCGCTCACCCACGAGGCGGTGGCCGGGCTGCCCGAGGTCGTGGTGATCCACGAACGGATCGGGCCGCTGCCCGCGCTGGAGCTGATCCGGGAGGTCGCGCTGCGCTTCCCCGCGGTGGGCGTCGTGCTGGTCTCGGCCGACGCGACCGCCGGGCTGTACTCGGCGGCCATGGACGCCGGCGCCCGCGGCCTGGCGGGGCTGCCGCTGTCCTACGAGGAGCTCGCCGCGCGGGTCGGCTCCGCCGCCCAGTGGGCGGTCGGGATGCGCCGCCATCTGGGCGCCGAGGAGCGTGTGGCGACCGGGCCCGGCGGGCGGGTCATCACCGTCTCGGGCGCCAAGGGCGGGGTCGGCGCGACCCTGGTGGCCACCCAGCTCGCACTGGCCGCGCAGCTCGCCGGCCCGCCGGAGCGTGGCGCGATCCTGGTCGACCTGGACCTGCTGTGCGGGGACGTCGGCTCGTACTTCGACGTGCAGTTCCGCCGTTCCGTCGCGGATCTGGCCGGCATCCCCGACATCTCGCAACAGGTTCTGTCCGAGGCGGTGTTCACACACGACACGGGCCTGTCGATGCTGATCGCGCCCGCCGAGGGGGAGCGGGCCGAGGACGTCAGCGACGTCACCGCCCGGCAGTTGCTCACCGCGGTCCGCACCCGTTACGACGTGGTCATCGTGGACTGCGGCAGCCAGATGAACAGCGCCAACGCCGCGGCCGTGGAGATGGCGGACACCGCGGTCCTGGTCACCACGCCCGACGTGATCTCGGTGCGGGCGGTCAACCGCCTGGTGCGGATGTGGGACCGGCTGCAGATCAGGAAGGCGGCCGACACCCTCACCGTCGTCAACCGACTCGGCCGCACCAGCCACATCCAGCCGCAGCTGATCTCCCGGATCACCGGCACCCACGTGGCCCGCAACGTGATCCCGGCGAACTTCCGCGAGTTGCAGGAGGCACAGGACGCCGGCCGGATCCAGGACCTGGACGCGCGCGGTCCGGTGCGCCGCGCGATGTGGTCCCTGGCGGCCGAACTCGGCCTCGCCGCACCGGAAACCGCGCCCGCGGGCGGCAGACGCCGGGGCAGGCGGGCATGAATACGGGTGTGGCGACGGACACGAGACACCCAACGGGGGCGGCGCCCCCGCGCGCCGGCCCCGCGCGCGGTTGGGGGCGCCTCGGGTGGGATCGGGGCGGGTGGGTTCGGCGCGGCTGGCGGGAGGACCGGGGCGCGGTGATGGTCGAGTTCGCCGGCATCTTCCCGCTGATCCTGATCATGATGGCCGCCATCTGGCAGTGCATCCTGATCGGCTACACCTACTCGTTGGCCGGCAACGCCGCGGACGAGGCCGCCCGGGCCGCGGCCGCCGCCGCCGGCGACCCGCAGGCGGCGTGCACCGAGGCGGCCAACAAGCACCTGCCGAGCGCCTGGGACGCCGAGGCGTCCTGCCCGCTGGAGGGCGCGGCCCGCACCGCCACCGTGAATCTCAAGGTCCCGGTGCTGTTCCCCGGCGCGTTCAACCTCCCCGCGCTCACCGTCACCGGTACCTCGGCCACGGCCGAGGAGGGCCCGTGAGCACCCGCCGGACGCTCGTGCGCCGGGTCAGGGGCCGGGTGGCGGACCGCGCGCGGGGTGGCGATCGCGGCGTCACCGCCGTGGAGTTCGCCGGCTGGCTACCGATTCTGGCGCTGGTGGCGCTGGCCGGCGTGCAGTTGGGGATCGTCGGCTACGCCGCGCTACAGGCCGGCTCGGCCGCCCGGGCCGCCGCTCGCGCCGCGGCCCAGGATGAGATCGAGGACCAGGCCGAACAGATCGGCCGGCGGGCGGTGAGCGACTGGCTCACCGTCGGCGTCGAACTCAGCTACTGCGGGGAGGAGGCCTCGGCAACCGCCCATGTCGAGATCCCGTCCGTGCTGCCGTTGATGAACTTCGGCGAGGTGAGCCGTACCGTGACCATGCCGTGCGACGACACCCCCGAGGCCCCGGAACTGCCCGACTGAACCAAACACGAGCTACCAAGCAGCAAGCACCAACCAGCAAGCATGAGCTACCAAGCACCAGTAACCAGAGAAAGAGGGGAGCGAGGAGCGATGAGCCTCAGGTCCCGCGTGCACGCCCCCGACGAGTCGGCCAGCGTCGGCTCCGGCGACAGCCGGCTGGTGGCCACCTACCGGGCCAAGCTGCTGGAGGAGATCGACCTCGCCGAGATGTCCTCGCTCGGCACGGCCGACCGCCGCGACCGCCTGGAGCGGGTGCTCGGCCATATCCTCAGCCGCGAGGGCCCGGTGCTGTCCACCCAGGCCCGCGCCCAGCTCATCCGCCGGGTGGTGGACGAGGCCCTGGGCCTGGGCATCCTGGAGCCGCTCCTGGAGGACGCGTCGATCACCGAGATCATGGTGAACGGCCCCGAGCAGATCTACGTGGAACGCTCGGGTCGGGTCGAGCGGTTGCCGCTGCGCTTCGCCTCGGAGGAGCAGCTGATGCAGACCATCGAGCGCATCGTCTCCGCCGTCAACCGCCGCGTGGACGAGTCGAACCCGATGGTGGACGCCCGGCTGCCCAGCGGCGAGCGCGTCAACGTGATCATCCCGCCGCTCGCGCTCAGCGGCGCGACCCTCACCATTCGCCGCTTCCCGCGGGCCTACACGCTCGCGGAGCTGGTGGAGTTCGCCACCCTCGACGAACATCTGGTGCAACTGCTCTCCGGTCTGGTGCGCGCCAAGTTCAACATCATCGTCTCCGGCGGCACGGGCGCCGGGAAGACCACCCTGCTGAACGCCCTCAGTGGACTGATCCCCGACGGCGAGCGCATCGTCACCGTGGAGGACGCCGCCGAACTGCAACTCCAGCAGGACCACGTGATCCGCCTGGAGTCCCGGCCGCCGAACATCGAGGGCAAGGGCGAGGTCACCATCCGCGACCTGGTCCGCAACTCGCTCCGCATGCGCCCCGACCGCATCATCGTCGGCGAGGTCCGCGGCGGCGAGACCCTCGACATGCTCCAGGCCATGTCCACCGGACACGACGGCTCGCTCGCCACCGTGCACGCCAACAGCGCCGAGGACGGGCTGCTCCGGCTCCAGACGCTGGCCTCCATGTCCGAGCTCCAGGTGCCGTTCGAGGCGCTGCGCGACCAGATCAACAGCGCGGTGGACGTGCTGGTCCAGCTGACCAGGCACCCCGACGGCTCGCGCCGCCTGGCCGAGGTCGCGGTGCTCGCCTCGCACGGCCGTGAGTCCTTCCGCATCGCCACCGTCGCCGAGTTCCGCGCCGAGCCGATGACCTCGGGCGGCCGGGTCGGCGGCCGCTTCCGGCACTACCCGCTCCCGCGTTCCGTCGCCGACCGCCTCTACCTGGCGGGCGAGCAGATCCCCCGGGCGTTCGGAGTGCACCTCGACGACAGCCAACTCTCGACCCGGGAGGCGAGCTAGCTCACGCCCATGGACGGCATCGATCTCTCTCTGCTGGCGATCGGCCTGGCCGTGCTCGCCCTGCTGGTCGCCGTCGCCGGCGTTCAGCTGTACGCCTCGGGCCGCGCCGAGCGCCGGGCGCTGCTGGACCGGCTCACCGGCCCGGAACCGGCGCCCGCCGACGCGCGGCCGCTGCCGATACTGGCCCGCCCCGGCACGGCCGCCGGCGCCGCCGCCGGTGACCAGGCCCAGCGCCCCAGGACCCGGCGGTTCACCGGCCTCGACCGCCGGCTGCGCGGCACCGCGCTCGGCCGCGGGCTGCGCCTGAAGCTCCAGGCCACCGGCATGGACCTGACGGTCGGCGAGTACGCGGGCTACGTGCTCGGCGCCGTCGCCGCGCTGTGGCTCATCGCCTCCGCCGTGCTCGCCCCGTTCTTCGGGCCGGTCTGCGCGCTCGTCGCGCTGTGGGGTGCCAACGCCTTCCTCAACTGGCAGCGGCAGCGCCGCACCGAGCGATTCATCGGCCAACTCCCCGAGCTGGCCCGGCTGATCGCCAACGGCACCGCCGCCGGCCTGGCCATGCGCACCGCGCTGTCCATGGCCGCCGAGGAGATGGACGACCCGGCCGGCGCCGAACTCGCCACCGTCGCCAACCAACTGGCCGTGGGTCGTTCCCTGGAGGAGGCGCTCCAGGAACTCGGCGACCGGCTGCCGTCCCGCGAGCTGAACGTTCTGGTCACCACGCTGATACTGGCCAACCGGGCGGGCGGCACCATCGTCTCCTCGCTGCGCAACCTCACCGAGACGCTGGAGGAGCGCAAGGAGACCCGGCGCGAGGTGCGGACCATGCTCGCGGAGATCAACGCCACCGCGGTCACCGTGCCGCTGCTCGGCCTCGGCGCGCTGCTGATGATCAACGCCATCGAGCCCGGCGCGCTGGGCCGGGTGACCGACAGCGCCGGCGGGCAGATCGCCATGGTCGTGGCGCTCGCCATGTACGTCGTCGGCTTCGTCGTGGTGCGCCGCTTCGGCCGCATCGACGTGTAGGGGAGGGGGGAGCGATGGTGGGACTGCTGCTGGGACTCGCGATGGGCGCCGCGGTGTTGGGCATCATCGCCGGCGTCCGGATGCTGCGTTCGGGCACGCCGCTGCCGCCGGACCTGGCGCTGGCGTTGGAGGTCGGCTCCTCCCGGGTGTCGGCCGGCGGCTCGGCGATCGACCGGCTCGGCATGCGCTTCGCGCCGCTGGTGCTGCGGGTGATGGGGCGGAAGGCGGTGGACCGCAAGCGCCGGCGGATCGACCAGGCGGGCAACCCGCAGGGCCTGACCATCGACCGGTACGCCGCCAGGCGCTTCGTCTACGGGGTGTTCGGCCTGCTGGTCACGGTGGTCTTCGTGGCCGCCGGGGTGCCGCTGTTCGCGCTGCTCGGCATCGCGTTCGGGGCGTGCGCCGCGGACGTCGCGATCTGGCAGGGCATCAGGGAGCGCCGGGACGTCATCGACCGCACGCTGCCCGACTTCCTCGACGTGCTCGCCGTCGTCGTCTCGGCCGGGCTCGGCTTCCGGCAGGCGCTGGAGCGGGTCTCCGAGCGCTACGAGGGCCCGTGGGCGGACGAGGTGCGGATCACGCTGCGCCAGATGGACATGGGCGTGTCCCGACGGCAGGCGTTCGACGAACTGCGCCGGCGCAACGACTCGGAGCCGGTCAACCAGTTCGTCAGCGCGCTCCAGCAGGGCGAGGAACTGGGCGCGCCGATCGCCGACACGTTGATGCAGATCGCCCGCGACATGCGGCGTACGGACGCGCAGAACGCGCGCCGCCGCGCCGCGCGCGCCATTCCGAAGGCGACCATGGCGACGCTGGTCTTCATGGTGCCGGCCACCATGATCGTCATCGTCACGGGCATGCTGCTCGGCTCCGGCACCGACCTCACCGAGATCCTGGACGACTCCCGCTAGCGCAGCGGGATCCCCCCACGGTGGGGCCCCGGGTCCCGGCTAGCGCACGACCTGGGCCAGGGCGGTCAGGAATGCCTCGGGGGACCGGGTGGCCACGAGCAGCCGTTCGCCGCGCCGGGTGGTGAGGGCGACGCTGGCCATGCCCATCGGCACCGCGTACGCGCCGCCCACCAGCCGCGGCAGGCTCTTGTCCACCACGTTCCGGCCGCGGATGGTCAGGCCGGAGTTCATCGAGGAGGTGACGTTGCCCAGCATGCCCGCGCCGCCGACGGCGAGTTGGCCCTGCGCCTGCCGCACCGAGCCGGGGTCGAGGTCGCCGACCGGGATGCGCTCCCGGCCGACCCGCAGCGTGTTCGGGGTGACGTCGATGTCGTGGTAGCGGCGCTTGCTGAGCGGCACGACCAGGCAGGGCGCCAGGGGCAGCAGGAACATTCCGGACACCGCCAGCCACGCGCCGAAGTCCTCGGGGAGCGACAGGGCGCCCATCCAGGCCGCGCCGGCGAGGTAGACGCCGACGCAGGACCAGATCCAGATCTTCGAGCCCCGCCCGCCTCGTTCCCGGTACACGCCTTACTCCTCTCCCGAACGCCGCTAGAAGAGGCTGCCGATGGCGTCGCCGATGCCGTCCACGACGTCGCCGCCGACATCCGCCACGGTGTCGACCACCGCCTCGCCGGCATCGACCACCGCGTTCGCCGCGTTCACGTACGTCTGCGGGTCGGAGATCGTGTCCCAGTTGTCCCACACCAGGGCCGCGCCGTAGGCGATGCCGGTGCCGACCGCGAGGCCGACGGTGACCGGGTTCGGGCAGACCAGGGCGGCCGTCATCGAGGCGTTGAACGCGGTGCCCGTCACGTCCACGGTGTAGCCGGACGGGTCGTTCTGGAACGCGTCCACCGGATTGCCCTGGTTGACCAGATCGACGACGCCGGTGACCGTGCCGAAGGCGCTGCCCACGACGCCGGCGCCGCGCAGTACGCCGGAGGCCTTGCCCATGTTGCTCATCGCCGAGCCGAAGCTGGACAGCCGGCTGCTGCCGCTGGCGAGGGACGAGCTGTAGCTGCCCCCTGCCACTCGCAGCAGGTTGGACTGCTGGGCGGTCGGGATGAAGTGTGTGCCGTTGCGCACGAACCCGCCGTAGGAGGCGGCGGAATGCGAACCGCCGAGGATGCCGGCGACCCGCGGCGACATGCCCGAGGTGGCCATCCGGCCCATGAAGTTCGTCGGCCTGACCCCGTCGAAGGCGTAGTCCGCCATGTACATCGCGGCCTTGCCCGCCGGAATGCCGACCCGCTCGCCGGTGCGGTACATGTTCCACAGCCCCATGCCGCCATGGATCGTGGGCATCACCGCGCCCTTCATGTCGGTCGGGAAGCTGTAGAGGGTGGTCAGATCCTCGCCGCGCAGCCCGGCCGCCCGGCCGCGTAGGTCCCACGAGGTGTCGAACAACCAGGTTGGCAGGGGCCGCAACGAGACCATCTCGCCGCTCGCGTCGAGGTTGGTCGCCCTGGTGAACATCTCGCCGAGATCGATGCTGGCGCCCGAGGCGCCGTCCTCGTGCTCCAGCAGGTTCGCAAGGTGATCCAGTTGGTCTGGATTCGCATTGCGCTCATCACCCATGACGCTCCGCTCCCCTCGTCTCCGGGTGCCCCACCCGGCACGGTCCCTGTCGTGGGTACACACTAATTCGTTCGCACCCGTGCACGACCGGGCGGAGAAAGTCTGCTACGAGCCTGGTACGAAGACGAGACGCGCAGCGCGCCGGCTGGGGGCACCTCCCAGGGCCCCCAGGCCCTGGGGGAAGGCCGCCGACGCGCTACTCACCCTCTTCGTCCTCCTCGTCCTCGATGTCCTGGGCATCGTTGTCACACGTGGTCGCGAGCGCCTCCAACTGATCCGCGACGGTGCCGCACTCCGTCTTCCACGAGGTGATGGCGCCGGACACCTCCTCCTGGTTCGGCCCCGCCCAGGTCGTCATCGTGCCGGTGACGTAGGTGTTCGCGCTGTTCAGCAGCTCCCGGACGTCACCCGCCAGCGCCCGCAGCGCGTCGGCGCGTTCCCTGAGCTGAACAGACTCGTCAGACATGCAACCTCCCCGAACCTCCCCGTTGGTCTCTCATGGAGGACGACACCAACGGCACCGTGGTTCCCATTCGATAGCAGTGGCACATCAGCCGGTCAGACCGTACCCGGTCCGGGGCGCCCGCAGCGCTATCGATAACAGCACGATCCGTCAAACGACCCTGCCCAACAAGCCCTCGGTATGGCACAGTCAGTGTCGATAGGAGTACGGATAGGCCCGCTGGAGGGGGTCGGGCATGGTGCATCCCAGCATCAATCGGGTGCAACATGGGCACCGCTGCCACCCGTGCCCCGGAAGAGAGGGACGCCATGAGCGGACAGCTGCTGAGGTGGAGGCGTGCCGTCGCCGAGCGGACACGTCGCCGTTACGACGACCGTGGCGCGGGCTTCGTGGAGTACGCGGGACTGCTGCTGTTGATCGCCACGGTGGTGAGTGCGGTGATGTTGCTCGACCTGGACACCCAGATCGGCAACTTCATCCAGGACACAGGTCGACGCCGTCTTCAACTCGGGCGGCTGATCCGCGGCGCCGACCGGGAGCGGGGCGCGGTCTTTCCTCTCTATATATGGATGGTCACCGGCCTGCTGGTGATCGCCGTGACGCTCTTCGTCTTCGCCCGCGCGGCAGTGCTGCGCAGCAGCGGGCAGTCCGCCGCCGACGCCGCCGCGCTGGCGGCGGCCACCGAGGCCCGCGACCAGCTCTACGGGGACTTCCTGGACGCCGTCGACGGTGACGATGATCTGGGCGACATCCTGGCCGGCGAGGATCTCGACGTTCCCGAGGCCTGCGGCGTGGCGGCGCCGCGGTTGGCCGACCTCAACGACGCCGTTCTGGAGGACTGCGACGAAACGGGGGGCCGCGCCGGCTACACGGTGTGGGTCACCACCAACGGCGCCCTGGGTGACACCGTCATCCCCGGGGTTGACGCCGATCAGCGGTGGAACGGAAGTGCGACCGCCGTGATCCGCGGCCTGTGCGAGGTCGAGGACGAGGGGGCCGCAGAGGTCGAGCTGAACTGCGAGGAGGGGGACCTCACCTTCGACCCGGGGGACGAGGACGAACTGCCAGAAGCGCGCGAACTGTTCCAGGTCTATCTAGAAGACTGATGCCCGATACGTTGACGTTCGAAGGACCAGCCCCCGATGGATCTCCGTGACAGCAAGAACCGACTCATCCTCATCGTTATAGCGCTTGGTGCGGCACTCGTGATCGCCGTGGCCAGTTGCGCGGGCAACGACGATGGAGGGTCGGACCAGGGTGACGAGCAGACCTCCGAGACTTCCCAGGGCAACGACGACGAGGGCGGTGACGGAGGAGACGAGGGCTCCGACGGCGGCAACTCGGGAGAGGAACCGGCGGAGCCGCTGGCCGAGGTGACCGGCGGGGCGCAGCTCACGCTGACCATCACCAGCGCGGTGCGCGAGGAGGGCGACTTCCTCACCGTCGAGGGCACCCTGCACAACGGCGGCGAGGACACCTTCTTCGACCTGGCCTGGGCGGGCGGGGAGACGGAACTCGCAGGAGAACGGCTTCTCCATGGCCGGCGCGTCCTTGGTCGCCACCGAGGAGGGAAGCGTTACCTGATCCTGCGCGACACCAGCGGGCGCTGCCTCTGCACGGCTTCGGCACCGGCATCGAACCGGGCGAGACCGTCTCGTGGTTCGCCCAGTTCCCCGAGCCGGAACGACGAGACCGTCACGGTCGAGTTCCAGGTGGGCGACCTGCCCCCCGCCACCATCGCGATCAGCTGAGGGGAGACGGACCATGACACATCGAGGACGCCGTGCCGGACGGGCCGCGATGCTGGCGGTGACCGGTGTCACCGTGCTCGCGGTCGGCACCCCCGCGGTCGCGGACGAGGGCGACGGCGAGATCGACCAGCCGCCGGGCTACGAGGCGCCGCCGGCGCCCGAGATCGACTCGAACGCACCCGAGCTGATGATCAGCGACGGTGCCGAACTCGCGGAACCCGAGGTGCTGGACATCAAGTTCGTCACCGAGAGACCTCGGCACCGGCGAGACCGAGGACGACAGCGGGGACGACAGTAGCGGCGGCACGGGCGACACCGGCGACACCGGGGACGACTCCGGGTCCGGTGGGGGCGGGGAGACCGAGGAGCCGGCGGAGGAGGAGGGCGGTGAGCTAGCGGGAGGAGATCAGCCGGGGGGACGCACAAGTTCACCCTCCAGACCGACGTGCTGTTCGCCGAGGGCAGCGACGTCCTCTCCGGGGACGCGCAGGAGTCCCTGGAGGAGGTGGCCGCGGCCATCGACGAGTACCAGCCCACCGAGGTCAACATCTTCGGCTTCACCGACGACCAGGGCTCGTACGAGAGCGGCGAGGCCCTGTCCGAGAACCGCGCGCGGAACACCCAGGACGCCCTCGTGGACCTGATAGAGGACCCGTCGAGCATCTCGTTCAACGTGCGCGGCTACAGCGAGGACTTCCCGCTGTACGACAACAGCACCGAGGACGGCCGACAGCGCAACCGCCGGGTGGAGATCTCCTGGCCCACCCAGGACTGACGCGCCGGACCCGACGCCCTGCTTGCGTGGCCCGCCTCCGAGCGGTACGAGATGTGAGGACCAGGGCCGCGCACCGCGCGACGAACCGCGCGCGGCCGGAGGCGCTACGCGACGGTGCGGAGAGAAGGTGCCCATGGCCGCGCATCCGGGGGCGGACGGCTTCACCTACCGCGAGGTCGGGGCGACCCGGCGAGACGCCGGGTCGCCGCCGGCCGGCTTCCACCCGCTGCGGGTGCGCACCCGGCTCGGCAGCGGCCGCGGGGTGCAGCGGCGGGCCGGGCAGGCCGTGCTGGAGTGGCGGATGCACCGCGCGGTCGGTGTGCGGGTCCGGGCGAACGCGCCCGAGGCGGAGCCGGGCGTGGCGGTCACCGTCGGCCTCGGTGCCGGCCCTCTCCGGCTGAACGCGCCCTGCCGGGTGGTCTGGACGCTCCGCGAGGCGGACCGGGCCGGATTCGCCTACGGCACGCTGGCCGGGCACCCGTCCTGCGGCGAGGAGGCGTTCCTGGTCGAGCGGCTGCCTGACGACTCCGTCTGGCTGACGGTGACCGCGTTCACCCGCGCCGCCCGGTGGTACACCCGGGCCACCGGGCCGCTGACCCGGGCGGCGCAGCGCGCCTACGCCCGCCGCTGCGGCCGCGTCCTGCGCCGCCTCAGCGCCGGCTGAACATCGGCGGGACACCGGGCTGAACATCACCAGATCACCCGCGGGCCGCCGCATGCCATCCGCAGAGCCCCCGCACGCCATCCCCAGCGCCCGCGAGCGCGCCCGGGTAGTGCTGGCGGAGCGTCACCAAGTGACCCCATGAATTCTCACCAAGGGTGAGAATCGGGGGTCACGGCACTTCGTACTGTGGGGTATGGTCTCCTCGTCGGTCACAGCCGACACACGCGACACATCCATGCGGCCAGCGTCGTCATTCCCACCCCGGCGACGGCTGGCGGGGCGGATCCAAAGCCAACCCCCCCGGCTACGATCCGGCCCCTTGTGACGGGCCGGTCTGCCCCTCCCCCCACTCGGGCAGACCGGCCCGTCGTCGTGTCGGTCCCACGTCGTACTCTTCGGCGCGTGGACCCGTTGCTCGTGACCGCCGCCGCCGTGTACGGCGCCCTGACCGGGTTGCTGCTCGACCGGCCGGGCTACCGGCTCTCCGTCGAGCCCGAGCATCCCTGGCGCGCCGCCTGCCCGCGCGAGCATCCGTTGGGTGGGCCGCTGGCCGGCTGGCTCGGACAGGCCCGCTGCCCGAGCTGCCCGCCGGGGGAGCGGTGGTACGGCGGCCGGCGTGTGCGCCTCCCGGTGCTCGCCGCCACCTGCTGCGCCGCGCTCGCCGCCGCCGTGGGCCCGCGGCCCGAGCTGGCCGTGTGGCTGCTCGTGGCCCCGGTCGTGGTGCTGTTGGCGACCGTGGACCGGACCGTGAAGCGGCTGCCCGACGTCCTCACGCTGCCGCTGGCCGCCGTGCTGATAGCCGGGCTGGCCGGGTGCGTTCCGCTGCCCGACACGGGCGGCGACTGGAGCAGGGCGCTGTGGGCCGGGGCGGTGCTCAGTCTCGTCTACTTCGTGCTCTTCCTGATCAGCCCGAACGCCGTCGGCTTCGGCGACGTCAAGCTGGCCGTGGCCCTCGGGGTGGCCCTCGGCTGGTACGGCTGGGACGCGGTGGTCTTCGGCACGTTCGCGGGCTTCCTGCTGGCCTCCGGATATGCGTTGTGGCTCGTCGTCCGAGGTCGCGCGGGCCGCAAGTCGGATGTCCCGCTCGGCCCCTTTCTCACCGCCGGCGCCCTGGTCGCGCTACTCCTCGGAGGACTCGCCGCGTAAATCTGGTCCCGATGCGCGCGGCATGGGCCGACATGCGTTACGGTGGAATCCCCCCCTCGGGCCGGTCCGTCACCCCCCCCACGGACCGGCCCGCTTTTTGTTGTCGGGGCGGCGATTCCGGGCTGTTGCGGGGCCGTTGCTGAGCGAGCGTCATGCCGTCACCGGAAGGCAGTAGAGTGCTCGGACCCGAGCGCCGAAGGGGACGGGTATGGAGGGGTTGACACACGCCATGAGGAACAAGCTGCGTCGCCTGGCCGTACGGCTGTACGCGCGGCGGGTGGAGGGTCGGCTCGACACCGACCGGGGGCCCAAGCACATCGGGGTGATCCTGGACGGGAACCGCCGCTGGGCCCGCGCCGCGGGCAACACCACGCGGCAGGGGCACGAGGCAGGCGCGGCGAAGATCCGCGAACTGCTCGGCTGGTGCACCGAGACCGACGTCGAGGTCGTCACACTCTGGCTGCTGTCCACCGACAACCTCAACCGCGAGCCCGACGAGCTCAACCCCCTGCTGTCCATCGTCGAGGGCGCGGTGCGGGGCCTCGCGGCCGACGGCCGGTGGCGGGTGAACCACGTGGGCGCGTTGGACGTGCTGCCCGAGCGGACCCGTCGGGTGCTCCTGGCGGCTGAGGAGGAGGCGGGCGACCGCGACGGGATACTGGTCAACGTCGCCGTCGGCTACGGCGGGCGCCAGGAGATCGCCGACGCGGTCCGTTCGCTGCTGGCGAAGCGCGCGGCCGAGGGACAGACGCTGTCGGAGGTCGCCGACGGCCTCAGCGTCGAGGATATCTCCGAACACCTGTACACCCGCGGCCAGCCCGACCCCGACCTGGTCATCCGCACCAGCGGGGAGCAGCGGCTGTCCGGCTTCATGCTCTGGCAGAGCGCCCATTCGGAGTACTACTTCTGCGAGGCCTACTGGCCCGCCTTCCGCAAGGTGGACTTCCTCCGCGCGCTGCGTGATTACGCCGCGCGCCACCGCCGCTACGGCGTCTGAGCACGTCATGTGGGGCGACCGGGACCCCGCATGTGCGGAGCGTGGAGGGGCGACGCCGGGGAGTTCTTCGCATGAGATGCGCAGCCTGCGGGCATATTCACGGCGGGTCGCGCGTCGGCGCGGCCGCGCCGGGAGGCCCGTTTGCGTACCACGGACATGGACGGGGGCCGGCACCGAGCCCCGCGTGGTGGGCCGGAGCCGGCACCAGAGCCCCGGCGCCCGGTGACTTCGCGTCGGACGGGCGCCTCGTTCCCACACCTCATCCGAGGGGGTTCGTCCTCACGTGGCCACCAGCAAGAAGCGCTCACCTGACCGGCGGATGTACGTCCTGGACACCAGCGTGCTGCTCGCCGACCCATCGGCACTCACCCGTTTCGACGAGCACGAGGTGGTGCTCCCCGTCGTCGTCATCTCCGAGCTCGAGGCGAAGCGGCACCATCCAGAGCTGGGCTATTTCGCCCGGCAGGTGCTGCGTCGGCTGGACGAGTACCGGGTGCGGTTCGGACGACTCGACACGCCCCTGCCCATCAGCGACCTGGGTGGCACCCTGCGGGTCGAGCTGAACCACTCGGATCCCGGCATCCTGCCCCCGGCCATGCTCAACGAGCGGGGCCGCCTCGCGGACAACGACTCCCGCATCCTGGCCGTGGCCCGGAACCTCCAGGCCGAGGGCCACGACGTCACGGTCGTGTCCAAGGACCTGCCGCTCCGCATCAAGGCGTCCTCGGTCGGCCTCACCGCCGAGGAGTACCGGGCCGAACTGGCCATCACGGACGCCGACGGCTGGAACGGCATGCTGGACATCACGCTGCCGGGCGAGTCGGTGGACGAACTGTTCGCCCAGGAGAGTGTGTACGACGCCCGCGCCGCGGAACTGCCGGTGCACACCGGACTGGTGATCGCCTCCGAACGGGGCAGGGCGCTGGGCCGGGTCACCGCCGGCGGCCGGGTGAAGCTGGTGCGCGGCGACCGGGAGGCGTTCGGCATCCACGGCCGGAGCGCCGAACAGCGCATCGCCCTCGACCTGCTGCTCGATCCGGAGGTCGGCATCGTCTCGATGGGCGGCCGGGCGGGCACCGGAAAGTCGGCGCTGGCCCTGTGCGCCGGCCTGGAGGCCGTGCTGGAACGGCGCCAGCACCGGAAGGTGATGGTCTTCCGCCCGCTGTACGCGGTCGGCGGCCAGGATCTCGGCTACCTGCCCGGCACCGAGGCCGAGAAGATGAACCCCTGGGCCCAGGCTGTCTTCGACACGCTGTCCGCGGTCACCACGCGGGAGGTTATCGAGGAGGTCGTGGCGCGCGGCATGTTGGAGGTGCTGCCGCTCACCCACATCCGCGGCCGGTCGCTGCACGACGCGTTCGTCATCGTCGACGAGGCACAGTCGTTGGAGCGCAACGTGCTGCTGACGGTGCTCTCGCGCATCGGCCAGGACTCCCGGGTGGTGCTGACGCACGACGTGGCGCAGCGGGACAACCTCCGGGTGGGTCGGTACGACGGGGTGGTCGCGGTCGTCGAGCGGTTGAAGGGTCATCCGCTCTTCGCGCATGTGACGCTGACCCGTTCCGAGCGTTCGCCGATCGCCGCCCTGGTGACCGAAATGCTGGAAGAGGGACGGCTTTAACGTTTCTCGTCCGCCAAGAACCGGCATACGCCCTTTCGCGCCCGCCCACTCGTTTCCCCACGGGTGGGCGGCGCGGCATCTGACCTGGCAGGGTGCCGACAGGCGAACCAGGGGCGCTTTTCCGGCGGCTGGCAAGGCCAAACGGCGTGTGAGCTTTCCCACATCAAGCAGAATTGCCACCCGGTATCCGCGTCCGGCAGTGTGTGCCTCTGTCAGGCCCCGCATACGGCCGAGCTAGCACCACCACACAACTGAACAGCCGTTCGCCGTATGCCGCCCGAAATACCAAGCGGGTCAGCGCGCAGAGCCGCGCGCCAACCCCTGCGGGCCCGTGCCTCCCGTGACCACTGCGAGGGGAGGCCCGTGATGGGGGCACGATCGCGCCCGTGAGGTCACCTGAGCGGGCGATGTCGGAAGGAAACCGTGTGAGCCGGATCTCGGTCCGGGGCTTCGCCGTGGCGTCTGCCACCGCGGTGACCACCGTCGGCGCTGCCGTCGGTGTCGCCTCGGGAGAAGAGCAGGGTGCCACCACCGAAGACCTTGAGTCGGTCGCCGCAGACGCGACGCTGCTTGCCGAAATACCCGCTGGCACGAACGCCCAGCTGCACACCGCGTCGTTGACCCAGCAGGCGGAGGCCCAGAGCACCGCCGCGGACGCCGACGCCGTGCGGGAGGCCCAGGAGGCCGCCCGCATGCAGGCCGCCGAGGACGCCTCGGCACGGAAGGCCGCGGAGGAGGAGGCCGAGCGCGAGGCCGCAGCCGCCGCCGAGGCCGAAGCGGCAGCAGCCGCGGCCGAGGAGGCCGCCAACGCGCCGGTGCAGTCCTCCTACAGCACCTCCGAGGTGCAGGCGCTGGCCCAGTCGATGGTGCCATCCGACCAGTTCCAGTGCTTCTCGTACATCGTCGACCACGAGAGCGGCTGGGACTACACGGCGACGAACCCGTCGTCGGGCGCGTACGGCCTGATGCAGGCGCTGCCCGGCTCCAAGATGGCCTCCGCCGGCGCCGACTGGCAGACCAACCCCGCGACCCAGATCGAGTGGGGCCTCATGTACATGGAGGACCGCTACGGCACCCCCTGCGGCGCCTGGGAGTTCTGGACCGCCAACGGCTGGTACTGACCCCGGACCCACCCGGTTTTCCACGCGTCCCCGTGCCCCGTAAGGCACGGGGACGTTGCCGTTTGGGCTGGGCCCGGCCCGTCTTGAGGTGTCCTCGTGTTCCGTAAGGGCACGGGGACGTTGCGTTTCAGCATGGAAACGCCCCTGGCAGGGCGGCACGCGGTAACGTCGTGCCGCGCATGGCGCGGAAACTGCTGGGGGCGGAGGGACACGGGATGTCGAGACTGGGCCGGCTCGGGGCCGGTTTGGGGCGGTTCACGAGGCGGGCGACGGGATTCCGCGCGGCCGCCCAACGGGAGCAGCAGCGCCTGGAACGGGAGGCCGGGGACCGCGGCATGGCCGAGGCGGCGCAGGCCGGCCCGCTCGGCACACGCGACACCGGGAGGTCGTCCGCGGCCAGCCCGGCCGGCGAACCCCCGGCGGCGCACGCCTCCGACACCGCGGATCCGCAGCACCCCCACGGCGAGCGTCTGGCCGCCCGGGCCCGTGAGGCGGTGGCGGGCGGCGCCCGCCCGCCGTCCGTCGGCGCCGGCGCGGCCGGGCCGTCCGGGGCCGCGCCGCCGGCCACCGCCGACGGCAAGCCGCCGCCGGACACGGTGATCCCCTGGGGGGTCAGGGTGGCCGCCGAGGCTGGCTGGCGCCTGCTGGTGCTCGCCGCCGTCGTCTGGGTGCTGATGCAGGTGGTCGGCGCGATAAGCCTGCTGATCTTCTCCTTCACCGCCGGCCTGCTGATCACCGCGCTGCTCCAGCCGTTCGTCGGCTGGCTCAAGCGCATCGGCTTCGGCCGCGGCGCGGCGACCGCGGTCACCGCGTTCGGCGGGTTCGCCGTGATGGGCGGGATCGGCTGGTTCGTGGTCTGGCAGGTCATAGACAACAGCCAGGACCTGGCCGACCGGATGCGGGACGGCGTCGAGCGGCTCCGGGACTGGGTCCTCGACCTGCCGTTCGACATCACCCAGAAGAACCTCGACGAATGGGTGGAGAGTGTCAACGACTGGATCAGCGAGAACCAGGACACGCTGACGTCGGCCGGTCTGGAGGCCACCAACTACGTGGTGGAGTTCTTCAGCGGCGCCGCCCTCACCCTCTTCATCGTGCTCTTCCTGCTCTACGACGGGCAGGGCGTGTGGCGCTGGTTCCTGAAGCTGGTGCCGGCCAACGCCCGCCCCGGTGTGGCGGGCGCCGGGCCGCGCGCGTGGATGACGCTCACCGGCTACGTGCGGGGCACGGTGATCGTGGCGCTCATCGACGCGGTCGGCATCGGACTCGGGCTGGTGATCCTCGGGGTGCCGATGGCCGTGCCGCTGGCCGTCATCGTCTTCGTCGCGTCCTTCGTGCCGCTGGTCGGCGCCGTCGCGTCCGGCGCGCTGGCCGTCATGGTGACGGTGGTGACCAACGGAGTGGTGGACGCGCTGATCGTGCTCGGCGTGGTGCTCCTGGTGCAGCAGATAGAGGGTCATATCCTCCAGCCGTTCATCCTGGGCCGGATGGTGCGGGTGCACCCGCTCGCGGTGGTGCTCGGCGTGACCGCCGGGTCCCTGCTGGCCGGCATCCCCGGCGCCATCGTGGCGGTGCCGCTGATCGCGGTGACCAACACGGTCGTCGGCTATCTGCGCGCCTACCACGAGGAGGCCGGCTGGCGCGCGGCCGAGGCACCGGCCCTCACGGGCGCGACCATCGCCGAACTCGCCCCCACACAGCCCGCCACGCAGTCGCCCGGCCAGCGGCCGACGGACGGCCCGGCGGCTGGTTCGGGCGGTGAGGGAAGCCCCGCCGGGGAGGACGGGCCGGGCGGCCCGTCCGACGGAGGCCCGGGCCAGAAGCCCGGCTGAGCCCAGCCAGCATCCAGGCTTCGCCTCGCGCCCGCCCAGC
The DNA here is from genome assembly GCA_963816875.1 of uncultured Actinomycetota bacterium. Taxonomy (GTDB): domain Bacteria; phylum Actinomycetota; class Actinomycetes; order Streptomycetales; family Streptomycetaceae; genus Streptomyces. Next base: position 583,749 of record CAWFMG010000004.1, read on the forward strand.
CACGGCTGGGCGGGCGCGGCGCGCTGTGTGGCCGCGCCCGACTGTCCGGTTATCTGGTTTCCGGCTACCCGGCCCAGCCGTGGCGGGGTGGGTGGCGGACCTCCAGGAGGAAGCCGAGCCGTTCGGTGTCCGTCTCGGTCCAGCCCTCGGGTGCCGCGATCGCCGCCCAGGCGTTCACCGGGTTGGATCCGTACCGGTGCCCGTGCGGGGCGGGTGAGGTGTAGGACACCGCCATGTCCACTGTCGTCTGCCAGAAGGTGACGAACGGGAACCAGTCGATGGACGAGGTGACGTCGGGTCCCAGCGGCCGGTCCATCCATTCGGGCCGTTGGAAGAGCAGGTCGAAGGACCACCAGACCACCGGGTCGGAGGCGTTCTGAAGGTAGACGACCCTGGGCTCCTCCCACGGCGCGCCCTCCGGCAGCAGCAGGTCCTGCTCCGGGAACTGGGCGAACCGAACGTGCTCCCCGTCGTCGTAGGTGGGCCGCCAGATCGGGCTGCCCTCGTCCCGGTTCTCGGTGAGCTCGGTGTGGATCGGGCTGTAGTCGGGGGGTCCGATCAGCAGCGCGCCATCGGTCCGCGCCAGCATGTCGTCCAGGCCGTCGAACGCGGCCTCGACCGCTGCCACGGACAGGCTCTCGCCGAACACCAGGAGCTTGGGCCGCTCGTCCGCCGGCTCCTCCTCCCAGCGGGCGTACACCGCGTCGAAGAGCGCCCGGGTGGCGACGCCCGCCTCGTTCCTGTCCACCATGAACGAGGCCCAGCTCGGCATGTACGAGTACTGCATGGTGACGATCGCGGTGTCGCCGCCGTACATGTACTCCAGCGCCTCGACCGTGGTCGGGTTCACCCAGCCGGTGCCGGTCGTGCCGGTGACCGCGAGCACCTCGCGGTCGAACGCGCCGGCCCGCTCCAGCTCGCGCACGGCCAACTCGGCGCCGTCCGCGAAGTCCTCGTACGCGGCGCGGCCCACATAGGCGCGGATCGGATCGAGCGCCGACTCGCCGGTGAATCCGGAGATCTCCTCGCTGGACAGCGTCGTGCCGGTGAAGGTCCGCCCCTTGTTGCCCAGGTCCTCCCAGTCGATCAGGGAGTCGGGGCTGCCGGAGACGAGCGGCGAGTACGGCCGCATCACGCCCGGTTCGGTGCTGCGGTCCTTGGCCGCGGCGATCCGCTCGGCGACGCCCAGCACCCCGCGGTCCCAGAACACGTCGCGGGTGCCGACCACCACGATCACGCTGCTCAGCGCCAACGCCAGGGCGACCGCGAACGGCCAGGGCAGCACCCGGTTCAGCAGTCGGGTGAGCACCCGGGTGAGCAGCCGGACCGCGCGGCCGACCGTGAGCAGCAGGGCGAGCACGGCCGCGGAGATCAGCGCGATCATCAACGAATGCCAGGTCAACGTCGGCGGCAGCCCGTGCAGCTGGCGCAGTTCGCGCTGCATGTCGGCGCTCTGGCCGAGCATGATGCCGACCGCCCACGGCAGCAGCACCAGGTACACCAGCCAGCTTCGGGCGCGCGCCCGTTCGTCGGGCTGCCAGGGGAAGACGAGCCGGTACAGCCAGCTCAGCAGCGCCCCCAGCCCGTAGCCGATGGCGGCGGTGATGCCGCCGATCCCGCCCTGGTAGTACCACGGCCTGGGCACCAGCGACGGGGTGAGGGAGAGCCAGAAGAAGAAGGTGGCGACCAGGCAGGCCGTCAGATCGGGCCAGCGGCGGATCACCCAGGAGGAATGCGGGGCGTCCCAGTACGGCTTGCGGGCTATCGTCAGCAGCCGTTCGCCGGTTCGCCGGGCGGCCACCCGCAGCGCGCCCGCGCGTTCGGCCGCATCCGCCTCCGTGTCGGCCGCCGGCCCCGGCTCGTCGTCCCGGTCCGGGTCCCCGCCGGGATCGGTACGGGGCACCGCGCGGACGCCCGACTCGGCGCCTGGAGCGGTGTCTTGGGCGGTGTCTTGGACAGATCCGTGGGTGGTGTCCGGGGCGGCGTCCAGATCAGTGTCCGGGGCGGCGTCCGGATCGGTGTCCCGTTCCGTTTCCGGCAGGGTTCCGCGGGACCCGGCGGAGCCGTTCCGGCTCGCCGCACGGGGCGTGCGGCGGCCCCCGCGGCCCTGGCCGTTGGCCTCGGGACCCTGCGCCTGGGCCGTCGCATCCGCGACGCTCACCGTCGCCTCCGGCGCGTCTATCGCCTCGGTGGCGCCCGCCGGGCCCTCGGGATCCCGCGCGGCGGCGGCCCGCGACCTGCGACGTTCGTGCCGTCCAAGTCCATCCGGATGCGGCGCGTCGCCGCCCGTCAGTGACCCGTCTTCCACCAAGCCCTCCGGCTGGACTCGCTCCCCCGCTAGGGGGTCCAGCGCAGCCGTGGTGCGCTGCGCGCTACCTCGCTCACGTTATGCGATGCGCCCGGCATCCCCCCGGACGCTGCCCAAACTGTTGCCCGAGTGATGCCGAGGCGCCCTCATCGGTCGTTTCCTGTCACTAGACAGGGCGCGTATAGACCTCATCTCTACACCATGTGTATAGTGCGCGGCATGTCAGTCAGTCACACTCTGCTCGCCTTCCTCGAGGGCGGCCCGCGGCACGGCTATGACCTGAAGCGCACCTTCGACGCCCACTTCGGGCATGACCGGCCCCTGCACTACGGCCAGGTCTACGCCACGATGTCCCGGCTGCTGAAGAACGGTCTGGTGGAGGTCGACGGCACCGAGCCGGGCGGCGGCCCCGAGCGCAAGCGGTACGCCATCACCGATGCGGGCGTCACCGACGTCGAGGGCTGGCTCGCGCGGCCCGAGAAGCCCGAGCCGTACCTCCAGTCCACCCTGTACACCAAGGTGGTCCTGTCGATCCTGACCGACCGGGACGCCGCCACGCTGCTCGACACCCAACGGGCCGAGCACCTGCGGCTGATGCGCGAGCTGACCCGCCGTAAGCGGGAGGGCGACCTCGCCGACCAGCTCATCTGCGACCACGCGCTGTTCCACCTGGAGGCCGACCTGCGCTGGCTGGAGCTCACCACGGCCCGCCTCGACCGCCTCGCCGCGGAGGTGGTCTCGTGAAGGACGCGTTCCTCATCCACCGGGTGAACCGACCCTTCGCCCGCCTCACGCCGTTCCGGCAGAAGGGTGCGACCCGATGACCGCGCTGCTCGCCGCCTCCGGGCTGCACAAGACCTACGGCGCCACGCCGGCGCTGGCCGGGGCGGACTTCGCCATCGATTCGGGGGAGATCGTGGCCGTCATGGGCCCCTCGGGGTCCGGCAAGTCCACCCTGCTGCACTGCCTCGCCGGCATCGTGCCGCCCGACGCGGGCACGGTCCACTACGCCGGACGCGAGCTGTCGGAGCTGCCCGACGCCGAGCGGAGCGCGCTGCGCCGCGCCGAGTTCGGCTTCGTCTTCCAGTTCGGGCAGCTGGTCCCCGAGCTCTCCTGCGTCGAGAACGTCGCGCTGCCGCTGCGGCTGACGGGCAGTGGCCGCCGGGAGGCCGAGGCCAGGGCCGCCGAGTGGCTGGCGCGGCTGGAGGTGGAGGACGTGCGGCACAAGCGGCCCGGCGAGATATCCGGCGGCCAGGGTCAGCGCGTCGCCGTGGCCCGGGCCCTGGTCAACACCCCGCGCGTGGTCTTCGCCGACGAACCCACCGGCGCGCTCGACTCCCTCAACGGCGAGCGGGTGATGCAGCTCCTCACCGACGCGGCCCGGGAGTCCGGCGCCGCCGTGGTGCTGGTCACCCACGAATCCCGCGTGGCCGCGTACTCCGATCGGGAGATCGTGGTGCGGGACGGCCGCGCCCGTTCCCTGGCGGGAGCCGAGGCGTGAGGGCCTGGGCGCGCGACCTGGCCCTCGGCGCGCGGTTCGCGCTGGCTGGCGGCCGGTCCGGCTGGACCCGCACCGTGCTGACCGCGTTCGGCGTCGCGCTCGGGGTGGTCGTTCTGCTGCTGGCCACCGCGGTGCCGAACGTGTTGTCGGCCCTGGACATCCGCGAGGAGCGCCGCGAACCGAGCTGCATGAACAACACCTCGGCCTGCTACGAGACCAAGCCCGCGGCCGACACCCTGCTGTACCGGCAGGAGACCACCGAGTACCACGGCGCCGAGGTCCACGGCGCCCTGCTCCAGCCCGACGCCGGGGCGGACACCACCGCCACGCCCCCGCCGGGGCTCGACGTGCTCCCCGCGCCCGGCGAGATGCTGGTCTCCCCGGCGCTGGAACGCCTGCTCGACTCCGAGGAGGGCGCGCTGCTCGCCGAGCGGCTGGGCCACGAGCCGGTCGGCACGATCGGTGACGAGGGGCTCGTCGGCCCTGCCGACCTCTTCTACTACGCGGGCGCCGACGACCTCGAACTCGTCTCCGACGGCGCGGTGATGCGGGTCGACGGGTTCGGCAGGGACTGGGTGGACGAGGAGCTGAACGCGCCGCTGCTCCTGCTCGTCTCGGTGATCTGCGTGGCGCTGCTGATGCCGGTCGCGGTCTTCGTCGCCACCGCCGTCCGGCTCGGCGGCGAGCGGCGGGACCGCCGGCTGGCCGCGCTGCGCCTGGTGGGCGCCGACGCGATGAGCACCCGCCGGATCGCCGCGGGCGAGGCCCTGGTGGGCGCGCTCGCCGGCCTGCTCCTCGGCTGCCTCGCCTTCCTGCCCCTGCGGGAACTGCTCGGCGGCCTCAACGTGTCGGGCTCCAGCGTCTTCCCCTCGGACATCGCGCCGAGCGGCCCGCTGGTCGCGCTGATCCTGGTGGGCGTGCCGGGCAGCGCCGTGGCCGTGACGCTCTTCGCGTTGCGCGGCGTCGCCATCGAGCCGTTGGGCGTGGTCCGGCGCGCGCCAAGCCGGCGGCGCCGGCTGGTCTGGCGGTTGCTGCCGGGGATACTCGGGGCCGCGATGCTGGTGCCGCTGGTCGGCTCCTTCGCCACCGGCGATGACCGCGTCCTCGCCCAGGCGGTCGTCGGCATGGTGCTGCTGCTCGTCGGCGTCACGCTGCTGCTGCCCTGGATGGTGGAGCGGGTGGTCGCCGGGCTGCGCGGCGGCCCGCTCTCCTGGCAGCTCGCCGTTCGTCGGCTCCAGCTCAGCGGGGGACCCGCGGCGCGCGCCGTCAGCGGCATCACCGTCGCGGTCGCCGGGGCGACCGCGCTGTACATGCTCTTCTCCGGCGTGCGCGCCGAGGAGACGGAGGACACCGGTCGCGACCCCGACGCCTACCAGGTCGAGGTGCTGGGATACGGGCTCGGCGGCGTGGCGGGTGAGCGGCTCGCCGGCGACATCGAGGCCGTGCCCGGCGTGACCGAGACGTTCGGCCTCACGGCGGGTTTCGCCGAGCTGCCGAAGGACGCCTCCCGGCAGGGCGGTCTCATGACCGAGGTGCTGGTGGGGAACTGCGCGACGCTGCGGGCCATCGCACAGGTGGGCGACTGCGCGAACGGCGACACCTTCCTGATGCGTTCCGCCGACCAGGGGTCCGGGGTGGCGAGCCCGGGGGACCGGCTCAACCTCGGCGTCGGGCCCTCGGGGGAGACCACCCACTGGACGGTGCCGGACACGGCGCGGGAGATCAACGCGGCGTCGGACGATCCGTACGACAGCCTCTACTCCTCCGGCGTCCTTGCCACCCCGGCCGCCCTGGACGCCGCCACGCTGGCGGACGCCGAGGCGCGGGCGCTGGTCAGGATCGACCCCGCGGCGGACCGCGACGTCGTGGAGCAGATCCGCAACGTGGCCTGGGACTACGAGAGCCGGCCCTTCGTCTGGGAGGTGGCCTCCGAGCAGGCCTCGTCGGAGTTCCGGAACATCCAGCGCGGCCTGCTGGTCGGCGCCTGCGGGGTCCTGCTGCTCATCGGCGCCAGCATGGTGGTGACCACGTTGGAGCAGCTCAGGGAGCGCAAGCGGCTGTTGTCGGTGCTGGTCGCCTTCGGCACCCGGCGGAGCACGCTGGGCGCCTCGGTGCTGTGGCAGACCGCGATCCCGGTGACCCTGGGCCTGGCGCTCGCCAGCGCGGTCGGGCTGGGCCTCGGCGCGCTGCTGATGTCCATGGTCCACCTGCCGGTCACCGGCTGGCTGGCGTTCCTGCCGATGGCCGCCGCCGGGGGTGGTCTCATCGCCCTGGTGACGCTGGTCAGCCTGCCGTTCCTGTGGCGCCTGATGCGCCCCGACGGCCTCCGCACGGAGTGACTGCCCCTTCCGCCCTTCACGCCGGGCCCGGGCCCGGCGTGAAGGGGGTGGGCCGGTAGATTCGTCTCCATGAGCGGGACACCAGAATTCCGGATCGAGCACGACTCGATGGGCGAGGTGCGGGTGCCCGCACACGCCAAGTGGCGGGCCCAGACCCAGCGGGCCGTGGAGAACTTCCCCATCTCGGGTCAGACCATCGAGCGCGCGCACATCGCCGCTCTGGCCCGCGTGAAGGCCGCGGCGGCCACCGTCAACGCCGAGCTCGGCGTGGTGGAGAAGGACATGGCCGAGGCCATCGCCCGGGCCGCGGAGGAGGTCGCCGAGGGCGGCTGGGACGATCACTTCCCCATCGACGTCTTCCAGACGGGCTCCGGCACCTCTTCGAACATGAATATGAACGAGGTCGTCGCGACGCTGGCCACCGAGCGCCTCGGCCGCCCGGTGCACCCCAACGACCACGTCAACGCCAGCCAGTCCTCGAACGACGTCTTCCCCTCCTCCATCCACATCGCCGCCACCGGCGCGGTCCTCGCCGACCTGGTCCCGGCGCTGGACCACCTGGCGACCGCACTGGAGCGCAAGGGCACCGAGTTCGCCGACGTGGTGAAGTCGGGCCGGACCCACCTGATGGACGCCACCCCGGTCACCCTCGGCCAGGAGTTCAACGGCTACGCCGCCCAGATCCGGTACGGCATCGAGCGGCTCGAGGGCTCGTTGCCCCGGCTCGCCGAACTGCCGCTCGGCGGCACCGCGGTCGGCACCGGCATCAACACCCCGCCCGGCTTCGCCGCCGCGGTCATCGCCGAGGCGGCCCGCAGCACGGGCCTGCCGCTGACCGAGGCCCGCGACCACTTCGAGGCCCAGGGCGCCCGCGACGGCCTGGTGGAGACCTCGGGGCAGTTGCGCACCATCGCCGTCTCGCTCACCAAGATCTGCAACGACCTGCGCTGGATGGGTTCGGGACCGCGCACCGGTCTCGCCGAGATCGCCCTCCCCGACCTGCAGCCCGGTTCGTCGATCATGCCGGGCAAGGTCAACCCGGTGATCCCCGAGGCCGTGCTGATGGTCGCCGCGCAGGTCATGGGCAACGACGTCACCGTGACCACGGCCGGCGCCTCCGGCAACTTCGAGCTGAACGTCATGCTCCCGGTGATGGCCAAGAACGTGCTGGAGTCCATCCGGCTGCTGGCCAACGCCTCCCGGCTGCTCGCCGACCGCACCGTCGACGGCATCACGGCGAACGCCGAGCGCGCCCGCGAGTACGCCGAGTCCTCGCCGTCGGTCGTCACCCCCCTCAACCGCTACATCGGGTACGAGGAGGCCGCCAAGATCGCCAAGCGCGCGCTCGCCGAGCGCAAGACGATCCGCGAGGCGGTGCTCGACGGCGGGTACGTGGAGCGCGGCGAGCTCACCCTGGAGCAGCTCGACGAGGCGCTCGACGTGCTGCGGATGACCCATCCCTGACCGGGCCACGCCCCCGCCCGAATATCATGCATAGATGACAACGGGCGCAAACGGGGCCGGTCCGACTCACCGGTGGCGGCCGGGAGACCACATTCTGTGGCGGTATCGTGCCAACGGCGGAGGAGCTGCGAACGGGCCGGGCGACTCCGGCCCGTTCCATATCTGCCGGCCCGTCACCGTTGTCCGGGACACTCCGGAGATGCTCGCTGTGTGGATGGCGCCCGGCACCGAATGCGTCAAACCGGAGCTGGCCGACGGCACCCCCGTGGACAGGGAGCCGCTGGCCACCCGCTACACCAAGCCGCGCACCACGGTCCGCGCCGAGTGGACCGGGCACGGCGTGCTGAAGCTGGCCCGCCCCGGCGAGCCGTGGTCGGTCTGGCTTTTCTGGGATCGGCACTGGCGCTTAAGGAACTGGTACGTCAACCTTGAAGAGCCCCGCCGCCGCTGGCCCGGCGGGGTCGATTCAGAGGATCACTTTCTCGACATCGTGGTCTATCCAGACCGCAGCTGGGAGTGGCGGGACGAGGACGAATTTGCCCAAGCGCAGCAGGCAGGCCTGCTGGACGCAGCGCAGGCGGAGCGGGTTCGCGCCGCCGGCCAGGCCGCGATCCGGCTGATCAGCGCCTGGGACCCGCCGTTCTGTGAGGGGTGGGTTGACTGGCGGCCCGATCCGCACTGGCGAACGCCCCGGTTGCCCATCGACTGGGACCGACCCGGCATACCCGTCGGCCGTCCACCTCTTGATGCCCCCCGGGGAGCCAAACGTAGGATCGACCCCCACAACCGCACAACCGCCTAACATCCCCCTCCCGCACGTAAGTTCCCCCTTGGATGGATGGACATCCCCCCGTGACGGACCCGACCCGACCGCAGCCCGTGGCACGCACAGCGGACGTACCCTCTCCCTCGGAGAGATCTGCGCTTCCGCATGCCCGCTCCGGGCCGGACACCGCGGAGCACCCACCGGTCCGGCCGGGACCGGACGCCCAGCCCGACCCGCGGCCCGAGCCGTCGGCGCAGCGGGGCGAGGCGAGGCCCGAGGGGACGCCGGTGCAGCCGGAGCTGACGGCGGAGTTCGTGACGCGACCGGCCAGGCCGGAGGAGGCGTTGAACGGCGGCGTGCCCCAGACCGAGCGGCTGAGGTTCGTGGGCTCGGCCACCCGCCGCATCGCCCGTGGCATGGATCTGGACGAGATCGTGCTCGGCCTGTGCCGCGCGTCCGTCCCCACCTTCTCCGACGCCATCCTGGTCTACCTGCGTCACCCGCTGCCGGTCGGCGACGAGCAGCCCGTCACCCCGTGGGTGCTGAAGCTGCGCCGCACCGACCGGATCCCGGAGATGCCCGTGTTCGGCGACGCGTTGCCGGACGGCCCGGGCCCGGTGCTGCCGCTGCTGGCCGGCGCCACCTCCCTGGTCGAGGTGCGGGGCAACGGGCCGCTGGCCGAGGTGCTGCGCGGGGTGCGCCCGGTCTTCACCGAGTCCCAGGTGCCGCGGGCGGCGCTGCGCGAGCTGTCCGGAACGGCGACGCTGCCGGAGGGCCGCCGAGCGATCCTCGCCCCGCTGCGCGGCCGGCGCCGGGTCATCGGCGCGGCCGTCTTCCTGCGCCGCCCGGACCGGGCCGGCTTCGACACCGAGGACCTCCAGGTCGCGCAGCAGCTGGCCACCCACTCGGCGCTCGGCGTGGACAAGGCCGCGCTGTACGGGCGGGAGGCGTCCATCGCGGACGAGCTGCAGCGCACCATGCTTCCCGACGATCTGCCGCAGCCCACCGGCGTCCGGCTGGCCAGCCGGTATCTTCCGGCGGCGCAGTCGGCGCGGGTCGGCGGCGACTGGTACGACGCGATCCCGCTGCCGGGCAGCCGGGTCGCCCTGGTGGTCGGTGACGTGATGGGCCATTCGACCACCTCGGCCGCCATCATGGGCCAGCTGCGCACGACGGTGCAGACGCTGGCCGGGCTCGACCTGCCGCCGCAGGAGGTGCTGCACCATCTCGACGAGCAGGCGCAGCGGCTCGGCCAGGACCGGATGGCGACCTGCCTCTACGCGGTCTACGACCCGGTCTCGCACCGCATCACCGCCGCCAACGCCGGCCATCCGCCGCCCGTGCTGCTGCGCCTGGACGCCACCACCGAGCGGGTCGACCTGCCGCCGAACGCGCCGATCGGCGTCGGCGGCGTGGACTTCGAGACGATCGAGATCGACGCCCCGGTCGGCGCCACCCTGGTGCTGTACACGGACGGTCTGGTGGAGTCCCGCAGCCGGGACGTGTGGACCGGCGTGGAGCAGCTGCGCGAGAAGCTCACCAAGACCGCCCGGCTGACCAGGCCGGACGCCGCTCCGCCGCTGGAGCCGCTGTGCGACGAGATCCTGGACATCGTCGGGACCGGTGACCGCGACGACGACATCGCGCTGCTGGCCGCCCGCTTCGAGGGCATCCCCAGCGATCTGGTCGCGCTGCGGAAGCTGGAGCCGCGCGCCGAATCGGTGCGCGAGGCCCGTCGGATGGTCCGCGAGAACCTGGCGCGCTGGGAGCTCACGGAGCTGGAGGACTCGGTCGAGCTGCTGGTCAGCGAGGTGGTCACCAACGCGGTCCGGTACGCCGAGCGACCGGTGACCGTCCGGCTGCTGCGCACCGATGTGCTGCGCTGCGAGGTGGGCGACGACATGCCGCTGCTGCCGCGGTTGCGGCAGGCGGGACCGTCCGACGAGGGCGGCCGCGGCCTGTACCTGGTGCAGCGCCTGGCCCGCCGCTGGGGCGCCACCCGGCTCGGCACGGGCAAGCTCGTCTGGTTCGAGGTCGCCCTCCCCGCCCAGCAGCCGGGCCAGCATTCCGTCGCCTCCTGAACTCCCACCCCGCAACCCCCACTCCCCGCTCCCACCCCGCCGCCCCGACCTCGCCGCCTCGCTCGCTGCCTCACTGTTGGTATGCCGCCCGCACCGCGTCTGCGGCACCGCATCGTCGCGCCTCCTCGCCGTGTCGCTGGCCCCGCTGTCCTCTCGCCTTGGCGCCCTGCCCGTTTGTCTCCCCCTGGCTGCCTTCCCCGCCGGGGACCTCACCCCGTGATGTCCGACGCTTCATCCTTCGTTCGAGTGAGGCTGAACGTTCCGCCGCTGACGCCGGGAGGGCGGTCGCCGAACGGTCCGGGGTCTGGTCGCGATGTATCGCGAGTCGGTACGCTGAGCCCGTGAATTCCGAGAATCCCACCGCGCCCGTGGACAAACCGGCGATCACGCTGGACAAGCCGGGCGACGCGTCGCCCCGGCCGAGCAGCCCCCGCGAGCCCCAGGCCGTCCGGGCCTCGGACGCGGACCGGGACCGGTTCGCGGATATTCTGCGGGAGGCCCTGGCCGAGGGACGCCTGGACACCGACGAGCACGCCGAGCGGATCGACGCGGTGTACCGCGCCAAGACCCTGGTCGAGTTGGAGCCGCTGATCGAGGATCTGCCCGCCGGGCAGCCCAGACCGGCCGCGACCCGGGTGCCGGCCCCGCGCCAGGCGGCGACGGCGCAGGCCCGCTCTCCGCACTCCGTCAGCCACGGCGTGCACGTCAACGGCGGGAAGAACGTGGTGGCCGTGCTCAGCGGCGCCAGCCGCAAGGGTCGTTGGCGGGTCGGCGGCAAGATCAACGCGGTGGCCGTCTGCGGCGGGGTCGAGCTCGATCTGACCGAGGCGATCTTCGACCAGCAGCACGTCGTCATCAACGCGACCGCGATCTGCGGCGGCGTGGAGATCAAGGTGCCGGAGAACGTCAGCCTGCGCGGCGCCGGCAGCGGCATCATGGGCGGCTTCGAGGTGCGGGACGCGGAGTCGACCCAGCCGGACGCGCCGGTGGTGATCGTCAAGGGCGTCGCGATCTGGGGCGGGGTCGAGGCGAAGACGGTGAGCGGCAAGCGGATCGAGGACCTGCGTGACGGGTGAGCCGGGACAGCTCGCGCTGTCGCTCCGTGCATAAGCCCGCGTACAGCGGGTAGGGCTCGGGGGACCGTCACTCGTTTGGCCGCACGGTGGGAAGGGTGTACTGCGGTGCCGCGGCATGCGCAGGCGGGTGAGGGACCATCAGCCATGAGCGACCCCCCGGTAGCCGTCGTCAGGAGTTGACCGTGCTGCAATCGTCACCGCCACAACAGCCCCAGTGGTCTCCAGCCGCCCCCACCCAGCCGGCGCAGAGAAGCCTCGCGGGCCCCTGGCATTCGGAGGCCGCCTGCCGGCGTGATGAGGCGGGGTTGTTCTTCGCCCCCTCCCAGGAGCCCACCGCGGCCCGGCTGTCCCGCGAGCAGGCCGCCAAGTCGGTGTGTGCCCGGTGTCCGGTGTTGTTGGAGTGCCGGGAGCACGCGTTGCTCCAGCCTGAGCCGTACGGCGTCTGGGGCGGCCTGACCGCGGCGGAGCGCCGGGTGCTGCTCAGTCGTCGGCGGCGCCGCGAGGCGACCTCCGGCGGACGGGTCGCCTGACGGGCTCGGGCACCGGGTCGCTGCCGCGGGTCACCGGCCGCGGTCGAAGTCGATGGCGCTGTAGGCGCGCAGCTTGGACAGGCGGTGCGTGGAGTCGATCTGCCGGATCGTGCCGGACCGGGAGCGCATCACCAACGACTGGGTCGTGGCGGTCTCGGCGCGGTATCGCACGCCACGCACCAGTTCGCCGTCGGTGATCCCGGTGGCGACGAAGAACACGTTGTCGCCCCGCACCAGGTCGTCCGTGTGCAGCACCCGGTCCAGGTCGTGCCCGGCGTCCAGCGCGGCGCGGCGCTCGGCCTCGTCCTTCGGCCACAGCTTCCCCTGGAGCGTGCCGCCCAGACAGGTGATCGCGCAGGCCGCGATGATGCCCTCAGGGGTCCCGCCGATGCCGAGCAGCAGGTCCACGCCGGTGCCCTCGCGCACGCTCATGATGGCGCCGGCGACGTCGCCGTCCTCGATGAACTTGATCCGGGCGCCGCTCTCCCTGACCTCGCGCACGATGTCCGCGTGCCGGGGCCGGTCCAGGATGACCACCGTGACGTCCTCCGGTGTGCCCCCCTTGGCCTTGGCCACCCGCCGGACGTTCACCGCCGGGGGCGCGTCGATGTCCACGAACTCGCTGGCCTCTGGCCCGGTGGCGAGCTTGTCCATGTAGAAGACGGCGCTCGGATCGAACATGGCCCCGCGCTCGGCCACCGCGAGCACCGAGACGGCGCCGCCGGCGCCCTTGGCGGTGAGGGTGGTGCCGTCCACCGGATCGACGGCGACATCGCATTCCGGGCCCGAACCGTCGCCCACCCGCTCCCCGTTGAAGAGCATCGGCGCCTCGTCCTTCTCGCCCTCGCCGATGACCACGACGCCGTTCATGGAGACGGTGGAGATCAGGGTCCGCATGGCGCGGACCGCGGCCCCGTCCGCCCCGTTCTTGTCGCCGCGCCCCACCCAGCGGCCGGTGGCCATCGCCCCCGCCTCGGTGACTCGGACCAACTCCAGCGCCAGGTTACGGTCCGGGGCCTCGGGGCTGACGTCGAGTGCGGGCGGCAGATGGTGTTCGGACATGCGGGCACACCTTTCTGAGGGTGCTGCCAATTCTATCGTGATTCGTACACATGAGCAGTCCACTCCTCGGATGAGCAAGAGGATCGGGGGCGACTGCGGGGCACCGGGAGGCATGCGCCACCATGGGGGAGTGGCAAGCGAGACGGAGACATCGACCGCACCGGCGGACCCGGAGGACGCCCCCCGGGCGGAGACCCCGGCGGACCCGACCGGGCCGGCGGACGCGGCTGAGCCAGCGGCGCAGGGGGACTCGGCCGGGCGGCCGTCCCGGCGGCCGAAGTACCAGACCGCGCGGGACATGCTGCTGTCCATGGCGGTGATCTGCGTCGGCGCCTTCTTCCTCTACCTCTTCATCCCGCACGACGAGTCCACGGACCACCTGCGCCCGGTGGCGTACGACGTGGAGTCGGCCACCGCGGCGCGCGTCGCGCCCTACGAGGTGCTGATCCCCGAGGGCCTGCCCGAGGACTGGCGGGCCAGCACGGTGCGGTACGAGCCGCAGGGCACGCACGGCGCCACCTGGCGGCTCGGCTTCGTGGATCCCGAGCAGGAGTACGTCGCGCTCGCCCAGGCGGACGGCGACCCCGAGGGATTCGTCGCCTCGATCACCCGGCAGGCCGAGGACACCGGCTCGGTGCGGCGCATCGACGGCCGGGAGTGGGCGCAGTACGAGGGTCCTGATTACGACGCACTGGTGCTCCGCGAGCCGGACGTCACCACGGTCGTGCTGGGCACCGCGTCCCTCGACGGCCTGACCGAACTGGCCTCCGCCCTGGAGCCCAGGCTCCCCGACGACGGGCGTCCCTGAGTTTCCGAGGCCCTGAGTTTCCGAGGCTCTGAGTTTCTGAGCCCTGAGTCTGGCGGTGCGGCGGTACGACGGGCGGGGCGCCTACTTGCGCGCCTTCGCCGGGGCGGGCTCGCCCTCCGGCTCCTCGGCGGCCCCGTCCGCGCCGGCGGTCTCGTCGGCCGTCGCCGACTCCTCCTCGGCCAGTGCCGCGTCCAGTCGGGCCCGGGCGCCCTCCAGCCACTGGCCGCAGATCCGCGCCAACTCCTCGCCGCGCTCCCACAGCGCCAGCGACTCCTCCAACGTGACCCCGCCGGCCTCCAACCGCCGCACCACGTCGATGAGCTCGTCCCGCGCCTGCTCGTAGCCGAGGGCCGTGTCCGCGTCCGGTTCCGTCATGTCCGCCACCCTATGCTCGCTCGCCGACCGTCACCTTGAACGCCCCGTCGACGACCCGCGCCCGCAGCGCGTCGCCCTCGGCCACCTCGTCCACCGTCCGCACCGCCGCGCCGTCCGTGCGTTGCAGCACCGCGTACCCGCGCCGGAGCGTCGCCGCAGGGGACAGTGCCACCACCCGCGCCCGCGTGTGCTCCAGGTCGCTGTGCGCCCGGTCCAAAAGGTGCCCCAGGGTGCGCCGGCCGCGCCCGAGCAGGGCCGCCAGCTCCTCCCGCCGGGCCGTCACCATCCGGTGCGGCTCGGCCAGCACCGGCCGGCTGCGCGCCGCCGCCAGGCCGCGCTCCTCGCGTTCGACGAGCGACCGCAGCACCCAGCGCGCCCGCTCCCGCAACTCTCGGACCCGGGCCGCCTCCTCCCCGACGTCCGGCACGGTCCGCTTGGCCGCGTCGGTCGGCGTGGAGGCCCGCACATCGGCGACCAGGTCGAGCAGCGGCGCGTCCGGCTCATGGCCGATCGCCGAGACCACCGGCGTGGCGCAGGCGGCCACCGCGCGCACCAACTCCTCGTCGGAGAACGGCAGCAGGTCCTCGACGCTGCCGCCGCCCCTGGCCACGATGATCACGTCGACCGTCGGGTCCGCGTCCAGCTCCTGGATCGCCCCGATCACCTGGGGCACGGCGTGCACCCCCTGCACCGCGACGTTCCGCACCGCGAAGCGGACCGCGGGCCAGCGCAGCCGCGCGTTCTGCAGCACGTCGCGTTCGGCCGCCGAGGCCCGGCCGGTCACCAGGCCCACGCGGTGCGGCAGGAACGGCAGCGGCCGCTTGCGCTCCTCGGCGAACAGGCCCTCGGCCGTCAGCGACCGCTTCAACCGCTCCAGCCGCAGCAGCAACTCGCCGACGCCGACCGCCCTGATCTCGGTGGCCCGCAGCGACAGCTCGCCGCGCGGCGCGTACCACTCGGGCTTGGCGTGCACCACGATCCGGGCGCCCTCGCTTATCAGCTCGGCCACCTGGTCGAACACGGCGCGATAGCAGGTGACGCGCAGCGAGACCTCCCGGGAGGGGTCGCGCAGCGTGAGGAACACCACGCCGAATCCGGGGCGTCGGGACAGCTGGGTGATCTGCCCCTCCACCCAGACGGCTCCCAGCCGGTCGATCCAACTCCCGATGAGCCGGGACACCTCGCCGACCGGGATCGGCGCCTCCGCGGACGTCTGCACAGCCATACGGCCACGCTAGCGCCCCGCACCGACATCCCCGCCGCGCGACCGGGGGGCGCCCCGGCACCCGGATGCGCCGCTCGTCGCACTCCTGACCGCCCCCCTACGATGGGGTCATGGCCAACTCGTCCCAGCCGTCCACGTCACCCGCCACTCCCGAGCGCACCGGGCGCCGGGTCCTGCTCGCCGCCCCCCGCGGATACTGCGCGGGCGTGGACCGGGCCGTCATAGCCGTGGAGCGGGCACTGGAGCAGTACGGCCCGCCGATCTACGTCCGGCACGAGATCGTGCACAACAAGTACGTCGTGCAGACCCTGGAGCGTAAGGGCGCGATCTTCGTCGAGGAGACCGCGGAGGTTCCGGAGGGCGCGATCGTGATCTTCTCCGCGCACGGCGTGGCGCCGGAGGTCCACCGGGAGGCCGAGCGCGGCCGGCTGGCCACCATCGACGCTACCTGCCCGCTGGTCACCAAGGTGCACAAGGAGGCCGTCCGATTCGCCGAGGAGGGGTACGACATCCTGCTCATCGGGCACGAGGGCCACGAGGAGGTCATCGGCACCACCGGCGAGGCGCCCGACCACATCACCCTGGTGGACGGCCCTGACGACGTCGCGAACGTCACGGTGCGGGACCCGGAGAAGGTGGTCTGGCTCTCCCAGACCACGCTTTCGGTCGACGAGACGATGGAGACGGTGGACGGCCTCAAGGGCCGCTTCCCGCAGCTGGTCAGCCCGCCCAGCGACGACATCTGCTATGCCACGCAGAACCGGCAGACCGCGATCAAGCAGGTCGCCGCCGACGCCGAGCTGGTGCTCGTGGTCGGCTCGAAGAACTCCTCGAACTCGGCGCGGATGGTCGAGGTCGCGCTCGGCGCCGGGGCCGACGCCGCGCATCTGGTGGACAACACGACGGAGATCGACGAGTCGTGGCTGGCCGACGTGACCACCGTGGGCTTGTCCTCGGGGGCCTCGGTGCCCGAGGTGCTGGTGGACGAGGTGCTGGAGTGGCTCGCCGCCCGCGGGTTCGGCGACGTCGAGGTGGTGCAGCCGATGCGGGAGCACATCCAGTTCTCGCTGCCCAAGGAGCTGCGCCGCGACCTGCGGGCGGAGGCCGCGGCCAAGGTCGGCAAGGTCGCCGAGGTCTCTGACCGACGACAGTGACGGGGCGTCCGGGCTAGGCGGCCCTGGCGGCCGCCCGGCGGCGTCGGCGTCGGCGCAGCAGGAGACCGATCAGCAGCAGGATCTTGCGCAGCAGCGTCAGCCCGGCCGCCACGGCGGTGCCCGCGAACAGCCAGGGCGCGCGCAGCGCCAGCTCCGCCACCGTGCTGACGGCCCCGCCGGTGGTCACCAGCCCGAGGGCGAACGCCAGCGGCGCGGCCACGGGCGCGCAGATCAGGTCTCCCGGCCGCACCCACATCGCCGCCACGACGGCCACGACCACGAACACCGCCCCGTAGAGCGTCGGCGCTCCGTCGAGGAACTCGCAGAGCCAGGCGGTGCCCACCATCACCACGCCGGCCAGCACGCCGCAGCCGAAGCCGGTGAGTCGGACGCAGGGGCGGGTACGGGAGCTCCGGGCGGCGGGGCGGACGCGCGGCTCGACCTGCGGCTGCCGCACGGCACCTCGTCCGGCGGGCCGCGGCACGGTTCCGCGCGCCGCCACCGTGGGTGGCTGGGGGCGCTGGGAGATGCGCGTGCTGTATTCCACGCATCACACGATAAACGGACGATCACGGACCAAGAGGTACAAGACACGCTGATCATTCGATATGGCTGCGGATGGGCGCTCCCGCGGCCGCCCGTAGACTTGGGGACGATCCATGCCCCCTGCCGTCCGCTATCGCTACGGAAGTACCTCACGTGTCGCTCACGATCGGTATCGTCGGCCTGCCCAACGTCGGCAAGTCGACCCTGTTCAACGCCCTGACCAAGAACGAGGTGCTGGCGGCGAACTACCCGTTCGCCACGATCGAACCGAACATCGGCGTCGTCGGCGTCCCCGACCCCCGCCTCGACCGGCTCGCCGGGATCTTCCAGTCGCAGCGGGTGCTTCCGGCCACGGTGGACTTCGTCGACATCGCGGGCATCGTGCGGGGCGCGAGCGAGGGCGAGGGCCTGGGCAACAAGTTCCTCGCGCATATCCGCGAGTCGGACGCCATCTGCCAGGTCATCCGGGCCTTCCGCGACGAGAACGTGGTCCACGTGGACGGCAAGGTCTCGCCCAAGGGCGACATCGAGACCATCGACACCGAGCTGATACTGGCCGACCTCCAGACCATCGAGAAGGTGCTGCCCCGCCTCGCCAAGGAGGCCCGGGTCAAGAAGGACAGGCAGCCGCTGGTCGCCGCCGTCGAGGAGGCCAAGGCCATCCTGGAGGAGGGCCGCACCCTCTACGCCGCCGGCATCGCCCAGGGCACCGAGCGCGCCGAGCCGCTGCACGAGCTGCACCTGCTCACCGTCAAGCCGTTCCTCTACGTCTTCAACGTGGACGAGGACGAGCTGACCGACGAGTCCTTCAAGGCGGAGCAGCGCGCCCTCGTCGCCCCCGCCGAGGCGATCTTCCTCAACGCCAAGCTGGAGTCCGAGCTCGGGGAGCTGTCCGAGGAGGAGGCCCTGGAACTGCTCCAGACGGTCGGCCAGGAGGAGTCGGGCCTGCAGACTCTGGCCCGCGTCGGCTTCGACACCCTCGGCCTCCAGACGTACCTCACGGCCGGCCCCAAGGAGGCCCGCGCCTGGACCATCAAGAAGGGCGCCACCGCCCCCGAGGCGGCCGGGGTGATCCACACCGACTTCCAGAAGGGCTTCATCAAGGCCGAGGTCATCTCCTACGACGACCTGGTCGACGCCGGCTCCGTCGCGGAGGTCCGCGCCCGCGGCAAGGCCCGCATGGAGGGCAAGGACTACGTGATGCGCGACGGAGACGTCGTGGAGTTCCGCTTCAACGTGTAATCATTTGATTACCTTTAGCTAGATTGTTCTGTCAAACGCCCAGGTCAAGCGGGGCTCACCTCTCTGGAGGCGAGCCCCGTTCTCTTTCCGTGCTGGACCTGGTGCTGACTTTCGGCCCGCCCGACCCTCTGGTCAATGGTACGTTATATGGTACCAGTCGTGGAGGGAGTTCAGTCGATGTCGATCACTGCCAGCGAGGCGCGCAAGGCCCTCTTCCCGTTGATCAAGAAGGTCAACGACGATCATGAGGCCATCGAGATCGTCTCCAAACACGGGAACGCCGTGCTCGTCTCGGCTGAGGACTACGCAGCCCTGCGTGAAGGCTCCTACCTGTTGCGCTCGCCGGCGAACGCCCGCCGGCTGCTCAAGGCGTACGAGAACGCGCTTGGTGATGCAGGGCTCTCCGAGCGGGAACTCATCGACCCTGATGCGTCGGGTGCCGAGAAGGGTGCCGTGTGAGGCTCGTCTTCGAAGAGGGCGGCTGGGAGGACTACACATCCTGGCTCAAGAACGACCGCAAGATGCTCACCCGGATCAACAAGCTCATCGAGGACGTCCTGCGCGACCCGTTCGCCGGGATCGGCAAGCCCGAGCCGCTGAAGTACCACCTGCCAGGGGCCTGGTCGCGGCGGATCGACGACGAGCATCGCCTCGTCTATCTGGTCACTGACCGGGAAATCATCATCCTGGCGGCCCGCTACCACTACTGATCCCCGGTCCTCGCGTGTGTCACCGTGCTGATTCCGTGCTGACTTGGGTCCTCAGAATCAACATCTCCGCAGGGCACAGCGTTGTGATTAACGTTCCGCTTCACCGTGTAGCGACCGGTGGTTCGTTCGTCCCGGCGGTGGGTCAGCGGGTGGCGAGGAGGTCGAGGGTGTCGATCACTCGGTTCGAGAAGCCCCATTCGTTGTCGTACCAGGCGACTACCTTGATGTGGCGGCCGTCGACGCGGGTCAGGGCCGAGTCGAAGATCGACGATGCCGGATTGCCGGTGATGTCGGACGACACGAGCGGGTCCTCAGAGTACTCGAGTACGCCGGCGAGCGGCCCTTCCGCCGCGGCGCGGTACGCCGCCAGCACGTCGTCTCGCGTCACGTCGCGGGCCACGGTCGTGTTGAGTTCGACGATCGAGCCCACCGGGACGGGCACGCGGATCGAGTCGCCCGACAGCTTGCCGTCGAGGTTCGGCAGCACGTGGCCGATCGCCTTGGCGGCGCCCGTCGTGGTCGGCGCGATGTTGACGGCGGCGGCGCGGGCGCGGCGGGGGTCGCGGTGCGGACCGTCCTGGAGGTTCTGTTCCTGGGTGTAGGCGTGCACCGTGGTCATGAACCCGTGCTCGATGCCGGCGAGTTCGTCCAGCACCGCGGCCAGCGGTGCGAGCGCGTTGGTCGTGCACGAGGCGTTCGAGACGACCGTATGCGCGGCCGGGTCGTACGCGTCGGTGTTGACCCCGAACGCGAGCGTGACATCGGCGCCGTCCGACGGCGCGCTGACGAGCACCTTCTTCGCGCCCGCCTCGAGATGGACGCGGGCGGCCTTGGCCGACGTGAAGCGGCCGGTCGCCTCCAGCACGATCTCGACGCCGAGGTCGGCCCACGGCAGCAGCACCGGATCGCGCTCGGCGAGCACCGTAATGCGACGGCCGTCGACGACGAGGTCGCTCCCCTCGACGGTCACCGGGCGACCGAGTCGGCCGGCCGTCGTGTCGAAGGCGAGCAGCCGGGCGAGGGAGGAGGGCTCCGTGAGGTCGTTGACGGCGACGACCTCGAGGTCGCTGTCGCGCTCGAGCAGCGCGCGCAGCACATTGCGTCCGATGCGGCCGAATCCGTTGATGGCGATGCGAGTCATGAGCGATATCCCTTCGGTTCCCCATCAGGTTCCCCACCAACTTCGCGCGCCGCATCCGCCCGCGACAGCGGCGTGATCGCCACGGTTCACAAGGATCTCGCCATCCTCGCCACGTCGGCGGCGGGCTACTCGCCCTGGGTGAAGGTGCGCCGGTACTCGCTCGGCGTCGTGCCGAGGATGCGCTGGAAATGCAACCGCAGATTGGCCCCGGTGCCGAGACCGATGTCGGTGGCGATCTGCTCGACGCTCCGCTCCGAACGCTCGAGCAGCTCACGGGCCAGGTCGATGCGGGCGCGCATGACCCACTGCATCGGCGTGTACCCGGTGTCCTCGACGAAGCGCCGCGAGAACGTGCGCGGCGACACCGCCGCATGCCGGGCCAGCATCTCGAGGGTGAGGGGCCTGCTCAGCTCGTGCAGCGCCCATTCGCGGGTGGCGGCGAAGCGCTCGCCAAGCGGCTCGGGCACGCTGCGCGGCACGTACTGCGCCTGGCCTCCGCTGCGGTAGGGGGCCGCGACAAGGCGCCGGGCGGCGTGGTTCGATGCGGCCACTCCGACATCGCCGCGCAGAATGTGCAGGCACAGGTCGATCCCCGAGGCGGCGCCGGCCGACGTCAGCACGTTGCCTTCGTCGACGAACAGCACGTTCTCGTCCACGTGCACGAGCGGATGCTGCGCCGCGAGCGCCCGCGTGTAATGCCAGTGCGTCGTGGCGCGCTTGCCGTCGAGCAGGCCGGTGGCGGCGAGCGCGAAGGCACCCGTCGAGATGGCGGCGAGCCGCGCGCCCCGATCGTGCGCGGCGATCAGGGCGTCGACAACGGCCCGCGGCGGGTCGTCGCGGTCAGGAAACCGGTAGCCGGGGACGAAGACGATGTCCGCCCACCCCAGCGCGTCGAGGCCGTGGGCGACGTCGTACGACAGGCCGTCGCCGCCGGTCACGAGACCGGGGACCGCGCCACACACCCGCACCTCGTACGGCATGCTCGCGCGGGTCGTGAAAACCTGCGCGGGAATCCCGACATCGAGCGGCTTCGCTCCCTCGAGCACGAGGACGGCGACGCGATGCAGGCGGGAGGCTGGCACGGGAACGAGGGTACGTGGGCTGGGTGGCCGCGGTTCGCGTCCGTGCCGGCGGCAACCCCGTCCGCCGCTACAGCCAGTCGTGTTCCCGCGCGTACCGTGCCGCTTCGTGTCGGGTTCGTGTCTGGGTCTTCTGCATCGCGTTCGAGAGGTAGTTGCGCACGGTGCCCGCCGCGAGGTGGAGCTGGGTGGCGATGTCAGCGACGGAGTACCCGTGGCCGGTCGCGCGCAGGACGTCGATCTCCCGGTCGGTGAGTGGACAGTCGTCGACGACGGCGAGCGCGGAGACGTCCGGGTCGATCCATCGTTTGCCCTCGTGCAGGGCGTTGATGATCGACGTGATGTGCGCGGGCTCCGCCGATTTGCTGGCGAAGCCCTGGACTCCCAGTTTGAGGGCCTTGCGGAGCACTCCCGGCCTGGCATGGCGGGTCAGCATGAGGATCACCTGGTGCGGCCGCGCACGGCGGATCTCCGCGACGGCGCCGAGTCCGTCCACACCTGGCATCTCCAGATCGATGACGAGCACGTCGGGCTCGTGTCGGAGCGTGGTCTGTACGGCCGATTCGCCGTCCTGCGCTTCGGCGAGCACGGTGATCCCGTCCTCGAGAGCCAGCAACGCCGCCAGCGCCTTACGGAGCAGAGCCTCGTCGTCGGCGAGCACCACGGTGGTCATCGGCCGTCCTCCCGTCCCGCGGAGGACCCCGCGGAGGACAGCGCCGCCGAACGAAGGTCCGGAAACGCCGCAGCCGTGAGGAAGCGCCCGTCCGCTTGTTCCACGGTCAGCTCGCCTCCGTTGTCGCCCACTCGCTGCCTGAGGGTGGACAGTCCGCTGAACCCCGAAAGGGGATCCTCCCGCGCGCCGTCGTTGACGATGCTGATGCCCGATTCCGAGAGAGTGATCCGCACCTGTGTGGCCTGCGCATGGCGCAGGATGTTGGTCGTCGTCTCCCGCAGCACCTGGCCGAGCAGCTCGTTGACTCGCTCATCGACGTCGGCCTCACGTTCGACGCGCACGCGTATGCCCGCGGCCTCGAAGAGGTTCTTCGCGTTCTCCAGCTCCACGGACAGGTTGAGCCGTCGCTGTGCGTAGGCGAGCTCCTTGGTCTGCGTGATGGTGTCGCCGACCAGGGCCCGCACCTCGCGTAGTTCCTCCTCCACCCGCCCGATGTCGCTGCGCAGCAGCTTCTCGGCCAGCGCGATCTTCAGCTTCACCACATGCAGCGTGTGGCCCTGGATATCGTGCAGATCACTGGCGAAACGCATGCGTTCCCGGATGACGGCCAGCTCCGCCTCGCGCTCCCGTGACTGGTCCAGCTCCTCGACGAGGTCGTAGAACACCTGGCCGGCGAACATTGCGCCGGTCACCACCACCGTGACACCCGTCGGGACGAGGACATAGACGATCAGGACGTCGGCCACGTCTGCCGGTGACACCAACAGCCTGGCCGCGCCCGCCACGGCGACGAAGGCGATCAGCCCGACGGCGGCCACGACGCGGTGCCGCGGCAGCTTGGGGACGTAGAGAGGGCCCATGACGGAGATGCCGTAGAACGCCGTATGGCCGTCCACCACCAACACTCCGGCGAGCCACACCATCGCGGTGATGATCAGACATGGCAGTACGGCCCGGGAAATGCCGCTCGCCGTCCACCGCACGGAAGCCACCAGCGCCGCGACCACGCCCAGGCTCAGGATGACGGCGTGCCACCACGTCCGGGCGTCGACCACGACCAGCATGGGCCCCACGGAGGCGATCACCACGACCATCGTGTTGACGTTCAGCCTGCGCAGCCGCTCCCGCGTTCCCGCGGGATGCTCGGACATCACGCGTTCCCCCGTTTCGGCCGCACCGCTGAGTCTTCGCGCCGGGTCCGCACGCTGAGCAGCGGGATCGCCAGAGCGCTCGGCACGGCGAGGGCCGCGGCCGTCCACATCAGCCATTCGTTGCTCTCCAGCCAGGACTCCATGTCGTCAGGGTAGGGACCTACGCCGAGGTAGTGGAGAAAGAAAACCGCACAGACCAGGAGGAAGACGACCATATTGGCTGTCAGCAGAATGCGCAGGGGTCTGGTGTCCATATGCGGCTCTCCGGGCTCGAACAGCAGAGTCTCCCCCGCAGTGTTCTTCCGGATCCGGTGCTGGCACCAGTGACACCGTGTCATGGGTTCGCTCCGAGGAATGTCATGGCGAGGTGATGACACCACGCCACTGCCGGATGAGTGTGACGACGGCTGAGATGAATGCATGACCTCGACACCAGTGATCGACGTTGAACGTCTGAATCTCAGCTACGGCGATTTCCACGCCGTGAAGGACCTGTCCTTCCAGGTGGGGAAGGGGGAGCTCTACGCGCTGCTCGGCACGAACGGGGCCGGTAAGACATCGACCCTGGAGATCATCGAAGGCCACCGCACGGCCACTTCCGGCATCGTGCGGGTCTTCGGGCAGAGCCCACACGACCGTCGCGCCGTGCGGCCCCGGACGGGCATCATGCTGCAGGAGAGCGGGTTCTCCCCGGATCTCACGGTGAAGGAATCGGTCCGGTTGATCGGAAGCCTCACCCAGCGTACGGACAGGGTCGACCGCGTGCTCAGCATCGTCGACCTCACCCACAAGGCCGGCACCAAGGTGTCCCAGCTCTCCGGCGGTGAGAAGCGGCGCCTGGACTTCGCCACCGCCGTGTACGGCACACCGGAGCTGATCTTCCTGGACGAGCCCACCACCGGCTTGGACATCCAGTCCCGGGACCATCTGTGGGACACCGTGGACAAGCTGCGCGAGGCCGGATCCACCATCGTGCTCACCACGCACTACCTGGAAGAGGCTCAGCAGCGCGCCGATCGCATCGGGCTCATGCACAAGGGCACCTTCCACCAGGAGGGGACCGTCGCCGAGCTGACCCGGACCCTGCCGGCCGCCATCCGCTTCTCCCTTGGAGGCCCGGCGCCGGCGCTACCGCTGCAGGCCACGCACGAAGGCAACGGGACGTTCCTCATCGAGACCTTCGGCCTGCAGAAGGACCTCCACACCCTGCTCGGTTGGGCGCAGGTCAACGTGGTGGAGCTGCGGGAACTCCAGGCCGGACCGACTCGGCTCGACGACGTCTTCCGCTCCATCGGCAGCGACTAGACCACTCCCGGAACTCCCCGAGAAAGGGACCTTCACCATGCTCTCCATCGCTCTCAGCGAGCTGATCCAGATCTTCCGCAACCGGCTGGTTCTGGTCACCAGTTTCATCATGCCCGTGGCGGTGTGCGCGTACTTCGTCCGCCAGCACGAAACCTTCGCCGACCTGGGCAGCCTCGGATACATCGCGGCGGTGGTGGTGTTCACCGTGGGCGCGTTCGGGCTCTACACCACCGCGGTGACCACGCTGGCCTCGCGCCGGCAGAACCTGTTCCTCAAGCGGCTGCGGTCCACCGCGGCGAGCGACGCCAGCATTCTCTCCGGGCTGGTGCTCCCGGTCACCGTCCTCGCACTGGTCCAGGTCGTCGCGATCCTCGCCGTGCTGGCCGCTGTCGCCGGCGGGCCAACCAACGTTCCCCTGCTGGCGGTGGCGGTCCTCGCGACGGTGATCATGATGCTCGGTCTGGGACTGGCCACGGCGGGACTGACGAACTCCCCCGAGCACGCCCAGGTGACCACGCTGCCCGTCAGCCTCGGCGTCATCGCCGTCGCCAGCTGGGTGGGGATCAGCGGCACCGAGGAGCTCACCCTGCTCAAGCGGCTGCTGCCCGGCGGCTCGGCCACCGAACTGGTCCTCAACGCCTGGAACGGCGGCGTTCCCGTGGCGGACTCGCTGGCTCTGCTGCTGCCCACCCTGAGCTGGGTCGTCGTCGCCGTCGCGCTGGCCTCCCGCCTCTTCCGCTGGGAACCGCGCCGATGACCACGCGCGAGTCGCATGGCCACGAATCCCACCGGGAGAAGAAGGAAGGTCAGAACATGCAGAGCGACATGTTGATCGTCGAGGAACTGATGCTGCTGCTGCTCGACGACGAGACGGGAGTCCCGGCCGGGGCCGGCACCCTGCACTACACCCTCGGCGGCGCGGTGCTCGTCGAACTCGCACTCCGTGGCCGGATCAAGACCGACGGGACCCGAGCGGGGCTGAACGGGCCCACGGTGTCCGCGGTCGGGGATGGTCCGCTCTCGGACCCCCTGCTTCAGTCCGCCTACGAGAAGGTTGCCCAGCGACCCCAGCGCGTCCAGCCGCTGCTCCTCGACATCGGCGGCGGCCTCTGGAAGCCCGTGATCGACCGACTCATCGAGCGCGGCGTCATTCGTCGGGAGCGCAGGCGGGTGCTGGGCGTGTTCCGCACGACGAGGTTGCCGATCGATGACTCACGGCACGAGGCGGAACTGCGGCGTCAGGTGTGCGCCGTGCTGGAGGACGGCGAGAGCCCCGACACTCGCACCGCGGCGGTGATCGCGCTGCTCTCCTCGAGCGGGGCCCTGCCGACTCTCCACCCCGCCCCGAAATGGTCCGCCAAGGTCCGCGAGCGGGCGAAGGAACTGGAGAAGGGCAACTGGGGGGCATCGGCCGTGAACACCGCGGTGACGCGGACCGCCGCAGCGGTCGCCGCGTCGAGCGCCGCCGTCGCCGTCACCGTCTCCGTGATCACCTAGTGACGCGGGTCGCGCCTGCTTCGCGGGTCTCGGCACCGTTGGCTTCTGCCTGCCGGTATGTCAGCGCGGAGTGCCAGAATGGCGGTGGTGGTGGCAGGTGGTGACGAGGGAAGGCGATCGTGGCGGACAGACAGTCGGGAGCGTCGGCGGCGGACGGGCAGGGCGCGCGAGGTGACGCGCAGCGGCCGGTCACCATCGCGCACATCGCCGAGTCGGCCGGCGTCTCGGTCCCCACGGTGTCGAAGGTGATCAACGGGAGGTCGGGGGTGTCCGACGACACCGGGCCCGGGTCGAGGCGTTGGTCAACCGACACGGGTACCGCAAGCCGCCGGGCAACCGCAGCAACATCGTGGAGCTGGTGTTCCGCGAGTTGGAGAGTATGTGGGCGGTGGAGATCATCCGTGGCGTCGAGCGGGTGGCCCGCAGGCGCCGGGTCGGCGTCATGGTCTCCGAGTTCGGCCTCCACGACTCGACCCCCATGACCATGGACGACACGGTCGGGCGCCGCCCGCACTGCGTGCTGTCGGTGGCGCAACTGTCGGCGGCGGAGCGCGAACAACTGCGGGCGAAGGGCATTCCGTTCGTCGTCTTCGACCCGACCACCGAACTCCCCGACGATGTTCCGTTCGTGGGCGCCACCAACTGGCGGGGCGGCCAGTCCGCGACGCGGCATCTGGTCGAGTTGGGGCACCGACGCGTCGCCATGATCAGCGGGCCGGATCACGTGTTGTGCTGCCGCGCGCGGCTGGCCGGCTACTACTCCGCGATGGGGGAGGCTGGCCTGCCGGTCGATCCGGAGCGCATCGTGCACGCCGACCTCACCCGTGAGGACGGCGCCGCCGCGGCGCGTCGCCTGGTGGCACGCCCCGACCGTCCGACGGCGATCTTCGCCGCGAACGACCTGCAGGCGCTCGGCGTCTACCAGGCCGCGCGGGAGCTCGGATTGCGGATACCCGACGACCTGAGCGTGGTGGGCTTCGACGATCTGCCGGTCGTGGCCTGGGTGGACCCGCCGATGACGACCGTCCACCAGCCCCTGACCGAAATGGCGGTGGCGGCCACCGAGTTGGCCCTGACCCTCGGCCGCGGCGAACAGGCGCCGCAGGCCGGACTGGAGATCGCCACCACCCTGGTCGTCCGGAACAGCACGGCTCCCCCGAAGGAATGAGCGACGGGCGCCAGGGGATGCGCCGGTAGGCGCAGGAAACTATCGCGATCACGAGTGAAAAGTTTCCGTTCCGGTGGGCCCGCCGGCCGGCGCCCCCAGCCGCTGTACCTCGGCGTACGACGGGGCCTCCAGGTCCGTCGACCGTCCGTCCCGGACGGCGGTCGCGGTGGCCACGGCCGCCGCCAGGGCACCGCGGTAGAGCAGCGAACCGAGGCTGACCCTGCGCACACCCAGCGCCGCCAGTTCGGCGAGGCGGGGACCGGCCGGCGTGTACAGGATGTTCAGGGGCACGACGAGGGTCGCGATCAGCCCGGAGATCTCGTCCGGGTCCGAAAGACCTGGTACGAACACCCCGTCCGCACCGGCCTGTTCGTAGCGCGCGAGGCGGGTGGCGGTCTCCTCCTCCTGGCGGCCCAGCCAGTGGGTGTCGGTGCGCGCGTTCACGAACAGCTCGGGCACGGTGGCCTTGACGCCGGCGATCTTCGCCGCATGCGACTCCACCGGGGCGAGCGTGCCGTCCGGGCGGCCGTCCTCGAGGTTGATCCCCGCCGCGCCCGCCGCGTACAGCTTCCGGGCCAGCTCGGCCACCTCCTCCGCGTCGTCGCTGAAGCCGCCCTCGGCGTCGACGCTGAACAGGAAGGAACCGCGTCCGAGCCGGCGGGCGAGCGCCAGGGTCGCGTCGACGGTGGCGGCTGCCCCGTCCGGCAGACCGGCCGCCGCGGCCACGCCCAGGCTGGTGGTGCCGATGGCGGCGAACCCCTCCGCCGCCAGCGCGGCGGCGGAGGCGTAGTCCCAGGCGTTGGGCAGCAGCAGCGGCTCGGTCCGGTCGTGCAGCCGGGCGAAGGGGGACTGCGGGCGCCGGAGCAGGCCACCGGCCAGGGCGAGGGCATGGCGACGGCCGGGGCAGACGCGGGGCGGGGCGCCGAAGGTGAGGGGTGAGGGGTGCGCGCGGTGGGCAATCGCCAGATCGAGGAGCACCACATCGCCCTCAGCGATCTCCCGGCCCGCGACCCTGGTGGCCCTGGCGGCGACGCGGCGCATGGTCCGTACGGGAGGAGCCTCCCGGAGCACCCGGGCCAGCGGTACGTCGCCGCTGCCGGCCACGGCCTCGACCAGCGCGGCCGTCGCCTCGCACGCCTGGACCAGCAGCCCGATGCGGTTGGCGACGGCCTCCAGCCCGGCCTCGTCCACCGGGCCCGGCAGCAGGCGTGTCACCAGCCGGGCCACCGCCTCGTCCGCGGCCGGGTCGGCACCACCGAAGTAGGCTCCGGCCACCACCGTCACTGCCTCGGCCACCGCGCCGGGCTCGGGCATCCCCAGCGCCCCGGCGAGGGTACGCACCACCCGCGCCCGTACCTCTCCCACCGTCCCCGCCGCCCCCGCGGCGGCCGCCTGCCGTAGCGAGGCGGGGTCCAGCCGAGCGAGTTCCGCATCGACCAGGGCCCGCCGCCGCCGATGTGGCTCGCCGGAGCTGAACCGGGCCACGGTGGCCCGCAGCCAGGCGACGCTCGCCCCGGCCGGACCGTCGTCCCCGGCCGGCAGGTCCGGTACGAGCGCCGGGTCGGCGAGCGCCGCGCGTACGTCGTCGGAGCGGTCGAACTCGTGCGTCGTGTGCGTCATGGCGGCGACGCTACGGTCGGAACGGTTCGGCGCCGCCCGAACCATCCCTGCGGCACCATGGCCCCATGTCCCCACTCGCCGAGACAGCCAGCCTGCTCGCCGACCGCACCCGGGCCGCCTTCTGCCAGGCCTTGCTGGACGGCCGTGCCTGGACCGCGGGCGAGCTCGCCCGGCACGCCGGGGTCCGGCCCTCCACCGCGAGCGAGCAGCTCTCCCGCCTCATCCAGGGTGGGCTGCTGAACGAGGAACGCCAGGGCCGACACCGTTACGTCCGGCTGGCCGGCCCGGAGGCGGCCGCCCTGGTCGAGGCCCTCGCCTCGTACGCCCCGGATGCGCCGCACCCGCGGAACCTGCGCCAGTCGGTGCGGATCAGCGCCGAGGCCAGGGCCCGTACCTGCTACGACCATCTGGCGGGGCATCTCGGCGTGGCCCTGGCCGACGCCATGATCGCCCGAACCCTGGTCGCCGACGACTCCGGGCTCGCCGTGACCTCGGCGGGCCGAACCTGGTTGACCGAGGCCCTGGGCTACCGGCACCCGGCGGGCGCCCGACGGCCCCTGGTACGAAGCTGCCTGGACTGGACGGAGCGCCGCCCCCATCTGGCCGGAGCACTGGGGGCAGCCCTGTGCGCCACGGCGCTGGAGCGACAGTGGGTGCGGCGCGTCGGCTCAGGACGCGCAGTGAAGGTGACCCCGGCGGGGGCCGAGGCGTTCCGGGAGCTGCTGGGAGTGCAGGTCGACTAGACGCGGCCGTGCGGCGGGGTGAGGCGGTCCAGGTCCAGGGCGATGGGGAAGGGCACAGGCCGCTGGAGTCGTCCCCGGAAGATGCCAGCGGGCGCATACGCACCGGTCGGCCCATCAAGCTCGTAGACGTGGGCGACGTGGGCGACGTGGGCGCCGTCGTCGTCCTCGACGCGCCAGTAATGCGGGATACCGGCCTCCGCGTACTTGCGCAGTTTCACCGTGCGATCCCGATATGCGGACTCCGGGGAGACCACCTCGACGACGAGTTCGACGTCCGCGGGCGCGAACCACGTGCGATCCGGATCGTAGGAGGCGGTGGCGACGAGGAGATCCGGCTCAGGGCGGTTGCGCTCGTCGAGGCGGATCGTCATCTCTCGCTCCCGACTCGGGACGGCCTCACGGTGCGCCGTCATCGCCACGCGCCCGGCTCGAATCGGTACGGGCGGGTGATGTGCTCGCGGTAGCTGTTGTGGCCCGGGTTGACCTTCAGATGGCGGGCGGCCCAGCCGGTGCCGTGTTCGGGGTCCTGATAGGTCGGCCCGGTCACGCCGCACGTCCTGCACTGCATCGCGAACGTCCAGGGCTCGGCGTCGGCGGACTCGTCCGGGCGGAGGGTGTGGTCCCGGAACCGGCAGCTGCCTCGGCTCATGGCCGTCCTCCGGTCGCCCCGCCACCCTTGCTCAGGCGGTTGGTCTCGCTCTGCGCGTTGGCCTCCCGGACCTTCTCGCGCAGCCGGTCGGAGAGGTTGTCGCTGGTGCTCGGCTGCTGGTCCGTTTGCTGTCCGATCGGGGGCGGTTGCTCGCTCGCCGCGCGAAGTCGCGCGATCGCCTGAACCATCTCAGCCTGCCTCACCGGTTGCGCGGGGGTCCTTGCTGACCTCAGCCTGCCCACGCGAAACGGCCCCGGCGTTGCCTGCCAGGCATTGCCAGAGCCGTTGAGGAGCTTGACGCTGAGCGATGAGACTGTTACACGCCGCTCCATCGGGCGAACTCGCGGAGGGGATCGGCAGCCTTGGCCCGGGCTCGGAGCAGGGTGCCGACGGTCTCGTGCACCTCAGGGTGGTACCGCGTCAGTTGTGGAGCCTCCCGCTTCGCCTGCTGCAACGAGACCAGCGCGTCGTCGAGTCGAGCGGTCCACACCTCGGACTTCGCCTTCCCGATCCAGTAGCCCGCCGCCCTGGTGGGCGGGTACCCCTTCGGCAGACGCACGCCGGCGGCGCATTCCAGAGCCCGCAGGTGGTCGTCCTGGCTCGACGCCGCGGCCATCTCGTTGAGCGCCACGTTCAGCGGGCCGAAGGCCATTGCGTAGTCGTTCGTCTCCCCAGTCACCGCCGCGAGTTCGCCGGCCTGGCCCAACCAGTCCAGGAGGCCGCTGGCATCGCTCTGCTTGGCGGCCATCATCGCGGCACGCAGTTGCAGCGTGCCGCGCACCGCCCTCGTCGATCGTTCCCCGTCGTCGTCCAGGTCCCGCAGCGCGAGACGCATCAGCGCCACGGCGCGATCGGGACGGGAGCTCTCCGCGTGCGTGATCTGCGCCCGCTCGTATCGCTCCACGGCAACGTGCCGCTGGTCACCGGACTGCGGCGCAGCCACCGACATGCGGGACAGCGCGAGCCGGGACAGGTCCATGTAACCCATGCGGTAAGCCACGATCGCCGCCGTGCGCGCCACCTCGGCCTGCACGGAGTAGGCGCGCTCGCGGTTCCGGCCCGACCGGTCGTGCGACTGCGTGAGCAGCGCCGACTCGGCGATGAGGCCCGGAAGTTCCTCGGCGATCGCCGCGAACTCCGTCCTCACCCGCAGCCTGACCACGCGCGCCGTTTCCGACTCCAGCACCTCCAGCGGCCGGGGCGGAGGCTCACCGTCCGGCGGCAGATCCCAACTGTCCAACGCGCTGCTGATCGGGGCCAGCATCGCGTCCAGTCGGTCTTTCTGCAGCATGGTGATGTAGGGCTGTCCCCGCAGCACTGCCTCGCCCACCCCGAGAGCCCGGGCGACGGACGCGACGACGCCGGGGGTGGCGTAGCGCTGGCCCCGTTCTATCCGGGAGAGCTGCGGCGCCGAGACGTGGGCACGGCGGCCGAGTTCGGTGAGGGAGAAGCCGCGGATGGCCCGGAGTTCCTGAATCCTGGAGCCGATGGTCCTCGCGGAAACGTCGGTGTCGTCAGTCATCCTGACTCCCGGTGTTTTGTCGTGACAGCACGAACGCTACTCGCGCCGGGGTCGGGGGTACATCGAACAATCGGCCCCGATGAGCGGATCAGCGGCCCTCGGGGCGTGTTCGCTGAGATCATGCCGGCATGACTGTGGTGACCCGCTTCGTCGTTCGTGTCGACTTGGACGACATGAACACGAGCGCTCGGGAGATGTCGGTGTCGGCGCGGCTGACGGCCGAACTCGGGGACGGTCGCAGCCTGACGTTGCTCGACGATCGAGGTTGGAGTTCGACCCTGCACGGTCGCGGAGTAGGGGAGCCGGCCGACATCCGGGGGTGGGTGTCGGCGGAGGACGTCGAGACGACGGCGCGGATGGTGGTGGGGCCGGACGAGCCGTTCGACGGGCAGACGCAGGAGGAGGCCACGGCCGGCCACTGGGCCGCTCTGGCCGGCATCCTCCGGCAGCGGGGTGTGGACGCGGACGCCTCGGAGTTGGCGCGACTGCCGCACGACGTCGAGTTCAGCCAGCGCCTCCGAGCGTGGCTCCTGCCGCCCGGGTGAGTTGGGCCCGGGTGCGCGTGCGCGGGGTCCGCGGGTAACGTTCTCGTTCAGGACCGCACGGCCGCCGGGGGGCGCGCTGCGGTGGGTGGGCGTACAGCGCATGGCGCTGGGAGAGGTGGGGGACAGCGGTGGGGATAGCGATGAAGGCCGTCCGGATGTCGCCGGGCAGGGCCCGGAGATGCCCGTTTGACGGTGACAGGTCGGTAGACAGCTCGTTAGACGGATCGTTGAACAGGTCGTTATCAGTCCCGGGAGAGACCACGTGAGTGATCGCACCCGGCTCGCACGGCGCGGGTTCCTGGCCGCGTCCGCGTCGGCGGTGGCCGCGGCCGGCCTCTACGCCAGCAGCCTGATCGTGGGCAACTCCGCCGGCCAGAAGAACGGCCCCGCGCTGGGGCGTTCCGCGGATCGCCCGGCGCCGCCCGAGTCGGTACCGCCGCATATCCTCCTCGTCACCATCGACGACATGGCGGCGGAGACCCCCGGCTGTTTCGGCGGCCGGGCGGACGTGACCCCGACGCTCGACCGCCTCGCCTCGGAGGGGGTGGCGTTCCACCGGGCGCACGTCCCGGTCGCCGTCTGCGCGCCGAGCCGTGCCGCGGTGATGACCGGGCTCTACCCACACCGCAGCGGCGCGGTGGGCTTCGGCCCGGTGAGTGACGGCGTTCCCGTGCTGACCGACCTGCTGTACTCCCGTGGCTATCTCGCGGGCATCCTCGGGAAGGTCGGCCACCTTTCCCCCATCGACCGGTACGGGTGGGACCTGGCGCGGGACAAGGCCGAGCTCGGGTTGGGCAGGAGCCCTGAGCGGTACGCGGGGGAGGCGGCCGCCTTCTTCGCCCGCGCCGCGTCGGAGCGCCGCCCGTTCTTCCTGATGGTCAACCCCCACGACGCGCATCGGCCCTTCCACGACAGCCGGGAGGAGCGCGACTACTACACCGCGAGACAACTCGCCGGCACCGCACCGCCGTCGAAGACGTTCACCTCCCGGGACGCGGACGTTCCGGGGTACCTCGAGGACCTGCCGGGCGTCCGCTCCGAGATCGCGGAGTACCTGAGCAGCTGCCGGCGGGCGGACGACACGATCGCGGCCGTGCTGGCCGCCCTCGACGACGCCGGCCTGACCGAGAACACGGTCGTGGCGGTTCTCTCCGACAACGGCATGGCGTTCCCGTTCGCCAAGGCCAACTGCTACGCGCAGAGCACCCGCACGCCCCTGATCGTGCGCTGGCCGGGCGTCACCCGCCGGGGTCATGCCGACACCCGCAACTTCGTGTCCACGCTCGACCTGTTTCCCACGCTGTGCCGCGCCGCGGGCCTCAGCCCGCCGGGCGGCATCGACGGCAGGGATCTCAGCCCTCTGCTCACCGGCGACGGCGGCGAGACGGAACGGGACCGCATGCACACCGTCTTCCACGAGACGAGCAGCGGGGTGCGGTTCGAGATGCGTGCCACCCACGACCCGCGGTGGACCTACATATGGAACGAGTGGTCCGACGGGAGCCGGGCGTGGCGGAACATGAGCGTGGACGGCCGGGCGTGGAGCGCCATGCAGGCCGCCGCCACCACCGACCGGTCCCTCTCCGCACGCGTCGACTTCTTCCTGCGGCGGGCCCCTGAGGAGTTGTACGACCTGCGCGCCGACCCGGACGCCCGCACCAACCTGGCGGGTTCGCCGGGGGCGGCGCGGGCGCTGGAGCGCCAGCGCGCGGCCACCTACGCCTGGATGCAGCGGACGGGGGACCCGCTGGGGGAGCGGTACGGGGCGACGGTCCTGCACTCGGTCGCCTGACGCGCCCGCCCTCCGCCCACTGCCCGTCCGGATGTGAGGTATCCGACGCGGGCCGGGAGTTACGGCCGGGGGCGGCGGGATACCCAGAGCCCCTGAGGTCGCGTGGTGGGTGGCGCGCGCCCTGCCCGGGCACGACGTGCCCCGTGGTGCCGCTCTCCGTGATGGCGGCGGGCGGGCCGTGGCCGGCGGGTCAACGGATGAACGTGCCGTTCGTCGCCCTGTTCGTGCTGCTGCTCGGCGGCCACGATCCGGTGACCTTCGCGCTGTCCCGGATGGTCGACGTGCCGATCGGCGTGATGCTGGGGCTGGCGGTCAACACGGCCTGGCCGCCGGCACTGCGCGACCGCGCCACCGAACGGGCCGCGTGGCCCCTCGCGGAACGCGTCGCCGCGCTGCTGCGGGACACGGCGGGTGAGGTCAGATGGTGCGAGGCGCTGCCGCCCCGGCACCGGGCCCGCCAGGCGTGGACGGTGCGGCAGGCCAGCCACGCGCTGGCCGAGGCCGAGGCGGAGCTGGCCGAGAGCCGCCGCCTCAACCTGCGTCGGATCGCACCGAGCCAGCGCCGGCCCGCGCCGCGGCCGGCGGCCCAGGTGCTGGCCCGCGAGGCCGAGCACGGCGGGGCGGCATCCGCGGCGCCGCCGTGCGCGCCGGAGTTCCGCGAGGGGTGGTCGGCGCTGCTGGAGCTGCTCGCCGAACTGGCGCTGCGGTGGGGCGAGACGGGGGAGCCGCCGCCGGAGGAGCGGCAGACCGAGACCCTGGAGCGGTACCGCGCCATGCGCGCGGCGGCCCTGGACCACGAGCGGACGGGCGGCACGCCCCAGCGCTGGATCACCGAGAGGCAGCTGTGCGCCCTCGCGCTGCAACTCGTCTTCGAACTGGGGCGGGACCCGGCCGAACCGATGGCCCCGGAGAGCCTGGGCCTGCCGGCGGGGGTCCGCTGCCCACGCTGCCGGCGCGGTGCAGGGTGCCGGCAGCGACGCCCGGCGCGGCCCGGTGCGTTCCCTCCCGGTGTGTTTTGGGGCTGGGGTATCGGGCAGGTGAAGATTAGTCGTGCTTCGGACTGGAGGCACATCCGCGGGAGCGGTCTGTTGACCCCCTGTGTGTGCTCTGGTCCGGGCGCTCCCGTGGCGTTGAGGTTGTCCGCCGAGGAGGGAGCGTGAGTGACATGTCTGGTGCGCAGGTTCCGCGGAAGTCGCGTAGGAAGCACCCGCATCACGACACTCCGGACACCGCTGAGGCGTTTCGCCGGTTGGCGGTGATGGAGCCGGGGCCGCGGCGTGATGCGTTGCGGGATGAGGTCGTGCGTGCGTGGATGCCGATGGCTGGGCGGTTGGCGCGGCAGTATCGGAATCGTGGGGAGAGTCTTGAGGATCTGACGCAGGTGGCGAATCTGGGTCTGGTCAAGGCGGTGCGGCGGTATGACCCGTCGTTGGGGTCGGCGTTCGAGAGTTATGCGGTGCCGACGATCGTGGGGGAGATCAAGCGGCATTTCCGGGATCATCTGTGGGGGTTGCATGTGCCGCGGCGGGTGCAGGAGCTGCGGAATCGGGTGCGGGTGGCGCATAACGAGTTGTGTCATTCGTTGGACAACCGGCGGCCTGATGTGAAGGCGTTGGCGGCGCATGCGCGGTTGTCGGAGGGTGAGGTTCGTACGGGGTTGGATGCGTTGGACAGCTACGCGGTGTTGTCGTTGGATGCGGAGTTGGCTTCGCAGGGGGAGGGTTATTCGTTGTTGGATGTGTTGGGGAGGCAGGAGGGGGCGTATGACCGGGTGGTGGCGCGTGAGGCGGTGGCGCCGTGTGTGCGGCGGTTGCCGGAGCGGGAGCGGCGGATTTTGTATCTGCGGTTCTTCAGGGGGATGACGCAGCGGAAGATCGCTGAGGAGTTGGGGATCTCCCAGATGCATGTGTCCCGGTTGTTGTCCCGGACCTGCGCGCGGATACGCGAACAGGTCGAGGCCGGTCAGACCCGCGGCGCCCGCACCCCCCACCAACCCCCAGCCATCCCCGACCACTGACCCCAACGACAACGGGCCGGGGCCGCCGCGAACGGCGGTCCCGGCGCGTGCTGTTCCGCCGACGGTCAGCGGGGTGGCGCGGGGAAGGTGAAGGTCCAGCCCTGGGCCTTGAACTCCGGGATGATCCGGGCGACGGCGTCCACGGTGGGCTGCCGGTTACCGCCGCCGTCGTGCATCAGCACCACGGCGCCCGGCGTGATGCCGGACCTGAGGCGTTGGGCGAGTTGGTCCGCGGAGGACGGCTCCCAGTCGTTGATGGCCAGCCGCCAGCCCAGCGGCTGCATGCCCAGGCTCGCCGCCACGGCCGGGGTCTGTCCCCAACTTCCGTTGGGCGCACGGAAGTACGGGATCTGCGCACCCGGCACGGCCTGGCGGATCGCGGCGCTGGTCTGCTCCAGATCCGCACGGATCTGGCTGGCGGACCAGGAGCCCATGTCGTTGTGGTACATGGAGTGGTTGCACAGCGTGTGGCCGGCCGCGGCGATTTGCCGCACCAGGTCGGGGTACTGCCGCACGTTGTTCCCCACCAGGCAGAACACGGCCTTGACGTTGTTCTGCGCCAACACCTGGAGGAGACGCGGGGTGTTGGTGGGGTCAGGGCCGTCGTCGAAAGTGAAGGCGACGTTCTGACCGGACACGCCGGTCGAGGTGATGATGGTGGCGTCCGCCAGGGTCGAGTCCGCCGTGGCGGCGACGCCGCTGTCCCGTGTGGCCTGTGCCGGCCCGGCGGCGGTCAACGCGGCGACCACGCAGAGCCCGAGGGCCGCCAGCAGCGACAGCAGGCGCCGTCTCGGCCGGGAACCGCGGGGGCGCGGCTGCGCCTCGCGGGGATCGTCCATTGCTTGCATCTGTGTTCACTCATTCCCTTCCGGCCCCTCGTTCGTGTGGTGGTCGTACTGGTCGTGCTGGTTCGGCCGGGGGGTGGGCGCGCTCAGGCGCGGATCGGGGCCCGGCCGTGGCTCATCTCCTGGCCGCCGAAACCGTGCCCGCGCCGACGCTTCCCGGCACGGACAGCAGCGCCTCGTACCAGGCGGTGGCCATCTTGCTGTAGCCGCCGGCGTTGGGGTGCACGCCGTCCGCCAGATCGGCGGTGGTCAACCTGCTGTACATGTCGACCAGGTGCACCTTCTTGCCGGCGTTGGCCTGGCTCTGCACGATCCCCGGGATCTGCGAGTTGAACGCCCGGACCGTCGAGTCCGCAAAGGACACCGGGACGATCGTCGCCACGAAGAGCACGGTGTTCGGCGCCTGGGTCGTGATGCGGTTGACCAGTGTCGCCAGCCGGTTCGGGGCGCCGTTGGGGTCGCTGCCGTAGATGTCGTTGGTGCCGATGTGCAGCAGGATCGTGCCCGGCTGGTAGGTGGCCAGCCAGCCGCTGATGTTGCTGTCGATCTGGGCGATGGTCCAGCCCGAATGACCCTCGTGGTTCTTGTCGGTGAGGCTGCTGGGGCCGTTGGACGCGGAGCCGACGAAGTCGACCTGCTGACCGCCGGCCAGGAACTTCTGCCAGAGGTCGACCCGGTAGCCGCCCGGCACGTTGAAGCCGTCGGTGATGGAGTCGCCGAGCGGCATCATCCGCACCGGCGCCAGGGCCGATCCGGCGGCTCCGGCGCGGGGGGCGGGTGCGGCCGTGGCGCGGGCCGCGGTGGCGCCGCCGACGACGGTCGCGGCGAGGGCGGTGAGGGCCGCCCGCCGGCTGATGTGATGTGAGGTACGCACGGTGTTCCCTTTCTCGTGTGGTCCTGTGTGGGGGAGGAGCGGGTGGGACGAGAGGGCTAGGTCGCCGGCGTGTCGAGGCCGAAGAAGTGGATCGCCTGGGCCGCCATGCCGCTCATCGGCAGGTTGTGCCCGACGCCGTTGAGGCTGATCGCCTCCACGGGCGCCTGGTCACCGGTGCCGCCGTAGCGGGTGCGGGTCCACGACGGCTGCGGGTTGTCCTGGTAGCTCGGCGTCTGGCTCACGCCCAGGACGTTGGTCCACTGGTCGATCTCCTCCTGGAAGTTCGGGTACCTCAGCGTGGTGTCGGCCGTTCCGTGCCACAGCTGCATCCGGGGACGCGGGCCGTTGTAGCCGGGGTAGGCGTTGCGGACCGTGTCGCCCCACTGCTGCGGGGTGCGGTTGACCTGCCCGTTCGCGCAGGAGCTGTTCCAGCCGGACCCGTCGTTGTTCGCGAAGCAGCTGTGCGGAACGCCGGCGAAGGCCGCCCCGGCCGCGAACACGTCGGGGTAGTTGCCCAGCAGGACGTTGGTCATCATCGCGCCGGAGGAGGCACCGGTGGCGAAGACCCGTTCGGGGTCGGACTGGTACTGGTTCTGGACGTAGCCGACCATTGACCGGATCCCGACGGGGTCGCTGCCGCCGTCGCGGCGCAGCGCCGCGGAGGTGGAGACGTCGAAGCACGACCCGCTGCGGGTGGCCGACGGGTAGATGACGATGAAGCCGTACTGGTCGGCCAGCCGGGCGAACTCGGTGCCCGAGTAGAACGCGGGTCCCGAACCGGTGCAGTAGTGGACCGCGACCAGCACGGCCGGCTGCGGCCTGACGTTGTCAGGCACGTACAGGTACATGCGGAGACCGCTCGGGTTTGAGCCGAAGTTGGTCACCTCGGTCAGGGTGGCGGCCTGTGCCGTGGACGCGGTGGGTGCGCCGAGGAACAGCGCGGCCAGCAGGGGAAGTACCCCGCCGAACAGCGTCGCGCACAGCGCGCGGAGCCGGCGTGCGGGGGAACGTGGGGGTGGTGCGGCTCTGGTGGACATCGTGGTGCCCTTTCTAGACTGCGGTCGTGAAGGGTCTGCTCCTGCGGTTGTCGTCGCTCGACGCGGATGCCGCCGCCGCGATGCGGGTGATAGCCCACTTCCAGGCGCTGTTGAGCGACGGTGCGGTCGATCCCGTGGTGCTGGTGCGGTCGACCGCGGGCCTGGCGCAGTGCCCGGCCGGCCTGGAGCTGGCCGACGGGCGCCGGGTGCGGTTCGCCTCCGACGGGGTGGCACTCCCCGGCGTGCCCGGTCACGTCTCCGGCAGCGTCGATCTGCGTCCCGCCGGTCGAGTCTGGCTGGAGCGGGACGGCGAGGAAGGCCCGTTCGACACGTTGCTGCTGGAGTGGATGGCCATCGCGGCCCGGGTGGGCGGGCGGGGCCGGAGCGCCCCGTCGCCGCAGGCGGCCGATCCCGCGCTGGTGGAGTTGGTGCTCTCCGAGCGTGAGGCGATCGCGGACCGTACCCGCGCTCTGCGGCTGCTGGGTCTGCACCCGGGGCTGCCGCTGCGGGTGGTGGCCGTGTCCGGCGACGCGGGTGCCGACCCGGGCATGGAGGCCGTGATGCTGCTGGCGCGCTGCGAACTGCCGGCGGCGGTGCGCGTGGCCACCGTGGGCTCGCTGGCCGCGGGGCTCGTCCAGCCCCATGACGGCACGGACTCTCCGGCTGCCCCCCTGCGGGAGGCGATGACCGAGCGGAGGCATGAGCTACTGCCCGGCGGCGAACGCCCCCGGGGGGGCACCTCCCAGGCCTCTCGGGTCCGGGGGAGGGTCGGGGTCGGGGGCAGCGTGGCGCCGGCCCAGGCGGGTGGCTCCTGGGCGCAGGCCCGGATCGCGCTGCGGTTCGCCGTCACCGGCATGCCCGCCGAGGAGGTGGTTGACCATGACGCACTCGGACCGCTGGCCCTGCTGGCGGAGGTTCCCGCAGCGCGGCTGCGGGCCGAGCCTGGGGTACGCGCCCTGGCCGAGTTGTCCGGGCAGGACGGCGGCGCGCTGAGCCTGGCCGCGCTGGCCGCGTTCTGCCGGACCGGGTCGTTGCGCCAGGCCGCCGCCGCGCTGCACCTGCACCACAGCTCGGTTGCGGCCCGGCTGTCCGGGGTGGAATCGGCGCTCGGCTGGCGGCTGCGCGACCCGAACGATCGGCTGCGCGCCCAGCTGGCGCTGTATGCCTGGCGGTTGTCCGTGGGGTTGTCGGCGGGCGAGTGACGGTCTCGAGGACCGCCCGGTGGGGGGCTCACCGGGCGGTCCCCTTACGCAGCGCCGCCATGGCCTCGGCCGTCACCCGGCGGGCGATGCCGGCGTGCGTCACAGCCGCGCTGCCGTGGAAGGTGCCGGGATAGCACCGCAGTTCGCTGGGGACCCCGGCCGCCCGAAGCGCCTCGGCGTACGCCACGCCCTCGTCGCGCAGCGGGTCGAACTCCATGACCGCCACGAAGGCCGGGGGCAGCCCGGTCAGATCCGTGGCGCGGGCCGGGGCCGCGTACGGGGAGACGTCGGGGGCGCCCGGGCCGCCGGGGCCCAGATACGCCTCCCAACTCAGCTCGGCGTTGCGCCGGTTCCACACCGGGGTGTCGGTGTAGCGCAGCGCGCTGTCTGTGGCCAGCCGGTCGTCCAGGGCCGGGCTGTGCAGGTGCTGGAAGCAGATGGGCGGCCCGCCGCGGTCGCGGGCGAGCAGGGTGAGACCGGCGCCCAGGCCGGCCCCCGCGCTGTCGCCCCACAGCCCGATGCGGTCGGGATCGACGGAGAGCTCCGCGGCGTGCTCGGCCAGCCAGCACAGCCCGGCGTAGCAGTCGTCGAGGGCGGCGGGGAAGGGGTGCTCCGGGGCGAGCCGGTAGTCCACGGAGACCACCACGGCGGGCAGTTCCCGACAGAACCGGAGGTTGGTGTCGTGGTCGACGTCGGGGGAGCCCGACACGTAGCCGCCGCCGTGCATGCCGTAGACGGCCGGCAGCGGGCCCTGCGCGCCGAGCGGCCGGTAGATCCTCAGGGGCACCTCGCCGGCGCCCTCGGGTCCGGGGGCCCGCACCTCCCGGATCTCCACGCCCCGTTCGTCGGCCTCCGCGACGGACACCGCGAGTTCGGCGGCCCAGGCCGCCCGGGCCGCGGCCACGTCGGAGATGTCCACCTCGGCCATCATGGCCACGGCGGCGGCCAACTCCGGGTCGAGGGGGTAGCCCATGACTTCTCCGTTCGCACTCCGTGCGGTGCGCGGCGCGGTGCCGTCGCCGAGTACGGTCCCACGGCGAGCGGGCGCGGTCAGCAGACGAGCGTCGGGGAAACCGGGCGCCCGGCCCGACACCCGGCGAAACCTCCAGGCCCGCGCCGTGCGGTCGCCCAGGGACCCGCGCCGGGACAACCGTCCTTGTCCCGTCGGCGAGGGCGGGCCACGGCCCCGTCCCTGACCCGCGCGCCGACCGTCCCGACGTCGCCGACCGCCAACTCGGCCCGCTCCTGGCACCTTGACGCGGCACGTGGCCGTTCATAGGGTCGCCGCCCTGCGGGCATTCCGCCCCGGGACCCCGTTTCACCGGCGCCGCCCGCCCCGGCTCCGCTCTCCCCGTCCTCTCTCGCTGAGCTCGCGAAGGAGCCGTACCCCGTGAGAAGAACCCCCTCGATCGCGCGCCTCATTGCGGCCGCGACCCTCCCCGTGGCGCTCTTCGCGACGTCGTCCGCGGTCGGGTCCGCGGTGGCGCCGAGCAGCGCCGCAGCCTCGTCCGCCTCGTCCGCCTCGTCCGCGGAGGCCTCCGCCGGGCAACGGCCGAAGGCGGACCCCGCGTGGGTCGACACCTGGACCTCGATGCCGCAGCTGACCGAGCCGTCCAACATGCCGCCGCCGCCCTTCACCGGTTCGCAGGTCGTCCTGGACGACGCCACGCTGCGACAGACCGTGCACGTCTCGACCGGCGGCGACCAGATCCGCCTCCAGTTCTCCAACGAGTTCGGCGGCGCACCGCTGCCGCTCACCGCGATCTCCGTGGCGCTGCCCCGGGACGGCCAGGCGGGCGTCAGCGCCATCGAGCCGGGCAGCTCCCAGCAGGTCACCTTCGGCGGCCAGCCGTCCGTGACCATCCCCATGGGCGCGCGCTACGTCTCGGACCCGCTGGACCTCGACCTGGCGGCCGGATCGAACCTCACGGTGACGGTCTACCTCGCCGACGGCCAGGCGTCGCAGTCCATCACCTCCCACCCGGGCTCGCGCACCACGTCCTATCTGGTGGCGGGCAACCACGTCGGCGACGAGAACCTGACCGGCGCCACGTCCACCGACCACTGGTACTTCCTCAGCGCCGTCGAGGCGCGGGCCACCGACGTCACCGCCACCGCCATCCTCGGCGATTCGCTGACCGACGGCCGGGGCTCCACCACCAACGGCAACAACCGCTGGCCCGACCAGCTGTTCTCCCGGCTCCAGGCCGGCTACGGCACCGACGACGTGGCGCTGCTCAACCAGGCCGCGGGCGGCAACCGGGTGCTGGCCGAGGGCCTCGGCCCGAGCGTGGTGTCCCGCCTGGACCGTGACGTGCTCGCGCGCAGCGGCGTCGACCGGCTGATCGTCTTCGAGGGCGTCAACGACATCGGCACCGCTGCGGCCACCGAGGCCGCCCAGGACGCCGTCGCCGCCGACCTGATCACCGCCTTCGACCAGATCATCACCCGGGCGCATGCGCACGGCATCGAGGTGTACGGCGCGACGCTGCTGCCGTTCGGCAACAACACCGGGTACGACGATCCGGCGGGTCTGCGCGAGGGCGCCCGGCAGACGGTCAACGACTGGATCCGCTCCAGCGGCCGGTTCGACGCGGTCCTCGACTTCGACGCCGCGGTCCGCGACCCCGCCCAGCCGGAGCAGCTGCTGCCGTCGGTGCACGACGGCGACTGGCTGCACCTGAACCCGGCGGGCTACGGGCTGCTGGCCGCGGCCGTTCCGCTCAACCTGTTCCGCTGACGGCCGACTGATTCCTGTGACGTCGACGCGGGTGGCCGGTCCGGCCGGCCACCCGTGTCGGGAAGATGCCCCTGGGGTCCCGACGACTGTCTGATGACGCGCGGCGGCGGGCGTGTCAGGGTGCTGGCGTCCGCACCGTCCTGAGCCGTCGGAGCAGCCCGTGTCCCCACCCCAGAGCGCCCGGTTGACCCCTCTCCTCCCCGTCACGGCCCGGAGGGCGCTGGCGCTGTTGCTCGGCGCGCTGTCGCTGCTCCTGGTCGCGACCCCCGCCTCCGCCGGACCCGCCGCGGCGGCGCCCGGTTTCGCCGCCCGGGCCCCGTGGACGGGCACCTGGTCGGCCACCATG
This sequence comes from uncultured Actinomycetota bacterium, assembly GCA_963816875.1. Lineage (GTDB taxonomy): Bacteria > Actinomycetota > Actinomycetes > Streptomycetales > Streptomycetaceae > Streptomyces. Next base: position 626,882 of record CAWFMG010000004.1, read on the forward strand.
ACCACCGTGCCGGCCTCCGACAACACCACCTTCGACGACCAGACGCTCCGTCAGGTGGTGCACACCAGCATCGGCGGCGACGAACTGCGCGTTCAGCTGTCCAACGTGTTCGGCACCGAGCCGCTGGTCATCGGCGAGGCGCACGTCGCCCGCCAGGCGCCGGGGGACACCGGCCACCGGACCGTTCCGACCACCGACCGGGCCGTCAGGTTCGACGGCGCGCGGGGCGTGACCATCCCGCCGGGCGAGTCGGTGTTCAGCGACCCGGTGCGGCTGTCCCTCCCCGAGGCGGCCGACCTGGTGGTCAGCGTCCACCTGCCGGAGCCCACCCGCGGCAACACGGTCCAGGCGTTCTCCAGCGAGGAGAACTACGTCGCGGCCGGCAACGTCACCGGCGACAGCACGATCACGCCCACGGCGACCAGCGACCGGTGGCATTTCCTCAGCGGCATCAGCGTCCGCTCCCGGGACTGCGGCCCGGCCCCGTCGGCCGTGGTGACCCTCGGCGACTCCATCACCGTGGGGTCCAGCGTCAGCGCCAACCACCGCTGGCCGGACTTCCTGGCCGAACGGCTGCGGGCGGGCTGGCATCTGCCGGACGTCGGCGTGCTGAACCAGGGCGTCAGCGGCAACCGGCTGCTGTTCGACCCCAACCCGCCGGCCGGCCATGACGCCGAGGGCTACGCGGCGCTGTTCGGCGAGGCCGGCCTCAAGCGCTTCGACCGCGACGTGCTCCAGCAGCCGGGCGTCGAGTTCGTCGTCGTGGCGCTCGGGGTCAACGACATCGGGCACCCCGCCAGCGGCATCGTGCCGGACTCTGAGCAGATCACCGCCGAGGACCTCATCGACGGCTACCGCCAGTTGATCGACCGGGCCCACGACCGGGGCCTTACGATCTTCGGCGCCACCATCGCCCCGTTCCGCGACACCCCGCTCGGCTTCTACACCCCGGAGAACGAGGCCATCCGGCTGGCCGTCAACGAGTGGATCCGCACCAGCGGGGAGTACGACGGCGTCATCGACTTCGACGCCGCGCTCCGCGACCCCGCGCAGCCCGACCGGCTGCTGCCCGCCTACGACAGCGGCGACCACCTGCACCCGAACGACGCGGGCAACGAGGCGATGGCCGCCGCCGTGCCGCTGCGGCTCTTCAGGAGCTGACCCAGGAACTGATCCCGGAGAGCCTCCGCGAGGGCCCGCGTCGTCACAGGCGCGGAGCCCCCGTCACGGACATGACCAGCGAGTAGAGGGACGTGGTGGCGGCGATGAACAGACGGTTGTTCTTCGGACCGCCGAAGGCGACGTTGGACGCCGGCTCCGGCACCAGGAGCCGGCCGATCAGGGTGCCGTCCGGGTCGTAACAGTGGACGCCGTCCTCGATGGCGGCGACCCAGAGCCGACCCTGGTCGTCGAAGCGGATGTTGTCGAACGCGCCGTCGCCCGGCCGGCACGCGGCGAAGACGTCGCCCTCGGAGAGCGTGCCGTCGTCGAGCACGTCGAAGACCCGGACCTGGTTGAGTCGGGTGTCGGAGACGAACAGGCGCTTCTCGTCCGGGGAGAAGACCAGACCGTTGGGACCGAGGAAACCGTCGGCGGCCAGCCGCACCTCGCCCGTGACCGGGTCCACCCGGTAGACGTTGCAGGCACCGATCTCGCTCTCCGCGCGGTGCCCCTCGTAGTCGGTGATGATCCCGAAGTCCGGGTCGGAGAACCAGATCGAACCGTCCGAGCGCACCACCGCGTCGTTCGGGCTGTTCAGCCGCTTCCCCTCGAAACGGTCGGCGATGACCGTGACCGAACCGTCGGGCTCGGTCCTGGTCACCCGGCGGTTGCCCTGCTCACAGGTGATCAGCCGGCCCTGCCGGTCGAGGGTGATGCCGTTGCTGTACCCGGCCACCCCGCGGAACACCGAGACCGCGCCGGTCGCCTCGTCCCAGCGCAGGATCCGGTCGTTGGGGATGTCGCTCCACACGAGCTGCCGCCAGGCCGGCAGGTACAGCGGCCCTTCGGCCCAGCGGCAGTCGTCGTGCAGTCGTTCGAACCGACTGTCGCCGAACGTGCACCGCCCGGTGCGGAACCGCTCGTCCAGGACCTCGTACACCCCGTTCACCACGTCGCCGGACATCGTCTCTCCCACCGTGTATCCAACTGAATCAGATTCAACGTATCGGGCCGTCGGGCTCAGCCGACGCGGGGGACGACACGGGGACGACGCGACGAACGAGTAGCGTCGCCCCATGCCGTTCGATCCTGGCGAGCCGGAGTTCCTGGCCGATCCCTATCCCGCGTTCGCCGCGCTGCGGGAGCGCGGACCCGTGCACTGGCACCCGGGCCTGGGGCTCGCGGTGGCGGTGTCCCACGCCGCGTGCTCCGAGGTGCTCAGGGACCGCGCGGCCGGCCGTATCTGGCAGGACAAGACGCCCGTCGAGGCGTTCCCCGCGTTCAACCTGCTGCACCGCAACTCCCTGCTGGAGAACGAGCCGCCGCGGCACACCCGGCTGCGCCGGCTGATCTCCGCGGCGTTCGGGCGCGGGCACACGGCGCGGCTCCAGCCGTGGGTGCGCGCCGTGGCCGACGATCTGGTCGCCCGGCTCGCCGCGGCAATCGACGCCGAAGGGTCGGCCGACCTGATGACCCACCTGGCCGGGCCGCTGCCCGTGGAGGTGATCGCGGAACTGCTCGGCGTCCCGGCGGCGGACCGGCCGCGGCTGCGGCCGTGGTCCAACGCCATCGTCAAGATGTACGAGTACGGTCTGCCGCCGGAGGGCGCGGCGGCGGCCGAGCGGGCGGCCGGCGAGTTCGTCGACTATCTGCGCGCGCTGGCCAAGGTCCGCGCCGCCGCGCCGGGGGACGACCTGATCAGTGATCTGGTGTCGGTGCGCGACGGCACCGACCGGCTGTCCGACGACGAACTGGTCGGCACGGCTGTGCTGCTGCTGATGGCCGGCCACGAGGCCACCGTCAACGTGCTGGGCAACGGCGTACAGGCGCTGCTGCGCCACCGCGACCAGTGGCGGCGGCTGGTGGCCTCGCCCGCGCTGCTGCCGACCGCGGTGGAGGAGCTGATCAGGTACGACGCGCCGCTCCAGCTGTTCGAGCGGACCGCCACCGCGGCCACCTCCATAGCCGGCTACGAGCTCGCGCCCGGCGACCGGATCGCGGCGCTGCTCGGCGCGGCGGCCCGCGATCCGGCCGTGTTCGAGGAGCCCGACACGTTCGACGTGGGCCGCTCGCCGAACCCTCATCTCGGCTTCGGCGCCGGCATCCACTACTGCGTCGGCGCCCCGCTGGCCCGGGTGGAGATCGCCGCCGCCCTCGCCGCCCTCGTCGACCGGTTGCCCGGGCTGCGCCTGGCCGGCGAGCCCCGCCGCCGCGACGAGTTCGTGATCCGAGGCCTGCGCACCCTCCCGGTGACGGCCGGCTGAATCCGCCCCGGCCCGTCGGTCAGGCGTCCTTGCCGGCGGTCTCCGCCGCGGGCTCCGGGGTCTCGCGGCGGATGTCCGGCTCCAGGTAGATGACCCGGGCGATCGGCACCGCCGTGCGGACCCGCGACTCGGCGGCGTCGATGGCCTGGGCGACCCGACCCGCGCTGTCCTCGTGCCGCACGGCGATCTTCGCGGCCACCAGGACCTCCTCGGGACCGAGGTGCAGCGTGCGCATGTGGATGATGCTGGTGACCGTGTCACCGTCCACTATCGCCTCGCGGATCGCCGCGACCGCCTCCGGGCTGGCCGCCTCGCCCAGCAGCAGCGACTTCGTCTCCACGGCCAGCACGATCGCGATGACCACCAGCAGCACGCCGATGGCCAGTGTGCCCACGCCGTCCCAGACGCTGTCGCCGGTGACCAGGGCCAGGGAGACGCCGACCAGCGCCAACACCAGGCCGACCAGCGCGCCGAGGTCCTCCAGCAGCACCACGGGCAGCTCTGGCGCCTTGGCGGTGCGCACGAAGCGGGACCAGGACTGGGTGCCGCGCACCTCGTTCGACTCCCGTATCGCGGTGCGGAACGAGAAGAGCTCGGCGATGATCGCGAAGACCAGCACGCCCACCGGCCAGTACCAGTGCTCGATCTCGTGGGGGTGGCGGATCTTCTCGACGCCCTCGTAGACCGCGAAGAGGCCGCCGACGCTGAACAGCACGATCGCCACCAGGAAGGCGTAGACGTAGCGCTCCCGGCCGTACCCGAACGGGTGCTCCGCGCTGGCCGCCCGCTTCGCCCGCTTGCCGCCGAGCAGCAGCAGCGCCTGGTTGCCGGAGTCGGCGAGCGAGTGCACGCCCTCCGCCAGCATGGACGAGGAGCCGCTGAACACGGCCGCCGTGAACTTCGCCACCGCGATGGCGAGGTTGGCGACGAGTGCGGCGACGATCGCCTTGGTTCCCCCTGCGGCGCTCATGGCTGCTGGCTGTCCTTTCATCGGCGTCCTCGGCCCCGGCGACCGGGCTCCCCGGCGGGACCTTACCGGGCCGGCCTGTCACCCGGGTAACACGGCCGGTGGTGGCCGGTGGTGAGCGGCGGCGCCGCACGCCCGCCCGGCCCGTCGTGTCTGTCCGCCGGGAAGGCGCTGGGCGCTCAGCGGGTCTCGATGAAGGCGTCCGCCGCGCGCGGTGGCCGCGGACGTGGCGGGGCCGCCGCGCGGCCCACCGCCACCGCGCCCATCGGGTCCCAGGAGGCGGGCAGTTCCAGCTCCGCGCGGACCACATCGCGGCAGAACATGGTCGAGGAGACCCAGGCCGAGCCCAGTCCCTCGCCGGCCAGCGCGACCAACAGGTTCTGCACGCCCGCGCCGGCCGCCACCACGAACATCTCGCGTTCGGCCGCGGCCCGTCGCTCGTCCGGGTAGTCGTGCGCCCCGTCCGCGACCAGGCAGGGCACCACCAAATAGGGGGCGCGGCGCAGCACGTCGCCGCGCGCCACCCGGCGGGCGATGCTCTCCTCGCTCTTTCCGTCCCGCCGCAGGTCGGCGATCCAGGCCTGCCGCATCGCGTCGAGCAGCCGGGTGCGCGCCTCGGCCGACTCCAGCAGCACGAAACGCCAGGGAGTGGTGTGGTGCGGGGCCGGCGCGGTGACCGCGGCGGCGACGGCGCGCCGCACCGCCGCCGGGTCCACCGGCTCGTCCGTGAACTCCCTGACCGTCCGGCGCAGTGTCACCGCCTCCCGCACCGCCTCGGAGGTGCCCAGCCGGAACATGTCGAGGGCGGCCTCGCGCAGCAGGTCGCGCGCGGTGGCCGCGCCGCCCACCAGGGACGGCAGGCCGCGCACCACGGCCACCGGCAGCCCCGCGGTCTTGCCCTTCACCAGCTCGCCGGCCGCGGCCAGCTCGTCGGCGACCGCGGTGACCGTCACGCTCAGGGGGTTGCCGTGCGGGTCGGTGACGCCGCGCAGGTCGTCCAGGACCGCCACGCCGGCCGCGCCGATCGTCACGTCGGTCTGGCCGGTGCGCCACGGTCGGCCGAAGGTGTCGGTGACGAGGACGCCCACGTCGACCGAGAGCAGCTGCCGCAGCCCGTCCCTGATCCGGGCGGCCGAGGCGTCCGGGTCCTCGGGCAGCAGTAGCACGGTGCCCACCGGCGCGTTCGAGGCGTCCACGCCGGCCGCCGCCATGACGAAGCCGTGCCGGGACTCGACGATCCGGGTCAGGCCGCGCCTGGCCACCACGCGTACGGTCTCGGCGTCGATCGCCCGCTCGCGGTCGTCGGCCTGGAACGTCCGGCCCTCGGTCTTGCTGACGATCTTCGAGGTGACGACGAGCACGTCGCCGTCGGCCAGGCCCGGCAGTCCGTCGGCGGTGGCGGCCTCGGCGATCAGCTTGGCCAGGTCGTCGCCCGACCGGATCTCGGGGATGCCGGGCACGGCCCACACCCGGTACGACGGCACCGCCCCTGACTCCCGGTCGGGTCCGGTCGCACTCATGCGGGGCGCGCCTCCTCGGCCAGCGCCAGGGCCTCGGTGGCCATCGCGGCGGCCGCCTCCACGTCGGTCATCAGCAGCGGCACGGCCCGGCAGCGGATGCCGTCGGCCTCCACCGCCTTCACCGCGTCCGCGTCCATCGTGTCCACCAGCCAGCCGTCGAGCAGGCCCGAGCCGTAGTGCTGCGCCACGTCCGCGGCCGTGGCCGGCACGCCGACGGCGGCCAGCACCTTGTCGGCCATGCCGCGCACCGGCGCGTCGCCGATGATGGGGGACAGGCCCACCACCGGCACCCCGGCGCCGGCGATGGCCTCCCGGACGCCGGGCACGGCGAGGATGGTGCCGACGCTCACCACGGGGTTGGACGGCGGGAAGAGGATGACGTCCGCCTCGCCGATCGCCTCCAGTACGCCGGGGGCGGGAGACGACTGCTCCGCGCCCACCGGCACCACCGCGTGCGCCGGCACCGCGGCGCGCAGCCGCACCCAGTACTCCTGGAAGTGCACCGCCTTGCGCCCGCCCGCGCCGTCGTCGACCACGACGTGGGTCTCCACCCGGTCGTCGGTCATCGGCAGCAGCCGCACCCCGGGCTGCCAGCGCTGGCACAGCGCCTCGGTGACCGCGCTGAGCGGGTATCCGGCGCCGAGCATCTGGGTGCGCACGATATGGGTGGCGAAATCGCGGTCCCCCAGGCCGAACCACTGCGGCTCGACCCCGTAGGTGGCGAGTTCCTCCTTGACGGTGAACGTCTCGTCGGCCCGGCCCCAGCCCTGCTCCTCGTGGATGCCGCCGCCCAGTGTGTACATCACCGTGTCGAGGTCCGGACAGACCTTCAGGCCGAACAGGTGGATGTCGTCACCGGTGTTGCCGATGACGGTGACATCCGCCTCCGGAGCGGCCCGCTTCAGGCCGCGCAGGAAGCGGGCGCCGCCGATGCCGCCGGACAGAACCACGATGCGTCGCATGCGGGTCAGTCTGTCAGCAGGCCAGGGCGCTTCGCGGCAAGGGGGTGGATTGCGGCCCGTGCATGGGCATTTCGGTGAGCCCGGGGAAGTAGACGTGCAGACTGACCGCCGGCTCCAGGGAGACGTTGACCACCTCGTGCACGTAGCCGGGGGCGAACACGCGCAGCGACCCCGGGGTCAGCACCCGGGTGCCGCGGCCGTCGGCGCATTCCGTCAGCGCACCGTCCAAGGCGGTGTAGACGCCGTGGGACGAGCCGTGGTCGTGGCGTCCGCTGCCCTGTCCCGGAACCCAGCTCAGCAGCCACACCTCGTAGCCGGGGCCGGTCAGCAGCCGGTGGTACCAGCGGCTGACGGCGTCGAACCGGACCAGCGGCGCCCAACGGGCGCGGTCACCGGCGATCTCGTTCGCCAGGGCGGCGAACTGCGCGACGGTGGTGGGGTGCTCGTGGGCGGGCGGCAGCAGGTGCCGGATCGCCAGCGGGTTGCCGGCGATGTCGTTGTCGTTGTCCATGGACGTTCAGGTCTGCCTTGGCGTGGGTCTTCGGGGTCTGCGGGTCTTCGGTGAAGTCTCGGAGAACTCAGCGGAGCGGAGCGGCTGTCCCGGTGTCAACCGAGCGCCGCTCAACAGCGGCATTCTTTCACCACTTCCGGTAGCTCAGGATGCCGAAAGGTTTATCCGCCTGCGAGGCGGGACAGGCGCGTCATCACCGCATCCGGTCGCCCCCGGACACCGTTGCTCATCCGTGATCCCGTTGTGATCTCGGTCGCTGTCAGGATCGGGGCGGAACGTCTTCCGCGTCTGGCGCGTCCCTCCTCAGCAAGAGGGCAAGAAGCGTCGGAAGGGGAAGGTCTGGGCCGGAGGGGCGACATACTTTGTGGCGATTTGAACACTTTCCGTACGGTTGTGGTGCCACAGGGTGAATCATCGGGTGAATGGGAGATCGTGGCTTGACTGCCACAGAGCGCCCCGCCTGTAATTTCACTCGTGTCGTTCGAGCGGTATCGATAACGACGGCATCACGGGGAAGCAAAGAAGACGAGGGGCGCGCATATGACCGAGCTGTTCCACCAACTGCTGGTCGCCGAGGCGGAAGAAGAACTCGGTTGGCAGGAGCGCGCACTGTGCGCCCAGACCGACCCCGAGTCCTTCTTCCCCGAGAAGGGCGGGTCCACACGCGAGGCCAAGAAGGTATGTCTCGCCTGTGAGGTGCGCTCCGAATGCCTGGAGTATGCCCTGGCCAACGACGAACGCTTCGGCATCTGGGGCGGCTTGTCCGAACGTGAACGGCGACGACTGAAGAAGGCCGCCGTCTGACCCCACCGACGGTGCCCGGCGGCTCGCCCGGACGGATGTCCCACATCAGGCAGCCAAGCACCGGTCGGTCTCCTCCCGAACAGGAGGATCGCCGGGCCGGATCGGGCCCCGACCCGACCAGATCGCGGGCCGCGCCCCGATGGCTGACGCCCAACCAGCCGGACCGGCGCCGTCGGACCCAGCCGCTAGTGTGGTGCGCTGTCCGAGACGTACCGCCGCCCGCGGCACCGCTACGTCCACCACCGTCCAGCGAACCGGGGCCCGCACCTCGATGTCCCTGCACAGCCAGCCGGCGGAACATCATCGCCAGCCCGCCCATCCCGAATTCCCGCGGCACGTCGTCACTGCCGTGCTCGTCTCGCATGACGGCGAACGCTGGCTTCCCGACGTCCTGACCGGGCTGCTGAGCCAGGACCGTCCCGTGCAGGACGTGATAGCCGCCGACACCGGCAGCGCGGACAGCTCCGCCACCCTGGTCACCGAGGCGCTCGGCGCCGATCGCGTGCTTCACCTCGCCCGCCGCACCGGCTTCGGCGCCGCCGTGACCGAGGCCGCCCGCACCGCGCCGGTCCTCACCCCGGAGGAACTGCCGTATCTCAGCCGGCCGCCCGCCTGGGACCCGGTCAGCCGCACCTGGGACACCAGCACCTACGACCTGCCCGAACTGCCGTTCGGCGAGCCGGTGCACTGGCTGTGGCTGCTGCACGACGACTCCGCGCCCGAGCCGGACGCCCTCGCCGAGCTGCTGAAGCAGGCCGACGCCACGCCCTCGGCCGCCATCGTCGGCGCCAAGCTCCGCGGCTGGTATGACCGCAGGCAGCTGCTGGAGGTGGGCGTCTCCATCGCCAACAGCGGCCGCCGCTGGACCGGCCTGGACCGCCGGGAACAGGACCAGGGCCAGCACGACCAGGTGCGCCCGGTGCTCTCCGTCTCCACCGCCGGCATGCTGGTCAGGCGCGACGTCTTCGAGCAGCTCGGCGGCTTCGACCGGCGACTGCCGCTGATGCGCGACGACCTCGAGCTGTGCTGGCGGGCGCAGGCCGCGGGCCACCGGGTGCTCGTCGCCCCGGCCGCCGTGCTGCGGCACGCCGAGGCCGCCTCCCGCGAGCGCCGTTCCATCGACTGCGCCGGCCGGATGGGCGCCAGCCCGCACCGCATCGACAAGGCCGCCGCCTCGTACGTGCTGCTCGTCGGCACCCGCGGGCGGAACCTGCCGTGGGTCATCTTCCGGCTGGTGCTCGGCACCCTGCTGCGCGTCCTGGCCTACCTCGTCGGCAAGCTCCCGGGACGCGCCCTGGACGAGGCGGGCGGCCTGCTCGCCACCCTGCTGCGGCCGGGACGCGTGCTCGGCGCCCGAAGACGACGCCGACGCGTCAGCACCCCGGCCGTCCAACCCGCCGACCTGCGGCCGCTCTTCCCGCCGCCGGGCGCCACCGTCCGGGCCACCGTCGAGCAGGTCGTCAGCAACGTCTCGCGCCGCTCCGACGCCGCCACGGCGTCCGCCGGGCGGCACGGCGCGGTCGAGTCGGGCCCCACCGACGAGGACGCCGACTCCTTCGACGTCGAGCAGTTCGCGCGGATCAAGCGGCTGGCCCGACGGCCCGGCCCGATGCTCTTCCTCGGCCTCCTGCTCGTCTCCCTGCTGGCCTGCCGCGATCTGATCAGCGGCGGCGCCCTGGCCGGCGGCGCGCTGCTGCCCGCCCCCGCCGAGGCCGCCACCCTCTGGGAGCGGTACCTGGAGACCTGGCAGCCCGTGGGCACCGGCGGCGACCAGCCGGCCCCGCCGTACCTCGGTCTTCTCGCGCTGCTGTCCACCCTGCTGCTCGGCAGCCCGGGCACGGCCATGACGCTGCTGCTCGTCTGCTCCGTGCCGCTGGCCGGCGCCAGCGCCTACTTCACCTCCCGGCCGCTGGTCATGTCCCGGCTGCTGCGGGCCTGGGGCAGCGTCGCCTACGCCCTGCTGCCCGCCGTCACCGGCGCCCTGGCCAGCGGGCGGATCGGCACCGCCGTGCTCGCGGTGCTGCTGCCCCCGCTGGCCCGCACCGCGGTCTCCGCGGCCGGATACGCGAGCGGTGGCCGGGGCCCGTGGCGCGCCGCATGGGCCTGCGCGCTGCTGCTCACGATCGTCACCGCCTTCACCCCCGTGGTGTGGCCGCTCGCCGTGCTGCTGGCCGTCTGCGCCGTGGCGCTGCCGCTGCCGAGCCGCGATCCCGGCCTACGGCAGGCCAGGGCGCTGAGGTTCGCCGCGGCGCTGCTCACGCCGTTCGTACTGCTCGGACCCTGGTCGTGGTCGGTGCTCCTCAGCCCCGACGACTTCCTGCACGAGGCCGGGCTCCCGTTCGACACCACCGACGCCAGCGCCTGGCAGCTGCTCAATCTCAGCCCGGGCGGTCCCGGCACCCCCGGCGCCTGGCTGCTGGTGGGCCTGCTGCTGGCCGCGCTCGGGGCGCTGCTGCGCCGGGAGCGCCGGCTGGCCGTCGGCACCGCCTGGGCCGTGGCGCTGGCCGGGCTGCTCTTCGCCGTCTGGTCGAGCGGCGACGGCTGGGCCGGCCCCGCCACTCTGGTGTACGGGCTGGCCCTGCTGTGCGCCGCCGTGCTCGGCGCGGACGGCGCCCGGTACCGGGTGGCCGCGCAGAGCTTCGGCTGGCGGCAGCCCGTGGCGGTGGCCGTCGCCGGCGCCGCCGCCGTCGGCCCGCTGCTGGTCGGCGCCGGCTGGGTGCTCGGCGGCGCGGACCACCCGCTGGAGCGCCGCGACCCGGTGCACGTGCCCGCGTTCGTGGCCGAGGAGAGCTCCACCCAGGACCAGGCCCGCACCCTCGTGCTGTCCGGCGAGGGCGAAAGCGACGACGGGCCCGCCGAGCGGGTCGCGTACTCCCTGGTGCGGGGCTCCGGCGCGCGCCTCGGCGACGCCGATCTGGCCGAGCTGCTCGGGGACGACTCCGAGCTGAGCCAGGCGGTGGGCGACCTGGTCGCCGGCTCGGGCGCCGACCAGACGGAGGTGCTCGCCGCCTACGCGGTGGCCTACGTCCTGGTGCAGGACGGGTCGCCGACCGAGCTGCACCAGGTGCTGGACACCACGCCGGGGCTCCAGCGCCTCAGCCAGGAGGACGGCAGCGCGCTGTGGCGGGTGGACCGCGAGGTCTCCCGGGCGATGCTGCTGCCGTCCGGCGCCGGCGGCGGGGACGGGCCCGCCGCGGGCGGCACGGCGGACGCCGAGCCGATCGCCGCCGGCCCGGTCGAGGTGCACGCCGACGTGCCCGACGGGCCGGCCGGCCGCACGGTGCGCCTCGCCGACCTGGCCTCCTCCGGCTGGCACGCCACCCTCGACGGGGAGCCGCTGACCCCGGTCACCGTGGGCGGGTGGGCGCAGGGCTTCGAGCTCCCGGCCGGCGGCGGACGCCTGGACATCACCTACGAGACGTCGAGCGCCCACACCCTGTGGGTGTGGGGTCAGGGTTTCGCGCTGCTGGTGCTGGGCGTGCTGGCGCTGCCCGGCCGGCGCCGCGAGTTGGACGACGACCTGCCGGAGGTCGAGCCCGTGGCCGTCGGGGCACCCGGCGGCCGGCGGGCCCGGCGGCTCGCCGCCGAGGCTGCCTCCGGGCCCGCGCCCGGTCCCGGTTTCGTCCCCCAGGGGGAGCCGGCCCCCGAGCCCGGCGCCCAGCCAGACTCCCAGCCAGCGGCGGGCCAGCCGCCGCCCCCGCCGGCACCGCCGACCGTGCCCCCGCAGATGTCGCCGCCCGACCAGCAGCCCGAACCGGCGCCCGGCGCCGAGCAGCCGCAGTGGGGCTATCCGGGCGAGCAGCCGGCTCCGGCCTACCCGCAGCAGCCGTACCAGGCCCCGTACCCGGACCAGTACGGCGAGCAGTACCGGGAGCAGCAGTACGGGGACCAGTACCCGGGCCCGTATCCGGACCAGCAGCCGCAGCCGTACCCCGACCAGCCGCAGTACCCCGATCAGCCGCAGTATCCGGACCAGCAGCCGTACCAGGACCCGGAGACGTACCAACCCGAGGGCTATCCCGACGGCTACCAGGGTGGCCAGGCCATTCCCGAGCAGACCCAGCCGCACGGCGGCGAAGGCTGGGACGAGCAGAGCTACGCCGCGCCCTACGACTATCCGGCCGACTACGGGGACGGGAGCAACCAGCGGTGAACCGCCCGACCATCTCGCTGCTCGCCGTCGGCGGCGCGCTGCTCGCGCTGACCGGCGTGGCCACCCTCGGCCCGGGCGACGGGTCGACGGACTCCGCGAGCCCGGGGGACGCCAGCCCGCGCCCGGTCGAGCGGACGACCCTGACCTGCCCGCGCCCGACCGAGGCCGAGTCCGCGACGACCTGGTACACGGGGTACACCCCGGTCGGCGAGGCCGCCTCCGAGCAGGAGGCGGGCGCCGCGGAGCTGTTCCCCGCCCCCGAGTACGTGCCGGACACCGACGACCCCACGGACGGCGAGGAGGGCTCGGACGAGGGCGGCGACGGCGGCGAGAGCGGCGACGGCGAGGGAACCGAGGCCGCCGAGGACGCCGAGCCCGTGGCGCGGCTGCAGGAGCCCGGGCTGCCGGTGACCGTCAGCACCGAGAAGGCCGACGCCCCCGCGCTCGCCGGCACCGCCGAGCAGTCGCTGGCCCCCGGCTGGACCGTGCAGCAGACCACCAGCGTGGCGTCGGACTCCGGCCGCGGCCTGCTGGGCACGACCTGCCAGGAGCCGGACACGGAGTTCTGGTTCGCCGGCGCGAGCACCGCCGAGGCCCGGCACGACTACGTGCACGTCATCAACCCCGATCCGGCGGCGACCGTCGTCGACATCGAGCTGTACGGCCCGGACGGGCGGCTGGAGACCGACGCCGGCCAGGCCATCACCGTGCCCGGCGGCTCGGCACTCCCGGTCCGGCTGTCCACGCTGACCGACGAGGAGCTGGACGATCTCGCCGTCCAGGTGACCGCTCGCACTGGGCGGGTCGGCGCCCAGGTCGAGGTGGTGGACGAGGAGCTCGGCGCCGACTGGCTGTCGCCCGCCACCGTGGCGGAAGGGCAGCTGGTGCTGCCCGGCATCCCGGCCGACGCCACCGACGTGCGTCTGGTGGCCTACGCGCCGGGCGACGAGGACGTCACCTTCGACGTCGGCCTGGCCGGCCCTTCGGGGGTCATCACCCCAGCCGGCAACGAGACCGTCTCGGTCCGCTCCGGCTCGCTGACCACCCTGGAGCTCGGCAACCTCGCCCAGGGCGAGGCCGGCTCGCTCGTGCTGACCCCCTCCGAAGGCTCGGGCGGCGGCCCGGTGGTCGCCGCCCTCCGGATCGCCGCGGCCGCGCATGACGAGGACGGGGAGGCCACCGGCGCCGAGGAGCTGGCGTTCGTTCCCGCCAGCGCGCCCGTCGAGCAGCGCGGCAGCGTCGCCGGGAACACCGCGGACGGCACCCAGCTCACCCTGACGGCCACCCACGGGCCGGTGGAGGTCGAGGTCACCGTCTCCGCGGGCAGCGACGGCGGCGAGCCGTTCACCGAGAGCTACACGTTGGACGCCCGCACCACCGTGGCCATCGCGCCCGAGATCCCCGAGGGGACCAAGGGCCGCTACGCGATCACCGTGGAGCGGGTCGGCGGCGACGGCCGGCTGTACGCGGCCCGCACGCTGTCCGAGGGCGGCGGTGAGGAGGACCTGATGGTCACGGTCCAGCCCTTCTCCGACGACCGCTCCACCGTCGCCGTGCCGGAGACCGAGGAGGACCTCTCGGTGCTCACCGACTGAGCACGCGTCCCTGCTCGTGGGAGCGGGTCACTCCTGCCAGCCCTTCCAGTCCCCCGCTCCTGTCACTCCTGGCCGTAGCGGGGGTCCACCGACTCGGGGGCGAGCCCGAGCAACTCGGCCGCCTGCTCCACCACGACCTCGTGCACCAGCCGCGCGCATTCGTCGCGGTCCCGGCTGCGCAGCTCCACCGGCCGCCGGTAGACCACGATCCGGTCGGGCCGACCGTCGCTGGCCGGCACCACGCCGCCGAGCGGCACGAAGTCCGCCGCCGCGGCGTCCGCGAGCTCGCCACGGGACAGCCACGGCACCTCCTGCACGGCGAAGTCCACCCCGGCCAGCTGCGGCAGCCGGCGTCGGAGGCGCTCCGCCGATTCGTGCACCAGCGAGTCGAAGGTGTCCGCCCGGCTGATCGCCAGCGGCACCTGCGGTGGCGCCACGGGTCCGCGCATCCCGCGGCCGTGCCGGTCCCGGTTCCGGGGGCGACGGTTCGGCCCGGACGGGACGGGGGGAACGCTGCTGAGGTTGTCCATCGACTCTGACCATAGATGACCCGGCGGGCGTGGGTCGCTCCGTTCGCCAGGAGCCGGTGATCCGGCGGCCGGCTCACCCATGTCACGGCCGGCGTCACGGGCCGGTTCGGGGTCTGGTGAGGGGGTCGGTGAGGGGGACAACGGCACCTCCAGTCGGATCTCCGGGTGGATCTCCCGGCGAATGCGGACAGCACGGACCCGGTCCAGGCGACACGGGGGTGCACGCTCGGGGCAAGTCGTCGCGACCCGCTCAGGAGTGCGGTACGGTCCAACATCGTGAGCCCCGTACGTCGCTGTTCGCGCACCGCGTGCGGCCGCCCTGCCGTGGCGACGCTGACGTATGTCTACGCGGACTCCACGGCCGTCCTCGGCCCGCTCGCCACCTATGCCGAGCCGCACTGCTACGACCTCTGCGCGGAGCACTCCGAGCGGCTCACCGCACCGCGCGGCTGGGAGGTGGTCAGGCTTGCCGTGGACGTGCAGGCGGCCAGACCGAGCGGGGACGATCTGGAGGCGCTCGCCGACGCCGTGCGCGAGGCCGCCCGTACCCCGCCGCGCAACGACGGCCGGGTGGGCAGGGCGGGGCAGCCGGCGCCCGCGGGCGGCGCGGATCCGATCGAGGTGGCTCGCCGTGCGCACTTGCGTATCCTCCGCTCCCCAGAGCCGTAATCTCCGCCAGCTACATTGGGGCCCGCTGTCGACGCGAGCCTCGTCACGCGAACCTCGGACCTGAAGGACACGAGACAAAAGGGGTGGGCTGTGCCTGACCTGTCGCAGATCGTGAAGGCCTACGACGTGCGCGGTGTGGTTCCCGACCAGTGGGACGAACGCTTGGCGGAGCTGTTCGGTGCCGCCTTCGCGGAGGTGACCGACGCCGAGGCGGTGGTCATCGGCCACGACATGCGGCCGTCGTCCCCCCGACTCGCCCACGCCTTCGGCAGTGGAGCGGCCCGGCTCGGCGCGGACGTCACCGAGATCGGCCTGTGCTCCACCGACCAGCTCTACTACGCCAGCGGTGCGCTCGGCCTGCCGGGCGCGATGTTCACCGCCAGCCACAACCCGGCCCAGTACAACGGCATCAAGATGTGCCGGGCCGGCGCCGCCCCGATCGGCCAGGACACCGGGCTCGGCGATATCCGCGCCCTGGTGGAGCGCTGGGCCGAAAGGGGCGCCCCCGCCCCCTCGGGCCACCCCGGCAGCATCGACCGGCGGGACGTGCTGGAGGACTACGCCGGACACCTGCGCTCGCTGGTCAGGATCGACGCCATCCGCCCGCTGCGGGTCGTGGTGGACGCGGGCAACGGCATGGGCGGCCACACGGTCCCCACGGTGCTGGCCGACTCGCCCGTCGAGGTCGACCCGATGTACTTCGAACTGGACGGCACCTTCCCGAACCACGAGGCCAACCCGCTGGATCCGGACAACATCGTGGACCTCCAGGCCCGGGTCCGCGCCACCGGCGCCGACATCGGCCTGGCCTTCGACGGCGACGCCGACCGTTGTTTCGTGGTGGACGAGCGCGGCGAGCCCGTGCCGCCGTCCGCCATCGCCGCCCTGGTCGCCGCCCGCGAGCTGGCCAAGGCCCCGGGCTCCACCGTCATCCACAATCTCATCACCTCCTGGTCCGTCCCCGAGGTGGTGCGGGAGAGCGGCGGCACCCCGGTGCGCACCCGCGTCGGGCACTCGTTCATCAAGGCCGAGATGGCCCGCACCGGCGCCATCTTCGGCGGTGAGCACTCCGCCCACTACTACTTCCGAGACTTCTGGAACGCGGACACCGGCATGCTGGCCGCGTTGCACGTGCTGGCCGCGCTCGGCGGGCAGCAGGGAACGCTGTCCGACCTGGTCGCCGAGTACGACAGGTACCCGTCCTCCGGCGAGATCAACAGCCGGGTCACCGACCAGGCCGCCCGGACCGCCGCCGTCCGCGCGACCTTCGCCGATCTGGACGACGTGACTCTGGACGATCTGGACGGCCTGACCGTGACCGCCGAGGACTGGTGGTTCAACCTCAGGCCCTCCAACACCGAACCGCTGCTGCGCCTCAACGTCGAGGCGCGCGACCCGGCCACCGTCGCCAAGGTCCGCGACGAGGTGCTGTCGATCGTCCGGGCGTAGGCCCGGCCCGGCCGCTCGTGCCGGGCACCTGTCACCGCTCCCGGTGCCCGCCGGGCACTGTACGGGTAGGGTGATCGCGACGACCCGCTCGCCGCCGGAGGAGACCATGCCGCCCATCGAAGCCGCGCTGCTGGAGATCCTGGCCTGCCCCGTCTGCCACGCCCCGCTCCGCGAGGATGGCGACGAACTGGTGTGCACCGGCGAGTCCTGCGGTCTGGCCTACCCGATCCAGGACGGCATCCCCGTCCTGCTGGAGGACGAGGCGCGCCGCACCGGCTGACGGCGCACGCCGCGATCGGAGCCTCGCATGTTCGACGAAACGCTGCTTGACTCGCCCGACCAGCTGACCCGTGCCGACCCCCGCGGCCTGCTCCGCGCGGTCGCCGCGGCCGGCGCCCAGGTGCGCACCGCCGCCAGGGCCGCACAGGAGTCCGACCTGTCCCGGATCGATCCGGAGGGCCGCCCCGGCGCCCTGCTGATCGCCGGCTCCGGACCCGAGGTGCCGCTCATCGCCGACCTGCTGCGCGCGCTCACCGGCGACGGCCTCCCGGTGCGCGTGCTGCGGCCCCTCGGCGCGCTCGCGGCGCCCGGGGCCCTGACCTGGCCGCTGCCCCGCTGGGTCGGGCCGCTCGACCTGCTGCTGGTGACCTCGGTGGAGGGCACGGAGCCCGGGCTGCCGATGCTGCTGGAGGCCGCCTTCCGGCGCGGCTGCTCGGTCGTCACCGTCGCGCCCGCCGACTCGCCGCTGGCCGAGACGAGCGCGCACCGCCGCAACCTCACTCTCCCGCTGGTCATGGCCCCCTACGCGGAGCCCGCGGACCACCCGGCGGCCCCCGGTCCGGCCTGGGCCATCCTCACCCCGCTGTTGCTCCTCGGCGAGCGCCTGGGTCTCTTCCCGCCCGGCACCGCCGACGTCGCCGCGCTGCAGTCCATGGCCGACCGGCTGGACGCGATCGCCGAACGCTGCGGACCCGCCTCCCGCATCCACGGGAACACCGCCAAGACCCTGGCCGTCGAGTTCGGCGCCGCCCTGCCGCTGCTGTGGAGCGAGGGCCCGGTCGCGCACGCCGCCGCCCGGCACGCCGCCGCCACCCTGACCTGCCTGCCGGGCCGGCCCGCGCTCACCGCCGAGCTGCCCGAGGCGCTGACGGCGCACGCGGCGTTGCTGAACGGCAGTCTGGTGCCCGGCACCGGACCCGAGGACTTCTTCCGTGACCGGGTCGACGAGCCGGCGCCGCTGCGCGCCCGGGTGCTGCTGCTGCGCAGCCCGCTGCCGCCCGGCGCGGACGGCCCGACGCCCAGCGCCGCCTCCGCCGCCCGGGACCTGGCGTTTTCCCAGGGCGTGACGTACAGCGAGCTGGAAACGGGGGAGCCGGAGGAGGCGGGCGATCCGGAGACACCGCCCGCCGAGCGCGGCGGCCCGCTGCTGATCGCCGCCGAACTGCTGGCCCAGCTCGACTTCGCCGCGGTCTACCTGACGCTCGCCTCCGCTGACCGGTCATGACGACCGGCACCCGCCGGCCCACCCCGCACGACCCGCCCCATCACCCGGCAGATGGCCTGGCCCGGGTCAGGGCGCGGATGCCGGGGCAGGCCGTCGGCGCCGACCGCCCACCTCCCGCCCAAGCGCACCGACCGTCTGGACCCGCCATGGATCGCCTGGAGAACACCATCCGCCCCTACGCCTGGGGCTCGACCACCGCACTCCCCGAGCTGATGGGCACCGAGCCAACCGGCGAGCCGCAGGCGGAGCTGTGGATGGGCGCCCACCCCGGGGCGCCGTCCCGAGTCGACCGTGGCGCGGGCCCCGTCTCCCTCGCGGACGTCATCGCCGCCGATCCCACGGCCGAGCTCGGCGAGCCCACTGTGCGCGCCTTCGGGCCGCGGCTGCCGTTCCTGCTCAAGCTGCTGGCCGCCGAGGTGCCGCTCTCCGTCCAGGTGCACCCCGACCGCCCCCAGGCCGCCGCCGGTTTCGCCGACGAGGAGGCCCGCGGTGTGCCGCTCGACGCCCCGCACCGCAACTACAAGGACGCCAACCACAAGCCCGAGCTGATCTGCGCCCTCACTCCGTTCGAAGGGCTGTGCGGTTTCCGCCCCGCCGTCGAGGCCGCCGACCTGCTGGACACGCTCGACGTGGGCGAGCTCAAGCCGTACGCCGACCTGCTCCGTGCGCACCCCGAGTCCGACGCGCTGCGCGAGACGCTCACCGCCGTGCTCACCGCCGACCGCGAGGTGCTGGCCGGCGTGGTGACCAGGGCCGCCCAGGCCGCCCGCCGGCTGGCCGCCGAGGGGCCGAGCCGCTTCGCCGGCGACTACGACGCCGTGGTCCGCATGGAACGCCATTTCCCCGGCGACCCCGGCGTCATCGCCGGCATGCTGCTCAACCGGGTGCGCCTCAGCCCCGGTGAGGCCCTCTTCCTCGGCGCCGGCGTGCCACACGCCTACCTGCATGGCCTGGGCGTGGAGCTCATGGCCACCTCGGACAACGTGCTGCGCTGCGGCCTGACCCCCAAGCACATCGACGTGCCCGAACTGCTGCGCGTCGTTCGTTTCGAGGCCACCGAGCCCGGCGTGCTGCGCCCGGAAGCCGTCCCCGCCGATGCCGGACCGGCCGAGGAGCGGTACGCCGCGCCGATCGACGACTTCCGGCTGTCCCGGATCGACCTGGCGCCCGACGCCGCCCCGCACCGGTTCGGCGGCGCCGCCCCGCAGGTCCTGCTCTGCACGGCGGGCCGCGCCGTGCTGCGCTCCTCCGACGGAGACGGCGGCGCCGAACTGACCCTGGACCCCGGCCAGTCGGCGTACGTGAAGGCGGGGGAGCAGGTCGCCGCCACCGGCCCCGGCACCGTGTTCCGCGCCACGGTCGCCGTGCCGGAGGCCCCGTAGTCCGCCACGGTCCGGGCGGTGTAGATTCGGCCGGGAGTCAGACGTCGTTGCTGATGGCAGTCGGGCGGCCAGCCGGTCGCACCCGGCCGAGGGGAAAGAAGGCCCTCCGACGGACTGCGACGCTCCGGGCACGCCCGCGGCCCGACCGCGCTGCCCGCAGCCGCACCTGTCCGCGCACGCTCATCCGCACGAGGAGCAGCCGTCATGACCGACCGCACGACCGATTCCGCGATCAGCGCCGACTTCAAGGTCGCCGACCTCTCGCTGGCCGACTTCGGCCGCAAGGAGATCAGCCTCGCCGAGCACGAGATGCCCGGCCTGATGGCGATCCGCGAGGAGTACGCCGAGGCGCAGCCGCTGGCCGGCGCCCGCATCACCGGGTCGCTGCACATGACCATCCAGACCGCGGTGCTGATCGAGACCCTGGTGGCCCTGGGCGCCCAGGTCCGTTGGGCCTCCTGCAACATCTTCTCCACCCAGGACCACGCGGCCGCCGCGATCGCCGCCGCCGGCGTCCCCGTCTTCGCCTGGAAGGGTGAGACGCTGGAGGAGTACTGGTGGTGCACCGAGCAGGCGCTGACCTGGCCGGACGCCCCCACCGGCGGCCCGACCATGATCCTGGACGACGGCGGCGACGCCACCCTGCTGGTGCACAAGGGCGTCGAGTACGAGAAGGCCGGGAAGGTGCCCGACCCCGCCACCGCCGAGAACGACGAGCACCGCGTCATCCTCGAACTGCTGACCAGGACGCTGGGCGAGAACGCCCAGAAGTGGACCCAGGCCGCCGCGGAGATCCGCGGCGTCACCGAGGAGACCACCACCGGCGTCCACCGGCTGTACGAGATGTTCCGGGAGGGCACGCTGCTCTTCCCGGCCATCAACGTCAACGACGCGGTCACCAAGTCGAAGTTCGACAACAAGTACGGTTGCCGGCACTCGCTGGTCGACGGCATCAACCGCGCGACCGACGTGCTGATCGGCGGTAAGACCGCGGTGATCTGCGGCTACGGCGACGTCGGCAAGGGCTGCGCCGAATCGCTGCGCGGCCAGGGCGCGCGGGTGATCATCACCGAGATCGACCCCATCTGCGCCCTGCAGGCCGCGATGGACGGCTACCAGGTGGCCCGCCTCGAGGACGTCGTGGAGACCGCGGACATCTTCGTCACCTGCACCGGCAACCGCGACATCATCATGGCCTCCGACATGGCCCGGATGAAGCACCAGGCGATCGTCGGCAACATCGGGCACTTCGACAACGAGATCGACATGGCGGGCCTCGCCCAGACCCCCGGGATCGTGAAGGACGAGGTCAAGCCCCAGGTCCACACCTGGGCCTTCCCGGACGGCCACACCATCATCGTGCTGTCCGAGGGCCGCCTGCTGAACCTGGGGAACGCCACCGGCCACCCCTCGTTCGTGATGTCCAACAGCTTCGCCAACCAGACGATCGCCCAGATCGAACTGCACACGAAGACCAGCGAGTACCCGACGGGCGTCTACACGCTGCCCAAGCACCTGGACGAGAAGGTGGCCCGACTCCACCTGGACGCGCTGGGCGTCCGGCTCACCACCCTCCGCCCCGAGCAGGCCGACTACATCGGCGTGCCGGTCGAGGGCCCCTACAAGGCCGACCACTACCGGTACTGACCCGACGCTCCCGCGGCCCGCTCCGGGCCGCGGGGGCATCCACCCCCATGCCACGCGGCCGCTACCGCCTCCACGATCCCGAGACCGGGGAACCCCTGGGCGAGGAGCATTTCCAGTGCGCGCCGGGACCGAGCGGCTGGCGCTACGTCGCCCAGCGGCTGGCCCCGGGCGGCGCGCCGACCGGCTCCGTCGACCTCACCCTGGACGAGCTGGGCCGGCCGCTCCGGCTCGAACTACGGGCCGGCGACTGGCTGGTGCGCGGCGGCGCGCTGGAGGGCGTCACCTGGGTCCGGATGGCCGCCACCGGCGAGCACGCCCGGGAGGCCCACGCGCCGGCCAGTGGTTTCACCGGCGACTCGCCCGCGTTCCTGGTCGCCACGGCCCGCCTGCTGCGGCTCGACCCCGACGGCGGAGCTCCGGTCCAACTGCTCGCGCTCACCGGGCCGGTGCTCGCCCCGCGCACCCGCCAGGAGTCCTGGACGTTGCTTGGCCGGGAGCAGCACCCGACCGACGTCGGGCCGCTCGTCGTGGACCACTACCGCATCGACGACCTGGAGACCGGCGAACGGCGCGCCGCGTACCTCGCCGGCGACGTCGTCCTCGCCGCCCCCGGCGTGGAGCTCGAGGACCTCGAATCCCCACCCTCCGCCGTTCTAGAACGTTCTAGAACGGCGGAGTGAACCCGGTCGCCGCAGGACGCTCCGGCTCGCCCGGCTCGCCGGCCGGGGAACCCCCGGGCGGCCCCGCCACCCGGCCCTCATGCCCGATGGTGTCCGGTCGCTCCCACGCTCCCACCGGAGCCTGGTCCGGGCCACGGCCCCGACCGGTCGGAGCCTCGCCCGCCATCCTCCCCGGCGGCTGCCATCCGTCTCCCGGCGTCGGAGCGGCAGCAGGAGACGAAGCCGGGGCCGGATGGCTGCCCCAGCCGGCTGACGGCGCGGTGGAGCCCGGCGGCTGCCATGCGTCTGTCGAGGCCGGCGCCCAAGCCGGCTCGTGTCCCCAGCCGGCCGGTGCCGTGGCCGTCTCGGGCGGTCGCCATCCCGATGCCGGGGCCTGGGGTGGGCCACCGCCCCAGCCGGCCTGTGGCGTCGCTGCCGGCGCCGTGGCGTGCGGGCCGAAGGCCCGCTCCGCGTCGCGCCGCTGGCGCTCCGCCGCCACACCGGCCAGGTACGCCGCCGGGTGAATGCCGGGCGGAGCCGGCGTGCCGATCCGGTCCACCAGGTCCGAGCACAGCCGGACCGCCATCGACCAGGCGACCTGCGGGTCCAGCTGCCGCATCCGGGTCAGGTACTGGCGCACTGCCAGCCACAGCCCCTCCGGTACCCGGGACAGGTCGAGCTCCGTGAACCGCCCCGCCACGTCGGGCGGCGGTGGCGGCGGTGGCGCCGACCGCGCCCCCGGAATCCGCTCGCGCACGACCAGGGTCCCGGCGAACACGTCCCCCAGCCGGCGGCCCCTGGCCGACACCAGCGAGGCGATACAGGCCACGCAGCCCACCGTCGCCAGGATCTCCAGGAAGCCGATCGCCCCCCGCACCAGCGCGTGCCGGAAGCGGATCGGCCCGCCGTCCTCCCGCACCACCCGCAGCCCGCAGGCCAGCTTCCCGAGCGAGCGCCCGTGACTCAGCGTCTCCACCGCCACCGGACCGCCGACGAGCAGCAGCACCAGCAACGCGGCCTGCACCGCGGCGGCCGTGGCCGTGCCGAGCGGCAGCACCGTGCTCAGCAGCACCATCGCCAGCAGCAGGTAGCAGCCCACGACGACGACCAGGTCCAGGGCGATGGCCAGGGCCCGGCTCGGCAGCCTCGCCGGCTGCAGGCCGAGCACCACCGCGTCCCCCGTGACCAGCTGACTCATCCCGGCGACCCCCTCCCGCGGCGACTGATCCGTCCACCGAACAGTCTGTCACCGCCCTCCGTCAGTGCCAGGTCCGCGTACCCGCTGTCCGTGCACGTTGTCCGTGCCCGGGACCGTTCCCGTGTCAGCGCCATCTGAGAAGCTCAGCTCATGGATCTCGACGTGTTCGTCGCCGCGCACCAGCCGGAGTGGGACCGGCTGGCCGCCCTGCTGCGCCGCCGCCGGCGCCTCACCGGCGCGGAGGCGGACGAGCTCGTCCTGCTCTACCAGCGCACGGCCACGCATCTCTCGCAGCTCCAGTCCTCCGCCCCCGACCCCGCCCTGACCAGCCGGCTCACCACGCTCGTGGCCCGCGCCCGCAGCACGGTCGTCGGCGCCCGGCGGGCGACCTGGCGGGACGCCGCCCTGTTCCTCACCCGCGGCTTCCCCGCCGCGTGCTACCGCAGCCGGCACTGGTGGGTGACCACGGGGGTGCTGTTCACGATCGTGGTGGCCGCGCTGGGCTGGTGGATCGCCACCGACCCCGGCGTGCGGAGCAGCGTCGCCGCCCCGCAGGAGCTGCGCGAGATGACGCGGCCCGGCGGCGCGTACGAGTCGTACTACTCCAGCAGCCCGGCCGCCGCCTTCTCCGCCCAGGTCTGGACGAACAACGCGCAGGTCGCCGGCATGTCCCTGGCCTTCGGCGCGCTGCTCGGTCTCCCCGTGCTCTGGGTGCTCCTGCAGAACGCGATCAACGTCGCGGCCGGGGTCGGGTTGATGGCCTCGGTCGACCGGCTCGACGTCTTCCTTGGCCTGATCCTGCCGCACGGACTGCTGGAGCTCACCGCCGTGTTCGTCGCGGCCGGGACCGGTCTGCGACTGGGCTGGACGGTGATCGACCCCGGACCGCGCACCCGGCGGGCGGCGCTGGCGGTGGAGGGCCGCGCGGCGATAGGCATGGCCATCGGCCTGGCGCTGGTGCTGCTGCTCTCCGGGGTGATCGAGGGCTTCGTCACGCCGTCCGGGCTGCCGACCTGGGCGCGCATCGCCATCGGGGTGCTGGCCGAGCTGGCCTTCCTCATCTACGTCTTCGTCCTGGGACGGCGGGCCGCCCTGGCCGGCGAGACCGGGGACATGACGGCGGGAGACCGCCAGGACGAGGCGCCCGTCGCCGCCTGACCGGCTGTTCAGGGCCTCGGCTTGACGGGGGTGGCCGGTGCGCGTAATGTACTTCGAGCGCTCGCAACAGGGGGCGCATTCTGCCACTCTGAGTGGCAACCACTAACCGAGAGTTACCGCCCGAGAGGGTTTCTTTCGCTTGCCTTCGGCTTGTCGAAAGAGTCGGATTTTGAAATTCGGCGGGGAACGCTCTAGAGTAGTGGACACACCGAGAGGGAAAACGCCGGAAGGCGTCCGTTCCTTGAGAACTCAACAGCGTGTCATGTTGTCAATGCCAGATGATTTGACAGCCAGATGGCCCTAAGGGTCCTGTGGGGTGGTCTGGCACATTCAGCGAGGATGTTCTTGCTCGCGTGGATGGTTTTTGAAGCATTCACGGAGAGTTTGATCCTGGCTCAGGACGAACGCTGGCGGCGTGCTTAACACATGCAAGTCGAACGATGAACCGGCTTCGGTTGGGGATTAGTGGCGAACGGGTGAGTAACACGTGGGTGACCTGCCCTGTACTCTGGGATAAGCCTGGGAAACCGGGTCTAATACCGGATAGGACTGCTGGCCGCATGGCTGGTGGTGGAAAGCTTCGGCGGTATGGGATGGACCCGCGGCCTATCAGCTAGTTGGTGGGGTAGTGGCCTACCAAGGCGACGACGGGTAGCCGGCCTGAGAGGGTGACCGGCCACACTGGGACTGAGACACGGCCCAGACTCCTACGGGAGGCAGCAGTGGGGAATATTGCACAATGGGCGAAAGCCTGATGCAGCGACGCCGCGTGAGGGATGACGGCCTTCGGGTTGTAAACCTCTTTCGACAGGGAAGAAGCTTTCGGGTGACGGTA
Organism: uncultured Actinomycetota bacterium; assembly: GCA_963816875.1. GTDB lineage: Bacteria > Actinomycetota > Actinomycetes > Streptomycetales > Streptomycetaceae > Streptomyces. Next base: position 651,850 of record CAWFMG010000004.1, read on the forward strand.
CCTGTAGAAGAAGCACCGGCTAACTACGTGCCAGCAGCCGCGGTAATACGTAGGGTGCAAGCGTTGTCCGGAATTATTGGGCGTAAAGAGCTCGTAGGCGGCTTGTCGCGTCGGTTGTGAAAGCCCGGGGCTTAACCCCGGGTCTGCAGTCGATACGGGCAGGCTAGAGTTCGGCAGGGGAGACTGGAATTCCTGGTGTAGCGGTGAAATGCGCAGATATCAGGAGGAACACCGGTGGCGAAGGCGGGTCTCTGGGCCGATACTGACGCTGAGGAGCGAAAGCGTGGGGAGCGAACAGGATTAGATACCCTGGTAGTCCACGCTGTAAACGGTGGGCACTAGGTGTGGGCCGCATTCCACGTGGTCTGTGCCGCAGCTAACGCATTAAGTGCCCCGCCTGGGGAGTACGGCCGCAAGGCTAAAACTCAAAGGAATTGACGGGGGCCCGCACAAGCGGCGGAGCATGTGGCTTAATTCGACGCAACGCGAAGAACCTTACCAAGGCTTGACATACGCCGGAAAGCTGTGGAGACACAGCCTCCCTTTGGGCCGGTGTACAGGTGGTGCATGGCTGTCGTCAGCTCGTGTCGTGAGATGTTGGGTTAAGTCCCGCAACGAGCGCAACCCTTATCCTGTGTTGCCAGCGCGCCCTTGTGGTGGCGGGAACTCACGGGAGACTGCCGGGGTCAACTCGGAGGAAGGTGGGGACGACGTCAAGTCATCATGCCCCTTATGTCTTGGGCTGCACACGTGCTACAATGGCTGGTACAATGGGCTGCGATACCGCGAGGTGGAGCGAATCCCTAAAAGCCAGTCTCAGTTCGGATTGGGGTCTGCAACTCGACCCCATGAAGTCGGAGTCGCTAGTAATCGCAGATCAGCATTGCTGCGGTGAATACGTTCCCGGGCCTTGTACACACCGCCCGTCACGTCACGAAAGTCGGTAACACCCGAAGCCGGTGGCCCAACCCCTTGTGGGAGGGAGCCGTCGAAGGTGGGACTGGCGATTGGGACGAAGTCGTAACAAGGTAGCCGTACCGGAAGGTGCGGCTGGATCACCTCCTTTCTAAGGAGCATTAGCGCCAGCTTCGGGCGGATGTCCCGGAGTGGCCTGCTCATGGGTGGAACATTGACAACGCCTCACGCGGATCCGCGCCCATAGGGGTGGGGGTTGGTGTGGGGGCACGCTGTTGGGTGTCTGAGGGCACGGGCTCGCCGTGAGGTGGGTGTGGTCTCGATTGTTGGTTGATTTGTGCATAGTGGACGCGAGCATCTGTGGCCAAGTTTTTAAGGGCGCATGGTGGATGCCTTGGCACCAGGAACCGATGAAGGACGTGGGAGGCCACGATAGGCCCCGGGGAGCTGTCAACCGAGCTGTGATCCGGGGGTGTCCGAATGGGGAAACCCGGCAGCCGTTATGGGCTGTCACCTACCGCTGAATGTATAGGCGGTATGGAGGGAACGCGGGGAAGTGAAACATCTCAGTACCCGCAGGAAGAGAAAACAACATGTGATTCCGGGAGTAGTGGTGAGCGAAACCGGATGAGGCTAAACCGCGTGCGTGTATGAACCCGGCAGGGGTTGCGTGCGTGGGGTTGTGGGAGCTGTCTGGATTGTTCTGCCGGATAGTCGACGAGTAAGAAATTATGGGTGTAGGCGAAGGGCATGCGAAAGGCCCGGCGTAGAGGGTAAGACCCCCGTAGCTGAAATGCCTGTAACTCGTTTGATGGTTTCCCGAGTAGCACGGGGCCCGAGAAATCCCGTGTGAATCTGCCAGGACCACCTGGTAAGCCTAAATATTCCCTGGTGACCGATAGCGGATAGTACCGTGAGGGAATGGTGAAAAGTACCGCGGGAGCGGAGTGAAAGAGTACCTGAAACCGTGTGCCTACAAGCCGTGGGAGCCTCGCATGCCATGACCTTGTGTCGTGGTGTGTGGTGACTGCGTGCCTTTTGAAGAATGAGCCTGCGAGTTTGCGGTGTGTTGCGAGGTTAACCCGGTGTGGGGAAGCCGTAGCGAAAGCGAGTCCGAATAGGGCGTTTGAGTAGCATGCCCAAGACCCGAAGCGGGGTGATCTAGCCATGGGCAGGGTGAAGCGTGGGTAAGACCGCGTGGAGGCCCGAACCCACCAGAGTTGAAAATCTGGGGGATGACCTGTGGTTAGGGGTGAAAGGCCAATCAGACTCCGTGATAGCTGGTTCTCCCCGAAATGCATTTAGGTGCAGCGTTGCGTGTTCTTGCCGGAGGTAGGGCGCTGGGTAGGTGATGGGCCTTACCGGGTTACTGACCTTAGCCAAACTTCGAATGCCGGTAAGATGAGCGTGGCAGTGAGACTGCGGGGGATAAGCTTCGTGGTCGAGAGGGAAACAGCCCAGAGCATCGACTAAGGCCCCTAAGCGTGTGCTAAGTGGGAAAGGATGTGGAGTCGCTTAGACAGCCAGGAGGTTGGCTTAGAAGCAGCCATCCTTGAAAGAGTGCGTAATAGCTCACTGGTCGAGTGATTCCGCGCCGATAATGTAGCGGGGCTCAAGTACACCGCCGAAGTCGTGTCACCGCATTTTTGTGTGGTGGGTAGGGGAGCGTCGTGCACCGGGTGAAGCAGCCGGGTAACCGTGTTGTGGATGGTGTGCGAGTGAGAATGCAGGCATGAGTAGCGATACAGGAGTGGGAAACTCCTGCGCCGATTGACTAAGGGTTCCTGGGTCAAGTTGATCTGCCCAGGGTAAGTCGGGGCCTAAGGCGAGGCCGACAGGCGTAGTCGATGGATAACCGGTTGATATTCCGGTACCCGCCGTGAAGCGCCAACGCTGAATCTCCTGATGCTAAGCCCATACTGCCGCTGGCATTGCCCTTCGGGGCGTGTTGGATGGTGGGTGTGGGTGGTCCGAGGGGGTAGTAGGTGAGTGATGGGGTGACGCAGGAAGGTAGTCCAGCCCGGGCGGTGGTTGTCCCGGGGTAAGGGTGTAGCCCGCTGTGCAGGGAAATCCGTGCAGCGTTTATGGGTGAGACCTGATGCCGAGCCGATTGTGGTGAAGTGGATGATCCTATGCTGTCGAGAAAAGCCTCTAGCGATGTTTCATGGTGGCCCGTACCCTAAACCGACTCAGGTGGTCAGGTAGAGTATACCGAGGCGTTCGGGTGAACTATGGTTAAGGAACTCGGCAAATTGCCCCCGTAACTTCGGGAGAAGGGGGGCCGTTCCCGGTGATGACCTTTTCGGTCGGAGCTGGGGGTGGCCGCAGAGACCAGCGAGAAGCGACTGTTTACTAAAAACACAGGTCCGTGCGAAGCTGTAAGGCGATGTATACGGACTGACGCCTGCCCGGTGCTGGAACGTTAAGGGGACTGGTTAGCCTTTCGGGGCGAAGCTGGGAACTTAAGCGCCAGTAAACGGCGGTGGTAACTATAACCATCCTAAGGTAGCGAAATTCCTTGTCGGGTAAGTTCCGACCTGCACGAATGGCGTAACGACTTCTCGGCTGTCTCAACCATAGGCCCGGTGAAATTGCAGTACGAGTAAAGATGCTCGTTTCGCGCAGCAGGACGGAAAGACCCCGGGACCTTTACTACAGCTTGATATTGGTGTTCGGTTCGGTTTGTGTAGGATAGGTGGGAGACTGTGAAGCTCATACGCCAGTGTGGGTGGAGTCATTGTTGAAATACCACTCTGATCGTGCTGGATGCCTGAACCTGGGTCCGTGATCCGGATCAGGGACAGTGTCTGGTGGGTAGTTTAACTGGGGCGGTTGCCTCCTAAAGAGTAACGGAGGCGCCCAAAGGTTCCCTCAGCCTGGTTGGTTATCAGGTGGTGAGTGTAAGTGCACAAGGGAGCTTGACTGTGAGACTGGCAGGTCGAGCAGGTGCGAAAGCAGGGACTAGTGATCCGGCGGTGGCTTGTGGGAGCGCCGTCGCTCAACGGATAAAAGGTACCCCGGGGATAACAGGCTGATCTTCCCCAAGAGTCCGTATCGACGGGATGGTTTGGCACCTCGATGTCGGCTCGTCGCATCCTGGGGCTGGAGTTGGTCCCAAGGGTTGGGCTGTTCGCCCATTAAAGCGGTACGCGAGCTGGGTTTAGAACGTCGTGAGACAGTTCGGTCCCTATCCGCTGTGCGCGTTGGAGTCTTGAGAAGGGCTGTCCCTAGTACGAGAGGACCGGGACGGACGAACCTCTGGTGTGCCAGTTGTCCCGCCAGGGGCATGGCTGGTTGGCTACGTTCGGGAAGGATAACCGCTGAAAGCATCTAAGCGGGAAGCCTGCTTCGAGATGAGGACTCCCACCTCCTTGAGAGGGTAAGGCCCCCGGTAGACGACCGGGTTGATAGGCCAGGGATGGAAGCCCTGTGAGGGGTGGAGTTGACTGGTACTAATAGGCCGAGGGCTTGTCCGCAGATGCTCGCGTCCACTATGACTTTTCGCCGACCAGGCATGGCCTTTTCTAGGTTTGTGCCGGTGGTCATGGCGGGAGGGAAACGCCCGGTTACATTCCGAACCCGGAAGCTAAGCCTCCCAGCGCCGATGGTACTGCATGGGGGACCGTGTGGGAGAGTAGGTCACCGCCGGACAATTCTTGTTAACGGGTGTGGCCCCGCTGGATATCACCAGCGGGGCCACACCCGTTTTGCTGTTTCCACGCTTTCCCCTGACGCTCTTCCCTGGCTCTTCGGCACCTCCTGCTACAGCTTTCCGGCCGCCTTGAGGCGGAGGTAGGCGTCGGCGAGTGCCGGCGGGAGGTGGGCGGGGGGCGCCTCGACGACGGTGGCGCCGTGTTGGCGCAAGCGGGCCATGGTGTGGTGGCGTTCCGCCTCGTGCTGGGCGGCGGCCGCGGCCTCGTAGACGCCCGTGACGGTGCCCCGGGCGCGAGCCATCTCCGCGATCCGTGGATCGCCCACCGAGGCCACCAGAACCGAGTGTCGGCGCGTCAATCTCGGCAGTACCGGCAGCAGTCCGCTCTCCGCCGGAGCCGCGTCCAGGCCCGTGAACAGCACCACGAGGCTGCGGCGCGGAGCCGCGGCCATCGCGGCGGCGGCGAGGGCGTGCGTGTCCGTCTCGACCAGCTCGGGCTCCAACGGCGTCAGTGCGCGCACCACCGCGGGCAGCAACTCGGCACCGGTGCGGCCCCGAACGTTCGCGCGGACCCGGCGGTCGAACGCCAACAGGTCGACACGGTCGCCTGCCTGGGAGGCCAGCGCGGTGAGCAGCAGTGCCGCGTCCATCGCCGCGTCCAGCCGGGGCACGTCGCCGACCCGGCCCGCTGAGGTGCGTCCGGTGTCCAGGACCAGCAGCAGATGGCGGTCGCGTTCGGGGCGCCAGGTGCGGACGGCCACGGTGGACTGCCGGGCCGTCGCGCGCCAGTCGATGGAGCGCACGTCGTCGCCCGGCACGTAGTCCCGCAGGCTGTCGAACTCCGTGCCCTCACCCCGGGTCAGCACCGTGGTGCGGCCGTCGAGTTCGCGCAGGCGGGCCAGCTTCGCCGGCAGATGGCGGCGGCTCGCGAACGGCGGAAGCACCCGGAGCGTCCACGGCACGGTGTGGCTGCCCTGCCGGGCCGCGAGCCCGAGTGGGCCGTGCGAACGGATCGTGAGCCGCACCGCCTGGTGGTCGCCGCGCCGGGTGGGGGCCAGTTCGGTCGTCACGCGGCGCCGCTCGTCAGCCGGGACCGTCAGGCGGTGCCGGGAGGCGGCGTAGGCCGTACCGGGCCGCCAACTGCTGGGCGGCCAGGCGTCCCGCAGCACGGCCCGGAGCGGACGGCCCGAGAGGTTCGTGACCGTCAGATGTACCCGCGCCGTCTCGCCGAGGCGGACCGCGTCGGCGCCGCTCCGCTCGAAGCGGAGGGTGCGTACCGGCGCGGCCAGCGCCAGATCGCACAGCACGGCGGCGAACAGGGGCACGGCCACCGCGAGCACGCCATGCCAGCCGGGCAGCAGTCCGACGACGAGCGTGCCGAGCGCGGCGAGGAGGGCGGTGCGTCCGCTGAGTGCCATGGCGACCGGCCGCCGTCAGCGCGGGACGGGGACGTGTGCCAGCAGGCCGGTCAACACGCCGTCCGGCGTGACGCCCTCCATCTCGGCCTCGGGGCGCAACCGCACCCGGTGCCTGAGCGTGGGCAGCGCCAGCGCCTTCACATCGTCCGGGATGACGAACTCGCGTCCCGAAAGCCAGGCCCAGGCGCGGGAGGTGGCCAACAGGGCCGTGGCGCCGCGCGGCGAGGCGCCGAGCGACAGCGAGGGCGAGTCGCGGGTGGCGCGGCAGAGGTCGACCACGTAGCCGGTGACGTCGGGGGAGACGGCGACCTTCGCGACCGCGGCCCGGGCCGCCGCGAGCTCGGTGGGCCCCGCCACCGGCCGCACGCCCGCGGCCGCCAGGTCGCGCGGGTCGAAGCCGGCGGCGTGCCGGGTGAGCACGTCGATCTCCTGGTCGCGGCTGGGCAGCGGCAGGTTGAGCTTCAGCAGGAAGCGGTCCAGCTGGGCCTCGGGCAGCGGGTAGGTGCCCTCGTACTCCACGGGGTTCTGCGTCGCGGCGACCATGAACGGGTCGGGCAGCGGCCGCGGGTCCCCCTCCACGGAGACCTGGCGCTCCTCCATCGCCTCCAGCAGCGACGCCTGGGTCTTGGGCGGCGTGCGGTTGATCTCGTCGGCCAGCAACAGGTTCGTGAAGACCGGCCCGGCCTGGAAGGAGAACGCGGCGGTGCGGGCGTCGTAGACCAGCGAGCCGGTCACGTCGCTCGGCATCAGGTCGGGGGTGAACTGGATGCGCTTGGTGTCCAGTTCCAGGGCCGTGGCCAGGGCGCGCACCAGCAGCGTCTTGGCGATGCCCGGTACGCCCTCGAGCAGCACGTGGCCCCGACACAGGAGGGCGACGACCAGGCCGGTGACGGCGGCGTCCTGGCCGACGACGGCCTTGCCGATCTCGCCGCGCAGGGCCTCCAGGGCGGCGCGCGGGCTTCCATCTGTTGGGGCGGTCACGGTCGGCGGTCCTTCTCTGTCGGTGCTGGCTGTGGGCTGCTGGCGGTGCTGCTCCAGGCTAAGCGCCGGGGGCCTGGGGCGGGTCGGACGTCACGGGAGCGACGCGTCGTTCCAGCGCGTCCAGGTCGTCGGCGAGGCGGATCAGGGCCGCGTCGTCGGGCGGAGGCGGCCCGAAGAGCAGCGCCTGCACGGCGGCCGGGTCCAGCCCAGCACGGGCGGCCACCGCCGGAGGCAGCTGTTCGGGCGCGTGCGCCGCCCGGGGCGGGACGCCGACGAGCGGCGCCAGCCGGGTGCGGGCGGCGGCGCGCAGCGCCTCGGCGGCCCGGTCCCGCGCCCTGGTCTGGTGGTAGAGCCGGGCCCGGCCCTCGGTGGTCTCCGCGGCCCGCACCGTCACCGGGAGCCGCTCGGTGACGACCGGGCCCAGCCGCCGGCCGCGCCACAGGGCGGCGAGGCCGGCGGCGACGGCGAGCTGCAGGGCGGCCCAACGCCAGCCCGGATCGAGGAGGTTGACCAGGCTCTCGGAGTCCTCGGCAGGCGGGAGATCGCCGGGCGAGGGGAGATACCAGACGACGTTCGGGCGGGAGCCCAGAAGGTTCAGCGACAGCGCGGCGTTGCCGTGCTCGTCGAGGCTCTCGTTGTAGAGGATGTTGGGGGAGCCGAGCAGCACGGTGTCGCCGCCCGAACCGGCGTCCACGGCGAGCAACGTGGGCAGCGCCACTGGCGAGTCGGGCAGGGGATAGCAGGCGAAGGGCATGGACGGCGGCAGCGGCTCGCCCACCAGGTAACCGTAGCCACCGAGTTCGGCGGTGCCGGCGCGCCGGCCGAGCTGGCGGCCGTCGGCCGTGGTGGCGGCGCAGTCCGGCTCCAGCTCACCGGCGGGGACCGGGTCGCTGGCGCCGACGCCCGGCGCGAAGACGTCGAGCACCGGCTGGTCGGCGGCGACCATCAGGGTCCGCCCGCCGCTGTCCCTGGTGGCCTCGTGGAGGTCGCGCAGCTGCTGGTCGGTGAGGGCGTCGGGGCGGGCCACCAGCAGGGTGGTGTCCGGGCCGGCCGCGGCGGCGGCCTCGGCCGCGGTCGAGACGAGAGTGGTGGTGACCCCGTGCTGCCCGAGCAACTCGGCGATGGCGCGGCTGCCGTGCGGGGTGGCGGAGCGGGGGTGCAGCGTGCCGTCCTCGCCGGTGGAGAACAGGGCGATGAGCAGGCCGGCCAGCACCAGCACCGCGGCGGCGACGAGCAGACCCCGGCCGCGCCGCCACAGCTGGCGGGCGTCGGGCGAGACGGCCGTGGACGCGGCCCCTCCTCCGCCCTCCCCGCGGTCCCGGCCGGTCTGGTCCTCCTGGCTGCCCTGGCTGTCGGGACCGGTCTGGCCGTCACGGCGGGCCGCGCGGTCCCGGCCGTTCGGGTCTGCCTCGACGCTGGGGGGTCTCATCTGGCCGCCACGCTGGTCGCCGTCAGGTCGGGCTTGCTGCGTTGCTGCCGTTCGTCCAGCTCGCGCAGCCGGTCGTGATCGGCCTGGGTCGCCGGCCGTCCGCCGTAGGTGACGGCGTCGAACGTGCTGGCGGCGGCGCGCAACTCGGCGGCCAGGCCGGGCAGCGGTCGGCCCGCCTCGGCGGCGGCCTCGTCGGCGGTGCGGCCGGGGCGCGGTTCGAGCAGCGCGCGTTCCTCGAGGGAACGGACCACGGCCCGCAGCCGCTCCTGCACGGCCTGGTCCCAGCGGGCGGCGCGCGCGTGCTCGGCCGCGGCGGCGCGGTGCTCGGCGGCGCTGCGCGGCCGGTCGGTGAAGAGCGGGGCGCCCGGAGGGCCGGCGGCGGTCCGCAGAGCGCCGAGCCGCATCCGCAGCGCGACGATCAGGCCGACCGCCAGGACGACGATGACGAGCAGGCCGACCCAGCCGCCGGGCGTGTTGAAGGCGGCGGACTCCAGGGCGCCGAACACGTGCTCCCAGACCCAGTTCCAGGCGCGTCGCGCCGGGCTCGGTTCGTGCTCGGCGTAGACCGGCTTGGCCAGCTCCCGCTGGGCCGCCTCCCGCGCGGCGTCGCGGCCGACCTCGACCGGCGGCCCCGACTCGTCCGTCCCCCGCCAAGCCGGCGGGGAGGCGATCCGGGTGCCGACCAGAGCAGCGATCAGCGCAGCGCCCCCCGCCAGGGTCGGCATGCCGTCAGCCTCCCGGATGCCCCGGATAGCCGGGGTGGCCTGGAGAGCCAGGCTGCCCCGGGTGTCCCGGGTAGCCCGAACCGCCGGGCCCCGGGGCGGTGGGGCTGTCCAGCCCGGCCGCGCGGGCCAGCTCCAGATCGAGCGCCTCGCGACGGATTCGTTGGTCGATGTACAGCAGGGCGGTGACGCCGGCGCTGATCGGCAGGGTGATGGTGGAGGAGATCACCGCGCCGATACCGGAGATGACCAGGTAGGTCCAGGTCAGCTCGTCGACGGAGCCCTCGAAGAAGCTGTCCGCGCCCTGGCCCGCGGCGATCCCGGCGACGATCGAGACGGGGAACTCGATGATCCCGGCGACGATCGTCAGCAGCACGAGGATCAGCAGCTGGATGCCGAAGACCCGCCACCAGGCGCCGCCGACCAGCTTCCAGGAACGGCGCATCGCGTCCTTCACACCCTGCCGTTCCAGCATGAGGGCGGGGGTGGCGAGGGAGAACCGGACCCACAGCCAGACGGCCAGCACGATGCCGCCGAGAACGCCCAGCACCGCCAGGGCGAAGCCGCCGACCAGGGCGGCCAGCAGCGTCGGAACGGCGACGGCGAGCGCGGCGACCAGCGGCACCAGCACCACCAGGCCGAGCAGCCGCAGCAGCCGGCTGCGCGAGTCCTGCCAGGCCTCGGCGATCGTGACGCTGCGGCCGAGGACGGCGCGGCTGACGACGATGGTGAGCATGGCGGTGGCCAGGGCGGTGCCGAGCAGGGTGATGACGGTGGCCACGGAGAAGAACGCGAAGAGGTCGCCGAGCGCCGTCCGCAGCTCCTCGTCGGTGGGCTCCGGATTGTCCTCCAGAGCGGCGAGCCCCGAGCTGTCGCTCAGCCAGATCCGCATCGCGACGGTGGAGATCAGCTGGGTGACGACGGCGACGCCCAGCGCTATGGCGAGGACCGTGCGCCAGTGGGCCCGGGCCATGGAGACCGCGCCGTCGAGGATCTCGCCGATGCCGAGGGGGCGGAGCGGGATGACGCCGGGCTTTGCGGCGAGCAGCTGTGGCTGCCATGCCCCCCAGCCCTGCGGCTGCCCGCCCCAGCCCTGCTGCTGGCCCGGCCAGCCCCAGCCGCCGGGTGGCTGGCCGCCCCAGCCGCCCGGCGGCGGTGGGGTCGGTACCTGGCCCGGAGGCGGACCTGCCTGGTCCGGCGTCTTCTCGAGGGTGGGGCTCGGCGGCTGGTCGGCTGCCTGCTCGGGTGCCTCGTCCGGCCGCTGGTCGGAAGACGGGGCGTCGCGTTCGTCGCCCCGCGCCTCGTTCGCGCCATCTTCCGGCGGTGGCGATCCGGGCGACGCCCAGCCCGGCGAGTCGCTCACGATGTGTCTCCTAGTCGGGGGGCGGCCGTCGGCGCCCGCGCGGCCGGCCGCCGCGCGCGTCGCTCTCGGTGTCTCCTCTACCCCTGGTTCGCTACTTGGTGCGTTTCGCTGGTCGCTTGTTCAACGGAAAGGTGGCGCCCATCGTGCCATGGCGGTAGGACAGGGCCGGCGGAGGCGGCGGTGCACAGCCGGGGCCCCTCGATTTCGCCCTTCGGGACCGGCCGGGCACACTGTGCGAATGGCCGAAACCGCGCCGCTCGGCGGGGCACGGTGTCCTCAGTTGACCGGGTAACCCCGGGGAAATGTGTTCCAAGTCACGTTCGACAACGTCACGATCAGGTAATGGGATGATGAAGGCATGAAGGGACGCGTACTCGTCGTCGATGACGACACCGCGCTGGCGGAGATGCTCGGCATCGTGCTGCGTGGCGAGGGGTTCGAACCGTCGTTCGTAGCCGACGGGGACAAGGCTCTGGCCGCCTTCCGCGAGATCAAGCCGGATCTGGTGCTGCTGGATCTGATGCTCCCCGGGCGGGACGGCATCGAGGTGTGCCGGCTCATCCGTGGCGAGTCCGGGGTACCGATCGTGATGCTCACGGCGAAGAGCGACACGGTGGACGTCGTGGTGGGCCTGGAGTCGGGCGCCGACGACTACATCGTCAAGCCGTTCAAGCCGAAGGAGCTCGTCGCCCGCATCCGGGCGCGGCTGCGGCGCTCCGAGGAGCCGACGCCCGAGCAGCTGGCCATCGGCGACCTGGTGATCGACGTGGCCGGACATTCGGTCAAGCGCGGCAGCCAGGCCATCTCCCTGACGCCGCTGGAGTTCGACCTGCTGGTCGCGCTGGCGCGGAAGCCCTGGCAGGTCTTCACCCGCGAGGTGCTGCTCGAACAGGTGTGGGGATACCGGCACGCGGCGGACACCCGGCTGGTGAACGTCCACGTGCAGCGGCTGCGCTCGAAGGTCGAGAAGGACCCGGAGCGCCCCGAGATCGTGGTCACCGTCCGCGGTGTCGGGTACAAGGCGGGGTCCAGCTGAGGTGACCGACCGGCTGTGGCGGCACGGCTCCCGGCTGCTGCCCGAGGGCGCCGCGGGCGGCCGGGCGCAGCCTGCCGTCCGGATCTTCGGCCGCTGGGCGCGCGGCCCGCTGCTGTCCGTCATGCGGCTGTGGCGGCGGAACATCCAGCTGCGCGTGGTGGCCAGCACGCTGCTGCTGTCGATGACGGTGGTGCTGGTGCTGGGCGTCGTGGTGATCGGCCAGGTGCGCAACGGGCTGCTGGAGGCCAAGCGGCAGACGGCCCAGAGCCAGGCGGTCGGCGGCTTCGCGGTCGCCGAGGACCTGGCCCGCGATCCCGAGGAGATCACGGACGCCGCGGCCGGGCAGGCCACGGACCCGGGACAGTGGGTGACCGACATCGTCGGGCGGCTCGCCAGCGGCGGGCAGGGCGTCTACTCGGTGGTGGCGCTCAGCTCGGCCTACGCCACGACGTTCCCCGGGGACGACGTGGCAGCGCCGCGCGGCCCGCGCTCGTCCCCCGACCTGCAGCCGGAGGCGAGCATCTCCCCCGAGCTGCGGGAGGTGGTGGACAGCAGTACCCCGGACCCGCACTGGCAGTACGGCACGATCGTCCGCCAGAACGGCAGCACCGAGTCGGCCCTGATCATCGGCAAGCGGGTGGCCGACAACCAGGGCAACTACTACCAGCTGTACTACCTCTTCCCGTTCACCCAGGAGGAGAAGTCGCTCGGCCTGGTCACCACCACCATCGCCACCGCCGGCCTGTTCGTGGTGGTGCTGCTGTGCGCCATCGCCTGGCTGGTGGTGCGCCAGGTGGTCACGCCGGTGCGGATGGCCGCCCGGATCGCGGAGCGGCTCGCCGCCGGACATCTGCGGGAGCGGATGAAGGTGAGCGGCGAGGACGACATCGCCCGGCTGGGCGAGTCGTTCAACAAGATGGCGCGCAACCTCCAGCAGAAGATTCTGGAGCTGGAGGCGCTGTCCCGGATGCAGCGGCGCTTCGTCTCCGACGTCTCGCACGAGCTGCGCACCCCGCTGACCACCGTGCGGATGGCCGCCGACGTCATACACGAGTCGCGCGGCGAGTTCGACCCGGCCACGGCGCGCTCGGCGGAGCTGCTGCTCAGCCAGCTCGACCGGTTCGAGTCGCTGCTGGCCGACCTGCTGGAGATCAGCCGGTTCGACGCGGGCGCGGCGCATCTGGAGGCCGAGCTGACCGACCTGCGGGACGTGGCGCAGCGGGTCGTGGAGGGCGCCGAGCCGCTGGCCGAGCGCCGCGGCAGCCGGCTGCTGGTCAGCGGCGACGCCCGGCCGGTGATGGCCGAGGTCGACCCCCGGCGCATCGAGCGGGTCGTGCGCAATCTCGTGGTCAACGCGATCGAGCACGGCGAGGGCGAGGACATCGTGGTGCGGCTGGCGGCCAGCCGGGACGGCGGCTCCGTCGCGATCGCGGTGCGCGACCACGGCATCGGGCTGCGGGCCGGCGAGGCCGAGCGCGTCTTCAACCGGTTCTGGCGCGCCGACCCGGCGCGAGCCCGCACCACGGGCGGCACCGGGCTTGGCCTGTCCATCGCCGTGGAGGACGCCCACCTGCACGGCGGGCGACTCGAGGCATGGGGAGAGCCCGGCGGCGGGGCGCAGTTCCGGCTGACGCTGCCGCGGGTCGCCGGCGGGGTGCTGCGCGGTTCGCCGCTGCCGCTGGAGCCCAGCGACTCCCGGGGCCGCCGGGCCGCGCTGGCCGGGAGCATCCCGGCGCAGCCGGGGCCCGTGTCGGCGCCGGCCGGCGGAGAGCCGGCCCTGGACGGAAGGAGGGAGGGCGGCCATGAGGGCTGAGCGGACGCGAGCTGTGGCGCCGAGCGCCGCGCGGCGGGGCGCGCCGCGCCGCCGGCCCGCCGGACGGCTGCGGCGCGGCGTCGTGCTGCTGGCCGCGACGGGGCTGCTGCTGGCCGGCTGCGCCTCGATGCCCGGCAGCGGCCCGGTGCAGGACGCGGACTCCGTGGACTCCGCGGAGGGCGAGGGCGAGTCGCAGGTGCGGGTCTTCGGCGTGCCGCCGGAGGAGGACGCGCCGCCGGCGGAGATCGTGCGGGGCTTCCTGGAGGCCGTCACCAGCGACGAGGCGGACTTCGAGACAGCCAAGCAGTACCTCACCCGCGAGCGGCGGTCGGACTGGGACCCGTTCCACGGCACGATGGTGCTCTCGGCCGGACCGACCCTCGAGCCACCGGTCAGCCAGCCGGGGCTGGCCGGCGGCGGGGAGACGTTCCGGGTCGACATCAGCGGCACGCAGCTGGCCGCCGTGGACTCCTCGCGGGTGTACACGCCGCAGGACGGCATGCCCTACGAGGCGTCGTTCGAGCTGCGGCAGGTGGACGGGCAGTGGCGCATCGACGACCTGCCGGCCGGCCTCGTGATGGCCGAGGCGGACTTCCGCAGGATCTACCGGTCGGTCGACGCGTACTACTTCGCGGACCTCGGGCCCGAATCGGGCCGGGTCGCCAACGGCCACGACGTGCTGGTCGCCGACCCCGTCTACGTACGCCGGTGGATAGATCCGATATCCGAACTGGTGGACACGCTCCTGGACGGGCCGAGCGGCTGGCTGGACCCGGTGGTCACCACGGCCTTCCCCGGGGACGTGACGATGGCGCAGGGTGAGGAGCCCTCGATCGACGAGAGCGGCACGCTGAGCGTGCGGCTGGCCGGCGTGCCGCGCGACCTGTCGGCCTCCCAGTGCGAACGGATGGGTGCCCAGCTGCTGCATTCGGTCCAGGTGCTGGCCTCGGTGGAGCTGATGGAGGCGCGGCTGGCCAACGAGGCCGGCACGCTGTTGTGCGAGCTGGGCCGGAGCGAGGCTCAGGCGTACGCGCCCGGGCTGCTGGACGGCGAGACGGAGCAGCCGTACTTCCTGGACGCGGACGGGAGTCTGGTGACGGTCGAGCCGCAGGACGACGCCGAACCGGTGGCGCTGTCAGGACCGCTGGGTCGCGACGAGGTGGCGTTGCGGTCGGCCGCGGTCAGCCGCAACGAGGACTGGGCCGCCGGCGTCTCCGCGGACGGCTCCTCGCTCTACGTGGCGCCGCTGTTCGGCGCCGACTCGCTGGCCGACCCCGTGTACCAGCGGGAGCTGACCGGACCCGACGATCAGGGGCTGACCGCGCCGAGCTGGGACGGTCTGGGCGATCTGTGGTTCGCCGACCGCGATCCGGTCGAAGGGCAGCAGCTGCTGCGGCTGCCCAGCGGCTCGGGGGTGCCGCAGCAGATACCGGTCACCGGGCTGCGTCCCGATCAGCAGATCGAGGCCCTGCGCGTCGCCTCCGACGGGGTGCGCATCGCGATGCTGATCAGCGAGGACGGGCAGACCACGCTGCAACTCGGCCGCGTCGAGCGGAGCGGGGAGGGCGACGACCAGGTGGTGGCCGTGGACGACCTGCGCCGGGTGGCGCCGCAGCTGGAGAACGTGGCGGCGGCCTCTTGGGCCGGCGGCAGCCGACTGGTGGTCGTGGGCCGGCCGGCGGACGGCGTGGAGCAGTGGCAGTTCGTCGCCACGGACGGCTCGCTGGCCACCACCCCGCCGGTGCCGGGACTGAACGACGTCACCGGGGTCGCCGCGGCCGAGGACGAACGGAAGCCGCTGCTGGCCGAGACGGCGGACGGCATCGCCAGGCTCGGCGACGACTCGCAGTGGAAGCTCGTCAGCGAGGACGGAACCGGGCCCTTCTACCCCGGCTGATCGGGTCCTGGCGGAGCCGGAGTGCACTCTTACGGGGGTCGCGCCGCCGACGGCGGGTGCGCCACGGTGGGTGGCATGCGGGGATGGTGGCGGGAGATCCGCGGACTGGTGCTGCCGACGGCCTGTGCCGGGTGCGGCGAGGGACACGAGGTGCTGTGCGAGCGCTGCCGGCGGGCGCTGTGCGCCGGCCCGGCGCGCCGGGTGCGGCCGTCGCCCGAGCCACCAGGGCTGCCCGCCGTCTTCGCCGCCGCGGGCTATGCCGACACGGCCCGGGCCGTGCTGCTGGCCCACAAGGAGCGGGGGATGCTGGCGCTGGCCGCGCCGCTGGGCCGGGCGCTCGCGGTGAGCGTGCGGGCGGCGTGCGCCGCCGCGGGCGGGGAGGCCGGGAGCACGGCCGCCGCGCGGGAGCTCAGCCTGGTGCCGGTGCCCTCGGCCCGGGCGTCGGTGGCCCGGCGCGGGCACGATCCGGTGCGCCGCGTCGCGCTGGCCGCCGCCGCGGCGCTGCGCGGCGACGGGCGGCCGGCCCGGGTGCGCGCGGTCCTGCGGCAACGACGTCGGGTAACCGACCAGTCGGGGCTCACGGCTGCACAGCGGCTGGCGAACCTCTCCGGCGCGCTCGCCGCCCCGCCCGGCGCCCTGACCGCGGCCGGCCCCGTGCTGCTGGTGGACGACCTGGTGACCACGGGCGCCTCCCTCACCGAGGCGGCCCGGGCGGTGCGGGCCGCGGGCGGCCGGCTGCTCGGCGCCGCCGTGGTGGCCGGTGGCTGACGATGATCCGGTAGGTGAGTGGGCAGATGATCGGGGTATACGCGCCGGTAAGGATGCCGAGACTCCCCCGTTAGAGGTACTTTCGGAACAGGGCGCGATACGGCAATCGCCGCATAAGTGCACATGAGAGGCGTACGCAGGTTCAACGCTGACGCACGACATCGTCGTCGTTCCCCCCGATTTCGGTGGGGTGGCGATCTTCTGGCCGGGGGAGAAGGAGGTGAAAGCCGCAACCCGAGGTAGCGCCGGGCGGGCGCCGGTGACGCTCCCCGGCTCGACTGCACCAAAGGAGGCGCTCCGCCGCCTCGGCGGAGCACGTCCGGGAACGGAGTTCTGCGTGGACATCGTCGTCAAGGGCCGCAAGACCGAGGTGCCGGAACGGTTCCGGCGGCACGTGGCCGAGAAGCTCAAGCTGGACAAGATCCAGAGGATCGACGGCAAGGTGACCCGTCTGGACGTGGAGGTGTCCAAGGAGCACAACCCCCGCCAGGCCAACCGTTCCGACCGGGTGGAGATCACGCTCCGGCACCGCGGTCCGGTGGTGCGCGCGGAGGCGTCGGCGGCTGACCCGTACGGAGCCCTGGACCTGGCGGTGGAGAAGCTCGAGTCCCGGCTGCGCCGGCAGCACGACAAGCGCCGCACCCGCCGCGGGCGCGGCCGCATCCCGGCCAGCGAGGTCGGTGACGTGGTGCGCGACGCCGCCCCGATCAACGGTCACGACCTGGTCGCGCCGACGGACGAGACCCGCACCACCCCGCCGGTTCGCCGACTCGGCAGCCTGGAGGTTCAGGGTGACGGGCCGCTGGTGGTCCGGGAGAAGACGCACACGGCGGCGCCCATGTCGCTCGATCAGGCACTGTACGAGATGGAGTTGGTCGGTCACGACTTCTTCCTCTTCGTCGACTCCGAGACCAAGCTGCCGAGCGTCGTCTACCGGCGCCACGCCTACGACTACGGGGTGATCCACCTGGAGGCCGACCCGCTAGCCGAGTCCGAGCCCCAAGGCGCCGGCGGGGCCCTGGGCGCCTGACATCAACCCGTCAACCCCTGGTCGGACTCGGCTCCGGCCAGGGGTTGTCATGGAATTATGAGGCGTGCCAACGCGCGTCACGCGCCTTTCGGTTGGTGAGGTTTCGGCGGGTAGGGGGATGACGGATGGTGGACGGCTTCGGGCCCACGATGCCCCGGACGCTGCCCCGCGACGGCCTGGGGCGCGCCGCCGAGCCCGCGCGGCTGGGGGAGGAGCATGCCGGACCGGAGCGGGAGCCGATCCGGGTGCTGGTGGTGGACGACCACGAACTCTTCCGTCGGGGGCTGGAGATCGTGCTGGCGCAGGAGGAGGACATCCAGGTCGTCGGTGAGGCGGGCGACGGTGCCGAGGCCGTGGAGAAGGCGGCCGACCTGCTGCCCGACATCGTGCTGATGGACGTGCGGATGCCTAAACGTGGCGGGATCGAGGCGTGCACCTCCATCAAGGAGGTGGCCCCGAGCGCGCGGATCATCATGCTGACGATCAGCGACGAGGAGGCCGACCTCTACGACGCGATCAAGGCGGGGGCCACCGGCTACCTCTTGAAGGAGATCTCCACCGACGAGGTGACGGCGGCGATCCGGGCCGTGGCGGACGGCCAGTCGCAGATCAGCCCGTCGATGGCGGCGAAGCTGCTCACCGAATTCAAGTCGATGATCCAGCGCACCGACGAGCGACGGCTGGTGCCCGCTCCCAAGCTGACCGACCGGGAGATGGAGGTGCTCAAGCTGGTGGCCACGGGACGGAACAACCGGGACATCGCCAAGGAGCTCTTCATCAGTGAGAACACCGTGAAGAACCACGTGCGCAACATCCTGGAGAAGCTCCAGTTGCACTCCCGGATGGAGGCCGTGGTCTACGCGATGCGGGAGAAGATCCTGGACCTGGAGACCGGCTGACCCCCGCAGTCGCTCAGCGGGCGGCCAGCTCCTCACCGACCGCGGCCGTCAGCGGCTCGCGCAACTCGGCCGGCGTGGTCAGCTCTATCCGGATGTCCTCGCAGTCCACCCAACTCGCCGCCTCCACCAGGGCCCGCGCCATCGCGGGTATCGCCTTGCCGGCGCGCGCCTGGTCACCCTCGAACGCGGCATGCCGCGCGATCAGCGTGCCGCCCTCGCGGGCCGGGTCCACCCGGCCGAGGAGCCGCCCGCCGGACAGCAGCGGCATCGCGAAGTAGCCGTAGACCCGCTTCGGCCGCGGCACATACGCCTCCAGGCGGTGCGTGAAGCCGAAGACCCGCTCGGTGCGCGGCCGGTCCCAGACCAGCGAGTCGAACGGGGACAGCAGCGTGGTGCGGTGCCGCCCGCGGGGCGGCGTCGCCAGCGCCGCCGGGTCGGCCCAGGCCGGCTCCCGCCAGCCCTGCACCGACACCGGCACCAGGCCCGTGTCGGGCAGCACGACGGCCACCTGGGCGCCGAGCAGCCGGTGGTAGTCGGCGAGATCGGCCCGGGTGGCCACGCCGAGCGCCGCGCCGGCCTGGGCGACCAGACGCCGGACGCACTCCCGGTCGTCGAGGTCGTCGTGGAACAGCGAGTCGGGGATGGCCCGCTCGGCCAGCTCGTAGACCCGCTTCCAGCCGCGCCGCTCGCGGCACACCACCTCGCCGGTGTCCAGCAGCCACTCCACCGCGATCTTCGTCTCCGACCAGTCCCACCACGGCCCGCCGTTCTTCGCGCCGCCGAGCTCGCTGGCGGTCAGCGGGCCCTCCTCGGCGAGCTGCTTGCGCACCGCCGTCAACGAGCGCTCGCGGTCGGCCAGCCGGTGCCAGCGGTGCCCCCGCGCCTGCCGGGCCCGGCGCCGGAAGGCGAACAGCGGCCACTCCTCGACCGGCAGTACACAGGCGGCGTGCGACCAGTACTCGAAGGACCCACCTGAGGTGCCAGGCGTCCAGTACGCCCGCTCCACCGCCTCCCGGCCCACCGCGCCCAGCCGCGCGTACGGCACCAGCTCGTGCGAGCGGGCCAGCACCGCGATCGTGTCCAGTTGCACGGCGCCCAGGAGGCGCAACACCCCCCGCACGCCGGCCCGGCGGTCGGGCGCGCCCAGCAGCCCCTGCGCGTGCAGGACGATCCGGCGGGCCTCGTCGGCGGACAGCGCGGTGGCGGAGGGCTGGGTCGAGCGTGCGGCACGTGCGGCAGTCATGCGAGGGATCGTACGGCCGAGCACTGACAGTCGTCCCGGCGCTCGCATACCATGGCCGGTGCGGCGGGGCTACTCCGTCGCGTCCGCGCACCTACTCATGGCCCTACTCATGGCTCCCGGGGCCCTGCCTTCCGACCGGCAAGGAGACCAGTCCTCGTGTCCGTCTTCGACAAGATCATGCGCGCAGGCGAAGGCAAGATCCTTCGCCGGTTGCAACGCATCGCCAGGCAGGTGAACTCCATTGAAGAGGACTTTCTCGGTCTGTCCGACGCGGAGCTGCGAGCCCTGACCGACGAGTACCGGGAGCGCTACGCCGACGGCGAGAGTCTGGACGATCTGCTGCCGGAGGCGTTCGCCACCGTCCGCGAGGCGGCCAAGCGGGTGCTGGGCCAGCGGCACTACGATGTGCAGCTGATGGGCGGCGCGGCGCTGCACCTGGGCTACGTGTCGGAGATGAAGACCGGCGAGGGCAAGACTCTCGTCGGCACGCTGCCGGCGTACCTGAACGCGCTGTCCGGCGACGGCGTGCACCTCATCACCACCAACGACTACCTGGCCCAGCGCGACTCGGAGTGGATGGGCCGGGTGCACCGGTTCCTCGGCCTGACGGTCGGCTGCATCCAGTCGGGCATGGCGCCGGCCAAGCGCCGCGAGCAGTACGCCAGCGACATCACCTACGGCACGAACAACGAGTTCGGCTTCGACTACCTGCGCGACAACATGGCCTGGTCGAAGGACGAGCTGGTGCAGCGCGGGCACAACTACGCCATCGTCGACGAGGCCGACTCGATCCTCATCGACGAGGCCAGGACGCCGCTGATCATCTCGGGACCGGCCGACCAGGCGACCAAGTGGTACGCGGACTTCTCGAAGCTGGTGAAGCGCCTGGAGCGGGGCGAGCCGGCCGTCCCCAGCCGCCAGGAGGCGGAGACCGGCGACTACGACGTGGACGAGAAGAAGCGCACCGTCGCCATCCACGACGCCGGCGTGGGCAAGGTTGAGGACTGGCTGGGCATCGACAACCTCTACGAGTCGGTGAACACCCCGTTGGTCGGGTACCTGAACAACGCGATCAAGGCCAAGGAGCTCTACAAGGTCGACAAGGACTACGTCGTGCTGGACGGCGAGGTCGTGATCGTCGACGAGCACACGGGCCGCATCCTGGCCGGTCGTCGGTACAACGAGGGTATGCACCAGGCGATCGAGGCCAAGGAAGGCGTCAAGATCAAGGACGAGAACCAGACGCTCGCCAAGATCACCCTGCAGAACTACTTCCGCCTCTACGAGAAGCTCGCCGGCATGACCGGTACGGCCATGACCGAGGCCGCCGAACTGCACCAGATCTACAAGCTCGGCGTGGTGCCCATCCCGACCAACGAGCCGCTGGCCCGCCTCGACCAGGCCGACCTCATCTACCGCACCGAGGTCGCGAAGTTCGCCGCGGTGGTTGAGGACATCGTGGAGAAGAACGAGTCGGGTCAGCCGGTGCTGGTCGGCACCACCTCCGTGGAGAAGTCCGAGTACCTCTCCCAGCAGCTGAACAAGCGCGGCGTGCGGCACGAGGTGCTGAACGCCAAGAACCACGCCAGGGAGGCCGAGATCGTCGCCAAGGCCGGCCACCGGGGCGCGGTCACGGTGGCGACCAACATGGCCGGCCGCGGCACCGACATCAAGCTCGGCGGCGACCCGGAGAAGATCGCCGATGCCGATCTGCGCGGCCGCGGCCTCGACCCGGTGGAGCACGCGGAGGAGTGGACGACGGCCCTGCCGCAGGCGCAGGAGCGCGCCAAGAAGGCGGTGGCGGCTGAGTTCGAGGAGGTCAAGGAGCTCGGCGGGCTGTACGTGCTGGGCACCGAGCGGCACGAGTCGCGCCGTATCGACAACCAGCTCCGCGGCCGTTCCGGACGCCAGGGCGACCCCGGCGAGTCCCGTTTCTACCTTTCGCTGGGCGACGACCTGATGCGGCTGTTCAAGGCCGGCATGGTCGAGCGCGTGATGTCCATCGCCAACGTGCCGGACGACGTCCCGATCGAGAACCGGATGGTCACCCGGGCCATCGCCTCCGCCCAGGGCCAGGTCGAACAGCAGAACTTCGAGATCCGGAAGAACGTCCTCAAGTACGACGAGGTGCTCAACCGGCAGCGCGAGGTCATCTACAGCGAGCGGCGCCGGGTGCTGGAGGGCGAGGACCTGCATGAGCAGATCCGGTTCTTCATGGACGACACGATCGACGCGTACGTGCACGCGGAGACCGTGGAGGGCTTCGCCGAGGAATGGGATCTGGACCGGCTGTGGGGCGCGTTCAAGCAGCTCTACCCGGTGCAGGTGACCGTCGAGCAGCTGGAGGAGGAGGTCGGCGACCGGGAGGGGATCACCCCGGAGTTCATCGCCGAGTCCATCAAGGAGGACGTGCACAAGCAGTACGACGAGCGCGAGAAGGAGCTCGGCTCCGAGGTGATGCGGGAGCTGGAGCGGCGCGTGGTGCTGTCGGTGCTCGACCGGAAGTGGCGCGAGCACCTGTACGAGATGGACTACCTCCAGGAGGGCATCGGGCTGCGCGCGATGGCCCAGCGCGACCCGGTGGTGGAGTTCCAGCGCGAGGGCTACGACATGTTCACCGCCATGATGGAGGGCATCAAGGAGGAGTCCATCGGCTACCTGTTCAACCTGGAGGTCCAGGTGGAGCGGCAGGTCGAGCAGGTGCCGGTGCAGGGTGGCGCGCAGCAGCCGGAGCTCGCCAAGGGTGAGCCGAAGGCCGCGGCGCCGCCGAGCCCGACCCCGGCGGCGGCCGGCGCCCGGCCGGCGATCCGGGCCAAGGGCCTGGAGCCGCCGAAGCGGGCCGACCGGTTGCACTTCTCCGCGCCCACGGTGGACAGCGCCGGCGGTGTGGTGGAGGGCGACTTCCAGGAGGAGGGCGCGGCCAGCGCGGGCACCACGTCGAGCGGCTCCGGGGACGCCCAGGCGGGCACGAGCCGCGCGGAGCGTCGCAAGGCCCAGAAGGGCCGTCGCCGCAAGAAGTGACACCTCGGTGACCGGGGCCGGCGTCCACGGGACGCCGGCCCCGGCGCTTGTCCGCGTATCGGGCGGCAGGGTCAGCTCAGCGGACCGTGTCGAGTTCGACGGCCGTGCAGAGCCAGCGACCGGTCGTCGCGCGCTCCAGGCGGAACGCGAGGGCCCGGGTCCGGTCGCCCGTGGCGATGCGGGCGAACGCCTCGATCGCGTCCGGACTCGGCCGGCAGACCCCCACGCCGCGCAGCACGGGCGCGCCGCGCCGCCCCGGCGGCGGCCGCAGCGGCGTGCCGGGCGCCAGGCGGCCGAGCTGCTCGTAGGCCCGCTCCCTGGCGTGGCCGAGCAGCGCGTGCACCGGCCGCTGGCCGCTGAGCACCAGCAGCAGCTGCTGGGCGAACCACTCCTGCGGCGTCAGCGGCCGCCGCACCGCCCCGATGGTCCGCGCCGGGCGCCGCCCGTCGCGCCTGCCGGCCGGTGCGGCCGGCCCCGGCCCTCGGTTGCCCGTCCTCATATGAGCACCCCCGTCGATCGTTCCTGCTCACCAGACTGATTCAGACTCGCGGCATGCTTACTCGCGAGTAACCAACGCGTATGGTAATCAATCGGTCACGCAACGGCAAGGCTGGCACGGTCGAACGGAGCCCGTATTCTTGGCCTCTCCACGGAGCCGGCAACGAGGCCGCGAGAGAAAGCTGCGAGTCGATGCGCGTCTACCTTCCCCTCACCCTCACCGCCCTCGCCGAGCTGCACCGGACGGGCCGCGCGGGGCCGGCGCCGCTGACCGCCTACGCCGTCACCCCGGCCCTGCGCGAGTGGTACCGGGAGGGCAACCAGGAGGAGTTGGAGTACGCCGCGCTCAGCCGCGCCGCGCAGGCGTCGCTGCGGCTGCTGGCGATCGACCCCGCGGCGCCGCGGCGCCGCGTCGTGCTGGCCGCCGATGTGCCGGACCGTTCCGCGGTGGCCGATCCCGAGCGGATGCTGGAGGCCGAGGCGCAGGGCGAGGTGCGGCTGACCGAACCGGTCCCGGTGTCCGTGGTGGCCGCCGTGCACGTGGACGCCGCCGAGGCGGAGCCGGACGTCGCCGCGGCCGCCGAGGCCCTGGCAGCGGCCGATCTGGGCGACGAGGATGCCCGGTTCACCGTGGACGGCGCCGCCGATCACGAACTGTTGTGGTACGCGGTCCAGGAGATCGACCAGTTGACGTGAGCGGCGGCCCGCAAAATGCTTCGCCGTTGTCAGTGCCGCCCCTTACCGTCTCTGGTATGGCCGCACCGACCTCATCCGCCCGGGCCCACCTCGTCTGGGACTGGAACGGCACGCTGCTCCACGACACCGACGTGGTGATCGAGGCGACCAACGCCTCCTTCGCCGAGATCGGCATACCCCCGATCACCCTGGAGCGGTACCGGGAGTTGTTCTGCGTGCCGATCCCGATCTTCTACGAGCGGCTGATAGGGCGACTGCCCACGGACGCGGAGTGGGTCGTGATGGACGAGACGTTCCACCGGCACTACTTCGCCCGGGCCGAGACCGCCGTCCTCGCCGAGGGAGCGGCCGCGCTGCTGGCCTCCTGGCAGGCCGCCGGCCAGACCCAGTCGGTGTGCTCGCTGGCCGAGCACGACCGGCTCGGCCCCTGGCTCAGCCGGCTCGGCATCGACCGGCACTTCGTCCGCGTGGACGGCAGCAGCGGCACGGGCAGCACCCGCGGCAAGGCCGCGCAGATGGCGTGTCATCTGGAGGCGCTGCACCGGATGCTGGACGGCTTGGACGCCGACCGCGCGGTGGTCATCGGGGACGCCACGGACGACGCGTACGCCGCCACCCAGGCCGGCGCGCGTGCCGTGCTCTACACCGGCGGCTCGCACAGCAGGCGCAGCCTGCTCAGCGCCGGGGTGCCGGTCGTGGACACCCTCGCCGAGGCCGTCGCCGTCGCCGGCGAACTGCTCGGAGTGCGGGGAAGCTCACGCTGACCTCCCCGCCCCGAATGCCGCGAGGGAGAGTAGTTTGGTGGGGTGATCAGTCCGACTGCGGTCTCCGCACCGGCCTGGCGCGGCGCCGCCTGCCCGTGTCCCGGCCCGTGGCTGGTCACTTCCCCCGGGAGCGACTCGGCCACGAGAGCACGTCCGGGGTGCCGAGCCCTGCCCGGTGACCGATCTCGACGTCACGCAACGGTGCGCGGCAACAGGAGCTAGACAGAGGATGCACACCAAACAGCTGGACGAAGCCAAGGCCAAACTGCTCGAGCGGGCCGCCACCGTGGCGGAACACGCGCAGCGCGCCGGGCACTCGGCCGACGGCATGGACGCCGCCACACTCAGGACCTACCTCCAGCGTTACTACCTCTACGTGGCCCCAGAGGACCTGACCGAGCGCCAGCCGGAGGATCTGGCCGGCGCCGCCATCTCGCACAGCAGGTTGGCCGCCCGGCGTCCCCAGGGCACGGCCAACGTGCGGGTCTACACGCCCACCGTCGACGAGATGGGCTGGACCTGCAGCCACACCGTCGTCGAGGTGGTCACGGACGACATGCCGTTCCTCGTGGACTCGGTCACCAACGAGCTGTCCCGGCAGGGACGCGCCATCCACCTCGTCATCCACCCCGGGATCGTCGTGCGTCGCGACGTGACCGGCCGGCTGCTCGAGGTGCTGGAGGCCGGACTCGCCCCCGACGGGCCCGCCGCCACCACCTACGACCGGGCCGAGCTGCCCCCGGACGCGCTCGTCGAGTCCTGGATCCACGTGGAGACGGACCGGGAGACCGACCGCGAGGACCTGACGCAGATCGAGGCCGACCTGCGCCGGGTGCTCGGCGACGCCAGGGAGGCCGTCGAGGACTGGCAGAAGATGCGCGGCGCCGCCGTGCGCATCGCCGAAGGCCTGCCCGAGGAGTCGCTCCCCGAGACCATCGAGGAGGCGGAGATCGCGGAGGCCGCGGAGCTGCTGGAGTGGCTGGCCGACGACCACTTCACCTTCCTCGGCTACCGCGAGTACGAGCTGGTGCGGGACGAGGAGGGCGGCGCCGACGACGCGCTGCGCCCGGTGCCCGGCACCGGGCTCGGCATCCTCCGCTCCGACCCCAGCCATGACCCGGGCTCGCCCCACTCCTCGGCCTCCGCCGCGTTCAGCCGGCTCTCCGCGTCCGCGCGGGCCAAGGCCCGCGAGCCGCGGCTGCTGATCCTCACCAAGGCCAACAGCCGCGCCACCGTGCACCGCCGCTCCTACCTCGACTACGTCGGCGTCAAGACCTTCGACTCCGCGGGCCGGGTGGTCGGCGAGCGGCGCTTCCTGGGGCTGTTCTCCGCCGCCGCCTACACCGAGTCGGTGCGCCGGATCCCGGTGGTCAGGCGTCGCGTCGCGCAGGTGCTGTCCGCTGCCGGGTTCACGCCCGACAGCCACAGCGGCCGCGACCTGCTGCAGATCCTGGAGACCTACCCGCGCGACGAGCTGTTCCAGATCGACGCGAAGCCGCTGCGGGCCATCGCCACCGCCGTGCTCCAGCTCCAGGAGCGGCGCCGGCTGCGGCTGTTCCTGCGGAAGGACGAGTACGGGCGGTACTACTCCGCGCTGGTGTATCTCCCGCGCGACCGGTACACCACCTCGGTGCGGCTCCGGCTGACCCAGATCCTCAGCGAGGAACTCGGCGGCACCAGTGTCGACTTCACCGCGTGGAACACCGAGTCGGTGCTGTCCCGGCTGCATTTCGTGGTCCGGGTCGAGCCCGGCACCGAGCTGCCCGAGCTGACCGAGGCCGAGACCGACCGCATCGAGGCGCGGCTCGCCGAGGCGTCGCGGTCCTGGACCGACGGCTTCGCGGAGGCGCTGCTCGCCGAATGCGGCGAGGAGCAGGCCGCCGAGCTCAGCCGGCGCTACCTGGACGCCTTCCCCGAGGGCTACAAGGCCGACTTCTCGCCGCGCGCCGCCGTCGCCGACCTGCAGTACGTCATCGCGCTCCGGCCCGCGGGCGCCCCCGCGGAGGAGGGCCCCGACTTCGCGCTCAGCCTCTACGAGCCGGTCGGCGCCAGCCCGGGGGAGCGGCGGTTCAAGATCTACCGGACCGGGGAGCCGGTCTCGCTGTCCGCCGTGCTGCCGGTGTTGCACTGCCTCGGCGTCGAGGTCGTCGACGAGCGTCCCTACCTGCTGCGCCCCACCGAGGGACCCACCGCCTGGATCTACGATTTCGGCCTGCGTATCCCGGAGGCGCTGGCCGGGAACCTCGGCGGCGACGCCCGCGAGCGGTTCCAGGACGCCTTCGCCGCCGCCTGGACCGGGGCCGCGGAGAACGACGGCTTCAACGCCCTGGTGCTCTCCGCCGACCTCACCTGGCGGCAGGCGATGGTGCTGCGCGCCTACGCCAAGTACCTGTGGCAGGCGGGCGCCCGGTTCAACCGGGAGCGCATGGAGGCGACCCTCCACAGGAACGACCACACCACCCGGCTGCTGGTGAAGCTCTTCGAGGCCCAGCTCTCGCCGCAGCGGCAGCACGCCGGTTCCGAGCTGACGGACGCGCTGCTCGCCGAGTTGGACGGCGCCCTTGAGGACGTGCTCAACCTCGACGAGGACCGCATCCTGCGGGCCTTCCTGACCGTCATCAAGGCCACCCTGCGCTGCAATTACTTCCAGCACGCCAGCGACGGGAAGCCGCACACCTACCTGTCCATGAAGCTCGACCCGCAGGCCATCCCCGACCTGCCCCAGCCGCGCCCGGCGTACGAGATCTGGGTGTACTCGCCGCGCGTCGAGGGCGTGCACCTGCGGTTCGGCAAGGTCGCCCGCGGTGGCCTGCGCTGGTCCGACCGCAGCGAGGACTTCCGCACCGAGATCCTGGGCCTGGTCAAGGCCCAGGAGGTGAAGAACACGGTGATCGTGCCGGTCGGCGCCAAGGGCGGCTTCGTCGCCAAGCGGCTGCCGGACCCCACGGTCGACCGGGACGCCTGGCTGGCCGAGGGCGTCGCCTGCTACCGGACGTTCATCTCCGGCCTGCTCGACCTCACCGACAACCTGGTGGAGGGCCGGGTCGTGCCGCCGGAGTCCGTGGTGCGGCACGACGGCGACGACACGTACCTGGTGGTGGCGGCGGACAAGGGCACCGCCTCGTTCTCCGACATCGCCAACGACGTCGCCGATTCCTACGACTTCTGGCTCGGCGACGCGTTCGCCTCCGGCGGCTCCGCGGGATACGACCACAAGGGCATGGGCATCACCGCCCGCGGCGCCTGGGAGTCCGTCAGGCGGCACTTCCGCGAACTGGGGCACGACACCCAGACCCAGGACTTCACGGTCGCCGGCATCGGCGACATGTCGGGCGACGTCTTCGGCAACGGCATGCTGCTCTCCGAGCACATCCGGCTGCTCGCCGCCTTCGACCACCGGCACGTCTTCCTCGACCCGGACCCCGACACGGCCGCCTCCTACGCCGAGCGGCGCCGGCTGTTCGAGCTGCCCCGGTCCTCCTGGGCCGACTACGACGAGAGCCTGATCTCCAAGGGCGGCGGCGTCTACCCACGCAGCGCCAAGTCCATCCCCGTCTCCCCGCAGGTGCGCCAGGCCCTCGGCATCAGCTCCGGCATCAGCATGCTCACCCCGGCCGAGCTGATGCAGGCGATCCTGAAGGCACCGGTCGACCTGCTGTGGAACGGCGGCATCGGCACGTACGTGAAGTCCGCGGCCGAGACGCACGCCGAGGCCGGTGACAAGGCCAACGACGCCATCCGCGTCAACGGCAACGACCTGCGGGCCAAGGTCGTCGGCGAGGGCGGCAACCTCGGCCTGACCCAGCGCGGCCGCATCGAGTACGCCGAGGCCGGCGGCCGGTGCAACAGCGACGCGATCGACAACAGCGCGGGCGTGGACACCTCCGACCACGAGGTGAACATCAAGATCCTGCTGAACGCGGTGGTCGCCGCCGGCGACCTGACCGTCAAACAGCGCAACTCGCTGCTCGCCGGGATGACCGACGAGGTCGCGTCCCTGGTGCTGCGCAACAACTACGCGCAGAACGTGGCGCTGGCCAACGGCCAGACCACCGCGCCCGGGCTGATCCTGGCGCACCAGCGGCTGATCCGGCGGCTGACCGAGGAGGGGCGCCTCGACCGGGACCTGGAGTTCCTGCCGTCCGACGAGGAGATCGTGGAGCGGCGCGGCCTGGGCAAGGGGCTGACCCAGCCGGAGCTGGCCGTGCTGCTCGCGTACGGCAAGCTCGCGGTGACCGCGGAGCTGATCGACACCGAGCTGCCCGACGACCCCTACGTCGCGCGGCTGCTGCGGGCGTACTTCCCGACCGCGCTGCGGGACCGTTTCGCCGAGCAGATGGAGAGCCACGCGCTGCGTCGCGAGATCATCACCACGCTGCTGGTCAACGACACGGTCAACGTCGGCGGCTGCTCGTTCGTCCATCGCATGGGGGAGGAGACCGGCGCCTCCGTGGAGGAGATCGTGCGGGCGCACACCGCCTCCCGCGCGATCTTCGGCCTGGCCGGGATCTGGGACACCGTCGAGCGGCTGGACAACGACGTGGCGGCCCCGGTGCTGACCAGGATCCGGCTGCACGCCAGGCGGCTGGTCGAGCGCGGCGCCCGCTGGTTGCTGAACAACCGCCCGCAGCCGCTGCGGCTGAGCGAGACGATCGAGCTGTTCGGCGACCGGGTCGGCCAGGTCTGGGGCGAGCTGCCGAAGCTGCTGCGCGGCCAGGACCGGGAGTGGCACGGCAAGCTGCACGACGAGCTGGTGGCGGGCGGCGTCCCCGACGACCTGGCCCAGCAGGTGGCCGGCTTCTCGGCAGTCTTCCCGGCGCTGGACATCGTCGCCGTCGCCGACCGCACGGACCGGTCGCTGCTGGACGTCGCCGAGGTGTACTACCACCTGGGCGACCAGCTCGGCATCTCGCAGCTGCAGGACCGTATCAGCGAGCTGCCGCGCGCCGACCGGTGGCAGTCCATGGCGCGCACCGCGATCCGCGAGGACCTGTACGCGGCGCACCAGCTGATCACCGCCGACGTGCTGGCCTCGGCGGACCCGGACGCCGGGCCCGAGGAGAGCTACGCCGCCTGGTCGCGGCGGAACGCGGCGATCCTGGGGCGGGCCCGCGCGACGCTCCGGGAGATCCAGTCGTCCGACTCGTTCGACCTGGCCAACCTCTCGGTGGCGATGCGCACCATGCGCACGCTGCTGAGGACCAACCGCTAGGGACCAACCGCCAGGGACGGCAGGCACAAAGCCGACGGCCCGCCCGCGCAATGCGCGGGCGGGCCGTCGGCCTCGGTCGTCCTACTTCACCGCGCCGGCCATCACGCCGGAGACGAACTGGCGCTGGAAGGCGAAGAAGATCGCCAGCGGGATCAGCATCGTCAGGAACGCGCCCGGGCCGAGCACGTCGATGTTGCTGCCGAACTGGCGCATCTGCTGGGTGAGCGCCACGGTCATCGGCGGGTCGGCGGAGTCTGCGAAGATCAGCGCCACCAGCATGTCGTTCCACACCCACATGAACTGGAAGATGGCCAGCGCCGCGATGGCCGGCCCGCCCAGCGGCATCACCACCTTGAAGAACAGCCGGACCTCGCCGGCGCCGTCCAGCCGGGCGGCCTCCAGCAGCTCGCTGGGGATCTCCGCGAAGAAGTTCCGCAGCAGGAAGATGCCGAACGGCAGGCCGAAGGCGGAGTGGAAGAGCACCACGCCGAACGTCGTCTCGAAGATCCCGAGGGTGTCGAAGAGCCGGGCCACCGGCAGCAGCGCCACCTGCACCGGCACCACCAGCAGCCCCACGACCAGCAGGAACCACCAGTCGCGGCCGGGCCAGTCGAGGCAGGCGAAGGCGTACGCCGCCGCCGCGCCGAGGACGACCACCAGGAACGTGGCCGGCACCGTGATGGCGATCGTGGTCCATATCGACTGGGTGAACGCCTCGGTGCCCAGCAGGGCGTCGTAGTTGACGCCGGTCCACTCGCTCGGGGAGGTCAGCGCCTGCCACCAGCCGGAGGCGGCGATGTCGCTCCGGTCCCGGAACGACGAGGCCAGCAGGCCGGCGGTGGGCAGCAGCCAGATGACGGCCAGTACGACCAGGACGAACTGGACCGCGCCGCCTGACGCGGCGGAGGAGAGCCGAGAGGCGAGGGACGGCGGCGGGGGGCCGCCGGTCGGCTGTGCCGGGGTGTCGGCCGGGTCTGGCAGCTGAGCGGTCTTGGTGGGAGTGGTCACCGCTGGTTCTCCCGTCGCAGCCGTCGGATATTGAAGAACATCACGGGCAGCACGAGCAACAGCAGGAACACCGCGATCGCGCTGCCCAGGCCCGGATTGCCACCGGGGGTGAAGGACTCGGTGTACAGCTCGAGCGCCAACACGGTGGCGTCGGACTGGCTCGAGGCCGGCGGGATCACGTACACGAGGTCGAACACCTTCATCACGTTGATCATCAGCGTCACCATGACCACCGCGAGCAGGGGCGCCAGCAGCGGGACGGTGACGCGGCGGAAGACCTGCCACTCGTTGGCGCCGTCCACCCGGGCCGCCTCCAGGGTCTCCCGGGGGACGCTGGCCAGACCGGCGGCTATCAGCACCATCGCGAAGCCGGCCCACATCCACACGTAGGACCCGATGATGGCCGGGGTGACAAGCGTCGAGCCCATCCACTCGGCCCCGTTGTAGGGCTCGGTGAAACTGCCGGCGGCGAGCCGCAGCTGCGCGCCGTCCGCCTCCTGGGGCAGCGTGAACGTGCCGTCGGCGCCGGTCTCCGCGGAGGCCACCACCTCGCCGTCCCGCACCGCCTCGACGGTGATCCCCTCCAGCGCCTGCTCGCCGTCGTCGACGACGTTCTCGGCGCCCGCGCCGCCCGGCGTGAAGTCCATCCAGACGGTGCCGGTGATCTGGCCCGGGTCGCTGGCCGCCGCCTTGGCCGGCTCCGCGCCCTCCAACTCGGGGGGCGGCACCGCCACCAGCGGCAGCAGCGCCGGCGTGCCCGCGGCCACCGGCTCCTGGAGCAGGTACGAACCGTCGTCCTCGCTGGTCAGCGGACCGCCGGGCCGGGGCTCCGCGTCCGGCCAGCTGGCTCCGGGCGAGAACGTGTCGTGCACGGTCGTCATGACCGCGTTCGCCAGGCCGCGATCCGGGTCCTGTTCGTACACCAGCCGGAAGATGATGCCCGAGGCCAGCATCGAGATGGCCATCGGCATGAAGATGATGAGCTTGAAGGCGGTGGCCCAGCGGATCTTCTCCGTCAGCACCGCGAAGATCAGGCCGAGCGCGGTGCAGACGGTCGGCGCGACGACGATCCAGACCACGTTGTTGCGCAGCGCGGTCTGCAACGCGTCGTCGGTGAATATCTCGCCGAAGTTCTCCAGCCCGACGAACTTGTCGCCCGAGGTGTCGAACAGGCTGCGCCACATCGTGTACCCGATCGGGTAGACGACCAGCGCGCCGAGCAGCAGCAGCGCGGGCCCCAGGAAGCACGCGACCACCCAGGGACGGGCCCTGATCACCGCCTTGCCTGATGCCATGGGATTCTGTCTCCGTCCGTCCGTGAACTCATCCGCGAGTTCGACCGTGCGATCGTCGTGGATCGTGTGTGTCTCAGCGGTGCCGGTCCATCACTCGGCGTACGCGTCGGCCGCCTGCGACTCCAGATACCGCTGCGCACCCTCGACGTCGTCCGGGTCGCGCAGGAAGTTCTGCAGGCCCTGCCACATGCCCTGACCCGTGGTGCCGCCGAACGCCGCCGGGGTCTGGTCGGACAGGTCGAACCGGAAGTCGTCGCCCGCCTCGATCAGCGCCTCCGCGATGCCCCGCTGCACGTCGTTGGGGTAGGCGTCGAACTCCAGGGACTTGTTCGGTGAGATGTAGCCGCCGGGCTCGGCCCAGATCCGCGCCGCGTCAGGGGAGGCCAGGAAGGCGAGCAGCGCGTCCTGTGCCTCGCTGGTCTCGCCGTTCTGCGACACCGCCACGGCGGCGTCGCCCGCGGTCACCACGGGGGACTCGCCCCCGCCCACCGCGGGGAACGGGAAGACCTGTGCCTCCTCGCCGACCACCGCGTCGGTGCTGTCGGTGATGACCGCGCCGACGAAGTCGGCCTCGAAGACCATGCCGGCCAGCGGCGTCTCCAGATCGCTGAAGGTCTGGGTGACCGAGGTGGGGAAGTCCGTCTGCAACGATCCGGTGGTGCCGTTGGCCACCAGTTGCTCCTGGGTGAACAGCTCGCCCAGGGTCGTCAGCGCCTCGGCCACGCTGGGGTCGGTCCACTCGATCTCGTGGTTGACCAGCTGGTCGTACATCTCGGGGCCGGCCTGGGAGAGGTAGATGTTCTCGAACCAGTCGGTCAGTGGCCAGCCGTCGGCGCCCGCCACCGAGACGGGGTCGGTGCCGGACTCCCATACCGTCCAGGCGGTGTCGATGAAGCCGTCCCACGTCTCCGGCGGCTCGACGCCCGCGTACTCGAACGCCGTGGTGTTGTACCAGATCAGCGACTTGTTGGCGGCCTTGACGTAGACGCCGTACTGCTCGCCGTCGACGGTGCCGAGATCACGCCAGCCCTGGCTGTAGTTGGCCTCCAACTGCTCCGTCACCAGGTCGCCGACCGGGGCGATCCAGCCGTTGTCGGCGAAGTCCCGCACCACGCCGGGCTGCGGGACCATCACGACGTCGGGGGCCGAACCGCCGGCGATCTTGCTGCCGACGAACTGGGAGACGTTGTCGCCGCTGGGCACGAAGCTCACGGAGGCGCCGGTGACCTCCTCGAAGGCCTCCATGACCCGCATGAAGTTCTCCTGCTCCGCGCCGGTCCACACGGCCGCGACCTCCAGGCTCTCCCCGCTGAGGTCCGGCAGCTCGATGGAGACCTCGACTTGGCCGGTGCTCTCACCCCCGTCGCTGGAGCAGGCCGTCAGCGTCACCGCGCAGGCGACGGCGGCAGCCGCCGCCGCACGCGTGGCCCCCCGTGCCGGGCCCCGGACCGAACCGCGCATGAATACCTCTCCATCTGGCCATCAGGCGCGGCATCGCCCGATCCAATCCAGGGCTTGCCACACCGCACGTCCTGTGCCCGAAATACCTACGCCGGGTCAGCGGGGCAGGCAACCCCGCCCGCGATGTCAAGTCATCTTTGTGATGCTGCTGTTACCGCCTGCCAGGGGCTATCCGGTCAGGACCGCCGGGAACGGTCTGGATCGGTCGGGAACGGTCAGACCAGACTGGCCGTCGCCGCCGTCCCCGAACGCGCCGCCCTGGCCGCCGCGCTCGCGAGCAATGCGACGTCCGTCGGCCCGTTCCCCAGCTCCCTCACCGGGCGCCGGGCGGGCGGGTCCCCCGCGCGCGCCCAGTCCAGGCGGACCACGGTCGGCCGCAGCGTCGCCGTCCGCGGGATCCGGCCGGTGACCCGGGCGGCCTGGAACGGCACGGCCCGCCCGTCGCCGGCGCGCAGCTCGGCCCGGCCGGCGGGCTGACCGGTCAGCGCGATGCGTATCGCCGTCGGTGGCGCGTCCTCCGGCAGCACGTCGGCGGGGGTGCCGACGGTGATCAACCGGACCCCGAGCCGCCGCCCCTCCCGGGCCGCCGCGTCCAGCGCCCGGACCACCGAACCGGCCGCCGGCCGACCCGGCGCGCCGAGCGGCGGCGCGAGCAGCGCGTCGACGTCGTCGACCAGCACCACCAGCCAGGGCAGCGGGCCGCTGCCCTCCGCGAGCATCGCGGGGAACCCCGCCTCGCCGGCGGGCTCGACGCTCTCTGGGCCCGCGTGGCCGGCGCCGAGCAGTGCCTCGTCCCCCGCGGCGCGGGGGGAGGCGATCCGGCCCGTGCGCCGCCAGCCGGAGGCCTGCGCCGAGGCGAACTCCGCGTCCCCCAGCAGCGCGGCCCGCCGCTTCAGCTCGCCCCGCAGCGCCTGCGCGAAGGCCCGCATCCGCACCGGGTCCGTGGCCCCGAGGTACGACGCCACATGCGGCAGCTCGGCACTCGGCCGCAGGCCCTCGCCGGCGCCCTCGACCAGCAGCAGGGAAAGGTCGCGCGGTGCGTGCGCCGCGGACAGCGAGGCGGCGAGCGAACACAGCAGCTCCGTCCGCCCCGAGGAGCGGCCGCCCTCGATCCGCACCGGCCCGGACAGGTCGGCCAGCTGGACGGCGGCCAGGCCCTCGACGCCCGCGCCCAGCACCAGCGGCAGCCCGGTCGACCTGGCCCACCGCTCGCGCAGCGCGCCCGGGGTGACCCGAGGCAGATCCAGCACGTCGAGCAGCCGGCAGCTCGCCGGCGGCGCCGTGGCCGAGGCCGGGACCGCGCCGTCCGCGCCCGCGGTCGGCTCGCCGACCGGGGCCAACGCTCGGGCGAACCGCTCGGCCCAGGCCGTGGACACCGCGTCCACGGTGGCCACCGGGCTCATGCCGTCGTCGCGCCCGGCCGGTGCCCCCGGACCGATCAGCCGCAGCCCCGAGGCCACCGCGCCGCTGAGCAGACCTACCGCGCCGCACGCCGCGAAGGCCGGGAACGACGACCTGGCCTGGGCCAGCGTTTCGGCCAGCGGCGAGGCCGGGGTGGCCGCCGGCGACTCGGCCAGGCAGAGCAGATGGATGCCGGCCGCCGGACCCTCGACGGCGAGCCGGGTGAGGGCCTGCCGCCGGTCGGCGCCGCCGACGTCCCCGTCGACCAGCACCACCGTGCGGCGGCCGGCCGGATCCGGGCCGCCGCCCAGCCGCTCGGCCAGCTCCCTGATCCGCGCCGTGGCCTGCTCCCGGTCGAAGCCGACCAGCAGCCGGCAGTCCTGGTCCCGGCGCGGGCGGAGGTGCGGCAGCCAGCCCGTCCAGGACCACTCCTCGGCCCTGCCGGGGGCCAGCACCACGAGCTCCAGCGCGCTCGGCGGGTGCAATGCGGTCAGCTGGGCGAGCACCGAGCGGGTCAGGCCGGTCAGCCGCGGCCGGGGCCCGGCCAGGCCGAGCGAGCCGGCCTCGGACAGGCCCAGCGCGACCGGGGCCGGACGGCCGTCGGGGCGCTGGGTGGTGCCGAGCCGCAGGCCGAAAGCGTCGGGATGGGCGGGCCCGCGCGCCCACAGCCGGGGCTGCTCACCCCTGGCCGGCTCCAGGGCCATCAGCAGCAGCGTCGCGAGGTCGGGCCATCGCGCGTCGGCCCGCGGGTCCGTGGCGCCCCAGGCCTCGGGCGGCAGGCCGTCCCCAGCCTCCCGGGCCTGATGCGGGGGAGGCCCCGCGGTGAACGGCGGCAATCCGGTGTGGGTGTCGCCGGCGGCCACGCCGCTCAGCCGCCTGGCCCAGCCGGCCAGCCCTCGGCCGGAGCGCCGCGCACCGGCCGACGCGGCCCCGGCGGGCGGCGGGTCCGGTGGCGCCCCTGGTCGGGTGCCCGGCGGCGTCTCGGGGGCGGCTGCCGGGGGAGCGGTGGAGGAGGAGCCGAGACCAGCGGGCGCGGGGACGCCCTCCGTGATCAACCGCAGCGTCGACTCGCCCAGCCGCAGCACGGCCCCCGGCGGGACCGGAATCGGACCGCCGGTCACCGGGCGGCCGTCGAGCTGTGTGCCGTTGGTCGAGCCGAGGTCGGTTATGGCGACCGAGCCGTCCGCGCCGAGCGAGACGGCGCAGTGCACCCGGGAGACGTCCGGGTCGTCCAGCGGCACGTCGGCCTGGGCGGATCTGCCGATGCGGATCTCGCCGCCGCGCAGCAGATGCACTCCGCCGGCGTCGGGCCCGGAGACCACCAGCAGCCGGGCTGGCACGGGCTCGGGCACCGGCGCGACGGTCACCGGGTGGTGGAAGGCCAGCACCGCGCCGTCCACCAGCGGGGGGTGGCCGAGCAGGGTGCGTCGGGGGTCCAGCCGGCGGTCCTCGCAGAACACCACGGAGGGCGTCCCGGCACCGGGGGTGACCGCGGCCGCGAGGGCGCCGAGCACGTCGCCGAGCGGTGCGTCGGTGGGCGCGGTGATCTGCACGTCGACGCCGGGGCCGCCGCCCTCACCGGCGCCGGCGGGCGCGGCGCGGCCGCCGGGCTGTCCGAAAACGGTCAACCTGATCTGGATCGGCATCGGGCCCCTCCCGGTCACCTCGCTGGCCCAGGCTGCCACGCCCCTCGTACGGGGGTCGCATGGGATGTCGCGTCGGATGGTGATGCTGAAAACATCCTCGCACCCGCCACCGACACTCCGTCCCGCCAGCGGCGGTTAATGATCTTGATTGGCCATTTCTGACCAGATCTGATCGCTGTCCCAGCCCACCCCGGGGCCAACGACGCATACCGTGACCAGAGGGCTCCAAGGGGGCCACGGAGGCTGCTCCGGCGGGCTGCCACACGCCCGTTCGGGCTTTCGCCGCGCGGCATTACAGTAGGGGGCCGGGTCCAGACCCGCCGCAAGCAGTTCACCAGCCAATCACCTAGGAGCACACGTGCGGCCGGTAGGCAGCAAATACCTGCTTGAAGAGCCGCTGGGACGCGGCGCCACCGGCACCGTCTGGCGCGGTCGTCAGCGACAGACGGCCGGCTCCGAGGCCGCGGTCGCCGGGCACCCGGGCGAGCTGGTCGCGATCAAGGTGCTCAAGGAGGAGCTCGCCCACGACCCCGACGTGGTCATGCGCTTCCTGCGCGAGCGCGCGGTGCTGCTGCACCTCACCGGCGACGATCCGGACAACATCGTCCGCACCCGCGACCTGGTCGTGGAGGGCGAGCTCATAGCGTTGGTCATGGACCTGATCGAGGGCCCCGACCTGCACCA
Organism: uncultured Actinomycetota bacterium; assembly: GCA_963816875.1. GTDB lineage: Bacteria > Actinomycetota > Actinomycetes > Streptomycetales > Streptomycetaceae > Streptomyces. Next base: position 688,702 of record CAWFMG010000004.1, read on the forward strand.
CTTCCTCAGGGACAACGGACCGCTCAGCCCCGTCGGCGCCGCGCTGCTCACCGCGCAGATCGCCGACGCGCTGGCCGCCGCGCACACCAAGGGCGTGGTGCACCGCGACCTGAAGCCGGCCAACGTGCTGCTCGCCGGCGGCGGTGACCCGAGCGGCAGCACGCCGATGCGCCCGATGCTCACCGACTTCGGCATCGCCCGGCTCGCCGACTCGCCAGGGGTGACCCGGGCCCACGAGTTCGTCGGCACCCCCTCGTACGTCGCGCCAGAGTCGGCCGAGGGTCGCGAGCAGACCTCCGCGGTCGACATCTACAGCGCCGGCATCCTGCTCTACGAGCTGATCACCGGGCGCCCCCCGTTCACCGGCAGCAGTTCCCTGGAGGTGCTCCAGCGGCACCTCACCGAGTCACCGGTGCGTCCCGACGGCCTGCCGGACCCGCTGTGGACCGTGCTGGAGCGCTGTCTGCGCAAGAGTCCGGACGAGCGCCCGAGCGCCGTCAACCTCGCCCGCGCCCTCCGCACCGTGGCCGCCGGGATCGGCGACCACGCCACCCGGGAGCAGTGGGCCGCCGCGGCGGGCGTCGCCGTGCTGCTGGCGCCCGACCCGGCGCCCGTGAAGGTGCCGGGCACCGGTATCAGCCCGCCGGGATCCGCCGAGCCGACCCAGGCCATGCCGGGCGGCTCGGGCAGCGGTTCGGTCGACCCGGCCGCCTCCACCAGCGTGCTGCCGCACGCCGCGGGCAGCCCCGACCCCGGCCTCGGCCAGACCCGCGCCATGCCGCCCCAGGCGGCGCCGGGCGGGCCGCCGGACGAGGGGCCGCACCCCTGGCGGGACCAGATGCGGGCCGCCAGGGACCGGAACGAGCAGACCCAGGTCCAGCCCATCGACCCGGCCAACGACCCGCTCTACCGCCAGCCGCAGCGGCAGCCCCAGCGCCAGCCGCAACGGCAGCCGCAGCGTCGCCCCCAGCGCCAGCCACAACGGCAGCAGCAGCCGCAGGGCTACGGCTACCCCCAGGGCGCGCCGTACCAGCAGCAGCCGTACCCGCAGCAGTACAACGAGCCCTACCAGCCGCCGCACCAGCCCCGGCAGCCGCAGCCCCGCCAGGCCCCCGAGCCCCGGCGCGAACCGCGCTCCCGGTCTCGCGGCGCCAACCCGATGCGCATCCCGGGCCTCGGCTGCCTCAAGGGCTGCCTCTTCACGGTCCTGATACTCGTCGTGATCGCCGTCCTGGTGTGGAACTTCACGCCGCTCCAGGACTGGATCGCGGACGGCAAGAGCTGGTGGGAGGCCACCAAGGACTGGGTCCACGACGTGCGCGAATGGCTCGGCCTGGTCGAGGAGGCCAAGAAGACCGGGGAGGACCTCCAGAACGGCGTGCCGGACGAGCTGCCCCAGACACCGTGACATCGGGGATTTGTCGACTTGTGAGGGTGGTTTTTCGGCCCTGACACCCCATCAAACGCGGGCAATTCTGGCGCGGTGTCCTGCCGTCGTCAGTGGAGCGTCGTAGCCTCACGCCATGGCACGCAACATCGGCAGCCGCTACACCGCACACCGCGTCCTGGGCCGCGGCAGCGCCGGCACGGTGTGGCTCGGCGAGGGGCCGGACGGCCAGGTGGCCATCAAGGTGCTGCGCGAGGACCTCGCCGCCGACCGCGACCTCGCCGAGCGCTTCGCCCACGAGCGGCACGCCCTGCTCGGCCTCGAGCACCCCAACATCGTCGGCGTCCGGGAGCTGGTCATCGGCGCGGACGGCGGCCGGGGCGGCCGGGACGTCTCCGATATCGCGCTGGTGATGGACCTGGTCCAGGGGCCGAACCTGCGCACCCACCTGCAGCGCGAGCGCCGCCTCGCCCCTCGCGAGGCCGCCGCCATCGCCGCGGGCGTGGCCAGCGGGCTCGCCGTGGCCCACGCCGCCGGGATCGTGCACCGCGACGTGAAGCCGGAGAACATCCTGCTCGACACCTCGGGCGGCACCCCGACCGCGCTGCTCACCGACTTCGGCGTGGCCAAGCTCATCGACGAGCCGCGGCACGGCGGGCGGGGCGGCGTCGTCGGCACCCCCGACTACATGGCCCCCGAGATCGTCGAGGGCCTGCCGCCGCGCGCCGCTGTCGACATCTACGCCCTGGTCACCGTGTTGTACGAGCTGCTGGCCGGGTTCACGCCCTTCGGCGGCGGCCACCCCGGCGCGGTGCTGCGCCGGCAGGTCACCGAGAAGGCGGCCGCGCTGCCGGGGCTGCCCGCCGAGCTGTGGGAGCTGATCCAGCAGTGTCTGGCCAAGGCCCCCGCCTCCCGACTGCGCGCCGTGGAGCTCGCCTCCCGGCTGCGCGAGCTGCTGCCGCGGCTGGAAGGGCTGCCCCCGCTGGACATCGGCGAGGTGGGCGACGCCGACGACGCCGACGACCAGCGCGCTCCCGGGCACGCCCCGCCCGCCGAGGAGCTGGCCCTGGCCACCTCGACGGCCGAGCCTGGCGGTTCGCGGGCGGCCGTGCCGCTGGTGCGCGGCGCTGCCCCCGACTCGGAGCGCGCCACCCACACCCGGATGCGGGTCCCGGACGCCGACGAGCTGGCCGGCGGGGCCCACGGCACGGCCAGGACCCCGCGAGCCCTGGGGGAGCGCCGCGCGGGCTCCGCGAAGCACGGCGCCGGCGCCCGCCGGCGCCGCCGCTTGGCGGTGACCGTGGCCGCCGCGGTCGGCGCCGGGGCGCTGGGCGGCTGGCTGCTGCTCGCCGGCGGTTCGGACGCGGACGGCGACGACGGAAAGGGCGATCCCCCAGCAGTCGAGAACGCCGAGGAACCGTCGGCTCCGTAACGGTTAGGCTGGTGATGTGGCAGTCGTCGATGTATCCGAAGCTCTGAAGGCCCTCAGCTCCACGATGGAGTCCGTCGAGGCGGTCCTTGACCTCGACGCGATGCGGGCGGAGGTCGTCGCGCTCGAGGAGCAGGCGGCCGCACCCTCGCTGTGGGACGACCCCGAGCACGCGCAGCACGTGACCAGCCGGCTCTCTCTGCTCCAGGGCCAGGTGCGCAAGGTTGAGGAGCTGCGTGGGCGCATCGACGATCTCGAGGTGCTCTTCGAGCTGGCCGAGGCCGAATCGGATGCCGACACCCGCAGGGAGGCCGAGGTCGAGCTGGCGTCGGTGCGGCAGGCGGTGGACGAGCTGGAGGTCCGCACCCTGCTGTCCGGCGAGTACGACCAGCGCGAGGCCATGGTCAGCATCCGCGCCGAGGCCGGCGGGGTGGACGCGGCGGACTTCGCCGAGCAGCTCCAGCGGATGTACCTGCGCTGGGCCGAGCGCCGCGGATATCCGACGCAGGTGCTCGACACCTCCTATGCGGAGGAGGCGGGCATCAAGTCGACCACCTTCACCGTGAAGGCCCCCTATGCCTACGGCACGCTCTCCGTCGAGCAGGGCACGCACCGGATGGTGCGCATCTCCCCCTACGACAACCAGGGCCGCCGGCAGACCTCGTTCGCCGGGGTCGAGGTGCTGCCGGTGGTGGAGCAGACCGACCATATCGAGATCCCGGAGAACGACATCCGGGTCGACGTCTTCCGCTCCTCCGGCCCCGGCGGCCAGTCGGTGAACACGACGGACTCGGCGGTGCGGATCACCCACCTGCCGAGCGGCATCACCGTCTCCTGCCAGAACGAGAAGTCCCAGATCCAGAACCGCGCCGCCGCGATGCGCGTCCTCCAAGCCCGTCTGTTGGCCCGTCAACGGGAGCAGGAGCAGGCGAAGATGGACGCCCTCAAGGGCGACGGCGGCAACTCCTGGGGGAACCAGATGCGCAGCTACGTGCTCCAGCCGTACCAGATGGTCAAGGACCTGCGCACCGAGCACGAGGTGGGGAACCCCCAGGCCGTGCTCGACGGGGACATCGACGACTTCCTTGAGGCGGGCATCCGCTGGCGCAAACAGCAGGGTAAGTAACCTTCACGCAACTATCACTGGACAGCAGGTATTTACCGGACATCCTGCTTGACGCCTCTGCGTTTAACGGGAAAGCTGTCCGTCTGGCATGCCTATGTTGTGAGGTGCGTGTTGCGCAAGGGACGGGATTGAGCCAGGAGTCCCCGGCGACCACCGCCGCTCTTGCGTGAGGCTGCTTCTCAGACAGGACACTGTCGCGAACTTAACTGCTACAGGGGGTAGTGGATACATGGCCAGTCCCAAGACACGTGCCAATGCGGCGCGCGTCGCTGCTGCCGCGATATTCGCCGCCGGCGCCTCCCTCGCCGTCGTCGGCACGGCTTCGGCCGGCGGCGCCACCGAGACGCCCACGAACAGCACCAAGGACGGCGCCATCGTCGGTGCGGTCGGCGGTGGTGAGAGCGAAGGCGTCATCGTCGGCGTGGTCGAGGGTTCCAGCGGCGGCGACGAGGGCACCACCGAGGGTGAGACCACGGAGGGCACCACCGAGGGTGAGACCACGGAGGGCACCACCGAGGGTGAGACCACGGAGGGCACCACCGAGGGTGAGACCACGGAGGGCACCACCGAGGGTGAGACCACGGAGGGCACCACCGAAGGTGAGACCACGGAGGGCACCACCGAGGGTGAGACCACGGAGGGCACCACCGAGGGTGAGACCACGGAGGGCACCACCGAGGGCCCCGGCGGTGTGAACGAGGGCACCAACGGCAACGACCCGGAGCCGGCCACCGAGGGTGGCAGCAGCGGCCCGATCGAGCAGGAGCCGCCGACCGAGGGCGACGTCCCGGTCGAGGAGGTTCCGGCCGAGGACGCCGGTGACGACGGCGAGCTGGCCGAGACCGGTGCCTCCGGCAACGACGCGCTGCTGATCGTCGGCGCCGCGACCATGATCGCTGGCGGTGTGGCCTTCCGCTACCTGCCGCGGCTGATCAACAAGGGCGCGACCCCGGCCTGATCAAACGCGCCGCGGCCACCCGGCCGCGCACAGCGTGACGGGCCCGGAGCAGATGATGCTCCGGGCCCGTCGTGGTGTCTGCGGGGCGTCCGCGCGCCGTTCGCGCCCGTCCGCGGTGTCGAGGTCGGTGCCTACGCCGGCCGGGCGACCATCAGGGCGACGGCCACCAGCGCCAGCAGCAGGGCGATCAGCGCTGCCGGGCTGCTGAGGAACGCCCAGGGGCCGCGTTCGGCACGCAGCCGGGCCAGCTGAGCCCGGCACACCGCGCACCGCGCCTCGCTCACCCTCCCCGCGCAGTTCGCGCATACCAGCCATTCGGCGGTCATGCGATCCTCTCCTCTCATCTCCCCTCGCTCTCTACTGTGCCAGGCTCCGGCCGCAAACGCAGAGACGATGGAGGGCCGGGTGGGGAGACCTGAGGGTCGGTGCCAGTCGAACCGGGGCGAAACGGGATGACCAGGGATGCTGCCTGCGGGCGATCGCCGCTTCGCGTAGGGTCTGTCCCGGCGAGGGGGAGCCCCCCGCAGATACCCAGTCCGGACGTGGTGTAACCGTGATTCGATTCGAGAACGTCTCCAAGACCTACCCACGGCAGAACGCCCCGGCCCTCCGCGATGTCACGCTGGAGGTCGAGCGGGGCGAGTTCGTCTTCCTCGTGGGCTCCTCCGGTTCGGGCAAGTCCACCTTCCTGCGGCTGATCCTGCGGGAGGAACGGGCCAGCGTTGGTTCCGTGCATGTGCTGGGCAAGGACCTCGGCCGGCTGTCGAACTGGAAGGTGCCGCAGGTCCGTCGCCAACTCGGCACGGTGTTCCAGGACTTCCGACTGCTGCCGAACAAGACCGTCGCCGAGAACGTGGCCTTCGCGCTGGAGGTCATCGGCAAGTCCCGGGGCCAGATTCGCAAGACCGTTCCCGAGGTGCTCGACCTGGTCGGGCTGGGCGGCAAGGACGAGCGGATGCCGGGCGAGTTGTCAGGTGGTGAGCAGCAGCGCGTCGCGATCGCCCGGGCGTTCGTCAACCGCCCGATGCTGCTGATCGCCGACGAGCCCACCGGAAACCTGGACCCGCAGACGTCGGTCGGCATCATGAAGCTGCTCGACCGGATCAACCGCACGGGCACCACCGTGGTGATGGCGACCCACGACGCGCAGATCGTGGACCAGATGCGCAAGCGCGTGATCGAGCTCGAGAAGGGGCGCCTCGTCCGCGACCAGACCCGCGGCGTCTACGGCTACCAGCACTGATCCCCCAGCCCCGAACGGAAAGGACGCCATGCGCGCCCACTTCGTCCTGTCGGAGATCAGTGTCGGTCTCCGTCGCAACCTGACCATGACCTTCGCGGTGATCGTCTCGGTCGCCCTGTCGCTGGCCCTGCTCGGCGGCTCGCTGCTCGCCCGCGAGCAGGTGAACAGCATGAAGGACTACTGGTACGACAGGGTCGAGGTCTCGATCTTCCTCTGCAACGAGAACGATGCCGAGTCCGACCCCGCCTGCTCCAAGGGCGCGGCCACCGAGGAACAGCGGAACGAGATCGAGGCGGAGCTCAGAGAGTTCGACATCGTCGAGGACGTCTACTTCGAGACCGCCGAGCAGGCGTTCGAGCACTACCAGGAGCAGCAGCGGGACAATCCCATCGCGGCCGTGGTGACGCCGGACCAGATGCAGAACTCCTTCCGTGTGAAGTTGACCGACCCGACGAAGTACGAGGTGGTGTCCACCGCGTTCGCCGGTCGGGAGGGCGTGCAGGACGTGGTGGACCAGAGCGACCTGCTGGAGAACCTCTTCAACCTGTTGAACGGCGTCAACTACGCCGCGCTCGGCCTGTTCGCGCTGATGCTCATCGTGGCGCTGCTGCTGATCGTCAACACCGTGCGGGTGTCCGCGTTCAGCCGCCGCCGGGAGACCGGGATCATGCGGCTGGTGGGCGCCTCCAGCTTCTACATCCAGATGCCGTTCATCATGGAGGCGTCGATCGCCGGCATTCTCGGCGCGGTGCTGGCCTGCGGACTCCTGGTCTCCGTCAAGTACTTCATGATCAACAACTTCCTCGCGCAGGAGATCCCGCTCATCCAGTTCGTGGGGTGGGACGCGGTGGTGTCGGTGCTGCCGTTCGTCCTCGCGGTGGGCGCCCTGATGCCGGCACTTGCAGCTTTCTTCGCTCTACGCAAGTACCTGAAGGTGTAGTTCAAGTGTGATTTATCCCTGCTCCACCGTGGCGTCCATCACCCATACCTCCTCTCCATCTGTCCTACACTCCGCAGCATGCCGCGAACGTCTCAACTCGTCCCTTCCCGGCCGGTGCGGCGCGGGACGGCACTCGCGTGTGTCTTCGCGGGCGTGCTCGTCGCCGGCGCGGCCACCGGCTCCTGGCCGGAGGGCGCCGACGGTTCCGAGCTGTCCGCGATGGACGACTCCACGGCCGGCGGGGGCGGCGGTACCGGCGGGGCCGGAGACGACCAGGGGGCCGGCGACGCCGAGCAGTTGGTGAGCCGCGACGGCGACCGCTGGTCGGCGGCGTACTCCCCCGAGGAGTACGAGGCGCTGCAACAGGGCCTGTCCGGCGAGTACGTCGGCACCGGCATAACGGTGATCCGCACCCCCGAGGGCCGGATCGAGGTCAGCGAGGTGCACGAGGACAGCCCGGCCGAGCGCGCGGGCATCCTCCCGGGCGACGTGATCCGCACCATCGACGGCGACCGGCTGGAGGACGATCCGGTCACCGACGCGGTGAGCCGGCTGCGCGGTAGCGACGAGCCGGAGCGGGCCGGACCTGGCAGTACCGTGCTGCTCGGCATGGAGCGGGACGGCCGGCGCTGGGAGGTGGAGGTTGAGCGGGCTCGGCTCACCACCGAGACCGTGACCGTCAGCCAGGACGCCCCTGGCGTGTCCCGCATTCAGGTGTCGTCCTTCACCCGCGGCGCGGCCGAACAACTGCGCGCCGCGGTGGCGAGCGTCCCCGAGGGGGACGGCATCGTGCTCGACCTGCGGGGGAACGCGGGGGGCCTGCTGACCGAGGCCGCGGAGGCCGCGTCCGTCTTCCTCGACGGCGGCCTGGTCGCCACCTACGACGTGCGGGGCGAGGAGCACGCGTTGCACGCCGAGCCCGGCGGCGACACCGACACTCCGCTGGTGGTGCTCGTGGACGGCGGCACCATGAGCTCGGCCGAGATGCTCACCGGCGCCCTGCAGGACCGGAACCGCGCGGTGATCGTGGGCTCCCGGACCTTCGGCAAGAGCACGGTGCAGATGCCCAGCGTGCAGCCGGACGGATCGGTGGCCGAGTTGACCGTCGGCCACTATGTCACCCCTTCGGGTCGCACCATCGACCAGGAGGGCATCGTGCCCGACCTGGTGGTGGACCCGGGCGAGGACGCCGAGGCCGAGGCGCGCACCGTGCTGAGCGGCCTGTCCTGACCGGGGGCGTGTTCGCCCGCGGGCTTGCGTAGAATGGGTGGGTCATGGCTAAGGAGACCGGTCGCAAGCTCATCGCGCAGAACAAGCGGGCGCGGTACGACTATCACGTCCTGGACACCTACGAGTGCGGGCTGGTGCTCACGGGCACCGAGGTGAAGTCGCTGCGCCAGGGCCGCGCATCGCTCGCGGACGGGTTCGCGCAGCTCGACGGCGGCGAGGTGTGGCTGCACAACGTGCACATCCCCGAGTACGCCCAGGGCACGTGGACGAACCACAGCGCCCGCAGGAAGCGGAAGCTGCTGCTGCACCGTTCGGAGATCGACAAGCTGATCGGCAAGACGCAGACCGCGGGCCTGACCCTGGTCCCGCTCGCGCTGTACTTCGTCGACGGACGGGCCAAGGTCGAGGTGGCCCTGGCACGCGGTAAGCGCGAGTACGACAAGCGGCAGACGCTGCGGGAGAAGCAGGACCGCCGGGAGACCCAGCGGGCCATGTCGACGGCCCGCCGCCGGCAGCGTCAGTGACGTATACTGGGTGATCCGGCCCTCGGGTCGGCGGTTGCCAACCGGCTGTATTTGTAAACTAAACATGGGGATGATCGGTTTCGACAGCGGATGTCGAAGCAGGGGAAGCGAGCCGAGGAAGCGGCAATGATCTCGTTAACCATATGTCGCAAAAAAATAATCGCCGATACCAAGCGCGATTCCTTCGCCCTCGCTGCCTAAGTAGCGACTTGCGAAGTGTCAGCCCGGGGCTGTTCCCGACCCGGTCACTGGCATCAGCTAGGGGACTAACCGTTTGCTCCGGTCACGGGAGTAACCGGGACATCACACAGTGACTGAGCCCGTCGGAGACTTGTCCGCGTGATCTCCGGGGCTGAGAAAATCGTAGCGGACTGCGCTCGGAGAAGCCCTCCTTCCGCTCCGTTGGACGCGGGTTCGATTCCCGCCATCTCCACAGGTTCCACTCGCAGGGCCCCACCGTCGGTGACGACGGTGGGGCCCTGCGTGCGTTGTAGGGGCCGCGCGCGGCGGATCACTGTTTTTTGATACTGTCAATAAAGGTCTACGCCACTACCTACAGGAGGCTCGGATGAGCGCCGGCCAGGGCGCCGTGTTCCCACTGCGGAACCCCGCCGCGCACGCCGTGTTCGCCTCGATCCTGGCCCACGGCTCCTCCTCCCGTGGCACGGTCGCGCGCCGCACCGGACTGTCCGCCGCCGCCGTCACCAAGGCCGTGCGGCCGCTGATCGCGGCCGGTCTGCTCGTCGAGGGCGAGGCCGCGACCGGCGCCGTCGGCCGGCCGGTCAGGGAGCTGCGGGTGCGGGCCGAGGCCGCCTCGTTCGTCGGCGTCAAGCTGACCGGCGCCGACGTCTACGCCGCGCTCGCCGACTTCTCGGGAGCCGTTCTGGCCACCGGCCACGCTGCGCTGGCCGGACCGGAGGTGACGCCGGCCGTCGCCGACATCGCCCGCCTGGTGGAGCAGCTGTACGCGGACGCCGACCAGCTCGCCGCGCCGGCGTACGCCTGCGTCACGGTCTCCGGCGACGTGGACCGGGCGACGGGCCTGGTCCGCTTCTCGCCCTTCCTCGGTTGGCGGGACGTGCCGCTGGCGCGGCTGGTCGAGGCGCGCCTGGGGGTGGGCGTCGTGGTGGAGAACGACGTCAGGGCGCTGACCCTGGCCGAGGGCCTGACCGGCGCGGGCGCCGGGGCCTCACCGCTGGTGGTGGTCACGCTGGGCGCCGGCATCGGCTGCGGCCTCGCCGTCGGCGGCGAGGTGCTGACCGGCGCGCACGGGGTGTCGGGCGAGCTCGGCCACGTGCCGGTCGGCGATCCGGAGGTCCGCTGCTACTGCGGCGGCCGGGGCTGCGTCGAGGCGGTGGCCGCCGACCCGGCGATCGTGCGCCGGGTCACCGAGGTGACCGGTGTCCCCGTGATGACCGTCGCCGAGGCGGCCGTGCTGGCCAGGCGCGGCGGCGCGGCGGCCGACGTCTTCGCCTCGGCGGGCGCCGCGATCGGCCGCGCGCTGGCGGCCGTGGCCAATCTGGTCGGCCCGGAGCGGGTGGTGGTCAGCGGCGAGGGCCTGGCGTACTTCGACCTCTTCGCCCAGCACATCGAGAACGCTTTCGCGGAACAGGCGTACGGCGCCACCGCACGCTGCGAGGTCAGCCTCCAGCCCCGCACCTTCGAGGACTGGGCGGCCGGCGCCGCCGCCGTGGCGCGGCACGGTTTCGTGGCGAGCGGACCCGGCGCGGTCCCTTCGGCTCCTTTTATTGACAATGGAAAAGAATCACCCTACGGTCCTGTCCTGTGACGCGCGGCCTGACCAAGCCGTCGCAGAGAGGGGATCGCGATGAAGCACCTCATGGGCAGGTTGGTGGGGGCAGCGGGCGTGACGCTGCTGATTCCGGCCCTGCTGGTGACGCCAGGAGCCACGGCGGGCGAGTTAACGTCCACCCCCGACACCCGAGTCGCGGCGCCGGACGCCGGCGCCGGGGATGACTTCAACAGCCGGCCGTACCTGGGCTGGAGCAGCTGGTCGCTGCAGGCGACCCACTATCCCGACGTCAACCCCCAGGGCGAGTTCAGCTGGCTCAACGAGGAGAACCTGCTGGCCCAGATCGACGTGCTGGCCGAGGACCTCAAGCAGCACGGGTACGAGTACGTCAACATCGACGCCGGCTGGTGGATGGACTGGGCCTGGAACCCGGGCTACGACGAGTACGCGCGGCAGACCACCAACCTGGAGCGTTTCCCCTCCGGTATGGAGTACATCGCCGACTACATCCACGACCGGGGCCTGAAGATGGGCATCTACCTGCCCGTCGGCCTGGAGATGGGCGCGTACAACAACGGCGAGAGCCCGATCCTGGGCGCCCCCGGCTGCACCACGGCCGACATCGTCTACGACGACCTGCGGCCCACCAACGGCTTCGGCGAGTCCGGCAGCGCCTATGCCATGGACTTCTCCGACCCCTGTTCGCAGGCGTATCTCGAGTCCCTGGTCGAGATGTTCGACGACTGGGGCGTGGACCTGCTCAAGCTGGACGGCGTCGGCCCCGGTTCCCGGCGGGACCCGGCGGTGGACGGCGAGAACTACAACAACATCCCCGACGTCGCCGCCTGGCACGAGGCGCTCAGTGGCGAGGACATTCACCTGCTGGTCTCCTGGGCGATGGACCCCGACTACGTCGCGGACTGGCAGGCCTACACCGACTCCTGGCGGGTCGGCGGGGACGTCGAGTGCTACTGCGACACCATGACGACCTGGCGAGCCAGCAGCCAGAGCATCCGCTCCATGGGGAACTGGATCGGCGCCGCCGGGCCCGACACCGGGTGGAACAACCTGGACTCGCTCAACGTCGGCGTCGGCGAGATGGACGGCCTCACCGAGGAGGAGCGGCGCACCGTCTTCACGTTCTGGTCGCTGGCCGCCTCGCCGCTCTACATCGGCGACGACCTCACCAAGCTGGACGACTACGGGCTCTCGCTGCTCACCAACGACGAGGTCATCGGCATCAACCAGCTCGGCATCCCGGCCCAGCGAGTGGGCGAGGCCAGCCCGTACCAGGTCTGGTACCTGGAACGGCCAGACGGCTCCCTGGTGGTGGGGCTGTTCAACCTCGGTGAGGCGGCGGCGGACGTGTCCGTCACCTGGGAGGATCTCGGCATCTCCGGCTCCGCCCAGGTCAGGGACGTGTGGGCGGACGAGGACCTCGGCGCCCACGAGGGCTTCACGGCCACTCTGGCCGCCCACGGAACCCAGCTGATCACCGTCACCCCCTCGGGTCGCTGACCCTTCGGAGGGAGACCGCGGAACTCGCCCGGGGGCGCACCCGACCCCAGCGCCCCCGGGCGTCCGCGTCTGCGGACATATCCGCTTCGTGTGTCCCCTTTCGTGGGTCCCGTTTCGTGTCCATCCCGTGAGGCGCGGGAGCGCGTCCGGTGTCAGCCCGTGCGGCTAGGGTGCACGCCATGGGGAACAGTGGGACGTTGGGGTGGGGGCCGCCGCCGGCGGCCGGAGGATCGGCACGTCGGACCAGGCTCGTGGTCGTGGCGATCGCCGTGGCCGTCGCGGTGCTCGTCGCGGTGGGCGCGGTGCTGCTGCTGCGCGGCGGGGGCGGCGACGACCGGGCCGGGGCGGCGCGCGACGAGACCGAGCAGTTCCTGGACGCGTGGGCGACCGGGAAGTTGGCGGATGCGGCGGACCGCACGGACGACGCGGAGGCGGCGCTCTCCCTGCTGGAGTCCGTGGACCAGAACATGCACCCCGAGGAGCTGAGCTTCGAGGTCGCGGACGACGCGGGCGAGGAGCACGGCGAGGACGGCGCGATGGCCGTGCCGTTCACCGCCACCTTCACCCTGGAGGGCCTCGGGCCCTGGTCGTACGAGTCCACGGCCGTGTTGCTGCCCGGCGCGGGCGGCGACGAGGGAGGGGAGAGCTGGACCGTGCGCTGGGAGTCGGCGCTGGTGCACCCGCGACTGGAGGAGGGCCAGACCCTGGTCCTCACCACCCAGGAGGCCGAGCGCGCCCCGATACTCGCCGCGGACGGCAGCGAGTTGGCCGGGCCGACGGACATCTGGCACCTCAGCATCTGGCCGGCCATGCTCACCGATCCGGACGAGGCCTACCGGGTGCTCGACGGCCTCGACGTCGGTATCGACACCGAGGCACTGGCCGACGAGGTGGAGGCCGCCGATCCCGACCAGGCGGTGCCCGTGGTCTCCCTGCGGGACTCGGTGTACGACGAGCACGCCGCGGACCTGCGGGCGGTGGACGGGCTGCAGTTCGAGGAGGACTCGCAGTCGCTGCCGCATGCGGCCGAGGCGCTGGTCGGCGGCACCGACCCGGAGACCGGCGCCGGTGCCTCCGGGCTCCAGTCCAGGTACGACGAGCAGTTGGCTGGGACGTCGTCGGGGGCGGTCGTGATCGCCGACCGGGAGTCGGGCGATGCCGTCTCCACCCTGCACGAGCAGAAGGACGGCGAGCCGGGCACTCCGGTGCAGACCACCATCGACCCGGAGGTGCAGCAAGCGGCCGAGGACGCGCTGCGCGACCTGGACCAGGACGCCGCGATCGTCGCGCTCCAGCCGTCCACCGGCCATGTGCTGGCCGCCGCCGACCGGCCCTCCGACGGGTTCAACCTCTCCCTCCAAGGCCAACTGGCGCCCGGCTCCACCTTCAAGATCGTCTCGACGGCGGCGCTCCTGGAGGGCGGCACACTCCCGGCCGACCAGGTCGGCTGTCCTCAGTACGTGGACGTCAACGGCCAGACCTTCGAGAACCAGGGCGAGTTCGAGCTGGGCCCGGACACCACGCTCCAGGAGGCGTTCACCGAGTCCTGCAACACCGCGTTCATCGACAACCTCGACCGGTTCGAGGAGGACACGCTTCACGAGACGGCGCAGGCGTTCGGCATAGGCGGGGAGTGGTCCGTCGGCGCCGCGACCTTCGACGGCCTGGTGCCCCCGGCGGACGGCGAGAACGAGCTGGCCGCCTCGCTGATCGGACAGGGCCGGGTGCAGGCCAGCCCGCTGGTGATGGCCTCGGTGGCGGCGACCGTCGAGGCCGGCGCCTTCCACCAGCCGGTGCTGGTCCCCGACGCGGTGTCGGACCCCTACCAGGCCCCGGCGGAGCTGAGCGCGGGGACCCTCGACGCGCTGCGCGCCATGATGCGGGACACGGTGACCGTCGGTTCGGCCTCCGCGCTGGACGGCATCCCCGGCTCGCCGCACGCCAAGACCGGCACGGCGGAGTTCACCGACGAGGACGGGGAGTTGTCCACCAACGCCTGGATGGTCGGCTATCTGGCGGACGCCGACCTGGCGTTCGCCGTGGTGCTCACCGACGGCGGCTCCGGCGGCGCGGACGCCGGCCCAGTCGCCGCCGACTTCCTCGGCGCCCTCGGCTAGGTCCTGTCCTGTCGATCGATGGGGACACCTCCCAGACGGAGTCTGGGGGACGTACTCGCGCGATTCGACGCCGCAGCGAGTGGCCGTAGCGTGGGGGTCCCCCCGGACGGAGTCTGGGGGAGTCGTGGGCCCGGCAAGATCGGCAGGACAGGGCCTAGGTCCCTGCCGGCTGGCCCTCGGCCGTTCCCGGCCCGGCAGGTTGGTCTGCCGGGGCCGGGGCCGGGCGGGGGGAGCGGAGGGTGGTCAGCGCCAGGGTCGCCGCGAGGGTCGCGGCCGCCGTGGGGAGCGCGTAGCCCGGGCCGGCGCCGAGCGTGTCCACGACCCAGCCGCCCGCGGCCGAGCCCAGGGCGATGCCGGCGAGCAGCGCGGTCACCATCAGCGTCATGCCCTCGTTGAGCCGGCCGGCCGGGACCAGCCGCTGTACCAGGGTCATGCCGGTCACCATGGTGGGCGCGGTCGCCATGCCCGCGACCAGCAGCGCCGGCGCCAACAGGGCCAGTTCGCCGGCGCGGGAGGCGAGCAGCGGCAGCGTCATCAGCACCGCCATCGCGGACACGCACGCCGCGAACCGTCCGTGCGCCGAGCCGCCCGCCCGCCGCCCGCTCATCAGCCCGAACGCCAGCCCGGCCGCTGCCGAGCCCGCGGCCTGTGTGCCCAGCACCACCCCGGCCCAGGCGCGCTGACCGCGTTCGTCGGCGAAGCCGATGGTCACCACCTCCAGCGTGCCGAACACCGCGCCGGTGCAGGCGAAGGTGACCAGCAGCGTCGGCAGCCCGGGAAGCCGCGGCAGCCACGCCGAGCGGTCGCCGCCCTCGGCCCCGGCCAGCGGGGGAGGCTCGGTGCGGCGCTGCGCGGCGAACGCGAGCATTCCGCCGAGCAGCAGCGCGGCCCCGACCAGCGTGCCGGCCTCGGGGAACAGCTGGGTGCACAGCAGCGCGGCGAGCACCGGGCCCAGCATGAAGCACAGCTCGTCCGCGGCCTGTTCGAACGAGTTCGCCGCGTGCCGGGCCGCCGCGTGCTCGGCGGAGTCCTTCCGGAAGACGAACGCCCATCGGGCCCGCGACATCCCGCCGGTGTTCGGCGTGGCCGCGGTCAGCAGCGCGCAGCCGAAGTACGTCCACACCGGCGCGTCGAGCCGCAGGCACAGCAGCAGCGCCAGATGCCCGCAGACGCACACCGCCGCCGCCGGCACCGCGACCCTGGCCTGGCCGCGCCGGTCCACCAGCCGCGCGACCAGCGGGCCGCACACCGCCGATGCGGCGAGGCCGGTGGCGGTCACGGCCCCGGCCAGCGCGTACGAGCCGTGCCGCGCGGTGACCATGATCACCGTGGCCACGCCGAACATGCCCATCGGCAGGCGGGCGACGACGCCGGCCACGGCGAACGGGACCGCACCAGGCACGGCGAAGATCCGGGCGTACGGACCGAGCCGGCGCCGACGGTCGTGCGGCGGCGTCGACTCGCGGCGCGCGAGGACCAGCGTCCCGCCGCTGACCGTGACCAGCGGCGGGAATCCGCCGGGAGGCGTCGGCCGCGGGGCCCTCATGACCGGGGTGAAGGGAGGCATGACGACCACCCTCGCCGTGCCCGGTCGCTCGCGTCCAACACCTGTTCGAGGATGATTCACCCGCTCGTGTTGTGAATCCCGCACGCGTCGGGAGAATGGCGAAATGGCGCACCACGGCCCCGACACCGACCCCCGGCTGCTGCGCGCCTTCGTCGCCCTGGCCGAGGAACTGCACTTCACCCGCGCCGCGGCCCGCCTCTTCGTGGCGCAACAGGCGTTGAGCCGCGACATCCGCCGGCTGGAGCGGGAGTGGGGCGCCCCGCTGTTCGTCCGCAGCACCCGGCGGGTGACGCTCACCCCGGAGGGTGAGCGGCTGCTGCCGGTCGCGCGCCGGGTGTTGGCCGCGCACGACGAGCTGGCCGCCGCGGTCGGGGCGGGCGGCGACCGGCCGCTGGTCGTCGACGTCCAGGCCCAGGTGTCCACCGGTCGGCTGGTGCTCGACGCCGCTCGCCGGGCGGTGGACGAACGGGGCCTGGGCCTGGAGTTCGTGGCCCGTTTCCACAGCGGCGTGACCAAGGCGGCGACGGAGATCGCCGGCGGGCGGCTCGACGTTTCCTTCGGCCGGGTGGCCGGCCTCGACCCGGCGGCCCGGTCCGGCCTGGCACACCGACTCGTCAGATACGAACGGGTGGCCGTGCTGCTGCCCGAGGGGCACCGGCTGGCCGCGCTGCCCGCGGTGCCGCTGGCGGCGCTCGCCGGCGAGACGCTGTACGCCGGGGCGGGCAACGCGGACACCGCCGAGTGGACGGACTTCGCGCGCCAACTGCTCGACGCCTCGGGCGCGGCGCTGGCGCCGCCGTTCCCGAGGATCGAAGGCGAAGCGGAGTTCGTCCGGGTGGTGCGGCGGCAGGGCTGGTCGGTGCTGGCCAGCGAGATCTTCGTCGGGGTGCCCGGCATGGTGCTGCGCCTGCTGACGGACCCGGTGCCGCTGTCCCCCGTCTCCATGGTCTGGCGGTCAGGACTCCGACATCCGGCGCTCACCGCGCTGGCCGGCGTCGCCCGCGACCTGGCCGCGGCCGGCCAGTGGCTCGACCATCCGCCGGGCGCCTGGCTCCCGGACGCCGACCGCCGGCTGCTGTCCACGGAAGGCTGACGGCTCGGTCCCGGCTCTGGCCACGGGCGGCCCGGCGGGCCCTCGTGTTCGGGCAGGGCTAGGACCAGGAGGCCGGTGCGAGCCAGCCGCGCTGTGCGGCTCGGGCCCCGGCCTGGAAGCGGTTGGTGGCGTCCAAGCGCTCCATCAGGCGGCCGACGAGGCGGCTGACCGAGCGTCGGGAGATGCCCAACTGGCTGGCGATCGCCTCGTTCGTCTTGCCCGCCGCCATCAGCAGCAGCACGTCGCGCTCCAGCCCGCGCAGCACGGCGTCCGACGCCTCACCCGCGCCGGCCGCCTCCTCCAGGAAGTCCTCGGCCTCGTCCCAGTAGTGCCCGAACAGCTGCCCGAGGAAGCCGAGCACCGCCGAGTCTCTGATCAGTGCCACGCCCCGGCCCGTGTTCCGCGGATCGACCGGGAGCACCGCGCATGCGCCGTCGTAGAGCAGCATCCGGGACGGCAGCACGCTGGCGCAGCGCACCTCGGCGCCCGCCTGGACGATGGTCTCCACGTACTGCGCCGTGGCCCGGTGCCCCCGCGCGCTGTACTGGAGCAGCATCCGCAGCCGCACCCCGCGGCCGAGCACGTCCAGGTCGAGCGGGAGGGCGGCCCGCATCGCCTCCTCGTTCTGCCCGCCGCCCGGCGAGAGCACGTCCACCGATCCGGTGCAGTTACGCGCCAGGTCGTCGATGACCGAGCGGATGGTGCCCAGCTCCCGCACGATCTCGATGCTGCTGGTCGCCGAGCGCAGGCTGCGCGCCTCCAGGTAGTCGCCGGACAGCGCGTGCAACTGCTCCCGGGTGGCGGCCATGGCGATGCGCCGGCGCAGGATGTCCTGCTCCATCGGGGCCAGAAGCGACTCCGCGGCGCTTTCGGGGCTGATGGCGACCCAGCCGCCGCCGGGGGAGGGCTGCAACAGCCCCAGCAAGGACAGCTGCTCCTCGGCTAGGGACACCTCCGCGTCCGTCAGCCCGGCGCGCACGGCCAACTGGCTCACCCGGTCGGTGGGGTGCGTCACCCGGAGCTGGTAGACACGGAGCGTTACCTCGTCGATCTGGTCGTCGATCTCGTCTATGTCCCCAATGTCCCGCACCCTTGTCCTCCGCCAACGTCAGCGTCCCGGCCCTGCGGGGGGCCCTGGCATCCAGAATGTCACTGTCCGTGCAAGGATAGGGCTGATTCCGTCATGGTAGCAGTCGGCCGGATCCCGGTCAGTCGTCGGACAACCAGCCGTTCAACGCCGCCCTGGCGCCGGCCTGGAACCGGCTCTCGGCGTCCAGGCGCTCCATCAGACGGGCCACGATCCGGCTGACCGACCGCGGCGACATCCCGAGCTGGTGGGCGATCGCCTCGTCCTTCTTGCCCGCCGCCATCAGCAGCAGGACGTCCCGCTCCACCTCGGTCGGCTCGGGACCCTCCCGCTGCTCCTCCTCGGCGAAGTCCAGGGCCCGGTCCCAGTAGTGCTCGAAGAGGCGCTGCAGGAAGCCGAGCACCGTGGGGTCGCGGATCAGCGCCGCGCCGACGCCGACCCGCTCGGGGCCGAGCGGAATGACCGCGCAGCCGCCGTCGTAGATCAGCATCCGGGAAGGCAGCACGCCGGTGCTGCGCACCTGGCCGCCGGCGCTGGTCAGCAGCGCGGCGTGCCGCACCTGGACGCGGTTCTTCCGCGCGCTGTGCTGAAACAGGCTCCGCATCTTCACGCCCCGCTCCAGCATCTCCATGTCCAGCGGGGTGGCCGCCTTGGCCGCGGCCTCGTTCAGCCCGCTGCCGGGCACCAGGGCGTCCAGGGACTCGGCGCAGGTGCGGGCCAGGTCGTCGATGACCGCCCGGGCGTTCTCGGTGCCCTCCACGATCTCGATGCTGCTCTTGGCCGAGCGAAGGCTCCTGGCCTCCAGATAGTCGCCGGACAGGGCGTGCAGCCGGGCCCGGGTGGCGGCCATGGCGATGCGGCGTTGCAGGATGTCCTGCTCCATGGGGGCCAGCAGCGTGTCGGCGGCGGTCTCGGGGCTGACGGCGACCTGGCCGCCCGTCGGGGAGGGGCGCAGCAGTCCGAGCGCGGACAGCCGGAACTCGGCCTCGACCACCTCCGAGAGGGGGAGGCCCGTCCGTGCCGCAATCTGTTCCACGGAGTCGGTGGGGTGGATGACGCGGAGTCGGTAGACTCGGGCCGCTGCCGCGTCTATTTCGCCGGTTTCCTGCACGTTCTACTTCCTTGAACGACGTCAGCCAGCCCCTGGCGTCAACCTGACAGGCGAGATAATGCCATAGGAACGCTCTCGACTTCGCTTCACATGCTTGTGAGCATCAACTGCACCAGCATGTCACTGATGTTCGGCGATGTGGACACGGAAGAGGGAACCCGTGAAGAAGATTGCTCTGAGCGTAGCCTCGGCTTTGCTCATCGTCATGGTCTCCGGGGCCGTCGTGACCGCCAACGCATCCGCCGTCCAGCAGGAGGGCGGTTCGAGCACCTCGCAGGGCCTCCGGCCACTGACCAACGGCTGGAACTAGGACGTACGAGCCGCCCCCCGGCGGCTTCCGACGGCGCACACCGCGTCTTCACGTAATCGCCCTGGGCACCCCTGTGCCTCGACCGACCGGAGCCTGGACAAGGAGGCGGCACGATGACGTCCCAGATGCCTCTGGCCGTCCTGCTGAGCCCGAGTCCCGCCGTGGTCGAGGCGGCCCGGCGGGTCGGCGCCCGGAGTCTGGTGTTGGCGCCCGACCTGTCGGCCCCCGGCATCCGCAAGGCGGTGGCGGCCGCTGACGCCGCCCTGACGGTGGACTGGCACGACCACCCCTCGTTGCTGATGGCCATAGGCCATCTGGCGACCTACCCGGCACGGGCCTCGGTGTTCGGCTTCGCCGAGGCCAGCGCGCTGATCGCGGCGCGCGCCAACGAAGCCCTGCGCTTCCCAGGCAACCCTCATGCGGCCGTCGCGTACCTCACGGACAAGGCGGCCCTGCGCGGCAAGGTCAACCAGCTCACCCGTTCCCCCGTGCGGTACGAGCACTGCGACCGCGCCGCGCATCTGGTAGCCGTCGCCGACCGCGTCGGCTACCCCTGCGTGGCCAAGCCACGCACCGGTTCCGGCGGCCAGGACGTCCACATGCTGCGCAGCGCGCCTGACGCAGCCGTTCTGGCCGCCGGGCTGGCTCCCGAGCCCGCCCTGATCATCGAGGAGTTCCTGGACGGCCCCGAGTACAGCGTCGAGGCGCACTCGCACGCCGGGGACCACACCATCCTCGCGGTCAGCAGGAAGCACACCACCGAGGCTCCCGACTTCGCCGAGACGGGCTACGACCTGCCGGCTGACCTCGACGCGCCGACCGCGGCGCGCATCCACGACCTGGTCACCACCACCCTCAACGTCGCCGGGCACCGCAGTGGCCCGTCCCAGACCGAGGTGGTGCTCACCCCCAACGGGCCACGGCTGATCGAGTCACACGCCCGTCCGGGCGCCGAATGCGTCCAGGAACTGCTGCTGACGGCTACGGGCACGGATCTCGTCGGCCGCACCATCGCCGCGCTCCTCGGCCTGCCGCTGCCGGCTTCGCGGCCCGCCGCGGGCGGTCGTCGTTTCGCGGGCATCCGTTTCCTGCGCTTCCCCTCTGGCCAGCTCAGGACCGTGGAGGGCACCGCCGAGGTGCGCGCGCTGAGCGGGGTGACCGGACTCAAGATCACCGTGCCCCTCGGCAGCCATGTTCCGGAGGCCACCAGCCGGGTCGCCGGGCATGGCTACCTCACCGCGGTCGCGGACGGCCCGCAGGAACTGGAGGCGGTGCTGCGCAAGGCCCAGGACCTGCTGCGGCCGGTGGTGATGCGAAAGGGGACCGCGAGCGCGTCGACGCGCTCAGGGTCCCCGAAGGAGGGGGAGCATTCTGCCGCCTGAGCTGTTCCCCGGCATGGTTCCCTACGGAGCGCCGGCCCCACGGACAGATCTCCTGCTTCCCTTCCACGGCGTGCTGGCCGAGCCGCTCGGCCGTGCCAGCTACTACGTGCTGGAACGCCGCGACTCCGCCGGAGCCGTGGAGCAGCGTGGCGTCATCGGAGCGCTGAGCCTGCACGGCGTGGAGACCGGGCATGTGCTCCGTCACCAGCAGGTGGGGGAGTCCGACGTGAGCCTGCACGCCCGCCTGCTCCAGCAGCGCGGCGGCAGCATCGAGCCGCTGCTGCTGGCGGCCCCCGACCTGGGCTCCTTCCAGGAGTGCGTCGACGACACCATCCGCGGCCCCGCGGTGCAGGAGCTCACCACTCCCGAGGGCGGGGTGCAACGGCTCTGGGCGTGTGACGCCCGCTGGGCCGAGAACCCACCGGCCCTGCCCCCGGTGCTGCTGGCCGACGGCCACCACCGGCTGGAGGCGGCGCGGCGCCTGCATCGCGCCCACCCCGGCGCGGTGGCCGACCGGCTGCTCGCCCTGGTGGTGGACCACACCCACTACCCGCTGACACTCTCCGCGACGCACCGGGTGGTGCCGGGGCTCGATGTCGGCAAGGCGGTCAGCACTGCCTCCCGCTTCGCCCGGGTCACCGAGCAGCCCTCGGGCACCCGCCGGGCGCCCGCGCGCGGCGCGTTCCTGCTCACCGGTCAGGGTCGGGCCTGGGGAGTCTCCGAGATCTCCCCGGCGGCGATGGCCGGCCGGCTGCGCTTCCTGCCGCCGGAATGGGTGGAACTGCCCGCCGCGATCAGCGACCACGTGCTGATCCCGATGCTCTGCGAGGACCAGGGCATCGCGGCGTCGCCCCGTTTCACCAGCCAGTACCCGGAGTCCGCCGAGGTGGGCCTGATCCTGCCGCCGCCGACCTGGGACCAGATCTGGTCGGGCGCCGCCAACGGCACCGGGATGCCGCCCAAGAGCACCTGTCTGGGTCCCGCCCCGATCCCGGGGCTGGTCAGTCGCCTGCCCTGCTGACCCGGCGCCTGGGCCGCGCCTGGACCGCTCACGGCCCCTGGCCGGCGCCCCGCCACGCCCGCTCACCTCGGCTCTTCTCCGGTATCGCGCCCACGCGGCTTCCGGCCCGTGCCCCTCCCGCTCACCCGTGGGGCGTGCGACGGGTGAGAGCAAGGTTTCGTCCGTGTCACCTCACGCCACAGGGCGGAAACGCGGCCTCCCTACCTTCGGGAAGCAGGAACACCCTGCCCGACCCTCCGGAGGCCCCATGTCAGCCCCCAAGACCGCCGCCACCCGCCGAGGCGGGCGCTGGATCGACGAGTGGGACCCCGAGGACCGGGGGTTCTGGGAGCGCGAGGGCCGGCACATCGCGCGGCGCAACCTTGTCTTCTCCGTCACCTCCGAGCACATCGGCTTCTCCGTGTGGAGCATGTTCTCGGTGCTGACCCTCTTCATGGGCGACGAGTACGGCATCGACCCGGCCGGGAAGTTCTTCCTGGTCTCCGTGGCTTCCCTGGTCGGGGCCTGCCTGCGGATCCCGTACGGCTTCGCCGTGGCCCGGTTCGGCGGGCGGAACTGGACGATCATCAGCGCCGCCATGCTGCTGCTGCCCACCACCGCGCTGCTGGTCGTGATGGAGCCGGGCACCTCGTACGGCACGTTCATGCTGGTGGCCGTGCTCACCGGCGTGGGCGGGGCGAACTTCGCCTCCTCGATGACCAACATCAACAGCTTCTACCCGCTGCGCCTGAAGGGCCGCGCGCTGGGCATCAACGCGGGCGGCGGCAACATCGGCGTCGCCGTGGTGCAGCTGGTCGGCCTGCTCGTCATCGCGACGGCCGGCGAGGGGCGGCCCCGGGTGATGCTGCTGATCTACATCCCGCTCATCCTGCTGGCCGTGGTGCTCAGTGCCCGCCGGATGGACAACCTCGGGCCGGTGCGCAACGACGCCGGCGCCGCCCGGCAGGCCGCGGCGGACGGCCATACCTGGATCATGGCCTTCCTCTACATCGGCACCTTCGGCTCGTTCATCGGCTACAGCTTCGCCTTCGGGCTGGTGCTGCAGAACCAGTTCGACCGGACGCCGCTGGAGGCCGCCGCGGTGACGTTCATCGGGCCGCTGCTGGGCTCCCTGGTTCGCCCGATCGGCGGCCAGCTCGCCGACCGATACGGCGGCGCCCGCATCACACTGGCGAACTTCGCCCTGATGAGCGTCGCCACCGGGGTGATCGTCACCGCCTCGGTGCGGGAGTCGCTCGCGCTCTTCACCACCGGCTTCGTGGTGCTGTTCGTGCTCACCGGCGTCGGCAACGGCTCGACCTACAAGATGATCCCCGCGATCTACCAGGCCAAAGCCCAGGCCCTGACGCGGGCCGGTGAGCTCAGCCGGGAGGCCGGTCGGGTCTACGCCCGGCGGCTGTCCGGCGCCTCCATGGCGATCATCGGCGCCGTCGGCGCGCTCGGTGGCCTCGGCGTCAACCTCGCGCTGCGCCAGTCCTTCCTCTCCACTGGCACCGGCACCGGCGCCTTCGTGGCCTTCCTCGGCTACTACGCCGTCTGCTTCCTGGTCACCTGGGCCGTCTACCTGCGGCGTTCCGCGCCGCCCGCGACCGAGACGGGCGAGGGCGCGGCCGGGGAACGCGCTCCCGTGTACGCAGGAGTGTGAGCTGCGCTCCGGGGCTCCGGGTGTAACGCTCGGGAAACCGCGCGGAACCGAGTCTGACACCGGCAATTGACAGGCTCGGGCTTCGCGTCTCGAAAGACTCTGGGCGGAGCGGATACGAGGATGCAGCACGAGCACCACGAGCACGACATGCCGGGGGCCCAGCCGGCCCCCGAGACCAGGCCACCGACTGGCGCCATTGGCGCGGAGTCCGGCATCGAGCCCGGCGCCGAGTCCGGCGCCGGGACGCCGGCCGACGCGTCGTCGCCGATCAGGCCGCTGGACGGCTTCACCGTCGGCGTCACCGCCGCCCGGCGCGCCGAGGAACTGGGCGCACTGCTGCGGCGCCGCGGCGCCGAGGTGCAGCACGCCCCGACGCTGCGCATCGTGCCGCTCGCCGACGACGACCACCTGATGGCCGCCACCCGGCAGCTCATCGACGTCCCGCCGCAGGTGGTCGTCGCGACCACCGCGATCGGCTTCCGCGGCTGGGTCGCCGCCGCCGAGGGCTGGGGCCTGGGCGAGGCCCTGCTGCGGGTCCTCGGCAAGGCGGAGGTGCTCGCCCGCGGCCCCAAGGTGCGCGGCGCCGTCCGGGCGGCCGGGCTGACCGACGAGTGGTCGCCCGCCTCCGAGTCCATGGCCGAGGTGCTCCAGCGGCTGCTCGACCAGGGCGTCGTCGGCCGCCGCATCGCGCTCCAGTTGCACGGCGAACCGTTGCCCGGCTTCATCGAGGCGCTGCGCGCGGCCGGCGCAGAGGTGGTGGACGTGCCCGTGTACCGCTGGATGCCGCCCCGCGATCTGGCCCCCGTGGACCGGCTGATCGAGGCCGTGGTGGGTCACGGCCTGGACGCGGTCACCTTCACCAGCGCCCCCGCCGTGGCCTCGCTGCTGCGCCGCGCGGCGCAGCGCGAGGTCCTGGAGGAACTACTGACCGCGCTGCGCACGCGCGTGCTGCCGGCCTGTGTGGGACCCGTCACCGCGTTGCCGCTCCAGGCCCACGACGTGCCCACCTGCCATCCCGAACGTTTCCGGCTCGGCCCGCTGGTGCAGCTGCTCTGCCATGAGCTGCCCACCCGCGCCCGCACCCTTCCGGTGGCCGGCCGTCATCTGCAGATCCGCGGTCACGCCGTGGTCGTCGACCGGGAGCTGCGGCCCGTGCCGCCGGCCGGCATGGCGCTGCTGCGGCTGCTGGCCCGCCGGCCCGGCTGGGTGGTGCCGCGCGCCGAACTGCTCCGTGGGCTGCCGGGCGCCGGGCGCGACGAACACGCCGTGGAGACCGCGATGGCCCGGCTCCGCACCGCGCTGGGCGTCCCGACGCTGATCCAGACCGTGGTCAAACGCGGCTACCGGCTCGCCCTCGACCCCTCGCTGGACGGGCAGAAGTACGGCGGTTGAGGCTGACACGACGGCCGGCGGGAGTATGGCGACTGGGGCTGATGTGGCGGAAGATAGGCTGCGGATGCTCCGCGCAGGGGGCTGATCTCGCGTACGGTGGACGGCTGCCCTGCCGGACTGCAGAAGGGGGCCGCCACGGTGGACGTGCGCGCACGGGAGATCCGTCACGAGCAACGGCATCTGGACGCCGTCTACCAGCGCCTGACCGAGAAGATCCACGAGGCGGAGTACCTGGTGGCGGACGCCGCCCGCCGGGTGCAGGTGGGCACGCCGGGCGCGCTGGCCGAACGGGACGCCCAGGTGTTCCAGGCGGGTCTCCACCTCAACCGCCTGAACAGCGAGTTCGAGGACTTCCTCTTCGGCCGCATCGACCTGCTGCGCGGCAAGGACGGGAAGCGCGGTCCTGACGGCGCGTACACGTCCGTGGAGCCCGCCGAGGACGCCGTCCGCCAGGACGCGGATCACGATGCGGAGCACGGCGCCGAACACGACACGGAACACGACACGGAACAGAGCGCGGAGGGCGACGGGGCCGCCCACGGGGTGGCCGACATCGCCGAGACGCTGCACATCGGGCGGCTCGGCGTGCTCGACGCCGACTACGTGCCGCTGGTCATCGACTGGCGGGCGCCCGCCGCCGCCCCGTTCTACCGCGCCACACCCGTGGCTCCCGGTCGGGTGGTGCGCCGCCGGGTGATCCGCAGCAAGGGCCGCCGGGTGCTGAGCGTCGAGGACGATCTGCTCCGCCCCGGGCTGCGGGCCCTGCTGGACGGCACCGAACTGCCGGTGGTCGGCGACGGCGCGCTGATGGCCGCGCTCGGCCGGGCCAAGGAGCGCCGCATGCACGACATCGTGGCGTCCATCCAGGCCGAGCAGGACCGGGTGATCCGGGCTCCCGCCGCCTCCGTCACCGAGGTGGCCGGCGGCCCCGGCACCGGCAAGACCGCCGTGGCCCTGCACCGCGCCGCCTACCTGCTCTATCAGGACCGCCGCAGATATGCCGGCGGCATTCTGATCGTCAGCCCCACCCCGCTGCTGGTCTCCTACACCGAGGGCGTGCTGCCCGCGCTCGGCGAGGAGGGCCAGGTGGCCATCAGGGCGCTCGGCGAGCTCATCGACGGCGTGGCCGCCGACACCTACGACGAGCCCGCGGTCGCCCGCGTCAAGGGCTCGGCCCGGATGGCCAAGGTGCTGCACCGCGCCGCGCGTGGCCTGTTGGAGGCCACCCCCGCGCCCGACCGGCTGCGGGTGGTCGCCTTCGGCGCGCGCGTCGAACTCGACGCGGACGAACTGCGCGACGTCCGGCGGCAGACGCTCGCCGGCACCGCGCCCGTCAACCTGATGCGCCCGCGCGCCCGGCGGCTGTTGCTGGAGGCGCTGTGGCGGCGGTCCGGCGGCCCCGCCCGGTACCCCGAGCCCGAACTGGCCGAGGAGGCGCGGGAGGCGTTCTACGACGACATCGGCGCCGAGGACGCGTTCCGCGACTTCCTCGACGCGTGGTGGCCGGAGACCACGCCGCTCCAGGTGCTGACCGCGATGGCCGACGAACGCCGGCTGGGCCGCTGGGCCCGGCGGACGCTGCGGACCGGCGAGGTGCGGCAGCTGGCCCGCTCGCTGCGCCGGATCACCGCCGAGGGCACCGGCCTGTCCGTGCACGATGTGGCGCTGCTCGACGAACTGCGGGTGCTGCTCGGTGCCCCGGCCAGACAGGAGCGGGCCCGCGAGACCGACCCCCTGGACCAGCTCAGCGGCCTCGACGAGCTGACCACCTACGCCGAGCGGCTGGCCTCCCGGCGCGAGCCGCCGTCTCGGGAGGCTGACCCGAGCGCCGGACCGCGCACCGACTACGCGCACGTCATCGTCGACGAGGCGCAGGACCTCACGCCGATGCAGTGGCGCATGGTCGGCCGCCGTGGCCGCCGCGCCACCTGGACCGTCGTCGGCGATCCGGCGCAGAGCTCCTGGCCCGCGCCCGAGGAGGCGGCCGAGGAGCGGGACGCGGCGCTCGGCGACCGGCAGCGAAGACGCTTCGAACTCACCGTCAACTACCGCAACTCCGCCGAGATCGCCCGGGTCGCCGACCGGGTGCTCGCGCTCGCCATGCCCGGCGCCCGGCCGCCCCGCGCCGTGCGCGCCACCGGAGTCGAGCCCACGTTCCGCGCCGCCGCCGAGGCGGACCGCGCCGCCGCGGAGGCGGACCGCGCCGCCGCGGAGGCGGACCGCGCCGCCGACGTGCGCGCCGAGGTCGAGCGCCTGCTGGCCGAGGTGCCGGGCACGGTCGGCGTCGTGGTGGCCATGCGGCGCCGCGAGGAGACCCGCCGCTGGCTCGCCGACCTGCTCGACGACGAGCCGGCGCCCGGGCCCAACCCGTCCGTGCCGGCCGGTCGCCGGCCCGCGGCGCCGCGCGGGCGCCTGGTGGTGCTCGGCAGCCTGGAGGCCAAGGGCCTGGAGTACGACGGCACGCTGGTGGTCTCCCCGGCCGAGATCGCGGCCGAGTCCCCGGCCGGCCCGCGGGTGCTCTACGTGGCGCTGACCCGGGCCACCCAACGGCTCGCCGTGCTCGCTCTCCCTGAGGACCGCCCTGACGAGTCCGGCGTCCCCGCCCTTCTCCGCGCCCCCGCCCCTCGCTGACCGCGGACCCCGCGCCCGCTCCGCCCCACCGCGCCCCGCAACGGCCTTGCCGAGCAGTTGGACACCTGCCCGCGCTGATCCGGACCGGTCCGGCAAGGGCAACGCTTGGCCAGTCCGGGGAGGGCCAGGTAGCCTGGGAAAGGCGCCGGCCCGTTCCATGCCCCCGGGCCCAACCATTGTCGCTACGAGCGACCACTTGCCGCGAGGCGAGCTGGCGGGTCGGTGCCTCTATTTCCGCCCACCCCGAGTGGTCCCCGCACGAGTTCCGTGCGCGGACGGGACTCGGGCCCCGGCGGATTCTCTCCGCAGAGCTGGGCCGCAGGCCGTCACGCAGTTGGCCATGATTGGCCTCCCGGCGCTCGTTGGTGCGACGATGGCCGCTTGTCTACCGCGGACGGAGCGCGGACACAGCACAGCGAAGGAAGTCGGCCATGGCAACGGCGCCCAGCGTTTCCTACTCGATGACAGTCCGCCTGGAGGTCCCGGCCAGCGGGACGGCGGTCAGCCAGCTCACCACCGTCGTGGAGTCCTCCGGCGGCACGGTGACCGGCCTGGACGTCACCGCCTCGGGGCACGAGAAGCTCCGCATCGACGTGACCATCGCGGCCAGCTCCACCGCGCACGCGGACGAGATCGTCCAGAAGCTGCGCACCATCGAGGGCGTGGCGATCGGCAAGGTCTCCGACCGGACCTTCCTGATGCATCTCGGCGGCAAGATCGAGATGCAGTCCAAGCATCCGATTCGCAATCGCGACGAGCTGTCCATGATCTACACGCCGGGCGTGGCCCGGGTATGCACGCAGATCGCGGCCAACCCGGAGGACGCCAGGCGGCTCACCATCAAGCGCAACAGCGTCGCGGTGGTGACCGACGGCTCCGCCGTGCTGGGCCTGGGCAACATCGGCCCGCACGCCGCGCTGCCGGTGATGGAGGGCAAGGCCGCGCTGTTCAAGCGCTTCGCCGGCATCGACGCCTGGCCGATCTGCCTGGACACCCAGGACACCGACGCCATCGTCGAGATCGTCAAGGCCATCGCCCCCGGCTTCGCCGGTATCAACCTGGAGGACATCTCCGCGCCCCGCTGCTTCGAGATCGAGGCCAGGCTGCACGAGGCGCTGGACATTCCGGTCTTCCACGACGACCAGCACGGCACCGCCATCGTGGTGCTCGCCGCCCTGCACAACGCGCTGCGCGTGGTCGGCAAGAACATGGCGGACGTGCGGGTGGTGATGTCGGGCGCGGGCGCGGCCGGCACCGCGATCCTGCGGCTGCTGCTCGCCGCCGGCGTGCGGCACGCGGTGGTGGCGGACATCCACGGCGTGGTGCACGCGGGACGGGACGATCTGGTGGCGGCCGACGGCGACTCCCCGCTGCGCTGGATCGCGGACCACACCAACCCCGAGGGCGTCTCCGGCACGCTGCGGGACGCGGTCGCGGGCGCGGACGTCTTCATCGGCGTCTCCGCGCCCGACGTGCTGGGCGCCGCGGACGTCGCGACGATGGCGGACGACGCCATCGTCTTCGCCCTCGCGAATCCCGACCCCGAGATCGACCCGTTCCTGGCCCGGCAGACCGCGGCGGTCGTCGCCACTGGTCGATCAGATTTTCCCAACCAGATCAACAACGTGCTGGTCTTCCCCGGCATCTTCCGAGGCCTGCTCGATGCGCAGTCGCACACGGTCAACCAGCGGATGATGCTGGCCGCAGCCCGGGCGCTGGCGGATGTGGTGGGCGAGGACGAGCTGAACGCGAACTACATCGTGCCGAGCGTCTTCAATGAGCGGGTGCCGGCCGCGGTGGCCGGCGCGGTCCGGGAGGCGGCACAAGCCACCGGCGGCGAGTCGGTTGCCGGCCACGCCTGAGGGACCCTT
This sequence comes from uncultured Actinomycetota bacterium, assembly GCA_963816875.1. Classification (GTDB taxonomy): domain Bacteria; phylum Actinomycetota; class Actinomycetes; order Streptomycetales; family Streptomycetaceae; genus Streptomyces. The sequence continues at coordinate 718,037 of CAWFMG010000004.1, forward strand.
AGGGTGATCGGGAGGCAGCCCGCGGGCACTTCGGGCGCCCTCTCCGCGGCGAGACGCCTGCGCCACGTCGTGTGACCCTCAGGGGACGTCGGATTGGCCTTCCCACCACGCGTAGGGGCAGGATGCGTACCCGGGCGCGAGGGGCTCAAGGCAGACCCGGGTCCGGGCACTGTCAGTGGGCCCTGGCAGCATCGGCTTCGATCTCACGCCCCATTGGCAAGATGAACACGGGAGTACGAACTATGAACCGCAGTGAGCTGGTGGCCGCTCTGTCCGAGCGCGCCGGGGTGACGCGAAAGGACGCCGACTCTGTGCTGTCGGCCCTTGCCGAGACCGTTGGAGAGGTCGTTGCCAAGGGGGACGAGAAGGTCACCATTCCCGGCTTCCTGACCTTCGAGCGGACGCTCCGGGCCGCCCGCACCGCCCGCAACCCGCAGACCGGCGAGCCCATCCAGATCCCGGCCGGCTACAGCGTGAAGGTTTCCGCGGGCACCAAGCTCAAGGACGCCGCCAAGGGCAAGTGACCGAGCGCGCGGGGGTGGCCCCGACCGGTCCTCGACCGGGCGGGCCACCCCCGTCGCACGTCCCGGCTCGGCCGGCCGTCCGCCGGGCTGTCCGCCGGCTGTCTGCCGGCCCTCCCCAGCGATCGCGGGATGGGGAATCATGGGCGCATGACCGAGGCGTCCTCGCTCACCGGGCGGCTGCTGGTGGCCACCCCGTCGCTGTCCGATCCCAACTTCGACCGATCCGTCGTGCTGCTGCTCGACCACGACCGCGAGGGGGCGCTCGGTGTCGTGCTGAACCGCCCGACGCCGGTCGGCGTCTCCGAGGTGCTGGAGTCCTGGGCCGCGCTGGCGGGCGAGCCCGGGGTGGTCTTCCAGGGCGGTCCTGTCGCGCTGGACGCCGCCCTGGCCCTGGCCGTGGTGCCGGGCAGCGGGCCGCTCGGCTGGCGGCGGGTGCACGGTTCGATCGGCCTGGTCGACCTGGAGGCGCCGCCCGAGGTGCTGGCGGCCGAGGTCGGCAGCCTGCGGATCTTCGCCGGATACGCCGGCTGGGGCCCTGAGCAGCTGGAACGCGAGCTGGACGAGGGCGCCTGGTACGTCGTGGAGTCGGAGCCTGGCGACGTTTCTGCCCCCGAGCCCGAGCGGCTCTGGCGCGCAGTGCTGCGCCGCCAGCGCGGCAGCCTGGCGCTGCTCGCCACGTACCCGGACGACCCGTCGCTCAATTAGGCTTGGTGAGCATGAGCACTCATGAGCCCGAACGCGGAGCGGGCACCGGCACCCTCGTCGAACCCGCACCGCAGACGACGCATGGCGACGGCGACCACGAGCGCTTCGCCCACTATGTCCAGAAGGACAAGATCATGGCGAGCGCGCTCGACGGCACCCCCGTCGTCGCGCTCTGCGGGAAGGTCTGGGTGCCCGGACGGGACCCCAAGAAGTACCCCGTGTGCCCCACCTGCAAGGAGATCTACGAGTCCATGGGCTCGTTCGGCGGCGGCAAGGACGGCGACAAGAAGTAGCCCAGCGTCGCGCGTCAAGCCTCGTCCTGGCGCGGTCGCGGCGGTCGCGCGGTGCGACCGCCGTGCGTGCCCCCATGCGACAGCGGTGCGGCGGTCCCGGGCACCCGGCGAAGCGGGTAGCGTACGCCTCGGCAGCCGGGACGACCGGAAAGGGGCAGCTGGATTGAGCACGCACGCACCGCAGGCAGCACAGACGGCGCGGCTCGTCGCCCTCCCGGCCACACTGGACGACGCGGTGGCGGCGCTGGCCGACCAACCCGCGGCGGTGCCGGTCGCGGGGGGCACGGACCTGATGGCCGCGGTGAACGCCGGGCTGCTTCGCCCGGCCGCCCTCGTCGGGCTCGGGCGACTCGCGGAGTTGCGTGGCTGGGCGTACCAGGACGGACACGCGCTGCTCGGCGCGTGCCTTACACACGCCAGGATGAGCCGCCCGGACTTCGCCGCCCTGATCCCGGCGCTGGCCGCGGCCGCCCGGGCCGCCGGCCCGCCGCAGGTGCGCAACGCGGGGACGCTGGGCGGCAACGTCATCTCCGCCGCACCCTCGGGTGACACCCTTCCGGTGCTGGCCGCGCTGGAGGCGATGCTGCTGGTCGCCGGCCCCGACGGGCAGGGCCGGCAGGTCCCGGTCAGCCATCTGCTCACCGGCCGCGACCGGCTGCGCCCCGGCGAACTGCTCGCGCATGTGCGGGTGCCGCTGCTGCACGCCCCCCAGACGTTCCTGAAGGCCACGACGCGCACCGGCCCCGGCCGCGCGCTGGCCTCCGTGGCGGTGGTGCTCGACCCGATGCGGCGCGAGGTGCGCTGCGCGGTCGGCGGGGTGGCCCCGATGCCGCTGCGCCCCCTGGACGCGGAGCGCTGGGTGGCGTCGCTGCTCGACTGGGACGGCGAGCGCGGCCTGGCGCCTGAGGTGCTCTCCGCGTTCGGCGACTACGTCGGCATGGCCTGCATCCCGGATCCCCAGCCGCCGGCCGAGGGCGGTGAGCCTGGGCAACTTGCCCCCGCTGTCCTGCACCTGAGGCGTACCGTGGCAACACTGGCCCGCCGTGGACTCGGAAGGGCTCTCGGATGAGCGACGACCAGCGGCCCGGCCACCGGCCGGACGACCACCCCGACCCCGACTCCCGGGCCCCGCACCGCGGCTGGGGCGGGGAGTACGACTCGGACGCCACGGCCTTCATCGAGTTCCCGCCCGCCGGCCATCCCGAGACGCCGGGCGAGGAGCCGCTCGCCGCTCCTGGCCACGGCTACCAGCCGCCCGATCTCGACCGTCCCGCGGAGCCGCTGTCCACCCCGGGCGCCACCACCGATCCCGGCGCCACCGGCCAGTGGACCATGCCGTTCGCCTACGGTGGCGCGCCCGGGCACGGCGCGGATCCGGCCTCCGCCCCCGGTCCTCCCCCGGGCCCCGGCGGCCTGGGAGACACCCCCATGCACCAGGCAGGACCCGGCGGCCAGGGCGGGGGAGCCGCCGCCATGAGCCAGGGCGCCGCCGCGTTCGGCGGCGCCGGGCGCGGAAGAACCGCCCGCCGCCCGCTGTCCACCGGCCGCGCGGCCGGGCCCGAGGCCCCGCCCGCCGCGCCAGAACCCGTTTCCGATTGGCAGGCACCACCCGGCGGCGAGCCGGCGGCCGCGGCCCCCGACGGCCTCGCGCCGGGGCCGACCCGCGCCTGGCAGGTCCCGCCCGGCGGCGGCCCCGCCGTCCCCGGGCCCAGCATCGGCGAGGACGCCGAGGCCGAGCCGGTGACGGGCTGGCCCGGGGGAGCTCCGGGGACCGAGGCCGGTGCCGCCGAGCCCTGGCCGGGCGCGGCCGAGGGCGATCAGGGCTGGCAGGGCGAGGGCGGCGCGTCCCCGGGCGAGGGACCGGCGTCCGCCGCACGGGACGCCGGGTCCGCCTCCGAACCCGCTGCCGAATCCGGCCCCGCATCCGGCTCCGACGCTGCCGACCCCGCGGCCCGAACCGATGTCGCCGCCGATCCCGCCGGCGGCCCCGTCGTCGCCCCCTCACGGAGCGACCACCCCGAGGCGTCGTACGTGCTGCGCGTCAACGGCGTCGACCGCCCCGTCTCCGGCGCCTGGATCGGTGAGTCCCTGCTCTACGTGCTGCGCGAGCGCCTCGGCCTGGCCGGCGCCAAGGACGGCTGTTCGCAGGGCGAGTGCGGTGCCTGTTCGGTCCAGGTGGACGGCCGCCTGGTGGCCGCCTGCCTGGTGCCCGCGGCCACCGTCGCCGGCAGCGAGATCCGCACCGTGGAGGGCCTGAGCACCGACGGCGTGCCCTCCGACGTGCAGCGCGCGCTGGCCGCCTCCACCGCCGTGCAGTGCGGGTTCTGCCTGCCCGGCATGGCGATGACCGTGCACGAACTGCTGGAGGGCAACCACGCGCCCTCCGAACTGGAGACCCGAGAGGCGCTCAGCGGCAACCTGTGCCGGTGTACCGGCTACCGCGGGGTGCTGGAGGCGGTCCGCGCGGTGGCGGGCGAGCGGGCGGCGCTGGCCGCCCCGACCGACGGCAAGGGGCCCGCCCCGGCCGCGCCGGAGCAACCGTCCGCCGCGGGCCGCATTCCCCACCAGGCGGGGCCATCCTCAGGAGACATGCCATGACCGACCAGGCAGACCGCCCAGCCGGCCGGGGCGCCGGGCGGCGCCCGTCCGGCCCGGCGCACGGCGCCGTCACCGTCAGCCCGGGAAGCGCCGTGGCGGCCGATCCGGGCGCCGTGGACGCCGGGTTGCCGCACGGCCTCGGTGCCCCGGTGCCGCCGGCCGACGGGGATGCCAAGGTGCAGGGCACGTTTCCCTACCCGGCCGACCTGTGGGCCGAGGGCCTGCTGTGGGCGGCCGTGCTGCGCTCCCCGCACCCGCACGCCAGGATCAAGGGTCTGGACACCGCGGCCGCGTCCGCGATGCCGGGGGTGCGGGCGGTCATCACCCACCGCGACGTGGCCGGCGACGCCGGCCTCGGCAAGGCGGTGGCGGACCGGCCCGCGTTCGCGTCCGAGGTGGTGCGCTACCACGGGGAGCCGATCGCCGCCGTCGCCGCCGACCACCCCGAGACCGCCCGGCTGGCCGCCGCCGCCATCGCCGTCGAGTACGAGGTGCTCGACGCGGTCAGCGATCCCGAACAGGCCTTCGAGGCCCAGCCGCTGCACCCCGACGGCAACCTGATCAGGCATATCCCGCTGCGCCACGGCGACCCCGCCGCCACCGGCGAGATCGTGGTCGAGGGCCTGTACCGGATCGGCCGCCAGGACCCCGCCCCGATCGGCGCCGAGGCCGGGCTCGCGGTGCCCCGCCCGGACGGCGGCGTGGAGATCTACACCGCCACCACCGATCCGCACGCGGACCGCGACCGGCTCGCCGCCTGCCTCGGGCTGGAGCTGGACCAGGTCAAGATCTACGTGACCGGCGTGCCCGGCAGTCTCGGCGACCGCGAGGACCTGGGCTTCCAGCTGCCGCTGTCGCTGCTGGCGATCCGCACCGCCTGTCCGGTGAAGCTGGCCGCCACCCGCGAGGAGTCGTTCCTCGGCCACCCGCACCGCCACCCCACGCAGCTGCGCTACTGGCATCACGCGGACCGCGAGGGCAAGCTCGTCAAGGTCGAGGCGCAGCTGCTGATGGACGCCGGGGCGTACGCGGACGACTCGGCCGAGGCACTGGCCGCCGCGGTCTCCTTCGCCGCCGGCCCCTATGTGGTGCCGCACGCGGTGATCGACGGCTGGGCGGTGCGCACCAACAACCCGCCCTCGGGACACCTGCGCGGCGAGGGCGCGGTGCAGGTGTGCGCCGCCTACGAGGGGCAGATGGACCAGCTCGCCGCCCGGCTCGGCCTCGACCCGGGCGAGCTGCGCGCCCGTAACGTGCTGGGCACCGGCGACATGCTGCCCACCGGCCAGACCGTGACCTGCCCGGCCCCGGTGGCGCAGCTGCTGGCCGCGGTCCGCGAGGCGCCGCTGCCGTCGCTGCCCAAGGACGGGCCCGTCGAGGAGTGGTTGCTGCCCGGCGGCCCGGACGGCGCGGGCGAGCCCGCCGCGGTGCGCCGCGGCGTCGGGTACGCGCTGGGCATGGTGCACCAGCTCGGCGCCGAGGGCACCGACGAGGTCGCGACGGCCACGGTCAAGGTCGAGGGCACGGTGGCCACCGTGCTCTGCGCGGCCGTGGACGCCGGCCAGGGCTTCGCCACGCTCGCCCGGCAGGTCGTGCAGGACGTGCTGGGTGTCGACGAGGTGCACGTCGCGCCCGTGGACACCGACCAGCCGCCGGCGGGCGCCGGCGGCCGGGGCCGGCACACCTGGGTCTCCGGCGGCGCGGTGGACCGGGCCGCGAAGATGGTGCGCACCCAGCTGCTCCAGCCGCTGGCCAGCAAGTTCGGCATGTCCCCCGAGCTGCTGACCATCGCCGACGGGAAGATCACCTCCTACGACGGGGTGCTGAGCACCACCGTGGCCGAGGCCCTGGAGGGCAAGGAGCTGTGGGCGACCGCGCAGTGCCGGCCGCACCCCACCGAACCGCTCGACCCTTCGGGGCAGGGCGACGCCTTCGTCGGCCTGTCCTTCGCCGCGGTGCGCGCCGTGGTCGACGTGGACGTGGAGCTCGGCTCGGTGCGGGTGGTGGAGATGGCGATCGCCCAGGACGTCGGGCGGGTGCTCAACCCCCGCCAGCTGCGCGCCCGGATCGAGGCGGGCGTGCTGCAGGGCATGGGCGCCGCGCTGACCGAGCACCTGCGGGTGGCGCGCGGCACGGTGCGCCGCCCCGACCTGTCGGACTACGCGCTCCCCACCGCGCTGGACGCGCCCGACGTGCGGGTGGTCGCGCTGCTGGAGGAGCGGGACGTGGTGGCCCCGTTCGGCGCCAAGGCGGCGAGCACGGTGCCGCTGGTCGTGTCGCCCGCCGCGGTGGCCGCCGCGGTGCGGGCCGCCACCGGGCGCCCGGTCAACCGGCTGCCGATCCGCCCGCAGTCCGCGGTGGGCGTGGCCTGACGGGTCGTCGGCACGCGGTGCCGACGGCACGAGCTGGATCCTCCGGCCTGCGGTCTAGGTCTCAGGACGGGGCAGATCACGCCTCCCGGCCATGGGCATGGCGAGGATGACTCCTTACGGTATTCCCCATGAGTCCTGATGTTGACGCCACGAACACGGCGTCGGTCGCCGTCATAGCCGAGTCCGACCCCGCGGCTCCCACGGGTGGCGTGCTGAGCCGCCCGTACCGTGCCCTCACCCTGGGCTGCGTCAGCACGGTGCTGCTCATCGCCTTCGAGGCGATGGCGATCGGCACGGCCATGCCCGCCGCCGCCGAGGAGCTGGACGGCGTCTCGCTCTACGCGTTCGCGTTCTCCGCCTTCTTCACCACGAGCCTCCTGGGCATGGCCGTCTCCGGCCAGTGGTGCGACCGCTCGGGGCCGCTCGGGCCTGTGGTGGCCGGCATCGCGACGTTCTCCGGCGGCCTGCTGGTGACCGGCACCGCCCAGACCATGTGGCTGTTCGTCGCCGGACGCGCGATGCAGGGCGTCGCCGGCGGGCTGGTCATCGTCGCGCTGTACGTGACCGTCCGGCGCGCCTACCCCGAACATCTGCGCCCCGCCGCGCTGGCCGCGTTCTCCGCGGCATGGGTGGTGCCGTCGATGATCGGGCCGATCATCTCCGGCACGATCACCGAACAGCTCGGCTGGCGTTGGGTCTTCCTCGGCATGACCGGGCTCGTCGTGCTGCCGCTGCTGGTGATGCTCCCCGCCCTGCGCCACCACTCCGGCTCGTCGCAGGGCTTGTCGCAGGAGCCGGGGGAGTCGGGGGAGTCGGGGGAGCCGGAAACCGCGGCCGGGGCGGCAAGCGGCTCGCGGTTCGACTGGCGTCGGTTGCGGTTGGCCGTTGCCGTGGCGCTCGGGGGTGGGCTGCTCCAGTACGGCGGGCAGGAGTTGCGCTGGCTCTCGTTGCTGCCCGCCGCCGTCGGCCTGGCGCTGCTGGTCCCCTCCGCGCTCCGGCTGCTGCCACGTGGCACGTTCCGCGCGGCCCGCGGGCTGCCGTCGGTGATCATGCTGCGCGGTCTGGTCTCCGCCGCGTGGATGACGACGCAGAGCTTCGTGCCGCTGATGCTGGTCGTCCGCCGCGATCTGACGCCGACCCAGGCCGGCCTGGCCCTCGTGGCCTCGGGCATGACCTGGGCGTTGGCGGCGCAGATCACCTCCCGGCAGCGGTTCGAACGCCACCGGCTGCCGCTGGTCCGGCTCGGCACGGTGCTGATCATCCTGGCCGTGGCCGCCATGCCCGCCGTGCTGGCCGAGCCCGTGCCGGTGTGGACGCCGGCCGTGGTGCTGGCGGTCGGCGCGTTCGGCATGGGGCTCGTGGTCTCCTCCGTCGCGGTGCTGACGCTGCGACTGTCGAAGCCCGCGGACGCGGGCGGCAACGTGGCCTCGCTCCAGGTGTGCGACAGCCTGTCGAACGTGGTGATGCTCACCACTGTCGGCACGGTCTTCGCCGCCCTCGGCGGCGACCCGGGGGCCGCCGCCGAACAGGCCGGATCCGACGCCGCCACCGCGATCGGCGCCGGTGCGTTCGCCGCGGTCTACGCGATGGCGGGGGTCGCGGCCCTGCTGGCGCTCGTCGTGGCGGGGCGGCTGCGCGACGGCTCCGGGACGAACCGGGCCGAGTCGCCCGGGTAGGCTCGGCGGAGTTGCTGCCGCCCCGCGATCCCCACGGAGACCGTGACTACCACCGCCTCTTCCGCCGCCTCTTCGTCCGCCTCCCACCACCTCTCCCCGGCCTTCCCCGGGCGCGCCCCCTGGGGCACGGCCAGCGCCCTGCGGGCCTGGCAACAGACGGCGATGGACGCGTACCTGGAGCGCCAGCCCCGGGACTTCCTGGCGGTGGCGACGCCCGGGGCGGGCAAGACGACGTTCGCGCTGACCCTGGCGTCCTGGCTGTTGCACCACCATGTCGTGCAGCAGGTCACCGTGGTCGCCCCCACCGAGCACCTCAAGCACCAGTGGGCCGAGGCCGGCGCCCGGATAGGCATCAGGCTGGACCCCGGGTACAGCTCCGGGCCCCTCGGCCGTGACTACCACGGCGTCGCCCTCACCTACGCGGGCGTCGGCGTCCGGCCGATGCTGCACCGCAATCGCTGCGAGCAGCGCAAGATGCTGGTCATCCTGGACGAGATCCACCACGCGGGCGACTCGCGCTCCTGGGGTGAGGCGTGCCTGGAGTCGTTCGAACCGGCCACCCGGCGGCTGGCGTTGACCGGCACGCCGTTCCGGTCCGACACCAACCCCATCCCGTTCGTCGCCTATGCGGAGGGCGCCGACGGCATCCGCCGGTCCGCCGCCGACTACACGTACGGCTACGGCAACGCGCTCAGGGACGGCGTGGTCCGCCCCGTCATCTTCCTCTCCTACAGCGGCAGCATGCGTTGGCGCACCCGGGCCGGCGACGAGATGGCCGCCCGGCTCGGCGAGCCGATGACCAAGGACGCCACCTCCCAGGCCTGGCGCACCGCCCTCGACCCGGGCGGCGAATGGATCCCCGCGGTGCTCGGTGCGGCCGACCGGCGGCTGACCGAGGTGCGGCGCGGCATCCACGACGCGGGCGGTCTGGTCATCGCCAGCGACCAGGACTCGGCCCGCGCCTACGCGAAGTTGATCAGGGAGATCACCGGGGAGCCGGCCACCGTGGTGCTCTCCGACGACGGCGGCGGCTCGGCACGCATCGACGAGTTCCGGCACTCCGACAGCCGCTGGCTGGTCGCGGTGCGGATGGTGTCCGAGGGCGTGGACGTGCCCCGGCTCGCCGTCGGGGTGTACGCCACGACGATCGCCACGCCGCTGTTCTTCGCCCAGGCCGTGGGCCGGTTCGTGCGCTCCCGGCGGCGTGGCGAGACGGCCTCGGTGTTCCTGCCGACGATTCCCTCGCTGCTCGGCTTCGCGCACGAGTTGGAGCTGGAGCGCGACCATGTGCTGGACAAACCGCGCAAGGACGGCGAGGAGGACCCGTACGCCGAGGAGGAGGCGCTGCTGCGCGAGGCGGAACGGCAGCAGGACGAGCCGGACGGCGACGACGGCGACCAGCTGCCGTTCGAGGCACTGGAGTCCGAGGCCGTCTTCGACCGGGTGATGTACGACGGCGCCGAGTTCGGCATGCAGGCGCATCCGGGCAGCCAGGAGGAGCAGGACTACCTCGGCATTCCAGGACTGCTGGAGCCCGACCAGGTGGCGATACTGCTGCGCAAGCGGCAGGACCGGCAGATCGCGCACAGCCGGCGGAAGCCGGACGAGGAGGCCGACCTGCCCGAGGTGCCCGCCGAGCGGCGGCCGGTGGTGACCCACCAGGAGCTGTTGGAGCTGCGCCGGGAGCTGCACACGCTGGTCGGCGCGTACGCGCACCAGTCGGGCAAACCGCACCGGGCCATCCACACCGAGCTGCGCCGCGTCTGCGGCGGGCCGCAGACCGCCCAGGCCACGGCCGAGCAGCTGCGGCAGCGGCTGGCGACGCTGCGGGAGTGGGCCACCCGGATGCGGTGATCCGGCGGACGATCCGGCCGGCGATGCGGTGGGGGATGCGGGCACCGGATGCCCGGTTTCGGGCATGAGTTTTGTAACGTATTGATCACCAACGCCCGTAGACCCCCCGATCAGCGCCCGGATTCTGGACCGTCCCTTCCGCTGAGCGGTGCTGGTGGGTAGTTTCCGGTCACTCGCCTGCCTGAAGGAGGCACCCGTGACCGCGGAGACCTCTCAGACGCTGGATCGGGGCCTGCGGGTCCTCAAGCTGCTCGCCGAAACCGACCACGGCCTGACCGTGACCGAGCTGTCCAAGCAACTCGGCGTCAACAGAACCGTCGTCTACCGGCTGCTGGCCACGCTGGAGCTGCACTCCCTGGTGCGCCGGGACGGCAACGGCCGGGCCCGGGTCGGGGTCGGCGTGCTCGGGCTGGGGCGGCAGGTGCACCCGCTGGTGCGCGAGGCGGCGCTGCCCGCGCTGCGGTCGCTCGCCGACGACGTCGGGGCCACCGCCCACCTCACCGTCGTGGACGGCAGCGACGCCCTGGCCGTCGCCGTCGTCGAGCCGAGCTGGACCGACTACCACGTGGCGTACCGGGCCGGTTTCCGGCACCCGCTGGACCGCGGGGCGGCCGGCCGGGCGATCCTCGCCGGGCGCTGCCCCGACATCCACGACGAGGACGGCTACGTGCTCACCCACGGCGAACTGGAGGCCGGCGCGAGCGGCGCGGCGGCGCCGCTGCCGCGGGACTGCGGGATCGAGGGCAGCGTCGGCGTGGTGATGCTGAGCGAGGCGGTCCCCCCGAACGTCGGCAAACGCGTGCTCCGGGCGGCCCTGGAGGTGGCCACGATCCTGCGCTGAGCGCTTGCCCCTTGGCGGGGGTTTCCGCGGGGCGGCAGCGGCTGGGCAGCGCTGGCCGTGCGGCCCGCCCGCCTGTGCGGGTGCGCGTGCCGCGCTGGCTGTGCGGGGTCTGTGCCGGCTGACCGCGCTGTGCTGCGGGATTCACGCCGGTCGTGCGCGTCCGATACGTCCGTGCGGGTCCGTGCCGGCCGGATGGGCCGTGCCGGTAGATCCGTGGCGGGTGGTGGGGGCGCACCGGGCCGGCTGGCTGGTCGTTGGTCGGGCGGTCCGTGGTGTCCGTGCGGGTCCGTGCCGGCCGGCTGGGCCGCATGGGTCGTGGGGGAGTGCCGGACGTTGCGGGCGGAAGCCCGTTTGTGGTGATGGGGCGGGGGGTTACCGCGTTGGGGTGGTGGTGGGGGGTGCGTTAGATTCGCTGGCATGCCCGCCGTGCCACCGTCCTCTGTCTCGTCAGGTCAGCCCGCCACGTCGGGTGATTCCGCCGCACCGCCGAGGGGGGCGCGGCGTCGGCCGCTGGTGCTCGCGGTGTGCGCGGCGCTGCTCGCCGGGCTGCTGGCGGTCGCCATGCTGGCGCCGCTGCCGTTCTCCGTCACCTATCCGGGTAGCACGGCCAACGTGTTGGGGGAGAGCGACGGCGAGCCGGTGATCAGCATCACCGGAGCCCCGGTCAGGGATCCGGAGGGCGAGCTGCGGATGACCACCATCACCGCCACCTCGCCGGACACCGTGGTGCGGCTGACGGACGTGATCAGCGGCTACTTCGCCGACGACCGGGCCGTCATGCCGCGCGAGGCGGTCTACCCGGTGGGCGACTCGACCGAGGAGATCAGGGACTACAACCGGGGCCAGATGCGGGAGTCGCAGGACTCCGCGGTCACGGCCGCGCTGTCCTACCTCGACCTCGACGACGGCGACGTCGAGATCGAGCTGAACTCCGGGGACATCGGCGGTCCCAGCGCCGGACTGCTGTTCTCGCTCGGCATCGTCGAACTGCTCGACGGCGACGGCGAGGGCGGCGACCTCACCGGCGGACAGGTCATCGCCGGCAGCGGCACCATCGCGACGGACGGGACCGTGGGCGCCGTCGGCGGTGTGCCGTTGAAGACCCAGGCGGCCAGGCGGGACGGCGCCACGGTGTTCCTGGTGCCGAGCAGCGAATGTTCCGAGGCCGGCGCCGACCTGCCGGAGGGGCTGCGGCTGGTCCCGGTGAGCACCCTGGACGGGGCCGTCGAGGCCCTGCGCGCACTGGCCGACGGCGAGTCCGTGCCGGCCTGCTGAGCGTCCCCTGGGCCCTCCATCCCGGGCCCTGGGGGCCCGGCATGTGCCCCGGGCGATATAACGAGACCGCCCCCGCGAGTGCAGGTCGCGGGGGCGGCTTGTGGGGGGTGGTGTCTTACTGATGCCCGCCGCGGGGCGGTTCACGCTCGATTGGCTTTATATCGACCCCGAGGGCGTCTCGAAGTCCCTCGTCGCTCCGTCTCGTTCCCTCGGCGTTCCGCCCCGCGCCACTCCCCGGCCACCTTCGGCCCGCGCGCTGTCCCGTGTCCCTCCCGAACCGCTCCCTCCGTGAACCTCCGCCCCGCCCGCCTCGGTCCGCCCGTCTCGGTCCGCCCGTCTCGGTTCGCCCGTCTCGGTTCGCCCGTCCGCGGCGCGCTAGGACGCGCCCGGCTCGTCGCGGGGGCGGTGGGCGAGCAGCGCGAACAACTCGTCCTCCGCGTCCAGCCGGTCGCCCTCGGAGCCCGGCGGCACCGCCCGCAGCGTGCGCTCCAGCCACGCCGAGACGGCGATGGCCGGGGCGTGCACCAACGCGTCCCCGTCGGGGGAGCGGAGCGCCAGACAGATGACGTTGCGCCCGCTGGTCTTGCCGGGCCAGATCCGCACGTCGCCCTCGCCGCAGGGCCGGAAAACGCCCTCGATGAGCAACTCGCGGGAGAAGGTCCAGTGCACCGGGACCTCGGAGCCGATGTGGAAGACGACGTGCACGGCGAAGGGGTCGTCCGAGCGATAGACCAGTTGGGCGGGCACCGGGATGGTGCGGTCCGGCGAGAGCACCAGCTCGAGTTCGAGCTCCCGCTCGATGGTGGTAGGCATATCAGGCTCCTCGTCGCTCCTGGGACTGTGCTGTGCGTGCTTCAGGGGCCGCACAGGGAGAGAGGAGGCCGGCCGCGATCCATTACGCGGCTCCCGGGGAATTTCCATGAGTTTTCCCGGGCGGGGGTTACCCCGGGCTCGGCCGCGGGGAGCTTCCCCCGGGCCCTGGTGGCCCGGGAGGTGCCCCCATGGGGTTGGCTAAGGTCCTTGTCGGCCAGACTGGGGGAACGCACGCCAGCCCGGCGACGTACCATGCTTAGCCCGGCCAGAGATCGACGACCGCACGGACGAGGAGAGTCGGCACCACTCATGAGCTCCCCACCCGCAGGAAACGCCAGCGGCGCTCCGGGGCCCGACTGGTATCCGGACCCGTCCATTCCCGGCTACATCCGGTACTGGAACGGCACCTCCTGGGTGCCGGGCAGCAGCCGTCCCGAGCCGCGGGAGGGCGAGCCGCGCCCCACCCCTCCCCCGGCCCCTGACGGCCCGGGAGATGCCCCCCTGCGCGGGGCGGTGCTGGAGCCGGGTGCGGCGCGCGAACTGCCGGGCGCCGGCGGCGAGAGCGACCCGGCCGCGGAGCCGGGCGGCGCGGAGCTTGAGGCGGAACACGGCTCCGCGCTCCCCGAGCTGCGCCGGCGCGGTGACGTGTCGCCCGCGCGCCCCGAGGCGGGACCCGCATGGGGCGAGGCCGCGCAACAACAGGGCGGCGGCGCCGACCAGCGGGTCACCTGGGGCTCGGACGAGGACGTCAGCACCTCGCCAGTCGCCGCGGCGGGCCGGGTGGACCCGCGCGGCCAGTTCCAGCGCACGCCGGCCGAGGGTTCGCAGACCGCCGCGCCGCGCGAGACGCCCCGGACGCCGAGTGTGCCCGAGCCCAGGGAGCCGGAAGCGGCCCCCGCCCGGGAGGAGCGGGCCGAGGCGCAGCCGACGCGGCAGGAGCCGAAGCCGGAGGAGCGGGCTCCCGAGCCCGACCCGCGGGAGCAGACGGTGGGCCTGCGGCTGTCCGACATCCAGGGCGCCGCCCCGTGGCGGCAGCAGGTGCACGAGCTGGCCCAGCCGCAGCAGCAACAGCCGGCCCAACAGCAACCGCAGCAACAACAGCAGCCGGGCCCGGCCGCCGCGGGCGCGCCGCCCGTGCTGACGCCGCCGGCGCGGCAGGCGCCGCCGGGCCAGCCGCCGCAGCAACCTCCGCAGCAGCAGCCGCAACAGCCTCCGCAGGCCCAGCCGCCGCAGCAGCGCCAGCCGGGACCGGCCGCGCCGGCCCCCGGCGTTCCCGCGCAGCAGGGCCCGCAGCCCGCCGGCCCCGGCGCCTACGGCTACCCTCCGCCAGGCCCTGGCGGCCTGGGAGGTGCCCCCATCTCCGCCCCGCCCCCGGCCGGTGGCTACGGCTACCCGCAGTCGGCAGGACCACAGCCCGCGCCGCCGGAGCCGCAGCCCCAGCCGCTCAGGCCGGCCGCCGACTCACCGTTCGTCCAGCCGGACATGCTCACGGCGCAGATCACCCCGCGGCGCGGCGATCCGGCGTTCGCCGACGTCGGCAACGTCTACCCGGCGGCGCTCGGGCGGCGGCTGCTGGCCCGGATCCTCGACTCGCTGCTGCCGGTCGGCGGCGCGCTGCTGATCGGCTGGCCGCTCATCGACAAGGCCAGGGATCATATCCAGGAGCAGATCGACGCCGCGGAACACGCCGGTGTCACCCGCGACATCTGGCTGATCGACGGCACCACCGGCGGCTACCTGGCCATGGTGCTCGGCGTTTTCCTCGGCGTCGGGCTGCTGGTGGAGGCGCTGCCCACCGCGATCTGGGGGCGCTCCCTCGGCAAGGCCGCGCTCCGGCTGCGGGTGCTGGACGTGGTGCGGCAGAGCGGCCCCTCCTTCGGCGCCGCGCTGCTCCGCTGGCTGGTGTACAGCGTGCTCGGGTTCCTGGTGATCGGGCTCGTCAACGTGCTGTGGTGCGTGCGCGACCGCCCCTGGCGGCAGTGCTGGCACGACAAGGCGGCGGGCACCTTCGTCGCCGCCGGCTGATCCTCCAGGCCGTGGCGGCCCTGGGGGAGTATCCCCTTGCCCCGGTTGGCGCAGTGTCATAGCCCGAACGCGCGGCGTCGGATGCGTCACGCCCCTCGGCGTTGTGGACTTGCCGGCATGAGCAACGACCAGCCGCCGCCCGGCCCGGGCGGACAGCCGGAGCAGTGGCCCCCGCGCGGAGCGCGGGAGGGCGGGGAACGGCCGGGCGGCCAGGACGGCCCCGGGCTGCCCAGCGCGCCGCCGCCCGGCGACGACTCCGCACGTTACGACGCCCCGTACGGC
The DNA here is from genome assembly GCA_963816875.1 of uncultured Actinomycetota bacterium. Lineage (GTDB taxonomy): Bacteria > Actinomycetota > Actinomycetes > Streptomycetales > Streptomycetaceae > Streptomyces. The sequence goes on from CAWFMG010000004.1 coordinate 733,295, forward strand.
AGCAACCCGTACGGCGGAGCCGAGGGCGCGGTCGATCCGCTGGCCGGCATGCCGCCGCTGGCCTCGCTGGGCCGGCGGCTGGTCGCCAGGATCATCGACGCGTTGCTCGTCGGCATCCCGGTGACCCTGATCCTCTGGGCGCTCATGGGTGACTGGGAGGTGGGCACGGGCCGGAGCTCCGACGGCGGCTCGTACGTGCAGCAGGCCATCGTGCTGATCGTCTACTTCGTCTACGAGGGCGTGATGCTGAGCTCGCGAGGCCAGACGGTGGGCAAGATGTGGATGCGGATCCGAGTGGCGATGCTCGACAACGGCGCCGTGCCGCACGGCAACCCCGGCTGGTTCCGGGCCGGCGTCTACTCGCTGCCGCAGCTGGTGCCCTGCATCGGCTTCCTGTTCTGGCTGCTGAACGTCCTGTTCTGCACCTGGGACCGGCCCTACCGGCAGTGCATCCATGACAAGGCGGCCAGGACCGTCGTGGTCTCGGCCGCCTGATCCGGACGCGGACTCCGGTGGGTGCGGGTCCCTACCGGCCGCGCAGCGCGACCTCGGGCGGGGACCCGGCGGCCTGCGCGGACGCCTGTGCGGGCACCCGGTGGTAACCCTGCGCGGGCTCGCGCGGGGCCTCGGAGGCGGACGCGTGTGCTGCCGTGTGTGTGGAGTCGTGGGCGGGCTCGCCGACCCGGGTCGCCGGCTGGCCGGCGTCGCGCCGGGACTGGCAGGCGATCGCGACGACGACGCCCAGCATCAGCGCGAAGACCGCGATGAGCCAGACGGCGAGCGCCGAGCCGGTGGGGGCGAGGAACAGCAGCAGGAAGGTACTGGAGATGACGGTGGCCGAACCGTAGGCAATCTGCACGGGGGTCGGATGCGGCATGGCGGTTTCCGTCCTCGAAGGGGCAGGCGGGACCCTCAGGCGGGTTCCGCACGGAGGGTGTCCCGAAACGGTCCTACGGGCCCGATGCCCGTGACGGTGAAATGGTAAGCGTCCCCTTACCGTGGCCACGGGAGCACGGGGGGCGCACGGGTTCATGGGGGCGAGCGGCGGCCGCTGACGGGTCGTTACCGCGATCACTTGAGTCTAGGACTGTCTTTTTCTGTCTCACTCATGTCAAATGCCTCCCGTTACAACACCTGGTTTCCAAGGGAGGATGACGCAGGTGACCCAACGAGGCAGAGCCAGAAAACCCATGACCGTCGCCGCGGTCGCCGCGGTCGCCGCCCTCGGCGCGGCGACCCTGATGCCGCTGGGCGGGGCACAGGCCCAGCCCCCGCTGGCGCCGGCGGACCCCGGGCAGCTCGACCAGCGCTTCGCCGCCGAGCCGGAGCTGGAGAACCCGCTCGCGGAGAAGCGCGAGTCGCAGCGCCAGCAGGCCTACCAGGAACTGCTCAGCGGCGAGGCCGACGCGCGCACGCTGAGCGGTTCGGAGGTGGTGCAGCTCAGCGACGGGGAGTACGTCGAGACGGCCACCACCGGTACCGACAAGATCTTCACCATCCTGGCCGAGTTCGGCGAGGAGGTCGACCCGGAGTTCGGTGGCGAGGCGGGCCCCCTGCACAACCAGATCGCCGAACCGGACCGCGAGAACGACAACACGACGATCTGGCAGGCCGACTTCGACCGTCAGTACTACGAGGACATCTACTACGCGAAGGACCCGGAGACCCCGTCGGTCCAGCAGTACTTCGAGAGCCAGTCCTCGGGTCGCTACAGCGTCGACGGCGAGGTCAGCGACTGGGTGCGGGTGGACTACAACGAGGCCAGGTACGGCAACAACGCCTGCGGCTCCAACGTCTGCCGCTCGGTCTGGGACCTGGTCGCCGAGGGCGTCAGCACCTGGTACGAGGACCAGCTGGCCGCCGGTCTGACGGCCGAGGAGATCCGCTCCCTGCTGGCCGAGTACGACATCCAGGACCGTTACGACCACGACGGCGACGGCGACTTCAACGAGCCCGACGGCTACCTCGACCACTTCCAGATCGTGCACGCCGGCGAGGACGAGTCGGCCGGCGGCGGCGCACAGGGCGAGGACGCCATCTGGGCGCACCGCTGGTACGCCTTCGTGGACGACATCGGCCTCAGCGGTCCGGAGAACAACCCGGCCGGCGGCACCCAGATCGCCGACACCGGCCTCTGGGTCGGCGACTACACGATGCAGCCGGAGAACGGGGGCGTCGGCGTCTTCGCCCACGAGTTCGCGCACGACCTGGGCCTGCCCGACCTCTACGACACGGCCGGCGGCGAGAACGGCACCGGCTTCTGGTCGGCCATGTCCTCCGGTTCCTGGCTCAGCCAGGGCGAGGGCGTGATCGGCTCGCTGCCCAACGACATGGGCCCGTGGGAGAAGCTCCAGCTCGGCTGGCTGGACTACGACCAGGCCGCGGCCGCCACCGACTCCACCCACCGGCTGGGCGCCTCGGCCCTGCAGTACCCCGAGAGCGAGTCCGGCGGGGCCAGTCAGGGCCTGGTGGTGGAGCTGCCGGAGAAGACGGTCACCACCGAGATCAACCCGCCGGCCCAGGGCGAGTCCCAGTGGTGGAGCGGCATGGGCGACGACCTCGGCAACACGCTGTCCCGCGAGGTCGACCTGACCGGCGCCAGCTCCGCCTCGCTTGACCTGACCGGCTGGTACAGCATCGAGGAGGACTACGACTACCTCTACGTCGAGGCGTCCACCGACGGCACCAGCTGGACCCCGCTGGACGGCACCGCCGACGGCGAGCCGATCCCGCGGGACGGCGCTGACCGGCCGGCGCTGACCGGCGAGTCCGGCGGGCAGACCGCGCTGTCGTTCCCGCTGGACGCGTACGCGGGCCAGCCAGTCCAGCTCCGCTTCCGGTACCAGACCGACGGCTCGATGTCGCTGACCGGCTTCACCGCCGACGAGATCACGGTCACCGCCGACGGCGAGCCGGTCTTCACGGACGACGCCGAGTCCGGCGAGGGCGACTGGACGGCGGAGGGCTTCAGCACGGTGGGCGCGTCGGTCACCGACGACTACCCGCAGTTCTACGTGGTGGAGAACCGTCAGTACGTCGGCTACGACACGACGCTGCAGCACGGCCCGTACAACTTCGGCTGGCTCACCGACCGGCCGACCTGGGTCGAGCACTTCCCGTACCAGGACGGCCTGCTGGTGTGGCTGTGGGACACCTCGCAGACCGACAACAACACCAGCAGCCACCCGGGCACCGGCCTGATCCTGCCGGTCGACGCGCACCCCGAGGCGGAGACCTGGTCGGACGGCTCGCTGATGCGGAACCGGATCCAGACCCGGGACGCGACGTTCAGCAGGTACCCGGTGGAGCCGGTCACGCTGCACAACGAGGGCGAGGAGACGCGGCTGCCGGCCGAACGCGGCGCGGCCGTCTTCGACGACCACGCCGGCACGTACTGGAGCGAGGACAATCCCGGGGGCAGCGTCCAGGTGCCCGACACCGGGACCAGCATCACCGTCGTCTCCGAGCCGCGGGATCCGCAACGGCCGATGACCGTCCAGGTCGGCGCCAGCGAGGAATGAACCGCGCGGTCACCTTCGGTCATCTCTGAGTGTCTGATCGGTGACGTAACGTGGTCCCGGCCGCCGCCTCTCGACGGGCGGCGGCCGGGCGGGTAAGGATGGCGGGGTTCGCCCGACCCGGGCGACCGAAGCGATCCGAGCGACCCGAGGAAGGATCCGCGTTCCATGGCCGATCCCACGGTCGCCGTCCCCCCGATCAGCGGGGGCGGCGGTGGCTTCGTGCGGCTGCCCGACGGCAGCGTCGTCGTCGCCCTCTGCCTGCCCCGGCCCACCGGCCCCGGCCACGTCCGGGTGCTGGTGCACGCGGCGAACCGGCCGCGGGCCCTCACCCGGCTGCGCAACCTCGGCCTGCGCCAGGTCTACCTGCGCGGCAACGCGGCGCCGCCCACGCCCGACGAGATATCGGCCGTGCTGCACCATCCGGAGGGCGTGGTCTGGCGCTCGATGCCGGGCCACCCGGCGGAGGGCTGGCACCCCATGTCCCGCCTCCTCCGCCCCGTCCCCACCCCTCAGCCGGATCCCCACAGCCACTCATACCCGCACCCGTACGCCGCCTAGCGTGCTCACAGCAGGCGTCAGGCGACCACGGGCGCGCCGGTGAGGGTGACGCCGGCGGCGGACATCTCCTTCAGGGCGGCGTCCACCGTGCCGCGGGCCACGCCCGCCGTGAGGGGGAGCAGCACGTGGGTGCGGAACCCGCCGCGCGCCGCGTCGAGCGCCGTGGCCCGCACGCAGTGGTCCGTGGCGATGCCCACCACGTCCACCTCGGACACGTCCCGGGCGCGCAGCCAGTCCGCGAGGCTGGTGCCTGTCTCGTCGTTGCCCTCGAAGCCGCTGTAGGCGGCCGCGTACGCGCCCTTGTCGAAGACCGCCTCCACCGCCCCCGACGCCACCGCGGGCGTGAAGTTCGGGTGGAAGCCGACGCCCTCCGTGCCGGAGACGCAGTGCGGCGGCCAGGAGTCCACGAAGTCGGGACGGTCCGAGAAATGGTCGCCCGGGGCGATGTGGTGGTCACGGGTGGCCACCACGTGCCGGTAGGCGGGGGTGGTGGAGCCGATCAGGTCGGTGATGCCGGCGGCGACCTCCGACCCGCCGGTGACCGCGAGACTTCCCCCCTCACAGAAGTCGTTCTGTACGTCGACGACGATCAGCGCGCGGTGCATGGGGAACACCTCTTCGATCTGGTGGTGGACAGTTCCGAGCCTACGGGCAGCACGTGCCACGCGTCACACGTACCGCGTGGGTAGCACCGGTTCCCCCCTGGAGAGCTGGGTGGCGGACAGCGGCAGCCGCTCCCGGGCCCTGACGTGTCGCTCGCGCGGTGCCTCCAGCGGCTCCCTGGCGATCGCCCGGCCGTCCCGCATCAGCGGCACCACCAGCTGCTCCCCGGCCAGCTCGGGCGGCACCTGGCCGGTGCCGACCACCTCGGTCTCGGCCAGGCCCTCGTCGTCCCGTTCCCTGGCCGCCCATTTCACGCCGCCGACCGACAGCTTCCCGCCCAGCGACTTCTTCGCCACGGGCCGCAGCGGCGCGTCGGGCGCGTCGCCGTCCGCCCTGGCCACCAGCTTGTAGACCATCGAGCAGGTCGGATGCCCGCTGCCGGTGACCAGCTGGGTGCCCACCCCGTACGCGTCCACGGGGGCGGCGGCCAGCGAGGAGATGGCGTACTCGTCCAGATCGCTGGTGACCACGATCCTGGCGTCCTTCGCGCCCAGCTCGTCCAGCTGCTGGCGCACCCGGTGGGCGATGACCAGCAGGTCGCCCGAGTCGATCCGGACCGCGCCGAGCCGGGGCCCGGCGACCTCGACGGCGGTGCGCACCGCCTCGGCGATGTCGTACGTGTCAACCAGCAGCGTCGTCCCGGCGCCCAACGACTCCACCTGGGCGGTGAACGCCTCGCGTTCGCTGTCGTGCAGCAGGGTGAACGCGTGCGCGCTGGTGCCGACCGTCGGGATGCCGTAGCGGAAGCCGGCGGCCAGGTCGGACGTGGACGAGAACCCCCCGATGTACGCGGCCCGGGAGGCGGCGACCGCGGACAGCTCGTGGGTGCGGCGGGCGCCCATCTCCATCAACGGGCGTCCGACGGCGGCCACCGCCATCCGGGAGGCCGCGGCGGCGACCGCCGAATCGTGGTTCAGGATCGACAGGATCACCGTCTCCAGCAGCACACCTTCCGCGAAGCTGCCCTCGACGCGCAGGATCGGCGAACCGGGGAAGTACACCTCGCCCTCGGGGTAGCCGTGGACCTCGCCGCCGAAGCGGTAGTCCGCCAGCCACTCCAGCGTCGGCTCGTCCACCACCCGCCGCTCGCGCAGGAAGTCCAGGATCGCGGGCTCGAAGCGGAAGTTCTCCACGGCGTCGAGCACCCGGCCGGTGCCGGCCACCACGCCGTAGCGCCGGCCCTCGGGCAGCCGGCGGGTGAACACCTCGAAGACCGCACGCCGGTGCGCCGTGCCGGCGCGCAGCGCGGCCTGGAGCATGGTGAGCTCGTACTGGTCGGTGAAGAGCGCGGTGGAGGGCACCGCCACCGGCAGCCCGTGCTCTACGTGATGCGTCATACCGCCACCCTACCCCAGATCTCGTCAGAGTGACGATATTCGCTTTGGGGGCGTCGTTTGGGCGTCCGGGAGGGGGTGGTGGCAGCATGGGGTACGTGAGTGCCATCCCCGTGGAGATCGAGCGAACCGAGTCGCAGCCGGCTCCGGTCGAGGTGCCGAAGCCCGATGTCCCCTGGATCACGCTGGTGCACAACGACCCGGTCAACCTGATGAGTTACGTCACCTACGTGTTCCAGGCATACTTCGGCTATCCGAAGGACAAGGCCAGGAAGCTGATGCTGGACGTGCACCACAAGGGTCGTGCCGTGGTCTCCCAGGGCAGCCGCGAGGAGATGGAGCGCGACGTGCAGGCGATGCACGGGTACGGGTTGTGGGCGACTCTCCAGCAGGACAGGTGATGGCGGGCTACTTCGAGGCGACGGGCGGCGGCGCGGCGATCGCGCTGGACGAGGTCGAGATCTCCATCCTGCGGAGCCTGGCCACGCAGCTGCTGGAAATGATCGGCCCGGGCCCCGCGTCCGGGGCCGAGCTCGCGGGCGAGTCGGCCGGGCCGAACGGCGCGAACGGCGCCGGCGACCCGCTGGACGCGCTGTTCGCCGAGGGACCGAGCGAGCCGCCGCGGGACCCCGCCCTGGCCCGGCTCTTCCCCGACGCCTACGGCGAGCCCGGGCAGCCGCAGAACTCCGAGAGCCGCCAGTACTCCGCGGAGTTCCGGCGCTTCACCGAGGGCGAGCTGCGGGCCCGCAAACGCGAGGACCTGGTCGCCATGGTGCACGCCCTGGACGCGCTCGACCCGGCGGACGAGGCCGGCCGGAAGGCCGGCGGCGCCGCCGTGCTGACGCTCAAGCCGGCGGACTCCAAACAGTGGCTCGGCGCGCTGAACGACCTGCGGCTGGCGATCGCCGCCCGGCTCGACATCGCCGACGACGACGGCACCGAGCGCCTTTTCGAACTTCCCGACGAGGATCCGAACAAGCCGATGGTGATGGCCTACTTCTGGCTGGGCGGTCTTCAGGAATCGCTCGTGGAGACCATGGCGCCCTGATGTCGGCCTGCCATGGTCTCTGGTCGACCTCCCCGGACGGCGGGCGCGGCCCGCGTCCTATCGTTGCCGCATGCTGACCATCACGCTCGAGTTGCGCGACCTGATCGTGGCGCACGCCCGCGCCGACCACCCCGACGAGGCGTGCGGGGTGGTCGCCGGCCCGGCCGGCAGCGACCGCCCCGAACGCCACGTCCCGATGCTCAACGCGGCCCGCTCGCCGACGTTCTACGAGTTCGACTCGGCAGACCTGCTGAAGCTCTACCGGGAGATGGACGACCGCGACGAGGAGCCGGTGGTCATCTACCACTCGCACACCGCCACCGAGGCGTACCCGTCGCGCACCGACGTCTCGTACGCCAACGAGCCGGGCGCGCACTACGTGCTGGTCTCCACCGCCGAGTCGGGGAACGAGGAGGGCCCGGTCTCCTTCCGCTCGTTCCGCATCGTCGACGGCGTGATCACCGAGGAGGAGGTCCGCTTCGTGGACGGGTATCCGGGCTGATGGGATCGGTTTCGGGCCGGTGCGACGACATGTGAGACGGGGCCGTCCGAATGGTGATATGACCCTCTGGTTCGGGGGTCGGGAATCGATACGATGCCGCCATGGTTTTCCAGGACGTGAGCGACGCACGCCATAGCACCCTGCTCGTGGCACGTCTCCACGTCGACCTGTGCCGCCTCGCCAGTGACATGTGTACAACCGCCCGCGCGGCGACCGCCTGACCGCTTCTGACGTCGCACGTTCGCCGGAGCATGTCCGCCCACCACTGTCTTCTTCCTGGAGCATCCATGGCCATCGAGGTCCGCATCCCGACCATCCTGCGCAGCTACACGGACGGCCAGAAGGCCGTCTCGGGCACCGGCGACACCCTCGCCGAGCTGTTCGCGGACCTGGAGGCCCACCACCCCGGGATCCAGGACCGTCTCGTGGACGACGGCCGGCTGCGTCGCTTCGTCAACGTCTACCTGAACGACGAGGACGTCCGCTTCCTGGACGGCATCGCCACGAAGCTGAGCGACGGGGACAGCGTCACCATCCTCCCCGCCGTGGCCGGAGGCGCGCGCTGATGCGCTTCGACTCCCCGCTCGCCGCTGTCGGCAACACCCCGCTGGTGCGGCTGCCGCGTCTGTCGCCCGCCGACGACGTCCGGATCTGGGCCAAGCTGGAGGACCGGAACCCGACCGGCTCGATCAAGGACCGTCCCGCGCTGTTCATGATCGAGCAGGCGGAGAAGGACGGCCGGCTCACCCCCGGCTGCACGATCCTGGAGCCCACCTCGGGCAACACCGGCATCTCGCTGGCCATGGCCGCCCGGCTCAAGGGTTACCGGATCATCTGCGTGATGCCGGAGAACACCTCGTCCGAGCGTCGCCAACTCCTCGCGATGTGGGGCGCCGAGATCGTGTCCTCGCCGGCGGCCGGCGGGTCGAACACCGCCGTCCGGGTCGCCAAGGAGCTGGCCTCCCAGCATCCGGACTGGGTGATGCTCTACCAGTACGGCAACCCGGACAACTCCGGCGCGCACTACGCCACCACCGGCCCGGAGATCCTCGCCGACCTGCCCTCCATCACCCACTTCGTGGCCGGCCTCGGCACCACGGGCACGCTGATGGGGGCTGGCCGCTACCTGCGCGAGCACCGCCCGGGGGTGCAGATCATCGCCGCCGAACCGCGCTACGACGATCTGGTCTACGGCCTGCGCAACCTCGACGAGGGCTTCGTGCCCGAGCTGTACGACGCGTCCGTGCTCACCTCCCGCTTCTCGGTCGGCTCGGCCGACGCGGTCGCCCGCACCCGCGAACTGCTCGCCGAGGAGGGCATCTTCGCGGGCGTCTCCACCGGCGCCGCCCTGCACGCGGCGATCGGCGTCGGCCGCAAGGCCAGCCGGGCCGGGGAAAGCGCCGACATCGCCTTCGTGGTCGCCGACGGCGGCTGGAAGTACCTGTCCACCGGCATCTACACCGCCGAGTCCACCGAGGCCGCGGTGGAACTGCTCCAGGGCCAGCTCTGGGCATAGACCCGCCTGCTCCACCTGAGACCTGACACCTGAGACCTGACACCTGACATACGATTCCGCCCCCGCGGCGTGACGCCGCGGGGCCGTCGTGCGGCCTGTCTGACGGAGCGCGTGCGCGTCAGCACCTAGTGTCACTCCCGTGACCGTTCGCAGCTACTCCTCCCAGGCCGCCCGGCGGCGCTCCGGCGTCGAGCGGACCCTGTGGGACGTCATCACCGACCGCTCCTCGCTGGTCAGGCGGCTCGACTGGCCGCTGCTGGCCTCGGCGCTGGTGCTGACGTTGATGGGTGTGCTGCTCGTCTACTCGGCCACCCGCTGGCGCACCGACCTGACCGGCGGCGACGACCATTTCTTCATGCTCCGGCAGATGCTCAACGCGGGCATCGGCATCGGCCTGGCCGGCCTGCTGGTGTGGCTCGGCCACCGCCGGCTGCGCAACGCCGTCCCGTTCCTCTACGCGCTCTCGCTGCTGATGTCGCTGCTGGTGCTCAGCCCGCTCGGCTCCACGGTGAACGGCTCGCGCAGCTGGATCCAGCTCGGCGGCGGCTTCGCCTTCCAGCCGTCCGAACTGGTGAAGATCGGCGTGATCCTCGCCATGGCCACGCTGCTGGCCGCGCCGCTGGAGAGCGACCACAAGGAGCGCCCCGACACCCGGTCCGTGCTCCAGGCACTGCTGCTGGCCGCCGTGCCCGCCGTGCTCATCCTGCTGACCCCCGACGTCGGCCAGACCATGGTCATCGCCGCCATCGCACTCGGCGTGCTGCTCGCCGCCGGTGCCGGACGCGGTTGGCTGGTCGGGCTGCTGGCGCTGGGCGTCGGCGGCGCGCTGGCGGTCTGGCAGCTCGGCGTGCTCGACGAGTACCAGGTCAACCGGTTCGCCGCGTTCGCCAACCCGCAACTGGACCCGGCGGGCGTCGGCTACAACACCAACCAGGCCAGGATCGCCATTGGTTCCGGCGGGCTCCAGGGCCAGGGCCTGTTCCAGGGCAGCCAGACCACCGGGCAGTTCGTGCCCGAACAGCACACCGACTTCATCTTCACGGTGGCCGGCGAGGAACTCGGCTTCCTCGGTGGCGGACTGGTCATCGTGCTGCTCGGCGTGGTGCTGTGGCGAGCCTGCCGGATCGCCGCCGGCTCACCCGAGTTGTACGGCACCATCGTCGCGGCCGGTATCGCCGTCTGGATCGCGTTCCAGTCGTTCCAGAACATCGGGATGGCGCTCGGCATCATGCCGGTCACCGGGCTGCCGCTGCCGTTCATCTCCTACGGGGGCTCGTCGATGTTCGCGATCTGGATCGCCGTGGGCCTGTTGCTGGCCATCCGGGTCAGGTCACGCGGCGTGGTCTGACCCGCCGGTCCGCGGGCCCGCCCGCGGTCATTCCGGCGGCGGATCGGACGGACGTTCGGATCGTCGCTCGGGGGAACGACGACCGCGTCCGCGGCGGCGCGACCCGAGCCGACCCACCCCGTCGATCAGCGTCGCGACAAGGGCGAGCGCGGCCACGGCAACCAACGCCAGCCACCACAGAGCGTCCACGTCTGCGACGGTACCCCGCGCTGGTGATTCCGCCCACACCAAGCCTCGCATGAGGAGCGACGGCGCCTGTCGCGACTTACAGTCGTTCGAACCCCACTGTGGAGGTTCCCCCGTCTATGAAGCTCACCGTCGTCGGCTGCTCGGGGTCATTCCCGTCCGCGGACTCGGCCTGCTCCAGTTACCTCGTCGAGGCCGAGGGCCATCGGCTGCTCCTGGACATGGGCAACGGCGCCCTGGGCGAGCTCCAGAAACACATCGGGCTCTACGACATCGACGCGATCGCGATCAGCCACCTGCATCCCGACCACTGCATCGACATGTGCGGCTACTTCGTGGCCCGGTACTACCGGCACGAGGGCGGGCGCTGCGATCCGATCCCGGTGTACGGGCCGGTGGGCACCGAGCGCCGGCTGACCGCCGCGTACGGGGACACCCCCTCCGAGGAGTCGATGAGCGAGGTCTTCGACTTCCGCACCCTCACCCCGGGCGGGGACTTCCAGCTGGGGCCGTTGACGGTCCGCACCGCGCGGCTGGCGCACCCGGTGGAGACCTTCGGCTTCCGCGTCGAGTACGGGGACCGGGCGTTCTGCTATTCGGGTGACACGGGCTGTTGTGAGGAGCTGACCGAGCTCGCCCGTGGGGTGGACCTCTTCCTGTGCGAGGCGTCGTTCACCTACGGCAAGGAGGAGGTGCCGGACCTGCACCTCAACGGCCGGCAGGCGGGGGAGTGCGCGAGCGAGTCGGGCGCCGCGCGGCTGCTGCTCACCCACATCCCGCCGTGGACCGACGCGCAGGTCAACCTCTGCGACGCCAAGGCCGTCTTCGACGGGCCGGTCGAACTGGCCAGGCCCGGGGCGGTCTACCAGGTCTGAGGGTGCGGGAGTTCCGCCGGCCCGCGGGGTGCCGGGCGGCGAAGGACTAGGCTCCCGGCATGGCTCGTATCGACGGCCGAGAGGCCGACCAACTCCGTCCCGTCAGCATCGAACGCGGCTGGAGCAAGCACGCCGAGGGGTCCGTGCTCGTCTCCTTCGGTGACACCCGCGTGCTGTGCACCGCCAGCGTCACCGAGGGCGTGCCGCGCTGGCGCCGGGGCGGCGGACTCGGCTGGGTGACCAGCGAGTACGCGATGCTGCCGCGGGCCACCAACACGCGCGGCGACCGCGAGTCCGTGCGCGGCAAGATCGGCGGCCGGACGCACGAGATCTCCCGGCTGATCGGCCGTTCGCTGCGCGCCGTCATCGACTTCAAGGCGCTCGGCGAGAACACCGTGGTGCTCGACTGCGACGTGCTCCAGGCGGACGGCGGCACCCGCACCGCGGCCATCACCGGCGCGTACGTGGCGCTCGCCGACGCGGTCGACTGGGCGCAGCAGCACAAGCTGATCAAGGCCAAATCGCAGCCGTTGACCGGCCGGGTGGCGGCGGTCAGCGTCGGCATCGTGGGCGGGGCGCCGATGCTCGATCTGGCCTACGAGGAGGACGTGCGGGCCGAAACGGACATGAACGTGGTCTGCACGGGGGATGGTCGCTTCGTCGAGGTGCAGGGCACGGCGGAGGGACAGCCGTTCGCCCGCGGTGAGTTGGACGCGCTCCTCGACCTCGGAGTGGCCGGCTGCGCGGCGCTGGACGACGCCCAACGAGAGGCGCTGGGGAGATGAGCGAGTGCTGGGGTTAACGAGAACGGCGAGGACGGCGAGGACGAGGCGAACGGCGGGCGCGGTCGCCGCGGTCGCGGCGGCGCTGCTGGCCGGTGCGACGGCGACCGGCTGCGACGACCCCGCGAAGCGGGGTATGGGGGTACCTCCCAGGCCCGTCGGGCTTGGGGGAGGGCGGTGGACTGCGCGGAGCTCGCGCTGACGGTCGCGGCCAGCGGCGACGCCGTGGGGGACGCGGCGGGCGCGGAGCGGCTCCAGGACGAGGTGTCCGCCGTCGAGGAGCTGAACGACGACCTTGCGGAGCTCGGCGACCAGGCCGAGGACACCGACGTGCGCGAGGCGGCCGACTCGGTCGCCGACGCGGCGCGGAACATCCAGCAGGCGGCCGAGGACGGCACCACGCCCGACCACTCGCCGCTGACCGACGCCATCGACGAGCTGACCGAGGTCTGCACACCAGCCGGCGAGGAGTGAGCGGGGCCGCCGTTCCGGCGGCCCCGGGCCCTCAGGGCTCTCGGACTCTCGTCGAATGACCGGCCAGTCGAACGCATCTCGGAATATCGAACCGATGTATTGACTCCTTTCGGCCGTCCTCCCTAGCGTGGCCCGCGCCGGTTGACTGCGCAGTCAACCGGGAGCGACGACGTGCTGGCAAGGGAGCTGGTGGTGACGGGCCGGGTCTCGATGAGCGATGTCGCCAGCAGCGCGGGCGTCTCCCAGAAGACGGTCTCCCGCGTCGTCAACGGCGAGCCGCATGTCAGCGACACCCTCAGGGAGCGCGTGCTGCGGGAGATCGCCCGGCTCGGCTACCGGCCCAACGAGTCGGCGCGGGCGCTGGTGACCCGGCGCTCCCGCCGGGTCGGCATCATCGCCACCGGCACGTCGTATTTCGGCCCGGCCGCCGTGCTGCGCGGCCTGGAGCGGGCGGCCCGCCGCGCCGGCTACTACGTCAGCGTCGTGCACGCGGACGAGCAGGACGAGGACGAGGCCCGGCACACCGTGACCCACCTGGTCAGCCAGGGCATCGACGGCGTCGTTGTCGCCACCTGGCTCGGTTCCACCTCGCCCGCCGACCACGTACCACCCGGCATCCCGGTGCTCGCCATCGGCTACTCTCCGGACGGCGGCGGGACCATCGGGAGCGTCGGCAACGACGAGACCGCTGGGGCCCGCGCGGCCACGGAGTACCTGCTGCGGCTGGGCCACCGCACCGTGCACCACGTCGCCGGGGCGCCCGGCTGGGACGTCACCGAGCGCCGCGCCGAGGGCTGGCGCGCCGCGCTCCGCGCCGCCGGCGCCCCCGTCCCGTCACCTGTACACGGCGACTGGTCCCCCGCCTCCGGCCACCGCGCCACCACGGAACTGCTCCGCACGGCCGCCACGGCACACACGTCCGGCTTCCCGCCGCCGTCCGGCACGTCGGGCGTCCCGCCCACAACCGGCGTCTCTGGCGCGTCCGGCGTCCCGCCCACAACCGGCGCCTCCGGCACGGCGGGTGTTTCCGGCGCCTCTGGTACCTCCGGCACGACCGATGACGCTGACACCTCCTGCGTCTCTGGCCCTTCCGAGGCCATCGGCGTCTCGGGCGTCCCCGGCGCCTCCCGCGGTGGCCAGGCGCCCGGCAAGGGCCTTGCGCCCGGCAAGGGCTCCGGTACGGGCCCGGTGACGGCGTTGTTCGTCGCGAACGACCAGATGGCGATCGGCGCTGTGCACGCGTTGACGCGGGCCGGGCTGCGGGTGCCGGAGGACGTCAGCGTCGTGGGCTACGACGACGTTCCGGAGGCCGCCTACCTGTCCGTCCCGCTGACCACCGTGCGGCAGGACTTCGACGCGATAGCCGAGCAGGGCATGCGGTGGCTGATCGCCGCCATCACCGGCGCCCCACCACCGGCGGACGCCGGGCACGTCCCGGTCGAGCTCGTGATCCGGGACAGCGCGACACCACCCCGCGAGGGCAGTGCCAGAGAGGGAGAGATATGACCCCACACACGCACCTGTCGAGGCGACGGCTGCTGCGGCTCGGCGGCGGGCTCGGGGCCGCCGCCGCGCTCGGCGGCGGGCTGACCGGCTGCGGCAACACACTCAACGCCGAGCCGCTCACCTCAGGCACGCTGGACCTGTCGTTCTGGACGCACGACGTGGCCTACGTGGACTTCTTCGAGGCCGCCGCCGAGAACGCCACCGGCACCACCCCGTTCGAATGGCAGCTGAACCCCACCATCGTGGGGGCCCGCGACGTGGTCACCAAGATGATCGCCCAGGCGATCGCCGGTCGCGGCACGCCCGACGTGGCCGGGCTGGAGATCAACCAGTTCCCCCGCGTGCTGCGTGGCGAACTGGCCGCCGAACTGCTGGAACCGCTGAACGACGCCGTCGCCGATGTCCGCGACGACCTGCTCACCGTGCGCACCGCGCCGTTCACCAAGGACGGCACGCTCTACGCCCTCGACTCCGACACACCGCTGGTCGTCTACTACTACCGCCAGCCGGAGTTCGAGCGGGTCGGCATGCCCACCGACCTCGGCAGCTGGGAGGAGTTCCTGGACGCCGCCACCCGGGCGCACGAGCGGCACGGCGTGTCCTTCGGGGCCGTCGTCACCGGCGGCAGCGACCTGACCGCGGTGGTGCAGAGCTTCGAGATGCTGCTGCTGCAGAACGGCGGGCTGCTCTTCGATGCCGACGGCAGGCTCGCGCTGGACTCGCCCGAGGCCGAGGAGGCCCTGGACTTCCTGGTCCGCGGCGTGCGCAGCGGCGTCTTCAGCACGGTGTCCGACTACTACGGTCCGGCGATGCAGGCGGCGCTGCACAGCGGCCAGGTGATCGGCCAGTGGATGGCCACCTGGTACAAGGTCTACGGGCTGATGCCCAACGTCCCCGACCAGTCGGGGCAGTGGCGGATCCGTCCGCTGCCGGTCTTCCGGGACGGCGGCTCGCGTGCCTCGTTCCTCGGCGGCACCGGCTTCGCCTCGCTGCGCGGCAAGGAGAACACCCTCGGCGGGGTCGAGCTGATCAGGTCCGCCTTCCTCACCCCCGAGGAGCAGATCCGTCGCTACCAGGTGCTCGGATACCTGCCGACCCGGCGTTCGGTCTTCGACGACCCCTCGCTGCTGCGGATCGAGGACGAGTACTGCGGCGGCCAGCGGATGTTCGAGGTCTACCGGGAGATCGTGGACGAGGCGCCGGTCTTCTACCTCAGCGCCGACCGACCGGTCATCGACACCGTGCTCAGCGGCTACCTGCTCCGCGCGTACGACGGCGACATGTCACCTCGGGAGGCCCTGGAGCGGGCCACGGACGACTTCGAAGGGCAGACCCGATGACCACCGCCACGACGCCCCAGGCCACGCCCCCCGGGACCACGAAGGCGCCCGCGGCGAGCCGCCCGCCGGGCCGGCGCCGTCAGCTGGCGCCGTACGCCTTCATCGCGCCGTTCTACGTGCTCTACGGCCTGTTCATGATCGTCCCGATCCTGGTCGCGATCTACCTGAGCATGACCGAATGGGTCGGCCTCGGTACCCCCGAGTACGTCGGCCTGGACAACTTCTCCCATCTGGCCAGCGACACCAGCTTCCACAAGGCGCTGACCAACTCGCTGATCTTCGTGCTGGTCAGCGTCTTCCTGGTGGTCCCGGCCGCCCTGCTCATCGCCCAGGCGCTGAACGTCAGGGGGCTGCGCGCCCGGGACCTTTTCCGGGTCACCTTCTTCATCCCCATGGTGCTCTCGCCCATCGTGATCTCGCTGGTCTACAGCCTGCTGCTGGACCGCGAGTACGGCGTGGTCAACTCGGTGCTGCGGGCCCTCTTCGGCACCGGCGACGTGGACTGGCTGGGCGATCCGACGATGGCCAAGGTGTCCGTCAGCTTCGTGCTGCTCTGGCGCTGGGTCGGCTATCTGACCATCTTCTTCCTCGCCGCGCTCCAGGCCGTGCCCCGCGAGCTGTACGAGTCGGCCGACATCGACGGCGCCGGCATGCTGCGGAAGTTCACCACGGTGACGCTTCCCTCGATCCAGCCCGTGACCGCGTTCGTCGTGGTCACGTCCTTCATCGGCGCGGCCCAGCTGTTCGACGAGCCCTATCTGGTGACCGGCGGCGGGCCCGGCGAGGAGACGCTGACCGTCGCCATGTTCGTCTACCGGGCCGCCTTCGAGCGCCAGCAGTTCGGCTACGCCGCGGCCGCCGGGCTCGTGCTGTTCGTCATCGTCTTCGGGGTCAGCCAGGTGCTGAACCGGCTGCTGTCCATCGGGAGGATCTCATGAGCACCGCGACCGCCCGACGAACGCCGCCCACCCGGCCCGTGCCCGTCGCGTCCCGGCCACGCCGGTGGCCCACGCCCGGACGGGTCCTGCTGTACGCGACGTTGACCGTGCTGCTGCTCGTCTTCGTGGCGCCGATGATCTGGGCGCTCAGCGGCTCCTTCAAACCGCGTGGCGACATCTTCGAGTACCCGCCGAAGCTGATACCCGACTCGCCCACCACCGAGAACTACAGCAACCTGCTGGACGGCCAGCCGTTCTGGAACTGGTTCGCGATCAGCGTCATCACGGCCCTGGTCTCCACCGTCGTCGCCGTCTTCGTCTGCGCGCTCGCCGGGTTCGGCTTCGCCAAGTACCGGTTCGCCGGCAAGCGGGTGCTGTTCAGCATCATGTTCAGCTCGCTGTCGGTGCCGTTCGCGGTGATCCTCATCCCGCTCTTCATCCTGGTGGTCAAGTCGGGCTTCGCGAACCCGTGGTTCGCCCTGACCGTGCCCTGGGTGGCCCCGGCCTTCGGCATCTTCATGATGCAGCAGTACATCATCCAGTCGATCCCCGACGAGATTCTGGAGGCGGCGCGGATCGACGGGGCCAGCGAGTTCGGCATCTTCCTCCGCGTCGTCCTGCCGCTGCTGCGGCCCTCGCTCGGCGCGCTGGGCGTCTGGCAGTTCCTGCAGAGCTACAACCACTTCCTGTGGCCGCTGGTGCTGATCTCCGACACCGAGCAGTACACCGTGCCGCTCGGCCTCAACATCCTCTTCCGGTCCGAGAACCGGGCGTTCGACCTCGTTCTGCCTGGTGCCGTCATGGCCTCGGTCCCGACCATCCTGGTCTTCCTGCTGCTCCGCAAGCAGCTGCTGGAGGGCCTGTCCACCGGTGCCGTGAAAGGCTGAACCATCCCCATGTCAGAGCTTCCCGACCGCGTACTCTTCGGCGCCGCGTACTACCACGAGTACCAGCCGTCGCCCCGCCTGGAGGCCGACCTCGACCTGATGGCGCGCGCCCGTTTCAGCGTCATCCGGGTCGGCGAGTCCGTCTGGTCCACCTGGGAGCCGGAGGACGGCGTCTTCGACCTCGACTGGCTCCAGCCCGTCCTCGACGGCGCGCACGCCCGCGGCATCGCCGTGATCCTCGGCACGCCCACCTACGCGGTGCCGCCGTGGCTGGCCCGCCGGCATCCGGAGATCAACGCCGAACGGCGCACCGGACAGCCCATCGGCTGGGGCATCCGCCAGGAGATCGACCACACCCACCCGGCGTTCCTCTTCCACGCCGAACGCGTCATCCGCCGGATCGCGAAGCGGTACGCCGACCATCCGGCCGTCGTCGGCTGGCAGGTCGACAACGAACCGGGCAACCAGATCCTCTTCAACCGCGGCGTGTTCCAGCGCTTCGTCGACCACCTCCGGCACACGTACGGCTCAGTCGAGGAGATCAACGAGCGCTGGGGCCTGACCTACTGGTCGCACCGGCTGTCCACCTGGGCCGACCTGTGGACCCCGGACGCCAACGGCTCGCCGCAGTACGACCTGGCCTGGCGCCGTTTCCAGGCGTCGCTGACCACCGACTTCATCGGCTGGCAGGCGGACGTCGTGCGCGAGTACGCGCGTCCCGAGCAGTTCGTCACCACCTGCATCGCGTACGAGCGGCCCACCGTGGAGGACGAGCGGCTCACCCGCCGCCTCGACGTCACCGCGGGCAACCCGTACTACCGGATGCAGGACAGCCTCCAACTGCCCGCCCCCGAGGGCGAACCCGACCAGGGCTGGACCACCCACGGCACCTGGGCGCTCTACCGGTCCGCCGACCGGATGTACGCCTCGCGCCAGGAGCCGTTCCTCGTCACCGAGACCAACGCCCAGGCCATCGGGCCCGCCTCGATCAACGAACCGGCCTTCGACGGCCAGTGGCGGCAGGCCGCCTGGGCCCTGATCTCGCGCGGCGCCCGGATGATCGAGTACTGGCACTGGCACACCCTGCACTTCGGCACCGAGACGTACTGGGGCGGCATCCTGCCGCACAGCCAGGAACCGGGCCGGGTCTACGCCGAACTGGCCGGCCTCGGCGCCGAACTGGAACGGCTCGGCGGCCTCGTCGCCGGCCTCACCCCCGACGCCGACGTGGCGCTGCTGTACTCCACCGACACCAAATGGTCGCTCCAGGGCGCCCCGATGCTCTGCCACCCCGACGGCACCGCGGACCGCAGCTCCTACCAGGCGGTCTTCGACGCCCTCTACCGCGGCGCGTTCGACGCCGGACGGCAGACCCGCGTCGTGCACCCGGCCCAGGCCTTCGCCGCCGATCCGGCCGCGTTCGCCGCCGATCATCCGGTGCTCGTCGCGGCCGGCCTGCTCATCGCCGACGACGAGGAACTGCGGTGGCTGGAGCGCTACGCGGCGGCCGGCGGGCACCTGCTGCTGGGCATCCGCACCGGCTACGGCGACGAGGAGGCCCGCGCCCGCACCGAGCGCAAGCCGGCGTTCCTGACGGATGCCTCCGGCGTCTGGTACGACGAGTTCTCCACGCTGCGCCGGCCGGTGCCGGTGCGCGCCGAGCCCGGCTCGCCGCTGGTCCTGCCGGACGGAGGCGGCCAGGCCACCCGCTGGATCGACGGCGTGCAGGCGCCCGAGGGCGCCGGCGCCCAGGTGCTGGCCGGCTACGACCACCCGCATTTCGGGCGCTGGCCGGCCCTCACTACCCGCCGGCACGGCGCCGGCCGGGTCAGCTACCTGGGCACCGTGCCCGACCCGGCACTCGCCGCCGCCGTCCTGACCTGGGCCGCCCCCGTCGACGACCCGTGGCGTCCCGCGTCCGATTCGGTGACCGTCACCGGCGCCACGGCCGCCGACGGCACCCGGCTGCGGTTCCTGCACAACTGGTCCTGGGACCCCACGGCCTACCGCCTCCCAACCCCCGCGACCGACCCGCTGACGAACACCCCCCTCCCGGCCGACCACGAGCTGCTGCTCGGCCCGTGGGACGCCCGGGTCCTCGTCGAGGACGGGAGGGAGTAGCTGCTCGGGACGCTCACGGCCTGACCATGACAAGGCATCGTGCGCGTTGACTCCCATCAGACGGGAGTCAACGCGCACGAAGTCTCTGGGCTTCCTCCGGCAAGGCTCATGTGTGGCCGAGGACGGGGTGGGGGCGGTAGGGGCGGTCGAGGGTCGCTGACTCCTCGGGGGTCAGGGTCAGTCCGACGCCGGCCACCGCGTCGTCCACATGGTGCGCGGCCGTGGCGCCCACGACGGGCGCGGTGACCGCCGGCCGGCCGAGCAGCCAGGCCAGGGCCACCCGCGCCGGCGGACATCCGCGCGTCTTCGCCACCTCGCGGACCGCCGCCAGCACGGCCTCGTCCGCCGCACCGCCGTAGAACTCGTCCGCCAGCGGGTCGTTGCCCGCCCGGGCCGTTCGCCCTTCGCGGGCCAGCAACCCGCGCGCCAGCGGGCTGTACGGCAGCACGCCCACACCCTGGTCGGCGCACAGCGGGAGCATCTCCCGCTCCTCCTCCCGGTACAGGAGGTTGTAGTGGTTCTGCATGGACACGAAACGGGTCCAGCCGTTGCGTTCCGCGACGTGCTGGGCCTTCGCGAACTGCCACGCGTACATGCTGGAAGCACCCAGGTACCGCGCCTTTCCGGCCCGCACCACGTCGTGCAGCGCCTCCATCGTCTCCTCGATCGGCGTGCTGTCGTCCCACCGGTGGATCTGGTACAGGTCCACGTAGTCGGCGCCGAGCCGGTGCAACGACGCGTCGATCGCGGAGAGCACGTGCTTGCGGGACAGACCACGGTCGTTGAGGGCCGGGCCGGTCGGGAAGTACACCTTCGTGGCCAGCACGTAGTCCTCGCGGCGGGCGAACAGCCGGCTCAGCAGCCGGCCGGTGATCACCTCGCTGGCGCCGCGCGAGTACATGTCGGCGGTGTCGAAGAACGTCACGCCCGCGTCCACCGCGCGGCGCACGATCGGCTCGGCCGTGTCCTCGTCCAGTTGCCAGGCGCGCGTGCTGCCGTCGCCGTAGCTCATCATGCCGAGGCAGATCCGCGAGACGGTCAGCCCGGTAGTGCCGAGGCGGGCGTAGGTCATCTCCGGCTTCATGCTGTCTGGTTCTCCTTCGTGTCCGGGTGGTGGTGCAGCGCGACCCGCTGACGACGAGGCCGACGCCGAGCAGGTCCTGCGGGGTGGGCATCTGGTCGAGGATGACGAGCCCGACGAGGGTGGCGACGGCGGGCAGGCAGGGCGCAGAGGTTCCGGGGCGTCCGGACCCCGGCCGCCGCCAGGGCCACCGTGCCGAGGTAGTGGAACACGGCGCTGAACCACGAAGTACGAGACGGGAGGTGGCCGCATCCGGCTATTCTTGAAGGCACGATACCGTCATGGAATGGCAATCTGAAGGTGAGAGAAGCCAGATGCCTCAGGATTCGAAGCAGAATGAGCTCACCACCTACAGCGCTCCGAACGGCCCGCTCGACGAAGTCAACGTACGCCTCCTCACCGAGCTGCACGCCAATCCGCGGATCACCATGTCGGCGTTGGCCCGCCGCGTCGGGATGTCGGCGCCCGCCGTCACCGAGCGGGTGCAGCGGATGGAGCGGGCCGGGGTCATCACCGGCTACCAGCTGAACGTCGCCCCGGAGGCCCTCGGCCTGCCGGTGGCCGCGTTCACCCGGATCCGGCCCACGCCGGGGCAACTGCCCCGGATCGCCCAGCTCGCCGCCGAACTGCCGGAGGTGAGCGAGTGCCACCGCATCACCGGGGAGGACTGTTTCCTGGTCAAGATCCACGCTCCGACCGTGGCCGACCTCGAAACGACGCTGGACCGTTTCGCCCCGCACGGCCAGACCACCACGTCGATCGTGGTCTCCACCCCCGTCCCGCCCCGGCCCCTCCCCGTGCCCACACAGCCGCCCTATCCACCCCATCCGCCCCATCCACCCCGCCCGTCTCGCCCACCCCAGCCGTCGGCCAGTCCGCCGCAAGGGCAGCCGCAACCCGAACCGCGGCCGGAACCCCAACCGAAGTCGAGTCCGCGTCAGGCGTCGTGAGCGGCGTCTCGCCGTGCTGCCGCGTTCTCCTGGGCGGCCAGTAGTTCGTCGGCGTGCTCGGTCGTCCAGCGGCCGAGCGCCCGCAGCGGGCCGTCGAACAGGCTTCGGCCCAGGTCGGTCAGGAGGTACTCGACGCGCGGCGGCGCCTCGGCGTGCGCGCGACGGGCGACCAGGCCGTTGTCGAGCAGGCGGCGCAGGGCGTCGGTCAGCGCCTTGTCGCTGATCCCGCCGATCGCGGCGCGGAGTTCCCGGCGCCGGCGCGGCCCCTCGTGGAGGGCCATCAGGACCACGGGGTCCCAGGTGTGGGTGAAGAGGTCGGTCGCGGCGCGCAGGCGGCAGTCGGCGACCCACTCGGAGCAGTGGGCGTCGCGCTCACCCATCTCGTCTCACCGGTCCAGCATCGCACGCCCGTCACGCACCGACCGGTGCGTATCGGCTTCTCTAGCGTGGCTGCCCACGTGGACACGGCGGGAGTTCGAGGAGGGAACGACGGTGCGCATCGGGATTCTGGGAACGGGGGCGCTGGCGGCGGCGCTGGGAGACGGCTGGGCTCGTGCGGGACACGAGGTGGTCATCGGCGGGCGGTCGCGGGACAAGGCACGGCGGCTCGCGGATCGGCTGAGCGGCGGGACACGCGCCCTCCCGCCGCGGGAGGCGGTCATGGGGTGCGACGCGGTGCTGCTCGCCGTGTCGTGGGACGGCGTCGAGGACATGCTCGGGCTCGCGGGCGCGTCCGACGGCTCGCTGGCGGGAACGCCGCTGATCGATCCCACGAACGCGGTCGCTCATGGCGTCGGCGTGCTGCTCACCGAGGACGGCGAGCCGATGGCGCAGCGGATCGCCGGTCTGGCGCCGGGAGCGCACGTGGTGAAGGCGTTCCACCTCTTCCCCGCCGACCAGTGGACGAGACCCTCCGGCGTGACGGTGGCGATATGCGGCGACGATCCGACGGCGCTGGAGGTCGCCGGCGAGCTGGTGCGTGATGTCGGCGGGGTGCCGGCGGTTCTGGGGGCGCTGGACCGCGTCCGTCAGCTGGAGGAGGTGGCGGGCTTCGTCATCGCCCTGGCCTTCACGGGCTTCAACCCGAGCTCCGCGATCCCCCACGCCCCCTCATCGGCCGCGTGAGAGTCGGGCAGGCGGGTGGGGGAGAATCGGGGCATGACGCGTCTGGTACTCGCCACTCGTAATGTGCACAAGATCGCCGAGCTGCGTGCCATCCTCGCCGAGGTGGGTGGGGGAGACGGGCCCGCGGTGGAGCTGGTGGGGGTCGACGCGGTGCCGGGGGCGCCGGACGTCGCCGAGACCGGGGTGACGTTCGCGGAGAACGCCCTGCTCAAGGCGCACGCCCTGGCCCAGGCCAGCGGGTTGCCCGCGGTCGCCGACGACTCCGGGCTGTGCGTGGACGTGATGGGCGGCGCGCCCGGCATCTTCTCGGCGCGGTGGGCCGGCAAGCACGGGGACGACCGGGCGAACCTGGAGCTGCTGCTGGCCCAGCTCGCCGACGTGCCCGACGAGCACCGCGGCGCGCATTTCGCCTGCGCCGCCGCGCTGGCCCTGCCCGACGGCACAGAACGGGTGACGGAGGGCCGGCTGCGCGGCACCCTGCGGCGCGCGCCGGCCGGTGCCGGCGGCTTCGGCTACGACCCGATCCTCCAGCCGGACGGCACGGAGCGGGTCACCGAGGGCCGCACCTGCGCCGAGCTGACCCCGGAGGAGAAGAACGCCATCAGCCACCGCGGCCAGGCCTTCCGCGCCCTGGCCCCGCTGGTCGCCGAGCTGGTGCCGAACCGCTGATCCGCCGCTCCGTGTCTCAGAGCGTCTCGATTCGGCACCGTGCGCCGCTCAAGGCGTCATAGCCGCGCGCGATGCGGGCGTCGCTGGTGATCAGGGGCACGGTCAGCGTTTCGGCGAGCGCCACGTACGAGGCGTCGTAGACGGACAGGTTCGACGCCAGGCGGGCCATCCGGGGCCAGAGCGGAAGCACGTCGTGGCGCACCAGCGGGAGTTGTCGGTAGATCTCCATCGCCTTGTCCCGGCTGCGCGGGGAGAGCTGTGCCGGTGCGCCCGCTCCACTCCGGCGGGCCATTCCCACGAGGGCGGACAGGACCTCCGTGTCCAGGAGGATCGGTGCCGACAGGCTGTCCTCGCGGTCGAGCCGGTCGCGTAGCGACTTTCCCCGGTGTCCGGTGTCGGTGAGGGCAAGGACGAGCGCGGAGCAGTCGACGACGATCACCGACGCTCTCGGCCCTCCGCGATGAGGGAGCTCACGTCCACGTCGCTGAGATCGACGCTTGCGGTGTCCCGCATGCGGGCGACGCTCTCCTGCAACGTGGGGGTGGCGGCATCCCGGGTGACCAGATCGCGCAGGTACGCCTGCAGGGACTGGCCCGACCGGGCGGCCTTGGCCTTGAGCTCGGTGAGTGTGTCCTCGGAAACGTCGCGGATGGTGATGGCAGGCATGCCATCATTATGACAGCAGAGGTTGCATGATGACTGTACTGCCTCCGTGCCGCTCTCATCCGGTGCCGGTGAGGTGTGCCGAGACGACGACGTTCGCGGAGTAGCCGCCCTGTTCGGGGTCGTAGCTGCCGCCGCAGGTGATCAGGCGGAGCTCGGCGGTGTCGGGGGAGTTGGGGCCGTAGACCTGGCGGGGGTCGAAGTCGCTGTGGTCGACCACCTCGACGTCGTCGACCGTGAACTCGGCCGTGGAGCCGTCCTCCCTGGTCACCCGCGCCCGGGCGCCCGGCTCGACGGTGCTCAGGTCGTGGAAGACGGCCGGGTCCGTCCGGGTGTCCACGTGTCCGACCAGCACCGCCGCCCCGGCCGCGCCCGGCGTCGGGCCCGCCGCGTACCAGCCCACCGCCCGGGGCGTGTCGAGCGGCGGCGGCGCCACGCCGCCCGCCGCGTCGAGGCCGCGCGGCTTGATGGCCGCGCGCACCCCGATGGCGTCGATCTCCAGCAGCCGCGGCGCCGGGTCACCGGTCAGCGGCGCTGCCGAGGCGGCAGCCGGGGTCTCGCCGAACGACCCCCCTGCGCCGTCCGTGAGCCGGCAGCCCCAGGTCCACAGGGCGAACAGCAGCAGCGTCCAGACCGCGCAGGTCGCCAGCCGGCCGCCGGCCACTACCCACTCCGGGCGCGGCGCCGGACGGCCAGCAGCGTGCCGGACAGCAGGCTGCCGGAGAGCAGCGCGAGGCCGGCCGGGCCGATCGTCGGGCTCGCGCCGCCACCGTGTCCGCCCGCCGTGCCGCCGCCGCCCGCCTGCACGGGGGCGGTGGGCTGTTCGGGCTGTTCGGGCTGCTCGGGCTGTTCGGGCTGCTCGGGAGAGGGTTCCCCTTCGGGCGCTACGGGGGAGACGACCAGATGGCCGGTGAGCGCGGCCGCGCGGCCGTCGCAGGACATCTCGACCGGGTGAACGCCGGGCTGCGCCGTCGAGCTCACCCTGGCCTCGCCGACCAGTCCGCCCCCGGTGGCGGGCGTCAGTGGCGCGTCGGTCACGAACGCGTCGGAGCGGGCGTTGCCGTAGTCGGCCGCGCAGCCTGTCACCCGCAGTTCGACCTCGCCACCCGGCGCGGGCTCGGCCGGCGTCACCACGACGCCCTGGCCCGCGCCCGGCTCCTCCGCCCTGGCGGGCGCGGCGGTCGCGGCGGCCACGGCAACGAGCACGCACGCGATCACGGCGATCCGCGGCAGCCGCCCCGGCCTCGCCATGTCCAGGCAGATGTCCACGCTGACCATGTCGCACGACCTCCGGCTCGGTACTCCGAAGGTCGCCGCCCCGGCGGCGCCGCGCACCCGCAGCGCCGCCGGTCGGGTGACCACCCGTCAGCCGGATCCGGGCCGGCGCGGCCGGCGCGCGTCGTCAGACCAGCTCGATGAGGTCCTCGATGGAGTCCGCCACCGTCATCGGCCGGAACGGGTACCGGTCGATCTCCTCGCGCCGGGTCACCCCGGTCAGCACCAGGAACGTCTCCATGCCGGCCTCAAGACCGGCCAGCACGTCGGTGTCCATCCGGTCGCCGATCATCGCGCTGGTCTCGGAGTGCGCCCCGATGAGGTTGAGCCCGGTCCGCATCATCAGCGGGTTCGGCTTTCCCACGAAGTACGGCTCGCGGCCGGTGGCCTTCGTGATCAGCGCCGCCACCGAACCGGTCGCCGGCAGCGCGCCCTCGATCGAAGGCCCGGTGTTGTCCGGGTTGGTGGCGATGAACCTGGCCCCGTCGTTGATCAGCCGGATCGCCCTGGTCAGCGACTCGAAGCTGTACGTCCTGGTCTCGCCCAGCACCACGTAGTCCGGCGACGTGTCGCTGAGCACGTACCCGACGTCGTGCAGCGCCGTGGTCAGGCCCGCCTCGCCGATGGCGTACGCCGAACCGCCGGGGCGCTGGTCCTCGAGGAACCGGGCGGTGGCGAGCGCCGAGGTCCAGATCGACTCGACCGGCACCTCGAGGCCCATCCGGGCCAGCCGGGCGCGCAGGTCGCGCGGCGTGTAGATCGAGTTGTTCGTCAGCACCAGGAACGGCTTGCCTGACTCCCGCAGGCGCTTGATGAACCGCTCGGCCCCCGGCACGGGAACGCCCTCGTGGATGAGGACGCCGTCCATGTCGGTCAGCCAGGACTCGATCGGCTTCCGCTCAGACATCGCCTCCGCCCCCCGTTCCTCAGAGACCCAGGTCCCTGATCAGCTTGGCCACGTGCCCGGTGGCCCTGACGTTGTACATGGCCCGGGCCACGCGGCCCTCCTCGTCCACGACGACGGTGGAGCGGATGACGCCGGTGATCGTCCTGCCGTACATCTGCTTCTCACCGTAGGCGCCGTAGGCGGCCACGACCGACTTCTCCGGGTCGCCGACCAGGGTGATCCGGAGGGACTCCTGGTCGCGGAACTTCGCCAGCTTCTCCGGGCTGTCGGGGGACACCCCGATCACGTCGTACCCGGCGCCGGCGAGCAACTCCAGGTTGTCCGTGAAGTCGCACGCCTGCTTGGTGCAGCCGGGCGTCAGGGCCGCCGGGTAGAAGTAGACGATGACCTTGCGGCCCCGGTGGTCCGCCAGGGACACCGGCTTTCCGTCGGCGTCGGGCAGGGTGAAGTCGGGTGCTGCGTCGCCGGGCTCCAGACGCGCGCTCATCGGGCTCCTCGGGGTGGCGGTGTGGTCGTCAGAGACGTTGGATCGGCACCAGCCTAATCGGGGGAGGCGGCGGGCAACCCGGCGGAGGAGCTGACACACTGTGGAGGGACCGGGAACAGTGACGGAGGCGTGAGCGGTGGCGGAAGCAGGCAGGACCCCTGCGGAGATCGAGGCGCGAATCGCCAGGCGGCGGCGGGAGCTCGCCGCGACCCTGGACGAGATCGCCGTCCGGGTACACCCCAGGACGATCGTCGGCGATGCCAAGGCCCGCGCCGCCGAGACCGTGGACCGCACCGCCGGCCGGGCGTTCACCGCCGTCGGCCGCACGGTGGAGGGCGTGCGCGGCACGTTCGTCTCCGCCGAGGGCTCGCCCCGGCTCGAACGACTCGTGCCGGTCGCGCTGCTGGCCGTCGCGGTCACCAGCCTGCTCGTCCTCTCCTCCCGCCGCCGTCGCCGCTAGGCGTGACCGCCGCTGGGCGTGACCGGTAGGGCGTGACCGGGGTCGGGGCGGCCGATCCCGCTGCCCCGCGAGGACCCGGCGAGCCATGCCTGATATACGGTCGTTCCGTGAGCGCTCAATCCACCCCCGGCCCCACCGCCGGCCCCAGCCACGACAAGCTGCCCATCCGGATGCTGCACGACCGGGTGTTGGTGCGGGCCGACACCGCCGAGGGCGAGCGTCGCTCCTCCGGCGGCATCGTCATCCCGGCGACGGCCCAGGTCGGCCGGCGCCTCGACTGGGCCGAGGTGGTGGCCGTCGGCCAGAACGTGCGCACCGTCGAGGCCGGGGACCGGGTGCTGTACGACCCGGAGGACCGCGCCGAGGTCGAGGTGCGCGGGGTGTCCTACCTGCTGATGCGGGAACGCGACCTGCACGCGGTGGCCGCCGAACGACTCCAGGGCACGGACGACTCGACCGGGCTGTATCTCTAACCCAGACCTCCTGGCGCCCTTCAGGTCGGCGGTGGGGAGGCGGTGCGGGCCTTGGCATCGTTGACGATCGCCTCCACGGGGAACGGCTCCGCCGTGTCGGGCGGGCCGGCGGCAGGTGGTGGCACGCCGGTGGACTCCGGCGGCCGGCCGGGGATCCGCTCGGGCAGCCGTGGTTCCTCCGGGTCCGCGGGCTGCGGGGCGGCGCCGCTCGTCGCGGGCGCGGCGGGTGCGGGCACCCCTGACTCGGCCGGCGAGGGTGCGGCAGACGTGGGCAGCGGGGACGCGGGTGCGGGGGTCGTGGGCGCGGTGGGCGCGGGAGACGCCGGCGGGGGAGAGACCGGCGTGGACGGCTGCCCCGAGGGCTCGGTGGTCGGCGGCTCGGGGCTGATATCCGGTTTGGGCTCGGTCAGCACGAAATCCGTCGGCGGCGCGCCGGCCATCGCGGCCGCCGTGTACTGACCCCAGATCATCGCGGGGAAGCCGCCGCCGTTGACCCGTTCCAGGCCGGCCACGCCGTACAGCGGCCGGTGCACGCCGGTGACCGGGTCCTGGCCGAAGACGGCGACCACGGTGGCCAGTTCCGGGGTGTAGCCGGCGAACCAGGCGGCCCGGTCCTCCTCGGCCGTGCCGGTCTTACCGGCCGCCGGCCGGCCCGCCGAGAGCGCGGCCATGCCGGTGCCCTGGTCCACCACGCCGCGCAGCACCGCGGTGGTGGCGTCGGCCGCCTCCCGGGACAGCGCGCGTTTCGGTTCGGATGACGGCAGCGACAGTTCCTCGCCGTCGCGGGTGACCCGTTCCACCAGCACCGCCGGATGCCGGATGCCGTGGTCGGCCAGCGTCGCGTAGGCCTGCGCCAGGTCCAGCGGGCTCGGGGTGGCGGTGCCGAGCGCGATCGAGCCGTGCGCGCGTTCGAGTCCCGGCGTGTCGGCCGGGATGCCCAGCTCCACCGCCGTGTCCCGTACCCGTTCCGTGCCGACGTCCGCGCCGAGTTGGGCGAACACCGCGTTGATCGACTGGTCCATGGCCTCGGCCACGGTGACCTCGCCGTAGTCCTTCTCGCCCTCGTTCGCCGGCGACCAGCCGGTGCCCTCGCCGTTGCTGGCGACCACCTCGCGGCCGCTGTCGCCGTTGTACGCGGTGTCGGGGCCGATCAGCTCGCCCTCGCCGGTCCGCGCCCCGTGCTCCAGGGCGGCGGCGTAGACGAACGGCTTGAAGGTGGAGGCCGCCTGGTAGTCGCGGCGGGTGGCGTTGTTGAGGAACTGTTCGGTGAAGTCGTGGCCGCCGTACAGGGCCACCACCCGTCCGGTGCCCACCTCCACCGAGGCGGCGCCGGCCCGCGCGTAGACGTCCTCGGGGCGGAGTTCGGGGTCGAGCGCGGCCGTGAGCTGGTCCCGCATCGCCTCGCTCAGCGCCTGCTGGCGGTCCGGGTCGAACGTCGTGGTGATCTTCAGACCGCCCTCGGCGAGCTCCTGCTCGTCGATGACGCCGGCGTCGAGCAGATAGTCCTGGGCCGCCTCGACGAGGTAGCCGCGCTGCCCCGAGAGGTCGTTGGCGGGCCGTACCGGGAGCGGCTCGGGGAAGCGCATGGCGTCCCTGCGCGATTCGGCCAGCCAGCCCTCGGTGACCATGCCGTCCAGCACGTAGTTCCAGCGGGCCTCCGCGGCGGCGCGGTCGGCGGGGTTGGCGCGCACGTCGTAGGAGCTCGGGGCGTTCAGCACGGCGGCCAGGTAGGCGCCCTCGGCGGTGGTCAGCTGGTGCGCGTCCTTGCCGTAGTACGCCTGGGCGGCGGCCTGGATGCCGTAGGCGTTACGGCCGAAGTAGCTGGTGTTGAGGTAGCCGGCGAGGATGTCGTCCTTGCTGACCTCGTGGCCCAGCTTCACGGCGATGAACAGCTCGTTGAGCTTGCGGGTGACGGTCTGTTCCTGGTCGAGGTAGTAGTTCTTGACGTACTGCTGGGTGATGGTGGAGCCGGACTGCCGGCCCTCGCCGCGCAGCATGTTCCAGCCGGCGCGGATCATCGCGGTGATGTCCACCGCGGAGGATTCGTAGAAGTCCCGGTCCTCGGCGGCCAGCACGGCGTGCCGCACCTCCGGCGGGACCTGGTCCAGGTCGACGATCTCCCGGTTCACCTCGCCGACCCGGGCCAGTTGGGACCCGTCGGCGTAGAGGTAGACGTTGTTCTGCGCGACGGCGGCGGCCTTGGGCTCGGGGATGTCCACCAGCAGGTAGCCCGCGAGCAGCGCCACGAACGACGCCGTGACCGCCACCAGCGACGCGGCGAGCAGCATCCGCCAGGTGGGCAGCAGGCGGCGCAAGCCGGTGCGGCGGGCACCGGGCTGCCCGGCGCTCTTCGACGCCCAGCCGGCCCACCGCTCGCCGCCGCCGGGCGGGGTGCGGCGCGCCGCGCCGGGCGTGCCAGGTGTGCCGGACGTGCCGGAAGGGGGAGTCTCGGTCATGGGTCTCCGGGTTCGTCCGCGAGGTGGTCCGTCCCCAACGACACGACCTTGCCGGACGGCCGGCGGCGCCCCGGCGCCGGCCACACCGGCGGCACCCGCCTGTCCCCCGAACGGCCGTGGTGTGGGCGGTGCCGGCCGGTCTCCGGCCGGGTCGGGCAGAATCGGGCGGGACCGGGCTGAGCCGGACGGACCGGCTGACCGGGTGGCGTGGGGATGGAGCGGATGGAACGGACGGCGCCCAAGGCACCTCAGACGGCACCACCGGACGGCGGCGGGGCACGACGGGCCGCGCCCGCCGGCGGCGCTGGCGTGTTCAACGAGAGCGACGCCGCGAAACAGCGCGGGCTGCGCCGGATGAAGGCCGTCGCCACCGGCCTGCTGCTGGCGGTCGCCGTCGGCTACGCGCTGGCGACCTGGGCCGAGCACAGCGGCGCCGGGGCCTGGGCCGGCTACCTGGCGGCGGCGTTGGAGGCGGGCATGGTCGGCGCGCTGGCCGACTGGTTCGCGGTCACCGCGCTGTTCCGGCATCCGCTGGGGCTGCCCATCCCGCACACCGCGATCATCCCCACCAAGAAGGACCAGCTCGGCCAGTCGCTGGGCGACTTCGTGGGCGAGAACTTCCTGGCCGCGCCGGTGGTCAGGGACAAGCTGCGGTCCGCCGCGCTCGCCCAGCGGCTGGGCGGCTGGCTGAGCCGCCCGGAGAACGCCGACCGGGTCACCCGGGAGCTGGCCACGGTGGTGCGCGGCGGCCTCGCGGTGCTGCGCGACGCCGACGTACAGGCGGTGATGGGCGAGGCGATCACCCGCCGGGCGCTCGCCCAGGAGGTGTCCCCCGGGCTCGGCCGGCTGCTGGAGAAGACGGTTGCCGACGACGGGCACCGGCGCCTGGTCGAGCTGCTCCTGGCCCACGCCCACGGGTGGCTGACGCAGCATCGCGAGTCGGTGCTTGAGGCCATCGAGGGCGGCGCGCCCGGCTGGACCCCGCGCTTCGTGGACCGCCGGGTCGGCGACCGCGTCTACCGGGAGCTGCTGCGCTTCGTCACCGAGATGCGCGACGCGCCAGGCCATCCGGCGCGCGCCGCGCTGGACCGGCTGCTCGCCGACTTCGCGCAGCGGTTGCAGCACGATCCGGAGATCCGGGCCCGGGTGGAGAACGCGAAGGCGGAGCTGCTCAACCGCCCGGAGGTCCAGGAGCTGATCGCCGCCACCTGGTCCAGCGTCCGCGCGATGATCCTGGCCGCGGCCGAGGACGACCGCAGCGCCCTGCGGCTGCGGGCCCGCGCCTCCCTGCTGAGCCTCGGCGGCCGGCTGGTCTCCGACGACCGGCTGAGCGCCAAGCTGGACGGCTGGGTCACGGACGCCACGATCCACGTCGTCTCCGGCTACCGCGCCCAGATCACCTCGCTGATCACCGACACGGTCGCCGCCTGGGACGCCCCCACCACCTCGCGCAAGATCGAACTGCACATCGGCCGGGACCTCCAGTTCATCCGCCTGAACGGCACGGTGATCGGCGCCCTCGCCGGCCTGGCCATCCACACAGTGACCCAGCTCCTTGGTGGCTGAGTCTTGGTGGCTGAGTCCTGGCGGCTGAGTCCTGGCGGCCGAAACCGGGGCCCGCCGGCAGCGCGTACCCGGGCGGTCGGTGCCGCCCGGTAGAGTGAGCTGGTCGGGTCCGTACCCCAGCTGGCCAGAGGGCGCCGGTTTAGGTCCGGTGTGTCGTGGGTTCGAGTCCCACCGGACCCACCCGCTTCGGCTCCCGGGACCACCCGGCAGCACCGGAGTCCCCGTCAGGATCCCGTCAGGTCCCGGTCGTCGTGGCGATGAGGGCCAGGGCGGCGGTCAGGGCGGGGCCGGCGTACTCCCGGTGCAGGGCCACCTGCTCCGGGGCGTAGCCGCGGGGGTGCACCTCGACCAGCATGATCAGGTAGAGGTAGCAGCGGTAGAGCGCCATCCGCAGCCGGGCGGGCTCGTCGAAGTCGGCGCGGCCGCCGGCGGCGCGGTAGCCCGCCAGAAGCTCCGGATCGGCCTCTGGTTCGCCGAAGAGGTTGAGCGACGTCAGCTCGGCCAGTGGGTCGCCCCAGAACATCCGCTCGCCGTCGATCAGCGCGCTGATCCGGTCCGCGTCGAGCAGGATGTTGCCCGGCCAGAGGTCGAAGTGCACCAAGGCCGGTTCGCGCACCTCGTCGAGCGCCGGCGCGGCGGCCTCGACCAGCGCCCGTACCCGTTCCACCGGTTCGGGCAGCCACGCGTCGAAGCGCCGCGCGTCGTCCAGGACCGTGTCCAGCATGGCGGTGAACGCGCCGCGCCAGCCGCCCCGTCCGCCGTCCGGCGGGGGCGCGGCCGGGTAGCCGAAGCGCGGCCCGGTGACCGCGTGCAGCCGGCCGACGAGTTGCCCGAGGTCGTGGCGCAGCCGACCCTGCTCGGCCGGCCGAAGCAGGTCCCAGGTGGTGCCGGGGCATTCGGTCATCACCAGGAAGTCGCCGTCCGGGTCGGCGTACACCAGGTCGGGCACCGGCACCCCAGCGTCCCTGGCCGCCGCGTAGAAGACGGCCTCGCCGTGCAGCAGCCCGTGCTCGTAGGACATCGTCGGGGCGCCGGGCTCGGGTGGCAGCTTCAGCAGCAGCGCGTCGCCGTCGTCCAGCCGCGCGCGGTGGATCGTGTTGTACGTGCCGCCCGGCAGCAGGTCGTAGCCGCGTATCGGCGCCGTGGCGACGCCCGCGGTGGCCAGCAGGGTGTTCAGGGAGGCCCGGTCCAGCGTGCGTTTGCCGGATCGCTTGTCGGATTCGGTGGTCATCCGAGCAATTCTGCCCCGCCGGCGTGGAGGCCGCCCTGGTCCGGAGGGCCGGCCCGGGGCAGCGATAGCGTGTACGCGTACCTGCCCTCCTTCTTCGATGCCTCGGAGGATCGACCATGGCCACCACCCGCATTGCAACCACCAACTGGGAAGGCTCCCTCATGGAGGGCGCGGGCACCGTTGAGCTCGACTCCTCGGGGGTCGGGAAGTTCGACGTGTCCTGGCCCTCCCGGGCGGAGGAGCCCAACGGGCGGACCAGCCCTGAGGAGTTGATCGCCGCCGCGCATTCGTCCTGCTACTCGATGGCGCTTTCGCACGGGCTCGCCGGCGCCGGCACCCCGCCGGAGTCGGTGCAGACCCAGGCGTCCGTCACCTTCCAGCCGGGCGAGGGCATCACCGGCATCGCGCTGAGCGTCAAGGCGCGGGTGCCCGGTATCTCGGCCGAGGACTTCCAGGCGGCGGCCACCACCGCCAAGGAGAACTGCCCGGTCAGCAAGGCGCTGGCCGGCGCGCCGATCACCCTGGAGGCCGAGCTCCTCTCCTGAGCCTTTCGACCACCGGGCCAGCGGCCCCGGCGCCCGCGAGTCGGGCACCGGGGCCGCGTCGCGTTGACAGCGGTGGGCAGGGCCGGTTAGCGTCCATATTTATGTTTGCTTTGAAAGCAAATTTAAATCGTGGAGGGCGCCGGTATGGACGGTAACCAGCAGGTCATCAGTGAGTTCCGGGCGAACGGCGGCAGGGTGGGCGGCCCCTTCGAGGGCGCGCCGCTGGTGCTGCTGACGACGCGGGGGAGAAGCTCGGGTCGGCCCCACACCACCCCGGCCGTCCACCTCCGCGACGCCGCGCGCTACCTGGTCTTCGCCACCAACGCGGGCGCGTCGCGCCACCCGGACTGGTACCTCAACGCGCTCGCCCACCCCCAGGTGACGATGGAGGTCGGCGTTCCCGGGGAAGGGCTGCGGACGTACGCGGCGCGCGCCGTTCCGCTGGCCGGGGAGGAGCGCGACCACTGGTACGGGGTGCAGGAGCGCGCCGTACCGCGCTTCCGCGACTACCGGGAGGGCACGACGCGGGTGATCCCGGTGGTCGCCCTGCACCCGCTCGACCTGGCGGCCGACCCGGACCGCGCGCGGGCCGGCGGCGCGCAACTGCTCGCCGCCCACGCGCAGCTGCGCGAGCAACTCGCCGGGGTGCGCGCCGCGCTGACCGGCGCGGGCCCCGCCGGGGCGGCGCTCGGCGATCAGCTGCGGCGCAACTGCCTGGCGTACTGCCACGGTCTGCGGCTGCACCACCTCACCGAGAACGGCACGTTCACGGCCCTTCAGGAGGCGTTCCCGCACCTGGCCCCGGTCATCGACCGGCTGCGCGAGGAACACGTGGCGGTGGACGAGGCGCTGACCGCGCTCGCCGCGCTCCTGGACCGCGGCCCCGACGTGCCGCGCGAGCGGGTGCTCGCGGAACTGGAACGCACGGTGGCCGGCCTGGAGGACCATTTCGCCCGCGAGGAGGCCGAACTGCTGCCGGCCCTTGGCGTGCCCCAGCCCTGACCGGGCGTGGCCGGCGGGCGAGCGCGGCGCGGATGGGGGAGGAGGGCTCCGGTACCGTGGACAGCTCGGAGGGTGCGAGAGATGTCGACGGAACCGGTGCCGGCGGAGCGGCTGAGCACGGAGCAGGCGGTCCGGGCCATGCTGGTGACGCTGCCGCGGCTGGTCGGCCGCGTCAAGCGGCTGCCCGTGCCCGAGCGGCTCCGGTCGTTGAACCTGGCGCCCCGCCACCTCTCCCTGCTGCTGCACCTGCTGTTCGACGGTCCCACCCCGGTGAAGGACCTCGCGGCGCGGCTGGAGATCGCCCCGACCACGGTCAGCCTGATGGTCAGCGACCTGCAACGCCGTGGCGTGGTGGACCGCCGCACCGACCCGGACGACCGCCGCCGCACCATCGTCGCGC
Source organism: uncultured Actinomycetota bacterium (assembly GCA_963816875.1). GTDB lineage: Bacteria > Actinomycetota > Actinomycetes > Streptomycetales > Streptomycetaceae > Streptomyces. The sequence goes on from CAWFMG010000004.1 coordinate 768,184, forward strand.
TCACCGAGGACCCGGCGACCCGCGCCGCGGTGGAGGCGTGGCTGGCGAACGGCGCCCGCGCCTGGCAGAAGGTCTTCGACGGGCTCAGCCCTGTGGAGCGCGCGACGTTCGTGCGCGCCATCCAGACCTACGAGGCCGAGGTCGCGGGACAGGACCTCGAGGATCCCGAGAACCCCGACTAGAGCGCCAGGGTCAGCAGCGTCGGCGCGGCCCGCTCGTTGAGCGCCTCGGCGGTGCCCCGCAGCCGGTGTGCCTCGGACACCGGCAGCGACAGCGCGAGGCAGCCGACGGCCGCGCCCGCGGTGAGCGGCACGGCGGCGCAGAGCGTGCCCACCGCGTACTCCTGGAGATCCAGCACCGGCATCGTGGCCGGCTGCCGGTCCAGCGCGCTGAGCAGCACCCGGCGGTCGGTGATGGTGCGGGAGGTGAGCCGGGCCGCCTTGTGGCGGGAGAGGTGGTCCTGCCGGCCCTCGTGGTCGAGCTGGCTGAGCAGGCATTTGCCGATGGCGGTGGCGTGCGCGGAGGCGCGGAAGTCCACCCACTCGTAGACGCAGGGCATCTCGGCGGTGGCCGAGACCCGTTCGACCCTCAGCTCGCCCTCCAGGTACCGCGCCAGGTAGACCGGGGCGCCGAGTATCTCCCGCAGGCCGTCCAGGGCCCGCTGTATCCGCCCCTCGCGGAACCGCTCCCGGTGCTGCTCACCGCCGGCGCCGAGCAACATCAACGCCTCGCCGGCGACATGAACGCCGTCCGGCAGCCGGCTGAGGTACCCCTCGCGGCGCAGCATCGACAGCAGCCGGGCGACCAGGGCGGGGGGCAGCCCGGTGACCCGACAGAGTCTCTCCTCGGTGATGCCGTCGGGGTGTCCCGCCACGGCTTCCAACAGCCGGAGCGCGTGTCGCACGGACTGGGTTGGGGCGCTCAGCCCGGACGTGGTCGTCACTGCGTCCTCCCTGGGCACTACCTCCTGGGTCCCCGCCACGGGGGTCCTGACCCTTCCAGCGTAGCGACGAACGCCCTGGCGGTCCGTCGATTCTGACGGACCGCCAGGGCGTTGACGCGGCCGACGCACTTCTGACCGCCGCCCGTAACACCGGCGACGGTGCGGCCGGGTCAGAGCACGGTGCTCAGGAACTCCCGGGTGCGCTCGTGCTCCGGTTCGCTGAACATCTTGTCCGGCGGCCCCGCCTCGACGATCTTGCCCTGGTCGAACATCAGCACCGCGTCCGAGATGTCCCGGGCGAACGTCATCTCGTGGGTCACCACCAGCATGGTGATGTCCGTGGTGTGCGCGATGTCGCGGAGCACGTCGAGCACGCCGGCCACCAGCTCCGGGTCGAGCGCCGACGTCACCTCGTCGAGCAGCAGCACCTGCGGGCGCATCGCCAGGGCCCGCGCGATCGCCACCCGCTGCTGCTGCCCGCCGGAGAGCTGGCTCGGGTACTTGTTGAGGTGCTCGGTCAGGCCGACCAGCTCGATCAGCTCCTTGGCGCGCTGCGTCGCCTCGTCCTTGGACACGCCCAGCACGTGCACCGGGGCCTCGGTGACGTTGCGCAGCACCTTCATGTTGGGGAAGAGGTTGAACTGCTGGAAGACCATGCCGATCTTCTTGCGCACCTCGCGGGTGTGCCGCTCGCCGGCCTTGACCAGCTTGCCGTTCCGCTCCTCGTGCGTGAGGTAGTCCCCGTCCACCTTGATGGTGCCCTCTTCGGGCGTGAGCAGCGTCATCAGCAGCCGCAGGATGGTGGTCTTACCGGAGCCGGACGGGCCGATCAGGGTGACGTGCTTCCCCGTGTCGACGCTGAAGTCCAGCTCGTCGAGGACGACGTGGTCCCCGAACCGCTTGGTGACCTTGTCGAATCGCACCAGCTCGCTGCCACTGGCCCGGGAGCCGTTCCCGCCCTCGTTCGTCGCGTCCTGGATCTTGTCCATCGGTGGCTCCGTTGTCTCGCTCTCGTTGCTGTGTGGTCTGCTTCCCTGGTCGTTCTCAGATCGTTCGGGCAAGGCGCCGCTCCAGGGCTCGAACCAGCAGAGATGCCGGATAGGCGATCGCGATGAACGCCACGCCGACGACGCTGATCGCCTCGAAGGTGAAGGTCTCGTTGCTGAACGTCCTCGCCTCGCCGAGCATGTCCAGCGCCCCGATGATGGCGATCATCGGGGAGTCCTTCAGCATCGCGATCACGTAGTTGCCCAGCGCCGGCACCACGCGGCGGATGGCCTGCGGCAGGATCACGCCGATCCAGGTGCGGGAGGTGGGCAGGCTGAGCGCCTTGGCCGCCTCCCACTGGCCCACCGGGACGCCGCCGATGCCGGCCCGGTACACCTCGGAGGTGTACGTCGAGTAGTGCAGGCCCAGGCCGATGATGCCGGTGGTGAGCGGGGACCAGGTGGGACCCCACTCGGGCAGCACGTAGAACAGGAAGAACAGCTGCACCAGCAGCGGCGTGTTCCGGATGAACTCCGTGACCAGGTTCACCGGCCAGCGAACCCAGACGAACCGCGAGCGCTGCGCCAGCGCCCACACCAGGCCGAGCCCGAAGGCGATCAGGCTGCCCCAGATCAGGGCCTGCAGGGTCACCCACAGCCCGTCCCAGAAGGCGGGCATGAAGTCCTCGACGACTTGCCAGTCCCAGTTGCTCACAGCCCACCTCCGAAGTTGCCGCCGGCGACGGGCGTCTTCGCCGGCGCGGTGCCGCCCTCGGTCGTGGTCTGGCGCAGCGAGAACTTGCTCCAGAAGCCGCCGGACGGCGGCGCCTGGCCGATGCCCTTCTTCGCCTGCCGCTCCAGCACCCGCATGCCGCGGGTGAGGATGAAGGCGAAGACGAAGTAGAGCACCAGGAGCAGCGTGTAGATGGGCGCGGACTCACCCTCGCCCTGGCGCACCAGGTTCCCGGCGTACGTCATGTCGGCCACGGTGATGACGGACACCAGCGCGGTGCCCTTCATCAGCTCGATCAGCAGGTTGTTGAACGGCGGAATCATCTCGGGCCAGGCCTGCGGAATCTCGATCCGCCGCAGCCGCTGGAGTTTGGTGAATCCCAACGCGATCCCCGCCTCGCGCTGGGCCGCCGGCACGGCCGCCAGGGCGCCGCGGACGATCTCCGAGCCGTAGGCGCCGTAGGTCAGGCCGAGCGCCAACACGCCCGCCCACATCCCCACCAGCTGCCAGCCGAAGAGGAGCGGCACGGTGAAGAACAGCCACAGCATCAGGACCAGAGCCGACATACCCCGGAAAAACTCGAAATAAGTGCCGGAGAGGAAGCGCACGATCCAGAACCTGGAGGTGCGCGCGGTGCCGATGACGAAGGCCACCAGCGCGCCCATCAGCGCGCTGTAGAGGGTGACCTGGATCGTGATCCAGATGCCCGGCAGGAACCAGTTCTCGAACATTCCCGAGGTCATCATGAGCAAAGCTCCTCGGCCGTGAGGTCGGTCATCTCCGCCTGGCTGAAGCCGAAGGGCCGGACGATCTCCAGAAGACCCTCGTAGTTGTTCTCCTTGAGCTTGTGCAGCTCCTCGTTGAACGCGTCACGGAGGTTCTTCTCCGTGGTCCGGAAAGCGAAGCCGCCCGCGCCGAGCGCGGGCGCGCCGTCCAGATAGGGCTGGAACGGTTCGGTGGCCTCCACCCGGTCCTTGCCCTCCGCGACCGTCGTGACCGTGACGTTCGTTCCCGCGAACGCGTCGACCCGGCCGGTGGCCACCGCTTCCAGGCCCGCCACCTGGTCGGGCAGGATCAGCAGCTTCCCGCTGGGCACCCCGTTGCCCAGCGCGTAGTCGATCTCCGCATACGCCTGGCCGGTAGCCAGCGTGAGGCCCTGTTCGGCGACGTCGTCGTAGTTCCTGATGTTCTTCGGATTCCCCTTGGGGACGATGAACGCGTCGAGCATCAGGTAGTCCGGATCGGAGAAGAGCACCTGGGCGCAACGGGTCGGATTGATGAACATCCCCGCCGACACCACGTCGAACTGCTGGGCCTTGAGCCCGGGGATCAGGGCACTGAAATCTACGGTGACCGGCACCACGTTGTCGACGCCGAGTCTCTGGAAAATCACCTTGGCGATCTCCGGCGCCTCTCCGGTCGCCTCGCCCTCGTCGTTGATATAGCCGAAGGGCGGTTCGTTGGCGATTCCCACCTTGACGGTGCCGCTGTCCTTCAGGCGTTCCAGCAGATCACCGCCTTCCACCGTGCCTTCGGCGGCGACCCGGCTGCACCCGGCCGCGCCCAAGGCGCCCAACGCTGCCACTCCGGTCAGCAACGACCGCCGACTGACCCCCCTTCCCGTAGTAGCCGCGAAATTTCTCTCTGGTGGAGTCATGGCGCCGCCTCTACCCAGCCGCACGGATTGTATGCGAGCCAATTCGGATGACACTCACACCTGTGACCTCAGGGAGATGCGACCATGCCATGAGCACAGAACGACGAGGAGGGCAGGCTGTCATGTCACAGGCCGAAGAGACCGCGCCCGAGCGGTTCATCACCGTCTCCCTGGAGAAGCGGGGGGTGAGCTGCACGGCGAGACTGCTCGGCGACCGCGCGCCGATCACCTGCGACGCGATCTGGAACGCGCTGCCGCTCGGCGGCGACGTCTACCACGCGAAGTATGCGCGGAACGAGATCTACGCGCTGGTGGAGCCCTTCGCCGCTGTCGAGCCGCCGCTGGAGAACCCCACCATCACCCCGATCCCCGGCGACCTGTGCTACTTCACCTTCACCAGCACCCAGCTGGCGACCGCGTCGTACGGCTACGAGCAGGACGCCGCGCACCAGGGCCGGACCACCGTGGTCGACCTCGCGCTCTTCTACGAGCGCAACAATCTGCTGATCAACGGTGACGCCGGCTGGGTGCCCGGCATCGTCTGGGGCTCGATCGTCGACGGGCTCGACGAGATGGCCGACGCCTGCCAGGACCTCTGGCGGGCCGGCGCGCTGGGCGAGACCCTCAGCTTCCGCCGGGCCTAGCCCCGAGCCCGAGCCCGACCGAGGGCGGTCGGGCGTACCGGCCACCGGGCCGTACCAGCGGAGGCTGATCGGCGCCGGCACGCGTCCGGTGGCCGGGTCGGGTACGCCGACGGCTACCCGACCTCCGTGCCGACGCCGGTCGGCTCCGGCACCCCGGCGGCGCCCGCCGCGTACAGCGCGTGCGCGGCCCGCAGCACCGCGGCGTCCGCATGTCGTTCGCCGACCAGCTGCAGCCCGATCGGCAGCCCGGCCGCGTCCACCCCGCAGGGCAGCGAGGCGGCCGGCTGCTGGGTCATGTTGAACGGGTAGGTGAACGGGGTCCATTCGGTCCACCGCCGCTGGCCTGACTCTGCCGGCGTCTCCAGGCCGAGACCGAACGCGGTCAGCGGCAGCGTCGGCGAGACCAGCAGGTCGTGCTCCTGGTGGAACATTCCCATCGCCCGCCCGGCCGCCATCCGCACGTCCACCGCCGCCAGGTAGTCCAGCGCGGAGTACCGGGCGCCCTCCGCGCAGATCTCCGCGAGCCCCGGGTCCATGCCGGCCCGCTGCGCCGCGTCGAAATGCTGCGTGACCCGGGCCGCGCCCGCGAACCACAGCACGTGGAACGCCTCGCGCAGCTCGTCCAGCGGCGGCAGCGGCGGGTCGGTCTCGGTGACCCGCGCCCCCAGCCGGGCCAGCACCTCGACCGCGCCGCGCACCGCCGAGGCCACCTCGGGCGCCACCGCCACCCCGTCCCCGAAGCCCAGCGTGGGGGAGTAGGCGATCCGCAGGTCGCGCACCGCCTCCACCGCGGCCGGGCCGTCCGGCAGCGCCTCCCGGAACCCGCCGGGCGCCGGGCCGAGGTGGGACCAGTCGCGGGGGTCGGGGCGGCCGATGGCGTCCAGCAGCAGCGCCGCGTCCGCCGCGTCCCTGGTCATGGGGCCGACGTGGGCCAGCGTCCCGAAGGCGCTCGCCGGGTACAGCGGCACCCGGCCGTAGGTCGGCTTCAGCGCGAAGATCCCGCAGAACGACGCGGGGATCCGCACCGAGCCGCCGCCGTCCGTGCCCAGGCTCAGCGGCCCGGCGCCCAGCGCCACGGCCGCCGCGCCGCCGCCGCTGGACCCGCCCGCCGTACGCGCCGGATCGTACGGGTTGCCCGTCGCGCCGTGCGGCGGGCAGTCGGTGACCCCCTTCCAGCCGAACTCGGGGGTGGTCGTCTTGCCGACGAGTACCGCGCCGCCCTCGCGCAGCCGCGCCACCGAGGGCGCGTCCTCCGGCCACGGACCCGCCGGGTCGATCGCCGCCGAACCGCGCAGCGTGGGGTGGCCGCGCATCAGCAGGATGTCCTTGACGGTCACCGGCACACCGTCCACCGGCCCCGCGGGCTCCCCGCGCCGCCACCGTTCCTCGGCGGCCCGGGCCTGGGCCAGCGCGCCCTCCCGGTCCAGCAGCACGAACGCGTTCACCACCGGCTGAACGGCCTCGGCCCGCTCCAGTGTGGCCTGGGCCACCTCCACCGGGGAGAACTCCCCGGCCGCGTAACCGGCCGCCAGCTCGCCCGCCGTGAGCGCGGTGAGTTCGGTCATCGGGTCCCGCCTTCCTGGTTCGCCTGCGGTGCCGGCTCGGCCGGCTCGACGTTGGGTACGTACCCGAGCTGCTTGTCGACCACGTTGAACAGCGGCCGGCCCGCCGCCCAGCGGTCGAAGTTGTCGAGGAACTGCTCGGCCAGGTCGTCGCGCCAGCCGAAGGTGTCGCCGCTCATATGCGGGGACACCAGCAGTCCCGGCGCGTCCCACAGCGGGCTGTCGGCCGGCAGCGGCTCGGTGGTGAACACGTCCAGCGCGGCGCCGGCCAGTCGGCCCTCGTGCAACGCGGCGGCCAGGTCCTCCTCGACGACGTGTTGGCCGCGGCCGATGTTGACGAAGTGCGCGCCCGGCCGCATCAGGTCGAAGACGGCCCGGTCGAACATGCCGCGGGTGGCGTCGGTGAGTGGCGCAGCACACACCACCCAGTCGGCGCGGGGCAGCAACTCGGGCAGTGATTCGCTCGCGTGCACCCGTCCGAAGTCCTCGTCCGAGTCCCGGGCACGGCGGCCCACCAGGGCCACCTCGATCCCCAACCCCCGCAGCGTCCGCCCCACGGTCCGTCCGATGGGGCCGGAGCCGACCACCACGGCGCGCGAGCCGTGGACCTTGGCGGTCTCTCGGTGCTGCCAACGGCGTTGCCGCTGCAATTCCCAGCTACCGAGAAAATCCTTTGCGAAGGCCAGTACCAGACCAGCCACGTATTCGGCGATGGGCCGGTCGAAGACCCCACGAGCATTGGTAATGACCGTGGGTGAGGTGACCAGTTCGGGGAACTGCAGCCGGTCGACCCCGGCGCTCGCGGTGTGCACCCACTCCGGGCGGGGCCCCGGGCCGGGCCAGGCGTCCCGCACCGCGTCGGACAGGAAGTCCCACACGAGCAGGACGTTCGCCTCTGGCAGCTGTCTGGCCAGTGTGTTTTCGTTGGCATGCAGCACGCGGGCGCGTCCCGCCAGCCGGTCGAGTCGGGGCAGCGGATCGGCGTCAAGGACAAGGACAGAGGGTTCAGACATTGCGCGGAAACCGTTTCGAAACGAAGGCTTGTTTGCATCGGGTCACTAGGGATTGACCACGGTAGGAACGAGAAACTACCTTCGTCAACGAACGTCGACGAAGGCACATGATCGTCCTGACGTTATCCACTGTTCCGGCCGGCGTGGTCCCCCTCTCGTCCTGCCGCCCTGCGTTTGTGAATCGGGGTACGAATATGGATGTCTCGTTCCTGGGTGGACCACTGCCCCAGCGCGGCGTGGGCGTCGTCGCCCCCTTCGACTTCGCGCTCGACCGCGAGCTGTGGCGCTGGGTCCCGGACGATCTCTCGCTGCACCTCACGCGCACCCCGTTCGTGCCCGTGGAGGTCGGGCTCGACCTGGCGCGGATGGTCAGCGAGCACGAGACGCTGCGCGAGGCGGTGCGCGCCCTGTGCGCGGTCAGCCCGGAGGTCGTGGCGTACGCCTGCACCTCGGGCAGCTTCGTCGGCGGCGTCGCCGGCGAGCGGTCGATGACCGCGGCCATGGCCAGGGCCGGTGAGATTCCGGCGCTCACCACCTCGGGCGCGCTGCTGGTGGCCCTGCGGGAGCTGAACGTCCGCCGGGTGGCGGTCATCACCCCGTACACCAAGTCGGTGACCGACTCGCTGGAGGAGTACCTCCAGGAGGCCGGCATCCAGGTATCGGGCCGCTGTTATCTCGGGCTGACCCGGGAGATCTGGCGGGTGCCCTATCGGGCGGTGGTGGAGATGGCGCGCCAGGCCGTGGACGACACCCCGGACGCGCTGTTCATCAGCTGCACGAACCTGCCCACCTACGACGTGATCCCGCAGCTCGAGGCGGAGCTGCGGATGCCGGTGCTCTCCGCCAACCAGGTCACCATGTGGTCCGCGCTGCGGATGATCGGCAAACAGGCCGTCGGCCCGTACCAGGCGCTGCTGGACCCGGCGGCCCGGCGCGGCCCGGCGTCCATGGCGACGGGCGTACCGCCGGTGCTCCCGCCGCCGGTGGTGCCGCCGCCGGAGACCCGCGAGCCGGAGCTGGCGGTGGCGGAGGGCGGTCTGGCGGACGGCCCGGTGGCCGAGGGCCCGGTGGTCGAGGGCGACGAGCTGGGCGGCGACGCCCCCTGGGACTCGTAGGACCCCCACGCCCGTAGCCCCACACACCCGTAGGACCCACGCTCGTAAGACCCGTATGACCCCAAAACCCGTAAGAGAAGTGCCGTGAGACGTGCCGTGCAGAGAGGCAGCGTGCGGGCAGCGGTGTGAAAGGAGCTGAGTGATGGCGAAGGCGACGGTCGGATTCCTGTACCCGGGGCACTCCGCGGAGGACGACTACCCGCGCATGGAGTCGATGTTGTCCGAGGCGGGCGTCCAGGCCGGGCTGCCGCTGGTGCACACGGACATCGGCACGGACGCCCACCGGGTGGACGCGCTGCTGGAGATGGGCTCGGTGGACCGGCTCACGGCCAGCCTCGCCGAACTGCTCACGCACCGGCCGCAGGCCGTCGTGTGGGCCTGCACCAGCGCCAGCTTCGTCTTCGGCTGGGAGGGCGCCGCCGACCAGGTGCGGCGGCTGTCCGAGGCCGCCGGGCTGCCGGCGTCCAGCACCTCCTTCGCCTTCGCCCACGCGGTGCGGGAGCTGGGCCTGGAACGGGTCGCCATCGCCGCCACCTACCCCGCGGACGTGGCCGGGCTGTTCGAGGACTTCCTGAAGGCGGCTGGCGTCGCGGTCACGGCGACCCGCGGCAGCGGCATCATCACGGCCGCCGAGGTCGGCACCTGGGGCCGCGACGAGGTGCTGCGGCTGGCCCGCGAGGGCGACGACCCGGCGGCGCAGGCGGTGCTGCTGCCCGACACGGCGCTGCACACGGCGGCCTGGGTGGCCGAGCTGGAGGCCGAGCTGGGCAAGCCGGTGCTCACCGCGAACCAGGTCACCGCCTGGGAGGGCCTGCGCCTGCTCAGCCACCCGGCGACGGTCCCCGCCCTCGGCACGCTCTTCACCGACCGCTGATCCCCCGTCGCTGGGCACGGGTGGCGGGGCGCCGACCGCTGGGCGCCGACCGTCGGCCACCGAGTGCCGACCGGGCCCGTCGCGCAGGGGCCTGGTCGGCGCGGGTCAGCGGGCGGCAGCCTAGCGCGCGGCCAACAGGGTGGCGAGGCGTTCCGGCGGCATCGGCCGCGCGTAGTGCCAGCCCTGGCCCGTGTCGCAGCCGATGCGGCGCAGCCGCTCCGCCTGCGCCGGGCCCTCCACGCCCTCGGCGGTCACCGTCAGCCCCAGCTTGTGGGCCAGCTGCACCAGCGATGTGACGATCGTCTCGTCGGCCGGATTCAGGTGGCGGGCCGTGCGGAACCCCCGCACGAACGTGCCGTCCAGCTTCAGCACCCGCACCGGCAGCCGGCTGAGATAGGCGAGGTTCGAGTAGCCGGTGCCGAAGTCGTCGATGGCGATCCGCACCCCCATGTCGGATAGCGCCTGGAGGACCTGGAGCGGCCGGCCCGCCGAGCCCATCACCGCGGACTCGGTCAGCTCCAGCTGGAGCAGCCCGGCCGGCAGCCCGGTCTCCGCCAGCGTCCGGGCCACCTCGGCCACCAGATCGGAGTCCCACAGCTGCCGCACCGCCACGTTCACGCTGACGAACATCGGCGGTCCGGGGCGCGCCCGCTGCCAGTGCCTGGCCTGCCGGCACGCCTCACGCAGCACCCAGCTGCCCAGCTGCACGATCGCCCCGGTCTCCTCGGCCAGGCCGACGAAGCGGTCGGGGCCGAGCGTGCCGAACCGCGGATGCCGCCAGCGCACCAGTGCCTCCGCGCCGCGCAGCAGTTCGTCCGCGAGCCCGACGATCGGCTGGTACTCCAGCGTGAACTCGCCGCGTTCCACGGCGGGCCGGAGCGTCGCGGCCAGCGACTGTCGGGTCAGCCGGTGCGCGTTGCGCTCCGAGTCGAACAGGGTCCACCGCGCCTTGCCGTCCGCCTTGGCCCAGTACAGCGTCGTGTCGGCGGCCTGCATCAGCCGGGTGGCGCTGGTGCCGGCGGTCTCCTGCTCCACCACGCCGATGCTGGCGGAGACCGCGAGCCGCTGTCCGGCCAGCTCGAACGGCTGCTGGAGCGCGTCGAGCAGCGACTGTGCGAGCCCGGTCAGCTGGCGGGTGCCGGTGGAGCCGTCCACCAGCACCGCGAACTCGTCCCCGCCGAGCCGGGCCACCAGATGCCCGCCGGCGCCGGCCGCGGTCGCGCACTCGGCGAACCGCTGTCCGGCGGCGCGCAACAACTCGTCGCCCACCCGGTGCCCGAGGGTGTCGTTGACGGCCTTGAAACCGTCGAGGTCCAGGAAGCACAGCCCGATCCGGCCGGTCGCCGAATCGGTGAGCGCGGTGGCCAGCCGCTCGAAGAACAGCGTGCGGTTCGGCAGCCTGGTCACCGGGTCGTGCATCTGGATGTGCCGCAGCTCCTGGCGCAGCGTGCGGCGTTCGCTGACGTCCAGGACGGTCAGCAGCGCCGCGGAGGAGCCGGAGGCGTCCGTCCTGCGATCGGTGGGCAGCACCGTCACCTCGGCCCACAGGGCGTGCCCGTCGGCGTGTTTGAGGCGGCGGGTGCATCGGAGTTGGTCGCTGTGGCCGCGCAGCACCGCGTGGTAGGAGCCGCGGGTGCGGCCGTCGAGCCCGAGCCCGGTGACGGCCTCGGCGCGCAGTCCTGTCAGGTCCTCGGGGCGGTGCCCGAGCAGCAGGCCCAGCGCGGGGTTGGCGGCGAGGATGTGGCCGGATCGATTCACCAGCGCCATGGGGAGCGCGGCGATGGCGAAGGCCGCGCGATAGTCGCTCGCGTCGCCTGCCCGCTCCGCCTCCCGGCGCGCGTGCGGATCGCGGCCACCTCCTGAGATGTTACTCTCCGTGTCGCCGTGCGGGGGTGTGTCGAGCGAGCCTCCGGGGTCACATCCCGGTGCTTGGGGGGGTCCGTTCACCGATCGCTCCGGAATGGGGACTGGTCGCCCGCGGATGGCTCGGGCATTCGCTCCCCCGGCTGCCCGACGCACGATCCGCGCTGGAAATGTGGCGATCATAGAGGCTGCGGTGCGGCCGGAGCCAGCGCCAGCGCGCCCCCGCCGGGTCTCTGACATGTGTGCATGCGACACGTATTCGACGGTCATTCGATTTCCGGGCGAAGCCCGTTCGACTAGCTGATCGTTTCTGCTCGGCGGCTGCGACCTCTCGACCGTTCGAGATCGATCACTACGGAGCGTAGCCGAAGTCGGCAGAGTGCGGTGATGCCCCGGCCGGCCTAGTGGAACAGGGCAATACCCCGAAAATCTGAACATTGTGGTTGCGGCGGATCCGACGGCTCGTCAGAGGGGAGATCGCCGTGCGCCGCGCCCCGAGCAGAACCGCGACGGTCCTCACCGTGCTGCTCGCCGTCCTCGGCACCACCATGACGGCGGGTCCGGTGGGAGACGCGCTCGCCGACGCGCCCTGCGGTCTGCCGCGCGCCGCCGTGCACCATTCGGAGGGCCTGGACAGCTGGAACGACGAGTACCCGCGTCCGATGGGTGAGGTCGAGGCCCTGATGGTCTTCCTGTCCTTCCCCGACGCCCGCCCCGGGATCTCCCCGGCCACGATCGCCGGGGACTACTTCCCGGCCACCGCCGACTTCTTCCACGACGCCTCCTACGGCCGGCTCGACCTGGACGTCCGGGTGGTCGAGGAGTGGGTGGAGATGCCCGACGACTCGATCGCGTACGGCATACGGCGCGACTGGGAGCCGGAGCTGCGCTCGCGTTACCTCGGGGACGCCCTCGAGGTGCTGGAACCGCGGGTGGACCTCGGCGGCCATGACATCGTCTATCTGGTGGCCGACCCGGACGCGCCGGGCGTGGACTCGGACGCCACCAAGGTCGTCAACTTCGACCAGCCGATCGAGGTGGGTGACACCGAGATCCACCGGATGGTGACGCTCTTCGAACGGCGCCCGCCCGACCGGAACGTGCTGGCGCACGAGACCGGGCACGTCTTCGACCTGCCGGACCTCTACCACCGACCGGAGGACGACTTCGGGGACTGGGACACCCATGTGGGGGACTGGGACCTGATGGGCAGCCAGTTCGGCCTCGCGCCCGAGCCGCTGGGCTGGCACAAGTGGAAGCTGGGCTGGCTGGACGTCGAGCGCATCGCCTGCGTCACCGCGGAGGGCGTCTCGCTGCACACCCTCCAGCCGCTGACCGCGCCGCTCGACCCCGCGCATCCGGCGGCCGACACCCGGATGGCGGTGGTGCGCACCGGACCCACCGAGGTGCTGGTCGCCGAGGCCCGCACCCTCTCGGGCAACGACGCGGACGCGTGCGCCGAGGGCGTGCTGGTGTACCGGGTGCGCAGCGACGTGGCCTCGGCGGAGGGGCCGGTCACCGTGCTCGACGGGCATCCGGACAGCGCGGTCTGCCACGGCACCTCGGTCAACCCGGAACTCGCCGACGCCCCGCTCGCCACGGGCGAGAGCTACTACGACGCCGCCTCGGGGGTGCGGATCGAGGTGCTCGGCCGCACCGCGTCCGGCGGCTGGGACGTGAAGATCGTCAACGGTCCCGCCCTTCCCTGACACCCCCGTGCGCTCCTCCTGCTCCTGTAGTTAGGATTGCCTAACCTAAACATTCGGGGAGCCGGAGGCGTGGTGCGAGGTGTCAACCCGTCGGGTCGGAGGGTGCTCGCGCAGGCCGTCGCCGGACAACGTGGAAACGTGGCACTCGGCTCCGTGCTCGGCGCCTGCCACCAGGCCGGCGAGGCGCTCGTCCCGGTGCTCATCGGCGTCGTCATCGACCGGGCGGTGGCCGGACAGGACGCCGGCGCGCTCGTCCGCTGGCTGCTGGTGCTCGCCGCCGTCTATCTGGCGCTCTCCTTCGGCTTCCGGTTCGGCGCCCGCGCGGCGGAGCGAGCGGCCGAACGCGCCGCGCACGCGCTGCGCCTGGAACTGGTCGCCCGGGTCCTGCACCCGGCGGGCGGCGCCGAGCGCGGGCGGCTGCCCGGCGCGCTCACCAGCGTCGCGACGGAGGACACCCGGCGCGTCGGGGCCGTCGCCATGGCGCTGCCGCTGTGCCTCGCCGCGCTCGTCGGCCTGCTGGTCGGCGCCGTGGTGCTGCTGGGGATATCCACCGCGCTCGGGCTGCTGGTGCTGCTCGGCACGCCCGTGCTGCTGGTGCTCGGGCATCTGCTGAGCAAACCGCTGGAGCGCCGCAGCACCGTGGAACAGGAACACGCCGCGCACGCCTCCGGCGTCGCCGCCGACCTGGTCGCCGGCCTGCGCGCGCTCAAGGGACTCGGCGCGGTGCCGGCCGCGGTGGCCCGCTATCGGCACACCAGCCGCGCGTCGCTCGCCGCGACGCTGCGGGCGGCCCGGGCGGAGGCGTGGCAGAACGGCATGACGACCGCGCTGACCGGGCTGTTCATCGCGGTGGTGGCGCTGGTCGGCGGGCGGCTCGGCGTGCAGGGCGATATCAGCCTGGGCCAGTTGGTGTCGGCCGTGGGCCTCGCGCTGTTCCTCATCGGCCCGCTCCAGACGCTGGCCTACGTCAACGCCGAACTCGCCCAGGGCCGCGCCTCCGCGACTCGGATCGCGGAGGTGCTTGCCGCACCACCCGCGGTCGGCGTGGGCAACCGCACGCTGCCGGGCCGCGGCGCCACCACCCCGGCCGACGCGCGGGTGCCGGGTGTCTCGGCTGACGGCGCTCCGGTGTCTGGTGGCCGGGCTCACGGCGGTTCGGTGGCCAACGGTGGCCGGGCGTCCGGTGCCGGGACCGACGGTGACCGGGTGTCGGGTGCCCCGACCAACGGTGGGCGGGTGTCCGGTGCCGGGACCGACCGTGGCCGGGTGTCGGGTGCCCCAGCCGACGGCGGTCCGGTGGTCGGTGCCTCAACCGATGCTGGCCCTGCCCACAACGGTTCGGTGCCGGGTGCCTCGGCTGGTGGCGGCTGGGTGGCCTCGCCGCCAGCGGACCGGGCCACTGAGCACGGACCCCCAGCGCCCCGAGCACCGGTGGACGCGGCCCCGGCCGACGGCCGCCGTTCACCGGGGCCGCCGCGGGAAGCGGTCCGCGGTTCCCTTCGGCTCGTGGGGGTGCAGCTGGACGGGCTGTGTGGGTTGGACCTGACCACGGTGGTGGGGGAGGTGGTGGGCGTCGCCGTCGCGGAACCCGGGGATGCCGCCGCCCTGGTGCGTTGTCTGGGCCGCGAGGTGGAGCCGGACGCCGGCTCCGTGGAGCTCGACGGCGTGCCGGTGGGCGCGCTCGACCCGGCGGCGCTGCGGGCGACGCTGCTGGTCGCCGCGCATGACGCCGACCTGTTCGCCGGCACGGTGGCCGGCAACGTCGCCGACGGCGCGCCCGAGGGCGCGGACCTGACCCCCGCGCTGGCCGCCGCCGGCGCCGACGAGATGCTGCGCTCGCTGCCCCGGGGCGCGGACCAGCCGGTCGGCGAGCGCGGCCGGCTGCTCTCCGGCGGCCAGCGGCAACGCGTCGCCCTGGCCCGCGCGCTGGCCGCCGATCCGCCGATCCTGGTGCTGCACGATCCGACGACCGCCGTGGACGCCGTGACCGAGGCCCGGATCGCGGACGGCCTGCGCCGGCTGCGGACCGCCCGCCCCGACCGCACCACCGTGCTGGTCACCACGAGCCCCGCGCTGCTGGCCGTCACCGACCGGGTGGTCTTCGTGGCCGGCGGCCGGCCGGCGGCCACCGGCACCCACCGGGAGCTCGTCGAACGCCATGCCTCCTACCGAGCGGTGGTGCTGTCGTGACCGAGGACGAACGGACGCTGCTGCCGGTGGCGACCCCCGCCCGCACCCGGGCCGCCGTCCGGGAACTGCTCGCCGGGCACCGCGGGCTGGCGCTGGCCGGTTTCGGCACCGTGGCCGCCGCCACCGCCGTCGGCCTGCTCACCCAGCCGCTGCTCGGTCGCATCGTGGACCGGGTCGCCGACGGCCATGACGCCGGCGCGCTCACCCAACCGGTGCTGCTGCTCGCCGTCGTCGCCGTGGTGCAGGGCGTCGCCATCGCGTTCGGCCTGTCCCTGGTCTCCCGGCTCGGCGAGACCCTGCTGGCGGAGCTGCGCGAGCGTTTCGTGGCGCACGCCCTGCGGCTGCCGCTGGGCCGGGTCGAACAGGCCGGCGCCGGCGACCTCACCTCCCGGGTCACCGGCGACATCGTGGTCGTGGCCCAGGCGGTCCGCAACGCACTCCCGGAGCTTGCGCGTTCGCTGCTGGCCATCGTGCTCACCCTGGCCGCGCTGGCGGTCCTGGACTGGCGGCTGCTGCTGGCCGCGCTCCTCGCGGTGCCGATCCAGGCGCATACCGCCCGCTGGTACCTGCGCCGGGCCGTCCCGCTCTACGCCGAACAGCGCGTCGCGGTCGGCGCCCAACAGCAGCAGATGCTCGACACCATCGGCGGTGCCGGCACGGTGCGCGCCTTCCGGCTCGGCGAGCGGCATCTGGGCCGGGTCGCCGAGCGGTCGGGCGCGGCCGTCGCGGTGACCCTGCGCGGGGTGCGCCTGGTGCTGCGCTTCTACGCCCGGTTGCATCTGGCGGAGTACGTCGGCCTGGCCGCGGTGCTGGTGGCCGGCTATCTGCTGGTCCGGCAAGGCTCCGTCACCATCGGCACCGCCACCGCCGCGGCGCTCTACTTCCACAGCCTGTTCACCCCGGTGAACGCGGCACTGGCGCTGATGGACGATGCCCAGTCGGCCGGCGCCGGGCTGGCCCGGCTGGTCGGCGTCGCGGACCTGCCACCCGAACCGTCCCCGCACGCCGACCCCGACCCCGACCCCGACCCCGAGGCGGGGACGCCGGCCACGGCCGCGGGCGGCGTGACGGTGACGGGGCTCGACTTCGCGTACCAGCCGGGGCGGCCGGTGTTGACCGGCGTTGACCTCGAACTGCGCCCCGGCGAACGGGTCGCGCTCGTCGGAGCCAGCGGCGCCGGCAAGACCACGCTGGCCAGAATCATCGCCGGCATCCACGAGCCCACCCACGGCGTGGTCCGCGCGGCCGGTCCGGTCGGCCTGGTCAGCCAGGAGGTGCACGTCTTCGCCGGCCCGCTCGCCGAGGACCTGCTGCTGGCTCGGCCCGGCGCGAGCCCGGCGGACCTGCGCGCGGCGCTGCGCCGGGTGGGCGCGCTGGACTGGGCCGAGGCGCTGCCCGATGGCCTGGACACCGTGGTCGGCGAGGGCGGGCACCGGCTCGCCGCCACCCAGGCCCAGCAACTCGCCCTGGCCCGGTTGGTGCTGGCCGATCCGCCGGTGGCCGTGCTCGACGAGGCCACGGCCGAGGCCGGCAGCGCCGGGGCCAGGGAGCTGGAGCGTGCGGCGGAACGCGCGCTCGACGGCCGCACCGCGCTGGTCGTCGCACACCGGCTCACTCAGGCCAGGGACGCCGACCGGATCGTCGTCCTGGACGGCGGCCGGGTGGTGGAGAGCGGCAGCCACGACGCGTTGTGCGCCCTCGGCGGCCGCTATGCCGCGCTGTGGGAGACCTGGTCGCGCACCCGGCTGGCCGCCCCCGACCCCCACTGAGTCCACCCGCACCCCCGCACCCCCGCAGTCCCCGCAGTCCCCGCAGTCCCCGCAGTCCCCGCAGTCCATCCGAAGGAAACGAACCGATGCACACGCACCGCGCTCACAGACACCGCCGCCTGGCCGCCACGCTGGCGTCGGCCGTGGTCCTCCTCGGCGGCCTCGCCGCCTGCGGCTCCAGCGATGAGGCGACCGACGACGGCAGCCACCGTTCGACGGCGTACGCGCCCCCCGAGGACGGCGCCTTCCCGGTCACCATCGAGCACCGGTTCGGCTCCACCACCATCGAGGAGGAGCCACAGCGGATCGTCACCGTCGGCCTGACCGACCAGGACCCGGTGCTGGCCCTCGGCAAGGTCCCCGTCGCCACCACCGAATGGCTCGGCCTGCACGACGCGGCCATCGGCCCCTGGGCGTCTGACCTGGTGGGAGACGCGGACCAGCCCAAGCTGCTGACCGACCCCGGCACCGGGCCGCGCGTCGAGGCGATCGCCGAGCAGACCCCCGACGTCATCATGGCCCTGTACGCCGGCCTCACCGAGGAGCAGTACGACAACCTCAGCAAGATCGCGCCGGTGGTCGCCGCGCCCGAGGAGTTCGACGACTGGGGAATCTCCTGGCAGGAGCAGACCCGCATCGTCGGCCAGGCGCTGGGCCGGCCGCAGGCGGCGGGCGAACTGGTCGACGACCTGGAGGCCGACGTCGCCGCGCAGCGCGACGACCACCCCGAGTTCTCCGAGGCCACCGGCGTCGCCGCCACCCCGTACGAGGGCTTCTTCGTCTACGGCTCGCAGGACATCCGCTCCCGGGTGCTCTCCGATCTCGGCTTCGCGCTCCCGGAGGGTCTCGACGACGAGATCGGGAGCGAGTTCGGCGCGAACATCAGCCGCGAGCGCACCGAACTGCTGGACCAGTCGGTCGCCGTCTGGCTGGTGCCCGACCCGGACACCGCGCCCGACGAACTGCACGCCGACGAGCTCTACGGCGACCTGAACGTGGTGACCGAGGGCCGCGAGGTCTTCGTCCACGAGACGTCCGACTACGGCGCCGCCTTCTCGTTCGCCAGCGTGCTGAGCCTGCCCTACGTCGTCGAGCGGCTGGTGCCGCAGCTGACTCAGGCGGTCGACGGCGACCCGTCGACCGCGGTGGAGGCCCCGCAGGACTGACCCGCGGCCGGCCCCGGGAGCCAGGCCCCGCGCACCCGCGCGGGGCCTACTCCGTCCTCGCTGCCAACGTGTCCTTGGCCACCAGCCTGGGGCCGGAGAAACACAGGCGGTAGAGATCGACCTGTGCCAGGAGGTTGCCGCTCGAGCGGGTAGAACTCGCAGGTGGATCCGGGCGGCCGGGGCGCCAGGAGCGCCTCGTCGGGCGGATGGGGGAAGGGGTGCGACGGAAGGAGGCGCGCGATCTCGGTGCGTGGCACGGCTTTTCCCGCACGGTCTTCCGCGGCCGGAAGGTGCTGCTCGCGATCACCATCGCCTCGATCATGGTGCCGCCGCAGATCCTCATCGTGCCGCTGTTCCGGCAGATGCTGGCGATGAACCTCATCGACACCTACGCCGCGATCATCCTGCCGCAGACGGTCGCGCCGATGACGGTGTTCATCCTGAAGAAGTTCTTCGACGGCATCCCGCGCGAACTGGAGGACGCCGCACGCATCGGTGCAGTACGCCCAGTCCATGGCGGCGGCGGTCCTCGCGGCCCTGCCACTGCTGATCGTCTTCCTGTTCTTCCAACGCCGGATCGTCCGCTCCGTCGCCACCACGGGACTGGGCGGCCAGTGAGGACCGCCGCTGGCCGGGCTGACTGGACGGTGGCCTCCTAGACGGTGGCCTCCTAGACGGTGGCCTCGGGCACGGTGCTGGCGCCGATGGCGTCGCGGTCGTCCTCGGTCAGCGTGTCCTCGACGCGCTTGGCCTTGACCTCGTTGCAGAGCTGGTCGTAGATGGTCAGGGCGTTGCGGAGGGCGGCGACGTAGTCGGCGGCGGCCTGCTGCGCCTGCTGCGGCTGCGGTGGCTGCTGCTGAGCCGCCTCTTCCGCCGCCCGGCGCGACGTCTCGCACTGGGCGATCGCCTGCCCGTACTGCTGGAGGAGCGCGTCGGCGGCCTTCCCCCGACCGGACTGTCGCATGGCCTTGAGGGCGCCGCCCTTCATGTCCTCGACCGCGTCGCGCAGCGGTCCGATCTGCTGGGCGAGCTTCTCGTTGGTGCGCCGCGCGCGCTCGGCCATGACGCCCGGCAGGTCGCGCGAACCGCGCTGCGGGGCCTTCATGTTGTACGGGACGCCGAAGTTGGCGGCGATGTCGAGCACCTCGTGCAGGGTGTGGGCGGCCAGCTCGACCGTCTGGTCGTAGTCGATGCGCCAGAACGCGAAGACGCCCAGGGCCACGGCGTTGAGCTCCCCGGGCGTCGCGCCGGCCTCCTGGCTGATGTGCAGCAGCCGGGCGGTCGTGAACGACTGGCCGGCCGTCACCGGGATCCGGTTCTCGCGCGCCATCCGGGTGGAGGGGGCGTTCTCGTCGCGCGTCGTGCGCCGGGCACCACGATCCGCGCCCGCGACCTTCCGCGTGCCGTCGGGGTTCATCTGCTGGGTGCTCTCCAGCATCGCGGCGTCGGGGGTGTCGGGCAGCACGCCCTGGCCGGCGGTCACCGGGTCGTTGCGCGTCTCGTTATGCGGCTTGAAGTACTCGTGCACGTCGTGCAGGACGATGATCTTGTCCCGGAGGTCGAAGGCGCCGGGATTGTTCAGAACGCTCATGAAGTCGCCCTGGAATCCCGTGTGATGAGTCGGGTCGCCGAGCGAGTCGAAGTGCCGCCGGTAGGTGCCGAAGCGCTTCTCGTTGCTCAGCCCGTGCTCCTCGCCCTCGCCGGAGGCCAGCTGGTCGGTGATCCGCTGCATGTCCAGGGTGAGGCTGGGGTCGTGCAGCTTGCTCGGGTCGTTGTCGAGCTGATTGATCCAGGCCCGCACCTTGGTGAGCACCGCGTCGACGCGGCCCGCGAGGGTGGGGTCGCTCGCGAGCTGGTTGGCGAAGACCTTCTCCTCGTGCCGCCCCGGCTTCTGGAGGACCCAGCCGAGCAGGGCACGCCCGACCTCCTCGAAGTCGCCGTAGGAGTGCTGGTGTCGCTTACTGCCGAACTTGTGCCCGCCGCTGGAGGGCGTCCCGACCTGCGAGTCGGCCACCCACTTCGCGGCCTGCGCGTTCACCTCGTCGCGGTTGGCGTTGAACTGCTCGACGAGCGTCGTGTCGCCCGACGCCTGGACGGCCGCGACCACCCGCTGCATCAGCGCCTGAGCGGACTGGACGGGGGAGGTGATCCTCTTGGCCGGGTCGTCGCTGAACACCTCGACTCCCACCCTGACGGACCGCTGCACGGCAACGCCGTCCGGAGCGCCGTTCGCAACGCCGTCCGCCTCCACCGCGGGACGGGTCGGCGCGCTCCCCACGTCCCGGGCGAGCGCCCTGGTCGCGTTCGCCTCGGCCGCGCGTTCGAAGCGGTCCGAGGGGTCGGAGACGCTCAGCCCGCCGCCGTGGTCAATGCCGCTGACGGGGCCCTGGCGCTGCTGGATGACGTGGGTCAGCTCGTGCGCGAGCGTGTGCCGGTCGCCGCCGGACTCGCCGATGACCACGTGGCTGCCGGAGGTGTAGGCCCGGGCGCCGACCTCGGCGGCCGAGCGTTGGGCGGCGTCGTCGTCGTGCACCCGCACGTCGGAGAAGTCGGCGCCGAGCCGCGCCTCCATCTCCGTGCGCACCGGCGCGTCCAGGGGACGGCCGGCGGAGCGGAGCACGTCATGCACCCCGGACCGCGGGGCCTGTTCGGGCTGGCCGTCCTGCTGCCGCTCCTCGTCGATGGCGCGGAGCACGGCGGCGTTGCCCGCCGACCGCTGCAACGCGAGCAGCAGCCCGGCGGCCGTCCCGGGAGCGGACGGGCGCTGAGGGAGCCCGCGGTCCCGCCCCTCACGACTGGTCTCGCGGTCCGGTTGTCGCTGTGCGCGCACGTCACCCTCCTCCTCCGCGGGATACCTCCCGTGGAACGCACCAGGACAACAGGTCTACCGGCCACGCCGAACCCCCGGAAGGCACGTCCGGGCAGACGTTGGGGCAGCCGTGCCCCCGCCCGGAGGCGGAAGGACACATCGTGCGCAGCACGTCCCACCTGACGGGACAGACTGCGCACGATCTCCTCGGGTCCGCCGGTGTCGATCACGGCGACGACGCTGGCATGGGCCGGGGACTCGGCGGCCGAGGGCTACGCCCGAGAGGTGATCGCTCGGCTGTCTCCGGCCGGGGACGTCAGCAAATGGCCTCGCCGAGTGGCGTCCGCGAACATCGACCTGGCCTTGGTGCTGCTGGCGAACGACCGGCTGCTCGAACCACTGGCGCGCACTTGAGATCGTTCGAGCGGCAGAGTCGCGACAGTTGCCCGAGGCTGGGGAACTGAGAGATGCGTTCCGGGAACTGAAGGGGTACTGGGCGTCAGTCCTCCTTCCGGGTGGTGGCTCGGGTGACCAGGGCGCGTAGGGCGGTGAACCAGGTTTCGGCCAGGGCCGTCACGTCGGGGCGGTCGAGGACGGCCGTGGGCCAGGACCAGCGGGCGGACAGGGTCGTGCCGTCGGGGTGGTCCTCGGCGGCGACGTTGAGGCTCAGCGCGTGGCCCTGGCGCATCGTCGGCTCGGGGCCGACGTCCGCGGCCTCCTCCTCGGGGGCGTAGGACCAGTCCGTCTCCTCCGGGACCGCGAAGCGGCCCAGGTAGTTGAACTCCAGCCGGGGCGCCGCGTGTCGGGCCAGCTCCTGCCCGGTTCGGGGGTTGAGGTGGCGGAGCAGGCCGTAGCCGATGCCGTTGTCGGGGAGCATGGCGAGGTGGTCCCGGACGTGGGCCACGGCGGTGTCGAGGGCCGGGCCACCGGACAGGGCGTCGGCGAGGTCCACCGGGCCCGGGTCGAGGCGGACCGGGTAGACGCTGGTGAACCAGCCCACCGTGCGGGACAGGTCGGCGTCGTCGGCCAGTTCACCGGCGCGGCCGTGGCCCTCCAGGTCCACCAGGGTCCCGCCGGTTCCGTGTTGGTGCTTCAGCGCGATGGCGAGGGCGGTCAGCAGCACGTCGTTCACGGTCGCGCCGAACGCGGCCGGGACGGTGGAGAGGAGTGGGCCCGACTGGTTCGGGGGGAGTCGGAGTTCGAACTCCTCGACTGTGGCGGTCAGGTCGCGTTCGGGGTCGAGGGGGCGGGTCAGGGGGGGTGGGGCGGCGTCGGTCAGGAGGTCGGTCCAGAGGGGGAGTTCGGCTTCCCGGGCCGGCTGGGCGGCCAGTTCGGTGAGTGTCCGAGACCAGTGGCGGAACGATGTCGGCACGGGGGGCAGGGCGGGTGGGCGGCCGGCGGAGACGTCCGCCCAGACCGTCGCCAGGTCGGGCAGCAGCACCCGCCAGGAGACGCCGTCCACCACCAGGTGGTGGGCCATCAGCAGTAGCCGTCCCGGCCGGTCGCCGGCGTCGAACCAGACGGCCTGGACCATCCGGCCGTCTTCCGGTTTCAACGCGGCGCGGGCGGTGCGGGAGTGTGCGGCCACGGCGTCCCGGAGCGCGTCGGGGGGCAGGGCGGAGGCGTCGATGCGGGTGATCCAGGTGTCGGCGTTCACGGCGGTGGGTTCGGGGATCTCCAGCTCCCATTCGCGCCCGCTGCGCACCAGCCGGGCGCGGAGCATCGCGTGGTGGTCGGCGAGCGCGCCCAGGACGGTGGCCAGGCCCGGACGGTCCAGGGCTGCCGGGGTGCGGACCAGTGCCGCCTGGTGGTAGCCCTCGTAGGGGCCGCCCAGTTCGCGGAGCCAGTGCATCACCGGAGTGAGGGGGACGCGGCCCACTCCGTCGTCGGTCGCGGTTCCGGCGTCGGTCGGGGCGAGTGGCGTCGCAACGGTGGCCAGGCCGGCGGCGGTGCGGTGGCGGAAGAGCTGCCGGGGGGTGATCCGCAGGCCGGCCGTGCGGGCACGGCTGACCAGGGTCATGGCGACGATGCTGTCGCCGCCGAGGGCGAAGAAGTCGTCGTCGGCGCCGACCCGGGGCAGGCCCAACGCCTCCGCGACGACGGCGCACAGCGTCCGTTCCAGCGGCGTGGCCGGGTCGCGACCCACGGCCGCGGCGGCGAAGTCCGGGGCGGGCAACGCGGCTCGGTCGAGCTTGCCGTTGGGCAGCGTCGGCAGCGCGGACAGCACCACCACGGCGGCCGGTACCAGATGTTCGGGCAGGAGCCCGGCGGCGTGGGCCCGTAGCGCGGCCGGGTCGGGCGTCCGGTCCCCGGCGGGCACGGCGTAGCCGACGAGGCGGCGGATGCCGGCCCCGTTCGCGTCCTGGTCCTGGTGGACCGTCACCACGGCCTGGGTGATGTCGGGATGGGAGGCCAGCGCGGAGGCGATCTCCGCCGGCTCCACCCGGAAACCGCGGATCTTCACCTGGTCGTCGGCCCGGCCCAGATAGTCGACGCGCCCGTCGGCGGTCCAGCGCGCCAGGTCGCCGGTGCGGTAGAGACGGGCTCCCGGCGGGCCGAAGGGATCGGCGACGAACCGTTCGGCGGTGAGCGCGGGCTGCCCCAGATAGCCGCGGGCGAGCCCGTCGCCGGCCAGGTACAGCTCGCCGACGACGCCGGCCGGTACCGGGCGCAGCCGTTCGTCCAGCACGTGCGCCCGGGTGCCGGCCACCGGGCGGCCGATCAACGGTCGGTCGCTCTCCCCGAGCCGGGCCACCAGCGCGTCCACGGTGGACTCGGTGGGCCCGTAGAGGTTGACCACCTCGGTGCCCGGCAGCTCCGCCAGCCGGCGCCACAACGCCGTGGGCACCGGTTCGCCGCCCACTCCGACCAGCGCCAGGGGGCAGCGCCCGCCCGCCAACAGCCCGGCGTCGGCCATCCGTTCCAGCAGGGAAGGGGTCACCTCCAGGAAGTCGAAACCGTGCGCGAACACGGCCGCGGTGAGCAACTCGGGGTCGCGGCGGGTCTCCTCGGACACCACGTGCACGCAGTGTCCGTCCAGCAGCCACAGCTGCGGCTGCCAGGACGCGTCGAAGGAGAACGACCAGGCGTGCCCGACCCGCAGGTGGCGGCGGCCGGTCGCGGTCCTGGTCCGGGCGTGCAGGGCCGCCCGGTGGCTGTGGAACAGCGCGGCCACGCCGTGGTGGGTGACCACCACGCCCTTGGGGCGTCCGGTGGAGCCCGAGGTGTAGATGACGTAGGCCGGGTGACGCGGCGTCAGCGGCGCGAGCCGGTCGGCGTCCGTCAGGTCGGCGGCCTCGTCGGGTGAGTTCTCGGGGGAGTCCTCGGCGGCGAGCAGCGCCTCCGTGCCCGGGTCGTCGAGGAGCAGCACCGGGGGCGCCTCGTCCGGGATCGTGCCCGCGGTATCCGCGGTGGCCAGCACGAGCGTCGGCCGGGCGTCGGCGAGCAGTTCGGCGGTACGGGCCGGCGGCGCGTCGGGGTCCAGCGGCAGGTAGCCGGCGCCGGCCTTCTGCACGGCCAGGATGGCCAGCAGCGCCACGACGGTGCGCGGCGGCGCGAGCGCCACCAGCCGCTCCGGGCCGGCGCCGCGCCGGACCAGCAGCCGCGCCAGCCGGTTGGCGCGCGCGTTGAGCTCGGCGAAGTTCCAGACCACGCCGTCGGACGCCACGGCGGGCGCGTCGGGGGAGCGGCGGGCCTGGGCCTCGAACAGGGCCGGCACGGTGGCGTCCGGCTCGTCGGCCCATGGGACGGCGGGGCCGTGCGCCCACGGGCCGAGGAGCTGGCGGCGTTCGGCGTCGTCCAGCACCTCCAGTTCGCCGATCGGCCGGTCCGGGTCGGCGACCACGGCGCGCAGGACGGTGCGCAGCCGCTCGGCGATTCGGGTCGCCGTGCCGGGGTCGAACAGGTCGGCGCTGTACTCCAGCACGCCGTCCACGCCACCGTTGCCGTCCACGCCGCCATCCGAGGGGCGCTCGACGAAGTCGAAGGACAGGTCGAACTTGGCGGTGGACTGGCCGACGGGTTCGGGACGGGCGGTCAGCCCGGGCAGCGACAGATCGCCGCCGTCCCCCGCCGTCAGGTAGACCACCATCACCTGGAACAGCGGGTGGCGAGCCAGCGAACGCGGTGGGTTGACGGCGTCCACCAGCCGCTCGAACGGCACGTCCTGGTGGTCGTACGCCGCCAGGTCGGTGTCCCTGACCCGGGCCAGCAGCTGGCGGAAGGTGGGGTCGCCCGAGGTGTCGGTGCGCAGCACCAGGGTGTTGAGGAAGAAGCCGACCAGATCCTCCAGCGCCTCGTCGGTGCGGCCGGAGATCGGGGTGCCCAACGGGACGTCGGTGCCCGCGCCCAGCCGGGTGAGCAGCGCGGCCACCGCCGCCTGCACCACCATGAACATGCTGACGTGGGCGTCGCCGGCCAGCCGCCGCAGCTCGTGCGCCAGTTCGGGGGAGAGGGACAGGTCCGCCTGGCCGCCCCGGTGGGTGCCCTCGGCCGGGCGCGGCCGGTCGACCGGCAGGGTCAGCTCGGGGGGCAGCCCGGTGAGCACCCGGCGCCAGTGGTCGAGCTGCCGGGCGGCGAGGCTGGCCGGGTCCCCCTCGTCGCCCAGCAACTCCCGCTGCCAGAGCGCGTAGTCGGCGTAGGCGACGGGCAGCGGCGCCGGCGCGGGGGGCCGGCCGGCGGCCCGCGCCGCGTAGGCGGCGGACAGGTCGCGGACCAGGGGCCGTTCGGACCATTCGTCGCCGGCGATATGGTGCAGCAGCACCAGCACCACATGCTCGTCCTCGGCGATCCGGAAGACCGTCACCCGCAGCGGCGGCTCGCGGTCGAGGGCGAAACCGTGGCCGGCGGCCTCGGCCAGCGCGCCGGCCCGTTCGGCCTCGGTGGCCTCGGTGACGTCGGTCAGCTCGACCGGGATGGCAGCGTCGTCCGGCGCGAGCACGTGCTGCCGGGGCCGGCCGTCCCGTTCGGGGAAGACCGTGCGGAGCGTCTCGTGCCGGACCACGAGGTCGTGCACGGCGGCGCGCAGCGCGGCCAGGTCGAGGGCGCCGGTCAGCCGCCACGCGGTCGGAATGTTGTAGGTGGGGGTCGGGCCCTCGACCTGGTAGAGCACCCACATCCGGCGCTGGGCCGCGGACAGCGGCAGCTCGGCGGGGCGGCGGTCCTGGGGTACGGGGCGTGGCGCGGGTCGCTCGCCGGGACCATCCTCGGGATCTCCCCGGTCCGGCCGGGTCGCGATCCAGGCGGCGAGCCCGGCGGCGCTTCCGGTGTCGAAGACCACCCGCAGCGGCACCTCCACGCCCAGCGCCCCGCGGATCCGGCTGACCAGCCGCATGGCGAGCAGCGAATGTCCGCCGAGGGCGAAGAAGTCGTCGTCGGCGGCGCACCGTGCCACGCCGAGGAGGGCGGCGAACAGGCCGCACAGTATCTCCTCGCGGGCGTCCCGCGGCCCACGCCCGCGGCCGGCCTCGGCGGCGGGGTCGGGGGCCGGCAACGCGGCGCGGTCGAGCTTGCCGTTGGGGGTGAGCGGCAG
The DNA here is from genome assembly GCA_963816875.1 of uncultured Actinomycetota bacterium. GTDB lineage: Bacteria > Actinomycetota > Actinomycetes > Streptomycetales > Streptomycetaceae > Streptomyces. The sequence continues at coordinate 794,747 of CAWFMG010000004.1, forward strand.
CGCGTCGAGGGCGGTCCAGGTGGCCGGGACCATGTGTTCGGGCAGGACGGCGGCGGCGTGTCGGCGCAGCTCCCCCGGGTCCACGTCGTGCCCCTGGGCGGGCAGCACGTACGCCACGAGACTCCCCCAGGCGCTTGGGCGCCTGGGAGGTGCCCCCATCTCGTGGGCCACCACGACGGCGTGCGCGACGGCCGGATGCCGGACCAGCACCGCCTCCACCTCGCCGGGTTCGACCCGGAACCCGCGCAGTTTGACCTGGTGGTCCACCCGCCCCCGGTACTCCAGATCGCCGTCCGCGGTCCACCGGGCGAGGTCGCCCGTGCGGTACATCCGGGCGCCGGGCGAGTCAGACGAGCCGAACGGGTCGGCAGTGAACCGTTCGGCGGTCAGCGCCGGCCGGCCCAGGTAGCCGCGGGCCAGTTGGACGCCGGCCAGGTACAGCTCCCCGGTCACACCAGGGGGTACCGGGCGCAGGGCGGCGTCGAGCACGTACGTCCGGGTGTTCCACACCGGGCGGCCGATCGGCACGGTGGCCTTGCCGGCGTTGGGGACGATCCGGGCGGCGGTGACGTCCACGGACGCCTCGGTGGGCCCGTACAGGTTGTGCAACTCGGCGCCGGAGAGAACGCGCAACGCCCGCGCCGCCAGTTCGGCGGGCAACGCCTCGCCGCTGCACACCACCCGGCGCAGGCTGGCGCAGCAGCCCTCCAGGCCGGTCACCTCCGGTGCGGTCATGCCCGGTGCGGTCACGCCCGGATCGGTGAGGTTCGGCGCGGTCCGCGCGGAGGCGGCTCCGGCCGGTGCCGGCTCGCCCGTCGTCGCCTCGCCGGCGGTCTCGCCAGGGGCACGCGCGTCCGGCGCCGTCCGGTCCGGGGCGGCCTCGTCCGGGGCGATCTCGTCAAGGAATGCCAGGAGCATGGACGGGACGAAATGCGTGGTGGTGATCCCGTGCCGGCGGAACAGCCGGGCCAGGTAGCGCGGTTCGCGGTGCCCGTCGGGGCGGGCCAGCACGAGGGTGGCGCCGGCGATCAGCGGCCAGAAGAACTCCCATACGGACACGTCGAACGAGGCCGGCGTCTTCTGCACCACCCGGTCGTCGGCGGCAAGCCGGTACGTGTCCTGCATCCACAGCAGCCGGTTGACGATGCCCGCCTGCGGCACCACCACGCCCTTGGGACGTCCTGTGGAGCCCGAGGTGTAGATGACGTACGCCGGGTGCCGGGGGCTCGGCCCCGACAGCGACAGGTCGTCGGGTCCGGTGGCCGGCGGCGCGGCGTTCGCCGGAAGATCGTCGAGCAGCAGCACCGGCGGGCCGTCGTCCGGGGCCCGCTCCGCGGTCTCCCGGGTGCACAGCAGCAGCGCCGGCCGGGCGTCGGCCAGCATGAACGCGACGCGGTCCGCCGGCAGGTCGGGGTCCAGCGGCAGGTAGGCGGCGCCGGCGCGGTGCGCCGCGAGCAGGGCGACGACCAGGTCGACCGAACGCGGCAGGGCCACCGCGACCGTGCGTTCAGGGCCCGCGCCCCGGGCCGCGAGCAGCCGGGCCAGCCGCTCGACGGCCGCGTCAAGGTCGGCGTAGCTGAGGCGTTCCGCCGGCCGGTCCTCGCCGTGGTCGGCGACCAGCGCGGTGGCGTCGGGGGTGCGCGCCACCTGGGCCAGGAAGAGCTCGGGCAGCGTCACCTCCGGCACGTCCCGCGCGGTGTCGCCCCGGCCGCCGACCACGGCCTCGCCTTCGTCGGCGAGCAAGACGTCGAGCCCGCCGACCCGCTGGTCGGGGTCGGCGGCGACCTGCTCCAGCAGGGCGACCAGGCGCGCGGTCAGCCGCTCCGCGGTCCCGGCGTCGAACAGGTCGGCGGCGTAGTCCACGCGCAGCGTCAGGCGCCCGGGACCGGTCTCGTCCACGACGGTGACGTGCAGGTCGAACTTCACGCTCCGGGTCTCCGGTTCGAGCCACCGGGTCGGCAGGCCGAGCACGTCCGGGTCGCCGTCCGGCCGGTGGTGGTAGCCGAACATCACCTGGAACAGCGGGTTGCGGCCGGCCACCCGGGGCGGGTTGACGGCCTCCACGACCCGGCCGAACGGCAGGTCCTGGTGGTCGAACGCGGCGAGCGACGCGGCCCGCACCCGGCCCAGCAGCTCCCGGAACGTCGGATCGGCCGACAGGTCGGTGCGCAGCACCAGGGTGTTGACGAAGAAGCCGACCAGATCGTCCAGCAGGCTGTCGGCGCGGCCGGCGATCGGCGCGCCCAGCGGGATGTCGTCGCCGGCGCCGAGCCGGTGCAGCAGCGCGGCGGTGGCCGCCTGGCCCAGCATGAACATGCTGGTGCCGGTGGCGACGGCGAGCTCCCGGAGGGCCCGCACGGTCGCCGGCGGCAGTTCGGCGCGGACGGTGGCGCCCAGACCGTCGCGGGTCGCCGGGCGGGACCGGTCGACCGGCAGCGCCAGCTCCTCGGGCAGCCCGGCCAACGTCCTGGTCCAGTAGTCGAGCTGACGCTCCACCAGCGGGGCGGGTAGCGCCTCCTGCCACAGCGTGTGGTCGGCGTACTGCACGGGCAGCGGCTGCCACACCGGGCCGGCGCCGGCGGCGCGGGCCGCGTAGGCGGTGCCGAGGTCGGTCAGGAACGGCCGGTCGGACCATTCGTCGGTGGCGATGTGGTGCAGCAGCAGCGCGACCACGTGCTCCCGCGGACCGAGGCGCAACACCTCGGCCCGCACCGGCAGCTCCACCGTGAGGTCGAACGGCCGCGCCACGGCCGCCCGGACGAAGGCGTCCACGACGGCCTCGCCGGCCGGTTCCAGGGGCTCGCCGGTGGCGTCCGCGCCGACCGTTTCCTCGACTGCGCCGCCGGCTTCGCGGCCGGTCAACATGTCGCCATCGGCGGCGTCTTCGCCGGTTCCCCTGCCGGACGGGGCCTCCGACGTGGCCCCGAAGTCCGCTTCGGTCGGTGTCGTTCCGGCCGATGCGCCGTCTTCGTCGCCGGCTTCGCGGCCGTGTGCGGCACCGGGCGTGGACCGGCCGGCCGCTTCGCCGGCCGGGTCGCTGGTCTCAGCCCTCAGCGTCAGCGTCGCCGCGTCGGTCACGCGGAGTTCGGGCCGGGCCTCGTCGACGGACAGAACGCGCTGGTACGGCTCCCCGTCGTCGTCGACGACGACCGTGCGGAGCGCCTCGTGGCGGGCGGTCACGTCGGCCAGTGCCTGCCGCAGCGCGGCCAGGTCCAGCTCGCCGTCCAGCCGGAAGACCAGCGGGAAGTGGTACGCGGAGCCGTCACCGGCGAGCCGTTCCACCAGCCACAGACGCCGTTGGGCCGCGGACAGCGGAACCGGCTCCGGGCGTTCGGCCAGCGCGGTCAACGGCGGGCGGTGCTGGCCGCCCTCCGCGCGCCGGCCGACCGCGCGTTCGGCGAGCAGCGCGGGGGTGGGCGCCTCGAACAGGTCGCGGATGGCCAGTTCGGTGCCCAGTTCGGTGCGCGCCCGGCTGACCAGCCGGGTGGCGAGCAGGGAATGGCCGCCCAGTTCGAAGAAGCCGTCCTCGGCGCCCGCCTCGGACACGCCGAGCACCTCGGCGAAGAGCCGGCAGAGCACCTCCTCCTCCGGCGTGCGCGGGCCGCGCCCCCCTCCACCGGTCGCGGGTTCGGCGGTCGGCAGGGCGCGGGTGTCCAGCTTGCCGTTGTCGTTCATCGGCAGCCGGTCCAGCACCACCAGGGCCGTCGGGACCATGTAGTCCGGCAGCTCCCGCCCGAGGTCCGCGCGCAGCCGGCCGGCCAGTTCGTCGCGGCCGCGGGCGGCGGCGGGGTCGTTCGCCCGGGGCCCGGCGCCGCCGATCGGCCGGTACAGGCCGTGGGTGCGCCCGGCCGCCCGGGTGAACACCACGTCGTACCGCTCGGGTTCGGCGGACCAGGTGGTCAGCGTCCGGTAGCCGTGCGCCTCGCCGAGTGCGTGCAGGTCCTCGGGCTCGACGCCCTCGGCCACGCCGGCGCCCGGCTCGTCAGCGAGCCGGGCGTCCGGCACGCCGGTCAGCCGCAGCGTCTCCGGACGGTCCGCGCGCAGCCGCCGGGCGGCCCCGTCCCGGTCGGTCCAGGCCGCCTCGGGGGCGTCGTCGAGCCGGTGTCCGGCGGCGGCGTCGCGGTAGAGCACGGCGTCGTAGCGGTACCGGGTCAGCTCGTTGTGCCGGTGCCCGCGCCTGGTGTGCAGTTCCACGCCGTGGCCGCGTTCGGCGTAGGCGGCGAAGTAGTCGGGGTGGACCAGGAGTTCCTTCTCCTGCCGGAGGGCCCGGGCGACCGCCGCGGGGTCCGCGGCGCCGGTCCTGGTGTGCTGGAGCGCGGCGTGGAAGAGGGGGGCCCGCCGCAGATCGCGCACGTCGCCGACGAACAGCGCGCCCCCGGGGCCGAGCAGGCGCAGCGCGCCGTCCAGCACCTCGGTCAGGTAGTCGGCGTCGGGGAAGTACTGGATGACGGAGTTGACGACGACGGTGTCGAACGTGCCCGCCGGCAGTCCTGCCAACTCGTGGGCGGCGCGGTGCCGCAGCTCGACGCGGGCGGCCAACTCCGGGTCGTGCCGGCGGAGGTCCTCGGCGAGCGAGCGGATCACCGGGGCGGCGAAGTCCGTCGCCCAGTACTCCTCGACATGCGGCGCGAGCCGGGACAGCAGCAGTCCCGAGCCGACGCCGATCTCCAGCACCCGGCGCGGGTTCAGCGCGCGGATCCGCTCGACCGTGGTCTCCCGCCACTCCCGCATGTCGGGCAACGGGATGGGCCGCCCGTCGTAGCTGCTGTCCCAGCCGGCGAAGTCCTCAGTGTGGATCGCGGTCGGGATGCGCTCGTACTCGTCCGTGTACACCTCCCGCCACTCCGCGACCTGCGCCCGCCGGGCGGTCTCCCGCTCCCCGCCGGTGAGGGCGGCCGGCACCAGATAGCCGACCAGCCTCTGGTCGCTCACCAGCACGGCCGCCTGGGCCACCTCGGGCCTGCGCACCAGGGCGGCGGTCACCTCGCCCAGTTCCACCCGGTGGCCGCGGATCTTCACCTGGTCGTCGGTGCGGCCCAGGAAGTCCAGATGCCCGTCGGGCCGGCGCCGCATCAGGTCGCCGGTCCGGTACATCCGGTCGCCGGGGGCGCCGAACGGGTCGGCGACGAACCGCTCCGCGGTCAGCCCAGGCCGGTTGAGGTAGCCGCGGGCCAGGCCGATGCCGGCGAGGTACAGCTCGCCGGGCACGCCGTCCGGCACCGGCCGCAACCAGCCGTCCAGCAGATAGCCGCGGGTGCCGCGGATCGGGCTGCCCACGGTGGGCGTCGCGCTGTCGCCGGTGCCGGCGCCCAGGGCGTTGATGGTGTACTCGGTGGGGCCGTAGAGGTTGTAGCCCTCGGTGCCCTCGGCGTCCCGCAGTCGGTCCCACACGGTCTCCGACACCGCCTCGCCGCCCAGCAGCACCAGCGGCGGCCGGTGCCCGTCCAGCAGCCCGTGGTCCATCAGCAGATGGGCGTACGTCGGGGTGACGTTGACGACGTCGATCCGGTGCGCCTCGCAGTAGGCGGTCAGGCCCTCGGCGTCCCGCCGCAACTCCTCGTCGCAGACGTGCACCTCGTGGCCCTCGACCAGCCAGAGCAACTCCTCCCACGACATGTCGAAGGCGAAGGAGACGGTGTGCGCGATGCGCAGTCCCCGTCCGCCGGCCGCGGCGATGGCCGGGTCGAAGATCTCCCGGCGGTGGTTGAGCTGCATGTTGGTCAGGCCGCGGTGCGGGGTGACCACGCCCTTGGGGCGGCCGGTGGAGCCCGAGGTGTAGATCACGTACGCGGGGTGCTCGGGGGTCAACGACGGCCGCTCCGCGCCGGTCAGCGGGCCGGCGTCCAGGCCGGCCAGCACCGCGGCGGTCGCCGGGTCGTCGTACCGCAGCCTGGGCAGCTCTGGCACGACGTCGGCGAGCCGGGCGGCCACCGCGTCGGTGGTCAGCAACAGCAGCGGCCCGGCGTCCGCCAGCATCACCGCCAGCCGCTCGTCGGGGTGGTCCAGCTCCAACGGCAGGTACGCGGCGCCGGCGCGCAGCACCGCGAACAGCGCCACCACCGTGTCGACGGACCGGGGCAGGCCGAGCGCCACCACCCGCTCGGGGCCGGCGCCGCGGGCCCGCAGCAGCCGGGCCAGCCGGTTGATCCGGGCGTCGAGGTCGGCGTAGTCGACGCGCTGGCCGGCGCAGACCAGGGCCGTGGCGTCCGGGGTGCGGGCGGCCTGTTCGGCGAGCAGATCGGCGATGGTGCGGTCCGGCACCGGGACCCGGCCGGCGGACCACGCGCGGCCCAGTGCCGCGCGTTCGGCCGGCAGCAGCGGGTCCACGGCGCCGGCGGGCGCGGCGAGATCGTCGGTCAACCGGGTCAGCAGCCGCACGAAACGGTCCAGCAGCGCCTGGGCGTACGGGCCTTCGATCTGGTCCGGCCGGTGGGCCAGGGTGACCCGGACCCGTTCGCCCGGGGTCACCACGAGGGTGACGGGGTAGTGGGTGGCGTCCACGTTGGCGACCGCGCGGGCGCCGTGGCGGTCGGCGAGGTCGCGCAGCCGGTCCTCGGTGTCGCCGTCCCTGAGCACGAACAGCGTGTCGAAAAGCCGCCGGTGGCCGGTCTCCGCCTGGAGCACGCCCAGGCTCAGGTACTCGTGCGGCATCAGCCGCAGCCGCTCGTCCTGCACCCGGCGCAGCAGGTCGCCGACGGGTTCGGCGGGGTCGAGGGCGACCCGGACCGGCACCGTGTTGAGGAACATGCCGATGATCCGCTCCACCCACGGGACCTCGCTGGGCCGGCCGGCGACCGTGCTGCCGAACACCACGTCGTCGCGTCCGGTGACGGTGGCCAGCGTCATGCCCCAGGCGGTGGTGAGCAGCGTGTTGAGGGTGAGTCCGTTGCCACGCGCGGTGGCCCGCAGCCGGTGGCTGAGGTCGGCCGGCAGCCGGGCCTCCAGGCTGTCCGGGATCACCGGCTCCGGCTGGGTGCCGCCGGCGGTGGCGGGCGCCACCAGGGTCGGTTCCGCCAGTCCCCCCAGGGCCGCCCGCCAGGCCGCGGTGGCCCGTTCGGCGTCCTGCGCCTGGAGGTGGACCAGATAGTCCCGGTACGAACCGGGGTCAGGCAGCGCGCCGGCGTCGCCGCCCGACGCGTACAGCGCGAAGAGCTGGTCCAGCAGCACCCAGGCCGACCAGCCGTCCCACAGGATCAGATGCCGGCCGGTGATCAGCCGGTCGCCCCGCTCCCCGCCGAGCCGCACCAGCAGCATCCGGAACAGCGGCGGCCGGGCCAGGTCGAACTTCGTGCGCCGCTCGGCGTCCAGCAGCGCGGCGAGTCGCTCGTCCTGGTCCTTCGCGGACAGGTCGGAGAGGTCGATCTCGCGCAGCGGCGGCTCGGGCTCGGCGAGGATGAACTGCACCGGCTCGCGCAGGCCCTCGCTGGTGAACCCGGCCCGCAGGCCGGCGTTGCGGCGCAGCAGGGCGCGCAGGGCGGCGCGCAGCCGGTCCGCGTCCAGCGGGGTGGCGAAGTCGAACGATTCGAAGACCGTGTAGACGTCCAACGCGCTCGCGTCGTAGGCGGCGTGGAAGAACAGGCCCTCCTGGAGCGGGGCCAGCGGCCAGACGTCCGCGACGGGCGCGCCGGCGACGCGGCGCACCGCCTCCGTCTCCTCGGGGGTGAGCGCGAACGAGGCGAACTCCCCGGCCGTTGCGGACGGGTCGGCCGCGTCTGACCGGCCGGTCGCGTCGGCGAGGGCGGCCAGGGCCGCCGGCGTGCGGTGCCGGAACACCTCGGGCGGCCCGATGGCCAGGCCGGCCCGCAGCGCCCGGCTGGCCACCCCGATGGAGGTGATGCTGTCGCCGCCGAGCAGGAAGAAGTCGTCGTCGGGCGAGACCTCGGCCAGCCCCAGCACCGCCGCGAAGATCTCGGTGAGCCGGCGTTCCGCCTCGGTCCGCGGGGCCCTGGCCGGCGCGCGCACGGTCTTCGGGGCCGGCAGCGCGCCGTGGTCCAGCTTGCCGTTGGGGGTCAGCGGCAGGGCGTCCAGCACCACGCAGGCGCGCGGAACGAGCGGCGCCGGCAGTTCGGCCGTCAACGCCGCGCGCAGCGCGTCCTCCTCGGGGCGTTGCCCCGGGGCGGGCACCACGTACGCCACCAACTCGCCGTCCCGCAGCGTCACCGCGGCCCGGGCCACGGCCGGCTGCCGCACCAGCGCGGCCTCGATCTCGCCCGGTTCGACGCGGTTGCCGCGGATCTTGACCTGCCGGTCGGTGCGGCCCAGGTACTCCACCGTGCCGTCGGGGCGATACCGCACCAGGTCGCCGGTGCGGTACATCCGGTCGCCCCCGGCGCCGAACGGGTCGGCGACGAAGCGTTCCGCGGTCAGTCCCGGACGGCCGTGGTAGCCGCGGGCCAACTGCGCGCCGGCCAGGTACAGCTCGCCCTGCACGCCCGGCGGCACCGGCCGCAGAGCGGCGTCCAGCACCCGCAGCGTGGTGTTCCACACGGGCCGCCCGATCGGCACGGTCGCCTTGTCGGCGGTGGTGTCCGTCGCGTCGAAGGCGTGGAACGTGACGTCGACCGTCGCCTCGGTGGGCCCGTAGAGGTTGTGCAGCGGCACGCCGGCCAGCGCGTGCCACCGGGCGGCGGTGGTGCCGCCGAGCGCCTCGCCGCTGCTGAACACGCGGCGCAGCGACGCGGCCCACGACGGGTCGTCCGTGACCTCGTCGGCGGCGAGGAACGCGTCCAGCATGGACGGCACGAAGTGCAGCGTGGTGACGCCCTCGTCGCGCACCAGACCGGCCAGATAGGCCGGGTCGCGGTGCCCGTCGGGGCGCGCGAACACGACCGCCGCGCCGGTCATCAGCGGCCAGAAGAACTCCCACACGCTCACGTCGAACGCGGCCGGCGTCTTCTGCAGCACCCGGTCCCCGGCGGCCAGGGGGTACGCATGCTGCATCCACACCAGCCGGTTGACGACGGCCCGGTGACTGACCACCACACCCTTGGGCCGACCGGTGGACCCCGAGGTGTAGATCAGATAGGCGGCATCGTCGGGCCCAACGAAGAATTCGCCGCCCAGGCGCGCATGGCCGGCTCCTCCCAGCCCGGCGGCCGGGCTGCCCGGGTCCGTGTCTTGGCCGGCGGCCGGGTGCTGGGCCGGCGGTGCTTCCCGGCTGCCGCCCGGGCCCGCATCGCGGGCTGCGCCCGGCTCTGCGGCCGCACTGGTGGCCGGGTGTTGGGCCCGCTGTTCCTCCGGGCCGCCGCGCTGGCCGGCGGTGCGTGCTGCGTCCGGCTCCGTGGCCGGGTCGTTGTTCGGCTGCGCTTCCGGGTCACCAGAGGGGTTCGTGGCCGACTCCAGCAGGACCGTGGTCACGCCTGGGGTGGGCGGCAAGGTCGCCGTGCTCGGCTCCGTGGTGACCACCACGCGCGTTCCGGAGTCGGTCAGCGCGAGCGAGATGCGGTCGGTGGGGTGGTCGAGGTCCACGGGGAGGTAGGCCGCGCCGGAGCGCAGGACGCCCAGGAGGGCCACCATCAGCTCGGCCGACCGGGGTACGGCGACCGCGACGATGTCGCCTGGGCCGACGCCCAGGGTGCGGAGCCGCCCGGTCAGGGCCTCCGCCCGGTCGGCCAGTTCCGCGTAGCTGAGGCGTTGGTCGGCGAAGACCACGGCCGTGGCGTCCGGAGTGCGCGCCGTCTGCGCGGCGATGGCCGCGGGCAGGGTGGTCGGCGGTATCTCGTGGCGCTCGCCGGCGAGGTGGGCGCCGGTGGACTCCGCCGGGGCCAGGGGATCGACGCCGGCCGACCCGGCAGGGTCGGTCGCCAGCGCGCGCAGCAGGCGCGTCAGCGCGTCCGCGATCCGCCGGGTCGCCGCCGCGTCGAGGCGTTCCGCGTGGTGCTTGAGCCGCAGGTCGAGCCGGCGCCCCGGCTTGACGACCAGCGTCAGCGGATAGTGCACGGCGTCGTGGAACTCGGGTCCGGACAGGCGCAGGGTCCCGGTGGGGTCGGTGACTTCGTCGCCGCCCGGGTAGTTCTCGACGACGACCAGGGTGTCGAAGAGATCCTCGCCGTCCGCGTGGCCGGCGATGCGCTGCACCTCCGCCAGCCCCAGGTGCTGGTGGCCCAGCAGCCGGGTCTGTTCGGCCTGGAAACGGGTGAGCGCGGTCGCGAGGGTGTCGGCGGGCCGCCACCCCAGGCGGGTGGGGACGGTGTTGATGAACAGGCCGACCATGTCGGCCACGCCCGCGACCTCCGCGTCGCGGCCGGCGACCGTGGTGCCGAACACCACGTCCTGGCGCCCCGTCAGCCGGCCGAGCAGCAGGCCCCAGGCCAACTGCACCGCTGAGCCCAGGGTCACGCCCAGCTCACGGACCCGGGCGGCGAGCCGCGCGGTCTCGACCTCGGACAGCTCGACGCGCACCTGCCCGGGCCGCGGGGCGGTGCCGGGCTCGGGGGCGGGCGCGAGCCGGGTGGGCTCGTCGAGGCCGGCGAGCGCGGAGCGCCAGGCGGCGCGGGCCGCCTCCCGGTCCTGGGCGGCCAGATGCCGCAGATGCTCCCGGTACGGGGGCACCGCGGGCAGCGCGGCCGGGTCCGCGTAGCCGGCCAGCAGCTCCCGGTGCAGGACGGGCAGCGACCAGCCGTCGGCGACGATGTGGTGGAACGTCAGGACCAGCCGGGCCCGGTCCGGGCCGAGCCGCAGCAGCGCCCAGCGCAGCAGCGGGGGCCGCACCAGGTCGAACGGACGGGCGCGTTCCTCCGCGGCGACGGCGTCAACGGCGTCAACGGAGACGCCGGCGTCGTTCTGCCCCGTGAGATCCACTTCGCGCCAGTCCACCGGCAGGCCTCGGGCGATCAGCTGCACGGGCTGCCCGGACTCGGGGTGCGGGCGGAAGCAGGCGCGCAGCGGGGCGTGGCGGTCCAGCAGCGCCTGGGCGGCCCGGCGCAGCCGCGCCCCGTCGAGCGGCCCCGACAGCTCCATCACCTGCTGGACGACGTAGCCGTCCCGGTCGAGGTCGCCATGGTGGGACCGGAAGTAGAAGCCGGCCTGGAGCGGGGTGAGCGGCAGCGCCTCCGCGACGTCGAGGGCGTCGTCCGCGGTCAGGCGGGACAGTTCCGCCGTGCCGACGTCGGTCAGCGGCTCGTCCGCCGCCGGGCCTTCGCCGGAGGGAAGCGTGCGGACCGTTCCCGCGAGCGCGGCGACGGTGCGGTGCCGGAAGACGTCCCTGACGGTCAGGCCGAGGCCCCGGGCGCGGGCCTGGACGAGCAGCCGGACGGCGCTGATGCTGTCCCCGCCGAGTGCCAGGAAGTCGTCGTCGATGGTGACGGCCGGCAGCCCGAGCACGTCGGCGCACAGCGCGCACAGCAGCTCCTCGCGCGGGTCGCGAGGGGCCCGGCCGGCGCTGAGCGCGCCGTAGTCCGGGGCCGGCAGCGCGGCGGCGTCGAGCTTGCCGCTCGGCGTCACCGGCAGCCGCCCGACCGGGACGAACGCGGAGGGCACCATGTACTCGGGCAGCCATTCGGCGGCGTGCCCACGCAGCGCCCGCATCAGGGCGGCGACATCGCGAAACGGCGCCGGCCGATTGGCCAACGGCCGCCGCCCGCCCGCCCCCGGCCGATAGCGGGCGGCAACGCGGAGCACCCCGGCCGAGGCCTCACCCGCGGCGAGGCCACCGGCCGGTGGGTCACCCGCGGGGAGGTCGCGGCTTGAAGGGCCACCGCCCAGGAGGTCGCCGGTTGAGGGGTCGCCGGCCGGGAGGTCGTCAGTCGGGGGGGCATCGACCAGGGGTGCCCTGCCTGCGGGCGTATCGCCCGCATGCGCCGCATGCGCCGGCGTGATACCGGCCGGCAAGGCCACCGCACCGGCCGGCAAGGCCGCCGCGTTCGCGAACACCGCGTCGAGGGCGCCGTCGTCCGCCGGCCCGTGCCAGGTGACGGATACCCGGTAGCCGAGCCGCTCGCCGAGCCGGTGCAGGGCCTCGGGGTCGGCGCTCTCCACGGTCACGGCGGGGCGGCTGCTGTCGTCCAGGGCGCGCAGCGCGGCGAGGTCGGGCAGCAGCCGGGCGTTGGGCACGCCGGTGACCCGCAGCAGCGCGGGCCGGCGGGCCAGCCGGTCGGCGAGCGCCGCCGTACCGGCCCAGTCCAGCTCCTCCGCCACCTCGTCCGCGCCGCCCGGTCCCGGAGTCAGCACGACGTCGTACCGGTAGCGGGTCAGCTCGTTGTGGTGCTCGCCGCGCTTGATCCTGATGTCGGCGGCGAAGCCGTCCAGAGTGGCGAAGTAGTCCGGATCCAGGAGGAGTTCGCCCTCCCAGCGCTCGGACTGGTCCACCGCCGCCCGCAGTTGGAGCTTGTCTGGCGCGTCCCGGTCGGCGCGCCGGGTCTCGACCGCCGCCCTGAGGGTGCGCAGCAGCCGCAGGTTGCGCACGTCGCCGACGAAGATCCGGCCGCCGGGGGCCAGCAGGCGGGTCGCGCCGCGCAGCACCCCGGTCAGATAGTCGGCGCCGGGGAAGTACTGGGCGACCGAGTTCAGCACGATGGTGTCGAAATGGCCCGCGGGCAGCCCGCTGAGGTCGTGCGCGGGCTGGGCCCGCAGCTCGACGCGACCGGCCGGCGCGTCGGCCACGGCCGGGTGGGCGCGCAGCGCGGCGATCGCCTGTTCGGACAGGTCGGTGCCCCAGTAGCTCTCGCAGTCGGGCGTCAGGCCGGCCAGCAGCAGTCCGGAGCCGACGCCGATCTCCAGCACCCGGCGCGGGGCGAGCTCCCCGATCCGGGCCACCGTGGCGTCCCGCCACGCGCGCAGTTCGGGGAGCGGCAACGGCAGGCCGTCGTACATGCTGTTCCAGCCGGCGAAGTTCTCGCCGAGGTCGGCCGCCGCCGGGTCCGCGCTGGCGGCGTCGTACAGCAGCTCGTGCACCTCCTTCCACCGCGCCACCCCGGCGGCGTCGGCCGCCTCGTCGCCGGCGCCGTCGAGCGCCGGGACCACGTAGGCGACCAGGCGCCGGTCGCCGGGCCGGTCCTCGCGGACCACGACGGCCGCCTGGTCCACCGCCGGGTGGCCGCGCAGTGCGGACTCGATCTCGCCCGGTTCGACGCGGAAACCGCGGATCTTCACCTGGTCGTCGGCCCGGCCCAGGAACTCCAAGCGCCCGTCGGCGGTCCAGCGCGCCAGGTCGCCGGTGCGGTACAGACGTTGTCCCGGGGCGCCGAACGGGTCGGCGACGAAGCGTTCCGCGGTCAGGCCTGGCCGGCCCAGATAGCCGCGGGCCAGTCCCTGCCCGCCGAGGTAGAGCTCGCCGCCGACGCCGGCCGGCACCGGCCGGAGCCGGGCGTCGAGTACGTAGGCGCGGGTGCCGGGGTCGGGCACGCCGATGGGCACGTTCGAGCCGGGCGGCGCGTCGGCCGCGCACCGGCCGAGGGTGGAGTTGGTGGTCGCCTCGGTGGGGCCGTAGGCGTTGAACATCGCCCGGCCGCCCGCATAACGGGCCGTCAGCTCGGGGGAGACCCGCTCGGTCCCGGCCAGCAGCGTGGCCTCCGGGGGCAGCTGCGCGTCCGCGGGCAGGGCGGCGAGCAGGGCCGGCGGCAGGATCATGAACGTGACGCCGTGCTCCCGGGCGTAGTCGGCCAGCGGCGCGCCCGGGTAGCGGTACGCGGCGGGCACGAGCACCAGCACGCCGCCGGAGAGCAGCCCCAGGCACAGGTCCCAGAACGCGACGTCGAAGCTGGGGGAGGCGAACTGCAGCACCCGGCTGTCGGGGCCGATGCCGCAGCGTTCCCGCTGGGTGGCGACCAGCTTGGCCACGCCGGCGTGGGTGAGGACCACGCCTTTGGGGCGGCCGGTGGAGCCCGAGGTGTAGATCACGTACGCGGCGTCCGCCACGGTCAGCGGGCCGCGGTCCGCCGCCGTCGGGTCGTGGGACGGCAGGTCGGCCAGCTCGCGGACGGTCTCCGGCGCGTTCAGCGCCAGGGTCGGCAGGCCGGCGTGGGCCGGCAGCTCCGCCGCCCCCTCCGCGCTGGTGAGCAGGCAGACCGGCTCGGCGTCGGCCAGCATGTAGCCGACGCGGTCCGCCGGGTAGTCCGTGTCGATCGGCAGGTAGGCGGCGCCGGACTTCAGCACGGCGACCTCGGCCACGATCAGCTCGGCCGAACGCGGCACGGCGACCGCCACGATCCGGTCGGGGCCGGCGCCGCGGGCGATGAGGGCGTGGGCCAGCCGGTTGGCGCGCTCGTCGAGTTCCGCGTAGCTGAGCCGGGTCGGCCCGTGGACCAGGGCGGGGGCGTCGCCCCGCGCGGCCACCTGGCCGGCGAAGAACTCGGGCCAGGTGAGCGCCGGTTCGGCGTGGTCCGTGGCGTTCCACTCGACGAGCAGCCGGTGCCGTTCTGCGTCGGTCAGCAACTCCAGATCGCGCACCGGGGTGTCAGGACGGGCGGTCGCGTCGGCGAGGAGCGTGGCGTGGTGGCCGAGGATCCGGTCGGCGGTCTCCCCGGTGAACAGGTCGGCGCGATAGCGGAGGTGGGCGGTGCCGCCGGCCACCCGCAGCACCAGGTCCAGCGGCCCGGACTCCCCGGTCTCGCCGACCTGCTCGGCGCCCGTCGCGAAGGCGGTGTTGTACAGCAGGCCGCCGCCGCGGGTGGGTTCGGCGCCCAGCCGGGCCGCGAGCCTGGCCGGGTCGACGCGGTGGGTCTCCGCCTCGGCGCGGGTCCGGGCCACGCGCGCGACCAGCTCCCGGAACGGGGTCGCCCCGTCCACGGTCACCCGCAGCGGCAACCCGGCGTGGCCGACGGTGACGTCCGCCGGCGCGGGGTCGTAGCGGTGCAGCAGCGCGAAGAACGCGGCCAACGCCGTCGCCTCGCCGTCGCCCTCGCCGGCGAGGCGACGGGTGGCCGTGGCCCACCGGCCGCCGCCGGTCCGCGGATAGGGATGGTCGGTGGGCAGCGCCGCCTCCCGGGACGGCGGCACCAGCCTCGCCCGCCAGTGGACGAACGCGCTCTCTTCCGGGGACACCTCGCGATCGGCCACGGTCGACCGCACCTCCCTCTCACGGATCGCTGCACACGGCCCGGATATCCGAGAACGGACTCGACCGCACTCGGCCGGACCCGACCGCAGGCCATAGTAAGGTTAGCTTTACCTAAGTTGGTAGGCCGCCCCGATCAGCTTGCCCGCTTTCGGGGGAGCTCGGAGGTGCCTACGGTAAGGTCAGCCTTACCTGACCCCGCTGGGGCGGGGTCGGCGTCGACACGGACGCCCAACGCGAGCGGGGACGAGGCGGGAACGGTGAAGGGTCGCGGCACGGGCAGGCATGCGCGTGCGCTGCTGCTGGTCCCCGCGCTCGGCGGCCCGCTGGTGTTGCTCTGCCTGCTCTCCCTGGCCCTCGGCGCCCAGGACATCCCGCCGGACCAGGTGGTGCGGACGCTGCTGGGCGACGCGCCGGACGACCGGGTGGCCGACATCATCTGGGCGGCGCGACTGCCGCGCACCCTGCTGGCCCTGGCCACCGGCGCGGCGTTGGGCGTGGCCGGCGGCCTGATGCAGGCGCTGACCCGGAACCCGCTGGCCGATCCGGGCATTCTGGGGGTGAGCGCCGGGGCCTCGTTCGCCATCGTGCTGTCCGTCACGGTCTTCGGCCTCGGCTCGCTCTACGGCTACATCTGGTTCGCCTTCGCCGGGGCCCTGCTGGCCAGCGTCGCGGTGTACCTGCTCGGCGGCACGGGGCGGGCGGGGCTCACCCCGGTGAAGCTGGCGTTGGCCGGCGTGGCCGTCACGGCGATGCTGTCCTCGCTGACCAGCGCCGTGGTGCTGAACCACCCCGAGGCGCTGAACCGTTACCGCTTCTGGAACGCGGGCTCGCTGGCGGACGACAAGGGCGACATGTTGGTGCGGGTGCTGCCCTTCCTCCTGATAGGCGTGGTCCTCGCGCTGGCCTGCGCCCCGGCGCTGAACAGCCTGGCGCTGGGCGAGGACGTGGCCACCGCGCTGGGGCAGCGGGTGGCGCGGATCCGGCTCCAGGGCGTGATCGCGGTGACCTTGCTCACCGGCGCCGCGGTCGCCCTCATCGGCCCGGTGGTCTTCGTCGGCCTGGTGGTCCCGCATCTCGCCCGGATCTGCGCCCGGTGGGCAGGGATCGGCCCCGACCACCGCTGGCTGCTGCCGATCGCGGGAGTGCTGGCGCCGTGCCTGCTGCTGGCCGCGGACATCGCCGGACGACTGATCGCCCGCCCCGTCGAGATCCAGGCCGGCGTGCTGGTCGCGTTCCTCGGCGGCCCGTTCTTCATCGCCCTGGTCCGGCGGCAGCGCCTGGCGGAGGTCTGACGTGGCCGTCCTGGATTCCTCTGCGCCGCCAGGCCCCTCGGCCCGCCGCACGTTCCGGCTGTCCGTACCGCCGGTCTCCGGCTACCTCAGGCCGCGGGAGCTGGTGGTGTGCGCGGCGCTGGCCGTCGCCGTGCTGCTCGCGTTCTGCGGGTCGCTCGCCGTCGGCGACATCACCATCCCGCTCCCCGACGTGCTGCGCGCCCTGGCCGGTTCGGGCGACGCCGGAACGCTGCTGGTGATCCGGGAGTTCCGGATGCCCAGGGCGCTGGCCGGGCTGCTGGTCGGCGTCGCCTTCGGGGTGGCCGGCGCGGTGTTCCAGACCATGACCCGGAACCCACTGGCCAGCCCCGACATGATCGGCATCACCCAGGGCGCCGGCACCGCGGTGGTCGCCGGCATGGTGCTCGGCTGGGGCGGCGGTCTGGGCACCCAGGTCCTCGGCCTGTGCGGCGCCGTGGCCGCCGCCCTGGTGATCTACGCGCTGTCCTGGCGGCGCGGCACCACGGGCTACCGGATCGTCCTGGTCGGCATCGGCGTCTCCTGGATCTGCACCAGCGCCACCGACTACCTCATCGCGCGCGCCCGGTCGTTCGAGGCGCAGTCCGCCCTGGGCTGGCTGGTGGGCAACCTCAACGGCCGCACCTGGGACCAGATCGCCCCACTGGCCTGGGCGGTGGCGGTACTGGTGCCCGCGGCGCTGCTGCTGAGCCGTTGGACCCGGTCGCTGCAACTCGGCGACGACGTCGCCCTCTCGCTCGGCACGCCGGTGCAGAAGGTCCGGCTCGCCCTGCTGCTCACCGGCGTCGGGCTGGTGGCGTTCGGCACCGGGGCGGCCGGTCCGATCGCCTTCGTCGCGCTGGCGGCGCCGCAGATCGCCCAACGTCTGGTGGGCTCGCCGTGGCCGCCGCTGGTGGCGTCCGGACTGACCGGGGCGCTGGTGGTGCTGCTCTCCGACGTGGCGACCCGGCTGGGGCTCGCCGGCACCGAACTGCCGGTCGGCGTCGTCACCGGCGTGCTCGGCGCGCCGTTTCTGCTCTGGCTCTTGATACGCACCAACCGCGCGGGCTCGGGAGGCTGATCGTCCGATGGCAGGTCGCACGGAAGAACGCACGGAAGAACGTACGGAAGAACGCACGGAGGCTCGAAAGGAGCCGCGCTCCGCCGCCGAGCCCTCGGCACCCGGCGCCGACACCCCGTACCGTCCCGAACTGCGGGCCGACCAGCTCCGGCTGGCCTACGGCGAGCGTCTGGTGGTCGACCGGCTCGACCTGGTGGTGCCGCCGGGCAGCATCACCGCGATCGTCGGGGCCAACGCCTGTGGCAAGTCCACCCTGTTGCGCGCCCTGGCCCGGCTGCTCGCCCCGCAGGACGGGGCGGTGCATCTGGACGGCCAGTCCCTGCGCTCGTTGCCCACCCGGGAGTTGGCCCGGCGCCTGGGCATCCTGCCGCAGAGCCCGGTGGCGCCCGAGGGACTGACCGTCATCGACCTCGTGAGCCGGGGCCGTTCCCCGCACCAGACCTGGTGGCGCCAGTGGTCGCGGGCCGACGAACGGGCGGTGCACGGCGCGTTGGCCGCCACCCGCATGACGGAGTTGGCCGACCGCGCGGTGGACGAGCTCTCCGGCGGCCAGCGGCAACGCGCCTGGCTCGCCATGGCGGTGGCCCAGGGAACTCCGGTGATGCTGCTGGACGAGCCGACCACCTACCTCGACCTGGCGCACCAGATCGACGTGTTGGACCTGATCACCGACCTCAACCGGCAGGACGGGCGGACCATCGTCATGGTGCTGCACGACCTGAACCAGGCGTGCCGGTACGCGGACCACCTCGTCGCCATGAAGTCCGGCCGCATCGTCGCCGAGGGGTCGCCGGAACAGGTCATCACCGAGGACGTCGTCTCGGAGGTGTTCGACCTCCGCTGCCGCGTCGAGGCCGACCCGATCAGCGGGACCCCGCTGGTGATTCCCGTCGGCCGCCACCACGCGCCGGCGGCCGAGGCCCGGTCCTGATACGCGGCGGCGGCCGTGGGGCCGTTCAGACCCTGGGCCGTTCAGGGAGCAGCGGTCTCCGTGCGCTCGGCGAGGTCGGCCAGGCTGCTGGGCCGCGTGTCCGTCCAGTTCTTCTCGACGTACTTCAGGCACGCGTCGCGCGTGTCCTTGCCGTACGCCACCTTCCAGCCCTCCGGTACACCCGCGAAGGCGGGCCACAGGGAGTGCTGGCCTTCGTCGTTGACCAGCACCAGATAGGAAGCGTCCGCGTCCTCGAAGGGGTTGGTCATGCCGCCTCTCCTCGTTGTCCTTGACCCGGATCGACCCGGGTAAGGCACACCTTACTCGGGCTGTCCCGCGGGTCGTGTCGGAATTGCCGCCGAACGGGTGTCGGATTCGTCACCCCTGCCCCTCCCCTTGGCTCGCCCCCTGGACGGGGTCCGGATGGCGCGTCAGGTAGCCGCCCATGGACCGGAAGAAGTCGGTGGCCGCCCACTCCCGGCCGTCGTCCGTGCGCAGCCGCCTCAGCACCAGGCCGGGGCCGCGCCCGCGCCGCGCCTCGGGGCCGGCCACGATCACCACGCCGTCGCCCTCCCGGATGAACACCCGGCCCGGTGTGCCGCCGTAGTGGGCCAGGGAAACCGCGGCCTCCAACACCCGGACCCGCCGGCCGCGGTAGTGGGTGAAGGCGTTGGGGTACGGGTCGCTCTGCGCCCGGACCAGGCGCTCCAGGTCCTCGGCCGGCCAGGTCCAGTCGATCCGGCTGTCCTCGACCGACCGCTTGTGGAAGAAGCTGGCCCGCGACCGGTCCTGCCGCGTCCAGCCGGTCTTGCCCGCGGCGATCAGCTCCAGCGATTCGGTGACGAGGGGCTCGATGAGGTCCACGGTGCGGTGGAACAGGTCGGTCGCCGTGTCCTTCGGTCCCACCGGCACGGCGCGTTGCAACACGATGTCGCCCGCGTCCAGTTCGTCGTTCATCAGGTGCGCGGTGACGCCCACCTCCTGTTCGCCGTTGATCAGCGCCCAGATCAGCGGCGAGAAGCCGGCGTACGCGGGCAGCAGCGAGTCGTGCACGTTCAACGTGCCGTGCGGCGGCAGGTCGAAGATCTCCGGCGGCAGCCAGGTGCGCCAGTTGTTGGCCACGATGATCTCGGGGGCGGCGTCCCGCAGGGTCGCGTGGAGCTCCGGATCATCGGGGCGGTTGCGCAGCAGCACCGGAACGCCGTGCTCGCGCGCCAGATCCGCCACCGAATCGCTCCAGATCCGCTCGTATGCGTGCCCGCTGGGCGGGTGGGTCACCGCCAGGGCCACCTCGTGCCCCGCGTCCAGCAGCGCGCGCAGGGTGCGGTGGCCCCAGGTCTGGTAGCCGAACAAGGCGACCCGCATGGGGTAACTCCTCGGGGTTACTTGGGGGTTCGGAGAGTTCTCTGGGCTGGTGCGGGTGCCTCGCGCCGTAGCAACGCGGTCACCACAGGATTGCAAGGTAAGGCTAACCTTACCTAGCATGGCACGCCAGGAGGCGATGCAGCGGTGAATGAGGGGAACACGGTGAATCTCGGAAACGATGGGCGCCACGAGACGGGTGACGTCCACGATCTGCTGGGAGTCGGCTTCGGGCCGTCCAACCTGGCCCTTGCCATCGCGATCCAGGAGCACAACGGTCGCGTTCCGGCCGGGGAGCGGATACGCGCCCGGTTCCTGGAAAAGCAGCCGAGATTCGGCTGGCACCGGGGCATGCTCATCGACGACGCCACCATGCAGGTGTCGTTCGTGAAGGACCTGGTGACGATGCGCGATCCCGCCAGCGACTTCAGCTTCCTGTGCTTCCTCAAGGAGCGCGGCCGACTGGTCGACTTCCTGAACCAGAAGACGCTCTTCCCCCTGCGCATCGAGTTCCACGAGTACTTCTCCTGGGCCGCCGAACGCGTCGTCGAACAGGTCGGCTACGCCAGCCAGGTGGTCGGCGTGGAGCCGGTGGTGGCGGCGGACGGCAGGGTGCGCTGGTTCGACGTCACCAGCCGGGACGGCGGCCAGGACGGCGCGT
This sequence comes from uncultured Actinomycetota bacterium, assembly GCA_963816875.1. Lineage (GTDB taxonomy): Bacteria > Actinomycetota > Actinomycetes > Streptomycetales > Streptomycetaceae > Streptomyces. The sequence goes on from CAWFMG010000004.1 coordinate 815,066, forward strand.
TGACCGTGCGGCGCGCCCGCAACGTCTGCCTGGCCACCGGCCTGCAACCGCGGCTGCCGGTCGGCCTGGAGCCCTCGGACCGGGTCTGGCACAGCCAGCAGTTGCTGCACCGGGTGGCCGCGTTCGCCGACCACCCGCCGCGTCGGGCCGTCGTGTTGGGCGCCGGACAGAGCGCCGCGGAGGTCGTGGCGTACCTGCACGGGGCGTTCCCCGAGGCCGAGGTCTGCGGGGTGTTCGGCAAGTACGGGTACACGCCGGCCGACGACAGCCCGTACGCCAACCGGGTCTTCGACCCCGAGGGCGTGGACGTCTACTTTCAGGCGCCCGCCGAGGTGAAGCGCTCGCTGATGGACTACCACCGCTCCACCAACTACTCGGCGGTGGACATCGACCTGATCGATGCGCTGTACCGCAAGCAGTACCAGGAGAAGGTGCGCGGCTCCGAACGGCTGCGGATGCTGAACGTCTCCCGCCTCAGGGACGTTCGCGAGACGCCCGACGGGCTGGACGTCGAGGTGGAGTACCTGCCCACCGGCGAACGCCAGCGTCTGCGGACCGACCTGCTCGTCTGCGCCACCGGCTACCAGCCGCAGGACCCCGCGGTGCTGCTCGGCCAGGCGGCCAAGCTGTGCCTGCGCGACGAGGAGGACGCGTTCCGGGTCGCCCGCGACCACCGGGTGCTCGTCGAGGACCATGTGGCCGCCGGTATCTACCTCCAGGGCAGCACCGAGCACACCCACGGCATCACCGCCACGCTGCTCTCCCACACCGCCGTCCGCGCCGGTGAGATCCTCGACTCCCTGCTGACCCACGGCCGGGACGCGACCCGCGACGCCACCCCCGATCCCGAACTCGACCCCGAACTCGCCCTCGCCACCGACGCCGGCTGACGCCCGGGAAGGCCCATGCTGGATCGCAAGCTGGTCAACGGCACCATCCTCACCATGGATCCGGCACGCCCCGAGGCCCACACGCTCGGGATCTGGCGCGGCCGCGTCGTGGGCACGGACGACGACATCGCCGCGCTGCCGGCCCGCGAGGTGACCGACCTGCGCGGCGCCACCGTGCTGCCCGGCTTCGTCGACGCCCACGTCCACCTCATCTGGGCCGGGCTCAAACGGCGCACGCAGCTTCGACCGCCCGGTCACCGAGGGCGCCCCGCTGCGAGGGATCCAGACGATGGTGGAGGCGCTGCGCGCGTACACGGCCGACGCGGCGCGTGCCTGCCACTGGGAGCACGCCCTCGGCTCATTGACTCCCGGTCGCCTCGCCGATCTGGTCGTCCTGGCGGACGATCCGCGCCGCGTCTCCCCCTCCACCATCGCGGACATCGAGATCGTCACCACCTACGTCGACGGTGTTCCCGCCGCGCCCGCCACTGGGCCGAACCAGTCAGGGCGGCCCGATCCCGTTCGCACCGCGGGTACCTCCATCCCCTCCCAACCCGGCTTTGACCAGGGCCTCTTCCGCCGAGGGCCGGGACGGCGCATGTTGTTGGCATCCGACACATCGCGGCTCAGGGAGGGACCCCATGACCAGCGCCAGCGAGAGCGCCACCGTTCCCGTCGAACTCGACAGCAGCGGCGGCTCGCGGCTCTACGCGCAGACCGACGAACTCCGCGCGACCGCACCCGCCATCCGCGTCGGCCTGCCCGAGAACGTCGTCGCGTGGTCCGTCACCCGCGGCGACGTGGTGCGACGGTTGGTCACCCACCCGCACGTCCGCAAGGACGCCCGCCGGAACTGGCCCGGCTTCCGTCCTGGCGTCATCCGCTGGCTCTACGCGTGGGTCGACTCGGAGTCGATGTTCACCTCCGACGCCGCGGACCACGCGCGCCTCAAGAACCTGATCGGCCGGGCGTTCACGGCGCGCCGCATCGAGGCGCTGCGACCCGCCGTCGAGACCATCGTGGCCGGTCTGCTCGACGCCCTGGCGGCCCGGGCCACCGGCACCGCCGCCGCGCCCGTGGACCTGCGCGCCGGCTACGGCTACGCGGTCCCCACCCGGGTGATCTGCGACCTCTTCGGCGTGCCCGAGGAGCAACGCCCCGCCATGCTCGCCGCCATGGACGCCGTGCTGAACACGGACGTGACGGCGGCGGAGGCGGGCGGGACCAGCGACGCCGTGATCGCCTCGATGCGGGTCCTGGTCGAGACCAAGCGCCGCATCCCCGGCGACGACATGACGAGCCTGCTGCTGGCCGCCCACGAGGAGGACGGCGACCGGCTCAGCGAGCACGAGCTGATCTCCACGCTGTTCCTGATGGTCGGCGCCGGCAGCCAGACCACCGCGGCCCTCATCAACCACGCGGTCCGTGAGTTGCTCATCCACCGGGACCAGCTCGCGGCCGTCCTCGCCGACCCGGCGCGCTGGGACGACGTGATCGAGGAGGCGTTACGCCTCCACCCGCCCATCGTCCACATGCCGCTGCGCTTCGCCACGGCGGACATCGACCTCGGCGAGGGGGTCACCATCCGCTCGGGCGATGCCGTCATCCTCGGCTTCGGCGCACACGGCCGCGACCCCGCGGTGCACGACGCGCCCGCCGCGTTCGACATCGACCGCGCGGACAAGTCGCACCTCGCCTTCGGGCACGGCATCCACTTCTGCCTCGGCGCGCCGCTCGCCCGCATGGAGGCCCAGATCGCCCTCCCCGCGCTCTTCGCCCGCTTCCCACACCTCGCCCTGGCCGTCCCCCCGTCGGAGATACCCCCGCAGCCCTCCTTCATCGGCAACGACGTTTTCACCCTCCCCGTCCGGCTGGGCCCGCCGCACCCCTCTAGGCAAGGCTGCGATGTTTCGGCTCCTCGTGGGCGTGGCCGTGCGGCACCCGGCCGCACGGCCACACCCACGTCGCGTCATGGGGCCGGGTTGCGGCCCCGGTTACTGGGCCGGGGCGGCGATGCGGGCGAAGGGGACCGTGAAGGAGTCGTAGTCCTCCTTCTCGTGGGAGGTGGAGGCGTCGGGGCCGTACGGCTCCAGCGCGTTGTCCAGCACGGTCGGATCGTGGGGCAGCGACTCGACCGCGGACTGGCCGAAGGTGGAGAGCAGCAGCACGCCGAGGCCCCGGTCCTGGAGCGTCTCCCGGGTCAGGCCGAGGGCCTGGAGCGGGATGCCGATCTCGTAGACGGTGTCCTGCGCCGGATCGTGGCCGGCGGCGAGCAGTTCGGCGTAGCGGTCCGCGTCCGCCAGGTCCGCGGGCAGGTAGCCCGCGTTGCCGGTGTCCGGGATGCCCCACACCTCGTCGACCGTCAGCTCGTCGCCGTACGCGTAGCTGATCCCGGCCTCGTCGAACGGGACGTGGTGCGCCGGGTCGTGATCGAACGCGCCCTCGTCGTTGAGCGAGAAGAGCGCGGGTTCGCCGCGCCCCGGCACGGTGGAGAAGTTGGCGAGGTGGTCCACCTCCGCGTTGGCGAACGCGTCGCGCAGGTCCCAGACCCCGTCGGGTCCCGCGCCCACCACACCGTCGGAACCGGCCGCCGGGTCGGCGTCCAGCGCGATCGAGAGCGGGAGGTCCACGGCGTACGGCTTGCCGTTGCCAGTCTGCGGGTAGTCCTGCGCGGGGTCGGCCACGTCGGTGACGTTGGTGTACTGCCACATCAGGTAGAGCGTCTCGTCGTCCCAGGCGGCGGACAGCGCGTACAGGTCGTACACAGGGCCCTCGTGGCTGCCGCGGAAGATGCGGGCGTCGTCGTTGGCGACGCCCTGGGCGACGACCAGGTCGGATGACCAGTCGTCGACCGAACCGTCCACGGTGATGGCCGCGGCGGCGCCGAACCGGCCGTCCGGGTTGGTGGCGTACCGCGGACTCCCGATGTCGGGGCCCGCGGCGGCGGCATGCCCGGCGGACGGCGACAGCGCGCCGCCGACGGCGCAGGCCGCCACCAGCAGGGCGGCGGCCCGGGTGAAGGTGTGGGGGTGTTGGCGTGGTGTGCGCTGCACGTCGATCGGTCCTCTCCGGCGTCTCTGCCGGCCGAGAGGGACATCCGAGGAGTGGCCGCGCCAACCCGGCTCCCGGTGCACCCTCTTGCCGAAAGTTTCTGATGCTATGCAAGCAGTTGCAGGCCAGCAACGCGGCCCGACCCCGTAAAGCGGTCGCGCAATCCCGTGACGCACACTCTTTGCAGGCCCACGACCCGCCACTAACGTGCCCACACGTTTCTGCAAGATCTTGCAGATCTCCGGGCCGCTGGCGCGTGTGGCCTTCGACGAACACGCACGAAGGAGCGGTAATGCACCCGTACTTCCCCCACGAGTACGTTCCCCACGAGCAGGAGAGGGCGTGACCGCCATGCACCGCCTCGCCCTGCGCGCCGGCGCGCCGCTGGCCGCCGCCGTCGCGTTCACCACGGCCGTCGTCCTGACCCCCGCGTCCGCCGAGCCGGAGGCGGCGTCCTCCGAACCAGCCCCGGGAGCCGCCGCGCCGGCCGCCCTCGCCGACGGCGACGTCATCGCCAACCTCTGGTCATGGAACTGGCGCTCCGTGGCCGCCGAATGCACCGACGTCCTCGGCCCCGCCGGCTACGGCGCCGTCTGGGTGGCCCCGCCGGCCGAATCGCTGGCCCACCCCGACGGGTACTGGTGGGACATCTACCAGACCTACAGCTACACGCTGAACAGCCGCTTCGGCACCGAGGCCGACTTCGCCGCCATGACCCGGGCGTGCGACGACGCCGGCGTGGACGTCTACACCGACGTGGTGATCAACCACACCGCCGCCGTGACCGGCACCGGCTACGACGGTACGCAGGTCAGCGACAAGTACGCGCCCCCGATGTACACCCGGGCCGACTACAACGTGGACGTCTGCGACCGCACCATCAGCAACTGGAACGATCGCTGGGAGGTGCAGAACTGCGAGCTGCTCGGCCTGCCCGACCTCAAGACCGGCAGCTCCGAGGTCCGCGCCGAGATCGCCGGCTACCTCAACGCGCAGCTCGCGCTCGGCGTCTCGGGATTCCGTGTGGACGCCGCCAAGCACATTCCGGCCGAGGACCTGGAGGCGATCGTCGGGATGCTCGACTCGACGGCCGACGGCTCCGCCCCGTTCGTCTTCCACGAGGTCTTCCCCGGCGCCGTGCCCACGCCCGACGAGTACTTCGGCAGCGGCCGCGTCCTGGACTTCGCCGTGGGCGACCAGCTGAAGGCCGCGTTCCAGGGCGACATCGCGCAACTGGCGAACTTCGGAACCGGCAGCGGGACCCTGCCGGCCGACAACTCCGTCTCGTTCGTCACCAACCACGACACCGAACGCGACGGCCGCCACCTGACGTACCGGGACGGGGACACGGCCGTGCTGGCCAACGTCTTCCAACTCGGCTGGGACGGCGCGCCGCCCACGGTCTACGCCGGCTTCGAGTTCCAGGGCAGGGACGACTCGCCGCCGGCCGACGCCGACGGCTTCGTCACCGACACGGACTGCTCCAGCGGCTGGTACTGCCTGAACCGCGACCCGCGCATCACCGGAATGGTCGGCTGGCACAACGCGATGGGCGACGCGGACGTCGTCGACTTCCAGTCCCCGCAGGCCAACGTCATCGGCTTCTCCCGCGGCGACGCCGGCTTCCTCGCCATCAACAACACGACGGCCGAGGTCACCACCGCGTTCACCACCTCGCTGCCCGACGGCGACTACTGCAACGCCCTGGACGACTGCGCCACGACCGTGACGGTCTCGGGCGGGGAGGCCACCCTCACCCTGCCCGCCAAGGCCGCGGTCGCCCTGCACACGTCCGCGAACTGAGGGCCTCCGCTCCTTCCGCCTCGGCCGCCGGAAGGCCCCACCCCCGGTCGAGGGCCTTCCGGCGCCGCGTCCCACCGCGCGCGGCCCAGCCGCACGCCGCCGTCCCGACCCCCGGCCAGGCACCCCCCAGAGCGGCCCGCCACCGCACATCCCACGGATCCCGCATCACGTTCCCCCTCCCCGACACCACCCACGACGACGCGCCCACCCTCCCCCAGCCCGATAAGCGCCGAATGAACGTTTCCTGAACGCCGGGAGCGCCGCGGGGTCAGTGAGCGGGCGGGGAGATCGCGGGGGTGTCGGTGCTGAGGCGGGTGTGGAGGTGTTTCAGGAGGCGGCGCTGGTGGGTGCTGTACCAGGTGACCCAGCCGAGGAAGGCGACGGACAGGACGCCGAGGCCGACGATCTCGCGGGTGTCGCCGGTGACCAGGGTCGCGGTGAGGAGGCTGGCGAAGAGCGCGTAGAGGAGCGCCAGCGCCAGGCGGTGGTGCCGGGTGGTGCGCAGCCGCTGGGCGACGAGGTTCCGCATCGCCTGCCGCTCGGCCGGGTCCTCGGGCACCCGCCCGCGTTTCAGCTCGTGGTCGAGCTTGGCGTAGTGCCGCGCGGTGCCGCCTGCCGCGCGTCGCTCCCTGCGCCGGTACATCAGGAGGATGCCGGTCACGGCGGCCGCGCTCGCGGCGACGCGGTAGAGCAACTCCACCGACGCGGTGTCCGGCGAGATGATCGCGATCAGGGTCCAGGCGGCGAGCACCATGAGTGCGATCTGCGCCCACATGTGGTGGGTGAGCCAGACGTTGAGCCTGCCCATGAGTGTCCTACTCCCTTTCGGTGAACGGACGTTGCCCTCTCACCGAGTACCGCGCCCGCCCCGGTCCATGCCCGCCAGCGGCAGAGACCGGGGCGTGCGCGGGCGCGTTAGGGATACGAGACGACGTACGCCTCGGTGCTGCCGGAGCCGGCCGGGCCGCCCGTGTCGTTGATGACGTGGGCGATCGTGCCGGTCCCGCCGCCGAGCGACACCGCGATCATGTGCTCGAACCTCACCCCTGGCGCGTTCGGCACCTCGATGGCGCGTTCGCTGACCACGCTCGGGTAGGCGTTGAAGAAGCAGGAGACGCCGAGCCCGAACGCCTGGTGGTCGGTGACCGCGTCGTTCAGCTTGTACGAGGCGAAGCCGCGGGTGCCGCCGTTCATCCAGGACTCCTGGTTCGGCGGGTCGTACGGCATCTCGCTCTGGTAGAAGTACGTTCGGCCGCGCTCGCCGTTCCAGAACACCTGGTAGTCCTGGTAGTGCTCGACGAAGAGGCCGTAGAACGTCACGTCGTCGCCGTTCACGATCAGGCCGTACAGCGCCGGGTTGACGTCCCAGCCGATGCCCGTGCCGTGGTCGCCGCGCCACAGCCAGGTGTGGTCGCCGATGACATGGCGGCTGTTGATGGCGAGGCTGACGTCCGCGTTGCCCGCGTGCATGCCGCCGATCCGGAAGAAGACGTCGTGCAACGAGGTCGGGTTCGCGGAGTGGTCCGCGCTCGCGCCCTCGGGGCCGACGGTCATCATGACCGGCGAGTTCTGCTGGTTGGCGTCGACGAGGATGCCGGCGATCTTGACGCCGTCCACGTCGGCGACGGTCATCGCCGCCTGGCCGCCCGGCGGCACCAGCGTCGCCAGGCCGAGGCCGAGCCCCACCGTGTCGGCCTCGGTGACCTCGATGGTGGCGTCCAGATAGTAGATGCCCGGGGTGAGCAGCAGATGTCCGCCGCCGGCGAGCGCCGCGTTGGTCTCGGCGACCGGCGTGTCGGGGGTGGCGATCAGGAAGTCGCCGACCGGGATCGACTCGCCCTGCGGCGTGCCGCCCTGCCAGCCGGTGCCCGCGGCGTTGGTGCGCAGCGCCTGCCCGACGACCGTGTACGCCGGCTGCGGGAACTGGCCTGACGGCGCGCCGTTCACCCCGACGAACACCATGTCCCAGTTCTCGCCGGTCCAGCTGCCGAACTCGCAGTTGCGGGACAGCCACTGCTGCTGGCTGCCGGAGTTGACCTGGCCCTCGATCCGGCAGTCCGCCATGAAGCCACCGCTTGACCAGCCGCCGTCGTCCAGCACCAGATCGCCGCTGATATGCATGCGGCGGTACGGCGCGGCCTGCGAGACGGCCCAACGGAGGCTTTTCTCAAGTCGTGATCCCAACGAACGCACGAGCATTGGTCAAGACCACTCACACGTTTCCGGAGCGCGCCCCGCGCTGGGCGCGGCTGCGAGCGAGATATAGAACGATTGCGTTTCTCCCGGCGGCTCGCTACCATTAGTACGGTACGGTTTCGTACTCAAGAGAGGATTTCCCATGCCGTCCGACCCCCCGGCCCCATCGGTTCGCCGTCCGCGGATGACTCCCGACCGGGAGCTGGAGCTGCTGACCACCGCGCTGGAGGTGCTGCGCGAGGTCGGCTACGAGGCCCTGACGATGGACGCCGTGGCGGCGCGGGGGCACTGCAGCAAGGCGACCCTGTACCGGCAGTGGCAGAACAAACAGCAGCTCGTGGCCGCCGCGCTGTACGCCACCCGTCCCGTGGACGCGAGCGTCATCGACACGGGCACGCTGCGCGGCGATCTGGTGATCTTCGTCAGCACGTTCGCGGCCCAGGCGGCGAGGGACACCCCGCTCATCGCCGGGCTCGCCCACGCGTCACTCGTCGACCGCGACCTGGCCCAGGCGCTCAGGGAGACGCTGATCGAACCCGAGCACGGGCATCTGACGGCCTTCGTCAACCGGGCCGTCGACCGTGGCGAGCTGACCGCACTCCCGGCCGCGACGGCCTTCGTGCCGCAGGTGATCCTCGCCGCGCTGATCTCCCGCCCCCTGATCGAGGGCGACTTCGCCGACGCCGACTATCTGGTCCGGCTCGTCGACAGCGTCGTCCTGCCCGCCCTGTTGCACAGCTGACGCCCCCCGACCGCCCCACCCCGACCCAGAGGAACGCCCAGCCATGTCCCGTATCTCCGCCGACGCCCCCGTCGGCACGGTCACCGACTCACCGCCCGCAGCCACGGCCGCGTCGCCGCGGCATCGCTGGTGGATCCTGGGGGTCATCGGGATCGCCCAGCTCATGGTGGTGCTGGACGCCACCATCGTGAACATCGCCCTGCCGTCCGCCCAGACGGACCTCGGCTTCTCCGACGGCGACCGGCAGTGGGTCGTCACCGCCTACGCGCTCGCCTTCGGCAGTCTGCTGCTGCTCGGCGGCCGCATAGCGGACCTGTTCGGCCGGAAGGTCACCTTCCTGGTCGGGCTCGTCGGCTTCGCCGGCGCCTCCGCCCTGGGCGGCGCGGCCGGTTCCTTCGAGGTGTTGATCGCCGCCCGGGCCCTCCAGGGTGTCTTCGGCGCGCTGCTGGCGCCGGCCGCGCTGTCCCTGCTGACCACCACCTTCACCGACACCAGGGAACGCGCCAAGGCCTTCGGCGTCTACGGCGCCATCGCCGGCGCAGGCGGCGCCATCGGCCTGCTGCTCGGCGGGGTGCTCACCGAGTACCTGGACTGGCGCTGGACGATGTACGTCAACCTGTTCTTCGCCGCCGTCGCCTTCGTCGGTGGCGCGGTCCTGCTGCGGCGCACCGCGCGCGACCGCACCGCCACCCTCGACCTCCGCGGCACCCTGCTGGTCTCCACCGGACTGTTCGCCATCGTCTACGGGTTCTCCAACGCCGAGTCCCACGACTGGAGCGACGTGGCCACCTGGGGCTGCCTGGCCGCCGGTGGCGTCCTGCTCACCGGCTTCACCTGGTGGCAGACCAGGGCCGCCCATCCGCTGCTGCCCCTGCGGGTCCTGCTGGACCGCAACCGCGGCGCCTCCTTCCTCGCGGTGCTGATCAGCGGCGCCGGGATGTTCGGCGTGTTCCTCTTCCTCACCTACTACCTCCAGCAGTCCCTGTCCTACACGCCGATCGAGACGGGGCTGGCCTTCCTGCCCATGGTCGCCGGGCTCATGCTCACCGCCACGTTGTCCACCAGCGTGTTCATCCCGCGGTTCGGCCCCAAGCCGGTCGTCTCGCTGGGCATGGGCATCGCCGCGGCGGGCCTGGTGTGGATGACCGGCCTCGACCTGGCCAGCAGCTACACCGCCGATGTCATGCCGCCGCTGGTCGTCATGGGGCTCGGCATGGGGCTCGTCATGGCCCCGGCCATGAGCCTGGCCGTCGCGGGCGTCGCCGCCGAGGACGCCGGGGTCGCCTCCGCCGCGGTCAACACCATGCAGCAGATCGGCGGTTCCATCGGCACCGCCCTTCTCAACACCCTGGCCGCCAGCGCGGCCACCGACTACCTGACGGACAAGAACCCTCGCGACCCGGCCGTCCTGGGCCAGGCGGCCCTGGAGAGCTACTCCACCGCCTACTGGTGGTCCGCCGCCTTCTTCGCCGCCGGACTGGTCGTCGCCGTCCTGCTCTACCGCCGCGGCAGGGTCGAGGAGGACCCCGACGCGGCACCGGTGGTCCACATGTGACTCCTCATCGGGGGCGATCGTCTGGGAACTTCCTGAGAAACGGACCCGCGCCCCGGGCCAGTCCACCGCCGTGACCTGCGGCGCACACCCGCCGGCGTTCAGGAACCTCCCAGAACCTCTACGGAACGTGGCACCCGAGGCCGCCAGTCTGCGGGGGCCCATGGCACGCGGCGTTGTACCTCCCCCGGGGCGGCGCCGCGTGCCTCACCGCGAGCGAAGCGGAGCGTTCCCCTCATGTCTGCCACCAGGTCCCGTCCCCGCACCAGGTCAGGCGCCCGCACCAGGTCCCGTCCGCGCGCCACGACGCGTCCCCGCACCAGGTCGGGGGCCCGCGGCGCCCCCGGTTCCCGCCCGCGGTCCGGACGCCGCGGACCCGCCGGGTCCGCGCGGCCGGGGTTGAGCGCCTCGTGGCGGAACGCCCTGGAAGGGGCGGCGGCCGCGCTGTGCGCGGTGGTCGCCATGACGGCCGTGGCCGCGCTGGCGCTGGCACTGCTCGGTGCCGGGGCGGTCGGCTCTCCGTGGTCGCTGACGATGGCCGTGACGGCCATGGCCGTCGGCGGTTCGGCGAGCGCCGGGCCCGGGGTGTCGGAGGACGCGGGTTCGGCGGGCTCTGGGCTGGCCGAGATGTTCGGCGGTGGTGGCATGAGCCCGTCGATCAGCGGTGCGGCCGATGCGGTGCCGCTCGGCGTGACGCTGGTCGGCGCTCTCGTGCTGTGGCTCGTGTTCTTCCGGCGGCTGCCGCGGCGGCTGGTCGCCGGCGAACTGGTCGCGCGGGCGGCCGGCGCGGGGGCGGCGGCACTGCTCGTCCTCACGGTCGTGGCCGCCCTCGGGCAGGGCACGGTCACCATGCCCTCGTCGGCGATGAGCCGCCTCGGCGGCGACCTCGGCGGCGACCAGGATTCCGGCCAGGCCGCCGGAGGGATCGGGGAACTCCTCGGCGACGGGGACGGGTTGGCGACGACGTACGAGGTGCACGTGGGATCCGCCGCCGGGGGCGCGGTGCTGTGGGCGGCCGTCACGCTCGCCGTGGGAGTCCTCATCAGCCGCCGGGTGGTGCTGCCCCTCGGCGGTGGCCTGGACCGGCTGCGGGACGCCTGGGCCCCGAGCCTGACGACCGTCGTCCGCACGATCCTCGTCCTGGCGGTCGTACCGCTGGTGCTGCTGGTGTGCGTCGGAACGGTGGTCGGCGGCCGTGCCGGGACGGCGGCGGGCGCCGCCCTGTTGTTCGCCCCGAACGCCCTGGCGGTGTTCCTGACGCTGGGCGTCGGCTCCCCGTGGACGGCCGGGGCGCACCCGGTGGAGAGTGCGGGAGACAACCCGATGGCGGCGCTGCTGGGCGGAATGGGCGGCGGCACGCAGCCCACCGCGCAGCTCGACCGCACCGAACGGCTCGTGTCCCTGTCGGCGGGCGGCTGGCCGCTGTGGTCCGTGGCCCTCACGGTGACCGGCATCCTCCTCCTCGGCTGCGCCTACGCCGCGGCCCGGCGCGGAAACCCCGCCCACGCGCGGCCGGTGCACCCCTACCGGGGGCCGCTGGCCCGGCACCTCGGCCTGGCCGAACGCTTCGGCGTCGTCACGGCCGCCGTCCTGGTCGCGGCGTCCTGGCTGGCGGGGGCGTCCGGGCGTTTCGGCATCAGCACGTTCGGCAGCGAGCTGGCGGGCACGCGGGCCGAGCTCAGCGGCAGCGTGCTGTGGACGGCCGCGTTCGGGCTGCTCCTCGGGAGCCTGGCCGGATTCGCCGGCAGCCTGGCGGCCGCGTCCCGCGGTGACCGGGGGACGCCATGACGACGAGCGGTGGTGACCGCGGGGCGCCGCGGCCGCGGGCTTTACGCGGTGACGACACGCCGCGTCCGTATTCTGCCCCGATGACCCCGGTCCCCGGGTCTCCCGGTCGCCTGGAGGCACCCCCTGTGACAGCCGTCGAGCGTTCTGAAGTGCGCGGCGCCGCGGTCGGGCACGACCCCGGCGCGATGGCCCCCACGGGCGTGAACCTGCTGGTCGTGGACGACGAGCCCACCGTGCGGGAGCTGCTGTGCGCGGCGCTCAGACATGCCGGTTTCACCGTCGCCGCGGCCGGGACGGGCCAGGAGGCCCTGGACCGGGCCCGGGAGGCGTCGCCCGATCTGGTCCTGCTGGACGTCATGCTTCCCGACCTGGACGGCTTCGAGGTGATCCGCCGGCTCCGCGAACAGCACCGCCCCGCCTCGGCGCCCCGTACCGGACATATCCCGGTCGTGTTCCTCACCGCCCGCGACGCGACGCACGACAAGATCGAGGGCCTGGTCCTGGGCGGCGACGACTACGTGACCAAACCGTTCGACCTCCAGGAGCTGATCGCCCGCATCCGTGCCGTGCTGCGCCGCACCAGCGGCGACCCCACCGCGCTGTTGCGCGTGGCCGACCTGGAACTCGACCCCGACGGCGTCCAGACGACCCGCGCCGGCGAGCCGATACGCCTGTCACCCACCGAGTTCCGGCTGCTGCACTACCTGATGACCAACGCCGGGCGCACGGTCTCCAAACCGCAGATCCTCCAACGGGTCTGGGAGTACGACTTCAACGGCGACACCGGCATCGTCGACACCTATATCAGCTACCTGCGTCGCAAGATCGACAACGGCGGCTCGAAGCTCATCCACACCGTGCATGGCGTCGGCTACGTGCTGCGCGGACCGAAACCGTGACCGGCCCCCGCATCCGCACCGGATGGGCGCGGACGTCCCTGCGCGGCCGGGTGCTGCTGTTGGCCGTCGCCCTGCTCGCCGCCGGTCTCACGGCGTTCGGCCTGACCACGGGCAACGCGCTGCGCGGCTATATGGAAGACCGCATCGACGTCCAACTCCGCACCGCAGCCCAGGTCTTCGCCGCTCTGCCGCCCACCCTGGCCGAGGACGGAGCCGAACGGAACCCGCCGGCGGGCCTCCCCGACCTCGGTACGGAGGTCCTCGGCAATCCCGTCATCACGTACGTCGCGGAGGACGGCACCGTCGAGAGGAGCATCGACTCCCTGGCCGGCGCGGACCGGACCGGCGAGGCACCGGGTCCGGACCTCCCCACCCTGGACGCGGCCGCGGTCATCGCCCGCGACGGCCGCCCGTTCACCGTCGGCAGCACACAGGGCGACACGCGTTGGCGGGTGATCGCCGTGCCCCGGGTCTCCGGGGTCCTCCCGTCGACGGGGACCACGGAGACGACGCAGGACGCCTCCGGCAGCGTGGTCGTGGCGATGTCGATGACCCAGGTGGACGGCACGGTAGACCGCATGTGGTGGATCTACGAAAGCGCCGGCCTCGGCCTGCTCGCGTGCCTGGCCGTGGCCGGCTGGTTCGCCGTGCGCTCCGGGCTCCGCCCGCTGTCCCGCATCGAACAGACCGCCGCCGAGATCGCGGGCGGCGACCTGTCCCGCCGCGTCCCGGAAGCGGCGGGACCGAACACGGAGGTGGGCCGCCTGACCGCGGCACTCAACGGCATGCTGGGGCAGCTCGAGGCGGCCTTCGCCGCCCGCGCCGAGTCCGAGGCGCGGATGAGCCGGTTCGTCGCCGACGCCAGCCACGAGTTGCGCACCCCGCTCGCCGGCATCAAGGGCCTGACCGACCTGCACCGCATGGGTGCCCTCGCCGAACGCGAGGACATCGACGCCACGATGTCCCGCATCGCCCGCGAGTCCGAACGGCTGACCCGACTCGTCAAGGACATGCTCCTGCTGGCCCGCCTCGACGAACACCAGCTCAAGGCCGCGGGGAAGCCCACCGGCGAGCGCGCGCCGGACTTCCCGCCCGGCCTCGACCTCGCCCCCGCCGACCTCCGTACCCTCGCCGCCGACGCCCTGCACGACATCCACGCCCTCGACCCGGGCCGCACCGTCACCCTCAGCGGACCGACCGGCGACGGCCCGCCCGCTTCCGCGCCCGCCCTCGCCGACGAGGCCCGGCTGCGGCAGGTCGTGACCAATCTGGTCGGCAACGCCGTCGCCCACACACCTCCCGGCACGCCCATCCGCATCGGCGTCGGCACGGTCGGCGACCACGCCGTCCTGGAGGTCGCCGACCGGGGCCCCGGCCTCACCCCGGAACGGCGCGGCCGGATCTTCGAACGCTTCTACCGCGCCGACACCTCCCGCACCCGCGCCACCGGCGGCGCCGGCCTGGGCCTCGCCATCGTCCACTCCCTCGTCACCGCGCACGCGGGGGACGTCCACGTCGATTCGACCCCCGGCCAGGGCACCACCTTCCGCGTCCTCCTCCCCCTGCTCGCCGACTAGGCCCGGTCCTGCCGCTCTTGCCGGGCCCGCGACTCCCCCGGACTCCGTCCGGGGGGCCGGGCCCCCACGGGGCCTGGGGGAGCTGCGGGCTGATCCTCCCCCAGCCGGGGAGGCTGGGAGGTGCCCCCATCGATCGACCGGACAGGACCTGGGCGGCCGCCGCTACCGCTTCGGCCTGACCAGCCCGGCGTCGTACGCCATGATCACGGCCTGGATGCGGTCGCGCGCCCCGATCTTGGCGAGGACCCGACCGACGTGCTTCTTCACCGTGGACTCGGTGAGCACGAGCTGTTCGGCGATTTCGGCGTTCGTCCGGCCCTGGCCGATGGCGACCAGCACCTCCCGTTCGCGGTCGCTGAGCGTGCGCAGCCGGGGATCCACCGCCGAGGGGGCGCCGGGCGGCGCGAGCACCTGATGCGCGTAGGCGTCGAGCAGACGCCGGGTCAGTCCCGGGGCCACGACGGCGTCGCCGGTCGCGACCGCGCGGATACCCGCGACGACCTCCTCGGGGCGGGCGTCCTTGAGCAGGAAGCCACTGGCACCGGCCCGCAGGCCCTCGTACGCGTACTCGTCCAGATCGAAGGTGGTCACGATGAGCACGCGGGTGCGGCCGCCGGCGGCGACGATCCGGCGCGTCGCCTCCAGGCCGTCCATGCCCGGCATCCGCACGTCCATGAGGACGACGTCGGGCCGCAGTTCCGCGGCCAGGCGCACGGCCTCGGCCCCGTGCTCGGCCTCGCCGATCGGCATGAGGCCCGGGGTACCCTGAAGGAGCATGCGGAAGCCGAGGCGTTGCAGGGGCTGGTCGTCGGCGATCAGCACGGTGGTCATGACTGATGGTCTCCTGGCGCCGGCGAGGGGGGAGCGGACGGCACGTCGAGCACGACGTCCACGATCCAGCCGGGCCCGGTGTCGCGCGGGCCGATGGTGACGGCACCGCCGTACATGGCGGCCCGCTGACGGATGCCGACCAGACCGTGCCCGGGGTCACCGGTGGGCGGCCCCGGCTCCGCTCGTCCGTCCGTCCCCGGCGGCGCCCCGGTGTCGGCGACCCGGATCCGCACCCTGCCGGCGTCGGCGGCCACGGTGACCTCGGCGGCGGAGCTGGTGCCCGCGTGCCTGAGCGTGTTGGTCAGGGCCTCCTGGACGATGCGGTACACCGTGAGCTGCACGCCGCTGCCCAGCGCGTCGAGATCGCCCACCGTCCGGAACGTGACGGTCAGCCCCGCCGTGCGCACCCGCGCCAGCAGCGGGTCGAGATCGCGGACCCCCGGCTGCGGACCGAGCATCCGCACGTCCTCCTGCTCCTCGCGCTGTTCCTCGCGCAGGACGCCGAGAACGCGGCGCAGTTCGCCCATCGCCTGCCGGCCGGTGTCGCCGAGGATGCGCAGGGCCTCGGCGGACTCCTCGTTCCGGTGGGCGGCGAGCGTCGCGGCGCCGTCGGCGAGACCGACCATGACCGAGAGATTGTGGCCGACGATGTCGTGCATCTCGCGCGCGACCTTCGAACGCTCGGCGGCGGCGGTCAGCCGGACGCGGTGGTCGCGTTCGATCTCCAGGCGCGTGGCCCGGTCCTCCAGCGCCGCCAGATACATCCGTCGGATGCGGAGCGTGAGGCCGACCGCGATGGCCGCCGTCGCCGCCCCCAGCAGGAAGAAGAGGCCGATCAGCGGACGTTCGACGGGCACCAGGGCGAAGGCGGCCAGGGCCAGTTGGACGGCGGTCACCCCGGCGGCCCAGCCCAGCACCCGCAGCGAACCGTGCAGGGCCAGGCTGTACAGGGCGACGAGCGAGCTGATGCCGGCCTGCATCCAGACGCCCAGCGACCACTGGGCGAGGGACACCAGCGCGATCACGGAGAACGTCACGGTGGGGGCCCTGCGACGCCACCACAGCGGCCCGATGAACGCGGCGGCGAAGAGGAGACGTACGCCGAACGGCGGGTTGCCGTGGTCGCCGGTTTCCCCGAAGGGGCCCTGGCTGCTGTTGCCCAGCAGGTCGGGCAGGCTGATGGCGACGACGACCAGCATCACCGCGGTGTCGAGCAGCCACGGATGCCGTCGGTCCAAGCGCCGTTGGCGGCGTTGCACGCGCAGCAGCAGGCCCAGGACCGGATGCGCCCAGGCGGCGTCGAGCCCGGGAGACGGCGCACCCGCGGTCCCCCGGGTGGTGTCCGCGGCGGCTGCCGGGCGTTCCCGACTCATGGGCACCATTTTCCCCCGTTTTTTCCGATTGTTATGGCTTTTCGCTGATGTTTCCCGCTCTCCGATCAGGCGTCGGACCTGACCAGCCGGTAGGCCGCCCCGGCGAGTGCCAGCGCCACCCAGCCGGCGAAGACCGCGAGCCCCGCCCCGGGCGCGAGGGAGTCCGAGGACTCGTGCAGGGCGTAGACGGCCGCCCCCGCGTTGCTGGGGAAGTAGGGGGTGATCGTGTCGTACCACGAGTCGGGCAGCAGCGAGGCCAGGCCGGGGAGGATGAGCAGGGCGCCGACCAGGGCCGCGATGGCCCCGGCGGAGGAGCGGATCAGCATGCCCAGGGCCACGCCGAACACCGCCACCAGACCGAGGTAGACGCCGGCGCCGGCCAGGCTGCGCAGCACGCTGTCGTCGCCCAGGGAGAGTGCGATCTCCTCACCGTCCAGACCCGGAGCGCCCAGTTGGAACGCGACCAGCGCGCCGATCGTGGTGAGGACCAGCACGGGTGGCCCGATCACGGCGCTTTTCGACCACAGGACCGGCAGCCGGCGCGGAACGGCGGCGAGCGTTGACCGGATCATGCCGGTGGTGTACTCGCCCGCGGACAGCAGCACCCCGAGCACGCCCACGGCCAGCGACGCGAAGGTCGAGCCGGTCAGGACCAGGCTGACCGCGTTGCTGGGCTCGTCGGACCCGCCGGGCGGCGGCGGGCCCGCGGCCACGGCGTCGGGACTGTAGGTGTAGCAGGCGATCGCCCCGAAGAGGACCAGCAGGAACAGGGCGACGCCCAGGGTGATCCAGCTGGAGCGCAGCGACCAGAACTTGGCCCATTCCGAACGCAGGACCCGGAGGCCGGTCACCTTGTGCGCCGTCCTGGGAGCGCGGCGGAGCGCGGTGGTGGTCATCAGGCGGCCTTTCGTGCGGTGGTGGCCGGCGCGCTGTGGTACTCGACGGCATCGCTGGTGAGTTCCATGAAGGCCGCCTCCAGGGAGACGGCCTGCGGGGTGAGTTCGTACAACGGCACCCCGTGCTGGGCGGCGATCGCCCCGATCTCCCGGGCGCCGCGTCCGGAGACCAGCAGTTCCTCGTCGGAGGAGGAGCTGATCGTGACGTCCGGGCCGGCCAGCAGCGCGCGCAGCTTCCTGGTCTCGGCGGTGGCGACCTTCACCCCACCCCCGCCGGCGCGCTGGACCGAAGTCGTCCACCGTGGTGTCCGCGAGCAGCCGGCCGCGCCCGATGATCACCAGATGGTCGGCGATCAACGCGGTCTCGCCCATCAGATGCGAGGAGAGCATCACGGCTCGGCCCTCCTCGGCCAGCCCGGAGAGGAGATTCCGCACCCACAGCACGCCCTCGGGGTCCAGGCCGTTGACCGGTTCGTCGAGCATGACGATCGCCGGGTCGCCGAGGAGCGCCGCGGCGATGCCCAGCCGCTGGCCCATGCCGAGCGAGAACGCGCCCACGCGCTTCCCGGCCACGCTGGTCAGCCCGGCCAGCTCGATGACCTCCGCCACCCGGCGGCGCGCTATGCCGTGGGTGTGCGCGAGCGCCATCAGGTGGTTCACCGCGGTACGCCCCGGGTGCACCGACTTGGCCTCCAGCAGGGTGCCGACCTCCTGCAACGGCGCGGCGTGCCGGGCGTAGGAGCGCCCGTTGACGGTGACCGAGCCCTCGGTGGGGGAGTCCAGGCCGATGACCATGCGCATCGTCGTGGACTTGCCCGCGCCGTTGGGCCCCAGGAAACCGGTCACCTCGCCCGGTTTGACGGTGAAGCTCAGGTGGTCGACCACCGTCTTGTCCCCGTACCGCTTCGTCAGCTCACGCGCTTCGATCATGGGTGTGGACCTTCCTCGCCTCGAACGCGGCCACGGACGCGCCGCGTCCTCTGCGTTCGAAACTAGGAGGGCACCCGGTCGAAACCCTGGGACCACGGGACCCACCTCGGGCCCCGGTGGTACCGCGGTACCACCGGGGCGCCCCCCTGCTTTGGGAAGGTCATGCCGAGCCCGCAGGTCCCCTCACCGCCCTCACCGCGTCGTCCCCCCGCCCGTCAGCACGCGCAGCTGAGGGAGGCGACCGGGGAGGTCAACGGGTCCGGTTCGCGCTGTTCGGTGCCGGCCGGGGTGGCGAGCGGGAGGCCTTCGCGGATCCAGTACTCGATGCCGCCGATCATCTCCTTGACCCGGTAGCCGAGGTGGGCGAGGGCGAGCGCCGCGCGGGTGGCTCCGTCGCAGCCCGGTCCCCAGCAGTAGGTGATCACCGGAACATCCGGGTCGAGCAGGCCCGCGGCTCGGGCCGGGATGTCGGCGGTGGGCAGGTGCACCGCGCCCGGCACATGCCCCTGCTGCCAACCGGCGCTCCCGCGCGAGTCGATCAGGACGAAGCCGGGGTCGTCGGCGTGGAGCGACGCGTGGACGTCGGAGACGTCCGCCTGGAGGGTGAGACGTGCGGTGAAGAAGGCAGCGGCCTCGGCGGGAGCCGCGGGCGGCACGCGCAGGGCAGCGCTCGTGGTGGTGGCGTTGGTCATGTTCGAGACGCTACGGACTGCTCGCATCTCCCGGAACCAACGATCACCGGCCGCCAAGCCCCACCACCGGGGAAACCGTGCTATTGCTCTCCCATGACCGGTGATTCCTTCGACGAGATCGATATGCGCATCATGGAAGCCCTGCAACAGGACGGGCGGGCCAGCTACGCGGAGTTGGCAAGGACGGTGTCCATGTCGGCCAGTGCCGTCACCGAACGCGTGCGGCGGCTGGAGGAAAGCGGAGTGATCCGCGGCTATTCGGCCGTGGTGGACCCGGAACGACTCGGACTCGGCATCCTGGCCTTCGTCCGCCTCCGCTACCCGACCGGCAACTACAAGCCGTTCCACGACCTGGTGGCGACCACGCCCGAGATCATGGAAGCCCACCACGTGACCGGTGAGGACTGCTTCGTGCTCAAGGTCGTCGCCCGTTCCATGCGTCACCTGGAAACGACGACGGGCCGCATCGCCGGCCTCGGCTCCGTCACGACCAGCGTCGTCTACTCCAGCCCACTCCGCGACCGTGCGATCACGACCACGCCAGATCGGGGTCACTGACCGCCCCGTGCGTGGCCGGGCAGTCGTGGTCCTCCCGTTCGGCCTCGCTCAGCATCAGCCCGCAGTCCTCGCACGGTTCGCGGTGCGGAATCGGGTTCCGGATATGATCCGGCGTCCCGACCGGCCAGTCGATCGGCTCAGGCACGACGCCCCACCCCGCCCAGCACCCCACGCAGCCCGTCCGGCTCGGTGAGACAGTCCCCGACCACCGGCGGCGGAACCAGCCACCGCACCGCCGGCCCACCGGTCCACGACGCGGGCGGCACGGCCAGTGTCCGCCCCGCGCCCAGCACGGTCACGCCGGGCAGCCCCCACCCGTCCGCCGCCCCCGGCACGACCAGCCACGTCACCACACCGGCCGCCTGATCCTCGACCACCGGCCCTGACCGGTCCCGCAGCCGCCCGACCGCCCGTATCCCGTCGAACGCCCCGACCCGCACCGCGTCGAACCACCGTCCGCACGGAACGGCCCGCACCCCGAGAGAGGCGGTGGGCAACCAGACGGGACGAACGGCGGATGACCTCGGTCGTACGCTCATATCTCGACGGTATGGCGGCCAACGGCCATGACCCAGGTACGGAACGTTCCCGAACAGACCCGCCTCGGCAAGAGGGCCACGGAACGTGTCCCTCAGTGCACTCCGAGAAACTGACCCAGTGCCCGTTGTTCGTGGGACAGAGGGCGCTGTCGGAGCCTGCGCACGTCGCGGAAGACGTCGGCGGCGATCCGTTGGTGCCGGAGCCACTCCGGGGCTTGGCCATGCAGGACCTCCAGGATGCCCAACGCGTCGGCGTCGTGGCGTACCAGTGCGTGTGCCTGCGCGACCGTCAGCTGGTGCCGACGCAGGGTGGCCGAGTCCGAGGCGTCTCGGACTCGGATCCGCTCTGCCAGCCCCAGGACCCGGTCGGGACGGCGAGCGACCATGTGGTTCTCGATTGCCTGGAGCCCGACGCGCAGCTGGTCAAAGCGATTCCACCCGTAGAGTCGCGCGGCGGGGGTCTCGCCTATGGCGACGGCGGCAGCCCGCGCGAGCCGCAGGAGCTCGCGGGCCTCCTGCGGGCGGTTGTTCCGCGCAGCCGCCGAGGAGGACCGGCGCAGCAGACGTCCCCAGACCGCCAACTCGTCGCGCGTCGCCCGAGACAGTCGGGGCTCCAGCTCCTCCGCCGTCATGGCGGTGAGCTGTTCGGCCTCGTCGAATCGTCCCTGCCGCACCAGAGTCCAACCCTGTCCGGTCACGGCTGCCGCTGCCGCGAGCCGATCCCCGATGGCGGCGGCGTCGCGCACCGCGTCCCTGAGCGCGAGGTGGGCCAGATCGTAGGCGCGGACCTGCGTCAGATAACGGCCGGCCATCTGAAGCACGTCGGACCGGATCCTCAGCGCCTCGTTCCCCTGAGCACCAGTGTCGAAGTGCTGCACCGCCAGGTGCGCCGATCGCACCAGGGCCGGCAACACCTTGGCGACGAGGGGGTAGTCGTCGTTGATGTAGAAGCCCGCCAACCCCTTCGCGGTCCGACGCAGCCGCGCCAGGTCCGGCTCGTCGCCGCCCTCGTCGACGTCGCCGACGTCGAGGCGCCCGGCCAGTGTCACCGGCGGCGAAATAGCCTGGCGGAGCGGCATCAGGTCGATGGGGTGGTCGTCGGCGTGAAGGTCCTGCCGCGGCCCGGATGGCTCGAACAGGGTCGAGGTCCGGACACCGAGGGCGCGGGCGAGGGCGTGGTAGGTCTCGATGCGCGCGTTGCCGCCGCGTTCGAGCTTCTTGACCACGCCGAGGCTCAGGTCGGCGCGTTCCGCGAGACCCTCCTGCGTCAGCCCCGCCCCGAGACGCAACTCTCGCAGCCGGTCCCCTGGAGGCGCAGCATCGCGCATGGCAACCCCGTCCGATGTGGGCCACTTCATACACTGTCAGCATAGGGCGAGTGCGCCGTCACAATGGGCTGATGGCGAGGGATGACGTGGGCGAGGCCCTGGAACTGAACCGGGCCGTCGAGGTGTTGGGGTCGTTCTTACGGGTGGCGCCGTTGACGGGGGTGATCGCCGGGTTGGAGCGGCGGCTGGACGGGGTGTCGGGGGAGGAGGCCGCCGCCGTGGGGCGGGAGGGCGGGGTGAACGCGGAACTGCTGGCCGCTGCTCTCACCGTGCGGCGCGACCTCGGGCGGATCAGCGACCTCATCCACGCCGCCGGGATCATCCTCGCGCTGCCGCACCTCCTCGAAGAGGGGGAACGGGTGCGGACTCGTCCTTCGCTCGCCGCAGGCAACGACCCGAGCCGCCCGTACGACCTGGAGACCGACCGCCGGGTCGCGGAGTTCAAGCTGGCCCACTGGACCGGTGGCGACACCATCCGCAAGCACCAGACGTTCAAGGACCTGGTGGTGCTGGCGCTGGACGATTCGGACCGCCGCGCCGAACTCTTCGTCCTCGGCCGCCAGCCCGCCGCGTTCCTCCGCGCCTCCCGCACCACCGCCGCCTCGGCGCTGTCCCGCGCGCCGCGCGTCCGCGAGCGCTTCACCCGCGCGTTCGGCCCGCCCGACGACACGACGGTCGCCGCCTTCACCGCGACCCACGCCGCCCACGTCCACATCACCGACCTCCTGACGATCCTCCCCCCGTCCGCCGCCGCCCTCCTCGCGTGAGACCGTGCGTTCCACGAGCAGGGACCGCCGCCGCGCTTCAGCCCGAGGTCGCAGTGCCGGCCACGGCGCAACACGATCGTCTCCCCGCGCCGCCGTTCGCCACGGTGGAACCGGCGGTGACTCTGACGCCTCTGGCGCCCGGCGAGCGGGAGAGGGTGGACGGCGGCCGAGTCGGTGTGCCCGAGCCCGCGCTCGCGCCCGAGACCGGTGTCGGCGACGAGCCGTCAGCGACGGCCAACGGGGTGCAGAAGTTCGTCCCCGACCCGGTGCCCCGGGAACCCGCACTCTCCGGTGCCGACACCGACGAGGCGCTTCGCGAGATCCGTCTTCTCCGCCAGGAGGTCGCCGAGTTGGCCGCCCGTGCGGATGTCCACGACCAGCTGTCGACTCTGAGCGACCAGATCGCCGCCTTGGCCGAGGTGACCGCTGGTGTCGTGGGTGGGGATATCGAGGTGGGGAAGCGCGGCGAACAGGGGGTGGCGGAAGAGGAGACCGAGGCGGCGGAAGGCACCGAGCGGCAGGGGGAGTTGCTCAAGCAGGCGGCCAGGATCTCGTCGGCGTCGCTGGTCTGCCACCGGGACGTCTGGGAGTTCGTCGCCGGGCAGGCCGGGTCCCACCCGCACTTTCGCATGCCCCCGCAACTCGTCGACCGGGGAGAGGGGCGCGTCTCTGTTCAGGTGTCGGGCCGGTCGCTGATCGCCGTGCCCATCTGCCTGTTCGACACCCACCATGCTGCTGGTGAGGGAGATGGAGACTGGGCCCTGGCCCTGACGACCTATCGCCGGATCGACGCGGCACTGGCCTCCCTCACAGAGGATGGTCAGCCCGTGACCATCGTCCTGGACGACCGTGCCGCGGAGGACGATGCTCAGAACGAGTAGCGCACCCAGGCAGCCGGCACCGCCTCCGGCCTCCCGCTACTCCGGTGGGACATCTCAGTCCATGGCGACCGGCACGCGGGTGTCGATGCCGGTGCCGTAGGTCGGGTGGCTGCCTCGGATGTGGACGGCGAAGGCGGTGGCGGTGGCCCGGTAGAGGCGCAGCTCTGCCGGGTCGGTCAGCTCATCCGGCGCGAACGCCCTGACGCCCCCGCGCGGCGCACGGAAGGCGACGGCGCATTCGGCGGCGAGCTCGTCCTCCGGCACCTGTCGCGCCGTCGCGGTCAGGTACACGGCCTCCGGACCATCTCCCGGGAGGACGCTGGAGTCGTAGATGACCAGGCTGATCTCCGGCTGCCGCGCCACGTTCAGGGAGTGCTGCGCGCCCGGTGCGGAGATCCAGTAGAACGTCCGGTACGCGTCGACCGTGAAGTACACGGGCGACAGGCGCGGCAATCCGTTGGCTTCGACGGTGCCGAGGGTCATGTACGTGTTGCCATCGATGACACGGCGCACCATGGTCACCAACTCGGCGTCGCGCCGCGGTGCGGGACTGGTCATGCCGAGAGCCTAACCAGGTGCGAGCGGAATGCCACCCTGACCGCATCGTGACGCTTCCGTGCACCCGAATGATCAGACTCGTGAGTCATGCGTCTACGACTCAACGACCCCCGTACCGCGTCGGCCTTGGTGGGCGTGGCCGTGCTGCTGCTCGCGGGCTGCTCGGGCGACGGCGGGGACGCCGGCCGGAGCGGCGGCGGTCCGTCGCCGTCGGCCACGTGCCCGTCCTCCGGGCCACCGGAGGTCGGCTCGCGGGCCGACGGGCCGGTCAACCGGGACGACGTGGACGGCGACGGGCACACCGACGCGGTCGTCAACGGCTGGTACCAGGAGGAGGAGCGGGACTCGCCGACATGGCGCAACAACCGCTTCGTGCTGCGCGCCGCGGCCGGCGGCCCCGAGCCCGCCACCGCCTTCGGCCTCACCGACTGCTACGCCGAGCACGAGTCGCAGAGCAGCACCACACCCATCGGCAGCGACCTGTCCGTCCACCTCGTCGGCGACCTGGACGACGACGGCTACGCGGACATCCTCGTCCGCGGCCTCTTCACCCTCGTCGGCACCTTCGGCGAGGGAGAAGCACCCGAGGACGCGGGCTACTGGATCCTGCCGGGCACCCCGGAGGGCCCGTCGACGACGGACTGCCGCTTCGTCGCGACTCGGGACGTCGGCCAGGGCTGACGTCCGCCCGGACCAGCCGGACCGGCGCCCGGGAAAGTCGCGAGCGTGTCGTTCGGGCGCCGTGCGAGCATCCGCTCGCGGCACGCGCCGCGCTCGTACGACCGTGCACGACCGCTGGAGGACCAGATGTACGCGATATCCCTGGGAGACGACGGCGCCGAACTGCGGCCGTTGGAGCCGTGGCAGGCCGAGGAGTTCATGGCCCAGATCGACCGGGGGCGGGAGTTCATCGGTCAGTACATCGGGCTGGCCGACGTCGTCTCGGATCTGGCGGCGAGCCGCGTGTACCTCCAGTCGTACGCCGAGAAGGCGGCGACCGACACCGGACGGATCTACGGGATCTGGACGGACGGCAAGCTGGTCGGCGGAGTGCTGTTCCGGACGATGGACGTGCCGCAGGGCCGCGCGGAGGTGGGGTGTTGGCTGGAGCCGTCGGCGGTGGGCCGGGGCCTGGTGACCAGGGCGGCGCGGGTGATCATCGACTGGGCCGTCGAGGAGCGCGGCATCCACCGGGTGGAGTGGCAGGTCTCGTCGGCCAACGCGCCCAGCATCGCGGTGGCCCGCCGGCTGGGGATGACCAGGGACGGCGTGCTGCGCGAGTACTACGCCCGCGGGGGCAGGCGCCACGACATCGAGGTCTGGTCCGTGCTGGCCCCGGAGTGGCGGGCCGCCAGGGAGCGGCGCGCCGTGGCGTAGGTCACCATCTCCGGCTGTCACGGCCGCGCGAGCTCGTTTGTCCCGTGGGCGACACCGTCCCCGCGAGCCAAGGAGCACGCGATGAACGCCAAGACCACCTCGCACCAGATCGTCGTCCTCGGGGCCGGATACACCGGCCTGTTGGCCGCGATCCGGCTGGCCAGGCGCACCCGTCGCACCGGCGTGGCGATCACCCTGGTCAACCCGTCGGACCGGTTCACCGAGCGGCTGCGGATGCACCAGGTCGCCGCCGGGCAGGAGCTGGCCGACCACCGGATCCCCGAACTGCTGGCCGGCACCGGCATCGAGTTCGTGCGGGGCCGGGCCACCGCCCTCGACCCCGGGGCCCGGCGGGTGACCATCGACGGGACCCGGGACCTGCCCTACGACACCCTCGTCTACGCCCTGGGCAGCGGCACCGACACCAGCCTCGTCCCCGGCGCCGAGGCCCACGCGGTCACCCTCAACGACCCGCGGATCGCCCACCGCTTCGCCATCCGGCTCGCCGAACTGGCCAGCACCGGTCGCACCGTGGCGGTCTGCGGTGGCGGCCTCACCGGCGTCGAGGCCGCCGCGGAGATCGCCGAGAGCCACCCGGGCCTGAACGTCACGCTGATCAGCCGGGAGCGGCCCGGCGCGATGATGGGCGACCGGGCGCTGGCCTATCTGCACTCCGCGCTGGCCCGCCTCGGCGTCACCGTGCGGGTCGGCGCCGCCGTGGCCAGGGTGCTGCCGGACGCCGTCGAACTGGTCGGAGGCGAGCGGGTACCCGCGGAGCTGTGCCTGTGGACCGCCGGCGTCACCGTGCCGAGGCTGGCCGCGGACGCGGGCGTCCGGACCGACGCGCGCGGGCTGGTCACGGTCGACGCCACCCTGCGCTCCACGTCCCACCCGGAGATCCACGCCATCGGCGACGCGGCGGCCGTGACCCAGGCATGGGGGCGGATCCACGGCACCTGCCAGAGCGGCATGCCCACCGCGCAGTACACCGCCGACGCGATCGCCCGCCGGCTGCGGGGCAGGCGGGTGAGGCCCTTCCGGTTCGGCTACTTCCATCAGCCGGTGAGCATCGGGCGACGGGACGCGGTCATCCAGTTCACGCACGCCGACGACTCGCCGCGGCGCGCGTACCTGCGGGGCCGGTGGGCGGTGCGCTACAAGGAGTTGGTCAGCGGCAGCCCGGTGAAGCTGTACCGGATGAGCAAGCGGGTCAACGTCTCCGCGACCCTGTCGAGGGGCGGCCGCGCCACCCGGCGGGCCGGCTGAACCGACCACGGCTCCGCCTGCCGAGCCGACCGCCGATCCACCTGCCTTGCCCTGATCGCGCGTCGGGGAGAGCATGGGCCCGTGGTCGAGACCGTCGCGGAGCAGGATCCGTTCACCGAGCACCGCCGGCTGCTGTTCGCCGTCGGGTACCGCATGCTGGGCACCGTCACCGACGCCGAGGACATCGTCCAGGACGCCTGGCTGGCCTGGCACCGGGCGGACCGGTCCGCGGTCCGCAACCCCAAGGCGTACCTGGTGCGCACCGTGACCAACCTGGCGCTCAACCGGCTGACCTCCGCCCGCGCCGTCCGCGAGAGCTACGTCGGCCCCTGGCTGCCCGAGCCGCTGCTCACCTCGCCGGACGTCGCGGAGGAGCAGGAGACGGCCGACGCCGTCTCCACGGCCATGCTGGTCGTACTGGAAACGCTGACCCCGGTCGAGCGGGCGGTCTTCGTGCTCCGCGAGGTCTTCGGCTACTCGCACGGCGAGATCGCGGAGATCCTGGAGCGGCCGGAGCCGACCGTACGGCAGATCTCGCATCGGGCCCGGGGCCACGTGCAGTCCCGGCGGCCCCGTTTCGACGCCGATCCGGCCCGGCGCGACGAGGTGACGGCCCGCTTCCTCCAGGCCTGCGCGGGCGGCGACGTGAACGCCGTGATGGAGCTGCTGGCCCCCGACGTCACGGCCTGGTCCGACGGCGGCGGCAAGGTCACCGCGGCCCGCCGCCCGCTGCACGGCGCCGACGGCGTGGCCCGGTGGCTGGTCGGTGTGCTGGCGAAGCCGGGGATGGCGGGCGCCGCGTTGGAGCCGGCGGTGCTGGGCGGCGAGCTCGGCGTGGTGTGCCTGCTGAACGGCGAGCCCATCGGCGCCCTGACCTACGACATCGACGGCGGACTGATGCGGAACCTGCGGCTCCAGGGCAACCCCGACAAGCTGCGCGGGCTCAAGCCGTTGGTATGAGCCGGGGGATCAGGGGCCCGGCTCGCCTGGCTCGCCCGGGTCGTCCGAAGCGTTCGCGCCGTCGGCGAGGCGGCGCAGCAGCGGGCCGTACTCGGGGTGGGCCAGGGCGAACGCCATCTGCGCCACCAGATAGTCCGCCGGGTTGCCGGTGTCGTACCACCGCCCCGAGATGACCTGACCGTAGACGGCGCGGCCGGCCGCGTAGGCGTTGATGGCGTCGGTCAGGTAGATCTCGCCCTGGCGGTGCTCGTACCAGCGGCGGGTCTGCTCGCCCAGTTCCTCGACGATGCCCGGGGTGATGACGTAGCCGCCGATCGCCGCGTGCGCGGACGGCGCGTCGGCGGGCTTGGGCTTCTCGACCAGGCCGGTGATCCGCAGCAGGCCGTCGCCCAGATCCTCCCGCACCACCGGCACGCCGTAGCGCCCGGAGTCCACCGGGTCCATCGGCATCAGGGCCAGCACCGGGCAGTTCGTCGCCTCGTAGGCGCGGATGAGCTGCTGGGCGCGCGGCACCTCGGCCACGAACACGTCGTCGGGCCAGAGCACGAGCATCGGCTCGTCCCCGGCGTTACGGGCCGCGTTGAGCACCGGCGTGCCGTTGCCGTACGGGCCGTGCTGGTCGAGGTAGGTGATGTGGCCCCGCTCGGCCAGCTCGGCGACCTCCTCGACGGCGTCGGCGTACGCGGTCTTCCCGGCCGCGCGGAGCTGCTCCACGAGCGCGGGGTTGGGCCGGAAATGGTCCTGGATGAGGGACTTTCCGCCGGAGACCACGATGGTGATGTCGGTGATCCCGGACGCCACCAGTTCGCGGACCGTGTGTTCGATCACCGGCTTGTCCCCGACCGGCAGCATCTCCTTGGGCGTTGCCTTGGTCAGCGGGAGCAGGCGCGAGCCGAGGCCCGCGGCAGGGATGACCGCCCTGCGGATCGTCGGAGGCATGGGTCCACGCTCGCAGCAGGGTGGCCACGAGCGCAACATTTCCCGGCCGGCGGCGACCGCCGGTCAGCCCGCAGCGCGGTGCAGGCGGCCGCGGGCGATCAGCTCCAGCACGGTCGCCGCGGCGACGCTCTGCACCGCCATCAGCGCCACCAGGACGAAAAGCTGCACCGCGCCCGCCTGCACCGGCGACGCCCCGCCGAGCAGCATCCCGACGAACGCGCCCGGCAGGGTGACCAGACCGACCGTGCGCGTCTGGTCGAGGCCGGGGACCAACGCGCCCGACGCGGCCTGCCGGGCGATCTCCAGGCGCGCCTCGCGGTCCGTCAGACCCAGCGACAGCGCCGCTTCCACCTCGCCGTGCCGGGTGGTCAACTCCT
The DNA here is from genome assembly GCA_963816875.1 of uncultured Actinomycetota bacterium. Classification (GTDB taxonomy): domain Bacteria; phylum Actinomycetota; class Actinomycetes; order Streptomycetales; family Streptomycetaceae; genus Streptomyces. Next base: position 843,836 of record CAWFMG010000004.1, read on the forward strand.
CCAGCGCCCGCCGGCCGGCCAGCGTGGTGGCGGTGAGCGCACCGCCGATGAGGATGCCGGCGACGGGCACCAGGGCGATGCCGCGCGGCGGGACGAGACCGGTCAGCAGGAGCGCCAGCAGCACCGGCGCCACGCCGGCGGCGATCGGCACGGCGGCCCACCACCGGGTCTCGTTGCGGGTGATCCGGCGCCCCGACGTGACGCTCGCCACCGTGAACATCAGGGTCACGAAGCCGAACAGGGACGCGGGCGTGCCGATGATCCACCCGATCAGCAGCGAGACCGCGGCCAACTGGACCAGTGCCCGCAGCCCGGCGGTCAGCATCGGCCGCGCGTACGTGCGTCCGTCGTCCCCCACCAGATGCGCGAACGCCGCCACGCCCGCCGCGACGACCAACAGCCCGGCCATCAGCACGCCGAGCACCGGATTCAGGGGCAGCAGCACATCCGTCACCTCGCCTTCTCACCGTCACACACGGAGCGGCTCCCACGCCGGCGCGTGCGCTGCCATCCTCCCCACTCGCCTCCGCGCGCCAGCGCTCCACCCGTTCGGCCGCTTGCGGTGGCGGGCATACCGCCATCCGCTCGACGCTTTTCCCAAGGCTGCGCGCGCCTCCCCGCGACGCTCCCCCGGGCCCGGACGGGCCTGGGCGGTTTCTCCCCGCGACCCCCCGGAGCCCCTATGCGCAACAGCATCCTCGCCGCCCTCACGGCGGTCGGCCTCGCCGTCACCCTGGCCTCGTACCCGACCGGCGCACTGGCCACAACCGCCGGCCCCGACCACGAACCCGAGCGGGTTCTCGATCTCACGAGCGAGGAGTACGCGGTGGACCTCATAGCGGCCAAGGGCGCCACCGCCCCCTACCAGGAGGTTTCGGAGGCCGAGGCCGACGGCTACGTGCTGACCTCCCCGATGTGCGTGCCCAGCAAGGGGATCCACTACCTGCGCTCGGTGGCCGACACCCAGGAGGAGCTGAAGATCACCGAGCCCAACGCCCTCGTCTATGCCCCTTCGGCGGACGGCAGCCTGAAGCTGCTCGGCGTCGAGTACGTCTCGCATCTGCCGGCCACCCTCTTCGGCCGCGACTTCGAGCAGTCGGGCGCCGTGCACTACTACACGCTGCACGTCTGGCTCTGGCAGAAGGCGCCCGCGGAGCTCATCAGCGCCGACAACCCGCAGATCACCTGCGAGACCTGAGCGCGTGCCCGGTCATTCGGCGCCGGGGGCGGCGCCGGTGGCCGGGGGCGGGGCGCCGCGCACGGCGGGGGAGCCGGCGTGCACCCGGCCGTCGAGGAGCGTGGGGGCGCGCGAGCCGCTCGTCATCTCGGCGCCCTTCACCTCGTGCCGGGTGCGCCAGTCCTGCTTGCGCCGGGCCTCGGCCAGCTCCCAGCCGAGCAGCGCCAGCCGCGCCCCCAGCGCCGTGCGCACCGGCGCGGGCGGCGCCCCGCCCCACACCAGCACGTGGCGCAGGCAGACGCCGTGCGCCTCCTCGTACGCGCGGGCGTGCACGGGGTCGCGCAGGGCGGCGGTCAGCAGGGCCGCCTGGCGGGCGTGCGCCAGGCGCTCCTCCTCGCAGGCCCGGCACGCCGCGGTCCTTGGCCGCGCGCCGCCGGCGAGCCGGTCGCGCCACGTTTCGGCGTTCTCCGCGAGCAGGGCGCCGACGTGGGGTCCGTCCAGGCCGGCGAGATCGTGCAGATGGCGCGGGCACAGCGCGGAGGTTCCCTCGGCCTGGCGGCCGGCGGCCTGGCGGCTGTCGTCGGCGGTGGCGGCCCAGCGCAGCAGGCGACGGGCGGCGCGGTGCTCCGCCAGGCACAGCGGGCAGCACGCCAGGCGCAGGTCAGCGGCCCACCGTTCGGCCACCGGCCGGTGCGCCGCCGCCCGCTCGGCGTCCAGCAGCGGGTCGAGGCGGGCCAGATACCGCCCGCGCGCCGGCGCATCCGCGTCGAGCCCCGCCAGCACATCCACCAGCGCGCCGCCGGCTCCCCCACCGCCACCACGGCCGGAGCCGCTGTGGTCAGAGCCGGGCGTGCCGGACCCGGCGTCGGCGGAGCCACCGTGGTCGGAGCCACGTGCTCCCGAGCCGCCATGATCGGTGCCGCGCACGCCCGAGTCGCCCGTGCCGCCCGAGTCGCGGGTGCCGGAGCTCTCGGCGTCGGCGTCGCCGTGGGCGGGGCCCGCGTGGGCCTTGTTCGGTGCGCGCCGGGCGAGGTGGGTCAGCCGTTCCGTCGCCGCGGCTGCCACCGCCGCCCCGGCGTTCGCGTCCGCCCGGCCCACCAGCGCGAGCTCGTGCGGCACGCACAGCGCCCCGCCGCGCACGGCGTCCCGGACCGGGTCCTGCGGCAGCGCCCGCAGCACCGCGAGCAGCGCGCGTTCCTCCGCCGCGTGCGCGGCCTCGCAGGCCGGGCAGGGACCCTGCCGCGCCCGGTCGTCGTCCAGCAGGTGCAGGCCCCCGGCGAGCGCCTCGGCCTGGACCGAGGGCAACAGCCAGGAGGCGGAGGTGTCGCCGAGCAGGTGCCGGGTGTGCGCCGGGCAGAAGCCGACGGCGTCCCGCATCCTGGCACGCACGCCGAGGTCGCTGTTGCTGTCGTTGACGAAGTACGTCAGCCAGCTGCGCGCCCCGTCGTCGCGCTGCCGGCAGACCGCGCACAGCCCCTCGGCCAGCAGGTGCAGCGCGTCGCGCCCGGCCCGCTCCGCGTCCGTGGCCCGCGCTGCGCGGCCGGCGCCGGGCCGGATCCTCATCGCCCCGCCCCGCGACGCGCCGCGGGCAGCCGGTCGCCCGGCGTGCACCTTCCATCCATGCTCGCCCCTCAGGTCACGGCCACCACCAGGGCCCCGCCGGCCCCGCACACTGGCGCCCAGTCTGCGGCGCCGCGCCCGCCGGGGCAACGGTCACCGGACGCCTCGGCCCCGAGCCGGACCGCTCAGCCGCCGCCGAGGCCGGTGGTGGCGACGGACTGGACGATGCGGCGCTGGGCGATCAGGAAGACGATGATCAGCGGCAGCGCGGCGAGCAGCGCCGAGGCCATGTTCTGCGCGTACACCACGCCATAGGTCTCCTTGACGCTGGCCAGGCCCACGGGCAGCGTCATCAGGTCCGAGTCGTTGGTGACGATGAACGGCCAGAGGAAGTTGTTCCAGGCGCCGATGAAGACGAAGATCGCGACGGCGGACACGATGGGCCGGGACAGCGGCAGCACGATCGACCAGAACAGCCGCAGCTCGGACGCCCCGTCGATGCGCGCGGCCTCCTCCAGCTCGCGCGGGATGCCGTCGAAGAACTTCTTCAGGATGAAGACCATGATCGGCGCGACGACCTGCGGCAGCACGACGCCCCAGTAGGTGTCCACCAGGTCGAAGAGCAGCGCCTGCCGGAACAGCGGCACGATCAGCAGCTGCGGCGGCACCATGATCGACGCGATGGTGACGGCGAGCAGCGCCCGGCGCCCGCGGAAGCTGCCGCGCGAGAGGCCGTAGGCGGCCAGCGTGGAGATCGCCACGGTGAGGACCGTGACCAGCGTCGCGATCAGCAGGCTGTTGAACCCCCACAGCACCACGTTGCCCCGGGAGAAGACCTCCCGGTACGCCTCGAGCGTCAGGGCGCCCTTGAGCGGCGAGAGCCCCGGCCTGGTGGCGTCCACCTCGCTCTGGAAGGAGGTCACCACCGCCCAGACGAACGGCGTCGCCCAGAGCACCGCCAGCACGACCAGCGTGGTGCCGCCCAACATCCGGGACGTTCGCCCGTGGCCGAGCAGCAGGGGGGAGCTGGTGGCCTCGCGCGGCGGGCGTCGCCGGGGGCGGCGGGGGGAGCTGACGACGGGGCGGTGCACGGTCGCGGACACGTTCAGGACTCCTTGGGCAAGAAGCGGAACTGCGCGATCGACACGATGACGATGATCGCGAAGAAGAGGTACGAGATGGCGGAGGCGTAGCCCAGCCGGTAGCCGGTGAAGCCGACGTCGTAGATGTACTCGAGGATCGGGCGCGTGGACTCGTTCGGCCCGCCCCTGGTCATGATGTAGATCTGGTCGAAGACCTTGAGCGAGGCGAGGAACTGGAGCATCAGGACCAGCACGGTGGTCCGGCGCAGCTGCGGCAGCACGATCGACCACAGCCGCCGCCACGCGCCCGCCCCGTCCAGCGCCGCGGCCTCCAGATGCGTGTCCGGCAGCGACTGGAGCGCGGCGAGGTAGAGCAGGAAGTTGAAGCCCATCGTCCACCAGACGGTGAGCGCCGCCACGGACCACATGGCCACCGACTCGTCGGTCAACCAGCCCACCGGCTCCATGCCGAGATTGGTCACCAGCTGGTTGCCCACGCCCAGGTCCGGCTGGTACAGCCACTGCCAGATCAGGGTCACCACGGTCACCGGCATCAGGTACGGCGCGAAGAACGCCAGCCGCCACGCCCACTGGCCGGCCAGCCCGCTCTGCACCAGCAACGCCAGAGCGAGCGGCATCAGCACCAGGGGCACGGTGGTTATCACCGTGAAGACGAGCGTGTTGCCCAGACTGCTCCACACGTCCGGATCGCCGAACGCCTCGACGTAGTTGTCGAAGCCGACGAAGGACGTCTCGCGCTGCGAGAGCGACTGGTCGGTGAAGCTCATCCAGATGCCCTGGAGGATCGGCCACACCATGAAGAGGCCGAAGACCAGCACGAACGGGGCCACGAACAGCATCCCGTTGCCGCCGGTGCCCCGGCCGCCCGTCGTGGTCCGGCGGGCGGCCCGTCGGGCGGCACCCTCCGCGCCCTTCGCCCTGGTGTCCGGCACGGCGGCGCCCGCGGTGGGCCGGGCCCCGGCGGCGCCTGTCGAAGCGGTGGTACTCACGTCTGTCGCTCCTTGTGTGCGGTCAGGCGACCGGGTTGGACTGTTCGAGGAGGCTGTCGAGCTCGTCGATCATCCGGTCGACGGTCCGCTCGGCGGAGGCGTTGCCCAGGAGCGCCGCCTGCATCGGCTGGCACATGCTGTTCTGGAAGGCGGAGCCGGCGCCGGCGAACCAGTTGGGCGGGTCGAGAACCGCGACCTCGGCGGCCGAGGCGTAGGAGGACTGCGGCTTCAACTCGGCGTACTCGGGTTGGTCGATGACCGGCAGGTAGGCGGGGATATGGCCGGCGCTCGCCCAGGTCAGGCTCTGCTTGAGGATCTCCGCTATGTACCGGTGCGCCTCGCGCCGGCGCTCCGGATCGAGGTTCTCCTGGCGCGGCAGCACGAAGCCGTGCGAGTCGGCGTAGGCGGCGGGCTGTTCGAAGACCTGCGGGTACGGGGCCGCGGCCAGCGGCACCCCGGACTCCTGCAGCGTCGGCAGCTCCCAGTTGCCCCCCATCAGCATCCCGCCGCGCCCGCCCATGAAGCCGGCCAGCGCGCTCTCGGTGTTGAGGTTGCCGGGGTTCGCGGAGCCGTCGTAGAGCTCCATGAGGAACGAGACCACCCGCACCGCCGCGTCCCGGTCGATCCGGGGGGGACCACCCTCGGGCAGGTCGAACTCCGCACCCGTCTGCGCGTACAGCCCCAGGAACTGCCGCCAGTTCTGGGCGTTGTCCACCACATGGCCGAAGTAGATGCCCGCGTGTCCCGTGACGTCGGCGAGCGCGCGTCCCGCGTCCTTCAGCGCCTCGGGCGAGTCGAGCGGCAGTAGCGCGCCTGACGAGTCGAGCAGACCTGCCTGTTCGGCGAGGTCCGGGTTGTAGAACATGATGAACGGGTGGGTGTCGAGCGGGATCGCGTACAGCGTCCCGTCGTACTGCGCCCGCCGCCAGATGGCGGGGGTGAACATCTCCTCGGTGACCCCGAACTCGGCCAGCGTGTCGAGGTCGAACGGGTCGAGCAGCCCGCCGGGCGCGTAGCCGGCCAGCCGGGACAGGTGCGCCACCGCGACGTCCGAGGCCCGGCCACCGGCCGACGACATGGCCAGCTTGGTGTAGTAGGCCGAGCCCCATTCCAGGATGGTGCGGTCGATCGAGAAGCCGTTGGGCCCGGCGGACACCGTGGCGATGATCTCGTCCATCAGCGCGCCGTCGCCGCCTGAGAAGGGGTCCCACACCCGCAGCGACGAGGGGTCGGAGGAGGCCACGGGCGACCCGCAGGCGGCCAGCGCTCCTGGGGCGAGCAGCGCGCCCGCACCGGCGAGACCGCCGCGGAGCACCGCGCGGCGGCTGACCGGGCGGGAGGGAAGGGAGGGACTCATCGCGGGCAGGCCTTTCGGACTCGATCGGACGCCGAAACAGACACGGAGCGTGCCGCTAGAGGCAGGAGTCGTTACCCACAGTTTTTATATCGATGTACATCGCCTGTAAAGACTCACGTCCCCACAACTTCGAGCCAGTGATCGACCACGAAGTGTCATTTCCGGACAGGCGACCGAAAAGTTTCAGGCGATCGTCACGCCGGGGTCACGGCAGCGGGTCGAGCGGGCGGTAGCCGACGTCCAGCGCGTCCAGCAGCGGGAGGTGGCCGGTCAGCCGGCGGTGGAACCCCGGGAAGTCGCGCCCCTCGTCGGACCAGCCGACCTCGGCCAGGGCGGCCAGCCGGGGGAAGGCCCGCCACTCGACCAACTCGGGCGTCGGTAGGTACTCGCTCCAGACCTGCCCCTGGACGCCGAGCACCGCGGCCCGCGGCCGGTATCCGTAGACCTCCGACAGCGGCAGCAGGCCGCGGATGGCCAGCGGCTCGTCCGGGGCGTCGCTCTCCGCCCAGTCCAGGTAGGTGTGCTCCTCGGGCGCCGCGACGGTGTCGAGCCCGGCCTCCAGCGCGCGTCGCACCCGCTTCTCGCCGCGCCAGGCGAAGACCGCGGCGTCCTCCGGAACGCCGTGCTCGATCAGCTCGTCCCAGACGGCGGCTCGCCGCCCCAGGCCGGCCAGATGGTCCGCCAGCTGCCGGGACCACCAGCCCAGCAGGTCCTCGGGACCCGACAGACCCTCGGCGGCGATCCGGCGCCGCGCCTCGTCGCTGGCCGCCCATTCGTGCGGCGGCACCTCGTCGCCGCCGATATGCACATAGCCGAAGGGGAAGACGTCGGCCACCTCGTCCAGCACGTGCCGCACGAACTCCACGGCGCGCTCCGAGGTGTTCAGCACATGCCGGGAGATGCCCCACTCCCGGCGCACCGGCAGCCGCCGCTCCGGGTCGTTGCCGAGCCACGGATAGGCCGCGATCGCCGCCTGTATGTGCCCGGGCGCGTCGATCTCCGGCATGATCCGCACCCCACGGCGCGCGGCGTAGGCGACCAGGTCGCGCAGCTCGCGCTGGGTGTACGAGCCGCCGTGCGGCACCCGGTCGGTCCGGCCCTCACGGCCGTGGCCGACGGAGGATCCCGAGCGGTGGCCGCCGACCTCGGTCAGCCGCGGGTACCGCTGGACCTCGAACCGCCAGCCCTGGTCGTCGGTGAGGTGCAGATGCAACGTGTTCAGCTTGTGGAGCGCCAGCAGGTCGACATAGCGGTACAGGAACGGCAGCGGGTGGCACCAGCGGGCCACGTCGAGCAGCGAGCCGCGCCAGCCGTACCGCGGCCGGTCGACGATCTCCACATGCGGCAGCCGGCCGTCCGGGCCGCGCAGCTGCCGGAGCGTCTGCACCGCCCAGCGGAGCCCCGCGAGCGTGGCGGCGGTGCCCCGCACGCCGTCCTCGGAGACCAGCAGCCGGTAGCCCTCGTCGCCCAGCTCGGGGTCCGGGCCCTCGGCGAGGGACAGCCGGATCTCCGCGCCCGACCCGGTCAGGCCCAGCGTCTCGCGGACCAGCTCCGCGACCTCGGTCGGGGCATGCACCCCGGCGTCGGGGCCGAATGTGAGATGGCCCTCACCGACCCGCAGCGTGTGCGGCCTCGGTATCAGCGGCGGCGGGAGTGAGTCGGGCCGACTCATCGGACCGCACCGGCCGGTCGCGGCGTGAAGTGCTCGTGCATGGCGTCGTCTCCAGTTCTCGTCCGGATCGTGCGGATCGTGCAGGTCATGCGGGTCGTGCGGGTGGGTCGGAGGCGCGGACGCAGGGCATCCTAGGCGCCCCCGACGGCCGGCGACCCCACCTTGTTGACTCGCCGAGGAAGCAGATGACATCGTTCCCATCTGGGATCGATCCCAGTCGTCGCGAAAGGGTCTCGGGCATGCGTTTCGGTGACGACGTCTTCCTGTTTCGCGACACCTGCCACGTGTACGTCCTCCGGTACGAACGCCAGGCGGTGCTGATCGACTTCGGCAGCGGCGACGTCCTCGACCACCTCGCGGACTTCGGCGTGGCCGAGGTGACCGACGTCCTGGTCACCCACCACCACCGCGACCAGGTGCAGGGGCTGGCCCGCGCCGCGGCGGCGGGCATCCGGATCTGGGTGCCGCCGGTCGAACAGGACCTCATAGCCAGGGTCGACGAGCACTGGCGCACCCGGTCCCTGGACAACGACTACTCCGTCCGCCAGGACCGGTTCTCCCTGCTGAACCAGGTGCCGGTGACCGGCACCGTCGCCGAGTACCGCACCGCCCGGTACGGCCCGGCCGAGGTGCACACCCTGCCGCTGCCCGGGCACACCCCGGGATCCGTCGGGTACCTGGTGGAGTCCGGCGGGCGGCGGCTGGCGTTCACCGGCGACCTGATCCACGGCGAGGGCCGGGTGTGGTCGATGGCCGCCACCCAGTGGTCGTACACCGGCTCCCACGAGCTGGCAGGCCTGGAGGGCGCCGCGGCCACCGTGCTGTCCTGCCTCCAGCTCCTCGACCACCGGCCCGACCTGCTGCTGCCCTCGCACGGCGAGCCGGTGACCGACCCGCCCCGGGCCGTGGCCCGGCTCCGCGGCCACCTCCAGGAGCTGCTGGACAGCCGGCGGCGCGCCCCGTTCGACCCGGAGGCGATGCTGCGCCGACCCTGGCGGGAGGTCACGCCGCACCTGCTGCGCAACGCCACCAGCGTCGCGAACTCCTACGCCCTGCTGTCCGACCACGGGACCGCGCTGCTGCTGGACTTCGGCTACGACCTGACCACCGGGCTGGCCGGTGGCACGGACCGGGCCTCCCGCCGGCCGCTGCTCGCCTCCATCGAGTCGCTGCGCCGCGACTACGGCATCGACCGGGTCGAGGTGGCGCTGCCGACGCACTACCACGACGACCACGTCGCCGGCTTCAACCTGCTGCGCGAGGTGCACGGCACGGCGGTCTGGGCCCCCGCCCACATCGCCCCGGTGTTGCGCGATCCGGAGGCCTGGGACCTGCCGTGCCTGTGGTACGACGCGATCCCGGTGCAGCGCGAGCTGCCTCTCAACGCGCCGGTGCGCTGGCGCGAGTACGAGATCGGGGTGCACGACCTGCCGGGCCACACCCTCTACGCCGCCGCGTACTCCTTCACCGCGGACGGCCGCCGGGTCATCGCCACCGGCGACCAGCAGACCACCGAATGGGAGCCGGGGCTGCGGCCCGAGCTGCTGAACTACCAGTACCGCAACCGCTTCCGCATCGACGACTTCACCCGCAGCGCCGAGCTGTACCGCCAGCTGCGTCCCGAGCTGATGATCAGCGGGCACTGGCAGCCGCGCGAGGTCACGGACGACTATCTCGCCATGCTGCTGGACGAGGGGCAGCGGCTGGCCCGGCTGCACCGCGAGCTGCTGCCGCTCGAGGTGGACTTCGACGCGGAGGGCGCCGGCGCCCGGATATCCCCGTACCGGGCGGTCATCCCCGCCGGTGGCAAGCTGCGCCTCGCGGTCGAGATACGCAATCCGTTCCCGGGCACGGAGTCCGCCGAGGTGCGGCTCGCCTTGCCGGCGGGGTGGGAGGCCGAGCCGGGGGTCGTGCGGCTTGCCGTGGGCGGCCACGCGGAGGCCGTCGCCGAGTTCGCGGTGCAGGTCCCCGACATCGTGCCGCCGGTGGAGCGGCAGCGGATCGCCGCCGATCTGACCGTGGGCCCGATGCGGTTCGGCCAGCAGGCCGAGTCCCTGGTGAGCGTCCGATGACCTGCGGTCCCCCCGGCCCCGCGCCCGTGCCGGCCGAGCCGGCGGAGGCGTCCGGGCCCACCCGAGGGCCCGAACTGGCCGAGTCGGCTGAGGCGTGCGGGTCTGCGCAACGGTCGGAGCTGGTCGATGCGGCCGAGCCGGCTGAGTCGTGCGGGTCTGCCGAACGGTCGGAGCTGGTCGATGCGGCCGAGCCGGCTGAGGCGTCCGGGCCCACCCAACGGTCCGGGGCGTCCGGGGCCGGGCAATGGGTCGAGCCGGCCGGCCCGCCGGGAAGGCGGGGGGTGCGGGCCGTTCGTGACGCCTCGGGCGTGATCGAGGTCGTGGCCGGCGGATACCGGATGACCGTGGCTGCGGATGGCACCACCGCCACGGTCACGGGCACCGCCGGCGGCCATCCGGTGGTCCTGCAACTGCCCGGTGCCCTGGACCGGCTCGGCGTCCGCGACGAGACGCTGGCCGCGACCGCCCCGGAGCTGGACGTCGGCGGAACGGACCCGGTGGTGACCGTGACCCGTCGCAGCACGGCCTGGCGCCGCGCCGGCACCCGGGTGCGGTGCACCCCGCGGGGTCCCGAGCTCAGCTGGTGGGTCGAGGGCGAGGGGCAGCTCGACGAGGTCACGCTGCTCGGCACCCGGGCGGCGTTCGGCGGGCGGGGCGGCGGCGCCCGGCCCAGCGGCCACGCCTGGCGAACGCTTTTCACGCCCAACCCGGGGCCGCCGCGACGGCTGCTGCGCGGTGCGGGCGAGAGCGCCGTCGTCGGAGTCTGCGGCGACGCCCGACCGGGCCGGGGGCACTGGTTCTTCACCCCGGCCCCGCTGTGCCTGGCGCTGACCGAGGAGCCGCTCGCGGACGACGCCGATCCGGGGACCGCCCCCGCGCCCGCCGGCTGGTGGACGCTCGGCGTCGGCGCCCCCGTGGCCGAGCTGACCTTCACCCAGGCCGAGTACGTGCCGGGCGACCACGGCTTTCAACTGCGGCTGGCCTACGAGGGGCACACCCCGGTGGCGGGCCGCTTCGAGACGCCCGCGGTGCTCATCTCACCGGGACATCCCGACCCGTACCGGGGGCTCGCCGCGCACCGCGCCTGGCTCGACGAGCGCCACTGGGCCGCCCGGCCCCTCCCCGGGGCGGCCGCGCCCGGGTGGTGGTCGGAGCCGATGTTCTGCGGCTGGGGAGCGCAGCTGGCCCGCGCCAGGGACCTCGGCCGGCCGGGCCCCGAGCTCAGCACCCGCGAGGAGTACGACGCGCATCTCGCCCATCTGGAGCGGCAAGGACTGGTGCCGGGCACCGTCGTCATCGACGACAAGTGGCAGCGCGCCTACGGTTCCTGGGAGCCCGATCCGGACCGGTGGCCCGACCTGCGCGGCTGGATCGCCGAGCGGCACGCCCGCGGCCAGCGGGTGCTGCTGTGGTGGCGCGCCTGGGCCACCGACTCGGTGCCGCCGCGGCTGTGCGTGCGCACCCCAGACGGCGCCCCCGTCGCCCTGGACCCCAGCCATCCGGAGGCGCGGGACCACCTCGCCGACACCATCCACCGGATGCTGTCCGCCGAGGGGTTGGACGCGGACGGCCTCAAGATCGACTTCACCGCGGACACCCCGTCGGGACATTCGCTGACCCGGCACGGCCCGGCCTGGGGAATCGCCCTGCTGTACGATCAGTTGGCCGCGATCCACGGAGCGGCGAAGGGGGCGAAACGGGAGGCGCTGGTGGTCACGCACACGCCGCACCCGGCGTTCGCCGACGTCACCGACATGATCCGGCTGAACGACATGCTCCGCCTCGACGACCCGGAGCCCGACGCGCCGATCGTTCCGCAGATGCGCTACCGCGCGGCCGTGGCCCGCGCTGCCTGCCCCCATACGCCGACCGACACCGACGACTGGTGCGCGCCGGACCGGGAGCAGTGGCGCGCGTACGGCGCCGTCAAGACCACGCTGGGCGTTCCTGCCCTCTACGTCTCCTCGCATCTGGACCGCACCGGCGAGCCGCTGCTGGAACGCGACTACGCGGCGCTGCGCGAGCAGTGGTCCGCGTGGCGGACCGCGGCCGGCCTGCCCCCGCGGCCCGCGCCCGGCCCGTGAGGACGGCGCGATGAGCGGCGACACGGGCGGCAGGGCACAGGGCAGGGTGCGCGGCAACGGCCGGGCGAAACGGGCCCGCGTCACGCTGCGGGAGGTCGCGGAGGAGGCCGGCACCTCGCAGTCCACCGCCTCCCGGGCGCTGGCCGGCCACGGCTACGTCGCGGACGAGATCAGGGCGAAGGTCAGGGCGGCGGCGGCCCGCCTCGGGTACGTGCCCGACATCACGGCCCGCACGCTGAAGGGACGCTCCAGCGGCCTGGTGGGCCTGCTGGTGTCCGATCTGCGTAACCAGTTCTACGCCCAACTCGCCGCCGGTGTGGAGCAGACCCTCACCGCGGCGGGCCACCAGGTGGTCCTCGTGGACGACCACGGAGACGAGGAGCGGGCCGCGGACGGCGCCCGCGCGTTCGTGTCGATGCGCGCCGACGGGGTGCTGCTCGCGCCCGTGGGCCGGGCGGCCACCGCGCTGCTGGTGGAGCACGGCACGCCGGTGGTGGAGGTGGACCGCCGCTCGGGCATACGCGGCTGCGATGCGGTGGTCATCGACAGCGAACGCGGCGCGCGGGACGCCGTGGCGCATCTGCTCGCGCTCGGGCACCGCCGGATAGCCGTGGTGGTGGACGAGACGATGTGGGACACCGGCCGGGCCCGGCTCCGGGGGTACCGGGCCGCGCACCGCGCCGCCGGCGTGCCGCTCGGCCGCCGGCTCGTGCTGGACCTGGGGCTGCGGCTGACCGATCCGCAGCGGGAGGTGGCGACCTTCCTGGATGCCAACCCGGACGCCACGGCGGTCTTCGCGGCGAACAACGTGGTCGCCGAGGCCGTGTGGCAGGAGCTCAAGCGGCGGGGGAGTGCCGTGCCCCGGGACTGCTCCGTGGTGTCCTTCGACGACCTGACCTGGATGCGCATGGTCGAACCGGGACTGACCGCCGTCCGCCAGCCCGTGTACGAGATGGGCGCGCGGGCGGCGTCCCTGCTCTTGGAACGGGTCGGCGGCGACCAGGGGCGCAGCCGCACGCACACCCTCGACCCCGAACTGCTCACCCGCGGCTCCGCCGCCGCGCCCCCGCCCGCCTCCTGACCCCCGCGGCCCGCCGTCGGGCCGCCTGAGGAATCCAGCCACCACCGAGTATTGACCCCTCTTCCCCTGTATGACTACGTTCTCATGTGGCAACGATGCCACATCGGTTCGCGGGCGCCTTCCGGGCGCCCTCCGGTGTGCCGCCGCCCTGTCCCCGCGTGGCCCCGCCCCACGTCAGCCACTCCTCGAAGGAGAGTGACCTTGGCTGCCCCACCCCACCGGCGACCACGCCGCCGCACGGTGATCCTCGTCACCGTGACCGCCCTGCTCCCCGTCACCGCCTGCGGCGGCGTCGGCTTCGCGGACGACTCCGACACGTTCACGACCATGGGCTTCGGCCTGGGCGACGCCCTGGCCAACACCCGGATCGACCTCGCCAGCGAAACGCTGGACGGTGTGGCGCTCCAGGTCAACGAGGGAGCCTTCGACGAGCAGCAGTTCCTCTCCGCGGTGGCCGCGGACGACCCGCCCGACGTGGTGCGGATGGACCGTTCGCTGATCGGCGGGTACGCCGCCCGGGGCGCGCTGGTGCCGCTGACCGACTGCCTCGCCGACCGGGACGTGGACCTCGGCCAGTACCGGGACGAGGCCGTCGCGGAGGCCACGCTCGACGGCGCGGTGTACGGCCTGCCCGACTCGTACGACAGCCGCGTCACGCTGGTCAACGGCGCGGTGCTGGACGAGGTCGGGCTGCGCACCGCCGACGTGGACACCTCGGACTGGGACCGGCTGGCGCAGGCCTCCGAGGAGATGCAGCGGCAGGAGGACGGGCAGCTCACCCGGATCGGGTTCGACCCGAAGATCCCTGAGTTCTTCCCGCTGTGGGTGCAGGCCAACGGGGGCGCCCTGATCAGCGACGACGGCCGCACCGCCCTGCTGGACAGCCCCGAGGTCGTCGAGGCGCTGGAGTACACGCTGGGCCTGATCGACGCCCAGGGCGGCTGGGGGACGTTCGAATCGCTGCGCGACACCTTCGACCAGTTCGGCGCCGCCAACCCGATCGCCAGCGGCCAGGCCGGCGCCTACCCCATGGAGGACTGGTACGTGAACGTCCTCGCCGGCACCTCGCCTGACGTGGACCTGCGCGCCGAACCGTTCCGCGACCGCCAGGGGGAGCCGCTGAACTACTCCTCCGGCACCAGTTGGGTGATCCCGCAGGGCAGCCCGCACCCCGAGGAGGCGTGCGAGTTCGTCACCACCATGACCGCCACCGACACCTGGGTGACGGCGGCCGAGGCCAAGGCCGAAGAGGTGCGGGCCACCGGCGCGCCGTACGTGGGCGACTTCACCGGGAACCGGGAGGCCGACCGGATCATCGAGCAGGAGATCTGGGAGCCCACGGGCAACGCCGCCTTCGACGACGCCACCGCGCTGCTGTACGACATCCAGGACGACGCGTTCTCCGTGCCGGCCAACGCCGCCGGCACCGAGTTCCGCAAGGCGTGGCAGTCCGCCGTCAACCGGGCGCTGTCCGGCGACTCCAGCCCCGAGGACGCCCTGGCCCGCGCCCAGGACGAGGCCCAGAGCGCCCTGGACCGGGCCGCCAGCCAGCGGGGTGAGCGGTGATGGGTGCCACCCTGACCGCGCCGCGCCCCGCGCCCACCGCCCCGGCCGCGTCCGACCACGGGCGCCGCGCCCGGGCCCGCCGCTGGCGGGCCTCCTGGCGGCGGCGCGAGACGCGCGCCGCGTATCTCTTCATATCCCCGTGGATCTTCGGGTTCCTGGTGCTCACCGGCGGGCCGATGATCGCCAGCCTGCTGCTGTCGTTCACCGACTACGACGGCATCGGCTCCACCCGGAACGTCGGCCTCGACAACTACCGGCAGATCTTCGACGACCCGTCCGTCGCCACCTCGCTGTTCAACACGCTGGTCTTCAGCGTGCTGCGGGTGCCCCTGCTGATGGCGGTGTCCCTGGCGCTGGCCATGCTGCTGCTGCGGGTGGGCCGCCGCTCCTCCGGGTTCTTCCGCACCGTCTTCTACCTGCCGGTCATGACGCCCCCGGTGGCCGTGGGCATCCTCTTCCTGCTGCTCTTCAACGGCAACGTCGGCGTGATCAACCAGGCGCTCGGCGCGATCGGCATCGGCGGGCCGAGCTGGACCACCGACAGCGCCTGGATCAAGCCGGGCCTGGTCCTGGTCACGCTGTGGGCGCTGGGCTCCACCGTGGTCATCTACCTCGCGGCGCTGAAGAGCGTGCCGAAGGAGCTGTACGAGGCGGCGGAGCTGGACGGCGCCGGCCGATGGCATTCGTTCCTGCACGTCACGGTGCCGCAGATCTCCGGGGCGCTGTTCTTCACCCTGATCGTCAACACCATCTACTCGTTGCAGACCTTCACCGAGGCGTACACGGCGTTCTACGGGACCGCCAACACCCAGACGTACAACAACGACGCCGCGCTGTTCTACGTCGTCTACCTCTTCCAGCAGGCGTTCCAGTACCTGCACCTGGGCTACGCCTCGGCGCTGTCCTGGCTGCTGTTTCTCGTCATCGCCGTCATCACGCTCGTCCAGGCTCGGCTCAGCCGGCGCTTCGTCTACTACGAGGGGGACGTGCGATGACCGGCCTCACCACCCGGCTCCGCAGCCCGGGCCACCGGGCCACGGGACCGCTCGGTCGCGTCCTGCGGATCCTGGCCCTCACCGGCGCCTCGGTGATCTTCGTCTACCCCTTCCTGTGGCTGATCAGCGCCTCGCTGAAGCCCTCGGACCAGGTCTTCGACAACGCCCTGCTGCCGCACGACTGGCAGTTCGGCAACTACACCGAGATCTGGGACGCGGTGCCGCTGTGGACCTGGATCGTGAACAGCGTCACCGTCACGCTGGCCGCCGCCGTGACCGTGACCATCAGCAGCGCGCTGGTGGCCTTCGGCTTCGCCTATTTCCGCTTCCCCGGGCGCAACGCGCTGTTCGGCCTGGTGCTCTCCACGATGATGCTGCCCGCGGTGGTCCTGATGGTGCCGCAGTATCTGGTGTGGAACGAACTGCACCTGGCCAGCAGCCAGGTCCCGCTGTGGGCGCCGAACCTCTTCGGCAGCGCCTTCTACATCTTCCTGCTGCGGCAGTTCTTCCTCGGCCTGCCGCGCGAGCTGTTCGAGGCCGCGCGCATCGACGGCGCCAGCTACTGGACGATGTTCCGGCGCGTCGCCCTGCCGCTGTGCCGGCCCGCGCTGGTGGTCACGTTCCTCTTCGAGGTGCAGGCCGCCTGGACCGACCTCGTCCGGCCGCTGATCTACCTGCGCGATCCCGACCTCTTCACCGTGCCGCGCGGGCTGAAGGCCGTGCTCGACCAGTTCGGCGAGGGGGGCGAGCTGCGCTGGGAGATCGTGTGCGCGGCCAGCGTGGTCGTCACCGTGCCGATGATCGTGGTCTTCCTGATCTGCCAGCGACACTTCACCGAGGGCATCGCCACGACAGGACGGAAGGGCTGACGCGCTGATGACGCACCACCGCAGCGCCGAGCGGGACAACCGGCGGGACGACCAGCGGCTGGTTCTCGCGCTGGACATAGGGGGCACCAAACTGGCCGCGGGCGTCGTGCGCGCCGACGGCTACCCCCTCTCGTTCGCCGCCTGCCCCACCCTCGTGCGGGAGGGCCCCGACGCCGCGCTCAAGCGGCTGTTCGAGCTCGGCAGGTCGGTGCTGCACGAGGCCGGCGTGGCCCCCGGGCGGCTGCTGGGCACCGGTATCGGCTGCGGCGGGCCGCTGGACGGCGAGGCCGGCGTGCTCCTCTGCCCGCCGCACCTGCCGGGCTGGTTCGACATCCCCGTCGTCGACCTGGCCGCGGAGGCGTACGGCCGGCCGGCCGTGCTCGACAACGACGGCACGGCGGGCGCGGCCGGGGAGTGGCGCTTCGGCGCCGGCGCCGGCAGTCGCTCCCTGCTCTACCTCACGGTCTCCACCGGCATCGGCGGCGGCGCCGTGCTGGACGGCCGCACCTTCCGCGGCGCGGCCGGGAACGGCGGGGAGCCGGGCCACGTCCTGGTCCGCTCCGAGGGCCGGCCGTGCCGAAGCTGCGGGCGGCGCGGCTGCCTGGAGGCGTACGCCTCGGGCACGTCGATCGCCGAACGTGCCAGGGAGGCGGTCGCGGAGGCCGCTGCCGCCGGCACGGACACCGTGCTGGCCGGCCTCGACCCGCTGACCGCCGTCGACGTGTCGGCCGCCGCGCGCCGCGGCGACCCGGTCGCGGTGGCCGTGTGGCAGGAGACGGTGGCGGCCCTCGGCAGCGGCCTGACCACGCTGGTCAACGTCTTCGAGCCCGAGGTGGTGGCGCTCGGCGGCGGCGTCACCCGGGCCGGCGAGCAGCTGCTCGGGCCGGTCCGCCGGATGGTCGTCGAACAGGCCATGGGTCCGGCCGCCGCCGCGGTGCGGCTGACCGCCGCCTCCGGCGGGGACCGGGCCGGGGTGCTGGGCGCCGCGGCCATCGCCTTCGAACGACTGGACCCGGCCCCATGACCGCCCGATGACCGCCGCCCGACCGTCACCCCAGCACCCGGCACCACCCGAACCACCCGAACCACCCGCACCTCGTCACTGGAGCACCATGTCTGTCCGTCCCCCCACCGGCCAGCTCGCCGAGCACCTCAGGGTCGCCGAGCGCACCAGGGAGCTGCTGCCCGAACTGGAGCGGGTCGCCCGCCGGCTCATCGACGTCTACGCGGCCGACGGGCGCCTGTACACGTTCGGCAACGGCGGCAGCGCCGCGGACGCCCAGCACCTGGCCGCCGAGCTCATCGGCCGCTACCTCCGCGAGCGCCGCCCGCTGGCGGCCGTCGCGCTGACCACCGACCCCTCGGTCAGCAGCTGCATAGGCAACGACTACTCCTTCGACGAGCTGTTCGCGCGCCAGGTGCGCGCGCTGGTCCGGCCGGGCGACATGGTCATCGGCTTCACCACCTCGGGCCGTTCGCCCAACGTGGTCCGCGGCCTGGCCGCCGCCCGCGCGGCCGGCGCCGTGACCGTGCTGTTCGGCGGCGGCCACCCCGAGGGCATGCCGGCCGCCGAGCACGCCGACCACGTGCTGGCCGTGCCGGCCACGGCCACCGCCCGGGTGCAGGAGATGCACCTGACGCTGCTGCACCTGCTCAGCGAGCAGGTCGACGCCTGGGCCGCCGAGACCGAGGCGCCCGAGGAGCACGCCCCCGCGGAGCGCGACCACGGGCCGAGCGGCCGGGCCGAGAACCACGGCCCCGCGGTCAACGCCCCGCGGTCAACAGCCCCGCGGCCAACAGCCCCGCGGGGGATCGCACCACCTACGCCCGGTTGGAGACCCGAGCATGACCACCCCCGCCCCCCGCCCCGCCACCCCCCGCCCCGCCGCCCCCCGGCGCACCGTGCACCTGGTGGGCAACGCCCATATCGACCCGGTCTGGCTGTGGCGCTGGCCCGAGGGCCTCCAGGAGATACGGGCCACCTTCCGTTCGGCGGTGGACCGCATGGAGGAGTACCCGGACTTCGTGTTCACCTGCGATTCGGTGATGTACCTGGAGTGGATCGAACAGCACGACCCCGAGCTGTTCGGCGTCATCCGCAAGCGGATCGCCGAGGGCCGCTGGCAGGTGATCGGCGGCTGGTGGGTCGAGCCGGACTGCAACATACCGAGCGGCGAGTCCTTCGTCCGCCAGGCCCTGTACGGGCAGCGCTACCTGCTGGAGAAGTTCGGCATGGCCGCCACCGTCGGCGCCAACCTCGACCCGTTCGGGCATAACGCGATGCTGCCGCAGCTGCTGCGGAAGTCCGGCCTGGACGGCTACGTCTTCCTGCGGCCCGGACCGCACGAGCAGGCCCTGCCCGGACAGTTCTTCCACTGGCAGGCCCCCGACGGCTCCCGGGTGCTGGCGTACCGGCTGCCCAACGAGTACGGCTCGCCCGGCATGGACGTCGGCGGTCACCTCGACAAGGCGCTGTCCATGGCGCCCGCCGACCTGCCGGACCTGATGGTCTTCTACGGCGTCGGCAACCACGGCGGCGGCCCGACGAAGGCCAACCTGGACAGCATCCGGCGGCTGGACGCCCTCGGCGGCCTGCCCAGCCTCACGCTCAGCCACGCCGAGGCGTACCTGCGGCTGGTCCGCGACCGGGACGACATCCCGGTGCACGCCGGCGAACTGCAACACCACGGCCCCGGCTGCTATTCGGCGCACTCCGGCGTGAAGGCCTGGAACCGGCGCGCGGAGCACGAGCTGCTGCGCGCCGAGAAATGGGCCGCGGTGGCCAGGACCGTCGCGGGCGAGGAGTACCCGCTCGGGCAGCTCACCGAGGCGTGGAAGCTGGTGCTGTTCAACCAGTTCCACGACATCCTCGCCGGTACCGCCATCAGGTCCGCCTACGAGGACGCCAGGGACGACTACGGCCGGGCCCGTTCGCTGGCCGCCGAGGTGTTCAACCGCTCCGTCCAGGCGGTCACCCGCCGCATCGACATCCCTCTGACCGACGACCGCGCCGACACCGTCCCGCTGGTCGTGATCAACCCGCATCCGTGGGAACTGCACACCGACGTCGAGACGGAGTACGGCAAGGCCGCCACCACCGGCCTGGCGGACGAGACGGGCGCGCCGGTGCCGCTCCAGGTCACCCGCTCCGAGGCGACCCTGAACGGCCCCCGCGGACGGATCGCGTTCCGGGCCAGCGTGCCGCCGCTCGGCCACCGCGTCTACCATCTGCTGCCCGACCAGGCGCCGCGGACCGGAGCCGACGCCTGGCCCGTCGCGGCGACCGACACCACCCTGGAGAACGAGCACCTGCGGCTCGTCGTGGACCCGAACACCGGGTGGCTCAGCTCGCTCCACCACAAGGCCAGCGGCGCCGAGCTGATGCCCGAGCACCCGGCACCGCACGCCGTCGTGGTGGACGACCCGTCCGACACCTGGGGCCACCGGGTGCGCGCCTACGACCGCGCCACCGGCGCGTTCAGCTGCACCCGGGTGCGCCTGGTGGAGCACGGTCCTGTACGCGCCGTGCTGCGCGTGGAGAGCCGGTACGGGAACTCCCGGCTGGTCGAGGAGCTGGTGCTGTCGGCCGGCTCCGCCCACGTCGAGGTCCGCACCACGGTGGACTGGCACGAGCGGCTCACGCTGCTGAAGCTGCGCTTCCCGACCGCGTTGTCCGACGCCACCGCGACCCACGAGATCCCCTACGGCCATATCGAGCGCGTCCCCGACGGCACCGAGGAGCCGACCCAGGCGTGGGTGGACGTCACCGGCACGCTGCCCGACGGGCGCCGCGCCGGGCTGGTCGTGGCCAACGACAGCAAGCACGGCCACGACGTGACGGGCGGCGAGATCGGCATGACCGCGCTGCGCAGCCCGGTCTACGCCTGGCACGAGCCGAAGGTGCTCGACCCGGACGGCATCTACGACTACCTCGACCAGGGCCGGCACGAGTTCCGCGGCCTGCTCGTCCCGCACGGCGGCGACTGGCGCGCCGTCGACCCGGTGCGGCGCGCGGCCGAGCTGAACCAGCCGACGTTCGCGCTGCTGGAGACGTTCCACGCCGGACCGCTGCCGCAGCGCGCCGCCCATGTGAGCGACGGGGCGGGCCCGGTGCTGGTGTCCGTCGTCAAGGCGGACGAGGACGGTTCGGGCGATGTGGTGGTGCGCGCCCACGAGTCGCGGGGACGGGCCGCAGCGGCGCGGATCGCGCTGCCGATGCTCGGCGAGCGGGTCATCGAGGCCGATTTCGGTCCGTTCGAGATCAGGACCTTCCGGGTCCCGGCCGACCCCGGACTGCCGGTCGTCGAGACGGACCTGTTGGAGCGGGTCCCCGAGCCCAACGCGGAACGAGGCGAGGTGCCGGATGTCCAGGACGATCGCTGATCCGGTCCCGGCCGCCCGGACCGGGGAAGAGTCCCGGGCGACCGGCGCCGTGCCGCTGCGCGATCCGGCCGCGGGCGAGGCCGCGCTGCCCTATCTGGTCGGGCTGCTCACCGAGGGCGGCGGCTGCCTGCCGGTGCCCGCCGAGCGGATCATCCGGCGTCCGGACGGCACCCTGGAGGCGACCGGCGCCGCGCACGGCTTCACGGCCCGGCTGCGCCTCGATGGCCCGAGAGGCGGGGACGGCGGGCGGGCCGCCCGGCTCACCGTGCGCCGCGAGGCGCCGGGCCCGGCGCGCGTGGGGCTGCGCGTCGAACTGCGGCTCGGCCCGGACGCGGACGACCCCGGCTGGCTGGTCCCCGGCGTGTTCTACGGCCCCAACCGGCTGCCCGAATGCACCCGCCGCTACCCGCGTTTCGTATCCGGCGCGGGCCCGAGCGTGGCAACCGGAGCGCGCCCGTCCAACGCGCCGCTCGATGCGAACCCGGACGTGATCGCCGGCTTGAGCTCCGGCGCGGACTCCGCCGCGGGCACCGGCCTGGGCTCGGGTGCCGTTCCTGACGCGGCGGGCGCGGTCGGCCATCCGGATCTCGACGATCTGACGGCCGACGCCTGGGCGTTCCGCGCCGACCGCTGTGCGACGCCGGCCGTGTTCGCCCGCGACGGCCGCGGCGGCGCCGCCCTGGCGCTGGCCGAGGAGGGCGAACTCGGCCAGCAGGGCGTCGGCTTCGCGCTGCTGGACGGCGCCCGGCCGGCGCTGCGGCTGCACGCCCCCTACCGCGAGGAGCCCGTCAGCTACTACGGCACGGACACCCCGCTGCCGCCGCAGACACCCCTCCACACCTGGGCACCAGGCCAGGAGCACACCCTCCGCTTCTCGCTGCACCTGCTGGACGCCGACCCGCACGCCTACGCCCCGGTGCTGCGGGCGCTGCACCGCGCCACCCCCGCCCCGGCCGAACCGGCCGCCTGGGTGTCGATCCCGCACGCCGCCGAACTCGCCGCACACGGGCTGCACCGCTGGCACTTCCGCCCCGACCCGCCGGTGCTGCTGGAGACCGCGGCGTTCGACCGCGAGGCGCTCGGCGCACGCGGCGACCGGCAGGCCATGCACGTCTCCTGGGTCAGCGGCACGCCCTACGCGCACGCGATGCTGCTGCACGCCCGGCGGGTCGACGACGCGGACCTGGTGCGGGACGCGGTCGCCGTGCTGGACCATATCGCCGGCAGCCTCACCCCGGCCGGCACCTTCTGGGGCCAGTGGAGCGCCGGCCCCGGCTGGAACGCAGGCTGGACGCCCGACCCGCACCGGCTGCACGCCCGCACCCTCGGCGACGCCACCCTGTTCCTGCTGCGCGCCCTCGTCGCCGAACGCGCCCGCGGCCACGACCATCCCGACTGGGAGCACGCCGTCCGGTCCAACCTCGCCGTCGCCCGGGCCGGCCAGGACCCCGCCACGGGTCGGCTCGCCGCCGCCCACCACAGCGACACCGGCGCGCCGCTGTCCTACCTCGGCTCCGCCGGGCTCGCCTGGATCGCGCCGCTCGCCGAGGCCGCCGCCGCGTTCGACGACCCCGGGGCACTCGCCGTGGCCCGGCGCGCCGGCGCGGCCTATGTGGCGGACGTCGAGGGTGAGTTCCTGTGCGGCGCGCCCGAGGACGTGTCCCTGGCGCCGTCCTCGGAGGACGGCTACAACGCCGTCATCGCCTACACCCTGCTGCACGAGGCGGACCCCGCCGGCGGCCTCCACGGCGTGCGCTGGCTCGACGTGGCCCGCCGCGCCGCCGACTGGACGCTCACCTTCCGCTACAGCTACGACGTGACGTTCGGTCCGCACACCCTGCTCGGCCGCTACGGCTTCCGCACCCGAGGCGGCGACCAGGCGTCCCCCTCCAACCAGCACCTGCACGCGTTCGGGCTCATCGCGCTGCCCGAGACGGTGCGGCTCGCCCGGCACCTCGGCGACCCGTACTACCTGGACTCGGCGCGGGAGAACCTCGACTGCTTCCGGCAGTTCGTGGCCCGCGCGGACGGCGATTTCAACGCGTACCGCGGGATGGTCAGCGAGCGCTTCTACCAGACCGACTGCTTCCAGGCGAAGGGCATGCTGCTCACCCTCTCGCACGCCTGGTCCGCCGGCGTCCTGCTGTACGCCTGCGAGGCGGCGCGCGACCTGCCGGAGTACGACGAGCTGGAGACCCGCGCGCGACCCGCCCGACCCGCGCCTACGGGGAGCCGGCGCCGTGACCGACCTGCGTTTCCCGTCCGGCTTCCGGTGGGGCACCGCCACCTCGGCCTACCAGGTCGAGGGCGCCACCGGGGCCGACGGGCGCGGCGAGAGCATCTGGGACCGGTTCTGCCGGATGCCGGGCTCGATCGAGAACGGCGACACCGGCGACGACGCCTGCGACCACTACCACCGGGCCGACGAGGACATCGCGCTGATGGCGTCGCTCGGCCTCAACGCGTACCGCCTCTCGCTGGCCTGGCCCCGGCTCTTCCCCGCCGGCGACGGCCGGCTCGAACCGCGCGGCCTGGCCCACTACGACCGGCTGCTCGACCGGCTCCTGGCGCACGGCATCACCCCGCTCGTCACGCTCTACCACTGGGACCTGCCGCAGCCACTCCAGGACCGCGGCGGCTGGCGCGACCGCGCGACCGCCGAGCGCTTCGCCGACTACGCCGCCGCCTGTTTCGACGCCTTCGGCGACCGAGTGCGGGACTGGGTGACCGTCAACGAGCCCTGGATCGTCGGCGTGCTCGGCCACCAACTCGGCCTGCACGCGCCCGGCGAGCGGGACGTCGCGGGCAGCGTCCGCGCCATGCACCATCTGCTGCTCGGGCACGGCCTCGCCGCCAACGCGCTCCGCGCCACCGGCCGCGCGGACGCGCGCGTCGGCGTGGCGTACAGCCTCTTCCCGCACACCCCGGCCAGCGACACCGCCGCCGACCGGGCCGCCGCCCACGCCTCGGACGGCTACGTCAACCGCTGGTTCCTGGACCCCGTGCACGGCCGCGGCTACCCCGCGGACATTCGGGAGCACTGGGAGGACACGGTCGGACCCCTGGACTTCGTCGCCGACGGCGACGAGCGGACCATCGCCGCCGGCAGCGACTTCATCGGCGTCAACTACTACACCCGGCGGATCGTCAGGGCCGGCCGCGGCGACGGACCGTGGCCCTGGAAGGTCGAACCAGGCCGGGGTGACATGCCGCGCACCGACCTGAACTGGGAGATCGTCCCCGACGGCCTCACCGACCTGCTGCTGCGGCTGCACCGCGACTACCCGGGCGTGCCGCTGCTGGTCACCGAGAACGGCGCGGCGTTCGACGACGGCCCGGACGCCGCCGGTGTGGTGCGCGACGACCGGCGGGTGGCGTTCCTGCACGCGCATCTCGCCGCCGTGCACCGCGCCCTCGCGGCGGGCGCGCCGGTCGAGGGCTACTACCACTGGTCGCTGCTCGACAACTTCGAATGGGCCATGGGCTATCGGCCCCGCTTCGGCCTGGTCCACGTCGACCGGGCCACCCAGCGCCGCACGGTGAAGAACAGCGGCCGGTGGTACGCGGCTGCGGCGCGGGCCGGCGCGATTCCGCCGTGGCCGGCGTGACCCCCGACTCGGTGCGCTTCCCGCCGACGGAACTCCCCGTGCTCTACGAGGTGGACGTGACGGTGGTCGGCGGCACGCTCGCCGGCACCGCGGCCGCGGCGGCGCTGGCCCGGGCCGGCCGCCGGGTGCTGCTGGTGGAGCCGGGCATGTCCCTGGGCACCGAGCTGACGGCCGCCAACCGCCCCTGGTTCACCGCCCCGGCAGACGATCTGCTGGCCCCCCTGATCCCGCCCGGCACCCCGCCGGGCGCCCGCGTGCCCCTGCGCCCGGCGGCGTTGAAGCTCCACCTGGAGGACACCGTCCTCACGGCCGGCGGCCACCTCCTCTACGGCGTCCGCCCACTCGCGGTCCTCACCACAGACGACGGAACGGCCGTACGCGGCCTGATCCTGACCGGCAAGTCCGGCCGCCAGGCAATCCGTTCCCCCCTCCTCCTGGACACGACCGCCTTCCCGGCGTTGGCCGCCGCGGAGGGGTGCCCCCCTGCACCGGCGCACAGCCAGCCGCCGGCCCGAGGGAACGGGGATGCCGCGCGCGCCGGTGACCGCTCGGCGGCGGTCGGGGTCGTGGAGGCCACCCCACCCGATCGTGACGCCGCCGCGCTGGCCGAGCGCGATCAGCCCCGCCGGGTCGAGGCCCGGCACGCCGCGCCCGGTCGCGCCGGCGGTGCGGACGCGTCGCAATCACCCACCATCCCCGGCCAGCTGTCGGCCCGGGGGAACGGGGGTGCCGCACTGGTCGAACGTCACCGGCCCAACCGGGTTGCGCCGCCGACCCGCCCGGCCGTCGGGGCCGCGCCAGACGGGGGCACGGTGCCCGGGCCCCTCGCCGGCAAGGCACACGTGTGGAGCGTGGAGTTCGACGGGGTGGCGGAGCGGGCCGGGGTGGCGGGGGAGCACCCGGCCGCGGCGGGGGTGCGGATGCTCGACGGCTACCGCGACACCGGGCACCTGTACGCCCTGGTCGCGGTGGCTCCCGGCGGTGGTCGGCGGGACGCGGTGCGGGCCGCCGGGCGGCTGCTGCGCGAGCACCCCGCGTTCGCCCGCGCCGAACTGGGCGCGGTGGGCACGGCGCCGCTGGCCGCCCCCGGCACGTTCGCGCTCCGCGCCGACCCGGCCATCTCGGGCCGCTGGTCCCTGGACACCCCGCCCCCGGCGACCACCCCCGAGGCCCCGCTGCTCGACCCGGTCGCCGCCCTCCGCGCCGGCACCGAGGTGGCTGCCGCCCTGACCCGCCCTGTCTCGACCGGCCGCACGCGGCACCGTCCCAACACCCCCGCCCCTGACCGGAACGACGTCGCGTCCCGCGGACGCCGCCCGACGGGCGGCGATCCGGCCGATCACGCCGGCTCCAACCCTTCCCGCACCTCCGACCGCGTTCAGGCCGGCGCCGCGGTGGCCGCCCCGCACATGACTCGCCACCCCGGCCCGTCCGCCGGAATACCGGCGGAGCCGTCCGTGCCGCCCCACCGGCGGCGGCGCGACCCCGCCGCGCGGGAGCGGGTCCCCGCCATGGACGTCCCGGCAGCGGCAAGCGTCGACGTGCTGGTCGTCGGCGGCGGCACCAGTGGCACGTCCGCCGCCCTGGCCGCCGCGCGTGAGGGCGCCCGTACCCTCCTCGTCGAGGCCGGTCCGGGCCCCGGCGGCACCGGGACGTACGGCGGGGTGCACAGCTACTGGTTCGGCCGGCGTGCCGGCCATGCCGCCGAAATCCAGCGCGCCACCCGCCTGATGCACCGGGAGCTGGGCCTGCCCGGGGGAGTCGGCCGCTGGAACATCGAGGCCAAGGCGCTGGCCCTGCACCGGGAGTTGCGCCGCGCCGGCGCCGAGGTCCGGTACGACGCGGGGGCGTTCGCCGCCCTCCGGGACGGGGACCGGGTGACCGGCGCGGTGTTCGCCGGCCCCGGCGGCCCGTTCGCCGTCACCGCCGCCGTCGTGGTCGACGCGACCGGCGACGCCGACCTGGCCGCCTGGTGCGGCGCACCCTGCACGTACGGCGCGCCGGGCACGCACACGGTGATGTGGTCCTCGCTGGCCCAGTTCGACACGCCCGCCGCCACCACCAACACCTTCGGCGGCCTGTCCGACGCCACCGACGTGCTCGACGTGACCCGCGCGGTGCTCGCCGCCCGGCGGCGCGGCGCGGCCCGGCACGACCACGGCGTGCAGCCCGCCGCCCGGGAGACCCGCCACCTGCGTGGCGAGGTCGTGCTCACCCTCACCGACCAGCTCGTCGGGCGCCGCTGGCCGGACACGGTCAACGTGCACTTCTCCAACCACGATCTGAAGGGCAAGGGCGAGTCCCTGTGGCCGCAACTCGGCCTCATCCCGCCCAACCTGGAGATCGAGTTCCCCTACCGGGCGCTTCTGCCCCGGGGCCTGGACGGGCTGCTGGTCACCGGCAAGGCGATCTCCGCGACCCACGACGCGCTGCCCGCCCTGCGGATGCAGGCCGACATGGAGAACCTGGGCGAGGTCACCGGCATCGCCGCCGCCCGCTGCGCCGCCGCCGGGGTCGCGCCGCGCGATCTGCACGTCGCCGCGCTCCAGGACCTGCTGGTCCGCCGCGGCCGGCTCCCGGCCGCCGCCCGCCACGGCAGCACGGCGGAATGCCCTGCGGCGGAAAGCACTGCGGCGGAAAGCCCTCCGCCCGCACCCTCCTTGGACGATCTGCTCGACGGCCTCGCCGCCCATCTCCCCCTCCACACCTATTCGGACATGGGCCGGCGGGAGGTCTTCCGGGGGACCATTCCGTTCGTCCACCTCGCGCTCGACGCCCGCCCCGAGACGACGCAGGCCCTGCTGCGGACGCTGTCCGGCGCGACGGGACCGCACCGGCTCGCGCTGGCCCAACTTCTGGTGCTGCGCGGCCACCCCGAGGGCGCCACCGTCCTCCTCCGGCACCTGACCGAGCGGCTCTCCGGCACCCGCCTGCCGCCCCGCGACTCCTCGATCCGGGAGGCGCAACTCCCGCCCGACCAGTCCGCGATGCCCGACGAGGCGTATCTGCTGCACACCCTCGCCGTCGCCCGCGACCCCCGGACGATCCCGCTGTGGACCCGGGTCGCGGCGCTCACCGACGCCCGTGAGGACGCCTTCCGCGATCCGCACGCGTCCCCGTTCTCCTGGATCGACGCGGTGTGCGCCGGTGCGGAACGCCTCGGCGACCCGGCCGCCGTCCCGGCCCTGGAACGGCTCCACGACCGGCCCGCGCTGCGCGGCCAGTGGCGCGCCGCCGGTATCGAGGCGGACGACGTGCAGGAACGGCGCGCGCTGCTCGAACTCGGCCTCGGCCGGGCGCTCGCGGCGTGCGGCAGCCCGCGCGGCCACCGGATCCTGGTCCACTATCTGGCGGACAACCGCGCCCTGCTCGCCGCCCAGGCCCACAGCCGGCTCACCGCCCTCACCGGCGCCGACCACGGCCCGGATCCGGACGCGTGGCTCCGCCACCTCCCCGAACGCGGTGCCCTCACCCCTCGCCCGCTCCCACCCGAGGACGACCCCCACACCGCGGATCTGCCGTGTGTTCACCCGGATGGCCGAGGCGCCGGGACTTCCACTGTCACGTTCAGGTCCGGATCGTCGTCATCTCTGTGACGGACCGCCCAGCGCGGTGAGACGGAATCGGGAGGCGCCATGGCCGCCATCGTGAACAGCATCGACATCGACCGACCGGCGGACGAGGTGTTCGGCTACGCGTCCGATCCGGCCCGGTTCCCCGAATGGCAGCGGGACGTGGTGAGCGTCCGCGCCGAGGGGCGCGAGGTGGGCTCCCGGTTCACCACGGTCAGGAAGGTCGGGGGCCGGGAGCGCAGCATGACCCAGGAGATCGCCGAGAACGAGCCGCCGCGTTTCTGGGCGGCGCACGGCGTGGACGGTCCGATCCGCCCGAACGCGAGCATCGCCGTCGAACCGCTCGGCGCCGAACGCTGCCGGGTGACGTTCAGCCTCGACTTCGAGGGCCGGGGCATCGGCACCGCGCTGGTCCCCATGGTTCGCCGCATCGCGGCCAAGTTCGCGCCGACCAGCCACCAG
Source organism: uncultured Actinomycetota bacterium (assembly GCA_963816875.1). Taxonomy (GTDB): domain Bacteria; phylum Actinomycetota; class Actinomycetes; order Streptomycetales; family Streptomycetaceae; genus Streptomyces. The sequence continues at coordinate 872,386 of CAWFMG010000004.1, forward strand.
CGCATGAAGGAACTGCTCGAAGGTCCCGGGGGCCACGTCTAGGGCGGGTCGCCGGCTGACCGAAGCCGTAACCGTACGACGACTACCTGACGCGAGCCCGCCCCTGGCCGTAATGTCGGCAGCGCAGCGCAGAGGAACCACCGACTCGGGCTCCGCCGGCGCCAGTTGTGCGCCGACCACCGGATGGGGGAGAGGTTCATGCACGCACACGGCGAGCCCGGACGGGACCAGCGCGAGACGCGGGAGGCGCCGCGTGCCGCGTTACCCGCCGAGGCGGCGGCGTCGGCGGTCTCGCGCCCGGGAGACCTCTCCCCGGCCATGTTGCTGGCCCTGCAACGCAGCGTCGGCAACGCCGCGGTGGTCGGGACGATCGGCGACGCGCGCGACGGCGCGGCCCCGGCCGACGCCGTGCACGACGTTTTGCGCTCCCCGGGACAGCCGTTGGGAGAGTCGGTCCGCTCCGAGATGGAGGCCCGGCTGGGCGCCGGCTTCTCCGACGTCCGCCTGCACACGGGACCCGCCGCGCTGCGGTCCGCCGCCGAGCTCGGCGCGCGGGCCTACACCTCGGGCAACCATGTGGTCGTCGGCGAGGGCGGCGCGGACCCGCACACCCTGGCCCACGAGCTGACGCACGTCGTCCAGCAGCGCCGCGGGCCGGTCGCGGGCACCGACACCGGGACCGGGCTGAGCGTGTCCGACCCCTCGGACCGCTTCGAACGGGAGGCCGAGGCCACCGCCGCCCGAGCCATGACGGGGCAGCCAGGGGCCAGTCAGCTCGCGGCATCGGCCAGCGACGAGCAGCCGGAGCCGCGGAGCACCGGAACGGTCCAGCGCACGGTCACGATGTACACCCAGCCCGCGAGCGAACCGGACGGCGTGGATCTGGTGGCGGCCGCGCAACTGGCGGGGAAGACCGCCGACGCCAACGGCCTGTTCGCCTTCCTCATCGAACGACTGGAGGCCGAAAAGGCCGAGACCCACGGCCTGGCCGAGGGCGAGCGGGACAGGTTCGTCCAGAACCGCGCGGCCATCAGCGAGCAACTGTTCAAATGGGCCGCCGGCACCCCCGGTCAGGGAAGCGGCAAGCACCCCGACTTCGGGCGCAAACAGCAGGACCGCGACTACGGCAACTACAGCGACCTCGCGCGGGGCCTGCTCGGATGGGTGGAGTCCAAGGACCACAGGCGCGAGGAGAAACAACTGGCCGACGAAGTCGAACAGAATACCGAGGTCGAGCTGCACGCGGACGTCCTGTTGATGCGAGTCAAGGCGTGGATCGAGAACCAACGCTCCAGTGTCGCCCCTCGGGCACGGCGGAGATGGAACGACATCATCCAGGAGCTGACGACCGGACACATGACGCAGCCGGGCGCGGTGGCCGACGACACCTTCGGCGTTTACCAGAAGTACTTCGACGTCGAGATCCAGGGAAAGGCGAACATCGCCGGGGACGCGAAGGTCAGGCTGCGGACCGGCATCAACCTCAACATGTGGCAGGTGATGGAGGGTCCGGTCCGTTTCAGTTTCCGCGACAAGGTCATCGTCCTGCACGACCTGATGGAGTACTTCGGCAAAAAGAAACGCTGGAACCCTCGTACTCAAGGGGAGAACCAGATTCCGGACCCGGGCGACCCGAAACGTTACCTCACCACCACGGATATCAACGAGAAGGGGGAGCGGATCGAGTCCGACGAAGACCGGGGGCAGCAGGAGCTCAAGCTCAAGCGGGAATCGGGCTGGGAGACCGAGGAATTCCCGTCCACTCGGTCGGAATCCGCGAAGAGCACCCGGCTGGCCAGAAAACACCAGATCCCGGTGTGGGCCGGCTCGTCGTTCACCGCCATGCGCATGCTCAACCTGGCGGAGTTCGTCGAGGGCACCCAGGACGAACTCAGCGCCGTGGCCTGGGCGATCTTCTCCTTCTGGCGCCTGCACTACGACCATACGGACGATCTCGCCTACCACACGCTGCACGAGGTCATGGACATCGCGCAGAACTTCGGCATCCCCTACAACATGCTCGACCGCTACCAGGACGTGCAACGACACGCGCCGGGCCAGGCCAAGGCGAACGCGATCTCCCAACTGGCCGACCTCGCCGCGACCCTCGACCAGGCGTCCGGCGAGGTGGAGCGGCTCACGGGGGAGCTGGGGCGGCGCCGGGCCACGGGCGCGGCGCGTCGCAGCCTCCCCGGCCAGCTGGCGGCGATCGGCTCGGCGATCCGCGACCTGCGTGACCAGGTGCGCAACCTCGACGTCGCCGTCAGGGGCGTGGGGGATCCGCCCACCGCGGAGCAGCGTGAAACCCTGCGCAGGGTGTTGTTCGAACTCCCTGGGCTGGACAAGAAGGCCGAGAAGATCGGCGACGACGTCGAGGCCTGTCGCACCACCATCGAGGCGTTCGACCTGGTGCCCGGCCAGGAGGACGTGGAGATGGCGGACGCGCCGACCGGAGACGGCGCCAAGCGGAAGCGCTAGCACGCGTCCCGGACGCGCGCCCGCGCCCGTTCTCCATGCCTCAGGCGGCGCCGCCGAGCAGGGCCGTCACGAGCCTGCGGACGGCCTCGGGCTCCGGCGGTGGGGCCGTCCGGTCGGCGAAGAGCAGATGCGCCGCCCCGACCAGCGTGGGAGCGAGCGCGTCGACGTCCGCGTCCGCCACAATCCGGCCCCGTTCGCGCTCGGCCGCCAGATAGTCGGCGATCATGGCCGTGGCCTCCGTCAGCAGCGGGATGCCGGTCGGCGTGGTGGTGCGGAGCCGGGCACGCAGCTCGTCCCGGGAGATGACGAGGCCGACGATCGCCACCGCCACCGAGCCGAACAGCTCCGTCAGGACGCCGGCGAGATGGTCGGCGACGGTGCCGGTGCCCGCCGCGTCGCGCAGGGCGACTGCCTGGCCGTCGAGCCGGGCGATCCGGTCCCGCACCAGCTCGGCGAGGAACGCGTCGAAGTCCGCGAAGTGCCGGTGCAGGACGCCCTTGGCGCAGCCCGCCTCCGTGGTGACCGCCCGGCTGGTCAACGCGCTCGGTCCGTCCCGGAGCAGGACCCGTTCCGCGGCGTCGAACAGCTGCTCCCGCGGGTCCCGGAGGGCGACCCCCGTCGGCACCATGCCTCGCCTCCCTGCCTCGTCCGGTCGTGTTCCGGTCGTGTTCTGGTCCTGTCTGGGAGCCCACCCGGTTGACGAGTGGGCAGGTGCCCATCATAGTGGGCGCATGCCCACTATACCGCCGGAGGCGCCGCGGGAGAGCGCGCCTGACGCCGACCCCGAACCGCATCGACACCGCGGGATCGCCGAGTCGTTCGGCACCGACGCCGAACGCTACGACCGCGCCCGCCCCCGTTACCCCGAGGCCCTGGTGGACCGGATCGTCGCCGCCAGCCCCGGCCGAGCCGTCCGCGACGTTCTCGACGTCGGCTGCGGCACCGGGATCGCGGCCCGGCAGTTCGCGGCGGCCGGATGCCGGGTGCTCGGGGTCGAACCCGACGCCCGGATGGCCGACCTGGCGCGGCGGCTCGGGGTGACGGCGGAGGTGGCGACGTTCGAGGCCTGGGACCCAGCCGGCCGGACGTTCGACGCGGTGATCGCCGGCCAGGCGTGGCACTGGATCGACCCGGTCGCGGGCGCGGCCCAGGCCGGGCGGGTGCTGCGGCCCGGCGGACGGCTGACGGCGTTCTGGAACGTCTTCCAGCTTCCGCACGATCTGGCGGAGGCCCTCGTCGAGGTCTGCCAACGGGCGATGCCGGACGCGCCGTTCGACTTCCGCGCGATGACGGCGCCGGCCCTGGAGGTGTACCAGGTGGGGTTCACCAAGGCGGCCGCCGGGTTCAGGGAGGCGTGCGGGTTCGCCGAGCCCGAGCAGTGGCGCTTCGACTGGGAGCGGACCTACACCCGGGACGAGTGGCTGGACCAGGTCCCCACCCAGGGCGCGTTCACCCGGCTCCCGCCGGACACGCTGACCGAGGTGCTGACGGGCATCGGCGCCGCCATCGACGCGGCGGGCGGCGCCTTCACGATGCCCTACACCACGACGGCCGTCACCGCGGTCCGCACCCCGAGCCCCTGACCCCCGCACCGCTGCGTCCCGGGCCACCCCGCGAGGGCGGGGTTGACCTGTCGGAGGGCGCTGCTAGGTTCGTTGGCATGTTCCTCCCTCGTGCATAGGAGCCAGTGCCGGTTGCGCCCATGAGGCGCGGCCTTCGCTGCCCCTGCACGCCTGAGCGCCGCCCGTTCGGCGCCCTGTTTCTGAGGAACGTAACGATGTCTTCGCCGTTGGCGGCGCCTTCGTATGCCGCCGTGTTGCGCACCCGCCACGCCTGCCGCACCTTCGGTGCCGCGCTGGTGGGCCGACGACTCGACTCTCCTACGGAATGGTCTCCGTTGCCGAGACCGTAGTCAGGTCTCAGTATCCCGGGCATTTCGGCCCGGAAGGTCGGTCACGTCACCAGAGTGTGAGGGCTTCGGCTTGAGTACGGTCTCTCGCTTCCGTCTGCCGCTGGTGCGGCAGGGTTGCGCCACCTGCCCGCCCCGGGCTCGCCTTGGGGCGGGTGCGGGTGACGCGGGTCTTCTGGTCGGCTCCACGAGGCTTCGACTCCACCGGGGCGGTGTCCTGGTCTCCGGCCACTCCGGTACCAGTTACTGCGGCTGCCGCGAACGCGGCGAGATTGAGTGCGGCGTTGTCGTCCCGGTCCAGAACCAGGCCGCAGGCGTCGCATTCGTAGGTCCGGACGTGCAGCGGCAGCTTGGCTTTCACCGCGCCGCACCCGGAACAGGTCTTGGAGGAGGGGTACCAGCGGTCCGCCACGATGGTGCGGGTGGCGTGGCGCTGGCGGGTCTTGTAGTCGAGCTGGCGGCGGATCTCGCCGAATCCGGCATCGGCGATGCGGCGGGCCAGGCGCCGGTTCCTGAGCATCCCGGCGACGTTCAGGTCTTCGACCACGACTGTGCCGTACTCGGCCGTCACCTTCGTGGTCAGCTGGTGCAGGGCATCGGCGCGGAGGTTCGCCACCCGGTGATGCATCTTGTTGCGGGCGGCGTTGGCCTTCTCCCACCGCCTCGACGGCTTCTGTCCGGCGCGCGTACAGCCTCGACGCGATGGCCGAGGAACTCCTCTTCGTGACGGGGCCGCTGCTGGTGGGCCTGCTCGTGAACGTCGCCTCGCCGGCGATCGGCCTGGCCGTGAGCGCCGCGCTCGTGCTGACCGGCTCGTTCGCCCTGGCCGCCTCCCCACCCGCCCGCGGCTGGCGGATTCACCAGCCGGCCGCCGCGGGCCGGACGACGCCCTCGGCTCCTGCCCCCGGACCGGCCCCGCCGCGGGGCGGCCCCGGGCTGCGCCAGGCGATCGTCGTCACGGCGGGCGTGGGCATGTGCCTGGCGGCTCTGGAACTCCTGGCGGTCGTCGTCGCCGACGAACGCCACACGCCCGCGGCGGTGGCCTGGATCATGGCCGCGCTGTCCGCGGGCAGCGCGGCGGGCGGCCTGATCTACGGCGCCGTGCCGTGGCGCGTCTCCGCGGGGTTGCGGCTGTCGGCGTGTGCGGCGGGACTGGGGCTCGTCGTGGCCGCGGCGGGACTGTCCCCCCACCCCCATGCGCTCGTCGCATGGGCAGCGCTCGGCGGGTTCTTCGTGGCCCCGGCGCTCACGACGGCGTATCTGATCGCCGACGAATGCGCCGATCCCGACTCCCGCACCAGGGCGGGTGCGTGGGTCAACACCGCCTTCAACGCCGGTTCGGCGAGGGCGACGGCCGCGACCGGGCTGGTGGTGGGGCGCCTGCCGCTCCCCGTCTGCTTCGCCCTCGCGGCGACCCCGGCGCTGCTCTCCGCGGCGACGGCGCTGAACCGGTCCCGTTCCGTTGCCGCACTTGCCCCACACAAGGACGAGGTGCCGGCCGGGGCTGCCGTTCCGGAGGGATCACCGTCCGCACCGTGAGTCGCCGCGCGGTGGGTCGGTCCGTGCCTCGGATCAGCCGAGAGGGTGCCAGGGATCCGTGGGCGCTGCGGGTCCCGTGGGCCCGGCCGGTCCGGCGACGAGCGGTTCGACGCTGTCCAGACAGGCGTCGATCAGCCGGCGGTCGGCGTCCGACTGGCCGAGGCCGACGATGAAGGAGAGCATGCCGTCGGCGAGATGGACCAACAGGAGCCTCAGGTAGCCGACCCTTTCCCCCCTCTCGTCGCCCTCGCCGCCCTCGTCGACGAAGAACCGGTACCAGGCGACGGCGGCGGGGCGGCCGGCGACGGTCACTCTCCGCTGGCCGTGGTCCAGGCCGAGGAGGATATGCGAGGGATAGATCTTGAAGTCCTCGCGGAACCCGTTCGCCAACCAGTCGGCGCCCGCGAGAAGGTCCTCCTCCTCCGGCGGCTCCTCGTCGAGGTCCTCCCACCTGCCCAGATAGATCGCCCTGGGGTACATCAGGTTGAGGACGAACGCCTCCTCGTCGTCGTCGGGGTCCACGGGGAGCGGGGCGGCGGGCTGCGCATCCTCCGGGGACCAGGCAGTCGCCTCCTCCCAGAGGGCCTGCTCGGCGGCCCAGGCCGCCTCATCGTCCAGGGCCTCGCCGCCCGGGGACGGATACGCCGCCGTGGTCAGCGGCTCGACGAGTTCCACGGGGGAGATCTCCCAGCCGGGAGGAACGACGAACCGAAGGCCCGCCTCGAGGTCGTCGTGGACCATCCGGGTTATGCCGCTCATCCCGCACTCTCCGCCCGTGACTCATCGCTCGCCGACCCGCCGAGCGGAACGCGACCACGGTCTCGCCCCCACCCCGCCCGGTCAACCCTCCCGACCCCACCTCCCGGCCCGGACCTCACCAGGTCAGGGCGACGTGGGCGTAGGCCGCGGCGAGGGCGGCCGTCGCGGTCAGGCAGGCCGACCAGACGAACCAGCCCCGGTTGTCGTGGCGCAGCGCGGCCCCGGTGCCGACGGCGAGAGCGACGGGGAGGGCGATCAGGGGGAGCAGCATGAAGGTCCACGCCCCCGCGGCGGTGCTGCATATCAGGTTGTCCTCCCGGCCGAGGACGCACCGCCCGAACAGCCCCGTCAAGGCCAGCGTCGGAACGTACCCGGCCGCGGCCAGGCCCACCGCCCAGAGGACGACGAGCCGGGCCAGCCGCACGAACCGTGACAACGTCATGGGTCCCCACCAGCCGCCCGCTAGCGGCGGACCTGGTAGGACAGGTGCAGCACTCGGTCGCCCTGGATCACCGTGTGCGGGTCCTCCAGCAGATGCTTCGCGTCGATCGACCCGAAGTACCGCTTGCCGGAACCGAAGACGACCGGCACGACGTCCATCGCCACCTCGTCCACCAGGCCGAGCGCGAACGCCTGCCCGCCGACCTCGCCCGCCGCCACCCCGACGTTGCGGTCCCCCGCGAGCTCCTTGGCCTTCGCGATCGCCTGCGCCACGCCGTCGACGAAGTGGTACGACGCCTCGGGGTACCACCCCTCGGGCCTGGGCCGGTGCGACACCACGACCACGTGCTCGCCCGCCGGCGGCGACGCCTCCCAGCCGTTGGTGAGGTCGAAGAGGTGCCGCCCGATCACCAACGTCCCGATGCCCGCCCAGATCGGCTTGACGTAGTCGGCCGAGACCTGGGAGACCTTGCCGGCTCCGCCGAGCTCGACGTCGCCGTTGCCGTACCAGTCGAACAGGGGGCCGACCTGGTCGTCCGCGTCGGCGATGAAGCCGTCCACGGAAACGACGTTGTGCATCATCACGTTGCCCATCACATCTCCTGGGTGTTCCAAGGGCCTTCGGCCAGCCCGTTGTACCTCCAGACCCGGTCCGCCACCGAAACTCATCGGCGCGCGGCCGATGAGTTCTCGTGGGTCGCACGGTCTCCACTGGGACGGGGCGGCAGGCGTCTCGGACCGAGGAAGGGCGGGGCATCGTGAGGTTGGTTCTGCAGGTGTTCCTGTCGCTGGACGGCGTGGCGCAGGGGCCCGGGTCCCCGGAGGAGGACACCAGCGACGGGTTCACCCGGGGAGGCTGGCTCGTTCCGCATCTGGACGAGGAGTTCATGCGGATCGGCAGGGGCTGGCTCGACGAGGTGGACGCGTTCCTGTTCGGGCGCCGCACGTATGTCAACTTCGCGCGTGACTGGCCGGAGATGAACGACCCGAACGACCCGGTCGCCACCAAGCTCAACGGCCTGCCGAAGTACGTGGCCTCGCACAGCCTGACCACGGCCGACTGGGAGCCGACCACGATCCTGAGCGGGGACGTGCTCGCCCAGGTCGCCGAGTTGAAGCGGCAACCCGGGCGGGAGCTCCAGATCCACGGCAGCGCCCGGCTCGGTGCGTCGCTGCTGGCCGCCGGGCTGGTCGACGAGTTGCGGCTGATGGTCGCGCCGGTGGTCGTGGGCAGCGGCCGGCGACTGTTCCCGGCCGACGGCGTCCCGGCCGGGCTGCGGCTGCTGAGCAACGAGACGACACCGAACGGCGTCGCGGCCCAGGTGTACGAGTACACCGGACAGCCCGACTACGCGACCTACGAGGCCGGCGCGCACACCTGAGCCGCCGCGAAAAAGGCGGTGGACAGGGATCGAACGAACTGGAGACTGGCCCCATGACCGCACCGGATCCCAAGGCCGACCTCCACTTCTACCTCCAGACCGCCCGCGACGCCCTGCTGTGGAAGCTCGACGGGCTTTCGGAGTACGACATCCGCCGCCCGCTGACGCCGACCGGCACCAATCTCCTGGGCCTGGTGAAACACGCGGCCAGCGTGGAGTTGGGCTACCTCGGCGACACGTTCGGACGGCCGTCCGGCGAGCCGCTGCTCTGGCTCGACGAGGGTGCCGAGCCCAACGCGGACATGTGGGCCACCGCCGACGAGTCACGCGAGTTCGTCGTGGAGCTCTATCGCCGGGCGTGGGCGCACGCGGACGCGACGATCGACGCGCTGGCGCTGGACACCGTCGGCCGGGTGCCGTGGTGGCCGAGCCACCGGAACGAGGTGACGTTGCAGCATGCCGCGGTGCGGGTGATCGCGGACACGCATCGGCACGCCGGGCACGCCGACATCCTCCGGGAGCTCATGGACGGTGCCGTCGGGATGAACGAGGGCAACGACAGCATGCCGCCGGGCGATGCGGCCTGGTGGGAGGACTATCGGAGCCGGCTGGAGCGCGCGGCCCGCGAAGCCGACCGGAACGCGAATCCCAAGGACCGGACCTCATGAGCCGACGACCGGTGGACGTGGATGTGGATGTGGATGTGGACGGCACAACCGCGCGGCTGGCGCGTCGGTTCGGTCCAGGGGTTGCCGACTGGTGCGCCGCCGCGCCGGGTCTCGCCGCGCGGCTGGCGGCCCGTTGGGGCCTTGCGCTCGGTGAGTCATTCGAGGGCGGCGCTTCGTCGGTCGCGTTGCGGTGCCAGTGGCCCGACGGCACGCCCGCCGTGCTGAAGCTCAGCCCGGATCGCCCTCTTCTGTTCGAACAGGTCGAGATGTTGGAGTGGTTCGCCTCCTCGGGCCGGGTGCCCGCGGTGCTGACCGTCGACGAGGACGCGGGGGCGGTGGTCTTGGAGGAGATCGTGCCGGGCACGCTGGCCGAGGACCTGCCTGCCGCCTCGCTTCCTGAGCAGTGGTCGGAGCTGCTCGCCGCGTTGCACGGGGTCGCTCCGCCCCCGCGGCAGCCGGGTGTGCTGCGGGGTCGCTGCGAGGAGTCCTTCGCCCGGGTCGGTCGGCGGCTGTCCGAGCCCGCGATCGGCGCGCGCATCGACGCCACCGCGTGGGACAGGGCCTTCCGGCGGTGCGAGCGGCTGCTGGACACGGCGGCGACGACCGTGTTGCTCCACGGCGACCTGCATCTGGGCAACGCGCTGGACGGGGGCGCGGAGCGCGGTCTGATGGCCATCGATCCGAAGGCGTGCCTGGGCGATCCGTGCTTCGACGCCGTCGACTACGTCGTGGCCGGCGCCGGTCTTGAGGGCGTCGAGAGCCGCTGCGCACGGGTCGCGGCGGCGTGCGGGCTCGATGGCGACCGACTCTATGCCTGGAGCCAGGTGATCGCCCCGATGCTGGCCATCGCGTACCTCGGCGGCGGTGGCCCGGAACCGGCGATCGACGAACTCCTCGCGCTGACCCGGTGACCACACCCGTCATTCCGCGTCGTTCGGCGCCGGCACCGTCTTTGGTTTGCGGCCCGGTCGGCGGCGGCGGGTGGCGGCGGTGGCGCGGATCTCCTCGGTGGCCGCCCGGTAGGCGGGGGCGGCGCGGGCGAAATAGTCGAAGAGCAGCTCGCGCTGTTCGGGCGTGTAGCGGTCGAGGACCTCGGCGATCCGCCGGCGGGCGGGGCCGACCAACTCCTCGATGTCGGGGAAGGTGTCGGCCGGGGCCTCGACCATGATCCGGCGGCGGTCGGTCGGATCGGAGGTGCGGCGCACGTACCCCGCCTTCTCCAGCCGGTCGATCAGCCGCGTCGTCGCCCCCGTGGTCAGCCCCGTGCGCGCGGCGAGCTCGCCCGAGGTGAGGCGCCCCGCCAGCGTGATGACGCTGACCGCGTACCACTCCGTGGGCTGGAGCCCGGCGGCCTCCGCGCCGGCCATGCCGTGCAGCCCCACCGCGTCGAGATACTGGCGGAAGATCACATGCGGGTCGCCTGACGTCTCGTTTGCCACCGCTGCGGATGCCCCTTAGAGTGATGTCTGCAATCATGCAGATAAATCTTCGAAACAGATTCTGCTTCAGTGTAACTTCCTGGGGAGGCCGGGGCGTGACCACGCACGACGAGACCGCGATCACCGCGGTGATGACCGAGCTCAACGAGGCCTGGCGCCGCCACGACGCCGACGGCTACGGGCGGCTGTTCACCGAGGACGCGACGTACATCACCTTTGTCGGCACGCACTACAGCGGCAGGGCCGACATCGTCGAGAGCCACCGCGCGCTGTTCGCGAAGTTCCTCAAGGGCACCAGGCTGGCCGGGGAGATCACCGGCATCCGCTTCTACGGCCCCGACACCGCGGTGGTCACCGGCCGCGGCGACACCTACAAGGGCGACGTGCCCCCGAGGAGGTCGAAGCTCTCGAAGGTGCAGACCTGCACCTTCGTCCGCGAGACGGACGGCCGCTGGCGCATCGCCGCCTTCCACAACACCCGCCGCAGGCCCCTCATGGAGGCCCTCTCCTTCCGCACCGCCCCCGGCCTCGTCCCCGCGGCCCAGCGGTGACGCCCCCGGGGGGCGTCCCGTGGTTGCCGGCATGACCACCGCGGCCCATGGGATAGTCGGTCATGCCTGTGACCAACCCGTGGCTGGCCGGCCCGTCACCGAAGAAGCGCCTCGACCGAGATCGTCTGGAGGAGCGGATACTCAACCTGCTGTCGTCGCAGAACATGTGTGTGCTCGCGACGGCGGGGCCGGAGGGGCCACTTGCGACGCCGGTGCGCTACTTCCACCTCGACTTCGCGGTGATGTTCAGCGCGGCCCCCGGGTCGCCGAAGATGAGGAATCTCGCCGCCGATCCCCGGGTGTCAGTGGGAATCTTCGCCCCGCTGGTGGGACAGGCCAGCAGCCGGGGCGCCCAGGTCTTCGGGCGGGCGCGCCCGCTGTCCGAGGACGACCCCGACTTCGAGCACTACTGGCCGGCATTTCGCTGGCAGTCCGATCACGTTGAACGGTCGCGTTCCCTCGACGAACCACCGTCCGGTCCTCTCGTCGTGATCGAGGCCGAGCGCATCGTCTACACGGAGCACTGGCTGCGACGCGACGGCTTCGCACCCCGACAGTTCTGGAGCCGGTCGGACCGGTAACCAGATTCCCTGGGCCAGGTGAGGCGGCAGGAGTCGGCTTCCGCCATCGCTCGGACCGTCAACATCTCGGCACCGTACGGCCCCCGTGATGGCGATCGCGTGGGAATTGCGGCCGGGCACGGGCGCGAAACCAGTCGGGGGCGTTTCGCCTGTTCTCCGATCTGGCCGGGGGTACCGTCCTGAATGAGACCGCAGAACGGGATCGGAGGCCGTCAAGCTTTACAGCTTGCCCGCGGACACTCCCGCCGACGGGACGGTGGCGTGATGTCCGAGACCAAAGCCATCGGGGAGCGGATGCGGGCCGCACGGCTACGCCTCGGTCTCACACAGGCTGATGTAGCGGCCGAGTGGGGATACACCCGGGGCTGGGTGTCCAAGGCCGAGAAGGGCGCCATCGAGCTGGACCGCACGAGCCTGATCAACGCCGTCGCGAGCGTGCTGCACATCCACCCCAACGAGTTGATCGGGCGACCCTACTGGGGGTCGGCGCAGGCGAACCAGTGGGAGGTCTCGGCCGCCGCGATCATAAGAGAGCTCCGGCGCTACGACCTCGCCCCCGTGTTCGATGGGCAGCCGCGCGCGGCTGCCGCACTGTGGGGGGAGACCGCGCGGCTCCACCAACTGCGAGACAACGCGCAGAACACGAGGATCCTGAGCGTTCTGCCGGACCTGTTGAGGGAGGCCCGCGCGCTTGCCGAGGTGGCCGAGGGCCGGGAACGGGAGGAGGCGTTCGCGGCCTACGCCGTCGCCTGCAAGTTCGGCCACACCGCCGCGCATGCCCTCGGGCACCCGGAGCTGTCGGACTTCGCGGCAGTGGTCGAGTGCGCGTAGGGACGCTTCTTCGTCAAGGCCATGCAGAACCGGCCCTGGGCGCCGGGACTCCCTCGTCCGCGAGAAGGAGGTCAGCCCATTCGTCCGGCCGGTCGCTCCGGCGTTGCTGTGGGAAGCAGAGGACGACGAGTGGATCGTGTTGGGGTTCGAGGTAGTGAGCGGCAGGGTGGCGGACATCAGGCCTGGCTCGCCCGATCTCCCGGTCGTCGTCGATCTGTTGAACCGGCTCGCGGGGCTCGAACTTCCAGAGATCGCGCTGGAGTGGCACGACACGCGGCTGGACCGGTTCGCCACGAACGAGGCGGAGGCGCGGCTGTTCCGGGGGGACGCCCTGCTACACGCGGACATCAACCACACCAACCTCCTCGTCGCTGCCCGCACCGCCGGCAACGGCCCTGCCAGATCGTGGGCCGTGGACTGGGGCTGGCCGGTTCGGGGCGCCGGCTTCGTTGACCCGGCCGTGCTCGTCGTGCAACTCGTGGCCGCCGGGCACAGCCCCGAAGCGGCGGAGGCGTGGGCGGCCCGGTGCGTGGCGTTCGCGCGGGCCGACCCCGCGGCTCTCGACGCCTATGCCGCGGCCAAGACGCGCATGTGGTGGACGCTGGCTCGCCAGCGACCCGACCGGACCGCGAGAAGAGCGCTGGCCGGGGCCGCCGAAGCGTGGGCCCGGCACCGCGGTCTGACCGTGATCTGACCGCCGAACAGCGCGCCGCCGGGCTCAGCGGCTGCGCGCCGCGAGGACCACCGCCGGCACGATGGCCAGGGCCAGGATGCCGCCGCCGAGGGTCAGGGCGGGGTAGCCGGTGGTTGCGACGACCAGGCCCGAGGCCATACCACCCGTGGCGCCCGCGATGGCGATGGAGACATCGACCAGACCCTGGGTCCGGGCACGGGTGGCCAACGGGACGGCGTCGGTGATGATCGTGGTGCCGCTGACGAGACCGAGGCTCCAGCCCACACCCAGCAACCCGAGCGCCAGCGCGAACGCGGCGGTGGAACCGCCGGGGGCGTTGGCAGCAGTGATCCCCGCGGCCAGCAGGACCAGCGCGGCGGCGGCGGCGACCGTGAGCTGGCCGTACCGGTCGACGAGCCAGCCGGACAGGGGCGCGGGCAGATACATCGCCCCGATGTGGATGGCGATGACGAGGCCGGAGGCGGCGGCATCGTGGCCGTGGTCCTGCATGTGGATCGGCGTCATCGTCATGATCGCGACCATGACCAGTTGGGTGAGCACCATGACCAGCGCACCGATCAGTACGCCGGAGCGGCGCCATCCGACCGCCGGCCGCGCCCGACCGCCGGCGTTGTCCGGACGCGCGACCGCCGCCGCGGCACGCTCCGCCTCCAGCCTGCGGGCCTCCAGCGTGCGGGCCAGCAGCAGTGGATCGGGACGCAGCCACACGGCCAGCACCAGGGCGGCCATCGCGTAGGCGGCACCCGAGAGCAGGAACAGCCCGGCCAGGCGGGGGATGCCGAGGGCGTGCGCGAGGTCGCCGGCGGGCGCGGCGAGGTTGGGGCCGACCACGCCGCCCAGGGTGGTGGCGACCAGCACGGTGGACACGGCGCGGGCGCGGTGCTCGGGAGCCGCCAGGTCGGCGCCGGCGTAGCGGGCCAGCAGGTTCGTTGCCGCACCGGCGCCGTAGACGAGGATCGCGACGAACAACAGCACGGGGCTGTCGGCGACGGCGGCGGCAACGACGCCCACGCTGCCGACGGCACCGGTCAGGTACCCGGCGGCAAGTCCGGGGCGACGGCCGCGGGCTTGGGAGATATGTCCGACCGCGATGGCCGCCAGCGCGGAACCGGCGGTGGACAGGGCACTGAGCAGACCCGCGAGGCCGGTGGAGCCGAGCATGTCCTGGGCGAGCAGGGCGCCGACGGTCACACCCGCCGCCAGTCCGGCGCCGCTGAGGATCTGAGCGGCGATCAGGACGGTCAGGACGCGGCGCTGCGCCTGAGAGCGCGGGGAATCCTCGATCCGAGCGGGCTCGGTGGTCGTCACGGGAGAGTTCCTTCGCGAGATGCGACCCGGCCGGACCGTGCCACCGGCGGGTCCGGCCGGTATGGATAAGGCCGGCGGTCAGCTCAGGGCACCCAGATCCAGCCGGTCGATCAGCCCGGCGTCGGTGAAGGCGGTGACCAGTTCGGCACGGCCCTCGGTGAAATGCGCCCAGCCGTCGCAGTGGACGGGAACCACCCGGCGGGCACGGAGGATCCGGGCGGCGTCGGCGGCCTGCACGCTGTCGAGGACGATCAGCGCGCCGTCGAAGAGGACGGGGAAGCGGGGAGCCCCGGCGAACAGGATGGCGGTGTCCACCGGGCCGAACCGTTCGTCGATCTTCCTGACCAGGTCGAGCGAGGCGTTGTCGCCGCTGACGTAGACCGTGGGCAGGCCCTCCCCGGTCAGGACGAATCCGACGACCTGGCCGGTGATCGGTTCGACCTCCTCGCGCGCGCCGGGCCCGTGCAGGGCGGGCACGCCCGTGACGGTGATCGTGCCGCCACCGGGGCGCTCCAGTTCGATCGACTCCCAGTCGGCCAGCCCTCTGGCCCCCGCCTCCAGGCGCTGTCCGCCCCCGGGCGTGGTCAGGGTCAGCGGGACGTCGGCGAGCAGCGCCCGGCCCGAGACGTCGAGGTTGTCGGGGTGCTCGTCGTGGGAGAGCAGGACCACGTCGATACGGCCAAGGTCGGCCGGCGTGGCGGAGGGAGGCGCCGTCTTGGTCAGCTGGCCGCCCGGCACGTGGTAGTCGCGGGGCGCGTCGAAGGTCGGGTCGGTCAGGAAGCGCAGGCCACCGTATTCGACAAGGGCAGTCGGGCCGCCGAGGACGCGGATGGGTATCTGCTCGGTGGTCGTGCTGGTGTCAGCCACAGCGTCAGCCATAGAAGCCGCCTCACGGATGAAAGGAAGTTTATCCGTGAGGAACGGTAGCGGTGTCTCACGGATGAACGCAAGCCGTACCATGACAGTCATGAGCGAGGCCCCGACCGCCGAATCCGTGCCGCCGCCCGCGCCGGGGGCGGAGGAGTACCTCGCGCTCGACTTCGTCAACAGCGCCATCGCTCTGCCAGGAGGGCACTTCATCGATCTCCTCGGGACCCCGGGGGCCGCGAACCGGTGGCTCACCGAACACGGCCTCGCACCGGCGGACGCCGGGGTGCAGGAGATGTGCGCGGCCCAGCTGCGCTCCCTGCGCGAACACATCAGGGCGTTGTTCGCCTCCCGCGTCGCCGGGCTGCCCGCCCTGCCCGCGGCGCTGTCCGCCGTCAACGACGCGCTGAGCAGGGCTCCCACGGCCGCCCTGCTGTACTGGGACGTCAAGAACGGCCCCTACCGCGCGGCGCCGTGCCCCACCAACGAGATCCTCGACCGCGCTCTCGCGACCCTTGCGGCCAACGCGGCCGACCTCCTCACCGACCCCGACGCCGACCGCCTCACCGGCTGCGGTTCCGTCCCCTGTAACCGCTACCTGCTGCGCCACGGGCGCCGGCACTGGTGCTCCACCCGCTGCGGGGACCGGGCCCGCGCCGCCCGCGCCTACGCTCGACGCACCAGCCCGAAGGAAGGCTGACCTCGACGCGCGCCTCGGCCCCCGCGCCCTGCCGGATCAGCGAGCCGTCATGGTGGGGTCCCTGGGGAGTTCGTCCCGCTCCGTACCCAGCCTCTCGGCGTCGCGCAGCTTCGCGCGGCCCGTCTCCGGTGCGGCCACCTGGGTCACGATGGCGCCGAGGATGAGGAAGCCCATGGTGCCGATCATGATGGCCTGCACGCCCAGATTGTCGAGCAGCGTGGGGAAGATGAACGTCCCGAAGGCGGCGCCGATGCGGCTCAGCGCGGCGGCCATGCCGACGCCGGCCCCGCGGATCGCCGTGGGGAAGAGCTCGCTGGGATAGACGAACTGAAGGTTCGCGGCCACCGACTCCAGCAGCGAGTACACCAAAAGGCAGGACACGACCACGGTGGCACTCGGGCTCGGCAGGATGGCGAGCGCCGAGACCGAGACCGCCATGGCCCAGAACGTGGAGATGAGGAGCGGGCGGCGCCCGATGCGGTTCAGGATGAACATGCCCGCGATCCCGCCCGCCGTGAGCGCGATGTTCTGGACGAGCGTGTGGGTGAACTCGCCGGAGATCCCCATCGCCACGTAGAGGGCCGGCAGGAAGGTGAAGATCGCCGTCTGTGGGGTGGACTGGGCTATCCAGAAGAAGCCCGCGAAGAACGTGCGCCCCCGCCAGCGGCGGCTGAAAAGCTCGCCGATCAGCCGCAGGCTGGACCGTTGCTCTGCGGCGTCAGCCTGGTGCGCGGCCACGAGTTCCTGCACCGACGCCTGGGGGTGGATGTACCGGGTCACGACGGCCTCGGCCTCCTCGTACCTCCCCTGCTGGACGAGCCATCGGGGCGATTCGGGAGCCCCCATCCGCATCAGGAGGACGAGCGCCGAGGGGATGGCGGTGGTCACCAGGATCCAGCGCCAGGCGTCCGGGCCCATGTCCCGCATCAGGTAGCCGACCACGATCGACGCCAGATAGCCGATCCGCCAGATCGCGGCCAGGCTGCCCAGCAGCGGGCCGCGCAGCTTGGTCGGCAGGAACTCGGCCAGGTACGTCGGCCCGACCGCGTAGTCGGCGCCGATCGCCACTCCGAGGACGAGCCGCACGATGAAGAGCTGGATCGCGTCCTGCACGAAGAACTGCGCGATCGAGGCGATCAGGAAGACGGCCAGGTCGATGGTGTAGAGCTTCTTGCGGCCGATCTTGTCCGCCACCGGGCCGAGGACCAGGCCGCCCACGAAGAGGCCGATGAGCGCCGCGGCACCCACCAGTCCCTCCATCAGCGGGGTCATGTCGAAGCCGGTCGGGAGGACCGCGAGCGCGATGGTGAGGACGCCGAGGGCGTACCCGTCGATGAACGTGCCGCCGGCGGTGAACGCGGCGATCCGGTAGTGGAACCGGTTCGGAGGCACCTCGTCGAGCGTGAGACGGGACGTGGCTGTCATATGCGGAACGTCCTTTCGGAGTCCGAGGGGACGGCAGCTTCGCGGTCACGCGCGTGGGAACGGCACGTCGGGGGAGCGGGGAGGCCGCGGAGCGCTGCGTAGGGGGAGAGGACACGAATCGCCGCGGCCGATGGGTCGTCGGTCGCGAACCGGACGAAGGCGTCCCCGGCACCGCGCCTGGTCGGTGTGGAAACCGGGAAGTGCGTGGCCGGCCCGCCGAGTTGTCTGCCGGCCGACATGTCGCCGAGCCATTCGGTAGTGCCGAACGGATGTCGGTATGGCGACTGATGACGGCAGCTCCGCTCCGGGGCGTCAACAGAAAGTTCGGGAGGACCGTCAACGTATCGGCAGGGCCGATACGGACGCCTTGACCTCACCGGTCGAGCTGGTAGCTTGACGTCTATCGCGAACGATATTCGGCAAAGCCGAATGAATGCATTGGGTCCGCCGACCCCCACCGACCGAGAGGACGCGCAACGATGGATCGGCACGACGTCGGCTGGAAGGGCTACTTCGCCGCCGCGCCCACGCCGTTCACCAGGGACGGAGCGCTGGACCGCGATCTGCTCGAGAAGGTGCTCTCCCATCTCGTCGCCGAACGGGCCCACGGCATCCTCGTCAACGGCAGCACCGGCGAGTGCTATGCGCAGACGACCGAGGAGCGGCGCAGGGTGACGGAGGTCGCGGTGCGCGTGATCGCCGGGGCGGCGCCGGTGCTCGTGGGCGCGTCCAGCGCCTCGGTCGATGAGACCATCGCGCTCGCGCGGCACGCCCACGGCGTCGGTGCCGACGGCGTGCTGTTCTGCCCCCCGCCCGGGGCCCGGCTGACCGCGGCGGAGGTCGTCGACTTCTACCGACACGTATGTGACTCCGTGCCGGGGCCGGTGATGGCCTACAACATCCCCTCCGAGGTCGTCACCGACCTGAAGCCGGCGACGCTCGCCGAGATCGCCGACATCCCCAACGTGGTGGCCGTCAAGGACAGCACCCCGGACGACCTGCAGTTCCAGCGCACGGTGCTGGAACTGTCGGACCGGCTGCGGGTGTTCGGCAACGTGCTCACGCCCGCGGGCATCAGCATGGTGATCGCCGGCTGCGGGGGAGACGGCCATTTCGGCAGCGGCATGCCGCTCGGCCGGCGGCTTGCCGACGCGTTCGACCATGCGTGGGCCGGACAGGCCGAGAAGGCCCTCGCCATCGCACGGCAGTTCAGCGAACTGCGCGGCGCCCTGCACGCGCCGGACGGGAACGGGGTGTTCGGCGGCATGCAGGCGCAGCTGAAGACCATGATGCGGCTGCTGGGCCAGCCCGCCGGCTACCCCCGTCCGCCGCGGCGCGCACTGGAGGACGACGAGGGCGCGGTGGAGGGCCTGGCGGCCCTGCTGGAGCAGCACGGGCTGGCCACCGCCATCGCATGACACCCCGCCCGATCGACACCGCGGTGCCCCGACGTCATTCGCGCGCCGGGCCGAGCCGGTCCGCGAGCTCGCGCGCGTGCCGGCAGAGCACGAGACCGTACTCGTCCAGGCGGCTGCGCGCGCGCCCGAGCTTGAGGTCGGTGACGGACAACGCCCCGATCAGCGTGCCCGCTTGGTCGCGAACCCCCGCGGCGACACAGATGACGCCGTCGAGGTCCTCCTCGTCGTCGACCGCGAACCCCTGTTCGCGGACCCGCTCCAGCTCCTTCGCCAACGACTCGTAGTCGGTGATGGTGCTCCTGGCCCGCGCCGGCATCCCCGTGCGATCGACGACCCGGCGTACCCGCGACTCCGGAAGGTCCGCGAGGAAGACCTTCCCGGTGGCCGTGCTGTGCGCCATCTCCCGGCTGCCCAACGGCGTCTGGAACCGGACCGGACCCCCGCCGTCCACCTTGGCCGCGAAGACCGGAACATCGTCGTCGGACACCGCGAACCGCGCCGTCATCCCGGTCTCCGCCACCAGCGCCACGAGGGCCGGCCGCGCCAGGTCGGCGAGCGGGAGTTGGCGGGCCGCGAGGTCGCCGAGGCGCACGAGTCCGGTGCCGAGGACGAACCGGGGGCCCTTGATCTTGGCGACCAGTCCGTGGAACTCCAGAGTCCCCAGCAGCGCATGCGCGGTGCTCCTGGCCACCCCGAGGGCGCCGGCGAGGTCACCCAGGGACCGCCCCGACTGGTCCGCACCCGCGAGCTCGGCCAGCAGCAGGGCCGCCCGATCGACGCTCTGGACCAGCGATCGCGGCGCGTTGTCGGTCATGCCGAACACTATATCGGTGTGGCGAACGGCCCTGCTGTCATGGGACCGCCGACCGCCTCGGCTGCGGCAGCTACGACGGCTGCGGCCGGGAGAAATGCCAAAAGCGCAGATCGGAAAAACTTCCGACCTGCGCTATGGTGCGCCGCCAGGGACTCGAACCCCGGACCCGCTGATTAAGAGTCAGCTGCTCTAACCAACTGAGCTAGCGGCGCCTGGTGACGTCGTAGACCTTAGCACCCGGGTTGGCCAGGGGAGAAATCGGTTTGGGCGGGGACCTGGTCAGGGCCGGTCAGGGGGTGGGGCGCTTGCGGAGCAGTTCCCGACCGTAGTCGATCATCTTCACCGCGTAGTCCTCGGTCCAGCCCGCGCGGTCCGCGATGGCCGCGGCCGGGAGCCGGTCGAAGCGGCGCGGGTCGGCGAGCTGGGCCGCCGCCATCGCCTGGTACTCGACGGCGCGGTCGGCGGCCGTCTGGAAGGCCACCGCCAGCTCCGTGGAACGGCCGAGGAGTTCGCCGGGGTCGGTGAGCGACTCCAGGTCGAAGAAGTGCTCCTCGTCGCCGTGCCCCGCCGGCGGCTCGAAGAAGAGGGGGGCGGGGCGCCGGTACTGGGGGGGATTTCCGTGCGGCCGTCGGGACTGGCCGGAATCGGGCATCGAACTGCTCTCCTCGTTGGCTCCGCCACGGAGACTCACGGTGGGGGCGCGAGTTCCTTGGGCTGTGCAGAGCCATTGTGCCCCGTCGACTCCCGACCCGCCGTGCGACGGACGTCGGCCGCCGTCGCCGACGCCCGCCCGCCGCGCACCACCTGGAGGCTGTCGTGCTCCGTGCCCGGCGCCGGCCGGGCCAGCCCGAGGCGGGTCTGGACCCGGCGCGAGAACCGCAGCAGCGGGCGGGCCAGCAGCAGACCGGCGGTCATCACCAGCACGCCGGCCACGGCGTCCATGAAGTAGTGGTTGGCGGTGCCCATCACCACGAGCATCGTGGTCAGCGGGTAGCCGACGGCGAGGGTGCGCACCAGGGTCGAGCGCGAGCCGTAGTGCCAGAGCGCCACACCGCACCACAGCGACCAGCCCACGTGCAGGCTCGGCATCGCCGCGTACTGGTTGGTGAAGTTGCCCATCCCGCTGGGCGCGCTCGCCTCGCCGGCCCACCAGCCGTAGCCGCTGTACTGGGCCATGCTGTCCACGAAGCCGTAGCTGGGGTCGAGCAGCCGGGGCGGGCTGGTCGGCATCAGCGTGAAGCCGACCAGGCCGAGCACCGTCGCGGCCAGCAGCCAGGTGCGCATCAGCCGGTAGTGCAACGGGCGGCAGCGGAACAGCCACACCAGCACCGCCGGGGTCACGAGGTAGTGCAGGGAGGCGTACGCGAACGAGGAGGGCACCCCCAGCCACGCCTCCTGCGTGAACAGCTCGTTCAGCGGGTGCTCGGCGTTCAGCCACAGGGAGCGCTCGAGGTGCAGGATCGCCAGGCCGTTGTCTATCGCGGTGTTGACGTCGCCCCGTGCCAGCAGGCGCGCGCCCGAGTACGCCCCGTACACGATCACGATCAGCAGCAGCTCGGTCCACCAGCGTGGCCGGTCTCGGAGCATCTGGTCCTGTCTCCCGTGATCGCGTCAACGGCACCTGTCTCCGCCGCCGAACAGCGTCATTCACCGTACGACGACTCCCTCCGAGGAGACGCAGAAGTCCGCCCGTACGGTTGCGTGCGCGATGATGAACGAGGAGCGACACATTGGTGAGACGCCGGGAGGCAGACATGGCGCCGCGGATCCTGCTGGTTCGGCACGGGCGGACGGCCTGGTCCACCGCCGGGCGGCACACCGGGCGCACCGACGTGCCACTGCTGGACGAGGGGCGGGATCAGGCCAAGGCCGTGGGCGCGCGGCTGCACCGGGCGCCGTGGCGCGGACTGCCCGGCGTCGAGGTGCGTTCCAGTCCGCTGTCCCGGGCCCTGGAGACCTGCGAGCTGGCCGGTTTCGACGACCGCTGCACGGCGTGGGACGCGCTGGCGGAGTGGGACTACGGCGACGCGGAGGGGCTGACGTCCGAGCAGGTCGCGGAGCGGCGTGGCGGGGACTGGGTCATCTGGCGGGACGGGGTGACCGGCGGGGAGAGCCTGGCGGAGCTCGCGGCCCGCGCGGACGAGGTGGTCGGCTGGGCCAGGTCGGCCGACCGGGACGCGTTGCTCTTCGCACACGGGCACATCCTGCGGGCGGTCGCGGCGCGCTGGCTCGGCGAGGACGTCGGCTTCGCGGCGCGGCTCGGCCTGTCACCGGCCACGCTGTCGGTGCTGGGCTGGGCTTACGGGGAGCCGGCCGTGGAGCGCTGGAACGACGCCGGCCACCTGGAGTAGCGCGGTGACGAACGTCACCCAGGGTGCGCTCCGCGCGAATCCGGCGGGCGCCTCCGCCGGCGTGCGGCGCCCGGCCGAGGACGGGCGCCCGCCGCTGGCCAGGCGCCCCACTGCCGCCTAGCGTGGCCTGGGTGGGCAACGAGGAACGCGCGGCCGAGCGCCCGGAGCAGGCGCCACGGAGCTGGGATTTCGCCGTGGCGCGCCCGCGCAGCGCGCCCGGCGTCGCTTCGATGGTGGGCTACCGGGCGCTGGACGTGCCCGACACCCCGCATCTCGGGCTGCCGTCCTCGTCGCTGACGTTCATCGTCAGCCTGGACGAGGGGGTGGAGGCCGCGGAGACGGCCGAGGCCCTGGCGGACGCGCGGCCGAATCCCGTGGTGCTCGGCGGCCTGCATGTGGCGGCCAGCCACGTGCGCCAGCGGCCGGGACAGGCCGGGGTGCAGCTGGCGATCCACCCGCTGTCCTCGCGCGCGCTGTTCGGGGTGCCCAGCGCGGAGCTGAGCGTGCGCGACTTCGACGGGCTCGCGGTGCTGGGGCGCCGCGGCGCGGAGCTGCGCGAGCGGGTGACCGAGGTCCCCGGGTGGCGCGAGGCGTTCGCCCTGATCGCCGGGTATCTGGTCGACGCGCGACGGCGCCGCGCCAACCCGGGGAGCCCGGCGGTGCGTCCGGCGCTGGCGCACGCCTGGCATCTGCTGGAGCGCAGCCGCGGGCTGGCCCCGGTGGGCACGGTGGCGGAACGGGTGGGGATGAGCCCGCGGCACCTGATCACGCTGTTCCGGCGGGAGGTCGGCCGATCACCGAAGACGGTGGCGAGGCTGATGCGCTTCGAGCACACCACGGCGCGGATATCCGGCTCGGCGAGGCGGGGCGAACGGCCCGACCTCGCCGCCGTCGCCGCCGCCTGCGGGTACTCCGACCAGGCGCATCTGACCCACGAGTTCGTCCGGTTCACCGGCCTGCCGCCGCGGACCTGGATGGCCAGGGAGTTCCGAAACCTACAAGACGGTGGCTACGGGGCCTGGCCAGAGTGGGCGCATGACACCGACCACCACACCCACGACAGGGACACCCACGATGACCTCCACCACGCCAACGACCCCGGCCGTCTGGCTGGGCCTGCAGGCGGCTGACGCGCCCGCGTTGATCGACTACCTCGTCGAGACGTTCGGCTTCGTCCAGACGGCGCGGCACGGCGAGGGCGACACCGTCGACCACGCCGAACTGCTCTGGCCCGAGGGCGCCGGCGGCGTCATGCTCGGCAGCCACCGACCTGGCAACGTCTGGTCCCGGGAGCCGGGCACCGCCGGCGGCTACGTCGTCACGGCCGATCCCGACGCCCTCTACGAACGGGTGCTCCGGCACCGTGCCGAGGTCGTCCGGCCACTCGCCGACACCGACTACGGGTCCCGGGAGTTCGCCGTCCGCGACCCGGAGGGCAACCTTTGGTCGTTCGGCACCTACCCGGGCACGCCCTCGCCGGCCTGAGGCGCCGCGCCGGCGGTGGGCGGCGCTGGGCGGCGGGTCAGACGAGCCGCGGGGCGGACGCGTCCGGGGGAGCGGGGGGCACCCGGGACAGCAGGGTGGCGACCCCCGGCTCGGCCTGGAAGGGCCCCAGCCGCTGGGCCGTGCCGGCGAGCAGCGCCGAGATCCGCGAGGACTGCACGCCGACCAGCAGGTCCAACGAGCGGTGCCCGGCCGCCGCGGCCTCCTCGGGATCGCCCTGCCGCACCAGGTACCCGGCCAGTTCGGCCGAGAACAGCGCGATGTTCCGCACGAAATGCGGCTCCTGGAGCTCGACCGCGCGTCTGGCGTGCTCCACGGCCCTCGCCCATTCGCCGAGCGCGGCCCAGCACTGCGCCTCCAGGCTGGCCAGCTCGCCCTCCCCGAAGAACACCAGCCACTCCGGGTCCCCCTCGCGCGCGCCCTGCCCGAACAGGCCGTACGCCCGGCACAGCGCCTCCTGGCAGGCGCGGCGGTCGCCCAGGCCCGCCCAGCCGCCCGCCTCCCGCAGCGCCAGCAGCGACTGGAGTCGCGGCGAGGCGAGCAGCCGCGAGTACGCCAGCTGCCGCGCCGCCTGCTGTCCGGCCTGGGCCGCGCGCACCGCCTCCCGGTGGCGGCCGGCGTCCCGCGCCAGGAAGGCGGTGTTGCAGAACGCGTGCGCCTCCAGGCCCGCGTCGCCGCTGACCCGGGCCGTGGCCAGGGCCTCCGCGTAGTGCGAGCGGGCCTCGGCGAGGCGCCCCGAATCGTGCGCCAACCAGCCGACGGAGATGGCGAGTTCGCCGGCCGAGGTGTGCAGCCGGTCGCCGACCGCCTGGCGCCTGGCGCCCGCGTCGACCATCTCGTACGCGGCGCGCAGCGCCTCCCCGGCGGCCCGGTAGAGGGTGTCGGCGCCGTATCGGTCGTCGAGCAGACGGATGTCCCGGACCGCCTGGCGCACGGCGGTGGCCTCCGCCTCGCCGGGGCGGCCGCCGCCGGCGGCCGCCTGGGGCTGGAGGGGAGAGGCCAGGGACGCGAGGGCGGCCGAGCCGCCGGTCATGAAGGCACGCCGGAGCACATCGCTCTCCTCGGTGTCGTCGATGCTGGTCTGCCGTCCCGGTCCCGTACGTGACCTCCTGCCGCGGACGGCCTGCCGCGGTTCGAACCCCAGATCCGTGAGGGTGCGACCGGGGAACATATGGATGAATACCCGTTCGTAGGCGTAGTTAGGGCAACGGATCTCTCCGGCCTCCACCCGCCCGATGTATCGCGCGTCGCACGCGACGCGTTCGCCGATCTCCCTGGCCGCGCGCCGGACCGCCGCCGCGAACTCGCCGGGCGACCTGTGACCCCGCAACTCCCGGAAGACCCGGTTGGGTTTCCCCCCCGGCGCGGCGGATGGTGCCATCCCCATGGCCGGACGGTATCGGGTGGGAACGCAGCGCTCCCCCCGTAATCCCGACAAACCCGGGCATCGCTCCCTGGATCTGCCATGAACTGCCACCCTTTGCGGGAGTCCGCGACCGTACCCATTGACAACCCTCGGGCGTTGTACTCCTCGATGGACCACGACCCCGAGGAGGGATCCCCCATGGTGGACGCCATGGACTGCGAACTCGTCACCGTGCCGGCCAGGGAGGGGCTGGAGGCCGTGGGCATCCTGCGGCTGCGCGACGGTGTCGGACCGGTGCTCCACGACCAGGCGGGCGACACGCTCGGCTTCGTCGTTCCACCGGGCACGGCCGAGGCGTGGGACCTCCCGGGCAGCGCCTGCACCCGGGCGCGCACGGCGCGCGGCGGCAGCGGCTGGCTCGTCGCGCCCGACGGCGCGGTCGCCCAGGCCACCCAGCCGGAGCTCCTCCGCGCCGCGCTCGACGAGGCCGCCCGCCTCCTCGCCGTCGTGGACCGCTGCGCCTAACCGCTTCCCGCGGCGGCCAGCCAGTCCCGGGCCAGGTTCCGGCCCTGCGGCGCGCCATCTGACCGCCGCGTCGGGCTGCCACACGGCCGCGCCGCCGTCCCCGCCCGCCGGGCGACGGAGCGGCCGGGATCTCGCGACCGCGGCCCTCCCCGAGCCACCTGCCGGAGGTCTCGTCAGCTGGCAGCCGGAGCGCCCGACCAGTGCGGTGTGCCACGCACCCCGTCAGGCACGCCCCCGACCATCTGCCGCTCGTGCCGGAGGCATTCTGCTCGGGCGGCGCGTTGCGTCGTTTCGGGGGCGGTCCGGGGACCTCGCGCGGGAAGCGCTCCCGCGGTGCCGTCACACTGGAGGGGTGACGGCGAAG
Source organism: uncultured Actinomycetota bacterium (assembly GCA_963816875.1). GTDB lineage: Bacteria > Actinomycetota > Actinomycetes > Streptomycetales > Streptomycetaceae > Streptomyces. Next base: position 898,299 of record CAWFMG010000004.1, read on the forward strand.
AGACGGCGGGCCGGTGGTCGCGACGTGGTGAACCAGGTCGTCGGCGGCGGGCTGGCGCAGCTGGTGCCCGACCCGGACCGGCGGGACTGCTGGGAGCTGCTGATCGACGGCGCCGCCCAGTCGCATGTGGACCTCGGCGACCCGACGTGGCTGGAGTTCGAGTACCAGCGGCGCCTCGGGCACATCGTGGACCTCATCGCTCCGCCGGGCCGCCCTCTCACCGTGCTGCATCTCGGCGGCGGCGCCCTGACCATGGCGCGCTACGTCGCCGTGACCCGCCCCCGGTCCGAACAGCAGGTGGCCGAGCCGGACAGCGAGCTGACCGCGCTGGTCCGCCGCGAGCTGCCGCTGCCGCGCGGCTGCCGGATCCGCACCCGCCCCGTGGACGCGCGGGCGCTGCTGGCCAAGCTGCCCGACGGCTGGGCCGAGCTGGTGATCACCGACGTCTTCGACGAGGCCCGCACCCCGGCGCACTGCACCAGTGGCGAGTTCCTCGACGAGGTGCGCCGGGTGCTGGCCCCGGGCGGCTGGTACGCCGCGAACCTGACCGACGGCCCGCCGCTGGCGCATCTGCGCGGCCAGGCGGCCACCGCGTTCAGCCGCTTCCGGCACGTCTGCCTGGCCGCCGAGCCCGGGGTGTTCCGGGGGCGCCGGTTCGGCAACGGGATACTTCTGGCGGCCGACAGCGAGCCGCCCGCCGACGAGCTGACCAGGCGCTGCGCCGGCGATCCGCGCCCGGCGCGGCTGCTCACCGGCCGCGCGCTGGCGGATTTCACCGGGGGCGCGGCGGTCGTCACCGACGCCACCGCCCTGCCCTCCCCGCCGCCCCCCTCCAGCGTCTTCCGCTGACCCCAGGCCCTCGGCCCTCGCCAACCCCGCCGGCCCCGGCCCTCTGACCGCCGGCTGCCCCCGGTGCCTGCCCTCTTGACGCCCTCCCACCCCGTCCGCCCCGGGCCCTGCCACCCCTGTCCGCCGGCCACCCCGCCCGTCTCGACGCGCCGCGCCGTCCGGCCTGGCCGGCGGCCCTGCCGTCCGCGGCACTACTGCCCCGGGCCGCGCCTCTCCACTGCCGGTGCTGGCCGCTGGCTCTGCCATCCCGCCGGCCTGTCCGGTCCTGCGGCTCGGGCCGGGCCTGCCGGCGTCGGTCGGGTGGCCGCCGGCCGGTCACATCCGCCCCCGCCGGCCCGCCCGGCCACTGTCCCTGCCGGCGCAGCGGCCTGTCGGATCCTGCCGGGCTGCCCGGCCCTCTGGCCGACCGCGTCGGCCGTGTCGGCCGTCTGGACCGGCCGCCGCCCCCGGGAACACCGCCGGGAAGGCGACAGCGGCCCCGGGTCGGTGCCGTGGGTGGCATGCACCGGCCCGGGGCCTTGGCGTGCCCGACGTGCGGGCGGTGACGGAAACGTCGGGCACGCCCTTCCCCCCTTTCGGGAAGGTCTCGCGGGAAGCGACTACGCGGGCAACTGGCCCGCGGCGATCACCTCCGAGTACCAGCGGGCGCTCGCCTTGGGCGTGCGCTGCAACGTCTCGAAGTCGACGTGCACCATGCCGAACCGCTTGCTGTACCCGTAGGCCCACTCGAAGTTGTCGAGCAGCGACCACAGGAAGTAGCCGCGCAGGTCGACGCCGTGCTCCAGCGCCTTGTGCGCCGCCGTCAGGTGGCCGTGCACGTACGCGATCCGGTCCGAGTCGTGCACCACGCCGGCGTCGTCGGCCTTGTCGGGGCAGGCGGCGCCGTTCTCCGTGACGTACAGCGGCAGTCCCGGCGCCTCGCGGTGGAAGCGCAGCAGGAGATCGGTGAGGCCCGTCGGGTCGATGACCCAGCCCATGTCGGTGACCTCGCCCGGCGCCGGGTGGAACTGCACCACGTCCTCGGAGCCCACCCACTGGGAGTGTTCGGACACGCCGTGGCCGTCGTTGCCCTTGACGGCGCCCTCCTGGGCGCGGGAGACCACGGTCGGGGTGTAGTAGTTGATGCCCATGAAGTCCAGCGGCTGGTGGATGGCGGCCTCGTCGCCGTCCTGCACGAAGGACCAGTCGCTCACCCGCGCCGTGTCCCGGCGCAGGTCCTCGGGGTAGGCGCCGTGCAGCACCGGATCGGTGAAGATCCGGGTGTGCAGGGCGTCGATGCGCCGGGCCGCGTCCACGTCCTCGGGCGAGTCCGAGTACGGCCGGATGACGCCGGGGTTGAACGTGATGCCGATCTGCGCGTTGCGCGGCAGCACCGAGCGCAGCGCCTGGGTGGCCAGACCGTGCGAGAGGTTGAGGTGGTGCGACGCCTTGAGCACCGACTCGGGCTCGGTGCGACCCGGGGCGTGCACACCCGAGCCGTAGCCGAGGAACGCGGCGCAGAAGGGCTCGTTGTGGGTGGTCCACATGTTCACCCGGTCGCCCAGCGCCTCGCCGACGATCGCCGCGTACTCGGCGAACCGCTCGGCCGTCTCGCGGGCCGGCCAGCCGCCGGCGTCCTCCAGCTCCTGGGGCAGGTCCCAGTGGTAGAGGGTGAGCGCCGGGGCGATACCGCGCTCCAGCAGGCCGTCGACCAGCTCGCGGTAGAAGTCCAGGCCGGTCTGCACGGCCGGGCCGCGGCCCGTCGGCTGGACGCGGGACCAGGACACGGAGAAGCGGTAGGCGCCCAGGCCAAGACCGGCCATCAGGTCGATGTCGTCGCGGAAGCGGTGGAAGTGGTCGCAGGCGACGTCACCCGTGTCGCCGTCCAGCACCCGGCCCGGGGTGTGGCTGAAGGTGTCCCAGATGGATGGGGTGCGGCCGCCCTCGCGGGCGGCGCCCTCGATCTGGTACGAGGCGGTGGCTGCCCCCCACAGGAAGTCCGGTGGAAATACCCGGGGTTCGTTTTGCGTCATGGAAGCGCTCCCATTTTTCGCTCGAAGAGAGTATGAGGACCTTGGATGGGTGATCAGCCTTTGACCGCTCCGTGCATGATGCCGCCCACGATCTGCTTGCCGAACAGGGCCAACGCGACCAGCAGCGGAAGGGTTCCGATGACCGCGCCGGCCATGATCGCTCCCTCGTTGGGAACGTAGCCCTGGGGGATCGCGGTCAGGGCGACCTGCACCGTCGGGTTCTCCTCCGTGAGGACGATGATCGGCCAGAAGAACTCGTTCCAGGCCATCACGAAGGTGAGCATCCCGAGCACGGCCATCGCGGGTCTGGCCGCCGGGAAGACGACGTGCCAGACGACCCGCAGGCTGTGCGCGCCGTCCACTCTGGCGGCCTCGATGATCTCCGACGGCAGCGCCTGGACCAGGTACTGGCGCATGAAGAACACGCCGAACGCGGCCACCAGCTGCGGCACGATCACCGCCTGGAGGTGGTCCGTCCAGCCCAGTTCGGAGATCCACATGAAGAGCGGCACCACGGTCAGCTGGGGCGGCACCATCATGGTGCCGATCACCAGCAGCATCAGCACGTTCTTCGCCCGGAAGCGGAGCTTGGCGAAGGCGAAGCCGGCCAGGGTGCAGAACAGCACGGTGCTGAAGGTGATCGATCCCGCCACCACCAGGGTGTTCAGCATGGCCTTGCCGATATGCCCCTGCTCCCACGCGAACTCCCAGTTGGAAGCCAGTTCGCCGCCGAACCAGAAAGGCGGCGGGGTCTTGGCCAGTTCGGAGTTGTCGTGCGAGGAGGCGATCAGGGCCCAGAGCAGCGGCACGAGGGAGCCGAAGGTGAAGACGCCCAGGATGGTGTACGTGAGCCAGCCGCCGTGCATCTGCCGGCCCGCGCTGCCGGCCCGGCGCCCGCGGCCGCGACGCGGCGGTGCGGGTGGCGGCTGGCGACGGTGCGTGACGGGCTCGGCGCCGGCCGGCGTCTTCGTCGTGGTGGTCGCCATCACGCCTCCTCGGTCGAGGTGCCGCTGCTCCGGCCCACCCAGCGGGTGAGCAGGGCGTAGATGACCCCGATGATGATCAGCAGGAGGAACATCGCCCACGCGATGGCCGCGGCGCGACCCAGCTGTAGGTTGGTCCAGCCCATCTCGTACATGTACAACCCGAGGGTCTGGTACTGCCCCTGCGCCCCGCCGTCCGGCTGGCCCTCGCCGAACAGCAGCGGCTCGCCGAAGATCTGGGTGGCGCCGATCGTCGAGACGACGATCGTGAACAGGATGGTCGGGCGCAGCGCCGGGATCGTGACGTGGCGGAACTGCTGCCACCGGGTGGCGCCGTCCAGCGCCGCCGACTCGTACAGGTCACCCGGCACGGCCTGCATGGCGGCGAGGTAGATCAGGGTGTTGTAGCCGGTCCAGCGCCAGATCACGATCGTGGAGACCGCGAACTGGGAGCTCCAGGTGCCGGCCTCCCAGTTGATGTTCTCCACGCCGACCAGGCCGAGGGCCCAGTTGATCATGCCGTACTCGCGTCCGTAGAGCATCGCGAAGACCAGGGCGGCAGCGCCGATCGACGTGGCGTACGGGGCGAGGATCGCGACGCGGAAGAACATGCTGCCGCGCAGCTTGTAGTTCAGCAGGTGGGCCAGGCCCAGGGCCATGGCCAGCTGCGGAACCGTCGACATGATCCCGATGGTGAAGGTGTTCTGGAACGCGTTCCAGAAGAACTCGTCGCTCAGCAGGCGCGAGAAGTTCTCGAAGCCGACCCACTCCATCTCGTTGGGCGTGATCATCGACGCGTCGTGGAGCGCGGCCCAACCGGTGTAGAGCAGTGGGAAGAGCCCGACAGCGCCGAAGAACAGGAAGAACGGCGCGATGAAGGCGTACGGGCTGTACTTGACGTCCCAGCGATAGCGCCGAGAACGCCAGGAGGGCCGCGGGGCACGTCGCCCTCCGGCCCGGTTCGAGGGCTTCCCGGGCGCCGGCGCGGTGCTGCCCGGCGCCGGGCGCGGGGCCGCGCCCCCCGGCGATCCGGGGGGCGCGGCTGCGGTGTGGTCAGTCGTCATGGGCGGGTCCCGGTCACTCCGCGATCGCGTTGTCTAGTGAGGCCAGCGTGTCGTCCCAGGCGTCCTCGGGCGACGCACCCTGCTGTTCGATCTGCACCAGGCCGTTGGTGAAATCGGCCTGGATGGTGTAGGTGTGCGGGCCGATGACGGCGGCGGGGATCTCGGCCGCGGAGGCCGAGAAGATCTGGCCGATGGGCGCGTCGTTGAAGTACGCGCTGGTGGCGTCCTGCACCTCGGGCAGCGTCGTCGCCTCGGCGGAGCTGGGGAAGACGGCGGTCTCGGCGAAGATCTTGGCCTGCTGCTCGGGGGCACTCAGCCACGCGGCCAGCTCGATGGCCTCCTCCTTGTGCTCGGCGGCCTCGGGCACGCCGATGAAGGCGCCACCCCAGTTGGACGCCATCGGAGCGGCAGCCACGTCCCAGTTGCCCTCGCCGCCCTCGGCCGCGTACTCCTCGATGGAGCCGAGCATCCAGGCCGGGCACGCGATGGTGGCGAAGTCACCGTTGGCCAGCGCGCGGTTCCACTCCTGACCGAACTGGTCGAGCTGGGCGCTCATGCCCTCGGTCTGGGCGGCGCGGACCGACAGGTCCCAGGCCTCCTGGACGGCCGGGCTCTCGTCGTAGATCGTCTCGCCGGCTTCGTTGTAGAAGTTCTCGTCGTAGCCGTAGACGGCGGCGTTGAACAGGCTCGCGGCGGAGTCCACGAAGGCCGCGTCGCCCGAGGTGCCCTCGACGAAGTCGTCACCGGCGTCCAGGAACGCGTTCCAGTCGCCGGCCCACAGCTCCCCGACCTCCTCGCGGTCGGTGGGCAGTCCGGCCTCCTCGAAGAGGTCGGTGCGGTAGCAGATGGCCATCGGGCCGATGTCGTAGCCCAGGCCGATGACGCGGCCCTCCTCGTCGGTGGCCTGGTCCACCTTCCAGGGCTGGAAGTGGTCGAGGTCCACGTCGTACTCGTTGAAGTCCACCCAGCGGGGGCTGAGCTCGCCGGTCATCTCGGCGATGTTGCCGACCTCGATCGCCTGGATGTCGGAGAGTCCGCTGTTCTGGGTGAGGCGGTTCCGCAGCTGGCGGATGTAGTCGTCGTTCTCCTGGGGAGACGTCTGCTCGATGGTGATGTTGGGGTGCAGTCGCTCGTACTCGTCGTACAGGCCGGCGGCCTCGTACGCGATCGTGCCGAAGAGACCGACGCTGAGGGTGATCTCCTCGTCCTCGCCGCTGCCGCCCTCGTCGTCGCTGCTGCAGGCGGCGAGCGCGGTGGCGGCGAGGGTGGCGGTCAGACCGATCGCAAGGGCTCTGCGGGTCCGGCGGCGCGGTGGCTTGGATGGGCGGTGAATACTGCGCATGACGTCGTCGTCCTCCTGGCGCGCTGACGTTGCCTTCCCGGCCGGGTGGTATCGACATGTGGGGGTGGGCCTGGGCTCGGAACGTACGGGTTCTGTAGGGTTTGGGGCGTGTGGGAGCGCTCCCAGATGTGATGAGTTGAAGGGTTCCTGAGCCTTCGGCGAGTGTCAAGACGTCAGACAGTGCGTCTCGGTATCCGTGATGTAGTTGGATCCGGGGCGGAACCGGGAGGAACGATGGCAGTTGCAGGACGCGGCACCGGTCGCGACGGAAGACCGACACTTGAACAAGTCGCGGCACGCGCGGGGGTCGGGCGAGGCACGGTCTCGCGGGTGATCAACGGATCGCCGCGGGTCAGCGACCGGACTCGCGCGGCGGTCCAGCAGGCCATCACGGACCTGGGGTACGTGCCGCACCGCGCGGCCCGGGCGCTGGCCGCCAACCGCTCCGACGCCATCGCGCTGGTGGTGCCGGAGCCGGAGGAGCGGCTGTTCGCCGAACCCTTCTTCTCCGGCATCATCCGCGGCGTGAGCGCGGAGTTGGCGGACACCGACATCCAGCTGCTGCTGACCCTCATCCGCACCCCCAGGGAGCGGGAGCGCTTCACCCAGTACGCGGCGAGCAACCGGGTCGACGGGGTGCTGCTGATCTCGGTGCACGGCGACGATCCGCTGCCCGATCAGCTGGCCGCGGCCGGCATTCCGGCCGTGATGACGGGCCGCAGGTCGGCGGACGAGCAGGTGCCGTTCGTGGACTGTGACAACGAGGGCGGCGCGCAGCTCGCCGTGGAGCACCTGCTGGGCCGCGGCCGTGGCATGGTCGCGACCATCACCGGACCCGCCGACATGTACGTCGCCCGGTGCCGTCTCGACGGGTACCGGGAGGCGTTGCTGGCCGCGGGGCGCGAGGTGGACGAGGCGTTGGTGGCGCGCGGCGACTTCACCGAGGAGAGCGGGTACGTGGCCATGCGCACCCTGCTGCGGCGCCGTCCCGAGCTCGACGGGGTCTTCTGCGCGTCCGACCTGATGGCCGTGGGCGCGCGACGCGCGTTGCGCGAGCTGGGCCGTTCGGTGCCCGGCGACGTGGCGATCGTCGGCTTCGAGGACTCGGCGCTGGCCCGGCACATGGATCCGGCGCTCACCAGCGTCAACCAGCCGACCGTCGCCATGGGACGCGCGATGACCCGCACCCTGCTGTCGGAGATCGGGGACGACGCCCCGGAGCGACCGCGGCTGGTGCTGCCCACGGAGCTGGTGCGCCGGGCGTCGTCGTAGCCAGGGCCGTGCGGCTCGCGAAGGTGCGCGGGGCTCGCCGGAGTCCAGGAGGTCTCGGAAATTGCGGAGGAACTGCGTTCCTTCGACGATGCTTCGGCGCTGGTTCTGCACCAGTTCTGCGCCGATTTTCCGCTGGTTTCCCGCCCTTAGGGGGCGGGCGGGACCAGGGGGGCTCTTCGGCCGTGTGAAACTGTTGGAAACCGACCGGGTGCGGAGGGAGTTGGGCCACCATGGGTGATCGCGGCGCGAGCGACGGGCGCGCGGGCGGCGAGGACCGGCCGTACGACTGGAGCTGGACCGACGCGGAGCCCGAGTACGAGCTTCCCGAGATCGACACCACGAAGCCCAGCATCGCCCGGGTCTACGACGCGGGCCTCGGCGGCAAGGACAACTACCCGGTGGACCGCGCCGTCATCGAGGAGGCCATGAAGGTCTCCCCGGCGGCCGTGGGGTCCGGCAGGGTGAACCGCGACCTTCTCATCCGCGGAGTCCGACACCTCGCGAAGCAGGGCATCGACCAGTTCCTCGACCTCGGCTCCGGCCTCCCGTCCGCGCAGAACACCCACGAGGTCGCCCAGGCGGTCAACCCGGACGCCCGGGTGGTCTACGTCGACAACGACCCGATCGTGCTGGCCCACGGACACGCGCTGCTGGCCAGGAACCGGAACACCCGGGTGGTCATGGCCGATCTGCTGGACGTCGAGGGCGTCCTCGGCCATCCCGGGGTGACCGGCTTCCTCGACTTCTCGCGGCCGATCGGGCTGGTGCTGCTCGCGGTGATCCACCATGTTCGCGACGACGAGGACCCGGTGGGCGTGGTCAACGCCTACAAGGAGCGCCTGGCGCCCGGGAGTCATCTCTTCATCAGCCACTTCTGCAGCTCCTTCCCCGAGGCCAGGGCCATGGAGGACATCCTGCTCAAGGCGCTGGGACGAGGGCAGTTGCGAACGATCGAGCAGATCAGCGGGTTCTTCGACGGCTTCGAGCTGCTCGACCCCGGCGTCGTGCCGCTTCCGCTGTGGCGCCCCGACGCGCCGGTCAGCGAACCGCTGGACCACAGCGGGCTGATGATGGCCGGCGGCATGGGGCGCAAGCCTGCGGAGTGACCGGGCCTGTGCAGTGACCGGCCGCGGCGTGGGGAGACCAGCCCGCGGACTGATCCCGCCGAGCCACCGAGCAACCCGCCCCCGCTGCCTGGCGGGCAGCGGGGGCGGGTGCTGTGGGGGGTTTCTCACGGTGGTGCTGGGTGGTGCCCGGTGCTTGCGCCGTTACTCGGCTGGGGGCCGAGGCGGCTCAGGCAGTGTGCTCGGCCGAGATGTTCGGCCGAGGTGGCTCACAGGGGCGGGTAGGCGTTGTCCATCAGCTCCTGGAACTGCGCGTCGAACCAGTGGCCCGAGAGCGGGGCTCCGTCGAGGGCGCCGGACATGTTGTAGTTGTTGCGCGGGTTCCCCTCGTAGGTGGGGTCGCACATCCGGTCGAAGCCCTTGCCCTCGTCGTTCGGGATCTCCTCGCTGGAGCCGTCCGACTCCCCCGGGGGCTTGATCCACGCGTAGGCGTCGATACCCGAGGCGGGCGCGGCCTGCGGCCGCTCACCGAGACCGGCACCGGACTGGTTGCACCAGTTGCCGGTCTGGAACCGCTGGTCGACACGACCCTCGTTGACGTACTCGTCAACGCTGGTCTCCGGCCCGGGGCCCGGGAGCTCGGGGCCCCAGCCGTTGCGGGACGTGTCGAGGATCAGGCCGTGGTTGCCATCCACCGCGGCGGCGAAGTCCAGGCCGAAGTCGGTGTTGTTGGTGTACTGGTTCCAGTCGATCCACTCCGACTGGCGCACCGGGGTGCCGGCGATCGTCTCGTCGACGGAGAAGTTGGGCTCCTCGAGCGAACCGTAGTTGGCCACGTTCACCGCGACGCCCGCGACCTTGTCCGGGCTGGCCGGCGCGGTGCCGATGACCTCGTTGAACAGGTCCGCGGCCGCGCCGAAGTTGTTCTCCCAGCCCAGCCAGCCCCAGTGACCGGCGTCCAGGTAGTTGTAGACGTTCTCGTACTCGCCGAGCGTGCCGACGTTGTACGAGACGCCTTCCTGGTAGTTGCCGTTGGCGAGCATCACGTCGCACTCGGGCGTCGCCGTCTCGCGGTCGCCGACGTTGGTGACCAGGTTGGGCAGCGAGTCGATCTCGACGATGTTGACGATGCGGAGGTTCGGGTTGGCCTCCGCGTACTCGCCGACGATCTCCGCGATCGGGTCGATGAACTCGGTCTTGTACCGGTCGATCTCCTCCGGCCCGAGCTCGCCGTTGGAGGCGAGCGCCGCGCAGTCGCGTCCCGGCAGGTTGTAGGTGACCATCTGGAACACGAGCGGCTGGCCGTTGGCCTGCTCCACCGCGTTCTGCAGGTGCTCCTCCAGACCGGTGCTGTTGCCGGCGGAGCCACCTGTGATGGCCTCGATCCGGTCCAGCCACACCGCGGTGGGCTGGTCGGAGATCGCGGACCCACCGGCGGCCTCCGCGTTGGCGGACCAGTCGGGGTTCACGTAGACCTCGGCACCCTGGTACGGGTTGTCCACCCGCTCGAAGGTCACGGGGCCCTCGTCAGCCGAGGCGAAGCTCAGGGTGCCCGCGGTGAGGGCGACCGCGGATACCAGCGCGCCCGCATACAGCGCGGACCGCCTTCCTCGACGGTGCCGTGGGGGGTTGGTGCGGCTCATTACGTTCCTTCCTCCAGAAGGGTTCTCCGCTGTGTCCTGCTGTGGTGCTGTGTCCTGCTGTGGTTCCCGTGCCGTACGGCGCCGGGGGGCGCGGCATGCTGACCGGGCGGCAAGGGCCGGGGAACACCACCGTGCTCCCACCCCCTGGCGCTTCCGTCCTGGCGCACGGGCCGGCCGTCTCGCGCGTGGCGGCACGACCGGGGCGCGGATGGCGCCACGGTCATGGGCACACGGGTACGTGCCGCCGATCGCGTGGTGGTGTGAGGCGGCGGGCAGTCCTGGCCGGTCCCGGGATGTTGCCGGGACAGCCGAGAGGAGCCGTGCGGCTCGTGACGGGAGTCGTGGGGGCTGGTTGGGGAGGGTGGGGGGTGCATTCGGAGCGCTCCGGTCGTCATGGCGCGCCGTCCTCGGCGCCTGACTCTTGGGACCGCTCCCACTGGTTGAAGGGACGGTAGGGCACAACACCCCGTCTCGCCAAGGGGTCGTTCGAGAAATTACCGCTGACCTGCCCGTCAGCGGTCGGTTGTGTCAAGGGTCTTGACGCATCAGTGAGGCAGCTCCGATGCTTGGGAGCGCTCCCACTGGTTTCCGTGTGCACGTCACACGGCGTGTACTGCCCCTCACCCCCACCGAGCCGCGAGGAGGCCCGATGCGGATCCAAAGTGGATCACCTGACGAGAAGCCCTCGACCCATCGAAAGTCGCGGGTGCCCCGGCGTGCCGTGCTGGCGGGCACCGCGGCCCTGTCCCTGCCGCTGTCCGTCAAGCTGGCGTCCGGCGCCCAGGGCGAGACCGGCACCAAGGACGGGCCGAGTGTCCTCCAGTACGAACAGCAGTTCCTGGATCTGTACGACAAGATCAAGTCCGGAGGCTATTTCTCGCCCGAGGGCATTCCTTACCACTCGATCGAAACGCTGTTGGTTGAGGCTCCCGACCACGGACACGAGACGACTTCCGAGGCGTACTCGTATCTGATCTGGCTGGAGGCGCTGTACGGGCGGATCACCGGTGAGTGGGGCCCGTTCAACGACGCCTGGCAGGTCATGGAAGACCACATGATCCCCGCGTCGGACCAGCAGCCCACGAACAGCTTCTACGACCCGTCCTCCCCGGCCACCTACGCCAGCGAGTACAACGAGCCGGAGTCGTACCCGTCGGCGCTGGACCCGGACGTCGCGGTGGGTTCGGACCCGCTCGCGCAGGAGCTGTCGTCCGCCTACGGCACCGACGACATCTACGGCATGCACTGGATCCAGGACGTGGACAACGTCTACGGCTACGGTGACGGGCCGACCTTCATCAACACCTATCAGCGCGGTCCTCAGGAGTCGGTCTTCGAGACGGTGCCGCACCCGTCGATCGAGGACTTCAGCTACGGCGGCGAGAACGGTTATCTCGACCTGTTCGTGGGCGACCAGAGCTACGCCCAGCAATGGCGCTACACCAACGCCCCGGACGCCGACGCCCGTGCCATCCAGGCCGCCTACTGGGCCAACGAGTGGGCGACCGAGCAGGGCAACGCGGGTGCCGTTTCGGATGTGGTGTCCAAGGCGTCCATGATGGGTGATTACCTGCGGTACGCCATGTATGACAAGTACTTCAAGACCATTGGCGACTGCACCAGCCCCGACAGCTGCGCGCCGGGCAGCGGCAAGGACAGCTGCCACTACCTGCTGTCCTGGTACTACGCCTGGGGTGGCGCGCTGGACACCAGCGCCGGCTGGTCCTGGCGGATCGGCTCCAGCCACTGCCACTTCGGTTACCAGAACCCGATGGCCGCGTACGCCCTCTCCGAGGGCGGGATGACCCCGGAGGGCGCGACCGCGGGCGAGGACTGGGGCCAGAGCCTGACCCGGCAGGTGGAGTTCTACCGGTGGCTGCAGTCCGCCGAGGGCGGCATCGCCGGCGGCGCCACCAACAGCTGGGAGGGCGCGTACGGCCAGCCTCCGGCGGGCACGCCCACCTTCTACGGCATGGCCTACGACTGGCAGCCGGTTTACCACGACCCGCCGTCGAACAACTGGTTCGGCTTCCAGGCGTGGTCGATGCAGCGGATGGCCGAGTACTACTACGTGTCCGGCGACGCCATGGCCGGGGAGGTCCTGGACAAGTGGGTTCCGTGGGTGCTCGGTGAGATCACCACCGGCGCCGACTACCAGATCCCCTCCACCCTGGAATGGTCGGGCGAGCCCGACGAGTGGAACGCGAGCAACCCGGGTGACAACGCCGGTCTGCACGTTTCGGTCGCCAACTACACGCAGGACGTGGGCATCACCGGCTCGCTGGCGAACACCCTCGCCTACTACGCCGCCGCCTCCGGCAACGCGGACGCCCAGGCCGCGGCCGAAGGGCTGCTGGAGGGCATCCTGACGAAGGCGGACGACCTCGGCGTCTCGGTGCCCGAGGAGAAGGACGCCTACGACCGGCTGACCGACGAGGTCTACATCCCCTCCGGCTTCAGCGGGACGATGCCGAACGGCGATGTCATCGAGCCGGGCGCCACGTTCGACTCGATCCGCTCCTTCCTCCGCGACGACCCCGACTGGGGCAAGGTCGAGGACTACCTGAACGGTGGCCCCGTGCCGACGTTCAACTACCACCGCTTCTGGGCGCAGTGCGACGCCGCTGTCGCCCTTGCCACCTACACCGTCCTCTTCGGCGAGGGTGTGTAAGAAGCGGTTTGAGAGGGACCGATAGCCAGCCCATGGGCCGGTCCCGACTGCGAGGGCCCCGGCCGCCTTTCGGCGGCCGGGGCCCTCGTGTGTGTCGCTGGGCTCAGCGGCGGAAGATCAGCTGCAGAAGATGAGCCAGCAGTCGTCGTCGTCCTCTTCCTCGTCATCCGTGGGGGTGGGCGACGGCTCCTCGCCGGGGTCGCTGGGGGTGGCGGTCGCGGAGTCGGTCGGGTCCCCGGTGGGCGAGGTCGAGGAGTCGTCCGGGTCGGAGGGGTCGTCGGACCCCGGCTCGACGCTGCCGTCGATCTGGGTCTCCTCGGGCGAGTCGGACGCCTCGTCGTCCTCGCGCCCGCCGCGGTCGTCCTCATCGGGACGTTCGCTGTCCGAGGCGTCGGGGGAGCGGAGGCGGAGCTGTCGTCGATCGGCTCTCCCGAGTCGGAGGGGTCGCCACCCGACTCGTCGTCGCCCGTCTCCTCGGCCTCGTCGGACTCGGACGGCAGGGCGTCGGCCTCGGTCTCCCGGTCCGAACTCGCCGGCTCGTCATGGGGCATCACGACGTCGCCGACCTCGCCGATGGTCAGTGCCAGCACGGCGACGCCGAGCAGGGCGCCGATCACATAACGCCTGCGGGTGTGGCGCGGGGCGGCCCGGCGGCCCCTGCGGCCCCGGGCGGCGCGCCCGTCCACCAGGGGCAGGGGCGCGGTGGATCCGGAGCGCTCGTCGGCGGCCGCGGCCGCCTCGCCGTCCGCTCCCCGGGCGCCGCCGGGGCCGGTCGCCGCCAGGGCGGGGAGCGCGGCCGTCTCGCCGGCGTCAGGGGTACGGGGGCCCCGGACGGGGCCGGTCGCTCCCGCGGGCCCCGTGACCGCCCCGGAAGGGCCTGCCGCGCCGCGCCGGGGGGTGCCGGGGGACGGGCGCCGCCCGGCGCCCGCGGCGGGGCCGTCCGCCTCGGAAGGCGTGCCGGCGGCGCGTCCCGGGCGGCGCGTCGGGGTCATGCCGTCCCGGCCAGGTCCCGGCCGCGACACGGGGTCGCCGGACTCGGCGCGGGGGGAAGCGCCCGCGGCGCCTGCGGCACCCGCAGCGCCCCCGGCGCGGGGCTTCGCGCCGGGGCCCGGCCGGTTGAGCCGGCTGCCCGGCGTGTCGAACGGATGGGCGCCCGCTGGCGCGCGCCCGGCGCTCCGGTCTCCGGGCCTTCGGCCGACCGGCTGCGGCGGTTCCCCGCGGGGCCGGGCGGCTGGGCCGGGTCGATCGAGGCGTAGCCGGACTCCGCCGACCGGCCCCGCTCCGACGCGGCGGGGCCGCCGTCGGGCCGCGGGGCCTCCGGCCTGCCAGATCTGCTCGCCGGCCGCGGGGTTCCCGCCGAGTCAGCGCGCGGCGGCTCGGACGACGAGCCGGCGGCACCGTCGCTCGAGCGGTCCGTTCTGTCTCGGTTGGAGGAGGGCCAGTTGGTGATCTCCCCGCATCCCGGGCATATCAGCGCGCCATTCAGATGCCGGCGGCAGGTTATGCAGTAGTCCACGGTGGCGACCCGCTCTCTGTGCGAATCCATGCGAAGGGACGTGCGATAGCGAACACCATAGCGTCGCGGACGAGTTCGGCAGCGCGCAAACCTCGCTCTCCCGCCGACGCGCTGCCGCGTGCTGTCCGCCTCAGGGGCCTATCGGCCGGTATCGGCGGCGAGTTGTGGCACCCGTTCCCTGACAGGAAACCTGACAGGAAAGCAGGGGAAAGCCGCGACGGACGGAAAAGGATATGGAGTACATCGGCGGAAAGGTCCGGGGCCCGGCTCGGAAAGGGCGCGGGAAAACGACGGAGCCGACACTGTCACTGCTGCCCGGTACGCTCGGTCGGCATGTGTGGACGGTATGCGGCGAGTAGGCGTCCGGAGGACCTGGCGGGCCTCTTCGACATCGAGCGGTGGGACTCCGAGCAGGCCCTCCCCGCCGACTGGAACGTCGCGCCCACGAAGGACGTGTACGCGGTGCTCGAACGGCCGCTGAAGGAGGCGGGCGCGGGACCCGAGCCGGTGCGGCAGCTGCGGGTGCTGCGCTGGGGCCTGGTGCCGTCCTGGGCGAAGTCCCCGGAGATGGGCGCCAAGATGATCAACGCGCGGGCCGAGACCGTGCACGAGAAGCCGGCCTACCGCAGGCCCTTCGCCGCCCGCCGCTGCCTGATCCCCGCCGACGGCTACTACGAGTGGGTCACCGGGCGCTCGGAGCGGGTGGAGGAGGAGAAGGGCAAGAAGAAGCGCCCCCGCAAGCAGCCGTACTTCGTCACCCCCGTGGACGGCTCGGTGATGGCCATGGCCGGGCTCTACGAGTTCTGGCGCGACTCGACGCTCCCCGAGGACCACGCGCGGGCGTGGTGGGTGACGTGCACGGTGGTCACCACCGAGGCCGAGACGACGCCGCTGCCCGACGCGGAGGCGGGCGATGCGGGCGATGCGGCCGGGGCGGGGGAGCCCGGGGCCCCGGGGACGCTGTCCGAGATCCACCCCCGGATGCCGCTGATGCTGCCCCCCGACCGGTGGGACGCCTGGCTGGACCCACGCCGCACCGACCCCGAGGAGATACGGCATCTGCTGGCCCCGCCCCCGGCCGGCCTGGTCCGTGCCTATCCCGTGGCCACCGAGGTCAGCAACGTGCGGAACAACGGGCCCGAGCTGGTGCACGAGCTCCCCGCCCCCGAGGAGCGAACCCTCTTCTAGGGGGAATGCGCCAGGTGGCGTCGGCGTTAACGCGGTCAGACCCACGACCCAGGGAGACCACTTCCATGGCTTCGACCGCATGCCTGCCGCACTACTCCGCGGAAACACCCGGTCAGCGGGCCGCCGAGATCGACTGGGCGACGCTGCGGCTGGCCGCGGAGCGCTCGTCCCGACCGGCGGGCCCCACCCCCTTTCGTCTATCCTCCGAAGCGGGCGGGTCTGCCGCAGGGCTCGCCGCGCTTCCGAGGGAGGTGGGTCCGGTAGCCGCGACGGACGACGGCAGGTACGAGGAGAACGAGGAGACCGAAACCGAGCGCAACGCCCGCTTCGAGCGGGACGCGCTGGGCTACCTGGATCAGATGTACTCCGCCGCGCTGCGCATGACGCGCAATCCCGCGGACGCGGAGGATCTGGTGCAGGAGACCTACGCCAAGGCGTACGGGTCGTTCCACCAGTTCCGGCAGGGCACCAATCTCAAGGCGTGGATGTACCGGATCCTCACCAACACCTTCATCAACTCCTACCGCAAGAAGCAGCGGGAGCCGCAGCGCAGCGCGGCGGAGGAGATCGAGGACTGGCAGCTCGCGCGCGCCGAATCGCACATGTCCACCGGCCTGCGCTCCGCCGAGTCGCAGGCGCTGGACCACCTGCCCGACTCGGACGTCAAGCAGGCCCTCCAGGCGATCCCCGAGGAGTTCCGCATCGCGGTCTATCTCGCCGATGTCGAGGGCTTTGCCTACAAGGAGATCGCGGACATCATGGGTACACCCATCGGCACGGTGATGTCCCGGTTGCACCGCGGCCGGCGTCAGCTGCGCGACATGCTCGCTGACTACGCGCGGGAGCGCGGCCTCGTCCCAGCCGGGGCACGGGAGGGCTCGGGATCATGAGCGGCGACCAGTCACGCCCCACGGACTGCTCCGAGGTCCTGGACCACCTCTACGAGTATCTCGACCGTGAGATGCCCGACGGTGACTGCGAGAAGTTCCAGGAGCACATCGACGAGTGCTCCCCGTGCCTGGAGAAGTACGGTCTGGAGCAGTCGGTGAAGAAGCTCGTGAAGCGCTGCTGCGGTCAGGACGAGGTGCCCGCGGATCTGCGGGCCAAGGTGCTGGACCGGATCGATCTGATTCGCGCCACCGAGGCCGCCGAGGTGCGGTCGGAGCAGCCCGCGGAGTAGCCGCGGCAGTGTAGCGGCACGACCGCGCTGCGTGCTGGCGCCGCGCCGACCAGGGCGTTTGTCGGTCCCGCGATATCACCCGAACGGCGGAGTGGGGCACCCGTGGAACGGGTCCTGCCCCGGCCCTGACGCGTGCCCGCGGGAGCGCGGTGGCCGCCCCGCCTCGCGCCCGGCAGGTCACTGGCCCATCCTGTGAGCATGGGACTGTCCGCCCATGGTTGGATGCCTGCCGGGGCGGACAGGAGAACCGTGAAGTGCAGGCTACGAGGCGGGAATCAGGCGGGACATCGTGAGGATCTTCGGCAGGGTCCGGCAGCGGCCGTCCACGGACTGGCGGCTGGCCACCAACCGGGCGTTCTCCCTCATCGACGACGGCCGCTACGAGGACGCGGGCGCGCTGCTCACCCGCGCCGCCGACCTGGAGCCCTGGCTCTCCGAGTCCTGGTTCAACCTGGCGCTGCTGCACAAGTTCCGGCACGACTGGGAGCAGGCGCGGGCCGCCGGCCTGCGCGCCGTCGCGCTGCTCGAACGGGACGCCGGCGCCCCTGACTGGTGGAACGTGGGCATCGCCGCCACCGCCCTGCAGGACTGGCCGCTGGCCCGCCGCGCCTGGCAGGCGTACGGGCTGCGCGTGCCGGGGAACGGGCACGGCTCGCTGGCCGCCTCCGGCGAGCCGCTCGGGATGAACCTGGGCGGCGCGGCCGTGCGGCTCTCGCCGGACGGCGAGGCCGAGGTGGTCTGGGGACGGCGCCTCGACCCGGCCCGCATCGAGGTGCTGAACATCCCGCTGCCGTCCTCCGGGCGCCGCTGGGGCGAGGTGGTGCTGCACGACGGCGCGCCGCGCGGCGAGCGGACCACCGCGGCCAGCGGCTCGCCGGGCAGCCGCCCCTCGGTCTACCCGGTCTTCGACGAGATCGAGCTGTGGGCGCCCTCCGCCGTGCCGACCTGGGTGGTGCTGATCGAGGCGGCCACCCAGGCCGACCGGGA
The DNA here is from genome assembly GCA_963816875.1 of uncultured Actinomycetota bacterium. GTDB lineage: Bacteria > Actinomycetota > Actinomycetes > Streptomycetales > Streptomycetaceae > Streptomyces. Next base: position 916,070 of record CAWFMG010000004.1, read on the forward strand.
CGCCCTGGAGCGGCTGGCGGCCGACGCCGGATACGCGGCGGAGGACTGGTCGTCCTCGGTGCGGCTGCTGTGTCGCGCCTGTTCGGAGAGCCGGATGCCCAGCGAGGAGGGCGACGGCCTCGCGCTGCACGACCCGCACGACCACAGCGTGCCCGGGCATCCGGGGCCGCTGGGACACACCGCGCCCGACGGCCTGTGGTCGCCGGAGCGGGAGTGCGGCCTGGCCGCGCCGGGCTCGCTGGTGCGCGGGCTGCTGGACGGCTGGGTGGCGGACAGCCCGGACACCCGCGACTGGCGGGATCTGGAAGAGGTCTGCTGAGGGCTCCGCCTCCGCCGCGTCCCCCGTAAGCTGTACGGGTTACGGAGCGGGGCTCACCGAAGGGGCGAACGGCGGACCATGGCGCGGCAAGACACGGATGAGCGGGTCAGCGATGAGTTCATCGACGACACCAAGGACTGTGCGGAGCGGGAGCTGGCCCACCGGGAGCGCGGCACGGTCCGGCCCATCACCGTCGTCGGGCATCCGATGCTGCACCGCGAATGCCAGGACGTGACGGTGTTCGACGACACGCTGGCCTCGTTGATCGACGACATGTTCGCCAGCCAGCACGCCGCCGAGGGCGTCGGCCTGGCCGCGAACCAGATCGGCGTCGATCTGAAGGTCTTCGTCTACGACTGCCCCGACGACGACGGCGCCCGGCACGTCGGCGTCGTCTGCAACCCGGTGCTCGACGAGCTGCCGGCCGAGGCGCGGGTGCTGGACGACAACAACGAGGGCTGCCTGTCCGTCCCCACCGCCTGGGCCGAGCTGGGTCGCCCCGACCTCGCCGTGGTGCGCGGCCAGGACGCCACGGGCAAGCCGATCGCGGTCCGCGGCACCGGGTACTTCGCCCGCTGCCTCCAGCACGAGACGGACCACCTGCACGGCGCGCTCTACCTGGACCGGCTCTCCAAGCGGGAGCGGAAGAAGGCCCTGAAGATGATGGCCGAGGGCACCCCGCGGTACGAGACGGTGCCCAACCCGCCCACCGCATAGGAACGGGCAGCTGAGACGGCGGGAAAGCGCGGGCGGACGGCGGCGGACGGCTTGTCCGGCGCCGTACGCCGTGGTTGACGCGCGTTGATGCTTGGGCCAGTCTCTGATTCGACCAGGCACAGTCCGCTACCCTCCCCCCACGGAGTCAGCATGTCCAGACGCGTCGTACGGCTTCTGCTCACTTTTGTCATGGTCTGCTCAGCATCGGTGGCCATCTCCGTCAGCACGGCGGGCACCGCCCAGGCGGACGGCTGCTACACCTGGAACGACAGCCTGTCGCAGGGCGACACGGGCGAGGCGGTACGCCAGTTGCAGATCCGGGTCTCCGGATACCCCGGCAGGGGCGCGGTGCTGGCGATCGACGGCGACTACGGACCGGCCACCGCGGCGGCGGTGACGCGGTTCCAGCAGGCGTACGGGCTCGCGGCCGACGGCATCGCGGGTTCCGCCACGTTCAACCAGATCTACGCGCTCCAGGACGACGACTGCACCCCGATCCACTTCACCTACTCGGAGCTCAACGACTGCAACTCGGACTGGTCGGGCGGCGCGGTCAGCGCCTCGGAGGCAAAGTCGAACGCGCTGATCAACATGTGGAAGCTGGAGGCGATGCGGCACGCCCTGGGCGACGCGCCGATCGTGGTGAGCAGCGCCTTCCGCTCGCGCGCCTGCAACGACGCGGCGGGCGGCGCCAGCGACAGCCGCCACCTGTACGGGGCCGCCGTCGACCTGGTCGGCAACCACTCGCTGTGCACCCTCGCGCAGGCGGCCAGGGACCACGGGTTCAACGGCATTCTGGGCCCGGGCTACCCCGGCCACGACGACCACACGCATGTGGACACCCGCTCCAGCCAGTACTGGGACGCCCCCAGCTGCGGTGTCTGAGCGGTTCTGACCGGGTCGGAGACGGACCCGAGCGAGGCTGAACCAGCCCGACCGGTGTCGGGGGGCGTCAGGTGCCCCCGGCACCGGTCCCGCGCGTTCGGCGTCAGCGCGCCCGGTCGGTCCAGCAGGAGCCCAGCAGCGTGGTCAGTTCCGCGACCAGCTCCGGATGCCGGGCCGCCACGTCGGTGGTCTCGCCCGGGTCGGCGGCAAGGTCGTACAACTCCAGCTCCCACCACTCGTCCGGAACCTCCCGGTCCCGCCCCGGCGCGAAGCGCACCGCCTTCCAGTCGCCCCGGCGCACCGCCTCGGCCAGCACGCCGGCGCGCCCGGCGTCCACGGCGTTGGCGCGGGGCGTGGCGCTGCTGACGCCCCGGAACCAGTAGAGGTGGTCGTGCTCCGCCACCTCGCCGTGGGCGCCCAGCAGCGCGGCCGTCGACAGGCCGTCGATGTCCTTCGGCGCCCGTTCGCCGGCGAGCTCGGCCAGGGTCGGCAGCACGTCGATCAGCGGCGTCACCCGTTCGCTCACCGTGCCGCCCACGATGGTGCCGGGACGCCAGGCGACGAGCGGCACCCGGATGCCGCCCTCGTAGAGGTTGCGCTTGTAGCCGCGCAGCGGGCCGTTCGCGTCGAACAGGTCGGGGTCCGTGCCGCCCTCCTCGTGCGGTCCGTTGTCGCTGGTGAAGAGCACCAGGGTGTCCCGTTCCACGCCGAGCCGGCGGAGCTCGTCCGTGACCGCGCCGACCATCCGGTCGAGGCGGGCGATCTGCGCCGCGTGCGCCCGGTCCGCCGGGCTCCATGGCCGGTCGCGGTAGACCGACGCGGCCGCCTCGGCCGGCGGCACCACGCTCGGCGCGTGCGGGAGGCTGGGGGAGAGGTAGAGCAGGAAGCGCTGGCGCGCCGCCACCTGCCGACGCAGGAACCCGAACGCGTGCTCCTCGAAAATGTCGGGCGCGTACGCCCCCGGCTCCACCGCGACGCGTGTGCTGTTGTGCCAGAGGTAGTCCGGCAGATGGTCCTTGGCGTGGCGGTGGGTGACGTAGCCGTAGAACTCGTCGAAGCCGCGCGCGTTGGGCCGGCTCGGGTCGTCCCCGGTCTCGCCGCCGAACCCCCATTTGCCGACGCACGCGGTGTGGTAGCCGCGCGCCTGGAGCACCTCGGCGAACGTGGGCTGCGCCGGGTCGAGCGCGTCCTGCTGCCCGTTCGACGGGTTGTGCCGGACGGCGGAGTGACCGGAGTGCAGGCCGGTGAGCAGCGAGCAGCGGGACGGCGCGCAGACCGGGGCGGCCGAGTACGCCTGGGTGAAGCGCAGCCCCTCGGCGCAGAGCCGGTCCAGCCGAGGGGTGCGCATCGTGCGCTGTCCGTACGCGCCGAGCTCGCCGTAGCCGAGGTCGTCGGCCGTGATCACCACCACGTTGGGCGGCCGGTCGAGCGCCTGTCCCCGGGACGGAAGAAGGGCGTTGAACCCGAGGGCGACGGTGGAGGCGGCGAGGCCGGCTCCACCGAGGAGGACATGACGGCGCGTGGACAAGGTGACTCCGGACGTACGGTGACGACGACGCGTGAGGTCGTGAGGCGGACGTCCCCTACACGAGGGCCGAGGCCCGTGAGGTTGCACGCGACCGTGCCCGCGTGCCGAGGCTCACGCGTGAGCGTTCACCCTAGGTCAGAAGTCGTCGTCGAAGGACACGTTGCCCTCCACCGCCACCTGGTAGGCGGATGCGCGGCGTTCGAAGAAGTTGGTCAGCTCCTGGACGTTCTGCAGCTCCATGAAGGGGAACGGGTTGCGCGCGCCGTAGACCGGGTCGAGGCCGAGGCGGACGAGCCGCTGGTCGGCGACGCACTCCAGATACTCGCGCATCGACTCGGTGTTCATCCCCGGCAGGCCGTCGCCGCAGAGATCCCGGGCGAACTGCAGTTCCGCGGTCACCGCCTCGTTCAGCATCTCGGTGATCTGCCGGCCCATCTCCGCGTCGAAGAGCTCGGGCTCCTCGTGCCGGACGGTGTCCACCACGTGGTAGGCGAAGTCCATATGGCAGCTCTCGTCCCGGAACACCCAGTTGGTGCCGGTGGCCAGGCCGTGCAGCAGGCCGCGCGAGCGGAACCAGTAGACGTAGGCGAAGGCGCCGTAGAAGAAGAGGCCCTCGATGCAGGCGGCGAAGCAGATCAGGTTCAGCAGGAACCTGCGGCGGTCGGCCTTGGTCTCCAGCCGCTGGATGTCCTCGACCGAGTCCATCCAGCGGAAGCAGAACTCCGCCTTCTCCCTGATGGACGGGATCTTCTCCACGGCGGCGAACGCGGCCGCCCGCTCGTCCGGATCGGGGAGGTAGGTGTCGAGCAGCGTCAGATAGAACTGCACGTGGACCGCCTCCTCGAACAACTGTCGGGAGAGGTAGAGGCGCGCCTCGGGGGAGTTGATGTGCCGGTAGAGGGTGAGCACCAGATTGTTCGACACGATCGAGTCGCCGGTCGCGAAGAACGCCACCAGCCGGCCGATGAGGTGCTGCTCGCCCGGCGAGAGCTTCGCCAGGTCCGTGACGTCCGAGTGGAGGTCCACCTCCTCCACGGTCCAGGTGTTCTTGATCGCGTCCCGGTAGCGCTCGTAGAAGTCGGGGTAGCGCATCGGACGCAGGGTCAGCTCGAAGCCCGGGTCGAGCAGGTGCTTGGTGGAACGGCTGGTCGCGGCGGTCGCGTTGGTGGTCACTGGCATGCCTCGCAGGACTCGGGGTTCTCCAGGGAGCAGGCGGTGGCCTCGTCGACGAGGGAAAGGGCCTGTTCGGGGACGGTGGCGGACGTGGGGGCGGCGGTGCGGGCCGACTGGGCGATCCGGGTCGCCGGCCGGGACCGCAGGTAGTAGGTGGTCTTCAGACCGCGCTGCCAGGCGTAGGCGTACATCGAGCTCAGCTTCCCGATGGTCGGCGCGGCCATGAAGAGGTTCAGCGACTGGGACTGGTCCAGGTACGGCGTGCGGGCGGCCGCCATGTCGATCAGCGCGCGCTGCGGCAGCTCCCAGGCCGTGCGGTACAGCGACCGGACCGCGTCGGGCAGCCCCGGCAGGTCCTGGACCGAGCCGTTCGCCTCGCGCAGCTCCGACCTGGTGGCCTCGTGCCACCGGCCCAGCCGCTTCAGCTCGGCCACCAGGTAGGTGTTGACCTGGAGGAACTCGCCGCTGAGCGTCTCCCGCTTGAAGAGGTTGGAGACCTGCGGCTCGATGCACTCGTACACCCCGGCGATGGAGGCGATGGTGGCGGTCGGCGCGATCGCCAGCAGCAGCGAGTTCCGCAGGCCGACGCGCGCGACCCGCTCGCGCAGCGCCGACCACCGCTCCGGCCATGCGGCGGACGCGGCGGCCTCGGGGTAGTGGTCCGGGTGAAGCGTGCCCTGGGCGGTGCGAGTGTCCGCCCACGCCGGATGCGCTCCCTGCCGTTCGGCGAGGTCGGCGGAGGTCTCGTAGGCGGCCAGCATGATCCGCTCGGCGATCCGGGTGGACAGCTCCCGCGCCTCGGCCGAGTCGAACGGCAGCCGCAGCCGGAAGAAGACGTCCTGCAGGCCCATCACGCCCAGGCCGACCGGCCGCCACCGGGCGTTGGAGTCGCCGGCCTGCCGGGTCGGGTAGTAGTTGATGTCCACCACCCGGTCGAGGAAGACCACCGCGGTGCGCACGGTGGCGTCCAGCCGCTCCCAGTCCAACTCCCCGTCGGGACCCAGATGCGCGGCGAGGTTCACCGAGCCGAGGTTGCACACCGCCGTCTCGCCGTCGTCGCTGACCTCCAGGATCTCGGTACAGAGGTTCGAGGAGTGCACCACGGCGCCGGGCCTGGCCGTCTGGTTGGCCGTCCGGTTGGCGGTGTCCTTGAAGGTCATCCAGCCGTTGCCGGTCTGCGCCAGGGTGCGCATCATCCGGGAGTAGAGCTGCCGGGCGGGCACGGTCCGCACCGCCAGCCCGGCGGCCTCGGCCTCTCGGTAGGCGGCGTCGAACTCGGCGCCCCACAGGTCGACCAGTTCGGGCACGTCCACCGGTGAGAAAAGCGACCAGTCGGCGTCTGCCGCCACCCGCCGCATGAACTCGTCGGGGATCCAGTGGGCGAGGTTGAGGTTGTGGGTGCGCCTGGCCTCCTCGCCGGTGTTGTCCCGCAGCTCCAGGAACTCCTCGACGTCGGCGTGCCAGGTCTCCAGGTAGACGCAGGCCGCGCCCTTGCGCCGACCGCCCTGGTTGACCGCGGCGACCGAGGCGTCCAGCGTGCGCAGGAACGGCACGATGCCGTTGGACCGGCCGTTGGTGCCGCGGATCAGCGAGCCCCGGGCCCGGACCCGTGAGTAGGGCAGGCCGATGCCGCCGGCGTGCTTCGACAGCCGGGCCACCTGGTGGTACCGCTCGTAGATGGAGTCCAGCTCGTCCCGGGGCGAGTCGAGCAGGTAGCACGAGGACATCTGCGGGTGTCGGGTGCCCGAGTTGAACAGCGTGGGGGAGGACGGCAGATAGGCGAGCTCGTTGGTCAGCCGGTACAGCTCGGCGACCTCGGCGAGTGCCTCCGCCGAATCGTCGGCGGCCAGGCCGCAGGCCACCCGCAGCAGGAAGTGCTGTGGCGCCTCGATCACCGCGCGGGTGGTGGGGTGCCGCAGCAGGTACCGCGAGTGCAGGGTGCGCAGCCCGAAGTACTCGAAGCGGTCGTCGGCGCCGTCGGCCACGGCCCGCTCGACCAGCGCGTCCAGCCGGGCCGCGTGCCGCCGCACGAAGTGCCGGGTGCGGTCGGCGATCAGACCCTCGCGGTGGCCCACCTCGATCGAGGCGGAGAACCCCGTGGCGCCCTGCCCGGCGGCCTCCTCCCGGATGGCGACGGTGAGCAGCCGGGCGGCGAGCCGGGAGTACTCGGGGTCCTCGACGATGAGCCCGGCCGCGGCCTCGATGGCCAGGCCGCGCGCCTCGGCCGCGTCGGAGCCGGCGTGCCGGCCGCGTGCCACCGCCGCGGCGACCCGCTCCGGGTCGGTCGCGGACAACCCGCTCGCCGCCTCCCACAAGAGACTCCGCAACGGGTCGGGCGGCTCGGCGACGGCCTCCGGGGCAGCCTGACGGACCGTTTGGGGTGCGGGAGCGACGTCGGGTGCGATGGTCACGGTGGAGCTCTCCCTCGAAGCGCGAGGAGCCCACGGAGGCGGGGACGAGCGCACGCGGACAGGGGTGTCCCCCGGCAACCAGGCAAAGGGGTACCACCATGCCGCGTCCGTCGGCCCAGCCCACGAGGCCCGGACGAGTTCTGTGCTGCCGGCAGGTGCTCGGACTCGCGGCGGACACCCAGAAAACAGCAGGGATCAGCCCATCGCACACCGTTGCGGGACAGTTCCGGACTCACACCGGATTCCCCTGCGGTGACAGCGAGCATGAGCATACATCTTGTGCCGCCGAAGTCGAGAGCCCCTATATGTTGTGTTCGCCGCCCGCCGTGCCGGACGGCTGGTCACCCAGCTCTCGTGCGAACACGCTGAGAACGAAGCCGGGCAGCGGCTCCCAGTCCCGCTGCGGGTCCCGCGCAAAGCCCAGCCGCTGGTACAGCCGGTGAGCCGTGTGCATCTGCAACTGACTGGACAGCACGACGCGCCGTCGGCCGGCCCGGTGCGCCCGACGGAGGCACTCGCGTACCAGGGCCTCGCCGGCCCGCGCCCGCGCGCCGCGGAGGGCACCGCCAACATCCGGAACTCCGCCTCGTCTTCGGTGGCTATGTCGGCGAACTCCCCGGCCGTGACGAAGGTCACCGTCCCCAGCACGACCTCGGCCCGCTCCTCCGGTCCCTCCGGCGCCACGGCCACCTGGGGGAACCTCGGAGTGCTCCGCGCGCCGCCGCGCGTCGCGCAGCACCGCCAGATACGGGTCGCGCTCGCCGTCGACGAGCAGTCCTTCCCGCAGATACACCTCCGCGGTCAGCGCCCCGACCGCCGCCAGCTCCGTCGGCCTCGCGTCCCTGATGGTGATGTCCATGCGGGCCAGTGTGGCCTGAGGGTCTGACACTCCCATGCCGCGGGGCCCCGAGCTCGACCGAGCTCGGGGCCCCGCGGACCGGTGTTCAGCAGGCGTTCAGCAGCAGCCGCCGCCCGGCGGGGCCGCCGGATCGCCGTAGCGCTCGTCGGTGCGGCGGCGTTCGAACTCGCGGCGGCTCGGCACCGGCGCCGCCGGGTCCGCCGCGCGCAGCCGCGCCACGTGCCGCTCGTACGCGGTCTCGCCGGTGAACTCCCTGACGTACCACCACAGCCGGGCGGCGGCCCGGCGCGGCGCCGCCAGGGCGCCCGCCGGACCCACGCCACTCATTCCCTGACCCCCGCCTCGGCGCGGGTGTCCTGGCCCGGCACGCCGCCGCCGGGCCCGAGCCCCGCGGCCGTGAGCTCGGCCCGCTCCTCCCTGGTGGGGATGAGACCGGCCGGGGCGACGATCTGGGCCTCCTCGTGCGGCGCCTCGGCGAGCGCGACGTTCCGCGGGTTCCGGACGGCCTTCACGCACACCCGCGCCGCGTCCACGAAGATCACCACGACCAGCAGCGCGAGCACGGACGTGAGCACGGCGTCCACGGTCGCGTTGTTGACGATGGTCCGCATGTCGCCCATGTCCTGGGCGGGCGGCAGCACCTCGCCGGCGTCGATGCCGTCCTGGTACACGTCCCGCTGGCTGAGGAAGCCGACCCGGGGGTCGTCGGAGAAGACCTTCTGCCAGCTCGCGGTCAGCGTCACCACGGTCACGAACGCCATGGGCACGGCGGTGACCCAGGCGTACCGCAGCCGTCCCGACTTGATCAGCAGCACCGTGCAGACGGCCAGCGCCACCGCGCCGAGCAACTGGTTGGTGATGCCGAACAGCGGGAACAGCGTGTTGATGCCGCCGAGCGGGTCGTTGACGCCGACCCACAGCAGATAGCCCCACAGCCCGACCACCAACGCGCTGGTGAGCCAGACGCCGGGCAGCCAGGTGTGCGAGCGCAGCCGGGCCATCGACGGGTGGGCGCTGGCCAGCGCGTCCTGCAGGATGAAGCGCCCGACCCGGGTGCCGGCGTCGATGGCGGTCAGGATGAACAGCGCCTCGAACATGATCGCGAAGTGATACCAGAAGCTCATCATGCTCTCGCCGCCGAAGAAATCGGCGAGGATTCCGGCCAGGCCGAGCGCCAGCGTGGGCGCGCCGCCCGTTCGGGACAGCAGCGACTCCTCCTCCACGGATTCGGCCGCCGCCGCGAGTTGATCGGGCGTGATCGTGAAGCCCCAGGAGGTGATCGTGTCGGAGGCCGACTGGAGCGTGTCGCCGATCATCGCCGGCGGCGCGTTCATCGCGAAGTACAGCCCGGGATCCAGGATGCAGGCCGCGATCATCGCCATGATCGCCACCGACGACTCCATCAGCATCGCGCCGTAGCCGATGGTGCGGACCTGGGTCTCCTTCTGGATCATCTTCGGGGTGGTGCCCGACGAGATCAGCGCGTGGAAGCCGGACAGCGCCCCGCACGCGATGGTGATGAAGACGAACGGGAAGAGCGAGCCCGCGAAGACCGGTCCGTCGCCGCGCGAGGCGAAGTCGGTGACCGCGTCCATCTTCAGGGTCGGCAGCACGACGACCACGGAGATCGCGAGCAGCCCGATGGTGCCGATCTTCATGAATGTCGACAGGTAGTCCCGCGGCACCAGCAGCAGCCACACCGGCAGCACCGAGGCCGCGAAACCGTAGATCACCAGGGCGATGACCAGGGTCCGGGGCGAGAGGGTGAACGCGTCGGCCATCCCGGAGTTCGCGACCCAGCGGCCGGCGACGATGGCGAAGAGCAGCAGCGCGACGCCGATCACGGTGACCTCGGCGATCCGCCCTGGCCGCAGATGGCGCAGGTAGAAGCCCATGAACAGGGCGATCGGGATGGTCAGCCCGACGGAGAACGCGCCCCACGGCGATTCGGCGAGCGCGTTGACCACGACCAGCGCCAGCACCGCGAGCAGGATGATCATGATCACGAAGATCGCGATGACCGCGGCGATGCCGCCCACCGTGCCGATCTCCTCGCGCGCGATCTGGCCGAGCGACTTGCCGTTGCGTCGCACGGAGAAGAACATCACGACCATGTCCTGCACCGCGCCGGCGAAGATGACCCCGGCGATGATCCACAGGGTGCCGGGCAGATAGCCCATCTGGGCCGCCAGCACCGGGCCGACCAGCGGCCCCGCCCCCGATATCCCGGCGAAGTGGTGGCCGAGCAGCACCCGCCGGTCGGTCGGGTGGTAGTCAAGGCCGTCGTTGAGGCGTTCCGCCGGGGTGGCGCGGGTGCCGTCGGCTCTCAGCACCCGCGTCACGATGAACTTCGCGTAGAAGCGGTAGCCGATGGCGTACGAGCCGAGCGCGGCGGCCAGGATCCAGGCCGCCGAGACCTCCTCGCCCCGGGCCAGCGCCAGCACCCCCCAGCCGGTCGCGGCCGTCAACGACACCACGGTCCAGATGATCACCGAACGCGGCCGCAGCCGTTGAAGTTGTGCAGGTTGTCCCGCCATGGCGTCCTCCCTGTCCAGTCCTGCCCCAGTCCCGTCCCAGTACTGTTCCGGCGCCGTGTGGGTGCCTGGCTCCGGTTCTGCCCAGCGCCGGCAGACCGAACCCGCGGATCACCGACGATCGACAGGCCCGGAATGTAGGACACCTGATGGGGGCTGACTAGCGGATCGGTCGGGGCCTCTCCAGATTCGCCACAAACTTGTACCGGTCGCCCCGGTAGACGGAGCGGACCCACTCCACCGGCTCCCCGTCGGCGTCCTTGGAATGCCGGGAGAGCATCAGCATCGGCAGCCCGACGTCGGTGCCGAGCAGCCCGGCCTCGCGCGGGCTGGCCAGCGCGGTCTCGATCGTCTCCTCCGCCCTGGCCAGGTGGATGTCGTAGACCTCGGCCAGCGCCGCGTAGAGCGAGGAGTAACGGACCAGGCTGCGCCGCAGCGCGGGGAAGCGCTCCTGGGAGAGGTGGGTGGTCTCTATGGCCATCGGCTCGCCGCTGGCCAGCCGCAGCCGCTCGATGCGCAGCACCCGGCCGCCCGGCGGCAGCTTGAGCAGCTGGGCGAGCCGCTCGTTGGCGGTGATGTACCCGATCTCCAGCAGCTGCGAGGTGGGCTCCAGACCCTGGGCCCGCATGTCCTCCGTATAGGAGGTCAGCTGCAGCGCCTGGGAGACCTTCGGCTTGGCCACGAAGGTGCCCTTGCCCTGGATGCGCTCGAGTCGGCCCTCCACCACCAGCTCCTGGAGCGCCTGGCGCACCGTCGTCCGGGAGGTGTCGAACTCGGTGGCCAACGAGCGCTCGGGCGGCACCGGGGTGCCGGGGGGCATGGTCTCCGTCATCTGCTGGAGGTGGCGCTTGAGGCGGTAGTACTTCGGCACCCGGGCCGTGCGGTTCCGCTCGGCGCCGTCCGCCGCGCCCGTGGCGGCCGAGACAGCCCCCGCCGGGCCGGAGACGCCAGCGGTGGTACCGCCGTCCCTCGCCATCGCACGCCTTTCCCACTCGTTCCCGTCAGACCACTTCCGACCGGGTTTGTTCTGATCTGCCGTCACCGGCTCCTCCGCGCAATTGCAGCTCACATCGTGGCACGCGCCGGACGGGCGCGGTGCACTCGGGCAGATGTCGGTCCGGTAACGGACGGCGGGCGCCGCTCGTGGACCCTTGACACCCTCACTGGTCTAGTCCAGGCTCCAGACTCTGGTCTACACCTCTTGTCTACACCACTGGAGAGCGGGAGAAGGAGGGGCTTCTTTGAGACGCAAGCTGATCGCCGCCCTCGGCGTGGCGGCGTGTACGGCAGCGCTGGCCGGCTGCGGCGACGACGGCAGCGGCGGAGGGGGCGGCGACCCCGACGCGCTGACCGTCTGGCTGATGGACGGCTCCGCCCCGGACGGCTGGGTGACGGAGCTGAACAAGGCGTTCGAGCGCGAGCACGGCGTCGAGGTCACCGTGGAGATCCAGCAGTGGGACGGCATCCAGGAACGGGTGACGACCGCGCTGTCCGAGGACGGCACGGTGGACGTGCTGGAGATCGGCAACACCCAGACCGTGGGTTACGCCAACACCGGCGGCCTGGCGGCCCTCGACGAGCTCGCCGACCAGCCGTGGACCGAGTCGATGCTCGCCTCCGCCGAGGTGGACGGCACCCTGTACGCCGCACCGTGGTACGGCGCCAACCGGGTGGTCGTCTACGACAAGAGCGTCTGGGCGGACGCCGGGGCCGAGGTGCCCACCACTCGCGACGAGTGGATCGAGGCGCTGGAGGCGATCGAGGCGAACACCGACGCCGAGCCGATCTATCTGCCGGGACAGAGCTACTACGTGCTCGGCGGTTTCGTCGCCGACGAGGGCGGCGACTTCGCGGTGCAGAACGGCGACGGCTGGGAGGGTGCGCTGAACACCGCGGCCGGCGAGGCCGGCATGGAGTTCTACGCCGAGCTCCAGGAGTTCTCCGGCTCCCCGACGGACAACGACGAGGCGGAACCGCAGCAGTCCACCGAGGTCGTGCCGAACCAGGAGGTCGCGTCCTGGATCGGCCTGGGCTGGGAGGCCGCCGGCGCCATCGCGGCGATCGAGGAGCAGGGCGGCGAGGCCGACTTCGGCTACTTCCCGATCCCCGGCAAGACCGCCGACGAACTCGGCCACGTCTTCCTCGGCGGCTCCAACCTCGCGGTCAACGAGCGCGCCGGCAATCCGGACATGGCGCGGGAGTGGCTGAGCATGGCCACCTCCGCCGAATGGGCGCAGAAGTACGTGGACGCCAACGACGGCGGCGTGGTGCCGAACCGCACCGATGTCACCGCCTCGCCCGCGTCCGGCAGCTTCGCCGAGGCCATGGTCGCCTCCGCCGACGTCGGATTCCTGCCCCCGTTGACCACCGGTTGGGCCAACGTCGAGACCGACCCGAATCCGATAAAGGAACTGATGACCAACGTGCTCGACGGCGAGGACTACGCCTCCGCCGCCGAGGCCGCCGACGGAGAGATCACCACCCGCATCAACCGCGAGTGACCGACAGCACGACGACACCGCCACCGGTGGCCCATCCCCCCGCCGGGCCGCCGTTGGGGGATACCTCCCCCAGGCCTTCAGGGCCTGGGGGAGGGGCACGTTCGAGGGCGTGGCGACGGCAGCGAGGGAGCAGCCAGTGAGCGAGGGACACAGCGCATGACCGTGCAGATCGAGGAGGCGCCGGCTCCCCCGCCCCCGCGGGTGCCCGGCAGGGTGGCACGTCCGCGCCGCGCACCGGCCCGCGGCCTGCCCGCCGGCTGGCTGCCCTACCTTTTGCTCGCCCCCGCCGTCGCCGCCCTGGTCGCGGTGCTGGGCTACGCGCTGGTGCGCAACCTGCTGATCTCGTTCCAGGAGTTCGGCCGGCGCCAGCTCATCTCCCGCACCACCGAGTACACCGGGTTCGACAACTACCGGACGGTGCTGGAGAACGAGCGCTTCTGGTCGTCCCTTGTCCGCACCTTCGCCTTCATGGCGATCAACGTGGTGCTCATCATGATCATCGGCACGCTGATCGGCCTGCTGCTGACCAGCCTGGGCCGGACCATGCGGCTGGTGCTCTCGGTCAGTCTGGTGGCCGCCTGGGCGATGCCGCCCATCGCCAGCACCACCATCTTCCGCTGGCTGTTCGACACCCAGTTCGGCGTCGCCAACTGGGTGATGCGCGCCCTCGGCTTCTCGGGCTACGAGCAGCACAACTGGTTCGGCAGCGGCATGTCCACACTGGCCATCGTCACGGTGCTGATCGTCTGGGCCTCGGTGCCGTTCGTGGCGCTCAACCTCTACGCGGGGCTGACCACCATCAGCGGCGAGATCTACGAGGCGGCCCGGGTGGACGGCGCGTCGTCGTGGCGGATCTTCTGGTCCATCCTGGCGCCGATCATGCGGCCGTTCTTCCTGATCACCACGTTCCTGGAGATCATCTGGGTCTTCAAGGCGTTCGTGCAGCTGTACGCGCTGAACGGCGGCGGCCCCGACCGCGAGTCCGAGACCCTCCCGGTCATGGCCTACATCGAGGGCATGGGCCAGAACCAGTACGGCACCGGGGCCGCCATCTCCGTGCTGACCCTGGTCATCCTGCTGGTCGCCATGTCCTTCTACTTCCGCCTCATCCTGCGGCAGGAAGCCAGCGACACACCAGCGAGCGACACACCAGCGAAGGAGCGAGCATGAGGACGCGCAGGCTCGGGCTCAACGCCGTGGCCCTGGGGCTGTCGGCGATCTTCCTCTTCCCCGTCTACTGGATGTTCTCCACCTCGTTCAAGAGCAACTCCGAGGTGCTCGTCCGGGAGCCGGTCTTCCTCTTCGCCCCGACCTTCGAGCACTACTCCACCGCGACCGGCGTCGATCTCTTCTGGACCTACGCGCGCAACAGCATCCTGGTCACGCTCGGCGCCGTGCTGCTGGCCCTGGTGGTGGCGCTGGGCGCCAGCTTCGCGCTGGCCAGGATGGACTTCAGGGGCCGGCGCGGCATGGTGCTGGTGGTGATGGGCGCTCAGATGGCCCCGTGGGAGATCCTCATCATCGTCATGTACCTGAACGCCAGGGACCTGTCGATGCTCAACAGCATCGGCACGCTGACCATCGTCTACTTCGTGATGGCCCTCCCTTTCACGATCTGGACCCTGCGTGGTTTCATCGCGGCGGTGCCGAAGGAGCTGGAGGAGTCCGCCATGATCGACGGCTGTGGCCGGCTACAGGCGTTCCGCCGGGTCATCTTCCCGCTGCTGGCCCCCGGCCTGATGGCCACCTCGCTCTTCGGCTTCATCCTGGCCTGGAACGAGTACGCCATGGTGCTGGTACTCAACAAGTCGCCCGAGGCGGCCACCCTGCCGCTGTGGCTGACCCAGTTCCAGACGAACTTCGGCAACGACTGGGGTGCCACGATGGCGGCCTCCTCGCTGTTCACCCTCCCGGTGCTGATCGTCTTCCTCATCCTCCAGCGACGGGTCACCGGCGGCCTCACCGCCGGTGCCGTGAAGGGATAGCCCGCTATGAGCACAGCGGTAAGCGACTCCGACACCCTCACCCGGGACGCGCTGGCCGTCCTCCACCCCACCTTCACCGGCACCACCGGCGCCCCCGACTGGCTGCTGCGCCAGCTGGACAACGGCATGACGGGGGTCGGCGTCTTCGCCCGCAACATCGTCTCCGTCGAACAGCTCGCCCAGCTCACGGCGCAGCTACGCGCGGTGCATCCGGAGCTCGTGGTGGCCGTCGACGAGGAGGGCGGCGACGTCACCCGCCTGGAGGTGCACACCGGCTCCTCCTTCCCCGGCAACCACGCGCTCGGCGCCGTGGACGACGCGGAGCTGACCCGGGCCGTCGCCACCGAGATAGGTCACCGCCTCGCCGCGTGCGGGGTCTCCGTCAACTGGGCACCGTCCGCCGACGTCAACTCCGACCCGGACAACCCGGTGATCGGGGTGCGCTCCTTCGGCGACGACCCACGACTGGTCGCCCGCCACACCGCGGCCTACGTGGACGGCCTGCAGAGCGCGGGCGTGGCCGCCTGCGTCAAGCACTTCCCCGGCCACGGCAACACCAACATCGACTCCCATCTGGCGCTGCCCCGCATCGACGTCGGCCTCGACACCCTGCGCGCCCGCGAGCTTGTGCCGTTCCAGGCCGGTATCGCCGCCGGCACCCGCTGCGTGATGAGCGCCCATATCGTGATCCCCGCCCTCGACCCCGGCCGCCCCGGCACCCTCAGCCGCGCCGTGCTGACCGAACTGCTGCGCGCCCCCGTCGCGGACGGCGGCCTCGGCTTCGACGGCGTCATCTACACCGACGGCATGGAGATGCGGGCCGTCACCGACACCTACGGTCTGGACCGCGGCAGCGTGCTGGCCATCGCCGCGGGCGCCGACGCCGTCTGCGTCGGCGGCACCCCCTCCGACGAGACCCAGGTGCTGTGGCTGCGCGACGCCCTGGTCAGGGCGGTGCGCGACGGCGAGCTGCCCGAGGAGCGGCTGCACGACGCCGCGGAACGGGTCAGGGAGCTCGGCCGGTGGACCGTCACGACCGCCGCGGCCGCCCGGGCCCGCGGCGCCGGCCCGTGCGACGAGGTGTCCGCGCTCGGCCTGGCCGCGGCCCGCCGCGCCCTGCGGGTGACGCACCCCGGGGCCGAGCCCGCCGCGCCGCTGACCCGGCCGCCGTACGTGGCCGCGTTCACCCCGGTCGCCAACCAGGCCGCCGGCTCGCAGACCCCCTGGGGCGTCGCCGCCGAGCTGGACCGGCTGCTGTCCGGCACCCGGTCGGGCGAGCACACCCGGGTCGAGGTCGAGCGGCTGGGCATCGCGGCCGCGATCGAGGAGCTGCTGCGCGCCGCCGACGACCGGCCGGTGGTCGCCGTCGTGCGCGACGTGCACCGCCACCCCTGGATGGCCGAAGCGCTGCGGGCGCTGCTCGCGGCCCGGCCGGACACCGCCGTGATCGAGATGGGCGTCCCGCACGCGCCGCCGGTCGGCGCGCCGCACGTGGCCACCCACGGCGCCGCCCGAGCCTGCGCCAGGGCGGCCGCCGAGGCCGTCACCGGACGCCTGTGAGACGCCTGTAGGACGCCCGTAAGGGGAGGCCGAGATGAGTGACAGCCTGGAGGGCCCGATGAACGGGAAGGAGGCCGTCGTGCGCGCCACCGGACCCGCCGGCCGGCTGATGGCCGGGGAGATCGCCGAGCAGCCCGAGGTGCTGCGCCGGCTGCTCGACGAGGGTGCGGCGGACATCCGCGCCGTGGCCGAGCGGATCGCGGCCAGGCGCCCGCGCTTCGTGCTGCTCACCGGGCGCGGCACCTCGGACAACGCCGCGCTGTACGCGAAGTACCTGCTGGAGATCCTGCTGGGCCTGCCCTGCGGCCTCACCTCCATGTCCACCACCACCGCGTACGGGGCGCGGCCCGACCTCACCGACTGCCTGGTGGTCGCGGTCAGCCAGTCCGGCGGCTCGCCCGATCTGGTCGCCTCCACCACCGCCGCCCGCGAGGCCGGCGCGATCACCCTGGCCGTCACCAACAACGCGGGATCGCCGCTCGCGGCGGCCAGCGAGTTCCACGTGGACGTGCTGGCCGGACCCGAGCGGGCGCTGCCGGCCACCAAGACGTACACGGCCGAGCTGCTGGCCCTCTACCTGCTGGTGCAGGGCCTGCGCGGCGAGGACGGCACGGCCGCCGCGGCGCCGCTGCCGGGCCTGGCCGCCCAGATCCTGGAGCGCGACGCCGAGGTGCGTGCCCTGGCCGGCCGCTACCGGTTCGCCGAGCGGATGGTGATCACCTCGCGCGGCTACGGCTACCCGACCGCCAAGGAGGCGGCGCTGAAGCTGATGGAGACCAGCTACATCCCGGCGTTGTCCTACTCGGGCGCCGACCTGCTGCACGGCCCGCTCGCCATGGTGGACAACGTCTCCCCGGTGATCGCCATCGTCACCGACGGCCGCGGTGGCGAGGCGCTCCAGCCGGTGCTCGACCGGCTCCGCGACCGAGGCGCCGACCTGGTCGTCGTCGGCCCGCCGGCCCAGGTGGCGGCCGCCTCCGCCGGGTTCGCGCTGCCGACCGACGGCCTGGCCGAGGAGCTCCAGCCGGTGCTGGAGATCCTGCCGCTGCAGATGCTCGCCTACGAGGTCACCATCGCCCGCGGCCAGGACCCCGACGCGCCCCGGGCGCTCGCCAAGGTCACCGAGACCCGCTGACCTCCCCCGAGGACACCCACGGGCCGCGGCGCCGGGGAGGGACCCTCAACCCTCTGCGGCACCGCAGCCCGGAGCGATGCGGGCCCAGGCGCCGTCAGGGCAGAGAGCGCCTCGGGCCGCGCTCTGCCCTCCTGTGCGGGGAGGACAGATGACAGCGACGGTGACAGACGTGTGTGACACGTCCGGACCGCCCATTCTGGACTCGGCCGCCGCCGTGTGTCCATCCTCTGAACGCACTTACTCTCACGGCCGAAGGCGCCCGCGCCCGGCGTCCCGCACCCGTGGTCCTGCCCGTGTCCTGACGCGCCGGTAAGCTCGCCAGGGTGCCTTCCATGAACGACCTCGTGCGCCAGCACACCGACCTCGGGGAACGCGACCTCGAGTGGCTCCACCTGCTGGTCTCCGAGTGGCAGCTGCTCGCCGACCTCTCGTTCGCCGATCTGGTGCTGTGGCTGCCCACCCGGGACGGCGCCCGCTACGTCTCGGTGGCCCAGATGCGGCCCAACACCGGCCCCACCTCGTACCAGGACGACATGGTCGGCCACCATGTGCCGCGCGGACGCCGTCCGCTGCTGGACGTGGCCGTGGACGAGGGCCGCATCGTGCGCGAGGGCGATCCGGAGTGGCGCGAGGAGGTGCCGGTCCGGGTCGAGTCCATCCCGGTCCGCCGGGAGGACCGGGTGATCGGCGTCATCGCCAGGAACACCAACCTGCTCACCGTGCGCACCCCCAGCCGGCTGGAGCTCACCTACCTGCAGAGCGCCTCCGACCTGGCCCAGATGATCGCCGCCGGCACCTTTCCGTTCCCCGGACACCAGGTGGGCATGGACCGGACGCCCCGGGTCGGCGACGGTTTCATCCGCCTCGACGCCGACGGTGTGGTCCAGTACGCAAGCCCGAACGCGCTCTCCGCCTACCACCGGCTGGGACTGGCCGCGGATCTGGTGGGACTGCCGCTCGGCCCGACCACGGCGGAACTCGCCCCGACCCGCGGGCCGGTCGACGAGTCCCTGGTCAAGCTCGCCAGCGGCTGGGCGCCCAGGGAGGCCGAGATCGAGGGCCCCGACTGCGTGGTGCAGTTCCGCGCCATTCCGCTGAAGCCCAAGGGCGAGCACATCGGTTCTCTCATACTCCTCCGCGACGTGACCGAACTGCGTCGACGCGAGCGGGAACTGATCACCAAGGACGCCACCATCCGGGAGATCCACCACCGGGTGAAGAACAATCTGCAGACCGTCGCCGCGCTGCTGCGACTCCAGTCCCGGCGGATCGGCGCCAGCGGCGACGACCGCGCCAGGGCCGCGCTTGACGAGGCGGTGCGGCGGGTCGGCTCGATCGCCATCGTGCACGAGACGTTGTCTCAGAACCTCGACGAGCGCGTGGAGTTCGACGAGATCGCGGACCGGGTGATCGCCATGGTCGCGGAGCTCTCGCCGGACGGCCGGGTCACCGGCCGCCGCCAGGGCCACTTCGGGATACTCGACGCCGAGACCGCCACCCCGCTGTCGATGGTGCTCACCGAGGTGCTGCAGAACGCGCTGGAGCACGGTTTCGGACCGGGGGAGCGGGGGCGGATCGAGGTCAACGCCGTGCGTTCCGAGGCCCGGCGCGGGGAGCCCGGCCGCCTGATGGTCACCATCCGGGACGACGGGCGCGGCCTGCCGGCGGAGTTCGACCCGCAGCGCCACGGCAACCTCGGGCTGCAGATCGTGCGGACGCTGGCGGAGGGGGAGTTGGGCGGCCGGTTCGACATGGTGCCGGCCAGCGGCGGCGGCACCCGCGTGGTGCTTGACCTTCCCCTCGTCCAGCACAAACGCTGAGCGGTAACGACGCTGAGCGGTAACGACGCTGAGCCCCGGCCCGGAGTGACTGGATTTCCGGGTCGGGGCTCAGTGCCGTGTCGTGCGTGCCGTGTCGTGCGCACACTCGAAGGGTGCTGCGTGCTGCGGCTCGAAGCAGCGGGTGGCTGCTGGCTGTGGGGAACCGCCGGGCAGGGCGTGCCTCAGGCGGTGGTCTTCCGCGCTCGGTTACGGGCGGCGCGGCGCTTCATCGCGCGGCGCTCATCCTCGCTCATTCCACCCCATACGCCGGAGTCCTGGCCGGACTCCAGAGCCCACTGCAGGCACTGCTCCATGACGGGGCAGCGGCGGCAGACGGCCTTGGCTTCCTCGATCTGCAGCAGCGCAGGACCGGTGTTGCCGATGGGGAAGAACAGCTCGGGGTCTTCCTCGCGGCAAACGGCGTTGTGACGCCAGTCCATGTCTGCTCCATCTCCTGCACGTTGCTGTTACATCGCTTGTGAATGTGAACGCTTTCACGAATCCCCCCACAAAGAACGAGCACGTGCTCAGGATGTGGGAGTGAGGATTCGGGCTCTCAAGGGGGCCCGTAGGTCGGCCGTCCCGATCGCCATGTAGAGACTCGCAAACCTCGGCGGCGGATACAACCCCTTCCGGAAAGTTTTTTTTGATTCCTTGGTGTCGGGTTGCTCACAGCCCTACAACCCTCGGGTGCAGTCTGGACTAAACGTTCGACTGGAAGGAGTTTCCGGGGTTCCACTCACACAATCACACGCAGTGCATGCCGTGCACCTGTGAACCGCACGCTGGTTCGCAGTCCGAGGTGGTCACCATCAAGCTGAAACGGCAGTGGCGCCTGCGATTGCAAGGTGACCTCCGCCTCGTCGTGCAGGGACACCACATGCTTCCCGTGCAGCCCGCGCTCCGGGGTCGTGCGCAGCAGTTGGGAGCCGTACCTGGCCAGCGAGGCGGAGGACAGCTTGGACAGGCCGAAGACGTCGAGCCCGGTGTCGAAGGACGCCTGGGGGGCCGCGTAGATCGGCCGGTTGCCCAGGAAGGTCCACGGCGCGGTGTTGCAGATGACGGCGAGGGCCAGGCCCTCGACCGGCTCCTGACCAGGGCGGAGGAGGGTGATGCCGCCGCGCACCCGGGCCCGGTGGTCGCCGACGAAATGCCGCATCGCCTGCCGCACGTACAGCGCGTGGGTGGAGCGCTTGCCGCGTTCCCGCTGCGATTCCACCCGCCCCACCACGCCCGCGTCGAAGCCGACGCCGGCGTTGAAGGTGAACCAGCGGCGCGGCACCTCGGCGTCGACGCTGCCCGGCGTGCCGCTGGCCAGGCCGAGCCCGATCGGGCGCTCACGCCGGGCGCGAATCGCGTCGAGCAGTGCGCCGGTCGCCTCCACGGCGTGATTCGGGAGCCCGAGCGCCCGCGCGAAGACGTTGGTCGAGCCCCCGGGCACCACCGCGAGCCGGGGCAGCATCTCCCGCTCCTCCCCCTGCGGATCGCTGTGCAGCAGCCCGTTGACCACCTCGTTGACCGTGCCGTCGCCGCCGAGCGCGATCACCACGTCCGCGGCGTTCCGCTCCGCGGCCTCCCTGGCCAGCTCCCTGGCGTGCCCGCGGTACTCGGTGCCGGCCACCTCCAGCTTCAACTCGCTGGCCAGGGCCCGGCTGATGACGTCACGGGTGCGCGCGCTGGTGGTGGTGGCGGCGGGATTGACCACGAGGAGTGCGCGCATGGAGTGCAGAGTACCCAGGCCAGGAGGAGCCTGGAGCGGCGGGACCGCGGCGCTACCCTGGCGGGGTGAGCGAAGCGTCGAGCGTTGATTCCCGGCGGCCGCGGCGGGTGACCGCCGCGGCGCTGCTGTGCGGGTTGCAGGGTGTGGTGATCGCCGGGCTCGGCGTCTTCATGCTGGCCCTGCTCGTCTTCGGCGATCCGGAGGACGCCCTGCAGGCGGCGACCGGCGCGGTCACGGTGCTGGCGCTGGCGGCGCTGCCGCTGGCCGCCGGGTTCGGCCTGTGGCGGCTGCGCCGCTGGAGCCGGGGCCCGGCCGTGATCGTGCAGTTGCTGGCGCTGCCCACGGCCTGGGGCATGGCCGGCAGCGGCGCGCTGTGGCCGGTGGCCGGCGCTGCCCTGGCCGCGTCCGCCCTGGCGACCCTCGGCTGCCTGATCAACCCCACCGCCACCACCGCCCTCGGCGTCGGCCCCCCCGAAACCCCCGCCGGACGAGTGTGAGCGTCGCGCTTCCCGCGAAGCGGTGAGGCTGCCGCCGGTGTCGTTGCTTCGCGAGGTCGTGCGGAGGGGCGCCCCGTGGGTGGGTGTCCCAGCCGTGCGCGGCCCTGGGTCGGCGGGTGGGTTCCGGCGTGCCGATGGGGTGCGGTAGTGCCTCGGCAAGGTCGTGCCCCAGCCTCTCCGGTCCCGCGAAGCGGTGGCGGGGCGGCGGGGGACTCCCGTAGGTGAGTGCCCCCCGCCGGCCCCGCGGCAGCGGGATGGTTTCGGCGGCCAGGTCGGGGGTGCCGTGCTCGGCTCGCTGCGCGGCAAGCGCCTAGCTACTCCTCCACGAGGAGCTTCTCGCGCAGTTGCGCGAGGGTGCGGGCCAGCAGGCGGGAGACGTGCATCTGGGAGATGCCGACCTCCTGGGCGATCTGCGACTGCGTCATGTTGCCGAAGAAGCGCAGCAGCAGGATCTTTTTCTCGCGCGGCGGCAGCTCCTCCAGCAGCGGCTTCAGCGACTCCCGGTACTCCACGCCCTCCAGGGCGTCGTCCTCGGCGCCCAGCGTGTCGGCCACGGCCGGCGACTCGTCGTCCGTGTCGGGCACGTCGAGCGACAGGGTGCTGTAGGCGTTGGCGGACTCCAGGCCCTCCAGCACGTCCTCTTCCGAGATGTTCAGCCGCTGGGCCAGCTCGTGCACGGTCGGCGCGCGGCCGTGCTGCTGGGACAGCTCCGCCGTGGCCGTGCTCAGCGACAGCCGCAGTTCCTGGAGCCGGCGCGGCACCCGCACCGCCCAGCCCTTGTCCCGGAAGTGCCGTTTGATCTCGCCCACCACGGTCGGCGTCGCGTAGGTGGAGAACTCCACGCCGCGCTCCGGGTCGAACCGGTCGACGGACTTGATGAGGCCGATCGTCGCCACCTGGGTCAGGTCGTCCAGCGGCTCGCCGCGGTTCCTGAACCGCCGGGCCAGGTGCTCCACGAGCGGCAGATGCATCCGGACCAGGCTGTCGCGCAACTCCGCGCGCGCCGCCGAGCCGTCGGGGAGCTTGCGCAGCTCGACGAAGAGATTGCGGGCCGCGCTGCGGTCGTGCGGATCGGGCAGCACTCGCCGTCCGGTCGGCTGCGGGCGTTGCCCTGCCCCGACCGGTGCCTCCGCGGGCGCCTCGGCCGGCGCCTCGGCGGGGGACAGGGCCGCGTCCGCCGCGAGCTCGGGCCGCAGCGTCGCCTCGACCGCGCCCATGGCCTGGATCGGCTGGCCCGGCTGGGCGGGCTGCTCGGGGATCTCCGGAATCTCCGGGATCTCCGGCATGGCGGAGCCGCCGACCGGCTCCTGGCGGCCTGTCGGCGCTGCCTGTTTCACCTCGTTCACCTCGGCGTTCACCTCGGCCCCCTCGTCCTCAGGTGGCGACCCCTGCGTGCCGGTCACGGCGCTCCGGGGGCGGCGCCGCGCTTCTTGTGCAGGCTGATGCTGACCGTCTTGTCCTCCGCGACGGCAGACTCGACCTCGCCCGCCAACGCGGTCAGTACCGTCCAGGCGAAGGTGTCCCGTTCGGGCGCGTGCCCCTCCGTGGTGGGCGCCGAGACCGTGACTCGCAGCGCGTCCCCGACCAGCGTGAAGACGCAGTCGAGCACGCTGCCTGGCCGAGCCTGTTGCAGCAGGATCGCGCAGGCCTCGTCGACGGCGATGCGCAGGTCCTCGATCTCGTCGAGGGTGAAGTCCAGCCGGGCGGCGAGACCGGCCGTGGCCGTACGCAGCACGGACAGGTAGGCACCCGCCGCTGGCAGCCGGACTTCCACGAAGTCCTGCGAACCGGGTTCACCTGGGAATGGGGACACCCTCACCTCCACGGTGGCTCTCACTCATCGAGCACTGGTCGAGCACTGGTCGAGCGCTGACGGGCACCGCCGGGGCACCCTGGGACACGTTGGCCACGAACCGGCCGCGCCGACGGTTCGCCCTGCGACGCTACCGCGATCTCCGGCACGCTGTCGCCCGGTCCGAGATGCGGCCGAGGCGTCCTGGCCACCTCGGCGGTATTACTCATCGTAATGCATTCGGTGCTCATCGTGGCCGGCGGGGAGGGTCAATTCCAGGAGCGGGTCCGGGACTTCCTCCCGCACCGACGCGTGCGATGGTCACCGGTCCGATCGTACGTCGCGGCGGAACCGGTCGGCGCCCAGGAGGGCGGCCGCGGCGATCACGATGGCCACGCCGGTGAAGACCATCGTGGCCAGGTGCAGTGTGCCGCGGACGGAGTTGAAGTACGCGTCCCAGTGGCCGGTCTGGATGGTGGCGGTCACCGCGCGGGCCTCGAAGTAGGCGGCGATGCCCAGGATGGTGAGTCCGGCGCCGCGCGCCACGGGGCGGCCCAGCAGCGCCAGCACGCCGACCACGACCAGCGAGCCGAACAGCACCGCCTCGTAGAACTCCAGTCCGGTGTAGAGGCTCAGTGGCGTGTAGTACAGCGAGGGGTCGACCAGGTCGCGCAGATAGTCGTGGAAGGGCTGGATGCCCGCGTCGTCCAACTGCCACTGGCGGTCGACCACCCACGCGGCCTGCACCAGGCCCGTCGCGACCAGCAGCGCTCCGGCCAGGTGATACGGCCACGGCGTCAGTGTGCGCGTCGGCCAGGGCGTCGCCTCGTCGGGTCGTTCGCGCGCCTGCCACATCAGGATCAGCACGGTCGCGGCGATGGCGAACCCGACGCTGTAGGTGGCCAGCATCCAGGCCCCGTAGTCCGGGTCATCGAAGCCGGCCCGGTAGTCCGGGTCGATCGAGCCGACGGCCTGCCGGAGGCTGATGCCCAGCAGCAGGAAGCCCAGCATCAGGGCACCGCCGCGCGCGATCCGGCGACGGCAGAGGGCCAGCACGGCGACCGTCAGCAGGGCGAGCGCGAAGGCCCATTCGTAGGGCGTCAGCAGTTGCGGGGCGATCTCGTGCGCCGGATCGACAAGCGCCCGCAGCAGGTCGCCGACGCCGCTGTCCGAATGCCGGATGGCGTCCACGATCCAGGCGATCACGCCGCCGGCGAAGACCATCAGCAGGACGGCGCTGACGGCGTAGGGCGCCACCTGGTTCGCCGGGATCCGGCCGCCCCCGTCCGCCACCGGACCCGATGGCCCGGCGGCTGGCGGAACCCCGTGGGGCGATGGCCAGTACGGCGACGGCGGAGGCGCGTACGGCGATGCCGCGTCGGCCGGGCCGGGCCGCCGTGGTTGGTCCGGCGACGGGTCGGTGTTTGCTGTGGACATCTGCGAACCCCCGATTGTCACGTGTCGTGACCTCCATGGTGGCGGAGCCGGGGGTCGCGGGTAAGCCGTCGCTCAAGGGTTGTTGCGGGGGCGTTGCACTCGGCGCTCCCGCGACGTCGCGGCGCGTCAGCGCCAGCCGTGCAGGGTGACCGCCACGTCGCCGCTCAGACACCGCCGGAGGACGGCGTCGGTGGAGAACACGACGTTGCTCGGCAACTGTCCGCTGGGCAGCCAGCTGACCTCGGAGTGCTTGCGCGGCTCGGCGTTGACCAGCGTGCCGCGCCAGCGGTGTGCGGTGAAGATGACGGTGAGGAAGCCGCCGGGGGCCTCCGCACCGACGGCGCCGTGCACGACGTGCGCGAGCCGCAGGTCGGCCGGGTCGACGACGAGACCGGT
Source organism: uncultured Actinomycetota bacterium (assembly GCA_963816875.1). Taxonomy (GTDB): domain Bacteria; phylum Actinomycetota; class Actinomycetes; order Streptomycetales; family Streptomycetaceae; genus Streptomyces. The sequence goes on from CAWFMG010000004.1 coordinate 941,339, forward strand.
CTCCTCGCGTAGTTCGCGGACGGCGGTCTGGGTGACGGGCTCGCCGGGATCGCTCTTGCCGACCGGGAGGTCCCAGAGCCCGCGCCCGAACTTCGCCTCGGGCCCGCGCCGGAGCAGCACCACCCGGTCGGTCGCCCGGTCGTGCACGACGACGGCCGCGGCGAGCAGGGTCATCGAGTCGATCGCCGGCGGAAGCGGTGCGGGTTCGCTGTCTGACACGGCGTCCTCTGATGTCCTCTCGCGGCCAACAAAAATCGCCCCGTGGCAACGAGGCGAATTTCTCGCTATAGTAATTCGTTTGGCAGGCATTGACGACCGCAAGTCATGTACAGCCAAGAGGAATTCTAGCGATCAGGGGTTAGGTGTGTCAAGCGTCGAGAACGACGGCGAACAGAAATACATCACCCGGCTCTACGGGCGCCTTGACGAACTGCGGGAGCAGACGCGGGATCGGCTCGACGAGGTGCTGGCCCGCACCGGACTCGGCCACCAGGGCCTGGCCGAACGCGACGTCGCCGCGGCCGAGTTGAACCAGCGCCTGGGGCGGCTCGACGCCGTTGAGCAGGGGTTGTGCTTCGGGCGGCTCGACCTGCGCGACGGCGAGCGCCGGCACATCGGCCGCATCGGCATCCTGGAGGACCTGACCGGGGACGCCGGCGACAGTCCGCTGCTGATCGACTGGCGGGCCCCGGCCGCGCGCCCCTTCTACACCGCGACCGCCCTTACTCCGGAACTCGTGCGCCGGCGCCGGCATATCAGCACCGAGGGCCGGCAGGTAACCGCGGTCAGAGACGAGGAATTCGGCGGTGGCGGCACGACCGGTGACTCGGCATTGCTGGCGGCGCTGAACGTGGCGCGCACCGAGCGAATGTCGGACATCGTCGCCACCATCCAGGCCGAACAGGACGAGATCATCCGTTCCGCGCACCGCGGCGTGCTCGTCGTCCAGGGCGGTCCCGGCACGGGCAAGACCGCCGTCGCGTTGCACCGGGCCGCCTACCTCCTCTACACCCAGCGCGAGCGCCTGGCGAAGAGCGTCGTGCTCATCGTCGGCCCCAACCCGACGTTCCTGCGCTATATCGAGGAGGTGCTGCCCTCGCTCGGCGAGACCGGGGTGCTGCTGGCCACCGTGGACGATCTCTACCCGGGCGTCCGCCCCCGCCGGGCCGACTCCCCGGCGGTGGCCGAGATCAAGGGCCGGCTGGCCATGGCCGAGGTGGTGGCCGCGGCCGTGCGCGACCGGCAGCGCGTCCCCGACGAGCCGTTCCTGGTCCCGTACGAGAAGGAGACGCTGGCCCTGGACCCGGCGGACTGCGCCGCCGCCCGCCAGCTGGCCCGCGAGTCCCGGCTGCCGCACAACGAGGCGCGGGAGGTCTTCCACGAGCAGGTGGTGGCGGCGCTGGCACGCCGCCTGATCGAGCGCTACGGCGTGGACGTGTTCGACGGCGACATCCTGTTCGGCGACGAGGAGGTCGAGGACTTCCGCCGCGAGCTGCGCGACAGTCCCGAGGTGGCCGCCGTGGTCGACGAGCTGTGGCCCTCGCTCAGCCCGCGGCGGCTGCTCGCCGAGCTGTTCGCCTCGCCCGAACGGCTGGCCGCCGCGGCGCCGGGCCTCACCGCGGCGGAGCGCGCCGCGCTGTTCCGCGAGGGCCCCGGCTGGAGTCCCGCGGACATCCCGCTGCTCGACGAGGCCGCGGAACTGCTTGGCGTCGACGAGTGCGCGGCGCGGGCGGCTCGGGAGGCCGAGGCGGCGGAGCGCGCCGAGCGGCTCGCCCTGGCCCAGGAGGCGCTCGACGTCGCCTACGGTTCCCGCACCACCGACGTGGACGACGCCGAGGACTCCGACGACGCCGAGGAGGCCGAGTCGCTCGCCGCCTACGACCTGCTGGACGCCGAGCAACTCGCCGAGCGCCAGCGCGAACGCGACCACCGCACGCCCGCCGAACGCGCCGCCGCCGACCGCACCTGGACCTTCGGCCACGTCGTGGTGGACGAGGCGCAGGAGCTGTCCGCGATGGCCTGGCGGCTGCTGATGCGGCGCTGCCCGGCCCGTTCCATGACGGTGGTCGGCGACATCGCGCAGACCGGCGAGACCGGCGGCGCGGCATCCTGGGAACACGTGCTGGCGCCACACGTCGGCGGCCGGTGGAGGCTGGCGGAGCTGACGGTCAACTACCGCCTGCCGGCCGAGATCGCCGAGGTCGCCGCCGAGGTGCTGCGCCATATCGACCCCGCGCGCCGGGCGCCGGAGGCGGTTCGCACCGGCGGCGTCGAGCCGTGGCGGTGCGCGGCGCCCGAGGCCGACCTGGGTGCGGTCGCGGCGGAACTGGCGGCGGCCGAGGCGGCGCGGACCCCGGAGGGCCGGGTCGCGGTGATCGTCCCCGGCTCCCGGCTGGCGGCGCTGGCCCCTGCGGTGGCGTCGGCGGCGTCCGCGGACCGCGTGGTGGTGCTCGATCCGCGGCGTGCCAAGGGCCTGGAGTTCGACGCCGTCCTCGTCGTCGACCCCGACCGCGTCGTCTCCGACTCCCCTCGCGGGCTCAACGACCTCTACGTCGCCCTGACCCGCCCGACCCAGCGCCTCGGTGTCCTGCACCCCCTCCCGGGTCCCGAGGGCCCGGGAGGCGCCCCCGGCGCCGCACCGGTCCTGCTGCACCACCTCCGCCCGCACCCGTGGGACGCCTGACCCGGCGTCCCCGTGCCCGCGCGCCCGTGGCCTCCGTCATGGTCAACGGGCGCGCCGGCGGCTGCCGCCGCCGGGTCGGGCCACGCGGTAGCCGACGAACGCGAGCAGCGCCACGGCGACCAGGATCAGCACGGCCTTGGAGTACAGGCTCACGGCGTCGCTGATCCGTTCCCAGTCCTCGCCGAGCGCGTAGCCGGCCAGCACGAAGGCGGTGTTCCACAGCGCGCTGCCGAGCGTCGTCAGCGTCAGGAACAGCACCGGCGCCATCCGTTCCACGCCCGCCGGGACCGAGACCAGGCTGCGGAAGACGGGCACCATCCGGCCGAAGAACACGGCCTTGGCGCCGTGCCGGGCGAACCAGCTCTCGGTCCGCTCCACATCCGAGACCTTCACCAACGGCAGCCGCGCGGCGATCGCGTGAACCCGGTCCCGGCCGAGCAGCGCGCCCACCCCGTAGAGCGCCAGCGCGCCCACCACCGAGCCGATCGTGGTCCACACCAGCACCGCCCACAGGCTCAGTTCCCCGCGGCTCGCGGCGAAGCCGGCCAGCGGCAGGATGATCTCGCTCGGCAGTGGCGGGAACAGGTTTTCCAGGGCGATGGCGAGGCCCGCGCCGGGCGCGCCCATCGTCTCCATCAGGTCGGTGGCCCAGCCGGCTATGCCGCCGGGATCCTCGGTAGCGTTGCTCGCGTTGCTCACCGGTCCGAGGCTAGAGGGGCGTCCGCGGTCCGGGCGAGGGTGGTTGCCGGAGCACCATCCTGTGGAAAACCGCAGTTCGCGCCCGCCGCCGGCCCGCTACCGTGGCGGGTAGAAGCTGCGGAGAGGGCTGCGGCGATGGCTGCGTACGGCGGCCGGGCTCGTGGTCGGCTCGGGCACCGCCGTCGTGCAGATGGCCTACCTGCTCGGCGCCGGCCTGTGCCTGCTGCCGGTGCTCGCCTTCCCACGCGCCAGGGCCGCGGTGCGGCGCCCGCTGGACGCGGGGGCGCGTCGGCTCGCCGCGGCGGAGCTCCGCCGGCTCGGGCGCCTCCCCGACGGCCCGGTCGTGCTGCCGCCGGCCGACGGCGGCCCTTCGCTGGCGTACCTGGCCGCGCGCTGGCCGCTCGGCCTGCTCGGCGCGCTGGTGCTGCTGACCGCGCTGGTCGGCGCGCTGTACGCGAGCACCGCGGCGTGGGCGTGGTGGGCCTCGGCGCCGATCGACCATCCTGTCGCGTTCGTCTCCACCTGTATCGGCGGCTTCTTCCTGCTGTTCCTGACCGGGCAGGCGGTGTTCAGCGTCGCCGCGCTCGAGGTCAGGCTGGCCCGGCACTACCTCGGCCCCGGCGAACAGGAGGCGCTGCGCCGCCGCATCGAGGAGTTGGCCAGCAGTCGGGCCGGGGTGGTGGCGGCCGTGCACGACGAGCGCCGGCGCATCGAACGCGACCTGCACGACGGCGTGCAGCAGCGCCTGGTGGCGCTCGGCATGCTGCTGGGCCGGGCCCGGCGCGCCGCGAACGCCGACGCGGCCGGCGCTGACCAGGGGCGCGAGTTGCTGACCCAGGCGCACGAGCAGGCCAGGCAGGCGCTGACCGAACTACGCGAGGTGGCCTGGCGGGTCTACCCGACCGCGCTGGACGAGGCCGGGCTGCACGCGGCGCTGGAGACGGTGGTCGAACGGTCGGGGCTGCCGGTGCGACTCGACTACCGGCTCGCCAGCCGGCCTGGCCCCGACGTCGCCGCGGTCGCGTACTTCGTGGTCTGCGAGGCCGTCACCAACGCGGTCAAGCACTCCGACGCCCGCGCGGTCAACGTGCACCTCGCCGAGACCGCGGCGGGCCCGGCCGGCCCTGACCCCGGTCGGCGTCCGCACCGCACGATCACGGTGCGGGTCCGGGACGACGGCACCGGCGGCGCCGACCCGGCGGGCACCGGCCTGCTCGGCCTGGCGCGGCGGGCCGCCGCCCTCGACGGCCGGCTGCTGGTGGACAGCCCGGCCGGCGGCCCCACCACGATCACCGCGGAGCTGCCATGCGCGTGATGCTTGCCGACGACTCCACGCTGCTCCGCGAGGGTCTGGTGCGCCTGCTCACCGAGGAGGGCCACCGGGTGACCGCCGCCGTGGGCGACGCCACCGCGCTGCTGGCCGCGATCGAGGACGACCCGCCGGACGTGGCGGTCGTCGACGTCCGGATGCCGCCCACCCACACGGACGAGGGCCTGCGCGCCGCGCTGCGGATCCGCGAGCGCTGGCCGGCGGTCGGCGTGCTCGTGCTGTCCCAGTACGTCGAGCGGCGCTACGCCACGGAGCTGCTGACCGGCGACCCCGAGGGCGTCGGGTACCTGCTGAAGGACCGCGTGGTGGAGATCGACGAGTTCCTCGACGCGTTGGAGCGGGTGGCCGCGCGGCGTACCGCGTTCGACCCCGAGGTGGTGCGGCAGCTGCTGGTCCGCAGCAGCCACGCCGACCCGATCGCCCGGCTCACGCCCCGGGAGCGTGAGGTGCTGCACGCGATGGCCCAGGGGCACACCAACGCGGGCATCGCCGACCGCCTCTTCGTCTCGCGCAGCGCGGTCGAGAAGCACATCAACGCGATCTTCGACAAGCTCGACCTCTCCGGCGCCACCGGCTACAGCCGCCGCGTCCTGGCCGTGCTCCGCTACCTCGACTCCTAGGCACGCCCTGCCTCCCGGCGGCTCCGGGCCTCCCGCGTCAGGCGGGGCGGGCGCCGCCCCCGTGGCAGGCGCAGCCGGCGCCGGTCGGGATCGCCCCGGTGGGCGCCCGGTGTCGGGCGGCGTCCTCGATCTCGGCGAGCATCCGCCGGCGGGTCCGCGCGTCGAGGAGATGGCCGCGCACGAAGACGCTGTCGATGCGGGTGGTGTTGCGGATGTCGCGCAGCGGGTCCGCGTCGAGCAGCACCAGGTCGGCGACGTGCCCGCGTTCGACCGCGCCCTGGTCCTGGCGGCCGAGGTGACGGGCCGGTTCGAGGGTCGCGGCCCGCAGGGCCTGCGCCGGGGTGAGTCCGGCCCGCACCAGCATGTGCAGCTCGTCGTGCAGGCTGAACCCGGGCAGCAGGTACGCGGTGCCGAGATCCGTGCCGGTCATCAGCGGCACGCCCGCGTTGGCCAGTTCGCCGGCGAGACGCAGCCGCAGGTCGAAAAGCTCCCGGCGCTCGGCGCTCTCCCGCGGCGTCCGCCCCGCCAGGTAGATGCTCTCGGTCGCCCACTGCCAGTACCCGATCGTGTCCTCGCTCACGTACCGGAACCGGGGGTCGTCGTGCGGCACGTCCTGCGGCACGTCGCAGGTCCAGTGCACCGTGAGGGTGGGCGTCACGTGGGTGCCGTTGCGCGCCAGCCGCTCGAAGACCCGGGCGGCCCGGTCGGGGTCGTAGCTGCGCGCGGCGGCGTACTCGACGGGGTGCAGCCCGGTGAACCATCCGGCGTAGTCGCCGCCGGCGATCCGGACGCGTGCGATCTCGCGGCGCAGCCGCCGCTCGTCGCGGGAGGTGTCGTACCAGAACTCGAAGAGGTGCTCGATGCTGCGCAGCCCGGCGTCGCTGGCCTCGGTGACCGGCACGAAGTCGGGCACGTGCCCGAGGAACGGTATGCCCACCCGGCGGGCCTCGTCGGCGACCGCGTGGAACGACTCGCGGGACAGGCGGGTGTACGTCTTGATGAACTCGGCGCCGGATCGCGCCTGCTGGCGCACGGCGGCGCGGGCCTGGGCCGCGTCGGCCACCGCGACGTGCGGCACGCCGAGCCCCTCCCACAGCGAGGGCGAACCGTCGATGACGTCGCTTCCGACCGTCCACCGTGGCCCGAGCCGGGCGCCGGCCTCGATCTCCCGCCGCCAGCCGCGGACCGACTCGCTTGCCGTCATCTGCCGGGTGGTCGTGACACCGTTGACCACGTACATCTCCGGGTCGGTCGGCTCGATTTCCGTGGCGTGCGTGTGCATGTCGGCCAGGCCCGGGATGAGGAACCTGCCGCGTCCGTCGACCACCCGCGCGTCCGACGGCACCGGCACCCGGTGGAGGTGGCCGACGGCCAGGATCCGGCCGCCGCGCACGAGCACGTTCTGGTCGCGCCGGACACCGCCCACCGCATCGATCACCGTGGCCCCTGTCACGGCCGTGAGGGCGGGCTCCGCCGCGCGCGCCGTCGCGGCGCGGCCCACCCCGACCGCCGTCCCCGCCACTCCTGCCGCCCCTGCCGCCGCGCCGGCCAGCACCGCTCGCCGGGAGATCGTTCGCGCCATGGTCCTTCTCCTTGTCCTCGCTGGGGTTGCTGTCGCCGTTGCCGTCGGTCTCGTCATCGACGATCTTTCGCGCTGAACGGCCGCGGGTCAGTGGGGTGGGGCAGCCGACCTGGGGTGTAGCCAGACGCACCCCGCGTCTATATGCCTTGACGGTTATATATCCGGGGAGGCATGGTGGATCCATGGAGACAGCGGTGTGGAACGCGCTCGCCGACGAGAACCGGCGCGCGATACTCGGCCAACTGCTCAGCGGCCCGCGGCCGGTGGGCGAGCTGGCCGAGGCGTGTGGGCTCAGCCAGCCGGGCACCTCGAAGCATCTGCGCGTGCTGCGCGAGGCCGGCCTGGTCCGCGCCGAACCGGACGCCCAGCGCCGGCTGTACGTGCTGGAACCCGCTCCCATGGCCGACCTGGACGCGTGGCTGGCGCCCTACCGGCGGCTGTGGAACCGCAGCCTCGACGCGTTGGGCCACCGCCTCGACGCCCGTGACCAGCAAAGGAAAGGCGCTGACGAACGATGATCATCACCGACCCCGGCAGCTACCTGGAACTCGACGACGGACGTCCGGCGGTCCGCTTCGAGCGGATCTACGACCACCCGATCGAACGCGTCTGGGCCCTGGTCACCGAGCCGGCCGAGCTGGCCCACTGGTTCCCCTCGCCCGAGGTCACCATCGAGCTCAGGACCGGCGGCCTCCTCACCTTCACCGGCGATCCATATCTTCCGGAGGCCCAGACGACCGGGCAGGTCCTCGAACTCGACCCGCCCCGGCTGCTCGCGTTCTCCTGGTTGGGTGACGAACTGCGCTTCGAGCTGCGGCCGGTCGACGAGCACCGCACGCGGTTCACCCTCACCAACGTGCTGGAGGCCAGGAACACGGCTGCGCGCAACGCGGCCGGCTGGCACGCCTGCCTGGCCTGCCTCGACGCCAGTGCCGCCGGCCGCCCGACCGGGGGCCCGCACGCCGATGACCAGCCCGCCGGCTGGGAGAAGCTCTACGACGAGTACGTGGCCGCGGGGATGCCCTCCGGCGCCCCGGTCCCCGGCCGCGACGAGACGAGCGGCTAGCTGTGGTACCTCGCCACCCCGCCCGAGAACCACCGCACCCGACCGGCCGGACGCGTTGTCACGTCCGACCGGCCGGGTGCGCACGGGCCTGAGGCCCGGTCAGGCCTTCTTGGTCTCCCAGTAATCGGCTAGGGCGCGTATTGAGTTGTGATCAGTTGGTGGTCCGGGTGAGGTCCTTGACCCAGATCATTGAGGCGCGCAGGTGGAGGCCGGCGAGGTAGCTGTCGGGGGTTTTGTCGTATCGGGTGGCGACGCCTCGCCAGGCCTTGAGCTTGTTGATCAGGCGTTCAACGGTGTTCCTCTCCTTGTAGAGGTCGGCGTCGTGGCTGACAGGCCGACCCCCCGCGGAGCCCTTCTTCTTCCGGTTGGCGGCCTGGTCTCTCTTTTCCGGGATCACTGCCTTGATGCCGCGTCTGCGCAGGTGGGCCCGGTTGCCGCGGGAGGAGTAGGCCTTGTCCCCGGCGACCGCGTCCGGCCGGGTGCGGGGGCGGCCGACGGGGCCGCGGACCCGTATCTTCCCCAGCACGGGGATGAACTGTGGGCTGTCCGCGGCCTGGCCTGCGGTCAGCACGAACGCCAGTGGGCGGCACTTGCGGTCGGCGGCCAGGTGAACCTTGCTGGTCTGCCCGCCCCTGGAGCGTCCCAGGAGGGCGGTCCTCAGCCGGAGTTTTCGCCGACGCCGGATGCGTCGTCGCTCCTCCCGCTCGGGATCGATCTCGGCGTCCTGTCCGTCTTGTTCTTCGAGACTGCCCCTTTTGACCTGGCCTTCTCCGCCTCGGCAGCAGCCTTCTCCAGTGCACCGAGGATGTCCTCGCCCACGTGCATCCCGGCTGCGTCGTGGTGAGCGCGCGCGGTGGTGGAGTCGATGCTGACCAGGGACAGGTCCACCTCACCCCGCTTCGCCGCTTCCGCGATCAGGCCCTCCAGCAGGGCCTCGAAGACGCCGGCGTCACGCCATTGCCGGAAGCGGTTGTGGACGGTCGACCAGGCACCGAACTCCTGCGGCATCTCCCGCCACTGTCCGCCGGTCTTGAACCGCCAGATCACACCCTCGAACTGCTGCCGTAGCCGCTCGGGATACGGGCCGTACTCGCCGATCGGCAGGTACGGCCCGATGAACTCCCACTCCGCATCCGTCAGTTGCACTCGCGTCACACAAGAAGATCTACCGGACCAGGCCCCGCCACGAAGGCGAATCACGCAGACTGATCACGACTCGATACGCGCCCTAGGTCGGTGACCTGCGGCAACTCCCGCCGCAGGTCGCTGACCTCGTTGTTCACCGCTGACCGCGTTGGCCCAGGACGGTCGCGTTCGGCCCTGCTGCGGACTGTGTGCGGACCGGCCCACTGTTGGCTAGTTGGGGAGTGTTCAATCAACGGTGGAACTGCTGATCATGGAGTGACACCAGATGACTGACGTTGTGAACGGGTCTGAGGCCGTGGCTGAGCCGGTGCGGGAGCCGGGTGTCGGCGCCGACGGTGGGGCCGTGGATGACCAGCTGGTCGGGATGCTCGTTGACCGTGCACAGGCCGAGGGTCTGCAGCTGACTGGAGAGGGCGGACTGCTGCAGTTGCTGACCAAGCGGGTCATCGAGGCCGCCCTGGATGGCGAGATGACCGACCATCTCGGCTATGCCAAGCACGATCCGGCCGGCAAGGACAGCGGCAACTCCCGTAACGGCCGCCGGTCCAAGACCGTGACCACCGAGGTCGGTCCGGTCGAGGTCAGCGTGCCCAGGGACACCGAGGGGAGCTTTGAGCCGCAGATCGTACGCAAGCGGCAGCGGCGACTGACGGGCGTGGATGAGATGGTGCTGTCGCTGTCCGCGAAGGGGCTGACCCACGGGGAGATCTCTGCTCACCTGGCCGAGGTCTACGGCGCGAGCGTGTCCAAGGGAACGATCTCCACGATCACCGACTCGGTGATGGCGGGCATGGGCGAGTGGCAGAACCGGCCGCTGGACGCGGCTTGAGTTCTATCGGTGGTTGCGAACGCTTCGAGAGGGGACGTTCGCATGCCTCGATGGGCTCACAACAAGTTGCCCACTGCGGTGAAGAAGCGTTACTTCGAGCTGCTGCATCAAGGGCTGAAGGGAGCCGCTGCGGCCCGCGAGGTGGGGGTGTCCAGGCGGCCCGCGAGGTCGTCCGGGTCGAGGTCCGGAAGCGGTCGGCTTACGAGTTCGATCCGGACGCTGTGGGGTGTCGAGTCATCGGCGCGGTGCTGTGCGGCGTCGGCGGCGGTGAGGGGCGTCCAGTCGCCGCTGGGGATGACGGCGCCGTCGTCGTAGCCGGGCTCGCCGCAGGTGAGCTGGACTGGCGCGATGTCGCACCGGCCGTGTAGGTCGTCGAACCTGTCGAATACGAGCCGTGGGCCCATGGCCGTGCCTCCCGAGAGCGGGTGGAGGGCTACTGGTCGTCGAGGTCTTCGCCGTAGGTGACGTCCAGCTCCGCGGCGAGCGCTTGAGCCAGCTGCAGTGTCTGTGCCCGGTCGATGGTCACCTGCTTGAGCGAGGCGACCCCGCCGAGCTGGGAGAGGTCGTTGCCGCGCAGGTCCAAGCCGCGGTGCTTGCCGCCGTCGAACTCGGCCTGCCGCAGATCGCAGTCATCGAACAGAGCCCCGCTCAGGTCCGTTGCGGCGAGCGTGGTCTCGCGCAGAGAACATTGGGAGAAGATCACGGGCCCGGGGGCGCGGACGCGGGTGAGGGTGCTGTAGTCGAGCTTGCAGTTCTCGAACAGGACGTTGTCGAGAATGATGTCTTCGAGCATGGCGCCCATGAGCTTGCAGTCGTGGAAGACGGTGCGGGTGACCTTGCTGTCGGACCAGCGCAGGGATGACAGCTCGCAGGCGGTGAACTCCACGGAGTCGACGCGGAGCTTGGCCAGCTGGACCTGCTGGGTCCTGAGGCCGGTGATGCGTCCGTCCATCAGGTGCGTGTCGGCCAGGTCGAGCGCGCGCAGGTCCGCGTCGCCGTAGTGGAACTCCGCGACCCGGCCGCGACCGCCTTCGAGCGAGGTCACGTTGGACAGGTACAGGCCAGGCTCGTCCAGCAAGGGCAGGGTGACGCTCGTGCGGCGGATCGTGCGGGTTCCCATCAGGTGCCTTCCAACGAGGTGGGGGCTGTGCGGCGCCGGCGGTGGCCCGTGTGGCGAGCGCGCCGCCAGCGGTGGATCACTTCTTCTTGTTCCAGTTGTCCCACGTGGGTCGGTTGTCGAAGGGCGCAGGGCTCTTCTGCCAGTTGTCCCACGTGGCCTGGTTGTTCCACGCCGCCGCGGTGATCCCGAGGGCCGGCGTGGCGTGGGTGGAGATCAAGTCCATCACGACGGGAGCGTCGGATGTGGCTAGTGCGTCCAGGAGTGTCATGCCGCTGGTTCCTTCTCCGTGGTTGCGAGGGTTGACAGGGCCGTGACCAGGGCTTGTCGGGAGACACGGCAGTAGTTGGTCTCGGTGGTCGTGAGGCTGCCGTTCTCGAAGTAGCGGTTCGCGGCCTGGGCGCCGCGGCAGAAGTCGAAGAACGCGCACTCGGCCCGGCAGTTCTCCAGGCCGGTGAGAAAGTCGCGGACGTAGCGGAGGCGGTGCGCGCCGGCGAGGATCGCGGCCAAGGGCTGGTGGAGGACGTTGCCGGCGAGGAAGTCGCCGTAGGCGGGGTCGGTGGTGTCCGCGAGTTCCGGGGAGAGCAGTACCACGTCACCCGTGACGGAGACAGTGGGGATCGGGTCGAGGCGCCGTTCGTTCCAATCGGCGCGCTGCCCCGTGCGGATCAGGTACAGGTACTCGGCGAGGCGCTCGAGGTCCCGGACCTTCAGTCCGCCGCCGTGGGAGCGGGTCCAGGTCAGGGTGCGGTGCCAGAACTCCTCAGCCTGCTCGGTCGTGGGCGCCTGCCGGCCGGTGTTGACGCCCTCGACCTCCTCGATGTTGAAGCCCGCCGATGTGCAGCCGAGCTTCGTCAGGAACTCCAGCAACTCCTCCGGCCTGGTGATGGTCTCGGTGGCGACGACCGAGATCACGGAGAACGGGATGCCGTGGTCGCGCAGGCGCCGGATGCCGCGCAGGATCCGGTCGAAGGCGGGCTTGCCGCGCAGGTCGACCCGGTCGGCGTTCAGGGCGGCCGGGCCATCGATGCTCACGCCGACGCGCACCTCGTGATCGGAGAGCAGCTCGCACCAGGTGTCGGTGACCAGGGTGGCGTTGGTCTGCACGTAGTGGTGGACACGGCCCTGCTGGCGCAGCCTTTCGAATGGTGCGAGGAGGGTGGCGAACGTGTCCGGGCCGACGGCCAGTGGTTCGCCGCCGTGCCAGACGATCCCGACGGGGTGTGCCTCGTCGGTCAGGTCGGTGAGGGACTCCGCTGTGGCCTCGGCTACCTGTGGGTGCATCTGGTGCTTGAGCTTGCGCAAGGGTAGGTAGCAGTAGGAGCAGTTTCTCTAGGCTGTTCAGAGTTGTCGGCTAGGCTTCTCTGGAGGGGGTCTTCATGCCTGTCTTGGACTGCTGGACAGTGGACTTCTACGACTTCACCGCTGCTCCACCTGCACTCGATCCTGACCAGTTCCCGGGGTTCGGCGACCTCCATGCCCGTGCTGCTGCCAACGGGGCCCGCCACGGGACGCCGGTGATCCTCGGACCTGGTGGGGTTCCTGATCCGAAGGTCAATCTGTTCTTCCGTACCGGCGCGATGGCCGATGCCCGGCCGTCGACGTGGCGGCGGTACGCGTACTCGCTGGTGGTGTGGTTGGAGTTCCTCAGGGTCTTCGGGCGACGGTGGCAGGACGCGACGCCGCGCGATATCGAGGCGTTCAAAGAGTGGCGGCTGACGGACATCCGCAATGACGAGCGCGTGCAGCCGACCAGCTTCGATACGGACCGGGCGGCGCTGAACTCCTTCTACGTCTGGGCGGGGAGTCGCTACGGGATGTCGAACCCGGTGGCGACCGCAGGCGTGCGCTCGGTCGGGCGGCCGGTGGCGGCCGAGAGCGGGGACGAGAGGCTCCGCGGTGGCCGTGATCCGCTGCGGCCGGCCGGGGCGTCGCGGCGGCAGGTGAAGTGGATGCTCCGGTCTGCCTTTGAGCAGTGGCGGGACATCGGACTGTGCGGGTACGACTTCGACGGCCGGCGCCGCCCGGGGTGGCGTGGTGCGAACGAGGACCGCGATGCGGCGTTCGTCGACGGACTGTATGGCACCGGCTTGCGGCTGGCGGAGTGGGCGACCGTCCTGGACGTGGAGGTGCCTGCGGTCGCGGAGGCCCGTTTCTCGCCCGCCTGGTTGTCGGCGGCCTGTATCAAACGGGGTGGTGAGGGACGCGTCTACCGGGTTCCCCGCAGTGTGCTTGCGGCGGTGGCGGCGTATGCGGATCCGCTTGAGGGCTCGCGCCCCGAGGCGGTGCGGAGGGCCCAGCGCGCCGGTCGGTACGACTCGCTGCATCGGATCCGGATCGTCGCCGGCTACAACCCGCGCAACCGGACGCTGCTGGTGGAGGGCGGCAGCGGATCTGTGCCGGTGTCGGTGGATGTGCTTGGTCCGGACGAACGGCGGCTGCTGTTCCGCCGGACTCCGCAGGGGCTGGAGCCGCTGTGGTTGTGGCTGGCCCCGAACGGGCTGCCGAAGAAGCCTCACGGGTGGGAGGACACATTCCAGGCCGCCAATGCTCGCATCGCCGACGCATGGGTGGGTGCAGCGGGTCAGGAGTTGGGGGTTGAGGAGCGTGAGCTGCGGAAGGCTGAGTGCCCGTTGTGGTCTCGGCCGCACATGCTGCGGCACAGCTTCTGTCTGAAGTGGTTCTCGATCCTTTCCGCCGTCTGGCAGCAGCGGGTGGCAGGGTTCACCGACGACGAGACCCGTGACCTGCGTGATCAGCTGGGCGACATCTGGTACCAGCTGGCGACGTTGATGGGGCACCGCGATCCGATGACCACCCGGCAGATCTACCTGGAGCCGTTCACGGCGCTGGAGGTCGACTACCTGATGGCCATGTTGGACGAGGAGGAGTCGGCCGGAGTGGACGCGCTTCTGCGCGCGGTTGCCCGTGAGGGCGGGCGGACTCTGTCCGAAGTCCCCGCCCAGCGCGGCAGGACGGGAGCCGGCCGGTGAGCCGCCCTTCGCGAGGCGGCCGTCGGGCGGCCCTTCCGCCGAGCGATTGGTCGCCGCTGGAGCGGCTGCTGCCCGGGGGCACGAGTGTACTGTTCGTCGAGGAGACGGGCGGCCGCAGCAAGGTGTTCGACTTCTCCCAACTGCCTGTCCCGGAAGGGATTCAACGCTGGCTGGCGGCTTCGCTCGCACGTCAGGTCACGGCCCGGTCCTCGGTCAGGCGTCTGGGCACGGCGGAGAACCTGGCCTTCATCGCGCGGCTCTTCGCCACATCACTGTCCGAACATCCGGTCGCTGTCGCCCGTCCCGGTGCCATCACCGCCGATCACATTCGCGCGTTCCGGGAACGTCACGAACACCAGAAGTCCCTCGGCGGCTACATCGCCAACCTGCGCCGACTGCTGCGGGACGACGAGGAACTCGTCGAGTCCGCCCGCGCAGCCCTGCGCTCCATCCGGGTCCGCAAGGTCCAGGCCCAGCCCCGTGAGGACGAGTACACGGACGCTGAACTGCAGATGATCCTGACCGCAGCGCGGCGGGACGTGCGGCTGGCGCGGGACCGGATCAAGTCCGGCCGTGAGCTGCTGGCCCGCTTCCGCAACGGGGACTTGGCACCGGGCAGCGACGAAGAGAGACTCGGGCGGCTGCTCGACGCCTTCGACCGGACCGGAGACGTCCCCCGATACGCCGACGGCGGACTGCACAACGAGGTCTCGGAGGCCGGCGGGATCACTTACCTTGCCTCGCTGTTGTGCTTGACCCTGCACGAGCTGACCGCGTTCGCACTGCTGCTGGTAGCGCTGACCGGGCAGAACTTCGGCACGGTCGTGGCCTGGCCGGCGGCGCACTTCCGCCCGGACGGGCGGCTGGCCGAGGACGGCCTGGCGCTGGTGGAGGCCGTCAAGCCCCGCAGGGGCCCGGAGCACGAGCACATGGTGACGGCGTTGGAGGACGTCCTGAGCGGGGAGGACGGCGAGCACCGGCTCTTCCGTTCGCCACTGCGGCTCTACCGTCTGCTGCTGGACCTTGGTGGAACTGCCCGTCGGCACAGCGTCCTGCCGGGAGTGTTCGCCGGATACACCCCCTACCCCGGCCATTACGGCACCAGCGGCCGTTGGGCCGACGGGCCGCAGGCCCATCACGTCAGCCGGTGGGCACACGCGCACGGCTTCCCGGACTCCCGATCCGAGTCCGAATCGGATCGTCCGGCGATCTCGGCCCGGCGGCTTCGCAGAACAGTCATCGAGCGTCGGCGACGCCCCGTGGCCCACAGCACGCGGACCATGCGGGAGATCTACCTGATGCCCAGCCGGTCGGTTCAGGAAGACAGTCACCAGGTGGTGGCCGCCGCACTCGACGCCGAGGTGGACAAGGCGCGACGTCAGCAGCGGATCCCGGTGTTCACCTCGGATTTTGTGGAGCTGGCACAGACGGACCTGGCCGCCGCAGCCGACAGCGTCCGCTTGGAACCGCGGCAGGTAACGGACCTGCTCTCCGGCGGGCAGGACACCGTGCTCGCCTCGTGTGTCGACCACACCCACGGCCCCCATGCTCCCGCCGGTCAGCCCTGCGAGGCATCCTTCCTCACCTGCTTGAGCTGTGAGAACGCTCGCGCACTGCCCCACCAGCTGCCCGTCCAGCTGGCCGCGATCGACGAGATGAGGGCGGCTCGTCCACACTTCGAACCCGAGTTGTGGTCCGCGCGACTGGAACCGCGGTTGCGTCAGCTCGAAGACATCGCCAGCTCCTTCGGTGCGGACGAGGTTGAGCGGGCCCGTGCGGCCATCACCACCAACCAGCGCGAGCTGGTCAGAGAACTTCTGGAGGGACGATGGGACCTGCGCTGAGCACCCCCGCGCCGTGGCTGGACCAGAGTGCTGACGTCCTCATCCTGCACCGGCGCCCGGTCCGGCCGGGTACATCGCCCGAGCGGCTGTCGCGCTTCGGTGATGCCGTCTGGCACCTCGCCCCTGCTCACCCGGACGCCGACAAGACTGTGAACGCGGTGCACTGGACGAGATGGCCGACCGAACTGGTGCCGGGATTCAAGGCGTTCGCCCTCGCCGCCCTGGAGCATCACCGTCCAGCCACCACCGTGCTGGGCAGCGAGGGCGAGCCGATGGGCGTCGACACCCTGTCGCTCAAGCTGCGCTCGCTGCGGGTGCTCGCAGAGTGGATGCATCAGCAGACCCTGACCGAGATCTGTGCGCTCTCCGACCGGCAGCTGGACCGCTACCGCAGCCACGTACTCGCCCTGGAGATCTCTCGTGGCCGCCAGGCCACACTCCTGGCAGCCGTGCGTACGCTCTGGGAGTACCGAGAGCACCTGCCGCCGCAGTTCCGCCTTGACACAGCCGATCCCTGGAACGGAGCCAGCGGGCTACGCCTGGCGAAGGCACCTGCGCCGGGGCGGGAGAACAAGACGCCGCGGATCGCCCCCGCGACGATGGAAGCCCTGCTGGCGTGGAGCCTGCGGATGGTGGAAGACATCGGGCCCGACATCCTCTCGGCCCTGCGGGAGTTTCGGATGCTGGAAGCCCGCACCCATCCTGCGCAGGCCCCTTACCTGGGGCTCCGCCCCGTCGAGGCCCTCCGGCTGTTCCTGGAGAACGCGGTCCGAGACGGCCGGACCCTCCCTGGGTATCGGGCTCATGACGGGACGCATGGTGTGAACTGGACTCACTTGGGACGCCTCTTCGGCGCCGGTGGCGTCACGAATCCCAGATCCCGCAGACTGGTTCACGAGACTGGCCTGCCTGTCAGCGAGGACGCCAACCTCAGCGTCGTGACCGGCGTTATCGACGGCCGTCCATGGCGCAACGAACCGATCACCCTGCGCGAGCTGCCGTACTTGGTACGTCACCTGACCGCTGCCTGCTTCGTGGTCACCAGTTACCTGTCCGGCATGCGCCCCGGTGAGGCGCTAAATCTGCGACGCGGCTGCCGCCGCAGGGACGACGCCACGGGGCAGCTGTTCATCGACGGCAGACACGGCAAAGGCCGTGGCCGCACCCCTCGCGCCGTCCTCGGTGACGACGCCTGGTCACGGTCATGGGTCGTCGTCCAACCAGTCCACGACGCCATCGCCATGCTCGAAGCCCTGACGGACTCCCTCTATCTGTTCCCTTCCAGCTCCGTACTCCCGCACACACGACGGCCAGCCAACGATCACGCGCGCGTGAGCCGACGCATGACCGCCGACGTCGAGAAGCTCATTGACTGGCTGAACACCACGTTCGTGCGGAGCGACGGACAGCCGGCCGTCCCGCCTGACCCCACTCGCCACATCCACCCCTCGCGTTTCCGCCGCACCTTGGCCCGCTTCATCGTCCGCCGTCCCCGCGGGCTGATCGCCGCGGCGCTCCAGTACGCCCATGTCTCAACGAAGGTGACGCTTAGTTACGCAGGCCAAGCAGACACCGGCTGGATGGAGGACCTCGCCGTCGAACGACTGGAGATGATCGTCGAGCAGAGCGAACACGACTGGACACTCCTGCAGGACGGCGAGCGCGTGAGCGGCCCATCCGCACCCGAATACCGCAAGCGGATCGCCAGCGCCCACCGGTTCGCCGGGCGCGTGGTCAACCGCGTGCGCAACGTGGAGAGGTTCCTCGCCCAGGTCGACCCGAGCATCCACCACGGCGAGGGCATGACCTGTGTCTGGCGAGCCGAGACCGCCGCCTGCCGCAACGCCAAACTCGCCCAAGGCCTGCCCGCCAACGACGCCCCCGACGAGGCCGAGTGCCAGTCGGCCTGCCAGAACCTCGCCTACACCGACCGCGACATCATCCAGCTCCGGGAACGGCTCGCCGCTCTGGAGACCGGCGCGGCTGACGTCCTGTCCCCGCGCCCGCTGCGTGACCGCGCCGCCTCCCAGGCCGCCCGCGTCCGGCGCATCCTGGACCGCCACCGCGCCACCGATCAGGTCACCGACGCCACCGAGGAGAAGACGGGATGACCCGCCGACCCCGCGACCACGAGACCGAGCGGGCAGCGATCCGAGCCGCGACCGACAGACTGCTCGCAGGCACCCCGCTGCGATCCACCAGCGGAAAACTCACCGGCACTGAACTGATCACCGAGTCCGGGCTACGGCGCGACGTTGTCTACGGCGACCACAAGGACCTGGTCGAAGAGTTCCAGGCCCGGGTGAGGGCCCAGAATGCGGTGCCCGCCGCCGTCGAGAAGATCGCTGAGCAAAACCGGGCCCTGAAGGAAGAGGTCACCGCCCTCAAGGCCGAGCTGGTCGCCGAACGGGACAAGAACAAGGTGCTGGCGAAGGTCGCGGTCGAACTGTCCATGGAACTGGATCAGAGCAGGGAACAGCTGGCTGCAGAGTCCTCCGTGACGCGACTTCCCACGCGACGACGACCTTGATCCACCGGACATCGCTCAGCGTGACCGCAGACGGAAAAGGGGCAAAGCTGGTACGAGCAAGCGCCAGTCCTGGCAGAATGTGCATCGGGATGCTCGGTGACGTGAGAGGCAGACACATCCGTTGAGCGAGTACAAGAGTGAGATCCGTCCGAGCGTGATCGCGGACTTGGAAACGAAGGTCTCTAGGGACAGTTACGGCAAGTACCTCAAGAAGCTCACCCTGCGGAGTGTGCGCGGCTTTACCGACCGTGAGGTCTCCTTCGATTTCCCGGTCACGGCCCTGGTGGGACCCAACGGTGGCGGCAAGACTACGGTACTGGGAGCAGCCGCACTTGCCTACAAGGACGTCTCGCCAGGGCGCTTCTTTGCCAAGAGCGGTAAGTACGACGCGAGCATGCAGAACTGGTCAATCGAGTATGAACTCATCGACAAGAGTCTCAACCCGCGGCTGCCGGTGGCACGAACGGCCAGCTTCAAACAGCTGAGGTGGAATCGTAAAGCTGTGGACCGCGAAGTCCTCGTGTTCGGGGTCGAGCGCACGCTGCCTGCCACAGAACGAGCAAAGCTCCAGAAGGCCGTCGGCGGGTCGTTCACAGCGGCCAAGGAAGTCCAGCTTCCCCCCGAGGTCACAGCACATGCGGCGAAGATCCTCGGCAAGCCAATCGAAGGTTTCCAGCAGCTCGACATCGACGCTTCCGGTCGCGTCACGATGTTCTCTGGCGTCACCCACCGCGGGGAGCAGTACTCCGAGTTCCACTTCGGCGCCGGCGAGGCCAGCGTCATCCGCATCGTCGCCGAAGTCGAGGCAGCCTCCAACGGCGCAATGATCCTCATCGAAGAGATCGAAAACGGTCTTCATCCTGTGGCTACCCGGCGCATTGTCGAATATCTGGTTGGAGTGGCCCAACGGAAGTCGTGCCAGGTCTTGTTCACTACACACTCCAACGACGCATTGGCTCCGCTACCGTCTAAAGCCATCTGGGCTGCCCTCCACGGGAACGTGCTTCAGGGCAAGCTCGATGTCAAGGCTCTGCGGACTATCACAGGGCAGATCCATGCGGAGCTGGCCATCTTTGTGGAAGACCAGTTCGCCGAATTGATGGTCACAACTGCGCTGAGGATCCACGGCGGCGTGGAGCTGGACGCTGTCAAGGTGCACGCCATGGGCGGTGCCCAACCAGCGATCAAGGTGAACGAACAACACAAAGCCAACCCCACTACCGCGTTCCCCTCGGTCTGTCTCCTCGACGGTGATCAGGCTGAGCATGCCAACTCTGACAAGCGCGTCTACACCCTCCCCGGCACCCGCTCACCCGAAGCCCACGTCCTTAATCGAGTCTTGGAGCGCTTGGACGAGCTTGCGGCCAAACTGACCGTCGCGCTGCTTCTGCCCCTCGACCAGCAAGAACGTGTTAAGCGCGTGGTGCGCCAGCGGGCTGTGACGAACTGGGACACCCACGTGATCTGGGAGCAGATCGGCGAGGACCTCGACTTCACGTCCGGACACACTGTGGCCAGCGCGTTCTTGGCGATCTGGGCTCAGGCACACACCGACGAGGTCGACCACCTGGTCGACGAGCTCGGGGACCTCCTTCCACGGCGCGAGCAGTGAGTTGAACACTTGTGTCCTGCTTCCTGTCTATGCTCCGAGGGGCACGACAACATCAGTTCCGACAACCGACTTGCCTAGTGAATGCACTCCAGGTTGCACCAGGTGGTGGGCTGGATGACGACGGTCTGTGGTCGGTCCGCGAACCAGTGGGTGTAGCGGGTGAGCGAGTCGTCGAGGCGGGGTGCCATCGCCTTCCTCCTTCGCGGGGGTCCCCGTCCCGGCAAGTCCCAGGTCAGTCCGGGACGGGGAGTCTTCAGTCGGTGGTGTGAGGAGACTGGGGTCGCGCGGTTTCCTTCGTCGGCCGAGGCGCGGGTGGTGAGCCCGCTGTCTCGCCGCAGCGGGGGCAGTTCTCGCCGGCTCGTACGCCGAGGTGGATGCACGTGCTCACCGCGTCGTCGCGTCCTTCACGGCGGGCGTGTTGTGGGCGAGGTAGGGCTGCACCTCGGACACCCGTTCCAGGGCGAGGGCGAGTTTGTTTGCCTCGCCGACCCACATCGGACTGAACGCGATGGTCGGGTTGACGCCGAAGGTGGTGTTCTCGACGTTGACGCTGATGCCGAGGAGGGGCAGCAGGTGCCGAAGGCGATCGCGTACGGCCACCGGGTCCAGGGGAGCGGTCTGCGGGTCGGGGTTAATGCCGGGAGACATGGGGCTGCTTCTCTCTGCGGAATGTAACGACATTGCTACAGGGGGGTTGTCCCCAGGCGCTATACCGGCGCGTTGCGCCCGTTGCCTGTGGACTCTCGTATGTCAGTCAATGGCCATGGGTGCTCTACGCACCGCCTCGCTGACGGACATCACGTAACTCGTTGTCCTGCCGGAGGAGCGCGCCTGCGCGGGCCGTTCGTACCCGACCGTCCCTCGGCCTCGGCTTCGCGGAACGGATCACGATGAGGCGGGTGCCGTTGGTGGTGATCTGTCGCTCGCGTTGCGCGGCGAGGCGCCGGGGGCCCAGGTGGTTGAGGGCGGGGATCACGGCGCCATATGTGTCGGGCAGTTCGAGGGTGTCGAGTAGTCCGACGAATGCGGGGGAGCGTACGGCCACTGTGGCTTCGCGGTCGGTGAAGACGCCGCACAGGGTCAGTTCGTGCTGGCGGCAGTACTCGACGAGGCAGTCGACGAGCGCTGCGCGTCGCGCCGTGCTACTGGCGATGTCCCGCAGGTACCCGTAGACGTGCGGGCCGGGTACCGCGCGGCGCTCCGTGATGAGCTCGTTGTCCATGTCCCTCAGCGTCGGGCGCCGCGCACGGCCTCGAAATGACCTGCCGTTGTACTTCCGTTGCACTTCGGAGCCCTCGCCCTCTCGGACGGTGCTTCCATAGGTGACGGAGGGAGGCAGCCATGGTCAGCGTGCAGCAGTGGACCGGCCAGGAGGCACGTGCATTACGAGCCGCCCTGCGGATGAGTACGCGCGGCTTCGCCGAACATCTGGGGGTCGCGCTGCGCACGGTCGCCAAATGGGAGAGCCTGGGCGCAGGCACCCAGCCGCGACCCGACACACAGGCCATCCTCGACACCGCGCTGGCCCGTGCCGATGCCGCGGCCCAGGCCCGATTCGAGGCGTTGCTGCACCCCGAACGCAAGAGCGCGCGGCCGGCGGACTACGAGACCTGGTCGGAGGACATCGAGCGCGCCGTGGTCTGCGTCAGCCGCCAGGACTTCTCCTTCGCCGCCACCTTGCTCAACCGCTGGCTGGGACGTCACGATCCCGGTGGCCTGGACGACAAAGGGCTGTATCTGCACGGCCGGTCACTCGTCCTCCTCGGCGACCTTCAGCGCGATCAGGGCATAATCCTGGGCCCGCTCTCCGCCCGCCACTCCTACCTGACCGCTCGGGAGTTGTTCAACGAGCTCGACATTCCGCGCCGGGTGGCGCAGATCGAGCTGTCGCTGACGGTGGTGCTGGAGATGTCCGGCCAGCTCGACGCCTCCGCCCGCCACTACCTGGCCCTCGCTGCTGACGAGCGCCTCAGCCGTCGGGACCGGGCGCGGGCGCGGCTGTGGGTGGGCACCGCGCTGAGCAAGGGCGGCGACAACGAGTACGCCACCAGCGTCATGAGAAAGGCCACTCGGGAGTTCGAAGAGCTGGGCGAACCCGAGGACTGGTCGGTCGCCCATCAGAAACTGGCCCTCGCCCACCGCGGTGCCGGTGACCTGGCCCAGGCTCTGCACCACATCGACATCGCCCGCACCACCGGCACGGTCGACTCACCGATGCAGCGGGTGCGGCTGGACACGGCCTACGGGCACATCCTTCTGTCGGACGGCGCGACCCGGAATGATGGGCTGTCCGTCCTCGACCAGGCGGCAGGGGTGGCTCATCAGTACGGCCTGAGCCATCAGCTGCGCAGCATCGAGGGCATCCGAAAGGGCCAGCGAGGATGAGGCAGAGCCGGGGAGTGCCAGTGCCGGAGCACCAGCAGCGCCAGATCACCGACGAGCAGTTCCACGACGCGACGCTGATCTGGAACTACCACCAAATGGGACACCAGCCACGCCCGTGCTCGGCGGCCATCGGCCTGGGCAGTCACGACTTGGGGGTGGCCACCACGGCGACCGAGCTGTACCGCGCTGGTCTCTTCCCGATCGTGGTCTTCAGCGGCGGCAACAGCCCCACCACGCGCGACCGCTTCCCGCGCGGCGAGGCCGTGCACTACCGCGAGCACGCCCTGACCTTGGGCGTTCCGGACGAGGCGATCCTGGTCGAGCCCAAGGCCGCGAACACCGGCCAGAACATCACCTTCTCCCGCGCGCTGCTGGTTGAGGCCGGCGTGGAGGTCGAGACGTTGCTGCTGATTTCCAAGCCGTACATGGAGCGCCGCTCGTACGCCACCTGTCGCAAGCTGTGGCCCGAGATCGACGTGGTGTGCGCCTCCGAGACGCTGGAGCTGGATGACTACATCAAGTCCATCGGCGACGAGAAACTCGTCGTCGACATGCTCGTCGGCGACCTGCAACGGGTGATCGAGTACCCCAAGCTCGGCTTCGCCGTTGAGCAGGATGTACCGGGGGATGTGCATGACGCGTACGAACGCCTCTTGCGCGGCGGGTTCAACAGCCGCCTCATCAGCACCTGAAGTCCGTGATCCAGGGGCGGGCGGGGTGTGCGCCATCCACCAGCCGAACCTCTTCCCCCGGCTGTCCACGCTGGCCAAGCTGTGCGCCGCCGACCGGTGGATCGTCCTGGACAACGTGCAGTTCGCCCGGTGCGACTACCAGCACCGCGCTCGCCTCGCGGCACTGGACGATCCCGACCGGCAGCAGTGGCTCACGCTCCCCACACATTTGCCCCAGGGCCGCTCGACGCTGATCAGCCAGGCCCGGCTGGCCGACCCCCGCCGCACCCGCCGCACGGTCGAGCTGCTGGTGCGGCAGTACTACGGCCGCAGCCGCCACTGGCCGACCGTACGCGTCATACGGGACGCGGTCCTGGACCGGCTCGACACCACGGATCGGGTGGCGGACATCGCCGAGGCCTCAGTCCGTGTCCTGCTCGAAGCCCTCGGCTGGAAGGGAGAGGTCCTGCACAGCAGCGCCCTCCCCACCCGCCACGGCCGATCCGAGCGCCTCGCCGACCTCGCCGCCGTGACCGGCAGTACGCACTACCTGTGCGGCCCAGGCGGCCTGCGCTACCTCGACGCCCGCCCCTTCAAGACACTGGGCATCCGTGTTGTGCCGTTCCGCACGCCCGAGGAGACCGGGCCGTCTCCCTGGAACGGTGCGCGCCGGATCACCGCCCTGTGGGCACTCGCCGCACCGGGGTCGACGGCCCTTGCGGAACATCTCGAAGTGACCTCCCGATTTCAGCGCCGACCGGCTGCCGCAGGAGTCAACGCCGAGCTGAGCCGGGCCCAGAAGACCACGGCCGCGTGACTGTGCGTATGCGTACAGGACTGGGGCCGAGCCGTTGACCGAAGCCACGGTCTGCTCCACAGGCAGATCGACTCTACGGCGTTGATGGCCAACTCCGCGGCCGGGATAGCTACGGCCGTCGCTTCCCGGCTCCCCTCGGTGCCCGTGCCGCCTGCGCCACCCCTGGGGCGCAGATTCCCTTAAGAAGCTTCCCCGCCTCCGGGGAAGCTTCTTACGAGATCACTTGCTCCCGCGTCGGCGGGCTGGGTTGTCGCGGTGCCGGGACGGGGTTCGTCGCACATACAGCGTTCAGTTCCTTCGCGGTGGCCGGAGTGGCTGAGGAGTCGTCCCACTCGTCGCGTGGCTGGTCAGGGGTGGGACGAGTCGGTGGGCTGGGACGGGTGGAGTCGTCCCGGCGGGACGAGTCGTCCCCGCGCTGTGCTGCGCGGGGACGGGTGGGACGGGACCGGGTGCTTACCGGGGGTCGCCGGGAGCAGGGCAGTAGCGGAGCCAGGCGTCGGTGAACTTGGCGCGGCTGAAGCCCTTGGACTGGGTGCCGTCTGGGAAGCGGATGTTGGCCGAGGAGATCTCGTAATCGTTCAGCAGGAGTTGCAGGCCACGCGGTGTCAGGCCATTGGGTCCGTACTCGGCCCAGGGGGCCTCGAGGTCCTCGCGCAGGGCGGAGATGATCCGTGTGGTGGGGAGAGCGGGCGGGTCGTCGTGGACGGCGAAGACGCGGCGGATGTCGGCCAGGATGCGGATTTTCAGGCCGCTCTCCTGGTCCTGGGTGGCCTCGGCGGCGGTCATGGCCTGGCACGCGGCGCGGGCTCGCTGTGGCCAGTGGCCGCCAGCGAGGTCAGCGACGACGATGAGAGGCTCCCAGGTGCCGGCGGCGCGGTCGTCCACCGGCATCGCGGGTTCCGCCTGGGCGGCTTGATCGCGGACGGACGCGGCCCAGACGGCGAGGCGGTCGCGCAGGCCGTGGAGGGCGGGGGTGTCGCGGCGCGTGCGGAATGTAGCGACGGTCTCGCCGGGTGCGCGGCGCCGCATGCGGACGACGATGGCTCGGTCCATGATGGTGTCGGGCAGATCCCCGATACCGGCGAGCGCGGCCATGGCGAAGGTGGGGAAGGCCATCACGGTCTGGGCGGGGCCGCTGACGCGCAGGGTGGGACGGTTGCGCTGGTGGCCGGCGTTGAGCAGACCGCGCAGGTCCTCGTTGCGTTCGGCCACCTTGGCGGTGCCGAACAGGGTGTCGGCCTCGTCCACCAGCAGCGCGGGCGGGTCGTTGGTGATGGAGCGGAAGATCGCGGCGGGAGAGGCATTGACCGTGATGACCGGCCGGTGGACCGTTTCGGCCACGATGTCCAGCAGTCGTGACTTCCCGCACCGCTTCACGGGTCCGAGGACGGCCAGGCGCGGGGCGTGCTGGAACGCGGACTGGAGGTGGGTCGCGGCGGTCCACAGCACTACTGCGTCCAGCGCCTCGGCGCACGGCAGGATCACGTAACGGGCGATGACGTTCCGCAGTTCGTCCAGCAGGGCGGCTCCCGGACCAGCGGACCGGTCCCCTCCCTCCGTCCGGGCTGTCCCGTCGTCATTGTCCGTCCCCGCGTCGCGTGCGGACGGGGACCGTAGTGCGGACGGACCAGCGGACCGGTCCGCATCGGTGGGCGCGGACGGGGACGGGAACTGGTCCCCTCGGTCCCCGGCGGGGTCAGGGTATGTGGGTGGGCTGGATGGCGCGGGCGTCGTAGGCTGCATGGTGGGTCTCCTCGTAGTGGTCGTGCGGCTGACAGGCCAGCGGTTGATGGGGATGCCTGCGGACCCTCGGTGTGCCAGCACCGGGGGTCGTTGTCGTCGTGGGGGCGTCGTCACGCCTCATGCCGCGCGGCTGCTGTCGGTGGCTTCCTGGTCGGCCAGTGCCTCGTCGAATCGGGTCAGGGCCGCCTCGCTGTAGAGAACGCGGCGGCCGACCTTGACGCCCTGCGGGCCGTAGCCGATGTGGCGCCAGTAGCGGACGGTGCTCTCCGCCGTGCGGTAGCGCTTGGCGACTTCGGCGGTGGTGAGGTAGCGGTCCATGCTCGTCCCTTCGCGTCGGTGTCGTGCTGGACGCCAAGTGATATCCGACGATCCCGGTCGAGCCAAATCGGATTAGGCTTGATGCAATCTGGAACGCGATGGTAGGAGACGGAGGACGGCATGCCCGAGGAACCGGGTAGCGCGGATGAGCCCCTGCTGTTCAGCGAGGGGAACCTCGCCGAACGGGTGGCGCTGGAGCGGGAGGTGAGGGGGTGGAGCACGGCGGAGCTCGCCGCGCGGATGACCGAGGCCGGCTGCCCCATGAACCAGTCGGCGGTCTGGCGGATCGAGAACGCCACGCCGAGGAGACGGATCAACCTCGACGAGGCGCTGGGGTTCTCGACTGTCTTCGAGCTGCCGCTGGAGGAGCTCATGTCGCCCCCGCAGGAAGCGATGGACGTTCGCGGCAGGCAGCTCGTGCAGGAGGTCGTGGACGCTTACCGGACCTCGCGGGCCGCGCAGGAGCGGATGGAGCGTGCCCAGCGGGCGGTCTCTGTGTACGTGGACGCGCACCCGCAGTTCGAGGCGGCGGTTCGTGAGGCGTATCTCCGTTTCCTCGGCGACCCCGACGAGGCCCATT
Organism: uncultured Actinomycetota bacterium; assembly: GCA_963816875.1. Classification (GTDB taxonomy): domain Bacteria; phylum Actinomycetota; class Actinomycetes; order Streptomycetales; family Streptomycetaceae; genus Streptomyces. The sequence continues at coordinate 967,904 of CAWFMG010000004.1, forward strand.
ACTTGATCCACCGCCAAGCCCCACCCACGGAAGGAGATTGATGGCGAACATAGCCAAGCGCCCCAACGGCAGGTGGCGTGCCCGCTACCGCGATCCCGACGGCAAGGAGCACGCCCGGCACTTCGACCGCAAGATCGACGCCCAGCGATGGCTCGACGAGGTCACGGCGAGCCTGGTCACCGGCCAGTACGTTGATCCGCGTGCTGGCCGGATCTCATTTGAGACGTACGCGAAGGGGTGGGAGGGACCGCTCATCGCGGGCGAGGCCGGTGAGCGCATCACCGACAACGCGCTCCGGTTGCACCTCGTCCCGGCGCTCGGCGCCCGCGCCACGGCGTCGATCCGGCGCAACGATGTCCAGGTCCTGGTCAAGCGGCTGTCCGAGCAACTCGGCCCCGGCAGCGTGCGCAATGTCTACGACGTTCTCGTCCGCGTCATGAACGCGGCCGTTGACGACAAGGTTGTCCCCGCCAGCCCGTGCCGCAGGATCGCCCTACCGCCCATGCCCGACGAGGAGGTCACGCCGCCCACTATCCAGCAGGTGGAGGCGGTGGTCCGGGCGATGCCGCCCTACCTGCGCGCCGGGGTCGTCACCCTGGCCGGGTCGGGGCTGCGCATCGGCGAGTTGCTCGGCCTGAAGGTCTCGGACGTGGACTTCAAGCGCGGGACGATCCGGGTGGAACGCCAGCGTCTCCAATCGGGGCGGATCGCTTCGCCAAAGACCGCCAGGTCGCGGCGTACCGTCCCGGTGGGCGAGGTGGTCACCGATGCCCTCCTCACACACCTCGCGGCGCGCGCCTCGAAGGAGTGGCTGTTCACGATGGAGGAGGGCGCACCGCTGAGCTACACCCGCTGGAAGGGCGAGTGGCAGGACGCCCAGCGGGCGCTGCAGCGTGCCGAGAACGAGGCGGCCGAGCGGGAGGGCCGCGAGCCCGTCGAGCTGCCGCGTATGGTGACGCACGACCTGCGGCACTTCTTCGCCTCCGCGCTCATCGCGGGCGGGGCGAGCGTCAAGCAGGTGCAGCTGGTCCTCGGCCACGCATCAGCGGTCATCACGCTGCGGATCTACGCCCATCTCTGGCCGGGGGAGGAAGACCGCACCCGGTCCGTCATGGACGCCGTGCTCGGCGGCCTGCGGACCGGGTGCGGACAGGGAGACGCTGCAACCAATGAAATCGCAGGTCAGATGGCATGACGGGAGATCAGGCCTTCTTGGTCTCCCAGAAGATCGTGTCGATCTCCGCGATCAGGTCCAAGGCCTTCTGACCGGTGGCCGGGTCGGTGGAGCCCTTCGCGGTGCTCAGGGCCTTGAGGGTCTCGTTCACCAGCGAGTGCAGCTGGGGGTACTTCTCGAAGTGCGGCGGCTTGAAGTAGTCGCTCCACAGCACGGAGACGTGGTGCTTGGCGAGCTCGGCCCGCTCCTCCTTGATGACGGTGCACCGGGCGCGGTAGTGCGGGTCGTCGTTGGCCTGGTACTTCTCCTGGACGGCCTTGACGGATTCGGCCTCGATCCGGGCCTGAGCGGGGTCGTAGACGCCGCACGGCAGGTCGCAGTGGGCGCTGACCTTCACCCTGGGGGCGAACAGGCGGGAGAGCATCAGCTGTCCTTCCTCGTGATCGTCTTCTCACGGGTGAGACTACTCCGGGACTGGCCCGATTTCTCGGCGGACCCGGGCCCCCGGGCCGGGCTTAGGTCCAAAGTCCGGTGTTTGACTGGGGCTACGGTGCCGGACGCTGGGCGGAGGGAACGGAGGGACACGGCGATGAGGCTGGGCCTGGCCGATGTGTACAACCCCTCGATGCTGCCCACGCTCCGTCCGGGCGACCAGTTGCTGCTGTGCTACGGCGTGCGGGTGCGTCCCGGCGACGTGGTGGTGCTCCGTCATCCGCTGCAGCAGGACCTGCTGATCGTCAAGCGCGCGGTCCGCCGGCGTGGCGAGGGCTGGTGGGTGCTCGGGGACAACCCGCGAGTCACCAACGACAGCAGGGAGTTCGGGGTGGTGCCCGACGGCATGGTGGTGGCCAGGGCGGTGCTGCGGCTGCGCGGCCCCGGGGGCGCTCAGCGCTCGCCGGTGTCGCTGGCCCGCTGGCTGCCCTCCGCGGTGCGCCCGCTCAACTCCCGTTCGCGCCGCTTCCGCGCCCGGTAGGCGGCGACGTTCGCGCGCGTCGCGCAGCGGTCGGAGCAGTAGCGCTTCGACCGATTCGTCGATGTGTCGATATACGCGTTCCGGCACGGGGTCGCCTCGCATACGCCGAGCCGGTCCACGCCCAGGTCGGTCAGCTGGAAGGCGAGGCCCATGCACGCGATGGCCGCGTAGCCGGCGGTCGCGCTGGACGGGTGCTCGGCCAGGTGCAGATGCCAGCGCGGACGCCCCTCCTCGTCGAGGTAGTCGTGGCCCGAGATCTGCGGGCTCGCCGGGTACTCCAGCAGCAGCGCGTTGAGCAGGTCCACGGCCGTGACCTCGTCGCCCTCGGCGGCGGCGGTGAAGACCGCGCGCAGCCGGTTGCGCACCCCGCGCAGCCGGGTCACGTCCGCGTCGCCGGCCCGCCGGGCGGCGTGCTGGGACGGCCCGAACAGCGCGCGCACGGCCTCCACCGACGTCAGCTCGTCCCTGCCGCGCAGCGGTTCCTCCGTGTTCACGAGGCGCACGGCGAAGTCCGAGTAATAGGTGAGCTCCAATTGCGTTCCTTACCGGAGGCTGCTTATAGTCAACACCGTACTAGTAAGGGACGCTGGCTGAAGGAGTCTGTTACGCATGGGCGGTGGCACGACCGGTGGCACGAGGGTGGCCGAGGCGCGCTGGCAGGGCTGGCAGGAGCGCTGGGACCGGCAGCAGGAGTGGTACTTGCCCGACCGCGAGGAGCGGTTCCGGGTGATGCTCGACGCGGTCGAGGCCGTCGTCGGGGACACGCCGCGGGTGTTGGACCTGGCGTGCGGCACGGGCAGCATCAGCGCCAGGACGCTGCGGCGCTTCCCCGGCGCGGTCACCGTCGGCGTGGACCTCGACCCGGCGCTGCTGACCATCGCCAGGGGCACCTTCGCGGACGAACCGCGGGCGCGGTTCGTGGTCGCGGACCTCACGGACCCGGACTGGACCGACCGGCTCCCGCACGACTCCTACGACGCGGTGCTCACCGCGACCGCGCTGCACTGGCTGCGGACGGACGCGCTGCGCACGCTCTACGGACAGTTGGCCGGCGTGGTGCGGCCCGGCGGCGTCTTCCTGAACGCGGACCATATGCCGGACCCGGCCACCCCGCGCCTGAACGACGCGGCGCACGCCTTCGCGCGGGGGCGCCAGGACCGGGAGCGGGCGGACGGCGCCGAGGACTGGGCGACCTGGTGGGAGGCGGCCGAGGCGGATCCCGTGCTGGCCGGGCCGGTGGCCGAACGCTTCGAGATCTTCGGCCGGCCGTCCGACGGCGGCCACGGCGACAGCGACACGCAGTCGGCCGCGTGGCACGCCGACACGTTGCGCTCCGCGGGCTTCACGGAGACCCGAATCGCGTGGTCCTCCCTCTCCGACGCGATGATCCTGGCCCTGCGCTGACGCCTTCCCGGCGAGCGCCCCGCGCACGGCCGCACCTGGACACGGCGCCGGTTGGCGCATAACGCCTTCCCGGCAGGCCACCCCCGCGACGGCGGTTGGCGCACTCCCCGGCAGGGCGTCCCGGCCCGGCCGCGCTGCCGCGTGGCCGGACGTCGGTGCCATCTTCGGCCGGCAGCGGCGCCGGTTGGCGCGCTCGATGGCCGGGCGCTCCGGCGCGGGCGCGGTGCCGCGTGTCTTGGGTCTGGACTTCGGACCGGCTGCGGCGCTGGTTGGCGCGTTCCATTGCCGGACGCCGTGGGCCGGTTGCGGTGCCGATCGCCCTGGGCTCGGATTCTCCCCGGCCGGCAGCGGCGCCGGTTGGTGCGCTCGATGGCCGGGCGCTCCGGCGCGGTTGCCGTGCCGATCGCCCTGGGCTCGGACTTTCTTCTGATCCGTAGGGGGCGGTGGTGGCGCGCTCCGGAGCCGAACGCCCCCGGCCCGGCTGCGGCGCTGGTTGGCGCGTTCCGTGGCCGGGCACATCGCGGTGCCGCGGTGATGCGCGCCTCGGGCCGGTGAGGCGCACGGCGGCGGACCGGGCCGGTGAACGTGCCCGGCCCGGATCGGGACGGCGCGTTGCCGGCGCCGCCACGGGATGCGGCGGTCCCCGGCCAACCAGGGCCGGGCGGCGAAGCCGGGAACCACCACGCACGCGACGGCCGAGGGCCGCCGGTCCTCGCCGACGACAGTGCCGGGCCTGACGACAACGAACCGTCACGCGCCGACGAAGCGCTACCGCGCCGACGAGGCGTCATCGCGCCGACGAGGCGCTACCGCGCCAGCGAGGCGTCACCGTGTCGACGCAGTGCTGCCTCGCCCGGCACGGCGTTGCCGCGCCGGGAAGGCGCTAGGCGCGGGCCAGGCCCTCCGTGCGGGCCGCTTCGGCGACGGCAGTTGCCACCGCGGGGGCGACGCGTTCGTCGAAGGGGGAGGGGATGATGCGGTTCGGGCTGAGCTCGTCGGCGACCACCTCGGCCAGTGCCGTCGCCGCCGCCAGCTTCATGCCCTCGCTGATCCGCGACGCCCGCACCCGCAGCGCGCCGGCGAAGATGCCGGGGAACGCGAGCACGTTGTTGATCTGGTTCGGGAAGTCGCTGCGCCCGGTGGCGACCACCGAGGCGTACCTGGCCGCCACCTCGGGGTGGACCTCGGGCGTCGGGTTGGCCATCGCGAAGACGAAGCCCTTGGGCGCCATCCGCGCCACCGCGGCTTCGGGAACCGTGCCGCCGCTGACGCCGATGAACACGTCCGCTCCCGCCAGCGCGGACGCCAGCGGTCCGGTCAGCCCGTCGGGGTTGGTGATCCCGGCCAACTCGCGCTTCACGTCGGTCAGATCCTCGCGCTCGGCGGAGACCACGCCCTTGCGGTCGCACACCACCACGTCGGTCACCCCCGCGCCGAGCAGGATGCGGGCGATGGCGACGCCGGCCGCGCCGGCGCCCGAGATCACCACACGCAGCCCCGCCAGTTCGCGGCCGGACAGCCGGGCGGCGTTCCGCAGCGCGGCCAGGGTCACCACCGCGGTGCCGTGCTGGTCGTCGTGGAAGACCGGGATGTCGAGCCGCTCCTGGAGCCGGCGTTCGATCTCGAAGCAGCGGGGCGCCGAGATGTCCTCCAGGTTGATGCCGCCGAAGGAGGGTGCCAGCCGGGCCACCGTCTCGACGATGTCGTCCGTCGCCGTGCAGTCCAGCGCGATCGGCACCGCGTCCACGTCGCCGAACTCCTTGAAGAGGATGGCCTTCCCCTCCATCACGGGCAGCGACGCCGCGGGGCCGATGTCCCCGAGCCCCAGCACCGCGGTGCCGTCCGTGACGACGGCCACCACCTGGGACCGCCAGGTGTACTCGTGCACCAGTTCGGGCTGATCCGCGATCGCCTGGCACACCCGGGCGACGCCGGGCGTGTAGGCCAGCGACAGGTCGTCCGCGTTGCGCACCGGAACGGTGGCGCGCACGGCCATCTTCCCGCCGCGGTGCAGGGCGAACGCCGGGTCGAGGCCCGGTTCCGCGGCCGGGCCCGCGGCGGTGTCGATCTCCGCTGCGGGCGGGCCGGCGGGTTGGCTGAGGCGTGGATGGACAGTCTCCGAAGCCACAGAAATTACCCCTTTTGCGTGAAGCGTGATGCGTGGTCTGCGAGGGAGCCGCCCCCCGATCCGGGGGGCGGGCGGGCACCACGTCCGCGCCCCGTCCGGCGAGTGACCGCCGTGGAAGGGCTGGAGCGGACGCCGGACGCGCCGCACACGCGCCCAGGGTCCCCTGGTGAGGGGTGTCACGAATCGGTTCTATCGGATCTCGCGCATCTCCCACGAGTGGTTTCCGTGACAGAGCGGAGCGGCATTCTTGGGTCGGGAACCACAAGAGCATGCCCTGCGCTCATGTGATAGACCTCTGGTGGCCTGGGGTACATCCCACCCCTCCCGGGCAGGAGTGATGCATCTCTCAGCCGGCGCCCGGCTCCGGCCCGTGAAAGGTGAGCGAGGAATCGTGGCGGGGGAGTTCGAGCCCTCCGCTCATCGGTGACGCCTGTCCGTTATCCGATCTTGACGTACAGGGGCGTCGGGATGGCGGTCCCGGGTGGCAGGATGCCTCCGTCGAACGTCGTCACGACACCAGAAGACGCGTGCCCGGCTCCGGATACTCCCACCCTGAGGAGGACCATCCCATGACCTCCAGCACCACCCGCCGCCCGCGCCTGGCCGCGCTGGGCGCCCTCGTCGCCACCGGTGCGCTGCTCCTCGCGGCGTGCGGCGACCAGACGGACGACGGCGGGGACGGCGGCTCCAGCGGCGGGAGCTCCTCGGAGTCCCCGGGCGGCAGCGGCGGCGAGGAGGCCTCGCTGCACGACATGCTGCCGACCCGGATCCAGGAGGCGGGCGAGATCAAGGTGGGCTCCGACATCGCCTATCCGCCCATCGAGTTCTACGACGAGAACGACGAGATCGCCGGCATCGACCCGGACATCGGGGAGGCGCTGGGCGAGGTGCTCGGTGTCGACTTCGTCTTCGAGAACGGCACCTTCGACGGCCTGATCCTCGGCATGAACAACGGCCGCCACGACGTCATCATGTCGGCCATGACGGACACCAAGGAGCGCCAGGAGGGCGCCAGCGGCGACGCCGAGGGCGGCGGCGCCGACTTCGTCAACTACTTCCAGGCCGGCTCCGCGATACTGGTGGCGGCGGGCAACCCCGAGGGCATCCAGAGCGTCGACGACCTGTGCGGCCTGACCGTCGCGGCCCAGCTGGGCACCGCCAACGAGGCCCTGGTCGAGGCTCAGCAGGAGTCCTGCGACGAGCCCATCGACCCGATCTACAGCGAGGTCGACTCGGAGTCGATCACCGCACTGCAGAACGGCCGGGCCGATGCCGTCGTGACCGACTATCCGGTGGCCCTCTACAACGAGCTGACCGCCGGCGATGGCGAGCTCTTCGAGGTGGTCGGCGACCAGATCGACGCCGCCCCCTACGGCATCGCGGTGCCCAAGGAGGAGACCGAGCTGCGGGACGCGCTCGAGGCGGCCGTCCAGGAGATCATCGACAACGGCACCTACGCCGAGATCCTCCAGGAGTGGAACGCCGAGTCGGGAGCGATCGACGAGGCCACCGTCAACGCCGGCAGCTGAGTGAGGTTTCTTCGTGTCCGAGTCCGACTCCGAACCGCGTGACGCGAGGCGGGACCAGGTCTCGTTCGGCAAGCGGCCGGGTGGCGACGCCGTCCCGCCCGAGGCGATCCGGGCCATCCCGGTGCGCCACTACGGTCGCTGGATCGGCGCGGTCGCCGTCATCGGCCTGCTCGCGCTGCTGGTGCTGGCGTTCGCGAACGCCGACATCCAGTGGGACGTCGTCGGCGACTACCTCGACTACGACACCATCGTCGAGGGCGCGGTGTCGACGCTGTGGATCACGCTGCTCTCGATGCTGCTCGGCGTGACCCTCGGCCTGCTGCTCGCGGTGATGCGGCTGTCTCCCAACCCGGTGCTGGCCTCCGTCGCGTGGGGCTACGTGTGGTTCTTCCGCGGCACGCCGGTGCTGGTGCAGCTGTTCCTCTGGTACAACCTGTCGTTCGTCTTCGAGACCATCAATCTCGGCTTCTACAAGGACGAGATGAACGACTTCATGACGCCGTTCCTGGCCGCCCTGCTGGGCCTGGGCCTGAACGAGGCGGCGTACATGGCGGAGATCGCCCGCGCCGGCATCCTCTCCGTGGACTCGGGACAGACCGAGGCGGCGCAGGCGCTGGGCATGAACGGCACGAAGACGATGCGGCGGATCGTGCTACCCCAGGCGATGCGGGTGATCATTCCGCCGACGGGCAACGAGTTCATCAACATGCTCAAGACCTCGTCGCTGGCCTACGCCATCCAGTACAACGAGCTCTTCCGGGCCGGCGATGTCATCAGCTCCCGGAACCTCGCGGTGATGGAACTGCTGATCGTGGTGAGCGTCTGGTACCTGTTGCTGACCACCATCTTCAGCATCGGCCAGTACTACCTGGAGCGTTACTACTCCAGGGGCGTGGACCGGAAGCTGCCGATGACCCCGGCGCAGCGGGTCAGGGCGCATCTCACCTCGTTCCGGGTGCGCAGCGGCGAGGAGCCGGGCCGAGGAGCGGGCGGAGAGAGCATATGAGCGAGGCGGAAACGGGCACGGTCACCGGCGGGAAGCCGGCGCCCATGGTGCTCGCCGAACGGGTGCACAAGTCGTTCGGGCCCATCGAGGTGCTGAAGGGCATCGATCTGGCGGTGCGGCCCGGCGAGGTGTGCTGCGTCGTCGGCCCTTCCGGGTCCGGCAAGTCCACCTTCCTGCGCTGCATCAACCACCTGGAGAAGATCAACGCCGGCCGGCTCTACGTGGACGGGCAGCTGGTCGGCTACCGGCAGAAGGGCGACCGGCTCTACGAGATGCGGGAGCGCGAGGTTGCCGAGCAGCGCCGGGACATCGGCATGGTCTTCCAGCGCTTCAACCTCTTCCCGCATATGACCGCCGCCGAGAACGTCATGGAGGCGCCGATGCAGGTCAAGGGCCTGCGGAAGGCGGCGGCCGCGGAGCGTGCGCAGCGCCTGCTGGACCGGGTGGGCCTGGCGGACCGGGCGCGTCACTATCCGGCGCAGCTCTCGGGCGGCCAGCAGCAGCGGGTGGCGATCGCCCGGGCGCTGGCCATGGAGCCGAAGCTGATGCTCTTCGACGAGCCGACCTCCGCGCTCGACCCCGAACTGGTCGGCGAGGTGCTCGACGTGATGCGCGGGCTGGCCGAGGACGGCATGACCATGATCGTGGTGACCCACGAGATGGGCTTCGCCCGGGAGGCCGGCGACTCGCTGGTCTTCATGGACGACGGCGCGGTCGTGGAATACGGCCACCCCCGCGAGGTCCTGGCAAACCCGCGGCACGAACGGACGAAGGCGTTCCTGTCGAAGGTTCTCTGAGGCTGTTCCTGCCCGAGGTTCGGGTCTGTCAGTTCTCCCGGACGAAGTCCGAGGTGACCAGCTGCACGGTCAGACCGTCGGAGACACGTAGTGGGACGGTCCGACCGTAGGTGTACTCCGTCACCTGCTCGTAGCCGGTGGCCTCGGCCTTCTCGTGCAGGGTGCACACGCCGCGGAACGGGTCGATGATCAGGTACGTGTCGATGCCGAACCGGGCGTACTTCGCGACCTTGGTGACGTAGTCGTTGTCGTCCGACCTGGCGGAGACCACCTCGACGGCAGCGAGCACATCCACGCAGTTGTAACGACGCCCTATGGGAACCGCCGCCTCGTCCAGGATGGCCAGGTCGGGCGCGGCCGACGTCTCGCCGGGGAAGTCGACGGCCACGTCGTTCACCAGGCGTCGCCGGTCGATGCCCGCCGCCATGGCCGCGCCCAGAACGTCGGTGACCGTCCAGGACTGGACAGGACTCTGCGGGGTCATGATCACCTTTCCGTCGATGATCTCGACGACGTAGCCGGCGGGGTGGCCGACCTCCTCGATCTCCCGCCACATCCGGTCGAGGGTGCTGCGCATCGACCCCTCCTTCGCTGGTCACGGGTGGTGTTCACCAGACTAGCGGCAGCCGCCGCACGAGCGTGCAAGACGAGATGAGGCGGGCCGGCGGAGGGTTACGATATGCGTTTCGATACCAAGATCGTGATCGTGGTCCGCGCCGACCTGGCCGTCTGGCAGCGGCTCAACGTGACCAGCTATCTGGCCAGCGGCATCGCGCACGCCCGCGCCGAGACCATCGGCGACCCGTACGAGGACGCCTCGGGCAACCACTATGTGGCGATGTTCCGGCAGCCGGTACTGGTCTTCGAGGCCGACGCGACGGATCTCGCCGGCGCGCATGCCCGCGCCCTCCGCCGCGGCCTGGCCACGGCCGTGTACACCGACGACCTGTTCGCCACTGACCACGACGCGGCCAACCGCGCGGCGGTCCGGGCCGTCGAGGCGGAGAAGCTCGGCCTCGCGGGGCTCGGCCTCCACGGGCCGAAGAACGCCGTCGACAGGGTCACCAAGGGCCTGTCGCTGCACGGCTGACCAAACCCCGCCCGGCCCGGGGGAGTCAGCGGGTCAGCTGGCGGGCCCAGGCCTCGAGCGGGGGCGCGGTGTCCCGCGGGGTGAGCTGCCCGGCCTTGGTCCAGCCCCAGGTCTGGAACGCCGCGAGCGCCGGCGCGTTCCCCGGGTCGAGGACGGCGATCGCCAGCGAGGCGTTCGCGCGGGCCAGCAGCTCGCGCAGCATCCGCGTCCCGACCTGCTGGCGGCGCTGCCGCGGGGCCACCAGCACCCCGCCGACGGCGAAGATCTGCCGGGCGGCCGTCAGCTCGCGGATCTCGACGGGCACCTCCTGGTAGCTCTCCCACCAGGGACTGTCCCGGTCCGCCCGGTGGCCGTACGCGCATCCGGCCAGCGCCGGGTCGCCCGCGACCATCATGTCGAAGCCCGGCTGCTGCACCAGGTGGTCGACGAACCGGCGGCCGAACTCCGCCCGCTCCAGCGGGCGCTCGCCGGGCGCGTCGCGCATCGCCTCGACGTACAGATCGGTCACGTCGTCGCGCTCGCTCTCCGCCTGCCACCGACTCAACCGCCGTAGGAACACCGTCCCCATGGTCGCCTCCCCGAGATCCCCTCGGCCCCCATCGTCCCACCTCACGGCCGCCGCGGGAACGCCGAAGGCCGAGGCGAGGCTCTGGCGAGTGCCGGCGTGCGGGGTTAGCGTGAGGATCATGTTCGCCGCCTATGCCGACAGCTTCGATCGAGACCAGCCACTCCACGCACTGCGGCTGGGCGAGCGCCCCGAACCGGAGGCGCCGCCGAACTGGACGGTGGTCCACGTGCGGGCGGCTTCGCTCAACCACCACGACCTGTGGTCGCTGCGCGGCGTCGGTCTCGGCGAGGAGCAGCTGCCGATGATCCTGGGCTGCGACGCGGCCGGCGTGGACTCCGACGGCAACGAGGTCGTGGTCTACTCCGTCATCGGCGCCAACGGCCACGGGGTCGGCCCGCGCGAGCGGCGCTCGCTGCTCAGCGAGCGGTACCAGGGCACCTTCGCCGAGCGGCTCGCGGTGCCGCAGTGGAACGTGCTGCCCAAGCCGAAGGAGCTGACCTTCGCCGAGGCCGCCTGCCTGCCCACGGCCTGGCTCACCGCCTACCGGATGCTCTTCACGAGCGCGGGCGTGCGCCCCGGCGACACCGTGCTGGTGCAGGGCGCGGGCGGCGGGGTGGCGACCGCCGCGATCGTGTTGGGCGCGGCGGCCGGGCTGCGGGTGCTGGTCACCAGCCGGGACGAGGAGAAGCGCCGGCGCGCGGTGGAGCTCGGCGCGGAGGCCGCGTTCCCGACGGGGGACCGGCTGCCGCGGCGGGTGGACGCCGTGCTGGAGACGGTCGGCGCGGCCACCTGGTCGCATTCGGTCAGGTCGCTGCGGCCCGGCGGCACGCTGGTGATCTCCGGCGCCACCTCGGGCCCCAACCCGCCGGAGGCGGAGCTGAACCGCATCTTCTTCCTGGAGCTGAAGGTGGTCGGCTGCACGATGGGCACCAAGGAGGAGCTCGCCTCCCTGCTCAACTTCTGCGCCGCGACCGGTGTGCGCCCGCTGATCGACCGCGAACTGCCGCTGGACCGGGCCGCCGAGGGCTTCGAGCGGATGGCGCGCGGAGACGTGTTCGGCAAGATCGTCTTCACGCTCTGACCCGCACGCCCCGACCCGCACGCCCCGACCGGCTCAGCCGTGCGGTGAGCGGAGCATCGCGACCAGATGCGCGGCGGCGGTGGACAGGTGCCGCCGCGCCTCCCTGAGCTTGTCCTGCGTCACGCCGTGGTCCCGGGCGGCGTCCCGCACCTCGTCGCGGAACGCGTCGAGCAGCCGCTGCAACTCGCGCTCGGGGTCGGCAACCTGTTCCTCGTCCGCCGGCTCGTGACCCCAGACCGGCCACGAGGTGGCGGGGCGCTCACCGAACCGGGCGAAGCCGCCGATCTCGCGGCCCAGACCCTCCAGCCCTTCCCGTATCGCGCCGTGCCAGTCGCCGCTCGAACTATGCGCCTGCACCCGCTCCTGGATGCGCTGGGCGGCCTGCTCGAACTGGTCCCGCGCCTCCTGGCTTGCCTGTTCGCGCGCCTGCCGGGCGTCCTCGCGGGCCTGCTTCGCCTCCCGGCGGGCGCGGCGCGACTCCTCCCTGGCCCGGCGGGCCTCGGCCTGCCAGGCCGCCCGGTCACTGGCCCGGTACCCGGCGGCCTGGGTGGGCGGCGCCTCGGCCGTCGCCCGCTTGATCTCCTGGCGCAGATCGCGGGCCGAACCGCTGACGTCGTCCCGGATCTCGGCCGCCAGCGCCGCGAGCGAGTCGCGGATCTCCCGCTCCAGGTCCGTCAGCTCGTCCTCCCTGGCGCCCAGCTCCTGTTCGCCGTCCAGGGTGAGCGAGTAGACCTTGCGGCCGCCCTCCTCGGCGTGTCTGACCAGGCCCTCGGCCTCCAGCTTGGCGAGCCGCGGATAGACGGTGCCGGCCGAGGGCGCGTAGAGCCCGTGGAAGCGCTCCTCCAGCAGGCGGATCACCTCGTACCCGTGCCGGGGCGACTCGCCGAGCAGCTTCAACAGGTAGAGCCGGAGCCGGCCGTGACCGAAGACGGGGGCCATGTCACACGTCCTTACGCAGAGCGGTGGCCTGACGGGGGTGACTCCCCGGCCCTTCGGGTCCCACGGAGGAGCCCTCGGGCGCGGCCGGGCGGCGCAACAGCGCGATCGAGCCGGAGACGGTGGAGCAGTGCACCGAGCCTGCCCCGTCGCCCAGCGTGCCGGCGAGGCTCTTGGCCCCCCAGTCGCCGTGCGTGGCCAGCTCGGCGAAGGCGGACGATATGCCGCCGCTCGCCGTGGTGGCGTGCACCTCGGCGCCGACCGGGTCGGGGAGCCGGACCGCGACCTCGCCAGAAACGGTGTTCAGCCGGACGTCGGTGGGCCTGTCACAGGGGGCGAGGTCGACGACCATGTCGCCGCTGACCGCCTCGCCCCGCAGCGCCGGGACCACGCTGTCGATGACCGTGAGGTTCCCCGAGACCGAGTTGAACCGGAGTTCGCCGCCGAGCGACTGGGCCTCGATGTCCCCGGAGACGGTCTCCGCGTGCACCCGGCCGCTCAGCCCGACCAGCGTGGTGGGCCCGCTGACGCCGCGGATGTCCGCGCGGCCCGACATCCCGCTGACCACCGCGGCGGCGCCGACCACGCCCACGGTGAGCCGGGCGGTGGCGGGCACGCAGACCGAGACCACCGCATGCCGCCGCCAGCCCTTGCGGTTCAGCCATTTGAGGAAGCCCTGCCAGGGCAGGTCCTCGTACGCGACAACGAGATGTCCGTCCTCGTACGACACGATGAGCGGTGGGCCCTCGACCTCGCTGATCTCCACCCGGGCGCGCGGTTCGTCGGTGCCCACCACGTTCACCGTGCCGTTGACGATGCGGACGTGCAGGTTCCTGACGGGCTCCTCGTCGAAGGTGAGGGTCTGCGCCTCGGCGACGGGCCACTCGGACTTCCCGGACACGGGACCTCCCCGCTGCTACGGGCCGCCCCAGGGCGGCGGTATATCGCGTTCTCCGAAGGAACACGATATATCGCGTACCGCTGACGTCAAGGGGCTCCGGCTCGCGACAGTCGCGTTCGCGCCCCCGTGCGCCTCGCCCACCCCGCCTACTCGTCGTCGTCCTCGTCGTCCAACCGGGCCAGCCAGGTGGCCAGTCGTTCCACCGGCACCTCGAACTCCGGGTTGAGGTCGACGAACAGCCGCAGCTGCTCCGCCAGCCAGGCCAGGCTGACCTCCTCGTCGCCGCGCCGCTGCGCGAGCTCCTCGATGCCACGATCGGTGAAGTACACGTCCTTCTCCGGGTTTGGGGGACAAGCTGGGGACAAGTTGGGAGACGGTGCTCGGGGACAAGCCGAGCGACAAACAGCCAGGATAGGCAGCCGTCGGTGCCTGCCGTTACTCTGCATGCACACCAGCAACGACGGGGGGTCGGCCATGAGCGGCGAGGTGACCAGGATCCACCTCCCCGACGGCACGCCCGTCTGGGCGCGTATCTCCGACGCCGGGGCGCTCGGCCAGGGCGCCGACCACCGGCCGGGCTCCACGTACGCGGACACCGCGCTCGGCGATCAGGTCGCCGCCCGGGTCGAGAGCATGCGCGGCCTGATCAGCGGCGTGGCCGCGTCGGTCGCCTCCGGCCTGCGGGCCGTCCGGCCCGACGAGGTCAGCGTCAGCTTCGGCATCGAGTTGAGCGCCAGCCCCGGCCGGGTGGTGGCGTTGCTCGCCGACGGCGAGGCCAGGGCCGCTATCACGGTCACGCTCACCTGGCAGGGGGCACCGCCGGACGACGTGGGGCAGGCGGGATGACACGGGAGGGCACCGGGGGCGCACAGCCCTCGGACGTGGACCCCTTCGAGATCCTGGCGCCGCTCGCCGCCGCCGCCACCGTACGCATCCATCCGCCGCCAGCCGGGTATGACGCTGGCGAGCCGAGTTCACGGCCCTGGGGAAGTGGTTTCTTCGTCGCCCCGGGATGGGTGCTCACCTGCGCCCATGTGGCACTTCGCGGGGGACCGAACGAGGGAGGCAGGCGCGAAGTGGGGCTGAGCTTCGGAGACCTCGGCGACTCGGGACGCCGCGTGCGCGGCGTGGTCGAGTGGGCCGACCCGGACCGCAGGCCCGCCGACGGCCGTTGGCCCGCGCCCGACCTGGCGTTGATCCGGCTGTTGGAGCCGGTCCGCCACGAATGCGTCTGGCTCACCGAGCGCACCGCCTCCGTATTCACCGACGGGCGGGTCGCGTTCTTCGGCTGCACCGAGGAGGACGGCCGGATCGAGCGGGTCAACGGCTGGTGCAGCATCCTGGGCGAGTTCGGCACCGAGGGCGAGCTCAAGCTGGGGAACCAGGACGAGATCCCGGAGGGCGCCTCCGGCGGGCCCATGGTGGACCTGGAGCGCGGCGAGGTCATCGGGATCGTCAAGGCCCGCCGCACCGCCGGGCGCGACGGCGGACTCGGCCTGTCCGTCCTGCAGTTAAGGCGCCTGCCGCCGCCCGCCGGCCGGCTGCTGGAGGAGCGCGACGACACCTACCACCGGGTGCTGCACGCCCATGACCGGTTCCACTACGACCGGCACCGGGACATCAGCACGCCGCACGACACCTGGACCGACGCCCAGGCCGAGCTGCCCGCCCTGGGGCGCCGCGCGCTGCGGCCCGGCCAACGCGCCGTGCTGCTGGGGCTGCTGGCACAGCTGCCGCCGCCGACCGACACCCCGCGGCTGTCCCGGCTGATCACCGAGCTGCGCGGCCGCCCGTTCCGCGGCCCGCTGCCCGCGCCGCGCGGCTGGCGCGACGGGCTCGGCCTGCTGTACGACCCGGGCGCGGGGCGCGGCGAGTTGGAGGCCGTGCTGCGGTACGCGGTCTACGCCGCGACCGACGACCACCCCTTCCCCTCGCCCCCCGAGGCCGAGGACCAACTGCTGGACTGGGCCCACCAGACGGCCGCCGACATGGGGCTGCCGCACTGGATCCGCACCCGGCTGAAGGAGGAGCAGCAGGCCAGGCTTCGGGCCCGCCGGCAGCCGCAGGGGCCCCTGGTGGCCGGCGGGGTGCGGGCCGGCCCGCCCGGCTGGTCAGGGCCGGGCCCGAGCGTCGGCACCGTGCCGCCGGTCCTGACGCCGCCGCCCGCGCCGCCGCCCGCCGTGCTGTTGGAGATCACCCCGCACGTCTGGGAGCCCGACCGGTACGACTGGCTGGTCTCCGCCCCGCTGCCGACCGGCGAGCTCACGGCCGTCGACGCGGACACCGACGCCAAGGGGTACGACCAGCCGTCGTCCCGGCTGCGCGCCGCGCTCGCGGAGGCGTTCCGCCGCTGCGACGAGCGCGACCAGCCGGTGATGGTGCAGGCCGTGCTGCCGTATCGGCTGCTCGACCTTCCGGTCGACGAATGGCATGTCTCCGGCGAGCCCGGCGCCCGGCTGGGCGACCAGCGGCCGGTGGTCGTCCGCTGCGCCGACCACGAGCCGCATCCGGAGTCGATGTCCGACGACGTGTGGCAGGCGCTGCGCCAGTTCCGCTGGGAGCAGGTACATCTCGGCCCCGTGGAGCCGCTCGTGCTGGACTGCCTCGGCGGATACCCGCGGGCGCTGCCCGACCACGTCACGCCCGCCCGCAGTGATCCTGGCACCATCCCCGTGCTCTGCCGCGGCACCGCGGACGAGGACCGGAACGCGATGTCCACGGTGCTGGACGGCGGCTTCGACGTGGTGCTCTGGCGCCGTGAGCCCGCCGCCCGCGAGCCGAACTGCGCCGACTTCCACCGCGGCGTGACCCACACCGTCACCCGGGTGGCGCACGGCGGCGCGCTGCCCGAGGCGCTGTGGCGGCTGCGCGCCGAGGTGGGCGGCGGAGTGCCCGAGGCGTACTGGTCCAAGGGCCTCGCCCTGCTCTACGCAGACCCCGGCGAGCCCCCGCCGGGCGCCGAAGATCTTCTGGAGGCCCCGTGAGCGCCGGTCCCCCGAACGGAGGTGCCCCCCGCGTGGCCACCGGACCCTCCGCAGCTTCCGTGCCCTCGGCGCCGGCCCGGCGGTCGTCGCGTGGCGGCGACGTGTGGCACTTCTGCGCCGGGCTCCGCCCCGATAGCGTCGGGGCGCGGCAGGCGCACCCGCGAACGGCGAACGACCGACGAGGAGCAAGGAGTGGCTGTGTCTGACAGGAACCCGGATCCCCCGGAGGGCGCCGCCGCGGCCGAGCCCGCCACCCGGGAGTGGCTGATATACCGCGGCGTGGGCGAGCCGCACGACGGCATCCGGGCCCTGCCCAAGCCGCCGCCCTGGCGCGACTTCGACGGGCAGCCGCTGGTCGCCGCCGCGCCCGAGGCCGACAGCACCTCCACCCGCCGGCTCGGCGCGTTCCGCCATATCGCGGAGATGCACCGCCCCAGCGCGGAGGAGCTGGAGATCATCAACGCGGCGCTGTACCTGCGCCGCCCGCTGCTGGTCACCGGCAGCCCCGGCACCGGCAAGAGCACCCTGGCCCACGCCGTCGCCCACGAGCTGCGGCTCGGCCGGGTGCTGCACTGGCCGATCGTCAGCCGCACCGCCCTCGGCGACGGCCTCTATCACTACGACGCCATAGCCCGCCTGCAGGACACCCAGATCGCGGCCGGCGGCCGGGCCGCCGGCGTGCCGGGGAAGGGCACCGCGGCCAGCGCCCCGCCCGGCGGCATCGGCAGCTATCTGCGGCTCGGCCCGTTGGGCACCGCCCTGCTGCCCACGCCGGTGCCGCGGGTGCTGCTCATCGACGAGCTCGACAAGAGCGATATCGATCTGCCGAACGACCTGCTGAACGCCCTGGAGGAGGGCGAGTTCACGATCCCGGAGCTGGAGCGCATCGCCGAGCGCGAGCCCGAGGTCGAGGTGCTCACCGACGACGGCCAGCAGGTCACCATCAGGGACGGCCGGGTGCGGTGTCACGCGTTCCCGTTCGTCGTGCTGACCAGCAACGGCGAGCGGGACTTCCCCGCCCCGCTGCTGCGCCGCTGCATTCACCTGGAGCTGAGCCGGCCCGACCACGAGCGGCTGGCCACCGTGGTCCGCGCCCATCTGGGCGACGAGCTGGCCCGCGTCGGCGAGGACCTCGTCAGCCGGTTCCTGGACAGGTCGCGCACCGAGCAGCTGGCCACCGACCAGCTGCTGAACGCGATCTACCTCACCCACCACGCCGAGCCGCTGACCCGGGACCGGCTGGCGGACATGCTCATCCGGCGACTGGACCGGCCCAGGTAGCCCGCCATGCCCGACGCCGACGCCCCCCCGCCGGGCGACGCCGAAGTCGCCGGCCGAGCTCCCGGTTCCGAGCTGGCCGAGCTGGTCGGCGCGCTGCGCGGCGCCGGCCTGGATCCGGACTGGGCCGGGCTGGCCGACGCGCTGTGGCTGGCGCGGTACGCGCACCCCACCGGCCAGCGAGCCACCCCCAGCGCGGACCCGGCCGCCGGACCCGAGCGGACGGGACCGCGCGACGTCGGTGGACGCCCCGCCGCCCCCAGCGACCTCCATCCGGCCGAACGGGACCCCGCGGCCTCGGCCGGACCCGGCCGGAGCCCGCGGGGCGGTGACCAGACCGTGGCGCTCTACGCCGACCCGATCGGCTCCGGCGAGCCCCGTTCCGCCCTGACCAGGGACGCCCTGCGGGTCGGCGTGCCGGAGGCCAGGGCGCTCCCCGACCTGCTGGAACTGGAACGCGCGCTGCGGCCGTTGCGGCGCTGCCGCCCGCTCGCGCCGCCGCCCAGGGCGGTCCGTGGCGAGCTGGACGAGCGGGCCACCGTGGAGCGCGCCGCCCGGTCGGGCGGCCTGCTGCTGCCCGCATTCCACGAGGTGCCGCGCGGCCATGTGGACCTCCAGCTGCTGATGGACGCGGCCTCCGCGATGCGGGTGTGGCAGCGGATGCTCGGCGAGCTCACCGAGGTCTTCGCGCGGCTCGGCGCGTTCCGCGACATCCAGGTGCACTACCTGCACGAGTCGCCCGACGGCCGGCCGGCGATCAGCCGCCGGTTCGACCCGGGCGAGGCGGTGCTGCGGCCCGTGCGCCAGCTCCAGGACCCCACGGGCCGCCGGCTGACCGTGGTGGTCAGCGACTGCACCGGACCGCTGTGGCGCAGCGGCGCCGCGCACCGGCTGCTGTTCCGGCTCTCCCGGCACGCCCAGGTGGCCGTCGTGCAGCCGCTGCCGCAGCGGCTGTGGGCGCGCACCCGGCTCCCCGTCTCGCCGGGGCGGCTGCTGCGGGACGAGTGGCCGGTGGCCTCGGCCAGGCTCCGCTTCGCCGCCGACGACCCGCGCCGGCCGCACGGCCCGGGCGAGGGCGCCGTGCCCGTGCCCGTGCTGCCGCCGACGCCCGCCGCGCTCGGCGCCTGGGCGGGCCTGCTGGCCGGCCTCGGGTCCGGCTCGGTGCGCGCTGCCGTCGGCTGGGTCCGCGGCGACCAGCCGGCCGCGACCGCGGGTCAACGGCGGCGCGCCGACTCCCGTTCCGCCGCCCAGCTGCTGGCCCGGTTCCGCGCCACGGCCTCGCCCCCAGCCGTCCGGCTGGCCGGGTACCTGGCCGCCGCGCCGCTGTTCCTGCCGGTGATGCAACTGATCCAGCGGACCATGCTGCCCGACTCGGGGCCCGCCGAACTGTCCGAGGTGATGCTCAGCGGCCTGATCCGCCGCCGCTCCGGCTCCGGCAGTGCGCCGGGTGACGGCCGGTGGTACGAGTTCGCCGAGGGCGTGCACCAGGAGCTGCTCGGCTCCCTCGGCCACGACGAGGCGGTGCTGGTCCTCAAGCACTGTTCGGGCTACGTCGAGCAGCGTTTCGGCAAGGCGGGTCCCAACTTCCCGGCACTGGCGCTGGCCCAGCTCGCCGGCGACCGGGACGTGGCCGACGTCGTCGCCCCTCCCGTCCCACCGGACCCGGCCGCCGCCGGGGCCGCAGACCGCGCGGACCCGGCCGGCGGCCGGGGCGTGCCCCAGCCGTTCGCGGAGGTGGCGGCCAAGGTGTTGCAGCGCTTCCTGCCCGAGTTCCCCTCGGAGCACCCGCCGGTCTCCCTCAGCCGCGATCTGGAGGGCGACGCCCCGCCGGTCGTGGAGACCGTCAGTCAGGCCCGCGCGCTCGCGGACCGGTTCGCCGAGGACGGCCGGGTACGGCACCTGCTGGAGGCGGTGCGGATGCTGCGCGAGGCCGTCTCGGGACAGCGCGGTCCCGGCCGGGGCACCGACCCCGCGCTCTGGGGCGAGCTGGCCGACCTGCTGCTGCGGCTGTGGAATGCGCAGCGCGACGGCGCGCTGCTGCGCGAGGCGGAACAGGCCGCCCGCACCGCCGCCGCGCATCCCGGCGCGGTGCGCGCCCGCGCCGTGCTGGCCCGGGTGCTCAGCGCCCAGGCCGGCGAGCGGCAGGCGCTCGGCGACCGCCGCGGCGCCCTGGAGCTGTGGCGGCAGGCGGACCGGGAGTTCGCAGCCGTCTGCGCCACCCCCGGCCTGAGCGTGCACGAGGCGCTCGGCCCGGCCCTGGAGCGGGTGCGGGTGCTGGAGGAGGAGTGGCGGCTGGGCGGCGACACCGGCCTGCTCCAGGAGAGCGTCGGCATGCTGGAGGCCATCGTGGACGCCTGGCCCGGCAGCGATCCGGTGCCCAGCGGGCTGCCGCTGGCCATCGGCCGGGCGCTGCTGCGGCTGGCCGGCGCGGAGCCGGACGCCGAACGGGCCCGGGTCAACGCCGAACAGGCCGCGGTCTCCCTGGAGCTCGGCTGCCAGTCGCTGCTCGCCGAGTCCGCCCCGCCCAGCGCCACCGCGCGGGCGCTGCTCGACCAGGTGGACGCGCTGCTGCTGACCGAACGGGACTGGCCACGCGCCGACTCGGTCATCGCGCGGGCCCGCAAGCTGACCGACGACACCGAGCTGTACGGCGCCTGCCTGATCCGCTCGGGCCGGCTGCGCGCCAGGCGGTTCGCCGAACACGGCTCGCCGTCCGACCTGGCGGCCGCCGCCCAGCGGTTCGCCGGCGCCAGCCGGCTGCTGTCCAGGGACCGGCCCGAATACGGGCAACTGCTGGAGGAGTGGGGCGCCCTGCTGCTCCAGCGGGCCGGCTTGGAGGGTGGCGCCACGGCCATCTCCCAGGCCGTGCGGGTGCTGCGGGACTGCCGGATGGAGACCCCGGCCGACGACCCGCGGCTGCCGCACCGGCTGCTGCTGCTCGGCCGGGCGCTCGCCGCCCGGTACCAGGCGGCGGTCGATCTGGTCGACCTGCGCGAGGCCGAGCACCTCTTCACCCGCGCCGCCAGCGGCGCCGACGACCCGTTGACCCGCGCCTGGGCCTGGTTCGAGCTGGGCGAGACGCACCGGCGGGCGTTCCGGCACATCGGCCGGCTGGAACGGCTGGAGTCGGCCGCCGAGGCGTATCGCAGGTCCGCGGCGGCGGCCGCGGACGCCGAGCGCGCCGAACGGGGCGGCACGGACCCGACCGAGGCGGTCCGGCTGGCCGCCCTCGCGCTGCACCAGCGCGGCGACGCGTACGAGCACGCCAAGCGACCGCTGGCGGCAGCCGACGCGTTCCGGGCGGCCAGGGCGCTGTGGCGCCGGCTGCCGGACGGCGGCGGCGACGAGGGCCGGGCCACCCAACAGCGACTCGACGAGCTGCACGGCGGGCCCGACGTCTGACCCCGTCCCCAACGCCGCCTGGCGGTTGGCTGGTTCGTGCCGTTCGGTACCGAACGGGGGTTTCCGCCGCCGATCGTGGGGGAATGTCCGCATGACCCCTGTCGCGAGACGTGCTGTGCGAAGGCGCCGCGAGGAGGAAACATGACACCCAGCGCGCCGGACGCCGCCGGCCCCGACCACCTCGCCGCCGCCCGCGAGCCGCTGCCCGACCTGCTCGGCCTCAGCCTCGGCGAGCTGCGCCGCCTGAACCACCCGGTGCTCAGCCAGGTGCTCGACGAACTTCGCGACCGGCTCGGGACGGGGGAGACACTCTGGGACTTCGACCAGGGGGCGTGACGATGTGATCGTCCGCCGCGGTCGGCGGACAGGGCCCAACGCCCCTGTGGGGCTGGCTGGTTCGGGATGGTTGGCACGTAACGGTGGTTTCCCTGCCCAGTCCCGGGGGAATGTCCGCATGGCCCCTGTCGCGAGGCGCGCTGTGCGAAGGCGCCGCGAGGAGGAAGCATGACACCCAGCTCACGGGACGTGGCCGGGCATGCCACCACGGCGGCAACCACCGGCAACCTCCCCACCGCACACCGGGAACCGCTTCCGGATCTGCTCGGCCTCAGCCTCGGCGAGCTGCGCCGCCTGGAGCACCCGGTGCTCAGCGAGATCCTCGACGAGCTCCGCTGCCGGATGAGCCGGACGGGGGAGACGCTCTGGGACTTCGAGCAGGGGAGTTGACGGTGCTCGTCCCGTTCCGCCAGTTCGTGGTCAAGGTCAACAGCCGCTGCAACCTCGCCTGTGACTACTGCTACATGTACACCGCGGCTGACCAGAGCTGGCGCCGGCAGCCGATCGCCGCGGCACCCCGGATGCTGCGTCGCACCGCCCAACGGATCGGCGAGCACGCCACCGCCCACCGGCTGCCCGCCGTCTCCGTGGTGCTGCACGGCGGCGAGCCGCTGCTCACCGATCCCGAGGAACTGGGCGCGTTCGTCGGCGAGGTCCGCGCCCGGGTGCCCGGCGGATGCGCCGTGCGCGCCACGCTCCAGACCAACGGGGTGCTGCTGACCCGGGAACGCCTGCACGCCCTGGCCGCGCACCGGATCGGGATCGGGCTGAGCGCGGACGGCGGACTGGCCGACCACAACCGGCGGCGGGTGGACCACGCGGGGCGCCCCGTCTGGCAGGGGATCCGCCGGGCGGCGCGGCTGCTGGCCGAACCGCCCCACCGCGATGCGTACGACGGGGTGCTGTGCGTCGTGGACCCCGACAGCGATCCGGTCGAGGTGTACGACTCCCTGGTGCGTCTCGACCCACCCGCCATCGACTTCCTGCTGCCGCACGGCAACTGGACCACGCGCCCACCCCTCCTGAACGGGGACGAGGCGATGCCCTACGCAGACTGGCTGTGCGCCGTCTTCGACCGCTGGTGGCAGGGCGACGGCCGAAGGGTGCGGATACGGATGTTCCAGGAGTGCGTCGCCCTGCTCCTCGGGCTGCCCGCCGCCGGCGAGACGCTGGGGCTCCAGCCGTTCACCGCCGTGGTGGTCGAGACCGACGGCGGCATCGAGCAGGTGGACTCGCTCAAGACGGCCTACCCCGGCGCCGCCGCCACCGGGCTCGACGTCTTCCGACACTCCTTCGACGAGGCGCTCCACCACCCCGGCGTGGCCGCCCGTCAGGCGGGCAGGGACGCCCTGGCCGCCGAATGCCAGCGCTGTCCGCTGGTCGAGGTCTGCGGTGGCGGCCACTACGCGCACCGCTACCGAGCCGGCCACGGTTTCCGGAATCCGTCGGTCTACTGCGCCGACCTCGAACGCCTCATCCGCCACCTGGCCGCGGCGCTCCAGCGGGCCGCCGAACCGGCGGGCGCGAGAGCGTCGGTGGCCGGGGCGACCTCGTGACCGGCACGCTGACCGCCGAGCACGTGCGTGAGCTCGGGCGGACCGAGGGCGCGGGCGAGACCCTGGCGCTGCTCGCCGCCGGCCAGCACACCCGGCGGCTGCTCCTGCTGCGGATCCTCTTCGACGCCGTCAGCGCCGAACCGCTGCCGTTGGCCAGGGAACACGCCGATCTGCTGGAGGGCGCCGAACGAGCCGCACCCGAGGCGGCCCGCCGCGTGCTGTTCTACCCGCTGACCGGCCCCTGGGCCGAGTCCTGCGTCCGCCAGCTGGAGCGCGGGGCCTCCCCCGAGGCGGCCCGCGACCTGGCGCACTTCGGATCGATCGCCGCCGCCGCCGCGATTCGCGCGGGCCTGGGCTTCACCACCCGCACCACCCTGCACGAGGGTCGGCTGACCCTGCCCACCCTGGGCGCCCTGCACAGTGCGGCTCCCGACGGCACCGAGGCCGAACTGAGCGGCGGCGACGGTCTGCTGATCATGCGCACCCCCGGCGAACCGCCCCTGGAGGTGCGCCGCGACGCCGGCGGCGCCTGGCACACCGACGACCCCCGCTGGCTGCCGTTGCGCACCCTCGACGGCGGCCCGCATCCGGTGCTGCTCGACGATCTCGACCCCGGACGCCTGGTGGCCCCAACCGCCCCACCGTCCGGGGCGCACGCGCCCCAGGGACTGCCACCCGGGGAGCGCGAGCACTGGGCGGGGCTGTGGCAGGGCGCCCTGCCCTTGCTGCATCTCGGCGGGGTGGCCCGCTCGGCCGAACTCGCCCTGCTCGACTGCATCGTGCCGATGGCCGAACCCGCCGGCGCCGGCGGCGGACACTCCAGCGGCACCAGCCCGCGGGCGTTCGGCGCCGTGTTGGCCAGCCCGCCCCCCAGCCCCGCGCTGCTCGCCGCCGGGCTCACCCACGAGCTGCAACACGCCAAGCTGGCCGCGCTCAGCGAGCTCACGCCCTTGCACACCGCGGGGCCGGAACGCCACCACTGGGCCCCCTGGCGCCCCGATCCGCGCCCCTTCGACGGCCTGTTGCACGGGGCCTACGCCCATCTGGCCCTGGCCGCCTTCTGGCAGTGCCTCGCGCGAGGGCTCGGCGACCCGGCCGAACGCGACTACGCCTGGGCGGCGCACGCCCGGTGCTGGTCCCAGGTCGCGGCCGTGCTGCCGGTGCTCCGGGACACCCGCCGGCTCACCGACGCCGGCCGCGAGTTCGTCCGCGCCATGACCGAACGACACGAGCAGCTGCGGCGACCGCGGCCGCCCGCCGGCCACCTGGTGCGCGCCGCCGCGTACGTGGAGACCGCCCGCACGCTCTGGCGCCGCCAGCATGCCCGCACCGGGGGCACCTCCCAGGCCCCCAGGGGCCTGGGGGAGGTTACCTGACGGACACGCGGTGTATGTTCCCACCGAGGACACCTGACGGTCCGTCGCCATAGCGGTATGAGGAGACGCCCAGTGGACACCGACGCCGAGACCCGGCAGGTCACCATCAGCTTCGCGGGCTTCAACCGCGCCTGGGCCGCCTGGATCGGCGATCGACTGGAGCGACACGGCGTCCGCGTCGCCTTCCAGCGGTGGGACCCGCCCATGGCGACGTCGCTGGAGGAGGCACTGAACGACCTGCTGCTGGTCGAGGGCCGCATCCTGGTGGTGCTCAGCGACTGGTACTTCAAGCTCGGTCCGCGCCAGGAGGAGGCGTGGAACGCGGCGCTGCGGTCCGTCGTCGCCCCCCACACCCATCGCTTCTCCGCGGTCTCCGTCACCGCACAGCCGATGCCCTCGGCCACCGCCGCGTTCGGCGGGGCCGCCGAGCTGTGGGGCATCGGCGCGCGCGAGGCGGAGCGTCGCCTGGTGAGCCTGCTGGGCATCGCGCCGCAGCGGAACACGCCGCCGGCCGGGGTGTCCACCGAGCGCCGGCGCGGGCCGCGTTACCCGCACGAGCAGCCGCGGATCTGGAGCGGCGTGCCCCGGCGCAACACGCGCTTCACCGGCCGCGAGGAGACGCTCCAGGACGTCTACGAGCACCTCCAGGGGGCCGAGCCCGGCGCCGGGGTGGTCACCCTGCTGGGCATGTCCGGCGTCGGCAAGACCCAGATCGCCGCCGAGTACGCGTACCGGTTCGGGCCCGAGTACGACCTGGTCTGGTGGGTGCCGGCCGACCAACGCGGCACGCTGCGCCAGCGGCTGGCCGAGCTGGCGCCGGCCCTCGAACTGACCACGGGCCCGGACTACGGCGAGCGGCTCCGCGCCGTCCGCGACGCGCTGCGCCGCGGCGACCCGCACACCCGCTGGCTGCTGGTGCTCGACGGCGCCGACGAGCCGGGCGCCGTCGCCGACCTGGTGCCCTCCGGGCCCGGGCACGTGCTGATCACCTCGCAGAACCGCGAATGGGCCCAGCACAACACCACGCTGGTCGAGGTGCCGGTCTATCACCGCGACGAGTCCGTGGCGTTCATCCGGCGCCGCGCGTCCCGCATCGACGCACCCAACGCCGACGTCCTCGCCGACGCCCTGGGCGACCTGCCGCTGGCCCTGGACCAGACCGCGGGCTGGCTCAGCGACGCCACCATGTCCGTGCCCGAATACGTCGAGCTGCTGCGGGGCGGCGCCGACCTGGAGACCGGCCTGCGGGTCTCGACGGACTTCCCGATGAGCTACTACACCGCCTTCTCGATACTGCTCAACCGCCTGCGGGAGACCGCACAGGAGGCGGTGGAACTGCTGCGACTGTGCGCGTTCTTCGCGCCCGGCGCCATCCCCGTCTCGCTGTTGCGCGCCGTGCCCACCGAACGGCTGCCGGAACGGCTGGCCGGGCTGATGGACGACACCCTGCGGTGGAACGCCGCCGTCGGCAAACTGGTGCAGCATTCGGTGGTGCGGTTCGAGGCCGACGAGAGCGAGGAACTCGACCAGGACCCGGCCGCCTCGGGGACGCTGCACCTGCACCGGATGGTGCACCAGACCGTGCGCGACGGGATGACCGAGGAGGACCAGGCCAACTACTCCCGGGCGGTGCGCCGGGCGCTGGCCGCCGCCGACCCGTTGCGTCCCACCGACACCCGCCTGTGGCCCCGGTTCGCCAGGATCGTGCCGCATCTGGACGCCTCAGGGGCGCTGCGCAGCACCCATCAGGACCTGCACCGGCTGGTCTTCAACTGCATCAGGTACCTGCATCTCGCCGGCGAGTACTCCGCCGGCATCCACCTGATCGAGCGGACCGAACGAAGCTGGCGCGAGGTGCTCGGCACGGACCACGACTCGCTGTGGGACCTGGCCTCGCGACAGGCGACCATGGTGCGGGCCACCGGTGACTACGCACGTTGCGAGCGGATCGACCGTTCGGTCATCGACTCGTTGACCGCCGCCCGTGGCGAGGACGATCCCAGCGTGCTGCGCGCCCGCGAAGGGCTGGCCGCCGACCTGCGGGGCCTGGCGCGTTTCCGGGAGGCGATCGAGGTCAACGAGCGTTCCCTGGAGGGGTGCCTCCGGGCGTTCGGCGAGGCCGACTCCCGCACCCAGAACGCACGGCACAACCTCGCCATCACGCTGCGCCTGCTGGGCCGCTACGGCGAGGCGCTCGACATCAACCGCAAGAACCTCGCGGACCGCCGCGAACTGCTGGGCAACCGGCACAAGTTCACCCTCCTCGCGGAGAACGCCTACGCCCTCGACCTGCGACTCCTCGGCCGCTACGACGAGGCGTACTCGGTCCAGGAGCAGGGCGTGGCGCAGCACCGCGCGGTGATGGGGACGGACAATCCGCAGACCCTCGCCGCCGAGCAGAACCTCGCGCTCTGCCTGCTCCGGGCCGGAGACCGGGCGGGGGCCCACGCCCGGCTGGGGAGCCTGCTGGAGCGCGCCGAGCGGGTGCTGGGCGACGACTCGCCGCTGACGCTGCGCATCGCCACCTGCTACTCCTTCGTCCAGCGCGCCCACGGGAACCTCGACCAGGCCCGCGCGATCGGCGAGTCGATCATGGAGCGCTTCCGGATCACACTCGGGCCGCGCCACCCGTACACCCTCGGCGCCACGGTCAACCATGCCCTGGTGTTGCGGGCGGCCGGCGAGCGGCAGCAGTCGCTGCTGCTCACCGAGGAGTGCC
This sequence comes from uncultured Actinomycetota bacterium, assembly GCA_963816875.1. Taxonomy (GTDB): domain Bacteria; phylum Actinomycetota; class Actinomycetes; order Streptomycetales; family Streptomycetaceae; genus Streptomyces. Next base: position 995,142 of record CAWFMG010000004.1, read on the forward strand.
TGGCCGACCTGGCCACGGCGCTGGGGCCCGACCATCCATGGACCCTCGGCACGGCGCTCAACGCCACGGCGGGCCGCAGCCTGGACGGGGACCTGGATGGCGCCGTCGAGCTCAGCAGGGACACCGCGCGCCGGGCCGCGAAGTCGGTGGGTCGCAAGCACCCGCTGTTCCTGTCCTCCCAGACCGCGTTGGCGCTGGACCTGCGCGCGGTGCGGAAGGGCGAGGACGCCGACAAGACGGAGGAGGAGGCCCTGTCCGGGCTGATCGCCACCCTCGGCTCGCAGCATGTCCACACGGTCAGCGCCCGCGGCCGGGTGCGCCCCTTCTGGGACTTCGAGCCCCTGGGCACGTAGCCCCGCGGAGGCAACCGAAGGGGCCGGCCGCCACGCGTCTCGCGTGACGGCCGGCCCCTTTGGTTGCGCGTCGGGCTACAGCCCGAAGACGTCGTCGAGCAGGGCCTGCTGCTCGGCCTGGTGGCGCTTGGCGGAGCCCACCGCGGGCGAGGACGACGACGGCCGCGAGACGCGGTGCAGCCGGTCGGCCTCGGGGACCGGACCCGAGCCGATGATCACGTCCAGATGGTCCACCAGGTTCAGCGCGATGAACGGCCACGCGCCCTGGTTGGCCGGCTCCTCCTGGGCCCACACGTACCGCTCGGCGTTCCGGTACCGGGCGAGCTCCGTCTGGATCTCCTCGCTGGGCAGCGGGTAGAGCCGCTCCAGGCGGACCAACGCCGTGTCGCGCACGCCGCGCTTGTCCCGCTCCGCGGCCAGCTCGTAGTACACCTTGCCGGAGCAGAAGACGACCTTCCGCACCTCGGACGGGTCCACCGAGGCGTCGCCGATCAGCGGCCGGAAGCCGCCGGAGACGAACTCCTCGGCCGACGAGGTCGCCGCCTTCAGCCGCAGCATCCACTTCGGCGTGAAGACGATCAGCGGCTTGTGGTGCGGGTTGTGCACCTGCCAGCGCAGCAGGTGGAAGTAGCTCGCCGGGGTCGTGGGCATCGCGACCGTCATGTTCTTCTGCGCGCACAGCGCGAGGAAGCGCTCGATGCGGGCCGAGGAGTGGTCGGGACCCTGGCCCTCGTAACCGTGCGGCAGCAGCAGCGTGACGCCGGAGGTCTGGCCCCACTTCTGCTCGGCCGAGGAGATGAACTCGTCGATCACGGTCGCCGCGCCGTTGGCGAAGTCGCCGAACTGCGCCTCCCACATCACCAGCGCGTCGGGCCGGGCCAGCGAGTAGCCGTACTCGAAGCCCATCGCCGCGTACTCGCTGAGGAACGAGTCGTAGACGTTGAACCTGGCCTGGTCCTCCGAGAGGTACAGCAGCGGGGTGTAGTCCTCGCCGGTCTTCCGGTCGATCAGCACCGAATGCCGCTGGCCGAAGGTGCCGCGCCGGGTGTCCTGGCCGGCCAGCCGCACCGGCGTGCCCTCCATCAGCAGCGAGCCGATGGCCAGCAGCTCGCCCATCGCCCAGTCGATCGTGCCCTCCTCGACCATGGCCGCCCGGCGCTGCAACTGCGGCAGCAGCCGCGGGTGGACCGTGATCCGCTCGGGGATGTTGACCTGGGACTCGGCGATCCGCTTGACGACCTCCTGGCTGACGCCGGTCTCCAGGCTCACCGGGAACTCCGGCTGCGGGGCCGGCACCTCGGCGGGGGCGGGCGTGCCGGTGGCCTCCCGCACCTCCTTGAAGACCTTCTCCAGCTGGCCCTGGAAGTCCTGGAGCGCCTGTTCGGCCTCCTCCAGGGTGATGTCGCCGCGGCCGATCAGCGATTCGGTGTACAGCTTGCGCACCGAGCGCTTCTTGTCGATCAGGTCGTACATCAGCGGCTGGGTGAAGGACGGGTTGTCCGTCTCGTTGTGCCCGCGCCTGCGGTAGCACACCAGGTCGATGACGACGTCCTTGTTGAACGCCTGGCGGTACTCGAAGGCGAGCCGGGCCACCCGGCACACCGCCTCCGGATCGTCGCCGTTCACGTGGAAGATCGGGGCCTCGATCATCCGGGCGACGTCGGTGCAGTAGGTGGAGGACCGGGCCGCCGCGGCGGTCGCGGTGTACCCGACCTGGTTGTTGATGACGATGTGCACCGTGCCGCCGGTGCGGTAGCCGCGCAGCTGCGACATGTTGAGCGTCTCGGCGACCACGCCCTGGCCGGCGAACGCCGCGTCACCGTGGATCAGCACCGGCAGCACCGTGAAGTCCTTGCCGCCCTTGCCGATGATGTCCTGCCTGGCGCGCGACACGCCCTCCACGATCGGGTCGACCGCCTCCAGATGCGAGGGGTTCGCGGTCAGCGAGACCTTGATCTCCTCGCCGCACAGGCCGGTGAAGCTGCCCTCGGTGCCCAGGTGGTACTTCACGTCACCCGAACCGTGCATCGACTTCGGGTCGAGGTTCCCCTCGAACTCGCGGAAGATCTGCGCGTACGACTTGCCCACCACGTTGGCCAGCACGTTGAGCCGGCCGCGGTGCGCCATGCCGATCACGGCCTCGTCCAGGCGCGCCTCCGCGGCCTCGTCGAGCACCGAGTCCAGCAGCGGGATGACCGTCTCGCCGCCCTCCAACGAGAAGCGCTTCTGGCCGACGTACTTGGTCTGCAGGAACGTCTCGAACGCCTCCGAGGCGTTCAGCCGGCGCAGGATGCGCAGCTGCTCCTCACGCTCCGGCGGGGTGTGCGGGCGCTCCACCCGGTCCTGGATCCACTTGCGCTCCTTGGGATCCTGGATGTGCATGTACTCGATGCCGGTGGTGCGGCAGTACGAATCGCGCAGCACGCCGAGGATGTCGCGCAGCTTCAGCATGGACTTGCCGGCGAAGCCGCCGACCGCGAACTCGCGCTCCAGGTCCCACAGGGTGAGCCCGTGCTCCTTGATGTCCAGGTCGGGGTGCTTGCGCTGCTTGTACTCCAGCGGGTCGGTGTCGGCCATCAGGTGGCCGCGCACCCGGTACGAGTGGATCAGGTCGAAGACGCGGGCCGCCTTGGTGACGTCGTCGTCGTGGTTGACGTCGATGTCCCGGTGCCAGCGCACCGGCTCGTACGGGATGCGCAGCGCCTCGAAGATGTCGTCGTAGAAGCCGTTCTCGCCCAGCAGCAGCTGGCTCATCAGCCGCAGGAACTCGCCGGAGGCCGCGCCCTGGATCACCCGGTGGTCGTAGGTGGAGGTGAGCGTCATGACCTTGGAGATGCCCAGGCGGTTCAGCGTCTCCTGGGAGGTGCCCTGGAACTCGGCCGGGTACTCCATGGCGCCGACCGCGATGATCAGGCCCTGTCCTGGCATCAGCCGGGGCATCGAGTGCACGGTGCCCAGGCCGCCCGGGTTGGTGAGCGAGGCGGTGACGCCGGAGTAGTCGTCCATGGTGAGCTTGCCGGCGCGGGCCCGGCGCACCACGTCCTCGTACGCCTGCCAGAACTCGAAGAAGCTCAGCTCCTCGGCCCGCTTGATGCCCGGCACCACCAGCTGGCGTTCGCCGTTCTTCTTCACCACGTCGATGGCGAGGCCGATGTTGACATGGCCCGGCTTGACCAGGGTCGGCTTGCCGTCCTTCTCGGTGAACGAGCAGTTCATCGAGGGCATGGCCTTCAGCGCCTGCACCATGGCGTAGCCGATGAGGTGGGTGAAGGACACCTTGCCGCCGCGGGCGCGCTTGAGGTGGTTGTTGATGACGATGCGGTTGTCGAAGAGCAGCTTGACTGGGACCGCGCGGACCGAGGTGGCGGTGGGCAGCTCGCGCGAGGCGTTCATGTTCTTCGCGACGGCGGCGGCGGGGCCGCGCAGCGTCACGAGCTCGGGACCCTCGGTCTCCTCGGCAGGCGCCTTGCCGGCGGTGCTTCCAGCGGCGGCTTCGCGGCGACGGGCTTCGCGGCGGCCTTCTCGGCCGGCTTCGTGGGGCCTGCGGTGGCCTGGGCGGTGGCGGGCTGCGCCGGGGCGGGCTGGGGGGCGGCCGGCTCGCGGTCGGCTCGCGCCGTGGCCGGTGCGCCGTCGGCGGGCGCGGCCTTCGGGGCGGCGGCGGACCGTGGCGCCGTGGCCTGCGCCTCGGTCGTGGGCGCCGCGGCTTCCTGCGCGCCGTCTGCGAGCCTGGCGCCCTGGCCGCCGGGCTTGTAGTCGGCGAAGAAATCCCACCAGGCCCGGTCCACGGAGTTCGGGTCCCGGAGGTACTGCTGGTAGATCTCGTCAACGAGCCATTCGTTGGCGCCGAATCCGGCGGCGGGGTTCTTTCCCGCCTCTGGGTCGGTCTCGACGCTGGAGGTGTTCGGGGACTGTGGCGACACGGCGGCAACCGCCCTCTTCCGCTTCACAAGGTCATGGACAGCGGAAATCAAGGCTACGCCCCCCTGGCCTCGCGTCGCAGTCCAAGACCGGCAGACGTCGCCTAGATCACATTCGCGGGCGGGTTTCGGCGCCCTGGCCACCGGGAACTGCTCAGGATTCGGCGCGGAATGGCAAGGAAACGGTAATGAAGCAGCGACCTGGGGGCGCTACCGGCCGCCGGTGATCGCGTACGACCGTCCGTCCGGTCGCCATGTCCCCGCGGCGGCCGTCAGGCCCTCGTTTCGCCTTCACCCGGAAGAGTGAGTCTGATGCGACAGCCGCGCCGCGATTCGGCGACGCCGATCGTGCCCCCGTGCAGGTCCACCGCCCAGCGGGCGATCGCCAGGCCGAGGCCCGTGCCGCCGTCGCGCGGCGCGTGACCGTCCGTGGTACCCCGTCCGAAGCGCTCGAAGACCAGCTCGCGCTGCGATCTGGGGATGCCGGGGCCCTGATCCCTGACCTCCAGCACCAGCCCGCCAGGCAGCTGTCCCGGGCGGGCCATGACCACCACCTCGCCGCCGAGCGGGCTGTGCTTGACCGCGTTGTCCACCAGGTTGGTCACCACCTGGTCGAGGCGCTCCGGGTCCGCGTGCGCGCGCAGCCCGCCGGGGGTGACGTCCAGCCGGAGCCGGACGTCCGTCCTGGCGTGGCCGCGGCGCATGGCGACCGTGGCGTCGCCGAGCACGGCGGAGAGGTAGGGCTCCACCTGGAAGCCGCGGGGCCGCAGCGGCACCACACCGTTCTCCAGCCGGGACAGGTCGAGCAGCTGTTCGACCAGACGTCCCAGTCGTTCGGTCTGCCGCAGCGCCGTGGACATGGTCCGCGGATCCGCCTCGGAGACGCCGTCCACCACGTTCTCCAGCACCGCCCGCAGGCCGGCGATGGGGGTGCGCAGCTCGTGCGAGACGTTGGCGACCAACTCCTTGCGGTGCCGGTCCACGGCCTGGAGGTCCGCGGCCATGCGGTTGAAGGCACGGGCGAGGTCGCCCAGCTCGTCCCGCCGGGCGACGCGCACCCGGCGGCCGTAGTCGCCGCGGGCCATGGCCCGGGCGGCCGAGGTCATCTCGAGCACCGGCGTGGCCAGGCTCTGCGCCACGAACTGGGTGACCAGCAGCGAGGCGATGATCGCCATGATGGCGAGGAGCTGGACCTCGATGTCGGAGCGGTAGGCCAGCAGGCTCAGCATCGTCGTGATCGCCACCGAGATGACCACCAGCCAGCCCAGCGCCGCCTTCACCGAGCGGAACGGATCCAGTGGGCGCGTCAGACGCCAGGCCCGGCGCCACACCGGATGCCGAACGAGTTCGAGCACGTGGTCAGACCTCGCCCGCCGCCTGGCCGGAGCGAGGAGACTCGCCGGCGAAGCCGGGCGGGGTCTCCAGCGCGTAGCCCACGCCGTGCACGGTCCTGATCCGCTCCGCGCCGATCTTCCTGCGCAGGGCCTTCACATGGCTGTCCACGGTGCGGGTGCCCGAGGCGTCCGCCCAGTCCCACACCTCGGCCAGCAACTGCTCCCTGGTGAGCACCGCCCGGGGTGACCGGGCCAGGCACATCAGCAGGTCGAACTCGGTGGGAGTGAGGTGGATGTCCTTGCCCGCGGCGCGGACCCGGCGCTGGGTACGGTCGATCTCCAGATCGCCCAGGCGCACGCTGCCCGGGCGGGGTGTGGTGGCGGCCACGGCCGCGCGCTCCACCCGCCGCAGCAGCACGTGCGATCGGGCGACCAGCTCACGCATGGAGAACGGTTTGGTCATGTAGTCGTCGGCACCGACGCCGAGGCCGACCAGCATGTCGGTCTCGTCGTCGCGCGCGGTGAGCATCAACACCGGCACCGGTCGCTGGGCCTGCACCCGGCGGCATACCTCCAGACCGTCGAAGCCGGGCAGCATCACGTCGAGGATGAGCAGATCGGGGTGCCATGCCGCGGCGGTCTCCACGGCCGCGGGGCCGTCGGCCGCGGTCTGTACGAGGAACCCCTCGGCACGGAGCCGGGCGGCGATCGCCTCCACGATGGTGGGGTCGTCCTCGACGACCAGCACGCGTCGCTGGGCGCCGGGCGTGGTGGCGGTGCTGCTGTGGTGGCTCGGTCGGTCCTGGGCGGCCGGCTCGGTGGGGCCCGCCGGTTCGGTGTGGTGGGTCGTCCTGGTCTCTGTCTGGTTCATGCTCTCCCGCCCCCGGGATTCGTTGCGGTGCCAGTCGGCTGGAACTGGCATGCCTGGGTGCCGTTCGAATGTGCTGTCGAGTATGGAATGTGCGCTGATTGTGCTGTGAATGTGCCGAAGGGCACTGACTAGCAGCGTAGAGCGCTAAGTCAGGTCACGGCTACGCGGATCGGGTGGCGAGATGATGGCTGGCGAGAAAGAGCACGTCCGGAGCGCCCCGGGCGACTGGTACTTCTCTGGTGTAAATATTTCGAAATCCGGCATCTCCGAGGTTGTTCACAAAGGTGTCGGAAGGGTGCGCGGACCACACAGCGAGTACGCCTCCGGGGGAAAGATGTGTCCGGCACAGGGCCAGACCCGCGGGGGAGTAGAGATCGTCGTTGTCGTCGGTCACGGTCCAGTCGGGCCCGTTGTCGATGTCGAGACAGAGCGCGTCGTACCGGGCGTCGGTGGCGCGCAGATGCGTCAACAGGTCGGTGTGCAGCACCTCGGCGCGGGGGTCGGCGAGGGCGTCGGCGGTGAACTCGGCCAGCGCGCCGGTGCGATGCCAGTCGATGATGGCGGTCTCCCGCTCCACCACCGCGATCCGCCCCCAGCGGGGGGCGGCGACGGCCTCGGCCAGCGAGAAGCCGACGCCGAGCCCGCCGATCAACAGGCTTGGCGCCGGCCGGTCGTCGAGCGCGGCGAGCGCCGCGCCGACGAGCAGTCGTTCGGAACGGCCGTCCGAGGTGTCCATCAGGAAGCAGCCGTTGGCGATGATCTGTAGCAACGCGCCGTGGCGGCGCAGCACCACCTCGCCGTACGGGCCCTCCCTGCGGTCGAGCGTCACCGGGCCCTGCTCGTCGGGCGGCGCGCCGTGCGCGCCGGCGTGCGGGGCGCGGTGCGGGCCGGGGCGCGGGGAGCCGCGGAGATCGGGGGCCATGCGCCCATCCTGCCTGCTGGCGGCGGGGCACATGGCCTCCCGGGGTGTCGCGCGAACCGGTCAGCCGTTGGCGAGCGCCTGCAGACGGTCGAAGGCGCCGTTGAACACGTTGTGGTCGCCGACGGTGGGGCCGGTGGAGGTGTACTGCCAGAAGGTGTAGAAGCCCCAGCCCGCCGGCAGGGTGCCGGCCGACGAGGCGTAACGGGCGACCCACAGCGGGTTGTTGGCGGCGAAGCCGCTGTAGTTGCCGGTGCAGGAGGTCCACCAGTTGGTGGTGGTGTAGATCACCGCGTGCCGGCCGGTGCGCGCGTAGTAGGTGTCCAGGAAGTCCCGGATCCAGCTCACCATGGCGGACTGGCTCAGGCCGTAGCAGGTCGAGCCGTACGGGTTGTACTCGATGTCCAGCACGCCGGGCAGCGTCTTGCCGTCCTGCGACCAGCCGCCGCCGTTGTCGACGAAGAAGTTGGCCTGGGAGGCGCCGCTGGAGCTGTTGGGCAGCGCGAAGTGGTAGGCGCCGCGGATCATGCCGACGTTGTACGAGCCGTTGTACTGCTGGGCGAAGTACGGGTTCTCGTACGAGGTGCCCTCGGTGGCCTTCACATAGGCGAACTTGTTGCCGCTGCTCCAGAGGGTGGACCAGGAGACGTTGCCCTGGTGGCTGGAGACGTCGACGCCCTCGACGGTGGCCAGCGGTGAGGCGTCCGGCTCGGCGGCCGTCGCGGAGCCGCCCTCGTGCATGGCGACGCCGACGCCCATGTACGCCTCGCCGGGCTCGATGGACGGGGTGGCGTCGGCGGTCGCCACCCCCGGGGAGGCGACGAACAGCGCCAGTGCCGCGCACACCATCCCGACAAGGGTGGGGAGTCGGCGGTGCCAACGAACGAGGGGACTGGTCGATCCGGTTCCGTGCATGGGCAGATCTGCCTTTCGGAGCCTCGTGGGGGGACGAGAAACCAGCTCGCCGGCTGTCACATGATGTGATCATGCCATTCGTGAAGGTAATGCGCGCAGGTGGTGGCAGGGAAGAGGGGTTTGCGCACGCCGTTGGTCTACTCCGGTGGCGGCCCGAAGTAGTGTGCTACAGGCGTTGACACCCTCCAACTTTCATCCGTGAAATCCCCGGGAAACGTTCGAAGTTCGAGGGTTACGGCTCGGCGACGATCGCCGTCGCGTCGTCCCGCGCTTTGCCCCTGGGGTGGGCCTCGCAGTGCGGATCGGCGGCCTCCGCGGCGCGCACCTGGTCGATGACCGCCTGCGGCCCCTCCTTCGTCAGCGCCCCGAACAACTCGGGCCAGTCGCCGAACCGGAAGGTCTCCACCCAGCGGCCCACCCCGTCGCTCAGCGCGACCAGCGAGCGCACCCGCCCGCGCGGCAGCGAGCCGGTCACCGCCCGGTCGGCCACCGCCGGATCCGCGGCGGCCGTGAAGAACCCGCCCTCCGCGTTCCGCAGGCTCTCCAAGAACGCCGGCCGCTCGCCGGCCGGCAGCCGCCGGGCGGCCGGGCGCAGCGCGTCCAGCCGGGGGTCGAGCACCGGGCGGACCGTGCCCTCCGGCTCCTCGATCAGCAGCACCGAATCGCAGAGCACCAGGTACTCCACCGCGGCCGCGTCCCAACGCGCGCAGACGACGGTGGCCTGCGGCGTTCTGGGGTGAGAAAGGTCACACGAGTCGATATGCGCGTCAGCCGTCCGGGTGATCGCGGCCGACAGGCAGTCGACCAGCGTCAGGTCGGGGCGGACGCCCGCGAGTTCGAGCAGCGCGCCGCCGAGTCGCGTGGCGAACCAGGCGACACCGTGCCGGCAGCCGACATCGGTCGTCCAGGCCGTCACCCCGTCGAGCAACACCAGCGCCCCGCCGGCCCCGCCGGCCGGGGTCGCCACGGCGGCGAAGTCCTCGTTCGGCACCCCCGGGGTGCCCGGCTCGCTGGCTGACCGGAATCGCATGCGCCAAGTCTGCCTTAGGCTGTGCGGCGCGTGCCGAATCCGTGACGACCGGTCACCCCGGGTGGTGGAGGCGCCGGGGATCCACCGGTTCGTCCCCGCTCATCTCGGAACCTATCGGTGCCTGTGCGCGAATCTCGGGTGATAGCCGGTCAGTAGCCAGAGGAAAGGTGGATCTTGCCAGGACGGGTGCACGAACGCCAGCCCGAATCCGGGCTCGGCGGGAGCCCCGGCGAACCCCGCTTGTCCGCCAAGTCCAGGTGATGTTCACTCCTTCGGGTGGCCGCTCGGGGGAGGCCACCAGCTGCCCGTACCGCGCTGGCATGGTCGGTGCCGACGTGCAGCTTCGACAGCCGGACCGATGTGGGGTCCGACGAGTTGGACCACTAGCCAGGCCCCTCGCGGCGGCCCGGATGAGAATGCGAGCACTGGTGCGGAAGAAGAGACTGCACGATCCCGCCGAAGCCTCAACGTCCGTGAACTCGCCCGCCGCGCCGACCGCCGACTCCGCGCCCGGCGGGGGCTCCGCCGGCCCCCGCTCGCACGCCGCCCGCGGCCGCCGCGGCCGGGTGCGCAACCGCCTGCTCGCCGGGGTGCTGCTGACCGGCCTGGCCGTGCTGGCCGCCGGCGCCCCCGCCGTGCTCGCCGCCTACCAGCGGCTGGACCAGGACCAGCGGCAGCTGGACGAGGCCGAACTGGGCCAGCGTGCCCTCGTGCTCTCCCACACGCTCGCCGACGAACGCGACGGTCTGGTCGCCGCCGGCACCGATCTCGCCGCCGGCGAGGCCGTGCTGACGGCCGAGCACCTCGACCGTGCCGAACGCCAGATCTCCAACGTGCTGCCGGACGCCCCCGAATCGGTGAGCAGCGGCCTCGCGACCCTGCCGGACCTCAGGGAGCGGGCGACCTCGGGGGAGGGCGAGCCCGCGGAGATCCACTCCGCCTACACCCGGATCATCGAGGACCTGGGCGACCTCTTCCTGACGGGCAGCCACGCGCGACACGGCGAGGCAGCGGCCGCCACCGCCGAGGCGCTGCCCGACCTGGCCCGCGCCGTGGACGCCTCGTCGGCCGTCCGTGGCCTGGTGCTGGCCGCGCTGCGCGGGGAGGGCGAACAACCGGAACTGGGCGGCATGGCCCAGCACCAGGCGGCGCGGGAGGACGCCGCGCTGGCCGACTTCGACGCCACCGCCGACGCCGCGGCGCGCGACGCGTACGCGCGGGAGGTCGCCGGCCAGGACGTGACCGAGGCGGAGGACCACCTCGACCAGCTCACCGACCGACCGGAGTTCACCGCGGAGGACCGCGAACTCGACCCGGTCGCCGTGGCGGACGCGCTCGCCGCCCGCACCGAGTCGCAGCGTTCGGTGCTGCGCTCGCTGTCCTCCGACCACCTGGGGAACCTCAAAGACCAGAGCGCCGACGACCTGCTGTCGCTGCAACTGCGCGTCGTCCTGGTGCTCGCCGCCCTGGTGTTGGCGCTCGGCATCAGCGTGCGCACCGCCCGGTCCCTCACCCGCCCGCTGGCCGCGGTGCGGCTGGGCAGCCGCCGCGTCGCGGCCGATCCGGCCGGCCAGCAGCCGGTCAGGTACACCGGACGCAACGACGAGTTCGCCGAGGTGGTCAACTCCGTCAACGCGCTGCACGCCCGCGCCGTCACGCTGCACCGCCGGGCCGCGGAGACCGCCAGGGACAGCGGAGGGCTGCGCGCCGAGCGGGACCGGCTGCTGGCCGAACAGCGCGAGCTGAGCTCCCGGCTGACCGCCCTGCACGGCGCGGTGCACGGCATGTTCGCGTACCACGCCCAGCGGCTGCTCAGCCTGGTCAGCGAGCAACTGTCGGTCATCGAGGGCCTGGAGGAGCACGAGACCGACCCCGACCATCTCGCGGTGCTGTTCACCCTCGACCATCTGGCCGCCCGCATGCGGCGGCACGGCGAGAACCTGCTGCTGCTCGCCGGCGCGGGCCCGGCCGGCCGGCTGGGCGAGCCGCTCCCGCTGATCGACGTGCTGCGCGCCGCGGTCAGCGAGATCGAGCGGTACGAGCTGGTGGAGATCTCGCCGCCGCCGCAGGTGCGCGTCATCGGGCCGACGGTGCGGGACCTCAGCCACCTGCTGGCGGAACTTCTGGACAACGCCACCGCGTTCTCCCCAGAGGGAGCTCGGGTCCGGCTGACCGGCCGGTGGTTGGAGGGTGGCCTGACGTTGCTGGTCGAGGACGAGGGCGTGGGGCTCTCCGACGAGCGGCTGGCCGAGCTGAACGCCCGGCTGGCCGATCCGGTGACGCCGCCGCCCGGTGCGGACGGCGGCCTCCCCCAGGCGCCGGGAGCGTGGGAGGCACCCGCGCACGCCGGCACGGGCATCGGCATGGGCCTCTACACCGTGGCCCGGCTGGCCGCCCGACACCGGCTCGGCTGCTGGCTGCGCCGCCGCCCCGGCGGCGGCACGCTGGCCGAGGTGGCGCTGCCCGCCTCGCTGCTGACCGACCTCGGCGAAACGTCGAGAATGGGGGACACTTCGGGCCTGGCCGGGCTCTCCGGGCTTTCCGGACTGACCGGCGTGTCAGACGTAACGGGTGCGACGGGTGGGACGAGCATTGCGGGGGTGTCGGGTGTGAGTGAACTGTCCGGGGGGGCCGGGATGCCGGGCGCCGTCGGAGCGACCGGGGCGCACCCGGTGGTCGCGCCGTACGCCGGGGCGACGCCCGCGCACGGCGTTCCGATTCCCCGTCAGACCCAGACCCAGACCCAGGCTCAGGCCCCGAACCAGGCCGCGGGCGCGGAGCACGCGCGGGCCGACGACTCGGCGCCGCACGGGCACGCCCGCACCGAGAGCGGCCTGCCGTTGCGCACCGCGGGCGCCCAACTCGGGTCAGGAGGCCACGGCGACGACCCCGCCGCGACCGGCACGCCGGCCCGCGGCGTGGACGCCGAAGAACTGCGCCGGCGTCTCGGCGGCTTCCAGCGCGGCGCCCGTGACGGTCACCGCGACGCCGCCCGCGCCACCGATGCCGACAGCGGCCAGGAGGCACCCTCGTGAACGGCTCCCTTCCGCTCCCCTCCGAGGCGTCGAGCGACGCCGCCCGCGACCTCCGCTGGCTCCTCGACCGGCTGGTCGACGAGGTGCCGGGGCTGCTCTCGGTGGCCGTGGTCTCCGCCGACGGCCTGCCGCTGCTGACCACCGTGCCCGCCCGGCGCCGCACCCGCTCCGGCACCGACCCGCGCGGCTCCACCGGCGACCTCGCCACCATCGTCTCCGGGCTCGCCAGCCTCACCGGCGGCGCCGCCACCCTGATGGAGGGCGGCCGGGTGCGGCAGACCCTGGTCGCCATGAACACCGGGAACCTGCTGGTCATGACCATCAGCGACGGCTCGCTGCTCGGCGTCTACGCCGAACCGGACGCCGACATGGGCCTGGTCGCGTACCACATGGCGCTCTTCGTCGGCCGCGCGGGACATCTGCTCACCCCCCGGCTGCGGGCCCAACTGCGCAGCGCCGCGCACGCCGTTCCACCAGCCAGAACCGGCCCTCTGGCACAGCGCGGCTGGCGCTCCTGACCCCCACCCACCCGCCAGCACGCGCCAGCACGCGCCCGCCTGTCTGGAGCCGACGGTGTTGCGTAGCACGCGGCACATGGTCGGCGTCGGCGAGACAGACGGCCCGATCGCCGGGCCGCTGTTCGTCCAGCGGCGCGGGGGTGGCTCGCGTCGGCGCGCTGGCGGTCGTGGTGGAGGGCTGGGGACTACCCGCCGCCAGGCGTGGTCGGTTCGGCCCGTTCGGGCTCGGCCACGCCGGCGAGCAGCGCGGCCGTCTCGTCCATCCGGCGCCGGGCGTCGTCCCGTTGTGTGCGCAGGTCGCGGGTCAACGACTGCTCGGCGTCCAGCGCCGCCCGCTCCTCGCGGGCCAGCCGGTCGGCCTTCCGCTCGTCCTCGCGCAGCGCCTCCAGCGTCGCCACATGCGCCGCGACGGCCCGGTCGGCCACGGCCTGGTCGTGCGGCTCCTGGGCCGGGTCCTCGCCGAGCAGCAGCCGCAGCGCGGCCGGCAGCTCCAGGCCGCCGTCCTGGTACTGCTGGCGGGCCAGTAGCCCGACCAGTCGCTGCGCCTCGGCCAACTCGGTCCGGATCGCTGCCAGCCGCTCGGACACGGACTCGACGTGCTCCTGCTGCGCCCGCAGCCGTTCGGCGGCCTTGCGGTACGCCTCCTCGGTGGCCTCCGCCTCGCGGTACCGCGTCCGCAACTCGCCGAGCAACGCGTCGAGCTCATCCCCCGCCGCGGCCCCACCGAAGTCCCCCTCCCCGGTCGCGGTCTCCTCGGGCGAGACACCACCGGGCGCGGGCTCGGCGGCCGCGTCGGGCCCAGCCGGGGTCCCAGACTCGGCGCCCACGCCGGATGGATCGACTGCCACATCGGGCTCGCCGCCGACTGACGGCGCGTGGCCGGCCTCGGTCGGGACCTGGCCTTCGGCCGCCGTGTCGCCGTTCGCCTCCGCAGCGGCCCCGTCGGTGCCAGGCCCCCCGGCGCCGCCGGCGCTACTGTCCGCGGCCGGTGCCTCGGAAGGTGCGTCGGGGCCAGGAACCGGGCCGTCGCCGGTCGCGACTCGGGCGCCATCGCCTGCCCCGTCGGAGTCGGCTGGTGCCCGGCCGGGAAGGCCGTCCGTGGCCGTGGCGGGGGCCGTGGGGAGCAGTGTTGCCAGGACGAGCGCGCTCAGCAGGCGGACCGCCCCGGTTCGGCGCCTTGCTGACACGTGTTCACCTCCGTCGCACCCGGACCGATGGTGTCCACACGGCGGCGCCCGGAGCACGCCGAACAGCGCGAACGGGTGGCGGGAAGCGGGGACGGGCCTCGTCAGGGCCGCGCGGGCCGGTCGGGTCGGCGCCAGGGCCAGCGCGGGCCCTCCGCCGGCGGCGCGTCGGGTGCGTACCGGTACACCCAGCCCCTGGGCAGGCCGAGGCGTCGGGTGTGACCCGCGGGCTCCAGCAGGTAGACGTGCACCACGTCCGGCATCGGCACCTCGTACCGCGTCGGCGGTTTGCCCGTCGGGCCCACCAGCACCGGCAGCTCCCGGCCGTCCAGCGGCCCGTCGAGGAAGCGGACCGCCTCGCTCCTCATCCGCACCTCACGAGCAACGCCTCACCACGCCTCATGCGGAGAACGTCTCATGAGTCGGCGCCGGCCGGCGCGAGCATATGCAGCGTGCGATGGATAAGCGCGTCGATGCGCCCGTCCGACGGTTCCAGCGCCGCCGAGGCGGCGAGCACCCGGGCCGTCTGTTTGTCGTACCCGGCGGTCACCACCAGCTGGGCCACGAACTGGTCGACCAGCCAGTCGCGCAGCTCGTTCAGCGGCGGCTGCCGCTCCTCGTCCAGCCAGATCAGCGACGCCGCCTCGACCGAGGTGATCCAGGTCCGCACCGCCATCTGCAGCAACTGCCCCGGCTTGCGCACCTCCATATGCAGCATGATCTGCTCGGCCGCCGCCCGGCGCACCCGGTCCACGATCGCCGTGGTGCGTGAGGTCTCGACCACGCTGCCGCCCTGCAGCAGCGCCGTGAAGCCCTCGCCGTGCCCGTCGACGAAGGCCAGATAGCGGTCCAGACCGTTGGCCAGCCGGGTGCTGAGCGGCCCGCGTCGGGGTTCGACGAAACACGTCTCCAGCTCCTCCGCCGAAACGAGCAACGACGCCTCGTACAGCTGCTGTTTGCCGCCGGGGAAGTACCGGTAGACCAGCGGCCGGGAGACTCCCGCCTCGCGGGCCACGTCGTCCAGGGAGACGTCCTCCGGCGCCCGGGTGGCGAACAGCCGTTGCGCCGTGGTGATCAGCTGGTCGCGGCGCTGCTCCACGCTCAGCCTGCGGTAGGCCGGACCTGGCCGGACGGGGCGGCTGCTCATGCCGTGCAGCCTAACTCGCCTGCTCACTCGATCGGGTGATCAACCGATGAGACGATCTGTCACCGCGTCAACAATGCGCAACATACGCGCGAATCTCTGCTGGTTACACGCCGCATGTTCACCTTCCGGCCACGGTTACCGGGTGCTGAGGTAACCACAGCACGTTGTGCTGGTGGACCTTCCCCACCTTTGTGTCCAGCCGGGGGGCAGACATGACGCAGACGCCCTGGAGCACCATTCGCGGCCGAGTGGCCATCATCCTGGCCGTGCCCACGTGTCTGCTGCTCATACTGACCGGCGCGGGCGTGGCAGACCGGGCCGCCGACTGGTCCGCGGCCCGGGAGAGCGGCGACCGGGTGCAGCTCGCGGTCGACGTGCAGAGCCTGGTCCGCGAGCTGCAGAGCGAGCACGGCCTGACCAGCGGGCTGCTGGTCGGCGCCGGCCGGTACCGGCCGGATCTCGCCGACACCCGACGCCGGGTCGACGCCATCCACAACGCGCTGCTGCGGCGGGTGGCGGACGGCTCGGCCCCGGCGGCCGCGGAGGCGCTCGGCTCGCTCGACCGGCTCGCCACGGTGCGCGGCGGCGTGGACGACGGCACCCTGGGCCGCGAGGAGAGCCTCGACTTCTACACCAACGCCATCGCCGCGCTCAACGACGCCCAGCGCGCCGAGGGCCCCGCCCACGGCGACCAGGAGCTGGCCGACGGCATGGCCGCCCTGCGCACGCTCTCCGGCGCCACCGAGGCGCTGTCCCAGGAGCGCGGCCTGATGAACGGCGTCTTCGTCGAGGGCGCCTTCGGGCCCGAGCAGTACCTGGAGTTCGTCAGCGCCCGGGCCGCCCGGCTGTCCGCGCAGCGCGGCTACGAAGGGCTGGCCACCGAGGCGCAGCGCGCCGCGTTGGACCGGGCACTGGCCACCGAGGCGGCGACCCGCGTCGCGGACTTCGAGGAGCGCGCGGACGCCGGCGTCGACGGCTCACCATTGACCGTCGACCCCCTCCAGTGGTGGAACGCCAGCACCGCGCTCACCGACGAACTGCACGACGTGCAGAAGCAGATCGGCACGGACGTCACCGGCCGGGCCGCCGAGCTGCGGTCCTCGGCCACCCGGCAGCTGATCGGCTTCCTCGCGCTCGGCGCGCTGATCCTCGGCGTGGCCGGCGCCCTCGCGCTGCTCGCCTCCCGGTCCATCGCCCGCCCGCTCGACGAGCTGACCCGGCAGGCCGAGGACGTGGCGGGGAGCCGGCTGCCGGAGACCGTGCGCGCCGTGCAGGACGCCGAACCGGAGGAGGCGGAGCGGCTCGTCCCGCCGGACCGCCGGCCGACCAGGCGCCGCGGCGACGCGGAAGAGGTGGCCCGGCTGGCCGCCGCGCTGCACGACGTGGAACGGGCCGCGCTCGGGCTCGCCGCCCAGCAGACGGTGCTGCGCCGCAACGGCGCCGAGTCGCTGGCCAACCTCGGCCACCGGCACCAGCTCCTGGTGCGCCGGCAGCTGCGGCTGATCACCGCGCTGGAGAGCAAGGAGACCGACCCGGACGCGCTGGGCGAGCTGTTCGAGCTCGACCATCTGGCGACTCGGATGCGCCGCAACGCCGACTCGCTGCTGATCCTCACCGGCCAGCCGCTGCCGCCCCGGGTGTGGGCCGGCACGGCGCAGATCAGCGAGGTCGTCCGTTCCGCGGTCTCGGAGGTCGAGGACTACCGGCGGGTCGCGCTGGTGGAGGCCGAGGAGTGCCAGGTGCACGGCTGGGCCGTGTTCGAGCTCTCCCATCTGCTCGCCGAGCTGATCGAGAACGCGCTGACCGCCTCGCCGCCCGCCCGGCCCGTCGAGGTCTACGGCTGGCGGGACGGCACCGAGTACTGCCTGGCGGTGGTCGACCGCGGCACCGGTATGACGGAGGAGGAACTCGACCGCGCCAACGGCCGGCTGGCGGGGGAGGAGACCTTCCTGGTGGCGCCCACCCGGTTCCTCGGCCACTACGTGGTGGGCACCATCGCCGCCCGGCTCGGGGCGCAGGTCGAGGTCCGGCACACCCAGACCCCGCCGGAGACGCCGGGCGGCCGGGGCGCCGGCGTCTCGGCGTACGTGGCGCTCCCGCCGCGGCTGCTCGCGGTGGTCCCGGCGTCGCACCCCGCGTCCGCCTCCGCCCCTTAGCGCCCCGTAGGTAGGTTCGCGGCGTCGCCTCTCTTGACAGGGCAGTGACAGCCTGGCGTGATGGGGAAGTCGATGGGAGCGCTCCCAGATCTGCCACCCAAACAAAGTTTCGTAACCAATCAAAGATTTCCGATCCCTTCACCGCTTCTCCATCCCCCCACCCACTCGGGACCCCACGGGACGGGCTCCCTGAGGAGGACGTCATGAGAAGAAAGACCCGCATCGGCGCCGCACTGGCGGCCGCCGTCGCCGGAGTGCTCGGGCTGGTGCTGTCCATGTCGACGGCGAACGGCCAGCCGAGCACCCTGGCCACCGGCCTCACCATCAGCGACGGCCGGCTCGTCGAGAGCAACGGCAACGACTTCGTCATCCGCGGCGTCAGCCACGCCCACACCTGGTACGCGGACCGGACGACGCAGTCCCTGGCCGACATCAAGGCGCTGGGCGCCAACACCGTGCGCGTGGTGCTCTCCAGCGGCGACCAGTGGACCGAGACGAGCGAGTCCGAGGTCGCGACCATCGTCGACCAGTGCAAGGCGAACCGCCTGATCTGCGTGCTGGAGGTGCACGACACCACCGGCTACGGCGAGCAGAGCGCGGCGGTGTCGCTCGACGTGGCGGCCGAGTACTGGATCAGCATCCAGGACGCCGTCGCCGGCCAGGAGGACTACGTCATCGTCAACATCGGCAACGAGCCGTACGGCAACACCAACGCCTCCGGCTGGACCGCCGACACCATCGCCGCGATCCAGAAGCTGCGCGACGCCGGGTTCGAGCACACGCTGATGGTGGACGCGCCGAACTGGGGCCAGGACTGGGAGGGCATCATGCGGTCCAACGCCCAGTCCGTCTACGACGCCGACCCGACCGGGAACACGATCTTCTCGATCCACATGTACGGCGTCTACGACACCGCCCAGGAGATCAACGACTACCTCAACGGGTTTGTGAACGCCGGCCTGCCCATCGTGGTCGGCGAGTTCGGCCACAACCACTCGGACGGCAACCCCGACGAGGACACCATCATGGCCACCACCACGCAGCTCGGCCTCGGCTACGTCGGCTGGTCCTGGAGCGGCAACGGCGGCGGCGTCGAGTACCTCGACATGGTGACGAACTTCGACGCCAACCAGCTCACCGACTGGGGCCAGCGCATCTTCAACGGCGCGAACGGCATCGCCGAGACCGCGGAAGAGGCCACGATCTACCAGTAGACCCGTCGGGCCGCCCGGACGAGGGAACCGGGCGGTCCGGCGACGCCGGGGCTACGCGGTGGCGATCCGCGGCATCGGCATCGGCTCCTTGGCCAACTCGGCCCATACGTACCGCAGCAGCAGCTCCGACTTCAGCGCGGCGGCGGACGGCTCGTCCCACAGGTTCCGCGTCTCGCCCGGATCCGTCTCCAGGTCGAACAGCTCGCCGTACGTCTGATCCTGATAGACCGTCAGCTTGTGCCGCCGGTCCACGAAGGTGCGCAGGTTGACGGTGGTCGGCTCGTGGTGGAACTCGCAGATCACGTGGTCCCTGACCGCCTCGACCTCCCCGGTCCACACCGGGCGCTGGTTCACCCCGGTCATGTCGTCGGGGATCGGCAGGCCGGCGCAGTCCAGGAACGTCGGCGCGAGATCGACCAGCGACTGGAGCGCGGACGACACCTGCCCCGCCGGCACCCGTCCCGGATGGCGCACGACGAACGGCACCCGCAGCAGGTCCTCGTAGTGGAACGGACCCTTGGCCTGGAGCCCGTGCTGGCCGAAGAAGTGGCCGTGGTCGGTGGAGAACACCACGATCGTGTCGTCCGCGAGGCCCAACTCGTCCAGCCGGTCCAGGATCCTCCCCACGTACTTGTCCAGCAGGCTGACCATCCCGTAGTACGTGGCCACCAGGCGGCGGCGCTCCTCGGGCGGCAGCAGATGGGTGTGGAAGCCGTGGATCGTGCGCCCGCTCTCCCGCCACGGCGAGAAGTCCGGGTCCGGCTCCTGGGTCAGGCCGAAATGCGGTGGGTTGCCGTCGTGTTCGCCGGGCGTCACCTCGGGCACGGTGAGCGAGTCCGGGTCGTAGAGGGTGTCCCAGGGCGGCGGCACCAGGTACGGCGGATGCGGGTCGAAGAAGCTGGCCCAGGCGAAGAACGGCTCCTCGCGCCGCGCGTGCTCCGCCAGCAGCGCGCCGGTGCGCTCGGCGATCCAAGCGTTGTAGTGGTACTCCTCGGGGATCGGCCAGCTGTGCCGGACGTCGTCGTCGAGGGTGCCGGTCGGCGGGCTGAAGTACCGCCGCCAGTCGGCGCAGCCGCGCTCCTCGAGCCACAGCGCGTAGTGCTGGCCGACGTGCGCCTCGCTGGTGTGGTTACGGGCCAGCTCGACGTGGTCGAAACCGTAGTAGGGGCCGTGGAAGTCCCGCCAGAAGTCCAGGTCCTGGAGCAGCGGGTAGGACTCCAACGAGGGGTGCTCCGCGGTGCCGCGCAGCGGCTGGAAGTGGGCCTTGCCGACCAGCGAGGTGCGGTAGTCGGCCTCCCGCAGCATCGCCCCCAGGGTCGGCTGGTCCTCGGACAGCTTGGTGCCGAGCGTCCAGGCGCCGTGCTGGCTGGGGTACTTGCCGGTGATGATGGAGGCCCGGGTCGGCGTGCACGTCGGGTTCGGGCAGTAGGCCCGGCGGAAGGCGGTGCCCTCGGCGACCAGGCGGTCGAGGTTCGGCGTGCGCAGCTCGGGGTTGAACGCGCCGAGCGTGTTCCAGTGCTGCTGATCGCTGGTGATCAGCAGGATGTTGGGCCGTGCCATGTCTGTCCGTGCCCCCGTCGTCCGTGTCCCCGTCAGTCGTAGTCCCAGTCCGACGCTATTCCGCGCAGCTTCGGGGAGAGCTGGTCGGCGCCCTCCGGCCGCCCGGCCGGCTGTATCTTCCCCGAGCGGATCTTGGCGCTGCGGTCGCCCAGGTTGGGCACGAAGGGGCCGTGGTCGTGCGCGCCGTACTCCAGCATGTTCGGCTCCCACTCCTGGCCCAGGTAGTCGCATATCTCCCGGGTGACCCGCTCCGGGTCGGCGGTGAGGTCCTCGTAGCGCACGGCGTGACAGCTCAGGGTCTGCCGGGCCTTCTCCAACGGCACCAGGTACTTCAGCACGTTGGCCTCGAGCTGCTCCCAGGTGTTGGTGTTGGTCTGCCGGTTGACCAGCGAGGACACGATGCCCGCGGGGTGGCGCATCAGGATCAGGAAGCGGGCCTTCGGCCAGGCGTACTGGAGTCGCTCCCAGGTCCACACGTTGCCCGGGGTCTTGTCGACGATGACGTCCTTGCCGCTGCGCTCCAGCTCCAGGCTGAGCACCCGGTCCCACAGCACGTGCTCCAGCTCCACCTGGTCCAGGTCCATCTCCCGCATCGACCGGTCGGAGAAACCGGGCGTCAGCTGGACGTCGATGGCCCGCAGGTGCAGCTCGTGCGGGGCGCGGATCCGGGAGTGGCTGTTGAGCAGCATGCGCAGCAGCGTCGATCCCGATCGGACGGGCGCGAGCACGAAGACGGGCGACTCCACGAGGCGGGTGGCCGTGGGAACCGTATAGGTCATCACGGCGGTCTTCTTCTCCGGGCGGCGGGCCTTCTCACCCTTCTCAGGTTTCTCGACCGTGTCCGCCGCATCGGGCGGCTGCGTCTTCGCGGCCTTCTCGGGCTGCTCGGTCGTCTCGACCTGCTGGCCGCCACCGCCCGCCTTCGCGTTCGGGGGGCCTGCGGCCTTCCGCGGCGCCTGGTCGTCGGGCGCCGTCGCCTCCTGCCGGCCGGCGAGGCTGGCCGTTCGCGGTGGCCGCAACGCCTCGCCCAGCAGTCGCGCCCGTCGCTTGATGCCCGTGTGCACGATTCCCATCTGGTTTCCCGTCCGTGTCCCCCTGCCGTTCACCGCGCCAAACAGTAGGTGAATCGTTAGACGCCAGCAATGGTGTGTTCACAGTGTGGCCCGCCTGGCGAATGTCGCTGTTCACCACAAAGCGGCGCGTACGGAAGAAGGGGGCACGGCGTCGTTCGCTCAAGCGCTCAGTGGTCCGTGTGGTGCCCATGGTCAGCGGACCGGCGGGCGGACAGCCGGTGCACCGTTCGGTTGACGTCCGACGGCGAGACGATGCCGGCCAGCCGGTCGCCGTCCAGCACCACCACCCGGTTCTCCGCGCCGGGCTCCAGCCGGGGGAGCACGTCCGCCAGCGCCTCGCCGGGCGCGGCCACCCGGGTCTCCGACAGCGGCCGCATCACCTCGCCGACCGTGGTGCCGCCGGGCTCCGACACCTGCCCCGCCCGGTCCAGCGTCATCAGGCCGAGCACCCGCCCCGCCGGCCCGTCGTCGGTCACCGGGAGCGCGGAGTGCCCGTGCGCGTAGCCGGGGTCGGCGAGCAGCCGCTGCACGGTCAGGCCCGCCGGCACCGTCTCCGGGTCCCGCGTCATGGTCTCGCGCACCGCCACTCCGGACAGCAGCTCGCGCAGCCGCGCCTCGCGCTCCTCCTGGGTGGCCGCGACCACCAGGAACCAGCCGACCAGCGCCAGCCACAGCGTGCCGAAGGACGCCGTCCACAGGAAGCCCCACACCCCGAGCGCCACCAGCAGCCAGCCGAAGATCCGGCCCGCCAGCGACGACCCGGCGGTGGCCCTGAGCCGGTCCCCGGTGCGCCACCACAGGAAGGCCCGCAGCAGCCGTCCGCCGTCCAGCGGCGCCGCGGGGATCGCGTTGAAGAGCGCCAGCAGCACGTTGATCCCGGACAGCCAGGCCACCGACTCGACCAGCAGGCGGGAGGCCGAGACCGCGGCCAGCGCGCCGGCCAGCAACCCGAAGCACACCCCGAGCACCAGGCTGACCAGCGGGCCGATGCCGGAGATCCGCAGTTCGGCCGCCGGGGACGGCGCCTCCGCCCGCATCCGGGTGGCGCCGCCGAGCAGCCACAGCACGATGTCGTCGACCGGCACGCCGTTGCGCCGGGCCACCACCGCGTGCGCGAGTTCGTGCGCGAGTAGCGACGCGAAGAACACCACGGCCGTGACCAGCCCGGCCAGCGCGTACGCCGCCCACGAGTGGCCGGGATGGGCCTCGGGCAGCCGCCCGGCCGCCAGGCCGAAGGCGATCAGGCCGAAGATCAGCAGCACGCTCCAGTGCACGCCGACCCGCACCCCCGCGATCCGCCCCAGACTGAACGTCGCCCGCATGCGCGGCGGGGTACCCGCGGCAGCGGGTCACCATGCGCTGATTCATGAGCTTTTATCCGATTTCTTCTCCGGTTCCTTCCTCGGCTTCCCGTCGCCGTGCCGACGGGCGCCCCGCTCCCTAGACTGGCGGCATGGCCCGGCCCAACCAGGAGGTCGAGGCGCTGCTGCGGGAGTACGCCGACCTCATCGAGATCACCGGCGGCGACGCGTTCAAGGCGCGCGCCTACGAGAAGGCCGCCCGCGCCATCGGCGCCCACCAGACCGACGTCACCACGTTGGATCCCAAGGGGCTGCGCGACATCCCCAACGTGGGCAAATCCATCGCCGACAAGGTCGCCGAGTACCTCAGCACCGGACACCTGCCCGCCCTCGAGGAGGCGCGGACCCGGATCCCGGCCGGCGTCCGGGAGCTGATCGCCATCCCCACGCTGGGCCCGCGCAAGGCGATGACGCTCTACCAGGACCTGGAGATCGCCTCCCTCGACCAGCTCGTCGAGGCCATCGAGCAGGGCCGGCTGCGGGACCTGAAGGGGTTCGGGCCCAAGACCGAGCAGAACCTCCTGCACGGCGTCGAACTGCTCCGGCAGTCCGGCGGCCGGATCCAGCTGGACACCGCCATGGAGATCGCGGAGGAGGCGGTCGCCGAGCTCTCCCGGGTGACCGGCTGCCGCTCCTGCGTCTACGCCGGCTCGCTGCGCCGGATGCGGGAGACGGTGGGCGACATCGACGTGCTGGCGGCGGCCGACGACTCCGGGCCGCTGATGGACGCGTTCACCCGGCTGCCGCTCGCGGCGGAGACGATCGTGCACGGCGAGAAGAAGACGTCGATCCGCACCAGCCGCGGCCTCCAGCTCGACCTGCGGGTGCTGCCGCCCGACTCCTGGGGCGCCGGCCTGCAGTACTTCACCGGCTCCCAGGCGCACAACATCCGCACCCGCCGGATCGCGGGGCGGGCCGGTCTGAAGCTGTCCGAGTACGGGCTCTTCGACGCCGAGTCGGGGGAGCGGCTGGCCGCCCGCACCGAGGAGGACGTCTACGAACGGCTCGGCCTGCCGTGGATCCCGCCGACCCTCCGCGAGGACCGCGGCGAGGTCGCGGCGGCGCAGCGCGGCGAGCTGCCCGAGCTGGTCACCGAGGCCGACATCCGCGGCGACCTGCACACCCACACCAACCTCACGGACGGCACGGCCCCGCTGGAGGAGATGCTGGAGGCGGCGGCGCGGCGTGGCTACGCGTACTACGCGGTCACCGACCACGCGCCGAACCTCTTCATGCAGCGGATGACCGACGAGAAGGCGCTCGCCCAACGGAAGCGGGTGCGCGCGCTGGACGGCGAGTACGGTGGCGGGCGTCGCGGTATGCGGCTGCTGCACGGCACCGAGCTCAACATCGACCCCGAGGGGAACGTCGACTGGCCGGAGGAGTTCCTGCGGGAGTTCGACCTGTGCGTCGCGTCGATCCACTCGCATTTCGGTCTTGACCGCGCCGCCCAGACCCGCCGGCTGATCCGTGCCTGCGAGAACCCGTGCGTCAACGTCATCGGCCACCCGACCACCCGGCGGGTCGGGCGCCGCGCCGGGATCGACGCGGACTTCGACGAGGTGTACGCGGCGTGCGCCCGCACCGGCACCGCGCTGGAGATCAACTCGCACCCGGACCGGCTCGACCTGGCCGACGAGCTGATCCTGCGGGCCCGCGAGTTCGGCGTGAAGTTCTCCATCGACAGCGACGCGCACTCCCCGGGCCACCTGGCGCACCTCCGCTTCGGCGTGGGCACCGCCCAGCGCGGCTGGCTGACCCGCGCCGACGTCATCAACACCTGGCCACTGACCCGCCTGCGTACCTTCCTCCGAAAGCGGTGACCCACGCCGGCCCCGGCGCCCCTGTGGCGGACGCGCCGGGTGGCGGCCTCGGTCGGGCCCCGGGGCGGTGAGTACGTGGGCCACCGGGGGACACCCGCCGGCCGCGTGCCCGCCCGGCAAGGGATCAGTGCCTGGCCGGGACGAGGCGGCCGTGGAGCCCGCCGTGGGGCACGCGGAACGGCGGTCCGGATTTCCCCGGTAAGGGGTCAGCGGTGGGCGGGGGCGAGGTGGGTGTGGAACCAGCGGCGGGCCACCTCGGCGACCTCGGACAGCGCCCCCGGCTCCTCGAAGAGGTGCGTCGCCCCGGGAATCTCGACGAGGTCGCTCGGGCCGCCGAGCTCGGCCTGCGCCCTGCGGTTGAGGTCGAGCACCGTCTCGTCCCGGCCGCCCACGATCAGCAGGGTCGGCGCCGTCACATCGCGCAGGCGCTCGCCCGCCAGGTCGGGGCGGCCGCCCCGGCAGACCACCGCGGCCACCGAGGGGGCGCCGCGCTCCGCCGCGGCCCACAGCGCCGCCGCCGCCCCGGTGCTCGAGCCGAAGTAGCCCACCGGCAGGCCCTCCGCCGGGCTGCCCTCGGCGGTCAGCCAGCGGCATGCCTCGCCCAGCCGCCGGGCCAACAGGCCGACGTCGAAGACGTTGGCGCGGTCCAGCTCCTCGTTCGGGGTCAGCAGGTCGAAGAGCAGTGTGCCGAGGCCGGCGTCGTTGAGGGCGTCGGCCACGAAGCGGTTGCGCGGGCTGTGCCGGCTGCTGCCGCTGCCGTGCGCGAACACCACCACCCCCGTGGATCCCGCCGGCACGGTGAGCTCGCCGCTCAGCCGCACCTCGCCGCCGTCCGCGGGGACGCCGATCTCGCCGCCGCGCGCCTGCTCCAGGAGGGCCATCACCTCCTCGTCGGTGGTCTGCCCGAACGCGCGGTAGAACTGCCCCACCGCGTAGAACTCCTGCGGCGTCTCCGGGCAGACCAGCTCGTCCGCGTCGTCCCCGACCCGGCTGGCCCAGTCCGCGGGCGCCACCGGCACCGCCAGCACCACCCGTCCGGCGCCGCGCGCCCGGACGGAGCGGCAGGCCGCGCGCGCCGTCGCGGCCGTGGCGATGCCGTCGTCCACCACCACGGCCGTCCGGCCGCGCACCGTGACCCGGCCGCGCCGTCCCCGGTACGCCTCGGCGCGGCGCTCCAGTTCGGCGCGTTCCACCGCCTCGACCCTGGCGACGTCCCGCTCGTCGATCCGGGCCGAGCTCAGCACCTGCTCGTTGATGACCCGCGCGCCGTCCTCGCCGATGGCCCCCATCGCCAGCTCCGGCTGGTAGGGCACCCCCAGCTTGCGCACCACGCTCACGTCGAGCGGCGCGTCCAGCGCCCTGGCCACCTGCGTGGCCACCGGGACGCCGCCCCTGGGCAGACCGAGCACCACCAGCTCCTGCCCGCGCAGGCCCATCAGCTCCCTGGCCAGCCGCCGCCCGGCCTCCGAGCGGTCGGCATAGGAGACCGCCATGGGATCACCTCTTCCGCGTTCCTCGCTGCCGTGTCCGTCTCGGGTTCCCCGGATCCCTCCTTCCATCGAACCGCGACCCGGCCGGACCCGCACGGCGCGCGGTTATTCGCTGGCCGGTCGCGGCGCGTCACATGAGGATGACGGCATGCCGAACAAGCCGGGGATCGGCGTGCGCACCTGTCACACCGCCGAACTGGACGGGAACACCCGCGCGGCGGCCAGGGCCCTGCTCGACGAGGTCTTCGCACCGGAGATGACGGACGACGACTGGAGCACTGCCTGGGCGGGATGCACGCCCTGCTCTGGGAGGGCGCGGAGCTGGTCGGGCACGCCGCGGTGGTGCAGCGCCGGCTGCTGCACGGCGGGCGGGCTACGTGGAGGGCGTGGCGGTGCGCGAGGACCGGCGCGGGCGCGGGGCCGCCCTGATGGCCGCGGTCGAACGGGGGCTGCGCGGCACGTACGAGGTGGGCGCGCTCGGCTCCACGGACGAGGGCGCCGCCTTCTACGTCGCCCGCGGCTGGCTGCGCTGGGAGGGTCCCACCGCCGCACTCGCCCCGGAGGCTGGGTCTACGTGCTGCCGCTGACCTCCCCCAGGCCCTGAGGGCCTGGGAGGTACCCCCATCGCTCGACCCGGCCGGCGCGCTGACCTGCGACTGGCGGGGGCGACGTCTGGTGACCGGCCGGCCCTGTCGCGGCCGGGAGCAGGGGCGGGCTCAGCCCCGCTCGGCGAGCAGCCGGCAGATCCGCTCCACGGCGAACGCGTACCCCTGGATGCCGCAGCCGGCGATCACCGCGTCCGCGACGCCCGACACGTAGGAGTGGTGCCGGAACGCCTCGCGCCGGTGGATGTTGGAGATGTGCACCTCGACGATGGGCTGCGCGTCGCAGGTGGCGAGCGCGTCGAGCAGCGCCACGGAGGTGTGCGAGTACGCGGCCGGGTTGATGACGATGCCGGCGTGCCGCTCGCGGGCCTCGTGGATCCAGTCGACGAGCTCACCCTCGTGGTTGCTCTGCCGCGCGTCCACCGTGGCGCCGTGCCGGGCGGCGACCTCGGCGCACAGCTTCTCGACGTCCGCCAGCGTGTCGGTGCCGTACACCTCCGGCTGGCGCTGTCCCAGCAGGTTGAGGTTGGGCCCGTTGAGGACCATCAGGGCGGGCGGCGCGGAGGGCTGCGGTGTCGGCACGCACTCAGCATAGGGGCGCCCGCCACCGCGGGTGCGGTGGCGGGCGTGGGGTCAGAGCCGTACCAGGGCCTGGACCGGAATGTGGTCGGAGGGGTAGCGGCCGTCCACCCGGAACGGGTTGATCGCCGCCTTCAGCACCGTCACGCCGCCGTTGGCCAGCACCCAGTCGATCCGGGTGCCGTTCGCCACCGGGTCGACGTAGTTGGGGAACGTCCCCCAGGCCGGCGTGACCTGCTCCTCGGCCGTGTCCCAGGCGTCGACGAGGCCGCCGTCGGTGACCAGGATCCGGTAGGACTCGGAGTCGCCCGCCGGGGTGTTGAAGTCTCCGGTCACCACGACCGGCAACGCCGGATCGAAGGTGCCGATCCGGTCCCGCACCAACGCCGCGCTGCGCTGCCGGGAGTTCTCCGACTGGTGGTCGAAGTGCGTGTTCAGGTGCACGAACTCGCGGTCCGTGCGGCGGTCGCGGAAGCGCACCCAGGTCACCATCCGCACCACCGTGTTGCCCCACGAGGCGGAGCCGATCACGGACGGGGTGTCGGAGAGCCAGAAGTGGTCGTAGTCCAGCGGCTCCACCCGGCGGCTGTCGAAGTACACGGCCATGAACTCGCCGCGCCCGCCGCCCTCCCGGCCCAGGCCGATCCACTCGAAGTACGGCGGCAGATCGTCGGCGACCTGCTTGACCTGGTGGTACAGCGCCTCCTGCACACCCAGCACGGTCGGCCGCTCGACGGCGAGGAACTCCGCCAGCACCGGCCGGCGGTCGGTCCACGAGTCCGGCGTGCCCGGTTGGGCCTTGGCGTCGTACCTGATGTTGAAGGAGACCACGTGCAGCCGGTCACCGCGGGCCTCGCCGATCACGGCCCGCGGGCGGCCCTCCGTCGCGCTCGCCGTGCCGGCTCCCACCATTCCCGAGACCCCGGCCATCCCGGCGACACCCGCGGCCCCCGCCACGCCCAGCACCTCACGCCGTGACACACCCATCGTTGTCTCCTTCGTTCACGTTCGCTCGTTCGGGTCCGGTGAGGCCGCCCACGAGGGACCGCCCGAGGAGGACGGTCCGACGAGGACTGTCCGCCCCGACCGTGTTGCCCCGCCGGACCGGGGATGGCCCACGGCCAAACGGAAATCGAAATGCGGTTGTCCAGCCTGAACCGCCCGGAGCGCGGCCCGTCCCGGCCGTCCGACCGTTGTTATCCGTTCGTGACAACCGAAGGGCCGCCTGCGGGGTCGATGCGGTGAACCGTCCGACAGGAAGTGAGCCGCGTCGTGAGCACCAAATCCGAGCACCCGCACCGCACCCCGCGTCGCCAACCGCGCCGCAGGAGTCTGCTCGGGCTCGGCGCCGCCGCCCTCCTCGGGGCGGCCGGCTGCGGCAACGCCCACCTCCGCACGCAGGTTCCGATCGCCCGGCCGTCCGATCCTCCCCCAGGCTCTGAGGGCCTGGGAGGTGCCCCCACCACCGACCTCCCGCCCGAGAGCGACCCGTCGCCCAGCCCCGGCGGCGATCAGGAGCCCAGCCTGGAGAACCCGCGGCTGATAGGCGACGGGTCCACCGCGGACACCGGGCCACAGCCGCACCAGCCGGAGGCGCGCCGGCTGGCCAGGGGCGAGCAGCCGCCGCAGTTCGTGGTCGTCTCCTGGGACGGCGCCGCCGCGCTGGACGACGGCCTCTTCGACCGGTTCCGCGCCCTGGCGACCGAACTCGACGCCTCCATGACGTTCTTCCTGTCCGGCCTCTACCTGCTGCCCGAGGCGCTCAGCGACCGCTACCGACCGCCGGGCAACCCGCGCGGTGCCTCCGCCATCGGCTATCTGAGCGACGCGCATATCCGCGAGACGCTGGAACAACTGCGCGCGGCTTGGCTCGAAGGCCACGAGATAGGCACCCACTTCAACGGCCACTTCTGCGACGGCGACGGCTCGGTCGCGCTCTGGTCGCCCGAGGACTGGCGCTCCGAGATCGACCAGGCCATGGCGTTCGTCGGCGAATGGCGCAGCAACACCGGTTTCGACGACGTGGACCCGTTGCCGTTCGACTACACCAGGGAACTGGTCGGCGGCCGCACGCCCTGTCTGCTCGGCCAGGAGAACCTGCTGCCCGTCGCCGCGGACCTGGGCTGGCGCTACGACGCCAGTTCGCCCGGGGGCTACCAGTGCTGGCCGAGCCGGCTGGACGCGGGCGACGGCCGGACCCTCTGGGACCTCCCGCTGCAGACCGTGCCCTTTCCCGGCCACGACTTCGAGGTGCTGACCATGGACTACAGCATGCTGGCCAACCAGTCGGGCGGCGCCACCGACGGGGACCCGGCCGCGTACCCGAGGTGGCAGGAGGAGACCCGCGGGGCGTTCCTGGCCGGTTTCGAGCGCGCCTACACCACCAACCGCGCCCCGCTGTTCCTCGGCAACCACTTCGAGCAGTGGAACGGCGGCATCTACATGGACGCGGTGGAGGAGTCGCTGCGCGAGATGGCGACGTACGACGACGTCCGCTTCGTCTCCTTCCGGCAGCTCTGCGACTGGCTGGAGGCACAGGATCCGCAGGTCGTCACGAACCTCCAGAGCCTGGGGGTCGGCGAGACACCGGCATCAGGATGGGAGATGGTGGTAGTGGCCTAGACCGGTTCTGAGGGGGATCGTGATGAGCGGCGACGAAGCCGAGGCACTCTTCGAAGACTTCTATCCACGGCTGGCCGGCTGGTGCCGGGGCCTGGTGGACAGTGACGCGACCGCTCACGACATCGCCTCCGAGGCGTTCACCCGCCTGTGGTCCAGATGGTCCACGGTGCAGCGCCCGGAGTCCTACCTGTTCGGGGTCGCCGCCAACCTGGTGAAGGACCACTGGCGCGGACGCGACCGCGAGCGGCGCGCCGCCCGGCGGCTGGGTGCCGGCCTCCGGGAGCACGCGCCGGCCGCCGACCAGGGGCTCGACGTGCGGGCCCTGGTGGAGGCACTGCCCGACCGGCTGCGGGTGCCGGTGCTGCTCTACTACTACGCCGGTCTGCCGGTGGACGACATAGCGTCCGCGCTGCGTCGCCGTCCCGGCACCGTCAAGAGCGATCTCCACAAGGCCAGAGAGCGCCTGCGGATCGCGTTGAGGGGACTCCATGAAATCACCACATGACGGGTTCGACGAACCGTCCGAGATCACCGAGGCGTTCCGGCCGCCGGCGGGTTCCCGCCTGGAACCGGAGCCTGGCACCTACGACGCGCTGCGGCGCCGGGCCACGGGGCGGCGCCGCCGCCGGGTGGCCGCGGTCGCGGCGAGCGTCGTGGTCTGCCTCGCCGGAACGACGATGGCGGTGCTCACCCTGACGCCGTCCGACGACGACCCCACCGGTCCTGTGCCGTTGGCCAGCGACGAGCGCGACGCCAGCACCGACCCCAGCACCGAGTCGAGCGAACCACCGACGGAGGAGTCGAGCGGGGAGCCGAGCTCGGACCCGGTACCGGATCCTGACCCCAGCACCGAGGCGCCGCCCGACGAGTCCACGGACCCGGATCCGGTCGACGACACGCCGGAGACGTGTGACGCCGCGCAACTCGACGTCACGGACGGGCCCGCCAACTCGGGCGCCGGGTCCGTGATGTTCTCGCTCCGGTTCACCAACACCGGCGACGTGGCCTGCACCCTGACCGGCTACCCCGGGGTCTCCCTGGTGGCCGGGAGCGAGGAGGAGCAGGTCGGCAGCGCCGCGACGCGTTCGGACCAGGGCGGCGACCCCGAGCAGGTCGTGCTCGAACCCGGCGCCATGGTCCAGTCCGACGTGCGCCTCACCCGGGCGGAGAACTACCCGGAGGAGGACTGTGACCCGCAGGAGACCAGCGGTCTGCTGGTCTATCCGCCGGACGAGACCGAGTCCTTCTTCCTCCCCTACACCGGCATCGTGGGCTGCGCGAACGAGGACGTCACGCTGCTCGATGTCACGGTCGTCCACGAGCCCTGACCGACCCCGTCACGGGCCTCACGGACGCGGTGATCGCCGCCGGTCCGGTGCCAGAGCGGCTCCGGCGGCGATCACCATCTTCTCCCGGCCATGGGGGTCCCCCCGGACGAAGTCTGGGGGAGGCTCAGCGGAGGGTGTGCCTCCTGATCAGCGACCAGATGGCCGTGGCGGCCAACGCCGCGGCGGCGTAGCCGAACAGCACGGCCGGCCCATCAGGGCCGGCCAGCGCGCCGCCGACCGCGTAGCCGGTCGCGGAGCCGAGCAGTTGGGCGCAGATCAGCAGCGCGTATGCCTGGGTCAGCACGTGCCGCGCGGCCACCACGTCCAGCAGCGCCGAGCCGATCAGGGCGACCGGCGCCGCGAAGACGCCGCACACGAACAGCGCCGCGCCGAAGGCCGGCAGGCTGCCCGCGCAGGCGGCGGCCAGCAGCGCCGCGCACCCGGCCGCGAGCAGCGCCGCCGGCAGGTCCCGGGCCTTCGGCGCCGGCCACAGCGCGCCGAAGGCGACGCCGCCGAGCAGCGTTCCCACGGCGCCGACCGACAGCAGCACCCCGCCCCAGGCCGGGGCGCCCGCCTCCAGCGCCACCGCGGGCACGCCGATGCCGACCAGTCCGGCGGAGACGCCGCCCACCAGACATCCGACGGCCAGCGTGCGGACGCCGTGCCCGCCGGTCCGCGCCTCCGCCGGCGCCTGCCGCGGCGGCCGCCCCCTGGCCGCCCCTGACCGGGTGAACAGCAGCCCGGAGCCGGCGGCCAGCAGCCCCGACACCAGCACCGCGGCGCGCGGTCCCGCCACCAGCCAGAGACCCGAGACCAGCGCAGGGCCGAGCAGGAAGCCGAGCTGGAACAGCGTGCCGAGCAGCGCGTATGCGGCGGGGCGGAGCGCCGGCTCGGTGACCAGCTCGCGCAGCAGCACCCGGGTGCCGACGGTGGTCGCCGGCAGGCAGAACCCGGCCAGGAACGCCAGCGCCACCGGCGGCCAGGCCGGCGCTCCTGCCGGCAGCGCGGCGCCCATCACCAGCAGCAGCACGCCGCACACCACCGCGGCCACCCCCGGCACGGCGTGCGCCCGGTCGGGGGGCAGACGATCCATGAGCCGGCCCTGGGCCGGCAGGCCGAGCGCGTTGCCCACGCCGAACGCGCCGGTGACCGCGCCCGCGACGGCGAGCGAGCCGGTGAGGTGGCGGCCGAGGAACAGCAGCGCCAGGTCGAGCATGCCGATCGCGGCGGCCCCGGCGAGCACGGACGCCAGCGGGCCGGCCACGCCGGGTGTCCGGAGCACGGAGCGGTACCGGGAGAACGGGCGGGACGAGGCGCCGGACGAGGTGATGGATGAAGGGCCGGGTGCGGGTCCTGAGGACGAACGGGATGACGGCCGGTGCAGCACGGCATGCCTCCGAGGGCGCCCGCCCACCCGGGAGCCGTACTCCCTGTGGGATCAATCTACAACGGGGAATCCGCGGACGACACGGTCGCAGCGGGTCCGGGACGGCCGCACCAGCTCCGCGTTCGGCGCGTCGTTGGCGTCCACCCAGGCGCGGGCCGCCTCCTGGGACCGGCCGGTCGCGGTGTGCCGGTCCATCAGGCGGGCGTCCCGCAGCCGGTCCGGCGCGTCCACGTACCAGACCTCGCCCATCAGCGCGCGGGCCTCGCACCAGCCGGGGGCGTCGCAGGCCAGGTAGTTGCCCTCGGTGACGATCAACCGGGTGCCCGGCGGCACCCGGTGGCGGGCGGCGATCGGCTCGTCGAGCCCGCGGTCGAAATCGGGCACGTACACCTCGCGGGCGCCCTCGTCGTGCAGGCGGCGCAGCAGCGCCTCGTAGCCCCAGACGTCGAACGACGGCGCCGAGCCCTTGCGGTCGCGCAGGCCGAGCCGGTCGAGCTGGGCGTTGGAGAGGTGGAAGCCGTCCAGCGGTACGTACGCCGCGAGGTCGCCGAGCCGGGCGACCAGCGCCTGGGCCAGCGTCGACTTCCCGGCCCCCGGCGCTCCGGCCAGCCCGAGCACCGCGCGCACCTCCGGGTCGGCCGGCATCAGCCGCCGCGCGTCCGCGGCCAGCCGCGCCAGTTCGCTGCTCACGCCCCCCATCATCCCCCGGAACCCTCTCCGTTCTCGCTGCGTAGCCTTGGGTGTGGCGATTGTGAGAAGACGCCGCCCCGCTCCCGCCTCTGTTGATAGGACGGACAGTGTTCCGCCGTCGAGGGAGGGAAAGAGCCGTGCTCGCTGGGCAGCTGGTCGCCCGCCGGTACCTGCTGGACAGGCCGTTGGGCGCCGGGGGGAGGGGAGTGGTGTGGCTGGCCACCGACCGGAGGCTGAAACGGCCGGTGGCACTCAAACGGGCCCATATCGACGGTGACCTCACCCGGCGGGCCCAGCGCCGGATGCGCGAGGAGGCCACGAACGCCGCCCGGGTGCCGCACCCGCACGTCATCACGCTGATGGACGTCGCCTTCGACAGGGAGCGACGGAAGGGCGGGTCCGAGGTCGTCTGCTGGCTCGTGATGGAGTACCTGGAGGCCCGTACCCTCGCCCAACTGCTGCACGAGAAAGGGCCGTTGTCCCCGCGGCGGGCGGTGCATATCGCCGCGCAGCTCGCCAGCGCGCTGGAGGCCCTGCACGGCAGGGGCCTGGTGCATGGCGACATCAAGCCGGGAAACGTGCTGGTCACGGCCGGGGACGCGGTGAAGGTCATCGACTTCGGTTCCGCGCGGTTCGAGGGGGAGGAGATGGCCCGCGCCGAGACCGGCGTGGTCGACGGCACCCCGGCGTACATGGCGCCGGAGGCGGTTTGGGGCGCGCAGCCGACCAGGGCCGCCGACGTCTTCAGCCTCGGCGCCACGCTGTACGCGGCGCTGGTCGGCACCTCGCCGTACGGAACGGGCGAGACGCCCCAGGCGATGGCGTCGGCTGTCCGCGGCTATCGGCAACCGCCGCCCGCATGCGAACGCTTGCCGGTGCCCGGGCTGGCCGGACTGCTCGCGGCCGACCCGGAGCGCCGGCCAACGGTGGCCGAGGCCCGGTTGCTGTTGCTCGACGCGCCGGCGGCGGGCGCGGAGCAGGCCGGGGAGTCGCGCGGGCCATCGGTGCGCCCTCGGGACATGAGGCTTGTGTTGCGGACACCACCGGTGCCCAGCCCCGACGGCGCCTCGGTCGATGCCCGTCATGGTGCCGCGCCCGGCGGGCGCTCCCGGTGGTGCCGGCGGCGGGCCGCCGCGTGGGTTGCCGGACTGGCCGTAGCCGCGCTCGCCATCCTGTCGCTCATTCCCCTCCTCGACGGCGACCAGGGGACGACGGAGCCACCGGCCGATCCGGAGGCCACTGCGGCGCCGACCTCGGTCGTCGGCGTCCCCACCACCGCCGATCCCTGCTCACTGGTCGACCCGGCCCCGCTCGGCGACTTCGGGTGGGCTCAACTCGACCGCGATCACGGAAACTTCGACCGCTGCGACGTCCTGATCGAGCTGCCCAACGGCACCGAGGTGGACGTGCTGGTGGACCTGGCCAACCCCCCGGCGCCGGAGGATCGGAGTGGTCTGGAGCAGCGGGGGTGGGTCGGCGTGCGGCCCATGCCTGGCGACAACCGGGAGTGCGGGCGCTACCTCCTGCTTGCCGACGGCTACTGGCTCTGGCTCGCCGCCAGGAACTGGGACGAGCGTCCCGTGGACCTGTGCGCCATCGCGGACGTGGCCACCGACTACGCCGTCGCGCGGCTCAACGCGGGTACCGGCCAGATCGCCCGCCGGTCCGGTCCGTTCCCCGAGGAGTCCCTGGCCCGGCAGGACGCCTGCGCGCTGATCGAACGGGAGACGTTCGCCGACGTGATACCGGGGCTCGACCCCACGAGATTCGACGTCGGCGTGGGGAACTGGAGTTGTGAGTGGGGCGGCAACGGGGAGGACTACTTCATCGCCCTGGACTTCGACCGCGCCGACTTCCTGGAGCCGGACGACGGGCAGGCCACCCAGCTGGGCGGGTACACCGGCGCCCTGCTG
The DNA here is from genome assembly GCA_963816875.1 of uncultured Actinomycetota bacterium. Taxonomy (GTDB): domain Bacteria; phylum Actinomycetota; class Actinomycetes; order Streptomycetales; family Streptomycetaceae; genus Streptomyces. Next base: position 1,030,166 of record CAWFMG010000004.1, read on the forward strand.
CCCGAGGGAGACGGGGTGGGGACCTGCGTGGCACAGCTGGAGTACCGCCCGTACGTGGACGACGAGGGCGCGGAGGCGGTGGAGAAGCTGCACCTGACGCTCTCGGGCCCGGGGTCGGCCGACGCGCTGTGCCAGGTGGCGCGTGACCTGCTCACCGCCGCCGGCACCTCCCTGCCGCGTCTCTGACCGGACCAAAAGCCGACCTGGGACCGGTCCCGTGGGGGTGCGGGACCATGGCGGGCACGGGGGGCGAAGAGGTCCCGGCGGTACCAGAGAACGGGAGGCGTCCGGATGCTTACGAGGCTGACGAACGGTGGCGGTGGGGGGCTTCCACCGGATCAGGCGAGCCTGGCGTTCGGTGTGCCCGACTCACCGCCCGGGACCATCTTCGTGCGGTCACTCAGCGGCGGCTTCCGGCTCCGACCGGGGGACGGGCGGGAGATCCTGTTCGGCCGCAACCGGCCGGACGTGCACGTCTGCGTCGGCGAGGACGACGCGCGGGTGAGCCGCCAACAGGGCGTGCTGACACACCGCAGGGACCGCTGGTGGCTGCGGAACACGGGGCGGTCGCCGATCCGGATGCCGGGCTCGCTGATGCTGTTCACCCGCGAGGAGCCGGTGCCGCTCGCCGAGGGCTACACGCCGCTTTTCGTGCGCGGGTCGAGCGACCGGGAGCACGTGCTCGAACTGTACGTCGCCAGCGCGGAGGAGGAGCCGAGGCCGCGGCCCGACGACCCCACCCGGCCGCCCAGGACGTGGCTGGTCAAGCCGGACGAACGGCTCGCGTTGATCGTGCTGGGCCAGCGGTACCTGCTGCACGAGGCGTCGCCGCAGCCGCTGACGTGGCAGCAGGCCGCGGCGCAGCTGGACGCGTTGCAGCCGGACACCGGCTGGGGCCCGAAGAAGGTCGCGTACCGGGTCGCCGCCGTTCGGGACCGGCTGTCCCGGGCCGGCGTCGCCGGGCTGACGGAGGCCGAGGTGGGTCAGCCGGTCGGCAACGCGCTCAACCACAATCTCCTGACCGAACTGCTGCTCTCCACCACCCTGGTGCCGCCGGACCTGGCCGAACTCGACGTCCGGCCCGCCTGACGCGCCCGAACCGAACCGGACCGAACCTGGCCGAAACCGGAGCGGGCCCGCTGGGTCACGGCGGGACGGCCGGAGCGCCGGGCATCCGACGCGCCCCGGCCCGGCACCCGATCGATTCTGGCTGGGAATCGGCCACCGCCCGCGTTTCACGGAACCTTTCACCCGGTCCCGGGAGTCTCACGCGGTGGCCGCTCCGGCACCCCAGAACTTTCACACACTGTTCTCGTACTGCTGGCCCGACGCCGGCCACATCTGGCCGCCGGAGCCGAGGCGCTCGACATGCGAGGAGAAGTCGGCCGCGATCTGCTGCGCGTCCTCGCCCGTGGACTGCCCCGTGATGTTCACCGCCACCGTCAGCACGCCGCTGACCGGGGCCTTCGGCGACAGCCGCACCGGCGTGCAGGTGAAGGTGAACACCTGCGCGGAGGGGGCGTCGTAGGAGGCGATCCTGGCCTCGGAGAGCGTCGCCGTCTGGCCGGTGCGGAAGGCCCGGTCCATGGTGGAGAAGACCCCGACCGAGTCCAGCCCCGGCAGCACCTGCCGCCCGGGACTCAGCTGCTGGACCCGCCCGAACGCCGTGCCCTGCTTGGCGTTGGCGTAGCGCAGCAGGTGTTCGGGACCCTGGGTGAGCATGATGGGGAAGGGCGCCCCGTCGAAGATCGCGAACATCTCCTGCTGTTGGGTCAGCAGACTGTCGCGCAGCTGGAACTCGGACAGCAGGGTTTCCGCAAGGCTCTGCACGCCCTCCACATGCTGCGCGCCCCACTGGCGCGGCCGGACGTCGGCGACGCAGACCGTGCCGAGGATCACGCCGGTGTTGTCGACCAGCGGGGTGCCGAGGTAGGCGCGCACGCCCATCTCGTTGACCAGCGGATTGCCCTTGAACCTCGGGTAGTCGAAGACGTCGTCCAAGGCCAGCGGGGACCCCTGGGCGACGACGTGCGGACAGAATCCGTAGTCGCTGGGCGCCTCGCGGGGGAGGTCGGGCATGTCGCTCAGGTCGAAGGCGATGCTGCGGTCCGCACCGGGCTCGCCGTCGTCGGGATCGGTCGGCGGCGAGTACATGCCCCGGAACATCTGCCGCTCGTCGTTGATGAAGTTGACCATGGCGAGGGGCGCCTGGGCGAGGCTGCCAGCGAGACGGGCGACGCGGTCGAACTTGGCCTCTGGCTCGGGTTCGTTCAGGCCAAGTACCTGCAGCCGGCGCCGGCGCTGCTCACCCTCGCTCCGGGCTTGATCGGGTGTCAGGGGGTCCATGGTCGAACATGAAACCAGAACTGAATCCTTGTGCGCCGCCCCACGCAGAACTTCGGCTCTCTCTGGTCACAAGCTCACGGGTGGCGCAGCCCTGCTGGCGGGGGCCTCGGCCCGTGCGGGCGGCATATGCCCAACTCATGAGCTTGTCCAGGTTTGCTGGCTCTCAATCACCGAGCGATCACTTCCCGTCATTCCTTTAAAGAACAACAAGCAGAAGCGGCCACTCGTACGACAATGACATGCCGTGGGCTTGTCGTCATCAACAACGTGCGTACTGCCGCCCAGGTGCCCGGCCGCGTTCGACCACGCGGAGAACCGGCGCCTGGGGGGTCCTGCGATCGTGCTCCCGTCCAGGTCGGCGTGGATTCGATCGGGTTCTCGCCGTTTCATGACCCTCGGGACTATGAACTATCTCACAGTGATGTGTGGGTTGGCCCGATTGAGATCGACACATGAGAGAGATCTGGCCGGTTGGCTCTCCCTGGCGCGCAGGTCGCGACGAGCGGTCGGAAAAGTCCGCTTCGGCGAGGCGCGTGGCCGGCGGCCAGTCAGCGGTCACAGTCCGGACCGGACGAGACGTCCGCCCGGAGGTCGCTGACCACGATCTGGATCAGCATCATCCATTCACCTCGTGGCGGGCTTCGCGCTGTCCGCGCTCCTGGGCCGCAGGCCGCCCCGGAGGGCGGGCACCGATCCCGCCACCAGGCACCATCGCAGCGACGTCAGGGAACATCGAAGGAGAGAACTGGTGAAGAGGTCGACAGCGGATGTCGAAGCACGCTCGGTAGCCGTGATCGGCATGGCCTGCCGGTTCCCCGGCGCCACCGGGCCTGACGAGCTGTGGCAACTGCTGCGCGACGGCGTCGACGCCACGAGCGAGACGCCGCAGGAGCGCTACGACGTGGACGCGCTGTACGCCACGGACGCGGCGCCGGGCACGATCGGCAGCCGCCGCGCCGGCTACGTGGAGGGCGTGGCCGAGTTCGACGCGGAGTTCTTCGGCCTGTCGCCCGCCGAGGCGGCGGAACTCGACCCGCAGCAGCGGCTGCTGCTGATGACGGCCTGGGAGGCGCTCGAGGACGCGGGCCAACGCCCGGACGCGCTGGCCGGCAGCCGGACCGGCGTCTTCGTCGGCAACGCCCGCGCGGACTATCTGGAGCTCCAGTTCCGGCAGGGCCTGGAGTCGGTGTCGCCGTCGTACTACCACAACTTCCGCTCCATGATCCCGGCCCGGCTGTCGTACGTCTTCGACTTCCGCGGGCCGAGTGTGCTGGTGGACACCGCCTGCTCGTCCTCCCTGGTGGCGGTCCATTCGGCGGTGCAGAGTCTGCGGGCAGGGGAGAGCCCGTTGGCGCTGGCCGCCGGCGTCAACCTGGCGTTCCGCCCGGACGAGGGCGTGATGATGACCCAGGCCGGGACGATCGCCGGAGACGGCAGGAGCAAGTTCGGGGACGCGCACGCCGACGGCTTCGCCCCCAGCGACGGCATCGGCGTCGTGGTCCTGAAGTCGCTGGCCCAGGCGCTGGCCGACGGCGACCGGATACGCGCGGTCATCCAGGGCACCGCGGTCAGCAACGACGGCCGGACCGGCGGCTCGCTGCTCAACCCCTCGGTGGCCGGACAGACCGAGGTCCTCAGGTGGGCCTACGAGGACGCCGGAGTCTCCCCGGCCGAGGTGGACTTCGTCGAGGCGCACGGTTCGGGTTCGCCCAACCTCGACCAGGCCGAGTTCCACGCGCTCGGCGAGGTGCTCAGCGAGGGCCGGCCGGTCGGCGACCGCGCCTTCGTCGGCTCGGTCAAGACCAACATCGGGCACGCGGAGGCGGCAGGCGGCATGGCCGGCCTGATCAAGACCGTGTTGTGCCTGGAGCACGGCCAGGTGCCGCCGAGCCTCAACCTCAGCAACCCGACCCCGTACGTCCCCTGGGAGCGGCTGCCGCTGACGGTCCCGCTGAGCCTCCAGCCGATCCACAGCCGCGGCCGGCACGCCATCGCCGGGGTCAACGGGCAGGGTGCCTCCTGCCTCAACGCGCATCTGGTGGTCCGCCAGGCCGAGGCCCGGACGGCCGACCACGCCGCGGTCCACTGGTACGGGCCGAGCACCGAGGCCTACGTGCTGGCGCTCTCCGCCCGCACGCCCCAGGCGCTGGACGCGCTGGTCAGGTCCTACTCCGCGTACCTCGGCCCCGACGGAGCCGGCGCGTCGTACCCGCTGCGCGACATCTGCTTCAGCGCGGCGACCCGCCGTCAGCACCACACGTACCGGATGGCGGTGGTGGCCACCTCGCACCAGGAGATGGTGGCGGCGCTCGGTGACCCGCGGTGGGCGGCGACCCTCTCGCCGCTCGGCGATGAGCCCGCGGCCCTTCCCGCCGCGCTCGCGGAACGCTACCGTCAGGGCCACCCGGTGGACTGGGGGGCCGTCTTCGGCCCCGACAGCCGCTACGTTCCGCTGCCCGTGTACCCGTGGCAGACCCGGCGCTTCTGGCCGGGCGAGCGCACGGCCGAGGCGTCGGACGGCGACCTGGCCACCGCGGTGCTGCGTGAGCACGCACGGAGCTCGTACGTGGATTACTCGGATAGTTCCCTACTGTCGGAGATGGGCATCGACTCGCTGGCCAGGCTGCAGATCATCCTCAAGCTCGCCGGGGAACACGGCTACGACGTCGAGGCCGAGGAGTTGGCCGAGTTGCGCACCGTGGGCGAGTTCCGCAAATGGCTTCACGTGCTGGAGGCACAGGCCGCATGACTCCCGGACCGCTGACGCTGTACGACTGGTTCGCCGGTTCCGCCGACCGGTACGGCGACGAGCCGGCCCTCGAGGTCGGCGAGGAGCGGCTGACGTACTGTCAGCTGCGGGACCTCGCCGAGACCCTCGCGGCCCGGCTGGTCGCCGCCAACGGCGGCATCCCGCCGCACCGTGTCGGCCTGATGGCGGGGCGCTCGGTCACCGCCTACGTCGCCTATCTGGCGGTGCTGCGGACCGGCGCCGCCGTGGTGCCGCTGAACCCGGAGTTCCCGGCGTCGCGCAACGCGGCCATGGCCGCCGCCGCCGATCTGGAGCTGGTGGTGTCCGACGCCGGGGAGGCCGCGCCAGAGCTGGGCGTCCGGCACCTCGCCGTGGAGGCCACCGAGTTGGCCGCGGCCGGCCCGCCGGCCGCCGCGCCGCCGCCCTGCCCGGCCGGCCCCGACGACATCGCGTACGTCATCTTCACCTCGGGATCCACCGGCTCCCCCAAGGGCGTGCCGATCCTGCACCGGAACGCCTGCGCCTACCTGAGCCACATCGTGCCCCGGTACCAGGCGGGACCCGGCAGCCGGCTGTCGCAGTCGTTCGACCTGACCTTCGACGGCTCGCTGTACGACCTCTTCGTGGCCTGGGGCTCCGGTGGCACGCTGGTGGTGCCGATGCGCAGCCAGCTGATGTCGCCGGTGAAGTTCGTCAACGCGCAGCGGCTCACGCACTGGTTCTCCGTGCCGTCGCTGGTCTCGTTCGCCGCGCGTCTCGGCACCCTGAAGCCCGGCGTCATGCCCACCCTGCGGTGGAGCGTCTTCGGCGGCGAACCGCTGACGGTGGAGCTGGCCCAGGCGTGGCGGGCCGCCGCACCGGACAGTGAGCTGGAGATCCTCTACGGGCCGACCGAACTCACCGTCTCCTGCACCGAGTACCGGCTGCCCCGCGATCCGGCGGAATGGCCGCGCCCGGCGAACGGGACGGTGCCGATCGGCACCTGCTACTCCACGTTGGAGTGCGTGGTGCTCGGCGAGGACGGCAGCCCCGCGGCCGACGGGGAGCTCTGCGTCCGCGGCCCGCAGCGTTTCCCCGGCTACCTGGTGGCCGCGAACAACGCGGGCCGTTTCCTCGCGTTCGACGCGCAGGGCACGGCGCACCCCTATACCGGGGCCGAACCGCTGACCGAAGGTCACTGGTACCGCACCGGTGACCGGGTCGTGGTGCAGAACGGCCAGTTCGTGCACATGGGCCGGGTGGACCATCAGGTCAAGATCCGCGGCTACCGGATCGAACTGGGCGAGATCGAGGCCCTGCTGCGGGAGCAGGACGGCGTCCGCGACGCCGTGGTGCTCGCCGTGGACGGCCGGGACGGCGAGAAGGACCTGGAGGCCGCGGTCAGCGGCGCGGGCTGTGAAACCGAGCCGATGTACACGGCGTTGAGCTCGCGGCTGCCGTCGTACATGGTGCCGCGCCGCATCACCGTCCTCGACCAACTGCCGCTCAACGCCAACGGAAAGATCGACCGGCGCGCCCTGGCGGGCGCGCTGCGGAGCACCCGCGAGTGACCCTTCGGCAATGACTCCCGGAAGCCCCCTCTCCGACTGTCTGTGAGGCTCGCACATGTTCGATGCCATCGTGGTGGGCGCGCGGTGCGCCGGTTCGCCCACGGCCATGCTGCTCGCCCGCGCCGGCTACCGGGTGTTGCTGCTCGACCGGGCGGAGTTCCCCTCCGACACGCTGTCCACCCACCTCATCCACCAGCCGGGCGTCGCGGCGCTGGCCCGCTGGGGGCTGCTCGACCGGCTGCGGGTCACCGGCTGTCCGCCGCTGGAGCGGGCGGTCTACGAGGTGGCCGACGTCCGACTGGCGGGGTGTAGCCGGGGCGTGGACGGCCAGCGCGCCGCGTACGCCCCGCGCCGCCACGTGCTCGACGCGATGCTGGTGGACGGCGCGGTCGCGTCCGGGGTGGAGTTCCGCCCCCGATGCTCCGTCACCGGCCTGCTGCGCGACGTTTCGGGACGGGTCGTCGGCGTCGAAGGGGTGCATCAGGGCCGCCCGTTCGCCGAGCGGGCCCGGCTGGTGATCGGCGCGGACGGCATGCGCTCCCGGGTCGCCACGCTGGTCGGCGCCCCGTACACCACCAGCACCGCGCCGCTCACCTGCGCCTACTACGCGTACTGGGAGGACGTGCCGGCGGTCTTCGAGCTGTACGAGCGACCCGGTAGCTGGGTGGCGGCGGTGGCCACGCACGGCGGCGCGACGCTGGTGCTCACCTACTTCCCGCAGAGCAGGTTCGACGAGGTGCGCACCGACGCCTACGGCGCTTACCTGGAACAGATCCGCACCACCGCCCCCGGCCTGTACGAGCGGCTCTCCGGCCGTGGGCGGCGGGTGGAGCGGCTGCGTGGCACCGGCGACCAGCAGAACTTCTTCCGGCAGGCGTCGGGGCCCGGCTGGGCGCTGGTCGGCGACGCCGGGCACCACAAGGACTCCATCACCGCCCGCGGCATCAGCGACGCCTTCTTCCAGGCGGAGTCCCTGGTGCGCCACGTCGGCCAGGGACTTCAGGACCCGGGCTGGCTGGACGGCGCGCTGCGCCGGTACGCGGAGGACCGGGACGCCTCGTTGACCGAGGGGTACGAAGCCACCCTGTCGGTGGCCCAGTTGGAGACGCACGAGCAACGCCTTTCGCTGCTGCGCGCGGTGGGGCGGGACGCCGAGCTGACCTCGACCTACTTCGACCTGGTGGCCGGGATCGAGAGTCCGAAGGCGCTGTACACCCCACGACTGATGGCGCTGCTGTGATCAAGGACTTTCGGGAAAGGCTAGGGAGTGATCGGAGTGTCAAGATCATCGCCCTGTTGCGATCGAACTAGGGCATGACCTGGTACGGTGCACCGGTCGGTTGACCGTTGCTGACGCTGCATCGAACCCGTCGCAACCCTCCCCACCGGGACAACCCGACAACCGGCCACATTCCCATCCAGTCTTTGCGCATCCTTATCGCTATCGTCGTTCCGCCGCAGTTCGAGGAATCAGATGTCAGGCATACGCGACCGAGACAACAGAGTGCCCAGGGCGTTTCGCAAATCTCTTCGAATCTCCCTGGCTCTGCCCGTGCTCATCGCCGCGCTCGCTCTCACCGGACTGTGGGGGTACGTGGCGAGCGGCCTCGTGAGGGAAGGGCTCCAGCTCCGCGACGACGCGGACCTCGCCGAGTCGGTGGGGAGCCCGGCCCACACCATGGTCGCCCGTCTCCAGGACGAGCGCCGCCTCACCGCCGCCTGGCAGGCCGACCCGACCGAGACCACGCGGGACGCGCTCAACACCGCGCGCAGCGCGACCGACTCGGCCGTCGAGGAGTTCCGCGCCACCGGCGGCGGCCTGGACGCCGACCGGTCGGCGGTGCGCGACCGGGCCGAGAACCTGGAGGCGTCGCTGGAGGAGCTGACCGGTCAGCGCGGCGCCGTCGACGGGGGCGCGGTCACCGGCATCGAGGCGTTGCGTTCCTTCACCACGACCACCACCAACGGCATCGCCCTGATCGAGGCCGCCAGCCGGGTCGACGACTGGCGGCTGGCCGCCGCCGCCACGGCCACCGCCGATCTGATGCGGATCGCCGAGATGCTGTCCCGCGAGGACGCGTTGCAGGCCAGCGTGCCCTCGGGGGAGGACCCGTCAGGGGCCGTCCGCGAGGAGTTCGCCAACGCCCTGGCGCTCCAGCGGCAGAACCGCGTCTCGCTGAACCCCTTCGACCTGCCCGCCGCGCAGTCGGAGGTATTCCGCAGCCTCACCGGCAGCCCGCGGTGGGACGTGCTCATCGCCGCCGAGGAGCCGGAGGCCGCCGGCACCGTCTCGCTGCCCCCGCTGGAGGGCGAGTGGCGCGAGGCCGTGGACGTCGTGGACGGCGAACTGCGCCAGCTGAGCACCGACTCCCTGACCAGCATGGCCACGGACGGCGCCGACCGCGGTAACCAGCTGCTGCTGGTCGCGGCGCTCGGCACGTTGGTTGCGGCCCTGGCCCTGATCGCCGCGCTCCTGCTGGCCTGGCGCTCGATCCGGTCCCTCGTCAGCCGGCTGAACGGCCTGCGCGGCAGCACCAGGGAGCAGGCCGAAACCGCCCTGCCGGAGCTGCTCGAACAGCTCGGGCGGGAGCAGCGGGTCGACGCCACGGGCGACGAGCGCGACCGCGACTACGGCAGCGACGAGGTGGGTCGGCTCGCCGACACCATGGACGAGCAGTGGCGGCTCGTGGTCGACACCATCGTCCAGCAGGCCCGCGGCCGGGAGGGCACCGAGACCGTCTTCCTCGGCCTCGCCCGCCGGACCCAGATCCTGATCAACCGCATGATCCCGAAGATCGACAAACTGGAGCGCGAGCACCAGGACTCCCGGCTGCTGAAGGAGATCTTCGGCGTCGACCACCTGGCCACCCGCGTCCGGCGGCACACCGAGAACCTCCTCATCCTCGGTGGCGCCCTCCCGGCCCGCCGCTGGGGCAAGCCGGTGCCGATCTACGAGGTGGTGCGGAGCGCGATCTCCGAGACCGAGGACTACAGCAGGGTGGAGGCGCTGCCCGCGCCCAAGGTCTCCCTGGTCGGCCGCGCGGTCGCGGACGTCGTCCACCTGCTCGCCGAACTCATCGAGAACGGCACCTCCTTCTCGCCGCCCAAGACCAAGGTCTCGGTCAGCGCCGAGGTGGTGGCCCGCGGCCGGCTGGCGCTGGAGATCGTGGACCGCGGCCTCGGCATGTCGGAGGAGGAGTACGAGCGGGTCAACACGCTGCTCGCCGACCCGCCCAAGCTGGACATGATGACCCTGGGCGAGGCCCCGCGCCTCGGCCTCTTCGTGGTCGCCCGGCTCGCCAAGCGGCACGGCCTGGAGGTCTCGCTGCGCAGGTCGCCGTACGGCGGCACCCTCGCCGTGGTGCTGCTGCCCGGCGAACTGCTGGAAGAGGCCAAGTCGCTGCTCTCCAATCTCATCGCGGACGCGGCGCAGAACGAGGCGACACGGGACGCCGACGCGCGGCAGGAGCGCCCGGCCGATGAGACCAGGAGGATCTCCGCCGAGATTCCGGAGGAGCCGGAGGCCGACGAGGCGCTGCCGCTCCGGACGAGGGGAAGGGAGAGGGAGACCAACGAGGAGTGGGAGCTCCCGTTGTCGGTCCCGGCGCCGGCGCCGGCGCCCGCCCCCGTGGCCGCGCCCCTGCCGATCCCCGCACCCGTGACCAGCGGCGGCCTGCTGGACGCCCCGCCCCGGGCGCAGATCGAGTACGACCACAGCGGATACCCCGCGTATGGAGGTGCCGGCCTCTTGCCCAGCACGTTCGGCATGTCGGACACGCCTCCGGAGGACCACTCCCAGCCGATGGCGCGCACCCACCCCCCGGTGGACCACCTGGAACGCCGGGACCCGATGGGCCATATGGACCGCTTCTCCCAGTTGGAGGCCCAGCGGGAGCAGACGGGAGAGCCGGACCAGATCGTCGCGTCGGGACACGCGGCGTTGGATCAGGCGATCTCGTCCGGCCAACCGGCCGGCGGCGACCCGGACCCGCGGGACCGCACGACCGGCACCCAGCCCTTCACCTCGGGAGGTGACGAGGCACCACGCGAGTCCCTCCAGACGGCGGGCTCTCTCCGGCTGCCCATCCGGGTGAGGGGCGAGAGCCTCGCAGAGCCGCTGCGCATGGGTACACCCCCGACGTCCGGCGATCCGGACGAGGACCCGAACGCCAGGCGTTCCCCCGACCGGGCCGGGGCCACCATGGCCGCCATCCAGTCAGGAAACAAGCGCGCCCGCGCCGCGAAGCCCGCTCAGTCTACCGGCGGACCTGACTCCCAGGCGGGGACGCCTGGACACGTCCCCGATGCGGAAGGACCTGCGAGGAAGGATCAGTGATGACTGACCAGACCCATGCCAGTAGCCATCTCAATTGGCTCCTCGACAACCTGGTGGCCGGCGTCCCGGAGACCCACCACGCGATCGTGCTCTCCCAGGACGGTCTGCCGCTCGCTCGGTCCGCCGGACTCAGCCAGGACGACGCCGAGCACCTGTCGGCCGTCGCCTCCGGACTCCAGAGCCTCTCCCGCGGCGCCGCGCTCCGCTTCCAGGGCGGGCATGTGCGTCAGACCGTCATCGAGATGGACAATGCCTTCCTCTTCGTTACCAACGCCGGACAGCGCGCCCAACTCGCCGTCCTGGCCTCCGACAAGGTGGACGCCGGCATGGCGGCCTACGAGATGACCCGCATCGTTCAGCAGGTCGGCGAGTACCTCAGCGCCGCTCCTCGCTCTGGCATTCCGACCGGTCGTCACGGCCAGACTCCGTGACGGCTTCGGGAAGCTCGTCGTCCTACTTCGACGAGGGGGCCGGATATCTTGTCCGGCCCTACGCCATCACCGGGGGGCGTACCCAACCTGACGGATCGAACTTCACCCTGATCACTCTCGTGGTGACGACCGCGTCCGCACTCTCCCGCGACCGGCAGGCAGAGCAGCCGGAATTAACTGCGATCCTCGATCTGTGCTGGGAGCGCCCCTTGGCGGTCGTGGAGGTCGCCGCACGCCTCGACCTGCCGGCGAGCGTCGTGAAAGTGCTCTGCGGAGACCTGCTCGACAAAGCGTTGATCTCGGTCAAGGCCCCGAGTCAGGAGGCGGGCGCCCCGAGTGTGGAACTACTTGAGAGGGTTATCCATGGTATCCGCAAGCTATGACCGGTTGAGAGGTGACGATTCGCCCATCGTCATGCCGACGGCGCTCAAGATCCTGGTCGCCGGCGGTTTCGGGGTGGGCAAGACCACCATGATCGGCTCGTTGAGCGAGGTCCCTCCGCTGGAGACGGAGGAGTACATGACCGAGGCGAGCATCGGCATCGACGACCTGGCCAGCACACCGGAGAAGTCGACCACCACGGTCGCGATGGACTTCGGCCGGATCACCCTGGACCCGCAGCATGTGCTCTACCTGTTCGGCACGCCGGGACAGGAGCGCTTCTGGTTCATGTGGGACGATCTCGCGCTCGGATCCCTCGGGGCCGTGGTGCTCACCGACCCCCGGCGGCTGGCCGACAGCTTCGCCTCGGTGGACTTCTTCGAGCAGCGGCACATCCCGTTCGCCATCGGCGTGAACTGTTTCTACGGGCGACGGGACTGTACCGCCGAGGAGATCAGCACGGCCATGAACCTGCGCTCGCCGGCGCCGGTCATCATGTGCGACGTCCGCCAGCGCCTCTCCAGCAAGACCGTGCTCCTGGCCCTGCTGGAGTCGGCGAAGGCGCTGGCGGTGCGCTGACCGGGAGAGCGGGAGCGGGACGGGCAGCACGCAGCACGCAGCACGAAACGGGGAGCGGCGGGAACGCCGGGGAAGTGCGGGGGCACGGGGGCAGGGACACGTTTCGGGGGTGTCTCCTGATGCGATGTGGGCATGAGTGACGGTGTCCCGCGTCTTGACGCGATCGAACGCCCTTCCCTAGCGTAGACGGGGAAGCGCTTGAATCGTTTCATGGCGGTGGCCAGGCCCTCCTGACCACGATCAACCGAGCTCGGTGCGGAGCGACATGACCGGAGAGCACGACGTCCCCCTGCTCAGACTCGCCGCCGTGACCAAGGCGTTCGGTCCGGTGCTCGCCGTGTCGGAGGTGTCGCTCGCGCTGCGCCGCGGCGAGGTGCACGCGTTGGTCGGCGAGAACGGGGCGGGAAAGTCCACGATCGTCAAGCTGCTTTCCGGTGTGCACCAGCCCGACGCCGGACGCGTCGAACTCGACGGCCGCCCCGCGTGGTTGGGCAGCCCGGCGGACGCGCAGGCCGCCGGCATCGCCGTCATCTACCAGGAGCCGACGCTCTTCCCCGACCTGTCGGTGGCCGAGAACATCTTCATGGGCCGTCAGCCCACCGGCCGCCTGGCCCGCATCGACCGGGCCGCCATGTACGAGGCGGCGAGCCGCCTCTTCGCGCGGCTCGGCGTTCACCTCGACCCGCGCCGCCCGGCCCGCGGCCTGTCCATCGCCGACCAGCAACTCGTCGAGATCGCCAAGGCGCTGTCGGTCGAGGCCCGGGTGCTGGTGATGGACGAGCCGACCGCGGCGCTGTCCGGCGTCGAGGTGCAGCGGCTCTTCTCCGTGGTCAGGGCGCTCCGCGCGGACGGCGCCGCGGTGCTGTTCATCTCGCACCGCTTCGAGGAGATCTTCGCGCTCTGCCAGCGGATCACCGTGCTCCGCGACGGGCGCCTGGTCTCCACCGACCCCGCCGAAGACCTGGACGAGGAGACGCTGGTGCGGCGCATCGTCGGCCGCGAGATCTCGGCGCTCTTCCCCCGCCAGGACACGGACCCCGGTGAGGTCGCACTGCGGGTCCGCGGCCTGGGCCGGCTCGGCGCGTTCCACGACGTGGACTTCGACGTCAGGCGCGGCGAGATCGTGGCGCTGGCCGGGCTCGTCGGTGCCGGCCGCAGCGAGGTGGTGCGCGCGGTCTTCGGCATCGACCGGTACGACGAGGGCCGGGTGCGGGTCAACGGCGAACCCCTCGCCCCCGGTTCGCCGGCCGCGGCCATGACGGCGGGACTGGCGCTGGTGCCCGAGGACCGGCGCCAGCAGGGCCTGGTGATGGAGATGTCCGTCGAACGCAACGCGACGCTCACCCGGCTGCGTTCGCTCACCCGCCTCGGGCTGCTCTCCCGCCGCAGGGAACGCGACGCCGCCCGCTCCTGGGCCGAACGCCTCCAGGTCAGATACGGCGGCCTCGCCGACGCGGTGGGCACCCTGTCCGGGGGCAACCAGCAGAAGATCGTGCTGGCCAAATGGCTGGCCACCGGGCCCAGCGTGCTGATCGTGGACGAGCCGACCCGGGGCATCGACGTCGGGACGAAGGCCGAGGTGCACCGCATCATGTCCGAACTGGCCGGCCAGGGGCTGGCCGTGCTGATGGTCTCCTCCGAACTCCCCGAGGTGCTCGGCATGGCCGACCGGGTGCTGGTCATGCACGAGGGCCGGATCGTCACGGAACTGCCGCGCGAGGCGGCCACGGAGGAGTCGGTGATGCGCGCTGCCTCCGGCGTGGTGCGGAACGTTCCGGCGACGGCGACCGGCGGTGTCGCCGCGAAGTCCGGCGGAAGGAACGGCGGATGACCGACCGACGGCCTGACGATGCGGACCGCCCGCCGGCGGGGGAGCCGAACGGGCCGGCGTCCGGGGTGGCGCCCTCCGGGCACGCCGCGGGGGACGAGGGTTCGGCCGGCCGCACGCGTGACGCCCGTGGCACGGACCGCCTGTCGGCGGGGGAGCCGAACGGGCCGGCGTCCGGCGATCGCCCCGCGGCGGACAAGGCCTCTGCTGACGCCGGGTTCGGCGTGGCCGGCAGCCGCACATCGCCCGCGGCGAAGGCCGCAGGGCGAGGGACGGACGCTACCGACACGGCAGAAGCCGACGGCCCTGGTTCCGGGCCGAAGACCCCGGTCGGCCGCACGGTTGACGCGCGTGGCCGCGCGGACGCCGGCGGGAAGCCGGAGGGCCCGGGTGGGACGGCGGTGAAGTCCCGTGCTGCCCGTGTCGGCCGGGGTTCGGGGCCGAAGGCCCCGGGCCAGGCGGCCGCCCTCCCCGCCGCGGTAAGCGCGTTGCGGCGGCTGGCGGGGGTGCGGGAGCTGGGCATTCTGCTGGCGCTCGCGCTGCTGGTGGCGGTGACGACCGCCTCCAACTCCGGCTTCCTGTCCGAGCAGAGCATCCGCGACGTGCTGCTCAGCGCCGCCATCCTGATGGTGCTCGCCGTCGGCCAGACCGTGGTCATCGTGACCCGCAACATCGACCTGTCGGTCGGCTCCGTGCTGGGCCTGACCGCGTTCGCCACCGGCAAGCTCTTCGTCGCCTCGCCCGACGCCCCGATCCTGTTCGCCGTGCTCGCCGGCGTCGGCATCGGCGCCCTGTGTGGAGCCGTCAACGGCGCGCTGATCGCCGCCGCCCGGGTGCCCGCCCTGGTGATCACCCTCGGCACCCTCTACGTGTTCCGCGGCGTCGACCACTCCTGGGCGTCCGGCCAGCAGATCAACGCCGCCGACATGCCGGGCTCGTTCCTGCGGCTCGGCACCAGAACGCTGCTCGGCGTTCCCGTGCTGGCCCTGCTCGCCGTCCTCGTGCTGCTGGTCGTCGCCGGCTACCTGCACTCCTACCGCAGCGGCCGCGAGCTGTACGCCATCGGCTCCGAACCGGCCGCCGCGCGGCTGTCCGGCATTCCCGTCGGGCGGCGCGTGTTCGGCGCGTTCGTGGTCAGCGGCGCGCTGGCCGGCCTGGCCGGCGTCATGTACGCCGCCCGGTTCGGCACGGTGGACGCCACGGCCGGCCAGGGCATGGAGCTCCAGGTGGTCGCCGCGGCCGTGGTCGGCGGCGTCGCGATCTTCGGCGGCAGCGGCACCGCGTACGGCGCGGCGCTCGGCGCGTTGCTGCTGTCCACCATCGACAGCTCGCTCGCCGTGCTGCGGGTGAACCCGTTCTGGCAACAGGCCGTGGTCGGCGGGCTGATCCTGGCCGCGATCGGCCTGGACCGGCTGCTCGCGCTCCGGGCCGCGCGGGCGGCTCGCGCCGCCCTGGCCGCCCGGTCCGCCGGCGCCGGCCCGGCCCCGCCGGACGGCGCACCGGGTGCGGTAAGCGACACCGCAGCGGACCCCACGACGGAAAGGAGCAGGCCCCATGGCGCATGACTCGCTCTACGCGCAACCACAGGCGCCGCAGCGCCCGCCGGCCGCCGGACCGGGCGGCCGGGCCGGCAAGGCACCCGTGCCCGCCCGGTTCGCCCCGCTGCTGCGCTGGGACTCCGCCGTGGTGGTGGCCCTGCTGCTCGTCGTGCTCGGCTCCTCCCTCCTCGTCGACGGCTTCGCCGCCAGCCAGAACATCCGCTTCCTGCTGCTGGACGCCGTGGCCATCGCGTTGATCGCGCTTCCCATGACCCTGGTGATCGTCACCGGCGAGATCGACCTGTCGGTGGCCAGCACGCTCGGCCTGTGCAGCGCGGTGATGGGGCATCTGTGGATGGAGGGCCTGGCGCTCGAACTGATCGTCCCGCTCGTCATCCTGCTCGGCGCGGTGCTCGGCGCGGTCAACGGACTGTTCGTCACCGCCTTCGGACTGCCCTCTCTCGCCGTCACCATCGGCACCCTGGCCGCCTACCGCGGCCTCGCGTTCGTCGTGCTCGGCGACGAGGCCGTGGCGGACTTCCCGTTCGACTGGACCGACGCCGCCACCGGCACCATGCTCGGCGAGGTGCTGCCCACCGTCGCCGTGCTCACCCTGGTGCTCGCGGTCGGCTTCGGCATCGTCCTGCACCGCACCCCGTTCGGCCGGTCCCTGTACGCGATCGGCAGTAACGCGGAGGCCGCCCGTTTCACCGGACTCCCGGTCGCCCGCACCAAGTTCTGGCTCTTCGTCGCCTCCGGTGCGGTGGCCGCGCTGGCCGGCGTCTACTGGACGCTGCGCTACGCCAGCGCCCGCGCCGACAACGGTGAGGGCCTCGAACTCGCCGTGGTCGCCGCCGTGTTGCTCGGCGGCGTGTCCATCTTCGGCGGCCGCGGCACGCTGCCCGGCGTGCTCGCCGGGGTGCTGCTGCTCGGCACGCTGCGCAACGCGCTCCAACTGGCCGACGTGCAGGCCCAGACCCTCGACATCGTGACCGGGTCCCTGCTGATCGCCTCGGTGGTGGTGCCCAACGCCGTCACCATGACCCGCGCCCGGCTCCGCGCCCGGCGCGCGGGCGCCCGCCCGAATGACCGGAAGGAGTAGTCCGATGCGCAGTGTGCGCACTCGCACGGCGAGGGGGCGCGTGGCCGCCGCCGCGTTGCTGACCGCGTTGACCGTCCTCACCAGCGCCGCCTGTTCGGGGACCACCCGGGACGACAACGACGACGGGGGCGGCGGTGACGAACAGCAGCCCACCGGCGAGGCGGATCCGGACGCCCCGATCGAGGAGGGTCTGGAGGTCGCCTTCCTCCCCAAGCAGGTCAACAACCCGTACTTCACGGTCGCGGACGGCGGAGGGGAGGACGCGGTCGGCGAGTTCGGCGGCGACTACAAGGAGGTCGGCCCCTCGGAGGCCAGCGCCTCCTCCCAGGTCAGCTACATCAACACGCTCTCCCAGCAGCAGACCGACGTGATCGTCACCGCCGCCAACGACCCCAACGCCGTGTGCGGCGCGCTCAACACGGCCCGCGACGCCGGCGCGACGGTGGTCACGTTCGACTCCGACACCGACCCGAGCTGCCGCGACCTCTTCGTCAACCAGGCGACGGCGGAGAGCATCGCGCAGACCCAGGTCGAGCTGATCGCCGAACAGATCGGCGGCTCGGGCGAGATCGCGATCCTCTCCGCCACGCCGAACGCCACGAACCAGAACGCGTGGATCGACCTGATGCGCGAGGAGTTGGAGAAGGAGGAGTACGCGGACATCGAACTGGTCACCGTCGCGTACGGCAACGACGACGACCAGAAGTCGTTCCAGGAGACCCAGGGCCTGTTGCGGTCCTACCCGGACCTGGCGGGCATCATCTCGCCCACCACGGTCGGCCTGGCCGCCGCCGCGCGCTATCTCTCGGGCTCCTCCTACCAGGGCGAGGTCGCGCTGACCGGGCTCGGCACGCCGAATCAGATGCGGGAGTTCGTCAACGACGGCACGGTGGAGGCGTTCGCCCTCTGGGACCCGGCGCAGCTCGGCTACCTCGCCGCGTACGCGGGCGCGGCGCTGGCCTCCGGCCAGATCACCGGCGCCGAGGGGCAGACGTTCACCGCCGGCGACCTCGGCGAGTACACCATCGAGGCCAACGGCGAACTCGTCCTCGGCCCGCCAACCGTCTTCGACGCCGACAACATCGACGACTACGACTTCTGATCCGCCTCGGTGCATCGCCAAGTCGCCGACCGGACGGCGGTGCTGTTACCTGGCCGGATGAGCGACGCACCCGACCGGCACGTCACGGCCGTCACGCTATGGGGGCACCTCCCAGACCCCTTGGGCCTGGGGGAGCCCCGGACGCCGGCGCGCTGGCCCGCTTCCACGCCCGGCTCCTCGACTGGGACATCACCACCGAGGAGTCGGGCTGGGCCGAACTGCGCCACCCGGCCGGGGGCGTCGGGATCTCCATCCACGTCGAACCCGACCACACCCCGCCGGTCTGACCGCCGGGGCCCGGCGACCAGCAGATGCAGGCCCCTCCGGACATCCGCGTCCACGACCTCGAAGCCGCCGTCACCCACGCCACCACCCTGTCCCCCCACCAACCCCAACCCCAACCCCACGTCCAAGTCTGCCTCGACCCGGCCGGCCACCCCTTCTGCCGCTACCTCGACGAGTAGCGGGGCGCTACGCCCCGGGGATGTCCTTCTTGGCGGACCGCAGGATCGCCCCAGGAATGACCACCAGGCGCTCGTCGGCCGCCAGCCGCACATCCGAGGGCAGCCGACCCGCGTACGCCTCCGTCCGGTCGCGGCCGATGACGGCGACATCGCCGTTGTCCAGCTCCCACATGTCCGGGCAGTCATCCCGGTCACTGCTGAGCCCCAGTTCCTTCGCCGAACTGCCCAGCCGCCGCGCGAATCCGGCCGCTATGTCGGCCTCCCATGAGCGGCTCATCCGTTGTCTCCCTCGTGTCGGACCTCACGGTGAACGCTCCAACTCTCCGCCGATCCGCGCTCGGAGACCAGACGCCCTCGGGTCGGCGTACGCCGCGAGCGCGTCCCGGGCCTCGCCCCAGTGCGCGCGGGCCGCTTCGAGTTCGCCGAGGTCGGCACGCGCCCGTGCCAGCCCGTCGAGCGCGAGGGCCAGCTGCCAGCCGTCGCCGAGCTCGCGCTGCACCCGGACCGCCATGCGGTGGAAGTCGGCGGCCTCCTCGTGTCGTTCCATCGCGTGGTACGTCTCGCCCGCACCCTGCCAGGCGCGCGCCTCCCGCGCCCGGTCACCGAGACGGCGGTGGACGACGGCCGATCTCTGGTAGGAGATCAGCGCCTCACCGAGCAGCCCGTTCGCCCGCTGCGCGGCACCCAGTTCCAGTAGCCAGTAGCCCTCGGCGACCGGCGCGGTGACTGTGGCCATGGCGCGCTCGATGGTCCGCAGCGCCTCCTCGTGTCGGCCACGTTCCCGCTGCACCACGGCGAGAACGCGCAGCGCGTTGCCCCGCGGTCCCCTCGCGTCCTCCCGGCCATGCTCGGCGATGGCCTCGCTGATGTGCTCCTCCGCCCGGGCCAGGTCGCCTCGCTCGCAGAACACGGTGGCCAGATTCTCCAGAGCGGAGAGGGCCGCCGCCGACCCCAGTTCGGTGAGCTGAGCCCGTGCCCGCCGGAACAGGCTCTCGGCCGCGTCGAGATCACGCTGCCGCAGCCGCACCAGACCGAGCCCGTTGACTGCCTGCGCCGCACCGAGCAGGTCGCAGCACCCGTGGCGTGCGGCCAGGCACTCCTCGAAGTGCTCCGCGGCCTCCGTCAGCCGATGAGAGCGCAGACAGGCCCAGCCGAGCGTCTCCAGGACCTCCGCCTCCGCGCCCCGGTCCCTGGTCCGTCGCGCCGCGACCAGCCCGATCCGGCCCATCGCCAGCCACTCGTCGAACGGGTTGAGCCGCATGTGCGCCGCCCGCAGCACGACCGGCAGCTGCCACGCGACCCGGTCCAGCCCCGCCGCCTCCGCCGCCCGCACGGCCGCCATCAAATTCTGCCGCTCCGCCTCGTACCATCGCACGGCCTGGTCGCTGTCGGCGAACGCCAGCGGTTCGACGCCGTCGCCCGGCGTGTCGAGCGGGAGGCGCTCCTCCCGGGGATTGATGCCACTGGCGGCGGCCCGGGCGGTGTGCAGGTACCAGGTCAGCACTCGCCGCAGCGCCCCAGCACGGTCCTCGGGCTCCAGTCCAGCAGCGCAGGCCCCAGGCAGGAGCACCAGGGTGTGACGCTCCGGATCGAGCCGCCGCACCATGCGGGCTCCTGCCAACACGTCGAGCAGCGTCCGGGCGCGGGACCTCGTGACGCCCGCCAAGGCAGCGGCGGCACCGCTGTGAAAAGTCGGACCAGGGTGGGCCGCGAGCATTCGGAACAGCTCGGCCGCCTCCGGCGGCAGCGTCCTCACCGGGAGTTCCGTCGACTCAGGTGATTGGCCTCCCTGACGCGAGGACGCAACTCGTCCAGGATTCCGGCGGGTCGCACGTGCTCGGCCTTGGCGACCCATTCCACGCCGCCCTTCTGCGGACGCAGCCAGACGAGCGAGCCGATGACGTCTATCACCACTCCCACCCGCCGCCGCTTGATGTCGAGCGCTCTGCTGCCGACATCCGGGGTTGACGGTTCGCTCGTTTCGGAACTCGCCACGAGTGTCCTCCCGCTCTCGTCTTCCGTTCGTGACGAAACTAGGAAGGAGCCACGGGCTGAGCCACACGCGCAAGGTGGCGGTTCTCGTCGGAGAATCGCCCGACAACCCCGCTTCGTGGTAGCCGGGCTGGAAGTGTCGCGACGCGTGATACTTACTCCGTCACGCTGAGATGCCCGGCCATATCGCGCATCTCCTGCGTCAGGGTCCTCTTGCGTGACATGAGAATGTTCCGCATCACGGAACGGGCCAACGGCTGGTGCGTGAGCCATTCGGCCGAGGTCTCCCTGAGTAGGACGAGCTCTCGCATGGCATCGTCGTGTTCCCGGAGAGACGCGTGTGCCTGGGCCACGTCGAGTCGGTGCCGTCCCCAGGTGTTCGCGCCGGGCATGCCGTAGTTCGCAAGGGCCGCACGGCTCAGCACTCCGTCGTCGGCACGGCGGAGAACCCCTCGGGCGTCTCCCATGATCGAAAGATCCTCGACCGCCTTGGTTTCCGCGGTAACCGGTCCGAACTTCCCCCAATGGTCCCCGAACGCCATGTGCTCGGTGCCGAGCGCCGTGGCCGCCGTGGCGGCCATGCGGCGTGCCTCCCGGGCCACGTCGGGCCGGTTGTTCCGCACGGCGGCGGAGGCGATGCGCAGTCCGAGCTCGCCCCAGACGGCGAGTTCCGCGGGGGACGCGCTGGAGAACTGCGGCTCCGCCTCCGTGGCCGTGCGTGCGGCGAGTTGCTCGCTCTCGTCGAACCGGTCCTGCCGGAGGAGGAGCCAGCACATTCCCACGACCCCGGTGATCGCCGTCTGCCGGGCGTCGGCGTCGCGAGCGGACCTGATGCCCTCGGCGATCGCGTGGTACGCCATGTCGTACTGGCGCACCTGGGTCAGGTACTTGCCGGCGAGCAGGAGGGCTTGCGCACGCACGATTCTGGCCCGGCGTTTCTCCTCGCCGTCCAACATCAGGACGGACCTCTCGGACGCGAGGAGCAGGCGCGGGAGGCTTCTGGCGACGGAGGAATAACGGTCTGACTGGTACAGCGCGTGGCAGCTGTCGATCTCCTCTCGTAGCACCGAGAGTTCGCCCGTGTCTCCGGACTCCGCCTCTGTCGCCGACATTCCGACGGGAGGCATGAGGGCTCGGCGAAGCTCGACGAGGTACTGGCGATTGGACTCGTCTCCTATGACCGGCTTCGGCGTCTCGGTCGCGAAAAGCGCGGAAGTCGAGACACCCAGCGCACGGGCGAGCGCGTGCAAGGTCTCCACTCGCGCGTCCCCGCCCTGCTCCACCTTGCGTACGACACTGAGCGAAACGCCGGCGGATTCGGCGAGACTCTCCTGTGTGAGCCCGGCCGCGCGTCGGTACTTCCTGACGTTGTCAGCTAATCCGTTCGCCATCGGATCACCGTCCTCACGTCCCAGAGTAGGCCCACGTCGGGTCACGGTGTGCTCGCGTCGTCACCACACCCCGTCAGCGGACCGGCTGCGCCCCGCTCAGCGGGACGTGCCGCGCACGAAGTGGGGGGGCGTGTCACTCCTGACGCGTCGCGTTCAACCGCCACGCGGGGCGAAGATGATGACGGACATGCCGGTGAGGCAGACGGCTGCGCCGAGGAGGTCGTAGCGGTCGGGGCGGTAGCCGTCGGCGACCATGCCCCAGGCCAGGGAGCCGGCGACGAAGATGCCGCCGTAGGCGGCGAGGACGCGGCCGAAGTTTCCGTCGGGTTGGAAGGTGGCCGCGAAGCCGTACAGACCCAGGGCGATCACCCCGGCGCCGACCCAGATCCAGCCCCGGTGCTCGCGGACGCCCTGCCAGACCAGCCAGGCGCCGCCGATCTCGAACAGCGCGGCGAGGACGAAGAACACGAGGGAACGGGCGACGAGCACGGTGCGGCCTTTCGGTGCTGGAGCGGGGCCCGCGGCGGTGAGGGCGAACAGGCGCAGCGTAGGCAGCGACGGTGTTTCGTGCGCGGCGCGTCCCGTCCGGTGGGACGTGCCGCGCACAAGGTCGGCTAGGCGAACGCTCGGAGCGCGGCGATCAGCCATTCGAACGCCGGCACCTGCGAGGGGCCCGGCGGCCACCCGTTGAGCACGCCCAGCAGCCGCCAGTACCGCTCCACCCGGCGGTCGGTGAAGGTTGCCAACCGGTCGGCCAGCCGGACGCGTTCCGCCGCGGGCAGGTTGGGGTCGACGATCCGGTGCAGGATCTCCCGGCCGGCGGCGGAGCCGGGGGCGACGTGCTCGCGCACCGCCGCGCCGGCGTGCTCCGCGACCCGCTCCGGGTCGGGACCCTCCGGCTGCTGTCCTCCTCCCGCTGCCCCCGCCAGCGCCATCTCGCGTACCCGGTCCCGGAAATCCCCGTCGCTGACCAGCTCGGCCAGCTCCATCCAGGCGTCCACCTGCTCGGGAGTCGGGTCGGTGGGCAGCTGTGCCGGCATGGTGCGCATGGCCTGGGCGATAGGGGCGCCGGGCGCGTCGGGGCTGACCCCGTCGAAGGTCTCGCGAACGAAGTCGTCCATGATCCGCTGCCGCTCGTCGGCGGACATCCGGGCCAGTTCGTGCATCACTCTCATCTCCTCGGTCGTGCTGCCGTGCCGAGCGACCCGGTCCAGCACCGCGCGCCGCACTCGCAGCGTGTGGATCTCGGCGTCCAACGCCCGGACGTGCGCGCGGGCCACGTCGCCGACCGTCGTCTGCCGGTGCAGCACCAGGCGCACCGTGGCCAGGTCGAGGCCCAGCTCGCGCAGGGTGCGGACCAGCTCGACGCGGGCGGCGGCCTCGACGTCGTAGAGCCGGAAGCCGCCCGCCGTGCGGTCGGTCGGCTCGACGACGCCGCTGTCGGACCAGAAGCGGATGGTGCGCACCGGGATCCCGGTGCGCCGGGCCAGCTCGCCGATGGTCAACATCTCGGGCAGCATCTCGGGGTGGTCGCTCACGAGGTCCACTCTCATCCCTCCAGCGGCTGGAGAGACCAGTCCTTTTTCCGCACCGGGGCAAACAGGTGCGGGGCGTCAGGGCTGACGGAGGAAGAGACCGGGGTAGTCGACGACCAGGCCGTCGTCGTCGACCGTGATGGTGGCCGCGAACTCGGCGCTGGGCTGCTCGAAATGCCAGACGTTGCCGGACAGCCGGGTGTAGATCTGCCGCTCGCGGTTCGTCGTCAGGTCGGGGACGTCGACGTAGACGACCTCGATGATGGCCGACTCTCCCGTCTCCAGGCCGAGACGCCTGATGGGCAGCGTGTTGGTGAACGGGGTGGCGCGGAAGTCCACGTCGGTGCAGCCGGTCAGCTCCGGGAGCTCGGTCCCGTCCGGGTCCGTCCAGTGGCCATCGCCGTCGCTCCGGAGCTCCAGATGGGCGCCGGTGCGGTGCTCGTCGACGACCAGGTGGCGCACGGCCCAGTGCGCGTCGCAGGTCAGCGCGTAGCTGGCGTCCCAGGTGGTGTGCAGCGCGCTGTCGCCGCCCGTCACCCTGGACCGCGCGAGAATGCCGGCGCCGGACGGTTCCCGCGTCAGCTCCAGCTCTTCTTTCCCCTTGCCGTCTACCGCCCGCCACACCCGATGGTCTGTCACGTGCGCACCCTACGGGAGCTGCCGGTTCCCTGGGCGCATCGGTGCCTTTCGGCCTTTCGTGCGGTGGCGCTTTGTGCGCCGCGGTGCGGCCGTGTGACCGTTTCCGGCGGGGACGAGGGAGACAGGCGAAGACAAGGGGAGGCAAGGGGAGGGGCACATCATGAGGAGGAGTTCGGTGGTGGTCGTGGCTGTCGTGGCGGCGACCCTCGGTGGCGGAGTCACCGGCGGCGCGGCGGCGGACGAGCCGCTGCTGCCGGATCCGGGCCACCCGCGAGGCCCACGGCGAGGCCGGCCGCGCCGCCGCCGGCCACCGCGGCGAGGAGGCCCAGCAACACCCGCACCGCGCGCGGTCCGATGCGGTCGAGCTCCCACCAGACGATGTTCCGGTCGCCGGACGCGGTGGTCAGCCGCGCCAGGTTGCGCAGCCATCGGCGGGCCCGGGCCCGGGCCCGGGCGCTGCGCTCGGCCTGTTCCGTGGTGGGGGCGTCCGGAAACACCGACGGCACCAGCCGGTTCAGCAGGTGCGCCTCGACGTCCGCCGGGGTGGGGAACGCGCCCCGGTCGAGCAGCTCCCGCGGGTCGGCCCCGGGCCGCCGGTAGACGTCGCGGGCCAGCGCGACCATCAGCGGGGTGGAGGGCGACGGCGGCCGGACCCTCCGGGGCGCCGCGGATGGCCGCGAGCACCGGCTCCCACCGCGCGGCGGCCTCGGGCGGGTAGCGGTGGCAGACGAAGTCGGCCCGCAGGTCGTCCGGGGTGAGGCGCGGCACCTCCATCACGGCGGCGCCGCCCACCAGGCCGGCGCGCACCGCCTGCTCGTACTCGGCGGCGCGGCAGGTGAGGACGAGGCGCGGGAACCCGCCCGCCTCGATGCCCTCCACGGCGGCCGACCTGACCTCGTGCTCCAGTTCGTCGAGCCAGTCGAGCACGGGAAGGATCCGCCCGGTGCGCACCAGCATCTCCGCCGCCCGTTCGCCGTGGGCCGCCACGTCGCGCAGGAAGGGGTAGTCCTCGTCCAGCCGCCTGGCGAGCCAGGAGACGATTGGCTCGGCCCGGGGGTTCCAGCCGGCGAGCGGGGTGAGGAACGGGACGGGGCCGCCCTCCTTGTCGAGCAGTTCCCGGGTGAGCAGCACGACGAGGGCGGTCTTGCCGCCGCCGGGCGGGCCGGTGACGACCAGCCGTCCCGACGGCACGCCCCGGTAGGCGGGGAGCACGTCCCGCCGGTCGGCGAGGCGCAGTTCGGGAACGGGCGCGGTCGCCTCCGGTCGACCCATCACCGGGCGTTCGCTCAGGGACCAGCGGAGCGGGAGCAGCGTGTCGGCGCCGCCGATGCCCCGCCGGGCCGACTCCTCGTGCCAGATGAGACGGGACGCGCTCCTGAGCCGCTCGGCGGCGCGGTCCAGTGGCTCACCGTCGGCCGCCCCGTCGGCCGCGGCCGCCCCGCGGTGCTCCAGCAGCCACAGCGCCGCCCGGGGCGAGGCCGAGCGCGAGGAGGACCGTCCAGAGACGGGCGCGCGTCGGAACGGGTGGGGCCTCGACCCGGCCGGGCGGGGCCCCACCCTCCGCCGGCCGGGTCGAGGGGTTCAGCGGGCCAGCCAGGCCGTCGTGTCCGGCGGGAGCAGGCCGCCGACGAGGGGTTGGCTGGACATCAGGATCGCGCGGTGCGGGGGCAGCGGGTACGGCTCGCCGGAGAGGTTCACGACGCAGGTGAAGCCGGGGTCCCGGTCGAAGGCGAGGACGTTCTCCGGGGTGGGCAGCCACGCCAGGTCGCCGTCGCCGAGCGCGGGGTGCTCGCGCCGCAGCCGCAGCGCCCGCCGGTACAGCTCCAGCATGGAGCGTTCGTCGCCGGTCTGCGCCGCGGCCGTGCGGTCCGCCCAGTGCTCCGGCTGGGGCAGCCACGGCTCGCCGGAGCGGCCGGCGGGGCTGAAGCCGAACGGCGGGGCCTGCCCGGACCACGGCAGCGGAACGCGGCAGCCGTCGCGGCCCCGTTTGGTGTGATCGGATCGCTCCCAGATCGGGTCCTGGAGCGACTCCTCCGGCAGGTCCTCGACCTCCTCCAGGCCCAGCTCCTCGCCCTGGTACACGTACGCGCCGCCGGGCAGCGACAGCATCAGCAGCGCCGCGGCCCTGGCCCGCCGGATGCCCAGCGCCAGGTCGAGCGGCTCGTCGTGCGGGAACTCCTCGCGGCCGCGCCAGGCCGATGTGGCGCGGCCGAAGCGGGTGACGTGGCGGACCACGTCGTGGTTGGCCAGCACCCAGGTGACGGGCGCGCCCACCGCGCGCATGGTGCCGGTCGTGGTGTCGATGACGGAGCGCAGCCGCTTCGCTTCCCAGCTGGAGATCAGGAAGTCGAAGTTGAACGCGGTGTGCAGGCCGTCGGGCCGCACGTAGGCGGCGAGCCGCTCGGGGTTGCCGGCGGACGCCTCGGCGACGAACATCCGGTCGCCGGGGAACTCGTCCGCGACCCGGCGCCAGTTCCGGTAGATCTCGTGCACCTCGTCCCGGTCCCAGTGTGGGTGGCCGAGATAGGCGGAGGCGTACGGGGCGTGGGGCGAGTCGGGGTCCAGATCGGGGAGGTCCGGATCCTTCATCAGACCGTGCGCGACGTCGATGCGGAAACCGTCGATACCGCGCGCGAACCAGTGCCGGAGGATCGACTCGAACTCCTCGCGCACCTCTGCGTCGTGCCAGTTCAGGTCGGGCTGCGCGGAGTCGAAGAGGTGCAGGTACCACTCGCCGGGGCTGCCGTCGGGTTCGGTGATCCGGGTCCAGGCCGGGCCGCCGAAGACTGACTGCCAGTTGTTCGGGGGCGCGGCGCCGTCGGGGCCGGCGCCCGGCCGGAAATGGTAGCGGGAGCGTTCGGGGCTGCCGGGGCCGGCGGCCACGGCCGCGCGGAACCACGCGTGCTGGTCGGAGGTGTGGTTCGGCACGATGTCGGGGATGACGCGCATCCCGTGCTGGTGCGCCTCCTCGATGAACGCCTCCGCCTCGGCGAGGGTGCCGAACAGCGGCTCGATGTCGCGGTAGTCGGCGACGTCGTAGCCGTGGTCGGCCATCGGCGAGGGGTACCAGGGGGTGATCCACAGCGCGTCGACGCCGAGGTCCCTCAGGTAGGGCAGCCGGGCCCGGATGCCGGCTATGTCGCCGACACCGTCGCCGTTCCCGTCGGCGAAGCTGCGGATGTAGATCTGGTAGATGACGGCGCTGCGCCACCAGGGTGCGGTCCGGGACATGGGTGGCATGACTCCTTGCTGGACGAGCAGGTCGTGCGGGTGCGTTATTTGGCCGAGCCGGCGGTGAGACCGGCGACGATGCGGCGCTGGAAGACCAGCACCAGGATCACCAGCGGGATGGTGACCAGGACGCCCGCGGCCATCTGGCTGCCGAACGGGGTCTCGAACTCGACCGCGCCGGTGAACTTGGAGATGGCCACCGGCGCCGTCTCGACGTCGGGGTCGTTGGCCATCGACACCGCGATGAGGAACTCGTTCCACGCGCAGATGAAGATGAGGATGGCCGTGGTGAAGATGCCGGGTGCGGCGAGCGGGATGATGACCTTGCGGAACGCCTGGCCGCGGGTGCAGCCGTCGACCATGGCCGCGTGCTCCAGCTCCGCCGGCATCTGCCGGAAGAACGCGGTGAGCAGCCACACCGCCAGCGGCAGCGCGAACGACATGCTCGGGCCGATCATCGCCTGGTAGGTGTTGATCCAGCCGATGTCCGTGAACACCTGGAGCAGCGGCACGACGATCGCCACCACGGGGAACATCGTCGAGGCGACGATCAGGGTGAGGATCAGGCGTTTGAAGCGGAACTCCAGACGCGCCAGGGCGTACGCGGCGAAGGTCGCGAAGGCCAGCGCCAGCACCGTGGTGGTGCCGGCCACGATGGTGCTGTTGAGCAGCGCCTGGTCGAAGTTCTGGTTGCCGCGGAAGACGACGCGGTAGTTCTCCAGGGACATCGGCGAGGGCCACAGCGACATGTCGAAGATGTCGGAGGTGCGGCGCAGGCTGGAGACCACCATCCAGTAGAACGGGGCCAGGCAGAACAGCACGATGCCGGCGAGGCCCACGTAGCGCAGCACGGTGAGCACCCGGCGCGAGGTGTCGGACGGCGGTCCGGGGGGTGCCGGGCGGGCGGCGGGGGCCGCGAGGCTCGGCGGGCTGAGGGTGGTCATGACGTCGCCTCCCGGTTGGCCGCGGCGCGTCGCCCGCCGCCGGAGCGCAGGCGTTTGGCCGCGCCGCGCACGCCGCCGTCGCCGAGCAGGTCGGCACCGAGCAGCCGCACGAAGGCCAGCGCGACGAGGAACACGTACAGGAACAGGATCACCGCGTACGCCGCACCGGGTCCGAAGCGGACGTTGGACGCCTCGTCCTGGGCGAGCATCGACAGCGTTTCGACCGAGTCCTTCTGCGCGCCGATCAGGATGAACGGCAGGTCGAACATGCGCAGCGCGTCCATGGTGCGGAACAGGATGGCCACCAGCAGCGCTGGCCGCACCAGCGGCAGCGTGATCAGCCAGAACTGCCGGGCCGGGCTGGCGCCGTCGATGCGCGCGGCCTCGTACACCTCGCGGTCGATGAGCTGGAGCCCGGCGAGCACCAGCAGCCCGATGAAGGGCGAGGTCTTCCACACCTCGGCGACGATCACCGCGATCTGGGACTCCATGCCGTCGGAGGTCCACAGGATGTTGGTGCCGAGGAGGGCGTTGGCGGCGCCGTCGCTCTGGAAGATCCACCGCCAGAGCAGCGCGGACATCGCCGTGGGCACCGCCCAGGGCACCAGGATGCTGGCGCGGATCAGGCCGCGCGCCTTCAGCTGCTGGTGCATGATCAGCGCCATGCAGACGCCGATGACGGTCTCCAGGAGGACCGTGGTCACCGTGAAGAAGGAGGTGTTCCAGAAGGCGTTCCAGAACCGCTCGCCGCCGTCGCCGAAGATGTCGGAGTAGTTCTGCGCGCCGACGAACGGCTCGGACTCGTTGAAGAAGCCGGTCTCCTCGTCGAGCCCTGGCACGCCGTAGAGCGACTGCTGGAAGGCCTTGATCGTCGGGTAGAGGATCACGACGGCCAGCACCAGCAGCGAAGGGGAGACCAGCAGGGCGCCCATCCGGGCTTCCTTGCGGGCGGGTCCGGTCTCGGGTCCGCGTGATCGCCGGGCGCGGCGGCCCGCCCGCCCGGAATCGGGGGCGGGCGGCCGCGCGGCCGGCGTGGCGGGCGGGGGAGTGCGGGTCTGTGCCACGGTCGGCCCCCTAGCTCCCGGAGAGTTCCTGGAGCGCGCTCTGGAGATCGGCGAGTGCGTCGTCGGTACTCTTGTCGCCGCCCAACGCCGCGTAGACCTCGTCCTGGACGGCGGCGGTGGCGCGGCCGTACTCCACGATGCGGGGGCGCGGCACGGCGCTGCTGATGGACTCCTTCAGCACCGGCAGGTAGGGGTACTTGTCGACCAGTTCGGGGTCGTCGTAGAGCGAGGCGTACGCCGGGGCCTGGGAGTTGATGTCCAGGTTGAGGCGGGCCTGTTCCTCGTTGGCGAAGAACTGCATGAAGTCGATGGCGGTGGCCTTGTTCTCGGCGAACGAGGACAGGGCCAGGTTGTGGCCGCCGAGGCTGGAGGTGCCGGGGCCGTCGAGGCCGGGCAGCGGCGCCACGTCGAACTTGCCGGCCACCTCGCTGGAACCGTCCTCCGCGGAGAGGAGGGCGTGGATGTACGGCCAGTTACGGGAGAAGACGAGGTCGCCGTCCTGGAAGGCGCGGCGGTTCTCCTCCTCCTTGTAGGTGATGCCGTCCTCGGGGATCGTGCCGTCCTCGAAGGAGTCCACCAGGAAGTCCAGGCCCTCGCGCGCCTCGGGGGTGTCCACGTTCGGCTCGCCGGCCTCGTTGGTGATCTGGCCGCCGGCGGACTGCACCGCCTCGGAGAAGTTGACGGTCAGGCCCTCGTACTTCTCGAACTGGCCCGCGTAGCAGGACATGCCCTGCGCCTCGGGGAGCTGGAGCACCTCGTCGCACATGTCCTGCATCTCGGCCCAGGTGGTGGGTGGCTCCTCGATGCCGGCCGCCTCCAGCAGGTCGCTGCGGTAGTAGAGCAGGCCGCCGTCGGAGGT
Organism: uncultured Actinomycetota bacterium; assembly: GCA_963816875.1. Taxonomy (GTDB): domain Bacteria; phylum Actinomycetota; class Actinomycetes; order Streptomycetales; family Streptomycetaceae; genus Streptomyces. The sequence continues at coordinate 1,060,227 of CAWFMG010000004.1, forward strand.
CTTCGGCACGGAGTAGAGCTGGTCCTGGTACATGCCGGTCTCGACGACCGGGTCGAGCATCCGGTCCAGCTGGAACTCCTCGGCCGGCAGCGGGTCGATCCACTGGTGGGCGGCGAACTCCGATGTCCACACGACGTCCACGGAGATCACCGTGTAGGCATCGGACTGCGTCTCCGCGTTCTGGATCATCTGCTGGCGCTGCGAGTCGGCGTCCTCGGGCAGCTCGACGAGCGTGACCTTCTCGTCCGGGTGGTCGGCGTTCCAGCGGTCGATCTGCTCCTGCACGCTGCCGGACGTGTCCTTGCCCTGCACGTAGGTGATCGGGCCGCGCCCCTCGAAGTCGCCGGACTCGCCGGACGACCCCGAATCGTCGTCGGAGCCGCAGGCGGCCAGGGTGGCCAGCGCGGAGAGCACGGCGACCGGGAGCGCCGCTCTCCTCTGCCAGGTCTTCATAAGTCCCTCCTGTGACATCGTTATCACGAGTCAGAAGCGGGCCTATGTGCGGGTAAATACGGGCAAAAAGCCATAGGGAACCCGCACCGTGCACCAGCACACGGCCGTCTGATGACAGCGTTGGCACCGTAGGAAGGTCAAGCGGCCGAAGTCAATGTGTTACTGAGCGGTAATTTAACGGCGGAAGGGAGCGGCGAAACCGGAACTACGGACCAATTGCCGTTCCGGCCGGCTCTGACAACGCTTTCCTTAGACCCTCTTCGGCCACGCTTCGCTGTGCTACTTTCCCGCCATGTCGGAAGCGCAACGTCACCCCACGATGGCCGACGTGGCCCAGCGGGCGGGGGTGTCCGTCTCCACGGTGTCGCGTACGCTGCGCGGCCTCGCGACCGTCTCCCCGGAGACCAGGACCCGGGTCGAGGAGGCCGTGCGCGCCCTGTCGTTCGTCGTCTCCCGACAGGCGTCGAGCCTGGTCACCGGCAAGACCGGCACGGTCGCCACGCTCACCCAGTCCATCAACTCCTGGTTCATGGGCGCGGCGTTCACCGGCCTCGCGGCGACGCTGCGCCAGGCGGGCCGGGACCTGCTGCTCTACAACGTCGCCGACATGGCGGAGCGCGCCGAGTTCTTCGACCGGCTGCCGGCCCGGCGCAATGCGGACGCGCTGCTGGTGATGTCCTTCGCGCTGAGCGAGGCCGAGAGCGCCCGGCTGGACAGCCTCGGCGTGCCCGTGATCTACGTCAGCCAGCACGCGCCCGACCGGGCCAGCGTCTACGTGGACGACGCGCAGGGCGCCCGGCGCGGCACCCGACACCTGTTGAACCTCGGCCACCGCCGGATCGCCTACGTGCACTCGCTCAGCGAGGGCTTCGACTTCTGCTCGCACGAGCGGCGCATCGGCTACGAACAGGCGCTGGACGCGGCCGGTATCCCACTGGACGAGTCGTTGGTGGTGGCCACCGCCCGCGGCCGCAGGGCGATCACCGAGGCCGTCGGCCGGCTGCTCGCGCTGTCCCAGCCGCCGACCGCGATCTTCGCCGAGTTCGACCAGCTGGCGATGGAGGTGATGTGGACGCTGCGCGCCGCCCGCGTCGACGTGCCGGGGCGGATCTCGGTGCTCGGCTTCGACGACCACGAGATGGCCGAGTGGATGGACCTGAGCACGATCGCCCAGGCCCCGGAGGACATCGGGCGGGTGGCGGGCGAGCTGGCCTGCCTGCTCATCGACGGGGACGAGCCGGAGCCCGACCGCCACATCGTGCTGCCCAACCAGCTCATCCCGCGCGGCAGTACGGCCCCGCCGTCCCGGCTTCCCGCCGGTTCGAACCGCGCGTCGGCACCGGCCCGTTCGGAGGACCCGCAGCTCGGGTCCTTCCCCCGGCCCGGCGGCTGGCGGCAGGTGCCTGGCCCACGCGGCCCTGGCAGGGCCGCCGGCTGAGCCGCGGCGCGGCCGCGCCCGGCGGGCCCGGCGCCGCGCCGCGACCCGGTCAGCCCTTCACCGCGCCCTGCATGATGCCGCCGACGATCTGGCGGCCGAAGACGATGAACATGACGAGCAGCGGCAGTGTGCCGAGCAGCGCGCCGGCCATGATGAGGGACTGGTCGCGCACGTAGCCCGCGCTGAGCTGGGTCAGCGCGACCGGCACCGTCGGGTTGGACATGTCGAGCGCGATGAACGGCCAGAAGAAGTCGTTCCACGCGTGAACGAAGGTGATCATGAACAGCACCGCCATGGGCGGGCGGGCGATCGGCAGCACGATCGACCAGAAGATCCGCAGCGAATGCGCCCCGTCCACCCGCCCGGACTCCACCAGCTCGTCCGGCAGCGCCTCCGACAGGTACTGCCGCATGAAGAACACGCCGACCGCGCTCACCAGCGTGGGGAAGATGACGGACGGCAGCCGCTGGCCCCAGCCCAGTTCGGTCATCATCATGAACAGCGGCACCACGCCCAGTTGCGGTGGCACCAGCATGGTTCCGATGACCAGCATCAGCAGGATGTTCCTGCCGCGGAAGCGCAGCTTCGCGAACGCGAAGCCGGCCAGCGTGGCGAACAGCACCGTGGACAGCGCGATGAAGCCGGCCACGATCAGGCTGTTGACCATGGCCTGGCCCATCGCGGCGTCGTTCCACGCGGCGGCGAGGTTCTTGAAGAGGTTCGGACCCGGCAGGAACGGCGGCGGCGTCTGGGTGACCCGGGTGTTGTCGGTCGAGGCCGCCACCATCGTCCAGTACAGCGGGAAGAGGGAGAGGAGCGCGGCGACGATGAGCAGCGTGTAGGCCAGCGGCCCGGCGTGGTGCTGCCGCCCCGCGCCCATCCGGAACCCCGCCCGGCGCCGGCGGTCCGTGCCCACCGCCTCGGGGGCGTCGCGCGTGGGGGACGTCCCGGCGCTGGTCGCGCCTGCCGCACCGGCCGCACCGGCCGTGCCTGCGGTCTGAGGTGTCTCCAGGGTCATCGGGCTCAGCGCTCCTTTCCGGTCCGGGCGGCCCCGGCGCGGACCCGGGCGCGCCGGGCGGCCATCAGCCGCCCGCGCGCCGTGAACCGGGACAGCACCCGCTGCGCGGCGAAGACGAGGACCAGCAGCAGGAACATCGCCCAGGCGACCGTTGCCGCCCGCCCCATCTGGTAGTTCTTCCAGCCCTCCTCGTAGAGCAGCAGCCCGAGGGTCTGGTACTGGTTGTCCGTGCCGCCGGTGATGCCGTTCGGGCCCTGCCCGAAGATCAGCGGCTCGCCGAAGAGTTGGGTGGCGCCGATGGTGGACAGCACGATGGTGAAGACGATGGTGGCCCGGATGCCGGGAACCGTCACCCCGATGAACTGCTGCCAGCGCGAGGCGCCGTCGATCGCCGCCGCCTCGTACCGCTCGCGCGGGATCGCCTGCATCGCGGCCAGATACAGCAGCGCGTTGTAGCCGGTCCACCGCCAGATGACGATGCAGGAGATGGCGACCTGCGCCGGCCACTTGCTGTTCTCCCAGTCCACGGGGTCGAAGCCGACCAGCCCGAGGCCCCAGTTGATCATGCCGAAGTCGCGCTCGAAGAGCATCGTGAACACCAGGGCGGCGGCGCCGATCGACGTCGCGTACGGGGTCAGGGCGGCGACCCGGAAGAACACCGCACCGCGCATCCGGTAGTTGAGCAGATGCGCCAGGCCGAGCGCCATCAACAGCTGCGGCACCGTCGAGATGACGCCGATGGTGAACGTGTTGAGCAGCGCGTTCCAGAACCGGTCGTCCTGCCACAGCCGGGTGTAGTTGTCCAGGCCCAGCCACTCCCGGGAGTTCAGGGTGGCGAGCTCCACGTGGTGCAGGGAGAGCCAGCAGGTGTAGATCAGCGGGTAGAGGCTGAAGGCTCCGAAGATGACGAAGAACGGCGCGATGAACCCGTAGGGCGCGCCCTTGACGTCGAGACGGTGGAACAGGCTGCGGCGTCGTTGGTGGGGCAGTTTGGCGGTGGGGGGCGAGGTGGAGCTGGCCACGGACGGCTTCCTTCCTGAGACGGTCGGGCCCGACGGGCCACGAGGGCGGCCCCCGGCCGTGCGGCCGGGGGCCGGCCCCCGGCCAGGCCCGTCGTCACGGCCGGGGCCCGACGGGGGAGGTCAACCGACCGCGCGCTCGATGTCCTCCTGTGTGTCCTGCCAGGCGTCGTCGGGACTGGTGCCCTGCGACTCGATCTGCTGGAGGCCCTGCGAGAAGAGGTCCTTGATCGCGCCGTCCTTTGGCCCGAGCACCTGCTCGTCCGGGATCTCCAGGGCCGCGTCGCCGAAGATCTGGCCGATCGGCGCGCCGCTGAAGTACTCGGAGGTCGCGCCGGTCACCTCTTCGGACTCCAACGCCTCCTGCGAGGACGGGAAGTTGCCCAGCTCCTGGAACAGGTACGCCTGCTGTTCGGGGGCGGTGAGCCAGGCGACCAGCTCCATCGCCTCGTCCCTGACCGGGCTCTCCTCCAGCACGCCGAGGAACGAGCCGCCCCAGTTCGCGCCCTGCGGCGCCTGAGCGACGTCCCATTTGCCGGCGTTCTCCTCGCCGGCCTTCTCGCTGATATGCGCGAGCATCCAGGCCGGGCAGAGGGTGGTGGCGAACGTGCTGTTGGCCAGTCCGGGGTCCCAGCCGGGCTGGAACTGCTGCAGCTCGGCGGTCATCCCGCCGGTGGCCGCGCGTGCGGACAGGTCCCAGGCCTCGGTGACCACCGGGTTGTCGGCGTAGATCAGCTCGCCGTCGGCGTCGTAGAACTGCTGGGAGTCGCCGTAGATCATGCCGTTGAACAGGCCGGTCGAGCTGTCCATGAAGGAGAGGTCGCCGTCCTGCGAGTTGGCCATGAACTCCTCGCCCACGTCCACGTACTCCGACCAGCCGTTCTCCCAGAGCGCGGACACCTCCTCGCGGTCCGTGGGCAGTCCGGCCTGTTCGAACATGTCCTTGCGGTAGCAGACCGCCATCGGGCCGATGTCGGTGCCGAGGCCGAGCACCTGGCCGTCGTCCGTGGTCACCTGGTTGAGCTTCCAGGGCAGGAAGTGGTCGGTGCCCGGCATCCCCGCGAAGTCGGCGAAGTTGTCGGCCTGGGTGTCCACGATCTCCTTGGCCCGGCCGATCTCGATGCCCTGGATGTCCTTCAGCCCGCTGCCGGCGGCCAGATGAGTCTGCAGCGCGGTGTAGTAGGTCTGCTCGTCGCCGGCCACCTCGGCCTCGATGACGACGTTCGGATGCTCGTCCATGTAGCGGTCGAGCAGGTCGGTCTCCTTGAATCCCATGACGCCGTAGAGGCCCATGGTGATGGTCACGGTCCCGTCGTCGGCTATCCCGCCGCCGGTCGGCGAGTCGCTGCCACCCCCGCAACCGGCGAGCAGGGCGAGGGAGGCGAGGGCCGCGACGGTCGCGGTGACCTTGGTGGGCAACAACGTGCGCGCTCTGTCCAACGTACGGGTGCGGGCCATGACGTCCTCCTAGCGGCGGCGGTGACGCGTCAGGGTGCGGGTCGCGAGCCCAAGTCGCGGACCTCGTCCCCCGGTTCACCCTGGGTGGAATCGATCCCATGCAGCTGTGGAAGACTCTCCGTTGGCGGTCGGCGGTGTCAAGGACCGAGCGGGCAGAGAATCCAGGGGAGGCCATGGGCACCAGTCGGCGGCCGACGATCAAAACCGTTGCCGCCCGGGCCGGGGTGGGGCGCGCCACTGTCTCTCGGGTGCTGAACGGCTCGTCCAGGGTCAGCGCGAAGACGCGGGCGGCGGTGCTCGACGCCATCGCCCAACTCGAGTACGTGCCCAGCTCGGTGGCGCGTTCGCTGGTCACCAGCCGCACCAACTCGGTGGCCCTGGTGATCCCGGAGTCGGAGCGCCGGCTGGGCGCCGAACCGTACTTCTCCGACGTGATCCGCGGCGTCAGCTCCGGGCTCGCCGGCACGGCCATGCAGCTGCTGCTCATCCTGGTCCGCAACGAGCAGGAGCTCGCCCGGCTCAACGAGTTCCTGACGGCCCGTCGGGTGGACGGGGTGCTGCTGGTCTCGGTGCACCAGGACGACCCGCTGCCCGGGCTGTTGGAGGGGCTGGGACTGCCGACGGTACTGGCCGGCCGCCGTTCGGTCCGGGAGTCACTCAGCCACGCGCACTCCGACAACGTGGGTGGCGCGGCCGGGGCGGTGCGGCATCTGCTGGACGGCGGCCGCGGCACCGTCGCGACGATCGCCGGGCCGCGCGACATGGACGTCGGGCGGAGCCGGCTGGCCGGCTGGCACGCCGGCCTGAGCCGCTGCGGCCGGCCGGTGGAGGAGGAGTTGGTGGCGTTCGCCGACTTCACCCACGAGGGCGGCCGGCGGGCCATGCGCGAACTGCTCGACCGGCGGCCGGGACTGGACGCGGTGTTCGCCGCCTCGGACGTGATGGCGGCCGGCGCACTGGCCGAACTGCGCCGGCAGGGGCGGCGGGTGCCCGACGACGTGGCGGTGGTCGGCTACGACGACTCGTTCGTCGCCCAGCACACCGACCCGCCGCTGACCAGCGTGCGGCAGCCGGTGGAGGAGATCGGTCGCACCATCGTGGAACTCCTGCTCGCCGAGATCGCCGAACCGGGCGGCGACCGGCGTCATGTGGTGCTGCCGACCTCCCTCGTCATCCGCGAGTCCGCCTGATCGTCCCCCAGGCCCTTGAGGGCCTGGGAGGTACCCCCATCGCGCAGCCGCTCCCGCCACGCGTCCAGCAGCCGGGCCGCCGAACCGCCCACCGGACCCACCGCGTCGGTGAGCGTCGCCGGGTCCGGCAGCTCCGCGGCGTCCACCGCGGCGACCGCCTCGGCCGGCTCGTCGATGGTGGCGGAGCAGACGGACAGCAGGTAGTCGGGGACGCTCAGCTCCGGATCCGTGATGCCGACGACCGGCGTGCCCACGGCGGCGACCAGCGGGAACACCGTGCCCGGAATGCCGATCGCGGCCTCGGCCCGGGCCGAGGCGGTGACGGACGGCACGTCGCTGATCTCCCACCGGTCCCACAGCCCGCGGTCCTCGCGCGGGTGCAGGCCGACCAGGATCCGCCGGCCGGCGGCGGCCAGCCGCTCCGTCGCGGACAGCAGCAGCTCCGTGCCGGGCGCCGCCTCGCCGGTCGCGTCGGGGTGCGTGACGCTCGTCAGCACGATCACCAGACCGGCCTCGGGGCGCCGCGGCGGCAGGTCGTCGGTCTGCGGCGAGCCGACCGTCCGGACCGGCCGGCGGGTGCCGAAGTACTGGGCGAAGGCGCGGCCCTCGGCCGGTGACGAGGCGGTGAACAGCCGTATGCGGGGCCGGAGTTCCCTGGCCCGGGGCGCCTCGACCGGCTGCTGGTAGGCGAGTGCGGAGGCGGCCAGCGGCAGCCGGCGGAAGCGGGCGGCGCAGTCGGCGGGCCAGTCGCCGGCGCCGGTGACCACCAGCAGATCGGCGGGCGGGGCGTCGTCCGGGGTGGCCACCGACACCGGATCGTCCGGCGCCACGCCCGCGTAGTCGGGCACCAGCTGGGTGACGCGCCAGTCGCGCCGCGCCATCTCGGGGAGCAACGGCTTGACGTGGTAGGTGCCCCAGGGCTCGTTGGTGGCGACGAGGATCCTCCCCCAGGCCCCGGGGGCCTGGGAGGTGCCCCCATGCCGGCCTGGCCGGTGTCGTTCGGCCTGCGCCGCCGCGGCGCCGTCCCCGGCCCCGTACAGCCCGGCGCCGGCGGCCCCGCCGAGCATCCCGCCCAGCACGGTCCGCCGGGGGAACCGTCGTTCGATCACGTGTGAAGACGCACTTTTGATCACGATTGGCACCGTACGGTGCCCCTCTTTCCGGTGTGTGAACTGCCGCGAAACGCTGGCGCAGCTTCGGCCGGCCGCGCGCCGGGCGCGGTGTTGCGGGGCGAGGGCGGGGCGGGGTTGGATGGGTGAACCGCGCGATCCCACCCCCCGCCCCACCCACGGCCTCGGACAGGTTCATGACCCACCCCTCGCAGATCAACACCAGCAAGCCGCACTCCGCCCGGGTCTACGACTACTGGCTGGGCGGCAAGAACAACTACGAGGTCGACGAGGAGGCGGCCGAGCGGATCACGAGGATCTGGCCGGCCGTGCGCCGGGGGGCGCAGCACAACCGGGCGTTCATGCACCGAGCCGCCCACTACCTGACGGCCGAGGCCGGCGTCCGGCAGTTCCTGGACATCGGCACCGGCATACCCACCGAGCCCAACCTGCACCAGGTCGCCCAGGGCGTCGACCCGACCGCCCGCGTGGTCTACGTGGACAACGACCCGATCGTCCTGGTCTACGCCTCGGCGCTGCTGCGCAGCGCGCCCGGCGGCCGGCTCGCCTACCTGCACGCCGACGCGACCGACGCGCAGTCCATCATCAGCGCGCCCGAGTTCACCGACACCATCGACCTCAACGAGCCGGTCGCGCTGTCATTGGTGGCCCTGCTCCACCTGATATCCGACGAGCGCGGCGCGCACGAGCTGGTGAACGGCCTGATGGACGTGCTCCCGTCCGGCAGCTACCTGATGCTCGCGCACGCCACCGCCGACCTCAACCCGGAGCTGATGGCGGGGGTCGCGGAGATGTACGGGAAGACCACCACGACCGGCGGCCAACTCCGTACTCACGACGAGATCATGACCTTCTTCGACGGCATGGACGTCGTCGACCCCGGCCTGGTGGTCACGCACCGCTGGCGCCCCCAGGCCGACCAGCGCCTGCCCGAGATCACTGACGCGGAGATCTGCGCCTACGCCGGCGTCGCCCGCAAGCGCTGACGCCCGGGGCCCGGCGGCGCGCCTCGGTGCTGAGCCGGCCGCGCGGTATGCCGCCGTCCCGCGGCCTCTCCGCGGTTGACTCGACGCGTCGCGGGCTGCGGCGGACGAACTAGCGGGCCCGGGTCCGTGGGCGGAGCCGGCCGGCGCGTCACACGCCGCGCCAGCGGGGGTCCCGCTTCTCCACGAAGGAGCGCGGCCCCTCCTCGGCGTCCGCGCTGCGCATCCGCCGCTCCTCCCAGACGTACCGGGTGGCGAACGCCTGCTCCAGCGGCATCGTGACCGAGGCGGCGGCGGCCTCCTTGAGCGCGCGCAACGAGAGCGGGGCGCAGCGCAGCACGTCCGCCAGCCAGCCGTCCAGGCATTCGTCCAGCCGGTCCGCCGGCACCACCTCGTTGACCAGGCCGAGCTCGTAGGCCCGGGCGGCGGGCATCCGACGGCCCGTCATCAGGTAGCCGAGCGCCGCCCGGTACGGCGCCTGCCGGGCCAGCCGGAACACCCCGCCGGCGCCGGCCACCAGGCCGAGACGGGCCTCCGGCAGCGCGAACTCGGCGTGTTCGGCGGCCAGCACGATGTCGCAGGCCAGGGCCAGCTCGAAACCGCCGCCGAGCGCATAGCCGTTAACCCGGGCAATCAGCGGCTTGGCCAGCGAGAAGCGCTCGGTCAGCCGGGGCCAGCCCGGCCGGCCGCGGCTGCCGAACGTCGCGGGCGGGCCCTGCTGCTGTTCGCCGCTCTCGATCCGCCGCACCAGCTCCTTCAGGTCCTGGCCGACCGAGAACGCCCGGTCGCCGGCGCCGGTCAGCACCCCCACCCAGATCTCGTCGTCCGCTTCGAAGTCGTCCCAGACCGCGGCCAGTTCCTCGTGCATGCGCAGGTCCATCGCATTCAGCACGTCCGGCCGGTCCAGCGTGACGTGGGCGACGCGTCCCCGCTTCTCGTAGCGCACCCGCGTCAGCTCGTCCAACACCCCGGTGTCCCCTCTCGGCCCCGCGGCCGGGCTGGTCCGCCCGGCCGCGGTCACACCGTACTCGGTGGCGTCTCGGGCGCCCTACCCCGTGGCCGCGGTGGTCTCGTCGAGGGCGAGGGACAGCACAGGGGCGGCCGCCGGCAGCGTGTTCGCGGTGCGGAGAGCGGTCAACTCCCGTTCGGTGAGGGCGCGTTCGAAGACGTGGACCTCGTCGAGTGCGCCGGACAGCTGCGTGCGGCTGTCCACGCCCTGGCCGAGGTGCACGCCGAAGACCGAGTTGCGGCTCACGGTCCCCGGCACGTCGGCCGTGGACACCGTCTCCGCGCCGTCCACGGTCAGCGTGAACGTGCCGTCGGCGCGGGACAGCGCCAGATGGTGCCAGGCCCCGTCGTTGTACGCCTCGCGGGTGCTGACCGAGGCGCTGGCCGCCGGGGTGGCGCCGGCCACCGCGGTCATCAGGCCGCGCAGCCGCCCGCTGTCGGGCTCGCCGCGCACCCACACCTGGGGGGTGGAGCCGCCCACCCCGCCCATCCACAGGAACGGCTGGGTGCCGGTGTCGGCGTCGTAGCGGAACCACAGGCTGACCGTGAAGTCGCTGTCGCCCAGCGGCAGCGTCTCGCGGTACGGCAGCCGCACCGCGTCGTTCGTGCCGTCGAACGTCAGCGCGCCCTCGAACGCGCCGGTGGTCGCGACCGGCCCGCCGAGCACCGCGGCCGGGCTCGCGGAGGGCGCACCGTCCGGGGTGGTCGGGTCGGGGCCGCGCCGCGGCCCGAGGTCGTCCTCGGTGAAGCGGGTGAAGCGGATCTCGTCGCGCGCGTCCACCGCCCCGCCCTCGTACATCAGGCCCACCGCGCTGTCGCCGAGGGCCACCATGTCGGAGTAGCCGGACCAGTCGGTGCTGATCACCAGGCCGCGGTCCACGCCGTCCCAGGTGGCGCCCTCGTCCCAGGAGGAGCGGACCATCATGGTGCGCCGCCGGTCCGGATCGGCCGGCGCGGCGAACAGTAGCCGGTCGTAGCCGTCCTCGCTCTCGGTGCGCAGCGGCAGCAACGAGCCCTGGACCACGGGCGTGTAGAGGTCGGGCAGCCCGGTGAACGGGGCGTCGAAGCTCTCGCCGCCGTCGCTGCTGACCGTGGCGGTGCGGTGGCCGAGGTCGGTGCCGGCGTTGTCGCGGGCGTTGACGTAGATGGAGCCGTCCTCCCGCTCCACCAGCGTGGTCTCCTGCGGGATCTGGCGCACCGTCTGGTCCTCGGCGACCGGCCAGCTGTCGACCGCGCCGAGGTCCCAGGTGGCGCCGCCGTCGTCGCTGTAGGCCAGCCCGGCGTGGTGGGCCGTGACCCGGCCGTCGGCGTAGCTGCCGCCGTTGACGGAGAAGACCAGACGGCCGGCGTGCGGCCCGCGGGTCAGCTGGATGCCGTGCACCGGGGCGGTCGCGTACCAGGAGTTCCAGTCATCGGGGCGCAGTTCCTCGTCGAGGGAGCGCGGCGCGGACCAGGTCTCGCCCTCGTCGTCGCTGTACTGCAGGTACGGGACGCGCTCGCAGGGGATCTCGCAGTTGCCGGCGTCGTCGCGGCCGGCGTTATGGGTGGTGGCGAGCAGGATCCGGCCGGTCTCGGCGTCCACCAGGGGGGCGGGGTTGCCGCGGGTGTCGCCGTCGCCGGCGAGGACCACCCGCAACGGGCCCCAGGTGGCGCCGCCGTCGACGGAGCGCTTGACCACGATGTCGATGTCGCCGGCGTCGCCGCAGTTGTCGCGCCGGCCCTCGGCGAACGCCAGCAGCGTCCCGGGCGTGGTCGTCTCCACGACGGCGGGGATGCGGAAGCAGGCGTAGCCCTCCTCCTCGGCGGCGCGGAACAGCACCTGTTCGTCGAGCTCGGCGACGCCGGGGGCGTCCGCGGCCACCGCGGGTGTCGGGGCGGCGGCCCACGCCGGCGAGGGGAGAACGGCCAGCAGGGCGGCCAGCGCGCACAAGGCGCCTGACCTTGCCAATTTAGGTGAGAACACGTCACAGCCCGGGGTTCGGAGGGACTTTCCCTCTCTCTTCCCGGAGGCAAGGGAAACAACAGGTGACATCCGTGAAACCTTGATGGTCGCCTGGCGTACGGGCCGGAGAGCGGCCGGCGAGGTCAGAGGGCCGGGGGGAGGGACTGTTCGGCCCAGATCGTCTTGCCGCCGCTGGTCTGGCGGGTGCCCCAGCGCTGGGTGAGCTGGGCGACCAGCAGCAGCCCCCGCCCGCCCTCGTCGAAGCTGCGGGCCCGGCGCAGATGGGGTGCGGTGCTGCTGGCGTCGCTGACCTCGCAGATCAGCGCGCGGTCGTGGATCAGCCGGAGCTGGATGGGCGGTTCGGCGTGCCGGATCGCGTTGGTGACCAGCTCGCTGACGATCAGTTCGGTGACGAACGTGGCCGCCTCCAGACCCCATTCGACCAGCTGGTCGGAGGCGTTCTTCCTGGCCTGGGCGACCACCGCCGGATCGGCCGGCAGATCCCAGGTGGCGACCTGGCTCGCGTCGAGTGCCCGGGTGCGGGCGACCAGCAGTGCGATGTCGTCGGCCGGGCGGCCGGGCAGCAGTGCGCCGAGCACGGTGTCGCACACGGTCTCCAGCGAGGCCGCCGGCTGTGCGAGCGCCTTCTTCAGGCGCGCCTGGCCGGCCTCCATGTTCCGGTCGCGCGCCTGGATCAGGCCGTCGGTGTAGAGGGTCAGCAGGCTGCCCTCCGGCACCTCGATCTCCGTCGCCTCGAACGGCAACCCGCCGAGGCCGAGCGGCGGGCCCGCGGGCAGCTCGATCAGCTCGACGGCGGCCTCTCCCTCGTCGCCGCCCCCGTCGTCGCCGCCCCCGTCGTCGGGAGCACTCGCGGCGGGGCGCACCAGCGCGGGCTCCGGGTGGCCGGCGCGGGCCAGCGTGCACCGGCGGGAGACGGGGTCGTACACCGCGTAGAGGCAGGTCGCGCCGATCTCGCCCGGCGTGCGGTCCCCGGGCTCCGGCCGTTCCTCCCCACGTTCTCCCACCCTCCCCCAGGCCCCGGAGGGCCTGGGAGGTGCCCCCATGCCGGCCCGCCCCTCCGGCCTGCCGTGCGTGGCCAGCCGGAGCACCAGATCGTCGAGGTGGGTCAGCAACTCGTCCGGCGGCAGGTCGACGTCGGCCAGCGTGCGCACGGCGGTGCGCAGCCGCCCCATCGTGGCCGAGGCGTGGATACCGTGGCCGACCACGTCGCCGACGACCAACGCGACCCGGGAGCCGGACAGCGGGATCACGTCGAACCAGTCGCCGCCCACCCCGGCCAGGGCGCCGGCCGGCAGATAGCGGAAGGCGACGTCGACCGCGGCCTGCTCGGGCAGTTCCTGGGGGAGCAGGCTGCGTTGCAGGGTGACCGCGGTGCCGCGCTCCCGGGTGTAGCGCCGCGCGTTGTCGATGCAGATCGCGGCGCGCGCGGCGATCTCCTCGGCCAGCAGTTGGTCGTCCTGTTCGAACGGCTCGCTGCGCTGGTGCCGGTAGAAGATCACCACGCCCAGGGTGATCCCGCGCGCCCGCATCGGCACGGCCATGAACGAGGGTCGGCCGAACTCCCGCATCCGCTCGACGCGCGCCGGGTCCTCCCCCATCCACTCGGCGAACTCCGGGTCGCCCGGCGTGTGTCGCGCCGTCCGGCCGGTGGCCAGGCACCGGGCGGGGGGCGAGTTCGGCGGGTAGCTGGCCTCGGCGCCCACGTCGACCACCGACTCGGGGACGCCCTCCTTGATCGACCGCTGGGCCTCGCGGCGCAGCGTGAGCTTCCCCCGGGATCCGGGGTCCTGGGAGGCACCCCCACCCACCGGCTGGTCGGGGGCCGGTTCGGGCGTGCTGTCCGGGGAGGTCAGCAGGTCAACGGTGACCAGGTCGGCCAGTTTGGGCACCGCGATGTCGGCCAGCTCCTGGGCGGTCCGGCGCACGTCCAGGGTGCTGCCGATCCGGGTGCTCGCCTCGTTCAGCAGTAGCAGCCGCTGCCTGGCCCGGTGCTGCTCGGTCACGTCGTGCGCGGACAGGCAGACCCCGCGCACCCGGCCCTCGTCGTCCCGGAGCGGGGCCACGATGACGGCCCAGGCGCGCTGGTCCGGGCCCATGATGTGCACGTACTGCTTCAGGTCCTCGGGCTGTCCCGAGGCGAGCACCTCGCGCATCCGCAGTTCGATCTGCTCCACCCCGGGGTGCATCAGGATCTCCGGCAGCCGCAGCCCGCGGGCGTCCTCCTCGGTCAGGCCCACGGCACGCTGCATGTACAGGTTCGCGCGCCGCAGCCGCAGCCCGGAGTCGTAGAGCGCCATCGCGCAGGGCGACTGGGCGAACCCCTGGTCGCCCAGCGCGTCCTCGTCCGGGCCCGGGCGGTGCCGCTCCGGGTGCAGCGCGGAGACCAGCAGCCAGTCGGGGGGGCCGTGCACGGGCTTGCGATGGTGGGCCAGGACCCGGGCTGACACGATGCCGCCGTCCCGGTGCCGCAGCCGCGCCGTTCCGCACCAGCGGCGCAGCGTCGGGTTGAACCGCGGCAGCGCCGTGGCGACGTCAGCGCCGTTGTCCGAGCCGCTGTCCGAGCCGTTCTCCTGGTGCCCGCCGTCCTCGCCGAGGACCACGCCGAGGTCCTCGGCGAGCAGCTCCGCCGCGGGCCGGCCGACCACTTCGTCCGGTGCGTAGCCGAGGAGCGTTCGCGCGCCCTCACTCCAGCCCGTGATGACGCCTCGCTCGTCGACGGTGGTCCTGGCCGTCGCCGCCTGGTCGATCACGTCGTCGATACGACCCTGCTCCATCGTCGTCCCGGGAGTGGAGGTGTTACGGACGGGGCTCATGCTAGCCGGAATGCGCTGGTTGGGCGATTACCACCTGGAAGATGAGGGTTTGCGACCCCGGCCTTCTTCGTTGAACTCACCCACAAGACCCACAAGACCCACAAGAGCATCCCTCCGCCCGACGTCTCTCGTCGCGGTTGGCGGCGGGTTCCCTCCGGGGTGCGGCCGAAACCGTGCCGATCCGCCGGCACAGCGCGTCGCCAGGTTGGGCCGCGGAGGCGACGGGTACGCGGATGCCGTAGTACACCGGAACGCACAGTGATCGGAGGGATGAGCATGGCGAAAACGAACCCCATCGAAGTGCAGAAGGCACTCAGGGGCATCAACTACCCGGCCAACCGCGACACCGTGGTCCAGCAGGCCAAGAAGAACCACGCCGAGGGCGGTCTGGTGGACACGTTCTCGCATCTGCGGCGCGACCGGTACAACGGCCCGAGCGACGTGGAGAAGGAGGTGTTCGGCTCCTAGCGCCGCACCCGTTGCGCACCCGTTGCGCAGTGTGCGCACCGCCCCGCGCGCCGCCGGCGAGAACCTCACCGGCGGCGCGGGCGTGCGCGGGACGGGTGTCAGGGCAGCATCACGACCTTCTCGGCCTCCTTCTGCTGGAACATCCGGTACGCCTCGGGCGCCTCGGAGAGCGGCACGTGGTGGCTGGCGAAGTCGTCCACGCCCAGCGGGTCGTCCGACGTCAGCAGCGGCAGGATGTCGGGCACCCAGCGGCGCACGTTCGCCTGGCCCATGCGCAGCTGAATCTGCTTGTCGAAAAGGGTCAGCATCGGCATCGGGTCGGCCATCCCGCCGTACACCCCGACCAGCGAGATGGTGCCGCCGCGCCGCACCATGTCGATGGCCAGGGTGAGCGCGGCCATCCGGTCCATGGACGCCCTGCCGGCGAGCTTCTCGGCCAGCCGCCCCGGCAGCAGCGCGCTCAGGTCCTGGGCCGTCTTGGTGCTCCTGCTGCCGTGCGCCTCCATGCCGACCGCGTCGATCACCGCGTCGGGCCCCCGGCCGCCGGTGCGCTCGCGGACCGCCTCGGCGATGTCGTCGTGCGCGGTGAGGTCCAACGTGGTCACGCCCCGCGCCCTCGCCCGTTCCAGCCGCTCCGGCACCAGGTCGATGCCGAAGACCTCGGCCACGCCATGGTGGAGCGCGACCCGGCAGGACATGTCGCCGATCGGGCCGAGACCGAGCACGGCCAGGGTGCCGCCCTCGGGCACCGCCGCGTACTCCACCGCCTGCCACGCGGTGGGCAGCACGTCCGACAGGTACAGGTAGCGGTCGTCAGGACCCTCGCGCGGCACCTGGATCGGCCCGTACTGGGCCTGCGGCACCCGCAGGTACTCGGCCTGCCCGCCGGGCACCTGGCCGTAGAGCTTGGTGTAGCCGAACAGCGCGGCGCCCATCCCCTCGTCCTGCACCTGGGTGGTCTCGCACTGGGTCTGGAGGCCCTGCCGGCACATGTGGCACGTGCCGCAGGCGATCTGGAACGGCACCACCACGCGGTCGCCGGGGCTGAGTGAGGTGACCTCGTCGCCCACCTCCTCCACGATGCCCATCGGCTCGTGGCCGAGCACGTCGCCCGGGGTCATGAACGGCGCCAGCACCTCGTACAGGTGCAGGTCGGAGCCGCACAGGCCGCTCGAGGTGATCCGGACGACCGCGTCCGTGGGCCGCTGGATTCTCGGCTCCGGCACCTCGTCGACCCGTACGTCCCGTTTCCCGTGCCACACTGCCGCCTTCATGGGCCTCGCCTCCTCGCGGTCGCGTCCGGCTGGCGGTCACCGCCCCGGGTACCCAGAACCGGCGAGCATCCCCACGACCGCGGTGACGAGACTCGCCGTCGCCACCAGTACACAGACGGTGGCGCACAGCATCCGCTGCCGGAAGCGCCGGTAGCGGGCGGCGTGGGCGGCCTCGATCTCCCGGCAGCGCTCCTCGACGCCCGCGACCAGCCGCTGCGCCATGCCGAGCCGCTCCTCGACGTAGCGCTCCATCAGCTCCTCGCGCTCGTCGCAGCCCAGCCAGGGCAGCCGGGCGGCGAAGTGCTCGGCCGCCGCCCGCGGGGCGCCGAGCTCGGCCTGCCAGCGCAGGTAGCCCTCGATCCGGGTGATGCCGGTGGCCGCCGCGCGCCGCCGTTCCCGCTCCCGCACGGTCAGCCGCCCAGGGTCGTGCGCGGTGGACTCACCCACGTCCCTGCGGCCCTCGCGTCTGGCCTCGTCCAGGGCGCTGACCTGCGGGTGGTGCAGGTCGAAGGCGGGCGATTCGGAACGGATCAGGGGCAGCGAGGTGAAGTTGTGCCGCGGCGGCGGGCAGGAGGTCGCCCACTCCAGGGAACGGCCGTAGCCCCACGGATCGTCCACCTCGACTCTCGGGGCGTGCCGCGCGGTCCACCACACGTTGTAGAGGAACGGCAGCGTGGACAGGCCGAGCAGGAACGCCCCGATGCTGGAGATGGTGTTCAGCGCGGTGAAGCCGTCCGCCGCCAGATAGTCGGCGTAGCGGCGCGGCATGCCCTCGGCGCCGAGCCAGTGGTGCACCAGGAAGGTGCCGTGGAAGCCGACGAAAAGCGTCCAGAAGTGGATCCTGCCGAGCCGCTCGTTGAGCATGGTGCCGGTGAACTTGGGCCACCAGAAGTGGAAGCCGGCGAACATCGCGAAGACCACCGTGCCGAAGACCACGTAGTGGAAGTGGCCGACCACGAAGTAGCTGTCGTGCACGTGGAAGTCGAGCGGCGGGGAGGCCAGGATGACGCCGGTCAGGCCGCCGAAGAGGAAGGTGACCAGGAAGCCGATCGACCACAGCATCGGCGTCTCGAAGCTCAGCGAACCCCGCCACATGGTGCCGATCCAGTTGAAGAACTTCACCCCGGTGGGCACCGCGATCAGGAAGGACAGCAGGGAGAAGAACGGCAGCAGCACCGCCCCGGTGGCGAACATGTGATGCGCCCAGACGGCCATCGACAGGCCGGCGATGGTGATGGTCGCGCCGACCAGTCCGATATAGCCGAAGATCGGCTTGCGGCTGAAGACCGGGATGATCTCGGTGACGATGCCGAAGAACGGCAGCGCGATGATGTACACCTCAGGATGGCCGAAGAACCAGAACAGGTGCAGCCACAGCAGCGAGCCGCCGTTGGCCGCGTCGAAGATATGCGCGCCGAAGACCCGGTCGGCCTCCAGCGCGAACAGGGCGGCGGCCAGCACCGGGAAGGCCATCAGCACCAGCACGCTGGTCAGCAGCACGTTCCAGGTGAAGATCGGCATCCGGAACATGGTCATGCCGGGCGCCCGCATGCAGATGATGGTGGTCATGAAGTTGACCGCGCCGAGGATGGTGCCGAAACCGGCGAGCGCCAGACCCATGATCCACATGTCGTGGCCGAGGCCGGGCGAGCGCGTCTCGCTGTTCAGCGGCGCGTTGGAGAACCAGCCGAAGGCCGCGCCGCCCTCCGGAGTCAGCAGCGAGCCGACAACCAGCAGCCCGCCGAACAGGAAAAGCCAGTAGGACAGCGCGTTCAGCCGGGGGAAGGCCACATCGGGCGAGCCGATCTGCAGCGGCATGATGGCGTTGGCGAAACCGGCGAACAGCGGGGTCGCGAAGAGCAGCATCATCACCGTACCGTGCAGGGTGAACGCCTGATTGTACTGCTCCGCCGTGAGCAGCTGCATGCCGGGGCGGGCCAACTCCACTCGCATCGCCATGGCCAGCGCGCCGCCGACCAGGAAGAAGAGGAAGGCGGTGCCGATGTACAGGGCGCCGATCGTCTTGTGGTCGGTGGTGCTGGCCCACGCCGCGATGATCTGCCCTCTGGTGCGGGGCGCTCGGGGTGGGGGTGGCGGCGCCGGCGCCTCCGGTTCGGTGAGGGTGGCCATCGGTCCCGTCCTTTCGGCAGCTGTCGGGGCCCTGTTGTAGCGGCGCCAGCCGGGACCGGGTCGAATTGACTCGTTAGTGGGCGTTTCCCGCCGGCTGGCGTGACGGATCGTCGCCCTCCACCACGCGGGCCAGCTGCCGGAGCATCCGGCGGTGGCGCAGTTGGAGCAGAGCCTCGCTGCCCCGGTTGTGCAGCCGGCCGCCCGGTCCCGCCAGCGGATGCTCGTCCACGATGACGAGCGTGTCGTCGCCCCAGGGCCGGATCTCGATGGCGATTCGCGCGGTACCGAGGCGCCCGCTGTGCGCCTCCAGTTCGAGACGCCGGCCCGGCTCGTTCACCCGCACCACGGTCTGCCCGCTCAGCCGCCACGGGCCGACCCGCACCACATAGCGGAGCGCCGAGCCGACCGCCGGCCAGTCCCCGTCCAGCGGGCGGGAGTCGTGCGTGCCCACCACCCACTCCGCGTAGCGGTGTCCATTGCCGAGCACCGCCCACACCGCCTCGGGCGGGCGTCTGATCAGGATGGGTCGGACGGCCATGCCGCTCTCCTCTCTCGGTTCTCGGTTTCTCGGTGCTACCGGCGTGGGCGGCGGGACAGGAAACGTGAACGCAACGCCGCCTGCGCCGCGTTGGCGCCGCACGCGCCGTGCACGCCGCCGCCCGGGTGGGCGGACGCCGAGGCGAGGTACAGGCCGGCGACCGGGGTGTGCGGCCCGCTGCGACCCGCCGTGGGCCGGAAGATCAGCTGCTGGTGCGGCGCCGCCGTGCCGCCGTTCAGCGCGCCCCGCACCAGGTTGCGGTCGAGCCGCTGGAGGTCCGGCGGGGCGAGCACCCGGCGTGCCACGATGCTGGCGCGGAAACCGGGGGCCAGCCGCTCCACGGCCTGCTCCATCCGGTCGGCCAGAGCCTCGCGCCGCCCGGCGCCCCAGCCGCCCCCGCCACCGCTCGCGCCCCCGTCCGAGATCCGCTGCGGCAGGTGCGTGTAGGCCCAGGCCGATTCGGTGCCGGCGGGGGAGCGGCTCGGGTCCGAGGTGGTCATCTGGCCGAGCACCAGACAGGGCCGTTCGGGCACCCGCCCGGTGACCATGTCGGCGGTGTTCCTGGTCAGGTGGTCGATGTCGTCGGCGACATGCACCGTGCCGGCGGCGGCCGCGCCCTCGGCGGCCCAGGGGATCGGCCGGGACAGCGCCCAGTCGGTCTTGAACGTCGCGAAGTCCCACTGGAAGCGCCGCAGGTCCTGCCGCACCCGGTCGGGCAGATGCGACCAGTCCACGAGGCCGCCGTAGAGCGCCGGCGCCGACACGTCGGCCAGCACCGCTCGCCGGGCCCGCACCGGCTCGCCGTCGGCGGTGCGGACGCCGAGGCACCGGCCCTCCCTGACCACCACCTCGGCGACCGGCGCCCCGCACCGCAGGGCGCCGCCGCGCGCCGCCAGCCGGCGGACCAGCGCGTGCGTGATTCCGTTCGACCCGCCGACCGGCACCGGCCAGCCGAGCCGCTGGCCGAGCATGACCAGCAGCAGGCCGAAGGCGCCGCTGCCGGGCGACTCGGGCGAGAAGTCGGCGTGCAGGCCGCTGCCGGTGAGCAGCAGCCCGCCGCCGGGTCCGGTGAACTCCTCCTCGCCCATCCGTCGGGCCGGCAGCGTCAGCGTCCGCAACGCGCGCAGCCCGCCCGCCGACCGCAGGCTCCGCAGCATCCGCAGGCTGTCCCTGACCGGCGGGAACGGGGTGAGCAGCGCCCTGAGCAGCACGTCGCCCAGCCGCTCCCACAGGTCGAGCAGCCGCAGGTACGACTCGCCGTCCCCGACACCCATCGACTCCAGGCTCGCGGCGGTCCTCATCGGGTCGCGCCACAGCACGGGGCAGCGGCCGTCGGGCAGCGGATGGGCCAGCACGGCAGGGGCGTGGCTCCAGGTCAGGCCCCACCGCTCCAGGTCGAGCGCGCGCAGCGCGGGGGAGGCGACGGCCAGCGGATAGAACGAGCTGAACAGATCGTTGACGTAGTCCGGATGCACCCCGCGGTCGCTGCGCACCGCGCCGCCCGGCTGGTCGTGGGCCTCCAGCACCTGCACCCGCCAGCCGGCGTCGGCCAGCACGTTCGCGGCCACCAGGCCGTTCGGTCCCGAGCCGACGACCACCGCATCGGGCGTGCCGGCCAGATCCTGGGCGATGGCGGGCACCTGCTCCTCGCCGGAGCCGCCCGAACCGGTCATGGCCGCTCCCCGACGCCCGTGGCGGCCTCCCGGAGCCGCCCGCCGGGCAGCCGGCGGCGCAGCGGCGGGGTGTCGCCGCCCCCGCCGTGCCGGAGGCCGGAGAGGAAATCGTTGACCGCCTCCTGGGCGGACCGCCGCGGCGCCCAGCCCAGCTCTCGGTGCGCCCGCCCGCAGTCCATCAGCGGGAACCCGAGCACCGCGTCCAGCATGGACGGCGAGGTGGGCACCAGCCGCAGGCCCCAGCCCGCGGCGGTGGCCCCGCGCAGCGCCCGGTAGGGCACCCGCACCGCGCGGGCCCCGTCGAGCTCTGCCAGCAGCCGGGGATCCACGGCCGGCTCGGTGGCCAGATTGAACGCGCCGGCGACCGGCGCCACCACGGCCTGGTGGAACGCCTCGGCCACATCGTCGGTGTGCACCACCTGGAAGCGCAGCCCCGGCACGTCGGGGAGCAGCCGCAGCGGCCCGGGCGGGCGCCGGGCGGGGAACAGCGGGCCGCCGAACAGCCGCCGCTGCTGCGCTGCGGACGCGCCGGTCACCACGACCGCGGGCCGCATCCGCACCACCCGGACATCGGGGTGCCGGGGCTCGAACGCGTCCAGCAGCCGCTCGGCGTACGCCTTCTCGCGGGGGTAGGCCGCGGTGGGCCAGCCATGCGTGGGCCAGCTCTCGTCGACGCGGCGATCCGGCGGGGCGGGGGAGTAGGCCACCAGCGAGGAGGCGTGCACGAGCGCGGGCACGCCGGCGGCGGCGACGGCGCGGAACACCCGTGCGGTGCCGACACAGTTGGTGCGCCAGGTGGTCCGAGGTCGGTGCGAGGGCTGGAACAGGGCGGCCAGATGCACGACGGCGTCGGCACCGGCGAACACCTCGGCGAGCTCCGGCTCGGCCGCCTCGTCGGTGATGTCGAGCCGCGCGTACCCGACCTTGGCCGGGTTCGGGATGTCGGCGATGGGGGTACCTCCCAGGCCGCCAAGGCCTGGGGGAGGCCGGTCCGGAACGCGCCGGGCCAGCCCCAGGACCGAACGGACCTGCGGACTGGCGGCCAGCAGCCGGGTCAGCGCGACGCCGATGTTCCCGGTGGCACCGACCACCACGACGCGCACGCGGTCATCGCTCACGCGCCCCGGGTAACCCGCCCACCACGGGGAGAAACCTCCGGCGCCGAGCACCCGACCGCCGACTCAAGAGTCATGCACGCGTCGCAGCGGCGATCATCGGGCCACGTTCGCCTGGACAGCGCCCGTGCGTCGGGCGAACCCGGTGACCCCCGCGATGCGGTGCCGTAGCAGGTCCCGCGTCAGTCCACGGACGACACCGCGCCGCACCTCCTGAGGCGCTGCCCGCTCCGCTGCCAGCAGCGCCGCGTAACACTGCCGGGGACGACCCCAGTCCGCGTGAGCCCGAGCCACGTCGATGCACAGGCGCGCCGTCCGCTCGGCACCCAGCCCTCGGACATCGATCCGCCGGGCGGTGGCGACGGCGGCGGCCGGGTCGCCGGCCCGCTGGAGAACGGACACCTCGTACAGCGCTGCCTGGCGCGCATCGAACCCGTCGCTCCCGTACCGTACCCCTGCCGCACGGGAGCGGGCCGCGGCCATCAGGTCCCGGGCGGCCGTGGCGTCCCCACCCCGGGAGGCGGTGTACGCGGCGGTCGCGTGAAGCTGCGCCAGGGCTGAGAGGCGCGGCTGGGCGGCGATGTCGCGGACGGCCCCCAGCTCGTCGGCTGCGCGGACGGCGACGGCCAGCGCCCGCCCCGGTTGCCCGTTACGGCGGTACGCCAGCGAGACCATGCGGCGCGCGTCGGCGATGGCCAGGCTGTCTCCGGACTCCCTGGCATGCGTCAGCGCCCGGTCGGCGGTGACCAGCACGAGCGTGTCCTCGCCCAACTTGGTGGCCGTGCGGGCGGCGATCCCGTAGAGCACCGCGAGCGCCCGATGGGACTCCTCGCCACCGATGGCGTTGGCGAGGCTGAGACGAAACGGCAGCGCATCCACCAGTTCGGCATACCGCCCGTCGGCGAGTTCCCCGCGGGCGGTGGCCACGGCCCGAACCAACGATGAGCGGTCAACGTGGCCCCGAACAGCGGGGAGCCCGTGCACGAGCGCCTCGCTCAGCCCGTTGCCGTACGGCTGGGCCGCCGCGGCGCGGTCCGCACCCGCCACGGCCGCGAGGGCGAGACCGGTGGCCGCGTGTCCGGTCAGCCTGAGTACGTGCCTGCGTCGCACAGCATCCTCCGTGGCCTCGTCGGGCGTATGCGCTGGCACTCTAGGGCGCTATCATCGTGTCGTTGTGAGAACAAGACGGACAGGACGCCGAGATCGATCCCGAGCGGGAGGAGCGACGACGCATCCGGCGTCGGCGAAAACTCCGGCTGAGGACCGCCCTCCTGGGACGCTCCAGGGGCGGGCAGACCAGCAAGGTTCACCTGGCCGCCGACCGCAAGTGCCGCCCACTGGCGTTCGTGCTGACCGCAGGCCAGGCCGCGGACAGCCCACAGTTCATCCCCGTGCTGGGGAAGATACGGGTCCGCGGCCCCGTCGGCCGCCCCCGCACCCGGCCGGACGCGGTCGCCGGGGACAAGGCCTACTCCTCCCGCGGCAACCGGGCCCACCTGCGCAGACGCGGCATCAAGGCAGTGATCCCGGAAAAGAGAGACCAGGCCGCCAACCGGAAGAAGAAGGGCTCCGCGGGGGGTCGGCCTGTCAGCCACGACGCCGACCTCTACAAGGAGAGGAACACCGTTGAACGCCTGATCAACAAGCTCAAGGCCTGGCGAGGCGTCGCCACCCGATACGACAAAACCCCCGACAGCTACCTCGCCGGCCTCCACCTGCGCGCCTCAATGATCTGGGTCAAGGACCTCACCCGGACCACCAACTGATCACAACTCAATACGCGCCCTAGTGCCGCCTCTCTCGCCACACAGCAGGTCACCGCCCGTGTTCGCCGATTCGAGTCCCAGAGCGTCGGGTGGAATCCTCAACACGTGCATGAGGCGTCGCACCGTTCGCCAGTCTGGTGCCCGTCCGCCCGTTTCCAGTCGGCTGATCGCGGAGGCGGAATAGCCTACGCGGGCACCCACCTCGGCCTGGGTCAGGCGAGCCGCGAGGCGCGCCATCCTCAACACGGTTCCCACGTCGTCCGTCTGGCGCCCCATGGCGTCCCCTCCCCACCTGCCCAACCTTTCGACGATACCCGTGGCGTCGGCGAGCCCGGTAGGTGGTGAACGGCGTACTGGCACACCGTGTGCGTCTTCGGCATGGCATGTGCGTGCGCTTCCTTCACCGCTTCTCTGTGCGTCAGATCGGGAGTGTCCTGAAGAGACACCGTCCCCGACCTGATGAAAGGCAGAGGCGCCATGACAATCGCACCAGAGATCGATGCCCCGACAGAGGTAGCCCCATGGCGAGACCCCCGGGACTTCGTGACGCCCGACGTGTGGGAGCGGCAGATCGCTCTGCTCACGCGGGATCACCCGTTCGACACCGTGATGGCTGAGCGGCTGTTCGGTCAAGCCGTGGCCTACCTAATCACCGCCATGGAGAAGTGGGGCCAGGGCCTGGAGGTCGGCTGCGGCCGGCTCGTGGACATGGCTGTCCACGCGTTCATCCTCGACACCGTGAACTACCGGGAGTTCTGCCACCGGCATTTCGACGGCAGGTTCCTGGAGCACGTGCCCGAGCTCGAGTTCAAGTACGACGGGTCAGTGGAACGCACGGCGAGCGTGATCGCCGAGAACGGGTTCCCGGTGGATCTGCCGCTGTGGGAGCACGACTTCGCCAAGTGCACCCCTTGCCACCCAGGTAGTGACTGCCACTGACCCGGCCCTACCCACGGCCGTGCGGGGAACGCTCGCACGGCCGTTCCTCGTGCTCCCTTGAGGGAGAAACGGCAGAACGCCACCATCGTCCTATGCGCCTCGGTAGTGTGACGCGCCCACTCGTCCCACACCACTCACCGGGGTCGCCGTGCACACCATCGACAACGAGGTCGAATACTGGGACCGCTACGCCCGAGGCGTGAAGGAGCAGCCGGTCGAAGCCGCGCTCAAGGAAGCGTTCGGTTGGACCCAGTATGAGGGGCACGGCCCAGGCGAGGAACTGCTCGACGAGCCCGCCTCCGCCCTGGAACTGGGCAGCGGCTGCGGCGCGGCGGTCGCGGCGCTCGCGACGAAGGGCATCGCGGCGACCGGCATCGACCTCTCGGCCGAGCAGTGCGCCCGCGCCCGCGAACGCTGGGGCCACCTGCGAAACGCGCACTTCGTCCGGGCGGACGTGGTGGACTGGCTGGTCTCCCACTCCGAGCAGTGGGGGGCCGTTTACTCGATCTGGGGAGGCGTCTGGTTCACCGATCCCGACGTGCTGTTGCCACTGGTCCGCGACCGGCTCGCCCCCGGCGGCCGGCTGGCGTTCTCCCACGCGGCGGCCGTCCCCGGGAGCTACGGCCGCCAAGGCATGTACGGCAACGGCTTCACGGGCCGGGCGACGTGGGTCTACCGATGGGCCTTCGAACCCGAGGGCTGGACTGAACTCCTGGACCGCCACGGCTACCGCGACGTCCACGTGTGGACCGAACCAGCGCCGGACCCGCGCAACGTCGGCACCCTCATCGCTACCGCCCGACGGTGATCGATGCAGGGTCGGGGACGCTCTGAGCCTGGCGGCCCTTCAGCCGGGCGGGGCGGCGCTCCGCCGCGGAGGACCGATGAGTTTTCCCGCGAACGGTGGTCTGTCAGGGAAAGATGGTGATCGAACGGGCTGGGGAACCGGCCGCGGGACTTGTGGGAGACCAGAATGCGTACCCTCATCAGCACGGCCTTCGTTTCGCTCGACGGCGTCGTGGAGGCCCCGGGCGGCGAGCCCGGCTACCGGAACTCCGGGTGGACTTTCAAGGAGATCGAATTCCTCCCCGAGGCGTACGAGATCAAGGGCCGGGAGCAGCAGGAGGCCGCCGCGCTGCTGCTGGGCCGGATCAGCTACGAGGCGTTCAGTCCGGTCTGGCCGGACATGGAAGAATTCGCCGACTACCGGGTGATGCCGAAGTACGTCGTCTCCAGCACGCTCACCGAGGGCGACCTGGTCTCGAACTGGGGCGAGACGACGATCCTCCGCTCGCTGGACGACGTCGCCGCGCTCAAGGAGACCGACGGCGGCCCGATCATCGTGCATGGCAGCGCCACCCTCAACCACGCCCTCTCGGACGCCGGCCTGATCGACCGCTACCACCTGCTGGTCTTCCCGCTGCTGCTCGGCGCGGGCAAGCGGCTGTTCAGCGACACGGACAAGGACGTCCAGAAGCTGCGGCTGGTCGAGCACGAGGCGTACGCCAACGGCCTGCAGAAGAACGTCTTCGAGGTGGTTCGCTGACGGGTCAGTGCTTGAGGTGGTCGATCAGGGCGCGCCAGGACGGGTTGGGGATGGTGAGGGTGGGGGTGGGGTTCTTGCTGTCGCGGACGGGGATGGCGCCGGGGATGCCGTCCGCGATCTCCAGGCAGTCGCCCCCGTTCTGGCCGCTGTAGCTGGACTTCCGCCATGCGCCTTCAGGGATAAGTGGTGGGCTCGTCATGAGTACTGGTCCTTCAACACGGAGTCGATCAGCGCGGCCGACTCGTCAGGTGGACAGGCGGTTGCCTTGAGCAGATCATAGGCCCGCGCCGCCTCCCTGACGTCGCTCGGATCCGCGAGAAGGTAACTACGGGGGAAGCCGTCCACGTGCACGACATCGCCGCCCTCGGGGAACGAGAGGACGCTGTACGGGCAGTACGACCCGAAGTAGTTCCTGGTGCGCTCAGGGATGATCTGGACCACGTGCTGTGAGGTCTCGGCGAACTCGCGAAGACGCACGAGTTGGGCGCGCATCGACTCCGGACCGGCGATGTCCCGCCGCAGGACCCCTTCTTCGAGGACCACCCAGAGCTCCGGCGCGTCCGCCCGGGTCAGAATCGTCTGCCGCTCCATGCGCGCAGTGACCAGACCTTCGAGGTCGCGGGGACGGCCGGCTCGCAGCAGCGCCCGTGCGTAGTCCGGGGTTTGCAGCAGCCCGGGAATCAGCTGATGGTGGAAGATCCGTATCGATGACGCTTCCATCTCCAGTTCGACGTAGCGTCGGAACCAGGCGGGGAAGGCGTACTTGATCGCCCATTTCCAGTGCCTGACGAAGCGCCCGTTCGTCTCGAACGTGCGGTCGCAGCCCTCGGCGAACTCCAGGGAGGGGATGCGTTTGGCGTGCTCGATCCTCTGGACGAGGGACTTGTCGCAGGGGATCGTCTTCGCCAGCTGTGACAGGGAAAGGCCCTGTCGCTTCCGTTCCTCCGCGACCTCGATGCCGAAATGCACCAGGGCGTTGGCCGCCCGGTTCGTGGGGTCTTCTCCGTCGTCTTCCACCGTCACGATTGCCTCCCCAGTCGTGGACCGGGTAACTGTCAACATCTGACAAGACGTTGACAATGATCTTCGTGTTCCGGACTCTACTCCAGACAATGCGCGGTGGAAGCGAATTCGCCCTAACGAGTGGCAAGGGGCGGATTCGCTTGACGGGTAACGGGGCCGCGGCTGAGAGCCGACGAATCGGTGCGGACGCCTGACCTGCCGGTCGAGGGCCGCCAGCGTGCCGACGGCCCCCGATGCGACGCGAGCGTCAGCGGCCGATGAGAGCGAAGACCCCCCAGCCGAGATACTCGCGCTCGTACCTGGCGTAGCTGACCGGTCCTCGGGAGAGTTCGGCTCTCAGCTCGTCGGCCAACTCGTCGGTGGGATTCCGGTCGAGCCAGCGTCGGGTGTTGAGCCACTGCGCGGCCCGATACCGATCCCAGCTGTCCTGGTCGGCAAGCACCATCTCGACGACGTCGTAACCCAGTTCGCCGAACTGCTCGAGCAGCTCGGGCAGCAGCCGGAAGTCGTCCGTGTTGTTGGCATGGCATGCTTCGACGGTGTCCTGGTCCGGCGGCTCCCGACGCCAGTACGGCTCGCCGATCAGCAGCATGCCGCCGGCGCGGAGGCTGCGGCGCAGCAGCTCGATCGTGCCGACCACTCCGTTGCCGATCCAGGTGGCGCCGACGCACGCGGCGAGGTCGACGGGTTCGTCCGCGACATAGCCGGAAGCGTCGGCGTGGATGAAGACGACCCGTTCGGCGACGCCGAGCTCGGCTGCCCGGGCACGGGC
Source organism: uncultured Actinomycetota bacterium (assembly GCA_963816875.1). Classification (GTDB taxonomy): domain Bacteria; phylum Actinomycetota; class Actinomycetes; order Streptomycetales; family Streptomycetaceae; genus Streptomyces. The sequence goes on from CAWFMG010000004.1 coordinate 1,087,944, forward strand.
GCTGGCCGTGAACTGGGTGCTGATGTCCACTCCGGTCCCGACGATGCGGTGGGCGTGCGCCCAGGTGCACAGCATCTCGCCGGAGCCGCTGGCCAGGTCGAGCACGCGCGTCCCGGGGGTCAGGTGCAGCGCCTGCCCGAGAGCAGCCAGCTTTTCGCTGGTGAGCGGGTTGTGGATGCGATGGCTGCTCTCGCGGATGGTGAAGCTACGTGGAAGATCCACTGGTGGGGTTCCTTAGGTCCGATGAGCTCATGACGTGCGCGGGAGACGGCCTGGTGACGCTGGCCGCCGTTGCCTGGACAGTCATCAGAAGCACCTCATCCGGACGTGGGTCTTCGGAACCTTGGTGAAGCTAGGACGCACCAGTGGCGGTGTCCGTCGGTTTTCGCCTGACCTGTGCATCGGGCCGAACGCGCGGCCCGAGGGGGCAGATGCTCAGGTCAGTTCGGGGTAGCCGAAGAGTTCGGCATAGCCGGAGGGGAGCTGGCTCAGCAGCTTGTTGAGTTCGCCGCCGGTGACCTGGTCGCCGAGGGCCGCGAAGACCACCCGGGCGTGGGCCTCGGCGGTGTCCTCGTCCTCCTCGGCGCGCTCCGCCACATGAGTGACGAACTCGGTCACGCCCCAACTGCGCCCCGAGCCGTCCGCCGCGTTCTCCAGGATGTCGTCCAGCGGCGTGGGCAACTGGTCGGCGAGATGCTGGGCGGGCTGCTCCGGCAGCCGCTCGCCGAGCGTGGCCAGCACCGCCTCGACGATCCGTTCCGCCTCGTCGGCGGCGTACTCACCGCGCTCGCGCACGCTGGACAGGAACTCTCCGTAGGACACTTTCGCCTCCGGCTGTCTCGTCTCTCGTTCGTGGGTCGCTTTCGTGGATGGACTACTCGTTCGACTCGGCGGCGGAGATGTCGGCCAGGCCGGACTCGGGGTCCCGCTCGATGGCCAGGTCGCCGAGGCTGACCATGCCGAGCAGCCGGCCGTCGTCGACCACGGGCAGCCGTCGCACGGCCTTGTCCCGCATCACCGACGCGGCCTGGGTCAGCGTTGCGCGCGGGCTGATGGTCGCCACGTCGCCCTTGCTGGCCACCTCGGAGACCGTCGTCGAGGTGGGGCGGTCCGTCGCCACCACGCGGACCGTGATGTCCCGGTCGGTGATGATGCCGACGACCCGGCCGTCCTCGACCACCGCGACGTCGCCGGTGTCGTTGTCCTTCATGAGCCGCGCCGCCTGCGCGATGGTGTCCTGCTGACCGACCGTGGCCGGCTGCTGGGTCATGATCTCTTCTACCGTGCGTGCCATGGCGGGCTCCTCCTGCTTGGGGGTTCTCGGCAACTGGGCGATTGGTCGGTCCCGACCCGGGTAACCGGTGGTGCCACGGGGGAAACGCCCGAGATGTGTGGGACGTCCGTCACGTGCAGACTGGCGTCCCGCCGCGAGCCGGTGCGGGCGAGATGACCCGGATCGCGACCGGGCTGCTGCTGCCGGCCCGGTCGAGGGCGTGCTGCGCGAGACTCCCGCGCCGTTCACCCCCACCACCCGGGAGAAGCGTCGGGCGCTTGTCCGGGCACAGCGTCCGGGCACGGGCGCTCAGGGCAGGGGAGAGCCGCCGGTGGCGTTGAGGATTTCGGCGGTGACGTAGCTCGCCTCCTGGGAGGCGAGGAAGACGTACGCCGGCGCCATCTCGGCCGGCTGCGCGGCCCGGCCGAGCGGGCTCTTCTCGCCGAAGCTGGTGGTGTCCGGCATGGTCGCGGGGATCAGCGGAGTCCACACAGGCCCTGGCGCCACCGCGTTGACCCGGATGCCGCGCGGTGCCAGGTACGCGGCCAGGCCCTGGGTGAAGGTGATGATCGCGCCCTTGGTCATGGCGTAGTCGAGCAGGTGCGGGCTCGGCTTGTAGCCCTGGACGGACGTGGTGTTGATGACGCTGCCGCCCGCCGGGATGTGCGGCAGCAGCATCTTCGTCAGCCAGAACATGCCGTAGAGGTTGGTGCGCATCACCCGGTCGAACTGTTCGGTGGTGATCTTCTCGATGCTGTCCGGTTGGGACATCTGGTAGGCCGCGTTGTTGACCAGCACGTCCACCCCGCCGAGCTGCGCCACCGCCGTGTTGGCCAGCCGTTGACAGGCGTCCTCGTCGCGGATGTCGCAGCGCACCGGGATCGCCCGCCGGCCGGCCTCGGTCACCAGCCGGACGGTCTCGTCCGCCTCGTGCTCCTCCTCGCCGAGGTGCGTGAACGCCACGTCCGCGCCCTCCCTGGCGTAGGCCAGGGCCACGGCGCGGCCGATGCCGGAGTCGCCGCCGGTGATCACCGTGCGCCGGTCGCGCAGCCGGCCGGTCCCGCGGTACGAGTCCTCGCCGTGGTCGGGGCGCGGGGCCATCTCCTGGGTGTCGCCCGGGTGGGGCTGGGACTGGTCGGGATACTCGGGGCGGGGGTGGAGTTCGGTGGGGTTCTCCTGCTGGCTCATCCGGGCTCCTGGGTGCTCGTTCGGGGTGGGGTCAACGGGGCAGCTGCGGCAGCACCTTGGTGCGGTAGAGGTCGAAGAAGCCGGGCATGTCGTCGCCGATCTGGTTGATGTACACGTGGTCGTAGCCGGCCTCGGCGCAGGCGGCGAGCGACCTGATATGCGCCTCGGGGTCGTCGCCCAGCGGCATCGGCCCGTTCCTGACGTGCTCCTCGGTGACCAGCTCGGTGGCCTGCTCGAAGTGACTGGGCTCGGGCAGCACGGCGGCCAGCTCGCCCGGCAGGAACATGTTCGACCAGCGGTGCAGCACCGTCCGGGCGGCCCGGTCCTCGTCGGTGTCGTAGCACGCCTTGATGCCGCAGGAGGCCGGCTTCGATCCGCCGCCGCCCTCGCGGTACCGCTTCAGCAGGTCGGCCTGCGGGCCCATGGTCGCGAAGCCGTCGCCGATCTGCGCGGCCAGGTCGGTGGCCGCGGGGGCGTAGGCCGAGACGTCGATCGGCACGGGCTCGTCGGGCAGCGTGTAGATCCGGGCGTTCTCCACCGTGTAGTGGGTGCCGCGGTGGCTGATCCGTTCGCCGGTCAGCAGCCGCCTGATGATGTCCACGGCCTCCTCCAGCATCTCCAGGCGCACCGCGGCGCGCGGCCAGTGGTCGCCCAGGATGTGTTCGTTGAGCGCCTCGCCGGTGCCCACGCCGAGCCGGAAACGGCCCTGGAGCAGCGCCGCGCTGGTGGCGGCGGCCTGGGCGATCACGGCCGGATGGATGCGGACGGTGGGGCAGGTCACCGCCGTCTCGACGGGCAGGCTGGTGGCCTGGGCGATGGCGCCGATGGTGGACCAGACGAACGGGCTGTGGCCCTGCGCGTCCATCCAGGGGTGGTAGTGGTCGGAGATCCACAGGCTGTCGAAACCGGCCTGTTCGGCCATCCGGGCCTGCTCCACCAGCTCCCGGGGGCCATGGTCCTCGCTGGCCAGGAAGTACCCGTACGTCGTCATCGCGGTGACACTCCATCCCTTGTCATCCCTTGTCGATGCGCCTCACCAGTTCGGCGCCCCCCGCGCCCGGCGCGGCCTGACGAGTAACACGCGCCGGCCGGCGCAAACGCGTCCCCGCGAACGGAAGCGACCACTTCGGGCCGAAGCCGTACCAGGCCGTGCTGGACGACGCCTGCGGCAATCTCATTCAGATCGCCCCGTACGCGTAGCGTGAGCCGAGCGGCCGGCGGCGGTGGTCAGGGGCGGCGGCCGACGCCCGTCGTGAGTTCGTCGCGGCGGCCGTGGGGGAGGCGGACCGCCAGGGGCGGGGTGTTCATGCCGACGTTGTGCCGCAGGCCGTAGACCAGGTCGAGCAGCGCCTCCTCGGCGCTGTGCCGTGGGCGCCAGCCGAGGTCGGAGGCGGCGCGCGAGCAGTCCATCAGCGGCAGCCGCACCAGCGCGTCGAAGAGTTGCGGCGGCGCCGCGGTGAGCCGTGCCCGCCACGCGCCGGCCATGGCACTGCGCAGCAGCCGGCGTGGCAGCCGCCGCACCCGGGCGCGGAAGAGGCCGGCGAGCATGGCGGCGTCCACCACGGGCTCGGCCGCCAGGTTGAACGCGCCGCGCACGTCGCGGCCGAGCGCCAGCCGGTACGCCTCCGCCGCGTCGGCCGCGTGCAGCACCTGGAAGCGCAGGCCGCGCACGTCCGGCACCACCGGGCTGAGTTCGGGCCGCACCATCGGGCCGAAGATCAAAGGGCCGAGGAACAGCCGGCGTTGGTGGGCGGCGGCCTCCTTGGCGAAGATGAATCCCGGGCGCATCCGCACCACCCGGACGTCGGGGTGCCGCTGTTCGAAGGCATCGAGCATCCGCTCGACGTAGGACTTCTCCCGGGTGTACGGGGCCTCAGGCCAGCCGTGCGTGGGCCAGTCCTCGGCCACCGTCCGGTCCTTGGGCCCTGGTGCGTAGGCGCCGACCGACGAGGCGTAGACCAGGGTGCCGACGCCGGCGGCGGTCACCGCCCGCAGCACCCGTTCGGTGCCGAGCACGTTGGTGCGCCAGGTCATCACCGGGTCGCGCGCCGGCTGGATCATCCAGGCCAGATGCACCACGGCGTCGGCGTCCGCGAAGTGCCGGGTCAGCTCCTCCTCGGCGCCCTGGTCCCGCAGGTCGACGCCGGCCCACGTGGTCTTCTCGACCTCCCAGTCCGGCGTCCGGCGGGCCAGCCCGAGCACCGAGGCGACGTCCGGATCCCCGGCCAGCGCCCGGACCAGGGCGCTGCCGACGTTGCCCGTCGCCCCCACGACCACCACACGCATCGCATTACCTCCCGGCCTCCTGGCCCTCCGGATCGCGGCAGGACGCCCGGGTACCCCGCTCCGCCGCTGGTCAACCGAGCGCGCAGGCAGAAGCGCTACCTGCCGTAATTGAGTGGTTTGCGGTGTTATGTCGGGGGTACTCGTCGCGCGGTTGCCGCGACACGTCGAGGAAAGGACCCGCCATGCGTTTCCGACACTTCCGACACGCGGTGGTGACCGGGGGCGCCGGATTCCTCGGCTCCCATCTGTGCACGGCGCTGCTCGACCAGGGCACGGCGGTCACCTGCGTCGACGATCTGTCCACGGCGCAGCCGGACAACGTCGCCCACCTGACCGACCGGCCGCGGTTCACGCTGCTGCACGCCGACGTGTGCGAGCCGTTCGAGCCCGGGGAGCGCGCGGACCTGGTGCTGCACCTCGCGTCCCCCGCCTCGCCCGCCGACTACCTGCGGATGCCGCTGCACACCCTGGAGACCGGCAGCCTCGGCACCCGCAACGCGCTGGCCCTGGCCCGCCGCGACGAGGCCCGCTTCGTGCTGGCCTCCACCTCCGAGGTGTACGGCGACCCGCAGCAGCACCCGCAGGCCGAGACGTACTGGGGGCACGTCAACCCGGTCGGGCCGCGCAGCGTGTACGACGAGGCCAAGCGGTTCTCCGAGGCGCTGACCGTGGCCGAGGCGTCGGTGCACGGCACCGACACCGCGATCGTCCGGCTGTTCAACACCTACGGGCCGCGGATGCGCGGCTACGACGGCCGCGCGGTGCCCACCTTCATCCGGCAGGCGCTGGCCGGCGAGCCGCTGACGGTCACCGGGGACGGCCGGCAGACCCGTTCCCTCACCTACGTCGACGACACGGTGCGCGGGATGCTCGCGATGGCCGCCGCCGAGCTCCGCGGGCCCGTCAACCTGGGCAACCCCGTGGAGATCACAATGCTGGAGCTGGCCCGCACGGTGCTGCGGCTGACCGGCTCCGACGCCACCATCCGGCTCGTCGAGCGGCCCACCGACGATCCCTGGGTGCGCTGCCCCGACATCACGCTGGCGCGCGGCAAGCTCCAGTGGGAGCCCGAGGTGCTGGCCGAGGAGGGCCTGGCCCGCACCATCGCCTGGTACCGGCAGGCGGTGCCCGCATAGGGCCCGCCCGCCCACCGATCCGCCCACCGTTCCGCGTCCCACGGAGGCCCCCGCATGCGCGTCCTCGGTATCAACGCCCTGTTCCACGACCCCGCGGCGGCCCTGGTCATCGACGGCCGGCCGGTCGCCGCCGCCGAGGAGGAACGGTTCTCGCGCCGCAAGCACGGCAAACGACCCGTGCCGTTCGCCGCCTGGGAGCTCCCGGAGCGCGCCGCCGCCTGGTGCCTGGACCAGGCCGGGCTGCGTCCCGAGGACCTGGACGCGGTCATCTACTCGTTCGACCCGGACCGCGCCCGCCCCGCCGACGCGATGGGGCTCGACGACCCGTGGGACCATCTGCGGCTCAGCTACGCCCGCGAGGCGCCAGGTTTCCTGCGCGCCGCGCTGCCCGGGCTCGATCCGGAGCGCGTCCGGTTCGTGCCGCACCATATGGCGCACGCCGCGTCCTCGGCGTTCGCCGCCCCCGACGCCGAGACCTCGTCCGCGCTGGTGCTCGACGGCCGCGGCGAGGCCACCTCGCATCTGGCGGCCCGGCGCGTCGGCGACCGCCTGGTGCCGCTGCGCGGCCAGGAACTGCCGCATTCGCTCGGCCTGGTCTACGAGGAGCTGACCGAGCACCTCGGCTTCCTGCGCTCCAGCGACGAGTACAAGGTGATGGCGCTCGCCTCCTACGGCACCCCGCGGCTGCTGCCCGAACTGCGCAGGCACGTGTACTCGACCGGGGACGGCGGCTTCCACGCCGCCGGCGTCGACTGGGCCGCGCTGTGCCCTGCGCTGCTTCCGGGTCAGGCGTGGAGCCAGGACCACGCGGATCTGGCGGCGAGCGCCCAGGCGTGCCTGGAGGAGGTGCTGCTGGACCTGGTGCGCTGGCTGCACGGGCAGACCGGCGACGAGGTGCTGACCATGGCCGGCGGGGTGGCGCTCAACTGCGTCGCCAACTCCCGTATCGCGCGGGAGGGCCCGTTCCGCCGGGTCTGGGTACAGCCGGCGGCGGGCGACGCGGGCACCGCGCTGGGCGGCGCGATGCTGCACGCCGCCGAGTTCGACCCGGCGCCCGCCACCCCGCCGCCGGGCGCCGACCTGGGGCGCGGCTGGTCGGAGGCGGAGCTGGAGGCGTGGCTGAAGACCGCGGCGGTGCCGTTCGAACGACCGCCCGACGTGGCCGCCACGGTCGCCGAGGCGCTGGCTGGCAACGCGGTGGTGGCCTGGTTCCAGGGCCGCGCCGAGTACGGCCCGCGGGCGCTCGGCCACCGCTCGTTGCTGGCCCACCCGGGCCGGTCGGGCAATCTGGAGCGGCTGAACGACATCAAGGGCCGCGAGCAGTTCCGGCCGGTGGCGCCCATGGTGCTGGCCGACCGGGCCGCCGAACTCTTCGACGGGCCGCTGCCCAGCCCGTACATGCTCTTCGTGCACGACGTGCGTCCCGCGTGGCGCGACCGCATCCCGGCCGTCGTGCACGTGGACGGCACGGCCCGGATCCAGACCGTGGACCCGGAACGGGAGCCGCTGACCGCCCGGATGCTCGCCGCCTTCGAGCGGCTGACCGGCCTGCCGGTGGTGGTGAACACCAGCCTGAACACCGCGGGGCGGCCGATGGTCGACGACCCCAGGGACGCGCTGGAGTGCTTCGGCTCGGCGCCCGTGGACCTGCTGGCGATCGGACCCTTCGTGGTCAGGCGTGGCGCGCTGTTCGCGCGGAACGGCGCCGCGGCCGTGGGGAACGCCGCGCGGAATGGGGGCCCGACATGAGCGGGCGCCAGAACACCGACGTCGCCGTGGTCGTGCCCACGCTCGGCCGGCCCAGCCTCGGCCGGCTGCTGACCGCGCTCGCCGCGTCCACCGGACCCCGGCCGGCCCGGATCGTGCTGGTGGACGACCGCCCGCCGCACGACCCCACGCCGCTGCCGGTGGCGATCCCCGAACCGCTGCGCGATCTGGTGGAGGTCGTGCCGGGGCGCGGGGCCGGCCCCGCGGCGGCGCGGAACGCCGGCTGGCGCGCCGCCCCCGAACCGTGGATCGCGTTCCTGGACGACGACGTGCTGCCGGGGCCCGCCTGGTGCGCCGCGCTCCTCGCCGATCTGGCGCTGGCCGGCGACCGCACCGCCGGCGTCCAGGCCAGGATCACCGTTCCGCTGCCCGACGACCGGCGCCCGACCGACTGGGAGCGCACCACCGCGGGTCTGGCCACGGCCCGGTGGATCACCGCCGACCTGACCTACCGCCGGACCGCCCTGGAGTCGGTCGGCGGCTTCGACGAGCGCTTCCCCCGGGCCTTCCGGGAGGACGCCGATCTGGCGCTCCGGCTGCTCGACCGGGGTTGGCGGCTGACCATGGGTCAGCGCCGCACCACGCATCCGGTCAGGCCCGCCGACCGCTGGGTGTCCGTGCGCGTCCAGGCCGGCAACGCCGACGACGTGCTGATGACCCGGCTGCACGGCCGGGACTGGTGGACCCGGGCCGGCGCGGCGCGCGGGCGGCTGCCCCGGCATCTGGCCGTCACCGCCGCCGGGGCCGCCGGGCTGCTGGCCGTCGCCGCGCGCCGGCCGCGCGCCGCCGCGGGCTGCGCGGCGCTCTGGCTGGCCGGCACCGCCGAGTTCGCCCTGGCCAGGATCCTGCCGGGCCCCCGGAACGCCGACGAGATCGGCCGGATGGCCGCCACCAGCATCGCGATCCCGCCCGTGGCCGTGACGCACTGGTTCGCCGGGCTGGTCGCCCACCGCCGGGCGGCGCCCTGGCTCCGCACGACGGAAGGCGATGCGACGGAAGGGGAGGGGGGTGAGCAGGTTGCCGGCCGTGCTCCGTTTGATTCGGTCATATCGGGCAACTGGGGGGCTTATGAGTGAAAGCAGAATATCGTCACCGTGGCTCTTCCCGGTCGCCGGTCCCCTCCGCACCGCGCACACCCCTGCGGAGCTGGGCGTGGACCTTGGCGTGGACGCGGTGCTCTTCGACCGGGACGGCACGCTCATCGAGGACGTGCCCTACAACGGCGATCCGACCCTGGTCCGCCCGCTCCCGCACGCCAGGGACGCGCTCGGCCTCTTGCGGACGCGCGGCATCCGCACCGGGGTGGTGAGCAACCAGTCGGGCGTCGCCCGCGGCCTGTTCACCCGCTCGGACGTGGCCGCGATCCGGCTGTGCGTGGAGTCGCTGCTGGGCGCGTTCGACGTGTGGGCCGTCTGTCCGCACGCCCCCGAGGACGGCTGCGGATGCCGCAAGCCGGCGCCAGGGCTGGTCCACGCGGCCTGCGAACGGCTCGACGTGGCGCCGGGCCGCGTCGCCGTCGTCGGCGACATCGCCGCCGACCTGGACGCGGCCCACGCCGCCGGGGCCCGCGGCGTGCTGGTGCCCACATCGGCCACCCGCCGGGCGGAGATCGAGGCCGCCGACTGCAGCGCCCCCGACCTGCTCACCGCCGTCCAGGCGCTGCTCACCTGCCTGCCGGTCGGCGCGGGGGACGGCGGCGAGAGGAGGAGTGGAGGCCCATGACCCCCCGCCCCGACGCCCCCCGCACGCTCGCCGTCCGGCTCGACAGCGCCGGCGACGTGCTGCTCGCCGGACCCGCCATCCGGGCCCTCGCGGCCGGCTCCTCCGGCACCACGCTGCTCTGCGGCCCGCGCGGCGAGGCCGCCGGTCGGCTGCTGCCAGGCGTGGACCGGATCATGGTCTACGACGCCCCCTGGGTCAGCCTCAGCCCGTCGGCCGTCGTGCCGGAGGACCTCACCGACCTGGCGGCCCGGATCGCCGCGGAGCGCTTCGACCGTGCCCTGATCTTCGCCTCGCACCACCAGAGCCCGCTGCCGGCCGCCCTGCTGCTGAAGCTGGCGGGCGTGCCCTGGGTGGCCGCCGACAGCGAGCACTACCCCGGCTCGTTGCTCCAGCTCCGGCACCGCAGGGAGCCGTACCGGCACGAGGCCGCCGCCGCCCTGGAACTCGCCGAGGCCGCGGGCTTCCCGCTGCCGCCCGGCGACAGCGGCTCGTTGCGGATCACCGGGCACGCCGACACGACCGGACTCACCGGCGACGAGCCCTATCTGGTGCTGCACCCGGGCGCCGCCGTGCCGGCCCGGATGTGGACCGCCGGGCGGGCGGCCAGGGCGGTCGCCGCGCTCGCCGCCGCCGGCCACCGGGTCGTGGTCACCGGCGGTCCCGGGGAGGGGGCGCTGACCCGCGCCGTCGCCGGCCGGCACGGGCTTGACCTCGGCGGCCGGACCGGGCTGCCCGAACTGGCCGGCGTGCTGGCCAGGGCCCGGGTCGTCATCGTCGGGAACACCGGGCCGGCCCATCTGGCCGCCGCCGTCCGCACCCCGATCATCAGCCTGTTCTCGCCGGTGGTCAGCGCCGACCGTTGGCTGCCGTACCAGGTGCCACACGTCCGGCTCGGCCGTCAGGACGCCGCCTGCGCCGGCACCCGCGCCCGGCTCTGCCCGGTCGCCGGCCACCCCTGCCTGGACTCCATCACGGACGACGAGGTCCGCCACGCCGTCGCCGCCCTGACGGTCGGCGCCGGCCGCACCGAACCCGCCGCCCGGAAGGCACCCGCATGAACATCCTGCTCTGGCACGTCCACGGCTCCTGGACCACCGCCTTCGTCCAGGGCGCCCACCGCTACGTGGTGCCCGTGTTGCCGGGCCGGGGCCCCGACGGGCTCGGCCGGGCCCGCACCTTCGTCTGGCCAGAGACGGTGGCCGAACTGCCGCCCGAGCGGCTGCGCGAGGAGCCCGTCGACCTCGTCGTGCTCCAGCGCCCACACGAGGCCGGGCTGGCCGAACGCTGGCTCGGCGGCCGCCGCCCCGGGCGCGACGTGCCCGCCGTCTACCTCGAGCACAACGCGCCCCACGGGCCGCCCCCAAGCCCTGGAGGGCCCGGGGGAGACGGCACCCCCGCCGACCTCCGCCACCCCTGCGCCGACCGCGACGACCTGCTGCTGGTGCACGTCACCCATTTCAACCGGCTGCTCTGGGACAGCGGACGCACCCCGACCGCGGTCATCGAGCACGGCGTCATCGACCCTGGCCACCGCTACACCGGCGAGCTGTCCCGCGCCGCCGTGGTCGTCAACGAGCCGCTGCGCCGGGGCCGCACCACCGGTACCGACCTGCTGCCGGAGCTGTCCCGCGCCGCGCCGCTCGACGTGTTCGGCATGCGCACCGCCGGCCTGGCCCGGCGGCTCGGCCTGCCGCGCGACCGCTGCCGCGCCCACGAACTGCCGCAGCAGGAACTGCACGAGGCACTGGCGCGGCGCCGCGTCTACCTGCACCCCGTCCGCTGGACCTCGCTCGGCCTGGCGCTGATCGAGGCGATGCACCTGGGAATGCCGGTCGTCGGGCTCGCCACCACCGAGGCGGTCGAGGCGGTGCCCCCCGAGGCCGGCGTGCTGTCCACCCGGCCCGAGGCGCTCGCGACCGCCGCAGCCGGGTTCCTGCGCGACCCCGACGCGGCCGCCGCCGCCGGACGCGCGGCCCGCCAGGCGGCGTTGGAGCGGTACGGCCTGAAGCGCTTCCTGAGCGACTGGGACGCGCTGATGGAGGAGGCGGTCCGCCGATGAACCGCACCAGGTCCCGCGCCCCGGGACTCGCCGTGGCGCTGGTCTCCGAGCACGCCAGCCCGCTCGCCGCGCTCGGCGGCGAGGATGCGGGCGGCCAGAACGTGCACGTCGCCCAGCTCGCCGGCGCCCTGGCCGACCGCGGTCACGCCGTCACCGTCTACACCAGGCGCGACTCCGCCGCCCTGCCGCCCGCCGTGCCGCTGCGCCCCGGCGTCACGGTGCGGCACGTGCCGGCCGGGCCGCCCGAGCCGATCCCCAAGGACCGACTCCAGCCGTACATGCCCGCGTTCGGGGACTTCCTGGCCCACGAATGGGCCGACGCCCCGCCGGACGTGGCGCATTCGCACTTCTGGATGTCCGGCATCGCCACGCTGCGCGCCACCCGGCCGCTCGGCGTCCCGTTCGCCCACACCTTCCACGCGCTCGGCACGGTCAAGCGCCGCCACCAGGGCCACGCCGACCCCAGCCCGCCGGGCCGCATCAACTGGGAGCGCCACCTCGGCCTGACCTGCGACCAGACGGTGGCGACCTGCCGCGACGAGGTCAACGAGCTGCTGGCGATGGGCCTGGCGCCGGAACGGATCAACGTCGTGCCCTGTGGCGTCGACCCGGAGCTCTTCACCCCCGGGGGGCCGGCGGCGCCGCCCTCCGGCCCCTCGGGCCCGGGCCACGCGCCGGGCGGCCCGCGTCGGCACCGGCTGCTCCAGCTGGGCCGCCTGGTGCCCCGTAAGGGCGCGGGCGTGTCGCTGGCCGCGCTGGCCCGCCTGCCCGACGCCGAACTGGTGCTGGCCGGCGGGCCGCGGACCGGACCCCTCGACGCCGACCCCGACATCCGCCGGCTGCGGTCCGCCGCCCGCGCGCTGGGCGTCGCCGACCGCGTCCACTTCACCGGCGGGGTGGGCCGCACGGACGTGCCGCCGCTGCTGCGCAGCGCCGATCTGGTGCTGTGCCCCGCGGACTACGAACCGTTCGGCATCGTGCCGCTGGAGGCCATGGCCTGCGGCGTGCCCGTGGTGGCCAGCGCCGTCGGCGGTCAGCGCGACACGGTCGCCGACCCCGGCACCGGCCGGCTGGTGCCGCCCGGCGACCCGGCCGCGCTCGCCGAGGCCGTGGCCGGGTTGCTGGCCGCCCCCGAGGAACGTGCCGCATGCGGCGCCGCGGGCCGGCGCCGGGTGTTGACCCGGTACCGCTGGGCGGCCGTCGCCGCCGCCACCGAGGAGGTCTACCACGCCCTCCGCAGCCGCCGCCCGGTACCCGTCACCGGCAGCACCGCCTGACACCGCCAGCCCCAGAAGCACACAAAGCCCAGAAGTCCGGGACAAGGAAACGGGCCAGGAGAGGAAAGGAGAACGATCGTGCACCCCTCACGCTCATCCCCCCAGGCACCGGCCGCCGCCCGGGAGCACTGCCGGTCGCTCCAGGAGGCGCTGTGCCGCTTCGGCGATCACGGCCTCGCCGAGGCGGCCGGCTGGGGCCGGCGGCTGGCCGGGGTGCTGCCGGCCGGCGGACGGCTGCTCGCCGCGGGCAACGGCGGCAGCGCCGCGCAGGCCCAGCACCTGACCGCGGAGCTGGTCGGCCGCTACGCCGCCGACCGGCCACCCTTCTCGGCCATCGCGCTGCACGCCGAGACGTCGAGCGTCACCGCCATCGGCAACGACTACGGCTTCGACGAGATCTTCGCCCGCCAGGTCGCCGCGCACGGCCGCCCGGGCGACGTGCTGGTGCTGATGTCCACCTCGGGACGCAGCGACAACCTGCTCGGCGCCGCCACCGCCGCCCGGGCGGCCGGCATGCGGGTCTGGGCGATGACAGGGCCGGCGCCCAACCCGCTCGCCGGGGAGGCCGACGAGGTGGTCAGCATCGACGCGCCGAGCACCGCCACCGTGCAGGAGGCCCATCTGGTCGCCCTGCACGTGCTGTGCGAGTCGTTCGACGAGGCGCTGGCCGACGCCGGCGCGGACGAGGACCGGCTCGAAGCGGCCGGGCGGCCGGCCGCCGTCCCCCCGCCCGATCCGGGCGCTCCGCACGATCCGGCAGCCCTGCGGGACGCCGCCGTTCGCCATCTGTCCAGCCTGGCCCGCCGGGGGTCCCGATGACCGACCGGCAGCCGATCGTCGTGGTGGGGGACGTGCTACTCGACCAGGACGTGGAAGGCGACGCCACCCGGCTGGCGCCGGACGCGCCCGTCCCCGTCGTCGACGTCAGCGCCGAGCGGTGCCGCCCCGGCGGAGCCGGTCTGGCCGCCGCGCTGGCCGCCGGCGACGGCCGCGAGGTGGTGCTCGTCACCGCGCTGGGCACCGACCGGGCCAGCGAGTCGGTCCGCGCCCTGCTGCCGCCGGGCGTGCGGCTGGCCGAACTGCCGCTGGACGGCTCGTTGCCGGTGAAGTCCCGGGTGCTGGCCGACGGCCGGCCGGTGGTGCGGCTGGACCGGGGCGGCGGCGTGCCGGGCCCGCCCGGTGCCGTCGTGCAGCGGGCGCTCGCCGAGGCGTGTGCCGTGCTCGTCGCCGACTACGGGCAGGGCACGGTCGCGGCGCTGCGCTCCTCCCTGGCCGCGGCGGCCCGCCGCGTGCCGCTGGTCTGGGACCCGCACCCGCGCGGTCCGCGGCCGGTGGCCGGCGCCCGGCTGGTCACGCCCAACGCGCGCGAGGCCCGTTATTTCCTCCGGGAGGCCACCGGCCCCCTGGGCACCGCCGCCCGCACCGTGCGGGACGACGACGAGACGCTGCGCGCGCACAGCCTGCGCGGCTCGTTGCTGGCGGAGCGCTGGCGCGCCGGCGCGGTCGCCGTCACGCTCGGCGGGCGCGGCGCGGTGCTGACCCGGGCGAACTGCGACGACCCGCTCTACGTTCCGGTGGCGGGCAGCAGCGACGGCGACCCGTGCGGCGCCGGGGACTGCTTCGCCAGCACCGCCGCCGCCGTGCTCGCGGACGGCGGTCTGCCGCCCGAGGCGGTGGGGCGGGCCACCGAGGCGGCCTCGTCGTTCGTCGTCGCCGGAGGCATGGCGGAAGGACCCTGGTGGGGTCCCCCCGGCGCGGAGAGCCTGGGCGGCGCACCCGTCGGCCGGCCGCCGGACCGCGAGCGCCCGAGGCGAACCCCCAGCGCGCCGGGGGACGTCCGCGCCCTGGTGGACGCGGTCAGGGCGCGCGGCGGCACTCTCGTCGCCGCCGGCGGCTGCTTCGACCTGCTGCACGCCGGGCATGTGCAGTTCCTGGAGGACGCCCGGCGCACCGGCGACTGCCTGATCGTCTGCGTCAACTCCGACGAGTCGGTGCGTCGGCTGAAGGGCCGCGGCCGGCCGCTGAACCCGGCGGCCGACCGGATCAGGGTGCTGCGCGGCCTCGGCTGCGTGGACGCGGTCGCCGAGTTCGACGAGGACACCCCGGAGGAACTGCTGCGCCGGCTGCGGCCCGACGTCTGGGTCAAGGGCGGCGACTACAGTGTCCGGGACCTGCCCGAGGCCGCGGCGCTGCGCGAATGGGGCGGTCAGACCCTCGTTCTCCCCTACCTCGACGGCCGCTCCACCACCGAACTGGCCCGCCGCGCCGCGTACGTGGGCCCGTGACGAGCCCGCCGAGCGGAGACGGCACGGCCGGCCGGCCGTGCGTCGTCGTGTTGCGGGCGCTGGGGCTGGGCGATCTGCTGGCCGGAGTCCCCGCGCTGCGCGGCCTGCGACGCGGTTTCCCCGGGCACCGGCTGCTGCTCGCCGCCCCGGCCTCGCTGGCCCCGGTGGCGGCGCTGACCGGCGCCGTCGACGAACTGCTGCCCACCTCCGCACCAGGACGCGCGGTGCCAGAACGCATCCCGTGGTCGGGACGGCCGCCCGAACACGCCGTGGACCTGCACGGCAGCGGGCCCGAAAGCCTGGTGCCGCTACGCGCCCTGGGCCCGCGCCGGCTCTACGGCTACGCGCACCCCGCGGGACCCCGTTGGCGCGCCGAGGAGCACGAACGGGACCGCTGGTGCCGGATGCTCGCCTGGTACGGGCTGTCGGCCGATCCGGCCGAGGTGCGGATCGCGGCGCCCGCCGATCTGTCCGCAGCGCCGGGCGCCATCGTGCTGCACCCGGGCGCGGCCGCCCCCGCCCGCCGCTGGCCGACGGAGCGGTTCGCCGCCGTGGCCCGCGCGTTGCGCGCTGCCCGACGGCAGGTCGTGGTGACCGCGGGGCCGGGGGAGGAGCCACTGGCGCGCGGGGTCGCCACGCAGGGTGGCCTGCCGCCGGCCGCCGTGCTGCGCGACCTGTCCGTCGTGCGGCTGGCCGCGCTCGTCGCCGGCGCCGCCGCGGTGGTGGCGGGCGACACGGGCGTCGCCCACCTCGCCACCGCGTTCGGCACCCCGTCCGTGGTGCTCTTCGGACCGGTCGCGCCGCACCGTTGGGGCCCGCCGCGCACCGCCCGGCACCGGGTGCTGTGGCATCCGGGCCCCCACCCCGGCGGCCGGCCCGGCGACCCGCACGGCCGCACGGCCGACCCGCGGCTGCTGCGGATCGCGCCGGCGGAGGTGCTGACCGCGCTCGCCGCGCTGCCGCCGCCGACCGGTCCGCGGCGGCGCCCGGTCAGAGCCGGCCGCTGACCTTCTCCGGCGTGATCCGGACGATGATCCGGTGCGCGAGGTTGTCCCCGCCCTCCGGGTTGAACTCCAGGTAGCCCTTGCCCGTGTACTTCAGCGACAGCTCCTCGAGCAGCGACCCTCCCGGGTCCGGCGTGATCGTCGCGGTGCCCCGGATCTCCGCGTAGGTGTACGGGTTGTCGGCCGGGTTGATCATCACGGTGACGCGCGGGTCGCGCGCCAGGTTCCGGCCCTGGAGCCGCTCGTCGGTCGTGGAGTACAGCAGGTCCTCGCCCTCGCGCTTGACCCACACGACCGTCAGGTGCGGGCGTCCGTCCCGGGAGACGGTCGCCACGGTCGCGAAAGGCTTCGAATCGTCGAGGTAGGACTTCAGTTCGTCCGAGAGGGTGGCTGCCACAGGGAGACTCCTTCGTGTCGCTGTTCGTGGTGCGCGGGCGGCGCCGGAATGGTCCCGGCGACCAACAACCGCCGCCACCGCGGCAACGATCCGGACGGGCCGGAGATTCCCGCCTCAGCCCACGTAGCGCCGGGCCCGGGAGGTGCGTTGGTCGTGATCGAGCAGCCGCAGGCGCCGCTCCACCTCGCGCGGCAACGCCCGGCGCTCGCGCAGCAGCCAGGGCAGTCCGGCCGCCGCCCGCAGCACCGCGCTCGCCGACGTCGCGTCGTGCGGCACGCGCCACAGCAGCGACGCCGTGCGGAGCGCCGCGGCGGCCGGGCGCCGGCGCAACCAGGTGGTCCACAGGGTGTTGCGGATGCCGTCCGCACGCCGCCGGCTCGCGTCGCGCAGCGTCGAGGGCGCGTGATGCAGGGTCAGCCGCTCGTCGAAGACCAGCCACCAGCCGGCCGCCATCAGGTCCATGGCCAGGAGTTCCTCCTCGCCGCCCAGCCACAGTCGGGGCGAGAAACCGCCCGCCGCCCGGAACGCGCCGGTGCGCAGCACCGTGGCGCCGGCGAGGAACGAGCCGAGCGCGGGCCCCGGCAGTCCGGCGGGGCGGGGGAGCGGGGACCTGCGCAACTCGTCGACGATCGGATCCTCCGCGCCGCCCGGCTCGACGACGATCCGGGCGGTGACGGCGGCCACCTCGGGGTGCGCGTCCAGCAGCGCGCTGGCGCGGGCCAGCGATCCCGGCGCCCACCAGGTGTCGTCATCGCAGAACGCGGTGTAGGGCGTGGTGACCTGCCGGACCGCCAGGTTGCGGCCGACCGCGCCGAGGTTGGCGCCGGGGCGCAGCACCCGGACGTCCGGATGGCGCCGCGCCACGGCGGCGGCGGTGCCGTCGCCCGAGCCGTTGTCGGTGACCAGCACGGGGGGCCTTTCCGGCAGCGCGGCCAGCCGATCCAACGTACGCAGCAACTCCCGCCGCCGATCATGCGTGATCACCACCACCGTCACCCCCCGCCCCCCACCCCCCGGCTCCCGTTCCGGCTCCGCCGAGCCCTTGCCGGGTGTGACCCGGGCGGGTGGGCCGCCCGGGCGGGGCCCGCCGGAGGCGGGGGACTCCGCCCAGCGCCCCGGCCCCGCCGGGCCTGTGCCGGCCGTGGGTACCGGCGCTGCCGGGGTCGTGCCGTCCGGGCCTGTGGTGGTTGTGGGTTCCGGCTGCGCCGGGCCTGCGGCGGGTGTGACTGGGGCGGGTGTGCTGGCGGGGCGCGGGCCGCGGGGGTCCGTGGTCTCCCCGAGCCTCGGCTCCGCCGGACCCGTGCCGCGCGGGCCTCCGACGGGCCCGCCGGAGGCGGGGGTCTCCGCCCAGCGCCTCGGCTGCGCCGGGCCTGTGCCGGCCGTGGGTACCGGCGCTGCCGGGGTCGGGCCATCCGGGTCTGTGGCGGGTGTGCGTTCCGGCTGCGCCGGGTCGGTACCGGCTGTGTTGGCGGGGCGGGGCCCGCGGAGGGGCGTGGTGTGCTCCGCGTGTCCCGGCTCCGTCGGGCCCGCGCCGACGGCCGGCGTTGCGTCGAGTGGCTCGGGCACCGCCCGCCCTGTGGTGGCGGCGGCAAGTCCTGCGTGGGCCTCGACCAGGCGGATGTCGCGTTCGACCGCCGGGGGCAGCGGGTGGCGGTGGCGGAGTGCGGCCGGGAGGCGGGTGGTCGCCTGGGCGAGGGCGTGGCGTGCCGCCGTGTCGCCGGGGGCGAGGCGCGCCAGCGTCCACGTGTCGCGCAGCGCGCGGGGCAGCGGGCGGCGCAGCCAGGCGGTGAGCAGTTCGTTGCGGCGCACCCGCACGGCGCGTCCCGGCCGGTCGTCGGTGGCCGGCCGGTGCACGGCGGTGATCCGCGGCGCGTAGCAGGACAGCCAGCCCGCCGCGGCCAGGTCGTACGCCAACAGCGTCTCCTCGGCGCCGAAGAACAGCAGCGGGTGGTAGCCGCCGACCTCCAGGAACGCGGTGCGTCTGGCCACCGCCGCGCAGCCGAGGAAGCCCAGCACCGGCGGACCCGGCAGGCCCGGCGGACCGCCGAGTGGGGAGCCGGCGAGCGCCGCGTTGAGCGGGTCGGGAGAGCCCTCGGGCGCGACCACGGTGTGGGCGGCGAGCAGCCCCATCCGGGGCTCCGCGTCCAGCAGCCGCGTCGCGGCGGTCAGCGCGCCCGGCTCCCACCAGGAGTCGTCGTCGCTGAAGGCGACGTAGGGGTGGGAGGTGATGCGGGCGCCCTCGTTACGGGCCAACGCGCCCTGGTTGGCGGGCAGGGTCAGCAGCCGCACGGCGGGGAACTGTGCCGCGACCCGCGCGGACGTGCCGTCCGCGGAGGCGTTGTCCACGACCACCACCTCCGGCCGGTCGGGCAGCGCGGCCAGCCGGTCCAGCGTGTCGAGCAGGCCGGCGGCGCGGTTGCGGGTGGCGATGACCACCGACACGGGGGATCCGGACGTCGAGGGCACGAGCGGCCGGGTGCCCGCCGGAGGGCCCACGAAACGCCCGAATGCATCGAAACCCGTTTGTCCGCCCCGGGCCAGGGGACCCGGAGCAGGTGACAACGCCCAGTGATCGGACGAAACGACAGACCGACGAACGGCCCGGCCGCCGGCCGCGGGACCTCGTGGAGGAGCGGCGGCGTAGGCGGACGCTGGTGACCGGCTGGTTCAGCTTCCGCCAGGGCGAGGCCACGGCCGGCGACGTGCTGGCGCTGAGCCGGGTGCGGCAGGTGCTCGACCGGCTCGGCGTGCCCCACGACGTGGCCTGGAGCCCCGGTTTCGCCCCGCGCGACCTGACCCTCGACGACGTCAGGTCCGCCGACTACCAGCGACTGATCTTCGTATGCGGCCCGCTGCACGGCCCGCGTCTGGTGGAACTGCACGAGCGCTTCGCGCACTGCGAGCGGATCGCCGTCGGCACCTCGGTGGTCGATCCGGCGGATCCGGCGGTGACCGGCTTCCACACCATCCTGGCCCGCGACGGCGCGGCCAGGCCGCCGAGCCGCGACCTGTCGCTGCGCGCCCCGCGCGCCACACCCGCCCCGGTGGTGGGCCTGATGCTGACGGAGGGTCAGCACGAGTACGGCGAGCGCCGCCGACACGACGAGGTCGCCGCGACCGTGACGGACTGGCTGGCCGCCACCGGCTGCGCGCCGGTGGTCCTGGAGAGCCGGCTGGACGCCACCGACGGGCGGCTGTGCGGCAGCGCCGACGAGTTGCTGTCCATCGTCGCCCGGCTCGACGTCGTGGTCACCGATCGGCTGCACGGCCTGGTGCTGGCGCTGCGGGTCGGCGTGCCGTCGATCGCGGTGGACCCGGTGGTGGGCGGTGCCAAGGTCATCGCCCAGGCACGGGCCTGCGGCTGGCCGGCGGTGGTGCCGGTGGAGAGGTTGAGCGCGCGCTGGTTGGACGCCTGGCTGGTGTGGTGTCTGGGGCGCGGCCGGCGGGCCGCGGTCGAACGCCGCGCCGTGCTGTCCAGCGCCCCGGACGCGGCGGACGCGTTGCCCGCCGCGTTGTTTCCCGACGGGTTTCCGAACGGGTTTCCGAACGGCGAAGCGGGGCACTCGCATCGGGTCCCGTGAAAGTTCGGGAGAAGCGCAGACGTCGGAAGCTGAGGAGGTGAAGAGGGTGCCGGGACGCAAGGAACTGCCGTCGACGCTGGAACGCTCCCCCTCCGGGGCGCAGCGCACCTGGATCAAGGCGCACGACTCGGCCATCGATCAGTATGGCGAGGGCGAACGAGCTCACCGCGTCGCCTACGGCGCGCTCAAGCACACCTACGAGAAGGTGGGCGACCACTGGGAGCGCAAGGAGAGGGGCCGCAAGGCCCCGTCCGACCCCCAGTCGGCACGGCCCCGCCAGCTGGGTGGGCGCAGCGGCCAGGGCGTCGACGAGAAGGCGTCCAAGCAGCACCTGTACCAGGTGGCGAAGGAGCTGGGCATCGGGGGCCGCTCCCAGATGGACAAGGGTGAGCTGCTGGAGGCCATCCGCAAGGAGAACCGTTCGAGGACCAGGAAGGCCCGCGGCCGCAGCCGTTAGACCCGGCTGCCGCCGCGCCCCCCGATCGCGGTCAGAACGAACAGAACAAACCAGGAGCCTCGCGACATGTGCAAGCTCTCAGAGCTTGCGGGTGTCGCGGGGCTCCGCGTACGGCTCCTCCTCCTCGGGATGGCCGCTCTCGATGGCCCGGCCGCGCTCCAACTCGGCGTTGAACTCCAGGCCCAGCAGCACGACGATGTTGCTGATCCACAGCCAGATCAGGAACACCACGACGGCGGCGAAGCTGCCGTACGTCTCGCCGTAACTGCCGAACCACGCCACGTAGAGCCCGAACGCCGCGGTGGCGACGAGCCACAGCACGACGGCCAGCACGCTGCCGGGGGTGACCCAGCGGAAGGCGTGTCGGACGTTCGGCGCGGCCCAGTAGAGCACCGCGATGACGAGGCTGATCAGCAGGAGCAGCACCGGCCACTTCGCCCAGTTCCACACGGTGATCGCGGTGCTCCCCACCCCCAGCACGTCGCCGGCCCGGCGGGCCAGCGCGCCGGTGAACACCACGCCGACCGCGATGACCGCGGAGAGCAGCACCAGGGCGAGGGTGATGGCCAGCCGCGTCGGCAGGGTCTTCCAGGCCGGCCGGCCCTCGCCGATGTCGTAGACCTTGTTGGCGGCCCGCATGAACGCGCCGACGTAGCCCGAGGCGGACCAGAGCGCGATCAGCACGCCGAAGATCAGGCCCACGGTGGCCGCGCCCCGGGCGCCGCGCATCTGTTCCAGCATGTCGGTCAGCACGCTGCGGGCCGGGCCCGGTGCCAGCGTCGCCACGTTGTCCAGCAGCGGGTTGATCGCGGAGCTGCCGATCAGGCCGAGGATCGAGGTCAGCGCGAGCAGGGCCGGGAAGATGGCCAGCACTGCGTAGTAGGTGAGGGCGGCCGCCAGATCGGAGAGGTCGTCCTTCTTGTACTCCTTGACGGTGCGCTTGAGCACCTCCCGCCAGGAGCGCCCGCTCAGCTTCGTCGGCCCGCCCGGCGCCGGCCGCGCCCCCGGGCGATCCGGGGGCGCGGAGGAAGCGGCGGCGGAAGCCCGGTGGTGGGTCACCATGGCTTCTGGGCCCCTCGCGTGCCGGCTCGGGTGCCACCGGGGCCGGCCCCGGTGGATTCGGCCGAGTGGTCGTGCCTGGCCTTGACGTCCATCGCGGCGTGCCGGGCGGTCGCCCTGGCCTCGTCCTTCAGCCGCTGGGCCGACTCCCGGGCGGTGGCCTTCGCCGGCCCGGTGTACTCGCCGGCCCGGTCGGTCACCCGGGCGGCGGCCTGCCGCTCGGCGTCGGTCTCCGGGAGCGTGGCCCCGGCGAGCAGCCCGGCCCCGAACGCCATGACGCCGGTGGCCAACGGGTTGCCCCCGGCCTGGTGGGCGGCCCGGCCCGGCGCATGCCGCGCGGCCTCGCCCGCGTGTCCGGCGGCGCCCCGCATGGACTGTCCTGCCTGTCTGGCCCGGCCCTTCCGCTGCTCGGTGCCCTCGCCCTCGCCCTCGCTGTCACCGCCGCCACCGCGGGGCATCCGGTCGCGCAGCCCCGAGGCGGCGCCGCGCAGCCGGTCGCCCTGGCGGCCGGCGACCCGGCGCGGGCTGACGTGGTCGGCCAGTCGGTCCAGATCGTCGGTGAGCCTGGCCCGTGTCTCATCGATCTCGGCTCTCAGCCGCTCGGGTGACGTGCCCATCGCGCGTTCTCCTTCATCGATTGCATGGTCTTGTCGGGTGTGACGGACACGCTCCGCATCCGGGAGCGCGCCAGCAGGAACAGGACCGCGCCGATGATCGCCCAGCCACCGGCGACGATCATGGCGGCCCAGACCTCGTCCAGGACGTGGGCCAGCGCGAACACGGCCGTCAGCGACAGCAGCAGGGCGACCATGTAGCCGGCGAAGCCCGCGCCGCCGAACATGCCGGCGGCCTTGCCGGCGCTGGAGGCCTCCTGGCGCATCTCGGCCTTGGCCAGCTCCACCTCCTGGCGGAGCAGCGACTGGGCGTCCGACGTCACCGCCGATACGAGCGCGCCGATCGAACCGTCCTGCTGGCCCACTGTTTCCTGGCTCACTGTTTCCTGGGTCGTCGGATCCTGGGTTCTGGGTGCGGTGGCGGTCATCTCACTCCTCCTCCCGCTGTCCGTCCGGCGCGGCGTCCGGCGCCATGTACGGCCGCCCGGAGGAGCCCGGCTGTCCGGTGTGCGAGCCGTCCGTATGCGTGGCCTGGGCGCGTCCAGCCTTGGCCATCCGGCCGAGGGCGAAACCGGCCAGAGCCGCCCCGCCCCAGAAGGCGGCGGGTCGTTCCCTGGCGAGCCCCTGCAACTCGTCCCGCATGCCGCCGACGCCCCGCTCGTCCAGCCGGTCGGCGGCCCGGTGCCCGCCCTCGGCCGCGCGGGCGACCATCGTGCGGGCCGGCGAGTCGGTCGGGGCCCGGTCCGCCATCGCTGCCAGGTCGTCCGCCCACTGCCGCATCGTGTTCGCGGCCTGGTGCGACCGGTCCTGCGCCGTTCCGGAACCGGAGTCCTGTGTGTGCTGCCTGCCCATGTATGGCTTGGCGGTGTCAGTCATGGATCACTCCAGATACCTTGACAACACCGGGCGGGTAACCGCCGGTATTCCCGCCAAACGGACTGAACTGCGTCAAAGTCGAGCAAAACGGTCGCTGGCCCGCAGAGTCGGATCTGCGGTGGCTTGAGGTGTAAAAGTCCGGGTTCTGCCTACTCGGGGGCCATGACCGACGAGACCTCCGGCGGCGAGTTGGACGCGCTGTGGAACGACTTCCACCGCGTGGTCAACATGACGTCGCACGAGCTGAGCGAGTGGCTGCGCACCCGGAACGCGCACGAGGACAGCGAGGAACTGCCCGAGTACGCCATCAGCGGCAAGGGGCGGCGAGTGCTCGCCGTCCTGCAGAAGCGCCGTATGGACCTGACGGACGACGATGTGCGCATGATGCGGCAGGTCATCCGCTTGGTGGACGAGGAACGGCGGGGTGACCTGGCGCCGACGGCCGGCGAGGCGCACTGGCGGCACCGGCTGATGTCGGTGGGGCACGACCCGCTGAAGCCGGTGTGAACGGCCGGCGTCGCCGCCCCCGGCGCGGCCGCCGCGCTGGGGCTGGTTCCGGCCCTGGGCACGGCCGGCTGCGCCACACCTGGCGAACGGGCAGCGCGCCTGTGCCGGTCTGGCGCCGACCGCGCGGCAGGAGCTGGAGAGCGCAGAGGGCACGCCCCGCGCTCGCGCCGTGACCGAGGTGCCGCTGTCCGGCGAGCCCGCGGCGCGGCACACGGACGTCTACGGCTGGCAGGCCCGGGTGGAGGTGCCCGGCGACACCGTGTTCCTGGCGCGCTTCCGCGACGGCTGACGGGTCACCGCGGCGGGCTGCCGGCCAACCGCCCCCACGACTGCGAGATCCAGGGGAGCCGACGCGCCCGCCCGCCCCGACTCGCCCCGGTCGGCCTCGTCCCGCGGCTGGCGCGGGGCGGTCTTCGCGCGGTCGCTCGGCCTGGTGATGGGCGGCCTGTTCCTGCTGTCGTGGCTGGCGCAGTCGGTGGCCGGCGTGGCCGCGTACAACGAGCAGCGGCTGCGGCAGTTCCAGGCCCCGGTCGCCTGGGGCGAGTACCTGACCCGGGCCGATTTCTGGAGCCGCACGCTGCAGAACTGGCAGTCGGAACTGCTGGCCATGGCGTCGATGGCGATCCTCTCCGTCTACCTGCGGCAACGCGGATCGCCCGAATCCAAGCCGGTCGGCGCGCCGCACCACGAGACCGCGGTGGAAGGGTGAGGCACGGGAACGGGGGTAACCGGAGAGGACGCGCTTTACCGGGAGTTGCCCGAGAGCCATCCGGAAGTGCCCACTACGCGGAGGAAGGAGAGGGCCTCTCATGCTCGTCTGGTGTCTGATCTTCGTGTTGGGATATCTGGCCGCCACCCTCCTGACGGCCCGGGCGGCCTACGGCGTTCAGCGCAGCTGGCTGATCGAACGGGCGGCGGACTGGCACGTGGACGACGACCCGGTCGAGGCGTTCGAGGAGCACGACCGGTCCAGCGCCGCGACGAGCGCCTTCCTGTTCGGACTCGCCTGGCCGATCACCGTGCCGGGCTACTGCGTCTACCGCTGCGCCACCTTCGTCATCACCACCAACCCGCCGGGCACCCCGGCGGAGCGGGAACACCGGGTCGAACACGTCAGGCGCCGGATCGACGAGCTGGAGGACGAGCTCCGGAAGCCGCTCGACGCCATCATGGCGGAGCCCGTCGGCGGGCTGGGCCTGTCCGGCCCCGGCATCGCCGGCCACGAGATCCCCGGCCAACGGGACGGCGTGGACGTCCCCCTCGACGAGTTGGTCCGGCGGGCGCGCGAGGCGACCGGTCTCGGCGACCGCTGAGCCCCGGCAAGGGGGCGGTTTGCCCATCGCCTCACCGGGTTACCCGGGCAGGTGTGCGTCCGCAACCGCGGACGCGATCTGATCCATCCTGATTCGTCGAGAATTCGTCGAGAAAGCCGCGTGGAGGTTCGCGATGACATCCGCGATGACGACGCCACGGCCTCAACCGGAGCCCGTTCCGCCGACGCCCACCCCGCCGCCGCAGCCCGGCGGGCCGCAGCCGGGGCCCGCGCCCAGCCCGGACCCCGGCCCCGACATCCCCAGGCCCCCGGCCCCCCACCCTCCCGAACCCGAACCCCAGCCGGGTCCCAGCGAGACCCACGCGTGACTCACAGCCGCGGGTGCCCGGCCGTCACTGACGGCCGGGCACCCGCGGCTGTGAGCTGAGCGCTGAGAGCGTCGCTACGACGCCCAGCGGAGGAGGGCGCCGAGGCCGCTGGGCGGGGCGTCGGGGTTCTCGGGGTTGTCGGGCAGCGGCACGATGTCGGCGCCGGTGGCCGCCGCGGCCCGCAGCAGCGCGTCGTCGGCGCGCACCGTGTCCCGCTCGCGCCGCCCCTCGTCCGGCGTGTCCTCGGGCCGCATCGCGAGGTCGTCCGGCTCCTCGCCGACCCACACCCGCCGGTCCAGGTCCCTGCCGCCCGGCTGCACCAGCAGCGTCGCGATCCGGTGCTCCCGCGCCGCGTCCACCAGCGCGGACACCCCGTCGGCGCTCTGCCCGTGGCCCGCCAGGAAGGCGTCGAGCGCCCGTTCCGAGCGGGCCCGCGCGGCCTCGGCGCGGGCCTCCTCGATCTCCCGTTGCAGCCCGTCGCTGGAGGAGCCGTGCGCCCGCGCACCGCCCTCGGCCTCGGTGGTCACCTCCCGCAGCGCCATGGGCAGGCGCTCGTGCACCGCGCGGCGCTGCCGCTGGTCGCCCGCCAGCACCACCACCTCGGCGCCGGTCCGCTCGACGCATTCGGCGATCACGGCGGCCGTGCCCTCGGCGTTCTCGTCCCAGGTGTTCTCGACCGCGAACTGGAAATGCCGCTCCGACCAGTCAAGGGCGGAGGTGGTGCGGTGCAGCGGCCAGTCCGCGCCCACGGCGGTGCCGGCGGGCTCCGTCGTGCCGTCGGCGCGCCGCACCTCCAGATCGGCGCCCCTGCGGTCGATGAAGGCGATCACGCAGTCCGGCATGGGCCGCGCCAGGTCGAGCAGCGGTGTGAGATGGGGGAGCGGGCTCCAGTACGACAACGCGGGCGGCGTGGGGGCGCCCAGCGGAGTGTCGAGCACCACCTCACCCGCCGTCGCGAACAGCGCACGCCCCGGGGTGCGCGGCTCCAGGCCGGCGAGCGCCTGGTACATCGCCTCGCCGGTCGCGGGGTCGGCGCCGTCCTCCGCAAGCCGGTCGCGGGCGCCGCGGGCCCGCAGCTCCTGCTGTCTGGCCCCGTCCTCGGTCGTCCGCGTCGTGTCGAAGTACACCGAGGCCCACGGCCCGGAGCGGTGCAGCAGCGGGCTGAGGTGTGCGAGTTTCATGGTCTGCCTCCTGCGCGCTGTGGTCCGTGCGCCTCCCGGGTACCCCGGTCGGCGCCGGGCCACCCGGGGCGCTGGAGGAGAGGAAGCGCGCCCCGGGTGGCCCCGTGACCTGGGAGCCTTTCGTCCCCGGTCACGTCGTGGAGGTCGAGGCACGGCCGCCGCACTCGCGGGCGCCGCCCTTGCTGATCCACACGGTGCCCAGGCCGATCACGATGGTCCAGTGCCAGCGCGGCCAGGGCAGCCGGTCGAGCCGGCCCCCGGGTCAGGCGGCGCGACTGCCGAAGGCGGTCAGCATCGCCTCGTCGAAGAACTTCAGATCGTCCGGCTTGCGGCTGGTGACCAGCGCGTTGGGCCCGTCCTCGCAGACCTGCACCGGCTCGTCCACCCAGGTGGCGCCCGCGTTGCGGAGGTCGGTGCGCAGGCTCGGCCAGGACGTCATGGTGCGGCCGCGCACCACGTCCGCCTCCACCAGCGTCCACGGCGCGTGGCAGATCGCGGCCACCGGTTTGCCGGTGTCGAAGAAGCCCTTGACGAACGCGACCGCGCGCTCGTTCATCCGCAGGAAGTCGGGGTTGGCGACGCCGCCGGGGAGCACGAGCGCGTCGAAGTCCTGGGGCGTGGCCTCGTCGACGGTGCGGTCGACGGGGAAGGTGTCGCCCTTGTCCAGGTGGTTGAACGCCTGGATGCTGCCCGGCTGCGTGGAGACCAGCTGCGGCGTCTCTCCGGTCGAGGTCACCGCCTCCCACGGGGAGGTGAGCTCGATCTGCTCGACGCCCTCGGGGGCCGTCAGAAACGCGATGCGCATGCTGTCCACCGTCCTTACGTTGTCGTGCGAGGCGTCATCGTGCGAGCGGCTTCCGGCCGGTCGCCTAGTCGCCGTTGCGCCGGCCGCGTCCCGGCAGGAACTCCTGCACCTTGGCCTTGAAGCCCTGCCGCACCATGGACACCCGGTCCGGGTCGCCCTTGAGGATCGACGAGGCCGCGGCCTCGATCTCGTCCCATGTCGCATGCGGCGGGATCGGCGGCACCGCCGGATCGGTCAGGAACTCCACGACGACCGGCCCGCCGTCGGCCAGCGCGCGCCGCCAGGCGTCGCCGACGTCGTCGGGCTTCTCCACCCGGATACCGGTCAGGCCGAGGGATTCGGCGAAGGCCGCGTACCGCACGTCGGGGATCTGCTGCGAGGGCAGGAACTGCGGCGAGCCGGCCATCGCCCGCATCTCCCAGGTGACCTGGTTCAGGTCCCCGTTGTTCCACACCGCGACGATCAGCCGCTGGTCCGCCCATTCGGAGCGGTACTTGGCGATGCTGATCAGCTCGGCCAGGCCGTTCATCTGCATGGCGCCGTCGCCGACCAGGGCGATCACCGGCCGGTCGGGGTGCGCGAACTTCGCGCCGATCGCGTACGGCACGGCGCAGCCCATGGTGGCCAGCGTGCCGGACAGCGAACCACGCATCGTGCCGCGCATCCGCAGGTGCCGGGCGTACCAGTTGGCCACCGAACCGGAGTCAGCGGTGATCACCGCATCGTCCGGCAGCAGCGGGTCGAGCTCGCTCGCCACCAGCTCGGGGTTGATGGGGTCGGCCGAGACCTCGGCACGGCGCCGCATGGTCTCCCGCCACCGGTCGACGTTGGCGACGACCTTCTTCTGCCAGCCGCGCCCCTTCTTGCGCTCCAGCAGCGGGACCAGCGCCCGCAGCGTGTCGGCCGCGTCGCCGACGAGGTTCACCTCGTACGGGTAGCGCATCCCGATCATGTGCGGGTCGAGGTCGATCTGCACCCCCCGTACGGCGTCGAACTCCGGCAGGAACTGGCTGTACGGGAAGCTGGACCCGATGGTCAGCAGGGTGTCGCAGTCCCGCATCAGCTCGAACGAGGGCCGGGTGCCCAACAGTCCGATCGAGCCGGTGACGTAGGGGAGTTCGTCCGACAGCACGTCGAGGCCGAGCAGCGCCTTGGCGACGCCGGCGCCGAGCAACTCAGCCACCTCCGCCACCTCCTGACGGGCCTTCGCCGCGCCCTGGCCGACCAGGATGGCGACCTGCTCGCCGGCGTTCAGCACCTCGGCGGCCTCGCGCAGCGCCTCCGGCGCGGGCGACGCCGTCCAGCCGCTGCTGCCCAGGCTGGAGGGCACCATCTTGAAGGCGTGCTGGGGCGGCGAGTACTCCAGCTGCTGCACGTCGGCCGGGAGGATCACGGCGGTCGGCGCGCGCCGCGCGTACGCGGTGCGGATCGCCCGGTCCAGCACGTTCGGCAGCTGCTCGGGGACGGTGACGGTCTCCAGGAAGTCGGAGGCCACGTCCTTGAACAGCGCGTGCAGGTCGACCTCCTGCTGGTAGGAGCCGCCCATCGCGCTGCGGTTGGTCTGCCCCAGCAGCGCCACCACGGGCACATGGTCCAACTTGGCGTCGTACAGGCCGTTCAGCAGGTGGATCGCGCCGGGACCCGAGGTCGCGACGCATACGCCCAACTCGCCGCTGAACTTGGCGAAACCGCCGGCCGCGAAGGCGGACATCTCCTCGTGGCGGGCCTGGATGAACCGTGGTTCGTCGCCCGCCCGTTCCCACGCGGCGAGCAGCCCGTTGATGCCGTCGCCGGGATAGCCGAAGACCTGCCGTACGCCCCATTGACGCAGCCGGGCGAGCACGAAGTCGGCGACGTTCTGGCTCATGCGTGGCTCCTTAGCGTCGGCGGTCACCCGCGCACGAGTAACCGGTGCGGGCGCCTGGAAACCTGGTTTGCGGCGTTTGTGGCTCAGGGCCCCGGGCACTCGCCACGGATGCCTCCGACCGACCAGTACGGCCGCCGGCGGGAGACCCCTGCGGAACGCGACGACCGAAACCTCGCCGAGCTGCTCCAGGAGCTGCGGGTGACGCAGACGGGCGTGCAGATCCTGTTCGCCTTCCTGCTGACCCTCGCCTTCACCAACCGGTTCGAGGACCTGAGCGAGACACAACACACCATCTACGTCATCACGTTGGTGCTGGCACTGGTGGCGACGGTGCTGTTCACGGCGCCCGTGGCGCTGCACCGGGGACTGTTCCAGCGCGGCCACAAGCGGGTCATCGTGCACACCTCGTCGCGGCTCGCCAGCGTGGGCCTGGGCGTGCTGGCGCTGGCCTTCACCGGCTCCCTGCTGCTGGTGGTGGACGTCGTGGAGGGCCGGACGGCCGGTATCGCCGTCGCGGTGGGCTGCGTGCTGCTGTGCGTCGGGCTGTGGGGCGCGCTCCCCGCCTACCTCGACCGGAGCTCCCCGCGGCGCCCGCATCACCACGAGGACGACGGCGACGAGCGGGACGACCATCACAAGGGCCCGGCGGCCTCGAACTAGCGCGGTCCGCGCGGCGCGCGCCGCGTGGGCACCCAACCACCCCGGGCGACGGCGGTCGGCTCACCGTCGCCGCTCGGGGGCCCCTCTGCCGTCCCGGTGGCCTCTGTCCAGGGCGCCATCGAGGTCGCCGTCGAGGTCGCCCATGCGGACCACCCCCACCGCCCAGCCGTCCTCCACGACCGGCAGCCGGCGCACCGCGTGGCGCCGCATCAGCCGCACCGCGGTCGCGACCTCCTCGTCCGGCGCGACGGTCACCGGATCGGGCGTGCACACCGCCTGGCAGCTGACGGTGAGCGGGTCCATGCCCTCCGCCACGGCCCGTAGCGTGATGTCCCGGTCCGTGACCACGCCGACCAGCATCCCGTTCCGCGCGACCAACACATCGCCGACGTTCTGCGCGCGCATCAGCTGGGCCGCCTCGACCACCGAGGTGTCAGGACCCACCACCGTCACCGATGACCTCATGACGTCCCGTACCCGTTGAGTCGCCACTGGAGCGTCCTCCTTCCTCAAGGCCGTCCCGGTCGGCCGTACCACCCTCGGAGCGTTTCAAACCCCGGGGGGCAGCAGTGCGGCCAGCGCGGCCAGGCCGCCGGACTCGGCGGGGGAGGGCGGCGCCGCCTCCGGCGGCAGGGCACGGAACGCGCTCGGCGGGACCCCGTAGGCCGCCCGGAACCGTCGCGAGAAGTGGTACGCGTCGGCGAAGCCGCACTGGGTGGCGATCGCGCCGAGCGGCAGGTCACTGAGCCACAGCAGTGGTTCGGACCGCGCCAGCCGCAGCCGTTCCAACGCCTCGACCGGGCCCATTCCGAACCGCTGCCGGAAGATCCGGCACAGCGTGCTGACCGACACCCCGCCCGCCGCGGCCAGGGCGGGCAGCGGCACCGGCCGGGCGACGCCGTCGGCCCAGCGCGCGCGCACCGCCGCCAGCGTCGCCAGCACCGGCTCGGGCATGGGGGTACCTCCCAGGCCCCTCGGGCCCGGGGGAGCCTCCGCCGACGAACGCGCCGGGCGCGGGCCGCTCACGAACGTCAGCAGGAGCAGCCGCAGCGTCGCGCCGGCGTGCTCCCGCCAGGCGGGCGGCCGGTCCGTGCCGAGCCGGAGCAGATACCGGCACAGCGCGGCCATCGGATCGTGCCGCCCGCTCAGCTCCCGGGTCAGCGGCCACCCGGCGTCGGAGGGCCCGTCGCGCACATGGAAGTGCACGTAGGCGTGGCGCGTCGGCCGCACCGTGTCCCAGCGGAACGCGTCCCGCATCCCGGGACGCACCAGCAGCAGCGTGCCGGGGGCCAGCGTCAACGCGGCGCCGTCCCGGCCGGCGGTGTCCCTGGTCCACGTCGCGCTGCCGGCCAGCAGCCACACGAACTCGTAGGACCGGGCCCACCGCGGCCCGAACGACGACCCCGGCGGATAGCCCGCCACCGCGGGCCCCAGCCGCGGCACCAACTCCACATCCAGCCCGCCGTCGAGCCCGCCGTCGGGCTGGACCTCGGTCACCTGTCGCAGCCACCCTCCCGGTCGGGCCGGACCCACGGCTCACGCACCTGCTCCACGCCCTTGTACGCGTACGGGTCGCTCCCGGCGACGAGCACGATGTCGCGGAAGTCCGCCTGCGCTACCGGCTGGCCCGGTTCCGGCGCCGCCCACGGCAGCAGCGACTCGGCGCTCATGTAGTGGTTCACCAGGGCCCGCCGGTACCCGTGCCGGCCGGAGTTGGGCAGGGACTTGTGCAACAGGTAGCCGTTGAACAGCAGCACCGAACCGGCCGCCATCTCCACCGGCACGGCGTCCGCGTCCTCGTACGGGAACGCGTAGGACTCCACCGTGCAGTCGTACCGCGGATCGTCATGCTCCCGGTTGGGGTAGATCACCCCGCGCCGGTGCGATCCCGGCAGCACCCACAGGCAGCCGTTCTCCACCGTCGCGTCGTCGAGCGCGAGCCACGCCGCCGTCAGCGAACGGTCCCGGGAGGGGATGAACATCTCGTCCTGGTGCCACGCCTGGCCCGGCTTGCCCTCCGCCTTCACGAAGAGCATCGACTGCATCGCCTTGACGTTCGAGCCGATGACCTCGGTGAGCGGTTCGACGATCGCCGGATGGCGCATCGTGTCGAGCATCAGCGGGGACAGCTTGTGCGGATAGTGCACGCACAGGAACCTCCGCATCACCTCGTCGTCCGTCTCACCGGCGGGCCCGGCCGCCGCCCCGTGCACCGCGCCGAGCTCGCCGCGGCAGATCCGCAGCGCCTCGTCGAGCAGCGCGGCCACCTCGGCGCGGCCCAGCGCGCCCTCCACCACCAGGAATCCGTCCCGCTCGAAGTCCTCGCGCACCCGCACCCCGTCGCGGATGCCCCCTGGCGCCACCGCCACCGTGGCCTCCGGCCTCGCGCTCGCCATCGCCCTCACCTCTCGGTCGTCTCGGTTTCCCCGAGCGTGCGCCCCGACGTCGCGCCCTGGCCATGGCCCGACCGTGCGTCCGGATGGCGAATCGTGTCACCCCGAGCCCGCCCCGTACCAGACCCTTGACGCTCCCAGAAACACGCGAGTAACGTCATCCGTCATCAACTAATACGTATTAATTACGAATTGGTTCTCGACCCGGCAATCGACGGGCCGGCAATCGACGGGGGAGTGTCCGTGAGCCCATCCGAGCGCCGCCGCCGGCCCACCCAGGTGGACATCGCGAGGCGCGCCGGCGTCTCGCAGGCGACCGTGTCGCTGGTCATCAGCGGCGGCGCGGCCAGCGACCAGATAGCCGAGCCGACGCGGCGCGCCGTGCTGGCCGCCGCCCAGGAGCTTGGATACTCGGCCAACATCGCGGCCCGCAGCCTGCGTGGCGGCCGCAACCATCTGCTCGGCCTCTACACCTTCGAGCGCTTCTTCCCCACCGATCAACGGGACTTCTACTACCCCTTCCTGCTCGGCGTCGAGGAGGAGACCGCCCGGCAGGGCTACGATCTGCTGCTGTTCAGCTCCGTCACCTCGGCCGCCGACCGCTCCATCTACGCCGGCGGCGTCAACCGGCTGAAGCTCGCCGACGGCTGCGTGCTGCTCGGCCGCAACGTGCGCCGAGAGGAGCTGGCCGCGCTGGCCGGCGAGGACTTCCCGTTCGTCTTCGTCGGCCGCCGCGAGGTAGACGACGTGGAGCTGTCCTACGTCGCCGCCGACTACGTGGCGGCCACCCGCGCGATGGTCGCCGAGCTGACCGGGCGCGGCCACCGCCGAATCCTGCACCTGCGGGCGGTCGGGGACGCCGAGCCCACCAGGGACCGCGAGGAGGGGTACCGGCGCGGCCTGGCCGAGGCCGGCGTCCCCGTGGACGAATCGCTGATCCAGGAGCTGGCCGATCCGGCGGCCCTGTCCGCCGAACGACTGCGGCGCTGGATCCAGGAGGACGGCGTGACCGCGCTGCTCGTCGAGCCCACCGAGGACAACCGGCTCGTCGAGGCGCTGGCCGAACTGGCCCGCCGCACCCCGTTCCGCTTCCCCGCGGACTGCTCGTTGGCGCTGCTCGGCGAGCCGCCGTCCTGGACGCCGGAGCTGCGCGACTGGACCCGGTTCTCGTTGCCGCGCGCCGAAATGGCCCGCGAGGCGGTGCGGCTCCTGGTCGAACTGCTCGGCCAGACCACGCCGGCGCCCCGACAGCTCTCCGTGCCCTGCGCGTTCGTGCCCGGCGACTCGATCGGCCCGGCCCCGGCCCACCCCGCCCGAGCGGACCGGGGGGACCGGCCGTGACCCGCGTGATCGTCTCCCGACTGCTCGTCGGCATCTTCGTGATGTGGGGCGCCGCCTCCCTCATCTTCCTCATCGTCCGCGCCGCCCCCGGCGACCCGGCCGCCGTGCTGCTCGGCCCGGACGCCAGCCGCGAGCAGATAGGCCAGCTCAACGAGGAGCTGGGCCTGGACCGGCCGCTGTACGCCCAGTACCTCGACTACCTCGGGGACGTGGCGCGCCTGGACTTCGGGGAGTCGCACCGGCTCGGCCGTCCGGCCATGGACGCCGTCCTGGAGCGGCTCTCCGCCACCGTCGAGCTGACCCTGACCGCCACCACCGTCGCCGTCGTGCTCGGCCTCACCCTCGGGCTGCTGGCCGGCGGGCGCCCGGGGCGCCTCGTCGACCGGATGGTGTCCGCCGCCACCATCGCGCTCCAGTCCTTCCCGACGTTCTGGGTCGGGATCATGCTCATCCTCTTCTTCGCCCTCGGCCTGCGCTGGCTGCCCAGCTCCGGCGTCGGCACCCCGCAGCACATGGTGCTGCCGGCGCTCACCCTGGCCCTGCCGTTCACCGCGATCGTCGCCCGGCTGACCAGGAGCAGCGTCGCCGAGACCCTGCGCGAGGGCTACGTCGCCACCGCCCGCTCGAAGGGCCTGACCGAGCCCCAGGTGCTGCTGGGGCACGCGCTGCGCAACGCGCTGGTCCCGGTCGTCACGATCGTCGGCCTCCAGATGGGCGCCCTGCTCGGCGGCGCGGTGATCGTCGAGAACGTCTTCGCCTGGCCGGGACTCGG
The DNA here is from genome assembly GCA_963816875.1 of uncultured Actinomycetota bacterium. Lineage (GTDB taxonomy): Bacteria > Actinomycetota > Actinomycetes > Streptomycetales > Streptomycetaceae > Streptomyces. The sequence continues at coordinate 1,122,092 of CAWFMG010000004.1, forward strand.
CTCCCTCGTCGTCGACGCGGTCGCCAACCGCGACTACGCCGTCGTGCAGGGCGTCACCCTGCTGATCGCCGGCCTGGTGGTGCTGCTCAACCTGGTCGCCGACCTGCTCTGCGCCCGGCTCGATCCGCGCATCCGGCTGGAGGGACGGCCATGACCGTGCTCACGGACCCTCCCCCGGGCCCCGAAGGGCCCCAGCTCGCCAAGGAACCCGCCTCGCCGCCGGCCGGGCGCCGCCGCTCGCGCCGCCGCTGGCCGGCGCGCATCCCGTACGTCGTCGTCGGGCTGTACGCGCTGCTCGCGCTCGTCGGGCCGCTGCTCATCGACTACGACCCGGTGCACACCCCGTTGGAGGACCGCCTGCTGGCGCCCGGCGAGGAGACCGCCGCCGGCCGCACCGCCTGGTTCGGCACCGACGGGCTGGGCCGCGACGTGCTGGCCCAGATCGTCTACGGCGCCCGCACCTCCCTGCTCATCGGCGCCGCCACCGTCGGCGTCTCCTGCCTGGTCGGCGTCGCGCTCGGCGCCGTCGCCGGCTACGCCAGGGGCTGGGTCGACGTGGTGCTGGCCCGGATCTTCGACGTGTTGCTCGCCTTCCCGGCGATCCTGCTGGCCATCGTCATCGCCGGCGCGTTCGACCGCAGCGTCCTGCTGGTCATCGTCGCCCTGTCGGCGACCGGCTGGATCTCCTTCGCCCGGCTGACCCGCAGCATCGCGCTGACGGTGCGCGAGCGGCCCTGGGTCGACGCCGCCCGGGTGCTCGGCGTGCCGGGCCGCCGGATACTCCGCCGCCACGTGCTGCCGTTCGCCGCCGGTCCGGTGGTCGCGCTGGCCACCCTGGAGTTCGCCCTGGTGGTGCTCGCCGAGGCCGGCCTCAGCTTCCTCGGCATCGGCCTGCCGCCGGCCACGCCCTCCTGGGGCCAGACCATCGCCGGCGGCAAGGAGTACCTGGAGACGGCCTGGTGGATCTCGACGCTGCCGGGGATCGCGCTGTCCCTGCTGATCATCAACGTCGGCATCCTCGGCGACCAGCTCACCGCCCGGTACCGGCGCGGGCGCCTCGACTGAACCCGAACGACGCAAGGAGAACCGCCATGACCGAGCCCCGCGCGCCGCGCAGGCTGGCCAGAGTGATCGCCGCGCTGACCGGCGCGGCGCTGCTCGCCGCCTGCTCCACCACCACCGGCGGCACCGACGGCGGGGGAGACGGCGCGAACGACGCCGTGCTCACGGCCGCCGGCACCTACCCCATCGAAAGTCTCGACCCGCACGGCGCCCAGGGCGCCTCCACCGGCACCCAGTTCGCCGGGCAGGCCCTCTTCAGCCGCCTGGTCAGACCAGGACCCGACGGCGAACTCACCGGCGACCTGGCGGAGTCCTGGGAGCCCAACGCGGACGTCACCGAATGGACCTTCACGCTGCGGGACGACGTCGTCTTCAGCGACGGCTCCCCGGTGACGGCCGAGGACGTCGTGGCCTCCTTCGACCGGATGATGCGGCTGAACGGGCCCAACGCCGGTAACTTCCCCGACTACACCATGACCGCCACCTCCGACACCGAGGTGGTCGTCGCCTCCCCGGGGCCCGACGCCTCCGTCCCCGGCAAGCTTGTCCTCTTCTACGTGATCCCCGCGGCGCAGGCCGAGGCCGCCGAGGACGCCGGCTCGTTCTTCGACGAACCCGTCGGCTCGGGCCCGTTCACCGTCGGCGAGTTCACCCCCGGCGAGACCCTGGAGCTCGTGCCCAACGAGAGGTACAGCGGCGACGTGCCGACCACCGAACGCGTCGTGGTGCGGAACATTCCCGAGCTCTCCGCCCGCCTGACCGCCCTGCGCACCGGCGAGGTCGACGTCGTCTGGGGCATCCCCGACGACCAGTTGGCGACCCTGGAGGGCGAGGACGGCCTGACCGTCGAGACGGTCGAGAGCACCGCCGAGTACACCATGTGGTTCAACTCCTCGGTCCCCGCTCTCGAGGACGCCGAGGTGCGGCGCGCGCTGTGGCAGGCCGTGGACTTCGACACCATCATCACCGAGCTCTACCCGGCGACCGGCGCCCCGGCCGGCGCCCCCGTGCCGCCGCTGGTCCTCGGCCACGCGCCGCAGGACCCGGTGTCCCACGACCCGGACGCGGCGCGTGCCGCCCTGGAGGACGCGGGCTTCGACTTCTCCCAGACGCTCCGACTCCAGTTCGCCAACGCGGAGTTCCGGCCGTTCATCCAGGCGGTGGTCTCCGACCTGGAGGAGATCGGCGTCACCGTGGAACCGCAGGAGAAGGAGCAGGCCGTCTTCACCGAGGACCTGCTGGCGATGAACTGGGACATCAACTTCCAGCAGCTCGCCACCCCCACCTTCGACGCGGCGAGCAACCTCGGCCGCCTCTACACCTGCGACGCCGCCCGCACCGGCTACTGCAACCCCGACCTCGACGACCTGCTCACCCAGGCCGCCGCCACCGCCGACGAGGAGCGGCGCGTCGACCTCTACGACCAGGCCAGCGAGATCATCTGGACCGACGCGGTCGGCATGTACCCGATGGAGGTCAGCATCGCCTACGCCTGGCAGGACTCCCTCCGGGGCCTGACCCCCGACCCCAGCGGCCTCCCCAACTTCGCCCCGGTCACGATCGAGACCTCATGAACACTGGCAAGCCCCGCCCCTCCGGCGCGGACCCGGACCCGACGGCGGACCCGGGCGCCGACACCGGCGCGGAGCGCCCGGTGGCACCCGCCCCTCGGGGGTCCAGGGGGCAGCGCCCCCTGGCCACGGGGCCGGCGGCCCAGGACCCACCCTCCCGGGGGTCCAGGGGGCGGAGCCCCGTGGTTGCGGGAAGGGGCGGGGCGGGGGACAACACCCCCCTCCTCCGCCTCGCGGACCTGCGGGTCACGCTCCCCACCCCCACCGGCCGGGAAACGGCCCTCGTGGACGGCGTCACCTTCGACGTCCCGCCCGCCGCCACCACCGGCCTCATCGGCGAGTCCGGCAGCGGCAAGACCATGACCGCCCTCGCCACCATCGGCCTGCTCCCCGAACACGCCACCGCCACCGGCCGCATCGAGTGGCGCGGCGAAGACCTCCTGACCGCCACCCCGGCCCGCCGCAGGCGAACCCGCGGGCACGAGATCGCGATGATCTTCCAGGACCCCCTCGCCGCCCTCAACCCCACCCAGCGGATCGGCCGCCAGGTCGGCGAGATCCTGCGCCGTGACGGCCTGCCCCGCGCCGAGGTGCGCCGCCGCACCGTCGAACTCCTGGACCGCGCCGGCGTCCCCGAGCCGGAACGGCGCGTCTCCAGCTACCCGCACGAGTTCTCCGGCGGCCTGCGCCAACGCGCCATGATCGCCCTCGCCCTCGCCGGCGGCCCCGCCCTGCTCCTCGCCGACGAGCCCACCACCGCGCTCGACGTCACCGTCCAGGCCCGCATCCTGCGGCTGCTCCGGTCCATCCAGCAGACCGACGGCCTCGCGATGTTGCTGGTCAGCCACGACCTGCGGGTCGTGGCGAACGTCGCCGAGCAGGTCGTCGTCCTGTACGCCGGGCGGGTCGCCGAACGCGGCCCGGCCCGCGCGGTGTTGCGCCAGGCCGCCCACCCGTACACCCGCGCCCTGGTGCGCAGCGTGCCCGCCGTCCGCACCCGTGCCGCCCTCGCCGACCCGATCCCCGGCGCGCCCGCCACCCCGGCCAACCGGCCGCCGGGCTGCGCCTTCCACCCACGCTGCCCGCTGGCCAGCGACCGCTGCCGCACCGACGTCCCGGACGTGCGCGAGGTGGCGCCCGGACGCTTCAGCGCATGCCACCACGCCGAGGAGGTGCTCGACTCGTGACCGAACCCGTCACCGATCCCGTCACCGCTTCGCTCACCGTGCGGGACCTGCGCGTCAGCTACGGCGGACGCGGGCGGCGTCGCGCCGGCGCGGTTCTGGCCGTGGACGGTGTGAGCCTGACCGTCGCGCCCGAGGAAACCCTCGCGCTGGTCGGCGAGTCCGGCAGCGGCAAGACCACCGTGGCCCGTTGCGTGGCCGGCCTGATCCGGCCCGACGCCGGCACGGTCACGTTCGACGGCCGGCCGCTGGCCCGCGCCGGCCACCGCCCCGCCGAACTTCAACGCGCCGTCCAGATGGTCTTTCAGGACCCGCGCTCCTCGCTCAACCCCCGGCTGACCGTCGCCTCGATCATCGGCGAGGCGTGGGAGACCCACCCGACCACCGCCCCCAAGGGCGACCGCACGGCCGCCCTGCACGAACTCCTCGCGGATCTGGGCCTCGACCCCGACGTCGCCACCCGCCGCGCCGGCGACCTCTCCGGTGGCCAGTGCCAACGCGTCAGCATCGCCCGCGCGTTGGCCGTGCGGCCCCGGCTGCTGGTGTGTGACGAGGCGATCTCCGCGCTCGACGTCTCCGTGCAGGCGCAGATCCTCCGGCTCCTGGTGGAACTCCGGCGCGAACACCGGCTGTCGCTGCTCTTCATCACCCACGACCTGGGCGTGGTGCACCAGATCGCGGACCGGGTGGCGGTGATGCGCAGGGGTGCCATCGTCGAGGAGGGCCCCACCGACCAGGTGCTGGGCGCTCCGCGCCACGAGTACACGCAGGCGCTGCTCGACGCGGCGCTCGACCTGGACGACGCTGGGGTGACACCGTGAACACGCCGTCCCCGACGGGCTGGAACACGTGGGACGTGACCACCCACACCGGCATGGTCCACCTCCCCTCGGGCCTGCGCGTCCGCTTCGGCGTGCTGGGGCCTGACGGCCCGGTGCTCGACGGCTTCACATGGCGCGACGGCCTGGTGCGGCTCGGGCACCACACCGTGGACGGCTCCTACGCGGAGGCGGCCGTCTCGGCCGCCGACACGACCGTCACCTTCACGATGGCGGGCGGCCCCACGCCCGCGCTGCATGCGCGCGTGGACCGCACGGCGGGTGACGCGCCGCTGGTGGTGGCGGTGGACGTGTTGTCCCCCACCCCGCCCCCTCCCCGCTGCAATCGATATGCGGCTCCGCCGCCTGGTGTAGGGCTCCGCCCCCCAGACCCCCCGGAAGTGGGACCTCGCCCCGCGGGTCAGTCCGGCGACGGCGACCGCGTCGGCTGGTCGGTCCACGCCGGCGGGATCGCCTGGCGCGTGGAGGTCTCCCCACCCCCCCGGGGGGTCCAGGGGGCAGAGCCCCCTGGGCACCGGGCCCCGCCCACCCCTCCGGGGGTCCAGGGGGCGGAGCCCTCTGCCACGCGGCGGAGCCGCATCTCAAGTGCAGCGGGGAAGGGGCGGGGTGGGGGACTAGCCCTCGTCCACCCCGGCCCCGCCGTCACCGTCCGCGTCACCCCAACCAACGCCCCCGCCACCGAAAAAACCGACGCCGTCCTCCAAGAGCGCCGCGCCCACCCCCGCCTCGAATCCACCGGCTGGCTCGCCGACGCCGCCGCCGCGGCAACGCGGGCCGTCACCTGGAACACCATCCACGCCCCCGACCTGGGCCGCGTCCTCACCCCCACCTCCCGCGACTTCGTGTCCACCACCCGCCGCGGTTTCTACGGCACCTGGGCCCTGCACGCCTGGGACACGTTCTTCACCGGCCTCGCCGCCTCCCTCGTCGACCGCGACTACGCCCGCGGCATCTTCGAGCAGATCCTGCCGTTCGCCCTCGCCGACTCGCGCAGCTCAGGCATGATCCCGAACCGCGTCTCGGACGAGCGCGGCCGTACCGATGACCGGTCGCAGCCGCCGGTCGGCGCGTTGGCCGTGTATCGCGCGTACCTCGCCGGCGGTCTGTGCGACGCGACCCGCGACCACGCCCTGCTGACCGCCACCTTCCCCGCCCTCCTCGCCTGGCACGACTGGTGGCCGCGCGCCCGCAGGGGCCCATACGGGCTGCTCGCCTACGGCTCGGATCCGGTGCCGGGGGACGCCGAGTCCGGCACCCTGGACCGGGCCAAGCGGGAGTCGGGTCTTGACGATTCGCCGATGTACGACGAGGCCGCCTACGATTCGGCGACCCACACCATGGACCTCGCCGATGTCGGCCTGAACGCCCTGCATATCGCCGACGCCGAGGCGCTCGCCGGCATCGCCGACCGCCTTCCCGACGACGCGACCGCCGCCCGTCTGCGCGCCGAGGTCGACGAGGCCCGCGCCGCCACCGACACGTTGCTGTGGGATCCCGAACGCGCTGGTTATCGCAACCTGCGCGCCTCGGGCGAACACGACCCGCATCTCTCCCCGACGCTGCTCTACCCGTTGCTCGCCGGCGTCCCGACCCCCGAGCGCGCCGCGGCCTTCGCCGCCGAACTGCTGCGCCCCGAGGCGCTGGGCGGCGAGCGTCCGTTGCCCAGCGTGGCCCGCAACGATCCGGGCTTCGCCGCCACGTACTGGCGCGGCCGGATCTGGGCGCCGATGGCGTACCTCGCCGTCGAGGGCCTGCGCCGCTACGACCTCACCTCCCTGAGCCGACCGGTGGTGGACGCGCTGCTGCGGCTGTTCCTCGCCGAATGGCGGGAGCACAGCCACGTCAGGGAGAACTACCCGGCGCACGCCGGTGAGGACATCCGCACGTTCCAGGCCCGTTCGGACGGGCTGATGGCCTGGGGTGGGCTGCTGGCGCACCTCGCGTTCGCGGAGTTGGCCGACGCCCGCCCCGAGGGCTGGCGGTTCGCGCATCCGGGCCGGCCCGCCGAACTGGTGGGACTGCCGCTCGGCGAGGGCCGGTTGGCCGTCCGTGCCACTGCGGCGCGGCTGCGCGTGGAGCTGGCAGGACGCCCGTTGCTCGACGCCTCGCCGGGCGTCACGGTCCGCGGTTACGTGCGCTCCGCGGACCGGGTCACCGGCGCCGCCGAGGGCCACGGCGACCTCCTCGTCACGCCGCCCGCCGGCGCGCCCGTCCGGCTGACCGTGGACGGCACGCCCCGCCCGTTCGACCTCGGCCGCCAGCCCGGCCACCGACCATGACCCCCACCCGGCACGGCAGAGAGAAGCATCGCGTGAGCGACACCGCACCCCCCACTTCGGAGACCACCGACATCCTGGTCGTCGGCGGCGGCCTCGGCGGCGTCGCCGCCGCGCTCGCCGCCCTGGACCGCGGCAGGTCCGTGCTGCTCACCGAGGAGACAGACTGGATCGGCGGCCAGCTGACCAGCCAGGGCGTGCCGCCCGACGAGCATCCGTGGATCGAGCAGTTCGGCTGCACCCGCCGCTATCGCGCGCTGCGCGACGCGATACGGGACCACTACCGCCGCTGGTATCCGCTCACCGACGAGGCCAGGGCGCGCCGCGATCTCAACCCGGGGGAGGGCCGGGTCAGCCGGCTGTGCCACGAGCCGAAGGTCGCCGCCGCCGTGCTGGACGCGATGGTCGCGCCGTACGTGGCCGCGGGCCGGTTGCGGATCCTGTTCCACCACCGGCCGGTCGCGGCCACCGTCGAGGACGACCGGGTGCGCGGCGTCGTGCTGGAGGACGGGGCGGGGGTCCGCGTCGCGGTCGAGGCGCGTTATGTGCTGGACGCCACGGAGTTGGGGGATCTGCTGCCGCTGACCGGTGCCGAGCACGTCACCGGCTTCGAGTCGCGCGACGAGACGGGCGAGCCGAGCGCCCCCGACCGGGCCCAGCCGGGCAACATGCAGGCGTTCTCCTGGGTGTTCGCGGTGGATCACCTGGCCGGTGAGGACCACACCATCGACCGGCCGGCGCATTACGCCGAATGGACCGCGTACCAGCCGCCGAAGTGGCCGAACCCGCTGGTCAGCCTCGACGCCCCGGACCCGCGCACGTTGGCGACGGTGCGGCGCGCGTTCCTGCCGAACGCCGATGTGGGGCCGGTCGTCGCCGACCAGAGCAGGGACCCGGGGGACAAGGAGCTGTGGTCGTTCCGCCGGGTGCTCTCGCGCCGCGTGCTCCGGCCGGGCTTCGCGGCCAGCGACGTGACGATCGTCAACTGGCCGATGATCGACTACCTGCCCGGGCCGCTGATCGGCGTCCCGGCGGAGGAGGCGGCCGAACGCCTCGCCGCTTCCCGTGAGTTGAGTCTGAGCATGCTCTACTGGCTGCAGACCGAGGCGCCGCGCCCGGACGGCGGCACGGGCTGGCCGGGGCTGCGGCTGCGCGGCGACGTGATGGGCACCGCGGACGGCTTCGCCAAGGCGCCGTACATCCGCGAGTCCCGGCGCATCCTGGCCCGCCGCCGGATCGTCGAACAGGACCTGTCGCTGGCGGTGCGCGGCGAGCGCGGCGCGGTCAGCTACCCGGACACGGTCGGCGTCGGCATGTACCGCATCGACCTGCACCCCTCCACCGGCGGCGACACGTACATCGACGTGGCCAGTTGCCCGTTCCAGATCCCGCTTGGCGCGCTGCTGCCGGTCCGGCTGCGGAACCTGCTGCCCGCCGCCAAGAACATCGGCACCACGCACATCACCAACGGCTGCTACCGGCTGCACCCGGTGGAGTGGAACGTCGGGGAGGTCGCCGGCGCGCTGGCCGCGCACTGCCTGGACGAGGGCGTGGAACCGGGGCAGGTGCACGCGGACGCCGACCGGCTGACCTCCTTCCAGGAGGAGTTGGCGCGCGACGGCGTCGAACTGACCTGGCCGGAGATCAGGGGGTACTGATGTCGAACCCACGGCCCACCCCGGCGGACGGCCACGCGCTGTTGGGCGGCCTCGTCGTGCCGCTGGTCACGCCGATGCGTCGTCCCGGCGTGCCCTCGGCCGCCGCGGCGAAGCCGCTGCTCGCCGCGCTGGCCGAGGCCGGGGCGCGCGGCCTGATGCTGTTCGGCAGCAACGGCGAGGGGCCGCTGCTGCCGACCCGCGCGCTCGCCGCGTTCGCCTCCGGCGTGAGCCGACACTGGCGCGAGCTGACGGCCGAGGCCCTCGTCTCTCCCGGCCTCATGTCTTCCGGCCACGCTGGCCCGGACGATCCGGCCGGCGGAGCCGGCCCCGTCCTGGTGAACGTCACCGCCGCCGGCACCGCCGAGGCGCTGGCCCGGGCCGAGGCCGTGCTGCCGGCGCGGCCGGACGCGCTGGTGCTCAGCCCGCCGATCTACTTCCACCACCGCGAGGACGAGATCCTCGCCCACTACGCGGCGTTCGCCGACCTCGGCGTCCCCGTCGTCGCCTACAACGCGCCCCGCTACAGCTGCCCGTTGACCCCGGACCTGATCGACGCGCTGGCCGCGCTCGACCATGTGGTCGGCCTGAAGGACAGCTCCGGGGACGTGGAACTGCTGGCCCACGCGGTCGCCGCCGCGCGCCGCAATCCCGGTTTCGGCGTGAGCCAGGGCGCGGAGGGCCAACTGCTCGCCGGCCTCCGGCTCGGCGCGCACGGCATCGTGCCCGGCATCGCGAACATCGCGCCCGGCCCTGCCCAGACCCTTCTCGCCGCGCACCACGGCGAACGGGACGGCGAGGCGGAGCGGGCGCAGCGGCTGATCGACGAGCTCACCGCGCTGCACCGGGTGCGGCCAGGCGTCCCGTCGATCAAGGCGATCCTGCACGCCCGCGGCCTGTGCCCGCCGCACGCCGCGGCCCCGTTCACCCCCTGCACCGACGACGAACGAGCCGCCCTCCTCACTCTCCTGTCCCCCCACGACCCCCACCTCCTCAGCGCCCCCTGACCCCGCGCACCCCCGGCCGGTCCACCCCCCGCCGTCCCGTCTGGTCCACCTTGCCCGGTCCACCCGCTCGCCGTCCCGTCCGGTTCACTTCTCCTGCCCCAGCGTCCTTCCACCCCACTCCGTCCACCTTCTGGTCCACCTCTGGTCCGCCTGTCCGGTCCCCCCACCTGATCCACCCGTCCGGTGGACCCGCCCGCCGCTCCGGGGCCCGCACTCCACCGGATGTCACCCCTCCCACCCATGCCGGCCGAGCCCTCGCGCTTCCGGCGCGGTCCCGCACGACCTGACGCGCCTTCCCCTGGCCCACCAACCTCAGGAGCCCCGAGTGAACTCACCTGACAGACCCGCCGTCGCGGCTTCCTCGCCCGACCCGACCCGCCCCGCCCCCGTCGGGTCTTGACCCTCACACCGATGTCACGCCCTAACGTCGGCCCCGTCAGCAAACATTCCGCGGGAACGAGGAAACGAAAGGAGCCGGACATGCCAGGAGCGGTGATCATCGGGGCGGGGCCGGGGATCGGGCGGGCGGTGGCGCACCGTTTCGCGCGCGAGGGCCTGCCGGTCGCCCTCGTCGCCAGGACCGACCGGAGGGATCTGGCGCCGCGCGGCGTGCGGACGCTCGCGCTGACCGCCGACGTCACCGACGAGGCCGCGCTCCGCGCCGCCCTCGACCGGGCGACCGCCGCGTTCGGCGTCCCCGAGGTCGTCGTCTACAACGCGGCGCTCGTCCGCCCGGACGCGTTCGGTGAGTTGCCCGCCCGGGCCCATCTCGACGCCTGGTCGGTCAACGTGCTCGGCGCGCTCACCGCCGCCGCCCACCTGGCCCCGGCGATGGCCGCCCACGGCGGCGGCACGTTCCTCGTCACCGGCGGGATGCCGGAGCCGAAGCCGGAGTACGTCTCCCTGTCCCTCGGCAAGGCCGCCGTCCGCACCCTGGTCACCCTCCTCGACCAGACCTACGGCGCCGCCGGCGTGCACGCCGCCAGCGTCACCGTCGACGGTCCGGTCGCCCCCCGCACCGCCTTCGACCCGGACGTCATCGCCGAGCACTACTGGCGCCTCCATGCCCAGCCCCGTGACGCCTGGCAGCACGAGATCGTGCACACCGGCTCCCCGTAGCCCGCCCGGTGACTCCCGTTCGCTTCGGCCGGCGGCCGACGGCTCAGCCGCGCTCGCGGAGATACGTCTCCAGTTCGGCGGCCCCGGTCAGCATCGCCCGCCCGCGGGCGGACAGCCGACCGCGCCAGGGCGATCTGCTCCAGCAGGTAGCCGCCCCGCCTGAGCTGGTGGGCCAGCCGGACGTCCCGCACGTCGGACTCGTCGTAGACGCGGTACCCGGTCTGCGGGTCGCGGCGCGGGCGCACCAACCCGGCGCGCTCCCATGCGCGCAGCGTCGCGGGCCGGAGCCCCAGCTTCCCCGCCAGCGGTCCGATGAACGTGCCGCCGGGCCCGGACACCCTGGTGGCGTCCGCACCGGGCTCGGACGCCGTGGCCGACTCCAGGTCGAGGAGGGCGCTCCGCACGGCCTTGAGCGTCCGGCGGTCGTCGCGGAGCTGGGCGTGGCTCTCGTCGATGAGGTGGAACGCCTCATCGACCGCACCCCGGTTCCCCGCCCGCATGAAATGTCGCCGGCTGGTGGCCGTGGCCGGTTCCGCTCAGATGAGATTATCGCGCCTCATCTGTTGACGGCACTCAGTGCCACTGTCACAGTGGCTTCATGGCCACATACGCGACGCCGTCGTGGCCGCGGCGTCCGTGAGAACGACACTCAGTGGCACCAATGCGGCAAGAGAGACGGGAGACGGCCATGACACTCACCCCGACATCCACCTCGACATCTGCCCCGACCCAGGCGGAGGCGACCGAGGCGATGGCCCGGAGCCTCGCCCGGCGCTGGGCGACTGACCCGCGCTGGGCCGGCATCGAGCGCACCTACGACGCCCAGGACGTGGTCCGGCTGTCGGGGAGCGTCCGCGAGGAGCACACCCTCGCCCGGCGCGGCGCCGAACGGCTGTGGCGCGACCTGCGCGACACCGGATACGTCAACGCGCTGGGCGCCCTGACCGGCGGCCAGGCCGTGCAGATGGTGCGGGCCGGACTGCGGGCGATCTACCTCTCCGGCTGGCAGGTCGCGGCCGACGCCAATCAGGCCGGCCACACCTACCCCGACCAGAGCCTGTACCCCGCCAACTCCGTGCCCCAGGTGGTGCGCCGGATCAACAACGCGCTCCAGCGCGCGGACCAGATCGCCGTCGCCGAGGGCGGCACCGACCGCACCGACTGGTACGCCCCGATCGTCGCCGACGCCGAGGCCGGCTTCGGCGGGCCGCTCAACGCCTTCGAGCTCACCAAGGCGATGATCGCCGCCGGCGCCGCCGGCATCCACTACGAGGATCAGCTCGCCTCGGAGAAGAAATGTGGCCACCTCGGCGGCAAGGTCCTGGTGCCCACCTCCCAGCACGTCCGCACCCTCAACGCCGCGCGCCTGGCCGCTGACGTGCTGGACGTGCCGACGCTGATCGTCGCCAGGACCGACGCGCTGGCCGCGAACCTGCTCACCAGCGACGTGGACGAGCGCGACGCGCGGTTCTGCACCGGGGAGCGCACGGCGGAGGGCTTCTACCGCGTGCGGAACGGCATGACGGCGGCCATCGCGCGCGGTCTCGCCTACGCCCCGCACGCCGACCTGCTGTGGATGGAGACCGGCACCCCGGACCTGGACCAGGCCAGGGAGTTCGCCGAGGCCATCCACGCCCGGTACCCGGACCAGATGCTGGCCTACAACTGCTCGCCGTCCTTCAACTGGAAGGCCGCGCTGAACGACGACGAGATCGCCCGCTTCCAGCGCGAACTGGCGGCCCTCGGCTACCGCTTCCAGTTCATCACCCTCGCCGGGTTCCACTCGCTCAACCACGGCATGTTCGACCTGGCGCAGGGCTACGCCGACCACGGCATGACCGCCTACGTCGAGCTCCAGGAACGCGAGTTCGCGGCGCAGAAGCAGGGGTTCACCGCGGTCAGGCACCAGCGGGAGGTGGGCACGGGCTACTTCGACCTGGTCTCCACGACCGTGCACCCCGAGTCGGCGACCACGGCACTGACCGGCTCCACCGAGGCCGAACAGTTCCACTGACCACGCCCACCCCGCGCCCCGGCCCAATCACCCCGTCCGGGGCGCGGGTTCCCGCGACGTCAGCGCTTCACATGATCGACGAACGCCCGCCAGGCCGCCGTCGGTATGACCAGTGCGGCCCCGGGATTCTTACTGTCCCGGACCGGAACGAACCCGAGGAAGTCCCCCGAAACCTCCACGCAGTCGCCCCCGTTTGTGTTGCTGTAGCTGCTGCTGCGCCACGCAGCGGTGTTCAGGTCGGGCCGGGGGACTCGCATCTGCTCTCCTCCATGAGGCGCTGGATGAACGTGACGGACTCTTGAGGTGTGAGCGCAGCGTCTCGCAACTGATCGTAAGACAACTTCAGCCGCTCCACGTCTGCCGGTTCCCTGCGGCGCGCGTGCGGCCTCTGTCAGGCAACGCCGAAGCCCGGCGACCTGCGGCGCCGGGCTTCGGGTCTCGCTTCAGTGACGTGTCAGTTGAGGGTCGGGGTCGTCCAGTTCCTCCACTGGGAGAGGTCCCCGGCCTTGTTGGACGCCATCTGTATCTGGCCGTTCGGGCTGCCGTTCCCGAGCAGGAACGCCTGGATGTAGTTCTGGAGAGTCGACCTCCACTCGTTCCGGACGGCGCAGTGGTTGCCGTCAGAAACAGCGGACCAGTAGGTGATGTTCTCCTCCGCGCCGAGCGCCTTGTACACCTCGGCGCCACCCAGGGCCGCTACGCTCCCGGACCTGGCCGCCAGCCAGTCGATATGGGGATTCTCCATGATGAAGAGTCCCCGTGGTGCGACCATGGCCACCATTTCGTGGGTGTCCACGGGCAGCGCGTTCGGGTTGTTCGTGTAGGAGCCGAACGCGTCGCCCAGCCACGGCTGCTCGCCGTAGGCGCTGCCCAATGACTGGCCACCACTTTCGCTGTTGACCCCGCGGAAGATGGGAGCACCGCCGGTGCCCGACTCGATCGGCATGGTCAGCGCGATGCGCTGGTCGAACGCGCCGGCCACGAAGGCACCCTTGCCGTACCGCGAGCAGCCGGTGACGCCGGTCGCGTCAGCGCTCAGGATGTTGCCGCCCGACTGCTCGATGACGTCGATGATGCGGCTCACACCCCAGGCCCAGGCCATGAGCAACCCGGTGCTGCTGGTGTTCCCGTAGATGCTGTAGAACGCGCCCGACTTGTTGTTGCGGGGCGTGCCCTCGCGCCCGACCGAGAAGGGGTCGTAGCTGATCACGGCGGCGCCGGAGTTCCGGATGGTGGCCGTGTCGGCGCCGAATCCGCCGTAGACGATGACGGCGGGGAAGGGGCCGGTGCCGCTCGGCAGGGAGACCGACGCGGAGAAGCTGGAACTCTGGTCGTTGTCCGACACGTTCACGGTGATGTTGTTGGACGAGACCGTGCCCGTGACACTGTCCGGCGGCGCGGGTTTCGAGCCGTAGACGTACTGCTCCGCCTGTTCGTGGATCTCCGCCCGCCGGCATTCCCATTCGGAGGCGGCGGAGATGCGCGTGCCGTCCGTGGAGAGGAACGGGTCGGGCAGCATGGAGTTGGACGTCGTGTTGCCCGGGGTTACCGCACAGTCGGCGCCGTTGTGCTCGGCGAGGGGCACGACGTCGGCGGCACCTGCCTGCGGGAAGGTGGTGGCGGTCAGGCCGGCGAGGGATATGAAGACCGCGACGACCCACCGGGGGCGATATCGATGGAAGCGCATGGGGGGGACCTCCAGAAAGAAGGCGCGCAGCCGACAAGAAAGCTCTCCATGCTTTATGACATGGAGTGATATTTGCCTGCCGGTACACGCCAAGTGGCGAGAATGCACCGGACCAGGTAGATCGTCGAAGCTGCCCCCAGGCCTCAACTGTGGCCCAGTAAACGGAAACGCTACAAGGACGCTCATCGAACGCGCAACCCCTCCGTAACGCGCGGTATCACGGGCGGTAATCTGATGATTGACGGAACGTCACTACTCCGACCTTCAGGAATCGGGCTCTCGCCCCTGGACGAGGGCTCCTCGAAGACGCCCACCCCGCCGCACTTTCCCGCGGAACGCTTCCCACGACGACACCCGAGCGTCCGTTTCATCGCTCAGAAGAGTGAGATCGACACAAATGGTGTGCAGAGCTGGCATCCAGTACGGCAGCGTACTAGTGCGTACACGTACCACCTATGGGGCCGTCATGACCTGGCGCCTTGAGATGACTGGAGAAGTTCGCGATTGGCTTCACGAGCTGAGGAAGGGCGACCGTTGCACCGCGCGGCTCGTCGGCCAGGCAATTCAGGCCCTGGCCGAGGAAGGCTGGATCACCTGGCGCAGCGGCTGACAGAGACAGAGGAGACAGGCCGATAACCACCTTCCACTCCTGGGACGACGTCAGGCGCGAGGTCTTCGACGCGGAGGACCTCGACGAGATCGCCGCCGGCGCGCGTCGCATGGTGGCGGAGGCACGCGCTCACCGCCTGACCGAGATGCGCAAGCAACTCGGGCTCACTCGGCGGGAGATCGCCGCGCGCATACACGTACGGCAGGAGCGAGTGTCGGCGATCGAGAGAGGCAACGCGACGGCGGCGGAGGTGGGCACGATCGCCGCATACGTAGCCGCGTTGGGCGGCTCGTTGGAGATCGTCGCCAATTTCAACGGCACTCGGGTGGTCGTGGCGTAAGGGCACGGCGGCATGACGAAGCCGCTGCCGCGGGGCGCCACACCATGCGCTTGGTGTGGCACAACGCTCGGCCCGGGCCGTCGTTTGGGGGACGGCCCGGGCCGGGGGCGCGGGGGCGGCGTCAGTTCGCCGCCGCGCGGGCGCTCGTTCGGCTACCAGCGGTACCAGCGGGACCTCGTGCCGCCCACCGTCGTGGAGCGCATGAAGAAGCCGACCAGCCAGATGACCAGCACGGCCACCGCGAACCACCAGAGCACCTTGAGTGCGAAGCCGGCGCCGAACAGCAGCAACGCCAGCAGTAGCACCAGAAGAAGGGCGGCCATGTCAGGTCCTCCTTGCCTTTCTCGTGATCTCTCGTGATCTCTCGTGATCCGTCGTGTCTTTCATGAGGTCGCTACGGGGAGATGGACGAGTACCCCCGGTACGGCCGGCGATACGCCCGAGTTGTGTCGAGGGCCGTTCCGACGGGTTCTCTGGCGGGCCGACGGCCGCTAAGCTCCCACCGACTGGGAGCGCTCCCACGCTTCACTTCGTGCCCCACCCCGAGCGTGACGGACGGAGATGCCATGGAACCCCGTAGTCCCGCCCGTGCCGCCCGCATGCTCCCCTCCGTGGCCGCGCTCGCGCTGGCCGCCGGGCTGCTGAGCGCGGCGGGGGGCGCGCGGGCCGCGCCCACCGACGTGCCCGCCGACGCGTACGCCGAGGCCGCCGCGGCCCGCGTGGACAACCCCTACGCCGGCGCGCAGGTCTACGTGAATCCCGAATGGTCCGCGCGCGCCGCCGCCGAACCGGGCGGCGAGGCCGTGGCGGACGAGCCGACCGCCGTATGGCTGGACTTCATCGCCTCCGTGGACGGACTCAACGGCGCGATGGGCCTGCGCGAGCACCTCGACGCGGCGCTGGACCAGGACGCCGACGTGGTCCAGGTGGTGCTGAACGACCTGCCGTACCGGGACTGCGACTGGCTGATGTCGAACGCCGAGCTGTGGTGGGACGATCTGCCGCGCTACCGGCAGGAGTTCGTGGACCCGATCGCCGAGATCCTGGCCGACCCGGCCTACGCCGACCTGCGGGTCGTCGCCGTCGTCGAGCCGGACTCGCTCGCCAAGCTGGTCACCCACACCGGCGACCGGCCGGAGGCGACCGAGGGCTGCCGGCAGGTGGCGGCCAGCGGGGTGTACCTGGAGGGCGTGGGCTACGCGCTGTCCCAGCTCGGAGCGTTGCCGAACGTCTACCCGTACCTGGACATCAGCCACCACGGCCAGCTCGGCTTCGACGACACCTTCGACGCCGCGGTCGAGGTGATGCACCAGGCCGCGACCAGCGCCGGCAGCACCGTCGACGCCGTGCACGGCTTCGTCTCCAACGTGGCGGACTACGCGGCGACGCGCGAGCCGTTCTTCGCGGTCGACGACGTGGTGGGCGGCGAACCGGTCAGCGAGGGCAGCAGTTGGCTGGCGGGGAACAACTTCGCCGACGAGCTGCCGTACGCGCGGGCCTTCCGGGAGGCGGCGATCGCGCGCGGCTTCGACGCCGGGACCGGCATGCTGATCGACACCTCGCGCAACGGCTGGGGCGGCCCCGACCGCCCGACGGGTCCCGGGCCGCGTACCACCGCGGAGGAGTACGTGGAGGCCGGGCGCACCGACCGCCGGGAGCACCAGGGCAACTGGTGCAACCAGGCCGCCGCCGGCCTCGGCGAGCGGCCGGTCGCCGCCCCCGAACCGGGGATCGACGCCTATGTGTGGGCCAAGCCGCCGGGGGAGTCGGACGGCGCCGCCTTCCCGCTGCCGCAGGAGGACGCCGGCTTCACGCCCCTCTGCGATCCGACGTACACCGGCAACACCAGCAACGGGAACAACCCGACGGACGCGCTCCCGGCAGCCCCGCCCACCGGCCGGTGGTTCCCGGAGCACTTCCAGAGCCTCCTCACCAACGCCTGGCCACCCCTGCCCGAGCAGGACTGAGCGCCGACCGGATGGCGGCCGCAGCGCGGGACGTCCGGCGTACCGTCCGTGCGGTGCGCCGAGGGGCGCCCGATGTCGAGGGCGGCATGGGCTGACCCCGCCCGGTCGGGCGAGGTCAGCAAGGGCGAGGTAGGGACGCTCAGACGCGGCGGCGCCGCGGGGTGGCGCGTCGGCCGCCGCGGTGTGCGGTGTCCGAGGCGCCACCGAAGAGGCGGGCGACGACGCGGAAAGGGAACGTCACGATGGTGGCCAGGAGGCCACCCGTGGCACGAAGAATGTCTGCTATCGCTCGGAACATCTGTCTCGGGTAGCCCGTTCCCGGGCAGGAAAACCACGGCCCCCGGGCCCAAGCACCGGTTGAGGCGATGGCGCATCATGGGGGCATGCCCGAAGGCGACACCGTCTGGCAGGCCGCACGGCGGCTTCACGACGCGTTGGCCGGGCGGCGCCTCGTCCGGTCCGACCTGCGGGTGCCCCGGCTGGCCACCGCCGACCTGCGCGGCCGCGCGGTCGTCGACGTCACGCCGCGAGGCAAGCACCTGCTGACCCGGATCGAGGGCGGGCTGACCCTGCACTCGCACCTGCGGATGGACGGCGCCTGGCAGGTGTACGCGCCGGGGGAGCGGTGGCGCGGTGGCCCCGCGCACCAGATCCGCGCCATCCTCGGCACGGCGGAACGCACCGCCGTCGGCTACCGGCTGCCGGTGCTCGACCTGCTGCGCACCGCCGACGAACCGCGCGTCGTCGGCCACCTCGGACCCGACCTGCTCGGACCCGACTGGGACCCGGACGAGGCGCTGCGCCGGCTGCTCGCCGAACCGGCCCGGCCGATCGGCTCGGCGCTGCTCGACCAGCGCAACCTCGCCGGCATCGGCAACGTGTACATGGCCGAGCTGTGCTTCCTCGCCGGGGTCACGCCCTGGCTGCCGGCCGGCGAGGTCCCGGCCCCGGAGCGCCTCGTCGCGCTGGCCCGGCTGCTGCTGGAGGCCAACCGGGACCAGCCGATGCGGACCACGGTCGGCACCGCGTCCCGCGGCAATCGCACCGTCCGGCCCGCCGCGCGCGGCGCCGCCCGGGTCGCGGCGGATGCGCCGCGGCAGCGCCTGCACGTCTACGGGCGGGCCGGGCGTCCGTGCCCGCGCTGCGGCACCCCGGTGCGCGTCGCCGAGGAGTCCCACGGCGAGACCGGCCGGGAACGCCCCACGTACTGGTGCCCCCACTGCCAGTCGGGCCCCAGCCCCGCCTGACCCCACCCCGGCCCCAGCCGGGGCGGAGCCCGGGTCCAGGGCCGGGGCAGGGGGTCAGGTGGTGGTGCCGGGGGTCGAGCCCGCGAGGTCGCGGTTGGCCAGGAAACGGAGGTACTCGACGACGTTGAGCGGGTTGCCGTCGAGGCGCTCGCGGAGCGGGGGCGTGCCGCGGACCGGCCGGTCCCGACCGGCGCGGGCCCACAGCGCGCCCTCGCCGTGCGTGAGCCCGGGCAGCGCGCGCGTCAGGTCCTGCACCAGCCGCACCGGCAGGTCGGCCGTGACCACCCACGACGCGCCGCGCTCCGCCGACCCTTTGACATCCGCCCCGAGTTGGGCGAGGAACCCGACGACCCCGCCGAGCACGTCGCGCGGAATCTCGACCTCCACCGACTGGCAGGGCTCGTACACCCGGCTGCCCGCTGCGCGCAGCGCCCGAAGGAGGACGACGGGCGCGAGGTTGCGGAAGTCCGCGGCCACGCTGTTCGGGGCGCAGTAGCCGACCCGGAACAGGGTGACGGTGCAGTCCGTCACCTCCCACCCGTACAGGCCCTGCTCCAGCGCCCGCAACGCCGCCTCCTCGGTGGCGCGGTGGAACGCGCGGGGCAGCGCGCCCCACTCCACCTCGCTCATATAGGCCACGCCTGATCCGTTCGGCGCCGGCGCCACCCGCAGCCCGATGGTGGCCCAGAACTCGTCCGTGCCAGGTCCCATCTCCTGACTCGCCTCGCCGACGCCGACCGGCCGCTCCACGTAGACCGGCCGGATCTCCTCGAAGGCCGCCTCGATGCCGTGGGCACGGAGCAGCCGCGCCGCGATGACCTCCTGCTGCACGGCGCCGTACAGCAGCACGGACGTGCCGCCGTCGCCGGCGGGGCGGGTCCGGATGAACGGGTCCTCGTCGGCCAGGCTCGTCAACGCGGCGTGCAGCAGCGCCTCCTGGCCGGGCCGCCGGGGCCGCACCACGGTCTCCAGGCTCGGCGGCGAGAAGTGGAACCCGCCGGGCCCGTCGCCCGCGGCGGTGTCCGGGGCCGGGGCCGCGAGGTGGTCGCCGACCCGGATCCGGGACAGGCCCCTGATCCGGCCGATGCTCCCGGCGGCGAGCCGGCGGGGCCCGGCGCCCGAACCGCCCGCCGGTGCCCGGGTCGACGCTTGGTCCGGCGCGGCGACGATGTCGAGCCCGGTGATCCGTCCGCCGAACTCGCTCGTCGCGCCGCTCGGCTCCCGCCGCCGGAACGTCACGCGCTGCCGCTCCCGCACCTCGCCGGCGAAGAGCCGCAGGTAGGCGATCTTCTCGCCGCCGTTCCCTCGCTCGACGGCGAAGACCGTGCCGCGCGCGGGCCCGTCCCGCGGCCGGTCAGGCTCTGCCGGCTGCCGCGGCGTGAGCAGCGTTCTGATGCCGTCGGTCAGCTCCCTGGTGCCCTCCCCGGTCAGCGCCGAGCCGAAGAACACCGGATGCACGAGCCCGTCGGCCGTCTGTTCGACGAGTCGCCGCCGCAGCTCCGCCGCCGGCGGCACCCCGCCGTCGACCAGGCGCGCCAGCAGCGCGTCGTCGTGTTCCGCGAGCGTCTCCGCCATCCGCTCCCGCACCTGCCGCCGCTCGGGCGCGCGGGCGCGCACCCGGGCGTGCGGTGTGCCCGGGTCGAGCACGGTGCTCATCGGCACCAGATGCGGGGCGAGCTTGCGCCGGATGTCGGCGAGCAGGTCACCGTGGCGCGCGCCCCGGCGGTCGATCTTGTTGACGAAGAGGAGCGTGGGCAGCCGCAGTTCGCGCAGCGAGCGCATCAGGACGCGGGTCTGCGCCTGCACGCCCTCCACGGCGGAGAGCACGAGCACCGCGCCGTCCAGCACGGACAGCGCGCGTTCGACCTCCGCGATGAAGTCGGGGTGCCCCGGGGTGTCGACGAGGTTGATCTGGAGGTCGCCGACCGCGAACGCCGCGACCGCGGAACGGATCGTGATGCCACGCTCCCGCTCCAGGTCGCCGGAGTCGGTCTGGGTGCTGCCGGCGTCGACGCTGCCGAGCGCGGGGATGGCCCCGTTGTCGTACAGCAGCCGTTCGGTGAGGCTGGTCTTACCGGCGTCGACGTGGGCGAGAATGCCGAGATTGAGGGTCTTGCTGATCACCAGGGTCCTCGGGAGTCGGGAAGAGGGAAGACAGCGACTCGAAAGCTCCGAGGCAACGCCGCATCTCGCTCTCCTCACTCCCGTGGGCCTTCGGCTTGCGGCCCGTGACTCCTGTGAACGGGCCGACCCTAGCGCACCGCCGCCGGCCGGTCGCGGCAATTAACGGGCGGCCACCTAACGAGCGCCCCGCCGGGCGCGCGGTGGCGCCCGGCGGGGCTCGACGGTGCGGCTCAAGCTCGTGGTGCGGCTCAGCGGTTCAGCGGTTCAGCGACTCAGTGGTTCAGCGGCTCAGAACCGGACGTCGCTGCACAGGTAGTAGACCTGGTCCATATGGGAGGCCTGCCAGACGGTGAAGACCACATGGTGGCCGCTGCGGCCGGTGACGCCGCTGACCGGGATCGAGTAGTTCTGGCTGGGCCCGTAGCGGCCCGTCGTCGTGACCAACTGCAGGTCGTCCCAACCCAGGCGTTCGGTGTCGGGGTTGAAGCCCTGGCGGGTGACGTACACCTGGAAGTAGTCGGCACCGTGGCTGGCCTGGTCGTACAGCTGGACGGTGAAGCTGCTGCCGATGCTGGTGGTCTTCCACGCACCGGGGGTGTCGAGCGCGTTGTAGCGACCGCTTTCGGCGTGTCCGCCGCTGCACAGCGTCCCGTTCGGGACCTTGGACTGGTGCTGGCCGCCCACGTTGTTCTGGTACAGGCCGTTCCAGTTCCACATGGCGTTGGGGTTGGCCTGCCACGCCTGCCAGCACATGGGGTCCTGCTGGGCCATGGACGGGTTCAGGTGGTCGCTGCCCCAGTCTCGGTAGCACTGGTAGTTGCGCGACGCGGGGTTGATGGTCGATCCGTGGGCGTTGGCCGAGTTCGAGAACGGCATCAGACAGAGCATCAGCGCCGCGGACAGCAGGGCGACGACGCGGAGCGTCCGTCTCTGGCGGTGGGTCAGAACGTTGTTCATCGTGCGGTCTCCCTCTTCCGGTGGTGCCAGCGTTGGGAGCGCTCCCAGATTACCCAGGCTTTACCCGGAGGAACGCACCTGAAACGCCCAACTGGCCCTACTCGGACGAGAGATGAAGAGCCGCAGGTCAACGTCCCGGGGCGCGGGCCGGAACGGGGTGTGCCCGGCCGTCTGGACGGCGGGCGGAGAGGGTGCTATATCCAGCGGACACATACTGTATGCAATCAATCGCCTCCTTTCCCGAAGGGAGAAGCCGATGACCATGCAGGATCAGCACCCACCCGGCGCTGGATGCTGTGGCTGTCGTTCGCCGCCATGGCGGCGCCGGCGTCCACAGCGCCAACAGCGCGAGCACGGCGCCGCGTCCGCCGCCGTCCGGGCCGGCCAGCGCCAGAACGGTCAGCGCGAAGCCGTACTGGACCGTCTGCCAGGCCGCGGCGGTGCCGCTGGCGGAGTGGCTGCGGGGCTCGGGGCGCGTGTCGTCCGGGGGTCTGGTGGCACTCGGCGGCGCCGGCTGCGCGGCGGCCCTGGCGGTTTCGGCCGCGACGGCAGGGGCCGCGGCGGGGTCGGGTGGGCCGCCGGGGGCGCTGGCGCCGTTGCTCCTCGGCTACGCCGTGGTCGGCGCCACCGGCTCCGGGCTGGTGTACGGCGCCTGCGCGGCCACGGCCGCCCGTTGGTATCCGGAACGGGCGTCCGCGGCGGTGGCCCGGGTCACCGGCGGCTATGCGGTGGGCGCCGTGCCGCTGCTACTGCTCGGTCCCGGCCCCGGCCCCGCCGGTTCCGGTGCCGGTTCCGGCGTCCCGGCGTTCGACCCCGGTGAGCTGCGCGGCCTGCTCTGCGGCGCCGGTCTCCTGGCCCTCGCCGTGGTCCTGGCCTCCGCCGTGCTGCTGCTCGATCTCGGCGCGCTGGCCGCCGCGTTCGCCGACGACCCGGGGTGGACCGAGGCGACGGCCTGTGCGGCGCTCGCCGCGGGCAGCGGCCTGGGCCGCGTCGTCGTGGGGCGTCTCGGGGAGCGGCTGGGCCGGCGGGCGGTGCTGCCGGCGCGCTGGCCGGCGCCGCCACCGGCGGCTGCTATCCGATGCTGGTCGGGCTGCTCCGCGGCTTCTACGGGCGGCACGGCGGCGCCGGCGCGTTCGCGGCTCTCTCTTCGGCCAAGGCGTTGGGCGGCGCGTTCGGCTGCGGCGTGGGCGCGCTCGTCGCCGAACCCGCCGTCGCGGCCACCGCCCTGGCGCTGGGCGCCGCCTACGCTATGCACACGGCACGCCGGCCGCGCCCCCGGCTCGACCTGCTGCCCGGCCGGAGCACGGGGTTCCCGACCACCGGACCGCGACCGGACCACGAGAGGACGTGACCCATGGGCCGAGTGACCGCACGGCGGCGGGTGCTGCGGATCCGGGACGGGGCGGCGAGTCACCGTCCCGACACGCTCGCCGCCGAGGAGCCGATGGAGATCCGGGTCGGCGGGCGCCCGCTCACCGTGACCATGCGCACCCCGGGGCACGATTTCGATCTCGCCGCCGGATTCCTGGTCAGCGAGGGCGTGGTGCACCGCACGGACCAGGTCGCCGGGATCCGGTACTGCGCCGGCGCCACGGCGGACGGCGGCAACACCTACAACGTCGTGGACGTCGCCCTCGCGCGCGGCGTGGCCCCGCCCGATGCCTCGCTGGAGCGCAACGTCTACACCACGTCCTCCTGCGGGCTGTGCGGCAAGGCCAGCCTGGACGCGGTCCGCACGGTCGCGGCCTGGTCGGTGGCGGACGATCCGCTGGAACTGCATCCCGAGTTGCTCAGCGCGCTGCCCGACCGGCTGCGCCGGGCCCAGCGGGTCTTCGACTCGACCGGCGGCCTGCACGCGGCGGGGCTGTTCACGGCGGCCGGCGACCTGGTGTGCCTGCGCGAGGACGTGGGCCGCCACAACGCCGTGGACAAGGTGGTCGGGCACGCCCTGCGCACCGGACTCCTCCCGCTGCGCGGTTCGGTGTTGATGGTCAGCGGCCGGGCGTCGTTCGAGCTGGTGCAGAAAGCGGTGATGGCCGGCATCCCGGCGCTGGCCGCCGTGTCCGCGCCCTCCTCGCTCGCGGTCGACCTGGCCGACGAGGCCGGCCTCACCCTGGTCGGCTTCCTCCGCGGCACCTCCATGAACGTCTACGCCGCCCCCCACCGCCTCGACCCCGCCCCGGTCCCCTAGCCGGGCTCAGTCCAGGTCGCTGCCGAGCTTGTCTCCCACGTACCCGAGGCGTAAGGCCCTGGCCTCGGGAACGAGGCGGAAGTGCAGGCGCCCCTTGCCGGGGGTCAGGCGTCCGTGTAGCGAGAAGCACCGCTTCGCACCGTCGAGGTCGGTGAACGTGCACAGGCCTCGCCGGCTCGCGGATTCCGGCGTGATGTGTGGGTTCTGCCAGTCAGGCTCGGGGGAGAGGGCAGGATCCCAGTCGGTGACCGACGTCTCGAGTTCCGTCAGGAGTCTGCGCACGGGGAGAAACCACTTGGGGTCAAGACGACGCAGCCCCCGCTCGAACCGGGGCAGCATCTGGAGGTGAGGGAAGAACTCCTTCCACGATGCCAGCAGCTCTGCGGGTGTGGACAGCGCGTCGAGGCCCGAGGCCCGGGCCCAGACCGCGTGCTCGTCGGCCTCGATCGGACGAGAGCAGTGGCGCACGCGATCCCGCGATCGCTTGACTGTGTCCTCTGCGAGGCGGTGGACGTCCACCTCAAGCCACGGAGCCGACCACTTCGTGGAGACCGGCAGGCTGATCGCCATGCCGCCGGTGAGATGTGCCGCGCCGATGCCCTCGACGGTGCGACCGTCGCATTGGTACTCGACATCGTCGAGATCCACCGACGCCGGCAGCGTGCTCCTGAAGGGCGAGCGGCTGCGCAGCGACAGCAGGAAGCGGTGCCGGTCGCGGTTCCGACCGCTGTCGTTGAGCCACTGTTGGTAGACGTACCCACTGGCCAACTCCGATGACAGCAGCGGGGTTCGCGTGGTGAGCGCCACGCTGCGCCAACCGCGAAGATGACGCAGAGTGTCCACGAACTCAGCCATCGCGCGGTCGACTTCCCTGGGGCCGATTTCAGATTCGCATGAGAGCTCGTTCAGGAACAGCAACAGTGGCACGTACTCAATCCCTTTCGCTTCCCCCGATGTGGCGCGTGACGAACGACATCGCTTCAGTCGAGCAATTTCTCCAGGGAGCTTTCCCACTCGTCGAAGAATCCCTGTGGCCAGTCGGACAGCATGCCGTCGTTGTCAATGCGTGGGGAGATCACTTCGGTGGCGAGGTTCGAACGCCGGAAATAGTGCACGGCGGCCGAGTTGGCGGGGAGCCTGCCGTTCTTGATGCTGAGGCGCAGGCCGTTGAGCACGTGGTCGCTGTGCGTCTCCATGACCACCTGGACGCCCGCCGCAGCCGCGGCGCAGGCCAGGTGCGCGAGCCAAGTCTGTCCTTGGGGATGCAGGTGTGCTTCCGGGTTCTCGAGGAGGATCAGGCTGCCGGCTTCGGCAGCCAGGCACGCGACGACGACGGGTAGGGCATAGGTGAGCCCGAACCCCACATTGGTCGGGCGATAGCGATTCGAGGCTGAGGCACCCATGCCAAATCCATAACTGAGACGAACAGTGCCTGTGCCGTCGATACCGATTGCTTCCAGATTGACGCCAGGACAAAGGCACTGGAGCCATGCCTCCACCTGGGGAAGCAGGGTGAGGGAGGGCTCCTCCTCACGGGCCAGCGACGGATTGGGGATCAGCTGGTCCTGGTTGGTGCGAAGATAGTTGACCGTGTGCTCGCCTCGGGCGCCCAGCGATCCATGGGTGACCACGGCGTGGCGCGAACGCGGGTAGCTCACCGCCGGAGTGATGCGGTCGGCCTTCAGGTACTGGAATCCGGTGCCAAAAAGTCCCGTGAAGCGCGTGGGGATCGCCTGCTGAAGGTCTTCTTCCGGGAGTTCCCGGCGGAGGAGCAGCAGGTCGTCCTCCGTTCCGTAGACGGCGCGCCACGTGTGACTGGCATCCCCATCGGCCAGGCTGATGCAGATATCGGGGTCATCGGAGAGGTACGACTCATGGCGCACGTCCTGTCCGGTTCCCAGCTCGACGAGTTCGCCGTTGAGCAGGAGGCCGGATTCTCCGGTGGCCGAGTGCGGGCCGAGTATTCCGGCGTCGTTTGACTGACGGAGGAGGGCGAGAGCCTGGAGGACGGTGCTCTTGCCGGACGAGTTGAGTCCCGTGAGCAGGGTCAGAGGCTCAAGAGCGAGCTCCTGGCATGCGAAGGCCTTGAAGTTGATGAGTCCGATCCGCTTAAGCACCCAGTACCTCGTGGAGCATCGTTGAGATTCGATTGAAGCGCAGCCGGACCTTATTGACGTCTCCGGTTCCGGCGGAAATCGCGTTGAAGAAGACCGGATCGTCCATGAGATCCACGAATTTCGCCGACACGTCCTCCGCGCGCTGAGCTAGCCGATCCACTTTGCTGGGCGGCATGCCGGTGAGAGCAACGGCCTGTGCCTCGAAGAGTGCCTTGTTGACGGGAGACCGACGGGTTGATGCCCGGAACTGTTTGCGAAACGCATGCAGACCGAAGACCCGGTGGCAGTTCCACATGGCGTCGGCGAACGCCTGCGCGAAGAGGCTCAGCTCCGTTTCGCTCAGCTTGTTGATCTCGTGCATGGTCCCGCGCAGGAATCCATCAAAGTCCTGGCCCTCGCCACCGTAGCGGTTCGGCGGGGTCAGCAGGAAGGCCAGGTAGCGCAGACACATCTCGCGATCTGACATGCGTTCGGATGACACGCTGCGGTTGGTCGCGTCATGAAAGGAGTCAAGCGCGGCGAGCTCCGCGAGGAAGGTCCTTGCCCGTCCCGGGATCAGTGCGTGGCGCAGCTCCTGACGGGTCAGGGGGCGCCCTCCCGTGTTGATGCGGGCGAAGATGTTGAACTTGACCTCCTCGGGAGTTCCTCGGCGGATGAGGAGGACGACGAGTTCTGTCTCCTCGATCCTGGTCTGCAGGCGACCAGGCAGTTCATCGAACGTAGAGCCGTTGTAGTCGGTTAGGTATTCCAGGCCGGTGAGTCGCAGAGGATCCTCGCCGACGATTTCTGGCATGACGAAACGCGCGATGGTCGACAGACGTTGCACGCCGTCCACGATCGCCCAGGAGTCGTCTTCGCCCTCGGCCGCGTAGAGGGTGGGAAGCGTGATGCGAAGGAGTAGCGACTCAATCAGACGACTCTGTGCCTTCGTCGTCCAAATCCCGGCGCGACGCTGAAAGTCCGGGGCGAGATCGAGAGTGCCCCGACGGATTCGGTTCAGCAGCAAGGCAACGGTGGGATTCCTCGTCTGTACCTCGATCATGTCGGGATCGAAGGGAGTGAGGATCTGCTCGCCGATGTCCTCCGCCTCGACTCCGGAGCTGCGGTCGTCGTCCTCCAACTCCACCGGGATCCGCTCTCCGGCGGCGCTCATGGCGAACAGGCTATCGGTCATGAACGTTCTCGGCCGCCTCTCCCACTCGGATTCCTCCAGCTTGATAGTAGAGGACGGAGATCGCCGTGACGGAGCATTCCCGGGTCCCGGAGTACTCGCGGCTCGAGGGCGAGGGTTCGTTGGCGGCAGCGGATCACGGGTCGTTCAACGGAGCGGGCGCTGGCGACCTGGGGTGCTTTCGGTCTCGGCACGCCTCGACCGCCCGACTGCGGCGGAGCGCGGGCCGGGCCGGGTTCGCGCCGTCTCGACGGCCGACACCACCCCCGACAGCCCCGCCGAGACCATCTCCGGCGGCCATCTGGTCGCCAAGGCGCTGAAGGCGGAGGGGGTCAACGTGATCTTCACGCTCTGCGGCGGCCACATCATCGACATCTACGACGGCTGCGTGGACGAGGGCATCGACGTCGTCGACGTCCGCCACGAGCAGGTCGCCGCGCACGCCGCCGACGGCTACGCCCGGGTCACCGGCACGGCGGGCAGCGCCGTGGTCACCGCAGGACCCGGCACCACCGACGCGGTCACCGGCGTGGCCAACGCCTTCCGCGCCGAGAGCCCGATGCTGCTGATCGGCGGTCAGGGCGCCCTGAGCCAGCACAAGATGGGCTCTCTCCAGGACCTGCCGCATGTCGACATGATGACCCCGATCACCAAGTTCGCGGCCACCGTGCCGCACACGACGCGCGCCGCAGACCTGGTCTCGACGGCGTTCCGCGAGTGCTACCACGGCGACCCGGGACCGTCGTTCCTGGAGATACCCCGCGACATCCTGGACGCCCGGGTGCCGGTGGACTCCGCCACCGTGCAGGCCGCCTCGGGCCGCCGCCAGCGCCACGGTGGCGGGGCCGGCCGGTGGGGTGTGCCCCCTGCGCCGGCCGGCCCTCGACCGCCGCTCAGCCGGCGGTCTCGGCCGCGGCGGCCGAGATCTGCTTGCGGTAGAAGTCGGTGGTGCGCTCGGTGTGCCGGCGCATCAGCTCCTCGGCCCGGTCCGCGTCGCCCCTGGCGATGGCCCTGATGATGGTGGCGTGCTCGTTCCACGCCCCCTTGCCGCGGGGGCGGGCGATCGGCGTGTAGTACCAGCGCACCCGCCGGTCCACCTGGCCGATCAGCTCGGCGAGCACCTCGTTGGCGGCCAGTTCGGTGATGAAGCCGTGCAGCGCGGCGTTGGCCTCCACGATGGCGCGCGCGTCGTCGGCGGCCAGCGCGGCGATCCCGGCCTCCTGGAGCTCCCACAGCTGGGCGATGTCCCGTTCGCCCGCGTGCTTCGCCGCCTCCCGGGCGGAGTGCGTCTCCAAAACCGCGCGGACGCTCAGCAGTTGCGCCGCCTCCTGTTCGGTCGGGGTGTGCACGAAGGCGCCCTGCGCCGGGCGCAGGTCCACCCAGCCCTCGGTCTGCAGGCGCTGCAACGCCTCCCGCACGGGCTGCCGGCTCACCCCGAGATGCTCGGCCAGCTCGCCCTCCACCAGGTGCTGCCCTGGTTTCAGCGAGCCGTTCACGATCAGCTCCACCAGCGCCTCGTAGACGGCCTGGCGGAGCGGAGCGGGGCGGGTGACGCGGCGGGTGGCCGCCGCGGTGAGAGCGTCACGCATGTCGGAGGACCCCCGATGGGTGTAAGGAACTCCAGCATACAGACTCTTGTATGCAATCTACCGTCTCGGCGTCCCGCCCCTGCTGCGCTCCCGGCGAGCATCCGGAGACCGACGGCGCGACCGCCGCCACCGTGGCCCAACCCGCCACGGTGGACAACGACCTCTACGTCCTCGACTACGCCAAGTGCATCCTGTGCTACAAGTGCGTGGACGCCTGCGGCGAACAGTGGCAGAACACCTTCGCCCTCACCGTCGCAGGACGCGGCTTCGACGCCCATATCTCCACCGAACACGCCGCCCCGTTGCCCGACTCCGCCTGCGTCTACTGCGGGAACTGCATCGAGGTGTGCCCCACCGGCGCGCTCAGCTTCCGCGCCGAGTACGACCGCCGCGCGGAGGGCCGGTGGGACGAGTCCCGGCAGACCCGGACCACCACCCTGTGCACGTTCTGCGGCACCGGCCGCGCGCTGACCCTGCACGTCCAGACCGAGGCGGACGGCAGCCAGGAGATCGTCAGGGTCAGCTCGCCTCACGACCATTCGGTCACCCGCGGCAACCTCTGCATCAAGGGCCGCTTCGGCTGGCAGCACGCCCGCCGCACGGAGCCCGACGAACCGGCAGCACCGGGGGAGCCGGCGGCGTCTGGGGAACCGGCGACACCGGCGGAGCCGCGCGGGATCCGCGAGGTCGGGC
This sequence comes from uncultured Actinomycetota bacterium, assembly GCA_963816875.1. Lineage (GTDB taxonomy): Bacteria > Actinomycetota > Actinomycetes > Streptomycetales > Streptomycetaceae > Streptomyces. The sequence continues at coordinate 1,151,512 of CAWFMG010000004.1, forward strand.
GGTGACCGGCCGCCCGCGCCGCCGGCCCCGGCGGCGGCCCCGCGACCCGTCCGTCACATGCGGCGCACGGTGATCCGGCCGGTGTCGTCGCCGGCGGCCATCAGCCCGCCGTCCGCCGAGAACCTGACGGTCCTGGTCCGGCCGGTGCCCGCGTCTCCGGGTATGCACGCGAAAGCCGGATAGGGCTGCCGGGTGGCGGCGTTCATGACCTCGGTCGCCCCGCGCCGGCCCACGGCCAGGAGCGCGCCGTCGGGGGAGTACGCCCAGCCGTGGCATTCGGCCCAGCGGTCGTAGTGCCACGCGAGCTCGCCCGTCTCCAGCGAATACGCCCAGGGCCCCTCGGCGAACTCGACGGCGGCCACCAACTCCGCGTCCGCCGGGTCGAACCCGACCACGCGCGGCTTCCGGGCCATGGATATCCGGCGCAACACCTCACCCCGGTCCACGTCCCATATCTCGACCTCGGCGACCTCCGGATCGTCCTCCCGGTACCGCGAGCCCTTGGTGAAGCACAGCGCCAGCAGCCGCCCGGACGGCGAGAGACCCCCGGCCCAGCACTGGAACCCGGGCCGCGCGGCGCTGGTCTCCAGGACCGTCGCCCGCTCCCCGTCGAGCACGCGCACCACGTCCCCCGCGTCGAACACCAGCAGCCGCCGCCGGGCGGCGTCGTAACCGGGCCGCACCCGGTGCGCATTGAAGCTGGCGTCCGCGAACTCCCGGAACCGCGCCAGCACGCGGGTCTCCCCGGAGACCAGGTCGAGCAGCCGGGTCTCGCCGTTCACCACGTAGACCACGCACTCACCGCCGGCGTCGAACATCGCGGCGTGTAAAAACGTCTGCCCGCCCTCCCACTCACCCTCCGTGGATGCTGGGGTGGGGGCACCTCCCAGGCCGCCAAGGCCTGGGGGCGGCTCGGCGTGCACCAGCCGCAGCTCCCCGGTGCCGACGTCGATCAGATGAAGCTCCGCGCCGTACGCGCCCTGGAGCATCGTCCCGACCACCAGGGTCCGACCGTCCGGCGACAGATCGAACGCCTCCGCCGAGCAGCGGTTCGGCACCTGCACGTCCAGCACCACGGCGCCCCGCGCCGCCCGCCCGCCATCGGCCACGTACGCGAAGCCCTCCCGCAGCTTCCGCCCGCGCAGCTTCGCGAACTCCCGCGCCGCCTCGTGCTCGGTGTCGCATTCGACCACCGTCTCGCGCGGCGTCCGCCCCTCGGTCCACGCAACACGCACCAGCCGCGACCCGTCGACCGCGATCCGGTAGAACCGCGTCTTCCCCGCCCCGGCCGACGATCGCATCGTCGTGGTCTCCACACCATTCATGCGGCCACGCTACTGGTCGCCACTGACAGTGACCGTCCGGGTGTCCGGCTCGGTTCCGGAACCGCCCCCGACGCCTTGCGGGGCCCGTGGCGCGACGATCCAATGAAGGTCCCCCCACGGAACGACAGATGGATGTGATCTCGATGCGAGGTCCCACTCGCGCGCACCGCCGCCGCTGGTTCGTCGGCGCGACGGTGCTCGCCCTGGGCGTCACCACGCTGCTGACCACCAACGCCCAGGCCGGCCCCGAGCCAACCCCCACGTCCGAGCCCCGCCCCTACGAGGTGGTCTTCGAGGACACCTTCGACGGTGCGGCCGGCTCCGCCGTCGACGGCGGCAAATGGCAGCTGGAGACGGGCGACAACATCAGCAACAACGAGCTCCAGTACTACACGCAGGGCACCGAGAACGCCGAACTCGACGGCAACGGCAATCTCGTCATCACCGCCGAGGAAGGCAACCCGAACAACTACCAGTGCTACTACGGGCCCTGCGAGTACACCTCGGCCCGGATGAACACCTCGGGGCGGTTCACCGCCCAGTACGGCCACGTCGAGGCCAGCATCAAGCTCCCCCAGGGGCAGGGCATCTGGCCCGCGTTCTGGATGCTGGGCGACGACATCGGCCAGGTCGGCTGGCCCAACTGCGGCGAGATCGACGTCATGGAGCTGGTCGGCCACCAGCCGGGCACCGCCTACGGCACCCTTCACGGCCCCGGCTACTCGGGCGGCGAGAGCATCGGCTCCAGCTATACCCTCCCCAACGGCGACATCTTCGCCAACGGCTTCCACACCTTCGCCGTCGACTGGACCCCCGACTCCATCACCTGGTCGGTGGACGGCAACGTGTACCAGACCCTTACCCCGGCCGACCTCGGCGGCGACCCCTGGGTCTTCGACAAGCCCTTCTTCCTGATCCTCAACCTCGCCGTCGGCGGCAACTGGCCCGGCTACCCCGACGACACCACCGTCTTCCCTCAACAGATGACCGTCGACTACGTCCGCGTCGAAACCAGCGGCTGACACCACCGGGCCCCGCCCCTTTTGGGACGGCGGGGCCCGGCGCGTGGGGGATCAGCCTTGCCAGGAACCGATTCCGTCCCACGCGACCTCCAACTCCCGCGCGGACAACCGGCCGAGTTTGTCGCCGACGACATCGTGCACGTCGAGCATTCTCCGCATGCCGCCGATCCGGTCCAGTTCGGTGCCGATGCCCCGGGTGCGGGGGTCCTTCCCCTGCATCGTCAGGAAACCTCGCCTCCGGCCGATCACGAGAAGCTCGTTCGCGAGCTGGTTGGTGCGGGCGTCCCCCTGACGCACCGTGCCCGGCCCACCGACGGGGCGCGGCCGCGCGGCTTCTCGTAGCCGGAGCGGGACGTGATCACAGGGCTGCCCAGGAGACGGGCGCCCTCGGCGATCGCGCCGCCCAGCGAAGAAACCGGCCAGCCCGACCAGAGCAACGGCCAACCCGCCGAACACCACCATCATGGACATCCCGCCTCCTGTCTCACCCCCGTCCCCCAACAACCCGGCCAGATCCTCCCCCCACCCCCCGGGGACCCCTCACGAGGATCGCGGGCTGGCCGCTGGGTCTCAGCCTGGTACCGGCGGGGCGCGAGGCGGTGCGACCGGAGCTCGTGCGCGGGAAGTCCCGCCTGGTGGGACGTCCCACGCACGAAGCGCACCTCGCGGCCGTCGCGCGCCTTCACGAGTCGTCCGGAACGCGGCGCTGCCGCACCGGGATGCGCCGCGATCCCGTTTCTCCGTCACGATCGAAGACGTCGCCGTCAACGGGACGTTCCTCCTTTCGCAGTTCACGGAACGCGTCATGGCTTGGGCCACCGCGACGGTCGATGCGTGGAGCCGGGCGCGTGATCGACAAGACCGCGCACGCCATAGCCATGAAGACCAGTGCTAGGACAGGCACACGTCCCTGGTCAGGGTGAAGATGAGGCTCTTGCCGGTTGACGTGGGTTCGGTGCGCCAGGTGGTGGCCAGGAGATCGAGGAGGGCGAGGCCGCGGCCGTGTTCGTCGGTGGTGGCCGGGCGGCGGGGGAGTGGCGGGCCGCCGCCGTCGTGCACCTCGACCTGGACGCTGCCGTCCAGGGGCGACGGCGAATGGCACAGTACGCAGAAGTCCGGGCCGGTGGAGTGGAGTACGGCGTTGGTCGCCAGCTCGGAGACCGCAGCGCGACGAGGGACCCGTCCACCCACGGATAGGCGGTGTACGCGGCGGCGGCCGTCCGCCGCGCCCGCCCCCACCGCCCCCGCCTCCCGCCAATACCGCCCCACGGCCAGCACATGCCCACGTTCCCGCATAACCGCCTCCTCTGCGCAGGGCGCCCGACCGTACACCCAGGCCGAGCTGGCCGCCTTCCTGCGGGCCGCCAAGGCGGGGGAGTTCGATCACCTGCTGGAGGACTGATCCGGCCGGCGCGGGCCGCGCCTGGGTGGGACGTGATCGGGGTGGGACTGTTCGAGAGCCCTGCGTCGTCGGCGCTCGCACCGCGCGGCGAAGAGGCAGACCAGCCCAATCACGGCAACGGTCAGGCCGACGAGCACGGCTGTCGCGGACATAGCGCCTCCTGCGCGTCACGGACCGGGCGATATCCCGCCCTTCGTCCCCATTGGCCGCGATCCTCCGCCACCAGCGCGGGAGCCCTCCCAGGGGCGCCGAGCCGGGTCAGGTCACGCGCCAGGTCTCGCTGCTCGGCCCCAGGACCGCACCGGACCAACTCACGTTCCTCGCCCGAGGACCACCCGGGCGCCGCGGTCTCGGCGGCATCAGGCGCGTAGGTAGGCCAGCACTGCGAGCACTCGGCGGTGGTCGTCGGGGGCGGGTGGGAGGTCCAGCTTCGTGAGGATGCTGGCGATGTGCTTGGCGACGGCCGCCTCGGTGACGACCAGCCGTCGGGCGATCGCCGCGTTGGAGCGTCCCTCCGCCATCAGCGCGAGAACCTCGCGCTCGCGGGGCGTGACGCGTGCCAGCGGGTCGCGGCGCCGGGCCAGCAACTGTCGCACCACCTCGGGGTCCACGACCGTCGCTCCGGCCGAGACCCGGGCGATGGCATCGGCGAACTCCTCGACATCGCCGATGCGTTCCTTGAGGAGATAGCCCATCCCCGCACCGCCGCGGCGGTCTTCGAGCAGCTCCTCGGCGAAGGTCTGCTCGACGTACTGGCTGAGCACCAGCACCGCGAGATCCGGCTGCCGCGACTGGAGGTCGCGGGCCGTGCGCAGCCCCTCGTCGGTGTAGCCGGGCGGCATCCGGACATCGGCGACGACCAGATCGGGCTTGTGCCGCTGGGCGGCCTCGAACAGCGAGGGACCGTCGCCCACGGCGCCGACCACCTCGTGGCCGAAGCGGTGCAGCAGGTGGACCAGGCCCTCGCGCAACAGCACGGCGTCCTCGGCGATCACGACGCGGAGGGAGAGTGACACGGGATCTCCGCTCTGATCAGGGTGGGTCCGCCCGGCGGACTGGAGAGGAACATTCTGCCGTCGGCGGCGGCGACCCGATCGGCGAGGCCGATCAGGCCGGAACCTCGCGCTACATCGGCCCCGCCGGAACCGTTGTCCTCGATCTCCAGCCGCAGTCCGCCCTCGACGCCGCGGGCGGCGATGCGGCAACGGTCGGCACCACTGTGCTTGGCGATGTTCGTCAGCGCCTCCGTGACCACGAAATAGGCCGTCGCCTCCACGCCGGGCGGCAACCGGCCGGGCAGCTCGATGTCCACATCGGCCGGGACCGGGGAACGCCCGGCGATGTCCCGGACGGCGGCCGGTATGCCCCGTTCCGTCAGCACCTGCGGGTGCACCCCTTGGATCAGTTCGCGGAGCTCTTCGAGCGCCTCCCTGGCGAGCGCATGAGCCTCGCCGACCTCCTTTGCCGCGGCGCCGCCGGGCGGCAGGTCGAGCATCGCGAGGCCCAGCTTCATGTGCAACGCGACCAAACGCTGCTGGGCGCCGTCGTGCAGGTCCCGCTCGATGCGCCGACGCTCCGTCTCGAAGGCGTCCACGAGTCGCGCGCGGGAGCGGACCACCTCACGCAACTCGCCTTCCTTCGGGGCCAGCGCCGCCCGGGTCACTGCGCCGCGTGCCCCGGCCCACGCGCCGATCGGATAGGCCGATATGGGCAGCAGCAACGCTCCCGCGACGGGTCCGGCGACCGCCTGCCACGGAGCGGCGGTGGGCTGGAGCGGTGCGAGCAGCAGGACGCCGGGGATTCCGACCGAGACGAGTACGACGGCCAGATCCACCCAGCCCACCGCCACGATCGACACGGCGCCGTACCCGGCGGCCCGCATACCGCCGTCCGGCCGCAACGCCTCGCGATCTATCAGAGCGAGGCGCCACCGTTCGAACGGACCGGCGACCAGAACGGCGAAGGCGAGGATGCCGATGGTGCAGAGCACGCCCGTCACCCTGCCGAATGGCGCGGCCAACACGCCGATGACGGCGAGATACAGGGCGGCGGCGAAGAGCCCACCGGACAACAGGTACCCCAGCGCACGAAAGGGCCACGTGGTACGGAGATAACCCAGAGGCTGATAACTGAGGGCCTCCAGAACATTACGGGGGATCACGCGATCGACCCTATCGAGCAGGGAACCGGCCGGTCGGTAGTGCCAGGTGGAGTATGCGTTCTCGCCCAGGCACCAATGCGCGAGGCGGCCACCGCGCCGTTGTCTTGGACCATGATCCCGACACAGACCACCGACCCCGCTCCGCGTCCCGTGGAGCTTCGTGCCGTGAGCAAGCGCCACGGCGGCGGGGATCGCGCCGTCACCGCCCTGAACAGCGTCACCATCGGATTCGCCGCCAGAACGATGTCGGCCGTGATGGGTCCATCCGGCTCGGGCAAGTCCACGCTGCTCCACTGCGCCGCGGGCATCGACCGGCCGACCGCCGGCGAGGTGTGGCTCGGCGGCACCGAGCTGGGCGGCCTCGACGAGCAGGCCCTCACGTTGCTGCGTCGGGAGCGGATGGGCCTCGTCTTCCAGGCCTTCAACCTGGTCTCGGCGCTGACCGCCGCGCAGAACGTCGAATTGCCCCTGCGGCTGGCCGGGCGGCGCCCGGCGGCCGGCGCGGTGCGCGATGCCCTGGCGCAGGTCGGCCTCGCGGACCGGTCCGGCCATCGGCCCAGTGAGCTGTCCGGAGGCCAGCAGCAACGCGTCGCGATAGCCAGGGCGTTGATCGCGCGGCCCGCGGTGCTCTTCGCGGACGAGCCGACCGGAGCACTGGACAGCGGGGCCTCGCGCGTCGTGCTCCGGTTGCTCCGGCGGCTGGTGGACACGGACGGGCAGACGGTCGTCATGGTGACGCACGACCCGGCCGCCGCCGCGTTCGCCGACCGGGTCGTGTTGCTGGCCGACGGGAGGCTGGCGGACGAGCTGCCCGGCGGGATGGGAGCCGAGGCGATAGCCGGCCGGATGGCGGCGCTTGAGGAGCGGTCGTGATCAGCGCCGCGTTGATCAGCGCTGCAATGATCAGGGACCGCTGGGTCTCGTTCCTCGGGTCCTTCGTCGCGGTGGCGGTGGGCGTCGCCGTGGTGGCGATGAGCTCGCTGATCCTGCTCTCGGGAGGCACGGGTGTGCCCGAGCGGCTGGCCGGAGCTCCGGTGCTGGTCCAGAGCCCGGCGGGGGCGCAGATCAGCGGCGTGTTCGCCCAGCATCCACCGTGGGCGCCGGAGCAGGTGGAGCGGCTGCGAGACGAGTTGGCCGCGCTGCCAGGAGTCGACGAGGCGGTGCCGGTCCGCGGCTTCTACGCCCAGGCCGTCGGCACCGAGCAGGCCGAGGGTGAGCGGCAGGGCCTCGGTTGGTCGGCTGCGGCGCTGGCCTCGTACGGTCTGACGGCGGGCAGCCCGCCGGCCGCCGCAGATGACGTCGTCGTCGATCGGGCGCTGGGCATCTCACCGGGGGAGCGGGCGACGATCCTGACGACGGACGGGCCGCGGGAGTTCACCGTTTCGGGGACGATGGCCGGCCCCGGCTACTACGTCACCGACGAGCGAGCCGCGGAGCTCGCGGGCGGCGTCCGCGTCATCGGTCTCACGCTCACTCCTGGTGCCGATCCCGGACGGATCACGGAGTCCGCAGGGGAGGTTGTCGGCTCGCAGGGCCGCGTCCTGGCCGGCTCCGACCGGGACGCCCTGGCCCCGGAGCGGGACGAGATGACCCGGTGGATCGGCAGCCAGGTGGTCACCGCCATGGCGGCGCTCTCCGCCTTTCTCACCGTCTTCGTCGTGTCCTCGGCGTTCGCCTTCACGGTTGCCCGGCGTCGCCGCGAGTTCGGCCTGCTGCGCACCATCGGCGCCACCCCGCGGCAGCTGCGGAGGCTGCTGTATGGCGAGGCGCTGATCGTGGGCGTTCTCGGGGCCGCCGCCGGCATCCTGCTGGGGCTGCTGCTGACTCCCACGATGGCCGGGCTGCTGATCGACGCCGGCCTGCAACCAGTGGGCTTCGACGTGCGCCTCATCTGGTGGGTCCCGGCAGCGGCCTTCGGCCTCGGCCTCATGGTCGCCCTGGCCGGGGTGTGGGCGGCGTCCCGTCGGGCGGCGCGGGTGGCGCCGCTGGACGCGATGCGCGAAGCGGTGGTCGACAGCCGTCCGATGACGAGGAGCCGATGGCTGGTGGGCCTGGCCCTCATCTGCGTCGGAGTGGTCTGTGCCGCCGGTACGGCCTCGGCCGGCCCCGACGCCATGGTGCTGCTGGGGCTGGGCACCGCGATGGGACTTGCCGGCGGGCTCACCATCCTCATCCCGGCCCTGATACGACCCGTGGTCGGGGGGTTGACCTGGCCACTGGGGCGCCGTTCGGGGGCGACGGCCATGCTGGTGCGCGAGAGCATGCTCACCGCGGTGCGCCGCACCTCGGCCACCGTCGCGCCGGTGCTCGCCACCGTGGCGTTCGCCGTGCTGATCACCAGCACGGTGGAGACCACCTCCGGCGCCGAGACCACCCGTCAGGCCGCCGCCGTGCGGGCCGAGGCCGCGATCGTCCCCGAGGGCACCCCCGGGCTTTCGGACGCCGCGGTCGCCGGAATCGAGGGCACGGCGGTGCTGTCCACCACCGTCTACGCCGCGGCGGACGGGGCCGCGCTATCCGCGGCGGGCGTCTCAGAGGGTTTTGAGGAGGTCTGTGCAGTGCCCGCGCCCGCCGCGGGCACCGTGGTCGTGACCGCGGCCGTCGCCGCGGCCCACGGCTGGTCCGAAGGCGGCACCGCCGAGCTGACATTGGACGACGGGCGCGTGGCACGCCCTCGCGTGGCGGCGGTGATCGGCGACGAACTGCCGTATCAACTGCTGCTGCCCCACCATCTGGTGCGGGCTCATGACCCCTCGGCGCTGGCCGACGTCGCCTATCGCACCGGCGGGACCCCGGCCCGGCCGGCGGCCGAGCTGGGGGCACGGGAGGTCTCGGTCCTGGAGTACGCGGAGGCGGACGATGCGGAGGAGGACCGTCTGATCAGCCTCTTCACCCTGATCCTCGTCGCCATGACGGCCGGGTACACGGCGATCGCCGTCGCCTCCACCCTGTTGACGGCCACCTCCGACCGGGACCGTGATCTGCGCACCCTGCGCCTGTCCGGCGCATCCCACCGCCAGATACTTCTGGCCGTCGCGGGGGAGACCTGCTGCGTCGTCGCGATCGGCACCGTGCTCGGCCTGGCCGTGGCCGCTCCGGCGCTGCTCGGGATGGCCCATGGGCTGCGGGAGAACCTCGGCATACCGGTGGAGCCGGTCGTGGCCTGGCCCTGGCTCGCGGGTGCCGTGGGTGCCTGCCTGCTGCTCGGCCTGACCGCCAGCGTGCTGGCCGCCCACCGGGCCCTGCGCCTGGCCGAGCGTGACTGATGCGAACCGGAGACGCCTGTTCGGTCAGCGGCTGGACGGCTGACCGGAGCGGCCGGCCCGTTCGACGTCTGCGGCCGGGTACGGCGTGCGTTTGTTCACGGTGAGCAGGTTGCGGTGGAACTCGTCCACCACGAGGGCCGCCCTCGCGTGCCGGTCGATGATCGCGGCGATCGCGGGGGGCACCCCCGTCGGTCGATCCCCCGCGATCCAGGCGCGCAGGAACGTCTCGTGGTCGTTGGCGTCGCGCACGCCGTCGAGCAGATGGTGGCGGAGGAAGTGGCTGGCGATCGCGTAGCCGTCGTACGTGAGATGGTCCGCGAGGAACTCGGCCTCCTCCCGCGACAGGTCGAACTCCGAGCTCAGGGCGAGCCCGAAGTCCGCGAAGTAGATCACGTGGCCGTCGGTGAGGAGGTTGCCGAAGTGCGCGTCGAAGTGGACGAGGCCGCGGGAGCTCATGAACGCCGCACCCTCAGCCAGGGTCTCGTCCACCCACGCGTGCGGCGAGGCCCTTCGGTGGTCGGGCCGGTGGTCGCGCAGCCAGGCCGCCAACGTCTGTGGCACGTGTTCGAGGAAAAGCATCAGGCTCCAGGACGATCGGCCGATGGCCTCCAGCCGCTCGCGCACGGCCGCCGACCCCTCCCAGTGGGCGACCGCCCCGTCGACGCCCCCGAACTCGTCGGCGAACCCGTGCGGAGCGGAGTCCGGCAGGACCCGCCAGTGGTACATCAACGGGAACGCCTCGTGTTCCTGGCCCAGCACCCAGTTGGTGGTCATCGTGTGGGTGGCCAACTCGCGCCAGGCCCCGAAGCCTGCCGACCCCAACCCGTACTGGTAGAAGACCGGCAGGCCGAACAGGTTCGTCGTCGATCGCGAGTTCTCCGACCGCAGCTCGACGTCCGTCAACGGGACCCGTTTGACGAACACCCGCGTCCCCGCGACGTCCAGCTCCGCCGACCTGCCTCCGATGCCGGTGCCCAGCGGGCGGGCCGCGGCCACGAGGTCGCCGAGGCGGCGGTCGCTCAGCAGGGACAGACGCGTGCCGACGTCCACGTACGCGGCCAGCCGCACCGCATACCGGTGGGGAGCGCGGTCCCCGTCTCGCCGGTTCACGGCTTCATCGCGAAGCGGCGGCAGACGTGGACCCGGGTGAACTGCTCGCGCATCGTCCGCTCGTCGCGCAGGTCGCCGTGCGCGAAGACGGTGACCGGCCGTAGCCCGGAGCGGCGCTGGCCGATGGCCCGGTCCGGCTCCGCCGCGTCGGCGTAGTCGTTGGCGAAAACATGGAGGTAGTGCTCGCTTTCGGCGAAGCCCATCGCCCGGTACCAGCGCAGGGTGTCCGGGTCGTCCCTGGTCCAGGCGTCGAGCGTCGGCACCCCCAGGGCGCGTACGCGGGAACGGGCCTCGTGCACCAGGGCGCGGCCGATTCCCCGGTGCTGGTGGTCGGGGTGGACCGCGACGGTGTCGATGGTCGCCAACTCGTTTTCGACGGTGACGTCCATGACGCCGCTCACGAGTCCGCTCTCCTCGGTCGCGACGAGTGCGAAACCAGGGGCAACGATGTCGGGCTTGGCCCGCAGCACGTTGTCGAAGTAGGCGGTGCCCAGGAAGGAGAGCACCCGGCAGCGCAGCCAGGAGGTCTCGTCGGCGGGCGTGTACTCACGTATGGCGTGACTCACGGTAGGAATCCCTCGGCTTGGATGGCGATGTCCGGACGGTGCGGTGGTCGCGGTGTCGAGGGATCACAGGGACCAGTCTGGGGCCCGCCCCAGCCCCGGGCCACCGGTTTCTTTCGGCCGATCGCCGGCGTGGCCCAGGGAGGGCAGGAGCGGGCTGCGGGCTCGGCGTCAGTCGTCGGCCATGAAGCCGCGGGCTTCGCGGCGGGCCGCGTAGCGGTCCTTGCGGTTGCTGAGCTTGACCATCAGCTGCCACTCCCTGATATGGGAGCGCATCTTGCACCCCGCGCAGCAGGTGCCGAAGAAGAGCTGCGCGGCGGGGCCTTCCCACCGGCAGCGGGTGTCCGCCGGCTCCCGCGTCGGTCGTGGTGGCAGATCGCAGGCGCCGTCGCGGTGATCGTGGACGGGCCGGGGGTGGTGCTCCGTGTGGCGCACCCACAACGGCTTCGTCCTGTCCGTACGGGACATCGCGTTCCTTCCGGAACCGCCGCCCAAGCTCCCGGAGACCTTCCGGGCGGGCGGCTAGGTTCGGAACCTCACGGCGCCACGCTCCTTCCGCTGTCTCTGCCTTCGTCTCTGCCTTCGTCTCTGCCTCCACAGGGGGTGGAAAGCCTTTCAGGATAGCGACGAGCGTCGTGACGATGCGGGAGACGCACGTCACATTCGTTTCCGTCACGTCTTGCCGAGCTGTCGGGTCAGAGAGGTGAAGCACTCAACGGCAACAGGAAACCTGAGGAGTCACCCCATGGATGCTCGATTGAACCTCTTCGGCAACCAGGTCGCAGGCATGTTCCTGAAGCACCTCGTCGCGGCGGGCAAGGCACTCGACAAGTCGACGCTGCCGGCCGCGACGAGGGAGCTCGTGAACCTTCGCGCCAGCCAGATCAACGGCTGCGGTTTCTGCACCGACATGCACACCAAGGACGCCGCGAAGGCCGGGGAGACCGCGGTGCGCCTCAACCTGGTCGCGGCCTGGCGCGAGGCCACGGTGTTCACCGACGCCGAGCGCGCCGCCCTGGAGTTGGCGGAGCAGGGCAGCCGCCTCGCGGACGCGGCCGAGGGCGTCACGGACGAGGCCTGGGCGAACGCCGCCAAGCACTACGACGAGGACCAACTCGCCGCCCTGGTGTCCGCCATCGCCCTCATCAACGCCTTCAACCGGGTGAACTGCATCGTCAAGCAGCCCGCCGGCGACTACACGCCCGGCCAGTTCGGCTGACGAGGCGGAATGCCCACCGCGGCCGGGGCCCGCCCTCAGGGGCAGGCCCCGGCGGGGGAACGGCTAGGCCGGACGATCGAGCGGCAGGCCGAAGGAAGGGAACAGGTCGGCCCGGTGGAAGGCGAGCACGGCGGAGATCCCCGCCTCGGTCAGGGTCAGCACCTGCAGGTATCTCGCGTGAAAACCGCCGTCAGGACCGCGGCTGTACAGGGCGAACGCGGGCTGGCCGTTCGCCCGGGTCTCCACCATGATCCGCATCGCCTGGCCGGGAACCAACTTCCTGCCGATCAGGCGCAGTACGTCCTGGCGGCCGCTGAACCAGGTCGGGATCGGGGGCATCTCCCACTGGACGTCCTGCGTCAGCAGGGTCTCCAGGGCGACCAGATCCGCCTGTTCGAAGGCTCGGGCGTACCGGTCGAGCAGGGCACGGCGCCCGGGCTCGTCCGGTTCGCCGAACTGGTCCTCGGCGGGTGCGAGCCTCGCGAGCTCGGCACGCGCGCGCTGGAGTGCGCTGTTGACCGCCGCGGTCGTCGTGTCGAGGAGGGCGGCCACCTCGGACGCCTGCCAGACAAGGACGTCTCGGAGAATCAGCACCGTGCGCTGCCGCGGCGGGAGGTGTTGCAGGGCGGCGACCATCGCCAGTCTCAGGCTCTGCCGCATCCCCACGACCAGCGCCGGATCGGTGCTCAGCAGGTGATCCGGAAACGGTTCGAGCCAGTTCGTCTCCAGCCCCGGGGCCTCCAGCTCGTCCGGCTCTGTGCCGGGAGCGCCCAACGCCGAGGGCACCAGACGGCGGCTGCTGTGCCGCAGGGCGTTCAGGCAGAGCCGGGTGGCGATCCGGTAGAGCCACGTCTTGACGGTCGAGCGCCGCTCGAAGGTCTCGAATCCCTTCCAGGCGCGCAGATACGTGTCCTGGACCACGTCCTCCGCGTCGTGCAACGAGCCGAGCATCCGGTAGCAGTACGCGACCAGCCCACGGCGGTACTGCGCGAACTCGTCCTCGAGGTTCACCGTAGCTCCTCGACTGGTTGGGGCCGAGCGCTCCGCGTGACCGGGACCTCTCTGTGCCCGTGCCGTTGGCCGATGAAGAGTCCCGCAACCGCGCCGAGGAGCGAGAGCACGCCGCAGACGGCCAGGGCCCGGCTGAAGCCGGCGGTGAAGGACGCGTAGCCCCCGGCGGCGGCGAAGACCGCGGTCAGGACGGCGACCCCGACGGCGCCGCCGAGTTGCCGCATCATGCTGTAGATGCCCGAGGCCATTCCGACGGCCTCGCGGGGCAGGGCGCCGACGGTCGCGCTCTGTGCGGCCGGCAGCGCCATGGAAACGCCGCACCCGGCCATGATCAGCGGTACCACCAGTTCGGCGTACGGTATGGAACCGCCGCTCACCCGGCTGATCCAGAACATGCCGACGGCCTTCAGCACCAGGCCGGCCACGACCAGCGGGCGTTCGCCGACCTGGTCCACGAACCGGCCGGCGACCGGTGCCACGAAAAAAGCGTGGCGGTCCACGGCAGGAGCCGCAGCCCGGCCTCCAACGGGCCGGCTTCGAAGGCCCGCTGCAGGTACTGGGCCATGAAGAAGACCGCGCCGAACAGCGCCGCGGTGAGGAAGAAGCCCGCCGCGTTACCGGCCGAGAACGCCCGCGACCGGAAGGAGCTCAGCGGCACCATCGGCTGCGGCGCGCGGCCCTCCCAGACCAGGAACGCCAGCAGCAGCAGTCCGCCGGCCGGGAGCGAGCCGAGCACCTCGGCACTGCCCCAGCCGGCAGGCTCACCGCGGACGATCCCCCAGACCACACCGAGGACCGCCAACGTGATCAGGGCGGCGCCGCCCAGGTCCAGGCGACCGGCCGCGCCCCTGCTCTCGCTGATCCGGCGGAGCACGAGCGGGAGGGCCACCGCACCGACGGGCACGTTGATCCAGAAGATCCATTCCCAGGCGAGGCCCTCGGTCACGGCGCCGCCGACGACCGGGCCGCCCAGCACGCCGAGGCCCGTCAGGCCGCTGAAGATCCCGATCGCCCAGCCCCGGCGTTCGGGCCGGAAGGCCGCGCCGAGCAGACTCATCGCCAGCGGCATCACGACGGCGGCGCCGACGCCCTGCACGGCGCGGGCGGCCATCAGCCACTCGACCGTGGGGCCAGCGCGCAGGCGGCCGAGGCGACCGAGAACAGCCCGAGGCCGCTCGCGAACATCCGTCGCCGGCCCCATCGGTCGCCGAGCGTCGCCGCGATCAGCAACAGCATCGCCAGGCTGAGGGTGTACGCGTTGACCGTCCACTCCAGCTGTTCGAGCGAGGCGTCGAGGTCCCGTTGGACGGTGCTCAGCGCCGCCGCCACCACCAGCGCGTCGAGCGCCACCATCACCGCGCCGATCGAGGTCAGGCCGAGCACCCAGCGCTGCTCGGCGGTCATCCGGTCCTTACTGCTCACGAGGGGCCCTCCAGAAAATCGCTGTCATGGGTACTGACAGCGGCGGAGGGCCCGATTCATCGCGGTTCATGGCGGCTCATCGCGGCGATGAGTCGCCGGGGTTCGCGTTGTCCATACCCGTGACAGCCGACCGACCTCCCCGCACCGAGGAGAACCCGATGAGCCCAGCGGTGATTCGCTACCGGACCAAGCCGGAAGCGGCCGACGAGAACCAGCGACTGATCGAGAACGTCTTCGCCGAACTGGCGACCGCGGCGCCGCCCGGGCTGCGGTACAGCAGCTTCCGGCTGGCCGACGGGGTGACCTTCGTCCATGTCGTGGACGGCCAGGGCCTGCCCGAACTGGTCGCCTTCCAGGAGTTCCAGCGCGAGCTCGGCGACCGACTGGCCGGTGACGTCACCCGAGAGGAGGCCACCCTGATCGGTTCCTACGCCGGCGCGCTGATGCCCGCCCGCGGCTAGTCACGCCCGGCACGCCGGTCACGCCGCCTCGGCGCCCGGCTCGGGAGCAACGGCTCGATCCGCGCCCCTCGGCGCCGGGGGGATGTCGCGGAGGGACGTCGCCGGAAGGTGGCGTTCCAGCAGGAACATGGCCGCGACGCTCGCGGCGTTGGCCGCGCCGAGGACCAGCCAGGGGAACGAACGATGGAGCTCGAAGAGGGTGGTGAAGAAGGCGGGCGCGATGATCCCGCCGATGGCGAAGGAGTACTGGAACGTCGCGAGATAGCGCCCCCTGATATGAGTCGGCGCGACGGAGGCGGCCAGGGCCATGGAGATCGGCGCGTGGATCACCTCGGCGAGGGTGAACAGCAACGTCGCGCCGATCAGGACCGGCACCACCAGGCCCGGCCGCCCGGGCCCGAGCGTGGCGAGCACGAGCGCCCACGCGGTCCACAACGCGGCCGCCAGCATGATCGAACGGGTGCGGCGGAGATGCGTGAGCCGGGCGACGATCGGCGGGGTCAGCACCGAGATCAGGATGGTGCTGCCCACCAGGAGGGCGGGTGTGAGCCAGTCAGGACCGTGCAGCCCGTCGAGCACGAAGGTGGGCATGGCCAGGGCGAGCATCATGGTGGACGTGGCGTGCACGGTGTTGACGCAGATCAGGCCGAGGAACGGGCGGTCCCGCAGCAGCGCCCGGTAGCCGGCGTCCCCCGACGGCGCGGCGTCGTCCCGGTGTCGGGGCGCGCGGACGAGCGCGGCGATCGCCACGCCGGCTGCCAGGAAACAGCCGCCGGCGGCGTAGGCGAGGGCCCGGTACAGGGTGTCGCCGCCGTACGAGACGGCGGCGCCGGACACCAGGCCGCCGATGCCGATGCCGGCGGTGCGGGAGGTGGCGGCCCAGGCGTACCAGGCGTCCTTGCTCCTGCCCCGGGCCGGTCCGCCGTCGACGTAGTCGGCGATCAGGGTGAAGATCGCGCACCAGAAGAACCGGACGCCGATCGCGACGAGGCTGGCCGCGAGGAAGATCCCGACCGGCTCGCTGACGAGGCTGTACGCACCGTAGCCAACGGCCTGGAGGAACTGCGAGCCCACCACGACCGGCACGGCGCCGAAACGGTCCGCGAGTTGGCCGGCCCACACCGGGATCGGCAACGTGAGCACGTTGGCGACGGACAGCAACACGCCGAGCAGGCCGAGCGGCACGTCCGTCAGCTCGGTGAAGAACACCAGGGACAGCGGCAGGAACAGCCCGTTCCCGACGGAGTCGACCACGAGCGCCCCCATCAACACGACGCCGCCCCGGCTCCCACCCCGCCCCGACCCGACCATCGCGCCTCTCCCGCCAACCGAAACGAACCTCACGGATCGTAACGGCCCCACGGCCCGCAACCAACGCGTTTAGGGAGCGATCAGCGGCTGGACGGTTTCGTGGAGGGAACCGGGGAGGGGGGTGGGGGCGAGGTCGAAGGTCTTGGTCGTGGTGGTGGAGTCCACGACGAAGGGGTGGCGGAACTGGTACTGGGTCTCGCGGAGCGCGCGGACCAGGGGGTTGGTCAGGCCGCCCAACCAGAAGACGGGGCCCGGCATGGTGGACAGGCGTGGGGCGGGGGCGCCCGCCAGGGCGCATGCGCGGGTGGCGAGGTCGCGGATCGAGACGGGCGGCGCGGTCGGGGCGTGCCACGGGTGGCCCCAGGCGCGTTCGTCCCCGGCGCAGGTGACCAGGGCGCGGGCCACGTCGCCGACGTACGTCCAGCTGTGCGGCGCGTCCAGGTCGGCGGGCACGCTGACCCGGCGTCCGGCCAGGACGCGCGGGAACACCTGCGCCGTCAGCAGGGACTGGGTGCCGGCGCCCAGGTAGTCCGAGCCGCGCACCTCGGTGGCCCGGACCCGCCCGTCCTGGTGCGCGGCGAGCGCGTCGTGCCACATGCCGATCCGCACCCGGCCCTTGACGCTGGTGGCGCGCAGCGGCGTCCGTTCGGTCATCGGGCCGTCGACCGGGCCGTAGCCGTACACGTTCGACGCGGTGGCCAGCACGGCGCCCGATCGTTCGGCGGCGGTCAGGATCGCGGCGGCCAGCGGTGGCCAGTCGGTCGCCCAGCGGTGGTATGGCGTGGCGGCGCAGTTGTAGAGCGCGGTCGCGTCCGTGCAGAGCCGGCCGAGGGCGTCCGGGTCGGTGGCGTCGGCCGCGACGCGCTCCACGGCCGGGTGCTCGGGGCCCGTGCCGCTTCGGGTCACTACCAGGACCTGGTCGCCCCGGTCGGCGAGCAGCCGCGCGGTGGCCGAGCCGACCGGGCCGGCGCCGACGATCACGTGCAGGGACATGGCAGGTACCTCCGGATCAGGTGGTGAGGCACCCGAGAACAGTGTTCTCGGACATGGCGCTCATCCTGGTCCGCTCGATGTTCTCTGTCAAGAACGGTGTTCTCTCAACGTGTCAGCGTTCTCGTTCCTGTGCGACAATCCGTGCCATGCCAGCGAAGTCGATCCGTGAGCGGGTCAGGGCGGAGATCGCCGACGAGATCCGGGCCGTGGCCCGCCGCCACCTCGCCACCGAGGGCGCCAACATCTCGCTGCGGGCCGTCGCCCGCGAGGCGGGCATGGTGCCGTCGGCGCTCTACCGGTACTTCGACGGCCGGGACGCGCTGCTCACCGCCCTGATCACCGACGCCTACGAGGCGCTCGCCGTGCGGGTGGCGGAGGCCGAGCGGGCGGTGCCCCGCGACCGGCACCGGGAGCGGTGGTTGGCCCTGTGCCGTGCCGTGCGGTCCTGGGCACTGGACCACCCCGCCGAGTACGCGCTGATCTACGGCAGCCCGGTGCCCGGCTACGCCGCTCCGGCGGACACCGTCGGGCCCGCCGCCCGGATCCTGCTGGCCCTGGGCGGGATCCTCTACGACAGCGCGGCGGCCGGCGGACGGCCGCCGTGCGCGGAACGCCCGCTCCCCGACGGGATGCGGGCCGACCTCGGCCGCCTCATCGACCAGGCGCCCGAGGGCATGGTTCCCGAGTTCGCCGGGCGCTCGGCCGAGGCGGTGCTCGCGGTCGCGCTCGCGCTGTGGACGCAACTCTTCGGCCTGGTCTGCTTCGAGGCCTTCGGACGGCTGGACATGATGATCGACGCGCGCGGGCCGTACTTCGACCACCAGATCCTGCTGATGGCCGATCTGGCGGGACTCGGCGGGCCCACCGCCGACGGGGACGTCACGCCGTGACGTGGAGCCGTTCGCGCAGCACCGGGTGGGCGAACTCCCGCCCCTCCGCGTAGCGGCCCGCCTCCGCCGCCGCGAGCTCGCCCAGCCGGCGCAGCTCGTTGCCCACCGAACCGGCGATATGCGGGCTGATCAGCACGTGCTCGCTGTCCCACAGCGGATGGTCGGCCGGCAGCACCTCGGGGTCCGTGACGTCGAGCACCGCCCTGATCCGGCCGGCGCCGGCCACCTCGGCCAGCGCCTCCTGGTCGACGACGGCGCCGCGCGCGGTGTTGATCAGCATCGCGCCCTGACGCATCGAGCCGAGCAGGTCGCGGCTGACCAGGCCCCGGGTCTCCGGCAGCAACGGCACGTGCACGCTGACCACGTCGGCCTCCCGGAACGCCTCGGCCAGGCCGACCGAGCGGGCGCCGAGCGCCGCCGCCTCCTCCGGGGAGACGTACGGGTCGTACAGCAGGGCGCGCAGGCCGAACGGTCGCAGCAGCTCCAGCACCCGGCGCCCGATCAACGAGGCGCCGAGCACGGCCACGGTGCTGCCATAGTTGCCGAGCGGCGCGCCCGCGGAGGGATCGGCCTCCCAGTTCCGGCGGGCCCGGGTCCGCCGGTAGTCGGCGCTGATCTCCAGGACCCGCTTGTTGGCGAGCAGGATCATCGCGAGCGTGTACTCGGCGACCGGCAGGGCGTTGGCCGCCGCGGCCGAGGAGACCCGGATACCGCGTTCCCAGCACGCGTCCGTGACGTGGTGCCGCACGGTGCCGGCGGCGTGCACGATCGCCCGCAGCCGCGGGGCGCGCGCCAGCACCGCGGCGTCCAGTCGCGGACAGCCCCAGCCGGTGACCAGCAGCTCCGCCTCGGCCAGCACGGCCGCCGCCGAGCCGGGGTCGGCCTCGGCGCCGGCGAACTCACCGGCGAAATCGTCGAGCAGCGGCGGGTAACGGAGGTCGGTGACGGCGCGGAGCGCGGCGAGCGTGTCGTCGGTCATCAGCCGGTCGGCGCAGTAGCGGCTCATCGCGAGGGCGGCGGTGGGACGGCGCGAGTGCATGGCTGGGCTCCAGGTGCGGAATGGTGCGGGTGGTACAGATGATGCGAGCGGTACGGGAGTGCGGGCGGGGCAGGCGGGGCGGGCGGGGTGGACGGGAAGCCGGGGAAGGGCACTTATTTGCCAGGGGCCGTGGCGCCCCGCCCGGGCCGGCCGCCCCGGGCGTGGGTGCGCAACCGAGGCGCGAAGGAGGCGTGGAAGACGCCGGACGCGGCGCCCATCGCCGCGGCCGACTCGTTCAGCAACGAGTGCGCCACATGAACGCGCCGGATATGCCGCGCCACCGGGAACTCGTTGACCGCGGCGCTGATCTCCGACAGATAGAGGCCGGCGACCGGCGCCGGGGCGGCCGGCCCGCCGACCACCAGCAGCGTGGTGTCGAGCAGATCGGTGACGCCGATCGCGCCGCGCGCCACCACCCGGGCGACGTCCCGGATCGCGGCCACCGCCCGCTCGTCGCCGGCCGCCGCGGCCGCGCACACCCGCTCGTAGGCGCTGGGCGGAGGGTCGGCGCTGGGGGCAGGAGGCTCGGGCGGGATTGTCAGGCCCGCCGCCACGGCCTTCTCCACGACGCTCGACATCGGCGCGCACTCCGGCACCATCGCCGGTCGGCCGTCCGCCGTGACCCGGCCCACGGAGAGCGCGCACAGCTGGCCGAACTCGCCCGCGTTGCCCGTCCGCCCCCGGTAGACGTCGCCGTTGAGGAACGCGCCGCAGCCCGCGCCGGCGCCCAGGTAGAGGTAGACGAAGTCGGCCGCGCGCTCGCCCGCGCCGATCCAGCGCTCCCCGATGGCCGCGGCCGTGGCGTCCTTCTCCACCGTGACCGGCACGCCGAGGCGCTCGCCGAGCGCGGCGCGCAGCGGCACGTCGCGCCAGCCGCCGAAGAGGGGCGGGTTGATGATGACGCCGGCCTCGGCATCCAACGGGCCCGGCACGGCGACGCCGACGCCGAGCAGCGCGTCCGAGGCGGGCCGGCGGGCCCGGATCGTCTCGCGCGCCATCCGGGCCACGTTGTCGATGACCCAGTCCGGATCGTGGCGGCCGAGCAGCGGGAGCCGCCGCTGCTCCAGGACGCCGCCGCACAGGTCCACCAGCACCTGGGTGATCATCTCCGGGTCGAGGTGGATACCGATGGCGCAGGCCGCGTCGGCGCGCAGCCGCAGCGGCACGCGGGGCTTGCCCTTGCTGGTCGGCTTGTTGGTGGGCTTGTTGGTGGGCTTGCCGCCCGGGCGGTGCGGGACGTGGTGCCGGTCGTCGTCCGTGGCCGCCTCCACGAGGAAGGCGGAGGTGAGGAGGTTGCGGGTGATGCGTGAGACGGCCTGCGGCGTCAGGCCGGTGCGCTGGGCTATCTCCACGCGGCTGAGCGCGCCCGCCTCGCGGATGCTCTCGATGACGAGCTTCTCGTTGAACGAGCCGAGCGCGAGCTGGTCGAACGCGCGCGGGGCGTCGCGCGGGGGTTCGGGCGCGGAGCCTCCGGTGGGGCGCCGCCAGACGAGAGGGCCGACGCCGTCACCCCCGGCGGCGTGCGCGCGCAACGCGGCGACCAGCGAGTCGATGACCCGGCGGGCGACACGTGGCTGGTGCCGCAGCTCCAGTTGGGCGATGACGCCCGCGGTGCCCTGCCAACTGACGAACTCCGGGGCGGCGTAGGAGACGTACGGCGTCTCCTCGCCGGGGTTGGGCGCACCTCCCAGGGCGTCAGGGCCAGGGGGAGACTCGGAGCCGGTCACCAGCTCGGCGCTCGGGTCCCAGACCAGAACCCGAAGCGCGAGATCCGGATACCGCTCCCGCAGCCCGCCCAACAACTCCCACAACGCGGTGCCCTTGCCGGGCGCGCCGCTCGGGTTCGGGGAGGCGGCCGGTGAGGCGTGGCCGGGGCTGGGGGTGGAGGCGGCGGCTGAGCCCGCGGTCCCGCCGTCGTGTTGCGCGCCACCGACGGGCGAACCCGGTGTCCCGGTTGGGGCAGAGGTATGAGGTCCGCCTGCGCCGGCGAGGCGTGCCGTGTCGTCCTCCGGCGTGCCGTCAGCGGCGAGCGAACCCGCGGTCCCTGGCGGGGCCGGGGTGTGAGGTCCGCCTGCGGCGGCGCGGGCGTCCTTTCCGGGTGTGCCGGTCGGGTCCGCGGAGGCGTGGCCGGGGCCGGGGGCGGACGCGGCGTGGGAGTCGGGGGCGCCGGCGAGGCGTGCCGTGGTGTCCTCCGGCGTGCCGCCAGCGGCGGGCGGGGCCGGGGCGTGGGGTTCTCCCGCGGGGTGGGCGCCCCTTCCGGGTGAGCTGGTCGCGTGCAGGGGGGCGCCGGAGGCGTGCCTGGCGGGCGGGGTGTTCGGCGTGCCGCCTGGGGTCGGGGTGTGGCGTCCGGCGCCAGCGCTCCCGGGCGCCCCCGGCGTGGCGCGTTGCGGGGGAGTGACCGGCAAGGTCAACGCGGCGGTGAGGGTGGCGGCGTGGGAGAGGCGTTCGGAGGCGGTGGCCGGGGCGCCGAGGGGAGCCGGGCCGTGGCCGGGGCTTTCGGCGAGCACCAGCACCGCCGCGTTCGCCTGCTGCCAGAGCCCGAGCAGCAGCGGACGCGCGCACGGCAGCGGCGGGGTGGTGGGCAGCGTGACGGGCGCCGGGTCGTCGCCGGTCACGCCCCAACGGCGCCACACCGCGCTGAGCGCGGTGTGCGAGATGCCGAGGTGGTCCGCGAGCGCCCGCGCCGACCAGGCGGTGCGCGGCGGCGTCGGGCCCGCGAGCGTGACGGTGATGACGTCGGCGTCGTCGATGCGCGGCGGCCGACCGCTGCGCGGGCGGTGCTCCAGGCCCGCCAGGCCCTGCGCGGCGTACCGGCCGCGCCAGGACGCCACGGTCGGCCGGGACACGCCGAGCGCCCGCGCGCTGTCGGAGACCGAGACGCCGGCGGCGGCGTCCAGCACGATCCGGGCCCGCACCCCCCGGTCGGGACGCCCCGCCGACCAGGCGCGCAGCGCCTCCCACTCGGCCGGTGTCAGCACCAGCTCAGGACCCTCATGCATGGGCCCATCCAACACGGTTCCCCGCCCCTGTAAAAGTACTTACTGGCCAACGATTACCCCGCCTCGGCCGATTCCGGCGCGGAACCGAGCGAGGCATTGACTAAATCAATCCATTGGATTTACATAATGCAGCACTGCCTGGGCCCATAGCAACGGAGAACGACCCGTGCACGACAACCGCCTGCTCATCGAGGAACGCGTCACCCGCTTCCTGGAGACCCGTCTCGTCCCCGCCCTCCACGGTCCCGTCCACCCGTTCACCCTCTCCGCCTGGCATGTGCCGGGCGAGCCCGTGCCGGTCGGCGAGGCGCTGGCCGCCGAGTACGGCCCGATCGCCCTCGGCGACACCTGGGGCGGGCCGTGGGCCACCACCTGGCTGCGCGTCACGGGTGAGATTCCCGCCGCGTGGGCGGGGGAGCGCGTCGAGGCCGTCTTCGACCTCGGCTTCGAACTCGCCGACGGACCGGGTGGCCAGGCCGAGGGCCTGGTCCACGACGCCTCGGGCGCCCCGTTGCAGGGGCTGCACCCGTACCACCGATCCGTGCTGATGGCGGAGCCGGCCGCCGGCGGCGAGCCCGTCGACCTGTTCGTCGAGATGGCCGCGAACCCACCCATCAACGGCTCGCACGCGGTCGGCATGCACTACGGCAATCCGGCCACCGCCGGCACCGAGCACCTCTACCGGCTGAACACCGCCGGCCTCGCGGTCCGCCACAACGCCGTCTGGCACCTGATGCACGACATCGAGGTGCTCGACCAGCTGATGCGGGAGCTGCCGCTGACCAGCCCGCGCCGGCACGAGATCCTCGCCGCCCTTGAACGCGCCATGGACGCCGTGGACCTGGCCGACGTGCCGGGCACCGCGGAACGCGGCCGGGAGGCGCTCGCCGGCGTGCTCGCGAGCCCGGCGCACGCCTCCGCGCACACCCTCTCGGCGGTCGGGCACGCGCATATCGACTCCGCCTGGCTGTGGCCGATCCGCGAGACGGTCCGCAAATGCGCCCGCACCTTCACCAACATGACGACCCTGGCGCAGGAGTACCCCGAGCTGGTCTTCGCCTGCTCCTCGGCGCAGCAGTACGCCTGGATGAAGGAGCGGCGTCCGGAGATCTTCGCGCGCATCAAGGAGGCGGTGGCGGCCGGCACCTGGGCGCCGGTCGGCGGCATGTGGGTCGAGGCGGACGGGAACCTGCCGGGCGGCGAGGCGCTGGCCCGCCAACTGGTCTACGGCACGCGTTTCTTCGCCGAGGAGCTCGGCGTGCGGACCGAGGGCGTCTGGCTGCCCGACTCCTTCGGCTACACCGCCGCCTACCCGCAGCTCGCCCGGCTCTCCGGCGCCCAGTGGTTCCTCACCCAGAAGCTGTCCTGGAACGAGACGAACACGCTGCCGCACCACACGTTCGACTGGGAGGGCATCGACGGCACCCGGGTCTTCACCCACTTCCCGCCGATCGACACCTACAACGCCCAGCTCACCGGCGATGAACTCGCGCACGCGGTCGCCAACTTCGCCGACAAGGGCGTCTCGACCCGCTCGCTGGCCCCGTTCGGCTTCGGCGACGGCGGCGGCGGTCCGACCCGGGACATGCTGGAGCGGGCGCGCCGGCTGCGCGATCTGGAAGGTTCGGCGAAGGTCAGCGTGGACCAGCCGAACGCGTTCTTCGAGGCGGCGCGCGACGAGTACGCCGACCGGTCGCTGCCGGTGTGGCGCGGCGAGCTGTACCTGGAGACGCACCGCGGCACGTACACCTCCCAGGCCCGCACCAAACGCGGTAACCGGCGCTCCGAGGCGCTGCTGCGGGAGGCCGAACTGTGGTCCGCGACGGCCGCGTTGGCGACCGGGCTCGACTACCCCTACGAGCGGCTCGAGGGCCTGTGGCGCCGGGTGCTGCTGCACCAGTTCCACGACATTCTGCCCGGCTCCTCCATCTCCTGGGTGCACCAGCAGGCCGAGGCCGCCTACCGGGAGATCCACGCCGACCTTGAGGAGATCGTCGGCACGGCCCTCGACGCGCTGGCCGGAACGGCCGCCGGTGCCGGCGCGGACACCGGCGTGGACCCGACGGGTCTGACCGTGTTCAACGCGGGACCGTTCGCCCGCGGCGGTGTCGGCCTGCTGCCGGCCGACACCGGCCCCGAACCGGCCGGCGCCCAGCGGCTGGCCGACGGCCGGCTCGCCGTTCCGGTGGCCGCGGCGGCCCTCGGTACCGGGCCCGCCAGCACCGCCCCCGCCACCACGGCACCCGAGCCGGTCCGCCTGGACGCCGCCGCTGTTGGGGGCACCTCCCAGGGCGAAGCTCCTGGGGGAGGCTACGTGCTGGACAACGGCCTGCTGCGGGTGCGGATCGACGGTGCGGGTCTGGTCCGTTCGGTGCGCGATCTGACGGCCGACCGCGAGGCGTTGGCCCCTGGCGCGGCCGGCAACCTGCTCCAGACGCACCCCGACGACCCCACCAAGTGGAGCGCGTGGAACATCGACCGCGCGTACCGCAACACGGTCACCGACCTCACCGAGGCCGAGGCCGTCGAGGCCGTCGACGCGGGCCCGCTGCTCGCCTCGGTCCGGGTCACCCGGGTCTTCGGCGCGGCCGGCGCCTCCCGCATCACCCAGCTCCTCGAACTCGCCGCCGGCAGCCGCCAGGTGGTGGTGCGCACCGATATCGACTGGCAGGAGCGCGACACCGTGCTCAAGGCCGCCTGGCCGCTGGACGTGCACGCGGAGCACGAGAGCGCGGAGATCCAGTTCGGGCACGTGCGCCGCCCCACCCACCAGAACACCAGCTGGGACGCGGCCCGTTTCGAGCTGTGGCATCACCGCTGGGTGCACGTGGGCGAGCACGGCTGGGGCGCCGCGGTGCTCAACGATTCCACCTACGGCCACGACGTGTCCCGCACCACCCGCCCCGACGGCGGCACCACGACGACGCTGCGGCTGTCGCTGCTGCGCTCGCCGCACAGCCCCGACGCCGAGGCCGACAAGGGCCGCCACAGCTTCAGCTACGCGCTGGCCGCCGGCGCCGACCTGGGCGCCGCGGTGGCCGGCGGCTACGAGGCGAACCTGCCGCTGCGGGCGCGCCCCGGCGCGGCCGAGGTGGCCGCGCTGGTCGCCCTGGACAACCCGCAGGTGGTCGTGGAGTCGGTCAAGCTCGCCGACGACCGATCCGGCGATGTGGTCGTGCGGCTCTACGAGTCGCGCGGCGGCGCCGCCACCGCCACCCTGACCACGTCGGTCCCGCTGGCCGACGCCCGCGAATGCGATCTGCTCGAGGCCCCCACCGACGCCGAACTCCCGCGCACCGCGGGCGGCGGCCTCGTCCTGAGGCTCCGCCCCTTCGAGATCCGCACGCTTCGCCTGACCCCCACCCGCTGAGTCGTCCCACGAACTGGAGGTCGTCCGTGCCTCCCCCAGACTCCCTCCGGGGGGACCCCCCATGACACCGCTGGTGCTGGCGCCATTATTACCCCGGCCCACGCGGCCGCCCGAGCGCCGAACGCGGCGTCCTGGGCGGCCGCGTGGGCGGCTCTCCTCCGGCCCGGCGTTCTGTCGGGCCGGCACGCGGCGCCGGCTCGCCCAGAAGGGCGGGCCGGCGCCCGCCCGGTTGGTCCGACGCGTCCGAACCAACCGGCGCCGACACCCCGGTGCTTCCGCCGTGCGCTCGCACGCGCTCGTGCCGAACGCCGAACCGGGGGCGCGAAGCCGATGGCGCCTCAGACTTCCCCGCCGGCGTCCGCGTTCGCGCTGCACAGCGCATTGCGCCGCGCGGCGGCACCCTTACGCGCGGGCCGGGCCGACCTTTGTCCAGTCGGCGATGGAGATACGACTTTCTCCTTTCAAAGGGGTTCCATTGTCGGGGAAAGTTGTTACCGTCCTGTCGCGTACCGGTGCGCTGGCGTGGGGTTCAGTGCGGAGGATCCAAGTGCACAGGAGAGTAAGAGTCGTCGTCGCGGCCGTGGTGGGCGCCATGCTCGCCGCAGCCGTGCCCCTCACCAGCGCGTTGTCGTCGGCCTCGGCCGACCCCGCCGCGTCGGCGGAGCCAACGGCCGCCGAGTTCCAGCAGGTGTCGCTCGCCTCGGGCAACGCCGAGATGGGCGAGCCCATGTCGCTGGCCGTCCTGCCCGACCGTTCGGTGCTGCACACCGCGCGCGACGGCACGGTGCGGCTGACCACCGCCGAGGGCGCCACCAGCGTCGCGGGCAAGCTCAGCGTCTACGACCACGACGAGGAGGGCCTCCAGGGCATCGCCGTGGACCCGAACTTCGCCGACAACCGCTGGGTCTACCTCTTCTACGCCCCGCCGCTCGACACCCCGGCCGGCGACGCGCCGGAGTTCGGCTCGGCGGCGGACTTCGCCGCGTTCGAGGGCGTCAACCGGCTGTCCCGCTTCGTCCTGAACGAGGACGGCACGCTGGACCTGGGCAGCGAGATCTCCATGCTGGAGGTCCCGACCAGCCGCGGCCAGTGCTGCCACGTCGGCGGCGACATCGACTTCGACGCCGAGGGCAACCTCTACCTGTCGACCGGCGACGACACCAACCCGTTCGCCTCCGACGGCTACAGCCCGATCGACGAACGCGGCGACCGCAACCCCGCCTTCGACGCGCAGCGTTCCGCCGGCAACACCAACGACCTGCGCGGCAAGCTGCTGCGGATCACCCCGCAGGCCGACGGCAGCTACACCATCCCCGAGGGGAACCTCTTCCCGCCCGGCACGGAGGGCACCCGCCCCGAGATCTACGCCATGGGCTTCCGCAATCCGTTCCGGATGAGCGTCGACGACGCGACCGGCGTCGTCTACCTCGGCGACTACGGCCCCGACGCCGGCGGCCCCTCCGACACCCGCGGCCCGGGCGGACAGGTGGAGTTCAACCGCATCGCCGAGCCCGGCAACTTCGGCTGGCCGTACTGCACGGGCGACAACGACGCCTACGTGGACTACGACTTCGGCTCCGGCGCCTCGGGCAGCACCTTCGACTGCGGCGCCCCGCAGAACACCTCGCCGAACAACACCGGCATCACCGACCTGCCACCCGCCCAGCCCGCCTGGATCCCCTACGACGGCAACTCGGTGCCCGAGTTCGGCAACGGCTCGGAGTCCCCGACGGGCGGCCCGGTCTACAACTACGACCCCGACCTCCAGTCCGACGTGAAGTTCCCCCAGGAGTACGACGGGGACTACTTCGCCGGCGAGTACGGTCGCCAGTGGATCAAGCGCATCGAGCTGGACGGCACCGGCGGGGTCACGGCCATCAACGACTTCCCCTGGACCGGCACCCAGGTGATGGACATGGCCTTCGGACCCGACGGCGCGCTGTACGTGCTCGACTACGGCATCGGCGGGCAGGACGTCTCCGGGCTGTACCGCGTCGAGTACACCTCGGGCGGCCTCGCCCCGATCGCCAAGGCCGACGCCGACACCACCTCGGGCACCGCCCCACTGGCCGTGCAGTTCTCCTCCGAGGGCAGCAGCGACCCCGGCGGCTCGGCGCTCAGCTACGCCTGGGACTTCGGCGACGGCGGCACCTCCACCGACGCCAACCCCACCCACTCCTACGAGACGAACGGGCAGTACACCGCCGAGCTGACGGTCAGCAACGCGGCCGGCCTCACCGCCAACGCCTCGATCCCCGTCACGGTCGGCAACACCGCCCCCACGGTGCAGCTGAACCTCCCGAACAGCGGGCAGCTCGTGGACTTCGGCGACGCCGTCCCGTTCGAGATCACGGTCATCGATCCCGAGGAGGCCGAGATCGACTGCGCGAACGTCACCCTGACCTTCGCGCTCGGCCACGACAACCACCACCACGACCTCACCTCGACCACCGGCTGCGCCGGCACCCTGCAGACGCTCTCCGACGGAGAGCACGACGCGAACGCCAACATCTACGGCGTCTTCCGGGCCGAGTACACCGACGGCGGTTCAGGCGGCCAGCCCCCGCTGACCGGCACCACCGAGCGCGTCTCCCAGCCGACCCACCGGCAGGGCGAGCACTACGGGAACACCACCGGCGTCGAGGTGGTGGACCAGGCGTCGGCCCACGGCGGGCACGCCGCCGGGTTCATCTCCAACGGCGACTGGATCTCCTACCACCCCTACCACCTCGGCAACGCCGGCGAGTTCACCGCGCGGGTCGCATCGGCCGGCGCGGGCGGCACCATAGAGGTCCGCGCGGGTGCCCCCGACGGCACGCTGCTCGGCTCGGTCGAGGTTGTGGTGACGGGCGGCTGGGAGACCTACCAGGACGTCACCACGACCCTGTCCAACCAGCCGGCGGAGACCACCCAGCTGTACCTGGTCTTCACCGGCCCGACCGGAGCCGGCGACCTCTTCAACGTCGACGACTTCATCCTCACCCCATCCCCCACCTCAATCCCCACGACAACCCCCACATCCGCCGAAGGGGAGTGACAACCCATGAGGCTGTCCCCACGACACCGGAGGCTCGCCTGCTGGGCGGCCGGCGGCCTGCTGTGCGCCGCCGCCCTGCCGGCCGCCTCCGCCACCGCGGCACCCGACGACGCCGCCTACGAGGTGCTGGTCTTCTCGAAGACCGCCGGCTTCCGCCACGACTCGATCGACGAGGGCATCGCCGCGCTGACCCAGCTCGGCAGCGAGAACAACTTCACGGTGACCGCGACCGAGGACGCGACCGCGTTCACCGCGGAGAACCTCGCCCAGTACGAGGCGGTGGTCTTCCTCTCGACCACCGGCGATGTGCTGGACGCCGCCCAGCAGACCGCCTTCGAGGGGTACATCCAGGACGGCGGAGGCTACGTGGGCATCCACGCCGCCGCCGACACCGAGTACGACTGGCCCTGGTACGGCGGGCTCTCCGGCGCCTGGTTCGCCTCGCATCCGGCGATCCAGGAGGCCACGATCCAGGTCGAGGACCACGAGCACGACGCCACCGCGCACCTCGACGACCAGTGGGTCCGCACCGACGAGTGGTACAACTACCAGTCCAATCCGCGCACCGACGCCCATGTGCTGGCCACGCTCGACGAGTCGAGCTACGAGGGCGGCACGATGCAGGGCGACCACCCGATCACCTGGTGCCAGAACTACGAGGGCGGCCGGTCGTTCTACACCGGCCTCGGGCACACCGCCGAGTCCTACGTGGAGCCGGACTTCCTGCGCCACCTCCTCGGCGGCGTCCGCTGGGCGGCCGGCGCGGTGGAGGCCGACTGCGGCGGGGAGACCAACCCAGATCCCGAGTACACGCCAGTCTTCGACGGCACGAGCCTGGACGGCTGGTCGCAGGCCGGGCCCGGCTCGTTCGTGCTGAACGAGGAGGAGGGCACCATCACCTCCGAGGGCGGCATGGGCCTGCTCTGGTACGAGGCGGACGAGTACAACTCGTACTCGCTGAAGCTCGACTGGCGCATGCAGGGCGACAGCAACTCGGGGATCTTCGTCGGCTTCCCGGCCTCGGACGATCCGTGGTCAGCGGTGGACAACGGCTACGAGATCCAGATCGACGCCACGGACGCCGACGACCGCACCACCGGGTCCGTCTACGGCTTCCAGTCGGCCGACCTCGAGGCCCGCGACGAGGCGCTCAACCCACCCGGCGAATGGAACGCCTACGAGCTCAGGGTCGAGGGTGAACGGATCAGGATCTATCTCAACGGGACCCTGATCAACGACTTCACCAACACCGACCCCGCCCGTAGCCTCCTTGACGGATACATCGGTCTGCAGAACCACGGCGCGGACGACGTGGTGTCGTTCCGCGACGTCCGCATCGCGGAACTGCCGGCCGAGCCGGGCCACTGACCGGGCCTGACAACGGAACAGCACGAGCGCACAACCCACGGTGTCCGGCCGCGCCTGAGCGCGGCCGGACACCGTGAGCACAACCGAAGAGAGCACGGCCCTCAGGACCAGGAACGGGACCGGGTACAGGGCCAGGAATCACAGGGCAAGAAAGGTGCGTCATGACCACGTCTCCCCAGGATCACGTCGGCCAGGACCAGGCGGGCCGGGAACGCGTCGGCGTATGGCTCGTCGGCGCCCGCGGTTCGGTCGCCACCACCACCGTCGCGGGCCGCGCCGCGCTCGCCGCCGGGCTTCACCCGCCCACCGGGCTCGTCACTGCTCTGCCCCCCTTCGCCGACTGCGCGCTGCCGGCGCTCGACGACCTCGTGTTCGGCGGCCACGACACCGCCGCCACGCCCCTGCCCAAACGCGCGGAGGAACTCGTCGCCGCCGGCGTGCTGCCGCACGGGCTGCCCGCCGCGGTGGCCGACGACCTGGCCGCCGCCGACGCCGAGATACGCCCCGGCGAACCCCACCCGGGCGAGGTCCCCGTCGACCGCCTCGCCGCCGACATCGCCTCCTTCACCGAACGGAACGGCCTGGCCCGCACGGTGGTGGTCAACGTCGCCTCCACCGAGGGCGGCCCCGCGGACCCGAGCCCGACGTACGCGGCCGCGGCGATCGCCGCCGGCTGCCCGTACGTGAACTTCACCCCCGCCGTCGGCCTGCGCGCCCCCGGCCTGGCCGAACGCGCCCGCGACGCCGGGCTGCCGCACGCCGGGCGGGACGGCAAGACCGGGCAGACGCTGCTGCGCGCCGCCCTGGCGCCGATGTTCACCCAGCGGGCGCTGACCGTCCGCTCCTGGTCGGGCGCCAACCTGCTCGGGGGCGGCGACGGCGCCGCGCTGGCCGAGCCGGCCGCCGCCGAGGCCAAGAACGCCGGCAAGGCCCGGGTGCTCGCCGACACCCTCGGCGAGACGCCCGAGGGCACGGTGCACATCGACAACGTGCCGGCGCTCGGCGACTGGAAGACCGCCTGGGACCACGTCGCGTTCGACGGCTTCCTGGGCACCCGGATGGTGCTCCAGACCATCTGGCAGGGCTGCGACTCCGCGCTCGCGGCGCCGCTCGTCCTGGATCTGGTCAGGATCCTCGCCCGCGCCCACGCGGCCGGGCTGACCGGCCCCGTGCCTGGCCTCGGCTTCTATTTCAAGGACCCCGACGAGGGGCCCGCCGCGCTCGGCGAGCAGTACCTGGCGCTGCTCGACCTCGCCGACCGGCTGCGAGCCCGCTCGTGAACCCCACCGCCCGCGCCTGGCTGGAGCTGGTGCGCGGCCCCGCCGCGCTGACCGTGCCGGGCGACCTGCTCGCCGGCGCGGCGGCGGTCGGCGGCGCGACCGTCCGCCGCACGGGGCCGGCGGTCGGCGCGTCGCTCTGCCTGTACTGGGCCGGCATGACGCTCAACGACTGGGCGGACCGCGAGGTCGACGCCGAGGAACGGCCGGGTCGGCCCATCCCGTCGGGCCGCATACGCCCCGGCGCCGCGCTGGCCGCGGCGACCGCGCTGACCGGCGCCGGGCTCGGCCTGGCCGCCGCGACCGGTTCGCGCCGCACCCTCTCCACGGCCGCCGCGCTCACCGCCGCAGTCTGGGGCTACGACCTGTGGTTGAAGAACACGCCGGCGGGCCCCGCCGCGATGGCCTCCGCCCGCGGCCTCAACCTGCTGCTCGGCGCCGCCGCCACCGGCCGCCCGATGGCCCCCGCGGCCCGCCCCGCCGCGCTGCTCGCCGCGCACACCCTGGCCCTGACCACCATCTCCCGCCACGAGGTGCACGGCGGTCCGCGCACCACCCCCGCGACCGCGCTTGCCACCACCGCCGCCATCGCTGCCACGTCGGCCCGCCCCAGCCACCCCCTCCGTTCCCCCCGCGCTGCGGCCGTGGCCGCCGCCGCGGCCAACGCCCGGGTGGGCGCCGCCGCCAAACCGTTCACGCCCACCGGCTGGCTGCGCCGTGCCGGCGCCTCCCCCAGGCCGTGGCACGCCCGCCCCGGCGCCCTCGCCGCGCTGGCCCTCGCCCGCGCGGTCGCCTCCGGCGGCGCCCCGGCCTCCGCCGGTGTGGCTTCCTCGCCGGACGTCGTGGCCACCAACGCTCGGTCCGGCGACGTGGCGCCGGACACCGGCCCGGCGTCCGCGCCGCCTCCGCGAGCCGTCGCCCCCGCGGCGGCGTCACCGGGACGGGCGGCCTTCGCGGGCGCCGCCGGGTGGCTCGCCGCGCGCGAGGTCACCAGGACCGACGCGGGAACGGGGTCCCGCGTCGGTGAACGTGCCGTCGTCGCCGCCTCCGTGGCCACCTATCTGGCGACCGTGGTGCCGCCGCTGGTCCGAGCCGTCCGGGAGCCGACCGGGGCCCGGATGCGCGCCGGGGTGGTGGGCGGGCTCCAGGGGCTGTTGCCGTTGCAGGCGACGCTCGCCGCCCGGGCCGGGGCGTCCCGCCTCGCACCACCCGCGCTGCTGCTGACCCTGGCCGCCGCCCGGCGGTTGTCCAGGAAGGTGACCCCCACATGAGCACCCCCGGCCACCCGCCCGGCGACGCTCG
The DNA here is from genome assembly GCA_963816875.1 of uncultured Actinomycetota bacterium. Classification (GTDB taxonomy): domain Bacteria; phylum Actinomycetota; class Actinomycetes; order Streptomycetales; family Streptomycetaceae; genus Streptomyces. The sequence continues at coordinate 1,184,060 of CAWFMG010000004.1, forward strand.
TGCCGGTGCGTTCCGCCTCGTGTCGCCGGGGCGGGCGACCATCCGGTGGCCATCCAGGAAGACCAGAAAGGCGACCCCCACATGAGCGGCCACGGTCTCTCCGCCGGCGACGTTCCTGCCGCCGGCGCTGGCCGCCCCCCATGGGGGCACCTCCCAGGCCCCCATGGCCTGGGGGAGGTCGTCCAGGAAGGTAACCCCCACATGAGCACCCCCCACCACCCACCCCGCGAGGCCGACCCAGTCGGCGACGCGCAACCCGGCCGGCAAGGCCTCCGTTTCGCCTACGGCACCAACGGCCTCACCGACCTGCGGCTGGCCGACGCCGTCCGGCTGCTCGCCGATCTCGGCTACCAGGGCGTCGCGGTGACCCTCGACCACATGCACCTGGACCCCTGCGCCCCCGACCTGCTCCCGCGGGCCGCCCGGCTCGGCCGGGACCTCGACCGCCTCGGGCTCGGCGCGGCCGTCGAGACCGGCGCCCGCTACGTGCTCGACCCGGTCGCCAAGCACGGCCCCAGCCTGCTCGACCCCGATCCGGACGCCCGCGCCCGCCGGGTGCGGCTGCTGTGCGACGCGGTCGCCGTGGCCGGCGAACTGCGCGCCGGCGCCGTGCACTGCTTCAGCGGCCGGACCCCGCCTGGCACCTCGGAGGAGACCGCCTGGGACCGGCTCACCGAGGCGCTCGTGCCCGTGCTCTCCGCCGCCCGGCGGGCCGGTGTGCCGCTCGCCGTGGAGCCGGAGCCGGGCATGCTGCTGGACACCACCGCCGCGTTCCACCGGCTGCGCGAGCGGCTCGGCGACCCGCCGGGCCTCGCCCTCACCCTGGACATCGGCCATCTGCGGTGCCTGGAGCCCGGCCCTCCCCCAGGCCCTGGGGGCCTGGGAGGTACCCCCATCGCTTCGCTCCCCGACCGGGTCAGGGACGCCGCACCCTGGGTGGCGCATGTGCAGATCGAGGACATGCGGCGCGGCGTGCACGAGCATCTGCCGTTCGGCGAGGGGGAGATCGACTTCCCGCCGGTGCTGGCCGCCCTCGCCGACACCGGCTACCGGGGCCTGGTCTCCGTCGAACTGCCCCGGCACTCTCACGCCGGGCCCGAACTGGCCCGGACCTCCCTCGCCTTTCTCCGGGCGGCCGCGGCCCGAGCCCACGCCGCCCACCCCGTCGACGCACGGAGGGACGTCGCCGCATGCTGATCAGCGAACTCGAAGCCCATCTCACCCCCGAGGCCCGCGCCTGGGTGGCCGACCAGGGCGCTCAGGCCGACCAGAGCGACGGCTGGCGGGCCGCGTTCACCGCCGCCCGCCGCCACGTCGGCGCCGGCTCCGCCGACGCCGCCCGCGTGCTGCTGCTGCACGCGGCCCGCCCCGACGCCGACGCCCTCGCCCGTCTCTACCACCAGGGCGACGCCGCGGAGCGCCGCGCCGTGCTGCTGGCGCTCCCGCATCTGCCGTACCTGGACGACGCCGCGCTGCCCCTCATCGAGGACGCGCTGCGGGCCAACGACGCCCGACTCGTCGCCGCCGCCGTCGGCCCGTACGCCGCCCGCCACCTGGACCAGCACCTGTGGCGGCACGCCGTGCTCAAATGCGTCTTCGTCGGCGTCCCGGTCAGCGCCGTGGCCTCGCTCGACGACCGCGCCGACCCCGAACTCACCCGCATGCTCGCCGACTACGCCGCCGAACGGACCGCCGCGGGCCGGCGGGTGCCCGACGACGTCCGCCGCCTCCTGGAGCCGTGATGCGCATCCTCGACCCGCACATCCACATGTCCTCCCGCACCACCGACGACTACGAGGCCATGCGCGCGGCCGGCGTGCGGGCCGTCGTCGAGCCGGCGTTCTGGCTCGGCCAGCCCCGCACCTCGGTCGGCAGCTTCCTCGACTACTTCGACGCCTTGCTCGGCTGGGAGCCCTACCGGGCCGCCCAGTACGGCATCGCCCACCACTGCACCATCGCGCTCAACCCCAAGGAGGCCAACGACCCGCGCTGCACGCCCGTGCTGGCCGAACTGCCGCGCTACCTCGACAAGGACAGCGTCGTCGCGGTCGGCGAGGTCGGCTACGACTCCATGACCCCCGCCGAGGACGAGGCCCTCGCCGCCCAACTGGAGCTGGCCGCCCGCCACGACCTGCCCGCCCTGGTGCACACCCCGCACCGCGACAAGGCCGCGGGCCTCGACCGCACCCTCGCCGTGCTGGCCGAGTCCGAGCTCCCCCCGGAACGCGTCCTGCTCGACCATCTCAACGAGGTCACCGTCGACCGCGCCAAGGACAGCGGCTGCTGGCTCGGCTTCTCCATCTACCCCGAGACGAAGATGGACGTGGACCGGATGATCCGGGTGCTCCAGACCCACGGTCTCGAGCGGATGTTGGTCAACTCCGCCGCCGACTGGGGCCGCAGCGACCCGCTCAGGACCCGCAAGGTCGGCGACGCCATGCTGGCCGCCGGTTTCACCGACGACGACGTGGACCGCGTGCTGTGGCGCAACCCCGTGGCGTTCTACGGCCAGAGCGGCCGGCTCGACCTCGAGGACCCGACGGCCGACCAGCCCGAGCTGTTCGAGGGCAACTCCATCCTCCGCGGCGCCCCGGCCACGCCGGTGGCCCCGGTCTCGCCGGTCCAGGGGTGAGCCGGGCATGCGCTTCCGGCACCCCGACGGCAGCACCGTCCACCTCGTCTACTGCACCAACGTGCATCCGGCCGAGACCCTCGACGGCGTGCTGGCCCAACTCCGCGACCACTGCGCCCCCGTGCGCCGCCGGCTCGGCCGCGAGCGGCTCGGCATCGGCCTGTGGCTCGCCGCCGACGCCGCCCAGACCCTCGCCGAGCAGCCGGAGGCGCTGCGCGCGCTCCGCGCCGAACTGCACGCCAACGGCCTGGAGGTGGTCACCCTCAACGGCTTCCCCTACCGCGGCTGGGGCCAGGCCCGGGTCAAGCGCCGGGTCTACCACCCCGACTGGACCACCCCGGAGCGGCTGAACCACACCACGACGCTCGCCCGGATCCTCGCCGCCCTGCTCCCCGAGGACGAGCCGGAGGGCACCATCTCCACCCTGCCGCTGGCCTGGCGCGAACCGTTCCCCGACACCGCGCGGGTCCGCGCCCTGGCCCGGCTCACCCAGCTCGCCGGCCGTCTCGACACGCTCGCCGAGGAGACCGGACGCGGCATCCGCCTCGCCCTGGAACCCGAGCCGGGCTGCGTCGTGGAGACCACGGAGCAGGCCGCCGCGCTGCTCACCGGGCCCGACGCGCCGCCCGCCCACCGGGTTGGGGTCTGCCTGGACACCTGCCATCTGGCCACCGCCTTCGAGGACCCCGACGAGGCCGTGGACCGGCTGGGCGCGGCCGGCGTGCCGGTGGTCAAGGCCCAGCTGTCCGCCGCGCTGCACGCCGAACGGCCCGACCGCCCCGAGGTCAGGGCCGCGCTCGCCGAGTTCGCCGAACCGCGCTTCCTGCACCAGACCAGGGAACGCCCCCGGCCGGCGGATGCCGGCGGGGGCGCCGAGCCGCTCGCCGCCCGCGACGATCTGGACATCGCACTGGACGGGCCCGACGCGCTGCGCGGCGACGGCCCCTGGCGGGTCCACCTGCACGTCCCGCTGCACGCCGAGCCCGAGCCGCCGCTGACCGCCACCCTGCCGCTCGTCACCAGGACGCTCGCCCGGCTGGTCGGCGGCCCCACCCCGCTCACCCGCCATCTGGAGGTCGAGACCTACACCTGGCAGGTGCTGCCCCCCGCGCTGCGCCCGACCACCCCGGACCGCCTCGCCGACGGCATCGCCGCCGAACTCGCCCTCGCCCGCGACCAGCTGATCTCCCTCGGCCTCAAGGAGCTGCCTTGACTTCTCCCCTCCGTCAACGAAGGGGATTCTCACCCTCGCGGGTGGGAGTTCCTGTTTCGTCGCGGTCTGCCACCCCGGTTAGGGCGAGGGACGGTGTGCCGCCCAGTGGTCTGACGTCCGCTCCGCAGGCTTCACGTCCCGCCAGCCCAGCGGTAGACCCGGTCGGGGTGATGATCGCCAACCGGGCGAGACCGACGCTACCAGGGAGGTCGGGGCGGTGCCTGTGGGTTTCGCGCCCAGTCACCACCCGAACCCATTTCACCCTTGGACCACGCAAGGAGGGATCCAATGACTAGCCAGGACACGGGAACACCCCCGTTGGTCGTCATCGACGTCGTCGGCCTGACCCCGGCGCTGCTGCCGCATCTGCCCAGCCTCCAGGCGCTGGTCCGCGACGGCTCCCAGGCGCCGCTGCGCACCGTGCTGCCCGCCGTGACCTGCTCGGCCCAGGCCACGTTCCTCACCGGCGCGCCGCCCGCCGAACACGGCATCGTCGGCAACGGCTGGTACTTCCGCGGCCTCGGCGACGTGCTGCTGTGGCGGCAGCACAACGCGCTGGTCGGCGGCGAGAAGGTGTGGGACGCGGCGCGCCGCACCCGCCCCGACTACACCGTCGCCAACGTCTGCTGGTGGTACGCGATGGGCGCCGAGACTGACTTCACCATCACCCCCCGCCCGATCTACCACGCCGACGGCCGCAAGGACCCCGACTGCTACACCCGGCCCGCCGCCCTGCACGACGAGCTGACCGGGAAGCTCGGCCCGTTCCCGCTGTTCCAGTACTGGGGGCCGACCGCCGCCATCGCCTCCTCCCGCTGGATCGCCGAGGCGTCCCGCCACCTGCTGCGCACCCACCGCCCCGACCTCACCCTGGTCTACCTGCCGCATCTGGACTACGACCTGCAACGTTTCGGCCCCCACGGTCCCGAGGCGCGTGCCGCCGCGGCCGAACTGGACGCGGTGCTGCGCCCGCTGCTCGCCGACGCGCGGGCCGCGGGGGCGACCGTCGTGGTGCTCTCCGAGTACGGCATCACGCCCGTGCAGCACCCGGTGCACATCAACCGGGCGCTGCGCCGCGCCGGGCTGCTCGAGGTGCACGAGCAGGCCGGCATGGAGTACCTCGACCCGTGGGTCTCCCGCGCGTTCGCCGTCGCCGACCACCAGGTCGCCCACGTCTACGTGCGCCGCCCCGAGGACCTCCAGCGCACCCGCGAGGTGCTGGCCGAACTGCCCGGGGTGGCCGAGGTGCTGGACGCGGACGGACTCGCCAAACACGGTCTGGACCACCCGCGTTCCGGCGAACTGCTCGCGGTCGCCGACCCCGACGCGTGGTTCACGTACTACTACTGGCTGAACGACGAGCGCGCCCCCGACTGGGCGCCGACCGTCGAGATCCACCGCAAGCCCGGCTACGACCCGGCCGAACTGTTCTTCGACCCGGCGGACAAGATGGCCAAGCCGCGCGCCGCCCTGGCCCTGGCCAGGAAGAAGCTCGGCCTGCGCTACCGGATGAACGTGATCCCGCTCGACCCCTCGTACGTGCGCGGCAGCCACGGGCGGCTTCCCGACGACGAACGCGACCAGCCGGTGCTGTTGTGCTCCGACCCGGACGCCCTGACCGGCGACCCGCTCTCCGCGACGGACGTGAAGCCCCTGCTGCTGCGCCTGTCCGGTGTCTGATGGCGCCGAGGAGACCGCGGTGTGATACTCGCTGGTATGGGGAGAGAAGCCTGGAGCCAGGCTGAACGGGACGGCATCACCGTCGAGATCGGTTACGCGCTGTTCAGCGCGGTGTTCCTCGGCGCCCTCGTCCTCGCGGCGATCGCCGGCCCTGCCGCCGTCTGGCACCTTCCGGACGCCGTCGAGGACTTCCTGATCCGCACCGGGGTCGCGGCGGCGGGGCTTCTCGCGGTGATCCGTGTCGTGCACGTGCTGCGGGGACACGCCCGTCACCTCCGAGAGCACCGCTGACTCAGGGCCGCGCCGGCTCCGTGCTGAGGCCGTGGCGGAGGCGGCGGAGGCCGCGGCGGGTGTGGCTCTTGACCGTGCCGAGCGGCAGCCCCGTGCGCTCCGCGATCTGCGCCTGGGACAGCTCCCCGTAGAACGCCAGGCACAGCACGCGGCGCTGCGCGGGCGGCAGTTTGCCCAACTCGCGCAGCAGCAGCACCCGGTCCAGCACCGCGTCCGGCTGTTCGGCGGCCGGCCCGCACGCCGGCAGCGCGCCGCCGGCCGCGGACACGAGTTCGGCCCGTCGGGCGCGGGCCGCGCACGCGTCCGCGATCTTCCGCCGCGCGATGCCGACCAGCCAGGACGGCAGCGGCCCGCGTTCGGGCCGGTAGCCGGCCCGGCCGTGCCACGCCGCGACGAACACCTGTTGCACCACGTCCTCGGCCTCCCTGGCGTCCGCCAGCGCGCGGCAGGCGAGCGCCTGTACCAGTCCGCTCCACCGCTGGTAGGCGACGCCCAGGCACGCCTCCTCGCCGCGCACGAGGCCGGCAGCCACCTCCGCGTCCGTGAGCGACGACGGCGCGGGCGCGGTGGTGAACGCCATGGCGACTGCTCCTTCCCGTCGGGGGCCACCGCAGTGTCCCGCCAGGACCGCCCGTGGCCCCCCGCACACCCCCGAGTCCACCCCTACATCGCACGCTTGGCCGCACCCAATCCGGGCGCACAGAGCCGCCCCGAGCGCGGCGGGCAACCGGCGACGTCACCCGGGCGCGGCGCGCCGCCGACCGGCGGCCCGTCCCCGCCGGACCGCCCGTTCCGGCCCCGCACCGGCACCTCGGCCGGTCTGGCGCCTTGTCTCCGGGCCCGCGCAGCCGCGCGGAGCGCGGCGGGTGCTCGTCTCGCTGGCCGTTCCGGCCTCGCCGGCGGGACCGTGTCCGCACCATGGCCGGTCTGGCGCATTGCCCTGGGCCGTCCGGGACCGCGCAGCCGCGCAGCGGCGCGGAGGGCGGTGGCTTCGCGTCGAAACCGTCCGCCGGGACGCCGCGTTGCCCGGGCGGGCCGGGTCGACAGCGGGCCGTCCCGGACCGGCGGAGCCGGTGGCACCCTTCGCTTCAGTCGCTGGTCCCGTCAGGCGCGTTGCCCTGGGTCGTCCGGGCCGGCGGAGCGTCGCGGTCGTTCGACGGCGCCAGCCTCGGGCCTGGGCGGTGCCCCCAGGGTGGCCGCCGCTCGGGTGATGTTGCGGGCCATGGTGCCGAAGACGGCGGCGTGGAAGGGGGAGATGGCCCACCAGTACGCGTGGCCGGCCAGGCCCCGTGGGTGGTACAGCGCCCGCTGCCGGTAGCGGGCGCCGCCCGACGGGGTCTCGTCCACGCGCAGTTCGAGCCACGCCAGCCCCGGCAGCCGCATCTCCGCGCGCAGCCGCAGCAGGCGGCCCGGTTCGACCACCTCCACCCGCCAGAAGTCGACCCGGTCACCCACCCGCAGCCGCTCCGGATCGGGCCGGCCGCGCCGCAGCCCCGGCCCGCCGACCAGCCGGTCCAGCCAGCCGCGCGCGGCCCACGCCAGCGGCACCGAGTACCAGCCGTTCTCCCCGCCGATGGACTCGACTACCCGCCACAGCGCGGCCGGCGGCGCCGCCACCGCCCGCTCGCGCACGTCGGTGTAGAGGGTGCCGCCGGACCAGCCGGGGTCGGTCGGCAGCGGATCGCCGGGCGCCGTCCACGGCGGGGCCGAGGGCGTCCGGCGGTCGGGCACCCGCCCGCCCCGCACCCGCCGCAGCGCCAGCACCAGCGCCCGCCGGAACGAGGCGGGGCCGCCCAGGGGGTCGGGCACATACGTCGCGAGGTCCCGCTCCCGGCACACCACCTCGTGCCGCAGCGATTCGATCAGCGGCCGTGCGAGGGCCGGCGGCACCGGCGTGACCAGCCTGATCCACAGGCTGGACAGCTGCGGGGTGAGCACCGGCACCGGCAGGATCAGTCGCCGGGGGAGCCCGGCCGCCGCCGCGTAGGCGCGCATCATGTCCCGGTACGTCAGCACGTCGGGCCCGCCGATGTCGAACCCGCGGTTCACGTCGTCGGGCAGCCGGGCGCAGCCCACCAGCAACCGCAGCACGTCGCCGATCGCGATGGGTTGCAGCCGGGTGCGGACCCAGCGCGGCGTGACCATGACCGGCAGCCGCTCCGTCAGATGGCGCAGGAGTTCGAACGACGCCGAACCCGAGCCGATCACCACCGCGGCGCGCAGCACCGCCGTGGGCACCCCGCTCGCCAGCAGGATCCGCTCGACCTCGGCCCTCGACCGCAGATGGGGCGAGAGCCGGTCGTGCGGGATGCCAGCCGGGGTGAGGGCGCCGAGGTAGACGATCCGCCGCACCCCGGCGGCCCGCGCGCGGTCGCCGAAGAGTCGGGCCGCGTGCCGGTCCGCCGCCTCGAAGTCGTCGCCGGTGCCGAGCGCGTGCACCAGGTAATAGGCGACGTCCACGTCCCGCAGGGCGGCGTCGAGCGCGTCCGGATCGGCGATGTCGCCCGCCGCGATCTCCACCTTCCCGGCCCACCCTCGCTCCCCCAGCCTCTCGGGCCGGCGGGCCAGACAGCGCACCCGGTAGCCGGCGGCGAGCAGTTCCGGCACCAGCCGGCCCCCGACGTAGCCGGTGGCGCCGGTGACCAGGCAGCGCGGGCCCGGTTCCGAGTCACGGTCGGTGCGTTCGGGTGTCACCGGCCGCCCTTCCCGTAGCCGACGCGCGCCTGGCGGAACCGCTCCAGGCCGCGGGAGAGCGGGATCAGCGGGTCGGGGTAGCGCAGCTTGGCGCGCTCGTCCTTGGGCAGCTTCCACGGTTCGTGCACCGCGGAACCCGTCAGATGTTCGAGGGCCGGTACCCAGCGTCTGACGTACGCGCCGTCCGGGTCGTACCTGCGGCCCTGGGCATGGGGGTACCTCCCAGGCCCCCGAGGGCCAGGGGGAGGGTCGAGCACCCGGTTGAAGCGTGAGTCGACGCCGGTGCCGGCCACCCACTGCCAGTTCATCTGGTTGTTCGGGATGTCGCCGTCCACCAGATGGGCGAGGAAGAAACGGGCGCCGATGCGCCAGTCGACGTACAGCGTCTTGGTCAGGAAGCTCGCCACCAGCAGCCGGCCCCGGTTGTGCATCCAGCCCTCGTGCAGCGTCTGCCGCATCGCGGCGTCCACCACCGGGTAGCCGGTGCGGCCCTCCCGCCACGCCTCGATGTCCTCCCGCGCGATTCGCTCGTCCCGCCAGCGGTCGCCGCGGTTCCGGTAGTTTTCGAACGAGGCGCGGGGCCGGGCGGCCAGCACCTGGTAGTGGAAGTCGCGCCAGGCCACCTGCCGCACGAAGCCGTTGTCGGAGGGAACGCGGGACCTGGCCCGCCGCACCACCTCCGCGGCGGAGAGCGCGCCGAAGTGCAGGTACGGCGAGAGCCGCGAGGTGGCGTCGGCGCCCAGGTCGCCCTGCCGCTCCTCGTAGCCCTCGAGGCCGCCGCGCAACCAGGCGTTGAGCCGTTCCCGCCCGGCCCGCTCGCCGCCCTGGGCGACGCCGGGCGCGACGCCCTGGATCCTGGCGCGGTCCGGCAGCCGCTCCGAGGGGATCCGCTCGGGCACCCGCACCTCCCGGGGCGGCGGCTGCGGATCGCGCAGCGACTCCGCCGACCAGCGGCGGAAGTACGGGGTGAAGACCGCGAAATGGTCGTTGCCCTGCGGCGTCAGCCGGCCCGGCGGCACGGCGGTGACCACGGCGTCGTGCACGGCCAGCCGGCAGCCGATCGACTCCAGCGCCTCCCGCAGCCGGCGCTCCCTGCGCTGCGCGTAGCGGCTGACCCCGGCCGCGACGAGCACCGCGCCGGCCTCGCACTGGGTGACCAGCGCGCACACCTGATCGACCACCGCACCGGAACGGACGACGAGCCGCCCGCCGCGCCGCCGCAGGCCGGCGTCCAGATCGGCCAGGCAGTCGGCCAGGAAGGCCAGGCGGTTGGGCACCACGAAGCCGGTGGCCTCAATGCCCGAATCGCGCACGAACAGCGGCACCACCGCGTCCGCGTCACGGACCGCGGCGCGCAGCACCGGATTGTCGTGCAGCCGCAGGTCGGAGGTGAACAGGGCGACCGAGACACGCATGGCACCACTCTGGTCCGGCCCGGGGCGGCGCGCGACCTCGACACCGCGCTACGCCACGGATGCGGACACCGGTGGCGCGCGGAGTGTGGCGTTCGGGTCACGGGTGCATCCGGAACGGCCGCGCGGCGGGAACCGACACCGACCCCGGACTCAGACGAGAGGAGGGGCGATGCGCCCCACAGCTGCCGTGGCACCCCACCCCGTGCGCCCCGGAACCGCCGGTGGCCAGCCCGTGGCGCGACCGCGCACCGGCGGCGAGCCAGGCTCGGTGGACGCGGACGTGCCGGGCGCGGTGGGCCGGGTGCTGCGCGAGTACCTGGACGACCGGTTGACCGAGGCCAGGGCGGCGGACGAGAGCTTCGCGCGCGATGTGGCCGAACGGGTCGCCGGCTTCACCCTCGGCGGCGGCAAGCGGTGGCGGTCGTCCTTCGTCTGGTGGGCTTGGCGGGCCTGCGGCGGGCTGGAACGCGGCCGGGCCGCGGCCAGAACGCTGCGGGTCGCCGCCGCGCTCGAACTCATCCAGACCTGCGCGCTGGTGCACGACGACGTGATGGACGGTTCCGCCACCCGGCGCGGGGCGCCCGCGCTGCACGCCGCGTTCGCCGCCCGGCACGTCGGCGCGGAGCTGCGCGGCTGTCCGGAGGAGTTCGGCCGCGCCGCGGCGATCCTGGCCGGCGATCTGGCGCTCAGCTGGGCCGACGATCTGGTGGCCGAGGCGGATCTCGCGCCCGGGGCGCAGCGCGCGGTACGGAGGCTCTGGCGGGACCTGCGCACGGAGATGGTCGCCGGCCAGTACCTCGACCTGCTGGCCCCGGCCACGGCCTCCCTGTCGGTCACCCGGGCGCTGCGCATCGCCCGGCTCAAGAGCGCCAGATACACGGTGGAACGGCCGCTGGCCCTGGGCGCCACGCTGGCCGGGGCCGACGAGGCGACGGTGGCGGCGCTCCGGGGAGCGGGCCGCTGCGCGGGCATCGCCTTCCAGCTCCGTGACGATCTGCGCGGGGCGTTCGGCGATCCGGCGTGCACCGGGAAGCCGTCGGGGGACGATCTGCGGGCGGGCAAGCTCACCTATCTGGTGGCGGTGGCCAAGAGCCGCGCGGAGGCGGCCGGCGACACGGCGGCGCTCGCGGTGCTGTGGGACGGTCTGGGCCGTCCGGAGCTGGCGGACCGTGAGCTGGAACGGGTCCGGGCGGTGTTGGAGACCACGGGCGCCCGAGCACAGGTCGAGGACCGCATCGCCCTCCTGCTGGCCCGGGCCCACGAGCGCCTCGCCGAAACGCACATCAACACCGAGGCCCGCCGCCACCTCGACGCCCTGCTGCACCGCGCGGCGGGGCTTCCCGCCCCGCAGCCGTCGCGGCTGGCGGCCACCGCGGCCACTGCGGCCACTGCGGCCACTGCGGCCACTTCGGCCACTTCGGCCACCGAGGCGGCCGAGGCGGCCGAGGACGAGCCGGCCCCCACGCGACACGGCCCCGAACATCCGGGCGGCGCATGCTTCCCCCGACCGGAACCGGACACGCCGCGGGCCGCCACCGGGGCCCCGGCCGAAGGCGGCGCTGTCAGTGCTGCCGGTCCGGGCGGTCCCGGCGGTCCGGACTGTCCAGACCGTGCTGACGGTCCGGGGCGCCCGGTGGAGAGCCGGCCGGCGGGGCCGTCCCCGGCCGGCGGGGATCTGATCCCGTTCTGGCGGAACGCCCCTGATTTTGTTCCGACCCCGGCCCCGCACTCCGGGCCGGCGACCCCCGAGGACGGCGCCGGCAAGGCGCACCGCGGGGGCGAGGGCCGGTGAGGCGAGTCGCCGGGCCCACGGAGCATGTGGTCGTGGTGGGCGCCGGGCTGGCTGGGCTGGCGGCGGCGCTGCATCTGCTGGGCGCCGGGCGTCGGGTGACCGTCCTGGAGCGGGACCCGATCCCCGGCGGCCGGGCCGGGCTGCTGGAGCGCGGCGGCTATCGGATGGACACCGGGCCCACCGTGCTCACCATGCCCGATCTGATCGACGAGGCGTTCGCCGCCGTCGGCGACGCGCTGCGGGACCGCGTCGAACTGCTCCCGCTGCACCCGGCCTACCGCGCCGAGTTCGCCGACGGCAGCGGACTGGACGTGCACACGGACGCCGAGGCGATGGCCGCCGAGGTGGAACGGTTCGCCGGCCCCGGCGAGGCCGCCGGCTACCTGCGGCTGCGCCGTTGGCTGGCGAAGCTCTACGCCGTGCAGCGGGGCCGGTTCATCGACGCCAACTTCGACTCGCCGCTGCGGCTGCTCACCCCCGACCTGGCCCGGCTCGCCGCGCTCGGCGGCTTCGGCCGCCTGGACGCGGGCATCGGGCGGTTCCTGTCCGACGCCCGGCTGCGCCGGGTGTTCTCCTTCCAGGCGCTGTACGCCGGGGTGCCGCCGGCCCGCGCGCTCGCCGCGTACGCCGTCATCGCCTATATGGACACCGTCGCCGGCGTGTTCTTCCCCCGGGGCGGCGTGCACGCGCTGCCGCGGGCGATGGCCGCCGCGGCGGCCGAGGCGGGCGCCGAGTTCCACTGGGGCAGCGAGGTCACCGCGTTGGAGCGGGCCGGCGCCCGGATCACCGCCGTGCGCACCGCGAGCGGGCAGCGCATCCCCTGCGACGCCGTCGTCCTCACCCCCGACCTGCCGGTCGTCTACCGTCTGTTGGGCCGTCGCCCGCGCCGGCTGCCCGCCCCGCGCCATTCACCCTCGGCCGTCGTGCTGCATATCGGCACCCGCCGCGACTGGCCGCAGCTCGCGCACCACACGCTGTCGTTCGGCACCGCCTGGCGTCAGACGTTCGAGGAACTCACCCGCAGCGGCCGGCTGATGACCGACCCGTCGCTGCTGATCACCCGGCCCACCGCGAGCGACCCCTCGCTCGCCCCGCCCGGCCGCCAGCTGCTCTACGTGCTCGCGCCCTGCCCCAACACCGACCTCGGCCCCCGGATCGCGGACTGGCGGGAGCTCGGCCCCCGGTACCGGGACCGGCTGGTCGGCGAGCTGGAACGGCGTGGCCTGGACGGCTTGGGCGCGGCCATCGAGCAGGAGGTGCTGGTGACCCCGGCGACCTGGGCCGCGCGGGGCCATCCCGCCGGCACGCCGTTCTCGTTGGCCCACACCCCCGCCCAGACCGGTCCGTTCCGGCCGCGGAACCTGGTGCGCGGCCTGGACAACGCGGTCATCGCCGGCTGCGGCACGACACCCGGCGTCGGCGTCCCGCCGGTGCTCCTCTCCGGCAAGCTCGCCGCGGCCCGGGTGACCGGTATCCCCACCCCCCGCCACACGCAACGCCGGCCGGCCGCCCAGATGCCCCCGGCCCCTCCTTCGACGGGCTCGACCTCCCCGACCTCCCGGTCGGCTCCGACCGCGGCGACGGCCCGCACGGATTCCGCGGCACCGAGGCCCGCCGGCCCGCCGCTCGGGGCCCCGGCGCGGGAAGCGAGGTGAGCGGGCGGGAGTTGGACGCGGCGGGCATCACGGACCCCGGGCTGCGCGCCGCGTACCTGGCCTGCCGTCGGCTCAACGCCCGGCACGGCCGGACCTACTTCCTCGCCACCCGCCTGCTGCCGCCGGACCGGCGCCCGGCGGTGCACGCGCTCTACGGCTTCGCCCGCTGGGCCGACGACATCGTGGACCGTCCCCGGACCGGCCGGTACGGCGTCGGGGACCGGCTCGCCGTGCTCCGCGCCCGGCTGGTGAAGGGGCTGCGCACGGGCCACAGCGAGGACCCGGTGGTGCGCGCCCTGGCGCACACCGCACGCCGCTACGCCATCGACCACCGGCACTTTCACGACTTCATGACCGCGATGCGCAGCGACCTGTACGTCACCGACTACCCGGTCTACGCCGACCTGCGTCGCTATATGCACGGTTCGGCGGCCGTCATCGGGCTCCAGATGCTGCCCGTGCTCGGCACGGTCGGGCCGCCCGCGGAGGCGGCCCCGTACGCCGCCGAACTCGGCGTGGCGTTCCAGCTGACGAACTTCCTGCGCGACGTCGGCGAGGACCTCGACCGGGGCCGCGTCTACCTGCCCGCCGACCTGCTGGCCGCGCACGGCGTGGACCGGGCGCTGCTGCGGCACTGCCGCGCGACGGGGCGCACCGACCCCCGGGTGCGATCCGCGCTGTGCGACGCCGAGGCGCTCACCCGCCGCGCGTACCGGCGCGCGGCGCCGGGCCTCGCGCTGCTCGATCCGCTGTCCCGGCCGTGCGTGCGGGCGGCGTTCACGCTGTACGGGGAGATCCTCGACGCGGTGGCCGCCAGCGGATACGCCGCGCTGCACCGGCGGGCCGTCGTCCCCCGGCGCCGCCGTGCCGCCGTGGCCCTCGGCGGTCTGGTCAGAGCGAAGGCCGCGCGGCTCGGCCGCCGCGCGGCCCGCACACCGCAGAGCGCGGCCCCGGAGCCCGACACCGGGCCCGTCCGGCGGCCGGCGTCCGGAGGGCCAGGAACGGGCATCCGCCGGGGCGCGGCGTGACCCCACCCCACGACCCGGCACGGCCCGGACCGGATGCCACCCCGATCGGCGCGGGCGCGGCAGGCACCGACGCCGACGGTCCGGCAGTCCCGGCCGCCTCGGGCCAAGCGTCCGGCTCCGCCGAGGCCGGTGGCCCACCCTTGCCGGCGTGCCCGGGCCGGTCCTTCGACCCCCCGGACAGCGCGGGCCCTCCCATCCGGGACAACGCCCCCGCACCCCAGGAGCGTCCGGACGGTCCACCCGACCCCTGTGCACCGGCCAGTGAGCCAGCCGGCGGCAGCGCCTTCGGCGGGGCCGGCAGGGGCGACGTGGGCGACACCCTCGGACCGTCCGGCGCGAGCCCTGAAGGCGGGGAGCACGCGCGACGGCGGGTCCCGCTGCGGTTGCGGAGCAGGGAGGCGTGGGCCGAACAGCGGCCCACCTGGCGGGACGCCGGGCCGGCGCTGATCGCCGAGACCCTGAAGCGCGCCCAGGCCCGCCCGTCCGGCAACTGGTTCGTGCTGGGCGCGTCCGATGTCATCCGCGCCGGCGGGTCCCGGCCGTTCGGCCGGACCGTCGGATGCACGGAGGTCGTCGCCTGGCGCGACCGGACCGGACGGCTGCGCGCGGGCCCCGGCGCCTGCCCGCATCTGGGCGCACCGCTGCGGCACGGCGCCGTGCACTGCGGGCGGTTGGTGTGCCACTGGCACGGACTGGCGCTGGCCGGCGGCCCGTTCGCCGGCTGGGAGCCGTACCCCGCCCACGACGACGGGGTGCTGGTCTGGGTGCGACTGGATCGGGTGGGCGGCGAACGGCCCACGGACCGGCCGTTCGTCCCGGCGCGGCCGGCCGCCGCCACCGCGATCAGCGCGGTGTACACGGGCACGGGCCGGTGCGAGCCCGAGGACATCGTCGCGAACCGGCTCGACCCGTGGCACGGCGCGTGGTTCCACCCGTACGCCTTCGTCGGCCTGACCGTACTGGACACCCCACCCGCCGACGACCGCGACGGTTTCGCGGTCGAGGTGTCGTTCCGGGTCGCGGGGCGCGCGGTGGTGCCGGTGCGCGCCGAGTTCACCGCGCCGGGGCCGCGCACGGTGCTGATGCGCATCACCGAGGGGGAGGGTCGCGGTTCGGTGGTCGAGACGCACGCGACGCCGCTGGCCCCTGACGACCGGGGCGCGCCGCGCACCGCCGTCATCGAGGCGGTGGTCGCCACCTCCGACCGCCCAGGCTTCGCCCTGGCCCGCACCCTGGCACCCCTCGTCCGCCCGCTGATCCGCACGGCGGCCGGCCGCCTCTGGCGCGACGACCTCGCCTACGCGGAACGCCGCTACACCCTCCGCGCCCGCGGCACCTTCCCGGGCTGAGACCGTGCCTGCGGCAGCGTCCCGCCGCGCGGACGGGCAGCGCGGGAAGCGGTCAGCGCCGGGAAGGCGTGAGGCGGGCGAGGGCGCGGAGGGGGGCGGTGCGGCCTCGGTCGGGGGGGAACCAGAGCGGGTGGCCGCGCAGGCCCCAGCGTTCGAGCAGGGCGTTCGCGGCCAGGAAGCCGGTGGTCGCGGCCCGTTCCATCAGCGCGACGGGGTACGGCGTGCGCACCAGATCGCCGGCCAGCAGTACCGTCGGGTGGGGGCCGCGCACGTCCGGGCGGTCCGTGAAACGGTCCACGGGGAACAACGGGCAGTCGTCGCGCCATTCGTGCCGGGCGTCCACGACCCGCGCCTGCCGGGTCTCCGGCCAGGCCCGGCGCAGCCCGTCGAGCAGGGCGTGCTGCGCCGCGCGCCGGTCGGTGCCCGGGTCCACCGCGTACCCGTGCAGCTCGACGACCGAGCCGCCGGTGCGCGCCGACCAGCGCGCCGCCTCGCCCTCGTACCGCTCCAACACGCTGATGTTGTCGAGCCCGCCGAACCCGCTGGTGCCGAGGAAACCGGGCCGTCCGGCCGCCACCCGGCGGTCCAGCCACAGCCGCGAGACCAGGAACGGCGGGGCCGTGCGCAGCCGTTCGATCCGGCTCCGCCAGTCCGCGTCGCCGAGCCCGGGCGAGGCGCCGACGACCGCCCGCAGGCCTGCCGTGTCCAGCGCCAGCACCACCGCGTCGTGCCGTTCGGCGCCGCCGCCGTCGGAGCCGTCCGAGACCACCCGCAGCCCGCCGCCCGGCACGGGCGCCACGCTGTGCACGGCGGTGCCGGGACGCAGCCGCGCGCCGTGCCGCTCCAGATACCGGGCCAACGGCCGCCACAGCGCCTGCGGGAACGGCTCGCGCGGCACGTCGAAGAGCAGCCCCTCGCTGGAGCCGAGGAAGTAGATGTGGAACATCAGCACCATCTCGGCGGCCGACAGCACCCGCGGGTCGGCGAAGAAGCTCCGCGAGAACACCTCGAACGCCAGCGCCCGCGCCGCCGGCGGGAACCGGATGGCGTTCAGGAAGTCGTGCGCGCTGACGCCGTCAAGCCGCCGGTACACGCCGGGGACGCGGACGTCGAGCAGCGGCAGCGCGCCGCGCGGGTTCATCCGCAGCAGGTCGCCCCAGCCGAACGACGGGCTCGCGGCCACGAAGCCGAGCGCGCTCCACGGGGGCGTGCGCGGCAGCCGCCGGAAGCTGTCGCGCGAGCCGTCGGCGTGCTGGAGCGGGTAGTCGGGCAGCGCGGTGAGCATGCGGAGGCCGGGGTCGGCCCGGCGGAGCAGCGCGCGCAGGTTGTAGTACTGCCGGAAGAAGGCGTGGAAACCGCGGGTCATGGTCGCGGTCGAGCCGTCGGCCAGCACGGTGGACCAGCCGGCGAGCCGTCCGCCGAGCGCCTCGTCCCGTTCGTACAGCGTGACCCGCACACCCCGTTCGGCCAGCGCGGTCGCGGCGGCGAGGCCGGCGATGCCGCCGCCCGCCACGGCGACGGCGGGCGGCCGGCCGGTGGCCCGGTCCCGGCCGGGCCGCGGCGCCAGCCGGCACGCGCGCCCGTCCCGCCCACCCGGCGCCACCACCCCCCGCGTCCACACCCCACCCACGTCAGCCCCGCCCTTCCGCACGAGGCCCGCTGCGGCCGGGCGCGCGGCGAGCCGTGAAGGTGTGCGTGATGCCGGTCTGCCAGCCGGGGAGCGGCAGGGTGCGGACGTCGGTGAAGCCGGCGCCGCGCAGCCGGGCATGGAACGCCGGGGCCGTGTCGAACTCGACGACGCTGCGCCACAGATGCCGGTACAGCCGGCCGTCGCCGGCCAGCGCCGCCAGCGGCAGCACCACCGTCCCGCAGACGGCGTCCCAGACGGCGCGGTGCGCGCGCCGCCCGCTCAGCGTGTACTCGTGCACGACCAGCCGGCCGCCCGGCACCAGCAGCCGGTACGCCTCGTCGAGCACCCGCGTCGGCTCGGGCACGTTGCGCACCAGGTACGCGGCGAACACCGCGTCGAACGGGCCGCGCACCCCGGCCTCGGCGAGCCGCCCGGCGTCGGCCCGCACCCACCGGACGTGCGGCCGCCACGATTTGGCGGCGGCGTGCGCCAGCATGCCGACGGAGGCGTCCACGGCGGTGATCCGCGCGGCGGGCGCGGCGGCCAGCAGCGCGGCCGTGGAGGCGCCGGTGCCGCAGCCCAGGTCGAGCACCCGGGGGCGGGCAGAGCCGCCCGGCAGGCCGAGCCGCCGGGCGGAGCGCCGCAGATCGGCGTGGTAGCCGGGGTTGAGCGCGACCATCAGGTCATAGCGTCCGGCGGCCCGGTCGAACGCGGCGGACAACGCATCCTCCCGCAACACGCCCGCCCTTCCCGGGCCCGCACCCGGCACCCCTCCGACCGCACCATCAACACGAGCCACGTCGCACCTCCGCCGAGCCCGGCGCCGGGGTGGTGTGGTGGGTCGCGCCCGGCGGGCCAGGTGCTGGGGTGGTGCGGTCGGGTGTCGGGGTGGCGTGGTCGGCCGCGCTCGGCGAACCGGGCACAAGGCCGGCGTGGTCGGCCGCGGCCGGTACGGCCGGCCCGGCGGCCCCGGCCGAGCCGGGTAGCCGGTCCGCCGGCGGGGCGGTGTGGTCGGATGGGCTGGGTGAGCCGGGCTCCGGATCGGCGCGGTCGGATGTGGCCGGTGCGGCCGGCCTGGCGGCCCCGGCCGAGCCGGGAAGCCGATCCGCCGGCGGAGACGCCGGGGGCGGCGGAGGCGCGCACCCGGGCCGCGGCGCCGGTCCCCGGTCTGTCGGTCCCTGGTCCACTGGTCGCCGGTCCGCCGGTGCCCGGCCCGGTGCCGGCGGACCGGGGAGCTCCGCGGCAGCGGCCGGCACCGGCGGGACGCGTCGCGGGTGCAGGGGGAGCCCAGCGGCAGCGAAAAGCATGGGGCGCACGGGGGTGTGCAGGCCGATGGACAGGTCCTCCCAGAGCCGGGTCTCGCCGTCGAGGAAGCGCAGCAGCCGGGCCGTCGGCACGCCGGCGAACAGCCGCCACAGCAGCTCCGCCCCGGCCACCTTCCCGCCGGCCAGCGCGCGCAGCAGCACCGCGTCCATGGCGCGGTGGCGCGGCGTGTGCGGCGGCGGGGGAACGGGCACCCGCCCGGCGCGGAAGGCGGCGGCCACGGCCCGGCTCTGCCGCTGCACCGCGGCGAAGGTGTAGCCGGTGGCCGGCCGGGTCGCGCCGCCCGCCGTGCCGATCCGGAACACCGAGGCGCCGGCGCGGCGCGGAAAGCGGCCGTCCGTCATCGGGATGACGCCCTGTTCGACGCCGGTGATCCGGTACTCGCCGAGCCGCAGCACCTCTCCGACGTACCGGCGCAGCGCCGCCTCGTACCCGGCCGCGTCGAGCACCGCGGGCGAGAACTCGGTGTACTCGACGAGCGCCTCGCACTCCCCGGTGGGCAGCACGTAGCCGAAGGAGAGGCCGTCGGCGGGCTGCGGTGTGCGGAAGTCCATCAGCTCCGCGACGCGCGGATCGAACGCCGGCCGTGCGGTGCGCACGAACCAGCCGCGGAAATGCTGGAGCAGCGTGGTGCGGGCGGCGGGCAGCCGGTCCGGCGGCCGGGAGTCGTATGCCCAGCGCGCCCGCAGCACCAGGGGTCCGCCATCGGCGCGCACGCCCCGCACCTCGGCGCCGCCCGGCACGTCCCGCACCCGGTCCACGGCGGCCCGCAGCAGCCGGAACCCGGGGCGGCCGGTCAGCCGCCCCAGCACGCTGGCGGTCAGCTCTTCGGAGCGGATCCGCTTGTACCGCAGTGGCGCGGGGCGGCCCTCGACGCGGCGGCCGTCGGGGCCGTGCACCCGCAGCCGCCGCCATACCGCCGAGACCGCGTCGTCGTGGTCGCCGCGTTCGCCCTCCCAGAAGCACCAGGTGCGCGGCGGCGGGCGCAGCGGTCCCGGCGGCGCGTCCAGCAGGACGACGCTGGGCGGGCGGGGCCCGGCGGCGGGGGAGCGTAGTTGGTGCGCGAGGCAGAGCCCGGCGGCCCCGGCCCCGACGATGACCACGTCCGCGTCGCCCACCGCTGCCTCCCGCTGGTCAGGGCCGGACCCCCGCGTGCCCGGCTCCCACACGTTCGGCACTCATTCGGCCGCCAACGCACGAACGGATGCAGCCCGGCCGGGGGCCCTCGGGCCCCCGGCCGGGCCGGGTCGGCGGGAACGGGGGGTCGGCCCCCGTGCTCGGCTCAGTGCGCCGGAGTGAGCACCACCTCCGCGCTGCCGCTGAGCTCGGGAAGCCCATCCTCGCCGGGGTCGGTGTAGCTGGCGTGGAAGACGCCGTGCAGGTCGTCGTGTTCCGGATCGTGGCCGTCGGGCACGGACGTCACGATCGTGCCGGTGCAGCCGTAGGACGTGGACATGCCGTGTCCGTGGTCGTCGTGGCCGAGGATGTAGTCCACGGACACCCGCGAGCAGTCGACCGGCTGGTCGTCCGTCACCTGCACCTCGTACGCGACGCGGTCGCCGAACTGGAACTCCTGCCCGTCCTCCGGGGTCACGAAGGTCACGGTCGGGGCCTCGTTGCCCACCACGATCTGCACCTCCGCGGAGGCCGTGCGGCCGCGGTGCCGTCCGCCCATGTCGGTCACCTGGAGGCTGGCCGCGTAGGCGCCGACCTCGGTGTAGGTGTGGGTCGGGTTGGCCTTGCGGGAGTCGACCCGGCCGTCGGAGTCGAAGTCCCACGCGTAGCGCAGCCGGTCGCCGTCCGCGTCCGTCGTCCCCTCGCTGGAGAAGTTCACGGTGAGCGGCGGCTCCTGGGCGCTGGTGACGTCCGCGGAGACCGCGGGCTCCGGGGAGTGGTTGCCGTTCGGCCCGATGTAGTCGATGCGGGCCAGCTGGGCCTCGTCGTTCTCGGCGAAGTAGCCCGAGCCGTACTCCAGCACGTACAGCGCGCCGTCGGGGCCGAACTCCATGTCGATGACGCCCACGATCTCCTGGCTCGGCAGCACGTCCTCGATGCCGGCCAGCTCACCGGCGGGGCCGTCGAGCTCGAAGCTCTTGATGTAGTCCCGGGTCCAGTCGTAGAAGAGCGGCAGCCCTTCGTAGCTCTTCGGCCAGGCGACCGGGGTCGGGTCCAGGGCGGTCCAGAAGCTCCAGTCGTACGCGGGGCCGGCCATCGGGGCGATGCCGCCGGTGCCCAGCTCGGGGAACTCCGCCGATTCGGCGCCCGGGTACCAGACCTGCGGCTGCTGCACCGGCGGCAGCTCGGTCAGCCCGGTGTTGTGCGGCGACTCGTTGACCGGGGCCGCGCAGTCGAACTCCTCGCCGGACTGCTCCGTCTCGAAGTCGTAGTCGACGTATGGCAGCTCCGCGGTCGCGCAGTACGGCCAGCCGTAGTTGCCGGCGTCCTGGGTGGAGAACCACTTGCCGGTGCCGGCGGGTCCGCGCTCCGGGTCCGCCTGGCCGGCGTCCGGCGAGTAGTCACCGACGTAGAGCTCGTCGGTCTGCGGGTTGATCTCTATTCGGAACGGGTTGCGCAGCCCCATCAGGTAGATCTCGGGCCGGGTGTCCGGCGTGCCGGGCTCGAAGAGGTTGCCCTCGGGTATGTCGTACGAGCCGTCCCGGTTCACGTCGATGCGGAGCACCTTGCCCCGCAGGTCGTTGGTGTTGGCCGCGGTGCGCTGCGCGTCGAAGAACGGGCTGCGGCCCTCCCGTTCGTCGATCGGGGTGTACCCGCCGGAGGCGAACGGGTCGGTGTCGTCGCCCGTGGACAGGTAGAGGTCGCCGTGGCTGTCGAAGGTGATGTCGCCGCCGACGTGGCAGCACTGGCCGCGGCTGGTCTCCACCTCCATGATCTGCTGCTCGCTGGACAGGTCGATCTCGTCACCGCTCAGCTTGAAGCGGGACAGCAGGTTGACGCCCTCGAACGGCTCGAAGTCGGCGGGCTCGCCGCTGGTCGGCGCGTCGCCCTCGTTGACGTCCGGGGTGTCGGGGTCGTCCTGGGGGGTGTCCAGCGGCGGCGCGTAGTAGAGATAGATCCACTTGTTGGTGATGCCGAAGCCCGGGTCCACCGCGATGCTCTGCAGGCCCTCCTCGTCGTGCTGGTAGACGTCGAGCTCCGCCGCGAGCGTGTTCAGGCCGGTGTCGGGGTCGTTGAGCCAGACCTCGCCGTTGCGCGTGGTGTGGAGCACCCGGCTGTCCGGCAGGACCACCAGGTCGATCGGCTCACCCGGCATGTCGTTGAGGGTGACCTTCTGGAAGTCGCTGTCGGCGGGTTCGTCCGGATGGTGTCCGTCGTGTGCGGCCGAGGGGATGGGTGCGTTGAGTACGGCCGTGGCCAACAGGGCCACGGTGGCGAGTACGGGGATGGTGCGACGCATGGTTGCCTTTCATGGCGTTCCGTGGCTTCCCAACATGTGGGGGTACGGCACCGCCGTTGCCGGCGACGGGCCGGGGAGCGAGGGAGCGGGCCGGCGGTTGGCGGCCGCCGGCCGGCGGCGCGGATCCTGGGGGAGACGGGAGGCGTGGGGGAGGGGCGGCGCGCGGGCGTCAGTGGCGCAGGCCGCGCAGGTAGTCGTAGCCGACCTCGGCCGTCTGCTGGGGGGTGACGTCGGGGGTGTCGTTCTCCACGATGTACTCGAGAACGTCGTGGGCTCGGAAGATGGGGCGGAAGTCGATCATGCCGGTGCCCAGGTCCGCCATGTCGCCCGTGGCCGGGTCGCGGTCCTTGACGTGGTACTGCAGCACCCGCTGCGGGGCGCAGCGGATCACGTCGGTCACGAAGCCCTCGGGGTCGCGGACGCCGTCGCCGCTTTCGATGCCGCCGGTGGCCGCCCAGTAGATGTCGATCTCCAGGTGCACCAGCCACGGGTCGAGTTCGGAGGTGAGCACGTCCCACGGGGTGCGGCCCCGGCCGAGGTCGGTGGTGAACTCGTGCGCGTGGTTGTGGTAGCCGTAGAACAGCCCGAACCGGCGGGCGGCGGCCGCCTCCTCGTTCATCTGCTCGGCCCAGCGCTTCCAGTCGTCGAGCTTCTCGGACTGGAGGTAGGGCACCACCATGAAGGACTGACCGAGCGTGCGTGCGTTGCGGAGCTTGGTCTCCAGGGCCTCCTCGTTCTCGCTGATACCGTCGTGGCTGGACGTGCAGCGGATGCCCAACTCGTCGTAGAAGTCGCGGAGTTCGGCGGCGGTGCGGCCGAAGTAGCCCAGCGCCTGCTCGACGCGGGGGTAGCCGATGTCGGCGATCTTGCGCAGCGTCTCGTCGAAGCCCACCTCGCCGTTCAGGTCGTCCCGCATCGAGTACAGCTGGATGCTGATGCGGTGGCGCGGCACGTGGGCCGAGCCCCAGCCCCAGCCGCGACCGTGCGCGCTGGCGGTGCCCGCGGAGGCGGCGACGGCGGTGGCGCCGAGCCCCGCGGCGAACGCGCCCTTCAGCAGCGAACGCCTGCCTGGCGCGCGGTGGGCGCGCGCGGCGGCGAGCGCCTGGTCATCCGGCAATCCATAACACATGCGGCTCTCCTGTCGGTTCTTTCGGTGGAGCAGAGCTGGGCGGGGGCGGGCTGGGTAGGGGTCCTCGTACTCCTGCGCGGGGGTGTGGCGGCACCAGTGCGGACAAAGTAGGAAGGACTTTAAACGGCGTCAATAGAAAGTTCCGCACCTAAATGCGAAACTCGTGAGACCTGAGCGAAAAGTGCCCAATCCCGTGCTCATGGGCATACGGGGGGTGACCTGACGAACCGTCAGGAAAACGGTGCGCAGGCAGAGATCAGCGCAGCGTGCGTGCGTGCGTGCTTGCCGCACGGGGTGCCGCGAGAGCCGTCGGCGGGCCGGGCGGATGCGCCGCCCCGCCGGCCCCGCCCGCCCGCGGCGTGCTCCGCCTGCGGCGTGTTCTGCCTCCGGCGCGGTCCGCTTGGAGCGCGGCTCTCGCCTGCGGCGCGGTCCGCCTGCGGGGTGCTCCGCCTCCGGCGCGGGGTCTCGCCTGCGGCGTGTTCTGCCTGCGCCGCGGTCCGCTTGGAGCGCGGCTCTCGCCTGCGGCGCGGGGTCTCGCCTGCGGCGTGTTCTGCCTGCGCCGCGGTCCGCTTGGAGCGCGGCTCTCGCCTGCGGCGCGGTCCGCCTGCGGGGTGCTTCGTCTGCGGGGTGGTCCGTCTGCGGGGTGGTCCGCTTGGAGCGCGGCTCTCGCCTGCGGCGCGGTCCGCCTGCGGGGTGGTTCGTCTGCGGGGTGGTCCGTGTCCGTCGGAGGTTGTCGATCGTCTGCGGAACGCGTCGGCGTGTCTCGGAAACGGCCCGCGCGGCAAGCGCGGGCCGTCACGCACCGGGCGCGGCGGGCCCGGTGTTCACAGGCCGGGGATGCGGCCGTTGCGGAAGAGGTCGACGAAGATCTGGTGGTCGGACCTGGCCCGGGCGCCGTAGTCGTGCGCGAAGTCCACCAGCAGCTCGGCGAATCCGGCCTCGTCCGACCCGATGGCCGCGTCGATGGCCCGCTCGGTGGAGTAGGGCACCAGCGAATGGCCGCTCGACTCGTCGTCGGCCGCGGCGTGCATGGTGGCGGTGGCGCGTCCGAGGTCGGCGACCACCTCGGCGATCTCCTCCGGTTCGTCGAGGTCCGACCAGTCCAGGTCCACCGCGTACGGCGACACCTCGGCGACCAACTGGCCCTCCCCCTCCAACTCGGTCCAGCCGAGCCACGGGTCGGCGTGCGCCTGCAACGCACGCTGCGAGATGACGGTGCGGTGGCCCTCGTGCCGGAAGTAGTCGCGCACCGCGGCGTCGGTGATATGCCGGGAGACGGCCGGGATCCCCGCCTGCTTGAGGTAGATGACCACGTCGTTCTCCAGGGCGTCGCTGTTGCCCTCCAGCAGGATGTTGAACGACGGCAGGCCCGCACTGCCGATGCCGATACCGCGGCGCCCCACCACGTCCTTCACCCGGTGCGAGTCGGGCCGGTTGAGGCTCGACCGGGGCAGCGTCGCCAGGTAGCTCTCGAACGCGGCGAGCACCTTCTCCCGGGTCGCCGCGTCCAGCTCCAGCGCCCCGCCGCCCGGCGCGAAGCGCCGCTCGTGGTCGCGGATCTCGGTCATCGACGCGAGCAACTCGAAACGGGTGCGGGCGCGGGCGTCGCGCAGCGCGCCGAGCAGTGGGCCGCGCGCGGTGTCCAGGGTGAACGGCGGCACCTCCGCGGGAGCGGCGCCGGCGGCCAACGCGGCGATCCGCTCGCGGTAGGCGGCGGCGTAGGTGCGCACCAGCCTGCTGATCATCTCGTCGCTGAGCGCCTTGGTGTAGCCGATCAGCGCCGCCGAGGCGGCGAACCGCTTCAGGTCCCAGGTGAACGGGCCCACATAGGCCTCGTCGAAGTCGTTGACGTTGAAGATCAGCCGGCCGTTGGACGCCAGATAGGTGCCGAAGTTCTCGGCGTGCAGATCGCCGTGGATCCACACCCGGGAGGTGTGCTCGTCCAGGAAGTCGCCGTCCGTCGCCTGCGTCTGGCCGGAGCCCAGATCGTGGTAGAAGAGGCAGGCCGTGCCCCGGTAGAACGCGAAGGCCGAGCCCGCCATCTTCCGGAACTTCACCCGGAACGCGGCCGGGTCCGCCGCGAGCAGCTGTCCGAAGGCGGTGTCGAGCACGGCGAGTATCTCCTCGCCGCGCCGCTCCGCGTGGGCGGACAGGGCCTCCTGGGCCCGCTCGGCCTGCTGGGACGACGACTCGGACGACATCGTGACGCGCCTCCTGGCGATGTGCCTCCCGGCCGGCGCGCGGCGCCGACCCTCCACCCCGCCGAGGCTACTCGCGCCCGGCTGTCCACACGCTAGCGGCCCCGTTCGTGCGGCGCACTGGGGCGTTGGTTTCTGAGGTTTCCTGTGCGAGAGGGCTTGACTGTGGACAGGATCACTCCATACTCACCAGCGTCTGCACACTGATGTTTACGCAAACACGCCCCACTTCGAGGGAGTTTGATGGCTTATGGGAGTGATGCGCACATCTGACGCACGGGGCTTCCGCCTCCGCGCCCTGCTGGCCAGCCTGGCCCTCGTCCTCGGGATGGCGGTGGGCCTGGCGGACGCGTCCCCGGCCACCGCGGCGGCCGGGCCCCCAGCCGAGTCCCCGGCGCCGCGGAGCAACCCCGCGCTCCCCGACTACCACGCCGACCCGAACATCGTCGCCTTCGGCGACACGTACTACCTCTACCCGACCACCGACGGCTTCGAGGGCTGGAGCGGCACGACGTTCAGCGTCTGGTCGTCCAAGGACCTCGTCAACTGGCAGGAGCACGACGTCATCCTCGACCTCGGCCCCGACGTCGACTGGGCCGAATCGCGCGCCTGGGCGCCCACCATCGCCGAGCGCGACGGGAAGTACTACTTCTACTTCTGCGCCGAGGCGAAGATCGGCGTCGCGGTGTCGGACTCGCCGCTAGGCCCGTTCACCGACTCGGGCGAGCCGCTGATCGCCGCCAACCCGGACGGCACCGGACAGGCCATCGACCCCGCCGTGTTCACCGACGTCGACGGCCAGGCGTACCTGTACTGGGGCAACGGCTCCGCGTGGGTCGTCCCGCTCAACGACGACATGGTCTCCTTCGACCCGGACCGGGTGGTGGGGATCCCGAACCTCGACGAGTTCCGCGAGGGCCTGTTCATGGTCGAGCGCGACGGCACCTACCACCTGACCTACTCGATCGACGACACCCGCAGTGAGGACTACCGGGTCGGCTACGCCACCGCCCCCAGCCCCACGGGGCCGTTCACCAACCACGGGTTGATCCTCCAGAAGGACCCCGCGCAGAGCATCCTCGGCACCGGCCACAACTCGGTGATCCAGGTCCCGGGAACCGACGCCTGGTACCTCGTCTACCACCGCTTCGCCATCCCGGACGGCGACGGCACGCACCGCGAGACCGCCATCGACGAGCTGCACTTCTCCCGGGACAACCTCATGCAGCCCGTCACCCCGACCCTGGAGGGCGTCGACCCGCACCCCATCCCGCCGGGCGGCCGCTGACCGCGCGCCCGCGCCCGAACGCACGGAAGGCGGGTGCCGCGTACCCTCCCAGGCCCCGCGGCCCCGCCTTCCGTGTCCCCTGGCTGGTTAGCATGACCGCCTGCTGGAGCGCACCCGATGCTGATCGCTGTCCTACGCGTCTCCATGTTGGCGGCTCCCGGTACGCGAATGGCGAGCGAGCACCCGCTCAACGCCAGGTCGCACGATCGAGGCGAGCGCCAGGACGGAGTGAGGGCGACGCGGGGCGGCCGGCATCCGCCGTCTCGATTCATGCGTAGAGATCTACGCATGAGATTCGCCTGCTAGTGTTCTCTTCAGCAGATGCGGCTGTCGTTGCCCCAGAGACAGCTGTGCCCCGGGGCGCTTGCTGTGCAGAGGCGCGCACCGGGGCTTACACGCCCAATCTATCTGGCGGCGAGCAATGCATCAACTGTGTGGGGGAGCGGTGCGTTCCACTGACGTTACTCTAGGTAGAGCAGCCATGGCGGTCCGGGCGAGCGTGTTCGCTCCGCTGGGCGTGCTCTGCTCCCCTGACTGCGCGGAAGCGCTGCGTTGGTACCAATGGGAGGCGAGCGTCGCCTCCGCCTTCTTCACGCTGCTTCGCCATCTGGAACGGGCACTTGGTCATGCCATGTCCGATCAACTGACGAAGTGCTTCGAGCGCGAAGACTGGTGGGATCATCCGGGGGTCAATCTTCACCACGTCTCCCGGCGCAAGATCGGGGCCGCGATCGAGAAGCAGGCGCGTCGTCGCGGGCAGACCAAGGCCGAGACGGTGCAGCGCGAACTGACCCTTGGTTTCTGGGTCTCGCTGCTCGGCCGCGGCAACGACTACGAGACGCGTCTGTGGCGTCCGGCGTTACGCCATGCTTTCCCGGCCTATCACGGTGCCCGGCAGCCGTTGCACCAGGATCTCGACCACCTGCGCACGCTCAGGAACAGGGTGGCCCACCATGAGCCGGTCGGCACGCGGGACCTCGACGCGGATCGTCGCTCGGCCCTGCGTGTCATGGGGTACCTGTCGCATGATCTCCGCCGTTGGGCGGTGAGCGAGGACGGCATCCCCTCGGTGTTGGCGGAGCGCCCGGCTCCCTGCCCCAGTGTCTCCCTGCCGGCGCAGCGCGAGGAGGACTGAGCATGGGCGACGTGGCGGAGCGGCCGCTGGGTGAGCTGTGCGAGATCGTGCCGGGACCGTCGGGCACATTGCTGGATGCGATGTCCGCGGAGCTCGACAACGGTGTCCCGGTCGTCAACCCTCCGGACATCACCGAATGGAACACCGTGGACGAACGCCGGCTCAGGAGGGTGAGCGTGGCCGTCGCCGACAGCGTGGCGACGCGCTTCCGGCTGCGTGCCGGGGACGTGGTCCTGGTGCGTCAGGTCGCGAGAGGGGCCCCGTTCGGACGGCGGGCGCGCATGGAGAGGTGGCAGGAAGGGTGGCTGTTCTCCACATCGTGTGTGCGGATCTCGGTGACGTCGGAACGGCTCCTGCCCGAGTACCTGACGTACTACCTCGGCGATGTCCGCGTCCGGTCCTGGTTCGAAGGCCGGGCGAATCCTGGATCGGCCGTGAGGACGCTCACGAGCGGGCAGGTGGCTCGTCTCCCCGTCGTGCTACCGGATCTGGACCGTCAACGGGAGCTGGCTGGTGCGCTGGGGGAGATTGACCGGCAGATCCAGGCCAACGATCGTGCCAGCGCCAAGCTGGGCCTGTTCGGCCAAGGGCTGCTCACGGAGCGGTTGCGGGACTGGTGCGGGGGCGCATGAGCGTCGGCAACCGGTGTGTCGTCGGACTTCAGGTGAACGGCCCCGCGCCACAGCCTCCGCTCCTCCGCTTCGAACAGCGCCGCGCGGGCGTCGGCGTCGGGCAGCGCCAGCCGGACCTGTCGCCGGAAGGCCGCGCCGTGGCCCGGTGCCCGCAGATGTGCCAGCTCGTGCACCAACACGTAGTCGATCAGCCGCGGCGGGAGCTGCATCACCGCCCAGTGCACGACGATGGCGCCGTGCGGGTCGCACGTTCCCCAGTGGTCCCCGAGATCCCGCGCGTCGATCGACTTCGGGGTCACGCCCAGGCGGCCGGCCAGCGGAGGTAGTCGCGCCGCGAGCCAACGGTCGCCGTGTTCGACGTACCAGCTGGTAAGCCACCGCCCACCCTCCGCCGGGTCGCCTGGTCGCGGCATCTCGAACCAGCCGTGCCGGAGCCGGACCCCGTGTCCCTCGCGGCCGGCGGCGACCCGCAGTCGATAGCGGCGACCCAGATAGTCCAGGCCGGTGCCGCTCACCAACTGCTTGACCGCCGCCGCCCCTTCGGGGCGTCGCCGCCGGACCTCGGCAGTGAGCCTCGGCAGCCGCGAGCGGACGGCGTCAGCCACCGCCTGCGGGTCCGCGTCGTCAGGCACCGCGAAGACGACACTGCCGTCCGCCTCCACGTCGATGCCCAGCGTCCGGCGCCGAGGGCGCACGTCGACCCGCCACCGCCACGCGTCCGGAAGCGGCAGCGACGCAAGTGCCTGCTGGATCGCCCTGCTCACCAGCACTTCCTACCATCCGACACCCACAGCCGGCCCTCAGGCCGTCCGGGGCCTCCCGTACCGAAGGAACTCCGTGCGGCGCACCCGGGCCAGCTCCACCAGCTCGCCGGCGACGTTCCCCGTGTCGTCCCACTCCATCGCGAGCGTCTCCTCCAGATGGTTACGCAGTTGCTTGTACACGCGCTCCCTGGTCGAGGCGAGCTGCTCGAAATGTGGGGGTCGCACGGCACCGGCGAGCTCCACGCACACGTCGCGGGACGCCTGGAAGAGGTCGACGCCCGGGGGCGGTGGGACCCTCCCCGTCTCCCGCAGCGCGCGTTCCAGTAGCCCGTACACGGGCCGCTCCGTGAGCGGGTCGAGGCCGTCGTCCGCCTGGGTTTCCTCGCCGGCCTCCCGTACCCGACCGACCAGGTCCTCCAGGGACGAGGCCGCCGCCTCGAAGTCCTGCTCCATAGCCCACACGATCGCGTCGAGGCGCTGGCTGAACCGCTCGTACGTCACCGGGTCGGAGCCGAGCCGGGCGTCGATGTGCAACCGCAGCCTGCCCGCCATGTACGAGGCACGAGCCCGGGCGTCGGGGTTGGCGTTCACCCGGGCCATGAAGTCCTGGGCGCTGATCTCGACGGGCGGGATCCGCTGGTCGACGCCGTTCGCCTCCAGATGCCGGGCGATGAGCTGCCGCACCTTCGCACCGTACCGGCGCGGGCTGAACTGGTCGCGGTCGTCGAGGTAGCGTCGCCGCGCCAGGTACTGCACCTCGCCCAGCTGCCTGGCCAACGCCTCGTGTACCAGCGCCTGGGGGCGGGGCAGCACGGCGTTGAGCGCGGTGAGGTAGTCCCGGGTGAACTCGTCGAACTCGCCCCGCAGCTCCGGCTCCGCCAGCGCCGCCAGCAGGTCCTCGCGCGCCCCCGCGCCGTCGAGGGAGGACACGCCCGCACGGTCGCGTACCAGGGCCATCACCCGGTCGCGCGCGTCCGCCAGCAGCCGGTCGGCGGCGGCGTCGGTCTGGAGCCACGGGCGGTCCCCGGTCGGCTGCTCGCCCTCGTAGTCCGGCAGGAGGTGGTCGGCCGTCGGGTCGGCGTAGCCGTACACCTGCCGCAGGTGCTCCCGGTCGTAGGCGGCGAGCGCGGTCGCGAGCTCCGGCCCGATGCCGACGTAGTCGACGACCTGCCCCCAGAGCTTGGCCGGGTACCGACGGTTCGTGCGGGCGATGGCCTGGAGAAGGTTGACGCCCGTGATCGCCCGGTCCAGATACATCGCCTGCTCGACCGGCGCGTCGAACCCGGTCAGCAGCATCGAGTTCACGACCAGGAACGCCAACGGCTCGTCGCCACCGTCCGCTTCGGCGGGGGGCGTGCCGCTGGCCTTGGCCGGACCCGGGTCGGCCGCCGGTTCGTGCCAGGGCTCACCGGTGGCCGTGCCGGGTCCGGTGTTCTGCGGCATGGCGGCGGCGCCGTGCGTCTCGGCCCGCCAGGCGGGATCGGTGCTCCCGGCGGCTCGCAGGAAGCGCGAGTCCGTCGCGATGCCCCGCTTGAACCGCTCGATGTACGCGTCCTGCCGCGACTTCAGCTGCCAGGTCCGCCAGGCCGCCGGGTCCGTGTTCCCCTCCGCTTCGGAGATCACCACGGCGGCGTCCACGGCGGCCAGCAGGTCACGCTGCGGCAGCACGTACAACAGCTCGCGCTGCTCGTCCGTCAGGTAGTCCTCCGCCATCGGATCGTGCAGGATGTCGGGGTCCAACGCGTCGAGCTCGGCCACCAGCGCGTTTCGCGCGGTGAGCAGCGCCTCGCGGTAGGCAACCGCCGCCTTGCGGGAGACCGCCACTATCTGGGCCCCGAAGCCGTCGGGGAGCCCGTTGCGCGCCCAGTGCCGCAGCATGTGCCGCGCCTTGACGGCAATCACGGCGGGCGACTCCAGCACCTCCTTCCTTCGGGCGAACCGTTCCAGCACCCGGCGGCGCCGCTCCGGGTCCTGGGGCACCTCCTCGTCGAACCGGGCGTCCAGCGCGGCCCGTTCGACCACGTCCAGGGGAACGCCGTACGCCTCATACCGGACGGGCACCACGGCCCTGTCGCGTTCGGCGTCCCGGAGGCTGTAGACGTCGGCGAAGTCGCCGAACACCTCGCGGCTGCTCCTCTGCTGGCCGCTGATCACCGGGGTGCCGGTGAAGCCGATCAGCGTCGCGTTCGGCAGCATCGCGCGCAGTCGGGCGTGCTGCCACGCCCCGTGCCCGCGGTGCGCCTCGTCGATCAGCACGATGATCTGCGGGGAGGCGTTGGCCACCCGGTTGTGCAGGCGCGTCTCCTCGTCCGGCTCCTCGCCCAGGCTCTCCTCGGTGCCGTCGTCCGCCGCGTCGTCCCGCCGGGACTTCTGGATGGTCACCAGCACCAGATCCGGCACGTCCACGGCCAGGTAGTGGCGTGCTTCCTCCACGCTGCGCGCCCGGTGCACGTGCTCCTCGGCGGCACCGAGGCTCTCCCTGATCTGCTTCTCCAGATCCAGCCGGTCGGTGACCACCACCACCTTGTGCCCGGCCAGGACGGGCGTGCAGCGCACGTGCCGGACGAGGAACGCCATGGTCAGGCTCTTGCCGGAGCCCTGGGTGTGCCAGACCACGCCACCGCGTTGGTCGGGCCGACGGCCGGCCGCGATGTCCCGCAGGCGGTCGCGCAGCTTGGAGGCGAGTCGTTTCACCGCCCGGAACTGCTGGTACCGGCCGACGACCTTCACGGCGTGCGCCTCGGAGCCGGCCGTGGTGGTGAAGTCCCGTACGAGGTGTAGCAGGTGGGCGGGCCGCAGGGCGCCCGCGACCAGCACGGCCTGCGCGGTCAGGTCGTGGCCCTCGGCCGTGTCCGTCTCCTGGCGGACCTGCGCCTCGGTGGCGGGCTCCACGCTGTGCCAGAGAGCGAAGTGCCGGGGCTCGGCGGTGACGGTGGCCAGTTCGGCGTGCTCGCCATTGGTGCCGACGAGAAGCTGCCCGAACCGGAGGAAGTCCGGAACGGGGCTGGCGGCCCGCGCGCCGGCGTAGCCGAGGACCTGCTCGACGGCGGCGTCCAGGGTGAAGCGCCCGCCGGCGTACGCCTTGCACTCGATGACGACCCAGGGCAGGCCGTTGACGAACAGCACGAGGTCGGGTGTCGCCGGCCCCACGTCGCGGTGCTCGACCCGGAACTGCGACACGGCCAGCAGGTCGTTGCCCTCGCCCGGCGGGAACTCCGAGTCCCAGTCGACCAGCCGCACATGCTCGGGATCGCCGGGCTGCCACCCCGGCAGGAGGCGGGCGTTGACGCCGTCGCGGAGGTGGCGGGTGACCACGAGGTTGCCCCGCACGCTGATGCTCGCGTCCGTCAGGATGCGGAGCAGGCGGTCGAGCTGCGGTTCGGTCAGCCACGGTTCGCCGTCCGGACCTGGATTGATCCGGGAGACGGCGGCGCGGAAGCGCTCGGGGTAGTGCGTCCGGGTGAAGTCGCTCCGGTCGGTGCGGTCCGGATCCGTGGCGGGACGACCCGGATCGGCCCCGCAGAGATGCGCCCAGCCCATCGCGACGAGCTGCTTGATCAGCGGCCGCTCCACCCGCTCGAACTCCGGCTGCGCCACGTTGTCGGCTCCCCGCCCGTCGCTGCACGTTGAACGCACAACTGTAGTGGGGCGCACGCCGGTCCGAGGCGGTGTCGGTGCGTTGTCTGACGTCGAGTCGCCGGCCTCGTGTCAGGGAGTGGACGCGGACTCGTCAACGAACCAGGAAACCGTCCCCGGACGACCCGTGACCGTCGAAGGGAAGACAGGTGTCGACCTGCTCAGCACCATCGGCCCGAGGAGGAATGGCGAGCCGTCCTCGGCGCACGCATGCAACCCGGCGGCGGCTCCGAAGCACAGCCCCGCCACGCCGTCCCACGCCTTCTGGTCGCGCCGGTGGAACAGGTCGAAGGACGACAGGGGTAGGTCGGTCAGGCGGGTCCCGTCCGTCGGGTCGCGAAGAGCGACCGCGGTGCGAAGTATGTCCAAGGTCTGCGAGGTGGTGTGGGTCTTCACCGCATATCCGCCCCGCTGGGCGGCGGCGTCGACGGGCCGGGGCTTGGCCCCCGCGCTGCGAGTGAGGGACAGAT
The DNA here is from genome assembly GCA_963816875.1 of uncultured Actinomycetota bacterium. Classification (GTDB taxonomy): domain Bacteria; phylum Actinomycetota; class Actinomycetes; order Streptomycetales; family Streptomycetaceae; genus Streptomyces. The sequence continues at coordinate 1,217,429 of CAWFMG010000004.1, forward strand.
GATGGGTCGCCGGCCGCTCGGTCGCCAGGGTCGCGGGGGCGCCGTTGGCCCGCACGGTGCCCGTCCTGGCGTCCGCTACCAGCGTGACGGGCGTACGTTCCGGGCCGACCTCGGGCACCAGGACGAACGCCGCGACGGGCTGCCAATCCGGCGACCTCGTTCCGGTCGGACGTCCGTCCGTCCTCCTCCCCGACGATCACGGCTGTCCGGTCCGTGGTCCGGATGCCGTCAGTGATCAGCTGCTCAAGGGCGATGTCCGCCTCGGTGAGCAGCGTCCGGTCCGCCTTGACGGAGATCGGCAACTCGGAGAGGTGGGTTCGGTAGCGGATGAAGGCCGGGAGAGCTGCCGCTCAAGATCCGTCCAGAGGGAGGCCACGGCGGCGCTCGTCAGGTCAGCCATGTGCGAGGTCTTTTCGTGCGCGGGGTACTGAGCACGTCAGGCCGCGATGGTGGCGGCCTGGGCCGCCGGCTCGCCGTCGCGGAGCAGTAGCTCGAACCACATGCTCTTGCCGCCCGGTCCCCACGGCCCGTCATCGATGGCGCAGCCGCCCCACCGGTCGGCAAGGGCACCGAGGAGGAACAGTCCCCTGCCGCCCTCGGCGTCGGAATGGGGAGCGGAGTTGGGCGGCCCTGGGACCTTGGGGCTGCTGTCCCAGACGGTGACGCGCAGGGCCGGGTGCAGCCAGTCGAGCGTGACGGAGGCGGGCCCGGCGGTGTGGCAGAGGGAGTTGGTCGTCAACTCCGAGGCCAGTACCTCGGCCCGCTCGGCGAGTTCCCCGAGAGCGTGGCAGGCCAGGACGGCGCGGAGCGTGACCCGCGCGATCTTCGGCCCGCGCGGATCGCGGGGAAAGCGGAGCTCGTAGGACCAGGTGTCGGTGAAGGGGATGGGGGTCGGGCTCGGAACTCGACACACGTGCACCTCCGGTGGCGCGTACGTACGTGACGAACGATGCGATGGCCACTGGCCCGGACCGCCGGCGGTGTCCTGCCGCTCGGGGATAACCGAGACGGTGCGCTTCCTCCGGCGGGTGAGCGAGCGACACGGCGCCAGCGTAGGACCCTCCTTACAACGGGTGCTACCGTCTTCACTCGAACGGGTTGAACAGAGGAATTGAGTCCGGTCTCTCCGCGCCTGGCGCTCACAATGAGCGCACGACGAGGAGGATTCACATGGCACCACGTCTCGCGCCGACGATCCGACAGCGGCGCTTCGGCGTCGAACTGCGGCGCCTCCGGGAAGCAACAGGCATGTCAGCGCCGAAGGCAGCCGGGCTGATCGGAACGGATCGCACGACGATCTCGAACATCGAGTCGGGCCGGTTTGGCATCAGCGAGGAGCGCCTGCGGCGTCTGGCCAGTATCTACGAGTGCGACGACGCGGCGCTCGTAGATGCACTCGCAGCGATGACCGGCGGGCGCAAGACGGGTTGGTGGGACGAGTACCGAGGCAAGATCCCGCCCGACTTCCTGGATGTGTCGGAATTGGAACACTTCGCGGTTCGCTTGCGTACCGCTCAGACCGCGCTGCTGCCCGGGCTGTTCCAGACTGAGGAGTACGCGCGAGCGCTCTTCGACCTCTATGTTCCGCGCTTGCCGCGGCTGGAGGTGGAGCTGCGTGTGGCGCACCGACTCGGCCGTCAGACCGTTGTGCTGAGCGATGAAGCGAAGACGTATGTGGGGGTCGTGCACGAGGCTGCGCTACGGATGCAGCTCGGAGGACGTGCTGTTGCGACCTCTCAGCTTAAGCACATGCTGGAAGCCAGCGAGCGCGACAACGTCACGTTGTTGGTCATCCCTTTCGCATCCGGGGGATACCCCATGATCGGAGACTCCGTTCTGTACGCTGAGGCTTCAGATCCGCATCTGGACACGGTCCACATGGACTCTCCCACTGGCGCCACCTTCATCGACTCACCGACGCAACTAGCCAACTTTCGACGCAGGCTGGACCTTCTTGAGCGGGTAGCGTTGACTGTCAAGCGATCTCGGGATTTCATCCTGACAGTCGTCGAGGAACTCTGAGAGGCGGAAACGTGTCCGAACTTGTTTGGTGCAAGTCATCCTTCTCAGATGCAGGCGGGAACAACTGCCTTGAGATCGCAGCTTTGCCGGACGGCGTAGCGTTGCGGGAGGGAGATGAACCTGAAATCGCGATCAGAGCAAACAGTGAGATTTTCGCGATGTTGATATCTGCTGTGAAAAAGAGACACCTCATTCCCCGGGCGGGCTCGAAGTAGGGATAGTTCAGGCGTCGGGGGCGGACGCTCAGCGGCCGAGCAGCCTGAGCCCGAGCGGGTCATCACAGCTGACAACGTGGCTCTCAGTGCACTGATATCTTCGGTCAAGATTGGACGGTTGCGTAGTCCTGTCCGCTGAGCAAGTTTTGTGTAACGCCAGCCTGGACGGAACGAAGCATCGCGATCTCCCTGGCGAGTGAGGCAGTGCGTCGCTCAACGGAAGTCACGGATGCCACCACCTGCCGCTGATCGGAAAGCGGCGGGACAATAACTCCGAGGTCCATGGCCTCGGACTGAGGGAGTTGATACTGACCGCTGCTGCCCCGGATCTTTCGCCGGATTTGCTGCCGCATCTCAGGGGAATTGAGTAGCAGGCTCAGGAACTTCGAGTCCAACCTGTTTGGATCTGGTACAAGTCTGTACATTAGGTCTGACAAAGTCATGCGAGGGTGCGGATGAAGTACCTGGCGTGTCAGACCCACTAGTGGTTGTGCCCCATTGACGCGAATCATCACAATATCACCATCGTGGACTTCGAAGAGTTTCCGTCGAGAATCGCACAACGTGATCTTCTTGGCATTTCCAGCAGTGAATTCTCCGAGTGTCACGGCGCTGAGGCGAAGGGCTCCCCAATCGTGCTCACCGGGGCTAGCATTTGATGTGTATTCCCCTGATCCAACCTCAATCCGTTTTAGCAGTTCGCCTAGTCGGACTTCCTTTCCTTCGCATAGTCCTGCGTTGGCATGCAGATCCAACGCGTGTAGCTTCACGCACAATTTGTGAATTTTTTCGATGCGGCGCTCGAAGGCAGAGTGAGCAGCGACGATCTGGCGCTGCTCGGCAAGAGGCGGGACGCCAACGACCAAGGATTCGAGTCGGCGCGTGTCGAGTCGTCCCGTCCCGTGGCTGGTCTCCTCAACCATGGCCAGGATACGGTAGGTTTGAGCGCGAATGGCGTACGCAAGAAAGTGGGGATCGATCCCATCATGCGGGATGAGCGCCTTGCAGTCCTGGCCGAATGCGACCTGTCTCGTCGTTACTCCGATTCGGAATTCGGACTTCAGGCTCATGCCTCGGACGATGAAGAGGATGGTTCCGGCGTCAACCAGGCGTGATCCGTTCAAGGCTCCCGATCGGGTCAGTCGTCTTTCGGAGTCGCTGACGTGGAGACTCTTCAGACTTGCCGCGCTGATCCAAGGGATGTCCCCACCCCAGTAGTCATCGTTCGAGGTGCTTGGTGTGCCACCCGAGAGCCACTGGCCTGCTTCGCTCAGCGGGACACGACGCCATCCCGACGGCCAAGGACTATCGTGCATAACCCAGCCTCTCCAGCCACTTCTCCAAGTCCTCCGCCGCAGCCTTGCTCTCCTCTTCCAGCTCCGCCAGTGAGACGCCGTACTTGTCCACCCAGCGGCGGAAGGTCTCCACCAACTCCCGCCGCACGGCGGCGACCGCCGTGTCGCGTCGCGCGGCCAGGTCGCGGTTCAGGAGTTCGAGGACGATCCGTTCCGTATCACCGGAGGCGAACGCGACCTCCGTCGCCGCGCGGAGATCCTTGAGGAACCGGGCGTTGAGGTCCCGTCGTTTCTTCGTCGCGGCTGCCCGTTCCTTCTTTGTGCGGGCGACCTCCCGTTCCAGCTTGGCGAGTTCCTCGGGCGGCACGGGGTCCCGAGGTCGTTCCTCGTCGCCCTCCTCCTCGTCACCACCGCCCTTCGCCGCGTCGCGGGCCTCCACCGCCGCCTTGTAGTCCGCGTCGGCCTTCGCGTGGGCCTCGTCCGCGCGGGCCACCTCGGCCAGAAACTCCGGCACCAGCTCCCGCACCACCGGCTGGTCCATCGCCCGGCGCCAATCCCCGGCTGTCACGGACGCCTTCGCCCCACCCGGCGCCACCGGATCAACCATCGACTCCACGGACTGCACCCAGCCCTCCAGGACCCGGTCGAAACCGCCCGCCGCCAACGCCTTCAGGTCGTTCCGGTTGGCCGTCCACCAGTCGGCCACGATGCCCGCCGTGGCGTACTCGTCGAGCACACCCAGCCCGCCCACGGCCTCGGTGAAGCTGCCCACCAACCGTTTCCGGAGGCGCATCAGCTGGCGGTCGTCGGCCAGCTCAGCGAATGCCTCGGCGTTCGCGGCCCACCACTTCTCGTACGCCTTCCTCAGCTCCCTCTCCCGTGCCTCCGCCAGCCCGGGAATGCGGGCGGCCGTGGCCTCAGGGCCTTCCGGGAGGAAGTCGTAGTAGTCCTCCTCACCCTCCCTCGCGGTGAACAGCTCGGCCGCGTTCACCCCGAACGCCCCGAACAACTCCGCCTTCCCCGCGACCTCCGCCTTCGGCACCCCGCCGTACAGGTGCGCGCGCACGTCCTGTGGTTCGGGCGGTGGGGAGTTGTCCACCCAGCGGCGGATGTTGAGGTTGGCGCCCTCCGCCAGCAGCTCGTCCCGGTGCACCAGCCGCGAATAGCCCGGCACCTTCCGCCAGGCGTGGTACACGGAGACGATCTTCTCGGCGTGTTCCGGGCCCAGCTCGTTCTGGTTGCGGCCGGTCACGTAGTCGCGGTCGGCGTTGATGAACAGCACCTCGCCCTCCGCGCCCCAGCGCCGCCTTCCGACCGGGCCGGCGCAGCACCAGCACGCACGCCGGGATGTTTGTGCCGTAGAACAGGTTCGGGCCGAGGCCGATGACCGCCTCGACGCAGTCCTCCCTCAGCAGCCACTCCCGGATGTCCCGTTCCCTCCCACCCCGGAACAGCACGCCGTGGGGCATGACGGTGGCCGCCACACCCCGTTCCTTCAGCACCGCGATCATGTGCTGGACGAACATCAGGTCGGCCTTCTTGCCGGTCTCGGGAGTCCACTCCTGCATCCGCTTGCCGTGTCGTCGGTCAGCCTCGGCCACGGCCGCCTGGTCGTAGTTCAGCGAGAACGGGGGGTTCGACAGCACCTTGTCGAACGTGCGCAGCCGGTCCTCCGGCGTCAGGTGCAGCGGCTCGGTAAGGGTGTCGCCGTGGTGGAGCTCGAACTCCCGGATGCCGTGCAGCATCAGATTCATCTTGGCCATGGACCACGACGGGCCGTTCTTGTCCTGGCCGGCGGGCAGCAGCGTGCCGGGGTCGCCGCCGTGGTCCTCGACGTGTTCCTTCGCCGCGATCAGCATGCCCGCCGAGCCCATGCACGGGTCGTACACGGTCTCGTTGGGCTGCGGGTCGACCAGTCGCACCATCATCCGGACCACGGCGCGCGGCGTGTAGAACTCGCCGCCGCGCTGGCCGGCCGAGTCGGCGAACCGACCGATCAGGTACTCGTACGCGGCGCCGAGCATGTCGGGGAACTCGAAGTCGTCGTTGCGGAGCCGGTACATCCCGAAGTGACGGATGAGCGTGCGCAGCTCCGGGTTGGTGAACCGGGGTTTGCTGCCGACGACGTCGTTGAAGCGGATGTGCGTGGCGACGCCTTCGAGCGTGTCGTTGGCGTCCTGGAGAGCGGTCAGCGCCTGGTCGAGTCCCTCGCCGACCTTGCTGGTGAGGCGTGAGATGCCGGGGGCCGGGGCGTCGGGGTGCTCCGGATCGTCGTGCGGGCCCGGCCACCAACGGGCCAGCGGCGGCACGTAGAAGAGATCCGGGTACGCGTCCGAGTCGTTGGCGCGGGCCAGGGCCTTGGCCTCGTCGCCGCCGTTGCGTTCCAGCGCCTTGGTCCGCACCCGTTCCCACGCCGGTTGGAACTCGTCGGAGCATCGCTTGAGGAACAGCATGCCGAAGATGAAGTCGCGGTACTCCGAGGCGTCCATCCGGCCGCGCAGGATGTCCGCGGCGGCGAACAGGTGGCGCTCCAGCTGGGGCAGAGTGATCCTGGCCACGCATCGGTCCTTCGCTCGTACGGAAGCCACGGCAGCCCGCCCCCGCGTGCGCGGGGAAACGGACAGTCCCGGAGCGTAGTCGGCTTTGGCGCGGCGCGGGAAACGCGGCCCGCCGGGTCAGTGCCTCGGCTCAGCCCTGGGGCTCGTCGCCGACAACGCCCAGGCTCACCAGCAGCCGCCAGACGTCCGTCGACGGATCACGAAGCAGCGCGTCGCAAGTCGGCGCATGGCCGGTGCGGCGGGTCCAGTTGGCGTGGGCTTCCGGGCTGGCACCGAGCGGGGACGTGTCGGCGGCATGCTGCGAACAACCGCCGTGCGGACAGCGGTCGACGAGCCTGCGGGCGTTGCGCACGGCCGTCTTTTCCCGACCGATCAGGGAGGCACCGCGCTGCCCGCCCAGACCCTTGCCCCGGTCGCCGGACGCGGCGTCGTACTTCTCGAACCCCTTGGCGTCCGGGTGCTTGCGCAGCCGGTCCTTCACCGCGTCGTCGCTGCCGCCCTCCTGGGAGGTGAAGTGTTGGAAGTGCAGCAGCAGCCACAGTTCGAACGAGGGATGGGAGAGCGCGACCTGGACGCCATGCTCAGCCGCCTCACGCATCGCGCGCGGGATGCTGGTCTCCCGGTTGTCCTTGCCATCGCGGTCGAACAGGGCCCACTTCTCGTCGTCCGGGGCGGAGGCCCTGGCGCGGACGAGTTCGACCACCTCGTGCGGCTGGAGTCCACTCTTCCCCGGACCGTAGAACTTGATCTGGAACGATCCGGCCCCTGGTCGTTTCCCCCAGGTCTGGTTCAGCAGTTCCACATAGTCCTTCTCCGTCTCCCGCCCCTCGGCGGCGACGTAGACGACGCGGGAGGACTTGTCCGCGTAGAAGGCGGCGGGCCGGCGCGGCGACCGTTCTGGGCCGTCCGCGTCGCGGCGGCGGCGACGGTGCCTGCTCATGCGCTCGCCCTCAGCTCGTCCTCCAGATGGCTGACCGCTCGGGCGATGTCGCCCTCGCTGACGCGCGGCACCGCGCCGTAGTGGCCGTGGAGGTAGCGGCGCTCCAGGTTCTCGTCCCTGCGCGCCTTGCGGGCAGCCGTCAGGGGATACAGCTCGGTCTCGCCCGTGTCGCTCTTCACGGTGAGCCACACCTGGTCCCGGTCCAGAGGCCGCTCCGCGACCGACGGGCCGAGGAGCGTCGCGTCGTGGGTGGTGAAGACGAGCTGCGCCGTGCGAGGGTTCGCCTCGCGGTCCTGGAAGAGGCGCACCACCTCGGCGGCCAGCAGCGGATGGAGGCTGGAGTCCAGCTCGTCGGCGAGCAGGACGCCACCCCGCCCCAGCACGTGCAGCAGCGGGCCGAGGAAGGCGAACCAGGCGTGGGTGCCCAGGGACTCCTGCTCCCAGAAGTCCAACGGAACGTCGGCCCCGTCAGCGCCCCGGTGCAGGAGCCGCACCTCGCCGCTGTCGGGGTCCGTCGCGACGTCGCTGATGCCGAGGTCTGCGCGGGCGAGGAGTGTCAGGAGGCGGCCTCGTAGGGCTGGATCGGCAGAGAGCCGCTCGCGCGTCCAGCGGGTTCGCGCGGCCACGTCCTTGCCGGAGGTGACCAGCCACAGGTTGTCCGCGAACCAGCGGTGCACGGCCGACAGCTGCGGGTGGTTCATGGCGGCGGCGACGGTGAGGAAGAGGGCGTTCGGCCGTGTGAAGCGCCTGATCTCGTCCTTGGCGCCCCGCAGCCCGGTGCCCGGAAAACGGAACTCGACGCCCTCCTCCTCCGCCCGCTCTGCATCCCGGTCGAACCAGATCTGCCGCCGCCCGGCGGGATAGGCGTGCAGCCACTCCGCCTCGACGCGTTCGTCCGAAAGTTCGAAGCCGTACGTGTAGCGCACGGGCGTGCTGCCCAGCAGCAGGTCCACCTCGAAGAGGCTGGTCTCCTCGCCGGCCTTCGGGTCGAGGGCGAAGGGGGTGCGTGGCACGCCGGGCTCCTTGCCCCAGTCGGCGAAGGAGTCGAGGACGGCCATCCGCATGAAGCGGAGGGCGGCGAGGGCGTTCGACTTGCCCGACGCGTTGGAACCGAAGATTCCGACCACCGGTAGCACGGCCACCGGTTTGCCCTCGTGGCGCGCGGCCGTCTCGCGAGCGGTGTCCTCGTTGAACTCCGTCGCGACCAGGGACAGCTCCTGCTCCTCTCGGAGCGAGCGGTGATTGGCCACACGGAAGCTGAGCAGCATGGCCGAACCTCCTGCTGAGGCGGATCTGGAGCATCCTCTGATCCGTTTCGTGCGGGTCACCCGTACAGAACACACTAGAGGAGGCGTCCGGCATGTGCTAGCGGGTCGGTGCACCCGAGGGAACAGGCTCAGCCCGCGGGCCTCCGCCGGTGGACGTGCGGGCGTGGGGTTCTCCCCGCCGGCCCGGTGTCGGTCTCAGTCGGGGAGGACGGCCTGGATGCGGGTGAGGGAGAAGACACGGTCGTCGTCGCGGAGGTGGCACCAGGCGTAGAGGTAGGGCGGATCGAGGTCGAGTTCACTGACGGTGCGGACGGTGGCGGCACCGGTGGCGGCGATGTAGCCGATGGTGATGGGGGCGTCCTGGTCGATGGCGTAGGCCAGTTGGCGGCGGTCGGTGGCGGAGAGCTGGGGCGCGGTGTCGGTCAGCAACGTCAGGGTGGCGGTGTCGTCGGGCGGCGGGGTGGTGCGGGTATCGGCTGCGGGTGGGGCCGGTGGGGAGGTCAGGAGCCGGGTCGCCAGGGCGCGGAGGGCGGGTTCGGTGGCGGGCGCGTCGGTTGGTGCCCGTCGGGTGCGGGGGACCGTGGCGGACCTGCTGGCGCGTTGTGTCGGTGGCCGTTCGAGACGGAGTTCGCCCGTGGCCGACTCGGCGACCGGGGCGTAGCCCTCCGCGCGCAGGGCGGCGAGCACGTCGTTGGGGGCGGCGGTGGCGGTCAGCACGGTGGGGGCGAGGTGGCGTAGGCCGAGGCGGGACAGGCGGCGGTGGGCGGCGATCTCGGCGAGCAGGGCCGGGTCCTGTCCGTGCAGGACGCAGAGCACCGAGGCGACGCGGAGGTGGCCGTGGCGGCGCGCGGCGTCGGCGATCAGGTAGGTGAGTGGTTGGGGGAGTGGCCGGTCCGTCAGCGCGCCGAGGTCGGCCTCGATCTGTTCGGGGCGCTGGCCGGCGTCCAGCGCCCGGCGGATGGAGGCGCCGGAGAACCGCCACAACGAGGCCGTGCCGCGCGCCTCCCGGTCGGCGACGGCGTCGAGCAGGGTGAGCAGCCGGCCGGATGGAGTGCCCAGGACGACCGCGGTGAGGTCGGAGCCGAAACGTGCGGAGGCGGCGGCGGGCGTGAGCAGCCCCCGGGCCTGGGTGAGGAGCGCGTCGCCGTCGATGTCGCGCAGGGCCACGCCCAGCGGGGTGGCGGCGCCGAGGGCCAGCACGGCGAGCAGGGTGGCCTCCCGGACCAGGGCGGCGAACGGCGCCGTGGTGCGGGCCTGGTGGGGATGGCTGTCGGCAAGCGGGCGGTGCCAGCCGATCAGCGGGCCCAGGTCGTCCGGGCAGGTCACGCCGTGCCCGTCCGGCAGGGCTTCCAGGGCGGCCAGCAGCCCGCGGCGTCCCTCGACACGGGCCTGGCCCTGGTGCCTGCCGGCGAGCGCGGGCAGCGGCTTGTCCTCCTCGTCGCGGGAGTCGGTGGGGGTGGTGGGAAGATTCCACCAGGCGCGGAGCAGGTCGGTGAGCTGTTCGGCGGGCTCCCGTTCCGTCCAGGCGTCGTACGCCCTGGTCACCAGAACCCGGTCCCCCTCCGGGGCCAGCAGCCCGGCCACGGCGGCGCATTCAAGCACCAGCCGCACCAGCGCCTCCGCACTGCCGGTGGCCTTACCGACCCGGCCCAGCTCGCGCACCCCCACCCCGCCCGACTTCAGCAGACTCAGCGGCCGAAGCGCGCACTCGTGCAGCACGGACGCGGCCCGCGTCACCATCTCCGCGCCGGCCGACGCCGCCTCCCGCGTCACCGCCTGGGCGGTCGCCGGGGTCAACTCCGGTACGGGTGGCGCCGTATCGAACGGGGGCCGCCAGTCGGCGCCACGCATCGCGCGGGTGACCTCGGCTGACATCCTCGCCGACCGGAACCCGTGACGGTCCCGCACCAGCAGCCCCCGCTCCGCCGCCCACTGCGCGGGGTCATGTGCCACGGCCGGTGGGCGACCGAACATGATGGGGAGGACGGGGGACTCGGCTGCCCGCGTGGCAGGGTCGTGGGACGCGAACTCCTCCAGCACCTCCCGTGTTCGGGCGGGCGCCCTGGCGACCACGGCCATGATGCGGTCCGGTGCGCCGTAGTGTTCCAGGAGTGCGGCGATGCGGTCCTTCTTGACGGTCGGTGGCTTGATCCTGAGCTTGACCAGCATCTGCCGCACGTCGTCGGAGGAGAGTCCGTTCAGCAGTTCCGCGAGCGGCCGGTCCAGGCCCAGCGGGGTCCGCCAGATCTCCCGCAACGCCGAGGCGATGTGCAGCGTTCCCGCCTCGTCCGGCCAGACCAGCGCGTGCTCTGCCAATGAGGTCAGCGCCTCGTCCAATGCCTCCGCCTGCTGGCCGTCCACGCCCAGGAGTTCCGTGAGTGCGGCTCGCTCCGTTCCCTCGCCGAGCGCGGCCAGGGCCTCGGCCGCCTGGAGACAGGGCAGCGGCAGGCGCCGCACCGCCTGGGCGACCGACGCCGGCCGCTGAAGGCGGTCCGCCACCTCCCCCAGCGAACGCGGCTCGGGCGGCACAGCCGCATCGGGACGGCAGAGCAGCACCCGTTGCAGCCGACTCTCGTCAAGCCTGGCCAGCCACGCGGACATTGGTGATCGGGAGGACCTGGACATCGCGCTCACTTCACCCGTGTCATCTTTGACGTCGCCTGCTGTCACCTGCGGAGGACGGAGCCCGACTGTAGTCGGAACGGGGCCGACGGTCACATCGTGACTGCGGTTCCGGGCCTGGCCGGCCGGGGACGGCGGAGGAGCCGGCGCACGACGACTCGTGGCCACGCCAGGGCCGCCCGCCGCTTCGCCTCACGGGCCGCCCGACGTGCCGAAGCATCGGACCGTTCCGCTGCCCTCTCGGCCCACCAACTCCCTGATATCGCTTCGGGACGTGCCTAACCTGGCTGCCCATGACCACCTCGTTGCTGGAGTACACCCGTTTCGGGTTTCCGCTCTACATGGCCTTACGTTGGCGGCTCGGGCACCGGGAGCCGCCGGCGACGTATCCGGTCAACACCGTGCTGCGCGACCGGGACGAGATCGACGCCGCGGTCGCGGAGGCCGAGCGGCTCGGGTTGCCGCCGGTGTGGGACGCGCCGAAGTCGTGGGACTCGTTGGGGGCGTTGCACGAGGTGCTGAGCCGCACCGGGCCCGAGGCACGGGTGTTGGACGCGGGCGCCGAATACTATTCGCAGATCCTGCGCTGGCTCTATCTGTACGGCTATCGCGATCTGGCCGGTATCAACCTCGTCTTCAAACGTCCGGTCCGCTGCGGTCCGATCCGGTTGGAACCCGGTGACCTCACCGCGACCCGGTTCGCCGACGGGCATTTCGACGCGGTCACCTGTCTGAGCGTGATCGAGCACGGCGTCGACCTGGCCGCGTACTTCGGGGAGATGGCGCGCATCCTGCGGCCGGGCGGCGTGCTCGTCACGTCGACCGACTACTTCGCGGAGCCCACCGACACGTGTGGCCGGCGCGCCTACGGCGGGCCGATCCGGGTGTTCGACCGGCGGGAGATGGAGGCGGCGTTCGCGCTGGCGGCGACCTACGGGCTGGAGCTCACCGGGCCGGTGGACCTGCGGTCGGGGGAACGCTGCGTGCACTGGGCGGAACACGATCTGCGGTACACCTTTCTGATCTGGACGATGACGAAACGGACCTGAGTCGGACCGCGACGACTCGCCCTAACCCGCCGCCGCCCGCCGGGCCGCCTGCCGGACGCGGGTGGCCGCGTGCTCGGGCAGGTGCCGGCCGACGTGCAACCGGCTCGCGGCGGCGGCCAGCGCGTCGCTCCTGGCCCGGTCGGTGAGCAGGTCCGCGCAGTGCCGAGCCAGGCCGTCGGCGGTGTCGGCGATGGCCAGATGCTCCCCGGCGACGACGTCGAGGCCCTCGGCCCCGATCGTGGTGCTCACCACCGGCACGCCGTGTGCGAACGCCTCAAGAATCTTGATGCGGGTACCGCTGCCCACGCGCAGCGGGACCATGACCAGGTCGGCGGCCCGCAGTTGGGGCGTCATGCTCGGGACCGCGCCGGTGACCTCGACATGCGGGCCGGCCAGCGCGGCGACCTCCGGGGTGGACTCACCCGCCAGCACGACCCGCGCGTCCGGCACCCGCTCGCGGATGAGCGGCAGGATCTCACCGGTCAGCCAGCCGGCGGCGTCCGCGTTGGGCGCCCAGTCGAAGGAGCCCTGGAACAGGATGGTCGCGCCGCCGTCGGCGCGCGGCGGTCCCGGCGGGCGAGCGGGGTACGTGTTCGGCACCACCACCGTTCGCCCCGTGCCCAGCCGGGCCGCGTCGCCGGCGCAGGCGACCACGGCCACCTCAGCGTCCCGCGCCACCCGCCGGTGGACGCGGCCCCACCAGGCGATCGAACGGCGCGCCTGCACCCGCTGCCACGGCGTCAGCGGCGCGCCCCACACGCCCCGGCCGAGTCGCGTCCAGCGGCGGATCAGCATGTCCTCGAAATCGTCCACGTCCACGACGGTGCGGCCGGCGAACCGGCCGCGCAGCGGCAGCCAGGCCCGTTCCCGGTTGAACCACACCAGGTCGTAGCGGGTGTCGGTCGACCAGTCGGGCAGCGCGGTGGTGAGCGTGCGCCGCTGGTGACCGGCGTAGGCGGCGGACGGCCCGCGCGCGGCGATCTCCAGGAAGGCGCGTGCGCCCGTGTACGGCGGTACGGGGGCGATCCCGGTGCGGACGAAGTGGGGGGTCTCGTCGGAGGGGGGCGGGGTGCCCGGCGGGGCGAGGAAGAGCGCGTCCACGGGGCCCAGATCGGCGAGCGCGCCGGTGACCACGTCCATCCGCTGCACCGCGCCCCCGGCGGGGCGGCGGGGCAGGATGTCACTGACGAAAAGCGACCGGATCACCGGCCGGCCCTCCCGTCCGGGCTCGTCCTCTGCCTGCCCTCTCGTTCCGCTCGTTTCCGGTTCGGCGAGGTGACCGTCTGCCGGGTGGCCAGCAGCGTGTAGCCGAGGCCCACGGCCCAGCCGATCACCGTCGCCCACATCACGCCGTCGACGCCCCATACGTGGCCCAGCGAGTACGACAACGGCAGCCGGACCGCGCCCAGCGACACCACCGTGCAGACCAACGGCACGACGGTACGGGTGATGCCGTTGAACCAGCCGTGCAGCACGACCGTCAGCGTGTAGCACAGGAAGAACGGTGCCGTGACGAGGATGTACCGCTCGGTCACCAGCCGGGTTTCCGGACTGTCGGAGAACAGCGCGGCGATCGGCTCGCGTTGGGCGAGCAGCAGCAGGGACACCACCGCGGTGAGCGCGGTGCCGAGCCATACGGTGTGGCGGATCCCCTCGCGGACCCGCGCGGTCTGGCCGGCGCCGGTGTTCTGCGCGGTGAACACCATCAGCGCGCCGGACAACGTCAGGAACAGCACGCTGGTCAGCAGCTCCAGCCGGGCCACGACGGTCAGCGCCGCCAGGGCCGACTCGCCGAACGGCGTGATGATCCACACCAGTACCAGCACGCCGACGCCGATCAGCAGATACTGCAGGGCCATCGGGGTGCCGACCCGCAGGCACTGCCGCACCTCGGCACGCACCGTCGCGACCGTGACCGCGGCTGCCCCGGGCGGCCGCCGCCGCTGGTCGCGCACCAGGCGGGTCACACCGGCCACCGCGGTCAGCGCGTTGGCGGCGAGCACGGCCAGTGCCGCGCCCGCGATCCCGAACCGCCAGACGCCGACGAACAGCCAGGCGAACACCGCGTTCAGCACGCTCGCGGTGATCATCAGGCCGGTGGCGCGGCGGGCGTCGCCGCGGCCGGTCAGCACCGCGCACACCGCGCCGAGCACGTAGATCGCGCCCATGCCCGAGCACAGCGTCACCACGAACGTGTGGGCCGCGGCGGCGACCTCGCCGGTCACGCCCATCAGCGTCAGCAGCGGCCTCGCGGCCAGCACCGCGGCCGCGGCGCAGAGCGCCGACCACACCGCGGTGCAGACCGCGAGCGCCACCAGCGCGCTCTGATCGTCGCGCCGCCCGGCGCCGGTGAGGTGGCCGAACCGCACCGCGAACGCGCCGGAGACGCCGGTGAAAAGCGAGCTCAGGATCGCGTACAGCGGCTGTGCCGCGCCCATCGCGGCCAGCCCGGTGACGCCCACGTACCGGCCGACGACCGCGCTGTCCACCAGCAGATAGCCCTGCTGGAGCAGGTTGGCCAGGGCCAACGGGGCCGCGATCCCGACGATGCCGGCCAGCGTCGGACCCTGGGTGAGGTCCGGCACGTCAGTCCCCTGACGTGGTCAGCAGGTCGTCGAGCCAGGCGTCGTCCTCGTCCGACGCGTCGGCGTCGTACCCGGTGTCGATGAGGCGGGCGATGCCGAACACGGTGCGTTCGCTCATCAGGTCGACGGTGTCGAACGAGCGGCCCAGACAGGCGGAGATGTTGGTGCCGACGGTCAGCAGCGTGATCGAGTCGGCGGCCAGGTTCCGGAAGTCGGTGTGCACGTCGATCGTCGGGTTGCCGACGGCGTGCGCCAGGCAGCGGCCGACCAGCCATTCGTTGTCGGTGTAGTCGCCGTCCGGTCGCCCGGTGAGCCGCACCTCCGTGGACTCCACGGCCTCGCGCGCGCGTGCGACCTTCCGCCTGATCCGCTCGTCGAGCGCCGCCAACCCGGTGTCGATCTTGTTCCTGATCTCCTCGGAGAGGGCCACGTGGTAGGTCGGCAGGACGCTCATCAGCTCGCTGCTGTAGTTGACCTCACCGGCGAAGAACCCCGCCCGGTCCCCGCGCAACGCCGCGTCGATCAGGGCGAGGCCGGCGCGGGTGCGGAGCGACCGGAACATCAGGTCCTCGTTGACGCCGGCGGCGACCGCCATGCCGACCTCCCGCCAGGCCACCCAGTCGATGCTGACCACGCGGTGCTCCGGCGTGTCCAGGGTGCGGGCCAGCTGGTCCAGGTAGATGTTCGCGGCCGCGTAGTCGGCCTGACCGAGTGCCGGAAACACCGCGGCCACCGAGGACATGTGCAGCACGAAGTCGGGCCGCTCTTCGCGGGTCAGATGGTGCAGCAGGAACGCACCGCGCAGCTTCGGCCGCAGCACGGACGCGAACGCGGCGGTGTCCCGGTACGCGATGAGGTTGTCGCCGGGCACGCCGGCGGCGTGGACGATGCCGTCCACCCGGCCGTGCGCGGCGCGGATCGTGTCCAACGTGGCCGCCAGCGCGGCCTCGTCGGCGACGTCGGCGGCCACCGGGTGCACGTCCGAGCCCAACGCGGAGATCGCGCGGACCGCCGCGACGCGCTCCGCGGCGGGATGCTGCGGGTCGGCGGCGACCGCGTCCCATTCGGCCCGCGGCGGCAGGCCGGTGCGGCCGAGCAGGTACAGGTGGATGCCGGGGGCGGCGGCCGCGAAGTGCCGGGCCGTCTCCAGGCCGATGGCGCCGAGACCACCGGTGATCAGATAGGCACCCCCGGGCCGCAGATACGTGTCGCGGACCGCCGGAATCTCCGGCAACTCCACGAAGGTCTCGCGGTACTTGTCCGGGCCGCGCAGCGCGTACACGCCGGCCTGCGCGGCCAGGATCTCCTCGCGTAGCCGCTCGGCCGGCACCGCGTCGTCGACGTCGAGCGACCGCACGGTGACGTACGGGTACTCGCGGGCGATCCCCTTGGCCAGCCCGACGAGCGCCGCGTGTTCCGTGACCGCGTCGGACTCGCCCGGCAGAACCGCCAGCGCCCGACGGGTCAGCACCACGAGGTCGACCTTCGCGCCCGCGTGCATCAGCGCCTTCGCCAGCCGGAACAGGCCGATCAGGTGCTCGTCGACGCGACGGTCCAGTTCCGCCGGGTCGGCCGCCGCCGTGTCGTCGAAGGCCGCCGCGTACACCAGGTGGGTGTACTCGTCGTCGACGAGCTCCTCGGCGAGCCGGTCGGGGTCGGCGTCCGCGGCGCCCGGCGTGCGCAACACCGCGTCCGGCGGCAGAGCGGCGGCCACGGCGTCGGCGGCGGCCGGGCTCACCAGCGCCAACACCCGGGCCGCCGGGTCACCGGACTCCGCGAGCGGCGTCGGCGCGAACCCGACCTCGTGGGTCAACGGGTGCTCGACCCGCGGCGCGGCCAGCGCGAACCGGTCGCGCCACGTTTCGGGGAAGTCGATCCAGGCGCGGGTCTCGTCGAACTCGTACGGCGGCAGGTGCACGGTCCGCGGACGGTCCCCGTCGTACTGGGTGCGCAGGTCGGGCTCGGAGCCGCCGACCCAGTCGCGGGCGGCTTCGGTGCCGGCGGCGTCCGGCACGCCACCGGCCTCGGTGGCCGCCAGCGCCGCCCGCAGCCCTGGCAGGTCGGCGACCGTGTAGGCGAGCCGGTGCTGGTGTCCGACGCGGGAGACGTTCGAGGTCCAGCACACGTCCCGGATGCTCCCGTCGATCCGGCCGTCGTCGATCGCCTCGCGGTAGCGGGTGACCAGCCGGCTGAGCGACGCCGGGCTCCGCGCGCTCAGCGTGAACAGGTAGGGCGACCGGTCCCCGGCCGGCCCCGCCGGCTCGGCCGCCTGGGAGTTGAACTCCTCAAGAACGACATGCGCGTTGGCTCCGCCGAGACCGAAGGCGCTGACCCCCGCGCGCCGGGGGCCGGCCTCGTCCGACCACGCGCGCGCCTCCAGCGGCACGTACACCGGGCCGGCGTCGAGGTCGATGGCGTTGTTCGGCCGCGCGTAGTTCGCCAACGGCGGGATCACGCGGTGCCGCAGCGCGAGCGCGGCCTTGATCACGCCCATCACGCCCGAGCCCTCGAAGAGATGGCCGATGTTCGCCTTCACCGAGCCCACCGCGCAGAACCGCCGGTCGTCGGTCCGGGCGGCGAACGCCCGCCGCAGCCCCTCGAACTCGATCGGGTCGCCGACCCGGGTGGCGGTCCCGTGCACCTCCAGATAGCCGATCGAGCGGGGATCCACGCCGGCGTCCTGCCATGCGGCCTCCAGCAGATCGGCCTGGGCCCGTGCGTCCGGCGCGGTCATCATCTCCGACCGTCCGTCGTGGTTGACCGCGCTGCCCTTGATGACCGCGTACACCTGGTCGCCATCCGCCAGCGCCCGGTCAAGACGCTTGAGCACGACCGCCCCGGAACCCTCGCCGAAGCCGGTGCCGTCCGCGTCCTCGTCGAACGTACGGGTCGCGCCGTCGGACGATTCGATGCCGATCCGGGTGTGCGGGTGCCGCACCGGCGCCAGCACGATCCGGGTGCCCGCCACCACGGCCATCTCGCAGTCGCCCAGCAGCAGTCCGGCCCTGGCCTGATGCAACGCCAGCAGCGACGCCGAACAGGCACTGTCGATCACCATGCTGGGGCCGCGGAGGTCGAACAGGTACGACAGCCGGTTGGCCAGCATCGTGACGATGTTGCCGGTGATGCCCAGCTGTCCCAGCGCGGGGTCGATGCGGGAGAAGTACTCCATGTACGACCAGCCCGGGTTGCCGGCATAGCCGACGTACACGCCGGTGCGGCTGCCGGCCAGCCGGTCGCCGGTGTAGCCGGCGTCCTCCAGCGCCCGGTACATCGTGCGCAGGACCAGCCGCTGGTGCGGGTCGGTGACCGCGGCCTGTTTCGGGGTCATGCCGAAGAAGGCGTGATCGAACAGGTCGACCCGGTCCAGGAAGCTGCCGTCGTGGAACGCGACGTCGTCCTCGGCGTCCGGCACCAGCGCCGACTCCCAGTGGTAGCGCAGATAGTCCTCGACCTCCCGGCGCCGCCGCGCCGGGAACGGCCGGGTGAGGCTGCGGCCGGTGCGGACGACGTCCCAGAACGCGTGCTGGTCCGGCGCGTCCGGCACCTCGACCGACAGTCCGACGACGGCGATGTCCGTGGTCATACGCGTTCCTCCGTGGGCTGTGCCGCGATCCGTGCGATGAAGGCGGTGAGGGTGGTGCCGTTGACCTCGTCGAACTGGTCGACGCCGGCCGCGCGTAGCGCCCGGACCGTGCGCACCCACTCCACCGGGTGGGCGATCTGCCTGCTGAGCAGGTCGATCGCCTGGTCGGGGGTGAACTCCGTGCCGGAGACGCTGGACATCACCGGCGTGTGCCCGGCGCGGAACTCGTACTCGCGCAGGACCTTCGCGAACGCCCGGCCGGTCGAGGCCATGAGGGGCGTGTGGAACGGACCGCTGACGGGCACCGGCAGGACCCGGACGCCTGGACCGCGCAGGGCCCTGACCGCGAGTGCCAGCTGCGGCCGGTCGCCGGCCACCGTCACCTGCCGGTCGCTGTTGCGGTTGGCGACGTGCACCAGGTTGAGCCCCGCACCGCGCAGCGTCGCCTCGACCCGCGACGAGCTCAGCCCGACCACCGCGGCCATCGCGCCGTGGGCGACGTCGGCCATCAGCTCGGCGCGGCGCCGCACCAGCGCCAGACCGTCCATCAGATCGAGCACGCCGGCGGCCACCAGCGCGTTGAACTCGCCCAGGCTGTGCCCGGCGAAGTAGTCGTATCGCCGGCCACCGCGCTCCCGGTCCAGCCAGGACAGCGCGCTGACGAGGAAGATGGCCGGCTGGGCGTGGCGGGTGTCGGCGAGCCGGCCCTCGGGGTCGTCGCGACACAGCCGCGCCACGGGATAGCCGAGCAGCTCGGACGCGGCCGCGGTCTCCTTCGGGAACCGCTCGAAGAGCCCTTCTCCCATGCCCTTGCGCTGTACGCCCTGGCCGGGGAAGACCAGACAGTGCATCGTGGACGCTCCTTGTAACGGGGTTGGTCAGACCGTGGGTTCGGGGATGCTGCGGTAGCGCAGGCCGGCGTGGCTGCCACGCAGGTTCTCCCGGGTGAACATCCGGGCCGCCGGTCCGGGGCCGAAGTCGACCACCTGGTCGGGCCGGCAGTCCTCGATCGCGGCGCGGACCGTGCCGGGCCAGTCCAGGGGGCGGCATACCGAATGGGCGATGACATCGGCCAGCACGTCGTCGCGGTGCTGGAGATTGATCGGCGCGTCCGCGACGTACACCGGCATGGCCAGCCGGTCGCCGGTGAGCGGGAACGTCATGAAGTGCTTCCGGTCGTCCAGCGCCGAACGCACCGCCGGCTCCAACAGGCTCGTGTGGAACGGCGCGGTGCTGCGCAGGTAGGCCCAGCGCACCCCCGGCTCGGCCAGCCGCCGAGCGTGCCTGGCCCGGAACTCGGCGAGGTCGGCCGGGTCCCCGGCCAGCACGTGTGAGCGGGCGGAGTTCGCGAGCGCCAGGTGGACCGAGGAGTCCGCCACCAGCTCGCGCAACTCCTCGGCGGGCACGCCCAGCACGGTCGCCATCGGGGTGGCGGCGCCGGTCCGCGGTGGTGCCAGTTGGTGGCAGCGGATCAGCGTCAGCGCGGTCATCCCGATCAGGTCGTGGCAGAACGCCGTGTACTGCCGGCGGCTGGTCAGCCGCAGCCCCGCGGTCATCGCACCGGCCAGGCCCATGCTGTGCCCGATGGCGGCCACCGGCGCGGACCGGTCGCCCTCCGCGCCACCGATGGCGGGTTGCAGCAGGCACAGCTGGTAGATGTGGGCGCACAGACCGTCCACGATGGAATGCGTCAGGGCGCCGGCGTCCGGCGTGTCGCCGCGCAGCCAGGCGGTCAACGGAATGCCGTCGGGCAGCTCCCGGCGGTAGGCGTCCGCGCCGACGTGGTCGAGCACGCTCGCCACCGACTCGGCCGCGGCGGTGAAGTACCGCGCGTTCTCCGGCCGCGCGTACAGGGCTCGTAGTGCGGCGAGTGGCGGGCCTTGTAGGCCGGCCATGCCGCTGAACAGGTATAAGGCTCGCACAATGTCCTCGCGGTGTGCTGCTACCGGCTGCTGACCGCGGCCGGCAGAATCTGCGGAAGGCTGGCCGCCTCGTCGATGAGGAGCCGCGCCGCCTGCTGTTCGCACGTTCGTAGGTGCGTGAGGCCGCGGCGGATCTGGTCCGCCGACAGCGCAGGCAGCCCTTCCTGGAAGGCGCTGACCCGGTCCGACAGCACGGTGGCCAGCTGAGCGATGCGGGTGTACGCGGCGCGAACCCGCTCGCCGTGCCCGGTGTGCATCAGGAACCCGCGGAACAGGGCCCGGGATCCGGCCAGCAGCGCCATGCTGTTGACGCCGGGCGCCCGGTACGTTGCGGTGACCGACGCGCGGTCCGTGACGAGGTTGTCGGCGACGGCGTCGTAGAGCTCGAAGTCGTCGCGGAAACCGGAGAGGAACGCGCGGTACGCGGCCTCGAATCCGTCCCGGTCGGGGTCGGACATCTGCCGCACGGTGGCGCAGCCGGTGAACCAGCGTTCGGGCTCTCGGGCGTAGCCGTCGCCCAGCACGTTCCAGGGCACGGTCACCGTGAAGTACTCGTGATCGTCGGCGATGTTGTCGACCAGCAGGACGTCGGTGGTGCTCGTTCCGCAGACCAGATACGAATGGAGGAGTTCGTACTCCTCGGGGACGGTGCCGACCCGGCGCATGAACTCCACCCAGTAGGGGAAGTGGTGCCGGGGCGCGTAGAAGAACACCGGCTGTCCCTTGGCGAGTAACTCGACCAGACCGGACTCGAAGCGGGCCAGGTCCACGGTCCCGGCCTGGAACACCTCGAACCCGAGCAGGCGCAGGTCGTCGTCGGTCACGTACGGGGTGTCGTACGCCCATCGGTCTCCGCCGCGCAGGTAGCAGTGGCGGTAGATCGCCGAGGTGGAGCCCAGTGCCCCGTACATCAGCAGGTCGGACCACGGTGTGCGGCCGCCGACGTACGCCAGGAGTTGGCCCTTTCGGCAGTGCAGGTGGTTGTTCGGATCCCTGGTGCGGATCCGGTCCACGCCCGGCACCTCGATCATCCGGTCGGCGGACATGTGCCGGTGGTTTTCGCGACGCATGATGCGCACGTTGTCAGCGCCCTCAGCGCCCGGTCAACGAAATCGGAAATCTTTCGGGAAGGCGCCTTTAGGAGCAATCTTTTGGGCAGAGGACTTGCACCTGGATATGTCCCTGACCTCTCTGAGGGAATACGTCGGGTGACATCCCTAATTCGCTGCGGAATCACCGAACCGCGGGATTGGGGAGCATATTTCCGAGTGGTCTAGGTGAACGAGATCTCCGCGAAGTTCTCCTGCGACAGTGGGGAGACCGTCGGCGGACTGACGTCGGGAGAGAAGACGATGGACGGGGGCGAGCTGGAGAGCGGCACGCCCGGCAGGATGTCCATGATCATCTCGTTGGCGTTCTCGCACAGGCCGTTGCGGATGGTCACGTCCGGTTCGGTCCCGACGAGTTCCATCAGGTCGAACAGCTCCTCGTTCCGGAAGCCCCACTCCTCGGAGTAGCCGTCGAACCAGGAGCCCAGGAAGTGGAAGCCGTCGTTGAAGTCGCCGGTCCAGCCCAGCAGGCGCACATCGCAGCCGCCGGTCAGGACGGTGTCGATGTACGTCGGGTTCCACGCCATCGGGTTGGGCTCGACGGTGATGCCGACCTCCTCGAGGTCCGCGCGCAGCAGCTCGTAGATGCCCTCGGGGTCCGGCATGTACGGGCGGGTGGCGTCGGTCGGGTAGCAGAACTCCAGCGTCAGGTCCTCCTGGTCCGCCTCGGCGAGCAGGCTGCGGGCCAGGGCCGGGTCGTGCGGATAGGTGACGACGTCCTCCGAATAGCCCGCGACGGTGTCCGGCACGAACTGCGTGGCGGACACGCCGCCGTCCGGGAGCTGGGTGTCGACGAGGGTCTGCCGGTCCAGGGCGTGGGCGATGGCCTGGCGGACCCGGAGGTCCTCGAGTGCCGGGTTCTCCTCCTGCGTGAAGCCGAGGTAGAGGATGTTGAAAACGTCGCGCGTGGGCACCTGGAAGCCCTCGTCGGCCAGCGTCCGCACGTCGCCGGGCGTCACCCCGTCGTAGCCGTGGATGTCGCCCGTCAGAAGCGCCTGCCGGCGGGCGGCCTCCTCGGGAATCGTGCGGAAGACCAGTTCCCGCACGCCGGCCGGCGCGCCCCAGTAGTCGGCGAAGCGCTCCAGAATGACCTCGCCGTTGCCCTTGTCCCAGCCGGTGATGTGGAACGGCCCGGTGCCGGCGAGCACGCCGGGTTCCTGGCTGTACTCGGGGTATGTGAAGCCCGCGTCCTCGCCGGTGACCTGCTGGGACTCCATCACCTCCAGGGAGCCAGGGGAGTGGATGCCGAAGGAGGAGAGGGAGAATCCGCCGGGCAGGTTGGCCGAGGAGCGGGCGACCTCGATGACGGCGGTGAGCTCGTCGGGAGCGGTGCAGCCCCGATAGTTGGGCTCTGGGGCGTCCGCACTCTCGTTCGCCGCGAAACCGCCGAACACCGACTGCCAGTAGTAGGTCAGGGCGCTGTCCTGGTAGGCGCCCGACCGGTCGTACCAGTGGTCGAAGTTCTGGCAGACCGCCTCGCCGGTGAGCTCGTCGCCGTCATGGAACGTGACGCCCTCGCGCAGATGGAACGTCCATTCCGTGCCGGTCTCGTTCTGCTCCCAGCTCTCGGCGAGCCCGCCGACCAGCTCCGTCCCGCCCGACTCGTGCTCCAGCAGCGTCTCGAAGACCTGCCGCGTCACACGGAAGGTCTCGTCATCGCTGGCCAGCGAGGGGTCGAGCGAGACGGGCTCGGCCGCGGCGCCGAAGACGAACGTCCCCTCGCCTCCCGATGTCTCGCCGTCTTCCAAGATCCCACCGCCGCCCTCGGATTCGCCGTCCAGCGACAGATCGCCGTCACCCGTCCCGTCGCCGTTGGGGAGGAGGACGAACACCAGGCCGACCACGGCGGCGAGCAGCGCCGCGCCGACCGGGACCAGGATTGCGGCGCGGCGCCGGCGGGGCGCTCGGGCGACCGGCTGGGTGCCGGGTCCGACCGCCGGGGGCGCGGAGGGCCGGGCCGGAACGGTCTCCAGGCCCGCGACCTGCGGAGCGCCTACCGGTGCCGGCGGCCAGGGTTCCGGAGCGGCCGTGGCGGGGGGTGCGGTCTCGGCCGACGGGGTCACGGCCCCGGGAGGCCCGGTCGGAGCCGCCTTGGGCGCCTCGGGCGCCTCGGGCGTCGCGGGCAGAGGAGCCTGCCGGCGCAGCAGCACGGTCCGGGCCACGGAGTCCGGGAGCCACGCGGACTCGGCGATCGCCCGCGCGGCGGCCGACGTCTCGCCCGCCCCCTCGCCCGCCGCGCCGGCCAGCCGCTCCAGCAGCACCGGCACCGAAGGACGTTCCTCCGGGTTCTTGTTCAGGCATGGCTCGACCAGCGCGCGCAGCCCGGGTGGCAGCCCGTCCAACCGGGGTTCCTCGTAGACCGCGCGGTAGTTCACCACATGCGCCGAGCCGGTGCCGAAGGGCCCCTGCCCGCTCGCGGCGTAGACCAGCACGGCACCCAGCGAGAAGACGTCGGCCGCCGGTCCGACCGGGTTGCCCTGTACCTGCTCCGGGGCCATGAACCCCGGTGTCCCCACCACCATCCCGGTCTGCGTCAGGGCGCTCGCCGCCTCCGCCGCCACCGAGATGCCGAAGTCGATCACGCGCGGACCGTCCGTCGCGATCAGCACGTTGGACGGTTTGAGATCCCGGTGCACGACCCCCGCCGCATGGATCGCCTCCAGGGCCTCGCCCAGGGCCGCGCCCAGCGCCGAAACCGAGGACTGCGGCCACGGGCCGTGCCGCGTCAGAGCCTCCGCCAATGACAGGCCCGGCACGTAGGCGGTGGCCAGCCACGCCGGGGTCCCCTCGGTGTCGGCGTCCACGACACCCGCCGTGAAGAAGCCGTTGACCCGCCGGGCCGCGGCCACCTCCCGGGCGAACCGTTCCCTGAAGCCCGGGTCGTCGGCCAGTTCCGGCCGCACCACCTTCACCGCGATGGCCCGTCCGCCGGGTGAACGCGCCAGGTAGACCCGGCCCATGCCGCCCGCGCCCAGCCGCGCCAGGATCCGGTAACGCCCGATGCTCGGCGGGTCCGTCCCGTCCAACTCCCGGAAGCCCGTCATGAATCTCCCCCCACCGTCGTCGACCGGCCCAAGCTGCCGAGGGATTCTCCCAGTTGATGCCAGACCGCGGCAGCACCGGAACGCCCCGTCATCGAACGGCGTCGTTGTTCCCGTGACGGTGATCGAAAACGGAGGGGGAGCACATGAGGCGTTGGGCGTTGGTCCTCAAGGAGCTGACCGGCTCGGGGCAATCCATGCACTGGAATGCTCGGTTACTCGGCGAGATGACCGGGACACGTGAGCAGGCGCTCGCGGCGCTCCGGCAGCACGCGCAGACCGCCGACACGCGGCATCCGCTGGATCCGCGGCGACGAGTCGTGTGCCTGGACGGTGACGACGGATTCTTCGTGATCAACCGGGGAGTGACCCGGGACTTCCCGTGCGAGTTCCGGGTGTACGAGATCCTGTGGGACTCAGCTCCCCCCGCGCCCGGCCTCCCTCCGGCCCCGGCCGGCTGGTCGTAGGCCCGATCGGATCACGCGTCAGATCACGCGGAAGAGGTCGGCGGCGGCGTGGACGTCGGTGAGGTCCTCGACGGAGCGGAGGTTGTCGCAGAGGGCGTCCAGGACCGAGCTGGCCGCGGCGGCGCGCGGGGCGCCGATGGCCACGCCGAAGACGCGGAAGCCCAGCAGGTGCTTGGCGGCGTTCCAGCCGCGCATCCACTGCTCGGTGACGCCGCATTCGTCGTCGGTGATCAGCACGATGTCGCCGCGCGCGCGGGCGGCGTCGTTGAACTCCTCCGCCAGCAGGTCGCCGGCCGCGGTCAGGGGCGTCTGGTAGCTGGTGCCGCCGCCGAGGAAGGTCTCCGCGAAGTCGAGCACCTCGGCGATGCCGGCGGGTTGGCCGGCCGGGAAGCGGAAGACGCGGATCCGGTCGGCGGACGAGAACAGGATGCCGACGAAGTCACGCCTGGCGCGGCGGGCCTGATCCAGCAGCGCCAGGGCGCACGCCTTGGCCCACGCCTCCCGGGTGACGCCGTCGGCCCCTGCCTCGTACATGGAGTGCGAGGTGTCCACGCACGCGATGATGGCGCCCTGGCCGGTGGTCTGCTCTCCCTGGCGGTCGTAGAGCATCAGCTCCCCGGCGGCGTAGCGGGTGGCGAACACCGCACGCAGTTCGGGCAGGCCGAGGTTGGCCAGTTCGGAGGGGATGACGCGGGAGAGGTCGTTGCCGAGGGTGACGCCGACCAGCTCCCCGGCGGCGTTCTCCACCTTGCGGGCGCGTTCACCGCTGGCCATCTGCCGGAAACGGCCGATCAGCTCGGCCCACCGGGCGAGCCGGCTGGTGCGCAGCCGCTCGGCGAGCGCGGCGCGTTGGTCGAACGGCATCCGCTCCAACTCGCCGGGTCCGACTCCCCACGTCCGCATCAGCGTGGCCTCCGCCCGCACGGCCTCGGCGGCCTTCGCCGCCGCGTTCCGCGCGGTGGCACGGAGGCCGGGGGCCGCCGCCGCGAGGGCCTGCGCGGCGCGCTGGGCGGCCTGCCGGGCGGCGCCCTGGGCGGTCTCGGCGGCCTCGATCGCCCGGTGTACGGCGTCGGCGGTCGGATCCGGCACGGCACCGTCCTCGTCGGCCCCGTCGGCGGCCTGCCGGATCGCCTCGCCCACGGCGGTCGCGGCGCCCTCGGCGTTCTGCTGGGCCTGCCTCGCCCGTTCGGCCCGTTCCCGGGCCTCCCGGGAGCGCGCCAGCATCCGGCGCAGCGCGGCGGCCTGGGCGAGCACGGCCAGGGCGGCGGCGTAGGGGTCGCCGGCCGTCTCCCGGCGCAGTTCGGCGAACTCCGGTGACTCCATCAGCGAGCTGATGACCTCGTGATTGACCAGCCGGGCTGGGTCCATCTCCGCGCGCTCGCGCAACCGCGGTCTGACCTTGTACGCGGCCAGGAACGCGTCGGTCAGCAGATCGGTGCTGTGGTCGTCGCCGTGCGCGGCGCTCGTTCAGCTCCTCGGCCAGCTCGCGCAGGCCGGCCGACTGCTCGTAGGTGTCGCGCCAGGCGATCCGGTCGAACCGGTCCGCGATCACGGTCGTGGTGTGCCGCTCGGGAGCCGCGGCGGACAGGCTCAGCCACGTCCCGGCCCGGCTCGCCAACTCGTCGAGCCCGCCCGATCGGTCGACGTTCACAGGTGGGCCTGCACCATGCTCGCGTCCATGCCGAGGGCCTCGGTGAGAACGCGGGCGCGGACGGCGCGCTGGCGGCCGGTGACACGGTCGATCGCGGCGGTGGAGCGGCCGGCGCCCGCCGCCTCATCGCGCAGCTTCTCCAGCCGCTTCCCCGCCCTGGCGAGCTTGTTGTGCGCATGTTTGATGACCCATTCGCTCAGCGCCTCGCGGGACTGCCCGGCCATGGCGTCGAGCTGGGCCTCCAACTCCTCGATGTCATCGGCCAGGTCGAGCGCCTCCTTGGCGTCGGGGCTGACCAGTTGCAGCACCTCGCGCTCGACGGTCGGGCGTTCCGCGGGCGAGTCCCACAGCACGTGCGTCAGCACCGACAGGTCGGTCTCGGCGACCGCCGGACGTCCTTCGAGGTACGCGGACGCCTGGAGCAGGCCCACCGCCTGCCGCCAGCGGCGGTCGGAGGCGACGAGTTCTCTTCGGCGCAGGGCGGCGCGCAGCGTGCACACCGCGTCCACGATCACGTCGGGGACGTCCACGGCCGGGACAGCCTCGGTCACGGCATGCTGCAACGCGGCCAGGTCGATGGTGGTCCGCGTCGGCGCCGCCGGACGGCTGACGGCGGAGCGGACCAGCGCGGCGAAGTTGCTCGGATCGGCGAGGTATCCGACCTCGATCCGCACCAGCAGCCGGTCGTAGATCGCGGCCGAATCCTCCCCACTGGGCAGTTCGTTGCTCGCCGTGATGGCCCCGATCAGGGGACAGCGGATCGGCTCGCCGCCGTTCTCCGGGTGGTAGATCCGCTCGTTGAGATAGCCCAACGTCTCGTTCAGCGCGGCCGTCGAGCATTTGAAGATCTCGTCGATGAACGCGACATGCGCGGTCGTGGCGCGGCCGTCGTAGACCTGGCGGTACTCACCCCGGGCCAGCGCGGCGACGTCGATGGGCCCGAACATCCGCGTCGGCGCGGTGAACTTCGACAGTAGGATTTCCCAGTAGGCCGCGCCCTCGATCCGACCCGTGAGCTCCCTGGCCATCTCGGACTTCGCCGTCCCGGGCGGCCCGAGCACCAACGAGTGCTGCCCGGCCAACAGCGCCACCACCAGCGTCCGCACCGCATCGGCCCGCTCGTAGAACCGGTCCGACAGCTCATCACCGATCGCCCGCAGCCGCTCAGCTGTGTCCCGCGCCTCCGTTGCGCCCATCGTCCACCCCTACCCCTCACCCGACAGGGTCGTTTGCTGTCCCGCCACGCTCGGCCAGGAGTACCGTTTCGAGTGTCGAGGTCGAGACGAGCGGGAGTTCAGCATGCCGCACGCTTCCGAGGAACACACCGGCTCCCGTATCGCGGACTACCGCAAGCTGCGGCACCTCACCCAAGACGGCTTGGCGCAGAGGGCGTTCGTCTCCCGAGGCATGATTGCCAAGGTGGAGGCGGGCTTGGTCCCCGCCTCTCCGTCGTTCGTCGCCGCCGTGGGGCGCGCTCTCATGGTGGACGTGGGCGTCCTCTACGGTCAGCCATACGTCTCCGAGATGCGCAAGGATCAGATCGACCAGCTCATCTCGCCGCTCTCCGAGGCGCTCGACCTCTACGACATCGAGCCCGACCCCGACATCCGTCCCCGCCCCCTCCCGGAACTGGTGACCGATGCGGAGCGCTTGATCCAGTTGTTCCGGCGCACCGACTACGCCGATGTCGGGCGCATGCTGCCCGGGCTGCTGGGGGAACTGACCACGACGCTGTACACCGCCCAGGGCACCGACGAGCGGCGCCGCGCGGCCGGTGCCCTCGCCAACACGTACTGGACCGCGCACCAACTCGCCGAACGCCTGGGATTCGCGGCTCTCGCCTCGGTAGCCCTCGACCGTATGGGATGGGTGGCAGCTCAGGCGGAGGACCCCCTGCTCCAGGCGGTGCGTCTGTACTCGCGGAGCCTGGCCTACGTGCGCCGTGGCACGCCCGATGTCGGGCTGAAGCTGGTGGCCCGCGGCCAGCGGCTCGTCGAGCAGGCGGACGACCCTAGTTCGGTCCCGGCCCTGGCCGTGGCCGGGAAACTGCACCTGCGCGCCTCGTTCATCGCCGCGCGGGCCAAGGACCGCGCTCGCTCGGCTGAGTTCCTGGCCATGGGCGAGGAGGCGGCGCAGCGCATCGGCCGTGACGTACCAGACGTCTACTGGCTGTCGTTCGGGCTCACCGATGTCCAGCAGTACCGCGTGGAGACCAACGTGGACCTGGAGGAGATGCCGGAGGCGGCCGAGGCAGCGAAGTCGATCCGATTCCCGGCCGGGTACTCGCCGACGCGTATCGGGCGGCACCACATCGACCTGTCGCGCGCCTACGTCGAGATGGGGCGTACCGAGCAGGCGATAACGGCGCTGCGGACGGCGCGGGCGACGGCCGGCCAACTCCTGCGCTACCACCCGACGGCACGGGAGGTCGTGGGCGCCCTGGTGCGTCGCCAGCGGCGCCTGTCGGAGGACCTGACGTCGCTGGCGGGCTGGGTTGGTATGACCTGACGCCGAATGTTCCAAATCCTGGAACGTTGGGGGGTTGCTGTTTCGCCAGGCTCGTGACGGTCAGCACATGACGCGTCACCGGAGCCGAACATGCCTGAGCCTGCCGCCCCTTCCCGCCCTGACTGGTTGCCGACGAACGGCGTGCGCTCGGTACCCTGCGCCCGATGGTTTGACGCGGTCCTCGTCGGCGCGTTCGACGCCGTGCTGGCCATAGGCCGGATGCGGCACCGTTCCGGGCCCGTGATCGAGGACCAGGTGGAGGACGCGGTCACCTGGCTCGTGCCGGTCGGCACGGCCGACGCCTGGCGGCTGTCGGGCGTGCGGGTGCTCGGCCGGGGGCACGAGATCCGGGTTCCCTCGCCGGGCTGGCACGGGGTGATCCGGTGGCTCGTCGAGCCACCGGCGGTGGGGGACTGTCTCACCCGTCCCGAGTTGCTGCACGACACCCTCCGGGAGGCCCGCGGTGGCTGAGCGGCAGGCGGGTTCCGGTCGGCTGCGGGTCTGCCTCGACCCTGGCCGGCCCGGTGCCGAGGGCGGCGTCGTCGCGATGCTGGAGGTCGAGCCCGCGGCGCGCGGCCGCGTGCGGGGCGGCTTACCGGTGCTGACGGGGCGCCAGCTGACCGGCACGTCGTGCGTGGTCTGCGGCTCGCCGCTCGGCATGGACACCACACGGATCGGCACCGTCCGTCAGGCCCTCGCCGGCGGCAGAGAGGCGGCCTACCCCGTACGAGGCTGCACCAAGCCGTGCCCCCCCGCGGCGGGGCAGGTGACGGTCAGCCAGCCTCTACGCGGGCGGCGGGGAGGTTGTCGAGGATCGTCGAGACCGTCTGGTCCGGCGTCTGTTCGGACGTGTCCAGCCAGAGTCCGATGCGCGGAGTCTCCTCGCGCAGGGCCTGGTCGAGAGCGTCGACCGACCACACCCCGTACCCCGTCTTCTGGCGCTCGTCCTCTCTGCTCCGCACGGCCGCGGCGGAGGGGCACAGCACGATGACGTACAACGGCCGTGTGCGCACTCGGGCGACATACCGGCTCAGGTCTTCCCCCAGGACGATGTCCTGGACGACTGCCGTCCATCCGTCGCGTGCGTACTCGTCGGCCACAAGCGCGGAGAGCCGGTAACGCAGGTCCAGTTGGGCCCTGGCCTCGGCGGTCTCCTCGGGCAGTAGTTCCTCCCGGCCGGAGACCAGCATCCGTCGGAAGGTGTCGCCGCGCACGTGGGCGGCCCGGGGCAGGCGCCGGGCCAGAAGGTCGGCCACGGTGGACTTCCCCGCCGCCATCACACCGGTGACCAGGAAGACCGCGGAACCCGATTCGGTGCCCACACGAACCTCTCACTGACATTCGGCATACGGAGCCGTGCGATCACCTCCGACGATACCGGCCGCCCGCTCACCGTGGTCAGCGTCATCCGGCGGGTTCGATACGGAGGACGGCGGCGGTGTCGAGGATCTCGACGACCTTCAGGCTCATGGCGACGTCGAGCTCGCACGTCCCGTCAGCGCACGGCCCGGTCGGCGAGGGCGACGGCGTGGGGTCGGATGCCGGTGACCCGGAGCCGGACCCGCTGGGCCGGCCCTCGGCGGCGGACCCGTCCGAGGAATCCGAGGAACACGACGTGAGAGCGGCGAACACGACAGCGACGACAGCGACAACAACGGCGACGATGGCGGTGGATGACGTTCTGCGCATCATGGTCCCCCATGGAACCCCGCCCCGACCGGGACCCCTCCAGCCCTCGGCGGGACCCCTCTCCGAACCGTGCTGCTAGAAAACGGGTATGGCTGAGACAACGGCAACGAAGGCAAGGGCGATCCGGTCCGTTTCCTCTCTCTCCCGGGTGACGATCTCCGCCACGGCGGTGCTCGTCCTCGGCTTGATGGCGAGCCCGGCGGTCGCGAGTGGCGGCTTCTCGGGAGACCCCGCGGGCACGTCAACCGACACGAGCGTGAAGAGCGGCAAGAACTGGTAGGTCACCGTTCGGCAGGGCGATTCGTTCCAGGCCGACGGCGGGCAGGTTTGACGCGAGCCGGGGCAACGCGGCTCGTCGGGCACATCGTGCGCGGCAGGTCCCACGGAACGGGACTTCCCGCGCACGACCACCGTCGTGAACTCGGCCGTGGCCCCGTCTTCCGTGTCCGTCAGGTCAGGGATACAGCGTGCGGTGGTCGGCGAGCATGGTGATGAACTTTTCGATGCGGCGGGCGCGGGTTTCCGGGCGTTTCGCCTCCTGGATCCGGTGCAGGATCGCGTAGCGGTTGCGGCCGTTGAGCGTGGCGAAGAACGCGTCGGCGCGCGGGTTGGCCGCCAGCGCCGCCCGCAGATCGTCGGGGACCTCGGCGGTGCGCGGGCTGTCGTACGCCGCCTCCCAGCGGCCGTCCGCCTGGGCGCGCTCCACCTCGGCGAGGCCGGCCGGGCGCATCAGATCGCGCTCGATCAGCTCGGTGGCCTTCTGCCGGTTTATCCGGGACCATCTGCTGCGCGCCCGGCGCGGCGTGAAGCGCTGGACCCAGTACCGGTCGTCGAGCCGCCGGCTCTGGCCGTCGATCCAGCCGAAGCAGAGCGCGACCTCCAGCGCCTGCGCATAGTCGACGCTGGTCAGGCCCGAGTCCTTCTTCGCGAGACGCAACCAGACCCCGGACGCGTCGCCGTGGTGCTCCTCCAGCCACGCGGTCCAGGCGTCCTGGGTCGCGAACTCGAGTTCGGGGTCGTCGGGACCCGGACGTGCATTCGCCATGCGCCCATCCAACGCCGGGCGACGCGCCTGGTCAATCGGCGCGGCCCGCCCGGCGGCGGACGTGGGTCACTCCGCGGGGCCGCCGCGGCCCATCAGGGTGAGGAACGTGCTGGGGTGGGCCTCGTAGCCGTGGACGTAGGGGCGGAACGCCCATTCGCCCGCCTCGTCGCGCAGGAACTCCGCGACCGTGGCGGACGGGAAGCCGGCGACGCCCGCCAGGTTGTCCTCGGTCAGCTGGTCGTATCCCTCGGCGATCTTGACCAGCGTGTTCGGCACCTCGCCGAGGTTCTTCGGCCCGCTGCGCTGCTGGACCGTGACGCCGACGACCACCCGCCCGTAGCGCGGGTCGAGCCGCTCCAGCTCGAAGACCATGGCCTCGTCGAAGCCGTAGCCCTGTCCGGTGGTGCTGTCCCGGCTCAGGGTGATGGTGCCGTCAGGGGACCGGCTGTCGTGGTGCACCAGGTACGCCGGCTCGCCCAGCGGCTCCTCGGTGTGGAACACGGCGGCGACGAGGTCCAGATCATGGTCGGGCGCCCCCATCGGGCTGGGGTCCCACTTCAGCTTGACGTCGACCTTTCCAAGCCCCTTGCTGGCACCGCTCACCGCGAGTCCTCCCGTTTCCCCACGCACAACGCGCGGTTGCTCACCGTCAGTTGTCCATGGTGCCACGTTCGACCACGCCGGTGGCGAGGAAGATCACCAACCCTCCGCCCAGCACGAGGAAGAACGGGACGCCGAAGACGACTAATAAGTCTGTGAGGGAACCATCGTCCATCTGTGCTGCTCCCCCTGATTCGTCGGCTCAGCCTAGCGGGCACCCCTCGGGCGGAGCCGCCCCCGCGCGGACCCAGCGACGACCGTGCCGACGATCACGCGCACGCTCACCGGTCCGCGCTGCGGCGGGAAGCCGTGCGGCGGCGGGTGGCGGATTTGGCCAGGCGGGCGGCCGTGGCGGCCAGCGCGGGAAGCGCCACGGTGGCGGCGACCGGGACGAGGGCTCGGCGACCCGGCGGGGACGGGCGGTCCGCCTCGGGCGGGCGGCCGTGCACGCCTGCCGCGAGGACCTCGGCGAGGTGCAGCGGCAGGCGCCCCGCTCCGGACTGTTCGACCTGGGTGCGGCAGCTGAAGCCGTCCGCCAGCACCATCGTGTCCGGGTCCGCCGCGCGGACGGCGGGCAGCAGTCCCTCCTCGGCGCACGCCAGGGAGACGTCGTAGTGGCCGCGTTCGAAGCCGAAGTTGCCGGCCAGCCCACAGCACCCCGCGTCGAGCACCTCGGCCGCCACCCCGGCCCGGCGGAGCAGCGCCTGGTCGGTGTCGAAGCCCATCACCGCGTACTGGTGGCAGTGCCGCTGCACCAGCGCCCGCCCGTGCACGGCGGGAGGGTCCCAGTCGCCGGCCCGTTCGGCGAGGAGTTCGGCCAGCGTCCTGGTCTGGTCACGGAGCCGCTTCACGTCCGGATCGTCGGGGAAGAGCTCCGGCGCGTCGGCGCGGAACACGGCGGTGCAGCTCGGTTCGAGGCCGACCACCGGGGTGCCCTCCCGCAGCTCGTCCCGCAGCGTCTCGACCGTGCGGCCGAGCACCCGCCGAGCGACGCCGAGTTGGCCGGTGGAGATCCAGGTCAGCCCGCAGCACACGGCCCGTTCCGGCACCCGGACCCGGAAACCGGCCGCCTCCAGCACCTCGACGGCCGCCCGGCCGATCGCCGGATGGAAATGGTCGGTGAACGTGTCGGGCCACACCACCACCGAACCGCGGCGCCCGTCGCCGCGCGGGCCGCCACGCGCCCGCCACCAGGCGGTGAAGCGCTGTTCGGCGAGGAGCGGAAAGTCCCGTTCGGGGGCGATGCCGCCGGCCGCCTTCGCGGCGCGCGCCAACCAGTCGACGCCGGCGAGCGCGTTGACCGTGCGCGGGGCCAGCGCCGCGAACCGCGCCACCGCGGGCAGCCAGCCCATCGAGTAGTGCGACGCGGGGCGCAGCCGGCCCCGGTAGTGGTGGTACAGGAACTCCGCCTTGTACGTCGCCATATCGACATTGACCGGGCAGTCGGTCCTGCAGCCCTTGCAGGCCAGGCACAGGTCGAGCGCGTCGCGGACCTCCGTGGCGCGCCAGTCGGTCGGCACCGGGGAGTCGTTGCGCACCATCTCGAACAGCAGCCGGGCCCGGCCCCGCGTGGAGTGCTCCTCCTCGCGGGTGACCCGGTAGCTCGGGCACATCACGCCGCCCTGCAACGAGCGGCATTTGCCCACGCCGACGCAACGGGCCGCGGCCCGGCTGAACCGGCCCTCGTCCTGCGGGAAGCCGAAGGCGGTCTCCGGCTCCCACGGGCGATAGTCGGCGCCCAGTCTGAGGTCCGCGTCGAGCGGGTTGGGGGCGACGACCTTGCCGGGGTTCATGCGGTTATGCGGATCGAAGACGGCCTTGAGCCGCCCGAAGCCCTCGACCAGCTCCTCGCCGAACATCCGCGTCAGCAGCTCGCCCCGCGACTGGCCGTCGCCGTGCTCCCCGGAGAACGACCCGCCGTACCGCACCACCAGATCGGCCCCGCTCTCCACGAAGGCCCGCATCCGTGCCACCCCGGCCGCCGACTCCAGGTCGAACGGGATGCGGGTGTGCACGCAGCCGTGCCCGAAGTGCCCGTACACCGAAGGGTGTCCGTAGTCGAACTCCCGGTACAACGCCATCAGGTCGCGCAGGTAGTCGCCGAGTCGGTCCACCCGGACGGCCACGTCCTCCCAGCCCTCCCAGGCGTCCGGCTGCCCCGGCACATGCGCCGTGGCGCCCAGACCCGATTCGCGCACCCGCCACAGCTGCGCCATATGCGCGGCGTCGTCGTACCACGTGTGGTCCACGTCGCCCGGCTTCCGGTTGATCACCTCGCGGACCCGGTCCTCCACCTCGGCGCGGGTGTCGCCGCCGAACTCAAGCATCAGGAACGCCTGGCCGTCCGGCAGCCGCCGCAGCGCGTCCGGATTGAGGTGCCTGGCCCGCTCGGCCCGCACGAGCCGGTGGTCCACGCCCTCCAGGGCCAGGGGCTCGTGGCGGAGCAGCCCTGGGACCTGGTCGGCGGCCACCGTGATGTCCGGGTAGCCGAGCACCAGCAACGACGTGTGCGCCGGCACCGGCACCAGGGCCAGCTCCGCACGCAGCACCGTGACCAACGTCGACTCCGAACCGGTGAGCAGCCCGGCGACGTCGAAGCCGTGCTCCGGCAGCAGCGAGTCCAGGTTGTAGCCGGACACCCGGCGCGGGATGTCGGGATAGCGCTCGCGCACCAGGTCGGCGTACCGGTCGCGCAGCGCCGCCAGCGCGCGGTAGATCTCGCCCTCCCGGCCGGCGGCGGCGACCCGGCGGGCCAACTCCTCGTCGCCGGTGCGGCCGACCCACATCCGCAGCCCGTCGTAGGTCAGCACCTCCAGGCCGTGCAGGTTGTCGACGACCTTGCCGTACGCCTGGGCGGTGGAGCCGCAGGAGTTGTTGCCGATCATGCCGCCGAGGGTGCAGTTCGGGTGGGTCGCCGGCTTCGGCCCGTACATCAGGCCGTGCGGAGCGAGCCGCCGGTTCAGGTCGTCCAGCACGATGCCCGGCTCGACGACGCACCGTCGGCGCTCGGGGTCCACGGACAGCAGCCGGTGGCAGTACTTGCTCCAGTCGAGCACCACGGCGACGTTGCAGCACTGGCCGGCCAGGCTGGTGCCGCCGCCCCGGGACAGCAGGGGCGCCCGGTGCTCCCGGCAGACCGCCACCGCCTCCTCGGCGGCCTCGACGCCGCGCGGCACCACCACGCCGAGCGGCACCTGCCGGTAGTTGGAACCGTCCGTCGCGTACGTCGCGCGCGAGCCCGCGTCGAAGCGGACCTCACCGTCCACCC
Source organism: uncultured Actinomycetota bacterium (assembly GCA_963816875.1). Taxonomy (GTDB): domain Bacteria; phylum Actinomycetota; class Actinomycetes; order Streptomycetales; family Streptomycetaceae; genus Streptomyces. Next base: position 1,252,869 of record CAWFMG010000004.1, read on the forward strand.
GGGCCCGCAGCGCCCGTTCCAGGGAGGCCACGTCGACGTCCGGGGACGGAGCCGGCTCCGCGGGCGACCGGCGAACGACGGGCAGGGGCAGATCCACGGGGTCCATGAGCGCCACCCTCCTGTCAGCAGGCTAGGAGAGGAACGCCGCCCCCGCGCGCCGGGCGCCGGCCGCCGGGGTCGTACCGTTGTTCCTACCTCAGGTAGGATAAGAGGTATGAAGATCAGTGTGAGCCTGCCCCAGGAGGACGTCGCCTTCGTCGACTCGTACGTGACCCGTACCGACGCCGAGTCCCGTTCCGCGGTGATTCACGCCGCCATCGAGGCGTTGCGCGCGACCGAGTTGGAGGCGGAGTACGCGACCGCCTTCGAGGAGTGGGACGGCGGCGAGGACGCCGGGCTCTGGGACGCGACGTCGGCGGACGGGCTGGGCGGCGATGCGGCGAGGTGACGTCGTCCTGGTCGACCTGGAGCCGGCCCGTGGCAGCGAGGCGAACAAGGCGCGCCCCGCGGTGATCGTGTCCCACGACGCGGCGAACCGCGCCGTGGAACGCACCGGCCGGGGCGTGCTCACGGTGGTGCCGCTGACCTCGAACACCTCCCGGGTGCTCGCCTTCCAGGTGTTCCTGCCGGCCGGTGAATGCGGGCTGACCAAGGACTCCAAGGCCCAGTGCGAGCAGGTGCGCGCGGTCGCGCCGCAGCGGGTGCGACACCGCGTCGGCGCCGTGCCCCGCCAGCGGATGGCGGAGCTCGACGCCGCGCTCCGGCGACACCTGTCGCTGTAGCCGGCCCTCGGTCGTAGGGCCGCAGAGCCTCAGCGGCCCATGACCAGGCCGTCCCGAGCGGCGCCGCGGGAGAGGACCGCCGCGCTTATCGTGTCGAGCGCGTCGGCGAAGTCCGCCCTGGCCGGCTCCCGGTCCATCGCGCGGGGAAGGTTCACCACGGCGATCGGGTCGTTGTCCACCACGAACGGTATGTACTCCGCGCGCTCCACCCGCCACGGTTCGCCCTCGGCCTCCGGCGGAGCGAAGGTGAAGCGCGCCGCCGAGCTCATCTGGCCGCGCGGATCGTTCATGATCCCGGCGAGCTGGTCGCCCATCCCGTAGACCACCCAGGTGCCGTTGACCTTCTCGTACGCCTGCGGCACATGCGCGTGGGTGCCGATGATCAGGTCGATGTCCCGCCGGCCGTCCGAGGTCGAGGCGGTGAGCTGCTCGGCCAGCGAGAGCTGGAGCGCGTCCGGCGCCTCCTGGAACTCGGTGCCCCAGTGCAGGCTGACCACCACCACGTCGGCGCCGGCTTGGCGCGCCGCGCGGGCGTCGGCGACGATCCGCTCCGCGTCGATGAGGTTGACCAGCCAGGGCTGGTCCTCGGGGACCGGTATGCCGTTGGTGTCGTAGGTGTACGCGAGCTGCGCGACCCACGCGTCGCCGGCCTTCAGCAGCGTCGGCTCGCCGGCCTCCGCCTCGGTGCGCGCGGACCCCGCGTGCCCGAGCCCGGCCAGCTCCATCGCGTCCAGCGTGCGGGCCACCCCGTCGGGGCCGTCGTCCAGCGTGTGGTTCGAGGCGGTGGAGCAGGAGTCGTAGCCGAGGTCCCGCACGGCCTCGGCTATCTGCGGCGGCGTCGTGAACAGCGGGTATCCGGAGTACGGGCCGCCGTCGGCGCCGTAGACCGTCTCCATGTGGCACAGGGCCAGATCGGACTCGGTCACCAGATCCCGCGCGCCCTCCAGCATGGTGCGGAACTCGTAGTCGGCCGCGGCGTAGCCCACGGTGCCGGCGTCGGCCGCCGCCTGCCGGATGATCACGTCGTGTATCAGCAGATCGCCCGTCGCGACCAGGGTGAACGGTTCGGCGGTCGCGGTCCCGGGGGCGGTCATGGGGTCGGCAGCGGACTTCGGCTGGGCGGCGGGCTCGTCGCCACACGCGGTGAGCGCGCCCAGCGCGGCGACGACGGCGAACGCTATCCCGCGCCGCCGGGCAGCTCGGACTGGGGACACGATGGTGCTCCATCCTCATACGAGATGAAAAGCGGACACCCTGTCCCTGCGCCCAAAACGCCCCCGACTCCCCGCCCCACCCCCACTTTTCCCCCCACCGGCCCACCCCGACCACCCGTCGAGCCGACACGGCAGCGCTTCGCGCCACGGCCGGAGGAGTGAGTCTGGCCTCCGCCACCCGCCCGAAATGTTTTCGGCCTCGACCCTTGACAGCGCGGCCGTCGGCGGAGGAGGGTGCACGGCATGTGTTAACGATAACATGCGCGACAGCCCGAAGGAGCCGCCCGTGTCACGTAGTCGTTTTCCCCTGCCCAGATCCGATATCAGTCGTCGCGGTCTGCTCGCGGCCACCATGGGCGGCGCGTTGGCCACGGCGTGCGCGACCGCCTCCAGTCAGCCGGCCGGCAAGGTGGGCGTCACCGGCGACAACGTCGCCTGGGAGATACCCATCAGTGAGGCCGGCAAGGCGATGAAGTCGGTCAACGGCATCGAACTGGTGCCCGCGATGATCCCCTCGTTGGAGTCATTCGAGCAGATCGTGAAGTCCTCGCTGCGCACCAACAAGACACCCGACGTGCTGAAGTACTGGTCCGGCTACCGGCTGCGCGACCTCGCCAGGACCGGTGGCATCGAGGACCTCACCTCGGACTGGGACGACGCCGTGCGCGAGGGCTGGGTCGACCCCTCGCTGCGCAGCATGTTCACCTACGACGACCGGGTCTTCGGCCTGCCGATGAACCTGGCCTACTGGGTCTTCTTCTACAACACCGAGGTCTTCGCCGAACACGGGCTGGCGGCGCCCGCCACCTGGGACGAGTTCCTCGACGCCTGCACCACGCTCAAGCGCGCCGGCATCACGCCGCTGCACGCCACGGCCGACGGCCGGTGGCCCGCGTTCATCTGGTTCATGGAGGTGCTCAGCCGCCAGGACCCGCAGTTCTACGAGGACCTGATGAACGGTCGGGAGAAGTACACCGATCCACGCGCCGAACGCGCGATGCGCACCATCGTGGAGTTCTTCGACAACGACTGGTTCACCGCCATGGACATGAATCACGCGGACGCGGCCGCCGAGGTCGTGCAGGGCACCGTCGGCATGATGCCGGGCGGCACCTTCATGACGCCGAACTTCACCTCTGTCGGCGGCGAGGCCGGCGGCAACATCGACGCCTTCGTGCTTCCGATGGCCGACCCCGAGGCCAGGCCCGCCATGATCATCGAGTGCAGCGCGCTGGTCACCACGGTCAAGGGACCGGACAAGACCGAGGCGCTCAAGGCGACCAGTGCCTGGTTGCACCCCGACGTCTCCCAGGCGTTCACCCACACCCTCCAGGAGGGTTCGCCCAACCCCCAGGTCCCGCCGCCCAACCCGATGATCGAGGGCGTCGCCCGCACGGCCCGCGAGAACGATCTGTGGATGCTCAACCGCTTCTGGGAGCTGGGCCCACCCGAACTGGTCGAGGCCACGGTCGACGACCTGGCCGGCTTCCTGCTCGACCCGGGCTCCTACCGCTCCGTGCTGGCGACCATGCAGGAGCGCGCGGACGACGCGTGGCAGGTCTGGCGGGAGGCGGAGCAGATATGACCGTCACCCCCGCGGCCACCCCCGCCGCGACCCGTCCCGTCCAGGCCCGCCGCCGGGTGCCGCTGCGCACCCCGCACCAGGGCGTGCGGCGCCCCACCGGCGGCGGCGCCGGCGGCCCGCTGTCCGGCGTGCCCTGGGTGCTGCCGGCGCTCGCCCTGGTCGGCGTGCTGCTGCTCTACCCGTTCCTGCGGAGCGTCTACGGCAGCCTCTTCGAGGACAACGGCTTCACCAGCCACTACATCGGCCTCGACAACTACGCTCGGCTGGCCGACGACCCGATCTTCGGCCGGTCGGTGCTCAACACCCTCTTCTGGGTCGCCGGCACGCTGCTGCTGCCGGTGCTGCTCGGCCTGATGATCGCCGTAGCCACCCAGCGGCTGCGCTTCGGCGGCGTGGCCCAGCTGATCATCGTGCTGCCCTACGCCATCTCCGGCGCGGCCACCGCCGTGCTGTGGAACTTCATGCTGACCTCGGACGGCGCCGTCAACCAGGTGCTGCAGACATTCGGTATGGGCGGCCTGCAGCAGACCTGGCTGTTGGAATGGCCGCACAACACCATCGCCATGATCATCGCCAGCACGTGGCAGGCCACCGGCCTGAACGTGGTGCTGTTCGCGATCGGGCTGCGCGCCATCCCCCGGGAGACCATCGAGGCGGCACAGCTCGACGGCGCCATGGGCTGGAAGATGTTCCGCTACGTCACCCTGCCGCAGCTGCGTGCGGTGACCGTGGTGGTGGTCGGCATGGCGATCGTCAACAGCCTCAAGGCGTTCGACCTGGTCTGGATCCTCACCAAGGGCGGCCCCTCCCGGTCCTCCGAGACCCTCGCGCTGACCATGTACCGCGAGACGTTCCGCCTCTTCCACGTCGGCTACGGCTCCGCCATCGCCCTGGTCCTGTCCGTCATCGTCGTGGCCTGCGCCTGGCTGTACCTGCGTCGCCAGATGCCGTCGGCCACCCGCGGCGACTGAGCGCGCGCAGAGAAGGAGAAGAACCATGGGACGCGCTGTGCGCAACCTCTTCGTCATCGGCTGCGTGGTGCTCTGGCTGATACCCCTGTACCTGCTGGTCGTCAACGCACTCACCCCCGCCACCGGCTACACCGGCGAACCGGGCTGGGTCCCCAAAGACATGGCCCTGTGGGGGAACCTCAAGGAGGCCTGGGACGTGGCCGGCATCGGCGAGAGCTTCCTCAGCTCGCTGATGTACGCCACCGTCTGCGGCCTGGCCGCGGTGCTGGTCGCCGCGATGGCCGCGTTCGCCGTGGTCGTGCTGCCGCTGCCGAAGCCGGCGGCCTGGTTCTGGGTGATCTACTCCGGCACCATCTTCCCGCTCCAGATATTCCTCGCCCCCCTGTTCGGCATGTACGCCGACGCGAACCTCTACGACAGCCGCCTCGGCCTGATGCTGATCTACGCCGCGTACGCCGTGCCGTTCGCCTTCTTCCTGATCCGTAACCAGATGACCACCATGCCGCCCGAGGTCACCGAGGCGGCGATGTTGGACGGCGCGTCGTTCCGGCGGATCTTCTGGCAGATCCACGTGCCGCTGCTGCGCTCCGGCCTCGGCGCGGCGTTCATCTTCCAGTTCACCGCCGTGTGGAACGACCTGCTCCTCGGCATCACGCTCAGCCGCAGTCCAGAGATCCAGCCGGTGATGGCGGCCCTGACCACCCTGAACAACGCCTACAGCTCCACCGGGCCGCCGGTGATCCTGGCCGGCGCCATGATCGTCTCGCTGCCCACCCTGATCGTCTTCCTGGTGTTCCGCGGCCTGTTCCTGCGCGGCATCACGGCGACCGCCCACTGACCCCCGCACCCTCACCACCCCGCACGCCTCACCATCGCGACGGAGAGATTCCCCATGACCACCCGTGCACTCGTTCGCACCGCAGCCTGGGACAACGACCGGATCCGCGCCAGCCTGCGCGGCTCGGTCGCCTCGGCCGAGGGCACCCTGAACGGCACCACCCTGCGTCTGACCGAGGAACCGCTGCTGCGCCGCGCCACGGGCGGCGGCCTGCTGCAGTCGCTGCGCGTCGACGTCGTCACCCCGGCCGGCGCGCCGCTGCCCGAGCGGCTGGAGGTGCGCACCGCCGAGGGCACCGCGCTGCCCGTCGAGCGGCTGGCCGGCCCGAACGGTTCGGTCCGGCTGATGGTCCCGGCCGTGGACGCGCCGCGCCAGGTCACCGTCGGCCTCCCGGACACCCCGGGGGCCGGCGGCATCGACGTCACCCTCACCCCGCAGCGCGAGTGGACCATCCACCTGGTGCACCACTCCCATCTGGACATCGGTTACACCGACCCGCAGGGCCGGGTGCTCGCCGAGCACCTGTCGTTCCTCGACTCCTGCCTGGAGCTGACCGGTGTCACCGACTCCTGGCCTGAGGAGTCGCGGTTCCGCTGGTGCGTCGAGTCGCTGTGGTCGTTCCAGCAGTGGGCCGCCGCCCGGCCGGCCGAGCAGGTCGAGGAGTTCGTCCGCCGGGTGCGCGAGGGCCGCATCGAGCTCACCGCGATGCCGTTCAACCTGCACTCCGAGACCTGCTCCACCGACGAACTGCACGAGCTGCTGCGTCCCGCCAAGGAGGTCAACGAGCGCTTCGGCCTGCCGTTCACCTCGGCGATGCAGACCGACGTGCCGGGACATGTCGTGGGCCTGGTCGACGCGCTGTCCTCGGCCGGCGTGAAGTACCTGTCCGTCGCCCACAACTGGGCGGGCCGCTCGGTGCCGCACCTGGTCGGCGGCGAGAACCTGCCGCGGCTTTTCCGCTGGCGCGCGCCCAGCGGCAACAGCGTCCTCGTGTGGATGACCGACACCCCGCACGGTCTGGCGTACATGGAGGGGCCGCTGCTCGGCTTCGACACCGACTACGGCAGCGTGGACGACCTGCTCCCCGCCTATCTGACGTCGCTGGCCAGCAACCCCTACCCGTACCCGGGCGGCATCTTCGGCTGGGCCATGGACAAGGAGGACATCGCGCGCGAGCCCTACCCGTGGGACGTGCTGCACCTGCGCGTGCAGGGCAAGTTCGGCGACAACGCGCCGCCGCGCCGGATCATCGCCGACACCGTGCGGCGCTGGAACGAGACCTGGGCGTTCCCGCAGCTGCGGCTGTCCCGTAACGAGGACTTCTTCACCGACGCCGAGGAGCGGCTCGGCGACCAGATCCGCACCTTCGAGGGCGACTGGACCGACTGGTGGGTGGACGGTGTCGGCTCCGGCGCGATGCCGCTGTCCCTGGCCCGTACCGCGCAGGGCGTGGTAGCCGACGCGCAGACCATCGGCACCTTCGCCGGGATACTGGGCGCGGCCGGCGCGGCGGACGACAGCCGCGACGCGGCCGGCGTCTACGAGGCCGTATCGCTGTTCGACGAGCACACCTGGGGCGCCGGCGACCCGTGGACGCACGGCCACGACCACGGCCATTCCGGCGAGGACCAGTGGCACTGGAAGTACGGCCAGGCCAGGCGGGCGCACGACGACGGCCAGTCGCTGCTGCTGCGCGCCACCGCCCGCCTCGGCCAGCGGCTCGCCCGCGGCGAGGAGGCCGCGGCCAGCTTCCATGTCGTCAACACCTGCTCGTGGATCCGCACCGAGGTGGTGAAGGTCTTCCTGCCGGAGTCCAGCGTGCCGCTGGAACAGGCGGTCGCGGTGCACGACGGCCGCACCGGGGCGCGCCTGGAGCACGAGGAGCAGGCTCAGGTCAACGACACGCACCGGGACGCCGGGCGGTTCCTGCTGCTGCGGGTGCCCGACGTGCCGGCGGCCGGCTCGGTCCGGCTGGACGTTCTGCCGCTCGCCGCGACGAGCGATGTGGCGGACGACGACGAAACGGTGCTGAAGACCGCCACCGGCTGGAACCCGACCGGCGGCACCGACCGGCCGGACTCGGCCGAGACCGCGGCGGCGGCCCTGGCGCGGCCCGACGCCACCGTGCTGGAGAACGAGTACCTGCGGGTGCGCGTCGACCTGGCGCGGGCGTGCGTCGCGTCCGTCGTGGACAAGGCGACGGGACGGGAACTGGTCGGCGCGGACGCCACGGTCGGCTTCAACGGCTACGTGCACGACCGCTACACCACCACCGGCGGCTTCAACCACAACTCCAGCCGCACCACCGCCTCGGAGCGTCTGGAGCACCTCGGCTCCCGCGCGGTGGCGCCGCCGGCCGCGCTCCTGGACCGCCGGTCCACCGCCATCGCCGAGACCCTGACCTACGAGACGCACCCCGCGGGCGCCAACCGGGTCAGGACCACGCTGAGCCTGCCGCACGGCATCGCCCGCCTCGACATCGAGAACAGCGTCGACAAGGACGCCACCATGGGCAAGGAGAGCGCCTACTTCTCCTTCCCGTTCGCCTTCGCCGAACCGGAGGTGCGGATGGAGGCGTCCGGCGGTGCGACCGGCACCGGGCTGCCCGTGGTGCCGGGTTCGGCGCTGCACATGCGGGCGGTGCGCCGCTGGGTGACGCTGGCCGAGGACGGCCTGACCGTGGCCTGGTCCACCCAGGACGCGCCGCTGGTGCAGTTCGGCAACATCGCGCTGCCGTACGCGCCGTTCCCGAAGACCCTGGAGGAGGACGAGCCGGCCACCGTCTTCTCCTGGATCCACAACAACCTCTGGGACACCAACTTCCCCAGCCAGCAGGGCTTCGAGTTCAGCTACCGGTACAGCCTGGCCTGCGCGCCGACCGAGGAGGCCGGCGGACTCGGGCCGCGCACGGCGGCGGCCTACAGCCGCCCGCTGCACGCGGTGCGCGCCCGCGGGGAGGCCGCGGACGGCGCCGCGGCGTCCGGCGCGCTGACGTTCGCGGAGCTGGGCGATCCCCGGGTTCGCCTCGTCGGCGCCCTCACCGTGCCCGACCCGGACGCCGAACAGGGCGCAGGGGACGCGGTGCTGCTGCGGCTCCAGTCCTTCGCCGAGACGCCCGTCACCTGTCCGGTCACGGTGCGCTTCCCGGTCGCCGCCGCGCACCGCGCGGACTTCCTCGGCACGCCAGGCGGCCTGCTGCCGCTCGTGGACGGTGAGGTGAGGGTGGAGATCCCGGCCCTCGGCACCACGGCGGTGCTGCTGAAGCGCGCCTGACGCACCAGCACCACCCGTATCGCAACGACCCACAAGGAGAACGCGTGTACCGGCTCGATCCCCGCTACCCCCCGGCGCCGCAGGCCGTCCTGACCACCGGCTGGCGCGACATTGCCGCGACGCTGCCCACGGGCCCCGTGGTGGTGGCGGTGGAGGGACCGCCGACGCTGGACTGGCCGGCGCTGGCCACCCGGCTGTCCCGCGAGCTGGCCACGCACGGCGCGGCGGCGCGGATGCTCGACGTGCGCGAGCACTACGCGCCGCCCGCCGAGGTGCGACGCCGCACCGTCAGCGAGGAGGACGCCGCCGACCCCTACTACCACCGGCTCGCCGGGAACCCGCTGGACGACCTCTTCGACGAGGTGCCGCGCCCCGAGCGCCCGGCCGGACCCGACGCGGGCCCGCTGCTGGTCTACGGTCCTGGTGCGGCGCTCGTCGAGCACGACGTGCTGTGGTACGCCGACGCGCCCAAGCGGTACGCCGAGGCGGCGGTCGTGGCCGGCCACGGCGTCAACCTCGGCCTGCCGGACCAGCCCGCGGACGTGCGCCGGCTGTTCTACGTGGACTGGCCGATGCTCGACCGGCACCGGGACGCGCTGGCCGGCAGCATCGACGGTTGGCTGGACGTGCAACGCCCCGACCACCCGGCGCTGCTGGACGGCGCCGGGATGCGGGCCACCCTCGCCGACCTGGCCCGCCGCCCGGTCCGCACCCGGCCGTTCTTCAACTCCACCCCGTGGGGCGGCGACTGGGCGCAGCGCGAGCTCGGCTTCAACCCCGGCGCGCGCAACACCGCGCTGGGCTACGAGCTGATCGCCCCCGAGGCCGGCATCCTCGTCGGCACCGGGCCCGACGCCGAGGTGGAGGTGCCGTTCCAGCTGATGTGCGTGCTGCACCCGGAGGAGGTGCTGGGCGCGCCGGTGCACGCCGCGTTCGGCACGTCGTTCCCGATCCGCTTCGACTATCTGGACACGGTCGGCGGCGGCAACCTCTCGGTGCACTGCCACCCGCGGGAGCGGTACATGCGGGAGCGGTTCGGCTGGTCCTACACCCAGCACGAGACGTACTACCTCACCCTCGGCGAGCCGGACGCCCAGGTCTTCCTGGGCCTGCGCGAGGACGCCGACGTGGCGCTCTTCCGCGCCGAGGTGGAGAAGGCCGCCACCCAGGGCGTGCCGATGCGCCCCGAGGACCATGTGCTGACCTTCCCGGCCGAGCGCGGTCAGCTCTACATGATCCCGGCCGGCACCCCGCACGCCAGCGGCGCCGGCAACCTGGTCCTGGAGATCAGCGCCACCCCGTACCTCTACAGCCTGCGGTTCTACGACTGGCAGCGCCCGGACGCCGACGGCAACCCGCGCCCGCTGCCGTACGAGCACGGCTTCGCCAACCTCAACACCGAGCGGCGCGGCGAGGCGGTGGCCCGGGACCTGGTGCCGGCGCCGCGCACGCTGCGCGAGGGCGACGGCTGGCGCGAGGAGGTGCTCGGCGCCCTGCCGGAGATGTTCTACGAGGTGCGTCGCCTCATCCTCGACGCCGGCGCGGTGGCGGAGGACGACACCGCGGGTCGGTTCCACGTGCTGAACGTGGTGGAGGGAGACGGCGTGACCGTGGAGACGGACGCGGGCCACCGCCACCCCCTGTCGTTCGCCGAGACGCTGACCGTGCCGGCCGCGGTCGGCGGCTACCGGCTGGTCCCAACCGGCGGCCCGGTGCGGGTCGTGAAGGCGCTGGTGCGGTGAGCGGACACTTTCCGACCGTTCCGGTGCTGGAGGTCGGCGGCACCCATGTGACGGCCGCCCTGGTGGACCTCACGGACCCGGACCGCGCCGAGGTGCGCGGCCGGGTCCGCCGCCCGCTGGACGCGACCGGCACCGCCGACGCGGTGCTCGGCTCGCTGCTGGGCTGCGCCGCCGCGCTGCCCGAGGTCCCGGCCGGTGCGGTGTGGGGCGTCGCGGTGCCCGGCCCGTTCGACTACGCCGCCGGCGTCGCGCTGTTCGAGGGTGTCGGCAAGTTCGACCATCTCCACGGCGTGGACGTGGGCGCCGCGCTCCGGGACGGTCTGCCGGGCCGCCCAGCGGGGACGGCGTTCCTGAACGACGCGCACGCCTTCCTCACCGGCGAATGGCATGCCGGCGCGGCCCGCGGCCACCGCCGCTGCGCCGGCATCACCCTGGGCACCGGCGTGGGCTCGGCGTTCCTCGCCGACGGCCGGATCCGGGTGGACGCGCCCGGGCTGCCGCCCGAGGGTCGCGCCGATCTGCTGACGCTGCACGGGCGTCCGCTGGAGGACTCGGTCTCCCGCCGCGCGATCCTGGCCCGTTACGGCGACCCGCGGCCCGACCTGTCCGTGGACGTGCGGGACGTCGCCGACCGCGCCAGGGCGGGGGAGGAGCGGGCGGCGCGGGTGCTCGCCGCGGCCTTCGGCGGCCTTGGCAGTGTGCTCGCGCCGTGCCTAGACTCCTTCGGTGCATCCGTGCTGGTCGTCGGCGGCTCCATGGCGAAGTCCTGGGACCTGGTGGCCCCGGCCCTGCGGGACGGTCTGAGGCATCCGGAGCTCGCGGTCACCGCGGCCCGACTGGGCGAGGACGCCCTCCTGATCGGCGCGGCGCTGGCCGCGACGCGAGGCGACGAGGCGTGAGACGGGGAGGACCGTTGGCCAGGACCGGCAGGACCACCCGGTCGAACGGCCCCACCCTTCGCGATGTCGCCGGCCGGGCCGGGGTCAGCGCGATGACCGTGACCCGGGCGCTGCGGGACGACCCGCGGGTCTCGCCCGAGACGAAGGAACGGGTGCTGGCGGCGGTCGCCGAACTCGGCTACCGGCCCAACGCGGTCGCCCGCAGCCTGCGCCTGGGCCGCGCCAGCGGGCTCGTCGGGCTCGTCGTCACCAACCTCGCCAACCCCTTCTACTCCCGGCTGGCCCTCGGCCTGGACAGCGTCGTCGGCGAGCACGGCCTGAAGACGGTGATAGGGAACACCGGGCAGGACCTCGACGCCGAACGCGATCTGGTCGCCGACCTGGTGACCCGCCGCGTCGACGGCATCATCGCGGTGCCGGCCGAGTCCGACCAGCGCCACCTCGCCGCCGCTGCGGCCCAGGGCGTGCCCGTGGTCTGCGCCAGCCGGCCGCCCAGCGGTTTCGAGGCCGACCACGTGCTGGTGGACGACTTCGGCGGGGCCAGGGACGCGACGGAACGGCTGCTGGCCCAGGGCCACCGTCGCATCGGCTTCCTCGGCCCCCCACCCGCCGTCTACACCAGCACCGAACGGCTCCGCGGCTACCGCGCCGCACTAACGGACGCCGGACTGCCGGCGGACGACCGCTACGTCCGCCAGGGCCCGCAGGACACCGCGGAGGCGGCCCGCGCGGCCTCCGCCCTGCTCGCCCTCACCGACCCGCCCACCGCGCTCTTCTGCTCCAACAACCGGAACACCATCGGCGCCGTACGCGCCGTCAGCACGGCCGAACGCGATATCGCGCTCGCCGGCTTCGACGATTTCGAACTGGCCGACCTGCTCGGGCGCCCCCTCACCGTCGTTGCCTACGACAGTGACGAACTCGGCCGCGCCGCCGGCCGCCTGCTCGTCGACCGGCTCCACCAGCCCGCCGACACCCCCACCACCCCCCGCCGCACCGTCCTCCCCACCCGCCCCCTCCAGTACGGCGCTCCGGACGCGACCCCACGCCCCTGATCTGCCGCGGGCGCTGCGGCGCCGCGCTTCAGGGCCGGTCGTACCAGGCACACGCCGCGATCCGCCAGCCCTCCGAGGTGCGGACGAACGAGAGGGTCTTGGTCCCGCCTCCCTCGAGCGGCTCGCCGTCCAGGGTCCCGGACTTGCGGTACTCGCTGAACCGCGACGCGATATCGCCCGCGATCTCCGTCCGCTCCGAGGTCTCCCATTCGGAGAACTCGACCAGCCGGCCGTCGGTCAGCAGCCGCCGGCGCGGTTCGATGAACTCGTCCACGGTGTAGACCGTGAACTCCGGGCCGGTCTTGACGATCACGCCACCGGGAAGAACCAGCCGGCGGATCCGGGCCACGTCGGGGGCCTTGCCGCCCCGGTTGTCGAAGGCCGCGAAGAACTCGGCGGTCACCACGTCTATCTCGATCTTGGACATGGCGCGACGGTAACAGCGCTGGACGCGGCTACCGCGATCCCGGATGCTGGTCCAGCACCGCGTCCAGGGTGCGGCGGCCGATCCCGGCCATCAGTGGATTGTCGGCGGAGTGGGTCAGGAAGACCAGGGCCAGGGCCAGCGCCCACCCCCGCGCTCGCGCCCAGGTGCTGTCGTCGGCGCGGCCGTACGCGCGCCGGAACTCCTCGCGCTGTGGTGCGGGCAGGATCATCCAGGCCACCGCCAGGTCGGTGGCGGGGTCCCCGGCGGTGATGTCGCCGAAGTCGATCACGGCGCCCAGCCGGCCGCGGTCGACCAGGATGTTCGCCGGGTGCAGGTCGCCGTGCAACCACACCGGCGGGCCGTCCCATTCGGGCGCGGCGGTGGCGCTCTCCCACACCCCCAACGCGGCGGCCCGTTCGGCAACGTCGTCCAGCTGCGGCAGGTGGGCCGCCACCCCGGCGGCTCGGCCGGCGAGCGGGATCCCCCGCACCGGATTGACGGGGGCATCGGCCGGTGCCGGTCGGTGCAGGGCCGCCAGGAATCCCCCGAGGGCGAGCGCGGCCTCTCCCGGCTCTGCCGGCGGCGTGCGGGCCGCGATCTCCCCGGGCAGGTACGGCACCACGCTCCAGGCCCACGGATACCCGCGGCCCGGCCGCCCGATGCGCACCGGTGCCGGAACGGGCAGCGGAAGGCATCCGGCAAGACCGGGCAGCCAGCGCTGTTCGTTCGCCACGAGTCCGGCGGACGCGGCACGCCGGGGAAGGCGCACCAGATAGTCGCGGCCGAGCCGGCAGACCATGTTGTCCCAGCCGTTGGCCAGCACCTCGATGCCGAGCCCCGCCAGATCGGGGTGCTGGTCGGTCAGCAGCCGGTGCACCAGTTCCGGGGAAACCGACACCTCGGCGGTCGGCATGCTGTTGACGTTCACCGCGCAATCCTAGGTCCCGAGGCGACGTACGGTCGGCGCATGACCGGTCAGTGGTGGGTGGGCGTACGCCAGCGGGTCGAGGCGGTGGGTGCGGGGCCTGGGGCCGGTGAGGTGTTCGGGGCCCTGGGGCACCGGTGGGCCGTGGAACAGCCGCTCACCCGGGACGAGCTTGCCGACCTCGAGGCCCAGACGGGCGTGGGGCTGCCGGAGGAGTACCGGGCCTTCCTGCTCCACGTCGGCGCGGGCGGCGCCGGCCCGGCGTACGGCGTGTTCCCGGTGCGGCGCGTACGGGGCCGCTGGCGTTGGGAGGGCGACGGTGCGGACCTGGCCGACCTGTCGAGGCTTGCCGAGCCGTTTCCCGACCGGGGCCCGGACCCGGAGCTGCTCGACACCCTCCTCGCCCAACGACCCGAGGAGGAGGACTTCGACGACGTCGTGGGCTTCGACGACGCCATCGCGGCGTGGGACGAACGGTGGGAGGCCGTCATGTTCGCCCCGGAGCGCACCGCCGGCGCCCTCGTGATCTCCCATCTGGGCTGCGCCTTGAGGGAGTGGTTGATCATCAGCGGCAGCCATCGCGGCACCATCTGGTCCGACTACCGGGCGGACGAGGTCGACCTCGCGCCGCTCCTCGACGCCGACGGCGCGCCGGTGACGTTCGCCCGCTGGTACACCGAATGGCTGACGAAAGCCGAGCACACCGCCTCGTCGGCACCGTAGGACCGCGGCCCCGGTTGGTCCGACTGGACATCGTGCGCAGGGTGTTGGGAGGTGCCCCCAGACGGGATGTGGCGCGCACGATGTGCCCCGACGAAGCGGTCAGCCGTCAGCCACCGCCCCTTTCCGAGGGCCCGGCCCGATCTCGTGCACGACCCGGTAGGTCGGGGTGCCGCTCATGCGGGGTTCGGCATGGCCGGAGAGCCCGTCCAGGGCCCGTTGGATGGCCGCCATGCGCCCCTCGGTGTCGGACGTCTCGACGAAGGCCCGGTAGTCGGCCTCGCTGTCCCAGTGGACGATGTTGTAGACCCGGGTGCCGTCGGTGCTCACGTGGAACCGGGCCGACCGGTAGCCGGGATGGAAGCGCACCCACCGTTCCTGGATCTCGGCGAAGGCCGCCACCAGTTCCCGCTGGGTCCGCGGCCCGTCGACCGTGTAGTCGATGATCGAGTAGAAGCCGGAATCGGTGCTCATGCCTTACGCTCCCTGCCTGTCATGCCGCCGGTTGTCGGATCACGTGTGATCCTGCAAGCTCAACCGAACTTGAAGTCAAGCCCGTGAGGCGGAGGTGCTGGGAGAGACATGACGTGCAGATACGTGACCCCAGGAACCCGCACGACGCGAAGCTTTCAGTGGTCCACGTTCGTGGCGTTCGCGGCGTTCGTGGCTGACCGGTCCTGACGGGTGACCGGGCTCGGGGAGATAGCCCTGCTGGGCGCCGCGGGGCTGCTCGGCGGGCTGGTTGGCAGTGCGGGCGGGATCACGTCGTTGATCTCGTACCCCGCGCTGCTCGCGGCGGGGCTGCCCGCCCTGTCCGCGAACGTGACGAACATCGTCGCGGCCGTCGCCTGCTGGCCGGGCTCGGCGCTCGGCTCGCAGCCCGAGTTGGCGGGCAAGGGGCCATGGTTGCGCCGCTGGGTGCCGCTGGCCGCGCTGGGTGGGGCGGCGGGGGCGGTGCTGTTGCTGTCCACGCCGCCGGGCGTCTTCGAGCGGGTCGTGCCGTTCCTGGTGGCCCTCGGCTCGCTGGCCCTGCTCGCCCAGCCCTGGCTCGCCGCCCGCCGCGACGGGGCTGGCGGCGCGGTGCTGCCGCTCGGACTCATCGCGATGTCGGTGTACGGCGGTTACTTCGGCGCCGGGTGCGGCGTGATGACCCTCGCCCTCCTCCTGATCACCGCCGAGCCGCGGCTGGCCACCGCCAACGCCCTGAAGAACATGCTCATCGGACCCCCGGTGGTCATCGGGGCCTTCGCCTTCGCCGTCTTCGGACCCGTCGACTGGGGCGCCGCGGCATCCCTGGGCCTGGGAATGTTCGTCGGCTCCACGCTCGGCCCCCGCATCACCCGCCGGGTGCCCGCCACCCCGCTGCGCTGGCTGGTCGCCGCGATCGGCTTCGCCCTGGCGATCCAGTTGTGGATCAACCCAGGCAACTGACGCGAACCCGGGGGCACGTGGCTCGCTTGACCTCAAGGGTGGTTGAACTTCTAGCGTCGTCGGAGACGAAGGGAGTTCGACCATGACGACACTGGTGACGGGTGCCACCGGGAACACCGGGCGGCATGTGGTGGCGGAGTTGGTTCGGCGGGGGGAGAAGGTTCGGGCGTTGACGCGGGATCCGGCCGGGGCCGCGGGGAGGTTTCCGGACGAGGTGGAGGTGATCGGTGGCACGCATACGGAACCGGAGGGGCTGGGCGCCGCCCTCGACGGCGTCAGCCGGTTGCACGTCACGGTGACGGCGGGGCTCGCCGAGGTCGGGCCCGCGTTGGTGCGGCGGGCGGTCGGCGCGGGCGTGCGGCGCATCACCGTGGTGTGGGGCGGTGCGGTGGGGCCGGTCGAACGGGCCGTGGCGGATTCGGGTGTGGAGTGGACGCGCCTGGAACCGCAGGAGTTCATGTCCAACACGTTGACCTGGATCGAGTCGGTGCGGGCCGAGGGGGTCGTACGCGAGCCGTACGACCTTCCCAGCGCGCTCGTCCACGAGGCCGACATAGCGGCGGTGGCGGCGGTCGCGCTGCTCGACGACGGCCATACCGGGCGCGCCTACAACATCACCGGACCCGAAGCGCTGACGCCGCGGGAACGGATCGCCCTCCTGTCCAGGGCGGTCGGCCGCGACATCGCCTTCGTCCCGATCACCCACGCACAGGCCGTCGACAGGCTGATGGCCACCGGTGTGTCCCGGGCGGACGCCGAGTACGTCATCGACTGGTACTCCGCTCCCGGCGACGCCGGCGCGACCGTCGTCGACACCGTCGAGCGGGTGACCGGCCACCCGGCCCGCACGTTCGCCCAGTGGGCGGCCGAACACGCGGAACGCTTCACGACACCCCGCCCCACGGCCGGCTAGGCCAGGGGCCGGGTCAGCCGCCACACCACGTCGATCCCGCTGTCGGACGGGGCCGTCGGAGGGCTCGCGGGTTCGCGCCTGACCTCGGTGAACCCCAGACGGCGCGGTATCGCTCCGCTGGCGTCGTTGGCCGCGTCGTGCACGATCTCCAGGTATCGCACGCCCGGGAGGGTGAACGCCTCGGCGGCCAGGGCGGCCGTCGCCCGGGTCGCGATACCCCGACCGGTGACCGCAGGATGCAGCCAGTAGCCCAGGACCAGACCGGACGGGTCGGTCGCGCGACGCATTGAGCAACTGCCGACGAGCTCGCCGTTCATGGTGATCGCGTAGTTGTAGGCGTCACCGCTCCGCCACCTGGCCGCGCAGCCGGCGAGGAAGGCGTGGGTCGCCTCCGGGCCGTGCCGGGCGACCCACGGCATCCACGGCCTCAGCTGGTCGAGCGAATCCCCGATGAGCCCGAACAGGGCTTCGAAGTCGGTGTCCGCCCGCCAGCTTCGCAAGGTAAAGGGGCCGCAGTCCACGGTGGTCCGGGGCCGTTCCATGTCCGCCATGGTGCCCAACGGCCCGAAGCGGCACCAGCGCGGGCTGCTACGGGCGGATGCGGTAGAGGACGTGGGGGCGGAGGGGGCCCGGGGGGACCCAGGGGTGGAGGAAGTCGTCGGCCGGGGTGCGGGTCATGCCGAGGCGGCGCATCACCGCTCGGGAACGGGCGTTGCCGGCCGTGGTCGCGGCCACGATCTCCGGCAGGCCCAGCTTGTTGAAGCCGAAGTCGAGGGCGGCGCGCGCCGCCTCGGTGGCGTAGCCGTGTCCCCAGGCCCAGGGCATCAGCCGCCAGGCGATCTCCACCCCGGAGTACGGCAGCCCGTCCGCGGCCACCTCCAGGCCGACCACGCCGGCGAACTCCGGCCTGGCCAGCGGTTCGATCACCCACAGACCGTACCCGGCGCGGTGCTCCAGGGCGGCCTGGAAGCGCTCGAACGCCTCGTGCGGCTCGCGGCCCTCGGGTGCCAGGTCGGGGAGATGCTCGGTCACCCGGGGGTCGGCGTTCATCGCCACCCAGGACTCCAGGTCGGACTCCCGCCACCGGCGGAGCGCGAGGCGCTCGGTGCGCAGTTCGACCGGCCCGCCGAGCTGCCCGCGGCCGTGGCCTTCGGGTCTGTCCTCGTCCGCGTCCTCCGCGTCTCCCGTGTCTCCCGCGGCGAAGAGGAGGGCGGGGTCGGTCCACAGTTCGGGGCGCAGCTGGCCGCGGCCCCGCACCCCGAGCTTGCGGTACACGCGGGTGAGGTGCTGTTCCACGGTGCTGACGGTGATCAGCAGTGTGGTGGCGATCTCGCGGTTGCTCTGGCCGTGGGCGGCCAGCGCGGCCACCTTCAGCTCCGCCTCGGTCAGATCCTCGGCGGCGCCCGTCAACGCGGCGCCCGCCGGCGTGGTGGTCGCGGGCGCGCCGGCGGCGGCGTCGGGCGCCGCGAACCCGTGCCGGCGCAGCCGCTGCGCGCGTCGCGCGGACGCGAACGCCGGCTCGTGCAGGCCCAGCGCGTGCTGCGCCCGGCTCAGATCGGCCAGGGCGACGACCAGTTCGTACCGGTCGCCGCACTGCTCCAGCTGGTCCACCGCCTTCCGCAGCAGATGCTCCCGCTCCGCGCCCTCGACGCATCGGGCCCGCACCCGCAGGGCCATGCCCCGGGTGCGGGAGGGACCGGGGCGCAGCGTGGGCAGCAGTTCGTCGACGACTGCGGCGGCCTCGGCGCGTTCGCCCAACTCCAGCCGCACCAGCGCCGTGTCGGTATGCCACGGGATCAGCGCCGGCGCGTCGAGCTGCCAACGCGCCAGCAGCCGCCGGCAGGCGTCCAGATCCTCCAGCGCGGCCCGTGGCCGGCCCGTGGCCAGCCGGTGCCGGCCGCGCGCCTGGAGGTAGTGCAGCCCGCACAGCGACTGGAACATGGCGGGCGGCACCGGCACCGCCAGATGGGCCTCGGCGGCCCGGTGCCGGCCCATCGCCGTGGTGGCGAGCACCAGCACGGAGAGCGGCAGGCCGATGCCGACGCCCCAACCGGCCGGCGAGAGCCGGGACAACGCCTCGTGCGCCTGGCGCTCCGCCGCCATCAGATCGCCCTGCCGCAACGAGATCAGGCCGCGTGCCGCCGACAGTGTCGCGTGCCACATGGGGGACTGCCGGGATTCGGCCGACTCCACCAGCGGGTCGCACCAGCGGGCCGCGTCGTCCAGCCGGTCGTCGTAGACCAGCGCGGCCAGCGCCGCGAGCACGCCGCCCAACGAGGACTCGCCGATCCGCACGCCCTGGAGCACCTGTTCGGTCGCGTCGAGCGCGCCACCGCCCGGTTCGCCGGCGAGCACCGCGGACAGGGCCGCCGCGGCGCGCAGCGGCCGGCCCGCGGCATCCGGCACCCGGTCCCCGTAGTCCGCCACGGCCCAGGCTGCCGGGGCGCCCGGCGGCAGGCCGGGGTACACGCCCGGGTACGTGCCCTGGTGCGTTCCGGAGAACAGTCCGGGGAACAGACCGGGATAGAGGCAGGACATCAGCAGCTTCAGCGCCTCGCGGTCGGTCGCCGACTCGTTGAAGCCCGTCGCCAGAACGCCGGCCCGGCGCCGCAGCACCTCGGCGACCTCGTCCGCCCGCCCGAACCACAGCAGGTGGCCGAGCACCTCCAGGGGATCACCAGGCGCGGGTCCGCCGGGTCCGCCGGGCCCGCCCGGCCCGCCGGAACCGCCCACCTCGCCGGACTCGGCCGCGTCGCCGGAACCGCTGTGTCCGTCCAGCTCGCCAGCAGCATTCGACCCGCCCGGCCGACCCGGCTCGTCGACCCGTCCGACCCGTCCGAGGTCCGCGGGTTCCGGCGGCAGCCCCGTCGCGGCGTCGACGCGCCAGACCAGGCCGGCCAGCGCGGCCTCGACGCGGTCCCGCTGCCGCGCGTCGCGGCACGCCGCCAGCGCGAGCCGCAGGCAGGCCCTGGCCCGTTCCGGCTCGGCGCCCGCCACCGCCGCGACCGCCGCCTCCTCCAACACCGGCACCGCCCACGGCTCCTCGGCGGCGCCAGCAGCCCTCGCCGAGCCCGCCGCCTGCGCGGCCAGCAGATGGTCGGCCACCGCCGGCGCCGCCGTGCCGCGTTCGTGCAGCAGCCGGGCGACCCGGCCGTGCAGCGCGGCACGTTCCGCCGGGGCCATGCCGTCCACCAGCAGCGTCCGCAGCGCCGGATGCCCGAACCGGCCTTCGGTGAGCAGGCCGGTCGCGGCCAGCGTGTCCAACACATGTGCCACGTACTGCGTCTCCAGGTCGAGCAGCCGGGCCACGAATCCGGGGGAGGCCGCGTCGCCGGCGACCGCCAGCGCCTGGGCGATCGGCGCCGCCATCGGCTCGCCGCGGTGCAGGCAGACCATCACGGCCCGGGCGAACGCCGCGCCCGGGACCGGTTCGGCGTCCGGCCGCGGCGTGCGGTTGTCCTGGGCCAGGGCCCGCACCAACAGCGGGTTGCCGGCGGTGAGGGTCTGGCTGGTGGCGGCCAGCGGGCGGCGCGCGGCGGCGTCCAGATGCGGGGCGAGCATCCTGGTCTGGGCCGCGGGGGAGAGCGGCGCCAGGCCGATGCGGCGGCAGTGCGGATGGCCGAGCAACTCGGCGTGCAGCGGCGGCCGGTCCTCCCCGAGGCCGGAGCGCTCGCCCAGGATCAGCAGGATCCGCGCCGAACCCACCCGGTGCGCGAGGTAGAGCAGGAAACGCGCCGAGGCGGCGTCGGCGTGCTGGACGTCGTCCACCGCGATCACCAGCGGGGTGTGGGCGGCCACGGCCAACAGCATCCCGCAGAGCCCCTGGAGCACCGGCGCGGCCACCTGGGCGACCGCGTCCTCCGGCCGGTCGCCCGCCTCGAACGCGGTGGTGCCGACGCCCTCGTCCAGCAGCCGAAGCACGTCCTCGCCGGCACCCGGCAGCGTGGCGGCGTCCCGGGCCAGACGTCTGACGAGAGCGGCCGGGGCCTCGTGTTCCGCCCGGGCCGCGGCCGCGTCGAGTAAGACCGCACCCGCCCGGTGCACGTCCTCCGCGAAGGTGCGCAGCAGCGCGGTCTTCCCGGACGCCACGGCTCCGCTGACGATGACCACCTGTCCCCGGCCGCCGAGCGACTCGGTGAACAGGTCTCGCAGTGTCGTCAGCTCTCGTTCCCGCTCGATGAGGTGCATGGATCCCGACCTCGATACGTGACGACGCGTCCACGGCCCTCGAGGCGGCCGGTCGCGAGGTGTTGTCCCCGTGTCAGGAGTAGAACACGGACGAAGTCACAGGGGTGTCACGTGATCGCCGCCGGCCGTGACCACATCTGTTCGTCGGGTGCCCCACAGGTGTTGGCGTGCGACAGTGCGACACTGGACCAGGGACCGTTGCGGTGACCAGTGAGCCTTCGGGGGAGAGGCGGTGTGGTGCATGAGCCTTGCGGAACGGTCGGCGGAACTGCGGGAGCTGCGGAAGCTGTTCGCGGACGGCCGGCGGGGCGGCGGGGCCGTGGTGCTGATCGAGGGTGCGGCGGGCACGGGCAAGACCAGCCTGTTGCACGCCTTCGCGGAGCACGCGGTGGAGGCGGGCGGCGTCTTCCTCAGCGCCTCCGCGTCCCGCGTGGAGTGCAACCTGCCGCTGAGCGCCGCCGGGCAGCTCTTCCACAGCCCCGCGCTGTCCGCCGCCGAGACCGAGCGCGCCGAACAGCTTCTGAAGTATGGTCTGTTGGCCGCGATGGCGCATGGCGCCGGCCAGGACTCCGAGGCGGTGGCGCATGTGCCGCCGCCCGTGTTGAGTGAGCTCTGCCGGATCCTGCTCGACGTCGCCGAGCGGGCCCCGTTGGTCATCGGCGTGGACGACGTGCACCATGCGGACGCGCCCAGCCTGCAGTTCCTGGTCTACCTGGCCCGCCGTGCCCGGCGCCGGGTGCTGATGGTGCTGACCGAATGCCTGCGCACCTCCCGCCCCTACTCGGTGCTGCACGCCGACCTGTTGCGTCAGCCGGGCTCCCGGCATCTGCGGCTGGAGCCGCTCTCCCAGGACGGCGTGGTCGCCGCGCTGTCCGACCGCCTCGACTCCGCCACGGTGCGCCGGCTGGCGCCGGAGTTCCACCTGGTCAGCGGCGGGAACCCGCTGCTGGTGCAGGCGCTCTGCGAGGACCTGCTGATGCGGGGTGACCAGTCGTCGGGCGGGCTGGTGTTCGGCGAGGCCTTCCGGCAGGCCGTGCTGACCTGCCTCTACCACTCCGAGTCCCGGGCCCTGGCCCGGGCGGTCGCGGTGCTGTCGGAGAGCGCGTCGGGCGCGCTGCTCGGCGAGATCGTGCAGCGCGACGCCGTGTCCATCGGCCTGGCCAGCGACGCGCTCCAGGGCACCGGGCTGCTCGACGACGCGGGCTTCCGGCACCCCGCGGTCTCCGCCGCGGTGCTCAGCGGCATGCGCCCCGACGAGCGCACGGCGCTGTACCTGCGGGCCGCCGAGGTGTTGCACGGGCACGGCGCCGCGGCCAGGACGGTCGCCGGCCGGCTGCTCGACGCCGACCGCGCTCCGGCGCCGTGGGCGGTGGCGGCGCTGCGGGACGCGGCCGAACAGGAGCGCGCCGACGGCGAGGCGGCGCGGGCCATCAGTTGCCTGCGGCTGGCGCTCCAGGAGTGCGCGGACGCGGACCAGCGGCCGGCCGTACAACTGGACCTCGCACGCGCCGAATGGCAGGTGGACCCGTCCACCGCGGCGCGCCATCTGCCCGAGCTGATGGCGGCGTTGCGGGAGGGCCGGCTGCCGCCGGAGAGCGCGGTCACGTTGCTCTCCTGGATGCTGTGGCTGGGTCGGGTCGACGACGCGGTCGAGCTGCTCGGCGACACCCCGCTGCGGTCCCGGGACCACGCGCCGGTCACCGGGTTCGAACCGCGGACCTCGTTATGGTGGCTGCGGTACGCCTACCCCGGGCTGGCGCGCAAGCTGGCCCTGGAGCGTGCCTTTCCGCCGCGCGGTGAGGGCGTACCGGTGCCCGCCTCCTCGTCGTTCCGCATCGACGCCATGCTGGAGAGCCTGCTGCGGCGCGGCGGGCACCAGGAGGCGACGCTGCGGGCCGAGCAGTTGCTGAGCGAACCGGGTTTCGGGGCCCGCGCCTGGAAGCCGCTGACGGCGATCGCCACCCTGATCACCATCGACGAACTGGACCGGGCGGAGCGCGCCTGCGCGTGCCTGGACCCGCCGGTGCGCGGTTGGACGCCGCTGGCGGCCGCCGTCTACGCGGCACTGCGCGCCTCGATCCACGCCCGGCGCGGCGAGTTGGAGCCGGCGGAGCAACGGGCGCGCGAGGCCCTGTCGTTGATCACCCCGAAGGGCTGGGGCGTGGCCGTCGGGATACCGCTGGCCATCATCCTGCGGACGCTGACCGCCCGGGGACGGTACGAGGAGGCGGAGGTCTACCTCGACACCCCCGTCTCCCAGGCGATGTTCCACACCCCGCACGCGCTGCCCTACCTCCAGGCGCGCGGCAAGTACTACCTCGCGGTCGAGCGGCCGAAGGCGGCGCTGGCCGAGTTCCGGGCCTGCGGCGACCTGATGACCAACTGGAGCCTGGACATGCCCGCGTTCGTGCCGTGGCGGACGGACCTGGCGGAGGCGCATCTCGCGCTGGGCAACGGGGACGTCGCCCGGGCGCTGGCCACCGAGCAGCTGAAACGGCTCAGCCCGGAGCAGTTCCGGACCCGCGGCATCACCCTGCGGGTGCTGGGCCGGGCCGCGGAGGGCGAGCAGCGGCTGCGCTGGCTCGGCGCGGCGGTGCAGGCCCTGGAGCGGTCGGGCGACCGGTTGGAGCTGTCGGGGGCGCTCGCCGACCTGGCGGAGGCCTACGGGGACGACGGTCACGTCGCCTCGGCCCGGGCGATGGCACAGCGGTCCCGACAGCTGGCGACCGAATGCGGCGCCGCCGGCACGCTCGCGCCCGAGCCGCCGGAGCTGGAGTCGCCAGAACAGGCCCCGCCGCCGCCCCCCGGCGACGGGGTCACGGAGCTCAGCGAGGCGGAACGCCGGGTGGCCGCGCTGGCGGCCGGCGGCTTCACCAACCGTCAGATAGCGCGGCGCCTGCACGTCACCATGAGCACGGTGGAGCAGCATCTGACGCGCGCTTATCGGAAACTGAATATAAGTGGTCGGACCGACCTGCCACTTGATTCGCTTCTGTGGTCGAAAGAAAATCCCGCCTGACCGCACCTGACTGAATTCGCTCGTATCTGATATTCGGCTTTTCGGTCGAATGTCCAACCGTTGAGCGTGCACGGTTGGACGTCCCTTGTCGAGGCACTTCTCGCCGTGTGACGCTCGATCACGGGGAGGAGCGAAGCGGTGCCTGAACGTGATCTGAGAACCATCTCCCAATCACCCACGGAAACGCGTTCCGACGAGCCCCGAGGCTCTTTCCTCCGCGCCCGGCCGGACCGGTTCCGGCCTTTTCGGGCGGCACGTTCCATCGAGGAAGGAGCTGTCATGGCCAACCCCTTCGACGACGCGGCCGGAACCCATCTCGCACTTGTCAACGACGAGGGCCAGTACTCGCTCTGGCCCGCCTTCGCGGAGGTGCCGGAGGGCTGGAAGATCGCGCACGACCGGGACACCCGCCAGGCGTGCCTGGAGTACATCGAGGCGCACTGGACCGACCTGCGCCCGGCCAGCCTGATCGCCGAGATGACGGAGCACACGGAGGCGGCGAAGGTGACGAAGGGGGTCTCCGTCTCATGATGGGAGGCCCCGGACCGCTCATCCAGGTCCGGGCCGGCTTCGGCCCCGACGGCGAGCGGTCCCGACACCCGGTCACCCCGGGCACGGCGCGGCGGGTCCTGCCGTACCTCGGCCCCTACCGCTGGCGGATGAGTGCCCTCCTGCTGCTGACCGCGGTGGACGCGTTCGTCGTCATCGCGGTGCCGCTGCTCTTCAAGGTCCTCATCGACGACGGCATCATGCCCGAGGACACGGACGTGGTCGTCATGGTGTCCCTCACGGTCGCCGGGCTGTCGGCGGTCCAGGCCCTGGTGGGCGTGCTGGAGGCCAGGTCGTCGGCGAAGGTGAGCGAGGGCCTGGTCTACGACCTGCGCCGGGCGGTGTTCGAGCATGTGCAGCGCCAGCCGCTGGCGTTCTTCACCCGCGCGCAGACCGGCTCGCTGGTGAGCCGGCTCAACACCGACGTCGTCGCGGCGCAGCAGGCGACGTCCTCGCTGCTGGCCACGGTGATGTCCGGCACGCTGGTGCTGGCCATGGTGCTGGTGACGATCTGCTACCTGTCGTGGGTGGTCGGCCTCATCGCCCTGCTGGTGCTGCCGTTCTTCGTGCTTCCGGGACGGGTCATCGGGCGCCGGCTGCAACGCCTGCTGCGCGAGTCGATGCAGAACGACGCCGAGTTGGGCACACTGCTGCACGAGCGGTTCAACGTCTCCGGCGCGCTGCTGACCAAGCTCTACGGCCGGCCCGAGGAGGAGACCCGGCTGTTCGCCCGGCGCGCCTCCCGGGTCAGGGACCTCGGGGTGACCACCGCGGTCTACTCCCGGGCCCTGCTGATCACCGTGACCCTGCTCGCCTCGCTGGCCACCGCGCTGGTGTACGGGCTGGGCGGCGGTCTGGTGATCGGCGGCTCGTTCCAGATCGGCACCCTGGTGGCGCTGGCCGCCCTGCTGACCCGGCTGTTCGGCCCGATCAACCAGCTGTCCAACGTGCAGGCGCAGACCATGACCGCGCTGGTCAGCTTCGACCGGCTGTTCGAGGTCCTGGATCTCCGGCCCGGCATCACCGAACGGACCGACGCGGTCGCGGTGCCCGCCACCGGCGGCGGCACCGCCCCCGAGCTCCGCTTCGAGGCCGTGTCGTTCCGCTATCCGGCGGCCGCCGAGGTCTCGTTGGCCTCCCTGGAGTCGGCGACCACCCGGGCGCCGGAGCGTGCCGACGACTCCTGGGTGCTGCGCGAGGTCAGCTTCACCGCGCCGGCCGGCAGGCTCACCGCCCTGGTGGGCCCGTCGGGCGCCGGCAAGACCACGATCACCCAGCTGGTGCCCCGGCTCTACGACCCCGACGCGGGCACGGTCCGGATCGGCGACCGGGACCTGAAGGAGCTGCGTCTCGACTCGCTGCGCGACACGGTCGGCATGGTGACCCAGGACGCGCACCTGTTCCACGACACCCTGCGGGCGAACCTGGAGTACGCGCGTCCCGGCGTCGCGGAGCGGGAGATCGTCGAGGCATGCCAGGCCGCGCAGATCTGGGACCAGATCGCATCGCTGCCGAACGGCCTGGACACGCTGGTCGGCGAGCGCGGCCACCGGTTCTCCGGCGGCGAGAAACAGCGGCTCGCGATCGCCCGGCTGCTGCTGAAGGCCCCATCCATCGTGGTGCTCGACGAGGCCACCGCGCACCTCGACTCGGAGTCGGAGGCGGCGGTCCAGCGGGCCCTGCGGACGGCGCTGGCCGGCCGGACCTCGCTCGTGATCGCCCACCGGCTGTCGACGGTCAGGGACGCCGACCAGATTCTCGTGGTGGACCAGGGGCGGCTGGTGGAGCGCGGACACCACGACGAACTCATGGCGCTGGATGGCGTGTACGCCGAGCTCTACCGCACCCAGTTCGCCCGCCCGCCGGCCCGGCGGCCGGAGCCCGGGACCCCGGCCGACGCCGCGGCGGCGAACGGAGTCGGCCAGCCCGCGGGACCGCCGCCCGGCGGCGGGGTCCCGCATCTGCTGCCGCCCCCCAACGGGGGCGGCGGGACCCCGCATCTGCTGCCGCCCCCCGGCGAACGGGACCGGTACGGGCCGCCCCCGGCCCGGTGAGGATCCGCGGCGGCGGCGGCGACGACGAGGAGTTGACCTTTCGATCTCCCGAGAGGAGACCACGGTGAGTCAGATGCAGGTCGAAGACGTATGGCCGCTGGCACCGTTGCAGGAAGGGCTGCTGTTCCACGCGGCCTACGACGAGGACGACCGCGACGTGTACGTCGGGCAGCGGGTGCTGACCGTGGAGGGCCAGATCCACCCCGAGGTGCTCAACCGGACCTGGCAGGCCCTGTTGGACCGGCACGCCAGCCTCCGGGCCGGCTTCCACCACCGGGCCTCGGGCGACCCGGTCCAGGTGATCGTCAGGACGGTGGCCGTGCCGTTCCGCGTCGTCGACGTCTCGGAGCTGCCGCCCGAGGCGGCCGAACGCGCGGAGGCCGAGGCCGCGGAGGAGGACCGGCGGCGCTTCGACCTGGCGGTGCCGCCGCTGCTCCGGGTACTGCTGGTGCGGCTGGCGCCGGAGCGGCACCGGCTGATCGTCACCCTGCACCATGTGCTGATGGACGGCTGGTCGCTGCCCATCCTGTTCGGCGAGATGTGGGCGGTGTACGGCAACGGCGGCGATCCGAGCGTGCTGCCCCCGGTCACGCCGTACCGGACGTACCTGGAATGGCTGGTCCGCCAGGACCGGGACGAGGCGCGCGCGGCCTGGCGGGCGCTGCTGCGGGGCGCCGCCGAACCCACGCTCGTCGGCCCGGCCGACCGCGGCGGACCGCCGGTCATGCTCCAGCACGTGCTGGACCATGCGGGGCGCGAGCTCGCGGAGGCGCTCAGGGAGGTCGCCAGGAACCAGGGCGTCACCCTCAACTCGCTCATCCAGTGCGCCTGGTCGACGCTGGTCGGGATGCTCTCCGGGCGCCGGGACGTGGTGTTCGGCGCCACGGTCTCCGGACGGCCGCCGGAGCTGCCGGGCGTCGAGAAGATGCTCGGGCTGTTCATCAACACCGTGCCGGTGCGGGTGCGTCTGGAGCCCGAACTGCCGTTCTCCACGGTGCTCACGGAGCTCCAGCGGCAGCACGCCACGATGCTCGACCACCAGCACCTGGGGCTCACCGAGATCCAGCGGGTGGGCGGCCCGGGTGCCGCGTTCGACGCGCTGATGGTCTACCAGAACTACCCGCGCGGGCCGATGACCCGGCCGACGATCGGCGGCACGAGGCCCGGCGCGGAGTCCGAGGCCCCGACCGGCGGCCCACCCCCGGGCGGCGGCCCGCCGCACTCGGCTCCGCCGCCGGACGGTGGCCCGCTGCACGTCAGCCCACCGTCCAACGGCGGTCCGCCGCAGGCTGGTCCGCCCCCTGGCGGTGGCCCGTTGCACGCCGGCCCTCCGCCCAACGCTGGTGCACCCCAGGCGGGTCCGCCGCCGAACGGCGGTGCGCCGGTGCCTCCCGGGCCGGCCGAGGGGAGCCCGAAGTACGGCGGCGTCCGGGTGACCGGCGCCGGCGGCGAGGAGGCGGCGCACTACCCGCTCACCTTCGTCGTGACGCCGGCCGACGCCATGGAGCTGCGCCTGGACTACCGCCCCGACGTCTTCGACGAGCCCACCGCCCAGGCGCTGCTGGCGCGGCTGAAGCGGGTGCTGCAGCAGCTGGCCGCCGACCCGCATATCCTCGTCGGCCAGGTCGAGATGCTGGACCGGGGCGAACGCGACCAGATGCTCCAGGGTTGGAACGACACGGCCAGGCCGCTGCCCGGGACCCCGCTGCCCGGACTCGTCGAGGCCCAGGTGGCCCGGACCCCCGACGCGGTCGCGCTGGTCCACGGCGACCGGACGCTCAGCTACGCGGAGCTGAACGAGCGCGCCAACCGACTGGCCCACCAGCTGATCGACCGCGGCGTCGAACCGGAGCGCCCGGTCGGCGTCGTGATGGAGCGCTCGGCCGAGCTGGTGATGGCCCTGCTGGGCGTGCTGAAGGCCGGCGGCGCCTACGTGCCGCTGGACGGCCGCCACCCGGCGGAACGGCTGCGCGGCGTCGCCGCCGAGGCCGGCCTCGGACTGGTGCTCGTCGACGACCCCACCGCGTCCCGGCTGGAACGGGAGGACCTCTTCGGCGGCGCCGCCGTGCTGCGCGTTCCGGCCGGCGGGTTCGCCGACGGGCCCGGCATCGCCGACCCGGGCGTGCCGCTGTCCCCGGGAAACCTCGCCTATGTGATGTACACCTCGGGTTCGACCGGCGTGCCCAAGGGCGTGGCGGCCACCCACGGGAACGTGACGGCGTTCGTCCTCGACGACTGCTGGCGGGACGACGCCGTCGAACGGGTCATGCTCCAGGCCAACCACGCCTTCGACGCCTCGACCTACGAGCTGTGGGTGCCGTTGGTGCGCGGCGGCCGGCTCGTCGTCGTCCCGTCGGGCCAGGTGGACGCGGTGGCCAGGGGCCGGCTGATCGCCGCCGAGCAGATCAGCAACGTCCATCTCACCGCCGGTCTGTTCCGCGTGCTGGCCGAGCAGAACCCGGACATCTTCGCCGGCGTCGGCGAGGTGTCGACCGGCGGCGACGTGGTGGCGGCGAGCGCCGTCAGAACGCTGCTGGCCGAGCACCCGGACCTGGTGGTGCGGACCACCTACGGGCCGACCGAGACCACTGCGTTCGCCACCCACCTGCCGTTCACCGCGGGCGATCCGGTGCCGGACCCGGTGCCCATCGGCGTCCCGATGGACAACACCGAGGCGTACGTGCTGGACGACGCGCTGCGCCCGGTGCCCGCCGGCGTGACCGGCGAGCTGTACCTGGCGGGCGCCGGCCTCGCCCGCGGCTACGCCGGGCGTCCAGGGCTCACCGCGGAGCGCTTCGTGGCCTGCCCGTTCCTGGTGATCAACGGGTCGGGGCTGCCCGGGGGCCGGATGTACCGGACCGGGGACCTGGCCCGCTGGACGCCGGGCGGGGTGCTGGAGTTCGTCGGCCGGGCCGACGAACAGGTCAAGATCCGTGGCTTCCGCATCGAGCCGGGCGAGATCGAGGCGGTGCTCCGCGGCCATCCGTCGGTGCGGCACGCGGTGGTCGTGGCCCGCGAGGACCCGCGGGGCGCCAAACGCCTGGTGGGCTACGCGGTGCCGGTGGCGGGCCGCACCCCGGACGGCGGCGAACTGCGGGAGCATGTGGCCGCCCGGCTGCCCGAGTACATGGTGCCGGTCGCGGTGCTGGTGCTGGACGCGCTGCCGGTCACCGTGAACGGCAAGCTCGACCGTGCGGCGCTGCCCGCCCCCGATCTCAGCGGCCGGGTGGTGAGCCGGGATCCGGCGACGCCGGTGGAGGAGCTCCTCTGCGGGCTGTTCGCCGAGGTGCTGAGCCTGGACCGGGTGGGCGCGGAGGACTCGTTCTTCGAGCTCGGCGGCGATTCGATCATGTCGATGCTGGTGGTCTCCCGGGCCCGCAGGAACGGCGTGGTGCTGACGCCGCGCCAGGTGTTCGAGCTGAAGACGGCGGCCGCGCTGGCCGCCGTCGCCGGCGCGGTGGCCCCAGCCGGGTCCGACGGGTCCGACGGCTCCGGCGCAGGGGACGGGGCCGGGGCCGGCCGGGCGACCGGCGAGCTGCCGCTCACCCCGGTGATGCGCGAACTGGCGGAGCAGTCGGGCTCCGTGGCCCGGGCCGGAAGCCAGTCGATGCTGTTCTCGGTGCCGGCCCGGCTCGACCTGGACCGGTTCGCCGCCGCCCTCCAGGCCGTGCTGGACCATCACGACGTGCTCCGAGCCCGGCTGGTGGCGCCGGCGGGCACCGGGGAGGCCGAGCGGCTGTTGGTGCCGGAGGTCGGCGACGACGCGGCGGCCGCGGCCGGCCGGGTGCACCACGTGGACGCGCTCGGACGGGACGACGAGGCACTGGCCGCGCTCGTGGACGTCGAGGCCCGGGCGGCCGCCGAGCGGCTCGACCCGCACGGCGGCGCCATGGTCCAGGCGGTGTGGTTCGACGTCGGCCCCGAGGAGTCGGGTCGGGTGTTGCTGGTGGCCCACCATCTCGTGGTGGACGGCGTCTCGTGGCGGGTGATCCTGCCCGATCTGGCGGCCGCCTACCTGACCCTGGAGGCCGGCGACGAGCCGGTGTTGGAGCCGACGGGCACGTCGTTCCGCGAATGGGCCACCCGGCTCGTGGCGCAGGCGGGCAGCCAGGAACGGGTGAGCGAGCTGCCGGCCTGGACCGCCATGCTCGCCGGCGACGACCCGGTGCTGGCCGACCGGCCGCTGGACCCGTCCGTCGACCGGCTGTCCCAGGGCTTCGAACGGGTCCCGCTGACCGTGCCGGCGGCGACCACCCAGGCCCTGCTCACCACCGTGCCCTCCGCGTTCCACGCCGGGACCGACGACGTGCTCCTGGCCGGGCTCGTGGCGGCCGTCGGCGAATGGCAGTGGACACGGGGCGGGGGCTTCGACGGTGGCATGCTCGTCACCATGGAGCGGCACGGCCGGGAGCCGCTGACCGACGCCATGGACCTGACCCGCACCGTGGGCTGGTTCACCGGGGTCCATCCGGTCCGGCTGGACCCCGGCGTGATCGACTTCGCCGCGGTGCGCGCCGGCGGCCCGGCGGCCGGGCGGCTGGTCAAGCGGATCAAGGAGCAGCTGCGCGCCGTCCCGTCGGACGGGCTGGGCTACGGCATGCTCCGCCATCTGAACCCGGCCACGGCGGCGTCGCTCGCGGCACTGCCGCAGCCGCAGATCGGCTTCAACTACCTGGGCCGGTTCGCGGCCAGCCGCGACGACCAGGGGGACGCGCGGCGGCCGGGGGACGCCGCGGGACCGGCCGCCCACTGGCGGCCGGCCGGCGAGCGGGCGATGGGAGGCCAGGTCGATCCGGAGATGGCGGCGCGGCACCTGCTGGAGGCGGGCGGCGTCGTCCGCGACCTCCCGGAGGGCCCGGAGCTGACGGTCACCCTGGAGAGCCCGAAGGGCCTGCTGGACGCGGCGGCGCTGGGCGAACTCGCGGCCGGGTGGGTGGCGATGCTGGCGGGCCTCGTCGCACACACCACCGGGGGCGGTAGCGGCGGGCACACGCCGTCCGACTTCTCGCTGATCACCCTGGGTCAGGACGATATCGAGGAGTTCGAGGCCAGGGTCGCGGGCGCCTGAGCCGGTCGGCGGAAATCAGCCCTTGTGGGCGAGTGCGGGGCGGCGCTGTCGCGGGCTGGCGGGGAGCTGCGGCGCGGTGGGGAGCTCGGCGGAGACCGGGAAGGAGACCTGCACCGTCAGGCCGCCGTCCGCACGGGCCTCCGCCGAGACCGCGGCGCCGTGGGCCAGAGCGATGGCCCGCACGATGGACAGGCCGAGCCCGTGGTTCCAGCCGCGCCCGGCCCTGCGGTCGAGACGATGGAACGGTTCGAAGAGCCGGCCCACCTGCTCCGGCGGCACCCGCTCGCCCGAGTTGGCCAGGCAGATGACCGCCCGCCCCGCCTCGCTGCGGGTGGTCACCTCGACGAACCCGTCGGGCACGTTGTAGTTGAGCGCGTTGTCCACGAGGTTGGTGACCAGGCGTTCGACGAGTCCCCGGTCGCCCGAGGTGGTGGCCGGCAGGATCGTCGACTCCCGGCGCACCCCGCGCCGGGCGAACTCCGGCTCCGCGAAGTCGAGCACGTCCTCGGCGATCTCGGCCAGGTCCACCGGCTCCCGGCGGTCCAGGCCGCGTTCGCCGGTGGTCAGCGTCAGCAGTGACTCCAGCAGCCGCTCCTGCTGCCGGCAGATCTCCAGCACCCGTTCGCTCGCCGCGCGGAACGACGCCACGTCGGCGTTGCGGTCGATGAGCGTCTCCTCGATCAGCGCGTGCTCCAACGTGAGCGGGGTGCGCAGCTCGTGCGCGGCGTTGGCGACGAAGCGTTTGTGCGCGGCGAGCGCCGTCTCCAGCCGTTCCAAAAGCCCGTCCACGGTGTCGGACAGGTCCTTCATCTCGTCCCGTGGCCCCGGCACGGCGAGACGCTCGTGCAGGTTGCGCGCCGAGATCCGCTGGATCGTGCGGGTCATGACGCGCAGCGGCCGGAGGATCCGGTTGGCCACCAGCCAGCCGAGCACCAGCGAGACCAGGGTCATGATGCCCAGCGCGATCGCGGACTGCACCAGCAGATGCTCCATCTCCACCTCGTGCTGGCGCTGCGCCGCGGCGTCCAGGCCGTTGGCCACGTCGCCGGGGAGCTCGGCCGGGTCCGAGACGTCCGAGGTGCCGTCGGGGCGGTGCAGCACGTTGAACTGGGCCTTGGGGGAGTGGCTGACCAGCAGGTAAAGGATCACCAGCAGGATGGCCCCGGTCGCGGTGAACACCGCCGCGTACAGCAGGGCGAGCCGCATACGGACCCGGCTGGGCCGGTAGCGTGCCGCGATCCGGTGGAGCACCGGCGTCAGCCCGGGGATGTGCCCGGAAAAGCGCAGAGTCATCGCGCCCGCCTCTCAGATGCGGTAACCGCCGCGCGGGACGGTGTGGATGATGCCCGGACTGCCCAGCTTCGCACGCAGCCGGTTCACGGTGGCCTTGACCGTGGTGGTGAACGGGTCGGCGGCCTCGTCCCAGACCCGTTCCAGCAGCTCCTCCGCGGGCACCACCCGGCCCTGCGCGGCGAGGAGGTACTCCAGCAGCGAGAACTCCTTGGGGCTGAGCGTCAGTCGGGCGCCGCCGCGGGTGGCGATCCGCTTCGACGGGTCGAGACGCAGGTCCTCGTGGACCAGCACCGGCGGCACCGCGGTCTGCGGACGCCGCCCGATCGCCCGGATCCGGGCGATGAGCTCGGGGTAGGCGAACGGCTTGGGCACGTAGTCGTCGGCGCCCAGGTTGAGCCCCTCCACCCGCTCGGCGATGGTGTTGGAAGCGGTGAGCATCAGCACCCGGGTCTGCGGCATCTCGGCGACCAGGGTGCGGCAGACCTCGTCGCCGTGCACCCCCGGAATGTCCCGGTCGAGCACCACGATGTCGTAGTCGACGATGCTGGTGCGCTCCAACGCGTCGGAGCCGTCGTGGACCACGTCGACCGCCATGCCCTCGCGGCGCAGCACCCGCCCCAGCGATTCGGCGAGTTCGACCTGATCCTCCACCACCAGAACCCTCATCGTTGCCCCTCCGCGATGCGTCTCGGCCGTGCTCGACGGTCGGAATCGCCACCAGACTGCCCGACGCCAGGTCGCAGTCAGGTCACATCCGAAGCCGCCCGCGGGACGCTGACACCACGTTACCCAGTGACAACGCCCGCGCGGTCACACTCCGGTCATCACTGCGCTTACCGCGCTGTGACCGTCCACCTCGTAGAAGGGAGTAAGTACGCAATACCCGAACCACTCCAAGGAGAGGACCAGGAGATGAGCATGCAGATGACGGCACGAGGGACAGGGGGCCGGAGGCGACAGCGCGCGGCGCTTGCCCTCGCCGCGTTCACGATGCTCGGGCTGGGGCTCGTCGGCTGCGGCGGCGATTCCGAGGCGGCATCCGGAGACGGCGGCAGCGAGGGCGATCGCGAGGCCGAACTCGTCGCCTACTCGGAGTGCATGCGGGAGAACGGCGTGCCCGAGTTCCCGGACCCGGAGGGCGGCAGGATGCAGTTGCAAGCCGGTCCCGGCACCGGGCTCGACCCCTCCAGCCCGGAGTTCCAGGCGGCGGAGGAGGCATGCGCCGACATTCGTCCTGAGGGACTCGGCCAGGGCGGCGGCAACGCCGGCCAGGAGGAGGCCATGCTGGCGTACTCCCAGTGCATGCGGGAGAACGGCGTGCCCGAGTTCCCGGACCCGGAGGGCGGCAGGATGATGCTGACTCCGGAGTCCGGCGTGGACATGGACTCGCCGGAGTTCCAGGAAGCGCAGGAGGCTTGTCGTGACGTGGCGCCGGGCCTGCCCGGTGGCCAATAGGGCGGGATGAGGATCACCTGAGATGAGCACTTCTGTTCCCGAGACCGTCGCGCAGACGCAGGATGGCGCGGACGATCCCAACGAGCCGGACGAGCAGAGCCGGAAGCGCCGAAGGTCCAAGGTGCGCAGGCGGTTCGTCGCGGGCGCCGTCGTGGTGTTAGTCGCCGTGACCGGCGCGGGGCTCGCCATAGCGAACCCGTTCGCCGACGACGAGACGACGACGGAGACGTCCACCGCGAACGTCGAGACGGCGACCGTCACGGAGGGCCCGCTGTCCGCCCAGATCACCGAGAGCGGCACGCTGACGTACGCCGCTCGGGCGGACGGCACGCCGTACTCCGTGGTCAACCAGCTCCAGGGCATCTTCACCTCGCTGCCCGCCGAGGGTGACGTCATCAACTGTGGCGAGACGCTCTACACGGTGGCCGAGACGCCGGTGCCGCTGCTCTGCGGCGGCACGCCGTTCTACCGCGACCTGAACGTCGGCGCCGAGGGCGACGACGTCCAGCAGCTCAACAACACCCTGCGGGCCCTCGGCTACGCCGACGACTCGGAGATCGCCGAGGACTCGGACGAGTTCGACGCCGAGACGGCCGAGGCGCTGACCAGCCTCCAGGAGGAGATCGGCGCGGAGGCGACCGGTGGCCTGCGTCTCGGCGAGGCCGTCGCCCTGCCGGGGCCGCTGCGGGTGACCGGCGTGCTCGCCGAGACCGGCACGGCGGGGCAGCCCGGCGGCCCGGTGCTGGAGACCACGACCACCGACCGGCAGGTCACCGTCGACCTGAACCCCGCGCTGCAGACCGGCGTCGAGGTCGGTGACACGGTGCTCATCACCCTGCCCGACCAGACCAGCACCACCGGCGAGGTCACCAGCATCGGCACGGTCGCCACCCCGTCCGAGGAGGAGGGCGCCGGCGCCTCCTCGGACAGCGCCGAGGCCAACCTGCCCATCTACATCACCCTGGACGAGCCGGAGGCCGCGGGCACCCTCGACGAGGCGCCCGTCCAGGTGCAGATCACCACCGAGGAGGTGGAGAACGCGATCAGCGTTCCGGTGACGGCCCTCATCGGTCTGGCCGGCGGCCAGTACGCGGTGGAGCGGGTCGACGCCCAGGGCGTGCACCACACCGTCCCCGTCGAGCTCGGCCTCTTCGACAGCGCCGGCGGCATGGTCGAGGTCACCGGCGACCTGGCCCCCGGCGACGAGGTGGCGGTGCCGTCCTCATGAGCGTGATCTCGTCAACCCGGGAGCTCCCCGGGGCCGGCATGGACGACGTCCCGCCCAACGGCGACGGCGGCGCGCCACCGGTCCTGGAGCTCTCGGCCGTCACCAAAACCTACGGCGAGGACCCGCCCGTGTCCGCCCTGCGCGGGGTCAGCTTCACCGTGCGCAAGGGCGAGTTGGTCGCCATCGTCGGGCCCTCGGGCTCGGGCAAGACCACCCTGCTGCACATCGTGGGCACGCTGGAGCGACCGAGTGACGGCATCGTCCGGATCGGCGGCGTCGACGTCGCCGGTCTGGACGACCGCCGGCTCGCGGCGCTCCGGGCCCGCAGCATCGGCTTCGTCTTCCAGCAGTTCTTCCTGCACGAGTACTCGACGGCGCTCGACAACGTCGCGGACGGCATGCTGTACGCCGGCGTCGACATCCGCGAGCGCCGGCAGCGTGCCGCGCAGGCGCTGGAGCGGGTCGGTCTCGGTCACCGTTCCGGGTTCCGTCCCGGCAAGCTGTCCGGCGGTGAGCGGCAGCGCGTCGCGATCGCCAGGGCGCTCGTCGGCCGTCCCGCGATCGTGCTCGCCGACGAGCCCACCGGCAATCTCGACAGCGCGAGCGGCGCCTCCATCGTGGAACTGCTGCACGAGCTGAACGCCGAGGGCGCGACGATCATCGTGATCACCCACGACAGTGGTCTGGCCGCCCGGCTGCCGCGTCAGGTGCACGTGCTGGACGGCCAGATCCTCTCGGACAGCGGCCAGAGTGCCGGAAGTCCGGGTTCGCTCAATGGGGCCGGCGGCAACGGGGCCGGCGGCAACGGGGCGAGCGGCAACGGAGCCGGCGGCAACGGGGCGAAGGGAGGGGGCTCATGAGCGTCGCGTCCACCACGGCCCCCGCCCGCCTGTCGTTCGGCGACCAGGCGCGCCTGGCCAGCGTCGGCATCCGGTCCCGCAAGCTGCGGGCCTCGCTGTCGGCGCTCGGCATCGCCATCGGCGTCGCCGCCATCGTCGCGGTGCTGGGCCTGTCGTCCTCCTCCCAGGCCGGTCTGCTGGCGGAGATCGACCGGCTGGGCACCAACCTGCTGACGGCCTCCAAGGGCCAGACGTTCACGGGTGAGGACGCCCAGCTTCCGCAGGAGGCGACGGAACGGATCACCCTGATCGACAACGTCGAGCAGGTCGCCGACGTCGGCGAGATCGTCAACGCCAACGTCTACCGCAGCCCGCTGATCCCCGAGGTCAACACCGGCGCCCTGCACGTCCAGGCGGCCAGCCTGAACCTGCTGCCGGTGATCGCCACCGAGGTGGAGGAGGGCAGCTGGCTGAACAGCGCCACCGCGGAGCAGCCGGTCACCGTGCTCGGCGCCACCGCCGCGGAGCGGCTGGGCATCGACCGGGTCTACCCCGGCCAACGGGTGTGGCTGGGCGACACGTGGTTCTACGTCGCCGGCATCCTGGCCCCCGCGGAACTCGCCTCGGACATCGACAGCAGCGCGCTGATCGGGTACGGCGCCGCGGACCGCTACCTCGGGTACACCGACCTCGTGAACGGCGAGTCGGTGCCGGGACCGCCCAGCACCGTCTACGTGCGCGCCCACCAGGACTTCGTGAACGAGGTCCAGGAGGTGCTGGGTCAGACCGCGAACCCCGAGGCGTCCAACGAGGTGGACGTGAGTCAGCCGTCCGACGCGCTCACCGCGCGCGCGGCGGCCGAGGGCGCCTTCAACAGCCTCTTCCTCGGCCTCGGCGTGGTCGCCTTGGTCGTCGGGGCGGTAGGGGTGGCCAACATCATGATCATCTCGGTGCTGGAACGGCGTTCGGAGATCGGCCTGCGGCGCGCGCTCGGCGCCACCCAGGGACAGATCCGCAAGCAGTTCCTGTCCGAGGCGATCATGCTGTCGCTGATCGGCGGTGTGGTCGGCGTCCTCGCCGGAGCGGTCGCCACCATCATCTACGCCTCCTCCCAGGGCTGGACGATCATCGTCCCGGTGGAGGCCTGGGTGGGCGGTATCGCCGCCGCCATTTTCATCGGCGCGCTGGCCGGCCTTCTCCCCGCCGTCCGTGCCTCCCGGCTCTCGCCGACCGAGGCGCTGCGTTCGGTGTGACATGGCTCACGATAAGGGCGTGAGGCGCGGACCGGGCACCCCCGGTCCGCGCCCTTCGCGCAGGTGAGCGCCCTGTCACGCCCCGATAGGGGACCCCGGCTAGGGGTTTAGGGGGCACGTAGGGGTAACTCTCAGCAAGGACCCTTGTAAGGTCTAGGTAAGGGCAGGCGATCGGGGCACGGGGAATCAGACGTCTCAGACGTGAGTTCAGCAAAGTACGCACACGCGTGCTTTGGTTTTCTTTTGTGTACGGCGCCCGGATGGTCTGCCCCTAAGGCCGGAATCAGATCCTAGGAGTCTGATGTGGTTACAGGGGTCCGGCAAGGGGAGTACGACCAAGAGCCGGTAGTTCACGTCCAAATCAACTCATTGGCATACGGGGATTCACCGCGGATTTTCGGAGAGAGTCCGGAGCACATCGAGGCCTTGGCCTCGGCGCTTTCCGAGCTTCCGCCCATAATTGTTCATCGCTCAACCATGCGCGTCATTGACGGCATGCACCGCCTCAAGGCGGCCATCCTGCGTGGCGACACCACGATCGCCACCAGGTTCTTCGACGGCGACGAGGCGGATGCCTTCGTCATCGCCGTCCAGGCCAACATCGCCCATGGGCTGCCCCTCACGCTTGCCGAACGCAAGCAGGCCGCCCAGCGCATCATGACCACCCATCCACAGTGGTCGGACCGGATGGTCGCTTCGGTGACCGGCCTCGCCGCGGGAACGGCCGCCGAGGTCCGCAAACAGGTCCACGGCGGATCGGTGTTGGCGCATTCACGGATCGGCCAGGACGGCAGGATCCGTCCGGTCGACGGCGCCGCCGGGCGGCGGCTGGCCGGCGAGATGATGACCAAGAACCCGGAGCTCTCGCTCCGTCAGGTCGCGCGGGCCGCGGGCATCTCGCCCGAGACGGTGCGCGACGTCAGAAACCGACTGAGCCGCGGGGAGGACGTCGTGCCCCGGCCGCGTTCGGTCAACGGGCGCCGCACGGGCTGCGGAAGCCCGCTTCCCGCCGGCGCGCTCAAACGGTCCCCCAGGGACCGGGCCGCCGTGGTGGCCAGACTCAAGGCCGACCCGGCGGTGCGGCTGCGGGAGAGCGGGCGCGCGTTACTGCGGCTGCTCAACATGCACACGCTCGAATCCGCGAGCTGGGAGGACATCATCGAGAACGTCCCCTCGCACTGGTTCGGCGCCGTGGCCCAACTGGCCCGCGACCACGCCGAGATCTGGGCGGAGTTCGCGGCGCGGCTGGAGAGCCGCACCGACGAGGACGGCACGGTGCCCGACCCCGCGGTTCCGCAGCCGGCGGTCCCACCGCCCGTGGTTCCGCAGCAGGCAGTCCCGCAGGCGGCGATCCCGCAGCAGGCAGTCCCGCAGAAGGCCCTCCCGCAGCCGACGGTTCCACAGCCGGCGGGCCCATCGCCCGCGGAGCGGAGCCGGCCGGCCGGGGTGACCGTGCCCGGTTGACCCGAGCGGCACGGCCCGGATCCGGGCGGGCGCGTCCGTCAGCGCCCGCCCGAGTCCGGGCCGTTGCCCTGTTCGGGACCGGTCCGTAGGGCCAGGACGACCTAGCCGGCGGCGCCGGGGGCCGGTAGCACGCACACCACCTGCGGGTAGGCCAGCGTCTGTCCGGTGTCGGTCAGCTCGCCGCTCGCCGCGTCCCGGGCGAACACCGTGACGGACCCCGTGTTCTGGTTGGCGACGTACAGCCACCGCTCCTCGGGGTCGAGGCTCATATGGCGAGGCCAGCTACCGCCACAGGGGTGGTGGCCGACGAGCCGGAGCCCGGTGTGGTCGGCGCCCTCGACGGCGAACACCGCCACGCTGTCGTGTCCCCGGTTGGTGGCGTAGACGAAGGCGCCGTCCGCCGAGACCAGCACCTCGGCGGCGAGCCAGCCCTCCTGCCAGGCGCCGTCCGGCAGCGTCGAGACGGGGCTGCCCGGGGTGAGCGCCCCGGTGGCCGGATCGTAGGTGCATGGCGTGAGGGTCGAGTCGAGCTCGCCGAGCACATAGCCGGCGGTGCCGTCGGGGTGGAGCGCCATGTGTCGAGGGCCCGAGCCCGGCTGCATCTTCACCTCCTGTTCCTGGGTCAACTGCCCCTGGGCGGCGTCGAAGGCGTACACGAACACCGAGTCGGCGCCCAGATCGCACGCGAACAGCCGGTCGCCCGAGGGGTCGAGCAGGACCATATGGGCGTGCGGTCCCTCCTGCCGGCCGGGATTGGGGCCCGAACCGGTGTGCTGCACCTCCTGTACGACCCCGGTGGGCGCGCCGTCGGCGGCCAGCGCCACGACCGCCACCGTGCCCGAGTTGTAGTTGGCCGTGAAGAGGTGGCCGCCGGCCGGGTGCACGGCGAGGTGGCAGGGGCCCTCGCCGCCGCTCGGGCAGTCGCCCAGCGCGCCGGTGACGCCGCCGTCCTGGTCCAGCGCGAAGGCCGAGACGCTGTTCCGGCCGCCCTCGTTGACGGCGTACAGCACCGGCGCAGGACCCGACGACCCGGACAGTGCCAGGAAGGACGGGTCGGTGGTGGGGGTCACGGCGTCGAGCGTGAGCGTTCCGGTGGCGTCGTCGGCGGTCGCGACGCCGACGCCCCGGTCGCCGGCGCCGCCCGTGTAGGCGCCGAGGTAGACGCGGAACGGGCCGGCGGCGCGCGGCGCGGGGCTGGCGGTGGCGGTGGCGGCGGCGTGCGAGGCGAGCGGGACGGCGACGGTGCCCGCCCCGAGCAGGGCGAGCACCGCGCGTCGTGATGGTGTTGCTGTCATCGATGTCTCCATGCGTGGGGGGAGTGGTGCGGAGATCGCCTCATAGGATCGCCGACCGCGCCCCCACGCGACAGAGGGCGTCGGATCCTCAGCCCTTGAGCCCGGTGAGCGTGATGCCCTCCAGGATCTGCCGCTGAGCCAGGAAGAAGACCGCGATGATCGGCGCGATCACCACCGTGGACGCGGCCATCAGGTAGCCCCACTGCGCCGTGTAGACGCCCTGGAACGCGGCGAGTCCGAGCGCCAGGGTGTAGTGGTTGTCGTCGGCCAGGTAGATCAGCGGGTTGAGGAAGTCGTTCCACACGGCGATGAAGGTGAAGACGCCGACCACGATCAGCACCGGTTTGGACAGCGGCAGCACGATCCGCCAGAAGACGGTGAGCGGCGTCGCCCCGTCCACGTACGCGGCGTCGTCCAGCTCCCGCGGGATGGTCAGGAAGAACTGCCGCATCAGGAAGATGAGGCCGATCTGCCCGGCGCCGAACCAGGCGGGCAGGGTGAGCGGGACGTAGGTGCCGACCAGGCCGAGGTGCTGCCAGCCGACGAACGTCGGCACCAGCGTCACCGCGTAGGGCAGCATCAGCCCGCTGAGCAGCACCGCGAACACGACGTCCCGGCCGCGCCAGCGCAGCCGGGCGAAGGTGAACGCGGAGAGCGCGCCGACCAGCAGCACGCCCGGCACCACCACCGCCTCGATGGCGAGGGTGTTGAGGAGGTACCGGCCGAAAGGGCGGGCGGTCAGCGCGCCCGAGTAGTTGTCCCAGTGGAACGGGTTGGGCACCCATTCGGGCGGGGACTTGAAGATCTGCCCGTCGCCCATCAGGGAGCTGCGCACCAGCCACAGGAAGGGGAACAGCGTCACGAAGGCGCCGGCGCACAGCACCGCGTACAGCGCGACGCGCCGCAGCCGGTGCACCAACTGCCGCGCGCCCGCCGGACGATCCGCGGCGAGCGTGGTTCGGATGAGGGTCACCGTGCCTCCCCAGCCTCGTAGTAGACCCAGCGCCGCGCCGAGCGGAACACCAGGGACGTCGCGATCACCACCAGCAGGAAGAGGATCCAGGCGAGCGCGCTGGCGTAGCCGAGGCGGCCCTCGGCGAAGGCGGTGCGGTAGAGGTAGAAGTTGTAGAAGAGGGTGGCGTTGTCGGGCCCGCCGGCCGTCATCACGTACGCCTCGTTGAACACCTGGAACGTGGCGATCAGGCCCATCACCAGGTTGTAGAAGATGGTCGGCGTCATCATCGGGACGGTGACGTAGCGGAACTTAGCCCACGGCCCGCCGCCGTCCACCTCGATCGCCTCGTACAGATGGCGCGGCACGCCCTGGAGGCCGGCCAGGAAGATCACCGCGGCGTTGCCGAAGCCCCAGGCCGACATGACGGCCAGTGAGGGCACGGCGGTCGTCGAATCGTAGATCCACTGCGAGGTGGGCAGCCCGGCGCTCCGCAGCACCTGGTTGAGCAGGCCGAACTCCGGGTTGTAGATCCACATCCAGAGCACCGCGCTGGCCACGCTGGGCACCAGCACCGGCAGGTAGTACAGCACCCGGAACAGGCCGCGCCCGCGCACCTCGCGGTTGAGCAGCAGCGCGACGGCGAAGCCGAACACGAGGCCGAGCGGCACGGCGAGCAGGGTGTAGTACAGGGTGACGCGCAGCGACTTCCAGAAGAGGTCGTCCTCGCCGAACATCGTCCGGTAGTTGTCGAGCCCGACCCATTCGGTCTTCCCGCCGATGGTCCAGTCCGTGAGGCTGATGACGAACGAGGCGATCATCGGGCCGACGGTGAAGGCGAGGAAGCCGAGCACCACGGGCACCGCGAGGAGCATCCCCCAGCGCTGTTCCATGCGGGCGAGCCCGCCCACGGCCCGGCGGCTCGCGGTGGCCGGCGGCGCGGTCGGGGGCGGCGCCGCGGCTGTCGTCGTGGTCGTGGCCATCAGGCGTCCCTCCGCACGTCGGGGTAGACGCCGGTCATGAAGGACGTGATCCGCTCGGCGACGCCCCGCAGATGGCCGGCTATCTCGTCCCGGCCGCGCACGTTGCCGAGCCAGACGGTGTCCAGCGCGGGGATGAGCCGGTTGAAGACCAGCGAGCTCTCCCTGATCCGGTAGGTGGGCTCCTGCACCGAATGGTTGAGCAGCGGATCGACCATGCTGTCGGCGAAGTTGGGCGGGTGGATGTCGGTGTCGGTCCAGCTCGCCAGCAGGTCGGGGTCGGTGTAGAAGCGGCGCTGGAGCGGCATCCACAGGCCCTGCCGGTAGAGCGGGCAGCGTTCGGGGTCGGCCATCTGGAGGTAGAACTCGACGGCCTGCTCGGGGGAGCGGCTGCGCTCGAACACGCAGGTGGCGCCCGAGGTGACGGTGGTCAGCGCCTCGTCGCCGAAGCGTGGCATCACGCCGATGCCGTAGGGGAAGTCGGTGGCCGCCAGGTCGAGGAGGTTCCAGTAGCCGTCGAGGGACATCGCCAGCTTGCCGGACTGGAGCATCAGCGCCAGGCCCGAGTTGAACGACACGAGCTGGGTCGGGTTCGGGGCCACCCGGTGCTCGTAGATCAGGTCCGAGATGGCGGTGATCACCTCGACCGCGGCGTCGGAGTCGATGACGCAGCGGGTGCCGCTCTCGTCGAACAGGTCGGCGCCGTTGCTGCGCAGCAGCGCGTACAGCGACTGGCTGGGGTTGGTGGGCGCGGCGGTGCCGTACTGCCGCACCTGCGTGCTGTCGAAACCGCTCTCGCCGGGGCGGCGGCCCTCGGCGTCGAACGTGAGCCGCTCGGCGGCGGCGACGAAGTCGTCCCAGTGCCAGGCCTGTTCGGTGTGGCTGGGTGGAGTGGGCGCGCCGGCCTGCTCGAAGAGGGTGGCGTTGAACCAGGTGCCGATGATCTCGATGGCGGTCTGGAACACCGCGCCCTCGTCGTCCCAGTAGTGGATCGTCTCGGGCAGGAAGTCGTCCAGCTCGGGGAACCTGTCGCGGTAGTCGAGCATGTTGACCAGCAGGCCGCCCTCGCCGAGCCGCATCGAGGTGCCCATCGTGAGATAGGAGATGTCAGGCTCCTGCCGGGCCGCCACCAGCGTGTTGAGCTTGGCCTCGTAGGTCGTGTAGTTGACCAGCTGGGCGTCGACCGTGAGATGCCCAGGCTCGCCGGAGAAATGGTCGCTGACGGCCGTGACCCCGGCCTCCTCCTGGGCGCTGCCCCAGAACAGGAACGACAACCGGTCAGAGCGGTCCGCGGGCAGGTAGCCGCAGGACGCCAGCGGGGCGGCCAGCGCCGCCCCGCCCACACCACGCAGCAGCGAGCGGCGGGTCGGCGCCGCGCGGGATCTTCCGCGGGCGGGGGAGGGCGGGGACGGCGGTGGGGACACGGGAACCTCCGGCAGGGCGGAGCGATGAGGGGAGCGGCGAGTGCGGCCGCGGGCGCGGCATGGGGTCGGCGGGTGGACGGGGGAGGGACGAGCGGGCCGGCGGGCCCCGTGTTCGGTGGGGCTACTCCGGCCGTGGCCGAGGCGTCGGCGGGGTCGGGAACTCGGGCAGCGTCGGCAGCACCAGGGAGCCCTCCGGTGCGGACTCTCCCGACGGTCCGGTCCGTGCCGGTTCGGCGGGGAGCCACACGCGCATGGCGCCGGTCTCCCGGTTGGCCCAGGCGTAGTACGGGATCGCGGTGAGGGTGACCCGTTCGCCCTCCGGTGCCTCGTCGGCGTCGCCGTCGGCGTCGGCCGCGTCGGTGTCGGTGGGGGCGTCGTCGGTGGCGGGGCGGTAGGGCCACCATGCGGCGCCGTCGTCCGGGGTCGTCGGCCGGGGCCGCACGCGGGCCCTGGCGTGGACCACGGTGACGCCGCCGAGCAGGTCGGGCCTGGTGGAGTCGGTGAGCCGCGACCCGGTGTCGATGACCAGATCGTCCAGTCCGAACCCCTCGCCGAGGTCCGGCTGGTCGAGGGTCTCGACGCAGTAGACCAGCGGGCCACGTTCGATCGCGACGCAGCCGCGCGTCGTGTCCACCCGCGGGTCGGCGGC
Organism: uncultured Actinomycetota bacterium; assembly: GCA_963816875.1. GTDB lineage: Bacteria > Actinomycetota > Actinomycetes > Streptomycetales > Streptomycetaceae > Streptomyces. Next base: position 1,297,354 of record CAWFMG010000004.1, read on the forward strand.
GGTGAGGCGGGGGTCCGTGTCGAGCAGCAGCAGCATGCTCTCGCCCTCCTGCCAGGTGCGGTGCAGGCGCAGCCAGCCGTCCTCGTACGTGTACGGCGCGTCCTTCTCCGGCAGCCACACGGACCAGGTGTCGACGGCCCAGTGCGGCACCCGCAGCGCCAGGGTCCACGGTTCGGGCCCCGTGCGGGTCACGGTGATCTCGATGCGGCCGCGCTGCGGGTACTCGGTGGACATCTCCAGTTCGACCGGGCCGCCGGCCAGATCGGCCGCGACCGTGCCGGACGCGTACTGGTGCACATGCAGCGCCTGGCCGTCCGCCGAGGCGGCGGCCAGATAGTGCGGCAGCGAGGCGAGCAGCCGCATGAGGTTCGGCGGGCAGCAGGCGCAGCGGAACCACGGGACCCGGGGGGCGCGTTCGCCCTCCTGGTCGGCGTGGCCGTCCCTGACGTGCAGCGGGTTGTCGTAGAGGTAGCGGTCGCCGCTCAGCGACACGCCGCACAGCACGCCGTTGTAGAGGGTGCGTTCGATGAGGTCGGAGTACCTGCTCTCACCCGTGAGTAGCGCCATCCGCCAGCTGAACTGCACCGAGGCGATGGCGGCGCAGGTCTCGCAGTAGGCGCGGTCGTTGGGCAGCTCGTACGGCTGGCCGAAGCCCTCGTCGGAGTGGTGGGCGCCGATGCCGCCGGTGAGATACGTCTGACGGGCCGTCATCTCTGCCCAGAGCCGCTCGACGGCGGCCCGCAGCTCTGGCTCGCCGGTTTCGGTCGCGACGTCGGCCGCGCCGGCCAGCAGGTAGACCTGGCGCACCGCGTGGCCGGTGACCGACGTGGCCTCGCGGATCGGCGCGTGGTCCTGGTAGTAGCCGGGGCGCCCCGGGCCCTGGTCGGACCTCACCGGCAGCCCTCCGCCGTGCCGGTCCACGAAGTACTGGGCCAGCTCGGTGTAGCGGGCCTCGCCGGTCTCCCGGGCGAGCTCGACGAGCGCGGTCTCGATCTCCGGATGGCCGTCGATGCCGTCCACCGGCTTGCCCGAGCCCTCGGGCCCGAAGCTCTCCTCGATGTGGTCGGCGAACCGGACGGCAACGTCGAGGAGTTCGCGCCGTCCGGTGGTGCGGTGGTGGGCCACCGCGGCCTGGATCAGGTGCCCCGCGGTGTACAGCTCGTGGCCCCAGTGCAGCTCGGTGAAGTGCGGCACCTCGGGCTTGGCCACCTGGTAGTAGCTGTTGAGGTAGCCGGAGTTCTCCTGGGCCCGGCCCAGCAGCCCGGCGTACTCGTCGATCCACCGGTGCAGGTCGGCCGCGTAGTCCTCGGCCTGGTCCGGCTCGCCGAGCTGCCAGGCCGCCGCCTCCAGCCACTTGTGCACGTCGGTGTCCTGGAACGGGAACCCGCCCTGGAAACCGCCGGTCACGCGGTCGGCGGCGCGCCGCAGGTTCTCCGTGTTGCCGGCCTCGGCCAGCCGTTCCGGGCCCTGCGGGATGCTCACCTCGGCGTTCACCCGGCGGCGTTCGGCCCAGAACCCCTCGGTGATGGTGGCCCGGGCGTCGGGGCGCTGCGCGGCGTGCGCGTCGGGGCCGAGCCGGACCGGGCCCGGCGGCAGCTCGGCGGCGGACGGGGCGGCGGCGGACGGTTCGGGTGACATGGAGCTCCCGTGTGCGAAATTGTGAGAAACCCTTTTCCTGGAGCGGCACGCTAGGAGCGCACAGGGTGCTCGTCAAGCCCTCCCGCGCGACGGGATCTCATGGCATCATGACCGCCGTACGGCGGCCTTCGCGCCTCGCTGCGAGTATCAGGCAAAGGATTTCTCGATGACCGTGACGCCAGGGGACAGACCGGCCGCGCGCGCCGCCACGATCAGCGACGTGGCGGCGCTGGCCGGGGTGTCGCCCGGCACCGCGTCCAAGGCGCTCAACGGCCGCGGCCGGCTCCGCCCCGAGACCAGGGAGCGGGTGCTCGACGCCGCCCGCAAGCTGAACTTCCGCCCCAACGAGATGGCCCGCAGCCTGCTCTCCGGGCGCAGCTACACGGTCGGGCTGGTGACCACCGACAGCGTCGGCCGGTTCAGCCTGCCGGTGCTGCTCGGGGCCGAGAACGCGCTGGGCGCCGGGCGGCTCTCGGTCTTCCTCTGCGACACCCGCGGCGACCAGATCCGCGAACAGCACTACGTGCGCTCGCTGCTCGACCGCCGCATCGACGGCCTGATCGTCACCGGCCGCCGCACCGACCCGCGCCCGCCGCTCGACCTGCCGTCGCCGGTGCCCACGGTCTACGCGCTCGGGCCCTCGACCGACCCACGCGACGTCTCGCTGGTGCCCGACGACGCGGGCGGCGCCCGGCTCGTGGTGCGGCATCTGCTGGCCACCGGGCGGCGCCGCATCGCCCACGTCACCGGGCCCGCGCACCACCGGGCGGCGGCGGTGCGGGCCGAGCACGCGGTCCGCGAGCTGGCCGAGGCGGGCGCCGAACTCTCCGGCGGCACCGTGCACTTCGGCGAGTGGACCGAGGCGTGGGGGCGGCAGGCCGCGCATATCGCGCTGCGCGCGGATCCGGACGTGGACGCGTTGTTCTGCGGCAACGACCAGATCGCCCGCGGGGCGGCGGACGCCCTGCGGGAGTCCGGGCGCCGGGTGCCGGACGATGTCGCGCTGGCCGGCTACGACAACTGGGAGACCATGGCGGAGGCCTGCCGCCCGCCGCTCACCACCGTGGACATGAACCTCGCCGAACTGGGCCGGACGGCCGCGCTGCGGCTGATGTCCGCCATCGACGGGAGCCCCGCGTCCGGGGTCGAAACGCTGCCGTGCCGGCTCGTCATCCGCGACTCGACCGGCGTCCCGGCCACTGCCCCGCCCACCGCCCCGCCCCGGGCCGAGGGCGGCTGACCGGCGCGCCGCCCGCGCCCCGTTCGCCGGACCAGGGAGGTCGCCATGCAGGACACCGCCTTCGCCCGCGGCCTCAGCCGCCTCGCCGACCTGGTGCTGGCCGGCCTCCTGTGGACGGTCGCGAGCCTTCCGTTGCTCACCGCGCCGGCCGCCACCACCGCGCTGTGCGCGGTGGCCGACGGCTGGGCCAGGGGCGAGAGCCCGCCCGTGCTCGCGACGTTCTGGGGGGCGTTCCGGCGTCGCCCCTGGCGCGGCCTGGCCGTCGGCGGCGCGCTGGCGGCCGGTGCGGTCGTCGTCGTCGTGGACGTCGCCTTCGCCGCCGGCGCCGAGGGTGCCCCGCTGCGCGCCGCGGTCCTCGTCACGGCGACGGTCCCCGCCCTCGCCACGGCCCTGGCCGCCACGTTCGCCTTCCCGCTGCTGGCCCTCACCGACGACTGCCCGCTGCCGCTGCTGCGCAACGCCGTGCTGCTGGCCGCCGCCAACCCCCTCCGCACGGCCGCCGTCTGGGCCACCGTGGCGGTCGCCGCGACGCTGGCCTTCTTCGCGCCCCCCGCCGTCCCCCTCCTCGCCCCCCTGACGGCCCTCCCCACCGCCCACCTCGCCCGCCGCGCCCTCGACCGCGTCCCCGTGCCACGGAACCCGGCCCCGGCCACGCCGACCGGTTCGGGCCCTCACCCCACGGAGCGGCGCGGCTGACGCCCGAACGCCGCACGAGCATCAGGGCACTTGCCCGCCGTGGGTGGCGCGGGTGACCGCGTTTCCGCCCGCGGCGGGCGGCGGACCCCCGTACCGCCGCCCGCCGCGGTCAGGCGACCAGGCGAAGTGCGGCGTCGGCGATGCCGAGGCGGACCGTCTGACCCCAGGTCAGCTCCAGCGCGTCCGCCTCCATCCCGTCCCCGAACGCCACCAGCCGGTCGCTCTCCACCGTCAGTCCGAGCCGCTGCGCTGCCGCCAACTCCCCGGCCACCAGGGACGTTCCGGTGGCCGGCGACGGCCACGCCTCCCGCACGAACCAGACCAGCCGCCGGTCCGTCGGCCCCGGCAGCGCCGGGTCGCCGCGGCCCTGCTGCCACAGCGAGCGCAGCCATCCGGTGGCTCCCGTGCCCGTGCCGACGAGCACCCCGGACGACGCCTGGCGTTCCGTTCCCGGCGCCGCGTCCAGCCGGTAACGCGCTGTCTGGTGGCTGGCCGGGCCGACGTAGACCTCGTTGAGCGCCACCAGCCGCTGCGTGTCGTCCGCCACCGCCTCCACCATGGTCAACTCGTCCACCCCGCGCCCGCTCGGTGCGGCCGCCGCGCGCAGCACCGCCGCCGCGTCGGCCGGCCGGTGGCGCACCAGCACGCCGGAGTTGCGCCCGGGGTCCGCGTCGATCCCCACCACCGGCTGGCCGGCGAGGTACTTGGCGACGTTGGCCACCAGCCCGTCCTGCCCCACCACCAGGACCACGTCCTCGGGGCCGAACAGGAAACGGTCCAGGTCCGCGCGTTCCACCCGGGCCAGCCGCCAGTTCACCGGAACGGCCGCCACCACCTCGGCCAGCGCCCGCCGGGCCCGCCCGTCCCGTTCGGCCACCTCCTCGATGCTCCGGCCGCGCGAGCACAGGAAGAACTCGGCCTGCCCGCGCGTGCCGTGCCGGGCCAGCAGCTCCGCGTACTCGGTGGTGCGGTGCACCACCACCGCGCGCCGCGCCAGGCTCATCCGGCGTCCCCCGGGTCGCGTTGTGCGAGCCGTGCGAGCAGGCCGGTCAGCACGTCGGGGGTCAGGGTGACGCTGTTCACGCGGGGCAGGTGCTCGGCGAGCCGCAGAACGGCCATGGCGTGCAGTGTGGCCGTGTCCACCTCGGCGTGCACCCGAAGCCAGTCGACCTGCGCCTGCGCCAGCGCGGCGCCGTTCTCCCTGGCCGCCTCGGCGGCGGCCTTCGCCGTCCGCACCGTGCGGGCGGCCTCCGCCTCGGCCCGTATCGCGTCGGCGGCGGCGGCCTCCTGCGCCTCGCGGCGGGCGTTGGTGCCGCGTTGCCCGACCAGGCCCTCCTCCTGCCGGGCCAGCTCGATCTGGTTCGCCAACTCGTTCTCGGCGATGGCGCGTTCCCGTTCCACGGCGACCGCGCGGCGCTCGTACGTCGCCCGGTCGGCCTCCTGCTGGATCCGCTCGCGCGCGGGCGTGCGCAGGGCGCGTTCCACCTCGGGCTCGGGGCGGATCGCGACCACCCGCACGGCGACCACCTCGATCCCGGTGGCCGGCAGCCGCGGCTCCGCCGCCAGCCCGTCCGCGATCCGCCGCCGCACCGCGGCGACGCCGTCCACCAGCGCCTCAGAAAGCGGTGTGCGGGCCAGCACGTCGAGCGCGTGCTGCTGCGCGGTCTCGGTCAGCAGCGTCGACAACTGCTCCAGGGGCGCGCCGCGCCACACGCCCGTGTCCGGGTCGATCGAGAAGTCCAACCGCTCGGCGGCCACGGCCGGATCGCTGATCCGGTACGTCACGGTGGCCTGTACGGACACGTCCTGGAAGTCCGAGGTACGGGCGTGGAACCCCATCGCCAACTCCCGGTCGGCCACCGGCACCTCGGACAGCGCCGCGCTCAACGCCCGGAACCAGAAGCTGATCCCTGCCCCGTCGTGCACCAGCCTGCCGCCCCGGTGGTGCCGCACGTGTGCGGTCGGCGCGGACCGCAGATGCCGCCACCCCAGACGCCTCGTGATGTCAGCCACGCCGTCCCCCTTTTCGTCACCTCGACGCTATCGGGGAGCGATCCTTATCGTCAACCCGACGCGACAGGTCCGTTCGGGAGTCCGGCCATCGGCTCCCTGGGGCGCCCCAGGGGCCGTCACCGGTCGGCGTCCCACGCCGCCATCAGCTCGTCCGGGCCGTACGTCGCGGCCAGCCCGTCCACGGTGACCTCGCCGCGCGCCACCGCGACCAGCGGGGTGTCGCCGTCCGCGCCCGGCACGGCCAGCGCGTCGCGGGCCAGTGCGGCGAGCGCCCGGCGGTCGAACGGTGCGTTCTCCTGCCATTTGATCGAGCCGACGAACCCGATACGGCGCGCCGGCGCCGGCCGGTCCGCGCCCACGAGATCCACCTCGGGATTGTTCGTGCGCGGCCACCAGCCGCCCACCTCCCGCACCTCAGGACACCGTTCGTCCGGCAGCAGCCGGCCCAGCGCGTCGCGCACCACCGGCTCTATCGCCCGCCCGCGCCACGAGGCCCAGCCGCGCTCGATCCGCTCGGCCACCACCCGGCCCCGCCCGCGTTCCACGTCGGGAATGCCGCCCTCCAGGAACGCCAGCCAGAAGCGCAGATAGGGATCCGCGACCCGGTACCGCCGGTCCCGGTCGCCCGGGCGGGCCGACAGGGGCGTGTCCACGGCGATCAGCCGCTTGTCCGCCAGGGTGCGCAGCGCCGGGTTGAGCGACCCCGGCGGCAGCGGGCGCCCGGCCGAACCGGCCGCCGCCGCGATCGTCCCGAACGTCCGCTCGCCGCTCCCGACCACCGACAGCACCTGCCGGGCCTGGAGCGCCGTCGGGAACTCGGCGGCCAGCATCCGCTCGCCCGAGACGAGCAGCGGAGACGTCGGATCGTCCAGCGCCCGGGCCAGGAAGTCGACCCGGCCCTCGCCCTCCCGCCACTCCTGGCAGACCAGCGGCAGCCCGCCGGTGATCAGATGCGCGTCGAACGCGTCCGCCGCGGACAGCCCCGTCATCGCCCGCACCTCGCGCGGCGAGAGCGGCGCCAGCACCATCTCGACGCCACGCTGGTGGAACGGGCGCCCGTACGCCGACAGCCGCTCCATCATCGCCAGATCGCTGCCGATGAGCACCAGCAGCACGGGCTTTTGGCTCAGCACCCGGTCCCACACGGTCTGCAGGGTGCCCTCCAGCACGTGGTCGCCCTCCAGCATCCACGGCAGCTCGTCCAGCACGACCACGCTCGGCGCGTCGTCCGGCAGCACGGCGGCGAGCTGGCGCAGCGCCGTGTCCCAGTCGTCCACGCGCGTGACGCCGGCGAGCAGCGCCGTGTCGGGCAGCGACGAATGCCGCACCTCGTCCAGGAAACGGGCCCGCTCGCGCGCCGGGTCCTCGCCCCTGGTGGCCTGGTGCACGACGCACGGCACGCTGGCCCGTTGGCAGAACACGTCCACCAGCCGCGACTTCCCGACCCGCCGCCGCCCCCGCAGCAGCAGCGCCCGCCCGCGCTGGTCCCCGCGCCCCTCCCGCACCCAGTCCAGATGCCGCTCCAGCACCCCCAGCTCCGCGTCCCGCCCCACGAACCCCACCATCCGCCACCTCACCTTCGCCATACTCGTCTCAATCATAGTATGGAGAACCATAGTAATCTCGGCAGTCTGGTGTGCGTCCTACGCGCACGCTGCTAGCCGACCAGGGCCTCGGTGATCTGCCGGGTGGTCTGCGCGGCGATCCGGGGGTTGACGGCGGCGTACGACGTGTAGGCGTTGAGGCCGGTGGCCAGGGCCCACCCGCGGCCGCGGAGCCAGGTGGCGTCGTCCACGCCGAGCGCGGTCCGGAACGCGGTCCGGCTCTCGGCCGACATCAGGGTGAAGGCGATCGTCAGATCACAGGCAGGATCGCCGACGCCGAGCCCGCCGAAGTCGATGACCGCGCTGAGGCGGCCGTCGACGGTCAGCAGGTTGCCGGTGTGGAAGTCCCCGTGGAACCAGACCGGAGGACGGTCCCAGCCGGGGGCGCCCAGCGCCGCGTCCCACAGTTCGGTCATGGCCGTGGCGTCGAACCTGCCGTCGACCTCCGCGATCGCGTCCCGCGTCGCGCCGTCCCGGTCGGCCAACGGCGCGGCGCTCAGTTCCGCATGGGCGTCGTCCCTCACCGGCCCTTCCTCCGGCGCGAACCGCTGAAGCGCGGTCAGGAACTCCGCCAGGGCGACGGCGGCCCCTGACGAGCCGGCCAGCGCCTCGACGGTCGCCACCTCGCCGTCCAGCCAACGGGACACCGCCCACGGCCACGGATAGCCGAAGTCCGGCTCACCCACCCCCACCGGCACGGGAACGGCCAGCGGCAGATGCGGGGCGAGCCGGGGCAGCCACGCGAACTCCTTCTCGGCCTGCCGAATGGCCCCGGCATGGCGGGGCAACCGGACGGACAGCTCCTCACCCAGCCGGTAGATCACATGATCCGAACCGGCCGGGTCCAGCAGCCGCAGGGGCAGCCCGGACCACCGCGGGAACTGCGCGTCGACCAGCCGCCTGACCAGCACGGCGTCGATCACGGGGCGGACGCCTTCCGTCTCCTCGACTGCCAAGAACGCCTCCCACACCCGGCCCCCTCCACGCGACGGCCACCCGCCCCCATCCCAACGCCTCCCCCACCCCCCTGTCGACCACATTTCCCCGGCACCCGCCAGGCGACTCGCTGTCAGCGCCTCCTGGGAGGCGCCAGCGGAGGGTGAGCACGTTGCCCGTGATCAGGGCGGCCTCGTCGGAGGTGAGGAAGACGATGCTGTCGGCGACCTCCGCCGGGCTCGCGACGTGGAACAGGGTGGTGCTCCGCGCGACGAACTCGCGTACCTCGTCGGTGATCCAGCCGGTGTCCGTGACGGGCGGGTGCACGACGTTCGCGGTGATGCCGAGGTCGGCGAGTTCGGCGGCGGCGGAGAGGGTGTAGTGGGTCTGCGCGGCCTTGGCGGCACCGTAGGACACCTCTCCGGGGAAGCCGAGGTCGCCGCCGGAGGTCAGGCCGACGATCCGTCCCCAGCCGGCATCCCGCAGCAGGGTTCGGTCCAGTCGTAGGTGTGGGTGTCGGGGCCGGCGCGCCAGTCGAGGGGTTCGATGCCGGCGGGGTGGCCGCCGTCGAGGGCGAGGCGGACGGCGGCGGTGAGGCGGCGCGAGCGCCTCGAACGGCGATCCGCCACAGGGGCTTGGCGGCCCGCGCGGCAAGGGTTTCGCACGGGCGGCGCGGTCGGTCGGCGCGGCAAGGGCCTCGTGCCGGCGGGGTGGCGGTCGGTCCGCGCGGGTACGGACGTCGACGGTCGGCCCGGCAAGGGCCTCGTGCCGGCGGCGCGGCTGGTCCGCCCGGCAAGGGCTCTGCACCGGCGGGGTGGCGGTCCGTCCGGGGGGTCACGCCGGCGCGGCGAATGTGTAGTGGCCGCCCGGGACGGTGAGGACCACCTCGGCGTCCTCGGCGGAGGCGCCGTGCAGGTGCACGGCCTCCGCCTCGGCCAGCGGCCGGCCGGATTCGGTGACCGACGTCGGGTCGCCGCCCGGCACGGGAAGGTGCACGCGGGCGGTGGCGCCCGACGGCACCGTGACGTCGAGGGACAACTCGCCGTGCTCCCGCCGCCAGGCGACCGCCGCCGGCCCGCGCGGCGTCACCAGCCGGGCGGAGGCCGCGTCCAAAAGGCCGGTCAGCGCGGGCCGTACCAGAAGAGAGTCCGCGTCAGGGTCCCCGGCCGACAGCCCGGCGACGTCGGCGAACAGCCAGTCGTCGATGGTGCCGAGGAAATAGTGGCCGCGCGATCTGGCCCCGAGATCCCAGTGTTCCCACAGCGTCGTCGCGCCCGCGCGCAGCCACAGCCCCCAGCCGGGGAACTCCGGTTGCCGCGCCACCGCGAGCGCCCGCGCCGCGTGGCCGTGCGCGGTGAGCACCGGCAGCAGGTACTTGGTGCCGAGCGCGCCCGTGTTGAGCCGGTCGCCGCGTTCCGCCAGGTCGGCGTCCAGCAGCGCCGCGGCCCCGGTCCGTTCCGCCCCGTCCAGCAGGCCGAACGCCAACGCCAGCGCGTGGTGGGTCTGCCGGAAACCCGTCTCGTCCGCCCCGCTGACCCGCCCGGTGCGGGCGTCCACGAAGTGATCGCGGAACGCGGCGCGCACCTCGGCGGCGCGCGCCCGGAAGAACGCCTCCTCGTCCGTCCGCCCCAGCACGCCGGCGGCCCGGACCAACGTCGTGAGCATCGCGTACAGATAGGCGGTCGCCGAGACCCGCCGGTCCTCGCCCTCCGGGTTGCCGCCGGGCGGCGGCGTTTCGGGGCTGACCCAGTCGCCCAGCGTCGTCATGGCGATGCCCCCGGGGGAGCGGCCTAGTTCGAAACGCGCGTAGTCGGCCATATCGTCGAAATGGGCGCGGAGCACCCGCAGATCGCCGGTGTGGCGGTGCAGCCACCACGGGATCAGCACGAACGCCGAATGCCAGGTCGGCGCCGGCTCCCAGCTCAGCCGCCAGCCGCCATGCGGCGCGATCACCTGGGGGTGGCCGCCGGGCGGGCGCGTGTCGGCCACGTCCTGGAGCCATTTGGCGAGCAGTTCGTGGATGTCGAGGTTGCGCAGGAAGATCTCGGCGCCGAGCATCGCGTCGCCGGTCCAGCCGTTCTTCTCGTACTTGGGTGTGTCGGTGGGGATGCCGTGCAGGTTGTTCAGCACGGTGGCGACGGTGAGTTGGTGCAGGCGGGTCAGCTCCGGATCTGAGCATGCGAACGTACCGGTGACGGCGACGTCGGAGCGCACGAGCCGGGCGACGAGATCGGCGGGCGAGGGCGGCGGAGCGTCCGCGGGCCAGCCGGTGAGCTCCACGTACTGGAAGCCCTTGTAGGTGAAACGCGGTTCGCACCACGAACCCGGCCCCTCGCCCGTTCCCGACACCGTGAAACGGTCGGTCTGGAAGCGGCCCGAATAGTGGCCGAACGCGTCCTCGTAGTTGGGCCGACCCCCGGCGGTCAGCTGCTCCCCGTACCGCACGGTGACGGTCGCGCCGGCCGCCGTCGCCGGGATCCGGACGGCCGCCCAGCCGGCGAGCACCCGTGGGAAACGCACCACGTACACGCCGGGTGCCGGTTCGGTGACCTCCTCGGTCGGCAGTTCCTCGATGATCCGGATCGGCTGCTGCCGCTGGTGTTCCAGCCGCCCGGCCGGCGCCGGCAGCACGGTCGCGGCGGACCACCCGGCGGTGTCGGTGTTGGTGTTGGTGTTGGTGTCGGCGGTGTCGTCGTAACCCGGCAGGTCGAAGCCGGCGCGGGCGTACCGGTCGTCGTGGCTCTCGCCGCCGTAGAGGTCGTCGTCCCTGACCGGGCCGTCCACGGCCCGCCAGGCGTGGGACGAGGTGACGACGCTGGGGGCGGCGCCGCCCCGCCCCGGCACGGCCAGCAACAGCCGGACGCGCGGCTCGCCGTGCCAGGGCGCGGTGTGCCAGTCCCAGGTGTTGGGGCGCCGCATGCCGAAGAAGCCGCGGCCCAGTTCGACGCCGAGGGCGTTCCGGCCCGGGCGCAGCAGGCGGGTCACATCGTGCACCACGTACTGCACGCGCCTGGTGTAGTCGGTGAAACCGGGGGAGAGCACCTCGTCGGCGACGGGCTCGCCGTTCAGCGTCACGGCGGCGTAGCCGCCGGCCGCCACCGCGAGGTACGCGGCGGCGTCGGGGTCCGGGTCGGCCGCGTGGTCGAGGGTGAACTCGTGCCGCAGCAACGGCGCGGCGCCGTCCTCGGCCTCCCGGCCCAGCCAGGCCGCGCCCGCCCAGTCGGACTCGTCGGGCAGGCCGCTGACGAACCACGAGGACGCCTCGGCGTCGCCGTGCGTGGTGTGCACGGTGACGGTCCAGGCGTAGCGGGTCAACGCGACCAGCGGCGGGCCGCCGTACGCCACCTCGTAGCCGCGGTCGCCTGCCACCTCCCCGGAGTCCCAGACCACCTCGGCGCCGCGGCGCACCACCACCCGGTGGGAGCGCTGGACGCAGCCGCGGCGGTCGGTGTCCAGGACCCAGGAGAAGCGCGGGGGTCTGTCCAACCCCACGGGGCACGAACGATGTTCGGTGCGCAGGTCGGTCAGGCGTGGGCGGTCGTCGGTCGTCATGCGGGCACCTCGGGGTCGTGCGCGGTCGCCGCGGCGACCGTAACACCGCCCGTTCGGGAGCCGACCGGGGCGGGTGGCTCAGCGCAGGTAGTTGTAGACCGTGGCGCGGGAGATGCCCAGCAGGTCGGTGAGCGCCCGCACGGAGTGCTTGACCTGGAGGAACCCGCGCGCCCGCAGTGAGCACACCAGTTCCCGCCGGGCCGCCGCGTCGAGGCCGCGCGGGGTGTGCCCGCGGGCGGCGGCGAACTCCTCGACGGCGGCCCGCAGGTCGTCGACCGTGCGGGCGCGCAGGGTCTCGGCGAGCGGCTCGTCCGATTCGTCGGTGCGCACCAGGTTGGCCAGGCTGCGGGCGGCGGTGGCGAGCAGCGAGACGTCGAGGTTGAGGCAGAGCGCGGCGACGTAGGCGCCCCGGCTGTTCTTCAGGCCGATGGAGGTGCTCTTGGCGGGGCGGCCGTCGGGGAAGCGGTTGGGGTAGTTCTGGAGCACGCCGGGGTAGTCGGGGTCGCGGATCCGGGCGAGGCCGAGCTCGGTGGCCGGATCGCCCACGGAGCGTCCTGACAGGTTGTTCTCGATCGCCCGGATCGCCTGGTCCGGGTCGCGCAGGTCGTGCAGCACGACCTCGCACAGGCCGGGGAACATCCGCCCGAGTGCCACGACGATCTTCTCGGCCTCCCGCAGCAGCAGTTCGTCCTCCCCGGCCGGAGCGGCATCGTCGCCGGGCCCGCCCGCGGCGTCCGGCGTCACGCCGGGCCGCCGGCGTCGAGGAGATCCCCGATCGGTCCTGGCGATTTGAGCCCGGAGCCGGTGAGCACCACCACCGTCGTCTCGCCCTCCCTGATCTCACCGCGGGCCCGGAAGACGTCGATCGCCGCGGCGGCGGTCGCGCTGGTCGGCTCCGCGTAGAGCCCGGCGGCCGCCAGCCGGCGGACGGCGGCGGCGATGTCCGGTTCGGGGATCGCCGCCATGTCGCCGCCGGAACGGCGCACCGCCGCGACCACCTCGGGCAGCCTGACCGGCTCCCGGATCGCGGTGCCCTCCGCGATCGTGGGTCCGAAACCGGCGGGCGCCGTGCCGTGGAACGCGGCGTGGATGGGGGCACAGGCGGCCGGCTGGGCCACCAACAGCCGGGGGCGGCGGGCGATCCGGCCGGCCGCGAGGAGCTCGCCGAAGCCGAGGTCGCAGCCGAGGACGAGACTGCCCGCGCCGGCCACCGTGACGACGGCGTCGGGCGCGGCGAAGCCGAGGTCCTCCCACAGCTCGTACGCCAGCGTCTTGGTGCCCTGGAGGAAGAAGGGGTGCCAGTTGTGCCCGGCGTAGCAGGTGCCGGCGGAGAGCCGCAGCGCCTCGGCGGCGGTGGCGTCCCGGCCGCCGGGCACCGGCCGGATCGCCGCGCCGTACGCCCGGGTCTGCAGGATCTTGGCGGGCGAGGTGGACTCGGGCACCAGGATGGTGGCCCGGATGCCGGCGGCGGCGCAGTAGGCGGCGACCGAGGAGCCGCCGTTGCCCGAGCTGTCCTCGATCACCTCGGTCACGCCGCGGGCCGCCAGCGCGGAGACCATCACGCTGCCGCCGCGGTCCTTGAAGCTGCCGGTGGGGCCGAACCACTCCAGCTTGAAGCGCACCCGGGCCCCGCCCCAGTCGGCCTCGACCAGCGGCGTGCACCCCTCGCCCAGGGAGACCGGGCGCTCCGCGGCGATCGCCGGCAGCGCGGCCCGGTACCGCCACAGCGAACGGGTGCCGGTCTCGACGTCGCCCGGCGCGATGCCGGGCAACGGCGAGACCGTCAGCGGCGCCCCGCCGTCGCCGCCGTCCAGCGCTGCGTCGCCGCGCCAGCGCAGCGGGTCCAGCGGGTACACCCGCCCGGACCGCTCGTCCACCAGCCGCGGCCCCGATGCGTCCGTCACGGCACGCCTCCCTCCACCTCGTCCCTACCTGGACAGATTATCCATCCCTGGACGATGTGTAAAAGAGGGAAAACGGTCGCGGCGGACGCCGGCGGCGGTTCGCACCCGTCGGGCTAGTCCGGATAGGGGAGCAGGCCCGTGTCGATCGCCTCCCAGGTGTCCCGGAGGGCGGCGAAGAGCTCCGGCTCCGTCGTGGCGCGGTCCGCCCGTTCGCGCGGGTCCTCCTCGAGGTTGTAGAGGTGCTCCAGGCCCTCGTCGTCGCGGTGGTACTTCCAGTCGCCGCGGCGCAGCGCGCGTTCCGCCCGCACCCGCCAGAACAGGTCGCGCTCCGGTGGGGCCTCGTCGCGGAGCAGGTAGCCCGCCAGGCTGTGGCCGTCCAGCGGATGTCCGGCGTCGGGCCGGGTGCCGGCCAGTTCCAGCAGCGTGGCCGTCCAGTCGGGGGAGTAGTGCGGCAGGTGGCTGACCTGGCCGCCGTCCAGGCGCGCCGGCCAGCGGACGATCTGCGGGATCCGTATGCCGCCCTCCTGGAGCGACGCCTTCTCCCCGGAGAGCGGCCACTGGTGCGACCAGCGTTCGCCGCCGTTGTCGCTGCCGAAGAAGACCAGGGTGTCCCGCTCCTGGCCGCTGGCGGCCAACGCGTCCAGCACCAGGCCGACGGAGCGGTCCAGATCCTCGACCATCTCGGCGTACTTCTCCAGGGATCCGCCGTCATAGTGGAAGAGCGCGTGGGGCTCGCCGTCCTGGAGGCGGCGGGCGATCTCCGTGCCCACCTCCTCGTCGCCCTCGGCGATCCACGGCCAGTGCGGGGTGGTGAAGTTGAGGTTCAGCAGCCAGGGCGTCCCGGCCTCCCGGGTGCCGACGTGCTCCACGGCGCGCTCGGTGAGCACCCGCGTGTAGTAGCGCAGGTCCTGGTACGTGGCGTCGCCCTCGTACAGGTCGTACTCCCCGTTGAGGCCCAGCTTGGAGTAGTACTCCAGCGCGCCGCCGAGGTTGCCGAAGAAGGAGTTCCAGCCGGAGCGGGTGGGGCTGTAGTCCGGCAGGTAGCCGCAGTGCCACTTGCCGATCAGCGCGGTGTCGTAGCCGGCGTCGCGCAGCAGCGAGGCCAGCGTGGGGTGCCCGGGTTCCAGGCCCACCGTGGAGTCGGCGATCGGTTCGGCGAGGCCGCCGGGGACGCGGCCGGGGAAGCGGCCGGTGTAGAGCGCGAAGCGGGTGGGGGAGCAGGTCGAGGAGCCGGCGTACGCCTGGGTGAAGCGGACGCCCTGACGGGCGAGGCGGTCCAGGCGCGGGGTGTTGATGGTGGGTGAGCCGAAGCAGGTCAGGTCGGCCCAGCCGAGGTCGTCGGCGAGGATGACCAGGAGGTTGGGGCGCGTCGAATCGCGCTCCGGAGCGGCGCGGAAGGGGCGTTCGGCGGCGGCGGCGCTCGGCGCCCGCAGGGTGGCCGCGGCGGCCGTGGAGCCGAGCAGCCCGCCGAAGGCGCGGCGCGAGGGCAGCGTGGACATGCGTCTCCCAGGACATGGCGACGTGGACGAGGACAGGCGAGGGCAGGCGGGGACAACGGGGAAGCGGCGCACGAGAGGGGGTGCGCGGGAGGGGAGGAGACGAGCGTCAGGCGTCGGGGCCGGGGCGGCCCGCGCCGTCAACCGCGACGGCAGACGGCGCTGGCGACGTGACAGAAGTCCACGTGTCGACAGCGCACGAGCAAGGGCCGCGTCGGGTACATGGCACCATCGTGCTGACCACTCCGGCCCACGTCAACACTTTTTCCTAGTACACAGGTAGGAAACTAGGAAATCTGCCCGACTCCCCGCTCCCGGCCGGCAGGACAGGGCTAGGGCACGGCGTGCAGCACCAGCACCGCGATGTCGTCCTCGACCGGTTCCGGACCGAATTCGTGGGTCGCCCGCCGCACCCGCTCGGCCACCGCCATCGCCCCCATTCCCACGCAGCCGCGCAGGATCGTGGACAGGCCGTCGTGGTCGTCGAGCAGCCGGCCCCCGCTGCGCCGTTCGGTCACCCCGTCGGTCACGCACAGCAGCGTCTCGCCGGGCCCCAGGTCGAAGGACTCGGAGGTGAACGCCGTGTGCTCGTCGATGCCGAGCAGCATCTGCGGGCTCACCACCGGCGTCACCGCGCCGTCCGTGGACAGCCGCAGGGGCAGTGGGTGGCCGGCGCTGGCCAGGGTGCACCGGGCGCCGCCGGCCTCCTCGTCGGGGATCAACTCCCCGTACACCAGGCTCAGGAAGCGTGGCTGCGCGGCCTCACCACCCACGTTCAGCGCCTCGGCCGCGTCCTCCGCCATCACCGCGTTCACCCAGCCCAGCACCGTGCCGACCCCGTGGCCCTCGCGTGCCAGCAGCCGCACCAGATGGCGGGTGAGGCCGGTGACGGACATCGCCTCCGGGTCCTTGCCCTGCACATCGCCGAGCAGGAAGCACCAGCGGCCATCGTCCACCGGGAACAGGTCGTAGAAGTCGCCGCCCACCGTCTGTCCCGAACCGTGCGGTTCGTAGACGATGGCCGACTCCAGGCCCGGCAGCGTGGCCAGCGACCGGGGGAGCTGCCGGCGCTGGAGTGCCCGGTTGATGCTGGCCTGGCGGGTGTACATGCGGGCGGTGACCACGGCCTGGGCCACCCGGCGCGCCACGTCCTCCACGGTCCGCGCCATGGCATCGGTGACCCCGGGCGACTCCGACCGGCCGATCACCAGGAAGCCCAGACAGGCGCCGTGCGACACCAGGGCGAACGCCAGCGCCGAGCCGCCGCCGCCCGCCGCCCCCTCGGGCCACGGCCAGGGCACGCCCGCGGTGCTCAGGCTGGGGTTCGGCGGGTCGGGCCGCAGCGCAGCGCGCAGCGCGGCGACGCGCCGTTCGTCCGCGTGCCAGACCCGTGAGAGACGCATCCCGCCGTCCTCGGTGGTCAGCCACACCGCGCACCAGTCGGCCAGTCGGGGCACCAGCAGCTGGCCCGCGAGCGCGGCGATCATGTCCTCGTTGAGCTGCCCGGCGAGCAGTTCGCTGGCCTCGGCCAGGAACGTGCCGCCGCCGGTGACCCGGGCACCGGACGGCTTGGGGCCCTCGGGGGGAGCGCCGCCGGAAGGCTCGCCGAGCTCGGCCACCAGATGCGCGGCCTCGCCCACGGGCCCCGCCGGCTCCCCCACGCCCACCGCCTCCGGCTCCGGCTCCTCGGGCACGACCAGCCGGAACCACACGGCCTTCTCCGTGTGCCGGTACGTCACGCCCCACGATTCGGCGACCGCGGCCACGATCTCCAGCCCCAGGCCCCAGCCGCCGCGGCGGCCCCCGCCGGGCACCCGGGCGGCGGGCTGCTGGTCCACGACCTCGACCAGCACTCCGTTGAGCCGAGCCCGGCCCGGCAGCGCGGCGCCGCCGACGAACGACTCGGCCGGCGGACGCGCCACCTCGATCCGGCACCGCACCTGGATCTCGGTGCCGGCGTGCATGAAGGCGTTGCTGGTCAGCTCGCTGACGAGCAGGGCCGCGTCGTCGCCGAGCCGGTCGATGGCCGGCCCGGTGGAGGAGGTGGACAGGGCTCGCTCCGCGATCACCGCGCGCACGAAGGCGCGGGCCCGGGACGGCGTCACGCGGCTCGCCGGCAGGCTGCTGCTCGATCCGGATTCCCCCTGGCCAGAGGGTGGAGGGTGCACCGGCTCCTCCCGCGTTCGAATGGGGACAGAATCTACTATAGTGAGATAAATCGACCTTCGGATGCGGGGGCGACACCCATGGTGGACCGGCAGCTGGCCAGCGACACGGAGCGGGCTGCCGAGTTCCGTCCGGTGCTTGAGGCGCTCAGGTCGATGCTCGACGGGGACTTCTCCGTGCGGATTCCCGATCTGGGGGACGGCGTCGCCGGCGAGATGGCCGGGGTGGTCAACCGGATCGCCACGCGCAACGAGCATCTCGCCGGCGAGCTGGCCCGGGTCCGCGGCGAGGTGACCAGGAAGGGCCGCTTGGGCGAACGGATCTCCGAAAGCCCGGGAGCCGGCCGCTGGGCGAGCACCGTTCGGGACGCGAACCAGCTCGTGGACGCGCTGGCGACGCCCATGCTCAGCGCCATCCGGGTGCTGGACGCGGTCGCCGACGGGGATCTGGGGCACCGGATGCGGCTGCGTGACGGGAAGCTCGAGGAGCGCGGCGACCTGCGGCTGCTGGCGCGCGGGCTGAACCGGGTGGTGGACCGCCTCGCCCTGTTCACCGGCGAGGTCACCCGGGTCGCTCACGAGGTCGGCACCGAGGGCCGGCTCGGCGGCCGGGCCAGCGTGCGCGGCCTGCCCGGCACTTGGCGCCACGTGACCGAGGCGGTCAACACCATGGCCTCCCGGCTGACCAAACAGGTGCGGGACATCTCGGTGGTCACCACCGCCGTCGCCCGTGGCGACCTGACCCGCAAGGTGACGGTCGAGGCGGCAGGTGAGCTGCTGGAGCTGAAGCTGACCGTGAACACGATGGTGGACCAGCTGTCGGCGTTCGCGGACGAGGTGACCCGGGTGGCCCGTGAGGTGGGCACCGACGGGAACCTCGGCGGTCAGGCCCAGGTGCGGGACGTCTCCGGCGTCTGGAAGGACCTCACCAACAACGTCAACTTCATGGCCTCGAACCTGACCTCCCAGGTGCGGAACATCGCCCAGGTGACCACCGCCGTCGCGCGCGGCGACCTGAGCCAGAAGATCACGGTGGACGCCAAGGGCGAGATCCTTCAGCTGAAGCTGACCGTGAACACGATGGTGGACCAGCTGTCGGCGTTCGCGGACGAGGTGACCCGGGTGGCCCGTGAGGTGGGCACCGACGGGAACCTCGGCGGCCAGGCTCAGGTCAAGGACGTCTCCGGTGTCTGGAAGGACTTGACCGAGAACGTCAATTTCATGGCGTTGAATCTGACGTCTCAGGTGCGGAACATCGCCCAGGTCGCCACGGCCGTGGCGAACGGTGATCTGTCGAAGAAGATCGATGTGGACGCGCGCGGGGAGATCCTGGAGCTCAAGACCACCCTCAACACCATGGTCGACCAGCTGTCGGCGTTCGCGGACGAGGTGACCCGGGTGGCCCGTGAGGTGGGCACCGACGGGAACCTCGGCGGTCAGGCGCTGGTGCGCGACGTCTCCGGGGTGTGGAAGGACCTGACGGACAACGTCAATTTCATGGCGTTGAATCTGACGTCTCAGGTGCGGAACATCGCGCAGGTGACCACGTCGGTGGCGAACGGTGATCTGTCGAAGAAGATCGATGTGGACGCGCGCGGGGAGATCCTGGAGCTCAAGACCACGGTCAACACCATGGTCCAGCAGCTGCGCGGCTTCGCGGACGAGGTGACCCGGGTGGCCCGTGAGGTGGGCACCGAGGGCAAGCTCGGCGGGCGCGCCCAGGTCGAGGGCGTGTCCGGGGTGTGGAAGGACTTGACCGAGAACGTCAATTTCATGGCGTTGAATCTGACGTCTCAGGTGCGGAACATCGCGCAGGTCGCCACGTCGGTGGCGAACGGTGATCTGTCGAAGAAGATCGATGTGGACGCGCGCGGGGAGATCCTGGAGCTCAAGACCACCCTCAACACCATGGTCGACACCCTCTCCTCGTTCTCCTCCGAGGTGACCCGAGTGGCCCGCGAGGTCGGCAGCGAGGGGCAGCTGGGCGGCCAGGCCCAGGTCGAGGGCGTGCACGGCACCTGGAAGCGGCTCACCACCGGCGTCAACGAGCTGGCGTCGAACCTCACCACCCAGGTCCGGGCGATCGCCGAGGTCGCCAGCGCCGTGGCCCAGGGCGACCTGTCCCGCGCCATCTCGGTCGAGGCCCAGGGCGAGGTCGCCGAGCTGAAGAACAACGTCAACCGCATGGTCTCCAACCTCCGCGAGACCACCCGCACCAAGGACTGGCTGGAGTCCAACCTGACCCGCATCGCCGGCCTGATGCAGGGCCACCGGGACCTGGTGGAGGTCGCGGACCTGATCCTCCGCGAGCTGGCCCCGCTGGTGAACGCCCAGTCCGAGGCGTTCTTCCTGGTCGACCCCGACCGTGAACCCGAGGAGAACCTGGAGTTCATCGCGGGCTACGGCATCGAGGGCCCGGGCCACGAGCGGCTCGGCTCCCGGTCCCCGCTGCGCGGCCTCATCGCCCAGGCGGTCAGGCAGCGCGAGCGGATCCTGGTCGAGAACGCCCCGCCGGAGTACGTCTCCGTGGAGTCCGGCCTCGGCTCGGCGCCGGCGACCAGCATCCTGATCCTGCCGATCGTCTTCGAGGACCGGCTGCTCGGGGTCATCGAGGTCGCGTCGTTCAGCTCGTTCAACGAGGTCCAGCTGACGTTCATCGACCAGTTCGCCCACACCATCGGCGTGTCCATCAACACCATCCTGGCCAACGCCCGCACCGAGGCGCTGCTGTCGGAGTCCCAGCGGCTCACCTCCGAGCTCCGGCAGCGTTCCGACGAACTCCAGCGCTCCAACGCCGAACTGGAGGAGAAGGCCGCGCTGCTCGCCACCTCCTCGCAGTACAAGTCGGAGTTCCTCGCCAACATGTCGCATGAGCTGCGCACCCCGCTCAACTCGCTGCTGATCCTGGCCCGGCTGCTCGCCGACAACCCGGACGGGCGACTCACGGGCCAGGAGGTGGAGTTCGCCACGACCATCCACCGCTCGGGCGCCGACCTGCTCCAGCTGATCAACGACATCCTCGACCTGTCCAAGGTCGAGGCGGGCCGGATGGACCTCCGCCCCAAACGGCTGCCGCTGACCAAGCTGCTCGACTACGTGCGCGCCACCTTCCGCCCTCTCACCCTCGACCGCGGGCTGAGCTTCGAGGTCACGGTCGGCGACGACGTGCCGGCCGAGCTGCACTCCGACGAGCAGCGGCTGCAGCAGGTGCTGCGCAACCTGCTGTCCAACGCCGTGAAGTTCACCTCGTCCGGCGGCGTGGTGCTCCGGGTCGACCGGGTGCCCGCCGAGCGGTTCGACGAGGAGACGCTGCGGACCGCCGGCACCGTGCTGGCGTTCGCGGTGCAGGACACCGGAATCGGCATCCCGCCGGAGAAGCTCTCGGTGATCTTCGAGGCGTTCAAACAGTCCGACGGCACCACGAACCGCAAGTACGGCGGCACCGGCCTCGGCCTGTCCATCAGCCGGGAGATCGCCGGGCTGCTCGGTGGCCGCATCGACGTGCGGAGCGAGCCGGGCGTGGGCTCGACCTTCACCCTCTACGTCCCGGCCGAGCTGCCGCGCGCCGCGCTCACGGGCGAGACCGGGGTGGACATGCCGCAGGTGGAGACCGCCGGCCAGGTGGCACCCGTGCCGCCGGGCGCGCAACGACCCGCGGTGGCGGCGGGCGAACGGCCGGAGCCCGCGCCGCCCCCGCGGCCCGAACGCGAGGCGCCCGTCACCACGCCGGAGCCCGCCGTGCCGCCGGAACTCGCCCGGCCGGCAGCGCCGGCCGAACAAGCCGAGCCACCGGTGACGCGTCCCGAGCCGGTCGAACCCCAAGCGCCCCCGGCGCCCGAGCCGACCACCCCGGCCGCGGTCAGCCCCGACCAGCCGCCGCGGGAGGAGCGGCGCGAGGACACCTGGCCCGAGACGACACGCCTCAAGGAGTGGCTCAGCGGCCGTCCGGGACAGGTGCTGGCAGGTCGCCAGATCCTCATCGTGGACGACGACATCAGGAACGTCTTCGCCCTCACCCACATGCTGGGCCGGGTCGGCATCTCGGTGCGGTACGCGGAGAACGGCCGCGAGGGCTTCGACGTGCTGGAGCGCTCGCCCGAGGTCTCGCTGGTCCTGATGGACATCATGATGCCCGAGATCGACGGCTACCAGGCGATCCGCACCATCCGCCAGACCGCCCGGCTGGCCAGCCTGCCGATCATCGCGCTCACCGCGAAGGCCATGCCGGGCGACCGGGAGAAGGCGCTCAACAGCGGCGCCGACGCGTACGTCTCCAAGCCCGTCGACGTGGACCAGCTGCTGGGCGCCATCTACGAGCAGTTCGACGCCAGGGAGGGCGCGGACGCCACCTCCCACCGCGCCGCCGGAGCCTCGGAGATGCCCCCGCCCCCGGACCGGCCCGGCGACACCGGAGACGCCGGCGACGCGGGCGCGGGCGACGTGGGCGCCGGCGACGGAGGCCCGTCGGTTGACGGCCACCGGCCCCCGGAGGAGAGGTCCCCATGACCACCTCGCCCGCGTCCGACGACCGTTCCAGCATCCTCGTCGTCGACGACATGGAGGAGAACCTGGTCGCGCTGGAGGCCGTGCTCGGCCCGCTCGGCCAGCGGGTGGTGTCCGCCCGCTCCGGCGAGGAGGCGCTCAAGGCGATGCTGCGCGAGCAGTTCGCGGTGGTGCTGCTCGACGTGCTGATGCCGGGCATGGACGGCTTCGAGACGGCCGAGAACATCAAGCGGCTCGACCAGACCAAGGACGTGCCCGTCATCCTGCTCACCGGCACCGACGTCGACACCGACTACGCCTACCGGGGCTACGCGCTCGGCGCCGCCGACTTCCTCGCCAAGCCGGTCGACCCGTGGGTGCTGCGCACCAAGGTCAACGTCTTCCTCGAACTGCACCGGGTGAACCGCCAACTCACCCGGCAGGCCGAGCAGCTCAGGCAGCTGCTCATCGCCGACCAGACGGCCGCCTCGGGCGCCACCGCGGGCGCCGACGCGACCACCCCGGAGCAACTGGCCGAGATCACCGTGCGGCTGGTGCATATCGAGTCGCTGCTGCGCGAGGGCGAGAGCACCGTCGACTCCGACCTCGCCGACCGCGTCGCCGACTTGGAACGCCTCGTCCGCTCCCTCACCCTCCCACCTCCCGGCGCCTGATCCGGCCGGCCCGCCATCCGTCTGCCCGGCGGGCTGCCCTTCCGGCCCTTCCCGGGCCGCGGGGTCCGCGCTATACCCAACCATGGCTCGCCGCAGCGATACGGAGCGTCCGCATGCACACCAGGGAAGAACCGCGCCGAGACCGCGGCACACCACCACAGACGGCGCCCCGCCCGGCGGACCACCACCCCGCCGGCCCGCCGTTGATGCCCGCCGCCGTCCTGGCCCTGCAACGCGCCGCGGGCAACGCGGCGGCGTGCCACGCCATCGGGGACCGCGGGCAGCGGCAAGGGCCGTCGCCCGAGCCCGAAACCGTCCAGCGCTACACCGTAGTCGAGCCCGACTCCCGGGACTATCCGTTCCTCGCGACACGCGAGGGCGAGGGCGAGCGCGACGGCGAAGGCGAGCGCGAGAAGGAGCACGAGCGCGAGAAGGAGGGCGAGCGCGAGAAGGAGGGCGAGCGCGAGAAGGAGGGCGAGCGCGAGGGAGGCCCCGAACAGGGGAGGGGCGAGTTCTTCCCCGCCCAGGAGCGGCGTCGCCGAAACGTCAGGTACCCCCGGAGCGGGGAGGTGAAGCGACGCAAGAGCTACGTGGGGGAGGACGGCAGTCCCATCATCGTCTACCGGGGCGAGGTCCCCCTGCGCCTCGCGGAGAACCTCGACCTGGCGATCGAGGACACCCGCGGCGACCGCCAGGCCAAAACCTTCTTCGCCAGCCGGGAGCGCATCGACGAGGCCAACAAGCGGCTCCACGGCAGGCTGAGCCTCGACCATTCGGACCGGAGCCTGATGGTGCGGAGGTCGGGGAAGCGTCTGAAGATCTTCCGAACCACCAGGGAGATCGTCCTGTGGCAGGTCGAACCCGTCGCGACCCACGTGTCCGCGATGGAGCCCGACCGGCCCACCGTGCAGCGCGGCCTCGACGTCCGGCTCGCCCAGCGCTGCAACGAGATCGCCGCCGCGATCAGCTCCCATCACGCCCCCGAGATGACCGGGGAACGGCGCTACTTCGAGGCCCTGGCGGACGTGCTGGGCCACCTGCCGGGCGGCCGCACGACCGGGGAGTACCGGCGGGACCTGGTCGATGCCAGCCGCCGGATCTCCAGTGACTTCCGGGACCACGAGGCGTTGACCGCCATCGTGACGGAGCTGATCCAGGGGGTGATGGCGATCCGGCAGCATCCCGCGCGGGTTCCCGAACTCACCCGCGCCTACGAACGGTTCGGGTTGAACCAGTTCACCCCGCCGCCCGGCGTCGGTGATCTCCTCATGATCAAGGCGCTGACCGAAGCAGGCGAATCGGGCGACTTCGACTACCACTTCGGCAGTGTCGTGGCCACGAGCGGCCCGGATCACGTCACCATGGAGAACTTCGCCCGACACCAGGAGGAAGACACCCTGAGCAGCGGGGACCCGCAGTGGTACTTCCAGATGTACGGGCCGGTGCAGAAGGGGCAGAGCTTCCACCAGCAGGCGGGCTGGGAGGAACGCTACGCGCCCGGCAGCAAGGAGGGCGACCGGCTTGTCCTGACCCTGCTCCTCAGCGGGTGACGCCGTCGGGCCCGCGCCGCAGGGACCGGCCGGGCAGCGCACCGGTGTGCCGTCCTTCGGCGATGACCGACACCCCGCCGACGAGCACCTGCGGGATGCCCTCCGGCGTCCGCCGCGGCTCCTCGAAGGTCGCCGTGTCGCGCACCGTTTCCGGATCGAAGAGCACAAGGTCGGCGTGGTATCCGGGCGCGACCAGCCCACGGTCGGCGAGCCGCAGCCGTCGGGCGGCGCGGCCGGTCAGATGCGCGACGCACTCCTCCAGGCCGAGCACCCCCAACTCCCTGACGTAGCGCCCGAGATAGCGGGGGAACGTCCCCCAGGCCCGCGGATGCGGCCGGTCCGCGGCCAGCAGCCCGTCGCTGCCGCCGGTATGCGCCGGATGCCGCATGATCGCCCTGACGTTCTCCTCGTGGCCGATCAGCTGGAGGATCGTGGTCGACAGCTCGTCCTCGAGCAGCCGGGCGCGGAAGACGTCGAACGGCGCCAGCCCGCCGGACGCCGCCGCCAGCTCCGCGACGGTCCGCCCCACCGCGGCCGGGTCCCGCGAACCGGAGACCTGGACCGCGTCCCACTCCACCGGCACGCTGTGGCAGCCGTCGGAGCCCACCACCTCCAGATCGTGCCGGATACGCGCCAGCGCCGCCGGGTCCCGCAGCCGGGCCAGCGTCGCCGCCGGACCGCCCTCCGCCGCCCAACTCGGCAGCAGCGCCGCGAGCGTGGTCGAACCCGGCAGATACGGATACGTGTCCAGGGTGAGGTCCACACCCTCGTCGAGCGCCGCGTCCAGCAGCGCGAGCAACTCCGGCGCACGCCCCCGGTTCACGGAGAAGTTCATGGTCGCGTGGGCCAGATGCAGCGCGCAGCCGGAGCGGCGCGCGACGTCGATCATCTCCGCGTACGCCGCCAACGCCCCGGCGCCGTACGAACGGTGGTGCGGCGCGTAGAAGCCGCCGAGTCCGGCCACCACCCGGCACAGCTCGACCAACTCCGCGTCGGTCGCGTACATGCCGGGCACGTAGGTCAGCCCGCTGGACAGGCCCACCGCGCCCTCGCGCATCCCGGTGGCCACCAACTCCCGCTGCCGGTCCAGCTCGGCCTCGGTCGGCGGGCGGTCGTCCCAGCCCGTCGCCAGCATCCGCACCGACCCCTGCGGCACCAGATAGCAGGCGTTGACCGCGATGCCCTCGTCGAGCCGGTCCAGATAGCCGCCGACGCTCCGCCAGTTCCAGTCGAGGCCCGGCGGGTCGCCGTGCCAGCCCGCGATGGCCTGCCGCACCTGGGGCAACGTGGTGTCGTCGACCGGCGCGTAGGACAGCCCGTCCTGGCCCAGCACCTCACAGGTCACGCCCTGGCTCACCTTCGCCAGATGGTCGGGCTCGGCCAGCAGCGCCAGGTCCGAATGGGCGTGCATGTCGACGAACCCGGGGCACAGCACGAGCCCCGTGCCGTCCAGCACCCGCCGTCCGGTCAACCCGCGCCCGCCGACGTCCTCGACGCGCCCCCCGGTCACCGTCACGTCGGCCGGACGCCCCGCCGCGCCCGTGCCGTCCACGACCGTCGCGCCCCGAATCAGCAGGTCAGCCATCGCCCCAGACTAGGGCCTCGCGCCGCCGCCGTCCCGGGGTGCCGGCGGGGTGTACGGCCTTCCGCCCGGGGCCTCCGGCGAGCCACCCGAACTGTCCGGACCTGCCGGCCAGTCGGCGATCACAGGCACCCACCGCCGCGTATCGTGGCCCGATCGGGGGGCCGGTCGAGGAGGGGGCGACGTGGACGCGTGGGACGGGGCCGGAACGGAACAGGCGGACGGCGCGCCCGGCCTGGCGGGCTACCACGCCCTCCTGGCCGAGGTGTCGGTGACCGGCCGGCGGCTGACCCGGGAGGAGCTGTCGGAGCACCGCGCGCTGGGGGAGTGGGCCGCGCGGGAAGGCATCGGGCTGCGCGCGCTGGTGCGCGAGCAACTGGCCGCCACCCGGGCCGCGTGGCGCGACCTGCCCGGGGTGGCGACCGTGGCCGGGGCGCGAACGGCGGGGGAGTGCGTGCTGGCCGCGGTGGAACAGGGGGTGGACGCGCTGGCCGAGGGCTACGAACGGGCCCAACTGCTCGCCGTGCGGCGCGACGAGGCGGCGCGACGGGAGTTCGTCGACGACCTGCTCTACGGCCGCAGCGACCCGGGCACGCTGTCCGCCCGTGCGGAACGCTTCGGGCTGCGGCTGGCGCAGAGCCACGCGGTGGCCGTCGCCCGGGGCCCCGAACCGTACGACGACATCCACCCGGTCACCCGGCGGATGGCGGGCGAGCTGGACGGGCGGTTCGGCGGCCGGCAGGTGCTGCTGACCACGAAGGACGGACGACTGGTGTGCATCGCGCCGGGCAACGAGCCCGACGTCGTGGACTACTTCGCCGAACGGGCGCGCACTGTCGCGGGGGAGGGCGACTGCCGCGTCGCGGTCGGCCGACCACACCACGGCCCCGGCGGCGTCGTCCAGTCCTACGAGGAGGCCCTCGGCGCGCTGGACCTGGCGGACCGCGCGCTGCTCGACGCGCCGGTGCTGCGCGCCGCCGACCTGCTGGTCTTCCCGGTGCTCGGCCGGGACCGGCAGGCCCTGGCCGATCTGGTGCGCACGGTGCTGGGGCCGCTGACCCAGGCGCGCGGCGGGGCGGAGCCGCTGCTGGCCACGCTCGACGCGTACTTCGCCTCCGGATGCGTGGCCGCCGAGGCGGCGCGACGCCTCTCGTTGAGCGTGCGGGCGCTGACCTACCGGCTGGCCCGGGTGCACGCGCTCACCGGCGCCGACCCGGCCGACCCGTTACAGCGCTACACCCTCCAGACCGCCGCCATCGGCGCCCGCCTCCTCGACTGGCCCACCCGCCCCCTGTGAGCAGCCGCGGCCGTGGGCCGAACGGGACGGCCCCGCTCGATGGGCGGAGCCGGACCCCCGTGAGCCGCCGGGGCCCGGCCCCGCACACAGCGGGTGATCAGCCCAGCCGATCACCCACGATCCTGCGAAGGCCCGTCAGGCGCGCACCGCCGCACGGCCGTCAGGCCCACACGTAGAGGAACCACTTGTACTTGCCGTCGGTGCCGTAGCCGTCCTCGCACTTGGCCCACTCGTAGTCGGGACTCATTGTCACCTCTCTGGCGGCCTGATTGCATGCGTCCGAGGTCCAGTAGGCGCCCCAGTAGCGCCAACCATCCTGCGCGCCGACCGGGCCCTGTGCCGGCTGGGTGGCGGCCTGGGCCGGCGCGGCGAGGCCTCCGAGCGCGAGCGCGGCGCCGACGGCAACGGTTGCCAGGGCATGACGAATACGCATGTGATCTCCTTGGGAAGGGAGGCCGCGCCGCTCCCATTCCGGGAACGGTCGCGGCCTCGGTGCGGCACACCGCGACAGCCGGCCGCGGTCGCACACCCCTGAGCTGACCCGGCCGGTCGGACGCCACGAAGCCTGCTGGCCGGGACACGTCCGCGACAAGAGCCTGCGGCTGTCCCGGACGGTCCGCCCCTGTCCGGCCTGGTCAGCGCCCTGTCCGGGTCACGGGTGACGCGCGCGTCCGCTGCGGGCGGGCGCTGCCCGTGGGGAGCCGGTCACGGAGGTTCGTGCGCGTTGAGTCCCGCTACCCGGGAGATGCCGCGCACGAAATGCGGCCCCCGGCCCGGCGACGGTCGCCGGGCCGGGGCCGATGGGCACGATGCGGGGTTGGCCGGTCAGCCGGTGACCTCGACGCGCTCCACCTGACCGTTGGGCTCGCCGTTCCCGGGGGCCTTGGCCACCAGGCCGCCGAGCAGCGCCGCCACGTCGATGCCCGTGGTCGAACTCA
Source organism: uncultured Actinomycetota bacterium (assembly GCA_963816875.1). Lineage (GTDB taxonomy): Bacteria > Actinomycetota > Actinomycetes > Streptomycetales > Streptomycetaceae > Streptomyces. The sequence goes on from CAWFMG010000004.1 coordinate 1,325,121, forward strand.
GCAGTTCCATCCCCTGCGCCACGTTATCCGCCACGGCCCGCGGCAAGCGGCCCGCGCCGTCCGTGGAGACGACCGTCATCTTGTCGATGGCGGCCAGCGGTTCGGCCGCCTTGCCGACGACCTGCGGCAGCACCTCCACCAGCATCTGCAGCACGGCCGCGTCCCCGTACCCGGCGTACGCCTCCGCCTTCTTCCGCATCGCCTCGGCCTCCGCCGCACCCGTGGCGGCGGTGGCGGCGGCCTGAGCCTCCCCCTCCAGGCGGAGCGCCTCCGCCAGCGCCGCGCGCCGCTCCCGTTCACCCTCGCCGGTCAGCCGGGCCCGTTCCGCCTCGGCCTGGGCGGCGGCGACCGCCGCGACCCGCTCGGCCTGGGCCTCCTGCTCGGCCCGGTAGCGCTGGGCATCCGCCGGCTTGCGCACCTGCGCGTCGAGTTGTCGGTCCGTCAGCGTCGCCTGCCGCTCCGCCACCTTCTCCTGTTCGGCCAGCACCTCCTGCTGTCGCGCCGCGGCGGCCAACGGGCCCGCCGCATCGGCCCGCGCGCCCGCCGCCTCGGTCTCGGCCTTGATCTCCGACTGGCGCAGCGACAGCGTGCGCTGGGCCACCGAGATCTCCTCCTCGGCCCGCAACCGCGCCTGTTCCGCGACGCGCCGCGCCTCCGCCTCCGCGATATCGGCCTCCTGCCGGGCGCGCGCCGCCTCGGGGCGACCGAGGTCGTCGAGATAGCTGCCCTCGGCGCTGATGTCCTGGATCTGGAACGTGTCCAGCACCAGGCCCTGCCCCGACAGGCTGGCCTCCGCCTCCTCCGCCACCTGACCGGCGAACGCGGCCCGGTCCCTGATCACGTCCTCCACCGTCATCCTGCCGACGATCGACCGCAGGGCACCGGAGAGCACCTCCTGGGTGAAGGTGACGACCCCGCCCTGCTGGCGCAGGAACCGCTGCGCCGCGGAACGGATCGCGTCCTCACCGCCGCCCACCTTGACGATGGCCACGCCGTCGAGGTTGACCTTCACCCCGCGCAACGTGACCGCGCCCCGCACCGCCACCGGGATATGCCGGCTGGACAGGTCCATCACGTGCAGGTGCTGCACGAACGGGACGACGAACACCCCGCCGCCGACCACCACCTTCTGGCCGCTGGTGTCCCGGCTCACCTGCCCGGTCACCGGGTCCGTGGACTTACGGCCCCGCCGGCCGGTGACCAGGAACGCCTCGTTGGGCCCCGCCACCTTGTAGCGGGAGACCACGAGCAGCACCACCAGGACGAGGAGGACGACCACCCCCACGACCGACACCACGACGACATCCATGACCCGCTCTCCCCTCTTGTCCCAACGTCTTCGTCTTCCCGAGCCCGGAACCACTCCCCGGAACCCCCACCCCCAGCACCCCGGGCCCTCCGGCCGACCGATGACCACCCGGCCGGGCCCGAAGTCACGGGCCCTTCCTGTGCCCCGCACCGGACGACCGCTGTCCGTTCGGCCGAGTCCGGAGCCGCCGGCTCCTTCTGTGCCCGGCCCGGCAAGCAGGCCACCCCCGACGGAGCCGCTCCCCCGGGAGCGCAACTCCCCGAGACGGCCGGTGCTCGCCCCGCCGGGTCCGCGCCCCCGGGCGCAACGCGCGTGGTCACGGCCGACGTTCGGGTCACCGGGCCACCCGGCCCGAGCCACTCGGCGGCCCCGGCCCCGGCCCCGGCGCCTCGGCCGCCCGAGCGGAGCGTCCCGCGCGGGCCCGTGCCGGCAAGCTCAGCGCGTCAGCGCGTTGCGCGGACCTCGACCGCGGCGGGGGACAGCGTCTCCACCACCCACACCTCCGCGTTCACGGGCAGCGCCCGCTCGCACCGGGCCGCGTACTTCACGCGCAGCCCCGACACGTTCAGCAACACCTCGCCGAACCCCTTCCCGTCGCCGGGAATCGCCGTGACCACGGCCCCCGCGAGCCCGACGAGGTCCTCCTCGCGCGGCGCCACGGTCGACTGGTCCCGCAGCAATGCCGCGCTGAACCGCGTGACCAGCCAGGCCGTGCCCCCACCCGCCGCCGCCCCCACCGCGGCGGCGAACGGGGCCCCCAGGCCCGTGGTCTGCAGGGTGATCGCCCCGGCGAAGCCGAGCATGGAGACGAACGCGGCGACGGCGGGCAGCGACAGCAACCCGTCGACGTCGAGATCGAGAACCCCGTCGAACACCCCGTCCAGCACCACGGCCAGGACCAGCAGGACAAGACCGGCTATGCCGAGACCGAGAAACCAGCCCACGGCACTCACCTCCCCCGAAGGCCGTTGACCGCTGATGACGGCAGTCTGCCAGTCGAACGCACGTATTCACATTGCCGTTTCCCGGCAGCCTTAACGCGTTCTTAATGCCGATCCCTGTCCCCGCGAAGCAGCGCCGCGGGCCAACGCGCCCGTCAGGTCGAGGCGTCAGGTCGAGTCGCGGACGATCAGCCGGGCCGGCGTGACCACGGAGGTCGGCGCCGGACCCGGCGTGCGGCCGAGGCGCCGCAGCAGCAGCGCCGCCATCAGTCCGCCCATCCGCTGCACGTCCTGCCGGACGGTGGTCAGCGCCGGCTCCGCCCAGGAGGCCGGATCGAGGTCGTCGTAGCCGACCACCGCCACGTCGTCGGGCACCCGCAGGCCGTGCGCCCGGAGCGTGCGCAACGCCCCCGTGGCCATCAGGTCGTTGCCAGCGAAGACCGCGTCGGGGCGCTCGGCCGAGCGGCCGAGCAACTCGACCATCGCCCGTTCGCCGCCCTCGACCGTGAAGTCGCCGTGCGCCAGCAGCGCCGGGTCGGGATGCGGCGCCCCCAGCGCGTCCAGATAGCCGTCGAGGCGGTCCACGGCGGACGTCTGGTCCAGCGGGCCGGTGATCACCGCGATGCGCCGGCGCCCGCGCGCCAGCAGATGGTGCACGGCCTGGCGCGCGCCGTCGCGGTTGTCGGTGTCCACGTACAGCAGGTCTGGATCGTCCGCGGCGCCCGGCCAGCCGGGACGGCCGCCGAACACCGTGGGCAGCCCGGACGCGGCGGCGGTCCCGGGCAGCGGATCGTCCGTGTGCAACGAGAACATCAGCGAACCGTCCACATGGCCACCGGCCAGGTAGCGGTCGATGCGGTCGTAGTCGTCGTGGGACTCCAGCAGCATCAACAGCAGTTGGGTGTCGTGCGCGGACAGCTCCCGGCTGATGCCGCGCAACTGCTGGGCGAAGAACGGGTCCGTGAACACCCGGGCCTCGGGTTCGGCGATCACCACGGCCACGGCGCCGGTGCGCCGGGTGACCAGGCTGCGGGCCGCGAGGTTGGGAACGTAACCCAGCGCCTCCACCGAGCGCTTGACCCGCTCCCTGAGCTCTTGGCGCACGCCCGGCGTGCCGTTGACCACACGCGAGACGGTGGCGCGCGAAACGCCGGCGTGCGCGGCCACGGCCTCCAGGGTGGGAGGAGCGCCGTCCACCACTTTCGAGTCCTTCTCTGTCAGGGGGCCTTGACGGTACCGGCAAGCGACGGCACTGTGCAGTAGCACAACCTGAGAGCGCTCTCATCTCTCGACTCGGGAGCATAGCCCGTCCCCCCACACCGGAAAGAGAGCATTGTCATGGGCATGAAAAGTCGCAGGTCATGGCTGGCTGCCACCACGTCTGGGGTGGCCGCCCTGGCCGCCGTGGTGACCCTCGGCCTCCCCTCGGCAGGCGCCGAGGAACGCGCGGAGTCGGCCGCCGGATCGAATGCCGCGGAGCCCACCGCGGCGGCCGAGATCTGGCGCGAGGACTTCGACGGCGCGGCCGGTTCGCTGCCGTCCAGCTCGAACTGGATCATCGACACCGGCACGAGCTACCCCGGCGGCCCCGCCAACTGGGGCACCGGCGAGGTGCAGACGTACACCGACAACCCGGACAACCTGAAGCTCGACGGCAACGGAAACCTGCAGATCACCGCGCTCCGCGACGGCGGCGGCGCCTGGACCTCGGGCCGGATCGAGACCCAGCGCACCGACTTCGCCGCGCCCGAGGGCGGGCTGATGCGCATCGAGGCCGGCCTCCAACTGCCCAACGTCTCCGGCGACGCCGCGCTCGGCTACTGGCCCGCGTTCTGGACCCTCGGCGCCGACTACCGCGGGAACTACTGGAACTGGCCCGGCATCGGCGAGTTCGACATCATGGAGAACGTCAACGGCGTCGGCCAGACCTGGGGCGTGCTGCACTGCGGCGTCAACCCCGGCGGCCCGTGCAACGAGACCAACGGCATCGGCGCCTCCTCGCCCTGCTCCGACTGCGGCACCGCGTTCCACGAGTACGCCCTGGAGTTGGACCGCACGGGCGACACCGAGTACCTGCGGTGGTACCGCGACGGCCAGGAGTTCCACTCCGTCAGCTCCGCCGACATGGACGCCGAGACCTGGGCCAACGCCACCGACCACGGGCACTTCGTCCTGCTGAACCTGGCCATGGGCGGAGCGTTCCCGAACGGCGTCGCGGGCGTCTCCACCCCCACCGCCGCGACCCAGCCGGGCGCCTCGCTGCTGGTCGACTACGTGTCCGTCTCGGTGCAGGAGGCCGCCCAGTGAGGGCCCGGGCCACCGGGGTCACCCGCAGGGCGCTGTTCGCCGGCGCCGCCGGCGCGCTGGGCGCGACGGCCCTGGGCGCCACGGCGCTGGCCGCCCGGCCGGGGGCCGGCCGCGCGGCGGCGGTCGCCCCGCTGCCGGTGACCGTCGTCAACAACACCGGACAGTTCGACAGCGCCTCGATCTGGGTCTACATCGTCGGCAACGACGGCCAGCGCCAGGTCCGCGTCACCCCCGACGGCCAGTTGCTGCCGGTCTCGACCGCCGACAACGGCTCCGACGGCTTCACGGACTACGCCATCCCGCTGGCCGCCTCCGGCGACACCACGATCCCACTGCCGTACATGTCGGGCCGGATCTACGTGGCGCTCGGCGACAAGCTGAAATTCAAGGCGGTGGCGGACGGCAACGGCAACCCCGCGCTGGCCTACCCCGCCGGCTGGGTCAGCTCCGACCCCAACTACCCGGTGCTGCACGACTGCGCGGAGTTCACCCATATCGAGTCCGGCATGTACTGCAACACCACCATGGTGGACATGTTCAGCGTGCCACTCGCCATCCGGCTCACCGGGGCCAACGACCAGATCACCGGCACGCTGAAGTCGGGCGCCAGGGCGCGCGTCTTCGACGAGCTGCGGGCGCACGAGACGTTCGGTCCGCTGGTGCTGGAGGACCGGCGGGTGGTGGCGCCCGGGCACGGCCTGGACGCGGGGCTCTTCCCGGCCGACTACTTCGACCCGTACGTCGACCGGGTGTGGAGCGAGTTCGCCGGACGGGACCTGCTGGTCACCACCAACGCCGGGCAGTTCGCCGGCCGGGTCAGCGGCGACCAGATGGTCTTCACCGGCCCGGCGCAGGTGTCGTTCAACCGGCCGCCCACCCGGGACGTGCTGTTCTGCGACGGCACGCTGGCCGCCCCGAACGACGGCACCACCGGGCCGGTGGCGGCGGTGCTGGCCGCCGCGCTGAACCGCACCACCGCGATCAGCAACCCGAACCAGCCGGCCACCGACCCGGCGACGTTCTACCAGGAGGAGCCCGCGCACCACTACGCGCGAGTCATGCACGAGGCGACGGAGGACGGCCGCGCCTACGGCTTCGCCTTCGACGACGTCGCCGGTTTCGCCTCCTATATCGAGGACGGCGCGCCGCAGTCGTTCACGCTGACGCTCACGCCGTTCTGACCCCCCGACCCTGACCGGCCCGCCGACCCCACAACGCCGGGTCGGTCAGGCCCGGGACGCCGTCCGCAGCATCCGCAGCTGTCCGATCTCGGCGACGTTCTTCGTCAGCTCCGTGTTCACCCAGCCGACCATGTGCGCGACGGTGTGCGCGGGGTCGTTCTGCCACGGGAACGGCGCCGTCGCGTCCAACTCCGCGTCGTCGAGCCCGTCCAGCACCGCCAGCCACTCCTCGCGCAACCCGCGCAGCCACGCCACCGTCGCCGCCTCACCGGGCCAGACCACCTCGGTCCGCTGCCGGGGCGTACGCCCCCGAGCGTGGTCGATGGTCACGCTCCACCACCAGCCGATATGCCAGCTCACCCAGGCGATGGTGGGTACGGGCACCGGATCCGGCTCGGTCTCCGCGAAGTCCGGCACCCACACCCCCTCGGCGTCCCGCCGCAGGGTCCAGCACAGCGGCCCTGGCTCCCACAGGAAGTCCTCGGGCTCCAGCCGGTCAAGGTGATAGTCGAACAGCGCCCAGCCCAGATCGAACTGCCAGCGCAACAGGTCCCGTCGCGAATGCTCCACCACCCGACCCTGCCACACCCCCCAGGCATGCCCTCAACCTGTTTATCCGGCGTGGTCCGCGAGTTCGACGGCGCACCAGGTGGTTTTCTCGTGGGTGGGGCTCTGGTAGACGCCCCATTCCGAGGCGAGGGCCTGGATCAGGTGCATGCCGCGGCCCGTTTCGTCCTCGGGTCCTGCACGGCGGAGTTCGGGGTGGGCGGGGGAGCCGTCGGTCACGCCGAGCAGGAGCATGTCGATGAGCAGCAGCAGATCGACCGTCAGCACCAGCGGCTCGGCCGGGCCGTGGCGGATCGCGTTGCCGACCAACTCGCTGGTGAGCAGCGCGCAGTCGTCGAGGACCTCGTCCGAGCAGCCCCAGACGGTGAGGGACTTCCGCACCGCCCGGCGGGCCCGGCCCACCTCCTCGGGGGCGGGGGCGAGTCGGAGGTGCAGGTGCTGCCCGAGGGCCATGGCGCAGCCGGGACAGGAGGGGTCGCCGCCGGCCGATCCGGCCCGCCCGCCCAACCCGGTCTCCCGGCGTCGCTGCCTGGGCAGCCGCCCCACGAGGTGGGGGGCCTCGTAGAAGGCGGCGGAGCGTCCGATCTGTGTCATATCCGGGATCCAGAGGTGGGGGCGGGGGATCCGAGCAGGAAGGCGTTCACGACGTCGTTGAAGCGCTCGGGCTCCTCCGCGAACGGCACATGGCCGCTGTTCACGAAGGGGACGGCGCGGGCGTTCGGCAGCGCCGCGGCGAGCCAGCCCGCCAGGTCGCCGGGGAAGACCTTGCTGCGCTCGCCGTAGACCAGCAGAACGGGCACCTGCACCCGCGACAGCACGGGCCGCAGGTCCGCGTGGGCCATGTTCATCCACAGCGCGAGCGCCGCGTCCGTGGGCGTCTTGGTGGTCTGGGCGTAGACGGCGTCCACTGCCTCGTCCGGCGGGGTGTCGGCGAAGCAGGCCGCGATGAAGGGCTTGATGACGCTGGGCCGGTCGTGTCGGAAGCCCTGTGCGAAGACCGCCAGGTCGACGGGGGAGTAGCCACCCATCAGCGGGAACTCCCAGCCGTCCGCGTCGAGGAAACGGGGCGACTGGTCGACGAAGACCGCGGACCGCAGCCCGTCGCAGCCGTACTGGTCCACGTAGGAGAGGATCACGTCCGCCCCCATCGACCAGCCGACCAGGGCGACGTCGTCGAGCCCGAGGTGGTCGACGAGCGCGTGGACGTCCCGCGCGTACTGGGCCAGATCGTGCCCGTCCGGCGTCTTGCCGGACTCCCCGTGGCCACGCAGGTCCACCGTCACCACGCGATGCGCCGCCGCCAGCGCCGGCACGTTGGCCGCCCAGAAGGTGCTGTTCATGGTCCAGCCGTGTATCAACACGACGGCGGGACCACTCCCTTGCTCTGCGTAGTACAGTGGCACACCATCGGTCAGCTCGACGTACGGCATCCATCCTCCAAGAGCCCGCTGGAGTGAGTATCGAATGCCTCGCGGGCTGCGGACAGGCCGGCACGTGGGGTTGCACCGGGGTTGCAGCCCGCCACACGAGGGTCTCGGCCGGCAGGGAGAGGCCATGGACGACGAGCGCGCCGAGATACGCCGCCTGGAGCGGCAGCGCGAACGGGGACTCGGCGGCGAGGCGGCGGCGGTGCGCCGCGACGTGCGTGAGTCCTGGAATCGGGCCAGGCGCAAGGGGGTTCACCCCGCCCGGACCCTGCCCCCGGTGCTGATGGCCGAGGACGAGGTGCTGGAGCGGCGCCGGGCCCACGCCCTGGCGCAGGTGTGGCCGACGCTGTTGGGCACCCTGCGGTCCGCCGTCGCCGAACCGGGCCACATCGTGTTCGTGGCCGACGCCTCGGGTCGGCTGCTGTGGCGGGCGGGGCAGCAGGAGACCGTGCGCCTCGCCGAACGCGCGCATCTGACGCTCGGCGCCTCCTGGCACGAGGACGCGGCCGGGACCAACGGCGTGGGCACCACACTGGCGGTGCGGCGTCCGTTCCAGGTCTACGGCGCCGAGCACTACATGTCCGCGGCGACCCCGTTCACCTGCTCAGGCGCGCCGATCCACGACCCGCTGAGCGGCGCTCTGCTGGGCGTCGTGGACCTCACCAACAGCGTCAAGGTGCCCCGGGAGTTGGGCATCACGGCGGTGACCGGCGCGGCCCGGATCGGGGAGTCGTTCCTGCGCGAGGCCGCGCTCCGGGAACAGGCCAGGTTGCAGGCCCTGTACACCGAGGCGGTGGTGCGGCGCACCGGCGTGTGCAGCGCCCTCGTCACCCGCTCGGGGCAGGTCGTCGAGGCGCATCCCGCGGGCTGGTTGCCCAGACGGCTCGCCGGGCCGGTGGTGGAGGGCCCCATGGTGCTGCCCGACGGCCGGCCGGTGGTGGTGGAACGGCTCGCCTCCGGCGGCATCCTCTCGATCCTGGCCCTGCCCACCGCCGCCGCCGAGAACCAGGACGCGCTCGTCTTCGGCGGCCTCGGCGCGGCCCGCGCCTGGGTGCGGCTCGACGGCGTCGCCCACGAGCTGAGCCGCCGACATGCCGATCTGCTGGCCGTGTTGCTGTCGGAGCCCGGCGGCCTCACCGGAGAGCGGCTCGCCCACGAGGTCTACGGCCCGGGAGCCAAGACCGTCACCCTCCGCGCGGAGTTGGCCCGGCTGCGCCGGGTGCTCGGCTACCGGCTCGCCTCCGAGCCGTACCGGTTAACCGGGCGGCTCCAGGCCGACTTCGTCGAGCTCGACCGCGACCTGTCCACCGCCGGCCTCGGCGAGTTGCTCGACCGCTACCGCGGCCCGTTGCTGCCCGCCTCCCGCGCCCCCGGCGTGGTCGCGCTGCGCGACCGCCTGCACGAGCGGGTGCGCGGACGCGTCCTCGCCAGCGCCGACCCGGACGCCATGACCCGCTGGCTGACCAGCAGGCACGGCGCGGACGACCACGACGTCGCCGCCGCCCGCGCCGCGTTGCGCCCGTAGGTCCGGCCGGCCGATCGAAGGCCCAGCCAGGCGCGGCGGGTGCCGCGCCCGGCTGGGGGATGGGGCTCAGCCGACCAGCACGGGAACGTGCCGGTCCGTCGTCGTGCCGTCGCCGATCTGGCCGTAGTAGTTGTCTCCCCAGCACCACAGGGTGCCGTTGAAGCGGAGGCCGCAGGTGTGGCGGCCGCCGGTCGACACCGACTCCCAGTCGGTGGCGGTGCCCACCCGGACGGGGGTGGAGCGGTTGGTGGCGGTGCCGTCCCCGAGCTTCCCCGAGTAGTTGCTGCCCCAGCACCACAGGCTGTTGTCGGTCTTGAGGGCGCAGGTGTGGTCGCCGCCGGTGGTGACGTCCCGCCAGTCACCCGCGGCCGCGGTCGCGGTGGCGGTCGGCGCCGAGGCGGCGGCCGGGCCCGCGAGTCCGAGCGTCGCGCCCACCACGCGCAGACCACGATGCCGAGCCACAGCCGGACGCGCCCTGAGCGCGCCTGTCTGCCATCCGGTGTGTTACTTCCCATGGAGGTACCTCCCAGCGGATCGAGACGTGCAGTCACATCCCATGTGACGGGCTCAGTGTTCTGCAAGATTCGTTGAATCGCTGGGCAGTTGGACGGCGATCCGCTGGTCTGGGCTGGTCTGGGCTGGTCAGGGCTCCGGCCGGAGGGGCGGCTCGTCCGGGGTCTCCCGCACCGGCCCGAAGAGCACGGAGCGCGCCACCGCGGGCGCGAAGAGCACGGACAGCGGCGCCGCCAACCCCAGCACGGCGCGGAACGCGTCGCCGACCACCGGATCGCCGGGCGCCCGGTCCTGCACCCGGGCCAGATACCAGGAAGCCGGCCGGTCCACCGCGCGGACCCGCGCAGCCGGGCCCTCGGCGCCCGGCATGGTCCGGTCCGCGCCGACGGAGATGTCCCAGGCCTGCCGCGCCGAGCGGAGCAGCGCCCGATGCACCGCCCGGGTGTCCGGCGTCCGCCGCCGGTCGGCGAGGGCCGCGCGCAGCACCACCGCGTTCAGGGCCGCGACCGTCATGCCCTGGCCGTAGATCGGGTTGAACGCGCACAGCGCGTCGCCGACGGCGAGGAAGCCCTCCGGGCGGCGGCCCCGACGGTCGTAGCGGCGACGGACGTTGACGGTCCTGCGGAATCCGAAGACGGGCGACACGGGTTCGGCCCGCGCCATCCAGTCGCTGATGGCCGGGTGCGGCAGCCGGCGCGCGTACGCCTCGAACGCCGCCGGGTCCGTGGGCGGTTCGTCGCCGCGCAGGCCGGACAGCGTGACCAGGTGCCGGCCGCCGTCGACCGGCATCACCACACCGCCGTACACCTGGCGGGGGTTGGGCACCACGTGGTAGCCGACCGGGGCTCCCGAGGGCTCGTCCGGGCTCTGATAGGCCCGCGTGGCGTAGGCGAGGCCGGTGTCCAACGTCTCCTCGGCCGGGGCCTCGGCGCCGACCGCGGCCAGCCAGCCCGGCGCGCGGCTGCCGCGCCCCGCGGCGTCCACCACCAGGTCGGCCTCCAGCGCCGTGGCCCCGGCACCCGGGGCGGCGCCGCGCGCCCGCAGCAGCACGGCGCGCACCCGGCTGGCGTCCCCGACCAGCCCGACCATCTCCACGCCGTCGAGGATCTCGACCCGCGCGTCCTCGATCACCCGGCGACGCACCAGCCACTCCAACTGCCCCCGCGCCCCGGTGTAGACGTGCGTGCTGGCCACGGAGCGGCGGTACCAGCGGCCCTCCTGCCATACGGCGGCGTCCTCGGGCAGCCCCACGCGCGGCGCCCCGAGCTCCCCGAGCTCGGCCAGCACACCGGGCAGCAGAAGCTCCAACGCCCGTTGCCCGCCCTCCAGAAGCGCGTGGATGTGTCGGCCCTGGGGCACACCCGCCCGATCCTCGGGGCCCGTGGGTAAACCGTCCCGCTCGACGAGCGTCACCGCCTCCGCGTGCCCGCTCAGCGCCTGGGCGGCGAGGAGTCCGGCGAGGCCCGCGCCGATCACCACCGCATGCCCCGTCCCGCGCCGCTTCGCCGCCCGACCGGCCATGTCCGCCCCCATCTGCTCGCGCCCTCGCGCCCTCGCGCCCTCGCGTCACTCACGGTGCGTACCCGTATCGTCGCACCGCCGGGGGGAGTCTGTCTGGACCGCCGTGGTCGCCCGTCCCTGTGAACGTCTGTGCGGGAGCCCTTGACCGCGCCGGGGGCCGCTCCTACAGTCTGGCGCGCGAATCTATCGGGCTGACGGCCCGAAATTTTCGACCGTTGCCGCAAGCGCTTACTGTTCGCCTGCCACGCGCACCGCCCCACGGGATGACGCCAGGAGGTCGCATATGAGGTTCGTCCGTCAAAGCCCTGCCGTGCTCCGGCCGTTCGTGCTGGCCCTGGTCCTGGTCGCACTGACCGCGACCGCGGGCGCGGCAGGGAGTGCCTCGGCGTCGCCCGCCCCACGGACCACGCCGGCCGGCTGGGCCGACGCCCCGGTGGGCTTCGCGGCTCTGGACGCGGCGGGCCAGGACGGCACCACGGGCGGCGTCGGCGGGCCGACGGTCACGGTCCACGACCTGGCAGAGCTGGTGCACTACGCCCAGACCGCCGAGCCCTACGTGATCGAGGTGGCCGGCACCATCGAGGTGGCGCCGTTCGGCGAGATGATCCGCGTCGCCTCGGACAAGACCATCGTCGGCGTCGGTACGGACGCCGAGATCGTGGGCGGTGGCCTCTTCCTGGACCAGGCGGTCAACGTGATCGTCCGCAACCTGACGTTCCGTGACTCGTACGTCCCCGGCGACTGGGACGGCAAGTCGGCGGAGAACGACAACGACGCGATCCGGATGGACACCGCGCACCATGTCTGGGTGGATCACTGCGCGTTCCTGCGGGCGGGCGACGGCCTGGTCGACGTCCGCAAGGACAGCGACTACGTCACGCTCTCCTGGAACGTCTTCGCCGACCACAACAAGACGCTCGGCATCGGCTGGACGGAGAACGTGGTCACCAAGATCACGATCCACCACAACTGGTTCCGCAACACCTACCAGCGCAATCCCAGCATCGACAACACCGACGCCGCCCACCTGTTCAACAACTACTTCGAGGACTTCGGCCAGTACGGCACCATGAGCCGGGGCGCCGCCGAGGTCGTCGCCGAGTACAACTACTACGCCACCGGACAGGACCCGCTGGTCGTCAAGGACCCCACCGCCGAACTGGTTCAGCGCGGCAACGTGCTGCGGGACACCTGGGGCCGCGCCGAGGCGGCGGGCGACGCGTTCGACCCCGAGACGTACTACGCCTACGCCGCCGACCCGGCCCGCGTCGTGCCAGGACTCGTGGAGCGGCACGCGGGCCCGGTGGGCTACGCGCCCGAGGCGGTGCCGCGGACCCTCAGCGTCGCGCTGGACGGCACCGGCGACCACACCAGCATCAGGGCCGCGCTCGGCGCCGTCGCCGCGGACCCCGGCGGCCCGGTGACGATCGTGGTCGAACCGGGCGTCTACCGCGAGGTGGTGCACGTGTGGCCGACCGCCTCGGGCGTGACCCTCCGCGGCGCCACGGGCGACCCGTCGGACGTCGTGCTCACCTACGATCTGGGTGTGGACCAGGAGAAGTTCTACGGCGGCCCGAACGGCGTGGCCGGCAGCGCCACGCTGTCCGTGCTGGCCGACCGGGTCTCCCTGGCCGATCTGACCGTCGACAACGCCTATCCGGGGGAGGGCCCGGCCGTCGCGCTCCACACCACCGGCCGCGGCCTCGATCTGGACAACGTGGTTCTGAACGGCGACCACGTCATCGGCCCCACAACAGACCCCACCGCCTGACCGCGCGCGTCGCCCCGAGCCGACCGCGCCCCCGCACGTCGCACCACCACCGTCACCCGTCCAGTGAGGAGCACGTGTTGACAGCCCAACCCCGACGTTTCCGCCGCATGCTGGCGTGCGCACTCGCGGCGACGCTCGCCGTCCTGACCGGCGGCGGCCTGGCGGCCGCGCATCCGGGCCACGACGACGAGACGTTCAACGCCCTGGTGTTCAGCAAGACCGCCGGATTCCGGCACGACTCCATCGAGGCCGGCGTCGCCGCGATCGAGGCACTCGGTGCCGAGAACGGCTTCGACGTCACGGCCACGGAGGACGCGGCCGTCTTCAACGACCAGGACCTCGCCGAGTACGAGGTCGTCATCTGGCTCTCCACCACCGGCGACGTCCTCGACGACTACCAGGAGGCGGCGTTCGAGCGGTACATCCAGGCCGGCGGCGGCTACGCCGGCGTGCACGCCGCCGCCGACACCGAGTACGACTGGGCCTGGTACGGCGAACTCGTCGGGGCCTATTTCGCCGACCATCCGGAACCGCAGGACGCCACGGTCAAGGTCGAGGACCCGGCCCACCCCTCCACCGCCGACCTGCCCGTGCGGTGGAACCGCGCCGACGAGTGGTACAACTACGCCGCCAACCCGCGCGGTGACGTGCACGTTCTCGCCTCCCTCGACGAGACCTCGTACACCGGCGGCTCGATGGGCGCCGAGCACCCGATCTCCTGGTGCCAGAACCACGACGGCGGCCGCTCCTGGTACACCGGCATGGGGCACGACGCCGCCGCCTACGCCGACCCGCAGTTCCTCACCCATCTGTTGGGCGGCATCCGCTCCGCCGCGGGTGTGGTGCCCGCCAACTGCGCCGCGTCGCTGACCGGTCAGTTCGAGAAGGTGACGCTGGACGACAACACCAGCAACCCGATGGAGCTGGCGGTCGCCGACGACGGCCGGGTCTTCTACATCGAACGTGGCGGGGAGGTGCGCGTGGTGCGTGCCGACGGGACCGTCGCCACGGCGGGCAGCGTTCCCGTGTACACCGGGCAGGAGTTCGGGCTCCTCGGCCTCGCACTCGATCCCGGCTTCGCCGAGAACGGCTGGCTCTACCTCTACTACTCACCGGACGGCACGGACCCGGTGGACCGCGTCTCCCGGTTCACCGTCGAGGGCGACACGCTCGACCTCGACAGCGAACGCGTGCTTCTGGAGATCGACGTCCAGCGGGACCAGTGCTGCCACGCCGGCGGGGCCATGGAGTTCGACTCCCAGGGCAACCTCTACATCACCACCGGGGACAACACCAACCCGTTCGACTCCGACGGCTACGCGCCCCTGGACGAGCGCGAAGGCCGCTCCCCGTGGGACGCCCAGCGCTCCGCGGCCAACAGCGCCGTCCTCAACGGCAAGATCCTGCGCGTCACCCCGCAGGCGGACGGCACGTACACGATCCCCGATGGCAACCTCTTCGCGTCCGGCACCGAGAACACCCGGCCCGAGATCTACGCCATGGGCTTCCGCAACCCCTTCCGGATCGGCATCGACCCCACCACCGACCAGCTCTTCGTCGCCGACTACGGCCCGGACGCCGCGGCCGTCGACCCCGACCGTGGCCCCGACGGCCGCGTCGAATGGAACATCGTCGACGAACCCGGCTTCTACGGTTGGCCGTACTGCGTGGGCGACAACACCCCCTACAACGACTACGACTTCGAGACCGAGACCTCGGGCGAGCCGTTCGACTGCGGCGCCCCGGTCAACGACTCGCCGAACAACACCGGCATCAGCCAGCTCCCGGCGGCCATCCCGGCAGAAATGTGGATGGGCGCCTCCAGCAGCGGCGTTCCGGAGATCGGCGGCAGCGGCGCGCCCATGACCAGCGGCGCCTACCAGTACGACGCCGACCTGGGCTCCGACCGCAAATGGCCGGAGTACTTCGACGGCAAGGCCGTCTTCGCCGACTGGAACGACGGCCGGCTGTTCTCCGTCCAGCTCGACGAGGAACGCACCGGCGTGGCCGACGTCTCACGGCTGCTGGAGGACATGGCGTTCATCCGCCCGCACGCCCTGCAGTTCGGCCCGGACGGCGCGCTCTACCTGATCGAGTGGGGGAGCGGCTTCGGCGGGGACAACGCCGACTCCGGCGTCTACCGGATCGACTACGCGAACGGCAACCGCGCCCCCAACGCCCGGATCGACGCGAGCGCCACCTCGGGACCGCTGCCGCTGGAGGTCACCTTCGACGCCTCGGCCTCCTCCGACCCCGAGGAGCAGTCCCTCGCCTACGCATGGGACTTCGACGGTGACGGGGTGGACGACAGCTACGATGCCATTGCCACCCACACCTACACCGAGGCCGGGCGGTACCCCGCGCGCCTGACCGTCACCGACACCGAGGGACGCAGCGCCGTCTCCACCGTGGACATCACGGCGGGCAACTCCGCTCCGACCGTGGAGGTCACGGCCCCGGTGGACGGCGGTTTCTTCGAGTTCGGCGACACCATCGCCTACGAGGTGACGGTCACCGATCCCGAGGACGGCGAGATCGACTGCCAGGACGTGGTCGTGCAGCCCGCGCTCGGACACGACGAGCACTCCCACGGGTACGAACAGCACCACGGCTGCACCGGAACGTTCCCGCTGCCGGGCGACGAGGGGCACACCGGCGCCAACATCTTCGGCACCGTCACCGTCACCTACACCGACCAGGGCAACGGCGACGCACCCCCGTTGACCACCCAGGAGGTGCTGGTCCTCCAGACCAAGCACCGCGAGGCCGAGCATTTCGACACGACGGGACGCCTGGCGTCCTCGACCGACGGCGGCGCCCCCGGCGTCACCCCCGAGGCGACCGGCGACACGGACGGTGGCGGCCAGAACATCGGCAACATCGACGACGGCGACTGGTGGGCCTGGGACCCCGCCAACCTCACCGGCATCGACGAGCTGACCCTGCGCGCCGCCTCGCCGACCGACGGCGCCACCGTCGAGGTCCGCACCGGCGACCCCGACACCGGCCCCACGGTCGCGACCATCCAGGTCGAGCCCACCGGCGACTGGCAGGTCTACGGCGACTTCACCGCCCCGGTCAGCGGCGACACGGCGACCACCAGCGGCCCGCTGTACTTCGTGAAGACCACGGGCCAGCTCAACGCCAACTGGGTCGACTTCGTCGGCCAGGGCATCACCGAACCCTGACCCCGAACCGACCGACCCACCGCCCCACTCCCTCCGCTCCCGCGCCACCCCCGGCGCGGGAGCGGACCGCGTTCCGCGGGGTGCCTGTCAGTCCCTGCTGGAACGATGGGTGCGCACCGCCGCCGCAGGACCAGGGACCAGGGACCAGGGAGCAGGGAGCAGGGATGATCACCGGAGCGAAGAAGATCAGGATCGGCGTCGCCGACCAGGACGACGCCAGGGCGTTCTGGATCGACAAGCTCGGCGCCGAGCTCGCCCAGGACGCGCGCTACGGCGACGAACGGTGGCTGGAGGTCCGCCTCCCCGACGGCGTGCTCGTCGTGCTCGAACGCCGGGACGGCGAGGCCCCGACCGCTCCGGAGGGGCAGCCCAACACCCCCGTGTTCCTGGCCTGCGACGACCTCACCGTGACCTACCGCGAGCTCGTCACCCGCGGCGTCACGTTCCTCCAGGAGCCCGTCGAGCTGCCGTTCGGCCTCTGGTCGCTCTTCACCGACGGCCAGGGCAACCGCTACGCCCTCGAACAGTCCGGCTCCTGAGACGGTGCCGACCGTTTCGGCTCTCGTCCCGTTCAGTCCAACCGCTGGGCGTGGAGGGCGGCGAAGTCCAGGAGAAGTGCGGCGGTCTGCGACGGGTCCTCCAGGATGGGCGAGTGTCCGAGGCCGGGCAGCAGTTCGACCCTCGCGTCAGGAACCGCGCGGTAGTCGGCGGCGGACGAGGACCGCCATCTGCGGTCGTCCTCGCCGAAGATCACCAGAAGCGGTTTGCCGAGGCCCCTCAGCCGGTCCGGAAGCGCCCGCTGCTCCAGGTAGGCGGCGGTGCCCCGCATCGTCGCGGTGAGCGTGTGGAGGGTCATCACCCGCACCTCGTCCAGGAGGTCCTCCGGTACCCGGTAGCCCGGACGGCTGAAGCCGGTGCTGGCGAGCCGGCGGAGTTGCTCGTCGGTCGGCGGCCACCGCGTGGGTCCGATCGCGGCGGACTCCGGCGCGATGAAGGCGTCCAGGCTGGGCCCTGTGTTGACGAGCGCGAGCGCGGTCACCAGGTCGGGTCGCCGTTCGGTGAGGGCGGTGGCGACCGCGCCGCCGCTGGAGTGGCCGACCACGACGGCGCGCGCGATGCCGAGCCGATCCAGTGCCGCGCCGACCCGGCGTGCCTGGTCCGGGAGCTCGTAGCTCGGGCCGACCGGTTTGGCCGACCGGCCGTGCCCGAGCAGGTCGATCCGGATGACGCGGTGGGACCCGGCCAGCAGCGGAACCAGCGCGTCCCACGAGCGGGTCGAGGACGCGGACCCGTGGACGAGCAGCAGCGCGGGGGCGTCGCGGGGGCCGTCCTGGCACACGTGGATGTCGCCGTCGTCCAGGGACAGGATCACGCTCTCGGTGGTCTCGGCGTTGCCCTTCGCGCGCGGGCCGCCTTCGGAAGAAGTCATGAGCCCACTGTCGAGGCCGGTACGCGCCGGTGGCTTGGACGAATGTTCCCCTCGGCCGGCCTGCGTAGCATGGGGATGGTGCGGAGGTTCGTCCACGGTGCGGCTGTGTGGGACGTCGCATGCCCGCAGCGGCCCAGCCGCGTGGCCGGCGTCACCATGGCCGGGTTCCGCGTCCCCGATCTGGACACGCTCCGGATGGTCCCGCACCCGGCGGTGACGCTGCTTCTGGAGTTCGGCACCGGTTCGCCCGTGCTCGGCCATGCCGCCGGGCGGCAGCAGGGGGGATGCGTCGTCGCGAGGCCCGGGTTCGGATCGGGCGGCACGGTCTGGGCGCGGGGTCAGAACGTCGAATGCGTGCAGGTGCGCCTGTCCCCGGTGATCGCCCGCGCCGCGCTGGGCGCCTCGCCCGCCGATCTCGACGGCGCCGTGGTGGCCCTCGACGACCTGTGGGGCCGGGAGGCGTCACGGATCCGTGAACGGCTGGGCGAGGCCTCCTCGTGGCAGGACCGCTTCGCCTTGACGGACGCGCTTCTCGCCCGCCGGCACGAGGCGGAGTCGCCGGTGGACCCGGAGGTGGCCTGGGCCTGGGACCGGCTCGTCGCCGGCCGCGGTCTGGTCCGGGTCGACGGACTCGCGGCCGAGGTCGGATGGAGCCGCAAGCGCCTGTGGTCCCGGTTCCGTTCACAGCTCGGCCTGCCGCCCAAGCGCGCCGCGAAGCTGGTCCGCTTCGACCATGCCGCCCACCGCCTGGTCGCGGGCCATGGAGCGGCCCGCGTCGCGGCCGACGCCGGCTACGCCGACCAGTCCCACCTGCACCGGGACGTCAGGGAGTTCACCGGAGCGACCCCCGCGACCGTGATCGACGAGCCGTTCCTGGCGGTCGACGACCTCGCCTGGCCGGCCCGGCGCCCGGCACGCTGAGGCTCGACCTGGCGCCGGGCAGGCCGCGTCTCGTGGCGTGGCCGGTCGCCGCATGGGGTGTGCTGGGGCCGCCCCGGCTCCACCGCACCATCGCCACCGGCGACGTGATCTCCAGGGACGATGCCGGCGAGTACGCCCCCGACGTCTTCGCGCCCCGCTGCACCCGCTGATCCGCGCCGCTCTCGCCCACCGCCGCGGCGACCCGCGGCCGCCCGGACGCGCCCCGGCATTCGCCGACGTTCCGCGGCGGATCCGCCTGACTGGCGAGTTCGTCCTCAGGGTCATTGCGGACGCCGACCGGTGGTGAGCGCGCGGTCGGCCACGGCCAGCTCGCAGCGGCCGTCGACGCAGTCGCGTTCCAGCCTGCCCCGCGACACGATCTGTACCAGGCCGAGCACCCAACACGTCGGGCACCCGCGCAGCGCGAGCACACCGACCGGCGCGAGGAGCAGGCTGGCCGGCCCGAACGCCGGGAGGAGCGCGAACGCCGCGACCAGCGCGCCGAATCCCACCGCGCCACGCACCAGATGCCGGGGCAGGGACGCGGTCGTGAGGTGCGGGCCGTCAGCCATCATTCCCTCCAGGCGCCGAGCCGGCGGGGTCCCGCGACGGGTCCCGCAACGAGTGGCGAACCGCCGCGCGGGCTCGGTGCAGCCGCGACTTCATCGCGGCGGTGCTGAGGCCCAACGCGTTCGCCACCGTCCGCCCGTCGTAGCCCTGGATGTCCCGCATGATCAGCACGCGGCGCTGGTCGGCGGGCAACGCGGCGACCGCCGCCGCCACCCGGCCCGCCTCCAGCCGGCGCAGCGCCTCGTCCTCGGCCGACAGCACGGCGGTGTCGGGGTCCTGCGGCACGTCCCGCCGCACCATCCGGGCGCGCCGCAGGCACTCGTTGCGGACGATGCGGAACATCCACGACGCCAGCGCGCCGGAAGCCCGCAGCATCCCGATCTTGCGGTAGAGGATGATCAGCGCTTCCTGCGCCGCGTCCTCGGCGTCCTCGGGCGAGGCGCACAGCGCGCGGGCGAACCGCCGCACGTTGGGGTGCGACCCGGACACCAGCGCGTTGATCGAGTCGACGTCACCCCGCTGCGCGGCGACGATCAGCTGCTCACCTGGCCAGGTCGCGTCAGCCACGTGCCCGACCTCGTTTGCGCAGCAGGACGAAGCTACATGTGCCCATGAGCACCACTCCGACGGCCACGGCGATACCGATGATCACGACTGCCTCCTGGTCATGTCCCGACGTTGTCGCCGGCAGCTACCGGCACCTATGAGAGGCACGAGCTTCGAGAAAGGATTCGCCGTGGGCCCGCCGAAGTACCTAGCGCCGGGCGCGGAAGATGAGTTCGAACTCGTCCGCGCGGTTCTCGCCGACGACCTGGTGGTACGTGCCCACGGCCCAGTAGCCGCCGTTCCGCCCGATGGGTGCCAGGTCGCTGACCTGGTGGGCGTGCGTGTCGCCTTCCACCATCGCGCCGTCCACCCGGGTCCACGCGTCGCGCCTGGCGTCGTAGCGCCAGAACTCCGGCGGACCCTCGTAGCCGCCGGGGTCGCCGCTGAACCAGACGGTGCCGTGGCCGTCGCCGGTCACCGCGCTCACGAACATGTCCGTCATCGGCCCCGAGACGTCCTCCCACTCCCTGCCGTCCCAGTGCAGCACCTGCGGGGTGTAGGTCTCGTCGAGGTACTCCAGGGCCACGACGTACACGCTGTCGTCCGATTCGGCGTAGACGTGTCGGGGGTGCAACTCGGGCCGGTCCAGCGGCACCTCGCTCCAGTCGCCGCCCTCCCAGTGCAGCACCACGGGCCGGCGTTCGTCCGGATCAGCCGACCAGTACGGGCCCACGGCCCAGGCGTCGCGGGCGGTGGGCGCGTGCAGGTCCACGATGTTCGTGCCCGGCTCCAGGTCCAGGGTCTCCCACTCGCCGTGCGCGTAGCCGCTGATCGCCTCCTCGCCGGCCAGCCAGGTGCGGCCGTTGACGGCCTCCAGGCTGGTGATCCCATAGCTGCCGTGGTCCGGTTGCTCGGGCATCTCCGTGGTCCGCCAGCGCCGGCCGTCGAAACGCGCCATCACGTACGTGTCGCCCGAGACCCGGCCGTAGGCCCACACGTTGCGCGACGACTCGGCGCTCACCGACAGCCAGTAGATGACCTCAGGTAGCCCCGGTGCCTCGTCCGGCTGCCACTCCCGGCCGTCCCAGCGCAGCATCAGCCCCTGTGGTTCGGCGTTGATCACCTGGTACCCCGCGGCCCAGGCCGCGTGCGGCCCGGCCGCCGACACGGCACCCAGATACGTCGTCTCGCCCAACTCCCCGGCCGACACGAGCTGCCACCCGGGCCCGTCCGCCGCGCTCGCCGTCGCCGACGGCACCGCGACCGCCACCGCCGCCGCGACCACGGTGACGACCACACCCCTGACGCCCCTGACCCAGCTACCGACTCTCATTCCTGTCCCCCCTCGGACATCCCTGGTATCTCTGGACAACGTCCAGCCCGTCACCAGGAAGACCCGCCAGTCCGGCCACGGGTTGTACGCGGGTGCTCACGACACGGTGTTCAGGACGCGATGGTTCAGGACCGATCCCGAGTGTTCGAGATCGGTAACGACCGCGTCCTGGTCCGTTTCCGCCCGGAAGACCGCGCGTTATCCTCGTGGTCATCCGGTGTCACCGTCGTTCCGCCAGGGTCTGGTGCAGCCGGGCACCGGGGGGTGGGGTCATGGAACAGCCACGCTTATCGGCCGAATCGTTCCTCCGCGCGCATCGGCGCTTCCTGGCGACGCTGCTCCCCGCGGTCAGCCTGACGGTGACCGGGGCGATCCTGCTCGCGGCGGCGGGCGTGCCGCTGCGTCTCCCCTTCGAACGGGTCATCACGGTGGACGGCAGGGCCGCCTCGAAGGCCGAGTTCTTCCAGGACCAGGAAGTGCAGCGGATCCTGCTGGAGCACCACATCAGCGTGGAGGTGACCCGCGACGACGGCTCGCGTGAGCTGGCGACCGGGAGCCTGGACGGCTACGACTTCGCCTTCGCCTCCGGCACCCCGTCGGCGACCTTGATCACCGAACGGTTTCCCGACGCCAGGGTGTACCAGCCGTTTCTCAGCCCGCTCGCGCTCGGGACGTACCGCCCGTACGCCGAGGCCCTGGTCGACGCGGGCATCGCCGCGCCGCACCCGGACGGGGCCGGCGACCCCCTGTACTACGCGCTGGACACCGCCGCGTTCCTCGACGCGATCGAGGACGGACAGCGCTGGTCGGACCTGGGCGTCGAGCGGTACGGGGTCAGCAACGACAATCCCGTCCTGGCCCACACGTCGGACGTCTGCGAGAGCAATTCCGGCGCGGCGTACCTGAGCCTGGTCGCCTACACCGAGAACGGCGGGCGCGTCCCCGACGACCGGGCCGAGGCCGAGCGGGTCGCGCGGAACATCAGGCCGCTTCTGGCGGCCCAGGGGATGGAGACCAGCGACCGGTTCCGCACGTACAAGTCACCCGAGGGCCGGCGCATCGCCCCGGTCGTGGTCATCTACGAGCACGAGTACCTGGGCTACCAGACCGTCTACGAGGCGGAACACGGCCGGCCCGACGCCGACCGGGTGCTGCTCTACCCGGACAGCGACATGATGACGCAGCCGCAGTTCGTCGCCCTCACACCGGAGGGCGAGCGGGTGCTCGACCTGCTCATCGACGATCCCGACCTGCGCCGCCGCGCGACCGAACTGGGCTACCGGGTCCTGGACCCGGGGGACGAGATACAGAGCGACCAACTCGACACGTACCTCGCCGACCAGGGCGTGCCCGTCCCCCCGAACGAAGGCGACACCCGCGCCCCGCTGCCCGACCTTCCCTACCTGGAACCGATGCTCCAGATCGTCGGCCGGTGCGAGGAATGAGCCGGGGGCGGGCGAGGAGCGCGGCATGGGCGTGCTGAACGGATCGTGGTGGGGCGTCTGGTGGCCCTGGCTGCTCGTGTGGCTGGCGACCGTGGCCGGCCTCGCCACCGTGGTGACGCTGATCGCCCGGGAGGCGCGGCGCTCCCGCCGGGACTCCGCCGGACCCAGCCTGGCGATCACCGCCTCCTGCTTCTACCTGCACGACAGGAAGGTGAAGGACTCCTTCCAGATGGCCCGTTACGCCGCGGCGCTGCGGAGCGAGGTCGAGGAGCGGGTCAGCAAGGGCGCGGAGGTGGGCGTCAGCGCCGACCTCCTCGGCCTGGCCGGGACCGAGGGGAGGCGCCAGAGCAACCGGGAGGTCGTCCGCAGGTACCTGGAGGAGGCCGAGCCCATCTCCATGATCGGCGTCGTCGTCGCCGCGCTGGAGCGGGAGCACGGCGTCGTGCACGCCGACCTGACGCGGCAGACGCTGCGACGCAACCGGGCGCTGGCGGCGGCCCTGGCCACCGCCTACGGCTCCGACCGCGCCCCGCGCAGTCTGCCGCTGGAGGACATCGACGCGTTCGTGCTCATCCGGGGCCGCTTTCGGAAGACGAGCGAGTCACCGGAGACCACGGTGTTCACGGCTCCCTACGGGGACCCCGCCGATCCGACCCGGGGCCCTCGGGTCCGCGTCGCCTGCCGGACCGGCGGCCTGCGCACCGACGTGCCGTCGGGCGCCTTCGCCGCCCGCTGCCTGGGCAAGGTGGGGCACTGGAACCCGGCGGAGGGCCTTCTGGAGATCGACGCCCTCGCGATCTTCCGTTAGGGCCCTTCCTGCTGGGCGGCGGCCGGTACGCCGGCGAGCCCGGGGACTGTCTCGGTGTGCGGCAGCCGGGCGGCGGCGTCGCCGGGGAGGATGAGCTTGCCGCGACGCCGGCCGCTGCCGACCACGATATGCGGAACGGCCAGCACCGCCTCGTCCACGAGCAGCGGCCAGTCGGCCGGCAGCCCGAGTGGCGTGATGCCGCCGTACTCCATGCCGGACTCGGCGGTGGCGGTGTCCGTGGGCGCGAACGACGCCTTGCGGGCGCCGAGGTGTTTGCGGACGGTCCGGTTCACGTCCACCCGGGTGTGGGAGAGGACGAGACAGGCGGCCAGCGTGGTCTCGCCGCCGCGCTTGGCGGCGACCACCACACAGTTCGCGGATGCCTCCAGCGGCACGTCGTAGACCTCGCAGAACACGGCGGTGTCGGCCTTCTCCGGATCGGTGTCCACGTAGAGCGCCGCCTCGGCCGCGTCGCGCGCCGACCAGGCCCGCAACGCCTCGGCCACCGGCGCGGCCAGCAGCCCCTGCTCGGCGGCGTCCAGCGCCCGGTGGACGGCGGGAAAATGTCCAAACGGCGGAAGTACGGGGTCATTCATGCCTCGCACCGTAGCGCCCGCCAGCCCCCGTCGCGCACCCGCACCCGGACGAGCACACGCTGCCGGCCGAACCGTCCGCGGTACCTCGTCCGCGAGAGATAGACCGGTAGGGCCGACCACCTCCTCCGAGGGCTATGTCTGATGGCCGCCAGCGTGCCGCGATGGGGGCGATCACGCTGGCGGTATGACTGATCCCTTGACGACGTCGGATTCGGTGGCCGTCCTCACCGGTATGTACGGGGCCGAGGCGGAGTACCTGGCCGCTGGAGGTCCGGGCGAGGCTTCGTTCGATCCGCTCGCCCCGTTCTTTTCGTTGGATGTCGTGCTGCACCAGGCCGACGCTCTGCCCTTCGGCGGCGTCTGGCGTGGACATGCGGGCATGGAAGAGTTCTTCCTCGCGATGAGCCGGGCTTGGAGTTCGTTCGACATGGTGGAGCAGGAGTTCCTCGCCACCGGCGAGACGGCGGTGGTCCTCACCCAGGTCCGTGCTCGCGCACGTGCCACCGGCCGGGAACTCGCGTTTCCCATCCTGCAGACGATCAGGATCGAGGAGGGGCGAATCGCCGAGGTCCGTCCCTTCTACTGGGACACTGCCGCCATCGCCGATGCCTGCGCGGTTCCGGCCAGGCTGTCCTAGTGGTCGCCCAGATGGGCGGCGTCGGCAGGTGTCGCCAGCCAGGGCATGCGGAGGACGAGAGTGTCGCGTAGCCGGGTGAGGGTGGCGATGCGCTCCTCCAGTTCGGCCACCCGCCGCGCGGCGACGGCGTTACTGGCGGCGCACGGTGGCGCGTGGCAGAACACCTCGGGCAGCTCGGCGTCGAGGTAGCCCAGGAACGACTTCACATCATCGACGGTGAACCCACAGGACAGCAGCTCACGAATGTTGCGGACGCGGAGGCTCGCACCGGGCTCGTACACGCGATATCCCGCGGCCGTACGGCCGGACGCCAGCAGGCCCTGCTCCTCGTAGTAGCGCAGGGCACGGGTCGTGGTCCCGGCCTCCGCGGCCAGTTCACCGATGAGCATCACAGGCACCTCCGAGTCCAACCGCACGGCTGCACGCACACGTCAAGGTCAAGTCCCGAGCCGGACCACCGTCTTCCCGGTGTATGCGCCTTCCACGAGACCGAGGAGGGCCTGCGGCGCGTTCGCGAGCCCGTCGATCACCGTCTCGTCGTAGACGATCGCGCCTTCGCTCAGCCAGGTAAGGAACTGCCTTTCGAACTCCGGAGCACGGTCAGGATGATCGCGCATGGTGAAGCCGCGCAGGGTGAGGCGCTTGCCGATCACGCTGAGCAGGTCGTCCGGCCCGTCGTCAGGACGGTTCCCGCCCTGCCGGTTGAGGGCTCCGCACAGCGCGATGCGGCCCCGCGGGTTCATGACCTCGATCGCGGCACGCAACTGTTCGCCGCCCACGTTGTCGAAGTAGACGTCGATGCCTTCGGGGGCGGCCTCGCGGAGCCGGTCAACGATCGGGCCGTCGTGATGGTCGAAGGCCGCGTCGAACCCGAGCTTGCCGGTCAGCTGGGCGACCTTCCCGGGCGATCCGGCGCTGCCGATCACCCGGGACGCCCCCTTGAGCCGGGCGATCTGACCGGCCATGTGCCCCGTCGCTCCAGCCGCGCTGGAGACGAAGACGGTGTCGCCGGGCCGTAGCTCCGCCCCATTCATGAGCCCGACATACGCGACCAGCCCGGAGCCCAGGTGGGTGGAAAGCGTCGGATAGGCGTTCCGGTTGACGCGGCGGAACAGCCCGGCCCGCGCCACGGCGTACTCGCGCCAGCCGAACCGATGCATCACCAGGTCGCCTGCGCCAAGTGACGGGTCGGCGGAGGCGACCACTTCGCCGATGGCGGCCCCGTACATCACCTCGCCGATCTCATAACGGGGCATCGGCAGACCAGAGATCCCCGCGATCAACATCAGCATGCCGGGCTCGAGCGACATGAACAGATTGCGGACCAGTACCTGGCCCACTGCGGGATCGGGGACAGCGACCTCGGTGATCTCGAAGTCGCCGGGAGCGGGCAGACCCTCCGGGCGTGCGACGAGCCGGACCTCCCGTCCGGTGCGGGCGGTGCCGGAGAATAGTGCGTTCTTCGAAGGTGCGGGCATGCCGAGGACCGTAGGGGTTGACCCATGCGTGAAGGTCAATCGTCGGCCCGGTGACGGCCCAAGGACGTGCCCGAACTCAGGCGCGTGAAAATCGCGCGACACCGCACCACCGCTCTGGAACGCTGCGACCGATGAGCGTCATGCTTGAGGCACCCGTGCTGGACGGCACGCGCGTGCGGCTGGAGCCGCTGGACCACCGGCACGCGGCCGATCTGGCCGTGGCGGCCGAGGAGAACCGCGGGTCCTACCGCTTCACCTGGGTGCCCACGGCGGCCGAGGTTCCGGGGTACATCGACGCCCAACACGCCCGGGCCGCCGCCGGGAAGCTGGCGCCGTACGCGCAGGTGGACCGGGCGACGGGGCGGGCCGTGGGGTCCACGAGCTTCTGGGACCCGCGGTACCGACCGGACGGCGGCGGGCTGTACGCGATCGAGGTGGGGTTCACCTGGCTCGCGGCCTCGGCCCAGGGCACGGGCCTGAACACGGAGGCCAAGTACCTGCTCTTCCGGCATGCCTTCGAGAACTGGGACGTGGCCCGCCTCGACCTCAAGACGGACGCGCGCAACGCCCGCTCCCGGGCCGCGATCGAACGGGCGGGCGCCCGCTTCGAGGGCGTGCTCCGCAACTGGTCCCGGTCCTGGACCCCGGGCGAGGACGGCAAGCTGCGCGACTCCGCCATCTTCTCCATCACCACCGCCGAATGGCCCACCGTCCGCACCCACCTCGAACAACGCCTCGGCGGCGCCGACCCGCATGTCTCCGTCTGATCAGCTCACGGCCGAGGACGCCGCCCGTCTCGTCCAGGCCGCGCTCGGACGTGGCGCACCGCCGTGGGTCAGCCCCATCCGCGAGGGCGGCGAGCACCATTCGTGGTGGGTCGACGACGACCTCGCGGCCCGTTTCTGCCCCGACCGGGAGACGACGCCCCGGCTGCGGCGCGAGGTGGCGGTGCGCGATCTGATCCGGCCCCGTATGAGCGTGCCGGTGCCGCGCTCGGTCGCGTTCGGCGAATGGGGCGACGGTTTCGGCTTCACGGTGGACACCCGGCTGCACGGCGCATCCGGCGAGAAGCGCTCACTCTCCCCGGCGGGGGAGGCGCAACTCGTCGAGCTGCTGCGCGCGTTGCGCGCGGTCCCCGTCGCGGAGGCGGCGGCGCTCGGCGTTCCCACCCGCCCGCCTGTCCGGTGGCAGCGACTCGCGGCCGACGCCGAGGCGGCCAGGCAACGCATGGTCGGAACGGAGAAGGTTCCCGCGACGCCCGTGCGGGTCCCGGCCGAAGGCGTTGCCCCCGCACGCGTGCTGGTCCACGCCGACCTCAAGGGGGAACACCTGGTGGTGCCCGAGGACGGGACGCTGGCCGGCATCGTGGACTGGGCGGACGCCTGCCTGGCCGAACCGGTCCTGGACATCACCGGCCTGGCGATCTCGGTCGGCGGCCCGGCGGCGCACCGCATCGCCACCGAGGCGGGTTACCCCGACGAGACCGCCACCCACGGCGTCTTCCTGGCCCGCTGCGAGACCCTGATCCGCCTGGACGAGCGCCTCCGCGGCCGCCCCACCGGACCGCTTCCCCTGCTCCGCACCCAACTCGCCCGCGCCTGGCAGGACTCGCTCTGACCTGACGCGGCACTAACGACCCTCGGCTGCGCCGTCATCTGCTGGCGACGACTGCGCACCGCACTTGGTCGGGAGTAAGGGCAGGCGATGCACCCCAGGAGACGGCCTGCTCGATGTGCCAGAACGCGCTCATAGCAGCGGGCTCGGGCAGCCTCACAGCCGGGATCTCAGCACGTCGACCTCACAGCCCGGCGCGAACGGGTCGAAGCCATGCTCGACCAGCCATCGAACCCCCAGCAGGCTTCGCAACGACCACCAGGCGCGGATCGTGTCGAGGTCGACGTCGGTGCCATAACCGGCGATAACGTCGCCGAGGTGCTCCTCGTGTCCGAGTGTCAAGGTGGCGAGGTCGAACAGGGCATCACCCCGGCCCGCCTCGGACCAGTCGATGATGCCCGTGACCTCGCCGCCGTCGACAAAGACGTGATCGATCTGCAGGTCGCCGTGCGTGAACGACGGAGTCCACGACCGGAGCGCGGCCTCGGCGACCTGGCGGTTGCGGGTGACCAGGTCGGCGGGCAGGACGCCGTTCGTCACGAGCAACTCGCACTCGCCGTCGAGTTCCGCCGCCAACTCGTCGGGACCCCGGCGGCGCCGGCCGCGCCAGGGCGGCAACGGCGCGTCGTGCAGCTTCCGGATGGCGGCACCCGCCGCGGCCCACGCCGCCGACGACGCGGTCGACGGCTCGCCCAGGCGGCCGAGCGGCGTCCCCGGGACCGCGGCGATCGCAAGCACGGACGGCTTGCGCCACAGGACCTCCGGGGTCGGGACCGGCACCAGGGCCAGCGCCTCGACCTCGACGTCGATGCGCGCCTGATCGGCGTCCACCTTCAGGAACACATCACCGACGCGCAGGGTCGCGCGCTCGGAATGGGCGACGACGACTTTGACCTCATCCATGGGCGACCAGTATCCCGGGCATGTTCGCCGATGTCGCACGGTTTTTCGCGTGCGATGACGCGGCTGACCGCGTCCCGCTACCCAGCGGTCTCGTGCACGACACCGACTTCTGACCGGGTCAAGCCCACCACTTTTGTCAGGAGTCCCAAGTCGGGCTGGGATCGTCGGCGAAATGCGGCAGAACCATCTCGACCAGTGCGTCGACGTCGGCGTCGGCCATCGGCTCGCCGGTCATGCCCATCCGGTGGAGCAGGATTCCGACCACGACGTCGATGAAGAAGAGGACCCGGTGCTCCGGCAGGCCGAGCGCGTCCTGGAACGCGAGCCGGTACGGGTCCTGCAACCGCGCGGACAGGATCTCGCGTAGGGCCGGGTCGCTGACGGCGTCGCTGAACACGCCGGCGAACGCGTCGCCCACCCCGGGTTCACCGATCTTCGCCCCGATCCAGCGGATGGTCGAGGACATGAGCTCGGCCTGGCTGGCGCCCTCCAGCGGCGGCGGTCCGAACGCGTCCAGGAGGCAGTCCACGATCAGCGCGCCCTTCGACGGCCAGCGCCGATAGACCGTCGACTTCGCGACGCCGGCCACCGCGGCGATGCGCTCGACGGTGGCACGCGCGTAGCCGAGTTCGTTGACCGTGCTCAGCGTGCGCGCCGGCCGTTTCCGCTCCCGGGTGTCAGTCCTCGCCCACCACGGTCAGATCGTCGCCCAGGGCGCCGGCGATCAGGGCCGCGCGGGAGTGGTCCGCCAGTCGGCGGGTGAGGTAGGCGCAGGCGTGGCGGTGGCGCAGCGACCACCACGCGGCCGAGCCGCCGATCCCGCCCTTGGCGATCTTGCCGCGGTCGCGCACGAAGCCCAGCGTCCAGGTGATCCGCGTGCCGAAGACCTCGTCGAAGTCGGTGACCTGGGAGGCGAGAAGCTCGTCGTGCAACTCGGGGCCCAGCAGCCGACGCACCGGGCCCTCGGGATCGGTGAGGCGGGAGAAGAGCCCGGCCATGGCGGTCGCGGTGGTGTGCAGGTTGACCGCCCCGAAGACCGCCTGGCGCCAGGCCCGGGAGTTCGTCCGGCGGATGTCCAGCGCGCCGTCGGGGATCCGCAGCCACGGCGCCGCGTGCAGTTGCCGCGCCCATTCCGGGTCCGCGTACTCCAGGTCGGCCACGCGGTCCAGCGCCTCCTCCGGCACCCCGAACCACGCGTCCAGATCCAACGCGGGCCGCACCACGTCGTGGTACGCCTCGCCCAACGTCGTCCCGGCCCCGGCGCGCAGAACGCCGTCGACCAGATGGCCGTACGTCAGCGCGTGCTCGCCCAGGGACGTGCCGGGGGCGTACTCCGGCGCGGCCCGGACGAGGCTCTCCCGCAACCCGGCGTCGTCCAGCAGGTCCAGACCGGCCGCGTCGTCCGGGAACCGGGGCTGGCCGGCCCGGTGGGTGAGCACCTGGCGCAGGGTGGTGCGCTCCTTGCCACGCACGCCGTACACGGGCCAGTACCGGGCGATCGGCTCGTCCAGCTCCAGCGCGCCGTCGCGGACCGCCACCAGCGCGGCCAGCGTGACGAACGCCTTGGACAGCGAGTACGGCTGCACCAGCGTGTCGTCGCGCCAGGGGCGCGTCCGCCCGGCGTCGGCCCAGCCGCCGCTCAGCCGGACGACCTCCCGGCCGTCCCGCCAGACCGAGACCCCGGCCCCGGTCTCCGCGCCCTCGTCCACCAGCCGTTGGAAGACCTCCCGCACCGGCTCGTACCCGTCCGCGACAAACCCCTCGACGTCCACTCCGTGCCCCTCCCTCGCCCGACGGCCGACGGTCCGCCATACACCCCCTGGGGGTATGGCGGCATGACCATGCACCATACCCGCCCGGGGCACCGACGCACTACGGCTGTGTCGCGTCGAGTTCCTCGTTGATCGTCTCCAGTTGGGCGATCCGCTCGCGGCCCCGTTCGCCGAGTTCCTGGGCCACCGCGCCGATCACGTGCTCGACCAGTCCGCTCGCCGCCACCAGGGAGTCGAAGCCCGCCCTGGTCTCGATCTGGGCGGGCAGGACGACGTCGGCACGGTGTGCGATCGGGGACAGCCAGGGGTCCGTGAAGAGAACGACGTCGGCGGCGCGGTCGGACATCGCACGGGCCAGGTTGGCCATCCGGCGGTCGTAGCGCCGGAAGTCGAAGGCCACCAGGACGTGCGCCCGGCCCGTCGAGGCGACCAGGCCCGCCGCCTCGCGGCTTTCCGCGTCCACCACATGCACGTCATCGCGCAACAGCCGCAGATGGAAGGTGAGGAGCGCGGAAAGGGGGGCGCCGAAACGTCCGGCGGTGATGACGATGGTCCGGCGGGGGTCGGCCAGCAGATCGCGCGCGGCCAGGAGCTCGGAGGCGGGCACCTCCCGGAACGTGTCGGTGATCAGTTGGGTCATCCGCGCGACCCCGGCGTTCTCCGCCGCCGGGGAGGGGAACGCGGCGCCGCCCCCCTTCGGCTCCGGGTACTGCTCCAGCGGCGAGCCCATCCGCTCGTGCACCTCGTGCATCAGCGCGCGTTGCATATGGGGGAAGCCGCCGAAGCCCAGCCGGGACACGAACCGGACCACGGTGGGAGGGCTGACGTTCGCGCGTTCCGCGAGCTGCGCGACGGTCTCCAGACCGGCCACCGGATAGGCGGCCAGCAGGGCGCGAGCGACCTTTCGTTCCCCCGCGCTCAGCTCGCCCAGGAGTCTGCGCGTCAGATCCGCGACCGACTCGGCGGCATGTCGCTCGTCAAGCACCTGTCCGTCCCTCGCCTTGAGTTGGCTGTGTCGCCGTCCCCGTACCATCCCCGTCACCGGCCGAGCGGGGCCAGTATCCCAGCGACCCGTTCATCTCGGAGCGACGGCCAGGTAGGCCGCCAGCATCGCGTGGGCCACGTCCGCCACGGCCCGGTCGGCGGGCAGGAAGGTGGCGGAGTGCAGACGGCCCGACCCGTCGCCCACCCCGACGAACATCATCAGCGAGGGCAGCACCTCGGTGTAGTACGAGAAGTCGTCCGCACCCGCCGAACGGAACCCGTCGTCGACGGCGACACCCAGCCGGGTCAGCCGGGCCGCGGTGGCGCGGGCGAGCCGCTCGTCGTTGGTCAACGGCGGTTCGCCCCGGACGAGGGACACCTCGGCGCCGCAGCCGAACGCTGCCGCGATGCCGGTGCTGACCGCCTCCACCTGGTCGAGCATCAGCTCGCGGTCCCGCGCGTTGGTGGTCCGCACCGTGCCGGCCAGGGCGGCGTGGTCGGGGACCACGTTGGTCGTCGTCCCTCCCGACATCCGGGTCACCGTGAGCACCGCGGTGGCGGTCGGGTCGATGGTGCGGTGCCGGACCGACTGCAGGGCCGTCACGATGTTCGCCACGACGACCAGCGGGTCGGAGCCGGTGTGGGGATAGGCGGCGTGGCCTCCCCGCCCGGACACCTCGATGGTGAACTCGTCGCTGGAGGCGTTCACCACGCCCGGCACGCATGCGACGACGCCGGTCGGCAGGCTCGGTTGCACATGCGCGGCCAGGACCGCCCGGCACGCGTCGGGGCCCAGCGCGCCCGAGGCGAGGATGTCCAGGGCCCCCGAGGGGGCGCTTTCCTCACGCGGTTGCAGGATCGCGAGCAGTGGCAGCGGGCCGCCGACGCGGTCCACGGCCCGGGCGACGGCGACGAGCGCCGCGAGGTGTATGTCGTGTCCGCAGCCGTGCATGAAGCCGGGCGATGCCGACGCCCACGCCACGCCGGTCCGTTCCGCGACCTCCAACGCGTCGAGCTCCGCGCGCAGCGCCACGGCCGGTCCCGCGCCGCCGATCCGGACGATCGCCCCGGTGTCGGCGACCTTGACCACGTCGTCGCCCCGGGGCAGTTGGTCGAGGACCAGGTCGCGCGTGGGTCCCTCGTCCCCGGAGACGTGCGGGTCCCGGTGGATGCGGCGACGGAGCTCGACCGCCGCGGGGAGCTCGGCCTCGACCGCCGCGCGCAGCCGTGCCGCGGACTGCCCGCTCACCGGTCCCCCTCGATGCCGTAGACACGTGCCGCGTTCTCCCAGCCGATCGTCCGCGCGATCCGGATCGCGTCCCGCGGGTCGATCTCCGCGTCGTCGACCCAGCGGCCGAGGGCCCGCGTCATGCCCCGACGCCACAGGTGGGCGCCGAGGAAGTGCAGCTCGGCGGGGCCCCAGGCGTCCGAGGAGAAGAGGATCTTGGCGAACGGGGCCAGCTCCAGCGACTCCGCGATGACCGCGTCCGAACGCAGGCCGGTGTAGTTCGTGCCGAGCCCGACGTCGAAGTAGACGTGTGGGAACGCCTGCGCCAGATAGCCGGCGTTGCGGTGGAACGGGTAGCAGTGCAGCAGCAACAGGTCCACCCCGTGCGGCTCCACGCGCCTGACGAAGTCGGTCAGCAGCAGCGGATCGCATCGGTGCAGATCGAGGTCGGGGTCGCCGTAGCCCGAATGAAGCTGCAACGGCAGCCCGCGTTCGACGCCGCACCAGAGCAGGAAGCGCAGGATGACGGGATCGGTGACCCGGACGGAGGACCCGTCACCGGCCCCGGCACCGGCACCGGCGCCGTCGGCGAGCGCTCGGTCGGCGGCTCGGACGACGTCGGCGTGCGAGGGCGGGGCCGGATCGAAGTCGAATCCGTGGCGGTAGGCGACCACGCTCTTGAGGCCGACCGCGTTCCCGGTGTGTTCGGCCAGCGCGGCGGGGTAACGGCGAACGGCGTCCTCGACGCTGCCGGCGGAGGTCAGCAACTCCTCGAAGACGGTCTCCAGGCGCACCACCTCGTCGGCCGGCACCCCGCTCGATGCCGCCATCTGCGCCGGGGTGAGGATCTCGTCCGCGGCGAACCCGGTCTCGACCAGGTACCGGCCCACGCCGCTCGCGGTGAGCATCCGCCGGGTGACCTCGGCCTCGCCGAGTTCGAAACGGCGGGCGACGTACGCGTCGGCGTCGGCCCGCGGCTCCAGGTCGAGCAGCGGGGCGCACCAGCGGCGCACGGCCAGGCCGACCTGGGAGTCGAACCCGCTCATCCACGCCGGGACGGGCCGGTCGGATTCGGAGAGCATCTGTTCCAGCTCCGCCCGGTCGGGCCGTGACCGCAACGCGCCGTGGACGTGGTGGTCCAGCAGCGGGAGAGCCGCGACGGCCGCGGCGACCTCGGCGTGCGGTCCCTCGTCGAAGTGTCGTTCAGTAGACATCGGCGATCCTCCGGCACACCTCGTCGGGCGTGAGGCCGCCGAGGTCGGAGAGGTCCTGTCGGCGCACCGCGAGATGCGTGGCGAGCAGGGTCGGGTCGAACCAGGACGAGGCCACCGGGTCGTCCTCGAGCGCGTCGAGGGCCTCGGCGGTGTCGCCCGGCAGGGGCGCGACGTCGGGCGGGCCGCCGGCCGTCTCGGGCCACACATGGGCCGGCTCGTAGTGGGTGAGGCCGTGCAGTCCGGCCCGCACGAGCGCGGCGAGGCTCAGCCAGGGGTTCGCGGTCGCGTCGGCGGCGCGGTACTCGAGGTTGAACTGGGACGCCGCCGGCGTGCGCGACAGCGGCGTGGTCGGGCAGATCCTCAGCATCGCCTCCCGGTTCCGCTCCCCGAGGTAGGCGCCGCCCGCGCTCCACCGGTGCGGTGCGAGCCGGATGAACGAGGCCGCCGAGGGCGCCGTCCAGCCGGTCAGGGCCCGGGCGTGGATGACGATGCCGGCGGCGAACCTGGCGCCGATCTCGGACAGCTCTCCCGGTCGGTCCGGATCGTGCAGGACCGGGTTGCCGTCGAGGTCGGTGAGGCTGAGATGGAGGTGCACCCCGTTTCCTGTGCCCTCGGGGTCGAGGACCGGCGCGAACGTGGCCGTCAGCCCTCGGCGGCGGGCGAGGTCGCGGACGAGTTCCCTGAGCAGAACGGCGCGGTCGGCGGCGCGCAGCCCGTCGGTGGGCCGGGTCGTTGCCTCGTACTGTCCCTGACCGTATTCGGGCAGCCAGTTCTCGGGTTCCAGACCCGCGTCCGTCAGGAGGCGGACGAGATCGGACCCGAACGGTTCGGCCAGCCGCATCCGTTCGAAGGAAAGAGGCGCCGAGGGCGGCAGCCCTTCGAGTACGAACTCGTGCTCGAAGGAGGCGACCAGGCGCAGTCCTGCCCGGTCGCGCAGGTCGGCCAGCGCGTCCCGCAACGCGCCGCGCGGGCAGCACCGCCACGGCGTTCCGTCGAGGTGCGTCTGGTCCGCGAGGTACACCCGCACCGCGGGTGCGTCGCCGTCGGCGGGCACGTCGGTGGCGGTGGCGGGGTCGGGGATCAGGCGCAGGTCGCCGGTGGCGCCGAACGCGTTGTCGTCGACGATATGACCCCCCGCCGTCACCGCCAGATCGGCCGGGACCCAGCCGACGCCGCTCCGTAGCACGGATGCGTGGTCGGCGAAGGGCACCGCGCGTCCCCGGGTCAGGCCGACCAGATCGGAGGTGGCCAGGAAGACCAGTTCCGGAGCGACTCCGGCGGCCGTCTCGGGGGCCGGCTGGTCGGACGGTTCGAAGGGTGGCATGACCTTCCTCGGGGGAGCGGATGGGGCCGCGGCGGGGTGGCGGGGCGTCAGCCGGGACCGCCGGCGAGGCCGCAGTGGTCGATGGCGGCGACCGCCATCACCTTGGCGACGTCGATGATCGACTCGATGTCGACCCATTCGTCGGGTCCGTGCGCGTCCGCGCCGCGGGGCCCGTAGATGACCGGGGTGGCGTTGTCGACGTAGAACGCTCCGTCGCACACCGCCGGGAATCCGACCACCTCGCTCGACCGCCCCAGCGCCTCGCACTGGCGGCGGATGCTGGCGACCAGCGGGCTGTCGGGGTCGGTGTCGAACGCGGGGAAGTGCAGGTCGCCGAGCTCCCAGGTGACGGTGGGCGGGTGCTCCGCCAGCCACGGGTCCTGGCCGGCCCAGTGCCGCACGAACTCCTCGAAGTCCGCGCGGATCTGCGCGGAGTTCTCGGTCGGCAGGTACTTCAGGTCGAAGTCGACCACACCGACGTCGGGCGTGGTGGCCGGGTTGGTCATCGTGACCGGGAGGCCGTCCTCGCCCAGTCCGAAGCCCACCTGCACGACGCTCGGGCTGATCGTGGTGATGCCGGGCGGGAGCAGCGGGTGGTACTTGCGCATGGCCCAGGAGCGTTCGAGATGGCCGACGGCGGTGATGAAACGGGCCACGAGCTCCGCCGCGTTCACCCCGGGGCGCATCCGGTCAGGGGAGTCGGGCTGGGGGTAGATGTCGTTGTAGCGCCACCCTGCGTGCGCCTGGGCACCGCGGATCGTGACGCGTACCCATTCGAGTCCGGGCTGACAGACCATGACCTGGCCCTGGGTGGGTTCGGCCACGATGACCGCGGACCCGGTGTGACCGCGCTCGATGATCTCCCTGGTGCCGAATCCGCCGGCCTCCTCGTCCACCACGCTGTGGATCGCGAGCGAACCGGTCAGGTCGACGCCGCCGTCGTGCAGCGCCTCGACGGCCGCCACCGCGGCGGCCAGGCCGCCCTTCATGTCGTAGCTGCCGCGGCCGTAGAGCCTGCCGTCCTTGACCCGGGCGGTGAACGGCTCGACGCTCCACCGGTCGCGGTCTCCCACGGGCACGACGTCGATGTGCCCGTTGAGGATCAGACCGCGCTCGTCCGAGCCGTCCAGGCGGCCCACGACGTTGGGGCGGTCGGGGAACGCGTCGAAGACGTCGACGTCCATCCCGGCGCGCCGGAGCCGGTCGGCGATGACGGCCTGGGCCTCCGCCTCGCGGTTCAGCCCAGGGGCGGATTCGAATTTCGGGTTGACGGTGGGGATGCTCACCAGTTCCTGGGCCAGGGCGACGATGGCGTCGCGGTGCCCCTCGACGTGCGCGAGCGCGCCGGCGACGGCCTCTTCTCTACCCATTTCTCCGCCCATCGGGTCCTCCTCATCCTCAGTTCGAAACGGGGGTGTGCGGGTCCGCCGGCGCGGCCACGCCCGCCGGTTGGGCGACCAGCCGCGGCCAGCGACGGGCGGCGACCGCGGCCGAGAGCGCGTAGCCGCATCCCACGCCCACGGCGACCAGGGCCATCGGCAGCGACGCGTCCGGCAGTTCGAAGTAGACGACCGCGCCGATCACGCACCAGGCGAACGCGAGCACGTTGACGCCTCCGACGTAGCGGTAGGGGCCCTGTTCGTCGTAGAGGGCCGGGACGTCGATATGGCCACGCTTGACGATCAGGTAGTCGGCGATGATGACGCCGACGATGGGCGCGAACACGTTGCCCATGGCTTCCATGAAGTCGCTGAAGTCGTTCACCACGTCGGGCAGCGCGGCCAACAGACCGCCGAGGAGCGCCACCAGCAGCGTCGACCAGAAGCGGCCCAGCTTGGGTATCAGGTTCACCAGGGAAAGACCGCCGGTGTAGAGGTTCATCACGTTGATCGTCCAGTTGTCCAGAATGAGCACAACGAAGACAAGCATCAACACGAAAGAACCGACGCCCAGCTCGGGAATGATCGCGAACGCGTTCTCGCTCTCGGCCTGTGTCGCCGCCGCGGCGTAGGCGCCGAAGAACGAGGCGATGAGGGCGCCGACGACGGCGGCCGCCATCGTGCCGAACCACATGTCACGGCGCGAGTTGGAGTACCGGCAGTAGTCGGCGGCATCGGTCACCTGGCTGAACCAGGCCGCGGCCACCGCGTTGACCCAGACGGCGAACAC
Source organism: uncultured Actinomycetota bacterium (assembly GCA_963816875.1). GTDB lineage: Bacteria > Actinomycetota > Actinomycetes > Streptomycetales > Streptomycetaceae > Streptomyces. The sequence goes on from CAWFMG010000004.1 coordinate 1,362,342, forward strand.
GGCCCACTGCCAGCCGGCCGAGCCCTGCCACGCGAAGACCTCCCCGGGGGAGAAGCCCGGCGCGTCGTGCGTGGCCAGGATGTAGAAGAGGTATCCCAGGATGACGATCTTGACGGGGAACGCGATCTTCGACAGCCATTTCAGGGATCCGTAGCCGAGCAGCGCGACCGTGGCCTGCAGGATGGCGAAGACGATGCTGACCGCGACCAGGGAGAGCTCCACGTCGAGCCATTCCTTGAGAACGGCCAGGATGCCCATCGCCCCCGCCAGCGTCTGGAAGGCGAACCAGAACGCGGAGCTGACCGCGCGCAGCGACGAGATCAGCCATTTGGAGGCGCGGATGCCGACGAAGGCGCGCGTGGACACGATGCCGGGCAGTCCGTAGTCGACTCCCACGGTCGCCATCACGGTGTAGGCGCCGAAGGCGATGACGATGCCGAGCACCTGTGCCGCCACGGCCGCCCAGAAGGACAGGCCGGCGACCACGGCGAGCCCGCCGATCAGGATCAGACCCGGGTTGAGCAGCACGTTCACCAGGATCTGGAACAGGTCGTACCAGCGGACCGTGCGCTCCTCCGGCGGCACCGGCTCCACCCCGCGGGTCTCGACGCCGCGTGGCTGCCGGAGGCTCGTTCCTTCGGGAGTGCTTCCTTCGGGAGTTTCCTTGAGCATGTTCGGCTCCCTATCCGGCCCGCCGTTCGGGCCTGCCCCCGAGGGGGCGCCACAACGCTCGCCAACGTAGGCGGAACAGATGTTCCTGTCTAGACACATTCCAAGATCATTGTTATGAATCTTACGTACGGGCATTTCCGCCCCCGCTCCATCGCCGCCGCTCGAAGGGGGCCCCGATGACTGTGAAACTGGCTCATCGCGCGACCGACCTGGTCGGATCGATCATCGACTCCTCCACGTCGCTGCTCGCGAAGCAGACGCACGACGTCGTGCGCTTCGCCATGGGCGCGCCGGGGGACGATCTGATACCCGTCGAGATGTTCGACCGCTACCTCGGCGACCTGTCGCCGGGCAAATACGGCTACGGCGCCACCGAGGGCGAACCGGAACTCGTCGAGCAGGTCCTGGCCCTCCTGCACGGCCGGGGCATCGCGTCCTCGGCGGAGCGCATCACCATCACCTCGGGCGGCATGCAGGGCCTGGACCTGGCCTGCAAGCTGTTCGTCGACCCGGGCGACCTGGTGATCGTCGAAGGCCCCACCTACACCAACGGCAACAGCACCGCGCTCAGCTACGGCGCCCGGCTGCTCGAAGCTCCGCTCGACGAGAACGGGCTGGTGGTCGAGCGGCTGGAGGAGCTGGTGGAGCGGGCCGGGCGCACGCCGAAGGCGATCTACACCATCCCCACCTTCCAGAACCCCTCGGGCGCCACGCTCTCGCGGGCCCGCCGGGAGCGGCTGCTCGACCTCGCCGACCGCTGGGGATCCGTGATCATCGACGACGACCCGTACGGGCTGCTGCGCTTCGAGGGGGAGGAGGTTCCCGGCTTCGCCCGGCTCGCCCCGGGCCATCCGCTCCTCTTCTCGGTCCGCACCTTCTCCAAGATCCTCGCCCCGGGACTGCGGGTCGGCTGGGTTGACGCGGACCCGAACCTGCGGCCGTTGCTGATCAACGCCAAACAGGCCATGGACACCTGCACCAACGTGCCGGCCCAGCGCATGGTGACCCGCTTCCTGGCGGACGGCCACCTCGACGCCCATCTGGCGCGGATCGCGGGCCTGTACCGCACGCGCAAGGACGCGATGCTGCGCAGTCTCCGGCGGCATTTCGGCGACCGGGTGCGGAGCACCGACCCCGACGGCGGGTTCTTCCTCTGGCTCACCTTCGCCGGGGCCCTGTCGGGACTCGACACCCGGAAGCTGTTCGAACCCGCCCTGCGGCGCGGCGTCGCCTACATCCCCGGACCGGCGTTCTCCGCGGCCGGATCGTTCACCGACGCACTGCGCCTGTGCTTCGCCACCTCGTCGCCCGAGCGCATCGAGGAGGGCGTCGTCCGCCTCGGCCGCGCCACCGACGACCTGCTGAACGAGGACTGACGGCGCCGCCCCCGGGACTGTCGGTGCCGCCTGTTACGGTCCGTGACATGGTCAAACACGTGCCCTTCACCGGCGCCGAGAAGGAATGCCTCCGCGCCGCCCTGGACCGCCATCGCGACGCGGTGCTGTGGAAGCTCGAAGGGCTCGACGACGAGCAAACGCGGCGGCCGATGGCGCCGTCGGGCACGAACCTGCTGGGCCTGGTCAAACATCTGGGCGGCGCCGAGCTCGGCTGGTTCTGCCTGACCTTCGGCCGCGAGACCGGGCCCCTGCCGTTCGACCCCGCCGTCGAGGACGCCTCCGACCTGCGTGTGGCGCCGCACGAGTCCACCCGGGACATCCACGACTTCTACGTCCGCGCCCGGGCCACGGCCGACCGGGCGATCGACGCGTTGGACCTCGACGACCGCGGCACCGCGTTCGCCTGGTTCGACGGCGCCACCGTGTCGCTGCGCTGGGCGCTCGTCCACATGCTCGAGGAGACCATTCGGCACGCGGGCCAAATGGACATCGTGCGGGAGCTCATAGACGGCACGACCGGCGACCACCGCCGGGCCTGACCGGCCCCGCACGGCGCCCGCCATCGATGAACGTGGCGGGGGCAACGCACAGCGCCCCCGCCTCTATCACGGTCTGCGGCCCGATCATTCCCCCGGTTTCTTGGCGCAGATGGCCAGGGTGTCGCATTCCGCGAACGTCCGGAAGGTCACGTCGGCGAACCCGGCCTCCGTGGCGAGAGCGCGCAGTTCCTCGGGGGTGTAGGAGGATCCGCCCTTGCTGAGCACCAGCATGGAGAGGCTGAGACGCAGACCCTGTTTCTCCACGAGGGGGTCGGTGTCGTTGAGCATGCGGTCGTAGACCAGGAGCACACCACCCGGGTTGACGCTGTCGAACAGCTTGCCCACCAGGAACCTCCGCTGCTCCGAGGTCCAGTTGACCAGCGCGTGGCCGATCAACACGATGTCGGCCCGGGGGAGGTCGTCGGTGAAGAAGTCGCCCCCGTGGAAGGTCAGCTTGTCACCGAGCCCGCGCTCGGTGCTCAGCTCCGCGAACAGGGGAGCCGTGCCCGGCAGATCGAAGACATGGCCCTCCAGATGTGGATGAGCGGTCAGGATGTGCGACGCGACGTTGCCCCGGCAGCCGCCGACGTCCAGCACCGACCCGTACCGGATCCAGCCGTCGTAGGCCTCGATCAGCTGCCCGACGATCGCGTCCGTCATGGAATCCATCTCGTTGGCGAACTGGCGCAGGATCTCCGGGCGCCGCACGGCCTCCATGAACTCGCGACCGTCGTGCGGTGCCCCGGTGCGCAGCGACTCGGTCAGCCCGAGCAATGCCGGAAACAGTCGCTGCCGCAGCACATCTCCTGCGTACGAGGCACTCCCGCGGGCCAGATACCTGTCGGCCTCCGACCCGTTGCGATACAGGTCCCCCTCACGCTCCAGCAGCCCATTGGAAACCAACAGCCCGAGCCAGTCCGCCAGCCCCCGCCCATGCAGACCGAGCGCCCGCCGAATGGTGTCGATATCGGCGGACCCGGAACGCAGAGTGGTGAACAAATCCAGATCCAACCCGGTCAACAGCGCCTGCGCGTCACACAGCGAATGGATACTGACGATGGCGGCATGATCCCTATCACCTGATGTGCCATGAGCCTTCATCGATGCTCCCAGCCGACAAGCAGCGGCAGATCCCGCTCCTGCATTCATTAGGGAACACGGGCTGATACCCAGTCAACACCGCCCATGCTGACAAAGAATTCATCCAATACGATAAGATGCCAATTCCCGACGGGTCTTGCGTTGGCTTCTTGCGGGCGACAGTCCGGCTGACCGCTCACCTTGGTTCCCCACCCTACGGGGCGCTGTCGTCTGCGAGTTGGAAGTGCCAGACGACCGCGACCGGGGAATCGTCCAGGGCCGCCGTCGATGCCTGTGGGCACCAGTACGGCAGCTCCCAGGACATCTGCGTCGGGAGTTGGTCAGGGGTGGCGCCGGGGTCGAGGCACGGGCGCGGGCGGCGGGGCTCCTCGCAGTGGCGGACCTGAAAACCGAGTGGCAGGGCGGCGGCGAGATAGGCGCTGAGCGGGCGGTGGTACTCGGTCAGCAGGGACGGGCGGCCGTCCGGGCCGACACCACGGGGCAGGGTCGGGCTGAGGTAGGAGGCGAGTGGATGCGCGTCGGAGATCACCAGGTGCCCGCCGGGGCGCAGCACCCGCGCGAACTCGGCCAGCACGGGGGTGAGATCAGGAACGTGCGTCAGCGCCAGCGCGCAGACGACGGTGTCGACCGCGCGGTCGGCCAGCGGCAGCCGGTTCAGGTCGGCCTCGCGGAGGTCGACGTCCGGCAGCCGGTTGCGGGCCTCGGCGAGCATGTCCGGGGAGGCGTCGACGCCGGTCACCCGATGGCCGCGCTGGTGCAGGTAGGCGGTGTGCCGGCCGGTGCCGCAGGCCGCATCCAGCGCCGTGCCGACCGGCAGCCCGTCCAGGATGCGCCGGACGACGGGCTGTTCGAGGTCGATCATCTGGTTGCCGGGGGCGTCGTAGTGCGGCGCCCAGGATCGGTAGACATCGGCCGTGCTGATCGCTCCCGGGGCCGCGGTCACGCCCTCGGCCTGTGCGAGAGCTGGAGTGTCGAGCAGCGCGCGAATCTCGGCGATCCGGGCCTCGACGAAGGCGCGGTCAGCGCCTCCCTCCCGGAAGCCACGCAGCAGGGCGACACCCTCCAGCCCCAGCAGGTACCCAAGCGCACTCAGATAGGTCATCCGGGGACGGTACCTGTGCCGGCGAGCACGCCGCATCATGAATACCAAGCAGACCCGGGCCAATGCCCGCCCCGACCGTACATCAGGCCTGTAAATATATATCAGGTCGACTATTGCACACTCTGCTTTCCTGGCGCTTTCCTGACGCTTTCTCGGCGACTCGGAAGCGGTTGCGCACGTCTCGCCGGGGCCTGATTGGCAATTCCCTCGCAGCTTCACTATCGTGAGGCCCATTCATTGGCCATCACAGCAGTGACGGGGGAATAACTGTGGGCACACGTATGCAACTAATCGCTCCGGCGACCGCGATGGCGGCCGCCCTGCTGCTCACCGGATGCAGCGACGACGAGGGTGGCGGCCCTGGCGCCGGCGGCCTCGCCTCCGGCGGCAGTGGTGAGGACAGCGGGGCCGGCGGGCTCCCCGATACCGATGATCTCGAACTCGAAACCACCGGCGGATCCGGCGGCGACTCCGCCCCTGATCTCGAGGGCAGCGACGACTGGTACGCCCACTGGGAGTCCGACGGCGTCACCCTCTACACCACCGTCGATGGCGTCCTGTACGGGAACTCCGGGACGGGCGACGTCTGCTCGCAGGAGTCAGGAGTCGCGGGCAGCCTCGACTGGGAGCCGGTCCTGTTCACCTGCCAAGGGACCAACTTCGAGAACGTCACCCTCCGGCTCGAGGGTGACACCATGTCGATCGAATGGGATGACCGAACCGAAGAGGTGACGAAGGTCGAGAGCCTCGCGGGCCAGACCGTGGATCTCGCCTCCCTCGAAGCCACCATCCTCAACTGAGCCAACAGTCAGACAGACCGTGGGTGCCCGGGCGGTGCTACCGCCCGGGCACCCACGGTCCGCGAAATGCCCCGTGTTCCCTGTGAGGTACTCCAGGACGGAAAAGCGTTCGTCATTTCGGGGAAAGGCGAATTGTTGAGGTCGGGCGGACCCCGGTCGAAGGGGAGAGGTGCGGGATGGGCGAGGTGGCGCCGGTCGATCAGGAGACGGCTGACTTCCTCAAGGCGCTGGCCAGCGAAGCCCGGCACCGGGTGATGATGCTGTTCGCCGGCGGCGCGGTCTTCACCGTCGGCGAGGTCGCCGCCCGGTGCGGCCTGGGCGTCTCAACGGCTTCGGAGCACCTTGCCCTGCTGCGCCGGGGCGGGCTGCTGCACGCCGAAAGAGACGGCCGACAGGTCCGCTACCGCGCCGACGGCACCCGCATCGTGCAGCGCCTGGGCGCCCTGAAGGGCTACCTCACGGCGTGCTGCCCGCCCGACTGACCCGACCGCCGCACCCGCATCCGGTCCGGTGGGTGGTTCAGCAGGTGTTGCCCCCGCAGCATCCACTGGAGGCGGCGGTGACCGGGAAGGTGGTGGGGGCGGTGGGCTTGGTGGCGCGGACGATGGCGGAGTGCATGCCGTCGGCCACGGCGTGGCTGGGGGTGATCTGGATGTCGGTGAAGCCGGCCGCTTCCAGGCCCTGGCGGTATTCGGCGAAGGACAGGGCCCCGGCGATGCAGCCGACGTAGTCGCCGCGTTCGGCGCGCTGGTCGGTGGTGAGGTGGTCCTCGGCGACGACGTCGGAGACGCCGATCCGGCCGCCCGGGGCCAGGACGCGGAAGGTCTCGGCGAAGACGGCGGACTTGTCGGTGGACAGGTTGATGACGCAGTTGGAGATCACGACGTCGATGCTGTTCGCGGGCAGGGGGATGGTCTCGATGGTGCCCTTGAGAAACTCCACGTTGGTGGCGCTGGCCTTGGCCTTGTTGGCCAGGGCGAGAGCGAGCATCTCCTCGGTCATGTCCAGGCCGTAGGCCTTTCCGGTGGGACCGACGCGGCGCGCGGACAGCAGGACGTCGATGCCGCCACCCGAGCCCAGGTCCAGGACGCGCTCACCCTCGCGCAGCTCGGCGACGGCGGTGGGATTCCCGCACCCCAGGGACGCGGCGACGGCCTCGGCGGGCAACGCGTCGCGCTCGTCCGATCCGTAGAGGGTGGAGCCGAAGTTCTCGTCGAGTTCGGTGGCCTGTGGATCACAGCAGGCACTCCCACCCTCGACGGAGACCTTCAGGGCCGCTGCGGCGTAGCGCTCTCGGACGGTTTCGCGCAGGTCGGTGGACTGCTCCGTCATGACTCTCTCCCTTGAGGACAGACCAGCCTGGACGGACCAGTCTGTATCGATGTTCTTAGATATAGCTTGCCGCGTGAATCGAAAGGCGTCAACATAGAAGCATGTCGAAACAACGGCTGGTGGTGCTCGACCAGGACCTCGACCAGGACGCGGAGGTCTCCTGCTGCGCGGGGTTGTCCGCCGCGCCGCTGGGTGAGGACCAGGCGGCGGAGCTGGCGAAGGTGTTCAAGGCGCTGGGTGATCCGGTGCGGCTGCGGCTGCTGTCGATGATCGCCTCCCGGCAGGGGGGTGAGGTGTGCGTGTGTGAGATGACGCCCGCGTTCGAGGTGTCCCAGCCGACGATCTCCCATCATCTGAAGCTGCTGCGGCAGGCCGGGCTGATCGACTGTGAGCGTCGCGGGACGTGGGTGTACTACTGGCTGCTACCTGAAGCCCTGGCCAAGCTGGCGGCCGTGCTCCAGAGCGCCACCGTTCCCGTGCAGGCTCCCGCGTGACCGTCGCGGCCCCGCTGGGGCGTCGCGTGGCCGCCGAGGCTGTGGGAACGGCCGCCCTGGTGGCGGTGGTGGTCGGCTCCGGTATCCAGGCCACCGAGCTGACCGACGATGTCGGCGTCCAACTGCTGGCCAACGCTCTGGCCACGGTCTTCGGTCTCGGCGTGTTGATCGCGCTGCTCGGGCCGGTATCCGGCGCCCATGTCAACCCGGCGGTGACGCTGGCCGCCTGGTTCGGCAGCCGTCGCACCGGCGCAGGTCCCGCCCTGCGCGACGTCGCCGCGTACGTGCCCGCTCAGATCGCCGGGGCCATCGGCGGCGCGGTGCTGGCGAACGCGATGTTCGACCAGCCGCTGGTCACCTGGTCCACCCACGAACGGTCCGGCAGCCACCTGTGGCTCGGCGAGCTCGTGGCCACGGCCGGTCTCGTCCTGGTGGTCTTCGGCCTGGCCCGCACCGGCCGCGCGAGCCTGGCGCCCGTGGCGGTGGCCTCCTACATCGGCGCGGCGTACTGGTTCACCTCCTCCACCAGCTTCGCCAACCCCGCCGTGACCGTCGGCCGCGCCTTCACCGACACCTTCGCGGGCATCGCTCCCGCCTCCGTGGCGCCGTTCCTCGCCGCCCAGCTCGCCGGCGCGGCCCTCGGCCTGGGACTGGTCGCAGCCTGCTTCGGCCGGCCACACGCCCCGGCCGAGGACCCCGCAGCCGACAACGAGGCCGTCGTCCCCCTCGGCGGGCAGCCGCCCTCCGCCCCCCGCTCCGCAGAAAGCGCCCTGACCTCATGAGCACACCCACCCCCTCTGACACTGCCTCTGACGCCTCCACTGTCCCGTCCGTGCTGTTCGTCTGCGTGCACAACGCCGGCCGTTCCCAGATGGCCGCCGCCTTCCTCACCCGCCTCGGCGGCGACGCCGTCCAGGTCCGCTCGGCCGGCTCCGCCCCGGCCGACGCGGTCAACCCGGCCGTGGTGGACGCGATGAAGGAGGTCGGCGTCGACATCTCCGCCGAGATCCCGAAGGTCCTCACCGTCGAGGCGGTGCAGTCCTCGGATGTGGTGATCACGATGGGCTGCGGGGACGCCTGCCCGATCTTCCCCGGCAAGCGGTACCTGGACTGGACCCTGGACGACCCCGCCGGACAGGGCGTCCAAGCGGTCCGCCCCATCCGAGACGAGATCCAGCGACGCATCCGCGGCCTGCTCATCGAACTCGGCATCCCGGACCAGGCGTGACCGTCCGGTCGGCGACCGGTGTACGCATCGCCGCGATGGCACCGGAACACGCCAAGCAGGTCCTGGCCATCTACCAACTCGGCATCGACGAGAACACCGCCAGCCTCGCCCTCCACCGCCGGGCCGGATTCCGCGTCATCGGCACCCGCGAACGCATCGGCCGCCACCACGGCCGATGGCGCGACGTCATCCTCATCGAACGCCGCAGCCCCACCGTGCGGTAACACACCGACCCGACCTCAGATCGCGGCGGCGGTCGCCCACGGACAGGCGATCCAAAAGGGTCGAAGCAGCCTCCGTGGGGAGCGCGGCACAACGCAGGAGATCGCGAAGCCACCGCCCAGCGAAGAACGTGGCGACCGCCCTTCGGGCGGACGTGGTCGGAACAACTGCCGCTGCGCACCTGTCCTGACTGGCGCGTGCCGCTGCCTGCGGACGCGCGGCGTGCGGCCGTGGAAGCCACCGGCCGGGGCGGTGACCCGCCGCAGATGATCGCGCCGCTGATCGCGGAAGAGGTGGCCAACGTCGGCGGCCGTGACGTCGCCATCCTGCTGCAGGACTACAGCCAACTGGTTCTCGTCCCGCTGCCCGGGCACCGGTTGTCCGTCGGCGATCCCCAGCCGGTCAACGGCTCCGACGCCGGCACCGCCTTCCTGCGGACGGCCGCCATCGAGCCCATCGCGTACCGCGCGTACACGGGTGATGGCCTCTGGCTGGTACGAGGCCGCCGCGACGACGTCTCGTGCGCGGGGAGTCCCGTCCCGCGGGACTCCCCGCGCACGAGGCCCCCTCCCGCACGCCCGCGCCCTGGCCGAGCACGTCGGGACCGGGCAGCGACCTGACCCCTGACACGCTGTTCGCCTTCTCCCAGGTCACGCTCGCGCACGATGGGAGCAGCCCGGGCGACCCCGCACGGAATCGGCGGGCGTCAGTCCTGGTCCTGGATGGCCTCGACCTCAAGCTGGATCGATATCTTGTCGCCGACCATCACGCCACCGGTCTCGAGAATCGCGCTGAAGTTGACGTTGTAGTCGTTCCGGTCGATCTCGAAGCTCGCGGTGTAGCCGGCCCGCGGTATCCCGTCCTGTCCGGGAGTGAATCCACCGATCTCCAGATCGGCGGTGATCCGCTTGGTGACGTCCTTGATGGTGAGGTCGCCCTCGATGACGTAGTCGCTGCCGTTCTGCCGGATGCCGGTGGAGGTGAACGTCAGCCGGGGGTACTTGTCGACCTCCAGGAAGTCCGCCGACCTGAGGTGGGCGTCGCGCTGCTCGTTGCCCGTGTCGATCGCACTCGGATCGATGGAGACGGCGATGGAGGAGTCGAGCGGGTTCTCGGCGGTGACGATCGATCCCTCGATCGTCCGGAACCGGCCGCGCACCTTACTGACCAGGTGCCGGACGGTGAAGGAGGCGTCGGAGTGCACGGGGTCGATGGTCCAACGGCCGACGGTGTAGCCGGGGATCTCTGAGGACTGGGACATGTCGAGGTCCTTTCTGATTCCAACATGACGTGTTCTCACACGTGCGCCCCTGATCACAAGTTCGCATGCCCCCAGGGTGTCACCTGCTCATGTCCGGACTGCCGTCGGGACAGGGCCTGTCCCGACGGGAGCAGCCGAGGCCACGGCGTTCCGCCGCTCTCCGAGCGGTGAACCGTTTGCCGTCACCGCCCGTACCCCGCGCCGGTCGGCGACGGGCCCCGCCGCGACCCCCTGGCAGCGGACCCGGTCCGGGGGACGACATCGCGGACCGCGTGAACCGATTCGCGGATCGGTCCGTAGGCGGGGGACGGCGGAGCACAAGCGCGCCGTAAGGGATGAACGGAAGGAAACATCATGGCTGGTGGCCAGATCCACATCGAACCGTCGGAGATCGAGGAAGCGGCGGCCTGGCTGCGGAACCAGAAGGAAATGATGCAGCAGAGCCTGCGCGAGGCCGACACCAAGATGGGCGAGGTCGTCGCCGCGGCCTACGCCACCCCCGGATCCGAGACCAAGTTCAAGCCGTATTGGGAGGAGTACAACACCGGTACCAGGGAGGCCATCGAAGGGCTTGAGGGCGTCAGCCAGTTCCTGAACGCCGTCGCCGAGGCGTTCGTCAACACCGACGACCAGACCGCCAATTCGATCGGCTGAGCCACCCGCCGGCGGCCGGGTCCCGGGACAGACACCCGGGGTCCGGCCTCTCCACGTACGGAGGTATGCGCGTGTCAACCATTCACATTCCGACGGACGAGCTGTCGGACGTGATCCTGAACCTGGACGAGATCCGCAACCGGATCAGCGACACGGCCAACCTGGGCTCGGTCGGTTCCGATGAGGACGTGGGTGACGGCCGGCTCGCCGAGGCCATCGTCGGCTTCGACGACGCCTGGAAGGCTGGCCACGAGCGGGTCCAGGACAACGTCGACACGTTCAAGGACGCCGCCCAGGGCATCATCGACAGCTTCGAGTCCACCGACCAGGACCTGGTCTCGGACCAGGCCGAGGGGTCCGGCTCATGACGCCGACGGCCGCGACACCCACCGGCACCCCAGGCACCCCCACCGTCTACGGGCTGCGGTTCCCCGTCTCCTGGTGGAACCTGGACCTCGACCCCAGCACCCGCGACGCCTCGATCCGCCGCCGCATCGAGGCGGGCCTCGGCGACGACGCCAGAGCCCGTGCCACCCCCGAGGAACGGGCCGGCCTCGACGCCCTCATCCGGGCGGCCCGCCGCGGCGCCAAGGAGGCACACGCCCGCGGCGCCCTTCAACTCGCCGGCATGTTCGATCTGCTGGAGGACGGCTCCGCCCTCATCGGCAACGTCATGGTGCTGTGCGTCAACCTGCCCGAGGGAGCGTCCCCCGACCTCACGGAACTCATGCTCGCCTACGCCGTGCACGGCGCCCGCAACCCACTCGGCAAGGGCACCCGCGCACGGCAGAACGACATCATCGAGCTCCCCCGTGTGGGCCCGGCCGGCCGCGCCACGTCGGTCGAGGACATCGACTTCTACGGACGCGGCTGGGCGCGGGTGGCGATCATGCAGACCCTCGTCCCCCTCCCCGGCACCGACTCCCTGCTGGTCGTGGCGGGCACCACTCCGAACCTGACGCTGGTGGACCCGTTCTTCGACATGTTCGACGCCATCACCAGCACGCTCACGTTCGACCCCAAGGACCTGGAGAAGTAGGAAGAGGAAGGAGGAGGTTCGCGAGATGGCACGGCCCGCGACAGCCGAATGGGAGGTCCTGGACCTGTCCGAGGACCCCACCCCGGGCGACCCGGAGATCCTGCGCAAGTTGGCCACGGAGTACGACGCGATCGCCGACGACGCGGAGAGTACGTTCACCTTCGTCTCCCGCGTCGACAGCGGCCAGACCGGCGAGGGCAAGTCCATGGACAAACTGCGGGAAGTCCTGGACGACCTGCCCGGACAGATCGGTCAGGTGAGGGATTCCTACCGGCTGGCGGCGGACACGTTGAACGCCTACATCCCCAAGCTGGAAACCCACCAGGAGAACGCCGACCGGGCGCTAGAGGACGGCCGCGCGGCCAAGGAGCGGCTCGGCCTGGCCATTGCCGCCCTGGAGACCGCGGAGTCGAACGTCACCTCCCTGGAATCCGGCCAGCCGCCCAAGGGCGAACAGGTACAGGCCGCCGCCCTTGACGCGATCGCCACGGCCAGGACGGAGCAGACCACGGCGCAGGGCGACGTGGACTCCGCCGAGACGGCGCTGTCGGCGGCGAAGCGGCTGGCCGAGGACGCGCGAGCGCTGCGCGAAAGCGATGCGAGCGCGGCGGCCAACGAGTTTGACGCGGCGAAGGACAGCGCCGTGGAGGGGTACAGCTTCTGGGAGGGGCTCTGGGACGAGATCCTGAGTCTCGTCCTCGGCATCATCGCCGTCGTGGTGGCCGTCGTGGGCATCCTGGTGCCGCCGCTCGCGGTGGTCAGCCTCGTCATCGGCCTGGTGGTGGGCGTCGCCGATCTCGCGCTGACGATCGGGAAGGGCATCGATACGGGTGACATGGACTGGGCGTCGCTCGCGCTGGGCATCGTCGGGCTCGGGCTCGGCGGGTTCAGCGGGGTCGCGAAAGTCATCGACAACGGCGGCGGGGTCGTGAACACGCTGAAGCAGGGCTTCGACGACGCCGTGGACTATCTCCGGCCGCCGAAACCCGGAGGTGGCGGCAGCAGGGGCCTCGACCCCGACAGCCCGCCGCCGTCGCGTCCGGTTTCTCCGGGGCCGGAGGATGTTCCGTTGCCGCCGTCGCGTCCGGTTTCTCCGGGGCCGGAGGATGTTCCCGTTGCCGCCGTCGCGTCCGGTTTCTCCGGGGCCGGAGGATGTTCCGTTGCCGCCGTCGCGTCCGGTTTCTCCGGGGCCGGAGGATGTTCCGTTGCCGCCGTCGCGTCCGGTTTCTCCGGGGCCGGAGGATGTTCCACTGCCGCCGTCGCGTCCGACCTCTCCCGCGCCCGAGGATGTTCCACTGCCACCCACCAAGCTCGACACCGCCGCCGAGTGGGCCGACTACGCCGCAATCCTGATCGGCCTCGTCGGCGTCGGGCGCACCGGCGAGAACATTCACGACGCCCAGGCCGAAGGGTAGGGCAGGGGTCTCACGCCTGACACCCCCGTCCCGCACAGGCCGACCGTGCCCCCCGCTCACCGGGGGGTGCACGGCCGGCCTGTGCTGTGCGAGGACCGGGACCGCGGGCCGCCTACAACGTGGTCTCCGGCACCTGAAGCATCTTCAGGCTGCCGTCGCCCGCGCTGTAGAAGACCCGGCCCGGACGGCCCGCGCCGAGCCTGCTGCGCGGGATCTTGCCGCCGATCAGCTCGCCGTCGCCGACCGCCTGCGGGCTGATCAGGACGCCCTGCCGGTTGCGGCGGGCCTCCGTGAACCACCCCGAGAAGCCGCTCGACAGCCGCTCGGTCCGGCCTGCCAGAAGCAGGGCTCGGCCCTCCTCGCCGCCCGTGCGACAGATGTCGCTGAGCACCGGCTCAGCGGCCGTCTGCTGCAACAGGTCGGCGTCGTCAACGACCACCACGACCGGGCGCGGCGGCGCGTCCTCCAGCGCCTTCTCCAGCTCCGACCTGGGGATGTCCGGCCCGTCGTACAGCGCGAGAACGCCTTCCCGCCCCGCGAGTTGCCGCAACGGCGAGCGGCGCGGGGCGGCCACGATCAGCGAGGCGCCGCCGCCTTCCAACAGCGACAGCGCCATGGTCAGTAGCACCGTGCTGCGGCCCGAGCGCTGCGGCCCGCCGACGACGAAGGACGGAGTGACGGACAGGTCGGGGCCGTGAGCGGCCAACTCGTCGCCGCCGATGCCGACGAACGCCCAGAGCGGGCCGGGGCGTTCCGGAGCCGGAGGCAGGTACGTGGTGGCCTGCCCCGCCGTGAGCCGGTCGGGCAGCGAATCGACGCGGAACGGGCGCCTCCCGTGCGGCACCTCGGCGTCGAGCCGGATCCGGTCCTCCGCGACGCGTTGCAGCGCGGCCGCCTGCGCCTGCCCGCTGGGGTCGGGGTCCAGCAGCGCGAGTTGCACCTCGGCCTTGTCGGCGGCGCGCAGCGCGCGGCCGGACGGGATGTTGTCAGGGACGGCCCGCTGCGGGACGCCGATCATGGAGTACTCGGACTTCTCGTTCAGCCGCAGCACGAGCTTGTCCTCGGTGGTGGAGTTGACCCGGGTGGAGAACAGCGTGCGGTCGCCCGCGAGGACGACGTGCACGCCGACGCTGGCGCCGTCCCGCAGCAGCGTGAGGACGCCGTCGAGCAGCGCGCCGGAGTCGTAGTCGGCGAGGGTCTTGTCGAACACCTCCCACCGGTCGAGGAGGACGACGAGGTGCGCGGGCCGTTCACCGGGCGGCAGGGCCCGGCGCAGTTCCACCAGGTCGGCGGCGCCGCGCGCGGCCAGCAGGTTCTGGCGACGGGCGACCTCGGCGACGAGCCGGTGCAGCAGCCGGGCCATCCGGTCGGGCTGGGTGCGCTGCACGACGGCGCCGGTGTGCGGGAGGGCGTCGAGGGCGAGCAGCGCGCCGTTGCCGCAGTCGATGCCGTAGAGGTGGACGGCGGAGCTGGAGTGAGCGCGGGCCAGGGCGCCGGCGATGGTGCGCAGCGCCTGGGAACGCCCGGCGCGCGGCGAGCCGACGATGTGCAGGTGGCCGAGGGTGGCCAGGTCGAGGGTGACGGGCGCCTGCGCCTGTTCGGCGGGCAGGTCGGCCAATGCGTACGGGACGGGCGGCAGGTCGTACCCGCCGGAGCCAGCGGCGGTGGGTGGCAGTTCCTCCAGCGTCAGGGCGGTGGGCAGCGGCGGCAGCCAGGGGCTGTGCTGCGGCGGCACGCCGAGCGCCGACGAGGCGCCGCGCACCGCCTCCACGAGGTCCGCGAGGTCGGTGATGACATCCTCCGGTTCGCTGCGCGCCGCGCGCGGAGGCGGCGGCAGCGGGCTGCCGAGCTGGCTCCAGCCGAACGGCACGATCCACGGCTCGGGCATCAACGTGACGACCGCGCCGGGTCGCCGCCCGCCGACCCGACCCGCTTGGAACGGCACCAGCGACGACTGGCCGAGCCGCACGTAGGCACGCCCGGGTGCGGACTTGGGGATGCCGGCGGCGTCGGGCGCGGTCAGCACGTCCTGGCTCTCGCTGGCGTCGGTGACGCGCAGGGCGATGCGCAGGTTGGTGTTGGCGCGGATCTCGGGGGAGACGACGCCGCCGGGGCGCTGCGTGGCCAGGATGAGGTGGATGCCCAGCGAGCGGCCGCGTTGGGCGATGTTGACCAGGCCCTTCACGAAGTCGGGCAGATCGCGGACCATCGAGGCGAACTCGTCGATGACGATCAGCAGCCGGGGCATCGGGGTGCGGTCCGGCTCGCGGGCCAGCAGCGCCACGTAGTCGTCGATGTCCTTGGTCCCGGACTCGGCGAGGATGTGTTCGCGGCGCCGCAGCTCGGCCGAGAGGGACGTCAGGGCGCGTTCGACGAGGTGGGCGTCGAGGTCGGTGACCATGCCGACGGTGTGCGGCAGCGAGACGCAGTCCTTGAACGCCGACCCGCCCTTGTAGTCGACGAGGACGAAGGTCATGGCGTCGGGGCGGTTGGCCACGGCGAGGGACGCGACGAGCGTCTGCAGGAGCTCGGACTTGCCGGCCCCGGTGGTCCCGGCGACGAGCCCGTGCGGCCCGTCCCGCCGCAGGTCCAGCGCGAACGGGCCGTCCAGCGAGACGCCGACGACGGCCGTGGTGCTGCGCCCGCCGCCCCGCCAGCGGCCGGCGATCCCGTCCGCTGTGGGCGGGTCGAGCGCGAGGACGTCGAGGAGCCGGGCGGCGGACGGCAGCACCGCCGCCTCCTCGTCCCCGCCGCCGCTGTCGCGGATGGGCCCGAGCGCGCGGGCGACGGAGCGGCACCAGCCGTTGGGCACGGCGTCAGGACGCACCCCGGTCAGCGTGGTGGAGCGGGAACGCCCCACCCGCAGCGTGCCGCCGCCCGCCACGGCCGGCTCCTCGACGACGACGGCCAGGCACTCCTCGGGCAGCAGGCGTTCCTCCTCGTCCAGGCAGACAGCGTGCACGCCGACGGCCGGCCCGTCGCGCAGGATCTGCACCACGCCGGGCAGCGAACGCAGGCGGCGGGCGCCGTCGAGGACGACGAGAACGTCGGGCTGGCGGGGGCGGGCGGGCTTGCGGGCACGCTCGGTGGTGGCGCGTTCGGCGATCAGCGCGGTCAGCTCGGAGACGCGGCGGGCGGAGGTCTCGGTGTCGGTGCCAATGGTGGCCAGGGACTCACCGGCCTGCTCGCGCACGTGCGGCAGCCAGCGCAGCCACGCCCACGTGTCCTCGCCCCGCGGCCCGGTCGTGAGCACGTAGATCAGCAGATCCTTGGGGCTGTGCAACACGGCGGCCTGGGCGACGGCCCAGCGGGCCACGGCGTGGGTGACGGGCCCCCGGCCCGCGATGCCGAGCACCTTGTGTTCGCGGAGGTTGACGGTGACGGGCACGTCGTAGGCGTCCCACGGGTCCTGGCGCCGGTGCTCGTCCACGGTGGGGTCCTGGAGCACGATCTCGGATGGCTGGTCGGCGGTGCCGACGCGAAGTTCGAGGAAGTCGGCGTCGGTGGTGCGGCGTTCCCACAGTCCGTGGCGGGGGCCGACGGCGGTGAGCAGCACGCTGGCGGGGTCGGGGAAGCCCCGGCGGCGGGCGATGCGTTCGGCGACGAGGGCGGCGCGCGCGTCGGCCTCGATGCGGGCCTTCTTCTCCTTGAACTCGGCGAGCTGGGAGGCGTAGGTCTGGCGGCCCGTGCGGCGGTTCACGAAGAAGTTGCTGATGATGGCGACCGGCGAGATCAGCCCGAACAGCAGGAAGGTGAGCCGGTCGAAGATCAGCACACCGGCGACGGCCGCGACGAGCGGGACGATGGCGGCGATGTACGGCAGGGGCCGGCGCTGCGGCTCGACGGGCGGGAACGGGAGGGTGAAGCGGGTCTGGGGGGCGGGCGGCTGTAGCCGGGGCGGGCGGTTGTAGTCCCAGCCGCTGCCGTCCTCCGAGGGCTGGAGCGCGGCGTCGGGCGGCTGGGCGCTGACGAGTTCCAGCAGGCAGTCGCCGATCCGCAGCTCCGCGCCGAACGGCCAGGACGTCCGTTCGTCCACGACCGACCGGTCCAGGCTCGGCGGCGACTCGCCCACCGGCGCGCTGGGGGTCACGGTGCAGCGGCCACCGGGGGCCACGGTCAGCAGCGCGTACGGCCGGTCGGGCCTGTCGCGGCGCACCTGAGGCAGGCCGTCGCCGGACAGACCGATGTGGTACTCGCCGATGTCGAGGCGGTGCACGGCGCCCGCGCCCGGGCCGCCGACCGTGCGGACCTCCACCAGGCCGCTGGGCTCCTTGGCCCGCTGGCCGGTGGGGCGGCCGAGGCCGACGACGACGGCGTCCCGCAGCGGCGAGTCGCCGAGGGGCGTCTCGTCGGGCACGGCCGCGCCCTCCACGAACAGAGTGGTGTCCGCGCCGGGCGCGGTCCTGGCGCCCGTGCGTGCCACGAGGGTCCGCGCGATAGCGCCGACGGGCGTGTCGGGGTCGGCGTCGAGGTGAACGTCATGGGCGTCGCCGACGTCGTCGACGACCGTGAGTATCAGCCGCACGAGGCATCTCCAGGTGGCAGGGCGGAGGGGAACGGGCGTGGCGGTGCGGCGGCGGGGCGGCCGCACCCGGCGTTGCTACGCGCCCGGCCCGGGTTCGGTTCACGGCGGCGGCCATCCGGCGGTGAACCGCTCAGGCGTGTGGCCCGTAGCAGGCCACGCCCCCCGTTCCCCTCTCTCCTGACAAAGGGTGACCTCATCATGCTGACCGTTGTGCTGGCCGTCGTACTCAGCGTCGCGCTGTTCGGCTGCGTCGTCGTTCTGATCATCACCGAGCGCAACGCCGCTGTCTCGCGGCGGCTGAGGAACGTGCCGGACGCCGTCGCCGGTGACCACGCGCTGGACGCCGTCGGCCTGGGGCTGCGCGGCCTGGTCGCCTCCTGCGAGGGGGCCCGGCTGCCGCTGCCCGACGTCTACGCCGTCGTCTGGTCAGGGCGGCGGCTGACGCTGCGGCTGGCCGGCACCAGCCAGCAGGCGCCCGCGCCGTGGGTGGCGGACGAGGAGGGCGAGGAGTGGTCGGCGGTGCCAGGCGGCGGGCCGGCACCGGCACCGGCACCGGGCCTGACAGGGCACCCGTTCGCGCTGACCGTCACGCTGGGCCTGGCCGGTAGCGAACGGATCCTGGTCAGCTTGTCGCGGGCCTCGACCGGGATCGCGCTGGTGGGCCCCGATGACGACGTGCGGAGCCTCGTGCGGGCCATGGTCGCCGAGGTGCTGACCGGGCCGCTGGGACGCTCGGCCCAGGTCGTCCTGGTGGGCCGGGAGGCCACCGAGGCCATCACGGCGCGGCTCGGCGTTCGCTCCACGCGGCTGCTCACGACCGCCACGCTGGAGGAGCCGATCACGCACGGCGCGACCGCTTTCGCCGCCGCCTCGCCGTCCGCCCCGCGCGGCTCCTCGGTCACGCAGGTCTTCGGGCTGATCGAGGGCAGCGGTGGCCGGACGCTCGCGGGGAACCCGCCGCCGCGCCTGTTCGTCATGGACGCCGCCCAGTTCGGGAGCGAGCGGGCGGCCGCCGAGAGGCTGGGCAGGACGGACGCGCTGCTCGTCCTCGGGGACGTCCCCGGCACCTCCTGGCGTTTCGGCGTGGGCGCCGGCGGCTCCCTCGACACCGGCGCGCTGGGCGTGGGGATCGACACGCACGCGGGCCGGATGCGCTGAGGCGCCGGCCCTCAGCCGTCCGGGCCGTCCAGCCGTCGCTCGTGGGCAGCGCCGATGGCCCGTTCGGGGTCGGGGTCCGCGCTCGGGGCGCCGGCTGCCGCCTCCCAGGGAAGCACCGCCGCCATCAGTCCGACGAGGTCCGCGTAGCGCGCGTGTTCGTCCCGGCAGGGCTGGCAGGCGGTCAGATGTCCCGTCACCTCCCGGTCGTCGCGGGCGTCAAGACCGCCGAAGGCGTAGGCCGCGAGTCCGATGCGTACCTGTTCACATTCCACCGTCGCTCTCCAGTCACTGACCTTCCCCCTGCGTCCAACGGCGAGACGGCGCTCCCGCACCGATGGTTCACGACGCGGCCTCGGCGGCCGGTGAACCACTTCGGGACGGCGTCCGTCGAGCGCAACAGACCCATCACCTCAATCGCCAGACAGCCCCGGAGAGAAACATGAAGCTCAGGTGGTCGCTGATCAGCGCCATCGTCGTCCTGTCCACCGCACTCGCCCTCGTGCTCGTCAGCCTCGTCACCGGCGACGGTGGCGGTGACGACCAGGAACCGGTCGCGTCCGAGACCGGGAACGGCAGCGATGGCGGAGACGAGGCCGAAGACGGAAGCGACAACGCTCCCGGCGCCACGACGCCGGAGGATGGCGGGCTCGCGGAGGCCGCCGAACGGATCCGCAGGCCGCGCGACGGCGAAGTGGCCCGCTACGTCGGCATGAGCGACAACGCCACCTTCGCCATCACGATCATCGTCTGGGAGGACAGGGCCATCGCCTACGTCGGCGACGGCTCGGGGCGGGAGGCATGGCTGACCGGCATCACCCGCGACAACGGCGAGATCGTGCTGGGCAGCGAGGCCGGCGGCGTGCTGAACGCCGTCGTGAACGACGAGCGCGTGACCGGCAGCCTCGTGCAGCCGCGATGGGGTACGTCGTTCACCGTGCCGCTGGCCGAGGCCCCGGCCGGGGCCTACCGGGCGGGCGGAACCGTGAACGGCCACGAGGTCGTCTACAGCCTCGTCGTCCTGCCCGACGGCCGCCAGACCGGGATCGCCTGGAGCGCCGGCGCCGGCGGTCCGGCGCCCAAGCCCGCACCGGCGATCGACCTGGCGACCGCGACCCTCACGGACCGGGGCGTCACCCTGACGGTGACCCCGATCGACCGCGGCCAGTTCTGATACCCGACTCTGACACCCGGCGCTGATACCCGGCTCCGATACTGGAGCGCCGGTACCGGCGGCCGCCGCTCAGCCGTCGCCCGGCAGCATGCCTCGGGCGCACAGCGCCTCGCGGAGCGCCCGCGCCGCGTAGAACGTACGCGACTTGACGGTGCCGGCCGGCACGCCGAGTATCTCGGCCGTCTGCGTCACGGTGCGGCCGAGGTAGTACACGTGCAGCAGCACCTCCCGCTGGAAGGGAGGGAGATCGCCCAGTGCGTCCACCACCACCTGGGCCGTCAGCGCCTGGTCGATCCCGTCAGCGGCGGGCAGCGCGTCCGTGTCCACCTCGTCCACCGCCGGGGGACGTGCCTGCTGCGCCCGGTAGCCGTCGATGACGAGGTGACGCACGACGGTGAACAGCCAGGGGCGCACCCCCTCGGCGGTGGCATCCAGCTCGGCGGCGTGCTGCCAGGCTCGTATCGCCGCGTCCTGCAGGACATCCTCGGCACGGTGCCAGTCGCCGCCAAGGAGGCGGGCGGCGAAGCGCAACACGACGGCGCCGTGCCGTTCGTACAGGGCGCGTAGAAACGCCTCAGGCCCCCCGCCGGCCGTCGTCAAGCCCTCCGCCTCGGGCGCGCGCGCCGTGGCCAGGGCGCTGCCATACATCGAGTTGTCCCCCTCGTCGAACGAATGGTTCGACGCCACGCGAGGCGACAGAGAGCGCGGCGCGCGGCGACGCGACGACGGTAGAAAGGACCCGGTGCCGAATCCGTGCCGAGAAGCTGACGCCCGGGGCGGTTGTTCGACACTCAAACAACTCGCCTAGACTTCCTGTTCGTGCGATTTGCGGTGCTAGGACCCGTCAGGGCGTGGCGAAACGGGGTCGAGATCGAGCTCGGCCCGCCGAAACGGCGCGCGTTGCTCGCGCTGCTGCTGGTCAGGTCGGGAACGCCGGTGAGCCTGAGCGAGATCGTGGACGTCCTGTGGCAGCGCGATCCACCCAACAGCGCGGTCAACGTGGTGCACCGGCACGTGGGCGTGCTCCGACGGCTGCTGGGGACCGGGCTGGTGCGCGGCTCCGGCGGCTACCGGCTGGATACCTCCGGGGACGCGGTGGATCTACTGCGCTTCCGGTCTCTGGGCGGCCAGGCTCGCGCGGCCGTCGAGGCGGGCTCCGCCGACCAGGCGGCCGAACTGCTGGTGCAGGCGCTGTCCCTGTGGCAGGGCGGTGCCGCCACCGGCATCCCCGAGGAGATCCGCACCCACCCGGTTTTCACCGCCGTGGACCACGAGTACCTCGCCGCTGTCACGGAGGCCGCCGAGGTCGCGCTCGCCGCGAACGCGTCTCCCGCCCTCGAACGGATCCTCGGCGTGCTGCGGCGCGCCGCCGCCGACCACCCGCTGGACGAGGCGTTGCAGGCCCGGTTGATCCGGGTCCTCGCCGTCACCGGTCACCAGGCCGAGGCCCTCACCGTCCACCGGGAGGTGCGCGACCGGCTCGCCGACCAACTCGGCGTCGACCCGGGCGCGGAGCTGCGCGCCGCCCACGAGGCGGTGCTCCACCAGACGGCCGCGCCACCCGCCCACCGCCCCGCCGCGGTCCGCCCCGCTCAACTGCCGCCCGATCTGACCGGTTTCGGCGGCCGGCACACCGAACTGGCCACCGCTGGCTCGCTGCTCCCCCCTGAGGTCCCCGACTCCCCGGATGCGACGTCCCGCACGTCCGCCACCCTCCTCATCACGGCGGTCGGCGGCATGGCCGGCGTCGGCAAGACCACCCTCGCCGTGCACTGGGCCCACCGGGTCGCCCACCGCTTCCCCGACGGGCAGCTCTACGTCAACCTGCGCGGCTTCGACCCCACCGGGCGCGCCGTGCCGCCGGCCGAGGCACTGGGCGACTTCCTGCACGCGCTCGGGGTCCACCCGCAGGAGATCCCGCAGGACCTGGACGCCAAGGCCGCCCTCTACCGCAGTCTGCTGGCCGGACGGCGGGTCCTGCTCTTACTGGACAACGCGCGCGACGCCGAACAGGTCCGCCCCCTGTTGCCCGGCACGCCCGGCTGCCTCGTCATCGTCACCAGCCGCGACCAGCTCCACGGTCTGATCGCCGCCGAAGGCGCCCGCCCGCTGACCCTGGGCCCTCTCACGACCGAGGAGGCCCGCGAGGTGATGGCCCGCCGGATGGGCGCCGACCGAGTGGCGGGCGAGCCGAAGGCCGTGGACGCCATCATCGCCCGGTGCGGGCATCTGCCGCTTGCCCTGGCCGTCGTCGCCGCCCGCGCCGCCGCCAACCCCACGTTCTCCCTGGCCGCTCTGGCGGAAGAACTACGCGAGAGCCACGGCGGCCTGGACGCGTTGAGCGGTTTCAGCGGCGGAGACCCGGCCACGGACGCCCGCAGCGTCTTCTCCTGGTCCTACCGCGCGCTCGACCCCGAGGCCGCCCGGCTCTTCCGCCTGCTGGCCGTGCACCCCGGCGCGGACGTCTCGGCACCGGCGGCGGCGAGCCTCGCCGGGAGGTCGCCCCGCCGGACCCGCGCGCTGCTGGCCGAACTCACCGGCGCGCACCTGCTGACCGAGCACGCGCCGACCCGCTACGCCTGCCACGACCTGCTGCGGGCCTACGCCGTCGAGCTGGCCGACGAACACCCCGCGGCGGAGACCCACGCCGCCCGCCGGCGGGTGCTCGACCACTATCTGCGCAGCGCGCACGCCGCCGCCGCCACGCTCCTGCCGCAGCGCATGGAACGCATCCCGCTGCCGGAGCCGGCCCCGGGCGCCGTTCCCGAGTCCTTCACCGACACCACGAGCGCTCTCCGGTGGCTCACCGTCACCCGCCCCGTCCTGCTCGCGGCCGCCGAACAGGCCGCCGCGACCGGGCTCCCCACCCATGCCTGGCAGCTCGCCGCCTGCCTCGACCGCTTCCTCGACCGCCAGGGGCACTGGCAGGACCAGCTCACTCTGCACGGTCTCGCCCTGGACGCCGCGACCCACGCCGACGACTGGCTGGGGCAGGCGTACGCCCACCGCTCCCTGGGCTTCGCCCACGACCGTCTCGGCCAGGGGCAGGCGTACATGTACCACTCCCCAAGCTCCGCCCACGATCGCCTCGGCCACCGCGACAAGGCCGGTGCCCACCTCCGGCGCGCCCTC
This sequence comes from uncultured Actinomycetota bacterium, assembly GCA_963816875.1. GTDB lineage: Bacteria > Actinomycetota > Actinomycetes > Streptomycetales > Streptomycetaceae > Streptomyces. The sequence continues at coordinate 1,385,584 of CAWFMG010000004.1, forward strand.
GGCCTGTTCACCATGCTCGGCGACCGCCACGACCGGGCCCTCACCCACCGCTACCTCGCGTACCACGCCAACTTCGGTACCCGCTACCGCGAGGCGCTCGGCCACTATCGCGAGGCGCTCGGCCACTATCGCGCCGAGTCCTTCCTCCCCGGGCAGGCCAGCGCCCTCAACGAGACGGGCATGACGCACATCCTGCGCGGCGAGTACGGGCTCGCCCTCACCCAGTGCCGCGAATCCCTCGACCTCCACCAGCGCCTCGCCGACCGCGTCGGCGAGGCCTCCGCCTGGCACAACCTCGGCTGCGCCCACCAACACCTCGGCGAACACGACCAGGCCCTGGCGTGCTACCGCCACGCCCTCGACATCCACCGCGGATCCGGCGACCGCGCTCCGGAGGCCGACGTGCTCCACCACATCGGTGACACCCACCAGGACCGGGGCGACACCGACTCCGCCAGGGACACGTGGCGGTGCGCCCTCGCGATCCTGGACGACCTCGGCCACCCCGACGGTCGGCTGGTGCGCGAGAAGCTCCACCCGACGGCGACACCGGCCGGGAGCCACCAGGGCCCCGGCGCGTAACGCCGGACCCGGGCCGACCCGCCCCGGGGGCGCAGTGGCGGTGGCGGGCGCGACCCGGCCGAGCAGGGCGGCCGCCGCGACGGCGTTTCGTGCGCGGGGAGTCCCGTCCCGTGGGACTTCCCGCGCACGATGCCCATGCCGTCGGGTTCGATTCCCTCGATCGACTCGTGGTGGAGCGTACGTATGCTGCGCGTCGTGAGCGGTAACGGTCCGGGTGTTCGGGGTCGGTGTGTGCCGGTGGTTGGCGCGCCGGGGAATGCGTGTCGCGCCCTTCAAGGCGCAGAACATGTCGTTGAACTCGTTCGTCACCCGGGAGAGGGCGGAGATCGGACGGGCACAGGCCATCCGTTGCTGCTCGACAACGGCGCCAAGCGCACGGGCACCTTCGAGCGGAAGGCCGCCACGGAGGCGGGCGGCCGCTGGGCGATGGACAACCTCACCACGGCTCTGGCACTGGCCAAGGCCGGCGAGGCCGACGCGATCCTGTTCGCCCCACTCAACAAGTCCTCCCTGCACATGGGCGGCATGGGTCCCTTCCCGTCCGACACCATCTTCATCAAGGCGTTCGCGGGGGACTTCGACGGCGTCCTGACCATGTACCACGACCAGGGCCAGATCGCGATGAAGCTCAAGGGCTTCGACGGCGGTGTGACCATGCAGGGCGGCCTGCCCGTCCCCATCTGCACCCCTGCCCACGGCACGGCGTTCGACCTCGTAGGCCGCGGCGTCGCGGACACCGCCTCCATCGAGAACGCCTTCGCCCTGGCCACCCGCCTCGGCACCCGCCGCCGAGCGGCCGGGTGACGGCGTGTGGGGTGCTTACAGCAGGTGGTCGGCCTTGCCGGCCTTGATGTCGGCGATGAGGGTACGGAGGGCGTCGCGGGTGTCGGTGAGGTAGTGGTCCTCCTGGCCGTTGACGGCTATGTAGGCATTGCCGTCGGCGTCGGTGCCGAGGAGGAAGCAGGAGTTTCCCTCGCCGCAGAACGGTTCTTCCCAAGTGATATCGGGCATCGGATTGTCCTCACAGATGGTGTGCGATCGTGCGGATGAAATCGCGGGAGGCGTCCGGTGGCAGGGCCAGCCGCTCAAGCCAGTCGAACTGCTCCCGGTACTTCGCGAGTTGGCTCTCGGCATGAAGGAAGGCAGGCCCGTGCATGCTGTCCACCTGGACCGTGTCGAGTTGCGGAACGACCCCTCCGGCGTACAGCGCGTTCTGCCCAGCTCCGGGAAAGGCACCACGATCGAACGGCAGCACCAGCATCGTCACGTTGTCGCGCTCGGACATTTCCAACAGGTGCTCCAACTGAGTACGGGCGACCTCGGGACCTCCGAACTGCATGCGAAGAGCCGCCTCATGAACGATGGCGACGTAGGGAGTCGCCTTGTCGCCTGTGATCACCTGCTGACGCTCGGAGCGGTGCGCCAACCTGAGCGCGACCTCGTGCTCGGGGAGCCTCGGCACCACGACGCGGAAGACGGCCGTCGCATTCTCCGACGTCTGTAGCAGGCCGGGAATGTGCACTGTGTTCGCTACCCGCATCCGTGCCGCGAGTGACTCTGCCTCGGCGATGTCGAGCATCCCTTGCGGCAGGCTGCCTCGATAGCGCTCCCACCATCCTGCCTTGGCGTCGGCCATCGCCACGAGGGCTTCCACGTATGCGGCGTCCCCGCAGAGGTAGTGGGTGGCCAGCTTCCGCACGCGTTCCGCGTTGATGGTGCGGGTACCGGACTCCATGTTGGCGATGCGTGTCCGGTCCATGTCCAGCAGGCCCGCCGCGTAGTCGGTGGAGACGTCGGCTGCGATCCGGAGCTTGCGCAGTTCGGCACCCAGACGCCTCTGCCGCTCGGTTGGCGTGCGTCGCGTCGACATGCGGTTCCCTTTCGCTGTGCGCACCCTGAACCCGTTAGGGGGTAAATGCCATCTCGCGAGAGACATTTGCATCATCCTGCGGTAGCTTCGAGTCAAGCGCAAGTCACACACCGCAGTGTGCCGGAAGCGCACCGCGCGAGCATGCCCGTTCGTCCTGGGACGGGTGTGCCGCGTCCAGGACGGCGAGCCACCGGCCCTCATCGCTGATGCGACGTCACCACTGGAGTTCGCCATGCCTGACATCCCGCCCGTACCCGCCCACTGGCGCTTCCCCGCTCAACCGGCCTCCGTGATGCGCGCCCGGCACGCCGTCGCCCAAGCGCTGCCGCGAGCGCTGCGGACCTGTCTGACCGACGACCTGGGGCTGTTGACGTCCGAGCTGGTCACGAACGCCATTCGGCACGGGAGCCGCAGGGAGGACGAACTCGTCGAACTCGTCCTGTGGCCCGCCGACGGTCACTACTGGCTCGCCGTGTCCGACCCGGGCGCCGGACGTCACACGCCGACTCTGACCCGTCCCGACGCGGATGCCGAGACGGGGCGGGGCCTGTTCCTCGTCGACCAACTCGCCGCCGCCTGGGCCGTCAGACCTCGCCCGGTCCGGGGTACGTCCGTCGTCGCGGGGCTCCCGTTTCACCGCCACGGGTGAGGCCGCGCGCGTCTCGTCAGACCTTCTCGACTCGCACGGAACGGCCAGCGAGGAGCTGATTCATGTCGTCGCCGTCGCAGGTGAAGACGGTTGCCTCGGCTCCTTTTTCGGCTTCCCGGCCGGCCACGGCCGCCAGGACGGCGTCGATGGCGTACTTGTGTCCGTGCAGACCAGCAGTCCTGAGCATGTCCCGCGCCATGGAGATCACCTCGTCGTCCGTGTGCACGATACGGACCCGGGAGAGTGTCCAGTTCCACAGCGCCTGCCTCGATGCTTCGCGCGGGTTCCACGCCTCCAAGGTCGTGAGCGACGAGGTGACGATCGGGATATCGAGCCGCGGGGCGGTCTTGATCAGTGCGGCCATCTCACGATCGCCCCGAACTGCTTTGGAGAGGGTCTCGCAGTCGAACACGAAGACGCGCTGCCGCGACCGGTGCGGCGTCGCACGGCGGCGCGTAGGGTTCACGCGGCCGCGCCCGAGTGCGGTCGCTGCTCGTCATGCCACTCGTCGATGGCGGCGATGCGGTCCAGAGCCGCCTGCTGCTCGTCAGCCGACACGGCGCCGTGCTCCTCCTCAAGGCGCGCCGCCAGCTCGCGCAGCCGGTCCATAGCGTCCTGATGAGCGGCGGCGGCTGCGATGTAGGCGGACACTCCTCGCGGGTCGACGCGCTGCTTGATCGACTCCACCAGCTCTTCAGGCACGGTGACCGTGATCTTCCGAGTTGCCATACTTCAAGTATGCCAGAGGCTCGCCGGGGCCGCGTCAGCGCGGAGTCGAGCAGGCCTGGGAACAACGACTCCAGGTCGTCACGGCGCAGGGGAGTCGCGCGGGCTGCGCACACACGAAGACCCCGGGGCCAGCGAAAGATGCCGGGCCGCCCCAGATGGTCGCGCCAACACGATAGTTGCGGCAACGCAAGTAACGTCTCTAGGTTGACACCCATGAGCGAGCGCGCCGAGTTGTACGAGGGACTGGAGTCGTTCCTTCAGCACCTGTTCAGCCTTGCCGAGTCCGACGAGCTGAGCTTCCTGGCGGATGTGGAGCTGTCGTTCACGCAGGTCCGCGCTCTGTTCGTGCTGGCTGCCGCCGACGAGCCGCAGCCGATCCACCAGGTCGCCAATCGGTTGGGACTGTCCCTCACCGCCGTCGGCAGAAACCTCGACGGCCTGGTCCGGCTCGGGAGCGTCGAGCGCCGGGAGAGCACCGCGGACCGGCGGGTCAAGCTCGTCTCGATCACTCCGGAGGGGCTCAAGGTGGTCGACCAGCACCTCGAGCCTCGCCGCAGGGCCCTGCACACCTTCGTGGAGCGGCTTCCGGCGGAGAACGTCCGAGCGTTCCTCACCGCCCTGCGCCCCCTGATGGCCGGTGACTACGCCACCGCCGGCCCGTCAGCCGCTCACTCCCAGTTTCCCAAGGCCGATCAGAAGGAAGTCCATGTCCACCACAGTCGCTGACACGGGAAGCGCCGCCGGGTCCCCCGGCGAGGACGACAACAAGATAACCGCAGACATACTCAAGGTGGCCGGAGTCGTCGTCCTCGGCATGATCATGGCCATCCTGGACACGACGGTCGTGAACGTCGCCCTCCCGACGTTCCAATCCGAGTTCGAGGTCGACGCCTACTCGACGGCCGCCTGGACCATCACCGGCTACACGTTGGCCTTGGCCGCCGTCATCCCCGTCACGGGCTGGGCAGCGGACCGGTTCGGCACGAAACGCCTGTACCTCGCCGCGCTGACGCTGTTCACCCTCGGCTCGATACTCTGCGCGTTCGCCTGGAACATCGAGGCGCTGATCGTCTTCCGGGTGCTGCAGGGCCTGGGCGGCGGCATGCTGATGCCCCTGGGCATGACGATCATGACCAAGGCCGCGGGGCCGCACCGGATGGGCCGGTTGATGGCGATCCTCGGCATTCCGATGCTGCTGGGCCCGATCGGCGGCCCCATCCTCGGTGGCTGGCTCATCGACGCCGTTTCGTGGCACTGGATCTTTCTGATCAACCTTCCTCTCGGCATCGCCGCGATCATCTACGCCCAGGTCGCGCTTCCGAAGGACGCGCCGGAGCCGAGTGAGACCTTCGACCTCGTCGGGATGCTGCTCATGTCCCCGGGTCTGGCACTGTTCCTTTACGGCGTCTCGTCCATCCCGGGCGAGGGCACCGTGGGCTCGGCCAAGGTCCTGGTGCCCGGACTCATCGGTCTGGCACTGATCGCGGCCTTCGTCGTGTGGGCGTTCCGGCCGGAGCATCCCCTGCTGGACCTGAGTCTGTTCAGGAACCGCAACCTGACCCTCTCCACCATCGTGATGTTCCTGTTCGCCGGCTCCTTCTTCGGCGCGATGCTGCTCGTGCCGACCTACTTCCAGCAGGTGCGCGGCGAGGACGTCCTCCACGCCGGTCTCCTGGTCGCCCCGCAGGGCATCGGCGCGATGGTGACCATGCCGATCGCCGGCACGCTGGCCGACAGGTTGCCCGTCGGGCGGATCGTGCCCATCGGCCTCCTCGCGATCGTCGGGGGCATCGTCGGCCTAGCCATGAGCACCGACGTCGACACGCCGTACTGGCAGATCATCCTCTACCTGTTCGTCATGGGGCTGGGCATGGGCGCCGCCATGATGCCGACGTTCACCTCCGCGCTGAAGACGCTTCGCACCCACCAGGTCGCCCGGGGTTCGACCCTCATCAACGTGATCCAGCAGGTCGCCGCATCCGTCGGGGTCGCGGTGATGTCGGTGGTCCTGACGAACCAGCAGAACGCGTCCGAGGCGTTCAAGGCGCTCGGCGCCATCGGCAACGCCGAGAGGGCGGGCGTCGAGCCCCCGGCCTGGGCCACGGAGACCGCGCAGCGGCTGGGTGACGCGTTCCAGAGCACTGCGCTGTCCGACCTGGCGCACGCCTTCGAAACGACGTACTGGGTGGCCACCGTCGCACTCGTCATCACCCTCGTCGCGTCGATGTTCCTGCCCCGCAGGCACGTGAAGTCGCACGTGCCCGACGACGGGGACGAGCGCGCGATACCGTCGGCCGCCCTCCACTGAGAAGCCGGGCCCTGGGCACGGAAGCCGAAGCCACGGTCCGTGGCTCAGCCGTCCCGCCCGCACCGGACCCCGACTGTGCCCGCCGGCACGGTCGGGGTGTTGGCGGTGCGGGCGGTGGAGATCTGCGGTTGGGTCATGCCGGCCCGCCGGGCGAGTTCGGACTGAGAGAGGCCGAGTTCGGTGCGCCGGTCGTGGACAGCGTGCGACCACACACGAAGACCCCGGTCCAGCGAACACGCTGGTCACGGGGTCTGTTGGCACTCCAGGAAGGGTGCCCCCGGCAGGATTCGAACCTGCGCACACGGCTCCGGAGGCCGTTGCTCTATCCCCTGAGCTACGGGGGCGCGACGGGTAGAACACTATCAGCTCGTCGAGGGGGCCTCGCACCGCGTTTCCGTACGTGGGTGCGGGGGGCGCTACTCCCGGGTAGAGATTCGGAAAAGGGCGGACGTGGGGTGGGGGCCGCGCTTAGGCTGGCTGTGTGCCAGGCGCTCCCGGCAGGGTCCTCGTCGTCGACGACAGCCCGGCCATCCGGCAGCTGATCAGGGTCAATCTCGAGCTCGACGGCTTCGAGGTCATGACCGCGTCCGACGGCGCCGAGTGCTTGGAAGCCGTGCACACGTTCCGTCCCGACGTGATCACGCTCGACCTGGCGATGCCGCGGCTGGACGGCCTGGGCGCGGTGGGGCGGCTGCGGCTGGACACCCGGACGGTACACATTCCGTTGGTGGTGGTCAGTGCCAGCGCCAGCGCCTGCCGGCGGGACCTGCCGCACGGGGTGGACGCGGTGCTGGCGAAGCCGTTCGATCCGGGGGAGTTGGTGCGGCTGGTGCGCCGGCTGTGGTCGGAGGGCCGGCCGCGTGCGGTTCGGCTGGTGAAATCGGTGGCGGAGTGCCGGCCGGGGTCTCGTACGCTGGCCCCGTGACTCCGGGCCAGCTCTCCGACGCGGTGCTGCGCGACGTGCGCGACGCCGTCGCCGACGGCGAGCTGTCCCTGAACGGCACCGCCCTGCCCGAACGGGTCCCCGTGCGCCGCCCCCCGCGGGGCGACGGCGACTGGGCCACCGGCATCGCGTTGCGGTTGGCCGGGCCGGCAGGCCGGCCCGCGCCCGACGTGGCGAGGCTGGTGGGGGAACGGCTGGCGCGGCGCGCCGGCGTGCGCCGGGTGGAGGTCAACGGCGCCGGCTTCCTCACCGTCACGCTGTCCGACAGCGCCGAAGGGGAGTTGGTACGGGAGATCCTGGCCAGGCCCCGCCCGCCCGCGTGGCCCGAGGACCCGGCCAGGGACGTCGCCCGCTGGGCCGAGGCGACCGGTGCCGACCCGGCACCGCTGCTGGTGCAGCGCGAGGGGAACCCCCTCTTCCTGGTCAGATACGCGCACGCGCGCAGCCGGGCGCTGGTGCGGGCGGGGGAGGCCCTGGACCTGCGCGCCGCGCCCGGCCCTGGTCGGTACCCGTACCCGGGGGAACGGATCCTGCTCGGGCTGCTCGGCGACGCGTGCGTGGCCGCGACGAGCCCGGCGCGGCTGCGGCGGACGGCCGACGCGCTGCTCGCCGTCGAATGCGAGCGCCCGACCCTGCCGCGTGGCGACGAGAAACCCGGGGCCGTCCACCGAGCCCGGCTCGCCCTCGCCCAGGCGGCCGGGACGGTGCTCGCCGAGGGCCTCCACGAACTGGGCGTCAGCGCTCCCGATCATCTCTAGCGACCTCACAGGGTCGGCTGGAACCGCAAGAACTGAGGGTTTTCCATGAGCCGTTCCGCTCATCCCGCCGGACCTCGTCATGGCGACGTGCTGCCCGAGGGGCACTACACCGCCCCGCCCGCCGATCTCAACGTCCTGGACCCGCGCGTCTGGGCCAGGACCGTCGAGCGCCGCGCCGACGGCGTCGTCACCGTCGCGGGGCTCGACGTGCACGAGCTCGCCGAGACCTACGGCACCCCGGCCTATGTGCTGGACGAGGACGACTTCCGGGCCCGCTGCCGGGCCTGGCGCGAGGCGTTCGGCGCGGACGCCGACGTCTTCTACGCCGGTAAGGCGTTCCTCTCCCGCGCCGTCGTGCGCTGGTTGCACGAGGAGGGCCTGAACCTCGACGTCTGCTCCGGTGGCGAGCTGACCACCGCGCTGGCCGGCGGCATGCCCGCCGAACGCCTCGCGCTGCACGGCAACAACAAGTCCTCCGAGGAGATCGAGCGCGCCGTCGCCGCCGGGGTGGGGCGGATCGTGCTCGACTCGTTCCAGGAGATCGAGCGGGTCGCCGACGTCACCCGGCGGCTCGGCGTGCGCCAACGGGTGCAGGTCCGGGTCACGGTGGGTGTCGAGGCGCACACCCACGAGTTCATCGCCACCGCGCACGAGGACCAGAAGTTCGGCCTGGCGTTCGCCGACGGCACCGCGGCCGAGGCGGTGCGCCGGGTGCTGGCGCGCCGCGACGACGGCCTCGACCTGGTCGGCATCCACTCCCATATCGGTTCGCAGATCTTCGACATGGCCGGTTTCGAGGTCTCCGCCCGCCGCGTCGTCGCGCTGCTCGACACCATCCGCAACGAGCACGGCGTCGAACTGCCCGAGATCGACCTCGGCGGCGGCCTGGGCATCGCGTACACGCCGGAGGACGACCCGAGCGAGCCGCACGAGATCGCCAAGACGCTCGGCGACATCGTGGCGCGCGAATGCGACCGCGCCGGCCTCGCGCCGCCCCGGCTGAGCGTCGAGCCGGGCCGGGCGATCGTCGGCCCGACCGCGTTCACCCTCTATCGGGTCGGCACCGTCAAGCCGCTGGACGGCCTGCGCACCTACGTGAGCGTGGACGGCGGAATGTCGGACAACATCCGCACGGCGCTGTACGACGCCGAGTACTCGGTGGCCCTGGCGAACCGCGCCTCGCAGGCCCCGCCGGCGCTGGTGCGGGTCGTCGGCAAGCACTGCGAGAGCGGCGACATCGTGGTGCGCAACGCCTATCTGCCGGCCGACGTGGCGCCGGGCGACCTGCTCGCGGTGCCGGCCACCGGCGCGTACTGCCGGTCCATGGCCAGCAACTACAACCACACGCCCCGCCCCCCGGTGGTCGCGGTCCGCGGCGGCGCGGGCCGGGTGATCGTGCGCCGCGAGACCGAGGAGGACCTGCTCCGCCTCGACGTCGGCTGACGGAAACGGCGAAGCGGGCGAGGCGGCGAAGCGGCGGAGACGGCCGGAGGCGGCGGGAGGATCTTGCGGGGAACGGTGGCCGAGTCCGCATACTGAACGTGCGTGGGTCGGTCCGCCGCACCTGCGTGACACTGGATGTCCGTCGGGTGAGCTGAAAGGCGAGGGTCGGATGGTGCGCACTCGTCCGCTGCAGGTGGCGCTGTTGGGCTGCGGAGTCGTCGGCTCCCAGGTGGTTCGCCTGATGACGACGCACGCCGACGATCTCGCGGCCCGCGTCGGCGCGCCGGTCCGGCTGGCCGGCGTGGCCGTGCGCCGCCCGGACAGGCTGCGCGAGGGCGTTGACCCGGCGCTGGTCACCACCGACGCCGCCGGGCTGGTGGCGCGCGGCGACATCGACGTCGTGCTGGAGATGATCGGCGGCATCGAGCCCGCCCGCTCGTTGATCAACTCCGCCTTCGAACACGGCGCCAGCGTGGTCACCGCGAACAAGGCGCTGCTCGCCCAGGACGGCCCGACGCTGTACGCCGCGGCCGAGAAACAGGGCGCCGACCTCTACTACGAGGCCTCCGTCGCCGGCGCCATTCCGCTGCTCCGCCCGCTGCGCGAATCGCTCGCGGGCGACACGGTCAACCGGGTGCTCGGCATCGTCAACGGCACCACCAACTTCATCCTCGACCGCATGGAGTCCACCGGCGCCGGGTACGGCGAGGCGCTCTCCGAGGCGGCGGCCCTGGGCTACGCCGAGGCCGACCCGACCGCCGACGTGGAGGGCTTCGACGCCGCCGCCAAGGCCGCGATCCTGGCCGGCATCGCCTTCCACAGCCGGGTGCGCCTGGACGACGTGCACCGCGAGGGCATCACCGAGGTCACCGCCGCGGACATCGCCTCCGCCAAGGAGGTGGCGCGCACGGTCAAGCTGCTGACGATCTGCGAGCGCGCCGCGGACGGTCAGTCGGTGACCGCCCGGGTGCATCCGGCGATGATCCCGCTCAGCCACCCGCTGGCGTCGGTGCGCGAGGCGTACAACGCGGTCTTCGTCGAGGCCGAGGCCGCGGGCCAGCTGATGTTCTACGGGCCGGGCGCCGGCGGCACGCCCACCGCCTCCGCGGTGCTCGGCGATCTGGTCGCCGCCTGCCGGAACAAGCTCAACGGCGGGCAGGGCCCGGGCGAGTCGGCCTACGCGCAACTGCCGGTCAGCCCGATGGGCGAGGTCGTCACCCGGTACCACATCAGCCTCGACGTGCAGGACAAGCCGGGCGTGCTGGCCCAGGTGGCCACGGCCTTCGCGGACCACGGAGTGTCGATCGACAGCGTGCGGCAGACCGGGAAGGATGGCGAGGCGACGCTGGTCCTGGTCACGCACCGGGCGCCGGACGCCGCCCTCGCCGCGACGGTCGGCACGCTGCGCCGGCTGGAGACGGTGCACGGCGTGGCGAGCATCATGCGGGTCGAGGGCGAGTAGCGGGGATCGTGGGAAGTACGACGCGGGCAGCCCGGGAACGCGAAACCACGCGGCGCCCCGGGGTACCCGGGGAACACGGCGACAAGGGGAAACGAGAGACCGTGGTCATCATGGACGCATCAGTCGGCGCGGCGACCGGCCGGGCAGGCCGGCAGGCCGGCCAGCCGGGTCAGGCCGGCCAGGACGGCGGCGCGGCCGCCACCAGCCGCCAGTGGCGCGGGGTCATCGAGGAGTACCGCGACCGGCTTCCGGTCACCGGGGAGACCCCGGTGGTGACGCTGCGCGAGGGTGGCACGCCGCTGGTGCTCGCCCAGGAGGTCTCCGAGCGCACCGGCTGCGAGGTGCACCTGAAGGTCGAGGGCGCCAACCCGACCGGGTCCTTCAAGGACCGGGGCATGACGCTGGCGATCTCCCAGGCGAAGGAGGCGGGCGCCCAGGCCGTCATCTGCGCCTCGACGGGCAACACCTCGGCCTCCGCCGCCGCCTACGCGGTGCGCGCCGGCATGGTCTGCGCGGTGCTGGTCCCGCAGGGCAAGATCGCGCTCGGCAAGATGGGCCAGGCGCTGGTCCACGGCTCCCGGATCCTGCAGGTCGACGGGAACTTCGACGACTGCCTCACGCTGGCCCGTGGCCTCTCCGAGAAGTACCCGGTGGCGCTGGTGAACTCGGTCAACCCGGGCCGCATCGAGGGCCAGAAGACGGCCGCCTTCGAGATCGTCGACATGCTCGGCGACGCCCCCGACATCCACGTGCTGCCGGTCGGCAATGCGGGCAACATCACGGCGTACTGGAAGGGCTACCGGGAGTACGCGGCGGACGGGCCCGCCACCCACACCCCCCGCATGTGGGGGTACCAGGCGTCCGGCGCGGCGCCGATCGTGCGCGGCGAACCGGTCAAGGACCCGTCCACCATCGCCACCGCCATCCGCATCGGCAACCCGGCCTCCTGGGCCTCGGCGGAGCGCGCCAGGGATGAGTCGGGCGGCCTCATCGACGCCGTGACCGACCGTCAGATCCTGGCCACCTACAAGCTGTTGGCCGCCCGCGAGGGGGTTTTCGTGGAGCCGGCCTCGGCGGCCTCGGTGGCCGGGCTGCTCAAGGCCGCGGAGGACGGGCTGCTCGACCCCGGACAGCGGGTGGTCTGCACCGTCACGGGCAACGGGCTGAAGGACCCGGACTGGGCCGTGGCCGGCGCGCCCCGGCCGGTGACCGTACCGGTGGACGCGGACGCCGCCGCCGAACGCCTCGACCTGGCCTGACTGACCTGGCCCGACCGGCCCTGGCCTGCCTGATCGGCTGACGGGCTCGGTACCAGGGTCGACCGGAGGGACCACACCGGCCCGCCCTGTATCGCGTCAGAACCTTCCTTCGATAGGCTGGTATTCGTTCCCCTAGTGGTGTGCTGCTCTCACGGGGTCTGCGAGGCAGGACCACGACCGTGCGCAGCGGACCCCCGCCACACCGCGCGACCTGCGGGAACCGCGCCGCACATCTCACCAAGGAGAGTCATCGAGCGATGGCCCATCCCGCCTTTCGCGCCGCCGCCGTCCGGGTCCGCACGCCCGCGACCAGCGCCAACCTGGGCCCCGGCTTCGACGCCCTGGGCCTGTCCCTGGGGCTCTACGACGACGTAGTGGTACGGGTGGCCGATGCCGGACTGCATCTCGACATCGCCGGCGAGGGAGCCGACACGCTGCCGCGCGACGAGGAGAACCTCCTGGTCCGCAGCCTGCGTACGGCGTTCAGCGCGCTCGGCGGCCAGCCGCGAGGGTTGGAGATCGTCTGCGCCAACCGCATCCCGCACGGCCGCGGCCTGGGCTCGTCCTCGGCCGCGATCTGCGCCGGCCTGCTGGCGGCCCGCGCGGTGACCACGGGCGCCGAGGCGCGGCTCGACGACGCGGCGCTGCTGGAGCTCGCGGCCGAGATCGAGGGACACCCGGACAACGTCGCGGCCTGCCTGCTCGGCGGTTTCACCCTGGCCTGGGGCGAGGCCGGGGCGGTGCGGGCGATCCGGATGGAGCCCGTGAGCACCATCGTGCCGGTGGTCTTCGTGCCCGCCCGGCCGCTGGCCACCGAGACCGCCCGCGGCCTGCTGCCGGACACCGTGCCGCACGAGGACGCGGCGGCGAACGCGGGTCGGGCGGCGCTGCTGGTCGAGGCGTTGACCAGGCGTCCCGAACTGCTACTGCCGGCCACCGAGGACCGGCTGCACCAGGAGTATCGGGCCCCGGCGATGCCGGAGAGCGTGGACCTGGTCGGCCGCCTGCGGGCCGACGGCGTGCCGGCCGTGATCTCGGGCGCCGGCCCCACGGTGCTGGCGCTCGCCGAGGACGGGGAGGCCGACAAGGTCGCCCGACTGGCCGGGGCGGGCTGGACTGCCAACCGGCTGACCCTGGACACGACGGGGGCGGCGGTGCTGCCGCTGGCCAGCGGGTCCGTTCAGTGACGGGGACAGCGATGCTGGCGACAGGCCAAACGGAACAGCGAAGGGGGGAATGAAGGCGGGATCCGGTAGTGTTAACCTCAAGTCTGCACGTACCGACACGCAGGTTCTGAATGCTGCGCGTCCGGTACTGGCGGGTCCCACCTTTGTCGGGACCGTCATCTTCTTCCGGGAGCCTCCACTCATCTGCCTGAGCAGCCTGCCTGGTAGCGCCGAGCCCGCTCCGGAACGGTGCGGCGATTCGCGGCCGTACTTCGCGATCACCCGCACCACACCTTGTGAATTCATCTTCCCGCCCTACGAAGAAACAGGCGGGAACACCGCACCGGGCGGTCCACCGGACTGGGACCGTAGCCGGACAGCACGACCGGTCGCCGAGCCAGACAGGCCGACGTCCGCTCCAGGGAAGGACCCTTCGTGAGCGACACCACCGATCTGATGGGCGTGAGTGCCGACAGCGCCGACAAGACTGCCGGTGATGCCACCGCGTCCGCCACGGACGCTCCTGCAACCGGCGCCACTCGGCGTCGGCGCTCCGGTACCGGCCTTGAGGGCATGGTCCTGGCGGAGTTGCAGCAGGTAGCCTCCGGACTTGGGATCAGGGGCACCGCGCGGATGCGCAAGAGCCAGCTGATCGAGGTCATCAAGGAGAAGCAGGCCGCCGGCTCCGGGGGAGCGGCGGCGAACGGTGAAGCGGCGTCGGACGGCGCCGGACAGAGCACGGCCGACAAGCCGAAGCGCCGCGCCACTTCCCGTGCCCGCACCGGGGACGAGGCCGCTGCGCAGATCGAGATTCCCGGCCAGGGCCAGGCCGACGGTGCGGCCCCCGCTGGCGAGTCTGGCAAGGCCGACGGCGCCAAGGGCGACGGGGGCCGGGGCGACAAGGGCGAGCGGGCCGAGAAGGCCGACAAGGGCGAGAAGGCCGAGAAGGACGGCGGCCAGGGGGACCGGCAGTCGAAGCGCGAGCGCCGGGGCAAGAACAGCGGTGGCGGTCAGGGCCAGGGCGGCGGCCAGGGCCAGGGCGGCGGCCAGGGGCAGAGCCAGGGCGGTCAGAACCAGAGCCAGGGCGGCGGCCGGGGTGGCCGTGACAGCCGGGACAACCGCGAAAGCCGCGACGGCCGGGACACCCGCGACGGTCGGGACAGCCGGGACGGCCGGGACGACGACTTCGATGGCGGCCGCCGCGGCCGCCGGGGCCGCTACCGCGACCGCCGGGGCCGGCGGGGCCGTGACGAGGTGAGCGAGCCGCAGATCGCCGAGGACGACGTGCTGATCCCGGTCGCCGGCATCCTCGACATCCTCGACAACTACGCCTTCGTGCGGACCTCCGGCTACCTGCCAGGACCGAACGACGTGTACGTCTCGCTCGCCCAGGTCCGCAAGAGCGGCCTGCGCAAGGGCGATCACGTCACCGGCGCGGTCCGTCAGCCCCGCGAGGGCGAGCGGCGCGAGAAGTTCAACGCGCTGGTCCGCCTCGACTCCGTCAACGGCATGGCCGGCGAAGCCGGCCGCTCCCGCCCGGAGTTCAACAAGCTGACCCCGCTCTACCCACAGGACCGGCTGCGCCTGGAGAGCGACCCGGGTGCGCTGACCCCGCGGATCATCGACCTGGTGTCGCCGATCGGCAAGGGCCAGCGTGGGCTGATCGTCTCGCCGCCGAAGGCCGGCAAGACCATGGTCATGCAGTCGATCGCGAACGCCATCACCCGCAACAACCCCGAGTGCCACCTCATGGTCGTCCTGGTCGACGAGCGGCCCGAGGAAGTCACGGACATGCAGCGCTCGGTGAAGGGCGAGGTCATCTCCTCGACCTTCGACCGGCCCTCGGAGGACCACACCACCGTCGCCGAGCTGGCCATCGAGCGGGCCAAGCGCCTCGTCGAGCTGGGCCACGACGTGGTGGTGCTGCTGGACTCCATCACCCGCCTGGGCCGCGCCTACAACCTGGCCGCGCCCGCCTCGGGCCGGATCCTGTCCGGCGGCGTGGACTCCGCCGCGCTCTACCCGCCGAAGAAGTTCTTTGGCGCCGCCCGCAACATCGAGGACGGCGGTTCGCTGACCATCCTGGCCACCGCGCTGGTCGAGACCGGCTCGCGGATGGACGAGGTGATCTTCGAGGAGTTCAAGGGCACCGGCAACATGGAGCTCAAGCTCGACCGGAAGCTGTCGGACAAGCGGATCTTCCCGGCCGTGGACGTGGACGCCTCCAGCACCCGCAAGGAGGAGATCCTGATGGGCAGCGACGAGCTGGCCATCGTCTGGAAGCTCCGCCGGGTACTGCACGCGCTGGACCAGCAGCAGGCCATCGAGTTGCTGCTGGACAAGATGAAGCAGACGAAGTCGAACGCCGAGTTCCTGCTGCAGATCCAGAAGACCACGCCGACCCCCGGCAACGGCGGCGACTGACCGCCCCAGGCTCGGGCCCCGGTCGCGGGGGCGTCGGCCGGCCCCGTGGCCGGCCACGCCCCCGCCTCGCGTTCCGCCGAGGTCCGGGCGCCGCGGGCGGCAAGATCGGGAAGCGCGCGCCAGGATACCGGGGCAAAATGGGGTAATGCTCCCGATACGCCTCACCGGTCGCCGCCGCGACGCGTGGCCCGACCGGTCCGGCCGGCGCGGCCCGGTGCTGCGCGCCGTCGCCCTCACCGCGCTCGGCGTGCTGCTGCTGACGGTCGCCGGCGCGGCCGCGCTGTACGTCAAGCTCGACGGCAACATCGCGCATGTGGACATCGACGCCGCGCTGGGCACCGACCGCCCTGAGGACGCGGCGGGCGACTCCCTCGACATCCTGGTGCTCGGCTCCGACGCGCGGTCCGAGCAGGGCGGCGGCGTCTACGGCAGCGCGGCGGGCGCACGCTCGGACACGGCGATGATCGTGCACGTCAACGCGGACCGCTCGGCGGCCACCGTGGTCTCCATCCCGCGGGACACCCTCGTCACCCGGCCGGACTGCCGGCGCCCCGACGGCTCCACCGCCCCCGCCGCCGAGCGCGTGATGTTCAACGAGGCCTACGGGCTCGGCGGGCCGGCCTGCGCGGTCCGCACCGTCGAGTCGCTGACCGGGATCCGGATGGACCACTACGTCGAGATCGACTTCCAGGGCTTCGAGCGCCTCGTCGACACGCTGGGTGGTGTGGAGATCACCACCACCGAGCCGATCGACGACGCGAAGAGCCATCTGAGCCTGCCGGCCGGCACCCACACCCTCGACGGCGAGCAGGCGCTGGCCCTGGTGCGCACCAGGAAGGCCATCGGCGACGGCAGCGACCTGGCCCGGATACAGCTCCAGCACGAGTTTCTGCGGGCCCTGATCGACCAGGTCGGCGGTGTCGGGCTGCTGACCAACCCCGGCCGGCTCTTCGACCTCGCTGACGCCGCCACCTCGGCCGTGACCACCGACTCCGACCTGGCCTCGGTCTCCGACCTGACCGACCTGGCGCGCGCCCTGCGCGGCATCGAGTCGGACGATCTGCACCTGATCACCCTGCCGGTGACCTACGACGCCCAGGACACCAACCGCGTCGTGCCGCTGACCCAGGGCGCCGAGCAGATCTGGACGGCGCTGCGCCGGGACCGCCCGGTGCCGGACTCCGCCACCCGGGGCTCGGCCGCCGAACCGGACGGCGACATCGTCACCGCACAGGAAGACGGGCGCGGCGGGCCGGCGGAATAACGGGTCCCGCCGGACCGTTTTGGCTGGCACGCCCCCCTGCTGGCACACTGGGGCGTCGGCTCCGGTTCACGGCGCGCATCCGGCGTGCCGACCCGGCGGCCACCACGAACGAGAGGTAACACCGTGAAGCGCGACATTCACCCGGCGTACGGCGAGACCCAGGTCAGCTGCACCTGTGGCGCGTCGTTCACCACCCGCAGCACCGTCAGCGGGGGCAGCATCCGGGCGGACATCTGCTCCGAATGCCACCCCTTCTACACCGGCAAGCAGAAGATTCTCGACACCGGCGGCCGCGTGGCCCGCTTCGAGGCCCGCTTCGGCAAGAACGCCGGGTCGTCCCGCAAGTAGCGCAGCACCCCACGCCGGGCCCGGCCGCTCCACCGAGCGGGCCGGTCCGGCGTTTTTCGCGTCCCGCCCGACCCCCACCCACCTCACCAGTCCCGTCAGGAGCCGAAGAAGATGTTCGAGGCGGTCGAGGAACTCATCGGCGAGCACGCCGACCTCGAACGACGGCTGGCCGACCCCGCGATCCACGCCGACCAGGCCACCGCGCGCCGGCTGTCCCGGCGCTATGCCGAGCTGACGACGCTCGTCACGGCCTACCGGGTCTGGAAGGAATGCGGGGAGGAGCTGGCGGCGGCCCGCGAACTCGCGGCCGAGGAGCCCGAGTTCGCCAGCGAGGTCAAGGAGCTCACGGCCCGCAGCGAGGAGCTGACCGATCAGCTCAGGATGCTGCTGGTGCCCCGGGATCCCAGCGACGACAAGGACGTCATCCTGGAGATCAAGGCGGGGGAGGGGGGCGAGGAGTCCGCGCTCTTCGCCGGCGACCTGCTGCGGATGTACCTGCGGTACGCGGAGCGCCTCGGCTGGCAGACCGAGATCATCGACGGCAACGAGTCGGACCTCGGCGGCTACAAGGACGTCTCCGTCGCCGTCAAGAGCCGCGGCACCCCCTCGCCCGGCCAGGGCGTCTGGGCCAGGCTGAAGTTCGAGGGCGGCGTGCACCGGGTGCAGCGCGTTCCGGCCACCGAGTCCCAGGGCCGCATCCACACCTCGGCCGCCGGCGTCCTGGTGCTCCCCGAGGCCGAGGATGTCGAGGTGGAGATCAGCCCGAACGACCTGCGCGTGGACGTCTACCGCTCCTCGGGCCCCGGCGGCCAGTCGGTCAACACCACCGACTCCGCGGTCCGCATCACCCACCTGCCCACCGGCATCGTGGTCTCCTGCCAGAACGAGAAGAGCCAGCTGCAGAACAAGGACCAGGCGATGCGCATCCTGCGCGCCCGGCTGCTGGCCGCCGCCCAGGAGGAGGCCGACCGCGAGGCCGCGGACGCCCGGCGCAGCCAGGTTCGCACCGTGGACCGCTCCGAGCGGGTGCGCACCTACAACTTCCCCGAGAACCGCATCTCCGACCACCGCGTGGGCTTCAAGGCATACAACCTCGACCAGGTGCTCGACGGAGACCTCGACGCCGTCATCCAGGCGTGCCTGGACGCCGATTCGGCCGCCCGACTCGCTGCGGCGCGCTGAGCGTCGGGACCGTAAGGTGGGCGACGTGACTGTGTCATCCCGGTCTGAGTCCTCCTCCTCGCCCCGGCCGCCGCGCTCCCTGCTGCTGGCCGAGGTGGCGCGTGCCACCCAGCGGCTGGCCGACGCGGGCGTGCCCTCGCCCCGTTTCGACGCCGAGGAGCTCGCGGCCCACGTGCACGGCACCGACAGGGCCCGGCTGCACACCGTGGCGGACGCCGACTTCGACGCCCGCTACTGGGAGGTGGTGGCGCGCCGCGAGGCCCGCGAGCCGCTGCAGCACATCACCGGACGGGTCTTCTTCCGCTATCTGGAGCTCCAGGTCGGCCCCGGGGTTTTCGTGCCGCGTCCGGAGACCGAGTCGGTGGTCGGCTGGGCGATAGACGCCGTTCGCGCCATGGACGTCGCCGAGCCGCTGATCGTGGACCTGTGCACCGGCTCCGGCGCCATCGCGCTCGCCCTCGCCCAGGAGGTGCCGCGTTCCACCGTGCACGCCGTCGAGCTCGACGAGGGCGCGCTGGCCTGGGCCCGCAGGAACGCCGAGGGCAGCCGGGTGCTGCTGCACCACGGGGACGCCCGCACCGCCCTGCCCGAACTCGGCGGCCAGGTCGACCTGGTGATCTCCAACCCGCCGTATATCCCGCTCACCGAATGGGAGCATGTGGCGCCCGAGGCCCGCGACTACGACCCGGACCTGGCGTTGTTCTCCGGCGAGGACGGCCTGGACGTGATCCGCGGCCTGGAGCGGGCCGCGCACCGGCTGCTGCGGCACGGCGGCATGGTGGTGATCGAGCACGCGGACACCCAGGGCGGCCAGGTGCCCTGGATCTTCACCGAGGACCGCGGCTGGGCGGACGCCGCGGACCACCCGGATCTCAACAACCGCCCCCGCTTCGCCACCGCCCGCCGGGTCGCTCGGTGACCTGAGGGAACGAGGAGGACGTGAATCATGGCACGGCGTTACGACTGCACAGAACCGAAGACCCGCAAGCACGGGCTGCGGGAGGCCGCCGCCGCGGTTCGGCGCGGCGACCTGGTGGTGTTCCCCACCGACACCGTCTACGGCATCGGCGCTGACGCCTTCAACACCACCGCGGTGGGCGACCTGCTGGAGGCCAAGGGCCGGGGCCGCGGCATGCCCTCGCCGGTGCTGGTCGGCTCGCCCAACACCCTGCACGGCCTGGTCACCGGCTTCCCCGAGAAGGCCTGGGAGCTGGTGGACGCCTTCTGGCCGGGCGCGCTGACCATCGTCGCCCGGCACCAGCCCTCGCTGACCTGGGACCTGGGGGAGACCCACGGCACCGTCGCGGTCCGCATGCCGCTGCACCCGGTGGCCCTGGAACTGCTCAAGGAGATCGGCCCGATGGCCGTCTCCAGCGCCAACCTCACCGGCCACGCCCCGCCTCTGGACTGCGACGGCGCCAAGGAGATGCTCGGCGACTCCGTCGCCATCTACCTCGACGGCGGTCCCAGTCTCGACACGGTGCCCTCCAGCATCGTCGACGTCACCGGGCAGACGCCGCTGCTGCTGCGCGCCGGCGCCATCGGCGAGGAGGAGCTGCGCAAGATCGTGCCCGACCTGGAGATCGCGCATTGACGCCCACCTCGAACGGCGGCGGTCCCGCGGACACCGGCCCCGGCATACCGGCGCCGGAGGCGTCCGGCGGTGGGGGACAGGTCTTCAGGATCCTGCACGTCAGCACCGGTAACGTCTGCCGCTCCCCGATCACCGAGCGGCTGACGCGGCAGGCGCTGGCCGAGCGGCTCGGCGGCCACCCGGGGCTGATCGTGGAGAGCGCCGGCACCTGGGGGCACGAGGGTGCGCCGATGGAGGAGCACGCCGCCCAGGTGCTGGCCGAGCACGGCGCCGACGCCGACGGCTTCCTCGGCCGTGAACTGCTCGACGAGCATGTGGTGCACGCCGATCTGGTGCTCACCGCGACCCGCGACCACCGCGCCCAGGTGATCTCGATGGGGCACGACGCCGGGCTGCGCACCTTCACGCTCAAGGAGTTCACCCGGCTGGTCCGCACCATCGACGCCGCCACCCTGCCCGCGGCCGAGTCGCCCGACGGGCTGGTCCAGCGCGCCCGCACGCTGGCCCGCGCCGCCGCCGCGCTGCGCGGCTGGCTGCTGGCGCCCAGCCCCGAGGCCGACGAGGTGCCCGACCCGTACGGCGCGCCCATCCCGTACTTCCGCAGCATCGGCGAGGACATCCACGGCGCGCTCGAACCGGTGGTCACCGCGCTCACCGGCGTGCCCCCGCGCCCCTCCCGGGCCCGCCGGGTGCTGCTCTGACCCGCACCCCGTCCCGGCTAACCTGGAGGGGTGCCGGGGGGCGAATCGTGTGGGAAGCCCGCCGATTCCGTGGCGGAGCGGCGGCGACCGGCCCGCACGGGGAAGCGGGCAGGGGAACCGGCATGAGAAGGTGTTGCGCGGTAGACCAGCGAGACCTCTGGGGCAGCTTGTGCGCGAATACCTACTGACGCTGTGCGTCGCGGCGACGGTCACGTATCTGCTGACCGGGCCGGTGCGGAAGTTCGCCATCGCCGTCGGCGCCATGCCGCCGATCAGGGACCGCGATGTGCACACCGAGCCGACGCCGCGCCTCGGCGGCATCGCCATGTTCGGCGGGCTCTGTGCCGCGCTGCTGACCGCCTCGCAACTCACCAACGTCGGCGAGGTGTTCCGGCTCTCCGACGAGCCCCGCGCGCTGCTCTCCGCCGCCGTGCTGATCTGGCTGATCGGCGTGGTCGACGACAAGTGGGGCGTGGACGCGCTGCTGAAGCTGGGCCTGCAGATGATCGCCGCCGGCGTCATGGTGGCGCAGGGCCTGACCATCCTGTGGCTGCCGATCCCCACCGTCGGTGTGGTCGCCCTCACCCCGCTCCAGGGCACGCTGCTGACCGTGGCCATCGTGGTGATCACCATCAACGCGGTGAACTTCGTGGACGGTCTGGACGGCCTGGCCGCCGGCATGGTCTGCATCGCGGCGACGGCGTTCTTCCTGTACGCCTACCGCATCTGGTACGGCTACGGCATCGAGGCCGCCGCCCCCGCCACGCTGTTCTCGGCGGTGCTGGTCGGCATGTGTCTGGGCTTCCTGCCGCACAACATGCCGCCGGCCCGGATCTTCATGGGCGACTCCGGATCCATGCTGCTGGGCCTGGTGCTGGCCGCGGGTGCCGTGTCGATCACCGGGCAGGTGGACCCGGACAACCTCAAGCTGTTCACCGAGGGCTCCGAGCGCGGCGCGGTGGTCGAGATGGTGCCCGTCTACATCCCGCTGCTGCTGCCCCTGATCATCATCGCGGTGCCGTTCGTCGACCTGGTGATGGCCATCGTCCGCCGCACCTGGAACGGCCGCTCGCCCTTCTCGGCCGACCGCGGGCACCTGCACCACCGGCTGCTGGAGATCGGCCACTCGCAGAGCCGCGCGGTCCTGATCATGTACTTCTGGTCGGCGCTCATCGCCTTCGGCATGGTCGGTTATTCGGTGCGCTCGGCCAGCGCCGCCGCCTGGGTGGTGCCCGGCATCGTGGCGCTCAGCGCGATCGGCCTGGTGGTGCTGCTGCTGCCGACCTTCAACCGCGGCTTCGCCTGGGCCGAGCGGCTGTTGCCGCGGCGGTACCGCTGGCGCCTCCGGACCACCCGGCCCGACGCCGACGCCGGCGATGCGGAGACCGAGCCGGAGAAGGACCCGGACACCGAGCAGGAGCCCGGTGCGGGCGCAGACTCGCGCGCCGGCGCGAAGCAGGGCGGTCCGGTCACCCCGGACGCCGGCGCGGACCGGCCGGAGCGCGCCGACGATACGAATCAGCACGGGCCCTCGCTGGCCCAACTGCACGGCGCCACGGCCGTGGGGGATCGCCACCGGTTCGCCCCCAAGCGGAAGATCGACAGCCGCTCATAACACATGCCGGTGACACGGTCAGCCGCGCGACACGCCGTTTACGCCTTTCGTGTGAGCCCTCGCACACCAGCAGGGTAAAGACCTCATCAAAAAGTTTGTGATAGCGTTCACGAGTGACGGCGCTAACGCTCAACGCGCCGCGCATATGTGCTCGTCAACGACGACAGTCCCCCATCTGCCGGAGCATGCCATGCAGTCCAACGACGCCCGGATCATCCGCGGCGCCGCGCTCCCCACTGCGGCGGTCGGTGCGGTCGCCGTCGTCATCGCAGCGGTGGTGGCGGGGGCGGAAGGCGCGCTCGGAGCCGCCCTCGGCGCGCTGCTGGCCGCCGGTTTCTTCGGCCTCGGGCAGCTCGCGCTGATCCGGGCCAGCCGGCGCTGGCCGGAACTCTTCCTCGGTGTCGGCTTCCTCATCTACGTCACGCAGATCGCCCTGCTGCTCGGCCTGCTGTTCCTGCTGCGCGACGCCTCCTTCCTGAACGGTCAGGCCTTTGGCGCCGGGGTGTTGGTGGCCACCGTGGGCTGGCTGGTAGGCCAGGCCCGGGCCAACCTCACGCTCAAGACCCCCTACGTCGAGCCCCGCCCCAGCGTCACGAGCGACGAGGAGGGGACCCCCGCGAGCGACGCCTCCTCCGGCGACGCCTCGTCGAACGAGACCGGCGCCCCCGCGCAGGGCGGTCGGCCATGAACCTCGCCCGCCCCTGTCGCGCCCGAGGGGGCCGGCGTCCGGGGTGTCCGCGGGGACTGCTATCGTCCGTCGCCGAGAGCCGCGAACCCCGGTCACGAGTGCGCCGTGCCGCCTCGGGCCTGACGGGTTCCTCTTCCACCACCCAGTCCAGTGCCGCTCCGTGGCGCCCCGCCACGCCGACACACGAGGTTGCCGTATTCATGCGTCACGCCGAGGGAGCCCATGGTGAATGACGACCAGACGCTCGCCTTTGAGACCGACTGTCATCTGCTCCATGACTGCGGCTACCCGGCGCCTTCGCTGTGGTCGTTCGAGTTCGAGCCGCTGTTCCACATCGGTCCCGTCGAGATCAACAAGCCGATGCTGCTGGCGCTGCTCAGCACCGTCGTCATCATGACCTTCTTCTGGGCCGCGTTCGGCCGGGCCAAGGTCGTGCCCGGCAAGGTCCAGCTGATCGGCGAGACGCTGTACGACTTCGTGCGGCGCGGCATCGCCCGGGAGACCATCGGCAAGGAGGCGGAGAAGTACGTCCCTCTGCTGATGTCGCTGTTCTTCATGGTCTGGATGCTCAACGTGTGGGCGATCGTGCCGTTCGCCCAGATCCCGGCGAGCTCGATCATCGGTTATCCGGTGGCCCTGGCACTGGTCGTCTGGGTCACGTACATGACGCTGACCTTCCGGACCAACGGCTTCGTCGGCGGCATCAGGAACCTCTGCGTCCCGAGCGGCCTGCCCAAGCCGATCTACGTGCTGCTCACACCGATCGAGTTCCTGTCGAACGTCTTCATCCGCCCCTTCACGCTGGCGGTCCGACTCTTCGGCAACATGTTCGCCGGGCACGTGCTGATCCTGGTCTTCCTGATCGGCGCCTGGTACATGCTCGGCTCGGTCGTCGGCACCTTCTTCTCGGTGACCTCGCTCGTCATGACCCTGGTGCTCACGGCCTTCGAGATGTTCGTCCAGGCGCTTCAGGCGTACGTCTTCGTCGTGCTGACCGCCACGTACATCTCGGGCGCGATCGAGGAACCGCACTGACGGAGCCGCGGAGCCCGAGCAACCGCTTCATACCGATCCACAACCGAAAGACGACCGGTGGCCCTACGTCACGTCACCGGCCCATCCAGATAAGGAAACCACCGACATGTCTGTTGACACCCTGGCCGCCGTCGAAGGCAACCTCGGCGCCATCGGCTTCGGCCTTGCCGCCATCGGCCCCGGCATCGGTATCGGCTACATCTTCGGTAGCGGCGTGCAGGCCATGGCCCGCCAGCCCGAGGCGACCGGTCTGATCCGGCAGAACATGCTGCTGGGCTTCGCCCTCGTCGAGGCGCTGGCCCTGATCGGCTTCGTCGCGCCGTTCGTCTACCCCTCCTGACGCATCCCCCAAGCCGACACCGACGGAAGGCCCACCATGATCCATCTGGCGGCCGAAGAGCCGCAGAACCCGCTGCTGCCGGCGTGGCCCGAGATCGTCATCGGTCTGTTCTGCCTCGGCGTCATCTACCTCGTCTTCCACAAGAAGCTGCTGCCGACGATCAACAGGGCCCTGGACGAGCGGCGTGCCGCCATCGAGGGCGGCATGGAGAAGGCCGAGGCCGCGCAGGACGAGGCCCGGCAGACGCTGGAGGAGTACCGGGAGCGCCTCGCCGAGGCCCGCCACGAGGCGGCCCGGCTGCGCGAGGAGGCCCGGGAGCAGGGCGCCGCCCTCATCGCCGAGATGCGTGAGGAGGGGCAGCGCCAGCGCGAGGACATCGTCAGCGCCGCGCACGCCCAGATCGAGGCCGAGCGTCGGCAGGCGGCCCAGTCGCTGCGCCGCGACATCGGCCGGCTCGCCACCGAGCTTGCCGGCCGGCTGGTCGGCGAGTCGCTGGAGGACCACGCTCGGCAGAGCCGCGTCATCGACCGCTTCCTCGAGGAACTCGAGGACCGGGCCGAGGCCGCAGAGGCGGCGCGATGACCGCGGGCGGCATCGCCAGCCGCGAGGCGCGCGCCGCCGCCAGGGAGCGGCTGAGCGTGCTGGCGGACAGCACCTCGGTGAACGTCACGACGCTCGCCGACGACCTGGCCGCGGTCACCGCGCTGCTCGACCGCGAGGTGTCGCTCCGCCGGGTGCTGACCGACCCCTCGCAGCCCGGCGAGCCCAAGGCCGAACTGGTCGGCAGGCTGCTCGGTGGGCAGGTTGGCGGCGAGGCCGTCGACCTGGTCTCCGGCATGGTTCGCTCGCGCTGGTCCGCCTCCCGCGATCTGGTGGACGCGGTGGAGGAGCTGGCGGACACGGCGGACCTCATCGCGGCCGAACGGGCCGGGGTGCTCGACACGGTCGAGGACGAGGTGTTCCGGTTCGGCCGGATCGTCGTCTCCTCGCCGGAGCTGCGCTCGACGCTCGCCAGCCGGGACAACGACGACGCGGCGCGGGCCGCCAAGATCGCGCTGGTGCGCCGGCTGCTGGGCGGGCGCACCGAGGAGGTCACCGAGCGCCTCGTGGCCCGTCTGGTGGAACGGCCGCGGGGTCGTAGCCTGGAAGGCGGGCTGGAGGACCTGAGCAAGCTGGCCGCCGAGCGCCGCGGCCGTTCCGTCGCGGTGGTCACCTCGGCGGTGCCGCTCAGCGACACCCAGCAGCGCCGCCTCGGCGACGCGCTGGCGAAGCTGTACGGCCGGGCGATCCGGCTGAATCTCGACGTGGACCCGGAGGTTCTCGGCGGGATCTCGGTGCGGATCGGCGACGAGGTCATCGAGGGCACCGTCGTCGGCCGGCTCGACGAGGTGGACCGGCGGCTGGACTGAGGACGGTCAGCCGGCCGGCCCGACGCCGACCACACACAACGCACTCAGCGGCCCGAGTTGGGCCGTACACAGATATAACGGGCCCAACAAGGAGAGCAGGGAACCCAGATGGCGGAGCTCACGATCCGGCCGGATGAGATCCGGGATGCGCTGGAGGATTTCGTCCAGTCGTACACGCCGGACGCGGCCTCGCGGGAAGAGGTCGGGACGGTCAGCGCTGCCGGTGACGGCATCGCGAAGGTCGAGGGGCTGCCCTCGGCCATGGCGAACGAACTGCTGCAGTTCGAGGACGGCACCCTCGGCCTCGCCCTCAACCTTGAGGAGCGGGAGATCGGCGTCGTCGTCCTCGGCGAGTTCAGCGGCATCGAGGAGGGCCAGTCGGTGCGGCGCACCGGCGAGGTGCTCTCCATCGGGGTCGGGGACGGCTACCTCGGTCGGGTCGTGGACCCGCTGGGCAACCCCATCGACGGCCTCGGCGACATCGAGGCGGAGGGCCGCCGCGCCCTGGAGCTGCAGGCCCCCTCGGTGATGCAGCGCAAGTCGGTGCACGAGCCCATGGAGACCGGCTACAAGGCCGTCGACACCATGACGCCGATCGGCCGCGGCCAGCGCCAGCTGATCATCGGCGACCGGCAGACGGGCAAGACCGCCCTGGCCGTCGACACGATCATCAACCAGCGCGACAACTGGCGCTCCGGCAACCCGAAGCGGCAGGTGCACTGCATCTACGTGGCGATCGGCCAGAAGGGCTCCACCATCGCGTCCGTGCGCGGCGCCCTGGAGGAGGCCGGCGCGCTGGAGTACACCACGATCGTGGCGGCGCCCGCGTCCGACCCGGCCGGCTTCAAGTACATCGCCCCCTACGCCGGCTCGGCCATCGGCCAGCACTGGATGTACCAGGGCAAGCACGTCCTGATCATCTTCGACGACCTGTCGAAGCAGGCCGACGCCTACCGCGCCGTCTCCCTGCTGCTGCGCCGTCCGCCGGGCCGCGAGGCGTACCCGGGCGACGTCTTCTACCTGCACTCCCGGCTGCTGGAGCGCTGCGCCAAGCTGTCCGACGACATGGGCGCTGGCTCGATGACCGGCCTGCCGATCGTGGAGACCAAGGCCAACGACGTCTCCGCGTTCATTCCGACCAACGTGATCTCCATCACCGACGGCCAGTGCTTCCTGGAGTCCGACCTGTTCAACGCGGGCCAGCGCCCGGCGCTGAACGTCGGCATCTCGGTGTCCCGGGTCGGCGGCGCCGCCCAGCACCGGGCGGTGCGGCAGATCACCGGCTCGCTCCGCGTGGACCTGGCGCAGTTCCGCGAGCTGGAGGCGTTCGCCTCCTTCGGCTCCGACCTGGACGCGGCCTCCAAGGCCGCCCTGGAGCGCGGCCGGCGCATCGTGGAGCTGCTGAAGCAGGAGCAGTACAGCCCGTTCTCCACGGAGAACCAGGTGGTCTCCGTCTGGTCCGGCACCAACGGCCTGATGGACGACATCCCGGTCGGCGACATCCGCCGCTTCGAGCGCGAGCTGCTCGACTACATGGGCCGCGAGCACAAGGACCTGATGACCGCCATCCGCGAGGGCGGGAAGATGTCGGACGACACCGTCGAGGCGCTGCGCTCTGCGGTGAACAAGTTCAAGCAGCAGTTCGAGACCTCGGACGGCAAGCTGCTGGGCGAGGGCTGACGATGGGTGCACAGCTTCGGGTATACAAGCGGCGCATCAGGTCGGTCTCCGCGACGAAGAAGATCACCCGGGCGATGGAGATGATCGCCGCCTCGCGCATCGTCAAGGCGCAGCGCCAGGTGGCGGCCTCCACGCCGTACGCCGAGGAGCTGACCGCCGCCGTGGCCGCGGTGGCGCACGGCTCCTCGGAGATCAAGCACCCGCTGATCACCGAGGCGGACCCGGCCCGGCGGGCCGCGGTGCTGGTGATCACCAGCGACCGTGGCCTGGCCGGCGGGTACTCCGCCAACGTGCTCAAGGCGGGCGAGCACCTCACCGGCGAGCTGGTCGCCGAGGGCAAGCAGGTGGACACCTACCTGGTCGGCCGCAAGGGGGTGGCGTACTACGCCTTCCGCGAGCGGCCCGTGACCCATTCCTGGACCGGCTTCACCGACAGCCCGACGTACGCCGACGCCAAGCGCGTCGCCGCGCCGCTGATCGAGGCCATGGAGCGGGACACCGACGAGGGCGGCGTCGACGAGCTGCACATCGCGTACACCGAGTTCGAGTCGATGATCACGCAGACCGCGGTGGAGCGGCGGATGCTGCCGCTGAGCCTCGAGTCGACCGCCGAGGAGTCGGCCGAGGTCTTCCAGCGCGGCGGCCAGGCCCTCCCGCTGTACGACTTCGAGCCCTCGGGCGAGCAGGTGCTCGACGCGCTGCTGCCGCGGTACGTGGAGAGCCGGATCTACAACGCCCTGCTCCAGGCCGCCGCCTCCAAGCACGCCGCCACGCGGCGGGCGATGAAGTCGGCGACGGACAACGCCGAGGAGCTCATCAAGTCGCTCACGCGGCTTGCCAACCAGGCCCGTCAGGCCGACATCACCCAGGAAATCAGCGAGATCGTCGGTGGCGCCAACGCCTTGGCCGACGCGACCGCCGGGAGTGAGCGATAACCATGACTACTGCTGCTGAGGCCCCGACCCAGGCCACGGGCCGGGTGGCCCGTGTCATCGGCCCGGTCGTCGACGTGGAGTTCCCCGTCGACGCGATGCCGGAGATCTACAACGCGCTGACCGTCGAGATCGCCGACCCGGCGAACGCCGGCGAGACCAAGACGCTGACCCTGGAGGTCGCGCAGCACCTGGGCGAGGGCCTGGTGCGCACGATCGCCCTGGCGCCCAACGACGGTCTGGTCCGCCAGTCGCCCGTGACGGACACCGGCAAGGGCATCACGGTGCCGGTCGGCGACGTCACCAAGGGCCGGGTGTTCGACACACTGGGCCGGATCCTGAACGAGCCCGAGGCCGAGTCCGAGATCACCGAGCGGTGGACGATCCACCGCAAGGCGCCGGACTTCGACCAGCTCGAGTCCAAGACCGAGATGTTCGAGACCGGCCTGAAGGTCATCGACCTGCTCACCCCGTACGTCAAGGGCGGCAAGATCGGCCTGTTCGGCGGCGCCGGCGTCGGCAAGACGGTGCTGATCCAGGAAATGATCATGCGCGTCGCCAAGCTGCACGAGGGCGTGTCCGTCTTCGCCGGCGTCGGCGAGCGCACCCGTGAGGGCAACGACCTGATCGCCGAGATGGACGAGTCCGGCGTGCTGCCGCAGACCGCTCTGGTCTTCGGCCAGATGGACGAGCCGCCGGGCACCCGGCTGCGGGTCGCGCTGGCTGGCCTGACCATGGCGGAGTACTTCCGCGATGTGCAGAAGCAGGACGTGCTGTTCTTCATCGACAACATCTTCCGCTTCACCCAGGCCGGTTCCGAGGTGTCCACGCTGCTGGGCCGCATGCCCTCGGCGGTGGGCTACCAGCCGAACCTCGCGGACGAGATGGGCGTGCTCCAGGAGCGGATCACCTCCACCCGCGGTCACTCCATCACCTCGATGCAGGCGATCTACGTGCCCGCGGACGACCTGACCGACCCGGCGCCGGCCACCACGTTCGCCCACCTGGACGCCACCACGGTGCTCTCCCGGCCGATCTCCGAGAAGGGCATCTACCCGGCGGTGGACCCGCTGGACTCCACCTCGCGGATCCTGGACCCGCGGTACATCTCGCAGGACCACTACGACTGCGCCTCGCGGGTCAAGGGGATCCTGCAGAAGTACAAGGACCTCCAGGACATCATCGCGATTCTCGGCATCGACGAGCTGAGCGAGGAGGACAAGCTCACCGTCCAGCGCGCGCGCCGGATCGAGCGCTTCCTGTCGCAGAACACCCACGCGGCGAAGCAGTTCACCGGCATGGACGGCTCCGACGTCTCGCTGGACGAGTCGATCGCGGCGTTCAACGCGATCGCCAACGGCGACTTCGACCACTACCCGGAGCAGGCGTTCTTCATGTGCGGTGGGCTGGACGACCTGAAGGAGAAGGCCAAGAAGCTGGGCGTCTCCTGACCGTTCGTCGCCACGCGTGCGGGACGGGGGGCGACCCCCGTCCCGCGGCTGTCAGCGCAGGCACCTATTCTTCGATGGAGAAGCGATAAGCATGGCAAGGATGACGAGGACGGAGAGCCGTCGTGGCTGAGCTGCACGTCGAGCTGGTGGCCGCGGACCGGCGGGTCTGGTCCGGCGAGGCCAGCCTGGTCGTGGCGCGCACCACCAGCGGTGACATCGGCATCATGCCGGGCCACCAGCCGGTGCTGGGCGTGCTGCAGTCGGGACCCGTGACGATCAGGACCACCGGAGAGGGCGGCGCCGGCACCGTGGTCGCGGCGGTGCACGGCGGCTTCATCTCGTACACGGACGGTAAGCTGTCGCTGCTCGCGGAGATCGTCGAGCTGTCCGACGAGATCGACGTCGAGCGCGCCGAGCGGGCCCTGGAGCAGGCGAGGGCCAGTGAGGACGCGTCCGCCGAGCGGCGCGCCTCGGTGCGACTGCAGGCGGTGACGGCCGGCCGCTGAGGCAGTCACACAGGCGGGCCCGCACGGAGGGCATGGTCGTCAGACACCGGGAGACACCGGACACACCACGAGGCGAGGAGGTCGGTCGGCATGGTCCTCGCGTTGCTTGTGGTCGGCTCGGTGCTCGTGCTGCTGGTGTTCGGGCTGTTCGCCTTCGGGCTGCGGCGGCGGCTGATCCAGCGCTCCGGCGGCACCTTCGACTGCAGCGCCCGCTTCACCGCCCCGCGCGCCGGGCAGTCCTCCGGCAAGGGCTGGCTGTACGGCGTGGCGCGGTACAACGGTGACCACGTCGAGTGGTTCCGGGTCTTCTCGTACGCTCCGCGCCCCCGGCGCACGCTCCAGCGCGACCGCATCCAGGTCAGGGAGCGGCGCCATCCGAACGGCGAGGAGGAGCTGGCGCTGCTGCCTGGCGCCCTCGTGCTGAACTGCCGGCACGACGGGCAGGACGTGGAGCTGGCGATGAGCGAGGACGCCTTCACGGGCTTCCTCGCCTGGCTGGAGGCGGCCCCGCCGGGCCAGCGCGTCAACGTCGCCTAGGTCCGGGCCGCGGCTGTGGCCCGGGTCCGGACGAGCCGCTGTCCGGACCCGGGCCACAGCCGTTCATGGGGCGGCGCGCCCGTCAGGCCGTCAGGTGAGGCCGCCGCGGATGGCGTTCACCAGGTCGCCGTCCGCCGTGTCGCCGGAGAACTCCCAGAAGAAGGCGCCGCCCAGGCCCTGCTGGGTGGCGTAGTCCATCTTCCCCGCGATGGTCTCCGGGGTGTCGTAGCTCCACCATTCGGAGCCGCAGTGCGCGTACGCGGTACCGGCCACCGTGCCGGTGGCCGGGCATTCGCCGACCAGCACCTTGTAGTCGTCGATGCCCGCCTCGTAGGTGCCGGGCGCCGCCCCGGTCGCGGTGCCGCCCGGCGCCGCCTGCGTCACCCCGGTCCAGCCGCGCCCGTAGAAACCGATGCCGAGCAGCAGCTTCTCGGGTGGCACACCCTGCGCGGTGAGTCTGTCGACGGCCGCCTCGCTGTTGAAGCCCTGCTGCGGGATGCCGTCGTAGGACGTCAGCGGCGAATGCGGGGCCGTGGGACCGTCCGTGTCGAACGCCCCGAAGAAGTCGTACGTCATCACCGCCAGGTAGTCGGCGTACTGGGCGCCAGTGGCGTAGTCCACCGCGTCGATCTTCCCGCCCTCCGAACCGTCGGCCGTGATGGCGGCGGTGACCAACTGGTCGCCGAAGACGTCACGGAAGGCGCCCATCATCTCGCCGAAGACGGCCGGGCCGCTGCTGTCGCAGCTCAGACCGCAGGCGTTGGGGTACTCCCAGTCCAGGTCGATGCCGTCGAAGACGCCGGCCCAGCGCGGGTCGTTGACCAGGTCGTAGCAGGACTGCGCGAACCGCTGCGGGTCCTGCATGGCCTGGGTGAAGCCGCCGGACCAGCTCCAGCCGCCGAAGGACCACAGCACCTTGAGGTCCGGGTACTGCTCCTTGAGCTGCCGCAGCTGGTTGAAGTTGCCGCGCAGGGCGCCGGTGTCCCAGCTGTCGGCCGCCCCGCTGACGCTCTCCTCGGCGCTGTAGAAGCGGTCGTAGGCGGCGTAGGAGTCGCCGATGGTGCACTCGCCGTTCTGCACGTTGCCGAAGGCGTAGTTGATGTGGGTGATGTCCTCGGCGGAGCCCGAGTCCACGATGTCCTTGACGTGGTAACCGCGGTCGTAGACGCCCCATTCGGCGAAGTAGCCGAGCGTCACGGGCTCGGCGGCGGCGGTGGTGCGGTCCGGCTCGTCCTCCGCCTGCGAGGTGCTGGCGAGGGCGAGGGTGCCGCCCAGGGGGAGCAGCGCCAGGGCCGCCGCGATCGCGGTGATCCGACGCCGGGTTCGTCTCGTGGCTGTCCGTGCCTTGATCCTCAACGGCTGCTCCTTGGGGTCGGTCCGGGCGCGGGCGGCGGCCGGACAGGTGGGGGTGAGCAAGGGGAGCGTAGAAAGGTCTGGACCAGTGGTCAATGGGTCTGGACCAATTGCGGACGGACGGCGAACGAAAGGCGAACGGACTAGGACCGCTCCCGTGGGCCGTTCTGGCCGAGACCCAACTCCTGGGCCAGCACGGCGGCCTGGACCCGGCTGCGCAGTTCGAGCTTGTGCAGGATGCGGCTCACATGCGTCTTCACGGTGGCCTCCGCCATCCGCAGCCGGGCGGCGATCTGCGCGTTGGACAGGCCCGCGCCGACCTCGGTGAGCACCTCGCGCTCGCGCGGGGTGAGTCCGCTCAGCCTGGCCGGTTCGGCGACCGGCGCGCGGGGGGCGGCCGTGCCGCGGACGAACTCGGAGATCAGTCGCCGGGTCACCGCGGGCGCGATCAGCCCGTCGCCCGCGGCCACGGTGCGGACGGCGTCCAGCAGTTGGGCGGCGTCGCTGTCCTTGAGCAGGAAGCCGGCGGCGCCGGCCCGCAGCGCGCCGAAGACGTACTCGTCGAAGTCGAAGGTGGTCAACACGAGCACGTCGGCGAGGCCCTGACCGGCGATCAGCCGGGTGGCGGAGATGCCGTCCAGGCGCGGCATCTGCACGTCCATCAGCACCACGTCGGGCCGCAGCCCGGTGGCTAGCGCGACCGCCGCCTCGCCGTTCTCGGCCTCGCCCACCACCTCGATGTCGGGGGCGCTGCCCAGGATGAGCACGAGCCCCTGCCGCACCGCCGCCTGGTCCTCGGCCACGATCACGCGGATGGTCACGCGCGGTACGTCCTCTCGTTTCGGTCGCTGCGGTCGCTGCGGTCGCGCTCGGCCAGCAGCGCCGGTTCGGCGAGCGGCAGTTCGGCCCGTACCCGCCACAGCGGGGTGCCGTCGGGCCCGGTCACCGAACCGGCCTCGAAGGCGCCGTCGAGCAGTTCCACCCGCTCCCGCATTCCGGCGAGCCCGGCCCCCGAGCCCGGCGCCCGGGCCGCGGCGCGCCGCTCGTACCGGCTGGTCACCGTCACCACCAGTGCGTCGTCGCGGTGGTCCAGGGCGACGGCCACCTCGCCGGCCGCGGCGTGCTTGACCGCGTTGGTGAGCGACTCCTGCACGATGCGGTAGGCGGCCAGTTCGACCGGCGCGGGCGGCCGGGGCCGCCCGCCCGCCAGCTCCGCGCCGTCGCGGCGGACGAACCGCAGCTGGCTGGCCGCGCCGGCGCCTGCGGCCTGCCGCAGCAGCGCGTCAAGACCGTCCAGGCTCGGCGTCGCTCCCGGCTCCTCGTCGCTGCTGGCCCGTCGCAGCACCTGGATGACCCGGCGCAGCTCGGCCAGGCCCTGGGTGCTGTTCTCGCGGATCACGGTCAGGGCGTTCCTGGACGCCTCAGGAGTGTTCAGGGAAAGCGCGGCGGTGGCGTGGATGGCGATGGCCGACATGTGGTTGGCCACCACGTCGTGCAGCTCGCGCGCCATCCGGGCGCGTTCGGCGGCGACCGCCTGGACCCGGTCCATCTCGGCCAGCAGCGCGGTCTGCTCCGCGCGGAGCCGTTCCGCCGCGGCGGCATCGCGGTGGTCGCGGATGGTCAGCCCGGTCCACGCGGGGGTCACCAGGACGCCGGCGCCGAGGGCGCCGAGCAGCAGCGCCTCCGGTTCGCGGAACACGGCCAGCGTCCCGATGGTGATCGAGGCGGTCAGCACCACGCTGAGCCACACCACCGCCCGGGCCAGGCGGGGGGAGCCGTAGAGCACGGCCGCGTACACCACATCGGTGAACATGATCATGACGGCGAGCTGCCCGCCCGACAGGGCGTCGCCGACGAGCGCCACGACGGACAGCGGCAGGGCGACGGCCGGCGTGCGACGCAGCAGCTCCGCGCAGCACATGGCGAGCAGTCCGGCGAGGACCGGCGGTCCGTCGTCACCGTTGCGGCTGAACGTGTAGAAGAAGTCGAAGACCACGCCCAGCACGCCGCCGGCCAGGCCGGCCACCGCGATCCACACGTCGTGGAGGTGGGGACGGGCGGGGCGGCGCATGGCTCCATCAGAGCACGCCCGGGGCGCGCCGGGCACCACCTCCAGGGCGTACATCGAAGGCTCCACGGCGTACATCGAACGATGCAGGGCCGTCGGCCGCGAATCGTCGCCGACGACGACGTGCGGGTCCGCGGGGCCCGGGACGCTGGAGGGGAACGACGGCCGAACGACGACGGAAGGAGTCCCGGTGATCGTCGCGTTGATCGTCGCCGCCGAGATCGCGTTCTGGGTGGTGCTGGCCGCCGGCCTGGGCGCCCGTTATCTGCTGCGGATGCCGCGGCTCAGCTCGGCGCTGCTGCTGTGCGTGCCGCTGATCGACGTGCTGCTGCTCGCGGCGACCGTGCTCGACCTGCGCAACGGCGGCGAGCCGTCACACGCGCACGGGCTGGCGGCCCTGTACCTGGGCTTCACGGTCGCCTACGGACACACGATGATCGCCTGGGTCGACGGGCACGTCGCGTACCGCCTGGGCCGGGGACCGAAGCCGCCCCAGGCACCCAAGGGCGGTTGGGCCCGGGCGAGGCACGAATGGCGGCTGTGGACGCTGACGCTGCTCGCGGTGGCGATCGCCTGCGTGGTGCTGCAGGGCATGGTCTGGGGCATCGGCGACGGGGACCGCACGGAGGCGCTGGTCAACTGGCAGCTGTCCGCGCTGCGGGTGCTCGGCATCCACCTGATCATCGCGCTCTGCTACACGATCTGGCGGGGTGACGAGCCGGCCGCCGCGGAGCGCCCGCAGGAGCCCGTTTCAGAGCCCGTCGCGGAGCGGCCCGGTCAAAATTATTGAAGAAGTTAATTATTCCGCCTAGGTTACCGCCATGACGGCCACCCGGACGGTTCGCGCCCCCATCACCACCCCGGCGACGGCGCTCGTCTTCACCACCGTCCTGACCCAGGGGCCGATCTCCCGCCAGGACGTCGCCCGGCTGACCGGCCTGTCCTCGGCGGCGGTGACGAAGGCCACCCGCCCGTTCATCGACGCCGGCTACCTGCGGGAGCTGGAGCCGGTGCTGCGTGCGGCGGGCGCGGGGCGGCCCACGGTCCCGCTGAGCGTGCGCGCCGACCGGGAGTTCTTCCTGGGCGTCAAGGTGACGGCGGACGAGCTGATCGGCGTCGTCACCGATCTGCGGGCGCGGACCCGGTACAGCGTGCACCGCCCGCTCGGCGGGACGTCCGTGGGCGAGGTGGTGCGCGAGCTGGCCGGGCTGGCCGACGAACTGCTGGCGAGCCGGCCGGGGGACCGGGCCCGGGCGCACTGCCTCGGGGTCGCCGTCTCCGGCGACGTGGACCGGGCCACCGGGTCCGTGCGCTACTCGCCGTTCCTCGGCTGGCGCGACGTCCCGCTCGGCGAACTGCTGGGCGAGGCCACCGGGCTGACCGTGACGGTGGAGAACGACGTGAAGTCGCTCGCCGTGGCGGAGTACCTCTTCGGCAACGGTGTCGGCTCAGACGACCTCGCCCTGGTCACCGTCGGCGCCGGCATCGGCTGCGCGCTGATCGTGGGCGGCGCCCTGGTGGCCGGCGCCCGCGGGGTGGCCGGCGAGATCGGGCACGTTCCGGTGCGCGCGGACGGGCCGCCCTGCCACTGCGGCGGCGTGGGCTGCGTGGAGGCCATCGCCTCCACCCAGGCGATCGTCGACGCCGCCCGCCTGGCCACCGGCGACCGCGCGCTGTCCCTGGCGGACGCCGTCCGGCTGGCCAGGGCGGGCGACGACCGGGTGCGCCCGTTGTTCGAGCAGGCCGGACACGCGATCGGCCAGGGGCTCGCGACCGTGGCCAACCTGGTCGGCCCGGAGCGGATCCTTGTCTCCGGCGAGGGCGTCGCCGCCTACGACCTGTTCGAAGAGGCGATCCGGACGACCTTCGCACGCCAGGCGTTCGGCGCCGCCGACTGCCCGTTGATCCTCAGCCCGCTGCCGTTCGAGGAGTGGGCCCGCGGCGCCGCCGCCGTCGCCATCCAGCATCTCGTCACCCACCGGACCGGCCCACCCGCGCGGTGAGCCGCCCGCCCTCCCAGCCTTCTCCCGCACGTCGTCCCTGCCCGACCGCAGCGCCCCACGGAGGTCACGCAGTGCCCGTTCGCACCCATCCCAGACTTCTGAGCAGGATCCTGACGCCCCTGGTCGCGGCCGTGCTCGCCGTCGTGGCGCTGCCGGGTCAGCCGGCCGCGGCCAAGAGCGACTTCTCGGCCCGGCCGTTCATGGGCTGGAGCAGCTGGAGCGTCCAGTCCTCCACCCACCCCGACTACGGCCAGAACTGGCTGAACGAGACCAACGTCAAGAACGCCGCCGACGCGATGGCCGCCAACCTGGCCCCGGCCGGCTACCGCAACATCAACATGGACGCGGGCTGGAACGCGGATCTGGACTGGAACTTCCACAGCGACGCCAACGGCATCCCCGACCCCGACCCGGCGCGCTTCCCGAACGGCATGCCCAGCCTCGTCGACTACATCCACGACAAGGGCCTGAACGCCGGCCTCTACCTCGCCGCCGGGCTGGAGAAGGAGGCCTACGACCGGAACGTGCCCATCGCCGGCACCGACTGCACCACCCAGGACATCGCCGTCCAGCCGCTGACCCCCACCAACATGTGGGGCGGCAACTGGAAGATCGACTACGCGAACCCCTGCGCCCAGGACTACATCGACTCCATCGCGGACCGGTTCGCCGAATGGGGCGTGGACTTCGTCAAGGTCGACGGCACCACCGAGGACAACGTCCCCGACATCGCCGCCTGGTCCAACGCCATCGACCAGAGCGGGCGCGAGATGTGGCTGACGGCCAGCGCCTGGCCCATCCCCCGTTCCATCGGGGACGACCTGCGCCCGCACGCCAACAGCGTCCGCATCGACACCGACGTGGAGTGCTACTGCGAGACCGTCAGTTCCTGGACCAGCTCCGTGGACGACAGGTGGCGCGACCTGCCCAACTGGCTCAGCGACGTCGGCCCGAACTACTGGCCCGACCTGGACTCCATGCCGATCAGCAACAACACGGGCCAGGGCATCCAGGACGGCATCGACGACACCGAGCGGCAGAGCGTGATGACCTTCTGGTCGATGGCCTCCGCCCCCCTCTACGTCGGCGGGGACATCTTCTTCCTGGACGACGCCGCCCGGTCCATCCTCACCAACCCCGAGGTCATCGCCGTCAACCAGTCGGGTCGCCTGCCGACGCGCGTCACCGGCGGCACGCTCCAGCGGTGGACCAAGGAGATGCCCGACGGCAGCACGGTCGTCGCCGTCTACAACATGGGCACCTCGGCCAGTGACATCACGGTCGACCTGGCCGCCCTCGGGCTCGACGGCGGCCGGAACGTCCGCGATCTGGCCGCCCGCGCCGACCTCGGCACCGTGGACGGCAGCTGGACCGCAACCGCCGTGCCGCCGCACGGCTCCCGCATCATCCAGGTGACCGACGCGGACTAGGGCGCGTATCGAGTCGTGATCAGTCTGCGTGATTCGCCTTCGTGGCGGGGCCTGGTCCGGTAGATCTTCTTGTGTGACGCGAGTGCAACTGACGGATGCGGAGTGGGAGTTCATCGGGCCGTACCTGCCGATCGGCGAGTACGGCCCGTATCCCGAGCGGCTACGGCAGCAGTTCGAGGGTGTGATCTGGCGGTTCAAGACCGGCGGACAGTGGCGGGAGATGCCGCAGGAGTTCGGTGCCTGGTCGACCGTCCACAACCGCTTCCGGCAATGGCGTGACGCCGGCGTCTTCGAGGCCCTGCTGGAGGGCCTGATCGCGGAAGCGGCGAAGCGGGGTGAGGTGGACCTGTCCCTGGTCAGCATCGACTCCACCACCGCGCGCGCTCACCACGACGCAGCCGGGATGCACGTGGGCGAGGACATCCTCGGTGCACTGGAGAAGGCTGCTGCCGAGGCGGAGAAGGCCAGGTCAAAAGGGGCAGTCTCGAAGAACAAGACGGACAGGACGCCGAGATCGATCCCGAGTGGGAGGAGCGACGACGCATCCGGCGTCGGCGAAAACTCCGGCTGAGGACCGCCCTCCTGGGACGCTCCAGGGGCGGGCAGACCAGCAAGGTTCACCTGGCCGCCGACCGCAAGTGCCGCCCACTGGCGTTCGTGCTGACCGCAGGCCAGGCCGCGGACAGCCCACAGTTCATCCCCGTGCTGGGGAAGATACGGGTCCGCGGCCCCGTCGGCCGCCCCCGCACCCGGCCGGACGCGGTCGCCGGGGACAAGGCCTACTCCTCCCGCGGCAACCGGGCCCACCTGCGCAGACGCGGCATCAAGGCAGTGATCCCGGAAAAGAGAGACCAGGCCGCCAACCGGAAGAAGAAGGGCTCCGCGGGGGGTCGGCCTGTCAGCCACGACGCCGACCTCTACAAGGAGAGGAACACCGTTGAACGCCTGATCAACAAGCTCAAGGCCTGGCGAGGCGTCGCCACCCGATACGACAAAACCCCCGACAGCTACCTCGCCGGCCTCCACCTGCGCGCCTCAATGATCTGGGTCAAGGACCTCACCCGGACCACCAACTGATCACAACTCAATACGCGCCCTAGCCGACGCCGGGGGAGGGCCGGACCGGCTCAGCGGTTCTCCCCCGGCACCCACAGCACGTCGCCGCCGTGCTCCTTGTTCGCCATGCGGGCCATGACGAACAGCAGGTCCGACAGGCGGTTGAGGTACGTGGCGGCGAGCCGGTTCATCGTGTCGCCGTGCTGTTCCAGCGCCGCCCAGGTCGAGCGCTCGGCGCGCCGGACGACGGTGCACGCCTGGTGCAGCAGGGCCGCGCCGGGGGTGCCACCCGGCAGGATGAAGCTGCGCAGCTTCTCCAGCCCGGCGAGGAACCGGTCGCAGTCGGCCTCCAGCCGGTCCACGTACGCCTGCTCCACCCGCAGCGGCGGCACCTCGGGGTCCGTCACCACCGGCGTGCACAGATCGGCGCCGACGTCGAAGAGGTCGTTCTGCACGCGGACCAGCACGGCCCTGAGCTCCTCGGGCAGCTCCCCGAGGGCCAGGGCCGTGCCGATCGCCGCGTTGGCCTCGTTCGCGTCGGCATAGGCCGCGATCCGCGGGTCCGTCTTGGCGGTGCGGCTGAAGTCACCCAGGGCGGTGGTTCCGTCGTCGCCGGTCCGGGTGTAGATCCGGGTGAGGTTCACCATGCGGCGAGCCTACCCGGCGTGGCTCAGGCGCCGGCCCTGCGGAACAGTTGGGTGCCGAGGGACACGGACGCGACGGCGAGCGCCGCGGCCACCACCGCGCCCAGCGCCAGGTCGCCGCTGCCGTAGTCCGCGACGAAACCGGCCCGGACGCCGTCCACCACGTAGCGGAACGGCACGCAGCGCGAGACGACGTCCAACCAGGTGGGGGCGAGCGCCATGGGCAGCAGGATCCCGGAGAGCAGCATCGCCGGCAGGCTGATGGAGTTGATCACCGGAGCGAACTCCTGGATCGTGGCGACCCGCATGGCGAACGCGTAGGACAGCGACGCCAGCGAGATGCCGAGGACGGCCACGAAGAGGAAGCCGACCAGCACCCCGAGGACCGGGGCGCGCAGCCCGAAGGCCACGCCGGTCAGCAGCAGGATCGTGGACTGCACGAGAAGCTGGGTGACGTCCCGGAGCACCCGGCCGAGCAGCAGCGCCAGCCGGCTGACCGGCGTCACCCGCATCCGTTCCACGATGCCCAGCTGCTTCTCCATGATGATGCCGAAGCCCGCGAAGGCGGAGCTGAACAGCGCGAGCTGGACCAGCAGCCCCGGCACGAGCGTCTGCCAGGAGTCGCCGTCGCCGCCCAGCGGGACGTCCTCCAGCAGCGGTCCGAAGAAGGCCAGGTAGAGCATGGGCTGGAGCAGACCGAAGACCAGGCTGATCCGGGAGCGCAGCGTCTGGCGCAGGTAGCGGCCGAAGATCAGGCCGGTGTCGGAGAGCACGCTGGTCAACGTGCTCCGGTCGGGCGGCGCGTCGGCGAAGGCGGGCGCCGCGGCGGTCCTGGACGGGCTGGACGGACTGGACGGACTGAACGGACTGGACATGGTGGGCGTGGGTCCCCTGTCGAGGTCGGTGGGTGGGTCTGCGGAGGGCGCCCTCGGAACGGCGCCGGGGGCGGGGTCAGATGGCGACGGGCGCGCGGTCGTCCTTCTGCGCCTGGCCGCGCCCGGTGATGGCGATGAAGGTGTCCTGGAGCGTGGCGTCGGTCGAGCCCGTGTACCGGGTCTTCAGCTCCGCCGCGGTGCCGTCGGCCACGATCCGGCCGTCGTCGACGACGACCAGCCGGTCGGCGAGCGCGTCGGCCTCGTCCAGATAGTGCGTGGTGAGGAAGACGGTGGTGCCGCTCTCCGCGCGGACCCGGCGGATCAGGTCCCACACGTCGGCCCGGCTGCCGGGGTCGAGGCCGGTGGTCGGCTCGTCCAGGAAGAGCACCCGGGGCCGGTGGGTGAGCGCCAGCGCGATGTCGAGACGCCGCTTCTGCCCGCCCGAGAGCTGGGCGCATTTGCGGTCCAGCAGGTCGGTGAGCTCCAGGTCCGCGGCCAGCTCGTCGGCGCGGGCGACGGCGTCCGCCTTCGACAGCCGGTACATCCGGCCCTGCAACACCAGCTCGGCGCGCACCGTCTCGTCCGGGGCCACGCCGCTGGCCTGCGCGACGTAGCCGATCGCGGTGCGGACCGCCGTCGGCTGGCGGGCCAGGTCGTACCCGGCGACGGTGGCGGTGCCGCGGGTGGGTGCGAGCAGCGTCGTGAGCATCCGGAGGGTGGTGCTCTTGCCGGCGCCGTTGGGGCCGAGGAAGCCGAGCAACTCGCCGGCCTCGACGGTCATGTCGATGCCGCGCACCGCCTCCACCGGGCCGCGTTTGGTCTGGAAGGTACGGGCGAGGTCGTGGGTGGTCAGGATGGGAGCCATGCCGACAAGAAAAACAGAGCAGCCCAAAAATTTCAACGTCCCCAAGTTTTCATTCGGTCAAGGATCGCTACGATGAGGTCATGGCGGGACTCAGGGAGCGGAAGAAGCAGCAGACCAGGCAGCACATCTCCGACGTGGCCACCCGGCTGTTCGTCGAACGCGGCTTCGTCACGG
This sequence comes from uncultured Actinomycetota bacterium, assembly GCA_963816875.1. Classification (GTDB taxonomy): domain Bacteria; phylum Actinomycetota; class Actinomycetes; order Streptomycetales; family Streptomycetaceae; genus Streptomyces. The sequence continues at coordinate 1,426,927 of CAWFMG010000004.1, forward strand.
TCACCGTCGCCGAGATCGCGGAGGTCGCTGACGTCTCCGTCAACACGGTGTACAACTACTTCCCCGCCAAGGAGGACCTCTTCTTCGACCGCGAGGAGGACGTCGTCGAGCACCCCTCGCTGCGGGTACGCGAGCGCGGTGCAGGGCAGTCGGCGGCGGACGCGCTGCTGCGCGGCCTGCGCCAGGACGTCGAGGAACGCAGCCCGCGGGTCGGGCTCCAGGGCGGCTACGGCACCTTCCTCAAGGTGATCGAGACCTCGCCCACGCTCCAGTCCCGGCTGATGCGGATGCAGATCCGGATGTCGGGACGGCTCGCCGAGACGCTCCGCGAGGAGGCGAGGGCCGCGCCCGGCGACCACACCCCCGACGTGGTCGCGGGCCAGCTGATGCTGCTCTACGGCCTCTCGTACCGCACCGTCGCCCGCGGCACGGTCGAGGGGATGCCGGAGGACGACATCGCCCGGCTGGTGCTGGAGAAGCTGACCACCGCCGAGGAACTCTTCAGCGACGGCGTCAGGAACTACGTGCGCCGGCCCGCGTGAGCCTGGTCTCTTTGCGCCCGCCCGAGCCCCCGCGACATGCGAGCATGCACTACGGTGTCGCGCCCGGAAACTTTTCGGTGTGCCTCAACTCGGGTCGGATCAAGGGAGATCGCACGTGGCCAGGAAGCTCGCCGTGGTCGGCGCCGGACTGATGGGATCGGGCATCGCCCAGGTCTCCGCCCTGGCCGGGTGGGATGTGGTGCTGCGAGATCTCACCGACCAGGAGCTGCACCGGGGCCGGGACGCGATCGCCGCCTCGCTGGCCCGGTTCGTGGCCAAGGAGAAGCTGACGGAGGACCAGGCCGAGGGCGCGCTCGCCCGGATCACCACCACCACCGAACTGGACGCCGTCGCGGACGCCGACCTCGTCGTCGAGGCGGTCTTCGAGGACGTGGACACCAAACGCGAGCTGTTCCGCACCCTGGACGGCCTGGTCGGGGACGGCGCGGTGCTGGCCTCCAACACGTCCGCCATCCCCATCACCAAACTGGCCGCCGCCACCGGGCGCCCCGAGGCGGTGGTGGGCACCCATTTCTTCTCGCCCGTCCCGATGATGCCGCTGTGCGAGCTCGTCCGCGGGCTGCGGACCAGCGACGAGACCCTGGCCACCGCCCGGGAGTTCGCCGAGTCCACCGGCAAGACCTGCGTCGTCGTCAACCGTGACGTCGCCGGTTTCGTCACCACCCGGCTCATCACCGCGCTCGTGGTGGAGGCGATCCGGCTCTACGAGTCGGGCGTGGCCACCGCCGAGGACATCGACACCGCCTGCCGCCTCGGCTTCGGGCATGCCATGGGCCCGCTGGCCACCGCCGACCTCACCGGCGTGGACGTGCTGGCCCGCGCCACCGAGAACGTCTACGCCGAGACCCGGGACGAGAAGTTCTCGCCGCCCGAGCTGATGCGGCGGATGGTGGAGGCCGGCCGGATCGGCCGCAAGAGCGGCGGCGGCTTCTACTCCTACTGACGGTCTTTCACGGCTGTCCGGCATGCCCCGAGCCGGAGCTCACCCTCGCGGGTGATATTGGTATCGGTTCGAGCACGGACAGCAACCTCACCGGCCCCCGGGCCGTCAGCTGTAACAGCCGTCGTACTCAGCCGTATCAGGCCGTACCAGCCGTCGCCACACGCGAGGAAGCGGGAGCGCATATGCACATCACGGGCGACCACGAGGAAATCGTCGTCGTCGGAGGACGTCTGGACGTGCGGAGCGCGGCGGACGCACGGCTGGCGCTGCATCGCGCCGTCGACGCCGGACAGGGCGACCTGGTGCTCGACCTCAGGGGCCTGGACGCCTGGGACGCCACCGGGCTCGGGGTCATCATGGGGGCGCATCGGCGGGCGGGCCGGTGCGGGCGGCGGCTGGTGCTGCGAGATGTCCCGCCCCGCATGCAACGGGTGCTGGTCGCCACCCGGTTGCACCGGATCCTCACCATCGCGTCCTGACCGGGACGCCCACCCGCGGTCGTGCCCCTGGGACGGGACGGTAACGTGGTGCCGTTGAGGCGGCGGAGCCGCACCACCCAGAGACTGCCGAGGGACTCTGCGTCATGGACTCCAACCACCCCGCACCACCGGGCAGGGCGAGCGAGGCCGGTCCGGAGCGCGCCGTCGAGCTGGTGGCGGGAGACTTCCTGCTCACCGTCAACCCGGTGGACGGCTGCGAGATCGAGCCCTGTCCGCCGGGGCGCCGGCCGATAGCCCCGCGGCGCGCCCGCGAGCCCCGGCGGCCGGATGCCACCGCCGCCGTCGGTGACGGCGACGACGCCACCCTACCGCTCCTGGACCGGATGCTCGACCGCCAGCAGGAGCGGCACCGGCTCGGCCGGTTGCTGGCCAAGGGCCGCTCGGTCCGGGTCACCGGCCCGTCCGGCGCCGGCCGCACTACCCTGCTGACCGCCGTCGCCAAGGACTGCGCCGAACTGGCCCCCGACGGGGTGATACGCCTCAGCGGCCATCACCGCACCGTCGAGGACCTGCTGCAGGAGCTCTACGCCGCCGCCTACCACACCCCGCGCTACCGCCCCGGCCGCACCGAACGCTCCGCCGCGCTCCGCGAGATCGGCGCCGTGGTCGTCGTGGACGACGTCGAGTTCGGCGGCGCCGCGCTGGACGAGCTCTTCGACGCCACGCCCGAATGCGCCTTCCTGCTCTCCTCCTCGCCCGGCACGCCCGCCGCCCGCACCCCCGCCCGGCTCACGGAGTTCCCGCTCGCCGGGCTCAACCGGGATGCCTGCCTGGAGTTGCTCGCCCGCTGCGCCGGGCGGCCGCTCGACGACGCCGAGGCCGGCTGGGGCGCCGTCCTCTGGCACACCACGGAGGGTCTGCCGCTGCGCTTCGTGCAGGCCGGCGCGCTGCTGCGGCACCGCGACCAGGGCTCGGACGGGCAACTGCCCGGCGCCCCCCATCTGGCCACCACCCTGGTCATGGCGCTGCCCGACGCGGCCAGGGACGTGGTGCGGCTCGCGGTCGCGCTCGGCGGCGAGCTGCCGGACCCCGACCGGCTGCCGACCCTGATCGGCGACCCCCAGGCCGCCGCGGCCCACGCCGAGGTGCTGGCCAGCGGCCTGGTCACCGCCGCAGGGACGCGGCACCGTGTCTCCGCCGCGACCGCCGCCGACCTGGCCGCCTCCGGCCTCGCCGACGACGCCCCGGAGCGCGCGCTGGCCGCCGCAGGGCACTACACCCACTGGTACGGGGAGCCGTCCGCATCGGCCGAACGGGCGGGCGTCGAGGCCGACGTGCTGCTCGCCGTCGCCCGCTCGGCACAGCGCGGCGGTCACGCCGCCGCCGTGTCCGCGCTGGCCAGGGGCACCGCGCCGCTGCTCGCCGCGGCGCTGCGCTGGAGCGCCTGGGAGCGGATGCTGCGCAACGGCGGCGAGTCCGCCAGAAGCGCGGGCGACGTGGCTCACCAGGCGTACTTCCACCACGAACTGGGCGTGCTCGCCATCTGCCAGGGCCGCCTCGACCGGGCCAGGGCGGAGCTTGAGGCGTCCACCGCGCTGCGCGGCGTGCTGTCCGACACCAGCGGCTCCGTGCTCGGGCGCCGCGCGCTCGCGTTGGCCCAGGACCTGACCCGTCCGGCGATGCTGCCGTCCGGGCGGCGCAGCGCGCCGCTCGGCCTGCCGCCGGGGACCGGTGGCACGCCCGCGGCCGGTGCCGATGCTCCCGCGGCCTCGGCGGCCGAGAAGTACCCCCAGACCGACGGCGGCGGGGAGGCGGAGACCCGCCGGGTGCCCCTCGTGGCGGCGGTGGCCGCGGTCCCAGGGGCGGAGGACGACACCCGGGTCATCGCGGTGCAGCCGGCGGAGCACGGCGGGCGGCACGGGCGGCGCTCCGTGGGCCACGGGGCGCGGGCCGGCGCCCGCCGCAACGTGGTGGCGGCCGGCGCGGGCGCGGTGCTGGCGGCCGTGCTGGGCACGTTCGTCGCGTTCGGCCTCACCTCGGGCGACGGTGACGAGGGGGACAGCGGCGGCACGGACCCCACGGTCGCCGACCCGGACACCGGACTGGGCGGCGACGCCACGACGCCCGAGGCCGAATCGGACACCCCGACGGCCGAGGACACCGGCGACGGCGGGGACGACACGACCCCGAGCGAGTCCGAGACGCCGGACCCGACGACGGAACAGCCCTTCACCCCGGACGACCCGACGTTCGAGGACCCGACCACCACCCCGCCGTCGGACGACCCGACGACCCCGGGACCGCCCACCGAGTCCGAGACCGGCAGCGTCACCACGGGCGGCGGCTCGGGCGGTACCGACGAGGGCACCTCGGAGGGCGGTGACGGCGGCACAGACGAGGGCACCTCGGAGGGCGGTGACGGCGGTACCGACGAGGGCACGTCCGAGGGCGGTGACGGCGGCACGGACGAGGGCACCTCGGAGGGCGGTGACGGCGGCACGGACGAGGGCACGTCCGAGGGCGGCGACGGCGGTACCGACGAGGGCACCTCGGAGGGCTCGACCGAGGGATCCACCGAGGGCACGACGACGGGCACCACCGCGGGCACGTCTGAGGGAGCGGACGGCGGGGGCACCGGCACTCCGTCCGAGACCCCCACCGCTACTCCCACCGCCCCCTGACGGCCTGTCCGCGCGGCGACCGGCGCGGCGGGAGAAGGCGCGGCTAGAAGAGCCGCAGCTTGTCGTCGTCGGTGCCGCGCAGTGCCTCGTAGTCCAGGGTGACGCACCGGATGCCCCGGTCCGTCGCCAGCGTGCGCGCCTGCGGTTTGATCTCCTGGGCCGCGAACACCCCCTGCACCGGGGACAGCAGCGGATCCCGGTTCAGCAGCTCCAGATACCTGGTGAGCTGCTCGACGCCGTCGATCTCGCCGCGGCGCTTGATCTCCACGGCGACGGTCACGCCCGTCGCGTCGCGGCCCAGGATGTCGACCGGGCCGATCGCGGTGGGGTATTCGCGCCGGATCAGGCTCCAGCCCTCACCCAGGGTCTCCATGCGGTCGGCGAGCAACTCCTGGAGATGGGCCTCGACACCGTCCTTGATCAGGCCGGGATCGACGCCGAGTTCGTGCGAGGAGTCGTGCAGGACCTCCTCCATCGTGATGATCAGCCGCTCGCCGGCGCGGTTCTCCACGGTCCACACGGTGGTGCCTTCCAGCTCCCCCTCCTTGAGGGTGCAGGGGGGAGACATCCAGTTCAGCGGCTTGTAGGCGCGGTCGTCGGCGTGTACCGAGACCGAGCCGTCCGCCTTGATCAGAAGCAGCCGGGGCGCCGTGGGCAGGTGGGCGGTGAGCCGTCCGACGTAGTCCACGGAACAGCGGGCGATGACGAGACGCATGGCCACCAGCCTAGAGGTCCGCGATGATGCCTCCCGCGCCGCCAGCGACCCAGGAAATGCACGGGAATGGTGGGGTTCGACAGTGGCCTGTTATGTGCCCGTTCCACTGACATGGCGGCGCCCTGAGCTTTACCGTTGGGCCGGGGACATCGCCGTCCGGACGGGTCGCCTCTAGGACGCGGTGTGGGGGGCGGCGGGTCCTGTGAATCCCGCCCGCCCGACCCTTCCCGGGGTCGTGAGAGGAGACTTCCATGTCGCTTGACGTCTCACCGGCGCTGCTCGCGCAGGCCGAGCGAGGCGAGGTCGACGAAGGGGACTTCGTCGACTGCGTCCGACACTCTCTACCCTATGCCTGGGACATGATCAGCTCGCTGGTTGCTCGGTTGCAGGTGGACGGCGGCGAGTTCGCCGACAACACCACGCCCCCGCCGGACGAGCAGGCGCGCGGCCAACTGCTTCGCGCGCTGGCCAGCGACGCCATCAGGGGAGCACTGCAACGGCACTTCGGCGTGCGGTTGGCGTTCCAGAACTGCCACCGCGTCGCGGTCTTCCCCCTTGACGCCTCGTCCGACGAGCGACTGGCCCGGTTCACCTCGGTGCGGGGCCAACTGCTCAACCAGTCGCCGGAGCTGCGCGACTGCTGAAGGGCTCGGCTCACGAGCCGCCGGAACTCGCCCTGACGGCCGCTGCCGCCCTCCCCGACCCCGCGATCCCCTCCGCGTGCCGGGGCAGGAGCGGCAGCACGTCGTTCGCGAGCCGCCGCACGTTCAACTCCGTGGCGACGCGGTCCCCCGAGCCCTCGACGAGCAGGGCGAAGCGCCGGATCCCGGTGCGCTCGGCGGTCGCGGCCAGCCGGTCCGCGCACAGCCGGGCGTCGCCCACCGGATGCAGCTCGCAGAGCAACTCGGTGTAGGCGAGCGGGTCCCGCATCCGGCGCGGAGCGCCGTCGAACGTCTGGTGTGCGGCCAACCCCTGCCGCAACCAGCCGGGCAGCGCCCGGCGCAACGTCTGCACGGCCTCCGAATGGCTGTCGGCGACCTGCGTCACCCCGGCCGAGACGTGCTGCGCGGCGGCCGCGGCCGCGGTGTCCGGGTCGAGCCCCGCCGCGTCGGCGGACTCCCGCCACAGCGCCACCATCTCGGCCTTCTCCTCGTCGCCGATATGCATGCCGAGCAGCATGGGCAGCCCCTGCCGGGCGGCCAGCCGGACGGTCGCGGGCGAGGTGCAGGCGACCAGCACCGCGGGACCCGCGCTCGGCGCCTGGTCCGGAGCGTCGCCGGGTCTCGGCACCACCGGCACCTCGCGGAAGCGGTACCGCTCGCCGGCCGCCGCCACCCGCGGCTCGCGCAACCAGCGCAGTAACAGGTCGAGCGATTCGGGAAAGCCGCTCTCGTACGCCGCCAGGCCGCCGCCGAACACCTCCAGGTCGACCCACGGGCCGCCGCGCCCCACACCGAGCGAGAACCGCCCGCCGGAGAGCAGATGCAGCATCGCCGCCTGCTCGCCGAGCGTCACCGGGTGCGTGGTGGGCAGCACGCTGACCGCGGTGCCCACGTGGATGCGCCGGGTGCGGCCCAACAGCAGCGCCGCCAGCGTCACGGCCGAGGGGCACACCCCGTACGGTACGAAATGGTGCTCGGCCAGCCAGACCGAGTCGAGCCCGGCCGCCTCGGCGGCCTCCGCCGCCCCCGTCGTCCGGCGCAGCGCCTCGTACTGGCTCTGACCCGGATACTGACCCGCCAGCAGAAACGCCCCCACCCGCAGCCCTTCGTGCATCGCCCTCGCCCCTCTCGCGCCGTCTCTGGCATGTTCCACAGGCATTAACGTCCGACACGTGCCCCGAGGCACGGGCCGACGGGAGTTTCTCCGATGATCATGAATCGGTGTGCGGCCGGGAACGGTGCGTAGACTCGTGAGGCGACACTGTGTCCGTTCCCGTATCGCTTTCGAGGTGTTCCGTGTCCCCGCGTCGCCACCGCCCGCGCGGCCCCCAGAAGAGTCCGCAGCCCGGCCAGGCGCCGGCGCGGTACGGCTTGGAGCAAACGGAGGACTGGCGGGGCGAGGACTGGCTGGTGCGCGGCATGGCCGCCGGCGCCGCCGAGAAGCACTACCGCTGCCCCGGCTGTGACCAGGAGATCCCGCCCGGGGTGCCGCATCTGGTGGCCTGGCCGCGGCTCGGCGATGTGGCCGACCGCCGGCACTGGCACCGCGCGTGCTGGAACGCGCGGGACCGCCGGAGCGTGCGGCCCCAGCGGTCCCGGAACGCTCCCCGCTACTGAGTGCGAAGGCGGCGCGTGGTGGCGCGCGAGGGCGCGCGGTGGTGGGTCACGGCTCAGACGTCCGTGGAGCTGAGCCTGGCGTACGCGCCGATGAGCGCGGCCAGCGTGACGCCGGCGAGCAGGCCGAGCAACGGCCAGCCGGTGACGTCCTCCTCGCCCTGCATCGGGATCCGGTAGAGCGAGGCCAGCCCGTTGAGCGGCGAGTACTCGATGAGCTTCTCGCGGAGACTCTCCAGGCTCTCACCCATCATGAACAGCGCCATCAGCAGCGGCAGCAGGACCACCCCGACCATCGTGGTGATGGCCCCCGCGGAGTGCCGTAGCAGCCCGCCGACGGCCAGGCTCAGCAGGCCCAGCAGCGACACGTACAGGGAGGCGCCCACGGTGGCGCCCAACCAGTGCTCGCCCTTGGCGATCACCTCCCCGGTCTCCGGGTCGACCGAGTCCTTCATCAGGTCGGGGTCGGTGAAGGGATCGACCGGCATGCCGCCGAGCATCGAGGAGTTGATCAGGCCGGTCAGAGAGGTGGCCAGCAGCGTCATGACGAACGCCAGCAGGAAGAACACCAGCGCCTTCGCCAGCAGCACGCGCCCGCGCTGCGGGCAGGCGGTCAGCGTGGTGCGCATCATGCCGGTGCTGTACTCGGAGGAGATGACCAGCACACCGAGGGTGATGATGCACAGCTGGCCCAGCATCAGGCCGAAGAAGCCGCCGGCCAGCAGCGGGGCGCTCATCTCGTCCTCGGAACTGAGCGCGAACGCGAAGAGCAGGCCCACACCGACGGTGAGCGCGAACATGATGATCAGCGTCCACACGGTGGAGCGCACGGTGCGGATCTTCGTCCACTCGGAGGCGATGGCGTGCCCGATGTTGGTGTGCCGGATCGGGATCGGCGAGGCGTAGCCGCTGAGCGCGGGCGCGCCGGGCGGCTGCGCCGCGAGCGGCGGCGGGGGTGCCTGCGGAACGATCTGCGCCTGCGGCACGTTTGCCTGCGGCGCGTTTGCCTGCGGCGCTTGGGCGGGCATCTGCGGCGGGGTGTTCATCGGTTGTCCTCGGTGGTGGGCGTGGCGGAGGGCTGGGCGTCCGGCTGCGCAGGTGACTGCGCCTGGCCGGGCAGCACGGGCACGCCGAGCGGGAACGTCATCCCCGGCGCACCACCCTGCGGCCCCGCCGCACCCGCCTGCCCAGGCGGGGCGCCGTGGGGCTGCGGGGCGCTGGCGGGCTGACCCGGCGGGGTGCCCGGTGCGGTGCCGTACGCGCCGGGGTGGGCCGCGGGTGTGCCGCCGGAGTGCTGCGGAGTGCCGGCGGCCTGTCCGGGCTGGCCGGGGGGAGTGCCCGGCGCACCAGCGCCGTACGCGCCGGGAGCCCCCGGCTGTCCGGCGGCCGGTGCTCCGGGGCCGTGCCCGGGCTGGCCCGGGGGAGTGCCAGGCACGGCGGTGCCGTACCCGACTGCGGCGCCCGGCTGCGGCGCATACGGCGCGGCAGCGCCGTGCGCGGGGACGGGGGCGGCGAGGGCCGTTCGTGCGTCCTCCGTGGAACGGAAGTCGACCGCGCCCTGCGTCATCCGCATGTACGCCTCCTCCAGGGAGGCGGTGTGCGGGGAGAGCTCCCACAGCCTGACGTCCGCCGCGTACGCGACGTCGCTGATCCGCGGCAGGTCGAGGCCGAGCACCTTGAGCGCGCCGTCCTGCTCCGGCTGCACCTGGCCGCCCGCCTCCGTCAGGGCCTTGCTCAGGGAGTCGCGCTGCCCCTGATCGCCCTCGGGCGTGCGGACCCGGGCGAAGCCCGTGGAGTTCCGCTCGATGAACTCCCGCACCGGCATGTCCGCCATCAGCTGGCCGCGCCCGATGACGATGAGGTGGTCCGCGGTCTGCGCCATCTCGCTCATCAGGTGGCTGGAGACGAAGACCGTGCGGCCCTCCGCGGCGAGCCGCCGCATCAGGGTGCGGATCCACAGGATGCCCTCCGGGTCGAGCCCGTTGACCGGCTCGTCGAAGAGCAGCACCTGCGGGTCGCCGAGCAGCGCCGCCGCGATGCCCAGGCGCTGGCCCATGCCGAGCGAGAAGCCCTTGGAGCGCTTCTTCGCCACCTCCTGGAGCCCGACCACGCCGAGCACCTCGTCCACCCGCCGGGACGGTATGCCGGCCAGCTGCGCCAGGCACTGCAGATGCGCCCGGGCGCTGCGCCCGCCGTGCTTGGCGTTCGCGTCCAGCAACGCGCCCACCTGGCGCGGCGCGTTGGGCAGCTGCCGATACGCGTAGCCGCCGATGGTCACGGTGCCGCCGGTCGGCGCGTCCAGGCCCAGGATCATCCGCATGGTGGTGGACTTGCCGGCGCCGTTCGGGCCCAGGAACCCGGTGACCTTGCCTGGTTGCACCTGGAACGTCAGGTTGTACACGGCCGTCTTGGAGCCGAAGCTCTTCGTCAGGCCGACTGCCTCGATCATCCTGCTGCCCCTGGTCGATGGGTGGGGCTTGGCCAGGGTTCGTCACACCTGACGCGAACTGCCCCCGTTCGGGCTAAGACCCTAGTGGCTGCCGCGCGGTTCCGTATCAGGCGTCCCGTTTCCGCAACACCACGTAGCCGGCGACCAGCGCCGCGGCCACCCAGGCCAGCATGATCAGCAGGCCGAGCCAGGGCCCGTAGGGCCGGTCGCCGTCGTCGACCACGCTCATCACGCGGGAGCCGGCGACGTCGGGCAGGTAGTTGCCGACCCGCCGGGTGGCCTCCACGTTGGCCAGGATGCTGGAGATCAGGAAGAAGAACGGCATCAGCACCCCGAAGGTGAGCATCGCGCTGCGCAGCATCCAGGTCACGCCCATGGCGAAGAGCGCGATCAGCCCCATGTAGAGACCGCCACCGAACACCGCGCGCAGCACATGGGGCTCGCCGAGGTCGGTCCGGTACGGGCCGAGCATCGCCTGGCCCAGGAAGAACGCCAGGAAGCTGGTGATCATGCCGACCACCAGCGCCAGCGCCGTGGCGACCAGCAGCTTCGCGAACATCAGCAGCCCGCGCCGCGGCACCGCTGCCAGCGAGGCGCGGATCATGCCCGTGCCGTACTCGGAGGACACCACCAGAATGCCGAAGGCGATCATGGCGAGCTGGCCGAGCGTCGTGCCGGCGAAGCTGGTGAGCGTCGGGTCGAAGGTCAGCTGCTCCTCGCGGGACAGATCGTCGAAGGAGTGCCGCACCACCAGGCTGATCAGGATGCCGAGCGCCACGGTGACCACCACCGCGGTCACCAGCGTCCACAGCGTGGACCGCACCGAACTGATCTTCGTCCACTCCGAGCGCACCACCCGGCCGGTCTCCGCCACGGTCAGCCGCCCCATCCGGCGGCCCGGCCGGGCGCCTCGTGTGCCTCGTACTCGACCGTCTCGTGGGTCAGCCGCATGAACGCCTCCTCCAGGGACGCCCGCTGCGGGCTCAGCTCGTGCAACACCAGACCGTGTGCGGCGGCCACCTCGCCGACCCGCTCGGGGTCCGCGTCGGTGACCTCCAGGCTGTCGTCGGGCCGGCGTTCGGGGGACAGGCCGGCGGCCGTCAGGGCCTCGCGCAGACGCTCGGGCTCGGGGCCGCGCACCCGCACGTAGGCGCGCGCGTTCTCCGCGATGAACCGCTCCATCGAGGTGTCGGCCAGCAGCCTGCCCCGCCCGATGACCACCAGATGGTCGGCGGTGAGCGCCATCTCGCTCATCAGGTGGCTGGAGACGAAGACGGTGCGGCCCTCGGCGGCCAGCCGGCGCATCACCGTGCGGACCCAGTGGATGCCCTCCGGGTCCAGGCCGTTGACCGGCTCGTCGAACATCAGGATCCGCGGGTCGCCGAGCAGCGCGGTGGCGATGCCGAGGCGCTGGCCCATGCCGAGCGAGAAGCCCTTGGGGCGCTTGCGGGCCACGGAGGCCAGGCCGACCAGGTCCAGCACCTCGTTGACGCGGCGCTCGGGGATGTCGTTGCTCTGCGCCAGACAGCGCAGGTGGTTGTAGGCGGTGCGACCCGGATGCACGGCGCGCGCCTCCAGCAGCGCGCCGAGGTGGCGCAACGGCTCCCGCAGCTCCGCGTAGTGCTTCCCGTCGATCCGGACGTCGCCGCTGCTGGGGTGGTCGAGCCCGAGGATCATCCGCATGGTGGTCGACTTGCCGGCGCCGTTGGGGCCGAGGAAGCCGGTGACCACGCCGGGGCGTACGACGAAGCTCAGGTGGTCGACGGCCGTCTTCGCGCCGAACCGCTTCGTCAACGCCGACAGCTCGATCATGCGACCGACGCTAGGACGGCGCAGGGCCCGCCGCCCGGTGAGGACGGTGGGCCCTGCGCCGTTGGGGTGATAACCGGTCGCGGGGACCGTGCGTCACGCCGAGACGTCAGCGGGACTGCTGGGCGGGCACGCCCTTGGACAGGTTGTCGTCGCCGTCGTCGTCGGCGCCCAGCGTGGCCGCGGCGACCTGCGCCCCGGTCAGCGTGGCCAGCATCTCGCGCACGTTGGTCAGCTGCGCGTTGATGCTGTCGCGACGGTTGGTCAGGGCGGCCAGCTCACGCTCGGACTCGCTGCGGATCCGGTCAGCCTTGGCGTTGGCGTCGGCCACGATGTCCTCGGCTTGGCGCTGGGCGGTCTCCACCGTCTGGCGGGCCCGGCGCTCGGCGTCGGTGCGCAGCTTCTCGGCCTCGAGGCGCAGCTGCTCGGCGCGGTGCTCGATCTCCGCGAGCCGCTTCTCGGCCTTGGCCTGACGGGACGCCAGGTCGCGCTCGGACTGCTCGCGCCGCTTCGCCAGGTTGGTCTCGAAGTCGGCGGCGGCCTGGGCCGCCTTGGCGCGGGTCTCCTCGAAGAGGGAGTCCGCCTCCTCGCGCTTGGCCAGGGCGTCCTTGTCGGCCTCGGCGAGCGTCGTCGCCGCCTCGCCCTGAGCCTTCTCGACAATGCGGACGCCCTCGTCCTCGGCCTTGGCCTTGCGCTCGGTGGCGTAGGCCTCGGCGTCGTTCCGCACCTGCTGGGCCGCGCCCTCGGCCAGCTCACGGTGCTGCTCGGCGGCCCTGCGGGCCTCGTCGCGCAGGTCCTTCGCCTCTTCCTCGGCGAGGCGGAGGATCTTCTCGACGCGGGCACCGAGACCGGCGTAGGAGGGCTCGGCGTCGGTGACCTGGGCCTGGGCGTTCTGCGTCTCGAGGTGCAGTTCCTCGATCCGCTTCTCCAGGGACGTGATACGGGCCAGTGCGCTGTCGCGGTCGGCAACGAGCTTCGAGATGCGGTCGTCCACCTGCCCGCGGTCGTAGCCGCGCCGCACGAGCTCGAAGCCGAAGGGGGAGGAAAGGTCGCTCATGGGGTTCCTGTCGATTCAGACGGGGTGAGTGAGTTGTGATCTTTGGCCTGGGCGTTCAGCGCTTCGAGGTCGAGCTCCTAAGCGTTTGATCAGCCTTCGGTTTCTCAGACGGGTCCACGCCCTCGAAGGCATCATCCTAGGGGGCAAACCGGCGTGTCATCGAGCCGATCTCCATTCTCTGTGGAGAATGTTGCGCCGGTTTCCTGACGCTCCACCCACTCGGGTGGTGTCACGTCAGCCGAGTCCCTCTCACCCCACTACGTACGGGGGCGTTTTCCGGACGGACGGGACGAACCGGCGCCCGCGCCCGCGGCAACCGTGCCCTGGCCGCCCTTACCGCCCCCGCCGCCCGGCGACTTGGGCGCCTCGAACGATTCCAGCGCCTCCAACACGTCCTGCACCCGGGAGATCTCGGTGTTGATGTCCTCGCGCCTGCGGGACAACTTCTCCAACTCGCGCTTGCCCTCGTCGACCATCCGCTTGGCCTCGCGCTCAGCCTCGGCGCGCGTCTGCTGCGCCTCCCCGAGCACCTTGGACCGCTGCTGCTCCGTCTCCTTCAGCAGCGCCTCCGCCTTCTTCACCGCGGCGATGCGCACCCTGCTCGCCTCGGAGTTGGCCTCGGCGACCGTCCTCTCGGCGGTGGCGCGCGCCTCGGCGCGCTGCTCCTCCGCGGCCTTCATGAGCTTGTCCACCCGCTCGCCCGCGGTCCTGGCCTGCTCCGCCGACTCCCGCCTGGCGCGGTCGTGCAACTCCTCGACCTCGCGCTCCACCCGGACCCGCAGCTCCTCGGCCCTGGCCCGGATCGACACCGCGTCCCGACGCGCCTCCTCCAGTAGCTGGTTGGCGTCCACCCGGGAGCTCTCCACCATCTCGCTGCCCGCCTCCTGGGCCTCGGCGGTGAGCCGGTTGGACTCCTTCCTGGCGGCGGCGACCATGGTGTCCGACTGCTCCTCGGCCGCCGCGGCGATGCGCAGCGCCTCCTCCTGGGCCTTGGCCACCAGCTCGTCGGCCTGCGCCGCGGCCTCGTTGCGCTTACGGGACGCCTCCCGCCGAGCGGTGTCGAGGATCTCGTCGGCCTCGGCCCGCATGCGCTCGTCGGCCATCTCCGCGGAGGACCGGATCTGGTCCGCCTCCTCGATGGCCTCCTTGACGGTCCGTTCGGCGAGGGCGGCCGCGGCCTCCTTCTCCTCCGCGGACTCCCGCAGCACCCTGGCGGCCTCGCGTTCCGCCTCCTCGCGGTGGGTGGCGATCTCGGCCTCGGCCACCTCGCGCAGCCCGGCCACCGAATCGCGCACCTGCTGCGCCTTGTGCTCGGCGGCGGCCACCAGCGTGTCGGCGCGCCGCTCCGCCTCGTCCAACCGAGCCCGGGCGGCGGCCAGCACCTCCTCGCTCTGGTCCCTGGCCTGCGCCCGCTCCCGGTGCGCGGCGTCGCGCGCCTCGTCCAGCAGCCGGTCGCCCTCGGAACGCAGCCGGGCGGCCTCCTCCCGGGCGGCGGCCAGCGCCTGCGCCGCCTCCGTCGCGGTCCGCTCGGCGGCGGCCGCCGCCTCGGCCCGCACCCGGTCGGCGGCCTGGCGTGCCTCGTCGCGCAGCCGGGCGGCCTCCGAGGTGGCCTCGCCGCGCAGCCGCACGGCCAGCTCCTCGCCCTCGGCCCGCGACCTGGCGGAGTCCGCCGCCGCCTCGTCGCGCAGCTGCCCGGCGGCCTCCTCGGCCTGTTCGGTCAGCGCCCTGATCCGCTCGGCCGCCTCCGCGCGCAGCCGCTCGACCTCGGCGTTCGCCTCCGCATGCAGCCGGTCGGCCTCGGCACGGGCCTCGCCCAGCGACTCCTCGGCCTGCGCCACCCGGCGCTCCGCCTCCTGGCGCAGCCGCTCCAACTCGGCGGAGGCGGCTTCGCGCTCGATGCGCGCCGCATCCCGCGCGTCGGCGCGCAGCTGGCGGGCGGCCTCCTCGGCCTCCCGGGTGGTGCGCTCGGCCTGCCGGCCCGCGTCCTCGCGCTCCTTCTCGGCCTCGGTGCGCGCTTTCTTCAGCGACTGCTCGGCCTGGTTGCGCAGGGTGGTGGCCCGCTCGATCGCCTCGGTGCGCACCCGCTCGCTCTCCGAAACGGCGGAGTTGCGGGTCTCCTCGGCGTCCGCCTTGGCCTGGGTCAGCAGCTCCTCGGCGCTGGCCGCGGCCTGCTCGATCTGCTGCACCGCCTCCCGCCTGGCCTCGCTGCGGACCCGCTCGGCCTCCTCAACGGCCTCGGATCGTGCCTGCTCGGCCTCGCCGCGGAGCCGGCGGGCCTCCTCCTGGAGCTCGACCGTCTTGGCGCGGAACTCCTTGGTGTCGTCCTTGGCGGCGCCCTTGAGCTGCGCGGCGAGGTCGTGCGCCTCGGTCCGCAGCCGGTCGGCCTCCGCCTCCGCCTCGGCGCGCAGCCGCTCGGCCTCCTCGGTGGCCGCCTTGGTGGTGGCCTGGGCGTCCTTGGCCGCCTTGGTCAGCACCTCCTCGGCGGTGCGGGCCGCGTCGGCCAGCTGCGCCGCGTACTCCTCGGCCGACTTGCTCCTGGCCTCCTCGGCGGCCTCGGCCAGCAGCTGCTCCGACTTGGCCCGGGCCTCGGCCAGCGCGTGTTCGGCCTCGTCCTTCTTGTTCTCCGCGTCCTGGGTGGCCTGGCTGACCATCCGGGCGATCTCGGCCTTGGCGGTCGCGGTGCGCTGCTCGTACTCCGACTCGGCGACCGAACGGCGCTTGTCCGCGTCCTGGGTGGCCTCGTCGACCAGCCGCCTGGCGTTCTCGCGGGCGGTGCGCAGCTCCGCCTGCGCCTCCGCCATCCGCTCCTCGGCCTTGCGCACCAGGCCCGCCGCCTCGCGGCGCCCGGCGTCCGTCTCCTGGGCCGTCGAACTGCGCAGCCGCTCGGCGTGGTCGGTGGCCTCCTGGGCCTGCGCGGAGGCCGCGGCGAGCAGCCGCTCGGCGTCCGTCCTGGCCCGGCGCAGCACCTCCTCGGCCTCGGCGCGGGCGGACTCCGACTCCGTGGTCAGCCGCAGCCTGGCCTCCTCGGCCAGTCGCTGGGCCTCCGTCCTGGCCTGGCTGAGCGTCTGCTCGGACTCGGCCCTGGTCTCCTCGAGCAGCCGGCGGGCCTGGGCCTCGCTGCGGGCGCGCAGCTGCTCGGCCCAGGCGACGTTCTCGTTGACATGGGACTCGACGGTGGAGCGGCGCTGCGCCAGCTCCTCGTCCAGCCGCTGGCGCCGGCCCACCGCCTCGGCGTGCAGCTCGGCCTCCATCCGGGCGCGCTGCTCCGACTGCTCCTGCAGCACCCGCTGGGACCTGGCCCGGGCCTCGCGCAGCTCGCGCTCGGCGTCCGAGCGCATCTGGTCGGCCTGCATCTGGGCGGTGCGCAGCACCTGCTCGGCGTGCGCGGGGGCGTCGCCGTAAACAGGGCGTAGCGCCAGGGCACGGCGGACCTCGTGCAGCTTGGCCCGCAGCACCTCGACCTGGTAGCCGAGGTCGTCGGCGTGGTCGACCGCCTTGTCCCGCTCCTTCTTCAGCCGCTCCATCTCGGCTTCGAATCGCGAGAGGTGGTCGTCAGTTTGGTAGGCGTCGTAGCCCCGCACTGCGCGGTCCCATCCGTCCCCTGGTCGTGGTATTGCTGATCCGGATGCCCGCCCGCGAAAGGGCCGCCCTCGCAGGCTGACGCCGGATCATCGGCCGAGCGCGGGACGAGGAGATAACCCATGCCCCGGCCCGGCCACTCTACCGGGCAGGGCAGCTCGCGTCAGTGGCCTGACGGGTCCGCCGGGGGCGCGCCGGCGACGGACGCGCCGGGGGCGGTGACCAGCTCCGTGAGCACCCCGTGGCAGTCCTTGGGGTGCAGGAAGGTGATCCGGGAGCCCATGGAGCCGCGCCGGGGGGTGTCGTAGACCACCCGGACGCCCCGGTCGCGGATGGCGGCCGCGTCGCCGTCCACGTCGGGGGTGCCGAAGGCGATGTGGTGCACGCCCTCGCCGTGTTTCGCCAGCCAGCCGGCCACCGGGGAGTCGTCCCTGGTCGGCTCGAGCAACTGGAGGTACGAGGCCGCGCCGTCGTCGGTACCGTTGATCCTGAGCATGGCCTCGCGCACCCCCTGGTCCTCGTTGACCTCGGAGTGGAAGACCTCGAAGCCGTAGGTGGCCCGGTAGAACTCGACGGTGGCGTCCAGATCGAAGCAGGCGATCCCGATGTGGTCGATGCGCGTCAACATCTCCCCAGTGCAGCGCCCTTGGTCCCGGCGCGCAACGTGCGCGGAGTCACACCGACGCGCCGCTGACCCGGTGTGTCACGCTCAGTACATTGAAGTGAACCATCGTTCACTGCCGAGCCGAAGGAGCGGGAACATGGGAGTCGGAGCATGACGGCGAGTAGCGGAGCGACGTCGCGGGCGGCCTCGGTGATCGTCGCGGGTGCGCGCACGCCGATGGGCCGGCTGCTCGGGGCGCTGCGCGGGTTCTCCGGCGCGGAGCTGGGCGGCTTCGCCATCCGGGCGGCGCTGGAGCGGGCCGGCATCACGGGCGAGCAGGTCCAGTACGTGGTGATGGGGCAGGTGCTGCAGGCCGGTGCGGGGCAGATCCCCGCGCGGCAGGCCGCGGTCGCCGCCGGCATCCCGATGAGCGTCCCTGCGCTCACGGTGAACAAGGTGTGCCTCTCCGGCCTGGACGCCATCGCGCTGGCCGACCAGCTGATCCGCGCCGGCGAGTTCGACGTGGTCGTCGCCGGCGGCCAGGAGTCGATGAGCGCTGCGCCGCACCTGCTGCCGAAGGCCAGGGAGGGCATCAAGTACGGCTCGGTGCAGATGCTGGACGCCATGGCGCTCGACGGCCTGACCGACCCGTTCGAGGGGATCGCCATGGGCGAGTCGACCGAGCGGTTCAACGCGGCCCTGGGCATCGGGCGCGCCGAACAGGACGCGGTCGCCGCGGCGTCGCACCAGCGCGCCGCCGCGGCCAGGAAGAACGGCCTCTTCGAGGCGGAGATCACGCCGGTCACCGTCCCGCAGCGGCGGGGCGAGCCGGTGGTCGTCGCGGAGGACGAGGGCATCCGTCCTGAGACCACGAAGGAGACGCTGGCCCGGCTGCGTCCCTCGTTCAGCGCGGACGGCACCATCACCGCCGGCTCCTCCTCGCAGATCTCCGACGGGGCCGCGGCCGTGGTGGTGATGTCCCGGGCACGGGCCGAGGATCTCGGGCTCAGCTGGATCGCCGAGATCGGCGCACACGGCAACGTGGCGGGTCCCGACAACTCGCTTCACTCGCAGCCCTCGGCCGCGATCCGGCATGCGCTCGACCGGGAGGGACTGACGGTCGAGGATCTGGACCTCATCGAGATCAACGAGGCGTTCGCGGCGGTGGCGGTCCAGTCAATGAAGGACCTCGGCGTTACGCCCGAAAAAGTGAATGTGAACGGTGGCGCCATCGCGTTGGGCCATCCGATCGGCATGTCGGGCGCCCGGCTGGCGCTGCACCTGGCCCTGGAGCTGGGACGGCGCGGCGGCGGCACCGGCGCGGCGGCGCTGTGCGGGGGCGGCGGCCAGGGGGACGCGCTGATCCTCCGGGTGCCGCGCCGGTGACGAGCGGGGCGGCAGGCGGGCCCGACGTGGCCGAGCTGGTGGCGCGGGCCAGGGCCGGGCAGGCCAGGGCGGTGGCGCGGCTGATCTCGCTCGTGGAGGGCGCGTCGCCGCGGCTGCGCGAGGTGATGGCCGCGCTGGCACCGTTCTCCGGCAACGCCTACGTGGTCGGGCTGACCGGCGCGCCCGGCGTGGGCAAGTCCACCGCCACCTCGGCGCTGGTGACCGCCTACCGCAGGGCCGGCCGGCGGGTCGGGGTGCTGGCCGTCGACCCGTCCTCGCCGTTCTCCGGCGGGGCGCTGCTCGGCGACCGGGTGCGGATGGGCGAGCACGCCTCCGACCCCGGCGTCTACATCCGCTCCATGGCCACCCGCGGGCATCTGGGCGGCCTGGCCTGGGCCGCGCCGCAGGCCGTCCGGGTGCTGGACGCGGCCGGCTGCGACGTGGTCCTGGTGGAGACCGTCGGCGTCGGCCAGTCCGAGGTGGAGATCGCCGACCAGGCGGACACCTCCGTGGTGCTGCTGGCGCCCGGTATGGGGGACGGCATCCAGGCGGCCAAGGCCGGGATCCTGGAGATCGGCGACGTCTTCGTGGTGAACAAGGCGGACCGGGAGGGCGCCGACGCCACCGTCAGGGAGCTGCACCACATGCTGGGCCTCGGCGAGGCCAGGGCCCCCGGCGACTGGCGGCCGTCCGTGGTGCGGACCGTCGCCGCCCGGGGGGAGGGCATCGACGAGGTCGTCGAGGCGCTCGAGAAGCACCGCGCGTGGATGGCCGAGCGCGGTGTGCTGGCCGAGCGCCGGACCCGCCGGGCCGCGCGCGAGGTGGAGACGATCGCGGTCACGGCGCTCCGCGAGCGGATCGCCGACCTGAGTGGCGACCGGCGGCTGGACGCGCTGGCCGGGCGGATCGTGGCCGGCGCGCTGGATCCCTATGCGGCGGCGGACGAGCTGGTGGCCGGGGTCACCGAGGGCTGACGGCGGGCAGCGGCTTGGCGTAGCAGGCCACGATCCGGGGCTCGGTCAGATAACGGCCGTAGAGCGGGGTCGGGGTGTAGCCGGAGGACTCGTAGAGCGCCACCGCAGGGCCCGCCTGCTTGCCCGTCGCCAGCCGCAGCCGGCGGTAGCCGAGCTCCCGCGCCAGCGACTCCAGATCCTCCAACAGGCGCCGGGCCAGGCCCTGGCCGCGTGCCTCCGGCGCCACGTACATCCGCTTGACCTCGCCCGTGGCGGGGTCCTCCGGGAGGGGCTGGAGCGCGACGCAGCCGGCGGCCTCGCCCTCGACGACGGCCACCAGATAGCGCGCGCCGGGCAGCACATCGGAACGACCCCGGGGCCCGTAGCGCGCCACCAGTTCCGCGAAGGCGGCGGCGAGCAGGCGAGCGAGCCCGGGGTCGTCAGGAGTGCGCTCCTCTATAAACATGCGGCCTATCGTATAGCCATGAGGCCGCGGAAATGCGGTGGCCCCACCGCATGAGGTGCGGTGGGGCCCGACATCAGTCGTCGTGGTCGTCGTCCGAACCGCTGTCGTCGTCGTGGTGGTCGGAGTCGTCACCCTGGTCGTCCGAGGCGTCGTCCCCGGAGCCGGAGCCGGAGCTGTCGTCGTCGGAGGCGTCATCGGAGTCGTCCGAGCCGTCATCGGAGGCATCGTCGGAGTCGTTCTCCTGCTCCTGGCCGGTGATCTCGCCCGTCGCCAGGTCGATGTTCAGCTCGTACTCGGTGCCGTCGTCGCCGCGCAGTTCGACGTGCCAGTGGTCGCCCTCCAGATCCGCCTCCCGCAGCGCCGCGCCGGTCGTGTCCTCGGCGGTGCTGACCGCCGCGCCGACGTCTGTGCCGTCCTCACGCAGCAGGTTCACGGTGGCGTCGTCCAGGCCCCGGCCGTCGTCGTCCGAGCCGTCGTCATCGGAGTCGTCGTCGCTGTCCGAGCCGTCGTCGTCCCAGTCGTCGTCGCTCCCGTTGCTGGTCACCAGCACCTCGGTGCCGTCCTCGGAGACCCGCAGGTGGTGCCACTGCCCGTCGTCGCCCCAGACGCCGACCTCCCAGCCGCGGCCCTGGCCGTCGTCCGAGTCCCGCTCGACGGAGGTCACCACGCCGGGCACCTCGGCCAGCGCGGCCTCGGTCGCCCGCTGGGCGTCGGAATCCGCCGCGCCGTCGTCCGTGCTGGCATCGTCCGTGCCGTTGTCGTCCGTGCCGTTGTCGTCGGTGCCGCCGCCGGCCGCGAGGGCGTCGGCGGAGGCCGGGACCAGGGTCTGGGACGCCTGCCCGGTGTCTCCCTCGTCCGTCCCGAGGGCCGCCCCCGCGAGGGACCCGCCGCCGATCACGGCGGCTGCCGCGGCGACGGCGATGATGACGTTGCGCTTCATGGGTAGCTCATCCCCATCCGTGTTGCTTGGTCGTTTTCGATCGATGGGTACGACCATGACGGACCGTTGCTGAAGGAGAGCTGAAGGTTCCTGAAGCCGCCTTCAGGAAGCATTTGTCAAGCTGGGGCCATGCGCCTGCTCATCGTGGAGGACGAACGTCGGCTGGCCAGGTCACTCGCCCAGGGCCTCACGGCCGAGGGATTCGCCGTGGATGTGGTGCACAACGGCACCGACGGGCTGCACCGCGCCACCGAGCACGAGTACGACCTGATCATCCTCGACATCATGCTGCCCGGCCTGAACGGCTACCGGGTCTGCGCCGCGCTGCGCGCCGCCGGGGACGAGACGCCGATCCTGATGCTGACCGCGAAGGACGGCGAGTACGACGAGGCCGAGGGCCTCGACACGGGCGCGGACGACTACCTGACCAAGCCGTTCTCGTACGTCGTGCTGGTGGCCCGGGTGCGGGCGCTGCTGCGGCGGCGGGGGCGCGGGGCCGCGCCGGAACTGCGGGTGGGTGATCTCGTGGTGGACCGAGGCGCACGACGGGTGATGCGCGCCGGAGTGGAGACCAGTCTCACGGCCAAGGAGTTCGCGGTGCTGGAGCATCTGGCCAGCCGGGCGGGCGAGGTCGTCTCGAAGGCGGAGATCCTGGAGCACAGCTGGGACTTCGCCTACGACGGCGACCCCAACATCGTCGAGGTGTATGTCAGCGCGCTGCGCAGGAAGCTCGGTGCGAGCCTGATCGTCACGGTGCGCGGCGCCGGCTACCGGCTGGTGGCTCCCCGTGGGTAGCGTGCGGGCCCGGGCGGCGCTGGGCGCGACGGCGGTGGTGGCGGTCGCCCTGGTGACGGCGGGGCTGCTGATGCTGGTGATGCTGCGCGACAACCTGGACGAGCAGGTGGACCTCCAAGCCGAACTGGCCGCCCGCGAGATCGCCGCGCAACTGGCCACCGAGAACGGGCTGGAGGATCTGGACCTGAGCGCCGAGGGGCCCGTGCAGGTGCTCGACGGCGACGGCCGGGTGATCGCGGTCAGCGACGATCTGGAGGCCATCTCGGGCACCCCGAGCAACGAGGTGAACCCGGTGCCGACACCGGCGCCGGACGGTGGGGACGAGGGTGGTGGCACGGACCCGAGTCCGCAGTCGCTCCGGCAGCTGACCATGGACGACGCCGACGACGGGGCCGACGATGCCGACGACGCCGAGGACGACAACGACTCGGACGATTCGGACGACGACGGCTCGGGCGGCGCGACGAACGACGGAGGCTCGGACGACGGCTCCGACGACACCTCGGACGACAGCAGCGGGGAGGACGGCAGCCCCGGCGACGACTCCGGCGAGGACGGTGACGAGAACGGCCTGGCCCCCGGCGAGGTGGGCGAGAACGTCGGCGAGCGGACGGACGGCACCGCCGTGATGGACGGCCAGCACGGCGAGTACCGCTTCGCCAGCGTCGAGGCGGTCACCACACACGGCCAGGAGGTGACCGTCTACGCCGGCGCACCGCTGGAGGTCGAACAGGCGGCCGTGGCGAGCGTCCGCACCTCGATGCTGGTCGGGCTCCCCGTGCTGCTCGCCGTCGTCGCCGGCGTGACCTGGCTGGTCACTCGCCGCGCGCTGCGGCCCGTCGAGGGCATCCGGCAGGAGATGGTGGCGATCATGCGCTCCGAGGATCTCTCCCGGCGGGTGCCGCAGCCGGCGTCCCGCGACGAGGTGGGCCGGCTGGCCCGCACCACCAACGAGACGCTCGCCGCGCTGGAGGCGTCCGTGGACCGTCAGCGCCGCTTCGTCGCCGACGCCTCGCACGAGCTGCGCAGCCCGATCGCCTCGCTCCGCACCCAGCTGGAGGTGGGCGAGGCGCACCCCGAACTCCTTGACGTGCCCGGCGCGGTCAAGGACACGGTGCGGTTGCAGGATCTCGCCGCCGACCTGCTGCTGCTGGCCCGGCTGGACGCGGGGGAGCGCCCGTTGACCGGCTCGGTGGAGCTGGACCGGCTGGTCGGCGACGAGCTGGAGCGGCGCGCCGACGATCCGGTGCCGGTGCGGAGCGAGACGATCGGCCTGCCGGCGATCACCGTTTCCGGCTCCCGCGGCCAGCTGGCCCGCGTGCTGGGCAATCTGCTGGACAACGCGCAGCGGCACGCGCGCGGCGCGGTCCGGGTCTCGCTGCGGCGGGACGGGGCCGAGGCGGTGGTGGAGGTCGCCGACGACGGCACCGGGGTGCCGGAGGCGGACCGGGAGCGCGTCTTCCAGCGGTTCGTCCGGCTGGACGACGCGCGGAGCAGGGACGACGGCGGCGCAGGCCTCGGCCTGGCCATCGCCCGCGACGTCGCGGTGCGGCACGGCGGCAGCCTCGACCTGAGCCGAGCTCCCGAGGGCGGCGCACTCTTTGTCCTGCGCCTGCCCGCGGCATGACCACCGACCGCGAAGCAGGCCGGGACCGAACGCCAGATCAACGGCGTAAGGACCGGCCCTCAGATCAACGCCATCAGGTCCGAACATGCGGCCAGCGACGTCGGTCGGACGCGAACGGCAACAGCGTCAGGGCCGGATCCGCGCACCACGGGCGCGCCGCCGGGCCAACGGCACCAGGGCCGCGCCTCGGGACAGGCGGTCGGGCCTGGACCTGCGGCCAGCGCCGTTGATCAGTGACGCACGCGCCCGGCGGCGGGGCTGCGCTGGGATTGGCGGTCGGGCCTGGACCTGCGGCCAGCGGCGCACAGGCCGGACGTCGGGACAGCGGGGTCAGGTCGGGCCTCGGGACGGCGGCGCCGGGCCAGGGCGGCAAGCCCGGCGCGGCAAGCCGGTCGTGTCAGGGGCGGCCGCGTTCCGTGTGCAGGTGTTGGGCCACGGGGGCCAGGGACTCCTGGAGCGCGGCCAGGCCCTCGGCCGAGAGCAGGTCGACGAAATGCCGGCGCACGGAGTCGACGTGGTGCGGGGCGACCTGCCGCATCATCTCCCAGCCCCGCTGGGTCAGCACCGCGTACAGCCCGCGCTTGTCCGAATCGCAGTGCTCCCGGCGCACCAGCCCGGACCGCTCCATGCGGGTGATCTGGTGCGAGAGCCGGCTCTTGGACTGCAGCGTGGCCGCCGCCAGATCGCTCATCCGCATCCGACGGTCGGCGGACTCGGAGAGGTTGACGAGGATCTCGTAGTCGTTCATGGTCAGTCCGAAGGGCTGGAGGTCACGCTCCAGTTGGTGCATCAGCAGCCTGCTGACATCCAGATGGGTGCGCCAGGCGCGCTGCTCCGCCTCGCTCAGCCAGTGGGTGCCGGTATCCGCGTCCATGCCGTGAACTCTAACCAAGCGGCGAGTCCCGGCCGCCGGTCCGTCGCCCGGCCCGAGCGGCCCCGTACATCGGGCGCGGGGACGCGGTGCCACAATGGCTTGTGCATCCGTTCACAAGACTCCTCACACGGAAAGCGGCATCCCATGGAACTCAAGACCGAGAGCGCCCTGCGCCGGCTCCGCCTGGTGTCCGTCCCTGAGGCGGTCTCCTTCCTGTTGCTCCTGATCTGCTCCGTGCTCAAGCGGACCACCGACTTCAACGCCGTGCCGGTGATGGGCGCGGTGCACGGCATCCTCTTCGTCGTCTACGTGCTCTTCTGGGCCGACGCCTGGAAGCGCACCGGCTGGTCGCTGGCCACCGCCGCCTGGTTCTTCCTGATGTCCGTGCTGCCCGCCGGCGGGTTCTTCGCCGACCGCCGGCTGCGCCGGAGCCAGGACGACGCGACGATCGCCGCCAGGGCGCGTCGGGAGGGCGTGGTCAACGCCCGTCTCGACGGCTGACGCGACCCTTCACGCCCCCCGGGGGCGCGGTGGCGGGCGCCCCCTACGGACAGCGACCAGCCGGTAGGGTCGCTGGCGTGTCGAAACCGCTCAGCCTTCCGTTTGATCCGATTGCCCGCGCGGAGGAGCTCTGGCAGGCGCGCTGGGGCCCCGCGCCCGCCATGTCCGCGATCACCTCGATCATGCGGGCCCACCAGATACTGCTCGCCGAGGTGGACGCGGTGGTCCGCCCGTACGGCCTGACGTTCGCCCGGTACGAGGCGCTGGTCCTGCTGACGTTCAGCAAGGCGGGGGAGCTGCCGATGTCCAAGATCGGCGAGCGGCTGATGGTCCACCCCACCTCGGTCACCAACACGGTAGACCGGCTGGTCAGGTCGGGGCTGGTCATCAAGCGGCCCAACCCCAACGACGGCCGGGGCACGCTGGCCGCCATCACCGAGGAGGGCCGCGCGGTGTGCGACGCGGCGACCCAGGACCTGATGGCGATGGAGTTCGGGCTGTCCACCTACGACGCCGAGGAGTGCCGGGAGATCTTCGCGATGCTCCGGCCGCTGCGGGTCGCCGCACAGGACTTCAAGGAGGACTGAGGACGACGGTAATCGAACAATCCCGGCGAACCCACCCGGGTGCACCGGGACCGTGGGAAACGGATTAGGCTCTCCGCCATGAAGCGGAGTGTGCTCACGCGGTACCGGACCATGGCCTATGTCACCGCGGTGATGCTGTTGGTGCTGTGCACCTGCATGGTCTTCAAGTATGGATTCGACAAGGGCGAGGACGCCACGCTGCTGGTGTCCCAGGTGCACGGCCTGCTGTTCATGGTCTACCTGGTGTTCGCCTTCGACCTGGGCCAGAAGGCCCGCTGGCCCTTCGGCAAGCTGCTCTGGGTGCTGCTGTCCGGCACCATCCCGTTCGCCGCGTTCTTCGTGGAGCGCCGGGTGTCCGCGGAGGTCCAGCCGCTGGTGGTCGGGGCGGACCCGGAGCGGGACGGCGCCACGGTCGACGCCTGAGCCGACGGCTCGTGCGATCGACATTTATTTGGACGTCCTAGTAAATTGTCCTTATGGACGCCTTGGACGCTGACGCCATCGCAGAGGGCCGCCGACGCTGGCAGGCCCGTTTCGACGCGGCCCACACCCGGGACGCCGACTTCACCACGCTCTCCGGCGACCCCGTGGAGCCCGTCTACGGACCCCGGCCCACCGACATGTACGAGGGATTCGAGCGCATCGGCTGGCCGGGCGAGTTTCCCTTCACCCGCGGCCTGTACGCCTCCGGGTACCGGGGCAGGACGTGGACCATCCGCCAGTTCGCCGGCTTCGGCAACGCCGAGCAGACCAACGAGCGGTACCGGATGATCCTGGACGCCGGCGGCGGGGGACTTTCGGTCGCCTTCGACATGCCCACCCTGATGGGCCGGGACTCCGACGATCCGCGCTCGCTCGGCGAGGTCGGGCACTGCGGCGTCGCCGTGGACACGGCCGCCGACATGGAGACGCTCTTCCGCGGCATCCCGCTCGGCGACGTCACCACCTCCATGACGATCAGCGGCCCGGCCGTCCCCGTCTTCTGCATGTACCTGGTCGCCGCGGAGCGGCAGGGCGTCGCCCCCGAGGTGCTCAACGGCACGCTGCAGACCGACATCTTCAAGGAGTACATCGCGCAGAAGGAGTGGCTCTTCGGGCCGGAGCCGCATCTGCGGCTGATCGGCGACCTGATGGAGTACTGCGCCAAGCGCATCCCCGCCTACAAGCCGCTGTCCGTCTCCGGCTACCACATCAGGGAGGCCGGCTCGACGGCCGCGCAGGAGCTGGCGTTCACCCTCGCCGACGGTTTCGGCTACGTCGAGCTCGGCCTGTCCCGCGGCATGGACGTGGACGACTTCGCGCCCGGCCTGTCCTTCTTCTTCGACGCCCACGTCGACTTCTTCGAGGAGATCGCCAAGTTCCGCGCTGCCCGCCGGATCTGGGCCCGCTGGATGCGGGACGTGTACGGGGCGCGCACCGAGCGGGCCCAGTGGCTGCGCTTCCACACCCAGACGGCCGGGGTCTCGCTCACCGCGCAGCAGCCGTACAACAACGTGGTGCGCACCGCGGTCGAGGCGCTCTCCGCGATCCTGGGCGGCACCAATTCGCTGCACACCAACGCCCTGGACGAGACGCTGGCGCTGCCCAGCGAGCGGGCCGCCGAGATCGCGCTGCGCACCCAGCAGGTGCTGATGGAGGAGACCGGCATCACCAACGTCGCCGACCCGCTCGGCGGCGCCTGGTACGTCGAGCAGCTCACGGACCGGATGGAGGAGGAGGCCTCGAAGATCTTCGACGAGATCATCGAGCGCGGCCGGCGGGCGGTCCCGGACGACCAACACCCCATCGGGCCGATCACCTCGGGGTTGCTGGCGGGCATCGAGGACGGCTGGTTCACCGGCCAGATCGCCGAGGCCGCGTTCCGCTACCAGCAGGCGCTGGAGAAGGGCGAGAAGCGGATCGTCGGGGTCAACTGCCACTCCGGTTCGGTCACCGGCGAGCTGGAGATCCTCCGGGTCAGCCACGAGGTGGAGCGCGAGCAGGTGCGGGCGCTGGCCGCGCGCCGGGCCGCCAGGGACGACGCGGCGGTGCGCGCGGCGTTGGCCGGGCTGTTGGAGGCGGCGCGGGACGGGCGCGGCATGATCGAGCCGATGCTGGACGCGGTGCGGGCCGAGGCCACGCTCGGCGAGATCTGCGGGGCGCTGCGCGAGGAGTGGGGCGGCTACACCGAGCCGCCCGGGTTCTGAGCCGTGGTTCGGCGGTGCCGCCGCGCGAGCCCCGTTGGCGCGGGTCAGGTGCCGCGTTACGGAACGAGGGTGGAAGGGGGGAGACTGGTGCCATGCAGCCACGCAACATGTCCATGAGCGGAGCGGTCGATCTCTCCGCGGTAAAGGCGGCCGCCGAGGCCAAGCAGAAGGCCGAGCAGGCCCGCGCCCAGCGGGCGGGCCAGGCGGGCGGGCCGCAGCCGGCTGGCGCAGTCCAGCTGGTCATCGATGTCGACGAGGCCGGGTTCGAGCGCGACGTGCTGCAGCGCAGCACCGAGGTACCGGTGGTCATCGACTTCTGGGCCGACTGGTGCCAGCCGTGCAAACAGCTGAGCCCCATCCTGGAGCGGCTGGCCGAGGAGTACGCCGGGAAGTTCGTGCTCGCCAAGATCGACGTGGACAGCAACCAGATGCTGTTCCAGCAGTTCGGCGTGCAGGGCATCCCCGCGGTCTTCGCGGTGATCGCCGGCCAGGCGCTGCCGCTTTTCCAGGGCGCCGCCCCCGAACCGCAGGTGCGGCAGGTGCTCGACCAGCTGATCGAGGCCGCCGAGCAGCGCTTCGGCATCGTGGGCGCGCCGGTCGACCCGGAGCAGGCCGCCGCCGCCCCGGAGACCGCCCAGCCCGCGCCGCCCGAGCCGCCGGCCGACCCGACGCTCGCGGCGGCGCACGCCGCCCTCGACGCGGGCGACCTGAATGGCGCGATTCAGGCGTACGAGAACGTGTTGGCGGACGACCCGGTCAACCCGGAGGCCAAGCTCGGCCTGGGCCAGGCACAGTTGCTTTCCCGGGTGCAGGAGCTCGACCCGCAGGTGGCCAGGAAGGCCGCGGCCGAGCGTCCCGACGACGTGGAAGCCCAGTTGGCCGGCGCCGACCTGGACATGGTCGGCGGCCATGTCGAGGACGCGTTCGGGCGGTTGATCGGCGCCGTGCAGCGCACCGCCGGGTCGGATCGGGACGCCGCGCGGGTCCGACTGCTCGAGTTGTTCGAGCTCGTCGGCCCGGAGGACCCGCGGGTGACCGCCGCCCGGGGCGCCCTCGCCCGGGTGCTCTTCTGAGCTGACGGCTTCTCAGGCGTTCGAAGCGGCCGCGTTTTACCAAAACTTGGTAAACGCGGCCGCTGTGACGCTCGGTAAACGCCTCCGCAGGTTTGGGAGGCGTTACGTCCTATTGGTCGCCGTGTGTGGCGCTCCTTCCGTTTCACTCTCCGTGCGGGCGTTCGGCCGCGGGTCGCGGTCGTGGCACGTCTGGATTACCGACGAGTAACGCGGCCCTTGTGTCGTGCCGTGAGATGCACCACGATCAGCCAAGCCGATGTGCCACGCGTCGGTTCCGGATCAGGGGGGTGCCCGTCTTCGCACGGGGCCTGGTCCGGATTCGGTCACGGAACCCTCCGTGGCCCGTGGCTGTCGCCGGGGTGCAGACCGGGGATAAGCGCTTCTCCACTCCGGGCTGGGTATGAGCCTGCCGACCGATGGGTGGGCCAGAGCCGGAGATGTTCGTCCGAGAAGGAGGAAAGTCATGGAGTCACAGCCTCGCGGCGGCACCAGATGGCGACGATTCGGTCTGGTGATGGTGCCGAGCGTGGCCGCCTCGGCGGCGATAGGCGTCGCCATCGCACAGGGAGCATTGGCCGCGTCGTTCTCCGTGTCCGGCCAGGAGTTCAAGGTTTCGGCCGGTCGGCTGGAGGGCGAGGGCTTCGTCCAGTACGGCACCGTGGTCGCCCCCGCGGGCAAGGACCACGAGCCGGTCGCGGTGTCGGCGTTCGACTCGGCGGAGATCACCGATCTCTGCCAGTCGGTGGTCATCCCCGGGGTTCCGTTCCTCGGTGAGGTGACGGTCAAGATCACTGCCGGCACGGACCCGGACAACCCGGTCAGTGCGGAGAACCTCTTCATCGACGTGTCCCAGCTGGACGCGGACGCCGTGTTCACGAACATCGACATCGGCGTGAGCGTGGACGACACCACTAAGGGTCCGGAACCGTCGGGGAACGTGCTCGCCGGCTCCTTCGCCCAGCAGGCCGACCGCGTGACGCTCACCGACATCGAGCAGACCGCATGGGCCACGTCCGCCGGCACCTTCAGGCTCAGCGACCTGAGCCTGAGCCTGCACGACGGCAAGAACGAGTGCTTCGAGTGACGGCTTGAACCGTGTCCTGGGGCAGGGGAGTCTGGCACCTCTGCCCCAGGAGCACCGAACGTATCGTGCATCCCGCCTCCCCAGACCCGGGGGCCTGGGAGGTACCCCCAACGTTGCGCCACAGGGAGTACGTGCCGTGAGCACTCACACCGAAGAACTGACGAGAGCGTCGCATCTCAGCCGTGGGCGCGTGGCCTTCCGGCACTTCCGCTGGCGACGCCCGTTCTGGGCTGGTCTGTTCACCATGATCGCCGGCCTGCCGATCGCCTATTTCCCGTACCGGGACGTCACCCTGGGTGATCTCACCATTCGTATGGCGACCACGGCGGGCGCCGGGTCGCTGGTCATCGGCGTGTTGCTCGTGGTGCTGGGGTTGACGGTGTGGCTCCAGCCCCACGTCCGGATGTTCGCGGGGGTCGCCACCGTTCTGCTGTCCATCGTCTCCCTGGTCGTCTCGAACTTCGGCGGCTTCCTGGTGGGCTTCCTCTTCGGGCTGATCGGCGGGGCGATGAGCCTGGCCTGGGTGCCGGGCGAGGCCGCCGCCCCCGGGGGGACGGCGGGGCAGAGCACGACGGCGGAGGGCGCGCCGCCTGAGGCGACTCCCGGGACAGGGAGCGCGCTGGCCGACTTCGCCGGAGCCGCGGCGGAGCGGGGGAAGGGGAAACATCGTGCCGACTGAGAAAAAGTCGAGCGAAGCCATACCTGACACATCGGCCGACACCTCGGCCGACGCCTCGGAGTCGTCCGGCGAACGCTCGCCCCGGCACGCGGCCCGGCGCAGATCGCTGCTCCAGCGACTGCACATGCCGGTGGGCAAGGTCGTGGCGATCGCCGCGGTACCCTCCGCGGTTTTCCTCGGGACGGGATTCACCTCGCCGCTGGCGAAGGCCGACCCGCAGCCCGACAGCCCGTTCCGGGGCGACTCCTGCGTGGAGATGCCCGACGAGGCCGGGCAGGAGGAGGCCGCCGAGGAAACCGGTGACGGGGCCGGGGAGGCCGACGCGTCGCCGGACGCCGACGAGGGGCAGGACGAGCGGGACCCGGCGACCGGCGAGGGCGAGATCGCGCCGGCGGAACCGGACGAGACCGCGACGCCCGACGAGACGGCCGAGCCGACCGAGGAGCCGAGCGCCGAGACCGACGCGACCGAGGAGGACGACACCGCCGCCTCCGAGGGCCTCGTGGGGTCGGAGGAGCCGGAGAGCGACGGGGAGACCGCCGAACCCGACCCGTCGGCCACGGACGGCGGAGCCGACGACGGAGCGGACGAGGGGACGGCAGAGGGCACCGGCGGCGAGGCCACCGAGGAGCCCACGGACGAGGCCACCGAGGAGACCGCGGACGGTGGGCTCCTGGGGGAGACCGGCGACGCGGGGACGGGCGAGGAGCCCACGATCACCGACGGCGACGGAGGCGGCCTGCTGGGCGGGCTCGGCGACGCCCTGGACGACCTGCTCAACCCCGGCGACGACGAGGACGAGCAGGACGGCGGTGCCTCCGGCGGTGACGGCGAGGGCTCGACCGGAGGCGACAGCGGCGATGCCGACTCCTCCGGCGGGGGCGGCGAGGAGACCGCGGATCCCGAGCAGTCCGAGGACTCCGCGGCCGCCGGCGAGCGGGACGACGCGCAGGACGAGGACGCGGCTGCGGACGAGGAGGCCGAGGACGAGGCCGGGTCCGACCCGTCGGCCGAGGACGACTCGGTCGCCCCGAACGAGGAGGGCCAGGTTCCGTTCCCCTGCCCGGAGGAGAAGCAGGTCGCGGGCGTGGACGAAGAGACCGCTCTGACGCTGCCGAACGACCCCTGGTACCTGGAGGCGACGTCGCTGACGCTGTACGGCCTCGACTACCACGGCGTCGTTAACGTCACCACGGCGAACGGCACCGTCAAGCAGGTACTGAAGTTCACCGCCGACGAGATCGACATCGGCGACCTGCACCAGATCGTGGACGGTGTGGACGGCGTCCGCCGTCACGTGGGCACCGAGCCCGGCTCCGTCTCGACCTTCCGCAACGGCCAGGTGACGATGTACACCGAGCGCTTGGAGGGCAACCTGTTCGGCCTCATCCCGGTCGTCTTCGACCCGGAGCACCAGCCGCCGCTGGACCTGCCGATCGCCAACTTCACCAATGTCCTCGTCACCCAGGCCGGTCAGTTCGGGGGCGAGCTGACGATGCAGGGCATGGAGTCGTACATCACCAATGACGGCCCCACGCCCACCGAATGACGCTCCCGGCGGATCACCCGCCGGTCACGACACGGACGTCCCCGGCGCCACCGGCGCCGGGGACGTCGCGCTGAGCGGCCCTGAGCCCCCTCAGACCCCGCCCTCGCGGCCGCCGAGGTGGTGCACCCTGACCATGTTCGTCGTCCCGGCGACCCCGGGGGGCGAACCGGCCGTGATGATCATCGTGTCGCCCGGCTGGTACCGGTTCAGCTTCAGCACCTCGGCGTCGCACAACTCGACCATCTCGTCGGTGTGGTCGGCGTAGGGCACCACGAACGTCTCCACGCCCCAGGTGAGCGTGAGCTGGTTGCGGGTGGCCGGCTCGGTGGTGAAGGCCAGGATCGGCTGCTCCGCGCGGTACCGGGACAGCCGGCGGGCGGTGTCTCCCGACTTGGTGAACGCCACCAGAGCCCTGCCGTCCAGGAAGTCGGCCATCTCGCAGGCCGCGCGGGCCACCGAACCGCCCTGGGTGCGCGGCTTCCTGCCGGCCACCAGCGGCTGCAGGCCGCGGGAGAGCAACTCCCGCTCGGCGGCCATCACGATCTTCGACATCGTCTTGACGGTCTCGATCGGGTACCGGCCCACCGAGGACTCCGCCGAGAGCATCACCGCGTCCGTGCCGTCCAGGATCGCGTTGGCCACGTCCGACGCCTCGGCGCGCGTCGGGCGGGAGTTCTCGATCATCGACTCCATCATCTGGGTCGCTACGATCACCGGCTTGGCGTTGCGCCGGCACTTCTCGATGAGCTGCTTCTGCACCATCGGGACCTTCTCCAGCGGGTACTCCACCGCCAGGTCGCCGCGGGCCACCATCACGCCGTCGAAGGCGGCGACGACCTCGTCCATGTTCTCCACGGCCTGCGGCTTCTCCACCTTGGCGATCACCGGGACGCGCCGTCCCACCCGGTCCATCACCTGGTGCACGTCCCGCACGTCCTCCGCGTTCCGCACGAACGACAGCGCCACCATGTCGCAGCCCAACCGGAGGGCGAACTCCAGGTCCTCCACGTCCTTCCCGGACAGCGCCGGCACGTTCACCGCCACGCCCGGGAGGTTGATCCCCTTGTGGTCGGAGATCACCCCGCCCTCGATGACCATGGTGCGCACCCGCGGGCCGTCCACCTCGATGACCTGGAGCGCCACGTTGCCGTCGTTGATCAGGATGCTCTCGCCCTTGGCGACGTCCCCGGGCAGGCCCTTGTAGGTGGTGCCGCAGATGGTCCGGTCGCCCTGCACGTCCTCGGTGGTGATCGTGAACTCGTCGCCGCGCCTGAGCTCCACCGGCCCGCCCTCGAACGTCTCCAGGCGGATCTTCGGCCCCTGGAGGTCGGCGAGCACGCCCACCGCCTGGCCGGTCGCCTCGCTCGCCGCGCGCAGGCGCTGGTAGCGCTCCTCGTGCTCCGCGTGGCTGCCGTGGCTGAAGTTGAATCGGGCCACGTTCATGCCGGCCTCGATGAGGCTCTTCAGCTTCTCGAAGGTGTCAACGGCGGGACCCAGAGTGCAGACGATCTTGGAACGACGCATGCCCGCGATCCTATCGTTTTGTTCCGGGGCGGAATAATGGGGAAGCGTTTCCCCGTCTCCGGTCCGTGGGTGAGTCCGCGGGTACCACAGGCGAGGGCGGTTCGAGCGATACTTCGAGAGTACGCAGTCCGCACAACTGCGCGTCACCGTGCCGTTCACCTGGGTTACCCGTCTGGCAAGCCCGCCCTCAGGGGGCGCGTGCATCATCTTCGTGAGCGCCGTTCGAACGCGACCGCCGCTCGTGAAACAATTCCGGCGGCCCCGCAAGCCATCAGGGAGCAGGAGAGCATTCCCATGCGTATTGGCGTTCTCACAGCAGGCGGCGACTGCCCCGGCCTCAACGCCGTGATCCGCTCGGTCGTACACCGCGCCGTGGTAGACCGCGGCGACAAGGTGATCGGCTTCGAAGACGGCTTCAAGGGGCTGCTCGAAGGCCGCTACCGGGAGCTCGACATCAACGCCGTGAGCGGCATTCTGGCCCGCGGCGGCACGATCCTCGGCTCCAGTCGCCTGGAGCGGAACCGGCTGGCCGAGGCCTGTGACAACGCGGAGGCGTTCCAGCACAAGCTCAGCCTCGACGCGCTGATCCCCATCGGCGGCGAGGGCACCCTGACCGCCGCCCGGATGCTCGCGGACGCGGGGATCCCGGTGGTGGGCGTGCCGAAGACGATCGACAACGACATCTCCGCCACGGACCGCACCTTCGGCTTCGACACGGCGGTCGGCGTCGCCACCGAGGCCATCGACCGGCTGAAGACCACGGCCGAATCGCACCAGCGGGTCATGGTCGTCGAGGTCATGGGCCGGCACACCGGCTGGATCGCCCTGGAGGCGGGCATGGCCGGCGGCGCGCACGGCATCTGCGTTCCGGAGCGTCCTTTCCAGGTGGACGACCTGTGCAAGATGGTCGAGGACCGCTTCGCCCGCGGCAAGAAGTTCGCCGTGATCTGCGTCGCCGAGGGCGCCCGCCCCGCCGAGGGCTCCATGCAGTACGAGCGCGGCGAGATCGACCAGTACGGGCACGAGCGGTTCGCCGGCATCGGCAACCGGCTGGCGAACGAGCTGGAGCGGCGCCTCGGCAACGAGGCCCGCCCGGTGATCCTCGGCCACATCCAGCGCGGCGGCACGCCCTCGGCGTACGACCGGGTGCTCGCCACGCGCTTCGGCTGGCACGCGGTGGAGGCCGCGCACCGTGCTGAGTTCGGCCGGATGACCGCGCTGCGCGGCACGGAGATCGTGATGACGCCGCTGGCCACCGCGACGATGGAGCTCAAGCACGTCCCGCAGAACCGGATGGACGAGGCCGAGGCGGTCTTCTAGGCCGCCGCCCTCCGACCTCGTACGCACGCCGGGCCCGCCCGGTGGGGAGAACCCCCACCGGGCGGGCCCGGGTGCTGGCGCCGGTGAGCGCGGTCTCCTGGCGGCCGGCGTCGTCTGCCACGCGCGCTGTCAGCGCGCCGTGCCCCGCCCGTCAGTGGACTGTGCGGGAGCTGACAGCGGGACGCGGGAGTCTCGGTCTCGTCACCGCGAGACGAGAGAAGGAGACCGTCGTGACCTACGCGTTCCAGGCCGAGGGGCTGGTGAAGCGGTTCGGGGAGACCACCGCGCTGGCCGGGGTGGACCTGGCGGCCAGACCCGGCACGGTGCTCGGCGTGCTGGGACCCAACGGGGCCGGCAAGACCACCGCCGTCCGCATCCTCGCCACGCTGCTGCGGCCCGACGCCGGCACCGCCCGCGTCGCCGGTTTCGACGTGCTGCGGCAGGCCGAGCAGGTGCGCCGCAGGATCGGGCTGACCGGCCAGTACGCCTCGGTGGACGAGGACCTCACCGGCACCGAGAACCTGGTGATGATCGGCCGCCTGCTCGACCTGTCGAGCGCCGACGCCCGGGCCAGGGCCGCGGAGCTGCTGGAGTGGTTCGACCTCACCGAGGCCGCGGGGCGGCGCGCCAGCACGTACTCGGGCGGCATGCGCCGGCGGCTCGACCTGGCGGCCAGCCTGGTCGCCCACCCCGAGGTGGTCTATCTGGACGAGCCCACCACGGGGCTCGACCCGGCCAAACGCGACGACGTGTGGGCCATGGTCCGCCGCCAGGTGGCGGAGGGCGTCACCGTGCTGCTGACCACGCAGTACCTGGAGGAGGCCGACGCGCTGGCCGACGAGATCGCGGTGATCGACCGCGGCTCGGTCATCGCGCACGGCACGCCGCACGAGCTGAAGGCCGTCGTGGGCGGCCAGACGCTCCAGGTGCGGCCGCTCGACCCGGGCCGGCTCGCCGACGCCGCGGCGGTGCTGGAACGCGTCGCCGGGCAGCCGGCGACGGAGCCGCGGCGCGGCGTGGTCAGCGTTCCGGTGGATGGCGACGCGGCGCTCGGTGCGGCGGTGGCGCGGCTGGCCCAGGACGCGATCCAGGTGACGGAGCTCTCCCTGCGCCTGCCCAGCCTCGACGAGGTCTTCCACACGCTGACCACGACCCCGACGGGTGCGGGCATGGCCACCGAACGGACCGTGGTGCGGGCCCGGGCGCGCGAGGAGCCGCTTCCTGGGCCGGCCGACGGCCGGAGCGACGGCGTCCCCGAAACCGTCCCGACGTCCGACCGTGCCACGCCCGATGCGCCGAACCTGGACGTGGGCGCGGACGGCGTGCCGGAGCCGGCGCCGGTGGCCCGGCCCAGCGAACGCCGCCGCGGCACGCCGCGGGACGGGGCGGGTGCGGACGACCGTGACAACCGTGCGAGTGCCAGGTCGGGCGGGCCACCGGCCGCCGTGCGCTCCGGTAGGCCCGCGGCCAGGGACCCGCGTCCCGGCGCGTCCGCCGTTGGCTCGGGCCCGGGTGATGCCAGAGCCGCGGAGCCGGGCGGGCCGCCACCCGGTGGGATCGGGGTCACCGCGCCTGCTCGGGAGGCCGCGGACCCGGCTGCGGCGGGCCCGGCCGGCGGAGCCGCCGACACCGGGTGGATCCCGGCCGCCGGCAGCACTGCGGTCGGTGGCCAGGACCGGGGCGCCGCGCGTCTCGGCGTGGCCGGCCGGGCCGGCGAGGGGGTGTCAGCGGCATGAGCGCGACCACTCTGGACTCGGCCGTCCCCCCGCGACCGGCCCCACCGGCCCGACCGGCCCGACCGGCAAGGTCGTCGCGGCGCCGCGTGCTGGCGCACAGCCTCACGCTCGCGCGTCGCAGCCTGACCAAGACGCTGCGCACGCCCGAGCAGCTGATCGACGTGACGCTCCAACCGATCATCTTCGTCGTCATGTTCCTGTACCTGCTCGGCGGCGCCGTCTCCGGCTCGACCGACGCGTACCTGCGGTTCCTGCTGCCCGCGGTCATGGTGCAGACCGTGGTCTTCGCCTCGGTGGCCACCGGCGTCAATCTCAACACCGACATCAAGAAGGGCGTCTTCGACCGGTTCCGCAGCCTGCCCATCGCCCGTTCCGCGCCGCTGCTCGGGTCCGTGCTGGGCGACATGGTGCGCTTCGTGGTCTGCATCGTCGTGCTGCTCGCCTTCGGCTACGCGCTCGGCTTCCGGATCACCACGAACCCCTTCTCCGCGCTCGCGGCCTGCCTGCTCGTGATGGTCTTCGCCTTCTCGATGAGCTGGGCCGCGGTGCTGCTCGGGGTGCTGGCCAGGGAGCCGGGCAGCGTGCAGGGCGTGCTGTTCATGGCGATGTTCCCGCTCACCTTCGGCACCAACATGATCGCGCCCACCGACACACTGCCCGGCTGGCTCCAGTGGTGGGTGGGGGTCAACCCGGTGGCCGACGTGATGGAGGCGGCGCGCGGCCTGCTCACCGGCGGCGCCGTCGCCGCCCCGGCGCTGGCGTCGTTGGCCTGGTCAGTCGCGCTCTTCGCGGTGTTCTTCCCGCTCGCCGTCCGGGCGTACCGGCGCAAGGCGTAGCCGGAGCTCCGCGATGGCGGCCGGTCGGTCGAGGTCGGCTCCCCCGCGGTACGCGGCGGCGTAGCCGGCCTCGCCGAGTCCGTCCCGCAGCCGGGCCGTCAGCCGGTCGATGTCCGGGCCGACCTCCGGCATCCCGCGCACGGCCGCCGCCGCGCCCAGTGCGACCGCGGCGGCCTCCCGGCCCGCCGACGGGTCCGCCGACGCGTCCGCCCGTTCGACGCACAGCGCGGCGATGCCCACCCCGACGGCGGCGACGACCGGCATGTCGTCCACGTCGAGGGCCTCCGAGAGTGCCCGGTCCAGCAGCCTGGCGGCAGCGTCCGGCTCGGGCTCCAGCAGGCTGGCGGAGGTCCGGAGCAGCGCGTTCAGCTGGGGCTGGGCGAACGCGCGCCGTTCGACGTGGACCAGCGCCGCCGCGTAGTGCGTGGCCGCCTCCGCGGGCCGGTCGGCCCAGCGCAGCAGGTCCCCGAGCGCCAGATGCGCGAACGCGGCCAGATAGCCGGCGCTCTGCCGTTCCGCCCGTTCGGCCAGCCGCAGCAGCTCGGCGCGCGCGTCCTCGGCCTCGCCCTGCTGCGCCCGGATCACGGCCAGCCGGATGCGGAGGTTGTTGCTGTCCGGTTCGGTGCGCAGCGCGTCCATCAGCCGCCTGGCCTCCTCCAGGGCGTCACGGGCCCGCCCCAGCTCCCCCCGTCTGCGGTACAGGTCGCCCAGCGAGGTCAGCGTCATCGACAGGCCCCACCGGTCGCCGACCTCGCGGAAGCCGGTGGCCGCCTGTTCCAACTCCACCGCCTGCGCGGCCGGGTCGCCGTTGTTCTCCAGCAGCGCCCCGCGCATCAGGCGCAGCATCGCCCGGGTCCACGGGTCGGGGTGGGACAGCGCCCGCTCGGTCGCCGTCAGTCCCCTGTCGGGGCGCTCGGAGAAGACCGCCAGACCCGGCTCGATCACGGCGAGCACCGGGTGCAGGCGGTCCCGTTCGGCGGTGCGTTGTTCGGCGATCTCCCGGGTGACGGCGGCGACGATCGGCCCGAACTCGGAGGGGTCGCCGGCCGCGCC
This sequence comes from uncultured Actinomycetota bacterium, assembly GCA_963816875.1. Lineage (GTDB taxonomy): Bacteria > Actinomycetota > Actinomycetes > Streptomycetales > Streptomycetaceae > Streptomyces. The sequence goes on from CAWFMG010000004.1 coordinate 1,465,212, forward strand.
CCGGTTCAGCAGGTAGTAGCTCATCGCCCTCAGACGCGCCTCGCCGGGTGCCTCGCCCGGCACGTCGATGGCGGTCCGCAACCAGCCGGCGGCCTCCTCGTGGTCGCCCTGGATGGTCCAGAACTGGCCGAGGGCGGCGGCGAGCCGGACGGCGGTGGCCGCGTCGCCGGAGCCGGCGGCGTGGTGCAGCGCGGCCAGCAGGTTGTCGCGTTCCGCGATCAGCCGGTCGATCCAGCGCAGCTGTCCGCGGCCGCGCAGATGCGGTTCGGCGGTCTCGGCGAGGGCCAGGAAGTAGCCGGCGTGCGCGTCCCGCACCGCGCGGCTCAGCCCTTGTTCGGCCAGCCGCTCCCAGCCGTACTCGCGCAGCGTCTCCAGCATCCGGAACCGGGGCTCCCCAGCCGCCTCGTCGCCCGTGCCGGCCTCGTCGTCCCATACGGGCTGGAGCAGCGACCGGTCGGCCAGCGAGGCGAGCAGGTCGAGCGCCGTGCCGGCGTCGACGCCGGTGACCCCCTCGGCCGCGCTCGGGGTGACGCCGCCGGCGAAGACGGCGAGCCGTTCCGCCAGCCGGCGCTCCGCGTCGGTCAGCAGCTCCCAGCTCCAGGCCACCACGGCGCGCAGCGTCTGGTGGCGCGGCAGCGCGGTCCGGTTGCCGCCGGTGAGCAGCCGGAACCGGTCGTCCAGCCGGGCCGCGAGCTGGGCGGGCGTCAGGGTGCGCAGTCGGGCGGCGGCGAGCTCGATGGCGAGCGGCAGCCCGTCCAGCCGTCGGCAGATCTCCACCGCTGCCGCGACGTTGGCCTCGGTGACGGCGAAGCCGGGGCGCGCGGCGCCGGCCCGGTCGGCGAACAGCCGCACGGCGGGCGCGGCCAGCGCCGCGGCGACCGCCGTATCGGTCGCCGCTCCCGCGGTGTCGGGCGTCGCGGTGGTCGGAACGCTGCCGGCCGCCGCGTCCGGCAGGGCCAGCGGCGGCACCGGGCAGAGCGCCTCGCCGAGGATGCCCAGCGGTTCGCGGCTGGTCGCCAGCACCCGCAGCCGGGGACGCGCGCCGAGCAACTGGTCGGCCAGCCGTGCGGCGGCCGTCACCAGATGCTCGCAGTTGTCGAGCAGCAGCAGCGTCGGGGAGTCGGGGAGCTCCTCGACGAGCCGGCCGAGCGTGTCCGGCGTGCTCGTCCCTGGTCCGCCCGGCTGGCGCGGCCGGTCCAGCAGGCCGGTGACGCGTCGCCCCAGCGCGCCCAGCACCGCCCGCGGCACGTCGTCCGGGTCGCCGACGGACGCCAGCTCCACCAGCCACACGCCGCCCGGATAGTGCCCGACGAGGTCGGCGGCGGCCGTGTTGGCCAGCCGGGTCTTCCCTGAACCGCCGGGGCCGACGAGGGTGACCAGCCGGCCCTCGGCCAGCCGTTTGCCGATCAGCCGCAGCTCCTCCTCGCGCCCGACGAAGCTGGTCAACGCGGCCCGCAGGTTCCCTGGCGGGGGCGGCGCCGGCGGGGCCTCGCCGGCCGGTTCGTCGGGGGCGGGTTCGCCGGCGGCCGGCCGCACCTCGCCGCGCAGCACGGCGAGATGCAGCTCCGCCAGGCCCGGCGAGGGGTCCACGCCGAGCTCCTCGGCGAGCCGCGCGCGGTAGTCCTGGTAGGCCGCCAGCGCCTCGGCCGGCCGCCCGGCCGCGTACCTGGCCCGCATCAGCAGCGCCAGCGGCCGTTCCCGCAGCGGCTGTTCGGCGGCCAGCGCCTCCAACTCCGGCAGCACTCCGGCGGCCCCGCGCCGTCCGGCGGCGCGGGACAGCTCCGCCTCGCACAGGTCCTCCCTGGCCGCCAGCCGCAGCTCGTCCAGCCGGGCGGCCGGCGCGGCGGCGAACGGCGCGTCCGCGGCGTCCGCCAGCGCCGGGCCGCGCCACAGCGCGAGCGCCTCGCGCAGCGCGCCGGCGGCCCTGGTAGCGTCCCCGTCGTCCAGGGCGCGCCGCCCCTGCCGCGCGAGCCGCTCGAACCGCGCGGCGTCCACCGCGTCCGGATCGATGGCCAGCCGGTAGCCGCCGCCCTCGGAGACCACCAGGCCGGGATCCGGCAGCGCCCGGCGCAGCCGGGACACCAGCGACTGCAGCGCGTTGGCCTGGTCACCCGGCGCCCCCGCGGCGTCCGGGTGGCCCCACAGCGCGGCCACCAGCGTCTCGCCGCGTACCGCGCGCCCGGCCTCCAACGCCAGCCGCACGAGCAGCGCCCGCACCCGGGGCCCGCCGACGCCCACCGTTCGCCCCTGGTCCGCGACCACCTCCAGCGCCCCGAGCACCCGCACCTGCATGCTCGCCAGTCTCCCACCACCCGCTTTCCACGCCGGGCCCGCCCGAGGCCGCGCCGTGGGTCATGGTCGTGGCGGCGTCCGGCAGGTGGGGGTTGGCGTAGGCATGCGACGCCAGCGCCCCGGTCTCCGCCACGAAAGCAGCCGCCGCCTCGGCCGCCTCCGCGTACTCCCGCCCCATCTGCCGGACGTCGGCGCCCAGCGCGCGCAGCGCCGCGATCTTGACCCGCGGCGCGGTCTCGGGCACGAACACGGTGGCGGGCAGCCCGTGCTCCCGCGCCGCCCAGGCGCCGGCGAGGCCCGCGTTGCCGCCCGAGGCGATCGCGATGCCCGCCTGCGGCATCGCGCCGGACTCCAGCCGGGCCGTGGTGAAGTTCAGCGCGCCGCGCGCCTTGAACGTCCCGGTGTGCTGGAGGTACTCGAGCGCGAACCACAGGTCGGGCTCCGCCCGCGCCAGGGCCACCGGCCGGACCGCGCCGCGCACCCGCCAGGTGGCGGCCTTCACGTCGTCGTAGGTGAGAGTCACCCCGGCAGCGTAGGCAGGGCGGGCGGGCCGCCGGTATCGGGTTTCGCCCCCCGTCGGAGCCCCGAGCCGGCCGGGCGCATGGGATAGGTTCAGCAGCCATGGACATCGCGATCAGATCCGGTTATGTGGTCCCCGTCGACGGGGAGCCCATCGACTCCGGCACCGTGCTCGTCGTCGACGGCAAGATCGCCGCCGTCGGCCCGGACGCCGAGGTCACCGTCCCCGAAGGGGTCCGCACCGTCGACGCGTCCGGCCGCTGGGTGCTGCCGGGCTTCGTCGAGGCGCACGGGCACCTCGGCGTGCACGAGGAGGCCGAGGGCTGGGCCGGCCAGGACACCAACGAGATGACGGACCCCAACGGCGCGCGGATGCGCGCCCTGGACGCCATCAACCCCGCGGACACCGGCTTCGCCGACGCCCTCGCCGGCGGCGTCACCAGCGCGGTCATCAAGCCGGGCTCGGGCAACCCGATAGGCGGCCAGACGGTCGCGGTGAAGTGCTGGGGTCGCAGCGTCGACGAGATGCTGGTCCGGCAGCCGGTGAGCGTCAAGAGCGCGCTGGGCGAGAACCCCAAGCGGGTCTACGGCGAGAAGAAGCAGCTGCCATCCACCCGGCAGGGCGTCGCCGCGGTGATCAGGGACGCGTTCACCAAGGCCCAGGACTACCGGGCCAAGCGCGCGCACGCCGCCGAGGAGGGCACGCCGTTCGAGCGTGACCCGAGCCTGGAGGTCCTGGTCCGGGTACTGGAGGGCGAGCTGCCCTGGTGCCAGCACACGCACCGCGCCGACGACATCGCCACCGCGCTGCGGCTGGCCGACGAGTTCGGCTACCGGGTGGTCATCAATCACGGCACCGAGGCGCATCTGCTCGCCGACGAGATCGCGCGCCGCGGCGTGCCGGTGATCAGCGGGCCGCTGTTCACCACCCGCAGCAAGGTCGAGGTCCGGCAGCGCACCCTGGCCAACCCCGGCATCCTCGACCGCGCCGGGGTCACCGTGGCGATCACCACCGACCATCCGGTCATCCCGATCAACTTCCTCGTCCACCAGGTCACCCTCAGCGTCAAGGAGGGTCTGGACCCGGCGGCGGGGCTCCGCACCATCACCACCAACCCGGCCCGGATCATGGGCCTCGACGACCGGGTCGGCGCGCTCCGCCCCGGCCTGGACGGCGATGTGGTCATCTGGTCCGGCGACCCGCTGGACGTGATGAGCCGCGCGCTCACGGTCTTCGTCGAGGGCCGCGAGGTGTACGCGTACGACGAGGCGGCGCGTCAGGGCCGGGTCGTCGACCCGTACTACCGGGAGGAGCGCACCGAGTCCTGAGGGGCCGCGGACGCGCCCGCCGGCGCGTTCAAGCCGGGCGCAGCCAGATCGTGGCGAGCGGGGGGAGCGTCGGGGCGATGCTGGCGTCGCGGTCGTGCCAGGGGACCGATTCGGCCTTCAGCACGTCGGGGTTGCCGACCCCGCTGCCGCCGTACCGCGGGTCGTCGGTGTTCAGCACCTCCGTCCAGGCCGGCACGTGCGGGGGGACGCCGAGCCGGTACCCGTGACGGACGACGGGGGAGAAGCTGGTGACCGCGAGCAGCGGCGAGCCGTCGGCGGCGTGGCGGAGGAACGCGAGCACGTTGTCCTCCGCCGCGTCGGCGGTGATCCAGGAGAACCCCGCGGGGTCGGTGTCCCGCTCCCACAGGGCGGGGGTGGCGACATAGCGGGCGTTCAGATCGCGGACCAGGTTCTGGACCCCGCGGTGGTCGCCCGCCGCGACGTACCCGGGGTCGAGCACCCACCACTGCGGCCCCTCGGCCTCCGACCACTCCGCGCCCTGGGCGAACTCCTGGCCCATGAAGAGCAGCTGCTTGCCGGGGTGCGACCACATGAAGCCGAGATACGCGCGGTGGTTCGCGCGGCGCTGCCACCAGTCGCCCGGCGACTTCTCCACCAGCGCCCGCTTGCCGTGCACCACCTCGTCATGCGAGATGGGCAGCACGTAGTTCTCCGAGTAGGCGTACACCATCGAGAAGGTGATCTCGTGGTGGTGCCAGACCCGGTGCACCGGGTCCTTGGACAGGTAGACCAGCGAGTCGTGCATCCAGCCCATGTTCCATTTGAAGCCGAAGCCAAGACCGCCGAGATGGGTGGGCCGGGTGACGCCGTCCCAGGCGGTCGACTCCTCGGCGACGGTCAGCACGCCGGGGCAGCGGCGGTAGACCGTGGCGTTGGTCTCCTGGAGGAACGCCACCGCGTCCCAGTTCTCCCGGCCGCCGTCGGCGTTCGGGGTCCAGCGGCCGTCCTCGCGTGAGTAGTCGAGGTAGAGCATGGACGCCACGGCGTCCACCCGGAGGCCGTCGACGTGGTACTCCTCGCACCAGAACAGCGCGTTGGCGACCAGGAAGTTGCGCACCTCGGGGCGGCCGTAGTCGAACTCCAGGGTGCCCCAGTCGGGGTGCTCGGCGCGCAGCGGGTCGGGGTGTTCGTAGCAGGGCGTGCCGTCGAAACGGGCCAGCGCCCAGTCGTCCTTGGGGAAGTGCGCCGGCACCCAGTCGATCAGCACGCCGATGCCGGCCCGGTGCAGGGCGTCCACGAGGTGCTTGAAATCGTCGGGCGTGCCCAGCCGGGCGGTCGGCGCGTAGTAGCCGGTGACCTGGTAGCCCCAGGAGCCGCCGAACGGGTGCTCGGCCGGCGGCATCAGCTCGACGTGGGTGAAGCCGAGGTCGTGGACGTACGCCGGGAGCTGTTCGGCCAGCTCGCGGTAGCCGAGACCGGGGCGCCAGGAGCCGAGGTGCAGCTCGTAGACGGAGAGCGGGGCCGCGTGCGCCGGGCGCTCGCCCCGGCGGGCGAGCCAGTCGGCGTCGCCCCACGCGTACCCGCTCTCCCAGACCACCGAGGCGGTGGCGGGCGGACATTCGGCGCGGCGGGCCATCGGATCGGCGCGCAGCGTGTGGCTGCCGTCGGGGCGGCAGACGTCGAACTTGTAGCGGGTGCCGGGCCCGACGCCCGGCACGAACAGCTCCCAGACGCCGCTGGCGCCCAGCGAGCGCATGGGAAATCCCGTGCCGTCCCAGGCGTTGAAGTCGCCGGCCACCCGGACGCCCCGCGCGTTCGGCGCCCAGACCGTGAACCGCGTGCCCCGCTCGCCCTGGTGCTCCAGGGGGCGCGCGCCCAGCGCCTCCCACAGGCGCTCGTGCCGCCCCTCGGCGATCAGGTGCAGGTCCAGCTCGCCGAGCGCCGGCAGGAAGCGGTACGGGTCGGGGACCGGGGCCGGGGGCGGGGGCGGGGGCGGGGGCTCGGGACCGTCCGCGTCGTACGCCACCGCCAGCCGATAGCGCTCCGGGACCGCGGGGAGCGGCAGCACCGCGGCGAACAGGCCGTCGCCCTCGGAGACCAGCTCGACCCGCAGCTCGCCGTCCGCCTCGTCCGCGCCCGGCACGAGGACCGCGACCCGGCACGCGAGCGGGCGCAGGGTGCGGAACAGCACGCCGCCGGACCCCGGGAGGCGATGGGCGCCCAGCAGGGCGTGCGGATCATGGTGCGCGCCCGCCAGCAGGCGGGTGCGTTCCCCAGGATCCAGGGCAGGCAGGGGCACGGATGCTCCTTTCACGGGGCGAGCCGCACGGCGGGTCACGGGACGGGGCGCGGAACGGGGCACGGGACGGATCATCCGGCTCAGTCCGTGGACGCCAGGCGGCGGACGGCGGCCATCGGCACGTGCAGCCAGGCCGGACGGTGCCGCGCCTCGTACAGCACCTCGTAGACGGCCTTGTCCGTCTCGTAGGCGTGCAGCAGCTCGCGCTGGTCCAGCGGGTCCGCCCCCGAGGCCTCCGCGTAGCCCCGGCAGAAGGCGTCACGGCTGGCCCGGGACCACTCGTCCGCCCAGGCGTCGCCTGAGCGGTGCTGGCAGGCGGCGTAGTCGAAGGAGCGGAGCATCCCGGCGACGTCGCGGACCGGCGGGCCGAGCTTGCGCCGGTCGGTAAGCGGCCGGGCCGGCTCGCCTTCGAAGTCGATGACCGACCAGCGGCTGCCCCGGCCGACCGGATCGGGGGTGCGCAGCACCTGCCCCAGATGCAGGTCGCCGTGCAGCCGCTGGACCACGCAGCCGCCGCCCTGCCGGGCGTAGTCGGTGAGCTCCTCGTAGGCGCGGCGCAGCCCGTTGCGGTACGGGCGCAGCGCCGGGACGGCGGCGGCGGCCTCGGCGAGCCGCTCGGTCATCGCGGTCGCCGCCTGCTCCAGCTCCGCGCGGCGCAGCACGGAGGTGGGCAGCGCCGCGGCGAGCGCGGTGTGCACCTCCGCGGTGGCCCGGCCGAGCGAGCGCGCGGCCGGGCTGAAGTCGGCGCGGCGGCCGAGTGACTGCAGCGCCAGCTGCCAGCCGTCCCGGGAGCCGGCCAGATAGGGCTGGAGCACGCCGAGGGTCAACGGCTCGGTGGCCGGCGGCCGGTCGGGGGATAGCGCGGCCTCGAACCAGGCGGAGGGCGCGGGCACCCGGGTGCAGCCGGCCCCGGCCAGGGCGCGGGGCAGCTCCAGATCGGGGTTGACGCCGGGGCTGACCCGGCGGAACAGCTTCAGGATGTGGCTGTCGCCGTAAACCACGGAGGAGTTGGTCTGCTCGCCGGTCAGCACCCGGGGCAGCAGTCCGGAGGGGATCGCGGTGCCGGGGGCGCGGCCGAAGCGGAGCGCGCCGAGCCGGCCGGGGGCGCGCAACCGCTCCAGCAGCAGGCCGGCCAGGCGCGGGTCGTGCAGTGCCTCGTACACGGCGCGCCCGCGCAGTGGGCCGTCGGCCGGGCGCCCGACGAGCGCCGGGGCGAGCGCCGGCGGCAGCACCGGGCGCACGCCGAGCAGCAACTGGTAGCAGTCACCGCCGGCCGGCGGCCCCGGCGGGGCATCCGGGTCCCGTGCCGGGTCGCGGCCGGGTGGGTGACCGATTGGTCGGGTGCGGACCAGCAGATGCAGCAGGCCGGGCGTCGGGCCGCCCCCGCCGCATGGCAGCAGTTCGGTGGCGGCGACCAGGGTGAGGCCGCCCAGCGGGCACCCCTTGCCGGCGAACCAGCGCTGCTGCGGCAGCCAGCGCGCGAGCAGGCCGGTGAGGGAGTGCAGCAGGGTCCCGTCGTGCGGGGGGGTGGGATGCCGCGGGGCTGGTGCGGGGGCGGTACGGGGCGAGGAGCTGTCCGACATGGCGTCCTTTCCCCGGGCACACGAATTATGTGACGAAGTGTCCCGGATGGCGGCGATGCTTGTCCGGCGGCGCGGGACGTGTCGTGAAGGAACGACCGTGAGAGTGAGGCCCGTCACGCAGATGGAGGGCTTTGGGCAGCGCTGCGCTCCGGTGGGGAGAGGCTTCCCCCCGTGGTCCGGGGGCAAGCCTGTCCCTGTGTCGTATGAACCGTTATGTCGGCCTAGGTCTCAGGAGCTTTACGCAGCCGGAACCAGTAGAAGCCGTGGCCGGCGAGCGTGAGCAGGTACGGCAGTTCGCCGATGGGCGGGAAGCGCACACCGCCGATCAGTTCGACCGGGATACGGCCGCCCCAGGCCCGCAGGTCCAGCTCGGTCGGCTGGGAGAAGCGGGAGAAGTTGTGGACGCACATGACGAGGTCGTCGTCGTGCTCGCGGAGGAAGGCGAGGACCGCCGGATTGGAGGAGGGCAGCTCGGCGTAGCTGCCGAGCCCGAACGCGCGGTTCTGCTTGCGGATCTCCACCATCCGCCTGGTCCAGTGCAGCAGCGAGGACGGCGAGCTCATCGCCGCCTCGACGTTGGTGACCTGGTACCCGTAGACCGGGTCCATGATCGTCGGCAGGAACAGCCGTCCCGGGTCGCAGGTGGAGAAGCCGGCGTTGCGGTCGGGCGCCCACTGCATCGGGGTGCGCACCGCGTCGCGGTCGCCGAGCCAGATGTTGTCGCCCATGCCGATCTCGTCGCCGTAGTACAGGATCGGCGAGCCGGGCAGCGACAGCAGCAGGGCCGTGAAGAGCTCGATCTGGTTCCGGTCGTTGTCCAGCAGCGGGGCCAGCCGCCGCCGGATGCCGATGTTCGCGCGCATCCGGGGGTCCTTGGCGTACTCCGCGTACATGTAGTCGCGCTCCTCGTCGGTGACCATCTCCAGGGTCAGCTCGTCGTGGTTGCGCAGGAAGATGCCCCACTGGCAGCCGGAGGGGATGGCCGGGGTCTTGGCCAGGATCTCCGAGACCGGGTACCGGGACTCGCGCCGCACCGCCATGAAGATGCGCGGCATCACGGGGAAGTGGAACGCCATATGGCATTCGTCGCCCCCGCTCTCGAAGCTGCCGAAGTAGTCGACGACGTCCTCCGGCCACTGGTTGGCCTCGGCGAGCAGCACGGTGTCGGGGTAGTGCGCGTCGATCTCGGCGCGCACCTGGCGCAGGAAGGCGTGCGAAGCAGGAAGGTTTTCGCAGTTGGTGCCCTCCTCGGCGTACAGGTACGGCACAGCGTCCAGCCGGAAGCCGTCGATGCCGAGGTCCAGCCAGAACCGCAGCGCCGAGAGGATCTCCTCCTGGACGACCGGGTTCTGGTAGTTGAGGTCCGGCTGGTGCGAGAAGAACCGATGGAAGTAGTACTGCCGGCGCACCGGGTCGAAGGCCCAGTTGGAGGCCTCGGTGTCGACGAAGATCACCCGCGCGTCCGCGAACTGTTTGTCGTCGTCGGCCCAGATGTAGTAGTCGCCGTAGGGGCCCTCCGGGTCCCGCCGGGACTCCTGGAACCACCGGTGCTGGTCGCTGGTGTGGTTCATGACGAAGTCGATGATGACCCGCATGCCGCGCTGGTGCGCGGCGTCCACGAACTCCACGAAGTCCGCGAGGTCGCCGACCTCGGGCATGACGTCGGTGTAGTCCGACACGTCGTAGCCGCCGTCTCGCAGCGGCGACTTGAAGAACGGCGGCAGCCACAGGCAGTCGATGCCGAGCCACTGCAGATAGTCCAGCTTGGCCGTGAGCCCTTTCAGGTCCCCGATTCCGTCGCCGTTGCTGTCCTGGAAGGAGCGGATGAGGACCTCGTAGAAGACCGCGCGTTTGAACCACTCGGGGTCTCGCTCGCGGGCTGGCGTGTCCTCGAACTTGTCGGGGACCGGCTCATTGACGCTCATCGTTGGGTGACCCTCCGGTCTGTGAGGACGGTCGCAGGGCCAAGATGTGCGCTGAGGAGGCACCTGCGTCCACACGGCCCGGCTCAAGCCGCACATAGTTGTCCCTGCCCCAGTAGTAGGTCTCGCCGGTGAGCTCGTCGCGCACCGGGAAGGGCTCGGCGCCGCTTTCCTGAGCAGGGGACAGGCCGCACCCTTCGAGTTCCGCCAGATTCAACGAGACCGTGGCTTCGTGGGTGTGGTGCGGATCGATGTTGACAACCATGAGCACGCAGTCGGCTTGAGGTGTCCTAACGCGCTTGGAGTACGCCAGGATGTGCTCGTTGTTGGTGCGGTGAAAGCGCAGGTTGCGCAGCCGGCGAAGCGCGGGGTGCCGGCGACGCAGTTCGTTCAGTGCGGTGACGAGCGGGACGATGCCGCGGCCCGGGCGTTCGGCCGCAGCCCAGTCGCGGGGGCGGAGCTGGTACTTCTCCGACGCCGCGTACTCCTCGCTGCCCGGCTCGGCCGGCGTGCCCTCGCACAGCTCGTATCCGGCGTACATTCCCCAGCTCGGCGAGAGCGTCGCGGCCAGCACCGCCCGGATCTCGAATGCGGCCCGGCCCCCGTCCTGGAGATAGGCGTGCAGGATATCCGGGGTGTTCACGAAGAGGTTGGGGCGCATATACGCCGCGGCCGGACCGCTGAGCTCCGCGAGATATTCGGTGAGCTCGTCCTTGCCCGTGCGCCACGTGAAGTACGTGTAGGACTGCTGGAAGCCGATCTGCGCCAGCGTGTGCATCATCGCCGGGCGGGTGAAGGCCTCGGCGAGGAACACCACGTCCGGGTCGGTCCGGTTGATCTCGGCGATGACCTTCTCCCAGAACACGACCGGCTTGGTGTGGGGGTTGTCGACGCGGAACACGCGGATGCCGTGGGCCATCCAGAAACGCAGCAGGCGCAGCGTCTCGGTGACCAGGCCGCGGAAGTCGTGTTCGAAGGAGATCGGATAGATGTCCTGGTACTTCTTGGGTGGGTTCTCCGCGTAGGCGATGGAGCCGTCGGCCCGCTTGTGGAACCACTCCGGATGTTCCTTGACCCACGGGTGGTCGGGGCTGCACTGGAGCGCGAAGTCCAGCGCGACCTCCAGCCCGTGCGCGCCGGCCGCCGCGACGAAGGCGTCGAAGTCGTCCAGCGTGCCCAGGTCCGGGTGGATCGCGTCGTGGCCGCCGTCGGCCGAGCCGATGGCCCAGGGACAGCCGACGTCGTCGGGCCCCGCGGCCAGCGAACCGCCGGGGCCCTTACGGAAGGACGTGCCGATGGGGTGCACCGGCGGCAGGTAGACGACGTCGAAGCCCATCGCGGCGATGCCCGGCAGCCGCTCGGCGGCGGTGCGCAGCGTGCCGGAGACCGGGGGTGCGCCGGCGCGGAGCACGGCGCCCTCGGAACGCGGAAACATCTCGTACCAGGCGCCGGCCAGCGCGCGCTCCCGCTCCACCAGTAGCGGCAGCGGCCGGGAGGAGGTGACGAGTTCGCGCAGCGGATGCCGGATGAGCACCTCGATCACCGCGGGGGTCAGCGCGGCGGCAAGGCGGTCCGCGGGCGGCAGCGCGACGTCGGCCAGCGCCTCTGCGGCGTCCTGCACGGCCTGCCGGCCGTCGGACTTCGGCGCCTCGGCGGCGGCGCGGGCGAGCAGTTGGGCGCCCTCGAACAGGGTCAGTTCGACGTCGGTGTCGGCGTCGACCTTGATCCGGGCGTGTCGGCGCCACGTCGTCACCGGGTCCGCCCACGCCTCCACGTGGTAACTCCAGCGCCCCTCGGCGTCGGGGGTGACGTCGGCGCCCCAGCGGTCGGTGCCGGGGGAGAGTTCGTGCATCGGCAGCCAGCGGGCGCTGCGTCCTGACGCGTCGCGCAGCACCACGTTGGCCCCCACCGCCTCGGCGCCCTCGCGGAAGACGGTGGCACTGACCTGGAATGTCTCGCCGGGCACCGCCTTGACCGGGCGGCGGCCGCAGTCGATGCGTGGCTGGACGTCAAGGACGGGGATGCGACCGATCATATGAGGATCACCTGGGGGCGTTGAGGGCAGGGGTGTCCTTTGTATCTGTTTTGCGGGTATCTGACTGGTTTGGGGCATGGCCACTTTGCTCCGCGTTCACTCGTGTGGGTGGGTGCGGTGCGGGATGAGGAGGGTTTGCCCACGCGCGTCGGCCCCCGCACCTGGTCAGGTGCGGGGGCCGACCCCGGAGAACGAAACTTCTGGTTTCCTGCCTGTTACCGGCCGCTGCCGAAGACGAACCTTGCCCTTGGCGGTTGCCGGTGGCCGGTACCAGCGGTTACTGGTAGCTGATGTCGGACTCGTCGTAGAGGCAGTGGGTGCCGTCGGGGCCGGAGCCTGATTCTTCGGGTTCGTCGCCGCTGTCGTTGCCGATGTAGCGCTGGCAGATGGTCATCTCGTCGTCGCCGACGATGGTGATGTTGCTGAAGGTGGCGGTGTCGCCGTAGTTCTCGTTGATGCCGACGAGTTTGTCGCCGGGGGCGGTGGCGGTGACGCCGTCCAGGACGATGGTGCGTTGGGGCATCTCGTCGCAGTTGCCGCAGGAGCGGACGAGGGTGCCGAAGTCCTCGGCGGCGAAGCCGGAGATGTTCAGGGTGCCGCCGCCGTTGAACTGGAGGACCTTGTCGTCGGCTCCGACGGCGCCGCCGCCGATGACGTTGTAGGTGGAGCCGTTGCGGAAGGTGGCGGCGTCTTCGCCGACGTCTTCCCAGTAGACGTTCTCGAGGGTGCAGTCGCCTTCGCAGTGGATGCCGTCGGCGCCGGGGGAGCCGATGACGACGTTGCTGAGGGTGGCGCCGTTGCTGACTTCGAAGACGGCTTCCTGGTCCTCGCCCTGGTCGCCGCCGCCGAGGCCGTCACCGGGGATGTAGCGGGTGCCGCCGCCGTCGAAGTCCGAGGTGATCTCGATGGTCTCCTCGACCACTTCGTCGGCCGTGGGGGTGGGGATCTGCACGACGCTCTCGGCCGCTTGGGAGGTGGTCGGCTGTTCGGCGGGGGCGGCGGTGGCCAGGGCGGTCATGCCGCCGGCCGTCAGCACGCCGGCGAACGCGGCGGCCAGCAGCAGCCGGCCACGCCTCGCGCGGACACTGCGGTGGGGGGAACGCATGGTGCCTCCTTGCTGTGCAGTGCTGTGTGGGGGTGGGTGCGGTGTGGGGGTGACTACCGGCCCGCGCCCGCCGGAACGCCGTTCAGCATCGACGGGGTGACCTCTGCCATATCAGGGCCGATGTAGAAGCTCGGGTGCGGCGGCTGGTTGTAGGCGGTGTTCTGCCAGGCGATGGCGGTGCGGTACTGCCGGTCCTGCATCAGCGCCGGGATCGAGGTGTCGGTCGGGTCGTCGGTCGAGTAGATCCGCAGCGCGCTGTTGTCGCTGGTGCGCCAGATGACCTCCTCGCGCCAGTCGCCCAGGATGTCCGCCGACAGCGCCGGGGTCGCCTTGGTGCCGTTGTTCGACGCCACGCCCTCGCCGGTGAGCAGCCGGACGTCCCCGTCGGGGGAGTACTTGTCGATATGCGTGTCGTCCAGCAGTTCCCGGGTGAGGTCGCCGTCCCACCACACCGCGAAGTTGATGCTGGAGGGCTTGGCACCGACCTCGTCACCGCTCAGGTTGCGCAGGCCGCCGTCCGCCGACGACCAGAACTCGCCGCCGGGGTTGTCGGCCCAGATGTCGTCGGCCATGCCGCGGCCGTTGTCGCCGGCCGGCTCGGTCTCCCAGAGGACCTCGCCGGTGTCGGCGTCGGCGAGCCAGGAGCCGGGCTTGCTGCCGTCCTCGTCGACCTTGTAGTACTCCAGGCCCTCGTTGTTCGGGTCGAAGTCGCCCAGGTGCTCGGCGTCGCCGTGGCCGTAGCCGGTGGACCACAGCACGCCGCCGTCGTCGTCCACGGCGAGCGAGCCGTAGGCGATCTCGTCGTTGCCGTCGCCGTCCAGATCACCGACGGACAGGTTGTGGTTGCCCTGGCCCGCGTACTGGCCGCCGGCCTCGTCGCTGTCGAAGACCCAGCGCTGGGTCAGGTTGCTGCCGTCGAAGTCCCAGGCCGCGATGACGGACCGGGTGTAGTAGCCGCGGCACATGATCAGCGACGGGCTCTGGCCGTCCAGATACGCGGTGGCGGCGAGGAAGCGGTCGACCCGGTTGCCGTAGTCGTCGCCCCAGTCGGCCACGTTGCCACGGCCGGGCACGTAGTCGACGGTGTCGATGGCGGCGCCGGTGGCACCCTCGAAGATGGTGAGGTACTCGGGGCCTTCCAGGATGTACCCGCCCTCGTTGCGGTAGTCGGCGTTCGCGTCGCCGATGACGGTGCCCGCACCGTCGACGGTGGCGTCCGCGGTCTTCATGGCGACCTCGGCCGAACCGTCGCCGTCGTAGTCGAAGACCTGGAACTGGGTGTAGTGCGCCCCGGCCCTGATGTTGCGGCCCAGATCGATGCGCCACAGCTGGTCGCCGGACAGCGTATAGGCGTCGATGTATACGTTGCCGGTGACGCCGGACTGCGAGTTGTCCTTGGCGTTGGTGGGGTCCCATTTGAGGACGATCTCCAACTCGCCGTCCCCGTTCAGGTCTCCCACGGAGGCGTCGTTGGCGACGTAGTCACTGCCGGGAGAGTCGATCGGGATGTCCGTGGTCGCGTTCGGCAGGTACAGAGCGGTCGCCGTGTCCATGGTCTCGGCGCCGTCGACGACGGTGCTGACGGTGTACTCCGCGTCAGCGGGCGCACCCTCGTCCAGGAAGTTGGTGGCCCCGGCGAGCGGCTCATCGTTGATCCTGGTGCCGTCGCGGTACACGTTGAAGGCAACGTCGTCCGGGTCCGTGGCCAACAGGCGCCAGCTGACCAGGTTGCCCTCCGCGGACCCCACGCTGACCAGGCCGCGACCCAGGTCGTCCATCTGGTACGCGCCCGCGGCCGGATCCGTCGCGGCCGCCGGCGCGGTGCCGTCCCCGTCGGCGGCGTGGGACAGCGCGGTCAGCCCGCCCGTGGCCATGACCCCGACGAGTGCGGCTGCCAGCAGCACCCGCCCTCGCCTTGCGTCTCTCTTGCGATGCAGGGTTCGCACGCGACCCTCCTGAGTGTGGGGGAATGTCACGAGAAGGTTGCCGCCGGGGTGCGCCGGGGTTGCCGGGCTCCGTGAATGCGCCGACGGCGCGGGGCGTATTCACGGGATTCCTGGGAAACGTCGTGGGTGGGACTGGTACCACACGGCTTGTCCGGTTTCTCGGGGGGTGATCCGGAGGGCGGCTCACGGCCGTCTTCGCCGCGCCGTGAGTCTCAGCTCGGTATCGCCGTTCAGTCCGCGGTTCACAGCAATCTACGCGCGCAGTAATGTGCCTTCACCGAAACGCCATACCACCGCCGACCATCTGAGGTGGACGATGTCCATAGCAAGACCCAAGGCCGCGCGGACGCTCGCCGCCGTCCTCGCGATCGGTGTCGTCGTCACCGGTTGCGCCGAGAGCGAGCGCGAAGACGACGGCTCCTCAAACGACTCCGACACCTTCGTGTTCGGCGCGCCCGGCGACCCCGCCTCCCTGGACCCCGCGCTGGCCAGCGACGGCGAGACCTTCCGGGTCACCCGCCAGGCCTTCGAGGCGCTGCTGGAGCACGAGACCGGCGGCACCGAGCTCGTCGGCGGCCTCGCCGAATCCTGGGAGAGCAACGAGGCCGGCACCGAGTGGACGTTCCACCTGCGCGATGGCGTGAAGTTCCACGACGGCGCGGAACTGACCGCTGAGGTCGTCTGCCAGAACTACGACCACTGGTACAACTGGACCGGCACCTACCAGAACAGCGCCCTGTCCTATTACTGGCAGACGGTCTTCGGCGGATTCGCGGAGAACGAGAACGAGGACATCCCCGAGCCGAACTACCGCAGCTGCGAGGCGACCGACCCGTTGACCGCGGTCATCGAGGTGGAGCACGCCTCCGCCAACCTGCCCGGCGGATTCTCGCTCCAGGCCTTCGGCATCCACTCGCCCAACGCCATCGAGGCCTACGAGCAGCAGGAGGCCTCCACCGACGACGGCGAGAACATCAACTACCCCGAGTACAGCCAGGAGGCCGGCACGGTCGCCGGCACAGGCCCGTTCGAGATCACCGGATGGAACAAGGGGAACGGCGAGGTCACCCTGGAGCGTTTCGACGGCTACTGGGGTGACAAGGCCGGCGTGGGCGAGCTGGTGTTCCGCACCATCTCCGAGGAGGACGCCCGCAGACAGGCCCTCCAGGCGGGGAACATCGACGGATACGACCTGGTCGCGCCGGGCGACGTGCAGACGTTGCTCGACGAGGGCTTCCAGGTGCCGACCCGCGATGTGTTCAACATCTTCTACCTCGGCATGACCCAGGACCGTAACCCGGCGCTCGAGAAGCCCGAGGTGCGCCAGGCCATCGCGCACGCGCTGGACCGGGAGACGCTGGTGAGTACCCAGCTGCCCGAGGGCGGCCAGGTCGCCACCCAGTTCATGCCGGACACGGTGGACGGGTACTCCCAGGACGTCACCACGTACGCCTACGACCCGGACCAGGCCCGCGACCTGCTGGCCAGCGCCGGCGAGGAGAACCTGTCGGTGGACTTCTGCTACCCGACCGAGGTCACCCGCCCGTACATGCCGGCCCCGGCCGACATGTTCGAGCTGATGCGGGCCGACCTCGAGGAGGCGGGCATCTCCGTCGAGCCGAGGCCGATGAAGTGGAACCCGGACTACCTCGACACGGTCGAGAACGGCGGCTGTGACCTGCGCCTGATGGGGTGGACCGGCGACTTCAACGACGGCTACAACTTCCTGGGCACCTGGTTCGCGGAGCAGTCCGCGGAATGGGGCTTCGAGAACCAGGAGCTCTTCGACCTGATGCACCAGGCGGAGACCGAGCCCGATGTGGAGACCCGTGTGGGCCTGTACGAGCAGGTCAACGAGCTGGTCATGGAGCTGCTGCCCGGCGTGCCGGTGTCCAGCTCCCCGCCGTCCATCGCCTTCGGGGCCGATGTCAACCCGCCGACCGTCTCCCCGCTCACGCAGGAGAACTTCGCGGAGACGTCCTTCAAGTAGGGCACCGCGCAGTCTGGCCCAGGTCCGCCCGGCCACGGCACCCCGTGGCCGGGCGGACCGCTGACCGGCGCGCCACGCTCGACGCGATCCGCGAGCTCGACAAGAAAGGGGCGACTCTCCAAGGTGTTGCGTCTCATCATCCGCAGGCTGCTGCAGCTGATACCCACGCTGATCGGCCTGTCGGTGCTCCTCTTCATCTGGGTGCACCAGCTGCCCGGCGGCCCGGTCGCCGCCATGCTCGGCGAACACGCCACCGAGGGCGACCGCCGGCAGATCGAGGCGGCACTCGGCCTCGACGAGCCGATGTGGTCGCAGTACGTGAACTACGTGCGCGAGCTGGTCACGCTCGACCTGGGCACCTCCACCCAGACCGGCCAGCCGGTATGGGAGGAGTTCACCCTGCGCTATCCCGCCACCGTGGAGCTCTCCGTCGCCGCGATGCTCATCGCGATCGCCGTGGGGATCCCGCTCGGCTACTTCGCCGCCCGCCGGCGCGGCAGCTGGCTGGACGTGACCGCGGTCTCCGGCTCGCTGATCGGCATCTGCATCCCGGTCTTCTTCCTGGCCTTCATCCTCAAACAGATCTTCGCCGTCGAACTCGGCTGGCTGCCCAGCTTCGGCAGACAGACGACCGGCCTCGACGCCACGGAGGTGACCGGCTTCTACGTGCTCGACGGGCTGCTGACCCGGGAGTGGGACGCCTCTTGGGACGCCATCCAGCATCTGGTGCTGCCCGGTGTGGCGCTGGCCTCGATCCCGCTCGCGGTGATCGTCCGAATGACGCGGGCCAGCGTGCTCGAGGTGCTCGGCGAGGACTACGTGCGCACGGCCGAGGCAAAGGGCCTCAAGCAGAGCGTGGTGCGCCTCCGGCACGTCATGCGGAACGCGCTGCTGCCGGTGGTCACCACCATCGGCCTGTTGACCGGCAGCCTGCTCTCCGGGGCGGTGCTCACCGAGTCGGTGTTCGCGTTCGGCGGCATCGGCGACTTCATCCGGGGCGCCATCGACGGCCGCGACTATCCGGTGCTGATGGGCTTCATCCTGTTCATCGCGATCACCTACGTGCTGATCAACCTGCTGGTGGATATCGCCTACAGCCTCATCGACCCGAGAGTGCGGGTGAACTGATGGCCGCGAACACCGGTTTTCTCGAGAAGCGTTCGTCGAAGATCGACCGGCTCGCCGAGCTCACCGCGCGCCGCGAGACCAGTTCGGGCGCCAGCCTGTGGATCGAGATGCTGCGTCGGCTGCGGGACAGCAAGATGGCCCTCATCGGCGGCGTCATCATCGCGATCTTCGTCGTGGTGGCCATCGTCGGACCGTGGCTCGCCCCGCACGACCCCACCGCGCAGAACTGGCGCGGCGAGGTCTTCCCCAACCGCGGTCTCTTCGTCGGCCCGCGCGGTGAGAACTGGCTGGGCCTGGACCATCTCGGCCGCGACGAGCTCTCCCGGATGCTGGAGGGCGCCCGGCAGACCCTGTTGGTCGGCATCGTCGCCACCCTGCTCGGGTTCGCCGTCGGCACCCTGATCGGCGGCGCGTCCGGCGCCGCGCTGGCCTTCGGCGGCGCGGTCGGTCGGCGCATCGACACGGTGCTGATGCGCTTCATCGACATCAGCCTGGCCCTGCCCTCGCTGCTGCTGGCGGTCAGCATCGCCGCCGTGATGGGCCAGAGCCTCAGCACGGTCATGATCGCGGTCGGCGTCGTGCAGATCCCGATCTTCGCCCGGCTGCTGCGCGGCTCCATGCTGGCCCAGGCCAATTCCGACTACGTGCTGGCCGCCCGGTCGACGGGCGTGCGCCGCCGGCGCATCGTGCTGGCCCATGTGCTGCCCAACTCGCTGGGGCCGGTCATCGTCCAGTCGACGCTCGCGCTGGCCACCGCCATCATCGAGGCCGCCGCCCTGTCCTACCTGGGTCTGGGCAACCCCGACGCCTCGCAGCCGGAGTGGGGGGTGATGCTGGCCCAGGCGCAGGAGGACTTCGACCAGGCATGGTTCCTCTCCGCCTATCCCGCCCTCGGCATCATCATCACCGCGCTCGGCTTCACCCTGCTGGGCGAGGCGATGCGAGAGGCACTCGACCCGAGACTGCGGAGCCGATGACATGACCTTGCTGTCCGTGGACGAACTGACCGTCACCTTCGCCGGTGGCGGCGGCGCCCGCGAGGTGCCTGCCGTGGAGGGTGTCTCCTTCGCCGTCGACCAGGGGGAGGTGGTGGGCCTGGTCGGCGAGTCCGGCTGCGGCAAGAGCGTCACCTCGCTGGCGTTGATGGGCCTGCTGCCCAAGAAGGGCGTACGGGTCGGGGGTCGGGCCGACTTCGACGGCACCGACCTGCTGTCGCTTCGCCCGAGCGCGATGCGCGAGCTGCGCGGCACCCGGCTGGCGATGATCTTCCAGGATCCGCTGTCCTCCCTGAACCCGGTGGTTCCCATCGGCGTCCAGGTGACCGAGATCCTCAGCCGGCACCGGGGCATGCGGGGCGCGGCCGCCCGCCGGGAGGCCGCGTCGCTGCTCGACCGGGTCGGCATCCCCGACCCGACGCGCCGGCTGAAGGAGTACCCGCACCAGCTCTCGGGCGGCATGCGGCAGCGCGCGTTGATCGCCATGGCGGTGGCGTGCGCGCCCCGCCTGCTGATCGCCGACGAGCCGACCACCGCCCTGGACGTCACGATCCAGGCGCAGATCCTGGAGCTGCTGAAGGAGTTGGTCGAACAGCAGGGCACCGCGCTGCTGATGATCACACACGACCTGGGCGTGGTCGCCGGACTGTGCGACTCGGTCAACGTGCTGTACGCCGGCAAGGTGGTGGAGGCGGCGGAGCGCCGACCGCTGTTCGCCACCCCGGCGCACCCCTACGCGCACGGGTTGCTCGGCTCCATACCCCGGCTGGACGCCCCGCGGGGCGAGCCGCTGCACCCGGTGCGCGGCTCCATCAACGACACGATCGCCTGGTCCGACGGCTGCGCGTTCGCGCCGCGCTGCGACTTCTACACCATGGAGTGCCTCGAGGGCACGCCCCCGCTTGAGGGCCTGGCCGCGCTGCCGGACCCCGACCACCAGGTCCGCTGCGTCAACCCGGTGCTGCCGGCGGACGGTGCGGGCGACGGCGCGGGCGACGCAGCCGAGGCGACCCAGGAGACGGAGGCCCCCGCATGAGCCTGTTGGAACTGGACGAGGTGAAGGTCCACTTCCCCGTCAAGCGTGGCGTCCTCTTCGACCGCACGGTCGGGCATGTCTACGCCGTGGACGGCGTCTCGCTGTCCGTCGAGGCGGGGCAGACCTACGGCCTGGTCGGCGAGTCGGGCTGCGGCAAGACCACGCTGGGCCGGGCCGTGCTGCGGCTGGTCGACATCACCAGCGGCCACGTCGTCTTCGACGGCACGGACCTGGCCGGACTGCCCGCCGAGCAGCTGCGCCGCTCCCGCCGCCGGCTGCAGATGGTCTTCCAGGACCCGCTGGGCAGCCTGAACCCGCGACAGAACATCGAGTCCATCCTGTCCGAGGGCATGGCCGCGCACGGGATCGGCGCGGACCGCGCCGCCCGCCGCGCGAAGATCACCGAGATCCTGGAGCGGGTGGGGCTGCCGACGGACGCGCTCAGCCGCTATCCGCACGAGTTCTCCGGCGGCCAGCGGCAGCGCATCGGCATTGCCCGCGCGCTGGTGCTGGAGCCCGATCTGATCATCTGCGACGAGCCGGTCTCGGCTCTGGACGTCTCCATCCAGGCCCAGGTGCTCAACCTGCTGGAGGAGCTCCAGGACTCGCTGGGCCTGACCTACCTGGTCATCGCCCACGACCTCGCGGTGGTGCGGCATATCTCGGACGTCATCGGCGTGATGTACCTCGGTTCGCTGGTCGAGGAGGCGCCCAGCGACGAGCTGTACGCGACGCCGCGGCATCCGTACACCAGGGCGCTGATGTCGGCCGTTCCGGTGCCCGACCCCGAGGTCGAGGACCACAGGGAGCGGATCCTGCTCACCGGCGACCTGCCGTCGCCGGCCAACCCGCCGGCCGGTTGCCGCTTCCACACCCGCTGCCCGTGGCGACAGCCCGAGCGTTGCGACACCGAGCGCCCGGCGCTCAGGGAGCTGGCGGACGGGCACAAGGTGGCGTGCCACTTCGCCGAGGAGATCGCCGACGGCACGCTCCGCCCGACCAGCGAGCTGGCCCCGCAGCTTCTGCACGAGGCGGGCGAGGCGGACGAGGCCGGTGGGACGACGGAGAAGGACCCGGAGGTCCCCGTCACCTGAGCCCGCGCACCTGAGCCCTCGCACCGCTGGCCCGGTGGCACTGCCACCGGGCCAGCGGCGTGCGGCCGTGCGTACGGCGGAACGTGCGGAAAGCCGCTGCATTCGATCCGAAATCTGCGAAATCTCCCGTTCGCGGCTGATCCGTCCGGTTACGGTCGGACCGTGAAGGCCATTCGTCGCATCTCCGTACGCCCCGTCCTTCCCGACCCGCTGCTCCCGCTCCAGGAGCTGGCGCTCAACCTGCGCTGGTCCTGGCATTCCGACACCCGCGAACTCCTCAGATCCGTCGACCCGGAGAGCTGGCGCGCCGCCGGCGCCGACCCGGTGCGCCAGCTCGGCCTGGTCCCGGCGGCCCGCCTCGCCGAGCTCGCCGCCGACCGGGGTTTCCTGCGCCGGCTCGGCGTCGCCGTCGAGGAACTCCGCGACTACCTCACCGAGCCCCGGTGGTACCAGCGGGCCGACGCCCAGTCCGGCGGCGAGCTGCCGCGCGCCGTCGCGTATCTCTCGCCCGAGTTCGGCATCACCGCGACCCTTCCGCAGTACTCCGGCGGGCTGGGCATCCTGGCCGGCGACCATCTGAAGGCCGGCAGCGACCTCGGCGTTCCGCTGATCGGCGTCGGCCTGCTCTACCGGCACGGCTACTTCCGGCAGAGCCTGGACGCCGCCGGCTGGCAGCAGGAGCACTATCCGGTGGTGGTACCGCAGGAGCTGCCGGTGACCCCGCTCACCGAGCCGGACGGCTCGCCGGTCCGGGTCCGGCTGACGCTGCCCGAGGGCCGCACGCTCGCCGCCCAGGTCTGGCAGGCCATGGTGGGCCGCGTCCCGCTGCTCCTGCTGGACTCCGCGCTCGGCGAGAACGACGCCGCCGCCCGCGAGGTCACCGACCGGCTCTACGGCGGCGGCAGCGAGCACCGGCTGGTGCAGGAGATGCTGCTCGGCATCGGCGGCGTCCGCGCCGTCCGCGCGTTCTGCCGGCTCACCGGGCACCCGCACCCCGAGGTCTTCCATATGAACGAGGGGCACGCCGGCTTCCTCGGCCCGGAGCGGGTCCGCGAACTCGGCGAACAGGGCGTCGGCTTCGACGCGGCGCTGCGCTCGGTGCGCGGCGGCACCGTCTTCACCACCCACACGCCGGTGCCCGCCGGCATCGACCGGTTCCCCGAGGAGCTCGTGGCCCGGTACTTCGGCGAGGGCGGCGAACTCGAACCGCTCGACCTGGCGGCATTGCTGGCGCTGGGCCGCGAACCGGAGGGCACGGACGGGGCGCTGGGACCGGCCGGCGGCACCCAGGACGGCGAGCCGCAGTTCAACATGGCGGTGCTCGGGCTGCGCACCGCGCAGCGCGCCAACGGCGTCTCGCAGCTGCACGGCCAGGTCAGCCGCGAGATGTTCGCTGTGCTGTGGCCCGGCTTCGACGTCGAGGAGGTGCCGATCGGCGCGGTCACCAACGGCGTGCACGCCCCGACCTGGACCGCCGACGAGATGCGGCGGGCGCGCTCCGCCGACCGGCCGCTGAGCGACCCGGAGCTGTGGGAGCTGCGCCGCGTCCTGCGCGAACGGCTGGTGCTCGACGTCCGCGACCGGCTGCGGGGCGCCTGGCGGCAACGCGGCGCGGGCCGGGCCGAGCTGGGCTGGATCGGCGACGTTCTGGACCCCGAGGTGCTCACCCTCGGCTTCGCCCGCCGGGTCCCCTCGTACAAGCGGCTCACCCTGATGCTGCGGGACCGCGAGCGGCTCACCCGGCTGCTGCTGCACCCGGAGCGCCCCGTGCAGATCGTGGTGGCCGGCAAGGCGCATCCGGCGGACGAGAGCGGCAAGCTGCTGATCCAGGAGCTTGTCACCTTCGCCGACGACCCCGCCGTGCGGCACCGCATCGTCTTCCTGCCGGACTACGGCATGGAGATGGCTCGCGCGCTGTACGCCGGCTGCGACGTCTGGCTGAACAACCCACTGCGCCCGCTGGAGGCGTGCGGCACCTCGGGCATGAAGGCGGCGCTCAACGGCTGCCTCAACCTCTCGGTGCGCGACGGCTGGTGGGAGGAGTGGTTCGACCCGGACTTCGGCTGGGAGATCCCGACCGCGGAGGGCACGGCCGCCGGCGACCCCGAGCGGCGCGACGAGATCGAGGCGACCGCGCTCTACGCGGTGCTGGAGGAGCAGGTGGTGCCCTGCTTCTACCAGCGGACCGGAGCGGGGACCGGAACCGGCGCCGGGGCCGGGGGCGGAATCGGGGTCGGGGGCCCGGGCGGCGCGGCGGGCCTGCCGACGCGCTGGCTGGAGATGGTCCGGGCCACCCTGGACCGGCTCGGACCGCGGGTGCTGGCCGACCGGATGCTCCGGGAGTACATCACCGGGTTCTACGCCCCGGCCGCCGCCGCGCACCGCGCGCTGACCGCCGAGGCGGCCGGCGACCTGGCGGAGTTCGCGGCCCGGGTGTGCCGGGAGTGGGACCAGGTGGCGGTGGCCGAGGTGGAGCCGGGTCCTGAGCCGGCCACCCTGGGCGGCACGCTGTCGCTCCGCGCCCGGGTCACGCTGGGCGATCTGGATCCGACGGCGGTCGAGGTGCAGGCGGTCGCCGGCCGGCTGGACGGCGACGACAACCTGGTCGAGCCGGGGTACGCGCCGCTGAAGCCCAAGGGCGGCCCCGATCTGACGGGCCGCTGGACGTTCGAGGGCGAGCTCACGCTGCACCGCCCAGGCTCGTGCGGCTACACGGTCCGGGTGCTACCTGCCCACCCGCTGCTCGCACACCGCGCCGAACTCGGCCTGCTGGCCCTCCCAGCCGCCACCGCCGAACCGGCCTGACCCCGAGCCACCGCCGCTCCGACCCGCGGGTCGGAGCGGCGGTGGCTCCGCTGTGCTGAGCGCGTTACGCCAGGCTCTCGCGCCAGGCCTGGTGGAGCGTGGCGAAGCGGCCGGTGCCGGCGATCAGCTCGGCCGGCGGGCCGTCCTCCACGAGGCGGCCCTGGTCCATCACCAGCACCCGGTCGGCGATCTCCACCGTGGAGAGCCGGTGCGCGATCACCACCGCGGTCCGCTCCCGCAATACCGTCACCATCGCGTTCTGCACGGCCTTCTCGCCCGGTATGTCCAGCGAGGAGGTGGCCTCGTCGAGGATCACCACCGCCGGGTCGGCGAGCAGCACCCGGGCGAACGCCACCAACTGCCGCTGCCCGGCCGAGATCCGGCTGCCGCGCTTGCGCACGTCCGTGGCGTACCCGTCGGGGAGCGCGGCGATGAAGTCGTGCGCCCCGATCGCCTTCGCCGCCCGTTCGATCTCGTCCGGGGTCGCGTCGGGCCGGCCGATCGCGATGTTCTCCGCGATGGTCCCGGAGAACAGGAACGCCTCCTGGGTCACCATCACCACCCCGCGCCGCAGCTCCGCGATCTCCAGCCGGCGCAGGTCCGTCCCGTCGAGCAGCACCCGCCCCTCGGTCGGGTCGTAGAACCGGGCCAGCAGCTTGGCCAGCGTGGACTTGCCCGCGCCGGTGGCGCCGACCAGCGCCGTGGTCTGGCCGGCCGGCAGCGTCAGCCGCAGCCGGGGCAGCACCTCGCCGCCCGTCCGGTAGGAGAACCGCACGTCGTCGAACCTGACCTCGCGTCCCGGCAGGCCGCCCGCCCGGGGCGGCAGCGCGACCGGCCGCTCCGGCTCCGGGACGTCGGGGCGCTGGGCCAGCAGCCCGGCGATCTTCTCCAGCGAGGCCGAGGCCGACTGGTACCCGTTCATGATCATCGCGAAGCGGTCCAGCGGGTCGAACAGCCGCTTGATGTACAGCGCCCCGGCGGCCAGCGCGCCGAGCTCCAACGCGCCCGAGGTCACCCGGTGCGCCCCCCAGAGCACGATCCCGGCCACCGTGACGGAGGCGATCGCCCGGGAGATCACGACGAAGCGGGCCAGCTCCAGAATGGTGTCGCCGTTGAGCCGTTCGTGCCGCCGGTTCAGCTCGTGGAACTCGGCGTCGTTGGCCTGCTCACGGCGGAACGCCTGCACCGGGCGGATGCCGCCCAGCGTCTCGGAGAACTTCACGATGACCCGGGCCATCGCCGTGGACCGCTTGCTGAACCGCTCGGCGGACCGGCGCCGGTAGTTGCGCACCAGCAGCGCCAGCGGGACGAACGACAGCATCGCGGCGCCGCCGATGCCCGGGTCGAGGTACCAGAGCAGGCCACCGATGTAGACCACGGAGACCAGCATCATCAGCAGGTCCTGCAGGCCCTCGTCGAGCAGCTCGCGAAGCGACAGCACGTCGCTGGTGGACCGGGAGATCAGCCGGCCCGAGGTGTACCTGTCGTGGAAGTCCAGGCTCAACGCCTGCGCGTGCCGGTAGATCCGGCCCCGCAGGTCGAGCAGGATGCTCTGGTTGATCCGGGCCGAGAGCCGGACGAAGACGTACTGCAGTGAGCCGCCCGCCAGCGCGCAGATCAGGTACGCGACGGCCACGGCGACCAGCGGCCCGCGGTCGTCGTTCCGGAGGGCCGGGACGCCGCTGTCGATGGCGTACGCCACCAGCAGCGGCACCGCCTGCACCGCGGCCTGCTGGAGGAGCAGCAGCATCGCGGCGAGCGCCACCCGGGCGCGGTGCGGGCGGATCAGCGAGCCGAGCAGCTGCCGCGAGGCGCCCGGCGGGGCCGGCAACTGGTCCTGGTCGAAGGCGTCGAAGACGCCGGGGTCCTCCGGCGGCTCCTGCGAGGTCACCGCCAGCCGCTCCGCCGGGGGCCCGCCCCGGTCCGGGTCGGCCGGGAGGGACGGACCGGTGCCGGCCGCCCCGGGTCGGCGCCCGGACCCGGAGTCACCCTCGGCCAGCCGGTCGCGCTCGGTCAGCCGGTTGTGGTCGGGGAGTCGGTCGTGGTCGGTCGTGGACGGGGAACCGGAACTCGTTCCTGCGCTGGTCATCGTGCGGTGACCTCGGTGGTGAGGCGGCGGTCGGGCTCGTCGGGCCCGTCGGGCTGGAGGCCGGGCGCGGGCTCGTCGGCCCGCTCACCCGTCATCAGGTGCCGGTACTCGGCGTTGCCGTGCAGCAGCTCGGCGTGGGTGCCCACGGCGGCGATCCGGCCGCCGGACAGCAGCGCCACCCGGTCGGCCAACTGCACGGTGGACGGGCGGTGGGCGACGACCAGCGCGGTCGTGTCGGCCAACACCTCGCGGAGCGCCGCCTCGACCCGCGCCTCGGTGTGCACGTCGAGCGCGGACAGCGGGTCGTCGAGCACCAGGAACGGCGGGCGGCCCACCACCGCGCGGGCCAGTGCCAGGCGCTGGCGCTGGCCGCCGGACAGGCTCAGGCCCTGCTCGCCGACCTCGGTCAGCGGACCCCGGGGGAGCGCGTGCACGAAGTCGTGCGCCTGGCTGACCCGCAGCGCCCGCTCCATCGCCTCGTCGCCCGCGGTCTCCGCGCCCATCAGCACGTTCTCCCGCACGGTCGCGGAGAACAGCGTGGGCTCCTCGAAGGCGGTGGCGACCCGTTCGCGCACCCGATGCCGGGGCAGCGAGGCGATGTCCACGCCGTCCAGGGTGATCCGGCCGGAGGTCACCTCGTACAGCCGGGGGACCAGGCCGAGCAGCGTGGTCTTCCCGCTACCGGTGCCGCCCACCAGGGCCATGGTCTCGCCCGGCCGAAGGTGCAGCTCGATGCCGTCGAGCACCGGCGGGGTGTCAGGCGCGGCGTCCGGGTAGCGGAAGACGACGTTCTCGAACCTGAGCCCGCCGTCACGCGCGCCGTTCGGTGCGTCCGGTTCGCCGAGGTCATCCGTCGCCGCCCGGCGCGCCGCCGGTTCGGCGGGCACCTCGGCATCCATCACCTCGAAGAAGCGGTTGGACGCGGTGGCCGCCTCGTTGCTCAGGGCGAGCAGGAAGCCGATGGACTCCACCGGCCAGCGCAGCACCATCGCGGTGGTCATGAAGGCGACGAGCGTGCCGGCGGTGAGGTCGCCGTCCGCCACCTGGGCGACCCCGAGCATCAGCGCCGCGCCGAGGAACAGCTCGGGCAGGCAGAGGATGACCATCCAGATCGAGGCCAGCAGCTTCGCCTTCCGCACCTCGGTGTCCAGCAGCCGCCGCGACAGGTCGTGGAACGCCCGCGCCTGGCTGCGGTGCCGGCCGAAGCCCTTGATGACCCGGATGCCGAGGATGGATTCCTCCACCACGGTGGTCAGGTCACCCATCTGGTCCTGCGCCCGACGGGCGGCCACCGAGAACTTCGCCTCGAAGATCACGCACGTCACGATCAGCGGCAGCACCGGGGCGATCAGCACCAGGCCGAGCGTCCAGTCCTGGGCGATCAGCACCCCGCAGCCGATGACGATGGTCGCGCTGTTGACGATGAGGAAAGTGAGCCCGAAGGCCAGGAACATCCGCAGCAGTTGGAGGTCGCCGGTGCCGCGGGACAGCAGCTGACCGGTGGCCCAGCGGTCGTGGAACGCGACCGGGAGGCGCTGCACGTGCCGGTAGAGCGAGGCGCGCATCGCGGCCTCGACGCCGGCCAGCGGGCGGGCCACCATCCAGCGCCTGAGCCCGAACAGCAGCGTCTCCACCAGGCCGACGACGAGCAGCACCCCGCCGCCGAACCAGATGCCGGCGGTGTCGCCGTCGGCCACCGGGCCGTCGACGATCCACTTGAGCACGAGCGGCATGACCAGACCCATGGAGGCGGCCACGATGGCCACCGCGGCCGCGCCGAAGACCCGGGCCCGCACCGGGCGGACGTAGGGCCACAGCCGAAGGAGAGAACGGACGACGGATCGCTTGGCGGAACGTTTTCGGGACGGGGAGGCTGGGGCTTCGGCTGAGGCAGACATCATCTTCGAGACTACGGTTCACCTCTGACACTGCCCACCGGGTTTTTCGGCGTAGGACCGTGGCCGGATGCGGCCCATGCGGCGGCCCTCGCCCGCCCGACGCGGGACGCGGCCCAATGTCGAGTTCGGCCTCGAAGACCGCCTCGGGGGTGGCCGCTGGTGGCGCCCGGACTGGTGGCGCTGGCGCTGGTCGCTGGGCTGCCAGAAGCCGGCACCGGGCCCGCGCCGGGCGGGCGCGTCGACGTGGTGGAGCGGCGGTCGGCCGAGCCGCTGGTGGACCTCGGGCTGCTCCGCCGCCGGGCGGTGGCGGGGGCAGACGCCCGAGGCACTCGGCCACGGGTGGCCTACGGTCTGGGGTTCGCGGCGCTCGGCGCCCAGCCGGTGCCTGTCGGTGGGGCCGCCTACGCTGGCGGGCATGAGTCCACGTCACCAGAACCAGCAGAACCAGCAGGGTCAGCGCTCGGAGCTGCGTGAGGTGCAGACGGCGCTGCGGACCGCCTCCGACATCGCCTTCGACGTGCAGGCCCCCGAGGGGGAGCAGGCCGAGGTGCTGGTGGACGCGCTGCGCCGGGCGCTGGCCGCGGCGCAGGCGCTCGCCGACGGGCCGGGGACCACCGGCTGCCGCGAGCATCCACGAGGCGCGATCGACCCGCTGCACGGCGACAAGGACGATCCGCTGCCCCCCGGCTGGGGCAGGTGCCTGCTGTGCAACGACCGGCGGCGCCGGGCCACGGCGCGGCGCGGCGGCATGACCATCCGCTAGAGCGGCGCCGACTGGCGACCCCGGCTGTCGGCCGGACTAGCGGCCGGACAGGCGCAGTTCGAACCAGGTGCACTTGCCGTGCGGCAGCAGGTCCACGCCCCAGCGGTCGGCCAGCTTGTCCACCAGCCACAGGCCGCGTCCGCTCACGTCCAGCTCGCGCACCGGCAGGTGGCACGGCAGCGCCCGGGACGGGTCGCGCACCTCCACCCTGACCCAGCCACGCCGCCGGCGGATCCGCAGGCCGAACACGTGCGCTCCCGCGTGCTGCATGGCGTTGCCGACCAGTTCGGAGACCAGCAGCACGGCGTCCTCGGTGAGATGCGGCGGGAGCAGCCACCCGTGCAGCAGTTGGTGCCGGGTCAGCCGCCTGGCGGCGCCGGCCGACTCCGGTCGGGAGAGCAGGCGCACCTCGCCCAGCCCCGGGTCGCGCGTCAGCTCGACAACCTTCCCGGACGGTGCGGCTCCGTCCACCACATCGCGGTCCACCACATCGCGAGTCGGGCTCCCCACCACGCCTGCCATATCTCCCATCATGGTCCCCTCACGCCGTCCGTGGGCCCGGTTCACCGGGAACGGCCCCGTGTGAGGGACGAGAAGGGCGGATGGTAGTCCCATCCACATATGCCGCTGGCTACTGGCCGGTGCCCCACTGGCTCCAGTCCATGTTCCAGCCGCTGAGCCCGTTGTCCGGCGCCAGCACGTCGTCGTCGGAGTTCACCACCTCGACCACGTCGCCGATCAGCGAGTGCTCGAAGAACCACGCCCCCGGCGTGGAGTCGTCGCCCGCGCCCTGCACGTCGTAGAGGCCGATGCAGCCGTGGCTGACGTTCGCGCTGCCGAAGGTGGACTCGCCCGCCCAGTAGTTGCCGTGGATGAACGTTCCGCTGTCGCTGAGCCGCATCGCGTGCGGCACGTCGGGGATGTCGTACTCGCCCTCGTACCCGACCGTGGCGCCGTCCATCCGGGTCTCCACCAGCCGCTCGCTGATGACCATCCGGCCGTTCCACGTCTCGTAACCCGGCGCGCCGGTGGTGACCGGAATGGTGCGCAGCCGCTCGCCGTCGCGCACCACCTCCATGGTCATGTCCGCGGCGTCCACGGTGCTGATCTGGCTGCGGCCCACCGTGAAGCTCACGTTCTCGCGCAGCGTCCCGTACACGCCGTCCGCGCCCTCCACGCCGCGCAGCCGGAAGCTCACGTCGACCTCGGTGCCCGGCTCCCAGTACTCCTCGGGGCGGAAGTCCAGCCGCTGGTTGCCGAACCAGTGCCCCTCGACCTCCACCGCCGGGTCGGTGGTGATCTCGACCGCGTCGCGCACCGCGGCGGTGTTCTCGATCGCGGTGTCGAAAGTCATCGACAGGATCATGCCGACGCCCACCTCGGAGCCGTCGGGGATGTTCCAGTTGCTGCCGAAGGTGGCGTCGGCGGCCACCGTGCGGAAGCTGGACGTCCGGGTCTCCTCCTGGCCCTCCGCGTTCTCGCCGACCGCCTCCACGGTGTAGCGGGCGGCGTTGGCCAGATGCTCGTTCGGCTCCCAGCTGGTGCCGTCGGTCGCCAGCTCGCCCGGCACGTTCCGGCCGTCCGCGTCGGAGACGGTGACGTCCGTCAGGGCGCCGCCCTCGGCGGTCACCGCGAGCTCGCCCGACGTCGCCACGCCGCTCGCCCCGTCCTCCGGGGATATGCGTATCTCCACCGCGGCGGGCTTCGGCGTGGGCGGCGCGCCGTCGTCGTCCCGCTCCTCGGCCTCGCTGCCGCCCGAGCAGGCCGTCGCCAGCAGCAGCACACCGAGCAGTCCGGCCACGACGCCGAACCTGCCTCGACCCCTTGGGCGCGTCGTCACGTCGGCTCCCCCTTCACGCCACGCACCAATGTGACCCCGGGCAGGGTCCAGTCCCGTCAATGCCCCGGTAACGGCCAGGTAATCACATCGTGCTGACGATGCGACCGGTGGATTGTCACGCTTGCGTCGCAGTTCGCTGGGAGCGCATCGTCCGGCCGTGGCGTTGGCCATGGAAAAATGCCATATTCCCTGTCATAGACGGCGAGGATCGCACCCGTTGGCCGCACCGCGTGACGGCGAGGCGACGGGCGGGAAACAACAAGAGACGTGCCGGAGAACGACGGCCGACGGCGTGAGGAGGCGGAACGTGCCCCGAGGACCAGAGCACGGCGCGGACGTCGACGCGTGGCCCGGACACCCGCAACCCCTCGGCGCCCGCTTCCTGGCCGGCCCCGACGGCGTGGAGGGCACCAACTTCGCGCTGTGGGCAGGCGGCGCCGAGGCCGTCGAGCTGTGCCTCTTCGACGAGGCGGACCGGGAGACCCGCCGCCCGCTCGCCGAGCTCACCCACGAGATCTGGCACGGCTTCCTGCCGGGCGTCCGCCCGGGGCAGCGCTACGGCTACCGGGTGCACGGCCGCTGGGACCCGTGGACCGGCGCCCGGTGGAATCCGGCCAAGCTGCTCCTCGACCCCTACGCCCGCGCCGTGGACGGCGAGTTCGGCGGGCCGGGCGCGGGCGGCGCGATGCCCGCCGAGCTGTACGGACACGTCCGCGACTGGCCGCAGCAGGAGCTCGCCGACACCGTGCGCGACGAACGCGACTCCGCCCCGTTCATGCCCAAGGGGGTGGTGGTGCACGACCACGACACCTGGTCGGACGACCGCCGCCCCGACACCCCCTGGGCCGACTCCGTCATCTACGAGCTGCACGTGCGCGGCTTCACCATGCGGCACCCCGGCGTCCCGCCCGAGCTCCGCGGCAGCTACGCCGGGCTGGGGCACCCGGCGGCGCTCGAGCACCTGACCGGCCTCGGCGTGACCGCGGTCGAACTGCTGCCGGTGCATCAGTTCGCCCACGAGGACCACCTGCTCAGGCGCGGCCTGCGCGACTACTGGGGCTACAACTCCATCGGCTACTTCGCCCCGCACGGGGCCTACAGCGCCTCCGGCACCCGGGGCCAGCAGGTGGGCGAGTTCAAGAGCATGGTCCGCGCCCTGCACGACGCCGGGATCGAGGTCATCCTCGACGTCGTCTACAACCACACCGCCGAGGGTGGCGGCCTCGGCCCCACCCTCTCGCTACGCGGCATCGCCAACCCCGGCTACTACCGGCTCGCCGAGGACCCCCGCTTCTACACCGACTACAGCGGCTGCGGGAACTCCCTGCACGTGGTGCAGCCCCAGGCACTGCGCCTGATCACCGACTCGCTGCGCTACTGGGTGCAGGAGATGGGCGTGGACGGCTTCCGGTTCGACCTGGCCTCCGCCCTCGCCCGCGCCATGCACGACGTGGACATGCTCTCCCCGTTCCTCGCCGTCATCGCCCAGGACCCGGTGCTGCGCCGGGTGAAGCTGATCGCCGAGCCCTGGGACGTCGGCACCGGCGGCTACCAGGTGGGCGCCTTCCCGCCGCTGTGGACCGAGTGGAACGACCGCTACCGCGACACGATCCGCGACTACTGGCGCGGCGCCCTGCCCGACGTGCGCGACCTCGGCTACCGGCTCTCCGGCTCCAGCGACCTCTACGCCTGGGGCGGGCGCCGCCCGTACGCCTCGGTCAACTTCATCACCGCCCACGACGGGTTCACCCTGCGCGACCTCGTTACGTACGAGCGGAAGCACAACGAGGCCAACGGCGAGGACAACCGGGACGGCACCGACGACAATCGCTCCTGGAACTGCGGCGTCGAGGGCGAGACGGACGCCCCGGACGTCGCCGCGCTGCGCCGCCGCCAGCTGCGCAACCTGCTCACCACGCTGCTGCTCTCCACGGGCGTGCCGATGCTGCTGGCCGGCGACGAGATGGGCCGCACCCAGCGCGGCAACAACAACGGCTACTGCCAGGACAACGAGCTCGGCTGGCTCGACTGGACGCTGCTGGCGGACCCCGACTGGCGGGAACTGCTCGCCTTCACCCGCCGGCTG
The DNA here is from genome assembly GCA_963816875.1 of uncultured Actinomycetota bacterium. Taxonomy (GTDB): domain Bacteria; phylum Actinomycetota; class Actinomycetes; order Streptomycetales; family Streptomycetaceae; genus Streptomyces. Next base: position 1,497,927 of record CAWFMG010000004.1, read on the forward strand.
ATCCGGATGCGCCGCGACCATCCGGTGCTGCGCCGGCGCGCGTTCTTCTCCGGGCGCCGCCACGGCCCCGAGGGGATAAGGGACCTCGGCTGGTTCACCGCCACCGGCCGGGAGATGACCGAGCGGGACTGGTACGCCCCGAGCAGCACGCTCGGCATGTTCCTGTCGGGGCGGGACATCCCGCAGCGCGACCCCAAGGGCCGGCCGGTCACCGACGACAGCTTCCTGGTGCTGCTGCACGCCGGCGCCGAACCGCTGGACTTCCCGCTCCCCGGCCCGCCCTGGGCCGACGGCTACCGGCTGCTGGTGGACACCGCGCGTGACGAGCGTTCGGCGCCCCCGGCCGCCCACCATCCGGCCGGCACCAAGATCACCGTCCCGGACCGCTCGGTCCTCCTCCTGCTCGCCGACCCGCCGGCCTGAACCCCGCGCGGCCTGCGGCGGTCAGTCCTTGGTGAACTCGGCGTACTCGGCGGCGGACATCAGCTCGGCCGGGCCGGCGTCTGACGCGTCGTCGGCGACCTGGACCCGGAAGAGCCAGCCGGCCTCGAACGGGGAGGAATTGACCAGCGCCGGGTCGTCCACCACCTGCTGGTTGATCTCGATGATCTCGCCGGAGACCGGCGAGTACAGGTCGCTGACCGATTTGGTCGACTCCAGCTCACCGCAGGTCTCGCCCGCGGCGACCGACTCGCCGATCTGCGGGAGCTGGACGAAGACCACGTCGCCGAGCGCGTCGGCCGCGTACTTCGTGATGCCCACCGTCGCCAGACCGCCCTCGGCGGCGGTCAGCCACTCGTGCTCCTTGCTGTAACGCAGCTGTTCGGGGTTGCTCATGGGATGTGCTTCTCCTGGTCTCGGGTGGCCTGCGGTCTCGGGTGGCCTGCGACGGTCAGGCGCGGCGCTTGTAGAAAGGGAGGGCCACGACGTCGTACGGCTCCCGGGAGCCGCGGATGTCCACGCCGACGCCCTCCGTGCCCGGCGCCGCGTGGTCGGCGTCGACGTAGGCCATGGCGATCGGCCGGCCCAGCGTGGGGGAGGGCGCGCCCGAGGTGACGTCGCCGACGGCGCGCCCCTCCGCGTCCACCACGGCGTAGCCGGCGCGCGGCACCCGGCGACCCCTGGCGACCAGGCCGGTGAGCACCCGCGGCGGCCGCTCGGCGGCCCGCTCCGCGGCGACCCGCAGCGGCTCCCTGCCCACGAAGTCGCCCGGCTTGTCGAACCGCACCACCCGGCCGAGCCCGGCGTCGAACGGCGTGGTCGCGGTCGTCAGCTCGTTCCCGTACAGCGGCATGCCGGCCTCCAGGCGCAGCGTGTCCCGGCAGGCCAGGCCGCACGGCACCAGCCCGGCCGGCCGGCCGGCGTCGGTCAGCGCTCGCCACAGCGGTTCGGCGTCCTCCGGGGCGCAGAACAGCTCGAACCCGTCCTCGCCCGTGTACCCGGTGCGGGCGATCAGCGCCCGGCGCCCGGCGACGGTGCCGGGCAGGCCCGCGTAGTACCGCAGGCCCGCAAGATCGGCGTCGGTCAGGCCGGCCAGGATGCCGGGAGAGGCCGGACCCTGCACGGCGAGCAGCGCGTAACCCGCCCGGTCGTCCCGCAGCGCGGCGTCGAAGCCGGCCTGGCGCGCGCCCAGCGCGTCCAGCACCACCTGGGAGTTGGCGGCGTTGGCGACGACCAGGTACTCCTGTTCGGCCAGCCGGTAGACGATCAGGTCGTCGAGGATGCCGCCGTCCGCGTCGCAGATCATGGTGTAGCGCGCCCGGCCCACCCGCAGCGCGGAGAGGTGGCCGACCAGGGCGTGGTCCAGCAGCTCGTCCGCCTGCGGGCCGGTGACCGTGATCTCGCCCATATGGGAGAGGTCGAACAGCCCGGCCGCCTCCCGCACCGCCTGGTGCTCCGCGCGTTCGCTGCCGTAGCGCAACGGCATGTGCCAGCCGGCGAAGTCCGTCATCGTGGCGCCCAGGGCGCGGTGCACCGCGTCCAGCGCCGTGGCCCGCGGGGACGGGGTCTGTGCCATCTGCTGAACTCCTGGAACTCGGGGCGCTACGCGCATCATCGCACGGCCCCGCGCGGCCCGGCCGGCGGACGGAGCTGATGGCGGGGGGACGGTGATGGACGGTGAGGAGGGAGTCGCCGCGGTGGGGATTAGGGTACTTACCGACTTACAGACCGGTAGGAGTGGAGCGGTGGCGGTGGGAGACCGATGAGCGTTCCGTGGCAGGGCGCGCAGGGTGGTGGGCCGCAGACGCCTGGATACGGCGGTGGCTGGCCGGCCAACGCGCTGGAGGAGGCGCTCGCCGCCTCCGTCGGCCAGCCGGAGGCGGCTCCCCGGCTGCTGCGGGTGCTCGCCCGTAGCGCGCTGTGGGTGCCGCTGCCCGAGGGGGGCGGGCCGGCCAGCAAGAGCCTGCGTCTGCCCACCCTGGAGATCAACGGGGGCGCGTTCGTCCCGGTGTTCAGCTCCGCCGAGCAGTTCCACCTCGGTGGTGCCTCGCATCTGTCGTTCGCCGTCGCGCCCGCCCCGGAGTTCGCCCGCGGTCTGCCGCCCCAGCTGGGGATCGCGGTCAATCCGGGTGGCACGGTCGGCGTCCCGGTGCCGCCCGCGGCCGTCGCCGAGCTCTGCCGCACCACCCCGGGAGAGCGCGTCCCCGGCGTGCCCTCCGGCGCGCGGATGCGCCTCTTCCAACCGAACTGGCAGGACGAGCCGGTGGACCTGCTGGCCGCGGTGGCCCGGGAACTGGCGGGGCTGTGGTTCGTCCGATCGGCGCGCCGCGGCCTGGCGAGCGCCGAGGGCGGCGCCCCGGCGCTCTTCGTGGGTCTGGAGCTCGACGTGCTGGACGAGGACAGCCGCGGTTCCGTGCACCAGGTGCTGGAGCGCGCCGTCGCGCAGCACCCCGTCTCCTGGCCGGTGCAGATGGTGCTTCTCGACGCCGCGGAGGACCCCGTGGTCGACTGGCTGCGCCACTGCGTGCAGCCGTTCTACACGCGGGAGGGCTGAGCGTCCGCCTCGAACGCCGGCTCCCTGTCGCCCGTGGCTCCTAAGCTGGTGAGATGTCCGGTGCCCAGTAGACGCCGAGTAAACGAGGAGGACCGTCCCAGGTGAGCGCGGGGAGAGGGGTCGAAGAGCTGCTGCCACGGGTCACCCCTGACCGCTTCGACACCTACGAGGCGCTGCTGGCCGCGCTCGCCGACGGCGAGGTGTGGATGCTGCTGTGGCACGGGCGTCCAGGTGATCCCGACGCCCAGTACGGCAGTGTCGAGGTCGCCGGCCACGGCTACGCGCCGTGCGTCACCTCGGAGCGCGAGCTCACCGCCAGCGGCTGGACCCGCGCGCACGAGGTGGTGGGCGGCCGGGACATCGCCGCCGCGCTCTACCCCGACCACTGGGGCCTGTGGCTCAACCCGCACGCCCCCGGCGGCGGCCTCGGCATCCCGTGGCTCGACCTGCGCCGCATCGCGGGCGGCCTGGACCGGCTGCCGGCCGGCCCGCTGCGGATCAGCGAGCCGAGCATCAGGGCCGACGCGTTCTACGAGCGGCTGGCGCTGGGCGCCCAGCACACGCCGGTGCTCCGCAGCCTGCGGCGCGCCTGGGTCCAGCCGGCGGTCGGCGCCGCGTACCTGGTGATCGGCCTGGAGGTGGACGACCCCGGCGAGCGGACCGCGCAGGCGGTGCGCGAGATGATGCGCCAGGCCATCACCGCCGTCCCCGACGGGCTGGCGGTCGGCACCGTCGCCATGGCCGACGCCTACGATCCGGTCGCGATGTGGCTGCGCGCCAACACCCGCCCGTTCTACGACCGCGACGTGCCGGCGTCCCCCGCCCAGGACCCGGCGGCCCTCCGCCAACACGGCTACGGCTACCCCCGGCCGTACTAGGGCCTGACCGACGCTTGGCTGCCGGTCACGCCGCCGTGCGCACGCCGCCCTGCGCTCAGCCGCGGTGCTCCGCGTGGCCGGCCCGTCGGTCCAGCGCGCTCGCCTCGGCCTCCCAGCGGCCCGCGTCGGTCAGCAGCGTGCCTGCCATCACGTCCAGCACGGACGGTGGATCCCCCAGCAGCGAGACCGTCTGCTCCGCGTCCCGGCTCCACCAGATCGCCTGAGGCTCCGCCACCCGCCGCTCCCGCTGGCGCGGGCCCAGCGACGAGGCCAGCTCGCGGGCCTGCCGGGCGCATTCGCGCAGCCCTTCGGCCCGCACCCGCAGGGTGGCCGGCGTCTCCGTGGACTCGGGTTCCGTCCTCATCGCTCCCCCTTCGGACGCGACCCCCGTGGTCGGCGCGTCCCGTTCGGGAAGCTAGCAGGGATGAAATCCCGCTGTAGCAGGTGATACCCAGCTATAACGGGCGAGATAATGGGCACCCTGGAGCGAGATCGTGACACTCACCGCGGTGCGCCGGCCACGTTCGGTGCGGCCGCCCGGCCACCGGCCCGCTCTGAGCCCGCGGCAAGGCCGTGCCCCATCGATCCGCGTCGGATGCCGTGACGGGGGTACTCCGGTGCTAGGAAAGGATCAATGGCGCTGAACTGCATCGAAAGGGGCGCTTCATGTACGTCGTCAAGAGCACGCTGCCCGACGCGACGCTCAAGATCGTGGGCGAGGCGCTGCAAGGCGCGCTGGTGGACCTGGTCGATCTCTCGTTGGTCGCGAAGCAGACCCACTGGAACATCCTCGGACCCAGGTTCCGCTCCGTGCACCTGCAGCTCGACGACGTCGTCAGCACGGCACGCTCGCACTCCGACATCGTCGCCGAGCGGGCCGCGGCCCTGGGCATCTCGCCGGACGGCCGTGCCGCCACGGTGGCGGCCGCCAGCGGCATCAGCACCGTTCCCGACGGCTGGCAGCAGGACACCGACGCCGTCCGCACCATGGTTGACGCGCTCGGCACCATCATCGTCCGGATGCGCGAGCGGCTCACGGCGGTGGGCGAGGTCGACGCCGTCAGCCAGGACGTGCTGATCCAGCTCACCAAGGACCTCGAGAAGCACCACTGGATGTTCCAGGCCGAGAACGTCGGCTGACCGCGTCGCGCCGGCTCGCACGCCCGGGCGGGTCGCCCCTCACCGCACCCCGCGTGCCTCACGGACGCGCGGCGCCCGCAGCGACCCCGGCCCGCCGCCCCGTCGGCGGGCCGGGGCGTCTCCAAGTCCGACCGCCTCCGGCGGCGCGGGAGCGGGGAACAGCCGGGGCGCGGGGCACGCGTGGACCGTCCGCTCCGCGTCGCTGAGCGCAGTCCGCAGTCCGCAGTCGCAGAAGTCCCGGCGGGACACCGGAACGCGGATGTGGTCCGGGGTTCCCGGGGGCCAGTCGGTCGGCTCAGGCACGACATCCCGCCCTCGCGCTCCCCACCCTCGCACCTCCCGCCGTCGCCGGGCCCCGTATCGCTGGGCCCGACACCGCCACGTCCCGACCGGCGCCAGGAAGGCCGGCGCCGGACAGTGCCAGGACCCGCGTGGCTCCCCGCGGCACCGGCCGGAACATGGCAGCGGCAGCCCGGTCCGGGGTCGGCGGACCGGGCCACTCCCGCAGGCGACCCCTCGCCTGAGTCCTCCCGGACGCCGACGCACGCACGGCGTCGGACCACCGGTCACACGGCCGGAACCGCGCCGCCGCCGCATCGGCCGGCAGGCGGCGGCACGGACCGGTCGGAGCCTCGACCGGTGGTGTCGCCCGGAGAGCTGGGGTCGCCATGACTCCAGCAAAGCCGCCCCGGCGGCGCCAGCACAGGACTGAACGATGCCGTTCTACGTTCGGCCGACCGGACACTTTTGCCCCGGATCGAGGCCAGAGCGCTACGCTCGGAGTACGGTCTCACACAGGCGGTGATGGCATGCCGAGGCGGCGGAACACCCTGCTCGACGGCCTGCTCCAGGAGTACGGCTTCACCCACGAGGAGCTCGCGGACCAGATCAACCGGGTGGGCGGCGCCCTGCTGGGCACGCCTCCGCACTGCACCGACCGGCACGTGCGCCGCTGGGTCTCCGGCGAGGTGCGCTGGCCGTGGACCCGGTACCTGGTGCCACTCCAGGAGATATTCGGCCGGAGCCCGGAGGAGTTGGGCTTCGTCCCGCGCGGCGCGTCCTCCTGGGTCCCCGCGCAGCCCCCGCCGACGCCGACCAAGGAGCCCCCCGTGCGTCGTCGAGACTTCATCACCACCGGGCTGGCCGCGACTCTCGGCTTCGACGCCATCCCGTCGCGGGGGCGGCTGGGCACCGGCGACCTGGACACCATCCGGGGCATCACGGCAGCCCTGCGGCGGCAGGACCAGGCACTGGGCGGCGGCGCGCTGCACTTGGTCGCCGCCGACGCGCTCGGCCGGGTGCGGCACGTGCTGACCCACTGCACCTACGGGGACGGCGTCGGACGGCAGTTGTACGCCGCGGCCGGCGACCTGGCGGTCTCGGCCGGTTGGTTCGCCTTCGACGCCGGCCGGCAGCGGGAGGCGACCGCGCTGTACCAGGAGGCCCTGCAGGCCGCGATCCTGGGCCGGGACGGCTCGCTCCAGGCGCGGGTCTGGAGCCATCTGACCATGCAGGCGTGGACCCGCCGCCACGAGCAGGAGGCGTTGCGGATCGCCCGGGCCACCGTGGAGACCCGGCAGGCCAGGACGAACGCCCGGCTGGCCGCCCTGCTGCACGCGCGCCTCGCCCTGGGCTACGCCCGCACCGGGCAGCGGTCGCTCGCCGAACGCGCCCTCGGGCGCGCGGAGTCGGCGTTCGACCGGGACCGTGGCGAACCGGACGCCTGGCTGTTCTTCTTCACGGCCGCCGAGCTGAGCGGCATGGCCGGCGCGGTCTGCCACGCACTGGGACAGCACCGCAGGGCGGCGGCCTCGACCGGCGCGGCCCTGGAGCTGATCGAGCCCCAGTTCGAACGGAACCGGGCGATCTACCGCGCCCAGCACGCCCGGACGCTGGTGTGCGGCGGCGAGGTGGAGGGCGCGGCGGCGGAGGCCCGCCAGGTGCTGGCCGTCTGCGGCCGGCTGCAGAGCCAGCGCATCCGGGAGTGGCTGCACGCGCTCCGCGGGGAGTTCGGCCGGTACGGCGACTGCGCGTCCGCGGTCGAGTTCCGCGAGGAGACCCGGGGCCTGTGAGCGGGGGTCGGGCCGCGCCCGCGGCCGTTCAGTCGTGCGGTGGGGTGCAGCGGATGACGGAGCGGCAGTAGTGACCGCGGCCCTTGCAGTGCCAGCAGTGGTGCGCCCCGGCGACGCCGTGCGGGTGGCCGGAGGCCGGCACGTAGAGCGTCTCCCGGAACTCCACCCGCTGCCCGGCGCAGGCGCGGCACTGCCGGTGCGGGCCCGGGCATTCGTCGGCCGGCTCGCCCATGCCGCCACCCCTCCCACGTCAACGCCTCGTCGTGCGGCGACCGTAGCCCTTTCCGCCGGTCAGCGGCTACCCAGCGGAGCGCCGAGCGCCCATGGCGTACGCCCCACGCGGCACTCCTTTCGTCTCACGCCGTCTTGCGTCCCGGCCGCTCAACGACGTACACATCGTAGAGAGCCGTGTGCTGATCCGAACAGGAGTTTCGACATGGCCACTCCACTCACCGCCGACCGCGTGCTCAGTGCCCTGAGGGACGAGGGCGTCACGGTCGTCGAGTACAAGTCGTGGCGCACGCACAACCGCAACCACGTCGGCGCCTGGGGCCCGGTGCACGGGGTGATGATCCATCACACCGTCACCACCGGCACCCAGTCCACCGTTGACCTGTGTTATGACGGCCGCTCCGACCTCCCAGGTCCCCTGTGCCACGGCGTCATCGCCAAGGACGGCACCTGCTACCTGGTCGGTCACGGCCGGGCGAACCACGCGGGCAGCGGGGACGGCGACGTGCTGGACGCCGTGATCGCCGAGTCCTCGCTCCCGTCGGACAACGAGACCGACACCGACGGCAACATCCACTTCTACGGCTTCGAGTGCGTCAACCTCGGCGACGGCCAGGACCCCTGGCCGCCCGAGCAGGTCGAGGCCGTCGTGCGGGCCTCGGCCGCGCTCTGCCGTGCGCACGGCTGGGGCAGGAACGGTCCCACGTCCGTGATCGGCCACCTCGAGTGGCAGCCGGGCAAGATCGACCCGCGCGGCCCCGGCATTTCCATGGGCGACATCCGAGAGCGCGTCGCCGAGCGGCTCGACCACCCGCCCGGCTGGAGCCCAGAAGGCAACGAGGAGGACGAGATGCCCCAGCGGTCCCTGTACGGCACCAGCGACGACTACCGGCGCACCATAGAGCCCGACACCTGGACCACGCTCACCTTCAACCAGCGCTACGGCGAGGACGACTGGGTCAACCTGGAGACGGCCACCTCGAGCATCCTGTACGGCTCCTGCTACTACTCGGCCTCGGTCGGGGTCCGGGTGACGGGCCTGAGCAGGGGCCAGGAGTTCCAGATCCGGCTGGCCAACTACCGTGACGAGGGGGACGGCTTCGAGCGGTCCACCGCCATGCCCACCCACTCCCCGGTGCACGACGGCGGGGACGGCCACTTCGTCTACACCTGGACCGGCTTCATCTCGTCCGGCGGCGAGGGGCGGGTGCGGCCCGAGGTCTGGCACAGCGGCGCGGAGCCGGTGATCGTGGAGTGGGCCCGCGCGGAGTCGCTGTACTGGCCGACCTGATCTCCGGCCGGCTGATCCCCGCCGACCCGCGTGTAACGCTCTCCCGTCGTCGGCCCAAGTACGGGTGAAGGGGCAGACGACGACAGGAGACGCTCTGTGACGAAAAAGACCGGAGGCCGCAGCGGGCTGCCCGACGCGGCGCGAGATCCGGACGCTTTCGAGGAGTTCTACCGGCGGCACGTCGACGCGGTGACCCGGTTCGTGGCCCGCCGCGTCGACGACCCGCACACCGCGGCCGACCTCACGGCAGAGGTGTTCCTCGCGGTGATCCGCTCGGCGCACACGTACCGTCCTGGCCGGGGCAGCGAGACGGCCTGGCTCTACGGCGTGGCGCGGAACGTCGTCTCGGGGGAACGCCGCCGCGCCGCCCGCGAGGCGGAGCTCGCGGGCCGGATCGCCGGCCGGCGACTGCTGGAGCCGGACGACATCGCGCGGCTGGAGGACAAGCTCGACGCGGAGAGCCCGGGCCGGCGCGCCCTCGCCGCCCTGGCGCGGCTGCCCGAGGGGGAGCGCGCCGTGCTGGAGCTCGTCGCCGTGGACCAGTTGTCCGTCGCCGAGGCCGCCAGGGCGCTCGGCATACGCCAGGTCACGGCCAGGGTCCGGCTGCACCGCGCCCGTAAGGCGCTGCGCGGTGCGACCGAGAGCAACCAGGTCACCCAGGCCAACGAGCAGGATCTCGCCGCGCCGCGGCTCTCACACGCAAGGGGAGAAGCATGAGTACGAAGTTCGAGGATCGCCTGCTGACCGAGCTGCGCGCCGAGGTCGAGCGCCTTGAGCACGACGCGCCGGCGCCGGTCAGGACCCGGGTGTTCACCGCCCGCCGCGCCGGCCTCGGGCTGGCGGTCGCCTGCGCGGCCACGGCCGCCACGGTGGTGGCGCTGCCCGGCTCCGGCGCCAGCTCCGCCTACGCCGTGGACCAGAACCCGGACGGCACCGTGACCGTGAGCCTGTTCGAGCTGAGCCTGGACCAGGACGAGCAGGAGAGCCTGGCGGAGGAACTGCGCGAGGCCGGGATCACGGTCGCGACCGAGGAGATTCCCGAGGGATACCAGTGCGAGCTGAGCGGCGACGTGCAGTCGAGCGTCGCCATCGAGGATCTGTCGGCCATCAGCAAGGACGAGCTCTCCGAGCCGGGCGAGGACGGGGGCGATCCCGCCGAGACGGTCCCGCTGCCCGAAGGCGAGGTCCCGGAGGCCGATCACGAGATCACCATGCGGCAGGGCGACACGTTGGTCATCGCGAACGCGGAGTCGCCCTCGGAAAAGTACGCTGACTTCCTCTTCGTCGAGGGGGCCGCGGGGCCGTGCGAGATGGTGCCCGTACCGGAGTTTCCCGGGGAGCAGTAGGAAGTAGCAGGCCGCCGTCCCGGGGCCGGTCCGGGGGGACGGTCAGCCGCCCCGGTTCGCCTCGCGTCGCACCAGGTCGATGTAGCGGTCCCAGTCCCAGTGCGGGCCTGGGCAGATCCGGACCACGTCGGGGACCTCGTTGTGGCCGACTATGTGCTCCCGATCGACCGGTATCTCGTACCGCTGGCAGATTCCGGCCACCAGCTGGGCCGACGACTCGTACATCGCGTCCGTGAGGTACGACGGGTCGTCGGCCCAGCCCTCGTGCTCGATGCCGATGCTGCGCTCGTTGAACGAGAAGTTCCCCGCGTGGTACGCGACGTCCAGCTCCCGGGCCAGCTGCGCGACGTGCCCGTCGGCCGAGCGCACGACGTAGTGCGTCGACGCCTCGTGCGAGGGGTCCTGGAAGACCTGGAGGGTGATCGCGTACGTCGCCTCCGGCATGTGGACCACGACGCGGTCGATCGCGTAGTCGTGGGGGCGGTTGGCCCGCCGATAGTTCGCCTCGGAAGCGGGCACCCACTCGGCGCCCGGGTGATCCACCTCACCCTCGACGCGCTCCACCTCCGTGCCCGAATGCCGCCACCACCAACGCTCCAGCGTCTCCCGCGACAGCAGGCCGCCGACGCCCAGCGCCGCGGCCGTGCCGCCCAGGACCAGCGCCCGCCGGCTCGGCCCGCCCGTTCGGTCGCGGGTCCCGTCGCGGGTCCCCGAGTGCTCACCCATCGTGCCCTCCCCCCGGACTCCCCGGACTCCCGCCCCTCGCTACGGCTGGCGCCCCTCGCTACGGCTGAAGAACGTCCACGGCCTGCGACGGGTTCCGTCCCGGCTCGTACAATCGGCCCTGCCATGCCGTACTTCGATCACGCCGCCACCACCCCCATGCTGCCGGAGGCCATGGAGGCGATGACCGCACAGCTCGCGGTGACCGGCAACGCCTCGGCCCTGCACAGCGCCGGCCGGCGCGCCCGCCGCGCCGTCGAGGAGGGCCGCGAGGCGCTCGCCGCGGCGCTCGGCGCCCGCCCCAGCGAGGTGGTCTTCACCTCCGGCGGCACCGAATCCGACAACCTCGCCGTCAAGGGCCTGTACTGGGCCCGCAGGGACGCCGACCCGCGCCGCACCCGGGTGCTGGCCAGCCCCGTCGAGCACCACGCCGTGTTGGACGTGGTCTCCTGGCTCGGAGACCACGAGGGCGCCACCGTCGAATGGCTGCCGGTGGACCGCCACGGCCGGGTGGCGCCGGAGGCGCTGCGCGCCGCGCTCGACCGGAACCCGGACGATGTGGCGCTGGTCACCGTGATGTGGGCGAACAACGAGATCGGCACCGTGCTGCCGGTCGCCGAGCTGGCCGCGGTCGCCGCCGGGTACGGCGTGCCGTTGCACTCCGACGCGGTGCAGGCGGTGGGTCAGCTCCCGGTGGACTTCGCCGCCTCAGGGGCCGCCGCGCTGACCGTCTCGGGCCACAAGGTCGGCGGCCCGTACGGCGTGGGCGCGCTGCTGCTCGGCCGCGACTGGACGCCGACGCCGGTGCTGCACGGCGGCGGCCAGGAGCGCGAGGTGCGCTCCGGCACCCTCGACGTGCCCGCCATCGCCGGCTTCGCCGCGGCCGTCACCCGGGCCGTGGAGCGGCGGCCGGACTTCGCGCGGCGGGTCGGCGCGCTGCGCGACGAGCTGATCCGGGCGGTGAAGGACGCGGTGCCGGACGCCGTGCTGAGCGGCGACCCCGACCCGGCGGGCCGGCTCCCGGGGAACGCGCACTTCGCGTTCCCCGGCTGCGAGGGCGACTCCCTACTGCTGTTGCTCGACGCGCAGGGCATCGAATGCTCCACCGGCTCCGCCTGCACCGCGGGAGTGGCCCAGCCCAGCCACGTGTTGCTGGCCATCGGTGCCGACCCGGAGCTGGCCCGGGGCACGCTGCGCTTCTCGCTGGGCTCCACCTCGACGCCCGAGGACGTCGCCGTCCTGGCCGGGGCGATCGGGCCGGCCGTCGCCCGGGCCAGGGCCGCCGGGCTCAGCTGACGGGCCGCCCACCGGAGCCCGTACGCTGGTGTGGCTATGACTGACTACTCCCGCCACCCCGGCCGACTGCGCGTACTGGCGGCGATGTCCGGCGGCGTGGACTCCGCGGTCGCCGCGGCGCGCGCCGCCGAGGCCGGGCACGAGGTGACCGGCGTCCATCTGGCACTGTCCGCCAACCCGCAGTCGTTCCGCACCGGTGCGCGCGGCTGTTGCACGTTGGAGGACTCCAGGGACGCGCGCCGGGCGGCCGACGTCATCGGCATCCCGTTCTACGTGTGGGACCTCGCCGAGCGCTTCCGCGAGGATGTGGTGGCCGACTTCGTCGCCGAGTACCAGGCCGGCCGCACCCCCAACCCGTGCCTGCGGTGCAACGAGAAGATCAAGTTCGCGGCGCTGCTCGACAAGGCGCTCGCGCTGGGCTTCGACGCCGTCTGCACCGGCCACTACGCCACCGTGACGCGGGGGCCCGACGGCCGCCGCGAGCTGCACCGGGCCGCGGACCAGGCCAAGGACCAGAGCTACGTGCTCGGGGTGCTGGACGACCGCCAGCTGGCCCACGCGATGTTCCCGCTGGGGGACAGCCGCAGCACCAAGACGGAGATCCGCGCCGAGGCCGAGCGGCGCGGGCTCGCGGTCGCCCGCAAGCCCGACAGCCACGACATCTGCTTCATCGCCGACGGCGACACCCGCGGCTTCCTGGCCGGGCATCTGGGCACCGCCGAGGGCGACATCCTGGACGAGGAGGGGCGGAAGGTCGGCACGCACGAGGGCGCGCACGGTTTCACCATCGGCCAGCGCCGCGGCCTGCGCATCGGCCATCCCGCGCCGGACGGCAAGCCGCGGTACGTGCTGGACATCTCGCCGGTGAACAACACGGTCACGGTCGGCCCCGTCGAGGCGCTGGACGTCACGGCGCTGACCGCGATCCGGCCGCGTTGGTGCGGCAGCGCACCCACGGGTGCCGGGCGGTACACCGCGCAGCTGCGGGCGCACGGCGAGGAGACCCCGGTGACGGCCGAATCCGCCGACGGCGAGCTCCGCGTCCGCTTCGACCAGCCGGTGCGCGGCGTCGCCCCCGGCCAGGCGATCGTCCTCTACGACGGCACCCGCGTCGTCGGCTCCGCGACGATCTCCGCCACCCGCCGCCAACCCGCGACGGCATAGTACCGCGGTGGCCCTGTCCTGGCCCCCGCGCGGCAGGTGTCGCACGGGGGAGGGGCGGCGGCCTACAGGACGTCGGGACGGCGGTTGGCGAGCACCGGGACCAGTTCGCGGGCGCGCTTCGTCTCGCCTGGGTCGACCTCCGCCACCAGCAGACCGGGTCCGGTGCCCAGGCGGGCCCGGATCTCGCCGAGCGGGGAGATCACCATGCTGTGGCCGATGCCCGTCGGCGCGGTGGTCTCCGGCGGGTCGCCGACCGACGCCGGGTCCGCCTGACCGCACGCCACCACCCAGCAGGTGGCGTCCAACGCGCGGGCGCGGACCAGCAGTTCCCACTGCTCCCGTTTGCCGGGGCCGGCGCCCCAGGACGCCGGCAGCAGGATCACCCGCGCGCCCCGCTCCGCAAGCCGCGTGAAGAGCTCGGGGAACCGCACGTCGTAGCAGGTGGCGAAGCCCAGCCCGACGCCGTCCAGGTCCACCGTGACGGCGTCGCCGCCCGGCGCCACCGTGTCCGACTCCGCGAAGCCGAACGCGTCGAAGAGGTGCAGCTTGTCGTAATGCGTGTCCACGCCGCGGCCGGTGATCAGCAGCGTGTTGCGGACCCGGCCGTCGTCCGCCGGGGTGAACATGCCGGCGACCACCAGCACTCCGGCCCGCGCCGCGGCCGCCCGCACCCCACTCGCCCAGGGCCCGTCCAGCGGCTCCGCGACCGGCCCGAGCGGGATTCCGAAGCGCGCCATGGCGGCCTCCGGGAACACGACCACGTCGGCGCCGTCCGCCGCCGCCCGCTCCGTCTGCGCGACGATCGTCGCCAGGTTCTCCTCCGGCACGGTGCCGGAGACCAGCTGACTGACCGCGATCCGCATGCTCGCTCCCTACTCGTAACGGTGCCGGCCGAACGGCCCGCGTCCTCCCCATGCCCCCGGCGCCCGCCGGATACCCCCACGACCGGGGCTCGGGGGAGTATCGCAGCTCACACCGGAGGGGTCCCGGTGTCCGGGTGTCAGCGGCGCGGGAGAGTATGTCCCCATGGCTGTACACGTGATCACCGGGGCAGGCTCCGGCATCGGCGCGGCGGTGGCCGAGCGGCTGGCGGAGCGCGGCGACGAGCTGTGGCTGTGGGCCCGCGACGCCGCGCGGGCGGGGCAGCTCCGCGAGCAGTTCCCCGGCGCCCGCACGCTGGTCGGCGACCTCGACGAGCCCGAACGGCTGTCCTGGGCGCTGGGCCACCAGTCGCCGCCCGACCGCATCGACTCCCTGCTGCACGTCGCGGGCGTGATCGAACTGGGCGAGGTGGGCGAGCTGACGCCGAAGATATGGCAGGCCACCCTGGCCGCCAACCTGGTGGCCCCGGCCGAGCTGACCCGGCTGCTGCTGCCACAGCTGCGCGCGGCGCGCGGCCACGTCGTCTTCGTCAACTCGGGTGCGGGGCTGCACGCCAGCCCTCGGTGGGGCGCGTACGCCGCCAGCAAGCACGGCCTGCGGGCCTTGGCCGACGCGCTGCGCGGCGAGGAGACTCGCCACGGCGTCCGGGTCACCACCGTCTACCCCGGGCGCACCGCGACCCCGATGCAGGAGAAGGTGCACCGGCAGGAGGGCAAGGAGTACGCCCCGGAGCGCTGGATGACCGTCGAGTCGGTGGCCGCCACGGTGCTCACGGCGCTCGACCTGCCGCGCTCCGCGGAGATCACCGACCTCACCGTGCGGCCCACCGGCTGATCGGGACCCCGTCGGCTGGCCGGTCGGCGGCGGCCCGGCGCCCCGTACCCTGCGGGGGTGACCGACAGGGTGAATGACACGGTGAGCGACCGGACGAACGACGCGGCGCGGGAGGCGCCAGGCGGCGCCCAGAGCACGGGCGCGTTCCCATGGGGCCCGGCCGCCGCGACCGGGGTCGGGTCGATGCCGGGCGAGGACGCGCGGGAGGCCGTCCAGATCGTCACCGGAACGCTGGACGCGCTGCCGTACCTGCCCGAGCTGCCGGCCCGCGGCCCGGGCGCGGACATGATCGGCCGCACCGTCGGGCTGCTGGCCGAGCTCTACGCGCATGTCGAGCCCAGCGGGTGGCGGCTCAGCGACCGGCCGGGTCGCGACACCCGCCGGGCGCGGGCCTGGCTGCGCCAGGACCTGGACGCGCTCGAGGAGTTCACCCAGGGCTTCGCGGGCGCGTTGAAGGTCTCGGCGGTCGGCCCCTGGACCCTGGCGGCCGCGCTGGAGCGGCGCAACGGCGAGGCGATGCTGGGCGACCCCGGCGCCTGCCGGGACCTGGCCGCGTCGCTGGCCGAGGGGCTGCGCGGCCAGTTGGCCGATGTGCGCCGCCGGATGCCCACGGCGCGGCTGGTGTTGCAGCTGGACGAGCCGTCGCTGCCCGCCGTGCTGCTGGGCCGGGTCGCCACCGCCAGCGGCTACCGCACGTACCGCGCGATCGACCGGGCGGTGGTGGAGGAGACGCTGCGCGGCCTGGTCGCCGTGGCGGACGGTGACCCCGTGGTGGTGCACTGCTGCGCCTCTGGCGTGCCGTTCGGGCTGCTGCGCAGGGCGGGCGCGACAGCGATCTCCTTCGACGCAAAACAGATCACCGAGCGTGACGACGAGGCGATCGGCGAGGCGGTCGAGGGCGGCACCGCGCTCTTCGCCGGCGTGCTCCCCGCCGCCGGCGCGACCGAGGGAGCATTGTCAGACCCGGCCGGTACTGTCAGTGGTGTCAGGACGCTTTGGCGCAGGCTGGGCCTGTCTCCCGGACTCCTCGCGGAGTCGGTGACGGTCACCCCGGCCTGCGGACTGGCGGGCGCCTCCCCTGCGTATGCGCGGGCCGCCCTCGCCCACTGCGTCCGGGCGGCCAGATCTCTTGCGGACAACCCTGAGTGACCACAGGACGGGAGTCGGGACGATGCCGGATCAGATGTCGGATCAGTCGTCGGATCGGTCGGTGCCGGCCGAGGCGCGGGAGCGACACCTGAAGCTCGCCGAGCAGGTGGAGGAGCACCGCTTCCGGTACTACGTCACCAGCCCGGTCGTCAGCGACGGGGAGTTCGACGCGCTGCTGCGGGAGCTGGAGCGGCTGGAGGAGGAGCACCCCTCGCTGCGCACCCCGGACTCGCCGACCCAGAAGGTCGCCGGGGCGTACGAGACGGAGTTCACCTCCGTCAGCCACCGGGAGCGCATGCTCTCCCTGGACAACGCCTTCGACGACGCGGAGCTCGACGCCTGGGCGGACCGCATCGCGGAGGAACTGCGCGGTATCCCCTACCACTTCCTGTGCGAGCTGAAGGTCGACGGCCTGGCGGTCAACCTCACGTACGAGCGGGGCCGGCTGACCCGGGCCGCGACGCGCGGCGACGGCCGCGCCGGCGAGGACATCACGCCCAACGTGCGCACCATCCAGGAGATCCCGCAGCGGCTGCGCGGCACGAACATCCCCGAGCTGGTGGAGATCCGCGGCGAGGTGTTCTTCCCCATGGACCGCTTCGAGGAGCTGAACGCCCGTCTGGTGGAGGCCGGCGACCGGCCCTTCGCCAACCCGCGGAACGCGGCGGCCGGGTCGCTCCGGCAGAAGGACCCGAAGATCACCGCCAGCCGCCCGCTGCAGATGGTGGTGCACGGCATCGGCGCCCGCGAGGGTCTGCCGCTGGACCGACTCTCCCAGGCGTACGAGCTGTTCCAGGAATGGGGCCTGCCCACGGCCCGGGCCAGCCGGGTGGTCGACTCGTTGGACGGCGTCCGCGAGTTCATCGAGTACTACGCGGAGCACCGGCACGCCGTCGAGCACGAGATCGACGGCGTCGTGGTGAAGCTGGACGAGATCCCGCTGCAGGGACGGCTCGGCAGCACCTCGCGGGCGCCGCGCTGGGCCATCGCCTGGAAGTTCCCGCCCGAGGAGGTCAACACCAGGCTGGTCGACATCCGGGTCGGGGTGGGCCGCACCGGCCGGGTCACGCCGTACGCGGTCGTCGAGCCGGTCACCGTCGCCGGCTCCGAGGTCGAGTTCGCCACATTGCACAACCAGCAGGTGGTCAAGGCCAAGGGCGTGCTCATCGGCGACACCGTGGCACTGCGCAAGGCCGGGGACGTGATCCCGGAGATCCTCGGCCCCGTGGCGGACCTGCGAGACGGCACCGAGCGGGAGTTCGTGATGCCGAGTCGGTGCCCGGAGTGCGACACCGAGCTGCGGCCGATGAAGGAGGGCGACATCGATCTCAGATGCCCCAACGCCCGCTCCTGCCCGGCGCAGCTGCGCGAGCGGATCTTCTACCTGGCCGGCCGGAAGTGCCTGGACATCGACCACTTCGGGTACGTCGCGGCCACCGCGCTGACCCAGCCGCTGGAGCCCGCGGAGCCGCCGCTGAGGGATGAGGGCGGCCTGTTCAGCCTGAGCATGGACGAGTTGCTGCCCATCAGGTCGTACGTGCTCGACCAGGACACCGGCCTGCCCAAACGGGACCCGGAGACCGGCGAGCCGAAGGTCGTCTCCTTCTTCGCCAACCAGCAGGGCGAGCCGAAGAAGAACGCCCTCGCCATGCTGGAGAGCATCCAGGCCGCCCGGCACCGCCCGCTGGCGCGGATCCTGACCGGGCTGTCCATCCGGCACGTGGGACCGGTCGCGGCGGAGGCACTGGCCCGGGAGTTCCGCTCGCTGGACCGCATCGCCGACGCCAGCGAGGAGGAGCTTGCCGCGTCCGAAGGCGTCGGGCCCACGATCGCCGCCTCCGTGAAGGAGTGGTTCGCGGTGGACTGGCACCGCGGAATCGTGGAGAAGTGGCGCGCGGCCGGGGTCCGGCTGGAGGAGGAGGGAGCGGGCGAGGACGCGGGACCGCGCCCGCTCCAGGGGATCATCGTCGTGGTCACCGGCACCCTGGAGCACTTCACCAGGGACGGCGCCAAGGAGGAACTGCAACGCCGCGGCGCCAAGGTGACGGGCTCCGTCTCCAAGAAGACCGACTTCGTCGTGGTGGGCGACAGCCCGGGGTCGAAGCACGACAAGGCCGTCCAGCTGAAGGTGCCGGTGCTCCTGGAGCCGGCCTTCCGGGTGCTGCTGGAACAGGGCCCGGACGCGGCCCGGGAGATGGCGGAGCCGACCCCGTCCACGGCCCCGCAGGAGGGCACCGACTGAGCGGGTGTACGCATCCGGTTGTGTCGCGCGGTATATACCAGGGGAATAGGACCTGTCGGGGTGCTTTCCCTGAAGCGCCCCCGTTCCCTGCCTTGGCAGCAACTCGCGGCCTAGTGTGGGATTGTGTGCCTGCGTCAGGTGCGGGCGACGTCGGCCGTGAGAGGGACCCGCATGCACTCATCCCCCCGGGGGAGTACCACCCCCCAGCGCGGCCACGCCTGGCAGTTCCGCTTCGTGCGGGGCGCGGTGCTCGTCGGCGCCGGCATCGCGCTGTTGATCGGCGTCGTCCGGGTGCTCGCGGGCGGACACGCACTGTTTCCCGGCGGCCGGGCCGGCTGGGGTCTCGCCGTGCTGACGGGGCTGGTGGTCACCCACGCCGTGGCGCTCGGCCGGGACCGGTGGTGGGGCACGAGCGGTTCGGGCGCCGCGCTGGCGCTGGCCACCCTGCTGCTGTACGGCTGGGTGCCCGCTGTGCTGGTCAGCCTCTCCGTCGTCGCCGTGGTGGGCACCGCCCGCCGGGCCCGCTGGTCGCTGGCCGCACTGCAGGGCGCGGTCGACGTGCTGGGCGTCGGCGCCGCCGCCCTGGCCCTGGCGGCCTGGGGCAAGCGGCCGAGCGTCGAGCACCCGTGGGAGCCAGGCGACTGGCAGCTCGCCACCCTGCCGCAGCTGCTCCTCGGCGCCGTCGCCTACGTGGTGATCTCCCGGACCCTGCTGTGGCTGTGCATGCCCCCGCCGGGCGGCCTGCCCTCCCGGGCCGGCACGGCGCTGCTGCGCCAGGGCCTGGTCGCCGTGGCCCTGCTGTGCATCGCCCCGCTGATCGTCGTGGTCGCGGTCGACACCCCGCTGGTCCTGCCGCTGTTCGCGGTGCCGCTGATGGCGCTGGACTCCAGCCTCTGGATGGCCAGGGCGCGCGCCGAGGACCAACTGCTCGACCCGCTCACCGGCCTGCCCAACCGGGCGTGGCTGCTCGAGCGCACCCGGGCCGCGATCGAGGACGCGGAGCGGGCCGGGGGCCGTTGCGCGCTCATCCTCATCGACCTGGACAGCTTCCGTTCGGTCAACGACACCCTCGGCCACCTCACCGGCGACCGGCTGCTGCTCCAGGTGTCCGACCGGATCCAGCGGGCCATCCAGGCCCCGGGACCCGAGGACATACCCCCGGCCCTCCGGAGCGTGCTGCCGCGTGACGCCGCCGCCGCCCGGCTGGGCGGCGACGAGTTCGCCGTGCTGCTGCCCCGGGTGGACTCCGCGACCAGCGCCCAGCGGGCGGCCCGCGCCCTGGTCGGATCGCTGGGCGCCCCGTTGGACCTGGACGGCCTGACCCTGGTGGTCGAGGCCAGCGCCGGGGTGGCGGTCTATCCCGACCACGCTCCCGAGGGCGAGGGCCTGCTGCGCCGGGCCGACGTGGCGATGTACGCGGCCAAGCGCGACCGCAGCGGTGTCGAGGTCTACGACGCCAGCCGCGACGTGAACACCCCGGACCGGCTGGCGCTTCTCGGCGATCTGCGCCGCGCCCTGGACACCGGCGAGGTGGAGCTGCACTACCAGCCCAAGGTCCGCTTCGACGGCGCGGTGGCCGGCCTGGAGGCACTGGTCCGCTGGGAGCACCCGGACCGCGGCCGGATCCCGCCGGACGACTTCATCACCATCGCCGAGACCTCCGGGCTGATGCCCCAGCTGACCGAGTACGTGATGGAGGCGGCGCTCGGCCAGGTCGCCCGCTGGCGCGCGGCGGGTCTCACCGTCCCGGTCGCGGTCAACGTCTCGCCTCGCGACGTGTTCACGCCGGGCTTCGCCGGCGCGGTGGCCGCCCGGTTGGCCCGCCACGGGGTGCCGGCCGGCTCGCTCCAGCTGGAGATCACCGAGCACGTGATGCTGGAGGACCCGCAGCAGGCCGCCGACACCCTGGCCGGCCTCACCGGCCACGGGGTGCGGATGTCGCTGGACGACTTCGGCACCGGGTACTCCTCGCTGGTGCACCTGCGGCGGCTGCCGGTCAGTGAGCTGAAGATCGACCGGTCCTTCGTCGCCCGCCTCTCGGAGGACAGCGAGGACGCGGAGATCGTCCGCTGCACCGTCGAACTGGCGCATTCCCTCGGCCTGGTGGTGGTGGCCGAGGGCGTGGAGGACGACGAGACCTGGGAGCGGCTGCGCGACCTGGGCTGCGACGCCGTTCAGGGCTGGCTGGTCGCCGCGGCGATGCCGGCCGCCGAGGCCACCGCCTGGCTGCGGGCCAGGGACAGCGTCCCTCCCGAGGGCGCGACGGGCGAGCTCGCCGGGGAACTGCCCGCCGCCGCGGCCGACACCGGGGACCCGGCCGCCGACCGCGCGCCCGTCCGCTGACCGGGCCCCGGCGGGGGCGAGCCGGAATGCGTGCGCGGGCACCGGCGGACGCCCCATAGGATTGGGCGCAAGTACCCCGAAGACGCTTGTGCACGGACCGCGCACCGCGCGACGGCCGCGTCTCGACGGGCGAAACCGACAGCCTTCAACGAACCAAGAGGATCGCCGATGCCAGGCATCACGCGCGAGGAGGTCGCCCACCTCGCCCGGCTGGCGCGTCTGGAGCTGACGGCGGAAGAGCTCGACCACTTCGCCGGACAGCTCGACGACATCATCGGCGCGGTCGCCCGCGTCTCCGATGTCGCCGGCGAGGACGTGCCGCCGACCTCCCACCCGCTGCCGCTCACCAACGTCATGCGCCCCGACGAGGTGCGGCCCAGCCTGACCCCCCAGGAGGCGCTCGGCGGAGCGCCCGCGGCGGAGCAGCAGCGGTTCAAGGTGCCACGGATCCTGGGAGAGGAGGCGTGAGGAACGTGACCGACATGACAGATCTCACCCGTCTCACGGCCGCCGAGCTGGCGGACCACATCGCCGACGGCACGGTCAGCGCCGTGGAGGCCGCCGAGGCCCACCTGGGCCGTATCGAGGCGGTCGACGAGAAGGTGCACGCCTTTCTGCACGTGGACCGCGAGGGCGCGTTGGCCCAGGCGCGCCGGGTGGACGAGAAGCGCGCCGCCGGCGAGCCGCTCGGCCCGCTGGCCGGCGTGCCCGTGGCGCTGAAGGACCTCTTCACCACCCGCGGCGTCCCCACCACCTGCGGTTCGAAGATCCTCGAGGGTTGGATCCCGCCCTACGACGCCACCGTGACGCGCCGCCTGCGGGCCGCCGACATGGTCATCGTGGGGAAGACCAACATGGACGAGTTCGCGATGGGCTCCTCCACCGAGAACAGCGCCTACGGCCCCACCGGGAACCCCTGGGACCTCACCCGCATCCCCGGTGGCTCCGGCGGCGGCTCCGCCGCCTCGGTCGCCTCCTACCAGGTGCCGCTGGCCATCGGCACCGACACCGGCGGCTCCATCCGGCAGCCCGCCGCCGTCACCGGCACCGTCGGCGTCAAGCCGACCTACGGCGGCGTCTCCCGGTACGGCATGATCGCCTTCTCGTCCTCGCTGGACCAGGGCGGTCCCTGCGCCCGCACGGTGTTGGACGCCGCGCTGCTGCACGAGGCGATCGCCGGGCACGACCCGATGGACTCCACCTCCGTGGACGCCCCGGTCCCCGCGCTGGTCGAGGCCGCGCGCGCCGGCGCCCGCGAGGGCTCGATCGCCGGCCTGCGGGTCGGCGTGGTCGGCGAGTTCAGCGGCGAGGGCTTCCAGGACGGGGTGATGCGGCGCTTCGACGAGGCCGTGCAGTTGCTGCGCGACCTCGGCGCCGAGGTCGTGGAGGTGTCCTGCCCGTCCTTCGACAAGGCGCTGGCGGCGTACTACCTCATCGCCCCGGCCGAATGCTCCTCCAACCTCGCGCGCTTCGACGCCATGCGGTACGGCCTGCGGGTCGGCGACGACGGCACCCGGTCCGCCGAGGAGGTCACCGCCCTCACCCGCGAGGCCGGCTTCGGCGCCGAGGTCAAGCGCCGAATCATTCTTGGCACCTACGCCCTGTCCGCCGGGTACTACGACGCGTACTACGGCAGCGCCCAGAAGGTGCGCACCCTCATCACGCGCGACTTCGAGCGGGCCTTCGGACAGGTCGACGTGCTGGTCTCGCCGACGACCCCGACCACCGCCTTCCCGCTCGGCGAGCGGGTGGACGACCCGATGGCGATGTACCTGGCCGACCTGTGTACGATCCCCTCTCCCCTGGCGGGCAACGCGGCGATGTCCGTGCCGTGCGGCCTGGCCCCCGAGGACGGGCTGCCGGTGGGGCTGCAGATCATCGCCCCCGCGCTGGCCGACGACCGGCTCTACCGCGTCGGTGCGGCCGTCGAGACGGCGTTCCGGGCACGCTGGGGACACCCACTGCTCGAGGAGGCACCCGCGCTATGAGCAAGAAGCCCAAGTCCAGGGCCGGTACCTACCTGTCCATCGGCACCACCCTGTTCGGCGCCGTCAAGGTCGCCCGGCAGCTGAAGGAGGCCCGGCACGACGACGACACGCTGCGGTTCGTCGACGCTCTCGTGTCCGCCGCCGCGATCGTCACGGGCGTCGCGCTGCTCACCCGCGAGCTGCGGCGGATGTCCGAGGAGGAATCGTTCGGTGACAAGATCTCCGACGCCATCTGACGCGCCCCGACGCCGACGCACCTGAGAGGTTCCCACCGTGACCGTCACCGAGCTGGTGTCGTACGACGACGCGCTGGTGTCCTACGACCCCGTGATGGGCCTTGAGGTCCACGTCGAACTCGGCACCAGGACGAAGATGTTCTGCGGCTGCGCCACCACCCTCGGCGCCGAGCCGAACTCGCAGACCTGCCCCACCTGCCTCGGCCTGCCCGGGGCGCTGCCGGTGGTCAACGCCACCGGCGTGGAGTCCGCGCTCCGCATCGGCCTCGCCCTGAACTGCGAGATCGCCGAATGGTGCCGGTTCGCCCGGAAGAACTACTTCTATCCGGACATGCCGAAGAACTTCCAGACCTCGCAGTACGACGAGCCCATCGCCTACAACGGCCATCTGGACGTCCAGCTGGCCGACGGCGAGGTCTTCCGGATCGACATCGAGCGCGCCCACATGGAGGAGGACACCGGCAAGTCCACCCACGTCGGGGGCGCGACCGGCCGCATCCACGGCGCCTCCCACTCGCTGCTCGACTACAACCGGGCCGGCATCCCGTTGATCGAGATCGTCACCAAGCCGATCATCGGCGCCGGCGAGCGCGCCCCCGAGGTGGCCCGCGCCTATGTCGCGGAGCTGCGCGAGGTGATCCGCTCCCTCGGCGTCTCCGAGGCCCGGATGGAGATGGGTCAGTTGCGCTGCGACGTCAACCTCAGCCTGCGCCCGCACGGCCGGGAGACGTTCGGCACCCGCAGCGAGACCAAGAACGTCAACTCGCTGCGCAGCGTCGAGCGCGCCGTTCGCTTCGAGATCCAGCGGCACGCGGCGGTGCTCGACGCCGGACAGTCGATCGTCCAGGAGACCCGGCACTTCCACGAGGAGAACGGCTCCACCACCTCGGGCCGGGTGAAGGAGGAGGCAGAGGACTACCGCTACTTCCCCGAGCCCGATCTGGTCCCCGTGGCCCCGGCCCTGGAGTGGGTGGCGCGGCTGCGCACCGAACTGCCGGAGATGCCGCTGGCCCGCCGCAACCGGCTGCGCCAGGAGTGGGGCATCAGTGCCCACGAGATGCAGTCCGTGCTCAACGCCGGCGCCGTCGACCTCATCGTCGCCACGATCGAGGTGGGCGCGGACGCCGGTGCCGCGCGTAAGTGGTGGATGGGCGAGCTGGCTCGGCGGGCCAACGAACAGGGCGTCGACCTCGGCGCGCTGCCCATCACCCCGGAGCAGGTCGCCCGGATCGCCGCGCTCGTCGCGGAGGGCGCGCTCAACGACAAGCTGGCCCGGCAGGTCATCGACGGCGTGCTGGCCGGCGAGGGCACCCCGGACGAGGTCGTCGAACGGCGCGGGCTGCGGATCGTGTCCGACGAGGGCGCGCTCGGCAAGGCCGTGGACGAGGCCATCGCCGCCAACCCGGCCGTCGCCGACAAGGTGCGGGCCGGCAAGGTGGCCGCGGCCGGCGCCCTGGTCGGCGCGGTGATGAAGGCGACCCGTGGCCAGGCGGACGCCGCCCGGGCACGCGAGCTGATCCTGGAGCGCTTGGGCGCCGCCGGCGCCTCCTGAGCACAGGCGGAGCGGGAGGGGCGCGCCAACGGGTTGCCGGCGCGCCCCTCCCGCTCCGCACTGCTGACGGCGGCGCGTCAGTCGGGGGCCTTAGACGGTCGAGGACCGCCTAGTAGAGTGTCGCCGCTAAAGTTCGGGGTATAGGTGGCGGAGTCGGATCCTTGCGTCGCTGGTGGTGAAGTGCCAGTTGACCTGGCGTTGATCGTCGTTGGTGGCTTGCTGCCAGGCCGCGAGTTCGGCGTTGAGGACGTCAAGGTCGGCGATGCGGCGGTCGAGGCACTGGCGGGTGAGCGCAGCGAGTTCGATCTCGGCGATGTTGAGCCAGGAGCCGTGCTTGGGGGTGTGGTGGATCTCCAGACGGGCGGCCAGTTCGCGGGCCTTGGCGGGCTTGAACGTCTCGTAGAGCGAGCCGATGGTGTGGGTGTTGAGGTTGTCCATGACCAGCACCACCTTCTCCGCGTCGGGATAGTCGCAGGTCAGCAGCTGGTCGACTTCCTCGGCCCAGTCCAGGCGGGTTCGTTGCCGGCGGGCGTTGACGCGGCGGTGGCCAGCCAGTGGCTCGACCCACACGAAGATCGAGCAGGTCCCACCACGCACGTACTCGGAGTCCTCCTTCAGGTCATGCCCCGGAGCGGCGGGGATGGGGGCGCGGGCGTGAGCGAGGAGCTGGTAGGGCTTCTCGTCCATGCAGACCACCGGAACGGCAGGATCGTAGGGCCGGACGTAGACGTCGAGGACGTCCTCCATCCGTGCGACGAACTCGCCGTTTGCCTGAGCGGGGATAGTCCAGCACTTCTTCAGATGAGGACGAAGCGCCGTTTTTTAAAAATCTTCCCGATGGTCGAGTGGTCCAGATCCGGCATGTCGTCCATCAGCGCGACCTGCTTCTCCAGCAGTCGCAGCGACCATCGCGACCTGCCTGCCGGGGGCGTCGAGCATCCCAGCGCGATCAGCCTGGCCTCGACCTCGCCGGTCACGATCGGCTCGACCGGCGGCGTGGACCGCTTCTTACGCCGGATCGTGGCCCCGACATCGCCATCATGCTCGATATATGCCCTGGCCACGTTCGTGATCGTCTGCGGGTCGACTCCGACCCTCTCGGCGACCGCGCGCCGGCCCGGCGGCCCACCGACACTCTCGTCTAACTCCAGCAGGATCCGCGAGCGCCGTACCTCCTGCGCCGGATGCGCGCCCGTCCGCACGATCCGCGTCAGCCATTCACGATCGTCAGCACTCAACCTCACCGACGGCAAACTCGACCGCGCCATGACACGCCCTCTGCGGCAGATAGGGGGAAGACCGCCACGAACGGTCTACCACAACAACGACGTTTAGCGGCGACACTCTACTAGGCCCTGTCCTGCCGATCTTGCCGGGCCCGCGACTCCCCCAGACTCCGTTCGGGGGGACCCCCACGCTACGGCCACTCGCTGCGTTGTCGGATCGCGCGAGTACGTCCCCCAGACTCCGTCTGGGAGGTGCCCCCATTCGTACGAGCTGCGATCCTCCGCCCTGCGATTGACCTCCCCCAGCCGGGGAGGCTGGGAGGTGCCCCATCGATCGACAGGACAGGACCTAAGGCCCCCGCACCGCCTAAGGCCCCCTGACACGGGACTAAGGCCCCGGCTCGACGCCTCCGGCGGCCGGATCCCGGCCGTCGGGACCCCGGCAAGCCCCGCCACGGGTGACGCGCGCCGTCAGGGAGGTTCCGTCCGTGCCGCGCCCCTGCCCGCCGCTCAGGGCGCGGCCCGCGCCTAAGCCTCGACGCCGCGAAAGACTGGGCAGTCGCCCGATGCCGTGACCCCGCCTGGCGGCGGACGGTAGATCCAGCTCGTCTGGACCGACCACCGGGCCGCCACCAGGAGGGGAACATCATGTTCGAGTACGCACTGCACCGGCAACGCGCCGCCGAACTCCAGCGCCGGGCCGCGGACTACCGGCGGGCCAAACGCGCCCGTGCCGGCCGGTCCGGGGCCACCGGTCGTCCCGACGGCGCCACGGATCCCCGGCCGGACGACCGGCGGCGGCGCCGCTGGACCACCGCGGCATGACCCCGCACGTTCCGGCGCTCCGCGTCCGGCCTTTCCGGATCGCCGTGACCGGCGGCGATCTGTCGGTGTCCCGTGCGATCCTCGACGACGTGGAGACCCACTGCCTCAGTCCCGTCTTCGTCGGCCGTGAAGGGGAGCTCGGCGAGTTGGCCGCCGCGCTGGACCGCGCTCATCAGGGACTGCCCCAGACGGTCGTCGTCGGCGGCGAGGCGGGCATCGGCAAGAGCCGGCTGCTCGACGAGTTCCTCACCGGCGCCCGGGCCGCGGGCGCCGTCACGGCTGTCGGCGGCTGCGTGGAGCTGGGGGCCGACGGACTGCCCTTCGCGCCCCTCGTCGCGATCCTGCGCTCGCTGCACCGGCAGCTCGGGCCCGAGGTGGCAGCGGCGGCAGCGGGCCAGGAGGGCGAGCTGGCCCGGCTGCTGCCCGAGTTGGGTGAGGCCAGCCGGTCCGCCACGGACGGCGAGTTGGACCGGGTCCGGCTCTTCGAGCTGACCACCCGGCTGCTGGAACGGCTCGCGGCGGACCGCGCGCTGGTCATCGCGGTCGAGGACCTGCACTGGTCCGACCGTTCCACCCGGGAGCTGCTGGGCTATCTCTTCCGTTCCCTCCAGGACGGCACCCGCCTGCTGGTGCTGGCCACGTACCGCTCCGACGACCTCCACCGGCGCCACCCGCTGCGCCCCTTCCTCGCCGAGCTGGACCGGCTGCGCTCGGTGCGCCGGGTGGAGCTCGACCGACTCGACCGGGCCGAGGTGACCGCGCAGATCGCCGGCATTATCCGTGCCGCACCCGAGCCAGGACTGGCGCGTTCGGTGTTCGAACGCTCGGAGGGAAACCCGTTCTTCGTCGAGGAGCTGACGGCGGACGGCCGCGGCGACCAGGGCCTCACCGCCTCGCTCCGCGATCTGCTGCTGGTCCGCGTGGAGGCGTTGCCCGAGGTCGCGCAGGACGTGCTGCGGATGCTCGCCGAGGGCGGCTCCGTGGTGGAGCACGGGCTGCTGGCCGAGGTGGTCGGCGGCACCGAGGGCGAGCTGCTCGTCGCGCTGCGCACGGCCGTCGGCGCCAAGCTGCTGGTCCCGACCCAGGACGGCGACGGGTACCGGTTCCGGCACGCCCTGGTGCGCGAGGCGGTCGTCGACGATGTGCTGCCCGGCGAGCGGGTCCAGCTCAACCGCCGCTACGCCGAGGCGCTGGAGCGCCGCCCCGCTCTCGTCCCCGACGGCGAGCGGGCCGCCCGCCTCGCGAGCTACTGGTCGCGCGCGGCCGATCCCCTCCGCGCCCTGCCCGCCCTGCTGGACGCCGCCGTCCACGCGCGCCGCCGCTACGCCTATGCCGAGCAGCTGCGGCTGCTGGAGCGGGCGCTGGAGATGTGGGAGAGCGTGCCGGCGGTGGCCCGCCCCCGACTGCGTCAGGTCGACGAGATCTGGGCCTACCCGGTCGGGGAGGAGGGACAGCTCGACGAGGTGGACCTGCTCGCCGAGGCCACCATGGCAGGCACGCTGTCCGAGCAGCCGGACCGGGTGGCGGCGATCAGCCGGCGGGCCCTGCGGTTGCTCGACGAGAGGCGCGAGCCGCTGCGCGCGGCCTGGTTCTGGATGCAGCGCGGCCGGGCGGCGGACAAGCTCAGCCGCGGCTCCGGGTGCGGGGAGACGGAGCTGGCCCGTGCCCAGGAGCTGGTGCGCGGCCTGCCGCCCTCTGTGGTGCACGCCCAGGTGCTCGCCCAGGTCGCGGCCATGCGGACGTTGCAGCCGGGGCCCGCCGGTTTCGAGACCGCCGAGCGGGCCGTCAGCCTGGCCCGGGCGGTGGGCGCCGAGAGCACCGAGCTGTACGCCCGGTTCACCCTGGCCTGCCTGCGGGTGGGCGCGGGCGACGTCGCCGCCGGGCTGCCCGAGATGATGGCCCTGACCGACCGGGTGCTGGCCCGCGGGGAGATCAGCCTGCTGGGCCGCTGCCTGGTGAACTCCGCCGCCACGCTGGCCGAGGTGGGGGAGCTGGAGCTGGCGGTCACCACCACGGCCAGGAGCATGGAGCTCGCGCACCGCTTCGGCCTGGAGGACACCAAGGCGTGGCTCTCGGGAAACAACGCGGTCACCCTCGTGGCGCTGGGCCGGTGGGACGAGGCGGACGCCGCCCTGGCGACGGCCCTGCGGCAGGCCAGATCGGTCCAGCCCCGGGTGGCCGCTGGTCTGGCCGCGGGCCATCTGGCGGCGCTCCGCGGCGACCTCACCACGATGCGGGCCGAACTGCTCGCCGGCCGGGAGGCGGTGGCCCGCTCGGACGCGCGTTCCACAGGCCACGCCATCGTCCTGACCCGCGTCGAGATTCAGCTGGCCCAGGCCGAGGGTCGGATCGCCGACGCCAGGAGGGCCTTCCAGGCGGTCGACCTCGGAGCGCTGCCCTCCTTCGTCACCTCCAGCTCCTGGGAACTGCTCTTCGCCGCAGCGGTGGCCGAGTCGGAGACCCGCGGCCTGCCCGAGGGGGACCAGGGCAGGGCGGAGGCGGTGGCGGGCATCCGGGTGACGATGCGGGCGGTGCCCGCCATACTGCCGATCTGGGCCGCGCTGGAGCGCCTGGTGCGGGCCGAGTTGGCACACGCCGAGGAGCGGGATACCCCGGACGACTGGGCGGCCACGGCAGCGGCCCTCGAACCGCTGGGCCTACGCCACCACCTGGCATGGTCCCGGCACCGCTGGGCCGAGACGCTGCTGGCCGCCTCCGGCGCCGGCCAACGGGACCGGGCCGCGGGGCTGCTCAGGAAGGCCCGCGCGACCGCCGTCGAGCTGGGCGCCGAGCCGTTGCGCGAGCGGATCGACCGGCTCGTCACCCGCGCCCGGCTGGACCTGGCGCCGCCCGCGGCGCCCGGGCCCAAGTCCGCCGACCGCTTCGGGCTGACCCGTCGGGAGCGGGACGTGTTGGTGCTGGTGGCGGCGGGGCGGTCGAACCGGCAGATAGCGGAGGAGCTGTTCATCTCGCCGAAGACGGCGAGCGTGCACGTGTCCAACATCCTGGCCAAGCTGGAGGTCTCGGGCCGCGGTGAGGCCGCCGCCCTGGCCCACCGGCTCAGGCTCGTGCCGGAGGCGACGGAGCGCTGACCACGATCACCACATGGCCGGAGTCCAGATCCACCGGACCAGATCCGGTGTCGGGCGAATCGTCGTCCACGCGCCCGTGCTCCAGGCGCTGCCGCTCCTCCTCGCGATGCTCGGCCGAGGGGTGGAACAGCGCCTCCATGAGGCTGAACGGATTGAGCACGGCCGCTCCTTTCCGTCGCCTGCCGGTCGCCTGGGTGAACGTCCGGCCACCCCTGCCGAGTTCCGCTGCTAAGGAGGCCGCGCCCGGCGGCTAAGTACCCCGCGCCGCCAGAAGTTCGGAAGGCCGCCCGATGCGCCTGGGCCACCTGGGAACCGAGCCTTGAGGCAGTCGGCGGGAACCGAGCCGGCAGGAAGCCAACGGAAGCGAAGGAGCAGGGGGATGAGCACGTACCACGACGCCCTCGTCCAGGACCGCATCGCCGAGCTGCGCCGCGAGGCCGAGGAACAGCGGCTCGTCCGGCAGCTGCGTCGGGCCCGCAGGGCGGACGCCGCCCGCCGGGCCGAGGAGACGCCGCGCCGCGCCGCGCGGACATCCGACTCGGGGACCAGGCGCCGGGTGCTGCGGTGGGGCACCGGAGCCTGACCGCCGGGCCAGGCCGGCTGTCGGTGGGATATGTCATGCTGCGCACCATGCAGCCCAGAACCGTCAGCCCCGTCTTCGTCGGCCGCGCGCCCGAGCGCGCCGCGCTCGCCGAGGCCCTGTCCCGGGTGGCGGACGGCCAGCCGCAGGCCCTGCTGGTCGGCGGCGAGGCGGGGGTGGGCAAGACCAGGCTGGTCGAGGAGTTCCTCGGCCAGGCCCGGGCGGACGGCGCGCTGACCGCGCTCGGGGCCTGTGTCGAGATCGGCGCCGACGGCCTGCCGTTCGCGCCGATCTCCACCGTGCTGCGGGCGCTGCACCGCCAGCTCGGGGAGGAGCTGACCCGGGCCGCCGCCGGCTTCGGCGGCGAGCTGACCCGGCTGCTGCCGGAGCTCGGCGAGGCCGACACGGTCGGGGCACCTTTCGCGCACGAGCAGGTCAGGGGCCGGCTGTTCGAGCTGACCGCGCGGCTCCTGGAGTCGCTGGCCACGGAGCGGCGGCTGGTCATCGTGATCGAGGACCTGCACTGGTCGGACCGCTCCACCCGGGAGTTGCTCGGGTACCTGTTCCGGTCGCTCCAGCGCGGCCGGGTGCTGCTGGTCACCACGTACCGCTCCGACGACATCCACCGCCGCCACCCGCTGCGGCCGTTCCTTGCCGAGATGGACCGGCTGCGCGCCGTGGGCCGCCTGGAGCTGCCCCGGTTCACCCGGGACGAGGTGCGCGACCAGGTGGCGGGGATATTCGGGGCGGAGCCGGCCGCGCCACTGGTCGACGAGGTCTTCCAGCGCTCCGACGGGAACGCGTTCTTCGTCGAGGAGCTGGCCTGCCGGATGAGCGACGGCAGCCTTCCCGCGATGATCAGCGAATCCGTGCGCGATCTGCTGCTGGTGCGCGTCGAGGCGCTGCCCGAGGCCGCCCAGCGGGTGGTGCGGATCCTCGCCGAGGGCGGCACCCGGGTGGAGCACGAGCTGCTGCGCGCCGTCGCCGGGCTGGACGAGGACGCGCTGATCGAGGCGCTGCGCGCGGCGGTGGGCGCCAACATCCTGCAGACCGACGAGGACGACGCCTACCGCTTCCGGCACGCGCTGGTGCGCGAGGCCGTGGACGACGATCTGCTGCCGGGCGAGCGGGCCCGGATCAGCCGCAGGTATGCGGAGGCCCTGGAGGCCGAGCCCGCGCTGGTGCGGCGGGCCGAGGAGCGCCCCGCCCGGCTGGCCAGCTACTGGTACCACGCCAGGGACGCCGCCAAGGCGATGCCCGCGGTGCTCGTCGCCGCGGGCGAGGCCCGCGGCCGGTACGCGTACGCGGAGCAGTTGCAGCTGCTGGAGCGGGCGTTGGAGCTGTGGGGCGACGCCCCGGCGGAGGTCAGGATCGGACTGCGGCCGGCCCAGGACGCGGAGTCGTACCCGCTGTGCGACTGCGGCGACGAGGAGCTGACCTACCTCGACCTGATGGCCGAGATGGTGCTCGCCGCGCGGTACGCGGGCGAGCCGGAGCGTGGCCTGTCCGTGGTCAACCGGGCGCTGCGGGCGCTCGAAGAGCTGGAGCATCCGGTCAGGGCCGCGTGGTTCTGGGCGCAGAAGGCCCGGCTCGTCCGCCAGCTCGCCAGGGGGAACGGCTGGTCCGAGCTCGGCACGGCGCAGCGGCTGCTGAGCGCCTTCCCGCCGTCACCGGTGCACGCCCGGGTGCTCACCGAGGCGGCCGGCTGGGGGTCGATCTTCGATCCGGGCCAGGACAGCCTGGCCATCGCCGAACGCGCGGTGCAGCTGGCCCGGCAGGTGGGGGACGAGGACGCGGAGCTGCACGCGCTGATCAGCCGGGGCGGGCTGCTCGCCGAGACGGGGGACGCCGAGGCGGCACTGCGCGATCTGCACGCCGTGCGGGAGCGGGTGGTGCGGTGCGAGCTGGTCGGCGTCTTCATCCGCAGCCATGTGAACCTGCCCTCGGTGCTGGAAACCCTCGGCCGCTCCGCGGAGGCGGTCGAGGTGGGTGCGGAGGGGCTCCGCCTCGCCGAGCGGTACGGACTGCGCGACACCGTCTCCTGGATCCACGGGAACCGCGCCGACTCGCTGTTCTCGCTGGGTCGTTGGGTGGAGGCGGAGACGGCCACGCTGGAGGCGGGACGGGCCGCGCAGGCGCCGGTGACCCGGGCGCAGGTCGCCGCCGCCATGGCCCGGCTGGCGCTCGCCAGGGGCGATGTGGCGCGCGCCGAGGCCGAGGTCGGGCGGATGCGCGAGCACTACGACATGTACTGCGGCTCGGCGCAGCACGCGCATCCCGCCGCGCAGTGGCGTATCGGCCTCGCCGCGCTCCAGGGCCGCATCCTGGACGCCCGGGAGCTGCTGGCCGAGGTCGTCGCGGAGGGCATCCGGCCCGGCGCCGGCCGGTACACCTGGCCGCTGGTGGACGCGGCCGCGCTCGCCGAGTCCGGCGCCCGCGGCGTGCCCGCCGCCGAGCCGGGCAGCGCCGAGGCGATCGCCCGCATCCGGAGCTACGCCGCCTCCCTCCCCCGCTGGTACGGGGTGTGGGCCGGGTACGCGGCCCTGGTCGAGGCCGAGCTGCGGCGCGCCGAGGGCACGGCGACCGCGGCGGACTGGGCCGGGGCAGCCGCCGCCTTCGAGGACCAGGTGCGGCCGTTCGAGCTGGCCAGGATCCGGGCCCGCTGGGCGGAGACCCTGATAGCCGAGGGGGACCGCCGCCGGGCCGCCGAGCTGCTCGGCCAGGCGCACGCCGCGGGCGAGGCGCTGGGCGCGGGCCCGCTGCTCGCGGAGATCGAGCGGCTGGCGCAGCGGGCTCGGCTGGCGCTCGTCGCCGAGACCGAGTCGGGCGCCGGCGGCGGGCAGCGCGACGGGTTCGGGCTGACGCCCCGGGAGCGGGACGTGTTGGTGCTGGTGGCGGCGGGGCGGTCGAACCGGCAGATAGCGGAGGAGCTGTTCATCTCGCCGAAGACGGCGAGCGTGCACGTGTCCAACATCCTGGCCAAGCTGGAGGTCTCGGGCCGCGGCGAGGCCGCCGCCCTGGCCCACCGGCTGGGCATCATCGGCGGTGACCCCCGCGACGCGGCCATGACCCGCTGACCCCGGCCGCGGGGCCGGGCGTCAGGGGCGTCAGGGCGTCACCGGACGCGAACCCGCAGGATGCGGTCGTCGCCGCCCTCGGGGGTGCCCCGGGTGTCGGTCTCGTTCGTGACCAGCAACAGCTCGTCGTCGCCGAGCGGCACCACCGACCGCAGCCGGCCGTACTCGCCCTCGAAGAACGCCTGCGGCTCGGCGACCGGCTCCGCGCCGTCCAGCGGCACCCGCCAGAGGCGTTCGCCGCGCAGCCCGGCCAGCCACAGCGAGCCCTGGCTGTACGCGAGCCCGCTCGGCGACGCCTCGGCCGGCGGCCACTGCTCGACCGGATCGACGTAGCCCTCGTCCGCGCCGCCCCGGCCCTCGTGCTCCGGCCAGCCGTAGTTGCCCCCGCGGCTCACCAGGTTCAGCTCGTCCCAGGTGTCGTCACCGAACTCGGTGGCCCAGAGCCGGCCCCCGGCGTCCCAGGCCAGGCCCTGCACGTTGCGGTGGCCGAACGTGTAGATGAGGGACGACGGATCCGGGTTGTCCGCCGGCGGCTCGCCCGTCGCCGGGTCCACGCGCAGGATCTTGCCGGCCAGTGAGTCCTCCCGCTGCGCCAGCGAACCGTCACCGGTGTCCCCGGTGGAGGCGTACAGCATCCCGTCGGGCCCGAACGCCAGGCCCCCGCCGTTGTGGATGATCTCGCCCTTCGGGATCCCGTCGAGCACCGTGTCCGCCACCGGCAGCTGCTCGCCCGCCGGCCGGGAGGGGTCGTAGTCGAGGCGGACGATCCGGTTGTCCGAGGCGGCGGTGAGGTAGGCGTACAGCTCCTGCTCTCCCGATCCCGCGGCGTCGGGGGAGAGCGCCAGTCCCAGCAGGCCTCCCTCGCCGTTGGCCACCACCCCTGGCACCGCGCCGACCTGGGTGACCGGGCCGCCATCGATCGGGACACGCTGGATGGTGCCCTCGTCCCGCATCCCGACGAGCAGGTCACCGTCGGGCAGCCGGACCAGGCCCCACGGGGCGCGCAGGTTCTCGGCGACGGTGTCCACCACCTCGGCCTCGCCCTCGGCCGGGGCGGGCGAGGGGCCGGGCGTCGCGTCGGCGGACGGCTCCGCGGAGCCGGTGGGCGCGGTGGCTTCTGGGGACTCGGCGGCGGTGCCGCGATCGGCCTCGCCGCCCGGCTCGTCGGGGTCGTCGGAGGAGCAGGCCGGCAGCACCGTCAGGGCCGCGACGGCCGCCAGCGCGACGAGCGGGGCGCGGGGTCCAGGTCTTCGCACGTGAGGGCCTCCCCGATGAGGTTCCGGTCACTCAGCCTAGCCTGGCGGAATGAGCACACCGGATGTCTGGATTCCCTTTCCCGCCGCCGACCTCGCCCCGTTGCCCCCTTCGCTCAACTACGTGCACTGGGACGGTGAGGACGAGTTCCCCACCGATCCCGCCCGCTGCGAGATGTACGTGGTGCCCTATATGAAGGGTCAGGAGGTCTCCCTCCGCCCCATCTCCGCGATGCCGCGGCTGCGCGTGGTGCAGACCCTCACCGCCGGCATCGACCACATGCTGCCCGGTCTGTCCCAGCTGCCGGCCGGCGCCCGCCTGTGCAACGCCGGTGGTCTGCACGACACCAGCACCGCCGAGCTCGCACTCACCCTGGCCCTGGCCGCGCAGCGCGACATCCCCGGCGCGGTCCGGGCGCAGGAGGAGGGGCGCTGGGAGCCCACGATGCGTCCCTCGCTCGCCGACCGCCGGGTGCTGATCGTCGGCTATGGCGGCATCGGCAGCGCCATCGAGGACCGACTGCTGCCGTTCGAGGTGGCCGAGGTGGTCCGGGTGGCTGGGCGGGCCAGGGACGCCGAACGCGGTCCCGTGCACGGCACGGATGAGCTCCTGACGCTGCTGCCGCAGGCCGAGATCGTGTTCCTGGCGACCCCGCTCACCGACGCCACCCGGGGGATGGTGGGCGCCGAGTTCCTCGGCCGGATGCGGGACGGCGCGCTGCTGGTCAACGTCTCCCGCGGCGCGGTCGTGGACACCAAGGCGCTGCTGGCCGAGCTGGAGTCGGGGCGGCTGCGCGCCGCGCTGGATGTCACGGAACCGGAGCCGCTGCCCGCCGAGCACCCCCTGTGGCGGGCACCCGGGGTGCTCATCACGCCCCATGTGGGCGGGCCCTCCACGGCGTTCCGGCCACGGGCGCTGCGGCTGGTGCGGGACCAGGTGACGCGTTTCGCGGCCGGCGAGGACCCGCGCCACGTGGTCGCCACCGGGTGAATCCACTCGCGTAGCCTCTCACCAAACCGTTACCGTCAGTAAGATGGCTATGTCCCTGAGTTACAGTTTGGTGTATCGTCCGTCTCTGGGCTAGTCCGGTACGTAAGGGGGGCGGCAGGCGAATGCGCGTTGCATGGACGAACCACCGAACTCGGGGCCTGACCGGCCGGCGTCTGCCGTTCGGGGTGCCGGCGCCCCAACTGGTGCTGATCCTGCTCTGCAGCGGATACGTGACGGGGGCGGCGCTGGGCTGGGGGTCCGAGTACGTCGCCCGGATCATGGGCGATTTCGGGCTCAGCGCCGCCGCCCTGGCGGCCGCCGCGTCCTGCCTGTGGTACGCGCGGACCAGGGCCGGCGAGTTCCGCCCGGCCTGGGCGCTGTTCGGCGCCTCCTCGCTCATGATGGGCCTGGGCAACGCCATCTGGGGCTGGTACGAGGTGGTGCTCCAGGTCCCCGTCCCCGACACCTCGTTCGCCGACATCTGCTTCCTGCTGTACGCGCCGCTGTCCATCATCGGCCTCCTGGTGCTGGCCAAACGGCCCGTCACCCGCGCCGGCTGGGTCTGCCTCGCCCTCGACGCCTGGCTGATCGGCGGTTCGCTGCTGACGCTCTCGTGGAGCGTGGCGCTCGCCCACACCGCGCGGTGGCAGGGCGAGACCGTGGCCCGCGCCGCGGTGGCGCTGGCCTACCCGCTGCTGGACATCGCACTGGTGAGCATGGTGCTGGTGCTGCATTTCCGGCGGAGCGCCGCGCAGCGCTCGGCGATCAACACGGCGATCGGCGCGCTGGCGACGACCGTGCTGTGCGACGCGCTCTTCACCTCGCCGCTGCTGCGCGAGCGGTACAGCTCGGGTCAGCTGCTCGACGCGGGCTGGTTCGCCGGTTCGCTGCTGCTGGCCTGCGCCCCCTGGGTGGCCTGCCGGGCGTCGGGGTCCGTGCCGGCGGACGGCAGACGCCGGGTGGCCCAGCTCAGCCGCCCGCTGGCGGGCTCCCTCGCGGCGCTGACGCCGTACCTGGCCGCGGCCGTCTGCACGCTGAGCATCCTCGTCACCATCGTCAGCGGCCGGCAGGTGGACCGGGTCGTGGTGTTCACCGCCTGCGCCGTGGTGCTGGCGCTCCTGGTGCGGCAGGGCATCATGCTGATGGACAACGTCTCCCTCACCCGGGAGCTGGCCCAGCAGGAGAGCCACTTCCGCTCCCTGGTGCAGGGGTCGAGCGACGTCATCATGTTCGCCGCCGCCGACGGCCGGCTGAGCTACGTCAGCCCGGCCGCCGCCGGGGTGTACGGACAGGACGCCGATCTGCTGATCGGCAACGAGCTGTCCTCCCTCATCCACCCCGACGACCTCGGGCGCGTGCGGCACGAGTTGGACCGCTTCCAGTCGCCCTCCGCCGCCCGGGAGCCGACCACCCGGATCGAGTGCCGGGTCCGGCACGGCGCCGGCCGCTGGCTCAACGTCGAGTCCAGCGTCAACCGGTACCAGGGCGGGCTCATCTTCAACAGCCGGGACGTCACGGAGCGGGTGCGGCTCCAGGCCCAGCTCCAGCACAGCGCCTCGCACGACGCGCTCACCGACCTGCCGAACCGGGCCCTGTTCACCGAGCGGGTGCGGCTGGCGCTCGGCGGCGGGCGCGGCGGCGACCCGGACGCCGCGGTGCTCTTCATCGACCTCGACGGATTCAAGGAGGTCAACGACTCGGTGGGCCACCAGGCCGGCGACGAGTTGCTGGTGCGGGCCGCGCACCGGCTGCGCGACGCGGTGCGGGCCGGGGACACCACCGCCCGGCTCGGCGGCGACGAGTTCGCCGCGCTCGTCCTCGGCGATCCGGGGGGCGGGCCGCCGCCACGCGAGCGCCGCGTGCTGGAGATCGCCGAGCGGGTGCGGGTGGCGCTCTCCCGGCCCTACCGGGTGGACGACCAGGAGGTACGGGTGGGCGCCAGCATCGGCGTGGCCTTCGTCGAGCCCGGCACCACCCCGGCGGCCGTGATGCGCAACGCGGACCGGGCGATGTACCGGGCCAAGCAGGCGGGCAAGGCGCGCGTCGAGCTCCACCTGCCGCAGTCCCGCGGCGAGGTCGCGCCGGGCGCGGGGCAGGGACCCGGCCTCCCGCCCCGTGGCGGCGCGCCGTCCGCCACGGGCGGCCGTCGCGATGCCGGCGGCGCCGGGCGGGGCGCCGGACGCGGGCTCGGCGGCCCGGCAGGACCCGCACCCCGCTCCGCCCCGACGAGGTACGCCTCGATCTCGACGACCGAGCCGTCCGCGGCGCACCCGCCCCCGCGAGGCACTTCGGGCCCCGCACACCCGACCGCCCCAGCCTCCGGTCCGCCGGCCGAGCCTCCCACCGGCCGTGAGACCGAGACGGATCCGCCACCGCCCCGCGAGGCCGGATCCGGGGCGCAGCCACTTCCCCGCCGCGAGGCCGTGGTGGGTGCGCCTTCGGTCCGTGACGTCGGGCCGCGGTCACCCCGCCGCACTGGGGCGCTGACCCCTTCGGACCGCGAGACCGAGGGGGTGGCTCCGAGCACCGAATCCGGGGCCAGGCCCCGGCCGGCACGCGCGGTCAGGGTGCGGGTGCCACACCAGGCCGGGGAGCGGACGGCTGCGGACCGTGACGCCGGGGCGGGGGCAGGCATCGGCCCTGAGGTCGTGGTGGCGGCGGGGTCCAGCCCCGCGGCCGAGGCGCGGGTGCCGCGTCAGGCGCCTTCGGACGGCGAGGCCGTGCCCGGGGCGGCAGGCCGCCAGGCCGACGTCGTGCTGCTGCACCAGCCGGTCGTGGAGTTGGCGGACGGCCGGCTCGTGGCGGTGTGCGCGCTGCCCCGTCGGCGGCCGCCGCACGGTCGCGCGGCGCTGCCGCGCCGCGGCCGGCGCGACGCACCGGCCGCGGACGGCATCGGCTGGCTGCTGGAGGCCGCGCTCGCCGAGGCCGGCGCCCGGCACCGGCAGGGCCTGACCGTTCCGGTGAGCGTGCGGGTGCCCGCCGGCCGGCTCACCGACCGGGCGCTGGGTCCGGGCAGCGTGGAGGCGCTGCTCGCCCAGCACCAGGTCCCCGCCCAGACGCTCACCCTGGAACTGCCGGAGGCCCAGCCGGTGCTCGCGGCCGAGGAGCCGCGGCGCCGGCTCACCGACCTCGGCCACCTGGGCATCGGCATCGCGGTCGGCGGTCTCGGCAGCGGGGCCACCCCGCCGGACGCCCTGCACCGTCTCCCGGTCAACCTGGTCCGCCTCGACCGGGAGCTGACCGACGGCCTGCTCGACTCGCCGCCCCGGCGCACCATCGCGGCCGCGCTGCTGCGGATGGTCACCGACCTCGGCCTCGTCTCCCTCGCCGACGGCGTGGACCGACCGGAGCAGGCGGTGGCGCTCCGCTCCCTGGGCTGCCGTCGCGCCCAGGGGCTGGCGTTCTGCGAGCCGGTGGAGTCCGGGCGGCTGTGCCGGCTCCTGCGCCGCAGTCGTCTCCCCGTCCCGTCCGGGCCCGCGAAGGCCGCCGTCAGCCCCACCCAGCCCCTGTGACCAGCATCTCGTGACCACATAGTGAGACATCATTTCCGCTCGCTTGACACGCGGCAGCAGACGAGAGCAATGTCTGAGCCATGCGTACCCGGATTCTCGTACTTGGACGGCGCGTCGGCTGACCCGGGACATTCCCGCGGCCCAGCGACGCGCTCCCCTCGCATGCCTCACGGCACGAGGGGTTTTTTGTTGCACTGACGCCGCCGGGACCGGCCCCGCCGCCGCGCTCCGCCGCCCAGCCCACACCCTCTGATCAACCCTCCGCACCCGCGTCACCACCCTCACCTCCGAGAAGAGAATGCCGATGACCGAGCAGGCAACCGGGGCTCCGAAGCCGCAGCCGCGGGCCCCCCGAGGCGGCCCACCCCACCCCGCTCCCGCGACGCACATCACGGGCGCCCAGTCCCTGATCCGTTCCCTCGAAGCGGTCGGCGCCGACACGGTGTTCGGCATTCCGGGTGGCGCGATCCTCCCCGCGTACGACCCGCTGATGGACTCCACCCGGGTGCGCCACATCCTGGTCCGTCACGAACAGGGCGCCGGACACGCCGCCACCGGCTACGCCCAGGCCACCGGCCGGGTCGGCGTCTGCATGGCGACCTCGGGTCCTGGTGCCACCAACCTCGTCACCCCCATCGCCGACGCGCATATGGACTCGGTGCCGCTGGTCGCC
The DNA here is from genome assembly GCA_963816875.1 of uncultured Actinomycetota bacterium. Classification (GTDB taxonomy): domain Bacteria; phylum Actinomycetota; class Actinomycetes; order Streptomycetales; family Streptomycetaceae; genus Streptomyces. The sequence continues at coordinate 1,537,518 of CAWFMG010000004.1, forward strand.
ATCACCGGCCAGGTCGCCAGCAAGACCATCGGCACGGACGCCTTCCAGGAAGCCGACATCTGCGGCATCACCCTGCCCATCACCAAGCACAACTACCTGGTCACCGATCCGGCGGAGATCCCGCGCACGATCGCCGAGGCGTTCCACATCGCGGCCACCGGCCGTCCGGGCCCTGTTCTGGTGGACATCGCCAAGGACGCGCTGCAGCGCCAGACCACCTTCAGCTGGCCGCCCACGCCCGACCTGCCCGGCTACCGTCCCGTCAGCCGCCCGCACGCCAAGCAGATCCGCGAGGCCGCCCGGCTGGTCGCCACTGCCCGCCGGCCGGTGCTCTACGTCGGCGGCGGCGTGATCAAGGCCCGCGCCTCCGCGGAGCTGCGCGAGCTGGCCGAGCTCACCGGCGCCCCGGTCACCACCACCCTGATGGCGCTCGGTGCGTTCCCCGACAGCCACCCGCAGCATCTGGGCATGCCCGGCATGCACGGCTCCGTCGCCGCCGTCACGGCGCTGCAGAAGGCCGACCTGATCGTCGCGCTCGGCGCCCGGTTCGACGACCGGGTCACCGGAAGGATCGACTCCTTCGCCCCGCACGCCAAGATCGTGCACGCCGACATCGACCCCGCGGAGATCGGCAAGAACCGCACCGCCGACGTCCCGATCGTCGGCGAGGTCAAGGAGGTCATGGCCGAGCTGAGCGCCGCACTGCGCGAGACCGCCCGGCCCGACCTCACCGCCTGGTGGGACCAGCTGAACCGGTGGCGCGAGACCTACCCACTGGGCTACGACCTGCCGGAGGACGGCAGCCTCTCCCCGCAGCAGGTCATCGAGCGCATCGGCCGGCTGGCCCCGGCGGACACCATCTACACGGCGGGCGTGGGCCAGCACCAGATGTGGGCGGCGCACTACGTCTCCTTCGAGCGCCCCGGCACCTGGCTGAACTCCGGCGGCCTCGGCACCATGGGCTACGCCGTGCCGGCCGCGCTCGGCGCCAAGGCCGGGCAGCCGGCCTCGACCGTCTGGGCGATCGACGGCGACGGCTGCTTCCAGATGACCAACCAGGAGCTGGCCACCGCCGCGCTGAACAACATCCCGATCAAGGTCGCCGTCATCAACAACGGCGCGCTGGGCATGGTCCGCCAGTGGCAGACCCTGTTCTACAACCAGCGGTACTCCAACACCGTGCTCCGCGACGACCCGGCCGGCGGCTCCTACAGCGGCTCCGCCGCCGGCGCGCCCACCGCGACCAGCGCCGGCACCCGGGTGCCCGACTTCGTCAAGCTCGCCGAGGCGATGGGCTGCGTCGGCCTGCGCTGCGAGGACCCCGAACAGCTGGACGCCGTCATCGAGAAGGCCAACTCCATCAACGACCGCCCGGTCGTGGTGGACTTCATCGTCCACGAGGACGCCATGGTCTGGCCGATGGTCGCCGCCGGCACCTCCAACGACGAGGTCATGGCCGCCCGCGGGGTGCGCCCCGACTTCAGCGAATCCGACGAGTGAGCCGGGCCCCGCAGCCAGGCGCCCCGTAGCCAAGCAGAGGTATCGAAGATCCCATGTCCAAGCACACCCTCTCCGTCCTGGTGGAGAACAAGCCGGGGGTGCTCTCCCGCATCACCTCGCTCTTCTCCCGCCGCGGCTTCAACATCGACTCGCTCGCCGTCGGGACCACCGAACACCCCGAGGTCTCCCGGATCACCATCGTCGTCAACGTCGAGGACCTGCCGCTGGAGCAGGTCACCAAGCAGCTCAACAAGCTGGTCAACGTGCTGAAGATCGTCGAGCTCGACGCCGGCGCCGCCATCCACCGCGAGCTCGTGCTGGTGAAGGTGCGCGCCGACAACGACACCAGGTCGCAGATCGTGGAGATCGTCCAGCTCTTCCGCGCCAAGACCGTCGATGTCGCCCCCGAGGCCGTCACCATCGAGGCCACCGGCAGCAGCGACAAGCTGGAGGCCATGCTGCGGATGCTGGAGCCCTTCGGCATCAAGGAGCTCGTGCAGTCCGGCGCCATCGCGATCGGCCGCGGGTCCCGTTCCATCACCGACCGCTCGCTGCGCGCCCTGGAGCGGAGCGCCTAGGCGACCTCCCCAGGCCCAGACGGCCTGGGAGGCCCCCAGGGCGCCGCACCCTCCGTCCGCGACACCATCCGACCGCATGGCGAGATCCCTCGCCGCACCCCGCCCACCCGGGCATACGGTGGCCCGCACGCCGCGACCGCCGGAGACCGACCAAGGAGAAGACCGAAGTGGCCGAGCTGTTCTACGACGACGACGCCGACCTGTCCATCATCCAGGGCCGCAAGGTCGCGGTTCTCGGCTACGGCAGCCAGGGCCACGCCCACGCCCTGTCCCTGCGCGACTCGGGAGTCGACGTCCGGGTCGGCCTGCACGAGGGCTCCCGCTCCCGGGTCAAGGCCGAGGAGCAGGGCCTGCGGGTGACGACCCCCGCCGAGGCCTCCGCCGAGGCCGACGTGATCATGATCCTGGTGCCCGACCCGATCCAGGCCCGCGTCTACGAGGAGTCCGTCCGGGACAACCTCAGCGAGGGCGACGCCATCTTCTTCGGCCACGGCCTGAACATCCGCTTCGGCTTCATCAAGCCCCCGGCCGGCGTCGACGTCTGCATGGTGGCCCCCAAGGGCCCGGGCCACCTGGTGCGCCGCCAGTACGAGGAGGGCCGCGGTGTGCCGTGCATCGCGGCGGTGGAGCAGGACGCCACGGGCAGCGCGTTCGCGCTGGCGCTGTCGTACGCCAAGGCCATCGGCGGCACCCGCGCCGGCGTCATCAAGACCACCTTCACCGAGGAGACCGAGACCGACCTCTTCGGTGAGCAGGCGGTGCTCTGCGGCGGCACCTCGGCGCTGGTGAAGGCCGGCTTCGAGACCCTGGTCGAGGCCGGATACCAGCCGGAGATCGCCTACTTCGAGTGCCTCCACGAGCTGAAGCTCATCGTCGACCTGATGTACGAGGGCGGCCTGGAGAAGATGCGCTGGTCGATCTCCGAGACCGCCGAGTGGGGCGACTACGTCTCGGGACCGCGGATCATCAACGAGAACACCAAGGCGGAGATGAAGCGGATCCTCGCCGAGATCCAGGACGGCAGCTTCGCGAATGCGTGGATGGCGGAGTACAACGCCGGCCTGCCGCGCTACAACGAGCTGAAGAAGGCCGACTCCGACCACCTGCTGGAGAGCACGGGCAAGGAGCTGCGCAAGCTGATGAGCTGGGTGGACGAGCAGGACTGAGGCCACCCGCCCGCCGGGTCATCCGGCCGGGGAGAGGCACTCTCTCCCCGGCCGCCCGGCCTCGGGGAGACGGCTCACGGGCGTGGCGCGCCTCTCCCCGCCGAACTGGCCTGCCGGCCCCCGCCACGCCGATACACTGCACGAAGAAGCGCGTCACGGGCTCACAGCGTCGTGCGTCTCCACGTGGCTGCCTACCCTCTCCACAGCCGTCGGCCGCCGGGACCGGCCTACCGCAAAAGGACAGTGAGACCCAGTGAGCAAGCCGAGCAAGCCCGTCGTACTCCTCGCCGAAGAGCTCTCTCCCGCCACCGTCGACGCCCTGGGGCCGGACTTCGAGATCCGGCACTGTGACGGCGCGAATCGTGACCAGCTGCTGAGTGCCATCGCCGAGGTGGACGCCATCCTGATCCGCAGCGCCACCAAGGTCGACGCGGAGGCCATCGCGGCCGCCCGCCGCCTGAAGGTCGTGGCCCGGGCCGGCGTCGGCCTGGACAACGTGGACGTCGCCGCCGCCACCAAGGCCGGCGTCATGGTGGTGAACGCCCCCACGTCCAACATCATCACCGCGGCCGAGCTGGCCTGCGGTCTGATCATCTCCAGCGCGCGGAACATCCCGCAGGCGAACGCCGCCCTCAAGCAGGGCGAGTGGAAGCGCAGCAAGTACACCGGCGTCGAGCTGTCGGAGAAGACGCTCGGCGTGGTCGGCCTCGGCCGCATCGGCCTGCTCGTGGCGCAGCGGATGGCCGCCTTCGGCATGAAGGTGGTCGCCTACGACCCGTACGTGCAGGCCGCCCGCGCCGCGCAGCTCGGCGTCCGGCTGCTGTCCCTGGACGAGCTGCTCGCCGCCTCCGACTTCATCACCGTCCACCTGCCGAAGACCCCCGAGACGCTGGGCCTGATCGGCGACGAGGCGCTGCACAAGGTCAAGCCGTCGGTCCGCGTCATCAACGCCGCGCGCGGCGGCATCGTGGACGAGGCGGCGCTGCTCAGCGCGCTGAAGGAGGGCCGGGTCGCCGGCGCCGGTCTGGACGTCTACACCAGCGAGCCCTGCACGGACTCGCCGCTGTTCGAGTTCGACTCCGTGGTCTGCACCCCGCACCTCGGCGCCTCGACCGGCGAGGCCCAGGAGAAGGCGGGCCTGGCCGTCGCCAGGTCGGTCCGGCTGGCGCTGGCCGGCGAGCTGGTGCCCGACGCGGTCAACGTGCAGGGCGGCGTCATCGCCGAGGACGTGCGGCCCGGGCTGCCGCTGGCGGAGCGGCTCGGCCGGATCTTCACGGCGCTGGCCGGCGAGGTCGCCACCCGGCTCGACGTGGAGGTGCGCGGCGAGATCACCCAGCACGACGTGAAGGTGCTGGAGCTCTCCGCGCTGAAGGGCGTCTTCGAGGACGTGGTGGCCGAGACGGTCTCGTACGTCAACGCGCCGCTGTTCGCGCAGGAGCGCGGCGTCGAGGTGCGGCTGACCACCAGCTCCGAGTCCCCCGACCACCGGAACCTGATCACGGTGCGCGGCACGCTCACCAACGGCGAGGTCGTGTCCGTCTCCGGCACCCTGGCCGGCCCCAAGTACCAGCAGAAGATCGTCGGCATCGCCGAGCACACGGTGGACCTGGCCGTCGCGGACCACATGGCGTTCCTGCGGTACACCGACCGGCCCGGCGTGGTCGGCACGCTCGGCCGGATCCTGGGCGAGGCCGGGATCAACATCGCCGGCATGCAGGTGGCCAGGGCCGAGGAGGGCGGCGAGGCGCTGATCGTGCTCACCGTGGACGACGCCATCCCGGTGTCGGTGCTCACCGAGATCGCCGAGGAGATCGGCGCCACCTCGTCGCGCGCCGTCAACCTGACGGACTGACCGGGACCACCCGACGCGGGTCCGACACGGCCCGAGGACCGGCCGACGACTGACCGAGGGCCAGCCGTCGACCGGCCGTGGGCCGGCCGGAACGGACCGCCGCCGCGGCGGGCCCGGTGCGTCGGCCGGGCCGCGGCGGCGGCGTCGGACACCGGTGCCGCCCGGGAAGGCATGGGCGGCACCGGACCGGGCAGCGCGACCGACGCTGGGGTGCGCCGGTGGGGGGACGCGTCAGCCGCCTGCCAGCTCGTACGCCTTGTCCGGCGAGAACGAGCCCGCCGCGCCGTCGCAGCCGTCCAGCTCGCCGGGACGCTTGATCCACACGAAGGCGTCGACCCGGTCGCTGCCGGTGTTCACGGTCGGCGCGTCGCCGACCAGCCGGTCGGCCGGGTCGCACCATTCGCCCGCGGGCGCCGGGCCGTTGCCGTTCCGGCTGGTGTCGATGACGGCGCCCAGTTCGGCGTCACCGAGCTCGCCCAGCACCGCCTCGGCGAACGGCACCTCGTCGGAGGTGAAGTTGTAGTTCGAGGCGTTGGAGTAGATGCCGTCCCCGCTCTCCAGCACGCCCGCCTGGGTCAGCAGGTCGGCGATGCCGGCGGGGGAGTGCCAGGCCGAATGCCCGGCGTCGAAGTACACCCGCGCCTCGGGGTTGGCGGCGTGGATGATGTCACCGGCCTCGCGCAGTGACGCGAAGCGCTCGGCGAACTCGGCGTCGTCCAGGCAGGTGGTGAGCGCGATCGAGTCGGGCTCCAGGATGACCACCACCGGCTCGGAACCCAGCCCGGCGGCGAAGTCCTCCGTCCAGCTGAGGTAGCTGGGGAAGTCGGGAGCACCGCCGGCGGAGGCGCCGCCGCAGTCGCGGTTCGGGATCATGTACGAGACGACCACCGGGACCTCTCCCGCAGCGGCGGCCGCGCTGGTGACGGCGGTGGCGTCCGCGGTCACGGTGCTGGGGCTGTAGTTGGAGAACCAGGTGGCCTGCGGCTGGTCGGCGATCCGCTCCTCGATCAGCGCGGTCCGCCCGTCGTTCGGGTTCTCGGCGACCCATTCGTGGACCGCGCCCGGATAGTTGTGGAACACGGTGTCGGCCGGCAGGTCCGCCGTGCTGACGTCGCGGGTGTCATCCTGCGCGGGGCGCTGCTCTGACCCCTGGGCGGTGGCCAGGGCGGACCAGGCGAAGATCCCGCCCAGGGCCGCGCCGGCGGCCAGCAGCAGGCGCGTTCGCGCCAGCCGACGACGGGTGGGGTGTTGCGCGGCTCTTGGGGTGCGCACAGTGGATCGTTCCTTTCGGGACGATGCGTTTCGGTGGGGGTTTGGGAGCGCTCCCATGTTCGCGAACATAGCGTCTCGTGCGCGGAAGGTAAACAGCCGGGAAAGGGTGATCTCTCCGGCCGGGGCCATCGTGCCGTGTCTCGGGCCCGCCCGCCATCCGGGTTGCGATCGCCCGCGATGGGCGTGGTGCCGCCGTGCCCGCGCCGACCGTCAGCGTGTCGCGCCGCACGATGGGGGTGGAACGAAATCCCTCATATGTGGAGGAACAGTGCGCGCTTCCCGACGGCGACGTAGCTCACCCCACCGCTGGCGGCTCGCCGCCCTCGCCCTGCTCATGGCGGCGTCCGCCGCCGGCTGCTCCGGGGGAGGGGAGGAGGAGTCCTCCGAGGCCCGCCCGGTGAACGAGGCCGAGTCCGAGTCCGCCCCAGCAGTGCCGAAGTCCTGGGCCGACGTCGACCCCGACGACTTCGTCGACCGGATCGACAACCCGTTCCTCCCGCTGGAGCCGGGCACCACCATGCGCTACGAGGGGAGGCACGCGGACGACGAGGAGATCGTGGAGGTGACGGACCGGACCCGGGAGATCCTCGGCGTCACCGTGACCGTGGTCCGCGACCGGGTCTTCGAGGGCGGCGACCTCGTCGAGCGCACCGACGACTGGTACGCCCAGGACCGCGAGGGAAACGTCTGGTACTTCGGCGAGAACTCGGAGACGATCGACGGGGGCGAGGTGGTCAGCACCAAGGGCTCCTGGGAGGCGGGCAAGAACGGTGCCAAGCCCGGCATCGTGATGCTGGCGGACCCGCGCGTCGGAGACACGTACGACCAGGAGAGGGCGCCCGGGGTGGCCGAGGACAAGGGTGAGGTGCTGCGGACGGACGACAGCATCAGCGTGCCCTTCGGCTCCTTCGAGGATGTGCTCCGGATCCGCGACACCACGCCACTCGAACCCAACGTGGTCGAGCACAAGTACTACGCCAGGGGCGTGGGGCTGGTCTCCGAGCGGGAGATCAAGGGCGGCGACGAGCGCTTCGAGCTCACCAACGTCGAACGCCCCTGACCCCGTCGGCCCCGGGCTCCCGCGGGGAGTTCGGGCCCGTGCCCTGGCGGGCCAGCCAGCCGACGTGGTCCGTCACTCCCCGGTCGGGGCGGCGCGGACCAGGCCTGTCTGGTAGGCGAGGACCACGAGTTGGGCCCGGTCGCGGGCCTCCAGTTTCGCCATGGCGCGGTGCACATGGGTGCGGACCGTGAAGGGGCTGAGGACCAACCGGGCGGCGATGTCCTCGTTGGACAGGCCCGTCGCGACCAGGGCCACCATCTCCCGTTCGCGGGCGGTGAGGGCGTCCAGCCGTTCGGGCGGGGTCGCCGGAACGTCGTCGGGCGCGGCCAGGAAACGGGTGATCAGGGCGCGGGTGGCGGCGGGGGAGAGGAGGGCGTCGCCGCGGGCCACCGTGCGGACGGCGGCCAGCAGATCGTCGACGGCGATGCCCTTGCCGATGAAGCCGCTGGCGCCGGCGCGCAGGGCCTGGGCCACGTACGCGTCGTTCTCGAAGGTCGTCAGGATCAGGATGTGGCTGTCGAGCAGGTCAGGGTCCGCGCAGATCTCCGCCGTGGCGGCGAGACCGTCCATCTCCGGCATCCGGATGTCCATGATGACCACGTGCGGGCGCAGCGCGCGGGTGAGCCGCATGGCCTCCCGGCCGTCGGCCGCCTCGCCGACGACCGCCATGTCGTCGGCGGATTCGATGATCATCCGGAAGGCCCGGCGCAGCAGGGCCTGGTCCTCGGCGAGCAGCACCCGGATCGTCACGGCGGCGTCCTCGCTTCCGGCGGCTCCTCGGTGCCGGGAGGTCGCCGCGGGTCGGCCCCGGCAGGGCCCGTCCGGGCGGCGTCCCGGGGCGGCGGCAGCGGAAGCTCGGCGGTGACGCGGTAGCCCCCCTCCGGGCGCGGGCCCGCGGAGAGCTGGCCGCCGACCGCCGTGGCCCGTTCGCGCATGCCGATCAGCCCGTAGCCGGGCGCCCGGTCGGGGCCCGGGCCCGAGGGCCCGCCCTCGTCGGTGACGGCGACGGTCAGTCGGTCGTGGTGGTAGCCGAGATCCACCCGGGCGGTGCCGGTGGCGGCGTGCTTGGTGACGTTGGTCAGCGCCTCCTGGACGATGCGGTAGGCGGTGAGGTCCACGCCGGGCGGCAGCGACCTGTCCCGGCCTTCCGTGTGTACCGAGACCTGCAGCCCCGCGCGTTGGAACGATTCGACGAGCGCCGGCAGTGCGGCCAGTCCGGGGGTCGGGTCGAGGGGCGTGTCCGGATCCCCGGACTGGCGCAGCAGGCCGACGGTCGCCCGCAGCTCGTCGAGGGCGTCGCTGGTGTTCTCGGTGAGCTGGCCCAGCGACTCCCGCGCCACCTCGGGACGCGAGTCGAAGTAGAGGGCGGCGACCGCGGCCTGCGCGTGCACCAGGGTCATATGGTGGGCGACCGCGTCGTGCAGTTCGCGGGCGATGCGCATCCGCTCCTCGACGACGCGCCGGCGGGCCTCGCTCTCCCGGCTCTGCTCGGCCCGCCTGGCCCGTTCCCGCACGGCCGCCAGCAAGGCCCGCCGGTTCCGTGCGGCGTTGCCGAACGCACCGGCCAGCAGAGGGAAGACGATCGTCGACGCGGTGCCCGCCTCCTCCCACGAGGTGCTCGCCCAGACCAGCGAGGAGGCGGCCATCGCGATCACGGACACCGCGATGGCCGCGCTCACCGCGCGCGGTTCGCGGTGCCTGGCGAACGCGTGGACGGCGACCATGACCGGCACCATCAGCAGCGGGTTGACGTCGTATCCCAACGGCGGGGCCAGCACACCGCACCCCGTCGTGACCGCCACGGCGGCCAGCGGCCTGCGATGCCGCAGCGGCAGCACCGCGCAGGACACCGCGACGAACGGGTACGCGGACGCCGGCGGGGCCGTGATCTCGTCGCCCTGGGCCGCCGTGCCGAAAAGGCACGCCGCCAGGGCGACCACCAGGGTCGCGCCCTCTCGCCACCACGAACCCTCTCGCCACCACGCGCGGGCCCGGCCGCCGTCGCGGATGCCCGCCGATGCCCGCATGCCGGGTCAGCTTCCGCTGGACTGGGACTGCGGCACCCTGACGGCAGGCTCCGCCGCGGGCAGGGGACGTGTCAGGTTCAGCGCCTCGCCCTCGACGTCGACGTTCGGCAGCACGCGTTCCAGGCTACGCGGCAGCCACCACGCTCGGTGTCCGAACAAGCCCAGGACCGCGGGGCCGATCGCCATCCGGACCACGAAGGCGTCGAAGGCGATCGCAGCGGCCAGGCCGACGCCCAGGGTCTTGATGACGGGGTCGGTCAGCCCGATGAAGCCGGCGAAGACGCTGATCATGATGAACGCCGCCGCGGCCACCACCCGCCCGCTGTGCCGGAAGCCGGAGACGACGGCCTGGTGCGGGTCCTCGCCGTGGACGTGCGCCTCGCGCATCCGGGTGAGCAGAAAGACCTCGTAGTCCATGGCGAGGCCGAAGACCACGCCGATCAGGAAGATCGGCATCAGCGACATGACGGGCGCCGTCTGGTCGACGCCGAACACGTCCGCCGCCCAGCCCCACTGGAAGACCGCGACGACGGTGCCCAGGGCGGCTCCCACCGACAGCAGGAAGCCGAGCGTGGCCTTGACCGGGACGAGGACCGACCGGAAGACCACCAGGAGAAGGAGGACGGCGAGGCCCACCACGAGCGACAGATAGGGGATCAGGGCGTCGGCCAGGGCCTGGGAGACGTCGATGTTCATCGCGGTGCTTCCGGTCACCAGGACCTCGGCGCCGGTGTCCGCCTCGATGTCGCCGATCTCGCCCCTGATGGTGTGGACCAGGTCGCCGGTCTCGGAGGTGTTGGGCCCGGTTTCGGGGATGGCGGTCAGTAGGGCCGTGTCCCCGGCGTCGTCGAAGGCGGGCGCCTCGACCGAGACGACGCCGTCCAGATCCGCGAGGGTGCGGGCGGTCAGCTCCGCGGCGCGTTGCGGCTCCGCGGCCTCGGAGGTGTCCACGACCACCGTCAGGGGGCCGTTGAAGCCGGGGCCGAAGCCCTCGGACAGCAGGTCGTAGGCGCGCCGCTGGGTGGTGTCGGCGGGCAGGGACTCGTCGCCTGGCAGGCCGAGTTCGAGGCTGAGCGCGGGCACTGCCACGACGCCGAGTCCGACCACGGCGGTGAGCAGCACGGCGAGCGGCCGGCGCAGCACGAACCGCGCCCAGCGGACGCCGAGGCCCGGCCCGCGGGCGCCGGTGGATCGGGTCCGGCGGGTGGTGCGGGGCAGCATCCGGCCCCCGAAGAAGCCGAGCAGCGGGGGCACCAGGGTCAGCGCGACCAGCACCGCCAGCGCCACGGTGCCCGCCGCGGCCAGCCCCATCGTGGTGAGGATGGGGATGCCGACGACTGCGAGCCCGGCGAGCGCGATGATCACCGTCAGGCCGGCGAAGACGACGGCGGTTCCGGCCGTGCCGACCGCGTGTCCGGCGGCCTCCTCCGGGTCCCGGCCCTCGGCGCGCTCGGAGCGGTAGCGGAAGGCGATGAAAAGCGCGTAGTCGATGCCGACCGCCAGCCCCAGCATGATCGCCAGGATGGAGGTGGTGGAGGACAGGCCCAACGGGTCGGCGAGCGCCGCGATGAGACAGAAGCCGGAGGCCACGCCGATGAGTGCGGTCAGCAGCGGCAGACCGGCCGCGACCACCGAGCCGAAGGTGATGATCAGCACCAGGGCCGCGACGGCCAGGCCGATCAGCTCCGTGCTGCCGCCGAGTTCCTCCTGCGGCTCCAGCGCCGAACCGCCGGTCTGCACGGTCAGCCCCGCGCCCCGCGCCTGGTCGGCGGCGTCCCGAAGGGCGCTGGTGGTGGCGTCGGTCAGGCCGGACGACTGCGCGGTGTAGCTGAGGGTGGCGTAGGCGACGCTGCCGTCCTCGCTGACGGCTGCGGTGGTGTACGGATCGGAGACCGAGGCGACCTGGTCGCCCCCCGCCAGACCGCCGAGGACGTCCTCGACCGTCTCCCGGTGCGGTCCGGCCGAGATCCGCTGCCCGTCCGGGGCCTGGAACACCAGGCGGGCCTCGGCGCCCTGCGCGTCGGTTCCGGGGAAGCGCTCGTTCAGCAGGTCGAAAGCCTCCTGCGCCTCGGTGCCCGGCAGGGAGAACTCGTTCTCCGGCCCCGGTTCGGCCACCGTGGCGGCCATCCCGACGAGCACCAGGGCGGCCAGCCAGAGCGAGCCGACGAGCCGGCGCCGTCGGAAGGTCCATCGTCCGATGCGATACAGAAACGTCGCCACCACAACTCCCGTGGGCAATCAGCGGAGGAAAGAGGAAAGGCGGGCCGCGCCCGCCCTCGAAGAATCGCCGGCGACCCCTCCGCCGGGCATCGTCTCCCCGCATCAAAATCCGTCTGGTGCGAATGCAGTAGCCGAGCCCTCCCGAGCCGCCGCCCCGTCCCCCTCAGGGAGGAGCCGCGTCACCGACCTCCCCGCACGCCGCGCTGTAGGGTCCGCAAACTCGTGAGCACTGGGTCCTGCGGAAACGCCGGAATCCGGGCTCGATGAGCATCGTGAGCGTCGGCTGCGCGTGAGCATTCCGATCCGATCGCCTGACGTGACGGTCACAGTCCGTAAGGGGCATCAGTGAGGATGCGCACCTGTCGGCAGGTAGGCGTAGTGTGCTCGGAGGTTCCTGGGGGGAAGGGATGGGTATGAGCGGCGGGCGACTAGAGTTTCCGTCTGACTTCCGGCATGAGTTCACTTTCGGCAGCCAGGTGCCCAATAAGGGATACTTTGGTACTGATGTGCTGCGGGGGTTGACCGAAGGAATTGACGAGTTCCTCTCGGATCCCGACCAGCGGTGGCGGCAGTACCGGTTGCTCGGGCCCGCCATGTTGGGTTGTGTGCCCTGGCTCGATGATCCAGCTTTGCTCGACAGGGTTGCAGCCTTCCCGTCTGCGTGCGTGGTAGTCACGAAGCAGGAGAGGAAGAAGCGGGGAACTGAACGATTCGAGGCTCTCAAGCGCCACGCACAGGAGGGCGCTGGATTTCCCGCAGACGTCTTCGCCGAGCTAACCTCTCTTGCCTCCAGATACGACGGGCCGACTCCTATCGTTGGGCCGTACTCTGGTCTTTCTGAAGTACGTATTCAGTCAATCCGTTCTTTCGGTTTCCGTAAGGCTGGAAAACGTCCGGTGCCGATTATCCACGCGAAGATGTTCCTCCTGGGACACATTTGGTGGCACGACGAAGACGGTTCACCTGCCGGCGTGGCGGACGTCACTGGGTTCACCCCGAAGAGACTGTGGCTGGGAAGCGCAAACGGTACGGCAAGTTCGCGGCTCAGCTTGGAATTCGGAGTCTGGCTTGAGGATCAAGAGCTCCTTCAATCTGCCGAACGCTTCATCATCCAGATGTTGAGGTCGTCAGAGGGGATTGATCCGGATGAAGATCTCTTTGAGCCTGAATTCGTGGAATTCGAGTACGATGATGAGGCGTTTGCAGAGGCCATGCGGGACGCGTCTGAATCGTACGAGTCGGACGAAGATTACTGAGTGCTCCCCTTTGCTTAGCTGTTATCCTCTGGATCTCGAAACAGGGCCTGTGATCTCCTGGTCAGTATCGACCAGCGGATCACGTACAGCTTCGTAGCGGAGGCTTTGGGTGGGTCGGTGTGGTGCTGACAGTCAGCCGGGTAGACGCTTCCCTAGTGGCTATTGCTTCGACTGCTCGTTCTGGTAAGCCTCGTAGAACGCGTTGTATGCCTCTTCGCAGTCCATGGCCATCTGTCGGTACTCGCCATGGGTTACTGGCCGTACGGCTCGGAGATCTTCGGGAACTCGCGCTTTGGAGAGATGCATGACGTGCTGACTAGCCAGGAGCCACCACTCGTCAAGACGTTGCTTCAGTTGCGGGCTCACTTGCCATCCGGGAACGAGGTCAACTGCGCGGATATCCTTCTCGGGATTGCCCCTGACCAGGAAGTCGACTATCAGCCGGACGTTGGCGACGAATGACTCAACGCAAGCGTTCGCGACTGCGGGTGGCTCGATCCGCTGATCATTAGTCACATAGGGAAGTAATTCGCGTATTTGAGCGATGGCATGGGCCGTGAAGTCGATCGCTCGACTGTCGGTTGAGAGCCGGGCGTTCCACCAATCCCAGGATGGTGAGGTGTGGTCTGGCATGGGGGAACGATAGACCTCGATGCTCAGAAGGGAGCCTTTCCGTTGCCCTCGATGGTGAGTTGAAACAGGCCTGCTGGTGATCCGAGCCAGCCGGAGATGTCAGGGCGAATGAACGCCCCGTCCCGCGTGTCGACACGCAGCACCCCTTGGGCGAGATTGGTCAGTTCTATTGGTTGGCTGCTGATGGGAGTGCTGAGTGTGCCCTGCCAGCTGGGTCGGCCGGACGCGGTCGTTGTCCGGAGGTCGGCGGTCACAGACAGTTGACGGCCGTTGTCGAGGATGACGACGGCGGGTCCTCGGTAGTTGCTCATAGCAGCGAAGAGTAGCTGGCGGACTAGGAATTCGCATCGTCTACGGCTCGAAGGATCTCGTGGGCTTCGCGCAGGAACTCGTGCCCGCGTTCGGTGGGGGCGAGGGGGCTGGTGGAGCGGTCGATGATTTGGAAACCGACCGTCTTTTCGAGCCCGGTCACTCGCTGCCGTAGAGCGCTGTCAGTCCAGTTGCCTTTGGCCCGGGCTGCGGCGGCGAAGCTGTGGTGGCCGCAGATCTGGGTGATGGCGCGCAGTCGGGCGAGAGCGTAGTTGGTGGTGACTACTTTGCGCATGTCTGCCGACAGAGGACGGTCAAGGTCCAGGTGCCCGACGGCGTTGTAGCAGTGGCCTCCAGGGGGGTGGATCGGGATGCCCCAGGCTTTGGCCATCTTCGTGAGGTGGTACTTGGTGGTCCCGCGTTCGCAGGCGAGGCTGACCATGTCCCGTTCGCGTTCGACGTACTCGTGGTGCAACCACTCGCGGGTGATGTCGGGGCGGTCGGGGACCCTTCGTGGCCGGGGACGGAGTGGGATTCCGTCGTGGTGGAGGAGCTTGCGGACTGTGTCGGGTCGGCAGGACGCTCGGTGGGCGATGTGTGTGATCTCCAGTCGTTGGTTCTCGTAGAGGTCGCGGAGCTGGTCGGGGGCGAGAACGCCTTCGCGAATTTTTACCTTTTTCGCCATGTGTGTGCTGAGGTGCTTGCCGATCACGTTGCTGGGGGTCGTCGTGCCGATCTCCGTGAGATCGCAGTAGAGTCGGACGTGTTCCACGGTCACGCTGCCAGCCTCTGCGGCTTCGTGGACGGTATTGGCTGCCGTGAGCAACTCGCGGAATTCGTCCTTGACGATTCCTGCGGGGGAGATACCAGGCCATTGGACGTTGGTTACCCATGTCGCGGGCGGTTCCCAGGTGACGGGTTCGGTGATGTTGTGGTGGGCGAGGTTGGTCTCGGCCTGCTGGCGGAGGAACGAGCGGAGGGTGAGGGGTGCGCGGAAACGGAACTCGGAGAAGTCCCATGCGTATCGGTAGGAGGCGCCCTCGGGGCGGGGAGGGATTTCACCGGTAAGCAGCATCAGTAGGTATCCGCGCATGAGCACGAGGCGGTGATGCTGGCCGGTGTTCCAGCCCTGCTGAGCGCACAACCGTGCGTATGCATCGAGATCGAGTGTGACGGTGGCGCTGGTGAAGGTCGCTCGCCGTCTGGCGTAGTCGATGGGGGAGCCGTGTTCGTCCAGCGCGCGGGCGAGCTGCGCCAGCGTGGATGCCAGGGGGCTCAGATCGCGATCGAGGTAGAAGCGTCGTTCGATGCTGTCGCGGTCGGCGTTGATGTCTCGGTTGCCCAGGAGTGGGCCGACACGTTCGAAGTTCAGCTGAGGCGGGCCGCCGGGCAGGAGGAGGAAGGTGCTGCAGCCGCGACGGAAGGGGCCGGCGCGCAGATTTCTCGCCGCCTTGGATCGTGGGAGCAGGCGCATGGTCCAGCCCGGCCAAAGCATGGCCGGGGTCATCGCGGCTCGCCGGGTGATGGCCTCGGCCGTGAGGTCTGGCCAGCGCGGTCGCGGAGCGGCGCTGCCGTAGCGGAGCCGGGCGTGCAAGGTGGCCTCGGGGTCGAGCTTGGCAAGCACGCGCTCGACCAGTTCGGGGCCGCTCCAAGTCCACCGGCCGGCCCTTGTGCCGATGCTGTTCCTCGGGCTCTGCAGCAGCGAGCGGTCGGCTTCGAGGATCCATTCGAAGAGGGGTTCGTGGTCTGCGTGGCCGGGGTGCAGGGCGAGGCGGGCCAGGGCGGTGCCGATGGCGGCGTTGTGGGCGTCGTGCCCGACGTCCTCGCTGGTCAGCTGCGGTAGTGTCCCACCGCATTCGGCCAGCACGGTGTGGACGACTTCCGGTGCCTGGTCTGCGACGGTGTGCAGGCCACGCAGGACGCGCCAGGCCAGTGCGTAGAGCTGTTTGACCTCGGCCAGAGCAGCCTGTCGGGTGGAGTCTGTGCTGATCAGCAGCGTGGTGATGTGCTGCTGGGCGGCCATCACCAGTCCTGCGGCGGGCAGCGGGGTAGTCGGGGCCTTGGAGAGGTCGGCTCCGCAGGGCGTTCTGTGGCTGCGGCTGATGCTGTCACGTGTGCAGGCGCCCATTTCGCGTGGGCCCAGGTGCCGTGCCTTCCATGGGTGCGGAGGCCGGTGGCAGTCGGCGCAGAAGTCCAGCAGCAACGTGTGGTGGGTGGGGCAGGCGAAGGCCCACGGAAGACGCCAGAAGACCGGCCCACGGCCGGCGTTCTCGCCCAGGCATCCGGGGCAGTAGCGGGCTCGGCTTCCGCTGAACCTCCAGGCCGGCGGTCTGCTGAGCTTGCGCCGGTTGGGCAGGATCGCCACCGCGAGACCGTCGTAGGGCGAGAGGGTCATGCTGGTGAGCACCTGCCGTCCGACGCCGGTGGCCCGCTGAAGAGCGGTCGTTTCGTCGGCGGTGAGCCGTAGAGCGAGGTGTGACAGGCGGGCTCCGGGCAGTCCGACGGTGGTAAGGAAGGCTTTGTTGGTCACACGAAGGCGCCGGGCATAAGCGCCGACCCAACTCTCCAGCGCCTCACCGGGCAGCGGGGCGACCACGAGAGGAATGCGATCGGGAGTCCAGATGGTCACGCCGACCTCTTCAGCGACGGCGGGTGCGAGACGGTCCTGGTGGTCAGGAGTCCGGCCTTGATCGCGGCTTCGAGTTCCTGACGGGCTTCCTCCGCTGCAGCATCGTTCTTGACCTGGTTCATCAGGTCCTGATCGAGACGTTCGTGGCCGCGGCGGATGGCCCGCAGACAGCCGCGGTTGATCAATGACATCAGGGAGGCGAAGTGGCCGGTGGAGCGTGCGTAGAGGTAGTCCGAGAGGTCCTCGGCCAGCATTCCGGGATGCTTCTCCGCGAGGACCAGTTGCTGTTCGATCGTCTTCAGCAGGGTCCTCCACTCCAGACGGCCCTGCTCGCTTTCCACCTCGAAGGGGTGGAGGGTGAGCGGAGTGGTGCGACGCCCGAACTGGGCGAGAAGCGAGTCTCCGTGCTCCCTGAGGATGCCGCGCTGCTGAACCCCGACACCCACGTAGATCAAGGTGACCGGAAAGACGTTCGACAGGTACTTCAACTGGTTTGCCATCCTGGACGAGTTGGATTTCGAGCCCGCCAGGAAGTGGACATCGTCCACGATAATCGCGGTGGTCTTCATGCTTAGCACTGCATCAACAGCACGCTCGGCCAGCGTGTCAGCATTCCCGGTGACCGGCAGTCCGTAGAAACGGCAGATCGAGGCGTTCAGCCCCCGGATCTGCGTGTTGCCGCTCAGGGCGATATAGATCACGGGAACCCTGCGGTCCCCGCTGGGTGTGGTCTCCCCGCGCAAGGCGACCTGCTTGCGGTAGAGGCCGCAGCCATAGGCCCGCACTGCCGTGCTCTTCCCGAGCCCCGGGTAGGCATCCACCAGCGCTGCTGGCTTGGTCTTGTCGCCGTCGTGCCGATTCGATTCCACGATCTCCGTCAGATCATCGTGCAATGCCAGCAGCTGGGGAGTGAGAATCGGGCCGATATTGGCGTGCCAGACCTCGCGGCGGTCGTTGTGGACCACCACCTGGCGCGACGACAGGTCGGCCAGCTGGGCCCGGCTGAGCTGATCGGGCCGAACCCGCTCGGGGCGGTAGACCTCCTGCAGCCAGCCGGCAAGGCGCGTCGGTGTGTACTGGCGGTCATCACCCTCGAACGACTCACTACCCTCCGCGGTGCTCAACGGCTCTCCCAGACGTCGGCGTAGTAGTCGTCGTCGACCACAACGGCGACTTCTTCGTCACCCGGGACAGCGGCGCACTCGTCGCCCTCATCATCGTCCCCGCCCAGATCAGACCCCTCAGGCGCGACAACGTGCAGATCAGGGAGGATCTCCGCCGTGGCGCCCCTATCCGGCGCACTCAAGGAGGCCAGACGACGCACAGAAGGAAGATCAGCGACTTCATCGCCTTGTGGCTCGTCCTCCTCGCCGACCAGCCGCAGCCGATCCTGCGAGAGCCGCAACGCCATGCGCCGCTCGACGCGATCCGCGGTCAGTCCCGCGCCCCACCGCTCGAGCAACTCGACCAGCGCGCGCTTGGTGTCGGGGAAGCGGCGTGTCTTGGTCGCGAGCCTGCGGGCATAGACTAGCGCCTCGCGGCTGACCGGCCCATTCAGTGCCGCTGCGTGCTCCCACTTCAGCGTGTGCCATTCGCGAGTCTTGGGATCTTGGAAGTAGACCTTGGTGATATCGCCCCTGTCCACCGCGATCGGCCACTTGCCCGCATCCACCCCGCGATAAGGGCTGGGATCGTTGCGGTAGTCGTTCAGCCCGTTGCCGTTGTAGCGAAGACCTTCGAATTCGACCCCGTAGTGCTGGACCGGGGCCCAGACCTCCTCCAGGAACTCCAGGGCCAAATGCGGCCGTTTCGGAATCGTCAAAGGCCCAGCCCGGGTCACCCCGTGCTCGAACATGTCCAGCGGACTCAGCTTCAGCCCCGGGGCCTCCGGAACACACAGCCCGCGGTGGTGACGCCTGTGATAGATCCGGGTGATCCATTCTCGGATGATCGCTTCGAGTTCGTCGAGGAAGAAGAACGCCTCCTCCTCGACCTTCTCGCCACGGCTGTGAACGTCCGATCCCTTGTAGCCAGGCAAGGCCGCCAGCAGTCCCTGGTTGAGGGTCTTGAACCAGCGTTCCACCGGCTTGTCAGTCGGCGTGTAAGGGCGGGCGGGCTGCAGCGAGATGTCCAGCTTCGCGCAGACACTGCGGATGTGGTTGGACAGGTAAATTTTGCCGTGGTCGAAGATGATCGTCTCCGCTGCGACCGAGGGCAGCAGCGGCTGACCGTGCTGGTCCACCAGCTTTTCCGCGTCCACCACCACTGTGGAAGGCACTCCGCAATACGGCAGCGGCTCATCCCCTTCCACCGTCACCTCGCGTGGCCGGACGCTCTCGAACAACACGCCCGCCACGTCCACCGACTTGGTCGACACCGGAGTGAGTCGCAGCCCGCAGATGCACCTGCTGTAGAGGTCCATCGCGACCGTGAGTTCGCACTGCACCCAGCGGCAGGTCACCGGCTCCATCGCGAAGACATCCAGCCGGTTGGTGTCCAGCACCACGTACTCGCCCGGACGCGTCACCCGCAGCCTGCCATAGACGCCCTGCGGCCGGTTCGCGATTGATCGCTTGCCCTTGGTGCTGCCCTCGAACGCGTTCGTGCCCTTACTCAGCGCCCGCAGCAACTCATAGCCCGTGGTCCGGGCCGGAAGGGGAACGGTGCCGTCGCCGTGGACCTCTGCCAGCCGTTCCTCGATTTCGATCAGGATCAGATTCCGCACCGGTCGGCTGGACTTCTCATGCTTCTTCAGCACCGCTCGCGCCGCATCCACCCAGCGTGGGTCCGCCCGGTCCAGCACGTGACGCACCGGTCGGTCCCGCACCAGCCCGGCGGGTCCTGAGCGCTTGACCTGCCTTGCCCAGTTCCGGATGGTGCTCTCGCACACACCGAGCTCGGCAGCTTTCGCCGCGTAGCGGTGCATCATCGGCGTGCCTGGCGCATAGTCCGGCCGCGGCTCCCCCGCCAGGGCCAGTTCCGCGCTGCCCAGCCGGTAGCCCGTGAGGACCTCCTGGACGTGCCGGTACTGCTTCGTCAGTTCGTCGTCCTCGTCCTCGTCCAGACCGCCCAGCACAGCCGCCGGAGCGACTTCGTCCTCAGGCGAATCGACCAGGATCCGCGTCGTGGGGTGGGAGAGCAGCACGGAGATGTCCACCTGCCGCCACTTCTGGACGTGACTGCCAGGGGCCTCCTGGAGGAGGATGCGGCGACCCTCGATCTCCGCGACGGTGAACTGCTCGCCGTCGAAACACAGTGGCAGTCCCGGTCGCAGCGTCGTCGTCCACGCACTCACGCGCACCTCCGCAGCACCGAGTCCCCCGACAGAGGCCGGGACAGGTCCGTGATCATTCGCCCTGACCACAGCAGAGCCAGCAACGGCGGACGAACCTCGTGAGCAGGCCGGTCACCAGCCAGCCGACGCTCAGCGACCGCCAAATGGTCCCCGTCCCGAACGCTCTGCCATGCCCGCTCGATCTCGCGCTCGGGCACCACATCGGGACGACGATAGGCGGCCAGAAACCGCACGTTCTCCAGCAGCACAGGATCCGCACCGGACCAGACCTCGTACTCCCAGCCGTGCCGTTCGACCAGCTCACCCGGCCAGGCCAGAGCCTCGGCGATCTTCGGGTCGTTCAGGCGGTCAGCCGGCTTCACGTTCACCACACACACCGCACCCGACCGCATCGCCAGCAAGAAGTCCGGGACGTGCCGCCGTACCCGGCCACCGACCGAGGCCACCAACCAACACGGCTGGGCGAAGATCCCGCGAACCGCCGGATCAAAATCCGCCAGCAGCAGCCGCGCCAGCTCCAGACGGCTTTCATAGACCACATGCCCGCCCGTCGTCGCCGACGCATAGCTGCCCGAGTAGTGGGCCTCGCCATGCACCGACCGGACTCGCCGCCACGGCACCGACTCTTCGAAGTCCACCAATCTCAGGTCCGCGAAGGGCACCTCGCGGACCGACTCATCCTCGTACCGGATCCACGCCATGGGTGGCTTGCGTCCCCGGCGGGTCCTACTCGTGCTCCGTGCAGCCATACCGCGGACCGTAAGGAACACGGACAACGCAACACAGACGAAGATCGGAAGTGAGGCAGAATCGACCGCTACTGACCGTAGCCATTGCTAAGCCAGTCGCGGATTTGCTAATCCAGTGCTAAAGATCCGTCTCCATTGCTAGCGGATTCCCGCTCCCTACACGCGCTTAGAGCCGGGCGGCCTTGAGCGCCATGTGCAGCAGCAGGCGGTCCTCGCCGTGGCCGAGGTCGAGTCCGGTGAGCCGCTCGACGCGGGAGATCCGGTAGTAGAGCGTCTGCCGGTGGATGCCCAACGCCTCGGCGGCGGCCGTGGCGTGGCCGGCGTGGTCGAGGAACGTCTCGGCGGTGCGGGCCAGTGCGCGGTGCTCGGGGCGCAGCAGCGGCCGCACGGCCGGGTCCGGATCCCAGCCGCCGGGCAGCGCCGTCAGCAGCCGGTACGGGCCGATCGCCGCCCATTCGGCGACGCCGTGGAAGCGGGGCTCCGCGCGGGCGGCGCGCGCGGCGCTCAGGGCTTCCCGCCACGCGCCGGCCAGGTTCGCGACGCCGCGCCTCGGCGCGCCGATCCCCACCACCGAACCGCCCTCGCCCAGCCGCTCCGCCACCCCCCGCGCGGCTCCCACCCGCACCAGCACGGCCAGCGCGCCGCCGTCGTCCCCGGCGGCGTCGGGGTCGCTCCGCTCGGCCTTGGCCCCGGCGCCCGCCATCGTGCAGGTGGCGATCGCGCCCGGGACGTCGCGTGGTGCCTCGAACGATGCCCACGGCGCCACTGCCGCGACCGTCAGGGACCCGAGCGCCGTCGGGCCCAGCACGGCCGCCAGTGCCTCCTCCTCGCGCGGCGCGGCCCCCGGCGACGCCATCAGCGTGGCGCGCAGCGACTCGCCCAGCCGGGCGCCGGCCCGCGCCTCCGCCGCGAGCAGCGCGCCGATCCGGTCCGCCGTCGCCGCGGCCGTCGCCAGCCGCGGATCGTCCAGCGCCAGCGCGCCGTCGTCCAGCAGCCAGATGTAGCCGTACAGCACCCCGCCGTGCCGCACCGGCAGGCAGACCCGCCCAGTCAGCACCCCCGCCGACGGCTCGGGAGGAATCCGCACCGGATGCCGCGCCCGCGTGATGCCGAAGGCCTCGAACCACTCCCGCACCGCCGCCGTGGAGCGGCGCCGCAGGATCGACCTGGTGCGCACCGGATCCATCGCCCGTTCGTCCACGCCCTCGTGCGCGCCGTACGCGATCAGTCCGAAGTCCCGACCCTCCAGCGTCGCGGGCGTCCCCAGCAGCGCGCAGACCTCGTCGACGAGCTCCTGGTACTCCGTGCGCATCGCCCGTCCGCCGCCTCTCCTGTCGCGTCCGTTCCCGCCCTCGACGACCATCGTCGTACAGAGCTCATACAGATGTCTGAGATCCGCGTCCAGGCCGCCGGACAGCTGTCGATGGCCGGGGAACCGGGCGATCCTTAACGTCTCGGGTAGGACGTCGGCTCGCCCCGACGCATCGCCTGTCTTCCCGGAGGTGCCCCGTGCCGGTACTGGGATCCGCGCTTCTCGCGGCGGCGCGCAGCGACGGCCTGCGGCGGCTGGTCGCGTCCGCCCCCGTCACCCGTCCCGTGGTGGACCGCTTCGTCGCGGGCGAGGAGCTCGACCAGTCGCTCGCCGTGACCAGGACGCTCACCGACCGTGGCCTCCAGGTCACCCTCGACCATCTCGGCGAGCACGTCGCCGACCCGGCCCAGGCGCTACGCAGCCGCGATGCCTATCTCGCGCTCGCCGACGCGCTGCGACGTGCGAGGCTGGGAACGAGGGCCGAGATGTCGGTGAAGCTGTCGGCCTTCGGGCAGGCGCTTCCCGGCGGCCACGACATCGCGTACCGGAATGTCCTCCCGGTGGTGGAGGCCGCCGCCGCGGCGGACACGACGGTCACCCTGGACATGGAGGACCACACCACGGTCGATTCCACCCTGGCCATCCTGGACGCCCTGCGCGAGCGCTTCCCGCGCACCGGCGCGGTGCTCCAGTCGTACCTCTTCAGGACCGAGGACGACTGCCGGGCGCTGGCCGCCGCCGGTGCCCGGGTGCGGCTGGTCAAGGGCGCGTACCGGGAGCCGTCCACCGTCGCCCACCTCGAGCGGCGCACGGTGGACCGGGCCTACCTGCGCTGCCTGAAGATCCTGCTGGCCGGCCCGGGCTATCCCATGGTGGCGACGCACGACCCGCGGCTGGTGGCGATCACCCAGGCGCTGGCGCCGCGCTACGGCCGGACGCTCGACGACTACGAGTTCCAGATGCTGTACGGCATCCGCACCACCGAGCAGCGTCGGCTCGCCGCCCAGGGACACCGGATGCGGGTCTACGTGCCCTACGGCACCGACTGGTACGGCTACTTCATGCGCCGCCTCGCCGAGCGCCCCGCCAACCTCGCCTTCTTCGCGCGGTCCCTGGCCGACCGCAGCTGACCGCCGACCATGACAGCGACCACCTCGCACAGCACGCAGCAGCACGCAGCAGCACGACCCCATAAGAACCATGAGAAGGGAGCCCACGCCATGGACGCCGTGACCCAGGTTCCGCAGCCGACCAACGAGCCGGTGCACAGCTACGCCCCCGGCAGCGCCGAGCGCGCCCGCCTGGAGGCGAAGCTGAAGGAACTCGCCGAGCACCCCATCGACCTGCCCATGACCATCGGCGGCGTGGAGCGGATGGCCGCGGGCGAGCGCTTCGACGTCGTGCAGCCGCACCACCACAAGGCGCGCCTCGGCACCAGCGGGCACGCCACCCAGGCCGACGCCAGGGACGCCATCGACGCCGCGCTCGCCGCCGCCCCGGCCTGGCGCGAGCTCTCCTTCGACGACCGCGCCGCGGTGTTCCTCCGCGCCGCGGAGCTGCTGTCCGGGCCGTGGCGGGAGACGATCGCCGCCTCCACCATGCTCGGCCAGTCCAAGACCGTGCAGCAGGCCGAGATCGACGCGCCGTGCGAGCTGATCGACTTCTGGCGGTTCAACGTCCACTTCGCCCGCCAGCTGCTGGCCGAGCAGCCGCCGGTGCAGCCCAAGGGCGTCTGGAACCGAATGGACTTCCGCCCGCTGGAGGGCTTCGTCTACGCGATCACGCCGTTCAACTTCACGGCCATCGCGGGCAACCTGCCGACGGCGCCGGCGCTGATGGGCAACGTGGTGGTGTGGAAGCCGTCGCCCACCCAGACTCACGCCGCGGTGCTGCTGATGCGGCTGCTCACCGAGGCCGGCCTGCCGCCGGGCGTGATCAACCTGGTCACCGGCGACGGCGTCGAGGTCTCCGAGGTGGCGCTGCCGCACCCGGACCTGGCCGGTATCCACTTCACCGGTTCGACCCGGACCTTCCACTACCTGTGGCGGGAGGTCGGCGCCAACATCGAGCGCTACCGCAACTACCCGCGGATCGTCGGCGAGACCGGCGGCAAGGACTTCATCGTGGTGCACGCCAGCGCCGATGCGGTGGTGGTGCGGACGGCCATCACCCGGGGCGCGTTCGAGTACCAGGGGCAGAAGTGCTCCGCCGCCTCCCGCGCCTATCTGCCGCGCTCGCTGTGGGAGGGCG
Organism: uncultured Actinomycetota bacterium; assembly: GCA_963816875.1. Taxonomy (GTDB): domain Bacteria; phylum Actinomycetota; class Actinomycetes; order Streptomycetales; family Streptomycetaceae; genus Streptomyces. The sequence goes on from CAWFMG010000004.1 coordinate 1,561,626, forward strand.
GGCTGCGGGAGTCGCTGGTCGCCGAGGCCGAGAGCCTGCCCATGGGCGACCCGACCGACCTGTCCAACTTCCTCGCCGCCGTCATCGACGAGCGCGCCTTCGCGAAGAGCCGGGCCGCCATCGACCGCGCCAAGGACGACCCGTCCTGCGAGATCGTCGCCGGCGGCGTCTGCGACGATTCGGTCGGCTACTACGTCAGGCCCACCGTGATCGTCTGCTCCGACCCGGAGAACGAGGTCTTCAGCACCGAGTACTTCGGCCCGATCATCGCCGTGCACGTCTACGACGACGACGGGGACGGCGCCTTCGACGCGATGCTGGACCAGATGGAGTCCGTGGCGCCCTACGCACTGACCGGCGCCGTCCTCGCCGGGGACCGCGCGGTGGCGGCCAGGGCCGGCGAGCGCCTGCGCTACGCGGCGGGCAACTTCTACATCAACGACAAGCCCACCGGGTCCGTCGTCGGCCAGCAGCCCTTCGGCGGGGCCCGCGCCTCGGGCACCAACGACAAGGCCGGCTCCAAGTTCAACCTGCTGCGCTGGGTGTCCCCCCGCTCCATCAAGGAGACCCTGGTCGCGCCGACCGACTACCGGTACCCGCACATGGACTGAGCCGGCCGCGGTGCCGGGTGGGTCAGGTGGTGCCCGAGGGCCGGAACGAGCCGGGTGAGACGTCAGGGACGGGGTCACGAGTGAACCTCGTCTCAGATAGTAGGACGGCCGAGTATATGGGGAGACAGCACTGCCACGGGCAGCTACTTTTGTCAGAGCCGAACGGAAAACGCTCGACCCAGCGACGGGTGGACGAGAACGGCACCGAGGGCGGGTGACCCCCGCCGAGCCGCGCCTCTCGCCCGGCGTCCGGCGCCCCCACGTACGGACCCGACCCGGAGCTGAGCCCATGTCTTCCGTGACGTCTGCCGTGACCGACCACCCCACCACGCACCCGGCCGCCCCGCACCCGGTCGAGCCGCGCCCGCGGTCCGCCCGGGCCGCCGCCCGCGCGGCGCTGCGCGACGAGAGCCGCCAGAACGCGGTCGTCGCGGTGCAGCGCGCCCTCGACCGCCGGGACAACGGCGGATCGTTCGGCCACTGATCAGCCGATGGTGTTCACCGCTTCCCGCAGCGACGCGCTCAGCTCTTCGGGAAGCGGAGCCGACCCGGTGGCGCTGGCCGCCCCCTGCTGTCCTTCGTCACCGATGAGGTAGGCGAGGTAGGCGCGCAGCACCTCCGCCCGCTCGGGGCCGGGAGACGCACAGGCCACCGCGTAGGAGACCTGGACCAGCGGATAGGCGCCCGGTTCGTTGTTCTCCCAGGCCAGGTCGTAGGCGAAGTCGGACGGGCCGCGCCCCGGCACCCGCTCGGAGACCTCCAGCAGCCGCCCCACCGCCTCGGCGGTCGGGCCGACGGGTTCTCCGCCGACCAGCAGGGTGGCCACTCCGAGATCGTCGAACTGGTCGATCTGCGCCGCGTCCGCGTAGCCGATGGTGCCAGGTGCCGCGGCGACCGTGGCCAGCACGCCGGACTGGCCCTGTGCGCCCTCGCCGCCACTCACCGGCCAGTCCGGTGCAGCCTCGTACGGCCAGTCCGCCGGAGCCGTCGCCGCCAGATAGCGGGTGAGCAGCTCGGTGGTGGCGGTCGGGTCCGAGCGGTACACCACGGGGCGGTTCGTAGACCGCGCGGAAGTTCACCGCATGCGCGGAGCCGGTACCGAAGGCTCCGGCACCGGTGCCCGCGTAGGCCAGCACGGTCGCCGAGGGCGAAGACGTCGGTGGCCGGCCCCACCGGGTCGCCGACCAGCTGTTCCGGGGCCATGAACCCGGGCGTCCCCACCGCCATCCCGGTCTCGGTCAGCGCACTGGCCTCGGCCGCCACCGAGATGCCGAAGTCGATCACCCGCGGCCCGTCCGCGGCGATCTGCACGTTGGGCGGTTTGAGATCCCGGTGCACCAGCCCGGCCCCGTGAATCGCGTCCAACGCCTCGCCCAGCGCGGCGCCGAGGGCCGACACCGAGGATTCCGGCCAGCGGCCGTGCTCCTCGACCGCCTCGGCCAGCGACATCCCCGGCACAAAGGCGGTGGCCAGCCACGCCGGGGTCCCCTCGGGGTCCGCGTCCACCACGCCCGCGGTGAAGAAGCTGTTGACGCGCCGGGCCGCGGCGACCTCCCGGGCGAACCGTTCCCGGAAACCGGGATCCTCGGCCAGTTCGGGCCGCACCATCTTCACCGCGACGGCCCGACCGCCCGGCGAACGTGCCAGATAGACCCGGCCCATGCCGCCCGCGCCCAGCCGCCCAACCAGCCGATAGCGGCCCACCTACGCCGGGTCCGATGCCTCCAGCGCCGCCAAGCTCCGCATATGCTCGCTCCCCGTGCCCGCCCAGCCGGCCGCCCCGGATTCGGTCGCGATTCTGCCAGTTGGGGTGTTCGGGTGGTCAACACCGAGGGGTGTGTGGCCGGCTCGCGCTGTCCGGATCGTGGACCGCCGTGCTCGGGGCGTGGACGGCGGCGTATGGTCCTCGCATGGCTCGTACTATCGATCTCGCGGCGATTCCCGGCGACGGCATCGGTCCTGAGGTGGTCGCCCAGGGCCTGAAGGTGCTGACCACCGTGCTGCCCGCCGACGTGAAGCTGGAGACCACGGAGTACGAGCTGGGCGCCCGGCGCTGGCACGCGACGGGGGAGACGCTCCCCGACGCCGAGCTGGAGCGCCTGAAGGGCCACGACGCCATCCTGCTGGGTGCCATCGGTGACCCCTCCGTGCCGTCCGGGGTGCTGGAGCGCGGCCTGCTGCTGAAGCTGCGCTTCGCCTTCGACCACTACGTGAACCTCCGGCCCAGCCGGCTGTTCCCGAACACGCCGACCCCGCTCGCCGGCCGCCCCGCCATCGACTTCGTCGTGGTCCGCGAGGGCACCGAGGGCCCGTACGTCGGCAACGGCGGCTCCATGCGCACCGGCACACCCGCCGAGGTCGCCACCGAGGTCAGCCTCAACACGGCCTACGGCGTGGAGCGGGTGGTGCGCGACGCCTTCGAGCGGGCCGCCGCCCGCCCGGCGAAGAAGCTCACTCTGGTGCACAAGAACAACGTCCTGGTGCACGCGGGCCACCTGTGGTCCAACACCGTCGAGCGGGTCGGCCGCGAGTACCCCGAGATCGCCACCGACTACCTGCACGTGGACGCCGCGACGATCTTCTTCGTCACGCAGCCGGAGCGGTTCGACGTCATCGTCACCGACAACCTCTTCGGCGACATCCTCACCGACCTGGCCGCCGCCATCACCGGCGGGATCGGCCTCGCGGCCTCCGGGAACATCAACCCGGCCCGCACCTTCCCGTCGATGTTCGAGCCGGTCCACGGCTCCGCGCCGGACATCGCCGGCACCGGCAAGGCGGACCCCACGGCCACCGTGCTGTCCGTCGCCCTGCTGCTGCGCCACCTCGGCTACGAGGCGGAGGCCGTCCGGGTCGAGGACGCCGTCACCGCCGACCTGGCCGAGCGGAACGCGGACACCCCGCGCTCCACCGACGCCGTCGGGGACGCGCTGGCCGCGCGAGTACGCGGCTAGCCCGTCGCGGCCGCAGGCCGCCGCCGGGCTTTCGACGCCCGGCGGACGGCACCATCCGGCCGCTGGGCGCCCCCCTCCAGATGCAGGACCGCCACCCCGCCTCCGCGGCCGGGACACCGGTCCCGTCGCTCGCGGGATAATCGGGCACGGGACCCCCGCATCCCCCGATGCTCGGACGTCCTAGTACCGCACCGGGCGGCGGGCACGCGGTCCGCCACGACACTGAAGTGAAGGACGCGCTCACCATGACCACGACCCGCATCAGCTTCGACCTCAAGCCCTCCGCGCAGCCGCTCTCCGAATCCGAGCGCGCGGCCGCCCTCGCCGACCCGGGCTTCGGTCGCCACTTCACCGACCACATGGTCACCGTGCGGTGGACCGAGGGCCGCGGCTGGCACGACGCCCGGCTCACGCCGTACGGGCCGCTCCAGCTCGACCCGGCGACCATGGCGCTGCACTACGGGCAGGAGATCTTCGAGGGACTGAAGGCATACCGGCAGGCCGACGGCTCCGTGGCGGTCTTCCGCCCCGAGGCGAACGCCCGCCGCTTCCAGCGTTCCGCCCGCCGGCTGGCCATGCCCGAGCTACCCGTGGAGACCTTCGTCGAGGCCATCGACATCCTGGTCGGCCAGGACCGGGCCTGGGTCCCCAGCGAGGGCGAGCAGTCGCTCTACCTCCGGCCCTTCATGTTCGCCAGCGAGGTCGGCCTCGGCATCAACCGGCCGGCCAACGAGTACCTCTTCATGCTCATCGCCTCCCCGGCCGGCCCGTACTTCCCGCGCGGCATCAAGCCGGTGAAGGTGTGGCTGTCCCGCGAGTACGTCCGTGCCGCCGCCGGCGGCACCGGCGAGGCCAAATGCGCCGGCAACTACGCCGCCGCGTTCGTCGCCCAGGCCGAGGCCACCAGGAACGGCTGCGACCAGGTGGTCTGGCTGGACGCGGTGGAGCGGCGCTGGGTCGAGGAGATGGGCGGCATGAACCTCTACTTCGTGCGTGGCACGGGCGACGACGCACGCATCGTCACCCCGGAGCTGACGGGCGCCCTGCTGCCCGGCATCACCCGCGACTCGCTGCTGACCATCGCCGCCGACCTCGGCTACGCCACCGCCGAGGAGCGTATCTCCACCGAGGACTGGCAGCAGGGCAACGAGAGCGGCGACATCGCCGAGGTCTTCGCCTGCGGCACCGCCGCGGTGATCACCCCGGTCGGCTCGGTGAAGTCGGCCGAGGGCGCCTGGACGGTCGGCGACGGCGGGCCCGGCGAGATCACCATGCGGCTGCGGGACATCCTGCTCGGCATCCAGACCGGGCGGGCCGAGGACAAGCACGGCTGGATGCACCAGGTGGCGTGACCCCGATGGCGTGACCCTGACCAGCGGCGCGACCCGGCGCCGGGCCGGCGGCGACCCCGCCGGCCGGGCGGCGCGGGCAGCGGGTCCGCATCCTGAGACGACTCTCGGCACGGGAGCGGTGCCATGCCACACTGCTCCCGTGCTCTCGTTCGCCATGATTATTGGTGACCAGCGCGCCGGTCTCCGGTGACCCTTGCTGACCGCCCATGCGGCAGCGGCCACCGTGCCCCAGACCCGCGCGCAGACCTCTCGTACCCGCGAGGGGTCTTTTCGTTTCTAAGGAGCCTCACGCCATGACGCCGGACGCCCCGAGCCACGCACCGGATCCACAGGAACCCAGCGATGCCTTCCACGTTTTCGACACCACGCTGCGCGACGGCGCGCAGCGCGAGGGCATCAACCTCACTGTCGCCGACAAGCTGACCATCGCGCGCCACCTGGACGAGTTCGGCGTCGGCTTCATCGAGGGCGGCTGGCCCGGCGCGATCCCGCGGGACACGGAGTTCTTCCGGCGGGCCAGGGAGGAGCTGACCTTCCGCAACGCCCAGCTGGTGGCCTTCGGCGCCACCCGGAAGGCCGGCACCGAGGTCGAGCGGGACCCGCAGGTACGCGCCCTGCTGGACTCCGGTGCCCCGGTGGTCACGCTCGTCGCCAAGTCCCACGACCGGCACGTCGAGCTGGCGCTGCGCACCACCCTGGAGGAGAACCTCGCCATGGTGCGGGACACCGTGGCCTTCCTGCGCACCGCCGGTCGCCGGGTCTTCGTCGACTGCGAGCACTTCTTCGACGGCTACGCGGACAACCCCGGTTACGCCCTGGACGTGGTCCGCGCCGCGCATCAGGCCGGCGCCGACGTGGTGGTCCTCTGCGACACCAACGGCGGCATGCTGCCGTCCCAGGTGCGGGACGTGGTGCGCGCGGTGGTGGCCGAGACCGGCGCCCGGATCGGCATGCACGCCCAGGACGACACCGGCTGCGGCGTCGCCAACACCCTGGCCGCCGTGGACGGCGGCGCCACCCATGTGCAGTGCACGGCCAACGGCTACGGCGAGCGCGTCGGCAACGCCAACCTCTTCCCGGTGGTCGCCGCCCTGGAGCTGAAGTACGACCGGCGGGTGCTGCCGGCCGGGGCGCTCGCCGAGATGACCCGCGTCTCGCACGCCATCGCCGAGGTGGTCAACCTCGCCCCCGCCACCCACCAGCCGTACGTCGGGGTCTCCGCCTTCGCCCACAAGGCCGGGCTGCACGCCTCCGCCATCAAGGTCGACCCCGACCTCTACCAGCACATCGACCCCGAGTTGGTCGGCAACTCGATGCGGATGCTGGTCTCCGACATGGCCGGACGCGCCTCGATCGAGCTGAAGGGCAGGGAACTCGGCTACGAGCTCGGCGGCTCCCGCGACCTGGTCGGCCGGATCGTCGAACGGGTCAAGGAGCAGGAGCTCAAGGGCTTCAGCTACGAGGCGGCCGACGCGTCGTTCGAGCTGCTGATGCGCGAGGAGGTGGAGCCGGACGCCGGCCGCTTCTTCGACCTGGAGTCCTGGCGGACGATCACCGAGCACCGCCCCGACGGTTCGGTGGAGAACGAGGCCACGGTGAAGCTGTGGGCCAAGGGCGAGCGGATTCTGGCCAGCGGCGAGGGCAACGGGCCGGTGAACGCGCTCGACCGGGCGCTGCGCACCGGCCTGGAGCGGATCTTCCCCGAGCTGGCCCGGCTCACCCTGGTGGACTACCGTGTGCGCATCCTGGAGGACCGGCAGGGCACCCAGTCCACCACCCGGGTGCTCATCACCACCGGCGACGGCACCACGGAATGGTCCACGGTGGGGGTGGCGGACAATGTCATCGCCGCCTCCTGGCAGGCACTCGACGACGCCTACACCTACGGCCTGCTGCGCGCCGGGCTCCAGCCCGGCGCCTGAGCCCGGAACGGACGGGCCGGAACGAGAGTGGTAGCGGGCCGGTGCGCAACTGTAGGAAGCTCACAGCTCCGCACTGGCCAGCTCTGTCGCTTTCGTGCACCGGCCCCTCCGTTCGCTCCCGTTCTGTCCAGCGCAGCCATGAAATCGCGGCGGAGACTGTACGGAACTGACGAGAGCGAAGCGCCGCCACTTTTCATAGGGTCTGTACATGACCGATCAGGCCCAGAGGGAGCAGGCCGCGGAGCCGACCGTGGCCGACGCGCGGGGGCGCGTCGCGGAGCTGCGCGCGATCCGCGACGAGGTGGTGCGCGGCCCCAGCGAGAAGGCGACGGAGGCGCAGCGCGCCAAGGGCAAGCTGACCGCGCGGGAGCGGATCGCGCTGCTGCTCGACGAGGGCACCTTCCGGGAGGTCGGCGCGCTGCGCCGGCACCGGGCCGTCGGTTTCGGGCTGGAGCAGAAGCGGCCGTACACCGACGGTGTGATCACGGGCTGGGGCACCGTGCACGGGCGCCAGGTGTTCGTCTACGCCCACGACTTCCGGATCTTCGGCGGCGCGCTGGGGGAGGCCCACGCCGCGAAGATCCACAAGATCATGGACATGGCCATCTCGGCGGGTGCCCCGCTGGTGTCGCTGAACGACGGCGCCGGGGCCCGGATCCAGGAGGGCGTGGCCGCGCTCGCCGGCTACGGCGGCATCTTCCAGCGGAACACCCGCGCTTCGGGCGTGATCCCGCAGATCTCCGTCATGCTCGGCCCCTGCGCCGGTGGCGCCGCGTACTCGCCGGCGCTGACCGACTTCGTCTTCATGGTGCGGGAGACCGCCCAGATGTTCATCACAGGGCCCGACGTGGTGCAGGCGGTCACCGGCGCGCAGGTCACGCACAACGGCCTTGGCGGCGCCGACGTGCACGCCGGCACCTCGGGCGTGGCGCATTTCGCCTACGACGACGAGGAGTCCTGCCTGGAGGAGGTGCGGTACCTGCTCTCGCTGCTGCCCTCCAACAACCGGGAGAACCCGCCCCCCGCGGCCACCGAGGACCCGGCCGACCGGCGCTGCGAAGCGCTGCTCGACCTGGTGCCCGCCGACGGTAACCGCCCCTACGACATGCGGTCGGTCATCGAGGAGCTGGTGGACGACGGCGAGTACCTGGAGATCCACGAGCGCTGGGCGCTGAACATCATCTGCGCGCTCGGCCGGCTGGACGGCCAGGTGGTCGGCATCGTGGCCAACCAGCCGCAGTCGCTGGCCGGGGTGCTGGACATCGCGGCGTCCGAGAAGGCCGCCCGCTTCGTGCAGATGTGCGACGCGTTCAACATCCCGATCGTGACGCTGCTGGACGTGCCGGGCTTCCTGCCGGGCGTGGACCAGGAGCACGGCGGCATCATCCGGCACGGCGCCAAGCTGCTGTACGCCTACTGCAACGCCACGGTGCCCCGGGTCTCCGTGGTGCTGCGCAAGGCGTACGGCGGCGCGTACATCGTGATGGACTCGCAGTCCATCGGCGCCGACCTCACCTTCGCCTGGCCGACCAACGAGATCGCCGTGATGGGCGCGGAGGGCGCGGCCAACGTCATCTTCCGCCGGCAGATCGCCGCCGCCGAGGACCCCGAGGCGATGCGGTCCCGGATGGTCAAGGAGTACAAGGCCGAGCTGATGCACCCGTACTACGCCGCCGAGCGCGGCTTGGTGGAGGACGTCATCGAGCCGGCCGAGACCCGCGAGGTGCTCATCCGCTCCCTGGCCATGCTGCGCACCAAGCACGCCGACCTGCCGGCCAGGAAGCACGGCAACCCGCCCCAGTGAGACGCCGACCGACGCCCCACGACCTGAAGGAGAGCACCGGATGAGCACCGACCCGCGCGACGCGTCCGCCGCCGACCCCCGTCTGGTCCGGGTGGAGAAGGGACAGGCGAGCGACGAGGAGCTCGCCGCCATCACCGCCCTGCTGATGGCGCGCGCCGCCCGCGGCGGCTCCGTGTCCGAGGCGGCCGACGGCCGTTCGCCGGCGGCCTGGCGGCGCCTGGAGCGGCGCCCGGCCTACCAGGCCCCGCACAGCTGGCAGGGTTAGACAGCACGAGGGGGGCGTCGGGCGATATCGCCCGACGCCCCCCTCTGCGCACCTTCAGGCTCGATACCTTCAGGAAACGGGCAGCGCGGGCTCCCGGTCGACCAGCACGGTCCGCTGGGGGTTGGCGGTCCGAGGCGGGAGCTGCTCCGTCACGTCGTCGTGCGGCTTCGTCCCCGGGGTCAGCTCCGTGGTCTCCTGGAGGTGGGCCAGCGTCGTGCGCCGCGGGTTGGCGATGGTGCGCATGATGATGGTGCTCTTCACGGTGTGCTCTGCCTCTTGTCGTCGTTCGGTTGTCACCACGGGCCGTTCTGTACACCCGAGGCTAGCCCGCCGGTACCCGCGCCCTGCGCGGGGACGGTCCGGGGTGGCGTGTGAGGTTTCTCACGAGGACCGGGATAAAAGGGACATTGCACAGTGATCGGCCAAGAGGGTAAAGCGGGTCATTTCCAGATAAGTGGCGCCGCTCCGCCCAGGTCTCGCGCCGACGTTGGGTGACAGGTCACGCGCACAGCGTCATAGATGTCACGGGACCATACCGGGCCCTTGTTGGAGTTCGGCCGCTGTGCTGGAATTCCACGGACCGACCGCGCGACAGCAGCTCAGGTGCGGGACCCATACCAGGCGTCAGGCATCGGCTGGCCACCCGAACGACAGAACGCGGCGGTCGCCCACCGACCGAGATGGGGCCCGCGCGCCCCGATCGACACCGCCACGTCGCCCAGCGACGCGGCGCCTGGTCCATAAGGTTGCGACGCTAGTGCAGGGACGTTTCAAGAGGGAAGGCAGCGCTGCGGAGGGTGCGGAGCTGAGCGGGACGGAGAACCGCGGCTCCTCGGGCGGTCCTGCCCTGGGCGGCGACCGGACCTGGCCCCCCGCCGAGGGCGAGGAGGCCGGACGGGACCGCGCCGACGAGCACCATTCGGCGCCCGACCCGGAGAGCGACCGCGACGAGAAGCCCGCGCCACGCGCCGGCTCCCCGGGTTCCCGGCTTCGCCTGCGCAACTGGCGCATCAGCACTCGCCTGGTCTCCCTGATCCTCCTCCCGGTGGTCACCGCCACCTTCCTCGGCGCGCTGCGCATCCAGAGCTCGATGGCGGACATCGAGCAGTTGGACACCCTGCAGGTCGTCACCGACATGACCGAGCAGGCCACCCGGCTCGCCTCCGCGCTGCAGGACGAGCGGGACCGCTCGGCGGGCCCGCTGGTCAGCGGCGGCAGCGAGAAGAGCGACGAGGTCGTCGCTCCCCGGGAGGCGACCGACGCGCTGCTCGCGTCGTTCGAGCGCGCCACCAACGCCATCGACAAAGATGACGACCAGATGCGCGGTGTCAGCGGCACGGTGCTCGACATCCTCCAGCAGCTGGACGAGATCGACGAGATCCGGGAGGAGGCGTACGCGGACCCCGAGTACGTCTCGCAGACCGTCTTCCGTTACAACCTGCTGATCGACTCGCTGCTCGGGCTCTCCCTGGACATGGCGCAGGCCACGAGCAACAGCGACATGATCCGCAGCACCCGCGCCCTGGCCACGTTCTCCTCCGCGAAGGAGAGCGCCTCCGTGCAGCGCGCCATCATCACCGCCGGCCTGGCCCGTGCGGAGCTGCCCGGCGGCGAGGCCGGCCTCTCCAGCGCCGACTTCGACTTCGGCGATACGCATCGCCTGATCGAGGACTCCGCGCTCACCGGCTTCAAGTTCGTCTATCCCGACACGGGCCGCGCCGACGAACTGCTGCACTCCCTGGAGAGTGGCGGCGTCACCCCCATCATCCAGGCCGACCAGTACCGGGACCGGGTCTTCGCGTCGCCCGAGGGCATGCAGAACGCCGAGCAGCGCACCTACATGGACTGGAACGGTGACGCGCGCACCAAGATCGACGAGATGGACAACGTCGAACAGACGCTGATCCTGGAGATGCGGCAGCAGGCCCAGCAACTGCGCGACGATGCCCAGCAGGCCGCGCTCATCAACGCCGTGGTCACGGCGCTGGTGCTGCTCATCTCGCTGATCGGCGCCTTCTGGGTGGCCCGCTCCATGGTGCGCTCGCTGCGCCGGCTGCAGAACACCGCGCAGGACGTGGCCCGCCGGCGGCTGCCCGAGGTCGTCAAGCAGATGTCGGAGGCCGACCCGCAGGACGTGGACACCACCGTGGAGTCGGTGGGCGTCTACACCAGGGACGAGATCGGGCGGGTGGCCCAGGCGTTCGATGACGTCCACCAGGAGGCGGTCCGGCTCGCCGGCGAGCAGGCGCTGCTCCGGGGCAACGTCAACGCGATGTTCACGAACCTCTCGCGCCGCAGCCAGGGCCTCATCCAGCGCCAGCTCTCGCTTATCTCCGAACTGGAGTCCCGCGAGGCCGACCCCGACCAGCTCTCCTCGCTGTTCAAGCTCGACCACCTGGCGACCCGCATGCGTCGTAACGGCGAGAACCTGCTGGTTCTCGCCGGCGAGGAGCCGGGCCGTCGGTGGACCCGCCCGGTGCCGCTGGTCGACGTGCTCCGCGCCGCCGCCTCCGAGGTGGAGCAGTACGAGCGCATCGAGCTGAGCGCGGTGCCCAAGACCGACGTGGCCGGCCGTGTGGTCAACGACCTGGTGCACCTGCTCGCCGAGCTGCTGGAGAACGCCACCTCGTTCTCCTCGCCCCAGACCAAGGTGAAGGTCACCGGTCACTCGCTGCCGGACCGACGGATCCTGGTGGAGATCCACGACACCGGCATCGGCCTGTCCCCCGAGGACCTGGCCGAGATCAACGACCGGCTGGCCAATCCGCCCACCGTGGACGTCTCCGTGTCCCGCCGGATGGGCCTGTTCGTGGTCGGCCGCCTTTCGCTGCGGCACGGCATTCGCATCCAGCTGCGGCCCTCCGACTCCGGCGGCACCACCGCTCTGGTGATGCTGCCCGCCGACGTGGCCCAGGGAGTGGCCAGCCGCGGCCGGCCGCCGGGCGCCACCGCCCCACCGTCGGCGACGCTCCAGCGCGAGACGCCGCCCGGCGGCGCCCCGACCGGCACCCCCGCCGGCGACGTGGTCAGCGGCAACACGGTCCGGCTGTCCGGCCGGGGCCGGGGCCTGGCGGGCCTGAGCAAGGCCGGCCCGCTCCGCGGCCAGGTGCCCGGCGGCCGGAACCGGCCCGCGCTGCCGTCGCGTCCGGGCCAGGGCGCCACGCCCGAGTCTCCGGCCGGCCCCGCCGAGCCCTCAGGACAGGAGCCGCGGCCGGCACCGCCCCGGCGGACGCCGGCGCCGCGAGCCGACCAGCCGGCCCGTCCCGACGTACCGAACCAGCCCGACCTGCCGCAGCGGCCGACGGGCGAGCCGTCCCCGGCCGCCGCCGGGTCCCGACCGAGCTGGGCGAGCACCGAGGACAGCGGGCAGATACCCGTGGTTCCTCCGCAGGAGCAGCCGGACCGGCCGCGCGGCCACGATGAGACGGAGCCCCTACCGCCGGCGCGGTCCGGGCGGGAGACCGGGGAGTTCCCCCGGCCGTCGTTCCCCAGCGCGCCTCGGCCGGCGGCCGGCACCCCCGCCTCCGGCACGCCCGCCCCGGGTCCGCGGGACACCGGCGAGCACCCGGTCGCACGGCCCGCGGAGCCGCCCGCCGCGCCGGTCCAGCGGCCGGACGAGCTCACCGATCCGCTGCCCGCGTCCGCCATCGAGCGGGTACCGGAACGCACTCCGATCTTCGAGGAGATGGAGTCGACCTGGTTCGGCACCCGTCGAGCCGTCGCGCCGCCTCCCGCCGCCCCCGCCCAGCCGGCCGCGGCCGCCGCTCCGCCACCCGCGCGGTCCGTGGAGCGCGCCGCGCCGGTCCCGACGCCGCGGGCCGACCAGCCGGCGTCCGCCGTCCCGCCCGCCGCGGAGCGGCAGGCCGCCCGGGCCGAGCCGTCCGGTGGAGCCGGTGCCCCGTGGCGCCCCTCGCCCAACGACGAGCGTTGGCGCCAGGCGGAGCAGCTGCGTGAGCCCTCGGCCGGTGGGGTCACCACCTCAGGGCTGCCGCGGCGGGTGCCGCGGGCCAACCTCGTCGCGGGCGCGGCGCAGCCGCAGCAACAGACCGCGCCGGCGGGCCCGTTGGTCTCCCGTGCCCCGGCCGATGTCCGGGGCAGGCTGACCAACCTCCGCCGGGGGATCCAGCAGGGGCGCCAGGCCGGTTCCTCGACCGGACAGTCGGACCGGGACCCCGGTCCCACATACCAGTCAGGAGCGTTAGTGTGAGCCCGATGAGCCAGGCGGCGCAGAACCTGAACTGGTTGATCACCAATTTCGTGGATAACACCCCGGGGGTGTCGCACACGGTGGTGGTGTCGGCTGATGGTCTGCTTCTGGCGTTGTCCGAGGGGTTTCCGCGGGATCGTGCGGATCAGTTGGCGGCGGTGGCGTCGGGTTTGACGTCGTTGACGGCTGGTGCGTCGCGGATCTTTGAGGGGGGTGCGGTGAATCAGACGGTGGTGGAGATGGAGCGGGGGTTCTTGTTCATCATGTCGATTTCGGATGGGTCGTCGTTGGCGGTGTTGGCGCATCCGGAGGCGGATATCGGTCTGGTCGGGTATGAGATGGCGTTGTTGGTGGATCGTGCCGGTACGGTCCTGACGCCCGATCTGCGCGCCGAACTTCAAGGAAGTCTGCTTAACTGATCCTTGCTCCCCCCACATGAGCACCACACATCTCTCTTACCGAACTCATGTCACGCTCGGAGGAGCCATGACCACCCCGCCGCCCTCGCCAGGCCCGTACGGTTTCTCGCACCAGCACGGCGCCTATGACGAGGGCGATCAGCCTCTGGTGCGTCCGTACGCGATGACGGGGGGCCGGACCCGGCCGCGGTACCAGCTGGCGATCGAGGCGCTGGTGAGCACCACGGCGGAGCCGATGCAGTTGCAGGGACTGCTCCCCGAGCACCAGCGGATCTGCCAGCTCTGCCTGGAAGTGAAGTCGGTGGCCGAGGTGTCCGCGCTGGTGGCCATCCCGCTGGGGGTCGCTCGGATCCTGGTGGCCGATCTGGCCGAGGCCGGGCTCGTCGCCATTCACCAGCCGGGTCACGATGGTGATCCCGGCGGTCAGCCAGACGTGACACTGCTCGAAAGGGTGCTCAGTGGACTTCGCAAGCTCTAGCGGTCCGGGCCGCCCGCAGCCCGCCCGGTCCACTACCTCCGCGAAGATCGTGATCGCGGGCGGGTTCGGCGTGGGGAAGACCACGTTCGTCGGCGCGGTGTCGGAGATCAACCCGCTGCGTACCGAGGCGGTGATGACGTCGGCGTCGGCGGGGATCGACGATCTGACGCACACGGCGGGCAAGACGACCACCACGGTGGCCATGGACTTCGGTCGTATCACCCTGGACCAGGACCTGATCCTCTATCTCTTCGGCACGCCGGGGCAGGATCGTTTCTGGTTCATGTGGGACGACCTGGTTCGGGGTGCGATCGGCGCGGTGGTCCTGGTGGACACCCGCCGGCTGGCGGACTGCTTCCCGGCTGTGGACTACTTCGAGAACAGCGGGCTGCCGTTCGTGATCGCTCTCAACGGGTTCGACGGTCACCAGCCGTACTCGCCGGAGGAGGTGCGCGAGGCCCTGCAGATCGGGCCTGACGCGCCGATCATCACCACCGACGCCCGGACGCGCACCGAGACCAAGAGCACCCTGATCACCCTCGTCGAGCACGCGCTTCTGGCGCGGCTGCACTGAGCCGTCCGTCCGGCTCGCTTCCGCTGTGTTCCCCATCACGCCTCCCGCCGCGTCCGCCGCTGAGTCTCCCGCTGTGTTCTTGGCCACGGCCCCCGGTGGACCGCGTACGCGCCCCGCGCGACCCTCGTTCCCCTCAGACCCCGCCCCTTCGGCGTTTTGCCGCCCCTCGCCCGGTGATGCCCGCTTCGTCGCCTCGGCCGCGCTTTCGAATGCGAGTGCGTCGGGGGATTGGAAAGTCTGGGCATGACGTGCTGGAATCCACAGAACCCCGCAGTAGTGACGGTCCATCCCATACCGGAGACGGGCCGATGTCGAGAGGTGAGTGGCCCGTGAGGCGCAGTGACACGACCCCCTCGACCCCGGGGGGACCGGATGACACCCGGTCCGAGTTCTGGGGCGACGTCACCGGGCCCGGCGCGGCGGACGACCAGGGCGCCTGGTCCGCCGAGCCCGGGCCTACCGGTGGCCGGTTCCGGCCTCGGAACTGGCGGGTGGCGACCAAGCTCTACGCGATCCTGCTGATACCCGTGCTCCTCGCGCTCGTCCTCGGCGGCCTGCGGGTCGCCGAGTCGTACCAGACCTCCCGGGAGGCGGACGACGCCGAGCGCGTGGCCGAGCTCGTCAGCGCGGCCACCGCGTACGCGCACGCGGTCATCGACGAGCGGGACGTCTCGGCCCGTCCGCTGCTCGAGGGCGGGACGGGCGGAAGGGTCGTGGCGGGGGCCCGGCAGGTCACCGACGAGGCCCGCGAGGCGTTCTGGGCCGCGGTCGCGCGAGCGCCGCACAGCGAGTCGCTCGACCGCCGGATCTCGGCCGTGGAGCAGGCCGAGCCCCTGCTGGAGCCGCTGCGCGCCGTGGCCTACGGCGACAACGCCTCGGGCGTGGAGACCGAGGAGGGGTACGTCCAGCTGCAGCACCCGCTGATGACCCTCGCGAACGAGCTCAGCCTGGGCGCCGGCAACGTCACCTCCTACGGACGCACCATCTACGCCCTCTCGCTGTCCAAGTCCGCCAGCTCGTTGCAGCGCGCGATCGGCACCCACCTGCTGGTCGACCCGGGGGCCAGCGAGGAGGAGCTCCAGACCCAGCTCACCGCGTTCTCCTCGTACACCTACCTGGAGAATGTCGCGCTCGGCGAGTTCACCACCGCCGGCACCCCGGAGGATGGCGAGCTGCTCGACGAGACGATGACCAGGGAGGCACGGGAGGCCGCGGCCGACGAGCCCGGTGCGCCCGAGCTCGCCGACATGGCGAGGCTGATCGCGTCGGGGGCGACCGCCGAGGAACTGGCCGAGCAGAACGTCACCCCGGACAG
Organism: uncultured Actinomycetota bacterium; assembly: GCA_963816875.1. Lineage (GTDB taxonomy): Bacteria > Actinomycetota > Actinomycetes > Streptomycetales > Streptomycetaceae > Streptomyces. Next base: position 1,577,527 of record CAWFMG010000004.1, read on the forward strand.
CTGGTTCCGCTACGCCACCGCCGAGTTCGACGCCTACCGCGAGGTCGAGGCGCGGCTGGCGGACGACGCGGTGGCCGAGGCCAGCGACATCGCGGCTACCGCCCGCCGGGACGTGCTCATCAACTCCGCCGTGGTGGTGGCGAGCGTGCTGCTCGCCTTCCTGATCGCGGCGCTGATGGCCCGGTCCATGAGCCAGAACATGCGCCGGCTGCGCGGCGCCGCGTTCGACGTGGCCGAGCAGCGGCTGCCCGCCATGGTCGACCAGCTGTCCCGCACCGACCCCGGCGCGGTGGACACCCGGGTGCCGCCGATCCCGATCAGCAGCCGCGACGAGATCGGCGAGGTCGCCCGCGCCTTCGACCAGGTGCACCGGGAGGCGGTCCGGCTGGCCGCCGAACAGGCCCTGCTGCGCGGCAACGTGAACGCCATCTTCACCAACCTCTCGGGACGCAACCAGGGGCTGATCGAGCGGCAACTCGGCCTGATCAGCGAGCTGGAGAACAACGAGGCCGACCCGGAGCAGCTGGAGCACCTCTTCCAGCTCGACCATCTGGCCACCCGGATGCGTCGCAACGGCGAGAACCTGCTGGTGCTCGCCGGCGAGGAACCGCAGCACCGGTGGAACCAGCCGGTGGCGTTGGTCGACGTGATGCGCGCCGCGGCCTCCGAGGTGGAGGCGTACGAGCGGATGGACCTCTCCGGCGTGCCGGAGTGCGAGATCCATGCCGCGGTCGTCAACGACCTGGTGCACCTGCTCGCCGAGCTTTTGGAGAACGCCACGGCCTTCTCCTCGCCGCACACCCGGGTCCGGGTCACCGCCACCCGGCTGCCGGACGGCCGGATCATGATCGAGATCCACGACAAGGGAATCGGCCTCACCCAGGAGGACTTCGCGACCATCAACAAGCGGCTCGCCCAGCCGCCCGCGGTGGACGCCGAGGTGTCCCGCCGGATGGGTCTGTACGTGGTGGGCCGGCTGGCCGACCGGCACGGCATCCGGGTGCAGCTGCGGCCCTCGGGCGAACAGACGGGCACCACCTCGCTGGTGATGCTGCCCGAGGCGATCACCCACGGCGGGGGCGGCGTCCCGGCGGCGCCCGAGCAGGAGTTCACCGTCTCCCAGATCGTGCCGGAGGATCCCTACGCGGACTTCCGGGACCCGGCCGCACAGCAGATGTCGCAGCGCACCGCCGCCGAGTACGGTTTCGACGACTCGCGCTACGCGCCGATCGGCGACACCGTCGAACTCGACCCGGTGGGGCGGTCCTTGCTGCGTCAGCGCCGCGCCGCCCTGGAGGCCGAGGCGTCGGCCGCCGCCGCGCAGCCGCCCGGCGAGGCGCCGCTCCCGCCGGCGCCGGGCCCTGCATTCGGAACCCCGCCTCCGCCCGAACCCGCAGACGGGCGACCGGCGTTCGATACCCCTCCGCCGTACACAGAATCTTTGCACGGTGGTCCCACACCGGGCTCGCACAGCGTAGGCTTCACCCGACCAGACCCAGCCGCGGCCGAGTACCAGGCTCCGACCAGCACGGGACTCCCGCGCCGCGACCAGGAGTGGCAGCAGCCTGAGGAGGACCCGGCACAGCGACTGCGGGAGGAGCCCTGGGCGGCGACGCCGGGGGAGGCCCGGTGGGACCGGGGGCCGCGGCGTGAGGAGCGCGCGGGCGGCACGACGTCGTCCGGACTCCCCCGACGGGTGCCGCGGGCCAATCTCACCGAACACACCCTTCCGGAGACCCCCCAGGGGGGAGCCCAGATCTCCCGCGCTCCGGAGGACGTCAGGGGCAGGCTGAGCAGCCTGCGCCGCGGCGTAGAGCAGGGCCGCGACGCGGGTGTGCGTCGTGGCACGCGGAACGACGAGCCGGGCAGCGGCCCCGGTCACACCTATGATCAGGAGCGTTAGTGTGAGCCCGATGAGCCAGGCGGCGCAGAACCTGAACTGGTTGATCACCAATTTCGTGGATAACACCCCGGGGGTGTCGCACACGGTGGTGGTGTCGGCTGATGGTCTGCTTCTGGCGTTGTCCGAGGGGTTTCCGCGGGATCGTGCGGATCAGTTGGCGGCGGTGGCGTCGGGTTTGACGTCGTTGACGGCTGGTGCGTCGCGGATCTTTGAGGGGGGTGCGGTGAATCAGACGGTGGTGGAGATGGAGCGGGGGTTCTTGTTCATCATGTCGATTTCGGATGGGTCGTCGTTGGCGGTGTTGGCGCATCCGGAGGCGGATATCGGTCTGGTCGGGTATGAGATGGCGTTGTTGGTGGATCGTGCCGGTACGGTCCTGACGCCCGATCTGCGCGCCGAACTTCAAGGAAGTCTGCTCAACTAGTAGGCGGCTGGTGCGCATTGGGTTGTGCGGATGTTCGTCCGGCACCATAGGGTGCTGACCGGCACCCGCGGACTTTGAGAAGGCAGTCGGAGGAGGAAGACGTGGCAACGCCCCCAGGTGGACCGTACGGTGACGAGTACGGCAACGAGTACCAGGCGCAGCCGCCCGGCAGCGGGCGGACGGGGCGCTTCAACTTCCCCTCCACGCCGAGCGGCGGACACCCTCACCCGAACCCGGACCAGCGTCCGCCCGAGCGGTCGGAGAAGCCGTCGGGTATCGGACTCGGCCAGGGGCTCCACTCCGACCAGGACTGGACCCCGCCGCCCCCACCGCGTCCGGCACCGCAGACCCACCAGCAGCGCGAGCCGCAGCCGCCGGCCCGGCCGGCCCGGGAGGCTCGCCCGCCCGCGCCAGCCCCTCGGCCGCCGAACCGCCGCCCCGTGGAACCCGAACCGCAGCCTCTGGTGCGTCCGTACGCGATGACGGGGGGCCGGACCCGGCCGCGGTACCAGCTGGCGATCGAGGCGCTGGTGAGCACCACGGCGGATCCGGCGCGCCTGACGGGGCAGTTGCCGGAGCACCAGCGGATCTGCCAGCTGTGCTATGAGGTGAAGTCCGTCGCCGAGGTGTCCGCATTGCTCACTCTTCCCCTCGGGGTGGCTCGGATCCTGGTGGCCGATCTGGCCGAGGCCGGGCTCGTCGCCATTCACCAGCCGGGTCACGATGGTGATCCCGGCGGCCAGCCAGACGTGACACTGCTCGAAAGGGTGCTCAGTGGACTTCGCAAGCTCTAACGACGCCGGGCTTTCCGCGCCGGCCCGTTCCACGACCTCCGCGAAGATCGTGATCGCGGGCGGGTTCGGCGTGGGGAAGACCACGTTCGTGGGGTCGGTGTCGGAGATCAACCCGCTGCGTACCGAGGCGGTGATGACGTCGGCGTCGGCGGGGATCGACGATCTGACGCACACGGCGGGCAAGACGACCACCACGGTGGCCATGGACTTCGGTCGTATCACCCTGGACCAGGACCTGATCCTCTATCTCTTCGGCACGCCGGGGCAGGATCGTTTCTGGTTCATGTGGGACGACCTGGTTCGGGGTGCGATCGGCGCGGTGGTCCTGGTGGACACCCGCCGGCTGGCGGACTGCTTCCCGGCTGTGGACTACTTCGAGAACAGCGGGCTGCCGTTCGTGATCGCTCTCAACGGGTTCGACGGTCACCAGCCGTACTCGCCGGAGGAGGTGCGCGAGGCCCTGCAGATCGGGCCTGACGCGCCGATCATCACCACCGACGCCCGGACGCGCACCGAGGCCAAGAGCACCCTGATCACCCTCGTCGAGCACGCACTCATGGCCCGCCTACGCTGACCGGCGGGCCCGCGTTCCCTCTCGCTAGGCTGGTCCCGTGCGCATCGCCAGATTCTCCATCGACGGTACTGTCGGCTTCGGCGTGGTCGAAGAGGACCAGCTCGACATCATCAGAGGGCACCCCTTCGCGGGCGTCGAGCGCTCCGGCCGCCGGGTGCCGCTCGACAAGGTCCGCCTGCTGCCGCCGGTGCTGCCCAGCAAGGTCGTCGCCGTCGGCCGCAACTACGCTGAGCACGCCCGCGAGCTGGGCAACGCCGTGCCCGAGGCACCCATCACGTTCTTCAAGCCGTCCACCTCCGTGATCGGCCCGGGCGACCCCATCGCCTACCCGTCGTTCACCTCGGACATCCACCACGAGGCCGAGCTCGCCGTGGTGATCGGGCGGCTCTGCCGCGAGGTTCCGGCCGACCGCGCGCACGAGGTGATCCTCGGCTACACCTGCGCCAACGACCTCACCGCGCGCGACGTGCAGCAGCGGGAGAGCCAGTGGGCGCGGGCCAAGGGCTTCGACGGCTCCTGCCCGCTCGGCCCCTGGGTGGAGACCGAGCTCGACCCGAGCGACCTCACCCTGATGTGCACGGTCAACGGGGAGCAGCGGCAGCTCGGCCGGACCAGCGAGATGGTCCGCTCCATCGCGGAGCTGATCGTGCACATCACCGCGTCGATGACCCTGCTCCCGCAGGACGTCATCCTCACCGGCACCCCGGCGGGCGTCGGCCCGCTCCACGTCGGCGACGAGGTCGCCGTCACCATCGAAGGCATCGGCACTCTCACCAACAAGGTCGTACAACGTTGAGCACCCCCGGCAGCACGCCCGTGCGCGTCCGCTTCTGCCCCTCCCCGACCGGGAACCCGCATGTCGGCCTGGTCCGGACCGCCCTGTTCAACTGGGCCTTCGCCCGCCACCACGGCGGTACGTACGTCTTCCGCATCGAGGACACCGACGCGGCCCGGGACACCGAGGAGTCCTACGAGGCGCTGCTGGACGCGATGCGTTGGCTCGGCCTGGACTGGGACGAGGGTCCCGAGGTCGGCGGGCCGCACGGCCCCTACCGCCAGTCGCAGCGCATGGACCGCTACCGCGACGTCGCGGCGAAACTGCTCGACGCCGGGCACGCCTATCACTGTTACTGCTCGACCGAGGAGCTGGCGGACCGCCGCGAGGCCGCCCGCAAGGCCGGCCGCCCCTCCGGGTACGACGGGCACTGCCGCACCCTCACCGCGGCCCAGATCGCCGCCTACGAGGCGGAGGGGCGCGCGCCCATCGTCCGCTTCCGGATGCCGGACGAGCCGATCACGTTCACCGACCTGGTCCGCGGCGAGCTGACCTTCAGTCCGGAGAACGTCCCGGACTACGGGATCGTCCGGGCCAACGGCGCCCCGCTCTACACCCTGGTCAACCCGGTGGACGACGCGCTGATGGAGATCACGCACGTGCTGCGCGGCGAGGACCTGCTCTCCTCGACGCCCCGCCAGATCGCGCTGTACCGGGCGCTGATCTCGCTCGATGTCATCCCCGACCGGGTCCCGCACTTCGGCCACCTCCCGTACGTGCTGGGGGAGGGCACCAAGAAGCTCTCCAAGCGCGACCCCGAGTCCTCGCTCAACCTCTACCGCGACCGCGGCTTCCTGCCCGCGGGGCTGATCAACTACCTGGCGCTGCTGGGCTGGTCGATCGCCGAGGACCGGGACATCTTCACCCTCGACGAGATGGTCGCCGCCTTCGACATCGGGGCGGTCAACGCCAACCCGGCCCGCTTCGACCTGAAGAAATGCGAGGCGATCAACGCGGTCCACCTGCGTGAGCTGCCGCTCGACGACTTCGTCGCGGCCTGCACGCCCTGGCTCTCGCCGCCGCACGCCCCCTGGAAGCCGGAGGCGTACGACCAGGCCGCCTTCGCCGCCCTCGCCCCACTGGCCCAGACCCGGCTGACGGTGCTCTCCGACATCACGGACAACGTCGACTTCCTCTTCCTCGACGAGCCCGCGCACGACGAGAAGTCCTGGGCCAAGGCCATGAAGCCCGGCGCCGACGCGGTCCTGCGCACCTCCAGGGAACGCCTCGCGGCCCTGTCGTCCTGGTCGGCGGAACCCCTCAAGGAGGCCGTCCAGTCGGCCGGTGAGGAGCACGGGTTGAAGCTCGGCAAGGCCCAGGCGCCGGTCCGCGTCGCGGTCACCGGGCGCACGGTGGGCCTCCCGCTGTTCGAGTCCCTGGAGGCACTGGGCCGGGAGCGCACCCTGGCCCGCGTCGACGCGGCCCTCGCCCGGCTGGCGGCGGAGGCGGGCTGAGCCTGGCCGCCTGCACGAGGAACCATTTTGGTCCCCCGAACCTGATCGGTGTAGTGTTCTTTCTGTCGCCGGCAGGCGGCCAGCCAAGCTAAGCCCTCGTAGGGGGGCGCGTTTTGGTGGGCTATGGTGTAATTGGCAGCACGACTGATTCTGGTTCAGTTAGTCTAGGTTCGAGTCCTGGTAGCCCAGCGTGATCGGCTCGTTTCGAGTGGATCAGGCCCCCGTTGTGTAGCGGCCTAGCACGCTGCCCTCTCAAGGCAGTAGCGCCGGTTCGAATCCGGTCGGGGGTACGGCCCCGTTGTGTAGCGGCCTAGCACGCTGCCCTCTCAAGGCAGTAGCGCCGGTTCGAATCCGGTCGGGGCTACGATCAGGCGCCTCCGCCCGTGCGGAGGCGCCTTTCTCATGCTCCGGACCGGCCGCGGAAGCGTCGCGCCGCCTCCTCGGCCTGCGCCAGGCGCCGAAGGCTCAACAGCACCGGCTCGTAGAGCACGGTGAGCGCCACGACCGCCTCCAGCTGCGTGGTCGGCGCCTCGAACCGCTCGATCAGCGTCACCTCGTGCGCCGCCAGCTCGCCGGCCACTCGCCCGTAGCGCAGCAGCGTCTCCGGATCGCACGGATACCCGAGCCGGACCATCGCGGCGATCGCCGAGACCAGCGTCTGGCGCGCCGGATGCTCCGGAGTGGAATCCCAGTCGAGGCGCCGCAGCAGGGCGTCCGCGGCGTCCCTGGCGGCCCGGACGGCCTCGTCCGCCTCGTCGGGTGGAGGGCTGTGGGGGAGCGCGCTGACCGCGCTGTCCATGCGCTCGAACTGGTCCGCCGACGCGTCGTCGACGGCCGCCAGCACCTCCCTGGCCGTCGCCACCGGGATCCGGCCGACCTGCACCATCGCCCGCACCAGCCGCAGCCGGCGCAGGTGCTCCTCGTCGTATTCGGCCTGGGTGGCGGACACTCGCTCGCCGGGCGGCAGCAGCCCTTCGCGCAGGTAGTACTTGATCGTCGCGGTGGAGACGCCGCTCCGCTCGCTCAGCTCCGCCAGCCGCATCCGCAATCTCCTCCCGACCCACTTGCGCGCTTGGAGAGTGCCACTATCCCGTCATGGATAGTGGCACTCTCCAAGCGGGGCAGACGCGAAACGCGATCAGGCCGGAGAGCCGGAGAGGGGTGAGTGCGATGCGGAGCAAGATCGTCGAGGGTTGGATGACGGCGGCTGAGGGGGAGGTGACCGTCTTCCTGATCGGCATGCGGATCAACAGCTTCGTCCGCGTGCGCGGCTGGTGGCCGGTGTTCCGGGCGATGCCGGCCATGCTGCGGGAGCTGGCGGCGGACCGGGCGCACCGTCCCGCGTGGGCGGCGTTCAACCGGCGGCTGCGCGCTGGCCGGGGTGGAGTCGGCTTCTGGCACGAGACGTACGTGATACCCGTCGGCCGCCGCGGCGACCGCGCCGAACAGCGGCTCAGCCTCCGCGCTTGAGCGCCTCGGTGAGCCGGGCGGCCGCGTCGAGTAGCGCCTGGGCGTGCATCCGCCCCGGGTGGCGGGTGAGCCGCTCGATCGGCCCGGAGACGGAGACCGCCGCCACCACGCGGTTGGAGGGCCCACGCACCGGCGCGGAGACGGAGGCGACGCCCGGCTCCCGCTCGCCGATCGACTGGGCCCAGCCCCGGCGTCTGACGCCGGAGAGCGCGGTCGCCGTGAAACGGGCTCCCTGTAGGCCGTGGTGCAGCCGCTCCGGCTCCTCCCAGGCCAGCAGGATCTGCGCCGCGGACCCGGCCTTCATCGGCAGCGTGGAGCCGACCGGCACGGTGTCCCGCAGGCCCGACAGCCGCTCGGCTGCGGCCACGCAGATCCGCATGTCGCCCTGGCGTCGGTAGAGCTGGGCGCTTTCGCCGGTCACGTCGCGCAACTGCGTGAGCACAGGGCCGGCCGCGGCCAGCAGTCGGTCCTCGCCGGCCGCCGCGGCCAGTTCGGCCAGCCGCGGGCCGAGGACGAAGCGCCCCTGCATGTCCCGCGCCAGCAGGCGGTGATACTCAAGGGCCACCGCCATCCGGTGCGCGGTCGGCCTGGCCAGCCCCGTCGCCCCGACCAGCCCCGCCAGGGTGGCTGGCCCGGACTCCAGGGCGCCCAGGACCAGGGCCGCCTTGTCGAGTACGCCCACGCCGCTGGAGTCGGTGCTTGAGTTGTCCATGCAACGATATTCCCGTCTCACAGTGTGAAACGCAAGTTCATTTCTCCGCGGAACGCGGGAGGCTGGGTGGTCCTGGTCACCATCCGGCGCGCGGGGAACGGGTGGCGGCCACTTCAGACCAGCACGGCGGACACGGCCGGAGGGAAAACGATGGGACGGACACTGGCGGAGAAGGTCTGGGACGACCATGTCGTCCGGCGGGCGGAGGGCGAGCCCGATCTCCTCTACATCGATCTGCACCTCGTACACGAGGTGACCAGCCCGCAGGCGTTCGACGGGCTGCGCAAGAGCGGGCGCCGGGTGCGGCGCACGGACCTCACGATCGCGACCGAGGACCACAACACCCCGACCCTCGACATCGACAAACCGATCGCCGACCCGGTCTCCCGCACCCAGCTGGAGACGCTCCGCAAGAACTGCGCGGAGTTCGGCGTGCGGCTGCACTCGCTCGGCGACGCCGAGCAGGGCGTGGTGCACGTGGTCGGCCCGCAGCTCGGGCTGACCCAGCCCGGCACCACCGTGGTCTGCGGCGACTCCCACACCTCCACCCACGGCGCCTTCGGCGCCCTGGCCTTCGGCATCGGCACCAGCCAGGTGGAGCATGTGCTGGCCACCCAGACGCTGCCGATGGCGCCGTTCCGGACCATGGCGGTCACGGTCAACGGCGAACTGCCCGAGGGTGTCACCGCCAAGGACCTGATCCTGACGATCATCGCCAGGATCGGCACCGGCGGCGGCCAGGGGTACGTGATCGAGTACCGCGGCGAGGCCATCGAGAAGCTCTCGATGGAGGCCCGGATGACCATCTGCAACATGTCGATCGAGGCCGGCGCGCGGGCGGGCATGATCGCCCCCGACGAGACCACCTTCGCCTACCTGCAGGGCCGCGACCACGCCCCGGGCGGCGCGGACTGGGACGAGGCCGTCGGCTACTGGCGGACGTTGCGCACCGACGAGGACGCGGTCTTCGACCGGGAGGTGCTGATCGACGCCGCCGAGCTGGCGCCGTTCGTCACCTGGGGCACCAATCCCGGCCAGGGCGCGCCGCTGTCCGCGTCGGTGCCCGACCCGGCAGGGTTCGGCGACGCCAGCGACCGGCTGGCCGCCGAGAAGGCGCTGGAGTACATGGGCCTCAGCGCCGGCCAGCGGCTGCGCGACATCACGATCGACACCGTCTTCGTCGGCTCCTGCACCAACGGCCGGATCGAGGACCTGCGCTCCGCCGCCGCCGTGCTCGACGGCCGATCGGTCGCCGACGGGGTGCGGATGCTGGTGGTACCCGGCTCGGTCAGGGTGGCGCTGCAGGCCGTCGAGGAGGGACTCGACCGGGTGTTCACCGCGGCCGGGGCCGAATGGCGGCACGCCGGCTGCTCGATGTGTCTGGGCATGAACCCCGACCAGCTGTCCCCGGGCGAGCGCTGCGCCTCCACCTCGAACCGCAACTTCGAGGGCCGGCAGGGCAAGGGCGGCCGGACCCATCTGGTGTCCCCGCAGGTCGCCGCCGCCACCGCGGTCATCGGCCGCCTCGCGTCCCCGGCCGACCTGGCCGACGTTCCCGCCCTCGTGGAGGTCTGAAGTCATGGAAGCATTCACCACGCACACCGGCCGGGCCGTACCGCTGCGCCGTAGCAACGTGGACACCGACCAGATCATCCCGGCCCACTGGCTGAAGAAGGTCACCAGGGACGGCTTCGAAGACGGACTCTTCGAGGCGTGGCGCAAGGACCCCGAGTTCGTGCTCAACCGGCCGGAGCGGCAGGGCGCCACGGTGCTGGTCGCCGGCTCCGACTTCGGCACCGGGTCGTCCCGCGAGCACGCCGTGTGGGCCCTGCAGAACTACGGCTTCAAGACGGTGATCTCCTCGCGTTTCGCCGACATCTTCCGCGGTAACTCGCTGAAGAACGGCCTGCTGACCGTCGTGCTGCCGCAGGAGACCGTGGAGGCGCTCTGGGAGCTGACCGAGGCGGACCCGACGGTCGAGGTCACCGTGGACCTGGTCGGGCGCACCGTCCGGGCGAACGACGTGGAGGCCGGCTTCGAACTGGACGAGAACGCCCGCTGGCGGCTCCTCGAAGGGCTGGACGACATCAGCATCACGTTGCGGAACGAGGACGCCATCACCACCTTCGAGGGACGGCGCCCGGCGTACAAGCCCCGCACACAAGCAGCCTGACGTTGCCTCAGCAGCGCCCCGGAGCATGTGCTCCAACGCCCGTGTCGCCCAACGCGACACGGGCGTTGAGGGCTTAGGGGGCGATACCGGGTCTTAGGTGGCACAATCGGCCGCATGGAACGCGACGGTCAACTCGAACTCTACGACCTCGTCGCCACAAGACTGAAGGACGCGCACCGTGCGGTGCGGGGTTCGCAAGTGTCCGACGAGACACGGCGGGCCCTGACCCGGAGGCTGCTGGCCATCACCGCGGCAGCCAAGCACGACCTGCCGGGTGCCGCCCGCCGTCTGGAACGGCTGATGGAGGACGTTGAGGCGGGGAGACCGCCGTCGGATCCGCCCGGCGAACCGGGCGATGGAACTCCGTGATGGTCGAGTTCGTTGCGACACAAGGGTGATTCGCCCGTTTCGCGTTTGATTTGCGGAATATATCTGCCTAACGTGCGAAAAAGCGCGAACACATTCTGTTCCAGCTAAGCCTGCGAAGGGGAAGACGTGAACAAGGCACAACTCGTTGAGGCGATCGCCGACAAGCTCGGTGGTCGCCAGCAGGCCGCCGACGCGGTCGATACCGTCCTCGATGCCATCATCCGCGCGGTGGTCGCCGGCGAGCGGGTCTCGGTGACAGGTTTCGGTTCGTTCGAGAAGGTGGAGCGCCCCGCCCGGTACGCCCGCAACCCGCAGACCGGTGAGCGGGTGCGGGTCAGGAAGACCTCCGTGCCCCGGTTCCGGGCCGGTCAGGGATTCAAGGACCTGGTGGCCGGCACCAAGAAGCTGCCGAAGAACGACGTGGCCGTGAAGAAGGCCCCGAAGGGCAGCCTCACCGGCGGCACCGCCGCCAAGAAGGCCACGGCGAAGAAGGCGGCGGCCAAGAAGGCCACCGCCAAGAAGGCCCCCGCGAAGAAGGCGGCGGCCAAGAAGACGACCGCCAGGAAGACGGCGGCCAAGAAGTCCACCGCGAAGAAGTCCGCGGCGAAGAAGGCGCCGGCGAAGAAGACCACCGCCAAGAAGGCGCCGGCCAAGCGAACGGCGGCTCGCACGACGACGGCCAAGAAGGCCGCCAGCCGCCGGAAGTGACGGCCACACTCCTCGGCCGCCACGTGGGCCGGACTCCGCACCGGAGTCCGGCCCACGGCCGTCCCGGCCCCCGGCGCGCTAGGCTCGCGGCATGCAGGCGACCGCGTACACCTTCGATCCCGCGACGCGCGCGGGCAGCGTGCTGCTCGACGACGGCACGCCCCTGGACTTCGGCGCAGAGGCGTTCGACGCCGGCGGCCTGCGGTTGCTGCGTCCCGGCCAGCGGGTGCGGATCGAGGTGACCGGCGAGGGCGAGGGGCGCCGCATCACCCACGTGACGTTGCAGACGTTGTGAACCCCCGCGCGCTCGCCGCGGTCCGCGGACCCACGCCGAGCGCCAGCGCCGCGTGCAGGTCCGCGCCGGTGTCCACGTCCCGGCGCACGCTCGCCACCCCCTCCGGATCGAGCTCCACCGCGCCCGACGCCAGATGACGCTCCCGTGACCGGCCGCCGAAGGCCGGCGCCAGGGCCACTCCGGGAGCCGCGGCCAGCACGGTGGTGCCCACCCCGGCGGAGTCCGCCAGGAAGCTCCTGGCGTGCCCGTCCGCCGCGGCCAGCACCCGCGCCAACTCCGCCGGGCGCAGCGCGGGCAGATCGGCGTTGACGGCGGCCACCGCGGCCCGCGGCACCAACCGCCGCACCACCGCCGCGCCGTACGCCAGCGCCGCGTTCAGCCCGCGCCCCGGCACGTCGGGCAGCACCCGGGCGCCCAACGGCGCCAGCCGCTCCGCCGCCCGGGGATCGTCGGTGACCACCGTCAGCCGGACGACCGCGGGACAGGCCAGCGCCGCCGCCACCGTGTCCTCGGCGAAGGCCAGCGCGAGAGAAGGGCGCAGTGCCTCGCCCGCCGCCGCGGCCAGCCGGCTCTTGGCCAGCGCCAGCGGTTTGAGCGGGATGATCAGCGACCATTCGGCAGCATGCACCGCCTCATTGTCCCCCCGAGCCCTCGGGCGGGCCGCTCGGCCCCTGGCCACGGCCCCGCGTCGGGGTTCCGTCCAGGCGCCACGCATTAGGGTGCAAAGGGTCCGTGGGGGCGTGTGGCGATCGCTGGACAGCCCGGGGACCCAGGGTGACACTTGTGCGGCCGTCCGCAGCGACCGAGCCGGAACATGGCCGGAGGAATGCAAGAGGAGATGGTGACCGAGTGTCTCGCCACAGAATCGGCTTCTGGTACCGACTGGCCGCAAGCATGGTGAAACCGCCGATGCTGCTGCTCTTCCGGCGGTCCTGGCGCGGGAGGGAACACATGCCGTCCGAGGGCGGCTTCATCACCGTGGTGAACCACAACTCCTACCTGGATCCACTCTCCTACGCGCACTTCCAGTACAACACCGGGCGGGTGCCCCGATTCCTGGCCAAACAGAGCCTGTTCAGGGCCCGTCTGGTGGGTACCTTCATGCGCGGTACCGGCCAGATCCCGGTGCTCAGGGAGAGCTCGGATGCCGCCGGCGCCTTCCGGGCCGCGGTCGACGCCGTCAACCGCGGCGAGTGCGTGGCGTTCTACCCGGAGGGGACGCTCACCCGCGACCCCGACCTGTGGCCGATGGAGGGCAAGACCGGCGCGGCTCGCGTCGCACTGCTCACCGGGGCCCCGGTGATCCCGGTGGCCCAGTGGGGCGCGCACGAGGCGATGCCCCCGTATGCCAGGAGCAAACGATTCCGCCTCTTTCCGCGGAAGACGCTGACCGTGGTCGCCGGGCCGCCCGTGGATCTGGCCGAGTTCCAGGGTGCGGACCCCACCGCTGACGTGCTGCGCCAGGTCACCGACCGGATCATGGACGCCCTCACCGCGTCGCTCGCCGAGATCCGCGGCGAGACGCCGCCGGAGAAACGCCTGGCCTTCCACACCAGGAAGGATGCCGCCGACACGTCCCGAGCACCGCAGGCGCCCAAGGCGCCCGAACAGGAGAGAGCTGAGTGACACACGTCGCCGTCTACGGCAACGGGAGCTGGGGGACCGCCTTCGCCATGGTCCTGGCCGACGCGGGCTGCACGGTGTCGCTCTGGGGCCGTAGCCCGGAGCGCGCCGACGCCATCAACGCCACCCGCGCGAATCCGGACTACCACCCCGGCATCCGGCTCCCCACGAGCGTCCGGGCCACCGCCGACCCCGCCGAGGCCGCGCGCGACGCGGAGTTCACGGTGCTGGCCGTGCCCGCCCAGACGCTGCGCGGCAACCTCACCCGGTGGTCCGGCCTGCTGCCCGCCGACACCGTTCTGGTGTCGCTGATGAAGGGCGTCGAACTGGGCACCGCGAAGCGGATGAGCGAGGTCGTCCAGGACGTCACCGGGGCGGGCCCCGAGCGGATCGCGGTGCTCACCGGGCCCAACCTGGCGCCCGAGATCGCCGAACGCCAGCCCGCGGCCTCGGTCGTGGCCTGTCGCGACGAGACCGTCGCCCAGCGGCTCCAGGCCGCCTGCCACACCCCGTACTTCCGGCCGTACACGAACACCGACGTGGTCGGCTGCGAGCTCGGCGGGGCGGTGAAGAACGTGATCGCGCTGGCCGTCGGCATCGCGGACGGCATGGGCCTGGGCGACAACGCCAAGGCGTCGCTGATCACCCGGGGCCTGGCCGAAACCACCCGACTGGGCCTGGCCATGGGCGCCGACGCGCACACCTTCGCCGGACTCGCGGGCATGGGCGACCTCGTGGCCACCTGTTCCTCGCCGCTGTCCCGCAACCACACCTTCGGTACCAACCTCGGCCGCGGCATGACGCTCCAGGAGACCATCGCGGTCACCCGGCAGACCGCGGAGGGCGTCAAGTCCAGCCAGTCCGTGCTCGAACTGTCCCGCCGTCACCGGGTGGACATGCCGCTCACCGAGACCGTGGTGGGCATCGTGCACCACGGCACGCCGCCGCTCGTCGCCCTGAAGGAGCTGATGTCCCGCTCCGCCAAGGCCGAGCAGGGGTGAGCACGCCCGACGGACCGAACCGGCGGCGCGCCAGCCGGAACACCGGCGCGGGTCATCGCTGACTGACGCCCCCGCGTTCGGTAGCCTCCAGGTGATATGAGCAGCGAGCACCCGCCCCAGCGCCGGAATCCCAGCACCAAGCCCTGCGTCGCCGTCGTCTTCGGCGGGCGCAGTTCCGAACACGGCATCTCCGTGGTCACCGCCGGGGCCGTACTGCGCGCCATCGACCGCGAGCGGTACGACGTCCTGCCCATCGGCATCACCTCCGACGGCCACTGGGCGCTCACCGCCGACGACCCGGAGCGGATGACGATCGCCGAACGCCGGCTGCCCAGCGTGGAGCAGGTCGCCGAGCCGGGCGACGGCGGTGTGCGGCTGCCGGTGGAGCCGAGCCGGCGCGAGGTCGTGTACACCCAGCCCGGCGAGGTGCCCAAGGAACTCGGCGACGTGGACGTCGTCTTCCCGATGCTGCACGGCCCCTACGGCGAGGACGGCACGCTCCAGGGGCTGCTGGAGCTCTCCGGGGTGCCCTATGTCGGCGCCGGGGTGCTCTCCTCGGCGATCGGCATGGACAAGGAGTACATGAAGCGGATCTTCACCTCCTTCGGCCTGCCGGTCAGCCCCTACACCGTTGTCCGCCCCCGCGAGTGGGAGACCGACCCGGTCGCCGCGCGCGAGCGGATCCTCGACTTCGCCGGCGAGCACGGCTGGCCGGTCTTCGTGAAGCCCGCCCGCGCCGGCTCCTCCATCGGCATCTCCCGGGTCACCGAGATCGGTGGTCTGGACGCGGCCCTGGCCGAGGCGCGCCGGCACGACCCGAAGGTCATCGTGGAGTCCCAGGTGACCGGGCGCGAGATCGAGTGCGGGGTGCTGGAGTTCGCCGACGGACCGCGGGCCAGCCTGCCCGCCGAGATTCCCGCGGACGCGGACCACGACTTCTACGACTTCGAGGCCAAGTACATCGATTCCGCCGAGGGCGTCGTGCCGGCGCCGCTGACCCCGGAGCAGACCGAGCGGGTCCAGGAGCTGGCGGTGCGGGCCTTCGAGGCCGCCTCCTGCGAGGGACTGGTGCGCGCCGACTTCTTCCTGTGCGAGGACGGCGAGTTCGTCATCAACGAGATCAACACCATGCCCGGCTTCACGCCGATCTCGATGTTCCCCCGGATGTGGCAGGCCAGCGGCGTGAGCTACCCCGAACTGGTCGATCTGCTCATCCAGGCGGCGCTGCGCCGCTCCACCGGGCTGCGCTGACGCGGCCCGGGCCGGGGATCACTCCTCCAGCTGGGAGTAGAGCGCGTCGGGGGGTATGTGCTCCTCGACCGGGCCGGAGATCTCCACCAGTGGGTTGGCCGTCGTCCGGTACTCGTCCGGCACCATCACCTCGACGAACACCTCGCGTCCGGTGGTGGTGCAGCGCACCCCGTCCGACTCCTCCTCGACCAGCCAGCTCACCCCGTTCACCTCGATGCCGTCGGGGCTCAGCTCGTAGGTGTCGCTGCCCGGGGTGATCACCGCCGGGCGGTTTACCCCGCAGCGCAGCACGATGGCCGGATCGCCCCAGACGGCGGCGTAGGGTGTGTCCTGATCCAGCGTGCGGCGCTCCTGCTCGGCCGCCTGCCGTGGCAACTCCGGTGCCAGCTCCCGGCACGCCCGCGCCGCCTTGCCCTTCGGGGTGGGCACCTCGACGTCCGGGGAGGAGCCTCCGGAGCAGGCGGCGACGGCGAACACGAGCGGCAGGGTCAGCAGGGCCCGGCGCACGATGGACATCACCCGGAGAGCATACGGCGTGTCACAGATGGACGACCGGGCAGGTCAGAGTACGCGTGATGCCGGGGACGCGCTGCACCTCGGCGACCACCAGGCGGCCGAGTTCGTCCACGGTGCTCGCCTCGGCCCGAACGATCACGTCGTAGGGGCCCGTGACATCCTCTGCCTGGATCACGCCGGAGATCTTGGAGATCACGTCGGCCACGGCGGATGCCTTGCCCACCTCGGTCTGGATCAGGATGTAGGCCTGTACCACGGGTCCTCCACAGCGGCTTCGAGGAGTGGGGGCGCTACCGTAGCGCGTCATGACCTGCGCGGGGAGACGTCGGTCGGCGCCGTTCACGGCGGATTGACGGGCGGGTCGGCGGTGCGGGTGACGAATGGGTCGGTGAGTCGGTCATGAGGCATGAGGAGAGCTGAGTGAAGGGCAGTGTGGGCGAGCTCGGGGAGTTCGGGCTGATCCGGGAGCTGACCTCCCGGATCAGCAGCGCTCCCGCCGTGCGACTTGGCCCCGGGGACGACGCCGCCGTGGTGGCCGCGCCGGACGGCAGGGTCGTCGCCAGCACCGACATCCTGCTGGAGGGGCGGCACTTCCGCCGTGACTGGTCCACCGCCTACGACGTGGGTCGCAAGGCCGCCGCCCAGAACCTCGCCGACGTCGTCGCGATGGGCGCCGTGCCCACCGCCCTGCTGCTCGGGCTCGTGGTGCCCCCCGAACTTCCGGCCACGTGGCCGATCGAGCTGATGGACGGCATCCGCGACGAGTGCCAGGCGGCCGGGGCGGGGGTGGCCGGGGGCGATGTGGTGCGCGGGGAGACCATCACCGTCTCCATCACCGCGCTCGGCGACCTCCGCGGCCGGGAGGCCGTCACCCGGTCAGGGGCCAGGGTGGGCGATCTCGTCGCGGTCACCGGCTGGCTCGGCTGGTCAGCCGCCGGCTATGCGGTGCTGTCCCGCGGCTTCCGCTCCCCGCGCGCCTTCGTCGAGGCGCACCGCAGGCCCGAGCCGCCCTACCCGGCGGGCCCGGCCGGTGCGGCGCTCGGCGCGACGGCGATGACCGACGTCAGCGACGGGCTGATCGCGGACCTCGGGCATATCGCGCAGGCCAGCAAGGTGCGCATCGACATCCGCTCCGCCGCGCTCGACGTGCCCGCCCAGATGTCCGACATCGGGCAGGCGGTGGGCGTCGACCCGTTGCAGTGGGTGCTGACCGGGGGCGAGGACCACGCGATCGTCGCGACCTTCCCGCCGGAGACCAAGCTGCCCGCGCGCTGGCGGACGATCGGCGAGGTGCTCCCGGCCCGCGGGCGCGGCACCGCACCAGGACCCGCCAGCCCAGCCCCTCCCGGGGTGACCGTGGACGGCGCCGCCTGGGACAAGGCAGGCGGCTGGGAGCACTTCGGCGCCCAGACCTGACCGCACCCGCGGCGCCGGGCCCGCGTACCGTCGTAGCCATGCAGGCTCCCTCACCCCCGCCCCGCGTGCTCACCGTCGCGGGCTCCGACTCCGGCGGCGGCGCCGGCATCCAGGCCGACCTGAAGACGATGCTGGCGCTCGGCACCCACGGCATGAGCGTGATCACCGCCGTCACGGCGCAGAACTCCCTGGGCGTGCAGGGCGCCTGGGAGCTTCCGGCGGAGGCGGTCAGCAGCCAGTTCCGCAGCGTCGTGGACGACATCGGGGTCCAGGCGATCAAGACCGGCATGCTGGCCACGGCGGAGCTGGTCGAGACGGTCGCCGGGCTGCTCGGCGACGTCACCGCGCCGGTGGTCGTCGATCCCGTCGGCGTCTCCAAGCACGGCGACCCCCTGCTCGCCGCGGACGCGCTGGACGCGGCGCGCGGGAAGCTGTTGCCGGTGGCCACCGTGGTCACGCCGAACCTGCCGGAGGTCACCCAGCTCACGGGCGTCCGGGTGGCGTCGGAGCCGGATCTGCGGCGGGCCGCGGCGGCGGTGCTGGCCTACGGGCCGCGGTGGGTGCTGGTCAAGGGCGGCCACCTGCCCGGCGACGAGGCCGTGGACCTGCTCACCGACGGCGCGGCGGAGCACTGGCTGCGCGCGCCCCGGCACCCCAACCGCCACACCCACGGCACCGGCTGCACCCTGGCCGCGGCGATCGCCTGCGGCCTGGCCCGAGGCGCCAGCGTGCCGCGGGCGGTGACGGCCGCCAAGGACTTCGTCACCGGCGCCATCGCCGCCGGTTTCCCGCTGGGCGCCGGTATCGGCCCGGTGCACCACGGCCACCGGACGCACGAAGCCGGCCCATCGTGACGATGGGCCGGCCGGTGGCGGGGCGTTCGGTCGGCGCGGTCAGCGCGTGACCTTGCCCGCCTTGATGCACGAGGTGCAGACGTAGAGCCGCTTCGGCGTCCCGTTGACCACAGTGCGCACCCGCTGGATGTTGGGGTTCCAACGGCGGGGGGTGCGGCGGTGTGAGTGCGAGATACGGTTGCCGAAGCCCGGCCCCTTGCCGCAGACATCGCAGTTGGCAGCCACGGGTCACTCCAAAGACAGAATTTTCGCTGGGCTCCTGGGGTCACTCACCCTCAGGGCTGCGGGAGATGCGCGAGATCCAGCTCAACGACATCAAGCAACCGGCGAAGCATACCCCGAGCCTTCCCGCCAGGTGAAATCGACGGCCGATCGCCTATCGTGCACGACGTCGGCGCTCGCGCCCGACGGCCGCCAGCCCGCCGAGGAGGTCCCCGTGCCGCAACCGCTGGACGCCAGGGCGGTCCGGCGCTGGTGCCGCATCGCCCTGGAGGCGCTGGGCGAGGCGCGTGAGGACATCGACGCGATCAACGTCTACCCGGTGCCCGACGGCGACACCGGCACCAACCTCTACCTCACCGTGGAGTCCGCCACCCAGGCCGTGGACGCGGCGGAGGCGGCGACCCCGACGCTGGGCGACGCCGTCCGCGCGATGGCGCACGGCGCGCTGATCGGCGCGCGCGGCAACTCCGGCACCATCCTCGCCCAACTGTTGCGCGGCATGGCCGAGGTGTTGGCCGCCCGCCCCGAACCGGCCGACCGGGACGCGTGGACGGCCGCGCTCGACCGGGCGGCCCGCGCCGCCCACGACGCGGTGGCCCATCCCGTGCCCGGCACCATGCTCACCGTGGCGCGGGCCGCGGCCGACGCCGCGGGGCGGTCCGCCGGACCCGTCGCCGAGGCGGTGGCGGCGGCCTGCGCGGGGGCCAGGGAGGCGCTGGCCGCGACGCCGAGCCAGCTCCCGGTGCTCGCCGAGGCCGGGGTGGTCGACGCCGGCGGCAGCGGGCTGGTCACCGTGCTGGAGGCGCTCGACGCGGCGCTGTCCGGCCGCCCTCCAGGCGCTGCCGCGCATCTCAGGCTCGGCCCCACCGCCGGCCGTCAGGGGCGGTCCGGAGCGTCCGGACGCCCCGGCGCCTCGTTCGACGTCGACCCCGTCGACCCCGTCGACCCCGTCGACCCCGTCGACCCTGGCTGCCCGTTGCCCGGCGCGGCCCCGGCGGCCGGCAGGGCCGGCGATCCGGACGCCGGCTACGAGGTCATCTACCTGCTCGACGCCTCCGACGACGCCGTGCCCGCGCTGCGCGAGCGGCTGGACGCGCTGGGCGACTCCTTGGTGGTGGTCGGCGGCGACGGGCTGTTCCACATCCACGTGCACACCGCGGAGCCCGGCGCGGCCGTCGAGGCGGCGCTCGCCGTCGGGCGCCCGCACCGGATCCGGATCACCTGGCTCGCCACCGGCGGCGTGCTCGAGCCGGCGGAGCGGCCCGCCCGCGCCGTCGTCTCCGTGATGCCGGGGGACGGGCTGGCCGGACTGTGCGAGGAGGCCGGCGCCACCGCGCTGACCGCGCGCCCGGGGGAGCCGCCCGGCAGCGGCGAACTCGCCGCCGTGATCGAGCGCACCCGGGCCCGCGAGGTCATCCTGCTCCCCAACGACGTGGCGCTGTGGCACGCCGCCTCGGCGGCGGCCGAGCGGGCCCGCGCGTCCGGCACCCGGATCGCCGTCATCCCGACCCGGTCGCCGGTGCAGGGCATCGCCGCGCTGGCCGTGCACGCCCCCGAGCGTCGTTTCGACGAGGATGTGGTCGCCATGACCTCCGCCGCCGGTTCCACCCGGTTCGGCGAGGTCACGGTCGCCGAGCGGGAGTCCTGGACCATGGCCGGCATCTGCCAGGCCGGGGACGTGCTGGGACTCGTCGAGGGCGACGTCGCGGTGATCGGCGCCGAGCTCGCCCAGGTCGCCGGCCAGGTGCTGGAACGGATGCTGTCCGCCGGCGGCGAACTGGTCACCCTGGTGCTGGGCACGGACGCCCCCGCCGGCCTCGCCGAACGGCTGGAGGCCCAGGTGCGCCAGGGCCACCTCGGCGTGGACACCGTGGTCTGCGAGGGACGGCAGGGCACACCGCTGCTCATCGGTGTGGAGTGACCCGGCTGTCCGAGCCGTGGTGTGCAATAGGCGGCGTGACCGTCCCGCAGCAGCCACCCGCGTCCCCGCCCCCACCCGCCGGCGAGCTCGGCGGAGACCTCGTCGGCCAGCCGCTCGCCAAGGTGGTCGGCGGCACCACGGCGACGGTGATGGCCGAGCACCTCGGGCTCCGCACGGTCGGCGACCTGCTGCACCACTACCCGCGCCGGTACGCCGAGCGCGGAGAGCTGACCCGGCTCGCCGACCTGCCGCTCGACGAGCACGTGACCGTCGTCGCCGAGGTCGCCGACGCGCGGCTGCTGTCGTTCAACCGGGGCAAGGGCCAGCGCCTGGAGGTCACCCTGACCGACGGCAGCGGCCGGCTCCGGCTGGTCTTCTTCGGGCGGTCGGGGCACCACCACAAGCGGGAGCTGCTGCCGGGCCGGCGCGGCATGTTCGCCGGCAAGGTGGGCACGTTCAACCGCCAGCTCCAGCTCGCCCACCCCGCCTACCAGATGCTGACCGAGGAGGGCGACGCCGGGGACGCGGTCGCCGAGTTCGCCGGCCGGCCGCTACCGCTCTACCCGGCCTGCCGGCAGCTGGAGTCCTGGCGCATCGCCAAGGCGGTGGGCATGGTGCTGGAGTCGCTGGACGCGGTGGGCTGGGCCGGTCTCGTCGACCCGCTGCCCGGCTCGCTGCGCCGGCAGCGGGAGCTGATCCCGCTGCCCGAGGCGTTTCACAAGATCCACCGGCCGCGGGCGCAGCCGGACATCGCCGTCGCCCGCGCCCGGCTGAAATGGGACGAGGCGTTCGTGCTCCAGGTGGCGCTGGCCAGGCGCCGCAGGGCCGCGACCCAGCTTCCCGCCGCGCCGCGCCGGCCGGCGCCAGACGGCCTGCTGAGCGCCTTCGACGCACGGCTGCCGTTCGAGCTGACCGAGGGGCAACAGCGGGTCGGCGCCGAGATCTTCGACGACCTGGCGGCCGACCATCCGATGCACCGGCTGCTGCAGGGCGAGGTGGGCAGCGGCAAGACGCTGGTCGCCCTCCGGGCCATGCTGGCCGTCGCCGACTCCGGGGGCCAGTCTGCCCTGTTGGCGCCCACCGAGGTGCTCGCCCAGCAGCACCACCGCTCGATCACCGCGATGATGGGGGAGTTGGCCGAGGGAGGCATGCTCGGCGGTGCCGAGCGGGGGACGAAGGTGGTGCTGCTGACCGGGTCGATGGGGGCGCCGGCGCGGCGCCGGGTGCTGCTGGACGCCGCCACGGGCGAGGCCGGGATCGTCGTCGGCACCCACGCGCTTATCGAGGAGACCGTGCGCTTCCACGACCTCGGCCTCGTCGTGGTGGACGAGCAGCACCGGTTCGGCGTCGAGCAGCGGGACGCGCTGCGCGCCAAGGGCGAGCGGCCGCCGCACCTGCTGGTGATGACCGCGACGCCGATCCCGCGCACGGTCGCCATGACCGTGTTCGGCGACCTGGAGACCTCGGTGCTCGACCAACTGCCCGCCGGGCGTTCGCCGATCGCCAGCCATGTGGTGCCGGCGGCCGACAAGCCGCATTTCCTGGCCAGGGCGTGGGATCGGGTCAGGGAGGAGGTGGCGGCCGGGCACCAGGCGTACGTGGTCTGTCCGCGGATCGGCGGGGAGGACGAGCCGGCCGCGGCCCGCGGCGGGGGAGCGGACGGCGCGGAACGGCCACCACTGGCCGTCGCCGACGTGGCCGCGGAGCTGTCCGAGGGACCGCTCGCCGGCCTCCGCCTCGGCGTGCTGCACGGCCGCCTGGCGCCGGAGGCCAAGGACGAGGTGATGCGCGCGTTCGCCGCCGGAGAGCTGGACGTGCTGGTCGCCACCACCGTCGTCGAGGTCGGGGTCGACGTGCCGAACGCCACCGCCATGGTGATCATGGACGCCGACCGGTTCGGCGTCTCCCAGCTGCACCAGCTGCGCGGCCGGGTCGGCCGCGGCTCCGCCGCCGGGCTGTGCCTGCTGGTCACCGAGGCGCCGGAGGCCACTGCCGCGCGGAGCAGACTGGCCGCCGTGGCCGACACCCTCGACGGCTTCGAGCTGTCCCGCATCGACCTGGAGCAGCGCCGGGAGGGCGACGTCCTGGGCCAGGCCCAGTCCGGCGGTCGCAGCAGCCTGCGGATGCTCGCGGTCATCGCCGACGAGGAGATCATCGCCGCGGCCCGCGTCGAGGCCGGCGCGCTGGTGGTCCGCGACCCCGAGCTGACCGGCAGTCCGGGCCTGCGCGTCGCCCTCGACGCGCTGCTCGACGCCGAGCGCGAGGAATACCTCGACAAGGGCTGAGCGCCGGGCTCAGCGCCGGGCCGAGGGAAGGATCGGGGGAAGGGCCGGCCCCGCCCGGACGCCGGCCACGACGAGCCGTCCACGGGACGCCGGCGCACATGACCCGCCGACGGCCCGTCAGATATCACCATCCATCGGCGCACGTCAGCGGGGTGACCGGTGCGCCCCACTCGTCCGGGTCGGTCCTGGCTCGTCCGGCGGCGGGCCGCCGTTCACCCCCTCCAGTTGTGCTCGGATCTCCCCGAACGCTCCCCTAACTCACATGACCGGGCTACGGTGTGTGCGGGTCGGACCGAGGGTGTGCCGCCTGGAGGAGGGCGCGAGATGGAGCAGCGAGACGCCTGGCCGGAACGGGCGGTGCCCTCGGTCGAGGAGTTGGAGGCGCTGCTGAACGGCTCGGAAGGGCGGGACTGGAACAGCCGTCTGCCCGGCAGGGCGGAGTACCCGGGACGGGACGCCGCCGAGCACGCCCGGCGGCTGCTGCGCCGCGCGGTCAACGACGACCGGCCGGGCGACGAGGTGCTGCGGCTGCTGTCCACGGCCACGGCCTACGACATCGAGCGCCTGCCCGACCCCGGCGGCTCGCTCGTCTCGGCGGCCTGGTGCGCCGTCTACGAGCACGCGTTCCTGCTCGACGACGGCCGCGAGGTCTGCCTGTACGAGCTGGAGCACGACCTCACCCCCGACCGTCGCCTGGTGTGCGAGGTGTACGCCGACGAACTGACGGCCGGACGAGCGGCCCGCAGATGCGTCCGTCCGTTGCGCGACACCTGAGCGCTCCCTGTCCGCCCGCCGGCCGCCACCGGGCGCCCGGGCCCGGCCGTCCGCGCGACCGGTCCGCCGTATAGCGTGGTGACCGACGGCTGACCAGGAGCACAGTAGAGCGCTGCGAGGACCTTCATGACGCGCGTGATCGCCGGCACCGCGGGTGGGCGGCGGCTGGCCGTGCCGCCAGGCGGCGGCACCCGTCCGACCTCCGACCGGGCGCGGGAGGGCCTCTTCTCCACGTGGACCGCGCTGCGCGGCCCGCTGACCGGGGCGCGGGTGCTCGACCTCTACAGCGGCTCGGGCGCCGTCGGCCTCGAGGCGCTCTCCCGCGGTGCCGCCCACGCGCTGCTCACCGAGTCCGACGCCCGCGCCGCCCGCGTCCTCAAGGAGAACGTCCGCGCCCTCGGCCTGGCCGGTGCCGACCCGCGCACCGCGCGGGCGGAGCAACTGGCCGCGGCCGGCCCTCCTGCCCGGCCCTACGACCTGGCGTTCCTGGACCCGCCGTACGCCGTCGGCGACGACGATCTCCGGGAGATCCTGCTCACACTCCTGGCCGGAGACTGGCTCGCGCCCGGCGCGATCGTCACCGTGGAGCGGAGCACCCGGGGCGGGGAGTTCCGCTGGCCGACGGGGTTCGAGGCCCTGCGGGCCCGCAGGTACGGCGAGGGAACGCTGTGGCACGGACAGGCCGTCGTCCCCGACACCCACGGCCGGTCATGACGGACCGGACGAGCGAGCTGAGGAGCGAGGTAAAACCGTTGCGTCGCGCAGTCTGTCCGGGGTCCTTCGACCCCATCACCAATGGCCACCTCGACATCGTCGCCCGCGCCTCGCAGCTCTACGACGTGGTGCACGTCGCCGTCATGATCAACAAGTCCAAGCAGGGCCTCTTCGCCGTGGAGGAGCGGATCTCGCTGATCGAGCGATGCACCAGGGAGTACGGCAACGTCGTCGTCGAGTCGTTCCACGGGCTGCTCGTGGACTACTGCAAGCAGCGCGACATTCCGGCCATCGTCAAGGGGCTGCGCGCGGTCAGCGACTTCGACTACGAGCTCCAGATGGCGCAGATGAACAACGGCCTCTCCGGCGTCGAGACGCTCTTCATCCCCACCAACCCGGTCTACAGCTTCCTGTCGTCCAGCCTGGTCAGGGAGGTCGCCACCTGGGGCGGCGACATCTCGCACCTGGTGCCCGAACCCGTGCTGCGGGCCCTGGCGGACAAGCTACGGCCGGAGGACTGAGCCGCCCCCGAGGGCCAGGCGGGTGTCTCCCGGCGTCCCCGCGACCGGGAAGAGTCCCCGGCGGTGGCCGGTTGGCCGTACAGTCGCTTCCGTGGACGCACATTCCGTGGACGTACAGCAGAAGCTCGACGAGATCGTCACGGCGGTTCAGGGCGCCAAGAGCATGCCGATGTCGGCCTCCTGTGTGATCAACCGCACCGACCTGCTCGCCCGCCTGGCGGAGGTCCGCGAGGCGCTGCCCGGTTCGCTGGCCGAGGCCCGGGAGGTGCTCGGCGCCGGCGAGCAGGTGGTCGCCGAGGCGCAGGCCGAGGCCCAACGGATCGTCGAGGCCGCGCATGCCGAGCGTGGCGGCCTGGTGGAGGGCACCGCCGTCGCCCAGCAGGCGCAGGCCGAGGCGTCCCGCATCCTGGCCGAGGCCCGCCGCGAGGCGGCGGAGGTCAAGGCGGAGGCCGACGACTACGTGGACAGCAAGCTGGCCAACTTCGAGGTGGTCCTGGGCAAGACCATCGGCTCGGTGGACCGTGGCCGGGAGAAGCTGCTGGGCCCCGACCGTGGCGACCCGCAGGAGCTGCTGCAGCGCGCTGACGCCTACGTGGACGCGCAGTTCGCGGCGATCGAGGCGGTGCTGCGCAAGACGCTGGAGGCCGTCGGCCGGGGCCGCCAGAAGCTGACCGGACACCGCCCCATCGACGACCTGGCGGAGCACGTCGTCGCCCAGGAGGGGCAGGCCGGGGAGGGCTACTTCGAGGCGGTCGCCGAACAGGACACCTACGACTACCTCGGGGTGCCGCAGCCCGAGGTGGCACCTCCCGCCGCCCCCGCCTATCCCACCCAGGACCCGTACACCGCGGCTCAGCCGGCGGCCGCTGGCTACGGCCAGCAGGGGTACCAGCAGGACGGATACTCGAACGGCTACGCACCGGCCGCTCCCGGTTACGAAACGTACGCGGTGCCCGCCCAGCAGCAGGACCCCTACGCGCAGCAGGCCCAGGGCGCCGCCCCCGAATACGGCTATGCGCAGGCGCAGCCCGGGTTCCAGGGCGCCGGCGCGCTGGACGAGACCAGCTTCTTCGACACCGGGATGCTCGACGCCGAAGAGCTGCGCCGCTACGAGCAGGGCCAGCACTGACCGATTGGGCCCGCGGCGACCCGTGGCGTATGCTGACACCTTGGCTGCGACACGGTGATGGGTCGCGGCCACCCGCCCCGACCCTCCCTGAGGGGCCGCGCTGCGCGGCTCCCCCTGGTGGCCATCGTCGAGAAAGCAGAAAGCCCTGAACGCCCCCCTGGACCGTCGTGCCCCGCTCGTGTTCGATACACGTGAGCTGGGGCGGCGGCCTGGTGCGCTCAAGCGGGTCTCCCGCACCGCGGCAGCCCCCGCCGACCTCGGCAACGAGGTGATCGGCGTGCGTCCGGGGACGGAGCTGGACGTGGCGCTCCGCATGGAGTCGGTCATGGAGGGCGTGCTGGTCACCGGCACCGTCCGGGCGCCGCTGGCGGGGGAGTGCGTGCGCTGTCTGGAGCCGCTGACCGACGAGGTTGAGGCGGAGTTCCAGGAGATGTTCAGCTACCCCGACGCCGGTGCCCTGTTCGGCCCCGCGGAGGGTGACGAGGACACGGACGGCGAGGACGACGGAACGCTGCTGCTCCAGGGCGACCTCTTCGACCTGGAGCCCGTGCTGCGGGACGCCGTCGTGCTGTCCCTGCCGCTGCGGCCGGTCTGCCAGGAGGACTGCCCGGGACTGTGCCCCGACTGCGGGGCGCTGCTGGCCGGGGATCCGGATCATCACCATGACGACGCCGTCGACGTCCGTTGGGCGGCACTGGGAGAGCTCGCCGAGGCCATGCAGCCCCGGCCGGGCCTCGCATCGCAAGAGAAGACACCCCGCCCGCGCGGGGACGACCCACAGGAGAGGTAGCCGTGGCTGTTCCGAAGCGGAAGATGTCGCGCAGCAACACCCGCCACCGCCGGTCGCAGTGGAAGGCCGCTGTGCCCAACCTGGTGCGTTGTGAGCGCTGCCGGGAGCCCAGGCTCCAGCACACCGCCTGCGCCAACTGCGGCACGTACAAGCGGCGCCAGGTCCTCGAGGTCTGATCGGCGGGTGACGGGCTTCATGTCACACGCCAGGAGAGCGCATCCCCAGGCGTCCGCGGACACGGCCTCGTCCCTTGCGGTTCTGGAAGGGCGGCTCGGCTACGAGCTGGAGTTCGCCCTTCTGGTGCGTGCGCTGACCCACCGCAGCTACGCCTACGAGAACGGTGGGCTGCCCACCAACGAGCGGCTCGAGTTCCTCGGGGACTCCGTGCTCGGTCTGGTCGTCACCGACACGCTCTATCGCAAGCATCCCGATCTCGCCGAGGGCCAGCTCGCGAAGCTGCGCGCTGCCGTGGTCAACGCCCGTGCCCTGGCCGAGGTGGCCCGTGGTCTGGGCCTCGGAGCGTTCGTCCGGCTGGGCCGGGGCGAGGAGGGTACCGGCGGCCGGGACAAGGCGTCGATCCTCGCGGACACCCTCGAGGCCGTGATCGGGGCCGTGTACCTGGACCGTGGCCTACAGGCCGCCGACGAGATGGTGCACCGGCTCTTCGACCCCGTGATCGAGCGCTCCTCGAACCTGGGCGCGGGCCTGGACTGGAAGACCAGTCTCCAGGAGCTGACCGCCGCCCAGAGCCTCGGT
The DNA here is from genome assembly GCA_963816875.1 of uncultured Actinomycetota bacterium. GTDB lineage: Bacteria > Actinomycetota > Actinomycetes > Streptomycetales > Streptomycetaceae > Streptomyces. Next base: position 1,605,011 of record CAWFMG010000004.1, read on the forward strand.
GTGCCGGAGTACGTGATCAGCGAGACCGGCCCCGACCACGAGAAGACCTTCACTGCTGCCGCCCGTGTCAGTGGCGAGATCTACGGCACCGGCACAGGTCGCAGCAAGAAGGAGGCCGAACAGCAGGCCGCCGAGACCGCGTGGCGCACGATCCACGCCTCCCTCGACGGCGACCGCGGCAAGGGCAAGGGCAAGGACCATTCGGGCGGGCCCGGCGGCAAGGCGACCGTTGCCTGAGCTGCCCGAGGTCGAGGTCGTCCGACGCGGCCTGGAACGCTGGATCAGCGGCCGGACCGTCGTCGACGCCCAAGTGCTGCACCCCCGTGCCGTCCGCCGCCACCTGCCGGGCGCCGGGGACTTCGCCGCGCGGCTCGTCGGCACGCGGATCGTGTCGGCCCGCCGGCGCGGCAAGTACCTCTGGCTGCCCCTGGACGCCGACCGGGCGCCCGGGGAGGCCGCGTTGCTCGCGCATCTCGGCATGAGCGGTCAACTGCTCGTCCAGCCGGGTCAGACGCCGGACGAGAAGCACCTGCGGGTCCGCATCACCTTCGCCGACGCCGTCGGCGGCGAGCTGCGGTTCGTGGACCAGCGCACGTTCGGTGGCCTGTCGGTCCATCCGGTGACGCCCGACGGGCTGCCCGAGGTGATCGCGCACATCGCCCGAGACCCGCTGGACCCGGCCTTCGACGATGACGCCCTGCACGCCGCGCTCCGCCGCCGCGGCACCACCATCAAGCGCGCGCTGCTCGACCAGTCCCTGATCAGCGGGGTGGGCAACATCTACGCCGACGAGGCGCTGTGGCGTGCCCGGTTGCACTTCGAGCGCCCCACCGCGACGCTGACCCGGGCCCGCACGGCGGAGCTGCTCGACCATGTGCGCCAGGTGCTGACCGCGGCGCTTGCCGAGGGCGGCACCAGCTTCGACAGCCTCTACGTGAACGTCAACGGCGAGTCCGGCTACTTCGAGCGCGCGCTGAACGTCTACGGCCGCGAGGGCCTGCCCTGTCGCCGCTGCGCCGCCCCGGTCCGCCGGCGTCCCTGGATGAACCGCTCCAGTTACTTCTGCGCCGTCTGCCAGCGCCCTCCGCGCCGCCGCCCCACGATCGGCTGAACCCGCCGGACCCCAGCCTCAGAAACCGAAGTTCTGGGTCCACCACGGGCCGCCGTCGGCGAGGTGCACGCCGACGCCGAGGGTGCGGAAGTCGCAGTTGAGGATGTTGGCCCGGTGGCCCTCGCTGTTCATCCAGGCGTCCATCACGGCCGCGGCGTCCACCTGACCCATGGCTATGTTCTCGCCCCCCAGGTTGTCGATGCCGGCATCCTCGGCGCGGTCCCACGGGGTGCGGCCGTCGGGGTCGTCGTGCGAGAAGTATCCGCGTTCCGCCATGTCCCTGCTGTGGTCGGCGGCCAGCCTGGCCAGCGCGGGGTCGGAAATCAGCGGCTCACAACCCGCGTCGGCGCGTTCCTCGTTGACCAGGCTCATCACCTCGCGGGCCGCGACCGTCTCGGCGTCGCCGCCCGGTGTGGTCGGGTCGTCGCTGACCGGCGGGGTGGACGGTTCGGGGTCCGGCTCGTCGGTGGTGGGCGTGTCGGAGGGCTCCTCGGTGGTCGGCGCGCCGCCCGGATCCTCGGACGAGGGATCCCCCGACGGGTCTCCCGACCCGTCGGCGGAGGGCGACCCGGCGTCCTCAGTGCTCTCCGGGTCGGGTTCGGGCGAGGTGCCGGGACTCCGGTCGCCGTCCGGCGTCGACTCCCCGGTCGCGTCGTCGGTCTCCAGGCTCGGCGGCGCCGACTCCAGGTCGAGCGGCAGCGGACTCTGGTCGTCGTCGGCCCTGAACTCGCGGGAGTCGTTCTGTTCGAACTGCTCGGCGACCTGCGGCAGCAGGCCGGTGCCCACGGCCACCGCGCCGACGGTCAGCGCCGCCGAGGCGCCGAGCAGCCCGGCGCGTGGGTGACCGGCGCGGCGATGTGCCCCGCGACGTCCCCGTTCTGTGCTGCGAATGGTGTTGTCCGGCGCCGCGGCGGGGCCGGATCGGCGATGGCGTCCCATCGGCGGAACCGTCCTCGTTCACTTGACTGGGTCGCCCGGAAAGGCGAATAAGTACACCCGAATGGATGATGGTGCTGTCGCGAGACTGTACGGCATGGGGAGAGCTGGGGAAGTGCCCGCAGCGGAATTGACGGGATAGCGTGCGTCATATGGAAGGAACCGCCCCGAAGTCGGCCGATGCCGATCGGCCCAGCCGGATGACCGCGTGGGTGCGCGGTCACGTGCAGGGCGTCGGCTTCCGCTGGTACACCCGCGCCCGGGCGCTGGCCATCGGCGGGCTGCGCGGCGTGGTCCGCAACCTCGGGGACGGCCGGGTGCAGGTCGTCGCCGAGGGGTCGAGGGAGCGCTGCGAGCGGCTGTTGGAGTGGCTCCGGGCCGGCGACACGCCCGGGCGGGTGGACGGCGTCACCGAGATCTGGGACACACCCCGGGGAGATCACCGGGACTTCGTCATCGAGTGAACGCCCCGCGGGCGAACGGCGGGAAAGTCCCGGAAACGGCTTGCCATCCCCACTCTCACGTGCGAGGCTGCGGCCACGAGTACCGAGCGGCCCGGCCGCCGGAGACCCGCCGACGACACTGAACCTCATGGCTTGGACTGCCTGTGGCGGCGTCGGCCTCAGCGATACGCGGTGTGATCGTGTTGACCGTCCCACTTTTTGGTGAGACGCTGAAAGTCCCGCGTATCTCGGCTGTGTGGCCCCAAAACACCGCGCCGAGCAGACCCGCGGGCGTTATCCCTCACGACCCACCAACGGCTTCGGTCGGTCACTCAGTGTGGAGGACCATCCATCATGGCAAAGGCGCTTCTCGGTCACGTCGGCGGCTCTGACCCCCGAGTCCTCGCCGAGATGCGACGGCTACAGCAGCGCGTCCAGGACCTGGAGACCCAGCTCCTCCGGGTTCAGGCGGAGAACGACGCGCTCGCCGCCGCTGCTCGTCACAGGGACCCGGTGCTCGACGGCATCGAAATGCCCAAGGCGGAGCCTGCGCTGACCTGACCTCAACGAAGAGGCGGATCACGGGCTGTCGCCACGGATTGTGCGAGGGACGCTTCGGCGTCCCTTCGTCATGTGGTGGTCATTGGCTTCCGGCTTGGCTTACTGACTGATGTGCCCTCCATCCTCCGCGTCGAAACGGCGAATCGACGAACAACGCCGGGTAAAGTCGCACGGCGTGCACCTCAAGAGCCTGACCCTGCGCGGCTTCAAGTCCTTCGCGTCCGCCACGACGCTGCGCTTCGAGCCTGGTATCACCTGCGTGGTGGGGCCGAACGGGTCCGGTAAGTCCAACGTCGTCGACGCCCTCTCCTGGGTGATGGGGGAGCAGGGCGCCAAATCGCTGCGCGGCGGCAAGATGGAGGATGTCATCTTCGCCGGCACCGTGGGCCCGGCCGGCCGCCCGGCGCTCGGCCGCGCCGAGGTCTCGCTCACCATCGACAACTCCGACGGCGCGCTCCCCATCGAGTACTCCGAGGTCACCATCACGCGGACGATGTTCCGCAACGGCGGTAGCGAGTACCAGATCAACGGCGACACCTGCCGGCTGCTCGACATCCAGGAGTTGCTCTCGGACTCCGGCATCGGCCGTGAGATGCACGTCATCGTGGGCCAGGGCCAGCTCGACTCCGTGCTGCACGCCGACCCCACGGGTCGCCGCGCCTTCATCGAGGAGGCGGCGGGCGTGCTCAAGCACCGCAAGCGCAAGGAGAAGGCGCTGCGGAAGCTGGACGCGATGCAGGCCAACCTCGCCCGGGTGCAGGACCTGACGGACGAGCTGCGTCGCCAACTCAAGCCGCTCGGCCGGCAGGCCGCCGTGGCTCGACGGGCCGCCGTCATCCAGGCGGACCTGCGCGACGCCCGGCTGCGCCTGCTGGCCGACGACCTGATGGCCCAGCGGGCGGCGCTGCGCGCCGAACTGGCCGACGAGTCGGCGCTGAAGGCGCGCAAGGAGGAGGCGGAGGCGCGGCTCGCGGAGGCGCTGGAACGGGAGGCGGAGTTGGAGGAGGAGGTGCGCACCCTGACGCCCCGGGTGCAGCACGCCCAGCAGACCTGGTACCAGCTCTCCCAACTGGTAGAGCGGGTGCGCGGCACCGTGAGCCTGGCCGACGCACGGGTGGCCAGCGCCACCGCCGAGGAGCCGGAGGAGCGGCGCGGCCGGGACCCCGAGGACCTGGCCCGCGAGGCGGCCCGGGTCCGCGAGCAGGAGGCGGAGCTGACCGAGGCGCACGACGCGGCCAGCCGGGCGCTGGAGGACACCGTCGAGCACCGGGCCGAACTGGAACGGCGGCTCGCCGAGGAGGAGCGCCGGCTCAAGGACGCCGCCCGGGCCGTGGCGGACCGCCGCGAAGGGCTGGCCCGGCTGCACGGGCAGGCCAACGCGGCGCAGAGCCGCGTGGCGTCCGCCCGCGAGGAGATCGCCCGGCTGACCGCGGCCAGGGACGAGGCGGCGGAGCGCGCCGACGCCGCCGAACGCGAACACGACACGCTGCGCGCCGAGGTGGACGGGCTGACCGCCGACGATACGGCGCTCGCCGAGGAGGCGCAGGCCGCCAAGGAGGAGCTGACCGCCGCGGAGAACGCCGCCCGCGCCGCCCGCGAGGCGGTGACCGCGGCCGAACGGGAACGCGCCGCGATGGCCGCCCGGCACGAGGCGCTCGCGCTCCAGCTGCGCCGCAAGGACGGCACGGGGGCGCTGCTCGGCTCGGCCGACCGGCTGGCCGGTCTGCTCGGCCCGGCCGCCGAACTGCTCACCGTCACGCCGGGCTTCGAGGTGCCGGTCGCCGCCGCCCTGGGCGCCGCGGCGGATGCGGTGGCGGTGGACGGTCCGACCACCGCGGCCGAGGCGCTGCGGCTGCTGCGCAAGCTCGACGCGGGCCGGGCCGCCCTGTTGCTCGGCGGCGCGCCCGACGTCCCCGGGCCGGCAGGGCCGCCCGAGCCGGCCGAGCGGCCCGGTGGATCAGCGGCGACCGGCCCCGACGGGCCGCGCCGGGCCGCCGACCTGGTGGCCGGGCCCGAACGACTGATGCCCGCCGTCCGCCGGCTGCTGCGCGACGTGGCGGTGGTCGGCACGCTCCAGGACGCCGAGGACCTGCTCGCCGCGCGCCCCGAGCTCACGGTGGTCACCGGCGAGGGCGACGTGCTCTCCCGGCATCTGGTGCACGGCGGCTCGGCCGGCGCGCCGAGCCAGCTGGAGGTGCAGGCCGCGGTCTCCGAGGCGGCGGCCCGGCTCGCCGAGCTCACCGAACGGTGCGTCACGCTGGCCGCCGAGCAGGAGCGCGCCCGGGACCGGCGCGCGGCGTGCGCGGCCAGGGCGGAGGAGCTGTCCCGCCGGCTCAGCGCGGCGGAGCGATCCCGTTCCCGGGTGGCGCAGGACCTCGGCCGGCTCGGCGGGCAGGCCAGGGCCGCCGCCGGGGAGGCCGAGCGCGCCGCGGCGGCGGTGGGCCGGGCCGAGGAGGAGCTGGCCCGCACCGCGGAACGCGCCGAGGAGCTGGCCGAGCGGCTCGCCGTGGCCGAGGAGGCCGCGGAGGCGGAGGAGGAGCCCGACCCCTCGGGGCGGGACCGGCTCGCCGCCGACGGCGCCAACGCCCGCCAGACCGAGATGGAGGCCAGGCTCCAGGTCCGCACCCACGAGGAGCGCCTCAAGGGCCTCGCCGGCCGCGCCGACGGCCTGGACCGCGCGGCCCGCGCCGAACGCGAGGCCAGGGCCCGCGCCGAGCACCGCCGGGCCCGGCGGCGCCACGAGGCCGCGGTGGCCGCCGCGGTCGCCACCGGTACCCGACGGCTGTTGGCCCGCGTCGAGGCGTCGCTGACGCGGGCCGAGACCGAGCGGACGGCGGCCGAGGCGGCCAAGGCCGAGCGCGAGCGCGCCCTGGTCGCCGAGCGCAACGAGGGGCGGGAGCTCAAGGGCGAACTGGACAAGCTCACCGACTCCGTGCACCGCGGCGAGGTGATGGGCGCCGAGAAGCGGCTGCGCATCGAGCAGCTGGAGGCGCGGGCGCTGGAGGAGTTGGGCGTCGAACCCGAGGTGCTGGTCCGGGAGTACGGCCCCGACCAGCCGGTGCCGCCGTCCTTGCCGGCCGAGGGCGAGGAGCTGCCGGAGGACCCGGAGCACCCGAGGAACCTGCCGCGCGCCTTCGTCCGCGCCGAGCAGGAGAAGCGGCTGCGGGCGGCCGAACGGGCCTACAAGCAGCTCGGCAAGGTCAATCCGTTGGCGCTGGAGGAGTTCGCGGCGCTGGAGGAGCGGCACAAGTTCCTCAGCGAACAGCTCGACGATCTCAAGAAGACCCGCGCCGACCTGCTCCAGGTGGTCAAGGAGGTGGACGAGCGGGTCGAACAGGTGTTCACTGCCGCGTACCACGACACGGCCAGGGAGTTCGAGGGCGTCTTCTCCCGACTGTTCCCCGGCGGCGAGGGGCGGCTGCTGCTCACCAACCCCGACGACATGCTCACCACCGGCGTGGAGGTGGAGGCCAGGCCGCCCGGCAAGAAGGTCAAGCGGCTCTCCCTGCTCTCCGGCGGCGAGCGCTCGCTGACCGCGGTCGCCCTGCTGGTGTCGATCTTCAAGGCCCGCCCGAGCCCGTTCTACGTGATGGACGAGGTGGAGGCCGCGCTCGACGACACCAACCTGCAGCGGCTGATCCGCATCATGGCGGAGCTCAAGGACAACTCCCAGCTCATCGTCATCACCCACCAGAAGCGCACCATGGAGGTCGCCGACGCGCTGTACGGCGTCTCCATGCAGGGCGACGGCGTCTCGAAGGTGATCAGCCAGCGGCTGGGCTGACCCGCCGTCGGCCTCCTCTCGCCTGTGACGGCCGGGCGTACCGCGCACCGCGGCATGGTGCACGATAGGACCCGTCGCACCCCGCCGTCCCCGCTCAGGCACTAGCTAGGAATCCGATGGACATCCTCATCATCGCCGTCGTCATCGCCGTGGTCGCCGTCATCGCGGCCGGTGGCCTGCTGGTCGGCCGCCGGAGCCGGCGGTCCGCACCGCCGTCCGCCGACGCCACCGGTACGACCACCAGGCCGCGCGGGGAGCCGGCACTCGACGACGAGGGTGAGACCGTCGCCGAGGAGCGGCGCACCGTCGAGGACGGTGGGCAGCCCGGCGCCACCGCCGAGGCCCCGGCGCCGCCCGCCCCCGAGATCGAGGTGCCCGAGCCGTCCGCCGGCCGGCTGATCCGGCTGCGCGCCCGGCTGGCACGCTCTCAGAACTCCCTGGGGAAGGGGCTGCTGACGCTGCTGTCCCGGGAGCGCCTGGACGACGACACCTGGGAGGAGATCGAGGACACCCTGCTGACCGCGGATGTCGGCGTCCGCCCCACTCAGGAGCTGGTGGAACGGCTGCGGGAGCGGGTCAGGGTGCTCGGCACCCGCTCGCCCGAGGAACTGCGCGCGCTGCTGCGTGAGGAGTTGCTCACCCTGGTGGGCACCGATCTGGACCGCACGGTGCACACCGAGGGCGGGGTCTCGGCGGAGGGCGAGGAACGCCCCGCCGTGGTGCTGGTGGTCGGCGTCAACGGCACGGGCAAGACCACCACCACGGGGAAGCTCGCCCGGGTGCTGGTGGCGGACGGCAGGTCCGTGGTGCTCGGCGCGGCCGACACCTTCCGCGCCGCCGCCGCCGACCAGTTGCAGACGTGGGGCGAGCGGGTCGGCGCCCGCACCGTGCGCGGCCCGGAGAGCGGCGATCCGGCGTCGGTGGCCTTCGAGGCGGTCAGGGAGGGCATCCTCGAGGCCGCGGACGTGGTGCTGGTGGACACCGCGGGGCGGCTGCACACCAAGACCGGCCTGATGGACGAGCTGGGCAAGGTCAAGCGGGTGGTGGAGAAGCACGGCCCGGTGAACGAGGTGCTGCTGGTGCTCGACGCCACCACGGGGCAGAACGGACTGGTGCAGGCCCGGGTCTTCGCCGAGGTGGTCGACATCACCGGCATCGCGCTGACCAAGCTCGACGGCACCGCCAAGGGCGGCATCGTGATCGCGGTCCAGCGGGAGCTGGGCGTCCCGGTGAAGCTGGTCGGGCTCGGCGAGGGCGCCGACGACCTGGCGCCGTTCGAGCCCGAGGCGTTCGTCGACGCGCTCCTCACCTGAGCGGTCACCAACGTCCCGGGACAACACACCTAGCGCCGCATGGCGCGGCCGGCGAGGCGGCGGCAGACGTACGCCAGCGTGCCGAGCAGCAGCCGGGCCGGGGGCGGCGCGGCCGTCTCCAGACCGGGCGGGCGCAGCCAGCGCACCGGGCCCAGACCGCCGTGGTCCGAGGGCGGCGCGGTGATGTGGCCGCCCGGGCCCAGGCACCGCAGGTCCAGCCGGGCGCCGTCCCAGCCCGTGCGATACAGCAGCTCGGGCAGCGCGGCGGCGGTGCCCGGCGCGACAAGGAACCAGGCGCGGCCGTGCGGCGCCGCGGCGACGGGACCCAGCGGCAGGCCCAGGCGCTCCAGCCGCAGCAGGGCGAACCGACCGGCCGGCTGGGGCACGTCGAGCACATCGAAGGCCTTCCCGGTCGGCAGCAGCACCGCGGCGCCCGGGGTGCGGGCCCAGGCGGCGGCCCAGGCGTCGAGCGCCTCGTCCAGCGGCGTGCCCGCCGGGATGACCAGCTCGGGGTCGACGGGGTGGGCACCGGGCGCGGGGCAGCCGACGGCGCCGCAGGAGCACCCGGGCCGGGCCAGGGCGTGCCGGACCCGGGCTCCCGGCACCACGTCCCACCCCCACAGGCCGGTGTACTCGGCGACGGCCGTGCCGACCGGCACGCGGCCAGGGCGCCGGGGACGGCGGGGCCTCAGCCGCATCTCCCGAATCTCCCGCATACCGCCGATCGTGAAGCCCATGCACTCTCCAACGGGTACCGTGCGCTGACGGTTACGGTTCGGGGACGGGACTCGGCTAGTCCCCCGGGGAGTGTGTGCGACCGCGTGCGCCCCCGAAATGCTTCGCCCCACCCGATGTCGAACATCGTGCGTACAAGTGAAGCGCGTGCGGGGGGCATGAGCTTCATTCGAAGGGGTGGCGAATGGTGGCGTTTGAGACTTGCCACTCGCCGCGTCGGTGATCATAGGATTACGTTCAGTACACCCGTAGACACTGTGTCAGCGGCGGAGCGACCGCGCCGGCACGACGACCGTACGGCTCCGGGCGACCTTCCGGGCTGGGATGGGGGCGCACCTGTGGGCGGCAACGGCAGCGGAGTCACCTCCGCCAAGCGCCCGAACGAGCGGCTGACGACGTGGTTCCAGCGCAGCGGATGGTCGAAGGGAGAGCTGGCTCGTCAGGTGAACCGCCGGGCCAGGCATCTCGGCGCGCACCACATCAGCACCGACACGTCCCGGGTCCGCCGCTGGCTGGACGGCGAGCAGCCGCGCGAACCCATCCCGCGCATCCTCTCCGAGCTGTTCTCCGAGCGTTTCGGCTGTGTGGTCAGCATCGAGGACCTGGGGCTGCGCTCGGCGCGGCAGTCGGCCGCGGTCTCCGGCATCGACCTGCCGTGGGCCGGCCCCCAGACGGTGGCGCTCATCAACGAGTTCTCCCGCAGCGATCTGATGCTGGGGCGGCGCGGCTTCCTCGGCACCTCGCTGTCGATGTCCGCCGGCCCGGGGCTGATCGAGCCGATGCAGCGCTGGCTGGTGCCCTCGCCGACCGAGCCCGAACCGGCGGAGGCGGCGCCCCCGGGCGGCGCCCTGGGCGCGGACGGCCCCGACGGCCCGTCGTTCGCGGCGGCCGGGACGGCAGGAGCGGCCCGGATCGCCGCCGGGCAGGGGGTGGTCCCGGCGCGGCGCTCCGCCGCCCTGTCCGTGCCGGAGCTGGAGATGCTCGAGCGGACCACCGCGGAGTTCCGCAACTGGGACGCCCAGTCCGGCGGCGGGCTGCGCCGCAAGGCGGTGGTCGGCCAGCTCCACGAGGTCACCGACCTGCTGCAGGAGTCGCACGCGGCCCGGGTGCGCCGCCGGCTGTTCCGGGTCACCGCCGAGCTCTCCGAGCTGGCCGGCTGGATGAGCTACGACATCGGGCTGCAACCCACCGCCCAGAAGTACTTCGTGCTGGCGCTGCACGCCGCCAAGGAGGCCGAGGACCGCCCGCTCGGCGCGTTCGTGCTCTCCCAGATGAGTCGTCAGATGATCCACCTCGGCCGCGGCGAGGACGCGCTGGAGCTGGTGCACCTGGCGCAGTACGGCAGCCGGGAGCGCGCCACCGCCCGCACCCGGTCGATGCTCTACGCGATGGAGGCCCGCGCCTACGCCACCCTCGGCCAGCCGCCGAAGTGCCACCGCGCGGTGCGGATGGCCGAGGAGGCGTTCGCCGAGATCGGGGCGGAGCCCGACCTGGAGGAGCCGGAGCCGAACTGGATCGGCTTCTTCTCGGAGGCCGAGCTGAACGCGGAGAACGCCCACTCCTATCGTGACCTGGCCTATGTCGCCGGCCGCAGCCCGATGTACGTCTCCCGCGCGCGGCCGCTGATGGAGCGGGCGGTGGAGCTGTTCGCCGAGGAGTGCGAGGACGACGGCACCGGCCATCTGCGGTCGTATGCACTGAACCTGATCGGCATGGCCACCGTGCACCTGCTCGCGGGCGAGCCCGAGGCGGGCGCCGCGGAGGCGGCCCGCGCGGTGGGCCTGGCCCGGCGGCTGCGCTCGGAGCGGGTCAACAACCGGCTGCGCAAGACGTCGGCGACCGCGGTCCGCGAGTTCGGGCAGGTCTCGGCTGTCCTGGAGCTGACCGAGCGCCTCACCGCGGACCTGCCCGCATGCGAGTCGAACGTCGCGACCAGCCGGGCCGTCTGACAGCGGCCGGCTCCGGCACCGTAACCGGGCTTCGGTAAAGAATTGATAAACGTCACCTGGGCGTAACACGTAACGACCCAACGTCACGCGGGTGAAACATTCATGGCCATCGAAGGAAACGGCCCTCGGAGAACCTGTGGCCAATCCTGACCCGACCAAGATCCTTCCCGCACGGGTCGTGACACCGAGGGGACGTTCACGTTGGAAGCAGCGAATATCGCTTTTGTGGTGATCAGCGCCGCAATGGTAATGCTCATGACTCCTGGCCTCGCCTTCTTCTACGGCGGCATGGTCCGGGTCAAAAGCGCACTCAACATGCTGATGATGTCCTTCATCTCGCTGGGCATCGTCAGCGTCCTGTGGGTGCTGTACGGCTTCAGTCTCGCGTTCAGCGGCGACCACGGCGGACTCATCGGTGACCTGGAGGCGGTGGGGCTGCCCGAGGACATCACCATGGTCGACGGCGAGCTGAGCGGCACGGTGCTCGCGTTCATCGTCTTCCAGCTGATGTTCGCCATCCTCACGCCGGCGCTGATGAGCGGTGCCCTGGCCGACCGGGCCAAGTTCAGCAGCTGGGCCGTCTTCGTCGCACTGTGGGTCTCCGTCGTCTACTTCCCGGTGGCGCACTGGGTGTGGCAGGTCGACCAGGGCTGGCTGCACAAGCTGGGCGTGATCGACTTCGCGGGCGGCACGGCGGTCCACATCAACGCCGGTGCCGGCGGCCTCGCGGCCGCCCTGGTGCTCGGCCGGCGGATCGGCTTCAAGAAGGAGCCGATGCGGCCGCACAACCTGCCGATGGTGCTGCTCGGCGCCGCCCTGCTGTGGTTTGGCTGGTTCGGCTTCAACGCCGGTTCCGAGCTGGCCGCGGACGGGACCGCCGCGATGATGGCGCTGAACACCCAGGTCGCCACCGGCGCCGCCATCCTCGGCTGGCTGTGCTACGAGCGGATCAGGCACGGGGCGTTCACCACGCTGGGCGCCGCCTCCGGCGCGATCGCCGGCCTGGTCGCCATCACCCCCTCTGGTGCCGCGGTCAACCCCATGGGCGCCATCCTCATTGGCCTGGTGGCCGGCGTGGTCTGCGCCTGGGCGGTCAGCCTGAAGTTCAAGCTCGGCTTCGACGACTCCCTCGACGTCGTCGGCGTCCACCTCTTCGGTGGCGTCATCGGCACCCTGATGGTGGGCTTCCTGGCCACCGAGGGCGCCGGCTTCGAGCAGTTCGGCAAGCAGGCCCTGGGCGCCGGCGCCGTGCTGGCGTACTCGTTCGTCGTCACCTACCTGCTGGCCCTGCTGATCCAGCGCACCATCGGCTTCCGCGCCTCCGAAGAGGAGGAAGTGGGCGGCCTTGACCAGGTGTTCCACGCGGAGACGGGGTACGACTTCAGTCAGGCCGGCAGCGGCAGCGTCGGCGGCAACGGCACCATTCCGGTGACCTCCGTCGCCGTCTCGGGTGAGAAGAAGGTGGACGCATGAGGCTTATCACCGCGGTCATCAAGCCGCACCGGCTCGACGAGGTCAAGGAGGCCCTCCAGGCCTTCGGCGTGCATGGCATGACCGTCACCGAGGCCAGTGGCTACGGCCGGCAGCGCGGGCACACCGAGGTCTACCGGGGAGCGGAGTACACCGTCGACCTGGTGCCGAAGGTCCGCCTGGAGATCCTCGCCGAGGACTCGGACGCCGAGCCGATCATCGAAGCCGTGGTCAAGGCCGCGCGCACTGGCAAGATCGGTGACGGCAAGGTGTGGAGCCTGCCCGTGGAGACAGCCGTCCGGGTCCGCACGGGAGAACGCGGCCCGGACGCCCTCTGAAGAGAACATCAGGAGTTGGGGACCGCATGACGGCGGAGACGACACCCACCACCGGCGAGCACACGGGACCCAGCGGCGGTTACGCGGCGGCTCGGTTGCGCCTCCTGACCAGGCCGGACGGCGATGGTCAGGAGGCGCGGACCGGGCCGCCGCGCCGCGCCGAACTGGCCCGGCTCACCGACGACTGGCTGTCCGGGCTGCTCGGCGAGGCCCCGCGCCCGACCCGGCTCGCCCTGGTGGCCGTCGGCGGCTACGGCCGTGGCGAGCTCTCCCCGCGCAGCGACCTCGACCTGCTGCTGCTGCACGACGGCGGCGCGCCCGCCGGGGAGCTCGCCGCCCTCGCCGACCGCCTGTGGTACCCCGTGTGGGACCTGGGCATCGCCCTCGACCATTCGGTGCGCACCCTTCAGGAGGCCCGCCGGACCGCGGCCGAGGACCTGAAGGTGCACCTCGGCCTGCTGGACGCCCGGCACGTGGCCGGCGACGCGGCGCTGACCGCCGAACTGCGCACGGCCGTGCTCGCCGAATGGCGCGCCGAGGCGCCGCGCCGCCTCCCGGAGCTGCACGAGCTCGGCCGGGAGCGGGCCCGCCGCCAGGGCGAGCTGCCGTTCCTCCTCGAACCCGATCTCAAGGAGGCGCGCGGCGGCCTGCGTGACGCCACCGCGCTGCGCGCCGTCGCCGCCTCCTGGGTGGCCGACGCGCCCCGGCAGGGGCTCCAGGCCGCCCGTAACGTGCTGCTCGACGTCCGCGACGCGCTGCACCTGACCACCGGACGTGCCACCGACCGGCTGGCCTTGGAGGACCAGGACCAGGTCGCCGACGCGCTCGGCATGCTCGACGCCGACTCGTTGTTGCGCACCGTCTACGAGGCGGGCCGCACCGTCAGCTACGCCTCCGACGTCACGTGGCGCGAGGTCGGCCGGGTGCTGCGGGCCCGCTCCGCCCGGCGCCGGGCGCGGGGCCTGCTCACCGCCCGCGGCGGCGCCCGCGCCGCGCGGCGCGCCCCGGAGTCGGAGCGTGCCCCCTTGGCCGAGGGCGTCGTCGAACAGGACGGCGAGGTGGGCCTGGCCCGCGCCGCCCGGCCGGACCGCGACCCCGTGCTGCCGCTGCGCGCCGCCGCCGCGGCCGCCCAGGCGGGGCTGCCAATGGCGCTCCCCGCCGTGCACGCCCTGGCCGCACCCGAGGCCGCCGCGCTGCCCGTGCCCTGGCCGGCGGAGGCGCGCGAGCAGTTCCTCACGCTGCTCGGCGCCGGGCGGGACACCGTGCCGGTCTGGGAGGCGCTGGAGGCGGCGGGGCTGATCACCCGTCTGCTGCCGGACTGGGAGCGCGTGCGCTGCCGCCCGCAGCGCAACCCGGTGCATCGCTGGACCGTGGATCGCCATCTGGTGGAGACGGCGGTCAGGGCCGCCGCGCTCACCCGCCGGGTCGGCCGGCCGGACCTGCTGCTCAGCGCTGCCCTGCTGCACGACATCGGCAAGGGCTGGCCCGGCGACCACAGCGTGGCGGGCGAGACCATCGCCCGGGACATGGCCGCCCGCATCGGCTTCGGCACCGCCGACGCCGAGGTGCTGGCGCTGTTGGTCCGCCACCACCTGCTGCTCGTCGAGACGGCGACCCGCCGCGACCTGGACGACCCGGCCACCGTCGCGCATGTCGCGGAGACGGTGCGGGACCAGGCCACCCTGGAACTGCTGCACGCGCTGACCGAGGCCGACGCGCTGGCCACGGGGCCCGCCGCCTGGTCGACCTGGCGGGCCTCGCTGGTCGCCGAGCTGGTCAAGCGGGTCGAGGCCGCGCTGGGCGACGGCGGGCCCAACGAGCGCGAGGCCGCAGTGGTGCCGCGGACGACCGCCGCGTCCGAGCGGCTCGCCATCGAGGCGTTCCGCACCGGCGGGCCGGTGCTCGCGCTGCACACCAGGCCCGCCGAGCCGGCCCTGGTCGCCGACCGGTCGGACCCGGAGGACGAGCCGGAACCGGTCGGCGTAGAGCTGGTCGTGGCGCTCCCCGACCGTCCCGGCGTGCTGCCCGCGATGGCCGGGGTGCTGGCGCTGCACCGGCTCACCGTGCGGTCGGCCGAGCTGCGCAGCGTCGACCCGGTGGGGCAGGGCCCGGTGCTGCTCCTGGACTGGCGGGTGGCCGCCGAATACGGCTCGCTGCCGCGGGCCGAGCGGCTGCGCGCCGATCTGGTGCGGGCCCTGGACGGTTCGCTCGACGTCGCCGGCCGGCTCACCGAGCGCGAGGCCGCTTACCGCCGGCCGCGCCGCCGACTGTCAGGACCGCCGCCGCCGCGGGTCACCGTGGCGCCGCTCGGCTCCCGGCTCGCCACCGTGCTGGAGGTGCGGGCCCAGGACGCCCCTGGCCTGCTGTACCGGATCGGCCACGCGCTGGAGGCCGCGGGCGCGCAGGTGCGCAGCGCCCATGTCAGCACCCTGGGCGGCAACGCGGTGGACGCGTTCTACGTCACGGGCCCCGACGGCGGCCCGCTGCCCACGGGACGGGCCACCGACCTGGCCCGGGCCCTGGAACGCGCGCTGGCCAGCGGCTGAGACGGACCGGCCCCCGGGTCCCCGGGGGTCGGGTGACGACCGGAGGCTGACCGTACGGGTTTTTCCTCAGTACCCTGTAGTCACTTGCCCTGCCCACAATGTGTGAGGACTGCCTGCGCCGTGTTCGACACTCTCTCCGATCGCCTCGCGACCACCTTCCGCAATCTCCGGGGCAAGGGCCGGCTGAGCGAGGCCGACATCGACGCCACGGCGCGTGAGATCCGGGTCGCCCTGCTCGAGGCCGACGTGGCGCTGCCCGTCGTCCGCTCCTTCATCAAGCAGATCAAGGAGCGCGCCGCGGGCGCCGAGGTGTCCCGGGCGCTCAACCCCGCGCAGCAGGTCATCAAGATCGTCAACGAGGAGCTGGTTGGCATCCTCGGCGGCGAGACCCGCCGCCTGCGGTTCGCCAAGACCCCGCCGACCGTGATCATGCTGGCCGGCCTGCAAGGCGCCGGCAAGACCACGCTGGCCGGCAAGCTGGGCCTCTGGCTCAAGGGGCAGGGCCACACCCCGCTGCTGGTCGCCTGCGACCTCCAGCGGCCGAACGCGGTCAACCAGCTCGCCGTCGTGGCCGAGCGGGCCGGCGTGGCCGTCTTCGCGCCCGAGCCGGGCAACGGCGTGGGTGATCCGGTCAAGGTGGCCGAGGACTCCATCGTCCACGCCCGCGACAAGCAGTACGACGTGGTCATCGTCGACACCGCGGGTCGGCTCGGCATCGACCAGGAGATGATGCGGCAGGCCGCCGACATCAGGGACGCGGTCGGCCCCGACGAGGTGCTCTTCGTCGTGGACGCGATGATCGGCCAGGACGCGGTGACCACCGCGGAGGCGTTCCGCGACGGCGTCGGCTTCGACGGCGTCGTCCTCTCCAAGCTGGACGGCGACGCCCGCGGTGGGGCCGCACTGTCTGTCGCGCAGGTCACCGGCCGGCAGATCATGTTCGCCTCCAACGGCGAGAAGCTGGACGACTTCGACGCCTTCCACCCCGACCGGATGGCCTCGCGCATCCTCGGCATGGGCGACATGCTCAGCCTGATCGAGAAGGCCGAGCAGACCTTCAGCCAGGAGGAAGCCGAGAAGCTGGCCAGCAAGCTGGCCAAGGGCCCCAAGGAGTTCACCCTCGACGACTTCCTGGCCCAGATGGAGCAGGTCCGCAAGATGGGCTCGATCTCCAAGCTGCTCGGCATGATGCCCGGCATGGGCCAGATCCGCGAGCAGATCAACAACCTCGACGAGCGCGACGTGGACCGCACCGCCGCCATCATCAAGTCCATGACGCCGGGGGAGCGCACCGACCCCAAGATCATCAACGGCTCGCGGCGCGCCCGCATCGCCCGCGGCTCCGGCGTCGAGGTCAGCGCCGTCAAGGGCCTGGTGGAGCGTTTCTTCGAGGCCCGCAAGATGATGTCCAAGATGGCCCAGGGCGGCGGCATGCCCGCCATGCCCGGGGTTCCCGGCATGCCGGGGATGGCCGGCGGCAGGCGCAAGGGCAAGCAGCAGCCGAAGAAGGCCAAGGGCCGCCGTCGCTCGGGGAACCCGATGAAGCGGCAGGAGGAGGAGCGCGCCGCGGCGGAGCGCCGCTCCGGCGAGGACGGGCAGTTCGACGCCGCCGACTTCGAGCTCCCCAAGGAGTTCAAGGACATGCTGCCGCCCAAGTGACCGGCGGCCGGGAGCGGCGCCCGGAAACGGCGGGGCGCCGGCCCGGTCAGGCCCGCGCCACCACGTAGCGCAGCACGGCGGGCAGCCAGACCGCGCCGTCCGGCCGGCGGTACGGGTGCAGCGCCTCGGTGAGCTGCCGGGTCACCCGCTCCGCGCCCACCGCCCGCACCGCCCGGTCGAAGCCGCCGGTGGCCAGCAGCCCGCGCAGCGCCGCGGACAGCCCGGCGTACCCGAACGGGCAGTTGACCTCGCCCGACTCGGCGTCCGAGGCCGACGTGCGCAACCCGGCCCGGGCGGCGAGCGCCAGCGGGTCGTCCGCCGCCTCGCCGGGCACCGCGCACTGTTCGGGCGCGCGCACCCCGCACAGCACCACCGGGGCGTCCGGCACGGCGAGCGCCGCCGCGGCCCGCAGCGTGCTCGCGTCCGGCAGCGTGCCGAAGACGGTGACCACGGTGAACGGCCGCTCCGGCCGGCTCGGCGCCGGGTCGCCGACCAGCCGCACGGGCCACCGCCTGCCGCCCCAGGCCGGTTCGGGCAGCAGCCGCTCCCGCGCCAGCCTGAGCCGTTCCGGATCCGGGTCGGTCCCGGTGGCCTGGGCACCGCGGGTGGCCGCCCGCAGCAGCGACAGGCCGGTGCCGCAGCCCAGTGCGAGCAGCCGGGTGCCGGCGCCGACGCCGAGCCGTTCGTATACCGCGTCGTAGAGCGGCACGTACACGCGTTCCTGAATCTCGGCCCAGTCCCTGGCGCGGGCGGCGGGTTGGCCGAGCACGGCCGTCGTGGAGGTCATGGGCGTGTCCCCATCCGACGAAGATCAGCTGCTGCTGGTGGACTCCCCGCTCGTTGCATGTCAGATAACTCCCACTTGCCCGCCTCGTCGAGAGGGCTGGAGCCCCGGATTCACGCTTCTGCCCCAGGGCGCCGTACGATGCCCGCCATGGCTAAGGCTCCCGTGCTCACCCCGCAGGCGGACGACTTCCCGCGCTGGTACCAGGACCTGATCAACAAGGCCGAGCTGGCCGACAACGGTCCGGTGCGCGGCACCATGGTCATCCGGCCGTACGGGTACGCGCTGTGGGAGCGGATGCAGCAGGAGCTGGACGCCCGGATCAAGGCCGCGGGCGCCCGCAACGCCTACTTCCCGCTGCTGATGCCGCAGTCGCACATGACCAAGGAGGCGGAGCACGTCGAGGGCTTCGCCCCCGAGCTTGCGGTCGTCACCCACGGCGGCGGCAAGCAGCTGGAGGAGCCGGCCGTGATCCGGCCCACCTCCGAGATGATCATCAACGAGTACTTCGCCAAATGGGTGCAGAGCTACCGCGATCTGCCGCTGCTGATCAACCAGTGGGCCAACGTGGTCCGCTGGGAGATGCGCACCCGCGCCTTCCTGCGCACCTCCGAGTTCCTCTGGCAGGAGGGCCACACCGCGCACGCCACCCGCGAGGAGGCCAGGGACTACGCCGCCCGCATTCACCGCGAGGTGTACGCCGACTTCCTGGTCAACGTGCTCGCCATCGACGTGGCACTCGGCCGCAAGACCGCGACCGAGCGGTTCGCCGGTGCGATCAACACGCTCACCCTCGAGGGCATGATGCGCGACGGCAAGGCGTTGCAGCTGGGCACCAGCCACGAGCTCGGCCAGAACTTCGCCCGCGCCTTCGACACCCGCTACCTCTCCAGGGACGGCGAGCGCGAGCTGGTCTGGCAGACCTCCTGGGGCGTCTCCACCCGCATGGTCGGCGGCATGATCATGGCGCACGGGGACGACAACGGGCTGCGCGTCCCGCCCCGGCTGGCCCCGGTCCAGGCCGTGGTGCTGGCCGTCAAGGACGATCCGGCGGTGCTGGCCAAGGTGCGGGAGCTGGGCGCCGCGCTGGCCGACGCGGGCATCAGGACCGAGGTCGACGACCGGGCCGACACCCCGTTCGGACGGCGCGCCGTGGACTGGGAGCTCAAGGGCGTCCCGGTGCGGATCGAGATCGGTCCGCGGGACCTGGCGAACGACTCGGCGATGTTGGTCAGGCGCATCCCCGGCGGCAAGGAGCCGGTCGCGCTCCCCGCGCTGCCCACGCTGCTCCCCGGCGTGCTGGAGGAGGACCAGGCGCTCCTGCTGCGTCAGTCCCGGGAGTTCCGCGAGCAGCACACCGCGGACGCGCGGACGATCGAGGAGGCGGCGGAGGCCGCGGCCGCCGGCGGCTGGGCCCGGATCCCCTGGGCGGACCTCGGTCCTGAGGGCGAGGCCCGGCTGGCCCAGGACGCCGTGTCGGTGCGCTGTCTGATCGCCGAGGACGGTTCGGTGCCCGAACGCGAGGACGCACCCGGTACCGTCGCGCTGGTGGGCCGCGCCTACTGAGGTCGCCGCGCCGATGCCGGTGACCCGGCGCGCTGCCCACGGCCACGGCTTTCCCGGCGTTCCTTGCGTTCTCCAGCAAACTGACTGGTAAGTGCAAATTCGCGGACTTGACCCGTAATCGGAACACCCGGGCCCTCTCGCTCGTTAGGTACGACGTGAGCACGACACCACCAGTTCTCGCCGCCGAGCTGGCACTCGCCTGGGCCGATATCCAACGGCACCATCCCGAGCTGCCTGACCTGGCCGCACCGGAATCCCTGATCGGAGAGTCCTCGTCCGCCTGTGGCGCGGAGCTCTCCTTCGAACGACTGCTTCACGAGGCGGTCCATGGCCTCGCCGCGACGCGTGGCGTGCGGGACACCTCCCGCGCCGGGCGCTATCACAACCGACGCTTCCTCGCGATTGCCGAGGAACTCGGACTCGACCACGCCGACGATCCCCATCCGAGCAGCGGTTTCTCGCTGGTCACGATGAACGGTGAGACCCGTCGCCGGTATCGGGGCACGGCCGAACGCCTCCAGCGTGCGGTCCGAGCCCACGGGGCGGCGACCGCGACCGACACCAAGAGCAGCTTCCGCGGCCCCGCCGCCCGGCATGGCTCCTCCGGGGGCGGCGTCCGGGTCAAGGCCGTCTGCGACTGCGGACGCAACGTCCGGGTCGTGCCCTCGGTCCTGGCCCAGGCGCCGATCGTCTGTGGGGCGTGTAAGAAGCCCTTCCGCATCGCGGACGCGCTCGCCGTGTCCGTCTCCTCCTGACCACTCCTTCTCCTGACCCGTCCAGACCACCCCCGGCCCTGTCCCGACGCCCGGCCCCCGCCGGTCGAGTCCTCGCCGTGGATCAGCCCACGGCACCGACCGCGCGGCACCGGGGCATGGGCCGTGTGGCAGAATGGACGGTTGAACTCGCCGGTCGCACAGGACCCCTCTCTCCTCCGGTCGGCGCGTCCATCGGGTCCCCGACGTCGCAGTCCCCACGCGACGGCTCGCTGTGGCCCACCCGTCAACACAGGAGACACCACAGCAGTGGCAGTCAAGATCAAGCTGAAGCGACTGGGCAAGATCCGGTCGCCGCACTACCGCATCGTCGTGGCCGACGCCAGGACCCGTCGGGACGGCCGGGCGATCGAGGAGATCGGCCTGTACCACCCGGTGCAGAACCCCTCCCGGATCGAGGTCGACTCCGACCGGGCTCAGTACTGGCTGGGGGTCGGCGCGCAGCCGACCGAGCCGGTGCTGGCCATCCTCAAGGTCACCGGCGACTGGCAGAAGTTCAAGGGACTGCCCGCGCCGCCGCCGATGAAGGTGGCCGAGGCCAGGCCGGACAAGCGCGCCGTCTTCGAGGCCGCGGCCAAGGAGTCGGGTGGCGAGCCCAAGGGCGAGGCCATCACTCCCCGGTCGAAGCGTTCGGACCGGGCTGACAAGTCCGAGAAGTCCGGCGACAAGGCCGAGAAGTCCGAGAAGGCCGCGGACAAGTCCGCCGACAAGAAGGCCGACGCCGCCACGGCCCCGGCCGAGTCGGCCGAGGGCTGAGGATGCTCGAAGAGGCCCTGGAACACCTCGTCAAGGGCATCGTCGACCACCCCGACGAAGTCCAGGTCGCCTCGCGAACCCTGCGCCGCGGACGGGTGCTGGAGGTCCGGGTCCATCCCGACGACCTCGGCAAGGTGATCGGCCGCAACGGCCGCACCGCCCGCTCGCTGCGCACGGTCGTGGGGGCGCTTGGCGGCAAGGGTGTCCGCGTCGACCTGGTCGACGTGGACGAGGTCCGCTGAGCCCACGCGGCAGCCATTGGGGGTTTCGCGCCGCCGGCGCGAAACCCCCAACCGGCGTGCCGCCCGACGCCCCACGCGTTGACCCGCACGCGTTGACCCGGAGATAGCCGGAGAACGGAAGCACAGTGCAGCTCGTCGTCGCGCGGATCGGCCGCGCCCACGGCATCAGGGGCGAGATCTCGGTGGAGGTGCGCACCGACGAGCCCGAGCTGCGGCTGGGCCCCGGAGCGGTGCTCGCCACCGATCCCGCCGAACGGGGCCCGTTGACCGTCGAGAGCGGCCGGATTCACAGCGGCCGGCTGCTGTTGTGCTTCGTCGGCGTGTCCGACCGCACCGCCGCGGAGGCCCTGCGGAACACCCTGCTGCTCGCCGACGTGGACCCCGAGGATCGCCCCGAGGACCCCGAGGAGTACTACGACCACCAGTTGGTCGGCCTCCGGGTGGTCACCACGGACGGCACCGCGGTCGGTGAGATCGGCGAGGTCGCGCACCTGCCCGCCCAGGACCTGTTGATCGTCACCCGCCCCGACGGGGGCGAGGCGATGGTGCCGTTCGTCAGCGAGTTCGTGCCGGAGATCGACCTGGCGGCCCGGCGGGTCGTCATCGCCCCCCCGGCAGGGCTGCTCGACGAGGACGCGTCGTGAGGATCGACGTCGTCACGATCTTCCCCGAGTACCTGCGGCCGCTGGACGTCTCGCTCGTCGGCAAGGCCCGGGCCCGGGGACAGCTGGACGTCCGGGTGCACGACCTCCGGCGGTGGACCCACGACCGGCACCACACCGTGGACGACACCCCCTACGGCGGCGGCCCCGGCATGGTGATGAAACCGGAGCCGTGGGGCGAGGCGCTGGACGAGGTCCTCGGCGCGCCCCCGCCGGACGGGGACTCCGCGGAATCCCCCGAGGACGTGGGGGACGCGTCGTCGACGGCCGCGGCCGTCCCCACCATCGTGGTGCCGACCCCGAGCGGCCGGCCGTTCACCCAGGAGCTGGCCCAGCGGCTCTCCACCCGCCCCTGGCTGGTCTTCACCCCGGCACGGTACGAGGGCATCGACCGCCGCGTCGTCGAGGAGTACGCCGCGCGCCACCCGCTGCACGAGGTCTCCGTCGGCGACTACGTGCTGGCCGGCGGCGAGGCCCCGGTGCTGGTGATGGTCGAGGCGATCGCCCGGCTGCTGCCCGGGGTGCTCGGCAACGCCGACTCGCACCGCGACGACTCGTTCGCCCCCGGCTCCATGGCCGACCTTCTGGAGGGGCCGGTGTACACCAAGCCGCTGCGCTGGCGCGATCGGGAGGTTCCCGAGGTGCTGACCAGCGGACATCACGGCCGGGTGGCCCGTTGGCGCCGGGACGAGGCGCTGCGCCGGACCAGCCATCACCGTCCTGAGCTCATCGAGCGGTGCGATCCGGAGACCCTCGACCGGCAGGACCGCGTCGTCCTGGCGGAGCTCGGCTGGCGCCTGGGTCCGGACGGCCGATTTGGGCGCGGCTCCGTGGCCGTGGAAGAATAGGGGGTCGGCCCACGTCCGGCGCGCGGCCCTGCCACAGGGGGAGCGACGTCCGTCGGTGCGCGGGACCCGCGGTGGTCGCGTCGTCGGCCACCATCCACCACCGTCCGATCGTTCCGCTGATGGCCTGTGGCATCAGCGAAGAGAGCAGCAGGTCATGAACCTCCTCGACAGCGTCGATGCCGCGTCCCTGCGCGACGACATCCCGGAGTTCCGCCCCGGGGACACCGTCAACGTCCACGTGCGGGTCATCGAGGGCAACCGCTCCCGTGTGCAGCAGTTCAAGGGCGTCGTGATCCGCCGCCAGGGCTCCGGGGTGCGGGAGAGCTTCACCGTTCGCAAGATCAGCTTCGGCGTCGGTGTGGAGCGCACCTTCCCGGTGCACACCCCGGTCGTGGAGAAGATCGAGGTCGTCACCCGCGGTGCCGTCCGCCGCGCCAAGCTCTACTACCTGCGCAACCTGCGGGGCAAGGCCGCCAAGATCAAGGAGCGGCGCGAGAACTGACGAGGGCCTCACAGCCCGCCGGTTACCATCACCGCGTGACCGAATCCGACTCTCCGTCCGACGCACGAACGCCTGAGCGCGACCGCTCCTCCGGCTCATTCCGGGGCAGGAGGTGGTGGTCGCGCTCCGTGCGTCGGTGGTTGGCCGGGCTGGTGCTGTCCGCCGTTCTCGCGGCATTGGTCAGCGCTTTTGTGGTGCAGCCCTTCATCATCCCCAGCGGTTCCATGGAGGGCACGCTCCAGGTCGGCGACCGGGTGCTGGTGAACAAGCTGGCCTACGCCTTCGGGCACGACGTGCAGCGCGGGGACATCGTCGTCTTCGACGGCACGGGGTCGTTCGCCGCGGAGGGTGCGTCCGCGGGCGGCCTCGGCGGACTGCTGCGCTCCGCCGCGGCCGCGGTGGGTCTGGCGAAGTCGGCGGAAACCGACTACGTGAAGCGGGTCATCGGCGTAGGAGGAGACCACGTGCGCTGCTGTGACGCCCAGGGGCGGATCGAGGTGAACGGCGACCCCCTGGACGAGCCGTACCTGTTTCCCGGGGACAAGCCTTCGAACGTCATGTTTGATATCGAGGTGCCTGAGGGACGGTTGTGGGTAATGGGCGATCACCGTTCCGACTCGGCGGACTCCCGGGAGTACCTCGGCTCACCGGGAGGCGGCACCGTTCCCGAGGATCAGGTCATCGGTCGGGTCGAGTGGATCGGTTGGCCCCCCAGTCGCTGGAGCACCGTGCGGTCGGGTCATGGGTGAGCGCGGGCGTTCCCGCCGCGGCGGGGACGGCGGCGGCCACCGGCACGCGGCGCCGCGGAACCAGCCCCGACCCGATCCCTCGGAGCCGTCGGCGACGCTGCGCGGTCCCGGCGAGGGCCGGGCGGATCGCCGGCGGGCGGCCAAGCGCATCAAGCGGCGCCGCCGGCTGCGCGCCACCCGGGAGATCCCGATCCTGATAGGCGTGGCGCTGCTGATCGCGCTGGTGCTGAAGACGTTCCTGGTGCAGGCGTTCGTCATCCCCTCGGGCTCCATGGAGGAGACGATCCGGATCGACGACCGGGTGCTGGTGGACAAGCTGACGCCGTGGTTCGGCTGGGAGCCGCAGCGCGGCGAGGTGGTGGTCTTCAGCGATCCGGGCGGGTGGCTGACTCCGAACCAACAGCAGCCCGAGGACGATCCGGTGGTGATCGAGCAGGCCAAGGACGTGCTGACCTGGATCGGCCTGCTGCCCAGCGAGGACGACGACCTGATCAAGCGGGTCATCGGCGTCGGCGGCGACACGGTCGCGTGCTGCGACAAGCAGGGTCGGGTGACCGTCAACGGCGCACCGCTCGACGAGCCCTATCTGTTCCCGGGTGACGTGCCCTCGCAGATGGAGTTCGAGGTCGAGGTCCCCGAGGGGCGCATCTTCGTGATGGGCGATCACCGGTCGAACTCGGCGGACTCCCGGTACCACCTGCAGGACCCGGGCAAGGGCACGGTGCCCGTGAATCTCGTGGTCGGCCGGGCCATGGTCATCGCCTGGCCGTTCGCCCACTGGCAGCAGCTGGACAGCGAGCAGACGTTCGCCGCCGTCCCCGAACCGGACGCCACGGCGGAGACGGTCGACGCGGCAGGGAGCACCGAGGGGAATGAATCGGCCGGTGAAATCGGTCGGCTCC
This sequence comes from uncultured Actinomycetota bacterium, assembly GCA_963816875.1. Classification (GTDB taxonomy): domain Bacteria; phylum Actinomycetota; class Actinomycetes; order Streptomycetales; family Streptomycetaceae; genus Streptomyces. The sequence continues at coordinate 1,629,640 of CAWFMG010000004.1, forward strand.
CGAGCCCTGCGGAACTCCCGCTCGTTATGGGAGTGGTGAGCCTGCTGCGGATCTCGCAGGGGCCGGAGCGCAGCGTGAGGAGCGGATGTGGGGGATGTAGCGGTCGGTGCACGGTCCGGCGCGGAGGAACCGGAGGAGCGTCCGGTTCCCCCGGGCGGCGCGGCATCCGGCGAGGAACCCCCCGATGCGAAGGACGCGACGGGACCCGGCGCGGGCGGGGTCGCCGGCGGCGCCGGAGACGGGCCGGACGAGCCGGGGACGACCGAGGACCCGGGTGAAGGCGGCGAGGCCGCCGAGCGGCGCGGTGATCGCGACCGGCGCGGGAAGCAGCGGTCGTTCTGGAAAGAGCTGCCCATCCTCGTCGGCATCGCCATCGTGCTCGCTCTGCTCATCAAGACGTTCCTGGTGCAGGCGTTCTCCATCCCCTCCGACTCCATGCAGGACACGCTGCAGCGCGGCGACCGGGTGCTGGTCGACAAGCTGACCCCGTGGTTCGGCTCCGAGCCCGAGCGCGGCGAGGTCGTCGTCTTCCACGATCCGGGCGGCTGGCTGGGCGAGGCGCCGCCGAACGGCGGCGGGCTCGGCGCGGTGCTGCAGGACGCGCTGAGCTTCATCGGCCTGATGCCGTCCGCCGAGGAGCAGGACGTGATCAAGCGGGTGATCGCGGTCGGCGGGGACACCGTCGAATGCCACGACAGCGGCCCGGTGAAGGTGAACGGCGTCGCGCTGGACGAGAGCGGGTACCTCAAGCCGGGCAGCACGGCGTGCGGCGACCGGTCCTTCGGGCCCATCGAGGTCCCCGAGGACCGGCTGTGGGTGATGGGCGACAACCGTCAGGACTCCCTGGACTCGCGCTACCACCAGAACCTGGAGGGGCGCGGCACCGTCTCCGTGGACGACGTGGTGGGGCGGGCCGTCGTGGTGGCCTGGCCGCTGGACCGCTGGTCGACGCTGTCGGTGCCGGGCACGTTCTCCGAGGTGAGCTCGGCCGCCGCGGCGGCGCCGGCCGCGTTCGGGCTGATCGGCGCGGTGCCGCTGGTGCTGTGGCGCCGGCGGCGGCTGCTCGCCTGAGTGATGCGGCTGCCCCCGGGCCTGCTTGCTCGGTAGGGTCACCCTCTGGTCCCATCGGACGGTGGGGCCGGAGTGGGAGGGGGCGTGATGAGTGGACAAGCAGGCCGCGGAACGCGACGGGGACGGGTGTTGTCCGGGGCGGCGGTGGCCGTCGGCTGCGTGTTGTTCCTCGGCGGGTTCGTGCTGACCGCCCTCCTGTACCAGCCGTACGCGGTGCCCACCGAGTCGATGGCGCCCTCCGTGGCCGCCGGGGACCGGGTGCTCGCGCAGCGGATCGACGGGGACGAGGCGCGTCGTGGGGACGTGGTGGTCTTCGAGGAGGCCCAGTGGGGCGACGCGCTGATGGTCAAGCGGGTGGTCGGGGTCGGCGGTGACACGGTCGCCTGCTGCACCGACGACGGCCTGCTGACGGTGAACGGCGAGCCCGTCGAGGAGCCCTATCTGGACGAGGAGTCGCGCGCCGAGCCCATGGAGTTCTCGGCCGAGGTGCCGGAGGGTGAGCTTTTCCTGATCGGCGACCACCGGCAGGACTCGCTGGACTCGCGGACCATGCTGAGCGACTCCGACGCCGGCAGCGTGCCCCGCGACGCGGTCACCGCCCGGGTCGAGGCGACGGTGTGGCCGCCCAGCCGGTTCGGCATGCTGCCCGCGGCCCCGGGCTTCGCCGCGCAGCCGGGCGGCGTCTCCGGCGCGGGCCCGCTGCTGCCGCTGCTCTGGGCCACGCTGGCCGGGGCGGTGCTGATCATCGGCGGTGCGCTGTACGGGCCGGTGGCCCGTCGTGGTGCCTCCCGGCGGACGCCGCAGCGTGCCGGCGTCGCCGGTGACGCACAATGAGGGGACGCACGGCTGAAGGGGATCACGCCATGAGTGCCGAGGATCTCGAAAAGTACGAGACCGAGATGGAGCTGAAGCTCTACCGCGAGTATCGAGACGTGGTGGGGCTGTTCACGTACGTGATCGAGACCGAGCGGCGCTTCTACCTCACGAACGACTACGAGATGCAGGTCCACTCGGTGCAGGGTGAGGTGTTCTTCGAGGTCACGATGGCCGATGCGTGGGTCTGGGACATGTACAGACCGGCCAGGTTCGTCAAGCGCGTACGGGTGCTGACCTTCAAGGACGTGAACATCGAGGAGCTGAACCGCAGCGAGCTCGACCTGCCGGAGGACTCCGGCTTCGGCGGCTCCCGCGGCAGCTGACCGCGGGACCGGCCGGTTTCACTCGGACGGGTGGCGGCCGTGTCCACAGGGCCCTCGTCGTCCACAGATCTTCGGTACGGCCGTCCGGATCCTGGCCGGGCCGGCAGGCTGCCGGCATGGCGATTCTCCCGATCCTCTCCCTCCTGCCGGCTCTGCTGGCGCCCCAGCTGCCGGCCCTGCTGCCTGCTGTGTCGACGTTCCGGCCGGCGCCCCTCGCGTCGCCCGCCGCCGGCGGAGAGGGGGGCGCGGCCTGGCCGGTCGGCGGGCCGGGCGGCGGGGACCGCCCGCTGGTCGTCCGCCTGTGGGAGCCGCCAGCCACCCCGTGGGGCGCCGGACATCGTGGTGTGGATCTCGCCACCGCCCCCGGGGCCGTGGTGCGGGCGGCGGCCGCGGGGCGGGTGGTGTTCGCCGGGCCGGTGGCCGGGCGCGGGGTGATCACGATCGAGCTCGCCGGCACCGGTTCCCCGCCGCTGCGCACCACGTACGAGCCGGTGAGGCCCGTCGTGGCGGTGGGGGAGCGGGTGGCGGCGGGGGACCCGGTGGGTGCGCTGGCCGCCGGCCCCTTCCACTGCCCAGGACCCTGTCTGCACTGGGGGCTGCTGCGCGACGAGCGCTACTGGGACCCGCTCTCCCTGCTGCCGTCCTGGCTGCTACGCGCCGGCCCCTCCCGGCTGCTGCCCGTCACCGGCGTCCCGCTCCCCGGGAGCGACGCCGCGGACCCCGTCCAGGGCCATCCGGACGGCGGCCTCGACGACGGCGTCGGCGGGGCCGGACGCCTGGGCGTCGGCGCAGCGCACGGCCGCGTCGACCACGCCCTGCAGGAGCAGGGCGGTGACCCGCGGCTCGGCGTGCCCGAGCTCGTCGAGCACCCCGACGACGAGGTCGAGCAGTCCGGCGTGCGCCGCCCTGATCCGCTCGCGGGCCGCATCGCTCAGCTCGCCCGCCGAGATCGCCACCACGGCCCGGTGCCGGCCGTCGGCGGCCAGCGTCAGCTGCGCCCGCACGTACGCCTCGATCCGTTCCGCGGGCGTGGCCGGCTCAGCCGTCGCCGCCGCCACCTCGGCCGCCCACCGCGGGAAGTCGACGGCGCACAGCTCCTCGACGACGGCGGCGCGTGACCCGAAGTACTCGTAGACGGAGGAGCGGGCCAGGCCGGTGCGCGCCGCCAGCGCCGAGAAGGTCAGCGCCGGCACCCCGCCGTCGGCCAGCAGCGCCCTGGCGGCGTCCAGCAGCGCGGCGCGTTGTTTCCTGCGGTGCTCGGCCACCGTGGCCGCCTGGATCCTGGGCACCTGACCACTCTAGGACCGGCCGACCGCGCCTGTCCGGGCTCCTGCCCAGCCGGCCATGCTCACTCAGCCACCCACGTCGGCCAGCTTCGCCCGCAGCTGGAGCACCGACTTGGTGTGGATCTGGCTGACCCGGCTCTCGGTGACGCCGAGCACCTGGCCGATCTCGGCCAGGGTGAGGCCCTCGTAGTAGTAGAGCGTCACCACGGTCTTCTCCCGGTCCGGCAGCGTGTTGACCGCGCGGGCCAGCAGCCGGCGCAGCTCCCGGTCCTCGGCCACCTCCACCGGATTGTCCGCGGCGGTGTCCTCCAGGGTGTCCATCAGGCTCAGCCGGTCGCCCCCCTCGCCCCCGGCGTGCAGCAACTCCTCCAGGGCCACCACGTTGGCCAGCGACAACTGGCTGAAGACCGCGTGCAGTTCCTCCAGGGTGATGCCCATCTCCTGGGCCACCTCGGGCTCCGAGGGGGTGCGCCGCAGCGACGCCTCCAGCGTCGCGTAAGCGCGCTCGATGGCCCGCGCCTTCTGCCGCACCGAGCGCGGGATCCAGTCGAGCGCCCGCAGCTCGTCGATCATCGCCCCCCTGATGCGGGTGATGGCGTACGTCTCGAACTTGATGGACCGCGCCGGATCGAACTTCTCGATGGCATCGATCAGGCCGAAGACCCCGGAGGAGACGAAGTCCGCCTGCTCCACGTTGGGCGGCAGGCCGACGCTCACCCGGCCCGCCACGTACTTGACCAGCGGCGAGTAGTGCAGGATCAGCTGCTCCCGCAGCCGTTCGTCGCCGGTGGTCTTGTAGGAGCGCCACAGCTCGTCGAGGGGGGTGGACGCGGGGGGACCGGCGTCCTCCGCCGCGGCCGCTGCTGCGGGAGCCGCGGGCTGAGGCCCGGAGGAGTGCTGTGGCATGCGTCGTCTTGAGCCGTTCTGCCAGGGGTTACATCTTCCCGCGCGTCGTGGCGCGAGACTCTGTGAGCGTAGCGTGACTGTGGTGTCGCGTTGCGCATGTGACGGCCATTCGTCTCGCGCGCGCATCCGAGCATCCGCGTGCGGCCACGGCGCACGCTGGTGGTACGCCGTGGCGCCGGGGCGGCGCGTCAACCCGGCCGCATGTCGGTTCACCGGCACAACTGCCAACGGTCGCCCACGCGTTTGACGAATCCGAGGGAGCTCAACTCGCACAGCCGGGCGGTCGCCGCCTCCGGGCTCGTGCAGGCGCCGCGCGCCACCTCCGCCACGCCGGCCGCGCCGGTGCCAGGCAGCGCGTCGAGCACCCGCGCCGCCTGCGGCGCCAGCAGGTCCCTGGGCACCGCGGGACTCGTCTCGTCCTCGGCCAGCTCTCCCATGTCACCGACCAGTTCGATCACCTCGGCGGCGCTGGCCACGAGGGTGGCCTGCTCCCGGATCAGCCGGTGTGCGCCGGCGGACAGGCCCGAGGTGACCGGGCCCGGCACCGCCATCAGATGCCTGCCGAGCCGGTCCGCGTGCCGGGCGGTGATCAGCGCACCGCTGCGCCGCGCCGCCTCCACCACCACCGTGCCCCGGGTCAGCGCCGCGATCACCCGGTTCCGCAGGACGAACCTGGCCCGCGTCGGGTGCTCGCCCGGGGCCAGCTCGGCGACCAGCAGGCCGCGTTCGGCGATCCGGCACAGCAGCTCCCGGTGGCCGGCCGGATAGCTGACGTCCACCCCGCAGGCCAGCACCGCGACGGTCACGCCCCCGACCGCCAGCGACCCCCGGTGCGCCGCGCCGTCGACGCCGAAGGCGCCGCCGGACACCACGGTCCAGCCGCGCTCGGCCAGCGTCACGCCCAGCTCGCCGGCCACGTGCACGCCATAGTCCGTGCAGGCCCGGGCGCCGACCACGGCCACCGAGCGCAGCGCCACGAACCGCAGCGAGCAGGTTCCGCGCACCCACAGCCCGATCGGCCGCGCCGCCCCCAGATCGTCCAGCTGGCGCGGCCACTCCCGGTCACCCGGGCAGACGAACCGGCCGCCGAGCTGGGCGATGGCCGCGAGGTCCCGCTCGGGCGCGGCTCGCTCGGCCCGCAGCCGCAGGCCGGCCCAGCGGTCCTCCGACGCCCCGGCCAGCCGCCGGTCCTCGCGCACCGCCCGCCAGATCTCGCCCGGGCCCCGCTCCGCGAGCCACCGGCCCACCAGCTCATCCCCGGGCTCCGCGATCCGGGCCAGCGCCGCCCGGGCCAGCCGGCCCTCCGTCGCCGCGCCGGCCTCGTCCGGCCCGGTCATGGCAAGCTCCCGGCCACGCCCGCCCCGCGCCGCACCCCGGTGCGCAGCTCCAGCGCGGCGTCCACGTCCTCCATGGTGGGCCGCTCGTGTCCGGCCAGGTCGGCCACCGTCCAGGCCATCCGCAGCACCCGGTCCAGGCCCCGCGCGGTCAGCAGGCCGCGCTCCAGGTCCTGCTCCGCCCTGACCAGCGCGCCCGGCAGCGGGGTCCACCGGGTGCGCAGCTCGTGCCCCGGCACCTCCCCGTTGGTGGCCCACGGGGACCCGGCGTACCGGGCGGCGGCCCGCTCCCTGGCGGTGAGCACCCGGGCCGCCACCACCGCCGTCGGCTCGGCGCCGCCGGTCGAGACCAGCTCGGCCCGGCTCACCGGCTCCACCGGCACCCGCAGATCGACGCGGTCGAGCAGCGGCCCCGACAGCCGCGCGCGGTACCGCCGGACGGTGCTGGGCAGGCATTCGCACTCGCCACCCGGCGATCCGTGCCGCCCACAGGGACACGGATTGGCCGCCAGCACCAGCAGCACCCGGGCCGGCATGCGCAGCGTGCCGGCCGCCCTGGCCACCACCACATGCCCGCACTCCAGCGGCTGGCGCAGCGCGTCCAGCACCTGGCCGCTCATCTCGGCCGCCTCGTCCAGGAACAGCACCCCGTGGTGCGCCAGCGACATCGCGCCCGGACGCGGCAGGCCGCTGCCGCCGCCGACCAGGGCCGGCATCGAGGCGGAGTGGTGCGGGGCGCAGTACGGCGCCCGGTCGATCAGCGGCCGGCCGGTCGGCAGTGCGCCGCCGACCGAGTGCACGGCGGTGACCTCCAGTGACTCCTGCCGGGTCAGCGGTGGCAGCAGCCCGGGCAGCCGCTCGGCCAGCATCGTCTTACCGGCCCCCGGCGCCCCCTTCAGCAGCAGATGGTGGCGGCCCGCCGCGGCCACCTCCAGCGCCCGCCTGGCCAGCCGCTGTCCGGCGACCTCGGCGAGGTCGGGCGGACGCTCGTCGATCCGGATCGCCTGGAAGAGGCCGCCGGAGCGCGGGTGGCCCCAGCCGGGGCCGAGCGGTCCGGCCGAGCCCGGCTCGGCGCCGGGCTCGGCGTCCGCCGGCTCGTCCGGCACCGGCTCATCCGCCAGCAGCGCGACGAGCTGCCGCAGGCTGCGCACGCCGAGCACGCTGACGTCGGGCACCAGCGCCGCCTCGGCCGCGGTGCGCTCGGGGACCACCACGCGCCGGTATCCGGCGTCGGCCGCCGTCAGCACGGCGGGCAGCACGCCGCGGACCGGGCGGACCCGGCCGTCGAGCCCGAGCTCGCCGACCATCATCAGCTCGGCGATGGCGTGCGGGTCCACCCGCTCGGCCGCGGCCAGCACGGCACAGGCGATGGCCAGGTCGAAGCCGCTGCCGCATTTGGGCACCGAGGCAGGGCTCAGCCCCACCGTGAGCTTCTTCTGCGGCCAGTCGACGCCCGAGTTGATCACCGCGGCGCGTACCCGGTCCCGACTCTCGTTCAGCGACTTGTCGGCGAGCCCGACCAGCGTGAAGGCGGCGACCCCCGGCACCAGATCGGCCTGCACCTCGACCACCAGGCCCTCCACGCCGACCAGCGCCACCGCGCAGGTCCGGGCGAATCCCATCAGGCCACCCCCCTGGCGTGCTGCACCACCGGGGCGCCGCGGTCCGGCAGCAGCACGCCCACCAGGTCGATCCGCACCCCGCCGGCCGGCGGCGCGCCATGCCGGTCCAGCCACCGCTCGCTCAGCCACCGGTGGGCGAGCTCCCGCAGCCGCGCGGCCTTGCGCTCCGTCAGCCCGGCCATCGGATGCTGGTAGGCCCCCGCGCGGCGGGTCTTCACCTCGCACATCACCAGCGCCCCGGCCGCGGTCTCCCGGGCCACGATGTCGATCTCGCCCGCCCGGCAGCGCCAGTTCCGCTCCAGCACGGTCATGCCCGCCGCCATCAGCCACCGGGCGGCGACGTCCTCCCCGAAGCGTCCGAGCGCACCTCGCTCGTTCATCACGCATCACCTCCGTCGCTCACTGTGCGGGAGACGTCGACGGAGAGTGGATCTTGGTGGACAAGTGGCCGGCTGTGGAGAACTCCGCCACTCCTTCGGGGTGTCCGGCGCGGACGGCACCGGTGGCGCGGACCGGATAACCGTCATCGCGTACACTTCTGGTGGCGATCCGGTCCCCGGATCGACCTCGCATGCCCCGCCATCTCGGCGTCCGCGGTCCAACCGCGGGCTCGCGATGGCCGCGTCACTCGGTCCGCAGGAGCGTCCCGCACGGGGCCCCGCGGTGCGACGCGTCGGGGCGTCAGGAGCGCCGCCCAGCCGGGCGGCGCGGACAACCGAGCGTCACAAGGAGAACGGCCATGGCCGTCGTCACCATGCGGGAGCTGCTGGAGAGCGGTGTCCACTTCGGGCACCAGACCCGCCGCTGGAACCCCAAGATGAAGCGCTTCATCTTCACGGAGCGCAATGGCATCTACATCATCGACCTGCTCCAGTCGCTGTCGTACATCGACCGCGCCTACGAGTTCGTCAAGGAGACCGTCGCCCACGGCGGTTCCGTCATGTTCGTGGGCACCAAGAAGCAGGCCCAGCAGGCCATCTCGGAGCAGGCCACCCGGGTCGGCATGCCCTACGTCAACCAGCGTTGGCTGGGCGGCATGCTCACCAACTTCTCGACGGTGCACAAGCGGCTTCAGCGCCTCAAGGAGCTGGAGCAGATCGACTTCGACGATGTGGCCGCCTCCGGCCTCACCAAGAAGGAACTGCTGGTCCTCTCGCGCGAGAAGGCCAAGCTGGAGAAGACCCTGGGCGGCATCAGGGACATGCAGAAGGTGCCCAGTGCGGTCTGGATCGTGGACACCAAGAAGGAGCACATCGCCGTCGGCGAGGCTCGCAAGCTCAACATCCCGGTCGTCGCGATCCTCGACACCAACTGCGACCCCGACGAGGTCGACTACAAGATCCCGGGCAACGACGACGCGATCCGCTCCGTCACGCTGCTCACCCGCGTGATCGCCGACGGCGTGGCCGAGGGCCTCATCGCCCGCTCCGGTGCCGCCGAGGCGAAGACCGGAGAGAAGCAGCCGGTCGCCGAGCCGCTGCCGGAGTGGGAGCGCGAGCTCCTGGTGGGTGCCGAGGCCAAGGCCGAGGAGAAGTCGGCCGAGGCCAAGGCCGAGGAGAAGTCGGCCGAGGCCCAGCCCGCCGAGGCCCAGCCGGCCGAGGCTCCGACCGCCGAGGCCCAGCCGGCGGAGGCTCCGACCGCCGAGGCCCAGCCGGCGGAGGCCGCCGAGCCGGCGCAGTCCGCAGAAGCCCAGCCGTCCGCCGAGGCCGAGCCGGCGCAGCCCGCCGAGGGCCAGGACGCCGCCGAGCAGGGCTGACGCACTCAGCGATCCACACGACACTCCGGGAAGAGATCACGTAACCATGGCGAACTTCACCGCCGCCGACGTCAAGAAGCTCAGGGAGCTGTCGGGCGCCGGCATGATGGACTGCAAGAAGGCGCTGGACGAGGCCGAGGGCGATGTCGCCAAGGCGGTCGAGATCCTGCGGGTCAAGGGCCAGAAGGGCGTGGCCAAGCGGGAGAGCCGCACCGCGGACAACGGCGCGGTCGTCTCGGTGATCGCCGAGGACAATGGCGCCGGTGCCCTGGTCGAGCTCAAGTGCGAGACCGACTTCGTGGCCAAGGGCGACAAGTTCCAGGCCGTCGCGGCCACCGTCGCGCAGCACGTCTTCACCACCGACCCCGCCGACCTGGCGACGCTGCTGGCGTCCGAGATCGAGCCGGGCAAGACCGTCCAGGAGTTCGTCGACGAGGCGAACGCCACCCTGGGCGAGAAGATCGTGCTGGACCGCTTCGCGCGGTTCGCCGGCGCGTACGTCGCCTCGTACCTGCACCGCACCAGCCCTGACCTGCCGCCGCAGGTCGGGGTGCTGGTCGAGCTCGCGCCGGGCGAGGCCTCGGCCGAGGCCAGCGCGACGGCCGCCAAGGACGTCGCGCAGCACATCGCCGCCTTCCAGCCGAAGTACCTCAGCCGCGAGGAGGTGCCGGCCGAGGTCGTGGAGAGCGAGCGCCGCATCGCCGAGGCCACGGCGAAGGAGGAGGGCAAGCCCGAGGCCGCCCTGCCGAAGATCGTCGAGGGTCGGGTCAACGGCTTCTTCAAGGAGCACGTGCTGCTCGACCAGGCGTTCGCCAAGGACAACAAGAAGTCCGTGCAGAAGGTGCTGAACGAGGTCGGCGTCACGGTCCAGGCCTTCGCGCGCTTCCGCGTCGGCGCCTGAGCCGGTTCTTCCGGTCCGTGCCTTCGGCCGCGGAACGGGCCTGGTCCCGCTATTGTCGGGCCAGGCGCCGTGGCCCGCACGGCCGGCGACCGCTGTTGTGACGAGGAGGCCACTGCCAAGCAGGGGAACCGCGCGGATTCGCCGGTGCGTCCGGCATCCGTGGGCAGTGGCCTCCTCGCGTGTGTGCACGAGGAGAGCACCATGAACCAGGACGACAAGCCCCGGCGATTCCTGCTGAAGTTGTCGGGAGAAGCCTTCGCGGGCGGCGGAGGGCTCGGTGTCGATCCCGATGTCGTGCACACGATGGCCCGGGAGATCGGGGCGGTGGTGCGGGACGGCGCACAGATCGCCGTGGTCATCGGCGGCGGAAACTTCTTCCGCGGCGCCGAGCTGCAGCTGCGCGGCATGGACCGCTCCCGCTCCGACTACATGGGCATGCTCGGCACGGTCATGAACTGCCTGGCGCTCCAGGACTTCCTGGAGAAGGAGGGCATCGAGACCCGCGTGCAGACGGCCATCACCATGGGACAGGTCGCCGAGCCGTACATCCCGCTGCGGGCCGTGCGGCATCTGGAGAAGGGCCGGGTCGTCATCTTCGGCGCCGGTATGGGCATGCCGTACTTCTCCACGGACACCACCGCCGCCCAGCGGGCGTTGGAGATCCACGCCGAGGCGCTGCTGATGGGAAAGAACGGCGTGGACGGCGTCTACGACTCCGATCCGGCAGCCAATCCGGACGCCGTGCGTTTCGACGCGCTCGACTACGGCGAGGTGATTACCCGGGACCTGAGGGTCGCGGACGCCACCGCGATCACGCTCTGCCGCGACAACGGCCTTCCCATCCTCGTGTTCGAACTGCTCGCGGAGGGCAATATCGCCCGTGCGGTAAAGGGTGAGAAGATCGGCACACTCGTGAACAACCAGGGGCGACGGGCCTGACGCGGTCCGTCACACGACATCGAACCAGGAGCACGTGGTGATCGAAGAAGCCCTCCTCGAGGCCGAGGAGAAGATGGAGAAGACGGTCCAGGTCGCCAAGGAGGACCTGGCCGCGATCCGCACCGGCCGTGCCCACCCGGCGATGTTCAGCAAGATCGTTGCCGAGTACTACGGCACCATGACACCGATCAACCAGCTGGCGTCCTTCGCGGTCCCCGAGGCCCGGATGGCCGTCGTCACCCCGTTCGACAAGAGCTCGCTGCGGAACATCGAGCAGGCGATCCGCGACTCCGATCTGGGCGTGAACCCCACCAACGACGGACACGTCATCAGGGTGGTGTTCCCCGAGCTGACGGAGCAGCGCCGCCGGGAGTACATCAAGGTGGCCAGGTCCAAGGGCGAGGACGCCAAGATCTCCATCCGCGGCGTCCGGCGCAAGGCCAAGGAGCTCATCGACAAGGCCATCAAGGACGGCGACGTCGGCGAGGACGAGGGCCGCCGCGGCGAGAAGGAGCTGGACGACACCACGGCGAAGTACGTCGGCCAGGTCGACGAGCTGCTCAAGCACAAGGAAGCCGAGCTGCTCGAGGTCTGACCGGGCCCTCAGAAGGACGCTGTCATCTGTGAACGAATCATCCTGGGGTCGGGCGGAGCACGTCCGCGCCGCCCCGGCGGGTCCCCTGCGCGATTCCGGGCGGGCGGCGCAGACTCGGGCTATGCCGATCGTGCCCGATGCCCACGCCCACGCCGGCGGTGACGAGCCGGACCCGGGCCGGAACGATCGGACCGCTGGACCGGGCGCCGGACCGAACGAGCTGACCGCCCCGACCGGCGAGCGCAGCGGCGGGCGGAAGCGCGCGGGCCGCGATCTGGGCGCCGCGGTGGGCGTCGGACTCGCCCTGGGCGCGGTGATCGTCGTCTCGCTCTTCGCCTACAAACCGGCGTTCCTCGGCGTCATAGCCGTGGCCGTGGTGGTCGGCCTCTGGGAGCTGTCCTCGCGGCTCGCCGAGCGCAAGTCGATCCGGCTGCCGCTGCCTCCGTTGGCCCTGGGCGGCGCCACCACGGTCGTGGTCGGTTATCTGGAGGGGGCCGAGGCCGCCTGGGTAGCCGCCGCGCTGACCGCGCTCGCCGTGCTGGTGTGGCGCATGACGGGGTCGCCGGAGAACTACCTGCGGGACGTCACGGCCGGCGTCTTCGCCGCCTTCTACGTGCCCTTCCTCGCCACTTTCGTCGCCCTGATGCTGGCCGCCGACGACGGCGCCTGGCGGGTGTTCGTCTTCCTGCTACTCACCGTGGTCAGCGACACCGGCGCGTACGCCGTGGGGTGGCGGCTCGGCCGGCACAAGCTGGCCCCCCGGATCAGCCCGGGCAAGACCCGCGAAGGGCTCGTCGGAGCCGTGCTGTTCGCGATGGTCGCCGGCGCGCTCAGCATGCACCTGCTCATCGACGACGGCCGCTGGTGGCAGGGTCTGCTGCTGGGTGTCGCGGTCGCCGCCAGCGCGACCCTGGGCGACCTGGGCGAGTCCATGATCAAGCGGGACCTCGGCATCAAGGACATGGGCACGCTGCTGCCGGGCCACGGCGGGATCATGGACCGGCTGGACTCGCTGCTGCCCACCGCGCCGGTGGTCTGGCTGCTCCTGGTGGCCTTCGTCGGCGCGAACTGACCGGGCCGCCCGATCTGCGACACTGGCGTCATCATGCCTGTACCCGGAGAGCTCACCTTCGCCGCGCCGCGCGGGGCCGCGATGCCGCCGCGCCACCTCGCCGACCTCACCCCGGCCGAGCGCCGCGAGGCGGTCGTCGCGCTCGGCGAGCGGCCGTTCCGCGCCCAGCAGATGTCGCGGCACTACTTCGCCCGGTACGCGGAGGACCCAGCGGGCTGGACCGACGTGCCGGCCGCCGCCCGGGAGCGGCTGGCGGAGGAGCTGCTGCCCCCGCTGATGACGGTGGTGCGGCACGCCAGCTGCGATGCGGGCGCCACCCGCAAGACGCTGTGGCGGCTGCACGACGGGACGCTGGTCGAGTCGGTGCTGATGCGCTACCCGGACCGGGTCACCATGTGCGTCTCCTCGCAGGCCGGCTGCGGGATGAACTGCCCGTTCTGCGCCACCGGCCAGGCGGGTCTGGACCGCAACCTGTCCACCGCCGAGATCGTCCACCAGATCGTGGACGGCATGCGCGCGCTGCGCGACGGTGAGCTGGCGGGGGAGGGGCTCCCCGGCGACGGCCCGGCGCGGCTGAGCAACGTGGTCTTCATGGGCATGGGCGAGCCGCTGGCGAACTACCGACGGGTGGTGGGCGCCATCCGCCGGCTGACCGACCCCCAGCCGGACGGCGTCGGGCTGTCGCAGCGGGGCGTCACGGTTTCCACCGTCGGCCTGGTTCCCGCCATGCACCGGCTGGCCGGGGAGGGTCTGTCCTGCCGGCTCGCGGTCTCGCTGCACGCCCCGGACGACGAGCTGCGCGACACCCTGGTCCCGGTCAACACCCGCTGGAAGGTCCGCGAGGTGCTCGACGCCGCCTGGGCGTACGCCGACGCCTCGGGCCGCCGGATCTCCATCGAGTACGCGCTGATCAGGGACGTCAACGACCAGGCGTGGCGGGCCGACCTGCTGGGCCGGCTGCTGCGCGGGCGGGGCGCCCACGTCAACCTCATCCCGCTCAACCCCACCCCGGGCAGCAAGTGGACCGCCTCCCGGCCCGAGGACGAGCGGGCGTTCGTCGCGGCGTTGGCGGCGCACGGGGTGCCGGTTACCGTGCGCGACACTCGTGGCCAGGAGATCGACGGAGCGTGTGGCCAGCTCGCCGCCTCGGCTCGTGCCTGACTGCTATCCTCAATCCGAACACCATTCCGACAGGGGAGCGCCCGCGGCGCTGAGAGTGCGGCACCGGTCGCAGACCCTCGAACCTCGCCCAGATCATGCTGGGTAGGAAGTTCGGAACCCTCTCGTGCCGCGCCCGCGCGCCTCGTGGCGAAAGCGGCCCCATGAAGCGCAGCACCCGGCGGCAGGTCCGCGCCGCGGCCCTCACCCTGGCCCTCGTCTCGGCTGCCCTGACCGCCTGCGGCGGTTCGGGGGACTCCGGCGACGACACCGAGGTCATCCTGGTGACCCACGAGTCCTTCGCGGTCTCCGACGACGTGCTGGCCCGTTTCACCGACCGGACCGGCTACACCGTGCAGGTGCTGCGGACCGGCGACGCCGGCGTCATGGTCAATCAGGCGGTGCTGAGCAAGGACACGCCACAGGGCGACGTGCTCTTCGGGGTGGACAACACCCTGCTCTCCCGGGCCCTGGACGAGGAGTTGTTCGAGCCGTACCGGGCGAGCGGCCTGGACCGGGTGCCCGACGCCCTCCAGGTCGACGCGGAGCAGCATCGGGTGACCCCGGTGGACACCGGCGACATCTGCGTGAACTACGACCGCGAGTACTTCGCGGAGCACGACCTGGACCCGCCGGAGACCTTCGACGACCTGGCCGACCCCGCCTACCGCGACCTGCTCGTGGTGCAGGACCCGGCCACCTCCTCGCCGGGCCTCGGCTTCCTGCTCGCCACCGTCGCCCACTACGGCGAGGACGGCTGGCAGGACTACTGGAGCCGGCTGCGGGAGAACGGCGTGGAGGTCACCGAGGGCTGGGAGATCGCCTATAACGAGCGGTTCTCCGGCGCCGGCGACGGCGACCGTCCGCTGGTGGTCTCCTACGCCTCCAGCCCGCCCGCGGAGGTGGTCTACGCCGAGGATCCCGAGGGCGAGTGGCCGGAACAGGCGCCGACCGGCGTGGCCACCGGCACCTGCTTCCGGCAGATCGAGTTCGCCGGGCTGCTCGCGGGCGCGGGCAACCCCGGGGGCGGCCGGGCGCTGCTGGACTTCCTGCTGACCGAGGACTTCCAGGCCGACCTGCCGCTGTCCATGTTCGTCAATCCGGTGCGCGCGGACACCCCGCTGCCGGAGGCGTTCACCCGGTACGGCGAACGCGTCGAGGACCCGGAGACCATGGCGCCCGCGGAGGTCGCCGAGCACCGCGAGCAGTGGATCGACGCGTGGACGTCCGTCGTCGTGCGCTAGCCGCCGAGCGGCCCGAGCAGCCTGAGCGGTCCGAACCGCCCGAGATACCCGAGGGACCGGGGCGGACACGGGGGTCGGGGCGTCGCCGGGCGGCGCTGGCCAGGGGGGCCCTGCTGGCCCCGCCCGTGGTCTTCGTCGCGCTCTTCTTCTGCTATCCGGTGGTCGCCATCACCGGCCGCGGCCTGCGCGACGACGGCACCTGGCGGCTGGGCCACGCCGCCGAAACCCTGACCGACCCCGACGTGCTCGGCGTGCTGTGGTTCACCGTGTGGCAGGCCGCGGCCTCCACCGCGCTCACGCTGGCGCTCGCCCTGCCCGGCGCGTACGTCTTCGCCCGCCTCGACTTCCGCGGCAAGCGACTGCTGCACGCCGTCGTCACCGTGCCGTTTGTGCTGCCCACCGTGGTCACCGGAGCCGCGTTCCTGGCCCTGCTCGGCCGGGGCGGGCTGCTCGACGAGCTGTGGGGCGTGCGCCTCGACAACGGCGTCTGGGCCATCCTGCTGGCGCACGCCTTCTTCAACTACGCCGTCGTGGTGCGCCTGGTGGGCGGCCTCTGGGCGCAGCTCGACCCGCGCCAGGAGGAGGCCGCGCGGACGCTCGGCGCGGGCCCGTTCGCCGCCTGGCGGCGCGTCACGCTGCCCGCGCTCGCGCCGTCCGTGGCCGCCGCCGCGGCGATGGTCTTCCTCTTCACCTTCACCTCCTTCGGCACCATCCAGATCCTCGGCGGCCCGCGCACCACCACCCTGGAGGTGGAGATCTACCGGCAGACGGCGGAGCTGCTCGACCTGCCGACCGCCGCCGTGCTCACTCTGCTCCAACTCGCCGCCGTGGCCGTGCTGCTGACCGGCCACACCGCGCTGGTGCGCCGGTCCGAGTCCGCGCTGCGCCTGGTCGACGCCGACCGGACCGCGCACCGCCCGCGGGGCACGGGGGAACGGGCGCTGCTCGGCGGGGTGTTGACGGTGCTGGCGCTGCTGCTCCTGCTGCCCCTCGCGGTGCTGGTGGAACGCTCGCTGTCCGGCCCCGACGGCTACGGTCTCGGCAACTACCGGGCGCTGGCGAGCACCGAGGGCGGCACCTTCCTGGTGGCTCCGTGGGAGGCGATCGGCAACTCGCTACGGTTCGCCGCCGTCGCCACCGTGGTCGCGGTGACGGTCGGCGGGCTGGCCGCCGTGGCGCTCACCCGGACCACCCGCGGCCGGGGAGGCACCCCCGGGACGGGCCCGCTGATGCGGGGCTTCGACGCGCTGCTGATGCTGCCGCTCGGCACCTCGGCGGTCACCGTCGGCTTCGGCTTCCTCATCGCGCTCGACGAGCCGCCGCTCGACCTGCGCTCCTCCTGGATCCTGGTGCCGCTGGCCCAGGCCCTGGTGGCCGTCCCGTTCGTGGTGCGCACCATGCTGCCGGTGCTGCGCGCCATCGACCACCGGCTGCGGGAGGCCGCCGCGGTGCTGGGCGCCTCGCCGGCACGGGCCTGGCGCGAGGTGGACCTGCCGCTGGTGTGGCGGGCGCTGCTGGTCGCGGCCGGTTTCGCGTTCGCCATCTCGCTGGGGGAGTTCGGCGCCACCGTCTTCATCGCCCGCCCCGACTCGCCCACCCTGCCGGTCGCCGTGGCCCGGCTGCTGGGCCGGGCCGGGCAGCTCAACTACGGCCAGGCCATGGCGTTGAGCACCATCCTGATGGTGCTCTGTGCCGCCACCCTGCTGGCCCTGGAACGGATACGCCCGCCGCGCGCCGGGGAGCTGGTGTGACGACCCTGCTGGAACTGGACGGCGTCCGGGTGCGCTTCGACGATCCGCCGCATCGCGCGCTCGACGGGGTGGACCTGGCGGTGGGCGAGCACCAGACGGTCTGCGTGCTCGGCCCCAGCGGCAGCGGCAAGTCGACGCTGCTGCGCGCGGTGGCCGGCCTACAGCCCCTGGCCGCGGGCACGGTGCGGCTGGCCGGCCACGACCAGGCGGGCGTGCCCGCGCACCGGCGCGGTGTAGGGCTGATGTTCCAGGACCACCAGCTGTTCCCGCAGCACGACGTGGGCCGCAACATCGCCTTCGGCCTCCGGGTCAGGCGCACGCCGCGGGCCCGGGCCGAACGGCGGGTCGCCGAACTGCTCGACCTGGTCGGGCTGCCGGGCGCGGAACGCCGTCCCGTCGCCTCGCTCTCCGGCGGCGAGCAGCAGCGCGTCGCGCTGGCCCGCTCGCTGGCGCCCGGCCCCCGGCTGCTGATGCTCGACGAACCGCTCGGCGCGCTCGACCGCACCCTGCGGGAGCGGCTGGTGGTCGAACTGCGGCAGCTCTTCCGCCGGCTCGGCACCACGGTGCTGGCGGTCACCCACGACCAGGGGGAGGCGTTCGCGCTGGCCGACCGGGTGGTGGTGATGCGGGACGGGCGGGTCGCCCAGGAGGGCACGCCGGCCGAGGTGTGGCAGCGGCCGGCCGACGAGTTCACCGCCCGTTTCCTCGGCTTCGGCAACGTCGCCGAGGCGGTGGTGCGCGACGGCGTGGCGGAGACGCCCTGGGGCGAGGTGCCGGTGCCGGACGGCACCCCGGCGGGGCCGTGCCGCCTGCTGGTCCGCCCGTCGGGGGTCACCCTGACCGGCCCCGAGGACGGCACCGGGCCGCGCTGCACGGTGCGCGCCCGTACCTTCCGCGGCGACCATGTGGTGCTGCTGCTCGACCCCGAGCGCGGCCCTCGCCTGGAGGCCACGGCGCCGCTGCGCTCCGCGCCGCCGGAGGGCGCCACGGTGGGCACCGCCTTCGATCCCGCCGACGTCGTCGCCCTCCCCGCCTGAGCGCCTCGGCGATCCACGGCGCGTAGCACCGTGGTACTACGCGCCGGGTCAACGTCCGGCCGTGGACCGACGAGCCGGGCGCACGGGCCCGGTTGGCTGGACGGCGTCGATCCGTTCTCCCGAAGGCGACCCGAATGATCGAGGCAGAGGCACTGACCAAGCGCTACGGCGCCAAAACCGCCGTGGACGGCCTGTCGTTCACCGTCCGGCCCGGCCGGGTGACCGGCTTCCTGGGGCCGAACGGCGCCGGCAAGTCCACCACCATGCGGCTGATCGTCGGCCTGGACGCGCCCACCAGCGGTCGCGTCACCGTGCGCGGCCGGCGTTACGCCGACCATCCCGCGCCGCTGGCCGAACTCGGCAGCCTGCTGGAGGCGAAGGCCGTGCACACCGGCCGTTCGGCCGCCAAACACCTGATGGCCCTCGCCCACACCCACGGCATCCCGCGCCGTCGGGTCGCCGAGGTCATCGACATGGTGGGCCTTGCCGAGGTGGCGGGGAAGCGGGTCGGCGGCTTCTCGCTCGGCATGGGACAGCGGCTCGGACTGGCCGTCGCGCTGCTCGGCGACCCGGCCGTGGTGATGCTCGACGAGCCGGTCAACGGCCTCGACCCGGAGGGCGTGCGCTGGATCCGCGACCTGCTCCGGCGGCTGGCCGCCGAGGGCCGCACCGTCTTCCTCTCCTCGCATCTGATGAGCGAGATGGCGCAGACCGCCGACCACCTGATCATCATCGGCCAGGGTCGGCTGCTCGCCGACACCACCGTGCCCGAGCTGCTGCGCGCGGCCGGCGTGGGCACACTGCGGGTCGTCTCGCCCGAGGCCGCCCGGCTGCGCGAGCTGCTGGCCGGCCAGGGGGTGGCGATCGCCGCGCCCGCGCCGGACACGTTGGAGCTCACCGGACTCGACGGGCGGCGCGTCGGCCTCACCGCCGCCGAGCACGGCATCCCGCTTTTCGAACTCGTCCCGGGACAGGCATCGCTGGAGGACGCCTACATGGAACTCACCCGCAGCACCGTCGAGTACCAGGCGAGCACCGGGGGAGGAGCCCGATGAGCACCGCCACCGCGGCACCCGCCGCGCCGCCCCGCGACCATGCCGCGAAGCCGCCCCGTTACCGGCTGACCGCCCGGGGCATCGTCCGCTCGGAGTGGACCAAGCTGTGGTCGTTGCGCTCCACCTGGATCACGCTGTCCTGCGCCGCGGTCCTCACCATCGGCATCGGCATGATCGTCGCCGGCGCCTATGAAACGGGGGACGGCCCCCAGCAGTTCGACCCCGTCGGCCTGCCCCTCTTCGGGCTGAGCCTCACCCAACTCGCCGTTGCCGTCCTCGGCGTTCTGACGATGTCGGGGGAGTACGCCACGGGGATGATCCGTTCCAGCCTGACCGCGGTGCCCCGGCGGCTGCCCGTGCTGTGGGCTAAGACGGCCGTGTTCGCCGGC
This sequence comes from uncultured Actinomycetota bacterium, assembly GCA_963816875.1. Lineage (GTDB taxonomy): Bacteria > Actinomycetota > Actinomycetes > Streptomycetales > Streptomycetaceae > Streptomyces. Next base: position 1,648,955 of record CAWFMG010000004.1, read on the forward strand.
GTCGCACTGGCGATCTTCGTGCCCGTCGCCTTCGCCACGTTCCTCGTCGCCCAGCCCTTCCTCGCCGGCACCGATCTGGAGGCATCCCTGTCGGATCCGGGCGTGGCGCGGGCGGTGCTCGGCAGCGGAGTGTTCGCCGCCTACGGGGGAGTCCTCGGGCTGACCATCGGATCGCTGCTGCGCAGTTCCCCCGGTGCCATCGCGGTGTACGTGGGAGTGGTGATGCTACTTCCCGAGCTCGTCACGCTGCTGCCGTGGGCCTGGGTGGACGACGTGGTGCGCCTGATGCCGTTCGACATCGGCGAGTCGATGGGGCTGGCCCGTCCGGAGGAGGGCGCGCTGTCCACCCCGGTCGCGTACCTGGCGATCGTGGCGTGGACGACGCTGGGTCTCGCCGCCGCGGCCCTCCTGCTCAGGCGCCGGGACGTGTGACGATGCACCGGTGCGGAGCGACAGTTTGAGCGCCACGACGGTCCCTCCCCCAGGCCCGCCGGGGCCGGGAAGCCGCCTCGGGTCGCGGTGGCGCGCCCACACGGCGTCGCCCACCCGGCCGATGCGGGCGCTGATCTGGAGGGTGCGGGCCTTCGACGCCCGCCATCCCCTCTGCTGGGACCTGACGCCCGTGCTGCTGCTCGCCCTGGTCGCGGTGACCGAGCTCGACGACCCCGGCTGGCGGGAGCGGGCGATGCTGCCGGACATCCCGACCGCCGTGCCGTGGATCCAGGCCGTGACGTTCCTGCTGCCGCTGGTGTGGCGCCGCCGCTATCCGCTGGCCACGCTGGCGGCGATGGCGGTGCCCGGCGCGATCTCGCTGTGGACCGGACTGGCCTCGGGGACCCCGGTCGGCGCGTACCTCGCGCTGTTCGGCGTGGCGTTGCGCTCCTCTGTCCCGCGGCTGGCCGGGGCGCTCGGCATGTTGGCGGTGGCCACCGTGGCCTGGGTCTGGCGCTGGCCGCCGGACGACGTCGCCGAGAGCTACGTCAGGTCGCTGATGCAGGCCCTGGTGTTCGTGCTGGCGGGCTTCGTGATCCGGATCAGGCGCGACCATATCGAGGCGCTGATCGACCGGGCGGCCCGCCTGGAGGTCGAGCGCGACCAGCGCGAGCGGCTCGCCGCCGCGGCCGAACGGGCTCGCATCGCACGGGAGATGCACGACATCATCGGGCACAACCTGGCGGTGATCACCGGCCTCGCGGACGGTGGCGCGTACGCCGCCCGCAGGTCGCCCGAACGGGCCGCGCAGGCCCTGGACGCCATCGGCGCGACGAGCAGGCAGGCGCTCGGCGAACTGCGGCGACTCCTGGACGTGTTGCGGCACGAACCTGCGCCCGGCGGCGACGCGGAGCTGGCGCCGCAGCCGGGGCTGGCCGAACTGAATCCACTGCTGGACCGGGTGCGGGAGGCCGGTCTCGGGGTGCGCAGCACGGTCGACGGCCGGCCGGCGGGCCTGTCGGCGGGTCTGTCGGCGGGTCTGTCCGAGGGGGAGCAGCTGACCGTCTACCGGGTGGTGCAGGAGGCGTTGACCAACGCCCTGAAGTACGGCGGACCCGGGACCCGGGCGCGGCTCGCGGTGGACCGGATGCCGGGCGGGATGACCGTCACGGTGACGGACGACGGCCGCGGTGCGCCCGCACTGGGCGGCGGAGGCGGCGGCGAACGCACAGACGGCGGCAGCGACGGGGACGGCACGGGCCAGGGCATCAGCGGGATGCGGGAGCGCGCCGCGGTGTACGACGGCACGCTGGAGGCGGGCCCGTTGCCGTCCGGCGGCTGGCGGGTGCGACTGTGGCTGCCCACCGGCCGGGGCGCCGCCACCCCCGTGCCCCCGGCCGAGGCCGTTCCCCCGCCGCCGACCACGGCACCGGCCCCGACGCCCGGCCGGATGTCCCGCACGGACCCGGAGACCCCAGGAGAGCGACCGCAGTGATCACGGTGCTGATCGCCGACGACCACGCCCTGCAACGCCTCGGATTCCGCATGCTGCTGGAGAGTCAGGACGATCTGACGGTTCTCGGCGAGGCGGCGACCGGCGCCGAGGCGGTGCGGCAGGTGGCCGAACTGCGCCCGGACGTGGTGCTGATGGACGTGCGGATGCCGGGTCTCGACGGCATCGAGGCCACCCGGCGGGTGATCGCCGCAGGCGGGCGGACCCGGGTGCTCATTCTGACGACCTTCGACCTGGACGAGTACGCCTACGCGGGGCTGCGCGCCGGCGCCAGCGGCTTCCTGATCAAGGACGCCTCGCCCGAGGAACTGCTCTCCGGCATCCGTGCGGTGGCCAGCGGCGACGCCGTGGTGGCGCCGGCCCTGACGCGGCGGCTGCTCGACCGGTACGCCCACCGCCTCCCGGCGGACGGGGCGGCCGACGACGACAGGACCGACCCGCGGCTGGCGGCGCTGACCGGGCGGGAACGCGAGGTGCTCACCGCGATCGGCTGGGGCTGGACCAACGCGGAGATCGCCGAACGGCTGGTACTCGCCCCGTCCACGGTGAAGACCCATGTCAGCCGCGTGCTGGCCAAGACCGGCTCCCGGGACCGGGTCCAGGCGGTCATCCTCGCCTACCGCACCGGCCTGGTCCGCCCCGAATAAGCGCCCCGTCCAGGCGCCGGATCGCGTGTCAGGGCCGCCATTTGTACGTCTGCTTGCGCAGCCTGAGATACACGAAGCTCTCCGTGGAGCGCACGCCGGGCAGGGCGCGGATCCGCTTGTTGATCATCTCCAGCAGATGCGTGTCGTCCTCGCAGACGATCTCCACCAGCAGGTCGAAGGAGCCGGCGGTGACCACCACGTAGTCCACCTCGGGCATCTCGGTCAGCGCGTCGGCCACCGGGTCCAGGTCGCCCTCGACGTTGATGCCCACCATGGCCTGCCGCAGGAAGCCCACGGTCAACGGGTCGGTGACCGCGACGATCTGCATCACGCCCTGCTCGCAGAGCTTCTGCACGCGCTGCCGCACCGCCGCCTCGGAAAGGCCCACCGCCTTGCCGATGGCCGCGTAGGACCGGCGTCCGTCCTCCTGCAACTGCTCGATGATCGCCAGGGCGAGGGCGTCGAGGGCCGGACCTCGGGCCGTCCGCCTACGGTCGCGGGCCATCCGGTCACTGTGCCGGAGCAACGAACCGCTCCGCAAGGCCGGGACGACGGGATCCGTTGCGTGACGCAAAAGCAACCACGGAATCCCTTGTTGACAGAACGAACAACTGCGAGCATCGTCGTCATTCCCCCCGCGCCAGTTCGTGTCCCTGCCGTCCCCCGGCTTGCCGCAGGAGTGCTCATGGACCCGCTCGACGTCGCCGAACGCTTCGCACCCGGCGCCCAGTACATCGACGGACAGTTGCGGACGGGCACCTCAGGGCGGCGCCACACCGTAGTGGATCCGGCCACCGGGGAGCCGGTGTGCGGTTACGAACTGGCCGGCGCCGAGGACGTGGAGGACGCGGTCGCCGCCGCCCGGCGCGCGCTGCCGCAGTGGGCCGCCGCGACGCCCGGCGAACGCGCCACGGTGCTGCACCGGCTGGCCGACCTGCTGGCCGAACAGGCGGACGACCTCGCGTACACCGAATCGTTGCAGACCGGCAAGCCGCTGACGTTCAGCCAGGAGTTCGACGTCGTGGACGCCCTGGACGACGTCGCCTTCGTCGCCGGTTCGGCCCGCCACCTGCCGGGCGCGGCGGCGGCCGAGTACGACGCGGTGCACACCTCCTACGTGCGCCGCGAGCCGGTGGGCGTGGTGGCCCTGCTCGCGCCGTGGAACTACCCGCTGCGGATGGCCGTCAGGAAGGCGCTGCCGGCGGTGGCGACCGGTAACACCGTGGTGCTCAAGCCCTCGGAGCTCACCCCGCTGACCGCCCTGATGCTGGCTCAGGCGGCGACCGTCGCGGGCCTGCCGGACGGCGTGCTCAACGTCGTCTCCGGCACCGGCGCGCACGCCGGGGAGCATCTGGCGGGCCATCCCGACGTGGCCATGGTGTCCTACACCGGCTCCACGGACGCCGGCCGGCGCGTCGCCCAGATCGCGACCGCCGGCACGGGGGAGGGCGTCGGGGTCAAGCGCCTCGACCTGGAACTCGGCGGCAAGGCGCCGTTCCTGGTGTTCGACGACGCCGATCCGGAGGCCGCCGTGCACGGCGCGGTGGCGGCCGCCCTGGTCAACGCCGGCCAGGACCGCGCCGCCGCCACTCGCGCGTACGTCCAACGCCCGTTGTTCGACTCCTTCGTGGCGGGCGTGGCCGACCTGATGGCTTCGGTGCGGCTCGGCGACCCGTTCGAGGTGGGCACCGACCTCGGCCCGCTGATCTCCACCGCGCACCGGGAGCGGGTGGCGGGCTGCGTGGACCGGATGCGCGGCGGGGCCACGGTGGTCACCGGCGGCGAGGCACCGGACTTCGCCAGCACCGGCGCCCTCGCCAAGGGCGCCTACTACCGGCCCACCCTGCTCACCGGCGTGACCAGGGACTGCGGGATCCTGCGCGGCGAAGTGCTCGGTCCGGTGCTGGCGGCGTTGCCCTTCGACGCCGACGACGAGGGTCTGGTGCTGGCCAACGCCGCCCCGCCGGGGCCCGCCGCCTCGGTGTGGAGCCGGGACGTCTACCGCACTGGGCGCGCCACCCGGGAGCTCACCGCGGGTCGGGTCTGGGTCAACGACCATCTGCCGACGGTCAGCGAGATGCCGCACGGCGTGCGCCGTGATCCGGGTCCTGGCGGGGACGCGGCGGCCTCCGCCTTCGAGCGGTACACCCGGCTGAAGCACGTCATGTACGACACCACCGCGACGGCCAGGAAGAGCTGGCACCGCACCGTCTTCGGCGCCGGCCGGTTCGCCGGCACCGGACCCTCCTGACGCGTCGCGCCGGGGTCAGCCGCCGCGGGCCCAGCCGGGGGTGGGCAGCAGGATCAGCTCGGTGGCCAGCCAGGTGAGGCCGCCGAACACCGCGAGCAGCAGTGTCAGTCGCAGCACCGCCGCGCCGCGCAGCAGGGAACGCGGGGCGCCCAGCCGCAGCAGCGCCGCCGTGGTGGCGGCCCGCGCCTGTCTGGCCTCGGCCGAGGCCGCAGCGATGCTGCCGAGCACGCTGGCCAGCACGACGCCGGCGCCGAGCACCACCAAGGGCCCGAACAGCCGCGGCCCGTCCAGCCGCAGCCCCGCGCACAGCGCCGCGGTGGCGGCGCACAGCGCCCCGAGCGGGCGGCCGAGCCGCACCGCCTCCTGCTGCAGCCCGCGGCCGGCGAGCAGCCGCAGCGCTCCCGGGCGCCCGGCGGCCAGCAGCCGGCCGCCGAGGTGCGCCAGCCCGGGGGCGGCCAGCACGATGCCGGCCGCGATCAGCAGCCAGCCGCCGGCCACCGCCGGCGTCAGGTAGTCCAGCGCGCCGGGCAGCGGCAGCGTCGTCGCCGGGTCGTCGGTGCCGTCGTAGGCGCTCACCGCCACGCCCCCGGTGGCCAGCGCCGTGCCCCAGGGCAGCCCGGCGGGCGCCGGCACCGGCGGCTCGGGCGCCGCGAGGACGCCCCGGGGCGGGGTCACCGCGGTGGGGCGCGGCTCGGGCCGGGGCCGCAGCGCCAGCGCGCTCGCCCCGGCGGCGGTCACCGGAACGATCGCGAGCAGCGTGAGCGCGGCGCCCATCGGCACCGGGCGGCCGGGCGCCAGCCAACCGGCGCCCGCGCCGTCGAAGGGCGAGCCGTGGATGTCGCCGCGCAGGTGGAGGAAGACGGTCAGCGCCAGCACGCTGCCCAGCAGCGCGGCCACCGCCGTGGTCACCGCCGCCAGCACCGGCACCCGGGCCGGGCCCAGACCGGCCGCGGCGAGCCCGGAGCGGGCCCGCACCGTGGGGTCCGCCCGGGCCACGGCGACCGCCAGCTGCACGGTCGCGGCCAGCGGCAGGACGCAGAAAGCCAGCCGCAGCCCGGACGCCCCGCCGCTGCCCGGGTGGTCCAGGGCGTGGCACAGCGCGGCCAGCAGCAGAAAGCTCACACCGGCCGCCGCACCGGCCAGCAGCAGCCGGCGGCCCAGTGCGCCCGGGTCGGAGCCGCGCGCTAGGCGGAGAGCGAGCATGCGGCTGGGGCCGGTGCGCCGCTCGTGCGGCCATCGACGAGGCTGAGGGTGCGGTCGGTCAACGTTGCCACCTCCGGATCCTGGCTGGCCAGCACCACAGTGATGCCGTGGGAGCGGCCGGCGGTGGTCAGGGTGCGCAGCACCTGGGCGCGGTCGGCCTGGTGCAGCGGGGCGGTCGGCTCGTCGGCGAACAGCACCTCGGGCTGGTGGACCAGGGCCCGGGCGATGGCCACCCGCTGCCGCTGTGACTGCATCAGGGCGGCCGGCCGGTGCCGGGCGCAGTCGCCGACGTCCAGTCGGCCCAGCCACTCCATCGCCGTCCGCCGGGCGACGCGTTGACCGGCGCCGGCCAACAGCAGCGGCAGCGCGGCGTTCTCCCAGGCGGTGAGCTCGGGCACCAGCTGCGGGCTGTCGCCCACCCAGCCGAACCGGTCGCGGCGCAGCCGCTCCCTGGCCTCGGCGGTGAGGGTGTGCACCGGCACGCTGTTGAACCACACCTCGCCGCTGTCCGGGCGCAACTGGCCGGAGAGGCAGTCGAGCAGGGTCGTCTTGCCGCAGCCCCGCGGTCCGGTGACGGCGAGGATCTCGCCCTGCCTGACCCCGAGGGACACCCCGAGCAGGGCGGGCGAGCCCGCGTGGGCGTGGTGGAGCTCGCGGCCCCACAGCACGTCGTTGTCGGGTGGGACCGCCGCGGCCCGGTGGTCGACTGGGGCCATGGTCGTCGGGTACCTCCGCTCGTGCCGACGGTTATCTGCTTGTCGGGTTTCCCGTAGTTCCCATGTGAGCCAAGCTGACACAGTCGAAGGGGTCGAAGCGGGGTGACTCGGCCAAACGCCGCACAGGTTCCTTCGGACGAGGGTACGGCCCGGCCCGGTTTAGGAAGATGTCCGGGAAAGGCGATGATCTGTCGATGTTCTTCCCGTTGCGCCACGTGCTCCCGGCTGGATCTGTCGTCCGAGGGCCGTGCTGCGGGTGGTCTCCGGGGGCTAGGGTGGGAGCTCAGGCCATTGATCAGGAAGCCGGGAGGGTGCCGTGACCACCGAGCTGCGTCGGCTGCGCAACTACATCAACGGGGAGTTCCGTGACGCCGTTGGCGGACAGACCACGGAGGTGACCGATCCCGCGACGGGCCGGGCGTACGCCACCGCCCCGCTGTCCCGGGAACCCGACGTGGACGCCGCCATGGAGGCCGCGCGGTCCGCGTTCCCCGCTTGGCGGGACACCACCCCCGCGGTCCGTCAGCTCGCCCTGCTCAGGATCGCGGACGCCTTCGAAGGGCACGCGGACGAACTGCTGGCCATCGAGTGTCAGAACACCGGCAAGCCGCTGGAGCTGACCCGGCAGGAAGAACTGCCGATGATGCTGGAGCAGATCCGGTTCTTCGCCGGCGCCGCCCGGATGCTGGAGGGCAAGTCGGCCGGCGAGTACATGGCGGGGATGACGTCCTTCGTCCGCCGGGAGCCGGTCGGGGTCTGCGCCCAGGTGGTTCCGTGGAACTACCCGATCATGATGGCCGTCTGGAAGTTCGCGCCGGCGCTCGCCGCGGGCAACACCGTGGTGCTCAAACCGTCCGACACCACCCCCGCCTCCGCCGTCTTCTTCGCGGGGCTGCTGGGCGAGCTGCTGCCGCCCGGCGTCTTCAACGTCATCTGCGGCGACCGGGACACCGGGCGGCTGATGGTGGAGCACCCGACGCCCGACATGGCGTCGATCACCGGCTCGGTGCGGGCCGGCATGGAGGTCGCCGCCAGCGCGTCCAAGGACCTCAAGCGGGTCCACCTGGAGCTCGGCGGCAAGGCCCCCTGCCTGGTCTTCGAGGACGCCGACCTGGACAGCGCCGTCGAGGGCATCAGGGACGCCGGCTTCTTCAACGCCGGTCAGGACTGCACCGCGGCGACCCGGGTGCTGGTCCACGAGTCCGTGCACGACCGGTTCGTCACCGCGCTGACCGAGGCCGCGGCCGGAGTGAAGACCGGCGACCCGGCGGCCCCCGACTGCTTCTACGGCCCGCTGAACAACCCCGACCAGCTGGCCAGGGTCGCCGGTTTCGTGGACCGGCTGCCCGACCACGCCACGGTCACTACCGGCGGCCACCGGATCGGCGAGACCGGGTACTTCTACGCGCCGACCGTGGTCACCGGCTGCCGCCAGGACGACGAGATCATCCAGCAGGAGGTCTTCGGACCGGTGATCACGGTGCAGCGGTTCTCGTCCGAGGACGAGGCCCTGGCCTGGGCCAACGACGTCGAGTACGGCCTGTCGTCCTCGGTGTGGACGACTCACCACGCCCGTGCCATGCGGCTCTCCAAGGCGCTCGACTTCGGCTGCGTCTGGATCAACACGCATATCCCGCTGGTGGGCGAGATGCCGCACGGCGGCTTCAAGAAGTCCGGGTACGGCAAGGACCTCTCGTCCTACGGCCTGGAGGACTACACCCGGGTCAAGCACGTGATGACCGCGCTCTGACGCCCGCCCGGCGGCCCGCTTGGCCGCGGACCTCTAGAGGCCCGCGGCCAGGCGGTCGCGCAGCCGGCGGGACTCCCTGATCAGCAGGCTGCCGCCCGGCCGGGCGGCATACGCGGTGAGCTCGGGTATCGGAACGCCGACGCCGGCGGTCTCCGCGACGTCGGCGCCGAGCGCCACCAGGTCGGCCAGCCGGTGCGGCGCTCTTTCGGCGGCCGGAGGCAGCAGCGTCGGCAGTGCCGCCGCCACCGCCTCCCACACCTGACGGTGGGCCCCGGCCTCGGCCGCCTCCCGGAGCGCCGGCACGGCCCTGGTCAGCTTCACGTCTCCGCCCGCCGTCAGCTCCCCGAGTCGCCCGCCCAGCGCGCCCCCGTCCAGCCGGCCACGGGCGGCGAGCGTTACCAGCGCGTCCGTCACGGCGGCCCGGTCCTCCGCGCATTCCGCGCCGAGGCCGTACGCCAGCGCCGTCGCCATGCCGGGTCCGACCGGTCCGGGCGCCTCGGCCAGCGACGACGTGATCCGGACGGCCGGCCACCCCTCGCCCGACACCAGCGGCCGCGCGAGCGGCGCGAGACAGGCCGCGATCAGGTCGGGATGCCCGGGCCAGGTCGCCGGCCAGCAGGCTGCCCACATGGCTTGCGGCTCGGCGCGCCCCGGCGGCCGGCTGAGCATCGCGGCCAGCCGGTCGCGGCCCTGGTCCGTCGGGGTCGCGGCGTCCGGCACCAGCCAGCTGCCCGCCGCGTCGACGCGCGCCACCGCCGGCTCCCGGTCGCCCGCGCGCAGTCGTTCGGCCAGCCGGTCGCCCGCGCTGGTGCCGAGCGCCGCCGCGCGGGCCGCGAGGTCGGGCGCCGGTTCGGCCGGGAGCCGGAGCAGCGCCTGCTGAAGGTCCAGCTCCCAGGGCCGCCAGCCGTCGCGCGCGGCCAGCGCCAGCCGGTCGAGCAGCGCCGCCGGGTCCAGCAGCCCGGTCGCCTCCGAGGGTGTGGCGACCAGGGCGGGCACCGGTGGCACCGGTCCCTGGGCGAGTCCGTCGGCGATCTCCCGCAGCCGGTGGAGCAGCACCCGCGACGGTGCGGGGAACTCGTCCGCGCTGGTCTGCCATTCGGCCCGCGATATGCCCGTGCGCCTCGTGAGCCGGGTGGGTCTCCCGGAGAGCCCGACGTCCTGCGGGGCGCCGGTGACCGGCCCCGCGGCGGCGGCGACCACGCCCCGCAGCTCCCAGTGCGGGCCGGCGTGGAACCACCGCGGGCGCCGGGCGGAGCCCGGGCGCCGGTCCGCGCCCGGCGTGATCTCGTGGCGCGGCAGCACCGGGCGCAGCGCCTCGCCGAGGGCCTCGCGGTCGGCGTGCGCGAACGCCACCACCGCGGCGAGCGCCCGCTCCACGGCCACCGGGTCGAGCGGCAGGCCGCCTCGCCCCCACAGCTGCGCCTCCGAGGCCATCAGCAGCGCGGCCAACTCCTCCGCCAGCTCCTCGAACGAGCCGAGCGGCTCCGGCATCCGGCGGGCCGGCGGCGCGGCCGGTTCGGGCGGCGGGGTGGGCTCCGGCGCGGCGATGGGCACGCCGAGTGCCTCGGCGACGCTCGCCCGCAGCTCGGCCGGCAACGCCTCCGCCGCGGACGCCAGCTCCTCCCGCCCCGCCACGTCCAGCCGCCCGGCGTGCCGGGCCACCAGCCGCACGGCGCGCCGCCGGACGTCGGCGGCCGGGTGGCCGAACGCGGGGGCCAGCGCGGCCAGCAGCGGTCCGGTGCCGTCCGGGTGCCGCGACAGCGCCCGGTCCAGCCAGACCAGCTGCGCGGTCGCCAGCTTCTTGACGTCGCCGTACAGCGTCACCTCGGTGGCCTCGGCCAGCAGCGCGACGTCCAGGCGGCCCGCCTCGTCGATCCGGCGCAGCTCCCGCTGCGCGAGGCCGGCCACGGTCGACGGCGCGTCGGGCAGCGTGCGCACCAGGTCCCTGGCGTACCCCGCCGCCTCGACCACGGTGACGTCGAGCAGCTGGTACAGCCGGGTGAAGCCCTTGAGCTCGCCCAGCCGTCCGCCGCGCAGCAGCCGACCGACGCAGCCGCCGATCAGCGTGTCCCTGGACACCGCGCCGGTGCGGGTCAACGCGACCAACGCGGGGGTCAGGTGGGCGCCCTCAAGGAAGGACCCCATCCGCTCGGCCGAGAACAGCGCGGTCAGCATGGGCCGCAGCAGCGGGTCGGCGGCCAACACCGCCGACAGCTCTCTCCTCTCCGGCCCTCCCCAGAGGTGGCAGCGCCGCATCGCTGCCCCCAGCCAGGCGGAGAGGAAGTCCCGGTCCGCCGGCGGTTCGACGCCGGTCGCGACGACCAGCCGGACCACGCCCTCCTGCCACTCCTCGTCCTGGGGTGCCGCTCTGGCACCCAGCCGTCCGCCCAATCGCCCGGAGTGGGGGATCGCTGGCGGAGGGCGCTCGGCCAGCAGCGGGAAGACCCGGTCGTGCCCGGTCGCCCCGTGGGCCGCGGACGGCCAGTCGGCGAGCCACCGGGCGACCGCCGCCGCGCCGGTCAGGCAGCCGGCCCCGGCCACCAGCAGGGCGGGGATCAGGGCGTGGTGCCGGTCCCACGCCTTGTGGTCCCAGTCCGGACCGCGCTCCAGGGCCCGGAGCTCCCGGCGCCACCGCCGGCCGTACTCCCGCAGGGGACCGGCCAGTCCGCGACGGCCGGCGTCGTCGAGACCGCTCAGCAACGCCTGCACCCCGGCGGGGTCCGGGGCGGTGACGGCCTTCTCCACCCGCCGCCACAGCTCGTCCGGCTCACGCATCGTCGGCCTCCTCGCCGCCGCGTCCCAGGGGGCCCGCGTCGCCCGCGCGCCGCCGGGCCAGCTCGGCCGCCAGCGCGTGCCGGCACCTGCCCCGGGTCCCCCGGTACGCCGACCACCATGGACAGGTGCAACCGGCGGCCGACCCGTCGGCGGTCAGCCGCACCCGGTGCGTCCGCTCCGCACCGGTCACCGTGGCGGTGCGGAGCCCGGGGTCGAGCCGGACCCGACCCTCCGCCAACAACGCCCGCGCCCCGCGCAGCCGCGGATTCAGCCGCTCCACCCCCGCCGCGTCGTAGGGCAGCTCGCGGTGGAAGAACGCGGCCTCCGCCACGTCGTACCCCACCCGGCCGGCCGTGCCGAGCAGCCCCAGCGCCGCGGTCACCCGCGCCCGGTCGAGTCCGCACCGACCGGCCACCTCGGCGGGGTCGATCCGCGGCGGAAATTCGAGCAGTTCGCCCACCCGCTCCGCGTCCGCCGCCACCTCGTCGCGGGCGAGCGCGTCCAGCACCGCGCCCTCGCCGGAGAAGCCCCGGTGGACCTCGGGGGAGAGACTCACGGTCAGCCGCATTCCGGGCAGCTCCAGCTCCCAGGCCGAGGCCAGGGGCGGCGAACCAGGACCCGCGGGCGGCCCGTAGGCCCGCAGGGCGGTGGCGAAGCGCAGCAGCGGGCGCAGCGCCTCAAGCCGCCGGGAGCCGGCCAGGCAGACCGCACCGGGCGCCGGCCGCGCCGAACAGCGCAGCGCCCGGCCCGCGGGCACGGCCCACAGCACCTGTCCGCCGGGGGATCCGGCGGGGAGCGAGCGCAGAAACCGGGTGGCGGCCGCCCCCGACAGCTCCGCCCGCAGGTCAAACGGCGCCGCTATCGCCTGGAGCTCGGCGAAGCCGCGCAGCCAGCGCTCGGGCAGCGGCACCCTCCGCTCCACCGCCACGCCGTCCAGCGTGGCCACCGCCAACTCCGCCGCGCCGACCGACAGGTGCAGCGGCTCACCGCCGCCGACCCGGGCCAGCACCTCGCGCAGCGGCTCGTTGACGTCCACGTTGGTGGTGCCACGGTCCAGCACCTCGCCGTCGAGACCCCCGGCGAGCACGTCGAGGCGTGCGTGCGCCCCGCAGCAGGCGGAGAACGACTCGAAGCGCAGCCGCTCGCCGTCGCAGGTCACCACCGGGTCCCGCAGATCGGTGGGCCGTGGCTGGTGGTACCGGGCACGGGCCACCGCCGCCACCGCGAGCAGCCCGCGCGCCGCCACCTCGGGCCGCGTCAGGAAGCCGCTGAAGAAGCGCGGATGGCCGGCAGCACCGCGCGCTGTGCGCCCTCCCGAGGTGGCCAGCCCGAGCCCGCCCGCCGGGTCGCCGGTCGAGGGGTGTCGGTATCGGTACGCGTGGGTGATCGCCGCCATGATCCGCAGGCTAGCCGCGGGCACTGACAGAGCGTGAGCTCCGACCTCCGGCGCTGGGCGCCCCGTCGTGGGTCCGCACGAGCCCGCGCAGCAGGCCGACGCGGTTGGTGGTGATGGAGTCGACGCCGAGGCCGATCAGCCGGTGCATGGTGCGCCGGCGGTCGACGATCCACGCGGCCACCTCGTAGCCCTCCGCCCTGGCCCGGTCCACCGTGGTCCGGTCGAGCAGTCCGAAGCGGTAGTTCAGCCAGCGCGGGCGCACCTCGGTCAGCAGCGTGGCGCGCGGCCGGGCGGTGCGCTTCCAGGTCAGCGCGATCTCCGCGGCCGGGTCGGCCCCGCGCACCGCACGCAGCGCCGCCGGATCGCCGCAGTAGTAGACCCGCCCGGTCGCGCCCGCCGCCCGCACCGTGGCCACCGCCGCGAGCGCCGTCGCGGCCGACGGCTCCGGCAGGTCGATCAGAGTGCGCACCGGCGAGGTCACGGCCAGCGCCTCGGTCAGCCGCGGCACGCCGCCGCCGGTCAGCTCGGCGACCTGCCGGGAGGTCAGCTCGGCCACCGGCCGGTCGTGCCGCCACAGCCGCTTGAGGGTGGGGTCGTGCAGCACCACGGGCACCCCGTCCCTGGTGAGCCGCACGTCCAGCTCCACCACGTCGGCGCCGGCGACGATGGCCGCGCGGAACGAGGGCAGGGTGTTCTCCCGCACCCGGTACGGGTCGCCGCGATGGGCGACCACCACCGTTCCGCTCATGCCCGCCAGCCGGCCAGGTACGTGTCGATCTCGGCGGTCAGCCGGCCCTTCGCGGGCTCGTCGAGGAAGGACGCGGCCACCGCGTTCCGCGCCAGGTCCGCCACCCCGGCGGTGTCCAGGTCCAGCAGCCGGGCGGCCACCGCGTACTCCGTGTTGAGGTCGGTGCCGAACATCGGCGGGTCGTCGGTGTTGATGGTCACCAGCACCCCGGCCCCCACCATCTCGGCCAGCGGGTGCTCGGACAGCGACGGGACCGCCCGGGTGGCCAGGTTCGAGGTGGGGCACACCTCCAGCGGGATGCGCCGCTCGGCCAGGTGCTCCAGCAGCCGGGGGTCCCGCGCGGCGCTCGTGCCGTGCCCGATCCGCTCAGCCCGCAGCGCGGTCAGCGCGTCCCAGATCGTCTCGGGCCCGGTGGTCTCGCCGGCGTGCGGCACACTGTGCAGGCCCGTGGCTATGGCGCGGTCGAAGTACGGCTTGAACCGCGGCCGGCCCACCCCGATCTCGGGACCGCCGAGGCCGAACGACACCAGTCCTTCCGGGGTCAGGTCGCAGGCCAGCCGGGCTGTCTCCTCCGCCGCGACGGGGCCGTCCACCTCGCCGGGGATGTCGAAGCACCAGCGCAGCACCACGCCGAGCTCCCGTTCGGCGGCCCGGCGGGCGTCCTCGATCGCCTCCAGGAACCCGACGTCGGGGATGCCCCGCCGCAGCGAGGAGTACGGCGTGACGGTCAGCTCGGCGTAGCGGATGTTCTGCCGGGCCATGTCCCTGGCGATCTCGTAGGTCAGCAGCCGCACGTCCTCGGGGTCCCTGATCAGGTCGACGACCGTCAGGTACACCTCGATGAAGTGGGCGAAGTCCCGGAAGGTGAAGTACTCCGCCAGCGCCTCGGGGTCCTGGGGCACGGGGGAGTCGGGGTGCCGCGCGGCCAGCTGGGCGACGATGCGCGGCGAGGCCGAACCCACATGGTGGACGTGCAGTTCGGCCTTGGGCAGGCCGGCGATGAACGTGGTCAGGTCGGCGGGGTCGGCCGAGACGGTGGGGGCGGCGAGGTCGGACAAGGAGCCCTCCGGTGGGAGTCGTTGCCCGCCCATGGTAGGCAGGGGGCGGCGCCGGAGCGGTGTCGACCCGTAAGGTGAGGGCCAACGATCGTGGAGGACCGTTGACCGCTGAGCAGCAGCACAATCCGTTCCGCCCGCCGGACGAGAGCGCCGTCGCCGCGCCGTTGCAGCCGCCCGCCCAGCCTCCGTCCGCAGCACCCCCGCCGGGCCAGCCCTTCGGCTATGGTGCCCAGCCCGGCTACGGTCACCCCCAGCCCGCGTATGGCGCTCAGCCGGGCTACGGGGCGCCGCCCGGCTACGGGTCGCAGCCGCCCCAGCCGGGCGGCTGGGGCGCACCCGGCTGGCCGCAGGTCCCCACGGGACCGCGCAACGCGCTCGGCACCGCCGGTCTGGTGCTCGGCATTATCGCCGCCGTGCTCAGCTGCACCTTCGTGCTCAGCCCGCTCGCCCTGATCCTCGGCATCCTGGCGCTGATCTTCGGCCTGGTCGGCGTCCGCCGCGCGCGCCGCGGCGAGGCCACCAACCGGGTCGCGGCGCTCGGCGGCCTGTGGACCGGCGCCGGCGCCACGCTGGTCGGTGCGGTGCTCACCGTGGTGCTGGCCATCTGGGCGTCGCAGCCCATCGAGGTGGAGTCGGAGGCCGGCTCCGCGTACCTGGCCGAGGCGCTCGACGAGGTGACCTACGCCGACGGCGTGACCGTGGTGATCGGCTCGCCCCAGGAGACCCCCGACGGCGCGGCCGTGCAGGTGACCGCGCAGCTGTCCAACGACAGCGACACCGACGCCGATCTCCTGGAGGGCGGCCTGGTCGCGCACGCCGACGGCGAGGAGTTGTCGGGCGACGCGGTCCAGCTGGAAGGGCTGGAGGCGGGCACCCTCGGCCCCGGCGACACGAGCACTGTGGTCTACACGGTGGTGATCCCGTCCGGCACCGAGGAGCTCGGGATCGATTTCTCGCCCGGCTCCGATTACGAGGCCTCCTACTGGGTGTTCACCCTCACCGGCGGGCCCTCTGGTGACGGCCCCGGTGACGAGGGACCTGGTGGCGACGGGCCCGGCGGCGAGCTCCCCGGCGACGAACCGCCCAGCGCCGACGTCTGAGCGCCGACGTCCGAGCCGGAACAGCGGCCCGAGAAACGGAAAAACGGAACGGCCGCACGCCCCGGGGGGTGTGGGGCGGCGGACCGGTCCGTCAGGAGTCGGTGCGGGAGTCTGGCGGCTCTCGCTACCGAACTCGACGGTAAGGCAGGAAACGCCGGGTGGGGCGGGGCGGCGCCGTATCCGCATCACATCCCCGCACCTTCTCCAAGGAGCGCACAGCATCCGAGCCCTCCGCCGGCGGTCCCGCCCCGCACCTCCCGTTCCGGCCCACGCCGGATCGCGGGCTCAGACCCCGGCGAGCGCCTCCTGGAGCACGTCCAGGCCCTCGTTCAGCAGGTCCTCGCCGATGACGAGCGGCGGCAGGAAGCGCAGCACGTTCCCGTAGGTGCCGCAGGTCAGCACCAGCAGACCGGCCTGGTGGCAGGCCGCCGCCACCGCCGCCGTGGCCGCCGCGTCGGGCTCCGTGGTGCCGGGGCGGACCAGCTCGACGGCGAGCATCGCGCCGCGACCGCGCACCTCGCCGATCAGCGGGTACTTCTCGGCCAGCGCGCGCAGCCGCGGCTTCATCACCTCGCCGATCCGGCGGGCCCGGGCCACCAGGTCGAGCTCCCGCATGGTCTCGATGGCACCGAGCGCGGCGGCGCAGGCCACCGGGTTCCCGCCGTAGGTGCCGCCGAGCCCGCCCACATGCGCGGCGTCCATGATCTCGGCCCGCCCGGTCACGGCGGCCAGCGGCATCCCGCCGGCGATGCCCTTCGCGGTGGTGATCAGGTCCGGCACCAGACCCTCGTCCTCACACGCGAACCACTGCCCGGTGCGGCAGAACCCGGACTGGATCTCGTCGGCGACGAACACGATGCCGTGCTCCCTGGCGAACGCGGCCACGCGCGGCAGGAAGCCCTTGGCCGGCTCGATGAAGCCGCCCTCGCCCAGCAGCGGCTCGACCAGGATCGCGGCCGTGTTCTCCGGGCCGACCTCCTTGGTGATGTGCTCGATGACCTGGGCCGCGGCCTCCTCGGCGCAGTGCTCGGGGCCGGTCAGCCAGCGGAACGGGTACGCCATCGGCACGCGGTAGACCTCGGGCGCGAACGGGCCGAAGCCGTGCTTGTACGGCATGCTCTTCGCGGTCAGCGCCATCGTCAGGTTGGTGCGGCCGTGGTAGCCGTGCTCGAACACCACGACGGCCTGCCGGCCGGTGTGGTACCGGGCGATCTTCACGGCGTTCTCCACGGCCTCGGCGCCGGAGTTGAGCAGCACCGACTTCTTGGCGTGGTCGCCCGGCGTCAGCCGCGCCAGCTCTTCGCAGACCTCGACGTAGCCCTCGTACGGGGTCACCATCGCGCAGGTGTGGGTGAACCGGTTCAGCTGCTCGGTGGCCCGCCGCACCACGGCCTCCGCGCTGTTGCCGACGCCGGTCACGGCGATGCCGGAGCCGAAGTCGATCAGCGAGTTGCCGTCCACGTCCACCACCACGCCGCCGCCCGCGGCCTGCGCGAAGACCGGCATCACGGTCCCCACGCCGTCCGCCACGGCGGCTCGTTTGCGCGCCATCAGCTCCCGCGACCTGGGTCCCGGGATCTCGGTGACGAGCCGTCGCTCCTGGGGCAGGGCGGGGCCTCCGGACAGTTCGGACTTGGCGGTCATGCGCGGACTCCTCGGCACGAAGGGGCGGGGTCTCCCAGCAGGCTAGGGCCGGTGCGGTGCGCGGGGCACGCTCCGCCACGGAGCAATCGTCCCCCCGACTTGGCCGCCGCGTCAGGTCCTCCCGCGGCGCCGTGGTTCGGGCGCGCCGGGGTCAGCCCAGCGGGTCCAGGTCGGTCAGCACCCGGGCGATCTCCAGGCCGGTGCGCAGGTAGTCCTCGAAGGTCCGGTTGTGCAGCGCCCAGGGCGAACGCCGCCGCCTGATCAGCTCGATGGCGGCGGGCGCGTCGTGCCCGAGCTCGATCAGCGCCTGGCCGACCACCAGCCCCGAGCGGTTGTACCCGTACTGGCAGCGCACCAGGGTGGTGCGCCCCTGGCGCACGGCGTCCGCGACGGTGCGGGCCAGCTCCCCCACCCGCGCGATCTGGTGGGCCGCGAGCGGATCGTCGGGGATCGCCAGGACGAGATGCTCGACGCCTTCCGCCGGCCCGTGCCCCGGCCGCGCGAAGAGGCTGACCACCAGGTCGAACTCGTCCGCGACGACGGTCGGCCGCAGCCCGCCGGGGTCCACCCACCGGTGCCCGCCCATCCAGAGCCCGGTCATGATCTCGCTCCACGGCTCCTCGGGCTCCGGCGCCTCCCGGCCCTTCTGGTGCGTGCTCACCCGTGCTCCTTCCCACCAGGTCAACGGTCGACCCCACCCGCCCCGTTCCCGCGGGAACGCAAGCGCGGCCGGCGCGGGGGTTGAGGCCGCGCCGGCCGCTGTTCGCGCGGGCGGGGCCACCGCTGGCCGTGCCGACGCGAGTCGAGGGGGCGGCGAACCGCCCGGAGGGGACTACGTCTCCAGATTCGGGATGTGCGCGGGGGTGGGGCAGACGCGCTGGCCCTCGCTGTCGAAGACGTACAGCTGGTTCAGGTCGAGCAGCAACGGCACCCGCTCGCCCACCCGCAGGTGCATCTCCGTGGGGGAGCGCAGCACCAGACCGTCGGTGATCCGGCCGGGCGTCGGCGCGGGCGGCGGCAGCTGCGGGGAGGCCACCCGCTCCAGCGTGGAGACGGGCGCGCCGGAACCCTCCTCCGAATCGCCCGAGCCATCGCGCTCCGACACCCAGTTCAGCAGCCGGCCGAGCCGCCGCCCGGCGTGCCCGTTCCTGCCGTTGCGGCGCATCCGGGAGCGCCGGGCCGCCGGCGGACGGGGCGCCTCCAAGCCGTCCACGTCCGCCGGGTGCGCGCCGGTGCTGACGTGCACCAGCGACTCGTGCCCCTGGTACTCGACGTGCTGGACCACGCCGTTGACCAGTGCCTCGGCGGGCCGCATCTCCTGCGGGGAGGCTATCCGCGCCGCCTCGGAGCGGAGCCCCACCGTGATCTCCCGCCCCATCTGGATCCGCAGCAGCTGGTGGTCCGGGCTCAGCGGCTCCGGCAGCTCCATCCGCTGTTTGCCGAAGTCGATGCCCAGCCGCCCGCCCAGCGGGGCGTGCACCGTGGCCCTGAGCAGGTTGATGCGCGGCGTGCCGACGAACGCCGCGACGAAGAGGTTGTTCGGCAGCCGGTACACGTCCCGCGCCGTGCCGGTCTGCTGGATGACGCCGTCCCGCATCACCGCGACCCGGTCGCCCAGCGACATCGCCTCTGCCTGGTCGTGCGTGACGTAGACGGTGGTCACGCCGAGGTGTCGGGTGAGCGTGGCGATCTCCGCGCGCAGCCGGTTGCGGAGCTTGGCATCCAGGTTCGACAGCGGCTCGTCCAGCAGGAACGCCTTCGGGCGGCGGACGATGGCCCGACCCATGGCCACCCGCTGCCGCTCACCACCCGAGAGCTGTGAGGGATACCGGTCGAGCAACTCCTCGATGCCGAGCAGCCGTGCCGCCTCGTTCACCCGCGGCTGGCTGTCCTCGTGCGGGGACTCGATCCTCAGCGGAAAACCGATGTTCTGCCGGCTTGTCATGTTCGGGTAAAGAGCGTAGTGCTGGAACACCATGGCGAGCTCTCGCTCCCCGGGCGGGATGAGGTTGGCGTGCTCGCCGTCCAGCAGCAGTTCCCCCGAGGTGATGTCCTCAAGACCAGCAATCATGCGCAGCACGGTGGATTTCCCGCACCCCGAGGGGCCCAGGAGCACGACAAATTCGCCGGGGTCGATGTCCAGCGACAGCCGGTCCACGGCGACCACGTTCCGTGGGTAAATCTTGGTGACTTCTCGCAAGGAGATGGCACGAGTCATGACGTTCCGCCCAGGGTCGTCTTTGAGCCAGCGGTGGTGCAGGAACGTAGCGCACGAGATGTCCCAGGGGAACGGGTATGCACAGGTTGCTGGGCTGCATATTCGATCCTATTCGATGCGTGCGGTGACGGAGACCGTCGGGCTCGGGCCTCAACACGGGCCCGAGACACGCCCCCTGCACTAGATTGAGCCCGGACAGAAGGTCACCCGCTGACCTGGTCAGGGCAGTTGGCGCCACGGCGGCGGAGGGCCCGACAGGGCGCGGACGCCGCGCGGACGAGGCACGGATGGGACGGCGATGAGCAGCGACGGGGCGTGGGAGGCGCGCGGGGGGCGCGACGACGCACGGGCCCTTCCGCTGGCGCACGGTGGGCCGCCCAGGCCCCGGCAGGCGCCCGGGCCGCCGGCCCCCGTGGAGCCGGCGGACACCGGCGCGGAGGTGGCGGTCCCGCCGCTGGTGCGCTGGCTGAACGCACCCCGCCCGCCGGCCCGGCCCGGTGTCTGGCGCCCGGGGCACGTGCCCAAACCGCCCGAGGACCCGGACTCGATGGGCGACCGCGAACTGCACGGCGGCGCGCTGCTCGCGCTGCTCGTGGGCCTGCTGGTCTGGTCGCTGTGCTGGAACGGCTACCCGGTCTTCAACGTGTGGCTCTGGCCGCACGACTGGATTCGGTTCGACCTGCTGCACCTGGATTCGTGGGCCAGTAGCCCGGTCGTGCAGACCTTTGTCTACGGCTACTACGTCGCCTTCGGCGCGCTGCTCGCGATCGTCTTCGGCCGGATCGGCAACTGGCCCCGGCTGTGGCGCCGCTGGCGGCCGAGCGTGTTGGAACTGCTGTGCGGGCACTCCGACATCGAGCCGATGACCCCGAGGCGGACCCGACGGGTCCTCGTCACGCTCGCCGCGGGCGCGCTGGTCTGGGGCCTGAGCTTCGGTGGGGTGTGGACCTTCTGGTTGGAGCCGTTCTACGCCATGGTGGACACGGTGGACGAGTCCTTGTGGCGGCCCGACGACACCTTCGCCTACACCCTCGGCTACAACGTCTGGTACGCGCTCTACACCCTGCTGGTCGCCGTCGTCTTCGGCTGGTTGGGCGGCTGGCGCGCCGTGTGGCGGCACTACCCGCCGCGCTGGCGCCGCGGCGCGGCGCGGACCGAGGCGGAGCGCGCGGAACGGGCCCGGCTCACCGAGTTCACCGAGCTGCGCGCCGCCGGCGCCGGGGCCACCGCCGACCTGCTGGCCGCCGAGGTGCGCGACGGCACCATGAACGACCTGGACTACGCCCGCATCGACCGCGCCTGGCGGGAGGTGCGGGCCCGCCCCACCGAGCTGCCCGCGTTCACCGAGGCGGTCGCCCGGCGCGGCGCGGGCGCGTTCGCGCACCCCTCGGGCGCCCGCGACCTGACGGTCCGGGCGGCCCGGCACGACCTGCTGACCCGCCAGGTCCGGATCGGCCGCGCGGTGGACGAGGAGCGCAACCCCTACGCCTACCGGGGCGAGGACGTCGCGCTCGACCCCGCCGTGCTGGGCACCTCACTGCTCGCCGTCGGCCCGCCAGGGTCCGGGAAGACCGGCCGGGTCATCCGGCCGGTGACCGAGGCGCTGTGCCTGCACGCGCTCACCGGACAGGCCGCGGTGGTCGCCGTCGGCACCGCGCGCAGCGCCTTGGGCCCGGACGACGCGTTCGACATCGTCGTCCGGATCGGCGATCCGGACAGCACCCACCAGCTCGACCTCTACGGCGGCGCCGCGGACACCGACGAGGCCGCCGGACTGCTGGCCGAGGCGCTGGTCGGCGGCAGCCGCGTCGAGCCGCGGGACGCCGCCGCGGTGCTGGTCCAGCTCATCGGCCCCTACCAGGCGGCCTACGGGCAGCTGCCCGGCGTGCCCGAGCTGCGCGCGATGCTCGACGGCGCGCCCGCCCTGCTGGCCACGCTCCGCGGCGATCTGGACCGGGTCGGGGCCCACGCCCAGCAGCGCGAACTGGACGCCAGGGCCCGCCAGGCGCAGCGTCCCGACGACCTCGGCCCGCAGCTCGCCGATCTGCTGGCGCTGCTCGACCGGGCCGGGGTCACCGGCGGCGAGGGCCCGCGCGGCCCGCGCCCGTTCTCGCTGGACGCCCTGGTGCACCCGCTGCGGGTGCGGGTGGATCTGCCGTCCGTCGGGCACGCCGAGGCCGGCCGGATCATCACCCGGCTGCTGCTCGCCCAGTTCGCCGCCGCCGTCACCGCCCGTCCCGACCGTTCGCTCTTCGCCTGTCTGGTGCTGGACGACGCCACCGCCGCCGTGACCGCGGGCACCGTGCGCGGCCTGACCCAGTTGCGGCAGGCCAACGCGGGGGCGGTGCTCGCCCTGCGCACCCTGGACGACGTGCCCAGGGACCTGCGCACCGGGCTGCTGGGCGCAGTCGGCTGCCGGATGGCGTTCTCCGGCATGACCACGTGGGACGCGGAGCACTTCGCCCGGGCCTGGGGCACCGAGTGGACCGAGGACACCGACGTGACCAGGACTCCCGACCGCAGCGGCGGCGCGATGAAGCGGTTCGTGCGCGGGGTGCGCCGGGTCTTCACCGGGCGGGACACCACCACCGAGTCGGTCACGGTGCGGAAGGTGGAGCGGGAGCGGTGGTCGGCGTCGGAGCTGGCGCACCGGGTTCCGCCCCGGCACGCGGTGCTCTCGCTCACCTCGGTGGCCGGCGAGCCGGGCCCGCCGGTGCTGGTGCGGCTGGGCTGATCCGGGGCGGCGGAAGGGGGGACACCGACTCCGCCGCATATGCGCGTGGCGGTACCGTGAAGGAGCGTCTCCCCGCCCTCACCGGCCCTGCCGGCCCTCGCCGCCCGGCACCTCACGCACAGTCCGCACGCCAAGGTGGTCCATGCTCCCGACGCTCGCCTCGCTCGCGCAGCACTCCGCGCTCCGGTTGCGCGTGCTCACCGGCGAGGATCGGCTGCCCACCCCCGTGCGATGGGCGCACGCCAGCGAGCTGGCCGACCCGGTGCCGTACCTGGACGGCGGCGAACTGCTGCTGACCACGGGGCTGAAGCTGCCCGTGCACGATCCCGCGGAGATGCGCGGCTACGTGGCCAGGCTGAGCGCGGCCGGCGTGGTCGGGCTCGGCTTCGGCGTCGGGGTCAACCACCCCGAGGTGCCGCCGGCGCTGCTCGACGCCGCCGCGGAGGCGGGGCTGCCGCTGCTCGAAGTGCCGCGGAACACCCCGTTCATCGCGATCAGCAAGGCCGTCTCGGCGGCGCTGGCCGCCGAGCAGTACCGCGCGGTGACGGCCGGCTTCGCCGCGCAGCGGGAGCTGACCAGGGCGGCGCTCTCGCCCGGCGGCCAGCGGGCCCTGCTCGCCCGGCTGGCAGGCCAGGTGCACGGCTGGGCCGCGCTGTACGACCTGACGGGATCGGTCACCGCGGCCGCGCCCGGCTGGGCGGTCCGGCGGGCCGGGAAGCTGGCCGGCGAGGTGCGGCGGCTGCGCGACCGTCCCGCCCCCGCCAGCGCGGTCTGCGCCGCGCCCGGCGCCCCGACCGAACCGGCCGACGGGGAGGGGGCGCGGGCCCGGCCCGACGACCGGGTCGAGCTCCAGTCGCTAGGGACAGGGGCCCGGCCCCAGGCGGTGCTGGCCATCGGCACCGCGGCCCCGCTCGGCGTCGTCGAGCGGTACGCCGTGGAGTCCGCCGTCGCCGTGCTGACCCTGACCACCGAACGCTCCCGCTCCTACCAGGAGGCGCAGGCCCGGCTGGGCGCAGCGGTGCTGCGGATGCTGCTCGCCGGGGAGCCCGACCACGCCAGGGCGGTGGCCGGACAGCTGTACGGCGGGCTGCTCGACGCGCCGCTGCGGTTGCTGGTCGCCGACGCCGGCGACGACCCGGACGCCCTGGAGGAGCTCGTCGACGCGGTGGAGTCGGCGGCGGCCAGGGCCGGCGAGTCGGTGCTGGCGGCGCCGGACGGCGGGCGGCTGGTGCTGCTGGTGGCCGACGCGGGAGAGGCGGTGTCCGCCTGTGCCGCGCACGCCAGGGAGGCGCACCGGGAGCGCGGCGAACACGGCCTGGCGCTCGGCCTGTCGGCCCCCACCGGACCCGCCTCGGCCGACGCCGCCTACCAGCAGGCCAGGGAGGCGCTGGCGGTGGCCAGGCGCCGGGGCAGGCCCCTGGTGGAGCACGACGACGTGGCCGACGGTTCGGTGCTGGCGCTGCTGGCCGACGACGCGGTGCGGGCCTTCGCGGAGGGCACGCTGCGGGCGTTGCGCGAACACGACGCGCGGGGCCGCGGCGACCTGGTCGCCTCCCTGCGCGCCTGGCTGTCCCACCACGGGCAGTGGGACGCGGCCGCCGCCGACCTCGGCGTGCACCGGCACACGCTGCGGTACCGGATGCGCCGGGTGGAGGAGATCCTGGACCGGTCGCTCGACGACCCGGACGTGCGGATGGAGCTGTGGCTGGCGCTGAAGGCGACGGCCGACGCCTAGGCCGGACAGGGCCCAGGGTTCGGCCGCCGTGCGCGGGCGGCCCGGGGGGTGCCCGGGCCGCCCGCGCACGGTGCGTTCAGGCGGAGCAGTACTCCGCCTCCGCGCCGATGATGCGGTACACGCAGTCCGCGTAGTCCAGCAGCATGAGCACGGCCTCGCGGTTCCGGCTGGTCTCCCGGTCGATCACGGATCCCGGCGGGTAGAAGCCGCCCCCCAGGGACGAGGTCGGGTACATCTCGAAGGTGTACGAGAAGATCCCCTGGTCGGCCCAGAGCCAGTCGTCGATCGTCCCGTCGGTGATGTACAGGTCGCTGGACTGCTGCGGCGTGTAGCCGTTGGTCTCGGCCATCGCGGTGCCCAGCGCCGCGAACGCGTCCGCGTCGTCCTGCGTGAGGCCGGGCGCGGTGTCGTCGTAGGTGAAGCCGTAGGGCCACAGCACGAGCTCGCTGTAGCTGTGGAAGTCGATATGCGCGGTGATCTGCTGTTCGCCGTCGACCACCCGGCCGCGGACGAAGTCGGCGACCACCTGGGTCTCCGGGGCGGACTCGGGCGACGGGCCGCGGTAGGTCTCGCTGCCAGGGGACCCCGAGGAGCCGCCGCAGCAGCCCCACTCGTAGGCCCAGTTGCGGTTGAGGTCGGTGCCGATCGCGGACGAGCCGGAGTTCGGCTCCC
Source organism: uncultured Actinomycetota bacterium (assembly GCA_963816875.1). Taxonomy (GTDB): domain Bacteria; phylum Actinomycetota; class Actinomycetes; order Streptomycetales; family Streptomycetaceae; genus Streptomyces. Next base: position 1,673,547 of record CAWFMG010000004.1, read on the forward strand.
GGTTCTTGCGCCAGTTGCGGAAGCTGCCGGACTCGGTGTCGTACGTCTTGCCGTCCGGGTTCATGGAGGGGACCAGCCACACCTCGCGGGTGTCCAGCAACTCGGTGATCTCCGGGTCGCTGCCGTACTGGGAGGTCAGCTCCTCCAGCGTGTACAGCGCCATCTCCACGGTGAGGTGTTCGCGGGCGTGCTGGTTGTGGGTGAAGAGGACCTCGGGCTCGTCCTCGTCCACGCCGACGTTGGCGCTGATCTTCACGGCGACGATGCCGGTGCCCTCGTAGGACTCCCCGATGACCTGGCTGCTGACCAGGTCGGGGTACTCGGCGACGGCCGCGTCGACGGCCGCCAGCGTCTCCTCGTAGGTGTGGTAGTCGGCGGGGGCGGCGGCCGTCGAGCCGTCGTCGAACGGCGCAGGCACCTCGACGAGCTCGTAGCCGAGCGCCCGCAGCCGCTCCGCCTCGTCCCGGTCCGCGGTGATCACCACGGAGTCGCCGTGCACCTCGTCGATGGCCACGCCTGAGCTGGCCAGGGTGGTGCGTTCCTCGGGCGAGGACAGGCCGCGGACCTGGTACTGCCGCGCGGCGTCGGTGGTCTCGGTGGTGTCGGCGGGTGCGTCGGGGGCGGGGGAGGCCATGGCCTGGGAGCCGAGTGCCAGCGCCAGTGCCAGGGTGGTGACGGCGGCCGCGGTGGTGGCTCGCCGGCCACGGGGAATCAGTCGCATCGCATCTCCGGGGGTGTCCAGTGCGACGGTGGGGGTAGCCGTGCATGACGCCGGTCGGGTGCCGGGCGTGCGCGCCATGCTGGCGGAGATGGCATGAGCCGGTCAATGGTGCCCCACCGGACCCGGACCGGTTCCGCCGGAATGGCGCACCGGGCCGACACATTCGGCCGCACCGGACAACGAGCCGGCGCGCCGCCAGCCCCTACGGTGGGGACTGGGGTCACCCCGCCGAACTGGAGAAGAAGAAGGGCCGGGATCCGCGATGACGACAGCCACTAACCCGCAGGCGTTCTGGCTCGCCGGGCGCGCCGCGACCGGCGAGGAGGTCCTCGAGGTCAGCTCACCCTGGGACGGCCGGACCGTCGGGGTCACCACCGTGCCCAGCGAGGCGCAGACCGAGGAGGCGGTGGCCGCGGCCGCCGCGGTGGCCGACGAGTTCGCCGCCACTCCCGCGCATGTCAGGGCCGCGGCGCTGGACCACGTGTGCCGGCGGGTCGGCGAGCGATCCGAGGAGATCGCCCGGCTGATCAGCTCCGAGAACGGCAAGCCCATGAAATGGGCGCGGATCGAGGTCGCCCGCTGCGTTTCGGTGTTCCGTTGGGCGGCCGAGGAGGCCCGCCGGTTCAACGGCGGCGAGGCCCAGCGGCTGGACTCGGAGGCGGGCGGCGCCGGGCGCCTGGCGCTGACCCGGCGCTTCCCGTACGGGCCGGTGCTGGGCATCGCGCCGTTCAACTTCCCGCTCAACCTCTGCGCGCACAAGGTGGCCCCGGCGCTGGCCGCCGGCACCCCGATCATCCTCAAGCCCGCCCCGGCCACCCCGCTGAGCGCGCTGCTGCTGGGCGAGCTGCTGGCCGAGACGGAGCTGCCCGCCGGCTCCTGGAGCGTGCTGCCGGTGCCCAACGCCGCGATGCCGCCGCTGGTGGCCGACGAGCGGCTGCCGATCATCTCCTTCACCGGCTCGGTGCCGGTCGGCTGGTCGATCCGGGACTCGGTGCCGCGCAAGCGGGTCACCCTGGAGCTGGGCGGTAACGGCGCGGCCGTCGTGCTCGGCGACTACTCCTCGGACGCCGACCTGGACTGGGCGGCGCAGCGGATCGCCACCTTCTCGAACTACCAGGGCGGCCAGTCCTGCATCTCGGTGCAGCGGGTCATCGTCGAGGACGCGGTGCACGACCGGCTGCTGCCCCGGCTGATCGCCGCGGTGGAGGCGCTGGTGACCGGCGACCCGTCGGACGACGCGACCGACGTCGGCCCGCTGATCAGCGAGGACGCCGCCCGCCGGGTGGAGTCCTGGGTGAACGAGGCGACGGCCGCGGGCGCCAAGATCCTCACCGGCGGCGCCCGGCAGGGCGCCGCGTACCAGCCGACGGTGCTGGAGGGCGTGTCGGCCGAGGACAAGGTCGCCTGCGAGGAGGTCTTCGGCCCGGTCATGTCGGTGACCCGGGTAGCCGACGAGGCGGCCGCGTACGCCGCCGCGAACGAGTCCCGGTTCGGGCTCCAGGCGGGCCTGTTCACCAACGACGTGCACGCCGCCTTCCGCGCCCACCGGGCGCTGCGGGTCGGCGGCCTGATCGTCGGCGACGTGCCCTCCTACCGCGCCGACCAGATGCCCTACGGCGGGGTCAAGGACTCCGGCGTGGGCCGCGAGGGCGTGCGGTTCGCGATGGAGGACTACACCTACGAGCGGGTCATGGTGCTCACCGGCCTGCAGCTGTGACCCCAGCCTGACCGTGCGGGGCCCGGACCGTCAGGTTCGGGCCCCGCGTGGTGCCGAGGCCACCACGAGGTCGCGGACGATGGCCTGGTCCACCCGGTGCCGGAGGTCCAGATAGGGCTCCGTATCGCGGACGGTGAAGCCCGCGTCAGTCAGCAGGCCGGTCAACTCGTCGCGGGAGGCGACGTTCGTGTTCCAGGAGATGCCGATGGCGCCGCCCGGCCGCAGCAGCCGCGTCCACACCGGCAGCGCCGCCTCCAGCAGCGGCAGCGGGCTGCGGCTGCGCCCCGACCCGCCGGCGGGCTCGCGCGCGGTGCTGCCGTGCTGCACGCCGTAGGGCGCGTCGGTGACGATCAGGTCGAAGGAGCCGGGCCGGAAGAAGTCGTCGCTGGCCGTGGTGTCCGCGTTGACCATGGTCAGCGAGAGCCGTTCGCCGCGTTTGTACTCCTCCTTCGACGCGCCCAGCGTCACCTCCAGACGACGCCCCAGCGCCTTGCGGTTGCGCCGCACCGTGGTGGTCTCCGCCTGGTGCTTGAGCCGGCTGCTCTTCAGCCAGTGCCGAAGGAAGTTCTCGTACGCCTCGAAGCTGCGGGTGTCCCGGTCCACCCCGGCCGCGTCCAGCCCGTACATCACGGCCTGGTTCAGGGTGGTGCCCCGGCCGCAGAGCGGGTCGAACACCCGCAGCTCGCCGGTGAGCAGCCGGTGCGGCTCCGCACAGGCCAGCGCGGTGAGGTTGAGCAGCAGCTTGGTGAACTCCTCGTTGGTCTTGCCCGGGTACTTCTGGATGGTGATCAGCTCGCTGCCGAAGCGGTCGAGCCGGGGCGCCGTCAGCGGCGCCAGCCGCCCGTCCGCGCCGACCTCGAACAGGGCGTAGAGCGACGAGAGGTTGCCCAGGTAGCGCAGGTCCTCTTCGGTCAGCCCCGGCGCCTCGAAGGTCAGGTACGGAACGCCGCCGAGCCGGGTCTCGGCCACGTCGTGGACGCGGCCGCCGAGCACCGCCTCGCTCGTCGCCAGCAGCTCCGCGCGCGCCAGCCGGGGCGCGGTCGCGGCGTAGACCCGGTTGTGGGACGGCAGCAGCAGGAACGCGTAGCCGCTGGTCGGCGGGGCGGCGGGCGCGATGTCCTCGGCCGCGTCCGGCGCGATGTCGGACGCGGCGTCGCCGGTCGGTGGGGTGCTGGTCGGGGTACTGGTCGTGGTCATCGCGCCGGATACTAGCCGCCCCGCCGGGCGTCCCCGTCAGCCGGTGAAGTCCAGCCGGTGCAGCCGCACGCCGCCGCGCAGCGTGACGTGCAGCTCGCGCACCCCGCCCGGCGCGTCGGCGAGCTCCCGGCGGGTGGCGGCGTAGGCGTAGCGGTCGCCGGTGACCGGCACCGGGACGGTGACGGCGAATCCGGCGTCCGGCACGGCCAGCTCCACCTCGGCCGGGCCCTCACCGGTCCGCTCCACGGCCGCGGAGACGGTCACCTCGGCCGGCCCGTCGCCCAGGTCGCAGGCGCGGAACACCAGGCGTCCCGGCGCGTCGGCGGCCGCGGGCGTCGCCGCGTCGCCGGACTCCCGGCCGAGGTCCACCAGCTCGACGCCCTGACTCTCGTCGAAGTCGACCGCGGCCAGTCCGGCGAGCAGCGCCGGGCGCGGCGGCACGACCCGGCCGGCCACCCGCACCGTGGCGGCGCACCGCAGGTCCCGGCTGGACGCGCCGACCTCCAGCTCGTACGCGCCCGGCTCGACCGTCCAACGGGAATGCGCCACGTCCCAGAAGCCCAGGGCCTCATCGGCCGGCACCTCGAAGGCGACCCGCCGCGTCTCGCCGGGGGCCAGGCGGACCCGGCGGTACGCGACCAGCTGGCGGTGCGGGCGCGGCACGCTCGGCTCCACGGCCCGCGCGTACAGCTGCACCACCTCGTCCCCGGCCATGGCGCCGGCGTTGCTGATCGTCACCTCCGCGGTGAGCCGCTCCCCCGACAGCTGCACGGCGAGCTCGGCGTGGTCGAAGCGGGTGTAGGACAGGCCGTGGCCGAACGGGTAGAGCGGGGTGCCGTCGTAGTACAGGTAGGTGGCCCGGCTGGCGATCAGGTCGTAGTCCAGCATCCCCGGCAGCTCGGCGTCGTCGGCATACCAGGTCTGTGGCAGCCGCCCGCCGGGGGAGACGTCGCCGCACAGCACCCGGGCCAGTGCGGTGCCCGCCGCCTGGCCGCCGTGCGCGGTCCACAGCAGCGCCGGCAGCGTCGCGTCCGCCTCGGGCACGGCGTACGGGTAGGAGGAGCTCAGCACCAGTGCGGTGCGCGGGTTGACGGCGTGCGCGGCGCGCCACAGCCGATCCTGTTGCGGCGGCAGCGCCAGGGTGGCCCGGTCCTCGGTCTCGCGGCCGTTGATATGCGGGTCGTTGCCGGCCACCACGAGCACCACGTCCGCCTCGGCGGCGGCTCGGGCCACCGCGTCGGCGCCGCGCTCGACCGTCTCCACCGTGAACACCGCGGCGTCCGCGCCCGGATCCTCCGGCCCGCCCGCACCCGGTTCGGCGACCCGCAGCTCGCCGTGGGCGAACCTGACGTGCCCGCCGCTGCCCAGATGGCGCAGCAGGTGGCCGGCGCCGTGCGGCTGGAGCCGGAAGGTCTCCTGCACCACCCAGCCGCCCGGCTGGTCCGCCGAGGCGCGCAGGCGGCCGTCCTCGGCCACCGACAGGTAGCGGCGGTCGGGGGCCCGCAGGGTCACCACCCCGTCGCCCCAGTCGACCAGGTCGAGTGTGGTCGCCTCGGCCGCGTCGCCGACAGTGACCGGCGGCAGGTCGGTGCGCCCGCGCAGCAGCGCCGGGTCGAGCGCGGCCCTCGTCTGGTCCGCGTCGTCCGCCGGTGCCTCGGGCACCACCAGCCAGCCGGCGTCGCCGGCGCGCAGCCTGACCCGGTCGACGCCCTCGGCGAAGGTGACCGACCCGGTTGCGGGGTGCTCCCGCAGGCCGTCCAGCGGGCTGGACCGGCACAGCAGCGCGCCGCTGTACCAGTCGAGCTTGGTCTCGTCGGCGAGCGGCCCGACCACCGCCACCCGGGTGCCGGGGGCGAGCGGCAGCAGACCGTCGTTCTTCAGCAGCACGATCGCCTGCTCGGCCGCCTGGAGCGCGAGCTCCCGGTGCTCCGGGGTGTCGAAGGCCTCCGCCGGGTCCTCGGCGAACGGGTCGGGGCCCGGGTCGAACTCGCCCAGCGAGAGGCGCATCGCGAGCAGCCGGCGGACGGCCGCGTCCACGTGCTCCTCGCCGATCAGGCCCTGTCGCAGCGCGCCGGCCAGCCGGTCGGTGGTCGTCGCGGAGTCCTCGCCCCGGTCGGTGAAGCTGTCCACGCCGGCCCGCAGCGCGGCGGCCAGGCCCTCCTCGTGGCTCGGGTAGTACCCCTGCGAGCCGGCGATGTTGGTGGGCGCGTAGGCGTCGGAGCACACCACCAGGGGGCGCTCGGTCCAGGTGCGCAGCTCGCTGGCCAGCAGCGGGGAGAGGTGGTTGGGGCGGCCGTTGACCAGGTTGTACGCGGGCATCACGCCGGCCACCGCGCCGGCCCGCACCGGCCCGCGGAAGGCGGGCAGCTCGTACTCGTGCAGCACCCGGGGACGGACGGAGGTGCTGGCGGTGTCCCGGTCCCGTTCGTGGTTGTGCGCCAGCCAGTGCTTGAGGACCGGCGCGGTGCGCCAGTAGCGCGGATGGTCGCCGCGCAGGCCGCGGGTGTACGCGGCGGCCAGGGCGGCGGTGAGGTGCGGGTCCTCGGCGTAGCCCTCCTCGTTCCTGCCCCACAGCGGGTGCCGCAGCAGGTTGACCACCGGGGACCAGACATTGAGTCCGACCCGTGGGTCGGACTCCCGCATCGCGCGCACCTCGCGGCCCACGACCTCGCCGATGCGGCGCAACAACGCGTCGTTCCACGTGGCGCCGAGGCCCACCGCCTGCGGGAAGACGGTGGCCCTGCCCATCCAGGCGACCCCGTGCAGCGCCTCCTGCCCGGTGCGGAACGCCGGCAGGCCCAACCGGTCGACGGCGGGCGCGAACTGGTGGAGCATCGCGACCCGTTCGTCGAGTGTCAGCCGCCCCAACAGGTCCTCCACCCGCTCCTCGATCGGCAGCCGGGGGTCTCGGAAGGGTGGTGCGTCTGCGGTCACGAGAGGTTTCCTTCATGAGGGGTGGGAGGCGCCGGGGTGTGGCGGGGCGCGGTTTCGAAGCGCTTCGATGCTGGTTTTCGCCCCGCTTTCTGTCAAGGGCACGCTCCGCAACGGCTCGGGAACCACTTGCCTCTCCTGGTTCTCCGCGGTCAAACCAACAGTCGAACTTTCTTCGGGATCGGGGCTTGTGCGACCCGCTGGAGGGTCTTAACCTCAGCCCAACATCGAAGCGCTTCGACCACCTCGGAACCAGGGTCTTGCAAGGGCGCAGAGCCACGAAGGGTTGAGCAATGTCGAACTCACGCTCCGCACCAAGCCGGAGAACGTTCCTCGCCTCCACGGCGGTCGCGGCGGCAACCGTCAGCGGGATGCCGCTGCTGTCCGCCTGTGGGGGCGAGGGGAGCGGCGGCGGTGAGGGCCGGGTATCCGAGGGAGAGCTGGACTCGATCCTTCCGACGTTCCAGGCGGCGGACCTCTCGGTGCAGCCGGACATCGCCAGCGAGCACGGCTCCAGCCCCGGCTACACCCGGTGGATTCCGGAGGGCGAGCTGGACGCCAGCGTGCCCCGCCCGCGGGGAAGCGGTGGCGAGTTCTCGGCCATGACGCCGCTGTGGGGCACCCCGCCGCAGGACGGCAACGCGTTCTGGACGGCGATGGACGAGGCCATCGGCGTCCGCATGCGCTGGCAGACCCAGGACGGGAACACCTACGGCGAGAAGCTCGGCGCCACCCTGGCCGGCAGCGAGATCCCCGACCTGGTGTGCGTCCCCGACTGGGAGCTCCAGGGCCAGATACCCCAGGGCGTCACCAGCCGGTTCCTCGACCTCGGCCCGTACCTCTCGGGCGACGCCGTGCTCGACTACCCGAACCTCGCCGCCATCCCCACCTCCGCCTGGCAGGCGTCGGTCTTCGGCGGCGCACTGCGCGGGCTGCCCATGCCCCAGCGCAGCACCGGCGACGTGGTGCCGTACTACCGGGAGGACCTCTTCGAGGCCAACGGCTGGGAGCCGCCCACCAGCGCCGACGAGTTCGTCGCGTTCTGCCAGGACGTCACCTCCGCCGCCAACCGGGTGTGGGCCTGCGAGGACCCGAAGTGGTTCGCCATGAAGATGTACGCGGTGCTGCCGGACAAGCCGCTGTACTGGCGCAGGGGCGACAACGGCAAGCTGCTCAACCGGTACGAGACCGAGGAGTACCTGGAAGCGCTGGAGTGGGCCCGCCGGCTGTACGAGGCCGAGGTCGTTCACCCCGACTCCGTCGCCGCCACCGGCGACTCGGCCGTCCGCTTCTCGGCGGGCGAGTCCCTGATGTACATACAGGGTGAGGGCAACTGGTACGGCACGGCGGCCGAACAGGCCGCCAGCAACCCCGACTTCCGGATCAACGCCTTCGACTACTTCTCCCCGGACGGCTCGGAGCCGGTCCTGTGGTCCCGCAACGGCGCCAGCATCTGGACGTTCATCAACAAGAACCTCTCCGAGGACCGGGTCCGCGAGGCCCTGGAGATCGCCAACTTCACCGCCGCGCCTTACGGCACCGTCGAGCAGCGCCTGAAGCAGTACGGCATCGAGGGCACCCACTACACCGTCGAGGACGGGCTGCCGGTCCGCACCGACCAGGGCAACGTCGATGTCGTCCCCGAGACGTACCCCTTCATCTGCTCGCCCGAGAGCTTCGTTTCCTACCCCGACCTGCCGTACGTCGTCGAGGCGATGACCGGCTGGCAGAAGCGCAACATGCCGTACGCCCAGGACCCGATCTTCCTCGGCCGGCAGGTCCAGGAGCCGGCCCGGCTCGCCAACCTCTCGGACGGATTCGAGGACCTGGAGGACGACGTGGTGCGCGGCCGGCAGTCCATCCGGGACGTGCAGAACGCCGTCGACGACTGGCGCAGCGGAGGAGGCGACGAACTGCGCGACTGGTACCAGCGCCTCCTGGACGACGAAGAGGGCGGCGCCTGAGCCCGTCACCGGCGCCACCACCACCGACGCGGCGCTCCGGCCGGACGGGTTACCCGCCCGGCCGGTCGCCGCGGTGAACAAGGAGACTCCCGTGTCGCAGAGCACGGTCCCGCGGCCGCCCGTACCGCGGGAGACCGGCGGCAGCCCGCCGCCGAAACACCGCAGGCCGGGCGTGCGGACCCGGGCCGGGTCCCGCCGTCGTCGTCGTGATGATCCACGTCTCGTCGGCGGTATCACGTTCCGGCACAAGCTGCGGCGGGACTATCCGCTCATCCTGATGACGCTGCCCGTCCTGGTGTTGCTGGCGGTGTTCGCGTACATCCCGATCGCCGCCAACGCGATCGCGTTCCAGTTCTACGAGCCCTATCTCGGGGACAACTTCTTCGACTCGATGGCCGCCAGCGCCTGGACCGGGCTGGAGAACTTCGAGCGGATGCTCGACGACCACGACTTCTGGAACGCCCTGGAGAACACCCTGGTGTTCGCCTCGCTCCAGCTGATCTTCTTCTTCCCCGTCCCCATCGCGCTGGCCCTGCTGATCAACAGCTTCCTGCACAGCAAGGTGCGCGCCTGGTCCCAAGCCGTGCTGTACCTGCCGCACTTCTTCTCCTGGGTCCTGGTCATCACGATCTTCCAGCAGATCTTCGGCGGCGCGGGACTGATCGCCCAGACCATGCGGGACAACGGCTGGGGCGACGGCTTCGACCTGATGACCGAACCCGGCTTCTTCAAATGGCTCATCACCTTCCAGGTCATCTGGAAGGACGCCGGCTGGGGCATCATCGTCTTCCTCGCCGCCCTGTCCACCGTCAACCAGGAGCTCTACGAGTCCGCCGCCGTGGACGGCGCGCACCGCTGGCGCCGCATGTGGCACGTCACCCTGCCCGCGCTGCGGCCCGTCATCGCCCTGCTGCTGGTCCTGCAGGTCGGCAACATCCTCTCCGTCGGCATGGAGCAGTACCTCATCCAGCGCACCGCCGTCGGCCCAGGAGCCTCCGAGGTCCTCGACTCCTACACCTGGAACCAGGGCATCGAGAACGGCGACTACAGCTACGCCGCGGCCATCGGCATCGTCAAGGGCGTCTTCAGCATCGCGCTGGTGATCGCGGCCAACCGAGTCGCCCATGCGATGGGCGAGCAGGGGGTGTACAAAAGGCAATGAGCGCCACCATCACCAAGGACAACACCGCAGACACAAGCGTCCTGGTCGACGACCCCGACGACGAGAAGGGAAAACGACACCGCCCCGCCTGGGAGGAACCACCCACCCGCGTCGGCCTGACCGCCAAGGGCGTCATCCTGTCCATCGCCCTGGCGGCGATCCTCTTCCCGGTGTGGATCGTCCTGATCACCAGCCTGTCCGACGCCGAGACCATCGCCAAGACCGGCGGCCTCGTCGTGTGGCCGGAAGGCATCACCCTCGACGCCTACCGCGAACTCCTCAACGGCGGCCAGGTAGCCCGCGCCATGTGGGTCTCCATCGGCATCACCACCATCGGCACCGCCTTCTCCATGGCCATCTCCATCCTCGCCGCCTACGGCCTGACCCGCATGGGCTCGCTGTGGCACCGCCCCATCCTCATCACCATGATGGGCACGATGTTCTTCGGCGGCGCCGGCATCATCCCCACCTACCTGTTGATCCAGGAACTGGGCCTGATGAACACCTACGGCGCGCTGATCCTGCCCATGGCCGTGAACGTCTTCAACATCCTCGTACTGCGCGCGTTCTTCATGAACATCGGCCAGGAACTCATCGACAGCGCCCGCATCGACGGCGCCAGCGAGTTCCGCATCCTGCTACAGATCGTGCTGCCCCTGTCCCGCGCCGTCCTCGCCGTGATCGCCCTCTTCTACGCCGTCGGCTACTGGGGCAGCTGGTTCGCCGGCTTCATCTACATCCAGGAACAGGACAAACTGCCACTGCAGAACGTCCTCTACCAGATCGTCGTACGCCGCGAACGACCCACCGGCATGTCCGAGATGATCGCCAGCGGCCAGGTCCCCAGCATCTCCGTCCAAACCGCCGTCATGATCCTCGCCCTCCTCCCCGTCGCCGTACTATCCCCCTTCGTCCAACGCCACTTCAAGAAGGGCATGCTCATCGGCGCCATCAAAGGCTGAACCGCTCCCTGGACCCACCGCCCCCCACCCCGTCCCGACCCCACCGTTGTTGAGAAACCGAGGAGGAGACGAGCCCGATGGCCGGCCTGATCGACGCGACCCGCGGACGGCTGCTCTTCGGCGGCGACTACAACCCCGAGCAGTGGCCGCCGGAGGTATGGCAGGAGGACGTCCGGCTGATGCGGGACGCCGGCGTCACCCTGGCCACCGTCGGCGTCTTCTCCTGGGCCACCCTGGAGCCCCGCCCCGGTGCGCGGGACTTCGGGTGGCTGGACGACGTGCTCGACCGGCTGCACGAGGGCGGTATCGGCGTCTGCCTGGCCACCCCCACCGCATCGCCGCCGCCCTGGCTCGGCGCCCGCCACCCCGAGACCCTGCCGCGCGACGAGCGCGGGGCGGTCGTCTGGTATGGCTCGCGCAACCAGTTCTGCGCCTCCTCGCCGGTCTACCGGGAGCACGCCGCCCGTATCACCGAGGACCTGGCCCGCCGCTACGGCCACCACCCCGCGCTGCGCCTCTGGCACGTCAACAACGAGTACGGCACCGCGTGCTACTGCGACGAGACGGCCCGGCACTTCCGCTCCTGGCTGCGCGACCGCTACGGCACCCTGCCGGCGCTCAACGAGGCGTGGGGGACGGCGTTCTGGAGCCAGCGCTACGGCTCCTGGGACGAGATCATCCCGCCCCGCCAGGCCCAGTACCTGATCAACCCCACCCAGGCGCTGGACTTCCGCCGCTTCACCAGCGACGCGCTGCTCGAATGCTTCGTCGCCGAACGCGACATCGTCGCCGCGCACAGCCCCGACGTGCCGGTGACCACCAACTTCATGCCGCTCTTCGCCGGCCAGGACGGCTGGAGCTGGGCCGCCGAGGAGGACGTCGTCTCCGTCGACATCTATCCCGACCCGGCCGCCGCGTTCGACGACCTCGCGGGCCCCGCCCACGGCGCGCTGGTGCAGGACCTCACCCGCTCGCAGGCCGGCGGCCCCTGGATGCTGATGGAGCAGGCCAGCTCCGCCGTGAACTGGCGCCCGGTCAACCAGCCCAAGCCCGAGGGCCTGATGCGGCAGTGGTCGCTCCAGGCGGTGGCGCGCGGCGCCGATGCCGTCTGCTTCTTCCAGTGGCGGGCGTCCCGGCAGGGCAGCGAGAAGTTCCACTCCGCGATGCTGCCGCACGCCGGCGAGCACTCCCGCACGTTCGGCCAGGTCCGCGCCCTCGGCGCGGAGCTCGCCGGCCTGGCCGAGGTGGCCGGCACCACCGTGCCCGCCTCCGTCGCCGTGCTGCACGACTGGCACGCCTGGTGGGCCGGCGGCCAGCCGGGCCGCCCGTCCGCCGCGCTGGACTACCCCGCGGTCCTCGCCACCTGGCACCAGGCGCTGTGGGAGCAGAACCTCACCACGGACTTCGCCCACCCCGAGGCGGACCTGTCCGGCTACCGGCTCGTCGTCATCCCCCAGCTGTACCTGCTGACCGACGCCGCGCTGGACAACCTCACCGGCTACGTGCGCAACGGCGGCACGCTCGTCTGTGGCTTCTTCACCGGCGTCGCCGACGTGGACGACCGGGTGCGCGAGGGCGGCGTCGACGCGCGGCTGCGGCGGCTGCTGGGCATCACCCGGGTGCACGAATGGTGGCCGCTGGCCGAGGGCGAGCGGGTCGGCCTGTCCGACGGCTCCGGCGGCACCGTGTGGAGCGAGGACCTCGAACTCGAGGACGACCCGGCGGAGGGCGGCGCCGAGGTCGTCGCCTCCTACGCCACCGGGCCGCTGGCCGGCCGCCCCGCCGTCACCCGCGCTGCCGCGGGCGCCGGCGCCGCCTGGTACGTCTCCACGCTTCCGGAACGCCCGGCGCTGCGCGCGCTGCTCGCCGAGGCCGCCCGCGCCGCCGGCGCCACCCCCGTGCTGCCCGGCGCGCCCGCCGGCTGCGAGGCGGTGCGCCGCGGCGAGTTGCTGTTCCTCCTCAATCACCGCACGGAGCAGATCACCGTCCCCCTGCAAGACCCCCACACCGATCTGCTCTCCGGCCAGGCCCACGCGACCGAGGTCACGCTCGGCCGCCACGGCGTGGCCGTCCTCACCCCCACACCGAAAGGCAGCCGCACATGCAACGTCGAAGGCGCACCATCACCCTGATCCTCGCTCCGGTGATCGCCCTGCTGACGGCCGTCGGCTACACGGCGAGCACCGCGCAGGCCGCGGTCTGGGAGTCCTGCGATCAGTGGGGCAACTGGACGTCGCCGGAGGGCTACATCGTCTACAACAACATCTGGGGCTCAGGGGCGGGCTCCCAGTGCATCTCCGCCGAGTCCGGCCAGGAGTTCACCGTCAACGCCGACCACCCGAACACCGGCGGCATCAAGTCCTATCCGAACTCCAAGTACGTCGTCGGCGAGGCCATCGGCGACATCAACTCGTTCACCACGAGCTACGACGTGACGGTTCCCCAGGCGGGCGCGTACAACACCGCGTACGACATCTGGGACGTGAACTACGACCACGAGATCATGCTCTGGCTGAACTGGTACGGCCCGGTCGGCCCGATCGGTTCGCAGGTGGGCACAGCGGAACTCGGCGGCCACACCTGGGACATCTACAACGGCAGCAACGGCGCCAACAACGTCTACTCCTTCCTCCGCCAGGGCAACTCCTCGGCAGGTGAGATCGACGTGGTGCCGGTCCTCGACTACATCGTCGATCAGGGGTGGATGAGTGAGTCCACCGTCATCGGTGACTCCCAGCTCGGCTTCGAGATCACCTCCTCGGCGGGCGGTCTGGACTTCGCCGTGAACAACTACGCTGTGAGCGCCAACTGAGATGAGTAATCCGCCCCGCGGCGGCAACCTCCCGCCACCGGGTGGCGACCCCTAGACGTGTGGCTCCGGCGAAGGCGAGCGCCGGAGCCACACTCATCCTTGCCGGATGCTTCACGGAGCCCGCCAGGGCCGTCCACCGCCGGACGCGGCTTTTGTCGGCCCCGCAGGATGCCCTGGCGGGCTGCCGTTGGCCGGCTGTGAATGCTCATCATCGGGCGCCACGCGCCCCGCAGCACCGGGGCACATCCGAAAAACAGAACCCCGCGTGACCAGCCCGTGGCAGGCGCGGATCGCAGTGGTCCCTGCACCGGGCGGTGCGTGCCCTGAGCCGGATGCGTCCCCCCGCCGGCGCAGCCCGGCGACGCGCGGTGGCCCGGGCGACGTTTCCTGGGCCGGGGCCGGGGCCGGTCGGCCTGCCGTGGCCCGGAGACCCCCGCCCCTGCCGGCGAACCCCTGCTCGGGGCGTGCGCGGGATCGGGCCTGTGGGATGCCTCATCAGGATCCGTCCCACCCCGCCGGCGCAGCCCGGCCCCGGTTGGGGGTCCAGGGGGCGGAGCCCCCTGGTTCGGGAAGGGGCGGGGTGGGGGAAGAAACCCCGGGCCTCAGCCCGCCGCGATCGGCAGCAGCGCACCGTCGCGCAGGAACAGCGGAATCCGCTCCAGCGGCGCGTCCACGGTCACCACGCTGCCACCCTCGTACGACGCACCCGTCCAGGCGTCAGCCCACCGCGCACCCGCCGGCAGATAGACCTCACGCTGTCGCGCCCCCGCCTCCAGCACGGGCGCCACCAGCAGGTCGGGCCCCAGCAGGTACGCGTCCGCGACCTCCCAGGCCCGCGCGTCCTGCGGGAACTCCAGGAAAAGCGGCCGCATCGGCGGCAGCCCGTCGTCCGCCGCCGCCCGCATCTGCGCCAGCAGATAGGGTCGCAGCCGCTCCCGCAGCCGCAGGTAGTCCGCGAGGATCGGCTCCGCCTCCGGGCCGTAGGACCACACCTCGTTGGGCCCGCCGGTCATCGCCGGACCCAGCGGCATGCCCGGGTCGCGGAAGCCGTGCAGCCGCATCAGCGGCGACAGCGCGCCGAACTGGAACCACCGCACCAGCACCTCGCGGTACGCCGGGTCGTCCGGATCGCCGCCGTGGAAGCCGCCGATGTCCGTGTGCCACCACGGGATGCCGGACAGCGCGACGTTCAGACCAGCCGCGATCTGCCGGCGCAGCGTCGCGAAGTCGGTGCCGATGTCGCCCGACCACACCGCGGCGCCGTAGCGCTGGCTGCCGGCCCACGCCGAGCGGTTGAGGCTGATCACCTCGTCCTCGCCGAGGCCCGCGGCCCGCAGCCCGTCGTAGAACGTCCGCGCGTTCTCCCGCGGGTAGAGGTTGCCCACCTCCAGACCCGGACCGGCGTGGTAGCGCAGGTTCGCCTGGAAGCCGGGCTTGAGCTCCGGTTCGCAGGCGTCCAGCCAGTACGCCGAGATGCCGTACGGGGCCAGGTAGTTCTCCTGGATCCGGGACCACACGAAGTCTCGTGCGTCGGGGTTGGTGGCGTCGTAGAACGCCACCTGCACCGTCTCGGCGACCTCCTTGTCCGGCCAGTCGGCGTGCGCCATCGGGCCGTACTCGGTGCCGATGAAGTAGCCGCGCTGGTCCATCACCGGGTGGTTCTCGCTGAGCGGCGAGACCGAGGGCCACACCGAGACCATCAGCCGGATGCCGAGCTCGTCGAGCTCCCGCACCATCGCCGCCGGGTCGGGCCACTCCGCCGGGTCGAACCGCCATTCTCCGAGATGCGTCCAGTGGAAGAAATCGCAGACGATGACCGAGATCGGCAGGCCGCGCCGCTTGTACTCGCGCGCTACCGACAGCAGTTCGTCCTGGGTGCGGTACCGCAGCTTGCACTGCCAGAAGCCGGACGCCCATTCGGGCAGCATCGGCGTGCGACCGGTCGCCGCCGTGTACCGGCGCTGTGTCTGGGCGGGGGTGCCCGCACTGATCCAGTAGTCGATCTGCCGGGCGCTGTCGGCCACCCAGCGGGTGCCGTTCTCGGCCAGCTCGACGCGCCCGACCGCCGGGTTGTTCCACAGCAGGGTGTAGCCCCGGCTGGAGGTCAGCACCGGAATGCTCACCTCCGCGTTGCGCTGCACCAGGTCGACGACCGCGCCCTTCTGGTCGAACAGGCCGTGCTGGTGCTGGCCGAGGCCGTAGAGCCGCTCGCCGGCGTAGGCGGCGAACCGCTGCTCCAGCCGGTGGTAGCCGTTGCCGGTGGCGGTGTACAGCCGCGGTCCCGGCCACCAGAAGTGCGCGCGCTCCTCGGCCAGCAGTTCGTCGCCGCTGTCGGTGCGCAGGAAGCGGATCATGCCCTCGCCGCTCACCTCGGCCGTGATCGCGCCGCAGGTCAGCGTGGCCGTGCCGTCCTTGACCTTGACGGCCACCGGACCGGTGGGCGGCGCGTCGTCCAGCAGCGCGCCGGGCAGTCCGGGCAGCAGCGGCCCACCCAGCCGCGCCCGCACCCGGATGGCGTCCGGGCCCCACGGCTCCAGGCGCAGCGTCTCCTGCCTGCCGCGCCACTCCAGCCCGCCGGCGTGCTCGGAGAAGGTGCCCAGGGTGGGGGAGGACTGGGCGAGTGATACGGATTCGGTCACGTCGGTCCCATCAGTACGCGGGGGCGGGCGAGCGGGAGGGGGCCGGGCCGCTGCTGGCCCGGATGGTGAGGCGGGGCGGGAGCAGCTCCACCCGGGTCTCGGCGGCGGTGCGGGCGACCCTGGCCAGCGCGGCACCCGCGGCCGGGCCGCCCCGCTCGACCTTGGCCATCACCATTTCGACCGCGCGCCGGCCCATCTCCTGGGCGGGGATGGCGACGGAGGTGACCGCCACCGACTGCTGGGTGGCGACCTGCTCCGGGCAGATCGCGACCACCGACATGTCCTCGGGCACCGCCCGGCCCTGCTGGCGCAGCAGGCCGAGCAGCGGGCCGATCGCGGCCTCGTTCTGCACGATGAGTCCGGTGGTGTCGGGGCGCTCGTCGACGATCCGGGCCAGCGTGCCGGCCACCGACTCGTAGGAGCCCTCACAGGGCCGGTGCAGCAGCCGCACGCCGAACTCGCCGGCGTGCTCCCGCACGCCGTCCAGGGTCCGCTCGGCGAAGCCGGTGTGCCGCTCGTACACGGCGGCGGCCTCGCCGATCACGGCCACGTCCCGGTGGCCGAGCTCGGCGAGGTGCTCCACGCACAGCCGCCCGGTGGCGGCGAAGTCCAGGTCCACGCAGGTCAACGCGGTGGCGTCGGCCGGCAGCCCGATCAGCACGGCGGGCCGGGGAGACTCGCGCACCAGGGGGAGCCGCTCGTCCTGCAGTTCGACGTCCATCAGGATCATCGCGTCAGCCAGCCCGCTGCCGACCACTCGGCGCACCGCCTCGGGGCCCTCCTGGCCGGTGAGCAGCAGCACGTCGTGGTGGCGCTCGCGGGCGGTGGTGGCCACGGCGATGGCGATCTCCATCATCACCGGGACGTACATGTCGGTGCGCAGCGGCATCATCAGGGCGATGATGTTGGACCTGCTGCTGGCCAGGGCACGGGCGCCGGCGTTGGGGTGGTAGCCGAGCTCCCTGATGCTGCGCTCGACGCGCTCCCTGGTCTGGCTGGAGATGGTCCGCTTGCCGCTCAGCACGTAACTCACCGTGCTGGCTGAGACGCCGGCGTGCCGGGCGACCTCGGCGAGGGTGACCATGTGCTCTCCCAGGGGCCGTGAACGGTGGGGGTGAAGCGCTTCGATGCCACTCTCGCATGGTGGTGGCAAAGTACCGTTGAGGTAACCGGGATGACCTTAGACCGCACTCTCCCCGGTGTCCAGAGATATGTCGAAGCGCTTCAACAACGCGGCGTTCGGCGCGCCCGAACCGGTACGTGTCGCTCCTCAACGGGTATACGCATCAGTAGAACCCACGAGTAGGCGAGGTGAGCGTCGATGACCACCGAGTCCGCCGAATCCGCCACCCGGGGAGCCGCGGGCGGGCACGCCTCCGAGGAGGAGGCCCGTCGCGTCGCCGAGGCGGCCCGAGATCAGCGCTGGTCCAAACCCAGCTTCGCCAAGGAGCTCTTCCTCGGGCGGCTGCGCCTCAACCTGATCCACCCGCGCCCCGAGCCCGACGAGGCGCGCGCCCGGGCGGGCGAGGAGTTCCTCGTCCGGCTCCGGGAGTTCTGCGCCAGCAGCGTCGACGGCGCGCGCATCGAACGCGAGGCCCGGATCCCCGACGAGACCGTGGCCGGGCTGCGCGCGCTCGGCGCGTTCGGCATGAAGATCGATTCGGCCTACGGCGGCCTCGGCCTGAGCCACGTCCACTACAACCGGGCGCTCGCCCTGGTCGGCTCCGCCAGCCCGGCGCTGGGCGCGCTGCTGTCGGCCCATCAGTCGATCGGCGTGCCCCAGCCGTTGAAGCTCTTCGGCACCGAGGAGCAGAAACGGGAGTTCCTGCCGCGCTGCGCCCGCGGCGCGATCTCCGCCTTCCTGCTGACCGAGCCCGACGTCGGCTCCGATCCGGCGCGGCTGGCCGCCACCGCGGTCCCGGACGGCGACGACCACTACGTGCTGGACGGCGTCAAGCTGTGGACCACCAACGGCGTCGTCGCCGAACTGCTCGTCGTCATGGCCCAGGTGCCGCGGCGCGGCATCACCGCGTTCGTCGTCGAGGCGGACTCACCCGGTATCACCGTGGAGCACCGCAACGGCTTCATGGGCCTGCGCGGCATCGAGAACGGCGTCACCCGCTTCCATGGCGTCCGGGTGCCGGCCGCCCACCGCATCGGGGCGGAGGGAGCGGGCCTGAAGATCGCGCTGACCACCCTCAACACCGGCCGGCTGTCGCTGCCCGCGCTCTGCGTCGGTGCCGGCAAATGGTGCCTGAAGATCGCCAGGGAGTGGAGCGAGGCCCGCGTCCAGTGGGGCCGCCCGATCGCGAAGCACGAGGCGGTCGGCGCCAAGATCTCGTTCATCGCCGCCACCACCTTCGCCCTGGAGGCGGTGCTGGAGCTCTCCGGCGAACTGGCCGACGCCGACCGGCACGACATCCGGATCGAGGCCGCGCTCGCCAAGCTGTACGGCAGCGAGATGGCCTGCCGGATGGCCGACGAGCTGGTGCAGATCCGCGGCGGCCGCGGTTATGAGACCGCCGAGTCGCTCGCCGCCCGCGGCGAACGCGGGGTGCCCGCCGAACAGGTGCTCCGCGACCTGCGGATCAACCGGATCTTCGAGGGGTCCTCCGAGATCATGCGGCTGCTCATCGCCCGGGAGGCGGTCGACGCCCACCTGAAGGTCGCCGGCGACCTCATCGCCCGCGATGCCACCCTCTCCGACAAGCGCCGGGCGGCCCTCGCCGCCACCGCCTTCTACGCCCGTTGGCTGCCCCGCCTCACCACCGGACGCGGTCACCTTCCCCTGGCCTACGGCGATTTCCACGTGCCAGGACCGCATCCAGACCTGGCGCACCATCTGCGCTTCGTCGAGCGCACCGCCCGCAAGCTGGCGCGCTCCACGTTCTACGCCATGACCCGCTGGCAGGGGCGCCTGGAGACCAAACAGGGCTTCCTCGGCCGCATCGTGGACATCGGCGCCGAGCTGTTCGCCATGACCGCGGCGTGCGTCGAGGCGGAACGCCGGCGCCGCGCCGGCGAGTCGGGGCGCGAGGCGTACGAGTTGGCGGACGCGTTCTGCCAGCAGGCCAGGATCCGCGTCACCGACCTCTTCCACCATCTGTGGCACAACACCGACGACACCGACCGGGCCGTGGTGCGCCAGGTGCTGGCCGGCAAGTACAGCTGGCTGGAGTCCGGCATCCTCGACCCCTCCACCCCCGGCCCCTGGATCGCCGAAACCCCGGCCGGCCCCTCCGAGCACCCCAACCTCCACCGCCCGATCCCCTAGGACGGCGGCCCCGACGCCGTGGCAGCGCCACTCCTGTGAGGGACGAGGCCGCGGTACCCGCCGTCGGCGGAGGGGGGAGAATGGGGGGATGACGGAGCGCCCCACCCTGCTTGCCGATCCGCATCTGCGTCCTCCCGAGGCGGGGACACCGCCCCCGGCCGGGCCCCGGGAGGTGGTCATCCTCGGCTCGACCGGCTCGATCGGCACCCAGGCCGTCGACGTCGTGCTCCGCAATCCCGGCCGGTTCCGCGTCACCGGGCTGTCCGCCGGGGGCGGGCGGCTGGCGCTGTTGGCCGGGCAGGCACACCGACTCCAGGTGCGGGCGGTGGCGATCGCCCGGGAGGACAAGGCCACCGAGCTGCGCGAGGCGCTGCGCGCCCAGTACGGCGTGCGCGAGCCGATACCGGAGATCCTGGCCGGCCCCGACGCCGCCGCGCACCTCGCCACCAGCCCGTGCCACACGGTGCTCAACGGCATCACCGGCTCCATCGGCCTGGCGCCCACCCTCTCCGCCCTGCGGGCCGGCCGGGTGCTGGCGCTGGCCAACAAGGAGTCGCTGATCGTCGGCGGACCGCTGGTCACCGAGCTGGCGCGGCCGGGCCAGATCGTGCCGGTGGACTCGGAGCACTCCGCGCTCTTCCAGGCGCTGCTCGGCGGCGACCACGGCGAGGTCGAGAAGCTGGTGGTGACCGCGAGCGGCGGCCCGTTCCGCGGCCGGAGCCGTCCCGCGCTGGTGGACGTCACGCCCGCCGAGGCGCTCGCCCACCCCACCTGGGACATGGGCCCGATGGTGACGATCAACTCCGCGACCCTGGTCAACAAGGGCCTGGAGGTCATCGAGGCGCATCTGCTCTTCGGCATACCGTTCGACCGCATCGAGGTCGTCGTGCACCCGCAGTCCTACGTGCACTCCATGGTCCAGTTCGCCGACGGTTCGACGATCGCCCAGGCCAGCCCGCCGGACATGCGGATGCCGATCGCGCTCGGCATCGGCTGGCCGGACCGGGTGCCAGGCGCCGCCCCGGCGTGCGACTGGACCCGGGCGCACACCTGGGAGTTCCTGCCGCTGGACACGGATGCCTTCCCCTCGGTGCCGCTCGCCCGCCGGGTGGGTAGCCTCGGCGGTACCGCGCCCGCGGTGTTCAACGCGGCCAACGAGGAGTGCGTCCACGCCTTCCTCGCCGGACTGCTGCCGTTCACCGGGATCGTGGACACCGTCGCGAGGGTCGTCGAGGAACAGAGCATCGCCGGTTCCGGAACCTCTCTGACCCTCCCGGACGTCCTCGAAGCGGAGACCCGGGCGCGGGCACGCGCCCGTCAGCTGGCCGGGACCGCCGGTCGGATCACGACGGAGGCCCACACCGCATGACCGGCCTGATGTTCCTCATCGGCATACTCGTGTTCGTTGTCGGGTTGCTGTTCTCCATCGCCTGGCACGAGCTCGGCCACTACTCCACGGCCCGGATGTTCGGCGTCCGGGTGCCGCAGTTCATGGTCGGCTTCGGGCCGACGATCTGGTCGCGGCACGGCAAGGAGACCGAGGTCGGGATCAAGGCCGTGCCGTTCGGTGGGTACATCCGGATGATCGGCATGTTCCCGCCCGGCGACGACGGCGCCGTCCGCAAGCGGTCCACCTCGCCGTTCCGCGGCATGATCGAGGACGCGCGGGCCGCCGCCTTCGAGGAGCTCAAGCCCGGCGACGAGAAGCGGCTGTTCTACACCCGCAAGCCGTGGAAGCGGTTCATCGTCATGTTCGCCGGCCCGGGGATGAACCTGATTCTCGCCGTGGGCATCTTCCTCGGCGTGCTGATGGGCTTCGGCATCAACACCCAGACCACCACCGTCGCCTCGGTCTCCGAATGCGTGATCCCGCAGAGCGAGGGCGCCAGGGACTGCCGGACGAGCGACGAGCCCGCCCCCGCCAACGCGGCCGGGCTGCGGGCCGGCGACACCATCGTGGCCTTCGACGGCCAGCCCATCGACGAGTGGAGCACCCTCCAGGACCGCATCAGGGAGACCACAGGCGAGGCGACGATCACCGTCGAACGCGACGGGCGGACGCTGGACCTGCATGCCGACCTCATCGAGAACCAGGTCGCCAAGACCGACGGCGACGGCGGCTACGTGGAGGGCGAGTACGTCACCGCCGGCTTCCTGGGCTTCTCGCCGGCCAGCGGAGTCGTGCAGCAGGACTTCGGCCAGTCCCTGGAGCGGATGGGCGGCATCATGGCCGACGGCGTCCAGGCGCTGATCGACATCCCGTCCGAGATCCCCGGCCTGTGGAACGCGGCGACGGGCAACGGCGAGCGCGAACCGGACTCCCCGATGGGCGTCGTCGGGGCCGCCCGGGTCGGCGGCGAGATCTTCACCCTCGACATCCCGGCCAGCCAGCAGATCGCGACCGCGCTGTTCCTGGTCGCGGGCTTCAACCTGTCGCTCTTCCTGTTCAACATGCTGCCGCTGCTCCCGCTCGACGGCGGCCATATGGCCGGCGCGATCTGGGAGTCGCTGCGCCGCAACATCGCCAAGGTGCTCAGGCGTCCCGACCCCGGGCCGTTCGACGTGGCCAAGTTGATGCCGGTGGCCTACGTGGTCGCCGCCGTCTTCGTCTGTTTCACGCTGCTGGTGCTGGCCGCCGACATCGTCAACCCGGTGTCGCTGACCGGATAGTGGCCGCTAGGACCCGCCCGGGCGGGGGTGCGGGGCGGGCGGCCGCGCCACCCCGCCCGGGCGGGTCGGGCGACCTCCCGGTGCCGTAGGCTCGACCGCGAGGAGCCCGTCGCACCGACGGCCCGGACCACATCCGCACCCTGGGGTTGCACGCATCCATGACCGCCATCTCGCTGGGAATGCCCTCCGTACCGATCAAGCTGGCCGAACGCCGGGTGAGCCGGCAGATCCAGGTTGGATCCGTCGCCGTGGGCGGCGACGCGCCGGTCTCTGTGCAGTCCATGACGACGACCCGCACCAGCGACATCGGCGCCACGCTGCAGCAGATCGCGGAGCTGACCGCGTCCGGCTGCCAGATCGTTCGGGTGGCCTGCCCCACCCAGGACGACGCCGACGCGCTCGCCGTGATCGCCCGCAAGTCGCAGATCCCGGTGATCGCCGACATCCACTTCCAGCCGCGTTACGTCTTCGCGGCCATCGACGCCGGCTGCGCCGCGGTCCGGGTGAACCCGGGCAACATCAAGCAGTTCGACGACAAGGTCAGGGAGATCGCCAAGGCCGCCTCGGCCGCCCGGGTGCCCATCCGCATCGGGGTCAACGCCGGCTCCCTGGACCAGCGGCTGCTCGCCAAGTACGGCAAGGCCACCCCCGAGGCGCTGGTGGAGTCCGCACTGTGGGAGTGCTCGCTGTTCGAGGAGCATGACTTCCGCGACATCAAGATCTCCGTCAAGCACAACGACCCGGTGGTCATGGTCAATGCCTACCGGCAGCTCGCCGAGCGCTGTGACTACCCGCTGCACCTCGGGGTCACCGAGGCCGGCCCCGCCTTCCAGGGCACCATCAAGTCCGCCGTCGCCTTCGGCGCGCTGCTCAGCGAGGGCATCGGCGACACCATCCGGGTCTCGCTGTCCGCCCCGCCGGTGGAGGAGATCAAGGTCGGCATCCAGATCCTGGAGTCGCTCGGCCTGCGCGAGCGCTCCCTGGAGATCGTCTCCTGCCCGTCCTGCGGCCGCGCCCAGGTGGACGTCTACACGCTCGCCGAGGAGGTCACCGCGGGGCTGACCGGCATGGAGGTGCCGCTCCGGGTGGCCGTCATGGGCTGTGTGGTCAACGGACCGGGCGAGGCCAGGGAGGCCGACCTCGGCGTCGCCTCGGGCAACGGCAAGGGGCAGATCTTCGTCAAGGGCGAGGTCATCAAGACCGTGCCCGAGTCGAAGATCGTGGAGACGCTGATCGAGGAGGCGATGCGGCTCGCCGAGCAGATGGAGCAGGACGGCGCCGCCTCAGGCACCCCCGAGGTCTCCGTCTCCGGCTGACTGCGGAGCGCGTCGCCGGCGGAGCCGGCGCAGCCGGTCGGGATCCCCCCGGCCGGCGGGCCCCCGGGGTACAGTGCGGGCACCGCACCGCCGCGCCCGCGCACCCCGCTCACCTCCCGTCCCGTCCCGAAGGCACCCACCAAGGCCCGTCCCCGTGCTGACCACGCCCACCTTCCGGGTGCTCACCCCGGCCGAACTCCACGACGCGCTGTCCGTGCTGGACCAGGACCCGCTGGCCAACGCGTTCGTCACCGCCCGGGTGCTCGACTCCGGCCTGGAGACGCCGCAGCTGGGCGGCGAGATGTGGGGCTGGTTCCGGGGCGGGCGGCTGGCCTCGCTGTGCTACTCCGGGTCCAATCTGGTGCCGGTCCGCGCCGGCCCCGCCGCCCTGCGCGCCTTCGCCCGGCGCGCGCTGCGCGAGGAGCGCCGCTGCTCGTCGCTGGTCGGCCCGGCCGACCAGGCGGCGGCGCTGTGGTCGCATCTGGAGCCGCACTGGGGCCCGCCGCGCGAGCTGCGCGCCCGGCAGCCGTTGATGGTCACGGACACGGTCCCGGCCGACGTCATCCCCGACCCCCTGGTGCGGCCGATGCGCAAGGACGAGATGGACCTGGTGCTGCCGGCCGCGGTGGCGATGTTCCACGAGGAGGTCGGCTTCTCCCCGCTGGACGCCGAGGACGGCGGCCTGATCTACCAGGCGCGGGTCGCCGAAACCGTCGGCAACGGCCGCTGTTTCGCCCGGGTGGAGGGCGGCCGGATCGTCTTCAAGGCCGAGATCGGCGCGGTCACCCCGCACACCTGCCAGCTGCAGGGCGTCTGGACGGCCCCCGACCGGCGCGGACAGGGCCTGGCCACCGCGGGTCTGGCCACCGTGCTGCGGCACGCGCTCGGCCCCGACGGCGCCCCGGTGGTCAGCCTCTACGTGAACGACTTCAACGCGCCCGCGCTGGCCGTCTACCGTCGCCTGGGCTTCGCCGAGGTCGGCACCCTGATGAGCGTGCTGTTCTGAACGCCCCGCGGGCCGTGCGCGCGGGGCGGCGCCCGGCGTGCCCCCGGCGGGCGAGTGGGTCGCCTGAGCCGGCCTCGACGCGACTTCCCCGGCCAGGCGCGTTAGCCTCCCGCACATGACACCTTCTGCCGGGGGGGCCGCCCCGGGCGCCCAGGACGTCGCCATCGGACCGCTCGATCTGGCCGCCTGGGTGGACGAGGCGCTGGCCGTCCAGGCGCAGGCCTTCGGCCTGAGCCAGGAGGAGGTCGGCGTGCGCCGTCATATCGTGCTGCGCCACCTCGCCAACCCCGGCGCCCGCGCCCTCGGCGCCACCAGCAGTACGGGACGGCTCGTCGGCTTCGTCTACGGCATGCCGAACGACCGCGTGCAGTGGTGGTCCTCGGTGGTCGAGCCGTACCTGCGACGCGCCGGCAACGACGCCTGGCTCGACGACTCCTTCACGATCACCGAACTGCATGTGCTGCCCGCCTACCAGGGGCACGGCATAGGCCGCCGGCTGATCACCAGGCTCACCGACTCGGTCGCCGAGCCGCGGTCGATACTGTCCGCCATCGACACCGAGAGCCGGGCCCGCGCGCTCTACCGCAAGCTGGGCTACCGCGATCTGGCCCGCCGCGTGCTCTTCCCGTCCGCGCCGTGCCCCTACGCCGTGATGGGCGCCCCGCTTCCGCTCCGCCGCTAGTTCGGGGCCCGGGGCTGGTTCAGGGCCCGGGGCCGGCGCGGGGTCAGAGCCAGGTGGCGAACTCCAGCAGCGGTTCGGCCTCCGCGCGGCGGCCCGCGGCCACCGCGCGCACCCCGGAGGCCACCGCGCGGAACAGCGTCCAGCCGCGGAGCCGGTCCTGGTCCACCTCCACCGCGTCGGCCAGCCGCGTCACCCGCCGCCGGGTCACCGCCGCCGCACCCGGCGATGCCACCAGATCGTGCAGCCGGTCGCGGACCAGTCTGGCCAGGTCGTAGGCGCGCTCGCCCACCACCGGCTCCGGGCCCACCGCCAGCCACGGCGCCCGCCCCAGGTCGGCGGCCAGCACCGCGCCCTGTCGGAAGTCGCCGTGCAGCAGCAGCCGTTCCGGGTCGGCCGCGCCGTCGCCAGCCGCCCCGCCAGCCGCCTCGTTGGCCGGCCCGTCCGCCAGCAGGGACTCCCGGGCCGCCAGCGCCGCCTCGACCAGCGGCGCCGCCTCCGCCGGGCCGGCCGAGCGCAGCAGCGCCGCCTGCCCGGCGGTCCGCTCCGCTACCGAGGGGAACGGATGTCCGGGCCCGGGGTCCACCCACAGCCGGCGCACCGCCTCCAGCGACTCCAGGAACGCCTTGGCCTCGGGCAGCGAGCGCAGCGACGTCCGGCCGTGCAGCCGTTCCAGCAGCAGCGCCCCGGCGTCGGGCGCGCAGCGCAGCGACCGCACCGCGCCCGATCCGTTCCAGCGCCGCAGCGCCGCGTCCTCCAGCGTGGCCTCCGCGTCCGGCACCGGCGCGCACAGCTTCAGCGCGGCCGGTTCCCCGTCCGCCGTCCGCACGAGCACGGTCATGCTGGTCCGGCCGCCGGGTTCGACGACCCGTTCGGGGGTCAGCGCCCAGCGCCGCGTCATCTCGTCGACCAGCCCCGGCAGCGCGGCCAGCCAGTCGCCGGCGTCGGCCGCCTGCGCGCTGACCAGCCGCTGCGGGGGCGCCATCCGCGGCGTCGACACGCTGCTCACCGGTCCCCGCCCGAATCCGCGTACTCAGGGAGGCCGGGGAACGGCACGCCGTCGCCGCCCCAGCGCGCCGCCCGCACCGCGGCCTCGCGCAGCGCGGAGGCGGCCGAGCGTCGCTCCTCGCCCGCGGTGGCCGCCACCAGGTCGGCGTAGGCACCGGCCAGCCGCGACTCCAGGCGGGCGGCCAGCCGCCGCGCCGCGGAGCCGTCGGTGACGGGGAAGGGCAGCTCGTACGCGGCCGCCGCGGCCACCGGGACCGCGCCGAGCCGGCGGAGCGCGCGTTCCAGGGCGTCGCGCCGGGACCGGTGCGCGGCGTGCGCCTCGCTGGCCTCGCCCACGCGTTCCTCGTCGACCAGGCCGCCGACCACGCCGTAGCCGTAGACCGCCGCGTGCTCGGCGGCCAGCGCGGCCTGAGTGGCCTCCGTGGGGCTCATTCGGACACCTCGCTCAGCAGGTACGCCTGAACCGAGCCGGCGGCGGCCAGCGAGGCCAGCAGCCGGGCCAGCTCGGGCGTCGCGCCGGCCAGCGCCTCGTGCCGCCGCTCGGCGGTGCGCCGCTCGGCCTGGATCAGCGCCGTGACCGCCTCCGCCGGCTCTGCGGGCACCTCGGGCGCGGCGCCGGCGGACCCCGGCTTCCCGTCCGGCACCCGCTCGCCGAGCGCCGCCTGGTGGGCGACGACCACATCGCGGAACGGCGCCAGCGGCGCGCCCAGGGCCGGGTGCGCCCGGGCGGTGGCGTCGTAGCGGGCCAGGAGTTCGGAACCGTCCCTGGCCGTCCGGCGGCGCAGGCCGTCGGCCGCGGCTTCAGCCTCGGCCGCCGCCCGTTGCTCGGCCGCGGAGTCACCGCCACCCGAGCAGGCGGTCAGCACGCCGGTCAGGCCGGCCGCGGTACCGCCGATCAGCAGGACGCGCCGGGGTAGAGGGCCAGGCGCGGTGGACGCGTCGCAGGAGACGCCAGGGGGCATCGCTTTCCCGCACTTCCCGTCGCAGATGGACCGTTTGGGCAGGCGGTGACCACTTGTCGGGTCGTTGGCCGTCCCGATGAGATCACCGCATCGTGAGCGTACCCGCGCGCAGCGCGCATCCTCGCGCCACCCCACCCACCGGCGCGCCCAGGGCGCACGCACGGCGTACTAGGGGCGCTCGCTCGCCCCGGTCGGCGTACGTCGCCGTAGGCGATAGGGTGTCGAACGAAGACCCCAGGAGATCATCACCGCGCGAGCCCGCCCCCGACCACCATCCCGCGATGATCTGACAACAGCACATGCGGCCGAGGAGTCACCCGGATGAGCACCACCCAGATCGACAGGCTGCGGGAGTTGCTGGAGCCACTGGCCGGGAAGCGCGGGCTGGATCTCGAGGAGATCGTCATCACCCCCGCCGGCCGCCGGCGCGTGCTGCGCGTGGTGGTCGACGCCGACCAGGGTGTGGGCTTGGACGCCTGTGCCGAGCTGAGCAGGGCGATCTCCGAGGCGCTGGACGAGACGGACCTGATGAGCGGCCCGCCCTACGTGCTCGAGGTCTCCTCACCCGGCGCCGAACGCCCACTCAACCAGCCGCGGCACTACCGCCGGGCGGTCGGCCGCCTCGTCAGGGCCTTGCTGCATCAGGGCGGTGAGCTGACCGCCAGGATCGTCGCCGCCGACGACGCGGGTGTCGATCTCGAGGTGCCGGGGGAGAAGGGACGCAAGCCCACGGCTCGTCGCCTCGCGTACGACGAGATCGCTCGGGCGCGGGTCGAGGTCGAGTTCAACCGCAAGTCCCCGATGACCGGCGGCGACGACCGGGACGCGACCCACCGCAGCCAGGAGGAGGCGTAGCCGTGGACATCGACATGAGTGCCCTGCGCGGACTCGTCAGGGAGAAGGAGATCTCCTTCGACCTGCTGGTCGAGGCGATCGAGGCGGCCCTCCTGATCGCGTACCACCGCACCGAGGGCAGCCGCCGCAGCGCCCGGGTGGTGCTGGACCGGCAGACCGGCCACGTGACGGTATGGGCCAAGGAGGATCCCGAGGACCTGGCCGACCTGGCCGAGGACGCCGAGCCCACCGACGACACGGAGCCCGCCGAGCCCGCTGAGCCCCGGGAGTTCGACGACACCCCCGACGGCTTCGGCCGGATCGCCGCCACCACGGCCAAGCAGGTCATTCTCCAGCGGCTGCGGGACGCCGAGGAGGACATCACCTTCGGCGAGTACGCGGGACGCGAGGGCGACGTGGTCACCGGCGTGGTGCAGCAGGGCCGCGACCCGCGCAGCGTGCTGGTGGACATCGGCCGCCTGGAGGCCATCCTGCCGCCGCAGGAGCAGGTGCCCGGCGAGGAGTACACCCACGGCGCCCGGCTGCGGTCCTACGTGGTCCGGGTGGTGAAGGGGGCCCGCGGGCCCTCGGTGACCCTCTCCCGCACGCACCCGAACCTGGTCAGGAAGCTCTTCGAGCTGGAGGTCCCGGAGATCGCGGACGGTTCCGTGGAGATCGCGGCCATCGCCCGCGAGGCCGGGCACCGCACCAAGATCGCGGTGCGCTCGCTGCGCCCCGGGCTGAACGCGAAGGGCGCCTGCATCGGTCCGATGGGCGGCCGGGTGCGCAGCGTCATGGCGGAGCTGCACGGCGAGAAGATCGACATCGTGGACTGGTCGGACGACCCCGCCGAGCTCGTCGGCAACGCGCTCTCGCCGGCCCGCGTCAACAAGGTGGAGGTCGTCGACGCCGCCGCCCGCTCCGCCCGGGTGACAGTGCCGGACTACCAGCTGTCGTTGGCCATCGGCAAGGAGGGGCAGAACGCCCGGCTCGCCGCCCGGCTCACCGGCTGGCGCATCGACATCCGCTCCGACACCGAACCGGAGCCGGAGGCCGCCGGCGACTGACCGGGCCGACCTGGCCGGACGGCGACCGGGAATGCCGCCGGTCGGTGCGCCGTTGTGCCTGGTGGCGTGGTGATAACCGGGGCGCCGCGGGCCCCCGAACACCGGGACCGCCCCCGGCCGGAGCACGGCGGATACGGGGAGGTAGAATCGATGGTGTCTGGCCGGACGTGCGCGCGGCCCTGCCCTGAACGCACATGCGTCGGATGCCGGCAGCGCTCGGCACGGGATGGTTTGCTGCGTGTGGCACTGACCGGGGATCGTTGTGTCCCCGATCTACGCGGTACGCTGCCCGGTCGGGGTGCGTATGTGCACCCCACGCCGGCCTGTCTTGAGCTGGCGGTTCGCCGTCGGGCGTTTCCTCGGGCCTTTCGGACCGAGGGGCCGCTTGACACGGGCGAGCTGCGGCACATGGTCGGCCAGACGGAACAGTAAGACGAGCCGCGCGGAAGGTCCGCACGGTCAGGTACCTCGCGAGTCGGAAGTAGGTCGAGATTGCGATGAGCACTCGATGAGTACGCGATGAGTACGCCCGTGAAGTAGCGAAGGTCCGGCGGACGACCGACCCCGGACCGTATAAGGAGCGAAGTGGCTAAGGTCCGGGTATACGAGCTCGCCAAGGAGCTTGGGGTAGAGAGCAAGGTCGTGATGGCCAAGCTCCAAGAACTTGGTGAATTCGTCCGTTCGGCGTCCTCGACCATCGAGGCGCCCGTAGTACGCAAACTGACCGACGCGTTTGGCAACGGTGGCGGCAGGAAGCCCGCCAGGCCGGGTGCGAGTGCGGCGAGGCCCGCCGCGCCCAGGCCGGGTGCCGAGACGCCCAAGCCGGCCGCGCCCAAGCCGGCTGGCGCCGCACCGGCGCCCGCGCCCCGACCGGGAGCCCCCCGGCCGGCAGGCCCGAAGCCCGGCGCCAAGCCGCGCCCCGCGGCCCCCGAGTTCACCCAGCCGACCGGCGACGCCGCGCCGTCGAAGCCGGCAGGCCCGCGTCCCAGCAGCGGCGCCCCGGCCGCGCCGCGGCCCAACGCGCCCAGCGCCGGCGGCGGCCCTGCCGGCGGCTCCACCAGGCCCGGCCCCAAGCCGGGTGGCGGCGCCCCGAAGCCGAGCGGCGCCAAGCCCGGCGGCGCCAAGCCGGGCGGCCGTCCGGCCGGACCCCGGCCGGGTAACAATCCCTTCACGACGAGCGGCTCCACCGGCATGGCGCGTCCGCAGCAGTCGCCTCGGCCGGGCCCTGCCGCGCCGCGCCCCGGCGGCCAGCCTGGCGGTGCCAGGCCGGGCGGCCAGGACCGGCCGGGACCGCGCCCGCAGGCGCCCGGTGGCGGTCGCGCCACCCCGGGCAACATGCCGCGTCCGCAGGGCCCCGGCGCCGGTGGCCCGCGTCCCGGCCCCGGCGGCAACCGCCCGAACCCGGGCATGATGCCGCAGCGCCCGTCGGCCGGCGGACGTCCCGGCGGCGGCGGCCCCGGAGGCCGCGGCGGCCAGGGCGGTCCGCGTCCCGGCGGCGGCGCCGGCGGCGGCTTCGCCGGTCGCGGTGGCGGCGGCGGTGGCGGCCGTCCCGGCGGCGGCTTCGGTGGTGGCGGCGGTGGCCGTCCCGGCACCGGCACCGGCACCCGCCCGGGTGGCGGCGGTGGCGGCGGTGGCCGTCCCGGCTTCGGCGGCGGCCCGGCGGGTCGCGGCGGCGGCCGCGGCGGCACCCAGGGCGCCTTCGGCCGTCCCGGTGGGCCGGCGCGACGCGGCCGGAAGTCGAAGCGGCAGCGCCGCCAGGAGTACGAGGCGATGCAGGCGCCGTCGATCGGCGGTGTGATGCTGCCGCGCGGCAAGGGCGAGGTCATTCGGCTCTCCCGCGGCGCCTCGCTCACCGACTTCGCGGAGAAGATCAACGCCAACCCGGCGTCGCTGGTTCAGGTGATGTTCAACCTGGGCGAGATGGTCACCGCGACCCAGTCGGTCTCCGACGAGACGCTCACGCTGCTCGGCGACGAGATGAACTACACGGTCCAGATCGTCAGCCCGGAGGAGGAGGACCGCGAGCTGCTCGAGTCCTTCGATATCGAGTTCGGCGAGAACGAGGGCGGCGAGGAGGCCCTGTCCTCCCGGCCGCCGGTGGTCACCGTCATGGGTCACGTCGACCACGGCAAGACCCGGCTGCTGGACGCGATCCGCAAGACCAACGTCATCGAGGGCGAGGCCGGCGGCATCACCCAGCACATCGGTGCGTACCAGGTCTCGATCGACGTCAACGGCGACGACCGTCGGATCACGTTCATCGACACCCCGGGCCACCAGGCGTTCACCGCCATGCGGGCCCGCGGTGCGAAGTCCACCGACATCGCGATCCTCGTGGTGGCGGCCAACGACGGCGTGATGCCGCAGACCATCGAGGCGCTGAACCACGCCAAGGCGGCGGACGTGCCGATCGTGGTCGCGGTCAACAAGATCGACGTCGAGGGCGCCGACCCGGCCAAGGTGCGCGGTCAGCTCACCGAGTACGGGCTCATCGCCGAGGAGTACGGCGGCGACACGATGTTCGTCGACATCTCCGCCCGTCAGGGCACGAACATCGAGGGCCTGCTGGAGGCCGTGGTGCTCACCGCGGACGCCGCGCTCGACCTGCGCGCCAACCCCGAGCAGGACGCCCAGGGCATCGCGATCGAGGCACACCTCGACCGCGGCCGCGGCGCCGTGGCGACCGTGCTGGTCCAGCGCGGCACGCTGCGGGTCGGCGACACGATGGTGGTGGGCGACGCCCACGGCCGCGTGCGGGCCATGCTCGACGACTCGGGGCGAAACGTCAGCGAGGCCGGCCCCTCCATGCCGGTCCTGGTCCAGGGCCTCACCAACGTCCCTGGCGCCGGCGACAACTTCCTGGTCGTCGGCGAGGACCGCACCGCCCGGCAGATCGCCGAGAAGCGGGCCGCCCGCGAGCGGAACGCGGCGTTCGCCAAGCGCAGCCGCCGGGTCTCCATGGAGGACCTGGACAAGATGCTCAAGGCGGGCGAGGTCCAGCAGCTCAACCTCATCATCAAGGGCGACGCCTCCGGTTCGGTCGAGGCACTGGAGTCCGCGCTGTTGCAGCTGGAGGTCGGCGACGGCGTCGAGCTGCGCGTCCTGCACCGGGGCGTCGGCGCGGTCACCGAGACCGACATCGACCTGGCGGCCGGCTCCGACGCCATCATCCTCGGCTTCAACGTGCGCGCCGAGGGGCGTGCCACGCAGGCGGCCGAGCGCGAGGGCGTGGACGTCCGCTACTACTCGGTCATCTACCAGGCGATCGAGGAGATCGAGGCCGCGCTGAAGGGCCTGCTGAAGCCCGAGTACGAGGAGGTCGAGCTGGGCACCGCGGAGATCCGCGAGGTCTTCCGCTCCTCCAAGCTGGGCAACATCGCGGGTGTCCTCATCCGCTCCGGCGAGGTCAAGCGGAACACCAAGGCCCGTCTGGTGCGCGACGGCAAGGTGGTCGCGGAGAACCTCACCATCGAGGGGCTGCGCCGCTTCAAGGACGACGTCACCGAGATTCGTGAGGGGTTCGAGGGCGGTATCAACCTCGGCAACTTCAACGACATCAAGATCGACGACGTCATCGCCACCTTCGAGATGCGGGAGAAGCCGCGCGTCTGACGCGACGCCACGGGGCCTGTCCGGTCGGTGAATATCCGCCGGACAGGCCCCGTCGTTCCCACTACGATCACCTGCATGTATACCGGGACCCTGTCCATTGACCTGCTGCTCGGGGAGGTGCACTCGCTCAAGCAGAAACGCTCCGTGGTGCGGCCCATCGTCGCCGAGTTGCAACGCCGGTTCGGCGTCAGCGTCGCCGAGGTGGGTGACCACGACCTCCACCGCCGCGCCCGGATCGGCCTCGCGGTCGTTGCCGGGGACACCGGGCACGTCATCGACGTCCTCGACCGGTGCGAGCGTCTGGTGGCGGGCCGCCCCGAGGTGGAACTGCTGTCCGTCGGTCGCCGCGTCTACGGCGCCCACGACGACGATCACGACGAGACGATCGTGATCACCAGGAACGACGAGGAGACGTGACCAGTGGCCGACAAGGCACGGGCCAGGAAGCTGGCTGACCTCATTCGTGAGGTGGTGGCCGAGCAACTGCAGCGGGGCATCAAGGACCCGCGGCTGGGTACCAGGGTGACCATCACCGACACCCGGGTCACCGGTGACCTTCGGGAGGCGACCGTCTTCTACACGGTGTACGGCGACGAGGCGGACCGCGCGGAGGTGGCCGCGGGGCTGCGCAGCGCCCGCGGCGTGCTGCGCTCCGCGGTGGGCGCGGCGGCGGGCGTGAAGCACACGCCCAGCCTGGAGTTCGTCCCCGACGCGCTGCCGGAGAACGCCCGCACCCTTGATCACCTGTTCGACCAGGCGCGGGAGCGCGATGAGCGGCTCAGGCAGGCGTCGGCCGGCGCGCAGTACGCCGGCGTCGCCGACCCCTACACCCCCCGCGGGACCGACGAGGCCGACGAGGCCGACGAGGACACCGACGCGGCGGACGGGGACGACGGGGCGGCCGGCGGCGGCGAGCCGGGGGACCGTACGGAGCGATGAACCAGCGCACCCGGGGACCCAGCGCCCCCGACGGGCTGGTCGTGGTGGACAAGCCCGCCGGATTCACCTCGCACGACGTGGTCGCCGTGGTGCGCGGCATCGCCCGCACCCGCCGGGTCGGGCACGCCGGGACCCTCGACCCGATGGCCACCGGCGTGCTGGTGCTCGGCCTCGGCCGGGCCACCCGGCTGCTCGGTCATCTGGCGCTGACCGAGAAGCAGTATGACGCCACCATCCGGCTCGGGCAGACCACCGTGACCGACGACGCCGAAGGCGAGGTCACCGCCGGCGCCGGGGCTGCCGGCCTCGACCCGGCCGCCCTCGGTTCCGCCGTGGCCGGCCTGACCGGTGACCTGATGCAGGTGCCGTCCAGCGTCAGCGCCGTCAAGATCGACGGCAAACGGGCCTACCGGCGGGTCCGCGAGGGCGAGGACGTGACCCTGCCGCCCCGCCCCGTGACAGTCTCCGAGTTCACCGTCCACGAGGTGGTGGAACGGGCCGCCGCCGACGGCACCCCGGTCACCGATCTGTCGGCGACCGTGGTCTGTTCCTCGGGCACCTACGTCCGGGCGCTCGCCCGCGACCTCGGCGCCGCCCTCGACACCGGCGGCCACCTCACCGCGCTGCGCCGCACCCGGGTCGGGCCGTACGCGCTCGACGTCGCCCGCACGCTCGACGAGCTCCGGCAGGAGATCCGCGTGCTGCCCCTCGGACAGGCCGCCGCCGCGGCCTTCCCGCGCTGGGACGTGGACGCCCGCCAGGCCGAACTGCTGGGCAACGGTGCCCGCATCACCACCCCGCCCCTGCCGTCGGGGCCGGTCGCGGTCTTCGGACCGAGCGACCGTTTCGTGGCGCTCATCGAGTCCCGCGACGAACGGTCCAGGAGTCTCGCGGTCTTCACCTGAATCCCCTCAGGCCCTGGCGACCCCGGTGAGATGTCCCCCACGCGCGCCCGCGGCGGGCGACCGGCGCGCGCCCGGTACCGTGGGTCGGCAGGTCCACACGCAGACCAGACGAGATCCCGGAGGAGCGAGAACGGTGCAGCGCTGGCGAGGTTTGGCCGACATCCCCGGTGACTGGGGGCGCAGCGTCGTCACCATCGGCTCGTACGACGGCGTGCACCGCGGCCACCAACTGATCATCGGGCGGGCCGTGGCCCGCGCCCGTGACCTCGGCATCCCGTCGGTCGTCGTCACCTTCGACCCCCATCCCGCGGAGATCGTTCGCCCCGGCCACCACCCGGCGCTGCTGGCACCGCACCCGCGGCGTGCCGAACTGCTGGCCGGCCTCGGCGTGGACGCGGTGCTGGTGCTGCCGTTCACCGCCGACTTCTCCCAGCTGTCCCCGGCCGAGTTCGTGGTCAAGGTGCTGGTCGAGAAGCTGCACGCGCGGACGGTCGTCGAGGGGCCCAACTTCCGCTTCGGGCACCGCGCGACGGGCAACGTCGGCACACTGGCCGAACTGGGCGAGACGTACGGCTTCGAGGTGCTGGTCGTCGACCTGGTCGAGCGGGGCGCGGCCGGCCACGGCGAGCCGTTCTCCTCCACGCTGGCCAGGCGGCTGGTCGCGGCGGGCGATGTGGCGGGCGCCGCCGAGGTGCTCGGCCGCCCGCACCGCGTCGAGGGCACGGTGGTGCGCGGCGCCCAGCGCGGCCGGGAGCTCGGCATTCCGACGGCCAACCTGGAGACCGTCACGCACACCGCCGTTCCGGCGGACGGGGTGTACGCGGGCTGGCTGCTCGCCGACGGCGAGCGGATGCCGGCGGCGATCTCGATCGGCATGAACCCGCATTTCCACGGCACCCACCGGTCGGTGGAGGCGCACGCCCTGGACCGCACCGACCTGGACCTCTACGGGCAGTGGGTGGCCGTCGACTTCCACTCCTACCTGCGCGGCCAGGAGTCCTTCGCCACGTTGGACGAGCTGATGGAGCGGATCAACGACGACCTGCGCCGGGCCCGCGAGATGACCCGGGAGGGCTGAGCACCGGGGGAGGACCGAGCCGTGGCCCGGCCCTCCCGGCAGGCTCAGCCCTGCGGCTGCTGCGGTGGCTGCTGCGGCCAGCCGCCCTGCTGCTGCGGGTACGGGTAGCCCGGCTGTTGGGCCGGTGGCTGCTGCACCCCCGGCTGCTGCGGTGCCTGCGACTGCGGGGGAGCCGCCTGCTGCTGCGGTGGCTGATGGGGATAGCCGTACCCCTGCTGCTGGTCCGGCTGCGGGTACCCGTACTGCGGCTGCTGGCCCGGGTACTGCTGCTGGTGGCCGGGCAGCGGCGGCGCCATCTGCGGCGGCATGCCGCCGTCCGGCATCCACAGGCCCTGCTCCTGCTGGGCGCGCGCGAAGTCCTCCGCGATCAACGCGGCCAGGTCGAAGTACGCCTGACGGGTCTTCGGCCGCAGCAGGGTCAGATCCAGTTCGGCCCCGGCCGACAGATGCTCGTCGAAGGGGGCCACCACCACGCCGCGGCAGCGGTTCTGGAAATGCGCCACGATGTCGTCGACCTTCACCAGCCGGCCGGTCTCGCGCACCCCGGAGATCACCGTGATGCTGCGCCGCACCAGGTCGCCGTAGCCGTGCGCGGAGAGCCAGTCCAGGGTGGTGCTGGCGCTGCTCGCGCCGTCCACGGACGGCGTGGAGACGATGATCAACTGGTCCGCGAGGTCGAGCACCCCGCGCATCGCGCTGTACAGCAGGCCGGTGCCGGAGTCGGTGAGGATGATCGGGTACTGCTTGCCGAGCACCTCGATGACGCGCCGGTAGTCCTCGTCGTTGAACGTCGTGGAGACCGCCGGGTCGACGTCGTTGGCCAGGATCTCCAGGCCGGACGGCGCCTGCGAGGTGAACCGCCTGAGGTCCATGTAGCTGTGCAGGTACGGGATCGCGCCGACCAGATCGCGGATGGTCGCGCCGGTCTCCCGGCGCACCCGGCGGCCGAGCGTGCCGGCGTCCGGATTGGCGTCGATCGCGATGACCTTGTCCTGGCGCTCGCTGGCCAGCGTCGAGCCCAGCGCCGTCGTCGTCGTGGTCTTGCCGACGCCGCCCTTCAGGCTGATCACGGCGATCTTGTAGCAGGACAGCACGGGCGTCCGGATGACGGCGAGCTTGCGCAGCCGCTCCTCCTCCGCAGCCTTGCCGCCGAAGCGGAACCGCGAGGCGGGCCTGCTCGCCGGTTGCGAACGCGGCTTCTGGCGCCGCTTCTCCTGCAGCAGCCGCTCCGAGGACAGCTCCACGGAGGCGGTGTAGCCCAGCGCGCCCGGCTGCATCTGCGGCGCGTACTGCTGCGGGTCCGGCCAGGACGAGCCGGCCCGCGGGTCCGGCGGCTGCTGAGCCGACTGACTCGGCGGCGGCGCGGCGGCCGGCTGCCCGGTCTGCGGTCCAGCCTGCTGCGGAGGCTGGGGAGGCTGCTGCGCGGCGGCGGATGGCCCGGCCGCGAGCTGCGGCGGTTCAGGAACGGCCGGCAGCGCTGGCTGGCTGGCGTGCGGCTGCTGCGGGAACTGCTGGGGGGCCGGCGGCACGGGCTGGGCCGGATGCGGCGTCTGCTGCTGCGACGCGGCGGCCTGGCGTGGTTCGGGCTGCGGGTAGGCGTACCCGGGCGTGGCCTGCGGGGGCTGCGCCTGGTGCGGCACGGCGGGCTGGGGCTGCTGCGGAATCGGAGCGCCGGGGTGCGCGCCCTGGTGCGGCACGCCGGCGTGCGGCAGGGCCTGTCCGGCGGCGGTGCCGTGCGGTCCGCCGGCCACGGGCTGTGCCGGGAACGGGGGGCGAACGGCGGCGCGTCCTGCGGAACGGCGTCCTGGGGCTCCGGCTCCCGCGGAACCGCGTCCTGCGGTTCGTCGTCCGCCTCCGGCGGCCACCCCGGCTGCTGCCCGGACACCGGATTCGGCTGGCCGGTCGCACCACCGGCGGGGTAGCCGGCGGACGGCTGGACGCCGGGCACCGCCGGCCAGCCCGGCTGCTGCGGTCCGGGCGCCGGGTTGGCGTGGTCGCCCGGGTTCGCGGCGGGACCGCCGACGCCCGGCTGTCCGCCGGTCACCGCGGGCCACCCCGGCTGCTGCGGCCCGGCCGCGGGGTTGGCGTGGTCGCCCGGGTTCGCGGCGGGACCGCCGACGCCCGGCTGTCCGCCGGTCACCGCGAGCCAGTCCGGCCGCTGCTGTCCGGGCGCCGGGTTCGCGTGGTCGGCCGCTTGAGCGGCGGCCGGCTGCGCTCCGGTCACCGCGGGCCACCCCGGCTGCTGCCCGGCGGGACCGACGGCCGGACCCCCGGTCGGACCAACGGCGGGGCCGTCGGCGGCCGGCCGCCCGTCCGGTACCGCGGGCCAGCCAGGCTGGAACCCGGGCGTCGTGCCCGCGTTCGAACCGTCGCTGTCCGTCCGGAATCCCTCCGCGGGCGGCTGATCGGCGGGTGTCTCGCCCACCGCGTCCTGCGGCTCTGCGACAGGGCTCGCCCCGTCGGGGCCGTCCGCGGCGGGCGCCTCATCCGCCGCGCCCTCGGCGCCGTCCGGCACGGCGTCCCCGACCAGAGATTGGTCAGTCGGCGTCCGGTCCACCGCGTCCTGCGGCTCCTCAGCGGAATCGTCTGTCCCGGAGCCCCCGGCCGCGTCCTGCGGGTCCGCGGCGGAGCCGGACCCGTCGGAGCCGCTCACGCCGGAATCCCCGGCAGGCGTGCCACTCGCCGAGGGCTCGTCGTCGGCGCCGAGCCCTGCGGCCGGTGGTTGGTCGGCGGGGGGCGTGCCCACGGCGTGCGGGGCCGATCCTTGTGGGTCCGCTTCTCCGTGCGCCACGGCGCCGACGGCGCTGTCCGCGCCGAGGCCTGGGGCCGGTGGTTGGTCGGCGGGGGGCGGGTCCGCGATGGGTGCGGTCGGTCCCTGTGCGTCCGCCCCTCCGGGCGCCCCGGCGCCGTCGGCGCCGTCCGTGCCGGGGGAGGGCGGGGTTGCGGGGAGGGCCGTGGGGATCCCGGGCCAGCCCGGCTGCGGCGGCAGCGGCGGCGCGCCGTTCCCGGCCGGTCCCTGCGGCTCGTTCGCCGAGCCGGTCGGCTCCGGCGGCCCCTGCTCGGCGTCCTCGTTCCCCTCGGGCACGGAGAACCGCAGCGTCACCCCGGCGCCACCTCCGGCGCCGTCCGCCCGAGCCGTGAAGACCGCGGTGGGATCCGTGCTGGCCATCGGCAGCGCCGGGTCCGCGGCGTCCGCGGGTGCGTCGTGCTGCTCGTCCCGCGCCTCGGCCGGCTCCGGCGTGGAGAAGAAGAAACCGGGAGGGGTGGGCGGGGGACCGGGGTGCGTGCCGTCCCGGGGACCGGGCGGCGTCGCGGGAGGCGGCGCGTCCGGCGGCCCCGACAGCTGGAAGTCGGGGGGCAGCGGCGGCAGTCCGCCGGGCAGTCCCGACGGCGGGCGCGGCGGCATCGGCGTCCGATGCGCGGGCGGCGTCTGGGGCGTGGCCGAGGGGCCCTCGGCGATCGCCCGGCGCACGGCGGCCGCCGAGATCTGCATCGTCGCGCCGCTGGACACCTCGTCCGGCGCCGCGTCGCCCGGATCGTCCTCCTCCGCGGCCTGGCCGGCGGCGCCCGGCGCCGCCGGCGCGGCAGCCCTCGCCGCGTCTGCCGCGTCGTCGGGCTCCTCGCCGGTGTACCAGGCGGGCTGCGAGTAGTCGGCGGTGAACTGGCCGGAGCCTGCCCGCTCCTCCTCGCGGAGCCCGTCATCGGGTCGCTCGGCACCGGGGATTTCTCCCGCGGTGCGGACTCCGTCCCGGTCGCTGTTCACGACGCCTCCCGCTACTGGTCTTGCTGGCTGATCCGCACGTCATGGGGCCCTACGCGGATGACGGGCCGGATCCCTCGAACGGTTCCCTGTGAGAACGGGTTCAGGCACCTGCCGCCGGCAGTCCAGCCGCACCCACCCTCACCCTAATCGCCACGGCAGGAACAACCCCACCCCTCCCGCTCGGCAGAGGGCGGCCCACCCCCGAAAATCCCATCAAAAAGGATATCTGGCGGCGGACGGGGCCGCTGGAAACTGCCACGCGTGCGCGGGCGACTCCTGCCATGATGCCGCGCATGACCCACCCGTGGACCCCGGACGAACTCGAGCACGCGGGACCCGAGCATCTCGACCCCGCGTTCGTCGCCGCCTTCGACCGCAAACAGGGCTTCCCCGACCCCGGAGACGACATCGCGGCGCTCCGCGCGCACGGCCTGGACGACACGGCCACCGTCGTCGACATCGGCGCCGGCACCGGCCAGTTCGCGCTCGCCGCCGCGCGGGCCTTCGGCCGGGTGATCGCGGTGGACGTCTCCTCGGCGATGCTCGCCGCGCTCCGCGCGCGGGCCGGTGAGGGCGGCCTCGACCAGCTCACCTGCGTGCAGGCCGGGTTCCTCAGCTACGCGCACTCCGGCGCGCCCGCCGACGCGGTGCACACCCGCCACGCGCTGCACCAACTGCCGGACTTCTGGAAGACCATCGCCCTGCACCGCATCGCCGGGACGCTCCGTCCGGGCGGTGTGCTGCGGCTGCGGGACCTGATCTACGACTTCCAGCCCTCGGAGGCGGAGTCCGTCTTCGCGGACTGGACCGCGAACGCCTCCACCGACCCCACCCGCGGCTACACCGCCGAGGACTACGCCACCCACATCCGCACCGAGCACAGCACCTACCGGTGGCTGCTCGAACCGATGCTGGACGCCGCCGGGTTCGACATCGTGGACGTCGACTTCCGCCTCTCGCTCTTCGGCGCCTACACCTGCGTCAAGCGATGACCCTCGCGCAGGAAGAGGGCCCCGCGCGCCGACGGCACGCGGGGCCCTCTCCTGACGCTCATTCGATGTCGAACTCGCCGTCCCGCGCCCCCAGCACGAACGCCTCCCACTCGGCCGGGGTGAAGCGGAGCACCGTGTCGGGGTCCTTGGAGTTCCGCATGCCCACGGCACCCCCCGGCAGGTAGGCGATCTCCACTTTCTCGTCCTCCGGGCCCCCGGGCGCGCTGAGCCACTCCGCGCCGGAGATGTCCATGGAGTACAGCTCGTTCTTCTCGCGCTCCTTGCGCGCGGCGATCTCTTCAGGCGTCTCGGTCGTGGCCATCAGCTGAAGCTCCCCTCGTTCACTTCATCTACGAACGCCCGCCACGCGGCCGCCCGGGGAGTGATCGTAACGCAGCACACCGTCACGAAGTCCGGTCGTGACGTACCGAACCCGGGGAGCTGCCTAGAACGTGCGGAGCCACCAGTCGGCGCCGAGGACCAGCACGAACCCCGTCACCAGCACGGCCATGCCGAGCCGGGTGCGTCCCCGCCGGCTCATCTCGATGACGGAGCCGGACAGCACGAACGCCGCTCCGTACAGCCCGAGGGACTGCAGGGACGAGCCGTCGCCGAGCTGGACGACGAGCAGGATCGCCATCGCGACCATCGCCGCCGCCGCGATTCCCATCCGCAGGCGCCTGGCCTGCCGTGGCGTGAGCCCTTCCCGAGTCGAAGTCACGACAGGAGCATAAGCGTTCGGGCCGTGCCTCAACCGGTGGAAGGTCGCTGAAGATGTCGCCGTGAGCGCGCGGTCACGGGCCGGTTGTGCTCCGGTCGCCGTCCTGCTGTAGCCTGCTAAGCGGCCGTTTGCGTACGCGCCCCCGGAGCCGTCTGTCGACCTCTGGAGGAAGCGCTCAGCGGACCCCGCCTCCCGAGTTCCGGAAGCTCCCCCGCGGATCAGACCGGGGGCACTCGGTGGCTAGCCATCATCCACCAAGGAGTACGCGTGTCGTCGCTCGATGCCGCCACGAAGCAGAAGATCATCGCCGAGTTCGCCACCCAGGAGGGCGACACCGGCTCCCCCGAGGTGCAGGTGGCGCTCTTGTCGCGCCGGATCTCGGACCTGACCGAGCACCTGAAGATCCACAAGCACGACCACCACTCCCGCCGGGGCCTGCTGCTCCTGGTCGGCCAGCGCCGCCGGCTGCTGCAGTACCTGGCGCGCAAGGACATCCAGCGCTTCCGTGCCCTGGTGGAGCGCCTGGGCATCCGGCGCGGCGCGGCGGGAGCCAGGTAGGCACACGGACGAGGAGCGGCCCGGTCATCGGGCCGCTCCTTCGGCGTACCCGTCGGAAGGCGGGAAGCCGGGCCAGCCGGCGCATCCCTTTGTAGGCTGGTCCCACAAGACAGAACTGAATTCGACACACCGCGTGAGGCGGGGCGTCTTCCTACCGTTGCCGGTCCTCGGTAGTGGCCCCCGGGCGGCGCCCGGGTGCTTCGATCGATGACCGGCCCGTACGGAGGTGCTCCACCTCAGCGTCCCGCCGTAGCCCGGACGGGACACAGAAGAGGAGTATCAGAAGGTGGAGAACGAGACCCACTACGCCGAGGCCGTCATCGACAACGGCGCCTTCGGCACCCGCACCATCCGATTCGAGACGGGACGGCTGGCCAGGCAGGCCGCCGGCTCCGCCGTGGCCTACCTGGACGACGACACCATGGTGCTGTCGGCGACCACCGCCTCGAAGTCGCCGAAGGACCAGCTCGACTTCTTTCCGCTCACCGTCGACGTCGAGGAGCGGATGTACGCCGCCGGGAAGATCCCCGGCTCCTTCTTCCGGCGTGAGGGCCGTCCTTCGGAGGACGCCATCCTCACCTGCCGCCTGATCGACCGCCCGCTGCGCCCGTCGTTCACCAAGGGCCTGCGGAACGAGATCCAGATCGTCGAGACGATCATGGCGCTGAACCCCGACCACCTCTACGACGTGGTCGCCATCAACGCCGCCTCCTGCTCCACGCAGCTCGCGGGCCTGCCGTTCTCCGGCCCGATCGGCGGCACCCGGGTGGCGCTGATCAGCGGCCAGTGGGTGGCCTTCCCCACCCACACGGAGCTGGAGGAGGCCGTCTTCGACATGGTCGTGGCCGGCCGGGTGCTGCCCGACGGCGACGTGGCGATCATGATGGTCGAGGCCGAGGCCACCGAGCGCACCGTCGAGCTGGTCAAGGGCGGTGCCACCGCCCCCACCGAGGAGATCGTCGCCGAGGGCCTGGAGGCCGCGAAGCCCTTCATCAAGGTGCTCTGCAAGGCCCAGTCCGACCTGGCGGCCAAGGCCGCCAAGCCGACCGGCGAGTTCCCGGTCTTCCTGGACTACCAGGAGGACGTGCTGCAGGCGCTGACCGCCGCCGTCCGCGACGAGCTGGCCCAGGCCCTGACCATCGCCGGCAAGCAGGAGCGCGAGACCGAGCTGGACCGCGTCAAGACGGTGGCGGCGGAGAAGCTGCTGCCGCAGTTCGAGGGTCGCGAGAAGGAGATCTCGGCGGCCTACCGCTCACTGACCAAGCAGCTGGTGCGCGAGCGGGTCATCCGCGACAAGGTCCGCATCGATGGCCGCGGCGTCACCGACATCCGGACCCTGGCCGCCGAGGTCGAGGCCATCCCGCGGGTCCACGGCTCCGCCCTCTTCGAGCGCGGCGAGACCCAGATCCTCGGCGTCACCACGCTGAACATGCTCCGCATGGAGCAGCAGCTGGACACGCTTTCTCCGGTGACCCGCAAGCGGTACATGCACAACTACAACTTCCCGCCCTACTCCACCGGCGAGACTGGCCGCGTCGGCTCCCCCAAGCGCCGCGAGATCGGTCACGGCGCGCTGGCCGAGCGGGCGCTGATCCCGGTGCTGCCCGCCCGTGAGGAGTTCCCCTACGCCATCCGGCAGGTCTCCGAGGCGCTCAGCTCCAACGGCTCCACCTCCATGGGCTCGGTCTGCGCCTCCACCATGTCGCTGCTGAACGCTGGTGTGCCGCTGCGCGCCCCGGTCGCCGGCATCGCCATGGGCCTGATCTCGCAGGAGATCGAGGGCGAGACGCACTACGTCACCCTGACCGACATCCTCGGCGCGGAGGACGCCTTCGGCGACATGGACTTCAAGGTCGCCGGCACCCGTCAGTTCGTGACCGCGCTCCAGCTGGACACCAAGCTGGACGGCATCCCCGCCTCGGTGCTCGCCGCCGCGCTGAAGCAGGCCCGCGACGCCCGGCTGCACATCCTGGACGTGATGAACGAGGCCATCGACGTCCCGGACGAGATGTCCCCGAACGCGCCGCGGATCATCACGGTGAAGATCCCGGTCGACAAGATCGGCGAGGTCATCGGCCCCAAGGGCAAGATGATCAACCAGATCCAGGAGGACACCGGCGCCGACATCACCATCGAGGACGACGGCACGATCTACATCGGCGCCGCCGACGGCCCGTCGGCCGAGGCCGCCCGCACCACCATCAACGGCATCGCGAACCCGACGATGCCCGAGGTGGGCGAGCGGTACCTGGGCACCGTGGTGAAGACGACCACCTTCGGCGCCTTCGTGTCGCTGCTGCCGGGCAAGGACGGCCTGCTGCACATCTCGCAGATCCGCAAGCTGGCCGGCGGCAAGCGCGTGGAGAACGTCGACGACGTGCTCGGCGTGGGTCAGAAGGTCCAGGTGGAGATCGCCGAGATCGACCAGCGCGGCAAGCTGTCGCTGATCCCGGTCCTGGACGAGGACGCCGAGGCCGCGGACGCCGGGAAGGACGCCGCCGAGCAGTGATCCGTACGCCCCGTACGTCGGCCCGCCACGCCAGCACCTCGGCGTGGCGGGCCGCGCCCCGTCCCCGCGGTCGCGCCGCGACCGCCACCCTGCGCAAGGGCGAGAACGGCGCCGGCACCGTGCGCAAGACCGTCCTGCCCGGCGGGCTGCGCGTGGTCACCGAGACCGTGCCCACGGTCAGGTCGGTCTCGTTCGGCATCTGGGCCCGCGTCGGCTCCCGCGACGAGACCCCCTCGCTCAACGGCGCCACCCACTACCTCGAACACCTGCTCTTCAAAGGCACGAAGCGGCGCACCGCGCTGGACATCTCCTCCGCCCTGGACGCCGTGGGCGGCGAGATGAACGCCTTCACCACGAAGGAGTTCACCTGCTACTACGCCCGGGTGCTCGACGCCGACCTGCCGCTGGCCATCGACGTGGTCAGCGACATGCTCACCGGCTCGCTGATCGCAGCCGAGGAGGTGGACGCCGAGCGTGGCGTCATCCTCGAGGAGATCGCGATGACCGACGACGACCCGAGCGACAGCGTCCACGACCTGTTCGCGGCCACGCTGCTCGGCGACAACCCGCTCGGCCGCCCGGTGCTGGGCACCGCCGAGACGGTCAACGGGCTCACCCGCGACCG
This sequence comes from uncultured Actinomycetota bacterium, assembly GCA_963816875.1. Taxonomy (GTDB): domain Bacteria; phylum Actinomycetota; class Actinomycetes; order Streptomycetales; family Streptomycetaceae; genus Streptomyces. The sequence continues at coordinate 1,718,170 of CAWFMG010000004.1, forward strand.
GATCGCCCGCTTCTACCGGCGGCACTACGATCCGACCCGCCTCGTCGTCACCGCGGCGGGGCGCCTGAATCACGACGACGTGGTGCGGCAGGTCGCCGAGGCCTTCTCCCAGGCGGGGGCGCTGGGCGACGCGGACGCCCAGCCGGTGGGTCCGCGCGCGGGACGGCGGGACATCAGGTCCGCCGGGCGGGTCGAGGTGCTCAGGCGCCGCACCGAACAGGCCCACGTCGTGCTCGGCCTGCCCGGGGTGTCCCGGCACGACGACCGGCGCTGGGCGCTCGCCGTGCTCTCCACGGCGCTGGGCGGCGGCATGAGCTCGCGCCTCTTCCAGGAGGTCAGGGAGAAGCGCGGCCTGGCCTACAACGTGTACACGTACACCTCCGGCTACGCCGACTGCGGTGTGTTCGGCGTCTACGCCGGCTGCCGCCCGGCCCAGCTGGACGATGTGCTGAAGATCTGCCGCGGCCAGCTCGACGAGGTCGCCCGGCACGGGCTGAGCGACGACGAGACGCGCCGCGCGGTCGGGCAGCTCGCCGGCTCCACGGTGCTGGGGCTGGAGGACACCGGGTCGCTGATGCACCGGCTCGGCAAGAGCGAGCTGTGCTGGGGCGAGCAGCTCTCGGTTGACGATCTGCTGGACCATATCGCCGCGGTCACCCCCGACGACGTGCGACGGGTCGCCGCGGAGGTACTGGGGCGGCGGCCCTCGCTGTCCGTCATCGGCCCGCTGAACGACCGGCAGACCGCTCGGCTGACCGAGGCCGTCGCCTGACCGGGCGTCGCAGTAGGAGACAGAGGGAGACGAGAGCGCGATGAGCAAGCAGCGCGTGGCCGTCATCGGCGCCCGCGGCCGGATGGGCGCCGAGGCGGTCCGTGCCGTCCAGGGCGCCGATGACCTGGAGCTGGTCGCCGCGCTCGGCCGCGAGGACTCGCTCCGCACGTTGACAGAGGCGGGCGCCGAGGTCGCCGTCGAGCTGACCCATCCCGAGTCGGTGATGGCGAACCTGGAGTTCTGTGTCCGCAACGGCGTGCACGCCGTCGTCGGCACCACCGGCTGGACCGACGAGCGCCTCGCCACGCTCCGTGGCTGGCTGGCCGAATCGCCGGGCACCGGCGTGCTGATCGCGCCGAACTTCGGCATCGGCGCCGTCCTCACCATGCACTTCGCCCGGCAGGCGGCTCGTTTCTTCGAATCCGTGGAGATCGTCGAGCTGCACCACCCGGGCAAGGCCGACGCGCCCAGCGGCACGGCTGTGCGGACGGCTCAGCTCGTCGCCGAGGCGCGGCGGGCGTCGGGCCGGGAGGCGCAGCCGGACGCCACCAGCACGGCGCTGGACGGCGCCCGCGGCGCCGATGTGGCGGGCGTGCCGGTGCACGCCGTGCGACTGCGGGGTCTGGTCGCCCACCAGGAGGTGCTCTTCGGGGACGAGGGGGAGGTCTTCACGCTTCGCCACGACGCGATGAGCCGCTCCTCCTTCATGCCGGGCATCCTGCTCGCCGTCCGGCGGATGCCGTCGCTGACGGGGCTGACCTTCGGCCTGGAGAACGTGATGGACCTGGCGCCGTAGGACCCGCCGCCCGCGTTTCCGCGCGGACGTGTCAGCCGCGCGGAAAGGTTCAGCCGCGTGGGTGGCCGACCTGGCCGGTGATCCCCTCCGCCGCCCATGCCTCCAGCACGTCGGCCGCCCGCTCGAACGCCTCGGGTCGGGACAGGAAGTCCGCGCTGTGGTCGGTCAGCAGCGTGCGCAGCGGATCGCCCCGGTGCCGCTCTATGGCCAGCGCCTGGCCCTGGACACTGCGCGGCAGCCCGAGCCACTTCACCGGCTGCTGCACCGTCCGCACCCGGGCGATCTCCCGCCACCGCAGGGTGCGGGTGGTCAGCAGCCCCACCCTGCGCAGCCCGCGCGGGCTGACCCATATCCCCATCCGGAGCAGGCGCAGCGCGAAGGCGATCGCCAGCGCGCCGGCGGTGACCGTGGCGGTCGCCCCGGCCGGGGTTCCGGCCAGGGCGATGATCATCGCCGAGAGCAGCAGATAGGCGGCGATCAGCAGCGTCAGTGCCGCGAAGGCGACCCGCCACGGTCCCGGCCGGTACGGCCGACGCCAGAAGTCCTGGTCCGGAAACGGCGGCGCGTCGTCCCGGGCGCGGGCGCCGGCGTCGTGCTCGGCCGCGAGAAAGTGCAACGGCACGGCAGCTCCTCGTTCGTCTCGCATCCGACACGGTGCGGTGTGTGAACGAGGTGAGGCTACCGCGCTCAGCGGTTCTCGGCCGCCTCCGGGCCCTCGGGAGGCTGCTGCAGCTCCGTGTCGAGCGCGGGACCCGCCAGCAGCAGCGCCCCCACCAGCCCGGACACCACCACCAGGCCGAGCAACGTCAGGCCGAGGAACCGGCCGACCGAGACCCGCTGCCGCGATGGCGGGGTCACATTGCTGCGAAAACCGTCATCCTGCCCCTGCCACGCCATGTCGTGGACCCTCCCCTGATCAGACCAATACAAAAATATCAACTGAAGAATCCGACTCCAGGTTCCCGGTCCCTTTTGTTTCCCCCGCCCTTCTTGTCGGCGGAGGCTCGTAAGGTCTCTTCGTAAGGTGGTCGCCGTGACCGACGCACCCACCTTCCGCAGCGACGTGACCGTCGAGTTGATCAAGCACAGCGCCTCCGACACGGACGTGCTGTGGGCGGCTCGGGTCTCCACCGCCGGGGAGCAGTCCCTGGAGGAGACCAGCAAGGACCCCGAGCGGTCCAAGGGCTTGATCAACTTCCTGATGCGCGACCGGCACGGCAGCCCGTTCGAGCACAGCTCGATGACCTTCTTCGTCAGCGCCCCGATCTTCGCCTTCCGCGAGTTCCATCGGCACCGCGTCGGCTGGTCGTACAACGAGGAGAGCGGGCGCTACCGGGAGCTCCAGCCGGTCTTCTACGTGCCGGGCGAGGGCCGCGCCCTCGTGCAGCGCGGCCGTCCCGGAAAGTACGAGTTCGTCGAGGGCTCGCCGGAGCAGCGCGCCGTCGTCACCAAGGTCCTGGAGGAGTCCTACGCCAGTTCGTACGCGGCCTACCAGGAGATGCTGGAGGCAGGCGCGGCGCGCGAGGTGGCCAGGGCCGCGCTGCCGGTCGGCCTGTTCTCCTCGATGTACGCCACGTGCAACGCGCGCTCGCTCATGCACTTCCTCGGCCTGCGCACCCAGCACGAGGAGGCCAGGGTGCCGACCTTCCCGCAGCGGGAGATCGCGATGATCGGCGAGCGGATGGAGGAGGAGTGGGCCCGGCTGATGCCCCTGACCCACGCCGCGTTCAACGCCAACGGGCGTGTCGCGCCCTAGCACCGGAGGGCGCGGGCGGGCGTGCGAGGATCCGAGCGAAGTGTCCGTATTGCACCATTTAGAGAAAGTCATCTAAGGTGAACGAACGGACCCGGCGCTGTCTGAACCCCCGAGCAGGCGGCGCCGGGATCCACATGTCGGCCGCCCCGATGGGCCACCTGACGCTGAGCTGCGAGTAGCGTGGAACCTATGGCTCCGACCTCCACACCGCAGACCCCGTTCGGGCGCATGCTGACCGCCATGGTGACTCCGTTCACGGCGGATGGTGTGCTGGACGTCGACGGCGCGCAGCGGCTCGCCGCCCATCTCGTGGACGCCGGCAACGACGGTCTGATCGTCAACGGCACCACGGGGGAGTCTCCGACCACCAGCGATGCGGAGAAATCCGAGCTGGTGCGCGCGGTGGTCGAGGCGGTCGGCGACCGCGCCCATGTGGTGGCCGGCGTGGGCACCAACGACACCCGCCACAGCATCGGCCTGGCACATGCCGCCGAGCGTGCGGGCGCCCACGGGCTGCTCACGGTCACCCCGTACTACAACAAGCCGCCCCAGGAAGGCCTCTTCCAGCACTTCACCGCCATCGCCGACGCCACCGAGCTGCCGGTGATGATCTACGACATCCCGGGCCGCAGCGGCGTCCCGATCAACACCGAGACCATGGTGCGCCTCGGCGAGCATCCCCGGATCGTGGCCAACAAGGACGCGAAGGGCGACCTGGGTCGCGCCAGCTGGGCCATCGCCACCACCGGACTGGCCTGGTACTCCGGCGACGACATGCTCAACCTCCCGCTGCTGTCCGTCGGTGCCGTCGGCTTCGTCTCCGTCGTCGGGCACGTGGTGACCCCCGAGCTCCGCTCGTTGCTCGACGCCTACGGCAGTGGCGACGTCGCCAAGGCCGTCGAGATCCACCAGAAGCTGCTGCCGGTCTTCACCGGCATGTTCCGCACCCAGGGCGTGATCACCTGCAAGGCGGCCCTCGACTTCCGAGGGCTCCCCGGCGGCCCGCTGCGGCTGCCCCTCGTCGGCCTCACCCCCGAGGAGGCCGACCAGCTCAGGCGCGACCTGAAGGCCGGCGGGGTGCACGTGTGACCCCGCGCCTGAACCCACCGATGTCACCGGAGCGCACGCATCGCCGTGTCCGAAGGTGCTAACTGAATACCTCACCACAGCACACAGTCACGCGCGCCACGTGTCTCCGCACGGACATGTGGCGCGCGTGGTCAGGAGAGTCTCTTGAGTCATCCCCATCCTGAACTCGGCTCGCCGCCGAGGCTTCCCCAGGGCGGCCTACGCGTTACCCCGCTCGGCGGCCTGGGCGAGATCGGCCGCAACATGACCGTTTTCGAGTACGACGGGCGACTGCTCGTCGTGGACTGCGGTGTGCTCTTTCCCGAACAGGAGCAGCCCGGAATCGACCTGATCCTGCCGGACTTCAGCGTCATCCGGGACCGCCTCGACGATATCGACGGCATCGTGCTCACCCATGGGCACGAGGACCATATCGGTGGCGTCCCCTACCTGTTGCGCGAGAAGCCGGACATCCCGCTGATCGGCTCCAGGCTGACGCTGGCCCTGCTGGAGGCCAAGCTCCAGGAGCACCGCATCCGCCCCTTCACCCTGGAGGTCAAGGAAGGCCACAGGGAACGGGTCGGCCCCTTCGACTGCGAGTTCGTCTCGGTCAACCACTCCATCCCCGACGCGCTGGCCGTCGCCATCCGCACCCCGGCCGGAATGGTCGTGCACACCGGCGACTTCAAGATGGACCAGTTGCCGCTGGACGGTCGCCTCACCGACCTGCGCACGTTCGCCCGCCTCGGCGAGGAGGGCATCGACCTGCTGCTCAGCGATTCGACGAACGCCGAGGTGCCGGGCTTCGTCGCGCCCGAACGGGAGATCTCGGGCGTGCTGCGCCAGGTGTTCGCGCGCGCCGAGAAGCGCATCATCGTGGCCAGCTTCGCCAGCCACGTGCACCGCATCCAGCAGATCGTCGACGCGGCGCACGAGCACGGCCGCAAGATCGCCTTCGTCGGCCGCTCGATGGTCCGCAACATGGGCATCGCGCGGGACCTGGGCTACCTCCGGGTGCCGGCCGGGCTGGTGATCGAGCTGAAGACCCTGGACGACCTGCCGGACCGGGAGGTGGTGCTGATCTGCACGGGCTCCCAGGGCGAGCCGATGGCGGCGCTGTCCCGGATGGCCAACCGCGACCACCAGATCCGCATCGTCGAGGGCGACACGGTCATCCTGGCCTCCTCGCTGATCCCCGGTAACGAGAACGCGGTCTACCGGGTCATCAACGGCCTGACCCGGTGGGGCGCCAACGTGGTGCACAAGGGCAACGCCCGGGTCCACGTCTCGGGCCACGCCTCGGCGGGGGAGCTGCTGTACTTCTACAACATCTGCCAGCCGCGGAACCTGATGCCCGTGCACGGCGAGTGGCGCCACCTGCGGGCCAACGCCGAACTCGGAGCGCTCACCGGGGTGCCGGCCGACCACATCGTCATCGCGGAGGACGGTGTGGTCGTGGACCTGGTCGACGGTAAGGCGAAGATCGTGGGCAAGGTGCGCGCGGGCTACGTGTTCGTGGACGGCCTGTCCGTCGGCGACGTCACCGAGTCCAGCCTCAAGGACCGCCGGATCCTGGGCGACGAGGGCTTCATCTCCGTCTTCGTGGTGGTGGACAGCAGCACCGGGAAGATCGTCAGCGGCCCCAGCATCCACTCGCGCGGCTCGGGCATCGAGGACTCGGACTTCGCCGACGTCATCCCCAGGATCGGGGAGGTGCTGGCCAGATCGGCGCAGGACGGCGTCGTCGAGGCCCACCAGCTGCAGCAGTTGGTGCGGCGGACGGTGGGCAAGTGGGTGTCCGACACCTACCGCAGGCGCCCGATGATCCTGCCCGTCGTGGTCGACGTCTGACCCTCATCTCCCGGCGAGGCGCCAGGATTTGCATCCTGGCGCCTCGCTCCAGTACGTTTACGTAGTCGCCGCAAGGGGAACCGGAAGGCGGCAACGAGGAAGCGCCCGGGTGGCGTCCGTTCCTTGAGAACTCAACAGCGTGTCATGTTGTCAATGCCAGATGATTTGACAGCCAGATAGCCCGTAAGGGTGGGTCTGGCACATTCAGCGAGGATGTTCTTGCTCGCGTGGATGGTTTTTGAAGCATTCACGGAGAGTTTGATCCTGGCTCAGGACGAACGCTGGCGGCGTGCTTAACACATGCAAGTCGAACGATGAACCGGCTTCGGTTGGGGATTAGTGGCGAACGGGTGAGTAACACGTGGGTGACCTGCCCTGTACTCTGGGATAAGCCTGGGAAACCGGGTCTAATACCGGATAGGACTGCTGGCCGCATGGCTGGTGGTGGAAAGCTTCGGCGGTATGGGATGGACCCGCGGCCTATCAGCTAGTTGGTGGGGTAGTGGCCTACCAAGGCGACGACGGGTAGCCGGCCTGAGAGGGTGACCGGCCACACTGGGACTGAGACACGGCCCAGACTCCTACGGGAGGCAGCAGTGGGGAATATTGCACAATGGGCGAAAGCCTGATGCAGCGACGCCGCGTGAGGGATGACGGCCTTCGGGTTGTAAACCTCTTTCGACAGGGAAGAAGCTTTCGGGTGACGGTACCTGTAGAAGAAGCACCGGCTAACTACGTGCCAGCAGCCGCGGTAATACGTAGGGTGCAAGCGTTGTCCGGAATTATTGGGCGTAAAGAGCTCGTAGGCGGCTTGTCGCGTCGGTTGTGAAAGCCCGGGGCTTAACCCCGGGTCTGCAGTCGATACGGGCAGGCTAGAGTTCGGCAGGGGAGACTGGAATTCCTGGTGTAGCGGTGAAATGCGCAGATATCAGGAGGAACACCGGTGGCGAAGGCGGGTCTCTGGGCCGATACTGACGCTGAGGAGCGAAAGCGTGGGGAGCGAACAGGATTAGATACCCTGGTAGTCCACGCTGTAAACGGTGGGCACTAGGTGTGGGCCGCATTCCACGTGGTCTGTGCCGCAGCTAACGCATTAAGTGCCCCGCCTGGGGAGTACGGCCGCAAGGCTAAAACTCAAAGGAATTGACGGGGGCCCGCACAAGCGGCGGAGCATGTGGCTTAATTCGACGCAACGCGAAGAACCTTACCAAGGCTTGACATACGCCGGAAAGCTGTGGAGACACAGCCTCCCTTTGGGCCGGTGTACAGGTGGTGCATGGCTGTCGTCAGCTCGTGTCGTGAGATGTTGGGTTAAGTCCCGCAACGAGCGCAACCCTTATCCTGTGTTGCCAGCGCGCCCTTGTGGTGGCGGGAACTCACGGGAGACTGCCGGGGTCAACTCGGAGGAAGGTGGGGACGACGTCAAGTCATCATGCCCCTTATGTCTTGGGCTGCACACGTGCTACAATGGCTGGTACAATGGGCTGCGATACCGCGAGGTGGAGCGAATCCCTAAAAGCCAGTCTCAGTTCGGATTGGGGTCTGCAACTCGACCCCATGAAGTCGGAGTCGCTAGTAATCGCAGATCAGCATTGCTGCGGTGAATACGTTCCCGGGCCTTGTACACACCGCCCGTCACGTCACGAAAGTCGGTAACACCCGAAGCCGGTGGCCCAACCCCTTGTGGGAGGGAGCCGTCGAAGGTGGGACTGGCGATTGGGACGAAGTCGTAACAAGGTAGCCGTACCGGAAGGTGCGGCTGGATCACCTCCTTTCTAAGGAGCATTAGCGCCAGCTTCGGGCGGATGTCCCGGAGTGGCCTGCTCATGGGTGGAACATTGACAACGCCTCACACGGATCCGCGCCCATAGGGGTGGGGGTTGGTGTGGGGGCACGCTGTTGGGTGTCTGAGGGCACGGGCTCGCCGTGAGGTGGGTGTGGTCTCGATTGTTGGTTGATTTGTGCATAGTGGACGCGAGCATCTGTGGCCAAGTTTTTAAGGGCGCATGGTGGATGCCTTGGCACCAGGAACCGATGAAGGACGTGGGAGGCCACGATAGGCCCCGGGGAGCTGTCAACCGAGCTGTGATCCGGGGGTGTCCGAATGGGGAAACCCGGCAGCCGTTATGGGCTGTCACCTACCGCTGAATGTATAGGCGGTATGGAGGGAACGCGGGGAAGTGAAACATCTCAGTACCCGCAGGAAGAGAAAACAACATGTGATTCCGGGAGTAGTGGTGAGCGAAACCGGATGAGGCTAAACCGCGTGCGTGTATGAACCCGGCAGGGGTTGCGTGCGTGGGGTTGTGGGAGCTGTCTGGATTGTTCTGCCGGATAGTCGACGAGTAAGAAATTATGGGTGTAGGCGAAGGGCATGCGAAAGGCCCGGCGTAGAGGGTAAGACCCCCGTAGCTGAAATGCCTGTAACTCGTTTGATGGTTTCCCGAGTAGCACGGGGCCCGAGAAATCCCGTGTGAATCTGCCAGGACCACCTGGTAAGCCTAAATATTCCCTGGTGACCGATAGCGGATAGTACCGTGAGGGAATGGTGAAAAGTACCGCGGGAGCGGAGTGAAAGAGTACCTGAAACCGTGTGCCTACAAGCCGTGGGAGCCTCGCATGCCATGACCTTGTGTTGTGGTGTGTGGTGACTGCGTGCCTTTTGAAGAATGAGCCTGCGAGTTTGCGGTGTGTTGCGAGGTTAACCCGGTGTGGGGAAGCCGTAGCGAAAGCGAGTCCGAATAGGGCGTTTGAGTAGCATGCCCAAGACCCGAAGCGGGGTGATCTAGCCATGGGCAGGGTGAAGCGTGGGTAAGACCGCGTGGAGGCCCGAACCCACCAGAGTTGAAAATCTGGGGGATGACCTGTGGTTAGGGGTGAAAGGCCAATCAGACTCCGTGATAGCTGGTTCTCCCCGAAATGCATTTAGGTGCAGCGTTGCGTGTTCTTGCCGGAGGTAGGGCGCTGGGTAGGTGATGGGCCTTACCGGGTTACTGACCTTAGCCAAACTTCGAATGCCGGTAAGATGAGCGTGGCAGTGAGACTGCGGGGGATAAGCTTCGTGGTCGAGAGGGAAACAGCCCAGAGCATCGACTAAGGCCCCTAAGCGTGTGCTAAGTGGGAAAGGATGTGGAGTCGCTTAGACAGCCAGGAGGTTGGCTTAGAAGCAGCCATCCTTGAAAGAGTGCGTAATAGCTCACTGGTCGAGTGATTCCGCGCCGATAATGTAGCGGGGCTCAAGTACACCGCCGAAGTCGTGTCACCGCATTTTTGTGTGGTGGGTAGGGGAGCGTCGTGCACCGGGTGAAGCAGCCGGGTAACCGTGTTGTGGATGGTGTGCGAGTGAGAATGCAGGCATGAGTAGCGATACAGGAGTGGGAAACTCCTGCGCCGATTGACTAAGGGTTCCTGGGTCAAGTTGATCTGCCCAGGGTAAGTCGGGGCCTAAGGCGAGGCCGACAGGCGTAGTCGATGGATAACCGGTTGATATTCCGGTACCCGCCGTGAAGCGCCAACGCTGAATCTCCTGATGCTAAGCCCATACTGCCGCTGGCATTGCCCTTCGGGGCGTGTTGGATGGTGGGTGTGGGTGGTCCGAGGGGGTAGTAGGTGAGTGATGGGGTGACGCAGGAAGGTAGTCCAGCCCGGGCGGTGGTTGTCCCGGGGTAAGGGTGTAGCCCGCTGTGCAGGGAAATCCGTGCAGTGTTTATGGGTGAGACCTGATGCCGAGCCGATTGTGGTGAAGTGGATGATCCTATGCTGTCGAGAAAAGCCTCTAGCGATGTTTCATGGTGGCCCGTACCCTAAACCGACTCAGGTGGTCAGGTAGAGTATACCGAGGCGTTCGGGTGAACTATGGTTAAGGAACTCGGCAAATTGCCCCCGTAACTTCGGGAGAAGGGGGGCCGTTCCCGGTGATGACCTTTTCGGTCGGAGCTGGGGGTGGCCGCAGAGACCAGCGAGAAGCGACTGTTTACTAAAAACACAGGTCCGTGCGAAGCTGTAAGGCGATGTATACGGACTGACGCCTGCCCGGTGCTGGAACGTTAAGGGGACTGGTTAGCCTTTCGGGGCGAAGCTGGGAACTTAAGCGCCAGTAAACGGCGGTGGTAACTATAACCATCCTAAGGTAGCGAAATTCCTTGTCGGGTAAGTTCCGACCTGCACGAATGGCGTAACGACTTCTCGGCTGTCTCAACCATAGGCCCGGTGAAATTGCAGTACGAGTAAAGATGCTCGTTTCGCGCAGCAGGACGGAAAGACCCCGGGACCTTTACTACAGCTTGATATTGGTGTTCGGTTCGGTTTGTGTAGGATAGGTGGGAGACTGTGAAGCTCACACGCCAGTGTGGGTGGAGTCATTGTTGAAATACCACTCTGATCGTGCTGGATGCCTGAACCTGGGTCCGTGATCCGGATCAGGGACAGTGTCTGGTGGGTAGTTTAACTGGGGCGGTTGCCTCCTAAAGAGTAACGGAGGCGCCCAAAGGTTCCCTCAGCCTGGTTGGTTATCAGGTGGTGAGTGTAAGTGCACAAGGGAGCTTGACTGTGAGACTGGCAGGTCGAGCAGGTGCGAAAGCAGGGACTAGTGATCCGGCGGTGGCTTGTGGGAGCGCCGTCGCTCAACGGATAAAAGGTACCCCGGGGATAACAGGCTGATCTTCCCCAAGAGTCCGTATCGACGGGATGGTTTGGCACCTCGATGTCGGCTCGTCGCATCCTGGGGCTGGAGTTGGTCCCAAGGGTTGGGCTGTTCGCCCATTAAAGCGGTACGCGAGCTGGGTTTAGAACGTCGTGAGACAGTTCGGTCCCTATCCGCTGTGCGCGTTGGAGTCTTGAGAAGGGCTGTCCCTAGTACGAGAGGACCGGGACGGACGAACCTCTGGTGTGCCAGTTGTCCCGCCAGGGGCATGGCTGGTTGGCTACGTTCGGGAAGGATAACCGCTGAAAGCATCTAAGCGGGAAGCCTGCTTCGAGATGAGGACTCCCACCTCCTTGAGAGGGTAAGGCCCCCGGTAGACGACCGGGTTGATAGGCCAGGGATGGAAGCCCTGTGAGGGGTGGAGTTGACTGGTACTAATAGGCCGAGGGCTTGTCCGCAGATGCTCGCGTCCACTATGACTTTTCGCCGACCAGGCATGGCCTTTTCTAGGTTTGTGCCGGTGGTCATGGCGGGAGGGAAACGCCCGGTTACATTCCGAACCCGGAAGCTAAGCCTCCCAGCGCCGATGGTACTGCATGGGGGACCGTGTGGGAGAGTAGGTCACCGCCGGACAATTCTTGTTAACGGGTGTGGCCTCGCTGGATATCACCAGCGGGGCCACACCCGTTTTTCGTGTGCTACCTCGTCGCCTCGGCTCCGCGGTTTCGTTTCTCCGGTTTTCGCTGTACTCACGCGATTTCGGGAATGCGCAGCGTCAGAATCGCCATGTCGTCCGAGGGAGCGTCGGCCGCGAACCGCTCCACCGCCCTCAACACCCGGGCGGCGACCGCCCCCGCGGTCATGCCTGTGCACGAACTCAGCACATCCGCCAGGCCGTCGTCGCCGAGCATCCGCGTCCCCTCGCGCCGCTCCGTCACCCCGTCCGTGACGCACAACAGCACGTCCCCCGGGCTGAGCGTCGTGGTCTGCTCGTACAACTCCAGGTCGTCCATCACGCCGAGCAGCGGCTGCGGATTGGCCGCCGGCGCCACCCGCCCGTCCGGCGTCAGCCGCAGCGGCAACGGATGCCCCGCGCAGACCATCTTCAGCAGCGCGCCGCCCTCCGGCTGCGGCCACAACTCGCCGTACAGCAGCGTGAGGAACCGGGAGCGCGGGCCCTGCTCCAGGATCGCCGCGTTCAGCCGCTCCAGCACCGCCGGGCCGCCCAGGCCCTCGCGCGCCAGCAGCCGCAGCGCGTTTCGCGCCAGCCCGGTCACCGCCGCGGCCAGCGGACCCGTGCCGCACACGTCCCCGATGGCGAAGCCGTACGCCCCCTCACGGATCGGGAAGACGTCGTAGAAGTCGCCGCCGACCTCGTTGCCCTCGCCCGCGGCCCGGTAGATGACCTCCACCTCGACGCCGTCGATCTCGGGCAGCTCCGGCGGCAGCAGGCTCCGTTGCAGCGACTGGCTGATCGCCGTGCGCTCGCTGTAGAGCCGCGCGTTGTCCAGGGCCAGCGCCGCTCGCCGGGAGAGATCCTCGGCCAGCTCCAGGATGTCCTGCCGGAACCGCTCGTCCGTGGGCTTGCCCAGGGCCAGCAGCCCGATCACGCGGTTCCGCGCCAGCAGCGGCAGCACCACCGTCTCGCCGCCCACCGCGGCCGCCGTGGACTGGCTGGTCTCCGGCGGCTTCGGCGGCAGCTTCCCCAGCGCCAGGCTGCGCAGCGAGGTGCGCAGCGTCGTGTTGTGCGCCGCGTCCGCCGGCGCGGTCCACTGGCGCACGCCCTGTCCCGCCCCCGGATCCGGCGGATCCACCTGGTCCAGCAGCGACTTGATGCCGTCGATGCGCTCCTCGTCCTCGTGCAGCACGTAGGAGAGCACCGGCTCCGAACCGGCCTCGGGCAGCGTGTAGACGGCACACCAGGTGGCCAGCGTCGGGACGATCATCTGCGCCATCAGCGCCAGCGTCTGGTCCCGGTCCAGCGTGCCGGCCAGCAGTTCGGACGCCTCGACCAGGAAGGCCAACGAGCCGCGGCGGAGCCGCTCCAACTCGGTCAGCCGCGCCGACTCGACGGCCAGGGCGATCCGGTCCGCCGCGAACTGCAGCCGCAGCGCCTCCTCGTTCCCGTACCGGCCTGGCGTCTCGGACGCCACGCCGATCGAGCCGGTCAGTCGGCCCTCGACCTTCAGCGGCACGCTCACCACGGCGTGCATCCCGGTGCCGGACAGCAGCGGGACCGCGCCCGGCGAGGTCGCCAGATCCTCGTGCACCGCCGGCATCCTTGCCGAGCCGTACCGCCCGCTGCCGGTCTCCACCGGCACCCGGGCGAAACGCTGTCTGGCCGACGGCAGGCCCGTGGTGGCCCGCACCTCCAACTCGGTCTCGTCGTCCGTGGCGAGCAGCAGGAATGCCGCGTCGCCGTCCAGCATGTCGCGCGCCCGCTCGACCGTCCGCTGGAGCAGGCCGTCCAGGTCGTCGGGCGGCGGCGATCCGATCAGCCCGTCCAGCGGGTCGCCGCCCGCGCGGTCCAGGGAGTCCCCGTGCACCGGCATCCGGGTCGGACCCTGCAGGATCGCGCGCTCCTGGTCCCGGACGATCAGACAGACCGTCGAGGGCTCCCCGTGCGCGTCCCTGACCCGGAGATGACATGCGTAGACCGGGACCGTGCGGCCCTCGGAGTCGCGCAGCCCGTAGCTCCCCTCCCAGCGCGACAGGGACAGCGCCTCGGCGATGCCGGTGCCGGTGCCGGGCGTCTGCGGCCAGGCCGCGAAGTCGGCCAGCGGCTTGCCGACGACCTGGTCCTCCGGGTAGCCGAACAGCTCCGTGGCGTCGCTGTTCCACGCGGTGATGGTGTCGGCGCGATCGATCTGCACTACCGCCACCCGGACCCGGGTGTCGCTGACCGGCAGTGCCTCGTCCGGCAGCACCGGCCCCGCGGAGCGGGTGCCCACCGGCAGGTCCTGCTGGTCCAGCCGGAACCACACGCACTTGTCCGTGGTCGTGTAGTCGACGCCCCAGCGGGTGGCCAGCGCGGCGCAGAGCATCAGGCCGCGGCCGCCCTCGCTGTTGAGGTCGAGGTGGCCGCGGGAGACCTCGGCGAGCGGGAGGTGGCGCTCCGGGTGCCGGTCGATGACCTCGATCCGGACGCCGTGCGCGTCCCGCAGGCAGCGGACCTCGGCCGCCGTACCGGCGTGGACCACCGCGTTGGTGACCAACTCGCTGGTGAGCACCACGGCGTCCTCGATCAGGTCGGCCAGACCCCAGCCCTGCAGCGTGTCCCGGACGAAACCACGCGCGGTCGCCACAGAGCGCCCAACCGGTTCGAAGGTGGCCGCGGCCCGCGCGGTGATCACGTCACTCCCCCAAAGGTGTCTCGTCGCTACTCGGATGTCACGTGGACAGCCGGAGCCCAGGTTACTGACCTCACGTGCTCGCGCGGACGGTGCATCCAGGGATTTCCCCCTGACCGGGAAAACAGCAGTATGGGATGCTGCCGAACTGTTATCGCCCGGTCCGGTCGGAGTGAAACACTGGAAGCGCTCGGCGTGTGCGTGCGGGCGAGATGATCGATCCTGCGGGAGGGACACAGTGGTGTCTGACGGAGCGGTGACGCGCGCCGGCGCGCGTGGGCGTACGGGACGGTCCCGGGGCAACGGCACCGTCGAAGTGGACGCCGCGTCGTTGAGTCGGCTGCTTGCGGCGCTTGAGTCCATGCGGGACGGGAATCTCCGGAAGCGGCTGACCGTCACCGGCGAGGGGCCCATGGCCCAGATCGCTGCCGTGTACAACCAGGTGGCCGACCGGAACCTGCACGTCACCGGGGAACTCGCCCGGGTCCGCCGGGTGGTCGGTCGGGAGGGCAAGCTCACCGAGCGGATGGAGGCCGGCGCCTGCGAGGGTGCCTGGGCCAAGGCCGTGGACGACGCGAACGACCTGGTCGAGGACCTGGTCAGGCCCGTCTCCGAGGTGGGCCGGGTGCTGGGTGCGATCGCCGAGGGCGATCTGGAACAGCGGATGGACCTGCGCGCCCACGCGAACAACGGGGCCAGCCGGCCGCTGCGCGGCGAGTTCCTGAAGGTCGGCCGCACGGTGAACGGGCTGGTCGACCAGCTGACCGAGTTCACCGACGAGGTGACCCGGCTGTCCACCGAGGTCGGCACCGAGGGTCGCCTGGGCACCCAGGCGCAGGTGCGCGGCATGTCCGGCTCCTGGAAGGGCCTGACCGACTCGGTCAACACGATGGCGGCACGGCTCGCGGCGCAGTTCCGCGATATCTCCACGGTCACCAAGGCGGTCGCCGCGGGCGATCTCTCGCAGAAGGTCACGGTCCACGTCTCCGGCGAGATGGAGGACCTCAAGAACACCGTCAACAAGATGGTCGACCAGCTGTCCTCCTTCCAGGAGGAGGTCACCCGCGTCGCCCGTGAGGTCGGCACCGACGGCGTGCTCGGTGGGCAGGCCGAGGTGGCGGACGTGGCCGGCGTCTGGAAGGACCTGACCGACTCCGTCAACACGATGGCCGGCAACCTGACCAAACAGGTGCGGGAAATCTCGCAGGTCACGACCGCGGTGGCGAACGGCGACCTGTCCCAGACGATCACGGTCTCGGCCAGCGGTGAGGTCGCCCAGCTCGCCGAGACGATCAACGACATGACCGGGACGCTGCGTTCCTTCGCCGACGAGGTGATCAGGACCGCCAGCGAGATCGGCACGGAGGGCCGACTGGGCGGCCAGGCCCGGGTGCCGGGCGTGGCCGGGGTGTGGAAACAGCTCACCGATTCGGTGAACACCGCCTTCCGCAACCTCACCCGGCAGGTGCGGGACATCTCCCAGGTGACGACGGCGGTGGCCAACGGCGATCTGTCGCAGAAGGTCACCGTGGACGTCTCGGGTGAGATGGAGGACCTGAAGATCACCGTCAACAAGATGGTGGATCAGTTGTCGTCCTTCCAGTACGAGGTCACCCGGGTGGCGCGGGAGATCGGCGACGAGGGCGTGCTGGGCGGCCAGGCGTCCATCCTCGGCGTGGGTGGCGCCTGGAAGGACCTGACCGACTCCGTGAACACGGCGTTCCGCAACCTCACGGGTCAGGTGCGGGACATCTCGAACGTCACCAAGGCGGTGGCGGCGGGCGATCTCTCCCAGAAGGTGACGGTGGACGTCGCCGGGGAGATGCTGGAGCTCAAGAACGTCGTCAACCGGATGGTGGACCAGCTGTCGTCGTTCCAGGCCGAGGTCACCCGCGTCGCGACCGAGGTGGGCATCGAGGGGCGCCTCGGGGGCCAGGCCAAGGTCGACGACATCAGCGGCACCTGGAAGCAACTGACGGACTCCGTCAATGGGATGGCGTCCAACCTGACCGACCAGGTGCGCAACATCGCCCAGGTGACGACGGCGGTCGCCGACGGCGACCTTTCGCAGAAGATCACGGTGGACGCCCGGGGCGAGATCCTGGAGGTCAAGAGCACGGTCAACCGGATGGTGGACCAGCTGTCGTCGTTCCAGGCCGAGGTCACCCGGGTCGCCCGCGAGGTGGGCACCGAGGGGCGCCTGGGGGGCCAGGCGCAGGTGTCCGGCGTCGCCGGCGTGTGGCGCGACCTGACCGACTCGGTGAACGACATGGCGTCGAACCTCACCGACCAGGTGCGGAACATCTCCCAGGTGGCCACGGCCGTCGCCCGCGGCGACCTTTCGCAGAAGATCACGGTGGACGCCCGGGGCGAGATCCTCGAGGTCAAGAACACCGTCAACACCATGGTGGACCAGCTCTCCTCGTTCGCTGAGCAGGTCACCCAGGTGGCGCAGCAGGTGGGCACCGAGGGCCGGTTGGGCGGTCAGGCGGAGGTCAAGGGCGTCTCCGGCACCTGGAAGGACCTCACCAGCTCGGTGAACGACATGGCGAACAATCTCACCTCGCAGGTGCGGAACATCGCCGAGGTCACCAAGGCGGTCGCCGACGGTGACCTGTCCAAGAAGATCACCGTGGACGCGCGCGGCGAGATCCTCGGCCTGGTCACCACGGTCAACACGATGGTGGACCAGCTGTCGTCGTTCGCCGACCAGGTGACGCGGGTGGCCCGCGAGGTGGGTACCGAGGGCCGGTTGGGCGGTCAGGCGGAGGTCAAGGGCGTCTCCGGCACCTGGAAGGACCTGACGGACAACGTCAACCTGATGGCCGGCAACCTGACCGAGCAGGTCCGCAACATCTCGGAGGTCGCCACGGCGGTGGCCAACGGTGACCTGACCAAGCAGGTCACGGTCAAGGCCAGGGGCGAGGTCGCCCAGCTGGCCGACACCGTCAACCGCATGGTCACCACGCTGTCGTCGTTCGCCGACCAGGTGACGCGGGTGGCCCGCGAGGTGGGCACGGAGGGCCGGTTGGGCGGTCAGGCCAAGGTGCCGGGCGTGTCGGGAACCTGGAAGGACCTCACCGAGTCCGTGAACTCGATGGCCTCGAACCTCACCGGCCAGGTGCGCAACATCACCATGGTCACGAAGGCGATCGCGAACGGCGACCTGACCAAGAAGATCGACATCGACGCCTGGGGCGAGATGCTCGATCTGAAGAACACGCTCAACACCATGGTCGACCAGCTGTCGTCGTTCGCCGAGCAGGTCACCAAGGTCGCCCGCGAGGTGGGCACCGAGGGCCAACTGGGCGGCCAGGCGCTGGTGCCCGGCGTCGCGGGCACCTGGAAGGACCTGACCGACTCGGTGAACGAGATGGCGGGCAACCTCACCCGCCAGGTGCGGGAGATCGCCCGGGTCGCCAACGCGGTGACCCGCGGCGACCACGGCGCCAACCTCGACGCGGACGCTGCCGGCGAGATCCTGGTGCTGCAGGAGACCATCAACACGATGATCAGCAACCTGCGGGAGACCACCAAGACCAACGTCGAACAGGACTGGCTGAAGGGCAACCTGGCCCGCATCTCCGCGCTGATGCAGGGCCGCCGCGAGCTGAAGGACGTGGCGACGCTCATCATCAGCGAGTTGGCCCCCGCCGTCGGCGCCCAACTCGGCGCGTTCTTCCTGGCGGTGCCCACCGACGGCGATTCCGAGGTGGTCGCGGGGCCCGGCGAGAACGGCTCGTACCAGCTGCGCATGATCGGCTCCTACGGCTCCCCGAAGGGCACCCACACGCTGACGTTCCAGCCGGGCGAGTCGCTGGTCGGCACCTCCGCGGAGGAACGCCGCACGATCCTCTTCGGGCCGACGAGCGAGGGCTATCTGAAGATCTCCTCGGCGCTCGGCGAGACCCCCGCCGCCTACGGCATCGTGCTGCCGGTGCTGTTCGAGGACCGGATGCTGGGCGTGCTGGAGCTCGGCTCCTTCCAGCCCTACACGCAGATCGAGCGTGACTTCCTCAGCCAGATGGCCGAGATGATCGCCACCAGCGTCAACACGATCAGCGTCAACACCCGCACCGAAATGCTGCTGAAGCAGTTCCAGGAGCTGACCGAGGAGCTCCGGGACCGCTCCACCCAGCTGGAGGCGCAGCAGCGCGCGCTCCGCGAGTCCAACGAGGAACT
Source organism: uncultured Actinomycetota bacterium (assembly GCA_963816875.1). GTDB lineage: Bacteria > Actinomycetota > Actinomycetes > Streptomycetales > Streptomycetaceae > Streptomyces. The sequence continues at coordinate 1,736,587 of CAWFMG010000004.1, forward strand.
GCAGGAGAAGGCCGAGCTGCTGGCCTCCACCAACCGCGATATCGAGCTGAAGAACACCGAGATCGAGGAGGCCAGGCGCGGCCTGCAGGAGCGCGCCGAACAGCTCGCGGTCTCCATGCGCTACAAGTCGGAGTTCCTGGCGAACATGTCGCACGAGCTGCGCACGCCGCTGAACTCGCTGCTGATCCTCGCCAAGCTGCTGGCCGACAACGCCGAGGGCAACCTCTCCCCGAAGCAGGTGGAGTTCGCCGAGACCATCCACGGCGCCGGATCCGACCTGCTCCAGCTCATCAACGACATCCTCGACCTGTCGAAGGTCGAGGCCGGCAAGATGGACGTGACGCCCAGCCGTATCGCGCTGGTGCAGCTCGTGGACTACGTCGAGGCGTCGTTCCGGCCGCTCACCGCGGAGAAGAACCTGGAGTTCTCGGTGCGGGTCTCCCCGGAGCTGCCGGCCACCCTGCACACCGACGAGCAGCGCCTCGTCCAGGTGCTGCGTAACCTGCTGTCGAACGCCGCGAAGTTCACCGACTCCGGCTCCGTCGAGCTGGTGATCAGGCCGGCCGGCTCCGAGGTGCCGCAGGAGATCCGCGAGCAGATGCTGGAGAACGGCTCGGTGCGGGACGCTGAGGCCCCGCTCATCGCCTTCGCCGTCTCCGACACCGGGATCGGCATCGCGGCGAGCAAGATGCGGGTCATCTTCGAGGCCTTCAAACAGGCCGACGGCACCACCAGCCGCAAGTACGGCGGCACCGGGCTCGGCCTGTCGATCAGTCGGGAGATCGCCCGGTTGCTCGGCGGCGAGATCCACGCCGCCAGCGAGCCCGGCCGCGGCTCCACGTTCACCCTCTACCTGCCGCTCCAGCCCACCGAGCTCCCGCCGCCCGGCTACGGCCGGCTGAGCGCCGGCACCCTGGGCACCGAGGAGGAGCCGGCGGCAAGGCAGGACGAGCGGGCCGACGGCGCCCGGGACGCGTCGGGGACGGTCGCGGGAACCGGCGGGCTGGCCGAGTCGGCGCCGGCGCTGCCGCCCGTCGGGCGCGCGGCCCTGGCCCGGTCGGACGTGGAGAGCCGGAAAGCCGCCGTGGCCGCCGAACGGGCCGCCGAATCGCTGACCCGCCGGCACCGGGAGCGCGCCACGGACGCCGGCCAGGCCCGGCAGGAGTCGCCGCGGCCGGAGGCGGAGCGGCGTGGCGACGCCCCGGCCACCACGGGCGAGGCGAAGCGGCGACGGAAGTTCCGTGACTTCCGCGGCCGGAAGGTGCTGATCGTCGACGACGACGTCCGCAACGTCTTCGCCCTCACCAGCGTCCTGGAGCAGCACGGGCTGAAGGTGCTCTACGCCGAGAACGGGCGGGAGGGCATCGAGGTCCTGGAGTCCAACGAGGACATCGTGCTGGTCCTGATGGACATCATGATGCCGGAGATGGACGGCTATGCCACGACGGCCGCGATCCGCCGGATGCCGCAGTTCGCGGAAATGCCGATCATCGCGCTGACCGCCAAGGCCATGAAGGGCGACCGCGAGAAGAGCATCGAGTCCGGCGCCTCCGACCATGTGACGAAGCCGGTCGACACCGACCAGCTACTGCACGTCATGAGTCAGTGGTTGGACGGAAGGTGACGTCCCCCACGGCGCCCGGACCGCGGAACCATCCGGGCGCCGTGGGCGTTGTCGCAGTGCGTACCGGCTGGCTCGCCGCGCTTGACCCAGCGTGGTAAGGTGACGCAGCGCAATGCGTTGATCACCGGGATTTCTGCGTGTGGTCCGCCGAGCGGACCACCGGATGAGTTCCTGGTTCAGCGGGCATCTGCCGGAAGGCTTGCGGTGCTTGAATGAGGGATCGAGCACCGGGGACGGCTACCGCGCGTTGCGGGGTGGTTGTCCCGGTTGGCTGGCACGGGGGCAGGCGGGGATGCCACCATGTCCAGCACAGGACCGGACGGCGTGTGGTGGCCGTCCACGATGGCGGCGCGGTGGCGTGCCGCAGGGGCGAGGAGGACAGGCCATGGTGCAGAAGGCCAAGATCCTCCTGGTCGATGACCGGCCCGAGAATCTGCTGGCGCTCGAGGCGATTCTCTCGGCGCTCGATCAGACGCTGGTTCGGGCATCGTCAGGGGAAGAGGCGCTCAAAGCGCTGCTCACGGAGGACTTCGCGGTCATCCTGCTGGACGTCCAGATGCCTGGCATGGACGGTTTCGAGACCGCGGCACACATCAAGCGGCGTGAGCGCACCCGCGACATTCCCATTATCTTCCTGACGGCCATCAATCATGGCCCGCACCACACCTTCCGTGGGTACGCGGCCGGGGCAGTGGACTACATCTCCAAGCCCTTCGACCCCTGGGTGCTGCGGGCCAAGGTCTCGGTCTTCGTGGACCTGCACAAGAAGAACGTGCAGCTGCGCGAGCAGGCCGCGCTGCTCCGCCGCGAGTTGGAGGGCGGTCAGGGCTCGGTCGAGGCCGAGGAGCGCGCCGGCGGCCTGCTCCCCGAGCTGTCCGCGCGGCTGGCCGCCGTGGAGGAGCAGGCGGAGGCGCTGTCGAAGGAGTTGGCCGGTTCGGGCGGCGGTCCAGCCGTGTCCACCGCGGCCCATCTGGAGCGGAAGATCGCCGGCCTGCGCCGGGCGCTCGACGCCCTGCAGCCGGGCTCCGAGGAGCCGGAGTCGGTCGACTCACACCAGGGCTGAGTCCTCGCGGTCCCGCCCCGCGGGGCCGCGTCACCGTCAGGTCCCGGATGCCACGCGGTCCGTGCCTGCGGGGGACGACCCCGGTACTCTCACCCCCATGGCCTCACGTACGTCCGGCAAGGGTTCTGCCAGCGCTCGCCCCGGGCGCGGCGGCGGGGGCGCGAGGAAGTCACCCGCGAAGAAGGCCCCGGCCAAGCAGACGGCCAGGAAGCCGGCGGCCAGGAAGCCTCCGCCCAAGCAGCCCTCCTCCGCACCCCGGGTGGTGTTCCGGGTCCTCCGCGCCCTGTGGATGGGCATCGCACGGCCGGTGGGCGCGCTGCTGCGCGGGATCGGGCGGGGTGCCAAGGGACTTGACCCGGCGCACCGTAAGGACGGCATCGCGCTGCTGCTCCTCGGCCTGACCCTGGTTACCGCCGCCGGCACCTGGTCGAACCTGCGGGGGCCGGTCGGGGATCTGGTCACCGAGGTGATCACCGGCGCACTCGGCCGTCTCGACCTGGTGTTCCCGCTGGTCCTCGGCTTCATCGCGATCCGGCTGGTCCGGCATCCGGAGCAGCAGGAGGCCAACGGCCGCATCGTCATCGGGCTTTCGGCCCTGCTGGTCGGGGTGCTCGGCCTGGTGCACATCGCCACCGGAGCACCGGGGCTCGAGGACGGCGCCCAAGAACTCCGCGACACCGGGGGGCAGATCGGCTGGGCGGCCTCCCGCCCGATGATCGTCGCCGTGGGCGAGCCGCTCGCGGTCGCCCTGTTGTCGCTGCTGACCCTCTTCGGGCTGCTGGTGGTCACGGCCACGCCGGTCAACGCCGTGCCTCGGCGGCTGCGCCAGGGCGCCGCCCGGCTCGGCCTGCTGTCCGCGGCCGGGCCGGCCGACGAGTCCGAGCCGGAGACCGATCCCGAGGCGGACTGGCGGCCGAGCCGTCGCCCCGGACGCGCCGACCACTCCGACCCGCTGGAGGCCGAGGAGGAGGCCCTGGAGCGCCGCAGGACGCCGCGTCGCCGCGCGTCCCGGGGTGGCTCCGCCGCGACGCCGTCGCCCCGGCGTTCCGGCGCCGATCCGGTGGATGTGGCCAGCGCCGCCGCCGCGGCGCTGGACGGCGCGGTGCGGCACGGAGTGCAGCCCTCGCCGCTGGTGGCCGATCTCAGCAGCCGGGTCGCCACGGGCCGCACCGGCGCGGGCAAGGCCGCGGAGTCGCGGGGCGAGGGCGTGCCCGCGTCCCGTCCCGAATCGAGCGGTGGCGTGCCCGACCTCACCAAGAGCCAGCCCGAACCGGCGGTCTCGCTGCCGCCGCGGGCCGAACAACTCCAGCTCTCCGGCGACATCACCTACGCGCTGCCCGCCCTGGACCTGCTGCACCGCGGCGGCCCGGGGCGCACCAGGAGCGCCGCCAACGACGTCGTCGTCGAGGCGCTCACCACGGTTTTCACCGAGTTCAAGGTCGACGCCCGGGTCACCGGCTTCACGCGCGGCCCGACGGTGACCCGTTACGAGGTCGAGCTGGGCCCGGCGGTCAAGGTCGAGAAGATCACCGCGCTGACCAAGAACATCGCCTACGCGGTGGCCAGCCCCGACGTCCGGATCATCAGCCCCATCCCCGGCAAGTCCGCTGTCGGCATCGAAATCCCCAACAGCGACCGCGAGATGGTCAACCTGGGCGATGTGCTGCGCACCGCCGACTCCATGGGGGAGGAGCACCCGCTGGTGGTCGGGCTCGGCAAGGACGTCGAGGGCGGCTACGTCATGGCGAACCTGGCGCAGATGCCGCACCTGCTGGTCGCCGGCGCCACCGGTTCGGGTAAGTCGTCCTGCGTCAACTGCCTGATCACCTCGGTGATGATCCGCTCCACGCCGGAGGACGTCCGGCTGGTGCTCGTCGATCCCAAGCGGGTCGAGCTGACCGCGTACGAGGGCATCCCGCACCTGATCACGCCCATCATCACCAACCCGAAGCGGGCCGCCGAGGCGCTCCAGTGGGTGGTGCGCGAGATGGACCTGCGCTACGACGATCTGGCCGCCTACGGGTACCGGCACATCGACGACTTCAACGCCGCGGTGCGCGCCGGCCGGGCCACCGCCCCCGAGGACAGCGACCGAGAACTGGTGCCGTACCCCTACCTGCTGGTCATCGTCGACGAGCTGGCCGACCTGATGATGGTCGCGCCCCGCGACGTCGAGGACGCGATCGTCCGGATCACCCAGCTCGCCAGGGCTGCCGGCATCCACCTGGTGCTGGCCACCCAGCGGCCGAGCGTCGACGTCGTCACCGGCCTGATCAAGGCCAACGTGCCCTCGCGGCTCGCGTTCGCCACCTCCTCGCTCGCCGACAGCCGGGTCATCCTGGACCAGCAGGGTGCCGAGAAGCTGATCGGCAAGGGCGACGGGCTCTTCCTGCCCATGGGGGCGAACAAGCCCACCCGGATGCAGGGCGCCTTCGTCACCGAGGAGGAGGTGGCCGCCATCGTCGCGCACTGCAAGGAGCAGATGGCGCCCGTCTTCCGCGAGGACGTGACCGTCGGCAGCGCCAGGAAGAAGGAGGTCGACGAGGAGATCGGCGACGACCTCGACCTGCTGTGCCAGGCGGCCGAGCTCGTCGTCTCCACCCAGTTCGGCTCCACGTCCATGCTCCAGCGCAAGCTGCGGGTCGGCTTCGCCAAGGCGGGCCGGCTGATGGACCTCATGGAGTCGCGCGGAGTGGTGGGCCCGAGCGAGGGCTCCAAGGCCCGTGACGTGCTGGTCAAGCCCGACGAACTCGACGGAGTGCTCTCGGTCATCCGGGGTACTCACCCATAAGGCCGACATCCCGTCGATCCGCCTCCGGCAGCCGGTCGCGGGCGGGACATTGTCCGCGTCTCCGGGCTCGCCGCCAGCGGGACGGCGTGCGGTACCGCCATCGGGAGTCGGCCAGGAAGTATGACCATCCTGTTGGCGGACAAAGTCCGCCGGCCCGGTTGCCCTCTTCTTTCCCAACCCCCCTAGACTTGACCAAGGCAGCACGTGGCTCACGCTCGAAAGGCGCACCCGTGTCCAATGGCAACTCCTCCGCCAAGGACCGGCCTTCCGTCGGTCGAACCCTCCAGCAGGCGCGCATCGACGCCAAACTGACCGTGGACGAGGTCAGTTCGTCCACACGCGTGCGCATTCCCATCGTCCATGCCATCGAGCAGGACGACTTTTCCCGCTGCGGTGGCGAGGTCTACGCCCGCGGACACGTTCGCACCCTCGCCCGGGCCGTCGGGCTCGACCCCGCCGAGGTCATCGAGCAGTACAACGCGCAGCACGGCGTGGCCCCAGACCCGGTGCCGGCCGCACCGCTGTTCGAAGCCGAGCGCATCCGGCCCGAACCGCGCCGCCCCAACTGGACCGCGGCCATGGTGGCTGCCATCGTCGCGGTGATCGGCTTCGTCGGCTTCACCTTCTTCAGCGGCGATGAGGACAATCCCGGCTCCACGGCCAAGAGCAGCCCCAGTCCCAGCGCGTCCCAGCAGGAGGAGCAGGGCACCGGCCAGGAGGGAACCGAGCAGCCCGACCGCCCTGAGCCGTCCGAGAGCGCCGTGGCCGCGGTGCCCGCCGACAAGGTCACCGTCAGAGCGACCATGCAGGGCGGCGAGAGCTGGATCTCCGCGCACGACAGCAGCGGCCAGCTGCTCTTCGAGGGCGTGCTGGAGGACGGCGAGTCGCAGACCTTCACCGATGACGAGCAGATCGACCTGGTGCTGGGCAACGCCGGCGCCGTGCAGCTTCACGTCAACGGCAAGGAGATCGAGGACGTCGGCGAGATGGGGCAGGTGCAGCGGCTGAGTTACACCCCCGGCGACCCCGAGGAAGGCTGATTCGCGGCTCTGTCGACTCGGCCCGGGGCGGCGCCCGGCCGGGGACGAAGTAGGCTGAGATCATGTCCGAACGCCGCACCGTCGCCCTGGTCACCCTTGGTTGCGCCCGCAATGAGGTGGATTCGGAGGAGCTGGCGGGGCGGCTCGCCGCGGACGGCTGGGACCTGGTGGACGACGCGGCCGACGCCGAGGTCGCCGTGGTCAACACCTGCGGCTTCGTCGAGGCCGCCAAGAAGGACTCCGTGGACGCCCTGCTGGAGGCCAGCGAGCTGAAGTCCGCCGCTGGCGACGGCGGCGAGGGCCGCACCCGGGCCGTGGTCGCCGTCGGCTGCATGGCCGAGCGGTACGGCAAGGAGCTGGCCGAGGCGCTTCCCGAGGCGGACGCCGTGCTCGGCTTCGACGACTACGCGGACATCTCCTCCCGGCTGCGAACCATACTGGGTGGCGGCGCGCACGCCCCGCACGTGCCACGCGACCGACGCTCCCTGCTGCCCCTCACGCCGGTGGAGCGCCAGAACGCCGACATCGCGGTCCCCGGCCACGGCGCGCCGACGGATCTGCCGCTCGGCGTCGCCCCGGCCTCGGGCCCTCGGGCCCCCCTGAGGCGGCGGCTCGGTGGCGGCCCGGTGGCCTCCGTCAAGATTGCCTCCGGCTGTGACCGCAGATGCAGCTTCTGCGCCATTCCCTCCTTCCGCGGCTCCTTCGTCTCGCGGCGCCCGACCGATGTGCTGGCTGAGGCGCGCTGGCTGGCCGGGGAGGGGGTGCGCGAGATCATGCTGGTCTCGGAGAACAACACCTCCTACGGCAAGGACCTCGGCGACATCCGGCTGCTGGAGACGCTGCTGCCCGAGCTGGCGGCGGTGGACGGGCTGGAGCGGATCCGGGTCAGCTACCTCCAGCCGGCCGAGATGCGTCCCGGCCTGATCGACGTGCTCACCGGCACGGAGAAGGTCGCCCCCTACTTCGACCTGTCCTTCCAGCATTCGGCCCCCGGCGTTCTGCGCGCCATGCGCCGCTTCGGCGACACCGAGCGGTTCCTGGCCCTGCTCTCCGAGATCCGCACCCGGGCACCGCGTGCCGGCGTCCGGTCGAACTTCATCGTCGGCTTCCCCGGCGAGACCGAGGCGGAGCTGGCCGAGCTGGAGCGCTTCCTCACCGAGGCCGGGCTCGACGCGATCGGCGTCTTCGGCTATTCCGACGAGGACGGTACCGAGGCCACCGGGCTGCCCGGCCAGCACGCTCCCGAGCTGGTCGCGGAGCGCCTCGCGCGGGTCACCGCACTCGCCGAGGAGCTGATGGCGCAGCGCGCCGAGGAGCGGGTGGGGGAGCGGGCCCTGGTGCTGGTCGAGGCCCTCGCGTCGGCCGACGACCACGACGCCGACGTGCTCGCCGTGGGGCGGGGCGCGCACCAGGCCCCGGAGACCGACGGTCAGGTCCTGGTCACCGGCGACCCCGCCACCGAGCCGCTGCCCGCGCCCGGGGAACTGCTCGACGTGGAGATCATCGCGACCCGGGGCGTGGACCTCGTGGCGGTGCCGTCGGCGCCGGGTGGCTCCGGGGCCGGGAGATGACGCACACGCCGGCCGCGGCCCCGGGCGACGGACGCCGGGCCGGACCGCAGGCGGCCGCCGGCGAGCCCAGCCTCTGGAACATCGCCAACGTCCTGACCATGGTGCGCATGCTCCTGGTGCCCGGCCTGGTGCTGCTGATGTTCGCCGGGGGCGGGCACGACCCCGGATGGCGGTCGCTGGCCTGGGCCGCGTTCTCCATCGCCATGATCACCGACCTGCTCGACGGGGAGATCGCCCGGCGCCGCAACCTGGTCACGGACTTCGGCAAGATCGCCGACCCGATCGCGGACAAGGCGATCATGGGCGCCGCGTTGGTGTGCCTCTCGATCCTCTCCGACCTGCCCTGGTGGGTGACCGTGACGATCCTCACCCGGGAGTTCGGCATCACGCTGCTCCGCTTCTGGGTGATCCGACACGGCGTGATCCCGGCCAGCCGCGGCGGCAAGGCGAAGACCCTGGCCCAGGGCGTCGGGGTCGGCATGTACATCCTGACGCTGACCGGATTCCTGGCGACGCTGCGCTGGTGGGTGATGGCGCTGGCCGTCGTGCTCACCGTGGGCACCGGCCTCGACTACGTCCGGCGGGCCGTCCTGCTGCGCCGGGCCGGGCTGGCCCGCGCCCGGGCGGGAGCTGAGGAGCGGACCGATGAGCCCTGAGCCGCCCCAGCCGGAGCCCGGCGAGGAACTCGCCGCCGAGGTGCTCCAGCTGCTGCACGACGCCGGGCAGACCCTCGGTGTGGCCGAGTCGCTGACCGGCGGCCTGGTCGCCGCCGCGCTCACCAGCGCCCCCGGCGCCTCGCGGACCTTCCGCGGCTCCGTCACCGCCTACGCTACGGACCTGAAGCGGGACCTGCTCGGCGTCGACGGCGGGCTGCTCGCCGAGCGCGGCGCCGTGGCCGAGGAGGTCGCCCGGCAGCTGGCCTCGGGGGCCAGGGATCGGCTGGGTGCGGACTGGGGGGCGGCCACCACCGGGGTCGCCGGACCCGAACCGCAGGACGGTCAGCCGGTGGGCACCGTGTACGTGGCGGTTTCGACCCCCGGAACGCGGGGAGTCGTCGCTCAGCGGCTTTCTCTCTCCGGAGACCGGGCCGCCGTGCGGGCCGGCAGTGTGCTCGCGGTGCTGGACCTGCTGCGCGGGGAGCTGACTCTGGCTCCCCCGAGAGCGGGGCAGGATACGGAACAGAACGGAGAGGATGGATGTTTGCAGCCCTGAGTGAACAAGACATCGCTCCCCGGCCGGTTGGAGTCCGAGGCGGTACGGTGGGGCATGAAGCAAGCGAGGCCAACGGTCCGAGGAGGGAGCCACCGATGATCCTGCTCCGTCGCCTGCTGGGTGACGTGCTGCGTCGGCAGCGCCAGCGTCAGGGCCGTACTCTGCGTGAAGTGTCATCCTCCGCCCGGGTCTCACTTGGCTATCTCTCCGAGGTGGAGCGGGGACAGAAGGAAGCTTCTTCCGAGTTGCTCTCAGCGATCTGCGACGCGCTCGACCTGCGGATGTCCGAGCTGCTGCGCGAGGTCAGCGACGAGCTGTCGCTCGCCGAGCTGGCCCAGTCCGCGGCCAGCGACCCGGTGCCCTCGCTGGGCGTCCCGGCCGGGCGTGGCCTGGCCGAGCGCACCATGCTCAATCCGGTCCGGGTGACTCCGGTGACCCACCACCCCGACGACCACGTCACCATCAAGGGCCCGACCGAGGCCGTCGACGTGGTAGCCGCCTGACGCCGCCTCGTCGTTTCCCCGTTTTCCCTCGTTCCGTGCCCCGGCACGGCACCGGACCGCCCGCCTGCGCGGTCCTCAGGGCCGCAGGCGCAGTCCGCGCGGCGTCGCGTGGAAGCCCGCCGACTCCAGCACCCCGACCCAGAAGGGCTCGGCCAGCACCGGTGACCCGTTGACCCGCTCCACCGTCAGGGTGCCCACCGCGCCCTGCCGCACCGCCTGGGCGAGCGCCTCGGCGGCATGGGTCAGCGCGGCCTCCGCCGCCTCCTGGTCGCCCTCCTGTGGCCAGGCCAGCAGCGTGCGGCCACCGCGCTCCAGGTACAGCGTGAGCGCGCCCCCGACCAGCACCACCAGGGCGCCGGCCTTCCGGCCCGGCTTGTGCCCCGCGGTCTGCGGACCGGCGGGGGGCTCCGGCCACGGCAGGGCGGCGCCGTAGGCGTTGGCCGGGTCGGCCGCGGCCAGCACCACGGCCTGCCGCGTCGTCTCCTCGGCCGAGCGCTCCACCGCGGTGCTGATCGCCCGGAGCCGGTCCACCGCGCCGTCCATGGCGAACTGGGCCGCGCCCAGCCCTTCCACCACGTACCCGCGTCGCGCCTGGCCGCTCTCCTCGAAGGCGGCCAGCACTCGGTAGGTCGCCGCGAACCCGCCCTCGACACCCTCGGCGGCGACCGCCCCGCGGGTGACCACGCCGTGCCGGTCCAGCAGGGTGCGGGCGAGCGCGTGCGCGCGGAGCGTCGCGTCGGTCTCCCGCTCCGGCAGCAGCGACCAGCGCCCGGCCACTGTGGGTGGCCCCGCACCTGCCCGGGAGCCCGGGGAGCGCCCCCAGCCCGATGCGAGGCCCGGCGTCGGGCTCCAGCGACCCCGCGGCGCCGTGCGCCGCGCCCGGTGCGCCACGGCGCCGGCGGTGCGTCCCGAGCCGAGCAGCGTGCGCAGCGGCCCGAGGGTGTCGTTCGTCAGCCGCCCCGACCAGACCAGCTCCCACACCACCGCGGCCAGCCCGGTCTCCGGTATCTCGTGCCCCGCGGCCCCGACCTGCTCCGCGATCTGCCGGAAGAACAGTCCGTATCCGCCGGACAGTGCGTCCAGCACGGTCTGGTGCACCGGTGAGAGCTCCAGGGGCCGAGGCGGCGGCAGGAGCAGCGGCGCCGCGTCGGCGGAGTACAGCGAGACCCAGCCGTCCGTGCCGGGCAACGCCCCGGCACCCGCCCAGACCACCTCGCCGGCGGCCGTCAGCTCGTCGAGCAGCGGCGACGCGTACCCGGAGACCCGGGAGGGCAGCACCAGGCGCTCCAGCGCCGAGGCCGGCACGGGGGCGCCCTGGAGCTGCTCGACGACCCGGGCCAGTCCGTCGATGCCGCGCGGCCCGCCGCGCGGCGGCAGGACTCCGGCGTGCTGCCATCGGGGCAGGAACGCGGCCAGGGCCGTCGGCGGCACCGGCTCCAGCTCCTGCCGCAGCGCCGCCAGCGAGCGCCGCCGCAGCCGCCTGAGCACCGTCGGGTCGCACCATTCGTGACCCACCCCGCCGGGGGTGAACTCGCCCTGCACCAGGCGTCCGTCGGCGGCCAGCCGGTGCAGCACTCCGTCCGCCACCGCGGTGCCCAGGCCGAACCGCGCCGCGGCGGCCTCGGAGGTGAAGGGGCCGTGGGTGCGGGCGTACCTCGCCAGCAGGTCGCCGAGCGGGTCGCGGACCGGCTCGGTGAACGCCTCGGGCACCCCGACCGGGAGCGCGGCGCCGAGCGCGTCGCGCAGCCGGCCCGCGTCCTCGATCGCCGCCCAGTGCTCGCGGCCCGCGATGCGGATCCGCAGCGCCCGCCGAGAGGCCTCCAACTCCTCGGCCCAGCCGGGCTCGGCGCCGCGCTCCGCCAACTCCTCGGTCGTCAGCGGCCCGAGGATGCGCAGCAGGTCGGCGACGCCCTCCGCGTCGCGCACCCTGCGGTCCTCGGTGAGCCAGCCGAGCTCGCGCTCCAACTCCATGAGCACCTCGGCGTCGAGCAGCTCGCGCAGCTCGGCACGGCCCAACAGCTCGGCCAGCAGCCGGGAGTCCAGCGACAGGGCCGCGGCCCGGCGCTCGGCCAGCGGGGAGTCCCCCTCGTACAGGTACTGGGCGACGTAGCCGAAGAGCAGGGAGCGGGCGAACGGCGACGGCTCCCTGGTGGTCACCTCGACCAGGCGCACCCGGCGGGCCTCGATGTCGCCCATCAGCTCGACCAGCCCCGGCACGTCGAAGACGTCCTGAAGGCACTCCCTGACCGCCTCCAGCACGATCGGGAAGGAGCCGAACTCGCTGGCCACGGAGAGCAACTGGGCGGCCCGCTGCCGCTGCTGCCACAGCGGCGTGCGCCGGCCGGGGCTGCGCCGGGGCAGCAGCAGCGCCCGGGCCGCGCACTCCCGGAACCGCGAGGCGAACAGCGCCGAGCCGCCGACCTGGTCGGTGACCAGCTGCTCCACCTCGCCCTGGTCGATCAGCACCTCGGCCGCGCCGACCGGCGGCGGGCTCTCGTCGAACGTCGCCTCCAGCGGCCGGGCGCGGGCTGCCGCGCCACCGCCGTCGGCACCGGCGCCGTCACCACCGGCGCTCCCGTCGCCGCCGGACGTCCCGGCCTCGTCCCACGCCGCCCACTCCTCGGCGAACAGATCCGCGTCGGGCAGCCGCAGCACGATCCCGTCGTCCGCGTGCAGCACCTGGGCGTCGAGGCCGAACCGCTCGCTCAGTCGGGCGCCGAGCGCCAGCGCCCACGGGGCGTGCACCTGGGCCCCGAACGGCGAGTGGATCACCACCCGCCAGTCCCCGAGCTCGTCCCGGAACCGCTCCACCACGATGGTCCGGTCGTCCGGGATATGGCCGCACGCCTCGCGCTGCTCGTCCAGGTACGCCTGCACGTTGTCCACGGCCCAGGCGTCCAGGCCGGCCGCGGCCAGCCGCTCCCTGGCCGCCTCCGGAGCCAGCCGGCTGGTCTCCCGCAGGAACGCGCCGAGTGCCCGGCCCAGCTCCAGCGGGCGGCCGAGCTGGTCCCCCTTCCAGAACGGCAGCCGGCCCGGCACCCCGGGCGCGGGCGAGACCACCACCCGGTCCCGGGTGATGTCCTCGATCCGCCACGAGGTGGTGCCCAGCGTGAAGACGTCGCCGACCCGCGACTCGTACACCATCTCCTCGTCCAGCTCGCCGACCCGGCCACCGCCCTTCTTCGGGTCGGCTCCGGCCAGGAAGACGCCGAACAGACCCCGGTCGGGAATGGTGCCGCCGGAGGTCACCGCGAGGCGCTGCGCCCCCGGGCGGCCCCGCACGGTGTGCCCGACCCGGTCCCACACCAGGCGCGGGCGCAGCTCGGCGAAGGCGTCCGACGGGTATCGGCCGGCCAGCATGTCCAGCACCGCGTGGTACGCGGACTCGGGCAGCGCGGCGAACGGCGCGGCGCGGCGGATCAGCGTCAGCAGCTCGTCCACGTCCCAGGAGTCCAGCGCGGTCATCGCGACCACCTGCTGGGCGAGCACGTCCAGCGGGTTCGCCGGCACCCGCAGCGACTCGATGGCGCCGACCCGCATCCGCTCCGTGACCACCGCCGACTGCACCAGATCGCCCCGGTACTTCGGGAACACCACGCCGGCCGAGACCGCCCCCACCTGGTGCCCGGCGCGCCCCACCCGCTGCAGTCCGGACGCCACCGAGGGCGGCGACTCCACCTGGATGACCAGGTCGACCGCGCCCATGTCGATGCCCAGCTCCAGGCTGGAGGTGGCCACCACGGCGGGCAGCCGACCGGCCTTCAGGTCCTCCTCGATCAGCGCCCGCTGCTCCTTGGCGACCGAGCCGTGGTGCGCCCTGGCCAGCACCGGCGGCGCCCCCTTGCCGGCCCCTGAGCCGCCCATCAGCTCGGCCGCGGAGTGGTCCTCGGGCAGGGGCGTGCCGGTGGCCCGCTCGTGCGCGATCTCGTTCATCCGGTTGCACAGGCGCTCGGCGAGGCGCCGGGAGTTGGCGAAGACGATGGTCGAGCGGTGGGCCTGGACCAGGTCGACGATCCGGTTCTCCACGGAGGGCCAGATCGACGGGCGCTCGTCGGCCGACTCCGGGGCGTCGGGCACCGGGGAGCCGCCCAGCTCCGCCATGTCCGGTACCGGCACCACCACCGACAGCCGGAACTCCTTGCCCGACGGCGGCTGGACGATCTTCGCCTTGCGTTGCGGCGACAGGAACCTGGCCACCTCGTCGACCGGCCGCACGGTCGCCGACAGCCCGATCCGCCGGGCCGGGCGGTCGAGCAACTCGTCGAGCCGCTCCAGCGACAGCGCCAGATGGGCGCCGCGCTTGGTGCCGGCCACCGCGTGCACCTCGTCGAGGATCACCGTCTCCACGCCGGCCAGCGCCTCCCTGGCCGCCGAGGTCAGCATCAGGAAAAGCGATTCCGGGGTGGTGATCAGGATGTCCGGCGGCCGGGTGCTCAGCGAGCGGCGCTCGGCGGCGGGCGTGTCCCCGGTGCGGATGCCGACCCTGACCTCGGGCTCGGGCTGCCCGAGCCGCACCGACTCCTGCCTGATCCCGGTCAGCGGACTGCGCAGGTTCCGTTGGACGTCGACCGCCAACGCCTTGAGCGGCGAGATGTACAGCACCCGGCAGCGGCGACGCGGCTCGGCGGGCGGCGGCGTGGCGGCCAGGTGGTCGAGGGAGGCGAGGAACGCGGCGAGCGTCTTGCCAGATCCGGTGGGGGCCACCACCAGCACGTCCGACTCCTCCGAGATGGCCCGCCACGCGCCGCGCTGGGCGGGCGTGGGCTCGGCGAACGCCCCGGTGAACCACGCGCGGGTGGCCGGGGAGAACGCGTCGAGAGCCTCGTCGGGAGCCATACGCCCATCGTGCACCCGACCACTGACAACGTCGCACCCGGCACCGTGACGCCGCGCACAATGGCGTCATGGCACGGCGACGAGCGGCACCGGACGAGGGGACGGTCCCCACCGGACGGGAGCGGGCGCGCCACTGGCGCTACGACGAGCTGCCGGGGGTGGACCTGCTGCGCGCCCGGTACATCAGCCGGACCTTCATCCGGCACACCCACGAGACGTTCGTCATCGCGGCGATCACCGAGGGCGTGGAGGCGTTCCACCACCGGGGCACCGTCGAACGCGCCGGCGCCGGCGGCCTGGCGCTGATCAATCCGGACACCCCGCACACCGGCCAGGCCGGGGTGCCGGAGGGCTGGACCTACGGTGCGGTCTACCCGGCGCCCGACGTGGTCGACACCATCGCCGCCGAAACGCTGGCGCTGCGCGGCGCCGCCGGGTTCCGCGCGCCGGTGCTCGACGACCCGCCGGCGGTGCGACTGGTGGCGCAGGTGCTGCGCGCCGCCGACGCGGGCGACGCGCTGGCCGCGGACAGCCTGCTGCGGATGGTGGTGGCACGGTTGCTGCTGCGCGCCGGGGGCCCGCTGCCCCGGCGCGAGATACGCACCGCGGGAGCGCGCATCGCCGAGCGCGCCCGCGCCGAGCTGGAGGAGCGCATGGCCCGACCGCCCACCCTGGAGCGGCTCGCGGCGGGCTTCGGGGTCAGCCCGTTCGCCCTGCTGCGCGCCTTCCGGCAGCGCTACGGCATGCCCCCGCACGCCTGGCTCACCGACGCCCGGGTGCACCGGGCCCGCGCGCTGCTCGACGCCGGCGTGCCGCCGGCCGAGACCGCCGTGCGCGTCGGCTTCACCGACCAACCCCACCTGCACCGACACTTCACCCGCACCGTCGGCGTGACGCCCGGCGCCTACCAGCGCGAGCGCGCAAGAATGTACAAGACCGGGCCGAATCCGTCCGCTTAGCGTGTCGGAGTGATGGAAAACAAGCCACAAACGTGCGCCGAGCCGTCGTCTCCCGCAGGCGCCCCCGCCTCGGACGTCCCCGCCGAAGGTGACACCGGCAGGACGGTCAGGGACGCGCTCGGCGTCGGCGTCGCGGTCGGCCTCTCAGGATTCGCGTTCGGCGTGACCGCGGCCTCCAGTGGGCTGACCGTCCCGCAGACCTGCGTGCTCAGCCTGCTCGTCTTCACCGGCGCCTCCCAGTTCGCGCTCGTCGGCTCCCTGGCGGCCGGAGGCAACCCGATCGCCGCCGCGGCCGGCGCGTTCTTCCTCGGCGTCCGCAACTGCTTCTACGGCCTACGGCTGTCCACCCTGCTCCGGCTGCCGCGGCCGCTCCGGCCGCTGGCCGCGCAGTGGGTGATCGACGAGACCGCGGTGGTCACGCTCGCCCAGCCCGACCGGCGCCTCGCCCGCATCGGCTTCGGGGTCACCGGCCTGACCCTCTACGTCTTCTGGAACCTCACCACTCTGCTCGGCGCGCTCGGCGCCGGCGCACTGGGCGATCCGGAGATGTGGGGCCTGGACGCGGCGGGGCCCGCCGTCTTCCTCGCCCTGCTCGTGCCCATGCTGCGCGCCGCGGCGGAACGGGTCACCGCCGGCGTCGCGGTCCTGCTGGCCGTGACCTGTCTGCCGCTGCTGCCGGCCGGCGTGCCGGTGCTGGTCGCCGCGCTCGCCGCGCCCCTGGTGCTGTTCGTCGAGGGCCGCCGCGCGGGCCGTGGTCGCGCTTCCGAGGAGCGCCTGCCATGACCATCTGGATCGCCATCGGCCTCACCGCGGGCGGCTGCTATCTGGTCAAGCTGCTCGGCCTCTCCGTTCCGGCCGCCGCCCTGGAACGCCCCGTCGTCCGCCGGCTGGCGGTGCTGCTGCCGGTCGCGCTGCTCGCCGCCCTCACCGCCCTGCAGACCGTGGACGACGACGGAGCGTTCTCGCTGGACGCGCGCGCCGCCGGGCTCGCCGCCGCGATGCTCGCGCTGCTGCTGCGCGCCCCCTTCCTGCTGGTGGTGGCCGCCGCGGTGGCGGTCACGGCGGCGGTCAGGGCGCTCGGCGGCTGAGCGGGGACGCGCGATCGCTCAGCCGTCCCCGAGGACGAGCCCGAGGCCGTCCTCGGGGTCACCTCCCAGGCCGTGCCCCGGGGCGCCGCCGAGGCAACCCTCGAGGTCCCGCCCGTAGGCGCGCAGCGTGCGCAGCGCCTCGATGGTGACGATCGCCCGGCACACCGCGGCGTTGCCCGGCGGCCAGGCCCGCCGGCGCGCCGGCCAGCCTCCGTCGGCCTGCTGCTGACCGGCCAGGATGTCCACGCTGCGCTCCAACTCCGCCTCGGAGAACCAGCGCCGGGCCAACGAGTCAGGGGTGGGGGCGAAGTCGCAGGCGAGGTGGTATCCGCGCCGGTCCGGCTCGGCCATCGCCAGCCTGCGGCGACGGACCAGGCGGCCCAGCCGGTCCGCCGCCGCCTCGGCGCGGGCGCGGTCGGGCGCGCCGTCCAGGAACGCGAGCGCGGCCCTGACCCGGTGCGGATGGGTGCGCTCCAGCCGCTCCACCGCGGACCAGCAGTAGTCGGTGGCCCGGAACAGCCAGGCGTCCCAGACGCCGTTGCGGTGCAGCAGGCCCACCACCGGCCCGGTGGCCAGCAGGTCGCTGGGCGACTCTCCGGTCGGTGGCGCCTCGGGCGCCGTCAGCCAGGGGGCGACCGGATGGTCCGCCCACGCCGGGTGCAGCGCGGGGAGCGCGCCGTCGGGCGTGGAGACGCCGGTCAGGTAGCGGCAGATCTGCTCGGCCCGCCGGCTCTGGCACCGGTCGATCTCGTGCAGCACGCGCAGCGCGACGACGGCGTGCAGCGGCTGGCTGAGTGGGCCGCGCAGGTCGGGGTCGAGTGCGTGTCCGTAGCCGTGGTCGGGGTTGCGGTAGGCGGAGAGCGCTGCCTCGACGTCGTCGGGCGAGCCGTCGAGGAAGTGGTAGGCGAACCGCCGCTGGTCCAGCACACGGGCGGTCAACCACAGGAAGTGCTCGGCGCGGGCGAGTGAGGACGTTCTGCTGGGAGGCATCACTGTGACCGTAAGGTGGCGGAGGGTGGTCGGTCACGGGTTCCGGGGAGGTTGCACTCTCGCGGCGGGATACTGAGGGCATGCGGTTGACGGACTTCTGGCAGCGGATGGGCGAACAGTTCGGCGAGGCCTATGCGGACTCCTTCGCCCGGGACCATGTGATGTCCGAGCTGGGCGGGCGGACCGTGAACGAGGCGTTGGAGGCGGGCTGGGACGCCAAGGACGTCTGGCGGGCGGTGTGCGTCGCGGTCGAGGTGCCCGACCGGCTGCGCTGAGATGTGAGGTTTCCCGGCTCGCGCGGCCCCGACCTTGACACCAAAATCGAACAGAGATTCTTATGGGGGTGCGGACCCGGCCCCGAGCCGGCTCACCGTCGGCCGATTGACGGTCGGTTGACCGCCGAATGGCCGCTGATTGTCAGTGGCGGGCGCTAGCGTCCGTGGTGTGAAGCGATCGAATCAGACGGACCGGGTGGCACCCATGGCAGGTACGGACCGCGAGAAGGCGCTGGACGCCGCTCTCGCGCAGATTGAGCGGCAGTTCGGCAAAGGCGCCGTGATGCGCCTGGGCGAGCGGCCCAATGAGCCGGTCGAGGTGATCCCCACCGGCTCCACGGCGTTGGACGTGGCCCTCGGCGTCGGCGGGCTGCCCCGCGGCCGCGTGGTGGAGGTCTACGGACCGGAGGCGAGCGGCAAGACCACGCTGACGCTGCACGCGGTGGCCAACGCACAGCGGGCCGGCGGCACCGTCGCCTTCGTGGACGCGGAGCACGCGCTCGACCCGGAGTACGCCAAGCGGCTCGGGGTCGACGTGGACCAGCTGATCCTCTCTCAGCCGGACAACGGCGAGCAGGCGCTGGAGATCGTGGACATGCTGATCCGCTCCGGCGCCCTGGACCTGATCGTCATCGACTCCGTCGCCGCCCTGGTGCCGCGCGCGGAGATCGAGGGCGAGATGGGCGACTCCCATGTCGGCCTCCAGGCACGGCTGATGAGCCAGGCACTGCGGAAGATCACCGGCGCGCTGAGCCAGTCGAAGACCACGGCGATCTTCATCAACCAGCTCCGCGAGAAGGTCGGCGTGATGTTCGGCTCCCCCGAGACGACCACGGGCGGCCGGGCGCTGAAGTTCTACGCGTCGGTGCGGCTCGACATCCGGCGCATCGAGACGATGAAGGACGGTACCGAGGCGGTGGGCAACCGCACCCGCGTCAAGGTCGTCAAGAACAAGGTGGCGCCGCCCTTCAAGCAGGCCGAGTTCGACATCCTCTACGGCACCGGGATCAGCCGAGAGGGCGGGTTGATCGACATGGGCGTGGAGCACGGCTTCGTCCGCAAGTCCGGCGCCTGGTACACGTACGAGGGCGACCAGCTCGGCCAGGGCAAGGAGAACGCGCGGAGCTTCCTGAAGGACAACCCCGACCTGGCCAACGAGATCGAGAAGAAGATCAAGGAGAAGCTGGGCATCGGCGTGAAGCCGGAGGCGCCGGAGGGCGAGCCGGGCGCCGACGCGGCCGACGGGAAGGCCTCGGCGAACGGCACGGCCAACGGCACCGCCGACGCCGCGCCGAGCGGCGCCGCGGCCCGTGCTCCGGGGGCCAGGAGCGCGGCCGCCCCGGCCAGGGCCGCGGCCGCCCCGGCCAGGGCCGCGGCCAAGGCGGCGGCCAAGAGCTGACGGTGACCCGGCGCAGCGAGTGGCCCGAGGACGCGGCGTCCGAAGACCGCGGTGGCCTCGTCCCGTCGAGGGCCGGGACGGGGCCACCGCATAGTCCCCGGGATCCGCTGGAGCGGGCGCGGGCGATCTGCCTCCGGCTGCTCACCGGCACGCCCCGCACCCGGCAGCAGCTGGCCGACGCGCTGCGGGGGCGGGAGATCCCCGAGGACGCCATCGCCGAGGTGCTCGACCGGTTCGAGGAGGTCGGCCTGGTCGACGACGCCGCGTTCGCGGACGCCTGGGTCGACTCCCGGCACCACGGCCGGGGCCTGGCCCGCCGAGCGCTCGCCCGTGAGCTGCGGACCCGCGGCGTGGACGGCGCGCTCATCGACGAGGCCGTCGGCCGGTTGGACGGCGAGCGGGAGGAGACCACCGCCCGCGCGCTGGTGGCGCGCCGGCTCGGCGCCACCCGAGGGCTCGACCGGGACCGCCGGACCCGCCGGCTGGTCGCCATGCTGGCCCGCAAGGGGTATCCGGAGGGCATGGCTCTGCGGGTGGTCAGGGAGGCCCTGCGGGACGAGGGCGAGGACCCCGAGGCCCTCGACCGGCTCTTCCCCGAAGAGCACGGCTGAGCGACCGGCGACATCGCGGCGGCCCGGGGACGGCGTCAGCGGCCGTCAGCGGCCCGCCCGGCTCCCCACGCCGTCGGTGGCGACGCCGCGCAGCACGTGGACGCAGGCCCGTAGCTCGTCCAGGTCGGTGCCCGGGAGGGCGGCCGCCAGATGCCCGTCCGGGCGGACCACCAGCAGGGCGTGCGCCCCGGCACCCGGGTACTCCTCGGTCACCAGCAGCTCGGCGGGCAGCGCCAGGTCCCGGCTGGCGGCCGCGAGCTCCGGCATCAGGCCGGCCGACAGCCAGTGCCGGGCGTCCCAGACCCGGGAGCCGGGCGCGGTGAGCACCAGCAGCAGCGGACCGCCCAGCCAGTTCCGCAGTCGGCCCCTGGTGCCGTCCAGTGCCGTCACCGGCACGTCGGTGGCCGGCGCGCCCAGCAGCGTCTCGGTGGCCACCGAGCGGGCCGGCACCGGCTCTATCGGGGAGCCCGCGTAGCGGGCGGGGGAGCCCAGCGCACCCAGCCCCAGATGGCCGTCGGCGAGCAGCGCCAACCGTCCCTGCCCGCGACCGGCCAGCCTCGCCGTCAGCCCGCCGCCCCGGCCGCGCACCAGAGGCAGCGCCTGGTCGACGGCGCGCAGCCGGGCGCCCACGGCCGCGCGGCGCTCCGCCTCGTAGCTGTCGAGCAACGGGTCGGCGTCCCCCTCACGGCAGGCCACGGCCAGCTTCCAGGCCAGGTTGTCCGCGTCCCGCAGTCCCTCGGCGACCTGCTGGGTGCCGAGCGAGCCCAGCAGGTGGGCGGCGTCCCCGGCGAGGAAGACCCGCTCCGACCGCCAGTGCCGGGCCAGCCGCTGGTGGCAGACCAGTACCCCGGTGTCCAGCAGCTGGTGCTCGGGCACCCCGCCCTCGTACCAGGCGGCGAGTGTCGCGTGCACCAGGTCGAGCATGCTCTCGGGGGTGACCAGGCCGCCGTCCTGCGGCAGCGGCCAGTCCAGCCGCCACCGGTCGTCGGACAGCGGACGCACCGTCACCTCGCCGTGCGGCAGCCCGCGGTGCAGCCCCGCCTCGCCCGGCCAGGGCAGCTCGGCGCGCAGCGCCGCCACCGCGTAGCGCTCGACGCCGGTGCGTCCGGGGAAGGCGATGCCGAGCAGCTTGCGGACCGTGGACCTGGCGCCGTCGCAGCCCACCAGATAGCTGCCGCGCCACTGCCGCTCGGCCTTGTCCGGCTCCCGCGGATCGGCGGCGTGCGCGACGACGTCGAGCCCGTCGCGCTCCACGGCGACCAGCCGGCGCCCGGTCACCAGTCGCACCAGATCCTCGCCCTCCGCCGCCGCGCGGAGCGCGCGCTCCAGCACGTGCTGCGGAAGCTGGAGGGGGGCGCCGCCGGGCGCGAACTCCAGCCGGCGCACGGTGCGCCCGCGCAGGGTGGTGCGCCAGGCCGGCCAGGTCACCGCCTCCGCGGCGTCGATACCGGGCAGCCGGGCCCAGTGGGCGGTGTCCGGGGGCAGCACGCAGGTGCGGGCGAGGCGTTGAGGCGGCGGGCCCGTCTGCCCGTCGATCACCACGGTCGGAACACCGTGCCGGGCCAGGGCAAGCGCCAGCGCGAGCCCGGTGGGGCCCGCGCCGGCAATGATCACGGGCTGCACAGCACGTATGCAACCCAGCTGGCTGTTCACCCGTCAAGTTGGCGCCGACCGAGGGGAGTAGCCCGGCGCCCTCGCTACTTCGCGACGTCGGTCGGGCCGCCGAGCGCGTCGGCGCCCATCCCACCGCCGACGTCCGTCGTCAGCACCGCGCCGGTGGACCGCTTGCCGCGCCGGATCCAGCCTTCCAGCCAGCTGGCGAAGCTGGTGAGCAGGAAGTTCAGCAGGATGTAGATCAGCGCGACGACGGTGATCACCGCGAGGAGGTTGGCGTAGAAGCCGCTGACGACGCTGACGGAGGCCATCAGATCGCTGAAGCCCAGCACCGCGCCACCGAGTGCGGTGTCCTTGACGATCACCACGAGCTGGCTGACGATCGCCGGCAGCATGGCGGTGACAGCCTGCGGCAGCAGCACGTTGGTCATGGTCTGACCCTTGCGCATCCCGATCGCCTTGGCGGCGTCGGTCTGCCCCCGCGGCAGGGAGAGGACGCCGGCCCGGACGATCTCCGCGAGCACGGCGGCGTTGTAGAGCACGAGACCCGTCACCACCGCGTACATAGGCCGTATCTCGCGTCCGACGTCGGTCCACATGGTGAACGCCTCACGGGCGAACAGCATCAGGATCAGCACGGGGATGGCGCGGAAGAACTCCACGATGGCGCCCGCCGGCATGCTGATCCACCAGTGGTCGGAGAGCCGCGCGAGGCCGAGCACCGCGCCGAGTGGCAGCGCGATCACCAGAGCGAGTCCCGCCGCTTTCAGCGTGTTCTCCAGAGCCGGCAGCAGATAGGTCGTCCACATGCCGGACTCGGTGAAGAACGGCTCCCACATCGCCCAGCGCAGCTGGTTCTTGTTGTCGAGGATGATCCCGGCCCAAACGAGCAGGCCTAGGAACACGACGCCGAAGGCGACGGTGTAGAGGTGGTTCCTGACTCGGGCCCGAGGACCCGGGGCGTCGTAGAGGACGGACTGATCGCTCATCGCTTCACCGCCACGCGCTTGGCCACCCAGCCCAGCAGCAGGCCGGTCGGGAGGGTCAACAGAATGAAGCCGAAGGCGAAGATCGCGGTGATGGGCACGAGCTCGGCCTCATTCTCGATCATCGTGTTCATCAGCGTGGCCGCCTCGGCGACGCCGATCGCGGCCGCCACCGTGGTGTTCTTGGTGAGCGCGATCAGCACGTTCGCCAGCGGGGCCACCACTGCGCGGAACGCCTGGGGGAGCACGACCAGGGTGAGCACCTGGACGAAGTTCAGTCCCAGGGCGCGGGCGGCCTCCGCCTGGCCGACCGGCACCGTGTTGATGCCGGAGCGCACCACCTCGCAGACGAAGGTCGAGGTGTAGAGCACGAAGCCCAGCACGGCCATCCGGAAGACGAGGCTCTCGGAGCCGGACTCGGCCCAGAAAGTCAGGCTCAGCGTGTAGGCCAGGAGCTGCGCACAGCCCACGATGATCAGGGTCAGCGGGGTGTTCCTGACGATGTTCACGTAGAGCGTGCCGAACACCCGCATGATCGGGACCGGGCTGACCCGCATGGCGGCCAGGATCGTTCCCCAGATGAGCGAGCCGATCGCGGAGAAGACGGTGAGCTGCACCGTCAACCAGAACGCCCCGAAGAGGTCGTACTGCTCTAGATCAAGAAAGTCGAACACGAGGTCTCACGTCTCACCTAGGGGTTGGGGATGCGGAAAGGACGTGGCGCGCCGGCCGTCACGGCAACGGCGCGCCACTCCGACAGGCGGTGTGCCCGCTCAGTCCGTCTCGGTGATCTCCGGAGCCGGCTCGTTCTCGTAGTTGGCGGGACCGAAGTTGTCCTCGACTGCCTGGTCCCAGGAGCCGTCCTGGACCATCTTCTCCAGGGCGGCGTTGATGTCGTCGCGGAGCTGCGTCTCGCCCTTGGGCACGCCGACGCCGTAGTACTCGTCGCTCAGGTTGAGCCCGGCCAGCTTGAACTGGCCCTGGTACTGGTCCTGCGCCGCGTAGCCGGCGAGGATCGAGTCGTCCGTGGTGAGGGCGTCGATCGTGCCGTTCTGCAGGGCGGGGAGGCACTCGGAGTAGGTGGAGAAGGTCTGCGTGTTGGCGTCCGGCGCGATGCTGTCCTGGACGTTCTGCGCCGAGGTCGAACCGGTGACGGAGCAGAGCGTCATGTCGTTGACGTCCTCCTCCGTGATGTCACCCTCGTCGGACCGGACCAGCAGGTCCTGGTGGGCGAGGAAGTAGGGGCCGGCGAAGTCGACCTGCTGCTTGCGCTCGTCGCTGATCGAGTAGCTGGCCACGATGAAGTCCACGTCGCCGCGCTGGAGCATGGCCTCGCGGTCCGGGCTCGGCGCCTCGACCCATTCGATGTTGTCCTCGGAGACGCCCAGCTCGTTGGCGATGTAGGTGGCGACGTCGACGTCGAACCCCTCGTAGCCGCCATCCGGCGTCTGCTGGCCGAGACCCGGCTGGTCGTACTTGATGCCGATGGCGAGCGATTCGCCCCCGCCGTCGCCGCTGCCGCCGTCGCCGTTCTCCTCGCCGTCGTCGGAACCGCAGGCGGTGGCGGTCAGGGAGAGGGCGAGGACTGCGGCGGCCAGCGCTGTTGCCTTGCGGATTCTCATGGGTTTCATGTCCTTGGGTCGAGGATGGTTCGGGTCTGCGGGGTCGGATGCCGCCGGGTCAGTGGTGGAGGATCTTCGACAGGAAGTCCTTCGCCCGGTCACTGCGCGGGTTGTCGAAGAACTGGTGGGGCTCCGCCTCCTCGACGATCCGCCCGTCGGCCATGAATACCACGCGGTTGGCGGCGGATCGGGCGAAGCCCATCTCGTGGGTGACGACCACCATGGTCATCCCCTCCCTGGCCAACTGCTGCATGACCTCCAGCACCTCGTTGATCATCTCGGGGTCCAGCGCCGAGGTCGGCTCGTCGAACAGCATCACCTTCGGCTGCATCGCCAGCGCGCGGGCGATCGCCACCCGCTGCTGCTGGCCGCCCGAGAGCTGCGCCGGGTACTTGTCGGCCTGGTTGCCGACGCCCACCCGGTCGAGCAGTTCGCGCGCCTTCCGCTCGACCTCCGTCTTGGACTGACGCCGCACCTTGATCGGCCCGAGCATCACGTTTTGCAGCACGGTCTTGTGAGCGAAGAGATTGAAGGACTGGAACACCATGCCGACGTCCGCGCGCAGCCTGGCCAGTTCCCGGCCCTCCTGCGGCAGCGGCTCGTTGTCGATGGTGATGGCCCCGGCGTCGATGGTCTCCAGGCGGTTGATCGTGCGGCACAGCGTGGACTTGCCGGACCCGGACGGGCCGATGACGACGACGACCTCGCCGCGTTTGATGGTGAGATTGATGTCCTGGAGCACGTGGAGCGCACCGAAGTGCTTGTTCACGCTGTCCAGGACGACAAGGTCCTCCGCCAGCGGTGCGGCGTCCTCCCGGTCCTTGGTCAGCGGTACGTCGCTCATCGTCGGATCGCTCCATCCTCGTCGGTTGCAGGGACCCTAACCACGGTGGGATACCTCGTCAGCAGATCTGAGGGGAAATTGAGCATAACGATCTGATCGAGTGCTGATGCGTTCTGTTATTGGCCACGACGAGGCGTGCGGGGCGGGTAACGGAAACGTTCAGCTCGGCCGGAGGCCTTGACGTGAGGTGCCCGCTTCGGAATGGATGCACTGCAGAGGACGGAAGGAAGGCAGGGATGAGACTGCTGCTGGTCGAGGACGACGAGCACGTCGCCGCCGCGCTGGTGGCCGTGCTCGGCAGGCACGGCTTCGAGGTGGAGCACGCCAGCGGCGGCGAGGAGGCGCTGGGCCTGCTGCACGACCGTTCCTTCGGGGTGGTGCTGCTCGATCTGGGGCTGCCCGACGTGGACGGCTTCGAGGTCTGCGGCCGGATCCGCCGCGCCTACTCCGTGCCGGTGATCATGGTGACCGCCCGCGCCGACGTGCGCTCCCGCATCCACGGGCTGAACCTCGGCGCCGACGACTACGTGGTGAAGCCGTACGACACCGGGGAACTGCTCGCTCGCATCCACGCCGTGAGCCGTCGCACCGGCCCGGCCGAGGCCGACGCCCCGCCCACCGGCGGCGCCGTGCCCGACCGGGTGCTGGCGCTCGGCCCGGTCACCGTCGAGCTGTCCACCCGCCGGGTGTCGGTGGACGGCGAGCAGGTGTCGTTGACCCGCAAGGAGTTCGACCTGCTCGCGCTGCTCGGCCAGCGCCCCGGCGTGGTCTTCCGCCGCGAGCAGATCATCAGCGACGTCTGGCAGACCAACTGGGAGGGCACAGGACGCACCCTGGAGGTGCACGTCGCCTCGCTGCGGGCCAAGCTGCGCCGCCCCGACCTCGTCCAGACCGTCCGCGGTGTCGGCTACCGGCTGGCCCTGCCGGCCGCCTGACCGCCCCGACCCCGCCGCGCCGTGCACTCCCGCCTCCTCCCGCTGCTGATCGTCCTGCTGGCCGGCGTGCTGCTCGCGCTCGGCATCCCGCTGGCCGCCAGCCAGGCCGGTTCGGAGCAGGAACGCGTCGTGGTCGACCGGATCGACGACACCGCGCGCTTCGCCTCCCTGGCGCAGTACGCCGTCGACGTCGGACACGGCCGCGACTCCACCGAGACCACCGGTGACCCACTGGTCACCCTGCGCCAGGAACTGGGCCGTTACCACGAGGTCTACGGCATCCGCGCCGGGGTGTTTCACCGCGACGGCGAGTCGTTGGCCGCCGCGCCCGCGGGCTGGCAGGTGCCCGGCGGCGTGAAGGGCAGCGAGTTCGCCGAGGCGCTCGCCGGCCGCCGCAGCCACCAGCCGGCCCAGATCTGGCCCTGGGAGACGGACGCCCGTCTGGTGGTGGCCTCCCCGGTGATCAGGGACGGCGACGTGATCGCCGTCGTGGTGCTCGACTCGCCCACCGGCCCGCTGCGGTCCCGCATCCTCAGCGACTGGCTGCCCATCGCGGCCGGCGAGGCGGCGGCCATGCTGCTCGCGGTCATCGCCGCGTTCGGGCTCACCGGCTGGGTGCTGCGCCCGGTCAGGGTCCTGGACAAGGCCACCCACGACATCGCGACGGGGCGCCTGACCGCCCGGGTCGCGCCGGCTGGTGGGCCGCCAGAGCTGCGCCGGCTGGCCCGCTCGTTCAACGAGATGGCCGACCATGTCGAGGCGCTGCTGGAACGGCAACGCGCCTTCGTCGCCGACGCCTCACACCAGCTGCGCAACCCACTGGCCGCGCTGCTGCTGCGCATCGACCTGCTCGGCCTGGAGCTGCCCGAGGGCAACGAGGAGTTCGCGTCGGTGCGGACCGAGGGCAAGCGACTGGCCCGGATGCTGGACGACCTGCTCGACCTGGCCCTGGCCGAGCACAGCCGGGCCGACCTCCGGATCACCGACGTCGCCGCGCTCGTCGCGGAACGGGTCGCCGCCTGGCGTCCGGTCGCCGACCAGCGCGGAGTGCGGCTACGGCAGGCCGGCTCCGCGGCGGTGACCGGCTGGACCGATCCGGTCGACCTGTCCGGCGCGCTGGACGCCATCGTCGACAACGCGGTGAAGTTCACGCAGCTCGGCGGCCACGTCACGGTCACCGTGACGCCCCGCGGCGATGTCGTGACCGTCGAGACCACCGACGACGGGCCGGGCCTCGCCGAGGAGGAGCTGACGCGCCTCGGCGACCGGTTCTGGCGCAGCGGCCGGCACCAGAACGTCTCGGGCTCCGGTCTCGGCCTGTCCATCGTCGGCGCCCTGCTGGCGGCCGGCGGCGCCAGCGTCTCGTACACCCACAACACCCCGCGCGGCCTGCGGGTGACCGTCACGCTGCCCCGCGAGGAGCCCGCCGACCCGCCGCACCCCGAGGCGCTCGGTCACGATTTGACCGAGCGGTAGTAGCTGACCGCGCCCGGATGCAGCTCCAGCGGGTGCGTGTAGATCGCGGTGCGCAGGTCCACCCGTTGGGCCGCGTGCACCTCCCGGCCGATGCGGTCCCGCCCGTTGATGACCGAGCGGGTGAGCTGCTCGGCCACCGCCGCGTCCACCCGGTCCGTGGTCACCAGCAGGTTCGCCACCGCCACGGTGGCGACCGGCTCGCCCCCGACGAGATCCGGGTACGCGTCAGGCGAGATGACCGCCGCCCGGTAGTGCTCCGTGTAGTCGCCGCGCTCTCGCAGCTCGGGCAACAGGTCGCCGAGGGGCACCAACCGGACGTCCATGAGCTCGGCCAGGCTCTCCACCGCCGCGGTGGGCAGCCCACCGGACCAGAAGAACGCGTCGAGGCGGCCGGCCTCCAGCATCCGGGGCATCGCGTCGATGCCCTTCTCCACGGCCACCACGTCCTCGTCGATGTCGAGCCCGGCGGCGGCCAGCAGTTCCCGGGTCACCAGCTGCACGCCCGACCGGTCCTCGCCCACCCCGACCCGCAGCCCCTCCAGGTCGGCGGCGCTGTGCACCGGGGAGTCCTCGCGCACCACCAGCTGCATGTAGTCGTCGTAGAGCCGGGCGCAGGCGCGCAGCCGGTCGGCGTCCGCGCCGCCGTCCTGCTGGTAGTGGGCGAGCGAGTCGGCCGTGGCGATGGCGAAGTCGGCGGCTCCCGACACCAGCCGGTCGATGTTCTCCACCGAGCCCTGGCTCGGGTCGAGCGCCACCTCCAGCCCCGGCGCGTCACCCGCGAGCTCCGCCCGCAGCAGCTCCCCGTACCTGGCGTAGACGCCGCTCGGCACGCCGGTGCTGATGGTGACGGACTCGGTCAGCCGCCGAGCCTCGCCGAACGCGGGCCGCCACAACCACACGGACAGCAGCACCAGCATCAGAGCGAGGCCAAGCAACACCGCCTTCGGCGGGCGGCGGGACAGCACGGAGACCATGTCCGTGATCCTGCGCGCTCGGCCCGTCCGTCGGCAACCCCGTCGCCGGCGGGCGACCGCGCGGCCACGTAGACTGGACGACCGGCCGTGCCGCCCGCGCGGCCAGGTACCCGAATCCCCGATCGACACGGATCGAGCCCTCGTAT
This sequence comes from uncultured Actinomycetota bacterium, assembly GCA_963816875.1. Lineage (GTDB taxonomy): Bacteria > Actinomycetota > Actinomycetes > Streptomycetales > Streptomycetaceae > Streptomyces. Next base: position 1,765,146 of record CAWFMG010000004.1, read on the forward strand.
GCCGGAAGCCGCGCGCACCTATCAGGTCAGGACGTTTGGCTGCCAGATGAACGTCCACGACTCCGAGCGCATGGCGGGGTTGCTGGAGGAGGCCGGATACGTCAGGGCCGAGACGGACGCCGGCGAGGCCGACGTCGTGGTCTTCAACACCTGCGCGGTCCGGGAGAACGCCGACAACCGGCTCTACGGCAACCTCGGCCAGCTGGCGCCGCGCAAGGCCGCGCACCCCGGGATGCAGATCGCCGTCGGTGGCTGTCTGGCGCAGAAGGACCGCGACACCATCGTCCGCCGGGCCCCCTGGGTCGACGTCGTCTTCGGCACGCACAACGTGGGTCGGCTGCCCGTCCTGCTGGAGCGGGCCCGGATCCAGCGCGAGGCCCAGGTCGAGATCGCCGAATCGCTGGAGGCGTTCCCTTCCACCCTGCCGACCCGCCGGGAGAGCGTCTACGCGGCCTGGGTCGCGATCTCCGTCGGCTGCAACAACACCTGCACCTTCTGCATCGTGCCCGCGCTGCGCGGCAGGGAGAAGGACCGCCGGCCCGGCGACATCCTCGCCGAGGTGGAGGCGCTGGTCGCCGAGGGCGTCACCGAGGTCACCCTGCTCGGGCAGAACGTCAACGCCTACGGCTCCGACATCGGAGACCGCCAGGCGTTCTCCAAGCTGCTCCGCGCCTGCGGCCGGATCGACGGTCTTGAGCGGGTCCGCTTCACCTCGCCGCACCCACGGGACTTCACGGACGACGTCATCGAGGCGATGGCCGAGACGCCGAACGTCATGCCCCAGCTGCACATGCCGCTGCAGTCCGGCTCCTCGCGGGTGCTCCGGGCGATGCGCCGCTCCTACCGGCAGGAGCGCTACCTCGGCATCATCGAGAAGGTGCGCGCCGCCATCCCGGAGGCCGCGATCACCACCGACATCATCGTCGGCTTCCCCGGTGAGACCGACGCGGACTTCGAGGAGACGCTGCACGTGGTGCGCCAGGCGCGGTTCGCCCAGGCGTTCACCTTCCAGTACTCCAAGCGGCCCGGCACCCCGGCCGCCGAGATGCCGGGGCAGGTGCCCAAGGCGTCCGTCCAGGAGCGGTACGAGCGGCTGGTCGCGCTGCAGGACGAGATCTCCTGGGCGGAGAACCGGCGGCAGCTCGGCCGCACCGTCGAGGTGCTGGTCGCGGAGGGCGAAGGCCGCAAGGACGACGCCACCCGGCGCCTGTCCGGGCGGGCCCCGGACAACCGCCTGGTCCACTTCACCCGGCCCGAGCGGCTGATCCGGCCGGGCGACGTCGCCACCGTCGAGATCAGCTACGCCGCCCCGCACCACCTGCTGGCCGAGGGCCCGGTCCGCGCCGTGCGCCCGACCCGGGCCGGCGACGCGTGGGAGCGGCGCAACGCGGCTCCGGAGGAGGAGCGGCCGCGCGGCGTGCTGCTCGGTCTCCCGACGGTCGGCGCACCGGCCCCGGCACCCGAACCGGCGGGCGGCTGCAACGTCTGCTGAGCGGGCGGCGTCCTAGCCGTCGACTCCGTCGACGTACCCGGAAGACGCATGAACCGTTGGGCCGTGGTTGCGGAGCAGAACATCGCTGGGTATCAGGGCCGCTGGGACATCCAGGTGCTCGCCGAGGCGGGGGGCACCCGCGAGCAGGCGCTTGCGCTGCTGTGGCACCACGTGCAGAGCTTCCGGCCGTTGCATCCGAGAATCGTGGAGCGGCGGCGGGTCTACCGGGACGGCGACGGATTCCTCGTCCTCAACACCGGTGCCACTGCGGTTGCCTTCCCATGCCGGTTCCGGCTGGTGGAGCAGATCTCGGACACGGGTCCGGTCTGACGGGCCCGGTGCCTTACGCTGCGGCCATGCTTGTCGCTGCGGCCGTCTGCCCTTGTCCGCCTCTCCTGATGCCCGAACTGGCGGTGGGTGCCGCCGGGGAACTGGACGGCGCGCGGGCGGCGTGCGCCGACGCGCTCGGCGTGCTGGCCGCCGCGCGGCCCGACCGGCTGGTCGTCGTGGGTCCCGCGGAGCAGACCGGGCGAGGACCGTTTCCCGCCGGCGCGCGGGGCTCGTTCCGCGGCTTCGGCGTGGACGTGGAGGTGACGCTCGGACGGGGCGAACCGGCCGAGCGGACGCTGCCGCCCTCCCTGGCCGTCGGGGCCTGGCTGCTGGCGCGCAACGGGTGGGACGCGGCGCCCGTCGAGGCGCTGGGCGTCGGTGAGCCGCTGGAGCAGGCGCGTTGCGCCGCGGCGGGGCGGGAACTCGCGGCCGGCGACGGGCGCCTCGCGCTGCTGGTGATGGGCGACGGCAGCGCGCGCCGCTCGGCCCGCGCCCCCGGCGCGTACGACGAACGGGCCGCCGAGTTCGACGCCGCCGCCGCGCGTGCGCTGGGCGACGCGGACAGCGAGGCCTTGGCCGGCCTCGACGCGGAGCTGGCTGAGGAGTTGATGGCCGCAGGCCGGTCCAGCTGGCAACTGCTCGGCGGCGCCGGCGAAAACGCCGACCTCGCCGGCCAACTCCTGTACCACGAGGCCCCCTACGGCGTGGCCTACCTCGTGGCCTCCTGGTCCTGACCCCACCGTCCGGCCCCGGCCGATCCGCCCGTCCGATCCAGCCCCCGACGAACCAATCGGCCGCGCGCCCCCGGTCCGCCGCCGCCCCCCAGGCGACCGTCCGCTCGCACCGCGGTCATGGACCAACGCCGGCCGGCCCGGCCATCCCGCCCGGTCGCACCTGGGCGACTGCACCGTGGTCCGCGTTCGACACCGGCCGCACCGTCCGACCCGTCGGTGCGGCCCGGTCTTCCCATCGGGTCCGCGCGGTCGCGGTCCGGTGGCCGGTTCGGGCGTGCGGTGGTCCGGATCCGACGCCGTCCCCGTTCGGCCGGTTCGGCAGGGCGCCGGCGGCCGTCCGGGTGTGCGTCGGATGGCTACTGGCGGGCGCCCTCGCCGGCCTCGCTGTCGGCTGCCTCCGCGGCAGCGGTCTGCTTCGGGATGGCCACCGCCTCGACCTCGGCCTCCGCCTCGTCGGGCTCCGGGCCCGCCACGGGCGCGGGCGCGGGCCCGGCCTCGGCCGGCGCGTCCGGCGGCGGCGCCACGCCCCGCCCCCCACGACGGAACCAGGTAAACACTCCCATGCGTCACTCCTGACCTTGCTCGACCTTGCTTGTTCGCGGGAATCCGGGGCGCCCGGATCCCGCAACGGCCAACGACCCGCACGCCGGGGCGTCACGTCGCTCGTTCGAGGCCGTCCCGGCGGCGCCCCGCCCGCGCCCGGCCGTCTGGGAGACTGCCGGGGTGACCAGCCACGCCCCCACCCCCCAGCTCGTCGCCGTGGTCGGACCCACCGCCGCGGGGAAGTCCGACCTCGCCGTCGCCCTCGCCGAGCGGCTCGGCGGCGAGGTGGTCAACGCCGACTCGATGCAGCTCTACCGGGGCATGGACATCGGCACCGCCAAGCTCATGCCGGCCGAGCAGCGCGGCGTGCCGCACCACCTGCTCGACGTCTGGGACGTCACGGAGACCGCCAGCGTCGCGGAGTACCAGCGGCTGGCCAGGGAGCGGATCGACCGGCTGCTGGCCGCCGGCCGGATGCCGGTGCTGGTCGGTGGTTCTGGCCTGTACGTGCGGGGCGCCATCGACGCCCTGGACTTCCCCGGCACCGACCCCCGGATCCGCGCCCGGATCGAGGCCGAACTGGACCGCGAGGGCAGCGGCGCGCTGCACGCGCGGCTGGCCGCCGCCGACCCGGCGGCGGGCCGGGACATCCTGCCGAGCAACGGCCGCCGGATCGTTCGCGCGTTGGAGGTCATCGAGCTCACCGGCCGGCCGTTCACCGCCCGGCTGCCAGAAGGTGAGGCGGAGCGCGCCGTCTACCCCACACTGCAGCTCGGCCTCGCCGTGGACCGCGCCGAACTGGACGAACGGATCGCCGACCGGGTGGACCGGATGTGGCGGGCCGGACTGCCCGACGAGGTGCGGGCACTGGAGCGCGTCGGGCTGCGCGACGGCCGCACGGCCTCCCGGGCGCTGGGCTACCAGCAGCTGCTGGCGGAGCTGGCCGGCGAGTGCTCCATGGCGGAGGCGCGCACCGAGACCGTGCGCGCCACCCGACGCTTCGCGCGCCGCCAGGAGTCGTGGTTCCGCCGCGACCGGCGGGTCCACTGGCTCGGCACCGGGCGGCTCGCCGACGACGGGCTGGAGAAGCGCGCCTGGGAGCTCGTCGAACGGACGGTCACAGCCTGATCACGTGATGGCATCGGGACGCTCCAAGCGGGCGGGAGCGGGTGCGGAGCGTGCCATCATCGACCAATGTTCCAGTCGTAAGCCGTCAGTAGGGAGGGCGCGTGGCGATGGAAGCCGGCCCTCGTGAGAGCGACGGCAGGACGGACGGCATCCCCGGGAGCCGCCTGGATGCCGACGCGGTCACGGCCGACCTCGCCGCCGGGCGCTTGGCCGACGAGCCGGACGAGGAGTACGACGAGGACTCCGTGTCCTCATCCGACGCCGCCGAGTCGTACGCGGAGCTGCGACCCTCGCGCCGCCTGCGACTGACCCAGCTCGCCCCGATCGCCCTGCTGAGCCTGATGGGCTCGCTGATGTTCGCCTTCCCCCTCGCGTTCGCCTTCGACCAGGCCGGCGGTGCCGTGGTGGCCATGCTCGGCCTGCTCATCGGCTGCAGCGCGGCTGGCTGGGGCATGATGGCCGCCCGCCGGGTCGGCTACACCTGGCCAGGGCTGCCGCCGCGTGGCTCGGGCCGCCGCCCCGACTGGCGGCTGCTGGTGCTGTACGCGTTGGGCGTCGGGCTGCTCGCCACCCTCGCCGTCTGGCGCGTGGCGGAGCTGCGCTGACCGCGCAGAGCTGACCGTCTCGACCGCCGCCCCCTGGTCGGCACCACCCGGCCGGAGACGCGCTGTCCGTCCCGACGACTACGATCGGACGCGTGAGCACCGCGCACCAGCCCCTGCCGTTCCTGAAGGGACACGGCACGGAGAACGACTTCGTGATCATCCCCGATCCGGACGGGCGGCTGACGCTGTCCGCCGCCACCGTGGCCCGGCTCTGCGACCGCCGTGCCGGCATCGGCGGCGACGGCGTGCTGCGCGTCGTGCGCTCGGCCGCCGAGCCCGACGCCAGGGAACTGGCGGGCGAGGCCGAGTGGTTCATGGACTATCGCAACGCCGACGGCGGCCTCGCCGAGATGTGCGGGAACGGCGTGCGGGTCTTCGCCCGGTACCTGCTGCGCGCCGGTCTTGCCAAGCCCGGGGAGCTGGCCGTCGCCACCCGCGCCGGGGTGCGCCGGGTGCGGATCGCCGACGCCGAGCGCGGCGACGTCACGGTGGCCATGGGCGTCGCCCGGCTGCCGGACGGCGCGGGCGAGAGCGTCACCGTCCGGGTGGGGGAGCGTGGCTGGCCCGCCCGCCACGTCGACATGGGCAACCCGCACGCCGTGGCCTTCGTGGCCGACCTCGCCGAGGCCGGACGGCTGTTCGATCCGCCGGAGGTCCGGCCGGACGCGTCCTTCCCCCGCGGCACCAACGTGGAGTTCGTGGTGGACCGCGGCCCGGGCCACCTGGCTTTGCGGGTGCACGAGCGCGGCTCCGGCGAGACCCGATCCTGCGGCACCGGCGCCTGCGCCGCCGCGGTCGCCGCCGCCCGCCGCGACGGGCTGGTCCCGGTCGCCGACGGCCGCGCCGCGGCCTACACCGTGGACGTGCCGGGCGGCCGGCTGCGGGTCACCGAGGACCCCGACGGTTCGGTCACCCTGTCCGGGCCCGCCGTCATCGTCGCGGAGGGCACCGTGGACCCGGAGTGGCTCCACGGCTGACGCGACGGGCGGCTCCAACGTCGGCTGCCCGAATTGTTTCAGCCAGCTTTCCTCCGACATAAGTCACTCGGATGGGTGATCCACCACGAGACGGGCGGCTGTGGCACCGTGCCACGTGTTGGGCTCGGTAACATCAAGCACCGGCGCCGCTGCGGGGACACGTCGCGATCACGGGGATCACGGGGATCGGCCGCGGTCCGGTCAATGACCGCGGAGGTGCCACCCCATGAGCACAGAGGCGACCACACCGAGCGACACCGTCCACCGGAGACGCGCCTCCCGCCGGGACGTGCTGAGGCTCCGTCAACTCGGCCGGGCCGCGCTCCTCCGCGCCGGCACCGCCACCCGCGACCGGATGCCGGACGCCATCGAGCACGTCGCCCAGGCACACCGGCGCCACCATCCCGGTGCCGATCTCGACACCCTGCGCCGCGCCTACCTGCTCGCCGAGTCGGCCCACCGCGGCCAGACCAGGAAGAGCGGCGAGCCGTACATCACCCACCCGCTCGCGGTCACCCTGATCCTCGCCGAACTCGGCGCCGAGACCACCACGCTGACCGCCTCGCTGCTGCACGACACCGTCGAGGACACGGACGTGACGCTGCATCAGGTGCGCGCCGACTTCGGCGACGAGGTGGGTCATCTGGTGGACGGCGTCACCAAGCTGGAGAAGGTGGACTACGGCGCCGCGGCCGAGCCCGAGACGTTCCGCAAGATGCTGGTCGCCACAGGCAGCGACGTCCGGGTGATGTCGATCAAGCTCGCCGACCGGTTGCACAACATGCGCACCCTCGGCGTGATGCGGCCCGAGAAGCAGGCCAGGATCGCCCGGGTGACCGGCGACGTGCTCATCCCCCTGGCCGAGCGGCTCGGCGTGCAGGCCGTCAAGACCGAGCTGGAGGACCTGGTCTTCGCGGTGCTCCACCCCGAGGAGCACGCCCGCGCCGAGGAGCTGCTCCGGCTGCACCGGACCAGCGCCGAGGACGCGCTGGCCGACGTGGCGCGGTCCGTACGAGGCGTGCTGCGGGAGGCCGACATCGCCGCCGAGGTGCTGGTGCGCCCCCGGCACGTGCTCTCGGTGCACCGCGCCCGGATGAAACGCGGCGAGCTCGGCCCCTGCGACTACGGCCGGCTCCTCATCCTGGTGGCCGAGAACGCCGACTGCTACGCGGTGCTCGGCGAGCTGCACACCTGCTTCACACCGGTGGTCGCCGAGTTCAAGGACTTCATCGCGGCCCCGAAGTTCAACCTCTACCAGTCCCTGCACACCGCGTTCTCCGCCGATCGGGGGGACGTCACCGAGGTGCTGGTCCGCACCTACCGGATGCACCGGGTCGCCGAGGCCGGCGTGGTCGCGCTGGGCGATCCGCACCGCGGCGGGGAGGCGGACCCGGCGGACGCCGCGGTCGAGGACGTCGAGCGTGCCGACCCGACCCGTCCCGGCTGGCTGTCCCGGCTACTGGAGTGGCAGCGGCAGGCCACCGACCCGGACACCTTCTGGACCGCCCTGCGCGACGAGCTCGCCAGGGACCGGGAGATCACCGTCTTCGCCGAGGCCCCGGACGAGGGGCCGCTGCACCTGCCGGCCGGCGCCACCTGCGTCGACGCCGCCTACGCGCGGCACGGTCAGGCCGCGCACGCCTGCATCGGCGCCCGGGTCAACGGGCGGCTGACCACCCTGCGCACGGTGCTGCGCGACGGCGACACCGTGCGGCTGCTGCTCGCCCCCGACGGCGCCTCCGGGCCCTCGCCCGAATGGTTGGAGTATGCCGCCACCCCCGCCGCGCAGATCCCGATCCGCCACTGGTTGGAGGGGCCGCGCCCGGAGGCGCCGGTGGACGGCGAGGAGCCGGGCGGCCGGCGCGCCGCCCCGACTCCGGCGGGCGGCCGGGGGACGGTCCCCGAGCCCGCCGCCGATCCGGTGGACGACGCCGCCGAGGAGCCGGACCAGCCGCGCGAGACGGAGTCGGGCGTCGTGGTCGCCGGCGCGCCCGACGCCCGGGTGCGCCTGGCCGGCTGTTGCACGCCCGTCCCGCCCGACCCGATCCGCGGTTTCGCGGTGCACGGCGGGGCCGTCACCGTCCACCGCGACGGCTGTCCGGCCGCGCTCGACATGCTGGCCGCCGGCCGGCATCCGTTGCCGGTGAGCTGGCGGTCCGGGTCCATCGGCTGCCGGGTCACCCTGCACGCCGAGGCGTTGGGCCGCCCGCACCTGCTGGCCGACCTCACCGAGGCGCTGGCCATCCACGGCGCCGCCGTGCTGCAGGCCGAGGTCACGCCGCCGCGCCAGCAGCGGGTCCGGCACACCTACACGCTGCGACTGCCCGATGCCTCGGGGTTGCCCCGGCTGATCAAGGCGATGCGGCGGGTGCCCGGCGTCTACGACGTCTCCCGCGCGTCCCGGGCCGCGGGCTGACCGCACGGGTGCCCTGGCCGCAAATCCGAGTGACGCGCCCCGGCCACCGTGCCACCATGGTTCGTGCGCCGCGACGGGAATGTCAGGGGACGTTCCGGCGTTGTCTACGTGTTGGACTATTCATCGGACCTCTCGAATGTCCGATCGCTTCCCCTTGTTTGGCCGACCCTAAGGATCGCATTGACCTTCTCCTCTTTTCCTCAGGACCCCAAGAGCCCCGCCGCGAACCGCCGGGCCGACGCCCTGATGGATGAGGACGTGGCCTGGGACGACCCGGAGAGCCTGGACGGCGAGCAGTTCGACCGCGAGGAGCGCGCCGCGCTCCGGCGGGTCGTGGGCCTCTCGACCGAGCTGGCCGACGTCAGCGAGGTCGAGTACCGGCAGCTGCGCCTGGAGCGCGTGGTGCTGGTCGGCGTCTGGACCTCGGGCACCGCGACCGACGCGGAGAACTCGCTGGCGGAGCTGGCCGCCCTGGCCGAGACCGCCGGCGCCCTGGTGCTGGACGGCGTGATCCAACGCCGCGACAAGCCGGATGCCGCCACGTACATCGGCTCCGGCAAGGCGCTGGAGCTGCGCGACCTGGTGCAGGAGACCGGCGCGGACACGGTGGTGTGCGACGGCGAGCTCACGCCCGGACAGCTGATCCACCTGGAGGACGTCGTCAAGGTCAAGGTGGTGGACCGCACCGCCCTGATCCTCGACATCTTCGCCCAGCACGCCAAGTCCCGTGAGGGCAAGGCTCAGGTGTCGCTGGCTCAGATGCAGTACATGCTGCCGCGGCTGCGCGGCTGGGGGCAGTCGCTCTCCCGGCAGATGGGTGGTGGCGGCAGCGGTGGTGGTGGCGGCGGGATGGCTACCCGTGGCCCCGGTGAGACCAAGATCGAGACCGACCGGCGGCGGATCCGCGAGAAGATGGCCAAGTTGCGCCGGGAGATCGCGGCGATGCGCACCGGCCGCGAGGTCAAGCGCCAGGAGCGGCACCGCAACCGCGTCCCCTCGGTCGCCATCGCGGGGTACACCAACGCGGGCAAGTCGTCGCTGCTCAACCGGCTCACCGGCGCGGGCGTGCTGGTGGAGAACGCGTTGTTCGCCACCCTCGACCCGACGGTTCGCCGGTCCGAGACGCCGAGCGGTCGGGCGTTCACCCTGGCCGACACCGTGGGCTTCGTCCGGCACCTGCCGCACGACCTGGTCGAGGCGTTCCGCTCCACCATGGAGGAGGTCGGCGAGGCCGACATGATCCTGCACGTGGTGGACGGCTCGCATCCGGTGCCCGAGGAGCAGCTGGCCGCCGTGCGCGCGGTGATCCGGGACGTCGGCGCCCAGGAGATCCCGGAGATCGTGGTCGTCAACAAGGCGGATGCCGCCGACGAGCTCGTGCTGCAGCGTCTGCTGCGCGCCGAGAGCCGGGCCATCGCCGTGTCGGCCCGCACCGGGCAGGGCATCGACGAGCTGCTGCTCTGGATCGACACCGAGCTGCCCCGGCCCGGCGTCGAGCTGGAGGCGCTGGTTCCCTACCCCGAGGGCGGTCTGGTGGCCCGGGTGCACGCCGAGGGCGAGGTGCTCTCCGAGGAGCACACGGGCGAGGGCACACTGCTCAAGGCCCGGGTGCACGAGGAGTTGGCGGCGGCGCTCGCACCGTACGTGCCCACGTTGAGCTGATCCGCGGCGCCGGGCCGGCGCGGGCTACGACCCCGCCGGCTCGGCGACCGGGGCACCGGGCCGCCCGGCCTCCCCGCCGTGCGCGGTCCCGGCCGTCAGGCCGCGGAGCGCCAGCTCCACCCAGCGGCGCCGGGCGGCCTCGGGCAGCTCGTTCCCCGGTAGCGTGCCCATGGTCAGCGCCAGGTCCGCCGCCGTGACATCGGGACGCAAGGACCCCTCCGCGTGGCCGGCCTCGACGATTCTCGTGAGGGCGGCCAGCGCACGGTCGAGCGTCCCCGGTCCGGCCTCGAAGCCGAGCCGGCCGAGACCGCCCAGCGCCGCCCTGCCGGCCCCGTCCCGGCCGGCCACCGCGGCGACCCGTTCGGCGAGCCGGGTCAGCTCCGCGAAGGCGCTGCGGCCCGCGTCGATGTTGGCCACCGCCTCGTCGAAGGTGCCGACGATCCGGTCCCGCAGCTCGGCCACGATCGCGTCGACGAGTGCGGACTTGGTCGGGAAGTGGCGGTAGAGCGTGCCCACGGCCACCCCGGCCGCGCGGGCGACGTCGTCCACGCCGACCTTCTCGCCGTGGGCCGCGAGCAGTTCGCGTGCCGCCCGCAGGATGTTCGCCCGGTTACGGACGGCGTCCGCGCGCGGTCCGCGGGGTGCGACCATCAACCGCCTCCGTCCGTGGCTCCTCGTCGTGCGGAGATGGTATTGCCAGGGGGCCCCAGCGGGGGCACACGTCCCACCCCGACCGGCCGCCGGGGCGTGCCCCACCAGCACGTCGAGCCTCGTCGCGCCCCGGTTAGCATGGATCCGACGGCGCGCATCTCCGTGACGGAGAGCGCGACCCTGCCACGCTGGGAGAGCCGCATCGTGTTGCGCACCATGTTCAAGTCCAAGATCCACCGTGCCACGGTGACCGAGGCCGATCTGCACTACGTGGGCTCGGTGACGGTCGACGCCGAGCTGATGGAGGCCGCCGATCTGCTGCCTGGCGAGCAGGTGCACATCGTGGACATCACCAACGGCCACCGCCTGGAGACGTACGTCATCGAGGGCGAGCGCGGCTCCGGCGTGATCGGCATCAACGGCGCCGCCGCCCATCTGATCGCCCCTGGCGACCTGGTGATACTCATCAGCTACGCGCAGGTGGACGACGCCGAGGCGCGGTCCCTGCGCCCCGCCGTCGTGCACGTGGACGCCCACAACCGCATCGTCGGGCGCGGCACCGACCCCTCGGAGCCGGTGCCCGGCGGCGACGCGGTGCGAGGCCCGTTGGCCGTGGCGGGCGGCTGAGCGGCGATCCGGTTCGCGCGCCGCTTCCCGCGCCACCATCCCGGACACACCGGAGGGCCCGGCAGCCATGCCGGGCCCTCCGTGTCGTTCGTGTCGAGCGGGCGCCTCGTCGGGCGTCCGCCGGGTCAGCCGTTGCTACTGACCTCGGTGACGACACCCTCCGCCTCGTCCTCCAGGCGCGGTCCCGCGAGCCACGTGGACGCCACCGGGCCGATGGAGTTGACCGAGATCAGCTCCGGTTCGCCGCTGTCGCCGGTGCGCAGCCAGGGGCCGCCGGACGAGCCGCCGGTCATCGAGCAGCCGGCCCAGTACATCACCGGCATCGCGGCGTCGAGGGACAGCCGGCTCGGGGTGCCGGTGCAGTTCCACATCGTCTCGCCGTCGTACGGCGCGGCGGCCGGGTAGCCGTAGAGGTCGACCTCGCCGAGTCCGGAGACCGCGGGCGCGTCGAAGTTGACGTCCACCGCGCCGCCGACCATCTCCTCCAGAGACTGGTCGCCGCCCTCCTCGGGGGTGACGGAGAGGACCGCGAAGTCGCCGTGCGCGCCCCCGCCGCCCATGGCGGAGCCGTTGTCCACCCAGTACTGCGTGGTGGAGACGTAGTCGGCCCACCAGACACCCTGCGGGGCGATCTCCTCCAGCGGCGCGTCGTACACCTCCTCGGCGCTCAGGCCGTTGTTGTTGTAGTAGGGCACGAAGCTGATGTTCCGGTACCAGCCGCCCTCGGAGCCCGCGTGCACGCAGTGGCCCGCCGTGGCCACGAGGTTCGACTCTCCGGGCGCGTTCGGGTCGCTGATCACCGTGCCCGAGCAGACCATCGAGCCCTCGGGGGTGTCGAAGAAGACCCTGCCGATCGGCGCGACGCCGTCGGAGTACGGGGTCGGCGCCTCCACGGCGTCCACCACGGACGGTTCGGGGTCGGTGATGCCACGGTCGTCGTCCGGGTTGTCGTTATCCGGAGCCTGGGGGTCCTCGTCGATCTGGCCCTCGTCGATCTCCTGCTCGGGATCCTCGGCATCGCCCATGCGGTCCGGGTCCCACAGGTCCTCGATGATCGGGTTGACGAAGTCACCGATCTCCCGCAGCCAGGTGTCACGGTCCCAGTTGCGCCACTCGCCGTCCATGTAGGCGTCCAGGTCGAGGTCGAACGGCAGGTTGTCGATGACGTCCTGGAGACGGTCGTCCTGTCCGCTCGCATCGTTCGACGCCGACGGGTCGCCGCCACCGGCCTCCTCGTCGGAACAGGCGGTGGCGGTGAGGGCGAGACAGGCCGTCAACGCCGTGACCGCCACGGCGAGACGGCGGCGACCCGGTCGCCTGCGTATCGATGACATGGATGAACTCCCCCTAGATGATCTGTCTTGAACTGTATGTTTCTGTCTGCGGGGTATCGGTCGCCGCTGGCGCCCACGACATTCGCCTCCTCGCAGGCGAGGCGCCCTCCACTATGCCGTTGACAATCTGGACGGCGGCAGCGGGGTCCCCGGTTCCGGGACTCGGCGTGGGCAGGATCTTGCCACAGACCGGTTACCACTCGGGGTTTCCGTCGTTACCCGAACGGGGGATCGCCACAGGTGTCCCCATGACCGCGGACCAGGCGACGAAGGAGGGAGGCGCGCGGGAGCGCCACGGGACGCCCGCGCGCCGCACACGGATGACCGCACACCCCCGCCACCCCGAGGGCCACCGGATCACCGGAGTGAGAGAGCCCGGCGTGCCCCCCCAGTCCCGACGGGAGGCCGACGCCCGCCCCGACGCCCCGGCCATCGCCGACCCCGCGGCGGCCATCGGCGCGGCCCCGCACATCCCGAACACCCCGGACCCGCTGGAGCAGCCCGACCCCGCCCGGGCGGCCGACGCCGCCGCCGTGGAATGCCTGCTGCGCTGCTGGGTGCGCGAGACCGGGCTCGGCCCGCCCGACGGCGCGGCCCTCTACGTCCCGCTCGCCGCCTCGGGCACCGCGCTGCGCGTCCCCGTCCGACACTGGTCGGCCACGGGCTGGCACCGGTTCGGCGCGCCCGCCCTGGCCGGTGCGCCGGCCGGCGCCGCGCCGGTGGACTCGGTCACGCTGGCCGCGTTGCTGGCCCGTGAGGGCGCGCACGCGGGGGCGTCCGCAGATCCCGCGCCGGCTTCCACTCCGGATGCCGAGCCGGCGGCCGGCCTCGACCCCGAGCCGGATCCGGCCGCCGACCTGGTGGGCCGGGTCGCCGACTCGGTGCGGCGGACCGCCGTGTTCCTGGCCGACCGCCGCGCCGCCCCGGAACCGCCCGCGGCCGTCGACCGCTTCCTCGACGGCGAGCAGGCGCTGGTGCTCGGCCATCCGCTGCACCCCACCCCGAAGAGCCGCGAGGGCTGGGTGGACCAGGAGTCCCGGCGGTTCTCACCCGAGGTGCGCGGCGCGTTCCGGCTGCACTGGCTGGCGGTCGACCGCGATGCGCTGGCCGCGGACTCCGCCTGGCGCGAGGCCGGCGACATCGTGCCGGCGAACGTGCTGGCCGCCCGGCTCGCCGGGGACGGGCTGCCGACGCTGCCCGCGGGCTGCGTGCCGCTGCCGGTGCATCCCTGGCAGGCCCGCCAACTCACCCACCGGCCGGCGGTCGCCACGCTGCTGGAGAGCGGGGCGCTGCACGATCTCGGCGAGCGCGGCGAGACCTGGCACGCCACGTCCTCGGTGCGCACCGTGCACCGGCCAGGATCGCCCGCGATGCTCAAGCTCTCGCTCGGCCTGCGGATCACCAACTCCCGGCGCGAGAACCTCCGCAAGGAGCTGCACCGGGGTGTCGAGGTGCACCGGCTGCTGTCCGGCGGGCTGGCGGCCGAATGGCGCGCGGAGTGCGCCGAGGACGCCGAGAACACGAAAGAGCCCGGCTTCGACATCGTGCGTGACCCGGCCTGGCTGGCCGTGGACGACGCCGACGGCCACCCCGTGCCCGGCCTGGACGCCGTGCTGCGGCACAGCCCGTTCGGCCCCGACGAGGACGTGGCGTGCGTGGCCGGGCTGACCTCGCCACGCCCCTGGCCGGACCGTCCCCCGGGGGAACTGCGCTCCCGCCTCGCCCGTGTGGTCGGCGCGTTGGCCGCCCGCACCGGCCGCGACACCGGCGCGGTCGGCGTCGAGTGGCTGCTGCGCTACCTGCGCGCGGTCGTCCGTCCAGTGCTCCGGCTCGACGCCGTGGCCGGCATCGCCCTGGAGGCGCACCAGCAGAACACCCTGGTCATCCTAGACGCCGAGGGCTGGCCGGCCGGCGGGCGCTACCGGGACAACCAGGGCTACTACTTCCGCGACTCGCACCGCGACGCGCTCCAACGGCGACTGCCGGGCGTCGGCGAGCGATCCGACACCTTCGTCACGGACGACGTCACCACCGAGCGCTTCGCGTACTACCTGGGCATCAACAACGTGTTCGGCCTCGTCGGGGCGTTCGGCGCCGAAGGGCTGGCCGACGAGGGGGCGCTGCTCGCCACGGTCCGGCGCTTCCTCGCCGACGAGGGCGCACGGTGCGACGGTCGCGCCGTCTCCCCGCTCGTCGCCCATCTGCTGGAGTCCCGGACCCTGCGCTGCAAGGGCAACCTGCTCACCCGGCTGCACGGTCTGGACGAGCTGGTCGGACCGGTGGACGGTCAGTCCGTCTACGTCACCATTGCCAACCCGCTCGTCGCGTCCTGACGCCCGCACCCCCAGGAGGCCCGCGTGCCCGCTCCGTTACCCCGACCACCCGGCTCTCCCGCACCGCCCGGTGACCTCTCGCCCACCGCCGCCCCGCCCACCGCCGCTCTGCTCGACGGCGAGCTGCTCGACGGCGTTGCCCGCTGGGGCCCGCTGCGGACCCCGGCGGGATGGTTCCTCCTGCGTCCCGTCCGCCTGTCCGAGGATCTGCCGCTGCTCACCGCGTGGCTGAACGATCCGGTGGTGGACGCCTTCTGGCGCCTCGCGGGACCCGCCGAGCGCACCGAGGCCCATCTGCGCCCCCAACTCGACGGCGACGGCCGCAGCGTGCCCTGCCTCGGGCTGCTGGACGGCACGCCCATGAGCTACTGGGAGGTCTATCGCGCCGACCTGGATCCACTCGCCCGCCATTACCCCTGCCACCCGCACGACACCGGGCTGCATCTGCTCCTCGGCCGCGCCCAGGACCGTGGCAGGGGCCTGGGCACTCAGCTGTTGCGCGCCGTCTGCGAGCTGGTGCTGCGGCACCGGCCGCGGTGCCAGCGCATCGTCGCCGAGCCGGACGTGCGCAACGCCGCCTCGATCGCCGCCTTCCGCGCGGCCGGTTTCCGGCAGGACGCCGAGGTCGAACTCCCGGACAAGCGCGCCGCGCTCATGCTCCGCGACCGCTGATCCCTCCCATCGACAGGAGAGCCCCGTGCCCGCATCCGCGTCCTCCCAGCCCTCCACCCCGTCTCAGCCGTCCACCCCGTCCCAACCGTCCGAGGCGTCCGGGCCGTCAGCATCCCCCCAGGACCTCAAGGCGCCCGCGCCCGCGCGGCCCGCCCACCCGTCGGGGCAGGCGTGGACCTGCGCAGCGCGGCGGCTGTTCGCCAAGATGCTCGCGGAGTTCGCCTACGAGGGGATCATCACCCCCGAGCCCGCCGGCGGCCGGGCCGACGCCTACCGGTTGGCGGTCGCCCCCGAGCTGAGCTACCGCTTTCGCGCCCGGCGAGGCGCGTACGGCCACTGGCGCGTCGACCCCGACTCGATAGCGCCCGCCGCCGATCCGCTGGAGTTCCTCGCCCGGGCCCACGACACCCTGCTCGGCCTGGCCGGCGACACGTTGGGTCACCTGATACGCGAGCTCAGCGCCACGCTGAGCGCCGACGTCACGCTGCACGCCACCGCACTCACCGCCGCCGAACTCGCCGACCTCGACTACGCGCGACTGGAGGGGCACCAGGAGGGCCACCCCTGGCTGGTCGCCAACAAGGGCCGCCTCGGCTTCTCCGCGTCGGACGCCGCGCGCTGGGCGCCGGAGGCGCGCACCCCGCGCCCGCTGCCGTGGCTCGCCGTGCACCAGGACCTGGCCCAGTACCGCGGCGTCCCCGCGCTGGCCCGTCCCGAGCAGCTGTACGCGGAGGAGCTGCCGGACTCGGTCCTCGCGCGCTTCACGCGCACCGTGGCCGAACAGGGCCGCGACCCCGCCCGGTACCTGTGGCTGCCGGTCCACCCCTGGCAGTGGGACGAGACGATAGCCCCGCTGTACGCGCCCCAGCTGGCGTCCGGGGCGATCGTGCCGCTGCCCACCGACGGGGACCTGCGGCTGCCCCAGCAGTCGATTCGCACCTTCCTCAACGTCAGTCGCCCGACGGCGCGCAGCGTGAAGCTGCCGCTGTCCATCCTCAACACCCTGGTCTGGCGCGGTCTGCCCACCGAGCGCACCCTGGCCGCCCCCGCCGTCACCGCCTGGATCCACGCGCTCCGCGACGCCGATCCCTTCCTCGCCGAGGAGACCAGGGTCGTGCTGCTCGGCGAGACCGCCTCGGTCACCGTCGAGCACCCGCTCTACGACCGGCTGCCCGAGGTGCCCTACCAGTACCGCGAACTGCTCGGCTGCATCTGGCGGGAGCCCGTCGGGCCGTACCTGGACGCGGGGGAGCGTGCCCGCACCCTGGCCGCCCTGCTCGCCACCGATCCGTCGGGCCGCTCGCTCACCGCCGAGCTGGTGCGGCGTTCCGGGCTCGCGCCGCGCGACTGGCTGCGCCGGCTCTTCGCCGCGCTGCTGCCGCCGTTGCTGCACTTCCTCTACCGCTACGGCACCGTCTTCTCCCCGCACGGCGAGAACGCCGTCGTGGTCTTCGACGAGCGGGACGTGCCGGTCCGTCTGGCGGTCAAGGACTTCGTGGACGACGTCAACGTCAGCGCCGAGCCCGTCCCCGAGGCTGAGTCGATGCCGGAGCCGGTGCGCCAGGTCTTGCTGCGGGAGCCGCCGGCCTTTCTCACACAGTTCATCCACTCCGGGTTCCTGGTCGGCGTCTGTCGCTACCTCGCGCCGCTGTGCGAGGAACAACTTGAGGTACCGGAGACCGAGTTCTGGTCACTCGTCCGGGCGGAAATCGTGCGTTACCAGGAGCGCTTCCCCGAGCTGAAGAACCGTTTCGAGACCTTCGACCTGCTCACCCCGCGCATCGAGCG
Source organism: uncultured Actinomycetota bacterium (assembly GCA_963816875.1). Classification (GTDB taxonomy): domain Bacteria; phylum Actinomycetota; class Actinomycetes; order Streptomycetales; family Streptomycetaceae; genus Streptomyces. Next base: position 1,782,438 of record CAWFMG010000004.1, read on the forward strand.
GCTCTGTCTGAACCGCAACCGCCTCTACCTCGACGGCTACCGGGACCGGCCGGAACGGCCGCACGCCGCGGTGCACGGCACGGTGGCCAACCCCCTGCACAGCACCTGACGGACGCTGCCGCGGTCCCCGCGGGGAACGAGGCGGAGGGATGTCGGTGTGGCCGCGTAAGGTGACTGCCCTATGACTGACGCAGCCGACGACGTGACCGACGCATTCGACGACCTGACTGGCGCCGAGGCAGACGCCGAGACAGGCGATCGTGCCGGGGAGGACGCGGCCGGGCTGGCTCCCCTGGACGAGCTGTTGAGCGCCGCCGTCGCCGCGGTCGGCGGCAGCGAGCGGCCCGGCCAGGTCGCCATGGCCCAGGCCGTCGCGGAGGCCATCACCGGCGGGACGCACCTGCTGGTCCAGGCGGGCACCGGCACCGGGAAGTCGCTCGGATACCTGGTGCCGGCCCTCGCCCAGGGGGAGCGCGTCGTGGTCGCCACGGCGACGCTCGCCCTGCAACGGCAGCTGGTCGAGCGGGACCTGCCCCGCCTGGTGACGGCGCTGCGCCCGCTGCTGCGCCGCCGCCCGGAGTTCGCCACCCTGAAGGGCCGCTCCAACTACCTCTGCCTGCACCGGCTGCACGAGGGCGTGCCCCAGGAGGACACCGACTCGGGCGAGCCCGGACTGTTCGACCCCTTCGAGGCGGCCGAGCGGTCGGCCGCCCGGTCTTCCAGCGGTCCGAGCAGCCGGCTCGGCAAGGACCTGCTGCGGCTGCGCGACTGGTCCGCGGAGACCGATACGGGGGACCGGGACGAGCTGACCCCCGGCGTCTCCGACCGGGCGTGGTCCCAGGTCTCCGTGTCCTCCCGGGAGTGCCTGGGCGCCAGCCGGTGCGCCTACGGCGCCGAGTGCTTCGCCGAGGCCGCGCGGGAGCAGGCCAAGCTCGCCGAGGTCGTCGTGACGAACCACGCGCTGCTGGCCATCGACGCCATCGAGGGCGCCCCGGTGCTGCCGGGGCACGAGGTGCTGATCATCGACGAGGCGCACGAGCTGGTCTCCCGGGTCACCGGCGTCGCCACCGGCGAGCTCACCCCCGGCGGGGTGAACCGCGCCGTGCGGCGGTCGTCCAGGCTGATGGACGAGAAGGTCGCGGACCGGCTGCTGACCGCGTCCGAGGCGTTCGAGCGGCTGCTGGAAGTGGCCGCGCCTGGCCGGCTCGAGGCGCTGCCGGAGGACCTCGGGTACGCGCTGATGGCGCTGCGCGACGCCGCCCGGGCGGGCATCTCCGCGCTCGGCGCCACCCGGGACCGGGGCGTGCAGGACGAGGACGCGGTCCGCAAGCAGGCGCTGGCCTCCCTGGAGGCGGTGCAGGAGGTCGCCGAGCGGATCGTCCAGGGTTCGGAGTACGACGTCGTGTGGTACGAGCGGCACGACCGGTTCGGGACGTCGCTGCGGGTCGCCCCGCTGTCGGTCTCCGGGCTGCTGCGCGAGAAGCTCTTCACCGATCGCTCGGTGGTACTCACCTCGGCCACCCTCAAGCTCGGCGGCGATTTCAACGGCGTCGGCGCGTCGCTCGGCCTCGCCCCCGAGGGCCAGCCGGCCGCGGAGGGCGAGGAACTGCCGCCCTGGAAGGGCCTCGACGTGGGCTCGCCCTTCAACTACCGCAGGCAGGGGATCCTCTACGTCGCACAGCATCTCGCGCCGCCCGCCCGGGAGGGCGGCCGGGCCGACATGCTGGACGAGCTTGCCGAGCTGATGGAGGCGGCGGGCGGGCGGACGCTCGGACTCTTCTCCTCCATGCGCGCGGCGCAGGCTGCCGCCGAGGAGCTGCGGGACCGCCTGGACCTGCCGATCCTGCTGCAGGGGGAGGAGACGCTCGGCGAGCTGATCCGGACCTTCGCGGAGGACGACCGCACCTGTCTCTTCGGCACGCTCTCGCTCTGGCAGGGCGTCGACGTGCCAGGTCCGAGCTGCCAGCTGGTGGTGATGGACCGCATCCCCTTCCCGCGGCCCGACGACCCACTGATCAGCGCTCGTCAGAAGGCTGTGGAGGAGGGCGGGGGCAACGGCTTCATGGCCGTCGCCGCGACGCACGCCGCCCTGCTCATCGCGCAGGGCGCCGGCCGGCTGGTGCGGACCCTGCACGACCGTGGAGTGGTCGCGGTGCTGGATCCCCGCCTGGCCAAGGCGCGGTACGGCGCCTTCCTCCGGGCCTCGATGCCCGACTTCTGGTACACGACCGATCGGAACCAGGTGCGCCGTTCCCTCGCCGCGATCGACGCCGCGGCGCGGAGCGGCACCGCGTCGTGAGGACGTCGAGGCGCCGCCTGGGCCGGGCCGTTCAGACTCGCCGCATCACCGCGACGACCTTGCCCAGGATGGTGGCCTCGTCGCCGGGAATCGGCTGGTACGCGGCATTGTGCGGGAGCAGCCAGACCTGTCCGTCCTCCCGCTTGAAGCGCTTCACCGTGGCCTCGCCGTCGAGCATGGCGGCCACGATGTCGCCGTTCTCCGCGACGGGCTGGCGGCGCACCGTCACCCAGTCGCCGTCACAGATCGCGGCCTCGATCATGGAGTCGCCGACCACCTTCAGCACGAAGAGCTCGCCGTCGCCGACGAGCTGCCGGGGGAGCGGGAAGACGTCCTCCACCGACTCCTCGGCCAGGATCGGACCACCGGCGGCGATCCGGCCGACCAGCGGCACGTACGACGCGGCGGGCTTGCCCGTCGTGTCGGGGGCGGGCGGGGCGGGCGTCTCGGCCCCGCGCACCTCGTATGCCCGGGGGCGGTGCGGGTCGCGGCGCAGGAAGCCCTTCCGCTCCAGCGCCATCAGCTGGTGGGCGACGGACGACGTGCTGGACAGCCCCACGGCCTGGCCGATCTCCCGCATCGACGGCGGGTACCCGCGGCGCTGCACGGAGTCGCGAATGACCTCGATGACCCGCCGCTGGCGGTCCGTGAGCCCGGAGCTGTCCGCCCGGATACCCGGTGGACGGCCCGGCATCGGCCTCCCGGCGCCGGCGCTCGGCGTGGCGATCCGGTCTTGGCGGCGCTCAGCGGCGGTGATGGCGTCGTCTGCTGCGGTGGTCATGTCGCCCCTTCTCAGGTGGTACTCCCTAGTCAGACAACGGTAGTTGCTATCGAAAGGTTGCGCCAAACACACGTTCGAGTGAAAAAATGCAGATCCGCTGACGGAATCTGGAGATCCGGTGTATAGCAGCGGATAGTCACGCAGGGTGTTCGCGAGAACGGTAGCAGCTGGCGCGGTAGCCTCTGACCGCCTCCTGTCTCCGGGCGCTCCGTGATCCGTCGGGCGCGGCCCGTGGCGGCGCGACACGCGGGACCGCGCGACTGGCGCAAACCCTACATCTAGTGGTAGGCGTCCGAAGGGCTCCCACAAATTGTGGTGGGGTGGCGTCATTCTCCGCCGAGATCGCTTATGCTGGAGACCGCTCCGAGGGCCGCTTTGCCGGCCCGGTGGGGCTGGCCGCGCTGTCCCTTCGTGGAGCCGGCCAGCACGTTGCGTCACCAAGTGTGGTCACGGATGCCGTGAGAAGGAAGGGAGAGAGCCGATGCACTGCCCCTTCTGCCGGCACCCCGACAGCCGGGTGGTGGACAGCCGCACCGCGGACGACGGCACGGTCATCCGCCGCCGTCGTCAGTGCCCGAACTGCTCCCGCCGGTTCACCACCATCGAGACCGCCTCGCTGATGGTCATCAAGCGCAGCGGGGTCACCGAGCCGTTCAGCCGGGACAAGGTCATTGCCGGGGTGCGCAAGGCGTGCCAGGGCCGGCCGGTCACGGAGGACGCCCTCGCCCAACTCGGCCAGCGGGTCGAGGAGGCGGTGCGCGCCACCGGCAGCGCCGAGCTCTCCACGCACGACGTGGGCCTGGCGATACTCGGCCCGCTGCGCGAGCTCGACCTCGTCGCCTACCTCCGGTTCGCGTCCGTCTATCGGGCCTTCGACTCGCTGGAGGACTTCGAGGCCGCGATCGGCGAGCTGCGCGACAGCCTCCGGGAGGCCGGGCGGGAGCGACCACCCGCGGAGCGTGAGGCCCAGAAGGCCGAAACCGCCGGGAACACCGGGAACGCCGAGAACGAGGCCGTGGACCCGGCGATGCCGGGCCAGCCGACCGCCGCCGGTTGAGCGGCGCGCAGACCCGACCGGAGCGCACCGTTGCCCTCCGGTCATCAAGAACAGAATCCGTGGCTCAGAGCAATCGGGCCACACCAGGGCGTAATGCCCGCACAGGGAGGCGGCATGACTGAGACGACGAGCGGCCCGGCACGTGGCTCCCGCGCCAAGGGCGGCAAGGGAAGCAAGGGCCTGCGCATCGAGCGCATCCACACCACGCCGGGCGTGCATCCCTACGACGAGGTGGTCTGGGAGCGTCGTGACGTCGTCATGACCAACTGGCGCGATGGTTCGGTCAACTTCGAGCAACGCGGCGTGGAGTTCCCCGACTTCTGGTCGGTGAACGCGGTCAACATCGTCACCAGCAAGTACTTTCGCGGCGCCGTCGGCACGCCGCAGCGGGAGCGCAGCCTCCGGCAGCTGATCGACCGGGTCGTGAAGACCTACCGGAAGGCCGGCGAGGAGCACCAGTACTTCGCCTCGCCCGAGGACGCGGAGATCTTCGAGCACGAGTTGGCCCACGCGCTGCTGCACCAGATCTTCAGCTTCAACTCGCCGGTCTGGTTCAACGTTGGCACCCGGCAGCCACAGCAGGTCAGCGCCTGCTTCATCCTCTCCGTCGAGGACTCCATGGAGTCGATCCTCGACTGGTACAAGGAGGAGGGGATGATCTTCAAGGGCGGCTCGGGCGCGGGCCTGAACCTCTCCCGCATCCGGTCCTCCAAGGAACTGCTGTCCTCCGGGGGCAACGCCTCGGGACCCGTCTCCTTCATGCGCGGCGCCGACGCCTCGGCCGGCACGATCAAGTCTGGCGGCGCCACTCGCCGGGCGGCCAAGATGGTCGTGCTCGACGTGGACCACCCGGACGTCGAGGCCTTCATCGAAACGAAGGTGAAGGAGGAGGCCAAGATCCGGGCGCTGCGCGACGCCGGCTTCGACATGGACCTCGGCGGTGACGACATCACCTCCGTGCAGTACCAGAACGCCAACAACTCGGTGCGGGTCACGGACACGTTCATGCAGGCGGTCGAGACGGGGTCGAAGTTCGGCCTGCGCGGCCGGCTCAGCGGCGAGATCATCGAGGAGATCGACGCGCGCACCCTGTTCCACAAGATGGCGGAGGCGGCCCACGGTTGCGCCGACCCGGGCATCCAGTACGACGACACCATCAACCGCTGGCACACCTCGCCCGAATCGGGCCGGATCACCGCCTCGAACCCGTGCAGCGAGTACATGCACCTGGACAACTCCTCGTGCAACCTGGCCTCGCTCAATCTGATGAAGTTCCTCAGGGACGACGACGATGGCCACCAGTCCTTCGACGCCGAGCGGTTCGCCAAGGTGGTCGAGCTCGTCATCACGGCGATGGACATCTCCATCTGCTTCGCCGACTTCCCGACCCAGAAGATCGCCGAGACGACCCGGGCCTTCCGGCAGTTGGGCATCGGCTACGCCAATCTCGGCGCGCTGCTGATGGCCACCGGACACGCCTACGACTCGGACGGCGGCCGGGCGCTGGCCGGCGCGATCACCTCGCTGATGACCGGCACCTCCTACCGGCGGTCCGCCGAGTTGGCGGCGGTCGTCGCCCCGTTCGACGGGTACGCGCGGAACGCCGAGGCGCACAACCGGGTGATGCGCCAGCACGCGGACGCCAACGCCGCCGCCCAGCGCGTGGACGACCTGGACACCCCGGTCTGGGCCGCGGCCACCGAGGCGTGGCAGGACGTGCTCCGGCTCGGCAAGAAGAACGGTTTCCGCAACGCCCAGGCCTCGGTGCTGGCGCCGACCGGCACCATCGGGCTGATGATGGACTGCGACACCACCGGCATCGAGCCCGACCTGGCGCTGGTGAAGTTCAAGAAGCTGGTCGGCGGCGGCTCCATGCAGATCGTCAACAACACGGTCCCGAAGGCGCTGAAGCGGCTCGGGTACCAGCCGGAGCAGGTCGAGGCGATCGTCGCCCACATCGCCGAGCACGGCAACGTGATCGACGCGCCCGGCCTGAAGACCGAGCACTACGAGGTCTTCGACTGCGCCATGGGCGAGCGTTCGATCGCGCCGATGGGCCACGTGCGGATGATGGCCGCCGCGCAGCCGTTCCTGAGCGGGGCGATCTCCAAGACGGTCAACATGCCGAGCACCAGCACCGTGGACGACGTCGCCGAGATCTACCTCCAGGGCTGGAAGCTCGGGGTCAAGGCGCTCGCGGTCTACGTCGAGAACAGCAAGGTCGGCCAGCCGCTGTCCGCCAAGAAGAAGGAGGAGCGGCCGGCCGAGGCGGAGGAGACCGAGCAGGCCGCCGCGCCGGAGAAGGTGGTCGAGTACCGCCCGGTCCGCAAGCGCCTGCCGAAGGGCCGTCCCGGCCTCACCACGTCGTTCTCGGTCGGCGGGGCCGAGGGCTACATGACGGCGAACTCCTACCCGGACGACGGTCTCGGCGAGGTCTTCCTGAAGATGTCCAAGCAGGGCTCCACCCTGGCGGGCATGATGGACGCCTTCTCCATCGCGGTCTCCGTGGGTCTGCAGTACGGCGTGCCGCTGGAGACGTACGTCTCGAAGTTCACCAACATGCGCTTCGAGCCGGCCGGCATCACGGACGACCCGGACGTGCGGATGGCGCAGTCCATCGTGGACTACATCTTCCGCCGCCTGGCGTTGGACTTCCTGCCCTTCGAGACCCGGTCGGCGCTGGGCATCCACACCGCGGCCGAGCGGCAGCGGCATCTGGAGACCGGGTCGTACGAGTCGTCCGACGAGGAGATGGACGTCGAAGGGCTCTCCCAGTCCGCGCCGCGCCAGACGGACACCGGCCGGTCCGCCGCCCGCCCGGAGGCCGCCCCGGTCGAGGCTGCGCGCGAGCGGCCGGCGCCGAAGGAGGCGCACAACTCGACCGAACTGCTGGAAATGCAGCTCGGCCTGAACGCCGACGCCCCGTTGTGCTTCTCCTGCGGCACCAAGATGCGCCGCGCGGGCAGCTGCTACGTCTGTGAGGGTTGCGGCTCGACCAGCGGCTGCAGCTGATCCGCTACCGCCCCTCCCGGCCGCCCGCCGGCGTCGCGACGACGCCGGCGGGCGGCCGGCGTGGGTGGGGGCGGCGTCACACGGTGTAGCTGAGGTCCTGGGTGCGCAGCGAACTCGGCCGCAGCCGGAGCCAGACCGTCCCCCGTTCGGCGGGATCGTCGTGCAGGTAGCGCCGGAAGCGGTCGTCCCAGGTCCATTCGTCCGCCCCGAGGTACCGGCTGAGCTTCCGGTGCCCGCGCGGCACGTCGAACGGGAGGATCTCCGCCCGCCCGCGCGCGATGACCTGCCTGACCAGCCCCGACGCCACGTGGCAGACGTCGACCACCAGGGCGATCGCCGGATCCGCGCGGACCCGGTCGAGCAGCCGGCCCCACGGGCCCGACAGGATCCAGAAGGCCTCGTCCTCCCAGAGGAACCACGTGGGGCGCACGGTGGGTCCGTTGGTCGCCACCCGCGCGGTCAGCGGCTGGGCGAGAAAGGCGGTTATGTCGAACTCGTGATCTGCCATGGCCCGATCCTGCCGTTACCGTGGCAGAAGCGACATGGGGCCCGAAGGGAGGCACACGTGGACGGCGGGATCCTGGTCACCGGCGGCACGGGCACCCTCGGCCGACACGTGGTGCGGCGCCTGCTGGAGGACGAGCACGAGGTCCGGGTGTTCAGCCGCCGCGGCCGGCCGGCGAGCGACCGCACGCCGACCAAATGGCGTCAGGGTGACCTGAAAACCGGGAGCGGGCTCGACGCCGCCCTGGACGGCGTCCGGGCGATCGCGCACTGCGCCACCACCCGGGGTCGCCACGACGCCGCGGCGACCCAACGACTGGTTGAGGCGGCCCGGCGGGCGGGCTCCCCGCATCTGGTTCTCGTCTCGATCGTGGGCATCGACCAGGTCCCCGGCTTCCCGTACTACCGGGTCAAACGGGAGTGCGAGCGGATCGTCCAGGATTCGGGGCTGCCCTGGACGCTGCTGCGGGCCACCCAGTTCCACGAACTCGTGCTCGAGCTGACGCGTGCCCAGCGCTGGCTCCCGGTGACGCTGGCGCCGGGCGGCGGAACCAACATCCAGCCGGTGGCCGCGCGGGAGGTGGGCGAGCGGGTGGCGGAGCTGGTGACCGGCGAGCCGGCGGGCCGCGTTCCCGACCTGGCGGGCCCCGAGGTCCGCGAGGCGGCAGGGCTGATCAGGGCTGCGCTGGAGGCGGCGGGACGGCACCGTCCGGTCATGTCGCTGCGGTTGCCGGGCAGATCCTTCCGCGCGGTGCGCGAGGGCGCGCTGCTGGCGCCGGACCGCGCGGTGGGCCGGGTCACCTTCGAGGAGTTCCTGGCCCGGGAGAGCCGCCCCGCCGACTGAGCACCCGCCCGCGTGGGGGCTACCCCGGATGGCCGTACGATGGCGCGGTGCTGGTCAAGTGGATGCGGTGCACCGTGGTAGACCGAGCCGGCTTCGAGCGCGGACAGCGGAAGTGGGCGGGTCTGCTCGGCGAGCCCGGGTTCCGGGGGCAGGGCGGGGGCTGGAGCCGGACGCGACCCGGGGTGATGCACCTTTTCGGCTTCTGGGAGAGCCGCGCCTTCTACGACTCCTTCATGGCCCGCTCCCACGACCGGCTCGCCGCGACCCAGGCCGGCACCTACCAGCAGATGCGGGTGCGGCTCTTCCAGTACCGCTTCGACGTGAAGATGGGCTTCCAGCCCCAGTTCACGGATGCCGACCTGCTGCGGGTGGCGCACTGTCGCGTTCACCGGGAGCGCGCCGAGCACTTCGCGCTGATGCAGGAGAAGGTGTGGAATCCGGCGATGGCCGGGTCCCCCGGCATGCTGCGCGGGATCTTCGCCGAGGCCGAGCCGGAGAGCGAGTTCCTGGTGCTCTCCATGTGGAACTCGGCGGCCGAGCGGGCCAAGTACCGCACCGAGCGCGTCGAACGGCTCGCGCTGCGGGCGCAGACGGGCGCCGACGTGGCGGCGCTCGCCGGCGACGTGATCGACATGGAGTCGTCCTGGACGGTGTGATCACCGGGTCCGAGGTCCGCGACCGAACTACGCTGGCCCCATGGCACGACCGCGACGCATCGTTCTTCTCCGGCACGGGGAGTCACAGGGGAATCACGACGACTCGGTCTACGAGCGGGTTCCGGACCACGCGCTGGCGCTGACCGAGAAGGGCCGCCGGCAGGCCAGGCTCGCGGGGGAGCGGCTGCGCGCCGTCTTCGGCCAGGAGCGTGTCTCGGCCTACGTCTCGCCGTACGTGCGCACCCACCAGACGTTCAACGCGCTGGCCCTTGACCCCTCCCGGGCGCGGGTGCGGGAGGAGCCGCGGCTGCGCGAGCAGGACTGGGGGAACTGGCAGGACCGGGCCGACGTGCTGCGGCAGAAGCGGTCGCGCGACGCCTACGGGCACTTCTTCTACCGCTTCGCCCAGGGCGAGTCGGGGGCGGACGTCTACGACCGGGTCGGCGCCTTCCTGGAGAGCCTGTGGCGCAGCTTCGAGGTGCCCGACCACCCGCCCAACGTGCTGCTGGTGACGCACGGGCTGACGATGCGGCTGTTCTGCATGCGCTGGTTGCACTGGACGGTCGCGGAGTTCGAGTCCCTGTCGAACCCGGGGAACGGCGAGACCAGGGAGCTTCTGCTCGGCCAGGACGGCCACTACCACCTCGACCGGCCGTTCGAGCACTGGCACACCCCGGAGCGGCCGTTCGAGGACTGGGGCGCCTCGGCGTCGAGCACCTTCGTCAGCCGCTACGAACGCACCGGCAACGACGCCCGTTGACCACGCGGGGGCGGCGTGCCCGGCCGGCGGTGCCCGGCGTAGGGTGGAAGTGTCATGCCCTACGAGCCTCCTACTCACCGGATTGAGCGGTCGATTCGCGCGACGACCGGCGCGCGGCTGGTCGCCGGGATCGACGAGGTCGGCCGGGGCGCCTGGGCCGGCCCGGTCACGGTGTGTGCCGCCATCACCGGACTGCGCCGCCCGCCCGACGGACTCACCGACTCCAAGCTGCTGACGCCGCTGCGCCGCACCGCGCTCGCCGAGGTGCTGACGGGCTGGGTGACGGCGCACGCGCTCGGCCACGCCTCCCCACAGGAGATCGATGCGCTCGGCATGACCGCCGCCCTGCGCCTCGCCGCGGTGCGCGCGCTGCACGGGCTGCCGGAGCCGCCCGACGCGGTGATCCTCGACGGCAAGTACAACTACCTGGGCGGTCCGTGGCGGGTCCGGACGGTGGTCAAGGGTGACCTGTCGTGCGTCGCGGTCGCGGCCGCCTCGGTGCTCGCCAAGGTCAGGCGTGACGCGATGCTCGCCGAACTGGCACCGGAGCACCCGCAGTTTGCCTTCGACAGCAATGCGGGCTATCCGTCGCCGGTGCACCAGGCGGCGCTGGCCGAATGGGGCCCCACACCGCATCACCGGCTGTCCTGGGCGTATCTGGACGCGTTGCCGCGCTGGCGTCACCTCAAGCTGCCGCCGCGGGGAGAGGCCGGGAAGGCCACGGCCGAGGACACGGAACAGCTCGGCATCTTCTGAGCCCTCTCCGGCGGGGCTCGCCCGCGCTCCGACGGCCCGTCAGCCCTGCACCGCGAGCACTAGGGGCAGCACCTCCCCGGCTCCGGCGCGGCGCAGCAGGCGGGCCGCCATGGCCAGGGTCCACCCGGACTCGGTGACGTCGTCGACCAGCAGGAGCGGGCCGGGGGCCGTCCGCACCGCCTCGGCGAGCGGCTCGGGCAGCGTCAGTGCGTGATGCAAGGCCCTGACCCGCTGCGCTCCGTTGCTCCGGCCCGCGGGCGCGCTCTGGGCCGGTGGTGGGATCGACCCCAGCACCGGCATCCGCCCGATCGCGGCGATCCGCTCTCCCAGTGAGGCCACCAGCCGTGGCCGGCTCCGGGATCCGACGGTGACCACGGCGACGGGGCGCCGCATCGCGTCCGGCCCTCCGGAGGCCCAGCCGCCGGGTCCGGTGCTCCACTCGGCGACGACGGTGACCAGGGCCCGCAGCACGTCGTCGGGGACCTCGCCGTCGACCGCGTCCGCGGCGAGCAGGGGGCGCAGCCGGCTCCCCCAGCCCAGGTCGGAGAGGCGCCCCAGCGCCCTGCCGGGCGCGGCCTGCTCGCCGGCCGGGATCCGGCCCTTGAGCCCGACGCCGATCGCCGTCAGGCCGGTCGGCCACATGCGGCGCGGCTCCACGGTGACGCCCGGACGGTCGAGCTCGTGGCGGGCCGCGGCCAGCGAATCGGCCGCCACCCCCGGCTCGAACCGGGCCCCCGCGCAGACGTCGCACCGCCCGCAGGGCGCCGCCTCCGGATCGTCGAGCTGGCGGCGCAGGAACTCCATCCGGCACTCGCCGGCGGTGACGTACTCCCGCATCGCCTGCTGCTCCGCCTCCCGCTGCCGGGCCACCCGCGCGTACCGCTCTGCGTCGTACTCCCAGTGGACGCCGGTGGCCGTCCAGCCGCCCCGCTCGCGCCGCACGGCGCCGTCCACGTCGAGGACCTTCAGCATCATCTCCAGCCGGGTGCGGCGCAGTTCCACCCGTGGCTCCAGCGCCTGGGTGGACAGCGGGCGGTCCGCCTCCGTCAGCGCTCGGAGGGTCTGCCGCACCTGCTCCTCGGGAGGGAAGGCGAGCGACGCGAAGTACCGCCAGATCGCCTGGTCCTCGGGGCCGGGGAGCAGCAGCACGTCGGCGTGTGCCACGCCCCGCCCGGCACGGCCGATCTGCTGGTAGTAGGCGATGGGGGAGGAGGGCGAGCCGACGTGCACCACGAAGCCGAGGTCCGGCTTGTCGAAGCCCATGCCCAGTGCCGAGGTGGCCACCAGCGCCTTCACCTTGTTCGCCAGCAGGTCGGCCTCCGCCGCCTCCCGGTCCGCGTTCTCCGTGCGTCCGGTGTACGCGGCCACCCGGTGGCCGCGGTCGCCGAGATAGCTCGCCACCTCCTCAGCCGCGGCGACCGTCAGGGTGTAGACGATGCCGGATCCCGGCAGCCGGTCGAGATGGGAGTCGAGCCAGGCCAGCCGCTCCGCCGGGTCACCCAGGCGCAGCACGGACAGCCGCAGGCTGTCGCGGTCCAGCGGGCCGCGCAGCACCAGGGCCCCGGCGCTGTCCCCGCCCGTGCCCAGCTGCTCGGCCACGTCGGCCGTCACCCGCGCGTTCGCCGTCGCGGTGGTGGCGAGCACCGGCACCCCGGCCGGCAGCCGCGCGAGCATGGTGCGCAGCCGGCGGTAGTCCGGGCGGAAGTCGTGGCCCCAGTCGGAGATGCAGTGGGCCTCGTCGACCACCAGCAGGCCGGTGGTCTCCGCGAGCGCAGGAAGCACCTCGTCACGGAAGTCGACGCTGTTCAGCCGCTCGGGGCTGATCAGCAGAAGGTCCACCGTGCCGGCGGCGACGTCGTCGCGGACCGCCCGCCACTCCTCGGTGTTGGCCGAGTTGATCGTGTGGGCGCGGATGCCGGCTCGCCGGGCCGCCTCGATCTGGTTGCGCATGAGCGCGAGCAGCGGGGAGACGATCACCGTCGGCCCGCTGCCCCGCTCCCTGAGCAGCGCGGTGGCCACGAAGTACACCGCGGACTTGCCCCACCCGGTGCGCTGCACCACCAGGGCCCGGCGGCGCTCGGCGACCAGGGCCTCGACCGCCCGCCACTGGTCCTCCCGGAGTCTCGCGGCCCCGCTGGCGTCGCCGACGAGCCGGGCGAGCACGGCGTCGGCCTCGGCGCGCAGCCGCGCGCGCTCCTGGTCGGACGGCGGGGTGTGGCCCGCGGAAGGCTGTCGCATGCCCCCATGCAAGCGGACCGGCCGGGGTTCTCGCCAACCGAGCTGTGGAGAACCCGCCTCAGAGATGACTTATCAGATCTATCAGATCATCAACGATATCTGTGGATAACTTCCTTCATGGTCGGGAGCGCTCGCGGCACCGTCGTGGCATGACTCGACACAGCGACACCGCACGAGACCTGACCCTCGCCGACCACCGCGTCACCCTCCGGGGCCCGGCCGACCTCGCCGACGCCCTGCCGTACCTCCTCGGGTACCACCCGGACGACTCCATCGTGCTGATCGGTCTGCACGGCGCCCGCGGGCGGCTGGGCGGCCGGATCCGCATGGGCATCCCCGAGGACCCGGACGGCTGGGCCGAGGCGGCGAAGCAGCTCGCCTCCTGTCTGGTGCAGGGCAGCCAGGCGCGGGGCGGCAAGCCCGACGCCGCGGTCCTCTATCTCTGCCAGGAGCCGTGCGACGGCGGCTCGGCCAGGGATGTGATGGAGCGGCTGCGCCCACTCGCGCAGTGGCTGCGCACCGCCTGCGGTGCGCTGGACGTCCCGGTGTTCGAGGCGCTCTACCTCACCCGCACCAGGTACTGGTCCTATTGCTGCCCCGACGGCGCGTGCTGCTCCGGCGAGGGGAGCGAGCTGCCCCGGGCGGGCACCTCGCCGATGGCCGCGGCCGCGAGCTACGCGGGCGTTCGGGTCCGCGGCTCGCTCGGGCAGCTGCGGCGGCGGTTCGCGCCGCTCGGGGAGCCGGTCGCCAGCCGGCAGTCCCGGGCCCTGGACCGGGCGGCGGCGCGGCTGGTGCCGCGTCTGCTCGGCTCGTCCGCAGCCGGTGAGACCGCGTGTGACCAGACGTTGGAGCTGGCGGAGCGGATGCTGGGTCGGCTCGGCCGGGCGCCGCTGCCCGAGCGGCCGGACGAGGGGGCCGCGGACGCCCGCGACGACGCACTGCTCACCGCGGGGGACGCCGCACGACTTGTCCTGGGGCTCCAGGACCGGCAGGCGCGGGACCGTGCCGCCGAGTGGATGGAGGGCGCTGAGGCCCCGGCGGCGCTGCGGCTGTGGCGGGCGCTCGCCCGTCGCTGCGTCCTCGCATACCGGGAGCACGCGGCGGCCCCGCTCACTCTGGCCGGCTGGGTCTCCTGGTCCTCGGGGGACGAGACCGGCGCCCGGGTGGCACTCGGGCTCGCCCTGGAGGCCGACCCGGAGTACGTCTTCGCCACCCTGCTTCACCAGGCGCTGAACGAAGGGCTGGATCCGGAGCCGCTGCGCCGCTGTATGCGGCAGCAGCGGGCCGCGAGAACGCTCTGATGGCGGTGTCCGGGCGCCCTATGATCACGGCATGCCCTACGACCCGTCGGACTTCCCGCCGTTCGCCGTCACCGTCGATCTGGTCGTGCTCACCGTCCGTCGGGATGCCCTCTACGCGCTCACGGTGCGCCGGGGCGAGGAGCCCTTCCAGGGGCGGTGGGCGTTGCCGGGCGGGTTCGTGCGCGCCGACGAGGACCTGACCACCGCCGCGGCGCGGGAGCTGGCGGAGGAGACCGGGCTGCGGGTGAACGACGCCGACAGCCGGCCCACCGGTGCCCACCTCGAGCAGCTCGCCACCTACGGGGATCCGGACCGCGATCCGCGGATGCGGGTGGTCAGCGTCGCCCATCTGGTGCTCGCCCCCGACCTGCCCGCGCCCACGCCCGGCGGGGACGCGGGCGGCGCCCGATGGACGCCGGTCGCCCGCCTGCTGGTCGGCGCGGACGGGACGCCGGCCGACCGGCTGGCCTTCGACCACACCCGGATCCTCACCGACGGGGTGGAGCGGGCCCGTTCCAAGATCGAGTATTCCTCGCTGGCCACCGCCTTCTGTCCGGCGGAGTTCACGGTGGGGGAGCTGCGTCGGGTGTACGAGGCGGTGTGGGGCGTGGCACTCGACCCGCGGAACTTCCACCGCAAGGTGACCGGCACACCGGGCTTCCTGGTGCCGCTCGGCGGCACGACGACCCGTCAGGGCGGGCGCCCCGCTCAGCTGTTCCGGGCCGGCGGGGCCACCGAGCTGAACCCGCCTATGCTGCGCCCGGAGGTATAGCCGCGCGCGTCCCGAGGCGGCTCCTGGAAAATCCGATATGTCCCGTTATCGTGTGAGCGTCCTTCGTCAGCGGGAGAATCGATGATCCAGGCCATCGGACTCACCAGCGCGCCCCGACGCGACGAGTCGGTCGCCGTCGACGACCTCACCTTCGAGGCGCGTCCGGGCGACGTCACCGCGCTGCTCGGCCCCACGGGCGCCGGCAAGACCGCCGCCCTGCGGCTGATGCTCCAACTCGCTCCGGGGCGGGGTGTCGCGCTGTTCCGCGGCCGGCCGCTGTCCCGGGTGCCCCACCCCGCGCGGGAGATCGGCACGCTGCTCGGCGACGTGCCGGCACACCCGCGGCGCACCGCGCGGAGCCATCTGCGGATGCTGGCCGCGGTGGCCGGCGTGCCCGCCGACCGCGCCGACGACGTGTTGGAGGTCGTCGGGCTCAGCGGCCTGGCGGACCAGCGGCTCGGCGCCTTCTCCCGGGGCATGGACCGCCGGCTCGGGCTGGCCGTCGCGCTCCTCGGCGATCCCCACACGCTGGTGCTGGACGAGCCGACCCAGGGCCTGTCCCCGCGCGAGGCCGCCTGGGTGCACGGCCTGTTGCGCGGCTACGCGGACCAGGGCGGAACGGCCCTGGTGACCTCGCGCGACGAGAAGGCGGCGGCGCGCTTCGCCGACCGGGTGGTCAGCCTCGACGGCGGGCGGCTGGTCGCGGACCAGACGATCGCGGACTACTCCCGCACCCGGCTGCGGCCGCGGGTGGTCGTGCGCACCCCGCACGCCGACCGGCTCGCCGCGGCGCTCGCCCGGGAGTGCCGGGTGACCTCGGCACGCGGCTCCGCCGTCGAGGTGGTCAGGGAGGCCGGGAGCAGCCTGGCGGTCTACGGCAGCGACTGCGCCGCCGTAGGGGAGGTGGCCTACCGGAACCGGGTCGTGGTGCACGGACTGGCCGAGGCGGTCGGCCCGGCCGGCGACCGCTCGCCGGCCGGGCCGCTGCGGCGGGCCGACGGCCGCGACGCGGAGCGGGTGCCCGCACCCGCCATCCCCGCAGACGCGCCGGCCACCCCCGTGGCGGCCACGGCCACGGCCGCGCCTGCGGCGCCGGCCGTGGGGGCCACCTCGACGGGGTCGGCCGCTGCCGCCGGTTCGACCAACTCCGTCACCCCGACCGCCTCGCCCGCGCCGAGCACCCGGATCCCCGCGACCACCCAGCCACCCCCGACCCAGCGCACGCCCTCGGTCCTCCCGGGCGCGTCATCCCCTCGGACCGTCGCGAGTGCGCCGGCCACCTCGGTCACCCCCGACCACACGGACCGGAGCATGCCGGCTCCGCCGGCCGCCCGGATTCCCTCGGGCACCTCCGCCGCCGGGGCCGGACCCGCGACCCCGGCCGCACCGGTGCCCGCGGTCGACCCGGCGCCGGTGCGGCGGTCGGCCGGGGCGGAACTGCCGCCCCGGCTGCCGGCGCTCCCGCCGCCCGGCCCCAGCTGGCCGCTGCGCTACGAGCTGCGCCGCTGGTCCGGACTGCGCAGCACCTGGTGGGTCCAGGCGATCGCGCTGGTCGCCGGTGTGGTGGCCGCGGCCCTGCTGGCCGCTCTCGACTCGCAGCCCGCCGAGCGGGTCCTCACCGGATGGCCCCGCTACCTGCCGCTGCCGCCGGTCGCCCTCGCCGCCGGCATGCTCGGCGCGCTCTCCTTCGGCCAGGAGTTTCGCTACCCCGCGCTGGCCCCCGACCGGGTGGCGGTGCCCCGGCGGCTGTCGCTGTTGGGCGGCAAGGTGCTCGTCTCCGGAATGGCCGCGCTGGCGCTGTGCTGCGCGGCCGTCGCCCTCAACTCGGCAACGCTCTCCCTGCTGTTCGGCCCCGCCCAGCAGGCCGGCGCCTCGTGGGGCTCCGCGCTGCAGGCCGTCGCCGCACTCTCCGTGGGCTGCGCCTGGGCCGGGCTGCTGGCCGCCGGTCTCTTTGGCTCGACCCTGGCCGGACTGGCCGCCGTCGCGGCGATGCCGCTGGTCCTCGCCCCGGTTCTGCGGTGGCTGATCGACGGACCGATCGGCCGTGCGTTCGACGCGCTGCCCGGCCGGCTGCCCGCGCCGACCGAGCTTCCGTTCCCGTCCGGAGTGGACCGCTGGGTGTCCGCATCGGTGCAGCTGGCCTCCCAGCCGGTCGGCTGGGCGCTCGTCCTCTCGTTGGGCGTGCTGCTCTGCGGATACGCCCTCGTCAGCCTGCGTGGCGGCCTGCGATGAGCTCGGGCGGACCCCTCGACTACCCTCCCCTGCCCCGGCCTTGCCTGCGAGAAGTCCATTTCCGTCCGGTTAGACGTCAATTATGCAGGAGTCGCCGATCACCCTTTCGTGTGCTTTTCACCAAAGACCTCAAGGTGCCTTCTGACCCCGCCGACAAAGGAGGCGTGACTACGCTTGCGCACTCCATGATGACCGCCACACGCTCCGCCGAGTCCGGCTCCTCCGGCTCGGGCGAGCTTGACCGCTATTCCTACGCCGAGTCCTCGGGCGCGGCGCGCACCACCAACGCCCCCGCATGGGACGGGGCGGACCCGGACATGAGCCGGGTCGGCCGCCGGGCCGCGGGCAACCGGGGCCGGGGTCTGCACGGTCAGCTCGTCCAGCAGCTCGGCCAGATGATCGTCTCCGGCGATCTGGGCGCCGACCGCCCGCTGGTCCCCGAGGAGATCGGCCAGCGCTTCGAGGTCTCCCGCACCGTCGTCCGGGAGTCGCTCCGCGTCCTCGAGGCCAAGGGCCTCGTCAGCGCCCGGCCCAACGTGGGCACCCGGGTTCGCCCGGTGGGCGACTGGAACCTGCTGGACCCCGACATCATCGAATGGCGCGCGTTCGGACCGCAGCGCGAGGATCAGCGCCGCGAGCTGTGCGAGCTGCGCCTGACCATCGAGCCGCTCGCCGCGCGACTCGCGGCCGCCGACGGCCGCGAGGAGATCCGCCAGCGCCTCGGCGACATGGTCGACATCATGACCCATGCGCTCGGCCAGGGCGACGCCCTGACGTTCTCGCGGGCCGATGGCGAGTTCCACGCACTGCTCCTCCAGGCCGCCGGCAACCGCATGCTCGAACACCTCTCCGGCATCGTCGCCTCGGCCCTCCAGGTCTCCGGCGGCGCAATCTCCGGCTGCGAGCATCCCACCGAGGCATCGGTCACCCTGCACCAGCGCATCGTGGACGCCATGAGCTCCGGCGAGCCCATCAGCGCGGAGACCACCATGCGGCAGCTGCTGGCGCCGTCCGAGGCGACCGGCACACCCGCCGGCGGGACCGCCGCAGCTGGCGCGGACCACGTCGTTCCCGCCCCGCGCGAGCACTGAACGGAACGGCACGTTAACGGCGCGTCGCCGGAGCCGGTCCGGGCAAGGGCTCCGGCGACGCATGCGCTCCGGCCCGCTACAGTCGAGCGTGCGGTGTGACTCGGGACACGCGAATGCTGCGTAACGCTTCGGGAAGCAGCGCGATGATTCAAGAGGTGGCCGCGGTGACCGGACCAGGAGTCCGGCCCCGCACCACCGACGCCGCTGGCTCACCCCTGCCGGTGGCCACGGTCCGCTTCCCTAGAGCGGGCTCAAGCCGTTCCCAGAGTTCCGAGAGGTTGTTCGTGTCGGCCAGCACTTCCCGTACTCTCCCTGCGGAGATCGCCGAGTCCAATTCTGTAATGGCGCTCATCGAACGGGGAAAGGCTGAGGGGCAGATCGCCGGCGATGACGTGCGCCGGGCCTTCGAGGCTGACCAGATCCCATCAACCCAGTGGAAGAACGTTCTGCGCAGCCTCAACCAGATCCTCGACGAGGAGGGCGTGACGCTGATGGTGAGTGCCGCCGAGGCGCCCAAGCGCACCCGGAAGAGTGTTGCCGCGAAGTCGACGGCCAAGCGCACCGCGACCAAGACGGTTGCCGCGCAGGCCACCTCCGCCAGCAAGGCCCCGGCCGGCCCGGAGGAACCGGCCGCGGACCTCGGCAGCGTCGAGACGACCGGCGGCAGCGCCAGCAATCCCGGGGCGAAGAAGGCCGCCGCGAAGAAGGCCGCCGCCAAGAAGGCACCCGCGAAGAAGGCGGCCGCCAAGAAGACCACCACCGCCAAGAGACCAGCGACCAGGAAGGCCGCGGAGAAGGCCACCGGCAAGCCGGGCGAGCCGAAGAAGGAGATCGGCGACGAGCTCCTCGACGGCGCCGAGGACGGCCCGCCGGAGCCGGAGCGCGGCGCCCAGGGCGGGCCCGAGGGCCCGGAGACGGGCAAGCCGGAGAACGAGGGCTTCGTGCTCTCCGACGAGGACGAGGACGACGCCCCTGCCCAGCAGGTGGCCGCCGCGGGGGCGACCGCCGACCCGGTCAAGGACTACCTCAAGCAGATCGGCAAGGTCCCGCTGCTCAACGCCGAGCAGGAGGTGGAACTTGCCAAGCGCATCGAGGCGGGCCTGTTCGCCGAGGACAAGCTGGCCAGCTCGGACAAGACCGCCCCCAAGCTCCGGCGCGAGCTGGAGATCATCTCCGAGGACGGCCGCCGCGCGAAGAACCACCTCCTGGAGGCCAACCTCCGGCTCGTGGTCTCGCTCGCCAAGCGGTACACCGGTCGCGGGATGCTCTTCCTCGACCTGATCCAGGAGGGCAACCTCGGCCTCATCCGGGCCGTCGAGAAGTTCGACTACACCAAGGGCTACAAGTTCTCGACGTACGCGACCTGGTGGATCCGGCAGGCGATCACCCGGGCCATGGCCGACCAGGCGCGCACCATCCGCATCCCGGTGCACATGGTCGAGGTGATCAACAAGCTCGCCCGCGTCCAGCGTCAGATGCTCCAGGATCTCGGCCGCGAGCCGACCCCGGAGGAGCTGGCCAAGGAACTCGACATGACCCCCGAGAAGGTCGTCGAGGTCCAGAAGTACGGCCGGGAGCCCATCTCGCTGCACACGCCGCTCGGTGAGGACGGCGACAGCGAGTTCGGCGACCTGATCGAGGACTCCGAGGCGGTCGTGCCGGCCGACGCGGTGAGCTTCACGCTGCTGCAGGAGCAGTTGCACTCGGTGCTCGACACCCTGAGCGAGCGCGAGGCGGGCGTCGTCTCGATGCGCTTCGGGCTGACCGACGGCCAGCCGAAGACGCTGGACGAGATCGGCAAGGTCTACGGGGTGACCCGGGAGCGCATCCGGCAGATCGAGTCCAAGACCATGTCGAAGCTGCGCCACCCGTCCCGTTCGCAGGTGCTGCGGGACTACCTGGACTGAGCCGCACCGGGCGGCAGACGCCGTCCGGAAGGGCGTCGCACGAAGCACGGACACGAGAGAGGTACGGGCGGCTACTCCCGATGCTCGGGGTAGCCGCCCGTCGCCGGCTCTGTGGCCGGGCTCCGCTGGTCCGTGCCCGTCTACGGAGGGACCGAGGCCCGCCTGTGTGGCCCGTTGGGAGGACGCACACGTGCTGTCACGTGGCGTCGCGTCTGGTCAGCGTTCGTCGTCGCTCGCGGTACCGGGAGTCGCGGTGAGCCTCTCCGTCTCGTCCTGTATCTCCGCGGCGATCTTCTTGAGCTCCGGCTGGAACTTGCGGCCGTGATGAGCGCAGAACAGCAGCTCCCCACCCGTGGTGAGGACCACGCGCAGGTACGCCTGGGCGCCGCAGCGGTCGCAGCGATCCCCTGCCGTCAGCGGAGTCGCGGGGGTCAGAACTGTAGTCACGTCGCCTCTTCTCTAGCTCGACGAGCTGTCGTACCAGGGACAACATCCAACCAGGCCGAAAACGTTCCCGCTCGTGGCTTCTCGTCCGGAAAAATCCGATCGAGTGGCTGGTCGCTGCCCGGTGGCGGCGAATGGGCCGTAGATGGGTGGGTGTGTGCTTGCTGGGTCGGACTGGTCGGATGGGTGGTGGGCTCGTCCCGCGTCGTCAGGCTCCCCCGGGGGCGTCCGGGGTTCCGCCTTCGTTCAGGAGGACGTGCCCGGAGCTTAAATGGTTCATGCCTCGAAGGGAACGTGATGTACGCGTCAGCCCTTTGGTTAATCGAACATTTGAACGAACCTGAGCTAGTCTGGATACTCTCTGGGTGCCTGCACAACCGCTCTACATAGCCTCGGTACCCTCTGAGCGGCGCCCCGCCACCCGGCATCGCCACCAGAACAGAATTCAGCGAGGAGCGAACTGCGTGACCGCCGACACGTCCGTGCCACCGACTGCACTGCTCACCGGGTCAGACGCCGGAGGCAACTACACCGCGCGGCACCTTCTGGTTCTGGAGGGACTGGAGGCGGTGCGGAAGCGCCCCGGCATGTACATCGGCTCCACGGACAGCCGGGGCCTGATGCACTGCCTGTGGGAGATCATCGACAACGCCGTCGACGAGGCGTTGGCCGGGCACGGCGACCATATCGAGGTCCTGCTGCACCCCGACGGCTCCGTCGAGGTCAGGGACAACGGCCGCGGCATCCCGGTGGACATCGAGCCGAAGACCGGCCTGTCCGGGGTCGAGGTCGTGATGACCAAGCTGCATGCCGGCGGCAAGTTCGGCGGCGGCTCCTACGCAGCCTCCGGCGGCCTGCACGGCGTCGGCGCCTCCGTGGTGAACGCGCTCTCCGCCCGCATGGACGTCGAGGTGGACCGCGGCGGCCGGACCCACAGGATCAGTTTCCGCCGGGGCACCCCCGGCATCTTCACCGAATCGGGCCCCGACGCCCCGTTCGACCCGTCGGGCGGCCTGATCAAGACCCGCAAGCTCCCGAAGAGCCGCACCGGGACCCGGGTGCGCTACTGGGCGGACCGGCAGATCTTCCTGAAGGACGCCAGGCTCTCCCTGGAGACGCTGCACGCCCGCGCCCGGCAGACCGCCTTCCTGGTGCCCGGGCTGACCATCGTGGTGCGCGACGAGCGGGCCCTGGAGGGCGCGGAGACGACCGAGGAGGTCTTCCGCTTCGACGGGGGCATCAGCGAGTTCTGCGAGTACCTGGCGCCCGACAAGCCCGTCTGCGACGTGCTGCGGCTGGCCGGCCAGGGCGCCTTCAAGGAGACCGTCCCCGTCCTGGACGACCGCGGCCACATGATCCCCACCGAGGTCCGGCGCGATCTGGAGGTGGACATCGCGCTGCGCTGGGGCACCGGCTACGACACCACGCTCCGCTCCTTCGTGAACATCATCGCCACCCCGAAGGGCGGCACCCACGTCGCCGGCTTCGAGCGGGCCATGCGCACCACCGTCAACGACGCGCTGCGGGCCGCCAAGCTGCTGCGGGTGGCCGAGGACGACGTCTCCAAGGACGACGTGCTGGAGGGCCTGACCGCGGTGGTCACGGTGCGGCTGGCCGAGCCGCAGTTCGAGGGCCAGACCAAGGAGGTGCTGGGCACCGCCGCGGCGACCCGCATCGTCTCCCAGGTGGTGGCCAAGGAGCTGAAGGCGTTCCTGACGTCCACCAAGCGGGACGCCAAGCAGCAGTCCCGCGCGGTGCTGGAGAAGGTCGTCGCCGCGGCCCGCACCCGGATCGCCGCCCGCCAGCACAAGGAGGCCCAGCGGCGGAAGACCGCGCTGGAGTCCTCGGCGCTCCCGGCCAAGCTCGCCGACTGCCGCAGCGACGACGTGGAGCGCAGCGAGCTGTTCATCGTCGAGGGCGACAGCGCGCTGGGCACGGCGAAGCTGGCCCGGAACTCCGAGTTCCAGGCGCTGCTGCCGATCCGGGGCAAGATCCTCAACGTCCAGAAGTCGTCGGTCGCCGACATGCTGAAGAACGCCGAGTGCAGCGCGATCATCCAGGTGATAGGAGCCGGCTCCGGGCGCACTTTCGACATCGACCAGGCGCGCTACGGCAAGGTCATCTTCCTGGCCGACGCCGACGTGGACGGGGCACATATCCGGTGCCTGCTGCTCACGCTGTTCCAGCGCTACATGCGCCCCATGGTCGAGCAGGGCCGCGTCTTCTCGGCCGTGCCGCCGCTGCACCGCATCGAGCTGAGCAACCCCCGCAAGGGGCAGGACAAGTACCTGTACACGTACTCGGACAACGAGCTGCGGGAGACCCTGCAGGACCTCGGGCAGCGCGGGGTGCGGTACAAGGACTCCATCCAGCGCTACAAGGGTCTCGGCGAGATGGATGCCGACCAGCTGGCCGAGACCACCATGGACCCGCGCCACCGCACCCTGCGCCGGATCAACATCAGCGATCTGGAGGCCGCCGAGGAGGCGTTCAGCCTGCTGATGGGCAACGAGGTCGCGCCGCGCCGGGAGTTCATCGCGAACTCGGCCGCCAGCCTGGACCGGTCCCGCATCGACACCTGACGGCGTGGCCCCGGCCGGCCGATCGTCCGGCCGGGGCCACGCAAGTCGTTTGCGTCGCTTGCGCTAGGCTTGCGTGTATGACACGACGACTTGCCGAGGTAGCGCAGAAGGTGGGTGTCAGCGAGGCCACGGTCAGCCGGGTTCTCAACGGCAAGCCCGGAGTCTCCGAGGCGACCCGCCAGGCCGTGCTCACCGCCCTCGACGTGCTCGGCTACGAGCGGCCGACCCAGCTCCGCGGTGAGCGCGGCCGGCTGGTCGGCCTGGTGGTGCCCGAGCTGTCCAACCCGATCTTCCCCGCCTTCGCCGAGGTGCTCGGCGGCGTACTGGCCCAGCGGGGTCTGGTGCCGGTGCTCTGCACCCAGACCCCTGGCGGCATCCAGGAGACGGACTACGTGGACCTGCTGCTCCAGCAGCAGGTCTCCGGTGTGGTCTTCGCCGGCGGCCTCTACGCCCAGGCGGACGCCTCGCACGAGCACTATCGCCTGCTCGCCGAGCGCCGGCTGCCCGTGGTGCTGATCAACGCCTCGGTGCCGGGGCTCGGCTTCCCCGGGGTCTCCTGCGACGACGCGGTCGCCGTGGAGCAGGCCTGGCGCCATCTCGCCTCGCTCGGCCACCAGCGGATCGGCCTGGTGCTGGGCCCGCGCGACCACGTGCCCTCGCGGCGCAAGCTGGCGGCCGCCCAGGCGGCCGCTCGGGCCAGTGGCGCCGAGTTGCCGGAGGAACGGGTGGCCCGCGCCATGTACACGCTGGAGGGCGGGCAGGCCGCCACCACCACGCTGCTCGAACGCGGCGTCACCTGCGTCATCTGCGCCAGCGACGTGATAGCGCTCGGCGCGGTGCGCGCGGCCAAACGCCGTGGCCTGACGGTGCCCGGCGACTTCTCCGTGGTCGGCTACGACGACTCCGCCTTGATGACCTGCACCAGCCCGCCGTTGAGCACCGTGCGGCAGCCCATCGAGGCCATGGGTCGGGCCGCCGTGGAGATGCTGGTGGCGCAGTTCGGGGGTCGGGACGTGCCCCGCGAGGAGCTGCTGTTCGAGCCCGAGCTGGTGGTCCGCGAGTCCACCGGACAGGCGCCGCGGGAGGACGCTGGCAGCAACTAGTAGTTATTTTGCAATCTGCACGCAGGATATTGCGGGATCCTGCAATCGGTGGTTGAGTGTGCCCACTTCCCGGTCATGCTCACGAAGGGGCCATCGATGTCTCCCACCGCACACCGGCGAGCCCGCCGCTCCCTCGTCGCCGGCGCCGTCCTCGTCCTCGCCCTGACCGGCTGCTCCTCCGAGGACGAGGGCGGCGACGACGGCAGGGTCGAGCTCCACATCAACGGTCAGCCGCCCGGCACGGACCAGCGCGAGCTGCGGGTGTTCGACGCCGAGATCGCGGCGTTCGAGAAGGCCCATCCGGGCATCGACATCGTTCCGCACGAGGGCTTCATGGACCCGGAGACGTTCAACACCCGGGTCGCCGGCGGCGAACTGGAGGACGTCTTCTACGTCTACTTCACCGACCCGGCCCAGATCATCGAGCAGGGCTACGCCGCCGACATCACCGACTACCTCGCCGACCACCCGGAGTTCGCGGAGGTACGCCCCGAACTGCACGAGGTCTTCCAGGACGAGGAGGGCCGTCAGTACGGCATCCCCACCGCCAACTACTCGATGGGCCTGCTCTACAACCGCGACCTCTTCGAACAGGCCGGACTCGACCCCGACGCGCCGCCCACCACCTGGGAGGAGGTGCGCGCGGCCGCCGACGCCATCGCCGAGTTGGGCGGCGGGATCAACGGCTACGGCGAGTGCACCATCGACAACACCGGCGGGTGGCACCTGACCGCCGAGGTGTACTCCGCGGGCGGCCGGATCGCGGAGCCCGATGGCGACGGCTGGCGGGCCGCGTTCAACAGCGACTCCGCCCGTGAGCTGCTGGAGACGCTGCAGGCCATGCGTTGGGAGGACGACTCGATGGGCAGCGACCAGCTCCGCTCCTGCGAGGACCTGATGGTGCAGATGGGCGCCGGCCAGCTGGGCATGTACGTGGCCGCGCCGGACAACCTGCCCACCCTGGTCAGGCAGTACGAGGGCACCTACGAGAACCTGGGCCTGGGTCCGATACCCGACGGCGAGGCGACCCTGATCGGCGGCGAGGGCTACATGATCAACGCCAACGCCTCGGAGGAGGAGATCGACGCCGCCCTCACCTGGCTGCAGTGGCGCTTCGTCAACCCCGGCGAGATCGAGCGCCGCATCCAGGACTACGCGGCCGACGACCTGCCGGTGGGGCTGCCGATGCCGCCCACCCCGGACATCTGGGCCGAGGGGGAGATCCGCGACGACGTCGAGGCGCTCAAGGAGGAGCACGCGAACGTCCCGGTCGACCACGTCCAGCCGTTCATGGACGCGGCCACCGAGATCCCCGGTCAGATCGAGCCGCCGCAGGCGCAGGAGGTCTACGCCATCCTCGACACCGTCATGCAGGCGGTGCTGACGGAGCGCGACACCGACGTCGCGGCCCTGCTCGCCGACGCGGAGGAGCAGGTCAACCGGATCTACGAGAGCTCCTGATGGCCACCCCCGCCACCGAGGCGCCGCCCGCCCCCACCTCGCACCGCCGGCCGGTCAGGAAGCGGGCGGCCCGGCGCCCGGCCGGGCGCCGCAGGCTCGCCGACACCGTCACCGCCTACGGCTTCCTCTGCGCCGCCCTGGTCGTCTTCGCCGTCTTCGCCTGGTACCCGGTCATCCGCAACGTGGTGCTGAGCTTCCAGGAGGTGAACTTCGTCCGCGGCTCCAGCTGGGTCGGTCTGGAGAACTTCCGCTTCGTCTGGGACGACCCGCTGTTCGCCACCGCCTGGCGCAACAGCGCGCTGTTCACCCTCTACGCGCTGGTGCTGGGCTTCGGGGTCCCGTTCGTCACCGCGGTGCTCATCAACGAGTTCCGGCACGCCAGGGCCTACTTCCGAATCCTGGTGTACCTGCCGGTCATGCTGCCGCCGGTGGTGGTGGCCCTGATGTGGCGGTGGTTCTACCAGCCGGAGGGCGGGCTGATCAACGAGGTGCTGAGCGCCGCGCACCTGCCCACCTCGGACTGGACCAACTCCTCCGGCACCGCCCTGATCTCCCTGGTCATCGTTTCCACCTGGGCCAACATGGGCAGCGCCACGCTGATCTACCTGGCCGCGCTGCAGACCATCCCGGGCGAGCTCTACGAGTCGGCGGAGCTGGACGGGGCGGGTATCGGCAAGCGGCTGTGGCACGTGACGATCCCGCAGACCCGGTTCGTCATCCTCATGCTGCCGCTGTTGCAGGTGGTGGCCACGATGCAGGTGTTCACCGAGCCGTTCGTGATGACCGGCGGCGGCCCCGACGACTCCACCGTCACGGTGATGCTGCTCGTCTACCGCTACGCCTTCGTCACCGGCAACTTCGGCGCGGCCAGCGCCATGAGCCTGATGCTCCTCGCCGTCCTCGCCGTCTTCTCCGCCGCCTACCTGCGGGCCACCCGCAGCCGGCAGATCTGAGGGAGCCGCCTTGCGTACCCTGGTTCGCTCCGCGGTGCTCCGCACGCCGCGCGGCCGACTCGTCTACTGGTCCCTGTTCACCGTGGCGCTGCTGCTCTTCACGGTCGCCTTCGTCATCCCGCTCTACTGGATGGTCACCGGCGGCATGAAGAGCTCGCCTGAGCTGGCCAGGACCCCGCCCACCCACGTGCCCCAGGAGTGGCACCCCGGCAACTACGCCGACGCCTGGAACGAGCTGGACCTGGCCCGCTACTTCGGCAACACCATCGTGCTGATCGGCGGCGCCTGGCTGCTCGGCCTGGCCGTCCAGGTGCCGGCCGCCTACGCCCTGTCCAAGCTGCGGCCGCGGTTCGGCAACCTCGTGCTCGGCCTGATGCTGGTCACCCTGATGGTGCCGGCCACGACGCTGCTGATCCCCACCTACCTGACGGTCTCGGACGTGCCGATCCTGGGCCTCAACCTGATCAACAACCCGGCCGCCGTCTGGCTGCCGGCCGCCGCCAACGCCTTCAACATCTACGTCCTGAAGAACTTCTTCGACCAGATACCGGACGAACTGCTCGACGCTGCCCGGATCGACGGCGCCTCGGCGTTCACCACCATGAGCCGGATCATCCTCCCGCTGTCCCGGCCCATCATCGCCGTGGTCTCGATCCTGTCGATCACCGCGCTGTGGCGCGACTTCCTCTGGCCGCTCGTGGTGCTGCCCGATCCGGCCGAACAGCCCATCACCGTCTACCTGCAACGGATCGCCGACAGCACCTCGCTGAACATGCTCGTCGCCGGCCTGGTCCTCGCCAGCATCCCCCTCGTGGTGATCTTCCTCATCTTCCAGCGCCAGATCCTCGCGGGCCTCACCGCGGGCAGCCTCCGGGGCTGATCACCGAAAGGACACCCTGCGTGCCGCAGAACCGCTCCGCATGGTGGCGCACCGCCGCCATCTACCAGGTGTACGTCCGCAGCTTCGCCGACGGCGACGGGGACGGCACCGGCGACCTCGCCGGCGTGCGCTCCCGGCTCCCCTACCTCGCCGAGCTCGGCGTGCAGGCGCTGTGGTTCACGCCCTGGTACGTGTCCCCGTTCGCCGACGGCGGCTACGACGTCACGGACTACCGGGCCATCGACCCGGACCTCGGCACCCTCCAGGAGGCGGAGAAGCTGATCGCGGAGGCCCGCGAGCTGGGCCTGCGCACCATCGTCGACGTCGTGCCCAACCACGTCTCCGCCGACCACGCGTGGTTCCGCGCCGCGCTGGGCGCCGCGCCCGGCGCCCCCGAGCGCGAGCTGTTCCATTTCAGGCCGGGGCGCGGCCGCGACGGCGAGCTGCCGCCCAACGACTGGCGCTCGGAGTTCGGCGGCCCGGCCTGGAGCCGCACCCGGGCCGTGGACGGCAGAGCGGGGGAGTGGTACCTGCACCTCTTCGCGCCGGGCCAGCCCGACCTCAACTGGGCGCACCCGGCGGTCAGGGAGGAGCACGAGGACATCCTCCGCTTCTGGTTCGAGCGCGGCGCCGCCGGCATCCGCGTCGATTCGGCCGCCCTGCTCGTCAAGGACCCGGGGCTGCCGGACTTCGATCCGCAGCACGACCCGCACCCGTACGTGGACCGCGACGAACTGCACGACGTCTACCGCTCCTGGCGGGCCGTCGCCGACGAGTACGACGGGGTGCTGATCGGCGAGCTGTGGCTGCCCGACGTCGACCGGTTCACCCGCTACCTGCGTGCCGACGAGCTGCACACCGCCTTCAACTTCGACTTCCTGTCCTGCCCGTGGGACCCCGACCGGCTGCGCGCCTCCATCGACTCCACCCTGGCCGCGCACGCCCGGGTCGGCGCGCCCGCCACCTGGGTGCTCTGCAACCACGACGTGACCCGCACGGTGACCAGGTACGGCCGCGCCGAGACCGGGTTCGAGTTCGCCGCCAAGCGCTTCGGCACGCCCACCGACCGCGCGCTCGGCACCCGCAGGGCCCGCGCCGCGGCGCTGCTCTCCCTCGCTCTGCCCGGCGCTGTCTACCTCTATCAGGGCGAGGAACTGGGCCTGCCCGAGGCCGACATCCCCCTGGACCGCGTCACCGACCCCATGCATGCGCGCTCCGGCGGCGTGGACCCGGGACGCGACGGCTGCCGGGTGCCGCTGCCCTGGTCGGGCGCGGAGCCGCCCTACGGTTTCGGCGGCGCCGACACCTGGCTGCCGCAGCCCGCGGACTGGGCGCCGTACACCGCCGAACGACAGGAGCGCGACCCCGGCTCGCTGCTCAGCCTCTACCGAACGGCGCTCGGCATCCGGCGCGCCTGGTCGGGGGAGGGACACGCCGAGGCGGCGGCCGGGTCCGCCGTCAGCTGGCTCGACGCCCCCGCGGGCGTGCTCGCCTTCGCCCGCCCCGACGGGTTCGTCTGCGTGGTCAACCTCGCCGCCGAGCCGATCCCGCTCCCCGAACACCGAGCCGTCCTGCTCAGCAGCGCCCCCCTGGACGACGCGGACCTGCTGCCGCCGGACACGGCGGCCTGGTTGCGGGGCTGACCCCCCGCGGCCGGGCCGCCACCCACCCCCACACCCCTCATGGAAGGGAACGTCATGCCCGCACCCCACGCCGCGCGGTCGCGTTCGCGACTGCGGGCCGCCTGGACGGCGGCGGCCTGCCTGGCCGTCGTCGGCACCCTCGGGACGGTCGCGCCCGCCTTCGGCGACGCCCCCATGCCCGAGTCCTCCGTGTCCGAGGCCTCCGCCCCCGCGGCCGACGCCACGCCGACGGCCGGCGCCGACCTGCCGTTCGTCACCCAGGAGGCCGAGGTCGCCGCGCACGACGGGACGCTGATCGGCCCCGACCACACCCAGGGCACCGTCGCCTCGGAGGCGTCGGGCCGCCAGGCGGTGCAGCTGACCTCGGGACAGAGCGTGGAGTTCACGCTGACCGAGCCGGCCAACGCCGTCACCGTCGTCTACAACCTGCCGGACAACAGCAGCGGCACCCTCTCGGTGTACGCCAACGGGCAGATGGTCGACGAACCGCTCGAGGTCACCTCGCAGTACGCCTACTTCGACGCGCCCTGGATCGCCGGCTCCAAGACCCACCACTTCTTCAATCACGCCCGGCTGCTGCTCGGCCAGGAGCTGGCCGCGGGCGACACCGTCACCCTCCAGGTGGACGCGGCCGACACGGCCGGTCCGTACACGATCGACTCCGCGGACTTCGAGCAGGTCGCGGCGCCCGCCGAACCGCCCGCCGGCGCCCTCGACGTGACCACGCTGGGCGCCGACCCCACCGGCCAGACGGACTCCACCCAGGCCTTCGTGGAGGCCGTCGCCCAGGGCCGGGGCGGCACCGTGTGGATCCCGCCGGGCACCTACCAGGTGAACCAGCCGCTCTACGTGGAGAACGTCACCCTCCAGGGCGCGGGCAACTGGTACTCGGTGGTGCACAGCTCACGGTTCATCAACCAGGGCCAGTCGCCCGGCAACGTGCACCTGAGCGACTTCGCCGTGGTCGGTGCCGTGACCGAACGGGTCGACAGCAACCCGGACAACTTCGTCAACGGCAACCTGGGCGCCAACTCCTCGGTCTCCGGCATGTGGCTGCAGCGCCTCAAGGTGGGGCTCTGGCTGACCGGGGCCAACGACGGCCTGGTGGTCGAGGGCAACCGCATCGTCGACATGGCCGCCGACGGGCTGAACCTCAACGGCGACGCCAACGGCATCGTGGTGCGCGACAACTACCTCAGGAACACGGGCGACGACTCGCTCGCCATGTGGTCGCTGCCGAACATCAACCGCAACTCGACGTTCGAGAACAACACGGTCATCCAGCCCAACCTGGCCAACGGCATCGCCATCTACGGCGGTGAGAACATCACCGTCCGCAACAACCACGTCCAGGACACCAACGCCCTGGGCAGCGGCATCGCCATCTCCAACCAGGCGTTCCTCCAGCCCTTCTTCCCGCTCGCCGGCACCATCACGGTCGAGGGCAACACGCTGGTGCGCACCGGGGCGATGAACCCCAACTGGAACCACCCGATGTCCGCCCTGCGGGTCGACCCCTACAACCACCCCATCGAGGCGGACATCCGGATCACCGACACCACCGTCATCGACAGCCCGTGGAGCGCCTTCCAGTTCGTCTCGGGCAGCGGTCAGGGTCTGGCGGCGAACAACGCCACCATCGACGGCGCGGTGGTGGAGAACGTCGGCACGGTGGTGATCCAGGCCGAGACCACGGGCGAGGCCACGATCAGCAACGTGACCGCCACCGATGTCGGCGCGGCGGGCGTCTACAACTGCCCGTTCCCGACCGGCGTCCCGCCGATGACCCTCCAGGACGGCGGCGGCAACACCGGCTGGGACACGGAGTGGCAGGACTGCACGACCTGGCCCGGGCAGGGCGGGGAGTGACCGCGCGAGGTGGGCCCCGGCCCACCCCGTCCCCAGCCGCCGGCTGAGGCCGGCCGGCGCTCCGGCGGCGCACACTTCCCCCACGCCAGCCGCCGGAGCGCCACCCCGTCCGCTATGCCGGGCCGCCGATCACGGCCACCGCCTTGGCCAGCGGGACCCCCGAACCGTCCCGGCGCGGGTCGAGCTCCGGGAGCTCCGCCGGGGTGCCGGTCCCGGTCGCCGCCCGCGCCGGCGCCGGGCCCACCCAGGCCAGGATGAGGTGCTCCTCGCCCTTGAGGAACCGCTGGCAGCGCACCCCGCCGGTGGCCCGGCCCTTGCGCGGGTACTGGTCGAACGGCGTGAGCTTCGCGGTGCCCAGCGAGTCGTCCAGCGTCCCGCTGCCGCCGGCCAGCGTGAACACCACCGCCTCGGCCGCCGGATCGACCGCGGTGAAGGAGACCACCC
This sequence comes from uncultured Actinomycetota bacterium, assembly GCA_963816875.1. Lineage (GTDB taxonomy): Bacteria > Actinomycetota > Actinomycetes > Streptomycetales > Streptomycetaceae > Streptomyces. The sequence goes on from CAWFMG010000004.1 coordinate 1,814,027, forward strand.
GGGCCCCCGCGCCGAGCTTGACGCCGGCCATGCCGCCCGCCTGCCGACCCTGCGGCCGCACCTGCGACGCCGGGTACCGCAGCAACTGCGCGTCGCTGGTGACGAAGACCAGATCCTCCTCGCCGGTGCGCAACTCGGCCGCGCCGACGATCCGGTCGCCCTCGCGGAGCGCGATGACCTCCAGCTCCTCCTTGTTCGCCGGGTACTCGGGCACGACCCGCTTCACCACGCCCTGTTCGGTGCCGATGGCCAGTCCCGGCGACGACTCGTCCAGCGTGGTCAGGCAGATCACCCGCTCGTCGGGCCGCAGCGACAGGAACTCCGACAGCTGCGCGCCGCCCGCCAGGTTCGGTGCGGCGGCGGTCGGCGGCAGCTGCGGCAGGTCGATCACCGGCAGCCGCAGCAGCCGGCCGGTCGAGGTGACGACCCCGACCTCGGACCGCGAGGTGGACGGCACGGCCGAGACGATCACGTCGTGCCTGACCCGGCGTCCGCCGCTCTCCAGCGTCGTCTCCCCGTCCGCGGTGCGGGCCAGCAGCCCGGTGGAGGACAGCAGCACCCGGCACGGGTCGTCGGCGACCTGCAGCGGCACCGCCTCGACCTCGGCGCCCGCCGACTCCACCAGGACGCTGCGCCGCGGCGTGCCGTACTTCTTGGCGATGTCGGCCAGCTCACCGGAGACCAGCTTGCGCAGCTCCGCGTCCGAGTCCAGGATCCGGCTCAGCTCGGCGATCTCCCGCTCCAGCCGCTCCTGCTCCGCCTCCAGCTCCAGGCGGTCGAACCGGGTCAGCCGCCGCAGCGGGGTGTCCAGGATGTACTGCGTCTGCGTTTCGGAGAGCGAGAACCGCGCGATCAGCGCCTCCTTCGCCTCCGCCGCGTTGTCGCTGGAGCGGATGATGCGGATGACCTCGTCGATGTCCACCAGGGCCACCAGCAGGCCCTCGACCAGGTGCAGCCGGTCCCGCCGGCGGCCGCGCCGGTACTCGCTGCGCCGCCGCACCACCTGGAAGCGGTGGTCGACGTAGACCTCGAGCAGCTCCCTCAGGCCCATGGTCAGCGGCTGGCCGTCCACCAGCGCCACGTTGTTGATGCCGAAGCTCTCCTCCATCGGCGTCAGCTTGTACAGCTGGGCCAGGACCGCCTCGGGGTTGAAGCCGTTCTTCACCTCGATGACCAGGCGCAGCCCGTGCTGCCGGTCCGTCAGATCCTTCACGTCGGCGATGCCCTGCAGCCGCTTGGCGTTGACCAGGTCCTTGATCTTCGCGATCACCTTCTCCGGGCCCACGGTGAACGGCAGTTCGGTCACCACCAGGCCGCGGCGCCGCGCGGTCACCTTCTCCACGGACACGGTGGCGCGGATCCGGAACGTGCCCCGGCCGGTCTCGTACGCGTCGTGGATCCCCTCCAGGCCGACGATCTGACCGCCCGTCGGCAGGTCGGGTCCCGGCACATACCGCATCAGGGTGGCCAGATCGGCACCCGGATGCCGGATCAGATGCCGGGCCGCGGCGATCACCTCGCCCAGGTTGTGCGGCGGCATGTTGGTCGCCATGCCCACCGCGATCCCGCTGGAGCCGTTCACCAGGAGGTTCGGGTACGCCGCCGGGAGGGCGACCGGCTCCTGCTCGCTGCCGTCGTAGTTGCTGGCGAAGTCGACGGTGTCCTCGTCGATCGACTCCACCATCAGCCCGGCCGCCGGCGCCGACCGGCACTCCGTGTACCGCATGGCGGCCGGCGGGTCGTCGTTCCCCAACGAGCCGAAGTTCCCGTGGCCGTCGACGAGGGGCAGCCGCATCGAGAAGGACTGCGCCATCCGCACCAGCGCGTCGTAGATCGGGCTGTCGCCGTGCGGATGCAGCTTGCCCATCACCTCGCCGACCACCCGGGCGCATTTGACGTACGAACGGTCGGGCCGCAGGCCCATGTCGTGCATCTGGTAGAGGATGCGGCGCTGCACCGGCTTCATGCCGTCCCGGGCGTCGGGCAGCGCCCGGGAGTAGATCACCGAGTAGGCGTACTCCAGGTACGAGCCCTGCATCTCGTCCACCACGTCGATGTCGAGGATGCGCTCCTCGAAGTCGTCAGGCGGCGGGGTCTTCGTGCTGCGGCGGGCCATCGGGGCGGGCGCTCCTTCGATGCGTGTTCGATACGTGTTCGGGGTCTTGTGTGCCTGAGTATTGATGCAGTGACCATTGTGGACCGGGCCGCTGACACCCGGGCCCCGTCCCGCCGCCGGCCGTCGGCGGGACTGGCGGGAACTTCGCACACCACGGCTCACCTTGCATAAGGTGACTAGATCGCGATCTCACGTCCGAGCGAAGGGACCACATGCTCATGGGCCACACGGCCATCCCGCAGGATACCGCCGGCGGGCTCACCGCAACCGAACACAGACTGGACAACGGTCTGCGCGTGGTGCTCTCCGAGGACCATCTCACCCCGGTGGCCGCGGTCTGCCTCTGGTACGACGTCGGCTCGCGGCACGAGGTCCAGGGCCGCACCGGGCTGGCCCACCTCTTCGAGCACCTGATGTTCCAGGGCTCGGCCCAGATCAGCGGTAACGGCCACTTCGAGCTGGTGCAGGGCGCGGGCGGGTCGCTCAACGGCACCACCAGCTTCGAACGCACCAATTACTTCGAGACGATGCCCGCCCACCAACTCGAACTCGCGCTGTGGCTCGAGGCGGACCGGATGGGCACCCTGCTCACCGCCCTGGACCAGGAGTCCCTGGACAACCAGCGCGACGTGGTGAAGAACGAGCGCCGCCAGCGGTACGACAACGTGCCCTACGGCACCGCGTTCGAGCGGCTGTCCGCGATGGTCTACCCCGCAGGACACCCCTACCACCACATCCCGATCGGCTCCATGGCCGATCTGGACGCCGCGTCCCTGGCGGACGCGCAGGAGTTCTTCCGCACCTACTACGCGCCCAACAACGCGGTGCTGTCCGTTGTCGGCGACATCGACCCGGAGCAGACCCTCGGCTGGATCGAGAAGTACTTCGGCTCCATCCCCGGACACGACGGCAAGCGCCCGCCGCGCGACGGTTCGCTCCCCGAGGTGCTCGGCGAGGAGCTGCGCGAGCTGGTCCGCGAGGAGGTGCCGGCCCGCGCCCTGATGGCCGCCTACCGGCTGCCCGAGGACGGCAGCCGCGAGTCCGACGCCGCCGACCTCGCCCTCACCGCGCTCGGCGGCGGCGAGTCGTCCCGGCTGCACAACCGCCTGGTGCGTCGCGACCGCACCGCCGTGGCCGCCGGATTCGGGCTGCTGCGGCTGGCCGGCGCGCCCTCGCTCGGCTGGCTGGACGTGAAGACCTCGGCCGACGCGGAGATCGAGGACATCGAGGCGGCCATCGACGAGGAGTTGGCCAGGTTCGCGACCGAGGGCCCCACTCCGGAGGAGATGGAGCGCGCCCAGGCCCAGCTGGAGCGCGAGTGGCTGGACCGGCTGGCCACCGTGGGCGGCCGGGCCGACGAGCTGTGCAAGTACACGGTGCTGTTCGGCGATCCGCAGCTGGCGCTGACCGCCGTGCAGCGGATCCTGGAGATCACCCCCGACGAGGTGCGGACCGTCGCCGCGGCCCGGCTGCGCCCCGACAACCGCGCCGTGCTCGTCTACGAGCCGCTGGAACCGGCCGAGGACGAGACCGAATCCGCCGACCACGCCGACGCCGACCGCGCCGACGATGACGCCACCCGCGGTGACGCGGAGGGAGCCGACCAGTGACGGACATCACCTCGACCAGCGCCGTTCCGCCGAGCGCCGCGGCTGCCCCGGGCGGCGGGGCCGTGTCCCCACCCCCCGGCATGCGGCTGCACCCCCAACCGCCCGCCGGCCAGGCGACGCCCTGGTCCTTCCCCCGCCCCACCCGCGACACCCTGCCCAACGGGCTGACCGTGCTGCGCCACCACGCCCCCGGCCAGCGGGTCATCGCCGTCGAGATCCACCTGACCGCGCCGCTGGCCGCCGAGCCGACCGCCCAGGAGGGCGTGGCCACGATCATGGCGCGGGCCTTCTCCGAGGGCACCGACCGGCTCTCCGCCGAGGAGTTCGCCGCCGAGCTCGAACGCTGCGGTGCCACCCTGGACGCGCACGCCGACCACGCGGGCGTCCGGGTGTCTCTCGAAGTGCCGGCGTCCCGGCTGGCCAAGGCGCTCGGGCTGCTCGCCGACGCGCTGCGCGTCCCCGCGTTCCCGGACAGCGAGGTGGAGCGGCTGGTCCGCAACCGCCTCGACGAGATCCCGCACGAGCTGGCCAACCCCTCCCGACGCGCCGGGATGGCGCTGTCCGCCGCGCTGTTTCCCACCGACGCGCGAATGTCGCGGCCCCGGCAGGGCACCGTGGAGAGCGTGGAGCGCATCGACGCCAAGGCGGTGCGCGGCTACTACGAGGCACACATCAGGCCCACCGCGGCCACCGCCGTGGTGGTCGGCGACCTGACCGGCATCGACCTGGACGGGGTGCTGCGGGACACGCTGGGCGCCTGGACCGGGCCGGCGGCGACGCCGCCCTCCTGGGTCCAGGTGCGGTCCGACGACGCGGGCCGGGTGGTCATCGTCGACCGGCCGGGGGCCGTGCAGACCCAGGCGCTCATCGGCCGGGTCGGGTCCGACCGGCACGACCCCGTGTGGCCCGCCCAGACCCTGGGCGTCTACTGCCTGGGCGGCACCATCACCTCCCGCCTGGACCGGGTGCTGCGCGAGGAGAAGGGCTACACCTACGGCATCCGCGCCTTCGGCCAGGTGCTGCGCTCCAGCGCCGACCGCACGGGACTGTCGCTGCTCGGCATCCGCGGTTCGGTCGCCACCGAGGTGACCGGGCCGGCGCTCGCCGACCTGTGGCAGGTGCTGCGCACCCTGGCGGCGGAGGGACTGACCGACGCCGAGCGGGACGTCGCCGTGCAGAATCTGGTCGGCGTGGCGCCGCTGCGCTTCGAGACCGCCGCCGCGGTCGCCGGCACCCTGGCCGACCAGGTCGAGGAGGAGTTGGCCGACGACTACCAGGCGACGCTCTACGCCAGGCTCGCCGAGACCGGCACCGTCGAGGCCTCGGTGGCCGCGGCGCGGGCCTTCCCCGAGGACCGGTTGGTGACCGTCCTGGTCGGCGACGCCGAGCAGATCGCCGCCCCGGTGCGGGACCTCGGCATCGGCGAGGTCACCGTCCTCGACGGCTGAGTCGTCGACGGCTGCCCACCCGGCGGTTCCGGGCCATCCGCGGTCCGGAACCGCCGCGTCGCCGCTTCTTCGGCGGCGGCCGAAATCCGCTGCTTTTCCGGGGCCCCTATCGGCATTCCCGTGCTTTTGCCATACAGTTCGGTGCAACCGACCCGGAAGTAATGTGGCAGAGCTGACGCCGGCGATGGCAGTGGGGGTTTGTTCATGCGCATCTCCGCGCACACGGTATGCACGGCGATCCGTGACGACATTGTGGGCGGCATGCTGCCACCCGGATCCCGGCTCGCCGAGGAGCAGCTCGCCCAGCGCTACGGGGTGTCCCGGGTTCCCGTGCGGGAGGCGCTGCGCACCCTGGAGTCCGAGGGCTTCGTGGTGTCCCGGCGGCACGCGGGGGCGTGTGTGGCTCAGCCGGGTGACCGGGAGGCGGCGGACCTGCTCGACATCCGCGCGCTGCTGGAGCCGTTGGGCGCCGCGCGCGCCGCGCAACGGCGCACGGAGGCGCATCTGAAGGTGTTGCGCGGCCTCGTCAGGCTCGGCCGGCAGCGCGCAGGCCAGGGGCAGGAGGCGGACCTCCGCTCGTTGGGCGACTGGTTCCACGAGACGCTCGCGCAGGCCACCTGTAGCCCGGGGCTCTCGGCGCTGCTGGTGCAGATCAGACGCAAGATCACCTGGCTGTACGCGGGCGAGCCGGTGGGCCGGGCGGTGGTCATCTGGCAGGAGCGCGGCGCCCTGGTGGACGCCATCGCCCGGGGCGACGCGGAGCGGGCCAGGGCGCTGACCGCCGCCCAGCTGGAGCGCTCCACCCCTGCCCGCCGGCAGTTCCGCCCGGTCACTGTGAGGTCTCCGAAACCTGCCGTAAACACAGTGCGCGGCCAGATTTAACGGCGACCGTATACACCAGAGTCAGCGAGCCGCGAATTCCTCACCGGATGCGCCGACGAGGAATTCTCCTGCCCGGAATTCCCGCATAGTTGCCCGCGGCATTTCCCACCGCGTTTCACACGGTCTCCGGAAGTTCCTCAAGACCCTCGGCGACCAGTTTCGCCAGCCGGTCGAGCGTCGCGTCGCCGTCCTCCGCCTCGGTCGCCAGCGTGATCTCCTCGCCGCCCTCCGCGCCCAGCGACAGGACCGCCAGTATCGAGGCGGCGTTCACCGGCGTGCCGCCGCCCTTCGCGATGGTCACGGGGACACCGGAGGCGGTCGCGGCCCGGACGAAGATGGAGGCGGGCCGGGCGTGCAGCCCTTCGGCCCAGCCGATGATGACGCGGCGCTCAGCCATGGTGTCGCCCCTCGAGTCGGAGGTCTGGTCGGAGGTCTGGGTGGATCGCACGCAACGAGGCCCGACGCCTCCCGTCCGGGCACGCCCAACCGTACGCTGAAGCCATGCGGACCAGCGCCCAGCCTCCCTACCCGGCGCACTGGGAGGCCGACGTGGTGCTGCGGGACGGCGGCACGGCGCGCATCCGACCGATCACGCCGGCCGATGCCGACCGGCTGGTCGGCTTCTACGAGCGCGTCTCGGAGGAGTCCAAGTACCACCGCTTCTTCGCCCCCTACCCCCGGCTCTCGGCCCGTGACGTGCACCGCTTCACCCACCACGACTTCGTGGACCGGGTCGGCCTGGCGGCGACCGTGGGCACCGACTTCCTCGCCACCGTCCGGTTCGACCGGATCGACGAGCACGGTCGGGCCGCCGCCGCACCCGCCGACCGCGCCGAGGTCGCGTTCCTGGTCCAGGACGCGCACCAGGGCCGGGGCATCGCCGCCGCGCTGCTCGAACACGTCGCCGCGGTGGCGCGCGAGCTCGGCATCAGGCGCTTCGTGGCCGAGGTGCTGCCGGGAAACAGCCGGATGATCAAGGTGTTCACGGACGCCGGGTACGCGCAGCGGCGGGGCTTCGCCGACGGTTCGGTTCAGCTGACCCTCGACCTGGCGCCCACCGCGGAGTCGGTGGCGGTGATGCGGGCCCGCGAGCAGCGGGCCGAGGCCCGGTCGGTACAACGGCTGTTGGCCCCCGGCAGCGTGGCCGTGATCGGCGCGGGCCGCCGCCCCGGCGGCGCCGGGCGCGGCGTGCTGGCCGCGCTTCTGGACGCCGACTTCCCGGGCCCCGTGTACGCGGTCAACGCGGCGCTCCCGCCGGGTCGCACGACGCTGGGCGGCGCCCCCGCCCACCGTTCGGTCCGCGATATCGAGGGCCCGGTCGATCTCGCGGTGCTCGCCGTGCCGGCCGAGCGGGTCGGCGCGGTGCTGGAGGACTGTGGGGCGCACGGGGTGCAGGGCCTGGTGGTGATGGCCACCGGCCACACCAGGGAGGAGCAGCGGGAGCTCGTGCACCGGGCGCGCTCGTTCGGCATGCGGATCCTCGGACCCGGCGCGTTCGGTCTGGTCAACACCGCGCCCGCGGTCCGGCTGAACGCCTCCCCGGCGCCCCGGATGGCCAGGGCCGGCCGGATCGGGCTGTTCACCCAGTCCGCGGCCATCGGCATCGCCGTGCTCGACGAGCTGGAGCGGTGCGGCGCCGGCCTGTCCACGTTCGTCTCGGCCGGGAACCGGGCCGACGTCTCGGGCAACGAGGTGCTCCAGTACTGGTACGAGGACCGGGACACCCGGGTCGCGCTGATGTACCTGGAGTCGCTGGGCAATCCGCGCAAGTTCACCCGGCTCGCCCGGCGCGCGGCGACCGCGGGCAAGCCCGTCGTGGTGGTGCGCGGCGGCCGGCACAGCGGGGGCGCACCGCCCGGCGGCCACGCGGTGCCGCCCGGCGGGCGGCGCGCGCCGGAGGCCACGATCTCCGCCCTGCTCGGCCAGGCCGGGGTCATCCAGGCGGACACCGCCACCGAACTGGTCGACACCGGCCTGTTGCTGGCCTGGCAACCGCTGCCGGCCGGACCCCGCGTCGCGGTCCTCGGCAACGCCGAGGCGCTGGCGCTGGTCGCCCACGACTCCTGCCGTGCGCGGGGTCTAGCGCCGCTTCCGGTCACCACTCTCGACCCGGCCGCCGCGCCCGCCGACTACCGCCGCGCCCTCACCGCCGCCCTCGCCCTCCCCGACGTGCACGCCGCGATCGTCACCACGGTCCCCGCCACCGCGCTTCCCGCGCCGAGCGCCGGCGACGGACCGGAGCCCGGCGCGGACCCGCGGGTGGCTCGGCCCGATGCGGACGCCGGCGGCGCGCCTTCTGTCACGGGCGAAGGCACGGCAGCGGATGCCACCCCGGACGGCGACGCGGCGCCTCCCGGGTCGGGGACCGACGGACCGGCGTCCGCCGTGGACCCGCGGGTGGCTCGGCCCGATGGCGGCGCCGGTGCGGCAGCGGATGCCACGCCGTCCGGGGCCGGCCGCCGGTCAGCGGGGCCCGGCGCGGAAAGTGCCTCCGCGTTGGCCAGGGCGCTGCACGAGGTGGCGGCGGACAAACCGGTGCTCGTGGTGCACCACGCCGTGGACCGGCTGGCCGAGGAGCTGAACGCCCGGGGCATCCCGGCCTATCCCTCGGCCGAACGCGCCGTGCGCGCCCTCGCGCACGCCGTCCGGCACGCTGGCTGGCTGAGCCACGCCGCCGCGCCGGGGCGGGTCCCGGTGTACGACGACATCGACGAGGCGGCGGCCCGGCAGGTGATCGCCGCGGCCCTCGCGGACGGTCCCGCCACCCTCACCGCCGAGCAGACCGGGGCGCTGCTCGGCGCCTATCGCATCCCCGCTCCGGAGCCGCGCGCCGGCGCGGCGGCCGAGGGCGTGGACGCCGTAATCCGCGCCGCCGTCGATCCGGACGTCGGCGCGACGCTCTCCTTCGGCCTGGCCGGCGCCCCCTCCGAGCTCCTGGGCGACGTCGCGCACCGGCTGCTGCCGCTCACCGACCGCGACGCCGTCGAACTGGTGCGGTCGATCCGTGCCGCGCCCCTGCTGTTCGGCTGGCGCGGCGCCCACCCGGTCGACGTGGCGGGTCTCGAGGAGCTGCTGTTGCGCCTGGGACGGCTCGTCGAGGACCACGCGGAGCTGGCCGGAGTGGAGCTCGCGCCGGTCACCGTCGCCCCCGATGGGGTGAGCGTGCGGGCCGCGGTGGTCCGGGTGGCGCCCCCACCGCCGCGCTCCGACCTCGGGCCACGGCGGCTCCCGACGTACTGACCTCCCGCGCCGCCCCCGCGCGGCGGGTCGGCCGAACGCCGGACTGACCGGACTGACAAGGGCGGATGGGAGTCCCACGACCACCCCCTGCGCGTCAGTGCCGCCCCTTAGGATGGGCCACATGGCGAAGACCGGTACCACGTCGCAGGGATTGCGAGAGGCGATCGAGCGCAGCGGTTACTACCCCGCGCTCGTCGCCGAGGCGGTGGAGGCTGCGGTGGGGCGGGAGGCCATCGGCTCGTTCCTGGTGCACCAGGAGACCACCATCGACAGCAGCGAGGTGCGCCGACACGCCTCGGTCCTGGTGCTGACCGGCACCCGCCTGATCGTCAGCCACACCGACGAGCAGACTGCCGACGGCACGTCCCCCGCGCCGTACGCGACGACCAACACCGAATCGGTGAAGCTCTCCCGCATCTCCTCGGTGATGCTCAGTCGGGTCGTCGCCGATCCCCAGTCGTACGAACCGGGCACGCTGCCCCGCGAGGTCGTGCTGAGCGTCGGCTGGGGCGCGGTGAACCGCATCGACATCGAGCCGCTCAGCTGCGGCGACCCCAACTGCGAGGCCGACCACGGGTACACCGGATCGACCACGGCCGACGACCTGAGCCTGCGGATCAGCGAGGCGGGCGACGGACCGGAGACCGTGCGGCAGGCGCTGGAGTTCGCCCAGGCGCTCTCCGAGGCGACGACGGCGGTGTCCGGCCTGTGACCCTGCCCCGGTCGTCGGGTGCGGCCCCGACGGCCGCTGGGGGAGACCGGGAGGCGTTCCCGCTGCCCGGCCCCGAGCCATCGCCGCTGGATCCGCGGGACGCGCCCGCGCCCCGGTACGGCACGGGCTCGCTCGCCGACGTGCTGCCGGCCGTCGTGGCCGGGCTCGGCGTCGGGCACGAGGCGGCCGTTCCGCGGACCGGGCTCAGCCTCCCGCCGGCCGACCGGGTCTGCCTCTTCCTCGTCGACAGCCTCGGCTGGGAGGCGCTGCGCGCCCACCGGGACGCGGCCCCGTTCCTGGCCAGCCTGCTGCCCACCTCGTGCGGTGGCGCCGGGCGGCCGCTCACCGTGGGCTTCCCGTCCACCACCGCCACCTCGCTGGCCTCGGTGGGCACCGGACTTCCCCCGGCCGCCCACGGCCTGGCCGGGTACGCGGTGCTCGACCCGGTCACCGGCGAGCTGATGAACCAGCTGCGGTGGGACCCTTGGACCGAGCCGCGGGCCTGGCAGCCGCACCCCACCGTGTTCCGGCTGGCCAACGACGCCGGGGTGGCCACCTCCCTGGTGTCGGCCCCGCATTTCGAGCGCACCCCGCTCACCCAGATCGCGCTGTCCGGGGGCGACTTCGTCGGCCGGCTGGACGCCGGCGCCCGGATGGACGAGGCCGCCCGGCGGCTGGCCGTCGCCGACCGCGCCCTGGTCTACACGTACTACGCGGAGCTCGACTCGACGGGCCACCGCCTCGGCACCGGCTCCGAGGCGTGGCGGGCGGAGCTGAGGTACGTGGACGGGCTCGCCCGGCGGCTCGCCGAGCAACTGCCACCCCGCTCGGCGCTGTACATCACCGGCGACCACGGCATGGTGGACGTCCCGCGGTCCCCTGAGTCCCGGTTCGACTTCGACGAGGACTGGGAGTTGCGGGCCGGGGTGGCCCGGCTGGGCGGCGAGGGGCGCGCCCGGCACGTGTACGCCGTGCCCGGCGCCGCCGCCGACGTGCACGCGGTGTGGCGCGAGGTGCTGGCCGACGACGCCTGGGTGGTGACCCGGGACGAGGCGATCGACCTCGGCTGGTTCGGGCCGCCGGGCGCGGACGTCGAGCCGCGGGTGCGCGGGCGGATCGGCGACGTGGTGGTGGCGATGACCGGTACCGCCAGCGTCGTCGCCACGCGCACCGAGCCCAAGGAGTCCGCGCTGGTCGGCATGCACGGTTCGGTGACCCCCGCCGAGCAGCTCGTGCCGCTTCTCGAAGTACGCACCTGATCGGGAGCTAGATCCCTTGGCTGAACTCGCCTTCTTCTCCGGCACCATGGACTGCGGGAAGAGCACGCTCGCGCTGCAGATCCGGCACAATCGCTCGGCCCGCGGCCTCACGGGCATGATCTTCACCAGAAACGACCGGGCGGGGGAGGGCAGAATCTCCTCCCGGCTCGGCCTGGTCACCGAGGCCGTCGAGGCGGACGAGCGCTTCGACTTCCACGCCCATCTGGTCCGGCACCTGACCGCCGGCGGTCGGGTGGACTACGTCATCGCGGACGAGGCCCAGTTCCTTTCCGCCGAGCAGGTGGACCAGCTGGCGCGGATCGTCGACGACCTGGGCATCGACGTCTTCGCGTTCGGTATCACCACTGACTTCCGCACCCGGCTGTTCCCCGGCTCGCAGCGGCTGATCGAGCTCGCCGACCGAGTGGAGTCGCTGCAGGTCGAGTCGCTGTGCTGGTGCGGCGCTCGGGCCACGCACAACGCCCGCACGGTCGGTGGCCGGATGGTCGTCGAGGGCGCCCAGGTGGTCGTCGGTGATGTGGGCGGCGAGCGGGGCGACACCGGGTACGAGGTGCTGTGCCGCCGGCACCACCGGCGCCGGCTGACCGCCGCCGCGGCCGGGGCGGGGCCGCTCTCGCCCGAGGTGCTCCCGGCGGACGGCCTCGGGTCGCCGTCCAGCCTGCCGCGGCAGAACGGCGAGCCGAGCCGGTCCTGACCCCGCCCCCGCCGGACAGACCTACCCGCGGTGCACCAGGCCGAACGGGGCGCCCTCCGGGTCGCCGACCCAGGCCAGCCGGCCGAACGGGGAGTCCTCCGGCGGCCGCAGCACCCGGCCGCCCAGCTCCATCGCGCGCCGGACCGACGCCGCCACGTCGGCCGTCGCGAAGTACGGCAGCCAGTGCGGTCCTCGGTCGAACGGCAGGGCGTCGCCCACGCCGCGGATGGCGGCGACCGGCCGCCCCTCCAGCCGCAGCACCAGATGGTCGCGGTCCTCGGGCAGCCCGGGCTCGGGCGCCGCCGTGTAGCCGAAGACCATCGTGTAGAACTTGCTGACCAGCGAGGTGTCCCCGGTGATCAGCTCGTTCCACACCGGGAGGCCTGGGGACTCGGCCAGCGGGCTACGCCGCGACCTGCCGCCCTGCCAGAGCCCGAACGCGGCTCCGCACACGTCGGCCACGACGGCCAGCCGTCCGACCTCCGCGAGCTCCATCGGCCCGACCGCGAGGGTGCCCCCGCAGTCGCGGATCAGGGCCGCCGTGGCGTCCGCGTCGGCGGTGGCCACGTAGGGCAGCCAGCCGATCACCCGCCGCCCGTCCGCGGCGATCTCGCCGAGCCCGGCGACCTGCCGGCCGTCGCGCGTCGCGAGCAGGTACGGACCGAGACGGGACGGCCCCTCCTGGTACTCCCAGCCGAAAAGCTCCTGGTAGAAGCGTCGCCCGGCGGCCAGGTCGTGCACCATCAGGCTCACCCAGCGATGCGCTCCCGGGATGGGCGGACTCGCTGCCTCGGTCATCTCCACTCCTCGACGGCCGACTCCCCCCAAGTGTCTCCCGGCCGGCGCGGCAGCGGAAGAATAGGCCGCATGACACCACTCATCTCGGCGGTCGAACTCGCCGACGACCTGACGGATCCCGAGCGTTGCCCGGTGCTGCTGGACGTCCGCTATCGGATGGGCGGCCCGCCAGGACGACCGGAGTACGAGGCCGGGCATCTGCCGGGGGCGGTCTACGTGGACCTCGACGGGGAGCTCGCGGCCCCGCCGGGACCCGCCGGACGGCATCCGCTGCCGGAGACGGCCGCCTTCGGGGCCACGATGCGTCGCGCCGGGGTCCGCGGGGACCGCCCGGTGGTGACGTACGACGGCGGGCAGGGCTGGGCGGCGGCCCGCGCCTGGTGGCTGCTGCGCTGGGCCGGTCACCCGCGGGTGCGGGTCCTGGACGGCGGACTGGCCGCCTGGAGCGGACCGCTGACCACCGAGGTGCCCGAACCGGCCGAGGGCGACTTCGAGCCCAAGCCCGGCTCGCTGCCGGTGCTGGACGCCGACCAGGCCGCCGCGCTGGCCCGGCGCGGGCTGGTGCTGGACGTCAGGGCGGGGGAGCGGTACCGGGGCGAGGTGGAGCCGATCGACCCGGTCGCCGGCCACATTCCCGGCGCGGTCTCGGCTCCGACCACCGAGAACGTCGGCGAGGACGGGCTGCTCCACCCCCCCGAGGCGCTGGCCGCCCGGTTCGCGGGGCTGGGCGTGCGCCCCGGGGCCGAGGTGGGCGTCTACTGCGGTTCCGGCGTCTCCGCCGCCCAGACACTGCTCGCGCTCTCCGCCGCGGGTGTGGAGGCGGCGCTCTACCCGGGCTCCTGGAGCGAGTGGGTCGCGGACGCGCGGCGCCCGATCGCCACCGGACCCGAACCGGGCTGACCGCCCGCCGTCGGACGGCGGGAGGGCACCGCGCCCGGCGCGCTGCCCTCCCGTGGGATTCCGTGGGATCCCGCCGCCCCGCGACCGGGGCGGCGTCCGTCAGTCCTTCTTCTTGCGCCGGGTGCCGAAGACGATCTCGTCCCAGCTCGGCACCGCCGCGCGGCGGCCCGGCCGGACCCCGTCGGCCTCGGCCTGGCGGTCCGTGTTACCGGTCAGCCGGTCACGGTGCCCGCCCACCGACCGCGGCATCAGCACGTCGGCGTAGGTCGCCCCCGCGCCGGCGGCGGCCGAGCGTTGGTCCGACGGGTCGCCGCCCCGCTCGGCCTCCGCCTCGTCCGGCTCCGCCGCGGACCCGGACCCGGCGGTCGCGCCGGCACCGGACGCCGCGGACGCCGCTGGCGTCGCGGGCTGCTCAGGCACCACCAGGTCGCCGCGGAAGCTCGGCACCGCCTCCAGCAGGCTGGTCAGCGAGTCCGCCTCGGCCTCACGGTCCTGGCGGCCCGCACGACCCTGCTCGGGCCGATCGCCGTCCCGAGGCAGCCGGGCGATGCGCGGCACGAAAGGAGTGCTCGGCTCGGGCGTGTCGTCGGTCTCGCCGAGCAGCGCCCGCGCCTCGTCGTCCACGGCCTGCACGAGCCGCCGCGGCGGGTCGTACGTCCAGCTCGCCGAGTGCGTCTCGCCAGCCACCCGGTAGACCAGCAGCACCTCCCACGTGCCGTCGTCGCGGCGCCACGAGTCCCAGCGCACGGCGTCCTTGTCGGCGCCGCGCAGCATCAGCCGGTCGGCCACGGCGTCCCCGAGCTGCGGGCCCGCGGACTCGCCGGGGCGCCGGATGGGCGTCTTGCGCGCCCGCTCGGCCATGAAGGCGCGCTCGGCCAGCACGGGGCCCTCGAACCGCCGCACCCGGTCCACCGGGATCCCGGCGAACTGGGCCACCTCCTCGGCGGTCGCACCGGCCCGTATGCGCGCCTGGATGTCGCGCGGGCGCAGGTGGTTCTCCACCTCGATCTCGATCTGGCCGAGTCGCGCCCGGTCGTTGCGCACGGCGGCGCGCAGCCGCTCGTCGATCGGAAGGGTGTACTCCGTGTTGTCGGCAGCCTTGAGCACCAAGCGTGTGCCGTCATTGCTCACGGCCACGACACGCAGTTCGGGCACGAGGACCTCCCGGATGGTGCCTGCCGACGTCACCTACGTCGCTGCTCCTGCTAGACGAGTGTGACCTGCCCGGGTGCAGCCTGCCACAACCTTGCCGACTTGCCCGGCGTGTCGGGCCATGGACTTGAACCACCGCTGTGGCACAGTCACCACTTTGCCACGTGCGGTGACCGGCGCGCGGCTTGGCAGGCCGCGCGGGCCGGACGGGGGACAAGGCCAGGACTCGTCACACTACTGCATCGGGCCCTTCCGGGGTGGGGTGGAGCCCGGTGGAAGTTCTCGCCGGCCAAGGGAGTTGACCGGGCGATCGTGACCGTCGACGGTGCGGCAATGATCACACAGAGGAAGAAAACGGGCAATCGCCCACCGCATATGGCGCTTGTGTGCACGCCGTGCGGAGGGTGCGCGAAAACCGGCAAACGGCGGAAAGTCGGGTAAAGAATTCGTCTAGCCTCATAGCCGGCGCTACGCCCCCGGCCGGACGCCGGCTCAGAAGCGGCGGGTGGCAGGATCTACAGGCATGGACCGCGCCATCGACCCCCACCCGTACGACGCCCTGCTGCTGCTCTCCTTCGGCGGCCCCGAGGGCCCGGACGACGTGCTGCCGTTCCTGGAGAACGTCACCCGTGGGCGTGGCATCCCCCGCGAGCGACTGGTCGAGGTGGGGGCGCATTACCACCTCTTCGGCGGCGTGAGTCCGATCAACGGCCAGAACCGCGAGCTGCTCGCCGCGCTGCGCGACGACTTCGCCAAGGAGGGCGTCGAACTCCCCGTGTACTGGGGCAACCGCAACTGGGCGCCGTACCTGACCGACACGCTCCGTGAGCTGGTCGACGACGGCCACCGCCGCGTCCTCACGGTGGCCACCAGCGCCTACGCCTCGTACTCCGGCTGCCGGCAGTACCGCGAGGACCTGGCCGGCGCGCTCGCCGAACTGGCCCGCGAGGGCCGCCCGCTGCCGCGCGTTGACAAGCTGCGGCTGTACTTCAACCATCCGGGCTTCCTGGAGCCGATGGCCGCCGGGGTGCTGGACGCGCTGGCCGAACTGCCCGAGGCGCTGCGCGACGGCGCATATCTGGCGTTCACCACCCACTCCATCCCCACCGCGGCCGCCGACACCTCGGGGCCCCCGGCCGGCCACGGCGCCGGCGGCGCCTACGTGCGGCAGCACCTGGACGCCGCCCGGTACCTCGCGGACGCGGTGCGCGAGGCGACCGGCGTGGAGCGCCCCTGGAAGCTCGTGTACCAGTCCCGCAGCGGCGCGCCGCATATCCCGTGGCTGGAGCCGGACATCGGCGACCACCTGCGGGAGCTGCACGCCGGCGGGGCCCCCGCGGTGGTGATGGTGCCCCTCGGCTTCGTCTCCGACCACATGGAGGTCCGCTTCGACCTCGACACCGAGGCCCTGGCCACGGCCGACGAGCTGGGCCTGCCCGCCGTCCGCTCGGCCACGGTCGGCGCCGACCCGCGCTTCGTGGCGGGGCTGCGGGAGCTGGTGCTGGAGCGTGCCGCCACCGAGCGCGGCGGGACGCCCGAGCGCCCCGCCCTGGGCTCGTTCGGCCCCAGCCACGACGTCTGCCCGGTTGGCTGCTGCCCGGCGCGCACACCGCGGCCCGCCGCGGCGGGCACCGACAGCCCGTTCGACTGAGGCCGGAATCCGCCGCCCCACGCCCCGCCCCGTCATACCGTTCCGAGGAGTGCCGCACCGTGTCCGAGACCACCGCCGCGCCGCCGCCCGAGCGGCTGCTCGACCTCGCCCTGCAGGCCGCAGCCCTGGCGGCGAACCTGCTACGCGACGGCCGCCCGGCCGATCTCGGCGTCGCGGCCACCAAGTCGAGCCCCATCGACGTGGTCACCGAGATGGATCTCGCGGCCGAGAAGCTGATCGCCGGCTTCCTGACCGAGCGTCGCCCGGACGACGGCATCCTCGGCGAGGAGGGCGGAGAGGCCCACGGCAGCAGCGGCGTGCGCTGGGTCGTCGACCCGCTCGACGGCACGGTCAACTACCTGTACGGACTGCCGCAGTGGGCGGTGTCGATCGCCGCCGAACTGGACGGCGAGGTGGTCGCCGGGGTGGTGGCGGCGCCGATGCGCGGCGAGACCTACCGGGCGGTGCGCGGCGGGGGCGCGTTCCGGCAGACCGACGGCGCGGAGCCGGAGCCGATGCGCTGCCGGCCGGCGCCGACGCTGGACCAGGCCCTGATCGGCACCGGCTTCAACTACGTGGCGTCCGTCCGGACCGCCCAGGCCGCCGTGGCCCAGCGGCTGATCCCGCAGGTGCGGGACATCCGCCGCTCGGGGTCCGCGGCGATCGACCTGTGCGACGTGGCCGGCGGCCGCCTCGACGGCTTCTACGAGCGCGGGCTCGCCCCCTGGGACTTCGCCGCGGGGGAGTTGATCGCCCGCGAGGCCGGGGCCGACACGGGCGGCCGACCGGGCCGCCGGCCCGGTCCGGAGCTGGCCGTCGTGGCCAGCCCCGGCGTGTTCGCCGCGTTGCAGCCGCTGCTCGACGAACTCGGCGCCTGGCGGGACTGAGCCGGGCCGCCAGGTCGACGGGTCGACCTGGCCCCGGACGCACCGCTGCCGCCCCCTGGGGTCGGGAGCGGCAGTCGATCGGTAGGGGTCAGACGGTCTGGACGCTCGCGGTGCCGATCTCAACGCCATGTTCCGTGGCCAGCCGGCGCAGGTCGTCCAGCTCGGCCTGCTCCAGATCCATGGTGAACACATCGCCGGCTTCACGAGCGCGGTGCAGATCGGACTCGGTGTTCTGGATGCGCTGCAGGATTCCAGCGGTGAACGCGTCCAAGGTGCGCCCCCTCGTCTTCTGTCGGCGGCACTGGGGGGTGCCGGGGTGGGTGCGACCACGGCAGTCCCCTGAACGGGTCGGCAGCGTCTCGTGGCTTACCGCCTACAAGGGGTGATCGCGGGGTGTGAAGTGGTTCCTCCCCGTCGCACGTGTCCCGGAAACCTCCATGTCACAGAAAAGTGTCGGCCCCCGGAACCGGCCCGGGCTGGGGCCGTTTACCTGCGGCTTACCGGTCCACCAGGCAGGATTGGGGGCGGCGCCGGTCGCACGGCCGGGCCGGGGGCATCCCACCACCTGCACGGCACCCCCGCACTCCTCACACGAAAGAAGGACCAGGACGTGCGCGTACTCGTCGTCGAGGACGAGCAACTGCTCGCGGACGCGGTGGCCACCGGGCTGCGTCGCGAGGCCATGGCGGTCGACGTCGTGTACGACGGGGCGGCGGCCACCGAGCGCGTCGACCTGAACGACTACGACGTGGTCGTCCTCGACCGTGATCTGCCCGTGGTGCACGGCGACGACGTGTGCCGGCACATCGTCGCGCTCGGTCGTGCCACCCGGGTGTTGATGCTGACCGCCTCGGGCGACATCAGCGACCGTGTGGAGGGCCTGGAGCTCGGTGCGGACGACTACCTGCCGAAGCCGTTCGCCTTCACCGAACTGGTGGCCAGGGTACGGGCGCTGGGTCGGCGCACCACCGCCCCGCTGCCGCCGGTGCTGGAGCAGGCGGGGATCCGGCTCGATCCCAACCGCCGCGAGGTCTACCGCGAGGACCGGCAGGTGCACCTGGCCCCCAAGGAGTTCGCCGTCCTCGAGGTGCTGATGCGGAGCGCGGGCTCGGTGGTCTCGGCCGAGCAACTGCTGGAGAAGGCGTGGGACGAGAACACCGACCCGTTCACGAACGTCGTCCGGGTCACCGTGATGACGCTGCGCCGCAAGCTGGGCGACCCGCCCGTCATCACCACCGTGCCCGGCGCGGGCTACCGGATCTGACGCGACCTCTCAGAAGCGGACCGAGACACCATGGCGAATCCCACCCCTCCGCGGCCTCCCGCGCCGCCCCACCCGCTCCGGCAACCGGCGGCGGTCCGCAGCCCGGCCACGCCGCCCCCGATGCCCGAGTGGGCCCCTCGGGACGAGCAGCCGCGCAGCTGGTTGCGGGGGACCATCCGGATCCGGCTCACGGTGCTCTACGGCGCGATGTTCCTGGTCGCCGGCATCGTGCTGCTGACGATCATCTACCTGCTGTCCGCGGAGAGCCTGAGCAAGGGCTTCGAGATGCCGTTCCGGATCAGCAGCCCCTTCCGGATCGAGGTGGAGACCAGGTCGGCCGTCTGTCCCGAGCTGTCGGGGACCGTGGACCCCTCCGCCTTTACCGAGTGGTTCGAGGAGTGCACCGACATCCAGCGGTCCATCGCGCTGGACGAGCTGCTGCGTCGTTCGCTGCTGGCGCTGCTGGGCCTCGCCGTGGCCGCCTTCGCCTTCGGGTACGTGATGGCTGGCCGGGTGCTCTCGCCGCTCGGCAGGATCACCCGCACCGCCCGCCAGGTGGCCGGCTCCGACCTGCACCGCAGGATCGAGCTGGACGGCCCCGACGATGAGCTCAAGGAGCTCTCCGACACCTTCGACGAGATGCTCGACCGGCTGGACCGCGCCTTCACCGCACAGCAGCGCTTCGTCGCCAACGCGTCGCACGAGCTGCGCACGCCGCTGGCCATCAACCGGACGCTGCTGGAGGTCCAGCTGTCCGATCCCGATGCGTCTCCCGAGCTGGTCCAGCTGGGCAACACCCTGCTGGCCACCAACGAGCGCAGCGAGCAGCTGGTCGAGGGACTGCTGCTGCTCGCCCGCAGCGACAACGAGCTGGTGGACCGCAAACCGGTGGACCTGGCCGAGGTGGCGGGGCAGGCCGTCGAGCAGGTCCGCGGCGAGGCGCAGCGCCAGGGCGTGGAGCTGCACGGCAAGCGCCCCCAGGTGATCGTCCAGGGGAACGGGGTGCTGCTGGAGCGGATCGCGCTGAACCTGGTGCAGAACGCAATCAGGTATAACGTCCCGGAGGACGGCTGGGTGCGGGTGGACACGGAGTCCCGGCCGGGCCAGGCCGTCCTCGTGGTGGAGAACACCGGCCCGGTGGTCCCCGCCTATGAAATCGACAATATGTTCGAGCCGTTTCGGCGGCTGCGCAACGAGCGCACTCGCAGTGACAAGGGCGTCGGGCTCGGGCTTTCCATCGTTCGTTCGGTGGCGCGCGCGCACGGCGGACACGTCGTGGCGGAGCCACGGGAGAGTGGTGGTCTGGTCATGAGGGTGACGATTCCTGTCTGAGTCCCGGCTGAGCCCTCGATCCCCCGTGTCTCGGTATTCGGACGCTTCATGGGGGAATGCTGAGTGTGATCAATCACATATTTGGCGCCCTCGGCGCCCCTGGCGCGCGCTCGTGACCGGCCTTTCTGCGCGGCCGCGGGCTGATCGGCAGCCGGAATGATCACCTCTTCAGGCGTTCGGTTGGGTGTCGATTGAGTAACACCACTTGATGTGAGGCAAAATCTCCGCCTCGGGTCGGGCACAAAGTCCGACCCCCCGCGCGTTACGTGCGCTGGAGACACCACAGACACCCGGAGGGGGAGAGCAGAATGGCAACGGATTACGACACTCCACGCAAGACCGACGATGATGTCAACGAGGACAGCATCGAGGAGCTCAAGGCCCGGCGAAACGACAAGTCGGCGTCCACGGTCGACGTGGACGAGTTCGAGCAGGCGGAGGGTCTGGAGCTGCCCGGCGCGGACCTTTCCAACGAGGAGCTGTCCGTCCGGGTGCTGCCGCGGCAGGCCGACGAGTTCACCTGCATGAGCTGCTTCCTGGTGCACCACCGGTCGCAGCTGGCGTCGGAGAAGGACGGCCAGCCGATCTGCCGCGACTGCGCGGCGTGAGGTTCCGCCCGGACCGGGCCTCAGGCCGTGTCCGGGCGGGCCGCGGTCAGCGCTGCGGCCAGCCGTTCCGGCTGCCGGGTCGAGAGATACAGGTACGGCGTCGGATCGTCCGGGTCGGCCACCTCGACCCGCACGGCCGTCGGGATGTAGGCACGCAGCAGCATGTGAGCCCGGGCATCCGCACGATGGGAGCGCCAAGCGCGCGCCTCGTCGGCGTCGAGGGCCCGGGCCTCGCCCAGTGCGCTGAGCGGAACTCGGGCCTCGCCGGCGATCAGCGAGCCGGCGGCCACCCGGATCCGCGCCGAGCCGTAGCCGCTCAGCGCCACCCCGCACAGCGCCCCGCCGCCGGCCAGCCCGACCAGCAGCGGCACGGCGCCGAGCGGGACCAGGGAGATGCCCAGCAGCAGCACCCCCAGCAGGCCCAGCAGCCACCAGGAGCGGGGAACGGTCAGGCGTTCGTCATAACCCCCGGCGGGGCCGTGCGCGGGGCTCACAGGGCCATTCATGGGCCCAAGCATGGCAGGCTCGTCCCCGGCTCCCCCTGGCGACGGTAGGGTCTGCACCGTGAGTGCCGAACGGACCTCGTTCGAGGTGACTTCCGACGCGATGCCCACGGGCGAGCCGGCGACCAGAGCTCCCCTGGACGTCATGTTTCGGCGAACCGATCCCGCGGTCCCCGTGCCGTCCCGCGCGCACCCGGGAGACGCGGGGGTCGACCTGGTCACCACCGAGTCCGTCGAGTTGGCTCCCGGCGAGCGCGCCGTGCTGCCCACCGGTGTTTCCATCGCCCTGCCGGAGGGGTACGCGGCGTTCGTGCATCCACGCTCGGGGCTGGCCGCCCGGTGCGGGGTGTCCATGGTGAACGCGCCGGGCACGATCGACGCCGGGTACCGTGGTGAGATCAAGGTGATCGTGATCAATCTTGATCCGCGACGGAGCGTGCGGTTCCAGCCGCTCGACCGGATCGCCCAGCTCGTGGTGCAGCGGGTGGAGACGGTGCGCTTCCACGAGGTCGCGGAGCTGCCTGACTCGGCGCGGGCCACGGGGGGTTTCGGCTCCACGGGCGGCCACGCCGGCGGGCACAACCCCTATGCTGCGGTCGGTTCCGGCGCGAGCGCTGACCGGATCGCCGACCGGAAAGGACAGTGACGTGTTCGGACGTCGTGGCAAGCGGAAAGAGGAGCCGGGGGACGCGGTCGAGCCCACCGCCGACGAGACCCCGGACGAGGCCGAGGTGCGCCGGGTGAAGCTGGAGCCGGCCCCCCGCCCCGACGGCCCGTGGGACCTCGGCGAGGTCAGCAAGCCGGGCGACGGCCGGGTCGACCTGGGGGGCCTGTTCGTCCCCGGCGTTCCCGGCATGGAACTGCGGGTCGAGGTCGCCGGCGATTCGATCGTCGCCGCCACCGTGGTGCTCAAGGACAGCGCCATCCAGCTTCAGGGCTTCGCGGCGCCGAAGCGCGAGGGTATCTGGTCCGAGGTGCGCGAGGAGATCGCCGACGGCATCACCCAGCAGGGCGGGGTGATCGACGAGAAGGAGGGCCCGCTGGGCTGGGAGCTGCGCGCGCAGGTTCCGGTGCAGCTGCCCGACGGCAAGCGTGGCACCCAGGTGGTGCGGTTCATCGGCACGGACGGCCCCCGCTGGTTCCTGCGCGGCGTGATCTCCGGCCAGGGCGCCGTGCAGCCGCAGGCCGCCGGGGTGCTGGAGCAGATCTTCAAGGACACCGTGGTGGTCAGGGGCGAAGGACCGATGGCCCCGAGGGACCCCATCGTGCTCAAGCTTCCGGAGGACGCCCAGATGGTGCCCGACGGGGTCAAGAAGGAGCAGGCGCCCGCCGACAGCACCGCGCCCACCTCGCGTTTCGCCGGCGGCCTCGACAAGCTCAGGCGCGGACCCGAGATCTCTGAGGTGCGCTGAGTCTCCCAGGTGCGCTGACGCCGTCGGCCCGACACCCCGCCCCTCGCGGCGGGGTGTGACGGGCGCCCGGCCGGGTACCTGAGCGGCCTGACCAGGAGGCTGCCATGGACGTGAAACGCCGCAGGTGGAGGCTCCAGCGCACCGGCTCCGAGCCCGTCACCGCCTACAGTGATCTGCGGCTGCGCCGGCTGCTGTCCCTCGTCTTCGCACCGCTGTTCGTGCTGGGCGCGGTGCTGCTCGGAATCTGGTGGGCGGGCGCCGAGTCCGGGGGCATGCTCACCAGCCGCGGCGCCATCGGCGCCGCCGCGCTGATCTGCGCGGCGTTCGCGGTGATCGCCTGCGTGGACCTGGTCGTCGTCACCCGCCGGCTGCGCCGGGCGGAGACGCCCGAGCGGCGCGGACCCCACGGCTGACGGCCCACGGGGGCGTCCACCGCTGGCCGGCGGTGATTCATACGGGACCCTGACGCCCCGCCGCCCGGTCCCGGGTCGGGTTTTCCGGCCGACGGTTGAGAATGGATCCATGGCACGACGCGGCAGTCTCCGCATCTACCTGGGCGCGGCGCCTGGTGTGGGCAAGACCTACGCCATGTTGTCCGAGGCGCACCGGCGGGTGGAGCGTGGCACGGACCTCGTCGTGGCTCTGGTGGAGCACCATGACCGGCCGCGCACGCAGGTGCTGTTGCATGGTCTGGAGGAGGTGCCGCGTCGGGAGATCGAGCACCGCGAGAGCGCCTTCACGGAGATGGATACCGAGGCGGTGTTGCGGCGGCGGCCGCGGGTGGTGTTGGTCGACGAGTTGGCGCATACCAATGTGCCGGGGTCGGGGAACGAGAAGCGTTGGCAGGACATCGAGGAGTTTCTGGACGCCGGGATCGACGTGATTTCCACGGTCAACATTCAGCATCTGGAGTCGCTGGGTGACGTTGTGGAGTCGATCACTGGTGTGCGGCAGCGGGAGACGGTGCCTGATGAGGTGGTGCGTCGCGCGGAGCAGATCGAGCTGGTGGACATGGCGCCGGAGGCGTTGCGCCGGCGTATGGCGCATGGCAACGTCTACGCCCCGGACAAGGTGGACGCGGCGCTGTCCCGCTACTTCCGCCTCGGCAACCTGACGGCGCTGCGGGAGCTGGCGCTGTTGTGGACGGCGGACCGGGTGGACGCCTATCTCCAGCAGTATCGGGCGGAGCACGGCATACGTTCCACCTGGCATGCGCGTGAGCGGATCGTGGTGGGCCTGACGGGAGGGCCCGAGGGTTCGACGTTGATCCGGCGGGCGGCGCGGATGGCCGCGAAGAGTTCGGGCGCGGAGATCCTGGCCGTCTATATCGCCCGTTCCGATGGCCTGACCTCCGCCTCGCCGCGGGAGCTGGCGGCTCAGCGGACCCTGGTGGAGCAGCTTGGTGGCACGTTCCACCATGTGATCGGTGACGATGTGCCCAGCGCGCTGTTGGACTTCGCTCGCGGTATCAACGCTAACCAGATCGTGTTGGGGTCCAGCCGCCGGAAGTCCTGGCAGTACGTTTTCGGTCCCGGTGTCGGGGTGATCGTGGCCCGTGAGTCGGGGCCCGATATCGATGTGCATATCGTCACTCATGGCGAGGTGGCCAAGGGGCGTGGCCTGCCGGCGGCCCGTGGCGTTCGGCTGGGCCGCTCGCGCACGCTCAGCGGCTGGTTCATCGGTGTGGCCGGGCCGCTGCTGCTGACCCTCGCGCTGCCCGAGCCCGAGCCGGGCGCCGCGTTCGCCAGCGACGTGCTGCTCTTCCTGTCGGTCGCGGTGGCCGCCGCGCTGGTCGGCGGCCTGTTCCCGGGGCTGGCCTCGGCGACGGCCGGCTCGTTGCTGCTGAACTTCTCCTTCGCCCCGCCCACCCACGAATGGACCATCGCCGAGGGTCACAATGTGGTGGCGATCGTCGTCTTCCTCGCCATCGCGACCGCCGTCGCCGTCGTCGTGGACCGTTCGGCCCGGCGCACCCAGCAGGCGGCCAGGCTGCGGGCCGAGTCCGAGACCCTCACCCTGCTCGCCGGCAGTGTGCTGCGGGGTGAGGACACCCTGGCCGCTCTGCTGGAGCGGGCCAGGGAGACCTTCGGCATGGACACCGCGGCGCTGCTGGTGCGGGACCGCGAGCGCCGCCGGTGGAGCTGCGTGAGCAGCGTTTCGGTGGTCGGGGACGCCCAGCCGCTGCGCACACCGGACGATGCCGATGTGGACGTGCCGATAGGGGAGCACACCATGCTGGCGCTCTCCGGCCGGGTGCTGCCGGCCGAGGACCGCCGGGTGCTCAGCGCGTTCGCCGCCCATGTGGCGACGGTGGTGGATCGCGAGCGGCTCAAGGACGAGGCGGAGCGGGCCCAGAAGCTGGCCGAGGGCAATCGGATCCGCACCGCCCTGCTGGCGGCCGTCTCCCACGATCTGCGCACGCCGCTGGCCGCGATCAAGGCGAGCGTGAGCAGCCTGCGCTCGGACGACGTGGCCTGGTCCCCGGAGGACGAGGCCGATCTGCTGGAGAGCATCGAGCAGGGCGCGGACCGGCTTGACCAGCTGGTGGGCAACCTGCTGGACATGTCCCGGCTGCAGACCGGCACGGTGGAGCCGCTGATCAGGGAGCTGGACCTGGACGAGGTGGTGCCGCGGGCGCTGGGCGGCGTTCCCGAGGGCAGCGTGGTGCTCGACATCCCCGAATCGCTGCCGTTCATCGCCGCCGACCCAGGACTGCTGGAACGCAGCGTCGCCAACGTCGTCGAGAACGCCGTGAAGTACGGGCCCGACGGGCTGGCCGTGGTGGTGCGGGGGAGTGTGCTGGGGGATCGGGTGGAGCTGCGGGTGGTGGACCGGGGCCGCGGCGTCCCGGACAGCGACAAGGGCCGCATCTTCGAGCCTTTCCAGCGCTACGGCGACACCCCGCGGGGCGACGGCGTGGGCCTGGGCCTGGCGGTGGCCCGCGGCTTCGTGGAGGCCATGCGCGGCACCCTCGAAGCCGAGGACACACCGGGCGGGGGCATGACCATGGTGCTCACGCTGCCCACGGCCACCACGGGCAGCACCAGCACCGCCACGACCGGCGCGGAAACGGCCGCACCCGCCGGCGCCGACAACCGGCCGACGGACGAACGGAGGGCAGCCCATGCACCGGGTCCTCGTCGTGGATGACGAGCCGCAGATCCTGCGTGCCCTGGTGATCAACCTCAGGGCGCGCGACTACCAGGTGGACACCGCCCTGGACGGCACGACCGCGCTGCGGCTGGCCGCCGACCGCCATCCCGACGTGATCATCCTCGACCTCGGCCTGCCCGACATGGACGGCGTCGAGGTGATCAGGGGGGTGCGCGGCTGGACCAGGGTGCCGATCATCGTGCTGTCCGCCCGGCACACCTCGGACGAGAAGGTCGAGGCGCTGGACGCGGGCGCCGACGACTACGTCACCAAGCCGTTCGGCATGGACGAGCTGCTGGCCCGGCTGCGGGCGGCCGTGCGGCGCGCCGAACCGGCCGCGTCCGGCGACGGCGCCGTGGTCGAGACCGACGACTTCTCCGTCGACCTGGCCGCCAAGAAGGTGCACCGCGACGGCCGGGACGTCCGGCTCACGCCCACCGAATGGCATCTGCTGGAGGTGCTCATCCGCAACGCGGGCCGCCTGGTCAGCCAGCGGCAGCTGCTCCAGGAGGTCTGGGGACCCTCCTACCGCACGGAGACCAACTACCTCCGGGTCTACATGGCGCAGCTGCGCCGCAAACTGGAGTCCGACCCGTCAGCACCGCGCCACTTCATCACCGAACCGGGGATGGGCTACCGATTCGAGCGCTGAGCGTGCGGCCCCTCACGTTAGGCTGATGGCATGAGTGCTGGCGGGCGTCCCGAGAGGCGCGGAGGCCGGCGGTGGCGCCTGCTGGGCCGGTCGGAGCCGGCCGAGGGCGGAGACCAGGGATCGGTCCTGGTCGAGCCCCTGCGCGCCCCCGAGCCGCCGCTCTGCGTCCGGATCCGGGACTGCACGACGGGGCCCGAGGGACCGCAGGGCCGCGCGGTGGTGCGGGTGAGCGGCACGCTGCGCGACGTGCGGGAGCGCACCGTCGCGGGCATGCCCGCCCTCCGGGCCGAGCTGGACGACGGCAGCGCCTCGCTGGAGGTGATCTGGCTCGGACAGCGGGCGATCGCCGGCGTGGAGCCGGGCCGCGTGCTCGTCGCCTCGGGGCGGATCTCGATCACCCGCGGCCGCCCGGTGCTGTTCAACCCCCGATACGAGCTGCGACCCCGTGGACAGGAGACTCCGTGACCGCACCCGACAGGCAGACCGCCCCCCAGGTGGCCCCGCAGGCCGCCGACGAGGAGGCGACGCGGGCGGCGTTCTTCGAGGCGTTCGGCGGGGTGCGCGGCATGGTGGAGACGACCGTGCCCGGCCTCGTCTTCGTCCTCAGCTACACGATCAACCGCAGCATCAACATCTCGGCCATCGCCGCGCTCACCCTCTCCGCCGTGCTGGCGGTGGCCCGACTGGTCCAGCGCGGCACGGTCAAGCACGCCTTCAGCGGCGTCTTCGGCGTTGCGTTCGGCGCGGTCTTCGCGATGATGTCGGGCGACGCCAAGAACTTCTACCTGCCGGGCATGCTGTACACCCTCGGCCTGGGCGTGGGCTACGTGGTCTCCTCGCTGGCCGGCTTCCCGTTGCTCGGCCTGCTGCTCGGCCCGGTCTTCCGGGAGAACCTCTCCTGGCGCAACCGCAATCCCGGGCGCAAGCGGGCCTACACCAAGGCCAGCTACGTGTGGGGCGCGATCCTGCTGAGCAAATCGGCCATCACCTTCCCCATCTACTTCTGGGGCGACGCCACCCAGCTCGGCTGGCTGCGGGTGGCGCTCGGCATCCCGCCGTTTCTGCTCGCGGTCTACCTCACCTGGATCATCCTGGTGAAGGCTCCGCCGCCGATCGACGTCATCGCCGAGATGGAGGCGGAGTACGAGGCCGCCGAGCGGGCGGAGAAGGAGGCCGAGGAGCGCCGCCTCGCCGACGAACACGCCGCCGCCGAACGGGAGGCGGAGAAGCGAGCGGGCGGCTAGCCCGGTCGCTGCTCAGCCGTTTCGCGGGCTGAGCAGCGCCTCCAGCTCCTCCTCCTGCGCCGGGGCGGCGACGAACAGCAGCTCGTCCCCGGCCGCCAGGGCGTCGTCCGGGTCGGGCACCATCACCCGCGCGCCGCGGATGATGGTCACCAGCGCGGTGTCCTGGGGCCAGGCCACCTCGCCGACCCGGGTGCCCACCAGCGGTGCGCCCTCCGGCAGGGTCAGCTCCACCAGGGTCGCCTCGCCCTGGCTGAAGCGCATCAGCCGCACCAGGTCGCCGACGCTGACCGCCTCCTCCACCAGCGCCGACATCAGGCGCGGTGTGGAGACCGCCACGTCCACGCCCCAGGCGTCGTTGAACAGCCACTCGTTCTTCGGGTTGTTCACCCGGGCCACCACCCGCGGCACGCCGTACTCCGTCTTGGCCAGCAGCGAGACCACCAGGTTGACCTTGTCGTCGCCGCTGGCGGCGATGACCACCTGGCAGCGCTCCAGCGCCGCCTCGTCCAGCGTGGCGATCTCGCAGGCGTCGGCCAGCAGCCACTCCGCCTCGGGCACCCGCACCACCGACACCGCGTGCGGCGACTTGTCGATCAGCAGCACTTCGTGGCCGTCCTCCAGCAGTTCGGCGGCGATCGACCGCCCCACCGCCCCGGCCCCGGCGATCACCACCCGCATGCCGCGTCCTTCCGGCTCGTCCCGGCGGGGGCCCGGAGCGCGCTCACGGCTCCTCCTCGGGACCCAGCAGACAGGCGGCCTCGACGTCGGCCACCTGGTCGGAGTACATCATCACGTGCACCAGGTCACCCTCCTGCAGCACCGTGTCCGCGGTCGGCAGCATCGCCTCGCCCAGTCGGGTCAGGAACGCCACCCGGACCCCGGTGCGCTGCTGGAACTGGGCCACCCGGTGCCCCACCCAGCTCGCCTTGACGTGCACCTCGGAGAGCTGCACGCCGCCGCTCGGGTCGCGCCACAGCGGTTCGGCGCCGGCCGGCAGCAGCCGGCGCAGCATCTGGTCGGCGGTCCACCGCACGGTGGCCACCGTGGGGATGCCGAACCGCTCGTACACCTCGGCCCGGCGCGGGTCGTAGATCCGGGCGGTGACGTTCTGCACGCCGAACACCTCGCGGGCCACCCGGGCCGCGATGATGTTCGAGTTGTCGCCGCTGCTCACCGCGGCGAACGCGCCGGCCTCCGGCAGCCCCGCCTCGGTCAGCGTGTCCCGGTCGAAGCCGAGGCCGGTCACCCGCCTGCCGCCGAACCGGGAGCCGAGCCTGCGGAACGCGGTGGGGTCCTGGTCGATGACGGCGACCGTGTGCCCGCGCTCCTCCAAGGTCTGAGCGAGGGCCGCGCCGACCCGGCCGCACCCCATGATCACGATGTGCATACGTCTCCGTGGCTCTCACCCGACGGTTCGTCCGCCGGCTCGTCCCGCCGGGGGTCCCGCACCGCGCACCACGCTACCGGGCCGGCCGCCGGCTGTCCGGCCCAGGGGCGCCAGTGGACCGCTCCGGGTACGGTGATCTTGTGCCCGTGGGAGACGACGAGGGCATCTCGCTCTACAAGCGGCTGCTGCTGGGACGCGCCCTGCGGAGCGACGCCCTGCGGCACACGCTGCTGCGGAAGCGGATCGCGCTGCCGGTGTTCGCCTCCGACCCGCTCTCCTCGGTGGCCTATGCGCCGGGCGAGGTGCTGCTGATCCTCTCCATCGCCGGGCTGAGCGCCTACCACGCCAGCATCTGGATCACGCTGGCCGTGGTGGTCCTGATGATCACCGTGGTGGCCTCCTACCGGCAGACCGTGCACGCCTACCCGGGTGGCGGCGGGGCGTACGCGGTGGTGTCGCGGAACTTCGGCCGCCGCGCCGGGGTGACCGTCGGCAGCGCACTGCTCGTGGACTACGTGCTGACCGTCGCGGTCTCGGTGGCCGCCGGGGTGGACAACCTGGGCTCGGCCATGGGCCTGGTGGAGCGCAACGAGGTGCCGTGCGCGCTGGTCGTCATCGCCCTGCTGATGCTGATGAACCTCCGCGGGGTGCGGGAGTCCGGCCGGATCTTCGCCGTCCCCACGTACGCGTTCGTCGTGGGGGTGCTCGTCATGGTCGCCTGGGGCGGCTTCCGCGCGCTGGCGCTCGATGACACGCTGCGCGCCCCCACCGCGGACCTCGACATCGTGCCCGAGCAGACCCACCTCTCCGCCCTCGCCATGGGCTTCCTGCTGCTGCGCGCCTTCTCCTCGGGATGCGCCGCGCTGACCGGCGTCGAGGCGATCAGCAACGGCGTGCCGGCCTTCCGCGAGCCCAAGAGCCGGAACGCCGCCGCCACGCTGGCGATCATGGGCGCGCTCGCCGTCAGCATGTTCCTCGGCGTGATGGCGCTGGCGCTGCACGCCGACGTGCGGGTCGCCCAGCACCCGGGCAGGGACCTGCTGCGGGACGGCGAGCCCGTCGGCTCCGGATACCACCAGGACCCGGTGATCGCCCAGGTGGCCGCGGCCGTCTTCGGCGAAGGCTCGGTCGCGTTCGCCCTCCTCGCCGGCGCCACCGCGCTGATCCTCTTCCTGGCCGCCAACACCGCCTACAACGGCTTCCCGGTGCTCGGCTCGATCCTCGCCCAGGACCGCTTCCTGCCCCGCCAGCTGCACACCCGGGGCGACCGGCTCGCGTTCAGCAACGGCATCGCGCTGCTCACCGCCCTCGCCGGGCTGCTGGTCGTCGTCTTCGACGCCGACGTCAACGCGCTGATCCAGCTCTATATCGTCGGCGTCTTCGTGTCGTTCGCCTTCAGCCAGACCGGCATGGTCCGGCACTGGAACCGGCTGCTGGCCGACGAGAGCGACCCCGCCGCCCGTGCCGCCCGTGGCCGAATGCGCCGCGCCCGGGCGCTCAACGGCTTCGGCGCGGCGCTGTGCCTGCTGGTGCTGGCGATCGTGCTGGTCACGAAGTTCACCCACGGTGCCTGGGTCTCGCTGGTCGGCATGGCCGGCTTCTACGCGGTGATGAGCGCGATCCGCCGCTACTACGACCGGGTGGCGCAGGAGCTGGCCGTGGACGTGCCGCGCAAGGACCTCGACGTGCGGCCGTCCCAGGTGCACGCCGTGGTGCTGGTGTCGCAGATCCACAAGCCCACGCTGCGGGCCCTGTCCTACGCCAAGCTGCTGCGCGCCGACAGCCTGCTGGCGGTCACCATCGCCATCGAGCCGGAGCAGGCGCGGCGGGTGAAGGCCGAATGGCGCCGGCAGCACATCGACGTGCCGTTGAAGATCCTCGACTCCCCCTACCGGGAGATCACCCAGCCGTTCCTGCACTTCGTGAAGGAGCTCCGCAGGGCGCACCCGCACGACATGGTGAGCGTGATCATCCCGGAGTACGTGGTCGGCCGCTGGTACGCGGAGCTGCTGCACAACCAGAGCGCGCTGCGGCTGAAGACCCGGCTGCGGTTCACCCCGGGGGTGACGGTGACCTCCGTGCCGTGGCAGCTGGAGTCCGCGCTCGCCGCGCGGGAGCGGGCCCGGCGCCGGCCCGAGCTGTGGGCCCCGGGGGCGACCCGGCGCGGCCGCGGTAACCACGGGCACCGGCCGTAGACTGGACCGCCGCCCCGGCGCGGACCGCTCGTCGCCCGTCCCCGGCGCGTCGTCCCCACCGCCGATCCCCGCGTCCCCTGGAGCACGTTCTGATGGCCACCGAGAGCCCCGCCCCCACGTCCCCCTCGCTGGTCGGCCAGGAACACGAGGTCGAGGTTGGCCCGGTGGCGCACGGCGGGCACTGCGTGGCCAGGACCGAAGAGGGCCGGGTGGTGTTCGTCCGGCACGCGCTGCCCGGCGAACGGGTCGTCGCCCGGGTCACCGAGGGCCGGGAGGACTCCCGCTACCTGCGCGCCGACGCCGTCACCGTGCTCACGCCCTCCCGCGACCGGGTCCCGGCGCCGTGCCCGTTCTCCGGTCCCGGACGCTGCGGCGGCTGCGACTGGCAACACGTCAAGCCGGGCGCGCAGCGCCGGCTGAAGGGCGAGGTGCTGACCGAACAGCTGCGCACGCTCGCCGGCCTCACCCCCGAACAGGCCGGCTGGGACGGCACGGTCGAGCCGGCGCCCGGGGACAAGGTCGCGCCGGGCGAGGTGCCGGCCTGGCGCACCCGCGTGCAGTACGCGGTGGACAAGACCGGAAGGGCCGGGCTGCGCCGGCACCGTTCGCACGAGGTGGAGCCGATCGACCGCTGCCTGATCGCGGCCGAGGGCGTCACCGAACTGGGCATCGAAAGCCGGTCCTGGCCGGGCATGGTCGGCCTGGAGGCGGTTGCCGCCACCGGCTCCCACGACCGCATGGTGGTGCTCACCCCGGGCCCTGGCAGCCGGCTGCCGCTGGTGGAGCTCGACCGCCCCGTCTCGGTGCTGCGCGCCGAGGAGACCAGGGGCCGCGGCGGCGAGACGCCGGTGCACCGGGTGCACGGCCGGCCCTATGTCAGGGAGCGCGCCGACGACCGCACCTGGCGGGTGAGCGCCGGCGGCTTCTGGCAGGTGCACCCGCGCGCTGCCGATCTGCTGGTGGACGCGGTGATGCGCGGCCTCACCCCGCGTCGCGGCGACAGCGCGCTCGACCTGTACTGCGGTGCCGGCCTGTTCGCCGGTGCGCTCGCCGAGCGGGTCGGCGAACAGGGCGGAGTGCTGGGCATCGAGGCGTCGGCGCGCGCGGTGCGCGACGCCCAGCACAACCTGGCGGATTTCCCCCGGGTCCGGGTCGAGCACGGCACGGTCGAACGAGTGCTGCCGCGCACCGGCATCACCGAGGCGGACGTGGTGGTCCTCGACCCGCCCAGGTCCGGGGCCGGCGAACGGGTGGTGCGGCGGCTGACCGGCCTCGGCGCCCGCCGCATCGCGTACGTGGCGTGCGATCCGGCGGCGTTGGCCCGGGACCTCACGTACTTCCGGGCGGGGGGTTACGAACCGCGCTTCCTCCGTGCGTTCGACCTCTTCCCGATGACCCACCATCTGGAGTGCGTTGCCATCCTGCACCGGCCGAGCGGGGGGTGAACCGGCGGGGCCCGCGCCGCGCCGGAGTCTGTGAAGATCCATCCAAGTCTCGGTGGAGCTTCGGGAAGTAGAGTGGTGATCGCGACGTGCGGTCCCCTGTGATCACGTCGGCGACCCTCGAAACAGCAGCCACCCGCGTCGTGTCGTTAGGGGTTCCCTTGGACATCCGGCTCCTCGGCCCGTTGGAGATACTCGCCGACGGCGGGGCGCCACTGCCCGTGACCGCGCCCCTGCCGCGGGCGACGCTGGCCGCGTTGGCGCTGCGCGCCGGCCAGCCGGTCGCGGCGGACCTGCTGGCCGAGCAGCTGTGGGGGGCCGACCGCCCCGCCGACACCCGGGTCGCGGTGCGCGGCACGGTCGCGCGGCTGCGTCGCGCGCTGCCCGGCGGGGCGATCCGCACCGTGCCCGGCGGGTACCAGCTTGAGCTGAGCCCCGAACAGACCGACGTGGGCCGGTTCGAGGACGCGCTGTACCGCGCCCGGAAGCGGGCCGGCGCGGCGCCGGCGGAGGCGGTCGCTTTGCTCGACGGGGCGCTCGCCCTGTGGCGCGGCGCGCCCCTCGCCGACCTGCGCGACTGCCCGCTGCGCGTGGCCGAAGGGCCGCGGCTGCGGGAGTTGTGCGTCACCGCCCTGGAGGAGCGCTTCGCGCTCCTGCTGGGACTGGCGCTGGACGACCCCACCGGGCTGGTGGCGGAGTTGACCGCCGCCGCCCGCGCCCACCCCGACCGCCCCCGCCTCGCCACCCAGCTCGCCGATGCGATCGCCTCGGGCAGGGCCGGCGCGGCGCGGGCGGACCAGGATGGCGGCTGCGGCCACGGGTCGGATGACGGCGCGTCAGCTGTCGCGGCGGCTCTGCGGAGCGGGCCGGCGGACGGTGGGCCGGAAGGTGGCACTGACGGCGCATCGGGTGGCACGGCGGGTCCTGCGGGCCGGCCGCATCCGGTGGGTGGGGACGGCCCGCAGGGACCGGTGCCGGGTGCCGCGTTTCCGGTGGCCGTGTCGACGTTCGTCGCGCGCGGCGTGGAACTCGCCCGGATCCGCGGCTGGCTGACGGGTGCCCTGGCCGCCCCCGCGGTGTGCCTGATCGACGGACCCGGCGGCGTCGGGAAGTCCACCCTCGCGGTGCGGGCCGCCACCGAGGTCGCCGACCGCTTCCCCGACGGTCTGCTCTACGTCGACCTGCGCGGTGCCGATCCGCGCAACCCGCCGCTGGAGGTGGCCGAGGCCGGCCGGCAGCTGCTGGCCTCGCTGGGCACCCCGGGCAAGGAGATCCCACAGGAGGCCGGGGCCGCCGCCGCGTTCTACCGGGAGCAGCTCCACGGGCGCCGGGTCCTGGTGTTATTGGACAACGCCCTGGACGTCACCCAGGTCGCGCCGCTGCTGCCCACCGAGCCCGGCTCCGCCGCGCTGGTGACCAGCCGGGCCGCCCTCACCGGCCTGCGCCGGGGGCACCACCTGCACCTCAGCACGCTCTCCAGCGTCGAGGCGGTGGCCTTCGTGCGGGCCATCGTCGGCGAGGGGGCGCCGGAGGAGGCTGCGGACTGGGCGGAACTGGTCGCGCTCTGCGGCCACCTGCCGCTCGCGTTGCGGATCCTCGCCACCCGGATGGCCGCCCGGCCCGACTGGCGGCTCGCCGACTGGATCGCGCTGCTGCGGGACGAGCGCGACCGGATGGACCAGCTCACCGTGGACGACCTCGACCTCCGCGCCGGTCTGCTGGTCAGCATCGACCAGCTGGCCGCCGGCTCCGAGCCCGCCGACCGGCTGGCCGCCGAGACGTTTCCGCTGCTCGGCGCCGCCGCCGTGCGCACCTACGGCGCGGGCTCCGTGGCCGCGCTGGTCGGCTGCTCCGCGCGGGACGCGGGCCTGGCCCTGGAGCGGCTGACCGACGCCCGGATCACCTGTAGCCCGCGGCCCGGTGTGTACACGCTGCACGATCTGGTCCGTGCGGCCGCCGCCTGGCAGGCGGCCCGGCTGCCGGCCGAGCGGATCGCGGCCCGGCTCACCGAGCTGGCCCACTGGTACCTCGGCTCGCAGTACCGGCTGAACGCCCCGCTGGCGCTGTCCGAGCGGTACCGCAGGCGGTACCGGGAGGGCGCCGACCGGTACCCGCGGGGGCGGCTGTTCACCTCGGTGGGCGAGTCGCTGCCGTGGGCGGACGAGGCGCTGGACGACGTGCTGTCGCTCGCCCACCAACTCGCGGGTCCGGAGCATGACGAGGGCGCCGAACTCGGCGGCCGCCCGCTGTCCGCGTTCGCCCTGGAGAGCGTCCGCGCCCTGGAGACCTATTTCGGCATGCGGCTGAGCTGGCGCGCCCAGACCCGGCTGTGCGACATCGCGCTGGAGGTCGGCCGGCGCCGCGACGATCCGTTCGCCCAGGCCGTGGCCTGGGGGCAGCTGGGCAAGGCGGCCGGGCAGCGCGGCCAGGGCCTGGCGGGCGCGGCCATGCTGCGCCGCAGCCACGCCCTGTTCCGCTCGCTGGGCGAGCGGGAGGAGGCGCTGGCCGTGACCATGAACATGGTGCCCTGCCTGGGTTCGGCCGGCCGGCTCACGGAGGCCGTGGCGGTCGGGGAGCGGGCGCTGGCCGAGACGCTGGAGGCGGGCCTGGTCGACCTCGCCATCCAGATCATCAACAACCTGGGCCGCTGCCATCTCTTCCTCGGCAACCACGCCGAGGCGCACCGGCTGCTCCGAGCCAACTACGAGTCCACCGAGCTGCCGTACGAGAAGACCATCGCGGCCGGTGTGCTGGCGGAGTACCACCTGGAGATCGGCGAGTTCGAACAGGCCGCGCGCTGGGCGGACCGCGGCCTGAGCCACGCCGCCGAGCAGCCCTTCGACCCGTTCGTGATGGCCCAGCACCGCACCTGGCTCGCGGCGGCGCTGCGCGGCCTCGGCCGCGAGGAGCGGGCCCGCGCCGAGGAGATGCAGGCGGAGGCCATCCTGGAGGACCTCAACAGCCGGGAGAACAGCCACCTGCGGGTCCGCGTCGAGGAGCGGTACTCGACCACCTAGGTCCTGTCCGGCCGCCCACCCGCGCCACGCGGGCGGTGGGGGCGGTCCGGGGCCGGCCGCGCGGGGCGCCCGGCGCAGAATGGGGCCCATGGAACTGCGCATCTTCACCGAACCGCAGCAGGGCGCCAGCTACGACGCCCTGCTCTCCGTCGCCCGGGCCACCGAGGAGCTCGGCTTCGACGCCTTCTTCCGGTCCGACCACTATCTGAAGATGGGGGACACGGACGGCCTGCCCGGACCCACCGACGCCTGGATCACGCTGGCCGGCCTGGCCCGCGAGACCAGCCGGATCCGCCTCGGCACCCTGATGACCGCGGGCACCTTCCGGTGGCCAGGGGTGCTCGCCATCCAGGTCGCCCAGGTCGACGTGATGTCCGGCGGGCGGGTGGAACTGGGCCTGGGAGCGGGATGGTTCGAGGCGGAGCACACCGCGTACGGCATCCCGTTCCCGAAGGAGAAGTTCCCGCGGCTGCGGGAGCAGCTCGACATCGTCACGGGGCTGTGGGCGACGCCCGAGGGCGAGACGTTCTCCTACGAGGGGCGCTTCTACCAGCTCGCCGACTCGCCGGGGCTGCCCAAGCCGGCGCAGCAGCGCGTGCCGGTGCTGCTCGGCGGCCTGGGGAAGGTCGAGACGCCCCGGCTGGCCGCGCGGTACGCGGACGAGTTCAACATGCCGTTCGGCACCGTGGAGGACAACGCGGCGCAGTTCGACCGGGTCCGCCGGGCGGCCGAGGAGGCCGGGCGCAAGCCCGACGACCTCGTCTACTCCAGCGCCCTGGTGACCTGTGTGGGCCGGGACGAGGCCGAGTTCGCCCGGCGCGCCGCCGCCATCGGCCGCGAGCCGGACGAACTGCGGCGCAACGGCCTGGCCGGCACGCCCGACGAGGTGGTGGAGCGGATCGGCCGATACGCGGAGGCCGGCGCGTCCCGCTTCTATCTGCAGATCCTCGACGTGCACGACCTGGATCATCTGGAGCTCATCGCGGACCGGGTGCAGTCACAGCTGTGACCGCCCCGCGCCCCCGCCCGCTGCCGTTCGGCGAGCGCACCCTGGTGCTGGACGGCGGCCTGTCCAACCAGCTCCAGGCCCAGGGCTGCGAGCTGTCGGACGCGCTGTGGTCGGCCCGGTTGCTGGTCGACGATCCGGCACAGCTCCGCGCGGCGCACGCCGCGTATCTGCGGGCGGGGGCGCGGGTGCTGCTCACCGGCAGCTACCAGGCGTCGTTCGAGGGCTTCGCGCGGCGCGGTATCGGCCGCGCCGAGGCGGCCGGGCTGTTCCGGACCAGCGTGGACCTGGCCAGGGCCGCCGCGGCGGACCACGACGAGGAGGTCTGGGTGGCCGGTTCGGTCGGCCCATACGGCGCGGTGCGGGCGGACGGCGGCGAGTACCGGGGCCGGTACGGGCTGAGCGTGGCGGAGCTCGTCCGCTTCCACCGTCCGCGGGTGGCGGCGCTCGCCGAGGCCGGGCCCGACGTGCTGGCGCTGGAGACGGTGCCCGACGTCACCGAGGCCGAGGCGTTGCTGCGGGCCGTCGCCGGCTGCGGGGTGCCGGTGTGGCTGTCGTACACGATCGCGGGGGCGGCCACCCGCGCCGGGCAGCCGCTCGCCGAGGCGTTCGCGCTGGCCGCCGGGAACGACCAGGTGGTCGCGGTCGGCGTCAACTGCTGCGCGCCCGAGGAGGTGACGGCGGCGGTGGCCTGCGCCGCGGCCGTCACCGGCAAGCCCGTGGTGGCGTACCCCAACGACGGCGAGGCGTGGGACTCGATCGGACGGCGTTGGTGCGGGCCCGCGACGTTCGCCCCGGCGCTGGCGCTGGAGTGGCGGCGCGTGGGCGCGCGGCTGATCGGCGGCTGCTGTCGGGTCGGGCCCGACCGGATCGCCGAGATGGCCGCGCTGCTGGGCCGCTGAGCGGCCGCCCGTCAGCCACCCGTTGACGCCGCCCTCACCTGGAGAAACACAGGACCTCGCGGGTCAGGCGTGAAATCCGGCCGAGTTCACCGGAGTTCGCGCGCCGCTCCGCGCGGCGGTCAGCGGCCCGGCCGGCCCGGCAAGCGGGCAGGTGGCGGCGGCCACCACGACCCGGAACGCCGCGACGTTCGGTAGCAGGACTGGCACGCATGGCGACCGAAACCCGGCGGGCGGCGCTGGCAGGAGCCGCGTGATCGGGCAGACTCGGCGTCGGGTGGCGGAGCACCTCTACTGTGCAGGGTAGAGGTCCCGCCACCGCACCGAACCGCGCGCCGGCCGTCGCTTCCCCGCCTTTGCCGGCGCGCGGTCCGGTTTTCATGCCTCGTGCGCCGTCGTGCGCTCCCGTGAGCGCCCAACGCTTTCACCCGTTTTCACTCGTTCGTGGAGGGGTGTTTGTGGCTCTCGGCGGTTGTCGATTCTGGCAAGGTGACACAACCATTTGAACTGCCAGACTTCTACGTTCCGTATCCGGCGCGGCTCAACCCCCATCTCGACGAGGCCCGCGCGCACTCGCTGGACTGGGCCCGCGCCATGCGGATGCTGGAGGGCTCGGACGTCTGGGAGCAGAGCGACCTGGAGTCCCACGACTACGCCCTGCTCTGTTCCTACACCCATCCCGACTGCGACGGCCCCGAACTGTCCCTGGTGACGGACTGGTACGTGTGGGTCTTCTTCTTCGACGACCACTTCCTGGAGCGGTACAAGCGCACCCACGACCGCGAGCGGGGGAAGCACCACCTGGACCGGCTGCCCGCGTTCATGCCGGCGGATCTGGCCCACGGCACGCCCACACCGGAGAATCCCGTCGAGGCGGGCCTCGCCGACCTCTGGGCCCGCACCGTGCCCGCGATGTCCATGGAGTGGCGGACCAGGTTCGCCGAGTGCACCGCCAATCTGCTCAACGAGTCGCTCTGGGAGCTGTCCAACATAGGCGCGGGCCGGGTGCCCAACCCCGTCGAGTACATCGAGATGCGGCGCAAGGTCGGCGGCGCGCCCTGGTCGGCGTGCCTGGTCGAGCACGCGGCGGGCGCCGAGGTCCCGGCCGTGATCGCCGAGTCCCGCCCGATGCACGTGCTGCGCGACGCGTTCGCCGACGGGGTGCATCTGCGCAACGATCTGTTCTCCTACGAGCGCGAGGTGGGCGACGAGGGCGAGCTGAGCAACGGCGTGCTGGTGTTGGAGACCTTCTTCGACTGCACCACCCAGCAGGCCGCGGACGCGGTGAACGAGCTGCTCACCTCCCGCCTCCAGCAGTTCGAGCACACCGCGCTCACCGAGGTGCCCCCGCTCTGCGCCAGAGACCGGACTCGACCCGGTGGCGGTCGCCGGCGTGCTGGCGTACGTCAAGGGACTGCAGGACTGGCAGTCCGGTGGCCACGAATGGCACATGCGCTCCAGCCGGTACATGAACCGCGGTGGCGCCGCGGCCGCCGCCTCCGCCACCGCCGTGCCCACCGCCCTGTCCGCCGTGCTGCCGTTCCTGCCCAGCGTCTCCGGCATCGGCGTCTCCGCGGCCCACCTGTGGGCCCGTGCCAGCCGCTACACCTTCGAGCCGTACCAGCGGGTCGGGCCCGCCCTGGTGCCCGACACGTACATGCCCTTCCCACTCCGGCTCAGCCCGCATCTCGACGCGGCCCGGCGGCACACCGTCCAGTGGGGCGCGCGGATCGGCCTGCACGAGGCGGAGCCGGGCGTTCCCGGGTCCCGGGTGTGGACCGCGGAGCGGCATATCGACATCGACCTGCCCCTGTGCGCCGCCGGTATCCAGCCGGACGCCACCCCGGACGAACTGAACCTCACGTCGGACTGGCTCAGCTGGGGCACCCACGCGGACGACTACTACCCCGCGGTGTTCGGCCGCGCCCGCGATCTGACCGCGGCCCGGGCGAGCACCGAGCGGCTGCGGGCGCTGATGCCGGTGGCGCCAGGGGACGAGCCGGCCGCCGCGGGCGTCGTCCCGGCCACCGCGATGGAACGGGGCCTGGCCGACCTCTGGGCGCGCACCGCGGAGCCGATGCCGGTCGTGGAGCGCCGGGCGTTCCGCGGCGCGGTCGAGCGGATGCTCGACGCCTGGCTGTGGGAGCTGGACAACCAGGCGCAGCACCGCATTCCCGACCCCGTGGACTACGTCGAGATGCGCCGGCGCACCTTCGGCTTCGACATGGTCAGCACCCTGATCGGACTGGCCAGGAAGCCGCGGCTGCCGAAGCGGGTGCTGGCCAGCGGGTCCCTGCGGTCGCTGCAGGGCTCGGCCGGCGACTACCTGTGCCTGCTCAACGACCTCTTCTCGTACCAGAAGGAGGTGGAGTTCGAGGGCGAGTTCCACAACGCCCTCGTGGTGGTGCGGAACTTCTTCTCCTGCGACTATCCGACCGCCGTGTCCATCGTCAACGACCTGCTCACGTCGCGGATGCGGCAGTTCGAGCACGTCGCCGCACATGAACTGCCGGTGCTCTGCGGGGACCTCGGACTTGCCGCCGCGGAGCGCGAGGCACTGGAGGCGTACGTGCAAGACCTGCGGAACTTCACCGTCGGCGCGCGGCACTGGCACCTCGACTGCCTGCGGTACGACGAGCCGACGCTGCTGCGCAACCGCGCCGCGGAGCGGCCGCTCGGCGTCCCCACGGGGCTGGGCACCGCGGCCGTCCACCTCTGGCCCCCGCCCGCCTGGTCGGCGGACGCCCGGCCCGCCGGCTGAGGACGGCACCACGCGGGCCGGTGGGGCCCGCGTGGTACGGCGTCAGCCGCTCACCAGACGATGGAGAACGTCTGGTTGTCGCCGCCGTCGCATCGCGCGACGGTGAGGCGCGGGTCCGCGCCCGTGCCGTCGGGCCGGGTCAGGCACACCCCGGTGTCCTGGTGCACGAACGAGACGCCGAGCTCGCCGAACTTGACCTCCCAGCTCTCCCCGGAGGCCCGCAGGCAGGCGCCCACGGTGACGTACTGTTCCGCCCTGGTCAGGTCGATCTGGAGGCAGCCGCCGGTGTCGGTGTTGACGACCGCCGTGCCGCCACCGCTGCTGTCGCGGAACTCCCAGGTCTGGTCGGCGATGCCCTGCAGCGGCAGCATCCGGACGTAGCGGTCGTCGGCCGGGCCGACGGGCGTGCCCACCGTGACGTAGGTGCTCAGGTCGAGGTCGCCGAGGAGGATCGGCAACCCGGGCTGGTCCTGCGCCTGTGCGGACGGTGCGGCCACCAGCGTCGCCCCGGCCAGCAGGGCGGCCGAGGCGACGCCGAGAAGCTTGCGTGACATGTCGCTCCTTCTCCGTGGACAACGTGACGTTGTCGTGGTCAGCCCCGCGCCGTCGCGAGTGTCCCACCGGCGTGCACATCATGTCCATGACGACATGGCCAGGGCGCGGTCAGGCGCGACTGCGGCCCACGTAGACGTTCCGGGCCCGGAAGTAGGTGTTGCTCGTGGGGCCCGAACTGCCCGAGGAGCCCTCCATCTGGAGGTTGTAGATGATCCACAGCGGCTGGCCGACGAACCCCGCGCCGCGGTGCGCGCCCTTCCAGACGTCGTCCAGGTAGTAGTGGATGTCCACGTCCGTCGCGTTGACCTTCGTGATCCACGCCCGGTACTCGTGCCAGCTTCCGGGGGAGGACACCGGGACGATGGTGTTGGACCAGTTGCCGCTGGCGTTCTTGTACGTGTTGAACCAGTTCCGGGAGTCGCCCTTGAACTCGACGATATCGCTCTCCGGGGGCCAGCTGTTGACCCCGGTCAGCCAGAACGCCGGCCAGGTCCCGGCCGAACTGGGCGCCTGGAACTCCCCCCTCACCTCGTAGTTGGGGAAGGTGTCGTTCACCAGCACCTGGTGCTTTCCGTGCACCGCGCCCGAGTGGTAGCGGATGGGCAGGTGCGGGTCGGCGCTGCTGTTGCCCTCGTCCCAGTTGATCCGGGTGGCCAGCAGCGTCAACGTGCTGCCCTCGAGGTAGATGTGGTTGTGGTCGCTGGAACTGCCGTACATCCGGGCGGTGCCGTTGTGGTCGGAGCCCCACGGGTACAGGTAGTTCCAGTTCGCCTCCAGTGTGGAGTAGCTGGCGAACGAGCCGTCCAGCACGGTCTCCCAGGCCGCGGCCCGCGCGGCCCTGGCCCCGGCGAGCGACGCCGTGGCGCCGGCGGCCAACGCGGCCGCGCCGGTGAGCAGGGTGCGGCGGGTGGTGTGTCCGTCCATGGGCGTGCCTCCTGGCATACGAAATTATTCGAGCAGAACCGAACAGCACCTCC
Organism: uncultured Actinomycetota bacterium; assembly: GCA_963816875.1. Lineage (GTDB taxonomy): Bacteria > Actinomycetota > Actinomycetes > Streptomycetales > Streptomycetaceae > Streptomyces. The sequence goes on from CAWFMG010000004.1 coordinate 1,855,804, forward strand.
CAGGCTCCGTCACTATCGAGCGATGGCGAGGTCATGTCAAGAGTGCTCGGTATCCAACGAAAGTTGATGGTCACGCCGGCCGGGTCCGGGACCTTCGGCGACTGTGTTCGGGACGCCACACCGCATACCGTCGTCTGCGATGACGCCTACACCCCACCCCACCGAGCCGGGGCGCGACCCCGAGCTCCAGAAGAGCACCGAGCTGGGGCTCTCGCTCACCGACCGGCTGGTGCTCCTCGTCGGCGGGCCCCTGGCCGGCGCCCTGCTCGGCCTCTTCCTGCCCAGGCTGGCCGGCTGGCTCCTCGACCTGCGCTGGACACCGATGCGCAGGCCGCTGAAGGTGATCGACTCCTTCGAGGGGCCGTGGGCCGCCGCCGGGCTCGGCGCGGCCGGGCTGCTGCTCGCGCTGCTCCTGGCCTATCTGGCGATACTCACGTGCCTGAAGGTCACGCTCACCGACTCCTGGATACGCGTCGAGCAGAACGACCGGAAACGCACCATCGACCGGCCGGACGTGGACGCCGTATTCGTCGAGGGCAAGAAGCTGGTGATCCTGGACCGCGACTCGCGCCAACTGCTGCGCGAGACGAGCGAGGCCGGCGCCGCCGACATGGCGCGGGCGTTCACCGCGCACGGGTATCCGTGGGTCGAGCAGGACCCGTACGAGGAGCTGTACCGCCGCTGGGTGCCGGACACCCCCGACCTGCCGGGCGCGGTCAACGCCCTGCTCAAGGCGCGCGAGGCGGCGCTGAAGAAGAAGGCCGGGGACGACATCGCCGAACTGCGCGACGAGGTGCAGAAGCTCGGCTTCGTGGTCAGGGACGACGCGGCCAAGCAGTACTGGCGCCCCCTGGTTCGCCCATGACGCGATCGTCCCGCGCCCGCCTGCGCGACCGCGTGGTGGACGTGAGCTGCGTGACGATCTCGGTGCTGGTGGCGGCGCTCTTCGTGGCCGGCGCGATGGACGTGCGGGGCGCCACCGGCGCCTACCTCATCTCGTCGATGCTGCTCACGGCGGTCGGCTGTGTGGCGATCTGGTGGCGCCGTCGCTGGCCCGTCGGCGTCGCCCTGCTGCTCCTGCCGATCGGCGCCTACACCGAGTTCGTGGCCGGCGCCTCGCTGATCTCCGTGTTCACGGTCGCCGTGCACCGCCGGGCCCGGGTCACCTGGGCGCTGGTCGCGGCGGGCTGCGTGGCCTCGATCCCGTATTCCATCCTGCGTCCGGACCCGGCGCTGGAGGAGCGCGGCGCCGACGCGGCCGGGCTGTCGCTGATGGGCATCGCGATGACGCTCGTGCTGTTGCTGCCGGTCGTCGGTTGGGGCATCTCCGTCCGGGCCCGGCGGCGGAAGCTGGACGCGCTGCGGGTGCGCGCCGAGCGCGCCGAGGACGAGGCGACGGCGGCGGCGGAGCTGATCCGCGGCCGGGAGCGGGCGCATATCGCCCGGGAGATGCACGATGTGCTGGCGCACCGGATCACGTTGGTGAGTCTGCACGCGGGCGCGTTGGAGGTGCGCCCCGACATGGGTCCCGGCGAGGTCGCCACGGTGGCCGGCACCATCAGGTCCACGGCGCACCAGGCGCTGGAGGATCTGCGGGAGATTCTCGGCCTGCTGCGCGCGAGCGCGGATGGTGGGGTCGCGGTGCGGCCCCAACGGGGGGTGGACGACATCGACGAGTTGGTGGGGGAGTGCCGTGCGGCCGGCATGACGGTGGAGCTCGACAGCCGGCTGTCGGATGTGGCCTCGCTGCCGCCCGCGGCCAGCCGCACCGCCTACCGGGTGGTGCAGGAGGGACTGACCAACGCGCGCAAGCACGCGCCGGGGCGCCGGGTGCGGGTGTGGCTGGCGCGTTCCCCCGAGGGCGAACTGCGCGTCCGGGTGCGGAACGCGCTGACCGGCGCGGGGCCCGCCCCGGCCGCCGCTGCCGCGCTTCCCGGCTCGCGTTCCGGTCTGGTCGGCCTGTCCGAGCGGGTCTCGCTGGCCGGCGGGCGGATCGACTGCGGCGCCCGCCGTGGGGCGGACGACGGCACGGTCGACTTCGCTCTGGAAGCCTGGCTGCCGTGGCCGACATGACCGAAGCGACCGACGCGAGTGACGGGCCGGAGAGGCCGGAGGGGCGGGGGAAGACCGTGGGGACCGAAGGGAGCGCTCCGATCCGGGTGCTGGTCGCCGACGACGACGCCTTGGTGCGGGCCGGGCTGACGCTGATCCTGGGCGCCGATCCGGGCATCGAGGTGGTGGCCGAGGCCGGGGACGGCGCCGCCGCCGTCGAGGCCGCGCGCCGGCTGCGGCCCGACGTCGTGCTGATGGACATCCGGATGCCCCGGATGGACGGTCTGGCGGCCACCGAGGCGCTGCGCGCCGGCGGCGACGGGCCGGCGATCATCGTGCTGACCACCTTCAACACCGACGACTACGTGCTGCGGGCGCTGCGGGCCGGCGCCAACGGCTTCCTCGTCAAGGACGTGCCGCCGACCGACTTCCTGCGCGCGGTGCGGGAGGTCGCCGAGGGCGAGTCGATGCTCTCGCCGCAGGTCACCACCCGGCTGATCGAGAACGTGGTGCGCGGCGACGGTTCGGGGGAGCGCCGCCGCCGGGCGGACCGGGCCAGGGAGGCGCTGACCGCGCTGACCGGCCGCGAGCGGGAGGTCGCGCTGGCCGTCGGTGAGGGCCGTTCGAACGCGCAGATCGGCGAGGACCTCTTCATGAGCGTGTCCACCGTGAAGACGTACGTCTCGCGCATCCTCGCCAAGCTGAGCTGCGAGAACCGCGTCCAGGTGGCGATCCTCGTCCGTGAGGCCGTCGACGATTCCGCCTGACGGGACACCAGGAGACGCCCGGGGTGACGGGGTGTCAAAGAGATCGGCGTATCGAACGCTTGTGCTAATGTGGAGTCATGAGTTCGGTGCTCCTCCTGGTCGATGTCCAACGGAACATGCTGCTCCCACCCACTCCCGTGCCCGCCGCCGCCGTCGTCTCCGCCGCCATCGGCGACCTGCTCCGCCGGGCTCGGGCGGCCGGCGCCGGCATCGTCCACGTGCGCAACTGCGGTGCGGAGGGCGACCCCGACGTGCCGGGCGCGCCCGGCTGGGAGCTGGTCAACGACGTGCGGGACGGCGAGCCCGTGGTGGACAAGCGGGCGCCGGACGCGTTCGCCGGCACGGAGCTGGCCTCGTTGCTCCCCGAGGGCGCCGACGTGGTCCTGGCCGGCATGCAGAGCGAGTACTGCGTCGGTGCCACCGCGCTGTCCGCGCAGCGTCGCGGACACCACGTCACGCTGGTACGTGGCGCGCACGCGACGTACGACGGCGAGCTGCCGGCGGCCGTGGTGGCCCGTCAGGTGGAGGCCGGCCTGCGGGCGGCGGGCGTCGCCGTGCTGGAGCGGCAGGCCGTCACCTTCGCCCGGTGCGCCTGAGCGCTCAGATCCCGTCCACCACCGTGGCCGCGGAGGCGGCCAGCGACCGCCCCCAGGCGCGGTAGCCGGCCGGGCTGGGGTGGAAGCGGTCGGCGGCCAGCGCGGCCTCGATGTCGATCGGCAGGGTCCCGACCGGAAGGTGGTGCACGTCCGGCTCGGCGCGCGCCACCCGCCCGAGCTGCCGGTCCAGGTGTCGGGCATAGCCGCCGACCGGCAGCCGTATCCACGGGGGCAGGGACGGAAAGCGGTGCACCGGCGGCAGTCCGACCAGCAGCACCGGCACGTCCCGGCCCAGCCGATGCCGGGCCGAGCGGACCAGCGCGGTGACGTCGCGCCGGAACGCGGCGGGGCGGCGCAGCCGCAGCGCGTCGTTCGCGCCGGTCACCACGAGCACCAGATCGGGGCGCCAGCGGGTGCGCGGATCGGTCAGCCACGTCAGCAGGGTGGTCCGGATCGACCGCGTGGTGGCGCCGCTCCGGGCGGCCACCCGCCAGGAGACCGCACGGCCCGTCAGGGCGCCCAGCCCGGCGGCGAGCTGACCGCACAACGTCTCCCGGTGGGTGGCGGCGCCGACGCCGGCCGCCGCCGAGTCGCCGAGCATCACCATCCGCAGGACCGGGTCGGCCCCCCGGCACCAGCCCCCGTCCTCGCCCTCCGCCTCGGGCGGCCGCGGGATGCGGCCCGCCGCGCTCACCACCCGTGGGCTGGCGCGCGAGGTCGGCACCTCGACGATGGCCGTCTACACGCATTTCGGGAGCCTGCCCGAACTGCTGCGGGCACTGCCCACCGGCCCCGACCCGGTGGCCGACCTGGCAGCGATGTGCCGGGTCGCGGTGGGCTACGCGCGCCGAACCGCAGCTCTTCGCGGTGATGTTCGGCGGCTCGTCACTGGCCGGCTTCCGGCTGACCGATGACGACCTGCGGATCGGCGAGTACGCGCTGCGGCTGCTCGTGGAGGCGGTCGAGCGGTGCATCGCCGCCGGGCGCTTCCGGTCCGAGGACCCGTTGATGGTCACCCGCCGGCTGTGGTGCCAGCTGCACGGGCTGCTCCAGCTTGAGCGCGCGGGGTATTTCGGCCCGCAGTTCGTGCCCGAGGGCTACCCCTATCGGGAGGGGCAGTTGCGGGACTTCGCCGTGGGGGCGGGGTTCCGCGACCGTCATGCCGCCCGCCGGCGACTGACCGCCACCGATCACCGCGGGCCCGCCTGCCCTCAGCCGAGGGTCGCGACGAGCAGCGCCTTGATGGTGTGCATCCGGTTCTCGGCCTCGTCGAAGACCACCGAATGCGCCGACTCGAACACCTCGTCGCTGACCTCCAGGAACTCCAGGCCGTGCCGGGCGTGGATCTCCCGGCCCACCTCGGTGCCGAGGTCGTGGAAGGCGGGCAGGCAGTGCAGGAACCGGACGTCCGGGTTGCCGGTGGCGCGCAGCACCTCCATCGTGACGGCGTACGGGCGCAGCAGCGCGATCCGCTCGTCCCACACCTCCTTGGGCTCGCCCAGCGACACCCACACGTCGGTGGCGACGAAGTCCGCGCCGGTGACGCCCTCGGAGACGTCCTCGGTCAGGGTCAGCCGGGCGCCGGTGCCCTCGGCGAGCACCCGCGCCTCGGCGAGCACCCGCTCGTCGGGCCACAGCCCGCGGGGCGCCACGATGCGCACGTCCATGCCGAGCAGGGCGCCGGTCACCAGATACGAGTTGCCCATGTTGTTGCGGGCGTCGCCGAGGTAGGCGTAGCCGATCTCGGCCAGCGGCCTGGGGCTGTGCTCGGTCATGGTGAGCACGTCGGCGAGCATCTGGGTCGGGTGCCAGTCGTCGGTCAGCCCGTTGTAGACCGGGACCCGGGCGTGTGCGGCCAGTTCCTCCACGGTGTGCTGGGCGCTGCCCCGGTACTGGATGGCGTCGAACATCCGGCCGAGCACCCGGGCGGTGTCCCGGGCCGACTCCTTGTAGCCGATATGCGTGCCCGCGGGATCCAGGTAGGTGGTGACGGCCCCCTGTTCGGCGGCGGCCACCTCGAACGCGCATCGGGTGCGGGTGGAGCTCTTCTCGAAGACCAGGGCGATGTTCCGGCCGGTCAGTCGCGGCCGTTCGGTGCCCAGTCGCCGGGCGGCCTTGAGCTCGGCGGCCAGGTCGATCAGGGACCGGAACTCCTCGGGTGACAGGTCGATCTCCTTGAGGAGGTGGCGCCCCGTGAGGTCCGTCGCCATGGGCAGGCTCCATCCGTGTCGCGGTCGGTCGGCCATGCTCGGCGGTGCGGCGGCGGCCAGCGGTCTGATTGCAATTCTATACACCCGACCACATGTCTATGCCACCACGTCAGACGACCGGTTCCCGCTCCACCGGGCAGCTCATGCAGCGCGGACCGCCGCGCCCCCGGCCGAGCTCGCTGCCGGGGATCTCCAGCACCTCGAAGCCGTTGCCGCGCAGATGGGCGTTGGTCGTGACGTTCCGCTCGTAGGTGACCACCACGCCCGGTTCGACTGCGAGCACGTTGCAGCCGTCGTCCCACTGCTCGCGCTCGGCCGAGTGCAGGTCCTGGGTGGGCGTCAGCACCCGGATCCGGTCCAGGCCCAGCGCGGCGGCGATCGCCCGGTGCATGTGCTCGGGCGGATGGTCGGTGACCTTCAGCTCCTTCTCGCCGGCGCCGGGCTCGATGGTGTACGAGCGCAGCATGCCGAGCCCGGCGTACTGCGTGAACGTCTCCCCGTCCACCATGGTCAGCACCGTGTCCAGGTGCATGAACGCCCGCCGCTTCGGCATGTCCAGCGCCACCATGGTGCGGGCCGAGCCGGCCGCGAACAGCCGCCTGGCCAGGAACTCCACCGCCTGCGGGGTGGTGCGCTCGCTCATCCCGACCAGCACCGCGCCGTTCCCGATGACCAGCACGTCTCCGCCCTCGATGGTGGAGGGGTGGTCGCCCTCGCCCGCCGACCAGACGTGGAACGCGCCCGCGTCCCGGGCCGCGGCGAACCGCGGGTGGTGCCCGTAGACCGCCGCGAAGTGCACGCTCTCCCGCTGCCTGGCGGGCCAGCGCATCGCGTTGATGGCCACCCCGTCGTACACCCACGCCGAGGTGTCCCGGGTGAAGAGGTGGTTCGGCAGCGGGGCGAGCAGGAAGTCGTCGGGCGACATCACGTGGAAGCGCACCGACATCGGCTCGGCGAACCGCTCCAGGTACTCCCGTTTGGTCATGCCGCCGATCAGCGCCTCGGCCAGTTCGGGCGTGGGCAGCGCGTCGAACACGGCGCGCAGCTGGTCGGTGGCCAACGGGCCGTACTCCCGCTCGTCGAAGACCCGGTCGAGCACCAGCGAGCGTGCCGCCGGCACGTCCAGGCTCTCGGCGAGCAGCTCCCCGAAGAGATGCACCTCCACGCCCCGGCCGCGCAGGAGTTCGGCGAAGGTGTCGTGCTCCTGTTGCGCCCGGCGCACCCAGAGCACGTCGTCGAAGAGCAGCTCCGAGCGGTTGCTCGGGGTGAGCCGCTTCAGTTCGAGACCGGGGCGGTGCAGGATCACCTGGCGGAGCCGGCCGGTCTCGGAGGCAACGTGGTACGTCATTCCCCCATCCTGGCCCATGGCCCTGCGGGGCTCGCGGCGAGGACGGGGGACAACCGGCGTGACCGGGGGGTCACAGGCGGGGGTCGACCGGCTCGGACTCCAGGGCGAGCACCGCGAACACCGCCTCGTGCACCCGCCACAGCGGCTCGCCCTCGGCCAGCCGGTCCAGCGCCTCCAGGCCCAGCGCGTACTCGCGCAGCGCCAGGGACCGCTTGTGGCCGAGCTGGCGCTGCCGCAAGCGGGACAGGTTCTCCGGCCGGGTGTACTCGGGGCCGTAGATGATCCGCAGGTACTCCCGGCCGCGGCATTTGATCCCCGGCTGCACCAGCCGGCCGTTCGCGCCCCGCACGTACGCCCCGCGCGGCTTGACCACCATGCCCTCGCCTCCGGCCCCGGTCAGCTCCAGCCACCACGCGGTGCCGGCGGCCACGGAGGACTCGTCGCCGGTGTCCACGAGCAGCCGCCGGGTCGGCACCAGCAGCCCGCCGTCGGTGCCCTGGGCGTCGGCGGCGTCGGCCAGCACCAGGCGGTCGATGAGCGCGAGCTGCTCGTCGTGGGGCAGAGAGGCGGCGAGGCTGCGCCCCTCGGCGGCCAGGAGCTGGAACGGCGCCAGCCGGACGCCGGTCAGTCCGTCCACGCCGCCGGTGGCCCAGCAGTACCTGCGGTAGGCGGCGGTGAACGCCGCCGCGTCCGCCGCCCGTCCGCGCTGCCGCGCCAGCAGCCCGTCCACGGGCACGCCGCGCCGCCGGGCGGCGTCCAGGGCGTCCAGCGTTCCGGGGAACGCGGCGCCGGCCGCCGCGCCCACCGCCGCGTACTGCTCGCGCAGCAGCCCGCCGGCCTTCAGCGACCACGGCATCAGCTCCGCGTCGAGCAGCAGCCAGTCGGTGTCCAACTCGGCCCACAGCCCGGCGGCCGTCACCCGTGCGGCGAGCCGGTCCAGCAGCCGGGCGGCGAGCGCCGGATCGTCGAAGAAGGGCCGTCCGGTGCGGGTGTGCAGCGCGCCGCGCACCCCGTCGGGCGCCTCGAAGCGCCGGGCCGCGGTGGCCGCGTCCCGGCAGACCAGGGCCACCACCCGGGAGCCCATGTGCTTCTCCTCGCACACCACCTCGCGCACGCCGGCGTCCCGGTAGGCCGCGAACGCCTCGGCCGGATGCTCCAGGTAGCCCTCGTCCTGCTCCTGCTCCTGCTCCTGTTCCTGGTCCGTGGTCGCGGTGGCGCAGGGCGCCATGGTCGGCGGCAGGTACACCAGCAGCCGCGGATCGACGGCGAACCGGCTCATCACCTCCAGCGCGGCCGCCGCGTTCTCCTCCCTGACCGAGATCCGGCCGGCGTGCCGGGTGATCACCACGCGCCGTCCGCTGACGTCGTCGAGGTCCAGCGGGCGGGCCGCCGCCGGGGCCTCCGGGGTCGCCAGCGGGCGCACCGGCTCGTACCAGACGCGCTCGGCCGGGGTGGCGGCCAGCTCGCGCTCCGGCCAGCGCAGCGCGGTCAGGGAGCCGCCGAAGACGCAGCCGGTGTCCAGACAGAGGGTGTTGTTCACCCACGATGCCTCGGGCACGGGCGTGTGGCCGTAGACCACGGCCGCCCGGCCCCGGTAGTCCTCGGCCCAGGGGTAGCGGACCGGCAGCCCGAACTCGTCGGTCTCGCCGGTGGTGTCGCCGTAGAGCGCGTGCGAGCGCACTCGGCCCGAGGTGCGCAGGTGGTAGCGCTCGGGCAGCCCGGCGTGGCAGACCACGAGCCGACCGCCGTCCAGCACGTAGTGGCTGATCAGCCCGTCCACGAAGGTCCGCACCCGGTCGCGGAAACCGGGGTCCGCCGCCTCCTCCCGGTCGAGCTGGTCCACCGTCTCGGCCAGGCCGTGGGTGAGCTGGACCTTGCGGCCCTTGAGGTGCCGACCCAGCTTGTTCTCGTGGTTGCCCGGCACGCACAGCGCGGTGCCGGTGGCGACCATGCCCATCACCAGCCGGAGCACGCCCGGCGAGTCCGGGCCGCGGTCCACCAGATCGCCCACGAAGACGGCGGTGCGGCCGTGCGGGTGCCGGGCACCCACGGTGCTGCCGGCCTCGTCGCGCTCCAGGACGTAGCCGAGCGGGCCGGTCAGTAGCGTCTCCAGCTCCTGGCGGCAGCCGTGCACGTCGCCGATCAGGTCGAACGGTCCTGTCAGGTGCCGCAGGTCGTTGTACCGCCGCTCGAGGGTGAGGGTCGCCGCCTCGACCTCCGCCACCCCGTGCAGCGTGTGCACCGTGCGGAAGCCCTCGCGGGACAGCCCGCGCAGCGAGCGGCGCAGCTCGCGGCGCTGCCGGGGTATGACGTGGGCCGGCAGCGCCGCCCGCTCGGGCCGGGCCGCGTTCCGCTGCGCGCAGACCCCCTCGGGCACGTCCAGCACCACGGCCACCGGCAGCACGTCGTGCGCCCTGGCCAGCTCCACGAGCTGGCGGCGGGACTCGCGCTGCACGCTGGTGGCGTCCACCACGGTGAGCCGGCCGGCGGCCAGCCGCTTGCCGACGATGTAGTGCAGCAGCTCGAACGCCTGCGGGGTGGCGCTCTGGTCGTTCTCGTCGTCGGCCACCATGGCGCGGCAGGCGTCCGAGGAGACGATCTGGGTGGGCAGGAAGTGCCGTGCCGCGAAGGTGGACTTGCCGGATCCGGTGGTACCGACCAGCACCACCAGGCACAGGTCGGGAATGGCGAGCGCCGTCATGCCGCGGACCTCCTGCTCTGGTCGGCGTTCTGGTCGGTGTTCTGGTCGTCGCGGGTGAAGAGCGCGAGCTGGGTCGGCGGCCCGACCTCCGGATCCTCCGCGCCGACCGGCCGGAACGTCACCGCGTAGCCGTGCCGCTCCGCCACGCCCCTGGCCCAGGCGCGGAACTCCGCCCGCGTCCACTCGAAGCGGTGGTCGGCGTGCCGGACGTGGCCGGCGGGCAGCGACTCCCAGCGCACGTTGTACTCGACGTTCGGCGTGGTCAGCACGACCGTCGCGGGCCGGGCGGCGCCGAACACGGCGTACTCCAGGGCGGGCAGCCGCGCCGGGTCCACATGCTCGATCACCTCGCTGAGCACCGCCGCGTCGTAGCCGGCGAGCCGTGCGTCGGTGTACATCAACGAGCCCTGGAGCAGCGTGAGCCGGGCCAGCTGCCGCTCCGGCATCCGGTCGACGCGCAGCCGCCGGCGGGCGGCCTGCAACGCGCGCACCGAGACGTCCACGCCGACCACCTCGGTGAACCGCCGGTCCGCCAGCAGCGCGCCGACGAGTTGGCCGCCCCCGCAGCCCAGGTCCAGCACCCGCGCCGCGCCGTGCTCGCGCAGCGCCGCGAGGACGGCCTCGCGCCGCCGCTCGGCCAGCGACACGCTGCGCTCCGCCTCGGCCTCCTCCGCCTCGTCGACGACGGCGTTGTCGAGGTCCTCGGCGCGCGCGTCGTCGGTCTCCGCCAGCCGGGCCAGTTCGAGCCGCTCCAGCGCCGTCCGGGTCAGCGCGTGCCGGTGGGCCAGATAGCGGGCGGCGATCAGTCGTTGCTCTGGGTGGTGCTCCAACCAGCCCTCGCCGGCCCGCAGCAGCTTGTCGACCTCGTCGGCCGAGATCCAGTAGTGCTTGGCCGCGTCCAGCACCGGCAACAGCACGTAGAGCTGGCGCAGCGCCTCGGCCAGCCGGGCGGTGCCCGCCAGGCCGAGTCGCACGTAGCGCGAGTCGCCCCAGTCGGGGAACTCCGGGTCCAGCGGCACCGGTTCGGCCTCCACCCGCCAGCCCAGCGGGGCGAACAGCCGCTCCACCATGTCCCGCCCGCCGCGCGCCGGCAGCGCGGGCACCTCGATACGCACCGGCAGCGGCGTCTCCGCCAGCTCGGGCCGCGCCGTGCACTGTCCCCGGAGCGCGGTGCGGAACACCTTGCCGAGCGCCACGGCCAGCAGCGACGAGGCCGCGTACGGGCGGTCGTTGACGTACTGCGTCAGCTGACCCCGGCCGCGCACCAGCGCGACGGGATCGACGTCGAGCAGCAGCGCCGCGGTGCAGCGCACGGCGTGCGCCTCGGGGTAGAAGACGTGCGCGGTGCCGGCGGACACACCGAACTCGTGCGCCTTGTCCGGGTGCTTGTGCAGCAGGAAGCCGAGGTCGGTCGCCGGACGCTCGGCGCTGCCGGTGGTGGAGATCGTCAGGAACACCCGTCCGAGTATTGACCGCCGGCCCGCATCCGAACCACCGCTTTACCTCGGACGTTCTCCCGTCACCGCACTCCCACCCGTCCCTCCAGCCGGATTCCGCGCCCGCTAGCGGCCGTCGCCCAGGAGGGAGTTGAGCTGGGCGAAGCCGAGGTCGCTCGCCAGGGCGTCGTACGTGCCCTTGGTCAGCAGTTCCCGGGCGGCGCGCTCGGCCAGCGAGTAGGCGGCCTGGGCCAGCCCCGAGCCCACGCTGATCCGCACCGCCCCGGCCGCCGCCAGTTCGGCGATCGGCGGTGCGCCAGGGCCCGCCATCACGTTCAGCGGCGCCTCCAGACCGCCGGCCAGCGCGGACACCAGCGCCGGGTCCCTGACGCCCGGCACGAAGACGCCGTCGGCGCCGGCCGCCAGGTACGCGGCCGCCCGCTCCCGGGTCGCGGCCAGCAGCGCGTCCACATCGGCGCCGGGACCGCCGCGCAGGAACGTGTCCACCCGGGCGTTGACGAACAGCGGCACGCCCGCCTCGTCGGCCGCCTGCCGCGCGGAGGCGAGCCGTTCAGACTGGTCGTCGACCGCGCGCAGAGGTTCGGGGCCGCCGTGGTGGCTGTCCTCCAGGTTCACCCCCACCGCGCCGGCTGCGAGCACGCCGCGCACCGTCGCAGCGACCCCCGCCGGGTCCGCCGCGAAGCCGGCCTCCACGTCGGCGGTCACCGGCAGGTCCACGGCGGCGACCACCCGGGCGGTGAGCTCCAGCGCCAGATCGCGGTCGACGCGTTCGCCGTCGGCGGCGCCCAGACCCCAGGCCACCCCCGAACTGGTGGTGGCGACGGCCGTCGCGCCGGCCCGGGCCACCAACGCGGCGCTGGCCGCGTCCCACGCGTTGGGCAGCACCAGCGGGGCGTCCGTCCGGTGCAGGTCGTGGAACCGGCGGGCCTGGGCCGCCAGGCGGTCGACGGTGGCGGGGGAGAGGTTGATCGAGTCATTCATGGCCGCAGTACATCAGCCGTCGCCCCGGTGCCACTGGCGGGTTTGGGACGGCAACGGTCCGGGCGCCGAGGGTCGCGCGCGGACGGAGGTTGGTGTGGACGGGACGGTGCTGGGCAGACACTCGTCGTGGCGAAGACACGCGAAGACGCCCAACTCCCCAAGGCCCGCTGGCGATACATAGGTCCGGGCCTGGTCGTGGCCGCGACCGGTGTGGGCGCGGGCGACCTGGTCGCCACCAGCGTCGCCGGCGAAAAATTCGGCTACACGCTGCTGTGGGCCGCGGTCCTCGGCTGCGTCATCAAGATCTCCCTCGCCGAGGCCACCGGCCGCTGGCATCTGGCCACCGGCACCACCATCTTCGAGGGGTGGCGTTCTCTCGGCCCCTGGACGACCTGGTACTTCGGCGTCTATGTCGTGATCTGGGGCTTCGTCTACGGGGGCGTCGCGATGTCGGCCAGCGGGCTGCCGCTGGCGGCGCTGTGGCCCGACGGCCCCAGCTACGAGACGTGGGGACTGCTGTGCGGCCTGCTCGGCCTGGTCTTCGTCTGGTTCAACCGCTACGCCGCCATCGAGAAGATCATGATGGCGCTGATCGTCGTGATGTTCGTCGTCGTGGTCACCATCGCCGTCCGGGTCACCCCGAACCTGGGCGACATGGCCGCCGGACTGTGGCCCACGCTCCCCGACGACTCGATCTTCTACACCCTCGGCCTGATGGGCGGGGTCGGCGGCTCGATCACGCTGGCCGCGTACGGCTACTGGGTGAACGCCAAGGGGTGGGACTCCCCGCGCTGGATGGCGATGATGCGCCTGGACAACCGGGTCGCGTACCTGATGACCGGGATCTTCGTGGTCGCGATGCTCATCGTCGGGGCGGAACTGCTGCACGCCGGGTCCGTCGCGCTGGCCAGCGGCGACCGGGGGTTGCTGGATCTCGGGGACATCCTTGAGGAGCGCCTCGACCCGGTCACCAGGGACCTCTTCCTGATCGGCTTCTTCGCCACCGCGTTCACGTCGGTCATCGGGGTCTGGCACGGTGTGAGCCTGCTCTTCGCCTCCTTCGTGGCGCGGGTGCGCGCCGACCGTGCGGGCCGGGCGACGGCTTCGGAGACGGACACGAAGGCGGTCGCCGAGGGCACGCCCGAACGCTCGTGGCCGTTCCGCGCCTACCTGCTGTGGCTGACCTTCCCGCCGATGATCCTCGTCTACCAGAACGAGCCGGTGGGCCTGACGCTGACCTACGGGGTGCTCGGCGCCCTCTTCATGCCGTTCCTCGCGGCCACCCTGCTGATCCTGCTGAACAGCGACCGGGCGCCGCGCGAATGGCGCAACCGGCTGCTCAGCAACGTGATGCTGGTGGCCGCCGGGGTGCTGTTCCTGGTGGTGTGCGTCCACGAGATCCAGGACCTGCCCTGGTGACCACCGACCCGGCGCCCCCCGCGCAGGCCGCGGACTAGCGCTCGTCCCACCAGCGGTCGTCGGGCTCCCGGCGGTTGGCGACGAACGCCGCGATCGGCGGGATCGCCGCCGCCACCACGCACATCGCGATCGCCAGCGGCACCGACCACAGCCGCACCACGCCCCAGGCGCCGACGAACAGCACCAGGCAGATGGTCATCAGCACGAAATAACGCCGACGCCGACGCGTGTACATACTTCCAGCGTAGGCGCCGGTGGGCCAGCGCGGACTAGCCGAAATCCTTGGTGTCGAGCTCCACGTCGAAGGGCTCGGGCAGCCGAATCGGGGTGCCGAGCGAGTGCGGCCCGTCCACGCGTGTGAAGCCCAGCTCCCCGGGTTGGCTGAACAGCGAACAGGACCCCTCCTGCCGATCCACCAGCAGATACAGCGGCGCGCCGTACTCCCCGTAGCGCTTCCGCTTCACGATGCGGTCGGTGTCTGCGTTGGAGTCCGAGGTGACCTCGACGATCAGCAGGGTTTGACTCGGCAACAGCGCACCGGCCGTCTCGGCCAGGTGGGCGGGCACGATCGCGAGGTCGGGCACGAACCAGTTGCTGGATCCCGGGAGATCAAGATTGCCGGAGCCCCAGTCGCAGCCCAATCGGTCCAGGGTCGGCATGAGCTGCCTCACGAGGCGTGCAATCGTCCGTTCGTGCGACCAGCCAGGTGACACCGGCGTGATCACCCCCTCAATGATCTCCACCCGGTCCCCCTGGTGGTGCTGGATGGCGTACTTCAGCGCCGATTCGGGGTCAGAGGCCGCGATCGAGTGGGACTCCGCGTAGGGAGCGGGTTCGGTGCTCATCCGTCCTCCACTGGGCGGGTTCGATAGCAGCATGACGACGTAACCAGGTCTACTGCAATCGAGATCGCAGAAAGGTCTCCGCTGCCCGGTTTTCACCCGTTCGAGATCCGCTGGTGGGCGGGGCCCTCGTGACATCCCGTGGCCGGTGTCCGCCGGCCGGCGCCTGCGGGAGGCGGGCGCCGCCGAGGCGCTGCTCTTCACCGACGTCGCCAACCCGACCAGCAACGCGATCTACCAACGGATCGGCTAACCGGCCCGTGCTCGACCGGCTCGCCCTGCGGCTCGACGGCGGGTGACGCGGCGCGGGTGACGGCCCCTCAGGCCACGAACGCGGCGGCGAAGAGATAGGGCAGACTGCCGGCCAGCACGCCGGCGGCGATCACGGTGCCGGTCATCGTGGCGCGACCGGGCCGGAACCGGGCGACCACGCCCAGGGCGACCAGTCCGAGCGTGCCGAACAGCAACTCGTAGATCACCAGGATCGGCGAGGCCAGCACGGCGAGCGCACATGTCACCGCGAAGAGCACCAGCGTCCGCTGGGCCGTCCCCTTGTCCAGCCTCTCGTCCAGCCTGTTGTTCAGCGCCTGGTCCATCGCGGAACTCCTCAGCAGCCGTCAGGTGGTTGAACGGTCCTGGCATCTATGTCCCCAGGTGGGCCCCGGCTCATGCCGTGGTAAGTAACCGAATTGAGGGTGAGATGAGATCGGTTCTTGTCCGTTTCTTGTCCTCCTGGTAGCCGTTCCTTCGGATCGCCCTCTGGTGCTCGTACGGCTGAACGTGGATGATGAGCCCGTTCGACGCTCCGCCTGCACTGCCATGACGTCCCCCCGCATCTGACCGGCACCAGCAGGAAGTCCCCCACCCCCCTCGCCTCGCACCCCCGCCCAACGGGCGGTGCGGCGACGCGCGTAGAAGCGCACGGATGTCACGGGCGCGATGTCATGAGCAGGTCAGGCTGGGCTCTTCGGTTTGTCTCGAAGGGAGTTCACCGTGGCCTGCTCCTCCAATCCCCTCTGGGCCGGGGAAACCACCTGGTTCTGCTGCGGCGCCGCCTGGGGTCCGTGCGGATCCGCGGGCGGTGGCGCCTGCGGCAACTGCAGTTCGGGGTCCAACCATG
This sequence comes from uncultured Actinomycetota bacterium, assembly GCA_963816875.1. Lineage (GTDB taxonomy): Bacteria > Actinomycetota > Actinomycetes > Streptomycetales > Streptomycetaceae > Streptomyces. The sequence continues at coordinate 1,871,297 of CAWFMG010000004.1, forward strand.
CCGCCTGGCCCAACGCGTCGCAGGCGTGTTGGGACATCACCCGCCCGGACCTGTGCGGCGAGTCCGGCATCGTGCGCCGCGGCTGCGGCTCGGTGATGAACATCAGTCACTCGTGTTCCGGCGCCACGGTCTGCGTCACCATCACCGACTGCGGGCCGCGCACCAAGAGCTTCTGCGGCGAGCAGGTCTGCTGCGGTTCCACCTGCCGCGTCAACCGGGTGCTCGACCTGACGCCCGCGGCCTTCTCGGCCATCGGCAGCCTCGACTCCGGCGTGCTGCCCGTCGTCATCACCGAGTGACCGAGCCCAGGAGGAGACCAGCATGACCGGAATGACCTCAGCCTCGGACCGCTTCGGCCGCCGTGGCTTCCTCACCTCCGCCGCGGTCGGCGGGGCCACCATCGTCGGCGCCTCCGCGCTGGGCGCGCTGGACGCCGACGCGGCCTTCGCCGCCCCGACCCCCTCCATGGACCCGGCCATCGCCGAGACATCGTTCGCCGAGGGCCGGGTCACCGGCATCAGAGGCAGCCTGCTGCACGTCGCCGGCTCCGACGGGCGGCGGCACCGGCTCCAGCTGACCAACGCCACCAGCGTGTGGAAGGTCCGCCCGACCACCATGGACGCGGTGGAGGTCGGGGACGGCCTCTACGCCAGGGGCGTGGAGATGCCGGACGGCTCCATCGCGGCCGACGCGGTGTGGGTCAACATCGTCAACCTCTACACCACCATCCGTGGCATCCAGAAGGACCGGCTGTACCTCTCGCACCACAACCACGAGCTGGTCGGCCGGACGTCGTCGGAGACCGTGGCCACCTACGCGGGTAGCGCGCTGACCTCCGACCTGTCGCGGCTGCGCATCGGCCAGCCCGCCCAGGTGCTCGGCGCCTGGCGGCCGGCCGACGACTCCATCGACCTGGTCCGCGTCACGGTCGGGCACTGAGCGTTCAGGGAGCGGATGTGACCTTCACGACTTTCCTGGCGAGCCTGGTGCCGCCACTGCTGGCCGGGCTGCTGGCCTGGACCGGCGCCGGCAAGCTGCTCAACAGGGCACTGCGCGCACAGGTGGCGCGGACCGCGCTGCCCCGGCTGCTCCGCGGCCCCGACCGGGCGCTGCTGGTGCTGCGCGCGACGGGCGCGGCCGAGGTGGTGCTGGCGGTAGGGCTGCTCGTGGCGCCGGGATGGGCGCCGGTCGGTGCCGGCGTGGCGCTGCTCGGCGCGGGCTTCCTCGGCTATCTCGGCTACGCCAGGGCGGTGGCCCCGGAGTCCGACTGCGGCTGCTCGGCGCGCACCGAGACGCCGGTGACGTGGCACTCGTTCGTCCGGGCCGGCGCGGTGGCGGCCGGGGGCGTACTGGCCGCGATGGCGGCCGGGCCGTGGTGGCGGGCGCTGGGCGACCGGCCGGCGCTCGCGGTGCTGCTGCTGGCGGTCGGCGCGGGCGGGCTGGCGTTCCTGTCGGCCGGTCCCGAGCGGAGCTGGCTGCCGCCGCTGCGCCGGCTCCGGCTGCGGATCACCGGAAACCCGATGCGCGGCGCGGACGGCGAGGTCCCGGTGGCGGCCTCGGTGGAGCTGCTCGAACGCTCGCTGGCCTTCCAGTCGGCGTCCGGCCTGATCCGTTCCGGGCTGATGGAGCACTGGGACGAGGACGGCTGGCGGATCCTGCACTACACCGGCGCGCACCAGGAGGACGGACACGACCGGCCGCTCTCCGTGGTCTTCGCGGTCGCCGCCGACGCGACGCTCGACGACGCACGGGGCCACGTGGTGCGGGTGAGCGTCGTGGACCAGGAGACCGAGGAGGTGAGGACGACCGAGCTGCTGGGCGACTGGCTGACCGGGCCGGGCTCCGGTGCCGGCCGGACGCCGTTGCCCATGGCCGGCTGACGGGCGCGCGGGTGCGGAGGACGGCCACGGGGGGCTCTCCGCACCCGCTACCGGCGGGCCGGTCAGATGTCGCGGAATGTCTCGATCTGCGCGCCGACCGAGTTCAACCGCTCGGCCAGGTCCTCGTAACCGCGGTTGATGACGTAGACGTTGCGCAGCACCGAGGTGCCCTCCGCGGCCATCATGGCCAGCAGCACCACCACGGCCGGGCGCAGCGCCGGCGGGCACATCATCTCGGCCGCCCGCCAGCGGGTCGGGCCCTCGACCAGCACCCGGTGCGGGTCGAGCAGTTGCAGCCGGCCGCCGAGGCGGTTGAGGTCGGTGAGGTAGATGGCGCGGTTGTCGTAGACCCAGTCGTGGATCAGGGTCGAGCCGTGCGCGGAGGCGGCGATGGCCGCGAAGAACGGGGCGTTGTCGATGTTCAGGCCGGGGAACGGCATCGGGTGGATCTTGTCGATCGGCGCCTCCAGCTTGGACGGCCGGACCGTGAGGTCGGCCAGCCGGGTGCGCCCGTTGTCCGCCGGGTACTCGGGGCCCAGATCGTGGTCGAGACCCATGCCCTCCAGCACCGCGAGCTCGATCTCCAGGAACTCCACCGGCACCCGGCAGATGGTCAGCTCCGACTCGGTGACCAGCGCGGCGGCGATCAGGCTCATCGCCTCGACCGGGTCCTCCGAGGGGGAGTAGTCCACGTCCCGGTCGATCTCCGGCACGCCGTGCACGGTGAGCGTGGTGGTGCCCACGCCCTCCACGCGCACGCCCAGCTGCTCCAGGAAGAAGCACAGGTCCTGGACCATGTAGTTGGACGAGGCGTTGCGGATCACCGTCACGCCGTCGTGGCGGGCGGCGGCGAGCAGCGCGTTCTCGGTGACCGTGTCCCCGCGCTCGGTGAGCACGATCGGCCGCTCCGGCATGATCCGCCGGTTCACCGTGGCGTGGTACATGCCCTCGGTCGCCGTCACGTCGAGGCCGAACCGGCGCAGCGCCATCATGTGCGGCTCGACGGTCCTGGTGCCGAGGTCGCAGCCGCCGGCGTACGGGATCCGGAACTGGTCCATGCGGTGCAGCAGCGGGCCGAGGAACATGATGATGCTGCGGGTGCGGCGCGCCGCCTCCTGGTCGATGGCGTCCAGGTCCAGCTCGGCCGGTGGCACGATCTCCAGATCGGCGCCGTCGTTGATCCAGCGACTGCGCACGCCCACCGAGTTGAGGACCTCCAGGATCCGGAAGACCTCCTCGATCCTGGCGACCCGACGCAGCACCGTGCGGCCCGAGTTGAGCAGCGAGGCGCACAGCAGGGCGACCGCCGCGTTCTTGCTCGTCTTGACGTCGATGCTGCCGGACAGCCGCCGGCCGCCGACCACCCGCAGATGCATCGGCCCGGCGTAGCCGAGGGAGACGATCTCGCTGTCCAGCGCCTCTCCGATGCGCGCGATCATCTCAAGGCTGATGTTCTGATTCCCGCGCTCAATACGGTTGATGGCGCTCTGGCTGGTGGCCAGGGCCTCCGCCAGCTGGAGTTGTGTCCAGCCGCGATGCTGCCGTGCGTCCCGGATGAGCTGTCCGATGCGGGCGAGGTAGTCGTCGGTCATACGCACGACTGTATCTCACATATGAGATGAACGCCCGTTGGGCAGCTTCTGTGCTGCCATTCGAGTGACCAGGCTACTCGTTCCGGGCCCGGCACGCCGACCGCGGGGTCGGCCAACCGGGTCCCCTCGGCGTGTCGCGCCGGTGGGTACCGGGCGGCGCCCGCCGTGTGGATGCACTAGAGTTATCTCGATATCGAGATACTTGATGGCGGGCGGCCGTCGCGACGCGCTGAGGGTTACCTGAGCGAGCCGCTCGGCGGCGCCGGCGGCAGGATTGCCGTAGTAGCGCGCGAATCATGCACTGAAGGAGACAGTCGTGTCGGCGAACAGCTTCGACGCCCGTGGCACCCTGCGGGTGGGCGAGAAGTCGTACGAGATCTTCCGGCTTGCCACGGTGGACGGCTCCGCCCGCCTGCCGTACAGCCTGAAGGTGCTGCTGGAGAACCTGCTCCGCACCGAGGACGGGGCGAACATCACCGCAGAGCACATCCGGGCGTTGGGGGAGTGGGATCCGAACGCCCAGCCGGCCCGGGAGATCCAGTTCACGCCGGCGCGGGTGATCATGCAGGACTTCACCGGCGTGCCCTGCGTCGTGGACCTGGCCACCATGCGGGAGGCGGTCCGCGACCTGGGCGGCGACCCGTCCCGGATCAACCCGCTGGCGCCGGCCGAGTTGGTCATCGACCATTCGGTGATCGCCGACAAGTTCGGCACCCCGGACGCCTTCCAGCAGAACGTCGAGCTGGAGTACGGGCGCAACCGCGAGCGCTACCAGTTCCTGCGCTGGGGCCAGACCGCGTTCGACGAGTTCAAGGTGGTCCCGCCGGGCACCGGCATCGTGCACCAGGTGAACATCGAGCACCTGGCTCGGGTGATCATGGTCCGCGAGGGCCAGGCGTACCCCGACACGCTGGTCGGCACCGACTCGCACACCACCATGGTCAACGGCCTGGGCGTGCTCGGCTGGGGCGTCGGCGGCATCGAGGCCGAGGCCGCGATGCTCGGCCAGCCGGTCTCCATGCTCATCCCGCGGGTGGTCGGCTTCAAGCTCACCGGCGAACTGCCCACCGGCACCACCGCCACCGACCTGGTGCTGACCATCACCGAGATGCTCAGGAAGCACGGCGTGGTCGGCAAGTTCGTGGAGTTCTACGGCGAGGGCGTGGCCGCCGTGCCGCTGGCCAACCGCGCCACCATCGGTAACATGTCGCCGGAGTTCGGCTCCACGGCCGCGATCTTCCCGATCGACGAGGAGACCATCAGCTACCTCAGGCTCACCGGCCGGAACGACGACCAGATCGCCCTGGTCGAGGCGTACACCAAGGAGCAGGGTCTGTGGCACGACCCGGCGCGGGAGCCGGAGTTCTCCGAGTACCTGGAGCTCGACCTGGGCTCGGTCGTGCCGTCCCTGGCGGGCCCGAAGCGCCCGCAGGACCGGATCGCGCTGGCCGACGCCAAGGGGAAGTTCGCCCACGACGTCCGCGACCACGTGGCCGTGGTGGGTGAGGACGAGGCCAGCATGGAGTCGTTCCCGGCCTCCGACGCCCCGGCCGTGTCCAACGGCGTGCCCAGCAGCCCGGTTTCGGTGACCGGCGCCGACGGCACCGAGTTCGAGATCGACCACGGCGCGGTGACCGTGGCCGCCATCACCTCCTGCACCAACACCTCCAACCCCTCGGTGATGGTGGGCGCGGCGCTGCTGGCCAAGAAGGCGGTGGAGCGCGGCCTGACCCGCAAGCCGTGGGTCAAGACCACCCTCGCGCCCGGCTCCAAGGTCGTCATGGACTACTACGACCGCGCCGGCCTCACCCCGTACCTCGACAAGCTCGGCTTCAACCTGGTCGGTTACGGCTGCACCACCTGCATCGGCAACTCGGGACCGCTGCCCGAGGAGATCTCCCAGGCGGTCAACGAGCACGACCTCGCCGTGGTCTCGGTGCTCTCCGGCAACCGCAACTTCGAGGGCCGGATCAACCCCGACGTCAAGATGAACTACCTGGCCTCCCCGCCGCTGGTGGTGGCCTACGCCATCGCCGGCTCGATGAAGGTGGACATCACCCGGGAGCCGCTCGGCACCGACTCCGACGGCCAGCCGGTCTACCTGCGCGACGTCTGGCCCTCCGAGCAGGAGGTCGAGGAGGTCGTCGCCTCCGCCATCGGCCAGGAGATGTTCGGCCAGAGCTACGCCGACGTCTTCGCCGGCGACGCCCAGTGGAACGCGCTGTCCATCCCCACCGGCGGCACCTTCGAATGGGACCCGGACTCCACCTACGTCCGCAAGCCCCCGTACTTCGACGGCATGACCCAGGACCCGCAGCCCGTCGGCGACATCGCGGGCGCGCGGGTGCTGGCCCGGCTCGGCGATTCGGTCACCACCGACCACATCTCGCCGGCCGGTGCGATCAAGGCCGACACCCCGGCCGGCCAGTACCTCACCGAACACGGCGTCGAGCGCCGCGACTTCAACTCCTACGGCTCGCGCCGCGGCAACCACGAGGTGATGATCCGCGGCACCTTCGCCAACATCCGGCTGCGCAACCAGATCGCGCCGGGCACCGAGGGCGGCTACACCCGGGACTTCACCCAGGACGGCGGTCCGGTGAGCTTCATCTACGACGCCGCGCAGAACTACGAGGCCGCGAGCACCCCGTTGGTGGTGCTGGCGGGCAAGGAGTACGGCTCGGGGTCCTCCCGGGACTGGGCCGCCAAGGGCACCGCGCTGCTCGGCGTCCGCGCCGTGGTCGCGGAGTCCTACGAGCGCATCCACCGCTCCAACCTGATCGGCATGGGCGTGCTGCCGCTGCAGTTCCCCGCCGGCCAGAGCGCGGTCTCGCTCGGCCTGACCGGCGAGGAGACGTACGGGATCACCGGTATTACCGCGCTGAACGACGGCGACGTCCCGCAGACCGTGCGCGTCAGCACGGACACCGGCGTGGAGTTCGACGCCACGGTCCGGATCGACACCCCGGGCGAGGCGGACTACTACCGCAACGGCGGGATCATGCAGTACGTGCTGCGTTCGCTGCTGCGCAAGTGACGCACCGGCGCTGACACACGGGCGCCGACACGGACGACGCGGGCGGCCTCCCGAGGACGGGGCCGCCCGCGTCGTGTGTCGTGCAGATCTCGACTCGGAAAAGCTTTCGCTGAACCCGTGCGCGATCTTCCGCCACCGGCGGGAGTGGACTATACCTGTCGGAATCCGGGCTCCATCGAAGGCGAGGACCTGACCATGCCCCATCCGCACGTCAATCGTCGCACCCTGATCAGGACGACCGCGGTGGGCCTCTTGGCCACGCCCGCACTCGGCGCGCTCACCTCGTGCGCCAGCGGAGGCGGAGGCAACGATGACGCCGTCGAGGGCGTCGAGAAGACCGACGCCAACCCCTTCGGCGTCAACCCCGACGCGGAGCTCGAGGTCGTGATCTTCGACGGCGGCTTCGGCGACCAGTACGCCGTCGACGCCGAGAAGATCTACGAGGAGAGCTACGGCGCCGTCGACCACGCCAAGACCCAGGAGATCCAGACCCGGCTCCAGACGCGCCTGGCGCAGGGCGACCCACCCGATGTCATCGACAACTCCGGCGCCAACGCCATGGACATCGCCGCGCTGATCCGCAACGACCAGGTCGCCGACCTCACCGCACTGCTCGACGCGCCCAGCCTGGACGACAAGAACGTCACGGTCCGGGACACCCTGATGCCCGGCACCGTCGAGATGGGCCAGTTCGGCTCCGACTCGGTCTTCCGGCTGTGCTACGCGTACCACGTCTACGGCCAGTGGTACTCGCGCACCGCGCTGGAGCGGCTCGACGCGGAGTACCCGCGCACCTGGGACGAGATGATCAGCCTCTGCGAGCGCGCCAAGAGTCAGGGCATCGCGGGCTGGACGTACCCCGGCGTCTATCCGTACTACCTCAACTTCACGCTCTACCCGTTTATCGCCAAGGTCGGCGGCCGGGAGGTCATGGAGGCGCTGGACAACCTGGAGCCGAACGCCTGGAAGCACGACGCGGTGCGCGCCGCCTTCGAGGCGTACCACGAGTTGGTCGCGCGCGACCTGATCCTGCAGGGCACCCCGGGCATGACCCACGAGGACGCGCAGGCCGAATGGACCGAGGGCAACGCGCTGTTCATTCCCAACGGCTCCTGGGTGGAGAACGAGGCCGCCTCCACCACGCCGGAGGACTTCGACATGGCCGTCGGCCCGCCCACCCCGCTGGACAGCTCGGACGCCCTGCCCTTCGAGACCCTGTGGGCCTCGCCTGGCGAGCCGTTCATCGTGCCCTCCCAGGCGCCGAACGAGGCGGGCGGCATGGAGTTCCTGCGGACCATGCTGGGCAAGGAGTCCGCGCAGAACTTCACCCGCCTCGTCTCCTCGCTGACCTGCGTGCGCGGCGCCGAACAGGGTCTCGACCTCGGCCCCGGCCTGATCAGCGCCCTCGCGACCTTCGAGGCCGCCGGGGACAACCTGATCCTGCCCCGGCTCCCCGACTGGTACAAGCAGCTCAACGACGAGGGCATCGGCGGCGTCGTCGCGGCCATGATGGCCGGCGAGATCGGCCCCGACGAGGCCATCAACCGCTGCCAGCAGGCGGCCGACGACACGGCGGCCGACGACTCCATCGAGAAGTTCCAGCACTCCTGACCGCCGGCACCGGCCGTCCCCCGCCACGGAGAGCAGACGGAGAGCAGAGCATGAACGACCAGGCCGCGACGGACCAGGGCACCCGGCGCACGCCGGGTCCCAGGACCGCGTCCGAGCCCACGTCCGCGCCGGTCCGATGGGCGGCGACCCCGTCCGCGCCCCGGGCGCTGCTGGCGCTGGCGTTCGTCCTGCCGCCCGGGCTGACGCCCGAGCGGGTGCGGGGCGACCGACGCTACCGGAAGCTCGACCAGTACCGGTTCGTGGCCTGGTTCCTGCTCCTGCCGGTGCTGCTCTACGCCTTCTTCGTGGTCTCGCCGTTCGTCCAGGCGTTCTTCTACTCGATGACGGACTGGACCGGATTGAGCAGTGAGTACAACTTCACCGGCCTGGAGAACTACGAACGGCTCTGGAACGACGACCTGTTCTGGAAGGCGATGCGCAACAGCCTCCTGTTGCTCGTCCTGGCCCCGCTGATCACCCTCGGCCTCGGCCTGTTCTTCGCCTTCATGCTGAACGCCGGCGGCCGGCACAAGAAGAACGAGGTGATCTCCGGCGTTACCGGGTCGAGGTTCTACAAGATCATCTTTTTCTTCCCCCAGGTGCTGTCGTTGGCGATCATCGCCGTGATCTGGACCCGGATCTTCAGCCCGCGCAGTGGCGCGCTCAACGAGGGGCTTGACCGGGTGGGCCTCGGCTCGTTGCGGCAGAACGACTGGCTGGGCGGCGACATCGCCGTCTGGTGCGTGCTGGCCGTGCTGTGCTGGTCCTTCGTCGGGTTCTACGTGGTGCTGTTCTCCGCCGCGATGAGCTCGATCCCGCGGGACGTCTACGAGGCGGCGCTGCTGGACGGGGCCAGCCGGCCGGTCACGTTCTTCCGCATCACCTTCCCGCTGACCTGGGACACCATCCAGACCGGCTGGATCTACATGGGCATCCAAGCCCTCGACGCCTTCGCGTTGGTGAACGTCATGATCCCGGACCACGGCATGGACATCGTGCCCACCTACCTCTACGAGAAGATGGTCAGGGACGGTCAGGCCGGCTACGCCACCACGGTCGGCGTCGCGCTCTTCCTGGTCACCCTGGTGTTCGCGGGACTGATGTTGCGCTTTGGCAGGCGCGAACGGATCGAGTACTGAGGATTGACCAGTCGTGGGACGAGACGTGGGGAGCGGGAACACATGAGCGTCAGCCAGTCCGTCGAGAAGCCGGAGGACTCCGGCGGTTCCGCGCCGCCGCGCCCCCGTCCGGGGCGGCGCGCCGACGCTGGCGGCCCTTCCGAGGGGCGGGCGCTCAACGTCTTCGCGCACTCCTTCCTGGTGGTGTGGACGTTGCTGGCGGCCGGCCCGCTGCTGTGGGTGGTGCTCTCCAGCCTCCGCTCGCACGGGGAACTGGTGTCCGACCCGTTCGGCCTGCCCACCGACCTCAACTGGGAGAACTTCTCCCACGCGTGGTCCAATGCGAACATCGGTCGGTACACGGTGAACTCGCTGATCATCCTGTCGGGATCGCTGACCGGCACGATGCTGCTCGGCGCGATGGCGGCGTACGTGCTGGCCCGGTTCGAGTTCCCCGGCAACCGCACGATCTACCTGCTGTTCACCGGCGGCATGATGTTCCCGGTGTTCCTGGCCCTGGTGCCGCTGTTCTTCATCCTGAACAACATGGGCCTGCTGAACACCCGGCAGGGCCTGATCATCGTCTACATCGCCTACTCGCTGCCGTTCACCATCTTCTTCCTCGCCGCCTTCTTCCGCACGCTGCCCAGCGCGGTGCAGGAGGCGGCGACGTTGGACGGCGCGTCGCACACCCGGACGTTCTTCCAGATCATGATGCCCATGGCCACCCCCGGCCTGATCAGCGTCGGGATCTTCAACTTCCTCGGCCAGTGGAACCAGTTCGTGCTGCCCCGAGTGCTGAACGTGGGCAGCGAGGACGACGCGGTGCTGCCGCAGGGACTGGCCGCGCTGATGGTCCAGCAGGGGTACGAGGGCGACTGGGGGGCGCTGTACGCAGGCGTCACCATGGCCATGCTGCCGGTCATGGTGGTCTACGTGGCCTTCCAACGTCAGGTGCAGACCGGCCTGACCGCGGGCGCCGTGCGCTGACCCTCCCCCAGGCCCGGGGGGCGTGGGAGGTGCCCCCATCCCCGGCGCGAGCGGCCAGGGCGCCGGCGGGGGTAAGCGGTTTCTCCGCCGTTCTCCCGCGCTCCCGCCTGAGTTCATATAGTAGGCGCGGCGCCCCCGTCGCCGGGCGCCGTCGGGTGGATGCCGAGCCGTGTGCGCCCGGTACACCGAAGTGGAGTGAGCCGTGGAGACTCCGGGGTCGCAGTCCTCACTGCACCGAGCCAATCTGGAACGCGTCGTCCGCGCCGTGCGCGCGGCGGGTTCGCTGACCCAGGCCGACATCGCCCGTACCACGGGTCTGTCGGCGGCCACGGTGTCGAATATCGTTCGGGAGTTGAAGGAGCTGGGCACGGTCGAGGTACGGACCGTCTCGGCCAGCGGGCGGCGGGCCCGTAGCGTCTCGCTCTCCTCCGACGCCGGCATCGTGGTTGGCGTCGACTTCGGCCACTCCCACCTCCGGGTGGCCGTCGGCAACCTGGCGCACCAGGTGCTGGCCGAGGAGGCCGAGCCGTTCGACGTGGACGCCTCGGCGGACGAGGGGTTCGACCGGGCGGAGAAGCTGGTGGGCCGGCTGCTCGGCATCGCCGGCGTGGACCGTCACAAGATCATCGGCGTCGGCCTCGGCGTGCCGGGACCGATCGACGTGGCCACCGGCGCGCTCGGCTCCACCGCGATCCTGCCGGGCTGGCGCGGCACCAACCCGCGCGAGGAACTGGCCGCCCGGATCGGCGTGCGGGTCCACGTGGACAACGACGCCAACCTCGGCGCGCTCGGCGAGCTCGTCTGGGGCAGCGGGCGTGGCTCGCGCGATCTGGCCTACATCAAGGTGGCCAGCGGCGTCGGCGCCGGCCTGGTCATCGATGGGCATATCTACCGGGGACCCGGCGGCACCGCGGGCGAGATCGGGCATATCACCGTGGACGAGTCGGGCCCGGTCTGCCGATGCGGCAACCGCGGCTGCCTGGAGACGTTCACCGCCGCCCGACACGTGCTGCCGCTGCTGCACGCCAACCACGGCCACGAGCTCACCATGCGCCGGGTGGTGCAGCTGGCCAGGGAGGGCGATCCGGGATGCCGCCGGGTGATCGCCGACATCGGCCGCCATATCGGCAGCGGCGTCGCCCAGCTGTGCAATCTGCTGAACCCGAGCCGGGTGGTGCTGGGCGGGGACCTCGCCGAGGCGGGCGAACTGGCGCTCGGGCCGATTCGCGATTCGGTCGGCCGCTACGCGATCCCCAGCGCGGCCCGGCAGCTGACCCTGGTGCCCGGCGCGCTGGGCGGCCGGGCCGAGGTGTTGGGCGCGCTCGCGCTGGCGCTGAGGGAGATGGGCGACGGGATGCTGCTGGGCAGCCCTTCGACCGTCAAGAAGTAAACCCGCGGAAAAGAATGAAAAACCCCACTTCCGAACAGGCTATTGCCTGAACGCGCTTTCTTGTCCCCATCATCGAAAATGAAACGTTTGAGGCGGGGGCTGCTGAAAGGTATCAGTTTGATTGAGGCTTGTTTTAAGTATTGACGGCAACAATACTCCGGGGGTTAGCTCGCTCCGACGATGGCCGCGGAGGTGCGGCCCGACCCGGAGGCCAAGCCAACTATGCGTCGATACTTGCGAATTGTCGCCACAGGAGTCACCGCCATAGCGCTCGCCAGCGCGCTGGCCGCCTGCGGCGAGGCCGGCGGCGGAGACGACGAGGAGGAGGGCGGCGGCGGCGAGCAGTCGGGCACCATCGGCATCCTGCTGCCCGACGACCTCACGACCCGGTACGACACCTTCGACCACCCCTACTTCGAGGCCAAGGTCAACGAGCTCTGCCCGGACTGCACGGTCGAGTACAGCAACGCGTCCAACGACACCAACCAGCAGAAGCAGCAGTTCGACGCGATGCTGGCCGAGGGCGTGGACGTCATCGTGCTGGACGCCGTCGACTCCTCGGCCACCGCGACCTGGGTGGAGGACGCGGCCGCCGAGGACGTGCCCGTGGTCGCCTACGACCGGCTGGCCGAGGGTCCGATCGCCTCGTACGTCTCCTACGACAACGAGCGGGTGGGCGAGCTCCAGGGCCAGACGCTGCTCGACGCGCTGGGTGACGACGCCGAGGGCGCCCGGGTCGTGATGATCAACGGCTCGCCCACCGACCCGAACGCCGCGCTGTTCAAGTCCGGCGCGCATTCGGTGCTTGACGACACCGTCGAGGTCGTCTTCGAGCAGGACGTCACCTGGGACGCGGCCCTGGCGAAGGAGGAGATGGACACCGCCATCGACTCCCTGGGCGTCGACGGCTTCGACGGGGTGTACGTCGCGAACGACGGCATGGCCGCGGGCGTCGTCAACTCCCTGCAGTCCGCGGGCATCACGGACGTGCCGGTCGGCGGCCAGGACGCCGAGCTGGCGGCGCTCCAGCGCATCATCGCCGGCGAGCAGACCTTCACCATCTTCAAGGGATACCGGCCGGAGGCCGAGACCGCGGCCGAGATGGCCGTGAGCCTGATGCGTGGCGAGGAACTGGGCGACATCGCCTCGGAGACCGTCGACAGCCCGACGGACAACGGCATCCCCAGCACCCTGCTCACCCCCGAGGCCCTCACCGTGGACAACCTCTCGGAGCTGCTGATCGACGGCGGCTACTACACGGTGGAGGAGATCTGCACCGACGAGTACGCGCAGGCGTGCGAGGACGCCGGGATCAGCTGACCGTCGTCCCATCCACCCCCTCGTCCGGGGCCGTGCCACTCCACCGGGGCGGCCCCGGACCTTCCTCCGCAGTTCGAGGAGTTGAGCACAGGCATGACCGCCGCCCCCGTACTGGCGTTGCGTGGTGTCTCCAAGCGGTTCGGCGCCGTGCAGGCGCTGACCGACGTCGACCTGGAGATACGGTCCGGCGAGGTGACCGCCCTGGTGGGCGACAACGGCGCCGGGAAGTCCACCCTGATCAAGACGATCGCCGGGGTGCACCCCATCGACGCCGGAAGCATCTCGTTCAAGGGCAGGCCGGTGCGCATCCACCGGCCACACGACGCCCAGGACCTCGGCATCGCCACCGTCTACCAGGACCTGGCCCTCTGCGACAACCTCGACGTGGTCGCGAACCTCTTCCTGGGCCGGGAGATCCGCCGCCGCCACGTGCTGGACTCCGTCACGATGGAACGCCGTGCCCGTGAGCTCCTGGACAGCCTGTCCATCCGCATCCCGAACGTCCGCATCCCGGTGGCATCGCTCTCGGGTGGCCAACGGCAGGTGGTGGCCATCGCCCGGGCCCTGGTCGGGTCGCCCGAGGTGGTGATCCTGGACGAGCCGACCGCCGCGCTGGGCGTGGAGCAGACCGCCCAGGTACTCGACCTGGTCGAACGGCTGCGTGACCAGGGCCTCGCGGTCGTCCTGATCAGCCACAACATGGCGGACGTGCAGGCGGTGGCCGACGACGTGGCGGTGCTGCGTCTGGGCCGCAACAACGGTCGCTTCCGGGTCGCCGACACCACGGGTGAGGCCATCATCGCCGCGATCACGGGAGCCGTGGAGAACGCCGCCTCCCGGCGCGCCACCCGCACACCCACCACCCCGGCGGAGACGACGGACGCGTCGGACGGGTCGGACGGAACGGAGAAGGTCCGATGAGCACCGAGCCCTCGCTGCGCAAGGACGAGGACACGCCCCCCGCCGGAAGCGGCGGCGACGGTGGGAACGGCGCGGGCAACGGCGGTCCGCTGGTCGCCGACCCCCGGATGCTGGTCCGTGAGGAGGGCCTGGCCGGCTACCTGCGGGAGTTCACCCGCCGCATCAGGGGTGGCGAGCTCGGCTCGCTGCCGGTCGTGGTCGGCCTGATCATCATCGCCATCGTGTTCGAGGCGCAGACCGGGCACTTCCTGACCCCCCGCACGCTGTCCAACATCTCCGTCTACATTGCCGGGCCCGGCATCATGGCCGTCGGCATCGTCCTGGTCCTGCTGCTGGGAGAGATCGACCTCTCGGTCGGCTCCATGGCCGGCCTGTCCGCCGCGTTGTGGGCCGTGCTGTCCGTCAGCCACGGGGTCAACGACCTGCTCGCCATCCTGCTGGCCATCCTCGCCGGCGCCTGTGTGGGCGCGATCCACGGCTTCTTCTTCGCCCGGGTCGGGGTCCCCGCCTTCGTCGTCACCCTCGCCGGCTTCCTCGGCTGGTCGGGCGCGCAGATCTGGGTGATGGGAGAGGAGGGGACCATCAACATCCCCTCCGACAGCCTGGTGCGGGACTTCTCCAGCTTCTACTTCAGCGACATATCCGCGGCCTACTCCCTCGCGGCGCTGCTCAGCATCGGCTACCTGCTGGCCCTGCTCCGGCAGGAGCGCCGCCGTCAGGCCGCCGGGCTGGTCTCCCGCGCCCGCGGCGAGATCGTGGTGCGCGTCGCGCTGGTCGCGATCGCCGCGTTCGTCACCGCCTACACCCTCAACCAGCACCGCGGGCTGCCGCTGGCCCTGGTCATCTTCCTCGCGGTCCTGCTGATCGTCGACTTCGTGGTCAGGCGCACCACCTACGGCCGGCAGATCTTCGCGGTCGGCGGCAACGCCGAGGCGGCCCGTCGAGCCGGCATCAACGTGGAGCGCGTCCGCATCACGGTGTTCGTGCTGGCCTCCTCCCTGGCCGCGCTCGGCGGTCTCTTCCAGGCCGCCGAGGCCGGCGGCGCCTCGAAGGCCCTGGGCTCGGGCAACCTGCTGATGAACGTCATCGCGGCCGCGGTGATCGGCGGCACCAGCCTCTTCGGCGGGCGCGGCTGGGTCTGGTCGGCCCTGCTGGGCACCCTGGTCATCCAGTCGATCACCACCGGCCTGAACCTGATGAACATGTCCAGCGAGATCCAGTACATGATCACGGGCGCCGTACTCCTGATCGCCGTCGTTCTCGACTCGGTCTCCCGGCAGACCCAACGAACCGCCGGACGAACGTAAACGACACCGAGATCGACACAGTCGATCGAAGATCGGCCCGGGCTGCGGACAGCGGCCCGGGCCGCGCCGTGCGGGTGACGTATCCCTCAACCCGGCCCTGCACCCCCGGGCGGGGGAACACTAAACTCGTCGGACCGGCGGATCGATCGACAGTAATCGACAGCAAGGAGGAACGGTGCCGTTGCTGACCCGCATCTCGGGACCGCGCGACCTGGACAGGCTCAACCCCCAGCAGCTCGAGCAGCTGGCGGGGGAGATCCGTGCCTTCCTCATCTCCTCCGTCGCCAAAACCGGCGGGCACCTGGGCCCCAACCTCGGTGTCGTGGAACTGACCATCGCGATGCATCGGGTGTTCCACTCCCCGGCCGACCGGGTCCTGTGGGACACCGGGCACCAGGCCTACGTGCACAAGCTGATCACCGGGCGCCGCGACTTCTCCCGGTTGCGGAGCAGGGACGGCCTCTCCGGCTACCCCTCCCGCACCGAGTCCGAGCACGACGTGATCGAGAACAGTCACGCCTCGACCGTGCTCGGCTGGGCCGACGGCCTGGCCAAGGCCAACCAGTTGCGCGGCATCGACCGCCACGTGGTGGCCGTTACCGGCGACGGCGCGCTCACCGGCGGCATGGCCTGGGAGGCGCTGAACAACATCGCCGCCGCCAAGGACCGCCCGCTGGTGATCGTCGTCAACGACAACGAGCGCTCCTACGCGCCCACCATCGGCGGCCTGGCCAACCATCTCGCCACCCTGCGCACCACCGACGGCTACGAGCGCTTCCTGGCCCGCGGCAAGCAGATGCTGAACCGCACCCCGGTCGTCGGCAAGCCGCTCTTCGACACCCTGCACGGCGCGAAGAAGGGCCTCAAGGACGTCATCGCCCCGCAGGGCATGTTCGAGGACCTGGGCATCAAGTACGTCGGTCCCATCGACGGCCACGACATCCAGGCCCTGGAGTCCGCGCTGCACCGGGCCAAGCGGTTCGGCGGCCCGGTCATCGTGCACTGCCTGACCGAGAAGGGCCGCGGATACCAGCCGGCCCGCGACGACGAGGCCGACCAGTTCCACGCGGTGCCCGTGATCCACCCCGACACCGGCCTGCCCGCGGCCGCCGCCGGCGCCGACTGGACCCAGGTCTTCGGCGAGGAGATCGTCCGCCTCGGCCGCGAGCGCGAGGACCTCGTGGCCATCACCGCGGCCATGCTCCGGCCGGTCGGGCTGCATGCCTTCGCCCGGGAGTTCCCCGACCGGGTGTTCGACGTCGGCATCGCCGAGCAGCACGGCGCGGTCTCCGCCGCGGGTCTGGCCACCGGTGGCATGCACCCGGTGTTCGCGGTCTACGCGACCTTCCTCAACCGGGCCTTCGACCAGCTGCTGATGGACGTGGCGCTGCACCGCTGCGGCGTCACCTTCGTGCTGGACCGGGCCGGCGTCACCGGGCCGGACGGGGCCTCGCACCACGGCATGTGGGACATGTCGATCCTCCAGTGCGTGCCGGGTCTGCGGCTGTCCGCCCCGCGCGACGCCGAACAGCTGCGCCTCCAGCTCCGCGAGGCCGTCCAGGTCGACGACGCCCCCACCGTCGTCCGGTACTCCAAGGGCCGGGTCGGGCCCTCCGTGCCGGCCGTGGGCACGGTCGGGGGCATGGACGTGCTGCGCCAACCCGGCAGCGACCGCCCCGACGTGCTGATCGTGTCCGTGGGTGCGCTGGCCCCCGCCTGTCTGGAGGCCGCCGAACTGCTGCAACGGCACGGCATCAGCTCGACCGTGGTGGACCCGCGCTGGGTGAAGCCGGTGGACGAGGCCCTGCCGGGCCTGGCCGCCGAGCACCGGGTGGTCGTCACCGTCGAGGACAACAGCCGGGCCGGCGGCGTCGGCTCCGCCATCGCCCAGGCGCTCCGCGACGCCGACGTGGACGTGCCGCTGCGCGACTTCGGGCTGCCCATCCGCTTCCTGGACCACGGCGACCGCAAGGAGATCCTCGCCGAGGCCGGGCTCACCGGGCCGGACATCGCCCGTCAGGTCACCGGCTACGTGGCCCGGCTGGACGGCCGGTTCGACGCCCCCACCGCCCGCCTCACCACCGACTGACGCCCCACCCGACGCCTCGCGCCGCCGTGGGGCCCGGGGAACGACGGGAGGCTCGCCGCACCCTCGACGCGGCGAGCCTCCCGCCCCCCGTGGGCGGCGCGGTCAGCCCTGCTCCTGCTCACCGGTGGCGGAGGCGTCCATCCACATGACCTCCCACTGGTGACCGTCCGGGTCCTGGAAGCTCCTGCCGTACATGAAGCCGTGGTCGGTCGGCTCGTTCGACGGCTTCCCGCCGGCGGCCAGCGCCCGGTCCGCCAGCTCGTCGACGCCCTCCCGGCTGTCGGCGCTGAGCGCGATGATCGTCTCGGTGCTCTGTGCGGTGTCCGTCAGGTCCTTCTTGGTGAACGTCTTGAAGAACGACTCGACCAGCAGCATCACGGTGATGTTCTCCTCGATGACCACGCACGCGGCGTTGTCGTCGCTGAACTGCTCGTTGATCGTGAAGCCGATCTCGCTGAAGAAGGTCCTGGCGCGGTCGAGGTCCTGCACCGGGAGGTTCACGAAGATCTGACGGGACATGGTGGTCTTCCTCTCGCAACGCGGCCGCTCACACTGGGCCGTTGCAGGGATAGACCGGGGGGTGCCCCGGGACTCATCGCTCGTCCGGAGATTTTTTTCGTACCGCCTGCCGGGATCTCAGTCGAGCTCGGTGATGGTGCGCGGCCCGGCCACCTCGGCGCCCAGTGCCGTCACCCGGGCGCGCAGGCCGCGGTCGGCGGTCACCACCAGGCACCGCCGCCCCTGGCCCTCGTCCCTGACCAGCTCCACGATCCGGTCGTCGCCGCTGCCCTGCGCCGACTCCACCCGGACGCCGGCGGCCGACGGCACACCGCGGGCCGCGCCCTCGACCACCAGCACCAGCTCGGCCGGGCCCGGGTAGCGCTCCAGCCGGTCCCTGAGCCGTTCGGCCGCCCCGCGCCGATCGCGCCACCAGCCGTCCGGCACCGACCCGACGACGTTCGCGCCGTCCACGACGACCAACGGGGTGCGCCCCCGGTCCACCGACGGCGGACCGAGGTGCGCTTCCCGGTCATGGGCCCGGTCGGGGGGTGAGGTCACCGGGGCACGCTGGCCTCGCCCTGGGCCAGGAAGCGGCGGCCCACCACCCGCTCGGAGATGCCCTCCCGGTCCAGGTACGGGGTGATGCCGCCCAGGTGGAACGGCCAGCCCGCGCCGGTGATCAGGCACAGGTCGACGTCCTGGGCCGCGGCCACCACGCCGTCGTCGAGCATCAGCCCGATCTCCTCGGCGATCGCCTCCAGGGCCCGGCGCCGCACCTGCTCCTCCGTCAGCACCGTGGCGCCGACCTCGAACAGCTCCGCGACCCCCGGGTCCAGCTCGGGCGTGCCCGAGTCGTGCACGTACAGCGTGGACCTGCCGGCCTCCACCACCCGGCCGAGATTGGCCGAGACGCCGAACCGGTCGGGGAACGCGGTGTGCAGGGTGCCGGCCACATGGTGGGCGACCGCCGGGCCGACGAGCTCCAGCAGCACGATCGGCGACATCGGCAGCCCCAGCGGGGCCAGCGCCCCGTCCGCGGTCGTCACCGGGGTGCCCTCGTCGATGGACTGGAGCACCTCGCCCATGAAACGGGTCAGGATCCGGTTGACGACGAACGCCGGGGCGTCCTTCACCAGCACGGCCGTCTTCTTCAGCTTCTTCGCCACGGCGAACGCGGTGGCCAGCGTCTCGTCGTCGGTCCGCCCGGCCCGCACCACCTCCAGCAGCGGCAGGATGGCGACCGGGTTGAAGAAGTGGAAGCCCACCACCCGCTCGGGGCGCTTGAGCTGGGAGGCCATCTCCGTCACCGAAAGCGACGAGGTGTTGGTGGCCAGCACCGCGTGCTCGGGCACCACCGACTCCAGCTCGGCGAAGACCTGCTGCTTGACCCCCATCTCCTCGAACACGGCCTCGATGACGAAGTCCGCGTCCGCGAACGCGGTCGCCGTGTCCAGGCTGCCGGTCACCGACGCCTTCAGCCGGTTGGCCTTGTCCTGGGAGAGCCGGCCCTTCAGCAGCAGCATGTCGAGCTGCTCGTGGACCCAGGCCACGCCCTTGTCCACCCGCTCCTGGTCGATGTCGGTGAGCACCACCGGCACCTCCAGGCGGCGCGCGAACAGCAGCGCGAGCTGCGAGGCCATCAGGCCCGCGCCCACCACGCCGACCTTGGTGACCGGGCGGGCCAGCTGCTTGTCCGGCGCCCCGACGGGCCGCTTGGCGCGCCGCTGCACCAGGTTGAACGCGTACAGGCCGGCGCGCAGTTCCTCGCCCATGATCAGGTCGGCCAGCACCCGCTCCTCGGCCGCGAAGCCCTCCCGGAGGTCGCCGTCGCGGACCTGGGCGATGATGTCCAGCGCCCGGTAGGCGGCCGGCGCCGCACCGTGCACCTTCTCGTCGGCGACGGCCCGGCCCCTGGCCACCGCCGCGTCCCACGCCTCGCCGCGGTCGGGCTCCTGCCTGGCCACCTCGATCTCGCCGCGCAGCACGGCCGAGGCCCAGATCAGCGACTGCTCCAGGAAGTCAGCGGCCTCGAAGATCGCGTCCGCGATGCCCAGCTCGTGGACCTGCGGGCCCTTGAGCATCCGGTTCTGGCTCAGCGCGTTCTCGATGATGACGGTGACCGCCCGGTCCGCGCCGATCAGCTGCGGCAGCAGCGTGCAGCCGCCCCAGCCGGGCACCAGGCCCAGGAACACCTCGGGCAGCGCGAACGCGCCGATGGAACGAGAGACGGTGCGGTAGGTGCAGTGCAGCCCCACCTCCACGCCGCCGCCCATCGCCGCGCCGTTGTAGAACGCGAAGGTCGGCACGGCCATCGACGACAGGCGCCGGAACACCTCGTGGCCGCCGCGCCCGATCGCCAGCGCGTCCTCCCGGCGGCGGAGCAGCCCGACGCCCTTCAGGTCGGCGCCCACGGCGAAGATGAACGGCTTGCCGGTCAGGCCCACGCCGACGATCTCGCCCGCGTCCGCCTCGGCCTCGACCTGGTCGACCGCCGCCGCCAGGTTGGCCAGCGAGCGGGGGCCGAAGGTGGTGGGCTTGGTGTGGTCCAGGCCGTTGTCCAGGGTGATCAGCGCGAACCGGCCGCCGCCCCCGGGCAGGTCCAGATGGCGCACCTGCGCCTGCGTGACCACCTCGCCCGGGAACAGCTCGGCCGCCTCCCGCAGCGTCTCGGCGGTTGTCCTGTCGCTCACTGCGGCCCCTTTTCGTTCGCTTCTCCGCCCGCGCGGCCGTGTGCGGCCCGCGTTGTCGTCTGCGGCCCGGCAGCCGCACGTGCGTCGCTCACCGAGCCTCCCAGTGGGGGTTCTCCCAGATAACGGTGCCACCCATCCCGAAGCCCACGCACATGGTGGTGAGCCCGTAGCGGACGTGCGGCTGGTCCTCGAACTGGCGGGCAAGTTGGGCCATCAGCCGGACGCCGGACGACGCCAGCGGGTGGCCGAACGCGATCGCGCCGCCGTACTGGTTGACCCGCGGGTCGTCGTCGGCGATGCCGTAGTGGTCGAGCAGCGCGAGCACCTGCACGGCGAACGCCTCGTTGATCTCCAGCAGGCCGATGTCATTCATCGTCAGGCCCGCCTTGGCCAGCGCCTTCTCGGTCGCCGGCACCGGGCCGATGCCCATCACCTCCGGCTCGACACCCGCGAAGCCGAAGGACACCAGGCGCATCTTCACCGGCAGTTCCAGCTCCCTGGCCACCTCCTCGGCCGCGATGACGGAGGCGGTCGCGCCGTCGTTCAGCCCGGCCGCGTTGCCCGCGGTGACCCGGCCGTGCGGGCGGAACGGCGTCCGCAGCCCGGCCAGCCCCTCCCTGGTGGTGCCGGGACGCATCGGCTCGTCGGCGGTGGCCAGGCCCCAGCCGGTCTCGCCGCCCTCCTCGCTGGTGCGGCGCACCGCCACCGGCACCAGGTCCGCCTGGATCCGGCCGTCGGCGTACGCCTTGGCGGCCTTCTCCTGGCTGCGCACCGCGTACTCGTCGGCGCGCTCCCTGGTCAGGTGGGGGAAGCGGTCGTGCAGGTTCTCCGCGGTCATGCCCATGAACATGGCGGAGTCGTCGACGAGCTTCTCGGAGACGAACCGCGGGTTGGGGTCCACGCCCTCGCCCATCGGATGCCGGCCCATGTGCTCCACGCCGCCGGCCACGGCGACGTCGGCGGCGCCGAACGCGATCGCGCCCGCGACCGTGGTCACGGCCGTCATGGCGCCCGCGCACATGCGGTCGATGGCGTAGCCGGGGACGCTCTGCGGCAGTCCGGCGAGGATGGCGGCGGTGCGGCCGATGGTCAGGCCCTGGTCCCCGATCTGGGTGGTGGCCGCCACGGCCACGTCCTCGACCCGCTCGGGTGGCAGCTGGGGGTTGCGCCGCAGCAGCTCGCGGATGCACTTGATGACCAGGTCGTCGGCGCGGGTCTCGTGATAGATGCCCTTCGGTCCCGCCTTGCCGAACGGGGTGCGGACGCCGTCGACGAAGACGACGTCCCTGACGCTACGCGGCACGATGGCTCTCCTCCACGACGAGGGGGTCCCTCCGGCCGGAGGGACGGTCCCGGTGTCCACCCCCATGCTACTCGTGGGTAACCAGGTGGCAAGCCCACCCCGGGAGGATCCGTGGAGTCGGAGTCCGGCCGCGTCAGGCGTCGGCGCCGAGCGCCTGGACCAGCACGTCGACGGTCTGCTCGATCTGCCACTCCCGGGCGCCCAACTGGCGGAGCACGGCCGTCACCGCCTCGGGGGTGTGCTCGGCCGGCGGCTCCCAGCACAGCCGCCGCACCACGTCGGGGGACAGCAGGTTCTCCTGCGGCAGCCGCAGCGCCTCGGCGTGCGCGGTCACCCCGGCGCGCGCCGCGGACAGCCGGGCCGCGGCCTCCGGGTCCCGGTCCGCCCAGGCGCGCGGCGGGGGCGGCCCTTCGGCGGGCTGTCCGGGCTGCGGCAGCTCGTTCTCCGGCAGATCCTTGGCCCGGTCGATCGCCGTCTGCCACTGCTGGAGCTGGCGGCGGCCCATCCGGTGCCCGAACCCGTGCAGCCCGGCCAGGGTGCGGACGTCCGGGGGCATGGCCTGGGCGGCGGCGACGATGGCCGCGTCCGACAGCACCTTGCCGGGGGACAGGTCGCGCCGCTGCGCCATCCGGTCGCGCGCCGTCCACAGCTCCCTGACCACGGCCAGCTGCCGGCGGCGCCGCACCTTGTGCAGCCCCGAGGTGCGGCGCCAGGGGTCCTTGCGCGGCGGGGGCGGGGGCGCGGCGGCGATGGCCGCGAACTCCTCCAGGGCCCAGTCCAGCTTGCCCTGCCGGCCCAGCTCCTCCTCCAGCGCGTCGCGCAGGTCGACCAGCAGCTCCACGTCCAGCGCGGCGTAGCGCAGCCAGGGCTCGGGCAGCGGCCGGCTGGACCAGTCGACCGCCGAATGCCCCTTCTCCAGGCTGTAGCCCAGCACGGTCTCCACCATCACGCCGAGCCCGACGCGGGCGAAGCCCGCCAGCCGTCCGGCGAGCTCGGTGTCGAACAGTCGGGTGGGGACCATGCCTATGTCGCGCAGACAGGGCAGATCCTGCGAGGCCGCGTGCAGCACCCATTCGATCGGGGCGAGCGCCTCGCCGAGCGACGAGAGGTCGGGACACGCGGCCGGGTCGACCAGGGCGGTGCCGGCGCCGGCCCGGCGCAGCTGGACCAGATAGGCGCGCTGCCCGTAGCGGTACCCGGAGGCGCGCTCCGCGTCGACGGCGACCGGTCCCTCGCCGGCCGCGAAGGCGCCCACGACGCGGTCGAGCGCGTCGGCGTCGGCGGTGACCGGGGGTACGCCCTCCCGGGGGGTCAGCAGCGGTACCGGCGCCGGTCCTGACGGCTCACGCGTGGAGAGTTCAGGGGAGGCTTCGGCGGTCTGCTGAGCGTCGGTCACCTGTCAAGGGTAACTGTGTGCGTACGGTGCACAACGTCTCCCTGGACGCCTGGTGGCAGGGCGTGGCAACCGCCCGACGGACCAGGGGATGACCTGCGGAAACGGCCACCCCGGGAGGTCGGGCGGGTGTCGCGGCGATCTCGGGCGTGAACTCTGAGCGAACTCGTGGGCGAACCCGGGCGCCGGCTCAGCGCCGGTGGCCGGGCCCTCGGAGGGGCCCGGCCGAGGGACCCGACGGGCTAGTGGATGATGCCGGTGCGCAGCGCGACCGCCACCATGCCGGCCCGGTCGCCCGTGCCCAGCTTCCTGGCGATGCGCGCCAGGTGGCTCTTGACGGTCAGCGCGGACAGCCCCATGGAGACGCCGATGGCCTTGTTCGACTGGCCTTCGGCCACCAGCCGCAGCACCTCGACCTCGCGCCCCGACAGCTCGCGGTAGCCGCCCTGGTGCCGCGGCCCGCCTGGCTGCCGGCGGTGCATCCGGGCGGCCGCCGCCCCGATGTGCGCCGCGCCGTGCCGCACCGGCGGGCCGAGGTTGTTGCGGGTGCCGGTGACCACATAACACTTCACGCCGCCGGCCAGCGCGTTGCGCACCGCGCCGATGTCGTCGGCGGCGGACAGGGCGAGGCCGTTGGGCCAGCCGGCGGCCCGGGTCTCGGACAGCAGCGTGAGCCCGGACCCGTCCGGGAGGTGAACGTCGGCGACGCAGATGTCGCGGGGGTTGGCGACTCGGGGGCGGGCCTCCGCGATGGACGACGCCTCGATCACATCCCGCACGCCGAGGGCCCACAGATGGCGGGTCACGGTGGAGCGGACACGAGGGTCGGCCACGACGACCATGGCGGTCGGCTTGTTCGGGCGGTAGGCGACCAGGCTTGTGGGGTGCTCAAGAAGAACAGACACCGGGCCTCCTGGAAGGTGGGGGCGGGGACAGGATCGACGTGAGCCGACTTATCGGAAGAATTCAGAAGTTCCTGAATGAGTCGGTGTGATCCGGATGGTAAGGGTCACTGAATCCTTCGGCAGGACCCCGCCGTGGCTTTAGGGAATGATCACGAACCGGTGATTCGTCATCCCGGACTGCCGTCCGCCACACCCCGTGCGGACGTCCGGTCGAGCCCGTCCGAGCCACCCCCGACCGGCGCCGACCGTCCCGACCGCCGGTCCGGTGGGAGCGGTGGGACGGGGCTGATCCGGCGTGGGAGCTCAGGCGCGGCGCGGCCCGCGCCGGCGGGGGAGTGCCGTCACCGCCGGGCTGCCGCTCTCCGGCGGCAGCCCTGCGCACTGCGCCAGCAGGCCACACCAGGCCAGCAGGTGCGCCCCGGCGGCGGCCGGGTCCGCGGGCGTCCACGAGGCGCGCAGCTCCAGTTCGGCGCGCGGCGGGCGGGCGGCCAGGCCGCCGAAGAAGGAGGAGCCGGCCCGGGTCACCGTGCCGCTCGGCTCCCGCCGCTCCAGACCGCGGGCGTCCAGCGCCTCGGTCAGCCAGGACCAGGCCACCTCGGGCAGCAGCGGGTCGGCGCCCAGCTCCGGCTCCAGATCCGCCCTGGCCAGCGTGACCACCCGGAAGTCGCCGTGCCAGCTCGCCTCGCCCGCCGGCTCGTGCAGCAGCACGAACCGGCCGTCGGCCAGTTCCTCGCCGTCCACGCCGACCGTCGCCTGCAGTGCGAAGGCGAACGGCGCCATCCGCCGCGGCGCCGGCAGCGGCGCGATCCGCACCTCGGAGCGCGGCCTGGCGGCCTCCAGCGCCGCCACCGCCTGCCGGAAGGCGCGCGGTTCCCCGGACGCGGGGTCGTGCATATCTCCGGACTCCTCAGCCGTGGGGGTACGAGACGCTGCCATGGCGGGTAACCCTAGGCGCCCGCACGGCCGCCCAGTGGTAGCCACACCAACGAGGCCGGACCGTGACCCGGGGGAGACCCCGCTGACGGCATGGGAGACTGCTGGGCGTGACTGTGACCGACTCCCCCTTCCTCCGGGCCTGCCGCCGCGAACCGGTGCCGCACACCCCGGTGTGGTTCATGCGCCAGGCCGGACGCTCGCTCCCCGAGTACCGCAAGGCGCGCGAGGGCATCGCCATGCTCGACTCCTGCATGCGCCCCGAGTTGGTCACCGAGATCACCCTGCAACCGGTGCGCCGTCACCAGGTGGACGCGGCCGTGCTGTTCAGCGACATCGTGATCCCGCTGAAGGCCATCGGCGTGGACCTCGACATCCGGCCGGGCGTCGGACCGGTCGTCGCCCGGCCGTTCCGCAGCCGCGCCGACCTGGAGCGGCTGCGCCCGCTGGAGCCGGACGACGTGAAGTACGTCGCCGAGGCCGTTCGCATGCTCACCGGCGAGCTCGGCAGCACGCCGCTGATCGGCTTCGCCGGCGCCCCCTTCACGCTGGCCAGCTACCTGGTGGAGGGCGGCCCTTCGCGGCACCACGAGCACACCAAGGCGCTGATGTACGGCGACCCGGCGCTGTGGACGGAGCTGCTGGACCGGTTGGCCGGCATCACCGCCGCCTTCCTCGACGTGCAGATCGAGGCCGGGGCCTCGGCCGTCCAGCTCTTCGACTCCTGGGTCGGCGCGCTGTCGCCCGTCGACTACCGGCGCGCGGTGCTGCCCGCCTCGGCCAGGGTGCTCGCCTCGGTCGCCGGCCGCGGCGTGCCGCGCATCCACTTCGGGGTGGGCACCGGTGAGCTGCTCGGGCTGCTCGGCGAGGCCGGCGCCGACGTCGTCGGCGTCGACTGGCGGGTGCCGCTGGACGAGGCCGCCCGCCGGGTCGGCCCCGACAGGGCGCTCCAGGGCAACCTCGACCCCGCCGTGCTCTTCGCGCCCCGGGCAGCGGTCGAGGCCGAGGCCGACCGGGTCCTGAAGGCCGCGGCCGGCCTGCCGGGCCACGTGTTCAACCTCGGCCACGGCGTGCTCCCCGACACCGACCCCGACGCACTCACCCGGCTCGTCGCCTACGTCCACGAGCGCACCGCCCGCTGACGCCGGGTGCGGTGCTCATTCGCCGCCGTGGGCCGGGCCGTCGGGACCGTCCGGCGCGACCCGCGCGCGCAGCCTCCCCCAGGAACCCCTGCGGTGCAGCGCCCGCGCGACGAGCGTGAGCAGGAGCAGCGTCACGGCGAAGGGCAGCACCGCGACGACGACGGCGCCGGCCCACACCAGGCTGGTGACGAACGCGTGCCAGCCGCCGAACAGCGCCCCGCCGAGCGACGGCGCCGCCGACTCGTCCTCCTCGTCCTCGTCCTGCCGAGGGCTCGCCCGCGGCTCACGCAGCTCCAGGGTGATCGTGGCCATCGCGGTCTGCCCGCTCAGCGACTCCTGCTGCGACCTGAGCGCCTCCAGATCGGCCTGCCGGGTGCTGAGCTCCGCCTCCAGCGTGACGACGTCGGTGATCGACTCCGCCTCGTCCATCAGCGCCCTGACCCGGTCCACGCTCTCCTCCTGGGAGGCGATCCGGCTCTCCACGTCCACCACCTGGTCGGTGACGTCCTCGGTGTTCACCTCGCGCTCCACGAGCTCGCCGAGGCCGGAGAGATCCGCCAGCACGTCCTCGTAGCGGTCCTGCGGCACCAGCAGGGTGAGCGTGGAGCGCGCGTCACCGTCGGCGTCCCGGTCCGTGCTCTCCGAGCTGACGTAGCCGCCGGAGCTCTCGGCCAGGGCGACCGCCTCGGCGTACCCCGCGGCCACGTCGTCCCGGAGCACGGTGAGGCTGGCCGTGCGGATCAGATGCTCGGGTGTCAGCTCCGGCGTCGTGTCGCTGGCCGCCGCGTCGGCCTCCCCGACACCGTCCGACCGGTTCGTCTCGTCCGCGGCCGCGCCGTCGCCGCTCGCCTCTTCCGGCGCGACCTGCGCGGCGGCTTCGCCCGCGCCCGCGTCGTCGTTGGACCCGTTCGTGCATCCGGTCAGCGCGAGCAGCCCGGCCAGCGGCAGCGCGACCAGAACGGTCGCCCGTCCGCGGCGGCGCCTGACCGCACCGCGCGAGATCGACCCTGTCATGAGAGACCCCCTCAACTCGTTGTCGTCGAACGGCGTTTGGACGTAGCCGAGGGGGACCCGGTTTCCCGTCGCCGGCCGCCCCGGGGGAGGGCCACGCTCCGGAACCGTTCCCGCCGTCTGGGAGAGTGAAGCCATGCATGTGATCGTCATCGGCGGCGGGATCGCCGGCCTGGCCACGGCACACGGGCTGTTGACCGCGGGGGTCCGGGTCACGCTGCTGGAGGGCTCCGACCGGTTCGGCGGGAAGCTGCGGACCGGGCACGTCGCCGGCGTCGGCGTCGACGTGGGCGCGGAGTCCATCCTGGCCCGCCGCCCCGAGGGGGTGGACCTGGCCCGCGCCGTCGGCCTCGGCGACGCCGTGCGCTCGCCCGCGCTCAGCGCCGCCGCGATCTGGACCGGGGGCGCGCTGCGGCCGATGCCGCAGGACCACCTCATGGGCGTGCCGGGCACCGCCGCCGCGCTGACCGGGGTGCTCTCCGACACCGGCCTGGCCCGGGTGGCCAGGGACGCCGAACTTCCGCCGCTGGTGCTGGACGAGGACGTCGCCGTCGGCCGGCTGGTCGCCGAGCGGATGGGCCAGGAGGTCGTGGACCGGCTGGTCGAGCCGCTGCTCGGCGGGGTGTACGCGGGGGACGCGTACCGGATCTCGCTCCGCGCGTCCGTGCCCGCGCTGTTCGAGGCGGCCAGGGAGCACGACTCACTGCTCGCCGCCGTGCGCTCGGTGCTACGCCGCCGCCCCGCTGATCGCCGCGCGCCGGGCGAGCCCGTCTTCGCCGGGCTCGACGGCGGCCTCGGCACGTTGCCGGGCGCGGTCGCCGACGCCTGCCGCGCCGCCGGCGGCGACCTGCTGACCGGCGTCGCCGCCACCGGGCTGCGACGCACCGGGCGTGGCTGGGCGGTGGCCCTGGACGACGGGCATTCGCTCGCCGCCGACGGGGTGGTGCTGGCCGTGCCGGCGGGCGCCGCCGCCCGGCTGCTGGCCGCCGAGGCGCCGGCGGCGGCCGGGGAGCTCGCGGCCGTCGAGTACGCCTCGATGGCGATCGTCACGATGGCCTTCCGCCGCGAGGACCTCGCGCGGCTGCCGCGCGGCAGCGGCTTCCTGGTCCCGGCCGTGGACGGCCGCACCATCAAGGGCGCCACGTTCGTCAGCGGCAAATGGGACTGGGCCGCGGGCGCCGACCCCGCCCTCTTCCTGCTGCGCGTCTCGATCGGCCGGCACGGCGAGGCGACGGCGCTGGAGCGGGACGACGCCGCGCTGGTGCTGGCCGCCCTGGAGGACCTGGGGGACGCCACCGGGCTGTCCGCGAAGCCCGTGGACTCGCTGGTCACCCGCTGGACCGAAGGGCTGCCGCAGTACCCGGTCGGGCACTGCGACCGGGTGGACCGGATCCGTCGCTACCTCACGGGACACCCCGGGCTCCGGCTCGCCGGCGCCGCGTACGACGGCGTCGGCGTCCCGGCCTGCGTCGCCAGCGGCCAGCGGGCCGCCAGGGAACTGTTCGCCGCGCTGCCGCCAGGACCGCGCGACGAGGCGCACGGGGAGCCCGCGGGGGAGCGGGACACGGCCTAGCCGTGTCGACCCCCAGCGTGCCGGGCCTCACCCGCCGCCGGCGGCGGGTGACGGACGAGAGACAATGACGGCATGACGGACCGCGACACCTCAGCACCCGCCGCCCCGGCCCCCGGCACCGGGAAGCGGGCCAGGGAGCTCAACGAGACCATCCGCTACACCCTCTGGTCGGTCTTCCGGCTGCGCCAGCCGCTGCCCGAGGACCGCACCGGGTACGCCGACGAGGTCACGGAGCTGTTCGAGCAGTTGGCGGCCAAGGACATCACGGTGCGCGGCACCTACGACGTGTCCGGGCTGCGCGCCGACGCCGACGTGCTGGTCTGGTGGCACGCGGCCACCGCCGAGGCGCTCCAGGAGGCGTACAACCTGTTCCGCCGCACCCGGCTGGGCCGCGCCCTGGAGCCGGTCTGGTCGAACATGGCGCTGCACCGCCCGGCCGAGTTCAACAAGTCGCATATCCCCGCCTTCCTGGCCGATGAGACGCCACGCGACTACGTGAGCGTCTACCCGTTCGTCCGCTCCTACGAGTGGTACCTGCTGCCGGACGAGGACCGCCGCCGGATGCTCGCCGACCACGGGAAGATGGCCCGCGGCTATCCCGATGTGCGGGCCAACACGGTCGCCTCGTTCTCGCTCGGCGACTACGAGTGGATCCTCGCCTTCGAGGCCGACGAACTGCACCGCATCGTGGACCTGATGCGCCACCTGCGCGCGTCCGAGGCGCGGCGCCACGTCCGCGAGGAGGTCCCCTTCTACACCGGCCGCCGGAGGTCCGTCGCCGACCTGGTCAGCGGTCTGGCCTGACCACGTCCGCGCCGCCGCCGCTGCCCCGTAGCTCCGCGACCCGCTCGTCGCGCCCCTCGTCGCCGGGGCCGGGCGGCGGCTGAGGCCGCCGCCCGCCGTGGGTCAGCGCACCTGGAGGATGATCCGGCCGCGCACCCCGCCCGTTTCCAGGCGCCGGTGCGCCTCACCGGCCGCGCTCAGCGGCATCGGCACCAGGGCCCCCGGCCACAGCGCGTCCGCGGCGAGCAGCCGGTTCACCGCGCCCGCCGCCTCCGCCAACTCCGCGCCGGTCGCCCCGGAGATGACGAAGCCGAGCAGCGACCTGGTGCCCAGGTAGAGGTCGGCGGCCGGCAGCTCGGGCCGGGTTCGCATCCCGGCCAGCAGCACGGCCCGGCCGCGCTGCGCCAGCAGCGGCAGGGTGTCCGCCAGATCATTCCGCCCCGGCGTGTCCACGTGCAGGTCCACGCCGTCCGGCGCGACCCGCCGGATCCGTTCGGCCAGGTCGGGGGCTCGGTAGTCGAACGCCTCGGCCGCGCCCAGCTCCCGCATCCGGTCCAGGTCGTCGGCGCTGGCGGTGGCCAGCACTCGCGCCCCCGCCCCGGCGGCCAGCACCACGGCCGCCCGGCCGATGTTCCCCGCGCCGCCGAGCACCAGCACGGTCTCCCCGGCCCGCAGCCGCCCGTGTGTGAAGAGCGCCAGGTACGCCGTCGCCGCCGGATGCACCACCGCCACGGCCGCGGCCGGATCCACGCCCGGCGGCAGGGGATAGAGCCGGTCCGCCGGCACCACCGCCCGTTCGGCCGCCGCGCCCTGCCGCCCGGCGTGGCCGAGGCTGTTGCACCAGACCCGGTCGCCCGCCGCGAAACCGGGCGCGCCCGGGCCCGCGGCGACGACCGTGCCCACCAGGTCCCGGCCGATCACGAAGGGGAAGGGCGTCGGCGTGTGCCAGGCCCCTGACCGTACGAAGGTGTCCACCTGGTTGACGGTGGACACGTCCACGTCCACCAGCACGTCGGTCGGGCCTGGCACGGGCTCCGGCAGTTCGCCGTGCCGGATCACGTCGGGACTGCCGAGTTCTTCGAGGTAGGCGGCTCGCATGCCCGCATTGTCACCGCTACGCCGCCCGGCGACGGGCTGGGGATGGGCTACCGTCGTCCGGGTGAAGCTGGAGCGAGTCGGCCGCCGCTATGGCCGCCGCGGCCCCTGGGTGCTGCGCGACGTCGAACTGGAGCTGATCCCCGGCTCGTTGGTGCGGATCGAGGGCGCCAACGGCTCCGGCAAGTCCACGCTGCTGCGGCTGCTCGCCGGCATCGACGCGCCGAGCGCCGGCCGGGTCAGCGGGCGCCCGCGGTCCGTTGCGTACGTGCCCGAGCGATTCCCGCCCGCGCTGCCGCTGACCGCCCAGGGTTACCTCACCCATCTGGCCCGGGTGCACGGGCTGCGCGGCGCGAACGCCGACGGGGCGGCGGAGCGCTGGCTGACCCGCCTCGGCGCCGGTGATCTGGCCGAGGTGCCGCTGCGCGAGCTGTCCAAGGGCAGTTGCCAGAAGGTGGCCGTCGCCCAGGCGCTGCTGGCCGACCCCGAGCTGCTGGTGCTGGACGAGGCGTGGACCGGGCTCGACGCGACGGCCCGCGACGTGCTCGACCAGGCCGTGCGGGAGCGGGTCGCGGCGGGCGGCACGGCGGTGTTCGTGGACCACGACGCGCGGCGGCTCGCCGGCGCGGCCCCGACGGTGCACCGCCTCGACGGGGCGCGCGTGCTTGGCCCCGCTCCCGCACCGTCCGCCGAGGCCGGTGCCGTGGGCGAGGCGGCGGACGAAACCGTGATCGTGGCGGAGGGGCCGTCCGGGGCCGGGCCGCCCGCCGGCCTGCCCGGCGACCCCCGTTCGGAGCGGCTGCCGGACGGCGCCGTCCGGCTGACCGTGCCGGCCGCGCATTCCGACGCGGTGCTCCGCACGCTCCTTGCCGGCCGCCAGGACTGGCACATCCGTGAGGTGAAGGCCCGCCCATGACCGTGCTCCTCGCCCTGACGCGCTACCAGGCGGCGCTGCTGCTGCGCTCGTACCGCTGGCTGCCCCCGTTGCTGCTCTACGTGGTGCTGCTGGGCATCGGCGTCCAGACCGGCGAGCCCGTGCTCGACGCGCTCGGCTTCGCGGCGGCGGCCCTGCTGCCGGTGGCGGCCTGGCTGGTCCGGGTGTGCGTCACCGGCGAGCCGCCAGCCGCCCGGGCCTGCGCGGGCGCGGCGGCCGGCGGTTTCCGGGTCCACCTGGCGTGCGTGCTCACCGCGCTGGCCGCCGCCGTGCTGCTCGGCACGGCGGGCACGGCGGCGGTGACCTGGGCCAGCGCCGAGCTGGCCTCGGACCGCAGCACGGTCATCCCGGCGCTCCCCGCCGCCGGCTCCGGCCTGCTGGCGATGCTGACCTGCGCCTTCCTCGGCACGGCGCTCGGCGCGCTCGGCAACCGGCCGCTGCTGCGCAGCCCCGGCTGGTCGATCTCCGGCACGGCGCTGGCCGCCGTGCTGCTGCTGGCGGCGAGCGCGTCCCCCGCGAACGCGGCCGTCAGCAGCCTGGTCGCCGGCTCGCAGGACGGCGAGGTCCACTGGCCGGTGTGGCCCTGCGCCCTCGCGGCCCTCCTCGCCGCCGCCTCCGCCACCATCGCCTCCCGAGCCGCCACCCGCTGACCCCTTCCCGGGTGGGCGCCCGGGAGCCCTCGTCGGCCGTATGCCGCGCACCGCGCTCGGCGCGTGCCCGGCCTCGGCGGGCGGAGCTCCCGGCCACTGCCGCCTGCCGAGTCGCCGTGCGCTGACCCCCTTCCCGGGGACTGTCGGGCTCTCCCCGTACCGGCCGCACGCCGCGCACAGGGCTGGACGAACGGACCTCCGGCCGGCCTCGCCGCCGCGCCCGCCACCATCGCCTCCCGAGCCGCCGCGCGCCGCTGATCCCTTCGCGGGGTCCCCGCCCGCCCTCGTCGGCCGTACGCCGCGCACCGCGCTCGCCGCGCGCGCGGCCTGGACGAACGGACCTCCGGCCGGCCTCGCCGATGCCGCCGGCGCCTCTTGAGCCGCCGAGTGGAGGGCCGGGGCTGTGGCGCGGGCGGGAAGCCCTGCGTGTCACACTGCGCCCCATGCGACGCCTGCTTCCCGCCCTCGCCGATCCGGCCAGCACTGCCCCAGCCGACCGTGAGTGGACGCCCCAGGAGGTGGCCGACGCCTACGCGTACCCCGAAGGGGACTGGCCGGACGGCGCGTGGCTGCGCGCCAACATGGTGGGGTCGGTGGACGGCGCCAGCCGATTCGACGGGCGCTCCGAGCCGCTGTCCGGGCCGCCCGACAAGCTGGTTTTCGGAGTGATGCGGGCGCTGGCGGACGTCGTGCTGGTCGGTGCCGAGACGGTGCGCAAGGAGGGGTACCGGCCGGCCCATGGCCGGGCCGCGTTCGCGGGGCGCCGCGCCGCCGCCGGCCAGGCGCCTGCGCCGGCCATCGCCGTGGTCAGCGCGAGCCTGGACCTGGACTTCGACCGCCCGCTGTTCACCGACCCGCTGGTGCCCACGCTCGTGCTGACCGGCGCCGACGCCGCGCCCAGCGGGAGGGCGGCGGCCGAGGCGGCCGGCGCCACGGTGCTGACCGCGGGATCCGGCAGCGCGGTGGACCCGGCGCGGATCAAGCCGGAGCTGGTCGCCCGCGGCCACACCCGGCTGCTCTGCGAGGGCGGGCCCCGGCTGCTCGCCCAACTCGCGGCAGGCGGCGCCCTGGACGAGCTCTGCCTGACCATCACCCCCCGGATGGTCGCCGGCACGGTCGCCCGGGTGATGGACGGTCCGGAGCTCCCCGCCCCGCGCGAGCTGGAGCTCACCGACCTGTTTGCGGAGTCCGGATATCTGTTCGGCCGGTACTGCCTTCGGGGTGCTCGGGAGTGAATCCGAGGGCAAAGGTCGTCTGACAATCCGCGGAATGCTGTGTTCCGTTTATCCTGTTGCGCAGACTGAAAGCAGCACCACGCCCCGATCGGTCGGAACGAAGGGCGCTCACCGTGATCACGACAGTCCTCATGATCGAAAGGCCCCTGGCGCCCACCGACGTCGAGCTCGTCACCACGCTGCACAGCGACGAGGAGCTGTCGTTTGTCGTGCTGATGCAGCCGCGCGGCGACCAGGACCGGCTGCTGCGCGCGCTGGACGACGTGGCGCTCGGCGAGTTCGGCGAGGCCGTCCGCGAGGCGGACGAGCCGGAGGGCGACGACGCGCGCGGCCCGGCGCAGCGCGCCCTCGACCATTCCGTGTTCGCGCTGCGCGCCGCCGGGGCGCACGCGGTGGGCCAGCTCGTCGGGGACCATCCGCTCGACCGGCTCACCTCGGTGGTGCAGCAGACCAGCGCAGACGAGGTGATCGTGCTGACCGCGCCGCACTACGTCGAGGAACTGTTCCACCGCGACTGGGCGGCCAGGGCCCGGCACAAGGTCGGCGTCCCGGTGCTCAAGCTCTTCGCACACGCCGACTGAGGGCGCGTCCCCGGCCCGCGCCCCGGCGGCGCGCCCCCAAGGATGCGACAATCGTTGGGCACGGGGGCGAGCGCCGCCGCGCGCGTCCTTCAGGAACCTCGCGTTCAAGGAGCACTGGATGGCTTCGGCGGTCCCGGCCGCGATGGAACGGCCCCACTTCGTCGGCATCGGCGGCGCGGGGATGTCGGGCATCGCCAAGATCCTCACCCAGCGCGGCGCCCGGGTGTCCGGCAGCGACTCCCGCGAGTCGACCACCGTCACCGCGCTGCGCGCCCTCGGGGCCGTCGTACACGTCGGCCACGACGCGACGCACCTCGAGGAGGACGCCAGCTGCGTGGTGGTCTCCAGCGCCATCCGGGACAGCAACCCGGAGCTGGCCGCCGCCCGCGCCCGCAGCCTGCCCATCCTGCACCGCTCCGACGCCCTGGCGGCGCTGCTCGCCGGACGCCGCACGATCGCCGTCGCCGGCACCCACGGCAAGACGACCACCACCTCGATGCTCGCCGTCGCCCTGCGCACCCTGGACCTCTCCCCGTCCTACGCCATCGGCGGGGACCTCGACGCGCCGATCTCGAACGCCGAGCACGGCGAGGGCGAGCTGTTCGTCGCCGAGGCCGACGAGAGCGACCGCAGCTTCCACCGGTACGCGCCCGAGGTCGCGATCATTCTCAACGTGGAGCTGGACCACCACGCCAACTACGCGTCCATCGACGAGATCCACGAGTCGTTCGAGGCCTTCGTGGACCGCGTCCAGCCCGGCGGCACGCTCGTCATCAACGCCGACCACGAGGGTGCCCGCAAGCTGACCGCGCGCCTGCACGGCCGCGAGGACCTGCGCATCGTCACCTACGGCGAGGCGGAGGACGCCCAGGTCAGGGTCCTCAGCGTCACCCCCACCGGGCTGTCCAGCGAGGTCGTCGTCGAATTGGACGGGCGCCGCCTGATCATCCCGGTCTCCGTACCAGGACGGCACTACGCGCACAACGCGGTGGCCGCGCTCGCCGCCGGCACGGCCGCCGGCGTCTCGTCGGCCGACCTGGCCCGGGCGATCGGCAGGTACACGGGAACGCAGCGCCGCCTCCAGCTGCGCGGCGAGGCGGACGGCGTGCGGGTCATCGACACCTACGCCCACCACCCGACCGAGATGGCCGCCGACGTCCAGGCCGTCCGCGACGCGGTGCGCGGCGGCGCCGAGGACAGCGACGGGCACCGCATCCTGGTGCTCTTCCAGCCGCACCTCTTCAGCCGCACCCGCGAGCTCGGCACGGAGATGGGCCAGGCCCTCGCGCTCGCCGACGCCTCGGTGGTGCTGGAGATCTATCCCGCCCGCGAGGACCCCATCCCGGGCGTCACCAGCGAGCTGGTCACCGCCGGCGCGCGGGCCGCCGGCGCGGAGACACACCCGGAGCCGGACCGTGCGGCGGCCGTGGAGCGCGTCGTGGGAATGGCCAAGCCGGGCGATCTCGTTCTCACCATGGGCGCGGGCGACGTCACCGAGCTCGGCCCGCGCATCCTTGCCCGCCTGGCCGAGCGGGCGTAACACCGGAGCAGGAGGCATCACCCATGGGTTACAAGGTCGAGAAGTCCGACGAGGAATGGCGCGCCGAGCTCAGCGACGAGGAGTACCAGGTGCTCCGCCAGGCCGGCACGGAGCGGGCCTTCACCGGCGAGTACACGGACACCAAGACGGTGGGCGTGTACAACTGCCGCGCCTGCGGCACGGAGCTGTTCCGCTCGGAGACCAAGTTCGACTCGCACTGCGGCTGGCCGTCCTTCTACGACCCGGCCGACAGCGACGCGGTGGAGACCATCCCCGACAACTCACTCCCCGGCCGCCCCCGCACCGAGGTCCGCTGCGCCACCTGCGGCTCGCACCTCGGCCACGTCTTCGAGGGCGAGGGCTACGGCACCCCCACCGACCTGCGCTACTGCATCAACTCCATCTCCATCCGCCTCGACGAGGCCTGATCCGGCCCTGCCCGGCCACCACCTGATCGCGCCGAGGGCGGCGGTAGTGCTGCCCTCGGCGCTCGATCGGGTGTCAGCGGCGGGTTTCGACCTTCAGGTCGCCGCGGGTCAGCGTGCGGCCGAAGTCGCTGGCGAGCAGGTCGTGCGGAACGCCGAGTCCGATCGCGCTGGCCTCGTCGAGGCGGGCCAGTTGGGAGGCGGTGAAGTCGACCTCCAGGGCGCCCAGATTGCCCTCCAGCTGCGCGGGGGTGCGGGCGCCGATGACGGGTGCCGTCACGCCCGGGTTCTGCAGGGTCCAGGCCAGCCCGACCTGGGCGGGTGTGCGGCCCAGCTCCGTGGCGACCTCCTTGACGACGTCCACGATGGCGAAGTTGCGTTCGGTGAGTGCGCCGTTGGCGATGGTGACACTCCTGCGGGTGCCGTCGTCGGCCGCGACGTTCGTCGCGGCCAGGTCGTCGCGGCGGTACTTGCCGGTGAGCACCCCGCCGGCCAGCGGTGAGTACGGCATCACCCCCAACCCCATCTCGCGTGCCATGGGGATCAGGTCACGTTCCCCGGTACGCTCGATCAGGCTGTATTCGATCTGCAGCGCGACCAGCGGCGACCAGCCGCGCAGGTCGGCGATCGCCTGCATGCGCGACACCTGCCAGGCCGGAACGTTGGACATCGCCACGTACAGGACCTTGCCCTGCCGGACCAGATCGTCCATACCGCGCAGGATCTCCTCGACCGGCGTCGTGAAATCCCACACGTGCAGGTAGAGCAGATCGATGTAGTCCGTATTCAGCTGTCGCAGACTGGCTTCCACCGACGCGAACAGGCTCTTGCGGTGCGGGCCCCCGGAATTGGGATCGTCGGGTCGGCGCAGCGTCGTGTATTTCGTTGCCAGCACCAGGTTCTCGCGGTTGTCGCGGGTGAATTCGCCCAGCAGGCGCTCGGAGCTCCCATCGGTGTAGGTGACGGCGGTGTCGATGAAATTGCCGCCGCGCTCGACGTAGAGGTCGAACAGCTTGCGCGCCTCGTCCTGCTCGGCGCCCCAGCCCCACTCGGTGCCGAAGGTCGCCGCGCCCAGCGCCAGCGGTGAGACCCGCAGCCCGGAGCGGCCCAGTAGCCGGTAGGTGTCGAGGGTGAGCGACATCGCGTCCTCCTGTGCTGGTGATCCGTTGTCGAGAACAAGTCTGTGACCGCCACGAGCCGGGGATAAGGGAAGGAAATGCCTGGGAACACCAGTCCTACCCTGGCTGTTGGACCGGGCATGACGACCCGCACCGTGGACACGACACGGGAGCTCGCCGCGTTCCTGCGGACCCGGCGCGAACGCCTGGACCCGCACGACTTCGGCCTGCCGTCGCGTCGGCAGGCCCGGCGGACCCCGGGACTGCGCCGTGAAGAGGTCGCCGAACTGGCCGGGGTCAGCATCGACTACATCGTGCGGCTGGAACAGGGCCGCGGGCTGCGGCCCTCGGCGAACGTGGCGGAGGCGCTGGCCCGGGCGCTCCGCCTGGCCCCCGACGAACGCGCCTACCTCTTCAACCTGTCCCAGCAGCGCCCCCACAACGCCGACAAGCCCGCCACCACCGCGGCGCCGCCGCTGGCCCGGCTGGTCGCCGACCTGTCGCCGCTGCCGGCGATGCTGATGAACCACCGCTACGACATCCTGGCCTGGAACAGCGAAATAGCCAGGCTGCTACTGGATTTCGACACCCTGCCGCCGTCGCAGCGCAATGCGATGTGGCTGTGCCTGAGGCATCCGAAGACGCGAGAGTTCTATGTCGACCGTGAACGCGTCGTGCGGGAGGGGATCGCTCATCTGCGCACCGCGTGGGCCGCGCATCCGGAGGATCAGGAGTTGACCGACCTCATCGCCGAATTCACCACTCATGACGAGGAGTTCGCGCGATGCTGGGCCGAACGAGACGTCAAGGTCAACGGCCGCGGGCGCAAGGTGCTGCGGCATCCTGACGTCGGTGTGATCGCAGTGAATTTCGAAACGCTTATGCCACTTCAGGACCCGGACCAGCTGTTGGTGATCTACCGCGCCGCGGACGACGAGAGCCAGTCGGCATTGGACCGGTTGCACGCACGGTGATGTCGAACCATCCGTTCGTGCACTGAGTCGGCCCGTCGAGGGCATGCGCCCCCGTCGCGTGGTCGTGCTTCAAATCGTTGGTCACCGACCGCTGCGGAAGGGCGGCGAGTGCGTCGAGATGGTGACGGTTTCTCCGGCGTCGTGCCGGTCCGGGACAGCAAGAGGCCGGACCTGCGCCCTCACCCAAGACAGGAGGCTCGCCTTCCCCCGCATCTTCTCCTCCGATTCGGATACGGTGCTGCGTTAGTCCGTCAAGCCGCCCTCACCCGGAGGATTCCATGCGCCGCATACACCCGTCACGTTTACGATGTCCGCTCCTCCGAGGCGCCACCGTGCTCAGCACGGTGGCCCTTGCCGTTTCGCTGGCCTCCCCGGTCGGGGCCGAGGGGCCGGAGGCGGGGAGCGTCACCCCGCTGCCCCTGGCGGACGTTCCCCTCCAGGCCCCGGTCCTGACCACGACGACCACGGGGCAGGTGGACCCCGGGTTCCTGCTGATCACGCCGGACGGCGGGACCGGTGCCCGGGGGGCGGCCATCTACGACAACGGCGGCGAGCTCGTGTGGTGGAAGGAGGGCGGCTACCAGAACCTGTCGCAGGTCACCTACCGGGGCGAGCCCGCACTCAGCGTCTTCCTGAACAACGCCTCCGGCAACGAGTGCCTGCTGCTGGACTCCTCCTACACCGAGATCGCCTCGTTCAGTGTGGGCAGCACGGCCACCGACGGGCACGAGTGCCAGTACAGCCCGGATGGCTCCCGCGTGCTGCTGCTCGGATGGCGTGAGGTCAGTCAGGACCTGAGCGCGTACGGCGGGCCCGCCGACGCGTTGGTGGTCGACGCCGTCATCCAGGAGCGGGACCTGGCGACCGGGGAGATCACGTTCGAATGGAGCGCGCTCGACCATATCCCCGTCGACGAGACGCAGATGTCGTTGACCGACGAGCGCGTGGACTACCTGCACGCCAACTCGCTGGAGTACGACGGCGACGGCACCCTGCTGATGAGCGCCCGCAACACCTCCACCGTCTACAAGATCGACATCGACACGGGCGAGATCCTGTGGCGCTTCGGCGGCAGGGCAAGCGACTTCAGCTTCGCCGACCCGGCCGACGCGCCCAGCTTCCAGCACGACGCCCGGCGGCTCACGGACGGGCGGCTGTCGGTGTTCGACAACGGCAACCGCCGCCAGCCGCTCCACTCGCGAGGCGCCGCGTACGAGCTCGACGAGCGGGTCATGACCGCCGACCTGGTCGAGGACCTACAGCCCGCCGAGCAGATCTTCGCCTACTCCGCGGGCGCCAACCGCGAGCTGGCCAACGGCAACCAACTCGTCGACTTCGGTATCACCGGCGAGATCGTCGAGTTCGGCGGCCCGTCCGGCACCGAGGTCGTGTTCACCGCGAGCCTCCCCGACACCCCCAGCACCCACTCCTACCGCGCGGATCGCACCACCGACTGGGTGGGGTCTCCCGCCGTCCCGCCCACGGCCGACTGGAGCGCTCCGGACGCCGACGGCGTCCGAGAGGTCACGATGAGCTGGAACGGCGCCACCGAGGTCGATCGTTGGCGCGTCGCGGCCGGTGCCTCCGTCGACAGCCTCGACGTGCTGGGCACCGTGTCCTCGGCCGGCTTCGCCACCGCCGCCGAGGTCGTCGTGCCCGAGGGCGCCGCCGTCTCCCGGGTGAGCGCGTTGGACGTGGAGGGCAACGTGCTGGGCAGCCGCACCGGCACGCTGTGAGGCCTCGGGTCAGCGACGACCCGAGGCGTCCTCGGTCGTGATCCTGCCGAGGGAGCGGTCGAGG
The DNA here is from genome assembly GCA_963816875.1 of uncultured Actinomycetota bacterium. GTDB lineage: Bacteria > Actinomycetota > Actinomycetes > Streptomycetales > Streptomycetaceae > Streptomyces. The sequence continues at coordinate 1,911,138 of CAWFMG010000004.1, forward strand.
AGGATCACGGCGAGGAGGGTGGTGGCCACGGCGATCAGGAAGATCGCCAGATCGTGCAGGCCCGCCGTGTCCGCGCGCTGGCCGAAGAAGCCCGCCGTGGCGGCGGACGCCGTCAGCGCGCCGAGGTAGGTGAACGTCCGCAGCAGGCCCGCCGAGGAGCCCATCCGGGCCGAGTCCGCCTGGAAGTACAGCGCGTTCTGGTTGGCGAGCCCGTTGAGGCCCTGCGGCGCGCCGACGATCACCGCGATGGCGACCAGCAGCCAGATCGGGCTGTCCGCGTCGACCAGCAACAGCAGCGCGCAGCCGAGGAGCTGACCCGAGGCGCCCAGCACCAGCTTCCCGCGCACCGCCCGGCGCCGCGCGCCGAGGGCCGTGGCCGTGATCGCGGACAGGAACATCGGCAGCAGCACCAGGCCGGCCCCCGACGGGCTCAGCCCGCGCCCGTCGCCCAGCCACTGGGTCTCGCCGTACAGGAAGGAGTACGACGTCGTGTACGTCAGCACCTGCCGCAGGAACGTCGCGAGCAGCGGCAGGTTGCCGCCGAGCACCCGCAGGTCGAGGAACGGCTCCGGGACGCGCAGCTCCCGCGCCGCCAGGCCCGCGCCCGCCAGGACGCCGAGCACCGGCAGCCACCAGAGCTCGGCGCGCGGGCTCATCACGAACAGCAGCAGCGTCGTGAGCATGGCCGCGAACAGCGCGATGCCCGGCAGATCCAGGCCGCCCGGCGGCCGGGCGTCGGCGTTGTCCGCCAGCGGCGTCCCCTTCGGCAGCCGCAGCGCGCCGAGCACCAGGCAGGCGAGGGACAGCGGAACGTTGACGGTGAAGATGGTGCGCCAGCCGCCCACGTCGATCAGCAGACCACCGAGCGTGGGGCCGACGACGGACACGGTCTGGTTGGCGACGGAGAGCGCGGCCAGCACCCCGCCCGGGCTGTCGTGACCGGTGCGCAGCGCCTCGGCGCGGATGAGGTACATCGACGCGGGGTACGCCGCGCACGTGCCGAACCCGAGGAGCACCCGGGCGGCGATCAGCACGCCGAGGGACGGGGCGACCGCCCCCAGCAGGCCTGCCGCCCCGACCAGCGCCGCGCCGGCCAGATAGAGGCGGCGCGGTCCGTACCGGTCGACCAGCCGGCCCAGCACCGGCTGGCCCACCGCCGTCGCCAGATACAGCCCGGAGACCAGCCACACCGTCTGGGACGGCGGCGCGCCGAAGGCCACGCCGATGGGAACGAGCGCGACGGCGAGCATCGAGGAGTTCACCGGGTTGAGCACCGAGCCCACCAGCATCGGCAGGATCAGCCGGCGGTCGAAGCGGGCGTCCCGGCCCGGAGCCGAGGGCCGGCCCGGGCGCCGGAGGCGGAGGAGACGGGAGCCGAAGCGGGTCATCGTCCGCCCTCGGTGATCGCGCCCATCCACCCACGCTAAACCCCTGGCCCGGGCTTCACCGCCCGGGCCAGGGGGCGCGAGCTACTCGGTGCGCAGCGCCGTGGCCGTGCGGGTCCTGGCCGCCCAGCCGGCGGGCAGCAGCGCGCCCAGGACGGCGATCAGCACGCCCGCGAACGACAGCAGCACCAGCCACGGCACCTCGTAGACGTCGAGAACGCTCGACGGCAGGTTCGTGCCCGCGGCACGGCCCATCACCGGCAGCACGAAGCCGTGCAGCGCGTATCCGGCCGGCACGCCGACCAGGCCGCCGAGCACGCCGATCCCGGCCACCGAGGCGAGCACGAGGCTCACGGTCTGCCGTGGCGTCATGCCGAGCGCCTTGCAGACGCCGAGGTCGTGGACGCGTTCGCGGGTGTCGAGGACGACCGAGTTGAGCACGCCGAGGCCGGCCACGGAGACCAGCATCAGGGTGAGCAGCACCGCCATCGCCTGGAGGATGACGATCATGGACTCCGTCTCCGAGGGGGAGTTGACCAGCACGTCGCCGCCCAGCGGCTGGACCACCGCGGCGAGTTGGTCCGCGTAGTCGGTGGGGGAGACGCCGGGCTCCAGCTCCACGATGAAGATCTCGGGGCGGGCCGCGTCGAAGCTGGCGACGTCCGTGTGCAGGGCCATGCCGTCGTCCGAGGTGTCGAAGGCCTCGCCGACGATCCGCAGGTTCCGCGTCTCGCCCTCGTAGGTCACCTCCACCCGGTCGCCGATCTCGGCGCCGGTCCGCTCCAGGAAGCCCGTGGGCACCACGGCCTGCCCCGGTCCTTCGATCCAGTGCCCGGCGATCATCTCGTAGCCGGCGGCGCTCAGGTCGCCCTGGTAGAAGCTGGCCTGGACCGAACGCGAGACCCCGGACACGGTGACGTCGCCGTGGCCCAGGCCGTAGTACGAGGCATCGCCCTCCTGCTCCTCGATCGCGGCACGCACCTCGGCCGGGTCGGCGGCCTGCGCTTCGGCTTCCTCCGGGGTGGGAACCTCGCCCAACGGGGGAGCCTCGCCGGGCGCCCCACCCTCGCCGGCCGGAGGGCCCGCGCCGGGCGGCGGGCCCATGGTGACGACGCTGATCGCGGCGTCGTCCTCGGGGTCCTGCGCCTCGCCGACCGCGCTCAGGGACGCGGTCAGCCCGACCGCGAACGTCGCCGTGAGCGTGCCGAACGCCACCGCGAGCAGCATCGCGAGCGTGCGGACGGGGTGCGCGAAGGGGCTCGCGAGGCCGTAGGTCACCGGCCGGGGCAGCGGCAGCCGCCCCGTCACCCGGTGCGCCCACTGGCCGCGCCCGGTGCGCGGCGCCCGGCCGACCGCGATGGCCTCGACCGTGCGCAGCCTGCCGGCCCGCAGCGCGGGCAGCAGCGCCGCGATCCCGACGATGAGCAGCGCGGCGGCCGGCACCACGACATCCACCCACCAGGCGACGGTCAACGACGTGCTTCCGTACGCCTGTTCGGTGTCTGCGAGCAGCGGCGCCGCCATCAGGTTGCCCAGCACCACCCCGAGACCGATGCCGACGGCGGCCGGGATCAGCGCCTGCGCCACGTAGACGCCCACGACCTCGCGCGGCGTGAACCCGATGGCCTTGAGGATGCCGATCCTGCGCAGGCCGGTGCCGACCGCGCCGCTGACCACGCTGCTGACGATGATCACCGACATGGAGATGCCGAGCACGCCGAACGCGATCAGGAACGGGATCGTCGGCGCGGCGCCCTGGTCGGCGGCGCGCTTGGTGTCCAACCAGGACTGGCCGTCCAGCAGCGCCCCGTCCGGCACGGCGGCGGCGACCTCCCGTTCGCGGTCCGCCATCTCGCCCTTCGCCCCGGCGGCCTCGAAACGGTAGAGCATCTGCGTGGTGAGCGGGTTGTCGGCCGACTCCAGCGCCGTGAGCTGGGCGGGCGTCGTCCAGGCGTCGGCCGTCGCGCTGGCCGAGACGGCGAAGCCGACGACCGTCAGGGTCGGGCTGTCCGCGTCCTCCGACGTCCGCAGCTCGAAGCCGAGCTCGGTGAAGGGCCCTTCGAACGAGGCGGACAGCACGATCTCGCCCGGCTCCGTCGGCCACCGTCCTGACCTCAGGTCCAGATCGTCCACATCGGACTGCGGCGCCGACCTGCCGACCACGTTCATCGCCGGCATTCGCCTGCCGGCGGCGTCCTCCGGGTGGATCGTCGTGGCCGGGAAGGGGCCCGCGCTCGCGGTGACGCCGGACAGCTCGCCGGTGGCCTCCAGCCGCTCCGTGCTCACCTTGTCCCCGTCGAACTGCGCGGTCAGATGCGCGCCCTGCTGCTCCGCGAAGGCGTGGTCGAACGGCGCGTTCGCGGCGACGATGAGCGATCCGGCGACCACCGCCGCGGCCACCGCCATCATCGTGGCCAGCGCGATCACCAGCGTCTGCACCCGGCGCCGGCCCACGCCGGCGCGCACCACCCGACTGAGCGCGCCGGTGCCGAGGCCGATCATCGGACGGCCTCCGCGCGCGCGTCGAGGGTGGTCTGACCGTCGACCAGATGGATCGTGCGGCTCGCGCACGCCTGCGCCAGCGCCAGATCGTGCGTGACCAGCACGACGGTCTGCCCGCCGCGGTGCAGGTCCACCAGCAGCTGCCGCACGTCCTCGCCCGAGGCGCTGTCGAGGGCGCCGGTCGGCTCGTCGGCGAGCAGCAGCGCGGGCCGGTTGACCAACGCCCGGGCCACCGCGACCCGTTGACGTTCACCGCCGGACAGCCGGCCCGGATAGGCGCGGGCGTGCTGCTGGATGCCCAGCGCCTCCATGAGCTCACCGGCGCGGGCCGCCGCCGCGCCACGCGCGGTGCCGGTCAGCTGGGCGGGGAGCTGGATGTTGTCGGCGACGGTGAGGTCGTCGAGCAGGTTGAAGAACTGGAAGACCATGCCGATCTGTTCGCGCCGGAACCTGGCCAGCGCGTGCTCGCTCAGCTGGTCGATCCGGCGCCCGGCCACGGTCACGGAGCCCTCGGTCGGCCGGTCCAGACCGGCCACGAGGTTCAGCAGCGTGGACTTGCCGCTGCCGGAGGGGCCCGTCACGGCGAGCGCCTCCCCCTGGGCGACGCTGAGGTCGAGCGGGCCGAGCACGGGTGCACCGGAGCTGGTGTAGCGCTTGGCCACACCCGCCAGTTCGATCACAGGGGTCATGGGAGTGGTCCGTCCTTGGGGTCATGGGGAGTTTCCTGGCTGTGCGCCCTCAGGAACGTAGGAGCGGGCGCCGTGCCGCCGCGTCGGCCGCGGCACCGACATCCGGCCGTTCCCGCGGACGATCCGGCCGGGGCGTCATCCCTGCGACGTACTCCGGTAGGCCAACTTCCCGCTCGCGCAGGCTGATGCGGCCCGGCGTGGGCGGGTCGCACAATGGCCCGGTGGACAAGGACGACCGGCGCGGATGGCGCCACCACCTGCGTCTCGCGCTCCGCCCGGCGGCGCGGCCGGCCCCGCTGTCGCGCAGGGCGCTGCGCGCCGACGTGGCGCTGGCGGTCGTCCTGACCGTCATCGCGCTGATCGTGGCGGCGCGTTACCCCGACAGCGGGGTCGTGCTCCAGGGCGATTCCGCGCTCGAGCCCGAGCCCAGGCCCAGGCCCGAGCCCGCACCCGCACCCGAGCCCCCGTGGGTTCCGATCACCGTCCGGGAGGAGCCTCCGCAGGGGTCGGGGCCCTGGCCGCTCGTGGCGCTGTCGGCGCTGCCACTGGCGGCCCGGCGCCGGTATCCGCTCGTCGCCTTCACCCTGGTGCTGGTCGCCACGGTGGCACTCGCCGAGAACGGCGCGTCCTGGATCAACGTGCTGACCTGCGTCATCGGCGCCTACTCCGCCATCGTGCACAGCCGTTACCGGGTGCCGGCGGTGGCGGTGCTGTTCGTCGGCGCGGTGCTGGCCGGCTTCGCGTTCGAGGAGTCGGCGCCGACGCTTCCCGGCTGGTCCAGTCCGGGCATGGTGCTGCTGGTCGCCGGGGCGCTGGCCGGGCTCATCCAGTTCTGGCGTCGGCAGTTGGCGGCGAGCCGGGACCGGTACACGGAACTGCAGCACGCCCAGGCGGAGGCCACCCGCCGGGCCGTCGCCGAGGAGCGCTCCCGGATCGCCGCCGAACTGCACGACGTCGTCACCCATAATGTGAGCGTGATGGTGATCCAGGCCGGCGCGGCGCGCAAGGTGATGGACGCGGCGCCCGAGCGGTCGAAGGAGGCGCTGCTGGCGGTCGAGGCCGGGGGCCGGGCCGCTATGGCCGAACTGCGCCACGTGATGGGGTTGCTCGCCGCCCCGGACAACGAGCGCCCCGACGGTCTGGAACCGCAGCCCGGACTCGACCGGCTCGACACCCTGGTCGAACGGGTGCGCGCGGCCGGGACGCCGGTGCGGGTCGCCGTGTCGCTGCCGCCCGACCCGCTGCCGCCCGGCGTGGACCTGACGGCCTACCGCGTCGTCCAGGAAGCGCTGACCAACACCATCAAGCACGCGCCGGGAGCCGACGCCTCCGTCACCATCGGCCATGCGGGGGACCTGCTGGCGATCGAGATCACCGACACCGGCGGCGGGCGCGACGTTCCGCGGGCGGCCGGCAACGGACGCGGCCTGCTCGGGTTGCGCGAGCGGCTGGCGGTCTACGGCGGCGAGCTGACGGCGGGGCCCACCGTCGCCGGCGGCTACCGGACCCTGGCCCGCGTGCCGTGGCGGGTTCCGTGAGCCGGCCACCGCTGCGCGCCGTCATCGCCGACGACCAGGCCCTGGTGCGTACCGGATTCGGGATGATCCTGGCCGCGGACGGCATCGAGGTGACGGCCGAGGCGGCCGACGGGGCCGAGGCGGTCACCGCGGCGCGCCGCACCCGGCCCGACGTGGTGCTGATGGACATCCGGATGCCGCGGATGGACGGCATCGAGGCCACCCGGCGGATCCTCGCCGACGGCGGCGCGGCCGGCGATCCGGACGGCACCCGCGTCATCATCCTGACCACCTACGACCTCGACCACTACGTCTACGCGGCGCTCGCCGCCGGCGCCAGCGGCTTCCTGCTCAAGGACGTCACGCCCGAGCATCTGGTGACCGCCGTGCGCTTGGTGCGGTCGGGCGACGCCCTTCTCGCGCCCGCCATCACCCGCCGCCTCGTCGAGCGCTTCGCCCACCGCGACGAGCCCGCGGGACCGCAGCCCGAGCTGACCGATCTGACCCCGCGCGAGTTGGAGGTGCTCCGGCTGCTCGCCACGGGCCTCAGCAACGCCGAACTCGCCGACCGCCTGTTCCTCAGCCCGACCACGGTCAAGACGCATGTGGGCCGCATCCTGTCGAAGCTCGGCCTGCGCGACCGCGTCCAGGCCGTCATCCTCGCGTACGAGTCGGGGCTGATCACCCCGGCAGGCGGCGGGACGCGGGCCGACGCGCCGTAGTCTGCCGCGAGGCGGCCCGGTGGGCCGCGTGGAAGGGGAGATGGGTGCGGGACGACGAGCGGGTGCGGGCGGTGGTCGTGCAGCACACGCCGGGCGGCGACGCCGGGCGGTTCGGCGACTGGCTGGTGGAGGCCGGGGTCGCGCTGGAGGTGGTACGCGGGTTCGACGGGGACGCCGTGCCCGAGGAGCCGGCGGGTCGCGACGCGGTCGTGGTGTTGGGCGGCGGCTTCATGCCGGACGACGACGAGCGGGCCCCGTGGCTCACCGCCACCCGGGCGCTCGTGGCGGCGGCGCTGGAGCGTGACGTGCCCGTCCTCGGGATCTGCCTGGGCGGTCAGTTGCTGGCCCAGGTCGCCGGCGGTTCGGTCGCGGCGAACAGCGGGCGGCCGGAGATCGGCAGTACGCCGATCACGTTGCGGCCGGAGGCGGCCGGGGACCCGCTCTTCCGTGGACTGCCGTCGCCCGTGCCGGCGATCGAACGGCATGTGGACGCGATCACCGCGCTGCCGCCCGGCGCGACGTGGCTGGCCGAGACCGCGGCCTGCCGGTACCAGGCGTTCCGGGTCGGCCGCGCCGCCTGGGGCGTGCAGTTCCATCCGGAGGCCGCCGCCGACCGGCTCAGGGACTGGGACCCGGCCCGACTCCGGGCGCGGGGCCTGGCCCCGGAGGCGCTGCACCGCCAGGCCGTGGCGGACGAACCGGCCGCGATCGAGACCTGGCGCACCGTGGCCCACCGCTTCGCCGCCACCACCCGCACACCGCGCCCCTGACCGGCACGGGCCGGCGGTGTACAGCAGAATCTGCTGGTCCTCGTCGGCGGGCAGCGCCAGCGTTTCGTGGCGCAGGGTGAGGCCGCCGACGACGGGGTGGTGCAGCCGCTGTCTGCCGTGGGCGCTCTGGCCCACGTCGTGGCTGTCCCACCAGAGGTGGAACGCGGGCACCTTGATGCAGAGCTTGCCGACGAGTTCGCTCAGCTGCCGGTCGTCCAGGTGGGTGCCCGAGGCCAGGCGCAGGAGCGCGACGTGGCCTCGGGCGACGTCGTCCCAGTCGGGGAACAGGGCCTGGGCGACCAGGTCGAGCAGGACGAAACGGGCCAGGTTGCGCTCGCGGTGCGGCAGCGCGCCGGAAGTCGGTGAGCAGGGCATGGGCGAGCCGGTTGGCGGCCAGGACGTCGCGGCGGTGGTTGACGACCAGGGCCGGGGAGACGTCGTTGAGGACGTCGAGCATCCGGTGCAGGTCGGGACGCACCCGCGCTGCTCGCACGGCGGACGCAGCCGACGCGGGGCCGCAGTGCTCCCGGCCGCGGGCGAGAGTCCGTGCAGGTACTCGCGCTCGACCGGGGTCAGGCGCAGGACGCGCGCCACGGCCGACGGGACGCCGTCGGAGACGTGCGGGTGGCGGCCCTGCCCCAGACGGGCGTAGTGGTCGGCGCTGACCCCGGCCAGCCGGGGGACTTCTTCCCGGCGCACCGCCGTACCGGGCGGCAGCCCCGCGTTCTCGGGACGCAGCCGGGCCCGGCGACTCCGCAGGAAATCACCCAGCTCTTCCTCCTTGCCGCCATGACCGCCGCCGTGGTCGAAAGGGCGGCCCCGTCAGCCCGCAAGGCTCGAAACTACCGCTCTGACCAGCGAAAATGAGGAAGTCCCACTGGAGTATCAGGAAGGCTCAGCTTGAGATAGAAAGCTGTTAAAGATGTACGTCACCTGATCCAGGAACTTGAATCCAGTTGATGTATATGTGTCAGCGTGTTCATTAGCGCAGCTCATCACCATCTGATTCGAGGGAGTCGGAAGATCGGTGGTGGATATATTCCATATCACTACCCCGAATACAGCACAGAGCAATCCGACTCGGGCCCAACGGGGGAGCTTGGGTCGCCTGACCGGTAGGACCATGATAAAAGTCGTAGCAATCAGGAGAGTTCCTGATACCACCTTGCCGCCGCCAAGCAGCACAACGCCACACAGGCCGGTGAAGACAATTCCCGTCCACATCGCTATCTTCTTGAGGTTGTCCATCAGGGTTTCTCCTTGTTTGCAATCAGGTCGTTCGGCGGGCTCGGCCGGGAAGCTGGATGTTGTCGGCGACGGTGAGCTCGTCGAGCAGGTTGAAGAACTGGAAGACGATGCCGAACTGCTCGCGGCGGAACCGGGCCAGACCGTGCTCGCTCAGCTGGTCGACCTGCCGGCCGGCCACGGTCACCGAGCCCTCGATCGGCTTGTCCAGCCCGGCGGCGAGGTTCAGCAGCGTCGACTTGCCTCGCCCTGGGCGACGCTGAGGTCGATCGGTCCGAGCGCCGGTGCGCCGGCGCTGTCGTAGCGCTTGGCCACACCCGTCAGTTCGATCACATGGGTCGTGGGAATCGTCCGTCCTTGGGGTCGCGAGGGGCTCATGCCGGTCCCAGTGAACGTAGGGTTGGGCCGTGCCACGGCGCGTCGGCCGCGGCACCGATATCCGGCCGTCCTCGCGGAGGACGCGGCGGCGGGTCATCCTTGAGGCGTACGCCTGCGGGACAACTTCCGTGGTCGCGCAGGCGGACGCGGGGCGTGCGGGAGCGCCGCACAATGTGCGGATGGAGACGGAGGACCGGCGCGGCTGGCGCCGGCAGTTGCGCGACGTGCTGCGCCGGACGCGAAGCCCTCGTTCGGCGGAGTGCCGTGGAACACCCCGTACCGGGTTGCCTGCTCATCCGTCAGAAACTCGACCGCCACCACGGTCGTCGTGCCATCCGGCCAAGGACCCGCTGTCGCGTCGCCGCACTCGACGGTGCATCGACGTCCATCGGTGTGCCGGGGCGAGGCACGCAAGCGGCCGGTGCCAGGTCGAGGCGCTGGTCCATCTCCAGGCGGAACGTGCCGTACGGGTTGATGTTCGACCAGAACAGCGCGGTCAGCCCGCGCCGGTCCTCAGCGGGGAGTCTCTTCGCCCAGGCCGGCTCGGCCAGGACCTGCTGGAGCAGCAGGGCGTTGACGTGGACGAGCGCGGACTCGAGCAGGTGCAGGGCGAGCATCGAGGTTTCGGCGTGCTCCTTGTCCGGGCCGGTCAGGGCGCCGTCCTCGCCGTAGTGGAGCAGGGTGTTCGCGCTGGTCCAGTTCTCGACGACCTGGAGCCCGCCGTGGATCTCGCGGCGCAGGCCGGGACTGGCGAGATTGTCGCCGGCGAAGACCGTGCGCACGGCGCGGCCCAACGACGGCGCCCCGGACAGGGAAACGGGACTCGTCCGGCTACCCGCGACCTACTTTGCGGCTGGTGTCTGAGCTAGGACACCGGGGCCTTGAGGTCCGCGCAGGTCTCCGGTGCCCCACACGCCCGCCGTGTCCGGCAGGCCCCCGACGCGCGCAGGACTTCGGCTCCGGGTACGCCGCAGGCGTCCGCGTACGTCCCGGGGTTCGTTCGAAAATGTGTCGACATCGGGTGGGTGCGGCGATGAGAATTCCAGGCGTGACCTGTCCCGCTGTCGTGGCTTGTGCGGTGTGCCGTGAGCCGTGAGGCGATCCCCGTGCTGTGGCTGTACGGTCCGCCCGGAGTCGGTAAGACGACGGTCGCCTGGGAGATCTACTCGGGCCTCGTCCGGGACGGGATCGAGGCCGCCTACGTGGACATCGACCAGCTGGGCATCCACTACCCCGAGCCCGCCGCGGACCCGGGTCGGCACCGGATGCAGGCGGAGAACCTCGCCGCTGTGGTGTCCGGTTACGCGGCCACCGGGGCCCGGTGCGTCGTGGTGTCCGGAGTCGTCGACACGGAACGTGGCGTGCCCGTGGGGACGCTGCCGCGGGCCGCGCTCACGCTGTGTCGCCTCCGCACGGGACCGGACGAGCTCAGGCGGCGCCTCGCCGGGCGCCAGGGCGGCGGCCCGGACCTGCTGGCGGACGCGCTGCGCGATGCCGAGGCCCTGGACGCGAGCGATTTCGCCGAGGTGTGCGTCGACACCACCGGGCTGCCGGTGGCCGAGGTGGCGCGGCTGGTGCGGGAGCGCACGGGCGGCTGGCCCGGCGCGCCATTCGCGCCGTCCGCGCCGGTCCCGTCCGAGGAACCTGCCGAGCCCGCGGGAACCGACGCCGGCGGGCCGATCCTCTGGCTGTGCGGGGCGACCGGCGTCGGCAAGTCGACGGTGGGCTTCGCGCTCTACCTGCGGATGCTGCGCGCCGGCCGAACCGCCGCGTACGTCGATCTCGATCAGGTGGGCTTTCGCGACCCCGCCCCGGCCGACGACCCCGGCCACCACCGGCTGAAGGCCCGCAACGCGGCGGCCCTGTGGCGGACGTCCCGCGCGGCCGGGGCCGAATGCCTCGTCATGGTCGGCCCGGCCGAGGACGAGGCGGCGATCGGGACGTACACCGCCGCGCTGCCCGCGGCGACCGTGACGGTCTGCCGACTCCACGCCGGACCTGACGAGTTGACCCGCCGCATCCTGCTGCGCGGGCGCGGCGGCGGGAGTTGGGCGCAGCCGGGCGACCCGCTGTCCGGCCGGCCCACGGCCCACCTGCTCCGCGTCGCCGACCGGGCAACGGCCGACGCCGCGGCCCTCGAACGCGCCGCGCTCGGCGATCTGCGCGTGGACACCGCGGCGCGCACCGCCGAGGAGGCCGCCGAGGCGGTCCTCGTCGCGACCGGATGGTCGGGGGACTGAACGGTCAGCCGGGTCGGTCCGCGTTCCGTGCGCCGGCGTTCTCCTGCCATGTCCGGCCCATCGCGCGCAGCATCGCCGGGTACACCCCCAGGTACCCGAAGGGCTTGATGGCCAGCATGTACAGGGCGCCCAGCTGCCCGTGGGCTTGACCAGGACGGCCATCTGGCCGCGGTAGCCGCCGTTCCCGTCCGGGACCCAGCCGATGTGCATGACCCCGTGCACGGTGTGGTTGGCCATCTCCGACGCCCATTCGTCGTGCGTCAGGTACACGGAGGTGAACGGGACCGCCCCGAGTTCGGGCCCCGAGGCCCGTCGCGGCGGTCCGCCGGCAGCCGGTCCCGCAGCGTCCGGACCCGGGCGCCGACGCCGGCGCCCGCCGTGTCCCAGCGGAACAGCTTCCCGAGCTTCCACCGCGTCGCGAAGAACAACCGGCCGACGGGCGAGGAGACGTGCTCCCGCGGCCGTTCACGAACTGGTCCACCAGATGCGCTGACGCGCCGCGCACGCCCGCGCGAAAACGAGTGGTACGCGCGCCGCGCCCGCGCGCAGGATGGGCGCCATGCTGAGCCACCTGCCGGCGTTCCTCGTCGCCTGCCTGCTGATCGCGGCCTCTCCGGGGCCGAGCACCATCCTCATCATCCGCAACTCCCTGCACAGCCGCCGCTCCGGCATGCTGACCGTGCTGGGCAACGAGAGCGGCGTCTTCGTGTGGGGCGTCTTCGCCGCGTTCGGGCTGACCGCGCTGCTCGCCGCGTCGGAGATGGCCTACGACGTGATGCGGGTACTCGGCGCGGTGGTGCTGCTCGGCTTCGGCGTGCAGGCCCTGCGGGCGGCCCGCCGGCACGAGCCGGAGGCGACGTTGGCCACGGCCGAGCAGCCGACCCAGCGCTCCGGCTGGCGCAGCTACCGGGCCGGGCTGCTGCTCAACCTCGCCAACCCCAAGGCGGGCATCTTCGCGATGGCGCTGCTCCCGCAGTTCGTCCCCGAGGGCTCGCCCGAACTGCCGACGATGCTCACGCTGGCCGCGATCTGGGCCACGTTCGAGGTCGGCTACTACGCCACCTACGTCTGGGGCGTCGGCCGACTGCGGACGTTCTTCTCCCGCCCCGGCGTCCGCCGCCGCCTCGACCAGATCTCCGGAACCGTCCTCATCGCCCTCGGCATCCGCATGGCCGTCGAGTCCTGAGCGGTCGAGAGCCGAGCGACCCGAACCATCAGACGGACAGCACGGACACGTCGTACTTGGCCACGAAACGGTCGCTAGTGACGAGGGTCAGGCCCTCGACCTTGGCCTGCGCGATCATGATCCGGTCGAACGGATCGCGATGGTGCCACGGCAACGCGCTGGCCGCGATCGCGTGGGCGGCGGTGATGGGTGCCACCTGGAAGCCGCTGTCCGCGATGCGCGCGGCGACGTTCTCCGGTGCCCGGAGCTTGCCCAGGGGCTGCTTCAGGCCCGTCTCCCAGATGGAGGCGACGCTGACGAACGCCAGGTCCTCCGCGGCGATGGCCTCGCGGACCGGCTCCGGCAGGTCAGGGCTCGACGTCATCCACCACAGGACGACGTGGGTGTCCAGCAGCAGCGGCATCACCGCATCCCAAAGGCGTCGGCGATGTCCTCGGGCAGTTCGTCGAAGTCCTCGGCGATGTCGAGCCGTCCGCGCAGTGAACCGTAACTGGCGAGGTGGGCTCCCCGGTGTATCGGGACGAGCCGGGCCACCGGTCGGCCCGCCCGGCTGATCACCACCTCGTCCCCGGACTCCACCTGCTCCAGGATGCGGGACAGATGGGTCTTCGCCTCGTGCACGTTGTACTGCCGTGCCATGCCGCCCATCGGGGACCTCCGCGCGTAGTGGACCAAGTCTAGTCCGCCCGGCGTAGCACCGCCGCCGAGCGTGGGGGGAGGGGGAGGTGTCCTGAGGTGTCGGGGGGTGGGAGGTGGTGGGTGGTGGCGAGGGGGGTGGTCGGGGTGTCGGGGAGGGGGAGGGTGGCGGGGGAGTCTCCCAGGTTGAGGGCCAGGGTGAGCGGGCCGACGTCGGCGAGCAGCCAGCGGTCGCGTTCGTCGAAGCGGACCTCGACGTCGGCCAGGCGCAGCGTGGGTGGCAGGTGGTCGCGCCGGACGGCGATCAGCCGGCGGTGCCAGGCCAGCAGCCACTCCGCCTCCGGGTCCGCCGGCCAGACGAGGCAGGAGCGGTCCCGGGTGGCCGGGTCCTGCGGGTCGGGGATGTCGCCCGCCGCCCAGCCGTGGGCGGCGAACTCGCGGTGCCGGCCGGCCCGTACGGCCTCGGCCAGCTCCGGGTCCTGATGGTCCGTGAAGTACTGCCAGGGCGTGGTGGCGCCCCATTCCTCGCCCATGAAGAGCATCGGCGTGAACGGGCCGCACAGCACCAGGACGGCGGCCAGCGCGGCGCGTTCGGGGCCGACCAGCGCCGCCAGCCGGTCGCCCAGCGCGCGGTTGCCCACCTGGTCGTGGGTCTGCGCATAGCCCACGAACCGGCGCGCCGGGGTCGCGGCGCGGTCCAGCGGCCGGCCGTGCGGCCGGTCCCGGAACGTCGAATGGTCGCCGGCGTGGAAGAACGCACCGGTCAGCGTCCTGGCCAGGGCGGCCATCGGGGCCCGCCCGAAGTCCGCGTAGTAGCCCTGGGACTCGCCGGTGAGCGCGGCGTGCAGCGCGTGGTGGAAGTCGTCGTTCCACTGGGCGTGCAGTCCCCGGCCGCCCTCGGCCAGCGGCGTGGTGGTGACCGGGTCGTTCGCGTCGGACTCGGCGATCAGGAACAGCGGCCGGCCCAGTTCGGCGGCGAGCGCGTCCACCGCCGCGGACAGTTCGGCGAGGAAATGCGGCTCACCCTCGTCGACGAGCGTGTGCACCGCGTCCAGGCGCAGGCCGTCCAGCCGGTAGTCGCGCAGGAACGCCAGCGCGCTGCCGGCGAAGTACGCCCGCACCTCCCCGGCGTCGGGGCCGTCGAGGTTGACCGCCGAGCCCCACGGGGTGTGGTGCCGGTCGGTGAAGTACGGGCCGAAGTCCGGCAGCCGGTTGCCGGACGGGCCGAGGTGGTTGTGGACCACGTCGAGCACCACGCCGAGGCCGTGGCCGTGCGCCTCGTCCACGAACCGGGCCAGCCCCGCCGGGCCCCCGTACGGCTCGTGCACCGCCCACGGCGCCACCCCGTCGTACCCCCAGCCGTGCCGGCCGGGGAACGGGCAGACCGGCATCAGCTGCACGTGGCTGACGCCGAGCCGGGCCAGGTGCGGCAGCCGGCGGGCCGCCGCGTCGAAGGTGCCCTCGGGGGTGAACGTGCCGACGTGCAGCTCGTACAGCACCGCGCCCGGCAGCCCGCGCCCGGCCCAGGGGCGGCGCCAGGCGTGGGCCGCGGGGTCGGCGACGGCGGCCAGCTCGTCCGGACCGTCCGGCAGGCGCCGGGCGCGCGGGTCGGGCAGTGCCGGCCCGTCGTCCAGCGCGAAGCCGTACCGCGCGCCCGGTTCGGCCGGTGCCTCGGCCCGCCACCAGCCGGCCCGGCCGGTCACCCGCCGCATGGGCAGCGGGCGCCCGGCCAGCAGCAGCGTCACCCGGCCGGCCCGCGGCGCCCAGATCTCGAACGCCCTGGTCTCCCGCCCCTCGGGGCGGGAGACCAGGCCGGCGTCCCTGTGGGAGTCCATGGAGGCATCCTCCCGCAGGGCACCCCCGCGGGGGGCCAGGACCGGCCGCGACGGGCGGCGGCCCCGGCCGACCGCGGATCACCCGCTACGGCGCCGCGGGCGCCGTCATGCAGAACCGGTTCTCGACCACCGGATAGCCCGCCCGGGCGAACGCCGCCGCCATCCCGACGTTGCCGACGTCGGTGGCCGCCGCGACGTGCGTGGCGCCCGCCTCCGTGAGCTGGTGCGTGCACTCCACCAGCAGGTCGTAGCCGTAGCCGTGGCCGCGCTGCTCGGGCACCACGCCGACGAAGCCGACCGCGGGACCCATCGGGACGTGCACCGGCACCTGGAGCCCGACCAGCTCGCCGTCCGGCGTGTACGCCAGCCGCCACCACTCGCGCGGCGAGACGCACCAGCGGAAGAAGTCCAGCTCCTCCTTTGCGGCCAGCGCCACGCCGCCGGCGGCGACGGCGCGCCGGGCGTGGCCGTCCAGCGTGTCGCTGTGCACCCGGCGCAGCACGTCCAGGAACGCCTCGTCGTCCGGCTCTGCGCGGAAGACCAGCCGCCCGGGCCGCTCCGGCAGGCCGTGCTCGGAGGTCCAGCGGTACTGGTACCGCTCGACCAGCGGCCGGTAGCCGGCCTCGGTCGCGGCGTCGATCCGGGCCTCGGCCGCCGCCCGCACGGCGGGGTCGGCCCGCCAGGCCGGCGGCAGCACCAGCGCGTAGTCGGCGCGCAACGGCGCCTCCCGCAGCAGCCGGACCGCCGCCGCCCGGTCGGTGAAGTCGAACCAGTCGAGCGCCACCGGCGCGGCGTCGTCGGGTCCGGCCCAGAACGCGGCCCGCGCCACGACCTCGCCGTCGCGCAGCGCGACCCAGGTCCACTCGGGCCGGTAGCCGCCGGGCCCCGCCGTACGGTACGTGTTGTGCGGCGGAACGAGCAGCGAGCGGCCGACCAGCCCCGCGTCGGGGAGGGCGGGCGTCAGGGAGTCGAAAACGGTGCGCGCCTCGTCCTCGACGAGGGCGCGGATGACCAGATCGGTCATGGAAAGGGGTCCTTCCGAAAGCGGATGTCGCGCTTCCGGTCAGCCCGAAGAACGCCCGGTGCAGGGGCGGCGGAAGCGCGCGAGGGTACTGCTGACCATGGCGACGCCTCCTTTCTCGACCCGGCGGGCGTGCGGATACGATAACGGCCCTCGGCCGCCGACGCCAGGTTGGGACCGATCGGGTCCGGCCGGTATCAGGTTCGTGTCTGGACATGAAGGAGCCCGGTCGCGGAGAATTTGGATATGAACCCGGTCGAGTACAGCGCTCATTCGCCGCGCGTGTCGGACGCGGATCGGGAGCGGGCGCTCGACGTGCTTCGGGAGAGCGTGGTGGAGGGCAGGGTGTCCCAGGACACCTTCGTCCGCCGGGTCGAACGCGTGCTGGCCGCCGCCCGGTTGGAGGAGCTGCACGCCGTGCTGAGTGACCTCCCGCGACGGGAGGCCGTGCCCGCGCAGACCGGGTGGCTGATGACGACCGTCACCCGGATCGCCGCGTTCAACGGCCGGTTGCGCCGAGCCTGGCAGTCGGAGCGGCTGCCCCCACTGGTGCTGCCGGCCCCGGGACCGCTGCCGCTGTCCATCGGCCGCGCCACCGGCTCCGGGCTGCGACTGAACCACGCCAGCGTCTCCCGGCGGCACGCGCAGCTGCGCGGCTCCGCCTCCGGCTGGACGCTGCGCGACCTCGGCTCGGCCAACGGCACCTGGGTGAACGGCTGCCGGGTCACTGACGCGGTGCGGGTGCGGCCGGGCGACCAGGTCAGCTTCGGCGCGATGTCGTTCCTGCTCGCGTCCCGCCGCGAGGACTGACCGCCGGGTCGGACGGGCGCGTGCGCGCCGGCCGGTTCAGCGCTCCGCGTCGCCGGCGCTGGTGCGGATCCGCTCCCCGCTCAGGTAGCGGGCGGTGTTGATCAGTCCCACCATGCTGAACGCCTGTGGGTTGTTGCCGACCTGACGCCGCGCCACCGGGTCGTACTCCTCGCTCAGCAGGCCCACATCGTTGCGCAGCCCGAGCAGTCGGTCGAAGAGCCGCCGCGCCTCGGCGGTGCGTCCGGTCCCGTGCAGCGCGTCCGCGAGCCAGAACGAGCAGGACAGGAACGGGGCTTCGGCGCCGGGCAGCCCGTCCACGCCGCCGTCCGCCGCCGGCCGGTAGCGCACCAGGAAGCCGTCCTCGCACAGCTCCCGGCGCACCGCCTCGACGGTGCCCCGCATCCGCGGGTCCGTCCACGGCAGGAAGCCGACGCGGGGCAGCAACAGCAGCGCGGCGTCCAGCCCGCGCGAACCGTAGAACTGCGTGAACGTGCCGCGTTCCGCGTCGTAGCCGCGTTCGCACACCTCCGCGTGGATGCGATCGCGCAACGCCGCCCACCGGTCGGCGGGCCCCGACAGGCCCTGCTGACGCACCGTGTGCACGGCCCGGTCGAGGCCGGCCCAGGCCATGACCTTCGAATGCGTGAAATGGCGGTGCGGGCCGCGCACCTCCCACAGGCTGGCGTCCGGCTCCTGCCAGTTCCCCTCCAGATAGTCCAGCAGCGCGCGTTGCATGTGCCAGGCCGTCTCGCTGGGCGCCAGGCCGGACTGCCTGGCCAGGTGCAGGCAGTCCAGCACCTCGCCCCACACGTCGAGTTGGAACTGCTCGGCGGCGGCGTTGCCGATCCGCACCGGTGCCGAACCCTCGTACCCCGACAGCCAGTCCACGGTGGTCTCGGGGATCCGCCGGGTCCCGTCCAGCGCGTACATGATCTGCAGGTCCGCGGGGTCACCGGCGACCGCCCGCAGCAGCCACTCGCGCCAGGCCCGCGCCTCCTCCACGTACCCCGTGCCGAGCAGCGCCTGGAGGGTGAAGGTGGAGTCGCGCAGCCAGCAGAACCGGTAGTCCCAGTTCCGCGAGCCGCCCAGCTGCTCGGGCAACGAGGTGGTGGCCGCCGCGAGGATGCCCCCGGTCGGCGCGTACGTCAGCGCCTTCAGCACGAGCAGCGACCGCCGCACCGCGTCCCGCCAACCGCCGTCGTACGTGGCGGCCTTGATCCAGTTGGACCAGAACCGCTCGGTGTCGCGGATCGCCTGGTGGGGGTCCACCGGCTCCGGGCGCGGCAGGTGGGACGCCTGGTAGGTGAGCACGAACGGGACCCGCTGGCCGGCTTCGACCGTGAACTCCGCGCGGGTGGTCAGGTCCACCCCGTGGGTCTCCACCGGCGTGCGCAGCCACACGGCGTCCGGGCCCGCGACCGCCCCGAGGTCCTCGCCGGCCCGGCTCACCCAGGGCACGACATGGCCGTAGTCGAAGCGCAGTCGCAGGTCCATGCGCATCGGCACGCGCCCCGAGATGCCCTCCACGAGCCGCACCACGTCCGCGGCCTCGCCGCGCAGCGGCATGCAGTCCACCACCCGGACCTCGCCCTCCGGGGTGCGCCACTCGCTCTCCAGCACCAGGGAGTCGCCCCGGTACCGCCGCCCCGCCACCCGGCCGCCGGCCGCCGGCGCCAACTGCCAGCGGCCGGCCCGCTCGTCGTGCAGCAGCGCGGCGAAGCAGGCGGGGGAGTCGAAGCGGGGCAGGCACAGCCAGTCGATCGAGCCGTCCCGGCCCACCAGGGCGGCCGTCTGCAGGTCGCCCAGCAGCGCGTAGTCCTCGATCGGGGCGGGGGCCATTCCCCTCTCCCTTCGCGTCGGCCCGCGGTGGCCCGCGTGGCTCGCGTCCGGGTCTCGTCCGGGTCTCGTCTGCGTTTCCTCGGGCTCTCGTCCGGCTCGCGGTGGCTCGTGTGCGCTCGGGCGACGGTGCGGGCCCGCCGCGATCGCCAACGTCCCGCCGGGCGCCGTGGTGTGGCACGCGGTCCGCCCGGGGCGGTCAGCCCGGCGCGGCCGGTGAGTCCAGCGTGACCACCGTCTTGACGTCGTCGGGGCGCCGCTCGAACGCCTCGGCGCAGCGCTCCAGGGGCACCCGGCGGGTGATGACCCGCTCCAACCAGTCCGCGTCGGCCGCGGTCAGGGCGTCCACGGCCTGCCGGTAATGGCGCTGGTTGGCGTTCACCGAGCCGAGCACGGCGTCGTTCTCCAGCACCAGTTCGCGGTTGAGGCCGGCGGCGTCCACGCTCAGCCGCCGGCCGGCCGGCGAGACCCCGGTCAGGCAGACGATGCCGTAGCTGGCGGTGCCGGCGATCGCGGCGCACACCACCTCGCCGCTGCCGGTGGCCTCGATCACCACGTCGGGGCGTAGCTCGTCGGTCAGCTTCCCGGGATCTGTGGCGTGGTACGTCGCGCCGAGGCCGGCGACCAGCGCGGGCTTCACTCCGTCGGTGGCCCGGTCGAGCACATGCGTCTCCAGGCCGCGTTGGACGGCGAGCAGGGCCGCCAGCAGCCCGATCGGTCCCGCGCCGGTGACCAGCGTCCGGCGCGGCGCGAACCACGCGCGGGCGCCCACCCGTTCCACCTGCTCCCAGGCCTTGGCGACCACGGAGGTCGGTTCGAGCAGCATCCCCACGCGCTCCAGCTCCGGCGGCAACGCGACCGCGTAGTCGGCCTCGACGCACCAGAACTCGCTGCCGTAGCCGTCGCGTTCCTTGATGCCGCGCTCGGTGTAGCGGCCGTTGCGGCACATGTCGAACTCGCCGTGCCGGCACGCGCCGCAGGGCTCGGGATCGGGCCGGCGCACCACGCCGACCACCAACTGCCCCTCGGCGAAGCCGCTGTCCGGCGGGGCCTGGTGCACCCGGCCCAGCGACTCGTGACCGAGCACCAGCTCCGCCCGCCCCGGCGGGGCGGCACCGTAGTCCCCGGCAACGATCTCCCGGTCCGTGCCGCACACCCCCACCGCCAGGCCGCGCACCAGGAGTTCGCCGGCGCCCGGCACCGGGTCCGGCACGTTCCGGACCGCGAGGGTGTCGGGGTGCGGAGGCCGCACCGTCATCGCACGCATCGCCTGGGTGACGCTCCTCCCGCGGGTCTCGACGCCGCTCCCCGTCCTTCCAGGCTCACACGAGGGCGGTGAGTCGGCCACCGGAGCCGGCGTCCGTCTGCCGCCGGCGGGAGACGCGTCAGGAGGAGGAGGGAGGGGAGGGGACACGGAGCCGGAGCCGCACGGCGCGAACGAGCGCCGAACGAGGGTGGCGTGCCCGGCCGAAGCCGGGCACGCTGAGCCGGCCTGCCGCCCAAGCGGGGGCTGGGAGGTGGGGCGGCAGGCCGGAGTCGGGGGGTGCGCTGCGCTCGCGGGTTCGGCAGCGGTCGGTCAGCGCGCCGGGGACCTCGCGGGCCGCGCCGCCCGTACACACCGGCGTGGCCGGGCGGGTGGGCTGGCGAACGCCGGCGGTGGGCCCAGTCTCCTGAGCCGTGCCCCGGCGGGCCTCGGTCGGTCTCTCATCGCGCCAGCGTCCCTTTCGCATGATGAGGTGGGGGGTACCGATGGGAGCACAGGTGGGAGCGCTCCCATGTCGCGACGGTATCGCCGGGCCAACGCTTCTGTAAAGACTCGTGCAGCCTCGGAATGAAACGGGCTCGCCGGCGTCGCGCGATCCGGCGCACAAGGCGCCGACGAAACGCGCCGGCTGACGGCCCGTCGGTCGGCGAAGCGGCAGCTCAGAGCGATGCCGGTCAACGATGGGTCCGCCGCCCGGCGGACCAATGGCGCGGCGGCCGTCTCCCCGGCGCCCGCGGATCCCGCGGAGGGGGCGCGGGCGTCCGGCGCCCCGCTCCGGGCGCCCGCTGGCGCGGCGTTCCGCCGGTCGGATCCAGGGCGCCGCACGCGCCACGCCCGGCGGGTTCCCGCGGTCGTGATGGAACGGTGATTGGGAGCGCTCCCAAGTGATCGGAACGTACCGCCCCGCCGCCCGACTGTGAAGAAGCGGCGCGGGAACCGTGACCGACGCCGGGGTGTCGCCCCCGAACGGGGCCTTGGGCGTGTCCGCACGGTCGCGTCGGATCAGCCCGCGGCTCCCCCAGGCCCCAAGGGCCTGGGGGAGTACTTGGGCGTGCCCGACAACGCAGCGAGGTCCCCCCAGGCCCCCCAGACTTCGTCCGGGGGACCGCCATGGCTGGGAGAGGGACTGTGCGGACACGCCCTCAGCGCCCGTCGGCGCGCACCAGCAGCGCCACCGGCCCCTCGGCGAACAACTCGGCCAGCCACGCCTTCCCACTCGCCGGACGCCCCGAAAGCGCGTCCCGCCAGTCACCGGGCGGCAGCGGCAGGTGCGTGCCGTCCCAGCCGCCCGACTCGGCCAGCCGCCGGGACATCCGGGTGACGGCGGTGATCACCCGGTCGGAGCGGACGAACGCCAGGCAGTGGCCGGCGGCCGGCCCTTCGGCGTCGAGCGGCTGGTAGCCGGCCTCGGCGCCGAACCACTCGCGACGCCGCCGGCGCAGCCGCAGCGCGGCCGCCGTCACCCGCAGCTTCTCGGTGGCCAGGTCGTAGGCCACCGGCGGGTCGTCACTCCCGGCCTCGGCGTCCAACGCGGCCAGTTGTGCGACCGGCAACTGCGGCAGCCTGCGGTTGTCCGGGTCCACCAGGGCGAGGTAGCGCCGCTCGCTGCCCCGGTAGACGTCGGGCACGCCCGGCATGGTCAGGTGCAGCAGGGTGGCGCCGAGGGTGTTGACCCGCACCTGCGGATCCAGCTCCCTGGCGAACTCCGCCAACGAGTACAGGGGCGGCCCGCACGGCCCGGCGCACACGAAGCGCTCCAGGGCCGCCTCGTACCCGGCGTTCCGCTCGGTCCAACTGGTGTGCAGCCCGGCCTCCCTGGCCGACTTCAACATCGCCGCGAGCAGCCGCTCCCGGTCGGGGAAGCCCAGTGCGAACGCGGTCTGCCAGGCCGTCCAGGCCAGGTGCGGGTCCGGGGCCCGCACCCCGGCCCGCGCCGTCTCCTCGGTCAGCCGGGACACGAGCGCGGTCCAACCGCGTGGGTGTTCGGTGAGCGCCGCGAGCGCGGCGCGTACGTCCCCGCTGCGCTTGGTGTCGTGGGTGGACAGCACGGTGCCGGTCAGCGGCCAGTCCCGTTGCGTCCGGGCGCAGAACGCGTGGAACGCCGCCGGTGGCAGCGCGGGCCGCTCCGGGTCGCCGCCCACCTCGGCCGCGGACAGCAGCGGCGTGTAGCGGTAGCAGGCGGTGTCCTCGACGGCCTTGGCGCGCAGCGCGGAGGACACCTGGGCGAAGCGGACCCGCACCTCGGTCAGGTCGGGGCCCTCGCCGAACCTGCCCAGCACCAGATCCCGCACGGTGTCCACGGCGGTCGCCTCACGCGCCACGTCGAACGCGCCCCGGGCCGTCGCCGCGGCGGTGGCGAGCATCGCTTCGTCCACCGGCGCGGCCGGGCCGCCCACCGGCACGTAGGGGCGGTAGACAGGGAGCCGGACGAGCAGCTCGACCAGGGCGGTGCGCAGCGCCCAGGGCGCGTGGTCGCGCAGCCGCAGCTCCGGGTCGGCGCGGCAGACCCGTTCGGCGGCGCGGACCAGCCGCTCGGTCTCGGCGGCCAGTTCGTGGCTGACCATCTTGTACGCGGCGCGCCGCGAGGTGGCGACCCACTCCCCGCCGTGGTCCGGCGGGGCGCCGGTGAAGGCCCGGTATTCCTCGGTGAGTTCCGCGGCGCCCGCGGCGTCCACGAACATGCCGTCCAGATGCCGCATCGCGTCGTAGCCGGTGCTGCCGGCCACCGGCCAGGCGGC
Source organism: uncultured Actinomycetota bacterium (assembly GCA_963816875.1). Lineage (GTDB taxonomy): Bacteria > Actinomycetota > Actinomycetes > Streptomycetales > Streptomycetaceae > Streptomyces. The sequence continues at coordinate 1,933,912 of CAWFMG010000004.1, forward strand.
CGGCAGCTGTTCGCCGGGACCGAGGATCTTCTCCGCCACGGTCCAGGCGCCGCCGCCGCGTTCGTGCAGCCGCCGCAGGTAGCCCGCGGGGTCGGCGAGCCCGTCCGGATGGTCCACCCGCAGGCCCTCGACGACGCCCTCGTCGACCAACCGCAGCAGCGTGGCGTGGCTCGCCTCGAACACCTCGGGGTCCTCGACGCGCAGTCCGATCAGCTCGGAAACGGCGAAGAATCGACGGTAGTTGAGCTCGGTTCTGGCCAATCGCCACCAGGCCAGCCGGTAGTGCTGTGCCTCCAGCAGCTCGGGCAGCGGCAGATGTGCGGTGCCCTCGCGCACCGGGAAGCGGTGCTCGCCGTACCGCACCGCGCCGTCGGCCGCCGTGATGGCCGGGAGCTCCTCGCCCAGCGGTCCGGCCAGCACCGGCAGCAGCAGCCGGCCGTCGCCCGCCGCCCAGTCGACGTCGAACCAGCGGGCGTACGGGGAGTCCCGACCCTGGTGCAACACCTCCCACAGCGGCCGGTTCAGCTCCGTGTTGGCGGGCAGCGCCATGTGGTTGGGCACCACGTCGACGACCAGGCCGAGCCCGTGCTCCCGGGCGGCGCCGGCCAGGCGCCGCAGGCCCGCCTCGCCGCCGAGCTCCTCGCGCACCCGCCCGTGGTCGGTGACGTCGTAGCCGTGGGCGGAGCCGGGGACGGCCTCCAGGATCGGCGAGAGGTGCAGGTGGCTCACGCCCAGCGCCGCGGCGTAGGGCACGATCTCCTCGACCGCGGAGAACGGGAAGTCGGGCTGCAGCTGCACCCGGTAGGTGGCGATGGGCGCGCGGCGCTCGGGCGTCATGGGGTCCCTCTGCCCGAACCGCCGGGCGGGCAAGCCCGGCTCACGGTCTGTCCGGTCTGGCGCCCGGAATCCGGTCGGGCTGCGCGGCCGGGGCCGCCCGCAGTAGGCTTCCTTGATCCATCGGTGGGGCGGAAGGCGGTGCAGGCGGTGAGCTCTTCGGGGCTGGAACTGCCCTCGGGAAACGGGGGTGAGACCGCCGAGGCTCCGTCGGAGGGCGGGCCCCCGGGCGGCGCTGTGCCCGTGCCGCGCCCGGTCGAGATCGGCGCCGACCTGGAGTGGACCGCGGCCGACTGGGCCGAGGTGCGCACCCGCGTCGAGCGCGCCGGCCGGGCGTACGTCTGGCTGAACCTCGTCGAGCAGCGGCTGCGATCGGTGGTCGGCTCCGTGCTGCGCCCGGTGTACGAGCCGGTGCACGGTCCCGAATGGGAGACCGCCGCGGCGGGCCCCACCGGACAGGAGTGGGTGCAGCGGGCCGCTGCGCTGCGCGAGGTGAGCCGACGCAAGGGGCACGTGCTCGATCCGGCCGATGACACGGTTCTCGCCTTTCTCACGCTTCCGCAGCTTAGAGAACTCATGGTGCAGCACTGGCCCTGCTTCGCGCCGTATTTGGACAACCGCCGCGAGCTGGAGCTGACGCTGGACGAGCTGGAGGTGGCGCGCAGCGCGGTGAGCCGGAACCGGGGCCTGAGTCGCGCCGTGCTGGAGCAGGCGGAGCGGGGCTGCGCCCGGCTGCTGCGGCTGCTCGACTCGGGCGCCGCGCCGGCCGCCGGGCGGCTGCCCGCGGATGCGTTGGAGCGGTTGGTGGGGGACCGGTTCACGGACGTCGCCGGGGTGCACCCGGACCGGGTGCGGCTGCAACGGCAGCTGCCCGCCGAGGAGCTGTTCGCCGGGGCACGGCGGCTGGACGCGGTGGGCATCGGGCTCGGGCTGCTGGTGCAGAACTATCCGGGCCGACGGCTGGTGCGGCTGGCCGAGTCCGGGTGCCGGGTGCGGCTGTTGCTGCTGAATCCGGCGAGCGGCGCCATGCGCCGGCGGGAGCGCGAGCTCGGGCTGAAGCGGGGCGAGCTGGCCCGGTCGGTGGAGACCAACATCCTGCACGTGCGCCGGGTGCGCAGCCGGGTGCGGGACCCCGAGGCGTTCGCGATCCACGTCTTCGACGACACCCCGCGGTTCAGCGCGTACTTCGTGGACGCCGACGGTCCGGACGGGGTGGCCGTGGTCCAGTCCTATCTGCGGCGCAGCCGCGGCATGGAGACCCCGGCGCTGGTGCTGCGCCGGTCGGGGCGGGAGATACTGCAGCCGCACGACCCGGCGGCGGACGGGGAGCTGAGCCTCTTCGAGACCTACCGCGAGGAGTTCGAGTGGCTCTGGGAGAGCTCCCGGCCCGTGTCCTGAGCCCTGCGTCCTGAGCCTGGGCCTGAGCTCCGCCGGCGGGCCGAGCGTGGCGGGGCGCGGGTGCGGCGGCATTGTCGGTGGCCAGCCGTAGGGTGACGCCCATGAGCGACTGGACGGCCTATGCGGCGCTGCTGCGCGGGATCAACGTCGGCGGCCACAAGAAGGTCCCGATGGCCGAGCTGCGTGCCTTGCTCACCGAGCTCGGCCACGGCGACCCGCGCACGTACCTGCAGAGTGGGAACGCGGTCTTCACCGCCCCCGAGGCGCCGCCCGGGCGGCTGGCGGAGGAGCTGGAGCGGGCCATAGCCGGGCGGTTCGGGTTCGACGTCGGCTGTCTGGTGCTCAGCCGGGCGGAGCTGCGCGCCGCCGCGGACCGCTGCCCCTTCCCGGCGGCCGAGCTGGATCCGGCCAAGCTCGTCGTCCTCTTCCTCGACGCCCCCGCGTCCGCGCATGCCGTGGCCGAGCGGGACCCCGCGCCGTTCGCGCCCGATGAGTTCCGGCTCGGCGAGCGGGAGATCTTCGCCTATTTCCCGGGCGGGATGGGCCGCAGCAAGCTCGGCCAGGTGCTGTCGAGCCCCGGCCGGGGGCACACGGCCACCGCGCGGAACTGGCGCACCGTCACCCGACTGCTGGAGCTGATGGCCTGAGCGCGGCGCGGTGACCCCCGGGCGGACGGCGGGTTCTGCCCTCAGCAGGCACGGCTTCCCCAGAGCGGCCCCTGGGGCCAGGGTGGGGGCATGAAGCTGCTGATGCTGGGAGGCACCGGATTCGTCGGTCCCGCCGTCGTCGAGGCGGCCCTCGCCCGGGGCGTCGAGGTGACCGTGCTGAACCGAGGGAACCGGCCGCCACCACCAGGGACCACCGCGCTGCGCGGCGACCGCCTCGCCGAGGACGGCCTCGCGGCGCTCGAGGACGGCGCCTGGGACCTGGTGGTGGACGCCTGGTCGAGGGCACCGCGCGCGGTGCGGGACGCCGCGCGGCTGTTGGCCGGGCGCGCCGGGCACTACACCTACGTCTCCAGCCGGTCGGTGTACGCCTGGCCGATGCGGGCCGGGCTCGACGAGACAGGACCGGTCCAGGAGGGATCGCCCGACGCGGGGTCGACGGTCTACGCCCGGGACAAGCGGGGCGGCGAGCTGGCCGCCGAGGCGGCGTTCGGCGAGCGGGCGCTGCTGGTGCGCTGCGGGCTCATTCTCGGCCCGGGCGAGAACGTCGGCCGCCTGCCGTGGTGGCTGGAGCGGATCGCCAGAGGCGGCCGGGTGCTGGCGCCGGGCCCGCGCGACCTGCCGCTGCAGTACGTCGACATCCGGGACCTGGCCGAATGGCTGCTCGACGCCGCGGTGCGGGGCCTCGGCGGCCCGTACGACCTGGTCAGCCGGTCAGGACACGCCACCATGGGCGAGCTGCTCGATGCCTGCGTCGAGGCCACCGGGTCCGGCGCCGAACTGTGCTGGGCCGAGCCCGAGGCGGTGCTCGCCGCCGGTGTGGAGCCGTGGAACGAGGCTCCGGTCTGGATCCCGCCGGGCGAGACCCACGACGCGATGCACCGGTCGGACGTGACCAGGGCGCTGGACACCGGGCTGCGCTGCCGGCCGGTCGCCGAGACGGTCGCCGACACCTGGGCCTGGCTCCGGGGGAAGGCAGGACCTGACGGCTTGCAAGCCCTCCCGAACGGCCTGCCACCCGTCGGCATCGACCCCGAGAAGGAGGCCACGTTGCTCCGCACATACGGCACGTGAAGATTCTGTTACCACTCCCGTGAACACCCCTGACGACGTGCTCGGGCGCCCATAGGATGGCGGCTCGTCGCCCCGGGTCCGGTCGCTTCCGGACCGGGGTGTGCCGGGGTGGGCCGTCCGGTCGGCGGTCGTGTCCGGGGGTGGGGCCCGGAGAACCGCCGGCCGGACGGCGGTCCTGCACCGCGTGGCGCGTTACCGTCGGGAGTGACGTTCGCCATGCGAGACGGCACGGCCATGCCTTGACGACGACCTCACGCGGCTGGCATGGTCATATACCGTGAGTCAAGCTGACTTTCTCGTAGCGCGCCTGCACGTCGATCTGCGACGTCAAGCCAGCGCCATCTGTGCCGCGGCCCGCTGACCGACGCACGCCCGAGCGCGGATCTCCTCGCCTCGCGGCCGTCCTTCCCCCGTCCCGCTGACCGGGGAGCCTCGCGGCATGACGCGGGCCGGTGGTCCCACGACCACCGGCCGCTGCCGCTTCCGTGACACTTCCGCGCTACGCCCCGGCACCGGCGGTGACCCGCCGACCGCCCGGCAATGGGCACCGGTTGACCCCTAGCCGTTCGATCCGCCCGATCGGCTCGGTGATCGGTCCGGCGCCCCGGCGGCAGCGCGACCATCGAAAGGCAGCCTCACCTATGACCACCACCGCCTTCGACGTCCGCCGGATCGGCGGACGTATCGGGGCCGAGATCATCGGCGTCGATCTCGCCGGCGATCTCGACTCCAGACTGGCCTCCGAGATCAACTCCGCGTTGCTCGACCACAAGGCGCTGATCTTCCGCCGGCAGCGCATCGAGGACGACGGCCAGCTCCGCTTCGCCGCGCTCTTCGGCGAGCTGACCAGGGCACACCCCACGGTGCCGTCCACACCCGACCGGCCCCATGTGCTGACGGTCGACGCGGCGGACGGGGTGCGCGCCAACCGCTGGCACGGCGACGTCACCTTCGTGCGCACCCCGCCGAAGGTCACGACGCTGCGCGGCATCGTGGTGCCTCCGTACGGCGGCACCACGCTGATCGCCAACACCGCCACCGCCTACCGGGACCTGCCCTGGCCGCTGCGCCAACTGGCGGATCAGCTGTGGGCGGTGCACTCCAACGAGGACGACTTCGCCGAGCCGAAACCGCCGCGCGCCGGCGCACGCGCCCGGCCGCCGGCCGCCCGGCGCTACCGCACCGCGCATCCGGTCGTCCGGGTCCATCCGGAGACCGGCGAACGCGGCCTGTTCATCGGCCATTTCGCGCAGCGGATCATCGGCCTGTCCGCCGACGAGTCCCGCGACATCCTGCGCATCCTGCAGTCCTACGTGACCCGTCCGGAGAACGTGGTGCGGCATTCGTGGGCACCGGGCGACCTGCTCGTGCTCGACAACCGCCTCACCCAGCACTACGCCCCCGACGACTACGGCGACCTGCGGCGAGTGCTGCACCAGGTCACCGTCGCCGGGGACGTGCCATCCGGGATCGACGGGGAGCGGAGCAGCGTCGTCGAGGGCGACGACGCGGTGCACTACTCGCCCGCCGTCGCGTGAGCCCCCTGTCGAGGAAGGAGACGACCATGCCGCAGCTCAGTGCCCAGTCCACGCTGCCAGACCTCTCCGGTGTGCCGGGCCTCGCCGGGCTCGCCGGCCTGCCGCCCGAGGTGACCGTGACGCTCGCCCCGGACCAGGAAGGACTGCAGGGTCTGGACGGCAACGTGCCGCTGGTCGGCTACCTGGTGCTGGCCCCGGCCGGCACCCAGCTGACCGAGCTGCTGGCCGTCCGGGCGCCGGACTACGATCCGGAGGCCTCCGCTCCGCGCAAGGCGGAGCCCGAGCCGCTGGACGGATCCGAGCCCGGCACGCGCCGTGGCCTCGACATCGACCTGGACAAGCGCACGGTCGCGGTGGACGGCGTCCACCTCTCGCTCACCTACCTGGAGTTCGAGCTGCTCGCGCATCTGGTGCGGCATCCGCACCGGGTGTACACGCGGGAGCAGTTGGTGGCCACCATCTGGGGTTACGGCCCGGTGGGGGACCAGCGCACGGTGGATGTGCACGTCGCCCGGCTGCGTCGCAAGCTGGGCGCGGCGTACCGCGAGCGCATCGTGACCATCCGCCGGGTCGGCTACAAGTACGTCCCCGCCGGCTGACGCACGAGCCGGCGCGCGCCGGGTCTGCGTACCGCCGGGTGCGCACCAGCGCGTCCGCACGGCGCGCACGACCAGGAAGGGGCCGTCAGAGCGCCCCGGCCGCCCGAGCCGCTTTTACGACTCGGCCGGTCGGGGTCCAGGCCCGGACTCCGGCCGGCCATCGCCCGGGGGCGGGCCGGTGGCCGGCCGGCCCGGTGCGCCCGGCGCTCAGCCGGCCAGCCGGCGGCCGTCGCACGCGCCGGCCGCCACCTCGTACCGGTGGCGGAGCAGCCGGACCAGCTCGGGGGCCGAGCCCAGCACGGGAGTGATCAGGTCGGCCGCCGCCTCACGGGCGCCCGCCGCGATCCGGTCGGGGAGCCGCCCCGGGGCGATCACGTAGGGCGCCACCACCACCCGCCGGGCGCCGTCCGCGCGCAGCGCCCGCACCGCGTCCGCCGTGCGCGGCGGCGACGCGGACGCGAACGCCGGCCGCACCGCGCACCAGCCAGCCGCGCGCCGCCACGCCTCGGCCAGCTCCTCGATCACCGCCACCGCCGCCGGGTCCGAGGTGCCCGCTGAGGCCAGCACCACCCCGGTGTCCGAGCGGTCCGCCGGCATCGGCCCGGCCTCTGCCAGCCGCCGTTCCAGGGCGGCCAGCAGCAACGCCGCCGCGCCCGGACCCGACCAGGGGTCGGGGCGCCAGGACCCCGGCGTCCGGGCCCGGCTCGGGCCGAGCACCTCGGCCTGGCGCACCGCCATCCCCGGCAGGCGCGCGGCCTGTTCGGCCAGCACCGCGGGGATGTCGGTCTTCGCGTGGTACGCGCTGCTCAGCAGCAGCGGGAGCACCACGACCTCGCGTTCTCCGGCCGCACGCAGCCGGTCCAGTGCCGGCCCGACCCCGGGCACGCTGAACTCCAGGAAGCCCACCGCCACCCGCGGCGCGGGTGCGAGCGACCGCACCCGCGCGGCCAGCGCGGATACGGTCGCCGCGTGCCGCGGATCGCGGCTGCCGTGGGCGACGATGAGCATCGCGGGTGGTGCCTGGGTCACCGTGTCATTGTCCCCGAGGTCGGGCAGGCTCGAAAACGCGTGCTATCCGGCCCGCGCCAGCAGGCCCCGGCTGCGCAGCATCCGGCGTTCCAGCGGGGAGAAGAACAGCAGGTCGATGGCGACCCCCACGAGCAGGATCAGGATGATCGCGGTGAGCACCCCGGCCATGTTCTGCATCGTGCGGTAGTTCTCCATCAGCTGGCCGAGCCCGGTGCCCAGTGCCGGCGAGCTGACGATCAGCTCCGCCGCCATCAGCGAGCGCCAGGAGAAGGCCCAGCCCTGCTTCAGCCCCGCGAGATAGCCGGGCAGCGCCGCCGGCAGCAGCACGTGCCGCACGCTGGTCAGCCGCCGCGCGCCCAGCACCCGACCGGCCCGCAGGTAGATCGGCGGGATCTGGTCGACCCCGGCCACGATGCCGTTGGCGATGGACGGCACCGCGCCGAGCAGCACCACGGCGTAGATCGTGCCGTTGGTCAGCCCGAACCACAGGATCGCCGCCGGCACCCAGGCGATGGACGGCAGCGACTGCAGCCCGGTGAGGATCGGCCCGATGGCCGCCCGCACCAGCCGCACCCGCGCCACCAGCAACCCGAGCGGAGTGCCGACCGCGATGGCGATGAGGAAACCGAGCACGCCGCGCGACACGCTGGTCCAGATGAAGTCGAACAGCGTGCCCTGTAGCCACATCTCGCGCAGCGTCCGGCCCACGTCCGCCGGGGCGGGCAACACGTAGTCCGGCTTCACCTCGGCCCAGAAGGCGAGCTGCCAGAACGCGAGCACCAGGGTGATCGCGACGATCGGCGGGAGCACCTTGGTGAGCAGGATCCGGCCGACCGGGATGCGTTCCGTGGTCTGGCTGTCCAGGGCGTCGAGCCCGGCGTTCAGCCCTGCGAGGTCGGAGCCGTCGGACATGCCGGTGCGCGGCGTGCCGTGTCCGTTCCTGGTGTTGGTCTCAGCGCTGGCCATGGCGGCGGATCTCCCCCCTGAGGTGTTCGGTGATCTCGACGGAGAGCGAGGACACGTCGGCGTCCTCGACCCTGCGCGGTTGTTTGATGTCCACCTGCCATTCGCGGACGACCCGCCCTGGCCGCGAGGACAGCAGCACGATGCGCTCGGCGAGCACCACGGCCTCCCGGACGTTGTGCGTGACGAAGAGGATGGAGACGCCGGTCTCCGACCAGATGCGGCTGAGCTCCTCGTGCAGGACGTCACGAGTGATGGCGTCCAGCGCCGCGAACGGCTCGTCCATCAGCAGTAACCGGCTGTCCTGGGCGAGCGCACGGGCCAGCGCCACGCGCTGCCGCATGCCGCCGGACAGCTCGTGCACCCGCTTGCCGTACGAGCCGTCGAGGCGGACGAGGGCGAGCAACCGCTCGGCCTCCGGCTTCCGTTCACTCTTGGGGACGCCGCGCAGCCGCAGCGCCAGTTCGATGTTTCGGCCCGCCGTCAGCCAGGGGAACAGCGCGTGCTCCTGGAACATCAGCGCCGGGCGGCCGCCGGTGACCGTGATGGCTCCGACGGACGGTTCGTCGAGGCCGGCTATGAGGTTGAGCAGGGTCGACTTGCCGCATCCCGAGGCCCCGAGAAGCGTGACGAACTCGCCCGGAGCGACGTCCAGGCTGATGTCGTCCAGCACGAGCTGCCGCGCGCCCTGGCGGCCGAAGGACTTGGAGACGTGGTCGAGACGGACGGCGTACTCGCTCGCGGTCGTGGCATTTCTGTCGTGTTCGTCGGTCTTGCCGAGCGTGAAGGCCATGGTGCTACCTCCTGATTGTGGTGCTGTTGGTACGACTCTCCGCTGCGTGGGCGTCACCTGGTGACCGGGGGAAAGGGTCACTCGACGCCGAGACCGGCGTCCTCGGTGATCTCCGGAAGGTTCTCCTCGCGGAGCACCTTGTTCAGGAGGGACAGGTCGTAGATGCCGGTCAGGTCGGCCTCTTCCAGGAGGCCGACCTCCGTCGCGTGCTCGGCGCTGGCCGCGAGCGTGTTGGCCAGTGGGTCGTGGACGAACTCGACATGGTCGAAGGCCGGGTCGAGCACCGCGTCGGGCAGCTCGCTGCCGCCCGGCAGGGCGGCGACCTCGGCGTTGAACGCGGACTTGGCCTGGTCCGGGTTGTCGTTCAGCCACGCGTTGGTGCGCACCACACCGCGCACCACGGCCTCGACCACGTCGGGGTGTTCCTCCAGGAAGGACTGCGAGGCGATCAGGTGGGTGACGACGTACTGGCCGTCCTCCCACAGCTCGCCCTCGTCCAGGAGTTCCTCGGCGCCGCGGTCCAGTAGCATCGAGGCGGTCGGCTCGGGGACCCAGGCGCCGTCGATGTCACCGCTCTCGAACGCGGCGGGGATCTCGGAGTTGGGGATGCGCAGCACGGTGGCGTCGCCCGAACCGTCCTCGGGGTTGACCGACAGGCCCTGGTCGGCGAGGTAGCTGAGCAGGGCCACGTCCTGGGTGTTGCCCAACTGGGGCGTGGCCAGGGTCGCGCCGGCGAGGTCGTCGAGCCCGGAGATGCTGTCCGGGTTGACCACCAACGAGGCGCCGCCCGAGGCCGCGCCGGAGACGATCCGCAGGTTCTCGCCGCCGGCCTGTGCGTAGCCGTTGATCGCCGGGTTGGGGCCGATGAAGGTGAGATCGACGTCGCCGGAGTTCACGGCCTCGATGGCCGACGGGCCGGCGTTGAAGATCTGCGGGACGGCCTCGGTGCCCTGCAGTTCCTCGCGGATGATGCCGTCGGGGGCCAGGCCGATCACGGCTGTGGCGTGGGTGATGTTGGCGAAGTAGCCGATCGAGACCTCGTCCACGGAGAGGGCGGGGCCCGAGCCCGTGGTCGCGCCGGTGTTGGATTCGACCGCCGCTGAGCCGTAGCCACAGGCGGTCAGGGCCGCCAGCAGCAGAGGGGCGACGGCGAGGGCCGCCCGTCGGCGGGCGCGGGGGGAGGGGAGGGAGCGGGAGGGGGGAGAGGCGGGGACTGAGGCGGAAGTTAAGCAGGCAGGGGAAGATGGTGCGACGTTCACGAAAGGGGTTTCCTCTCGGCAGCCCGGCGCACCGCGGCAGGGGGCAGCGGTCACCGGACGTTGGGCAGGGTTCAGCGGCGCGAGTCGGACGCCGCGGTGTTGATCAGAACAGACCAGCGCACGGCGTAACCGTGCGCTCCCGGACCGTCATGGCCGGAGTGGCGTTAGCCCACACATCGTCCGATCCCGCCCTGCCCACTGCCGAGGGTGCCGCCTCCAATGCGGCCACCCTCCTTGGCAAAGGTGGAGAAGACATCGGCAAAGCGGTGCTCGTGAGCACGTGTGAAAACGTCGCTGACGAACACCGCTTCGCTCATGGCTAGAAGTCCCAGCCCTCTTCGTCCGCCGGCGCGGTCTTGGCCGCCGCCTCGGCGAAGGCGTTACCCGCCATTCCCGCGGTGAGGGTGGCCCCGTCCGCCGGGTCGATCAGCAGGAACGAGCCGGTGCCCCGGGAGTCCGCGTAGGCGTCGAGCCCGAGCGGCTCGGCGGTGCGGACCCTGATCCGGCCGATGTCGTTCGCGACGAGCTGGCCGGGGTCCGGATGCTGAGACAGGTCGTCCAGTGTCAGCCGGGACGGAATCTCCTTCACGATGGCCTTCACGGTCCGGGTGGTGTGCTTCAGCAGCACCCTGGCACCCGGCTGGAGCGGCCGATCGTGCAGATGACAGACGGTGGCCGTGATGTCCTGCACCGGCGAGATCCCGGCGTTCTCGGGGGCGATCAGGTCGCCCCGCGAGATGTCCAGGTCGTCGGCCAGGGTGATGGTCACCGACTGCGGCGCCCAGGCGGTCTTCACGGAGTGGCCCAGGGCGTCGATGCGCGCGATGGTGCTCGTCAGACCGGCCGGCAGCACGGTGATCCGCTGCCCGACGTGCAGCACGCCCGAGGCGATCTGCCCGGCGTAGCCGCGGTAGTCGTGGTACTCGGGGGTCTGCGGCCTGATCACGTACTGGACGGGGAAACGAGCCGGGTCCTCGGCCGGGTCGTGGGTGACCTTGACGGTCTCCAGGTGCTCCAGCACCGTCGGGCCGCCGTACCAGTCCATGATCGCGGAGGCGGTCACCACGTTGTCCCCGGCGAGGGCGGAGATCGGGATGGCGGTGATCTCCGGGACGCCGAGGGAGGCGGCGTAGGCGGTGAACTCCTCGGCGATCTCGGCGAACACCGTCTCGGTGTACCCGACCAGGTCCATCTTGTTCACCGCGAGCACGACGTGCGGGACGCGGAGCAGCGCGGCCACCGCGGCGTGCCGGCGGGTCTGCTCGACCACGCCGTTGCGGGCGTCCACCAGGATGATGGCCAGCTCGGCGGTGGAGGCGCCGGTGACCATGTTCCGGGTGTACTGCACGTGGCCCGGGGTGTCGGCCAGGATGAAGCGCCGCCGGGTGGTGGCGAAGTACCGGTAGGCGACGTCGATGGTGATGCCCTGCTCGCGCTCGGCCCGCAGGCCGTCGGTGAGCAGTGCCAGGTCGACGGATTCGGCGCCACGGCTGCGCGAGGCGTGCTCGACGGCCTCCAGCTGGTCGCTCAGCACCGACTTGGAGTCGTGCAGCAGTCGTCCGACCAGCGTGGACTTGCCGTCGTCCACGGAGCCCGCGGTTGCGAAGCGCAACAGCGAGGTGTCGGACAGTTCAGCGATCGTGCCGGTCATTTAGAAGTACCCCTCGCGCTTACGGTCTTCCATGGCCGCCTCGGACATCTTGTCGTCGGCACGGGTGGCGCCCCGCTCCGTCAGCCGGGAGGCCGCGATCTCCGCGATGATCTGCTCGATGGTCTCGGCGTCCGAATCAACGGCGCCAGTACAGGACATATCACCTACTGTGCGGTATCGCACCAGCCTGCGCGCAACTGTTTCCTCTTCCTTTGCCCCGCCCCAGTCGCCGGGGGCCAGCCACATGCCGCTGCGCAGGAAGACCTCGCGCTCGTGGGCGAAGTAGATCTCCGGGATCTCGATCTTCTCCCGGGCGATGTACTGCCAGACGTCGAGCTCGGTCCAGTTCGACAGGGGGAAGACGCGCACGTGCTCGCCGGGCGCATGCCGCCCGTTGTAGAGCTGCCACAGCTCGGGGCGCTGCCGGCGCGGGTCCCAGCCGCCGAACTCGTCCCGCAGCGAGAACACGCGCTCCTTGGCGCGGGCCTTCTCCTCGTCCCGGCGGCCACCGCCGAAGACCGCGTCGAAGCGGTTCCTCTCGATGGCGTCCAGCAGCGGGACGGTCTGCAGCGGGTTGCGGGTGCCGTCGGGGCGCTCGCGGAGCTGGCCGCGGTCGATGAACTCCTGTACGGAGGCGACGTGTAGCCGCAGGGCGTGCTGCCGGACGGCCCGGTCCCGGTACTCCAGGACCTCGGGGAAGTTGTGTCCGGTGTCCACGTGCAGCAGCGCGAACGGCAGCGGGGCCGGGGCGAAGGACTTCAGCGCCAGGTGCAGCATGACGATGGAGTCCTTGCCACCGGAGAAGAGGATCACCGGCCGCTCGAACTCGCCCGCCACTTCCCGGAAGATGTGCACCGCCTCCGACTCCAGCACGTCCAGGTGCGAGAGCGCGTAGGGATCGTCGGTGTTCTCAGGGGTCTGATGCGACGCGGTCACAGTGCATTGTCCCTTCGCTCGCTTGGGCGCCCCCAAAGCCACGCTCCCCCACCAGGCCGAGCTGTATCCGTGATTACTGTAGTCACCTTCCGCACCACCGCGCTCGCGGGCGCCGCGATTCCGCTCCCGTCGCTCACAGCAGACCCCTTTCGGCCAGCAGCGTCTGAAGCGCCTCGGCGGACTCCTCGATTGTCTGCTCATGCGCGGCGATCCGCAGGTCGGGATCGGTCGGGATCTCGTACGGATCGTCCACTCCGGTGAGACCGGACAGCTCTCCGGCCGCCTGCTTGGCGTAGAGGCCCTTCACGTCCCGCTGGGAGCAGATGTCCAGCGGGGTGGCCACGTGCACCTCCACATAGCCCGTACCGGTCTCCTGGTGGCGCTTACGCACCGCCTCGCGGCTGGTCGCGTAGGGAGCGATCACCGGCACCAGCGTCTTCACGCCATGCGAGGAGAGCAGCTCCGCCACGAAGCCGATTCTCTGGACGTTGGTGTGCCGGTCCTCACGGGAGAAGCCGAGGCCGGCGGAGAGAAACTCGCGAATCTCGTCGCCGTCCAGCACCTCCACTCGGTGCCCGTCGCTCTCCAGCCGTTTCGCCAGGGCGCGGGCGATGGTCGTCTTCCCCGCGCTGGGCAGGCCGGTGAGCCAGATCGTGGCACCCTGGCCGGTCTCGCTCATCTCCCGCGTCCTCGCTATCCGTTGCATCGGTGTCTCTTCGGTCGGTGGCCCGTCGGTGTCGCAGGTCCGCCGGAGCTCAGGTGTGCAGCCCGCACTCGGTCTTTGCCAGACCGGCCCAACGGCCGGCCCGCGGGTCCTCGCCCTCCACTATCCGACGGGTGCAAGGAGCGCACCCTATCGAGGTGTAGCCGTCCTGCAGCAGCGGGTTGGTGAGGACCCCGTGCTTGGCGATGTAGGTTTCCACATCGTCCCGGGTCCACCGGGCGATGGGGGACACCTTCACCTTCCCGCGCCTCGCATCCCAGCCCACGACTGGGGTCTTGGAGCGGATGAGCGATTCTTCGCGGCGTAGTCCCGTGGCCCAAGCATCGTACTCGCGTAGGCCCTCCTCCAACACCTGCACCTTGCGCATGGCGCAGCATAGATCAGGGTCACGATCGTGCAGTCTTGGACCGTACCTGGCGTCCTGTTCGGCGACCGTAAGGGCCGGGCTTAGTGTGACGACGTTCACGTCCATCACGGCCGCTACGGCGTCCCGGGTACCGAGGGTCTCCGGGAAGTGGTATCCGGTGTCGAGGAAGATCACGTCCACGCCGGGGCGCACCCGGGAGGCCAGGTGCATGACGACCGCGCTCTCCATCGAGGAGGTGACGCAGAACCGGGAGCCGAAGGTCTCGGTGGCCCAGCGGAGCACCTCCAGCGCGGGCGCGTCCTCGAACTCGCGCCCGGCCCGCTCGGCGAGTTGGCGCGACTCGTCGGGGCCGCGTCGCTCAGCGGTGGCGGTGCCGGTGGTGCCGGTGGGCGCGCCGGTGCTGGTGGTGTCGAGGGTGTCGACGGGGGTGACGGGGGTGGTGGCAGTGGTGTTCAAGGGAGAGCCCCTCAGCTTCCTTCTCCGTCGCCGGAGGGACCGTCGTCGTCGACGGTGTCCCCGGCGGGGCGGGTGAGCCCGCTGGCCAGAAGTCCCAGGAATGACAGCCGGAAGGCGCGGTTGCACGACGCGCACTCCCAGGCGCCGTGACCTGCCTCGCTCGGACGCAGATCCTCGTCGCCGCAGTACGGGCAGTAGAACGGGGCGGCCCGCTCGCTCATGTCAGAGCCGCTTCGTCGGCTCGGGCGACCCACTGGGCGAACCGCTCGCCCTCTTCGCGCTGGTCCAGGAAGGCCCGCAGCACCCGCTCGACGTAGTCGGCCAGGCCGGCGGCGGTGACCTTCAGGCCGCGGATCTTCCGGCCGAAGGTCGGCTCCAGGCCCAGCGAGCCGCCCAGGTGTACCTGGTAGCCCTCGACCTGGTTGCCGTTCCCGTCCGGGACCAGCTGACCCTTGAGACCGATGTCCGCAGTTTGGATACGCGCGCAGGAGTTCGGACACCCGTTCACGTTGATGGTGAGCGGCTCTCCGAACTCCGGCAGCCGGCGCTCCATCTCCTCGATCAGCCAGGCGCCGCGCGCCTTGGTCTCCACGATCGCGAGCTTGCAGAACTCCAGCCCGGTGCAGGCCATGGTGCCCCGCCGGAACGACGAGGGCGTGGTGGTGAGGTCGAGCGCGGCCAGGCCCTCGGTGAGCGGGAGGATCTCCTCCTCGGCGACGTCGAGGATGATCATCTTCTGCTCCACCGTGGTGCGCACCCGATGGGAGCCGTGCGATTCGGCGAGGTCGGCGATCTTGGACAGCGTGGCGCCGTCCACCCGGCCGACCCGCGGGGCGAAGCCGACGTAGTGCCGGCCGTCCCGCTGCCGGTGCACGCCGATGTGGTCGCGCCAGACGTCGGCCGGCTGCTCGGGCGCGGGGCCGTCGAGCATCCGGCGCAGCAGGTACTCCTGCTCCAGCACCTCGCGGAACCGCTCGGGGCCCCAGTCGGCGACCAGGTACTTCAACCGGGCCCGATTGCGCAGCCGGCGGTAGCCGTAGTCCCGGAAGATGGACACGACGCCCTCATGGACGTCGGCGACCTCCTCGGACGGCACCCAGGCGCCCAGCCGGACGCCGAACCGGGGGTTGGTGGACAGTCCGCCGCCGACCCACACGTCGAAGCCCGGGCCGTGGTCGGGGTGCACCACGCCGACGAACGACACGTCGTTGATCTCGTGCACGACGTCGAGCTGCGGCGAGCCCGAGACGGCGGTCTTGAACTTGCGCGGCAGGTTGGAGTACGCCTTGTTGCCCACCACCCGGCGGTGGATCTCCTCGATGGCCGGGGTCGGGTCGATGATCTCGTCCTCCGCGATGCCAGCCACCGGCGAGCCGATGATCACTCGCGGGGTGTCGCCGCACGCCTCGGTGGTGGACAGTCCGACGGTCTCCAGACGGCGCCAGATCTCCGGCATGTCCTCGATGCGGATCCAGTGGAACTGCACGTTCTGCCGGTCGGTGATGTCGGCCGTGCCGCGGGCGAACTCCTGCGACACCTCGCCGATGACCCGCAGCTGCTGCGTGGTCAGCTGGCCGCCGTCGATGCGCACCCGGAGCATGAAGTACTCGTCGTCCAGCTCCTCCGGCTCCAGGATGGCGGTCTTGCCGCCGTCGATGCCGGGACGCCGCTGGGTGTACAGCCCCCACCAGCGCATCCGGCCCCGGAGGTCCTGGCCGTCGATGGCCTGGAAGCCGCGCTGTGCGTAGACCGTCTCAATGCGTGTCCGCACATTGAGACCGTCGTCGTCCTTCTTCACCTGCTCGTTGCCGTTCAGGGGAGTGAAGTGCCCGGCGGCCCACTGACCCTCGCCGCGGTGACGTCCGGCCTTGCGACGGGGCGCGGCGGCGGGCCGCTTCTGGGTGTCGGACATGGTTCACGATTCCTTCCACGGGCGGCGGAGCGGCTCTGACCTGTGGCGCGGGCGCTTCAGGGCACAGTCGACCCAGGTGGGTGGGGAAGAGGACGGCACATTCCCGGATGCGTGGGAGAGTGCGCGGGACGATGACGCAGCGACTCTCAGCACGCCAGACAGGTGGCGCTGGACATTCGACCAAGGTCGACGCTGCGCCGACTCACCAGGGCAATTCCAGCTCGCGACATGATGGCAGAGTGGCATGCGGTGCCGCATGAGTCCACCAATGGCCACCATCCGGACGTGGCAGTCTCAAATCGTGAGATTCGCGTGGTCAGCGTCACATTCGGCGCGCTCGCCCGGCCCTTCAATCGGCCCTGGGCGGCCCTCAGTCGGCCCCACCAGTCGGCCCCTGGGTCGTCCCCCAAGTGGACCCCTCGGTCGACGCCTCGGTCAAGACCTCAGTCGACCAGGGGCCGGGCCCGGTCCACGACGGCCGCGAGGTCCCGGGTGTGCGGCAGCGTCCCGAAGGCGCCACCCCGGTCGCCGCCCAGCCGGGAGGCGCAGAACGCGTCGGCCACCGCCGGGGGCGCGTGCCGCACCAGCAGCGAGCCCTGGAGCACCAGCGCCATCCGCTCCGCCAGTCGGCGGGCCCGCCCCTCGATCCCCTCCAGATCGGACAGCTCGGTCAGCAGGTCCTTCATCGCCCGGTCCAGCCGGTGGTCGGCGCCGGCCGCCCGGCCGACCTCTGTCAGGAACGCGTCGAGCGCCGCCGGCTCCCGCTGGAGCGCCCGCAGCACGTCGAGTGCCTGCACGTTGCCCGAGCCCTCCCAGATGGAGTTCAGCGGCGACTCGCGCAGCAGCCGGGGCATGCCGGACTCCTCGACGTAGCCGTTGCCGCCGAGGCACTCCAGCGCCTCGGCCACCAGCGGCGGACAGCGCTTGGTGACCCAGTACTTGGCCGCGGGCACCGCGAGGCGCAGCAGCCGCCGTTCGGCCGCGCCCCCCGGCGTCGTGGCGGCGTCGCAGGCGGCCGCCAGCCGCACCGCCAGCGCGGTCGCCGCCTCCGACTCCAGGGCCAGGTCCGCCAGCACGTTCCGCATCAGCGGCTTGTCGACCAGCGGCCCGCCGAACGTTTCCCGGTACGCGGCGTGGTGGGTGGCCTGGGCGACCGCCTGGCGCATGATCGCGGCCGAGCCGGCCACGCAGTCCAGCCGGGTCGCCGTCACCATCTCGATGATGGTGGCCACCCCGCGCCCCTCCTCGCCGACCAGCCAGGCGACGGTCGTGCCGTCGAACTCCACCTCGGAGGAGGCGTTGGAGCGGTTGCCGAGCTTGTCCTTCAGGCGCTGGAGGCGGAAGGCGTTCCTCGTGCCGTCCGGCAGCACCCGGGGCAGCAGGAAGCAGCTCAGGCCGCCCGGGGCCTGGGCCAGCACCAGAAAAGCGTCCGACATGGGGGCGGAGCAGAACCACTTGTGGCCGGTCAGCGCGTACGCGCCGGGCTCCGCCAGCGGCTCGGCCCGGGTGGTGTTGGCCCGGACGTCCGAACCGCCCTGCTTCTCGGTCATTCCCATGCCGGCCAGCACGCCCGCCTTCTCCGTGGCCGGCCGCAGCCCGGGGTCGTAGGACCGCGCGGTCAGCAGCGGCTCCCACACCGCCGCGAGCCCCGGCGTCGCGCGCAGCGCCGGCACCGCCGAATGGGTCATCGACAGCGGGCAGCCGTGGCCCGCCTCGACCTGGGTCCACACCAGGAAGGCCGCCGTCCGCCGGAGCTGGCCCGCGGGCCGGGACCAGGCGTCGGTCAGCCCGGCCCGCACGCCCCGGTCCAGCAGCCGGTGCCAGGCCGGGTCGAACTCCACCTCGTCGATCCGCCGCCCGTAGCGGTCGTGGGTGCGCAGCACCGGCGCGTTCGCGTTGGCCCGCACGCCCCACTCCTGGGCCTCGGCCGAACCGGCCGCCCGGCCCAGCTCGCCGAGTTCGGCGGCGACCTCCTCGGCCAGGCTGGCGGGCGCCCGGCCCGTGGAGGGGTCCAGATGCCGGGCGACGGCCTCGCGCAGCGCCGCGTCCTGGCCGAAGATGTCGTACTCCACCAGGGGCGGGGGCTGGTTGGTCACCGCGTGGGTGGCGGCGCCGCTCGCGGGCGGGGACGAGGGGGTGGCCGCGGGGCTGGAGGACGTCATGCTGGCTACGGTATGGCCGGGCCTGCCCCACGTCATCACCGAGGTGACCAGCCGTCTGGTGCAGACAACGGTGCAGCGGGGGCAGGTTTTAGTACAGTTGGCCGTTCGCGCACGGCAAGGGAGCGGAAATGGGCGTCGTCGAGGAGCGCAGCCGGGAGCGCCGGGAGGCCCGCCGCCCCGACTACCAGTTGACCGGACCCACCGTGCCGCGGATGATCCTCGGCGCGCGGCTGCGCGCCCTGCGCGAGTCCCGGCGCATCACCGGCGGCGAGGCGGGGGAGGAGATCCGCGCCTCGCACTCCAAGATCAGCCGGCTGGAGATGGGCCGCACCGGCTTCAAGGTCCGGGACGTGGACGAGCTGCTGACGCTCTACGGCGTCACCGACCACGGAGAGCGCGCCACGCTGCTCGCGCTGGCCCGGCAGTCGAACACGCCCGGCTGGTGGCATATCTACCACGACGTGGTGCCCAGCTGGCTGAACGTCTAC
The DNA here is from genome assembly GCA_963816875.1 of uncultured Actinomycetota bacterium. Taxonomy (GTDB): domain Bacteria; phylum Actinomycetota; class Actinomycetes; order Streptomycetales; family Streptomycetaceae; genus Streptomyces. Next base: position 1,952,760 of record CAWFMG010000004.1, read on the forward strand.
CTCGGCATGGAGCAGGCGGCCATCCTGATCCGGGGCTACGAGCTGCAGTTCATCCCCGGCCTGCTGCAGACGGAGGGGTACGCCCGGGCCGTGCTCGAGCTGGCCACCGGCGGCCCGGACGAGCTGCTGGAGCGCCGCGTCGAACTGCGGATGGCGCGGCAGTGGATTCTGCATCGCGAACGGCCGCCGCACCTGTGGATGGTGATCGACGAGGCCGCGTTGCGCCGCCCGGTGGGCGGGACGGCGGCGCTGCGCGCCCAGCTGCGGCATCTGCTGGAGATCTCGGAGCTGCCGCATGTGACGGTGCAGGTGATGCCGTTCGCGAACGGCGGGCATGTGGCGTTGGGCGGGCCCGTCACCGTGCTCCGCCCGCCGGGCGGGGAACTGCCCGACGTGGTGTACCTGGAGCAGCTCACCGGCGGCGTCTACCCCGACAAGCCGACCGAGATCGAGCAGCACCGGCACGTGATGAACCGCCTGGTCGTCGAGGCCGAACCGCCGGCGGCGAGCCGCGACCACCTCTTCCGGATGCTGCGCGAGACCTGAACGAGCCCGGTCAGGGCCCGTCCGCCAGCCGCGCGCGGACGGCCGGCACCACCTCCTCGGCGAAGCGCCGGGACTGCCGCTCCCGGTCGCCGTCCGGCCAGAACACGAAGGCGTTCATCCCCCGCTCGGCGTGCAGCCGGGCGAGCGTGTCCACCCACAGCCCGGGCGGTCCCTGCACGGATCCTGGTTCGCTCTCCGGGACGCTCTCCCCGGCACCGCCGCGTCCGCCGTCGGTGATCCGCCCGGCCACGTTGTACAGGCGGGTGAGCGCGGCCGGGTCGCGGCCCGCCTCCTCGGCGGCCGCGGTGATCGCGGCGTTCAGCTCGGACAGGCGCGCCGGCGGCAGATAGGCCATGGACACGGACCAGCCGTCCGCCTTGGCGCCGACCAGGCGCACCGCGCGCGGGCCCGTGACGCCGAGCCACACGCCGATGTCGTGCGCGGGGCGTGGACCGGGACGGACGTTCGGCAGCGCGTAGTGCTCGCCCGCGTGCGCGTAGCGCCGGCCGGCCCAGCTGGCGCGGATGATGTCGACCGCCTCGCTCAGCGCGGACCTGGCCGGCCCGCGGGCCCGCCGCGGGCCGCCCATACCAGCGATGGCGTCCGTGAAGGCGCCCGCGCCGAGCCCCAGCTCGAACCGTCCGTCGCTGAGCGCGTCGATCGTGGCGGCCTGTTTGGCCAGCATCGCCGGGGGACGCAACGGCAGGTTGGCGACGTTGGGAAAGAGGCGCACCGACCGGGTGCGGCCGGCCAGCCAGGCCAGCAGCGCGAACGTGTCCAGATGGTCGGCGAGGTACGGGTGGTCCTGGACACCGACGAGTTCGAGGCCGGCGTCGTCCGCGATCCCGGCGATCCGCTCGGTCACCGGCACGCCCGCCGCGTGCGGGTCGACGTTGAGGCCGAAACGGACGGTCGGGGGCATGGGCACTCCTCCGGGACGGCGGCACCGGCACCCTACCGGGCGGCTCGGCCGGAGGTGATCGCTGACGGCGAACACCGCCCGCCCGGGGGAACATCTCGCGGGGGCGCGGCATTGAGAAGGCATTGAGCCCCGAGAGCTCAACTTGTTTGCTGAGGGAGAGATCATGACTTCGTCGTTCGATGTACTCACCCTGCCGGTGCTGCCGCTCGATGACGAGGTGGTGCTGCCCGGGATGGTGGTCCCGCTCGAACTGTCGGAAACCGAGGTGCGCGCCGCGGTGGAGGCCGCGCAGGCCGCCGCCCCCCGCGGCGAGAAGCCGCGCGTGTTGCTGGTGCCGCGGGTGGCGGGCAGCTACGCCGGGATCGGCGTGCTCGGCCGGGTCGAGCAGGTCGGACGCCTCTCCGGCGGCGACCCCGGCGCGCTCGTCCGTGGCGTGCGCCGGGTGCGGATCGGTTCGGGCACCACGGGCCCCGGCGCCGCGCTGTGGGTCGAGGGTACGCCGGTCGAGGAGACCGCCCCCGAGCCGCTGCCCGAGGCCGTCACCGAGCTGGTCAAGGAGTACAAGGCCCTCACCACGAGCTGGCTCCGTCAGCGCGGCGCCTGGCAGATCGTGGACCGGGTGCAGCAGATCGAGGACGTGGGGGCGCTGGCGGACAACGCCGGATACCTCCCGTTCCTGAAGACCGAGCAGCGCGTCACCCTGCTGGAGACCACGGATCCGGTGGCCCGGCTCAGGCTCGCCGAGCAGTGGCTGAGCGAGCACCTGGCCGAGCAGGACGTGGCCGAGTCCATCGCCAAGGACGTGCAGGACGGCGTCGACCGGCAGCAGCGGGAGTTCCTGCTGCGCCGGCAGCTGGAGGCGGTGCGCAAGGAGCTCGCCGAGCTGAACGGCGACGCCGCCGACGAGAAGGAGGACTACCGCGCCCGGGTGGAGGCCGCCGACCTGCCGGAGAAGGTGCGCGAGGCGGCGCTGAAGGAGGTCGAGAAGCTCGAACGGGCCTCCGACGCCAGCCCCGAGGGCGGCTGGATCCGGACCTGGCTGGACACCGTGCTGGAGCTGCCGTGGTCCACCCGCACCGAGGACGCCTACGACATCCCCGGCGCCCGCGCCGTGCTGGACGCCGACCACGCGGGCCTGGACGACGTGAAGGAGCGCATCACCGAGTACCTGGCGGTGCGCAAGCGGCGCGGCGACCGTGGCCTCGGCGTCGTCGGCGGGCGGCGCGGCGGCGCGGTGCTCGCGCTGGTCGGCCCGCCCGGGGTCGGTAAGACCTCGCTCGGCGAGTCGGTGGCGCGCGCCATGGGACGCAACTTCGTGCGGGTGGCCCTCGGCGGCGTGCGCGACGAGGCCGAGATCCGCGGTCACCGGCGCACCTACGTCGGGGCGCTGCCCGGACGCGTCGTGCGGGCCATCAAGGAGGCCGGCTCGATGAACCCGGTGGTGCTGCTCGACGAGATCGACAAGGTCGGCAGCGACTTCCGCGGCGATCCGGCCGCGGCCCTGCTGGAGGTGCTGGACCCGGCGCAGAACCACACCTTCCGTGACCACTATCTGGAGGTCGAGCTCGACCTCTCCGACGTGGTCTTCCTGGCCACGGCCAACGTCCTGGAGTCCATCCCGCAGCCCCTGCTGGACCGGATGGAGCTGGTGACGCTGGACGGGTACACCGAGGAGGAGAAGGTCACCATCGCCCGCGACCACCTGGTGCCCCGGCAGCTGGAGCGCGCCGGGCTCGCGGCGGACGAGGTGACCGTCGAGGACGAGGTGCTGCGCCGACTCGCGGGCGAGTACACCCGCGAGGCGGGCGTGCGGGCCCTGGAGCGGTCCATCGCCCGGCTGCTGCGCAAGGTCGCCGCGCGTAATGAGTTGGGCGAGCTGACGCTGCCCTTCACCGTCACCCCGGACGGGCTGCGGGAGCTGGTCGGTCGGCCGCGGCACACCCCGGAGTCCGCCCAGGAGCCGGGGGAGCGGCGCACCGCCGTGCCCGGTGTGGCCACCGGACTCGCGGTCACCGGCGCGGGCGGCGACGTGCTCTACATCGAGGCGTCGCTGGCCGATCCGGAGACCGGCGGCGCCGGTCTGACGCTGACCGGTCAGCTCGGCGACGTGATGAAGGAGTCGGGCCAGATCGCCCTTTCCTACCTGCGATCCCGTGGCGCGGAGCTGGAGCTGCCGGTCGGCGACCTGAAGGAGCGCGGCGTGCACCTGCACGTCCCCGCGGGCGCGGTGCCGAAGGACGGCCCCAGCGCGGGCATCACGATGACGACCGCGCTCGCCTCGCTCCTGAGCGGGCGGCAGGTGCGGCCCGATGTGGCGATGACCGGTGAGGTCTCGCTCACCGGGCGGGTGCTGCCGATCGGCGGCGTCAAGCAGAAGCTGCTGGCCGCCCACCGGGCCGGGCTGACCACGGTGGTCATCCCGAAGCGGAACGAGCCGGACCTGGACGACGTGCCGGCGGAGATCCTCGACCGGCTCGACGTGCACCCGGTCACGGACGTCCGGCAGGTGCTCGACCTGGCGCTGGCACCGGCCCAGTCCCGCATTCCGGTCGCGGCCTGACGCACGCCGCTTGCCGCGCACGGCCGGCCCACCGGAACCCCCGGTGGGCCGGCCGCGTTCCGTGCCGGTCGGCTGGCCGTGCACCCGAGGGGATGTCCGGCAGGTGTTGGATCTGCCCTCGGCACCGGTCGAGTCCCGCTTCCCGGTCGCGTTCCGTGGTGCGCGTCCGCACTCCGCGGGTACCCCCCGCGAGCCGTGACGCTCTCCAGCGATTCCGGTCGGCATGCGTCCGGCGGACGGACGGGCCTGGCCCGAGCTTCGCGGTGGATCGTCACGAGCCCGATGTCGCCGGCAAGGCATAGGCTCTCCAGCCATGAGTCCTTCGATCGCGACGAACACCCGGGTCGACCTGGCGCAGCTGCTGGATTTCGTGCGGGCCAGGCACCGGGCCATCCTGCTCACCCGCCGGGCCGACGGCAGCCCTCAGGGCTCGCCACTGACCTGCGGGGTGGACGACGACGGCCGGATCGTCGTCGCCACCTACCCGGAGCGCGCCAAGACGCGGAACGCGCGGCGTGACCCCGAGGTGAGCGTCATCGTGCTGTCCGACCAGTGGGACGGGCCCTGGGTGCAGGTGGACGGCACCGCCGAGGTGCTGGACGTGCCAGAGGCCGTGGAGCCGCTCGTCGAGTACTACCGGAACATCGCGGGCGAGCACCCCGACTGGGACGAGTACCGGGAGGCGATGGTCCGGCAGGGCAAATCGCTGATCCGCGTCACGCCCCGCCGCTGGGGCCCGCTCGCCACCGGCGGCTTCCCGGCCAGGCTGGCCGCCGACTAGCACCCGCCCGGCGTCAGACCAGTGCCGCCGGGCTCGGCAGGCCGATCGCGCCGGCCAGCTCCAGCACGCCGACCTGGTGCTGAGCCCGGCCCCGGACGGCGAAGCCACCCGAACGAGGGACCGGTGGCACGGCCGCCGATCGGTGCCCACGGTGATGTCCGTTTCCCGCTAGTCCGCGCATCTGCCGGCGTGCAGACTGGAAAGCGTGATGGACGACGACAGCAGGTACGAGGCGGTGCGCAGCCGCGACGAGCGCTTCGACGGCGTCTTCTTCTGCGCGGTTGTCAGCACCGGAATCTATTGCCGCCCGAGCTGCCCGGCGGTCACCCCGAAGCGGGAGAACATCCGCTTCCACCCATCGGCGGCCTCCGCCCAGGCCGCGGGCTTCCGCGCCTGCCGCAGGTGCCGTCCCGACACCGTACCGGGCTCCGCCGAGTGGAACGCGCGGGCCGACGCGGTCGGCCGAGCGATGCGGATGATCGCCGACGGGGTGGTGGATCGGGAGGGCGTGGGCGGGCTGGCCCACCGCCTCGGCTACAGCGCCCGGCAGGTGCAGCGGCAGCTGACGACCGAGCTCGGCGCCGGACCGGTGGCGCTGGCCCGGGCGCAGCGCGCGCACACCGCGCGGCTGCTGCTCCAGACGACGGATCTGCCGGTCACCGAGATCGCCTTCGCGGCCGGTTTCGCGAGCGTCCGCCAGTTCAACGACACCATTCGCGCCGCGTACGCCCGCACGCCGAGCGCCCTGCGCGCCACCGCGAGCCGCGGCGGCCACGGTCCGGTCCGGCGTCGCGCCCCCCAGCCGTTCGCCGCCGGGCCGCCGCCGGCCGGAGTGCCGCTGCGCCTCGCCTACCGGGGCGACTACGACGCCCGCCAGGTTTTCGACTTCCTCCAGCTGCGGGCCATTCCGGGCATTGAGGAGATGGCCGGCGAGCCGGGCGGCCGCACGTACCGGCGCTCGCTCGCGCTGCCGCACGGCACCGGCGTGGTCGAGATCGACGAGGCCGCCGGGCCCGGCGGCGGGCGCTGGCTGCCGTGCCGGCTGCACCTGACCGAGCTGCGCGATCTGACGACGGCCGTGCAGCGGACCCGGCGGCTGTTCGACCTGGACGCCGACCCCTACGCGGTCGCCGAACGGCTCGGCGCCGACCCGCTGCTCGCCCCGCTGGTCGCGGCCCGCCCGGGCGCGCGCTCGCCCGGCGCGGCCGAGTCCGAGGAACTGGCCGTCCGCGCCGTGCTCGGCCAGCAGGTCACGGTCGCCGCCGCCCGGGGCCTGGCCGCTCGGCTGGTGGCGGCGTACGGTAAGCCGCTGCCGGCGCCGGACGGCGGCCTCACCCACGTCTTCCCCGAATCGGGCACGCTCGCCGACGCCTCGCTGACCGAACTGGGCATGCCGGAGTCCCGGCGGGCGACGATCCGCGCGGTCTGCACCGCGCTGGCCGACGGCTCGCTCACGCTGTGTTCGGGCGCGGACCGCGCGGAGGCCGAACGGGTGCTGCGCGCGCTGCGCGGCGTCGGCCCGTGGACGGCCGGCTACGTGCGGATGCGGGCGCTCGGCGATCCCGACGTCTTCCTGCCGGGCGACGCCGGCGTCCGGCACGGCCTGCGCCTGCTGGGCGCGACCCCGGACGCGGCCGAGCGGTGGCAGCCGTGGCGCTCGTACGCCGTGCACCACCTCTGGAACGCCACCCCGGACACCATCCAGAACACCGCCCCCACGCCCCCGACCCCACTCACGACCGCTGCCCGGGTGGGCAGCCCCACAGAGACGACCGCGCCATGACGCTCTACACGACCCATCCGAGCCCGCTGGGCGAGATGTTGCTGGCCGGCCCGGAGCCCGGGACCTTGTCCTCGGTCAGCGTGCCGGGGCAGAAGGGCGGCGCCACGGTCCAGTCGGGCTGGCGGCGCGACCCGGGCGCCTTCGCCGAGCCCGCGCGCCAGCTGGACGCGTATTTCGCGGGTGAGCTCACCGAGTTCAGCATCCCGCTGGTCACCTCGGGATCCGCCTTCCGCGAGCGAATCTGGGCGGCGCTGGGACGCATCGCCTACGGCACCACCGTCAGCTACGGCGCGCTCGCCGCGATGGCGGGGCTGGCGCCGAACGCGGTCCGCGCGGTCGGCGGCGCGGTCGGCGCCAACCCGCTGACCGTGATCCGCCCCTGCCACCGGGTCCTCGGCGCCAACGGCTCGCTCACCGGCTTCGCCAGCGGCCTGGACCGCAAGCGTCACCTGCTCACCCTGGAGGGCGTGCTCCTCAGCTGACCGCCTCGCCCGACACCTCACTCGATCCGGGCGGCGCCGATCCGAACGGCGCCGCCCGGCGGGGTGAGTTGAAAGGGTCAGTTGAAGGAGCGTTCGATGCGAGCCAGCTTCTCCTCCAGGGAGTCGAGCCGCGGGCTGGCGTGGGAGATGGACGTCGGATCGGTCGAGCGGTCGTCGGTGGCCGGGCCGCCGTGCAGGGCCGGCCGCTGCGCCGCGGCCTCCAGGGCGGCCGGCTCCGCGTTCGGCTGGGGCGAGCCCGCCTGCGCCACCGACAGCTCGACGTCGTCGCGCCCGCGGCCCCATGTCCGGTGCCCCCGGGTGAGCGCGCGCATCCGGGCCTTCTCCAGCCTCTGCTGCTCCCGCTGCCGGCCCCGGCTCGCCTCCTTCTTCCTGGTCTCCTCGCGCACCTCGTCGACCGCCTCGTCCAGTGTGCGCACGCCCTCCAGGAGCATCAGCGACCAGGCGCGGTACGTCTCGCGCGGCGCGCGCAGCCAGCGGACGACGCGGATCTGCGGCAGCGGTCGCGGCACCAGGCCCTGCTCGCGCAGCGCGGCCTTGCGGGTCTGCTTGAGCGCGCGGTCGAAGAGCACGGCCGCAGAAAGGGACATCCCGGCGAAGAAGTGCGGCGCCCCCGCGTGTCCTGCGCCGCGCGGCGCGTGCACCCAGTTGAACCAGGCCGCGGCCCCCGCGAACAGCCACACCAGCAGCCGCGAGCCGAGCGAGGAGTCACCGTGGCTGGCCTCCCGGACCGCGATGACCGCACAGAACATGGCCGCGCCGTCGAGTCCGAAGGGCACCAGGTACTCCCAGCCGCCCGAGAGGTTCAGGTTCTGCCGCCCGAAGCCGACCAGTCCTTGGAAGGACAGCGCGGCGGCCACGCCGGCGCAGCAGAACAGCAGCGTGTAGGAGGCGGAGGCGTAGACCCGCTCGCGGTGCCGCCGGCGCGCCTCCAGGCGCTCCCAGGAGTCGGATTCGCCGCGCTCGCCCGTCGTCTCCCGCCTGCCGCGCGTCATCAGCGCCACGGCGACCAGCACGCCGGCGAGTAGGACGGCCCCCGCCAGCACCCAGTTGAGTTCTATGTCCGTCAGTGTCATGGGGGAGCTCCCTGCCCGATGTCGCCGCGCGAGCCCCCGATAGTAGCTGACCTGTCATCAGCTGATGAACCACGGAGCTACACCAACGAGTGGGTTTCGAGGGAAGATTGTGTCCTCTGGTGTGGCTTCTGCTAGCTCGCCGAAACTGGCGTCGCAACCGACGCCGACGCGGTCCGGCGGTCCGCGTTCCGGACGCGCGGGCAGGTGCCGCAGGTGTCCTCGGGCCGCAGCGTGTAGTAGAGGCAGCAGCTGGCCCGGTCCCGGGTGGTCAGGCTCTCGCCCTCCGGGCCGCATCCGGTGCGGAACGCCGCGCCCTCGGAGTACGGCGCGGTGCCGCCCGGCAGCAGTGCCGACGCCTCGGCCCGCGCCCGCTCCTCCTCGCCGAGCAACTGCCCCAGGTACCACAGGCCCTCGGCCAGCTCGTCGGTCACCGTGCCCCACAGCGCCCGCGGCCCGCGCCGCATCCGCGGGCCGAAGCCGGTGAGCAACGGACCCAGATGGTCGGCGGCGGCCCGCCGCACGGCCACCCGCAGCGCCTCCTCGTCGGTCACCACCCGGGCCTCGGGGTGCCCGGCGGCGGGGTCGTCCGGCAGACAGCTGAACGCCACGACGCGCGCCGTCATCCGCCCGTCCTCGGGGTGGAACGCGGCGTCCTCGGGCGCGATCCAGGGCACCCGGCGGAGCAGGAAATAGGGGAGGGTGAACAGCACGCCGGCCGGCCAGGCGTAACGATGCAGCGCGAAGCTGGCCACCACGTCGGAGCGGGCGGAGACGCCGTACGCCTGGTGTACCCGCGCGTCCTCGCCGGCCAACACCTCGTCCAGCGCCGCCCCGCCCGCCGCCAGCTCGCTCCCGAGCACCCAGCCGCCGCCGCTGCGCGGCGCCCCGACACAGAGCCGCGGCGCGGGCAGCACCTCGGCGACCCGGTCGTAGGCCGGCGAGACCGGCGAGGCGGGGGCGAGGGCAGGCGTGGTCATGGGGCACCGTTCACGATCTCTGGCAGGTAAGGCTTACCTTACCGGATCTTGCCGGCGGTGGAGTCAGGGGTTTGCACCCGCGCCGTCACGGCCTAAGGTGCTCGGAACCGTGTTGGTGAGGGCACGAAGGGGACGGGAGCGGACGGATGGAGCGCACCCGGGCGGACTCGGTCATGGCGGCTGCGATCGCCCCGGTCCGGCCTGCGGCGAACGCCCAGGCCTACGGCGCCGGCAGGCCGCCGCTTCCCGTGCGGCCCCGCTCGCTGCCGGAGCGGCATTCGGTGCGCGCCCAGGTGCTGGGCGCGCTGCGCGACGCGCTCTCCAGCGGAGAGCTGGCCTGTGGCGAGGTGTACTCCGCGCCCGCGCTCGCCGAGCGGTACGGGGTCTCGCCGACCCCGGTGCGCGAGGCCATGCAGCGACTTGCCAGCGAGGGCGCGGTGGAGGTGGTGCCGAACCGCGGCTTCCGCGTCGCCGGTCGCACCCCCCGCGACATCATGGAGCTGGCGGAGATACGCGCGGCGCTGGAGGTGCCCGCCATCACCCGGCTGGCCCGCACCCTGCCGCCGGAGCGGTGGGACGAGCTGCGCCCGCTGGCCGAGGCGACCGTGACCGCGGCGTCGGTCGGCGACCGGGCCGCCTACGCGGAGGCCGACCGCTGTTTCCACCGGGCGCTGCTCCAACTCGCGGGCAACCGGCAGCTGGTGCTCGTCGCCGACGAACTGCACCGCAAATCGCAGAGCCCGGCCACCCACGGCAGCCTCCCCGGCACGGCCGAACTGCTCGCCGACGCGCTGGAACACGGCGCCCTGCTGGACGCCCTTCGCCGCCGCGACCTCTCCGCGGCCGAGCGCCTGGCGCACGAACACCTCACCGGCGTCTGACGCGTCCCGGTCGGGCGCGTGCGTCGAGGTGTGCGTCAGAGAAGAGAGCTCACGGCGTGGCCGGCGGCGCCGGCAGATGGGCGGCGAGCCAGTGTGGGACGCCGTCCAGAAGGTGGAAGAGCCGGGCCGCCTCGGCGCGCAGCCGGCCGGCGCCCGGCTCCGGCTCGACCTCGGCCAGCGCGATGAGCGCGGGCGCGATGCCGATCAGGAACCCCGTCTCCTCCCGCAGCCGCAGCGACTCCGCGAAGCCGCGACGCGCCTCGGCGAGGTCGCCGTCGCGGAGCGCCAGCCCGGCCAGATGGCGCCAGGTGTACGACGCCAGCAGCGCGTCGCCGCGCCCGGTGGCCTCCTCGTGCGCCCGCCCGTACGCGGCCCTGGCGGCCTGCGGGTTCCCGCCGAGATGTTCGGCCATCAGCCCGCGCCGCAGGTCGAGCAGGGCACGGCCTGGTGAGTCGGGGGCGAGCAGCGCCGCCGCCCGGCCCAGCGCGGCGCGCGCCTCGTCGGCCCGGTCGCGCACCCGCAGCAAGGTGGCGGCGTAGGCGAGATAGCCGCGTTCGCAGGCCGCGGCGCCCCGTTCCTCGTCGTCCAGGGACAGGGACTCGGCGGCCCGCAGCGCCTCCTCCGCGCGCCCCCAGCCGCCGGCCGTGAACATGCACCGCTCGACGAGGAGTTCGGCGCGCAGCAGCGCGGCCCGGGTGTCGCCGGGGGCCAGCGGGTCGAGCAGGGCGGCGGCGTCCTCCCAGCAGCCGCGGGAGCGCAGCCGCCACACCGCGCTCTCCAGCGGAGCGTTCCCCATCGGCCGTGGTCCGGCGGATCTCGGAATGCCCGGAACGACGGTCTCCGTCACAGTGCCCTCCCCAGCGCGCCATCGAGCCGTTGGCCATTGAGTTTATGTATGTGCATCTCAGCACGCGCGGCGCCCCCCGCCAAGAGCGTCCCTGGCGTGGCGCCGCTCAGCGCAGCCGCAGCGCCAGGAAGAAGTCCACCCGGTCCTCCAGCCGCCCGAGGTCGCGTCCGGTCAGCCGTTCGATCCGGGCGATGCGGTAGCGCAGGGTGTTCACGTGCAGGTGCAGCCGCGCCGCGCACCGCGTCCAGGAGCCGTCCACGGCGAGGAACGCCGCCAGCGTGGCCAACAGGTCGGCGCGGTGCCGCCGGTCGTACTCGGCCAGCGGGTCGAGCAGCCGGCCCGCGAACGCCCGCCGCACCTCGTCGGGCACGAACGGCAGCAGCGTCACATGCGAGGTCAGCTCCTCGTGGTCCGCGCCGGAGACCGCGGCCGGGCGCGCGGCGGCCAGCCGACGGGCGTGCCGCGCCTCCTCCAGCGCGCCGCGCAGCCCGTCGGCCGAGGGCACCCCCGCGCTCATCCCGAGACTCAGCCGCCCATCCGTGCCGAGGCCGCCGGCCAGCGCGGTGCGGGCCGACGCCAGCACCCGCTCGGCGCGCAGCGCCGCCGACCGGTCGTCCGCCGGCTCGTCCGCCGGCAGCGGCACCAGGGCCACGGCCTCCCCGCCGGTATGCGCCACGGCCACCGCGGGCTCCGACGCCGCGGCGTGCTGCTCCGGATGCCGCTCCGTCAGGAGTTCCTCCAGCAGCGCCCGGCCGACGGGGCCGAGGTCGAAGCGGGCGTCCGGCCACTCCACCCGGGCGGTCACCACCTGCCAGCGTGGCTCGGCCAGCCCGGGCACCAACACCCGCGCCGCCACCCGGAGGCGGGCCGCGACCTCGGCCGGCGGCGCCCCCGCGGCGAGCAGTTCGAGCACGTCCTGGGCGAGCCTGCGCTGCACCGTGCGGGACGCCTCCCGTCGGTCGCGCTCCGCCGCGATCAGCCGGGCCACGCCGTCCAGCAGGTCCAGGCGCTGGGCCGGCCACTCCCTGGTGTCCGCCCGCACGGCGAGCAGCCAGCCGGCCAGCACCGTGCGCCGTGGGTCCTCGTCCGGCGTCGCCGGGCGGGACGCCTCGTCGCCGGGCGCGCCGGCGCCGACCGGGAAGAGCGCGAAGACGCTTCCCGGGCCGCCCCACCCGTCTCGCGCTCCGCCGGGCCGCTCGGCGTCCGCCTCGACGACCAGCCGGTACGGGCCTGGTCGGCCGGCCCCGGCCTCGGCCAGGTGGTGGGCGGCCAGCTGGCCGCTCACCGCGGCGGGCAGCCGCTCGCGGCCCACGGCGGCGATCGGCCGGCCGGTCGCGGTCAGCAGCCAGGCCCGCAGGTCCAGATCGGTGCCCAGCAGGTCCAGCACGGCCTGCGGGCCGCCGCCCGCCGGACTGGCGGACATCAGCCTCCGGTGCCGGTCCACCACCGCGGCCAGATCGCCGGCCCGCTCCCCTGACACCCGGCGCACCACATGCTCGGTGATCTCGGCGAAGCTGACCTCCTCCGCCACCGCGAAGAGCGGCAGCCGATGCCGCGCACAGGCCAGCGTCACGTCCTCGGGAACCGATCCGAACTCCGCCTCGCCGGCCGCGAGCCCGGCCACGTCCGCCGCGACCAGGGTCCGCACGAACGGCTCCGCGTCGCCGGGCGCGCGCCACCAGGCGAGGCCGGTCAGCACCAGCTCGCCGCCGTGCAGATAGCGGCTCGGGTCGCGCAGGTCGGTGGTCATCACGCCGCGCAGCGGCCGGTCGAGCAGTTCCTGCCCACTCAGCAGCCGCAGGCCCAGCTCGTCGGTGTCCAGCAACGTGCGCAGTCGCATCGCGGTGATCTTCCCCCTGTCGCCCCGGTCGACTCATCGACTCGTCGCCTTCCCGGGCGCCCGGTCGACTCGTATGAATCTACAAGACGAGGCCACTGCCCCGTTCGGTGCTTCGGCGCTTCGGTGACTGCCCGGGCCGGGTGATCATGGGCTGTACTGAGAAGGGGCACCGCGGGCGTCGGTGCCCGACCCGGAGGCACTCGCGAATGGACTTCCTGCGCCCCGCCACCTGGCAGGAGGCGCTGGCCGCCAAGGCCGCGCATCCCGACGCCGTGCCGCTGGCCGGCGGCACCGACCTGATGGTGGAGATCAACTTCGACCGCCGCCGCCCCGCGCGGCTGCTCGACCTCAGCCGGATCGCCGAGTTGCACTCCTGGGAGACTGAAGGGGAGAGCTCGGGCGAGGCAGCGGGCCGTGAGGACGGGGAGCGCGGCGCCGCCACGGTGCGCCTCGGGGCCTGTGTGCCGTACGCCGCGATCGTCCGGCGGCTGCGCGGGCCGCTGCCGGCGCTGGCGCTCGCCGCGCACACCGTGGGCTCCCCGCAGATCCGCAACCGGGGCAGCGTCGGCGGCAACCTGGGCACCGCCTCCCCGGCCGGCGACGCCCATCCCGCGCTGCTCGCCGCCGGTGCCCGGGTGGAGGTCGCGTCGGCACGCGGCAGCCGGCTGATCCCGATCGAGGAGTTCTTCACGGGCCCGAAGCGGAACGCGCTGGCCCCGGACGAGCTGATCCGCGCCGTCCATGTGGAGGTGGCCCGCGGCCCGCAGCAGTTCGCCAAGGCGGGCACCCGTAACGCCATGGTCATCGCGGTCTGCGCGTTCTCCGTGGCGCTCCGCCCCGACGAGCGGGCGGTGCGCACCGGCATCGGCTCCGCCGCGCCCACCCCGATCCGGGCGAGCGACGCCGAGGAGTTCCTCGCCGCCGAACTGGCCGACGGCGGGTACTGGGACACCGGCCGGCCGTTGCCGTCCGCCGTCGCCGAGCGCTTCGGCGCGCTCGCCGCCGACGCCTGCCGGCCCATCGACGACGTGCGGGGCAGCGCCCGTTACCGCCGGCACGCGGTCGGCGTGCTCGCCCGCCGCACCCTGCACTGGACCTGGGACGCCTACCGCACCCGACAGGGAGTCGCACCGTGCGCGTGAACCTCACCGTCAACGGCCGCTCTCGGACCGCCGACCACGTCTGGGCGGGCGAGAGCCTGCTGTACCTGCTGCGCGAGCGGCTCGGCCTGCCCGGTTCGAAGAACGCCTGCGAACAGGGCGAATGCGGCTCCTGCACGATCCGGCTCGACGGCGATCTGGTGTGCGCCTGTCTGGTGGCCGCGGGACAGGCGGAGGGCCGCGCGATCATCACCGTGGAGGGCCTGGCGCCGCCCCGGCTGCCCGCGGGCGGCCGGGCCGGGGCGCTCGGCGGGAGCGCCGGCGGTCGCGCGGGGGAGGCCGCGGCCGGCGGCGTCGCGGATCCTGACGACACGGCCGGCCTCGCCCCTCTCCAGCGGGCGTTCCTGGACGCCGGCGCCGTGCAGTGCGGCTTCTGCACCCCTGGGTTGCTGATGGCCGCGGACGAACTGCTGGAGCGCAACCCCCAGCCGTCCGACGCCGACATCCGCGAGGCGCTCGCCGGCAACCTCTGCCGGTGCACCGGCTACGAGGCCATCCTGGACGCCGTCCGGCTGGCGGCGAGCCTTCCCGGGAGGCGGCACCCGCAGGCGCCCGCCCCCGGCACCGAGGGAGTGGTGGGCTGATATGAGCGTCGCGTCGACCCCCACCCAGCTCACCGAGGCCGGCGTCCCCGGCCGGATCGGCGAGTCCGCCGCGCGCCCCGACGGGGTGCTGAAGGTGACGGGGGAGTTCGCCTACGCCTCCGACCTGTGGCACGAGGACATGCTCTGGGGCCACACCCTGCGCAGCCCGCACCCGCACGCCCGGATCACCTCGTTCGACGTCGCCGAGGCGCTGGCCACCCCCGGCGTGCACGCGGTGCTGACCCACGCCGACCTGCCCGCCGCGACCCACTACGGCCTGGAGATCGAGGACCAGCCGGTGCTCGCCGGCGACGTGGTGCGGTACCAGGGCGAGCCGGTGGCCGTGGTGGCCGCCGACCATCCGGAGACCGCCCGCCGCGCCGCCGAGCGGATCCGGGTCGGCTACGCCGAACTGCCCGTCGTCCACGACGAGACCAGCGCCACCGGGCCCGACGCGCCGGTGCTGCACCCGGACCGCACCGACCGCTACGCCCGGCACGCGCCGCACCCCAACGTGCTGCACCGCCAGCCGGTGCTGCGCGGCGACGTGGCGACCGCGGCCGCCACCGCCGACGTGGTGGTCACCGGCGACTACGAGGTCGGCATGCAGGACCAGGCGTTCCTCGGCCCCGAATCGGGCCTGGCGGTGCCGGCCGAGGACGGCGGCGTCGACCTGTACGTGGCCACCCAGTGGCTGCACGTGGACCAGCGACAGCTTGCCCCCGTGCTCGGGCTGCCCCCGGAGCAGGTGCGGCTGACGCTCTCCGGTGTCGGCGGCGCGTTCGGCGCCCGCGAGGACCTCTCCATGCAGGCCCACGCCTGCCTGCTGGCCCTGCGGACCGGCCGGCCGGTGAAGATGGTCTACAACCGGCACGAGTCGTTCTTCGGGCATGTGCACCGGCATCCGGCGCGGCTGCACTACGAGCACGGCGCCACCCGCGAGGGACGGCTGGTCTACGTCCGGGCCCGCATCGTGCTGGACGGCGGCGCCTACGCCTCGTCCTCGCCGGCGGTCGTCGGCAACGCCGCCTCGCTCGGCCTCGGCCCGTACGAGGTGCCGCACGCCGAGGTCGAGGCCCTGGCGCTGTACACGAACAACCCGCCCTGCGGCGCCATGCGCGGCTTCGGCGCGGTGCAGGCGTGCTTCGCGTACGAGGCGCAGATGGACAAGCTGGCCGCCGCCCTCGACCTCCACCCGGTGGAGCTGCGGCAGCGCAACGCCGTCGCGGAGGGCTCGTACATGCCCACCGGGCAGCCGATCGACGCGCCCGCGCCCGTCGCCGAACTGCTGCGTCGGGTCAGGGAGCGCCCGCTGCCCCCGGAACGGCAGTGGGAGACCGCCGACCCCGCGGACCCGGCGGGCGGCGTCCGGGTCGACGTGCGGGCGCTGCCGGGCGGGCTGTCCAACACCTCGCACGGCGAGGGCGTGGTGCGTGGGGTGGGCTATGCGGTCGGCATCAAGAACGTCGGCTTCTCTGAGGGGTACGACGACTACGCCACCGCCCGGGTCCGGCTGGAGGCGATCGGCGGCGAGCCGATCGCCACGGTGCACACCGCGGCGGCCGAGGTCGGCCAGGGCGGCGTCACCGTGCAGCTCCAGATCGCCCGCACGGAGCTCGGGGTGACCCGGGTCGGCCTGCTGCCGGCCGACACCCGGGTCGGCTCCGCCGGCTCCACCTCGGCCTCCCGGCAGACGTACATGACCGGCGGCGCCGTTCGGCACAGCTGCGCCGCGGTGCGCGAGGAGGTGCTGCGGCGGGGCCGGGAGCGGCACGGCGCCCGGCACCGGGGCTGGCACGAGTCGGGGCTGCGGCTGGTCGGCGGCAAGGTGGTCACCGCCGGCGGCGAGGTGCTGGCCGCCCTGGCCGAACTGCTCGGCGACGAGCCGGTCGACGTGGAGCTGGAGTTCCGCCACCGGCCCACCGAGCCGTTCGATCCGGTGACCGGACAGGGCCTCGGCCACGTGCAGTACTCGTTCTGCGCGCATCGGGCGGTGGTCGAGGTGGACACGGAGCTGGGCCTGGTGAAGGTGGTCGAACTGGCCGCCGCCCAGGACGTCGGCCGGGCCATCAACCCCCGGGCCGTGCTGGGCCAGATCCACGGCGGCAGCACACAAGGGCTGGGGCTCGCGGTGCTGGAGGAGATCGTCGTCGGCCGGGACGGCCGGGTCCGCAACCCCTCGTTCACCGACTACCTGATCCCGACCATCCTCGACACCCCGAACATGCCGGTGGACGTGCTGGAACTCGCCGACGAGCACGCGCCGTACGGGCTGCGTGGCGTCGGCGAGGCGCCCACCCTGTCCGCCACCCCGGCCATCGTCGCCGCCGTCCGGCAGGCCACCGGGCTCGCCCTGGAACGCGTTCCCGTGCGCCCGGAACAGCTGACCGGCACCGCGGCGCCGGCCGGGTGACCGGACCGGCCGCCCCGGGAGACGGCGGGCCGGGACGGGCAGGAAGGACGGGAGGGGCAGGACGGACGGGAGGGGCGGAAGGGAGACCCGCATGCTGGACATCGCCGAGGAACTGCGCGGCTGGCTCCGCGAGGGGCGCGCCTTCGCCGTGGCCACGGTCGTCGCCACGCACGGCAGCGCGCCCCGCAACGCGGGCGCCGCGCTGGCGGTCGACGCCGCGGGCGGCGCCCTCGGCAGCGTCTCCGGCGGCTGCGTCGAGGGCGCGGTCTACGAGCTCTGCGGCGAGGCGCTCCGGCAGGGAGGCGTGCCGCTGGTCGAGCGCTTCGGCGGCGACCAGGCCGACCCGTTCGCGGCCGGACTGACCTGCGGCGGGGGCATCGAGGTGCTGGTCACGCCGGTGCGCGGCGGAGCGGCCGAGCATCCCGCGCTGGCCGCGGCGCTCGACGCCGCGGCGGCGGGGCGGGCGACCGCGCTGGTCCGGATCGTCGCCGGGCCGCCGTGGGCGCCGTCCGGTGCCCTCGCGACGGGTGCCGGCGGCGCGCCGGTCGGCACCCTCGGCGGCGGCGCGGGCCTTGACCGGGCGGCCGCCGCCGCGGCGGCCCCGCTGCTGCGGGCGGGCCGCACCGGTACCGTCGAGGTGACCGCCGAGGTGGCGAACGGCGCGGCCGGTGCGGGACCGTCGGAGGAACGCCTCACCCTGTTCGTCGAGTCCCGGCTGCCGCCGCCGCGGATGCTGGTGTACGGGGCCGTGGACTTCGCCGCCGCCCTGGTCCGCGTCGGCCGGCTGCTCGGCCACCGGGTCACCGTCTGCGACGCCCGACCGGTCTTCGCGACCCCGGCGCGTTTCCCCGAGGCCGACGAGGTGGTCGCCGACTGGCCGCACCGGCATCTCGACGCGGAGGCCAGGGCCGGGCGGCTCGACGAGCGCACGGTGGTGTGCGTGCTGACCCACGATCCGAAGTTCGACGTGCCGCTGCTGCGGAGCGCGTTGCGGCTGCCCGTCGGCTATGTCGGGGCCATGGGATCGCGCCGGACGCACGTCGACCGGCTGCGGCGGCTGCGCGAGGCGGGCGTGGGCGAGCGGGAGCTCGCGGCGCTACGCTCGCCGATCGGCCTCGACCTGGGAGCCAGCACCCCGGAGGAGACGGCGCTGTCCATCGCCGCCGAGATCGTGGCCGTCCGGCGCGGCGGCTCTGGGCTGCCGCTGACCGGCATCGACGCGCCGATCCACCCCACCCGAACCGGAGACGCCACCGGAGACACTGCCGCGGAGACCGACCCGGACGCGGCCGGCCGGGGATGTCGGTGGCGGGACGTAGGGTCGGGCCATGACGACGACTCCCGTCCTGTCGCGGCGTGAGCTGAACCGCAGGCTGCTGGACCGCCAACTCCTGCTCGCCCGTGCCCGGATGGACGCCGCCCGGGCCGTCGAGCACCTGGTCGGTCTGCAGGCCCAGGTGCCCGGCACGCCGTACACGGCGCTGTGGTCGCGGCTGGCGGGGTTCGACCCGGACGACTTCTCGCGGCGCATGGCGGAACGCGAGCTGGTGCGGATCAGCCTCCAGCGGTCCACCATCCACACGGTCACGGCGGCCGACTGCCTGGCGCTGCGGCCGGTGCTCCAGGACGCCCAGGAGCGGATGCTGCGGACCAACTACGGCACCCGGCTGGCCGGGGTCGACCTCGCGAAGCTCGCGGTCCGGGCGAGCGCCCTGGCCGAGGAGGAGCCGCGCACGTTCCACGCCTTCGGCACCGCCCTGGTCGAGGAGTGGCCGCAGAGCGACCCGCAGGCGCTGGGCATGGCGGTGCGCACCGTGCTGCCGATGGTGCAGGTGCCGCCGCGCGGCCTGTGGCAGAAGGGCGGCGTCACCCGGCACACCACCGCGCAGTCCTGGCTGGGCGCGGAGCCGCCGACGGACGTCGCGCCCGACGCGCTGGTCCTGCGGTACCTCGCGGCGTTCGGCCCCGCCTCCGTCAAGGACGCCCAGCTGTGGTCGGGGCTGACCAGGCTGCGGGAGGTGTTCGACCGGCTCAGGCCCCGGCTGACGGTGTGGGCGGACGAGGGCGGCACGGAGCTGTTCGACCTCCCGGACGCGCCGAGGACCGATCCGGACGTCCCGGCGCCGGCCCGCTTCCTGCCCGAGTACGACAACGTCATCATCGGCCACCACGACCGCACTCGCGTGATATCGGCGGAGGCCAAGAGCCGCACCTGGGCCCGGAACCGCGCCTTCCCGGTCTTTCTCGCCGACGGCTTCGTCAGCGGCATCTGGCGCATCGACGCGGACCGCGGGCACACGGCGGCGACGCTGGTGCTCACGCCCTTCGGGCAGCTGAGCCGGGAGCAGCGCGACGATCTGGCGGCGGAGGGCGCCCGGCTGCTCGCCTTCCACACCCCGGGCGCGACGCACGAGCTGCGCTGGGAGCCGGCCGGCTAGCGGCGGTCCTCGCAGCTGGGTCGGGCGTCAGCCGGGCGGCGCGGCGCCCGCGCGGAGGAGTTCGTCCGCCGGCTCGTTCACCGGCTGCGGTGTGCCCGTCAGATCGAAGACGAGTAACGGCAGCCGCAGCGCGTCGGCCCGGCCGCGGGCGTCCCGCTGGTAGCCGGCCAGGGAGAAGGCGACCGCCACCGCGGACTCCTGCAGCCCGTGCAGCCAGAGCGTCTCCACGGCCCGGGTGTCGGTCGGCTCCGTCGTCGCGTCCACCAGCCCGACGACCGAAGGACCACGCAGATCGACTCCGGGGCCCGTGTGCGGCATCGTCGTGTAGACCTCGGCGAACCCCAGCCAGCGCAGGAAGCGCGCGGCGCAGGCCGTCGCGTCGTGCGCCGTCCTGATGGTCAGCGGCTGGAACGGCGGCCGCTCGGCGTCGTCCGGCTCGGCGGCGACCGGCGGCTGCCGTACCGGGGCGAGCCGGACCGTCACGCCGCACGGGCAGTCGAACTCCGGCTGCGGCCAGTGCCCCGACCGCCCACAGGCCGGGCAGTCCACCTCCGTCCACGCCTCCGACCACGAGCGGTGTCGCACCCGCACCGGCACGCTCTCCTCGGGTGGTGTCGGGCTGACGGCCGCCCCGCAGGAACAGGGGTAGTGCGCCGGCACGAACGTGTGCTCCCGGTGACATTCGGGACAGCGCACGAGCACGCCTCTTGCCATCTGCGGCTCCACTTCCGGAACTTCTTGACGGGATCCCCACAGTGTCCCCGACAAGCTGATGATCGCGCAGGCGTATCCTCCAATCGCCGGCCTTCCGCCGCCCCCACCTCAGCCGTGTGGCGTTCATCGGAATGTGACACGGAATTTCGCCCTCCGTATAGCGCGATGCGCGGACAGTGATATTTACTGTCCTTGTCCGTCTCCAGGTGCCCTCTGGCGGTTCGCCAGGAATATGCGCCTCGGTGCGCGGTCAGGGTCGAGGACAACGGCATTCGGGAGGGGCCGAGTGGCGGCAGGAGAAGCTGAGACTGCCCGTACCGTGCGCGGTGCACCGTCGCACGAGGGTGTCAACTCCAGGGTGATCTGCGGTCCGAGGGACGGCGCCGAGGAGTCGCCGCTGTCCGCGTTAAGCGGCGCCGTGGCCCGGCTGCGCAGGGAACTCGACGGCTACGGTGCGGTGCTGGCCGACCGTGAGGTCGCCGAGCGGCAGCTCGACACGCTGGAGCGGCTGATCGCCGGAGGCAGTCCGGGCGAATCGGAACTCCGCGACGCCCTGCTGCTGATCGCCGCGGCCGTCGGTTCGGTGAGCGCGCTCGCCTCCGCCGTGGCCCAGCTCCGCCGGGCGGTCGAACGGTTCGGGGTGGCACGCCGGGTGGGAACGGTGGCCGCCGTGCGCCCCGCCGTGCGCTGAACCGCCCGCGACCGGCCGCGGGCCATCGCGTTAGGTTGGCCGCGTGCGACTGAGACTGGAATTCACCACCGAGCCGTTCGACCTGGACGAGCCGCCGGCGCACGCGATGGTGGCGCGCGAGGTCGTGTTGAGCGCCCCGCTGGAGACGGTGGAGGTGGGCCCGTTCGGGAACACCGCGGTGGGCGCCGCCGACGCCGTGCTGGCCGCCGTGGACGAGCTGCTGCGCCGTTCCCTGTCCGCCGGCGCCACCCGTATCTCGCTCCAGGTGAACGCGATAGCCGAGCGGCCGGGGGCCGGGCCCCGGCAGGAGGGGGACGAGGCTCACGGTCTGGTGGCCGGTCTGGAGGCCGAACGCGGGATGCCGCGGGAAGCCGGGCGGGAGAGGGGCATATGACGGGCCGGGAGGACGACCTCGCTGACCTCGCCGACCTGGACGACCTGTTCGTCACCGCGATCAAGCCGCTGGTGGACGCCATCGGCGGGGAGTTGATCTCCCCCGGTCAGGCGGGCGAGGACGACGTGGTGCTCAGCTGGAACGGCGCCGAGGCGGTCGCGGTGCGGCTGCCCCATCTGGCGGACTCGCTCGACCACATACTCGGTGAGCTGGGGCGCCGCCACGGCATGCCGCTGGCGGCGCTCGACCGCCGGACCAAACAGCAGGTCGTCCGGGCCCTGGAGACTCGGGGCGCGTTCGCGATGCGGCATGGCGTGGAGACGGTCGCCGCCGCCCTGGGCGTCAGCCGTTTCACGGTCTACAACTACCTCAACCGGGAGACCACGCCCCGGGCCGACGGATCAGGTCAGGAACCGACGGCGACGTCGTCGTAGGACTCCAGGAGCGTCCAGCGCCGGGCCGCCCGCGTGGCCGGCGGCAGCAGGTCCGCGTCCGGCAGCGGCCCCAGGTCGAGCCCGGTGAGCTCGGCGAGGTCCGCCACCGGCACCTGGAAGGTGCGGAAGGCGCCGAGCGGCGGTGGATCCCCGGCTCGCGCGGCCTCCTTGACGGCCCGGGCGGCGGCGTCCTTGGACAGGTCGGGGCTCTGGTCCAGCACGTAGCCGGTGGCCGCCAGCCCGCCGTCCTGGAGGAACGCGGCGACCTTCCAGAACTGCAACGGGACCCGGATGCCGCGGTAGGGCGGGTCGGTGTCCGCGAGCACCGCCCCGGTGAACACGGTCAGCCTGCGTCCGAACTGCTCGGCGTGCTCGAGGAGGAAGTTCTCCAGCCCCTGCCACAGCTGCTTGCCCTGGTTGAAGACGTCCATCTGCGGCGCGGCGTTGGTGTAGTGGAACGTGTCGCTGTCCGCCGTGCCGGCCTCCTCCGCTGATCCCCACACCGGATCCACCCGGCGCACCAGATGGCCCTTGTCCAGCGGGTTGTTGGAGTACACATCCTTTCCCGCCTGCGCGTCCTCCGGAAGCCGCGGATCGAGCCGCCAGTCGTCCTCGCGCGGCGTGTCCACCAGCCGCCCGCCGTCGATGGCCACCGCGGTGGCCGCGGCCAGTCGCCGGTCGGGTCGGAAGACCACGCTGAAGTGGGTGTAGGGGAGCACCACCGTCTCGATGTCCGGATCCGTGGGGAGCGGCAGCGGGACGGTGGGGCCGAGGAACTGTTCGTCATAGCCGGCGCGGTGCGCGAGATCGAGGGGAGCAACCATGCAGCCCTCCGTACCGCGCCGGCCCTCCCACCACACCGGAGGCCTCGCCACCCTCACTCGAATGGGCTAATTACCACAAATAGGTCCATCGGGGTGATTATCGTGGAACGTGTGGCGCATTCCGCGCCGCGCGAAACGGTGGATCGTACGCATGTGCGACGCACGGAAGGAGCGATCCCATGGCACACAGCATGTCCGTTCACCTCGGTCTGAACAGCGTGAACCCGAGCCACTACGGTGGTTGGGACGGCCGGCTCGTCGCCTGTGAGAACGACGCCCGTGACCTGCACCAGCTCGCCGGCGAGGCCGGGATCGGCAACCGCACGATCCTGCTCACCGAGGACGCGACGGTCGACAAGGTGACCGCCGAGTTGCGGAAGGCGGCGCAGGAGCTCTCGTCCGGTGACTACCTCTTCCTCACCTATTCGGGCCACGGCGGGCAGGTGCCCGACATGAACGGCCCCGAGGACGAGCCCGACCGGCTCGACGAGACCATGGTCCTCTACGACCGCGAGTTCATCGACGACGAGCTCTACAAGGAGTTCGAGGCGTTCGCGGAGGGGGTCAGGATCTTCGTGTGCCTCGACAGCTGTCACAGCGGCACCGGAGTCCGGGTGCGCGAGGTGCTCACGCCGGAAGCCATGTCCGACCAGTTCCAGACGACGGACCCGGCTGAGGTCGAGCAGACCTCCCGGCTGATGCCGCTGGAGCAGCAGGCCGAGGTCTACGAGCGGGACAGGGGCCTCTACGACGGGATCCAGCGGGAGCTGAACGCCAAGGACAACCGGGAGCTCGGCGCGACCGCGCTGCTCATCTCCGCCTGCCAGGACAACCAGCTGGCGGCCGACGGGCTGCGCAACGGCAAGTTCACCGGCACCCTGCTCGACGTGTGGAACGGCGGCAAGTTCACCGGCGGGTACAAGGCGTTCCACCGGGAGATCCTGGAGCGGATGCCGGCCACGCAGAGCCCCAACCTGTACCTGGCCGGGCCGGCCAACCGCCGCTTCGAGCGGCAGCGGCCGTTCACCGTCTGAGGCCGCCAGAGAAGGCCGGAGAAAGCCAGAGAAGATCTGACAGGACCGGAGGTTCAACAGAACGTTGACGCCCGACCGCCGGGCCGGTTAGCTGACACGCGACACCGACCCGGAGGTTTCTCTTGAACGACGCCCGGCAGGCCGGTCTGGTCTGGTTCAACGGCGCGGACGCCGGCGCGGCCCGTACCGCGTTGGGCGACGTGTGCGCCGCACGCGCGTGGGCCGACGCGCTTCTCGCCGCCCGCCCCCTGGTCGACGCCGACGCCCTGCTGGACGCCAACGACGCCGCCGTGGCCGGACTCGGCGCGGCGGATCTCGCCGAGGCGCTGGCCGGTCATCCGCCCATCGGGCGGCCGAGGCCGGGCGATCCCGTCTCCGGCGGGGAGCAGCGCGGCATGGCCCAGGCCTCCGAGGCGCTCAGGGCCGAAATGCTGGAGCTCAACCTCGCCTACCAGAAGCGCTTCGGGCACGTCTTCCTCGTCTGCGCCACCGGCCTCGGCGCCGAGGAACTCCGCGCCGCGCTCCGCGCCCGGCTGGGCAACTCCCCGGACGCGGAGCGCGACATCGTCCGTGTCGAGTTGGCCCGGATCAACCGCCTCCGGCTGATCCGGCTGGTCGGCGACGCGGCGTGGAGCGCCTCGTGAACGCCCCCCGGACCGGTGCCGCGTGCACCGTCTCCACACATGTGCTGGACACCAGCGCGGGGCGCCCGGCGCTCGGCATCGCCGTCCGGCTGTCGGTCCGCCCCGCCGGCGACGCCCCGTGGACCGAACACGCCGCCGCCCTGACCGACGCCGACGGCCGCTGCGCCGGCCTGCCCGCGCTGCCGCCCGGCACGCACCAGGCGCGGCTGCGCTTCGAGGTCGAGCCGTACCTCTCACCCCCCGACGCCGCCACCGACGCCGAGACCGGCCCGGCCTTCTTCCCCGAGGTGACCGTCGCGTTCGCCGTCACCCCGGGCGAGCACCACCACGTCCCGTTGCTGCTCACCCCGTTCGGCTACACCGTGTACAGAGGGAGCTGACGCGTGCCGATACTCGGACCCCACCAGTACGGCAAGGCCGAGACCCGGGTCGTGCGGGTCACCAGGGAGGGCGTGACCCACCACATCAGGGACCTCAACGTGTCGGTCGCGCTCTCCGGCCATCTGGAGGACGCGCACCTGTCCGGCTCCAACGCGGCGGTGCTGCCCACCGACACGGTGAAGAACACCGTGTTCGCCTTCGCGCGGGAGCACGGCATCGACTCGCCCGAGCACTTCGGCGTCCGGCTGGCCCGGCATTTCGTCGGCTCCCAGCCCACCATCACCCGGGCCCGGGTGCGCCTGGAGGAGCACGCCTGGGACCGAATACCGACGCCGGGCGAGGACGCGCACTCGTTCGTCCGGGCCGGCCGGCAGACCCGCACCGCCCGGGTCACGTTCGACGGCGGCGTCCCCGAGGTGCTCAGCGGGCTGACCGGGCTGACCGTGCTGAACAGCACCGACTCGGAGTTCTGGGGCTATGTGAGGGATCGTTACACCACGCTCCAGGAGACCCGCGACCGGATCCTGGCCACCGAGGTGAACGCCCTGTGGCGGCACGCCTGGACCGGCGGCGAGGAGCCCGACTGGGACGGCAGCCACGCCGCCGCCACGGACCACCTGCTCGACGCCTTCGCCGGCAGCTACTCGTACTCGTTGCAGCAGACCCTGTACCAGATGGGCGCCCGGGTGATCGAGCATCGACCGGAGATCGACGAGATCCGTCTGTCGCTGCCGAACAAGCACCATTTCGCGGTGGATCTGACGCCGTTCTCGATGACCAACGAGGGCCCGGACGGCGCGGTCTACCTCGCCGCCGACCGGCCCTACGGTCTGATCGAGGCCACCGTGCTCCGGGAGGGCGCGCGGGCCGCCATCCCCGCGGAGCTGACCGGCGAATCCACGTCGTGAAAGGTAGGACAGCCATGCACACCGCGGCCGCCGGCCGGACCGTCATCGAGAACTGCGCCATCGCCACCGTGGACGCGGCCGACACCGAACACGCGTCGGGACATATTGTGATCGAGGGCGACCGGATCGTGGCGCTCGGCCCGGGACCCGCCCCCCGCGACCCGGCCGGCGATCCGCCGGCCCGCCGGATCGACGCGGCCGGCCACCTGGCCACTCCAGGACTGGTCAACACCCACCATCACTTCTACCAGTGGCTCACCCGGGGCCTGGCCCAGAACGCCAACCTCTTCGACTGGCTGGTCGCCCTCTATCCGGTCTGGGCCCGTATCGACGAGCCGATGGTGCACGCCGCCGCCCGCGGTTCCCTGGCGATGATGGTCCGCGGCGGCGTCACCACCGCCATGGATCACCACTACGTCTTCCCGCGCGGCGCCGGCGACCTGCTCGGCGCCGAGATCCGGGCCGCCCGCGAGCTCGGCGTCCGGTTCACCGCCGCCCGCGGCTCCATGGACCGCGGCGCCTCGGTCGGCGGCCTGCCGCCCGACTTCGCCGTGGAGTCCGCCGAGGACGCGCTGCGCGCCACCGAGGAGGCCGTGGTGACCCACCACGACCCCTCGTTCGGCTCCCTGCTGCACGTCGCGGTGGCCCCCTGCTCCCCGTTCTCCGTCTCCACCGAACTGCTCCGCGACGCCGCCACGCTCGCCCGCCGGCTCGGGGTCCGGCTGCACACCCACGGTTCGGAGACCGTCGAGGAGGAGAAGTACTGCCACGAGCGCCACGGCATGGGGCCCACCGCGTACTTCGAGTCCACCGGCTGGCTCGGCGACGACGTGTGGATGGCGCACTGCGTGCATCTGACCGACGACGACCTCGCCGCCTTCGCCCGCACCGGCACCGGCGTGGCCCACTGCCCGTCCTCCAACGCCCGGCTGGGCGCCGGCATCGCCCGGGTCCCCGACATGCTCGCCGCCGGCATCCCGGTCGGCCTCGGCGTGGACGGCACCGCCTCGAACGAGGCCGGCGAACTGCACACCGAACTGCGCAACGCCCTGCTGGTCAGCCGGCTCGGCCCGCACCGGGAGCGGGCCCTCACCGCCCGCCAGGCGCTGCGGCTCGGCACCCACGGCGGCGCCCTGGTGCTCGGCAGGGGGCGGGAGATCGGCTCGTTGGAGCCCGGCAAGCTGGCCGATCTGGTGCTCTGGCGGCTGGACGGCCTGGCCCACTCGACCATCGCCGATCCGGTCGCCGCGCTGGTCTTCGGCGCCCCCGCGCCGGTGACGCTGTCGCTGGTGGGCGGCGTCCCCGTGGTGGAGGACGGCCGGCTGCTGACCGCCGACGAGGAGGACGTCGCTCGGGAGGCGTGCGCCGAGGCCCGCCGCCTCGCGCGGCTGGCCGACGCGGGGTGATCGGGCGCCGGCCCGTTGACCTGACGGGCGCTGACGGCCATTCGGGAGTCGCTGCCGACCACTGACGGCCCGTCAGGAATATTCATCTCCCGGCCATCTGTCGCAATGGTGTGGCCGGGCGTTCGTGCGCACGATCTTCCGTATGACGACACGTGCCGCCTTTCGCGACAGACTGTGCCAAAAGCTCCGACGGGCCATCGACGAGCGGGACTACGACCGCCGCAGGCTGCGCCAGTGGCTCGGCGGAACGGCCAGGGCCGAGGGCGTGGCCCGGCGCGACCTGCTGCGGCTGCTTGCCCTCGTCGGCACCGTCACCGCCACCGCGACCACGGCCGCCGGCGCCGCGGCCGGCGCCCCGCGGGGCGCCGGCGCCCGGGCCGCGGCCGGCGCCCGGACGAGCGGCATCGTCAAGCCGCTGCCCGAGGACGCGTTCGTGGTGCACGGCACCAACGCCGAGACCCGCTGGTCGGCGCTGCGGGGCATCGGCTTCCACACACCGGCCGAGCTGTTCTTCGTCCGCAACCACACCACGACCCCGCTGCTCGACGCCGACGACTGGCGGCTGACGGTGTGGGGGAGCGGGCTGCGCGGCGGCCCGGCCGAGTTCGGCCTGGACGATCTGCGGTCCCTGCCGACCACCGAGCATGAGGCGTTCGTCGAATGTGCCGGCAACGGCCGCGGCTTCTTCGCCAGCCAGCAGGACGAGACGGCCAGCGGCACCCCCTGGTCGCTCGGCGCGGTCGGCGTCGCGCGCTGGCGCGGCGTGCGGCTGGCCGAGGTGCTGCACCGGGCCGGCCTCGCCGAGCAGGCCGTCGACGTCCAGCCGCGCGGTCTGGACGCCGAGTACGTGACCGGCGACGGCACCAACCTGGGGCACGTGCGCCGCCCGCTGCCGCTCGCCAAGGCGCTCGACGACGTGCTGCTCGCCTACGAGATGAACGGCGAGCCGCTGCCGCCCGACCACGGCCACCCCGTCCGGGTGCTGGTGCCGTCCTGGGTGGGCATCGCCAACATCAAGTGGGTCGGCGACATCGAGGTCTCGGCCGAACCGCTGTACTCGCCGTGGAACACCGACATGTACCGCCTCTTCGGCCCCGCCTACCCCGAGGAGGGCAGCCCGCCGCTCACCCGGCAGACCCTCAAGAGCGCCTTCGAGCTGCCCTGGCCGGCGACGTTCGCCTCCGGCGCCACGCACCGGCTCACCGGCCGCTCCTGGTCCGGCGGCGGCCCGGTGACCGCGGTGGAGGTGAGCACGGACGGTGGCGCGAACTGGTGTCCCGCGCGGCTGCACGACACGCCGCGCCCGGACGTCTGGACCCGGTGGTCGACCGACTGGACGCCGGCCGCCCCCGGCGACGCGGAGCTGCTGGCCCGCGCCACCGACGCCGCCGGCGCGACCCAGCCGGAGCGCACGGTCTTCAACGAGCAGGGCTACCTCTTCGGCGCCGTGGTCCGCCACCCCGTGACGGTCACCTGAGCGCCGGTTCGCGCGCCCCGCCCCGCGCGCCCCCGGGCGGCCCCGATGGTCAGTCGAGCAGCCCGTACGCCGGCAGCGTCAGGAAGTCGACGTACTCCTCGTCCAACGAGAGCCGCATCAGCAGCTCGAAGGCGCGCTCCCAGCCGCCGGCGAAGAACTCGTCCTCGCCGACCTCCTCGCGGATCGCGACCAGTTGGTCGGCGGCGACCCGGCGCACGTACTCGCGGGTGACCAGGTCGCCGTTGTCCAGCACCACGCCGGCGTTGATCCACTGCCAGATCTGGGAGCGGGAGATCTCGGCGGTGGCCACGTCCTCCATCAGGTCGAACACGGCCACCGCTCCCCGGCCGGCCAGCCACGCCTGGAGGTAACGGGTGCCCACCTGCACGGCGTTGCCCAGGCCCTCGAACGTCGGGCGGGCGTCGAGCGAGTCCACGGCCAGCAGGTCGGCGGCGGTGACCTTGACCTCCTCGCGCAGCCGGTCCTTCTGGTGCGGACGGTCGCCCAGCACCGCGTCGAACGCCTCCACCGCCACCGGCACCAGACCGGGGTGCGCCACCCAGGAGCCGTCGAAGCCGTCGCCGGCCTCCCTGTCCTTGTCCGCCCTGACCTTCGCGAACGCCAGCTCGTTGACCTGCCGGTCGCGCGAGGGGATGAACGCGGCCATCCCGCCGATCGCGTGTGCACCCCGCTTGTGGCAGGTGCGAACCAGCAGTTCGGTGTAGGCGCGCATGAACGGCGCGGTCATGGCGACGGCGTTGCGGTCGGGCAGCACGAACGCGGACCCGGCGTCCCGGAAGTTCTTGACGATCGAGAAGAGGTAGTCCCACCGGCCGGCGTTCAACCCGGCGGCGTGGTCGCGCAGCTCGTAGAGGATCTCCTCCATCTCGAAGGCGGCGGTGATCGTCTCGATCAGCACGGTCGCCCGGATGGTGCCCACGGGCAGCCCGAGCGCCTCCTGGGCGAAGACGAACACCTCGTTCCACAGCCGCGCCTCCAGATGTGACTCCAGCTTCGGCAGGTAGAGGTACGGGCCGCGGCCCTGCTCGGCGAGCAGCCGGCCGTTGTGGAACAGGAAGAGCCCGAAGTCCACCAGCGCGCCCGGGATGGCGGCGTCGCCCACCCGCAGGTGGCGCTCGTCCAGATGCCAGCCGCGCGGCCTGGACACCACCACGGCCAGCTCCGGGTCGGGGCGCAGCGCGTACCGCTTGCCGCTGGTCGGGTCCGTGAAGTCGATGCGGCGGCGGAACGCGTCGGCCAGGCTCAGCTGACCGCCCACCACGTTCGCCCAGGTAGGGGAGAGGGCGTCCTCGAAGTCGGCGAGCCACACCCGGGCCCCGGAGTTGAGCGCGTTGACCGTCATCTTCCGGTCGGCCGGCCCGGTGATCTCGACCCGCCGGTCCAACAGGGCCTCGGGCGTCGGCGCCACCCGCCAGTCGCCCTCCCGGACCGCGGCGGTCTCCGGCAGGAAGTCGAGCCGGGAGGTGCGGGCGATCTCCGCGCGCCGTTCCGCGCGACGGACCAGCAACTCGTTCCGCCGGGGCGTGAACCTCCGGTGCAACTCGCCCAGGAACTCCAGCGCCTCGTCGGTGAGGATCTCCTCCTGCCGGTCCAGGGACGGTGCGTCAACGGTGACGACGGGCATGAGCGGTCACTCCTTCGGCGAACGGGGGGAGAGAACAGATACCGGATACTACTTTCCTCATTACGGAACTCTAGCCCTCGGTGGGCGCGGTGAGTCTCCACAGATCCCCGGGCGTATCGATGTCGTACGGCTCCGCGACGTCGCCACACGGGACGCGCACCACCTCGCCCGCCCCCTCGCGCTCCCGCAGGTACCCGCGGGCGCCCTGGTCGTCGCGAGCCCGGCGCCGCACCTCGGCGAAATGCGCCGCGCCGAGCAGCACGGGATGGCCGCGACGGCCTTCGTACTCGGCGGCGGCCAGCGACCGGGGCGAGTCGTAGGCGGCCCGCACCCGGGCCATCGCGGCCGCGCCGACGCCCGGCTGGTCGACCAGCACCACCAGCGCCGCGCCCGCCCCGGTCGGGGCGAGCGAGTCCAGGCCGGCGCGCAACGAGGAGCCCATGCCCGAGGGCCAGTCGGGATTGTCGACGAGCACGACGTCGGGGTCGAGGCCGGCCCGCGCGCGCACCCGGCGGGCCGCCGCCCCGAGCACCACGTGCACCGGGGCGCAGCCGGCCGCACGCAGCGCCTCGGCGACGCGCCGCACCAGCGGGCGGCCGTCACGTTCCAACAGCGCCTTCGGCCGTCCGCCCAGCCGCCGACCGGCGCCGGCGGCCAGCAGCAGCCCGGCGACGGGCGCGGGTCCGGCTGGCTCGGCCATGGGGCGAGCCTACGCCGGGCGCCGGCCGGGGGCGCGCCGTGCGTATCGCCGGCGTCTCGCAGCCCGGCGAGGCGTGCCGGTCAGGCGTCCGCGCCCTGGGGTCCCGCCAGCGTGGCCGAGAGGTCGCGGGCGACCTCCTTCAGCAGCGGGACCATCTTCTCGGTCGCCGCGTCCGTCACCCGGCCGGCGGGCCCGGACACGGAGATGGCGGCGGCCGTGGGCGCGGCCGGCACCGGGACGGCAATGCAGCGGACGCCGATCTCCTGCTCG
This sequence comes from uncultured Actinomycetota bacterium, assembly GCA_963816875.1. GTDB lineage: Bacteria > Actinomycetota > Actinomycetes > Streptomycetales > Streptomycetaceae > Streptomyces. Next base: position 1,983,590 of record CAWFMG010000004.1, read on the forward strand.
TTGTCGTCCACCGCGAAGCCGAGCTCGCGGACCGTGACGAGCGCCGCCAGGAACGCGTCCGGGTCGGTCAGGGTCCGTTCCGTGGCGGCCGGCATGCCGGTGCGGCCGAGCAGCTCCCGCACGTCGCGGTCGGGCAGCCCCGCCAGCAGCGCCTTGCCGACGCCGGTGGAATGCGGCAACACCCGGCGCCCGACCTCGGTGAACATCCGCATCGAGTGCCGGGACGGCACCTGCGCCACGTACACCACCTCGTCGCCGTCGAGCAGCGCCATGTTCGCCGTCTCGCCGGTCTCCTCCACCAGCCGGGCCAGATGCGGCCTGGCCCAGGTGGCCAGCGGGCGCGCCGCGCTCTCGCCGAGCCGGATCAGCCGCGGCCCCAGCGCGTACCGGCGGTTGGCCTGCTGGCGCACGTAGCCGCAGGCGACCAGCGTGCGCATCAACCGGTGGATGGTGGGCAGCGGCAGGCCGCTGCTGGCCGCCAACTCGCTCAGCCCGGTCTCGCCGCCGGCGTCGGCCATCCGCTCCAGCAGCCCGAACGCCCGCTCCAGCGACTGCACTCCGCCACCGCTACCACCGCCACCACCGGGAACGCGCGAACCGCCGGGGGTGGACTTGCGCACGTCGGACGGAGGCACGTCGTCCTTCCTTTCCGGCTATGCGAGCAGGGGGCAGCGTCGCTGGCCAGCCTACCCGGCGCTTGACGGGCCGCTCCCGGCGACCGAGGATCGGGTTCAACAAAACGTTGATGTCGACGCAGGGGTGGTGCGGCGCCGTTGGCCGGAACCGGGGCGGACACGGAGTGGGGAGCGGGCGCGGGCACCGCGGAGCTGGTGCTGAGATCGACGCGCGTCGTCACCCCCGCGGGCGTCCGCCCCGCCTCCGTCGCCGTCTCCGGCGGCCGGATCACCGCCGTGCTGCCGCACGATGCGCCGCCGCCGGCCCGCGCCTGCCTCGTCGACTACGGCGACGCCGCGCTGCTGCCCGGACTGGTCGACACCCACGTGCACGTCAACGACCCGGGCCGGACCGCCTGGGAGGGTTTCGCCACCGCGACCGCGGCCGCGGCCGCCGGCGGCGTCACCACGCTGCTCGACATGCCGCTCAACAGCGTCCCGCCCACCACCACCCCCGACCATCTGGCCACCAAACGCGCGGCGGCCCGCCCCGGCGTCCGGGTGGACGTCGGCTTCTGGGGCGGCGCGGTGCCCGAAAACCTGGGCGAGCTACGCGCGCTGCACGAGGCCGGCGTCTTCGGCTTCAAATGCTTCCTCTCGCCGTCCGGCGTGCCGGAATTCCCCGAACTGCCCCCGGACCGGCTCGCCGTGGCGGTGCGCGAGGTCGCCGCGCTCGACGCGCTGCTCATCGTGCACGCCGAGGACCCGGAGCGGCTGGCCGCGGCTCCGCCCGCGGACGGCAGCCGCCGTTACGCCGACTTCCTCGCGTCGCGGCCCGGCGCCGCCGAACGGGCCGCCGTCGCCCGGCTGGTCGCGCTGGCCGGGCGGTACGACGCCCGGGTGCACGTGCTGCACCTGTCGTCCGCCGCCGTTCTGCCGGTGCTCGCCGGGGCCCGCGCCGCCGGGGTCCGGGTCACCGCGGAGACCTGCCCGCACTTCCTCACCCTCACCGCCGAGGAGGTCCCGGACGGCGCCACCGAGTTCAAATGCTGCCCGCCGATCCGGGAGGCGGCCAACCAGGACGCGCTGTGGCGGGCGCTCGCCGACGGCACCCTCGACTGCGTCGTCTCCGACCACTCGCCCTGCACGGCCGACCTGAAGACGCCCGACTTCGGCGCCGCCTGGGGCGGCATCTCCTCGCTCCAACTGGGGCTCCCCGCGGTCTGGACCGCGGCCCGGGCCCGCGGCCACGACCTGGCCGACGTCGTCCGCTGGATGGCTGAGGGCCCGGCCAGGCTGGCCGGGCTCGACGGCCGCAAGGGCGCGATCGCACCCGGCCGCGACGCCGACTTCGCGGTGCTCGACCCCGAGGCGCGCTTCACCGTCGACCCGGCCGCGCTGCACCACCGCAACCCGGTGACCGCCTACGCGGGTCGCACGCTGCGCGGGGTGGTCCTGGCCAGTTGGCTGCGCGGCCGGCGGATCGCCGACCGCGGCCGGATCACCGGCCAGGCCGGCCGCCTCCTCGACCGCCCCCCGACCCGTGGCACCCCCGACCCCGCCGGGCCGGCAGCCACCGCGAACCGGGCGGCGCGGCCGTGAGGTTCGACGGGGCCGCGGCGCCGTACGCTGGCGGGGACCCGTACGCCGACTACCGTGCGCCCGACCCGGACGCCGTGCCGTTCACCCGGCTCACCGACCTCGCCGACCGGCGGCTCGGCGGTTCGGTGATCGCGGCCAACGACGAGTTCTTCGCCGAACGGGAGAACCTGCTCAGGCCGGAGCGACCCCGCTTCGATCCGGCGGCGTACGGCCCCAAGGGCAAGGTCATGGACGGCTGGGAGACCCGCCGCCGGCGGGGGAGCACCGCGGCCCTGCCGCATCCGGGCGCGGACGACCACGACTGGGCGCTGATCCGGCTCGGCGCCCCCGGACTGGTCCGCGGGGTGGTCGTGGACACCGCCCACTTCCGCGGCAACCACCCGCACGAGACGAGCGTCGAGGGCGCGGCGCTGCGGCCCGACGAGCCGCCGGACGAGGACACCGTCTGGACCGAACTCGTGCCCCGCACGGTCGTCGGCGGGCACGCCGCCAACGCCTTCGCCGTCACCGTCGAACGGCGCGTCACGCACCTGCGACTGCGGCAGTACCCCGACGGCGGCATCGCCCGGCTGCGGGTGCACGGCGAGGTGGTGCCAGAGCCGGCGTGGCTGGCGGCGCTGGGCACGTTCGACCTGGTCGCCCTGGAGCACGGGGGCGCGGCCGAGGACGCCTCCGACCGCTTCTACTCGCCGCCCGAACACAGCATCATGCCCGGCCGTTCCCGCTCCATGGAGGAGGGCTGGGAGACCCGCCGCCGTCGGGACCACGGGCACGACTGGGTGCGCTACCGGCTGGCCGGCCACTCCGTGATCCGGGCCGTGGAGATCGACACCGGCTGCTACGTGGGCAACGCGCCGGGCTGGGCCGCGCTTTCCGTCTCGGCCGGCGGCGACTGGCACGAGGTGCTGCCGCGCACCCCGCTCCGCCCGGACACCGTGCACCGGCTGGTGCTCGACCCCGCCGCCCCGCCCGCGACGCACGCCCGGCTGGACGTCTACCCGGACGGCGGGGTCGCCAGGGTGCGGCTGTACGGCTCGCTCACCGAACGAGGGGCCCGGGAAATGGCCGCACGGTACCGCGAGTTGTGAGCCGTTCTCCCGCTCCGTGCGCCCAAGGTGTGGAGCCCGCGCGACGGCCTGTGAACTCCTAGGAAATAACCGGCATGCGTGGTTGACGCGCATCACACTACGCGCGTCACACTGGTTGGCATGGGCATGAACTTCGGCTCCAGGCTCGTCCGGACCGGCGCTGCCGCGTCCCTCCTCACGACTCTGCTCATCGGTGGCCAGGCGGCGGCCTCGGCCGCGACCCCCACCTCCGTCCCCACCCAGGCGACCGCCCCCGCCGCCGCGGTCATTCCCCTCGACTTCGGCGACATCTGCTACGGCGACCTGCCGTCCGAGGCCTACGACACGCTGGACCTGATCGAGGTCGGCGGCCCGTACCCGTACCCCCAGGACGGCGGCGTCTTCGAGAACCGCGAGGGCCTGCTGCCCTCTCATCCGATCGGCTACTACCACGAGTACACCGTGGAGACGCCGGGCAGCGACGACCGCGGCGCGCGCCGCATCGTCACCGGTGACTCCAACCAGGAGGACTACTACACCTCCGACCACTACGCCTCCTTCGACCTCATCGACTACTCCTGCTGATGCCGGACGCGCGGATCCCCGCGACCGTCCCCACGACCCCCTGACCGGCGTCCCCCCACCCGCGGCGCCGGGACCGCTTCCCCTGACGGTCCCGGCGCCGCGCTGGTCGTCGGGCTCGTCGGGTTCGTCGGACATGCCCGGACGCTACGCGTTGTTGCGATCCGTAGCGGACAGTGGCACCGTGGTTCCCGGGCAAGGGAAGAGGGGGACCGATGACCGGGGACACCGTCAGGACCACTGACGAGCGCGCCCGCGCGGACGGCGGCGGGGAGATCCTCGACCTCCGCACCCTGGGCGCCGACTTCGCCCGCGACCCGTACCCGGTGCTCGCCGCGCTGCGCGAGCGCGGGCCCGTGCGGCGCGTGATCACCCTCGGCGGATTCGAGGCGTGGCTGGTGCTCGGGTACGAGGAGGCGCGCGCCGCGCTCGCCGACCCGCGGCTGAGCAAGCGGTGGGAGAGCGCGTCCGAGGAGCTCCAGGGGCAGCGCATCTACGGTCACCACATGCTGGTCGCCGACCCGCCGGACCACACTCGGCTGCGCGGCCTGGTGACACGGGAGTTCACCGCCCGCCGCACCGAGGCGCTGGCGCCGCGCATCCAGGAGACCACCGACCGGCTGCTCGACGCGATGCTGGCCGCCCCCGACCGGCGCGCCGACCTCGTCCCGGCCCTGGCCTTCCCCGTGCCGATCACGGTGATCTGCGAGCTGTTGGGCGTGCCCGAGTTGGAGCGCGACCGGTTCCGCGTCTGGTCCAACACGGCGGTCGGGCCGGCCCCGTCGGCCGAGCGGCGGCGGGCCAGCCTGGCGATGAACGAGTACGTCGTCGGCCTGCTGGCGGCCAAGAAGATGGCGCCGGGCGACGATCTGATGAGCGCGCTGATCCACTCGGCGGACGAGGACGGCGACCAGCTCTCCCCGGAAGAACTCGTCGGCATGGCCTGGCTGCTGCTGGTCGCCGGGCACGAGACCACGGTCAATCTGCTGGCCAACGGCGTGTTCACGCTGCTCCGCCACCCCGAACAACTGGCCGCCCTGCGCGCCGACTGGGGCCTGCTGGAGAACGCCGTCGAGGAGCTGCTGCGCTACGACGGGCCGGTGCTGACGCCGACCAACCGCTTCACCGTCGACCCGGTCGAGATCGGGGGCACGCTCATCCCGGGCGGCGGCCGGCTGGTGCTCCCGGTGCTCGGCGACGCCGACCGGGACGCCGAACGGTTCCCCGACCCCGAGCGGTTCGACATCCGCCGCGAGACCCGGGGACATATGGCGTTCGGGCACGGCATCCACCGCTGCCTGGGGGCGCCGCTGGCCCGGCTGGAGGCCAGGATCGTGCTGCGCTCGCTGCTGGAACGTGCCCCGGGGCTCGCCCTGGACGCCGATCCGGCGGCGTTGCCCTGGCGCCGCGGCCTGCTGATGCGCGGCCCGCTCACCCTCCCGGTCCGCTGGTAGCCGCGGCCCCGGGATGACCGGAGCTAGCCGGCCTGTGCGAAGCGGGCGCGCAGGTGGTCGAGGAAGCCCCAGAGGTTGTCCGCGACCACCTGCGCGCCCTCCTCGCCCGGCGCGTACGCCGCCCCCAGCACCGCGCCGCCGCTGAGCCGGTAGACGGCGCCGCCCGAGGTGCTGACCGCGAGCAGCGCGCCGTCGCCCTCCGAGCCGAACACCACGATGCCGTCCCGGAAGTCGCCGGTCAGCTCCGTCGGCAGCCGTCCCTCGTCGATGCCGTCGGCGACGTCCGCCGCCGGCCGCACGAAGACGCCGCCGCCCAGGTCGGGCAGGGATATCTCGGTCACGCTCCGGTACAGCTCCACCAGGGCAGCCGGCGCGCCGGCCGCCGCCAGCCGCCGCTCGGACTCCTCGGTCACCGCGGCCGCGTCCCGTCCGGCCCTGGTCACCAGGTGCCGGCCCGGCGGGACGCCGTGCCGCTGAGCGAAGGTCCGCTCGAACTCGACGGCGAGATGCGCCAGTTCGCCGACCCGGCTGTCCAACCAGGCGACGCGGTAGCGGCGCACGCCCTCGGTCGTCGCGTCCGGATAGCCGAACTGGACGCCGCAGCGCTCGCAGATGCCGAAGTTCGGGCTCTGGCCGTCGTCGCCCCAGGGCGGCTCGTGCTGCACCAGACCGCAGATCCGGCAGGCGAGTTCGGCGCCGTGCAGCGCCGCCCGCAGCTGGTCGAGCGCGGCCCCGGCCTGCTCCCGGTCGGCGTCGTCGAGCCAGGCGCCCCACCACGGATCGTCGTCCGGCACGGCGGCGTCGATCGCCGCCAGCGCCCGCGCGGGGGTGTCGGCCGGGACCGGCCGGGTCAGCCAGCGGGTGATGCCGGGCACCCAGCTGTTCCACGGCAGGGCGGCGCCGGTGGGCAGGTTGGCGGCGAGGACGGCGGCGGCCGAGATGATCTCCTCGGGCGCCCGTTTCCCGGATTCCTCGGAGCCGTCACCGGCCTGCTCCTCGGCGTCCAGGGTGCGCAGCACGAGCGCGAGGCGCTCCGCCGAGGAGGCCGGCACGAGGGATTCCAGCAGGTCGAGCGCACTGTCGTTGGCGAACGGCGTAGTTCCCCAAGTCCCCACTGAACGCCCTCGATTCAGCTGCTCGACCCACCGGAGACGTCAGCATACGCCCCACCCCCACCCGCCACAGTCTCCCCACCCTCCTCGGGTGCGGACACAGCACCACCCGATATGGAGTCAGGGGTTCCGGGTGGGCGGGGACGCCGCGCCGCGTGGTGGGACGCGTGGTGGGACGTCGACTCAGCCCTCCCGGAGCAGCCGCAGCACCGCCACCCCGTAGGGCTCCAGCGAGACCGATGCGGCCTCCGCGCCGTCCAGCGTGGCCAGCGCGGCGCCGTCCGGCAGCGACGGTTTGACCGACAGCGGTTCGGCGGACTGGCTCACCAGCCAGACGAAGGTGCGGCCGTCCTGGTGCACCATCCGGTCCACCGCGACCCGGTTGTCGTCCACGGTCACCGGCCGGTCCACCCCGGCGGCCGCGGCCAGCGCGGCGTACAGCGTGCTGGTCGCCTCCGGGTTGACCCGCGGCGTGACGGCCGCCATATGCTCGATCGGGTAGGTGCTGAACACCACGCTGCCCGCGCCGACTTCGCGCCGGAGCAGGGCGGGACGGCCCCGTTCGTCGGTCGCCAGCACCTCGGCGCCGTCCGGTTCGACCGGCAGGAACACCCGGTTGTCGGACGTGCCCGCGGCGCGGAAGGTCAGCCGTGCCCCGACCGGGAGGGTGCCGAAGGCGCGGCCGAACGTCCAGGTGACCTCGTCGTCCTCGATCGGGTCGACCAGGCCGTACTCCAGCTGGTGCCGGACGCCGAACAGCCGGTTGAGGTGCGCGTACCACGGGCCGCGCTGCTCCTCGTGCGCGCCGGGCGAGTACGACACGTACACGGTGGCTCCGGCGCGGGCCAACTCCTCCAGGCGGAACCAGGTGGGGGAGAGCAACTGCTTGACCGATGGCACCAGGTAGAGCCGGGCCCCGTCCGGCAGCCCGTCGCTCTCCCTGACCAACGCGGGCGGGGCGTCGGCCAGCCGGGCGGCGATCCACGCCTGCCGGCCGGTCTGCTGCACGTAGGGGCGGTCCTCGGGGCGGGTGAACGGGTAGACCGTGTCCAGATAGGAGGAGATCACCAGCGCCGTGTCGCTGTCCGTGCGGCGGCAGTGCGCCACGTCGATCTCCCGCAGCACCTCGGCGAACGCCCGCATCTCCAGCAGCGGCGCCTTGGGCGCGCCGGTGGCGTCGGTGATGCCGAAGTGCATCTCGAAGGCGTGGTGCCGGTACGGCGGCTGCTCGCGGAGCGCGTCGTAGTCCGTGTTGTTCCACGCCACCCAGCCCGTGGCGCCGGCGAGCAGCGAGTTGTGCAGCGCCTGGCGGTAGTAGCGGGCCGCGCCGGCTGCCGAGCTGAAGTCGGTGGTCAGCCCGAACTCCTCCAGGATCACCGGCCGGCCGAAGGTGCCGGTCAGCTCGCACACCCAGGCGGCGGCATGGTGCTGGCGCGCCGCGTCGTCCTCCATCCGGTAGACGTGCGGGCCGAGGAAGTCGCACAGCTCGGCGGTGTCCGCCACCCGGAAGCCGTTGTCGTGCCCCGAGTTCTCCAGGCCCCAGGCGCCGTCGCCGAGCGAGACCGGCTGCCCACCCCCGCCGGCCCGCACCGCGTCCACCACGAGCTGCGCCCACGAGGCGACCCGCTCGCGGGGCGCCTCGGGCTCGCCGGGCGGCGAGCCGTAGATCGGCATCTCGTTGGAGATCAGCCAGGCCGCCACCGCCGGATGGGACGCGAAGCGGCGCGTCATCTCCCTGATGAACCAGGCCTGGCGGGAGACCAGCCAGATGTCGCCGTACAGGTCGCGGTCGCCGCGCCACGCCGGATCCCAGTTCTCGCCGGACATGTGGCCGACGATGAACGTCGGCACCGTGGTCATGCCCTGCGCCTGGTGCCGGTCGAGGAAGTCGGCGTACCGGGCGCACATCTCCTCGTCGATCTGGTAGGGCTCGGGGTGGAAGTCCGGCCAGTAGAAGAAGGACCGGGTCATGTTGAGGCCGTGGTCGTGCAGCGTGCGCAACTCCTCGGCGACGACCTCGCCGTCGTAGTTCCGCCACATCAGCGGGCCGCCGGTGCGCGACCAGTAGTTGGCGCCGAGCCAGACCTGCGGGCGGCCGTCGCTGCTCAGAAGGGCGGAGGGGCGCTGCATCAAATCTCCCGTTGCGAGACAGGGGTCAGTGGTGCGCCGGCCCGGTGCGAACGGACGTGCCGCGCACAGTGAAGTGAACTGCTATACCGGTTCAGCCGTCAAGGGGACACTCGCCGGACGGCGGCTTCTCGGCGTTGGGTCTAAACCGGTTTACCCAATGCCTTCATCGGCTCCGCTTCACTCGCCTCCGCGCGCTCATCCGCGCGGCGCCGTGCCGGTCGAACCGCGCAGCCTCAGCGACGGCGCCGGGTCCTGGAGGTCGCCCACCTCGTCGCCGCCGGCGGCCTGCCGCAGCCGCCGCGCCGCATGCGCCCCGTAGGCCGAGATGTCCCGGCTCAGCGCCGTCAGCGACGGGTTGACGAGCTCGCAGAGCGCCGAATCGTCCCAGGCCACGATCGACACCTCGGCCGGCACCCGCAGGCCGAGCCCCTGGGCCGCGGTCAGCCCGGACAGCGCCATCACGTCGTTGTCATAGACGATCGCCGTCGGCCGCTCCGCGGCCGGTCCCGACAGCAGCTCCTGGGTCGCCGCGGCGCCGCGTTCGCCGCTGTAGTCGGCCTCCAACGTCCTCCCCGTCACCCCGTACTCGGCCGTGACCAGCTCGAACGTCTCGGTGCGGATCCGCGTGTGACGCAGGTGCGCGGGCCCGGAGACCCGGGCGACGCGGCGGTGCCCCAGCTCCGTCAGATGCTCCACCACGGTGGCCACCGCCGTGGCGTCGTCGCTCCACACCGCCGGCAGGGTGCCGGTACCCAGCGGCGCCCCGATGACCACCGCGGGCATGCCGAGCGCCTCCAGCACCGGCACCCGCGCGTCGTCCACCTGAAGGTCCACCAGGAACACTCCGTCCACCAGGCGCCGGGCCCACCAGCTGCGGTACAGCGCCATCTCCGCCGCCTGGTCCTCGACCATGGTGAGCAGCAGCGGCGTGGTGTCCCTGCTCAGCTCGGCCTGGATGCCCGAGATCAGCTGCATGAAGAAGGGTTCGAGGCCCAGGGCGTGCGCCGGCCGGTCGATGACCAGCCCGAACGAGCCCGCCCGGCCGTCGGACAGCGCGCGGGCCGCGCTGCTCGGCTGCCACCCCAACTCCTCGGCGATGGCCAGGATCCGCCGCCGGGTCGGCTCCGACACCCCCGGCCGGCCGTTCAACGCGAACGACACGGCAGCCTTGGTGACCCCGGCCTGCCGTGCGATGTCCTGCATGGTCGGACGCTTCACCTGAGCTCCTCTGGTCACCTGTGCTCTGAAGGGCCGGAGCGGGCGGCGGGACCGGTCCGCACGGCTCCAAGCTGCGACTTCGACGGGGAATCACTAATCCGGTTCAGTCAAAATACGGCGACCGGTGCCGACATGGTGCTGAAGGCGTGGCAGAAAAGCAATGCAGCGGCATTGACAGTCCGTTAAGCACGCCTTTGAATTCCAGGCACGTAACGCCGGCGGCGCGCGGACCGCCACCGGCGTGCGGCGTCATTCCGTCGTGTCACGGCTCCACCGCCCCACCCCGTCCCGTGTCCCACCCGACCCGCCTGCCCGCGTACCGTGCCCGCGCGCCTCAAGCTAGGGGGAACCCATGACCGTGCTGAAAAGATTCCGCCCGCGACGGCTCGTCGCCGCGGCCGCGGCGCTGGGCCTGACGGCCGCGCTGGCCGCCTGCGCCGGGGAGACCAACAGCGGCGGCGAGGACGGGGTGCTCACCGTCACCACCGGATCCACCGGCAACTTCGTGCGGAACTTCAACCCGTTCTCCCCGGAGCCGCTCCAGGCCACCAACGGCTACATCTACGAGCCGCTGTTCCTCTTCAACGGCGCGCAGGCCGGCGACGTGAAGCCCTGGCTGGGCGAGCACTACGAGTGGTCGGGCGACGGGCGCACCCTGACGATCGACATCAAGACGACCCCCACCTGGAACGACGACGAGCCCTTCACCGTCGACGACGTCGTCTACACCTTCCAGTTGGCAGCAGACATACCGGCGCTGAACACCTATGGGCTGCCCATCGACACCGTGGAGGCCGAGGACGACGACACGGTGGTGATGACCTTCACCGAGTCCGCGGTGACCCAGGAGTTCTTCATCCTGGGCAAGCAGAAGATCGTGCCCGAGCACGTCTGGTCGGAGATCCCCGACGACGAGAAGCCGACCGTGCTCAACGAGAACCCGGTCGGCACCGGTGCCTGGGTCGTCGACTCGGTCGAGGGCATGAGCATGCTGCTGACCGCCCGGGACGACTACTACGTCGAGGGCCTGCCGAACTTCGACGCCGTGCGGTTCCGCTCGTTCACCGGCAACAACGCCTCCAACGCCGCGATCAGTAACGGCGAGATCGACTGGGCCGGCACCTACATCCCCGAGGTCGAGACCAACTACCTCGACAAGGACGAGAACTTCGAGCTGGTCAACATCCCGATCGCCAACGCCATCTTCCTGCCCAACGCGCAGGAGGGTCCGACCGCCGACCCCGAGGTGCGCAAGGCGATCAGCGCCGCGCTGGACCGCGATTTCATGAACGAGAGCGTCTACTCCGGCGTCAATCCGGACGCCAGCCCGACCGGCCTGATCCTCCCGAACTTCGAGAGCGTCCTCGACCCCGACCTCGCGGACGCCGAGTTCGAGACCGGCGAGGAGGCCGTCACGGAGCACCTCACCGCGGCCGGCTACACCCAGGACTCCGACGGCAACTGGAGCCGGGACGGCGAGCAGCTGTCCGTCGAGCTCTCCCTGGTCAGCGGCTGGACCGACTACGTCAGCCTCGCCGACATGGCCAAGCAGCAGCTCGCCGAGTACGGCATCGAGCTGGAGGTCGACGCCATCTCGCACGCGCAGTGGACCGACAAGCGCAACAACGGCAACTTCGAGATGGTGCTCGACAGCGTCGGCTACACCCCCGACCCCCGCGCCTACTACTACCAGCTGCTCTCCAGCAACCTGGTCAAGCCCATCGGCACCGCGTCCAACGACGGCAACTACGGCCGCTACGAGAACCCGGCCGTCGACGACGCCCTCCAGGCCATCGGCGACACCACCGACCCCGAGGAGCAGCAGGAGCACTACCACACCATCCAGCAGGAGTTCGTCGAGGACATGCCGGTCATCCCGCTGTTCGCCGCCCAGAACATGATGGAGTTCAACGGCAACAACGTCACCGGCTACCCCACCGAGGACGACCTGTACGCTTCGCCCGCCATCTGGCTCGACCCGGACGGCGGCTGGGTCGCCGCCCGCCTCGAACCGGTGGAGTGACCGCGGCGTGCGATTCGTACTCAGGAAGCTCGGCTTCTACGCGGTGGCCGCCTGGATGGCCGTCACGCTCAACTTCTTCCTGCCACGGCTCATCCCCGGGGACCCGGTCCAGCTGATCATGTCCCGTCAGGCCCAGTACGGGGCGGTCCCCGAGGGCCGGCAGGAGGCGCTGGCGGAGATGCTGGGCCTCGGCTCCGGGAACATCTTCCAGCAGTACTGGGACTATCTGGTCCAGCTCGCGCGCTTCGACTTCGGCCTCTCGGTCACGTACTTCCCCGTACCCGTGACCGACGTGCTGAACGACGCCATCCCCTGGACCATCGTCCTGGTCGGCACCGCCACCCTGATCAGCGTCGCCCTGGGCCTGGCCCTGGGCGCGCTGGCGGGGTGGCGCCGCGGCAGCTGGCTGGACTCGCTGGTGCCGTCCACCACGTTCCTCGCCGCGATCCCCTACTTCTGGGTCGCGCTGCTGATGCTCTACTACCTCGGCCAGGTCTGGGGCCTGTTCCCGCTCGGCGGCGGCTACGACGAGATCAACTACGACATCGGCCTCACCGCCGGCTTCGTCACCTCCGCCGTCTCCCACGCCGCGCTGCCCGCCGCCACCATCGTGGTCAGCTCGATCGGCGGCTGGATGCTCGGCATGCGGAACATGATGGTGTCCACGCTCTCCGAGGACTACATCACCGCCGCCGAGGCCAAGGGCCTGCCCCAGCGCCGGATCATGATGGGCTACGCCGCCCGCAACGCGGTGCTGCCCTCCGTCGCGGGCTTCGCCATCACCCTCGGCTTCATCGTCAGCGGCTCGCTGATCATGGAGATCGTCTTCTCCTATCCGGGCATGGGCTACACGATGCTCCAGGCCGTCAACAACAACGACTACCCCCTGATGCAGGCGGTCTTCCTGATGATCACCTTCGCCGTGCTGGCGGCCAACTTCGTGGTCGACCTCGTCTACGGCTTCGTCGACCCCCGCACCCGGCAGGGGTGAGGGGCGGCCATGAGCGCACTCACCAACCCCAGCGCCGCCCCGGCCGCCACCTCCCGCGGCACCGGCCTCGCCTGGTTGCGCGGCGCGCTGCGCAGCCGCCGGCTCACCGTCGGCCTGGCCATCCTCGGGGTGCTCGCCCTCACCGCGCTGATCGGCCCCTGGCTGTACGACAACCCCAACGCCATCAGCGAGGACTTCACCGACCCGCCGTCCGGCGCGCACTGGCTGGGCACCACCCAGACCGGCCAGGACGTCTTCCAACAGCTCGTCGTCTCCGCCCGCGGCACCCTGGTCATCGGCTTCGGCGCCGCCCTCATCGCCACCGCGATCTCCATCGTCATCGGCATCGGCGGCGGCTTCCTCGGCGGCCTGGCCGACGAGGCGTTCTCGCTGCTGAGCAACGTCGTCCTGGTCATCCCCGGGCTGCCGCTGGTGATCGTCATCGCCGCCTACGTCCAGGGCGGATCGATGGCCACCGTCGTCGTCATCGCACTCACCAGCTGGGCCGCCTCGGCCCGCGTGCTGCGCGCCCAGACCCTCTCGCTGCGCACCCGCGACTACGTGCTGGCGGCCCGGGTCTACGGCGAACGGCGCTGGCGCATCGTGCTGGTGGAGATCCTGCCGAACGCCGTCGCCATCATCGTCTCGCAGTTCATCTTCGCCGTGATCTTCGCGGTGCTCACCCAGGCGGGCCTCGCCTTCGTCGGGCTCGACAACCCGTCGAACCTCACCTGGGGCACCATGCTCTACTTCGCCCAGAACGCCGAGGCACTGGCCAGCGGCGCCTGGTGGTGGTTCGTGCCGCCCGGCCTGTGCATCGCCGTCCTCGGCACGGCGCTCTCGCTGATCAGCTTCGGCCTCGACGAGGTCCTCGACCCGCGCCTGCGGACCGGCGCCGGCCGCGCCGGCCGCGAGGCCCGTTTCACGAGCTCGCGCCGGCGCGGCGCGGCGCAGGCCGGCGACCCGCCGAAGACCCGGGGGCACCACGAGCGGCCGGACAAGGAGGCCACCCCATGACGGCACGGAACACGCCGGGACAGGGGGCGAACGCACGGGACACGACGGGACGTCGGTCCCGGTCCGCGTCAGCGGACGTGGTCCTGCGCGCCGAGCATCTGGACGTCGTCTACGACGGCGAGCGCCCGCTGCACGGCGTCAGGGACGTCAGCTTCGAGCTGCGCCGCGGCGAGATCCTCGGCATCGCGGGGGAGTCGGGCTGCGGCAAGTCCACCCTCGCCTACGCCGTCAGCCGCATGCTGCGCCCCCCGGCCCGGCTGGTCGGCGGCACCGTCACCTTCACCAGCCGGGACGCCGATCCCGTCGAACTCACCTCGCTGGACGGCGAGGAACTGCGCGCGTTCCGCTGGAACAAGCTGTCCATGGTCTTCCAGAGCGCCATGAACGCCCTCAACCCGGTGACCACCATCGGCCGGCAGTTCGACGACATCTTCCGCGCGCACCGCCCGGAGATGCGCGCCGCCGAACGCCGCGCCCGCTCCCGCGCCCTGCTGGAGAAGGTGGGCATCGACCCCGACCGGATCCGCAGCCACCCGCACGAACTCTCCGGTGGCATGCGGCAGCGCGTCGTCATCGCCATGGCGCTCGCCCTCGACCCCGAGGTCGTCATCATGGACGAGCCGACCACCGCGCTCGACGTCGTGGTGCAGCGCGAGATCCTCGACGAGATCCTCCGGCTGCGCGACGAGTTCGACTTCAGCGTCATCTTCATCACCCACGACCTGACGCTGCTGCTGGAGCTCAGCGACCGCCTCGCGGTGATGTACGCGGGCCGCATCGTGGAGTACGCCCCCACCCGGCAGATCGCCGCCGGCGCCGGCCACCCGTACACCCAGGGCCTGTTGCGCTCCTTCCCCGACATGCTGGGCGCGCGCCGCGAACTGCGCGGCATCCCTGGACAGCCGCCCGACCTCCGCGAGGAGCTGCCGGGCTGCGCCTTCGCCGACCGCTGCGAGCACGCCTTCGCGCCCTGCGCCGAGATCCGCCCGCCCGACCACCGGCTGTCCGTCGCCGGCGCCCCGAACGGATCCGCCCGTCCGGGGGAACCCGGGGGCGCGGCGCCGGCCGACCCCGCCGAGGTGTGGACCGCCGCCTGCCATCTGCACGATCCGGCACCCGAGACGCTGCGGCAGCGGCCCGTCGACGCCCAGAAAGGGACCTGAGATGACCACCCTGGAGGTCACCGACCTCACCGTGGACTACCGGCGACGCGGCCAGCGACCGTTCCGCGCGGTGGAGCAGGTGTCCTTCACGCTGCGCGCCGGCCGCACCCTCGCCCTGGTCGGGCAGAGCGGCAGCGGCAAGTCCACCGTCATCCGCGCCCTGTCCCGCCTGGTCCGCCCCACCTCGGGCAGCATCCGGCTCGACGGCAGAAACCGCACCCGCGGCCGGGACTACCGCCGGGCCGTCCAGATGGTGTTCCAGGACCCGTTCGCCTCGCTCAACCCGGCGCACGACATCGCCCACCACCTGCGCCGGCCGCTGCTGGCCACCGGTCGCGCCCGCGGCGGCAGGGACGCCGAGGAGAAGATCGCCGCGCTGCTGCGTTCGGTCAACCTCACGCCGGAGGCGGACATCGCCCGGAAACGACCGCACGAGCTGTCCGGCGGCCAGCGGCAGCGGGTGGCCATCGCCCGCGCTCTGGCCCCCGAACCGCGGGTGCTGCTGGCCGACGAGCCGGTCTCGATGCTGGACGTCTCCATCCGCCTGGAGATCCTCGGCCTGCTCGACCGGCTGCGCACCGAGCGCGACCTCGCCGTGCTGTACGTCACGCACGACCTGGCCACCGCCCGGCACTTCGCCGACGAGGTGATGGTGATGTACCGCGGCGAGATCGTCGAACGCGGGCCGAGCGACGAGGTGATCCTCAACCCGAAGCACGAGTACACCCGGCGGCTGGCCGCCGCGGCCCCGCGCTCCGGGCGTGCCACCGGGTAACGCGGGCCCCGTCCGGCACACCCGCGACGTCCATAACGGCCCGGTATCCACCGGGTACCAGGCCGTTACCAGGCACTCGGGCCCGGCGCGGCCCGCCGGCCGGGTACGGCACAATCGTGCCGATGAGTACCTACAGTGAGCGTGTGCGCAGGGGAACGGCCCGTGGGACCGGCCTGCGCACCATGGCCACCCGAGAGCGGCGCTCACACCTGTCCGCCCCCCGGGTGCCCACGGTCGGCATCGACATCGGCGGCACCAAGGTCATGGCGGGCGTGGTGGACGCCGACGGCACGGTGCTGGAGCGGCTGCGTGCCGAGACCCCGGACAAGTCCAAGAGCGCCAAGGTCGTCGAGGACACCATCGTCGAGCTGGTGCTCGACCTCTCCGACCGGCACGACGTGCACGCCGTCGGCGTCGGCGCGGCCGGCTGGGTGGACGCCGACCGCTCCCGGGTGCTCTTCGCGCCCCATCTCGCCTGGCGCAACGAGCCGCTGCGGGACGCCCTCGCGGCCCGCCTCGCGGTGCCCATCCTGGTGGACAACGACGCCAACACCGCGGCCTGGGGCGAGTGGCGGTTCGGCGCCGGCCGCGGGGCCGACCATCTGGTGATGATCACCCTCGGCACCGGCATCGGCGGCGCCATACTGGAGGGCGGCCGCGTCAAACGCGGCGCGTACGGCGTGGCCGGCGAGTTCGGTCATATGCAGGTGGTGCCGGGCGGGCACCGCTGTCCCTGCGGCAACCGCGGCTGCTGGGAGCAGTACAGCTCGGGCAACGCGCTGGTCCGCGAGGCCAGGGAGCTGGCCGCCGCCGACTCGCCGGTGGCCCACCACATCCTCGACCGGGTCGGCGGCCAGATCGGCGACATCACCGGGCCGCTGATCACGGAGCTCGCCCAGGACGGCGACGCGATGTGCGTGGAGCTGCTCCAGGACATCGGGCAGTGGCTCGGCGTCGGCATGGCCAACCTCGCTGCCGCGCTCGACCCCACCTGCTTCGTCGTCGGCGGCGGCGTCAGCGAGGCCGACGACCTGCTGCTCGCCCCGGCCAGGGACGCCTTCCGCCGCCACCTGACCGGCCGCGGGTACCGGCCGGAGGCCCGCATCGTGCGGGCCAGGCTCGGCACCGACGCGGGCATGGTCGGCGCCGCAGACCTCGGCCGCCTCGTCGCCCGCCGCTTCCGCCGCGCCAACCGGCGCCGCGCCGAGCGGCGCACCCGCGCCGGCCAGCGCACCGGATTCGAGCTGCGGCTGCCGCCGCGGGGACGGGCGACCCGACCATGACGGCCACCGCGACCACCGAGACCCCCAGCGGCACCGGATCCACCCGCCCGCCGCGTCGGCCGCGCCACCGCTGGCTGGCGGCGATCGTCGTGGTGCTGCTGATCGCCATCCCCGCCGGATACCTGGTGCTCTCCGCCTATCAGAGCCGGGACAGCGGCGAGGAGAAGGAGCGCGCCGCCTCCGCGCGCACGATGACCTACGGGTGGCCCAGCAAGGTGCTGCGCCGCATCTACGACGTGCCGCTCCCCGACGGCGTCACCTACGTCGGGTACTACGAGACCAACACCTGGGACCGCAGCACCCTCTACGTGCAGTTCCGCTCCTCGCCAGAGCAGCTCAGCTTCTTCCTGGAGGAGCTCGGCACCACCCGCGACGCCCTGAACGAGGGCACGGTCACCATCTCGGGCGACCAGGCCGACCTCGTCGGCTGGGTGCTCGACGACCCGGCCCGCAGCTATGCCGGGACCATCGTCCAGCAGTCGTCCGACGAGCCCGAGGTGGCCGTCACCGTGGACCTCTCCTCCGAGGAACGCCCCCGCATCTACGTCGCCTCGACCTCCGACCAGTGACCCCGGCCCTCGCCCTCGGGGCGCGGCCGGGAGGGGCGGTGGCGGGTCGGTCAGAGGCGTTCCGCGGCGAGGAGCGCGGCGGTGCGTTGCAGCAGCGGGCCCGCCTGGGCCATCGCGCGGGACGGGTTCGGCTCCAGGGCGGTGATCGCGTACGCCGCCTCGATGCCCGCGCCGCGCAGGGCCGCCTGGTCCAGCTCCAGACGGCCGCAGACGGCGACCACCCGGCGGCCCGCGGCCCTGGCCGCGGCCGCCACCCCCGCCGGTGCCTTCCCGTGCAGGGTCTGCGCGTCCAGCGAGCCCTCTCCGGTGATCACCAGGTCCGTGCCCTCCAGGGCCGCGTCGAAGCCCAGAACCCCCAGCAGCACCTGGATGCCGGGCCGGAACCTGGCATGCAGCCCGAGCAGCGCGCCGAACCCCGTGCCGCCGGCGGCGCCGGCGCCCGGTGACTGCGCGCAGTGTGTGACGCGCGCCCCCTCGGACTTCTCGAGCACCCGCGCGAAATGGCCGAGCGCCGCGTCGAGTGCCTCCACGTCCATCGGGTCGGCGCCCTTCTGCGGGCCGTAGATCGCCGCGGCGCCCTTCGGCCCGGTCAGCGGGTTGTCCACGTCGCTGGCCAGCACGATCTCCGTGTCGCGCAGCCGCGCGTCCAGTCCGGCGAGGTCCGCCGAGACCAGCTCGCGCAGCGGCCCGCCGCCGTGCGCGATCGGGTCGCCGTCCGCGTCGAGCAGCTTCGCCCCCAGCGCCGCCAGCATCCCCGCGCCGCCGTCCGTCGTCGCCGAGCCGCCCACGCCCAGCACGATGGCACGGGCGCCGGCGTCCAACGCCGCCGCGATCAGCTCGCCGGTGCCGTACGTCGTCGCGGTGAGCGGCGCGTAGGTGTGCGGCGGGAGCAGGCTGAGGCCTGACGCCTGCGCCATCTCCACCACCGCGGTGCCGTCCCGCAGGGCGAACCGGGCGGTGACCGGGATGCCCAGCGGACCCGTGACCTCCACCTCGCGCGCCGTGAACCCCCCGGAGACGACGGCGTCCACCGTGCCGTCGCCGCCGTCGGCGACGGGCAGGGTCGTCACCCGCGCCGAGGGACGAGCGCTGTGGATCCCGGCCGTGACGCGCTCGGCGACCTCCACGGCCGTGAGCGAACCCTTGAACTTGTCCGCGGCGATCAGCACGTGCCGTTGCCGTCCCATGTCGGTCATCGTTCTGCCCCTGTGGTCGTTGCGCTCGAACAGGCAGTCGCGCTGTGGGTGACCCTATCCGGCGTGGCCCGTGCGAGCCACGGGCGGCACGGCCGACGCCGGACGATCGCGCGGGCGAACGCGACGACGCGATTCCGCCAGCGCCCCACGGCAGCCGGCGGCGAGGCTGGTCACATGCAGACGACAACAACAGTGAACGACGAACGGCGCGGCGACCTGGCGGGGAGGGTGGCCCTGGTCACCGGCGGTAGTCGGGGAATCGGGGCGGCCGTGGCGCTCCGGCTCGCGGAGGCCGGCGCCGACGTGGCTCTGACCTACCAGTCGAACGAGGAACGCGCGACGGCCGTGACCAAGGCCATCACCGCGACCGGCTCCCGGGCGCTGGCGATCCGCGCCGACTCGTCCCACGCGACGGCCGTCACCGCGGCCGTGGACCAGACGGCTGAGGAGTTCGGCAGGCTCGACATCCTGGTCAACAACGCCGGCGCGTTCCTCATCGGCCCGATCGAGGACCTCGGCCCCGCCGAACTGGAGCAGACGCTGGCCGTCAACGTTCGCGCGCCCTATCTGGCGTCCCGGGCGGCGATCCGGCACATGACCGGGGGCGGGCGGATCATCAGCATCGGCAGCAACGTGGCCGAGCGGACCGTCTTTCCCGGTTTCTCGCTCTACGCGATGAGCAAGACGGCGCTGGTCGGCATGACCAAGGGTCTCGCCCGCGAGCTCGGGCCGCGGGGGATCACGGCGACCGTGGTCCACCCGGGCGCGACCGACACCGAGCTCAACCCGGCCGACGGGCCGAACGGTGACACCATCCGGGGCCATGTGCCGCTGGGCCGGTTCGCCGCACCCGAGGAGATCGCCGAGACCGTGCTGCACCTGGCAGGTGACGCCGGCCGGTACATCACCGGCACCGCGATCACCGTCGACGGCGGCTTCAACATCTGAGCGCCTGACACCCTCTCAGCGCCGCCCCGTGCCGCGCTCGCACCCGATCCGGCCGACGCCGGGTCAGGCCCGCGAGGGCGGCCTCGCGCGTCCGGTCCGCCGCGCCGGCTGCCCCTGCTGGCGCAGCCGGCGCCACACCGCCTTGGCGGCGTTGTGGCCGCCCATGCCGTGCGTTCCCGGGCCCGGCCAGGACGCCGAGGAGCACAGGAAGACCGCCGGATGCGGGGTGGCGTGCGGGGTGAACGACAGCCGGGGCCGGAACAGCGTCTGCAAGCCGGTGTACGCGCCGCAGGCGATGTCCCCGCCCACGTAGTTGGCGTTCCGGCGGGCCAACTCGGCCGGGCCGGCGACCGCCCTGGCCAGCACGAGGTCGCGGAACCCCGGCGCGAACCGCTCGATCTGCCGCTCTATGGCGTCCGTCAGGTCGCCGTCCCAGTAGGCCGGCACGTGCCCGTACGCCCACAGCACATGCTTGCCCTCGGGCGCCCGGCCGGGGTCGACCAGGCTGGGCTGCGTGATGATCAGGAACGGCACGTCGGGCGCCCGGCCCTCGAGGGCGGCGGCGCGCAGCGCCGCACCGATCTCGCCGCTGGTCGGGCCGATCTGGACGGTGCCGGCGCGGCGCGCCTCGGGCGACGTCCAGGGGACCGGACCGTCCAGCGCGTAGTCGATCTTGAAGGCGGCGGCGCCGTGCCGGAAGTTCTCGAAGGCGCTGCCGAGTCCGGCGATCCGGGCCAGCGCCAGCGGCGAGGTATCGAACACATAGGCCCGCGCCGGCGGCAACTCGTCCAGCCGCTTCACCTCCACGCCGGTGTGCACGGCGCCGCCGAGGTCGCGCAGGTAGCCCGCGAGGGCGTCCGAGATCGCCTGCGAGCCGCCGCGCGCGAACGGCCAGCCCACCTCGTGCGCGGCCAGCGCGAAGACCAGCGCCATGCCGCCCGTCGCGGGTGTGGAGACGGGCGCGATGGCGTGCGCGGCGAGCCCCGCCAGCATGGCCCGCGCCGGGTCCTCGCGGAACCGCTTCGCCACCCAGGAGACGGGCTGCACCCCGGTCAGCCCGAACCTGGCCAGCAGCGCCGGGTCGCGCGGCAGGCCGTCCCACGGCACGGTGAGGAAGTCGCCGGCCAGCGAATCCCACCGACCGAGGTACGGCGCGACCAGCCGCCGGTACGCCACGGCGTCGCGCGGCCCCAGTGAGGCGGACGTCTCGCCCACCGACCTGGCCAGCACGACGGCGCGCCCGTCCGGCAGCGGATGGGCCATCGGCAGTTCGGGGTGCACCCAGCTCAGCCCGTAGCGATCCAGCGGCATCGTCCGGAAGGCCGGCGAACCTGCGGCCAACGGGTGGGCGGCGGAGCACGGGTCGTGCCGGAAGCCGGGCAGCGTCAACTCCTCGGTGCGGGCACCCCCGCCGACCGTCTCCCGGGCCTCGAAGATCTCCACGGACAGGCCGCGACGGGCCAACTCCACGGCGGCGGTGAGCCCGTTCGGCCCGGCGCCCACCACGACCGCGTCTCGCATCGACGGCACCTGAACGCTCTCCCCTCACCGATGAGGACCACAGCCAGCCGGTACACCCGGACCCCGGCCCTCCGAGGATACGCCGCACCTTCCCCCCACCCACCGGCCCCTGACCCGGACACCCACCACCCGACGTTGACGGCCCCTCAGCCCACCCCCGGAAGATCACATCGATCCGACCGGATCCGACCGCCCCACACAGCCGCCGAACCCTGCCCGACCCACCCCGTTGGTCAACGCCAGCCCGGCGTCAGCGGCGGGCCACCGAGCCGGCTCTGGGCAACGTCAGCCCTTGTGTCCGGCGGCGCCGGGCCGTGTCAGGCCACCGCGTCAGCCCTCCGTCTCGGGCAACGCCGGGCCGGCATCAGGCACTGAGCCACCCGACCCCGTCGGTCAACGCCAGGCCGGCGTCAGGCCACCGCGTCAGGCCATCGTGAGCAGGGTCAGGATCCGCTGGGCGGTGTCCTTGTCGCGCGCCGCGGTGAACGGGAGGGTGTTGCCTCCGGTGATGCGGAACGGCTCGCCCGCCACGGTCATATGCGTGCCGCCCGCCTCGGTGACCAGCAGCAGTCCTGCGGCGTGGTCCCAGGCCAGCTCCCACGAGAAGGCCACCGCGTCCAGCTCCCCGGTCGCGATTCCCAGGTAGTCCAGGCCGGCCGCGCGGCTGGCGCGGGGCGCCACGCCGGGGGTCCACAGCGCCGCCAGGGCGCGCTTCTCCGCGCCCGTCGTGTAGTCGGGGTGCGAACAGGCCACCCGGAGCTCGGCCCCCGGGTCGGGCGCGCCCGACCGCAGCCGGCGCCCGTCGAGCCACGCGCCGCCGCCCCTTCTGGCGTGCGCCAGCACGCCCCGCGCGGGCGCGACGGTCCAGGAGGCCAGCAACTCGCCCCGCTGCGCCAGCGCCACCAGGGTGGCGAAGTCGGTGTCGCCCCGCACGAACGGGCGGGTGCCGTCGATCGGGTCGACGATCCACACGGGGGCGTCGCCGCGCAGCCCGGCGGCGTAGCCGTCGGGGTTCTCGTGCACGGACTCCTCGCCGACCACCCGGGAGCCGGGCAGCAGCGCGGTGAGGGCCTCGATGAGCCGCGCCTCCGCCCGCCGGTCGGCGACGGTCACCAGGTCGTGCGGCCCGGCCTTGCTGGACACCTCGTGGGCGGCCAGCCGCCGCCAGCGCGGCATGATCTCCGTCTCCACGGTGGTGCGTATCGCCGCCTCGACGGCCTCGGCCAGGCCGTCGTCGAGCTCCCCGTTCGCGTTCAGCACCCGTCCATCGAAACACGCCGGCGGCGCCCGCGGACGCCGGAGCGAGGGCCGTTCAGGGGCGCCCTCGGTGAGCTACGCCACGCCGGCGCGCCGCAGCTCGCTGGTGACGGCGAAGTGATGGCTCGGGGAGACCCGCCGCGCGGCGTCCAACAGCAGCGGCGCCACCACCTCGGGTTGGTCGGCCGCCGCCGTCGCGGCGTCCTCGGCGGTGCGCGCCCGCACCAGGGCCGTCAGCAGGGAGACCGCCGCGTTGGGATGGCCCGCCGATGACAGTGCGGCGGCGATCGCCCCCGCCTCGGCGGCCGGCCGGGCCGCCCCCTGACGCAGCAACTGCTCGCAGTCGCGGTCCCGCCCGGCCGTCGCCAGCGCCTCCGCGGCGGCGGCGAGTTCGCCCGGCGGCAGGGACGCGGCCTCCCAGAGCAGCGTCGCCAGGTCGGCGCCCATGCCGGCCCGTTCCAGTTCGGCCGCCAGCAGCGGCAGCCGGCTCGGCGGCCCGCTGGCCGCCTCGCACAGCACGATATGCGCGGCCCCGCTCTGTCCCTCTCCCCGCAGCCGACGCAGCCGCTCCGTCACGTCGATGACCGCCCGCTGCTCCTCCTCGAGCAGCCGGGCCTCGCGCTGCCGACGGGACTCCCGCGTCCCGCCCCCGAACCGGGAACCACCCGCGAACCGGGAGCCGCCGGAGGACCGCCCGGCGCGGCCCTCCGTGCCGGCGGGCGGCGCCGGCGGGGGAGCGGCGGGGCGGAACGCGGACGCCTCGTCCAGCCCGGCGAACCGCGCGCCCCTGACCCGGCCTCCGTCCGGGGCGCGGTCGGCGGAGGGCGGCCCGGCGCCGTCCATGGGGGTCCGGGGGCTCGGCCGCCCGGACCGTGGGGTGAACATGTCGGGCGCGGTGCGCTCCTCGTACGCCGGGGCGTCGGGCGGGCCCGACGCGCGAGGCGGCTGACCGTCGGCCGGGATCCTCGGCCCGGGGACGGAGCCCTGGGCCGGCGGGGCAGGCGGGGTCGGCGGGACCGGCGGCCGCATGGTCGGCCCACGGTCCGCGACGGGGTGGCGCTCGTCGTCCATCGGCGCCCGCGGGCGCGGCGCCGTGACTCCGGCCGCTCCGGTCACTCCGGCCGGCGGGGCGGGCGGCGCCGTGGGCCCGTGGCCCGTCTCGTCCGGGTGCCTGGGGCGGGGGGCGGTGGCGTACGCCGTGGCGCCGTCCGCGTGGGCCGCCTGCGCTGTGGCCGGTTCCGGGCCCCCCGCAACGGTCGCGGGTCCCGGCGCTCCACCCGGCGCTCCGGCCGGCACCTGTTCCCGGACGCGCAGCTGCTCCCGGGCGGCCGTCGCGGGCGCCGCCGCGGCGGCCTGGCGTTCCTCGTCCCGCGTCGCGCCGCCGCGCGCCGCCGCGAGCCGGGCCTTCAGCTCGGCGCGGCGGGTCTGGATCCGCTCCTCGTCGTCCTCGGCCCACAGCCGCAGGGCGGCCATCCGCTCCGTCTCGCGGGCGTCGCCCACCTCCCTGGCGCGGTCCTCGGCCCCGGCCAGCAGCCGGGCACGCTGTCGCACCTCGCGCTCCGCGTGGTCCAGTGCCCCCAGCCGGCGGGCGAGCGTGGTGTGCCCGTCAGGTAATGCGTCCTGGGCCCGCGCCGCCGTCTCGTACCGCTCCCTGATGCGCCACCCGGTGCGCTCCGCCGCGGCCAGGCCGTGGCCCACGGCCAGGTCCTGGAGCAGGTCGGCGATGATGTCCCAGGGCGGCAGCTCCCGCCCGGCCAGCCAGTCCTCCAGCTCCGCCCGGCTTCGCCGGGCGAAGGCGGCGTACCAGCCCTGCCCCGGATCCAGCCGGGAGGCGAGCGTCCTCAACTCGTCCGTGAAGGAGGCGAGCGACGCGGTCAGTTCCCGATCGGCCATGGGGACATCATTAGCCATGGCAGGTACTGAACCGAAGACGTGTTACAGACCTTGTTTCGGAACCGCTACGGCAGTTTTTCCGAGTGCTCTTTTTCGCCCGTGCCATTTGCCCGGGGATCGCCCTGACCAGCACCCGAAATGTTGACCCCATTTACCGGCCAACGGCATAACCTTGCATCCCCCGCGGGTTGGCGCCAGCAGACAGCACGCCCGTCTCGGGGTCTCGCGCGACCGCACACAGCCGCCCCTCGGTCCAGGCGTCGGCCACCGTCACCTCGTGGCCGCGCCGCCGCAGCTCCGCTATGACGGCGTTCCCGATCCGGGATTCGACGGTGACGCTGGCCGGCAGCATTCCGCGCGGGAAAAAGGAACTCGGAAATGCGTCCTGGTGCCAGTTGGGAGCGTCGATCGCGCCCTGCAGGTCGAGCCCGCCGCGCACCTCGGGAGCCAGCGCCAGCGCCACGAAGAAATGCGCCTGCCACTGGTCCTGCTGGTCGCCGCCCGGCGTGCCGAACGCCAGCACCGGCTCCCCGCCGCGCAGCGCAAGCGTGGGCGAGAGCGTGCTGCGCGGGCGACGCCCCGGCACCAGCGAGGACGGCAGCCCCGGTTCCAGCCAGGTCATCTGCAGCCGGGTGCCGAGCGGGAAGCCGAGCCCTCGCACCACCGGCGAGGACTGCAACCAGCCGCCGCTGGGGGTGGCGCTGATCATGTTCCCCCAGCGGTCGACGACGTCCACATGGCAGGTGTCGCCGCGGGTCTCGCCGGTGGGTGCGACGGTCGGCTCACCGGCGCCGGCTATCCCCCCGCCGGCCGCCCCGCCGGCTATCCCTCCGCCAGCCAGCGGTCCGCCGGCCACCGCCTCGGCGTACGCGCTCAGCCGCGGGGTCCGTCCGCCGGGGCGACCCGGGCGGAGCTCGCGCGAGGCGGCGGGACCGATCAGCGCCCGGCGCGCCGCGTTGTACTCCGGGGAGAGGAGCGCGTCGAGCGGCACGGCGTCCGGGCCTGCCGCGTCGCCGTACCAGGCCTCCCGGTCGGCCATGGCAAGCTTGCTCCCCTCTATGAGGGCGTGCACGTACTCCGGCGTGCCGTGGTCGGCCGCGTCGAGGCCTTCGTCCAGGAGCGCCAGCTGCTGGGGCAGCACCGGTCCCTGGCACCACGGCCCCACCTTGCACACCGTCCAGCCGCGCCAGTCGTAGGTCACCGGCTCCTCGTACGTCGCCTCCCAGCCGGCCAGGTCCGCGCCGTCGAGCACCCCGGCGTGCCGCCGCCCTGACGAGTCCATTGCCGGCTGGGCGGCGTGCGCCACCAGCGCCTCGGCGACGAATCCCTCGCGCCAGACCCGCCGCGCCGCCTCGATCCGGGCCTCCCGGCCGGCGGCTCCGGCCGCTCCGGCCCCGGCCCGCGCCTCGGTCAGCAGCCGCCGCCAGGTGGCCGCCAGATCGCGGTTGCGCAGCAGCGCGCCGGCCGCCGGCGGCCGGCCATCCGGCAGATACACCTCGGCCGAGGAGGTCCACTCCGTCTCGAACAGGGCGCGCACCGTCGCCACCGCCGCCCCGACCCGCTCCACCGCCGGGTGGCCGTGCTCGGCGTACCCGATGGCGTACCGCAGCACGTCCGCCAGCTCCCAGGTGCCGTGGTCCCGCAGCAGCACCAGCCAGGCGTCGACCGCGCCCGGCACCACGGCCGCCAGCGGCCCGGTGCCCGGCACCAGGTCCAGCCCCAGCCCCGTGTAGTGCTCGACGGTGGCGCCGGCCGGCGCGGGGCCCTGCCCGCACAGCACCCGCACCCGGCCGCCCGCCGGCGCCAGGATGATCGGCACGTCCCCCGCCGGCCCGTTCAGATGGGGCTCGACGACGTGCAGCACGAAGCCGGCCGCGGCGGCGGCGTCATACGCGTTCCCCCCGTCCTCGAGGATCGCCATCGCGGACTGTGACGCGAGCCAGTGGGTGGATGACACCATGCCGAAGGTGCCCTGCAGGGTGGGGCGGGTGGTGAAGGACGAGCCGAACATGCCGCGGAGCATACGCCGCCCCTCCGACAGCCCGGTTGGCGCCCGCCGTGCGCGCCCGGGGACGGCGCGCCTGCGAGCGACCTCCTAGTGCTACTTGTTAACCGGTCCGGGTGAAGTCCGGCTCATCGGGCGCTCCGGGTGGGGATCACATCACCAGGAAGATCCCCGACCAACGAGGTGATGATGGCCACCGAGCCCTCCTACCCACCCTCAACCCTCGAGGACCTGGCGAACGGCGAGAAGATGATCGTGAGCGCCCTCTCGGGAGGCGTGCTGATCCCCGACTCGTTCGTCAACAAGCGACAGCACATGAAGGCCCTGCGCGAGGACTACGAGGAGCTCAAGGACAACCACCGCTGGACGTTCACGAAGACCGGGGACGGCACCTTCGTGATCCAACACGTCGGCAGTGAGCGTTTCCTGGAGCCGCTGCGCAAGGCCGAGAACAGCCCGGTCTACGAGAACATCAGATACCAGGGCCCGATCCTGCTGGAGACCGGCCCGCTGGCCGGGGCGCACAACGAATGGGAGCTCCGGCGCCGCGGCCCCCACTACCAGATCGCGCTCCGGGACACCCGTTACGTCGTCGGTCTGACCCACCCCGACCACAGCGACAGCTGGGTGACCCTGCTCGACCCGTGGTGGAGCGCCGACCGTCTCTGGCTCATCCAGGACGCCCCCGGCTGAGCGTTCCGCGCTCGTGTGCCCCCGCCCGACGCCCCACCGGCGCGGGGCGGGGGCACACCATGTTCAGGGGCGTAGGTCCTTGAGGTAGTAGACGAGGGTCCAGCTCCACTCGGGCCGGGTCTCGCGGCCCGTCTCCCCGTAGCCGAGGCCTTCGTAGCAGGCCGTCGCCTCGGGCTGGTTCGTCGCGGTGTCCAACCAGGCCTCCCGGAAGCCGAGATCGGCTCCTTGCTCCTCCAGGGCGTCCATCAGTGCGCGCCCGACGCCTCGTCGGCGCAGGGCGGGGTGCACCCGGAGGCGCAGGATCTCGATCCGGCCCGGGCGTTCGGCCACCGGCCGAAAACCGCCCATGGCGGCGATGTGTCCCGACACCTCCGCGATCAGCAGGCATCCGCCGGCCGCCGCGAAATGCCGTTCGGGGTCCGCGATGTCCGCGAACGCCTCCGGCGGCCGAGGGGCCGCCGGCAGCGGCAGCGGCACGGAGGAGTCAGCCGTCGCGCCCACGTTCGGCAGCATCGCCAGCGTCCACACCACCGGCAGGTCGTCCGGCCGGATGTCTCGTACGGTCACCATGGCCCGTAAGCCTGGCACGGGCGGCCCGCGGCGGGGCCGTCGCCCTTCTGGACCGGCTGGCGGGATGGGGCTAAGGTGCGAATGGGAGCGCTCCCATGGGCTGGGAGGACCCGAGCCGCGACAACCCCCACCCTCCTTGGAGGACCACATGGCGCCTGCGCCCGCTCGCTCTTCCCGTTCGATCTCCCGCACCTCCGCCGGGGTGGCCCTCGCCCTGACCCTGGCGGCGACCGGCACCTCCGCCGCCTTCGGCAGCCAGGGGTCCGACGCGACGCCCACGGCCGAGTGCACCACCGACGGCTTCTGTGAGGACTTCGAGTCGCAGACCGGCACCCAGCCCTCGGGCCGGTGGAGTGCCGGTGCCCCCGACTGCACCGGCACCGGCTCCGCCGCCGTGGACAGTTCGGTCGCCCACACGGGCAGTCAGTCCATCCGGGTGAACGGCGGCACCGGGTACTGCAACCACATGTTCGTCGGCACGGACCTGACCGACGTGTCCGTCGACTCCGGCCTCTACGTGCGGTTCTGGATGCAGCACACCACCGCGCTGCCCACCCAGCACGTGACCTTCCTGGCCATGGAGGACGCCAACCACAACAACTCCGACCTGCGGATGGGTGGCCAGAACTCGGCCATGCAGTGGAACCGCGAGTACGACGACGCCACCCTGCCGGCGCAGAGCCCGGTCGGCGTGTCGATGAGCGTCCCGCTGCCGACCGACGAGTGGGTCTGCGTGGAGTACCAGGTGGACCCCGCGGGCCTGCTGGAGACCTGGGTCAACGGCGAGAGCGTCGAGGGCCTGATCATGGACGGCACGCCCACCCAGGACGTGGACCAGCAGTGGATGAACGGCGGCGCCTGGCAGCCGTCCCTGACCGACCTGCGCTTCGGCTGGGAGAGCTACGGCGAGGGCTCCGACACCCTCTGGTACGACGACATCGCCGTCGGCACCAGCCGCGTCGGCTGCTGAACCCCCGGCTGGCGATGGGTCCAGGGCGCCCCCTGTACGCCCTGGACCCATCGGCACGGCCGCTCCCGCTCCCGAGCCTCCCCAGCCCTTCGGGAGGAGAGGCGAACCTCATGCGGCCCGCCGGGTAGCCGGTCGGCGGGTGGGTGTCGGTGCTGCGGCGTGCCACGGCGGGACGGTGGACGACCGCCGACCGGGGTCGGGTCGGGGATCGCGCCGTCGCCGTGTGCTGCACAACACCGCCGAAAACGCCGGCATTCCACGGATCCGCTGGTCCGGCGGGCCGGGGCGGCGCCTCGGCGACCGTGGCAACGAGCCTGCCGCGCGCCGCCGCGCCGCACAAGACTCGCCGGCGTCCGGGACAGCCGGCTGGCTGTCCGGCCTGGTCAACGCTCGTGTCCGGTGGTGTCCGGGAAGGATGGCGCGAAGTCGGGTTGATCTTCCCGGGGCGTGGCGTGAGGATGGCGCCGTGCCAGGGGATCACCGGATGCGACCCGAACGGGCGCGGGACGCCGCGGAGTTCGTCGCGTTGATGCAGGAGCTGAAGAATCGGTCCGGGCGGTCCTATCGTCAGCTGGAGGAACGCGCGGAGCGCCGCGGCGAGGTGCTGGCGCGCAGCACGATCGCCGACGGGCTGCGCCGCCGGGCGCTGCCGCGCGCCGAGGTTCTGGCGGCGTTCGTGCGGGCCTGCGGCGCCGGGGAGGACGAGGTGGCCGCGTGGCTCGCGGCCCGGGAGCGTCTCGCCTCCGCGCCGCGGGAGCCGGCCGGCGGCGCGGCCGCGCCCGAGTCAGCCGCCCCGGGGAGCGACGCCGAGTTCGAGATCGACAGGGCCGCGCCCGCCGCCCGCCGCCGCCCCGGCCTGCCCCGGTTGGCGGCCGTCGGCGCCGCGTTCGCGGTGCTGCTGGCCGGCGCCGGGTGGGTGCTGTGGCCGGCCGGCGACGCGGGCGAGCCGGCCGCGGAGGTCTCGTTCGAGGAGGGGTGGGCGGAGATACGTCCGTCCGGCGCCCCCGACCTGTGCCTGACCGAGGGGCGGGACCGCGCTGGCCGGTACGAGCACGCCATCGCCGTCCAGCAGCCGTGCGGGGAGGCGGTGCCGCCGCGCACCTATCTCCGCCCGGCCGGCGAGAACGGCGTGTTCTTCATCGAATGGGACCATCCGGACCCGGACCGCGGCCGGGGCTGCCTCACGCGGCGCATCAACGAGCCGGCGGCCGACATGCTGGAGCCCCGGAACGGCTGTGCCGCCGACGACGCCACGCAGCACTTCCGCTTCGAGCCGGTGGGCCAGAGCTCGTCGGCGTACCGGATCCGGTCCGAGACCGACGGGCGGTGCCTGACCATCAGCAACGGGGAACGCGCCCCCGGCGCGGAGGCGGTCGTCGGCCACTGCCAGGGCGCCGAGGAGGCCCAGCGTTTCCTGATCGTTCCCACCAACGGCTGAGCGGCCGTCAGCCCGCGCACGGGAACACCAGAGCGGCTGCCGGCCCGTGGCCGGACAGCCGGTCGCCCCCGCACGTGGCGGCGTGCGGGGGCGCGCCCTGAGGCGCCGGCTCGTCGAGCCCGAGGGCCCGGCTCCGACGGCTCGTCAGGAGGACTGGGAGGAGGACTCCTCCTCGGGCGACTCCTGCTCCAGCTCCCGCTCCGGCAGCTGGTTCAGTTCGCCGTCGCCCGGCAGGTCCTCGAGGTCCTCCAGGTCTTCGAGCCCGTCCAGGCCCCCGAGTCCTCCGGGGCCCTCGCCGAGCTCGATCGGGGCCTCGACCGGATCGCCGATGGTGTCGGCGGTGCGCACGTCACCCTCGCGGGTGCCGCTGGCCATCACCGTGTCGCCGACCTCGATCGTGGAGGGGTCCGCGTCCCACGAATCGTCCGAGTGGACCGCGGTGTCGTCGGTGAGCGTCCACTCCCAGGTGGTGCCGTCCGAGCTCTCCACGGTCACGGTGTCCTCGCCGCGCGCGGTGACCTCGCCCTGCTGCTGCACCTGGTAGACGAGCTCGCCCGTCTCGGGGTCCTCCATCACGGTCTCGCCGTGCAGCAGGTTCTCGCCGAACCCGTGGAGCCGGGGCAGCTGGCCGAGCTCCAGCTCGCCCTCGTCGCCCGGGCCCTCCTGCTGGCCGTCCTCGTCGTTCTCGTCGGTGTCCGCTGGCTCGACCGCCGCCGAGCCCGCGATGCCCGGTGCGGTGTCCGAGGAAGCGAACGAGGTGGCGGCGAAGCCGACGAACCCGCCGCACACGATGGCGGCGGCGGTGATCGCCAGGGTGCGTCGCATCCCAAACTCCTCTCCTCGTGGAAGGCTGTGCCTCCAGACTGCGCGACGGGCCGTCACAGCCGCGTAAGGGTGGACTTTCGGTGCAGCGTGCACCATGTGTGCTTCGCAGCCCGCACCGCCGCGTGCCGCGCTCGCGGTGGGCGGCAGGGTTCGGCAGACTCGGCGCCGTGGAGCGCGACATGGTGGCTGGCATCGCGAGTCGGTTGGCGGGCGTCGAGGGCGTCGTCGGCGTGTGCCTGGGCGGCAGCCGGGCGCGCCGGGTGCACCGCCCCGACTCAGACGTGGATCTGGGCCTGTACTACCGCCCGCCGCTGGACACGGACGCGCTGCGCCGGCTGGCCGCCGAGCTGGCGGGTGGTCAGGTCGACGTCACCGAGCCCGGTGGCTGGGGCCCGTGGGTGGACGGCGGCGCCTGGCTCACCGTGGCCGGGGTGCAGGTGGACTGGATCTTCCGCGACGTGGACCGGGTGCGCCGGATCTGGGAGGAGTGCCGGGCGGGCCGCTTCGAGATCGGCAACCAGGCCGGCCATCCGCTGGGCGTCTACTCGCACTCCTACGTCGGGGAGCTGGCGCTCGGCCAGCTGCTCGCCGATCCGGCGGGGGAGCTGGCCGAACTGCGCGACGCGTTCCGGGACTATCCGCTCCCGCTGCGCCGGGCGCTGGTCGAGCACACCAGGTCGGAGGCGCCGTTCACTCTCTCCGTCGCCCGGAAGGGCGTGAGCGCCGGCGACGCCAGTTACGTCGCCGGGTGCCTGTTCCGCGCGGTCGGCATCCTGGCCCAGGCGCTGCACGCGGCGGATGGCCGTTGGCTGCTCAACGAGAAGGGCGCGGTGGCCGAGGCCGCGCGCCTTCCGGGCGCGCCCGCGGATTTCGCGGCCCGCGCGCACGCCCTGTTCGCGCTGCTCGACGCGACCCCCGCCGGCCTGGCCACCGTGCTGGACGCGGCGGACCGGCTGGTCTCCGAGGTGTTGGACGGCGTCTCACCGGGTGGCGGGTGACGCCGGCGGGCCGACGCGAGCGCAGGTCATCGGCCGAACCGCCGCGACCAGGGTGGCGTAATGAGAAAGAAATATTCAGGAAACCTGGAGAACACACTCAGGGGAGATGTTTCCTGACATCAGCCCTCTCTGGAGGAGACGCTCATGCCCACGGTGACCATTGCCCCGGCGCTGCCGCGCCTGGTGGGCCGGGCACATGTGGACCTGCGCCGCCAGGCGAGCGCCCTCTGTCACGTCTGAACGTTCTCGCGTACGACTGACCGCCCGCCGGCGTGATCCGCCGGCCGGAGCCGTCGCCCTCGTACCCTCCCCGCGCCGCATGTCCGCACTCCGCGCCGTCACGCGCGGACGAACGGACGGACGGGTCGACGTTTCCCACTGACTCCCACAGGAGCCGCGCCGGGCTCCACGCCCGGTCTCATTCGGCCCCGGCCGGGCATGTGCCGGCCCCCCGCCGGCCGGGGCTACCGCGGCCACCCGCACCTCCGAGAGGCACCACCATGACCCTCACCACGCCGCGTCCCCGGATCGGGACCGCGGACCTGTCCGGCGCCCGGCGGCGCGCCGACCGCGCCCACGCCATCGTCGAGATCCTGCGCGGCCAGATCGTCGCCGGCGCCTTCCCCGACGGCGTGCTCCCCGACGAGCAGGCCCTGACCGCCGAGTACGCGGCCTCCCGCAACGCCGTGCGCCAGGCGCTGGACGCCCTCCGCGCCGAGGGCCTGGTGGACCGCGTCCCCGGCACCGGCACCCTGGTCACCGCCGCGAAGTACGCGCACGGCCTGAACCGGCTGACCGGCCTCGCCGAGACGCTGCACGAGCACGGTCCGGTCACCAACGAGGTGCGCGCGGCGGGCGCCGTGCGGGCCCCGGCCGCCGTGGCCCGCGGGCTCGGGCTGCCGGCGGGTTCGGACGTCGTCTACGTGGAGCGGCTGCGGCGCGTCGGAGGGCTGCCGCTCTCCCTCGACCTGACCTACCTCGCGCCGGACATCGGGGCGCCGCTGCTCGGCGAGGACCTGGTCAACAACGACCTCTTCGCGCTGATCGAACGCTCGACCGGCCGCCGTCTCGGCGTCGCCGAGCTGACGGTCGAGGCGGTCAGCGCCGACCGCCACACCGCCGCCGTGCTCCAGGCCCCGCCGGGCGCGGCGCTGCTGGCCGTGCAACGGCTCAGCCATCTCGACGGGGGCCGCCCCGTGGACCTGGAGTACATCCGGTTCCGCGGCGACCGCCTCACCATGACCGCCCGCACGCACCGCAGTTGACCCACCCGACCCACGGAGGACCCTCATGGCCCTGGTCGAGAACCGCGCCGACGTGCCGGTCACCATCGACGAGTCCCGCTGCATCGACGGCTGCACCCTGTGTGTGGACGTGTGCCCGCTCGACTCCCTCGCCATCAATCCGGAGACCGGCAAGGCGTACATGCACGTCGACGAGTGCTGGTACTGCGGGCCCTGCGCGCTGCGCTGCCCGACCGACGCCGTGACCGTCAACATGCCCTACCTGCTGCGCTGAAGGAAGATCGCCCATGCCCCGCAGCCGAACCCCCGGCCGGCCCTCCCGCCGGCCCCGCGTTCGCGACGCCCGATCCCGCGCGGCGCTCGCCGCGACCCTGCTCCTGGTCCCCCTCGCCGGCTGCGCCGACGCCGGAGCTCGCGACGGCGCCGTGCAGATCGTCGTCGGCTACCAGTCCAAGACCATCAACACCGTCACGGCCGGCACGCTGCTGCGCGCCGAGGGCTGGTTCGAGCAGCGGCTCGACGAGCTCGGCGAGCGCTCCGGCACCGAGTACGAGGTGGTGTGGCAGGACTACGACACCGGCGCCCCCATCACCGCCCAGATGGTCGCCGGCAAGATCGACATCGGCTCCATGGGCGACTACCCGATGCTCATCAACGGCTCCCGCACCCAGCCGCTGGGCGAGGACCGCAGCATCATGGTCTCGGTCACCGGCTACAACGCGCACGGCGGCCTCAACGGCGTCGTGGTGCCGCCCGACTCCGAGGCCAGGACGCTGTCGGACCTGGCCGGCGAGACCGTCTCCACGTCCGTCGGCTCCGCCGGTCACGGCCAGCTCGTCCGCGCCCTGGAACAGGCCGGGCTGCCCGCCGACGCCGTGTCCGTGGAGAACCAGCAGCCGCAGGTCGGCGCCTCCTCCCTGGAGTCGGGCGCGGTCGCCGCCCAGTCGCAGTTCGTGGCCTGGCCCGGCCTGTTGGTCTTCCAGGACCGGGCCAGGCTGCTCTACGACGGCGCCGCGCTCGGCCTGCCCACGCTGCACGGGGTGGTCGTCGGCGAGCCGTTCGCCGAGGAGCAGCCCGAGGTGCTGCAGGCGTTCCTCCAGGCCCAGCTCGACGCGACGACCTTCCTGCACGAGAACCCGCTGGAGGCCGCGACCGTCGTCGCCGAGGACACCGGCCTGCCGCCCGAGGTCGTCTACCTCTACAACGGCCCGAACGGCATCGCCACCTTCGACGCCACCATCAAGCCCGAGCTGGTGGACGCCATGGAGCAGGACATCCCGCTGCTGGAGGACATCGCCGAGCTGGAGGCGCTCGACCTCGACGCCTTCGTGGACGACTCCTATCTGCGCGAGGCGTACGGGGCCGGCTACGAGGAGGACCTGGCGTCCTCCACGAACCCGGCCGCCATCACCGGCACCGACGCCTCCTGCGGCGTCGAGGTGGACGACCCGGCGACCGCCGGCGAGTTGTGGCTGGACGGGGAGGACGAGACCCGGCCCGCCGCCACCCCCACCTGCCTGTTGCGCCAGATCCGCGAGGCCACGGCGGCGGGCGAGACCCCGCGCGCCGCGTACGTGCCGGACGCCACGACCGGCACCCGGTGGTTCGCCGACCACATGACCTGGGTGCGCGACCCCGCGGCCGAGCCGGAGCACCGGCTGCTGCCGTTCGCTGCGCCCTCCGCCGCCGACGCGTACGTCGCCGAGCATCCGGACGCCGCGCTCGTCGGCTACCGCGAAGCGCTCGCCGACGCGTGACCCCCGTGAGCTAAGGAGCCCGCCCGATGACGACGACTCCGCTGACCCGCCCGCCCACCGGTACGCCCCCCAAGTCCCCTGCCAGGGCGTCCGGGGCGGGCGCCACCCCGCCGGCCGGCCGCTCGCCCGGCCGGCGGGGCCCCGCGGTCCCGAGCCGGCCCCGGCTGGTCCGGCTCGCCCTCGGGCTGCTGTCGTTGGGCGGCGCGCTCGCGCTGTGGCAGCTGCTCACGGTCAACGACGTGAGCTGGTGGCTGCGATTCGACCGGCTGCCCAGCGCCACCGAGGTCGCCTCGGCGTTCGGCGAACAGGTCGGCAGCGAGTCCTACCGCCAGGACCTGCACTTCAGCCTGCAACGCATCCTCACCGGCTTCGGCCTCGCGGCATTCGCCGGGATCGCGCTCGGCATCCTGGTCACCCGCTCCCGGCTGGCCGGCGGGCTGCTCCAGCCCGTGCTGGAGGTGGCCCGGCCGATCCCGGCCATCGCTCTGGTGCCGATCGCCATCCTGGTCTTCCCGACCGACGAGCAGGGCATTGTCTTCATCACCTTCGTCGCCGCGTTCTTCCCGATCCTGGTGAGCACCCGGCACGCGGTGCGCTCGCTGCCCGTCATCTGGGAGGAGGCGGTGCGCACCCTGGGCGGCGGCCGGTGGCGGGTGCTCTGGCACGTGGTGCTGCCCGGCAGCCTGCCCGGCGTCTTCGGCGGGCTCTCCGTCGGCATGGGCGTGTCCTGGATCTGCGTCATCTCCGCGGAGATGATCTCCGGCCAGTACGGGGTCGGCTACCGCACCTGGCAGGCGTACACGGTGGTGGACTACCCGGGCGTGCTGGTCGGCATGGTCACCATCGGCGCGCTCGGCTGGGCCACGTCCGCGCTGGTGGAACTGGCCGGTCGGCGGGTCACCCGCTGGCTGCCCAGGGCCGCCCACACCACCCAGTCGAGGAGGTCGGCATGACCGCCACCCCCGTCACCGTTCCCACCCCCGCCGCCGCGGCGTCCGCCGTCGCGCCCGAACCGGAGCCCGCCGCGCTGCGCCTGGACGGCGTCGGCCTCGGCTACCAGGGCGCCGAGGTGCTCGCCGGCCTCGATCTGAGCGTCGCCCCCGGCGAGATCCTCGTGGTCGCCGGCCCTTCGGGCTGCGGCAAGACCACCCTGCTGCGGGTCCTCGCCGGCCTGCTGCCGGCCACCGCCGGTCGGGTGCTGATGAACGGCACGCCGGTCACCGGCCCCGGCGCCGAACGCGCCCTGGTCTTCCAGGACGACGGGCTGCTGCCCTGGCGGAGCGTGCGCCGCAACGTCGAACTCCCGCTGGCCCTGCGGGGCGTGCGCCGCCGGGAACGCGCCCTGGCGAGCGCCCCATGGATCGACCGGGTCGGCCTCGCGGGCTACGAGCGGCACCTGCCGCGCGAGCTGTCCGGCGGCATGCGCCAGCGCGTCCAGTTGGCCCGCGCGCTGGTGGCCGCGCCGGGCGTGCTGCTGATGGACGAGCCGTTCGGCGCGCTGGACACGGTGACCCGCGCTGCCATGCAGGACCTTCTCGTGCGGGTGTGGCGCCGCCACCGCACCACGCTGGTGTTCGTCACCCACGACATCGACGAGGCGCTGCACCTGGGCGACCGGGTGCTGGTGCTCGGCGCGGCCGGTGCCGGGCCGCGCGGCGTCGTCACCGTGCCCATCCCCCGCGAACGGGAGGCCGCCGCGACCCCGCAGACGCGGCAGGTGCGCGAGGAACTGCTCGCGCTTCTGGACACCGCACCGGACGCCGGCGTCCCCGCCCCCGCCCCCAGCGAGCCCGAGCCGTGAAGGGACCCGCCCCCATGGAGATACCCGACCCCGCCGACCCCTCTGGCTACGAAGTGCTGGACTGCGACGTGCTGGTGGTCGGCGGCGGCACCGCCGGCACCATGGCCGCGCTCACCGCCGCCGCCCACGACGCGCGGGTGCTGGTGCTGGAGAAGGCGCATGTGCGGCACTCCGGCGCCCTGGCCATGGGCATGGACGGCGTCAACAACGCCGTCATCCCCGGCCTGGCCACCCCCGAGGACTACGTCGCCGAGATCACCCGCGCCAACGACGGCATCGTCAACCAGCACACCCTGATGCGGACCGCCACCCGCGGCCACGCCATGGTGCGCCGCCTGGAGGGCTACGGCGTCAAGTTCGAGAAGGACGAGCACGGCGAGTACGCCGTCCGCAAGGTGCACCGCTCGGGCAGCTACGTGCTGCCGATGCCGGAGGGCCGGGACATCAAGAAGGTTCTCTACCGGGAGCTGCGCCGCCGCGAGAACCGCGAGCGCATCCGGATCGAGAACCGGCTGATGCCGGTCCGGGTGCTCACCCACGAGGGCCGGGCCGTCGGCGTGGCCGCCCTGCACACCCGCACCGGACGCTTCACCGTGGTGCGCGCCGGCGCGGTGATCCTGGCCACCGGCGCGGCCGGCCGCCTCGGCCTGCCCGCCTCCGGCTACCTCTACGGCACCTACGAGAACCCCACCAACGCCGGCGACGGCCACGCCATGGCCTACCACGCCGGAGCCGAACTGTCCGGTATCGAGTGTTTCCAGGTCAACCCGCTGATCAAGGACTACAACGGCCCGGCCTGCGCCTATGTGGCCAACCCCTTCGGCGGCTACCAGGTCAACGCGCTCGGCGACCGCTTCGTCGACTCCGACTACTGGTCCGGCCAGATGATGGCCGAGGTGAAGCGCGAGATCGACTCCGACCGTGGCCCTGTCTACCTCAAGGTGTCCCATCTGCCCGAGGAGACCGTCGCCGCGCTGGAGTCCATCCTGCACACCACCGAACGGCCCACCCGCGGCACGTT
This sequence comes from uncultured Actinomycetota bacterium, assembly GCA_963816875.1. Lineage (GTDB taxonomy): Bacteria > Actinomycetota > Actinomycetes > Streptomycetales > Streptomycetaceae > Streptomyces. The sequence continues at coordinate 2,021,327 of CAWFMG010000004.1, forward strand.
CCACGCCGGCCGCGGCCACGACTACCGCACCCACGACGTGGAGATGCACATCTCCGAGATCGGCCTGTGCGGCGGGCATTCGGGGTCCGGCGTGTGGGTCGACGAGAACGCCGCGACCACCGTGCCCGGTCTGTACGCGGCCGGCGACCTGGCCTGCGTGCCGCACAACTACATGATCGGCGCCTTCGTGTTCGGCGATCTGGCCGGCGAACACGCTGCCCTCGGCCCCGGCCGCGACCCGTTCCGCGGCGAACCGCCGGCCGACCAGCTCGCCGAGGCGCACGAGCTGATCTACCGGCCGCTGCGCCATCCGGAGGGCCCGTCGCAGCCGCAGGTCGAGTACAAGCTGCGGCGCTTCGTCAACGACTACGTGGCGCCGCCCAAGAGCGACACCCGGCTGGCCATCGCGGTGGAGACGTTCGAGCGGATGCGGGGCGAGATCGCCGAGATGGGCGGGCGCACCCCGCACGAGCTGATGCGGTGCGTCGAGGTGTCGTTCATCCGGGACTGCGCCGAGATGGCCGCGCGGTCCTCGCTGGCGCGCGCCGAAAGCCGCTGGGGCCTGTACCACCAGCGCCTGGACCGGCCGGAACGCGACGACGACAGCTGGCTGTTCCACCTCAACCTGCGCAAGGACGCCGACGGGCGGATGGAGTTCCTGCGCCGCGGCGTCGCCCCCTACGTGGTCCCGGTGCCGGAGTTCGCCCCGCCGGAGCGGCTCGCCGACCCCGGCCCGGTGTCGCTGGCGGTGCCCGACCCGACCGGCACCACCGCCCGGGCCCGGCCCCGGGCGGCCGGCTCCGGGCGCCGCCCGGCCGCCGCGCCCGTCGGTTCTTCGCCCCGGATCCTGGAGCTGCTCGCGCTGCACGAACGCACCCCGACGCTCGCCGAGGTGCGGCCCTACCTCGACGACCCGGACCCGGCGGTGCGGCGCACCGCGCTGGCCACGCTCACCGAGACCACGCCCGAGGGCTTCGCCACGGCGCTGACCGGCGCACTGAGCGATCCCGAGGCGGAGGTGCGCTCGACCGCCGCCGAGAGCCTGCGCGAACTCGTCGAGATCCTCCCGGCGGCCGGCACCCATGACGGCGACGGCCTGCGCGCCGGTCTCGTCGCGGCGCTCGCCGAATCCGACCCGGAGGTCCGCGCCGCGGCGCTCGACGTGCTGCGCGCCGTGCGGGCCACGGACCCCGAGCCGTTCCGCGCCGCGCTGACCGACCCGGTGACGGCGGTGCGGCTGGCCGCGGTCAGCGGTCTGGTCGGCCTGGACGACACCGAGGGGGTGGCCCGCGCCGCCGCCGACGGGGCCCGCGAGGTGCGGGTCGCGGTGGCCCGCGGCCTGGGCACGCTGGCCGACCTCGTCGGGGTGCCCACCCTGGTCGGCCTGGCCGGGGACCCGGACCCGCTGGTCCGAGCCGCCACCTTCACCGCGGCGGCGGCGTTCCCCGGCGCCGGCACCCTGACCGGGCTGGCCGCCCGGGCCACCGCGGACCCGGCCTGGCAGGTGCGAGAGGGCGCGGTGCGCGCCCTGGCCGCCACCGGGCGTGGGCAACTGCGCTACCTGCGCGAGGCGTTGACCGACGTGCAGGCGAACGTCCGGCGCGCGGCGGTCCAGGGACTCGCCGACTGGGCCGACGAACCGTCGATCGCCACGGTCCTGACCGAGGCGCTCCGCGACACCGACGCGGACGTCCGCGCCTACGCCCGCCGCGCCCTCGCCGCCGCGCGGCCCGATCCCGCCGACCTGGTGCGCCGCGGTTGACTGACCCTCGCCTTCCCTCGTCCAACGGCCACACCGGACGAGGGAAGGCGGGGCTGATTCCCCAGGGAGCCGCACCGGGCTCCGCGCCCTCATGCGCACGCACTCTCGGGTCCGTCGGAGCTCACTCCTCAGACCGAGGTGGCGCAGACAGGGCACGGCCGGGAGGCGTTCGAACCCGGAATCCTGCGCCAGGGGCCACCTCGGCAAGACTCGACGCCCCCGGGCACCGACGTCCCGGTGCCCGGGAGCGTCGTCGTCGGGCTCAGTTCTTGACGTGCTCCACGAACGCCTGCCAGGCGTCGGACGTCACGATCAGGGCAGGGCCGGAGTTCTTCGAGTCGCGGACGGGGACGACGCCGGGGAAGCCGTCCGCCACCTCGACGCAGTTGCCCTGATCCGCGTTGCTGTAGCTGCTCCTGCGCCACGACGGGGCGCTCAGGTCCGGTTGGGGGGCGTCCATGTCTCAGTCGTCCTCACTTCATCAACGAACGGATGAACTCAAGCGACTCCTGCGGCGAGAGAGCCACGTCGCGCAGCCGATCGTAGGACAGCCGGAAGTGTTCCGCCTCCAGCAGATCAGTAACCAGGTGTCCATGGGCCGCGCTCTCCAGGTAGGCCACTGAGCTGCCGTCCTTCTCCCACAGGAGGGTCAGCGACCCACCCAGCACATGCTGTATCCCCGCGTCGAAAGGCAACACCTGGATGGTCACGTTCGGTAGCTCCGCCGCCTCGATGATACGGGCGAGCTGCCGGTTCCATGCCTCGACGTCCTTCATCGGGCGCCGCAGCACCGCCTCGTCGAGCTTGACCCGGTACGTCGGGGCCGGCTCCCCGCGAAGGAACTCCTGCCTGCTCATGCGCACATCGACGGCCCGCTCCAACTGCGCCTCGGTCAGGCGACATCGGTGCCAATCTGCTCCCGGGCGTACTCCTCGGTCTGAAGCAGGCCGGGGACGGTGGCAGCGGCGTACTCGTACCGCGTCGCGGCCTTCTCCTCCCGTTCCATGAACGGCGCGTACTTCGGGCGAACTGACTCACGCTTGGCCAGCCGCCACAGTTTCTTGAGGTGCCTCGTCCCGTAGAAGTTGTCCAGGGCCTTGATGGTCTCCAGATCGCCCCGGCCGACGAGACGTGGCGCCCGGTCGCCGACGGTGACGGTGACGTGGACGTCCGGGGGTGACCGGCGCCAGGGTGATGAGCACTGCGACTGGCCGGCCGACGCCAATGACACGGGCTACCGGCTGTCCGGGCTGGACTGGGAGCTCTGGCTCTTCGCCGACGCCCCGCAACGCGCCTACGTCGTCACGGCGGACGGCGTTGAGGCGTGGCCGGAGGTCCGCGCGCACTCGGTGTCATTCGTCGCGGACCGTCGCCCGTCCGGCGCTCAGGCGACGACGCTCAGGCCGTGGTCGATGAGCTTCGCCAGCCGGTCCAGATGCTCGGGGGTCGGGTCCAGCAGCGGCGCCCGGACCCCGCCCACCGGCAGGCCGCGGAGCCGGACGCCGGCCTTGACCAGGGACACCGCGTAGCCCGGGCGCTCGTTGCGCAGCGCCACGAGCGGGGCGTAGAACTCGTCGAGCAGCAGCGTGGCGGTGTCCTCGTCCCCGCCGCCGACCGCTCGGTGGAAGGCCAGCGCGATCTCCGGCGCGAAGGCGAAGACCGCCGAGGAGTACAGCGGGATGCCGAGACCCCGGTAGGCGTGCACGGTCATCTCCGCGGTCGGCAGCCCGTTGAAGAACTGGAACGGCTCGCCCGACGCGCCCCGCGCGCCGCGCACCCGGCGCACCGTGCGGTGCATCAGCTCGATGTCGCCGACCCCGTCCTTGAGGCCGACGACGCCGGGCAACGCGGCCAGTTCGGCCGCCGTGTCGGGCGTGGGCACGGCGTTGGCCCGCTGGTAGACGATGACCGGCAGCGCGGTGGCCTCGGTCACCGCCCTGACGTAGTCCACCAGCCCCTGCTGCGGCCCGTTCACCAGATACGGCGGGAGCAGCAGCAGGCCGTCCACGCCGGCCTCGACCAGGCCGTCGATCTGCTGGCGCACCAGCGGCAACGGCCCGCCGGCCGCGGCCAGCACCGGAATTCGGCCGGCGACGGCGGTCACCGCCACCCGGGCGCAGGCGGCCAGCTCGTCCGGCGACAGGGCATGGAACTCGCCGGTGCCGCAGGCGACGAAGACGCCGCCCGCGCCGGCCTCGACGCCGGCGCGCACATGCCGGTCGAGCAACTCCTCGTCGACCGACCCGTCGGCCCCGAAGGGGGTGACGGGGAAGAACAGGATTCCCTTGAAGTCCAGGGCGGTCATGGCAGTCATCCCTTGGTCGCGCCGGCGGTGATGCCTCGGACGAGTGAGCCCTGGAGGCAGAAGTAGACGATGAGGCTGGGCACGAGTGCCACCAGCGCGCCGGCCAGCACCACGCCGGACCCGACCTGCACGTCGGCGCGCAGGATGGACAGCGCGACCGTCAGCGTGTAGTCGTCGGGCCCCTTGGCGGCGATGATCGGCAGCAGGTACTGGTCCCAGATCATCAGATAGCCGAAGATGCCGATCACGCCGAGTGCGGGCCGGCACAGCGGCAGGACGATCTGCCAGAGCATCCGGAACTCCCCGACGCCGTCCAGCCGCGCCGACTCCTCGATCTCGGTCGGCACCTCCTTCATGAACTCCGTCATGACCAGCACCGAGAAGCCCCAGGCACCGACCGGCAGGATCACCCCGAACACGGTGCCCTTGAGGTCGAGGCCGAGCACCGGGACGTCGCCGAGCACCACGGACAGCGGCACCGCGATGATCTCCTCGGGCAACATCATGGTGAGCAGGAACAGACCCATCACCAGCGCCCGGCCGCGGAACCGGCGGCGGGCCAGCGCGTACGCGGCCAGCACCGACACCGTCATCTGGAGCAGCAGGCCGCCGCCGGCGATGACCAGCGAGTTCACGAAGTAGTCCCAGACGCCCCGGTCGGTGGCCACCCGGAAGTTCTCCAGCGTGGAGTCGCCGGGGAAGAGCGACAGCTGCGACGCCTTGGCGTTCGCGCTGAACGCCCCGCTGATGATGACCAGGAACGGCGCGGCGAAGACGAACAGCGCCAGGGCGCACAGCACGATCCGCAGCACCAGCCCGGGGCCCGGCTTCGGCGACCAGGCCAGGGCCGTGTCGAAACGGGTGGGGCTGGTGTCGCGGCCGGCCCGCCGCGACGCGCGGCCGGTTCCCTTGAGCGCGGTGCTCATCGGTCGCTCCTTCGGGTCAGGAGGCGGACGGCCACGGTCAGCAGCAGGGTGACGGCTAGCAGCAGCATCGAGCCCGCCGAGGCCACGCCGATGTCGTTGCGCTCGAAGCCGAGGGAGAAGACCCGGGTCATCCACACCTCCGTGGCGCCGGCGGGCCCGCCGCCGGTGAGCACGTACACCTCGGTGAAGATGCGCAGGCCGCGGATGGCGGCCAGGGTCAGCACGATGGCGATCGCGGGCCGCAGCGCGGGCAGCGTGATGTACCGCAGCCGCTGCCACACCGTCACCCCGTCCACGGCCGCCGCCTCGTACAGCGACCGCTCCACGCCGGCCAGGCCGGCCAGGATGATGACCATGTTGTACGGGGCGCCGATCCAGACGCCGACGGCCATCACCGACCACAGGGCGGTGTCCGGGCTGTCCAGGAACGGCTGCGGGCCGAAGCCGATGAAGCGGAGCACCGAGTTGACGAAGCCGTCGTCGGTGGGCAGGTAGAGCAGTCGCCAGATCTCGCCGACGATGGCCAGCGCGGTGATGACGGGCAGGAAGACGGCCGTGCGGATCAGCCACAGCGACCTGGCCTGCCCCTCCAGCAGCAGCGCCAGCAGGAAGCCGACGACGATCGCGCCGAGGGTCTGGCCGATGCCGAGCAACAGGGTGTGGCCGAACGCCTCCTGGAAGCGGTCGTCGGTCACCACCTGCTCGTAGTTGTCCAGGCCCACCCACTGGTCGCCGAGGAAGGGCTGCACCTCGTGCAGGCTGAGCCTGATCCCCTCGATCATGGGGATGAACTTGAAGCACAGCGCCAGCAGCAGCCCGGGCGCCAGGAACAGCCACGGGATGCCCGCCCGGCGCAGGCGCCGCCAGCGAGGCGGGGCACTCGCGGTCGCGCGTGGCGGCGCCTGCTTGGTCGGGGGGCGTTCGACGGTGGACGAGGTCACGGCAGGAGGTCCTGCGCCTCGAGCTCGGTGGCGATGTCCTCCTCGATCCCCGCCACGCCCTCGGCGACGTCGCTGTCGCAGTCGGACATGATCGCGTTGAGGCCCTCGGCGGTCACCTGGCGGATCGGGGTGAAGTCGATGGCCGAGGGGAAGACCTGCGAGTTCTCGTCGTACTGCTGCTGCACCAGGTCCCAGCGCTCGTCCTGCCGCATCTCGCCGGCGTCCAGCGTCGTGTTGACGGGGAGCCGGACGACCGGCTCGGTCGACTCGTCCAGGGCCATGGCGATCTCCTGGGCCTCGGGCGAGATCAGGAACTCGGCCAGCTGCTGCTGCGCGTCCGTCTCGTCGGAACCGGCGGCGAGGTAGATGTTCTCGCCCTCGGCCAGGGTGGTGGTGCCGGCCGGGCCCGCCGGGGTGGGGATCACCTCGTAGACGTCCTCGCCCGGCTCCTCGTCGTAGGCGGCCATGTTGTAGGGGCCGGTCAGATAGATACCGGCCTCACCGTTGTTGAACTGGCGGGAGTCGAGGGTGGTCGAGGTCAGCGCGTTGGGCTGGACGTGGGCCGGGGTGCAGAACTGCTCCTTCACCCATTCGACGGCGTCGATCGTCCCGGGGGAGTCGAAGGCGGGCTCGTAGGTGCCGTCGCCGGCCTCGGTGACGAAGTCGCCGCCGCCCTGCCAGATGTAGCTGGAGGCCCACCAGGACAGGTAGCCGCGCTCGGTGGTGCCCGGCACCACCATGCCGTACGTGTCGTCCTCGCCGTTCCCGTCGGGGTCCTGGGTGGCGAAGGCGTCGGCCAGCGCGGTCAGTTCCTCCCAGGTCTCGGGCACCTCCAGGCCGAGGCTCTCGCGCCAGTCCTTGCGCACCATCGTCACGAACGCCTGCCGGGAGAACGGGACGCCGTAGTACTCGCCGTCCAGGCCCTGGGTGGCCTGCCAGTTCTCCTCGGAGATGTCGGCGTTCCCGGTTATGGACTCCGGGTCGACGGGCACGACCCAGCCCTGCGAGACGTAGGTGCCCAGGGCGCCGCTGTCGTTGATGAAGACGTCGGGCAGATCGCGGTCGGCGGCCCGGCCCTGGATCTGGGTGTCGAACTCGACGACCGGCTGGTAGTCCACCTCGATGCCGGTCTTCTCGGTGAACGCCTGGAACACCTTCTCGTAGGTGGCGGCGGGGGCGTCGGCGCTGCGCGTCCACACCTCGAGGGTTCCGTCACCCCCGCCCGACCCCTCGTCGTCCGATCCACATCCGGTCAGGCCGGCCAGGAGCGCGACGGCGGCCAGCAGGGCCGCCGGGACCCGGGCGGAAGGCGATCTCGACATCGCAGCTCCGTTCAAATACGTGAATTCACTTCATCTGCATAAACCGTCTGCACAGTAGAAGTGGCCCGGGGGCGGGTCAACCCTCTGACGTGCTGCAACATTTCCGGGAATCGCCGAAAGCGCTTACCGTGCGTGGGCGCACCATGGCGCCGGGCGTTCAGGACTCTGAACGCCCGGCGCCATCGGGGAGCCGTCGAACGGGGTCAGCCGTTGCGCTGGGTGACGGACCGCCCGGTGACCTTGCGGACCAACACACCGCGGCCCGGAGCGACGGGTTTTCCGCCCCGGTCCGCCGGGCACTCGGCGGCCATGATCACGCACGAATGGCTGGTGGAGACCGTCGCCGACCGGGCCGAGCTCGGAAAGGCGGAGGTGGCCGACCACGTGGCCAGGACCGTGCTGGCGGACCTCACACTGCGGCTCGATCCGGCGGACCGGCACCGCCTTCAACGGGTGCTGCCGCCCGCCGACCGCGACGCGGCCTTCGCCGTCTCCCCGCGGCGCGACGGCGGCGCGGCCGAGTTCCTCAGGGACGTCGGCACGCATCTGGGCGCGCCGCCCGAACGGGCCCGCCACCTGGCCGGCACGGTGCTGGGCACGCTGCGGTCCGCCGAGCCGACGTTCACGGACGAGTTGCGCGGCCACCTGTCGCCCGACCTCGCCGAGCTGTTCGCCGCGGCGCCCGGGGTGGATCCGGCCCGGCGCCACCCGGACACCAACGCCCCGGCTCCGCTCACCGACGACGAGCTGCGACGGGCGCTGCGCGACCGGCCCACCTGGGAGGGCGACACCCGCCGGATCACCCGCACCGTCGGGCTGCCGGCGGACCGCATCGTGCCGCTGCTGCGCCGGGTGTCGCGCGAGACCCAGGGTCTGGGCCGCTTCGAGTACCGGGTGGGGACCGGCGAGGTCACCTTCGTGCTGCACACCCACTCGGTGCACGCGGTCACCGAGGCGGACCTGCCGCTGGCCGACGCGATCGACGCGACCGTGGACGCCTTCGGCTCCGGCGGCTGAGCCGGAGCGCCCAGGGCCCTCGGCCCCGCCGGCCTGTCCGGCGGGGCCGGGATCTGTCGGCGGTGTTCCGGCGCCGGTAGGCTCCCCGGCCATGGACGAAGACCTGCGCACGCTTCTCATCGCCGTGGCGGCCACCGCGGTGGCCGCGATGGCCCTCGGCTGGTTCGCCCGCAGCTACTTCTCTGAGCGCTCGCTGCGGCGCCTCCAGGAGTTCTTCGGGCTGCCCGACAACTCCGAGTGTGTGCTCGTCGTCAGCCGGGACACGGGCACCGACGGGTCGGTGGCGCGCAACGACGTCTTCGCGCTGCTCGAACTGTCCGCCGTGATCAAGTACTGCCGGGCGAAGGCCCAGGTGATATCCGGGGAGAGCGCCCAGCAGAGCTTCGGCGAGCGCACCGAGTTCTGCGTCGGCGGCCCGGTCGCCAACCGGCGGATGGCCGCCCATCTGCACTCCCTGCTGCCCGGCGTCGCGGTCAACACCGACGCCGAGCCCGGGCCCGACCGGGGCGCGTTCGTGATCGGCAGCGAGCGCTACCGGCTGGTCAACGGCTCCGTGGAGCACGTGCTGTTGGCCCGGCTCACCGCGGGGCAGCAGGGCCGGCCGGTCTTCCTGGCCTGCGGGCAGCGGTCCATCACCCAGCAGGCCGCGGCCCGGTACCTCGCCAAGCACCACACCAGGCTGGCCCGTAAGCACGGCTCGAACGGCAACTTCTGCCTGCTGCTGAAGGTCGTCAACTCCCAGGCGTACGGGCCGGATGTGGTGGAACTGGTCAAGGACGTGACACGCACCGCCACGACCCCTCAGCCAAAGCTCACGACGAGTAAGGATATTTGACACCGAGTGACATAGCCTGGTCTCCGGGTACGTACGAGTTGGGAGCGTACGGAGAGGAGACGGGGATGGGCGACACTCGGCCTGTGTATCAACGGATCGCCGACGACCTACGACAGCAGATCGACGAGGGGATGCTCGGGGTGGGGGCGCGGATCCCGTCCCGGGCCGAGTTGAAGCGGACGTACGCGGCGAGCGATCAGACGGTGGACCGGGCCGTGCGGGTGCTGAAGGCCGCCGGATATGCCACGGGGCAGTTCGGCCGCGGGGTGTTCGTCAGCGACCGGGCGCCGCTCGGCGCTCTGGTGCGGTCCTCAGGCGCCGTGGACTCGCCGCTCGCCGCCCGGATACGTCTCCACCACGAGCTCAACGGACAGCCGGAGTTGGCCTGGGAGGCCACCTCCACCTCGACCGTGGCGCCGCCGCTGATCGCCGACCGGCTCGGCGTCCGCGCGGGGGAGCGGGTGATGTGCACCCAGTACGAGTACCTGGCCAACCGGCGCCCGCTCCAACTGGCGACCAGCTGGGAGCCGTTGGCGCTCACCGAGGGGACCGACGTGGTGTTCCCCGAGCGCGGCCCGTACGCCAGGCTGGGGGTGCGCGGGCGGTTCGCGGCGATCGGGATCCGGGTGGTGCGGGCCCGCGAGGTCGTCGGCTCGCGCCCGGCCACCAGCCCCGAGGCCGAGGCGCTCGGCTGCTCGGCGGGCCAGTGCGTCACCGCCGTCGAGCGCACCCACTACGACCGGGCCGACCGGCCGGTGGAGACCTCGGACACGGTGGTGCTCGGCGACCGCTGGCGACTGGAGTACGCGATCGATCTCGGCGGCTGAGCCGGGCGGCTGGCGCGTGCGGTCGGGAGCGGGTCGCGCCTCAGAACTCGGCGACCTCGGCGTAGACCTGGGACAGCTGGGGGGTGCCGGTGTCCGCCCACTCCTGGCCCATCGCGACCACGTCCACCTCCCGGCCCGAGGCCATCACCACGACCGGGCCGTCCGGGCCTGGGCCCCAGTGCGCGCCTGGCACGGTGTGCATGATCACCGTGCCGAGGTACAGGCCGGCGTCGTTGCCCAGCCAGGGCAGCTCCTCGGGATCGTCCCGCCAGCGCGGCTGCAACTGGTCAAGCCCGTCCAGGGAGTCGGCCGTGTCATCCAGCTCCACCCCGGCGCTGTAAGCGCGCGTACGCAGCAACTCGCATTCGGAGAGCAACTGCGCCACCCCTTCGGGATCCGGCCAAGCGTCGCTCGCGCTGTCGATTGGCTGCTTGCGCCAGTTGTCCAGGAAAGGGATGTTCATAAGTCCAGGGTCGCATCCCACCCCCCCCGCGCACCACAGGCACGCGGCAACCGGGGGCAACATATGGCCATGCCGCGTTCACATGTCGAGGTCCAGCACGACGGGGGCGTGGTCGGAGGCGCCCTTGCCCTTGCGCTCCTCGCGGTCCACGTAGGCGTCCTTGACGGCCCCGGCGAACCGCTCGTTCCCGTAGACCAGGTCGATGCGCATGCCGCGGTTCTTCGGGAAGCCGAGCTGTCGGTAGTCCCAGTAGGTGAACGGGTGGTTGTACTTCAACGGGCGGGGCATGACGTCGGTCAGGCCGGTGCCGCGCAGCGCGGCCAGCGCCGCCCGCTCGGCCTCGGTGATGTGTGTGGAGTCGGTGAACTGCGAGAGGTCCCAGACGTCCTCGTCGGTGGGCGCCACGTTGAAGTCGCCGAGCACCGCGAACGGGGCGTCGCCCGCGGCGTCCTTGGCCACCGTGGCGGACAGCGCGGCCAGCCAGCGCAGCTTGTACGCGTAGTGCGGGTGGCCCACCTCCCGGCCGTTCGGCACGTACACCGACCAGACCCGGACGCCGCCGCAGGTGGCGGCCACCGCCCGCGGCTCGACGACGTCGTCGTACGTCGGGGTGTCGAGCAGGCCGGTCTCCGCGGTCTCCAGCCCGACCCGGGAGAGCACCGCCACGCCGTTCCACCGGCCGTCGGCGTGCACGGCCGCCTCGTACCCGGCCTCGAGCAGCTGCTCGGCGGGGAAGGCGTCGGGGCCGCACTTCAGCTCCTGGAGGCAGAGCACGTCCGTCTCGCTGCGCTCCAGCCAGGCCAGCAGCCGGGGCAGCCGGACCAGTATCGAGTTGATGTTCCAGGTGGCGATGCGCATGGCGCCTTCTCTCGGGCTCTCGCGTGCTCGGGTCCGGTTCCGGGGTCAGGGTCGGGGTCGGGGAGGAGCGGGGTGTCGGTGGGGTGTCAGAGGGTGGTGCTCTCGCCGGGGGTCAGCCGCGCGAACTCCGCGCCGCCGAGCCCTGGGCCCTGGGGGCCGAGGTTGCGGCCGTAGACGAGCTGGCCGGCGTCGGAGAGCAGGGCGTCGTGGATGGCCAGGGCGCGCTGCGGGCCGACCTGCCTGACATAGTCCACGATCTCGGCGAACTTGTTCCACGGAGCGTGCACGGGCAGCAGCAGGGTGTGCACGGGGCGTCCCGGATCGGTGAGCGCGTCCCCGGGGTGGAAGAGCGCGCCGTCGTCCACGGCGAATCCGACGTTGGCGATGCGCGGCAGGTCGGGGTGGATCACCGCGTGCAGCTCGCCGTGCACCTCGACGTCGAAGCCCGCGGCCTCGAAGGCGTCCCCGTCGCCGACCACGTGGACCCGGCCCGGGTACGCGGCGGACACCTGCTCGGCGACGCTGGCCGGCGCCCACAGCTCGACCGCCGGGTCGGCGTCCAGGGCGGCCCGCACCCGCCCCTCGTCCCAGTGGTCCGGATGTTCGTGGGTGACCAGCACGGCGTCGGCGCCGGCCGCCGCCGTCTCCTCGCTGAACGCGCCGGGGTCGATGACCAGGCTTCGCCCACCCTTGGTGAGCCGGACGCAGGAGTGGCCCTGTTTCGTGAACTCCATGCTGGTCATTCTGCTACGGACCGCCGACAACCCGGCCCAGGCCCCGCCCGTCAGGCCCAGGACGCGGCGCGTGCCCGGCCTCGGACCCGGGGCTCAGGACTCGGCGCCGGCCCGCAGCTCGCGGCGGTGGTCGCGGAAGGCGTTGACCCGGCGGGCCGTCGCGAACAGCGGGATCACCGCGCCCAGCACCAGCTGCAACGAGCAGCCGGTCTGTAGCAGCAGCTCGCCGCCCGGGGCGTCGAAGGCCCAGGCCGCGAGGAGGGTCATGCTGAGCAGGATCCAGCCGAGCATGGCGCCGGCCAGCGGGCCGCGCGGCTTGGGGTACTCCACCCGGCTCACCATCAGCCAGGCCACCCCGAGGATCGCCAGCAGCGTCGGCGTGAAGGGCAGCTCGAGCAGCACGATGGACACCACGGTCAGCGCCCCGAACGGGCTCGGCATGCCCTGGAAGACCCCGTCGGGCGTGGACACGCAGGAGAATCTGGCCAGCCGTAGCACCACGGCCAGTAGCACCATGATCGCGGCGAGTGCCGAGAGCGGCTCGTGCACGTCGCCGACCACCATCCCCCAGACCAGCACGAAGTACGCGGGCGCCAGCCCGAAGCTGATCAGGTCGGAGAGGTTGTCCAGCTCGGCGCCCATGGCGGAGCTGCGCAGCTTGCGCGCGACCAGGCCGTCGAACAGGTCGAAGATGGAGGCCAGCAGCATCAGCAGCACGGCGGTGGCCGCGTTGTTCCGCACCACCCCGGCGTCGCCGCTGTCCGTCAGGTGCGGGATCAGCACCCCGGTGGTGGTGAAGTAGACAGCCAGGAAGCCGCAGGTGGCGTTGGACAGAGTGAGCGTGTCCGCTATCGACAGCCGCATGGACAGCGGCAGGTCGGCGTCGTCGTCGTCCAGATCGTCGAAGTCGTCGAGATCGTCGTAGTCGTCCGCCCGGCCGGTCTCGGGGGCCCAGAGTGAACGGGCCGCACGGCCGAGCTTGCGGTCAATCACAGTCAAGGCGCGTCACCCCCGCGGTGGTGTGCTGACCGACCTCGACGGCGGGTTCCACGCCCTGCGGGAGGTACACGTCGACGCGGGAGCCGAACCGGATCAGGCCGACCCGCTCCCCCTGCTCGACCTTGGTGCCCTGCGTGACGTAGGGGACGATGCGCCGGGCCACGGCGCCGGCGATCTGCACCATCTCCAGCTCGCCGAGCTCGCTGTCCAGTCGCCAGACGACCCGCTCGTTGTACTCGCTCTCCTTGTCGAAGGCCGGCACGTACCCGCCGGGGACGTGCTCCACGGAGGTCACCGTGCCCGCCACCGGGGCGCGGTTCACGTGGACGTTGAGCGGGCTCATGAAGATCGCCACCCGGATCCGGCCGTCCTGCCACGGCATGATGCTCTGCACGACGCCGTCGGCGGGCGAGATGATCCTGCCCTGGCCGATCTCCCGCTCGGGGTCGCGGAAGAACCACAGCATGGCGGCGGCCAGCGCGGTGGTGGGGACGGCGGCCGCGGCCCAACGCCCGGAGCGGCGGGCTCGTACCAGGCTGAGGCCGGCGGCGGCCACGGTGGGCAGCAGCCACGGCGAGGCACCGCGGGCCAGCCGCACCCGGCCGCCGGGTAGGGGAGATGAGCGGTGTGGCATGGGAGACCTTCGTAGCGGGGAAACCGCACCTTACGAAGCGGGGCGGCTACGGGAATGCTATAGGTGCCAGGCGGCAACTGGGCAAGCCAGCGGGCCGGTCAGGGCCACAACTGCCCACCACTTGTGACCTGGGCGGGGTCCGTTCGACCCCGGCCCCTGGCGGGGCATATGCCAGGAAGGGTGGGGCCAAAGGCGGACATGCTCCCGTGACCACCAGGTGGACATTCGTGCATTTTCAGTTCATCACACGGTACTACCTCGGTGGCCCGTGCGGGGTGATCACTTCCGGATCAGGGTGCCGGCGGCTCGAACGCGGTGCTGCGCCGCAGCCCCGCGGCGCGCCCCTGGCCGGCGACCACCAGCGCCATCTTGCGGCTCGCCTCGTCGATCATCTCGTCGCCGAGCATCGCCGCACCGACCGAGCCGCCTGCCGCGGAGGTCGCGTGCGCGTAGGCGTCGAGGATGAGCTCGGCGCGGTCGTAGTCCTCCTGAGTAGGGGAGTAGACCTCGTTGGCCGCGGCGATCTGGTCGGGGTGCAGCACCCACTTGCCGTCGAAGCCGAGCGCCGCGGAACGGCGGGCCGCCCCGCGGAACGCGTCCACGTCCCTGACCCGCAGATAGGGCCCGTCGATGGCCTGGAGGTCGTGGGCCCTGGCGGCCATCAGGATCCGCATCAGGACGTAGTGGTAGGCGTCGGCCGGATAGCCCGGCGGCTGCTCGCCGACCACCAGCGTTCGCATGTTGATCGACGCCATGAGGTCGGCGGGACCGAACACGATCGTCTCCAGCCGGGGCGAGGCGCCGGCGATCTCGTCCACGTTCACCAGGCCCGCGGCGCTCTCGATCTGCGCCTCGACGCCGATCCGGCCCACCGGCAGGCCGCTGGCCCGCTCCACCTGGGTGAGTAGCAGATCCAAGGCGCGGATCTGCGCCGCGTCCCGCACCTTGGGCAGCATCAGGCAGTCCAGGTTCGCGCCCGCACCCTCGACGACGGCGATGACGTCCCGGTAGGTCCAGGCGGTGGTCCAGCCGTTCACCCGCACCACCCGCGTCTTCGCGCCCCACGCGCCCTCGTTGAGCGCCTCGACCACCGCATGCCTGGCGCCCTCCTTGGCCAGCGGGGCGACCGCGTCCTCCAGATCGAGGAACACCTGGTCGGCGGGCAGTCCCTGGGCCTTCTCCAGGAACCGCGGGTTGCTGCCCGGCACCGCCAGGCAGGAGCGGCGCGGGCGCGCCGAACGGACGGGCGCGGGGGCGGGCGTGGCGTCGGGGCCGCTCATGGGCCGATCCTCCAGGGGTCGAGACTGCGGGAGTTGCGGCCGGGGCCGGGGGACGCCGGCTCAGTCGCCGCCGTGCAGCGCCTGTTCGATGGTGCGCATCACCTCGCTCAGCGGCGCGTCCGTGCGCGCCACGGTCACCAGCACCTCGCCGTGCGCGGAGGCGACCGCGACCGGGCTCGGGGCCCGCCCGGCCAGCGCCGGGACCGTGCCGAAGGTGCGCCGGACGATGGCGAAGGCGTGGTCGAGCTCCGCCTCCACGTCGCCCTGCCCGTCGCGGCGCAACCAGCGCCGCAGCACGTGGTTGTGCGCGGTGACCACGGCGGAGGCGGCGACCTCGGCGAGCAGCGGCTCGTCGCCGTTGTGCGAGTTCTCGTCGAACTGGGCCAGCAGATAGCGGGTGAAGAGCCGCTCGTAGCGGGCCACCGAGGCGATCTCCCGCTCGCGCAGCGCGGGCACCTCGCGGGTCAGCTTGTACCGCTCCACGGAGACGGCGGGGGAGGCCGCGTACATCTTCATGACCTCCTTGATGCCCCGGCACACCGTGTCGATCGGGTTCTCGTGGGCCGGCGCGGCGCTCAGCACCGCCTCGGCGCGCTCCAGGGTGTCGTCGTGGTCGGGGAAGATCGCCTCCTCCTTGGACCGGAAGTGCCGGAAGAAGGTGCGCCTGGCGACCCCAGCGGCGGCGGCGATGTCGTCGACCGTGGTGGCCGCGTACCCCCGCGTCGCGAACAGTTCCATCGCCGCGGCCGCCAGCTGGCGGCGCATCTTCAGACGCTGCGTCGATGACTGCGGGCGGACGGTCTTCACGGGGTGTGCCATGCAGGGAACGTACTGCATGGCTCGCGCCCGCCGCGCATCCTTTGACCGGCCCGCCGGGTGCCTCCGCAGGGCCCTGGGCATCGCGGTGTCCGCTGCGTCACGCCCGCGGCGGCGGGCGGTCACCGGGCTGTCCAGGACCGGCCACCCGCCCGTCACGAGGGCGACGCCGAGGGCTGGCTTGATGGGGCTGCCGGGCCGGCCGGCGCGCGCCGCGCGCCCTCGATCGAAGGTACGAGCGATGACGACTGACGTCACCCGGGTGGAGATCGCGGAACATCTCGGCCCGCTCTTCCAACACGGCGCGGTGGACCGGGCGGCGATGTTCGCCGCGGTCGCCGACGCCCGCCCCGAGGTTGGCGCGCTGCTCGGGCGGTTGCCCGACCGCTCGTACACCTCGTTGCGCCAGGTCTGGGAGCACCTGCCCGAGGTGCCGGTCGGCCTCTGACCCGGCCTCCCGGCGGCGGTGGCCGCTCCCGCACGGCGGGGTGCTGCGCCTACGATGGGCGCGAACCGCCGTCCACGCGGGAGGAAGGGGAGAGCCGTGTCCGTCGACGTCTCCGGTTGGGGGGAGTTGCCGCCGGCGTTCCTCGCCCCCGGCTCGTCCTCGTTCCTGGACTTCCTGGCCGAACAGGCCCCCGATCTGCTGCCCTCGCGCCGCCCGTCGGCGGCCGTCCCCGACATCGACGCGATCCCGCACGGGACGACGATCATCGCCGCCCGGTACGCCGACGGGGTGCTGATGGCCGGCGACCGGCGGGTGACGGCGGGCGGCATGATCGCCCACCGCGAGGCCGAGAAGGTCTTTCCCGCGGACGAGTTCTCGGTGGTCGCCATAGCCGGCAGCCTGGGACCCGCCGTGGAGATGACCCGGCTCTTCCAACTGGAGCTGGAGCACTACGAGAAGGTCGAGGGCACCCCGCTGTCCCTGGTCGGCAAGGCCAACCGGCTGAGCGCGATGATCCGCGAGAACCTCGGGATGGCGATGCAGGGTCTCGCGGTCGTTCCGCTGTTCGCCGGCTACGACCTGGCCGCCGGCCGCGGTCGGATCTTCTCCTACGACGTCACCGGCGGCTACCACGAGGAGCGGGACGTCGCCGGCTCGGGTTCGGGCTCGATCTTCGCCAGGGGCGCGTTGAAGAAGCTGCACCGCCCCGACATGGACGAGCGGGAGATCGTCACCGCGGTGCTGCAGGCGCTCTACGACGCCGCCGAGGAGGACACCGCGACCGGCGGTCCCGACCTCACCCGCCGCGTGTACCCGATGGTCACCCTGGTCACTGAGGACGGCTTCCGCCGGCTGCCCGACGCGTCGGTGGCGGAGCTCGTCGGCCCGGTGCTCGAGGGCCGCAGGGCGCGTCCTGACGGGCCCACCGCGCCGGTGCTCTGAGACCGGTGCGGATCACTGTGCTCGGCGCCTGCGGCGCCTGGCCCGAGGCCGGTCAGGCGTGCAGCGGGTACCTGGTCGAACGGGACGGCTGCCGGCTGCTGCTGGACGTCGGGTACGCGACGCTGCCCCGGCTGCTCCGCCTCCTGCCGGCCAGCGCGCTCGACGCCGTGCTGGTCACCCACGGGCACCCCGACCACTGCGCCGACCTCAACCCGCTGCTCCGCGCCCGGGCGTTGGCCGAGCGACCGGCACCGCCGCTCCCGGTGTACGCGCCGCGCGGCGCGCTCGCCGCGGTGCTCGCCCTCGACCGGCCCGGCATGCTGGAGCCGGCGTACCGGCTGCGGGAGTTCACCCCGGGCGCGGCCTTCCGCGTCGGGCCGTTCGCCGTCGCGACGGCCGACCTGCCGCACCATGTGCCCAACGCCGGCTACCGGCTGTCCGCCGGCGGAGCTGTGCTCGCCTACACGGGGGACACGGGGCCGAGCGAGCGGGTCGTCGAACTCGGCCGCGACGCCGGGGTGCTGCTGGCCGAGGCCACCTACCCGGAGCGGGTGCCGGAGGAGGACGCCGCCTTCCTGACCAGCGCCCGGGACGCGGCCCGGCAGGCCACCCGGGCCAAGGCGCGGCGGCTGGTCCTGCATCACCTCTGGCCGGACACCCCGCCGGAGGCGGCGCTCCGGGCGGCCGGCGAGCATTTCGCGGGGCCGCTGGAGGTCGCCCGCCCCGACCTGGTCATCGAGCTGTGAGTTGATACGCTGTGTGTCGCCCCTGCTACCCCCCACTCACGGCGATGGGTCCTCGGCGTCCGGTATGCGGCCTTGTCCCGTGGGTAACTGTCTGTTTACCGTGGTTGATATGCCCCTCCCCGTTCACGAGCGTATAGGCCATCGCATCAAGCGGGTCGAGCAGGAGTTGGTCTCGGCCAAGCACTCCGCTCTGCGCCTCTTCAAGATCAACGTGGCGCAGTACCACGTGCTGCTGGCGCTGTCCCGGGAGCCGGGACTGTCCGGCGCCGCGCTCGCCCGCCGGTGCATGGTCACCCCGCAGACGATGTCGTCGGTGCTGGGCACCCTCGGGGACCGTGGGCTCGTGGAGCGCACTCCGCATCCCCTGCACCAGCATGTGCTGGAGAGTCACCTGACCGTTTCCGGACGCGAACTGCTCGGTCGTGCCGATGCGGAAGTGACGCGTGTTGAACGGAAGTTGACCGACGCCTTCACACCGGGCGAGGCCGGGCGTTTCCTCGGGTACCTGGACCGGTGCCTGGAGGTGCTGGACGGCGGGACGCCCGCGCACGCGGACTGACGCGGCTCTACCCCCGGCCACCGAGGCGCTGGCTCATCCGCGCAGGGCGGGGAACAGCAGGTCGTGGGTCTCCCGCCACCGGTGGGAGAGGTCCGCGCGGCCGGTCAGGGCGTCCGAGACGCGCTGGGTGCCGAAGAACGCGGCGACGAGACAGCGGGCGGCCGCCTCCGGCGGCACCCCGGGACGGAGCTCACCGGCGGAGCTGGCCATGGTCAACAGGGAGGTCAGCAGCTGGGTCCAGTGCGTGTAGGGGGTGGGCAGCCAGTCGAGGCGGGGGCGTTCGAGCTGTAGTCGGCACACCGCCTGGGTCATCTGGTCGCTCTGGAAGGCCACGCACGCCTCCTCCAGCATCGCCTCGACGGTCTCCATTGGGCCCAGGCCCCGCGTCTGCGCCGCCTCGACCATGGACGACCAGCGGGCGTGTTGCTCCTCGGCCAGGGCCACGGCGAGCCGTTCCTTGGAGGGGAAGTGGAAGTACACCGCCCCCTTGGTCAGGTGGGCGCGCCGCGCCACCTCGATGACCGACGTCGCGCGGTAGCCGCGTTCGGCGAACAGTTCTCCCGCGGCCCCGAGTATCTGTTCCCTGGTGCGGATGGCCCGATCCTGCCGAAGGGCGGGCTTCCGGCTCCGGTCGGGGGATTCGTTACTGGGGAGTTCTTCGATCACCTCGGTGCCTTTCGAGCGGGTGCATCGCGCACGACGAGCACCGGGCGAGGAGGGAAACGCCTCGTCGCGCAACCCGGCGGGAGAATATTAACGGGAAAGTAACCGGGGGTAATACTAGGCCTCGGGCCCGTTCCTTCGATGGCATCACGCCATGATCTTCTGTCAGCATATGACCGATATCAAGAGGGCCGGGGGGCAGCAATATACCTCGGAAAGAGAGTTCGATATTCCACTTCGCTGACCCAACGTCACCTCCTCTCGACGAGGGGCGACGTCGTCCGTTAGTCATCCATGGACGACTTGTGGAAACCCCAAGGAAGCCTTCCGGACGGTATGTTTCCCTGGTAGCTGGGGGGCACAGCACAACAACCAGTCCCTGGCCGATACGCACACTCGCCTGTGGTGGAGGTCTCACACGTAATGTCATTCACGAAGCAACCACTTCACGATGTCAAGGCGGAGCTGTCGAACGGGACGCTACGGCGGATACTGCGCAAGGTGCGGCACATCCCCTCGCTGTACCGGAAATATCTGAGCATCTTCGACGACTCGCGGCGCCCGTTGAAGCTGAAGGAGCTGCCGGTCTTGACTCCTGGTGAGCTGTCCGTTGCTACTAACGAGTTGCTCCGGGGGAGACGTCCGGACGACGGTTCCGTCATATACGCCGGGGGCGGCACTCTGGCGAGGCCGAGCATCAGTTTATTGCCAGAGGACATGTTCGTGGAGGAGGTCAGAGACGTCTGGCACGCCCTGGCACCCGGGGACGTGCTGGCCAACTTCTTCCCCGCCGGCCGGTCGTGGCCGACGCACGCGTTCTACAACCGGCTGGCCGCCCGCTGCGGTGCCTCCGCGCTGCCCGTCGGCGACCTCCAGGACGCCCAGTTCGATCGCTGGCTGACCTTCTGTGAGGAATACGGGGTCAACGCGGTGGCCGCCCCGCCCGGCATCGTCCGCCGGCTGCTGCGCCGGTACGGCGCCTCCGACCCTCCGCCGCGCTGGTTGCGGAAGTTGTTGATCGGCGGCGCGTTCCACGACGCCACACAGGAGCGGGAGATCGCCTGCCGGCTGCCCGGCGTGCAGGTCTGGCAGCTGTACGGCTCCCCCGAGGCGTGGATGGTCGGCCACAGCGGACCCGGCTGCGCCGAAGGTGTCTTCCACCTGCTGCCCCACCAGTACGCCGAGATCGACGGGGACCGCATCCTCGTCACGACCACCGGGGTGCACCGGGCGCCCCCGCTGATCCGGTACCTGATCGGCGACCGGGGCGCGCCGGCCGACTGCGCCTGCGGCCGGGCCGGGCAGGTGATCCGCGTGCTGGGTCCGAGCGAGCCCTCCGTCGTCTTCCAGGGACGGCCCATCTGCGCCAGGGAGTTGGTGGATCTCGCCCTGGAGAACCGCGACGTGACCGCGGCCCAGGTGGTGGTGATCCCGTCGGGCGGCGAGGACGAGCATCTGGAACTGCGGGTCTGCCTGGCCGACGGGGTCCCCGACGACCAGTACACCCGGGAGTGGATCAGATACCAGGTGCTGAGCGGGCATCTGGCTCTGGATCCCGCCATCGCCGAGCACTCCGAGTCCTTTCAGGTGGTCGTGGTGGATCGGTTGCATGCCGGCGGGCACGCGGAACCCCCGCTGTTGGTGACGGAGCGGGTCGAATGAGGCAGGGGCTTCCGGTGCACAGGGTCTGGAGGGTGGGTGGCGCACCGTGTGTCGGTGGGCGGCCGGGAGCCACCTCGGGTCGGTTCGGTCGGGCGCGCCCGGCGCGTTGGGTGATGCGTCGGGCGGCGCGCAGACGTCTCGTCGGGCATGCCATGGGTGGGCACGGACCGCGCCCGGCGGTCGGCCGACGCGGTCGGACAGGGCCTGGGTGGCCGTGTCGGGCCGCCGGAAGACATATGCGGGCTCAGGCCGTCAGCGCTTCCGCGACGGGCGGCCGGGCGGCGCGGCCGGGGCGCATCCGGTCGGGCGGGGCCGGCTCGCCGAGCACGGCGGTCATCTCGACGCGCAGCCTGGCGACGTCGCCGGCGTGACCGTGCGCGGCGATGTGGCCGTCGGGGCGAACCAGGTAGTACCCCTGCTGCCCGCAGCCGGTCACCGGGCGCGCCGCGCCGACCGGCAGGTCAAGGAGGGTCAGTTGGCTCCACTCCGCGGCCACCGAGCCGAGCCGGGGGCGCCACCCCGCGCCGCTGCCCGTGCCGACCGCGACGAGGCTCCAGCCCATCGGGTCGGCGTCGGGTCCGGCGATGCCGAGCGGAACGGCCAGCTCCCGGGGGAAGACCGCCCCGACCCGCAGCCCGCCGGGCAGCCGGTTCCGCAGCCGGCAGGCCGTGCGACCGCCGGGCCGCTGGGTGTCGCGGACGGGCGGGTAGGCGATCCGGCGGCCGGCCATGACGGGCGCGTAGAAGCGGGACATCGCGCCGGTCCGGTCCGCGAGCCGGAAGGCGGCGTCCCTGACCGCGACCTCGGCGCGTCCCTTCACCATCCAGGCGCGGGTCTGGATATCGGTGTCCCGCACCACCTGGCGGGCCACCGCCGCGCGTTCGGGCCCGTAGCTGAGCAGCAGCTCGGGCGGGGCCTCCTCGTGGATCACCGCGGCCAGCTTCCAGGCCAGGTTGTGCGCGTCCTGGATCCCGGTGTTGAGCCCCTGCCCGCCGGCGGGGCTGTGGATATGCGCGGCGTCGCCGGCGATGAACACCCGGCCGAGTTGGAAGTCGTTGGCGTGCCGGGCGTGCACCCGGAAGACGCTCTCCCAGACCGGATCGGTGATCCGGACGCCCTTCGGCCCCCGCTCGTCCACGATCCGCTGCATGCTCTCGACGCTCACCGGCTCGCCGGGGGTGAGGCTGCTGAAGAAGCGGAAGACGCCGTCCGGCAACGCCACCACCACCAACGCGCCGGCGGGGGACTGGTAGTACTGCGCCCGGTCCTCCGGCAGCGATGAGCCCTCGACATGGGCGTCGACCAGGGCGAAGGCCGCCTCGTAGGTGCTCCCCCCGAAGCCGGTGCCCAGCAGGCAGCGCACGGTGCTGCCGGCGCCGTCGGCGCCGATGACGAACGGGGCCCTGGTCCGCTCGATCCGGCCGTCGGCGTGTTCGAGTATCGCGGTCACGCCGTCCACCGCGTCGAGCCGCCCGGAGAAGTCCAGACGGTCGAAGTTGAGCAGCCGGACGCCGCGTTCCACCGTGCCGCCCAGGCGCTCCAGGCAGCCGCGCAGGATGCGCTCGGTCTCGTTCTGCGGCAGGCACACCGGGACCAGCGGCCGTGGGAAGTCGAAGGTGGCCAGGTGCTCGCGGTCCGAGTAGTAGCTGAAGGCGTTGATCGCCAGCCCGGCCTCGCGCAGCTCGTCCAGCGCCCCCAGGTCCTCGATGAGGTCGAGGCTGCGCGGCCACATCAACAGCGCCTTGGGGAACGGCGACGGCTCCGGGGCCCGGTCGATGATCCGCACCCGGACGCCACGGCGCAGCAGTTCGCAGCCCGTCATCATCCCGACCGGCCCGGCGCCGACGATGAGGACGTCGTACGCGTGCCCGGCGGCGCCGATCTGCGCCGCTGCCTCAGCACTTTGCATACCCTTGACTCCCATCTGATTGACGACGTGTATCAGATCTCTTATGGTCCTACGGAAGCATATGCGAGATCGATGGCTTAGACCAGAGCCTGACTTCGGGGGATGTCTTCGATGACCGACCGCGTCGCAGCACGGCCGTCCTTGATGGCTTTCGAGCCCCAGCGAGGACCGAAGCGAGGAGGGGTGCCGTCGGCGCCAGCCACCTCGCGGGCCTGACCCTGCCCGTCGCACGGCCGGACCGAACCACCAGGACCCGCACGGTCCCACCGGCCCCACTGGTCCGGCCAGTCCCGTAGAAAGTCGCGGTCGACGGCGGCCTTCGAGCCTTCCATGCCTGCGAAGCCCGCCGACCGCGGTTCCCAGCCGCTACGTGGCGTTCCCCGTCTCGCGATGCCCCGTGACGGTCGTGGCCCGCTTCATCGCCGAACCGGCCACCCCGTTCCCGTCGCCGTCCCGCGTACCTGCCCGCATCTGCCGGCCTGACGGCGTCGGCGAGCAAGAGAAGCAAAGGACTGAACTCACCTCACGAAGGGCCTGTCACATGAGCACCACCACCACCAGATCGTCCGCCCGCCCACCCGCTCCCTCGACCGCCCTACCGGACGGTCTGGAGCTCGACTACAGCCGTACGGTGGACCGCCTCCTGGTGCACCGGGACGCGCTGGGCGAGGTGTTCCTGACCGATCTGCGGCCGATCGACGCGGAGAGCTACGCCGCCGCCGCTCAACTGCCGCGCTCCCACGCCTACTACGGCGACCATCTGCTACGCCCCAGCTATTACGACCCGCTGCTGCTCCTGGAGGCCTGCCGGCAGGCCAACCTGGCCGGCGCGCACCGGTTCCACGGCGTCCCCGAGGACCACAAGTTCATCCTCACGCACCTGCGCCTGCACCTGGTCAACCCGCGGCGGCTCGTGGTGGGTTCCTCGCCCTTCGCGCTGGCGATGCGCGTTCGGGTGATCAACCGCAAGGTGCGGGACGGCCGGGTGACCGGCCTCGACTACGCCATCGAGCTGTACGCCGACGGCGGCGTGCTCGGCACCGCCGAGATGGGCCTGCGGTTCAAATCGCCGACCGACTACCTGACGCTTCGTCTGAACAACCGCGACGGCGTCGCGTTGCCGTCGTCCGCCACCCACCCGGAGACCGTCCCCGGCACCCCGGTGGCCCCGTACCTGGTGGGCCGTGGGGCCGCGGAGAACGTCGTGCTGACCAACGCGATCACCTCGGGCACCACCAGCCGGGCCGGCCTGCGCATCCCGGTGGGGCACCCGAGCATGTTCGACCACCCGCAGGACCATCTGCCCGGCATGGTGATCGGCGAGGGCGCGCGGCAACTCGCGCTCTTCACCGCCCTCGAGGTGCGCGGCATGTCCACCGCGAAGGTGTTCCCCACCGACGTCAGCGTGGACTTCCACCGCTTCGGCGAGTTGGAGGACGAGACGGTGCTCGTCGCGCGCACCGGCGAGCAGGTGCACTTCGAGCCCGACGACGCCGGCGTCTACTACACACAGGGCGGCGTGCTGGAGCTCCAGGCACCCGAGGAGGAGCGGGGTGCGCCCGCCGCCCTGGAGCAGGTGCCGGTCCGGGTCGAGGCGCGGCAACGGGACCAACGGCTGTGCACCGTGGACCTCACTCTCACCCGCATCGCGGCCGGCTGACGGGCGGCGCATCCATGACTACCTCGATGACGTTCTCGGATGTGGACGAGACCCTCATCCGGGTCAAGAGCATGTTCCGCTTCCTCGACTTCTACCTGGCACGACAGGGCGAGCCGGCGGGCACCTACGACCGGTTGGTCGGCGAGATGCGCCGCGGGGCGGACCGGGGGCTGCCGCGCCAGGAGATCAACCGCCGCTACTACCGCTACTACGCGGGGGAGGACGCCCAGCGGCTCGCCGCCGTGGGCCGGGAGTGGTTCGCCCACGAGGCGGAGCGCGGGCTGTTCGTGCCGGCGGTGCGGCGCGCGCTCGCCGACCACCGGGCGGCCGGCGAACCCGTCGTCCTGATCTCCGGCTCCTTCTTCGCCTGCCTGGACCCGATCGCCGAGGTCACGGGCGCCGACTGGGCCATCGGCACCCGCCCGGTGATCCGGCGGGGCCGCCTCACCGGCGAGGTGCTGGTGCCGATGATCGGCGCCACGAAGGGCCGGGCGGTGCACGCCAGCGCCGCCGTGCGCGGCGCGGATCTCGCCGCGAGCACCGCGTACGGCGATCACATCAGCGACCTGGACCTGCTCAGGGCGGTGGGTCACCCCGTGGTGGTGGGCACCGACCCGGCGCTCAACGCCCACGCCGAACGGGCCGGTTGGCGACGTCTGCCGGCCGGTGACGACGAGTCGGAACTCGCAGAACTGGAGACGGTGTGAACCCGATAGGAATCCTGGGCACCGGATCGCTGCTGCCCAGCGTGGTCGTCACCAACGACGAGATCGCCCGCGGCGTCGGCGTGACGGAGGAGTGGATCACCCGGAAGACCGGCATCCGCGAGCGGCGCAGGGCGGAGGACCACCAGGCCACCTCGGACCTGGCCGCGGTCGCCGCCGAACGGGCGCTGCGCCAGGCGGGGGTGCGCGCCGAGGAGGTGGCGTACATCGTGCTGGCGACCTCGACGCCCGACCAGCCGCAGCCGCCCACCGCAAGCTTCGTGCAGCACCTGATCGGCGCCGCCAACGCGGCCGTGTTCGACGTCAACGCGGTGTGCAGCGGGTTCGTCTACGCGCTGTCCCTGGTGGAGCGGCTGCTCCGGACGGAACCCGCGGCCGAACGCCGGTACGGTCTGGTCATCGGCGCGGACATCTACTCCCGCATCCTGGACTACTCGGACCGCAGGACGGCCGTGCTCTTCGGGGACGGCGCCGGCGCCGTGGTGCTCGGCAGGACGACCCCGGAGGACGGCGACGACAGCGGCATCCTCACCACCAGCCTGGTCAGCCGGGGCGACCAGCACCGCCTCATCGGAGTCCCCGCCGGCGGCAGTCGGATGCCCGCCACCGCGCACACCGTGCGCGAGGGTTCGCACTTCTTCCAGATGGACGGCCGGGGCGTGCGCAGCTTCGTGCAGGACAACCTGCCCCAGGCGGTGCACGACCTGCTGCAGCGCGCCGGGGTCGACGCGGAGGAGGTGCGGCATTTCGTCCCCCATCAGGCCAACGGCGTGATGCTGCGCGAGGTGTGGCCCGAGCTGAAGCTGGTCAACGCCGCGCTCCAGCTCACCGTCGAACGGCACGGCAACACCGGTGCCGCCTCGGTGCCCATCGCCTTGGACGTGGTGCACCGGCGCCGCGAACTGGCCGAGGGAGACACGGTGCTGCTGGCCGCCTTCGGCGGCGGCATGGCGATCGGCTCCGCCCTCGTCCGCTGGGGCCGGACGCGGCACTCGCGACCGGTCCGCGAACACGACGGCGTGGCGCGGTACCAGGCGGCCGGCGTCGCCGGCTGAGCTCCCGAGCTCAGCCGAGTTCCCAGCCGGCTCCTCCAGCCGATCTCCTCCAGCCGACCTCTTCCAGAGAATTGCCGAGGTTCTTTCCATGGTTCTGACCGATGCCGTCTCGCGCCGCAAGCCGGCGACCGAGCCGGCGCACGACCCGCCGCGCGAGCCGTGGCCGGTGGCGGTGGTGGTGTGCCTCGCGGCCTCGCTGCTGCCGATCTCGCTGACCGGCGGCGCCCTGGCGGCGCCGAACGTCGGCTCCGAGTTCGACAGCGGCGTCGCCGCCACCCAGTGGGTGGCCAACGCCTACATGCTGACGTTCGCGGCCTTCATGGCCGTCACCGGCTCCCTGGCCGACCGGGTCGGCCGGCGCCGGATGTTCCTCGGCGGGCTCGGGACCTTCGCGGTCGCGGGCTTCGTCGCCGCGGCCGGCCCCTCGGTGCTGGTCGTCGACCTCGCCAGGGCGCTCGCCGGCGCCGGCGCGGCGAGCGTGGTGACCGCCGGCAGCGCCATCCTGGCCCACACCTTCAGCGGAACGCGGCGCGACCGCGCGTTCGCCATGCTGGGCACCTCGTTCGGGCTCGGGCTCGCCGCCGGGCCCTTGATCGGCGGGGCGCTGATCGCCCTGGGCGACTGGCGGACGCTGTTCGCCACCATCGCCGTGGTCGCCACGGTCGTGCTGCTGGTGAGCCCGCTGATCCTGCGGGAGTCGCGGGGGCCGGCCAGCGAGATCGACTGGGGCGGCGGGCTGACGTTCACCTGCGGTCTGTCCGCGCTCATCTTCACCCTGGTCGAGGCCCAGCAACGGGGCTGGACGGACCCGGTGGTGCTCGGTGCCGCGGCCGCCGGGGCGGCGCTGCTGGTGGTGTTCGGTGTGCTCGAACGCCGCCGGCCGGAGCCGCTGTTCGACGTGTCGCTGCTGGCGCTGCCCAGGTTCCTGGCGGTCTGCGTCGTCCCCACCGTGCTGGCCTTCGGCTTCGTCGCCCTGCTCGTGGTGCTCCCGCCGTACCTGGAGTCGGTGGAGGGCGCCGACTCCGGCGAGATCGGCCTGTCGCTGGCGATGATGACCGCCCCCGCACTCGTGGTGCCCATGTTCGCGGGCCTGCTGGCCAGGCGGCTGACGGCCCGCACCATCCTGGTCCTCTCGCTCGTCGCCCAGGCGCTCGGCGCCGGTTGGCTCGCGACGGGCTTCCACCCCGGCGCCGTCGCCCTGGTGGGCGCCGGGTTCGGCCTCTCGCTGGCCGTCCTGGACGGCACCGCGGTGTCCGTGGTGGAGCCCGGGCGCAGCGGCATGGCCGCCGGCCTGTTCAACACCGTGCGGCTGACCGGCGAGGCGGTCGGCATCGCCGCCGTGGGCGCCGCGCTGGCCACCCTGCTGAACTCCAGGCTCGGCGACGCGTCCGCCGCCCTGCTGCGCGGCGAGCCCGCCGAAGGGCTCGCCACCGAGTACACCGGAGCGCTCGCCGTCGTCCTGTGGACGGTGGCCGGGCTCTCCGTCGCCGGAGCCGCCGTCGTGTGGCGCCTGCTGTCCCAGACCGTTCCCGCGCCGGCCGCCGAGCCGGCCGCCCTGACCTGAGGAAGTCCCATGTGCAGTCCAGCCCTGATGCGCCACGTCCCGATGTCCGCGTACCAGCACGTCGTCCACGGCGGCATGATCGGCCAGCCGGAGACCGCGGACGTGCCCGCGGAGGTCGCCCCGCGCCACCCCGACCCGCACGGCCACCCGCACCCCGACCCCGAGGAGGCGGAACCCGTCGCCGCGCGCTCCGCGTCGCGGCGGGTCGGCCGGCGGGCGCTGTTCCGGCTGTCCGCCGCCGGCACGGCGACCATCGCCGCCGGCGCCGCCATGAGCGGCGTGGCCAACGCCGACGCCGTGGCGTCGTCTCTGGGTCGCGGCGGGCACCGGGTCGCCGACCTGACGCACGAACTCGGTGAGGACTTCCCGGTCTTCTACCCGCTCGTGGACCAGCCCGTGTTCGAGCAGGTCCGCGAGCTGGACATCGACGGCTTCAACGCGAATCAGCTCACCATCAACGAGCACGCCGGCACCCACATCGACGTGCCGGGGCACTTCGGCGCGGGGGCGCCGACGCTGGAACAGCTGTCGGCCGAACTGCTGGTGGTCCCGCTCGCGGTCATCCGGATCGCCGACCGCGCCGCCCAGGACCCGGAGACGCTGCTGACCGTCCGGGACATCCAGCGCTGGGAGAGCCGGAACGGGCGCCTGCCCGACCGGGCGTTCGTGGCGGTGGACGCCGGCTGGTGGACCCGGGTGCGCACACCGGGCGCCCACCTCAACGAGGGCGCCGACGGGGTCTTCCGGTTCCCGGGGATCAGCCCCGAGGCGGCGGTGTTCCTCGTCACGGAGCGGAACGTGGTCGGCGCGGGGGTGGACACCAGCAGCCTCGACGGGGGCGTGGCCGCCGTCCCGCTGACGCACCAGACCCTGCTGCCCGTGGGCAAGTACGGGATCGAGAACCTGGCCGCGCTCGACACGGTCCCCGAGAAGGGGGCGCTGTTGATCGTCGGGGCGCCCAAGCACCGCGGCGGGTTCGGCGGCCAGGTCAGGGCGCTCGCCCTCTACTGAGGCGCCCGACGGACGAAAGAGCCGTCCGTCGCCAGCTCAGTTCTCCAGCGCCGTGGAGCAGCGGCCGAGGTACTCCAGGAAGGACGCGCGTTCCTCCTGGGTGAACAACTCGCCCAGCCGCCGCTCCACGGCGACCGCCGCCTCGTCCGCCTTGCGCAGCCGACCCCAGCCCAGCGGGGTGAGCTGGGTCTCCAGGACGTGGTGATGGGTCGGGTGGGGCAGGCGCTCGATGAGGCCCTCGCGCTCCATCGTGCCGAGCACGGCGGACATGGTCTGCGGCGTCACCAGACAGCGCCGCGCCAGACCGGCACCGGTCAGCCCGGGCTCCGTGGACAACACCAACAGCACCGTGTATTGGGGAACGTTGAGGCCGAACGCCTGCACGGCCGAATGCTTGGCCGCGATCAGGTGCTGCTCCACGCGCTTGATGTGGTGGCCGATGCGGTCATCGATGGAAAGTTCGCTCACAGTGCTTCCCGGTCCGGGGCTTCGCTGCCGCCCTGTGAACTCACGGAGAACCCTCCCGCCACGAGGCTCAGACGCGTGCAGGCCCTAGTATCGCCGCCTCCCGCACGGTGAACGACCCCGTTTACGAATGCTTACGAATGCTTGGGCGGAGCTTGTATTCGTCTTCTTATACTTATAAGATAACGAATGGTCGAGAGCGTGTCGAGGGAGGGGAAACATGCCGGACCGCGCCAGTCGGCTGATCGTCCCGGTCGTCGTCCTCAGCGGGGTCGCGGCGACCGCCATCGGCACCTATCTCCACCAGCTGCCCGACCCACCCGCCGTGGTGGCGGAGGAGCGGCGCGTCCCGATCACGACCGCGACCCTGGCGCCGACGGCCGAGAGCCTGGGGCTGGTCAGCGTGTCCTACCAGCTCAACCGGCTGGACACGCACGCCAGCAATCAGATCGCGGTCTGGATCGAGGACGAGACCGGCGCCTATGTCCGCACCCTCTTCGCGACCAGCTTCACCGCGAACGGCGGCTACGACCGGCGCCCCGAGTCACTCCCGCTGTGGCGGGAGACCTCCGGCTGGGAGGCGGCGTCCGAGGACGAGATCGAGTCCGCCAGCCGCCCGGCGCAGGACAGCGGCCGACACACCCTCTACTGGGACGGCACCGACAGCAACGGCAACCCGGTGAAGCCCGGCCGGTACACCTACCGGGTCGAGGGCAACGTGCTGTGGGAGAAGCGCGTGCTGTTCACCGGCACCATCGAGGTGGGCACCGCCGCCAGCGCCTCCGAGGCCACCGTCTCCTACCTGCCCCAGGAGGCGGGGGACGAGCCGGAGATGGTGGCGGACGTCCGCGCCAGCTTCGCCCCAGGCGAGCCCCTCGACCCGGACGACGTCACCACCTACACCCGGGGCTCCTGACCGTGCGGGCGATCCGCGAGCGGGTCATGGGCACGGACCTGCTGCTGGTCCTGCCACCCGGGGAGGGCGCCGCCGTGCTCGGCTGGCTCCGCGATGTGGAGCGGGTCTTCAGCAGGTTCCTTCCCGAAAGCGACACCTCGCGGGCCAACGCGGGCGACGGCGCGGCGGGGGTCGCCGTCTCCGAGCTGTTCCTCCGGGTCCTGGCCGAGGCGTGCGGCTACCAGGCGCGCACGGGCGGTCTGTTCAGCCCGTTCCTCGGCGCGGAGCTGGTCCGGCTGGGCTACGCGGTCGACTTCGACGTGCTCGCCCGGGCCGACAGGCCGGCGCCCCCCGCGGCCGGTCCGCCCGCCGGTCCGGCCCCGCCGCACCCTGAGGCCAAGCCGCCCCGGGTGCACCTCGACCACGACGCGGGCACGATCCTGCTGCCGCCCGGGGTCGCCGTCGACCTCGGCGGCTTCGTCAAGGGCTGGAGCGTCCAGGCCGCCGCCGACGCCGTGCTCGCGCCGCGCTACCTCATCGACGCCGGCGGCGACCTGGTGGCCCGGTGCGGCGCGGCCGATCCGCCGTGGCGCGTCGGCGTCGAACACCCACTGGCGCCCGAACCCGTCGGCACCCTGGCGTTAGCCGGCTCCGCC
Source organism: uncultured Actinomycetota bacterium (assembly GCA_963816875.1). Classification (GTDB taxonomy): domain Bacteria; phylum Actinomycetota; class Actinomycetes; order Streptomycetales; family Streptomycetaceae; genus Streptomyces. The sequence continues at coordinate 2,052,006 of CAWFMG010000004.1, forward strand.
GCGGTGGCGACCAGCAGCGTCGTGCGCCGCAGCTGGCAGGACGCCGCCGGCACCCGGCAGCACCACATCATCGACCCCCGCACCGGCGCGCCCGCCGACTCCGACTGCCTCCAGGCCACCGTGCTGACCCGGGACCTCGCGGCCGCCGAGGTCTACGCCACCTGCCTCACGATCCTCGGCACCGCCGAGGGCCCCGGCTGGCTGGCCGGCCGGGACCCGGCCGCCGGCTGGCTCACCGTGGACCGCGACGGGGCGGTGCGCAGCTCTCCCGACCTGCCGATGGAGCCACCCGCATGACCCGTCTGTTCGTGCTGATGACCCTGTCCGCGCTGCCGTTCACCCCCCTGCTGGGGCGGATGGACAGCGTGGGGGAGACCGCCAACGTGGTGGGGCTGGCGGGCGCGCTCGCGCTGTGGTGGCAGGTGCTGCTGGGCGCCAGGCAGATCTCCGAACGGCTCTGCCGGGACCGGCTGGCGGTCGTCGCGCTGCACCGCTGGCTGGGCGGATGCGGGGCCTTCCTGGTGCTGCTGCACCCGCTGCTGGAGATGATCGCCGCCCACCGTGACCTGTCCTATCTGGTGCTCATCGACGTCACCTGGGTCGAGTCCACGTACACCACCATCGGCCGGCTCGCCCTGCTGCTCTTCCTCGCACTGTGGCTCACCAGCACCCTGCTGCGCGGCGCGTTCCGGCACCGCACCTGGCGCCGGGTGCACTACCTCTCGTACCCGCTGACCGGCCTGGTCTTCCTGCATGCCTACGGCATCGGCTCGTTCCTGCTCGACCTGCCGTGGCTGCGCGCCTACTGGCTGACCCTGGCCGGCTGCCTCGCCCTGCTGGTGCTCTGGCGGTGCGCCGTGCCCGTGTGGTCGCGCCGCTACCGCCTGGTCGTGGCGGTCCGGCTGTCGCCCACCGTCACCCAGTACACGCTCGCCCCGCTCGGCCGCGGAGTCCGGCCACGGCCCGGCCAGTTCTGCTACCTGCGCCTGCACCCGCTGTCCCGGGCGCACCCGTTCAGCGTGGTGCGGCACGACGACGACGGCACGCTGACCTTCGCCGTCAAACAGGCGGGCCGCTTCACCGCCAGGCTGCGCTCGTTGGCACCGGGCGCGGTGCTCCGCCTCGACGGGCCCTACGGCACGTTCACCCGCCAGGCCCGCGACGAACGGCGTCCCGCGGTGCTGGTCGCCGGCGGCATCGGCGTCACCCCGTTCGTCGACCTGGTCCACCGGCACGCCGGGCCGCACATGTCGCTGACGCATATCGTCTCGGCCCCGGCGGAGGCCGTCTTCGGCGACGAACTGCGCCGCCGCCTCGGCTCCCGCTACACCGACCGGCTCCGCCTCGACCCCCGCGCCCGCTACTTCATCTGCGGCAGCCCGGCCTTCGTCGAGTCCACCGCGGGAACCCTGCGGTCCAGAGGCATCCCCCGCGGCCAGCTCTTCACCGAACACTTCGACTGCTGAGCGCGATCCGAGCAGGGGCGAGGCGACGCCGGGCCTCCCCTCAGACTCCGGTCAGCGGCTTGAGCTCGACCAGCACCGCCGCGTGGTCCGAGGGCCACACACCCGCCACCGGACCGTCCCCGGTCCGGCGCACCGAGCGGACCTGCCCGAGACCGGGCCGGCCCGGCAGCCCGACGTGCACGTAGTCGATGCGGGCGCTGTACGAGCCGACGTCCGCGACGTACGGGTTCCGCCCGTCCCAGGTCGCCCACGGCTGCCCGGGCTCGGCATAGCGCCAGGCGTCCACCAGCACCTGCCCCGGCACCACGGGGGCGGTCGCCGAACCGCCGAACAGCCGCATCTCGTCGGAGTCCGGTTCGGCGTTGAAATCGCCCGTGACGACGGGCGGGAACGGCAGGTCGCCGCGCTGCTGCGCCACGAACTCGGCCAGCGCGCGGACCTGCGTGCAGCGCACCCCGGACCCGCCGGGCGCCGAGGTCAGATGCGTGGTGAAGAACGGCACCCGCTCCGGGTCGCCCTCCAGCAGCGCGTACAGCGCGGTGCGCACCTCCGCGGGACCGTTCGCGGTCGGCAGCCGCAGCACCGCGGTCTCGGCGATCGGCCAGCGGCTGAGCACCGCGTTGCCGACCCCGAACGGGTCGTCGCCGATCTTCTCGCGCCAGTGCGGCAGCACCTCGCCCGGCGCCCAGGCCCAGTGCAGGCCCAGCTCCGCCGCGAGCCACTCCGCGAGGTTCTCGCCCGGGCGCTCCCACACCTCCTGCAGTCCGCAGACGTCGGGACGCTCGGTGCGGAGCACCTCCAGGATCGCCTCCCGCCGCCGCTCCCAGGGCCCGAACCGCCACCAGAGATTCCACGTCATGACCCGCATACGTCCGTATGCTACGAGCCCACCCCAACGCTCACCCTGCCGTGGCCGCCGACCGCCGTTTCCGGTTCGATAACATTGGTTGGACAACTGTAAAAGGCGGGGCGATAAATTCCAATATGAACTAGTTGGTTCGGCCCATTCTTTTCAGTTAAATAATTCCCGTCGGCAAGGCTTTGAAGGATGCCGACTCGTGATAATCTCCTCTGCGACACGAAATTCGGAGGAGGATTTCCATGCGGGGAAGAGTCGCACGAGGCGCATTAGCCGCCGCAGGCTCGCTGGTGCTTCTTGGGATGGGCACGGCTCAGGCCGCACCGGCCGACGCGGCGTACGAACCAGAGCTGGGCATCCAGAACTGCTGGATCAGCGGGGCCACGTACTTCGGTGTCGAAGGTGGCGAGGTCGCGGTCTGGGAATGTTACGACATCCAGAAGGATGACCAGGGCTACAAGGTCGCCTCGGCCGTCATGGTGCGGAGCGAGGCCGGGAACCCGGAACCGCTGACGGTCACCACGAACGTCGAGGGTGGCGAGGACGAGAGTTCCACGACTGAGACCGTGGAGTTCGACGACCTCGAAGGCTGGGCCACCGTGCGCAGCCCGTGGAATCGCGCCGCCGGCGTCACCTACGACGCCTACGGGTTCGTCTTTGCCGATGGCATGGTCGAGTCGCCTCTGGAACTCGACTTCATGCACAACGGTGATGTCTGGATTCCGTCAAGCTGAGCAATTTCTGCCCGGCGCCGTCACCCCGAAAAGGGGGGCGGCGCCTTGCCGCGTGACGACGCTCCGTGCGTATTCCGTGTCGGTCCTCGAAAACGGGGCCGCGCCGCCCGCGTCACCCGGTGCTACCGTCGCCGGGAGGGATCGGCGGATCGGCGAGTGGGAGGCGTGGCTCGGACATGGGCATACGGGCCGTCGTCTGGGACATCGACGACACGCTGTACGACTACACCGGCTCCGACCGCGCCGCCGCGCTGCGCCATTTCGAGGCGGAAGGCGTGCTGGCCGGATACCCGTCGCCGGAGGCCGCGCTGGTGCGCTGGGACACGGTGATGCGCGCGTCGTACGACCGGTTCCTCGCCGGTGAGCTGAGCTTCTCCGCGATGCGGCGGCTGCGGACCCGGGAGTTTCTCGGCGGGCCGATGAGCGACGCCGAGGCGGATCGCTGGTTCGCCGGCTATCTGGCGTGTCGGGAGCTGGCCGACGCGCTCTTCCCCGACGTGCTGCCGGCGCTGGACGCCCTGGCCGGCAGTTATCGGTTCGGGCTGTTGTCCAACTCCAACGGGCCGCAACAGGACCGCAAGCTGCGGGTGCTCGGCGTCAGGGAGCGCTTCGAGGTGCTGCTGTGCTCGGACGAGCTGGGCTTCGCCAAACCGGCGCCCGAGGCCTTCCACGCCGCCTGCGCGGCGCTCGGACTGCCCCCGGAAGAGGTCGCCCACGTCGGCGACCAGCCGGAGACGGACGCGGCGGCGGCGCATGCGGCCGGCCTGCACGGCGTCTGGCTGGACCGCTCCGGGGCCGGTGTGCGGCCCGCCCGTTCGGGCGGACCGCACCGGATCACCGGCCTGTCCGAGCTGCCGGCGCTGCTGGCTGGCCTGAAGCCGCCCGCCTGAGCGCGACGGGCGCCGGTCACAGGCAGTCGGGGCAGCCGGGGGTGCGGCCGCCGGCGAGCAACTGGCGCTCGTCGAGCGAGTCCGGCGTGTAGACCATCCGCAGCCGGCCGCAGGAGCAGCGGCTCCAGACGACGGTGCCCTCGCTGGTGGCGTTCCTGGAGACCTCATGCGGCCTGGCGGGGGAGGAGGGAGACGTCGTTCGGGTCGGGGTCGGATGCGTTGTCCTGTCCGGGTTCGTGCGCGTTGTCGAGGTCATACCTGAAGTGTTGACCCGAAGGACCGTGCGCGTCCATTGCACGTTTCCGGCCTTCATCATGCAGAATGATTACATGATTGATCTGCGTCGCCTTCAGGTCCTCCGCGCGGTGCACCACCACGGCACGGTCACCGCCGCGGCCGCCGCCCTGCACCTCACGCCCTCCGCCGTGTCCCACCAACTCCGGGAATTGGCCCGCGAGTTGAAGGTGCAGCTGATCGAGCCGCAGGGGCGCCGGATCCGCCTCACCGGCGCCGCCCATCTGGTCATCGAGCACGGCGAGGCGCTGCTGGCACGCTGGGAGGAGGCGGACGCGGCGCTGGAGGCGTACCGCGATGGGGAGGCCGGGCTGCTGCGGCTCTGCGGGTACCCCAGCGCGGTCATCGGACTCGTCGCCCCGGCGGCGGCGGTGCTGCGCAAGACGCACCCGAGCCTGAAGGTGGAGGTCTCGGAGCGCGAGTCGTCCGACAGCTTCGACCTGCTGATGTCGACCGACGCGGACATCGCGGTGCTGGCGCCGTCGACCGAGGACTTCCCGCACTCCGGCGACGCCCGCTTCGACCTGGAGCCGCTGCTGGACGAGCCGCTGGACCTGCTGGTGCCGGCGACGCACCCGCTCGCGGAGCGGTCCGAGGTGCGGCTGGAGGACGTGGCCGACGAGGACTGGGTGCTGCCCGCGCCCGGCACCTGCGACCACCATCAGCGGGTCATGGTGTTCTGCGCGCTCGCCGGCTTCACCCCGCGGGTCGCCCACCACGTCAAGGAGTGGGCCGCCATCTCCGCGATGGTCTGCCACGGCATGGGTGTGTCGCTCTTCCCACGGCTCAGCCGCATCAACCCCGAGCACGCGGCGGTGCGGGTGCCGGTGGCCGGCGAGATCACCCTGCACCGACGGGTCCTCACCTGTGTCCGGCGCGGTGGCCGAGACCACCCGCTGGTGCGGCACGGACTCGAAGCCCTCCAAGAGGTGGTGGCCGCCCACCCCGCCCTCTGAACGAGCCACCCGCTCGGCCGAGCCGCCGCCGGCCCCCGACCCGCCGGCCCAGCCCGGAGGCGCCGCCCAGCCCAGCCGGGCCCCGCCGGCCGGTCCGGAGACCTCACTCCGCCCGAGCTGGCGTGCCCGGCCAGCCCGATCGCGCCGCGAGGCGTTCGCGCCGCCGGGTCAGGCGCGCCAGCTCTGTCGACCCGGTCGGCTGACCCCTCGGGTCGGCGACCTCGCTTCGGCCGGCCGGCCGGGCCAGCCCGATCGGCCTTCCGGTCCGTCGGGACCGCCCCGCTCGGCCGCGTCCTCGGTCCGATGGGACCGACCTGATCCGCCCGGCCTCAGTCCTCCGGCGTCAGCCGGAGCAGCAGGGCCGTCGGGGTGCGGGGGAGGGTGACCGTGAGCTTGCCCGTCGTGGCCGACCAGGCGACCTCGCCGGTCGGTGCCGCCGGGTGCAGCACCTCCACCTCCAGATCGCGCCCGCGCAACCGCGGCAGCGGCAGCGCGCGTTCCGCGGGACCGCCCTCCCGGTGCCAGACCGTCAGGTATCGGGTCTCGCCGGCCCGCAGGCCCAGCGCCAGCCACGGGTCCGTCCAGCCGGGCAGCCCGAGCGGCCAGAACGGCACGCCGCGCGCCACATCCGTCCGGATCTCCCGGTACACGGCCAACGCATCGCGCACCAGCGCGAGCTGATCCGGCGTCATCCGATTCAGATGGCCCGACAGGTGCATCCGGCCCAGCAGCGCGCCGGCCAGGATGAACGCGTTCTCGTCGTCGTCGAACTCCGGCTGCACGTACGCCCATACGGCGCCCTGCTCCGGCGGCACGGCCGTCGGCGCGGCGGCCGAGATCGCCGGGTACCTGCTGAAGTCCTCCTGGTCGCTGGTGGACTGGACCTGGAGCAGCCGCAGCATCGCGCCGTCCATGCGCATGCCGCCGGAGGCGCAGTTCTCCAGGACCAGACCCGGGTGCCGGTCCAGCACGGCGGCCAGCCAGTCCTGGTAGGCGCGGGCGTGCCCGAGCAGCCCGGCGCCGAGGCTGGTGGTGCCGCCGGTGTCGGTGCCGGGTGGCACGCTGATGTTGTAGTCCAGCTTCAGGTAGCCCACGCCCCAGTCGCCGACGATCCGGTCCACGGTCTCGTCCAGGTGCCGTGCCGCCGCCGGATGCCGGAGGTCCAGGTGGTAGCGGCCGTGCTCGCGCACCCGCACCCCGTCCCGCCGGAAGAACGCGGCGTCCGGCAGCGAGCGCGCGACCGGGCTGCGCACCCCGATCACCTCGGGCTCCAGCCACAGCCCTGGCACCATGTCGTGCGAGCGGATGCGGTCGAGCACCTCGTGCAGGCCGCGCTCTCCGGGGAAGCGGCTGGTCGCCGGCTGCCAGTCGCCGACGCTGTCCCACCAGCCGGCCGCGTCGTCGTCGTACCAGCCGGCGTCAATCACGAAGTACTCGGCGCCCGCCTCCGCCGCCGCGTCGACCAGCGGCAGCAGCTTCTCGGTGGTCGGGTCGCCGGCCAGCGTGTTCATGTAGTCGTTGAAGATCACCGGCAGCGCCCGGTGGTCCTCGTGCGGGCGGCGCAGCGCCCGCCGGTACTCGGTCAGCGCGCCCACGGCGTCGGTCAGATCGCCCGTGGCGACCGCCAGCGCCGCCGGCACGCTGGTGAACGACGCGCCGGGCTCCAGGACCTCCGACCAGTGGTGTTCCGCGTCGGTCGGGCCGTGCAGCGCCAGGTACGTGCGGTGCTCCCGCTCGCCCGCCTCCCACGTCCAGCCGGTCGCGGACTCCACCTGCCACAGCCAGGCGAGCCCGGAGCCCGCATCGGTGAGCGCCCCCATCGGCAGCTGCCCGTCGGTGGACCAACTGCCGCGACTGGCGTAGCCGACCCGGCCGCGGCTGTCCCGCCCATGCGCCGCCCGGTGCAGGTCGGGCACCCGCACCCGCAGCGGCTCCTGGTGCCAGCGGCACTCCGCCAGCCAGTCGTTGTCGGCCCAGTGCAGTTCGAGCGCGTCGGGCGCGGGCAGCCCGCCCAGGCTCAGCGAGGAGACGGCGAGCAGCGTGCGCGGCGCGTCCCCCTCGTTCGTCACCCGGACCCGGGCGCGCACCACCGGTATCCCGTCCGGAGATTCGAGCAGCGCCTCGGCGGCCAGGCCGGTCGCGGCGTCGTGCAGGTCGAGGCGCAGCCGGTGCCAGCGCCCGACCCGATCGACGTCGTACCCGCGCAGCCGCAGCCGGCCGCCGACGACCGTCTCCAGGGACCGCCGCCCCGACCAGTCGTTGCCCTCGCCGAGTACCAGCAGTTCGACCACCGGCGTCGCCCCCGCCAGCGGCGCCGCCGGCGCGCCGGGCGGCCCGAGCCGGACCGCGCGCAGGGTGCCGTCCTCGGCCGGGACGAACTCCGCGGTCAGCGCGGAGTGCCCCCAGCGGATGTACTCGGCGGGCTCGGGCACTGGATTAGCGGACAACGCGCGTCCCCTCGTCGAACTGCTCGGGTAGCTGTATCGGTCATCCGCATTGTCTCCCGACCGTGACGACCGACCCTTGACGACCTCTTTGTGACCGGTCACAATCCTGGCATGTCTGTGACCGGTCACACAAGGAGCCGAGGCGAGAACCGTCCGGCGAGCATCCGCGATGTCGCCACCGCGGCCGGGGTGTCGCACCAGACCGTCTCGCGCGTCATCAACGGGCATCCCAGCGTGAAGGCCTCCACCCGCGCCCGGGTGGAGGCCGCCATCGCCGAACTGGGCTTCCGGCGCAGCGTCACCGCGCACGCGCTGGCCAGCGGCAGGTCCCGCACCGTGACCGTGCTGACCTCCAACACCACGCACTACGGCTACGCCGCCGCCCTCCAGGGCATCGAAGAAGCCGCCAGGACCGCCGCGTTCGGCGTCGGGATCGTGGTCCTGGAGTCCGACGACGCACGAGAGGTGCGGGGCGCGCTGCAACGGGCCGCCGACTCCGGCGGTGGACTGATCGTCATCGCCTACGACCGCCCCGGTGTGCGCGCCCTCGAACTGGTCCCCGACGGCGTCCCGTTGATCGCCGCGGTGGAGACCCCGGCCGAGACCCCGGAGCCCGGCAGCCCGTGGGTGTGGACCGACGACCGCGAGGCGGCCCGCGAGGCCACCGGCCACCTGCTGGGGCTCGGCCACCGGACCGTGCACTACCTCGCGATCCCGTCCAGCACCAGGACCCGCCACGCCAGCCAGCGCGCCGCCGGCTGGCGGAACGCGCTGCACGAGGCCGGCGCGCCGGTTCCCGAGCCGCTGCCCGGCGGCTGGGAGCCGGCCGACGGGTACGCGGCCGGGCGGCGACTGGCAGCGGACCCGGAGGTCACCGCGGTGCTGTGCGGGAACGACGATCTCGCGCTCGGGGTGCTGCGCGCGCTCCGCGAGGCCGGCCGCGCGGTGCCTGACGACGTGAGCGTGGCGGGTTTCGACGACGCCCCGCACTCCGCGTTCCTCAGCCCGGCGCTGACCACCGTCCGGCTCGACTTCTCCGGTGTGGGGCGCGCCTGCTTCGCGCTGCTGCACGGGCTGGTCGAACAGGGCGAGCCGGTCACCCCACACCCGGTGGCGGCGCCGCGCCTGATCGTCAGGGAGAGCACCGGACCGGCCCCCCGGCCGTCCGACTGAGCCACCGGGCGCCATCCAGGACCCGCTCGACAGGAACCGATTCACCACGGAGCCGCAATGAAGACGAAAGCCACCGCAGTCGCCTTGACCTGCGTCGCCGCGCTGGCCCTGAGCGCGTGCAGCGACGATACGGCCGGACAGACCGGCGCCGGCGGAGGGAGCGGCGGCGCCGGCGCGGAAGTCGACCCGACCGCCCGCCTGGACGGCGTCGAGCTGACGTTCTGGACGGCGCAGAACACCGCGCACGCCGCGGACCAGGTCATCGAGGCGTTCGAGGAGGCCACGGGCGCCAAGGTCACCACCGAGGCCATACCCGACCTGTACGAGCAGAACGTGCCGACCCGGCTGGCCTCAGGCGAGCGTCCCGACCTGATGTTCTGGCAGCCCAGCATCTCCACGCTGCCGTTCATCCAGCCGCAGCAGAACCTCCTGCCGCTCGACGACGAGCCCTGGGTGTCGGACCTCGGCAGCACGGAGCAGTCCCTCGGCGTGATCGACGGCACCCGCTACGCGGCGGTCGTCACCAGCCCGGCGATGCTCGGCATCTACTACAACAAGGACGTCTTCGCCCAGGCTGGCATCACGGAGGCGGACTTCCCGCAGAGCTACGACGAACTTCTCGAACTCGGCGCCACCGTCCAGGACGAGACCGACGCCTCGGCGTTCTACGAGGTCGGCGGCGACCAGTGGCCGCTCCAGTGGCAGGTGCAGGTGCAGCTCACCGACCAGCCCGACGCGTGGTGGGACGGGCTGAACAGCAACGAGGAGTCCTGGACCGACCCGGCCGTGGTGGACGCCATCACGAAGTACAACGACGAACTGCTCGGCGCGGGCCTCGCCCAGGACGGCTACCGGACGGGCACCTTCACCGGGCAGGGCGAGGCGCTCTGGGAGGGCTCCTCGGCGATGGCGCTGAACGTCACGTCCTTCCAGTCCCAGCTCCAGGCGGAGCACGACACCGCGGAGATCGACGAGCGCATCGGCTGGTTCCCGATCGCCAACTCCGAACCGCGCGGCCTGTACTCGCCCGACCAGACCAACGGCGTGGTGGCGTTCGCCACGGGTGACGAGGAACGGCAGGACGCCGCCCGGCAGTTCCTGGCCTTCTGGCTGGGGCCCGACTACGCGGACTTCATCGACGACGGGAAGATCCCCTCGATCCAGCCGGACGTGCCCAACCCCGAGGGCATGCCGCAGACCGCCGTCGACCAGGTCGAGGCGCTGCCGGACGCCCACGGCGTGTTCCAGGCCAAGGCGATCGTCGCCCCCGAACTCCACGTCGGGCTCGCCGACATGATCTACGGCGAGAAGAGCCCGCAGGAGGTCGCGGAGTTCGTGGAGAACCAGTTCGACGACATCGCCCGAGCCCAGGGCGCCGAGGGGTTCTAGTGGCCGGCACCGCCGTGAGGACCAGGGGTCGTCCGTCGGCCGGCGTGGCCGCCGGGCGGCCGCCGGGTCGGATGTCCCGGGCCGCCGTGCACCACCCGTGGTGGTTCGCGCTGCCCGCCGTCGTGATCTTCGGTGGCTTCTTCCTGCTGCCGAACCTGCTGAACTTCTACTACCCGTTCACCGACTGGTCCGGCTACCACAGCCAGATCTCGTTCATCGGCCTGTCCAACTTCCGCGAGATCATCGACGACGGCACGCTGTGGCGAGCCATCCGCGTCACCCTGGTCTACGCGCTGCTGGCGGCGTTCTTCCAGAATCTCTTCGGGCTGGTGCTGGCGCTGCTGCTGGAGCGGGACACCGCGTTCAACCGCTGCTTCCGCGCGCTGTTCTTCCTGCCGGTGCTGATCTCCGCGCTGGCCGTCGGCTACGTCTTCCAGGCGCTGCTCGACACCGACGGCGCGATCAACGAGGTGCTCGGCACGGACATACCGTGGCTGGGCTCGACCACCTGGACCGTCCTGCTGGTCGCCGTCGTCCACGGATGGAAGTGGATGGGCCTGGCCATGCTCATCTACCTGGCCGGGCTGAAGGGCATCCCGACCGACGTGACGGAGGCCGCGCGGGCGGATGGCGCCGGGCCCTGGCGGATGTTCTGGTCGGTCCGCTTCCCCATGCTGGCCCCGGCCGTCACCTTCAACGTCACGACCTCGCTGCTCGGTTCGATGAACACCTTCGACATCGTCCAGGCCACCACGGCGGGCGGCCCGGCCGCCTCGACCGAGGTGATGAACATCTACATGTTCCGCGTCTTCGGCCAGGGTCTGTACGCCCAGGCATCCGCCATGAGCCTGGTGCTCTTCGTCATCGTCGTCGCCATGGCCATCCCCCTGGTGACCGGCCTGCGCCGGAGGGAGCAGCTGCTGTGACGCCATCCGGAACAGGAGCGCGGGTCTGGCGCTGGGCCCGACCGACGATCGTCATCGGGATCGCGCTGGTGGCCATCGGTATCCCGCTGTGGCTGGTGCTGGCCACCTCCGCCAAACCGCAGGGCGAGGCCGTCCGCCCGAACCTCGACCCGCCGGACCACTGGCAGCCTTCTGACAACTACACCGAGGCGGTCAGCGAGGGCGAGATGCTGCGCGGCTTCGTCAACAGCCTGCTGGTCATCGTGCCGTCGGTGGTGCTGGTGCTGTTCCTCGGCGCCGCGGCCGCCTGGGTCTTCGCGCGCCGCAGGGGCCGGCTGGTCGCCACCGCCTACGCGGTGTGCATCAGCGGGCTGCTGCTGCCGCCGGCGATCATCACCATCGTGCTGCAGCTGCGCCAGCTCGACCTGGCCGGCACCCGCCCCGGCATGATCGCCGTCTACACGGCCATGTACCTGTCCACGTCGATCTTCTTCATGACCGGCTTCATCCGCGCCATCCCGTACGAACTGGAGGAGGCGGCCCGGATGGACGGCGCCACGCCGATGCGGATCTTCCTGCGGATCATCCTGCCGCTGCTCCGGCCGGTCATCGCCACCGCGACGATCATGGTGATGCTCTACGCCTGGAGCGACATCTTCTACGCGTTCTTCGTGCTCGGCGGGGGAGACGCCGCCACCCTGCCGATCAACCTCTACCAGGTCGCCAGCGCCGAGCTCTACCTGAACAACTGGCATCTCATCTTCGCCTACGTGGTGGTGATGAGCCTGCCCATGATCGCGATCTTCCTGGTCGCCCAGCGAAGGATCGTTTCCGGGATCACCAGCGGAGCCGTCAAATAACCGGCACAGGAGGACCCCATGCGGCAGGACACCACGGCCGCGGCCCAGCTCACCGTCGATCTCGCCGAATCCCAGGGCGCGATGCTGTACGGCGCCAACGGAGCGCTGTACGGGCTGAGCGACGACGGCGTGCCCGGCGACGCCGTCCTGGCGCCGCTGCGGCTCTCCGCCACCTCGCAGAAGCCGCAGGGCGGCCGGCAACACCCGAACGGCGACGCCCTCACCGTCGCCGACTCCTTCTTCCGCAACGGCGGCGGCGACGTCTTCGTCCTGCTGCAGGACGTCTACCCGCGGTGGCCGTACGAGGACCTGGGCCTCGCCGACTACCTCACCAGGATCGACCCGATGGTCGGCGAGATCGCCGCCCACCCGCGCAGCGACCGTTTCGTGCTGGTCCCGTTCAACGAGCCGGACCAGATCTGGTACCGGCTGGACGTCGACGACGAGGCGGCGTACGCGGCGCACCGCGACCGCTTCCTGGCCGACTGGCGGACGGTCCACGAGCGCATCCGGTCCCTCGCCCCTGACCTCCGGATCGCCGGGCCGAACGAGGCGAAGTACGACCGCCGTTTCCTGCGGGACTTCTACGCGTTCGCCCTCGACAACGACGTGCTGCCGGACGTCACCACCTGGCACGAGCTGTCCGCCCGGTCGCTCGCCGACTTCCAGGGCAACCACGACCACTACCGCGCCCTGGAGGCGGAGCTCGGCTTCGGCCCGCTGCCGGTCAACATCGACGAGTACGCCAACCGCCGCGACCTGTCCGTGCCCGGGCAGCTCGTCCAGTGGGTCGGCATGTTCGAACGGAACAAGGTCTTCGCCAATCAGGCGTACTGGGATGCCGCGGGGAACCTCTCGGGCAACGTCGTGCAGACGTCCGTCCCCAACGGCGGCTGGTGGTTCTTCCGCTGGTACGCCGCGATGACCGGCGAGACGGTCCGGGTCACCCCGCCGCGGGCCGACGCCATCGACACCCTCCAGGGCCTCGCCTCGTTCGACGCCGACCGGCGCCAGGCCCAGGCCCTGGTCGGCGGCGCGGACGGGGACGCCGACGTGGCCTTCCGCAACGTCGACCCGGCGGTCTTCGGCGACGCCGTCACCGTCGTCGTCGCCGCGGCCGTCTGGTCGGGCTACGAGGGCCCGCACCCCGCCCCCGAGGTGCTCTTCCGCGGCACCGTGCCGGTGGCCGACGACGGCACCGTCACCGTGCCGTTGACCGGCATGGACCGGATGTCCGCCTACCGCGTCGTGCTCACCGCCGCCGGCGCCGGCACCCCGGACCGGCCGGTGCCGCCGTGGCGCGTCCGCCACCAGGCCGAGGACGCCGCCCTGGTCGGCGGCCAGGTCCGCACCCAGGGCACCGTGGAGCACGCCAACGGCTACGCCGCCTCCGGCACCAGGGACGTCGGCTCGCTCGACGAGGCCGGCGCCCAGGCCACGTTCACCGTGCACGTCCCCGAGGACGGCCGCTACACGCTCGCCATCACCTACGGCAACGGGACCGGCGCGCCGTCGAGCCAGCGGCTCATCGTGGACGGCGGCGCCGCCACCACGGTCCGGTACCCGTCCACCCTGAACGGGACGCACTACGGCGTCGCCACCGTCCCGCTGGAGCTGTCCGCCGGCGGCCACACCCTCACCCTGGCCCACGACGCCGGCGAGGCGACCCTGGACCGGATCGATCTGACCGCCGCCACCGAGCCGCACGCCGCGTACGAGGCCACCCTCGCCGACACCACGGGCAGCCCCGGCTATGACTACACCAGTTCGGCGGGTACCGGGACCGGCGCCTTGGTGCTCGACGGCGGCGACGACGGCGCGGTCTTCGACGTCTTCGCCCCCCGCCACGGCTACTACACGCTGACCCCGCGGCATACCGGCGGCGACCTGACGCTCGCCGTGCACGGCGCCGAGGTCACCGTGCGGCCGGGCGGCTCGGTCCGGCTGCTGCTGACCACGGGCAACAACCGGGTCACCGCGACGGGGTCGGCCGGCCTCAGCGCGTTGGAGGTCTCCGGCGCCGGCGACACCGAGGGCCTGGTCGCGTACCAGGACACCGAGGCGGCGCTGACCGGGAAGGCCGTGCTGGAGCGGAGCCCGCACGCCTCGGGCGGCAGCCATATCGGCTGGCTCGGCGGCTCGGGGACCGCCGCCCAGTTCACCGTGGCCGCCGAACGGGCCGGCGCGTACCTGCTCGTCGTGCACTACGCCAACGACGAGCGGGCGGGAAACGAGCACCACTACAACACCGACATCGTCTCCCGCCCCGCCGACATCCAGATCAACGGCGGCGAGGCCCGGCGGGTGATGTTCCGCAACACGTGGTCGTGGGAGAACTTCTGGAGCCTCGCCGTGCCGGTCGAGCTCCGGGAGGGCGCCAACACCGTCACGTTCTCCAACGAGGCGGGCTACGCCCCGAACATCGACCGCGTCGAACTCGCGCCGGTCCCCGGCTGAGGCCGCGCCCTCACCGCAAGCACCGCAGGGATCACAGGGATCACAGCAGCGTCAGCTGCGTCGAGTCCGGCGCGGGGCCCGGCCGGGGGCGCACGCCGTCCCCGGCGGCGCCGCCCCGTCCGTGCTCCGGCTCGGGTTCGGTCGCCGACTCCGCCTCGGGCAGCGCCCGGTGCGCGCCGGGCCGAGCCGGGCCCATGCCGTACTCCGCGGCGAGGTCGTGCACCTGCCCGGTGATCCGGCGCTGGTACCAGCGGGGCGCGTAGGCGCCGTCGCGGTACAGCGTCTGGTAGCGCCGGACCAGGCCCGGGTGGTGCCGGCCCAGCCAGCCGAGGTACCACTCGCGCGCGCCGGGCCGCAGATGCAGCGCCAGCGGCGTCACCGAGGTCGCGCCCGCCGCCGCGATCGCCCGCACCGTGGCCCGCAGGTGTTCGGGCGTGTCCGTGAGGTACGGCAGCACCGGGGCCATCAGCACCCCGCACGGGATGCCGACCTCGGTCAGCGCCCGCACCACGTCCAGCCGCCGCGCCGGCGCCGGGGTGCCCGGTTCGACCGTGCGCCACAGCGTCTCGTCGACGAAGCCGACGGACACCGAGATCCCCACGTCGGTGACGTCCGCGGCCTGCCGCAGCAGCGGCAGATCGCGCAGGATCAGCGTGCCCTTGGTGAGGATGGAAAACGGGTTCGCGTAGTCGCGCAGCGCGGAGATGATCCCCGGCATCAGGCCGTACCGGCCCTCCGCCCGCTGGTAGCAGTCCACGTTGGTGCCCATGGCGATGTGCTCGCCGGTCC
The DNA here is from genome assembly GCA_963816875.1 of uncultured Actinomycetota bacterium. GTDB lineage: Bacteria > Actinomycetota > Actinomycetes > Streptomycetales > Streptomycetaceae > Streptomyces. Next base: position 2,067,225 of record CAWFMG010000004.1, read on the forward strand.
AGCGCCGCCCGCCCAACTCCCGGCGCAGCAGCTGCGGCGCGTTCACCTTGACCACGATCTGCGAGTCGAAATCCGCTCCGGTGTCCAGATCCAGGTAGCTGTGACTCTTTCGGGCGAAACAGTAGACGCACGCGTGCGAGCAGCCGCGGTAGGGATTGACCGTCCAGGTGAACGACATCCGCGACCCGTTCGGCACCCGGTTGACGATGGACCTGGCCCGCACCTCGTGGAAGGTGATGCCGCGGAACTCGGGGGTGTCGAACGTCCTGGTCACGACGTCGGTGCCGAAGAGCGCGGGCGGGGCGGTCGCCGCCGTGTCGGTCAGGTTGTTCCAGCGCATGGGACCCTCCTTCGCCGTCGTGTCGTCCCGGCGTACCGAGGCCGCACAGGGAATAGAACATCTGTTCGTACGCTGTTCTGTCAACCCACCTCCCGGTTTCGGCGGGAGGTGCCCCTGGTGGTTGGCTTGGTCCGGGGGCCCGGTCCCGGGCCATACGAAGCCAGGAGGAACGCAATGGCGCAGCTCGAGGTCGTCGCGGCGCGAGACGTCGCGGCGAAGCCGGACGACGTGTTCGACGCGCTCGCGGACTACGAGGACTTCCACCGGAGGCTCCTCCCCGAGCAGTTCACCGACTACGAGGTGCGCGAGGGGGGTGACGGAGAGGGCACCGTCCTCTTCTTCCGGTTCCACGCCACGTCCCGGCGGGTCCGCGAGGTGCTGGCCGACATCACCGAACCGGGCAAGGACCGGCTGGTGGAGACCGACCGGAACTCCACCCTGGTCACCAGCTACACGGTGGCGCCCTCCGAGGAGCTGGCGGACGGCGCCCGGGTGACCCTCCGGACCACCTGGGAGGGGGCCGGCGGGATCGGCGGCTTCTTCGAACGCCTCTTCGCGCCCCGCGCACTCCAGGCCGTCTACCAGCGAATCCTGGCCAATCTCGAGGCCGAAATGGCGAAGCGCTAAGCCGGGCATCCGGCCGGCGGGGCCGCTCGGGGCCGCCCCGCCGGCCCACGACGCCGGCCCCCGGCCGCAGCTCAACGAGCCGGCGCGGTTCGCGCCCACTGCGGCCGACAGGGCACGGAGCGCGACCGGCGTGGCGCGTATGCACGCGGGCGTACGCCCTTGTTGGCCATGGCCTCCCGCCCCGCCCAGGACGGGGCGTACGGTTGATGCGCTCCCCCCCGGAAGGAGAGACGGTGGCCGTTGAGCCGGATCATCCGCGCCCCCACCCCGACGCCCATCACCTCGAACGCCTCGGCGAACAGCCCGGAAAGCAGCCCGGGCAGCGACCCGGGAAAGATTCGGGAACGCCGCCAGGCGAACGCGCCGACGAGACCCCCGGCGCCGTCCAGCCCGTCGCCGCCGCGGCCGGCCGCACCCCGCTCGCCGTGGTCGTCGTCGACGGCGCGGGCCTCATCGCGCACTGGAGCGCCGGCGCCAGCACCCTGTTCGGGGTCGGCCGCGAGGAGGCGGTGGGGCGGCAGGCGGTGGACATCCTCCCGGTCTCCGGGGCCGACGACCTCGACGCCGAACACGGCGGCGCGCGCGCGGCCGCCGATCCCGAACTCGGCCCGCTCGACCCCGAGGGCCGTGTGGAGTTCCTGTTCGGCTCCGACACCACCGAGCTGACCCGACCCACCTCCGGCCGGTACTGGACCCAGGAGTGGTCGGGCGAACGCGGGCCGCGCGACGTGCTGTGGTGGGCCTACCCCCTGCTCGGCCCGGGCGCCGCCCGGATGCTGCTGCTCGCCGCGGACGCCGGCCGGCTGGCCGCCGTGGCCGCCCCCACCGAGCAAGTGCCCCGGCTGGCGCCCGGCTTCGCCGCGCACGCCGAACTCCCGCGGGCGGAGGAGCTCGCCGGGCGGCTGCCCGAGGCGCTGCCCGGCCTCAGTCGGCTCGAACGCCTCCGCATCGCCGACCAGGTGCTGCGGCTCGGCTGCCCCGTGCTCGACTTCAGCCACCAGCACCGGGTGCCGGTCACCCCCGCCTGACATCCACAGGAGCATCCCCCGCACCACCGACAGCCCACCGGGCGCCCCCGTGCCCGCCGCGATCCGAGCGGGTACCGTGGCGGGCCATGACCAAGATCCTGATCAGCGCCGACATGGAGGGGGCCACCGGCGTCACCTGGCCGGCCGACTGCCTGCCGGGCACCCCGGAATGGCAGCGCTGCCGTCATCTCTTCACGTCCGACGTGAACGCCGCGATCGCCGGGTTCTTCGACGGCGGCGCCGACGAGGTGATCGTCAACGAGGCGCATATGACGATGCGCAACCTGCTGCTGGAGAAGCTCGACGACCGTGCGGCCATGCTCACCGGGCGGCACAAGGAGCTCAGCATGGTCGAGGGGGTTCAGCGGGGGGACGTGGACGGCATCGCCTTCGTCGGCTACCACACCGGCGCCGGCGACGAGGGCGTGCTCGCCCACACCTACCTCGGCAACTCCATCACCGGGGTCTTCGTGGACGGCACGCGCGCCAGTGAGGGTCTGCTGAACTCCCTGGTGGTCGCCGAGTTCGGCACCCCCGTGGTGCTGGTCACCGGCGACGACCGGACCTGCGCCGACGCCCGCGGGTACGCGCCCGACGCCCCGGCCGTCGCCGTCAAGGACTACGTCTCGCGGTACGCGGCGGTCTGCCGCACCCCCGCCCGCACCGCCGCCGACATCCGCGCCGCGGCGGCCGAGGGCACGGCGCTCGCGGTGCGGCACGAGGCCGCCGCGCCCCGGCTCCGCACGGTCGAGGTCGAGTTCGACGCCGAGCATCTGGCCGGCGCCGCCACCGTGGTCCCCGGAGTGACCCAGACCGGCCCGCGCCGGGTGTCGTTCGACGCGCCCAGCATGGTCGGGGGCATCCGCTGCTTCAAGGCCGTCACCACCCTGGTCTCGGCCGCCGTGGAGGAATGGTATGGCTGAGTCAGAGAGCCGAGTGGGGAGCCCCGAGACCGGCGGGACCCCCGAAAGGCTTCGGGAGGAATGGACGGCGGCGCACGTCGACGAGACCGCGCTCGCCGAGTCGGTCCGCTTCACCTCGGAGCTGATCCGCTTCGACACCACCAACCACGGCCAGGGCCGGGGCCGGGAGCGCGAGGCGGCCGAGTACGTCGCGGCCCATCTGGCCGAGGCCGGCCTGGAGCCGACGCTGCTGGAGAAGGCCCCGGGACGGACCAACGTGGTGGCGCGGGTCGCCGGCACCGACCCCGGCGCCGACGCCCTGCTGGTGCACGGCCACCTCGACGTGGTGCCGGCCCAGCCCCACGAGTGGCGGGTGCACCCCTTCTCCGGCGAGGTCAGGGACGGCGTGGTGTGGGGGCGCGGCGCGATCGACATGAAGGACGCCGACGCCATGGTGCTGGCCGTGGTGCGCGCCTGGGCGAGGGCCGGCGTCCGGCCCCGGCGGGACATCGTGCTCGCCTTCACCGCGGACGAGGAGGACACCGCCCAGTACGGCGCCGGGTTCCTGGTCCACCAGCACGCGGAGCTGTTCGACGGCTGCACCGAGGCGCTCGGCGAGTCCGGCGCCTTCACCTTCCACCCGGGCGACGGCCGCCGGCTGTACCCGGTGGGCGCGGGGGAGCGCGGCACCGCCTGGGTCCGACTGAGCGCCCGCGGCACGGCCGGGCACGGCTCCCGCATCAACCCCGCCAACGCCGTCACCCGGCTGGCCGCCGCCGTCACCCGCATCGGCGAACACGACTGGCCGGTGCGACTCACCCCGACCGTGCGCGCCGCGCTGGGCGAGCTCGCCGTGCTCTACGGGCTCGACGCCGCCGACCTGGACGCGACCGACCCCGGCCGGCTCGGCCACGCCGTGGACGCGTTGCTCGAACGCCTCGGCCCGGCCGCCGCCTTCGTGGCCGCCACGGTCCGCAACAGCGCCAACCCCACGATGCTGGACGCCGGATACAAGCTGAACGTCATTCCCGGCCAGGCCACTGCCGGTGTGGACGGCCGAGTGGTGCCGGGCGCCGAGGACGAGTTCGCCGCCACCCTGGACCGGCTCACCGGGCCGGACGTGGACTGGGACTTCGCCCACCTCGAGATCCCGCTGTCCGCGCCGGTGGACGGCCCGTCGTTCGCCGTGCTGCGCGAGGCGCTGCTGCGCTTCGACCCGGACGCGCACGTCGTCCCGTACTGCATGTCGGGCGGCACCGACGCCAAGCAGTTCTTCCGGCTCGGCATCACCGGCTACGGCTTCACGCCGCTGCGACTGCCCCAGGGCTACGACTACCAGGCGATGTTCCACGGCGTGGACGAGCGGGTGCCGGTGGACGCGCTGCACTTCGGCACCCGCGTCCTCGACCGCGCCCTGCTCGCCCTCTAGCAGCCCTCGATGGAGTCCCGATGAGCACGTCACCGTACGGTGCCTGGCCCTCGCCGATCGACGCCGCGCTGGTGGCCGCGCGCGACGGCGGCCCCGAGTACCTCGGCGCGGTCGGCGAGGAGCTGTGGTGGACCGCGCCCCGGCCGGCCGAGGGTGGGCGCCGGGCGCTGCTCCGGCTCCGGCCCGGCGCGGCCGAGCCGGTCAGCGTGCTGCCCCCGCCCTGGCACGTCCGCAACCGGGTCATCGAGTACGGCGGCCGACCCTGGGCCGGCGTGCCCCGCCCGTCCGGAGGTCCGCTGATCGTCTTCACCCACTTCCCCGACCAGCGCCTGTACGCCGTCGAACCCGACGCCGAACCCGTCGAACCCGACGCCGGCGGCGCCGAGCCCAGACCGCTGACGCCGGTCTCCGCGGTCGGCGGCGGCCTGCGCTGGTGCGACCCGGTGATCCGGCAGGAGCTGGACGAGGTCTGGTGTGTGCTGGAGGAGTTCACCGGCGCCGCGCCCACCGCCGTGCGCCGGCAGCTGGTCGCCGTCCCGCTGGACGGCTCGGCCGCCGAGGACCGCTCCGCCGTCCGCGAGCTGACCGACGACCGGCACCGGTTCGTCACCGGGCCCCGGCTCTCGCCCGACGGCCGGCACGCCGCCTGGCTGGCCTGGGACCATCCGGCCATGCCCTGGGACGGCACCGAGCTCAGGCTCGCCGACGTCACCGGCGACGTGCCGCGGTTCACCGGGGCACGCACCGTCGCCGGGGGTCCCGACGAGGCCGTGGCGCAGGTCGACTGGGCCCCCGACGGCACGCTGCTGGCGGTCACCGACCGCACCGGCTGGTGGAACCTCCACCGCCTCGACCCGACGGGCCCGACCGACCCGGCAGCCGGCCGGCCGGTCAACCTCCACCCCGCCGACGAGGAGTTTGCCGACGCCCTGTGGCGCGTCGGCTCGCAGTGGTTCGCGCCGCTGGACGACGGTCCGGTCGCGGTGCTGCACGGCCGCGGCGCGCTGCGCCTGGGCATGCTCGATCCGGCCACCGGAGGGCTGGTGGACGCGCCGGGGCCGTGGACCGAATGGTCGCCCTGCCTGGCCGTGCAGGGCAGCCGGGTCACCGGCATCGCCGCGGGCCCCGACCGGGAGCACGAGATCGTGCAGCTCGACACCGCCACCGGCCACTGCCGGGTGCTGGCCGAGCCGCACCACGACGCGGTGGACCCCGCCTACTACCCCGAGCCGGTCACCCGCGTCGTCACCGGACCCGACGGCCGCGACATCCACGCCACCGTCTACCCGCCGCGGAACCCCGTCGTGACGCCGCCCGCAGACCAACCGCCGTACGTGGTCTGGGCGCACGGCGGCCCCACCTCGCGCGCCCGGCTGGTGCTCGACCTGGAGATCGCCTACTTCACCTCGCGCGGCATCGGCGTCGCCGAGGTCAACTACGGCGGCTCCACCGGCCACGGCCGGGCCTACCGTAACCGGCTGCGCGAGGCGTGGGGCGTGGTGGACGTCGAGGACTGCGCCGCGGTCGCCCGGGCGCTGGCCGCCGAGGGCGCCTGCGACCCGACCAGGATCGCCGTGCGCGGCGGCAGCGCGGGCGGCTTCACCACCGCCGCCTCCCTGGTGTCCGAGACCACCGCGGGGCTGTACGCCTGCGGCACGATCAAGTACCCGATCCTGGACCTGACCGGCTGGTCGGGTGACGAGACCCACGATTTCGAGTCGCGCTTCCTGGAGTCGCTGATCGGGCCGGCGGCCGAGGTGCCCGAGCGGTACCGCGAACGGTCCCCGGTCACCCATGCGGAACGGCTGGTCGCGCCGTACCTGCTGCTCCAGGGCATGGACGACGTGATCTGCCCGCCCGTGCAGGCCGAGCGCCTGCTGGCGCTGACCGCCGGGCGCGGTGTGCCCCACGCCTATCTGGCGTTCCCCGGCGAGGGCCACGGCTTCCGCCGTGCGGAGCACATCATCCGGGCCGTCGAGGCCGAGCTCGCCCTCTACGCCACCGCCTTCGGCTTCGAACGCCCCGACCTGGCCGACCTGCCGCTGCGCCGCTGAACCGCTGAACCGCTGAACCGCGCGTCACCCGGTCGGCTGTCGGTGGCGTCTGCCATCCTCGGGCACGACGGGTCGCGGGGCGCGGCGTGGCGCAGAAAGGCGGTGCCGAGGTGACGGACCAGACGTTGAGCGACCTCGATCGACCCCCCGGCGAGCCCGCGCGCTCGCTGAGCGACCCCAAGGCGCTGCTCGCTGGGTACCTCGACCACTACCGGGACACGGTGCTGCGAAAGCTGGACGGGCTCAGCGAGGGCGAGTGGCGCGGGCGGCGGCTGCCGTCCGGCTGGAGCCCGCTGGAGCTGCTGTGGCACCTCGCCCACGTGGAGCGGCGCTGGCTGGTCTGGGGCTTCCTCGGCGAGGAGCTGCCGAACCCCTGGGCAGACCGGGGCCCCGACGACCGCTGGCGGGTGCCGGACGGCGTCGGCGTGGCCGACGTGGTCGCGCGTTTCACCGAGCAGTGCGCGCGTTCCCGTGAGGTGGTGGCCGGCGCCGCGCTGAGCGACCGGGGCGCGGTCGGCGGCGGGCGCTTCGCCAGCGAGGCGGAGGCGGCGACGCTGGGCTGGATCCTGTGTCACCTGCTCCAGGAGTACGCCAGGCACGCCGGGCACCTGGACATCGTGCGGGAGCTTGCCGACGGCGTCACGGGGGAGTGACGGGAGGGTCATGAGGGGTTGGCGGGGAAGGAGCGAAATCCACCTGCATAAATCGGCGCACACCGGTCACCCGGATGGGGCCGGCGGCTCCCGCCCGCGCGGAAGCCGCCGGGCACGACTGACGCCGCAACCCAGGAGGCACGAACATGACCACCGCAGCCGACATCATGAGCCCCGGCCCTCAGTGGATTCCCGCCACCGAGACGCTCGACCGGGCCGCGCAGGTGATGCGCGAGCTCGACGTCGGGGCCCTGCCGGTCAGCGACGTCAACGATCCCGACGAGCGAATGTGCGGCATCCTGACCGACCGCGACATCGTGGTGGAGTGCATCGCGGCCGGGCACGACCCGTCCCGCGTCACGGCCGGCGAGCTCTGCAAGGGCACGCCGCGCTGGATCACCTCCGACGCGAGCGCCGACGAGGTGCTGCAGGAGATGGAGAGCCACCGCATCCGGCGGCTTCCGGTCATCGACGAGAACAAGCGGCTCGTGGGGATGATCAGCGAGGCCGACCTCGCCCGGCACCTGCCCGAGGAGAAGGTGGGGGAGTTCGCCGAGCGCATCTACGCGAACGCCTGACAGCGACCCACGGGCCCGCGCCCGACCCGCGCCTGACGCGCGGGATCGGACGCGGGCTCGCATGCTGGACCCATGGGTACCAGGTCGAGAAGCCAGCAAAGTCCTCGAAGCCCGAGGACCGGAGAGTTCTTCACCCCTGGCCGGATCATCCTGCTGGTGGTCGCGGCCCTGACGCTCGTCTTCATCTTCGAGAACAACCAGCGGACGGAGATCCGGTTGCTCATTCCCGAGGTCACCATGCCGCTGTGGTTCGCCCTGCTGGGCACCGCGGTGATCGGGGCGCTGTGCGGCGTGTTCCTGGCCCGCCGTCGCTGAGCGCGCTCACGATCGGGCGCGGGGGAGCCGGGCGGGCACGGCGCGGATGAGCGGGGCGAGGACCCGGTCCAGCGCGTCGCCGCCGCGCTCGTCGCGCACGTTGGCCAGCAGCCGCAGGCCGAGGCGGCGCACGGCCGGCGAGGCCACCAGGCCCCGGCCGAGCGAGGAGACGAAGGCCGGCCTGCTCAGCAGCCGCGCGAACGCGGTGCCCAGCCGGTAGTAGCGGGCGTGCCGCTGGTGCAGCTCCCGCGGGTAGCGCCGCAGCAGCGCCTCGCGCCGGGACGCCGCCCCGCGGGCCAGCGCGTCAGCCACGATCTCGGCGGCCACCTCGCCCGCCTCCATCGCGTACGAGATGCCCTCGCCGTTCCACGGGCTGATCATGCCGCCCGCGTCGCCGGCCAGGAGTACGCCGCGGGTGTAGTGCGGCAGCCGGTTGAAGCCCATCCCCAGGGCGGCGCCGCGCACGGACCCGGCGGCGCCGCCGGCGTCGCTCAGACCCCATTCCTCGGGTGTGCGGGACAGCCACAGGTCCAGCAGCCGCCGGGTGTCCGGCCGCCCGGTGCCGCCGTCGCTGATCAGGCCGAGCCCCACGTTGACCCGCCCGTCGCCCATCGGGAAGACCCAGGCGTAGCCCGGCAGCAAGGGCTCGCCGTGGCCGGCTCGCAGGTCCGCCCAGATCTCCAGGTACCCGTCGTCGTGCCGGGCCGGCGAGCGGTGGTACCGGCGGATCGCGGTGGCCACCGGCCGCCGCCCGAGGCGCTCCACGCCCAGCGCCACGGCCAGCCGCGCGGACACCCCGTCCGCCGCGATGACCACCGGCGCCTCGCAGGTCACTGGCCGTTCCTCGGGCCCCACCAGCGCCCGGACGCCCCGGGCCCGGCCCGAGCGGTCCAGAACCGGATGGGTGACCCGCGCCGAGGTCCACAGCCGCGCCCCCGCGCTGACCGCCCGGCGGGCCAGCAGATCGTCGAAGTCGTGCCGGGAACGGGTCAGGCCGTGGTCCGGGAAGCGGGTGCTCTCCGGCCAGTCCACCTCGGCGCCGCGCCCGCCGAAGACCAGCCGCACGCCCCGGTTGCGGTGCCAGCCAGGGCCGGTGACGTCCACACCCATCCGGCGTAGCTGGTGGACCGCGCGGGGGCCGAGCCCGTCGCCGCAGACCTTGTCGCGCGGAAACGTCGACTTCTCCAGCAGCAGCACGTCAAGTCCGTGTCGGGCCAGGTGGTACGCGGCGGCCGAACCGGCGGGCCCGGCACCGACGACGAGCACGTCGGCCGCGGCCTGACCCGAGGCGCCAGCGCTTTCGGTGAGGCCCTCGGTAGGGCCGCCGGAGAGGGAGTCGGACATGGTGCGAACCTCCCGGTGATGCGACGTCGGTCGGGCGCGCCGGAGTATCTGGACAAACATACCCATCGCCGCCGCGCCCAACCGGCGCCGCAGGCCGCTCATGACCGGTCGCGGGCCGAAGCGGGCGACAAACGGGCGACACTCCGCGCCCGACCGGGCGTCGCCGGAATCGGGAGAAAGCGCGTTCCCCGCATGCCGCAACGCATCCGCCGCGCCCGCCAAGCGGTCACATCCGGGCACGATCCTTCGCCCGTTGAGCCTGTTCGGTACCGTTTGCCGGCGGTAGAACTTCTCTGACGCGCCCGATCGGGCAGCACCACCGGCAGTGAAGGAGGACACCGTGACCGCAGAGGAGCGACAGCGCGCGATCGTCGGCGCCGCCAGGGCGGCCGGATCCGTGGAGGTCACCGAACTCGCCCGGGAGTTGGGCGTCGCCAAGGAGACGGTGCGCCGCGATCTGCGGGCGCTGGAGGCGCACGGCCTGCTCCGCCGGACGCACGGCGGCGCGTATCCCGTGGAGAGCGCGGGTTTCGAGACCACGCTCGCCTTCCGCTCCACCATGCACGTCCCCGACAAGCGGCGGATCGCGACCGCCGCGGCGGAGCTGACCGGGGACGCCGAGACGGTCTTCGTCGACGAGGGCTTCACCCCCCTGCTCATCGCCGAATCCCTGCCGAGGAACCGCCCGCTCACCGTGGTCACCGCCTCCCTGGCGGTCGCCGGCACCCTGGCCGCCGTCGAGGGCTTCACCGTGCTGCTGCTCGGCGGCCGGGTCCGGGGCGGCACGCTGGCCACGGTGGACCACTGGGTGACCCGGATGCTCTCCGGATTCGTCATCGACCTGGCCTTCATCGGGGCCAACGGCATCTCCCGCGAGCACGGCCTGACCACCCCGGACCCGGCGGTCAGCGAGGTGAAGCAGCGGGCGGTGCAGGCCTCCCGGCGCCGGGTCTTCGTGGGCGTGCACACCAAGTTCGGCGTCGCCAGCTTCTGCCGGTTCGCGAATGTCTCCGACCTGGACGCGATCGTGACCAGCACCAGACTCGGCGCCGCCGAGGCCCACCGGTACTCCCTCCAGGGACCGCAGGTCGTCCGGGTGTGACCCCGGCCCGACCCCTCCGACACTTCCGACAACTCCGAAAGCTCCCACCCCCGGGTCCTCCGCGACGACATGGGTGGGCGGCGTGCCTCCGCGTGCCCGCACACCCACCCGACCCCACCCAACCACCCCACCCACAGGAGTCCCCAGCATGCGCAGTCAGCGCCGACGCACCGTGCGCTCCCTCATCGCCACCGTGGCGGCCGGCGCGGTGCTCTCCGCCTGTGCCGGAGCCGGCGAGATCGGCTCGGGCGGCGACAGCATCAACGTCCTGATGGTCAACAACCCGCAGATGACCGAGCTCGAGCGGCTCACCGAGGAGCATTTCACCGCCCGTACGGGCATCGAGGTGAACTTCACGGTGCTACCGGAGAACGAGGTCAGGGACAAGATCAGCCAGGACTTCGCGAACCAGGCCGGCCAGTACGACGTGGCCACCATCAGCAACTACGAGACCCCGATCTACGCGGGCAACGGCTGGCTCTACCCGCTGGACTCGTACGTCAACCAGGACACCGACTACGACGCCGAGGACGTGCTGCCGCCCATCCGCCTCTCGCTGACCGGTGAGGACGGGCAGCTGTACGCCCAGCCGTTCTATGGCGAGTCGTCGTTCCTGATGTACCGCGAGGACGTGTTCGAGGAACACGGCCTGACGATGCCGGACCGGCCCACCTGGCAGGAGGTCGCCGACCTGGCCGCCCAGGTGGACGAGGCCGAGCCCGACATGAAGGGCATCTGCCTGCGCGGGCTGCCCGGCTGGGGCGAGGTGCTCGCCCCGCTGACGACGGTCGTCAACACGTTCGGCGGCACCTGGTTCACCGCCGACTGGGAGGCCCAGCTCACGTCGCCCGAGTTCGTCGAGGCCACCGAGTTCTACGTGAACCTGGTGCGCGAGCACGGCGAGGCGGGCGCCGCCCAGTCCGGCTACGCGGAGTGCCTGAACAACATGGTCCAGGGCAACACCGCGATGTGGTACGACGCCACCGCGGGCGCCGGCTCCCTGGAGGCGGGCGACTCCCCGGTCGCCGGGAAGATCGGCTACGTGCCGGCGCCGGTGCAGGAGACCGACAGCTCGGGCTGGCTCTACACCTGGGCCTGGGGCATCCAGCAGGCGTCGAGCAACCCCGACGCCGCCTGGGAGTTCATCAGCTGGGCGTCCAGCAAGGGTTACGAGGAACTGGTCGGCGAGAACGTCGGCTGGACCGACGTCCCGGCCGGCAAGCGCTCCTCCACCTACGACAACCCCGCCTACCAGCGGGCCGCCTCCGCCTTCTCCGAGGTGACCCACGACGCCATCTCCGAGGCCGACCCGGTCAACCCCGGCCTGCAGGAACGGCCGGCCCCCGGCATCCAGTTCGTCGGCATCCCGGAGTTCGCCGACCTCGGCACCCGGGTCTCCCACGAGATCAGCGAGGCCATCGCGGGGCGTCAGAGCGTGCGGGAAGCCCTGGAGAAATCCCAGGACATGGCCGAGGAGATCGCGGAGGAGTACCAGGACCGATGAGTACCTCGACAGACCCCACGACGAGCGCCCCCGCTCCGGCCACGCGCCGCCCGGCGCGTCCCGCGACCGCCGCGCGTAACGCCTCCCCCTCGCGGGCCCGCGCCTGGGCCACCCGGGCGCCCCTGATGCCCGCCCTCGTCTTCCTGATCCTGGTCACCCAACTGCCGTTCGCGGTCACGCTGGTGATCTCGCTCTTCGACTGGAACGCGCTCTACCCGGACGAGCGGGCCTTCTCGGGCTTCGACAACTACCAGACCGTGCTCGACGACGCGGCCCTGCGCGAATCGGTCGTCACCACCGCGCTGCTCACCGCGACCGTGGTGCTGGTCAGCCTGGTGCTCGGCCTGCTCCTCGCGCTCCTGCTCGACCGGAAGTTCCGTGGCCGTGGCCTGGTGCGGACCATGACGATCACCCCGTTCCTGATTGTTCCGGTGGCCGCCGCGCTGCTGTGGAAACACGTCCTCTTCAACCCCGAGTACGGGCTGCTCAACGGAGGACTGGCCTGGTTCGGCGACCTCTTCGGCTTCACCGCGCCACAGCCCGACTGGGTGTCCGACATGCCGCTGGCTGCCGTCGAGGTGGCGCTGATCTGGCAGTGGACGCCGTTCATGATGCTCATCCTGCTGGCCGGGCTGCAGAGCCGACCGGTGGAGATGATGGAGGCCGCCCGGATGGACGGCGCCAGCAACTGGCAGATGTTCCGCTTCCTGACGCTGCCGCATCTGCGGCGCTATCTGGAGCTCGGCGGCCTGCTGGGCTCGATCTACATCGTCCAGAACTTCGACGCGGTGTTCACCATCACCGCCGGCGGTCTCGACACCGCGAACCTGCCGTACACGATCTACCAGGAGTTCTACCAGGCGCAGGAGTACGGCGTGGCGTCGGCGGCCGGTGTGCTGGTCGTCATCGGCTCGATCGTCATCGCGACCTTCGCGCTGCGCGTGGTGTCCTCGCTCTTCCGTGAGGAGGGGAGCCGCTCATGACCACCGCGACCGCACCCATCACCGCCGCCCCGCGGCGCGGACGGCGCAGCCGCCGCGGCTCGGCCCTCGGCCTGCTGGCCTGGCTCGCCGGCCTGGTCTTCTTCCTGCCCGTCGCCTACATGGCGCTGACCTCGTTCCACGCGGAGGCGGACGCGGCCAGCAGCCCGCCGGACCTCACCGCCCCGCTCACCCTCGACGGCTACCGGGAGTTCTTCGACGCAGGACCGTGGCCGCCGCTGATCAACTCCACCACCGCGTCCGTCTGTTCGACGCTGCTGGTGCTGCTGCTCGCGCTGCCCGCCGCGTACGCGCTGTCCATCAGGCCCGTGCGCAAATGGACCGACGTGCTGTTCTTCTTCCTGTCCACCAAGATGCTGCCGGTGGTGGCCGGCCTGCTGCCGATCTACCTGTTCGCCAAGAACACCGGCTTCCTGGACAACATCTGGCTGTTGGTCCTGCTCTACACCTCGATGAACCTGCCCATCGCGGTGTGGATGCTCCAGTCCTTCCTGGCCGACGTGCCGGTCTCGGTCATCGAGGCGGCCCAACTCGACGGCGCCCGGCTGCCCGTCGTCCTCGGCCGGGTGGTGGCCCCCATCGTCCTGCCCGGCATCGCCGCTACGGCGCTGATCTGCTTCATCTTCAGCTGGAACGAGATGCTCTTCGCGCGGGTGCTCACCGGCGTGATCGCGGAGACCTCACCGGTGTTCCTGACGAGTTTCATCACCAGTCAGGGCCTGTTCCTGGCCCAGTTGTCCGCCGCCTCGATCGCCATCTCCCTGCCGGTGCTCGCCGCGGGGTTCGCCGCCCAGGACAAGCTGGTCCAGGGCCTGTCGCTAGGAGCCGTCAAATGAAAGCCGCCCTCATCGAATCCGTCGGCACGGTCGACCTCACCACCGTGCCGGACCCGACCCCGGGACCGCGCGAGGTGGTCGTGGACGTCGCCGCCTGCGGCCTGTGCGGCACGGACCTGCACATCCTCCAGGGCGAGTTCGCGCCCCGGCTGCCGGTGGTGCCGGGCCACGAGTTCGCCGGCGAGGTGGTGGGGGTCGGCACCGAGGTCACGGAGCTGAGGGTGGGGGACCGGGTCGCCGTGGACCCGTCGCTCTACTGCCACGAATGCCGCTACTGCCGGACCGGACACGCCAACATGTGCGACCGCTGGGCCGCCATCGGGGTGTCGGTGTCCGGCGGTGCGGCCGAGTACGCGGTGGCGCCGGCGGCCAACTGCGTCCGGCTGCCCGACCACGTTGGGCTCCAGGACGCGGCGCTGATCGAGCCGCTGTCCTGCGCGGTGCGCGGCTACGACGTGCTGCGCTCCACGCTGGGCGCCCGGGTGCTGATCTACGGGTCCGGCACGATGGGGCTGATGATGCTGGAGCTGGCCAAGCGCACCGGCGCCGCCGGCGTGGACATGGTGGACATCAACCCCGATCGGCTGACCACGGCCGGGGCGCTCGGCTGTTCCCGCACGGCGACCGCGGCCGACGAGTTCGACCGCCCGGAGGGCTGGGAGGTGGTCATCGACGCCACCGGCAACGCCGCCGCCATCCAGGACGGCCTGGGCCGGGTCGCCAAGGCCGGCACCTTCCTCCAGTTCGGCGTCTCCGACTACGCGGCGACGGCCACCATCGAGCCGTACAAGATCTACAACCGGGAGATCACCATCACCGGCTCGATGGCCGTCCTGCACAGCTACGAGCGCGCGGCCGACCTGTTCGCCAGCGGCATCCTCGACCCCGAGATCTTCATCAGCGACCGCCTGCCGTTGGACGACTACCCGGCCGCCCTCGACCGCTTCGCCGCCGGGCTCGGCCGCAAGATCGTGGTCGTTCCGTAGCCGGCGGGTATGGGGGCGGCCGCACCCCGACCCGTGCCGCCTCCGCCCGCCACCCCCCGCCTTCGCCCGCCGCCGTCCGCCTCCCCCCGGACGGCCGGGCGGAGGCGGACGGACGTGTCACCCCCCGTCCAGCCAGCCCATGCGGTGGGCGGTGGCCGCGGCCTCACCCCGGCTGCTGACGCCCAGCTTGGCCAGGATGTTGGAGACATGGACGCTCACCGTCTTGGCGCTGATGAAGAGCCGTTCGCCGATGAGACGGTTCGAGTGGCCGGCGGACACCAGGCGGAGCACCTCCCGCTCCCGCTCGGTCAGGCCGAGCCCGTCACGGCCCGCGCCGGCCGGCGTAACGCCCGGCTGGAGCGCCAGCCCGGCGGAACGTGCCAGCAGCCGCACATCGGCCAGCAGCGGCCCGGCGCCCAGCCGGACGGCCGCCCGCTCCGCCGCGCGCAGCGACTCCGTCGCGGCGGCGCGGTCGCCGGCGGCGAGGGCGGTCTCGGCCGCGCGCAGCCGGGCGTACGTGGCGGCGGCCGGCATGTCCAGCCGGTCCCAGCCCGCGACCACCGCCAGCCATTCGTCCAGCCCGGCATCCGTCACCTCGGCGGTGAACTGGTCGGCGTGCGCGGCCCAGAGCGGCGAGCCGGCCGGCAGCCGTTCGGCCGCGTCGCGCAACGCGGCGGGCAGCGGGTCGTCCTCGCGGGCACCGGGCGGGGCGTGGGCGATGATCCGGCCGCCGGCGGTGAGCAGCGGCCAGGCGGTGGGGTCGGTGGCGGCGGGCAGCACGTCCGTCACGGCCTGCCGCGCGTCGGCCAGTCGTTTGTCGCGCAGGGCCAGTTCGGCGGTGATCCTGGCCACCGGAAGCTGCGCCGGGGAGGGCCCGGCCGGCTCGCCCATCAGCTGTGTCACCCGCCCGAGTTGCTCGGCCGCCGCATCCAGCGCACCACGTTCCAGGGCGGTTTCGGCCAGCGCCAGGCGCACCGGAACACCCATCGCGCCCACCGGGTCCAGGGACAACGCCACCCCGGCGGCGGCATCGGCGTCGTCCCAGTGCCCGCCCGCGATCAGCGCGGTGACCAGCCGGGCGGCCAGCAGCACACCCAGCGTGCGGCCCACCCCCACCGCATCGGCGTGCCCCAGGCCGGCGCGGGCGGCCTCCGCCGCCGCACGGTGATCGCCCAGATGCATCTGGGTCTCCGCGAGGTTGAGCTGCACCCGGACCAGGCCCAGCACGTCGCCCCGCGCTTCGGCGAGTTCCCGGGCCCGGTGCAGGGTGGCCAGGCCCTCGTCGTACGCGCCGAGCAGCCCGCTGGCCCAGCCGTGGGTGGTGCGGGCGTTGATCTCCAGAGCGGCGTCGCCCAGCCCGGCCGCCAGCCGCGCGGCCTCCGCGGTGGCCTCCCTGGCCCGGTCGAGCGCGCCGCACAGGGTCAGCGCCGCCCCCACCAGATCCAGCACCCGGGCACGGTCGGCCGCCTCGGTGACCTCGGGCAGCAGGGCGAGCGCCTCGTCGAGCGCGGCCCGCGCGCCCTCCCGGTGCAGCTGGTGCAGCACCATGCCGCGGTGGGCCAGCAGCATCGCCACCCGTTGCGGCACCCGTGCCGGATCGGCCTCGGCCAGCGCCTCCTCGATCAACTCCAGGGCGCGCAGCGGCTCCCCGGCCCACTTCGCCGCCGACACCGCCGTCGCGTAGACGCCGAGCCGGTCGGTGCCGGCCACCTCGGCGGCATCGGGCACCCGGTCCCACAGCCTCAGCGCGCGTTCCAGTAGCCGGGCCTGTTCATGGCGCGCGGAGAGGCGGCCGGCGGTCTCTGCGGCACGGACGGTGGCCGGCAGCGCCCGTTCCGGCACGTCCGCGCCATACCAGTGGTGGGCGAGTTCGGCGGTCCGACGGTCGGGTGCGACCAGTTCCGGGCTGTCCTGCAGGGCCTGGGCGAACCGCCGGTGGGCGGCGACTCGTTGGGCGGGCAGCAGATCGCCGAGCACGGCCTCGCGGACCAGCCCGGTGCGGAAGGCGTAGCCGTCAGCGCACGGCACCAGCACTCCCGCCCGGTCGGCGGCGGCCAGGGCTTCGAGCAGGTCGTCCTCGGGCAGCCCGGCGGTGGCGGCCAGAAGCCCGTGCGGCACCACCCGGCCGCCGGTGGCCGCCAGCCGCACCACCTGTCGGGCGCCGGGTGGCAGCCGTTCGACCCGGCCGAGCAGCAGATCGCGCAGGCTCTCGGGGAGTGCGGACCGTCCGGGCACGGGCCCCGGCTCGGCGCCGGCGAGTTCCCCGACGAACAGGGCGTTGCCGCCGGAGCGGCGGTAGATCCGGTCGACGAGCGCCTCGTCGGGCGCGGCGCCGGCCCTCTCGCCCAGCAGCGCCGCGGTCTCCGCCCGGTCGAAGGGAGCCAGTTCGGCGCGGTGCACACCGGGCATCCGTTGTAGCTGGGCCAGGAACGGACGCAGCGGGTGCAGGCTGTGCAGGTCGTCGCTCCGGTAGGCGGCGGCGATCAGCACCCGGGCCCGGTGCAGGGTGCGGGCCAGCAGGTCAAGCAGATCACGCGTGGAACGGTCGCTCCACTGCAGGTCGTCGACGACCAGCAGCACCGGCTCGTCCTCGCCCAGCCGCCGCAGCAACGCGGCGAACACGTCGAAGATCCAGGGCTGGAGCGCCACCTGTGACCCGGTGAACGGCTGGGCGGCCTCGTCGAGTTCGGGCAGCAGGGGGAGCAACATCCGGGCGCTGGGCAGCAGCCGGATGAGCTCGTCCCGGCCCCGTTCGGCGACCAGCTGGCGCAGCACCGCGGTGAGCGGGGCGAGCGGCAGGCCCTCGGTGCCCAGCTCGACGCAGGGCCCCCACAGCACGCGGGCCCCCTCGGCGCGGTCGGCGAGCCGGCGCAGCAGCCGGGACTTGCCGACGCCGGCGTCCCCGCCGAGCACCAACAGCTGGGGTGTTCCCCCGGCAGCCGTGGCCAGCGCCGCCTCGTAGCGGGCCAACTCGGCGCGACGGCCGACGAAGGGCTCGTCGTTGACCACACCACGCATGTTCATCCGGCCAAGAGTAAGGGGGCCGAGGGGGGATCTGAGGTACCGGCTAGGACGGATGACCGAGGCGCCGGGCGGGGCCTTGGCGGAACGCTGGAGCCATCGCCGAGGGGCCACCAGAACGGGGCCGCGGGACCGGCCTCACCGGACCACTCGGCGGCAACCGACAGCCACCGACCGGGAGGTCACATGTCCACCAAGTCCACCACCGTCGTGGCCACGGCCAGCGGGGTACGGGCCGAGCACGTCACCGTGCCGCTGCCCGAACCGGGGGTCGCCCGGCTCAGCTTTGACAACGGCCTGGAACATTTCGCGCTGGGTGCCGCCGGCCGCCAGGACACCTTGCTGGACGCGGAACTCGCCCCGCCGCTCCCCGTGGTGTGGACGACCGAGCGGGGCGTGCACCTCGCCTACCCGTCCGGCTCCCGGCTGCTGCGGCGCGCCGGCCGCAGCACCGTGCGGCTGAACCCCGCGCACCCCTGGGCGCTCGACCTGCACGGCGGGGCGGCCCGGCTGGACGCCGACCTCACCGGGATCGACCTGCACTCGCTGACCTGCTATGGCGGCGGCGCCGACCTGCGGCTGGTCCTCGACCGGCCGACGGCGCCCCGCACCCTGCGGCTGACCTCCGTGGACCGGCTTCGGGTGGAGCGGCCGGCCGGGGTGGCGGTGCGGCTGGAGATAGCGAAGGGCGCCCGGGACATCGTGCTGGACGGCCAGCACTTCGGCGCGGTCGGCGGCGGTCTGACCGTCGGGAGCGACACCGGCGACGGCGGGGAGCCCGGCTATCTGATCGCCATCTCGGGCAGCGCCGCTGCCGTGACCGTCGCGGAGCGGTCCGCATGAGCTCCCGCAGGCCGACCCGGCGTCGGCTGCTGAAGATCGGCGCGGGCACCGTCCTCGGCGGCGGCCTGGCGGTCGGCGGCGGCGCGGGCTGGCTGTGGGCCGGGGCCGATGTGAACACCGCGGGCAAGGTGGACTTCAGCAACCCGCTGGCCATCCCGCCGCTGGCCCCGGCCACCCGGGACGACCAGGGCCGGCTGCTGTTCGACCTGGTGGCGGCCGAGGGCGAACACCCGCTGCGATCCGGCGAACCCACGGCCACCTGGGGCTTCAACGGCGCCTATCTGGGACCCACCCTGCGCGCAGAGCGCGGCGAGCGGGTGCGGGTCCGGGTGCGCAACGACCTGCCGGAGACCACCAGCGTGCACTGGCACGGGATGCATCTGCCGGCCCGGATGGACGGCGGCCCGCACCAGCCGATCGCGCCCGGCGAGACCTGGTCCCCCGACTGGACCATAGACCAGCCGGCGGCCACCCTGTGGTACCACCCGCATCCGCACGGCGAGACCGCCCGGCACGTCTACCGAGGGCTGGCCGGCCTGTTCCTGATCGACGACCCCGGGGAGCGGCAGGACGCGCTGCCGAACCGCTACGGCATCGACGACATCCCGGTGATCGTGCAGGACAAACGGCTGGACGACGACAACCAACTCCGGGAGTCGGCACCGACGATGACGAGCATCGGGATCCTGGGCGACACGATCCTGGTCAACGGGACGACGGGCCCGTACCACGAGGTCACCACCGACCGGATCAGGCTCCGCCTGGTGAACGCCTCCAACGCGCGCTTCTACCGTTTCGGCCTCGCTGACGACGAGTTCTTCGACCTGGTGGGCACCGACGGCGGCCTGCTGCCGGCTCCGCACCGCACCGACCGCATCCAGCTCTCTCCCGGCGAACGGGCCGAGATCGTGGTGCGGATGCGCCCCGGCCGGCGCGCGGTGCTGCGCAGCTACCCGCCGCATCTCGACGGGGTGAACTTCTGGGACCGGCGGTTCTCCGGCGGCGACGACACCCTCGACATCCTCCAACTGCGCGCCGCCGACGAGCTGGAGGCGCTCCCCGAGCCACCCGACTCGCTGGCCGACCCGCCCGACCTCACCCATCGGGACGCCGGGGTGGACCGGGTCTTCGAACTGTCCAGCAGCACCATCAACGGCGAGGGCATGGACATGAACCGGATCGACTTCGCCGCGGAGCTCGACGCCACCGAGGTCTGGGAGATCAACGCCAACGGCGGCGGCACCCTGCACAACTTCCATGTGCACGACGTCCAGTTCCAGGTGCTGTCGATCGACGACGAGCCCCCGCCGCCGGAGCTGGCCGGCTGGAAGGACACCGTCTACACCCCTTCGAACAAGCCGGTCCGCATCGCCCTGCGGTTCACCGACCACAGCGATCCCGACGTGCCGTACATGTACCACTGCCATCTGCTGCGCCACGAGGACCGTGGCGTGATGGGCCAGTTCGTCGTGGTGCCACCCGGCGGGAACGTCGGCGCCATCGACCACGACAGCCACGACGATCACGGCTGACGAACCCCGCACCGGCCGTCTAATCTGACTACTCGGTAGGTACGGAAGACGAGAGGTTGCGCATGGACGGTAACGAGCCCGCTGCCGGGTCCGCTTCGGACGTGACCCTGGAGGACCTGCGGCTGGACCGACCCCACACCGCCCGGATGTATGACCACTTCCTCGGGGGCAAGAACAACTACGCGTCCGACCGCGAGGCGGCGGCCCGGGCGGTGACGGTGTATCCCGGCATCGTCACGCTCGCCAGGGAGAACCGTTCCTTCATGCATCGGGCGACCCGGATGCTGGCCGAACGCGGTATCCGGCAGTTCCTCGACATCGGCACGGGCATCCCGACCCGACCCAACCTGCACGAGGTCGCCCAGCGCGTCGCGCCCGAATGCCGGGTGGTCTACGTCGACAACGACCCGCTGGTGCTCGCCCACGCCCAGGCGCTGCTGGACAGCTCCCCCGAGGGGCGCACCGCCTACATCCGGGCGGACGCCAACGAACCGGAGTCGATCCTCTCGGCGCCCGCGCTGACCGAGACGCTCGATCTCACGGAGCCGGTGGCCCTCAGCCTCAACGCCATCGTGCACTTCCTGCCCGACGACCGGGACCCCCACGGCCTGATCGGGCGGCTGCTCGACGCCCTGCCGTCCGGCTCCGCCCTGGAGATGAGCCACGCGACCCCGGACTTCGACCCGGAGGCCACGGCGCGGGCCGTCGAGATCTACCGGGCCAGCGGCACCCCGGCGCAGGTGCGCACGAGGGCGGAGGTGGCACGCTTCTTCACCGGCCTCGACCTGGTCGAGCCCGGCATCGAGGTGGCCCACCGCTGGCGCCCGGACCCGGCCGAGGCGGACACCCGGAAGACCCCGACGGACGCCGAGGTCAGCCTCTGGGTGGGCGTCGCCCTCAAGCCCTGAGCTCCCGCTTCAGTCCTTGAGCTTGGGCCAGGTGCCCGGATCCTTGTGGTCGTTCTCCGGAACGTTGGCGTGGGCGTACCAGCCGGGCTTGGACTGCCATACGGACAGCGGCGCGGTGTTCACGGTGAGGGAGGTGGGGCGTCCCATCGGCCACTTGTCCGGCACGCCCCACGAACGGATCCACGCGTGGAGTTCGTCCCACCGCTTGAGCGGGGTGTCGGTGAGCTTGGCGAACACCTCGCCGTCGACCCGGCAGTGCGGGAAGAAGAGGGCCTCGATCTGGATGACCACCTTGCCCGTGCGGTTGGGGCGGACGCCGCCCGGCGCGTCGGCCAACGCTCTGCTCCGGGAGGTGGCGGGGAAGAACTGGGCGAACTTGCCGGTGAAGGGGTCCCACAGGATATGCGGGGCCGAGCCCTTCCCGGTTCCGGTGAAGAAGCTCTTGAGCAGGGAGAAGGGCTTCAGATCCTTCGGATCCGAGGCGGTGGCCTCCTTGTCCGCGGTGATATGGGCGATCGCCTTGGGCGGCATGTCCGGTTCGCACGGCGCCTGGTCGCCGATCTCGTTGCGGGTGGCCTCGGGGAACCACTGAGCAGGCATGAGC
The DNA here is from genome assembly GCA_963816875.1 of uncultured Actinomycetota bacterium. Taxonomy (GTDB): domain Bacteria; phylum Actinomycetota; class Actinomycetes; order Streptomycetales; family Streptomycetaceae; genus Streptomyces. The sequence continues at coordinate 2,088,832 of CAWFMG010000004.1, forward strand.
TCGACCCCTTTCCCTATGGCAGTGTTTGTCCTCCATGGTCATGGTGTGACTGATTCGTTCCTCCGGCAAACGGAGCACTCCGGTGCTGCTCACGCACCGCGATCCGGGCCAGCTTCGTCAGCATCATCCCGTTGCGGACCGTGACGAGGTAGTCCACGGGGAGTCCGTGCATCCGGGTGCCAGGGCCCCGAAGGGGGTGCCAGTCGAGGACGAAGAGGGTGTGCTCGCCCCAGGGGGCCAGGTTCATGGCGATCCTGGCCGCGCCGAAGGGGTCCGCCTTCGCCTCCAGTTCCAGGCGGCGGTGTGGTTCGCTGATCCGCACGACGCAGATGTCGTCGAGGGACAGCCGGCCGACGCCGACCCGGACGCGCAGGCGGGCGCCCACGTCCGGCCAGTGTGGGTCCGCCGCGAGGACCCGCTGGGTGCCCGTCACCCACTCCCCGTAGCGATGGCCGTCGGACAGCAGGTCCCAGACCCTGGACGGCGGGCTCATGATCAGCCGGCGGGTCCGGGCCACGCGGACCACGCTCCTTCCGGCGGACGGTCACGCACCGTGCTCTCCGAGGCTAGCCGCGGGGCATGCCCCGGGCCTGTGGAACCGGCGCGCGGCTGGGCCAACCAGGTGAAACGGAGGCGCCCCCGGCACGTCCGGCTGAGGAGGCCCTGGCCCTACCGCCCGGAGCTGGATCTCGTCGTGGTCGCTCCCACCGGTGACGTCGTCGCCTACTGCCAGGGCTGGTATGACGAGGTCAACCGCAGTGGCGAGTTCGAACCGGTCGGCACCCCTCCCCGGCATCGCCGTTTTGGCCTGGCCCGGGCAGAAGTCGGATGCTGGTGATATTGCCTCGATGACAGGTCCCGAATGCCGATCCGGCATGCGTCCGGAGCCACGCATTCCGCTGGCCGACATGTGGAATCAGGTGGCGAAAAGCAGACTGTACAGCCAGTCAAGCTCATGGCTAGGGTCGCCGCAACGATGTGTCAGATAAATGGGGTGGGGTAGTGCACATCCGTCTTGTCATGCAACGCGGGTCATTCGCCGCTGCGGCTCTCGGTTTACTGGGCTTCATCAACGCCCCCGCGGCCTCGGCAAACTGGAGTAGCTACATAGAAGCGTGGACCGATGGGGAGGAGTCCCGCCGCTGGGACGACGGCAGCTACTCGCAGGTGCAGTTCACGGACTGCTTCGCCCAGTGGGGATCCCGGGAGACCGTGGACGTCATCATGTGGCGGGATCGCACGGCCTGGCCCGACGATCAGTACGACGAGAAGCGCTTCAGCGCGTGCTTCGACGGCGGCACATCCAACGGGGCGTGGTCCGGGCTGCCCGATGGGGACTACTACTTCGAGGCTCACCGGATAGCACAGGGAAACTCGTGCTGCCTCCTGGACGTGGAGGACGTCTACGTGGACACCACGAAGGCGGACTCATAAGCAGCGTCATCGCGCCGCGGCTGAGTGCGTCTCGTGGCGCTCCTCAGCCGCGGCATGGGACAGAGGAAAACCGTGGGACTTGCCGCCTCCATACGCTCCAGCAGTGCCTTGTGGGCCGCACCGTTCGTGCTGGCCGTGGTGCTCTTCTATTATTTCGTCGTCACGCAGGACATTCTCTTCGAGGATGACTACGGCTATGCGCCGACGCTGGTCACCACCGCGCTGCTGCCCATGTACGCCTTCTCCTACGCCGTATCCGCCTCCCTCGCCGTCTGGGAAAGTGGACGGCTGGCAAAGGGAGCGGTGTGGCACCTGGCGCCGGCGCGCTCCCGCTACCGCATCGCCGCGGGAGTACTCGCTCCGGTGGTCGGACTGGCCTGGCTCATGCCGCTCCTGTCCGCGGGCCTGGCACTGGCCCAGGGCGCAGCGTTGCCCACTCTGGGGAGTCTTCCCCCGCTGCTGTTGGCGCTGACCCTGTGCGTGGCCCATGCCGTCATCGGATTCGCCGTCGGGCGTCACGTGCCGAGAGTTGTGGCCGCTCCCCTCCTCGGGTCCCTGGTGTGGATCGTCGTGGCGACGTCCTGGTCGACCGGTGCCTTCTGGCGACGCCACGTCATGGGTCAGTACCCCGAGGAGCTGGGGTTCGGTGAGGTTCCCACCGCGTTGTCCATGGTCGCCCACCTGTTGCCTGCCGGAGGGCTGGCCGCGGCCGTCGCACTGCTCTGGTCCCCCGTCCGGCAGCTCGCTCTGCGCCTGGTCCTTGCCACGGCACTGACCGTGGTGTGCGCGACGAGCGCGTACTCCATCACGCGGGACTGGGGGCCGCGTGTGCCTGTTTCGGCCTCTGCTCCACAGATGACGTGCCTCGGGACCGCACCCCAGGTCTGCATGCCCGAAGCGACCGCGGACAACCTGCGGGCCGTGCGTGCCGAGGTGGTGGAGACGCTGGACGACCTGCGCGAGGCGGGCATCGCCGAGCCTCCCGTGGTCGTCGTTGACACGCTGGGCGCGGGCGAGCCTCCGCACGTGTCCGAGGGGGAGACATGGCGGGTAGCGCTGACGGATGGTGAAGAGCGGGGACGCATCGGATATCTGGTGGTTCGCGAGGCGGTACGGTTCTCCTGCGAATACCCCGACCCCATGACAAGCCGCCTGGCCCTCATGTGGGCCACGGAGAAGACCGGTGAGACCCGGTCGCTCGACCGGCTTCTCGCCGAAGATCCCTTCTACGGTGCAGAACAACGTGACGCCCTGAGAGACGCCGTCACCGAGGTACTGGCGACCAGTCCTGCCGAGCAGGCGCGGTGGTACCACGACACCCTTGCGGACGCCTGTCGGAGCGGATCGTGATCTTCTGGATCAGGGCTCGACGGGCTCGTACGTTCCTTCCCCTCGGCATGGCGGCTGTCTTCCTGATGGCCCTGATGTTCCAGGACAGCTCGATTCCGGTGCCGTCCATCACTCTGTCCAGCGGTGGCGAGATCGCCATCATGACGTTCGCCCCGCTGCCACTTGTCGTCGCGATGGCTCTGTGCCTGGATTCTCGGGTTTCGGCGGCAGAGGCCTCTGGTACGCGCCCGATCGCGCTGCTGGACCTGGTCATGATCGGATCGGCGCTGATCACCGCGATGGTCGTGAGCAGTGGTATGGGCGCGCTGCTCGGCTCCCCGGCGGTCTGGACGATAGGACGCAACACCGTCTTCCTGACCGGACTCATGCTTTGCGCCCGGCCGCTGGTGGGTCAACCCGCAGTCATGGTCCCCGTCGCGTGGGTGGCGACCGTCGTCCTCATGTCCACCCACGACGTCGGGGATCTCGCCGAGGAGGCCGATCACGTCACCGTCCTGGACAACGGCAGAATCGTGCACTCCGGCACGACCGAGTCGTTTCTCGCACACACGCCTCCGGAAACCGCCGTGGGGCGAGCCGCGGAAGGCGCGTACACCGCGTTGTTGGCGGCGGCCGAGGGCAATGCCGTGGCACGGTGATCCGCCGAGAACCTGAGCGGCGGCCCTTCCGCCTGTTCGGCCACCGCACCGGGCGGAACATGCGTGCCGGGCGGGCTGGCAGTCGCCTCGTCGCTCACGCCCCGTCCGGGGCCAGGTACAGGCCCGTGAAGGCGAGGTGCGGGGTGGCTCGGGCGCGGAGGAGGCGGAGGCGGAGGCGTTGGGTCGTGACCGGGGCGGTTCGGGTCAGGATGCGGCTGTAGCCGATGGTGGTGCCGGTGGCGATGGTGGACCAGGCCGTGCCCGACCAGGCGTCCACGGCGAACTCCTCGACGCGCTGGCCGCGCGTGATGTCCTCGCCGAGGCGTATCCGGTCGAAGGTCACGGCGTCGGGCAGGCGGAGTTCCAGGGTGCCCGTGGTGGCGCCGTCCGGCGGTGACCAGCCGGTGTTCAGCGCGTCGTCGGTCAGGGCGGCGATCAGCGGGTCCTGGTCGGCGGCCCGCGCCAGCAGGTTCGTGCCGTACGTGGCGCGGACCGTCGCGGCGAAGCCGGCGAGCGCGTCCAGGTCCGCCGGGTCGACGCGGCCGTCCGGGGCCGGCGGGACGTTGAGCAGCATGAGGGCGTTGCGGCCCACGGACGTCAGATAGCGATCGACGAGTTGGGCCGGCGTCTTCGGGGACTCGTCCGGGTGGTAGAACCACCCGGGCCGGATCGAGAAGTCCGCCTCCGCCGGGAACCACTGGAGGAAGCGCACGTCGGGGCCGGTCAGAACGGCACGCGAGCCGATGTCCTCGGCCTGCGCGCCGCCGGGGATCAGCCCCTCGTTGTGCGCGGTGTCCGGGTTGGCCGTCGCGGGGACCACGCTCCATTCGGCGCTGCGGGCCACGCCGTCCTCGTTCCCGACCCAGCGCGTCCCCTGCGGCCCCGCGAAGACCACGGTGTCGGGGGACAGCGCGCGGATGACCCGGAACCACGTCGTGAAGTCGTACTCCTGCGTTATCCCGGACGGTGCCCACGGGTTGGCGCCGTCCAGCCACAGCTCGTCGATCGGGCCGTACTCGGTGAAGAGCTCGTAGACCTGGTTGAGGTAGTAGGCGTCGTAGTCGTTCAGCGTCACGTCGAACGAGGGCAGGCGGCCGTCGGCCACGGCCACGGCGCGGTCGTCGTCCGGCACCAGCGTCGGGATGGTGCGGGGCGTCGCCGCGCTGCCGTTGCCGAAGCGTCCGTGCCCGGCGGGCGGCGCCGGCGCGTCCTCCAGGGTCGCCCGCTCGGCGTACCCGCGCTCAGACTCCGGCATCGCGCGGACGTACGGCAGGTACGTTTCGGCGTGCCACCCGTGCGGCAACTCCGCGCCGTCCGAGGGCGAGAGGTAGACGCCGACCCGCAGGCCGGCCTCCCGGGCCGCGCGCACCACCGCGCCCAGGATGTCGCCGTCGGGGCGCGCGCATCCCGCGTCGCGGATCTGCCAGTACGCGGACGGGTCGGCGCCCCGCCGCTCCTCCGCGTCGGCGCGGGCGCGGGCCACGGCGTCGGCGTCCGCGCAGCCCTCGGCGCGCACCCACCAGGGGCTGGCGACGACGGAGTGGCAGGTGTAGCGCGTGGGAAAGAGGGCGAACCCGTCGTGGTGCTTGGCGGTGAAGATGACCTGCCGGGCGCCCATCTCCCGGTAGGCGCGCATCCACTGCGCCACGTCCACGGACGTCGGAGCGAACCGCGCCTCCGCCTCCATACCGGAGCCCCACTCGCGGTCGGTGAAGGTGTTCATCCCGAAATGGGTGAACGCGATGATCTCCCGCCGCTGCCAGGCGACCTGGGACGGGCGGGGCACGATGTTCGCGGCCTTCTCCAGGATGCGGGCCGGGGTGTCGGACGGGTCGACGGGCATCACGGGCGCGGGCTCCACGGCGGCGCGACCGGCCGGCGTACCCGCCGCGCCCGCCGCCGCGGCCGTCCCGGCGCCGGCTCCCGTCGCCATCCCGGTCGCCGCCATCGCGGCGAGCATCTCTCTGCGGGAGATCGACATGTCGCGCCGCCAATCTTGACAGGTTCGGGTCAGATAGGGAGAGGGTAGTCAGCGGTCGTTCTCGGGCGGAAGCGGTGAGAGGTGGTCGATCATGCGGCTGTTTCGTTCGGTTAGTCGATCGGTGAGCCGTTCGGTCTGGGTGCTCCTGGTGGCGCTGGCCCTCCTCGCGCCACCCGCGGCCGGGGCCGAGGTGGCGTCCGCGCCCCGACAGGCACCGGCGCCCGAAGCCCTCGCGACCCCGGAGGTGATCCCCGCACTGGCGGACTGGACCGCCGGCTCGGGCAGCCTGAGCCTCACCCCCGACTCCCGCCTCCTGGTGGCAAGCCCGCAACTGCGCGCCGACGCCGAGACCTTCGCCGAGGACCTCGCGGACGCCACCGGGCTCGAGCTGCCCGTCGTCGCCGACGGCGGCGCGGCCCGCCCCGGCGACCTCGTGCTCACGCTCGACCCGTCCCGCACCGCCGAACTCGGCCAGGAGGGCTACGAGCTCACCGTCGACGACGCCGTGCGCGTGACGGGAGCGACGGACGACGGAGCGTTCTACGGGACCCGCACCGTCCTTCAGATGCTGTCCGACGGAGCCACCCTCCCGCGCGGCCGGACCGTCGACCAGCCCGCGTACCCGGAACGGGGTGTGGGCGTCTGCGCCTGCTATATCCACGTCTCCATGGAGTGGTTCGAGCGGCTGATGCGGGACATGGCCCATCTCAAGCTGAACCAGCTCTGGATCGAGGCGAAGGTCGCCAGCGACGACTACCCGAAGACCCGGTTCTGGGGCTACTACACCCGCGACGAGGTGCGGCAGCTCTCCGCGATGGCCCGGAAGTACCACATCACCCTCGTCCCGGAGATCAACTCACCGGGCCATATGGACCCGTACCTGGAGAACCACCCGGAGCTCCAGCTCACCGACTCCGCCGGCGAACGCTCCCCGAGCCGCCTGGACATCACCGAACAGGCGGCCTTCGACTTCTACACCGGCCTGCTGGACGAGGCCCTCACCGTATGGGACACGCCCTACTGGCATATGGGCGCGGACGAGTACATGCTCGGCTCGCAGTACGCGAACTACCCGCAGATCGCCGCCTACGCCGAGGAGCGGTTCGGCCCCGACGCGGTGCCGCAGGACGCGTTCGTCGACTTCGTCAACCGCATAAACGCCCATGTGCGCGCCGACGACAGGACGCTGCGAATCTGGAACGACGGACTGACCGGCGACCACACCATCCCGCTCGACGACACCATCCAGATCGAGTACTGGCTCAGCGAGCCAGGGGAGCGGCCCTCCTCACTGCTCGCCGACGGACACCAGGTGATGAACGCCGCCTACGCGCTCTACCTGGTGCGCGGCGGCTTCCACATGGACACCGAACAGCTCTACGAGAGCGGCTGGACGCCGCTGGTCTTCGAGGGCGAGACGCTGACCGGCGATCAGCCCGGTGTGACCGGCGCCAAGATCACCCTGTGGCCGGACTCGGCGTCGGCCGAGACGGAGAACGAGGTGGAGGAAGCCGCGTTCCTGCCGCTGCGGTTCATCGCCCAGGCCACCTGGGGCAGCCCGCCGCCGGCCGAGAGCTACGCGGCGTTCTCCGCACGCGCGGAACGGATCGGGCACGCGCCCGGCTGGCAGAACGTGGACCGCCGGCCGCTGCCCGCGGGCGGCTACGCGCTGACCGTGCCGGGCTCGGAAACCGAGCGGCTGACCACCGCCAACGGGGAGGCCGTCTTCGCCGACGACGGCGCGGCGACCTGGGAGCTGACCCCGACCGACGACGACGGGTACTACCGACTCCGCGCCGCCGGCACCCAGCGCTGCCTCGACGTGGTCCGCGGCATCCACTATCTGGGCGCGCCGCTGGAGGCGGGCGCCGTGCTCACCGTGGAGCCCTGCGCCGCGGCGGACCGCACCCAGCGCTGGCAGGTGACGGAGGCCGCCGACGGGACGGTCCGCCTGACCAACGCGATCTCCCAACTCGGCCTGACCCGCGGACCCGACGGCGCCACCGCGGTCCAACAGCCCCCGGACGCCCAGCCCGCGACGGCCCTCCGCCCGGCTCAGCCCTTTTGATACTCAGCCCTTGACGGAGCCGGCGGTGAGGCCCGCCACGTAGAAGCGTTGCAGGGCGACGTACAGCACCACGCAGGGGATCATCGCGATCACCGCACCGGCGGCGAGCAGCCCGAAGTCGATGGTGCCGTACGTGCCCTGCTGGAGGTTGGCCAGCGTCACCGGCAGCGTGTACAGGTCCTCGTCGGTGAGGAACGTCAGCGCGCCGAGGAACTCCGTCCAGGAGGCGAGGAACGCATAGAGCGCGACCGTCGCCGCCCCCGGGGTGACCAGCGGGCGCATCACCGACAGCAGCATCCGCAGCGTGCCGGCGCCGTCCACATGCGCCGAGTCCTCCAACTCGCCGGGCACGGCGGCGAAGGAGTTGCGCATCACGAAGACCCCGAACGGCAGGTTGAGCGTCGTGTAGAACATCACCAGGCCGAACAACGAATCGGTCAGGCCCATGGTGTTCATCTGGAGGTACAGCGGCGTCAGGATGGCCTGGAACGGCACCATCATCGTCAGCACCAGCACGCCGAACAGCACGCCCCGGCCGCCGAACCGGTACCGCGCGAAACCGTAGCCGGCCAGGGTCGCCAGCAGCGCGGTCAGCGCCGCCGTGGCCAGCGAGACGATCAGGCTGTTGACGATGGGGCGGGCCAACGAGCCCTGGGACAGCAGGTCCGCGAAGTTCGCCGTGGACCAGTCGAAGAACGTCGACCAGCTCGGCTCGCCGATGATGACGTCGTTGGACTGGAGGGACCGGACCAGCGCGAACGCGAGCGGCACGGCGAAGACGAGCGCCGCGCCCCCGCCGCCCAACACGTAGAGCAGGATCTTGACGCGGTCCTCGGCCCGGCCCCGCGCCGGGCGGGTGCTGCGTGCCGCACGGGCGGACCGGTGAGGGGCGGTGGTGGCCATGGGCTTAGTCCTTTTCCCGGAGCAGCCAGAACTGCAGGGCGGCGACGACGGCGATGATGAGCACGAGGATCAGGGACATCGCGGTGGCGGCGCCCAACTGGAGGTCGACGAAGGCACGTCGGTAGATCGACATCACCACCGTCGTGGTCTCCGACCCCGGACCGCCCTGGGTGAGGACGTAGAACTGGGTGAAGGCCAGGAACGACCCGATGACGGAGATCACCGTGGACAGCGCGATGGTGCGGCGCACCATGGGGAGGGTGATGTCGCGTTCGGTGCGCCACCAGCCGGCGCCGTCCATCTCCGCGGACTCGTAGATCTCCTGCGGGATGGCCTGCATGCTGGACAGCAGCAGCACCATGGTCAGTCCCGACGTGCCCCACACCACCAGAACGCAGATGAGCCCGGTCGCCAGCGGGCCGTCCACCAGCCAGGCCGTCGTGCCGTCGGTGATGCCCAGCCACTTCAGCAGGACGTTGACCGCGCCGCTGTTCGGCTGGGCCTCCAGCAGCACGACGAAGCTGATGGTGGTGAGCCCGATGATGAACGGCAGGAAGAAGACGGTGCGCAGCAGGGTGGAGCCGCGCCGGTTCGCGCGGACCAGGACCGCGAGCCCGTAGCCGAGGGCCAGGATCGGCACGGTCACGATCGCCGTGTAGAGCAGGGTGTAGAGGATGGAATGCCGGAAGACCGGGTCGGACAGGGCCAGCGAGTAGTTGTCCAGGCCGACGAACTCGTAGTCGCCGATGAGCGGGAAGTCCGTCAGCGAGATGTAGACCGCGACGACCAGCGGCGTGAAGACGAAGACGACGACGAACAACACGGCGGGCATCACCAGGGCGAGCCCGGTGCGCGGCGGATTGGTGAGGGAGCCGCGGCGGCGTGGGGCGGCGGCTCGGTCGGCCGCTCGGCCGACGGTCCTGGTGGCGGCTCTGGTGGCGGTGGCGCTCATGCGTCCCCCTGGCGAAGGATCTCGTCGAAACGCTGCTGGGCGTCGGCCATGGCGCCGTCGACGTCGCCGCCGAAGACGGCCTGGCGGAACATGGCCAGCCACGGTCCGTCGTTCTGGTTGTAGATGCGGTTGTAGGCCAGCGAGAGCGGGGCGTACCCGGCGTCGATGTCGACCAGCGTGGGCAGCGCGAGCGGGAACCGTTCGCGGTAGTCCGCGGTGGCGGCGTCCGAGCGGACCGGTATGTAGCCGCTCTCCGGCAGCGCGGCCTGCTGCTCGACCTCCAGGCAGAACCGCACGAACTCCCAGGCGGCCACCGGGTTCTCGGAGCCGTTGGGAAGGCAGAAGTTGTTGCCGCCGTCGAAGAACGAGCTGCCGCCGTCGGGGCCGCTGAGCAGCCGGACGGCGGTGTGGTCGAGCAGCCCGTCGGGCGCGTCGCGGCTGATGATGCCGTAGCCGTTGGGGATCATCGCCACCCGCTCCTCGTGGAAGCCGGCGGCCCAGAGCGCGCCGTCGTCGGAGTCCGCGTCCGGCGGCACCAACCCCTCGTCCCAGAGCGTGTGCAGGAAGCGCAGGGTGCGACGCAGCGCGTCGTTGTCCTGGATGGTGGCCCGCTGGTCGCCGATCTCCCCGGCGATGAGGTCGGCGTCGGCCGCCCAGAAGTGCGGCTGGACGGTGAAGGCCAACGCGCCGCTGCCGTTGCCGGGGTAGGACCAGCCGTAGAGGTCGTCGCCGAGTGCCGAGACGGCGCGCGCCGCCTCCAGATAACCCTCGAACGAGCCCGTCGCCTCGTCGATTTCGACGCCCGCCCGGTCCAGCAGGTCGAGGTTGCACCACAGCGCCGAGTTGTCCGCGAGGGCCGGGACGCCGTAGTAGCGCCCGTTCCGCTCCGCGAGCGCCAGATGGCCCGGGCTGAGGCGGTCGCGGAACGGCAACGCCTCGACGAGCGGGGTGAGATCGGCGAAGACGCCGCGGTGGATGAAGGCCGCGGAGTTGATGTCGTCGATGTCCACGAGGTCGGGCACCCGGCCGCCGCGGATGGCCGTGGCCAGCTTGGTGACGTACTGCCCGTCCGGCACCGGGGTGAGATCGACACGCACCTGGTCCTGCGCGGTGTGGAAACGGTCCACGAGCCACTGGCTCACCGGCGACATGCCGCCGCGACACCACAGGCTGAACGTGCCGCGGGCCGGCGCCTCGAACCGGGACGCGGTCACGTCGATCGGCGGCGGCGACTTGGCGCAGCCGCCGAGAACGACGCCGGCCGCGCCCGCGCCCATCAGCGACAGGAATCGGCCCCGAGTCAGCCCCATCGTCGTGCCCCAATCGTCCGTGCCCGGCCGGCCGCTCCCACCTGCTGCGGAAACACCAGGAAACCGTTGTCCGCAGACCCTAGGAGTGCCCCTTCGGGCAGTCAACCCTCCATGACCATGCTTTTTCGTGGCCAGATCCACCATGGCTGACCGGTGCGGACCGCTGCTAGGGTTCCTAGGAACGGACGGAAAACCGGAGGGGAAGCATGAAGCAGGACGGCCGAACGGTGCGCATCGTCGATGTGGCCCGGGCCGCCGGGGTCTCGCCGAGCACCGTCTCCAAGGCGCTCAACGGCTCGGGGTCGTTGCGGCCCGACACCCGCGACCGGGTCAGGGCGATGGCCGAGCAGCTCGGGTTCGTCACCGACGCCGGCGCCCGCGCCCTGTCGATGCGGCGGACGTTCATCGTCGGCCTGCTCAGCACCGACGACGTCGGCCGCTTCAGCCTGCCGGTCATGCTCGGCGCGGAGAACGCGCTGACCGTCGGCGAGATCTCCACGCTGCTGGCCACCGCCCGGCGCGATTCGGTGCGCGAGCAGCACCACCTCCGCACCCTCGTCGCCCGGCGCGTGGACGGCATCATCGTCACCGGCAAGGCCACCGACCACCGCGAGCCGCTGGACGTGTCCGTTCCCGTCGTCTACGCCCTCGCGCCCTCCGCCCGCCCCGAGGACATGTCGGTGGTGCCGGACGACGCGGCCGGAATGCGGCTGGTCGTGGATCATCTGCGCACGCTGGGCCACCGCCGGGTGGCGCACGTCGGCGGGCGCGCCGACCACCGCACCTCCCAGGTTCGTTGGGAGTCGCTGCGCGGGGCCCTGCCCGAGGCCGGGATGGAGCTGGGGGTCGGGGATCCGCTGTTCGGCGCCTGGAGCGAGTCCTGGGGACGCCAGGCCGTCGACGTCATCCTGCGCGAGTCCGCCCCCGGCGCGGCGCCGGTCACCGCCATCGTCTGCGCCTCCGACCAGCTCGCCCGCGCGGTCAGCGACCGGCTGCGGGAGCGCGGCATCCGGGTGCCGCACGAGGTGGCCGTCACGGGCTACGACAACTGGGAGGTCATGTGGGAGGCCAGCCGGCCGCCCCTGACCACGGTCGACATGGAGCTCGAACATCTGGGCCGGCGCGCCGCCGAACGCCTTCTGGCGGCGATCACCGCCGACGGTGAGGAGCCGGAGTCCGCGGCGGGCGAGGGTGCCGCCCCCGGCCTCGAACTGATCCCGCCCCGACTGGTCGTGCGCGGTTCGACCATCGCCGGCGACTGACCCCCGACCGATCGATTCCCGACCACCCCCACATGCACGACACCAGCACGAGAGGAACATGGTCCGCACCATGGGCAAGCGCTACGAACCGGTTCGCCTCGGCGAGATACGCCCCGACGGCTGGCTCCGCCGGCAACTCGAACTCCAGGCCGCGGGCCTGACCGGCCAGGTGGAGGAGATCTGGCCCGACCTGGGCCCGGACTCGGGCTGGCTCGGCGGCGACGGAGAGGACTGGGAGCGCGGCCCGTACTACCTCGACGGCCTCGTGCCGCTGGCGCACCTGCTCGACGACGAGAAGCTGCTGCGCAGGGCCGAGGCGTGGATCGAGTGGATCCTCGCCAGCCAGCGCCCCGACGGCCAGTTCGGCCCGGACACCAACGACGACTGGTGGCCGCGGATGGTCGCGCTCAAGGCGCTCACCCAGCACGCCGACGCCACCGGCGACGACCGCGTGCCCGGCTTCCTGGCCCACTACTTCGCGTACCAGCTGAAGCATCTCTCCGACCGGCCGTTGACGAGCTGGGGCGCCCACCGCGCCACCGAGAACGTGCTCGCCGTGCTCTGGCTGCACCACCGGGACCCCGACCCGCGCTGGTTGCGGCTGGCCGACCTGCTCATGGAGCAGAACGCCGACTGGGTCGGCTACCTCAGGGACGAGCTCATCACCGGCCGCGCCATGGTCTGGAACCACCTCACCCACGGCCCGAACGTCGCCATGGGCCTCAAGGTGCCGGCCGTCCAGGCGATGCGCGAGGGCGACGCCGCCGGGCACTACGACGACCTGCGCGCCTGCCTCGCCACCCTGGACCGCTGGCACGGCCAGGTGCACGGGATGTTCTCCGGCGACGAATGGCTGGGCGGCCGCGAGGCGGCGGCCGGCATCGAGACCTGCCAGGTCGTCGAGTACCTCTTCACCCTCGAACAGTCCGCGCTGGCCTTCGGCGAGGGCCTCCTCGGCGACCTGGCCGAACAGGCCGCGTTCAACCAACTCGCGGCGAGCTGCGACCCGCGCATGCTCGCCCACCAGTACCACCAGCAGGCCAACCAGATCTCCGCGACCGTCGCCGAACGCCGCTGGACGATGAGCTCGGACGACGCCAACATCTTCGGCCTGGAACCGCATTTCGGCTGCTGCCTGGCCAACCTCCACCAGGGCTGGCCCAAGTTCGCCGCCTCGCTGTGGATGCGCTCCACCGACGGCGATGGGCTGGCGGTGTTCGCGTACGCGCCGAGCACCGTCCGCACCCGGATCGCCGGCGCGGACGTCACCGTCGAGGAGACCACCGACTACCCATACGAGGACACCATCCGCCTCGCGCTGACGCTCTCCGCGCCGACGCGTTTCGACCTGCGGCTGCGGATCCCCGAATGGTGCGAGGAGCCCACGCTCCGGCTCAACGGGTGGGACATCGCGCTGGACCCTGGCGAGGACGGCTACGCGGTCGTCGACCGGACCTGGCAGACCGGCGACGCGCTCGAACTCCGCCTGCCGATGGCGATCCGCCGGATCCGCCGCGAGCGCAACGCGGTCGGCGTGCGCCTCGGCCCCCTCGTCATGGTCGCCCCGGTCAAGGAGTCCTGGCGCCCCCTGCCTCAGGCGCGCGGCCTCGGCGAATGGGAGGTGCTGCCGCTGTCCTCCTGGAACTGGGGCCTGCACGTGAACGGCGCCGGCGGCCTGGAGCACTGGCCCGTCGAACGCACCCCCGTCCCCGACATCCCCTTCGGCGCCCAGCAGGTCCCGATCACCATCCGGGGCAAGGCCTGCCGCGTCTACGCCTGGCAGATCGAGGACAACTCGGCACCCCCGCCACCCGACAGCCCGATCGCGGTCACCGCACCCATCATGGACATCACCCTCGTCCCGTACGGCAGCGCCCGCCTCCGCCTCGCCGAACTGCCCACGGTGATCCCGGTGAGGCAGGACGACTAGGGCGCGTATCGAGTCGTGATCAGTCTGCGTGATTCGCCTTCGTGGCGGGGCCTGGTCCGGTAGATCTTCTTGTGTGACGCGAGTGCAACTGACGGATGCGGAGTGGGAGTTCATCGGGCCGTACCTGCCGATCGGCGAGTACGGCCCGTATCCCGAGCGGCTACGGCAGCAGTTCGAGGGTGTGATCTGGCGGTTCAAGACCGGCGGACAGTGGCGGGAGATGCCGCAGGAGTTCGGTGCCTGGTCGACCGTCCACAACCGCTTCCGGCAATGGCGTGACGCCGGCGTCTTCGAGGCCCTGCTGGAGGGCCTGATCGCGGAAGCGGCGAAGCGGGGTGAGGTGGACCTGTCCCTGGTCAGCATCGACTCCACCACCGCGCGCGCTCACCACGACGCAGCCGGGATGCACGTGGGCGAGGACATCCTCGGTGCACTGGAGAAGGCTGCTGCCGAGGCGGAGAAGGCCAGGTCAAAAGGGGCAGTCTCGAAGAACAAGACGGACAGGACGCCGAGATCGATCCCGAGCGGGAGGAGCGACGACGCATCCGGCGTCGGCGAAAACTCCGGCTGAGGACCGCCCTCCTGGGACGCTCCAGGGGCGGGCAGACCAGCAAGGTTCACCTGGCCGCCGACCGCAAGTGCCGCCCACTGGCGTTCGTGCTGACCGCAGGCCAGGCCGCGGACAGCCCACAGTTCATCCCCGTGCTGGGGAAGATACGGGTCCGCGGCCCCGTCGGCCGCCCCCGCACCCGGCCGGACGCGGTCGCCGGGGACAAGGCCTACTCCTCCCGCGGCAACCGGGCCCACCTGCGCAGACGCGGCATCAAGGCAGTGATCCCGGAAAAGAGAGACCAGGCCGCCAACCGGAAGAAGAAGGGCTCCGCGGGGGGTCGGCCTGTCAGCCACGACGCCGACCTCTACAAGGAGAGGAACACCGTTGAACGCCTGATCAACAAGCTCAAGGCCTGGCGAGGCGTCGCCACCCGATACGACAAAACCCCCGACAGCTACCTCGCCGGCCTCCACCTGCGCGCCTCAATGATCTGGGTCAAGGACCTCACCCGGACCACCAACTGATCACAACTCAATACGCGCCCTAGCACGGCTGAGCAGCCGACGCCGTTGCGCCTCCCACAACGCCGGTTCAGTCACGCAGCCATGGGAAGCCCAACGGATCGGCCGCCGCCAGGGACAGCAGGTGCTCGTCGTCGTGTGGCCTGACCTGCTCCAGGTACGGGAAGTCGTGCGGCTCGACGCGAAGTCGCGCGAGCGGACGGACCGGCTCCGGGCTGATCGCCTGGGCCGGCCGGACCCGCACCCCACGGGCCACCACGGGAGCCTGGAGCTCGAAGCCGAGGGACGGCAGCAGGTAGACCGTGCCGGCGCTCCAGGGCCGGCGGGCCAGCACCTGGGCGGTGAGCGAGAAGAAGTAGTAGGAGCGGGCCGGGGGCCCAAGGGTCCCCGGCCGCACGCTCATGCTGCTCATCAGGAAGCGGTGCCGCGCCCGGTCGACCGTGGCGAAGAACATCGGCCACACGCCGTCCGCCGCCGCGTAGACCCCGGGACGGCTGCCCAGTTCCGAGTCGTCCTCGGGCTGTCGCGGTTCCAGCACCCGGATGTCGGGATCGCCGCTGCCGTGCAGCAGCAGGCCGCCATGGTCGACGGCATGACACAGGAACTGCCATTTCGGCGCCGACAGCCGGTAGTCGATGGTCGGAACCGGGCCCTCGGTGCTCGGCGTGAGCCCCGAGAGCAGCCGGTCGAAGTCGGCGATCACCCCGCGGCCGGGCTCCGGCACCGCAGGACGCGGCAACCAGGGACGGGGTAGCTCGGGCGCCTCCATCAGCTCACCGTAGCCCGGCCGACCTGGGCTGGCCCCGCTCCGCCGGAACTTCTGATCCCTGACCTACGCCTGAAGTCGAACAATTAACTGAGCAGTTCGTCAGCTCCTGCGGCCTACGGGCCGCCGGCTCCATGCCAGTCGGTGGAGGGGTAGGCATTGAGCCACCAACCCTCACCGAGTAGCGCGGCGACCTCCGGCTGCCCGACCAGCAACAGAGTGAGGGCACCAAGCACGAACGAGCGTAGATAGACACCGAATACACCCGCCGGGGGCGTCGCGATGAGCGGAACGAAAATGCCGACCTCCGTTACCGTCGTCCCTGGGTATGTCGGGCATCGCTTTGCGTGGCACCCGCGATTCACCTTCCGCTGAGGAACCGCAGGTTCGACGTGCTCTGCTGATTGATCTTCCGCACCCTTTTCCTTAACTCCTCACCGCGCGGGTCCCGCTTCCCGTTCGCCGGTTGTCCCGGCTGCTGAGCGGGAGTTGTCGCCGGGACGGGCGTGCTCACCGCTTTTCCACCGGCGCGCTGTTAAGCACGCGAACGAGTGCATTCACGGTCGCGTTGTTGACGCGCCCCAACTCGATGAGCGGACGCCCCGCGAAATGTGCGTACGAGACGAGATCCACGTCCAGCGACGGCAACACGATCTCGTGTCTGGCAAGGGCAGCCCGCAATGCGCGAGCCGTCTCCACGGCTTCCTGACGGGCGGTCAGCATGTCCACGGGTCGAAGTCGGGGAGTCATTCGGTGCCACCAGTTTCCCTCTTGTGCGGCTTGTGCTTTCTGGCCCAAGCTTGCGCTGCGGCGGATAACCGCTGGTAGAGGGCTCGCGTTGCTGACCGCGATTGGCATCGAGCGCCTATTCGAACTTCGGAGAGGGAGTGGGGCATATGCCGCCGAGCAAAGAGAAGTCGAGTCAGAAGCCACACGCACGGCGCCTCTACGCCGAGGAACTGCGGAAGCTCCGCGAGGAGGCCGGCTGGTCGCTGGCCGAGCTTGGCGAGAAGTCCGCGCTCGACAGGACCCACCTCAATCGCCTGGAACGCGGCGAACGCCTGGGCGAACGCCGCAACGCGGAGGTCCTCGACGCGGTCTACGACACGGGCCGGCACCTCCAGAATCTGTGGAGCTTGGCCAAGGAGGACGCTTTCGCCGACAAGTACAAGCGTTACATGCAGCTTGAGGACAGCGCCACGGTGATGCAGCAGTATGCGCACGGCGTTGTTCCTGGCCTGCTGCAGTCCGAGGGGTATGCCCGCGAGCTGCTCCAGGAAGCTCGCTCAGGCGATGACCTGGAAGATCAGGTGTCGGCACGGATCGATCGACAGAGGCGCTTGATCGGAGTCGACCCGATCGACCTGCGCGCCGTCATCGACGAGGCGGTGCTGCGAAGGTCGCTCAAGGATCCACGGGAGTGGCACGCTCAGCTCGCGCACCTGCTGGAAATGGGGAAGCTGCCCAACGTCGCCGTTCAGGTGCTGCCCCTGGCGGTCGGACTGCACGGCCTGACCAACACGCATCAGATCGTCATATGGCAGCGGGACGGTAGCTCGGCGGCTTATATCGAAACCGGGTATTCGGGAGACCTCGTGGAGGATCCGAAGGAGGTCGAACACCTGCGATTGGCATACGATCGCCTCCGAGACCTAGCGTTGTCGCCACGGGAGTCCGTGGCGTTCATCGAGCAGCTGATGGAGGACCGCGAAACATGCGAGCCACCCGACCCGACCTGACCACCGCTGCGTGGCGGAAGTCCAGCTACTCCAACCAGGACGGCGGCGAGTGCGTCGAGGTCGCCGACGGCTTCCCCGGCGCGGTCCCCGTCCGGGACAGCAAGAACGCCGAAGGCCCCGCCCTGGTCGTCCCCGCCGCCGCTTGGCGGGCGTTCGTGGACCACATCGCCGCCTGAAGCGCTGAGGTGGTGCCTACTCGTCTCTGGTGCGGTCGGAGACGAGTCCGGTGATGGCTCGGTAGGTGGCGGGCAGACCGTCTCGATGGTGAGTCCAGCGAGTCAGTTGTTTCCAGCGCTTGTGATCAGCCAGGGGTGTGTTCGACGGTGATGCGGTCGGATGAGTGCCAGTGGCGGTCGCGTTCCCACCGTTCGTGGACGTCGGCCAGGGCGCTCTTGTTCGGTTTCCGCGGTGGTGTGATGGCCTGGTCGGGGTGGTCACGTCGAAGGCCGAGGTAGCCGTCGTCCAAGAGCACCTCCACGTTGGGAAGTGCTGGAAGCAGGTGTCGATGCCCTCGTTGCGTGCGGCCTTGGTGGTCGGCGATCACGGTGGCCTTCATCGTGTTCTGCTTCTTCTTGCCCGAGACGCACACCCGCCTTCCCGCGCGGCCGGCCACCGGCCGGCGGACCTGGAACTCGGTGGCGTCCAGGCGAAGCTCGATGCCCTCGGCCTGGGCATAGGCGAACACGTCCGCCAACGTACGCAGGCGCAGACCAGGGCGGTCGGGGACCTGGCACCCGCGCTCAGCCAACAGGCGGCGAATCTCACCGATGGCGCGGGTGATGGTGGAGCGGTCGATACCGACCAGCAGCCCGAGCACGGCGTGCGGGAGGTCGTGCCGCAGATGGATGAGGGTGATCACCAGCCGGTCGACGAAGACGAACTGGTGCCGTGCGCCGGCTCCCGCAGCCCGCTTCCTCACACCGCCCCGCGCGGCATGCCGACGCCCTTCGACGCCTGAACAGCCGATGGGCGAGAACCGTTCGATTGACCGTGATCGCCACAGCCGGATCATGCCACCCACCAGCGACGACACCCCAACCACCTCACCCGCTATCACGCACCAACTCGTTAGAAGGGCAGGGGCTGCGGGATGATCGCCCCATGGCAGATGTGATCTTCTTCGATCTGGACGGCACCCTGGTCGATCACCGAAGCGCAGTCTGGGAAACGATCGGCCAGATCATTCAGGCCGCGCCGAACGCGACGGCTCCACCGGAGGAGCTGGCGACGTTGTGGTGGACGCTGGAGGCGCGCCACATGCGGGAATACCTGGCCGGTCAATGCTCCTTCGCTGAGCACCACCGACGCAGACTCCGTTCCTTCCTGCCCATGCTCGGCGAGCCGATTCCTGAAAGCCCCGGCCTTCTGGACGCCTGGATCACCGAGCACTACCTCACCGTGTTCGAGGAGTCCTGGCGGTGCTATCCCGATGTCCAGCCCTGCATGGAGACCCTGAAACAGCTTCCCCACGGACCGCGTCTCGCCGTTCTGACCAACGGGGACCCTGAACAGCAGCGCGCCAAGCTCGCCCGCTTCGGCCTCCTCGAATACTTCGAAGCCGTCCTGACCCCGACCGACCTCGGTGCGGCCAAGCCCGCCGCCTACGCCACCGCCTGCCAGCGGATGCGGACGGACCCCACGCAGGCGATCAACGTGGGCGACATGCTGGAAAGCGACGTGAACGCAGCCGCCCTCGCCGGACTCACCGGCATCTGGCTGGATCGAGGCATCGACTTCGTCACCGGTGGACCATCGCCGACAGCAGACGAGACGGTCCCCCGCATCGAACAGCTCACTGACCTCCCCAACCACCTATCATCCACGAACGCCTGACCAGCTCTCACGGCTTCACAACTGAGCATCCGGACCGGCACCGACCACGCCAGGCACAAGGACTGGAGACTCCTGGATGCAGTGCGGAACGCGGGCCCACAGTACGAAGAACGATTCACGCGAAAGAGGGAACCGGTGAGCAACACCGTTATCAACGCCGAGCCGGTCGACGCGGCTGACGGCCGGGAACTGCTGGAGGAATATCAGCAGGAGCTCTTCCAACGCTGGAGTGGTCCGCTGCTGCACGATCAAACCGAGGCACCGGCGGCCAACACGGGACTGGTCCCACCCGGTGGGCTGTTTCTTCTGGCGAGGGTCAACGGTAGCCCGGCGGGCTGCATTGGCATCCGGGCGCTGTCCTCAGACGTCGGCGAGATCAAGCGCATGTTCGTGCGACCTGCGTTCCGCGGCCAAGGGATCGGCCGGAGCCTGCTGGCTGCCGTCGAAACCGAGGCTCACAAGCTTGGCCACACCCGGCTACGGCTGGACACCATGGAGGAACTCATCGAGGCTCGGGGCCTCTACGCCGCCTCCGGCTACGTCAAGATTGCCCCGTACACCACCAACCCCTACATCCGACACTGGTTCGAGAAAACCCTCTGAGTACACGCCTGTTGCGCCGAGCTACTGCTACGGCAAACGACATGAGCCGCATCCAGCCTGAGCAGCAGAAAATCTGATCCACAGGAATTGACAATGACTCCACCGAGCCTTCTGGAGGACGCATGCTCACCCGCTGAACCGTGCAAGCCAAACGCCGCAGTCCGTTTGACGATGGGCACCTTCCCTTGCCGATCCCGCGGCCCTACCCGCCCCCGCCCACCCGCAGGTCACGAAGCGTCGGCCCCGCGCACGCGGGAAGGGCCCGAGCTTGTTCGGGATGAACCTCGCAGCGCACATGTCGGCCCCGCGCACGCGGGAAGGGCCCGTTCCGGGAAACACAACGTGCGGCAGGCGCGAAGTCGGCCCCGCGCACGCGGGAAGGGCCCCGCGGTGTCGTTGCTGGCGCTGGCCACCACCGTCGGCCCCGCGGCTGTAGGCCCACGTGGCCCTGCGGGTCGTTGCCGACCGAGTCGACGGGAATCGGGACCTCCCGGTCCCCGAACAGTTGGCGAGGGTCGGGCGCATCCTCGCGAGTGAGGCGGCCTCGACCGCCGGTACCCTGCTCGCCTTTGGGTTCCTGGGCGCCGGCAAGACGCCGATCACCAGCCCGAGCCACCCGCGGTGGCTCGCCAGCGTTCTCGACGCCCTCGCAGTCGCGATCGCGTCGAGCGCCGGCCATCTGGGGGCGGAGCGAACGAGCCGCGTGGCTGGCCGCGCCGTCCTGGGAGGCCCATCCTTGAACGGTTGGGTCCCGTCCTACTCCGAGTCTGATCCGATATCCCTGGCTGGTTCGCCACTTTTCGTGAGGGTCATATATGTCCGGGGAACGGCGCCGTCGATTCGTTTGAACATTTTTTTCGCTCGTTCCTGCGGAGTTTCGTCCACCGTGTCCCTGTATTCGGGGATGTTGGCGTTGGCGTTTTCTCTGGAAATGAATCTTCCTGGTCGGACCGCGTTGGGTGCGTCAAGTTCGTCGGCCGTCTTGTCCGGATAGAGTTCGGCGAAGCAGGTGGCGCACGGCCGTTTGGTGCCGGCAAGGTAATCCGGAGTTTTCCCCTCATGGGCGGCGATTCGGCGTTCTGCGTGCAGTCCGCTAGGGCCTTCTTTCGCCACCGCTATCCCCTTGCTGAGGGCGCTCGCGATGCCCTGATGCCTTTCCGATGGAGAAGTGTTTATCTCCGTCGCGCCGTCGAAGTGTTTGTTCACCCTGTCGACCCGGTCCTCTTCGTCGGCCTTCATGCCCTCCCGTTTTTTGGGGCGGCGGGCTCCTTTCAGCATGTACCCCAGGAGATCCCCCACCTTGTCGTGGTTGATCAACCAGTCGAGGTGTCCGTTTGAGTCCCCATCGTTGGCCGCGAGGATGAGCCTGCCGTCCTTGCCGATCGCCGCCTGCACCTCCACCGGATTGAATGTGCTGTTCGCTGTTTTCTGGGTGGTCGACAGGTAGGTCTTGGTCACGGTTGAGATCCATCGGAGTCCTTCGATCTCCGGGGTGTCCTTGTAGCTCCGCGGTTGGGATTTCTTCTCGTCCGTGGTGAGCGCCGAAAATTCGTCATCTTGGGGGTCCACTGCCCATTTCTTCGAATTCAGGAATTCGCGTTTGAGTGCCCGGAGGAACTCCTTGTGCCTTTCCGGTCGCGTCATGGGCCCGATGCGTGCCAGTTCCTCGGCCTTCAGCAGGTCCTCGTCGTCCGAAGAATTGAAGTACTCATCGGAACCTGTCTCGTGCGTGGTCCCGGACATTTCCACGTCCTGCGCGCCGCGATTCTCCTCGGAGACTTCGTCGACATCCATGAGGTCGGCCCGCGTATCCGGGTTCGTGGTGGCGCGTTGAAGCTGGTTGCTGGTATGCGCCTCCGCCTGAGGCGTCGACACGGGCGGCCGGTCGGTGGACACGGGATCGGCCATGGCCCGGTGGGCGTTTGCCTCGGCTTCGCGTTCGAACCGGTCGGACGGGTCGGACACGCGGAGGCCGTCTCCCCGGTCGGTTCCCGCGACCGGGCCTGTTCGCTGCTGGATGACGTGGGTGAGCTCGTGGGCGAGGATCTGGGGGTCGGCACCGCCCTCGCCGAGGACGACGTGACTGCCGCTGGTGTAGGCGCGGGCGCCGAGTTCGGTGGCGGAGGCGCGGGCGGCGGTGTCGTCGTGGACGCGGACGTCGGAGAAGTCCGCGCCGAGCCGGGCCTCCATGTCGGCGCGTGTGGTGGCGTCCAGCGTCCTGCCCCTGGCGCGCAGGACGTCGTGGACGGCGGAGCGTTGGACCTCGGGGTGTTCGGTCTCGTCACGGCCGGGACCGGGGTCGTGCTGTTCCCGCGCGCCGGCGTGTCCGGCCTGGCGCAGCAGTTGGACGACGGCGGCGTTCCCGATCGAGGCCTGGAGGCCGAGCAGGCCATCGGGGGCGGACCGGCCTCGGGGCGCGGTCACGCGTCCGGCCGGAGGGTGATGTGCGCGGTCGGCCTCCTTGGCCGTCGTGGGGTCATCCCGATCGCGCAAGGGCCTCTCCTCACATAGCGAAAGTTCCTCCCTTCATAGGCGGCGGCGGAAGAGGAACACAATGGCCTTACGGGCATCAGGCCATGCCTCATCGTGCGGAGCGCCGACGGAGCGGGCCCGGCGTCTCCCGTCCGAGGTGTGCGAAATCGCCTGTCCGGCAGGCCACTTCAGGCTAACCTCGCGCTTTCACGCTGGGCGTCGTCCGAGGCTTGATCAGAAACAAGAGAAGTGCTCCTGACACGCCGCGCGGGGCGGTGTGAGGAAGCGGGCTGCGGGAGCCGGCGCACGGCACCAGTTCGTCTTCGTCGACCGGCTGGTGATCACCCTCATCCATCTGCGGCACGACCTCCCGCACGCCGTGCTCGGGCTGCTGGTCGGTATCGACCGCTCCACCATCACCCGCGCCATCGGTGAGATTCGCCGCCTGTTGGCTGAGCGCGGGTGCCAGGTCCCCGACCGCCCTGGTCTGCGCCTGCGTACGTTGGCGGACGTGTTCGCCTATGCCCAGGCCGAGGGCATCGAGCTTCGCCTGGACGCCACCGAGTTCCAGGTCCGCCGGCCGGTGGCCGGCCGCGCGGGAAGGCGGGTGTGCGTCTCGGGCAAGAAGAAGCAGAACACGATGAAGGCCACCGTGATCGCCGACCACCAAGGCCGCACGCAACGAGGGCATCGACACCTGCTTCCAGCACTTCCCAACGTGGAGGTGCTCTTGGACGACGCCTACCTCGGCCTTCGACGTGACCACCCCGACCAGGCCATCACACCACCGCGGAAACCGAACAAGAGCGCCCTGGCCGACGTCCACGAACGGTGGGAACGCGACCGCCACTGGCACTCATCCGACCGCATCACCGTCGAACACACCCCTGGCTGATCACAAGCGCTGGAAACAACTGACTCGCTGGACTCACCATCGAGACGGTCTGCCCGCCACCTACCGAGCCATCACCGGACTCGTCTCCGACCGCACCAGAGACGAGTAGGCACCACCTCAGGTGGGGCCACCACGGCCCCACCTGCTATCACGCACCAACTCGTAAGGACGCGTGAACCGGGTGAAAACGCCGCCGTGAGCCGGACATACAGTCAGGACCCATGACGCCGCCACAGCCCACGGATCCGCAAGCCGAGGCCGCACAAGGCCGTATCGCTCTATGGCTCGACCCGAAGGACGTGAACTGGCTGGCGCAGCACTGCTGTTGCGCCGACGACGCAACGGACGAAGACAAAGACCGCTGCGGACGACTTCGCTTCCGGGCCAGCACGGCCCTGCACAAGCACCAGAACTCGTCATGACGACGCAGGCCGTCACGGAACTGCGGCCAGAGCTTCGAACGATCTGACCGCCGCTGTGTGGCGCAAGCCCTCAGATGGCGGTGACTGCGTCGAGGCGGCCGCCGGCGTCCCCTGGCGAGCGTTCGTGGACCATGTCGCCGGCTGAGAGACGCGACCTGCCCGGGACGTCCGTTCGTCTGTTCGGGCGCGCCACGCTCGTCTTCCCGCCCGATCAGGAGCCCAAGGGCGATGAGATTCGCCGTGGTTGCCAGTCTGTGTCCCCAAGAGGCGATCAACGGCACGCGAGGAGAGCATCATGGCCGCTACCTACACCTTCGACGTCTTCTCCAGTCTCGACGGCTACGGCTCCTACAACAGCAACGGCGACTGGGGCGGCTACTGGGGCAAACAAGGTCCCGAGTTTCTCGACCGCCGCCTCGCCGTCTACGGCGAGGAGCAGCGGATGGTCCTCGGGGCCACCACCTTTCGACAGTTCGTGGAGGCGCTGGGCCCGAGCACCGAGGAGTCCAAGGTCAGTGACCCAGTGAACATCCGGATGAGGAACATGCCGACAACGGTCGTGTCGACGACGCTCGAAGGACCCCTCGACTGGCCGGACGCGACCCTCGTGAGCGGTGACGCCGTCGACGTCGTCGCTCGGCTCAAGGAGGAGTCCGAGGTGCCGTTGCGCTCACACGGCAGCCTGTCGATGAACCGGGCGCTGATGGCCGCCGGTCTGGTCGACCGCGTCCAGCTGACGCTCTTCCCCGTGATCACCGGCCAGACCGGGATAGACCCGATCTTCCAGGGTGCGGCCGACTTCGACCTCGAGTTGATCGAGCGCAGGACACTCGACGGCCACACCCAGGAGCTCATCTACCGGCCCACCCTGCATGCCTGAGTCCCTCCCATGCGCTCCACCCGTCGGCCGGCTCCGCGCGGCCGTGGTCTACGGCTGGGCTATAACTCGGCGGGTCTGGACGTCGCGGTGGACGTACGTGGCGATGGCCAGGGCCGTCACCAGGTGGAAGAGCCACATGCCGTAGGCGAGCGTCCAGTCGGAGCCACTGTAGAAGGGAGGGTTGGACGTGGCCTGCCACCCGAGGCAGGCCACGGTGAACACCGCTCCGCCGTAGCCCGTCAGCCGTGTCGGCATGAGCAATGCTCAGGACTTGTGGATCAGCTCCTCTGGAGGATGCGCGAAGGGCGTACCTTCCCGAGTGAGTGATCGTCAAGTCACCGAGTAGGCCCGCGCTGCGAACGCGGGTCGGGAAGGCACGCCCGTGCTCAGCGTAGTCAATGAAGACGGCACCACCGAGTCCGGTTCCCTGATCGACGAGATCGTCCGCGAGGGTGCTCGGCGGATGCTGGCCGCCGCCCTGGAGGCGGAGGTGGACCAGTACATAGCCGAGCTCGCCGGGCAGCGTGACGAGGCCGGTCGCCGACTGGTGGTCCGCAACGGTCGGCACCGGCCGCGGACCGTGACCACGGCTGCTGGGCCGGTTGAGGTGGCCGCCCCGCGCGTGAACGACAAGCGGGTCGACGAGACGACGGGTGAACGTCAGCGGTTCTCCTCGAAGATCCTGGCGCCGTGGTGTCGGAAGTCCCCGAAGATCAGTGAGGTACTGCCGCTGCTCTATCTCCACGGCCTGTCGTCGGGCGACTTCGTGCCCGCGATGGAACAGTTCCTGGGCACCTCGGTCGGGCTGTCGCCGGCCACGGTGACCCGGCTGACGCAGCAGTGGACCGCCGACCACGCCGAGTTCCAGCGCCGTGACCTGGCCGGATCCGACTACGTCTACGTCTGGGCCGACGGCGTCCATCCCAAGATCCGCTTGTCCCAGACGCGCTCCTGCCTCCTGGTCCTGATGGGCGTCCGCGTCGACGGCACCAAGGAACTTATCGCTATCACCGAGGGTCTACGCGAGTCCACCGAGTCCTGGGCGGACCTGCTGCGCGACTGTCGGCGGCGCGGGATGCGCGATCCGATGCTCGTGGTCGGCGACGGTGCGATGGGCCTGTGGAGGGCACTGGCGGAGGTGTTTCCGCAGGCCAGGCACCAGAGGTGTTGGGTTCACAAGACAAGGAACGTCTCGAACGCGCTGCCGAAGTCCGCGCAGCCCGGCGCGAAGAAGGCTCTGCAGGAGATCTACAACGCCGAGGACCGTGCGCACGCCGAGAAGGCGGTCACCGCGTTCGAGAAGGCGTACGGGGCGAAGTTCCCCAAGGCCGTCAAGAAGATCACCGGCGAGGTCGACGAGCTGCTGGCGTTCTACGACTTCCCCGCCGAGCACTGGGTCCATCTCAGGACGACGAATCCGATCGAGTCGACCTTCTCCACCGTGAAGCTTCGGACCAAGGTCACCCGCGGCGCCGGCAGCCCGGCCGCGGCCCTCGCGATGGTCTTCAAACTCGTCGAGTCCGCCCAGGCCCGCTGGCGAGCGGTCACCGCACCGCACCTCGTCGCCCTCGTCCGAGCCGGCGCCCGCTTCGAGAACGGCCTCCTCGTCGAACGAGACGAGACCCTCGCAGCGTGATCCACCTCAACTGATCCACAGGTCTTGACAATTACTCTGTCGGCATCCGGGAACCCGGGACGAGCATCGTGAACGCGATCAGAACCGTCGCCATCCCGGCGCCGGCCCCGAAGGACGTGAGGGTTCCCCAGGTCGCTGTGCCCCAGTCGGAGAACCGCTCCGTTTCGACGAAGACGATCTGCCGGCCGAACGACTCGAGGACAGACTCACTCCAGGTCTCCTCCCGGTAACCGGGTAGGAACAGGACGACCGTGTACAGCGCGAGCACTACCGCCGGCGGGACGAGCCGTTCCCGCCACTCCCACGCCGTGGGCGGCGTGCGTCTCGACGTCGTGGACGGGGCGGGGGCGCGCAGCAGGGCGGCGCACTCGGCGGCGGTGGGTCGTTGTTCGGGGTGCGCCGAGGTCATCCGGGTGAGCAGGGACAGCGCGGGCTCGTGGAGGGAGGACCGGACCTGGGGCATGAGTTGCGCGACGGGCAGACGGTGGCCAGTGAGCTTCTCCACCAGGACGATGCCCAGCGCGTAGACGTCCGAGGCGGGCGTCGCGGCACGGCCCTGGAGTTGTTCGGGGGCCATGAAGGCGGGCGTGCCGTAGAACTGGCCGGTAGCGGTGACGGTCCGGGTGAGCGAAGCGTCGTCGCGGGCTATGCCGAAATCCATCAGCACAGCGCGCCCGTCCGCACAGATCATGATGTTGGCGGGTTTGACGTCCCGGTGCACGATCTGCGCCGCGTGGACGTGCGCGAGAACCCCAGCCAGGCGCGCCCCGGTCTCCACGACCGAGTCCACGTGGGCGAACTCCCAGGTGGCGCCGTCCAACAACTCCATCACGAGGTAGGGCAAGGGTTGGTCGTCGTGGTCGGCCGTTCCGGCGTCGTGGACGGTGACGATACTGCCGTGGCGCAGCGAGGCGAGCGTCCGGGCCTCACGGGTGAACCGGGCAGCCGCCTCCGGGTACTGCGTGACGCCGGTGACGAACTTGATCGCCACCCGCCGATCGAGGGTGCGGTCCGTCGCCTCCCAGACCTCGCCCAACCCGCCCCTGCCCAGGAAGCGTTCCACGCGGTATCGGTCCCCAACGGTCAAGCCCTCACGCACCCGATCCCCCTGGTCATCACCCGAGTCGATGAGATGGTCAATCTAGTGCAGGCCATCGCAGTTGGTGTAGGGGCCACGGATCCCAGCTGGTGTCTGCGCCCGACTTCCGCCGACGGTTCGCAAGGGAGATCGCCGCTGCCCAGCGGGTGGGCGGGCAGTGGGCGGCCGCCGTGCTCGCCGCCGCGCCGGACGCGGTGCCGCCGTGGGTGGCCACCGGCGATCATCTTCGTCCGGCGCCTCAGCGCGATGCGGTTCGGGAGGACATCCGGCGGGACGGCGGGTGAGCTCCGCCATTCGGAGGGGCGGGGTGCCACCCGGCGGCGCGCGCCATGATGTGGGCATGACACCAGGGCTGTGGAGGTGGCCCGACGGGGGCGGTCCTCCACAGCCCAGGCCCCTAACTGGTCCTGCTGGAAGGTGAGCTGTCCGTCGTCCCCGCGGGGGGCAGGGGACGCGGTCGTCAGCTCATGGTGATCTCGGAACTGCCGCTGCTCTGGTAGCCCTCGGTGGCCATGATCATGTAGTAGTTGAAGCTGCCGAGGTTCATGCCGGCTCGGGCCCACGCGTCGAAGTGCGTGGCGGTGTTGAGGCTACCGCTGCTGCGGAGGTTCTGCCGGACGCTCCAGTACTGCGGGAAGGTCTTGGTGCCCTCCACCGACGGGGCGTTGTACCGCATGGAATGGACGATGGTGTAGTTGCTGCCGTCAGCGTAGACCGTGCCGCGGGTCTGCCCGCCGCTGCTGGGGTTCCACGGTCCGTGGGACTCCACGATGTAGTACTCCACCAGCGGGTTGGACGTCCAGCCGTAGAGCGCCAGGTAGCCGTTGCTGCCGTGGTTGACCCAGCCGCTGTAGTTCACGGTCCGACGGCTGCCGTTGCTCCAGCCCTTGCCACCAACCCAGTTGTTGGCACCGTTCCAGGAACTGCTGTAGCGGCCGCCCGACTTCAGGGTCATCGTGGCCCGGCCCGGGCTGTCGGTCCAGAACGAGTAGTAGTAGCCCTCGTGGGTGCCGGTCGCGTTCTGCGTGAGGGTCACGTCGGCGCGGGCGGTGCCGGGCAGCGCCAGCGCGGCCGCGCCGCCGAGGGCCAGCGCGCCGGCACCGCCGAGCAGACGTCTGCGGCCGAGCATCGGCGCGGGGTTGTTCTCCATGGTCATGCTTCCTCCTTATTAGGGCTGGCGGAGGCCAGACACGTGGTACGACTCGACAGATCCGTCGATGACCAGGGCGAGGTAGCCGACGGATCGTCGGCGGTGTCGCAGCACGGCGAGGGCTGGCCGGTCAGCGTGCGGCTCACGACCGGAGGGCCAGATCGCGTGGGTGACCCGGATCGACAGGTGTGACGTGGGAGTGCGGTGAGGGGAATCTGTCGATGTCATGACCATGCTGGGAGGGTCCTGTTAAGTTGTCAACTGTTTCCGCAAGACTTCCGGGAATTACGTCCCTGACATGTGTCCTTTGGAACCTCATCATTCCTGTTCAGCGACCCGTCCTAGGCGTCGAGCCCACGCGACCTCTCAAGATCTCCAGTTCCCCACTCTGAAATTTTTCGGAGTTGTTCCGGATCATCCGCCTACGGCCGCGCCACCCTGTGTTTCCTGCGCCCGGAGGAACGGATGGACATCGGAATCGGCCTGCCCAACACGGTTCCCGGCACCGAACCACCGAGGCTGCTGGACTGGGCCCGGCAGGCGGAGGAGGCGGGGTTCAGCACCCTGGGGACGATCGGCCGGCTGGTGTATCCGGGTTACGAGGAGCTGATCGCGCTCAGCGCGGCCGCCGCGGTCACCGGCAGGATCCGGCTGACGACGAGCGTGCGTGCTCCTCGCGCCGCTCCACGCCAACGCCGCCCTGCTGGCCAAGCAGGCGGCGTCCCTCGACCGTGTCTCCGCCGGACGGTTCGTGCTCGGGGTGGGGCTCGGCGGACGCGATGACGACTTCACCGCGAGCGGGCTGTCCACCAGGGGCAGAGGGCGCCGGTTCGAGGAACAGCTCCGGGAGATGAAGCGCGTCTGGTCGGGGGAGGAACGTGGATTCGCCGGGGCGATCGGGCCGAGGACCGTGCGCGACGGTGGGCCCGAGCTGATCCTGGGCGGTGTGACCGTGGCCAGTTTCCGGCGGGTGGCCGAGCCGGGCGACGGCTGGATCATGGGTGGCGGCACACCGGAGATGTTCGCCCAGGCCGCGGCCGCCGTCGACGCCGCCTGGCAGGACGCCGGGCGCCCAGGCACGCCACGCAAGCTGTCACTGGCCGATTTCGCACTCGGCCCCGACGCCCGCGCGCAGGCCGACGCCTACCTCCTGGACTACTACGGTTTCCTCGGCGACGTCGCCAGCCCGACCAGATCGAACTGCTCGCCGGGGCCGTCGCCTGACGGAAGCCGCCGGCGTCCGCTGGACGACGCGCGGCTCCAAGTGGTCCGGAAGGCTTCCGATAATTTTCAGTGAAGTGGACCGGATAACGATCTTCACAGCAGCGCTATTATCAACACGACCTCTTGGCAAGCGTCACTGACCAGGAATGATGTGGACCTGAGGCGCCGCTGGCGAGCTCGAAGCTTCCGGAAGCGTTGCGAGAACCGTTGACATCGAGTGGTGCCGGTTCAACACTGTCGAACCATCGACAGACGCGCACCACTGTCGATCGGGTCGCCGTATGTGGCCTGCGTTCCGGTCGTCGCACCACACGGCGACCGGCCGACCGTCGAGGCGTTGGACGACGCCGACGTTCGGTCGACGTCTCACCCCCCACACGCCCTCCGGCGTCGTATCAGGCTGCCTGGCCTCCCGCCAGCCCGCTCGAGGAGGATGCATGCACAAAGACGACAACCCCCCACCCTTCCGTCCGTTCAGCCGCAGGGGCCTGCTCGGGGGCGCCGGCGCCCTGGCCGTGGGCGGCGCGTCCGCCCTGATGCTGCCCGGCACCGCCCGCGCCGACGTGACCCTCACGCAGAACGCGACCGGCACCCACGAGGGCTACTACTACTCGTTCTGGACCGACAGCCCCGGCAGTGTCTCGATGACCCTGAAGTCGGGCGGTAGCTACAGCAGTTCCTGGAACGGCACCAACAACTGGGTTGGCGGCAAGGGCTGGAGCAACGGCAGCCGTCGGACCGTGAACTACAGCGGCAGCGTCAACCACGGCAGCAACGGCTACCTGGCGCTCTACGGCTGGACGTCCAACCCGCTGGTGGAGTACTACATCGTGGAGTCCCACGGACCGTACAACCCCAGCAGCGGCGGCGAGACCCGCGGCACGTTCAACGCCGACGGCAGCAACTACACCATCGTCCATTCCATGCGGTACAACGCCCCGTCGGTGGAGGGCACCCAGACCTTCCCGCAGTACTGGAGCGTCCGGCAGAGCCACCGGAGCAGCGGTAGCCTCAACACCGGTACGCACTTCGACGCGTGGGCCCAGGCCGGCATGAACCTCGGCAGCTTCAACTACTACATGATCATGGCCACCGAGGGCTACCAGAGCACCGGCAACTCGGACATCACGATGAGCTGACCCGCACGCATCTTCACCTACCTCACGCATGTGTGGCGCGGCGGCCCCCGGCCGCCGCGCCACACTGCTTTCCTCGAACCCCCGTCAGCTCACACGTCGTATGTGCGAACCCAGTCCACCTGGAACTCGGCGGCCCGTAGGCCGCTGGAGCCGGTGAAGTTGTCGAGCTGGATGTTGAGATGGCCCGAGGGCATGTCCTGGACGTTCCCGCGGTCGTCGTTGGCGCCGTCCGACATCCGGAACCACTCCACGCCGTCCACGTAGCCGACCAACGCGTCGGGCGTCCACTCGAACGCGAAGTTGTGCCACTCGGTCATGTCCACGCCGCAGAGCTCGTGGTGTTCCTTCTCGTCCGACGGGCTCTCCGGATAGTGGATCCACGCCCCGACGCACTGGGCGTCGGGGTCGGTGTACTCGATCCAGTCGTACTCGCCGTTCTCCAGCCGGTTGCCCTCGGTGGGCCAGATCAGGTGCAGCGGGTGGTAGAGCCCGCCGCTCGATCCGGTGTTCTCCGAGCGGGACCGGATCTCCCACCGGCCGTACTGGGTGTCATAGTCCTGCCGCAGCCACCCCGTGTCGCCGTTCGCCTCGCCGGTCATCGTCATGATGCCGTCCGCGACCTCGCTGTTCTTGGCGCAGCGGCGGCCGTTCTCGTCGTGTCCGTCCCAGCAGCCCTCCGTGCCGCCGACGTCACCGCTCGGCACCGCCCACTTGGTGGGGTCGACCGGGCCGGTGTAGTCGAACTCGTCGGAGATCGGCAGCGGCTCGCCCCAGTCGTACAGAACGGCGGCCTCGGTCCCGTCGGAGGGCTGGTCGCTGCCGTCCCCGTGGGTGACGTCGAGGGCGTAGATGTTGGTCTCGCCGTAGTTGTCGTCGCTGCAGGGGTCGGAGTTCTCGCAGTTGGCCTGCGTGTAGGCGCCGGCCTTGAAGTAGTTGGTGGAGTCGGAGTGGTCGAGCGTGGTCTGCAACTCGCCGTTGTAGTAGATCTCGATCTCACCACCGCTCACGACGTACTTCAGCTCGAAGACCGTGCCGAGCTCGTACTCGTCGGTGATCAGGTGGTGGTTGGTCTCATCGCCCTCGGTGATCCACAGCTCCGAGCCCTCAAGACGCAGCGCGGTGACATCGTCGTCGCCGCCGTGGATCTGCGCGCCGACGAGCTCCGCCTTGCCCTCGGGCAGGTGGGTGAACGCCTCCTCCACCGTCATGGTGTGCGTCCCGGACGTCGAGGACCACTCGATCTCGTCCCCGCCGCCCTCCTCCATCTCCCGCAGCTCGGAGCGCGGGTAGCTGGAGCCGCCGGTGGTCACGCCGTTGACGGGCGAGCGGAACTGCACCGCGTCCCCGCCCTCGGTGACCGTGAAGAACGGGTCGTTCGAGTAGCCGTCCAGGTCGGGCTGGAAGATCTCGGTGGGCTCCTCATCGTCGCCGATGGGCAGCGTGACCTTCCAGTCGCTCAGGTCCAGCACCTCGGAGGGAACCTCCCCGCCGCCGGGGTCGCCCGGGTCGCTGCCGTCGTCGTCGCTGTTCCAGACCTCGATCTCGGTGAGGCTGTTCCAGTCGCCCTCACCGTCGCCGGTGTAGCCGTGACCCAGATAGCGGATCTTCGAGGTCTCCACGGCATCGAACGTGAACGACTCGAGCGCCGTGCCGGTGCCGCTGGTCTCGCCGTCGTGGACGGTCACCCAGCTGGTGCCGTTCCAGGCCTGGAGCTCGAACACGTTCTGCCGGGCGCTGCCCTGGTGCACGGCGAGCCTGACCTCGTTGACCGTCTCGGTCGAGCCCAGGTCCAGCTCCAGCCAGGCCCCGTCGCCCTCACCCGACCACCGGGTGGACAGGCTGCCGTCCACCGCGTTCGCCGGCCCGTTCTCATCACTCGTGCTCGCCGTCACAGCACCGGCCGCCGGGGTGAGCTCCACGTCGACGGCCTGCGCGGACTCCGGCACGACCAACGCCCCGGCTCCCACAGCGAGAAGCGCGACCGCCACCGGCAGCCGTGCGCGTCCCCGCGGCACGAAACGGGACAAGCGGGTAGGTGTCACAGAGTTGCCCTCCCTAGTCGAAGTCCTCATCCCCGCGGACCCCGGCGGCCACAGACCACCCAACCCACGAGGCATCAGCCGCCGACCGTAGCCGCGACCCCCTGAGAGGGGTCACGAGCACCATCCCCCCACCCACCGCCACCACCGCCACCACCGGTGGTGGCCGGGGGAGGGCCGGCGCGTAGGGTGCCGGGATGATTGGGGTACCGGAGGTGTTCGGGCGGGGGACCGTCGAGCGTGAGGGGAAGACCGGCGCGGCGTGGCTCGCCGAGCTGCCCGGGATCGTGGACGAACTGCTGGCGCGCTGGGGATGTGTGCCCGACGGCGAGGTCCTGCACGGGGCCGTGGGGGTGATCGTCCCGGTGCGGTGGCGGGCGGACGAGGCCGCCGTGCTGAAGGTGTCCTTCCCGCACCCCGGCAACGTCCACGAGCCGGACGCGTTCGAGGCGTGGGGCGGGCGGGGCGCGGTCATGCTGCGCGAGCGCGACGACGAGCGGTTCGCGATGCTGCTCGAACGTGCCCAGCCGTCGACCCTGGCGGAGCTCGCGGACGGCGACGAGGTGATCACGGTCGCGGGGTGGCTCAACCGCCGCCTCGCCATCCCCGCACCGCCAGGCCTGCCTCGGCTTCGGGAGCAGGCCGACGCCTGGGAGGAAGGACTGCACAAGGATGCCTCGGAGCTGACGCACGGCCTGCCGCGGCATGTGGTGGATGCCGCCGTCGCGACCGTCCGCGATCTGGGCCGCGTCCAGCCGGACCTCCTCATCCACGGCGATCTCCACGCCGGAAACGTCCTGCGTGCCGACCGTGAGGCATGGCTGGCCGTCGACCCCAAGGGGTACGCCGGCGACCCCGCCTACGACGCCGGCACGCTGCTCAAGTCGCGGGCGCTGACGTTCCTCGAAGCGGCCGACCTGAGGCAGATCGTCCGCCGTGCCCTGGACGTCTTCGCCGAGGCGGCGGAGCTCGACCGCGAGCGCGTTCGGCGGTGGTCCCAGTTCCATGCCGTCCAGGCCGCCTTCTGGGGCCGCCGCCACGGATTCCGCATCGCCCGCGGCGGATCACGACGGGACCGGCTCACCGGCTTCGCGGACCGCCTGGCGGAGCTGCTCACGGAACGTCGGTAGCCGCGGACCGAAACCGCCGCACCGTGGGGGAGCCGTAGCATGGCTCTTTTCCGGGAGCTGTGGGGAAGGTGGTGTGGGTGATGTCGGTCGAGACGCGGGAGCTGCGGGCGGACTGCGCGAGCTGCGCCGGGCTGTGCTGCGTCGTGCTGCCGTTCGCCGCCTCAGCGGACTTCGCCGTGGACAAGGCGGCGGGGGAGCCCTGCCGGCACCTGGGCGCGGACTCCCGGTGTGGAATTCACGCCCGGCTGCGCGCGGAGGGGTTTCGCGGCTGCACCGTCTTCGACTGCTTCGGCGCCGGGCAGAAGGTGTCGCGGGAGACGTTCGGCGGGCGGGACTGGCGGGGAGACCCGGACACCGCGCGGCGGATGGTCGCCGTGTTCCCCGTCATGCGGCAGCTGCACGAGCTGCTGTGGTACCTGGCCGAGGCACTGGAGCTGCCGCAGGCCAGGACGCTGCGCGGCGAGCTGCGGCGCGCGTTCGACGAGACCGAGCGCCTCACACATGCCGACGCGGACGCGCTTGCCGCGCTCGACGTGCCGGCCGTCCGGCAGCGGGCGAACGCGCTGCTGGTCCGCGCCGGCGAGCTGGTCCGGTCCACGACGCCCGAGGGCAGGCGCCAGCACCGTGGCCCCGACATGGCGGGCGCCGAACTGCGCGACGCCGACCTCACCCGTCGCCGGCTCCGGGGCGCCGACCTCCGGCGGGCCAATCTGCGGGGGGCGATGCTCATCGGGGTCGAGCTGCGTGACGCGGACCTGCGGGCGGCCAGCCTGCGCGGCGCGTGCCTGATCGCGTCCGATCTGCGGCGCGCCGATCTGCGGGCGGCCGAGCTGATCGGGGCGGATCTGCGGGACGCCCGGCTGGGCGGGGCCGACCTGCGGGGCAGCGTCTTCCTCACCCAACCCCAACTCGACGCGGCCCGCGGCGACGCGACCACCCGACTGCCCGGAACGCTCCGCCGGCCCGCCCACTGGACGGCTCCAGCGTAGACGCGCGCGTATGTGGCTGAGCCGCCGGATCATGGGCGTGGGGCTGCTTCGCGGCTTGACTTGAGGCATGACACACCTCACAGCGTTCACCGCGACCCTGACCCTCCTCGTCACCGGTCTGATGGCCGGCGCGTTCTTCGCGTTCTCGGTGTCCGTGATGCTGGGGCTTGACGCGATCGAGCCCGGCCGGGCGGTCGCGGCCATGCGGAGCATGAACGAGAAGATCCAGAACCCCGTCTTCCTCCTCGCCTTCGTGGGCGCGCCGATCGCCGCCGGCACCACCGGCGGGCTGCTGCTGGCGCTCGGCCACCGCGGCGCGGGCGTGGCGTTCCTGTTGGCCGCCGGCGTCTACGTGCTCGGCGCCTTCCTGCCCACCGTCATCGTCAACGTCCCGATGAACGACACGCTGGCCGCCGCCGGCACCCCCGACGACGCCGAGCACGCCGCCCGGCTGTGGGCGGACTACTCGCCTCGCTGGACGGCGTGGAACACGGCGCGTGGTGTCTTCGGCACGCTCTCCCTGCTGCTGGTCGGCCTCGGCCTGTACCTGTGGGGGCGCGACCGCTGAACGGTTCCGGGTCAAGCCGGGCCGATTCCGGCATGATCCGGAACCGCGCGCTCTCGTTTGGCAACGGATTCGAAGCTAATCTCTCCACGACGGGCGTGGGAGACCGACATCTGTTGGGCGCGCGGGGCGCCTTGGGCTGACCCGTTGCCGAGCCGCACAGAGAGTGGTGTCTGCTATGACCCGAGCAGAAGCCGGAGCAGAAGTCAGGGATGCGCGAAGAGCCGGACGACAGCGGCGCTTCGACTGGGGTGGTCTCCGGGCGGACCTGCGCGGGGCGGTTCCCGACGCGTCACTGGCCCTGGTGGCGACCGGACTGATCTTCTGGTGGCTGTACACCCGGGTGGAGAACGGGACGTCGGCGACGACGCAGGTGATGCCGATGCTCGCCGACGCCCCGCGGTACTGGATGTACTGGATGTGCCAGGCGTTCGGCTGGTCCGGGCTGCTGTGGGCGTACATCACGATCGTCTTCGGCCTGCTGCGATCGGGCCCGCGTCCGCGCTGGGGCTGGCTGTCGGGCGCGCGGGTGGAGAAGCTGCACCGCACGACCAGCCTGACCACCATCGGGCTCATGTTCATGCACGCGTTCTGGCTGTTCGCGGAGTTCGTCCGGACGAACCACTCCGACTCGTCGTCCTGGGGTGGCCGGGTGGCCGGCGCGTTCGCGGAGTCCTTCATCCCGGGCTGGTACGACTCCGGCACCGGCCGGATCGCCATCCTCCTGGGGCTGTTGGCGTTCTACCTGGCGATCCCGCTGGGCCTGGCCTTCTACCTGCGCCACACCACGGGCTCGCGGATGTGGCTGGCGCTGCACCGCTTCATCATCGTGGTCTACGTGCTGAGCGTGTGGCACACCCTGCTCTACGGCACGAACGTCTGGTACGACGGCGCCTTCCGCACCCTGGTGTGGGTCCTTCAGGTGCCGCTCGCGGCGCTACTGCTGTGGCGCCTGATAACCCCCGCGCGCCCCGGCGAGCGCCTGCGCCTGCGCGGTCCCGGCCGCGAGACCCGCGCGCTGCCGCTCGTGCTGCGCCTGTCCGGACGGCTCGCCGTGGCGGCCACCATCGCCGGCCTGCTGACCGTCGTCATCACCGGCGTCGACGGCGGACGCGACGCCGATCCCGACGCCGCCCCCTCACCCGAACCCTGGCCCGAACCGTGGGTGATATGGGTCGGGCTGCTGGTGCTGACGCTCGCGCTTCTCGCGGTCGTCCACCGTCTGCGGCCCTCCGTGACCGCGCCCCCGCGCGCGCCGGTTGCCCGGCATATGCCCGCGCAGGAGACCCGCGCGCCGGGAGCTCGCGGTGAGGAGACCCGTTCCGGGGAGACCCGTGGTCAGGAGGAGCAGGAGGAGGGCGTGGCGGGCTGACGCACCGGCGCGTGCCCCGCCTCCCGCGCACTCAGGCGCGGCAACGCGCCTCGCCGTGCAGTACGGCGAACCAGCCGTCCGGGTCGGCGCCCCAGGCGCGCCACGCCTCGGCGATCTCCGCCAGGTCGTCCTCCGTGGCGTGCCCGCCGGCCACCGCGATCTCCGCATAGGACGAGGCCACCGTGCGGTCCGCCCACAGCTCGCTCCACCAACTCCGCTCCTCGGGCGTGGCGAAGCACCACACCGAGGCGGAGGGGGTGACGTCGGTGAAGCCGGCCTGCCGGGCCCAGGCGTGCAGTCGCCGGCCCGCGGCCGGCTCCCCGCCGTTGGCGCTGGCGACCCGCTCGTAGAGCCGCAGCCAGGCGTCCATCCCCGGTGAGCGCGGGTGGAACGTCATCGCCGTCATGTCCGCGTCCCGCACCGCGACCAGGCCGCCCGGCCGGCACACCCGCCGCATCTCGCGCAGCGCGCCGACCGGGTCGCCGAGGTGTTGGAGCAACTGGTGCGCGTGCACCACGTCGAAGGAGTCGTCGGGGAAGTCCAGCGCGAGCGCGTCCGCCGTCGCGAACCGCACCCCCGTCACGCCCCGCGCGTCAGCCTCGCGCCGCGCCTCGGCCAGGATGTCCTCGACCTGGTCCACGCCCGTGACCGGGCCTGGCGCCACCCGCTGCGCCAGGTCGGCCGTGAGCGTGCCGGGCCCGCACCCGACGTCGAGCAACGCGAGCCCGGGCCGCAGTTCGGGCAACAGGTACGCGGCGGAGTTCTCCGCGGTACGCCAACGGTGGGAACGCAGCACGGACTCGTGATGCCCGTGCGTGTATACGGCATCCGACATCCCGCCACCCTCCTCCCGTCTCGCGATTCGAGCAACCACATTCCACTATCCGGACGCCGGGGAGCCGGCGCCCCTCAGGCACCTACGCCCCTCACGGCGGCGTCCGCCGGATTCCTCAGTACCTCGATGACGCTCGCGTAGCTGTCGGAGCCGTGGCCCGCTGCCCTGGTCCGTGCCATGGCGGACTTCAGGAGTTCGGGCAGGGCGTTGTCGATGCCGCGGGCCGCCGCCGCGTGGATGACATGGTCGATGGCCGCGATCTGCACATCGACGGTGGCGTCGTCGCCCGGATAGCGGCCGGCGTCCACCTGGGGGGCGTAGGTGGTCAGGAAGCCGGTCACGGCGGTCAGCCAGCGGATCGCGACCGGGGTGAAGGCCGTGGCCGGTGTCTTCTCCGCGCCGACCAGCGCGGTGCCGTGCAGCCAGCCGGTCATGGTGGACCACATCAGGCCCAGCAGGGCCGCGTCGTAGAGGGACGCCAGACCCGGGTCGGACCCCAGGTGCAGGGGATCGCCCAGGGCCGCCAAGACCGGACGATGGGCTTCGAAGGCGGTGGGGGAACCGCTGTAGAGGAACATCATCTCGGGGCTGCCGACCCCGGGCGGGGTGGTCATGATCGCGCCGTCGAGGTAGTCGGCGGCGTGCGACCCGGCCCATGCGGCGGCCTCCTGGGCCTGCTCGGGGGATCCGGAGGTGAGGTTGACCAGGACCTTGTCCGCGAGGCAGCCGGCGACGGGATCGAGGACGGCGTGCAGCGCCTCGTAGTCCAGTACGCAGGCGATGATCAGCGGGCTCGCCGCGATCGCCTCCTCGGGTGTTGCGGCCAGGCGGGCGCCCCGGTCGACCAGCGACCGGGCCTTGTGCGCCGAGCGGTTCCACACGGTGGTCTCGTGGCCTCGCCCCAGCAGGACGGCGGCCAGGCGCAGTTCATCGACCTGTCCGTGCCCGCCACCGACGACCGGGGCCTGGGGCCCGTACTGGACTGGGCTCGTACGCACCTGGACCAGCCGCTGACGGTCGAGGAACTGGCACGGCGCGCGGCGATGAGCCCGCGGACCCTCCACCGGCGGCTCCAGGCGGCCACCGGGACGACTCCGCTGCGGTGGCTCCTCAACCAGCGCCTGATGCGGGCCCAGAGCCTGCTGGAATCGACAGACCTGCCCATCGAGAAGGTCGGGGAGCTGAGCGGCATCGGCACGGCGAACAATCTCCGCCACCACTTCCTCAAACAGATCGGAGTGTCGCCCAGCGACTACCGACGGGCCTTCCCCCGGACGATGCTCGAGCCGTCCCACGCCGGAGCGGCTCCCCATGACGCGACTCCGCACACCAACGGTTCCGGTTCACTCGCCTGAGCCCGCGACGAGCCGTCAGCTGTCGCTTTCCACGGCCCGGTCGATCGCCTGGTGCAGACAGGACCGGGACCGGCGACGCGTCCGGCACGCTGAGGATCCCGCGACTCCTGGCATCGGTACCGAGCAGCCGTGCCGCGGCGGCGGAGCCGACGTTCTCCGGATGCCGGAACAGCCGGAGCGCGACCGGCGAATGCGGCCAGACCGGCCGCCGCACCGTGTCCCCGACCCACGCGGCAAGCGCTCAGCGGGAAGCGGTGAGGCGGCGCCAGACCGTGGGGGTCGCGGCGATGAGGAGGGTGAGGGCCGCCGCCGCGGCCGCGCCCTGCCAGGGGTGCGGGAAGAGCGCGCCGCCGACCAGCCCGATCACCTGGTACGTGGCCGTCCAGGCCAGCGTCGCCGGCAGGTTGCCGCGCAGGTACGCGGCGAACGGCATCTCGGCCAGCAGGCACGCGAGCATCGCCGGGATCCGCCCCGCCGGCAGCAGCCGGGAGACCACCAGCACCGCGGCGCCGTGCCGCTCCAGTCGCCGCCGCGCCCGTTCCAGCGGCTCGGGCGCCACCTGCCGGTGCATCCAGGCGAGCCATCGCGAACCGCTCCGCGACCGCACCCCGCGCCGCCCCAGCCAGTACAGCAGCGCGTCGCCGCCGAACGCCGCGGCCGTCGCCACCGCGAACACCAGCAGCGACGTCAGCGCCGGATCGCTGTGGTGGAACGCGACCGCCGCCGCCGAGCTGACGACCGCGCCGGTCGGCACCACCGGTACCAGCGCCCCGATGAGCACCAGAAGGAAGAGCGAGGGGTAGCCGATCGCCTGCTGCGCCGACTCCGCCGACTCCGCGGGCACCGCCCGGGA
Organism: uncultured Actinomycetota bacterium; assembly: GCA_963816875.1. Classification (GTDB taxonomy): domain Bacteria; phylum Actinomycetota; class Actinomycetes; order Streptomycetales; family Streptomycetaceae; genus Streptomyces. The sequence continues at coordinate 2,128,730 of CAWFMG010000004.1, forward strand.
CGCTGCCAGCGCACATCCCGCGCCCGCGGCGACGGCTCCGGTCATCCGCGCACCGCCAGCAGCACGCTCTCGCCGTGCCGCAGCCGGTGCACCCGAACCCCCGGCGCGAGCCGGGCGGCATGCCGGACGAACTCGTCCCCCGGCGCGTGGAACTCGTGCGGCCTGACCCCGGCCAGGCCCACCGGCCAGTACGTCCCGTAGTGCACCGGCACCGCACTGCGCGGCCGCAGCCGGACCAGCGCCTCGGCCGCCCGCTCCGCGTTCAGATGGCCGTGCCCCAGCCGGGGACCCCAGCCGCCGACGGGCAGCAGCGCGATGTCCACCGGGCCCGTCTCCCGCTCCATCGTCTCGAAGAGGTCCGTGTCGCCCGCGTAGTACGTCCGGCCCTCGCCCTCCACCACATAGCCCAGCGCCGGCACCCGGTGTGCGCCGATCGGCAGCCGCCGCCCGTCGTGCAGCGCCGGCACCGCGCGCACGGTCACGCCGCCCACCGGGATGTTCTCTCCGGCGGCCACCTCGCACACCTCCAGCCGCCCCGCCAGCGCGCGCAGCCGCCGCACCGCGCGCAGCGCGCCGCGCGGCACCACCAGCACCGTGCCGCGCGGGAGCCGGGCCAGGGAGCGTGGGTGCAGATGATCGGCGTGCAGATGCGAAACCAGCGCGGCATCCGGCGAATGCGCCGAGACTGGCGGTACCGGACCGCGCCGCCGCCGCAGATGCGCGCAGCGCCGGGTGAACAGCGGGTCGGTGAGCACCGTCGTCCCCGAGTCCCGAACGGTCGCGGTGGCATGCCCCCACCAGGTGATCTCCACCGGCACCGGCACTCCTCTCGCCCTGGGAGCAGGGTACGCGCGCGGCTCCGCGGTCGGGGCGTTCGGTGACGGAAGGGGAGAATTGGAGCCGGACGGCGAAGATCAGACGAACGACGAAGGGTGGTTCGGTGCGGGTTGCGGCGTGGCGCAGCGGCGGGGCGGCGCTGCTGCGGGTGCTGGCGGTGTGGGCGGCAAGCACCCTCACCATGCTGCTGCTCGCCCTGCTGCTGCCCGACTTCCGGCTCCAGTCGACGGACGGCGAGAGCTTCACCCGCATCGGGACCACCGCGGCGCTCGGCGCCGGCGCGTTCGGCCTGCTGCACGCCCTGGTGTGGCCGTGGCTGGTGCGCGCCCTGCTGCTGGTGCCGGCGCTCGCGCTGGCGTCGCTGGTGTTCCTGCTTGACGGTTCGCTGCTGTGGCTCGCGCTGAGCGCCGTGCCGGACGGGCAGGGCGAGACCACCCCGGGGACCGCGGTGGTGGTGGCCGCCGCCATGTCGCTGGCCTCCTCCACCACCTCGACGCTGTTGGCGGTCAGCGACCCGGGCGCCGAGGCCCGTCGGCTGCGTCGGATGGCCAGCACGGGGACGCCCCCGAGGCCGTCGCGCTGGCGCGGGGCCGGGCCGGGTGGCCGCCCGCCCGGCGGGTCGTCCGGCGGGTTGTCCGGCCGGACGCCCGGCGTCGTCTTCCTCCAGCTCGACGGGATCGGCTACGAGCGGCTGTGCCAGGCCATCGCCGGGGACCGTCCGGTGATGCCCACCGTGGCCGCGATGTGCGGCACCAGCCACCGGCTGGTGCCATGGCGCACCGACTGGTCGAGCCAGACCGGCGCCTCCCAGCTGGCGATCCTGCACGGCAGCAACGAGGACGTGCCGGCGTTCCGCTGGTTCGAGAAGGAGACCGGCGAGGTCGTGATCAGCAACCGCCCGGCCCACGCGGCCGAGTTGCAGCGCCGGGCCGCCGCCCGCAGCCGTGGCCCGGGGCTGCTCGCCGAGGGCGGCGCCTCCCGCGGCAACCTCTTCACGGGCGGCGCGGGCGAGAACGCGCTGGTCCTCTCGGTCGCCGCCCGCCGGGGGCGCGGCCAGCGCTCCCGCGCCGGGTACTTCGCGTACTTCTCCGACCCGGCGCACGCCGGGCGCACCGCGCTGGCGTTCGTCGCCGAGCTGGTCAGGGAGCTGGTCCAGGCCGGCCGCGCCCGGCTGCGCGGCGCGCGCCCCCGGGTCAGCCGGGGCGGGCTGTACCCGCTGATCCGGGCGTTCGCCACGGTGGTGCAGCGCGACGTGGTCACCGCCTCGGTCGTCGGCGACGTGCTGACCGGGCGCGCCGCCATCTACGCCGACCTGGTCGCCTACGACGAGGTGGCGCACCATTCGGGCCCGAACAGCCGCGACACGGACCAGGTGCTGGCACGGCTCGACCGGTGCGTGCGGGTGGTCGCGCGCGCCATCGCGTACGCCCCCCGCCCGTACCATCTGGTGCTGCTCTCCGACCACGGGCAGAGCCACGGCGAGACGTTCCGGGCCGCCTACGGCCACACACTGGAGGAGTTGGTGCGGCTCTGTTCGGGACGGCCCGTGGCCCGTCCGCCGAAGCGGCAGGAGATCGGCGCCGAGGCCCGCGGCGTCGCCCGGGCGGCGCTGCACCGCCGCGAGCCGCCGTCCGTGCCGGCGCCGCCCGGCGCGGCTCCCGCGCCGGTGGTGCTCGGCTCGGGCAACCTGGGCCTGATCTCCTTCCCCGAACTGCTGGGACGGGCCGGGCGGCGGGCCGTCGAGAACCGGTACCCGGGGCTGCTCGACACCCTCGCCGAGCACCCGGGCATCGGCTTCCTGCTGGTCCACGACGAGCGGCACGGGCCCGTGGTGCTGGGCTCCGGCGGCGCCGAACACCATCTGGCGACCGGCCGGATCACCGGCGCCGACCCGCTCGCGCCCTATGGCCCCGGCGCGGCCGCGGCGGTCCGCCGCGTCGCCGGCTTCCGGCACGCCGCCGACATCATGGTGAACTCGACGGTGGACCCGCGGACCGGCGCCGTGCACGCGTTCGAGGACCAGATCGGCTCGCACGGCGGCCTCGGCGGCGAGCAGAACCGCGCCTTCCTGATGTCCCCGGTCGCGCTGTCCGCGCCCGTGCCGGACGGCGGAGAGCTGGCCGGCGCGGAGGAGGTGCACCACGTGCTGCGCCGCTGGCTCATCGAGTCCGCGGCCTACCCACCCCGCCACACGGACGCGCCGGCGCCCGCCGCGCCCTAGGCTGGGTCCACACACCATCAGTCACACGCACTGTCAGCCACACCAACTGTCAGCACAAGCCAGGGGACGCGGGGGACCTGGGAGAGGAGCCCGACACCATGGCACCGCAGCCGTTGACCGAGCTGGAGATCGCCGAGGCCCTGAGCGGCCTGCCCGGCTGGACGCTCCAGGAGGACCGTCTGGTGCGCGAGTACACCCTGGCCGGGCACCTGCCGGCCGTCGCCATGTTGGTGCATATCGCCACGGTCCAGGAAGAGCTCAACCACCACGCGGACCTCACCCTCACCTACAACCGCCTCGGCGTGGGCGTGAACACCCACAGCGTGGGTGGCAAGGTGACCGAGCTGGACACCCAACTGGCCATCCGCATCGAGGACCTGGCCCCCTCCCACGGCGCGTCCTGACTTTCCAGGGCACGCCCCACGGCCCGGCGCCGGCCCGGCAAGGGCTACGCGACCTCCACGGTGATCTCGTGGTGGCCCGTGGCGCCGTCCGGGGCCGGTGGGGCCGGCTGGGCGGTCTGGGTGGTGCCGGAGCGGTCGGTGGCCCGCACCTGGAGCATGTGTGAGCCCGAGGTGGCCGGCCACTCCCAGACCCACTGCCGCCACGTGTCCACGGTGTGCTCGTCGGCCAGCCGCGCGACCTGCCAGGGGCCCTCGTCGACGCGGACCTCGACCCGTTCGATGCCGGTGTGCTGAGCCCAGGCCACGCCGGCGACGGGCACCGGGCCGGGCTGGAGGGGGTCCGAGCCGTTCGGCGTGTCGATGCGCGACTGGGTCTTGACGGGCCCGCGTTCGGCCCAGCCGCCGGCGATCCAGTAGGCGTCGTAGTCCCCGAAGGTGGTCAGCTCCAGCTCCTCCAGCCATTTGCAGGCGGAGACATAGCCGTAAAGTCCCGGCACCACCATCCGCACCGGGAAGCCATGCTCGAACGGCAGCGGTTCGCCGTTCATGCCGACCGCCAGCAGCGCGTCCCGGCCGTCCATCACCGTCTCGACCGGGCTGCCCAACGTCATGCCGTCCACCGAACGGGCCACCAGCTGGTCCGCCGGGCCGCCCTCGGACGGCGGCCGCACGCCGGCCTCCCGCAGCAGGTCGGCCAGCCGCACCCCGATCCACCGGGCATTGCCGACGAGTTCGCCGCCGACCGGGTTGGACACGCAGGCCAGGGTGATGTCCCGTTCCACCAGCTCGCGGCGGAGCAGCTGCCGGAACCCGAGGGTCAACGGGCGGCTCACGCCCGCGCCGCGGATCGTCAGCCGCCACGCCTCGGCGTCCACCCGCGGCACCCGCAGCGCGGTGTCGATGCGGTAGAAGTCGTCGATCGGGGTGCGGAACGGGCCCAGGCCGGCCACCCGCAGCTCCGCGCCCGACGCGACCGGGCCGGCGGGGGAGTCCGCGGCGGGCAGCGTCACCGCGGCCCGGGACGCCTCGGCGGCGGCGTCGTCCGCCGAGCGCAGCGCGCGGCCCAGCAGCCCGACGCCGGCGGACGCGGCGGCGGTCGACGTGGCCGCGACCAGGAAGGCGCGCCGGTCGAAGGCGGCGTCGGGCTCCGCCGCGGAGCCGGGCCGCAGCCCACGGCTCAGCCGGACCAGGACGCCCGCGGCCACCGCGCCGCCCAGCAGCGACGGCACGGCGTCCTCGGCGCTCGCCCCCGGCCGGCCGCCCGCGGCGATGGCGCCGAGCAGGCCGAACAGCAGCGCGCCGGCCACCGCGGCGGTCCGGCTCGCCCGCCGCTCGGCGCCGGCGAGCAGCCCCAGACCGGCGGCGTACAGGGCGAGCAGGAGCACGATGCCGAGCCGCAGCACGAGCTTGTCGTGGGTGCCGAAGGTCTCGATGGCCCAGTCCTTCACCGCCGTCGGGGTGTGGTCGATGACCACGCCGCCGACGGCGGTGACCGGGCTGGCCTCGGGGCGTGCGGCGGCCGTCGCCAACTCGGCGGCGGCCAGCCCGGCGCCGGCCGCGAGCAGCCCGCAGAGCGCGGCGAGCGCGCCCAGGGCCAGCCGCGGGCGGGAAGGTTCGGGGTTCGCGTCCACCCCACCATTCGACTCCACCGGGGCACCTTCGCGGTACCGCGAAAGAAGAACGAAACGCTGACGGATCGCTGCGCGGGCAGATGGATGCCCGTAGGCGAGGCTTCGTGCTGCTTGCCTTGCCTCACTATATGATGCATCATGTGCAGCATGGCGACGAAGGCGAAGGTCCGCAAGAGTGTCCCGCTCACCGAAGAGGACCAGGCGTATCTGGAGCGTCTGCGTGAGCCGGAAACACCGGAGCACGAGGCGCTGGCTCAGGCCACCGGGATACTGCTGGCGGACGACGCGTCGGAGGCGGAGACGCTGCATGCTCTGCTGACCGCAGGGCGGATGGCCGTCACCGAGCGCGTCATGGTCAGTGGATACGCCGCGCTGGCCGCAGCCGAGGACGATGAGGACCGCGAGACCCGCCGGGCGATGCGTGCCCGCGCCGCAGGCCTGGAGGACTGATCGCCGTGGGCCTGATCATCCCCGTGCGTGGGCGCGTGTACATGGCCGACGTGGGCTCGGGGCGCAAGCCCTGGCTCGTCGTGTCGAACAACGCGCGCAACCGCGCCCTGTCCGACTGTCTCGCCGTCCGACTGACCACCAGCGTCAAACCGGAGCTGCCCAGCGTGGTGCCACTCGGCCACGCCGACCCGCTGACCGGCCGGGTGCTCTGCGACGACATCGCTCTGCTCTACCGCGAGGACCTGGAGGAGGACCGCGGCGCCCTCACCCCGGAGACCATGATGAAGGTCGCCGCCGGGCTCCGTGCAGCCCTCGCCCTCTAGGGCGCGGCTCGTTGCGGGCGTGGAGGACGGCCGATAAACCGCCTGTTCATGCGGAGGCGTGGCCGGTGGCCGGGAGTGTGGGCACCGCGATCCGTTCGGGGCCTCTCAGCCCCAGTCGAAGGTGTCCGGGTTCGCGCCGAAGCGGGTGTCGGAGTTCAGGGCCGTGATGGCCACCATGTCGTCGCCGTCCAGATCGAAGTCGAAGACGTCGATGTTCTCCTTGATCCGGGACGGGGTCACGGACTTGGGGATGACGACGTTGCCGAGCTGAACATGCCAGCGGAGCACCACCTGGGCCGGCGTCCTGCCGTGCTTCCTGGCGAGCTCGCCGAGCACCGGGTCGTCCAGGAGGCCCTTGCCCTGGCCGAGCGGTGACCATGCCTCGGTGACGATGCCGTGCTCGGCGTGCAGGGCACGCAGCTCGGACTGCTGGAGGTAGGGGTGCAGCTCGATCTGGTTGACGGCCGGCACCATGCCCGTCTCGTCGATCACTCGGCGCAGGTGGTCCGGGTGGAAGTTGGACGTGCCGACGGCCCTGGCCCGGCCGCTCTCCGCGAGCTCGCCGAAGGCGCGCAGGATGGTGAGGTAGTCGTCGCGCATCGCGCGGGGCCAGTGGACCAGGTAGAGGTCGATGTGGTCCAGGCCGAGGCGGGCCAGGGAGGCGTCGAACTCCCGCAGCACGGCGTCCCGCGTCCAGGTCTCCGTGGAGCCGTTCCAGAGCTTGGTGGTGACGAAAAGCTCCTCCCTGGGCACGCCCGACTCGGCCACCGCATGCCCGACGCCCTCCTCGTTGCGGTAGATGACCGCCGTGTCGATGCTGCGGTACCCGGCGGCGAGGGCGTGGCCGACGGCCTCGGCCGCCTCCTCCTGGGGCACCTGCCAGACGCCGAAGCCGAGCTGCGGCATCTCCACGCCGTTGCTGAGGGTCACGTTCGGGACGCTGTTCACGGTCGAACACCAGTCCTTTTCTCGTCGATTTCTCGTGCGGTGTCTCGGGGGTGTCTGGGGGGTGTCTCGTGCGGTTCTCGTCGGGTTCTGCTCGGTTCTGAGCGAGTGAGATCCGTTCTCCATCGTCCATGATCTGGGCCGGACACGCATTCCAGCAGGCCCGGAGGCACAATGGCGCACGTGCGCAGACTGGCCAGGCTGATCGACCCGTACATCGTGCTGATCCTCGGCACGGTCGTACTGGCGGCGCTGCTACCGGCCAAGGGCGCCGCGGCGGACGGCGTGGACGTCGCCGCCACCGGGATCATCGGGCTGCTGTTCTTCCTCTACGGCGCCCGGCTCTCCACCCAGGAGGCGATGGCGGGCCTGCGCCACTGGCGGCTGCACCTGACCATCCTCACCGCCACCTTCGTGATCTTCCCGCTGCTCGGCCTCGCCGCCCGCGGCCTGGTGCCCTGGCTGGTCACCCCCGACCTGTACCACGGGCTGCTTTTCTTGTGCCTGGTGCCCTCCACGGTGCAGTCCTCGATCGCCCTGACCTCCATCGCCCGGGGCAACGTGCCCGCGGCCATCGCCGCCGGCTCGTTCTCCAGCCTCGTCGGCGTGCTGGCCACCCCGCTCCTCGCCGCCGCGCTCATCGGCGCCAGCGGCGGCTTCTCCGCGGACTCGCTGCTGCAGATCGCCGGGCAACTGCTGGCCCCCTTCATCCTGGGCCAGCTGCTGCGCCGCTGGATCGGCGACTTCGTGGTGCGGCACCGCGCCGTGCTCTCGCTGGTGGACCGCGGCTCCATCCTGATCATCGTCTACGCTGCGTTCAGCGAGGGCATGAACGAGGGCGTCTGGGGCGAGGCGAGCTGGCCCCGGCTCGTCGCGGTGGGCGGCGTGGGCGCCGTGCTGCTGGCCGTTATGTTGGGGCTCACCGGATACGGCGCGCGCCGGCTGCGCTTCTCCCGCGCGGACCGGATCGCCATCGTCTTCGCCGGATCGAAGAAGTCGCTGGCCGCGGGGCTCCCGATGGCCAGCGTGATCTTCGGCGACCAGGCGGCGCTCGCGGTGGTGCCGCTGATGATGTACCACCAGCTCCAGCTCATCGTCGGCGCCTTCCTGGCCCGACGCTGGGCCCGCACCGCCGACGTCGACGCGGCCCCGGCCGGCCACCCGTCGCCGGCCGGCACGGGGGGCAAGGCCGGCACGGGCGGCACGGGCAGCAACGCCGGAGGCCAGGCGTAGCCCGGCGGCGCGCCCCACCAGGCGGGACTCTCGGTCCCGAGCGTCAGTCCCGGGCGCGCAGGCTCTCCGGCGGGCCCAGGTAGCTCGGGCGCAGCCCGCCGGTGTCCACCACCAGCTTCTGCAGCACCACCGTCGGGTCCACCATCCAGAACTTCAGCGTGTGCCGGCCGGGCGCCGCGAGGGTGTGCCGGGTGACCGTGAGGTTCACGTTCTCCGACGTGTTCCGCTCCCACTGCCGGTTCATCGTCGTGGCGTCGGCGCCGGTGACGGCGGTGACGTTCACCGTCTGCGGTTCCGCGTCGTCGAAGGAGACGGCGTAGCGCAGGCCCTCGGTCGGCAGAACGTTGTTACGCGGCGAGAGGTGGACCAGCACCCGCACCTCGCCCGCGGTGAACAGCGTCATCGCGTACTCCAGGCGGGGCCCGCCGCGGCCCGGGGTGCGGCTCGGCGCGGTCACCGGGAACGGCGTCACGCCGTCCTCGGTGCGGCCGAGGTCCGGCAGCCGGGTCCAGCGCACCCCCTGGCTGTTCACCGCCCGGGTGTGGTGCGCGGCGGCCATCGACACGTAGCCGCCGGCCTCGACGAAGCCCGACAGCTGGTGCGGCCGGACGTCCGGGTTGTCGATCAGCGCCCGCACCTCGACGGTCGCCCCGCCGGGCCCGGTCACGGTGATCGGCACGGCGCTGGAGCCGGTCGGCGCCCGGGAGAAGTCGACGCGGACGATGCACCGCACCTGCTTCTCCAGCCGACCGCTGGCCTTGGTGACGGTCACCCAGTCCTCGGCCGGCTCCACGCGGTAGTGGAACGGCGCCGCACCGCGGTTGAACACCTCGATGTACTGCTCGGGCGCGGTCTGGTAGGGGCTGAACACCGGCAGTTCGGCCGGGCCCTCGGCGTCCGGCCACCAGCCGTCCGAACCGTCGATGGCCACGCCGAGCTCAGGACCGCGGGGCAGCTCGATCCGCTGCACGGCGGGGAACACCTCGTCCGGCAGCGCCACGTTGTTCAGCTCGGGCTGCTGCCAGGGGGCGTTCGGGCCGTAGCGCTCGACGTCGCCGTAGCCGATCTTCGGCTGCGTCTGGAAGCCGTGCCACTTCCCGTCGGAGAGGGTGTTGTTGTAGTAGTCCGACATGGCCTGGTCGTCGGCGAACCGGGCGTCGCACGCGTCCGCCAGGTCGTTGGTGGCGGCGCGGCCCTGCCGGGCGTAGTGGATGTTGGTGAACTCCGCCAGCCGCAGCGCGTACAGGTTGGCCGTGGCCTCGACCTGGTACTGCACCAGCTGGTAGTACGCCTCCTGGTACTCCGCGGGCAGCCGGTGGCCGATCCGCTCGACCTGGGCGTCCAACTGCTCCCATTCGGCGGTGACCGTCTCGATCTCCCGGTAGGCGGTGAGGCTGAACGGCGTCGCCTCGTCGTCGTAGACGACCGCGGAGGAGTCGGTGGCCGGGTCCTTGGCCGGGTCCAGGGTGATCCGCCGGTTGAGCAACTCCGGCTTGCGGCGGGCCTGGAGCACGCCGTACTCGTGCAGCACCTCGGCGATGGCCTCGGCGTACCGCTCGGGGAAGCTCTGCGCGGCGTACTGCTGTTCCCATTCGCCCAGCCGGTCAATGTCCCAGCGCTGGGGGTCCCAGGCGTAGTCGAGGAAGAACTGCAACGGCAGCTCCTCGGCCTTCATGTCGCCGACGTTCACCACCCACAGCTGGTCGATGCCGTAGGAGTGGGCGAGGTGCAGTTGCTCCCAGGTGGACGCCAGGTTGACGGTGTCCACCCACTTGTAGTTCCGGCCGCCGCCGACGTAGTCGAAGTGGTAGTACATGCCGTAGCCGCCGGGTCGCTCCGGCAGGCTGGGGTCCGGGACCTTGCGCAGGTTGCCCCAGTTGTCGTCGCAGAAGACCACGGTGACGTCGTCGGGCGGGCGCAGGCCGCGGTCCCAGTAGCGCTGGACCTCCTTGTAGAGGGTGAAGACCTGCGGCACTTCGGTGATGTCGCCGTCGATCTCCTCGGTGAGGATCCGCCGCTGGTTGTCCAGGATCGACTGCATCAGGTCGACGCCGTCGCCGTCCGGCAGGCTGACGTCGCCGTTGCCGCGCATGCCGAGGGTGACCACGCCCTCGAAGTCCTCGGAGACCATCCGGCGGACGCCGTCCCGCCAGTAGCCCTTGACGGCCTCGGCGTTGCGGCGGAACGACCATTCGCCGGTGCCGCCGTAGGGGTCCTCCCCCGGGGTGGTGATGTTGCCGTCCGCGTCGCGCACGGCGGGCACGGCGTGCCGGTTCCACTCCTCGATGCCGCGCATCATCGGCGCCTCGTGCGAGGTGCCCATGACGACGCCGTAGCGGGTCGCGGTGGCGTGGTTCTCCGGATCGTCCTCGGCGAACGCGCGCCCCCATACGGCGGGCCACAGGTAGTTGGCCTTCAGCCGCAGCATGACCTCGAAGACCGCCGCGAAGAAGCCGCTGTTGAAGCCGCCCTCGTAGCCGGGCGCGTGGCCGGGGCCGAAGAAGGCGGGCGCCCAGGTGCCGAGGGCCGGGTTCTCGTCGTTGATGAAGAAACCGCGGTACTTCACCGCCGGGGTGCCCTGCGAGTAGCGACCCGGCAGCGCGTACAGCGCCTCGTGGTGCGGCACCGGCACGTCGTCCCACCAGTACCAGGGCGAGACGCCCATCTGCCGGGACGCCTCGTAGACGCCGTAGATGGTGCCGCGCTGGTCGCTGCCGGCGATGACGAGCGCCCGGCGCACGCCCGGCATCGGGTCGTGGACGAGCTGCTGCCGGCTGGTCTCCCAGGCGCCGGCGATGCCGCCCACGTCCAGCTTGCCGTCGGCCACCAACCGGTCGATCAGCGGGCTGGCGCCGAGGGTGCCGACGAGGACTACCTCCTCGTGGCCGCCCGGTACCCCGTCGTGGACGACGTCGGGCCGGATGTCGGTGACCCGTTCGATATCGGCCTGGAGATCGCCGACCACCCGCACCACGCCCGGGTGGTCGGCGGCGCTGACCACGATCGGGGCGGCGCGGCCGTGCGCGGCGAGCCGGAGGCTGCCCGGCTGCCACGAGGTGGACACGAACGTGGCGCGCCGGTGGGTGGCGCCGCGGGAGGTGGCGGTGGCGACGGGGGTCATGGCGGAGGCGGCAACGGTCATCGGTAGGAGGCCCAGGAAGGTACGGCGGCTCGTCATGTTCGTGCTGCTCCAAGTGGCAGACGCAGGCCGATAATTTCCGGAACTATTCCGGAAGTTGGTGCGGGCAGGCTAATGAGACGCGATGCCCAGGTCAATACCCCGTTGCCAGTGGACTTCCGGACGTGACGCGAGGGAGGGGCGGGATCCCGTGTGACCTGCTGGACTGTCAGGGTTCCGAGAATTTTCCGGCCACGCGGCCCGGCACGAACGGGCCGGCGAAGGCGCCGCCGCGGGTGCCGGCGCGGAACCCGGCGGAGACGGCGCGCGTCCGGTCCTTGCACGCGCCCTTGACGCTCAACCGGAGCAGTCGGACAATCCGACGGAAGTCTTGGATGGCGGCATGTAGCCTTCGGGACCGAGGATTTATCGAGGAACTGACGAGAACGACCCGGAACGGCGGGTGGTCATGGCGGCGCACGAGCGTCAGACGAGCTGGGCCACGCCTTCTGGTGTGCCCCGGCGGCGCCTGCTGACCTCGCGGCGCCACATAGACCTGCTCCGGGTGTGCAGTGCTATCAGTTCGCTCCGCTGAGGCGACGTCGGCGCGCGGCATCGAGCCGGCGCCCGGACCGGCGCTCTGACCGGTCTCCGCGCCCCCTGCCTTCTTCCTCCCTCCCTCCCCCCTTTTCTCTCGTCTTCTCTCTCGCCCCTCCGCCGCGCCGGCGTGGTCCGCGGATCGCGCCCTCGTGCCTGCCGACATCCAGGGAGCGTCATGTCCTCCTCCAGCTCACCGACCCAGCCCCACCCCTTCCGGGGCCGGATCGGCCCCGACGCGAACAGCGGGTACTATCCCGCACCCCACCGGTTTCAGCTGTACCTCAGCCTTTCCTGTCCGGGCTGTCTGGGCATAGCGATCACCTACGACCTGCTCCGCCTCCACGACCGGGTGGAGCTCATCCTGCTGCCCGCCGTCCCCGACGACGCCGGCGGCTACGCCGTGCTCCGGCAGGCGTACGAGGCGACCGCGCACCACTACTCCGGCCCGGCGGCCGCGCCCGCGTTGGTGGACCGCTGGACCGGCCGCGTGGTCAGCAACCACGCGCCGGACATCCTGCGGGACCTGGCGAACCGCTTCCGCGCCGACGGGCCCGAGCTCTTCCCCGCCGGCCTGGACGGCGCCATCGAGCGGGTGGTGCGCTGTTGCGACCAGCGCATCGGCGAGGCCGCGCAGCGCGCGGGGCAGGTCGCCCCGAACGGCCAACAGGGAAGGAACGGCCAGACCAGCCAGAACGGCCAGACCAGCCAGACCAGCCGGCCCGCGCCCGACGCGCGGCCGACCGAGGGTGGCCAGGGCGGCGGCCGGGCCAGCGCCCTGGAGAACCTCCTCGGCGGTCTCGACGCCATGGAGGAGGCGCTGTCCGACGGCGGCCCGTTCGTGCTGGGTGCCGAACTGACCGCCGCCGACGTGCACCTGTGGACCACCCTGGTGCAGCTGGACACCGTCCACCGCTGGCACCTGGACGCCGAGGCGGTGCACCGGATCGCCGCCCGCCGGAACGTGTGGGGCTACGCCCGCCGGCTGTTGAGCCAGCCGGCGTTCCGCGACCGGCTGCGCACCGACGACATCGCCAGCCGGCACCATCACCACTGCCGGGGTCAGGAGGCCGCGGGCGCCGCCGTCCAGATCATCGACTGGGCGACTCCCGACTTACCCGCCCCGGTCCGCCGTCCGCACTGAGCGGCGCGGCCGCCGCCCGGTGGCCGAACGGTAGGCCCTCCCATTCCAGCTCCCGCGCCTCCGGGTCCGCCCTGCGCTGGAGCCGGGACGGGCGGACCTGCGCCCGTTCCACGTCGGCCGAGCGCTCCCCGGCGCGTTCCAGCCAGGCCAGCAGCGCCTCCCGCATCCGGTCGGCCACGGCCCGGTGCGAGTCGAGGCCGACCAGGTTGTCCAGCTCGTACGGGTCGGCGGCCAGGTCGTACAGCTCCGTCTCCTGGTAGCGCGAGGCGTCCGGGTCGTGCCACGGGTCGGCCTCGCCCTCCGGCGCCGCGACGGCGTACTTCCACCGCTCCGTGCGCACCACCCGGCCCACCTGCGACTCGCTGATCTGCACGAAGACCTCCTCGGGGCGCCCCGGGTCGGTGCCCCCGCCGAGCAGCGGCAGGAACGAGCGGCCCTGCATCGACGCGGGCAGTGGCACCCCGGCCGCCGCCAGCAGCGTCGGCGGCAGGTCCAGCGTGCTCACCGGATGCCGGACCCGCCCGCCGCCGGTGAATCCCGGGCCGGTCAGCGCCATCGGCACCCGCACCGAGGCGTCGTGCGCGGAACGCTTGTACTCGGTGTTGCGGGTGCGGAAGTGCGAGCCGTGGTCGGCCGTGTAGGCCAGCACCGTGCGGTCCGTCAGGTCCAGGCTGTGCAGCGCGTCCCGCAGCCGCCCGATGCCCTCGTCGACCCGCTTGATCTGGCCGAGGTAGCCGGCCAGATGCCGGAGCGCGCCGCCCTGGGGCGCGCCCGGGCTCAACGCCGCCAGGTCCGGCGGCAGCCAGCGGCCCTCGTACCGCTCCCGATAGCCCTCGGGCGCCGGGTAGTCGTCGGTGGCGTTCTGGTGGTGCGGTTCCAACAGCGAGAGGAAGAGGAAGAACGGCCGGTCGTGGTGGTCGGCCACGAAGCGGATCGCCGCGTCGAACAGCGCGTCCGAGCGGTACCCGGGCAGCCGCACCGGCTGGCCCTCCTCGTCCCACAGCACCGTGCGGTACGCGTCGGAGGTGAATTCCAGCAGCTCGCTGGCCAACCACCGCTGGTAGCCGCCGCGGCGCTCCGGCGGCACCGGACCCGCGCCCTCGCCCGGACCCTGGCCGGCCAGGTGCCATTTGCCGATATAGCCCGTGACGTATCCGGCCTCGGCGAACGCCCCGGCCAGGGTGGGCACGTCGTCCGGCAGCGGCAGCCCGTTGCGGTGCACACCCGTGGTGGTGGGCCAGCAGCCCGTCTGCAACGCGGCGCGGGCCGGCGCGCACACCGGCTGCGGGGTGATGGCGTGCTCCAGGTGCGTGCCGGCGCGCGCGATGCGGTCGAACTCCGGCGTGACGTCGGCCGGGTTGCCGTGCACGCCGGTGGTGTCCCAGCGCTGCTGGTCGGTGAGGATGACGATGACGTGCGGGGGTGACGGTGTCGGGTGCTCGGTGGTCATGGGTGACGTGCTCCATGTCGTTCTGGCTGGCGAGCGTTCTGGTGCAGGCGAGCGTTCTGGCTGGCGGGCGCCTGGCTCTCCCTGGGCCCACCCAGAACGCTCTCACGCCGGCGCCCGGGGCGTCCGTGACGGCTGCGCCCGGCGCCCGGCGTGGCGAACTCCGCACGACCAGCTCCTCATCCGGGAACGGGTGTTGACTGCGCCGGAGCCTTGCTGACACCCTGGCTCACGTGAACCGCGAACTGCGCCTCGTGTCCCGCCGGCACGTCGACCTTCGTCGGCAGGCCAGCGCCATCTGTGCCGCGTGATTCGCCGTGCCGACCGCTGATCAGCCGGTCCTGCTGACCCGCTGATCCTCGGCACCGCCCGCCGCCTCGGCCGTCGGGCACCCTCCCCGCATCTCGTCGCACGCCGCAGCGCGTGCCCCTCGCCGTCCCGTCCCGCACCACCGGACCGGACGGCCGCTCAGGCGACCCGGTTCTCGTTCCGGCGTCGCGTCCCCGCGTCGGAGGCCCGTCGCTGACGGTCGATCATCGATCGCTCAGCGCACCGGCCGCCGCCCGGACCCGGCGATCCGCAGGTTCCCCCCGTGACATCGCACAGGCCCGTGACACCACTCAGGAAGGGATCTGCTCGTGAAGGCCGTCATGGTCATGTTCGACAGCCTCAACCGCCATATGCTTCCCCCTTACGGCGCGACGTGGACGCACGCCCCGAACTTCAGCCGGCTGGCCTCGCGCGCCGTCACCTTCGACACCTGCTACGCCGGCTCGCTGTCCGGCATGCCGGCGCGCCGCGAGCTGCACACCGGCCGCCACAACTTCCTGCACCGCGGCTGGGGCCCGCTGGAGCCGTTCGACGATTCGGCGCCCGAGCTGCTCGGGCGGCACGGCGTCTACACCCATCTGGCGACTGACAACCAGCACTACTTCGAGGACGGCGGCGCCACCTACCACACCCGGTACCACAGCTGGGAGTTCTTCCGCGGGCAGGAGGGGGACCCCTGGCAGGGCCAGCTGGGCAGCCCGCGCCCGCCCGAGGACCTGCACGCCACCCGCGACGCGCGGTGGCGCCAGGACTGGGTGAACCGCCGGCACCTGGACACCGAGGAGAAGCACCCGCAGACGCTGACGTTCGACGCCGGGCTGGCGTTCCTGCGCACCAACCACGCGCATTCCAGCTGGTTCCTGCAGATCGAGACCGCCGATCCGCACGAGCCGTTCTTCACCCACCAGCGCTTCAAGGACCGCTACCCGCACGACTACGCGGGACCGCATTTCGACTGGCCGGACGCCGCCCGGGTCACCGAGACCGACGCGCAGGCCGCGCACGCCCGGTACGAGTACGCCGCGCTGCTGTCCATGTGCGACCACTCGCTGGGCCGCGTCCTCGACGCCATGGACGAGTACCACCTGTGGGACGACACCCTGCTCGTGGTGTGTACGGACCACGGGTACCAGCTCGGCGAGCAGGGCTGGTGGGCCAACACCGTTCAGCCCTGGTACGACGAGCTGGTGCACACCCCGCTGTTCCTGCACGACCCGTGGCTGCCGGAGCGGGACGGCACCCGGCACGCCGGCCTCGTCCAGACCATCGACCTCGCGCCGACGCTGCTGGAGTACTTCGGCGTCGCCCGCCCCGGCGACATGCAGGGCCGGCCGCTGCGCGAGGCGCTGGAGGAGAACCCGGGCCGACCCACCAGGGAGGCGGCGCTGTTCGGCTCCTTCGGCGGCCACGTGAACATCACCGACGGCCGCTACGTCTACCTGCGGGCCGGCGTCCAGGACGGCAACCAGCCGCTGTACGAGCACACGCTGATGCCGACCCGGGTCCGCGGCCGGCTCACCGCCGAGGAGCTCGCGGACGCCGAGCTGGCCGAACCGTTCACGTTCACCAAGGGCACCTCGACGCTCCGCTTCCCCGCCGTGACCGCCCCGTTCCTCAGCCCGGCCCGTTTCGGCAGCCTGCTGTTCGATCTGGCGGTCGACCCCGAACAGAAGAACCCGATGGTCGACGACGGCGTCGAGCTGCGGATGGTCCGGCTGCTCGTCGAGGCGCTGCGCGACAACGACGCCCCGCTCAGCCAGTACGAGCGGCTCGGGCTGCCCGAGGACCCCGCCGAGGTGTCCGAGGAGCATCTGCTGGTCGCCGCGCAGCGGGAGCGTGCCGAGGCGGCCCGCCGGCCGGTGCCGCGCGCCGACGACTTCCCGCAGGGTCGACTGCATCTGCGCACCCCGCTGGCCGAGTTGCTCGCCGAGCCGCTGGCGGTGGCCGCCGTCCGCCGCCACCTCCCCGGGCTGCTGGACGTCGAGCTCCACGTCGTGCTCCAGGCGGGCTCGCTGCTGCAACTCGCGGCGGCCAGCGGCCGTCCCGGCCGGGACCGGCTGACCGCACTGGCCGCGGAGCTGGCCCGGCTCTTCCCGGCCTCGGAGATCGACCTGCTCAACGACCCGGTGCGGAGCCTGGCATGACCGCGTCGCTGCCCGGGCCGCTCCCCGGGCCGCGGCGCTCCTCGCCGCACCGCCGTAACCCCTACGACGGCTTCCCCGGCGTCGTGGGGCGCACCTTCGCCGAGTCCGACCCGGCCTGGCCGGCCCCGCACCGACCCCGCCAACTCGCGCCGAACATCGTCGTCGTGCTCGTGGACGACATGGGCTACGCCGATATCGGCCCGTTCGGCTCCGAGATCCCCACCCCCACCCTCGACCGGCTGGCGCGCGACGGCCTCCGGCTCACCAACTACCACACCCTGCCCCTGTGTTCCCCGGCTCGCGCCGCCATGCTCACCGGGCTCAACCCGCACCGGGTCGGCTATGCGACGGTCGCCAACGTCGACCCCGGCTTTCCCGGCTACGGCATGGAGATCGCCGACGACATACCCACCCTGGCCGAGATCCTGCATGACGCGGGCTACGCCACCTACGCGGTCGGCACGTGGCATCTGGCCCGCGACGCCGCGTCCAATGCGGCGGACGACCGCCGTGACTGGCCGCTGCGCAAGGGCTTCGACCAGTACTACGGCGTGTTGGAGGGGCTCACCAGCCCGCTCCAGCCACACCAGCTGGTCCGCGACAACACCCCGCTGGACATCGACGAGTTCCCCGACGGCTACTACTACACGGACGACATCACCGACCAGGCCATCGCCATGGTCACGTCGCTCCGGGCGCACGACCCGGACAAGCCGTTCCTCCTCTACCTGGCGCACAACGCCGTGCACGGCCCGCTCCAGGCCAAACCGGCCGACATCGAGCGGCACCGCGGCCGCTACGACGGCGGCTGGGACCAGCTGCGCGCCGCCCGGTTCGCCCGCCAGCTCGCGGCCGGCATCCTCCCCCCGGACACCCGGCTGCCCGGGCGCGAGACCGAGGCCGGCCACGAGGTCCCCGCCTGGGCCGACCTGACGCCCCGCGAGCGCCGCCGCCACGTCCGCGCCATGGAGGTGTACGCGGCGATGGTGGACAACGTCGACCAGAACCTCGGCCGGCTCACGGACACCCTGGAGGCGATGGGCGAGCTGGACAACACCATCATCGTCTTCACGTCCGACAACGGCGGCACCGGGGACGGCGACGACCAGGGCGGCGGCGGGGCCGAGGGCGCCGGCAGCTACCTCAGCAGCTTCGTCCGGCATCCGCGCCTGCCCGAGGACTGGGCGGCGGACGCGGACCTCGACCCGGAGCTGATCGGCGGCCCGCGCAGCCTGGCCCCCTACCCGCGCGGCTGGGGCATGGCCTCCAACACCCCGTTCCGCCTCTACAAGGGTCAGACCCACGCCGGCGGCGTGCGCGTGCCGTTCCTCGTCTCCTGGCCCGCCGGGCTGCGCCGGGAGCCGGACGACGACGGCCTGCGCCACCAGTTCCAGTACGTCACCGACCTGACCCCGACGCTGCTGGAGCTGGCCGGCGTGCGCCGCCCCACCCAACGCCGCGGCCGGCCGGTACAGGAGGCCGACGGGGTCAGCTTCGTGCCGGTGCTGGCCGAGGCGGCCGCGGCGAGCACCCACCCCGAGCAGTACTGCGAGACCGCGGGCAACCGCAGCTACTACCGGGACGGCTGGAAGCTGGTCACCCGGCACCGCCCCGGCGCTCCGTACGACGACGAGGAGTGGGCGCTGTTCGACGTCCGGCGCGACCCCACCGAGACCACCGACGTGGCGGCCGACCACCCGGGACTGGTCAAGGAGTTGTCCGCCGCCTGGGAGACCGCGGCCTGGCGCGACGGCGTCTTCCCGCTCGTCGACGCCAGCGGCGCCCTCGCCTTCCGCAGCCCCGAGGAGCAGCGCCTGCTGCGCCCGGTGACCCTGCTGCCCGGCACTCCCGAACTGGAGCGGTACCGCTCCTCCCGGCTGATCGCCTTCCGGTCCTTCACCATCACGGTGGCGATCCGCCGGCACGACGCCGGCGACCAGGGCGTGCTGGTCTCGCACGGCGATCAGGGCGGCGGCTACGCGCTGTACGTCGAGGACGGGCGGCTGCGCCTCGCGTTCAACGAGTACGGCGTGCTGCACGAGGCCGACGCCGGCCCGTTCGACCCCGGGTCGCATACGGTCGAGGTGTCCGCCACGGCCCTGCCCGACATCCGCTGGTCGCTCGACGTCGGTCTGGACGGCCTCCGCACCGGCGGCCTCGACGGCGTGCGCCAGCTGATCGGCATGGCGCCGCTCCAGGGCATCAGCATCGGCCTGGACCGCAAGTCCCCGGTGTCCTGGCCGCTGCACGAGCGGCACGGCACCTTCCGCTACACCGGCACCCTCACCGCGGTGACCTACACCCCGGGCGAGACCGCGCCCTACGATCCGCAGGAGATCGCGCAGAGCGTCCGCGAATCGGCGACGGCGTTGGACTGACGGCGTTGGACTGACCCCAGCCCCGGCCGGCCGCTGCTGCTGGCCGGGGCGGCCGGCCGTCAGACCAGGCCGATGTTGGTGGCGACCGCGCTGCGGTCCGCGGCCTGGTCCGAGGCGAACTCCACGACGGCGCCCTCCGGCGCGACGTTGCCGGTCACCACCGCGCCGCCCTCGGCGCGCACCACCAGCCGCGCCGGCTCGGCGGACGCGCCCACCAGGTTGCCCGTGAACCGGCCGCCCGGGCGGGCGAAGTCGGCGACGTTCGGACCCTGGTCAAGGAGGATCGAGGTGTCCTGCACCCGGGCCCGTTCCCCTCGGAGACGATGCCGGAGGGCGTGGTCGCGGCGCGCAGCACGCAGTCCAGCACGGCCAGGTCGTCGGGCGTGCCCTGGGTCGTGGCGTTGTCGGGCAGCGTGCCGGCCGAGCCCTTCACCACATGGCCGGTCGCCGTGCACGACCGGACCGTGACGGCGTCCAGTGTCACGTCCCGCCCCATCACCAGCACCGCGACGGTGTTCTCGCCGTTCCCCGTCGCGTTGGCGTAGTCGAAGCCGCCGCGTTCGAAGCGGTTGTCGGGCCCCAGGCATTCGATGGCGTTCGAACGGGAATGGGCGTTGTCCCGCACCTGGCCGAAGGAGAAGTCGCGCACCGAACAACGCGTCACCTGGGAGCCGAAGGAGATCATCCGGCGCTCGGTGTCGCCGCCCTGCACTCCGCGCACGTGACTGTCGGTCACCTCCCGGTGGAACACCACGAACGAACCGGCGCCCGCGGTGTCGCCGAACCGCACCGTGTCGAAGGTGACCCGGCTGGCGTCCGAGACGGTGATGCCGTTGTAGCCGGTCTCCAGGATCGTCACGTTCTCGAAGCCGATGTCGTGCATCGTGTCGATGCCGCCGATCTCGCCCTCCACGCTGATGGCCGCATGCGTGGAGCCGGGCTCCTGACAGGCGTGGAAGACGGTGATGTCCCGGCAGTGGACGTTGTCGCAGTGGTACTGGAAGGTGATCGCCTTGCGGCCGATGTTCGAGAAGAACATCGTGTCCACGTACACGTCGCCGCAGTAACTGCCGCCCAGCCCGTTCTCGTTGGGCAGGCCGCCGGTGTCCAGGTGTAGCCCGGAGACCCGCACGCCGCGCACGACCACCTCGGTCTGCTCCGCGATGCCCACCCCCAGCAACTCCCCGTTGCCCTCGGCGGGCTGCTGGTCCATGGTGATCCGCGACCGGAAGCCGTCGCCGTACCAGGTGTCGCCGTCCAGCAGTTGGATGGTCCGCCGGCACAGGTAGGTGGTGTCCGTGGGCGGCACGTAGACGGTGCCGCCGCGCCGGGCCGCGGCCAGGAACGCCTCGGTGTCGTCGGTCGTCCCGTCGCCCCTGGCGCCCAGCGCCCGCACCGAGGTGACCGGTTCGGCGAGCTCCCAGTACGCGCCGTCGGCCGATGTGACGTGCCACAGGTCGGGTTCGGCCACCGGCTCCGCCAGCCGCGCGTAGAGCCCGCCGCCCCCGTCGCCGGCCGCGGCGAAGCCGCTCAGCCGCACCGCGGCGTGCTCCGCCGGCACCGTGGCCGCCGCCAGATCGGCGCGGGTGGCCAACTCCAGCGCCGTGTCGAGCGGTGCGGGCCCCGCCGCTGCCCAAGCCGCCGACCCCGGGGCACCGGCCAGCACCGCCCCACCCACCCCGGACGCCCCCAACACCCTCCGCCGCGAGATCACCCGCATCCCAGTCCCATCCACCGCTCCCGTGACCAGCCGCCGAACTCCAGTGACGGCATTTCCCCACGTTCGCCCTGTCGGGGTTCGCCTTGTCGAGGACGGCGCGGGGCGCTGTCATCGGAGTGGCGGATTCGTCGGACGATACGCATGTTGACGAACGGTCCGACAACGGTGCGAACAAGGTGCGGACAACGGGTGCGGACCCGCCCACTACCGCCGGGGCGCGGCCGTGCTCTCGCGCATCACGATCTGGGGTCGCTCGGAGGAGAAACGCCTGTTCGACGTGGCGGTGACCGCACCCATCAGCAGCGAGAAGCCGCGTTCGCCGAGTCCGAAGAAGTCCTGCCGCACCGTGGTGATCGCCGGCGTCCACAACGCGGCCAGGGGATGGTCGTCGAAGCCGACGACGCTGACGTCCTCCGGTGTGCGGCGCCCGGCGTCGGCGAACCCGCGGATCACGCCCATGGCGATCTCGTCGTTCCCGCAGAACACGGCGGTGACGTCGGGGTCCGCCGCCAGTTCGAGGCCGATGTCCCGGGCGGCGTGCGGTGACCACGTCGCGGCCGAAAGCGGCGGGACGGGCGCGCCGGCCGCGCGCAGGGCGCGGCGCCAGCCGGCCGTCCGCCCGTCCCCCTCGCGCCGGGACGGCGGCACCGGCACGTGGTGGACGGTGGCGTGCCCCAGCTGGAGAAGGTGGTTCGTCAGCTCCTCGGCGGCCCGCGCCTCGTCGAGCACCGCCTGCCGCACGCCCGTCTGCCGGACGCCGGAGAGCGCGACGACCGGCAGGTCGGGCGGCATCCGGCGCAGCGCCCGCACGCCCGGCGGGTCGAACTTGAGCACCACGACGCCCGCGATGGCCTGGGTGAGGACGAGTCGCAGGGCGAGGTCGACCTCCTCGTCGTCCGGGCTCTCGACGACGGTGATCGCGACCGTGAAGCCCTCGGCGCGCGCCGCCGCCTCCACGCCCCTGATGGTCTCCGCGTAGCCGTACTTCGAGGTGTCGCCGGCCACCACGGCGATGGCCTTCGGCTGGCGGGAGGCCAGGATCCGGGCGGCGGCGCTGGGGCGGAAGTTGAGGGCGCTGATGGCCGCCTCGACGCGTTCCCGCCTGAGCGGGGAGACCCGCGCGGCGCCGGAGAGCACCCGCGACACCGTCGGCACGGAGACGCCGGCCAGCTCGGCCACGTCGGCCATGGTGGCGGGGCGTTTCACGTCGGCGATGCGGGGGCGCGAGTCCATCTGAAAACGCTATCAGCAGCCGTCTTGAAAGCGCTATCAAGCCGCTGTTACCGTTCACATCCGCTCGCCAGTTCGCAAATCTCCCGCAGTTCGTCCTGTTCGCACCGTTCGCACAGTCCGTACTGATCGCATACGTCCACTAGGCAAGGGACCATTCGATGAGGAAATCCCTGAGACGACTGGCCGTGGCCGCGACCACGGCCGTGGCCACCACGGCAGGGCTGCTGCTCGTGCCTCCCCAGGCCACGGCGGCGGCGCCCGACGTCCTCGGCGTCGACTTCGGCACGACGACCGGGGCGTTCCGCGGCGGTGCCAGCGGCACGCTCTACGGTTTCGGCGACGACGGCTCCCCGACCCAGGCCGTCATCGACGGCGCGCACATCACCAACTCCTCGCAGAAGCCGCCCGAGGGTCTGCAGCACCCGAGCGGTGACGTGTTGGACCTCGAGGACGGCTTCTTCAACCAGCACGGCCGGGAACTGGCCGTCTACCTCCAGGACTTCTACCCGGACTGGCCGTATCACGGGGGCACCCGCCCCGGGGACGACCGCACCTACGACCAGTCGGACGGCTCCTGGACGGAGGGCGGCAACGGCACCTGGGACTACCTGGAGGTGGTCCGGTACACGGTCACCCGGATCGCGACCACCAGCGACTACCCGGGCCAGTACCTGTTCGTCCTCTTCAACGAGCCCGACGGCATCTGGTACCAGGACTGGCCGCAGCTGAAGGACCGGTTCTTCGCCGACTGGACCGCGGTGTACGACCTGGTCCACGAGATCTACGACGACGAGTTCGGCGGCACCGTCGAGCCCCGCATCGGCGGCCCCGGCAACTCCCGCTGGTGGGGTTCGGCCGAGCCGGCGGACCGGCAGCGCGAGGCGGACTTCCTGGCGTACGCCGCCGCCAACGACGTGGTGCCCGACACCTATATCTGGCACGAGCTCGGCGGCACGAGCCCCGACCCGTTCTACACCCACGTCCGTGAGTTCCGCGCGCTGGAGCAGGAGCATCTCGGCGCCGACGTGCAACTGCCCATCACCATCAGCGAATGGGGCACGCTGCGGAACATGAGCTCGCCCGGCAGCATCGTCCGGTGGTTCTCGGCCTTCGAGGAGGAGAAGGTCGATGCCCAGACCGCCTACTGGAACTACGCCGGGAACTTCTCGGACAACATGGCCCGGGCCAACGGCGCCAACGGCGGCTGGTGGCTGTTCAAGCTGTACGGCGACCTCGCCGGCTCCCAGACCGTCCAGGTGACGCCGCCCCATCCGGACGACCCCGACTCGTTGCGGGGCATCGGCGCCATCGACGAGGCCAGCCGGAAGGCGAGCATCCTCTACGGCGGCACGAACGCCGACGTGACGCTCGACGTCGGCGGCCTCGACCCCGCGCTGTTCGGCAGCAGCGTCGATGTCGAGGTCAGGGAGATCTCCCTGACGGGCCAGGAGGGCATCCAGGGCACGCCCCGGCTGGTGCGGGCCCTGGAGGGCGTACCGCTCGCGAGCGACGGGACGCTGGCCGACCTCACCCTCGCCACCCGTGACCAGGACTCCGCCTACCAGGTCCTCATCACCCCGCGCCAGGCGCGCGACGTGGCCGCGACCCTGGCCGAACAGCCCTGGAGCACCACCGTCGAGGCCGAGAGCACCGCGCTGACGGACGCGAGGGTGCGGGACGCGAGCGATCAGGAGTTCCAGGCGTCCGGCGACGAGGACGTGGCCTACTTCAACCAGGCCGGCTCGCGCTCGGAGTTCACGGTCGATGTGCCACGCGACGGCACGTACCGCTTCCAGGTCGTCGGCTCCGCTCCGGCGCCCGGCCGTCAGGCGCTGTTCGTGGACGACGAGTTCGCCGAGATCGTGCAGTACTCCGCCGACCTCGCGAGCACCAGGGGCGAGTGGATCTACCGGGGCAGCGCCGAGGTGGAGATCGAGCTGCCGGCCGGGGAGCACGAGCTGTCGCTCCGGGCGAGCCGGGACGGCAGCACCGCGCTGCCGAACAGCGATATCACGCTGGACGCGTACACCCTCACGGACGTCACGGGCGGGGAGCCGACCGTCTACCCGGCCAGCACCATGCGCCTGGAGGGCGGATCCCAGCTGACCTTCGACGACGACGAGACGGCCGGCACCGCGCGGATCGCCGGGGACGGGCAGGGCGCGAAGCTCTACGTGACGGCGTGGGAGTCGGGCTATCACGACGTCGCCCTCGACTACGTCAGCTCGGGTGCCACCTCCGCCGAACTGAGCGTCAACGGGGTGCCGGCCGGGTCGTTCGAGGCGTCCGCCGCGGGGTCGTGGACCTCGACCGCCCGCGTGTATCTCTCCGAGGGCATCAACGAGATCGCGATCAGCTCGGACAGCGGCGTCAACCTGTCGGCCCTGACCACCACCAGGAACGAACAGGCCGACGACTCCGCCGTCACCGTCGAGGCCGAGGACGGCACGTTGCACGGTTCCGCCCGGGTCACGACGCTGCCGGACAGCTCGGGCAGCAACGCCTCGGGCGGCGCCTTCGTCGACTACCTCGGCAACGACACGGCGGACTCCGACAACACCCTGGAGATCGCCCGCCAGGACGGCTTCGACGAGCCGGGCCGGTACACCGTCGTCGTGCGCTACGCCAACGCGGAGCTGTTGGGCGACCACCCGTACAACCCGCAGGTCGTCGACCGGGGTCTGCAGATCTCCGAGTCCGGCGCCGAGGGGTACGCGGGCGAGGGGATGTTCCGCAACAACCACCACTGGGACAGCTTCTGGGACCGCTCGATCAGCGTGACCCTGTCCACCGCCGACGGCGCCCTCACGTTCGGCAACGACCAGCCGGACGCCTGGGCCCCGAACATCGACGCGGTGACCATCGCGCCGGTGATCGCGGGCGGCTTCGAAACGGTCGCCGCCTAGTCCCGAAGGCTGACGGCCAGGCAGCCCCGCTGCCTGGCCGTCTCCTGTCTCCCGTCCGCTGTCAGCCCTTGACCGCCCCGTCCATGATCCCGGCACCCCCGGGCCAAAGGGTCGTCCCGTAACTGGTGTACCTGGCACGGTCACCGTGCCGGGGGCGTGTCCGGTTCTGCATACGCCGGCGATATGCGTGCTGCCTAGGCTTTCAGGTATGCGCGTGCTGATCGTGGAGGACGAGCCCCACCTGGCCGAAGCCGTCCGTGACGGTCTCCGGCTGGAAGCGATCGCCGCCGACATCGCCGCCTCCGGCATGAACACCACCCACCCCGGCGGCACTCAATGACCAGACGCCAAGGGCTCAGCGCCCGACTGAAACTCACCATCAGCTACGCCGGATTCCTCCTCCTCGCCGGCACTCTCCTGCTGGCCGTGGTATGGGTGTTCGTGCTGCGCTGGGTACCGAGCGCGGACCCCAGCGACATCCCGAAGACGTTCGACGGCGTGGTGATCATCGGGCCCAACCGCTCCGAACTCCTGCGCGGCTTCGCCCCCGCCGCGGCCACGACGCTGGTCTTCCTCCTCGTGTTCGGCCTCCTGGGAGGATGGATCCTCGCCGGCCGGATGCTCGCACCGCTCACCCGGATCGCCTACGCGGCACGGACAGCCTCGAACGGATCACTGGCCCACCGGATCCGCATGAAAGGCCCCAACGACGAATTCCGCGAACTCGCCGACGTGTTCGACACCATGCTCGAACGACTCGAATCCCATGTCGCCGAACAGCAAAGGTTCGCCGCGAACGCCTCCCACGAGTTGCGCACCCCGCTGGCAATCTCCCAGACACTCCTCGACGCCGCCCGCAACGACCCCACGCGGGACCAGGACGAACTCATCGAACGCCTCCTCACGGTCAACACGCGGGCGATCGACCTCACCGAGGCCCTCCTGCTGCTCAGCCGCGCCGACGGCAGGAGCTTCACCCGCGAGCCCGTCGACCTCTCCCTCATCGCCGAAGAGGCCACCGAAACGCTGCTTCTCCTCGCCGAGAAGCGCAGCATCACGCTCGACGTCACCGGCGAGACAACGCAGACCGTCGGCTCCGCGGCACTCATACTGCGGATGGTGACGAACCTCGTCCAGAACGCCATCGTCCACAACCTCCCCGCCGGCGGCACCGTAACGGTCCACACCGAACCGCAGCACGACGCGAGCGTGCTGCGGGTCGAGAACACGGGCCATCCGCTCCCAACGGAACTGGTACCGACCCTCACCGAACCCTTCCAACGCGGAACAGAACGCATACGCACCGACGAGCATGCCGGCGTCGGCCTCGGGCTGGCCATCGTGCACAGCATCGTCCGAGCACACGGCGGCACCCTCGACCTCACCCCCCGCCCCACCGGCGGTCTCCTCGTCACGATTCGACTTCCTGAACAGCCCTGACGATCTCGTGCACGGTTGGCGGTCCGGCGTCGCGTCGACAACCTCGGGACGCCGGCGCCGGTCCGCGGGAGCTTGACGGAGCGGGACATGGACCTACTGGTGACCACCGCCGCACAGCGACCCGACCTCGTGTCCCTGCTCGACGACTTCAACGACTGGCCCGCGTTCATGTACGTCCTCATCGGAATCGACCGGGATCACCCGGAACGACTGGTCGCCAGGGGCTACAGCGTGCCGTTCGGGGTATCGGTCCGGGCGATGACCATCGCCGGTGGCCTCGCGGACTGCCGTTCGACACGCCCGGACCCGTGGAGGTGCCCGGCGCCCTGGTCCCGGTCCACTGCGACACCGCGCACGACCACGCCGTCTACTGCGAGCCGTGCGTCTGGGTGCACCATCCGCTGACCTAATCCGCGTGCGCCGGTCGACCGGCTTGGGAACACTGTGCGGATGAGTTCCGCAGCCTCCCTGACAGCGCAGGAGCTGGCCCTTCTCCATGTCGCGGAGCTGGCGTCGGGCCCTCCGCTGGACCCGGCGCTGCGGGTGACCCTCAACTTCCACCCGGACCGTCTGCTGCACGGCAGGCCGATTCTGGATGCCCTGGCCGAGGACGGCGTCTACCGCTCGCAGTTCGTCACGGGGACCAGCAACGGCGGACTGACCGCGTTTTCCGGCGGCGACCGGTGGCGTTGGGAGAGCCGGATCTTCCACGGGGCGTACGACGAAGCACCGGCTCATGAGCGGCCCGTCTACGGCGCGTTGAACTTCCGCCACAAGCCGGTCGGCGGCGCACCACGGTTCGGCTCCGCCCATTTCCGCCTGACTGCCGAGACCCTGGAGCGGACCACGTTCTGCTACCCGGACAGCTTCCTCGAGCCCACGGATTTCGGCGTCGCGGCCCGCATGGGCCTCATCGCGCTCGCCCTCGCCGACCGCCGGGACGATCTCGACGACTACATCGAGGCACAGGTGCACGGGCCGGTCCGACCGAACGGCCATGTGGAGGCGCTGGTCCTCGACCCGTGCTACCGAGGCACCCCCGTCGAGACCATGGCCCTGCGCCTCGGCTGCCCCGTGGAATGGCACCCCGGTTTCCGCCTCACCGTCGAGGACCTCCGCCGCCACCCCGACTACCGCGGCCAGGAGTACGTCGACCTGGCCACGCACATCGCGGTCGACGGCGTCCTCACCCCCCACGCCCTCGGCACCGCCGCCCGCACCGGCCACCACGACCCCCAGTCCCTCAAGAAGGTCTGGCACTACCTGGCCCGTTTCGGGCAGCGGACGTGACCATGGCGCATCGCGGGCGGTTCGGTTCCCTCACCCGCCCCGCCCAGCTGCGCCGGCTTCGCCTCACCGCGGCTGCGGCGCTCGACCAGTACGGGATCGAACCCGACCGGCTGCGGCTTCTGCGGTACGAGGACAACGCCGTCTACCTGGTGGACTCAGGCAGCGAGCGTTCCACGCTGCGCATGTCGGTCCGGGACGGACGCTCGGCGGGGGAGCAGGACTCTGAACTCCACTGGATGCATCTGCTGCGACGTCGCGCCCCCGTCCCGGTGCCCGAACCGGTCCGCACGCGAGGCGGATCGTGGGTGGCGACCGTGCCATCCCTCGGCCCCGAGGAGTACTCGACCGTGGCCGTCTTCCGGTGGATCACGGGGCGTCCGAACCCGACGGAGCCCAGCACGCAGCTCGCACGAGCGTGGGGACGCACGCTGGCCGAGTTGCACCGATGGGCAGAGCCGGAACTTCCGCACGGCTTCGTCCGGCCGCGATGGGGCAGAGAAGAGATCTTCGACCGCGGGTACGCCCTGAGCGGCGCGCGGAGCGAGGAACTGCTCGGCAGACGCGGCATTCGGCTGTTGCACGAGGCGAACGAGCACGTGGCCGGCATCATCCCGCCGTCCGACCCGGACTGGGGACTGATTCACGCCGACCTGCACCGCGGCAACGTCGTGGTCACCCCCGGCGGCGAGGTCGCCGTCATCGACTTCGACGACTGCGGATTCGGGCACCTCATGCTGGACATCGCCACCGTCCTGTCCTCGGTCCACCGACTGTGCGCAGACCGGCCGGCAGCCCACGCGAGGTTCTCGGACGAATTCCTGCGCTCCTACCAGCAGGTCAGGCCGCTTCCGGACGCCTTCGATCAGCTCGAGGCATTCCTGATCATGCGCGACATGGTCATCATCAACTTCCTCACCCATTCGCAAAACCCCACAGTCGCCACCTGGGCTCCGGCCCGCCTTCAGGAAATGCTTCACCACCTGGCCAAAACCCTGTCGACCCACCACCCCTACCCCGGCCTGCCCACCTGGCCAGAACCGCCACCGGCCCCACTGAACAACAGGTCCCAGCCCACGGTCGGACGAAGGCCTACTCGGCTGCCGCAGCCTCCCGCACCGCCCGCAGCATGGCCGTGAGTACCGGACCGTCCGCCGAGGGCTGCTGCATGCCGACCGCCCGGTACCCCCACCCCTCGTACAGCGCCTTGACCTTCCCACCCCCGGCCAGCGGATTCACCAGCAACGTCACCTGCTCCTCCGGCCGGTTCGCCAGCAGTGCGTCGTGCCCTTGCCGAGCGAGGCCAGCTCCACGCCACGCCTGGCGGAGCATCCCCTCTTTCAAGGCCACTGTGGACGTCTCCGCGCAACTCTGGGGCAGAGGCGTGGTCATCCGACCCCACCAGCGGTCACGTGGTAGAAGCGTGTTGGCGTAGGCGTAACCGACCGGCTCTGAGCCGTCGTAGCCGATGACGACCTCCCAACCGTGTTCGGACGCGTGTCGGGCCAGTCGTTCGCCGTAACGCTCCACCGAGTAGTGGGCCTGTCCCAATTTCTCCGCATAGACCTCGGCGTAGATCTCGATCAGGGTTCCCCACACGGTCTCGACGTCGGTGGCGTGACGAAACTGGATTGCTGTCGTGGTCACCGTTGCTTCTTTCGTGCGTCGTGGGCGTACTCGTCCCAGTCGCGGGTGGGAGAGCTGGACGGGGCTGTCCGGCGCAGCCTGTCGCCGAAATCGAGCAACAGGGCGCTTACCCGGGGATGCTGTCCGGTCGGCTCGATGAGGACGGACATCGCCGTTGTGACGGCGGGCTCCAGATCCCGCTGACCCAGTTGGGCGTGGGCGAGCCGGGCGGTGACAATGGCTCGGTCGCGCCGCATGTGCGGGCGTAGCAGCGCCAGGCTTCTGTGGGCGTGGGCCTCCGCCTTCTCGTCGTTGCCGAGGCTGAGGTGCGTGGAGAGGGCGAGCTCTTCAAGCTCCGCCCGGTCGCAGACCGCCGTCATCCACGACGGCCGCCGCTCGTCGGGATCGGCACGGAGGAACTCTTCCTCGGCATGGCAGAGGGCATGACGGGCTGCCCGCGATTCGCCCATGCGACCGAAGATGGCGGCGTGGCGGGCGTGCCCGAGTGAGGCGAACAGCGGGTCGCGGCGGGTAATGGGCAGCCGACGAGCGACGTCGTTGGCGGCCAGCGCGTGCGCTGGCCGTGCCATGTGGCGATAAAGGCTGCCGGCATGGGACCAGATGCGGAACTGGATCGCGGAGTCGCCGGACATGGCCGCCAGGCTGGCCGCCCGGTCGAAGTGACGTTGCGCCGTGTCGAAGCGCCGTCCGTCGATCGCGGCCCACATCGCGCTGGAGGTGAAGGACGCGGCGACGCCGTACAGAGCCGCACGGACGCGCTGGCTCGCAGTGCCCCGAGCCTGGAGTGAGAGGGCTTCGCCAGCCAGGGCGCGAGCCAACGTCTCGATCGTGAGCCTGCCACCATGTCGGTGGTCGCTGGCGACAAGTGCGGCGAACTTCTCGAGCAAGCGCTGCACGTCGCCTGCGCCGATGCGGGGACGAGCGGTGAGGCCCAGTGCGGCGTCAGCAGCCGACGCTGTCCTGGCCGGGGCGCTGGTTGAGTGGCGGCCGAGCGCCGGAGTTCCGGGTGGTGCCGTGTGTGGCGATTCGTGCGGGGGAGAGAAGCCGAGTTCGGTGACCGGGCAGTTGAATACTGCCTCCAACGCCGCCCGCTGCCGATGATGTGGCCATCTGGTCTTTCCGGTCAGCCAATTACGGACTGTACGGTCGCTGACCGTCCCCTCGTAGCCCGCCGCCCGCAGACCAACATTCATCGCTTCGGCCAATTCCACCTGAGTGAAGCCGGACTCCGCCATGCGATCCCTGAAGACCTGGTTGCCCACCACCCGCTCACGGTAGCCAGTGCGCGGGACCGGACAGAACCGCGTGTCCGGGAAATTTCCGGTCGTCGCTGCGGCACCCTCTGCCGGTGTTTCCTCACGTTCCGAGTTGCTCGGTCGTTGACTCAGTGCCGGCCGTCGTTCTCATAACAGCCTCGGCGGTCGGCAACCGCCGTCCCACCATGCAGAGGTCCGATGAGCGTGAGCGCAACAGCCCAGCCCACCCACCGCTCCGGCTACTCCGAGACGTTCCCCAGCGAGGCGGAGAGCGCCAAGACCGCCCGCCGCCTGGTGCGCACCGCACTGACGGTGTGGGGGCTGGAACACCTTGCGGCGGACGGCGCCCTGGTCGTCACCGAGTTGGTGGCCAACGCCGTCACCCACACCCGAGGTCACTCGCTTCGGGTCATGGTCACCCGCATCGGCGACGATCTGGTGCGCATCGGCGTGGTGGACAAGTCCCTGACCCCTCCCATGCGCCGGAACGCCGAGGACACCGACGTGCACGGTCGGGGCCTGGCGCTGGTGGAAGCGCTGGCCACGCGGTGGGGGACCGACCGCAAGCGCTGGGGCAAATGCGTCTGGGCCGAGCTCAAGGCGACGAACGACAGATGACAGCATGCGCGGGCGGCACTGTCTGGTCGACCGGGCATGGGCCCCCGCGGCGCCGGATGGATCGACCCGGCCCTGTGGGTCATGTGGCTCATCGCCGGGGGACACACGCCCCATCAGGCGGAACGACGAGTTGCCGCGCTCCCTGCCTGGACGGCTGCGCCGAGGACAGCCGTTGACGCCTTCGCGGTGGCCAGCGCGCGCCTGTGGGCGGAGATCGCGAGCGCGGATCCGGACCCGTGGACGCGGCGCATGCGGTCCGCAGCCGACAAGTGGTCGAGGCACCGCGGCGACGCGGCGCCGTAGGCGGGTTGGCGCTTCGTGCCGTCGAAAGTGTGAGGCGGCGGGGCGGCGTCGGTGTGTAGCGTGCGGGGGCATGGTGACTGCCGGTGAGACCGCCCAATCCGGCCCTCGCGTGGTCTTCCGTCCCTACGGGGGAGAGGCCGACCATCCGCTCATCCTCCGGGTGCGGCTGGCGTGTCGGGAGGGTGGCGGGGTCGATCGGTGGTCGGTGGTCGAGCCGTATCCCACCGCGCGGGAGGTCGCCGAGGTGGCGGCTGGGGTCGCCGATCCGCGCCGGGACCAGGCGCTCGTCGAACACGACGGGTCCGTCGTCGGCCACGTCACGATCACGTCGTGGCGGGACCAGGACGGTACCGAGGTCTATCTGCACCGCGGCTGGCTGCTGCCCGAACTGCGGGGGCGGGGCATCGGCACGGCGATGGTGCGCTGGGCCGAGCGGCGCATCGCGGCGCTCGTCACCGCGCACGACACCGCAGACCGCGCCTGCTACGCGGCCAACGCCGCGGACGCCGAGCCCGAGGCCGTCGCGCTGCTGACAGACCTCGGATACCAACGCGTCTTCGGCCTCACCGAGTTCGAACGGACGAGGCTGGACGATCTCCCGCCGCTGCCCCGCGCGCTGCCCGGCGGCGCCGCGCTTCGACCCGTCGAGCAGGCCCACTACCGCCCCGTCTGGGAAATGGTCCGCGACGCGTACGCGGACACCGGCAATGTCGGCGGCTGGGACTTCCAGGGTTTCGCCCAGGGCGCCGAGCCCGCGCACTGGCAGGTCGCCTGGGACGGCACGGAGGTGGTGGGCGCGGCGCTCTGCGTCGCGGGCGCCGACGACTGCGGCGTCGGCGAGGTGCGCGAGCTGAGCGTCCGCAAGGACTGGCGCCGCCACGGCCTCGGCCGGGCGCTGCTCCTCAACGGCCTCCACGCGCTGGCCCGGCACGGCGAGCGGAGCGTGCGCCTGTTCACCGACTCTGCCAATCCCTACCCGCTCGTACGAGCTCTACCGGAGCGCCGGCTTCCACCCCCTGTCGACCTTCGGCCGCTACCGCAAGCCCCTCCACCACGGCGGCCCGCCGAGGAGCCCCGAGCGCATATGAGGACCACGGCCGCGCAGGTGCGGGCCCGGCGCCTCCCCACGCTCCGCGACACCGCATAGGGCACCACAACCGAAAGTTTTCGACAGAAGTCGCACACGACGGAGTGCTTGACGGGCCTCGTTCGGGCCTCAACACTCACGAACGCACGCATCATCGAGCCACCGCTCGCCAGCCGCTGCTGGCCCCCACCGACAGGAGAGCCCGATGACCGGCCGACGACTCATGCTGACGCTCGCCGCGCTGCTGCTGTGTGCCGCGGTGACGCCGAGCGCCCGGGCCGGCGACGAGCCGGCCGACGCCGGTGCGCAGACCGCCGCCGCGGCGCAGGCCGAGTACGCGGGCTACCTCTTCACGTACTTCACCGGCGAGGGCACGTCCGACGGCGAGCAGGTGTACTTCGCGCTGAGCCAGGGCAACGACCCGCTGCACTGGCAGGAGCTCAACGGCGGCGACCCGGTGCTCAACTCCCATCTGGGGGAGGGCGGCGTGCGCGACCCGTTCATCATCCGCTCCCCGGAGGGCGACCGGTTCTACCTGATCGCCACCGACCTGCGGATCTACGGCAACGGCGACTGGGACGGCGCGCAGCGCCACGGCAGCCGGTCCATCGCCGTCTGGGAGTCCACCGACCTGGTCAACTGGTCGGACCAGCGGCTGGTCGAGGTGGCACCGGAGACCGCGGGCAACACCTGGGCGCCCGAGGCGTACTACGACGCGGACCTCGGCGCCTACGTCGTCTTCTGGGCCTCCAAGATCTACGGCGAGGACGACCCGGACCACACCGGGAGCACCTACAACCGGATGATGTACGCCACCACCGAGGACTTCCGCACCTTCAGCGAACCGCAGGTGTGGCACGACCCGGGCTACTCGGTGATCGACTCCACGCTCATCCAGGACGGCGACGCCTACCACCGCTTCACGAAGGACGAGCGCTCCAACGGCTCCGGCTCGCCCTGCGGGAAGTTCATCACCCAGGAGACGTCCGACTCGATCCTCGACCCCTCCTACGACTTCGTCGCCGAATGCCTCGGCTCGGGGACCATCAGCCAGGGTGAGGGGCCGGCGGTCTTCAAGTCGAACACCGAGGAGAAGTGGTACCTCCTCATCGACGAGTTCGGCGGCCGCGGCTACGTGCCGTTCGAGACGACCGACCTGGACTCGGGCCGGTGGACCGTCTCCAGCGACTACGACCTCCCCGACAGCCCTCGTCACGGCACCGTCCTCCCGGTGACCCAGGAGGAGTACAACCGGCTGGTCGCGGCGTACTGACACCCGCTCGGTCAGCGCGCGGCCGGTCCCGGCGCGGGCCGCTCACCCCGGGGACCCTCTGCCCCGGGGTGAGGCGCCCGCGCCTTATCTGTCCGCCGCCCCGGCCCCAGGGCGCTCCTGCCGGCTCCTCACCGATGACACCGTCCTTCTCGCCCGGCTTGACGGTGACGCTCATCTGGTCGAGCACGCGGGATCAGGGGGTGGCCGGTGCGGGCCACTCGACGAACTGGACGATCACGCCGTTGGGGTCGGTGATCTGGAAGAGGCGTTCGCCCCAGGGCTCCTCGCGCAGCGGCATGGTGATGTCCACACCCACGGCGTGCAGGCGCTTCTCCTCGTCCTCGATGTCGGTGGTGGTGAAGGCGAGGATCAGGCCGGAGGCGTGCTGGTCGCGCTGGTCGGCCGGCAGGACCTGGGTGCCTCGGGCGAGCAGGACGATGTCGACCGCGGCGTCCTGGCGGGTCAGGGAGGCGAAGCCGTCGGCGGCGGCCTGTTCGGTGTAGCCCAGGTGGGTCGTGAAGAACTGCTGGGAGGCGGCGACGTCGTCGACGGTGAGCGAGACGGTGGAGGCGGTGATCTGCAAGGTGTTTCTCCTCAGTGATTCCGGGAGGGGGAGTTGTGGGGGCTGGTCGGGTGCGGGTCAGTAGCCGGAGCGACGTGGCAGGTTGCGGACCGGCGGGGGAACCCGTCGGGCGCGTGCGGGTCGCGCCTGGACGGGCGGGCGTCGGTCGCTGCGAGGGGGTGCGGGGGCGTCGCCGTCGCGCTCGGCCACGGTCGAGTCCAGGTTGACGGCCGGGATGCGGAGGGAGGTGACGTGGAGGGAGGCGAGGCCGAGGGAGATGAGGCGGGGTTCGGGCATGGGCACGTCCGTTCTTCGCTCCGTGGAAAACTTGCAACGGACGTAAATTTAGCCCAGGTCTACTGAGCCTGTCAACATAAAAATGCTACGAGTGTAAGATTGCCCCATGACTACTGACGCCGCCTCGTCCGCACCCCCTGCCGGCCTGCGGGAATCGAAGAAGCAGGAGACCCGGCAGCTCATCTCCGACCACGCCACCCGCCTGTTCATCGCGCAGGGCTTCGAGCAGACGACCATCGCCGAGATCGCCGCCGTCGCACGGGTCGCCAAGAAGACGGTGACCAACTACTTCCCGCGCAAGGAAGACCTGGCCCTGGATCATCAGGACGCCTTCGTCGTCTCCCTCGCCCGCACCGTGACCGAGCGCCAGGCCGGCGAGTCGGCTCTCGCGGCACTGCGCCGCGCCTTCACCGACGCGGCCACGGCCGCCGAACCGGTCGCCGGGTTCGCCGGCCCCGACTTCGCCCGCATGATCGCCGACAGCCCCACCCTCTCCGCCCGCCTGCGCGACCTGCACGACCTGCGCGAGGCGGCCCTGGCCGACGCCCTGGCCGAGGCCACCGGCGCAACCCGCGGCGACATCACCCCCCGCACCGCCGCCGCCCTGCTCGGCGCCGTGCACCGCACCCTGTTCCAGCGCATCCAGGAACTCACCCTCGCCGGCCAGGACAACGCCCGGATCTCCGCCAGCGTCACCGCGGAAGCGGACAGCGCCTTCGGCCTGCTGGAGCCCTCACTCGGCGACTACGCCAGGGCGTGATCCGAAACGTCTCCGTCGCCGTCGCCCGCCGCCGTCCCCGCGGCCTCTCTTGACGGCGAGTCCAACCGATGCATGTATGGGAGCGCTCTTCACCGCGAACAAGGGAGGCGCGAACTCCGCGCCCACCGCGTGCACCCTCAGCGGCGCGAACTGCGCCACCGCACTGACCCGCGCGCCCGCGCGCACGCACGCGTCACACGCACGCCCGCACGCCCGCGCTCACCGGTGGGGCCGATCGGCCCCACCGGTGAGCAGCGCCTCCAGGTACGCGTTGCGGAACCTGCCGCCCGGGTCGTGCTCCGCGAGCAGCCGCCCGAAGTCGCCAAGACGCTCGTAGCGCGCGGCGATCGTCGCCGGCTCCGTCGTGGTGAGCTTCCCCCAGTGCGGGCGGGCGCCCAGCGGCAGCAGCCGCTCCTCGACATCGGCCAGCACCGGCAGCACCGCCTCCGCGTTCTTCACCCAGGTGAAGTGGAACGCCACCGTGTCCCGTCCGTACGCCGGGCTCAGCCACTGCTCGTCCGCCGCGACGGTGCGCACCTCGGAGACCTGGAGCACCGGCTCCAGTCGCGCGCCCAGCTCGCGCAGCGCTGCGCACGCCTCCGCGACCGCCGCCCGCGGCAGGAAGAGCTCCGACTGCAACTCCTCGCCGTGGCTGGGGGTGAACTCGGGGCGGAAATGCGGCAGCCGCTCATGCCACGGCCCCGGCACGCCTCCCTGTTCTGTGCAGTACTCCGGCGGCATGCCGGGGATCGGGTGCCACGGCTCGCGCGCCAGTTCGCCGCTCTGCCAGCGCTCGCCCGGGTGGTCCGCGCCATCGCGGTCGATGCGCCGCTTCAGCACCACCGTGGCCAGGCCGTCGTGCCAGCCGGTGAACGAGCTGACGCTGTAGGCGGCGCCCGAGATCTCCGGGAACCGCTCGGCCAGCGCCGCCAGCGGCACCGCCCGGTAGACCCACTGCGCCACCTCGAAGGCCGGCTCGATGTCCAGCGTCACGCCGACCACGACGCCGAGCGCGCCCAGGCTGACCACCGATCCGGGGAAGACGTCGGGCGTGGTCCGCCGGCCCAGCCTGACCAGATCGCCCTCCGGGCCGACCAACTCCAGGCCGGCCACCGCGTCGGCCAGGCTCCGGCACGCGTTGCCCGAACCGTGGGTGCCGGTGGCGACCGAGCCGGCGACCGAGATATGCGGCAGCGACGCCATGTTGGCCAGCGCGAAGCCGCGGGTGTGCAGCGCCGCCGCCACCTCGGCGTACCGCATGCCGCCCGCGACGGTCACCCGTGCGCCCTCGGCGTCGATCTCCACCCGGCGCGGCAGACCGTCCACCCGGACCAGGTCACCCGTGGTGTCGGCGAGGAGGTTGAACGAGTGCCCGCTGCCCAGCGCCCTGGCCTGGCGCGACGAGGCGACGATCCGCCGCAGCTCGTCCACCGACGTGGGGCGATGCACCCGTGCGGCACCGAAGGTGACGTTCCCTGCCCAGTTGTGCGCCGGAGCGCCGGTTGTCAGCATGCGCCGACCGTATACGGGGCCGTGCGCCGGAGACAGGGCACATCGTCCCGATGCGCCGAGAGCACCCAATTCACTACTTCTGGTGATAGTTTCCCGCACGTCACGGAACCCGGACGGGTGACCGGCGTCACCTCATCACGCCGGATACCGGCGGGCGGGAAGAGGCACGTATCCTCTCGACACACGCGTTCGCCACGCCGACGGGAGGAGCCGGCACGTGACGACCCGGCACGCCGAGACCACCGCCAACAGCCGCTGGGTCCGCCGCTTCCACCCCCGCCCCGGGGCCCGTGTCCGGCTCGTCTGCCTGCCCCACGCGGGCGGCTCCGCCAGCTTCTTCCACCAGTTCTCCAAGGAACTGCCGCCCGACATCGAGGCGGTGGCGATCCAGTACCCGGGCCGCCAGGACCGCTACGTCGAGCCGCCGTTGGGGAGCATCGAGGAGCTCGCCGACGGGGTGTACGAGGCGCTGGTGCCCTGGGCCGACCTGCCGCTGGCGTTCCTCGGCCACAGCATGGGCTCCGCCGTGGCCTACGAGGTGGTGCGCCGCTTCGAGCGCCGCAAGGGCCTTGTCGCGGCCACGCTCTTCGCCTCAGGGAACGGGGCGCCCACCGTGCTCCGCTCGGACACGGTGCACCTGCGGGACGACGCGGGAGTCCTGGCGGAGGTGCGGGCGCTCGGCGGCCCCGGGGCCGAACTGCTCGACGACCCCGACATGGTGAGCCTGCTGCTGCCTGCCGTCCGGGCCGACTACCGGGCCATCGAGACCTACGGCGCCGACCCCGAGCCGGTCCCGGCGCCCGCCGACCGGCTGCGTTGCCCGGTGGTGGCGTTGGTCGGCGACGCCGATCCCAAGGTCAGCGTGGACAACGCCGGGAAATGGGGCGAGATGACGAGCGCCCCCTTCGCCCTGCACGTCTTCCCCGGCGGCCACTTCTACCTGACCGACGAGCGCCCCCGCGTGATCAGCACCGTCGCCAGCGCCCTGCTCGATCCGTCGCCCACCGCCTGAGACTCGGGATGGACGACGTGACGATGGACGAAGCGACGATGAACGACGTCGCGATCGACGAGGCGCTGGTACGCGCCCTCCTGAACGAGCAGCATCCCGACCTCGCCGGGCTGGACGTCCGCCAGGGGCCGGCCGGCTGGGACTTCGAAGTGTGGCGTCTCGGGGACGAGTTGGCCATGCGCCTGCCGCTCACGCCGCGCGGCCCCGAGCTGGTGGTCAAGGAGCACCGGTGGCTGCCGCTGCTGGCGCCCCGACTGCCGCTTCCGGTGCCGACCCCGCTGCGGATCGGCGAGCCGTCCGCGCGTTTCCCCAAGCCCTGGACCGTCGCGGTCTGGGTCCCCGGCGCACCGGCCGACCGCGTCCCGATCAGCGACGGCCGGCGCGCGGCCGACGCCCTGGCGGGCTTCCTGCGCGCACTCCACCAGACGGCGCCCGCCGAGGCGCCGACCAGCTCGGATCGTGGCGTGCCCCTCAACACCCTGACCGCCGGCTTCGACGAGGGCCTCCGGTCCCTCACCGGCGACGCCGCCGCCGGTCTCACCGCCGACGTGGCCGCGGACGTCCGGCGGGTCTGGGACGAGGCGGTGGCCGCCCCCGACTGGGCGGGCCCGCCGCTGTGGCTGCACGGCGACCTGCATCCGGCGAACGTCGTCGTCTCGGACGGGACGCTCTCCGGTGTGATCGACTTCGGCGACCTGTGTGCCGGCGATCCCGCGGCGGACCTCGCCGCCGCGTGGGTGCTGCTCCCCGCCGGCGCCGCCGCGCCCTGCCTCGACGCGTACGCGCGGGCCGACGAGGCGACGATCCGGCGCGCCCGAGGGGTGGCCGTGTTGCGTGCCCTCGGCCTCCTCCAGGTCGGCCTGGCCGGGGAACGCGGCCTCCTCGGCGGCAAACCCACCTGGCTCCCCGCGGGCCGGGCCACGCTCGACCGCGTGCTGGCGGCCTGACGCACCAGCCAAGGGCTACCGGCCGGCCGTCACCGGCCCTGGCGATCGCGCCGCTGGTCCTGGGCATGCTGGCCGTGTCCGGACGGAGCATCACGTTGGCCGGTCGCTTGGCCCCCGGCGCGTCCTCGACCACGGCGGTGGCCCCGGCGCGAGCGGGGCCCGTGCGGTCCGGCCGGGGGAGGGGGTCTGG
Organism: uncultured Actinomycetota bacterium; assembly: GCA_963816875.1. Taxonomy (GTDB): domain Bacteria; phylum Actinomycetota; class Actinomycetes; order Streptomycetales; family Streptomycetaceae; genus Streptomyces. The sequence continues at coordinate 2,167,982 of CAWFMG010000004.1, forward strand.
TTCGCGCGCTCGGAAGGCTCGTTCGTGCTGCGTCCCGGGCCGCAGCCCTGTTCGTCGGCGAGGAGACGGCGTCGGTGGCCTTCGGCCCGATGCTGCGCGCGGTGCCCCGGGACGACCGGGGCCGGGCCGTCGTCGAGATGGACACCGAGGACGAGCGGCTGCCGCTGCTCGGCGAGGTCACCCGGCTACCGGCACGGCCGGTCGGCCGCGCGCCTCCGACGCCGTGGTCGGGGCCGTGCGCGGGCCGCGCCTGCCGGACCAGCCGGGCGTCGCCTACCCGCCGCGGGCCCACCGACCAGGCGTCCGCCGGCGCCGCGCCCAAGTGCGTGACCGGCCCGCCGCGCCATGCTCACAAGGCAGCGTGGTCCGGCCGCCGCTTCCGCGCCATGACGGCGACCGGCGTCGCGGGTCACGCTGTCGGCTCGGGTGGCGCGGGTGGCGGCAGGGTGACGGGGGAGTCCAGGCCGTCAGGCCAGTGCACGGTGACCGTCGCCTCGTCGGGGGCGACCGTGATCCGCGGTTCCGTTCCGAGCGGGGCCCGGCCCCGGTCCAGCGACACGACCGCGGCGAGCACCACGCCCACCGGCGGCGCGCCCTCCGTGGTGAGCCAGGGGATCGCCGTCCACCGGCCGAGCGGGCTGGTGTCGCGTTGCAGCGCCACGCCGCCCCAGGCCCGAGGGGCCTGGGAGGTGCCCCCATTCCGGTCAGCCCGCGCAGTCCGCGCAGCGTCGAACGCAGCGCCGCCGTGGTGGCCACCGCGCCTGGGCCTCGTTCCGGCGGCGCGTCGGACGCCACCGGCCAGCCGCCGAAGCGGACGGTCCGCCACCCGGCCGGGGTCGGTCCGCCGCCAGGTGCCGCGTCTACCCGGGCCAGCCGGACCTCCACCCCGTCGCGCACCACCGAGGCGAGGGTCAGCACCGGGCCCGGCGTCACCACGCCGGAGCGCCCCGAACCGTGGTCGGGCGACGTGTCCGCGCCCGCGTCCACCCACCGCACCGGACCCGCCGACGCCGCCGCCAGCACCCCGCCGGGCAACTCCCGCGCGTAGAGCGTGATGAAGCCGGCGCGGTGCGTGGCCCGGCCGCGTGCGTCGATCAGCGCCACCGTGTTGTCGAGGGGATCCAGAGTCTCCGGCGCGAGCGGTGGCAACGTCGCGGTGGAGTACCCGAGCCTGGCGTAGAGCGGCGCGTCGGCGACCTGGCTGCCCGGGGCGGCGTGGTCCGTACCGTGGTTGACCACCAGCGCGATGCCGTCCCCCCTGCGCGCCGACACCAGCCAGCCGGGCGCCGCGACCACCCGGGCCACGTCGCCCTCCTCCACCGGCAGCGGCCGCTCCGTGGCGGTCCACACCGGATGGTCGGCGGGCAGCGCCAGGCCCAGCATGCCCTTGGCGGCCCAGTACGGGGAGCCGGGTCCCGAGTACGCCTGCCGCATCGCCGGCCAGGCGCGGTGCCAGCCGAGCGTCAGCAACCCGTCCTCGTCCGGCGCCCCGCGCTCCGCGAAATGCCGCAGCATGCCGCTGGCCGCCCGGCGCAGCAGCCCGGGCGGCAGCTCGCCCGTTCCCGTGTAGGCGGCGACCCACAGCGGCGCCGCGGCCGCGAACCGGTAGACCAGACTGCGGCCCTGGAGCAGCGGCGAACCGTCGTCGCCCACCAGCCGCACCGCGTCGTCGAGATAACGCGCCAGGTCGGCCGCCCAGGTGTCGCGCAGTTCGGTCGGGCACAGCGAGCCGGTCACGTCGAACAGGCGGGTCCAGAGCAGCGGGTAGACGTGCAGCGCCCAGCCCACGTAGTGGTCGTAGGCCCGCTCTCCTTCGCCGTCGGACAACCAGCCGCCGGGCCGGCGCAGCGACGCGTGCACGGCCAGGTCGGCCGCCACGTCGTCGGCCGACCATGGGCCGCCGACCTCCCGCAGGAATGACTCCACGACGACGCGGAACCAGACCCAGTTGATCGGCGGGTAGGGCTGACCGACGACGGTGCCCAGCCACGCGACGGTCCGATCCCGCACGCCCTCGGGCAGCCGGTCCCACAGCCACGGGCGGGTCAGCTGGAGCACCAGCGCGATCGAGGCGGCCTCCACCTTGGCCTGGCCCAGTTCGTCGGGCCGCGGCCACCGTTCGGGGGAGAACGGGTCCGTGCCGGCCGCCAGCCCGTCCGCATACCGCTCCAACAGCCCGCCCGGGTCGGCCCCGTCCTCGCCCGCCACCCGGAAGCCGGCGAGCAGGAAGGAGCGGGCGAAGCCCTCCAGACCGTCGCTGTCCCGCCCCGAGCGGCTGGCCGGGCCCGGCAGGTGCACGCGGGCGCCGGCGGGGGAGCGGTGCCGGTCGAGCGCGGCCAGCATCCGGTCGGCCAGCGCCGCCCAGTGCCGGCGGGTCCACCCGGTGTACGGCGACACCACCCGGTCCTCCCCAAGCCCCGCGCTCGCACCCGTCCCCGTGCTCTTGTTCATGCCCGCGCTCCTGCTCGTGCCCATGCCCGTTGTCCCGCCTGTGCCCGCGCCGTTGATCATGCGCCCGCGCCCGCGCCCGCGCTTCCGCCCGGGCCGGTGCCGTGTCCGGCCTCATGCCTGTACCGCCAGGCTCTGCCGGGTGACCGGGTGCACCGGCGGCAAGCCACTCGCGTACCGTTCCAGCTCCGTCAGCGCCGCGGCGGCCATCTGCCGGGTCTCCGAGCCGAGCGAACCCGCGATATGCGGGGTGAGCAGCACGTTCGGCAGCTCGTACAGCGGCGACGAGGCCGGCAGTGGCTCAGGCTCTGTGACGTCCAGCACGGCGTGCAGCCCGTCGTCGCGGCAGGCCGCCTCCAGCGCCGCCGTGTCCACCAGCGCGCCGCGCGCGGTGTTGATCAGCACCGCGTGCGGGGGCAGCGCCGCGAGTTCGGCGGCGCCGATCAGATGCCGCGTCTCCGGCAGTGCGGGCGCGTGCAGGCTCAGCACGTCCGCGTGCGGCAGCGCCTCCGCCAGCGTGACCGGCTCCGCGCCGGCCGCCTCGATCGTCGCCGGATCCGCGACGGGGTCGACCACCAGCACGCGGGCCAGGTCGAGCCGGACCAGCAGCTCCGCGACCCGGCGGCCGACCCGGGAGAAGCCGACCAGCACCACCGTGCGGTCCCGCCCGGTCAGCTCGCCGCGCCGTTCTCGGTAGCTCCAGTCCTCCCGGTGTCGGCGGGCGTCGGCGGCCAGGAACGGCACCTTCTTGAACGCCCACAGCACCGCGGCCAGCGTGTACTGCGCGACCGGCTCGGCGTTGGCGTCCGCCGCCGTGGTCACCAGCACGCCGCGCGCGAACGCGGCGTCGCCGACGTGCATCCGCACCGTGCCCGCCGCGTGCAACACCGCGCGCAGCCGGGGCGCGCCGCGCAGCACCTCCGCGTCGAGCATCGGGCAGCCCCAGGAGGTGATCAGCACCTCCGCCTCGGCCAGCCGGCGCCGCGCCGCGGGGGAGCGCAACTCGTCGACGGCGAGCGGCTCGCCCAGCGCGCCGGCCGCCCGCAGCCGCGCCAGCTCCGCCACGCCGAACTGGGTGCGCAGCGTGTCCCGGCCCATCACCAGCAGCGTTTCGGGGCGGCGCGGCCCCTCCGCCGCGCCGCCAGTCGGGGCCGCCGTCACCGCACGCTGCCCGTGGCCAGACCCGACCGCCACTCGCGTTGCAGCACCAGGAAGGCGAGCACCAGCGGCACCACGGCGAGCAGCGAGCCGGTGATCACCAGGGGGGCGTAGTCAGGGAACTGGGTCACCCGGGTGTTCCACTGGTAGAGGCCGAGGGTCATCGGGAACAGCTCGGGGTCGGTGAGCATGACCAGCGGCAGGAAGAAGTTGTTCCAGATGCCGACGAACTGGAACAGCAGGATCGTCACCACGCCCGGCCGCATCATCGGCAGCACGATGGTGAAGAAGATCCGCAGCTCGCCGGCGCCGTCCAGGCGGGCGGCCTCCAGCATCTCGTCGGGCACCGCGGCCTCGGCGTAGGCCCGGGCCAGATAGACGCCGAACGGGTTGGTCAGCAGCGGAATGAACACCGCCCAGAAGGTGTCCACCACGCGCAGTTCGGTCGCCAGCAGGTACAGCGGCAGCGCCAGCGCGGTCGTCGGCACCAGCACCCCGGTCAGGGTCACCGCGAACAGCAGCCGCCGCCCGGGGAAGTCGAGCTTGGCGATCGCGTAGCCGCAGGCGGCGCAGATCAACGAGCCCAGCAGCGAGCCGAGTCCCGCGTACAGCAGCGAGTTCCGCACCCAGGACAGGAAGATCCCGTCCTCCTCGGCGAAGAGGTCGCCGAGGTTGGTCCACAGGTTCCAGTCGGCGAACTCGAACGCGGAGGTGGTGGAGAAGTCGCCGACGGACTTGGTCGCCGAGGTCAGCAGCCACACCAGCGGCAGCACGCTGTACAGGGTGGCCACCACGAGCACCGTGTACACCGCGCCGCGCGAGGTCCAGCGGGACGCCCGACGCGGGTCGGGGGCGAGCGCCGTCATCGGGACCTCCGGGTGGACAGGCGCATGACCAGCGCGGACAGCAGGGCGCAGGCGACGGCCAGCAGCATCGACGCGGCGGCGGCCCGCCCGTAGTCGTTGCTGATGAACGCCGACTCGTAGACGTACAGGCTCGGCGTCCAGGTGCTGGTCACGGAGCCGGTGAAGGTGCGCAGCACCAGCGGTTCGGTGAACAGCTGGAGCGAGCCGATGACGGTGAAGACCAGGGCGACGAAGACGCTGGGCCGGATGATCGGCACCTTGATGGCCAGCGCGGTGCGCACCGGTCCCGCGCCGTCCATCCGCGACGCCTCCAGCAGCTCGCGCGGCACGGTCTGCAGCGCCGTGTAGAAGATGATCATGTTGTAGCCCATCCACTGCCAGGTGGCGATGGTGACGATCGAGGGCATGATGCCGCTGGTGCCCAACGGGTCCCAGGGGAGCAGGGCGTCCAGCGGCCCGATGTCCGGGCTGAAGAGGTACGCCCAGATCAGCCCGCCGATCACGCCGGGCACCGCGTAGGGCAGGAACACCGCGAGCGACCACAGCTGGCGCAGCCGCACCAGCGCGCTGTCCAGCAGCAGCGCCAGCAGCAGCGCGCCGCCCAGCATCAGCGGCACGTGGATCACGAGGTACAGCGCGACGTTGCCGACGCCGTCCAGGAAGGCCGGATCGCGCAGCACCTCGGCGTAGTTGCCGAACCAGACGAAGACGTCGTGCGGTCCCTCGAAGCCGAGTCCCGAGAGCTCCTCGGTGAACAGGCTGAGGTAGAGCGCGTAGCCGACCGGCACCAGCACGGTGCCCAACAGCAGCAGCGCGAACGGGCCGACCAGCACGAGGATGGCGGGCCCCGCGCGCCGGGCGCGCCGCCGGGGCGCGGGGCGACGCTCCGCGCCGCCCATATCGGTGGGGGTCGTGGTTCCGGATGGTGCGACGACGGTCATGCGCCGCCCTCCTCTCCGCTCGCGCCGCTCGTGTCGCCGGCGTCCCCTGCGTCCGTGACCGCGAGGCCGCGGTCGCGCATGTCCGACACGGCCGTGGCGTGCACCCGGCGCACGGCGGCGGGCAGCGTCGTCGCGCCGGTCGACACCCCGCCGAACTCGTCGGTGATGGTGGAGAACAGGCCCAGCGCGTTGGGCCCCCACGTCCAGTCCTGGACCCGCGCGGCGGCCTCGTCCAGCACCCCGTACACCGGGTCCCCGACGAAGTAGCCGCCCTCGTACACCTCTCTGGCGACCTCGCGGTTCGGCAGATAGGCGGGGAACGGCACGGTGAACGTGGAGCCGATCCGCGGCACTTCGGGGTCGGTGCTCAGCCAGCGCAGGAACGTCAGCGCCGCCTCGGCGACCCCGCTCTCCTCGGATATGCCGAACGCGGTGCCGCCCTGCACCCCGTTGGCCGGTTCCCCGTCCCAGGTGGGCATCGTGGTGACGGCCCAGCGCCCGGTGTCGTCGGGGATCGACTTGTTCAGCGTGCCGACGCTCCAGGACGCGCCGAGCAGTCCCCAGAGCCGGCCCTCGTGCACCGCCGCGATCCACTCCTGGGTGCCGGTGGGGGCGCCGCGGGCCAGTCCGGAGGAGACCATCTCCTGCCAGTACTCGGCGGTCCGCAGGGTGCCCTCGCCCTCGACGTTCACCACCCAACTGCCGTCCTCGATCCGCCACCACGGGTCGTTGGTCTGCCAGCACATGCCGGCGAAGAACGAGCCGTCGTTGAGCGGGAAGGTGGTGATGCGCGCCCCGGCGTCGGCCTCGCGCACCGCCCGCGCGGCGTCCTCGAACTCCGCCCACGTGCGCGGCACCTGGATGCCGTGCTGGTCGAAGAGGTCCTTGCGGTAGTAGAACGCCATCGGCGCGAGGTCCATCGGCACCGCCCAGGTGCGGCCGTCGGGGCGGACGCCCTCCCAGGCGGCGGGGGTGTAGCCGTCGGCCAGGTCGGCCATGTCGTCGGTGAGGTCGCGCAGGCCGCCGCTGACCATGAGCTGGATCAGGCCCTGGTACTCGACGTGCAGGATGTCGGGGGCGTTATGCGCCTTGATCGCGTTGGTCTGCTGCGCGTATCCGCCGGACAGACCGGCGGCGATCACGCTCAACTCGACATGCACCTCGCGCTGGGCGGCGTTGAACGCGGCCACGTACTGATCCATGCCGGTCATCCACGACCAGATCCGAACCGTGGTCGCGCCGGCGGGCGCCGCGGACGAGGCGCAGCCGGCCAGCGTGACCGCACCGGTGGCCGCTCCCGTCGCCGCGGCGGCCAGAAACGCGCGCCGCGACCATTCGGGTCGCGGGGGACGACGCGCCATCACGCCACTCCTCTCCGAGCCTCTCGTTTCTCCCCCGTCGTGCGGGCTGACCGCCACTCCAACGTGTGCGATAGTTCGGGGTCAATCAGTACGAAGAGAATCGATCAAAATCGATCAGGAGTGAAGATTCCGGCGTGGAGTCTTCTCATCACTGATCGTGTCTGATGGAGCGTGTCTGATGGAGCGTGCCTGATGCTGGCCGTGCGGCGGCAGGAGCTGATACTCGTCGAGGTGCGCAGGCACGGCACCGTCCGGCTGGCCGCCCTCGTCGAACGGCTCGGCGTGTCCGCCGTGACCGTGCGCCGCGACGTCACCGCCCTGGCCGACCGCGGCCTGGTGCTGCGGGTGCACGGCGGTGTCACCCTGCCCTACCGCGGCCTGCCGGGCGAACAGTCGCCGGTCGCCGCCCACACCCGGGTCGGCATGGTCGTGCCCTCGGTTGAGTACTACTGGCCGCACGTCATCCAGGGCGCCCAGGCCACGGTGGCCGCCGCCGGCGGCCGGCTGCTGCTGCGCGCCTCCAGCTACGACCCGGCCGAGGACCGGCGCCAGATCTCCAAGCTGCTGGAACGCGGCGTGCACTCGCTGCTCGTCGCCCCCACCACGACCGGCGCCGCCGGCGCCGATCTGCTGCGCTGGCTCGGCAGCCTGCACGTCCCGATCATCCTCGTCGAGCGCCTCCCGCCCCCCGAACTCCCCACCCTCGCCCTGGACGCCGCCACCACCGCCCACGCCCTCGGTGCCGGCCTCGCCGTCCGCCATCTGGTCACCCTCGGGCACCACCGCATCGCCCTCGTCACCAGCCGCTCCAGCCCCACCAGCCGGGCCCTGCGCGCCGGCTGGCGCGACACCGTCGCCTCCCTCGGCCTGCCCCGCCACGACGGCCTCGACCACGACGTGCCCGCCTACGGCACCCCCGACTGGTCAGACGACTACGACCAGGTGCTCCGCAACTGCCGCGCCCGCGGCGCCACCGCCCTGCTCGTCCACTCCGACCGGGAGGCGGTCGGCATGGTCGAACGCGCCCGCGACCGCGGCCTCGCCGTCCCGGACGAGCTCGCCGTCGTCTCCTACGACGACGAGGTCGCCGCCGCCTCCGACCCGCCCCTGACCGCCGTCCGCCCGGACAAGCACCGCCTCGGCGCCCTCGCCGCCGAGCTCGCCCTCACCCGCGCCGCCGACTCCGCGGAACGCCCCGTACACCGCGTGCAACTATGGCCCACCATCGTCATCCGCCACTCCTGCGGCGCCCACGAACTCCGGTGAACGCACCGCCCCCGGCTTGGTATCGTTGACCACGTCACACACCCGTCCGGGTGGCGGAATGGCAGACGCGCTAGCTTGAGGTGCTAGTGCCCGATTAAGGGCGTGGGGGTTCAAGTCCCCCCTCGGACACACTCTTCCCCCACGGGGCGCGATTCGTGGGCAGGCGGAACCGGCACCTGCCTCCGGCTCCCGGCCGGACGCGGGTGTTTCGTTGTTCCGGGGCTGTGACCTGGTCTTTCTCCTCTCATAGGGGCGGGAGCTTAGTGTCTGGGTAGGCAGGGAAGCGTTCAGCCGATAGTGATCCTTTCTCCTCCCGGGGTGTCGGCGGTCAGGGTCTGGGCCGCAGGATCGAAGGTCAGCGACACCTGCTCCGCGCGCACGTGCGCGACTGCGTCCGTCGGCGTAACCGTCCCGGTCGCCGTGGGCGGCGGCAGGTGGCCGGCTTCGGCGGACAGTCGGATCACCAGGGCCGGCAGGTGGGGCAGGATGTGGTCCTCGCGGACGTAGGCATTGGGCGGGCGGTTGGAGTCGCGTCGGGTGGTGCTGGTGTGGCCGTGGCGGCAGCGGTAGGCGGGTCGGTTCCAGATCCAGCAGGACTCCATCCGCCGCTCGCAGACCCCGCAGCGCAGCAGCCCAGCCAGGAGGTAGACCCGCTTCGATACGTTCTGCGGGCAACGTGGATGGCCTGAACGGTGACGAAATCGGCCTCGCTGACCAGCGCGGGATGCGCTGGCTTGGAGGAGATCACCCAGTCCTCAGGCGTGTTCCAACGCATCACGTCCCGGTGTCCCAGCCCGGTGTTGTCCGGGTCGAGCAGCTCGTGGTCGGTGCGTTGCCGGTTCCACACCTGGCGACCGGTGTAGCGGGGGTTGGCCAGGATCGTACGCACCGCCGTCAGTCGCCACTTCTCCGCTGACCGGTGCGGGTTGCGTTCGGGGTCGGCGGCCGACGGGCAGGGGAGGCCGGCGTCGTTCAGCGCCCGGGTGGTGCGCGCGACGCTGTGCCGCTGGAGGCGCTGAGCGAAGATCCAGCGCACGATGGGCCCGTACTCCGGGTCGATGTCCAGTCGGCGGATCCGCACCCCCCGTCGGGCCAGGGCGCGGTTGGGGTGCGGGCCGGCGTCGACCAGGCGGTAGCCGTAGGGTGGCCGGCCACCCAGGTAGCGGCCCTGATCCCGGGCCTGCACCGTCATCGCCGAGCGCACCCTCATCCTGGTGCGGGCGATCTCCCGCTCCAACCTCATCGACAACGCCATCCGCCACACCACCCAGCGGACACGTAGAGATCACCACCCAGACCTCTGGCACGCAGGCGACCCTGACGATCACCAACACCAGGCCAGTTCATCGCCGACAACCAGATCTGCGCCTCTTCCACCCTTTCCAGAGACTGGCACCCGATCTCACAGCCGCCGCGACGGCTACGGCCTCGGACTCGCCATCGTCAACAACCAAGCCCACCACGCCACCCCTCACCACCACCGCACTTCCCGAAGGCGGTTTGGCCATCACCGTACGGTTTTTCGCACACGCACCTCGCCCAACTCCCTGACATCTGAAGGATAGCTACGCAGAAATCGCGACCTTAGCGCATATCGCTTCACCAAACCCCCATGCTTGCGCGTTGGGCTCGGCGGCCAGGGCCTGCGGCCATCGCCCGTCGCCGTGCCTCTTGATCGAGAAGGAAGCGATCGGCGGGCAGTCCGTTGGACCTTCCCGGCCGTCAGCGGTCGATTCCGTACGGCTCGGGTCCCCTCCTCGCCCGTCGATACAGTGGCGTCACGGAAGGTGTATGGCGAGGGCGAGCGAGGAGACATGGCGAAGACTGCGCGAGAGCGGCTGGTGAGGCTGCTGGGTGGTTCCGGGCCCGCTGGATCGTTCAGCGCTCAGCTGTCGGCGCCGGCGGACCGTCTCCACCTCGAGGTGTCCGGCGTCGGACCGGTGAGACTTCCGCTGCGCGCGCCCCTGGCGAAGAAGGTGATCGCGGTGGCGCGGCCGGCGCGGTTCGGGCGGGGCGAGGAGACACGGGCCGATGCGAGCGTCCGGGACACCTGGGAGCTGACCCCGGATCAGTTCACGCTGGACGGCACCGGCTGGCCGGCGCTGCTCGACAGTGCGCTGGAGTACTTCCGCGACGAGCTCGGGTTTCCGCGCGGCTCCCGTCTCCGTGCCGAACCGCACTCGATGTTGGTCTATGGCAAGGGCCAGTTCTTCCTTCCCCACCAGGACTCGGAGAAGGACGACGCGATGGCGGGCTCCCTGGTGATGTCCCTGCCGTCGGCGCACACCGGCGGTGAACTGATCGTCGAGCATGCCGGGGAGAGCATCGCCTACCGGGCGTCGAAGGAGGAGCTGACCTTCATCGCGTTCTACGCCGACTGCCGTCACCAGGTCACACCGGTCAGGTCCGGATACCGGGCGACGCTCACCTTCAACCTGCTCGCCGACGCCGGCCCTCCACCCGCGGAGGCCCGCCCCGCCACCGAACCGGCACGCTGCCTCACCGAGCACTTCAGCACGCCGGCCACCCCGCGCTACGGAGGAGAAGACCTCCCCCCGCCGAACCGGCTGGTCTTCCTACTCGACCACGAATACACCCAACGGGGCCTGAGCTGGGAACGGCTCAAGGGCGCCGACGCGGATCAGGCCGCGTTGCTGCGCGCAGCGGCCGAGCAGGCCGGGTGCGAGACCGTGCTGGCACTCGCCGAGGTGAAGGAGACCTGGGACGCACTGCCCTCCGGCAGCGACCCGTGGGACGACTACTACGACGAGGACACGGACGGGGACGACGACACCGACGGCGGCGCGGGCGGGGCCCCCGACGACTACGAGCTCAACGAGTTGATCGACGACGAGATCACCCTCGCCTGGTGGACCGGCCCGGACGGCACCGGTGGTGAGCCGATCTCGCTGCACGTCCGCGACCACGAGGTGTGTGCCGCCACCCCGAACGCGACCCTGACCCCCCACAGGTCCGAGTACGAGGGCTACATGGGTAACTACGGCAACACGCTGGACCGGTGGTACCGGCGGGCCGCGGTCGTCGTGTGGCCGCGCGACCGTGCGTTCGTGGCACGTGCCGAAGCCGGGTCCCGGTGGGCACTTTGCGACCTCCGCGACCGCATCGACGCCGGAGATCTGGCGGGAGCTCGTGACGCGGCGCAGTCGCTCGCGCCGTTCTGGGCGCAGCTGGAGACGGAGGCGGGACTCCTGACCGCGGCCCTGGAGGTGGCAGTGGGCCTGGATGCCGCTGGGACAGCGGCGATGCTGTTGGAACCGTTCCGCGTGGAACTGCTCGCGCGCGAGCATGCGGCCGGGCTGGCGGCAGCGGCCGGGCAGTACGGCGAGGACTGGACGCGGAGCATCGTCGATGGGTGGTTCGGGTCGGAGCGCCACCTGGACCTGTACGAAACCGGCCTGTCCGAGTGGGCGGACAACACGCTGCCGGGGCTGTGCGGGGCGTTGCGTACCGCCGGGAGCCCGCAGGTGGCACAGCTCCTGGCCGCCGGAACCTGGCGCTGGCTGGAGAGCCGGCTCCAGCTCTGGACCACCACCACGCGAAGCGATGTCCGCCGGCCCCAGCTGGAGCTCCTGAGCTCGCCCTTGGTACGGCTGTTGGAGGCGGCCGGCGACACCCTGCACGACGAGATCACGGGAACCCTGCACGCGTGCGCGGATACCGTCCTGGAATGTCTGATGCCGGCGCTCCGCCTGGCGGACGCCCGCGGGACAGCGCGGCTCGAGAAGATCGCCCGGGACTGCGCGGAGCGGCTGGGCAGGATCGCCGCGACGCCGCCGCGCGACGAAGATGACTGGTCGATCGAATGGACCGGGTGCGGGTGCGACCTCTGCGACAGGCTGGGGACGTTTCTCGGCTCACGGAGCCAGCGGACCCTCGAGTGGCCGCTCGCGAAAGACCGACGCCGGCACGTGCACTCCCGGATCGACACGGCCGAGCTACCGGTGCGCCACCAGACCCGGCGACAAGGGCGCCCGTACACCCTGGTGCTGTCCAAGACCGACGAGCTGTTCACGCGTGCCGCGAAGGCGCGGGACGAAGCCGTGGCCGGCCTGGCGTGGCTGACGGCGACCCACGGCACAGCCCGAAGCGGGCAGGAGCTGCCGGACACCGCCAGGGTGCTGCGGTGAACGCGCTGATCCCCACGAACCCGGCACTCGCCGAAGCCGCCCGCTCCTGCCGGCTGGCCGCGAGCGCGCGGACACTCGCCACCTGGCTCGGCCCGGGACGGGCCATGACCCCGGCGGGCATGCCGAAACCCTCCGACGCCCCCGAGGCCGCCGCCGCACTGGGCATTCCCGCCCCACGCCGGGTCCGCCGGGCCGCCGACATTCCCGAGCTCGAAACGGCGTGGCGCTTCGCCCGCGCGGCCGGGTTCGTGAGCCTCGACGGCGGCCGTGGCCACGGTACGGCAGCGGAGGCGGACTGGACGAAGCTGCCGCCGGAGACCGTCCTGCGACGCTGGCTCGACGCCCTGTCTGCAGCCATCCCCTTCGGCGCGGGCACAGAACGACCGCGTGATGACGACGAGCACGCCACCTGCATCGCCGTCCTGCTGTCCGCCTTGTCCACCGCCGACGACCCGGCGGACGCCGGCCGCGTCACCACCCGAATCCTCGAGATGGCGCGCGGCGGCCCATGGCCGTTGCCCTACCGCTGCTCCTTTCTCTGGACCCAGGAAGAGCACGAGTTCGCCCGACTCCGCACCTTCCTTCTCCACGCGGGAGCGGCCGATGACAACCGAGGCATCACCCCGCTCGGCACCTGGGCGCTGGAGCAGCTGCGCCCGGCACAGATCTCACCACGGATGAGCACCGCCGACCTGCTGGGAGAACTGGAACGCCGCCCGCCCCGCGACCCCTACCCGGCGATCTGGCCATGGGCGGAGGCCCAGGGCCCCGACACCGCCCTGCGCGGCCTGCTCGCCGAAGCCGAGCGGGCGGGCACCCTGCGACGCAGACTCGCCCTCGAACTCGCCGCCCAGCTCCCCGTCGAATCCGACGAGCCGTGGCACCGGGCCGCCGCCCGTCCGGTCCTCGGCCCGCAGGCCCGCCGGATGCTGTGGCAAGACGCCCCCACGCCACGGGCACTGAGTCCGCAGGACCTGCTCTGGCTGGCGGTCGACGAGTGCGCCGCGGCATGGCTCCGCGACGACACGGCACGCTTGCTCGAACGGTTCCACGACCTGCCCTGCGCTACCGGTCCCGAGCGCCTTAACGCCCTGCGCGGCAGCGGTCACCCCGACGCCGCGGCCCTCGCCGACCAACTGAAGCGCAATGGTGCCGAACAGTCACAGCCCAGCGTGTACCAGCTCAAGATCTCCCTGACCGGCTGGAGCGCATGGCGCCGGGTCCTGGTGCGTCCCACCCTCACCCTCGGCGATCTGCACGAGGTCATCCGCACCGTCCTGGACTGGGACGACGACCACCTGCATCTCTTCCAGGGCACCGGCCGCCGCACCTACGCCCCCGCCTGGTGCGACGTGGACGCCGACGACGAGGATGCCGTTCTCGTCATCGACGCGTTCCCCGGGAAAGGCAGCACCATGAACTACACCTACGACCTCGGCGACTGCTGGCGCCACGAGATCACCTGCCAGAAGATCCTTGTCGGCGGCCTCGGCGCCGCCTATCCGGTGTGCACGGCAGGGCAGGGCGACAGCCCGATCGAGGACTCCGCACCCGAGGACGAAGACGGGACGCACCCCACCACACCGTTCGTGATCGACGACATCAACAAGCGCCTGATCCAGCACTTCTCCCCCAACTGACGCCGGGCAGCGACCACGTCGACAGATTCCCGGGGCACCCGCCGTGCCCTCGCCTTCCATCGCGGCCCCGGCTCTCCGCTACGGGGAAAGACGCGCAGTCGGCCGTCGTGGAAGTGGCAGGAGGCGTACGACGCATCAGAGCGATCCTGGACGCCATCGGTCCGTGTCATCCGGACTTCAAGCGTGTCGAGCGGGCGCGTGCGCTGCTCAAGCGGGCACCGGGGCCGTGCACGGCCGCGCCGTACAGGCAAGGGAGCGATCGAACGACGCGCTGACCTCCTTCCGCCGGATCGGGCGGAGAGACGCGAACCAAAGCCTTCGGGGATCCGCGTCGTGCGACAGCCGCGGTGTACTGGCCTCGATCAGCCATCAGGGCGCTGTGCGTGCGACGACGCGCCGATGTACGAGCCGGTGTCGAACGACTTCGGGAACGGCGTGGGCAACAGTTCCGTCCGGCATTCCCTACCGGTGCCCCGTGTGTGGTGAGTGAACGGCACGTCCTCGCCGAGGTCGGTTTCAGCCGGGCTCCTGGCACTTGGTCAGGGCCGGCATCCGTCACTGGGCGGGGAGGGCCTGGCCGTCGTCCCGACCCGCGGCCCTGAGATCCGGTTCGCGTTCGCGGATGGCAGCCGCCCGACGGATGTGCATGGCCGTCAACTCGCCGGCTGAGGCCGCGTCTCCGCGGGCGATCTTGTCGAGGATGAGGTCGTGATCGCTCTGCAGGTCCGCGGCGTGCACCGGTGACCAGATGGTGGCGGACGGAATGAACCGAACCCACAAGACCTCGATGTACTGGGGGATGAGGGGAGAGGACTGCGCGTAGATCGCGAAGTGGAACTCGCGGTTGAGGACGGACAACTCGGCGGCCTCCGCCTTGCCGCTGCGCTGGGCCAGGGCGATGGCGCGGTGGCGTTTCCTGATCTCCTCGAGTCCCTTCGGAGTCATCCGCTCGACCGCCATCGCGGCCGGCCGCTGTGCTCTCTGCCGCGGCACGCTACCTGTAGAGGTCCGCGGCAGCATCCGGGGTCAGTTGGCGAACGGACGCGCCCCGGTGCGGTGAGTAGGAGATCACGCCGTCGGCCTCGAGCATGCGCAGGGCCTCGCGGATAGGGCTCGTAGAACTGGAACGCGATCGCGTTGGCGGCGATCGGGAGGTACGCGAACACCGCCAGCAGGATGATGACGGGCAGTGTCATCAGGATCAGCGGACAATCCCGCCGCAACGTGTGCCGCAACGTGATCCCGCCCTGGAGACGCCGCGGGGCGCGGCGACGGCGGCCGGACCGGGGCAGCCGTCCTGCTTACGGTGATGCGGCGGCGGGCCACCGCCGCTCTCCCGCGATACGGAGGGCCGCGGGACCGTGCTCTGCGACACCGAACTCTCCTTGCTCTCCGCAGTGTCCCGGGCGGGCGGGAGGTCCCCGCCCGGAGCATCGCCTGTGTGGTGATGGGGGTACGCGTCGAGGTCAGGCGGCCCCGTCTCCTTCGTCCAGGATCCCCTGGTAGAAGTCGCGCAGCTCGTCGCCGCCGTTGCGCCGCCAGTCGTCCACGGCGTTGCGCAGGTCGCGGATGGACTGGCGGCCGCGCACGACGTCGTCCTCCAGGTCCTCGAAGGCGTCGCTGAGGTTGGCCAGACGCGCGGGTTCCTGGATCTGCCGGCCGATGAAGAGCGGGTCCTGGGTGAAGGGGAAGTTCCGGTGCTGCCAGCTGGTGTAGTCCTCGACGACCTGCGGCAGGTCGGGGTAGGCGACGAAGCTCTGCGGCGAGCAGATGAAGGTGTAGGTGTCCGGGACGACCTCGATGTTGCCACGCTCGGTGCGGACCGGCAGTCCGTCCTCCAGGATGTAGTGGGTGCCCTCGACCCCGTACTGTTTCAGTCGCTGCTCCGCCGTGCCGTACGGCGCGGCGGTGAAGTTGGCCAGCTCCAGCACCTCACGGATGCGGTCCTCGGGGAGGGTCTTGTTGACGAACGTCCAGATGCCCGAGCCGTTGCCCCGCCACAGCACGGGGTCACCTCCGTCGGGGGCGAAGTAGTCCATGGCGTTCATGCGGAACTCGGGGTTGGTGGCCCGCTGTTCGGCCGCCGTGCCGTACCAGCTGCCGTCACCCTGGATGTACATGAGGCACTCGCCGGCGGCGAAGCGGCCGGTCTGGTCACCGGTGGCGGCGACCGCGTCGGGGTGAACCACCCCGGCCTCGTAGAGGGTGCGGGTCCACTCCAGGGCCTCGATGTACTCCTCGGTCTCCACGCGGTTGATCAGCCGCCCGTTCTCCCGCCGCCAGTAGAGGGGCTTGTCGGGCCGCACGCCGTGCATCCGCTGCGCGAACCACTTGGGATCGTCGATCGCCCAGACCCGATCGCGGGCGTTGGTGATGTCCACGCAGAAGTCGTAGAACTCCTGGGCGCTTCTGGGCTGCGTCCAGCCGTTGGCGTCGAAGATGTCCTGCCGGTAGTAGAGAAGGACGCCGCTGTTGGGGTTCGCGGGCATGGGCAGGCCGCGCAGCGCGCCGCCGAAGACGGATGCCTGCCACGCCTCGGTGGGGATGGCGGCGAGGTTCGGGTAGTCCAGCACCCTGTCGCCGGAGAGGAAGGGCCCGAGGTCGGCGAAACGGCTGGATATGGCCTGCGGTATCTGGCCCTGGAACTCCCAGCTGGGGATGCACACCACGTCGGGGATCTCGCTTGAGGCGAGGGTGGCGGCAAGCTTCTCGCCGTAGGCGTTGCCGTCCTGGACCTGCCAGTTCATGCGCACGCCGATGGCTTCGTCCATCGCCCGCCAGAAGGGGTTGCCCGACTCCGGCGGGGTGCCCCACAGCGGGGTCATGGCGGTGATCCGGCCGCCGCCACCCCGCGGCTCGGGCACCGAGACGCCCAGCTCGGCGTCCGGGATCCACCGGGTGTAGCCAGGACTGGAGCCGTGCTCGATGGCGATGTCGGGATCGACGGCGGCGTCGGAGGCGCGGTAGGTCGGCAGGATGGACCTCAGCTCCTCCTCGGAGACCCTTCCCTCTTGCCCGCCGCTCCCCTTGCCGCCGCACCCGGACAGTAGCGGCATGCCGCCGACCGCGGCGGTGGCGACCGCGGTGGAGGCCAGGAAGCTTCTCCGGCTCTGCCCGGAGCGTGAGTTCGGCATGATGTTGACACCCCTTCGTGACACTGCGTTTCGCCTGGCGTAGAGACATAAGACGAATCATCGAAGCGCTTCGATGATCGGGGAGGTTAGGAGTGCTGGGCCGGTTGCACAAGCCCTGCGGCAGAAGTTTCGAAGGGAAATCTGGCGACGCGGCAAGGGGGCTTGCAGGCATCCCGCCTCGTAGTCGTCGCGGTCTCTTGACAGATTGGGACTCTGACTCAGCATCGAAGCGCTTCGAATGCTGGGTCGTCCGCAGCATCACGGGCCGTCGCGCCGGGCGCGACGCATCCCCGCCCCGGCACCGTCTCTTGGTCCGCCCGACTCGGGTGCCCCCGCCTCCGACCGCCATTGCAAGGGAGCCTCCCGTGACCGCTGAACAGCTGCCGTTTATGAGTCCCGAGGAATCCGTCCAGGAGGATCAACCGTGATCCGATTCGGACGGGTTCATCCGGGATTGCGGGGGTGGTTCGTCCGGGGAGCGCGGCCTGGTTCAGGCTCGTCCAAGGGCGGTAGACCTTCTGCTGGCCTCCGGAGACGGTGTTGATCATCTGTGTGCCGGGGGCGGCGAGCTGGCCGATCATGTGGTTGAACAGGTGGGCGGTCGGGACGTAACGGCCCGGCGGCAGTCTGGAGATGAGCCCTGGCTGGTGGGCGGAGTCGCCTCACGATTGAAGCAAACAGCAGGTGGTGGGGTGGGTGAGCACGGCGTGCATACTGCGGATGGGACGGCCTCGCTGCGCGACGTCATCGGAGCTGATGCTGGCCCGCGGAAGGCCGCTTCTGCGTCACAATGGGCCATTTCCAACCTCAGGCCGACGCGATGTGAAGTGTGAGGACTGCCCGCACGAGACCGGTGATGCGGGTGGTGCTGCACCGCAGTTTGCGCAGCAGACGCCAGCTCTTCAGGGCGGCCATGGCCTGTTCGCCGACGGCGCGGATGCGGGCATGGGCGACGTTGACGGCCTGCTGGCCAGCGGAGAGGTTGCGGTGCTTGCCCGAGTAGAAGGGCCGGTCGGCGGCGATCCGGTCGATGGTGGCCCACCTGTGCTGCGGTGACACCTACACCCCGCTCGCGGCCTCTTTCCGCATAGGCGTGGCCACGGTCTACCGCTACATCCGCGAGGCCGTGGACCTCCTGGCCGAACAGGGTGCCGTCCAGAATCACGAACGCCTTGGCCGCCGCCCGATCGAGGGCCTGCTGGAGTGTGGGAGCCAGCGGTCTTGTCGGCGATACGCATCAGGCCGAGCACGACGTTCGGCGCGATGATCTCGGTGCCGGGCAGGGTGAAGGTCTTCATGACCTGTCCTTTCAGGACGTACGGGGGGCTGTCGGCGCCACCCCGTGAACGGACGCCGGAACGCGTGAGCGCGTCGCGCGCTCGCGGGGAGGCGCGTCAGTTCGGATTCCGGAGCCGGAGGACCCGGGCGGCGGGCGCAGGCCCGCCCACGAGGCGGAGCGCGCCGGCGTCGGCGTCCCAGTCGGCCGGCCAGGCGGTCAGTCGCCGCGGATACAGTACGTCGATCTCCGCGTCGACGCCGCGCAGGTGCGGCATCGGCAGGTCGACGACGTCATCCGCGCCCGGCCGCCGCCACACGGCCAGGATGCTCTCGCCGCCCGCACGCAGACCGAGGGCGATCCAGCCGTCTTCCCATTCGGGCAGGCCAAGTGGCCAGAACGGCACCGCTCGGGCCAGCTCTCCGCGGATCGCCTTATGCGCGTGGACTCCGTCGCGGACCAGCGCGAGCTGATCGGCCGTCATGCGGTTGAGGTGCCCGGACAGGTAGAGCCGGCCGAGCAACCCGGTGACCATCGTGAACGCGATCTCCTCGTCGGACATGTCCGACTGCGGGTAGGCCCAGCTCGCGGACTGCTCGGGCAGCACGGCCATCGGCGCCGCCGCGGCGATCGGCGGATAGCGCAACGGGTTCTCCTGATCGCTGGTCGACTGCAGCTGCAGCCGGGCCAGCATCGCGTAGTCCATGCGCATGCCACCGGAGCCGCAGTTCTCCAGCACCAGGTCCGGGTGCCGGTCCAGCACGCCCTCGAGCCAGCGCAGATGAGCGCGGTTGTGCGCCAGCAGCCCGGCACCGGGTGCCTCGGCCTTCACATCGGTGCCGGGACCGGGATTGACGTTGTAGTCGAGCTTGAAGTAGTCGATGCCGAACTCGCTGACCAGCCGGTCGACCGTGGCGTCCAGATGCGCGATCGCGGCGGGGTGGCGCAGGTCCAGGTGGTATCGGCCGTTCTCGACCTGCCGCCGGCCGTCCCGCTGGAAGAACGCGTCGGGCGGGAGGCTGTCCGCCAGCGGGCTGCGTACGCCGACGACCTCCGGCTCGAGCCACAGTCCCGGCCGCATCCCGGCGGCGCGGATCCGGTCGATCACCTCACCCAGACCGCCTGGGAACCGCGTACGCGAGGGCGTCCAGGCGCCCACGCTGTCCCACCATGCGCCGTCCTCGTCGTACCAGCCGGCGTCGATGCAGAAGTACTCGGCGCCGGCCGTCGCGGCGGCGTCGATCAGCGGCAGCAGCCGCTCGGTGGTCGGGTCGCCGAGCAGGGTGTTCATGTAGTCGTTGAACACCACCGGCAGCGCTGCCCGGTCGGGATGCGGCCGGACGATCGCCCGCCGGTACGCGGTCAGCGCCGCGATCGCCGACTCCATGCCGCCGTCGCCGACCGCGAGACCGACCGGCACGCCGGCGAACTCCTGGCCCGGGTCCAGCGTCTGGCGCCACTGGTGGTCGCCGTCGACAGGTCCGTGGACGGCCATGTACACGCCGTCCGGGCGCTCGCCCGCCTCCCACCGCCACGCCCCGTTGTGCTCCACCTGGAACGCCCACGCCCGCCCGCTGTCCGCGTCGACGAGTGCGCCCATGGGCAGGTACTCGCCCGACGACCACGAACCGTGGCTGGCCATCACCAGCGCGCCGCGCGGTGTCTGCCCGCGGGTGGAGAGGTCGGCATCCGGCAACTGGCGCTTCCGCAGCGGCTGCCGCTGCCACCGGTTTTCGGCCTGCCAGTTGTTCTTCGCCCAGTACACGTCGATGCCGTCCGCGCCGGCGCCGGGCCGGAACGCGCCGGTCGCCAGCGAACTGACCGCATACAAGGTCACGGGCTCGGCACCGACCGCCCGAACGCTGGTACGCACTTGGATGGCCGGGACGCCCTCCGGGGATCGGATCAGTGTCCGGACCTGGAGTCCGGCCTTGTCGTCCACCTGCTCGAGTTCGAGCTCCACCCAGCCGTCCGCTGTCTCGACGCGATGGGTGGCGTAGCGCAGCCGGTGCCCGACCGTGGTCCCCACCTGCCGGGGCCCGGACCAGGGCTGCCCCTCGCCCGCGATCTGTACCTCCGCCAGTGGCTGACCGGATCGGCGTGTGCCCGCCCCGTCGCCGGCGTCGGCCCGGCGTACGTCCGTCGGTTCGAGTCGGGTCAGGCACACCGGCGCATCGGCGTCGGCGGACAGCTCGAGCGTCAGCGCGGTGTGGCCCCACAGGAGGCGGAACGGAGGTCGTGTCATTATGCGGAGGCCTTTCAGATTCGCTTCCACCGAGCGCCGGCGTCGTTCTGGTCGCCTGTCGCGACTCGGTCGCATTGTGCGCACTGCGCCGTTCGGCTGTGGGCCGGACTGCTTCGGGTGGTCAGGGCGTGCTCGCCTCGAAGCGTTCCACCAGTACTTCGCCGCCGAGGGCTTGGGTGGCGTGGTTGAAGACGGCGAAGCGGTAGCCCATGAAGAAGTTCGGCGTCTCGTTCATGGTGAAGGCCGGGCCGAGCGGGGTGAAGGTGGTGCCGTCGGTGCTGTAGGAGAACGTCGTCTGGCGGCCCGGCCCCGGGTTGATGTCGGCGGCGGCGCGCAGCCAGACGTGGCTGCCGGGGAGGTCGGCGCCGGCCTGCTCGGTGCCGGTGCCGCTGGTCGTCCAGTCGGCGTTCATGGTCAGGCCGTCGAACATCACCAGCCTGCTGACGCCGTCCTGCCGTGTGACGCCGATCCAGGCGGAGGTGTCCCGCAGCATCGCCAGCCCGGCTCGGTCGCCGTCCGCCATCCCGGAGCAGTCGAGGACGACGGTCGCGGTGGAGGTGGGGCCTTGGATGCGGCGGGTGAGGGTGTTACGGGCGTTGTAGAGGTCGTCGGTGATGGTGGCGGTCCTGAGGGTGAGCCCGTTGTCCACGGTGAACGCGGCGGTGTCGGGGTTGTGGTTCCACTCCCAGTACGGTGCCAGCGCTGTCCCCTCGAAGGTGTCGGCGCCGGTCATCGGCGGGAGCGGGTGCGGGGTGACCGGGTAGGGGTATGTCTCGCCCCACGCGCCGTCGACGGTGTGGAGTTCGGGCCAGCCCTCGGCGTTCCAGGTGACCGGGGCCAGGGCGGGGACGCGGCCGCCGGGATAGGCGTCGATGAAGCCCATGTAGTACCAGTCGCCGTTCGGGGTGTCGACCAGCGAGCCCTGGTGCGGCACGCCGCCGCCGGGGATCGGGCCGGGCAGGTCCAACAGCACCTCCCGCATCTCGTACGGGCCGAAGGGGCCTGAGGTGGACTTCCAGATGTACTGGCCGTTGGGCGGGCGGGTGACGAAGATGTAGTAGTTCCCGTTGATCTTGTAGAAGCGGGCGCCTTCCATATAGTGCATGTCGTCGGGCTTGGTGAGCACGTGCTCGTTCCTGATCTCGGTGAGCATGTCCGGGGCGAGTTGCGCGACGTGGATCTCGTTGGCGCCGTACGCCACGTACGGGGTGTCGTCGTCGTCGAAGAGCAGCCCCGCGTCGTAGTAAACGCTGCCGATCTCGGCGTGCCGGGTCCAGGGGCCCGCCGCGTCGGTGGCGCTGTATACGTACGACCGCTGGGCGGCCGATCTGGCCCACCCAGTAGAAGGTCTCGTCGCTGGGGCGGTGGCGCATCGAGGACGCGTAGATGCCCTGGACGTAGGCCCGTCCGCCGTTGAGGTCGTAGGCGTCGCCGAAGTCGAGGACCGGCACCGAGTGGCCGATGAACTCCCAGTTGACCAGGTCGTAGGAGCGTAGGACGGGCGCGCCCGGCGAGAAGTGCATGGTCGAGCCGGTGTAGTAGTACGTGTCGCCGACGCGGATGACCTCGAGGTCGGCGAAGTCCTGCCAGATCACCGGGTTGGTGAACTGCTCCTGCTGGGCCGTCGTGCCCGCCGCCGCGCGCATCGCGCCCATCGCCGGCAGCGTGGCGCCCGCGACCAGGCCGGCGGTGGCCGCCATGACTCTCCGGCGGCTGTGGGGGTGTTGGAGCCAGGACATACGAGATCAGCTTCCTCACGCGTGGGGGGACCGAGAGCCGAAGGTGCGGAGCGGTGGGGTGTTCCCCGCAGTAGCGGAGGATCCACTCTCATCATCGAAGCGCTTCGATACTCAGCCAGGGTCCTGATCCTGTCAAGAGATCGCGTGACAACGGCTTGTGGTTCCGGCTGGAACCCGTCGGCAACGTTGTCATTTCCCCTCGAACTTCTGCCGCAAGGCTTGTGCGCTCCACTGACGGCTCCTAACCTCAGCCAGGCATCGAAGCGCTTCGATCACTCGTCATACGTCTCACGCATCGACGCCACGTGACACCCCCCACAGGCGGCGCTCGGGGCCGGACAGCCCCTGACCCACCCGGCCCGGAGCTACCACGGACAGCGGCGATGAGCCGCTTTCCCTGACCGGATCGTTCGCCCATTCCCCCATCGCCTCCGTCGACCGGGCGCGAGCCGCCTCAACCCCCACAGAACAGGGACGCCTTGTGAAGCATCGAAAGCACAAACTCCTGATCGCCCTGGTGGCGGTCCTCCTCGGCTTGGTAGCCATACCTATGACCGCCCTGGCTTCGAACGCCGACGCCGAAACGGATCGGAAGCCGCGACAGGCGTCCACCGCTCAGGAGATGGTCGCGGCTATGCAGCCGGGCTGGAACGTCGGCAACACCCTGGACGCGCTGGGCGGTGAGACCGCCTGGGGCAACCCGCTGATCACCGAGGAACTCCTCCAGACCATCAAGGCCAACGGCTACAACTCGATCCGCCTTCCGGTGGCCTGGGACGAGCACACCGGCCCGGGACCGGACTACACGATCGCCCCCGAGCGCATGGAGCGCGTCGCGCAGGTCGTCGACTGGGCGATCGCGAACGACCTCCAAGTGCTGGTCAACATGCACGACCAGATGTGGACCAAGCAGCTGCCGAACGACCGCGAGAACGTGTTGGCGAAGTTCAACGCGATGTGGACCCAGATCGCCGAGCGGTTCAAGGACTACCCGTCCGAGCTGTCCTTCGAGAGCATCAACGAACCGCAGTTCCCCACTGACGAGGCCAACAAGGACGCCCACACCGCCACGCTCAACGTCGCCTTCCACGAGGCCGTCCGCGCCACCGGCGGGAACAACGAGGACCGGCTCCTGGTGCTGCCGACGTGGGTCACCAACTCCGAGCAGCCGCACCTGGACGCGCTCAAGGCCACCATCGACTCGCTTGACGACCCGATGATCGCCGCGACCGTCCACTTCTACGGGTTCTGGCCCTTCAGCGTCAACGTCGCCGGGGTCACCACCTACGACGAGGCGACCCAGCAGGACCTCGAGAACACCTTCCAGCGCGTGAACGACACCTTCGTCGACAACGACATCCCGGTCATCGTCGGGGAGTGGGGCGTCCTCGGCTACGACTACACGCGCCCTGGCGTCCCCCAGTCCCAGCAGTACGGCGAGCTCCTGAAGCTCTTCGAAGGCATCATGTACCAGGCCCGGGACCAGCACGTGACCCTGATGCTGTGGGACGCCGGCTCGTACCTCAACCGCAACACGCTCGAATGGCGCAACCCGCACCTGCACTCGTACTTGTATTCGGGCTTGACCTCGCGTTCGGGCACCGCCTCGTTCGACTCGATCTACCTCGAGAAGGCCGGGACCATCACAGACGAGTCGCTCACCCTCAACCGCAACGGCCTCGAGTTCGAGGGCCTGTGGCACGGGGACACGGAGTTGGTCGAGGGCGACGACTACACCGTCGAGGGCGACACGCTCACCCTCACCGCCGCCGCGCTCACCCGCCTCTCCGGCGACCGCGAGTACGGCGTGAACAGCACGATCGAGGCCCGCTTCTCGGACGGTGTGCCGTGGCAGATCCACATCATCACCTACGACACGCCGCAGATCTCCGACCTCACCGGGACCACGGACGCGTTCGCGATCCCGACCGAGTTCAACGGCGACGAGCTTTCCACAATGGAGGCCAAGTACGCCGACGGCACCACGGCCGGGCCCCACGAATGGACCGAGTTCAAGGAGTTCTGGGTGGCCTTCCGTCCCGACTACAATGCGGGCGCGATCAGCCTCACCCCTGAGTTCTTCAACGCGGTCAGGGACGACGAGCCCGTCACCCTCACCTTCCACTTCTGGGGCGGCGGCACGGTTGACTACACGATCACCAAGACCGGCACGACCGTGACCGGAACCTCCGCCTAGGCGGCAACCTGCAAGGCGGCGTGGGGACCCAGGTGCCCACGCCGCTTCAGTGGGTGATCAGATCCTGGCCCTCGGTGCCGATGATGACGTCCGATCCCGGCGAGGAAGTCCGGAGGCCGCCGCGCTGGCAGGCTTCTACGACCAGTCGCACCTGACGCGCCACTTCCGCCGGGTACTGGGGGTGACTCCGGGGCGGTACGCGAGCGAAGCCAGCGCCTCTGACGCTCGCCGGGAACCCTCCCGGGTGCGGGGGGCCTAGCGTGTGCCCCGAACGGCCAGAAGGGGAAGGGGCGCAGCGTGCCGGGGCTTGTCATCACCCTTGTCGTCCTCCTCGTCGCATTCGTCGCTGGTTTCGTGCGGCAGACCCGCCTGACGAGGCTGTTCGCCGCAGTGCGGGACGGGGATATCGCCACGGTCCGGCGGCGGGTGGGAAGGAAGGGGAAGCGGGTGGGCCTTGGGTCCTCTCGGGCTGTCACGAAAGAGAGGAACCCCAGCCGCTGCGCGGCTGGGGTTCCTCAAGGTGGTGGGCGTCGGTCAGCAGGGCGGATCAGCGCTGCAGGGTGAGCAGGCCCGGCCGCCAGGGCAGCGCGTTGTAGGGGGTGCCCGGCGGTGTGCCGGTGGGCAGGCCCTGGTAGAGGAGCTGCAGGTTGCAGGGGTCGATGGTCATGGTCTGGTCGGGGTTGTGGCGGACCAGGTCACCGTGGCTGATGTCGTTGGTCCAGGTGGCTCCGCTGTTGGCCTTGCCCGCGAAGGGGTTGTTCTCGCTGGCCGCCTGCGGGGTCCAGGTGCCGTTCAGGCTGGAGGCGGTGAAGGAGCGGAAGTAGCGCCCGTTGGCGCCCATCGCCTCGACGATCATGAGGTACTGGTCCTGGTCCTGGACCTTGTAGACCTGTACCCCCTCGAACAGGTTTGCCTTGGTGTCGCTCATGATGGTGGTGTAGGAGGAGCCGAAGCTGCTGGGGAAGTTCCCGATCGGCATGCTGGCCCGGTAGATGCTGCCGTTGTCGCCGGCGAAGAACAGGTACATGTTGTTGCCGTCGGCGATCAGGGTCTGGTCGATCGGGCCGGTGTCGGAGCCGGGGATGCTGCCGGTGAACAGTGGCTGCGGGGCGGACCAGCTGTTGGGGTTGGTGGGGTTGGTGGAGGTGCTGTAGAAGAAGGGCCACTGACCCCACTGGGACGCCATCACCCAGATGTTCTTGGGCGCGAAGTAGAACAGCGTGGGCGCCACCGTCCCCAGGTTCATCTTGGTCTGGGTGGCCGAGGCCATGTCCGACCAGTTCGTGAAGGGGGCGAAGGCCATCGAGCCGTAGGAGGTTCCCCCCGACACGTTCGAGCCGTAGACCAGGTGCTGGCCGTTGTAGACGACGTTGGTGAAGTCCTTCAGCGAGGTCCACCCGTTGGCCGGCTGCGCCAGTGCACCCGTCGACGTCCAGCGGTACGTCGAGGGCAGTGAACACGTGCCGCCCGGCGTGGACAGGCCGGTCCACTTCTGGCTGTTGGCGCCGTTGCACGCCGAGAGCTGCACCGCCGTGCCGTTGGCCGTGGCGCCGCCCGACAGGTCCAGGCACAGCCCGGACTCCACGCCGACGATCGTGCCGTCGGAGTTCACCCGCCACTGCTGGTTCGTACCGCCGTTGCAGGCCCAGATCACCGGCTTGGTCCCGGCCGTGGTGGCGTGGTTCGGCACGTCCAGGCACCTGTTGCCGTACACGGTCAACTGGTTGGTGTCCGTCAGAGTCCACTGCTGGTTGGTCCCGCCGTGGCAGTCCCAGATCTGCAGGTTCGTGCCCTCGGTCTGGCTGGCGTTCGGCACATCGAGACACCGGCCGGAACCAACGCCGCGCACGGCGCCGGTGGTGGCTGCCTGAGCCGGGTTGACCACGAGCATCGCCGCTAATGCGGCCAGGGCCGCAACTGCGGCGGTGAGCACCGCGGACAGATGCCCGTGGCTGATACTTCTTTGTCTTCGCATGGGAACCTCCTGATCCCTGACTGATCCCTGAGTAAACGGTTCCGGTCGGCCCCGCCCTGCCAAGGGCTGTCCGGACTGTCGATGTGGTGCGGTGCGCAGTGGTTCGTGGGCACCGGAGTGACCCCTTGTGTCTTCCCGGTCCCTGCGGGCTCTTCTGATCTCCTGAAAGACGGTGGCGCCCGGTGACGTCGGGCCGCCGCGAAACGCACCGACCTGTATCGAACGTTGATCGTCGCGGTGCAAGCCCGCCGCACAGAACCCCGCCTGCCTCCGCGAGCCCTTCGCTCTGATCGAGACCGGGGCCCGCGGGACGCCGCGAATGCGGATCGCAGTCGTTGCGAGGCACAGACGGTTCTTCCTGTGTCACGCCGGCTGCCACCGTCGTACCAGATCAGCGCCGGTGCTCAGTCACCCGCGCTTTCAGGCGCTGACGGTGCGGACTGCGCGGACCTGTGATGCCGGCCATCGGCCAGGACTTCGTCGGTGAGTACATCGGTGACCACCGCGAGAGCGGGCGGAGAGAGAGCTCCGCAGAGAGCCCGGACATGGAAGATCAATCTCCTCGCGGGGAGGGGCAAGACAGCGATCGCGCCTTGGGGGAAGAACTGGGCGGTGCTGGAACCGACCGACGGCTGGCCAGTCCTCGTACGTCTCATGAATGCCGTACATGACGGAAAGTATCTCGACATACATGAGCAACATAAAACTGCATCAGGTGACTCTCGCCGTCAAGACGGCGGAGCCTGATCGGGCGCGCCGGCAGCCCAATTGTCCTTGTTTTCGCGGTGGTACGGCACCGCGACCGGGGGCCATGAGACACGGCGGAGCGCACGGCAACGTCAACAGGGCGGGGGAGGTCAACGAGTTGTTCCAGGCACACGCGGCGCACAACCCCTCGTTCGCCACGCTGGCCACCGAGCGGGACGCCCTGCGCAAAGCCGCCGCGGCCTGCCGTGTGCCCGGCCCTCCGCGATCGCAAGCGGGCCGTCACCGCCCCGGTCAGTGGTCCGCGCAGCATGGGGTCGGGTTCGGGACCTCGAAGGGGGCGAGTACGCCGCCGGCGGACCAGACCGCGCGCAGCAGCAGGCGGCCGTCGCGGCGTTCGGGGCGGACGTGGTTCCGGGTGTCGAAGGGCGTGTCCGCCTCGGGCGCCCCGGGCTCGCCGAGGACGGTCACGGCATCGACGGCGGAGAGGGCGAGCAGCCTGCCGACCGTGAGGGTGCCGGTGAGGGCGTGCGCGCCCGGGAAGAGGACGGCGCGTCCGGACGGGTCGGCCGCTGCGTGGGCCGCGCCGTCCGCCAGGGGGTCGGGTCCCGAGCGGAGGTCGCCGTGGGAGAGCCCGTAGGAGCTCGCACGCAGCCGCCGCCACACCGCCGCGGCCGCCGCCGGATCCGGCAGGGTGAAGGACACCGCCAGGTGGGGCCGGTCGCCGGCGCGTACGGCGTGGGTGCACGCCACCGTGTCCCCGGGGAAACCGATCTCGGCGGCCAGGTGCCGTACGAGGTGGTCGGCCTCGTGGAGTTCCACGCAGCCGGTGTCGACGCCGACGACGGGCCACCCGGTCACGACGACAGCACCCAGATGGGGTTGGTGTAGAACCACAGGTCCTGCCAGGGGTCGGCGTCGCCGACGACGTCCACGGCCGGGCCGTGCGGGTCGACGTCGGCGCCCATCAGGCCGGTGGCGACACGGTTGCCGTCCGTGCCGCGCAGCCGGACGTACACCGGCCGGTCGATCGGGCCGAGCCGGTAGCTCAGGTGGATGGTGCCCGAGCGGCCGCTGGTGTCGAAGGAGGTGACGACCCGGGTGGCGGGCGCGGTGAAGGCGTCGCGTTCGGCGGCCTCGCCGGTCACGTCGCCCTGGATGACGTCCACCCGGGCCAGCTTCGGGAGGAACTGCGCCCAGTTGGGACGGTCGGCGAGCGCGATCCCGATCGTGAGGGTCACCTCGGTGCCGCGCCTGACGTGGAGCATCCCGCCGAGGGTGGTCTGCTTCCCCTCCCCGTGCAGTGTGACGTCGAGTCCCTTGACGAGGCCGCCGTGGTCGACCCAGACGCGCCCGGCGCGCAGGCCCGCCATCACGGCCGCGTAGGAGAAGGACCTCGCTCCGACGTGGGTGCGGCTGTACTGGCCGGGCCAGTAGTCGCCCTCGGTGAGATCGATGGTGCCGGAGTACACCGGGTCGCCGGTGGTGCCGTTGGCGTTGTAGTCGCTGTCGGCGGGCCGGGCGGCGGTGTCGGTGTAGACGTTGTGGGAGTCGGAGTTGGCGGTGATCCACCACGGCTTACCCTCGGCCAGCAGGCTGTCCCACAGGCCGCCGACGGTCGCCGTCATCCAGTCGAAGCCGCCCCAGGTGCGGTACGACTCCGCCGGGTAGCCGGGGAAGGCGGCGGCGCCCGGCGCGTTGTCGTACAGGCCGCGGGCCCGGCCCATGCCGATGGACGAGGGCAGGCCGGCCGCCTGGTGGCCGGGCGCGCCCTCCATGCCGACCGCGATCTCTGGCTGGGCGTCGCGCCAGCCGCGGATCTCGTGGGGGGAGTCAATGCCCTTGCGGGCGGGGTGGTTGGCGAGCATCAGGGCGTCCTCGACCCGTCCGCGCCGCCGGGCCCGCGCGAGGAAGTCGAGGCCCGCGATGGCGAGGGCCTCGTTCGCGGGGGTGGAATCCGTGGCGCCGGTGACCGACCCGTCGTAGCCGGTCTCGAACTCCTTCAGGACGGCGACCTCGTCCCTGCCTGGGTGGACGAAGACGGTGCCGTGTTCGGCGGCCGGGATGTTCCACTCCAGGCCCTGGAAGACCAGGGCGTCCCTGATCTCCCGGCGGGCCGCGCGGATGTCCGGGTTGACTCGCTCCACGCCGATCCTGGTGTGGGTGACGTTGCCGTGGTCGGTGATGACCATCCAGTCCAGGCCATGCCGGGCGCCCTGCCGGACCTGGTCGATCACGCGGTACTTGCCGTCGTTGCTGTACTGCGTGTGGATGTGGTGGTCCCCGGCCAGCCACAGGAGGCCGCCGCGGCCGCTCGTCTGGCGCTCCGCGTGCCGGGCGGGGGCGGCCTGGGCGTCTGCCGCGAGCACGCTGCCCGCGGCCAGGCCGGCGCCGAGCAGCCCGGCGCGGCGGACGATCGAGCGGCGGGAGAGCTCCTGCGGGGAGAGGGCCTCGTCGGGCACCGAGTCGTCAAGCGCGGGCGGCAGGTCCGTGTCGCCGTGGCCGTGGTGAGGGTGGTCGGGATGGTGGTGTCCGCTCATCGTCGCTCCCGTGGGGCACGTAGGTGGCGGGCACACGCTCCTGGATCGGTGTGAACGCCGTGTGGCCCTGGGGTGATGAATGGGCGCGGGCCGCGCCACGGTCGTGCGCTGGGAGCCTGCTGATTGGCATGTCCATGAACGAAGATGCTGGGCACGTCCCCCACCAGGAGGCCCCATGCTGCGCGAAACCATCGGCCGGTACGGCGCCACCGCCGCGGCTCTGATGACGCTGGCCGGACTCACGGCCACAGCCGCCGCGACACCCCCAACCACCACCACGCCCGCCGTGGGTGCGGACAGTGGCACGTTCACCGTGCTCACGTACAACATCGCCGGGCTCCCCCTCGGCCTGGGCGACAGCGATCCGGAGACCAACACCCCGCTCATCGGGCAGCGCCTGGGCGCGTACGACATCGTCAACGTCCAGGAGGACTTCAACTACCACGCCGCGCTGTACGAGAACGACACCCACCCCCACCGCACCGCGACCAGCGGCGGGGCGGGCATCGGCGACGGCCTGAACACCCTCTCCGACCACCCCTTCGAGGACGTCCAGCGCATCCGCTGGAACGACTGCACCGGCACCGACTGCCTGACTCCCAAGGGCTTCACGCTGGCCCGGGTCCGCCTCGCCGAGGGCGTCTTCCTCGACCTCTACAACGTGCACACCAACGCCGACGTCACGGACGCCGCGCTGGCCGCGCGCCGCGCCAACATCGAGCAGCTCTCGGACTTCATCCAGACCACCTCGGCCGGCAACGCGGTGATCGTCATGGGCGACACCAACACCCGCTACACGCGCGAGGGCGACAACATCCGCACCCTCACCGAGAAGAACGGCCTCACCGACCCCTGGGTGGAACTCGTCCGCGGCGGCGAGCCCCCGGCCCAGGGCAGCGAGGCGCTGGTCTGCGACGAGCAGGCACCGACCGACGCATGCGAGGTCGTCGACAAGATCCTCTACCGCGACGGCCCGCTGCTGGACCTTGGCGCCACCCGCTACCACAACGACTGGGAGGAGTTCCTGCGCGAGGACCGCGAGCACCTGTCCGACCACTTCCCGCACACCGTCGGCTTCTCCTGGACCCTGGCGGACGGGCTGCGCGCCAGCGACTTCTTCGGCGGCCCGCACGGCGCCGCGTTCAACGACGCCGACGACCTGCCGGCCGCCGTCTCGCCCCGCATCCTCACGCTCCGCGGCGGCGCGCGCCTGGACGGGGTCGCCCTCACCCACGACGACGGTACGGCCCTCAGCCACGGCGGCACCGGCGGCACCGCGACGTCCCTCACCCTCGCGCCCGGCGAGCACCTCACCTCCGTGACCCTCACCCAGGGTCAGCACAACGGCCGGACGCGCCTGTTCTCGGCATCCTTCACCACGGACACCGGACGCACACTGACAACCGGCACACCCACGCCGGATGCCGCGACCTTCACAGCGCCCGCCGGCTGGCAGATCATCGGCTTCACGGGCCGGGCCGGCGACGAGATCGACAAGCTCGGCCTGCTGTACGCGCCGATCGGCTGACGCGAGGAGGGAATCCGCCCGCTCACGAGCGGCGGGGTCTCCGACCCAAGCGCACAGCTTCCTGGAGAAGGCCGCCATCTGAAGCTTCCCCGTGATCTTGGACACTCGTCGCCTCTTACGCTGTGAGGTGTGCCCTTGCTCGCCGGACCGCCAGGCGCAGATCGAGGAGCAGCAGCCGGCACAGGAGAGCAACGCCGAAGTTGGTCTTCTCCGCCTCGATGAACGCCTACACCTCGCTCATCGATCGCTCTCCTTCACGAAGAAGACCGCTGCTGGTCCCGCAACAGGGACCGTCCTGGTGGTCAGCCACCGGTGGGTAGGGGCAGCACCGTCGTCAGTGGTCGGATGCGTGGGGCATTGGTTACGGTCGCCCTCCGGACACCAACAGCTACAGTAGCTAGCCCACGGTCCTGGCCGAGACGCATCTCGACCAGGACCTCGTGCTTGCTGACGTCGTAGGTCAGTGTGAGACGTCTTCGCCCACTACTCGGCGATCAACTCCTCGGGCTTCCGTGAGCTCTGGGAGGGCCAGACCGTGACGTTCGATGTCACCCAGGGCCAGAAGGGCCCAGGCGAAGAACATCAGCCCGGCCTGATCTTCCCCACCCGTGCTCGTGGCACCGCGGCACCGCGCTCGAAACGCACCGCTGCCTCGCGCGGCCCGCCCCGTGCGGCCGGCACCGGGGCTCTGCGCGGGCGGTGTGGGATCTGCGGAGGATGTGATCAGGGCCACGCGGCAAACAGCTGCGCGGCCCTGATCTGCGACAAGCCCGGCGTACGGGACGATGGGCGGCGTCGGCCAGGTGCACTGCCCCGCAGTGGAGTGGCCTCCCACTACCTCTCCCGGTGCGTGAGGCGCCTGCCGGTGACTCTGCGCTCCCGGCAGGCCAGTATCTATGACCGCGAGGTCAGAATTTAACACGCGGCGCGGGAAGAGTATTACCGCGACGAACAGCATGCAGTTGATTCGGGCGTAGGCAGGCGGATGCAGCATGCTAGTGTCGATCTCAGTTGCAGTCGTGGTTCCCAAACTTGAAGCGCCTCCAGTCGGCTCCGTGCCATACGAGAGCGCCTTGTATTCCCGGGTCATTTTCCGGGCGGGGCATCATCGCGGCGACACGGTGTCCGCGCAGTGCGGATGCTGGTGGACTGCCCCAAAGGAGATTTGACATGGCATCTGGCACCGTGAAGTGGTTCAACGCGGAAAAGGGTTTCGGCTTCATCGAGCAAGACGGTGGCGGCGCTGACGTGTTCGCCCACTACTCGAACATCGCCGCCCAGGGCTTCCGTGAGCTGCTCGAAGGCCAGAAGGTCACCTTCGACATCGCGCAGGGTCAAAAGGGCCCGACGGCCGAGAACATCGTTCCCGCCTGACGCTGACGCGCACTTCGTAGCTGGGGCCCGCATCCCTCGGGTGCGGGCCCCAGCTGCACGCATTTCCCGCAATTCTTTTACTTGCAGTATGACCGCTACCCACGGCCCCCTCTCGGGACGCAGCCCGCTTCGGACCTGCACCCCGCCGATTTCCTGGATTAGACGTGCGCTCGACGTCATCCCGTTTCAGCGTCCGCGTCGACACCAGTTCCCTGTGGGCCGGGTTCGCCTTCGCATTTCACTCGGCCCGTTCTTGTGATTCCCCGCACTGCTCTTCCGCTGCGGGAATTCCTTGATACGTGCCGTATCAAGGAAGGTTCTGAATGAACCCCACACGTACGAACGTCCCCTCCTCACGCACCCGCCGCCCCACTGGCGGCTCCGCTTCCGGCTCCACTGCCGGTCCGGTTAGGGGCAGTCGCTCCGGTTCGTCCGCCCCGCGCCGCTCAGGCGGCTACAGTCGCCGGCCCGCCGCTGTGCAGGGAGAGTTCGCCCTGCCGAAGACCCTCACCCCGGCGCTACCCGCCGTCAAGACGTTCGCGGACCTCGACATGCCCCGGCAACTCCTGGCCGCGCTCACCGCGCAGGGCGTGTCCGTACCGTTCCCGATCCAGGGCGCGACGCTGCCGAACTCCTTGGCGAGCCGTGACGTCCTGGGCCGAGGCCGGACCGGCTCCGGCAAGACCCTCGCTTTCGGTCTGGCCCTGCTGGCCCGCACCGCCGGGCAGCGCGCCGAGGCCCGTCAACCGCTGGCCCTGATTCTGGTCCCCACCCGGGAACTCGCCCAGCAGGTCACCGCTGCCCTCACCCCTTACGCCCGCGCCGTGAAGCTGCGCCTGGCCACCGTCGTCGGCGGGATGCCGATCGGCAAGCAGGCGGGTGCGCTGCGTGGTGGCGTCGAAGTCGTTGTGGCCACCCCCGGACGCCTCAAGGACCTCATCGACCGTGGTGACTGCCGGCTCAACCAGGTCGCGATCACCGTTCTCGACGAGGCCGACCAGATGGCCGACATGGGCTTCATGCCCCAGGTCACCGCTCTCCTGGACCAGGTACGCCCCGAGGGCCAGCGCATGCTGTTCTCCGCGACCCTGGACCGCAACGTCGACCGCCTGGTCCGCCGCTACCTCACCGACCCCGTCGTCCACTCCGTGGACCCCTCCCAGGGTGCGGTCACCACGATGGAACACCACGTCCTGCGCGTACAGAACGCCGACAAGCACCGGATGACGACGGAGATCGCGGCGCGCGAGGGCCGGGTGATCATGTTCCTGGACACCAAACACGCCGTGGACCGCCTTACCCAGGACCTCCGCAACAGCGGAGCCCGGGCCGCTGCCCTGCACGGCGGAAAGTCACAGCCGCAGCGCACCCGCACCCTCGCCCAGTTCAAGACCGGGCACGTCACCGTCCTGGTCGCCACGAACGTCGCGGCCCGCGGCATCCACATCGACAACCTCGACCTCGTCGTCAACGTGGACCCCCCGACCGACCACAAGGACTACCTCCACCGCGGCGGGCGTACGGCCCGCGCTGGCAAGTCCGGCAGCGTCGTCACCCTGGTCACCCCCAACCAGCGCCGCGACATGACCCGCCTCATGGCCGCCGCCGGCATCGTCCCCCAGACCACCCAGCTCCGCCCCGGCGAGGAAGCCCTCAACAGGATCACCGGCGCCCAGCCCCCCTCCGGCGTCCCCGTCACCATCACCGCGCCGGCAACCGAGCGGCGCAAGCGCAGCGCGGCCTCCCGCGGTCGCCGCACTCCCGCTTCGGCTGCCCGGCGGGGGAGCGTTCGGCACTCCGCCTTCAACGCGGCGGCCTGAGCACCGCGTGATCAGGAGCTGACCCCTCTGCGCACGAGGACTTGGGTGCGCCTGGACACCACGCGCATCTATCGGGACGCCAACGACGGCGCGGGGGGCGGCAGTGGGGGTCACCTGCGACGCGGCGGCCGACCGGGAGGCTGCCGAGGATGGCCTCGGTCGACGGGCTGCGGTTCGTCGTCCCGGTACGGACCATCAGCTCCGCGCCTCCCCGAAGTACTTCGGGTTCAAGCGGGGCATCACCTGGCTGAATGCCGTCAACGACCAGGTCGCGGGCATCGGGCAGATGGTCGTCCCGGGCACGCCGCGCGACTCCCTGCACATCCTGGACGCGTCGTTGAACCTGGACGGCGGGGTGAAGCCGGAGATGGTGGCTACCGACAACGCCTCCTGATGAGAGGAACCCCGGCCGACGCGCGGCTGGGGTTCCTCAAGGCGGTGAGTGTCGGTCAGCAGGTGAGGTTGCCCACGCCGTAGACCGCTCGTCTACGCGTCGGCGGACCGCCCCACATCGCGATCACGGTGGATCGGGCTGGTCATTACTGCAGGGTGAGCAGGCCCGGCCGCCACGGCAGGTCGTTGTAGGGGGTGCCCGGCGGTGTGCCGGTGGGCAGGCCCTGGTAGAGGAGCTGCAGGTTGCAGGGGTCGATGGTCATGGTCTGGTCGGGGTTGTGGCGGACCAGGTCACCGTGGCTGATGTCGTTGGTCCAGGTGGCTCCGCTGTTGGCCTTGCCCGCGAAGGGGTTGCTCTCGCTGGCCGCCTGCGGGGCCCACTCACCGTCGAGGCTGGAGGCGGTGAAGGAGCGGAAGTAGCGCCCGTTGGCGCCCATCGCCTCGACGATCATGAGGTACTGGTCCTGGCCCTCGACCTTGTAGACCTGTACCCCCTCGAACAGGTTTTCCCTGGTGTCGGTCATGATGGTGTCGTAGGAGGAGCCGAAGCTGCTGGGGAAGTTCCCGATCGGCATGCTGGCCCGGTAGATGCTGCCGTTGTCGCCGGCGAAGAACAGGTACATGTTCTCGTCGTCAGCGATCAGGGTCTGGTCGATCGGGCCGGTGCCGGAGTCGGGGATGCTGCCGGTGAACAGTTCCTGGGGCTGGGACCAACTGGTGGGGTCGGTGGGGTCGGTGGAGGTGCTGTAGAAGAAGGGCCACTGACCCCACTGGGACGCCATCACCCAGATGTCCTTGGGCGCGAAGTAGAACAGCGTGGGCGCCACCGTCCCCACGTTCATCTGGGTCTGGGTGGCCGAGGGCATCTCCGACCAGTCCGTGAAGGGAGCGAAGCCCATCGAGCTGTACCCGGACCCGTTGACGATCGAGCCGTAGACCAGGTGCTCGCCGTTGTAGACGACGTTGGTGAAGTCCTTCAGTGAGACCCACCCGTTGGCTGGCTGCGCCAGCGCATCCGTCGAGGACCAGTTGTACGTCGATGGAAGAGCACACTGCGCGGTGTCGCTGGTGCCCGCCTGAGCCGGGTTGCCGACGAGCAACGCCGCCACCGCGACCAGGGTCGCGACCACGGCGGTGAGCATCGCGGACAGATGCCCGCGGCTGATTCGTCCTATTCGCATGGGGGGACTCCTCATCCCTGACTGATTCCTGAGCAAACGGTTTCGGTCGGCCGCGCGAGACCTTCTGAAAGACCGGTGGCGCCCGGTGTCTTCGGGCCGCCGCGAAACGCACCGACCTGTGTCAGACGTTGATCGTCGCGGTGCAAGCCCGCCGCACGGGGATCCCACGTCCTCCGCGAGCCCTGCGCTCTGATCGGGACCGGGGCCCGCGCGGGACGCCGCGGATGCGGATCCCCCGCTGCCACCGTCGTACCGGATCAGCGCCGGTGCTCAGCCACCCGCGCTCTCAGGGCGACGGTACGGAGCGCGGACCTGTGGTGCCGGCCACCGGCCGGGACCACGTCGGCGATCAAACCGGTGACCACCGCGAAGACGGGGCTCCGCATAGAGGCAGGACATGGAAGATCAATCTCCTCGCGTGGGGGCAAGGCAGCAATCGCGCCTTGGCGAAGAACTGAGCGGTGCGGATCCGACCGTCGGCCGACCGTCTCGTACTTCCTCATGAGTGCCGTACAGAAGGAGAGTTTCGGCCGATGCGTCGAAACATAACCTGCCTCAGGTGGCACTCGCCGTCAAGACCGCGGAGCCTGATCGGGCGCGCCCGGCAGCCCAGTTATCCCGATTTTCGGGGTACGGCACCGCCTCCGGGGCCATGAGACGCGGCGGCGCCCACGCAGCCGCCTCACCTCGCGCTTTCATGAAGCAGGCTGTCCGATAGGTGATCGAGTCAGGAGAAAGTTTCCTCTGACCTGCGGGAATGAGGATTGCTGAGGTCCTTGTTCCCGCCCTTGTCGGAGGCACTTCCCAGATGAAGAAGCGTATCGGGTCATACCCGCGTGTGCGTGTCGAGGACGACGGTCGGGGCGTGGTGACGCAGGCCGGTGCCGTGTCGCTGGTCGAGACGGTACGCAAGACCGGTCTGGATAGGGCGATATCGGCGGCATTGGCGCCATGCTGCAAGGCCCGCCGTGTTGGAACTGCGCCACCGTCAGCGGGCCCGCGCCGAGGACCGCATCCGCGCCGCCCGCGCCACCGGCCTGCGCAACCTCCCGTTGCACGACGCGACGCAGAACCAGATCTGGCTGGAGATCATCCAGATCGCCCTGGACCTGCTGGCCTGGATGCCGACGCTCGCCCTCACAGGGCAGGCCCAGCTGTTGGAACCTCGACGCCTGCGACTGCGGCTGTGCCACACCGCCGCCCACCTGGTCACCACCGGACGACGCCACATCCTCCGTCTCGCGGCCCACTGGCCCTGGACCAGCGAGATCACCGAAGCCCTACGGCGGCTCGACGCCCTGCCGAACCCCGGCTGGGTGGCTGACGGCGTGGGCTCGGTAGACGGCGATGGCGTGATCGCGGTCGTATGATCCGGGCGGGCTTCCCGGACGGCGCATGTCCATCAAGGACACCGACAGGACCGGCACTTGTCGGCAAAGCCACAAACATCTGATGTGACTCTGCGGCCTTGCCCGGGCGTTCTAGGGGCGTGACCTGCGGTGTTGGAGAAATCCCATGGGCCCCTCTGGACAGAGGAGGGGAGGGGGGTCGTTAATACATCTGATGTGCCCTGGCGGAGCGCGTTGTCCGTGCCCACCCCGTGCGCCCTGCTGCCCGAGGCCACTTCGTCAGTATCTGTCGCATCTCAGGTTCGAGCCGCAGCACCGATAGTGCTGGACAGACAGGGGAGGAATCGCCATGAAAGGACCGACACGCCGAGTCGTGCTCACGGCCATGGCCGCGACGACCGTCGGCGCCGCCACGGCGGCGACCATAACGGCGCGGGCGTCTGCGGCGGCGCCGGGCAGTTGGACATCGGTCCAGCCCGGCGTCCCGTCATCCGGCTGCGACGGCGTGCGCGCCACCGTGGTCCTGGACGCGAACGGCGCGCTCACCCTGGAGGCCACGTGGGACTGCCAGCAGGTCCTGGCCCCCGCTCCGATCGGGCTGGTGACCGCGGAGGCCGACTACACCACCGGGCTGGAGTTCGTCAGCCGCGGCGACGAGACCAGTTCATTCACCTACGAGGTCGCGGCGGGGAAGTCCCGCGTCCGGGAGCGGACCGCAACGGAGACGCGGCTGGTGTTCGCCAAGGGCTCCGCGGAGATCACCGTGTGCGTGCGTACCTCCGCGGACGGCGTGGCGCTGCGCTACGAACTGCCGTCGGGCGCCACGGTCCTGGGCGAGGCGACGTCGTTCGAGCTCCCGGCCGACGCCCAACTGACCTGCGAGCCGTTCGCCAGCGACCACGAGAACCTGTATGTGACCTCGGCGGTGTCCTCCGTGCCGACCGGCGAGTACGGCATGAGTATGTTCGCTCAGCTCGCGGACGGAGCCAGCGTGCTGCTGGCCGAGTCCGGCATGGACGGCGGCTATTCGGGGGGGCGGTTCGCTCACGACCAGGGCACCGGCCGGTTCACCGTGACGCTGGCCGACGCGGAGATCCAGCGAACCGGGCCCTTCGCGACCGCGTGGCGCGTCGCAGCCATCGGCACCACCG
The DNA here is from genome assembly GCA_963816875.1 of uncultured Actinomycetota bacterium. Lineage (GTDB taxonomy): Bacteria > Actinomycetota > Actinomycetes > Streptomycetales > Streptomycetaceae > Streptomyces. Next base: position 2,206,417 of record CAWFMG010000004.1, read on the forward strand.
GGACCGTCGTGGAATCCACGCTGGTCGATGACGTGGCCGCGCCGTCGCAGGTCGCGGACATGTCATGGATCCGGCCTGGCGTCTCCGCCTGGCCCTGGTTCGACGGCCAGCACGAAACCCAGCGCGACCTGGACAAGCTCAAGCAGTGGGCCGACTACGCCGCCTCACAGGGCTGGCCCTACCTGCTGGTGGACGACGGCTGGAAGGAGGCCCCCTCGATCATTCCCGAACTCGTGGCCTACGCCGGCGACCGGGGCGTGCGGATCATGCTCTGGTACCACTGGCTGGACCTGGATACCGCCGACAAACGCCGGGACCAGTTCACCACGATCACCGAATGGGGCGTGGTGGGCGTGAAGTTGGACTTCATGGGCTCGGAGACCCAGGCCCTCCACCAGTGGTACGACGCTGCGCTGGCCGACGCCCGCGACCACCGGCTGATGGTCGACCTGCACGGCTCTCGCCTGCCGGTCGGCGTGCACCGGACGTGGCCGCACGTGCTGACCTCCGAAGCCATCCGGGGCGAGGAGTACGGAGCGGACCGCACCATCGAGCACGTGGCCTCGATCCCGTTCACCCGCGGCGCAATCGGCCCGACCGACTATTCGCCGATGAGCTTCCAGATGTCCAACCCGAACAGCGACGGCGCGGAACTCGGCCTCGGCGTTGTGCTCGACAGCGGCATCCTGCTGCCCGGCAGCACGATCCCGGATTACCAGGCGCGCCCGGAGGGGCAGCGATGGCTGCGCACGCTCCCGGCCGTCTGGGACGAGACTCGGTACATCTCGGGTGATCCGCTCACCGGCGCCGTCATCGCCCGCCGCAACGGCGACCGGTGGTTCGCCGGCTCGTTCCGGCGCGGCGGCGCCGGCACCACGTCGTATCCGACGGCCTTCCTCGGCGCGACCGGAACCTGGCACGCCGAGATCACCACCGACGGGCCCGACGGCCTGGTCCGCACCAGCCAGGTCATCTCGGCCGGCGACCCCCTCAGCGTCGAGGAGGTGGCCGACGGTGGTCACGCGGTCAAGCTGACCAGCGTCCCGTCCGTCGCGACGGGATATCACCAGGTGACCGTCGCGGGCGGCGACCATGTCCTCGGTGTCGAGGGTGGCTCCGACGCCAACGACGCGAAGATCGTCCGCTCGCCGGGCAGCGACAGCCCGCACCAGCGGTTCGAGTTCAGGCCGGTCGCCGGTGGGTACACCCGGCTCGTCAACCAGGGCAGCGGCAAGGACGTGGCCATCGACAGCGCGTCCCGTGACGCCGGCGCGAAGGTCATCCAGTACGAGTACGCCACCGGGTCCGACACCAACGACGAGTGGCTGGTGGAGGACGCGGGCGAGGGCCGGATCCGCCTCGCCAACCGCTTCAGCGGCCTCTACCTCACGGCCGGCGACGTCGAGGGTGCCCCGTGCGAGCAACGCCCGTACGACGGTGGCGACCACCAGGCGTTCACGATCAGCTGAGACCGGCCGATCCATGGTGGCTCACCCCGCCGCGAGCAGGCCCCGCGGACGCGGCCACCGCGTCGTCACTCAGCACGTTCTCCAACCCGACAACGAATGGGAGTCAGAGCCATGGTCCCGTCCGGCCTACCCCCCGACCGCAGGACGTTTCTGACCGCTGGCGCGTTGACGGTTGGATCCGTCGGGCTGCCCGGAGCGCTGGCCGGAAGGGCGGCCGCCGTGGTGCCGCCCCAGGTCACGCTCCCCGACCGGGGCATCCACGACACCACGACCGCATCGGCGTGGACCGACGGCTTCGTCACCGGCAACGGCGAGCACGGGGCTGTTCTCTACGGTGATCCGACGCTCGAGAAGGTCATCCTCAACCACCACCGGCTCGTGCTGCCCAACGGCACCCGTGACACGAGGCCCCCGGTGATCTCGGATCGGCTGGAGTCCGTGCGGGACAAGGCGCTCGGCGGAGACTACGCGGGCGCGAACGGTGACTTCGCCGCCGGCTGGTCGCTGCGCTGGACGCAGACCTACCACCCCGGCTACGAACTGTGGCTGAGCACACCGGGCATGACCACCGTCGACGACTACGCCCGGATCACCGACTTCCTCACTGGAGAGGTCACCCACACCTGGACCGATCAGTACGGCGCCTGGTCCCGCCGCGCGTTCGCCTCCCGTGCCGACAACGTGCTCGTCCACGAGCTGATCCCCGCCACCGGCCGCACGGTCGACACCACGCTGAGCGTCAACACGGCGCTTGACGGGCTGCCGACCAGCCTGAGTTTCACCACCCGAGCCACCCTCGCGGGCGGCTCCGGCTATCTGAACCTGCGGGGAACCTATCCATCCGGGCAGGGTGCCTTCGGCTTCGAGGGAGTCACCCGGGTCGTGGCCACCGGCCCCAACGCCTCGGTCAGCACCAGCGACTCCGCGATCGTGGTGGCGGGGGCGACCAGGGTGATGCTGCTGACCAGGCTGGGCCGGTACGAGTCCGCGAACGAATGGGACTCCGAGCCGCTGCACGCCCAGTTGGCCGCGCTCGGCACCGACTACGCCACGCTGCGATCGCGGCACACCGCTCTCCACACCGAGCTCTACGACCGATCCCGCCTCGACCTGAACATCCCGTCCGCCGACCGTGGGCTCCCCACCAGCGAACTCATCGCCCGTCAGAACGCCAACCCCGACGTCATCGATCTCGCCCTGCTGGAGAGGCTTTACGACTCCGGCCGCTACTTCTTCATCAGCTCCAGCGGCATCCTGCCGCCCCGGCTCACCGGCATCTGGACCGGCACCTGGACCGGCGCCTGGGCGGACGACTTCACCACCGACGCGAACGTCAACCTCCAGGTCGCGGGCGGCAACATCCTCGACACAACCGAGTCGATGGAGGGCTACTTCAACCTGATCCTGAGCCAGCTCGACGACTGGCGCACCAACGCGCGGAACCTCTACGGAGCCCGCGGCTTCCTCGCCCCTTCCCGCACCGATGGCGAGTACGGCCACATGCTCCACTTCGACCCCGGCTTCCCCGGCCACTGCTGGACCGGCGGCGCCGACTGGCTGCTCTACCCGCTGCTCGAGTACTACGAGGTCACCGGGGACGAGAGCTTCCTGCGGGACACGCTCGCCCCCGCCATGATGGAACTCGCCCTGTTCTACGAGGACTTTCTCACCCGCACCGACACGGACGGGAAAGTGGTCTTCGTGCCGTCCTTCTCCATGGAGAACGCCCCTGGCAACACCGGCGTGCACCTGTCGGTCAACGCCACCGGCGACATCATGGCCGGCAAGCATGCTCTGCGGGCAGCCATCGACGCCGCCAACGCCCTCGGGATGGAGCAGGGCAGCGGGCAGGGAGTCGCCCGCTGGTCCGCACTGCTGGAGAAGATCCCCGACTACCGCATCAACAGCGACGACGCGCTCGCCGAATGGTCCTGGCCGAGCCTGACCGACCAGTACGATCACCGCCACGTCCAGCATCTGTACGGCGCCTGGCCGTTGCACGAAATCAACCCCGAGGACGAGCCCTCCCTCATCCCCCCGGCGCTGCGGGCGCTGGAGCTCCGCGGCGACCAGAACGTCTCCGCCCACGGCAGTCTGCACCGCGCCCTGGCCGGTGCCCGTCTGAAGGCCGGCGGCACGGTGTACGGCAACCTGCAGAAGATTCTGGGCAACAACATGCTCTTCACGTCGCTGATGACCGCCCACAATCCGAACCTCGACATCTACAACGCCGACGCCGCCAACGCCATCCCCGGCGTGCTTGCCGAGGCCCTCGTCTACTCCCGGCCCGGCGTGCTCGAAGTCCTTCCCGCTCTTCCCGACGAGTTGCCTGAGGGTTCCCTCTCCGGCGTACGAGCCCGCGGCCGGATCAGGATCCACACCCTGAGCTGGGACCTCGCCGCACGCACCGCCTCCTTGTCCGTCACGTCGGCCGTCGACCAGGACGTCACCCTGATCAGCCGCCGCGGTATGACCTCGGTGACCACGTCGGCCCCCGTCGCCTCCTCCCCTCTCGGAACCCACGCCCGCAGGATCTCCCTGGCCGCCGGGGAGCGCACGGACATCACGATCTCGCTGTAGGGCGGTTGATTCCGTCTCGCCGTCCGCCACAGCGACGTCCGGGACCAGCCAGCGTCGCGATCCTGCACGCTGGAGGCAGTCACACGACGGGGTGGGCCAGGGGGACTCCCCCCAAGCGAACGCGTACAACAGTGGCCAACAGGGCCTCCTACACCTCGGATGGATTCGCAACGCACCTGGGTGTTTCAGCAACGCAGCGAGGTGCCGTGCCGGGTGTCGCGACGGGGCGAACTTGGCTGACGCGGCATCAGGGCCTCACTCGCAGCATGAACCCCAGTGTCCACACTCCGGGGGTCACCTCACATGAGCCGTACCCAACGGGCACATCCCGCCACGGACTCCCGGTGCGGAACCGCCACATGTCAGACTTACACCAAGGCTTCGTCACGTTTGCTTCCGCCTTGATCTGCTGGCGACGGCTTGCCAGCGAGGGCAGCTAGGGCATCGCGAGGCATCGCCGCACTTCCCACATGCGGTAGGCGATGTGGTCGGCGGTGTCGACCTCTGCACTGCCGTTGCTCTGCACCAGCCCGGCCGCCCAGAGGCATTGGGCGGCGTGGCGGGCGGCCATCAGCACCGGCAGATGCGCCTCGTGTTCCACCGGCAGGGCCCGGACGGACCGGTACCCGTTCAAGAAGGCGGCGCGCAGCTGCCGGAAGTGCCGGTAGTCGCTGAGATTGCCCACGACCGCTGCGAGGTCGTAAAGGAAGTGGCCCCAGCCGCATTCGTCGAAGTCGATCACGCCGACGCTCCATCCCCCTTGAGTGCGCACCGTGTGGCAGTTGCCGAGGATGAAGTCGTGGTGGATGAGTCCGAACGCCTCGCGATCGTTGCCGAGGGTCTCGAAGATCTCGGCCGTCAAGTGAGCCACGGTGTCGAACGTTCCCTGGTCCTGGCTGGAGAGAAGTTCGCGAAAGGGACCTGGGCGGTAGGGGGATTGCTCGGTGAACATGGCGTGGGCATCCCAGGTGGGCAGCCGGAAGCCCGCCGGCGGTGCGAACGACTCCGCGGTTCGATGGAGGTGCGCGATGGTGCGGCCGATCTCGTGCACGCCGCGCAGGCCCAGTCCTGTCCCCGGGCGGCGCACCTTGCCGTCGACCCATGTCAGCAGATCGCAGTGCACGCGTCGTGGGACATCCCCGCCGAGGTCGGGTAGTTCGACCACGACCGACAACGAGCCATTCTCGGCCCGCACCGGCGCCGGAACCCGGATGCCGACGCTGCTCAAGGCTCCCCGCACAGCGCCCAAGAAGTCCAGTTCGGCGAGGGTGTGCTCCCGAAGACGGTAGCGGGGTCGGTGGATTCGCAGCACGAACCGGCTCTGATCACCGGCGGTCACGGCGAAGACGGCGTTGTTGAGCAGGCGGATCGGCTCCGCCGACACTGGCCCGGGGAGGTCATAGCCAGTCAAGGCAGCTTTGGCAGCAACTTGGACAGCATCGGCATAGCCGGTCTCGTTCGGCGGCAAGGCAGCTCCTTCGGAAGCGGACCCCCGACATCACAGCAGGCCCGCTCGTCTCCGACAACCGGGTATCCATCCCCCAACCTTCACCAGAACTCGAAACAGGCTCGTAGAGGGCGTTTATGCAGGTCCAGCCCTATATGCGACTCTCGCCCCTGCCCTGCTCTGAGGGCTTTCATCCCGAAGGCGGCGAATGGCCTTCTCCAGGGCGGAGGCTCGACTATCCGTCTCGTTCGCTTCTGTACCCGGAAGTCCGTCTGGTTTGAAGATGTCAGGGAATCGCCTGATGAACAGCGGAACCGAGCCCTCCGGCTCGCACATGATCACGCTACGCCGTGAGCGAGCGCAAACCGTACCCCAGCGACCTGTCCGACGCCCGATGGGCCCTGATCGAGCCGACGCTGGCGGCCTGGAGAAAGGCCCGGCTCGACCGCAGGCCAACCGGGCAGCCAGCCAAGGTCGATTTACGCGACGTCGTCAACGCAATCCTCTACGTGAACCGCACGGGAATCCCCTGGAAATACCCCCCACACGACTTCCCGAACCACGGGACCGTCTATGCCTACTACGCCGCGTGGCGCGACGAAGGGATCTTCGCCCAGCTCAATTACGACCTAACGGGACTGGCCCGAGTGAAGGAGGGACGCAGGCCCGAGCCGACCGCCTCGGTGATCGACAACCAGAGCGTGAAGACCTCCAGCAACGTGCCTCTGAACAGCCAGGGAACGGATGCGGCCAAGAAGATCGTCGGGAGGAAGCGCGGCATCCTCACCGACACGATCGGCCTCATCCTCGCCGTGACCGTCACCGCCGCCGGCCTCTCGGAGAACGCGCTGGGAATACGCCTCCTCGACCAGGCGAAGGAGAAGTACCCGACCATCTCCAAGAGCTGGGTCGACACCGGCTTCAAGAACACCTTCGTCGAGCACGGTGCCCGCCTCGGAATCGATGTCGAAGTCGTCAACAGAAACCTGGATACCCGTGGGCTCCACGTCGCGAAAAGGCGCTGGGTGGTCGAGCGGAGTATCGGTTGGATCATGACGCACCGCCGTCTCGCCCGCGACTACGAGACCCTAACCGCCAGCTCCGAAGCCATGATCCACATCGCCTCGGTCGACAATCTCACCACGCGCATAACGGACGAGACCACCCCCACCTGGCGAGGAACTTACTAGGGCAGAAAGGGCAATCCGCCTACCTCAAACGCCCTCTCAGGTGTCCGTCAAAGCGAAACAAGCCCATCAGGTGTTCCGGGGAGAGGAAGGGGTTGGCCGCTTCTGGGGAGTGGGAGCAACGCCCGCCCCGCGGTGCAGGTCTGCGCCGCCGAGAGAGCGCGGATCTCGTCGAATCCCTGTTCCTATACAACGCCGTCGGCAGCCCGCTGCCCTAGTGTCTCGTGATCCGGTTGCAGTTACCTGATGGCGGTTGGTTCGTTGGACGGGGTATGGATCTCTCATCTGAACAGCGGGACGAGCTGCAGGAATTGGTGCGTTCTCGGGATGTTCCGGCGGATGTCGCGCGGCGGGCCCAGATCGTGCTGTGGGTCGCGGAGGGGCGTCGTCGCAAGGACGTCGCGGAACTGGCCGGAGTCGTGCCGATCACGGTCGACCGGTACAAGGCGCGCTACGCGAAGTGGGGGATTGCCGGGCTGGTCGGTCGTCGCCCCGGCGGTGGGAAGGAGCAGGTCCCGCCGCGGACCCGGGGCCGGTTGATCGCGTTGACGAAGATGACGCCGCCGCCGGAAACAGGCTTGTCGCACTGGTCGACGCGTACCCTTGCCGATGACCTCAAACGGCGGGAGGGCATCTCGGTGTCCTTCGACTACGTCGCCCGGGTCTGGCGCGAGGAGAATCTCAAGCCGCACCGGTCGGGCACCTTCAAGATCTCCAAGGACCCGCGTTCGCGGAGAAGGTCGCCGACGTGGTCGGCCTGTACCTGGCCCCGCCGGGTGGCGCGGTGGTTCTGGCGATCGACGAGAAGACACAGATCCAGGCGCTGGACCGGACCCAACCGGTGCTGCCGGTCACGTTTGCGGTGACCGAGAAGTGCACCCACGACTACGTCCGGCACGGCACGACCAATCTCTTCGCCGCGCTGAATGTCGGCACCGGTTCGAAGTCCTCGGCGAATGCAAGCCGAACCGCAACGGCGAGACTTCCTGCGCCTTCTTGAAGAAGGCGGTCAAGCCGCACGCCCGGAAAGGAGATCCACATCGTCCTGGACAACCTCTCCACGCACACCACCCGGGAGGTGAAGAATGGCTGGCGAAGAACCCGCATGTGCACTTCCACTTCACCCCGATCGGGTCGTCCTGGCTCAACCAGATCGAGATCTGGTTCGCCGAGATCATCACCCGGCATTCGATCCGCCGCGGTACCTTCGCCGGCGTCAAGGTCCTGATCAAGCAGATCCGTGACTACATCGACTCGTGGAACGAGAACGCGAAACCATTCACCTGGACCGCCACCGCCGACGAGATCCTTGCGAAGGTCCGCCTTGTCACGGCCAACGTCAAGAAACTCGTCCGAAACAACTCGAAGTAACACAGACCGGATCACGAGACACTAGGTCGAATGCCTCCCAACTGGCGTTCAGCACGTCGAGAGGAGGAGATCTCTGGAGGATGGAATGCAGGTCATTCAATGTAGTGGGAGCCGTCATGGCGCGTTTCCAGGTGTTTAGGCATCGGTTTGACGGCATAGTGCCATGCCTCGGCGGCAGAAGCGCGGATGTCGGGATGCGGCTGTGGATAACCCGGCTCGTGAGCTTGGATCACCGCGCGTCTAAGAAATCATAACGAGATGATTGTCGGGATGGCTGGTCACGCCAAGACCGATGATCCGGGGGGCGCGTAGTGGCGTGGCCCGAAAGCCGTGAGGGCGAGATGACTTGTGGGTGGTGTCTGGAATGCGGCGTCATCTGCTGGCGTCGGCTCATGAACCACGAGGCGTCAAGCCAAGCGACGGCGGCTGTCTACGGCAATGCCTTCGGTTCCTCGGCCTCGGCCGTGAGGCCGCGGAGTCTCCAGAGGCCGTACGCGGCCAGCAGCGGTTTGGCGACCAACCACTCGCCAAGGCGGTAGTCATCGGCGCGCACCAGCCGCTCCGCGAGATCGGGGCGCTGCCGCCGCACGTACTCACGGGCCTTGAACGCATGAGCTGGCTGGGAGACGATCTTGATACGGTCCACGTCTTCGAGCAGTGGGATCACGTTCGTGATGTTTTCCCATGTCGTCGTGCTGTGGTCTTCGAGGAGCACGGTGCCGTCGAACTCAAGCACCGACTTCGCGTAGTCGGCCATCAGCCGTGCCTCCGTGGCGGCGCTGCCGGTAGCTCCGCCACTGAAGATCACGCAGGTTCTCTGCGCACCGTCAACGGCGATGGAGCGGATGCCAGCACGCACTCGCCATCGGTTGATCAGGTTCGCCGTCGCTTGGGGATTTCGGAACCCCAGCACCACCACGGCCTCGGAAGCGCCCCCGCCCCCGCCCCCGCCGTTTCCCACAAGAGCTCGCGACCAGCGCCAGTTCAACCACTCGCCCCAGGCCAAGGCCGCAACCCCGGCTATCGCCAGTCCTGTCCTTCGCCGCATGCGGCGACTCTAGGGCACCTCGGTGCCGGGCTGGAACGAACGAACCAGCCGGGCCACGTCTGAAGCGGGTGCTCCAGCAGTGACGCGGACGCGCCCGGGACGGCAAGTGTCGTCCCGGGCGCCCGGTCACCGGCCGCGTCGCGTCACGCCTGCCGAAGCCGCAGCGAGAGCCAGCAGCCGCCGTTGCGGCTGTCGGTGTCGACCCCGATGGTCAGTGGGCCGCCCGGGTAGGCCGTGCGGTACTGACCCTGCGGGACGTAGCCCTGGCACTGCCCGTTGTTCTCGAACTCCGGGAACCACTGCACGTCGACGACGACGTCCGAGCGGCCGGACACGGAGAACGTGAGGTTGCACCAGCCCTCCCGCTGGTCGGTGTCGGCCCCCAGCAGCGGCCCGAACACCCGGAACTGGTTCACCGGCGCCTGGTGCGTGCCCTGATTCCCGCACCGCGTCGCCCCGTTGCCGCCGTGACTGGCCTGCCAGGTGTAGGAGAGCGACAGCCCCGCGACGCTTCCGTCCCCGTCGTACACGCCGAACGCCAGCTGACACCCCTGGTTCCGCTGGTCGGTGTCGATGAGAATCGGCGAGGACCACCCCGGCGCGGCGGCCCACTGCTGCCCCGTCGCGCCACGGCACTGCGAGGGATTGTTGGGATTGTCGGCGAAGAACTGCACCCCGATCTCCGGCGCAACCGCCAACGCCCCCGGCGCGGCGCTCGCCGACGTCCCCAGCCCCACCACCATCAACGCACTGGCCGCCAGCACACCGGCCAGCACCCTCAGCTTTCTGACGGGTCTCATACTGCGCAGGGGAATTCCTCCCCTGAGTCGTCTCCCCGGAATGGGACCCGACCGGAATCCCGGCCCTCCGGCGCGTCCGTCTTCGTCACGGGTGATGAAGCGGGGGTCTGTCCAATGAGAAGGGAGGGGAGGAGTGCTCGTGCGCGTTGGCGATGAGCTGGGTGGCCCCTTCGTAGGTCGCTCCGCGTCGGCGAAGATGCAGATCTGCACCGACACGGCCGTCGGCGTTTCAGGCTGTGGGTGTGGGGATGAAGCGGTTGGCGATGCGGAGGTCGGCGGCGATGGCGTGGGCTGCTGTCCGTAGTTCGGGGAGGAGACGCGTTACGCATTCCTGGAGGCTGTGGCGGCCGGTGTGCGTGGCGATGTTGATGGCGGCGACGGCGTGGCCGGTGTGGTCGCGTATGGGTACGGCGATGGACCGCAGTCCTTCTTCCAGTTCCTGGTCGACCAGGGCGTAGCCGGCCTCGGCGATGTTGTCGAGGAGTGTGGTCAGGGTGTGGAGGTCGTTGATTGTGTGGGGGGTGAGGGGTTTGAGGTCGGTGTGGTCCAGGTGGGTGGTGCGCTCGGTGGGGGGGAGATCGGCGAGGAGGACGCGGCCCATGGAGGTGGCATACGCCGGGAGGCGGGTGCCGACGGTGATGTCCACGCTGATGATTCGTCTGGTTGCCACGCGGGCGGTGTAGCGCACGTCGTGGCCGTCGAGGACGGCGAGCGAAGTGGAGTCGTGGACGCGTTCGCTCAGGGCGGCGAGGTGGGGTCGGGCGATGTGGGGCAGGCGGAGGCGGGAGAGGGGTGGGTAGCCGAGCGCCAGGACGCGGGGGGTGAGGCGGAAGGTCCCGGACTCGGCGACCACGTATCCCAGGTGCTGCAGGGTGATCAGGGCGCGGTGGGTGGTGGCGCGAGCCTGGCCGGCGGCGCGGGCGATGGCGGCCAGGGTCAGCTGCTGGCGGTCGGTGTCGAACGCGGTGAGTACGGTCAGGCCGCGGGCCAGCGACTCGACGAAGCCGCGGCCGAGTTCCTGTTTGGAAGCGGTGATCCACGACGCCCGGCCCGCCGGCGCGAGACCGGCCCCCGGCCCAGGTTCGGGTTCGGGTTCGGGTTCGGGTTCGGGTGGTGGTGCTTGGTCCAGGCGTTGTTCCATGGTGGTGACCGTCTGCCGCAGCCGGGGAAGCAGCCGTTCGAGAAGGTGGTGGGCGCTGTATCGACTGGTGTGGCTGACCAGGCTGGCGACGCAGGCGAGTGTGCCGTCGGGGTGATGGACGGGCACGGACAGAGCGACCAGGCCCGGCTCGATCAGCTGGTCATCCAGTGCCCAGCCGCGCTGGCCTGCCTGCTTCGCCAAGGAGACGAACTCCGCGTCGGTGGGCGGCCCTGCCGTCTCACGGGGTGGGAGGGCGGGGAAGCGGTGGCCGTTGGGGTCGGTTGCCCGGCGTTGGCGCCATCGTGTCCAGTCCTGCTCGTTCCAGTCGGCGGCGATCAGGGGGCCGGGTGCGGTGCGTTCGGCGGGGAGGAGGTCGCCGACGCGGAAGCTGACCGACAGGGTGCGCCGACGGGTGGTCTGGTGGATGAAGCGGATGCCGTCCCCGTCAGGGACGGCCAGGGATACCGACTCGCGCAGCTCGTCGGCGAGCTGGCGTGCGTACGGGCCGAGGACTGCCGGTAGGCGTAGAGCGGCGAGGTAGGCGTTGCCGAGTTCCATCAGTGGCGGGGCCAGCCGTAGGGCCCGGCCGTCGGTGCGGAGGTAGCCCATGCGGGCCAGGGTGGCGGTGATCCGGTCGAGCGTGGAGCGGGCCAGGCCGGTCACGCGTTCCAGTTCGGGCAGGCTCAGCGCGCCGTCGTCGGCGTTGGTGAGCGCCCGGAGCACGGCCGTGCCGCGTATCAACGGCGCGACAGCCTCGGCCGGTGGCTGGCCAGCAGGCTCGCCGACCAGGTGTGGCGGCAAAGGCATCGGGCCTCCATGCAATCGGACCTGACATACCTGACGTACCTGACCGACCTGGTGTACCTGTCGGATCGGCATGCTCGCGGCGCCAGGCCACCGGCCCCATCCCAGGCGACGGGCGGCAAGCACGCCGGATAACGCTAATCCACCCCCCAACCCGGCGCGAAGACCCAAGGGCCGGTCTGGTCGGCCCTCGGCCAGTCCGTGACGGTGTGGCGTCGCGGGCGGAGCGTGAAGTTATTTTCACTATGGGGTTACGTGGAGTCCGGCGCGCTGCTACGGTGCCACCGGCTGGGAGGTGTGTCTCCACACCTCAAGGAGTCCCGTGTCGATGCAGAGGGGAAAGGTCCTCGCCCTTGGCCGCGCTTCCGGCGCGGACGCAGCGTTAGCCGGGCCTGGAGCTCGACTGAGGCCGCGGCGACCGGCGGTTCGTCACCAGGATCTGGCATCCCGCTACCGGCTACGTCGGCGGAGTTCCGGCACCGGACGGGCCTGTCGCCGACGACGTCTTCCCGTGGCGGACGTTCAGACACCCACGGAGCGTCACCGAGGACATCACTCCTGCCACGTGCCCCTTGTGTTTCCGCTTCCGTGAGGCTCTCGTGTCCCCTGACGAAGGAGGAGTACATGTCGACCATTCAACGGCTGAGGAAGTCGCCGATGGTGAGGCATCGATTGTGGATCGCGCCTTTCGCCGCCTTCACGGCACTGCTCGTTCTGGCCGCCGGTGGCCAGGCGTTAACCCCGGATGCCGGCGCGGCCGTGCCGCCGTCGGCGGAGGCCGCCGAGCCGAGGGATCAGACGGCCGGCTGCGGCCAGACCCCGACGCTTGGGGACGGCACGCATACGATTCAGAGCGGCGGTCAGGACCGCACCTTCATCCTGGACGTTCCCGACAACTACGACAACAGCAATCCCTACCGGCTGGTCTTCGGGCTTCACTGGTGGGGCGGCACCGCCGAGGACGTCGCCACGGGCCGGACCGTGGAGACGGGTACCTGGGCCTACTACGGCCTCCAGGGGCTGGCGGACAACAGCACCATCTTCGTCTCGCCCCAGGGCCTCGACAACGCCTGGGCCAACGCCGGCGGCCAGGACGTGGTCTTCATCGACGACATCCTCGCGATGATCGAGGCAGACCTCTGCGTCGACACCTCGCTGCGCTTCTCCATCGGCTTCAGCTACGGCGGCGCCATGAGCATCGCACTGGCCTGCGCCCGGCCGGACGTCTTCCGCGCGATCGTGTCCCAGTCCTCCCCCGGACCGGTGAGCGGCTGCGACGGCGGCACCGAGCCCGTCGCCTTCATGGGCGTGCACGGCATCAGCGACGAGTTCGGCAACGCCCATGAGTCGCAGCGCAACATGTTCGTCGCAAACAACGGCTGCACCTCCCAGAGCCCGCCCACCGCGGCGCCCGGCAGCCTGACGCACATCACCACCGCCTACGAGGGGTGCGCGGAGGGGTATCCGGTGGTGTGGGCCTCGTTCGACGGGAACCACAACCCCGCTCCGCGTGACGGGGCCTCCGGCAGCGGCGGGGACACCTGGGTCCCGGGCGAGGCGTGGGAGTTCATCACGCAGTTCGAGTCCACCACCGTGTGACCGCCCGAGCGGCGACGAGCGTCCGGGGGCGGGAACCCGAGCGGGTTCCCGCCCCCGGGCCTGGAGATGGTCGTACGGCAGGCGATCGGCTGCCGTACGGTGCGGCCAGGGCCCCCGCCATGGGGGCGCCAGGGGGCGGGACGGTGATCATGAGGGCGCCGCCGGGGCTCAGCGCACGGGCGGCTCCAGCAGCAGGATGGACGGGACAGGCCCGACGTTCGTCAGACGGAGCAGGGCGTATCCGATGCCGGCGAGGCCGGGCATCAGTCCCGGGGTCTCGAGGCCGAGCGGAACGCCGCACCGTGGGCCGCGGTCGGTGATGCCGTCGACCAGGCGCGGAGGCGCGCAGGCGGGCGCGGTCCGTCGCCGCCTCGTCGCCGAGGTCCGCACGAGCGCCAGCAGCGCCTCCGTGTTCCCGAGGTCGCCGGGGCGGGCGCTGATCGGCCACTCCTTTGGCGGCTTCACCGCCTCACTCTCCACCTGCCCCAACGCTGGTGCTTGGAGCACGACTTCGCCGGCCTGTGGACGGCAACCGGTCAGCGCATGGTCACCTGAACCAGCCGCTCGACCTGACCGCCCACGACCCGAAAGACCCTGGAGACCCCGCCCGGACGGCCACCCGGCGACTCGCGCTGCCTCGGACTGGAGAAGTCTCCGGAAACCGGCCGAAAAGGATCACCGGAGTTCACGCAGTGGATCGAGGGTGACTGCTCAGGTGCTTGATTACGTGTGAGCGGGCGGCAGCCAGACGTTTCCAGCGAAGAGGTCGCGCAGGGCGGTCATGGGGTTGAGGCCGTGTTTGCGGGCTGTGCAGATGGCCGCGGCGCTGGCAACGGTTCCCGGATGGCCGGCCCGATATCCTGCGCGAAGTATGGACTGGAGGTTCCGGTCGGCGGCGGAGGCCCAACACCAATGATCACCTGAGTCACCGGGGGAGCCCGCAGCATGACCAGCACCACGGAGGCCCTTGGCGGGTCGGCTGCAGTCGACGATGCAGCACGAAGTGTCACGCGCCCGTTCTACATATACGCCGTGCTCGCCAACACGCTGTTCCAGCGCTGCGTATTCGTCCTCTTCCTTCACCAGCGAGGCTTCTCCGCCGGGCAAGTGGCCCTACTTCAGACACTGCTCTACCTGGTCAGCGGACTTGCGGAGTTGCCGACGGGAGTCATCGCCGACCGAATCGGCAGGCGTGCCAGCATCGTGATCGGCCAGGTGCTGATAGCTGGGTGTCTGCTCGGTCAGGTGGCGTTCTCCAACTACTGGGTGTTCCTGGCGCTGTTCATCGGGCAGGGCGTGGGCATGGCATGTGTGTCCGGTTCGGACACCGCCCTGCTGTACGACCTGCTCGTGCGTCGTGGTGCAACGGCCAGCTACGTCAAGATCAAGTCCCGGTTCACCACGCTCGGGACGGTCACCTCGGGAGTCGCCATCGTCCTCGGCGGCCAACTGCAGCAGATTTCCTGGGGAGTCGTTTACGTCGGTTCGGCGACGTGCCTCGTCCTGGCCGTGGTGGTGCTGATGTCACGGGTGCCCGAGATCCGCGGCGCGGACGCGGTGGACGAGCAGGACGGAGCCGAGGGGGAGCACGGCGACGCCACAGCATGGCGGGCGATGCTTCGGGTCGCCACGCCGGCGCTCGTGACGCTTGTCGTGGTGTCCGGATTGATGCATGCGACTTTGACGCCGTACATCATTTTTACGCAGAAGACCCTCTCCGATCAGGGAGCGGGCACCGCATTGGTCAGCGTGGTCATATCGGCGGGATTCTTCACTGGCGGGCTCGCTCCGCTGCTGTCGGACCGCGCGGACCGGCGCATCGGGTATCGGGTATCGGGTCATAGTCCCGGTGTCCCTCCTGACGCTCGCCGCGACACTTGGCCTCAGCGGCCTCGGCCTTGTCTGGGTCACCATCGCCGCGTTCCTGGTCCTGGTCGGAATTCCCGAGATCACCGCCGTGATCGTGGACAACATGTTCAACAAGGCAGTGCCGTCGCGCCACCGGGCGAGCCTGCTGTCGATGATCGCATTCGTGGAGTCGGCGCTCATCGGCATCGGCTATCTCGTCCTCGGCGCACTCATGGACGGGCTGGGCTCCAGTGTGGGCATGGCCACCTACGCCGCGGTCCCCCTGCTGGCATGTCTCCTGTGGCTCCCGGTGCTCTTCCGAGGGGCACGGGTGACCACCGAGATCGAGAAACCTGGCGGGCCGCAGTCCCGGCTTCGGTCTCCTGCCCGGTGACACCGACGCACACATCGCCTCCCGCGACGCCTCGGTGCGCATGGCGGCGGACACCGTCATTCCTGTCCACTGGCGCGGTCGGCGGTGGCATATGTACTTCCAGGACGGGCCCTACTTCGGGCTGGACAACGAGGCAGCCTTCTCCACCGTGATCGCCACGTACGACAACGCCCTGCCGGCTGCGGTCCTCGCGACCCACGGCGAGGGACGCGTCGCCGTGGTCGGGCCCCATCCGGAGGGCCGACGCCAGTTGGTACGCCGATGACGACCTGACCAACCCGGACGGGGGCCGCTTCGACCTGGGCCACGATCTGGTCGAAGCGGCCATGGACGACGCCCGTTCCTGACCGCGTCCCGGCGGGCCGAGCGACGTCCGCCCGCCCCGCCCCCTCTCACCTCCGGCGCCCTGCACGGCCGATGACCATCACCCGGACGTGCGACGCGGACCGCGTGCTCGGCCGATCCCGGGATCCCGGGATCCCGACGCGGTATCCGCTCTTCTTGAGCAATGCCCGGCGCCTGGGCGGCAACTGGATTGAGCCGTTGCCGAAGAATCACCGTGGCCGACTTCGATGCCGTGCACCGGGCCGACCAGACCGTGTCGGTGTGACGCCCGGTATGGCCAGGCACCTCCCGGCTGTGCCCGTTCCGAGGGATCCGCGCCGGTCGGGGCGCTCCACACCGTGGGCCGTTCCACCGGCTCACGGTGCCGGAGGACCGTACATATGGCCCTTCCGCTGCAGGAAAGCGGGATGAAAGGGCTGCCCGCATCCTGTGGATCAGGACCGCGATCACCGACCGAGCTGGTGGCGATGCGCGGCACGCACGACACGGGGGCAGTTTGACCATGGACGGGACCGGAGTGGCCGCACGGCGGCCGTCTCGACTGCGCGCGGAGTCGAGGAGTGCGGGAGCGGAACGCACAGCACCGCTCACCGGCGCGCAGGAATACGAGTGGCTGAAGACCCTGATCAGCGGCAACGACCCTGGGGCCGACTCAATGACGGTCGCCTTCTCGGTACCCGTCCCTGAGGGCTGCTCGATCGAGGTCGTGGTGGGCTCCCTGGACGAGGTGGTGGAGCATCACGAGTCGCTGCGGACCGTGGTCCGGGACGAGGGAGCGGGACCGATTCAGGTCGTTCTCCCGTCCCGGCGGCCGGAGATCGGGGTGTGCCCGGCGGCGTCCGGGCAGCGGAGTGAGGCTTTCCGTTCCTCGATCAGGCGCGCGGCCGGCGGCTTCGCGGACGGCACACCGCTGCACGCCGGAGTGCTCTGCGAACGCGGGAAGCCCGTCGAGCTGTTCGTCGCCGTCTCTCACATTTGCTGTGACGGCTTCAGCCGGCAGATCATCGAGGCCGAACTGGGCGGACTCCTCGCCGGGCAGCCCGGGCCGGGAGGCCGGGGCCCCCGGGCGCCCGCCAGCCAGGCGTGCGACGCGGCGCTGGCCGAGCGTTCCGACGAGGGTTCACGAGGCCGGGCCGCGGCCCGCGCCCACTGGGAAGCGATGGCGCGACAGCTGCCCAACCGGCTGTTGCCGCCCCGAGAGCAGGGCGTGTGCACCAGGTTCGGGTTCGAGTACACGTCCGCGCTCACGCCGCCCCTGCTACATCTCGCCTCCCGTACGTACCAGGCTTCGCCCGCGATCATCTTCGAGGCGACGCTGCACGCCGGGCTCACGATTCTCTCGGGCCAGGACCGGAGCGTGCTGCGCGGCCACTTCGCGGGGCGGGGGGCCGCCGACCGCGGCACGGTCGGGTGTTTCCACCGGGTGCTGAGCGCGATGGTCGACACGGGAGACCGGCCGAGCTTCGCGGAACTCGTGCGACGCACGGCACACGCCAGGCTGGAGGCGCAGCGTCGCCACCGGATAAGCCACCTGTCCCTGCGGGAGATCCTGCTGCGTGAGGAGCGTCGCCGTGGCGTGTCGTTCGCGGAGGGATCGACACTCAACTTCGTCAACGAGGCAGGTTTCGAACGCCTCGGCGAGCTCAGCGCCGAGCGACTGCGGGACCTTCGGGATCGTGCGGCGGAGCACAGGCTGCTGCTCGTGCGGAGGGAGGCCACGGCCGACCCGATCGGGGAGGAGGCCTACGTGCTCGCCATCAACAACGCGGCGGACACACTCGTCGTCGGCAGCTTCAACGGTGCCGTCTTCCCCCCCGCTCAGATGCGCTTCCTCATCGGCCTGCCCGACGCGCTGCTGGCGCGGGCCGCGTTCGCCGACGTCTCCTGGCAGGAGATCGAGGATCTGTCCGCGCCCGCCGACCGCGGCGCCCCACCCCGCCATCGGCGCGGAGCGGACGTCTTCGATCCGGCGGAGGTACTCCGCGCGGTGAAGACCTGCCCCGGAGTGCTCAGCGCCCGACTCGACCACGTGCCGGACTCCCTGTCCGTGACCGTCGTCGCCGACGACCCCGCACTCGACGAACCAGCCGTGCGCGCGCACGTCATGGCACAGTTGGCGCCCGCGCGCTCCCTCGTCTGTCCCGACACGATCACCGTCGAGACCGCGCACCCCACCCGTCCGCGTGCCACAGCGGGCGTCCCACCGGCCGAGCCACGCCTGCTGAACCTGCTGCGCGACGAAGGCTTCGTCGAGGCGCCCAGGGCCGACCTCTCCTACGTCGAGTGCGGCGGGAGGCTGGAGGTCGTGCCGGCACTGCTGGCCCGGCTTCGACAGGCCGGGCTCGGCGGGCTCACGATGAACGACTTTCTCCGCCCGGCGGATCTGCGTCACCTGGCCACCCGGTTGACCGCGGCCGACGAGGCCGCCGTCGAGCCCGCGACGTCCGTGATCGCGTGACCGCCCATGAGACCGATCTCCCTGCCCGTTGCCGTGCTGCGGACCG
Organism: uncultured Actinomycetota bacterium; assembly: GCA_963816875.1. GTDB lineage: Bacteria > Actinomycetota > Actinomycetes > Streptomycetales > Streptomycetaceae > Streptomyces. The sequence continues at coordinate 2,224,954 of CAWFMG010000004.1, forward strand.
CGGACTCGCCGCGTCGGGACGGCGAGGACTCCGAGCACATCAGGCTGCTCGCCGCGGCCCAGGGGCCGCTGCCCCCGATCACCGTGCACCGTGCCACCCTGCGGGTCATCGACGGCATGCACCGGCTGCGCGCCGCCCAGAGCCGCGGCAGCGAAACCATCCGGGCCACGTTCTTCGAGGGCGACGAGGCCGACGCTTACGTCCTGGGCGTGCGGCTCAACATCCAGCACGGGCTCCCGTTGTCGCGCGAGGACCGGATCGCGGCCGCGCGGCGCATCATGGCCTCACATCCGGACTGGTCAGACCGTCTCATCGCCTCGGCCACCGGCCTCGCGGCGAGCACGGTGTCGGGCCTCCGCAAGCGTTCAACCGACAACGCCGAACAGTCGAACAGGCGGCTCGGGCACGACGGCCGGGTCCGCCCGCTCAGCGCTGCCGAAGGCCGCCGCCGCGCCGCGGACATCATGGCCCGCGAGCCGGAGTCCTCACTGCGCGACGTGGCATCCCGCGCCGGCATCGCCCTGGGAACAGCGAAGGACGTCCGCGACCGACTGCGACGTGGCCAGAGCCCCGTCCCCGACGGGTCCGGTCCCCCCGGGAACGCGGCCGTCGCGGTCAACAGGGTCCCGGCCGAGCCGGCGCGGCCGGATCCCTCCGAGCCGTCCCGGCTCCTCAGGGACCCCACCCTCCGTTACACGGACCAGGGCAGGCTCCTGCTGCGGCTCATCCACGCCCACCCCTGCGACGATCAGAAGTGGGAGTCGATGGCGGGCGCCGTCCCCACGTCCCAGGCGAAGACAGTGGCGCGCTTGGCGCGGGAGTTCGCCCGCGAGTGGAAGCGTCTCGCCGATCTTCTCGAACTCCCGCCGGAGGACAGCGCCGACCGTCGCTGAGCCCTTTGATCCCGCACTCTGCGAAAGTCCCCGCATCCACCCGCGGGGATTTTCGCATGCCATGATCAATGCGCACCCTGCGGCCGACGTTATCTGTCCCGGCGATCTCGGACTTGAACGCTTGACCCGTTACCGCCCCGCGGCATCAAATAGCCGGAAGGAATACGCACAGAAAGGAGTCCGATGAGTATCGTCGCGCTTGACACCACCGAGGCGCTCCCCGCCGAGAACGGGATCCGCCTTCGACTCACGGTTCAGGACAACGACATGGTCGCGGTTTCGCAGGCAATCAAGGGCTGTACAGGTGGCGGCTGCCTCGCCTGTGACAGCTGTGACACCACCCCGTGCGGACCGGTGTACTGCAGCCACTGCTGACCCTGTTCATGACGTCATGAACGCTGTGGTGAGGCGCGATGCGCGCCTCACCACGTGGCCGCTCCTATTTCTTGAGAAATGTGGCATCAATTGCCTTACGCAATTCCGCCGACCGGCCCGGGACGGCGCGTCGCGCTGTTTCCCGTCGGCGAGTTCGGCGAGGCAGTTGCGACCCGCCTGCAACGTTCCTTCGCGCACGCTTTCATGATTTCCGAACCAGCGGATTCGGATGACGCTCCGGTGATCATGCCCGCTTGGCGGGAGTCACGTCGAATGGCGCGGGCCGTGGACGCGACACCTTCTGTCCCCTGGTGGCTCCCCGTCGTCTACGCCCATCCCGTCATCCGGGTGGGCCCTGTCCTTGGCCGGAGTCTCCCCGGTTGCTACGAATGCCTCACCGGCCGCGAACTGGCCCTGCGGAAACAGCCGCGGGTCACGGAGGCGCTCTGGGATCTCCAGGACTCCGACGATGCGGCAGGAGTCCGCGGGCATCTCCCGCACCACGCGGTCCTCGCGGCCGGACTCTCGCTCTCCCTCATCGAGGAAGACCCCCGGGAGCACCGGGCCCTGTACACCTACGACGTGCTCTCCGGCGGTCTCACCGAGCACATCTTCTCGCCCCTGCCCCGCTGTCACCGCTGGTCCGTGGAGGCGGCTTAGCATGCGTACCTCCGACAGAAGCGACCACCTCCCGCGGGTCATTCCGGGGCTGGTCCACTACACGGTCGACGACTCCTATGTGGTCGAAGGGGCCGCCACGACCGCGGTGTTCAGCGGCCCCGGGGCGGCGGACATCCTGCCGAAGCTGTGCGAACTGCTGGACGGCACGCGCACGCCGGCCCAGATCGCTGAGATCCTGGGTCTCCCCGCGCAGGACGTCGATGACGGCGTCGGCCTGCTGCTGGAGCGGGGCCTGGGTGAGATCGCGCCGCCGGTCCGGGAGCGGGCGAGCGCGGTACCCCCGGCGACACTGGCCTTCCTGGCCAGGACCGGCGGCACCGCCGAACGCCGGGGCTCCGGCGCGGCACTCGCCGTGAACCTCCGGAACGCACCCGTCCTCGTGGCCGGCCGGTCCTCGCTCGCCGCCGCCATCCGCGCGGAGCTGACGGCCGGTGGGGTGACCGTCTCGGACGCCTCTTCGACCGAGGCCGCCGCACTGGTGGTGCAGGTCCTCGACGACGCGCGGGAGATCGGCTCGGAGCTGTTCCTCGAATGCCAGAAGAACGGCATCCCCTGGCTCGGCGTGGGCGTGGACCCGGCAGGCGGGTTCGTCGGACCCACGATCCATCCCGACTACTCCTGCTTTCCCTGCGCCTGGAGTTGGCTCGGTGCGCGCGTGCGCCCCGCCGGTGCCTCGCCGGCCGGGAACGCCCTCGGCGCCTCGGGTCAGATCCTCACCGGCCTGGCGGTCGCCGAGGTGATGCACGCCCTCACCGGAGCCGCCGAGATGACCACGGTCAACCGGGCGCGAACGGTGGTCAGGGAGGACGGTCGCAGGACGGGGGGACCGTACTCCTTCGGAACCGAGCCGGTGTTCTGCACCACCGGTTGCTCAGGCGATGGGCTCACGCCCGAGTCGCTGGCGCCCTGGACGTACGAGCAGCACGTGGCGCTTCCCGGCCCGCTGTTCGCCACGGCGGCCGAGCCCCGGCCCGCCGTCAGCCCGCCCCATCCGCGCACCGTGTTCCAGACGTTGCTCACCTGCCCGGCCGCCACGCGTTCGGCGATGGCCGCCGCCGAGAAGTCGATGAGGACACCTTCCCTGGTCCTCGCACTCACCCTGGGCTCGTCCGACGGCCGGGAGGCGGAACCGGCTCGGCGGCCGGTTCCCTCGGCCGGGGGCCTGACCTCGCAGGAGGCCTTCGTCGTCGCCCGCTCTCCGCTTCCGCTCCTGGACAGCCACACGGCCTGGTACGACGGGCACGGCGACAGGTTCGTCGCCACCGCGCCCACGACCGACGACCTCGTCGCACGCCTCATGTCCGAGGCGCTGCCCGACTCCGAGTGGCACCACGCCGTGGTCTGGGTGGCGCGCGTGGGGCATCTCTCCCGGAAGTACGGCGACCTGTCCGTCCGATTGGCCCATCTCGACGCGGGGGTCGCCCTGACCCACGCCCTCCTCGTGGCAGCCACGCTGGGGAGCCGCCCGCGCATGCCGACGTCGTGGCGTTCGGCTCCGATCGCGGAACTCCTCGACCTGTCCCCGGACACGGACATCGTCACCGGCATCATGCTTTTCTGAAGGGGTCAACCTTGCTCTCCCAACGCGACTACCGCCGCGAGGTGTTCGGCGCGCAGGCGGCCGAACTGCTGGACCACGGAGAGGTCCGGCGGCTCGCCGACGACGATTCCGCGGACTTCGCACCCGAGCTGCCCGGACGCCTGACACGGCTCGCCGAGGAGCACGTCGTGGACCTGCTGAAGCGTCGCCGCTCCGTCCGGGACTACGCCGATCGGCCCGTGCGCCGTGAGTATCTCGCCAAGATCTGCGCCAGTGGCTCGCAGGCATCGGCGGTCCTGGCCACCGCACCCGGACGGCTCACCGACTCCGCACACTGGCTGGTGTTCGCCCGCCGCGTCGACGGACTGACGCCGGGGATCCACTCGTACGACGCGTCGGGCGAGTTCTCCTTCGTCGCTGATCCGCCCGACAACCGGAGCTGGGCCTGCGCCGTCCAACCGGAGTTCGTCGACGCGCCGTGCCTTCTGCTTCCGGTATGGGAGCTGGACAGCGCGCTGCGGGAACACGGAACCGACGGCTACTTCAACCTCATGTTGGCCACCGGGTCCAGCCTCTACGTCTCCTGGCTCACGGCACTCGACCTCGGCCTGTCCGGCTGCCTGCTGAGGGACCTGCACCCGGCGTTGCTCTCCGCGACCCTCGGGCTCGGAGGTGTCGGCGCGAGGGCCTTCCTGACGCTGGCGCTCGGGCACCCCCGGGAGCACGCCGCCACCACCGGCTCCGGACAGGCGGGAGACCCGTCATGACGTCACTCGAGGAGATGCTCGATCTCGTCGGGCCGTACGCCGCCGTCACCGTAGCCCCGAACCGGCAGCAGGCCGCGTACTGCCCGCCGTGGTACTACAGTTACGCGGCGTCGATCCTCAGCCAGGAGGACGGCGGCGGCCGTCATCGCCACCCGCGCGAGACGACCGGTGGCGGCCGGTCGGACCAGATCGAGACCGCTCGCGCGGTGTCGGTCATCGAGGTCATGGAACGAGCCGCTCTGCGGAACCCGCCGGGCGACCTGCTGACGGCGCCCGCGCACGCGGTCCCGCATGCCGTCCCCCTGGCCGACCTTCCCGTGTGCTCGGCGCGCGAACTCGCCGACCCACGGTGCCCGTTGAACGCCCCCGATCCCGCCGCCCCCATCCGGTGGGTCAAGGGCGTGGAACTGCCGCACGGCAAGCCCGTCCACCTCCCGGCCGTCACGGTGTACACGGTCCCCCCGCGGGACGCCGCGGAGAATTTCTGGCTTCCGATCAGCAACGGGGCGGCAGCGGGGTTCACCTGGGAGTCCGCCCTCCTGTCGGGCATCCTCGAAGTACTGGAACGGGACATGGTCAGCACCCTCTGGCTCCAGCGGCTCTCGCTGCCCCGGCTGCCCGCCTCCCTGCTGTCGCCGCTCACCCGGCGGCTCGTGGGCTGGTGCGAGCGCAAGTACACCCGGGTGCACCTCTTCGACGCGACCACGGAGATCGGCTTGCCGACCGTCTACTGCGTCCTGGAGGCACCCCACGACCCCGTCGCCGAACGCGTCGTCGCAGCCTGCACGAAGCTCGACTTCGACAGCGCGGCCAGGGCGGCGCTCACGGAAGCGCTCTACCTGCGCCCGCTCGTCCACCGCTCGGCCCAGAACCCCGAGGACGCCGACCTCCTCGTCCGGGGCGCCGTGTGGATCGGCGGCCCCGAGGGCGAGGACGCCCTGGATTTCCTCCTTGACGACGGAGACCCCCGCGACGACCGGGGAACACCGCCCGAGACCTCACGAGCCGTGGCGCCCCCGCCAGGGATGGACGAGAAGGCGCTCCTGCGCTGGCTGGTCGACCGCTGCCGCGACGCCGGCCATCCGGTGTACGCGGTCGACCTCACCACGCCCGACCTCCGCAGCGTGGGCCTGCGGGTGGCGAAGGCGGTCATCCCGAGCCTCCAGCCGCTCAACTTCCACCCGCACGCCCAGTACCTCGGCCATCCCAGGCTCCACACGCTCCCGGGCCTGCTGGGCCAACGGGCCCTTCCCGAGAACCAGCTGAATCCCCACCCCCAGCCGTTCGCCTGAGAGGAGCGGGAAGTGGACGCGGTGCACGACCTCATCGACCCCCTACGCCGGCACGCCGCCCGCCATCCGGAGCGGCCGGCCATCGTGACCCACGAGGGCGACAGCGTTTCCTACGGGCAGCTGGCCGACCGCGTGTCCTCGCTGGCCCACCACCTCGTCGACAGCGGCCACGCGGCCGGCGGACGCCTGGGCCTGTGGTTCGAGGAGGGGGACTGGATCGGCTTTGCGGCAAGCTATTTCGCCGCCCTGGCCAGTGGCGCCACGGCCGTCGTGCTGCCCAGCGACGCCGACGGCCGGGCGCTCCGCCTGCTGTCCGACGACGCGGGCGTCACCGCGACTCTGGCGGCCCACGACACCTCGCCGCTGGGCGCCGTCGCGGACCTGCCCCACATCCGTTCCGGCGCGGAGCGCGAGGGCGTGGCCGGTGCCCAGAGGTCGGCACCGCCCGCGGTTCCTTCTGCCGGTCCAAACGCCCCGGGCGATGTCATCTTCACCTCGGGCTCGACCGGACGTCCCAAGCCGGTCGCGGCGTCCCGGGGTCACCTGAGCCGCCTCGCCACCGCGTACCGGGCCCGGCCGGCCGGCCCGGAGATCCTCGCCAACGGCTTCTCGTACTCCAGCGCCCTCGGAACCCGCGTGGGACTGCTGTACGCGGTGTCGCGCGGCATCACCATGGCGACGTGCACCCCCTTCGACGCACGGGCGTTCCTGGACCTGGCCCACCGGCATCGGGCGGCCTCGGCCGTGCTGCCAGCGGCGACGGCGCACGCCCTCCTGCGGGCCCTCGGCGCCGAGGACGCCCCGCGGCCGGGGACCCTGCGCCGGCTCCGCTTCGGAGCCGACCACCTGAATCCCACGGTGCACCGCGAGCTGGCGGCGACGCTGCCCTGGTGCGAGATCCTCAACGTCTACGGGCTCACCGAGGCCGGCGACGCGCATCTGGTCATCACGGCGGGGGACTGCCACCTCGGCCCCGGAGGCCGCCCCGCGCGGGGCACGGAAGTCCGCGTGCTCGCGGACGACGGCTCGTGGGCCGGCCCCGGGCAGCCGGGCGCCATCTGCCTGCGCGGCCCACTGGAACCGATGAGCTACGCCGGGGACCGGCGGCTGACCGCCAGCACCTGGCGTGATGGCTGGACCGTCACCGGGGACCGCGGCCGGCTGGACGGCGACGGGCGGGTGCGGATGGAGAGCCGGGGCGAGTTCATCGCCCGGATCGGTGGCAGATCCATCGCCTCCGCCGACGTGCGCGGGGCCCTGGAGTCCCATCCCGGCATCGCGGCGGCGGCCGTCGTCGCCATGCCGCACCAGACGCTCGGGCAAACCCTGGCGGCCGTCGTCGAGACCGCCGAACCGGCCGGCACGGACACCCGCCCCGTCGAGGCGGACCTGGTGGAGTTCCTCCGCGGGACCCTTCCCGCCCATGCCGTGCCGTCCGTCATCCTCCCGGTCGCCCGCATCCCGCTGGCCCGCACAGGCAAGCCGAGCCCGGACGCGATCCGCGAACTCGTCCGCCGCGCGTCCGCCCCCGCCTTCCGCCCGTGCGAGACCGAGCTGGAGCAGCTCGTCGCCACGGTGTGGACCAGAGTTCTGCGCCTCTCCGCGCCCGTGGGCCCGGCCGACAGCTTCGTCCGGCTGGGCGGCGACTCCATGTCCGCCGTCGAGGTGCTGGCACTGCTGGAGGAGGAACTCGGCGACGAGATACCGTCCGACGTGGTCCTCTCCGCCCGCACCCTGGGGGAACTGGCCGGCGCGCTGGAAGGCCGCGGGGCGTGAGCCGCGCCGACGGGTGGCCACCGGCGTTCCGGCCGTGCCGGGACGAGCTGGCGCGACGCCTGTCCGAACGCCCGAACCTCGGCGCCCAGGTCTGCGTGTCACGGAACGGGGAACGCCTTCTCGACGCGGCGATCGGATACGCGCGGCCGGGAGTCGAGATGTCCCCCGACTCGGTGCTCTATCTCAGTTGTGCGGCCAAACCCCTGATCGCGACCGCGATCTGCCGCCTGGTGGACGAGGGCGGGCTCTCGTTCGGCGACCGCGTGGCCGACCACCTGCCGGAGTTCTCGGCCGGCGGCAAGCAGGACATCACCGTCGAGGACGTCCTCAGCCACGCCGGCGGCTTCCGCACCTTCACGGGGCCGGGCCCGTATGTCGAACGTTTCCAGGACGTCCTCGCACGGGTGCTGTCGACGGAGCTGGAAAAGGACTGGATCCCCGGCAAGGACCAGGGGTACCACCAGGAGACGGGCTGGTACGTGCTGGCCGCCCTGCTGGAGGCCAAGCGCGCCGGCGACTACGCGGAGACCGTCCGCGAACTGGTCTGCGCCCCACTGGGCATGACCTCGACCCGGCTCACCATGACCCCCGACGTGTACGGGTCGGTGAGTGGGCGGCTGGCCGTGCCGTCGCTGGCCGACCACACGGGGGTACGTCGCATGGCGTACCTGGTCACCCGGGTCGCGTGCGCGACCCGGGTGCCCCCGTTCGGGGCCTACGGCCCGATGAGCGAGCTGGCGCGGTTCTACGAGCAGGCCCTGGAACGCCTGCGGGGAGCGGGCGTCTTCCCCCTCTCGCCGTCCGTGACGCGCGCCATGACGGAGTCCGTCCGGGGGCCGCGCTGGGACTGGACATGGCGTTACGAGTGCGACTACGGCCGTGGCTTCTTCCGCGACCTCGGCCGGCACTGGGGCTACGCCGACCGCTGGTCCACCTCGTCGTTCGGCATGGCGGGCCTGATCGGTCACGTCTGCGCGGGAGCCGACCCCGAGACGGGGGTCGTGATCGCGGCTTCCTTCGGCGGCCTGACGTCCGGCGGCCAGGACAGCGGGGAACTGATGGATCAGCTCTACGCCTGCGCCGTCGCATGAACACCGCGGACGCCGCGGACGCCGCGGAGGAGAGGGGAGGCGGAAGGATGCACAACGCCCGCCGAGCCCTGCACCAGCGCGCGCCGCTGCTGCGCGCCCTGTGGGCCGTGGGCCGGTCGCTCGTCCTGGCCGCGCTCGCCCTCCGGCTGGTGAGCGGCATGGTCCCGGCCGCCGTGGCGCTGAGTACAGCCGAGCTCGTCCACCGGGCCACGACCGCCTCCCCGGACGACGCGTTCGGCGCCGTCGCGGGCCCGCTGGCGGCGTTCGGGCTGGTGCTGCTCGTCTCACGGATCGCCTCCTCCGCCACGCAGCCGCTGGACTACCTGGTCACCTCGCGGATCGACGGGGCGCACCGCCGGGAGGTGATGCGGCTGGCGTCGACCAGCAGCACGATCGCCGCGCTCGAACGGCCGCGCGTGCAGGAGCTGATACGCGACGCCCGGGCGGACCCGCAGTCGTGGACCGAGCGAACGCCGGGCGACGGCGCGGTCGACCAGCTCAATCTCGTCGGAGTGACCGCAGGCATCGGCTTCAGCGCAGCGGTGCTGGCCGGCTACGCCTGGTGGCTCGTCCCCGTCGTGGCCGTGCCCGCGGTCCTCAACGCATGGGTGCGCCGCCGCCAGCAGGGGGAGTTCACCCGGCTGTGGGTGTCCCAGTCGCGGGAAGGGATCCGCGCCCACATGTGGCAGGAGGCCACCGTATCCCCCGGAGAGGGCAAGGACCTGCGCACCTTCGGCCTCGGCGAGTGGGTGGTGGCCCGTATCGGCGGCCACATCCGCGACATGTTCGCGCCGGTGTGGGCGGCGAACCTGCGCTACGCGGGCAGGCAGTGGATCCAGTTCGTTCTGGTGGCGCTCCCGCTGCTCGGCACGTACGTGCTCTTCACGCGGGACGTGGCGAGCGGCGGCCACGACATCGCCGCCCTCACCGCCGTCCTGTCGGCGAGCTGGGGTGTGTACGCCTCGGCGAAGTCGCTCGACCCACGGAACACACACGGCGCGGTCGAATGCCTGAACGCGCGCGAGGAACTCCGAGGGCTCCTGGCCGAACAGGACGGCGGTGGCGAAGACCCTCCTCCGGCCCCCGGCGACACCGGAACCACTCCCGACGTGCGCTTCGAGAACGTGGTCTTCCGCTACCCGGGAGGGGCCGGGGAGTCCTCCGCGGCCGTCCCTCCCGTTCTCAACGGCCTCGACCTCAGGATCAGGCCGGGCGAACTGCTGGCCATCGTCGGCCTCAACGGCGCCGGCAAGTCCACGGTCATCAAGCTCCTGTCCGGCCTCTACCGGCCGGACAGCGGACGCATCACGGCGGACGGGGCCGACATCGCGCTCCTGGACCCCGACACCTGGCGGCGTGGGCTCCACGTCGTCTTCCAGGACTTCATCCGGTATCCGCTGTCCCTCGCCGACAACGTGTGCCTGGGCCAGGGCCGGCTGCCCCGGCAGGACGACGCGCTGCGGGCGGCGGCCGACGACGCCGGGCTCACGCCCATCCTGGGGAGGCTGCCCGCCGGCTGGGACACCCCCCTGGCCCGGAGCCGCGGCGGAGGGGTGGACCTCTCCGGAGGGCAGTGGCAGCAGGTCGCCCTCACCCGCGCGTTCTACGCCCTGCACACCGGATCACGCCTGCTGGTCCTGGACGAACCGACCGCGCATCTCGACATCCGCACCGAGCTGACGATGTTCTCCCGTCTCGCCGAACGCAGGCGCGGCGCGAGCGCGGTGCTCATCACCCACCGGCTCTCCACGGCGCGCCAGGCGGACCGCATCGTTGTGCTGGACGGCGGACGCATCGTCGAATCGGGCACCCACACCGAACTGTTGGCGCGGCGCGGCAGGTACGCGGAGCTGTTCGCCATCCAGGCCCAGCGGTTCCACAGCGGGCAGGAGCAACGCGCTGAAGAAGGAGAACCGTTGTGAGACGCTACCTGGCCCTGTGGGCCGAACTGCTGAGGCTTTCGTGGCGGCACATCCCCGGTCTGACCGCGGTGCTGCTCGGGCTCAACGCACTCATGACGATCAGCACGTTCGCCATCGCGCTCACCCTGAAGACGGTCGTCGACGCCGCCGACGCGGGAAGACCCACCCAGGCCATGGCCGCGGCGGCGGGCGCCGCCCTGGCCTACGCCGCCATGGCCGTGCTCCAGGACGTTTTCGGCTCACTGCTGATCCTCGCGGTGGAGCGGGTCGGTCTGACCGACCTACAAGACCGGATCCATCGCGACCTCGTCCTGCTGGACGGCCTGGAACACCTGGAACGCAACGACTACCTCGACCGGATCACGGTGGTGCGCGGATCGGCGTGGGGCCTGATGCTCTCCGCGTGGACCGCCGTCGGCGTCGCCTTCGCCGTGGCGCAGCTCGCGGTCTCGCTGCTGCTGATCAGCTCGGTCAGCCCGTGGCTGACGCTGCTCGGGGCGGTCGCCGCGGTGCCGCTGTGGTGCGATCGACGGGCACAGGTGGTCCTCGCCGACACGGAGACCGCCACGGCCGAGTCCCTCCGGCTGCAACGGCACCTGTTCGACGCGGCGACGGCGGCCGACAGTGGGAAGGAGATCCGCGTCTCCGGAACGGGCCCGTGGCTCGTGGAGCGGCAGGCCGCGGCGTGGCACGAGGTGGTGAGCGGCAGGTTCCGGGCGCGGCTCGTCGCGACGGCCTGGCGGCTGGCCGGGGGAATCGCCTTCACCCTGGCCTTCCTGTGCGGCCTGGCGGTCGCGGTCCACCTGACCGTCACGGGCCGGGGCACCCCGGGTGACATCGTGCTGACCATCACCGTGGCCACCTCGCTGATCGGCTCCGTGCAACTGGCCGTGAAGCGAACGACGGAGGCCGCCGGGTCCCGCCAGCTGATCGAGCCCTACCTGTGGCTGCGCGACTACGCGGCCGGCGAAGGCGCCGCCTCCTCGGGTTCGCGACCCGTCGCCGAACGCCTGACGGACGGCATCCGACTCGACCACGTGGGATACACCTACCCGGGCTCCGACCGGAAGGCGCTCGACGACGTCACCACCCACATCCCATCGGGCACCGTGGTCGCGATCGTCGGCGAGTACGGTTCCGGCAAGACGACCCTGGTCAAGCTCCTCCAGAAGTTCTACCGGCCCACCGAGGGCACCATCCGGGTGGACGGCACGGACCTGCGGCATCTCCACACCGCCGGCTGGCGCGCCCGGTCGACCGCCGTCTTCCAGGACTTCGGCCGCTTCCGCACACTCCTCGCGGAGAGCATCGGCATCGGCGACCTGCCCCATGTGGACGACCGCACGAGGATCATGGAGGCGGTGCGCGCGGCGGCCGCGCAACCCGTCGTCGAGGGACTGCCGCGGGCCCTGGACACTCAGCTCGGACGCATGCTCGGAGGAGCGGAACTCTCGGAGGGGCAGTGGCAGAAGACCGCGCTGAGCCGTGCGATGATGCGCCGCGATCCGCTGCTGATCGTCCTCGACGAGCCGACGGCGTCGCTCGACGCCCCGAGCGAGCAGGAGATCTTCGAGCGCCACATGGCCCACGCCCGCGAGGTCGCCCGGCGCACCGGGGCCATCACGGTCATCGTCTCGCACCGCTTCGCCACCGTGACCGGCGCCGATCTCATCCTCGTGCTGTCCCAGGGACGCCTGGTGGAATCGGGGGGCCACGAAGCGCTCATGGCCGAGGACTCCCACTACGCGGAGATGTACCGTCTCCAGGCCGCCGCCTACACGACTCCCGTCCGCCGTCCGTGATCCCGCCATGAGATCGCTGCCCGAGCATGGCGTGGTGGACGCCGTCACCTTTCAGACGGCAGTCACGGAGGATTTTCCAGCCCTTCATCCGGGCGAAGACGTGCTCGGCGCGGGCGCGGACCTTGCGGTGGGAGGCGTTGTGTTCCTGCTTCCAGGCCGGGAGTTCGGCCTGGCCCTTCTCGCGTCGGTGCGGCAGTCTTGGCGCCGGACAGCTCCCACGCCCTGCAGTCGTTGTGGTTGCCCGCGACCGGGCGGCCGACCGCGACGACGAGCCGAGTGTCAGCGTCGATGACGACCTGGTGGTTGGTGGAATACCGGTAGTTCCTCGACTGCTCGGCGATGGTGTGGTCACGAGTGGGGACCAGGGTTCCGTCCACGATCAGCACGGTGCCCTTGCGGAACCGCTTGCGGGGCTGGAACGCGAGCGACGGCCCGAGGTGGGCGATGATGCGGTCCGCAGCGGACTTGGACGCCCCGAACAACGGCGCCAGCTGCCGCAGCGTCAGGTTCGTCCGCAGTAGGCGGCGACCAGCAGGACCCGGTCCTCCAACGCAGGCTTCAGGGCCGGCCCTTGTGTGCCGGGTCCGCGCCCTCGCGCCGTAGCGCGGTCAGCAACGTGCCGAAGCAGCGCGGACTCAGCCCGGTGAACGGGGCTACCCAAGACGGCTCCGACGCCGTGATCACACCAGCCACACCAAGATCATCTCCTGTGATGAGTGGCTCTGCGCGACGTCCCGCGGAATCCGATGGCGCGAGGCGGCTCTGGCGCCAAGAACCGCCGGATGCATGATGTGAAGCTGTCCGACGGCATCATCACTCTGTCCCCGCTGCACCTGGACGATGCGGATGCGCACCTCGCAGGCGAAGACGAGCTCCTCGTTCGCTATCTCAACGGCGGTCCCGGCACGCGCCAGGGCGTCGAAGCGTACATCCCCTTCTGGTTGCCACCGCAGGAATCGCCGCGGCGCAGTGGTCGCGAAACCGGACCCGGCCGCCTGCGGGCGCTACGCGCTGATCAGCGGCTGGAATTCGACCTCGTTCCCGCAGGCGCGGCGGGTGGCCGCACCGCGGCTGCGGACCGGCGCCGGAAAACGAAAAGACCGGCTCCCGTACAACGGAACGATCTCCCGCAGGTCTTCTCTAGTGAACGCACGTGCATGGAAGGGGACTTACACATGAGCAAGTCCGCCATTGCCATCACCGGGGTCGCCGCGCTCGCGGGCGCCGGCCTGTGGGCCGTGCCCGCCACCGCGGCCGACAGCCCGGCGACCGCGTACACCAACAGGGGCGCTTACTCCGTCTACTACGAGGGGGGAGGCGTCAACAACAACGTCACGATCGAACGGGGTGAGGACTTCTCCCAGTACGCCATCAACGACCAGGTGCCCATCGCGGTCGGCGATGGCTGCGTCCACCCCGACCCGGCGGACACCACCTACGTCGTCTGCACGTTACCGGACTTCCGCGACTATTGGACTTCCGTCATTGTCGACCTCGGCGAGGGAAGCGACAGCCTGCTCCTGCGCGCGGGCAACGAGAACTACGTCTCCGGCGGGCCGGGGAACGACACCCTCGACGTCAACTCCGTGACGATCAGCTGGGGTGACGAGGGCAACGACTGGATGGTCGGCGGCTGGCGGCAACTCGGCGGGCTCGGCGACGACGCCCTGCGAGAGCTCTCCGAGGACGGCTCGGCCTACGGCAATGACGGTGACGACTCCTTCCGGGGCAACTCCTACGGCTCGGTCTTCTACGGGGGCCGCGGCAACGACTCCTTCGAGGCCCTGGACGGGAACGACACGGTCTACGGCAACAGCGGCGAGGACTACATCGTCGGCGGCAGGGGCAACGACGACCTGTTCGGCGGCCCGGACAACGACGTCATCTACGGCAACAGCGGAAACGACGAGCTGCATGGCGGCGGGGGTACCGACCAGCTCTCCGGTGGTCCCGGCGACGACACGGTCGTCCAGGACTGACGCCCGCTCACCTTGCACCCTCACGCCCCGCGGCTCCACCTTGAGTTCTCGGAGGGCGTTTATGCAGGTCCAGCCCTATATGCGGCTCTCGCCCCTGCCCTGCTCTGAGGACTTTCATCCCGAACGCGGCGAATGGCCTTCTCCAGGGCGGAGGCTCGACTATCCGTCTCGTTCGCTTCTGTACCCGGAAATTCGTCTGGTTTGAGGATGTCACGGAATCGCCTGATGAACAGCGGAACCGAGCCCTCCGGCTCGCACATGATCACGCTACGCGACGTCGTCAACGCAATCCTTTACGTGAACCGCGCGGGAATCCCCTGGAAACACCTCCCACACGACTTCCCGAACCACGGCACCGTCTATGCCTACTACGCCGCGTGGCGCGACGAAGGGATCTTCGCCCAGCTCAATTACGACGGGCACGAGGTCGTAAAGGCTGTCCCGTGACTGACCTTTGGCGGGAGGGGGGTTGGTCGGAATTGGGTTCTGGGGTCCCGGGCTACGTCGCCAGGGCTGCGTCGTTCGCGCGGGCTGTCCGGTTTGATCACCTGATGTCCAAGGTGGCCAAGGTGGCCAAGGTGGCCAAGGTGGCCAAGGGGCTGGCGGGGTTGCGGCCGGTGAGTCGGGGGTCGATGGCCTGGTTCCTGAGGGCGGCCATGGCTCGGGGTGGGTGCGGTTCCGGTTCGCAGTCCGGAGGCGTCTTCTCCGTGGGTGCGGACCCGGATCGGCGGGCTGCTGTCGGGAAACGCGGCGAGGGCCGCGGTCTGGTCCGGAACGGCGGGGAACCCCTTGGAGGTATCGACATCGGTTCACCCCCTGCGACCGCACGACACAGCGGCGGCTCGAAGGGGCCATCTGCCCGTCAACTTGCGGATTGCATATCGGGAAATGAGCAGCAGATCCGCCCTGCTACGGTGGGCCGATGGCATCGGTCAAGCAGTTCCAAGTCACCTTCGACTGCGCGGAACCTGAGCGCGTCGCTCGTTTCTGGTGTGAGGTGTTGGGGTACGTCGTACCGCCGCCACCGGCAGGGTTTGCCACTTGGGACGATTTTGATCGCTCGCTGCCGCCTGGGGAACGGGGGGCATGGTTCGCCTGCGTTGATCCCTCAGGTGTGGGCCCGCGACTGTTCTTTCAGCGCGTTCCGGAGGGCAGGGTCGTCAAGAATCGGGTGCATCTTGACGTGCGGGTCGGCACCGGACTCGTGGGTGAAGAGCGCTTGGACACGCTTGAGGCCGAATGTTCACGGCTGGTCGCGCTCGGCGCGGTACGCGTGCGACTACTGCCCGCCGATGACGACAACGAGTCGTGCATCGGGATGCAGGACATCGAGGGCAACGAGTTCTGTCTCGACTGAGCATCCCTCTGGACGGCGAGGTGGGGAGCCGCTTCCCTTGAGCCTGCCTCAAGGTGATCCCGTATGGGACGGGAGTTATCCGGTGAGGGCGAGGTTGTGAAGTCGGGCGATGCCGAGCATCGCGGTGTTACCGCCGTCGCCCTTCAAGCGGTAGTCGCGAAGGATCTTCCAGGTCTTCATTCGCGCGCCGACATGCTCGATGCGGACAGTCCGATCTGGGAAAACTGCGATGGGGAAGTGAAGGACCGCGTCTCCGTGCTTTCCCGGACCCGAAGCGGAAGCTGGAACGGAAGGCGAAGCGCCTGGCCCGGCCTCGCCCACCGGGGCGTGGGCGTGGGTCGGCGTGGCGCGATCCGAAGATCAGAGCAATAATTGTCGACATAAATTATTGTCTCCGCACCCTGTCGTGGCCCATCCTGATCCAGACAGGCAACACCCGCCCCCGCGCGGGCCTTCAGGAGCCAGGGAACACGCCATCACCGCCGTACCGTCCGACACCGCAGGCACCCGGGACGATCCCTCGTGGATGCGCGGCCCGCACACCGACACCGGCTACCTCCTCTACCGCCTCGGCCCGCGCCCGGGACAGCTCTTCAACGCTCCGCTCGCGGACCGGGGACCGCTGCTGCGGCACCACGCGTTCGTCCGCTACCTCGCGACGGCCGGGGAGGCGCCCCAGCGGGAGCCGGGCGAGCGGCTCGGCTACGACCCCAGCGCCATCGTCGGCCTCGTCGACGACCTTGAAAGGCTCGGCTTCGCCGAGAGGCGCCCGGCCCCTGGCGACCGGCGCAGCCGCGTCGTCGTGCTGACCGAGGCCGGGCGCGAGCCGCTGCGCCTGACCGACCACGCCGGGCACCGCGGCACCGACGAACTGCTGGGCGCGCTCGACCCGCAGGCGCGGGCCACGGTCCACGCTCCGCTGCTGCGCGCGGCGGAGCCCGACGAGGGATGACGACCGCCGTGGCCGCCGACCGGTCCGCCGCCGACCGCCTCCTCGCCGTCCTGGGGTCGTTCGACCACGGCCACCCGAGCCTGAGCCTGACGGAGATCGCCCGCCGCGCCGACCTGTCGCTGACCACCGCCCACCGGCTGGCCGGCGAGCTCGCGGCGTGGGGCGCGCTGGAGCGCGACGACTCCGGCAGCTACCACATCGGGCTGCGGCTGTGGGAGGTGGCGGCGCTCGCGCCACGTGGCGTGGGCCTGCGGCGGGCGGCGATGCCGTTCCTTGAGGACCTGTACGAGGCGACCCACGAGAACGTCCACCTAGCGGTGCGCGACGGGCTCGACGTCGTCTACATCGAGCGGATCTCGGGGCGTTCGGCGGTGGTCGTGCGCAGCGAGATCGGGGCGCGGTGGCCGTTGCACGCGACGGGCGTGGGCCTGGTGCTGCTGGCCCACGGCGGCCCGGCGCTGCTGGAAGAGGCCTGCGCGCGGCCGCTCGCCGCCTTCACCCGCTTCACGGTCACCGACCCCGCCCGGCTGCGCAGGATGCTGGCGGAGGTCCGGCGCGGCGGCTGTGCCGTGAGCGGCCGTCAGATCACCGAGGACGCGGTCTCCGTGGCGGCGCCGGTGCGCGACCCGCGCGGCGAGGTGGTCGCGGCGGTCTCGGTCGTCGTCCACGTCCACCGGGCGCACGTGCCCGCGCTGGTCCCCGTCGTGCAGGTCGCGGCCCGCGGCGTCTCGCGGGCGCTCGGCTGGCGGCCCCCGCTTCCGTCCGGCGGAAGTGTCGTTGCCCCGCGATAACGGGCTCCGGAACGCTGAGGTGACCGGGGTCACCCAACGACGGGAACGACGGGAGTGCAGCCATGACCGCATTCGCCAGAAACCAGTGGTACGTCGCCGCCTACGCCGACGAGGTCGGCCGCGACCTGCTCGGCCGCACGATCCTCGGCGAGCCGATCGTCCTCTACCGCACCGAGGAGGACGGCACGGTCGCCGCCCTCGCCGACCGGTGCGTCCATCGCCGCTACCCCCTGTCGGCCAGTCCCAGCCGCCTCGACGGCGACCGACTCGTCTGCGGCTACCACGGCTTCACCTACGACACCGGCGGCACCTGCGTCTATGTCCCTGGCCAGCACCGCATTCCCCGTACGGCCCGGGTCCGTTCCTACCCGGTCGCCGAACGCGACTCGTTCGTCTGGGTCTGGGTCGGCGACCCCGAGGGCGCCGACCCCGACCTCATCCCGGGCGCGCCCTGGCTGGCCGACCCGTACTGGGCGACCGTTCGCGGCATGGAGCCGGTCGACTGCGACTACGGCCTGCTGGTCGACAACCTCATGGACCTCTCTCACGAGACCTACCTGCACGGCGGCTACATCGGTACGCCGGAGGTCGCCGAGACCCCGATCACGACGGAAGTCGACGAGGGCGCCGGCATCATCCGGGTCAGCCGGCACATGGACGACGCCGCCTGCCCGCCGTTCTACGCCCGGTCCACCGGCATTACCGGGCGCATCACGCGCTGGCAGGACATCGAGTACCACGCGCCCTGCCTGTACACCCTGCACAGCCGCATCGCCCCGGTCGGCGTGCTGCCACGGCCGGACGGCTCCGACCCCGACGCGTTCCACGTCGAGGTCACCTACGCCATCACCCCGTCGACCGACGGCTCGGTCTACGACTTCTGGGCCGTCTCGCGCGACTTCGCGCAGGACGACGCCGAGGTCTCCGCTGTTCTGCGCGACCTGAACCACACCGTCGTCATGCAGGACGTCGA
Source organism: uncultured Actinomycetota bacterium (assembly GCA_963816875.1). GTDB lineage: Bacteria > Actinomycetota > Actinomycetes > Streptomycetales > Streptomycetaceae > Streptomyces. Next base: position 2,243,145 of record CAWFMG010000004.1, read on the forward strand.
CGCCCTCAATCTGCTGCAGCGCAGCCTGGACGCCGAGCCCACCGGCTACCAGGAGCTCAGCATCAACATCGACACCGGCGGCCTGGCCGCCCGCCGCGTCCTGGCCCGCCTAGCCGCGGAGGGCGAGCGCCCGGCCGTCCCGGCGACAGCGACGGTGGACGCACCATGAGCGGCCAGCCCACGGCGGAGGTCTACCGGATCGACTGGCTGCCCGGCACCGACCTGCTCCACGGCGTCTGCCACTGCGGCGCGGAGCACACCGCGACCGATCCGGTGGCGATGTGGGAGTGGATGCTGAGCCACCCCACGGGACACCGGGAAGGGGCGGTGGCGTGACGGCCCTCTCCCGCACGCTGGCGGCGGGCAGTACCGCTGAGTCGACCGCCGAGCTGGTCGTCAACCGCCGCGAGGCGGTGGCGCGGGACGTGGTCGCTCTGACCCTGTGCCACCCCGGCGGCGAGCCGTTGCCCATCTGGGGGCCGGGGGCCCACGTCGACCTACTGCTGGCGGACGATCTGATACGCCAGTACTCCCTCTGCGGCGACCCCGCCGACCGCACCGCCTGGCGGCTCGCTGTTCTGCGCGAGCCCGCCGGCCGCGGCGGTTCGGCGTACGTCCACGACCAGCTTGGCGAACGCACCACCGTCCGCGTCTGCGGCCCCCGCAACCACTTCGTGCTGCTCCCCGCGCCCAGCTACCGCTTTGTCGCGGGCGGCATCGGCATCACGCCGATCCTGCCGATGCTCGCCGCCGCCGAAGCGGCGGGCGCGGAGTGGACGCTGCTTTACGGCGGGCGAACGCGCGCGTCCATGGCGTTCCTCGGCGAACTCGCCCGCTACGGCGACCGGGTGCGCATCCGCCCACAGGACGAGACCGGCCTGCTCGACGTGGCCGGCTACCTCGCAGACCCCGACCCCGGCACGCTCGTCTACGCCTGCGGACCGGTCCCGATGCTCGATGCGGTCGCGGTCGCGTGCCCCGCGTGGCCTGCCGGCGCGCTGCACGTCGAACGCTTCCAGGCCGGCGAGGCGGCTGACAAGCCGGTCCGTTCCTTCGACGTTGTCCTCTCCCGCTCCGGTCGCACCCTCACCGTCCCGCCGGACCGCAGCATCCTGGAGACCGTGGAGGGCGCCGGTGTCTCCGTCCTCTCCTCCTGCCGCGAGGGCACGTGCGGTACGTGCGAGACCGACGTCCTGGAGGGCGAACCCGACCACCGCGACGTGCTGCTGACCGAGGACGAACGAGCCGCGGGCGACACGATGATGATCTGCGTCTCACGCTGCCGCGGCCCCCGGCTTGTCCTCGACCTGTGAGATCACCCGTTCGAAGACTCGCGACGCGCCGACCCTTGATGTGGACTACCGAGAGGCTCTTTGGCCAGCCGAGGGACAAGGGAGTTGGGGCCATCGGCGAAGTCGATCGGCTGATCTGGCAGCTGCGTGCGCGCGAGCAGTGGGGAGCTGACGCGTCGAGGAAAGCGAGTACGGCGTACCGAACATCGAGCGGCTGACCCGGCTCGAGGCCCACGCCCGCATCGTCCGCTCGTACAACGTCCTCGTCGCGATCGACGTCTCGTCCGGCATCACCCGCGAGGTGACATATGCGAAGTTGTGTTCCTGGACAACGGCCACAGAACGCGCGCGGACGTTTCACCGATCGGAGCAGCCCTCGGGCGCGTACGGGCACCCACCGAGGGCGGGGACGTGCCCGTGTTCTCCCCCGGGTTCGCCATGGCGTACGACGGCACGTCAGTGAGCCGTTCCAACCTCAGTTTGAGATCAGGTGGAGGGCGAGGAGGGCTTTGACGAGGTTGGTGATGCGGGTGGTGCTGCACCGCAGCTTCCGCAGCAGCCGCCAGGACTTCAGCGTGGCGACGGCCTGTTCGCCGAGTGCTCGTATCCTCGCGTGGGAGCGTTTGTGGGCCTGCTGGCCGGTGGAGAGCGTCTCCCACCGGCCGCGGTAGGGGACGCGGACCGTTCCACCAGCGCCCTGGTACGCCTTGTCCGCCCAGCACGGGACGTCCTCGCTGGTCAGCGTGTCGATGATGCCGTGGGTGCGGACCGCGCGGATGTCGTGGACCGCGCCGGGCAGCGCGGGTGAGGCCCACACGAGCCGGCCGAAGGAGTCAGCGATGACCTGCACATTCATCCCGTGCTTGTGGTGTTTCCCGGAGTAGTACGGCCGGTCGGCGGCGATCCGGTCGATCGGCAGCAGCGTGCCGTCCAGGATGACGAACGCCTTCCGTGCCACGACGCGGGCTGCCGTCATGAGACCCGGGGCACCAGCGGCCAGGACCTGAACGGCCTCGACGACGTAACGGTAGACCGTGGTGGTCCCGACACCGAACCCGGCTGCGAGTTGCGCGTAGGTGTGGCCGCACCGCAGGTGGGCCAGGACCAGTAGAGCCTGCCGGCCGACCGGGAGCCTGCGCCACTGGGTTCCCACCTCCCGGCGCCGGGCAGCCAACAACCCGGCCAGGTGCCGCAGGGTTGCGCTGGACAGATCGATCCCGGATGGGTAGACAGGCACGACGAAGCTCCTGGTACAGCGAGTGATCTTGGTTGTGAACTCGTCTACGAGGAGCTTCACCACGTCGTGCAACCGGGGGCGGGCCCTCACCAACCAACGCTGCCCGTCGGCGGGTTGGAAACATCTCAGTGCCGGATGTACGTTTCGACGCCCTCACGCGAGAGGAACCCCGGCCGACGCGCGGCTGGGGTTCCTCAAGGCGGTGGGTATCGGTCAGCAGGCGAAGTTGCCCATGCCGTAAACCGCTCGTCTACGCGTCGGCGGATCGCCCCACATCGTGATCCGGTGGATCGGGCTGGTCATTGCTGCAGGGTGAGCAGGCCCGGCCGCCACGGCAGTTCGTCGTAGGGGATGTCCGGCGGTGTGTCGAGGGGCAGGCCCTGATAGAGGAACTGCAGGTTGCAGGGGTCGATGGTCATGGTCTGGTCGGGGTTGTGGCGGACCAGGTCACCGTGGCTGATGTGATTGGTCCAGGTGGCGCCGCTGTTGGCCTTGCCCGCGAAGGGATTGTCCTCGCTGGTGGCCTGCGGGGTCCACTCACCGTCCAGGCTGGAGGCGGTGAAGGAGCGGAAGTAGCGCGCGGCGTTGGTGCCCATCGCCTCGACGATCATGAGGTACTGGTCCTGGCCCTCGACCTTGTAGACCTGCACTCCCTCGAACAGGTTTTCCCTAGTGTCGGTCATGATGGTGTCGTAGGAGGAGCCGAAGCTGCCGGGGAAGTCCCCGATCGGCATGCTGGCCCGGTAGATGCTGCCGTTGTCGCCGGCGAAGAACAGGTACATGTTCTCGTCGTCAGCGATCAGGGTCTGGTCGATCGGGGCATCGGGGGAGATGCTGCCGGTGAACAGCTCCTGGGGCTCGGACCAGCTGGTGGGGTCGGTGGGGTCGGTGGAGGTGCTGTAGAAGAAGGGCCACTGACCCCACTGGGACGCCATCACCCAGATGTCCTTGGGTGCGAAGTAGAACAGCGTGGGAGCCACCGTGCTCACGTTCATCTGGGTCTGGGGGGCCGAGGCCATGTCCGGCCAGTCCGTGAAGGGAGCGAAGCCCATCGAGCCGTACCCGGACTCGTTGAAGATCGAGCCGTAGACCAGGTGCTGGCCGTTGTAGACGACGTTGGTGAAGTCCTTCAGCGAGACCGACCCGTTGGCTGGCTGCGCCAGCGCATCCGTCGAGGACCAGTTGTACGTCGATGGAAGAGCACACTGCGCGGTGTCGCTGGTGCCCGCCTGAGCCGGGTTGCCGACGAGCAACGCCGCCACCGCGACCAGGGTCGCGACCACGGCGGTGAGCATCGCGGACAGATGCCCGCGGCTGATTCGTCCTATTCGCATGGGGGGACCTCCTCATCCCTGACTGATTCCTGAGCAAGCGGTTCCGGTCGGCCTCGTTCCGCCAGAGGCTGTCCGGACTGTCGATGTGGTGCGGTACGTTTCAGCCCTTGATGGCGTCGATGAGCATGCCCTTGGTGAAGTGGCGCTGGACGAAGGGGAAGAGGACGGCGACGGGCAGCAGCGCGAGGATCATGACGGCGGTCTGCACGGCGAGGCTGGGCACCTGGCCGCTGGCGATCATCTCCGACATGCCGGCGGGCCGCTGGCGGCGTACGACGATCTGGTAGCGCACGTTCTGCAGCGGCGGCTTCTCCAACCTCTCCGGCTGAGCTCGGAGCGTGGGTTCGGCATGACGTCAGCGACCCTCCATGGCTCTGTTTCATTGCAAAATCCAAGATCCCCGTGAGACGTATGACGAGTGATCGAAGCGCTTCGATGCCTGGCTGAGGTTAGGAGCCGTCAGTGGAGCGCACAAGCCTTGCGGCAGAAGTTCGAGGGGAAATGACAACGTTGCCGACGGGTTCCAGCCGGAACCACAAGCCGTTGTCACGCGATCTCTTGACAGGATCAGGACCCTGGCTGAGTATCGAAGCGCTTCGATGATGAGAGTGGATCCTCCGCTACTGCGGGGAACACCCCACCGCTCCGCACCTTCGGCTCTCGGTCCCCCCACGCGTGAGGAAGCTGATCTCGTATGTCCTGGCTCCAACACCCCCACAGCCGCCGGAGAGTCATGGCGGCCACCGCCGGCCTGGTCGCGGGCGCCACGCTGCCGGCGATGGGCGCGATGCGCGCGGCGGCGGGCACGACGGCCCAGCAGGAGCAGTTCACCAACCCGGTGATCTGGCAGGACTTCGCCGACCTCGAGGTCATCCGCGTCGGCGACACGTACTACTACACCGGCTCGACCATGCACTTCTCGCCGGGCGCGCCCGTCCTACGCTCCTACGACCTGGTCAACTGGGAGTTCATCGGCCACTCGGTGCCGGTCCTCGACTTCGGCGACGCCTACGACCTCAACGGCGGACGGGCCTACGTCCAGGGCATCTACGCGTCCTCGATGCGCCACCGCCCCAGCGACGAGACCTTCTACTGGGTGGGCCAGATCGGCTGGCAGCGGTCGTACGTATACAGCGCCACCGACGCGGCGGGCCCCTGGACCCGGCACGCCGAGATCGGCAGCGTTTACTACGACGCGGGGCTGCTCTTCGACGACGACGACACCCCGTACGTGGCGTACGGCGCCAACGAGATCCACGTCGCGCAACTCGCCCCGGACATGCTCACCGAGATCAGGAACGAGCACGTGCTCACCAAGCCCGACGACATGCACTATATGGAAGGCGCCCGCTTCTACAAGATCAACGGGAACTACTACATCTTCGTCACCCGCCCGCCCAACGGCCAGTACATCTGGAAGTCCACCTCAGGCCCCTTCGGCCCGTACGAGATGCGGGAGGTGCTGTTGGACCTGCCCGGCCCGATCCCCGGCGGCGGCGTGCCGCACCAGGGCTCGCTGGTCGACACCCCGAACGGCGACTGGTACTACATGGGCTTCATCGACGCCTATCCCGGCGGCCGCGTCCCCGCCCTGGCCCCGGTCACCTGGAACGCCGAGGGCTGGCCCGAACTCCACACCGTCGACGGCGCGTGGGGCGAGACATACCCCTACCCGGTCACCCCGCACCCGCTCCCGCCGATGACCGGCGCCGACACCTTCGAGGGGACAGCGCTGGCACCGTACTGGGAGTGGAACCACAACCCCGACACCGCCGCGTTCACCGTGGACAACGGGCTCACCCTCAGGACCGCCACCATCACCGACGACCTCTACAACGCCCGTAACACCCTCACCCGCCGCATCCAAGGCCCCACCTCCACCGCGACCGTCGTCCTCGACTGCTCCGGGATGGCGGACGGCGACCGAGCCGGGCTGGCGATGCTGCGGGACACCTCCGCCTGGATCGGCGTCACACGGCAGGACGGCGTCAGCAGGCTGGTGATGTTCGACGGCCTGACCATGAACGCCGACTGGACGACCAGCGGCACCGGCACCGAGCAAGCCGGCGCCGACCTCCCCGGCAGCCACGTCTGGCTGCGCGCCGCCGCCGACATCAACCCGGGGCCGGGCCGCCAGGCGACGTTCTCCTACAGCACCGACGGCACCACCTTCACCCCGCTCGGCCCGGCCTTCACCATGAACGAGACGCCGAACTTCTTCATGGGCTACCGCTTCGCCGTCTTCAACCACGCCACCCAAGCCCTCGGCGGCGAAGTACTGGTGGAACGCTTCGAGGCGAGCACGCCCTGACCACCCGAAGCAGTCCGGCCCACAGCCGAACGGCGCAGTGCGCACAATGCGCTCCACGGCCATCGCGTCGTGCCGGAACTGCGCCTCGCGCAGCTCGTCCAGCGGCAGCCGCGCGGTGCGCTCCTCCAGGGCCCGCAGGGTGGCGACGCTCTCGCGGGCGTCCTTCGTGGCGTACAGGTCCCTCAACTCGGCTTCGATCTCTTCCAGCTCCGGGCGAGGGTCGTAGCCGGGATGGGTGACGTGCTCCACGACGGGGAAGTCTCCCCACTCCTCAAGGAACTCCCGGGTCGCGTACTCGTCCGCCCACTCCATCTTGATGGCTGCGGGGGCATCGCACCTGAGCCCCTTCGAATGGGCCGCACACGTAGTTCGCGTAGCCGTGAGCGGGCGCGTGGTACATGCGTCCCTTGCACCGGCGCAGTGGATCACACCGAGCAACAGCGAACCCGTGTCCTTCCGGTTCCAAGTTCCCCGGGGGACGCTCCCGGCCCGCTTGTCCAGCGGCGCCGAGTTGGGCGTCGGCATCACCACGGTGTACCGGTATGTCACCGAGGCCGTGGAGATCCTGGCCACCCGGGCACCGGACATCACCACCGCCGCACGCATCGCCCGGACCATGGCGTTCGTCATCCTTGACGGGACCCTGCTGCCCATCGACCGCATCGCCGCCGACCGGCCGTACTACTTCGGTAAACACCGTCAGCATGGGATGAACGTGCAGGTTCTGGCCGATCCCTTCGGCCGGCTGTTGTGGGCCTCGCCCGCGCTGCCCGGCGCGGTCCACGACATCCGTGCGGCCCGCGCCCACGGCATCATCGATGCCTTGAGCAGGGAGAACGTTGCATGCTGGGCGGATAAGGGGTATCAGGGAGCCCATGGCACCGTCCGGGTGCCGTACCGCGGACGATGGGACAAACTCTCCGCAGGTCAGCAGGCGGTCAACCGATCACTTGCGAAGATCCGCGCACCGGGTGTTCGTCGCGATGGACCGGGGCGAACTCGACGTCGCGGAGCGGTTGTTCGCTGAGGCGTCCGCGTTCTTCGAGGAGCAGCGGTGGTTCGGTGATCTGGCGGTCTGCGAACAGGCCCGTGCCTTCCTCGCCGGCCGGCGAGGCGACAGCACCGGCACGGACGGCCTCATGGCGGCGAGCCTGTCCCGCTTCGAACAACTCGGCGCCTCGATCGCCGCCGCCGACACCATGCTGCTGGGCGCCCAACAGGCGTACGAGAGGGGTGACATCGAGGAGCTGAAGCGGCTGGCCCAGCAGGCCCGCGACGTGTACCAGGCGCGGGAGAGTGTACGAGCGGTGCGCACAGGTCGACCTGATGCTCGCGAGAACTCTTGAGGACAACCTGAACCGGACGAACCACGGCGACCACGAGCGGGCGTCCATCGACACCGCGCTCTCCCTCGCCGTGCCCGCCGCGCTGGCCCTGGAGGCGGCGCGCTACGACTTCGTCACCGCCCACGCACGCAGTCAGTGGCTTGAACTGACATACGACGCCCTCCGGTTGGTCTTCCGCCTCGCCGTACGCAGACAGGACCAGGGACTCCTCTTCGAACTGGTGGAACACCGCTCCGCGGGCGCCTCCCTCGCGCTGGACCGTACGCCACCGGCGTCGTCACGCACCGCGGAGACCGCCGAGGACGCCGTGGCGGTCTTCCCGAGCGCTGCCATGAAGACGTACGGGCAGACACACGGGCAGTTGGACGCGACGATGACGCTCAGGGGCGTGGCGGCGGACGCCGCGGCCTCCGCCGGGCTGCGGGTCGCGCCGCCGCCGAAGGTGCGGATGTCGTCGGAGACCGGCCGGGTCGCGCTCCAGGAGTACATCGCGGCGGCCGAGTTCCGCTATCGCCGGCGGATCGTGAACGAGGAGGAGGCGCCGTTCTGGTTCACTGACGACCTGACGAGCCGCCCGGTGGTCCAGGTCCGACTGGCCGACGCCGGCGACCTGTTCATGACCTGGACGTGGGCCGGCGGGGCCCGGGGGTTCGGCACCTGCCATGGGGGCGAGGACGAAGTCGACCGCGGGGTGCGGGCATTGGCGGCCGCTCTGCCCGGAGCGGGCGAGGGGGCCATAGGGATGCGGCGCGCGTTCGACTCGGGAGCGATGGCCGATCACCGGACCGAGCACTGGCTCGCGTGGGTGCTGGCCGATGCGCTGTGGCCGGAAGGGCTGACGGCGCAGATACGGCAGGTGTCGGCGCGCGCGGGCCGTCCGCTGGTGCGGATCCAGCCGTCCCCCCGGGTCGCCCAGGTCCCCTGGGAGCTGCTCGCCGTAGACGACGCGACCGACGTACGGCTCATCGACCTGGCGGACGTCGTGACCACCGCACCGACGTCGTTGCGGCGGCAGGCCCCTGCCGCACGTCCGGCGCCGGACGCGGACACCGATGTGAACGCCGACACCGGCACCGTCGTTCTCGTACTCGACCCCCGGATTCCCGGATTCCGGGCCGACTCCCCGCTCGGCTCCGTCCTGGGACCGCCCGGCTCGGACCCGGAGCTCCTGTCCTTCGTCCAGAGACGTCTCGACGCAGGTGGCGTCGTGCCGTCCGTCGCCACCCCGGCGGAGGCACTGCGCCGCACCGACCTGGACCGGGACTGGGCCAGCGGTGTGCTCCGTAAAGGGCCACGCCGACTCATGTACGTCGGGCACGTGAGCGCCGCGCCGGCCGCGGGCGGGCAGAGCGAGGACGGCACGCTCCATCTGTGCTGCGGTCCGAGGACCGTGGGCCTGGCCGAGCCGGTCCGCACTCATCGGCCGCTGTCGGCCAAGGACCTCCTGCTGGGCACGCTTCCCCTGCGTGCCGACGGAGAGTCGGGTGTGCGGATCTGGCCCGCGCCACCGCGTGTCGCCCTCATCGGCTGCGAGAGCGGCGGCGATCTTCGGTTCGTCGAGTCGTTTCGGCCTGGCGACAGCGATGATCCACAACGGTGCCGAACTGGTCACCGCCACCCGCTGGGTGCTGCCGACCAGCTTCGCGTTCCACCGGCTGGCCGGCCTGCCCGAGTCCGTACGCCCGCCGTCCAGGGCGATCACCGCCGTCGACACCGCCCACGAGCACCGCGACCCCGTGCACCGGCTCGGCCGCTGGCAGCGCGAGCAACTCGACCACTGGCGCGCCGCCGGCCGAATCGAGCACTCGCCCCTGCTGTGGGCGGCCATGACCTGCATCGTCATGTGACCGCCGAGCGGTTACTCCTCGCCGCCTCACGCTGGCCCGTCCTGGCCTCCGGCGCGGTCGTGGACGCTGAGGGGATCCGTCTCGGACCTGAGGCACTGGGCGTTTTGCGCCTGGCACAATCCGTCCGTCACGGCTCCGCCGTGCGGCCGCACAGAAACTCCTCCGGAAAGGCGACCAGCCATGACCCCACCAGCACGCCCGATGCCCGAACGACACCTGCGTCCACCGATGGGTTGGAACAGCTGGGACTGCTACGGCACCACGGTGACCGAGGAGGAGGTCCTCGCCAACGCGGCCTTCATGAGCGACCACCTGCTGGTGCACGGTTGGGACACCGTGGTGGTGGACATCCAGTGGTACGAGCCGACCGCCCGTGCCCACGGCTACAACCCGGACGCGCCGGTGGTCCTGGACGGCCACGGCCGCCAGTTGCCCGCGCCGAACCGGTTCCCCTCCGCGGCTGGCGACGTGGGGTTCACTCCGTTGGCCGACCGCGTCCACTCCCTCGGCCTGCGCTTCGGGCTGCACATCATGCGCGGCATACCGCGCCGGGCGGTTGCCCTCCGCCTGCCGGTGGCGGACACCGAGTGGACCGCCGACGAGATCGCCGACACCACCTCCGTCTGTCCCTGGAACCCGGACAATTACGGCCTGAACCATGACCACCCCGGCGCCCAGGCCTACTACGACGGGCAGGTTGCCCAGTTCGCCGCCTGGGGCGTCGACTTCATCAAGGCCGACGACATGCTCTTCCCCTACCACGAGCGGGAGATCGCCGCCTACGCCCGCGCAGTGGAACGCAGCGGCCGGCCGATCGACCTGAGCCTGTCGCCTGGCACCGACGTCTCCGTCGCTCACCTGGACCACCTACGGGCCAACGCCACCATGTGGCGCGTCTGCGACGACCTGTGGGACCGGTGGGAAGACGTCGAGGCCCAGTTCGCCCGCATGGCCCGCTGGGCCCCCTGGCAGGGGGAGCGCGGTTGGGCGGACGCCGACATGCTGCCCCTGGGCCACATCGGCATCCGCGCAGAGCGGGGCGAAGACCGCCTTTGCGGACTCACCCAGGACGAGCAGACCAGCCTCCTGACGCTGTGGCTGATCTCCCGCTCCCCACTGATGATGGGTGGCGACCTGCCCACCAGCCCGTCCGAGACCATCCCACTGCTCACCAACGACGAGGCTCTCGCCGTCCTCTGGCACAGCAGGGACAACCGTGAGGTCCTGCGGGAGGGCGACTTGGTCCTGTGGACGGCCCGGGACACGGACGGCCGCACCCGCTACGCCGCCGTGTTCTCCCTCGCGGACACACCCCGGCAGGTCACCGTCCCGCTCGGCTCCATCGGCGCACGCCCCGACGACCACGTCCAGGAACTGTGGACCCACACCGGCACCCCCCACGACGGCCGTCACCTCCACGTCAGCCTCCCCGCCCACGGCGCGGCCCTGTACCGCATCACTCCCTGAAAAGTGATTGGTTGAGGGCACGCCTGTGCCCTCAACCAAGATGGATGGTCCGCTGTTCGCGAGTTGCTCCGCGATCTGGTCGAGTCCCCGGAGCGAGGAATCCATGTCCAGATGTCACCGCAGGGTCGACGGCACTCCGAGGTCGGCACGCTCACCGACTGTGACACCCTGACCGCCCCCGGCAGCGAACTGCGCATCATCCTCTACCCGCCGCCCCCTGCAGCGACAGCGCCGACCGGCTCAGGCTCCTCAACGTCTCGGCACCCCGACCTTGGTCGGGGAGAACCCATCGCGGTAGGTCACTTCGTGCGCGTTGAGTCCCGCCACACGGGACCTGCCGCGCACGATGTCCGACCGGTCGAGTTCGGCCCGGACGGTCTCTCATGGGGCGGGCTGGTGTGATGCGCGCCCCAACGGTCGGCGAGGGTTGTCACGAATCAGCAGATCCCGCCCGGACTTGCTGTCGGCGCCGAAGACTGCGGGAGGGCGGGCAGGGCGTCGCCGCGAACGTCCGTGACCTCGACACGCGGCACGCTCGCCCAGCCGGAGTCCGCCACGGTGTGGACCACGCCGCCCGCGCCGCTCACCGTCTCCTGCCACCCGTCGGCGAACGGGGCCCCGGCCGGCTGCACGAGGTGCTACGAGTATTGATCCACACCACTCCGACTGAACCGCCCCGGGTTCGTTAGAGATCTCAGATTGTGGTGATGACCTGGGATTTCGTGTGTTCGGTGTAGTAGTTGGCTTCGTATTCGACGGGCGGGATGTGCCCTATCTCACCGTGGAGTCGGCGGTGGTTGTACCAATCGATCCACTCGGCGGTGGCCAACTCGACCTGGGAGAGCGTCTTCCAGGGCCGTTGGGACGTGATCAGCTCGGTTTTGAACAGGCCGATCGTGGACTCCATCAGGGCGTTGTCGTAGGCGTCACCGACGGATCCGATGCTCGCCGCGATGCCGGCGGCGTCCAGGTGCTCGGCGAGGCGGAAGCTCGAGTACTGCGACCCGGCGTCCGAATGATGTATCAACTCGCCTGGCTGAATGGGGCGTTGGTCACGGTCCCGCTGCCAGATCGCCATCTCCAGGGCGTCCAGTACGAACACCGTCTCCTTCACCGTGGCGGCCGACCACCCCACGATCCGACGGGAGAAGGTGTCCACGACGAACGCGACATAAACGACGCCGGCGAAGGTCTTCACGTGCGTGAAGTCGGCTACCCAGCAGCGGTTCGGGGCACCGGCGACGAAGTCGCGGTCGACAAGGTCGGGGGCCCGCTCAGCCTGCCCGCCGGGGATCGTGGTGATGACGCGTTTGCCGCGCACCGCGCCCTGGATGCCGAGCTCGCGCATCAGGCGCTCGACGGTGCAGCGGGCCACCGCAAGTCCCTGCCGGTTCAGCTCGCGCCAGATCTTCCTCGCTCCATAGACACGGTAGTTGGACGCGTGGACCTCCTGGATCCTCTCCTTGAGCTCCTCGTCGCGCACGGAACGGGCGGAGGGCGTTCGGAGGCGTTTCTTGTGGGCGTAGTACGTGGAAGGGGCGATCTGGCAGTCGTGCGCGGTGAGCGTCCTGCAGATCGGCTCGACCCCGCCGAAGCGGTCCCGATGCTCGTCGATGAACGCTACGAGCGCGTGTGTGGCCGGTCGAGCTCGGCCGCGAAGAAACTCGCCGCGGCCTTCAGGATCTCGTTCGCCCGCTTCAGCTCGGCGTTCTCCTTCTTCAACGCCTTGAGCTGGGCGGACTCCTCCGTCGTCGTCCCCGGACGCTGCCCCACGTCGATCTCGTACTGCTTCACCCAGTTCCGCAGAGTCTCGCGGGAACCGATGCCGAGCTTGTCCGCGACCGCCTGCAAGGCGACCGTCTCGTTCGGGTAGTCGTCGCGCACTTCGGCGACCATGCGCACCGCGCGACGGCGCAACTCAAGCGGGTAACGGGAGGGCCGTGCCATGACTCAATCCTTTCACGGAATCGAGTCTCTACCTGACACGGGGCGGTTCAGACCGCCCTCGACCGAGTCCGCACGCGGCAGCGCATTATTCACACCGCATCCCGCGGTGATTCATCCTGCCGCGTTGCACTTGCGCGCTGACGTGAGCGGCCGCCAACCTGGGAGCTGATATGGATGCCTCCACGAGTTCCCTGATTGTCGCGGTGGTCGGGGTGCTGGGGACTCTGGCGTCAGGGGTCCTGGCTCACCGCAGCGCGTCGCGTGCCAAGGCGATCGAGCTGGATCATGCTCGTCAGGTGCAGCAGGAGGAGCAGCGCGTGCAGGAGCGACGCGAACTGCTGGAAGCCCGTCGGGCCTCGTACGCGACCTTCAACCAGAGTCTGCGACAGTTCCATGGTGCGCTGTGGCGACGTCATCGCGAGTTCGCCGACGGGGAGGCGGACGCGGCGGCGAGGCCCCGGTCACCCGAGACGGAGGAGGCCCGACGTGACCTGATGGGCGTTTATGCCGAGGTGCAGATGGTGGCCTCGGACGAGGTTCTGGAGATCGGTGGGGGCCTCCTCCGCTTGTTGCTGAAGATTCTGAACGATCTCAAGAGTCCTTCGGGGGAGCCGTTGGAGGAGGTGGGCAAGCAACTGAGCCTGGCCTCGGAACGGCTCTATGAGGTCCGGCAGGCCATGCGCAGGGACCTCGGCATCACGGACCGATCCGCCCGGCGCCCACCCGAGCACGACGTCTCGCGGACCTGAGAGGGGAGAGCATGGCAAACACGCCGATGTGGACGCGGTCCAGTTACTGCAACGAGGCGGGATGCAGCTGCGTCGAGGTCGCGATTCGCCATGCCGTCGTCCGTCTGCGGGACTCGAAGAACCAGCGGGGTCCTGTACTGCGCTGCGGCCTGACCGCCTGGAGCGGCTTCCTGGCCTGGACGTCTGCCCGTCAGCCCTGACGGACAGGGGCCGCGTTGCTGGAAAGAACATCGGCAGCATGGCCCAGCGCCAGGGGCTCGTCGTGGCGGGTCTCTTGATCAGTCACCGATTGGTAGGGCCAGCACCGTCGTCAGGGGACGGATGCGTGGGGCACTGGTTGCGGTCCCCCTCCGGACACAAGACACAAGCAGTACGCCTACACCCTGAGCCGACAGACACGGTTCCCGGTGGGTGACAGGTCGTGATCACCGAGAGCCTTGGGTCCCCGAACAGGCTGCAGCCACACATGTCCGTGCGGATGGCATGCGGTCAGTGCGTTGCCGAGCAGGTTCACCAGGAGCTGGGCGATCCGGTCGGGGGCGTAGCCGCTCTGCTGTGCCCTGGGCCAGCGTGGCCACGCCGGTGGGCTTCCGGTGCAGAGCGAACGCGAACGCCCGGCGGCTGGGCCGCCGGGCGTTGGGGCGCGGGGTGGGTGGGTCGTCAGTACGCGCTGTCGACGTTGTCCATCGAGCCGTACCGGTCGGCGGCGTAGTTGCTGGCCGCCGCGATGTTCGACACCGGGTCGTAGACGTTGTCGCTGGTCCCGGGGACGTGGTACTGCTCGAACGTCGGGTCGATCACCTGGAGCAGGCCCTTGGACGGAATGTTCTTGTGGGCGTTGGAGTCCCACATGTTGATCGTCCGCGGGTCACCCGACGACTCCCGCATCAGGTTGCGGTGAATACTGTCGTAGGAGCCAGGGATGTCGTGCTCGTGCATGACCTTGAGGGCTTCCTTGATCCACTGGTCGATCTGCTCGTCCGAGGCCGGGCGCGCCTCGGGCTGCTCCGCACGCGGGATCGTGATCAGTTGGTGATCACTCGTGTACTGGGCGCCACGCCCCCGGTGCGGCACCGACCCGCTGTCACTTCCGCGAGACCCGGGGTCAGGCGTCTCGGTCGGCTGGTTGCCCGCCGGAAGCTGCGCGGCCTGGTCAGGCTGTCGGGGCAGTTCCCCACCCGGCGCGTGGTCCAGCGACGTGCCGTCGATCTGGTGCGCGGTCGGCAGCGCGTCGATCCCACTCGAACGCTGTGCCGCGACGGCACCGCCGGACTCGCCGGTGGAATGGTCAGCGGCCGCGGCCTGATGCGGGGCGAGGGTTACGGCCACGGCCGCCGCGGAGGCGGCCGCCAGGCCGGCCACGCACGCCCTCCGGCGCGAGGTCGTAGCCGGAGTACCGATGGTCGTCTTCGTGGTGGTCATGGGAGTGCACCTCTCCTAGAAGTCCATGAAGAGACGGAAGATCCCCGCATTGCGCGAGGACGTGCTCCACTGTGGGAACTGCTGTCCTCAGCGGCAAGCACGACCACCTACGGCCCAGCCTCGTAATCCGGCGCCCACCGATCCGCCGCTTCCCACCCCCATGGGCATCAACGCCGCCCGCGACCACGGTCACGCCTCGGATATGACCTTGGTCCCGTGGCGGCCCTCACAGCCCGCCCCGCCCTTCACCACGATCATCAGGCGCAGCGACGCCCCGGCACTACAGCCAGCACCACGAAGGGTGATCGGCAAGGACTCTCGGTGGTCTTCTCCACCGAACTTCGGCCGCCAGCCGCACCCTGGCGGCACCGACCCGGATCCGCCGCCCGCCGAACACCGTCCAGATCGCCCCCTCGCCTCGCGGCGAGGGCACGGCATGTTCTCCCGGCGGATACAAGACGCCGCAGGACCTGGCCGCCCAGATGCGCGAACTGGGGGAAGAAGGTGTGCCGTTCGGGGTCAACCTGTTCGCGCCCAACCCGGTTCCGGTCACGGCGGACGCCTACCGCCGCTACGCAGCGGCCCTGCGTCCCGAAGCCGACCGGCTCGCAGTATCACTGCCCGACAGCGAGCCGATCGAGGACGACGACCACTGGCACGACAAGATCGACCTGCTCACCGGCACTCTTCCACCGGTGGTGTCCTTCACCTTCGGCATCCCCGACCTGACGTGATCGCCACCCTACGGCGGTCGGGCGCGACCGTGCTGCAGACCGTCACCTCCACCGACGAGGCCCTCGCCGCCCTCGATACAGGGGTCGACGGCCTGATCGCGCAGGCACCGACCGCGGGAGGACACTCGGCCACACTCACCCCCTGACCGACGTGGCGCTTCCCTACCTCGTCCGCGCCGTCCGTCACGCGACCGGGACACCGGTCATCGCGACAGGAGGCGTCGCCGACCCCGCCCAGGTGACCGGGGCGATCCGCGCCGGGGCCGAGGCCGCCATGGTCGGCACCGTGCTCCTGCGCACCGCAGAGAGCGGCGCCTCCCGCACCCACCGCGAAGCCCTGGCCGACCCGCGCTTCACCTGCACCGTGGTCACCCATGCCTTCACCGGCAGACCAGCGCGCGCCCTGGCCAATCACTTCACCGATCGATACGACCCCATCGCGCCGCTCGGCTACCCCGCACTCCACCACCTGACCAGCCCGCTGCGGAAGGCGGCAGCGAAGGCTGGCGAACCAGAGCTGGTGCACCTGTGGGCCGGCACCGGGTACCGCAAGGCTCGCAACGAGCCCGCCGCCGTCACCATCCCACGCCTGGCCGGCGGACTCCAGAGGTCTTCGCGGTAGATCCTGACGACGATGGGCGCGGTGACCGGGTCGGGGTTTGAGGCCGCGTAGCCGTCACGCGTACGGGTGCCGCGTACCGCGATGGTCAGGGCTGCGGAAGGTGAAGCCACCACCCCCTGGTCCCCAGCTGGGGTCGAGCACGCCGCCGGCGCGGTCGCTCGGGGAGGGGTCCCCGAGCTCGTCCCCTACCGTGCGCGCGTGTGTCCATCGACTACGGGGTCTATCGGCGCCAGTTCGGCACCAGATCACGCAACTGGCACGACTCGTGCACCTGGCTGACCGACGAAGGGCTGCTCGCCCGGCACGCCGAGCTGTGCCAGGTGGGACCCCGGGCCAGGATGCTGGACGTCTGCTGCGGCAGCGGCGTCGTCGGCAACGCGTTCAAGGGGCGAGTCGGCGAGAGCATCGGTCTGGACCTCACCCCGGAGATGGTCGAGATCGCCGCCACCCGGCTGGACCGCGTCGATAGGGGCACCGTCTACGAACTCCCCTACCCCGACGCGAGCTTCGACCTGGTGGTCACCCGGGAGGTGCTGCATCTGCTACCGCAGCCGGAGCGGCCGGTGTCGGAGACCTTCCGGGTGCTGCGGCCCGGAGGGCGGTTCATCGTCGGCCAGATCGTTCCGTACGCCGACGAGGACGCCTACTGGATGTACCGCGTCTTCAAGAAGAAACAGCCGTTGCTGCACCAGATGTTCGGCGAGGCCGAGTTCCGCGGGCTGCTCCAGGGGGCCGGGTTCATCGATGTGGTCATGCGGGAGTACTTCCTCTGGGAGTCGATCGACCTCTGGATCGACACCCATGAGACGACGCCCACCGCCCGCCGCGAGATCCAGCGGCTGTACCACCACGCGCCCAGAGAGGTCCGCGACGTCCACCCCTTCGAGGTGCGGTCGGACGGATCGATCCGCGATCGGTGGCGCTGGTGCGTGTACTCGTTGAGAAAGGCTGAGTGACTCCGCATGACCCTGGCAGCCGACACCGGTGCGGGGCTGCGGTCGGACCTCGCGGGGCGTCTGGCCGGCACCGCCGCCGCCGATGCCGCGACGGGCGCGGTCCTCCTGGAGGAGCCACCCTTCATCCTGCCCCGCCCCTGGCGCCGGGCCGGGCCGGAGGAGGCGGCGGACAAACCGCTGCTCATCAAGACGCCCAGCAACGCCTACCGCCTCGGTTTCCTGCGCGTGCTGTTCCCGCGGGCCCGGTTCCGGGTCTCCATCTCACCCGCAACCCCGCGGCGACGATCAACGGCCTCCACGACGTCTGGTTGCATCACGGCTTCCACGCCCACCGGATGGTCCGGCCACTGGGAATCCAGGGCTATGTCGAACGGCATCCGCGCAACGGTGGTGGAAGTTCGACCTGCCGCCCGGCTGGCGCGAGTTCACCGAAGCGCCGCTGCTCCAGGTCTGTGCCTTCCAGTGGCGCAGCGCGCATCAGGCCGTTCTCGGCGACCTGGCCGCCGGTGGTCTGGATTGGACGATGATCCGGTTCGAGGATCTGATCAGGGGCCAGGAGCGGAGAACCGCGGCGTTCGAGAGACTGGCCGACTGGCTGCGCATCCCCTTCGAGGGCGACTTCCGCCGCGCCGCCCGGGAGGGCATCGGACCCGTGGTGGCCACCCTCGCCCCCCGCGCCGGCCGATGGCGGGACCGCGCGGCCCGCGTCGAGGCGGCCCTCGACGACCGGGTGAAACAGGTCGCCGAGCGCTTGGGCTACCGAGATCCCGCGGAGTGGATATGAGTTCCGACCGTGGCGATCGCGTCGAACTCCAGGCCGCGGCCGCCCCGCGCCCGGGCCCACTCCGCCAGGCTCCGGCCATGAAGTGGCCGAAGGACGAGGGGGGTAGCGGAACTCAGGCGACCCCTTCTCCTTCGTCCAGGAGTCGCTGGTAGAAGTCGCGCAACTCGTCGCCGCCGTTACGCCGCCAGTCGTCAACGGCGTTGCGCAGGTCGCGCATGGACCGACGGCCGCGGACCACGTCGTTCACCAGGTCGTCGAAACCGTCGGAGATGCCAGCCAGCCGGGCGGGCTCCTGGACCTGCCGGCCGATGAAGACCGGGTCCTGGGCGAAGCCGAAGTTCCGCTGCTGCCAGGCGGTGAAGTCCTCGGTGACCTGCGGCAGGTCGGGGGAGGCGATCACGCTCTCGGGCGAGCAGATGAACACGTAGGACTCCGGGACGACCTCCGCGTTGCCCTGCTCGGTGCGGACCGGCAGCCCGTCCTCCAGCGTGTAGTGGGTGTCCTCGATGCCGTACTGCCTCAGCCGATGCTCCACGGTGCCGTAGGGGGCGGCGGTGAAGTTGGCCAGCTCCAGCGCCGCCCGGACGCGCTCCTCGGAGAGGTTCTTGTTGACGAACGTCCAGATGCTGGCGCCGTTGCACGTCCACAGCACCGGTTGGCCGCCGTCCGGGGCGAAGAAGTCCATGGCGTTCATGTGGAAGTCCGGGTTGCTGGCCCGCTGCTCGGCCACCGTGGGGTACCAGTTCCCCGAACCCTGCGTGTACATGAGGCACTCACCGGCGGCGAAACGGACGGCCGAATCGCCGGTGGCGGCGACGGCGTCGGGGTGGACCACCTCGGCCTCGAAGAGGGTGCGGGTCCACTCCAGCGCCTCGACGAACTCCTCGGTCTCCACGCGGTTGATCAGCCGCCCGTTCTCCCGCCTCCAGTAGAGCGGCTTGCTCTCGGGCAGCACTCCGTACATCCGCTCCGCGAACCACAACGGATCGTCGATCGCCCAGACCCGGTCGCGGGCGTTGGTGATCTCCATGCAGAAGTCGTAGAACTCCTGGGCGCTGGTGGGCTGCGTCCAGCCGTTGGTGTCGAAGATGTCCTGCCGGTAGAAGAGGAGGGTGCCGCTGCCGCCATCGGAGTTCTGGGGCATGGGCAGGCCGCGCAGTGCGCCGCCGAAGACCGACGCCTGCCATGCCTCGGTGGGGATGGCGGCGAGGTTGGGGTAGTCGAGTACCGTGTCGCCGGAGAGGTACGGGCCGAGGTCGGCGAAGCGGCTGGAGATGGCCTGGGGTATCTGGCCATCGAACTCCCAGTCGGGGATGCACACCAGGTCGGGGATGTCGCTGCTGGCGAGCATGGCGGCAAGCTTCTGGCCGTAGACGTTGCCGTCCTGGATCCGCCAGTTCATGCGGACGCCGATGCCCTCGTCCATCGCGGTCCAGTACGCGTTGCCGGGGCGCGGCTGCGTGCCCCACAGCGGCGTCATGGCGGTGAGGTCCGCGCCGCCGCCCCGGGGTTCGGGGACCGAGACGCCCAGCTCGTTCTGGGGAATCCACCGGGTGTAGCCGGGGCTGGAGCCGTTCTCGCTGGCGATGTCCGGGTCCACCGCGGCGTCCGACGCCTGGTAGGTCGGCAGGATGGACCTCAGTTCCTCATCGGAGACGCGCCCCTCCTGGCCGCCGCTTCCCTGGCCGCCACACGCGGACAGCAGCGGCATGCCGCCGACCGCGGCGGAGGCGACCGCGGTGCTGGTGAGGAAACCTCTCCGGCTCAGTCCGGAGCGTGAGTTCGGCATGACGTCAGCGACCCTTCATAGCTTTGCTCCGTTGCAAGCCGGAATACGTAGGACGAATGATCGAAGCGCTTCAACGTCTGGCAGAGGCTAGGAGCCCTCGGCGGAGCGCACAAGCCCTGCGGCAGAAGTTCGACCGGGCAGATTGGCAACGTTACCAACGGTAGATGGTGCTTTACCCAAGCCGTTTGTCGCACGGTCTCCTCAACGGAATCAGGGCTCTGGCTGGGGTGTCGAAGCGCTTCGATGAATGGGTTGTTCCTCCGCTGCTGCGGCGGCCATCCATTGCTCCGCGCCGGAGCGTCGAGGTGGTGGCTGGTCCAGCGATGGGCGGTGAACCGGTCAACGGCTGACGGCGGTTGGGGTGTGGCTCCGGGCGGCGTCGCCGTTCGCCGGAGCCACACCGTGGCGGTGCGAGGCACAGCGGAGGTTGCCGGCATGCCAGGCGTTTCACCTCACGCGGGACGCCCGCGGATCACCAGTAGCTGACGCCGAACTGGTTGGTGGCGAAGTTCAGCCCGCCGGCGGAGGAGGTGATCTCGTAGCCGAACTGGACGTCGCCGATGGGCTCGTTGGAGCTGATCCAGCCCTGGCCGGCGATCCAGCGCAGGACGGGCAGGATGTCCACGGTGCCGGCGGAGGTGTCGCCGGTGCGGAGGAACGAGTAGACGTTGTTGGCGCCGTTGCTGCCGCGATAGACGTCCCAGGTGTGGCCGCCGACGTTGACCTGGGTCTGGTACGAGCCGATCGGGCCGACCGCGCCGTTCCAGTTCATCCAGAGCATGATCTCGTGGTCGTGGTCGGTGTCCCAGATGTCGTAGGCGGTGTTGTACGCGCCGGCCGAGGGGACGGTGACGTTGAAGTTGCTGGTGAGCGAGGAGAGCTGGTCGAGGTTGCGGTTCACCGCGCGGGTGGAGTTGGGGTAGGACTTGATGCCGCCGGTGTTGGGGTGGTCGGCCCACACGCCCCAGTTGCTGTAGCTGTTGGCCCACATGCTCTGGTAGCCGGCGCCGGAGCCCCAGATGTTGTTGTAGAGGGTGTAGCCCCCGTTGTCCCACTGGCCCCACTGCTGGTCGGTCGACCAGGTGGCGGCGTGGGCGGTGGACGTGGACACCCCGATGAACGCCACCAGGGCGACCGCCGGTGTGATGAGTCTCAGGAAAACTCTTCGTGCGGCTCGTGTCACGGTCGTGCGTCTCCTTCGGTTCGGTCCCGGCGTGCGTGGGGACGGTAGGTGGTGATGCGCGCGAGTCAGCGCACCCAGGAGTGGTCCGGGCCGGTGGTGATCTGGCCGGTGGCGTCGCCCAGCCCCTGCGGGATCCACCGGGTGTAGTCGGGGCTGGAGCCGTGCTCGCTCGCGATGTCCGGCTCCACGGCGGCATCGGAGGCGCGGTGAGTCGGCAGGATGGTCCTCAACTCGTCCGCGGAGACGCGCCCCTCCTGCCCGCCGCTCCCCTCGCCACCACACCCGGACAACAGGGGTATGCCGCCGACCGCGGTGGAGGTGACCGTGGTGGAGGCCAGGAAGCTTCTCCGGCTCGGCCCTGAGCGTGAGTTCGGCATGACGTCGGCGCCCCTTCGTGATGCTGTGCTTCGCCATCGCGAGACATGAGACGTGTTATCGAAGCGCTTCGATGAAGAGGGAGGCTAGGATCCCTTGGTCAGTTGCACAAGCCCTGCGGCAGAAGTTCGTCTGGTACCTGACAACGTTGCCAGCATGGACTTGCAGGCACATCAGGTCGTGGTCACGTCGGCCTCTTGACGGAATCAGGACTCTGACTGGGCGTCGAAGCGCTTCGAACGTCGGCCGCGCCAGCAGGGATCACGAGGCCGTCGCGCCGGGAGTGGCGCAGTCCCCGGCCAGCTAACCCGGGCCGATGCCACCCCGGCGTGGGTCGCAGTGGGAGTGCCGCGTACAGCGAGGCCTTGTCGGCAGTCGATGCCTGACGGATTGCTGCCACGGCGTCGGCGGTGCTACGTAGCAGCCGTGCGAGGTCATTCCCGCGAGATGGTGTCAGCGCTCGATGGCACGCGAGCGGCGCTCAGCCGCTGCTGTGCCGCGGCGCGGTCTCCGGTGACCTCATCAGATCCATCCGGTGACCAGCGCTGGGTCCGCACCGGCTTCCAGGGCTGCCCGGTGGCGCCGCACCCAGGTCGTGGCCCTCAAGCACCACTTCCTGCCCGAGACACTCAGGGCCTTCCGCCACGCTCGTTTGGCCAAACCACCCCCCTGACGCCGGTGCGGGGGGTAACGGGTGGTGTCAGGAGACGATGTCCTTTCTGCTGAACCCACGGAACGCGAGAGCGAACAGGATCAGCGCGTAGGACAGGGAGATTGAGGCGCCCTTGATCATTCCGGTCCACTCCAACTCGGGTTGCATGACGTCCGCCCACGCGTACTGCCAGTGGGCGGGCAGGAACTCCCGCCAGGAGCCGAGAGCGGTGACGGCGTCCAGGACGTTGCCGACGATGGTCAGTCCCACGGCTCCGCCGACCGCGCCGAGTGGCGCGTCCGTGCGGGTGGACAGCCAGAACGCCAGCGCCGCGGTGACGATCTGGGAAACGAAGACATAAGCGACGGCGATCATGAGCCTGGCCGCGCCGTCGGTGGCGGGAACGGAACCGCCCGCCGGGCTCTGCAGCGGCTCCCAGCCGTAGGCGATCGTGCCCACGGCCAGGGCGAGCAGCGGCAGCAGCACGATCGCGGCCAGGCTGAAGACCAGCCCGACCACGAGCTTGCTCCACAGCAGCCGTCGGCGGGGCACGGGCGCGGCGAGCAGGTAACGCAGTGACGACCATCCGGCCTCCGAGGCGACCGTGTCCCCGCAGAACAACGCCACGGGCACGACGAGCAGGAAGCCGGCCGAGGCGAACATGGTGGCGGCGGCGAAGTTGAGCCCGGAGACGGTCGTGGAGTCCATCAGGTCGATCCGGTCGGCTTCTCCCGTGTCACTCCCGCCACCGATGGCGAAGGCGACGACGAGTACGAAGGGCAGCGCGGCCAGGACCGCCGCCATCACCGTCGTACGACGCCGGCGCAACTGCCGTATGGCCTCCACCCGTAGGGGGAGCGTGCGGCCCGCCCGGTAGTTGGAGGCGGTTTCGGCTGTGGTGGTCACGGCGTTTCACCTCCGATCAGGGCGAGGAAAACGTCCTCCAAGCGGCGATGAGGGCCGAGGCGGTTCACCGGGATCTCCAACTCGATGAGATTCACGAGCAGTTCGGAGGGCGTCGCATCATTGAGTCGGATCAGCAGGCCGCCGTCGCTGCGCTCCGCGGAGGCAACGCCCGGCAGCGCGGCTGCCTTGTCCACCAGGGCGTCCGGCAGGGGCGGGCCGTCCACACCCACGAGCAGAATCTCGCCGGAGCCGACAATCTCCGCGACCGGCCCCACCTGCACCAGCCGGCCGCGGTCCATGACGACCAGATGGGTGCAGGACTGTTCGACCTCGGCGAGGAGATGTGAGGACACGATGACGGTCCTGCCCGCGGCGGCGTACCGGATCAGCACCTCGCGCATCTCCCTGATCTGGGGCGGATCGAGGCCGTTGGTCGGCTCGTCGAGGATCAGCAGATCGGGCAGGCCGAGCATGGCCTGGGCGATGGCCAGGCGCTGGCGCATGCCCTGCGAGTAGGTGCGCACGGTGCGCCGGAGGGCGTCGCCGAGCCCGGCGATCTCCAGCGCCTCTTCGATGTGCGCGTCCTCGGCGGGCCGGCCGGTCGCGGCCCAGAACAAGTCGAGGTTGGCGCGACCCGACAGGTGGGGGAGGAACCCCGCGCCCTCGACGAAGGCGCCGACCCGGGAGAGGACGGGAGCGCCGGGCCGGATGGCGTGTCCGAAGACCCGTATCTCACCGTCGTCGGGCGTGATCAGGCCCATCAGCATCCGCAGGGTCGTGGTCTTTCCCGCCCCGTTCGGGCCGAGCAGGCCGACTACCTGGCCCTTCTCGACGCGGAAGGAGAGGTCGCGCACGGCATAACGGTCGGCGGACCTGGCGTAGCGCTTCGTCAGCCCGGTGATCTCCAGGGGCACCTCGGCCCGCGTGGGGTCCGGTGCGGGGGCACGGGTGGTGTGGCGCCGGGCGGTGAGAAGGAGGAGCGCTACAGCGGCGGCGGCGATCGGCAACCCCCAGACCCATGCGGGCAGGGAAGCGGTGCCGTCGGCGACGCCGGCCGCCGTCGGGACGGCCAGCGCACCCTCGACCGTGGCGGTATAGGTGGCCGGGGTGACCGGGGAAGCGTAGGCGAGGTCGGTGGAGGAGAGGCTCAGGCGGAGCCGATGGCCGGGCTCGACCTCGTGGTCCACGGCGGGCAGACGCAGCTCCACCGTGCGTCCCTCTCGCGTGTCGGTCACCCTGATCGGGGTGACGAGCTGGGACGGCAGGGTCTGGGATCCGTCGGGCGCGACATCGTACAGCTTGGCGAACAGCACCGCGTCGTCCGAGGTGGACGTAATGGTCACCTTCACCGTAGGTGAGCCGGTGATGCGCAGGGCGGCGTCGAGGGGGGCCGAGTCGAAGCTCGCGTACTGTCCGGGGAAGTCGACGTTCAGACCGCCGACGCCGAGGGAGGAGAGCTGAGTCAGACCGCCGCCGAGTCCCGGAACGGCGGAGATCGCGGGCGGGCCGGCGCCGGGTGGGTTCTCGAAGGACTTCTGCTCGCTGCTCAGGACCAGTGTGCGTTCGGCGTCGTGCAGCCCGGGGTAGGAGGCGCTGGTGGCACCTCGCGTCTGCACGGTGCCGTCCGTTGAATCGAGCCCTCCCGTCCTGGTGACGTGGAAGGCCGGCCCGTCGTCAACGCCGTTGTCGTCCTTGAGATATCGGTCGAACCAGTCCGTCGTACGGCCGTCCAGACGAGACGTCTCGAGGTCGCCTCCGTCGTGTCCGCCGGCGATCCAGTCGACGGCGACGGGCGCTCCGTTGGCGTCGATGGCTCTGGCCATCGCGTCCGCCTGGTCGAGCGGGAACAGGGAGTCGGACTGCCCTTGGGCGATCAGCGTGGGCACCTTGATCCGGTCGCCGACGGCTGACGGACTGCGAGCCTCGAGCAGTCGACGGGCGGCGGCGTCGGGCTCGCCGCTGACCGCCACGCGCTCGTACATCTCGCACACCTCGGGTTCGAATCGTCCGCAGCCGCCCTGGGGAGATGCGGAGTTGAAGAAGACGCCCGCCCAGAGCGACTTGAAGACGCCGTCCGGGAACAGCGCGTCGGCGAGGTTCCAGTAGGTGATGCGAGGGGCGATGGCATCGACCCGGTCGTCGTAACCGGCGGCGAGCAGTGCGATAGCGCCACCGTACGAGGCTCCGGCGATGCCCACACGCGGGTCGCCGGCCCTGTCGAGCCGCACTTCCGGGCGCTGTGCCAGCCAGTCGATCAGGCGGGAGACGTCCGCGACCTCGTGGTCCGGATCGTTGAGGCCGATCCTTCCGGTCGAGTCGCCGAAGCCGCGAGCCGACCAGGTCAGCACGGCGTACCCGTGGCGGGCGAGGCTCTCGGCCTGTGAGCGGACGTCATCCTTGCTGCCGCCGAAACCGTGTCCGAGCAGGACCGCCGGCCGGCGGTCGTTCTCCGGTCCCGAGGTGAGGTACGTCGTGTCGATCGACGCCCCTGGCATGTCGAAGGTCTGATCCACGTGCTGGACAGGCGGCGGCTCGTCGGACACCACCGCGTTCCAGACGCCGGCCCCGGTGAGCACGGCCACGGCGGCGGTGCCGGCCAACCACCGCCGTCCGCCGCCGCGCTTCCCCCTTCCGAGCAGGGACGCCCAGCGACTCTGCGCGCGCGGGTTGGTGCTGTGCGATTCCATGCTCGAACCATAGGGGCGGCACCACGCCGCTCCTGCGGCCTACAGGTGGATCTCGGCGGCCTCATGAGGCGTACGTCGTTCCGTCCGTCTACAACTGAGGGAGTACGTCACCGGCCGTCGGGTCGGGACCGCTCCCGTGGTTCGTGACCACCCCCGGCTCCGGGCGGGGTGGTGAGGGCGGTGGTGAGGAGGCGGCGGGCGGCGAGCCGGTCGGGCAGGCCCTCGGTGTCGCCGGGAAGCGCGATGACCCCGGCGGCGACCCGGGCGCCCAGGCGGGCGGCGGGGAGGGAGCGGGCGCCGGCGAGGCGTCCCGCGAGGAAGGCGCCGAGGAAGGCGTCGCCGGCGCCCACGGTGTCGAGGACCCGGGTGGGGTGCGCGGGGACGTGCCGCAGTCCCTCGTCCCACAGCCAGCAGCCGCGTTCGCCGCCTTTGAGCACCGTTTCGCCGACCCCGGCGGCCGCGGCCGCGGCCACCACGTCTACGGGGTCGGTGGTGCCGAACAGCGGCCCGGACTCGTCGTCGCCGAGCATCAACAGGTCGACGTGCGGGAGCATGCGCCGCATCGTGGCCAGCGCCTCCTCGGTGCCGAGGGCGGGGCGCAGGTTCACGTCGAGCACCAGCGCGGCGCCGGTGTCCGCCGCCTCCCGGGCCAGCCGCTCCAGCAGCCGCCGTGGGCCGGCGCCGAGGGAGGCGGTCAGTCCCGAGACCACCACGGATCGCGGGGCGTTCCCCGCGGTGAGAAAACCGGCGTCGGGCGCGTCGAGGGCCGAGGCGGCCGAGCCGGCGCGGTAGTAGGTCACCCGCCTCTCCCCGCCGGCGGGCGTCTCCCGCAGGAACAGGCCGGTCGGGCGGGCGGGGTCCTCGCGGACCAGCGTGTCCGCGAGGTCGAGGTCCCGCACGGCGCGCCGTACCCGGCGTCCGGGGGCGTCCGCCCCCACCGCGGACAGGAACGCGGCCCGGCCGCCGAACCGGGCCACCGCGGCGCACACGTTCAGCTCGGCCCCGGCGGCCGACACCGACAGCGAGTCCGCCTCCTCGATCGGCAGCGGGGGCGGTGCCTGGAGGAGCAGCATGGCTTCGCCGACGCCGACGACGTCGAGCCGGGCACCGAGCGGTTCGGGCGGGGGCGGCCAGGTCACGGTGCCTCCCCGGAGTGCTCCAGGGCGCCGAAGTGCCAGGCAGCGGTCAGCTCGGCGGCTCGCGTGCGCAGGCCGTCGAAGTCCCCGGCCGCGGCGACGCCGTCGGAGACGAGGAAGCCGCCCACACCGACCGCACGGCAGCCCAGGGCCGCGTAGGCGCGCGCGGCGACCGCGTCGACGCCGCCGGTCGGCACCAGCGGGATGTCCGGGAGCGGCGCCCGGACGGCCCTGACGTACGCCGCTCCGCCGACCGCGTCGACGGGGAACACCTTGACCGCCGCGGCGCCCAGCCGCCAGGCCGCGTCGATCTCGGTCGGGGTCAGGGCGCCGCAGAGCACGGGCACTCCGGCCTCGCCGGCGGTGTCGAGCACGGCCGGCGAGGTGGTCGGGGTGACCAGGAACTGCGCGCCGGCCCGCACCGCGCGGCGTGCCTCCTCGAGGGTGCGCACGGTGCCCGCGCCGACCTGGGCGGCCACGCCCGACTCCCGCCACCGTGCGATGGCAGCCTCGGCCCCCGGGGTGGTGAGGGTGACTTCCAGCGCGGGGACGCCGGCGTCCACGAGGGCGGTGCGGATCTCGTCCGGCGGGGCGGTGTTCAGCCGCACGATGGCGACGACGCCCGCGGGGCCCTGGGCGGTGTGGTGCTGAGGGCTCATCCCTTCACCGATCCCGTCGTCATGCCCTTGGTCAGGAAGGGTTCGAGGAAGAGGAAGAGGATGACCATCGGCAGCATCGAGATCAGGCCGACGGCCATCAGTCCTGACCAGTCGACGCTGAACTCGCCGATGAAGGAGGCGATGCCGACGGTGACGGTCCAGCCGTCGGGGTTGCCCATGAGCGTGCGGGCGAAGAGGAAGTCGCCCCAGGTGAGGATCGACGCGTAGGTGAACGTCGCGGCGATGCCGGGTTTGAGCAGGGGGACGACCACGCGCCACAGCGCGCCCGCCCGGCCACATCCGTCGATCATCGCGGCCTGTTCGATCTCGGCCGGGACGGCGTCGACGAAGCCCTTCATCAGCCAGGTCGTGAACGGCACGGTGGCCGCGGTGTTGACCAGGGTGACCGACCACAGGTTGTTGACCAGGCCGAAGTTGGCGAAGAGCACGAAGACCGGGATGATCAGCAGTGTGCCCGGCAGCATCCGGCTGAACAGCAGGGTGAAGCCCATCGCCTGCTGGCCCCTGGTGCGGAAGCGGGAGAGGCTGTAGCCGCCCAGCGTGCTCACCACCGTGGAGATGACGGCGGCGCCCAGGGTGGTGATCGCGGAGTTCCGCATCCACTCCAGGACGGGCACGTCGCGGAGCACGGAGGTGTAGGCGCTGATCGAGGTGGCGTCGGCGGGCGGGACCAGTGGCGGGTCGGGGACCAGCAGCCGTTCGGAGGGAACGACCGAGGTCATGATCATCCAGTAGATGGGGAACATCAGCACGGAGGTGACCGCGATCGCCAGGGCGAGCAGGGACCACCGGCGTGGGCGGGAGAGTGTGGTGGACATGGGCATCTCCTGTGATGACGGGCCGGTTCAGCCGAACTCGCGGCGCACGGACCGGCCCGCGGCCTTCAGCAGGGCGCCGCAGATCGCCATGGTGACGATGCCGAGCGCGGCGGCGGTGCCCATCTCGAAGAACTGGAACGCCTCGTTGTAGATCCGGATGGCGAGCGTTTGGGTGGCTTCGTTGGGGCCCCCGCCGGTGAGCGGGAAGATGAAGTCGAACTCGCGGAAGACGCCGATGCCGGTGATCACGATGGCCAGTGCGGAGGCGGGGCGGACCGCGGGCCAGGTGACGTGGGCGAACTGCCGCAGCGGCGACGCGCCGTCCATCCGGGCGGCCTCGTAGAGCTCGCCCGGCACCGACTGGAGCTGGGCCAGCAGGACCAGGACGAAGAACGGGTAGTACTTCCAGATAGTCGGCAGGATCACGGCGAACATGGCGGTGTTGGAGTCGACGAGCCAGGCGACGTTGCCGTCGATGAGGCCGACCGAGCGCAGCAGGTAGTTCACGACGCCGTAGGAGGCGTCGAACATCCAGGCGAAGGCCGCGCTGACCACCACTCCGGGGACCGCCCACGGCAGCAAAACCAGGGGCCGGATGATCCGGCGTCCGGGGAAGGCCTTGTTGAGCAGGACGGCGAGGCCCAGGCCGAGGGCGAAGGCGGGGATCACGACGCCGAGGGTGTAGACGATCGACCGCACGATGTCGTCGACCAGGCCGGGGTCGGTGAGAACGTCACCGTAGTTGTCGAGCGTGAGCGGGTTCTGCTCCAGGTTGAGCAGGTCGGAGATCTGGCCGCCGCGGAGGCTGAGGTCGATCGCCACGTAGAGCGGGTAGGCCATCAGCAGACCGACGACGGCGAGGGTGGGCGAGAGCGTCAGATACGCGAAGGCGCTGCGGCGCCGGTGCTCGCGCCGCAGCGCGGGCGAGGGCTCGGGCGCGGCCGGCGGCCTGGGGGTGGCGGGCTTCGCGGCACCTCTGCGCGGGGTGTGCTGCGGTTGGGTGGTCATCAGGACTCCATGGCCTGCTCGAGCTCGTCCTGCAGATGGGCGGCGATCGAGGCGGTCGACTCGTCGGTGGTGATCAGGGACGTGGCAGCGGCCGACACGATGTCGCTGATACGGCCGAACTGCTCCCGGATGGCCTGGTGGCCCGGGAAGATCGACACGGCTTCGTCCGCGAGCTGCTGGAAGAGTTCGAGCTGCGGGGTCCGGGCGATGGCCCGGTCGGTGACCGAGCCCGCCCGCGGTGCGGGGTTGACGGTCAGCTCGGTATAGCGGCGCTGCCACTTCGGTGTGCCGGCCAGCGCGATGAAGTCCCACACGGCCTCCGCCTTGTGCGGGTCGATACCGGCGGGCATGTGGATGCTGTTCGAGACGCCGCCGGGGACTTGGGCGAACGGGGCGCGGGCGACCTTGAGGTCGGGGCGGACCGCGTCGGTCGCGCCGCCCAGCTCGTTCAGGAAGAACGGGCCGTCCAGGAGCATCGCGATCTTCCCGGTGAGGAAGAGTTCGTTGCGCTGCTGGGACTGGATGCCTTGCGGCGCCTGGGCGAGGGCCCGGCGGTAGAGGTCGAGGCCGGCGATCGCCGCGTCGCTGGCGGCGGTGAACCCGCCGTCGTCGGTGGACAGCGCGGCCCCGCTGCCGACGACGAAGGCGGCCAGTTCGGTGTAGTTGTCGGGGTTGGGGGCCGTCGTGGCACCGAAGCCGTGGATCCCGTCGCCGGTGATCGCCTCGGCGGCCGCGATCATCTCCTCCGCGGTGGCCGGGACCCCGGCTCCGACGGAGTCGAGCAGCCGCTCGTTGTAGTAGAGGCAGTAGCCGTAGCCGAGCAGCAGGACGCCGTGGTTCTCGCCGTCCAGCTCCATCGTCTCCTGCAGCGGCGTCCAGGTGCGCAGGATGTCGGTGGACCGCAGGCGGTCCTCCAGCGACGCCAGCCAGCCGCGGCCGGCGAACTCGGCGGCATTGCGCGCCGGGAGGTGCACGATCTCGGGGCGGTCGTTGGCGGCGAACCTGATGGTGAGCTGGTCGACATAGCTGTCGAAGGGGAGCGAGTAGAAGTCCACCCGCACCTCGGGGTGGGTGCGTTCGAACTCGGCGATCAGCTCCTGCCACCACAGCGCGAAGGTCCCCTCGGCGGCCTGCCAGGAGGGGAATTCCAGCACGGTCCTCCCGTCGGCCGGTCCCCCGCCCGTGCCGCAGCCGGAGAGCGCCGCGCCCGCGGCGGCGGCCAGCCCCAGTGAGAGCACGCTCCGCCGGGACGGTCCCGGGGGTCGGGACGGCACCAGGCCGTTGCGCGGTGCCGCCATCAGGCGACACCGCCCGGCGTGCGAGGGGAGACGGCGGCCGGACCAGGTTGGTGGGGGTGCACGACTGGGCCGGTGTAGCCCAGTGCCGTGCTGACCTCGTCGGCCGTCTCGATCACGCGTCCGGCCAGCTCGCCCTCGCGGTTGTCGAGGTCGATGGCCGACAGCGAGCCCGAGATCGAGATGGCCGCGACGACCTCCCCGGCGGAGTCACGGATCGGCGCGGCCACGCAGGCGCGGCCCAGGGCGAGTTCCTCGACCTCCGTGGCGTACCCGCGCCCGAGGGCCAACTCGATCTGCGCGTCGAGCTCCTCGTGGGTGCCGACGGTCCGGCCGGTGAAGCGCGGCAGCTGCGGGAGCATCGCGCGCCGCTCGTCGGGGGTGGTGTCCACCAGCAGGCACTTGCCCATGCCGGTGGCGTGCAGGGCGTTGCGCTGTCCGGCCAGCGTCATCGACTTCGGCGCGAGTGCTCCCTCGTAGTTGGCGAGGTAGAAGACCGTGCCGCGGTGCAGGACGGACACGTTGACCCCGAGCCCGAGCAGCGCGGCGGCCTCCTGGGCGTGCGGCCGGGAGGCGCGGTAGACCGGGTGCTGGTTGAGCGCCGACCCGGCCAGGGTGATCAGTCCGGTGCCGAGCCGGTAGAGGCCGGACTCGGCGTCGCGCTCCACGTATTGGAGGGCTTCGAGCGTCGCCAGCATGCGGGAGGTCGTGGACTGGCCGAGCCCCGCACGGGAGGAGACGTCGGCGACCCGCAGCGGACGCCCGTCGTGGAACGCCGCGAGGACGGCGGCCGCGCGTTCGACGCTCTGGTTCGTGCTTGTGCCCTGCTCAGCACCCATCGCCAGCTCCTCTACATCCGAAACGCTTGCCTTACGCGATGGATACTGCATTAGGCTATCCGCTCAATGCAAGGCTTCAGCCGAAGAATGGATGCATGCATGCAGATCGCCTCGGTCGAGACGTTCGTCCTCAAGCTCTTCCATCGCGAGGCCTACCTCGGCGCCCTGCCGGACGGCAGCGAGGTGCCGGCGGGCTACCAGGTGCGGGCACCCTGGCGCAGCCTGTACTCGCGCCGGTTCGAGACCCTGCTGGTCAAGGTGACCGCCGAGGACGGCACCGCGGGCTGGGGCGAGGCGCTGGCGCCGGTCGCCCCCGAGGTCCCCGCGGACATCGTCGACCTGCTGCTCGCGCCCGTCCTGCTGGGGCGGGACGCGCTCGCGCCGCGGCCCGCCTGGGTGATGCTGCGGGACCTGATGCGGGAGCGCGGGCATCTCGTGGGTCACCAGGCCGACGCGCTGGCCGCCGTGGACATCGCGCTGTGGGACCTTGCCGGACGGCTGCGCGGCGCGCCCGTCGCCGCCCTGCTCGGCGGGGCGTTCCGGGACCGGCTGCCGACGTACGTCTCGGGGCTGCCCCGTCCCACCGACGAGGAGCGGGCCGAACTCGCCGCCGACTGGGCGGGCCGGGGCGCCAGCGCCGTCAAGCTGCACCTCGGTCACGGCGTGGCGGCCGACCTGGCCACGGTGGACGCCGTCCGGGCCGCCGCGCCCGCGCTGAAGGTCGCCGTGGACGCGCACTGGGCCTACGGCCAGGGCGAGGCCCGACGGCTCGCCGTGGGCCTGGCCGACCGTGGCGGCTGGTTCCTCGAGGCGCCGCTGGCCCCCGAGGATGAGGAGGGCCACCGCAGGCTCGCCGAGCGGGCGGCGCTGCCCGTCGCGGTGGGCGAGACCCTGCGCAACCGGTACGAGTTCGCCCGCTGGCTGCGCGGACACGCGCTGGAGATCGCCCAGCCGGACGTGGCCCGTACCGGCATCACCGAGGCGATGGCGATCGCCGAGCTGTGCGCGGCCTCCCACGTCCCGGTGGCGCCGCACCACTCCGTCGGGCTCGGTGTCTCCGTCGCAGCGGGCCTGCACGTGGCGGCGGCCGTCGAAGACCTGCTGGTCTTCGAATACCAGCCGACCTCGACCGAGGCCGGCCAGCGCGTTCTGCGCACCCCGCTCGCGGTCCACCCCGACCACTTCCCCCTCCCCGCCGGGCCCGGGCTCGGCATCGATGTCGACGAGCAGGTCGTCCGCGACCTCGCCGGAAAGGACTGATTCCCCCATGTCCCTCGTCCACGGGCTCGCACCGATCCTGGCGACCCCCTTCGCGCCGGACGGCTCCCTCGACCTCCCCTCCCTGCGCCGCGTGGTGGAGTTCAACCTCCTCAGCGGCGTCGACGGACTGGCGGTCTCCGGTATGGCGAGCGAGACCTTCGCGCTCACCGCCGAGGAGCGCGCCCGGGTGCTGCGCGAGGTCGTCGCCGTCACGGCGGGCGTGGTCCCCGTGGTGGCTGGAGTCAACGCGACCTCGACGGTCACCGCCGTGGAACAGGCCCGGGCCGCGGCCGCGAACGGCGCCACCGCGCTCATGGTGCTGCCGCCCTACATGGTCAAGCCCACCCCCGCGCAACTCCTCGACTTCTACGCGGACGTCGCCGCCGCCACCGGCTGCGAGGTGATGGTCCAGGACGCCCCCGGGGTCACCGGCGTGACCATGGCCCCCGCGACGCTGGCCCAGCTCAGCAAGCTGCCCGGCGTCACCTCGGTCAAGGTCGAGGCGCCGCCGACACCGGCCAAGGTGACCGCCGTGGTCGACGCGGCCACCGGCGAGGACTTCGCGGTGCTGGGCGGCCTGAACGCCCAGTTCTGCCTCGACGAGTACGCCCGCGGTGCCATCGGCACCATGCCCGCCTGCGAGTTCCCCGACCTGCTGCGCCCGGTGCTCGACGACTGGGCCGCCGGACGCCGCGCCGAGGCCCGGGAGAGTTTCGCCCGGCTGCTGCCCCTGGTGCTGCACGGACTCCAGCAGGGCTGGGCCTGGGCGATACACAAGGAGGTGCTCCTTGCCCGGAAGCTCATCGCCGACGCCACCGTCCGCGCCCCCGCACGCCCGCTCGACGCCCAGACCCGGGCCGCCCTGCACGAGGTGCTCGCGCCCCTGGGCATCACGGCCGGCTGACAGCCGTCCGCGCCGGCGTCATGGGAAGCCGCGCGCCCGCCGCCGGAGGGTGGACCCCGTCCCGGGTCCACCCCGCGCGACGCCCCCGGCCGGCTCACCGTCCGATGAACGCCCGGACCGGAAGGCCCGCCCCGCCCAGGCCCGCGGAGCGCCCCGGCGTCGGCTCAACCTCCTCCTCGGTGACGAAGAGCTGCCGATGGCCGGCGGACCGGAACAGTTCGGGTCACCGACTCCGCACCGCCAGGTCGGTGCCCCACACGCGATGCACCACGCCCATGCCACCCGGCCCGAGCATTCCGTACCGGCCATCGATCACCTCGCCGGTCCGCCACGGCGCTGATCCAACCGCGATGCCGTCATCCATCTACCCGCAGCCACCGGTTGCGGTCAGCACCGTCGTCAAGGGCTGGATCCGTGGGTTCGCTCGCCCTCCGAACACAGACCAAATCCCGACGGAATCCTCGTGGGAATTTTCCGTCTGTTGCGCCGGGCGTTGCCGTCATCCGCACCGTGGACGGCACTGATGTCGTAGTCCAAGCCGCAGGTCGAGTGCCGCGTCCAGCGAGGCCGGGCGGGAGCCCGGGTCGAGGCCGCACGGCGCGGCGTCACCATCCGCTGTCGCCACGGCGACGGACGCACTCCGCCGGAAGGACCGTATGACCTGGTGACCTGCCGGTACGTCCTGCGGACCCTCCCGGCGCCCGGGGCTGCGTTGGCCGCATGGGCCCGGGCGCTGCGCCGCGGCGGCACCGTGCTGGTCGACGACCGGCCGGTCGCCATCCTCCCTCATCGCTAGCTGCCCCGGAAGATCGAAGTGGTGGTCAAGGAGGCGCCACCCGAACTGCCCGTCGCTCTGGTCGACATGGTGCTGCTCGGGCGCGCCCCACCGCTCCCGGGCCCCGGCCGGTGGCACGCTCCTGGAAGGCCGTCAGCGATGACCCTGGAGTTATCCAACGGGTCTGGAGCCGCGACGGAGGGTCCGGCGCCCCTCCGTCGCGCCGGCCGTCGGCATCAGGGGTCTGGTCAGTGTTGCTGGGCGACCACGCCGCTGAGTTCGTTGGGGGTTTCCGGCAAGGTGATCGTGTTCACCACATCGCCCGAGGTCAGGTCCACCACGTGGAGTTCCTTGGTGGCGGGGTCGGTGACGTAGGCGGTGTGGTCGCGTACGAAGATCGCCGGGCGGGGCTGCTGCCATTCCAGCGGTTCCCGCCACTCCTCCTCGATCACCGGGATCGTGTCCACGACCTCGGCGCTCTCTGGGTCGATCACGTGGATCTGCCCGTCGGTGCCCAGGACGAGAGCCTCACCCTCGGGTCCGCGGGCCAGGGAGCGGAAGGTGTAGCTCGTGCCGAGGTCCACGCGGGTCAGGGTGGCGTCCCTTGTGTCGATGAGGGCGACCTGCTCGGGGCGTTCGAGTTCGGCGTCGGGGTCCTGCTTGTAGTCGCCGAGCACGACCGGGGAGGCGTCGGAGCCCGCCTGGTTGCCGATCCGGCCGTACTCGGTGGGGCTGTCGACCTTCGTGATGGTGCCGTCGCGGTAGATCAGCACACCGTCCTCGCAGCCGATCACGACGGCCTCGTCCTGCGCGGTGGCCTCGCCGTGGACGCCGGGGCAGTCCTCGTTGCGGGTGATCTCCTCGTGGTTCTCGTCGAGGACGAGGATTCCGGTGCGTTCCTCCTCGGTGCCGAGGGTGACGACGAGTTCGCCGTTGGCGAGTTCGATCGCCACGCCGTGGTGGGGGTCGGCCGCGGTGTAGGTCGCGGCCTCGGGCATGCCGTCTCCGAGGTCGTGCGGGTCGAAGCTGGTGACCTCGCCGGTTCCGTCTGTGAAGAGCACGGTGCGGCCGGCGTGGCGGACGACGTGGCCCGGCTCGGCGCCCTCGAACTCCACGTCCGTCAGCTCGCTGCCGGCCGCGTCCAGGACGCGGAACCCGGTGGAGGTGGAGACCAGGACGTGGCGGTCGTCGCCGGCCGGGTTGAGGCGGTTGAAGCCGTCGAGCGGGATGTCTTCCGCGATCTCGCGTGTCTCGCCGTCGATGACGTACAGGCCGCCGTCGTAGGTGACCACGATCGGGTCAGCCACCGACGCCGCGTCGGGCGTCTGTGACGGCTCCGACGTGGCCGCCTCGCCGGAGTCGTCCGAGCCGCAGGCGCTTACCGCGATCAGTGCGGCGGCGAGCGTGCACAGGGCCGCGGTTCGTCTGGTTGTGCGGGCACGCAGACGTGGGTGGTGCATGGGTGTGTTCACCTTTCGTTTCGGTGGTTCCCGGGGGTTCCCGAGGGATCGGAGTGTCAGTTCTCGCCGAGTCCGGCGACGATGGCGTCGGTGTTGGCGCGCATCATTTCCAGATAGGTCCCGGCGCCTTCGCCCGGCTCGGTCAGGGATTCGGAGAACAGCTCGATGACCTCGACGTGCAGTCCGGCCTCGTCGGCCAGCACCTGGGCGAGCCGGTCGGGTTGCGAGGAGTCGGCGAAGATCGCCGGTACGCCGGCCTCGCGGACGGTGCCGGCGAGCTCGTCCAGGTCGGAGGAGCTGGGCGAGGCGAGCGTCGTGCCGCTGGGGATCACCGCACCGACGACCTCGAAGTCGTAAGCCTGCGCCAGGTAGCCGAAGACGTGATGGTTGGTGACCAGGCTGTGCCGCTCGGGCGGAATGGTCGCGAACCGCTCGCCCATCCACGCGTCCAGCTCGTCGACCTGTTGGAGGTAGTCCTCGGCGTTCGCGCGGACCGCCGCGGTGTCGATGCCGTGGACCCGCTCGACGACGTGCTCGGTGATCGCCTCTACGGCGGTGCGCACCCGGCCCGGGTCGGTCCAGAAGTGCGGGTCGGGCTGGCCGGCGGTGTCGTCCGCGGTCTGCCCGAAGTCGATCGGGTCGACCCGCTCGCCGACCTCCAGGGTGGCGACCCCGGCGTCCTCGGCAGCCTGGACGTTGCGCAGCACGCCCTCCTCCAGGCCCAGGCCGTTGTGGACGACGAGCGAGGCATCCTCGATCAGGGCCGCCTGCTGGGCGGAGATCCCGAACGAGTGGGGGTCGGCGTTCGGCTGCATCAGCACGGTCACATCGGCCTCGTCGCCGACGATGTTCCGGGTGATGTCTCCGAGGATGTTCGTGGTCACGACCACGCTGGATCCCTGGTCGTCGCCGGGCATGCAGCCGGTCAGTCCGGTCAGCGAGACCGGCAGGAGGAGCGCCAGGATCGTGAGGCTCGTGCGGCGTGTCGGCTTCATCGGCCCGTCTCCACCATGTGTGTGGGCGTGAAGTCGAGGGGGAGGGTGCGGGCGACGCGCAGGTCGTCGTTGTAGTCGATCTCGTAGACGGTGTCCGCGGCGGCGTCGTTGACGTAGGCGCGGCCGGTGTCGATCTCGATGACGGGAGGCGAGGTGGCGGAGGTGGCCACGGATTCGGCGAGCAGCCGGGTACGGGCGGTCTCCTCGCCGGTGGTGGTGTCGTACGCGTGGAGCGTGCCGTCCGCGGTCAGGGCGAGCAGCGTGATCCCGTCGCCGACCGCGTTCGCGGCCACCACCGGGCCGGTGTCGAACAGCGTCCAGATCCGGGTGCCGAGGTCGAGGGTCCACACGCCGCGCTCGCCGGCCGGCGCGGCCAGCACCGCGCTGCCGGGGCGGTGGCTGAAGTCCCAGGCGCGGTCGCCCTCGCCGCTCCCCGCCATCTGGGGGTAGGGGATCTTCTCGCCGGTGAAGGTCCCCTCGTTCTCGGGGTCCTCGGCGACCAGCAGGGCGCCGTCCGCGCAGCCGAAGACGACCCCGGAGGGGGTCACGGCCGTGCCGTGCAACTCGGGACAGGGCTCGTCGATCGTCGTGACCGTCTCGCCGTCCCGGGAGCGCACCGCCACCGCGTCCGCGAGGTCCTGCCCCGTCTGCGCGACGGTGACCAGCAGATGCTGGGCGTACGGCACGGCGGTGCCGTCGTGCGGCGAGCCGAGGTCGAGAGTGTCGGGCCCCGTCTCGGTGGCGGTGCCCGCTTCGAGGTCGGCGCGGTCCAGGAGGGTGACCCTGCCGTCGGCGAAGGTGACGGCGGTGATGGCGGTGTCGCTGTGGACGCTCACCGGACGGGCTCCGTCGCCCCCGGCGAGGGTGCCGGCGGCGCGGATGCCGGCGCGGTAGTAGTGGACGTGGTCGCCGTGGTCGACCATCCAAGCACCGCTGTCGACGATGCGGACCGGCTCGGCAGCGTCGGCGGGCGTGAGATAGGCGAACCGGCCGTCGGCGTCGATGCCGTCCACGCCGCCGGCCTGGCGCGCCTCGGGGACCTGGGTGACCTCCTCCGTGATCAGGTCCAGGACGTGGACCGCGCCGGTGTCCTCGTCCGTCAGGACGAGGCGCGACTGCTGCTCGGCGGTCTCCTCGGCTCCCTCGACGTAGCCGTGGGGAGTCGCTTCCTGCCCGGTGTCCTCGGGGGCGCTCCCATCGTCGCTGCCGCAGCCGCTGAGCAGCAGGCTCACGGCAAGGGCGCAGGCGGACGAGGCGAATGCCGTCGTGCGTTTTCTGGTGCTGGTGCGTATCACGGTCACGGTGTCTGCTCGCTCGGTGTCTCGGGGGTGCCGCGGGTGCGCAGGTGAGCGGCGATGGCTGAGAGGAAGAAGAAGGCCACGGCGGTGGCGGCGATCGTCGCGCCGGCCGCCGTGCCCCAGTGCCAGGAGATGACCAGTCCGGTGACGGTGGCGGCGCTGCCCAGCAGCGCCGCCGTGAGCATGATCAGCGGGATGCGCCGCACCCACAGCACCGCGGCCGCAGGCGGCGCGATGAGCAGGCCGAAGACAAGCAGGGTGCCGACGACGTGGAACGACGCGACGATGGCCAGCGTCACGAGCCCCAACAGCAGAGCCTGGGCCAGCCGTGGCCGCAGCCCGAGAGCGTGCGCCGTGCGGACGTCGAACGCGAGAGCCACGAACGACCGGTAGCCGAACGCCGAGACGACGACGGCCACCAGCAGCGCGACGGCGAGATACCCCAGATCCTCATCACGGACCGCCAGGACGTCCCCGAAGAGGAAGCCCGTCAGGTCGACCGCGAAGGACTGGGAGTGCGAGACGATGATCACGCCCGCCGAGAGCATGCCGACGAACAGCAGGCCGATGCTGGTGTCCTGCGACAGTCGCCGCGAGCGGCTGAGCACCGTCACGCCCAGGGCCATGGCGCCGGCGCTGAGCGCGGCGCCGAGGAGCAGGTTGCCGCCGAGGAGCGAGGCGAGCGCCACCCCGGGGAGCATGCCGTGCGACATCGCGTCGCCGAGGAACGCCATGCCGCGCAGCACGACCCACGTGCCGGCCAGGGCGCAGATCAGCGAGACGAGGACCCCACCCCACAGCGCCCGTTGCACGAACGACGCCTGGAACGGGTCAAGCAACCACTCCATGATCGTGCACACTATAATGAAAACGGTTATCGTAACTAAGTAGAGGGTGTGATGTTCGTGACAGAGGAAGCAGCAACACTGCGTGACGTCTCGGCCGCCTACGGGCGCCGGCCGGTCCTCCACCGCGTCACGGCCCGCATCCCGCGTGCCCGCGCCACCGCCCTCGTCGGCCCGAATGGTTCAGGCAAGTCCACGCTCCTCGGCGTGCTCGCCGGAGTCGTCCCACCCGCGTCCGGCTCCGTGGAGTGCCCGGCCCTGAACGCGGGTCGCGCGGCGTTCGTGGTCCAGCGCAGCGAGGCATCCGACGCCCTGCCCATCACCGTGCGGGAGACCGTCGCCATGGGGAGGTGGGCGCGGCGCGGCCCGTGGCGACGCCTGACCAGACGGGACCGGGAGGTCGTCGACTCGTGGATGGCGGGCCTGGGCATCCTCGGCCTTGCCTCACGGCAGTTGGGCGCGCTCTCCGGAGGGCAGCGCCAGCGCGCCCTCGTCGCCCAGGGCCTGGCTCAGGAGGCGGACCTCCTCCTGCTGGATGAGCCGGCGGCCGGTCTTGACCTGGACGCGCAGCGCCGCATCCGAGAAGTCCTCGACGAGCAACGGGCACGCGGCGTCACCGTCATCCACGCGACCCACGACATCGACGAGGCGATGCGCGCCGACCACTGCATGCTGCTCAGCCAGGGCCGGCTCCTGGCGGCGGGGGCCCCGGACGCGGTGCTCAGCCGCGACGCCCTGCAACGGGCCTGGGGGATACCGGAGATTGGTTGACGTGTGGGTTGGCGTTCGCGGACCGCACTCAGTGGCCCTTCGGAGCATTCGAAAACCATTCAGCAGTGAACCACTCCGGGTCTGATGAGGG
This sequence comes from uncultured Actinomycetota bacterium, assembly GCA_963816875.1. GTDB lineage: Bacteria > Actinomycetota > Actinomycetes > Streptomycetales > Streptomycetaceae > Streptomyces. The sequence goes on from CAWFMG010000004.1 coordinate 2,282,960, forward strand.
CTCGACTCCCTGAGGGGATCGAGTCATGGCACGTCCGTCCCCCCTATCCTCCCGGGCTTCGAGTGCGTGCGGTGTCGCGGCTGCTCTGGCCGACCCAACTCGTGCGGACGAGGAACTCATCGCCCACCTTGATGCTGCCGTCGCGCAGGTGACCCAGGACATCGGCGAGCTGCCGTTCTCGCGACTTCCTTGGGGCAGTGATCGGGGAGGCGGACAGCGTGGGGCCGGCAGAGGCGTCCGCCGTTGCAGCGGAAGCGCGTCGAGGGCCGCGGTTCCGGTGACGCTGCGCTGGGACCCATGCCCCTTGGCCCCGTCAGGGATGACCGGAGCCGGGGTCGCCGTAGCGAACGACCTTCGTGGGGACCACGATGCGCAGCGGCGCGGCGTTGTCCGGAGCGGTATCCGACTCGTTCAGGCGCCGCAGCAGCAGTTCCGCGGCCCGCCGGCCGAGTTCTCGCGGGTCGTAGGCCACGATCAGCGGCACACCGAGTACGTCGGCCAGTTCGAAGTCGTCGAAACCCGCCAGACTGACGGCGTGGCCGAGCCTGCTCGTGGCGCGGAAGGCGCCGAGCGTGTTGCGGCTATTGGCACAGAACAACGCCGTCGGGGGCTGGGGGAGTTCGAGCAGTTCCCGGGCGGCGTCCTCGGCGGCCGGGATGGTGCGTTGCCGCAGCCGCACATACCGTTCGTCCAGCGCGACTCCCGCCTCCTCGAGCGCGACGCAGAAGCCACGGAACCGTTCGGCGCTGGTCCAGACGGACGGTGGCAGGCCGAGGAACCCGAGCCGGGTGTGGCCGGCCGCCAGGAGGCCGGCGGTCGCCTCGCGAGCGCCACCGAAGTCGTCAACCAGCACGCAGTCCAGCGGCACGCTGGACGGGGGGCGGGCACCCAGGACGATGGGCACCGAGCCCGGCTGCGGGGCGAGATGGGAGTGGTCGTTGCCGGCCGGAACGACGATCATGCCATCGACCCGGCGGGCGGTGAGCTCTTCCACGAGCCGGCGCTCGCGTTCGACGTCCTCGTCGGTGTTCGTGAGGACGACCTTCCAGCCGCCCCGGCTGACGCCCGCCTCAACGCCGAGGGCGAACTGGGAGTAGAAGGGATTCGCGAGGTTCGTGACGACGAGGCCGATCAGTCCGCTCGGCCGCCCCAGCCGGAGGTTGCGGGCGACCTCGTTGCGCCGATAGCCGAGGGAGTCGACCGCGGCGAGCACCCGTTCCCGAGTCGCCTTGCTCACCCCGGGGTCGTCGTGCAACACGCGGGACACCGTCATGGGACTGACCGACGCGTGATCGGCGACATCCCGCATCGTCGGAGGGCGACGGGAAGGAGAACCCTCGGTCACCGTCTTCTCCCCCGCTGTGTCACGTCGAGGCCCGCGCTGAGAGGGCAGAGCAGTGGGACCGCCACCCCCACCCAGGCCGCTGCACGGCAGCGGAGCGAGGTCGTTGACCTGCCGAGCAGCACCACGCTAGCACCGAACCGCATCGTCCTAGGTCGAGGAGCGACGGCCAGAGCTCGGAACATGTGACTGTCGGTCCGTGCCGGGATGGTATCGATACCATCCCGGCGGGCGCCACCCCTGTGCACGGTAGAGCTTCGTTCGGCGAGGAGAGTGTCGCCGGTTCGGCGCATTCGATGCCCTCGTACCAGGTCACAAGGGTTGCGACGCGATCCGAGGCGACGCACCCTCTTGACGCCGACGGATCGGACCCTTACGTTCCAACCGCACTGCAGCATGGTAACGATAACTATCCAAGATCCATTACCCCAACCGCCCGACGCACCGGACCCGTCGGCCCCTCGAACGTGCTTGCGGCGGTCGTGCTCCTCCTGGCGTTCCAACAACCCGGGTTCCCGGCATCAGAAACGGTCCCCTGAGTCGCCTCAAAGACAAGGCAGAGACATGTCGCAGTCCGATCCGTCCCCTCAGGCGCCATCCCGCCGGCGGTTCCTGGCCTCCACCAGCGGGCTGCTGGTCGTGAGCACCCTGGGAGCAGGTGCCCGCGGAGGCACGGCCTCCGCGGCCGCGCCGGGGGACGTGCCCTCGGCCGGATCCTCCCGGGACTATGTCCGTCTGGTCGACCCGTGGGTGGAGGCCGACGTCGGCCGGTTCTTCTTCTTCCAGTCGGCCAGCAACCCCTTCGGCCTGGTGAAGCTGCGCCCGGACACCAGCACCCACTCGGTCTGGGGCACCGGTTACCGCAGGAGCGAGTCCTACGTGAAGGGCTTCAGCCATCTGCACTGCTGGCAGATCGCCGGCGTGCAGGTGATGCCCACGTCGGGGGAGGACGTGCCGAAGCTGGAGGGCGACACCGGCTGGGAGTCGCATGTGAACCACGACGTCGGTGAATTGGCGGAACCCGGCTACCACGGGCTGCATCTGGACCGGTACGGCATCACCGCCGAGCTGACCTGTACCGACCGGGTCGGGCTGCACCGTTACACGTACGACAACCCCGGCCGGAGCGAGATCATCGTCAACCTCGGCGGTGTGCTCGGTGAGGCAGAGATGCAGGACGCCCACGTCACCAAGGTGAGCGACCAGGTGATCGAGGGGTATGTGGCACAGGCCGGCACACTCGCCAATGGCCACTACTACGGCCAGAGCGACGACAAGCACACGAAGCTCTTCTTCAGCATCCGGTTCGACAGGGCCTTCGACTCCATGCACGGCTGGGCGGACGATGCTCTTGTCGAGGGCGGGGCCGCGGTTGACGAGGTTGATGGCGACCATGCGGGTTTCTACGTCCGCTACGACGGTCTCGATGCCGGGGACGTCGTCCAGATGAAGGTCGCGCTGTCCTTCACGGGCGTGGCCGGGGCGCGAAGGAATCTGGAGGCCGAGCTGCCCGGGTGGGACTTCGACGGGGTCAGGGCGGCGTCGCAGCGGCACTGGAACCGGATGTTGGGCCGGATCGACGTCGAGGGGGGCACCGAACAGCAGCAGGTGAAGTTCTATACCGACCTGTTCCACGTCCTGTGCGGGCGCAGCGTGATCAGCGACGTCGACGGCACGTACCTCGACGACACCTGGAGCCGCCAGCGGATCGGTCAGCTCCCGCTCGACAGGTCAGGACAGCCGCGTTTCGCGATGTACAACTACGACGCGTTGTGGTTGACGCAGTGGAACCTCAACACCGTGCTGGGGTTGGCCTATCCGGAGATCTACTCCAGCCTCGTGCAGTCGCAGCTGCGGATGTACGAGGACGGCGGGCTGCTGCCGAGAGGCCCCGTGGCCGGGAACTACTCGTTCGTCATGACCGGCTCCCCGGCGACGTCGTTCATCAGCGGCGCCTGGAACAAGGGCATCCGGGACTTCGACATCGACCTCGCGTACGAGGCCATGCTCGACGCCCACTCGCTCGGCGGCCAATTCGACAAGGCGCCGTACGAGTACGCCACCTGGGGCGAGAACCACGGCGGAGGCCGTGCCTACCTCGACACGGGGTACGTGCCCCACGACCTGCACCCCGAATGGCGCTCCCGCGGCGCCGGGGAGACCGTCGAGTATGCGTTCCAGGACTGGACGTTGGGTCAGTTGGCGCGGGAGCTGGGCAAGAGTGGCATCAATGTGGCGCAGTTCGCCGAGGTGTCGGTGTCCTCGCAGGTGAATGATTCGAATCTGGCGGGTGTGCGGGCGGTGGATGGCCGGCCGAGCCGTTCCAGCGTCGCCGAGCCGGTGAACGTGGGGTGGGCGTCGGGGGAGGAGAAGCCGTGGATCAAGCTGAGTTGGGCGGAGGAGAAACGCGTCCACCAGGTGGTGCTCAGCGATCGGGTGGACGAGAGCTCGAGTGTGAACTCCGGTGTGTTGTGGTTCAGTGACGGGTCCTCGATCAGGGTGAACGGTATTCCGGCCGACGGCCGGAACAAGGTGGTGACCTTCCGGCCGAAGCGGGTCGGCTGGGTGAGGTTCGAGGCGACCGGCGGCACCGGCGAGAACGTGGGGCTCAACGAGATCGAGGTGTGGGACGACACCGATGTGGGGGCGTTCCTGACCGAGCGATCGGGGAACTGGCGCAATGTGTTCGACCGTTCCACCGGATTCATCCGCCCCAGGGACTCGAACGGCCGCTGGAAGGACCCGTTCGACCCGCTGTCCCCTGACGACTTCGTCGAGGCCAGCTCGTGGCAGGCCACCTGGTACGCCTCGTACGACGTCCTCGGGCTGGCCAACCGGCTGGGCGGCAGGGCTGCCTACGCCGACAAGCTCAACGGTGCCTTCGAGCGGTCCGAGGAGGCCGAGTTCACGGGGGCGGGGCAGAACGGCGACGAGGACGCGTACGTCAACTACGGCAACCAGCCCGGCCTTCATATGGCGCACCTCTTCAACTACGCGGGACATCCCTGGCTGAGCCAGTACTGGGTGCGCAAGGTCAAGGAGATCACGTACGGCGGCACGTCCACGACGAAGGGGTACGGGGGGCACGACGAGGATCAGGGTCAGATGGGGTCGATGAGTGCGCTGATGGCGATGGGGTTGTTCGAGGTGACGGGGGCGAGTCTGTCTCGTCCGGTGTACGACATCACCTCGCCGGTGTTCGACGCGATCACGATCCGGCTGCATCCGGACTACTACTCCGGCCGTCGGTTCCGGATCGTCACCCACGACAACTCCGCCGAGCACATGTACATCCAACGCGCCACCCTCAACGGGCACTCGCACGACAACGCCTGGTTCCACCACGACCAGCTCACCGACGGCGGCACCCTGGAGCTGTGGCTGGGCCCGGAACCCAACGAGGACTGGGGCGTGGCCGAACTGCCACCCTCGAAGTCCCCCGAGGCACCCGCGGTCCTCCACACCACCCGCGACTCCGTGCGCGTCGACTCCGGCGAGACCGGCACCCTCACCCTCGCCGCGGACAACCTCACCGACCGGCCCGTGGCCGCCACCTGGCACGCCCGCACACCGGCGGGCATCGAGATCCAACCCGCCGAGGGAGACCTCACCGCACCCGCCGGCGACACCGCCCAGCAGGACCTCACCGTCCGCGTCAACGCCAACACCCCCGCCGGACTCCACCGCCTCGTCATCACCGGACAAACCGCCGACGGCACCGAACTACCCGACGCCATCACCTACATCCACGTCGCACCCGTGCTGTCGATCGAGACCGCCCCAGCGGAGCTGCACCTGCTGCAAGCCGCACCCGTCACCTTCCAGGTGCGGCTGACCAGCAACGACGCACAGGACCTCGACGCCGATGTCTCGCTGCGGACCCCTGAGGGCTGGCAGGTCGAGCCGGTGACCCGCGCCGTGCGGGTCGCCGCCGGCGTGACCGCCACCACCACCTTCACCGTGACCCCACCGCAGGACGCCGCCGGGCCGCAGACACTCACGGTGTTCGCCGAGGGCGCATGGGGCAGCGCCGACCAGCAGCCCTCCGCCACCGTCCACCGGGCCGTCGCCCTGCTCGGCAGCGTCGACCTGGCCACGGGGGAGTTCGCGCTGTCGCCTGACCGCTTCGGCGACTACCCCACGACCTTCCCCGACGACGTCGACTTCACCATCGGCACCAGCGACCCCGCCACCGCCTGGAGCTACATCCACCCCGGCCCCAGTGACACCTGGGCGGGCGCAAAGCCGCACACCTTCACCCTCCGCTTCGACCTCGACCAGCCACCCGCCGCCGACCTGGCCCTCACCGCCTGGCTCGTCGACACCCAGCAGTCCGGACCGTCGATACGGCTCTCCCTCAACGACGGACCAGCGGCCACCGTCAACCTGCCCGGTGGTGGCGGTGACGGCTTTCAGTGGGGCGACGGATCCAACGGAGGAACCATCCGCCCCACCACCCTCGACGTCACCCTCCCCGCCGACCAACTCCACACCGGCCGGAACACCCTCACCCTCACCACCACGGCCGGCTCCTGGATCGTCTACGACGCCATCGCCATCCGCGAGACGCCGTAGCCGCATTCCACCGTGGGGGACCGCGCTTTCAGCTCATCAACCGTGACCGAACGATCGACAGGGAATCGCCATGCCTGCAAGAAAAGCCATCGGTGGAATGTCTCGTCGCCGTCTCCTCCTGTCCACCGGTGGAATGCTGGGCGCCGGCGTGATGGGCGCCTACGGACCCGGTAACGCCTGGGCGGCGACCCGGGGGGAGGACGCTGCGGGGCAGGCGGGCCGAGACTACGTGAAGCTCGTGAATCCCTGGGTGGAGGCCGATCGGGGACGGTTCTTCTTCTTCCAGTCGGCCAGCAACCCCTTCGGCCTGGTGAAGCTCCGCCCGGACACCAGCACCCATACGGCGTGGGGGACGGGTTATCTGCACAAGGAGAACCAGGTCAAGGGCTTCAGCCATCTGCACTGCTGGCAGATCGCCGGCGTGCAGGTGATGCCCACGTCGGGGGAGGACGTGCCGAAGCTGGAGGGCGACACCGGCTGGGAGTCGTATGTGAACCACGACGTCGGTGAATTGGCGGAACCCGGCTATCACAGGCTGCATCTGGACCGGTACGGCATCACCGCCGAGCTGACCTGTACCGACCGGGTCGGGCTGCACCGTTACACGTACGACAACCCCGGGCGGAGCGAGATCATCGTCAACCTCGGCGGAACGCTGGGCGAGGCGGTCATGAAGAACGCCCAGATCACCAGGCGGAGCGATCGTGAGGTGGAGGGCTACGTCTTCCAGCACGGCACCGGATACCCCGCACACAACAACCAGCTTTTCTTCAGCATCCGGTTCGACAGGGCCTTCGACTCCATGCACGGCTGGGCGGACGATGCTCTTGTCGAGGGCGGGGCCGCGGTTGACGAGGTTGATGGCGACCATGCGGGTTTCTACGTCCGCTACGACGGTCTCGATGCCGGGGACGTCGTCCAGATGAAGGTCGCGCTGTCCTTCACGGGCGTGGCCGGGGCGCGAAGGAATCTGGAAGCCGAGCTGCCCGGGTGGGACTTCGACGGGGTCAGGGCGGCGTCGCAGCGGCACTGGAACCGGATGTTGGGCCGGATCGACGTCGAGGGGGGCACCGAACAGCAGCAGGTGAAGTTCTATACCGACCTGTTCCACGTCCTGTGCGGGCGCAGCGTGATCAGCGACGTCGACGGCACGTACCTCGACAACACCTGGGGACACCGCAAGGTCGAAAGGATCCCGTCGGACGCCGACGGTGTGCCGCGTTTCGCGATGTACAACTACGACGCGTTGTGGTTGACGCAGTGGAACCTCAACACCGTGCTGGGGTTGGCCTATCCGGAGATCTACTCCAGCCTCGTGCAGTCGCAGCTGCGGATGTACGAGGACGGCGGGCTGCTGCCGAGAGGCCCCGTGGCCGGCGACTACTCGTGGGTCATGACCGGATCGCCGGTGACGTCGTTCATCAGCGGCGCTTGGAACAAGGGCATCCGGGACTTCGACATCGACCTCGCGTACGAGGCCATGCTCGACGCCCACTCGCTCGGCGGCCTTTTCGAGGCCGGTGCGTTCGAGTACGGACGCTGGGGCAGCTGCGGCGGTGCCCGTTACTACTTCGACCTCGGATACGTGCCGAACGAAGTGTGCGGCGGACCGCTTGAGGGCGGCGCGGGACAGACGCTGGAGTATGCGTTCCAGGACTGGACGTTGGGTCAGTTGGCGCGGGAGCTGGGCAAGAGTGGCATCAATGTGGCGCAGTTCGCCGAGGTGTCGGTGTCCTCGCAGGTGAATGATTCGAATCTGGCGGGTGTGCGGGCGGTGGATGGCCGGCCGAGCCGTTCCAGCGTCGCCGAGCCGGTGAACGTGGGGTGGGCGTCGGGGGAGGAGAAGCCGTGGATCAAGCTGAGTTGGGCGGAGGAGAAACGCGTCCACCAGGTGGTGCTCAGCGATCGGGTGGACGAGAGCTCGAGTGTGAACTCCGGTGTGTTGTGGTTCAGTGACGGGTCCTCGATCAGGGTGAACGGCATTCCGGCCGACGGCCGGAACAAGGTGGTGACCTTCCGGCCGAAGCGGGTCGGCTGGGTGAGGTTCGAGGCGACCGGCGGCACCGGCGAGAACGTGGGGCTCAACGAGATCGAGGTGTGGGACGACACCGATGTGGGCGCGTTCCTGACCGAGCGATCGGGGAACTGGCGCAATGTGTTCGACCGTTCCACCGGATTCATCCGGCCCCGCGGTATGAACGGTCGCTGGTTGGACCCGTTCGACCCGCTGTCGCACGATGACTTCGTCGAGGCGAACGCGTGGCAGGCGTCCTGGTTCACCTCTCATGACGTCCTCGGGCTGGCCAACCGGCTGGGCGGCAGGGCTGCCTACGCCGACAAGCTCAACTACGCCTTCGAGCAGTCCGAGGACGCGAACTTCATCGCCGAGTACGGGGCCGGCCACGTCAGCTACGGCAACCAGCCGGGGCTGCAGGTGGCGCACCTCTTCAACTACGTGGGACGTCCCTGGCTGAGCCAGTACTGGGTGCGGCAGGTGAAGGAGAAGACCTACGGCGCGACCTCGGTCACCGACGGCTATGGCCACTTCGACGAGGATCAGGGTCAGATGGGGTCGATGAGTGCGCTGATGGCGATGGGGTTGTTCGAGGTGACGGGGGCGAGTCTGTCCCGTCCGGTGTACGACATCACTTCGCCGGTGTTCGACGCGATCACCATCCGGCTGCATCCGGACTACTACTCCGGCCGTCGGTTCCGGATCGTCACCCACGACAACTCCGCCGAGCACATGTACATCCAACGCGCCACCCTCAACGGGCACTCGCACGACAACGCCTGGTTCCACCACGACCAGCTCACCGACGGCGGCACCCTGGAGCTGTGGCTGGGCCCGGAACCCAACGAGGACTGGGGCGTGGCCGAACTGCCGCCCTCGAAGTCCCCCGAGGCACCCGCGGTCCTCCACACCACCCGCGACACCGTGCGCGTCGACTCCGGCGAGACCGGAACCCTCACCCTCGCCGCGGACAACCTCACCGACCGGCCCGTGGCCGCCACCTGGCACGCCCGCACACCGGCGGGCATCGAGGTCCAGCCCGCCGAGGGAGACCTCACCGCACCCGCCGGCGACACCGCCCAGCAGGACCTCACCGTCCGCGTCAACGCCAACACCCCCGCCGGACTCCACCGCCTCGTCATCACCGGACAAACCGCCGACGGCACCGAACTACCCGACGCCATCACCTACATCCACGTCGCACCCGTGCTGTCGATCGAGACCGCCCCGGATCAGCTGATCCTGCTGCAGGGCACTCCGTCGACCATCCAGGTGCAGGTGAACAGCAACGACGTCGATCGGGCACATGCCGGCGACGTCAGCCTGAGGGGGCCGGAGGGCTGGACCGTCGAGCCCGCGGCCCAATCGTTCGACGTGCCCGCCGGCGGGAAGACCACGACCACGTTCACCCTCACCCCACCGGCGGACGCATCCGGCGAGCAGTCCCTGACGGTCACCGCTCAATGGGAGGGGGGCGGCTTCGAACGTGAGCTGTCCGCGGCCGTGAGCCGGAAGGTGGCCCTGCTCGGCAGCGTCGACCTGGCCACGGGGGAGTTCGCGCTGTCGCCTGACCGCTTCGGCGACTACCCCACGACCTTCCCCGACGACGTCGACTTCACCATCGGCACCAGCGACCCCGCCACCGCCTGGAGCTACATCCACCCCGGCCCCAGCGACACCTGGGCGGGCGCAAAGCCGCACACCTTCACCCTCCGCTTCGACCTCGACCAGCCACCCGCCGCCGACCTGGCCCTCACCGCCTGGCTCATCGACACCCAGGAATCCGGGCCGCCGACCATGCAAATCTCCCTCAACGACGGCCCGGAGACCATCATCACCCTGCCCAAGGGCGGCGGCCAGGGCTTCCAGTGGGGCGACGGATCCAACGGAGGAACCATCCGCCCCACCACCCTCGACGTCACCCTCCCCACCGACCAACTCCACACCGGCCGGAACACCCTCACCCTCACCACCACGGCCGGCTCCTGGATGGTCTACGACGCCATCGCCATCCGAGAACTCTCGTGAGGACCCCGAGGCGCGGCGAGGGCTGAACCTGAGCCGTCCCGGTTCGGACCGAGACGTTTCGTGCGCGGGAAGTCCCGTCCCGTGGGACTTCCCGCGCACGATGCCCATGCCGTCGGGTTCGATTCCCTCGATCGACTCGTGGTGGAGCGTACGTATGCTGCGCGTCGTGAGCGGTAGCAGTGGTGTACGAGGGCGGTCCGGGTGTTCGGGGTCGGTGCGTGCCGGTGGCCTTCTGATAGCCGGTACGGCGTCGGATGCCGGCAAGAGCGTGGTCACGGCCGGTGTGTGCCGGTGGTTGGCGCGCCGGGGAATGCGTGTCGCGCCCTTCAAGGCGCAGAACATGTCGTTGAACTCGTTCGTCACCCGGGAGGGGGCGGAGATCGGACGGGCACAGGCCATGCAGGCCATGGCCGCCCGCACCGAGCCGAGTGCGTTGATGAATCCGGTGCTGCTCAAGCCGGGTGGGGATCGGCACAGTCAGGTGGTGCTGCTGGGCCGGCCGGTGGGGGAACTGAGCGCCGCCGCGTATCACGGCGACAGGCAGCCGGGGCTCCTCGACATGGTCGTCGGCTGTCTGGAGCGGCTGCGGCAGGCTTACGATGTGGTGATCTGTGAGGGTGTCGGCAGTCCGGCGGAGATCAACCTGCGGCACGGCGACATCGTCAACATGGGCCTGGCTCGGGCGGCCGGGCTGCCGGTGGTGGTGGTCGGGGATATCGACCGCGGCGGGGTGTTCGCCTCGTTCTACGGCACCACGGCATTGCTGAGTGCGGAGGATCAGCGACTGGTCGCGGGGTATCTGGTCAACAAGTTCCGCGGTGACCTCTCCCTGCTGGAACCCGGTATCGGGATGTTGCGGGGGCTGACGGGGCGGCGGACGTTCGGCGTGCTGCCCTTCGCGCACGGTCTGGGTATCGACGAGGAGGACGGACTGCGCGTCTCCCTGCGTGGCCGGATTCGGGAGGCGGCGGTGGCGCCGCCGTACGGGGCGGAGGTGCTGCGGATCGCCGTGGTGCCGGTGCCGCTGATGTCGAACTTCACGGACGTGGACGCGCTGGCTGCCGAGCCGGGGGTGGTGGTGCGCTTCGTCGACCACCCGGAGGAGTTGGCCGACGCCGATCTGGTGGTGCTGCCCGGCACCCGCGCGACTGTGCGGGCGCTGGCCTGGCTGCGCGAGCGTGGCATCGACGCGGCGCTTGCCCGGCGGGCGGCAGAGGGCCGTCCGGTGCTCGGGATCTGCGGTGGCTTCCAGATGCTGGCCGAACGGATCGAGGACGACGTCGAGTCCCGAGCGGGCGTCGTCGATGGGTTGGGCCTGCTGCCCGTGCACGTCACCTTCATGCCGGAGAAGACTCTGGCCCGTCCGTCGGGCAGGGCGCTGGGCGAGCCGGTCCAGGGCTATGAGATCCACCACGGGAGGGCGGACGTGCGGGGCGGGGAACCCTTCCTCGACGGCTGCCGGCGCGGCCAGGTGTGGGGCACCCACTGGCACGGGATGCTGGAGAGCGACGACTTCCGGCGGGCGTTCCTGCGCCGCATCGCGGTGGACGCCGGCCGCGCCTTCGTACCGGCGCCTGACGTCTCGTTCGACGGGCTGCGGGAGGAGCAGTTGGACCGGCTGGGGGACCTCATCGAGGAGCACGCCGACACGACGGAGCTACTACGCCTGATCGAGTCGGGCGCCCCCGACGACTTGCCGTTCCTCCCTCCCGGGGCACCGACGCACCGGTGAACTCCCCGACCACAGCGTCTTCCTTGGCCGCGCTCAGAGGTCGTCCACGTCGACCAGCCCGTCCTGGATGGCGCGGGCCACCAGGCTCGCCTTGGTCCGCGCGGGGCGGCCGACGTTCGCGTACTTGATTCGCACCCGGTCCAGATACGAGTTGACCGTTCGCACGGAGATGCCAAGGCGCTGTGCGACCAGCTCCTTCGACTCCGACTGGAACCACTCGATGAGCACATTCTCCTCGCGCACGGAGAGCTGGGGGCGGTCGGCGCGGGCGTTCGTTCCCAGCGCGCCGGCCAGCGCGGGCGGCAGGTAGGGTCGCCCGGCTGACCCGGCAGACCGAGGGCGTGCGGCAGATCCTGGCGCGCTGCTGATGACGGTCCGGACCGTGGTGTTCTCGCTCGGCGCCGCGCTCGCCGGCCTGGCCACGCTGCTGCCCCAGATGGCCGGCGTGACGCTGGGGTGCCTCGCCGCCGCGGGCGCGCTGCTGGCGCTGCTGTCGGTGCTCTTCCGGAAGCGTTACCGCGAGGCACTGGTGGCCGAGGAGCGGCTGGCGGGGAGCGTCGGCCACGCCGTGTCCGGCCTGCGGGACGTGCTCGCGTGCGGCGGCGCGGGCACGGCGACCCGGCACCTCGGCCATGACGTGGATGCCAACGCGGCCGCCTCCATAGCGGCCGCCCGCATCGGGGCCTGCCGGATCGGGGTGGTGGTGATCGGCGCCCGCGTCCCGCTGGTCGCGACCCTGGCCATGGCGCCGTGGCTGTTGCGCAGCGGGGCCGTCACCCCGGGGCAGGTCCTCGGCGCCGTCACCTACCTGGTCTCCGGGCTTGAACCCGCGCTGCGGCTCTTCGCCCAGAGCCTGGGCAACATGGGGGTCCAACTCCAGGTCCTGCTGCGACGGCTCGCGGAACACGCGGCCGAGCCGCCCGCATCGCCCGGCCCGCCTGACGCCGTTTCACCCGGCCACGACCACGTCCCCTCCCTCTCCCTGCGCGGCGTCACCTTCGCCTACGGCCCGCACTCCGCACCGATCGTCGATGACCTCGACCTCGATGTCCCGTACGGCGACCACCTGGCGATCGTGGGTCCCAGCGGCATCGGCAAGTCGACGGTGGCCAACCTGATGGCCGGCCTGGAGCCCTGCCGACGCGGCGAAGTCGCGCTCGGCGGCATCCCGCTCGGCGCGCTGGCCGAGCCGTGGCTACGGGAGGCCGTCGCGCTCGTCCCGCAGGAGTCCTACGTCTTCGCCGGGACGCTACGGGAGAACCTCGCCTACCTCGCCCCCGGGGTGTCCGACGACGAGCTGGTGTGGGCCGCCGACTCGGTCGGGCTGGCGCCGGTGCTGCAACGGCTCGGCGGGTTCGACGCGGCGATCGAACAGGCCGCCGCCCTTTCCGAGGGGGAACGCCAACTGATCACGCTCGTGCGGGCGTACGTCTCGCCGGCACGGGTGGTGATCCTCGACGAGGCCACCTGCCACCTGGATCCGGCGGCTGAACGGCGCGCGGAGGAGGCGTTCTCCGCCCGCCCCGGCACGTTGATCATCATCGCGCACCGGATCAGCTCCGCGATGCGAGCCCGCCGGATCCTCGTGCTGGACGGGCGTTCCGTGCGGATCGGCGACCACCACGCGCTGCTGCGGGACTCGCCGCTCTACGCCGATCTGGCCAACACCTGGGCCGCCGTCCCGGACAGAACCACGGCCTAGGTCCGATGTTCCGGGCATCAGGGCATGTCAGAGCAGTCAGGTTCGTCCCGTATCATGACGCCTTTGACTATGTATCCCGAGGTCATCTCCGCATTCGGCTCAGGGAAGGCGGCCGTCGTCCTGGGGTTCATGCACACGCCGTGCGGCAGGCCGGTGGAGAGGTCGGTGGATCCGATGAGGACGCTGTTGTTGAAGTACTCGTTACGGACGTAATCCGCGCCGTACGCGTCGTGTCCCGGTGCGAAGGTGACCCATTGGTTGATGCGCCCTGATTGTTGCCACTTCGGGCTGCCGGCGCTGTACCAGTTGCCATCCGGGTAGAAGCAGACCTCGTCGGTCAAACAGGCCCCGTAGGTCGCAGAGGCGGAAGGAGCCGTGACCAGGGAGCCAGCGGCGAAAACGGAGGCGGTGAGTCCCACCGCGGCGAATCTTCGTGACCGTCTCTTCATGATTCGATTATCGGAGTGAGACTCATGCCCCGTCAGAGCCTTTCCAGACAGTTGGGTCGCCTGGGTCCCGGTGCGGTTACGTTCGGGGGGATCCGGTGGTCTCCTCGGAGACGCCGTCGCGCCGGAAGCGGATGGCGCGGCCCGTGGCGATGACCGCGCGGGTGCCGTTGACGGTGGCCGTCGCGGCGGCGCGGAGCACGCCGCCGGTGACCGCGCTGCCCGCCACACGGTCCGCCAGGGACCGGCCTGGACCGACCACGCTGGGCAGCGCGTTGGCCCAGAACAACGCGACCGCCGCGAGCCACACCACCGCGGAGGCCGCGAACCCGCCGCTCAGCAGCAGACAGCAGGCGAGCGAGAACAGCCCCACATCGGCGACCGTCGTCACCGCCGCTCGGCGCGCCGCCCGTCCCCTGCTCAGCCGGCCACCGCCGTCCTCGCCGCGCGTCACCACGCGGAATCCCAGCAGCGCCTTGCCCAGCGTGGTGCCGGTGAACGCCAGCGCCAGCCACTGATAGAGGAAGGTGGCCAGCACCAGGGCGCCGAAGGCCTGTTGCACGGCCCGGATCGCGTCGTTCCACACCGACCGACCGAAGTCCTCGCCCGCGCCGGTCGGGTCACCGCCGGAGGTGATCAGCTCCCAGGTGCCGGTGCCGACGAGCCCGGGCACGTCGGTCACCATCGCGCTGATCCGGTGGAAGGTGAAGATCCCCAGACCCACCGCGGCCGCCACCACCAGCGAGAAGTCCACCAGCCACGCCAGCCCTCGCCGCCATGTGGCGGGCCGCCGCGCCTTCGGTGCCTCGTCACGTCGCGTCGCCCACATCCCTGCCCGCCTCCGAACGCTCTCGTCTGCGCCGTGCACTACCGCGTGGGACGCGCACGCCCCAGGCGCGGTTGCACATGAGGGTCGACCGTGCCGGGGACGCTCCCGCGCCACATCGCCGTCGCGGGGACGTGGGTAGCGGGCGTCGTGCTGCTCGTGACAGCGAAGGAGCCTGGCGAGGATGGCTACTTCGAGGGCGACTGACCGCCCCAGCAAGCACGACTTCATCGGCACCGAACACCTCCTGCTCGGCCTGCTCGGCGAACCGCAGGGCCTGGCGTACGAGGTGCTGGTGGCGAAAACCGAGTCGGAGCAGCGCATCCGCGACGCGATCAAGGAGGCGATACCGCCGGCCGGACAGAAGGCGCTGCGGGGTCACATCCCGTTCCGGCCGGAGAGGCAAGGAGGCCATCGAGCAGGCACGCCGCGCGTCGGCCGACCTCGGCCATGACTGGGTCGGCACGGAACACACGCTGCTTGGCCTGATCCGCGCGGAGGAGAGCCCGGCCGCGCGGATCCTGCGCACCCTCGGCTTCACGTCGGACGAGCTGCACGAGACGGTCAAGGCCGAGATCACCCAACGGTCCGCCGCGCGCGACCAGGAGTAACGAGACGATCCGTCACCCCGGACGAGCGGGTAGAGACAGTCAGTGAGCCGTTCGGGCGGGTGTCGCGGGCCTGGGCGTTCACGCCTGGCGAAGCCGGCCGATGATGCCGTCGAGGTCCAGACGGAACACGGTCTCGCGGATGAAGTGCCCGCCGGGCTCCTCGCGCCATTCGTGCGGGATGCCGGCCTCGCCGAGCAGCGTCCGGAACTCCCGCTGGCCGGCGAGCACCTCGGTCTCGTTGATCAGGTCGAAGGGGTTGAGCGGATCGGGGCTGGTGCCGGCGACCATGAAGACCCGCTTGTTGTGATAGCTCTCGATGTTCTCGACCGGGTTGTCGGCGCTGACCCTGGCCTCGTCCCACGGCACGCCGTAGACCGTGCCACCCCCGAGCTCAACGGCCGCGGAGCTCACGTTGGCCCAGTGGAACGGCACCGGCATCGCGTCGGAGGCTGGGCGGGCCGGAATGGGCGCTGACGGAGGCGAAGAGATCGGGGTACTTGGCCGCGTACTTCAGCGCGCCGAAGCCGCCCATCGAGAATCCGCCGACCGCGCGGCCGTCGTATTCGGCGAACGTCCGGACGTTCTGCTCGACCCACGGGCGCACCTGGTCGATGTGGAAGGTCTCCCAGTTCCGCGGGCCGACGTTGGAGCTGACCGGATTGGAGTACCAGCCCGCGTGTCCGCCGTCAGGCATCACGACGATGATCGGCTTTCCGGCGGTCCAGGCGCGGATGCCCGCACGGTCCCAGGAGATGAAGTCCTGATCGGTACCGCCGCCGTGGAACAGGTAGAGGACGGGGTAGGTGCGCCCGCTGGTGTGGTAGTCGTCGGGGAGCAGGACGTTGATGGCGGGGTCCCATTCGATCGCGTCGGTCGCGAACCGGTAGTACCACATCCTGGGGTCGCTCTCGCCACGCTCCACGATGTGCAGCCCGAAACCGTCTTCGGCCGCACCGGCCGACGACGCCGTTACCAGAATGCTCCCACCGCCGAGTGCCGCCGCCGCGGATATTCCGCCGACGGCCTCCAGAACGCTCCTGCGGGCGAAACGGTGCTCACTCACCATGACCTCCGGGTCGGGATGCGGCGAAGAACGTGAGTGTTCGACGTGGTCAGGGGAACTCTGATTGTCGGAAAGACACCCGGTCAAGGTGGGTAAGTCACGGCTTACGTCCACGACGGCCTGCGCCGCGGAGCCGCTGTTCTCAGAGGTGCGGGCGCTGTTTCACGCGGCCTCGCCCGTCGCCTCGGGCCAGGTGATCCACTCGGGCGGGATCTCATCGTCGAGGCGCCGCACGTCGCCCTCGGCCAGCACCTGCCGCTCCAGCAGCTGACGCGCGACGAGGCGGGCCACGGCGATCGCGCCCGTGGGGCTGAAGTGGGTGTTGTCCTCCGTGGTGCCCGTCCAGTTGAAGTACCGCTTGCTCTCCTCAACGCCGAGCTGCTGCCACAGCGCGATCGACAGGGCCTGGATGTCGAGCAGCGCCACGCCCTCCGCCTCGGCGAGGGCGCGCATCGCCGCCGGGTACTCGCCGTGCGTGGGCTCGGCGGTGCCGGCGTCGTCGAAGCGGCGGCGTTCGACGGGCGTGGCGAGCACCGGCACCGCGCCGCGCTCCCGGGCGCCGTCGAGATACTGGCGCAGGTGGTCCTGATAGGTCGTCCACGGCTCGGTGTAGCGCGTGGGGTCCTCGATCTTCTCGTCGTTGTGGGCGAACTGGACGATGAGGAGGTCGCCGGGGCCGATCGCGTCCAGGATGGGCGTCAGCCAGCCCTCGTCGATGAAGCTTTTCGAACTGCGGCCGTTCAGCGCGCGGTTGTCAACCGTCAGGTCGTCGCGGAGGAAGAAGGGGAGCGCCATGCCCCAGCCGGTCTCGGGGGCGTCGTCGGCGTACTTCTGGGCGGCGGTGGAGTCTCCCGCGATGTAGACGGTGCCGCCCTGCGATCGGGCGAGTGCGGATGGGGCCATGGCCACGGCCAGTGGGAGGGCGGCGAGGGCGGCGACCACTTTTCGTCGCGGGGTGCGTGTCATGTCGGCGGACCCTTCTCGGCGTTCTGCAAGCGCTTACTGCGCTCCACCGGCATCTTCGTGTCCCTGACAATCAAGGGGAAGAGGGCGTGCGTGGTAGCCCCGACGGGGGACCGGGCACCGAGACGGGCGTCGCGTGTCCGCGTCGTACGTCGTTTCGTGGCCGAGCGTCTCCGGTTGGCGATGTCAGCCCGTCTTCGTGGCGACGAGTTCGCGGCCGTCGGACGCCGTGGACGTGGGGCCGAGGGCGTGGAGGATGTCCTCAACCCGCTGTTTCGCGTCGCCGAAGAGCATCTGGCTGTTGTCGCGGAAGAACAGGGGGTTCTGCACGCCCGCGTAGCCGGGGGCCATGGAGCGTTTGAAGACGACGACGTGTTCGGCCTCCCACACGCGCAGGACCGGCATGCCGGCCAGAGGGCTGCTCTGGTCCTCCTCCGCGGCCGGGTTGACGGTGTCGTTGGCGCCGATGACCAGGACGACCGAGGTGGCGGGGAAGTCGTCGTTGATCTCGTCCATCTCCAGGACGACGTCGTAGGGCACCTTGGCCTCGGCCAGCAGCACGTTCATGTGGCCGGGGAGGCGGCCGGCGACCGGGTGGATGGCGAAGCGCACGGTCACGCCGCGCTCGCGCAGCAGGCGGGTGAGTTCCGCGACCGGGTATTGCGCCTGCGCCACGGCCATCCCGTAGCCGGGGGCGATGACGACGGACGCGGCGCCCGCCAGGAGCTCGGCGGTCTGCGTGGCGGTGGTCTCCTGGTGCTCGCCGGTCTCGGCGTCCGCCCCGGCGGGCGCCTCGAGACCGAAGCCGCCCGCGATGACGGACAGGAACGAGCGGTTCATCGCCTTGCACATGAGGTACGACAGGTAGGCGCCGGAGGAGCCGACCAGCGCGCCGGTCACGATCAGGAGGTTGTTGTTCAACAGGAAGCCCGAAGCGGCGGCGGCCCAGCCGGAGTAACTGTTGAGCATGGAGACCACGACGGGCATGTCGCCGCCGCCGATGGAGGCGACCAGATGGAAGCCGAGCAGCAGGGCGAGGGCGGTGACCGCGATCATCAGACCGAGCCCGGGGGAGGCGACGAAGAAGCCGGTCAGCACGGCGAACGCGGCGAGCGCGCCGAGATTGAGGGCGTTCTTCCCCGGCAGCATCAGCGGCCGTGACGCGATCCGGCCGGCGAGCTTCAGGTACGCGACCAGGGAGCCGGTGAGGGTGACCGCGCCGATGAAGACGCCGATGAAGACCTCGGCGTGGTGGATGCGCAGCAGTTCCTCGGCGACGGCGGTCTGCGCGCTGCCGCGGTGCTCGACCTCCAGGTAACCGTTCCAGCCCACGAGTACGGCCGCGGCGCCGACGAAGCTGTGCAGCAGCGCGATGAGTTCGGGCATGGCGGTCATCTCGACGCGCCTGGCCCGCCAGATGCCCAGGGCGGCGCCCACGGCCAACGCGGCGAGCAGGAGGGTGACGCCGGTGGCGGCGATGCTGCGGGAGGCGAGGCCGATCGTGGCGGCCAGGGCGATGGCCATCCCGGCGATGCCGAAGACGACGCCCGAACGGGACGTCTCGTGCCTGGACAGGCCGGCCAGGCTCAGAATGAACAGCAGCGCGGCGACGATATAGGCCGCGTCGGCGGCCGTGGCGGCGGTCATCGTTCCTCAGCCTTTCGAGAACATGCCGAGCATGCGGCGGGTCACGGCGAAGCCGCCGAAGATGTTGATGCTGGCCAGCAGGATTGCGAGGAAGGAGAGCACGGTGATGGGCGTGTCCGCGTGGCCGATCTGGAGCAGCGCGCCCACGACGACGACCCCGGAGATGGCGTTGGTGACCGACATCAGCGGGGTGTGCAGCGCGTGGTGCACCTTTCCGATCACGTAGTAGCCGATCACGACCGAGAGCGCGAAGACGGTGAAGTTCCCGATCAGTTGGTCCGGCGAGAAGGCGGTCAGCAGGAAGAGCCCCAGGGCTCCGACGGCCGTGAGCGTGTACCTGACAGCCGCGGTGGAACGCGACGTCTTCCGCGCGGGCGCGGCGGCCGGGGGGCCGGCACGGAGGCGGGGGTGGGGGCGGCCGAGACGCGCACGGGCGGCGGCGGCCAGGTCTTCTCGCCGGCGCGGACGACCGTGACGGACCGCTGCACGACATCGTCGAAGTCCAGGGAGAGCCGCCCGTCCTTGTCCGGCGTGAGGAGCTTCAGCAGGTTGAGCGCGTTGGTGCCGAAGAGCTGGGACGCCTGGGCGGGCAGGCGTCCCGGCAGGTCGGTGTAGCCGATGAGGGTCACGCCGTTGTCGGTGACGATCGCGCGGCCCGGCACCGTGCCCGCCACGTTGCCGCCCTGCGCGGCGGCCATGTCCACGATCACGCTGCCGGGCTTCATCGCGGCTACGTCCGCCTCGGTGAGCAGCCGGGGCGCGGGGCGGCCGGGGATCAGCGCGGTGGTGATGACGATGTCGACGTCCGCGGCCTGCGCCCGGTAGAGCTCGGCGGCGCGCTGGTCGTACTCGGCCGAGGTGGCCTTCGCGTAACCGTCGCCGCTCGCCTCCTGCGCCGCCTCGACGGCGAGGTACTCGCCGCCCAACGAGCGGACCTGGTCAGCGACCTCGGGGCGAGGGTCGGTGGCGCGCACCACCGCGCCCAGGCTGACTGCCGCACCGATGGCGGCGAGTCCCGCCACTCCGGCGCCGGCCACCAGGACCTTGGCGGGTGGCACCTTCCCCGCCGCGGTGACCTGTCCGGTGAAAAACCGGCCGAAGACGTGGGCCGCCTCGATGACCGCCCGGTATCCCGCGATGTTGGCCATGGAGCTGAGCACGTCCATCGACTGGGCGCGCGAGATGCGCGGCACCGCGTCCAGAGCGAGCGCGGTCACCGGCCGGCTGGCCAGG
Source organism: uncultured Actinomycetota bacterium (assembly GCA_963816875.1). GTDB lineage: Bacteria > Actinomycetota > Actinomycetes > Streptomycetales > Streptomycetaceae > Streptomyces. The sequence goes on from CAWFMG010000004.1 coordinate 2,303,142, forward strand.
GACTCGACGAGCTCGGGTTTGAGCGCCGGGCTGAGGAGGCCGATCAGGGTCGCCCCGTCCTTCAGGCGGCGGACCTCGCTGTCGTCCGGCGCGTTGACCTTGAGCACGACGTCGCTCGTCCACGCGTCGCCGAGCTGGGCACCCTCCGCGACGTAGGCGGCGTCGGAGAAGCCGGACGCCGTCCCGGCGCCCGGCTCGACCACCACCTCGTAGCCGAGGGCTCGCAGGTGACGCGTGGTTGACGGAGTGGCCGCCACGCGGGTCTCGCCGGGGGTCGATTCGGCGACGATGCCCAGGCGTTGAGGGTCCGGCTGGCTCATGGCACCGCCCTTTCCCACGAAGACCGCACCCATCCGACGGGTGACGACGGGCGGTGCCGCGGCGGCAGGAACAGGGCGACGCGTCAAAAGCCGCAGGCACGGTGGCCGGAGGAGTGCGGATTACTGAGAGATACGAGTATGGGTGCGAAATGTGAGGCTCTCCGGATGCTAAGCACCCAGCTGTCTTCACGTCAAGATAGCGAGGAGTGTCAACTCGGCGCTGTGCGAGATGAGCTTCGGGGCGCGCGGTCGCCCCGTCCTGGTGCTATGGAGCGGGGCGGATGGACAGTGCGTGGTGGAACACGTTGTGCGGGTCCCAGCGGCGCTTGACGCGTTGCAGTCGCGGATAGCCGGCCTGGAAGTACAGCTCGTGCCAGGGTGTGCCGGAGGTGTTGTGTCGTGGGTCGGCGAGGTCGTTGTCCGGGTAGTTGATGAAGGTGCCGCCGTCGTCCTCGCTGGCCGGGACGCCGCCGGAGGCCGCGTACACGTCCCCGTACAGCTCGCGGACCCACCGCAGATAGCGCGCGTCCTCCCCGGCGCCCTGCCAGCCGACGAGGAAGCCGACGAGGAAGACGGAGTCGCGGTGCGGCATCGCGGTCGCGCTGGGGGAGACGGCGTTGACCCGGCCGCCGTAGGTGTTGATGAAGATGTGGCCGTACGGGGTGGTGTGGCCGGGCTCGGTGAGGTACCGGTGGATGGTGGCGAGCTGGCGGTCGGTGAAGCCGCGCCGCCGGTAGCCCGACTTGATCTTCATGCGGCTGTCGAGCGGGACGGCTTCGCCGCCGCTGCCCTGCATCGCGGCGGCGAGCCACGGCAGCGTCGCGGTCTGCCGTTCGGGCCGCGTGCCGACGCCGTGGGAGAGCGCGTCCTCAAGGTCGTCGAGCAGCCGCCGCGCGACGGTGTCCTCCGCTGCCACCTGGCCGGCGATGCCGATGGTCTCGCCCGGCGCGGCGGCGAGGACGAACTCGCCGTAGAGGGGGACCGCGGGGGAGTCGGGGGCGGAGTTGCGCTCGCCCCACCGGCCGTAGTTGCGCATCAGAATGACGAAGGCGGTCTCGTCGAGGTCTGCCCAGCGCCAGTCGAGGGAGTAGCTGAGGACGGTGGCCGGGGGACGTGGCAGGAGGTCGCCGGGGTCGGCGCCGCGGGGGGCGTCGTGCGAACGGAACCAGTAGCGGGTGACGATCCCGAAGTTGCCGCCGCCGGCCCCGGTATGCGCCCACCACAGGTCACGGTGGGGGTCCGAGCGTTCCCTGGTGGCGACGACGCTCCTGGCCCGGCCGGAGCGGTCCGCCACGACGACCTCGACCGCGTGGAGGTGGTCGACGCTCAGTCCGTACATCCGGCACAGCGCGCCGTAGCCGCCGCCGGCGATATGGCCGCCCGCGCCCACGCCGGGGCAGGTGCCGCCGGGGACGGTCACGCCCCAGCCCAGGAACAGCGCCCGGTACGCCTCGCCGAGCGTCGCGCCGGCCTCCACGAAGAAGGCGTCGCGACCGCGGTCGTAGCCCACCTCGCGCATGCTGGCCATGTCGACGACGACGTCCGTGGACGGGTGGTCGACGAAGTCCTCGAAGCAGTGCCCGCCGCTGCGCACGACCACCCGCCGCCCGGTCCGTACGGCATCGTCGACCGCCCGTACGACGTCCTCGGTGGAGCCGACGAGGCGGATCTGGCCGGGCCGACTCGCGAAGCGGTGGTTGTAGCCGCGCAGGGCCAGCGAGCGGTAGCGCGGGTCGTCCGGGCCGATGGGTACCGGGTCGAACGCGGCCTCGCGCGCCACCGCTCGCGGCGCGGCCCGCGCGGCGTCCCGCCAGGAGCCGGCGAGCGCGGCGGCGGGTGCGGCCGAGGCGGCCGCGGCTCCGGTGCGCAGTAAGTGGCGGCGGGTGGGCTCGGTCATGGGGGACCTCCTCTTCCCTGGGTGGCCTACGACGCTAAGGGCCAGCCGCTCGCCGGGACATGGCGCTGTCACCCCGCCGCAGGGTGTACCCAACACCCTCAGGCGGCCCTCCGAGGGCTCCCGCGCCCGGCTGCTCGACAGGAGAGTGTCAGGCCGGGCGTGGCGCTAGGTGATCGGGAAATCAAAATAGGTGGCTGGATAAGGTTCGTCTTTGAGTGTGTAATGCCACCATTCGCAATCGTACGAGCTGAAACCGCAGGCCTCCATGATGGAACAAAGGTATTGACGGTTTCTCGTTTCGACTTGTGTGATTCCTTTTGCTCCATGATGTGAGATTGAATCCATCAGGTCATGGTCACCCCCCATGGGAGCAAGTTCGCCGGTCGCCAAATGATAGAGCGTCAAGTCGACGGTACTGCCCCGACTGTGGCCCGACTTGGCGGCCACATACCCCTTTTCGAACATCTCGGCTCTGTCGATATTCGGGTAGTGCCGTGGCTTCGTCCGGCCATCCTCCGGCTCTTCTGACCAGCGCAGAAAGCAGTCCACGGCGCGTTGCGGGCGATAGCCATCCCAGAGAAGCAGGCCGAAGCCAATGGATCCGGCCTCTTCTCGTGCCCTTTCCAGGGCTGCGCACAAAGCCCTCGTGCCGACAATTCGATTTGCCAGATACCCGTCCAACGGTTTGCCGGTAAAGTTGTCCCAGGTGGCGTACTTGGCGTCCCAACGTATTCCGGACACAAGCTCGTCTACGAAGACAAAATCATCCTTCATCGGCTCTTCCCCGTCAGTGCCAACGACACCATCCGGTCGATCACTTCGGCAAGTGGCAACCCCGCGGCCGCCATCATTCTCGGATAACGGCTGTATGAGGTCATACCGGGAAAAGTATTGACCTCGTTGAGCACCACTTCTCCATCGTCCTTGAGGAACATGTCCACCCGCGACAGCCCTCTGCATCCCAAGGCGCGGTATACGGCCTTTGCCGTCTCCTGAACGAGCGATCGCGACTCCGCCGGAATATCAGCGGGAACGATTGCTGTCGAGTTGTCGGAACCGCTTTCAGGCTCATTCTCCTGATGGATTCTGAAAAAGCCATGAGACAGAGCGATTCGATCCACCTCGCCCGCGGTCAAATCCAGCTCGTTCCCCAGGATGGCACATCCGACCTCGCTGCCCACGACAGCCTCTTCGATCAACACCTTCGAGTCGTACTGTCGTGCGGTTTCCACCGCACTCGGTATCTCCTCTTTCCAGGACACCTTGCTGACGCCGAAGGATGACCCCGAACGGGCCGGCTTCACGAAGACGGGATAGATAAGCCGGTCGGGATCAATCTTCTCGTTCGCCGTGACGGTCCAGAAGTTCGGCGTAGCGATTCCCGCGCTGCGGGCCACGGTATAAGCAAGGGATTTGTCCATGCACAGGGCAGAACTCTGGACATCGCAGCCCACGTAGGGGATGCCGGAGAGCTCCAACAAACCCTGTATCGCACCATCCTCGCCGAGCTTGCCGTGCAGAACGGGCAACACGATGTCCAGACTGATCGTTTCGTATCGTCCCTGCTCCAGAACGAGCAATCCGTGGATGCTTCTGTCCGGTGACAGCACGGCCGGACGGCAGCTGCCGTTCTCCCAATTGGCGTCGGGGCCGTCGCAAAGCTGCCAGGCACCGCTCTTCGTGATCCCGATATAGAAAGGTTCGTACTTTTCGAGATCGAGGCTTCTTGCGACCTCTTGCGCCGATTTGACGGAGATGGGATGTTCTTCGGAACGGCCCCCGAACATGATCCCGACCCTCAGCCTATCCATGCTGATTCCCGCTTTCAAATTTCAGGCAGTTGGTAATGGAGTTTTCCACGGTGTCGCTCAGGGCGTGGTCCGTGTAGTAGGCGGTGTGCGGACTGATGAGCACATTCGGCAGTTTCTGTAGCCGCAACAACGGTTTGCTTTCAATGGGTTTGTTTCTGCGGTCGGCGTAGAATATTCCCTCCTCTCCTTCGAGGACATCCAGCGCCGCACCGCCCAATCTGCCGCTTTCCAGTGCCGGAACAAGGGCCTCGGTATCGAGAAGTGGACCGCGCCCGGTGTTGATGATGAAAGCGCCGTGTTTCATCTGCTCGATACGTTGGCGATTCAGGAGGTGGTGCGTATCCGCGTTGAGCGGTGTATGGAGCGTTACGATGTCGCTCAGCTTTAGCAATTCATCGAGAGGAACGTAGTCGGCGGCGGTCTTGGGAAGATTGTCATAGGCCAGTATTCGGCAGCCGAAACCCCGCAGCCGATCCATGACAGCTGAGCCGATGCGTCCTGTTCCAATTACCCCGATGGTCAGATCACGCAGTTCCTTCCCGCGTACATCGTGCAGTCTGTAGTCATGGACATCTGCGCGGCGGATCATGGATTTTGCGTTTCGCACCGCCATCAGCATCAGCATCAGCGTGTAGTCGGCCACGCTGTCGGGGGAGTAGGCGACATTTTCGACGGAAATTCCGACGCTCGCCGCGTACCGCATATCGATATGGTTGTACCCAATGCTCCTTGTGGAGATATACGTGACGCCGACCTGGCTAAGTGCAAGAAGAGTGGAATTCCCGATGTGGGATTTATGGCCGACGCTGATACATCGGTTTCCGAATGCCAGTTCACTGTTGGCTTCTGATACCGCTGCATCTGTGATGGTTGGCATTACGCCATAGCGAGGGGCCAGCTCACGGAACAAAACGGCCTCGTCCTGCCCGCATCCATAGATGGTGATTCCCGTTGTTGGGACGGTGGAGGAGGACGACGACGCCAGGGATCGGGTGCGGCGAGCCGTTGTTCGGGCTGGTTCGCTGTAGGTCATGCCGGCCAGTCAAGGAAGCCTGGTGTTGCCGGAGCGTATGCGGTTTTCGATATGCCGACGAAATGTTACTGGAGGGTAGTATCGCATCGCCCTCACCCCCCGTGCCGCGGTGAGCTGACCGGTTGCTTACCCGCACGCTCTCGACGCTGCCAGCCGGTCGCATATCGCCGGCATATCGAAAATCACATACATGCTGGTAACACCACGCTGCCTTGACTGGCGGCATGACCTACAGCGAACCAGCCTCCGTCAACCTCTGCCCCGTCAGCCTGCTCCCGCTCGCCGGCCCTCGCGCCGCCCGCTCATGATCCCGCTCAGCCTCGGTGAGATCGCCGCGGTCGTCGGCGGGACGGTCGAAGGCGACGAGGCCGTGAAGGTGACCGCGCCGGCCGTGCTCGACGGCCGGCAGGCCGAGCCGGGCGGCCTCTTCGTCGCCTTCGCGGGCGAGCACGTCGACGGCCACGACTACGCCGCCCAGGCCGGCCGGGCCGGTGCGGTGGCCGTGCTCGGCTCCCGGCCCACGCCGCTGCCCACCGTCGTCGTCGCGGACGCCAGGGCCGCGCTGCAGGCGCTCGCCACCCACGTCGTGGCCCGGCTGCGCGACGGGCTGACCGTTGTCGGCCTGACCGGCTCGCAGGGCAAGACCGGCACCAAGGACCTGCTGGCGGCGGTGCTTTCGAGCGCCGCGCCGACGATCGCCACGATCGGCACGCTCAACAACGGGCTCGGCGTGCCGCTCACCATGCTGCGCGCCGACGCGGCCACCCGGTTCCTCGTCCTGGAGATGGGAGCCAGCCGGGTCGGCGACATCGCCGAGCTCACCGGCCTGGTCGCGCCAGACATCGCCGTCGTACTCAACGTCGGCCAGGCCCACATCGGCGAGTTCGGGTCGCGCGAGGCCATCGTCAAGACCAAGGGCGAGCTGGTGCAGGGGCTGGCGCCCGGTGGCACCGCCGTCCTCAACGCCGACGATCCTCGGGTGGTCGCGATGCGCGCGCTCACCGACGGCCCGGTGCTGACCTTCGGCCGGGCGGAACACGCCGACGTGCGGGTGCTCGATCTGGCGCTGGACCGGCTCGGCCGGCCGTCCTTCGCGCTGCGGACCGCCGACGCCTCGGCTCCCGTTGCGCTGCCGTTCGTGGGCGCCCACCAGGCGCCCAACGCGTCGGCCGCCGCGGCGGCGGGGCTGGCGGCCGGCATACCCCTCGACGTGGCCGCGGCGGCGCTGGCCACCGCCTCGCTGTCGAAGTGGCGCATGGAGCTGCGCGACCTCGCCGGCGGCGCAACGCTGCTCAACGACTCCTACAACGGCAACCCCGACTCGACCCGCGCCGGCCTGGACGCGCTGGCGGCGATCGAGGGCGGGCGCCGCATCGCCGTCCTCGGTGAGATGCGCGAACTCGGCGACGACAGCGAGGCCGAGCACCGCACCATCGGGGAGTACGCCGCGCGCGCGGCCGACCTCGTCGTCGCGGTCGGCGAGGCCGCCCGGCCGATCGCCGACGGCGCGGGAGAGCGGGCGGTGGCGCTGGCCGACAACGACGCGGCCGTCGACTGGCTGCGCGGCCACGTCGCCGCCGGCGATGTGGTGCTCGTCAAGGCCTCCCGCGGGGCGCGCCTCGACGAGGTCGCCGCCGCGCTCGCGTAGTTCGGCGGGGCGAGCCGGCCGCGAGCGTGTCGGCCTTCAGCCGGTCGGCGCGCCGGGCCCGGCCGGCCAGGCCGTAGCCGTCGTCCTTGGTGACCGGCACCAGGCCGGGCGTCTGGCCGGGCGTCCGGTCGGCGACCTCACGCGGGTGGGCGCGTCAGCGGTCGCCGTCCACCACGAGATCCAGGCTCATCGCCCGCGCCGCTTCATGTAGAGGTCGAAGGCCCGGTAGACCAACGGTCGCAGCGGCAGGTCCCATTCGCCGACGTACCTCACCGCCTGACCGCCGGTGCCGACCTTGAACTTGATCAGCCCGACGTGCGGGTCGTCCGCGTCGAGGGTGGGGGTGATGCCGCGCAGGTCGTAGATGTCGCAGCCGGCCGCCAGCGAATCGCGGATCATCGCCCACTGGCAGGCGTTGGAGCCGCGCACCTCGCGCTTCTCGGTGGAGGAGGCGCCGTAGGAGTACCACGCGTGGGCGCCGACGCGGACCAGGATGGTGGCGGCGACCAGGTCGCCCTGGTGGCGGGCCAGGTAGAGCCTGATCCGTTCGGGGTCCTCGGCGCTCATCGCCGCGAACATGCCCTCGAAGTAGCGCAGCGGCCGGGGCGTGAAGTGGTCGCGCTCGGCGGTGTGGACGTAGAGGTCGTGGAACGCCTTCAGATCCTCACCGACCGTGACCTCGACGCCCTCCTTGGCCGCCTTCTTGATGTTGCGGCGCCAGAGCTGGTTCATGCCCCTGAGCAGGTCGTCCTCGGTCCTGCCCGCCAGCGGGATCTCATACTTGAACTGCGGATGCCCGACGCCGAAGCCGTCCTCCGGGCTCTGCGGCAGCCAGCCGGCGTCCCTGAGCCGGCTGGTCACGCGGGCGCCGACCGGGTCCGCCCACTGGCTGGGCATCTCGGTGAGTCGCTTGATGCCCGGGTCGGCGATGCCCTCCTTGACCTGGGCGGCCCTCCAGGTGTTCGTGCACACCGGCGGCCCGAGCCTGATCGCGAACGCGCCGTGTGCCTTGAGATAGGCCGCAAGCGGGTCGAGCCACGCGTCGATCTCGCCGGTCCAGTCGATGACCGGGCCCTCGGGCAGATAGGCCAGCGTGAAACGCTCGAGCCGCGGCACCGGGCGGTGCAGGACGAGCCCGGCACCGACCAGCTGCCCGTCGTCGTACCAGCCGAGGGACTCGCTGCGCCATTCGGTCTTGACGCTGGCCCATGCCGGGGTCTGCAGGAAGCTGACGGAACGCTGTGCCCGCACGAACGCCAGGTGCTCGGCGGCGCTGATCGGCCCTACGGTCAGACTCACGCCCGCGACCCTATCCCTCGGTGGTGCGCTGCTGGTGCTGGTTCGCTGCGGGACATGTCCCCAGTCAAGGCAGCGTGGTGTTACGAGAACGTATGCGGTTTTCGATATGCCGGCGATATGCTCCGGGGTCACCAGCTGATTCCGGCCGCCACCGGCCGGTGGTCGCTGCCGGTGGCCGGCAGCACCCACGAGCTCTCCGGCTCCACGCCGCGGACCAGGATCTGGTCGATTCGCGCCACCGGGAACGTCGCCGGCCAGCTGAAACCGAAGCCGTCCCCGGCCTCTTCCTGGACCGAGTGCATCTGCGAGGTGATGTCGGCGAACGCGCGGTCGTCCATGGTGCCGTTCAGGTCGCCGAGCAGCACCACCCGTTCATTCTGATCGGCGGCGATGGCCCGGCCGAGCGCCTGCGCGCCGGCGTCCCGCTGGCCCGTCGAAAGGCCCGCCCTGGGATTCAGGCGTACGGACCCCAGGTGCGCCACATACACCGCCAGCGGCCCGTGGTCCGTGGCCACCGTGGTGCGCAACGCCCGGGTCAGGCCCATCCTGACGTCGACCGGCTGGGTGTCCGACAGCGGCAGCTTGCTCCACAGCGCGACCGTGCCCAGCACCGCGTGGTACGGGTACGCCTGCGCCAGCTCCTTCTCGTACGTGCTCATGGCCTGCTGGGTCAGCTCCTGCAGGGCCAGCACGTCCGCCCCGGAGGCGGCCAGGTCGCGGGCGGTGCCGGCCGGGTCGGGGTTGTCGGCGCCGACGTTGTGGCTGGCCACGGTGAGGTCGCTGTCCGGGTGGGACTTGTCGCTGAGCAGGCCGCCGAAGAGGTTCAGCCACACCGTGACCGGCAGCAGCAGCGCGGCCACCGCGGAGGCGGAGCGGCGCCCCAGCGCCCCGGCCAGCAGCGCCGGGATGAACAGGCCGAACCACGGCAGGAAGGTCTCCACCAGGCTGCCGAGGTTCCCGCTCCGGTTCGGGATCTTCGCGTGCAGCAGCATGAGCAGGCCGAGCAGCAGCGCCAGCGCCGCGAGGACCAGGCCGCGCTTCCAGGGCCCCGGCCGGGAGCCGATCCGGATCGCTCGGCGGATGCCCGTGCGCCAGGTCCCGGCGCCGGTATCGCCGGTATCGCTGGTGTCCAGGCGGCCGGCGCCGCGCTGTCCGGTCTCCGCCGGGTCCAGCTGCGCCATCGTCCGTCCTCGCGCACTGTCGATCACTGCCGCATCCTCGGATCCTGGGTGGGGTCGGCATACGCAGGCGGGCAACCACGATCGATCGCTTCGGGGCGCAGTTCGTAGTGCCAGGGTTCGTTGCGGTAGATCTGGCACAGCCCGTGCTCGGCACCACGTTCGGACAGCCACTCCGTCGCATCGGAATGCCCGATGTCGACCGCGTCCCCCGACACGTGAGGAGACGTCGCCGCGGTGGCCACCCATCGGGCCGCCTCCTCTTCGGACCCGTACGTGGAGACCGCCTCGCGAAGAAGCTGATTCTGGTACTCCGCGGAACGCCAGCCACTGTTGACGTGGAACTCGACTCCGTCCTCCGCGGCGGCCGTCGCAGCCTCGCGGAGGGCCTTGAGCAGATCTGGATCGAGGTTGGCCACCGCCGGAATCTCGTCATCGAAGACCGTCACACCGTCGGGGACGACACCGTCGGCCTCGCCACGCGGATGATCCGAGGGCGGTGCGGCCGAGGAAGACGAGGCGTTCCGCGCCTGGTAGCCGAGGACCGCGGTGATCGCCGCCATGACGACCATCAGGCCGACGACAAGGCGCCATCGAATCCGGCGGGTCGTTGTCCGTGCCGATGGTGGGGTTCGAGTCATACCGCCAGTCAAGGCAGCGTGGCGTTACCAGCACGTATGTGGTTTTTGATATGCCGACGATACGCGCCGGCTCGTAGCATCGAGAGCATGCGTGTGTTGATCGTCGAGGACGAACCCTATCTGGCAGAAGCCGTCCGCGACGGCCTACGCCTGGAAGCGATAGCGGCCGACATCGCGGGTGATGGCGACACCGCTCTGGAGTTGCTGAGCGTCAACGCCTACGACATCGCCGTCCTCGACCGCGACGTCCCCGGACCGTCCGGCGACGAGGTCGCGAAACGCATCGTCGCCTCCGGCAGCGGCATGCCCATCCTCATGCTCACCGCGGCCGACCGTCTCGACGACAAGGCCACCGGGTTCGGACTCGGCGCCGACGACTACCTCACGAAGCCGTTCGAGCTTCGGGAGCTCGTCATGCGGCTGAGGGCGCTCGACCGCAGACGTGCCCACCACAGGCCTCCCGTGCGAGAGATCGCAGGTCTGCGGCTGGACGCGTTCCGCAGAGAGGTCTACCGGGACGGCCGCTACGTCGCGCTGACCCGGAAGCAGTTCGCGGTGCTCGAAGTCCTCGTCGCTGCCGAAGGCGGTGTCGTCAGCGCCGAAGAGCTCCTGGAGCGGGCGTGGGATGAGAACGCCGACCCGTTCACCAATGCCGTGCGCATCACGGTCTCGGCACTGCGCAAACGGCTCGGCGAACCGTGGATCATCGCCACCGTGCCAGGCGTCGGCTACCGCATCGACACGCAACCGGAGGCCGGACCCGAGGGAGGAGACCGTGGATAGGGCCCCCGGGTTGAGCGTTCGCCTCAAACTCACCCTCAGCTACGCCGGATTCCTCATGCTCGCCGGCGTCATGCTGCTCGGCGCCACGGCGGTGGTGCTCCTGCGATACCGGCAGTTGGGCATCGACGCACAGGGGGACCTGGAGATATCGGCTCAGGGCGCCTTCCTCGTGCGTGCCTTCGCTCCGGCGGCAGCCGCGGCACTGTCATTCATGCTGGTGTTCGGTCTCCTGGGAGGATGGTTCCTCGCCGGCCGCATGCTCGGCCCCCTGACCCGAATCACGGACGCCGCACGCACGGCCACGAACGGATCACTCTCCCACCGAATCCGGCTACCGGGCCGCAAAGACGAGCTGCGCGAGCTCGCCGACGCCTTCGACACGATGCTCGCACGGCTCGAAGCACACATCGCCGAACAGCGGAGATTCGCGGCCAACGCCTCTCACGAGTTGCGCACCCCGCTGGCGATCTCGCAGGCACTTCTCGAGGTGGCCCGCACCGATCCGACCCACGCCACCGGCGAACTCATCCACCGCCTCCACGCCGTCAACACCCGAGCGATCGACCTCACCGAGGCGCTGCTCCTGCTCAGCCGCGCTGACCAGCGGTCGTTCACCCGAGAACCTGTCGACCTGTCCCTCCTGGCGGAAGAAGCCACCGAAACACTCCTCCCCTTCGCGGAGAAGCGTGGCGTCACCATCGAGACCTGCGGCGACATCACCCCCACGATCGGATCGGAAGCGCTTCTGCTGCAGCTGACCACGAATCTCGTGCACAACGCGATCGTCCACAACCTGCCTGAACAGGGCACCGTGTGGGTCAGTACCAGCGTCCGCCCCAGGACCGCGGTGCTCACGGTCGAAAACACCGGCGAGAAGCTCACCCGACAGTTGGTCTCGACATTCACCGAACCATTCCAACGCGGCACCGAACGCATAAGCACCGACCATGCGGGCGTCGGCCTCGGCCTGGCAATCGTCAAAACCATCACCCACGCACACGACGGAACACTCACCCTCACCCCGCGCCCCGCCGGCGGGATCCGTATCACCGTGGAACTACCCGTGACGGCCCCGCACACCGCCGGGTAACGAATCAGGGAAAGGTCGGTTCGGACACTCAGGCGAAGGTCGGCATGACCTGGTCGTGGATGAGGCGGAGTTGGGTGGGCACGTGCCGGAGCGGTGAACGGCGGGCCTCCAGCAGTGTCGGCCCCTTGCACCACAGCACCGATAGACGCCGCCGCGGTCGCTCTCGGCGCACATCGGCGCGCGCGAACGCGGCCGGGTGCGTCCTCGCGTGCCCGTCGCGCCAACGCACACTTCCGCTGTCAACCCGCCCCCTTCCCAGCGCGGCGGCGATGAGCGCTCCCCCCGCGCCGTGCGGACGGGGGGATCCTCGGCGCGGGGGGAGCGCGGGCCACGTGAGGGCCGGTCGGGTGGGCGACCCTGAGCGGTCGCGGCGATCAGGTCAGGGCTGGTCGTAGCCCAGCACGTAGTTGCCGGAGCCGCTCAGACCCTGGACCAGGTAGCGATAGTAGCCCTCCTGGCCCTGGTGGCTGATGCTCTCCTCGGAGCCCGGCCCGGCGCTCTTCGCGACCGTCGTCCACGACCCGCTGGTGCGCGGTCGCCACTGGAGCTGGAGGTCGAAGTCGGCGCTCGCCGGCCCGCTCAGGCAGGCGGTGTGCGCGCCGGCCGGGGCGAAGAAGTACGAGTCCGCGTCGTCGAAGAAGCGGCTCGGCGCGAGGTCGCTGCCGCCGGGGGTGAGCTTCTGTGGGTAGACGGACTGGTACGCCGCACAGCCGCTGGGGGTGGTCGGCAGGTCGGGCGCGTCGCCGGTGGTGACGAGGTCCAGGTCGAATTCCGACAGCAGCGGGTTGAGGGGCTGGAAGTAGGAGTGGCCGCCGGTGGAGCAGTCTCCGGTGCCGCCCGAGAGCACGCCCTGCGCCTGGTTGCCGGAGAGGAACCCCGCGCCCGAATCGCCCTCCTCCGCGCACACCGACGTCTGGGTCAGCCCGGTGACCGTGCCCTCGGGGTAGGTGACGCTGACGTCGACCCGTTCGATCAGCCCGCAGTGGTACGCGGACGGCCTGGAGGACAGGCAGACCGGCGCCCCGACCGGGGCCTCGGCCGAGCCGGCGACGGGCATCCAGCCGTAGGGACCGGAGCCCAGGCCATGCGCGTCGATGTACGGCTGCGGTTCCGCATCGGCGGCGTCCGGGGAGATCCAGGCCATGTCCGCGCCCGGGTAGACGGATCCCTCGAAGGTGCCCATCGGGACCAGCGACTGGGCGTACGCGTAGAAGCCCTCCCGGGCGCAGTGTCCCGCGGTGGTCATGGCCGGTTCGCCGTTGTGGGTCACGGTGAACCCGGTCGCGCACAGTTTGGTCTCCCCGTAGTACGCCGCGCCCCCGACGATGACGTCGGCCAGTGGGCGCGGCGCCGCCGCCGTCGTGTCGATCTCGACGACCTCGGACGCCACGCCGGCCTCCGCCAGGAACGCCTCGGCGGCGGCATCGTCCCCGGCCTCCACGACGACCGCGTCGCGGGCCGCGTCCACGTACCAGGCGGCGACCTCGGTGCTGGCGTCCGCTCCGGCCGCCAGCGCCGTGGCGTCCAACGCCGCCTTCGCGTCGTTGAGCTCCGCCAGGCTGGGCTCGGCGGCGCGCGCCCCGGCCCCGGCGGGCGAGGCCCCGACCGAGATCGCGGCCAGCGCGACGACCACCACGCCCAGGGCTCTGCGTTTCCGACTACGCCACATGAAGGGTCTCCTCATCGGTAGTGCGAATTTGAACCACGGGCAGTCTGACACGCACGCACGCCGAGCTGAAGGTCTTTCAACTACCTTGAGAACAGGGTGAGTTAATGCAAAGTGGGTCACCGGGCACCGGGACCTCGGCGGTTTCCGGATGCCGACGACGTCGAGGCCGACAAGGCCGGATAACTGAAGCCAAAAATGCAGAATAGGCCTCATGATTCCTTCTGGCTGGAATGCGAATAACGCGTCTTTTATCGTGGTGCTGATCGCGGCGCTGCTGGTCGTCGCGGTCCTGGTTCTCCTGTTCTGGCCGAACGGCTGGAGGCCGGTCCGGATGTGGCCGCGCGATGGGCGGGGGGTAACCCAACCGGAGGCGCTGGTGGGCCGCACGGGCGTCGTGGATCAGGCCGCCGCGGACGGATACACCGGTCGGGTCCGGCTGGCCGGAGCGTTGTGGACCGTGCGGACCCTGGACGGCGGACCGGTCTGGGTGGGTCAGCGGGTCCGGGTCACCGGCCTCGGCCGGGAGGGAGTCGACCTGGTGGTCGAGGCCGAGGCCGATGCGCAAACGGGGGAAGGACCCGGCTGACCGCCCGCGCCGGGTTGCGGCCGACAGGCGGCGGCGTGCCGCCTGTCGGCCGGGGTGAGCGGGGGTGTCAGGCCCGGGTCCGGGTCATACGGGCTGGATGGTGATGTCGCGGTAGCGGACCGCGTTGCCGTGGTCCTGCAACCGGATCGGGCCCGCCGTCGCTCCTTCGGGTGCGCCTCCAGCCGTCGAGCCGGTGAGCGCCACGTCGTCGTGGACCGTGACGCCGTTCCACACCACGGTGACGCGGGCGTCCTCCGTCTTGGTGCCGTCGCTGTCGAAGCGGGCGGCGCGGAAGGTGATGTCGTACGTCTGCCAGGTCCCGGGCGGCTGTGCCGCGTTGACGTCGGCGGCCTTCTGCTCGTAGATGGCCGCGGCCTCGTTGTTGGCCGGCGTGTCGTCGCCGTAGGAGTCGAGGATCTGGATCTCGTAGCGGTCCTGGAGGTAGACGCCGCTGTTGGCGCGGTCCTGTCCGGTCACGTCCGGCGGGAGCTCCGGCAGCCAGTACTCCACATGCAGCTGGAAGTCCTGGAACGCCTGTTTGGTGCGGATGTCCCCGCAGCACACCTCCATCGCGCCGTCGTCGACCAGCGGCCACTCCACCATGCCGCCGTCCGTGTGCTGGAAGGCCGACCGGTCGGCGCCGTCGAAGAGCGTGACCGTACTGCCGGACGGATGGACGGTGAGCAGGTCGAGGTTGACGTGGCCGGTGTCGCCGCTGTCGTAGGCGTAGGTGATGGTGTTGCTGCCGGAGTGCAGAGGCAGTTGCTCGGTCTGGGTGGACCACTGTTCCCAGGTGTCCGTACTCAGCAGACTGGTGGGTCTCACCTTCTCCCCGTTGACGTAGACGCTCAGCGTCTTGGTCCCGGCGAAGGGGTCCGGGCCGTTGGAGTAGCGCACTCCGACGTCGTAGGTGTCAGCCGTCTCCGCGTCGACGGTGAAGGTGGTGCTGGCCCCCTCCGCGCCGTAGCCGGCGACGAAACCGCGGCCGGAGTACGCGTCGTGGTCGTCGGCGAGCGTCGCGCCTCCGTCGAGCTGCGCCTCCTCCGCCTCGTACAGCGACGGCGCGGACTCCTCCACGCCGGGAATCTCGTTGAGCGTGTACCACGCCTCGGTGTTCCACAGCTCCTGGCCACTGTCGTCGGTGAACGGGCGTGGCGAACGCAGGTGGACCACGTGGCCGGGCTTCAGACCCGGGATCTCCAGGGTGACCGTCCTGCCGTCGGGCGACAGCGTCGCCGAGCTCACGGTGAGCGTCTCCTCGTCGACCTTCGGCCCGCCGTACTCAGCGGTCGGGAGATAGCGCCACTGCTCGACGGCGTAGCTGGCGGCCAGCGCGTCGGCGGTCTCCTGGGAGAGCGGCTGGGTGTACTCCAACTCGAAGCCGGTGCTGGTCGCGCGCATCTCCAGGATGTCGAAGGCGTCGCTCCCGGTCGGCATCAGCTTCTGCAGACCGTAGGTGAGCTTCCCCTCCTGGCCCCAGTTGCCGCCCGCGCCGAGGCCGCCGGCGTAGATGGCGCCGTCCGGGCCCATGCTGATCCGGTTGACGCCGGCCTCCAGGCCCTGGGTGAAGCGGAAGACCGCGCCCTGGTACGCGCCGTCGACCTCTTCCAGGTACGCCCGCTGGATGCCGCCGTAGGTCACGTCACCGAAGAGCATCTGACCGGCGAACGTGCCCTCTTCGAGGTAGAGCGGCGTGCTGGGTGAGTTGGCTATCTCGTTCTGCGGCAGCCACAGGACGGGCTGGGTGACGGGCTGGTCGTCGAACGGCCCGGAGGGGTTGGTGTAGTGGTTGAAGAAGTCGCCCTCGCTGACCTGCAGGAGCTTCGACGAGGGGAGCCAGCCGCCCTGGTTGTCGGTGACGAACAGGGTGTCGTCCGGTCCCCAGCCGATGCCGTTGGGCGTGCGCAGGCCGCCCGCGACGTACGTGACCTCGCCGGTCTCGCGGTTCACCTTGATGGTGGTGCCGCGATTCTCCGCGGGCTGTGGGTCCGTCGTGGCGCCGCCGAGATCGATGGCGACGGACAGGTTCAGGTAGAAGTACCCGTCCTTGTAGAGCAGGCCGAAGGCGAACTCGTGGAAGTTGCCGCCCCACGGCCACGTGGCCACCGTCCGGTACTCGTCGGTGACCTCGTCACCGTCGAGATCCCGCAGCTCGGTCAGCTCGTGCTTCTGGGAGACATAGAGCGAGCCGTCGACGTACTTCAGGCCCTGTGGTTCCCGCAGCCCTTCGGCGACCTTCTTGACGGTGACCTGGTCAGGGCTGGTGGCGCCGGTGACGTTGTCCATGAGGTAGACCTCGCCCTCGGTGGGCTGCTCGTCCGGCGAGCCGCCCCCGCCCCAGGTGGCGATCGCGAGTCGGCCGTCGGGGAGCCAGTCCATCGCGGTGACCTGCGGCTCGAAGCCGCTGGGCCGCAGGTCGGTCAGCTCGTAGTCCGGGTGCACGCCGTCCAGCGGCAGTCCGTCGCCCGGCGAGTCCTGGGTGCCCTCGCACTCCTTGCGGCCGGGGGCGGTGACCCGGACGACGCCGGCGTCCGTGCTCAGCACCGAGTTCGGCACGACAGAGAAGTCGCTCGCGCCCGGCGGCTGCCAGGAGAGGGTGAGCTGCTGCCCGCCGTCGTTGTCGAAGTGCTCGATGAACAGGGAGTGGTAACCGGCGGTCAGCTCGACCGTGCCGTCCTTGGGCTCGGCACCGTGCAGCCCGTCGTGGTCGATGACCTCCTGGTCGTCGATGAACAGACGCGAGCCGTCGTCGCTGGTGAGGCGGAAGGAGTAGATGCCGTCCTGCGGCACGTTGATGTTGCCGATCGCGTGCGAGACGAAATGGTCGTCGACGCCGAAGTCCTCGGCCGTGGTCCAGTCGATGTCGGTCATCAGCTTGTCGACGTTCGGAGTCTGCCCGGACTTGAGCGTGCAGATCTCGTCGAGCGGCGTCTGCACGTCGTAGCTGCGCATGGTCACCCCAGGCTCCTGGGGCGGTAGGTCGGCGAGCGGCTCGGGCTCCTGTCCGGCGGCCGGCGCCGTCCAGGCGACCCCGGCGAGGACGGACGCGGCGAGCACGCCCGCCATACGGCTGCGGAGTCCTCGAGAGAACCGGCGGTAGAGCGGTCTGGTCATTGCTCCTCCTGACGCGGGTGGGCGCGGGGAGAGCCTGGAATCCAGGCTGCGCGGCGCAGAGACTAGAGACTTTGTCTTGCGACGTCCACACTTTGTCCAGGATCCGTTGAAACTTACGAGGTGGGCGGCGGAGATTCGAAAGTCGCGCGCCACGGAGCGCGTGATCGGGTGCTTCTTCCGACGGGAGCAGGCTGCCGGGCGTGCTGGAGCGCGAGCAGCACGTAGCAGTTGGCGAGCACGGGCACGTCGTACGGGATGGGTCTCGATCCCGCCGTGTGGGGTGGGGAGGCGAAGCCACCGTCGTCGCGGGCCAGCGCCGCGAAGCGCGAGCGGTAGGCCCCGGGGGCCACGGGGTCGAGCAGCGACAGGCAGTACGCGGTGGAGGCCGGATCGGGCAGTTCGGCGCCGCTGGCGCGGGACCAGCCCGTGGCCCGCTGCCGGTTCACGAGGTGGAGGAACGGGACGGCGTGCCCTCGGGGTCAGGGCCGCAGGTGGGCGCTCATCTCGACAGCGCCGACATCCGGGTGCGCGTGCTCTGTCCCGCTGTCTGGTGAATGAGCTCTCCGGCCACTGATCGCCTCTGTGTGGGGGTGAATGAGGACTTTCTCCGTCCGATGCAAATGAGGCGTGCATGCAACGGGGGAGGTGTCGCCCCGGGAAAGCGCGTCAATCGTGCGCCGTCGCACCCCTGTTGGAGCGCCCCGAGCTGCCATTGTCCACGCCCCGGGCATCGAAGCAGTCGTTCGTCTTTCGTGACAGCAGCGACTTCTGGATACGCAGGCTCGGCGTCTTCGGGAAGTCGTCGACGACGGCGACGTAGCGCGGCACCTGGAACCGGGCGAGACGCTGCCTGCACCAGGAGAGGAAGCGGACCGGGTCGAACGCGGCTGGGTCGGCGACGGTGACGAACACCTTGATGTCCTCGTCACCCTCCGGGGCGGGCACGCCGACGACGGCACTCTCGGTGACCGCCGGATGGGTGTTGACGACCGCCTCGACCTCCCAGGCCGAGACGTTCTCACCGCGGTGCCGCAACGAGTCGGTCAGCCGGCCGACGAAGTGCAGGACACCGCCGGTGAAACGGCCACGGTCACCGGTCCGCCACCACGGGCCGCGGCGGGACCGTGCGGTGGCCGCGTCGTTGCGGAAATAACCCGGGGTCACGAGGCCCTCGACCAGCGGGCGCAGCACGATCTCGCCGCTCTCGCCGTCGGGGACCGGCCTGCCGTGCTCGTCGTGCACCTCGACGTCGAACCACGGCAGGGCCTGGCCGATGCCGTGGCCGGCGCCGGAGACGTTCGCCGTCGAGATGCTGGACGCCTCGGTCATCCCATAGCACTCGTGCACGCGCAGGCCGAACCGCGTCTCCGCCTCCCGCCATGCCTCGCTGGTCATCCCGCCGCCCCACGAGACACGCACGCTGTTGTCGCGTTCGGACTCGGACCGGGAACGGCTGAGCAGCATCGGCAGGATGCCGCCGAGGTGATGGATGTGCGTCGCGCCCGCGGCGACGACCTGGGACCAGAAAGCCGAGGCACTGAACCGCTCGACGAGGGCCAACTGGACCCGCCGCAGCAGCGGGAGGAACAGCACCTGCGCGCCGCCGACGTGGCACAACGGCTCCCAGAGAAAGAACACGTCTCCCTCCCGCGATGCGCTCACCTCGGCGGCGCCGAGCGCCGCGGCACGCAGCATCCGGTCCGTGACCTGAACCCCTTTGGCGGGTCCCGTCGTGCCCGAGGTGTACATGATGCTGACGATGTCGTCGTCGTCGTCGCCGCCGCCGTCCGGCCGGGCCGGCGCCGGCGGCGCCATGGCGCCGACCGCGCCGTGCCGCCACGGCGCCATGGCGCCGACCGCGTACTCGACCACCCGAGGAGGCGTGGCGCCGCGCGGGAGAGTCGCGAGTTCGGGCGCGTATCGCGGGTCGACGATGAGCAGGTTCGGGTCGCTGTCGGTCAGCACATGCGCGAGTGGTTCGCCGCGGAGCCGGGTGTTGATCGGCACCCACACCGCTCGCATGCCCACCAGCGCGTGCACCAGCACCACGTGCTCCAGATGGTTCGGCAGGATCACGGCCACCCGGTCGCCCCGGCGGACGCCCAGCGCGGCCAGCCCGCGCTGGGCGTCCACGACGGCTTCCGCCAACGCGCCGAAGGTGATCCCTTCCCCGGCGAAGTTCGCGTACGGTGCCTCGCCGCGCTCGGCCGCACCGGCGGCCAGCAGCTCGGGAAGGGTGGCTCCGGTGAGCGCGGCGAGGTACCGCGGGTCAAGCTCGACGGTCACGACCCCGCGCTCCCGCTCGCCGCGGACTTCTTCGCCCTTCTGGTCTCGAAGAACTCGCGCATCACCTGCTGCGGCTGCCCGGACGCCCAGGCCTCCTTGTCGATGCGGGCAGCCGCCGCGAACGCCTCGCGGAGTCCGGGAACGAGGTGCTCCCGGTAACGCCGTTTGGTGAGCGCCACCGCGACCGTCGGCAGCGCCGCGATCTGGCGCGCGACCTCGATCGCCCTGTCGAGCACCTGCTCCCGTGGCACCACGTGATGGACGAGGCCGACGGCGGTCAGCTCGTCGATGCCCATCAGCCGGCTGCTGAGCATCAGCTCCAGCATGCGCGAGGTACCGAGCGCGGACCGGGTGAGGTACATGCCGGTGATGCTGGGAATGCCGGAACTCACCTCGGTCTGACCCATCATGACCTCGGAGTGGGCCACCCGGACGTCGCACAGCAGGGTGAACTGGTAGCCGGAGCCGGCCGCGACGCCGTTGATCGCGGCGACCACCGGTTTGTCGACATGAAGCACGGCTTCGTAGAGGGCACGGAAGTTGTCCAGCCACCGGTCCACATCCTCGTCGGCGTCGAACCCGGCCGTCTCCGCCAGATCCTGTCCGGCGCAGAACGCGCGCTCGCCCGCACCGGTGAAGACGATCCCGCGCACCGTGTCGTCCGCGGCCAGCGCGACCACCCGGTCGCGCACCCGGTCCTGCATGCTCATGGTCCAGGCGTTGAGCGCCGCCGGCCGGTTGAGGGTGATGACGGCCACTCCGTCGCGGTTTTCGACCAGGATCTCGTCGGTCATCGACCGCTCCTATCTTTTGAGGCCAGCGGGGCTTTCGAGGTCAGTGGGGCTTGTGAGGTGAGCGCGGCGTTGTCGGCACGCAGCATGGAGAGACTCGACGTCTCCGGCAGCGCCCTCATCGGGATGAGCGCGAGCAGCGCGAGGGCGATGAGGTAGAACGCGGGCGCCAGCTTGTTGTCGGTCACCAGCACCAGGTACTGCCCGAGGAACGGTGCCGTGCCACCGAACACCGCGTACGCGATGTTGTAGCCGAGCGCGGCGCCGGTGTAGCGCACCGCGGCCGGGAACAGCTCCGCCTGCGCCACGGCGACGACGGAGGCCACGGCCACCAACGGCAGCGTGATGAGCAACTGGCCGACAACGGCCAGGCCGAACCCGCCACTCCCGGCGATGAGATAGCCGGGTACCGCGAGGATCACGAGCGCGAGCGCGCCCGCGCGGATCACCCGTTTCCTGCCGAGGCGGTCGCCGGCCATCCCGGCCAGCGGGATGAACAGGCTGTAGGCAAGCAGGGCGAGGCTGTTCGAGGCGAGCGCCGTCGTCGCGCTGAGGTCCACCACCTCTTGCAGGTAGGTGGTGAAGTAGCTCGACACCGTGTAGAAGGCGACCGCGTTGAGCGAGGCGATCCCGATCAGCACCAGCAACTCACGGCGGTAGCCGCTCAGCACCTCGCGCAACGGGGCGTGGGCGACCTTGTTCGTGTTCTCCAGCTGCCGGAACACCGGGGTGTCGTCGATCCGCATCCGCAGGAAAAGCCCGACGAGCGCGAACGGTGCGGAGATGAGGAAGGGTATCCGCCAGCCCCAGCCCTCGTAGTCGGCGTCGCCCAGCCAGGTGTTGAGTACGAGGATGAGCAGCGCGGCCACGGCGAACGGCAGGGTCTGCGTGCTGTTGGACAGGCCGGCCCAGGTGCCGCGCCGGTTGTGCGGCGCGTACTCGCTGAGGAACGTCGCGCCGCCGGAGGACTCGCCGCCGCCCGAGAATCCCTGGCACAGCCGCAGCAGGGTCAGCAGGATCGGCGCGGCGATGCCGACGGTGTCATAGGTGGGCAGCACACCGATGAGGGTGGTGCTGACGCCCATCAGCGTGAGGATGGCGACCAGGGTGTTGCGCCTGCCGATCCGGTCGCCGAGGCGGCCGAAGAAGATGCCACCCAGGGGCCTGGTGACGAACGTGAGGCCGAAGACCGCCAGGGTGCCCAGGAGCGCGACGGTGTCGTTACCCGACGGGAAGAAGAGGTCGGCGATCACCGTCGAGGAGTAGGCGTAGATCGCGAAGTCGTACCACTCCACGAAGTTGCCGGCCGACACGCCGGC
Organism: uncultured Actinomycetota bacterium; assembly: GCA_963816875.1. Classification (GTDB taxonomy): domain Bacteria; phylum Actinomycetota; class Actinomycetes; order Streptomycetales; family Streptomycetaceae; genus Streptomyces. The sequence continues at coordinate 2,324,607 of CAWFMG010000004.1, forward strand.
GAGCGCGCGCATCGCCATCCTGCGGTCTTGCGCGGTGCCGGACCCGGCCTGTGCGGGAACCGTCGAATCGATGGCGTTCATGGCCTCACCACAGCCAGGTGCCGGTGTCGGTGAGCTGCCAGGTCTCCGCGTCCCGATGAGCGGTGCGGGTGATCTCGACGCGGCCGTTGAGCATCCGCGTCGCCGCACTGTGGAACTCGAAGAACGCCTGCCGCAACCCCTCCGGATAGGACTCGCCGAACGGATGGTACGACCCCACCTCCAGCCGGTGGGTGCGCTCGTCGACCCTGCTGACGGTGACGTCCCTGCGGGCCGCGGTGAGGAGCCGCTCGTGGAACGTGGTGATGTCGGCTACCGAACGGCCGGCCACACCGGCCTGGGCGGCGAGTTCCGGCGTGAGCTGGACCCCGAGGAGCCGGGATGCCGAGGCGACGATCTGGTGGCTGGCGAACTCACCGTAGGTTCCGTAGAGGGAGTCGACCGTCGCCTGGACGTACCCGGAGGAGAACTTGGGGCGTGCCTTGAGGATGCGTTCCTCCGGCCACAGCACCGGATCGAGTTTCGGCGCGGCCTCGGGGTCGAACTCGGGAGTGCGCCGCGCCACCTCGTACCGCATCGTCTGTGCTGCGTCGATATCGTGGTCGTACTCGATGAAGTAGCCCTCGTCATAGGGGTCGCCCTCCATGGAGAACTTCGTGCCGACGTAGCCGAGCCGCGGGCAGTTCATGTACTTGCCGTTGCGCGGGTGCCACGAGCTGAAGACCGTACGGCGCACCGAGGCAGGCATGGCGATCATCGCGACGCCCGCGTACATCCACATCGGTGCCCGATACCGAACCCAGACCTTCATGGGCGATTCCTCGACGTACTCCATGGCCAGCCCGCCGATGATGTTGGTGAAGTAGTGGTACTTCGCCGCGGCGACCGCGGGCGGGTCGTCGTGGATACCGAGTTTGCCTAGCCCTTCGGTATACCGGTCGCCCTGGTGGTTGGTGAGCACCTCGAACCACAGCTTGTTGGCGGCGCTCTCGCCCTTCTCCCGAAACGTCATCGCGGTCAGCGCGGAGAACATCTTGCTGAAGAAGGTCGTGGAGAGTGCCGAGGAGAACCGGAGTCGCTCCAGTTCGGTGGTCGTCGCTGCCTGCATGTGCATGGTCATGTGCCTCTCCCTGTCTCAGTACGCACAACCGGCGGGCCACGACCTGAGCTGGGCGCGACCGAGTTTGCCCGACTGGCCACGCGGCAGTTCGCCGACGAATTCGACGAGCCTCGGGTAACCGAACGCCGAGTGGTTTTCCTTGACGAAGCTCTTGATGTCTTCCGCGAGTTCTGGGGACGGTTCGTAATCGGGCCGAAGGACGACGAAGGCCTTCACCTGGTGGCCGCGTGCCGTTTCGGGGACGCCGATGACTCCCGCCTCGGCCACGGCCGGATGGCGGCCGCACGCCTCCTCGACCTCGAACGGGCTGATCCGGTAACCGGCCGACTTGATGACGTCGTCCTTGCGACCGATGTAGAAGACGTAGCCGTCGGAATCGGCCCTCGCGATGTCCTTGGTGTGGAACCAGGCACCGCCGAAGTCCTCGATGGTCTCCGCGGGGCGCCCCCAGTAGCCCAGTGGGAACTGCGGATTGCTGTGGGTTCGCAGGCAGATCTCGCCGGCCTCACCCTGCGCCACCGGTTGCTCGTCCTCGTCCAGGATCGCGACGTCCCAGCCGGGGACCGGAAGGCCCATGGAGCCCTCCTTCCGCGGGATACCGGGAAGGTTGCCGATCATGGGGTAGCCCTCGGTCATCCCGTAGCACTCCAGCACGGGCACGCCGAACTGCTCGGCGAACCAGGCGGACTCCGGTTTTCCGAGCGGTTCGTTCGCCGAGCACACGATGCGGAACTTCTGCGGGAATCGGGTACCAGCGTCCGGGACGGTGTTCATCATGATCCGCAGCCCGGTCGGGTTGAGGAACACGTTGCCGACGCCGAGCCGGGACAGCACGCCAAGCAGCCCTTCGGCGTCGAACCTGCGCCCGGCGGCGTGGACGACGTTGACCGCGCCGTAGCGCCAGGGGCCCAGGATCTTGTAGACGCCCCAGGCCCAGTCGCCCATCCAGTACGAGAGTTCGCCGTCGCGCAGGTCCTGGCAGTACTCGAACTCGTTGTGCCCGATGAGGCTGCGGTGCGGGGCGAGCACGCCCTTGGGCCGGCCGGTGGATCCTGAGGTGTAGTAGAGCAGTGCGGGGTCGTCGGCCAGCGTGTCGGCGTGGTCGGGGGAGGCCGGGCCCGCGTGGACCGCGGCCAGCTGCTCGTCGTCGAGGATGACGGTCTCGGGTACGGCGTCGGCGATGCCCCTGGCGGCGGTCGCCGCGTCGGTGATGAGCAGCCGCACGTCCGCGTCCGTCAGCCGGTAGCGCAGCGAGTCGTCGCTCCACAGCGTCGACATCGGCATCCCGATCGCACCGATCTTCAGCGCCCCGAGCAGTGCGGCCGAACTTTCCGGCGTGGTCGGGGAGAGCACACCGACCCGGTCCCCGCGGCGGACCCCTCGCGCCCTGTAGTGGCTCGCGAACCGTGCGCTGAGGTCCTGCAGTTCAGCCCAGTGCACATGTCTGTCCGGGCCCGCATCGTCCGTACAGATCATCGCCAGCTTTTCTCTGGGATGTTTGTCGCAGACGTCGCGCGCGACGTTGTAATGCCGGGGAACCATCCATCGGTGGTTCGCGCGCATTCGGTGATAAGCCGTCAGATCGCACAAAAAAGAGATCCCTTCCCTTGAAGAGAACCGCGAATCGCGATGCATTCGGCCGTAACTGCCGCATTTTTCGGCGGCGGTGCGAATATCGGATCGATGCGGCCGAGCTTCAATTGGTGGGATCACATTAGGAACGCGCCGACGCGTCAGCAAGTGCCGCGACCACGCGGTCTCCTTGCCTACACCCCAAGAATCTCTTGGCCTCAGTGCGCTCCGGCCGACTGGCCCTTCCCGGCGCAGGCGCGGCGCAGTGCGTCAATGCCTTTCGGCAGCAGTGGGTTGGAGTTCGCCGTGCGATGCAGTGCGAGGATCTGCCGCCCCGGAGTCCACTGCCGCAGCGGCACACTGAAGACGCCGTCATCGGGGGCGTAACCCATCTCCGGGACGATCGCCACCCCCGCGCCGGCCCGCACGAGCCCTCGCACGACGTCGTAGTCGTCACTGCGGAAGGCGACCGTCGGAACGAATCCGTGCGCCGCGCAGATCCGGCGCAGGCACTTGCTCGAGGCCGTTTCGGTCTGGCTGGAGATCCATCGGTCGTCCTTGAGGTCCTCGAGTCGGAGGTCCTCGGCACCGGCACGCGGGTGCGCGACGGGCATGACCAGGAGCAGGTCCTCGGTCATCAGCTCGATGCTGGTGAGCCCGGGAGGCCAGCGCTCCGGCACGAGTGCGTAGACGTGGACGACCGCGATGTCGACGTGGCCCTCGACCACCCCGGTGACGAGATGTCCGGTGTTCCCCTCGTCGAGCTCCAGATCCGCGGCCGGGTTCGCGGCCATCGCGCTGGCGACCACCTGCGGGATGATCGTGCGGTTGGCGGTGGGGAAGCTGCCCAGCCGCAGGCGACCATGTGCGCCATCGGCCAACCCGGTGAGCAGGGAGTCGAAGTCGTCCAGCCGCATCAGGAGTTCCTCACCCTGGGCCGCGACGTACCGGGCGGCGGTGGTCGCGCGGATGCCGTGTGCCTCCCGCTCGAACAACACCGCCCCCGCGGCCCGCTCCAGGCCGGCGATCTGCTGGGAGATCGCGGAGGCGGTGTAGCCGAGACGTCGCCCCGCCGCGGCGAAGGAACCCTCCCTGACAACCTCACACAAAGCGCGCAGATGAGTAATGTTCACCATTCGCAGTATGCTAGAGCAAATTCGTGGCCCCAGGAACGAGGCCAGCAGTTCCCGCCTCAGCGGCGAGCGCCGGCCTCCGTCATCACCTGTTTGGCCGCGTCAGGCCAGTTCTCCCGCGGGACGTCGTTCAGGTCGACGTTGTCGGTCCAGGTGAAGTTGAACTCCGGACCGGTCGGGGAGCGCTCGTTCCCACCGGTCCACCAGTTGCTGAGGAACGTGCAGTCGAGCGTGTTGAAGATGTCCGGGCCGCCCTCGATGTCGGCGTTCACGTAGATGTAGCGGTCGCTGTCGAGGATCACGTTCTCCCGCACCGTGATGTATCGCGAGCCCTGGTCGATGAGCATCCCGAACGTCACCCGGCTGTCATAGATGTAGTTGCGCTCGATGACGGTGCCAGGGCTGGCCGACAGCGAGTAGATGCTGCCGCCGTCGTGCATCTCGTTCTTCGTGTCGTAGATCAGGTTCTGGCTCACCCGGTTGTCCCGGAACGTGGTGGGCGTGTCATAGATCGGCTGGTACTCGTACAGTCCGGCGTCCCTGTAGTACTGGTTGCCGCCGGGGTCGTTGATGCCCCACCCCCAGCCGATGTCGATCCCGTCGTAGGGGAGGTTCGTGAGCGTGTTGTGCGTGATGGCCGCGCGGCTCACGTACGTCGAGAGGATGCCGGCGCTGTCGCGGTAGTTCTGCCCGATCCTGGTGATCGTGTTGTCCGCGATCGTGATGTCGTGGTTCGTCATCCGCGGATCGCTCGGATGGTGGGCGTTCGGCTGCACGCCGCCGACGACGACGCCGGAGCCCGCGGAGTCGGAGATCGCGTTGCCGACGACCTCGATGTCGGACGTGCCGTATCCGACGCCGGTGCCGTGCGCGTTGGGGTCCATGCCGATACCCAGGGCGGCGGAGCCGAGCTGGTCGAACCGGTTGCCGTCGAACGTGACGTCGGTCGCCGCGGAGACCTGCACGGCGCCGGGCACCTGCCACCACTCGTTGCGGGTCGCCTCGAACTCCGGGCAGCCGTCCTGGCAGGTGGTCAGATAGTCCGCGGGCGGATCGTACTCGCCGACTATGTGCGCGCCGCTCTGCTGGTCGGCGTAGCCCCACCGCGAGCTCGGCCGCAGCCAGGTGGTGTGCGAGAACTGCAGGTTCCGGAACTCCAGGTTCCGTACGGGCCGGTCGTGGCTACCGCCGATCTCGACCAGGCTCTCCAGTCTCGGCAGCCGCACGTCGACGTCATCCATCGTGGTGCCGGGCTCGGCCTGGTAGTAGACCTTGCCGTCGGGCGAGTCGAGGTACCACTGGTCAGGGCCGTCGAAGAACTCGTAGGCGTTGACCAGATAGAGCGCACCCCGGTTGTACGGCGACTTGAGGGTGTCGTAGCCGAAGTTGTTGTTCTCCCAGGCCGGCTGCACCATCCGGATCTCGTTGCCCTCGATCCTCTCGACCGGAGATATGCGGTCGGTGAAGGACCCGAGGCTGACGATCTCCAGGTCGGACTGGTTGCGCAGCTCGCTGAGGTCTCCGAACCTGTCGTCCTCGAGGACGAGTCCGCGCTCGGTCCAGGTCAGATGCGCCCTGTCGTCCTCGTCCGCGCCCAGCAGGAGCTGGGTTCTCTCCGCCAGTTGGCCGTCGACGTACAACTGACGGGACTCGGTGCCCTGCTCCACGTCGGCGACCCAGATGTTCCGCTCCGGGTCGTGCAGCGTCCAGCCGGTGACCTTCTCGCCGCCGGACAGCACCGCGCGTTCGCCCGGCGCACTCGCCCAGGTGACCGTGTGACCGTCGGTCCCGCCGTCGGTGGCGTCGAACCGGAGCGGCCTGTCCAACTCGTAGGTGCCGCCGTCCAGGAGCACGAGGGTGTCCTGATCGCGGGCGCGCGTCCCCGCGATCGCCTTCGCTGCCGTGATTGACCCGACGACGACGTCCCCCTCCGGCGCCCCCTGGGGGCCGGAGGGGGCCACGACGATCGTGAAGGCTTCGGCAGCCACGGTGGGGCCAACCCCGGCGGTGGCCGTGAGCACGCCGGCAGCCAGCGTGCACGCGAGAGTGCCGGCGATGTTGCGTTGCCCATGTCTGGTTCGGCGTCCCGACGACATGGCAGCTCCTCATATGTCTGTTGACTGACAGATGTGACGGGTGATCGTAGAGCCGTGATCTGGGCACGTCAATGACGTGGTGACGCGCCTGGGAGACACGGGTCGCCGCCGGCCCCGGATGAGCCCTCCGATGGTGGGCGTGACCGCCGACCGGTGGGCTCGTTGAACCGGCCAGGCCTGATCCCAGGGACCGTCACGGGCCCTCCGGGGAGGGTGCGGCCAAGACCGGGCGCCGGTCAGTTGATCCGCAGCATGGAGGCACTGATGCATATCCGCACGGCCATGGCCGCACTCTCCATCGCCGTCCTCGGCGTCCTCGGCCTCGCCGGAGCGGCACACGCCGACCACTCCTCGATCGAGACCACCGGCTGCGAGAACGTCCACATCATCTGCTTCCTCCCGTGATACCGGTCGGCGGTCATGGGAATGCGCGCCACCAGGGCTCGGCCGCGGAGAGGTCGCGCAGGGCGTTCGTGACGCAGTGGCTCTCGCCGCCCACGGTGCCGACCGCGTGCGTAGTCCCACTCCTCCACCCACACCACCCGGGCGCCGATCGTCGCCATGGCCTCCTCGGTGGCGCGCTGGCAGACGTCCTCGCCGGTGGCGTCGGCCGGGCCGTGGGTCACCGGCGCGAGGAAGGTGCTGGTGCCGGTCGACACGCCGTTCGCCACGGCCGGAAGGTGGTTGGCGACGACGTCCTGGCGCGGGTAGCCCGGCACGTCCAGGCGGGTGAAGAGCGCGGGCACGCGCACGATGTCCTCGGCGCTCAGGCTGAGTTCGTCGGACAGCAGCTCCAGTGCCCGGTCGATCCCCGCGGCCGCCAGCCGGGTGCCGGCGGTCAGCTGCTCGTCACCGAGCATGTCGTCCGCGCCGGCCGCCCAGCCGCGTTCGGTGTCGGCGGGCACGAGGACAGGAACTCGTCGATATGCCCGACGCCCAGCCAGCTGGTGTCCACGGCGAGCGGCGTCTGCTCGCGCTGGCCCTCGAGAAGCCGGGTGAACGTGGCGTCCGGAGCGGCCTCTTCCCCGTTCGAACCGTACAACACCCGCCCGGCGGGGAACCGCTCGTCCGGCGGGGCGACCAGGAAGTTGCCGGTCGAGCTGAACGAACCCCACAGTGCGCAGTGTGCGTCATCGCCCACCCGGTCCTGGTCGTACTGCTGAAGGACGGCCGTGCCCGGGCCGCGCAGCACTGTGCACGCCGAACGCCCGGCGTCGCGCAGCGGGAAGTGCGCGCTGCTGCCCTCGGGCATCACGTCGGCGGAGCGCAGCAGCACCTGCATCCGGTGCTCGGTGCCGTCGGGGCCGGGAACGGCGAAGTATCCGGTGATGAACTGACCGCGCATCCAGCGGTCGCCGCCGGTCGGGAACTCCAGCAGATCGCCGTCGAGCCCGGCCTTGTCCAGCGCCGCGCTGAGCTCCGTCCGGAAGACCTCCTCGCCGTCCTCGACCGGGCGGCCGGGGTCGTCGGGGTCGTAGCCGTGACGCTCGGCGTGCTCGGGCGTGGTGCCGTTGTCGCTCATCACCATCCGGTCGATGGGCAGCAGGTCGTGGGTGACGATCAGCGGCGTCACGCGGACCCGTGCCGTGTCGCGGCTGGTGCGGTGGCCGTCGACCACCTCCAGCGTGATGTCGATCAGCCCGTCCCACTCCCGCGGATCGCGCACCAGATCGCGCGCCTCCAGCGCCAGGCCGATGCCGGAGCGCAACTGTTCCCCGGTGAGCCGGGTGTCCGGGCCGAGCGGGGTGTACTCCCCGTCCCGGTCGAGGCGATGGCCGGGGACACCCTCACCAGCCCGTCGCTGACGGTGCGGCTGCTGCGTGGGCTGCCCCGCGCCCGACCCCGCGCCCGACCCGTCCGCCCTCACCGCGCGGGAGACCGACGTCGTCCGGCTGGTCGCCCAGGGGCTCACCAACGCGGAGATAGGAGCCGCACTGCATGTCACTCACGGCACGGTCAAGACTCATCTGGCCGCCGCGCAGCGCAAGGTGAACGCCCGGAACCGCGTGGCCGTCGCCGCGTGGGTCTGGGCCTCCGGGCTGGCCCGACCATGACCACGAAAGCACCCACGTGACCGCGATGCGGCCCCGACGCGTGGAGCGCGGGTGGTTGTGATCTCCGCAGGTCACCCGTTCCTATGATGGCCACATGCCCGGCCTGCGCGAGCTCGCGGAGCGCACACCGTCGCAGCGGGAACGCTACGTCGACCTGCTGCGGGCGCTCGCCATCCTCATCGTGGTGCTCGGCCACTGGATGGTCGTCGTGGTCACCGGCGGGGCCCGCGGCCTGGACGGTTTCAGCGCCCTGGCGGTGCTGCAGTGGGGCCGCCCGATCACCTGGCTGCTCCAGGTGATGCCGGTGTTCTTCATGGTGGGTGGCTTCGCCAACGCCGCCTCGCTGACCTCGCGCACCCGTCGCGGCGGCGACGTCCAGGACTGGCTGCTCGACCGCAGCGCGCGGCTCGTGCGGCCCACGACCGCACTCCTCGTGACGCTCGCCGCCGCCGCACTGATCGCCCGGTTGGCGGGCGTCGACCCCGCCCAGGTGGGCCAGGCGGCCTCGCTGGCCTCGATCCCGCTGTGGTTCCTGCTCGTCTACCTCGTGGTGGTCATCCTGACGCCGCTGATGTACCGCCTGCACCGGCGGGCGGGGCTGGCCGTGCCGCTGGTGCTGGTAGGGCTGCTCGCCGCGGGGGACGTGGCGCGGCTGGCGTTCGACGCGTCGACGCCGCAGCTGGGCAACTACCTTTTCGCCTGGTTGGCGGTGCACCAGATCGGCTTCGCCTGGCAGGACGGAACGCTTCCGGTCCGGCCCAACGTGGCCGTGCCGCTGCTGGTGGGCGGTGCCGCGGTGGCGGTGCTGCTCACGGCGGCCGGTCCGTACCCGGTCAGCATGGTGAGCATTCCGGGCGCGGCGTTGGGCAACCTCTCGCCGCCGACGCTCGCCCTGCTGGCGTTGGCCGCGGCTCAGCTCGGGCTGGTACTGCTGCTGCGCGACGCGGGGAACCGGTGGATGCGACGGCTCGGGCCATGGATGGCCGTGATCGCCGTGAACTCCGTGATCCTCACCCTGCTGCTGTGGCACATGACCGCATTCGTGCTCGTCGCCGCGGCCGGGTACGCCTCCGGCCTCATCCCGCTGCCCCAACCCCCCGAGGACACGGGAGCGTGGCTGCTGTGGAAGCTGCCGTGGCTGGCCGTGCTCGTCATCGTGCTCGGCGCGTTGGTGGCGGTCTTCGGTCGGATCGAAAGGCGCGGCAGGTGGCGCGGGCGGCGTGGCGCCGTCGTCTCGCGCGGTTGGTGGACGCCGAAGGCGCTCGGCCGTCCCCGGCCGCGCGCCACCGTGACCACCGTCGGCTACGCCGCCTGCGTGCTCGGCCTGCTCGGGGTGGCCAACGAGGGCTCGGCCGACCCCGGCCCATTCGGGCTGCCGACCGCGGCCCTGGCCAGCTTCCTGGCGGGCGCGGCCCTGCTTCACGCGGCCCGCGCGGCAAGCGACCGCGGGGCCGTCGGAGGCAACTGAGTGACGGGAGGGCGCGGCGCCGCCCCCGCACGGGGTGGTGCTCAGGTCAGGGGGACGGGCTCCTGTGCCGGCGCGGTGGGGTGTCCGTACAGCTCGCGCTCGACCTCTTCCAGCGTCCGGTTCTTGGTCTCCGGTACCAGCGCGACGGTGAAGACGAGGGCGAGCAGGCAGATCCCGGAGAACAGGAAGAAGGTGCTGGACGAGCCGATGTTGTCCACGAGGACCGGGAAGAACTGGGAGACCAGGTAGTTGCCGCCCCACAGGGCGAAGGTCGCGATCGACGCCGCGACGCCCCGGACGTGGGTGGGGAAGATCTCCGAGATGATCACGTAGGCGACGGTGCCGAAGGAGACCGCGAAGAACGCCACGTACGCGAGGATCAGTGCCAGCAGCAGCGGCGCGTTCGGCTGCGCGCTCCGGAACAGCATCCCGATGCAGGCGAGCAGCACGGTCATGGCGCTCGCGCCGGTCAACAGCAGCGTGCGGCGCCCCACCTTGTCGATGAGCCACATCGATATGAGGGTGGCGACCACCAGCGTGACGCCGATCAGCACGGTGCTGGACATGGCGTCGTTCGTCTCCAGGCCGGCGGATTCGAAGACCTCCGGGGCGTAGTAGAAGATCGCGTTGATTCCGCTGATCTGCTGGAACAGCGCCACCCCGAAGCCGATGACGAGCGCCTTGCGGAAACGGGGGGCGAGGACGTCGCGCAGGGTGGCGCGCGACCCCTCGCGGGCCACTGCTTCCTCGATGACGGCCAGTTCCGACTCCGCCTCGGCGGACGTGGGGGTGATGCGGCGCAGCACCCGCAGTCCGTCGTGCGTCCGCCCCTGCCGGACCAGCCAGCGCGGGCTTTCCGGAACCAGGAACAGCAGCAGGAAGAAGAGGACGGCCGGGACGACGCCGATGCCGAAGATCCAGCGCCAGCCCTGCTCGATGTTCCACGCGTCGCTGTGGGAGCGGGCCACCAGGGCGCTGACGGTGAACACCGCGAGATTTCCGACCGTGTTGAAGAGCTGGTTGAAGGAGACGAGCCGGCCACGGATCCCGGCCGGGGCGATCTCGGCGATGTACAGCGGCGCGATGGTGGTCTCGGTGCCGATGGCGATGCCCACGACGATGCGCGCCACGACCAGGAGCGAGGCGTTGGGGGCGAACGCCTCGCCGAGGGCTCCGAGGACGAAGACCACGGCCGTGGCCAGCATGACCTTCTTGCGGCCGATGGCGTCGCTCAGGCGGCCGGCGATCAGCACGCCGATGATGCAGCCGACGATGATGCTCGACGTCACCCAGCCAAGGGCGCCGGAGCCGAGCTCGAAGCGCTCCTGGATGAAGCCGACGGAGCCGGAGATGGCCCCGTTGTCGAAGCCGAACAGGAAGCCGCCGACGGCGGTGACGCTGGTGATGAGGATGACGCTGCGCATGTGTCCGGCGGTGCGCCGGGGGATGTACTCCATCAGAATCTCCGTGGTTCGTCGGCAGAACGGCTCTGTTCCGTGCCGAGGTCCGCGGGTGCGGTCGGCTCGGGTGCGAACGCGCGCACTGTGACCTGCGGCAACAGGGCGGCGGGGGAGGGATCGTGGCTGAGGCCGGCCGTCACCGAGGCGGCGTTCGAGGCGCCGCAGGCCGCGGCCAGCCGCAGGTGCGCGGCCCAGCCGGCGTTCGGATCGCCCAGCAGGCCGTGCACGAGGCCGGCGCAGAAGGCGTCACCCGAGCCGACCGCGCTGCGTACGGCGACGGTGGGCGCCCGCACCTCGTACTCCGCGTCCGCGGTGAGCGCGTGGGCGGGGCGGGCCCCGTCCGTGACGATCACGCAGCGGGCGCCACGGGCCAGCCAGGCGCGGGCCGTGCTGAGGGGATCGCCGTCGGCGGCGTCGGAGAGCTCGTCCAGATTGACCTTGATGACGTCGGGCGGGGCGGCGGCGCCCGCCCTGAGCGCGTCGCCGTGCGCGTCCAGCACGGTCGGCACCCCACGCTCGCGGGCCTGGCCGATCCAGCGGGCGTACTGGTCGGCCGGGACGCCGGGGGGCGTGCTGCCCGTGCACACCAGCGCCTCGGCCGTGCCGAGCAGCCGCGCGAACTCCTCGTCGAGACGGGCCCGTTCGGTCGCGGTGACGGTCGGTCCCGCCGCGTTGTACACGGTCGCTCCGGCGGGATCCGACAGGTCGACGAGGACCTCGCAGACCCGGGTCGCCCCGACGGTGGGGACCAGCGAGGCGGCCAGTCCCTCCGCGGCCAGCAGCTCGGTGAAGAGGCGGCCGGTGGCGTCGCCGGCGTATCCGAACAGCAGCGGATCCGACCGCGGGCCCGCGGCCGCGGGCGGATCCGCGGCGAGCTGGGTCAGGGCCCGGGCCACGTTGACGCCCTTGCCCCCGGCGAGGGTCTCGCTGTGGGTCAGCCGGTGCACGGTGCCTGGGCGGTGCGCGGGCACGGCAAGCAGCCGTTCGACGGCGCTGTTGAGGGAGGCGATCAGAATGCTCATGCCTGCCTCCGCTCCGCGTCGCCCGACCGGTCCGCCGCGACGGCGTCGCGGGCGACGGCCGCCGCGCCGTAGGCGACCGGTTCGGCCAGCTGGCTGATGTGCAGGGGCAGGTCCCATCGCTCCCGGCGGTGTCCGGCCATCTCCGGCCTGCGGAAGAGCGAGCCCATCAGCGCCACTGTCTCCGGGCGCGTCCCGGCCAGCGCGCACATCTCGTCCACCCTGGTCCGCGCCAGGTCCGCGAGGTGGTCGAGGCAGGCGCGGACGACGTCCGCGGGCCGGGCGCCGGCCGGCACACCGCGCAGGTCCAGCAGGCCCCCGCCCGCCTCGTTCATCGAGTCGACCGTCACCCGCAGCGACGACGGTTCGCCAGGACCCGTATCGGCGAGCCGCTCGAACATCGCGTCGAAGTCGCCGTCGTGGAACAACTCGGCCAGCAGCTGCACCACCTTGCCGGTGGGGATCGGGTAGCCCAGCAGGAAGGCGCCGTCGTGCCAGGAGCGCTCGTGGTCGATGCCCAGCTCCCAGGAGCGGCGCTGCGGCGCGAACGTGTCCGTGGTCACCATCAGGTACTCGGAGGTGCCGATGGAGTCGAGAACGTCGGCGCCGCTGGTCGCCCGCACCTGACGGGCGGCCAGCACCTGGTCGTGGCCGCCGAGGACGACCCGGGCGCCCGGCGCGACCCGGACGCCGGGCAGCGCGGCGGTCCTGATCTCCCCGGCGTCGGCCCCGGTCGGCAGCACGGGGGCGAACAAGTCCGGGGTAAGCCCGAGGAGTTCCAGGGTGGGAACGTGGGGGGTGAGGGTGGCCAGGTCGAAGCACTGGCTGTGGGTGATCTGGGAGGCGGCGCTGGCCCAGGTGCCGGTCAGGCGCTCGGTGACGAAGGTGCAGAAGTCCACCCAGCGCGCGGTCGAACGCCACACGTCCGGACGGCGAGCGCGGAGCAGGGCCATGCGCTCGGGGGTCTGGTTGGGGCGGTGCCGCAGCCCGGAGACGCGGAACTGCTCGAACGAGTCGAGGCGGGCGGCGGTGTCCGGATCCAGGGCCAATCCGGGCGACGACTCCCACCAGGCCAGCGACGGGTGGATCATCCGTCCTGACCGGTCCACGGCCACGGACTCCTCCTGGCCGAAGGAGGCCACGGCGACTCCGCCGAGCGGGCCGTGCGCGGCCGCCGTGGTCCGGGCGTACTCGGCCACCAGTCCGGCCGTGCTGCGCCAGATCTCCTCGGCGTCGTGATGAGCCAGCCCGTCGGAGTGGACGGTGGGGGTGCGGAGCCGTCCCGCGGGCAGCAGAGTGCCCTCGGCGGTGATGCCCGCCACCTTGAGATGGGTGGTTCCGATGTCGATGCCGAGAAACCACATTGTCCCTGGCGCCTTTCCTTGGGAGGGGGTTGCGGTGCGGCCGAGCGGGACTGTCAGAGGCCGAGCTTGCCCGGGTTGAGCAGCCCGTTCGGGTCGAGCGCGTTCTTCAGACGGCGCAGCAGCAGATGTGCGCCGCCGAGGGAACGCCTGGTGTACGGGGAGCGGGCCAGGCCGCCGCCGTGGTGGTGCGAGAGCTCCGCGCCGTGCTCGAGCGCGACGCTCATGGCGGTGGCCCAGATGGTCTCCAGGCGCCGGACGGCCTCCTCGTCGGTGCCGGCCCGGCCGCGGAGGATCAGGTAGAGGGAGGTGCCCTGCGGATAGACGTGCGAGAAGTGGCCGAGCACGTCGTCCGCCAGCGGGGCGAGGGCCTCGCGGAGCGCCTCGTACAGCGGCAGGACGCCGCTCCAGGTGTGGGCGACCTCGATGGTCTCCGCGAAGCCGCCGTCCCGCGCGAGCAGGTTCTCCACGCCGGAGAAGTCGAAGCGCCCGGCCATCCACTTCTCGGCGCTCTCGCTGCCCACGGCGCGGCCGCCGTGCGCGGCCACGATGTCGGCCAGCGCGTCGAACTCGGCACGTGCCACCGTGTCGAGCCCCTGGGTGCCGGCGAACAGCACGGGAGTGTCGAGGCCGGGATCCTGGAGCACGTGCCGCGCCTCGGCCGTGTCGTACAGCCGCAGCAGGAACGGCCGCAGCCCGGCCGCCGCCTGGGCCCGCAGCACCTCCACCCCGGCCGCGACGGACGGCAGCGTGTAGGTCTCCAGCAGCCTCGTGGGCGCGACCGGGAACATCTTCAGCGTCACCGACGTGATCACGCCGAGGGTGCCCTCGGACCCGAGGAAGAGCTGCCGCAGGTCGGGGCCCATGGCGGCGCGCGGGGATGCGGTCAGCCGCAGCGTCTCGCCGGTCGCCAGGATCACCGTGTAGCCGACGGCCAGGTGCTCGATACCGCCGTAGTACGAGGAGAACTGCCCGGTGGCCAGGGTGGACAGCCAGCCGCCGACGCTGGAGCGGTGCAGTGACTGGGGCGAGTGGCCGAGCGTCCAGCCGCGCTGCTGGAGCTCCTCCTCCAGCCGGCCGCCGTTGTACCCCGCCGAGGCGCGCACGGTCATGTTCCGCTCGTCGATCTCGAAGCTGTCAGGAAGGCCCGACACGTCGAGGACGATGCCGCCGCGCACCGGCAGCGGCTGGCCGGTGACCGAGGACGCCAGCGCGCGGACGGTGACGGGCAGGTCGTGGGCGGTCGCCACGGCCAGCACCGTGCGGATCTCCGCCTCCGAGGCGGCGCACACCACGGCGTCGGCCTGATGGAGGTGGCGGCCGAGCCGGTCCAGCTTGGTGGACAGCGGCCAGGAGTCGTGGCTGGAGGCGGCGAGCGCCTCGGCGTCGGTGCGCACGGCCGCGGCGCCGAGCTCGCGCGCCAGGGTGGCAAGTGCGGAGGGGAGGTCGGCCATGAGGACTCCAGATGTCGCTGATTCCGGGGGTGCGCGGTGTCCGCCGGGGCGCCGCGGGCCGGGGGCGGCCTCGCCGGAGCGGCTCGATTGACAGCCGCCGGAGGGGATCCTAGGATCAAAATGCAGTTATCTGCAAGTTGTATTTTGTCGGAAAGATTCGCAGGGAAGATCGCAGGGAAGAGGAGTCGGGCACGGCATGGACGCACGTACCGGAAAGAAGATCCGTCTCGGCCGGCTGGTCCGACCGGCCAGTGGTCGCGCGGTGATCGTCGCGGCCTCCCACGGGGTCAACAGCGGCCCCCCGAACGGCCTGCGCACCACCGACGAGATCCGGGCCGTGTTCGGCAGGCTGCGCGGTGCCGATGGCGTCATGGTGACGCCCGGGATGATCCCGCTGGTGGAGGACACGTTCACCGGCCGCGACCGACCGGGACTGGTCCTCCATCTGGACTGGAAGAACCACGCTCGCGGCCTGTACACGCCGGGAGCCGACCACCGTGGCGAGGGCGTTCTGGCCCAGCTCGCCGACCTCGAAGCGGTCGCCGCCGCCGGCGTCGACGCCGTCATGACCTACCTCTACGTGGGCCAGCGCGACACCCGGCTGGAGCGCGCGGAGGTCGAGCGCAACGCCCGGATCGCCCGGGACTGCGAGCGGCTCGGCCTCGGCCTCATCATCGAGCCCCGCTCGGCGCTGGAGGGCGACGACGCCGACGCGCTGTCCGCGAAGGTCATGAGCATGTACTGCCGGATCTCGGCGGACATCGGCGCGGACCTGGTCAAGGCCCTGTGGCCCGGCTCGGCCGAGGCCTTTGCCCAGGTCACGGAGAGCTGCTACGTGCCGGTCCTGCTGGCCGGAGGCAGCGGCGGCGAGGACCCGGTCGACACGCTCTCACTGGCCCACGAGGCGGTCGGCTCCGGGGCGGGCGGTGTGATGTTCGGCCGCCGGGTCTTCCGTGCCGACCGTCCCGAACTGGTGTTGTCGGCCCTCCACGCCGTCGTCCATGATGGGGACTCGGTCGAGCGGGCGGCGTCCCTGCTGGCCTGACCCATCAGTCCGACCGCAGTCCGAAGGTTTCGCGTGACCGTATCCACCGCCTCGACCCACCGGGCCACCGGTCACACCCCTTTGGAGATCATCGCGCGGGACGTGCTCCGGACCGGTGTGGGCGGCCGGCTACCCACGACCATCCACTACCGGGAGGTCCTGGGGGTCGGCTCCGGCACGGTCCAGAAGGCGCTCAAGCAGTTGCAGAACGAGGGCGCCGTGTCCCTGATGGCCCGCGGCCACATGGGCACGTTCATCACCGAGCTGGACGCGGCCCTACTGTGGTCCGCCGCCCGGCTCAGCCCCGTTCATCTGCTCCTTCCGCCCAACGCCCCGCCCGAATCGCTGCGCGTGGCCACGGCCGTGGCCGAACGGTTCGCCCCGCTCGGCGTCTTCACCACCGTCGGACACCTGCGTGGCGCCGGGGCCCGGCTGCGCTCGCTCGACGCGGGGCGCGCGGACATCGCTGTCATGTCGGCCGGCGCGGCGCACGGCCTCGTCGTCCCCGAGGCCGACGGCCACCGCACCCTCAGACTGGCCGCGGGCACGTACTACGCGCCCGGGAGCCTCGTCGTCGTCACCCGCACCCCGGAGCCCGCCGGTTCGGGTGGGGAGCCACGCATCGGCATCGACTCCAGCTCGGACGACCACCGGCGCCTCACCCACGCCGAGTTCCCCGGCGGCAGCGGGCGGTACGTCGAGACCGAGTTCACGCGCGTGCCACGGGCCGTCCTGCTCGGGGAGATCGACGCGGGTATCTGGCACATCGTGGACTCGCTGATCCCGCTCGACGCCGCCGGTCTGGCGGTCAGCCCGCTCACTCGCCCTGCCGCCGTGTCCCTCGCCGACGACATCGCACCGGCGGTGCTCGTGGCCACCACGGACAACATCCCTGGCATCCTGCTGGCCCGCTCCCTGGCGGAAGACCCGGCTCTCACCCCCACCGGAGAGCACCCGGACGACGGCCCCCCACAGGTCACGGACCCACTGCGGTTGCGCCTCGGCGAGGTCGCCACCGACTGACGGGGCGGGCGGGCGACGCTGGGACTCAGGGGCGGGCGGCCTCCCCGGTGCCGAGGGAACGCTGGAGCCGCTCGCGGGCCAGCCGCATGTGTTCGTTCATGGCGCTGTCGGCGGCCTCCGGATCGTGCTTCCTGATGGCGTCGAGGATGGCCTCGTGTTCGCACAGCGTGCCCTCGACCGTGCCCTGGACGTTGCCGGCGCGCACCATCCACACCTGGAGCAGGGCGCGGATGCTGTGGAGGATGTCGCTCAGCACGGAGTTGCGGGCGATGGCCGCCATCTCCAGATGGAAGTCGATGTCGGCGTCGATGAAGCGCTCGACGTCGTGGCCGGCGTCGTGCATCCGGCCCAGCAGCGCCTCCAGACGCGCGGTGTCGTCGTCGTCGGCCCGCTCGGCGGCGAGCCGCGCCGACATCCGCTCCATGAAGGTGCGGACCTCGACCAGGTCCTGGGTGCGGCGCTGGCCGAGCATGAGGCCCCAGTTGATGGAGCGCGGCAGGAACTCCGAGGTGTTCGCGCGGACGTAGGAGCCGGAGCCTGGCTTGACCTCGATGATGCCGAGCACGTCGAGTGCCGAGAGGGCGCCGCGCACGCTGGAGCGGGCGACGCCGAGCGCCTCGGCGAGCTGCCGCTCGGCTGGCAGTCGCGTGCCTGGTCTGAGATGCCCCTCGGACAGGTGGTCGAGGAGGCGCTTGGCGACCTCGCTCACCGACGACTCGCGCACGACGGGCTGGAGGAGCGAGACGAAGCTCGCTGGGTCGTCCGGCCGGTCGCCGGGCTGCTGGTCGGTCTGGGCGGTCACCGTTCAAGTACACCAGATCGAGTGAGCCCCGGATCACAGGCGGTGTGGCTAAACGGTCATACGGTCATCCAAGCCTCAAAATTTTTGGTAAATTGGTGACCGATTTTCCTTTGGTTAATTGGTGACCACTGTTAGCGTGAACGCTCACCCGCCTGGCGCGGCTGCACCGCTCGCCGCCGCCCCCGGGCAGGCGACATCAAACGGACAAAGCTGTTCGAAGTAGCGTAGGAGTCGCCATGCGAGCCGCAGTGCAGTCCCCCGACGAGGCACCGTCCCCCGCCGAGACCGAGAGATCGGCCATCAGGAAGATCTGCGTCCGGATTGTCCCATTCGTCGCCCTGATGTTCTTCGTGAACTTCCTCGACAGGACGGCGGTCTCCTTCGCCGAACCTCACGGCCTGGGCGACGACCTGGCACTGACCGGGGCCCAGTTCGGCTTTGCCTCCGGGGTCTTCTTCATCGGCTACATCCTGCTGGAGGTCCCCAGCAACATGGCGCTGCACCGGTTCGGCGCCCGCCGGTGGCTCTCGCGGATCATGGTGACCTGGGGTCTTGTCTCCCTGCTGTTCACCTGGGTGCAGAACAGCGAGCAGCTCTACGTGCTGCGCTTCCTGCTCGGCGTCGCCGAGGCCGGCTTCTTCCCCGGCGCCATCCTCTACCTCAGCCTGTGGGTTCCCGCCCGTCACCGGACGAAGATCCTCTCGCTCTTCTACCTCGCCCAGCCGCTCACCACCGTGATCGGCGCCCCGCTGGCGGGCTGGCTGATCAACCAGCACGGCGCGTTCGGCCTGGAGGGCTGGCGCCTGATGTTCCTGGGCGTCTCCGCGCCCGCGATCCTGCTCGGCGTCATCGCCTGGTTCTACCTGATCGACAGCCCTCGCCAGGCGAAGTGGCTGACCACCGCCGAGCGGGACTGGCTGGAGCGCGAGCTCGCCGAGGAGAACGCCACCAAGACGGGTGGCGACGCGCACGGTCGCGAGGCTCTGCGGGCCGCCTTCGGCAGCGGCCGGGTCTGGACCCTCGCCCTCATCTACTTCGGCTTCATCTACGGCCTCTACGCCCT
Organism: uncultured Actinomycetota bacterium; assembly: GCA_963816875.1. Taxonomy (GTDB): domain Bacteria; phylum Actinomycetota; class Actinomycetes; order Streptomycetales; family Streptomycetaceae; genus Streptomyces. The sequence goes on from CAWFMG010000004.1 coordinate 2,343,316, forward strand.
CGCCTTCTTCCTGCCGACGATCATCGACGGCTTCGAGGAGCAGTTCGGCACCGACTTCAGCGTGATGCAGTCAGCCCTGATCACCGCCGTCCCCTACCTCCCGGCCGCGATCGTGCTGTTCTTCTGGTCCCGCCACGCCACCCGTCACGGCGTCCGCACCTGGCACATAGCGGGCCCTGCGGTGGTCGGCGGCGTATCCATCCCGATCGCCCTCTACATGGGATCGCCCACCACCACCGTGGCGGTCATCACCATCACCGCCTGTTCGATCTTCGCCGCCCTGCCGGTCTTCTGGTCCCTGCCCTCCCGCTTCCTCACCGGAGGCGCCGCGGCCGCGGGCATCGCCCTCATCAACACCATGGGCAACGTCGCGGGCTTCGCCGCCAGCTACGTCACCGGCTGGCTGAAGGACCTCAGCGGTGGTTACCACCTCCCGCTCTTCTTCGTCGGCGGCCTCATGCTCCTCGCCGCCGCCCTCATGATCCGGATCGCCACCCGCCCCGGCGCGGCGGATGGCACGCCGGACGGCTCAGGGGACACCCGGCCAGCCGCTCCCTCCAGGAAGCTCGCGCAGGTCGACCAGCCATGACCTACCTCTGCAACGACCCCGCCGACTTCGCGGACGAGGCGCTGGCGGGCTTTGCGGCCGCCCACCGCCGCTGGGTGCGAGCCGTCCCGGGCGGCGTGGTCCGCTCCACCCCGACCGCCCCCGGCCAGGTCGCCGTCGTGATCGGCGGCGGCAGTGGCCACTACCCCGCCTTTTCCGGTCTGGTCGGCCCTGGGCTCGCCCACGGGGCGGCGGTCGGCAACGTCTTCGCCTCGCCCTCCGCCCGGCAGGTGCGGCAGGTCGCCCGGGCCGCCGAGGCGGGTGGCGGCGTACTGCTGGCGTTCGGCAACTACGCCGGCGACGTCCTCCACTTCGGACAGGCGGCCGAGCAACTCGCCGCCGCTGGCATACCCGTGCACACCCTCGCCGTCACCGACGACATCTCCAGCGCCGCGCCGGAGGAGGCCCACAAACGCCGCGGCGTCGCCGGCGGCCTGACCGTCTACAAGACCGCCGGGGCCGCGGCCGAGGCCGGGCTGCCGCTCGACGAGGTCGTCCGGCTGGCCGAGCTCGCCAACGCCCGCACCCGCTCCTTCGGCATCGCATTCACCGGCTGCACTCTCCCCGGCGCCGCCGAGCCGCTGTTCACCGTCCCCGACGGAGCCATGGCGGTCGGCCTGGGCATCCACGGCGAGCCTGGGATGGGCGAACGGCCCGTGCCCAGCGCCGACGAAGCCGCCGAACTGCTGGTGACGACGCTGCTGGCCGAGCGCCCCGACGGCCCGGAGCAGGTGCGCGGGCAGCGCGCCGGGGTGATCCTCAACGGCCTGGGGGCGCTGAAGTACGAGGAGCTCTTCGTCGTCTACCGGACGGTGGCCCGGCTGCTGGAGGAGGCCGGTGTCGAGATCGTCGGCCCAGAGGTAGGCGAACTGGTCACCAGCTTCGACATGGCCGGGGTCTCCCTCACCCTCTTCTGGCTCACGGACGAGCTCGAACCGCTGTGGGCGGCGCCCACCGACACCCCCGCCTACCGCAAGGGCACGGTCGCGGCGGCGGATCCGGCGGCGCACGCGGCCCTCGGCGGCGGCGAGCGCACTGAGCGAGCCGACGCCGGTGGGCCGGGGGCAGCGGGAGGACCGGGCCGGGGGAGCGCGGCGTCGCGCGCGGCCGCGCTCGCCGTGCTCGCCGCCCTTCGGGCCACCGCGGCCACCCTCCACACCCATGCCGAGGAGCTGGGTCGCATGGACGCGGTGGCGGGAGACGGCGACCACGGCATCGGCATGTGCCGGGGCGCCGACGCCGCCCACCGGGCCGCCGAGCTGGCCGTCGAACGCGGCGCCGGCTCCGGCACCGTGCTGGGAGAGGCCGCAGACGCCTGGTCGGACCGGGCGGGCGGCACCTCCGGTGCGTTGTGGGGCGTCATCCTCCACGCGCTGGGCGCGGCCCTCGGCGACAGCGACCGGCCGACGCCCCAGACCGTCGCAGCCGGGGCGGCGCGAGCCGCCACCGGAGTCATGCGGCTGGGGAAGGCCGAGGCCGGCGACAAGACCATGGTCGATGCCCTGATCCCCTTCGCCGAGGCTCTCCGCCGCGCGACGGCCTCCGCCGAGAACGCCTCCGGCGCCGGAGCCGCGTCGCCCGACGACCCGCCCGACGCATGCGGGCTGGCCGCTGCCTGGGACGAGGCCGCCACCGCGGCCGAGGCCGCGGCGGCGGCGACCGCGAGGCTGCTGCCCCGGGTCGGACGCGCCCGCCCGCACGCTGAGCGGAGCCTGGGCACCCCGGATCCCGGTGCACACTCCCTCGCCCTGATCGTCCGTGCCGTTCACGGCGTGCTCGCACAGCGCGAAGACTCCTCGCACAAGGAAGGGTGACATGAGCGCCAACCACGACAAGCTGCGCATCATCGTCGGATCCGACGACGCGGGCTACGACTACAAAGAGGTCCTCAAGAAGGACCTGGAGGCGAACGAGCGGGTCGCCTCCGTCACGGACGTGGGCGTCACCGCCGACGGCCACACCGCCTACCCCAAGGTCGCCATCGCCGCCGCCGAGTTGATCGCCACCAACCAGGCCGACCGCGCGCTGCTGGTGTGCGGGACCGGCCTCGGCGTGGCCATCAGCGCGAACAAGGTGAAGGGCATACGGGCCGTCACCGCCCACGATTCGTTCTCCGTCGAGCGGGCGATCCTCTCCAACAACGCCCAGGTCCTCACCTTCGGCCAGCGTGTCATCGGCCTGGAACTGGCCCGCCGCCTCGCCGCCGAGTGGCTCACCTACACCTTCGACGAGTCCTCCTCCTCAGCCGCCAAGGTCCAGCTGATGTGCGACTACGAGGCGGGAGCCGTCTGATGGAGCCTCCCGCCTCCCCGGCCCCCGCCGTCACCATTGGCATCAGCCTGAAGATGTACTTCGGGCACCATCAGACCCTCAACTGGTGCCGCCACCTGGCGGCGATCGCGGCCAGGCACCCCGCCGTCACCACCGGTCTGGCCGAGCTGTTCGTCCTCCCTTCCTTCCCCGCCCTCGTGCCCGCCGGGATCACGCTGGCCGACGCGCGGGTGCGGGTCGGGGCCCAGGATCTCGCCGCCGAGGACGCGGGCCCCTACACCGGTGAGGTCAGCGGCGCGCAGCTGAAGGAGATCGGCTGTGTCTACGCCGAGGTGGGCCACGCGGAGCGGCGGCGTCTCTTCGGCGAGGGCGACACCCTGGTCGCCGCCAAGACGGCGGCCGCGCTCCGCAACGGGCTCACCCCCGTGCTGTGCGTCGGCGAGCTGAACCGCACCTCCCCGGCGGAGGCCGCCGACCGCACCGTCGCCGAACTGCGGCGGCTGCTGACCACCGTCGACCGCGACGGGCCGACGGCGGCGGCTCAGGTGGTCGTCGCCTACGAACCGCAGTGGGCGATCGGCGCGGCCGAGCCCGCTTCCGTGGAGCACATCCGCACCGTCTGCGCCGCGCTCGCCGCCTGGCTCGCCGACCAGCCCTCCTTCGCCGGAAGCCGTGTGATCTACGGGGGCAGCGCCGGGCCCGGCCTGCTCACCAGCCTCGGCACCGACGTCGGCGGGCTCTTCCTGGGGCGCTTCGCCCACGACCCCGCCGCCCTCGAGGCCATCCTCGACGAGGCCCGGGCGCTTTACCCCGTCACGGAAACGGAAGGAGTCGCGTCGTGCGCTACGGCCTGAGCACCTACGCGTTCTTCTGGCGCCTCTCGCGGCACGCCCCGCGCCCGCTGACCGTCGAGGAGATGCTGGAGCAGACCCGCGAACTGGGCGGCGAGGTCTTCCAGATCTGCGACTACCCCCTGATCGAGACCTTCGACGACGCCCGCCTGTCCCGCGTCCGCGCCCTCGCCGAGGATGCCGGCATCGCCCTGGAACTGGGCACCCGCGGTGTGCGCCCCGACCACCTGCGGCGCTATCTCGACCTGGCGAGCAGGCTTGGTGCCACCTTCGTCCGTTCCATGCTCAACACCGCCGACCACCGGCCCACCGTGACCGAGGCGACGGGCCTGCTGGCCGAGGTGGTGCCCGCCTACGCCGGCCGCGGGGTCACACTCGGCCTGGAGACCTACGAACAGGTCGCCACCGAGGACCTGCTGGCGGTGCTCCGCGCCGTGGACAGCCCTCATCTGGGCGTCTGCCTCGACCCGGGCAACAGCGTCGCCCGGCTGGAATCCCCGGCCGACGTGATCGACGCGACGGCGCCGTACGTGGTGAACATCCACGTCAAGGACTTCTCCTTCACCCGCCGGGACGGCTGGGTCGGCTTCACCTTCGCCGGCTGCCCGCTCGGCGAGGGCCTCCTCGACTACGACCACCTGATCCGCGCCGTCCGCCCGGACGAGCGGGGCGTCAACCAGATCGTGGAGCACTGGCTGCCCTGGCAGGGCGACTACGAGAAGACCGCCCACACCGAGGACCGCTGGACGCGGCACAGCCTTGGCACCCTCACCGCGTCGACCGCCACCACCACCCCCGTCACCACCACACACGCATAGGAGCACGTTGATGGCTAGCCAGCCCTCCGACCGGCCTTCCGAAACCGCCGAGGAGCCGACCGTCGCCGTCATCGGGGCCGCCGGCAAGATGGGCCAGCGCGTCTCGAACAACCTGGTCAAAAGCGACTTCCACCCGCTCTTCAGCGAGAACTCGCCCAAGGGGCAGGATGTGTTGCGCGGGCTGGGCCGCGAGGTCACCGACGGCACCGAGGCGGCGGCCCAGGCCGACGTCGTCATCCTCGCCGTCCCCGACGTGGTACTCGGCACCGTTTCCGAGGACCTGCTCCCGGCCATGAAGCCCGGCGCCATTCTGCTCACTCTGGACCCTGCCGCCGCCTACGCCGGTCTGCTGGCCCGTCGCGCCGACGTCTCCAACGCGGTCGCTCACCCCTGCCATCCCTCGGTCTTCCTGGAGCGCACCACCAAGGAGGAGTGGGCCGACACGTTCGGCGGCATCGCCGCCCCTCAGGAGGTGGTCGCCTCCTTCGAGGGGGCCGAGCACACCGGCCCGGAGGCGAGGGACCTCGCCGAGTCTGTCATCCGCACCATGTACGCGCCCGTCGTGGACGTCCACTGGGTGACGGTCAAGCAGCTCGCGGTGCTGGAGCCGACGCTGGTCGAGACCATCGCCTGCATGGTGGGCGCGCTGCTGACCGACGCGCTGCACGAGACCATCCACACCGTCGGCGTACCGGAGAAGGCCGCCCGAGCCATGCTGCTCGGCCACACCCAGGTGGCCCTCGCCAACACCCTCAAGGGCGACAACCCCTTCTCCGATGCCTGCCTGATCGCGATGGACTACGGCCGCGAGTCGATAGTCAGGGACGACTGGAAGAAGGTTTTCGACGACGCCGAGCTCGACAGGGTGATCGCTCGGATGCTGCGGATCAAGGAGATCAGGCGCTGACGCCCACCACTCGCATCCAGCCGGTGCTGGTCTGGCGATCGAAGAGGCGCCCGGTGAGAGCCTGACCAACTGCCGGGTGTCCCGGGGTCAGACGCGTGTCTCCTGCGGTTGTGGGCTCTCGTCGGGCGCCTCGGCGCGGGCGACCGCGGCGGACCGGCTTCGGCGCGCGGCCGGCACCAGGAGGGCGACGACGACGGCGGCCAGGCACATGGCGGTGAGCATCGCGAAACCGTAGGTGAAGCCGCTCTCCCGTGGCAGTCCACCTCCGTCCAGGTGGCCGGCCACGATGCTGCTCATCACCGCCGCGCCGATCGAGCCGCCGACGGTGCGGATGTTGGCGTTCATTCCGCTGGCGGCCCCGGTCTGGTGTGGGGGGACGCTGCGGACGATCAGGTTGGTCATGGCGGAGTAGGCGAGGCCGACGCCCAGGCCGAACAGCGCGGCGACGACCGCGATCTGCCAGCGTTCGTCGTGCCAGGTGGTCAGCGCCATGCCCGACAGGGCGCCGAAGCCGGATCCGGCGACGAGCTGTGCCCTGGCGCTGAACCGGTGCTCCATCCGGCCGCTGAGTAGCCCTCCGACGAACATGGTGACCGTCATCGGCAGCATCAACAGGCCCGTTTCGGTGACGCTCGCCCCGAGGCCGTAGCCGGTGCTCGGGGAGGTCTGGGCGAACTGCGGGAGGAACGTGAACATCGACAGGAGCCCCGCGCCGAACAGCAGCGCCGTGAGGTTGGTCCGCCAGACCACCGGCAGTCGCATGATCCGCATGTCGATCAGCGGGCTGGCGGAGCGCAGCTCCAGGACCACCCACAGCACGAAGAGGAGCGCCGCCAGCGCCAGCAGGCCGATGACGCGAGCGGAGGACCAGCCCCACGAGGACGCCTGACTGATGGGCAGCAGCAGGGACACCAGCGCGGCCGACAGCGCCAGCGCGGACGTGAGGTTGACGCGGCCGGGGCTGCGGATCGGTGACTCGGGTATGAAAAGGTGCGCCGCCAGCGCCGAGGCCGCCACGGTGATCGCGGGGAGCCAGAACAGCCAGTGGTAGTCGAGGAGATCGACCACGGGCCCGGCGAGCACGATCCCCAGGCCGCCGCCGACGGCGAGGACGGCGGAGAACGTGCCGATGGCCGTGGCCATCCTGGCGGGCGGGAACTCGTCACGGATGATGCCGAACGACAGCGGGAACACCGCGCCGCCGGCGCCCTGGACGATGCGGGCGAGGATGAGGACGCCGATGTTCGGCGCGAGGGCGGCCAGCACGCTGCCGACGGCCAGGGCCGAGGTGGCGGCCACCAGGGTGCGCTTCTTGCCGAGGATGTCGCCCACCCTGCCGAGGATCGGAGTGAACACGGAGGCCGAGAGCAGATAGGCGGTCATCACCCAGGTGACCGTGGACTGGCTCGTGTTCAGGCTGTGCTGGATGACCGGCAGAGCCGGCGCGATGATCGACTGCAGGAGGGCGAAGACGCCGGCGCCCACCGCGAGGACGGCGAAGGTGAGCTGGTGATGCGTTCTTTTCACGTGAGTGTTCTTTCGCGAAGGAGGTGCCACACCGAGGAGGAGGGCAGGGGGGAGCGCGGGGAGGGCGTCGGAGCGCGGTCGCGGCCGGACGAGGGTGGCACCGGGCACGCCTGCCGGCCGGGCGCCAAGGCACGACGGGTCAGGCCTCACCTGTTAAAGTGGAGGCATGCCTCCACAATAGCGGAGGCATGCCTCCGATTACAACCTGGCTCAGGAGTTCGCCATGGGAGAGCCCGCCACGGGACTGGCCGGCGCGGTGCGGCGACCGCGGCGCGCCGACGCCCGGCGCAACTTCGACGCCCTGCTCCGAGCGGCACGCGAGGCGTTCGCCGAACACGGCACCGATGCATCGCTGGAGGACATCGCCCGCAGCGCGGGCGTCGGGATCGGCACGCTCTACCGCAACTTTCCGACCAGACAGCACCTCTTCGAGGCGGTGTACGTCGGTGAGGTCGAGGAGCTGTGCCGCTCGGCCGAGGAGGCCGCGGAACTGCCCCCGTGGGAGTCCCTCACCGCATGGCTGCGCCGCTTCGTCGGCTACTCGGCGACCAAGCGCGCGATCTACGAGGCCCTCAGCCGCGACTCCGAGATCGTGGCGACCTGCCGCACGTCCATCTTCGCCGCCGGCGAGCCGCTGCTCGCCCGCGCCCAGCAGGCCGGCGAGGTGCGCGAGGACCTCAGCTTCGACGACCTGCTGCGCCTGGTCAGCGGCATCACCGCCGCCCGGGTCACCGATGACGAGCAGCGCGAACGGATCCTGACCATCGCCCTCGACGGCACCCGTCCCCCCACGGGCAGGCCGTAGCCGCTCGACCCGCCCTCCGCCCGTGTGCCGACGATGCCGCGCTCACCATTCGCGGCTGCAGAAGACGCATGCCTCCCAGTGCGGCAGGCCCGTCAGGATGCGGTGGCGGACGCACGACGCCGTCGCCGCCTCGGCCGGGTCGGGGAAACGGGGGGCCGGGGCCGTGGACATGTCGAAGGACTCGACCATGGTGCGATAGCGCCGCAGATAATCGCGCGCGAACGGCGGGTCGTAGCCTAGTTCGTCCCAGCGGTGGCGACGCAGCGCGAGGTCGATGACGGAGAGCACGAACTCCCTGGCCCGGGCCCGCTCGGACGTGCCGCCGCCCCAGTCGATCTCCGCCAGGTCGAAGCCCACACAGCCGCGCCCCATGAGGTGCTGGCCCTGTTTGGGCCAGGTCGGACACCGCCAGCATCAGCACCTCGACGAAGACCTCCGTGCCGCCGTTGGACAGGTCAAGGCTGTGGTCACCGCCATGGAACGCGTTCCCATAGGGGTCACTTCAGCACAGGTCGAGGGCGTCGAGTCGGGCGCGGAGCGCGCCGGCGGTGACCTGTGGATCCCAGGTGTGGTCGCTGCCGTGGCGGGTGAGGACGGCCAGGGCCGTCCGCCAGTGGTGACGGGCCCGCTCGTCGTCGCCGAGGGCGTGGTGGGCGCGGGCGAGCCCGTCATGGGCACGGCACACGTCGTCGAGTTGGCCGAGGTCGGTGGCGAGGGCGAGAGCGCTGGCGTGGCAGACGAGGGCCTCCCGGTGGTCGCCGAGGGCGTGATGGCATCGGCCGAGCCCTTCGTGGCCCTCGAACTGTCCGTTGCGGTCGCCGGTCTCGCGCGCGGTCTCCCACAGCTGCCCGTAGTGCTCGGCGGCCCGTGCATACCGGCCGAGCATCCGATGGACGTCGCCCAGGCCGTGCCGCGCGGACATCTCGCCATGCAGGTTTCCGGTGGTGCGGGCGAGGTCGAGGGCTCGCTGGAAGCAGTCGGCGGCCCGCTCGTAGTCGCCCAGCATGGCGCGGACGTGGCCGAGGCCGTACAGCGCGTACGCCTCGCCGCCACGGTTGCCGATGGTGCGGGCGAGGTCGAGGGCCCGTTCGAAGCAGTCGGCGGCCCGCTCGTACCGGCCCTGGTGCCCATGCACGTGACCGTATGCCGACAGCACGCTCTGCTCGCCGTGGCGGTCACCCATGGTGCGGGCGAGGTCGAGGGCTCGCTGGAAGCAGTCGGCGGCCCGCTCGTAGTCGCCCATCTTGCCTCGGACGTGGCCGAGCCCGTACAGCGCGTACTGCTCGCCGCTGCGGTTGCCGGTGGTGCGGGCGAGGTTGAGGGCCCGTTCGAAGCAGTCCGCGGCCCGCTGGTGGTCGCCTCGATGGCGGTGGATGTGCCCGAGGCCGGTCAGCGCGTTCTGTTCGCCATGACCGTCGCCCGTGGTGCGGGCGAGATCCAGCGCCCGCTCGAAACAGCCCGTTGCCTCCTCGCCCCGGTCCTGCATGTAGTAGATGTCGCCGAGGCGGTTGAGCGCCTCCAACTCGGCGGGACCGCCGGCGGAGGGGGCGACGCGGAGGGCGTGTTGGTGCAGGACCACCGCCTCCCCGTAGCGGCCGCGGGTCCGGAGGTGGCGGTGCAGGGTGGCGGACTGGTGCAGGGTGTGCCCGGGGTGCCCGTGCGTGGCGGCGTGGGTGGCGGTCGCGAGCAGGTTGTCCAGTTCCGCGTCCAGCCAGATCTCGGCCCGCCGGGGGGTCGTGAAGGCCGGCACCCGCGTAGTGGTGGGCGGGGTGGCCGGCGGGGTGGCGGGCCGTTGGTCCGTCTCGTAGGGGTAGACCGCGTCCATCGCGACGGACGCGGTGTGGGCGTAGTGGTGGAGGAGGCCGACCAGCGCGGCGTGGCGCTCCGGATCGGCGTCCTCGGCGGCGGCCGTTGCGGTGGCGTGGTCGCGGATCAGGTCGTGAAAGCGGTAGCGGCCCGGCAGCGGTTCGGCGAGCAGATGAGCGTCGACGAGGTCGTCGAGCAGCCGGCCGGCCCGCGCCATGGGGAGGTGGATGAGCGAGGCGGCGGCGTGGCGGTCGACGTCGGTGCCCGGATGCAGGCTCAGGAGCCGGTAGGCCTGCCGCTGTTCGGGAGTGAGGTGCCGGTAGGACAGTTCGAGCGCGGCGGTCACGCTGCGCTGGCCGGCCTGCAGCTCCGTCAGCCGGTCCTGGTGGTTGGTGAGGCGTTCGACGAGGTGGGTCAGGGGCCAGGCGGGTCGCGAGCGCAGTCGGGCGGCGGCGATGCGCAGGGCCAGCGGGAGCCGCCCGCACAGCTCGACGACCTCGGCCACCCGTCCGGAGGGCTCGGCGGCCAGGCGGGGAGCGCCGACGGCCCGGGTGAACAGCGCGATCGCGTCCTCGTGGGGAAGGACGCCCAACGAGAGGTGCTCCGCGTCGTCGATGCCGAGGAGGTGGTGGCGGCTGGTGACGACGACCAGGCAGCCCGGGGCGGCCGGCAACAAGGGGATGACCTGGCGTTCGCCGCCGGCGTTGTCGAGCAGGATCAGCATGCGCCTGCCCGTGAGCCGGGTGCGGTACAGGGCGGCGCGCTCGTCGAGGCCGGGCGGAATGCGCTCGTTCGGGATCCCGAGCGCGCGCAGCATCACCTCCAACGCGGCGGCGGGATCCATCGGTTCCACGCCCTCGGTGTAGCCGTGCAGATCGACGAACACCTGCCCGTCGGGAAAGGCGGGCGCGAGCCGGTGCGCGGTGCGCACCGCGAGCGCGGTCTTGCCAACGCCCGCCATGCCGTTGATGGCACTGATCATCACCGTGACCGGATCCCGGTCGGCAGCGGAACAGAGGGCCAGGAGCCGGTCGAGTTCGCGGTCGCGGCCGGTGAACGTCGCCGTGTCCGCGGGAAGCTGGGTCGGGACCGCCGCGGACGACGAGGGAGGGGACACGCCGAGCGCCGGGTCGGCGGTGATGATCCGCTGGTGCAGATGCTGCAACTGAGGGCCCGGATCGACGCCGAGTTCCTCGGTGAGGCGCCGCCGCATCCGCTCGTAGTGCAGCAGGGCGTCGGCCTGGCGGCCGGCGGCGTGCAGGCCGCGGATCAGCTGGGCCGCGAGCCGCTCGTTGAGTGGGTGCTCCTCGGCCCTCGTGGTCACCGTGGACAGTAATCGGGCGTGCTCCCCGCGGCTCAGATAGATGTCGAACAGATCCAGTTCGGCCGCGAGCCGGTCGGCGGTGAGCGCATCGCGTCGCGCGTTGATCCAGTCCGTGTCGATGGCCGCGAAGGGTACGGAACGCCACAGCCGCAGCGCCTCCTCCAACAGGCCCGCAACGTCGGGGGCGCCCGCGCCGGCCCGGGCGACCAGGTCGCGGAAGCGGTGCATGTCCACGCTGGACGGATCGACGCCGAGCACGTATCCGCCCCGTTCCCGCTCCAGGGACACGTCGTTGGCGCCGGCCAGCGCGGTGCGCAACCGGTAGATGTAGGTGTACAACGTCGCGGCGGCCCGCGCCGGCGGTCGCTCTCCCCAGACCCGGTCCACGAGCTGGTCGAGCGAGACGACCGCGTTGGCATCCACCAGCAGGGCCGCCAGCACACACTGCTGCCGGAGATGGCCGACATTCAGAGGGCGCCCACCCAGGTGCGCCTCGACCGGTCCAAGCACGCCGAACCGAATCGTCATGCCGAAATCCCTCTCTCGGCTCCGTGCGGTCCCGAGGGTTGCTTGTGGTCCACGGCAGGATAGGCCAAAGCCGCGGGGCCCACCGTGAGGGTGTTCGGGCCGTCAGGGGCTGGGCGTCAGGCGTCCTGCTCCGCCGACGAGGCGTCCGCCCCGTTCAGCAGGGACATGCCCAGGGGAGTGACGGTGTGATTCACCACGTTCGCCTGCCGGTGACTGAGGATCAGGTCGACGTCGCGCAGTACGGACAGGTGATAGCTGGCGGTGGCGATGGAAACGCCCAGCAGGCGCGCCAGCGCCGTGGTGGACCGGGTGGTCGTCGCCGCCATCAGGATCGCGGCCCGGGTGCTGCCGAGCAGGGATTCGAGGTGCCGGCGCGCGCCGGGCGTCGCGGGCCGCGTTCCGTTTCGGCCCACCGGATACACCAGCACGGGCGGGAGCGCCGGATCGGCGGGACCGAGGGGCAGACCCTGACAGAAGGAGGACGGAATCAGGAGCAGGCCTCGTCCGCGCAGGTGGACGTCCCGGTCGATCGGGTGGGCCACCCGCAGGACCGGGCGCGTCCAGCGCATGCGCGGCCCCAGCCGGGCCAGAAGACGTTCCACCCCTCCCTCCAGCAGCTCCCGTTCCCGGATCGCCCGGTCCGCTCGCACGAGCGTCTGGATGCGAGGCCAGAGGGGTGCCAGGGCGAGGCCGTGGTAGCGGCGCAACGCCTCCGTCAGGCTGGCCAGGAACGCGGGCGCTCCCTGTGATGTCGCGTCGTCACGGGGTGTCGGGTGACCCGCCTCGGCCAGGAGCTCCAGTTCGTGGTGTAACCGGTGTTCTGGTGTGGCGAGTATCGCCGAGATGCCCTCCTCCAGACCGAGCAGCCCTCGCAGGGGGGTCAGGAAGTCGGGGTTGTAGCCGGTCGCGGGGGCGACGGGTAGGAGCTTCTTCGTCAGTGAGAGCGATTCGGCGTTGTCCCCGCCGAGGGCGCGTCTTCGGCTGGATGAATTCTGCAGTGCATGCAGACTCAGCCGTATCTCCCAGAAGGGATCAGCGGACGGTGCCAGCCTCGTCGTAACAAGGTCCTCACCGGTGAAGTGAATTCGAAGCATACGGGTGCGCCGCCTGTGACCGATTCTGCCTGCCGCGTGCCGTCCCGTGGGGCCGGCTACGCGCTCCCACTGTGCAACCCGGATCACGAACAGATCTGGTTCATATCTAGAACCCGCTGGCAGAACCGGATCGTGACGCTCGCCCGGCACCATCCACAGACCCAGGTGAGACGGGGCGCAGGGCCCTCTGAAATTCTCAAATCCCTCTGACAAGAGGAAGAAGAGGAATATGCGCGCCGCGATAGCGCTTGCGGCTCAGAGCTGTGGTGTGCTTCGCTCGGGCAATGAGGCTCATCACGATTGCCACCGACCTCGACAATCCGTTGTTCAAGCGGTTGCTCGTACCGTCCTGCGCCGCTCAGGGGATTGAGCTCACCGTCCTGCGTCCTGGGCGCAAGAGCATCCTGTTCGCCGAGAAAAGGGCCATCATCGGCGAGTACCTGGACCGCTCGGTTCCCCCGGAACAACTCGTGATGTTCACCGACGCGTACGACGTCGCCATCGTGCGCGGGGCGGCGTACATCGAGGATCGTTATGCGCGTTTCGCCCAGCGGATCGTCTTCGCCGCCGAGCCGAACAGCTGGCCCATGGGCGTGGTCGGGCTGGCCCTGCACGACGGCCCGCCGGTCGACGGGTACCCGTATCTCAACAGCGGCGGGTTCATCGGTCCCGCCGGCGATATCGTCGAGCTCTGCGGCAAGTATCCCGAGGTGCCGAGTGACCGGTTCCCACTGCTGGACGTGCTGCGTGCGCACGGCTATGACACCGACGGGCTCTATGCGTTCAGCGATCAGTACTACTGGACACTGGTGCGCCATCTTGAGCCGGATTGGATCGGCCTTGATCACCATGCCGACATATTCCGGTATTACGGCCCGTCGATACCGGACGTGGTGCTGCGGGAAGTGATGCTCAAGGAACAGGACTTCCGCGATCACGGGCGTGCGTCCGCGCTCTACGCGTCGGAGCGCGTCCGGGTTCAGGCGCTGCTGGAACAGCCCTGCGACGCCGCCCAACTCCACTTCGCCGGCGCCGTCACCAAGGCGGTCGTCCGTGATCTGCTGACCGAACGCCTGCTGCCCGACTGGCTGCTCGACGCCTGCCGTTCCGAGGCGTCCATCGAGGACGTCGTACGCGTCGTGGACGTCTGAACACGGCTGTCACCGCTCGATCTTGCGCTGCAGAGTATTCATCCCGAGGATCCACCGGCCGGTGTCCGCGGCCTTGGCACGGTAGTAATCGGCTATCTCCGGATGAGGCAGGATGAGGAATCGGTCGTCGGCGAGGGCCGTGACGACGGTCTCGGCGACCTCCTCAGGACTGATGGCGGTCGGTTCCACGAGAGAACGCATACCTGGTCCGGACCCGGCGAGCATGCCGGTACGCACGCCCTGCGGGCACAGCGCCTGAACGGTGATGCCACGGTGCCGGTAGGTGACGGACAGCCATTCGGCGAAGGCGAGCGCACCGTGCTTGGTGACGGCGTAAGGAGCGGAGCCGAGCATGGTCAGCATCCCCGCCGCGGACACCGTGGCGAGGAACCGGCCGCGGCCCCGCTCCAGCCAGGGCGGCAGGAGCAGTCCGGCGGCGCGGACGTGCGCCATCACGTTGACGTCCCACGCCCGCGCCCAGGACGCCTCGGCGGCCTCCGGGCCGCCCTCGGGGGCGACGCCGGCATTGGCGCAGTACAGGTCGATGGCACCGAACTCGTCGACGGCCGTCGCGATCAACCGCTCGACACCGGCCTCGCTCGCCGTGTCCACGACGACCGCGAAGGCTCCGATCTCCGCGGCGACCTCGACCACCGCGTCGCCGTCGATGTCGGCCAGCACGACCCTCGCCCCGGCGGCGGCGAACCGGCGCGCCATCGCGGATCCGATGCCGCCACCACCGCCGGTGATGACCACCCCGGCGCCCTGAAGGTCAAACCCCATGTCCGCACTCATTTCGATGGGTCACTCCTGCCTGCCCCTACCTCGTAGATCTCGTAGGCCTGCGCCTGGGTCGTGTAGAGCTGTGCGTAGCGGCCACCGGATTCGAGCAGGTCCTGGTGGCTGCCCGATTCGACGATCCCTCCGTTCGCGATGACGAGCACGTGGTCGGCCATGCTCACGGTCGAGAATCGGTGCGAGACGAGAACGGTGACCGCGCCGGTTCGAGCGGCGGCCTCACGTGCGTGCCGGGCGAAGTTCTCGAACAGGTCGTGTTCGGCCTGGGGGTCGAGTGCCGCCGTGGGTTCGTCGAGGATCAGCAGCAGCGGTGCCGTGCGCATCATCCCGCGCGCGAGGGCGAGTCGCTGCCATTGTCCTCCCGACAGGTCGACGCCGCCGAAGATCGTGCCGAGTTGGGTGTCGAGGCCGTCGGGTAGCGTGCCGACGAGCTTCGCCGCGCCTGCGGCTTCCACCGCACCGGCGATCGCGTGCGTGTCATCGAGCGCCGCGAGGTCGCCGACACCGACGGACTCGCGTACGGGCAGCTGCAAGCGGGCGAAGTCCTGGAACACACCGCACGACACCGCCGCCCACGACCGCGGGTCGATCGCGGCCAACGGCTGCCGGTCGACGAGAATCCGCCCCGAGGTCGGCTGATAGAGACCTGTCAGCAGTTTCACGAGCGTCGACTTGCCGGCACCGTTGATGCCCACCAGTCCGACGACCGAACCGGCGGGCAGCCGCGCGCTGAGCGAACACAGCACCGGCGCGTCACCGTCGGCGTAGCGAAACGAGACGTTCTCCAGCGTGATGCCGTCGGCGAGCCGTCCGGGCGAGGGCGTCGTGATGTCATCGAACCCCGACACGTGGTCGCGTAGCCAGAGATAGTGGACCGCGGCGCGCCCGGCCTCCGCGGCTCTGCCGTAGTTGTCGCGCAACGCCCAGAGCTGCATGCGCAGCTGGATGGCCAGGGAGACGACGAGCACCAGCGCACCCGTCCCGATCCGCCCGGCGATCACCTCGTCGGCGACCAGCGCCAACCCGCCGGCCAGGCCGAGCAGGTAGCACAGCCAGCCGCCCGCCTCCAGAAGCGTGCCGCTTGTCAGCGCCTTGCGTTGGGCGTCGGTGACCTCGTCCCACAGCTTGTCGGCCCGAGCCGACAGTTCCGGCCCTGATCCGCTGATCCGGATCTCCTTGGCGGCGTCCGCGTCGAGGCACAGACCGTGCAGATGCGCTTCGAGGCGGGTCACCTCGGCGTGCTCGTCGTTGACCAGGCGCAGCGCGGACTGTCCGCGACTCGCGAGCAGCAGCAGCGGAAGCGTGGTGAGCCCGAGGAACACCAGGGCCGGGTGCACGAGCGCGAGCAGCCAGACGCTCAGGCCGAGCATCAGCGCGCAGGCTCCGGTTTCCGCGATCGACCATCCGTACGAGGCGAGCGCCGCGCTGCCCTTGGCGGCGAGATAGACGCGATTGAGGTACTCGGAACGCTCCAGGTGCTCGATCGCGGGGACGCGCGCCACGTAGCCGTAGACCTCCTCGGACAGCTCGGCCTCGACCTTGTGCACCAGATTCACCCGGAGGTGTGCCGCGACGCGGGTCGCGATGGTCGAGGCCACCTGCGCGAACGCCACGACGATCACGGGAACGATCAGCCAGGTCAGGCTTCGGTCGCCGGCATGGCTCTCCAGCCCGTCGATCAGCCACCGCTGGCACTGGGCCACGCCCGCGCTGCCGAAGGCGACGGCGAGGAACACCAGGGCGGTGACGATCGATCCCGCGCGGCTGACCCGCCATGACAACGCGGCCAGATGACGGAGCACCGCGATGCTCCGCCGCGTCTGGCGCATCATGGCCTGGCGCATCACGCCTCCGCCTTCGCGAAGCGCGCCGCCTGCAAGCGGAACAGCGTGGCGTAGCCGCCGTCCGCGTCCATGAGCTGTTCGTGGGTGCCGGATTCGGTGATCCGGCCGCCGTCGAGCACGACGATCCGATCGGCGCCGCGGACGTTGGAGAGGCGATGGGAGATCAGCACGATCGACGCCCCGCCGGCGCCGGCGGTCACCCGATCGTTGAACTCCTGCTCCGCCTCGACGTCCAGATGGGCGGTCGGCTCGTCGAGCACGAGCAGTTCACGTCCGTGAGCCGCCGCGAACAACGCACGCGCGATCGCGAGCTTCTGCCACTGCCCGCCGGACAGGTCGACGCCGCGCTCTCCGCCGCGCCACAGCCTGGTGGCGATCCCGTCGGGAAGCCCGGCGACGACCTCGTCGGCGCCGGCCGCTTCGATCGCGGCGTCGATACCAGCAATGTCACCGACGCATTCCGGTGACGAGAAGGCGACGTTGTCGGCGACGGTCGTTCCGTAGTGGACGAAGTCCTGGAACAGCGCGGTCATCCGCGCGCGCCACGCCTGAGGGTCGAGTTCGCGCAGGTCGACACCGTCGACCACGACGCGCCCTGAATCGGGATGGTGGAGCCCGGCCAACAGCTTCGTCAGCGTCGTCTTGCCCGCGCCGTTGACGCCGACGACGGCCAGCGTCTCGCCGGGCAGGATCTCCAGTGAGAGGCCGTCGAGCACCGGGAGATCGGTGCCCCGGTAGGTGAAAGTGACGTTCTCGAAGCGCACGTGTGGTGGACGACCGGTCGACACGAGAGGTCCCGAGGCGCGCGCCGGCGGAGCGTGCCGGGAGACGAGCCGGTCAAGGGCGCGCACGGCCGCCACACCGTAGTCGATGTCGAAGGCCTCCTGATCGAGGGTGGCCAGGGCCATCACCGCCCAGGCGGCAAAGACGCAGCGCGCCACCGTCGCGGGGCTCTCACCCGAACCGCCGAGCACGACCAACGTCAGGGCGGCGCTGCCGGCGGCGAGGGAGAACGTGAGGCCCTGACGCTTCAGCACCGACGAACGGGCCTCCCACATCGGACCGCGCGCCGCGACATTCGTGCTTCGAAACCGCGTGAGCAGCCAGTCCGCCAGCCCGAACAGCCGTACCTCCTTGGCCGGGCCAGCCTCGGTGAGCAGCCCCGCGAAGTACTGAGCCTTGCGGTGTTCGCCCATCCGGGAGTCGTCCATGGCCGAGAGCCACATCCACTGCCGACGGGTGAGCATCCGCATCAACAGCGAGACCGCGAACAGACCGACCGCGAGCCAGGGGAAGTGGACGGCGATGACCGCGGCCGACACCAGCCCGGTGAGGACCCGGAACACGAGCGTGAGCTGGCCGACCGCCGCGTTGCCGGGAGACCGGGTCCGCCAGCCGATTCCGAGATCGCAGGCACGCTCGACGTCGTCACGGAACTCCGCATCGTCGAGATGCCCGATCTCCTCCGGTGCCAGAGCGATTCGGCGCACCATCGCGCGCACCGCTCCGTCCACGCGCCGCGCCGCGACCGCGGACGGCAGCACCAACACGACCCGAGCCACGCGGTCGACCAGGATGACGCCCACAACCGAAAGCAGCGGCCAGAGCACCTCCGCGAACCGATGGCCCTGGGTGACCGCCATGACCAGCCAACCCGTCGAGACGGCGCCCAACGCGGTCGTCGCCACGCCGACCGCCTGCGCGCCGGTCAGCGTCACGACCGTCCCGACGCCCGCGTGCCGCAACAGTCGCAGCAGCTTGACCCGCTCGGCGGCCATCTCGCGCAACACCGACGGACGGAAGGCACCGAGCGCGAATCGCGGATCGACGGGGCTGTCCGTCGGCATCAGGCATCCGGCCCGTTGGAGGGAACGAGGACAGCCGCGGCGAGGAGGCGATTCATGCGCTCCAGGAGCTGCGCGATGTCGTCCATACGCAGCAGGTTCGTCTCGACCTTCAGGATCGGTTTCCGCGAAGCGCCCATGATGGCCCCGACGCCGAGGTTGAGGGTGACAGCGGTGTCGTCCGTGTACCTTGGCGCGGTCTCGGTCATCACGGGCTGGTCCGGTTCCGCCGCTGCCCTGGGCTCCGCCTCTTGGACCGGTCCCTTCGGCGCGTCCATGGGGACGATCGAGCGCACGTCGTTGAAATGTACGAACGGTTCGTTCTCCGGCGCCACACCCAGTCGGGAGAGGAACAACACGCCGGGGGACTGGGCGTGGCGATACGCCCTGAGCGAGTCCCGGAACACCGCACGTGCGGCGGACCGGAAGTCGGTGCTGCCGGGTGAGTAGGCGAAGACTGCCAGGTTCTTGAGCCGGGTGATCGAGCCTTGACGTTCCAGTCCTGTCCGGTTGGAGGAGTTCAGATAGCAGCCGAGTCCGTCCAGGTTGAGAGCCTGCGCGGCGGCCTGCAGGAAGGCAGCGAGAATGACGCCGGAGGAGCTGGTACCGGACGTCCGCGCGACGTCATCGGCGGCGTTCAGGAATGACTCGGCGGGCATCATGAAGGAACGCATGGTCCCGCCGTCGAGAATGGCGGGCCGAGTCAGCTTCTGAATGGCCGCCAGCTGCTCCCTCCAGTAGTCCAACGCCTGGCGCTCGGCGCGCCGCCCCTCCGCGTCGGCCTCCCATTCGACCTGGTCGAGTTGCTGGAAGACCGGCTCCGGCTGCCCGGTAGCGTCGCCCCTGATCGCCGAGAGCTCCGAAACGAACGATGAGACCAGGTTCTCGCAGGCGCCGGCGTCCGCTATGAGCCGGGAGACGTCGAATGCCGCATGTGTCACTTCTCCGGCGGCGGCCACGAAGCCCGCTCGGAACGTCGAACCGTTCTCGATGTCGAGCACCTCACCGCCGACCCGGTCCCGCAGCAGCTTGTCCGTGGGGATGTGGTCGGCGCGCACCCGGTATCGGGTGACGTCCACGTGACCACCGCCGACGACCTCCTGGCGTACCAGGCGGCCGTCGACACGGTGGAACCTGGTACGCAGGGACTCATGTCGGCTCACCATGCGACCCACGGCCGCGAGGAAGTCGTCGATGGTGGTGCCTGCCGGGACGTCCGCGCTGAGGCAGATGTCGTAGCTCTGGCTGTCGCCATCGGCCACTCGGCTCATCGCCTCCCACTGGACCTGTTGTGCCCAGCCGATGTCTCCGTAGCGCTGCGAACAACCCTGGAAATGGACCAGACAGGGCTCGGGCATGAATATGGCTGACGGCTCAGTCCGCATAGCCGGTCATCCCCCATCTTTGTCCTGCGCCCGATAGCGATAACCAGGCATCAGGTGCTCGACAATACTAAGAGCTCGTTGAGCACCGTCAACGACTTTCGAAGAGGGTCGAAACTCGCAGGTCAGGCGCTGAAACGGGATGCGGTGAGCCGTCTCCGACCGGCGTGTTTCGATGCTGCTCGAAAGTCGTTGACCCACGCTCACGGAGGGGTCATCGTGGCCCAATCACGAACCGTCGATAACTTTGCTTTAGGTTAAGGACTTATGGCGATCCAGTCAGGGAGCCTTTTTCGTTCCGTATTTCTGGGCGACCGAGTTTCCCCGTTCGCCGAGTCGGTACGGGAACATGTGACCAACCAGCCGGACGCCCTGGCCGTCGCCCACGTCACGGAGCCGGGGACGCCGGACGGTACCACCGCGCTCTCCTATCGCGAGCTGGATCTCAGGGCGCGGCGCGTGGCGGCCGCGCTCGGCCGGGTCTGCGCGCCCGGGGACCGGGCCCTGTTGCTCTTCCCCGAGGGCGTCGACTTCGCTGCCGCGTTTCTGGGCTGCCTCTACGCCGGTGTGGTGGCGGTCCCGTCGCCACTGCCGGGCAGCTACAAGCACCAGCAGCGGCGAGTGTCGGCGATCGCCGAGGACGCCGAGCCGAGCGCCATCCTCACCACCGCGACGGTGCGCACCGAGGTGGAAGCCTTCGCCGGGATCTCGGGCCAGGACCGTCTCCCGCTGTTGGTCATGCCGCTCGACGACGAGGAACCCGCCGATGCACCGCGCTTCACCAGCCGGGCGGACTCGCTGGCCCTCCTGCAGTACACCTCGGGTTCGACCGGCAGCCCCAAGGGCGTGATGCTGACCGACCGAAACATCGTCGAGAACGCGGCGACCCTGCTGTCGGCGCTCGGCATGACGGCGAGGACCAAGTTCGGTTCCTGGATCCCTCATTACCATGACATGGGCCTGACGGGTCTGCTCCTGCCGGCGTGGTATGCGGGCAGTTCGGCGACCGTCATGAGCCCGACGGCGTTCCTCAAGCGTCCCGTGCGGTGGCTTGAGCTGGTGGACAAGTATGACCTCCAGTGGTCGGCCGGCCCGGATTTCGCCTATGACCTGTGCACGCGGACGGTCACCGACGAGCAGCTCGCCGGCCTCGACCTGTCGCGCTGGCTTTACGCGGCCAACGGATCCGAACCGGTGCGGGCGAACACCCTCACCGCCTTCGCCGAGCGCTTCGCGCCGGCCGGGCTGCCCCGCACGACGCTCATCCCCTGCTACGGGCTCGCCGAGGCCACGGTGTTCGTCTCGGGCACCGGCCGCCGCGCCCCGGTGATCCGCCGTGTCGACGAGGCGGCGCTGGCCGAGGGAATGCTCCGTGACACCGACACCGACACCGACACCGACACCGAGACCGACGAGCGGACGTCGGCCAGCCGCGATCTGGTCAGCTGCGGATCGGTGCGCGACCTGGACGCCCTGATCGTCGATCCCGAATCCGGCGAGGTCCGCCCCGAGGGGCGGATCGGCGAGCTGTGGCTGCGCGGCCCGAGTATCGGAACCGGCTACTGGCGGAACGCCGCGGAGACCGAGCGGGTTTTCAACGGAACCACCGCGGACGGCCGCGCAGGCTATCTGCGGACCGGAGACCTCGCCGTGATCGACGGCGGTGAGCTCTTCGTCACGGGACGCATCAAGGAAATGATCATCATGCGCGGGCGGAACATCTATCCGCAGGACATCGAGCATGTCATCCGCGAAGAGATCCCCGACCTGCGCGGCCTGTTCGGCGCGGCCTTCGGTGTGCGGGGCGTCGACGGCGACGAACTGGTCGGGCTGGTCCATGAGATCCGACCCGGCGTGAAGGCGGACCGCCTCGATGGCATCGGTGCGGACATCAGGCAGACCGTGGCGCGGGAGGTCGGTGTGACCGTCAGCGGGCTGCAGTTGGTCCGTCGGGGGACGGTGCAGCGGACCACGAGCGGGAAGGTCCAGCGCCTGGCCGTCCGTGCGACGTTCCTGGCGGGCGAGACTGCCGCGCTGTGGTCGTCGATCGAACCATCGATCCAGATCAGCGAGCCGGAGACCGCGGCATGACGAAGGCGATCGACGGAGGGCCGGCGAAGATCGCGGACGCCCTGACCGCGGCGAGCGCCCCCGGAGGCCCGCTGGGGCAGGAGGACCTGCTCGCGCTCGATGGCCGGCAGGAGTTCCCGGCGGACGCGGCGAAGTTCCTCGACGAGGTGGGGGCCGCGGGCTTCTACATCGACCGCGGAACCGGCGGCCCGCTCAACGGACTGCTCGATCTGACCTGGTTCATCAGGCTTCTTGCCCGCCGGGACGTCACGCTCGCCGTCGGGCACGCCAAGACGTTCCTGGGAGCTGTCAGCGTATGGCTGGCCGGCAACGTCGACCAGCGCGAGCGGCTGGCCGCGGAGATCCTCGACGGCGCCATCGTCTCCTGGGGACTCACCGAACGTGGACACGGCGGCGACCTGCTGGCCTGCCGTGTGCACGCTGAGCGGACCGAGGCCGGCTGGAACCTGACCGGCGAGAAGTGGCTGATCAACAATGCCACGCGCGGACACCTGGTGTGCGTGCTGGCCCGGACCCGGCCCGAGGGCGGCGCGCGCGGATTCTCTCTGTTCCTGTTCGACAAGCGCAAGGCCGATCCGCACGCGTGGAGCACGCTGCCCAAGGTGCCCACCCACGGCATCCGCGGAGCGGACATCAGCGGCATCGCGTTCACGGCCGCACACCTCGATCCCGAGTCCCTGATCGGCGCGCCGGGCACGGGCCTCGAGACGACACTCAAGGCCCTCCAGCTGACCAGGACCGTCTGCTGCGGTCTGTCCCTCGGCGCTCTGGACCACGCGATCGCGCTCGGAGCGGACTACGTGCGCCACCGAGCCCTCTACGGCACGCGGTTGGCGGACGTCCCGAACATCCGCCGTGAACTGGGCCGGGCCATGGCGACACTGCACGCCGCCGAGGCGGTCGCCTTCGTCGCCGCGCGGCTCGCCGCCACCGCGCCCGGTGAGATGGCCGTCGTCTCGGCCGTCGCCAAGGCACTCGTCCCCGAGCTCTGCCAGGAGGCGATCTCCGCGGTCGGCGAAGTCCTCGGACTACGCGGTTTCCTGGCCGCGGACGAGCCGTATCGCGCATTTCAGAAACTGGACCGCGATCACCGCATCGTCGCCATCTTCGACGGCAGCACCGCGGTGTGTCGGAACCAGCTCATCGAGCACTTTCCCCTTCTCAGCAGACCCCTTCTCAGCAGAACAGCCCCGAACGCGGGCGGGGACGACAGCCTTCTCGCGATGCCGACCCGCCCCCCGGATATGGCCAGCCTGAGCCTGGTGTCCCGTCGCTGCTCCCTACTGGACAGGTTCGCCGCCGACCGCGGCGCGATCGCGCGCCAGGCAGCGGCCGGTGACCTGCCGGAATGGATTCCGGCGTGCGCCGGCGCCGTTCAGGAGTCGCTTCGTTTGACCAGGGAGCGCATGGCGGAGCAGTCCTGGGAGCCGCACAGGGTCCCTCAGGAAGCCTTCGATATCGCGCGCGACTTCGAGCTCTGCTTCGCCGCGGCAGCCGTCTGCCATCTGTGGACACACGGCCGAACGGGCCCGGACGGCGATGCGCTCTGGGCCGACGGCCTGTGGCTCGGCGGTGCACTCGCGGTGATCGTGGAGAAGCTGCCCCACCGGCCAGGGACGGTACCCGCGGACGGCGGTGCGTTCGAGGTGCTGGCCGACCGTCTGCTCGCGGCGGCGGGCGGACCGGTGCCGACACCGTTCGGAACGGGAGTGGCAACGCCATGAACCCGCCTTCCGGACTGCGGCGACTGGCCCGTCTCGAGCACGAGTTCGGCGACCCGTTCGAGCCCGACAACCCCCTCGGCTTCAACCGGATCCTTGCCGCGGACGAAGCCGAAACCATGTTCGGTCCCGGCGAGCAGGCGCTCGCGGAGTTCGGTCTGAACGCGGAATTCGTACCGTCATGGCTCGGCGGGCGGCTCGACCGTCTCGACGACCTGGTCGAGATCATGCGCTCCGTCTATCGCCGCGATCCGTGTCTCGGGCTCGGGTACGGTGCGAGCTCGCTCATCGCCGGCGTGAACATCTGGACGGCGGGAAGCCCGCAGCAGCAGCGCTTCGCCGCGGACCTGCTCGGCTCCGGGCGCCGAATCGCCGTCGCGTACCACGAACTGGCCCACGGCAACGACATGGCGGAGACCGAGTGCCGGGCCGACCTTGAGCCCGGGCGGATCACGCTGAACGGCCGCAAGGAAGTGGTCACGAACCTACGGCGCAGCGAGGCGTTCGTGCTGTTCGCGCGCACCGCCGCGCAGCCGGGCGCCCGAAGCCACTCGCAACTGCTGATCGACAAGGCGTCGCTGGACCGCGGCGGCTTCGACTATCTCGACCGGTTCCGCACCATAGGGATGCGCGGCGTCCAACTCGGTGGGATCGAGTTCCGGGACTGTCCGGTTCCGGAGTCGTCGCTGATGGGGCTCCCGGGGTACGGGCTGGAAACCGCGCTGCGCTCGTTCCAGATCACCAGAACGACGTTGGTGTCGATGTTCTGCGGGGTCCTGGACTCCGGACTGCGGATCGCGCTGCGTCA
The DNA here is from genome assembly GCA_963816875.1 of uncultured Actinomycetota bacterium. GTDB lineage: Bacteria > Actinomycetota > Actinomycetes > Streptomycetales > Streptomycetaceae > Streptomyces. The sequence goes on from CAWFMG010000004.1 coordinate 2,367,493, forward strand.
TTCAACCGGACGGCGGCTGTACGGAGCTCCGGCCATCGACATGCCGCACGTGCGATCGGTGATCGCCGGTGCGTACGCCGATCTTCTCGCCGCCGACTGTTTCGCGTCCGTGGCCACCCGCGCGCTGCACGTGCTGCCGGGCGAGACCGCCATCTACGCCCAGGCGGTGAAGTTCTTCGTGTCGAAGATCCTCATCGACGCGATGAACGAACTGTCGGAGGTGCTCGGCGCGCATTTCTACGTGCGCGAAGGTGAGACCGCCATCTTCCAGAAGCTGCTGCGTGACATCCAGCCCGCCGGTTTCGGGCACGCCGCCCGCGCCGCATGTCAGGTGTCGCTGCTCTCCCAGCTTCCGTTGCTGGCCCGGCGCGGCTGGACGGAACCCAGCAGCGTCCCGGACGAGGTGTTCGTGGCCGGTTCGGCGCTGCCGACACTGGGCTTCGGCGGCCTGGCGATCAGCGCTGCCGGCCGGGAAGGGCTCTCCGGCGCACTGACGTCGGGGCTCGCGGCGGCCCGGCCGGGCCTGCTTCGCCCCGATGTCGCCGAGATCGCGGAGTACTTCGTCTCGGAGCACCGGCTGCTGACCGAGCGCTGCCGGGATCTCGGCATCGCCTCGCTGGGAATCACGGCGGATCCCAGCGCCTACGGCCTGGTGACCCGGTATGTCCGAGTCCTGGTGGCGAGCGCGTGCTTCGAGACCTGGCGGCGCACCACCGCTACCGACAGCGCGACGTTCACCGCGGATCAGCGGTGGCTTGCGGCCGTCCTGCACAGACTGCGCACCGCGGCGCGGAACCGGCCACGGAGCCTGCCTCCCGACCTGGCGGACTTCCTGGTCGAAGAGGCCGCCCGCCGTCTGACCTCGCGGCACGGCCTGGGCCTCGCGGCCCCCGTCTGCCTGTGATTCCCACCGATTCCGTTCCGAAGAGGAGAGACATTGTGGCGTCCGCCGACTTCAACGAGGCCGAGTTCCGCACCTGGCTCATCGAACGCCTTGCCACGCATCTGAATCGGGAGACGTCGGACATCGATGTGGACGCTCCGCTGGCGGACTACGGTCTCGACTCGCTCTACGCGCTGGCCATCGTCGCCGACATCGAGGACCACCTCGGTATCCCGGTCGAGGCGACCATCATGTGGGACCACCCGTCCGTTGCCGCGCTGGCGTCGGCCCTGGCCAAGCAGATCGCGGCCGTCTGATGGCAGTGCCGCTGGCGATGCGACGCGATCCCCGTCGACCGCTGCATGTGTCACCCGAGCTGCTGGCGGTCGACGAGGCCGGTGGCATCGTCGAGATCTCGATGCCGATGGCCACACCAGGGCTCGGACGGACGTGGCTGATCACCCGGTCGCAGGACATCCGCACGGTACTCGGGGACCCCGCGTTGTTCAGCAACGTCCTGCACCTTCCCGCCGGCGGTCCGGGCGGTGACGCTTCGCCCACCGGTCCGGGGTCACTCCTCGGGCTGGATCCCCCGCGGCACACCAGGCTGCGCAGGCTGCTGTCCGCCGAGTTCAGCCCGCGGCGGATCGCGGGCCTTCGGACAGCGGTGGAGGCCACGACCCGAGAGACCCTGGCCGGACTCCACGGCCGCGAACGCGCCGATCTCGTCGCATCGTTCGCCCAGCCGATTCCCGCGGTGGTCATCGCCGAACTGCTGGGAGTGCCCCCGGCGGACCGCGAGGCGTTCTGTCGACGGAGCGCCATCGCCATCGACACCCGCCGGCCCGCGCTGATCAGGGCGGACAACCGCGCTGAGATGCAGGCCTATATGGGCGAGTTGATCGCGCGGCTGCGGCGGGAGCCGGGGCAGGGGCTTCTCGGTGCGCTGATCGCGCATCACGGCTCGAACATGACCGACGCGGAACTCGTCGGCACCGGCAACCTGCTGCTCCTGGCCGGGCACGAGACCACGGCCAGCCTGATCGGGCAGAGTGCTCTGCTGCTCCTGCAGCAACCGCGACGCCGCGAGGAGATGTTGTCAGGACCTGACTCGACGAGCGCGGGCGTCGAGGAGCTGCTCCGGCTGCTGACCGTGTTCCACTTCTCGCTGCCCCGGACGGCCAGCCGGGACACGGTCGTGGCCGGACAGCTGATCGCGGCCGGCGATCGAGTTCTGTGTTCTTTCCCGGTCGCGAACCGCGACCCGAAGCGCCATCAGCGCACCGACGAGTTCGTTCCCCTGCGGGAGGCCGCGCCGCATCTCGCCTTCGGCTATGGCATCCACTACTGCCTTGGCGCGCCTCTTGCCCGTCTGGAGTTGAGGACGGTGCTACCAGCCCTGTTCGATGCCTTTCCTGAGCTCGAACTCGACGCGGCGACCCCTCCCACGTACCGCGACGGCTCGTTGACGTTCGGTCTGGACACGCTTCCCGCGGTCCTGGGTACACGACGGTGAAGCTCGGTGTGAACATCGGTTACTGGGGCGCGGGCTACTCCGCGAACGGCGTGGAACTGGCGTGCGAGGCGGACCGCCTCGGCTACGACGTGTGCTGGGTCGCGGAGGCGTACGGATCCGATGCGGCGACGGTCATCTCCTGGGTCGCGTCCCGCACGCGGCGGATCGCCGTGGGATCCGCGGTCTTCCAGATCCCCGCCCGGACCCCGGCGATGACCGCGATGACGTCGGCCACCCTCGACACCTTGTCCGGCGGGCGGTTCCGGCTCGGTCTGGGCGTTTCCGGCCCGCAGGTGTCCGAAGGCTGGCACGGAGTCAGGTTCGCCGATCCGCTCGGCCGCACCCGTGAGTACGTGGACGTCGTGCGCACGGCACTGCGCCGTGAACCGCTCATCTACTCCGGTGAGCACTGGACACTGCCGATGCCGGACGGTCCGGGGAAACCTCTGATGCTCAGCATTCGGCCCGTTCAGGACGAGATCCCGATCTACCTGGCCGCGATCGGACCGCGAAGCCTGCGCCTGACCGGTGAGATCGCCGACGGCTGGCTGGCCTCGTTCTTCGCCCCCGAATTCGCCCCCGAGCTCCTCGGCGACATCCGGACCGGCCGGTCCGCGAACGCCGCGCATCGCACCCTTGAGGACCTCGATGTCGTGGCGATGACGCCCATCGTGGTCGGCGACGACGTCCCCGCCTGTGCCCAGGCCGTGCGCTGGTACACGGCACTGTATCTGGGCGGTATGGGCAGCAGACACGACAACTACTACAACCAGCTTGCCTGCCGCATGGGGTTTGCCAAGCAGGCTGCCGAAGTACAGGAACGCTACCTTTCCGGTGATCTCGCCGGCGCCGCGGCGGCCGTGCCCTTCGACTTCATCGATGCCACCTCCCTCCTGGGACCGGTCTCCCGTATCGCGGCTCGAATGCGTGACGTCGCCGCTGCGGGTGTAACCACCCTCACCGTTTCCCCGTTCGGCGGAAATATCGGTGAACGGCTCACGATGCTCGATTCGGCGTTGGCAGCGCGGGACCTGGCCGGACTCCGGGACATCTAGACTACGAGAAGAGAGGCTTCAACATGCTCGTACTTGGCCTGAGCGGGCATTTCTCGGGTGAAGACGCCGATCTGGCACCCAACATGGAAGGGGCATTCTTCCATGATGCCTTCCATGACGCGGCCGCGTGCTTGATCAGAGACGGCGAACTCCTGGCCGCTGTCGAGGAGGAGCGATTCAATCGGATCAAGAAGACGACGAAGTTCCCGATCAATGCGGCGCGCGCCTGTCTGGACACCGCCGGGGTCTCGCCGTCCGAAATAACCGCGGTTGGGCACTTCTTCGCCGAGGGCCTGCTCGATGAATCGCTCAAACTGATCTATTCGCGTAATCCACAGCTTCCCGTGCGCAGTTCACGTGAGCTCGTCATGGACCATCTGAGGGAATCCCTCGGGATGGACCTACCAGCTGAGAGGCTCCTGTTCACCGAGCATCACGTCGCCCACGGCCTGTCTTCCTTTATTCGCTCGGGGATGAGAGACGCGCTGGTCGTCGTCATGGACGGGCGTGGCGAGAAGCACTCGACAACCATCTTCGAGGGCAGGGACGGGCGCCTGGAGAGCCTCGCCACCTACGGTCTCGGGAAGTCGCTCGGCGGGCTCTACCTGGCCAACACCCGGCTGCTCGGATACGCGCTCGGCGACGAGTACAAGGTCATGGGCCTCGCGCCGTACGGAAACCCCGACACCTATCGCGAGATGTTCGACTCCCTGTACGAGCTGAAGAACGACGGCGACTACACGCTGCGGAAGTTCGCTCCCGACGGTTTTTCGCCACGGCGCCAGGGCGAGGCGTTCACCCAGGCGCACATGGATTTCGCCGCCGCCCTCCAGGAAGCCCTGGAGAAGATAGCGATGCATGTCCTGTGCCACTGGGTCGACCAGACCGGACTGAAAAACCTCTGCTTCGTGGGCGGTGTCGCGCATAACAGCACACTGAACGGGCGCATTCTCGAGTCCGGGAAATTCGGGGAGGTCTTCATCCACCCCGTCTCTCATGACGCCGGGGCCGCTGAGGGCGCTGCGCTGGCCGCTGGCCTTCAGTTGGGGGCGTCGTACTCAAGGCGGCCCCGCATGCGGAGCGCGAGTCTGGGTCCCGCGCTTGGCGCCACCGCGGAGATCGAAAAGGAACTCGCCTCCTGGAGCGATCTCGTCGAATTTGATCGACCGACGGACATCGTGGACGCCGCCGCGCAACTGCTGGCCGACGGCGCGGTTCTCGGCTGGGCACAGGGCCGGTCCGAGTACGGTCCGCGCGCTCTCGGCAATCGCAGCATCGTCGCCGATGCGCGGCCCGGCGACAACAAGCGGCGCATCAACGCGATGATCAAGAAACGAGAAGCATATCGGCCGTTCGCTCCCGTCGTGACACCGGAGGCTGCCGATCGTTATTTCGATCTGCCGGAGACTCAGGCGAACTACGACTTCATGTCGTTCGTCGTCAAGGTGCGCGAGGATCGGAAGGCGGAACTGGGAGCCGTCACGCATGTGGACGGCAGCGCCCGAGTTCAGATCGTGGACCCGGTGTCGAACGAGCGATTCCACGAGCTCGTGTGCAGATTCGGCGAGTTGACCGGCACGCCGGTCCTGCTCAACACGTCGTTCAACAACAACGCCGAGCCGATCGTACAGACAACGCAGGATGCCATCACCTGCTTCCTGACGACCGAGCTGGACTTCCTCGTGATCGATGAGTTCCTGGTCCGTCGACGCACGAGTCGTCGACGCACGAGTCCTCGGCGCGCGAGCGACTCCCTCGCCTTGGACAACCTGGCCCCCGGATTCCGACCCGTCACCCGCCTGGTGCAGCGGATCAGGCAGACGGCAGCAGGCCGACGCGAGGTCTGTTGCGAGATCTCCCTGGATTACGCCAAAGGCCCGACCAGGGAGATCTCCAGCGACCTGTTCGACCTGCTGAAGCCGGCCGACGGGGTACGGAGCCTGGGATCTCTCGCCGGCTCCGGCGGCATCAGCGAGGACGTGAGGCACGAGCTGTTCAGCCTGTGGCAGCAGCGATTCCTCACGCTCCGACCGGCGTGAGCGCCGTTCCCAGGCCGAACACCTCAGGCCCCGAGACGACAGGGAGACGTCGTTGAGCAGTAGGCATGATCTCACCCCGCGATGCCCGGTCGCCGCTGGCACCACGACACTCGTCGACCCCGCGTTCTACGGCCGAGGCACACCACACGCCCTCTGGGCCGAGCTACGCCGTGACGCGCCGGTGACACGGCAGGCCCTGCCCGACGGACGCGAGTTCTGGTCCGTCACCTCGTACGGTGACGTCACCGAGGTGCTTCGCGATGCCATGACGTTCACCTCGGAGCGCGGAACCCTGCTGTACCTGCTCGGCCGAGACGATCCGGCCGGTGGCAGCCAGTTGGTGGTGACCGATCCGCCTCGTCACACCACGCTGCGCAGGCCGTTGCAGCGAGCGCTCGCGGCCAAACCGGTGAAGGCAATGCGCGAGCGTCTTCGTCAGGTCGTATGCGATTCGCTCGCGCCCCTGGCGGACGGTGACGCCTATGACCTGGCGGAACACCTGCGACTGCTGGCCGTGGCGGTGATGGGCACGCTGCTGGGCCTTCCGGCCGGGGACTGGCCCCGCCTCGCCGAACTCGGCATCGCCGCGGTCGCGCCCGACGATCCGCGCTTCGGGCGTGCGGGTGCGGGCGAATCCGTGCTCGAGGCAACCCACCGCGAGCTGTTCCCCTATTTCCACGACCTTGTGCGTCACCGACGTGCCCGACCCGGCGACGACCTGGTCAGCCTGCTCATCGGAACGGTGTGGGACGGTCGTCCGCTCGACCAGGGCGAGGTGGTGTCGAACTGCTACAGCCTGCTGCTCGGCGGGAGCGTGACGATATCTCAGGTCCCGGTGAGCACGCTGAACGATCTGATGGGAACGGCGACACTGGACCAGTGGGCCGCCGATCCGTCCCTGCTCGCGAGCGGGGTGGAGGAGGCTCTGCGCTGGTCCACTCCCAACACACATTTCATGCGGTACGCCGTCCGGGACGTGGAACTGCGGGGACAGCACGTCAGGGCCGGCGACGCGGTCGTGGTCTGGCTGGCTTCCGCCAATCACGACGAGAGTGTCTTCCCGGACCCGTTCACCTTCGATGTCCGGCGACGGCCGAACAACCATCTGGCTTTCGGCGTCGGACCGCACTACTGCGTGGGGCACTCCGTCGTCCGGGAAACCCTGAAGCTGTTCTTCGCCGAGTTGTTCAGCCGCTACACCGACCTCGTCCCGGTCGGACCAGGAGTGCGGCTGCACTCGCACACGATATCCGGGTGGGCGGCCCTGCCTGTCGCGGCCACGGCACGCGCGCCGCGCGGCCCGGTCGCCCACTGAGGAGCACGAGATGGCAGCTGACGAACAAGAACGACAGGAGGATCGGAACGTGAGGCGTTCGGTACTGGTCACAGGAGGCAACCGCGGAATCGGGTTGGCGATCGCGCGGCGGCTCGCGCTCGGCGGCGACAGCGTCACGGTGACCTCGCGGTCGGGCACACCCGTCGAGGACCTGTCCGTGGTGCGGTGCGACGTACGGAACGCGGCCTCGGTGGAGGCCGCGTTCCGGGTCGTGGAGCAGGAGCAGGGTCCGGTCGAGGTGCTCGTCGCCAATGCCGGTATCACCTCGGACCAACTGCTCGCCCTCCTGAAGGAGGAAGCGTTCACGGACGTGGTCGATACCAACCTGACGGGCGCCTATCGGGTCGCGAAGCGTGCCGTCCGCGGCATGATGAAAATGCGTCAGGGGCGAATGATCTTCGTCTCCTCCGTCGTGGGCATGTACGGGTCGCCCGGCCAGGCGAACTACGCCGCCTCCAAGGCGGCTCTCGTCGGGCTCGCCAGGTCGCTCGCGCGTGAGCTCGGCTCGTGGGGGATCACCGCCAACGTGGTGGCACCGGGGCTGGTCGACACCGACATGGCCACGGGGCTCTCGGAGGAACGCAGGGCCGCGATCCTCGCGGCGGTGCCACTCGGCAGGAGTGCGGACGCGGACGAGGTCGCCGGGGTGGTGACCTTCCTCGCCGGCCCGGACGCGGCGTACCTCACCGGCGCCGTGATCCCGATCGACGGCGGCCTCGGCATGGGCCACTGACGTCAACTCTGCGCGGGCAGGGCGCGATCCATGAGCGCAGCCGTGCAGGTGCGCTGGCTGCGGATCCAGGGGAGAAGATTCAGGGGAGAAGGGAGCGGGGCATGCGCGGAGGGGCCGTTGCCGTGGTGGGCGGGAGCATCGCGGGCTGTGCGGCGGCACAGGCGCTGTGGCGCGGCGGGGCCGTCCAGGTCACCGTCTTCGAGCGCAGCGGCGGTGCGCTCCGCGACCGCGGCGTTGGCCTGGCGCTACAGAACGACCGGTATGCGGAGCTGGCGGCCGCCGGATATGTGGACGCGGACACCCCGTGGGTGCAGCTGTCGCGGCGGGTGTGGACGGTGCGGGACGGCGCTGACGCCGGGGCCGCCGGTCTGGGGCGGACCATCGGCGCCCAGCCGTTCCCCTTCCGCTCCTACGACTGGGGTTCGCTCTGGAACGGGCTGCGCCGCCGTGTCCCGGCGGACGTGGACTACCGCACCAGCGTGGCCGTGACGGGCATCGAACCGGAGCCCGACGAGGGGGGAGTGGCCGTACTCCTCGACGACGGCCGTCGAGAGCGCTTCGATGCCGTCATCGGCGCCGACGGCTACCGCTCGATCGTCCGTGAGGCGATGTTCCCGGGGCTCGCGCCCGAGTACGCCGGCTACGTCGGGTGGCGCGGCACCAGCGAGGCGTTGCCCGCCGGCGCGAGCGGCGCGGACGCTCATATGGTGGTCTTTCCGGGCGGCCAGTGCATCCTCTACCTCATCCCCGCCTCTGGCGGGGGCGCCCGCCTCAACTGGGTGCTCTACGCCACGCCACCCGCCGACCAGCCGCCGGACCGGGAGACGGGTGAACTGACCGCCTTCCTCCGCGGCCTCGTCGCCGAGCACTTCCCGCCCCGGTGGGCGGCGATCCTGCTGGACACGCCCGCCGAGTCCACGTTCGTCCAGCCCATCCACGACCTGTCCGTACCGCGCTACGCCGCCGGCCGCCTCCTCCTCGTCGGTGACGCCGCCACGGTCGCTCGACCCCACATCGGCAGCGGTGCCGTCAAGGCGCTGCAGGACGCCAGCGCCCTGGAGTCCGCCTGGCAGTTCAGCGCCACCCTGGACGAGGCGGTGGCGACGTACGGCGCGGCCCGCACCCCCGTCGGGACGGCCCTGGTCGCCGTCGCCCGCCGCTTCGGCCGGGCCCAGCTCCAACACGCCCCGCACTGGGCGTCGATGACGGAGAACGACCTCACCGCGTGGTGGCGCGAGCTGAATCAGGGCTCCGAAAGCCGAAGCGGCTTCGGCGGCCACGCCCTCCGGCGCGGCGTCATCGGTTGACGGCATCCCCGACCTCGCCCCGCCCCTGCCGGGCGGAGGGTTGCTCCATGGCGCGGTCCAGATGAGTGATGACGGCCGGCACATCGTCGCTCTCGCTGCTCCGGATCAGCTGCAGGGCCGGCCGGACGAGGCCGCCGGGGCGCGCTATCAAACGTGCGAGCACGGCGGCCCGGACGTCGAGCCGCTCGATGGTGCCCTCCTGCTCCGATTCGTTCTGGCCGGCGAGCACGACGGCGTTGTGCCAGGCCTCCTCGCGAGACTGACGGATGTTGAAGTCCAGGATCCGCTCGTCGGTGCGGCCACCGACCTGGTCCAGCAGCGACAGGAAGGGTGACACGTCGCCGACCGAACTCTGTACCGCCAGCACCACTCGGGCCAGGATGTCGTTGATCAGCAGGAAGTCGCGGCGTAACTCATGAATTGTCGCACCCGGGCTGGTCTGCGCGGCGGCGATCGCCAGGTCGAGGTTGATATGTGCGTTCACGCCGAGCATCAGGTGCTGGACGATGATGGCGTCGGCGTCGTGGAGCAGCCCGAATGCCTCGCGCCAGCAACGCGGTCCGCCCTGGTCGCGCCGCCAGGCGTCGTACGCGTCGAAGTAGCGGTTGCCGAACAGCGTGTCGAACCGGTCCATGCGGGGACCGTCGTCGAACAGTCCGCCGCGAATGGCCGCGCGGACTTCGACGGTCACCTGTCGGTACAGGGCCGCGAAGTACCCGACCCGGTCACCCGTTCGGCTGGCCTCCTGCACGATCCCGGCAAGTCCGTCCACGACATCGTCGATGTCCTCCGCCGCCATGCCCAACTCCTCCCCGCCGTCTGCTCGTCTCAACGGCCTTCCTTGGTTGTACCCGCTTCGGAGGGGAGGGGTCTCGTCCGGCGATCCGAGGCGAACCACAGCCTGGTCCGCTGGCCAGACGCGTCGATGACGGTGTGAAGGGGGTTGTCACCCGACGTTGACTCAGGGACGATCCCCCGGGACTCCAGCCGGTAGTTGGGGTATGAGAGGCCCCGACTGGCGCATGAGGTCAGACACACCTCGGAGGTGGGCTCGGGTGAGGCGAGTGGTCGCGGCACTTAGCGCGATGGTTGCTGCCGCTGGGTGGTTGTTGGCATTGCCGGCGACGGGACAGGCACAGGAAGGGCCGCCGGAGTGGCCGGAGGTGGGGTCGGCTCGTCTGGTCACGCTCCAGGAGACCGGTCCCGCCGAGGAGCGGCTCAACCTGATCATCATGTGCGACGGCTACCAACACGACGAGATGGCGAAATGCCGCGAGGACGTCGACCGGAACCAGGCCGTCCAGTGGTCGGTCGAGCCGTTCCGGACCTACCGGCACTACGTCAACGTCTACCTGCTGGAGATCGTCTCCGGCGAGTCGGGCGTGCGCTGCGACCCCGACGAGGAGGGCGGTCCCGACCCGGACAAGCTCACGCCGCTGCGGCTGATCTACGACGACGGATGCGTCGACCCGCTCGCTCGCGGCACGATCTACAACAACGCCGTCGGCGACGACGGACCAGGTGGTCCCGGAACCGCGCTCCCGGAGGGCACGCCCACCGGCGACGAGCAGCGGACGATGTATCTGGAGGACTACGTCGCCCCGGAGATCGGCATCCCGGCCGACGCCGACAATCTCCAGACGCTGGCGATCTTCAACACGTCCACCTACGGCGGGATCGGCGGTTTCGACGCGACGACGTCGGGCGGAAGCCCGCAGGGCCCGCTCATCTCGATGCACGAACTCGGGCACTCACTCGGCACCATGCAGGACGAGTACCCGTACTCGAGCCGGCCCGAGCCCGGGCCGCCGCACGAGGACAGCGAGCCGGACTCGTTCCATCACACGCAGATGTCCTCCGAGGAGATGACCGAGAACGAGGCCAAATGGTGGCGCTGGCTCGGCGAGGAAAGTGAGTCGGGCGGCATCATCAGCGCAGCGGACGCCGACGGCTACGAGAGCGGCGTCTACAGCGGTTCGAACGTCTGGCGACCCAGTGCGCATTCGATGATGAGATGGATCGGCTTCTACTACGACCAGATCGGCCGGGAGCACATGACCGGCCGGCTCGCGGGCCAGCGGCTGGAGGGAGAGATGAACCTCCGGAACACGCCCGAGGGCGAGGTGCCGCGGGACGGGGTCCTGTGGGTCGAGACCATGCAGCCGAGGTTCCATGAGATCGACGTGGAATGGCGGATCGGAGGCCCGGACGGCGAAGTGGTGGAGCCGGAGGAGAATCGTTACCTCGATCTGGCGGAGCTGGACCTCGAACCCGGAACCGTCGTCCACGCCGAGGTACGAGACCCGGTCGGTCCTGACGGCATCGACTGGGTCCGCAACCCGTCCACGGGCAGCAGCGCGACCGACTCCGGCTACAACGGGCCCCGCTTCGTTCAGACCAGGGAGTGGACGGTCGGCTCCCAGAGCATCTCCCAGACGGCAGAGCCCGACGCCTCGACACCCACCGAGTTCACGTCCTGGACTCCCAACGACCAGCCCGTCGCGGCGGACGAGGTCGTCTACGCCGTGACAGCGCACCCCGGAGACCGGGTGCTGGACGTTGAATGGCGGCTGGACGGAGAAGAGGTCGACACGCCGGGCACGGACCGGAACCTGGACCTCGGGGCGCTGGACGTGGGGGAGGGGACGCATGAGCTCATGGCCACGGTGACCGACCCCACCGCCCCGGACAGCGACCAGGGCAGCGCGTCGGACACGGTCAGCTGGACGGTCGACAACGTCCTACCGACGGCTGCGAGGACCCTGTCGGAGCCGCTGACCACGCTGGACGACGGAGATGTCGAGCATCCCGTCTATTTCGAGGGCTGGGACATGTGGCTGGAGCCGCAGGACGATCGGACCGGCTACGAGGGCGAGCCCTACGTCGTCGGTGAGTTCCGGCTGGACGGGGACGGCTGGTACAACTACTTCGGCTTCCCTGAGGAGTCGATGACCGAGTCGCCGTTCCGGTTCCGCCAAGCGGGCACCGAGGTGAAGGCGTTGGTCTACGGCAACCTCGGCACGGGTGGGTTGTCCAAGGCGGCGTTCGAACAGGACTACGGCCCTGACGACCCGAACGGACCCTTCGTTCCCGGGTACGGGACGCACGCGGTGGAGCACCGGGCCATCGACCCGTCCGGCAACATCGGCGACGCCGAGGAGTACCAGGCCACGGTCCTGCCCGGCGAGTCGCTGGAATGCACCAGCACCGTCACCGGGGCGCGCAGTGGCGACATCCTGGTCACGGACGGCGTCATGTGCCTGGAGAACGCGCGGGTGAGCGGCGACGTGACGGTCCGCTCAGGGGCGTCGCTGGTGGTGCGGGACAGTTCGCTCGCGGGACGTCTCGTGGCCGAGGGCGCCGACGAGATCCAGCTCTTCGGCTCGACGGTCGGCGGTCGCGTCCAGATGTCGGAAACGACGAGTGGGATCACGGCGGCCGGCACCACGTTCGTGGGTTCCGTCAGCCTCACGGACAACGCGCAGGTGCCGCCGAACGAGTGGGCCGAGCGGTTCAGCGAGTTCCGCCAGGACTACGGCCCGGTGCTGGCTGGTAACACCTTCGCCGGCCAGTTGAGCTGCACCGGTAACAGCGCGCCGGCCCACGATTTCGAGGCCGCCAATGACATCGTCGGCAACGCATCGGGCGACTGCGTCGGCCTATGAGAGGAGAGCACGTCTGAGAGGAGAGCACATGATGGGTCGACACCTCGTCTTGCGGGTCGCGGTCGCCACGATGGCGGCGGTCGCCCTTACCGGTGCCGTGGGTTCGAGTGCGGATGCGGCCGGCCCGACCGGCGCGGTCGGCGACCGGGCGCAGGACCTCGGCTCCGGGCTGACCACCGATGACGTGCTCGTCGAGGTCAAGTTCGACGAGACGCTGAGCGTCCGGGGTTCCGGCACGGCCCTGCGCCGCGCCGACGGACAAGCCCTTCCGCACGTCCAGGAACTGATGGCCCACCATGACGCCCGGGCCTTCACGCCGTTCCTGAACGACGACGCCGTGGGCAGGCTGCGTGACGCCGGCCAGGGATCGCGGCCTCTCGGTGGTGAACCGGTGCCGGACCTGGGCTCCTGGTACACGTTGATCCTTCCGGCGGGCACCGACGTCGACGAGGTCGTGGCCGAGCTCCGCGCGCTGCCGGAGGTCGAGTTCGCCGAACCGGCCCCGGAGCCCGCCCCGCCGCCCGCGTTCACCGGCGCGGAGACGAGCGGTGCCGCGGTCGCGGGCTCGCCCGTGGCCGACGGGCAGTCCGTCGCCACCCCGGACTTCACGGCGTTGCAGCGCTATTTCGGTCCGGCCGCCATGAACGGGATCGACGCGGACTTCTCGCGCGGCACCCCGGGCGCGCGGGGCGACGGAGTCAAGATCGTCGACCTCGAGTACAACTGGAATCCCTTCCACGAGGATCTCCAGCTCGACTGGTCGACCGACATCGGCCAGGGCCGGTTCGTCCGCGACGACACGGTCGGTGACGAGCACGGCACGGCGGTCTTCGGCGAGCTCTCCGCCGTGGACAACGGCTACGGCGTGACCGGCGGAGTCCCCGACGCCGAGATCTACGGCATCTCACCGGTCGAGGCGTTGCCGACCGGCGACACGTCGTGGCGCCCCGGGCCGGCGCTGGCCTTCCTCGCCTCCCTGGAGGGCGACGACGGCGAGCTGTTCCTCGAGCCCGGTGACGTGGTGCTGCTGGAGCAGCAGGGCGAACAGGTGATCCCGGACGCGGACTGCCCCGCCACCCCCGGCACCTGCTATTCGCCGCTGGAGTGGAACGCCCCGGTGCACGAGGCGATCCAGACCCTGACCGGTCTGGGCGTCACGGTCGTGGCGACCGGTGGGAACGGTTTCAACAGCACCGACCATCCCGCCTACACCAGGGACGGGGAGCCGTGGTTCCGCGCCGAGAACAGCTCAGGATCGATACTCGTCGGCGCCGGAGACAGCACCACCCGCGAGCGCCTCGGCTTCTCGAACCACGGCCCGCGGTTCGACCTGCAGGGCTGGGGTGGCGACATCGTCACCACGGGATACTGCACGCTCTACTGCGTCGAGGGCGACCATGGCATCAGCTATACCGATTCGTTCGGCGGCACGTCGGGCGCGGGCCCGATCGTCACCGCGGCGGTGACGGCGGTCCAGTCCTACGTCATGTCCACAGGACAGCAGCCGTGGACGGCGGAGCAGATCCGTGACCTCCTGGTGGAGACCGGCCAACCGCAGGGAGCGGACACGGCCGACCAGCACATCGGGCCGTTGCCGGACCTGCGGGCCGCGCTGACCTCGATCGGCTGACCCGCTGGCTGACCGCCGCCGGCTGACCACGGCCGGCAGGAGCGTTCACCGGCCCTCCGCCTGCGTCCCGATCTCCACCACCCGCGCCCACGCGGGCGGCCGGTCCGGAACGTAGGCGGGGTCGTTCTCGCGCCAGCGCGAGACGTTCCGGCGGGGGAAGAGCCCGACCACCGTCCGGCAGGCCGGCTGGGCGCTGGGCCACGGGGTCTGTCCATCGGTCAGGGCGACCACGACGTCGGGGGCGGGGCGGGCCCGCAGCGCCTTGGTGAAGCCGGTTCGCAGGTCCGTGCCCCCGCCGCCCACCAGAGGGATGCCCTCGGCGCGGCACAGCGGGTGCACGGCCCCGGCGGCCGCGTCGCACGACAGAACGGTGACCAGGTCGCGCCGGCCGCCCACGGCACGGGAGATCGCGGCGACTTCGAGGAGCGCGCTGCCGAGTTCGGCGTCGCTGACCGACCCGGAGGTGTCGATGACCACGCAGACACGAGGCGGCCGGCGCCGCAGGCTCGGCAGGACGACGCCGGGCATCCCGGCCGAACGTCGCGACGGGCGGCCGTAGGAGTAGTCCTCGCCCGCGCCGGCCCCGGAGACCGCCGAGCGGATCGCCGCTCCCAGCAACTGTCGCCAGGGCTGCGGCGGATGGAACGCCTCCTCCGCCCACCGCCGCCAGCCCTGCGGGGCGTCGCCCGGACGGCCGGCGATGCCCTGGGCCACCCGGAACCGGACGGCGTCCCGCTCCTGTGCGCTCAGGCCGTGCGCGCCGTCCGGGCCCAGGTCCCACTCTCGCCCCAGTCCGTCGGAGCCGCTTCCGCAGTCCAGCCAGGCGAAGTCCTGGGTGCGCGGCCCGAGCGTGAAGAGGCGAAGGTAGTCCTCCATCAGCAGCCCTTCCGGCAACCGCAACGTGCCGGGCCACACGGCGCCCTCGGGCCAGGCCAGGCCGTCGCCGTACACGTCGTCGTTGATCTCCAGATCGGCGGCGATGTTCATGCGCAACCGTTCGCCAGGGCCGGCCAGCCCGCGTTCCCTGGCGACCCGGTCGCCGCGCCCGTGGTGGTCGCGCAGGAGGTGGGACACCTCGTGCACCCAGACCCCGGCCAGTTCCTCGACGGGCATTCGGTCGACGAACGCCGGTGAGACGTAGCACCGCCAGTGCCGGTCGACGGCCATCGTCGGGACGTGCCGCGACTCCACGACGTGCAGGGCGAAGAGCGCCGTCGCGAGGTAGGGCCGGACCCGGGCGGCGTGCAGCCGGGCGGAGAAGAGCTTGTCGCGGTCGAGGGGCGGGGGCGACGCCTCGTACGCCTCGCACGTCGCCGCCGTGCCGTTCCGTCCCGTCGTCATCGGCCCGACCTCGCCGGGACCGCGGTCCGCGCCGCCGCCTCGTCCGCCCGCCGGGAGAGGGACACGACTCCGGCGAGGCGTTCTATGGACTCCGGGACGTCCCAGTCCTCCTGGCGCAGCGAGGCGAGGGTGGTCGCGGGGACGACCACCAGATCGGGGGCCCCCGTCTTCAGCGCCCGGCCCAGCAGAGCCCATGCCGCGTCCCAGCGAGCCTTCTCCGGCCGCGCGCGAACCGCGGCCACCACGGCGTCGAGCACGGCCTGGCGCAGGTCACCGCGCTCGGGCAGTACGGCGCCCTCCGGGTCGGCGAGCACATCCTCGGCGTCCGGAAGGTCCAGCCGGTCCAGATACGCCAGCAGTTCCAGCCCCGGGCCATCCCCGACGGCACCTCTGACCAGCGCGGACAGGACGTCCCGGGAGGAGTCGGACGCGGTCGCGAAGGCGATCAGCCGCAGGGTCGTCTCCCAGCTACGGGGCGAGGGCCAGGCGCCGCCCCGCCGGACCTCGTCCCCTGGCAGCCGGTGCACGAGCGTGGGCCGAGCGGCGAGCAGGCCGCACACCGCGCGGCGGGCGACGTCCACGGCCCCTGGCACCTTCTCCGGATCGAGTCGGGGCAGCGTGGCCCGGGGCCAGGTCCCGCCGAGGCCGCGCACCACGACCTCGTGGTCGTAGGTCCACTGGAGATGGATGAACCGGTTGGCCAGCGGCGGGTTCAGTTCCCAGCCGTCGGCCGCGGAGGACCGCGGGTTGGCGGCGGCCACGATCCGCACGCCGGGCGGCAGCCGCAGCGCGCCGATCCGCCGTTCGAGCACCAGACGGAGCAGGGCGGCCTGCACGGCTGGGGGTGCCGTGGACAGTTCGTCGAGGAAAAGCAGCCCGCGCCCGGCGCGCACCAGCCGCACCGCCCAGTCCGGCGGGGCCATCGGGACGCCCCGTTCGGCGGGGTCGTCTCCCACGACGGGCAGCCCCGAGAAGTCGGAGGGCTCGTGCACGCTCGCGATCACCGTGGTCAGTGGCAGGTCGAGCGCCTCGGCGAGTTGGGTCAGGGCCGCGGTCTTGCCGATTCCGGGCTCGCCCCACAGCAGGACGGGCAGGTCGGCGGCCACGGTCAGGGTCAGGGCCTCAAGCTGGGGGTCGGGGCGCGGTTCCGTGGTGGTCTCGCGCAGCAGGGCCAACAGGCCGTCAGCGATATCGAGTGGGGAGTCAGGGGCAGGGGCAGGGGCAGGGGCAGAGGAAGACATAAGGGATCACCCGAGAAGTCGTAGGAGAGAAACCGGAGAGAAACCGGAGGGAGAGCTGGCGCGACTCAGTGCGTGAGCGCGTTGCGCGGGTGGGCGCGACGATGGCGGTGGCCGTGTCGTTCCCTGCGCGATCGGCCGGGCGCGGGTCCGGGCACCGGGCCCGGCGCGGGTCCGGCCAGCCCGGCCCGGAACAGTCCGTACGCGACGCGCCGCCGCGCGGCCTCCTCCAACTCGTCCCGCAGGGCACCGTGGCGCAGCAGCGTCCCGGGCCCCAACAGCCCTTCCACGACGGCCAGGGCGCCGGCGATGTCGCCGTGGTGGAGCCGTTCGCGGACGTCGGGGAGGCAGTCCGGACGGCGGTGCGCCTCGTCGATGACCCGCAGGCAGGGCATCGGCGTTCCGGTCAGCGCGGCCAGCAGTTCCTCGCGCCGGAGCTCGCCCGGGTCGTGGTCCAGCGGGGTGAGCACCCCGTCGACCAGACAGAGCCGGTGCAGGGCGCCGCGGCATTCCACGAGGCGGGGGCCGCCCGCCGGATCGGGTCGGGGGGACGCGGCATCCGGGACGTGTCCGGGCACGAGGGCGGCGGCGACCAGCGGGTGCAGCCGGTCGGCCTCGATCGCACCGCGGCGCAGCAGGTCGAGGTCGGGCAGCACCCAAGTCGCCGCGTCGGGCAGCACGGGCAGCGCGGTCGAGGCGGCGCCTTTCGTGGAGACGGCCGCGATCCGCGGGACCGTCGCCGCGCTCACCACGTCGAGCACGAGTCGGCGCCCCGCCGCGAGCCGCACGACGACGCGTCCGGCGAACCGCCCTTCGGCGCGGAGCAGGATCCCCGCCTCGGCGGCCCACCGGTCGGCGGCGCAGCCAAGCCCCGGCGGGATCCCCCACGCCTCAGGGTCGAAGGGCTCCACCGGTCCAGCCCCGCACCGGGCCCGCAACTCCCCACTCCTGTCCGCGTCCCAGAGATGGCGGTGCAGGTCGAGGCGGTAGCGCCGGTGGGGACGGGGATGCGGTGGGCGGCTCGCACCGGTTGCGGCGCGGCTTCCGTCCCATACGGCGAGGCTGATCCGCTGCCCGGCGTCCGCCCAGGCGGGCGGCGTTCGGACCACGAGGTGCACCGGACGTGCCCGGTCGCGCCCCGTGCCGTCGTACCGGGCCAGGCTGAGCGTGAGTCCCGGCCGCAGCAGTCCGTCCGGGGCGATTCTCGGCAGATGCCACCGCAGCAGATCTGGCGCCAAGCGCCGGAGATCGGCCCGGACTCGGGCCGCCAGTTCGCGGCCGTGCCGGTTCGCCACGGAGCGCAGGGTCAGATCGACATCAACGGCCGCGGCGGCACAGGCGCCGGCCCAGTCACCGGCACGGCGACGGGCGGTCGCGGTCTCGATCATGGAGGGCGGCACGGCGAACTCGCGCACGCGCGGCCAGAAGGAGGTAGGGGATTCCCCGTTCGCGAGATGGGTGAGCATCAGCACTCACCTTGCGCGGACGGGACCCCCATTCCATTACCGGAATGAGTAGTCATCGCGGCGATGGTAGCGGCTGCCCCTCGTCAGCGCCACGTTCGCGGCCTCAGGACCGGCCGGAGGACGAGGCTGGGACGAAGCGCTACCAGGGCGTGCATCACCATCGGCGTCGGCGAGGGCCGCAAACGCTACGGACAGCAGCGTGCCCGCGAGCTGTACAACGCCTTCCGCGAGGCGGTGGACGTCGTGGAGGAGCTGACGCTGAAGGAGCGCACCGACTGCGACGTCCACCGCGCAGGACGTCTCGGCCTCGCCTACCAGCCACAGCACTTCGAGGCGATGCGGGCCACCCAGCGCGATCTGGCCGAGATCTTCCACCAGCTCACCGACGTCCGTATCGACACGTCTGGGGCGGCAACGTGGGCTTCTCCTACGACCGCATCCCCCATGTGGGCGAGGCGAACGGCCTCTACTACGCCATGGGTTACTGCGGCCACGGCGTCCAGATGGCCACGTTCATGGGCCGGGCGATGGCCGAGGTGATGGACGGCCACCCGGAGGCCAACCCGCTGCGTGGCCTCGGCTTCCCCAAGGTCCCGGTGCCGTTCGCCGGCGCCTACTACAAGGCCAAGGACCGGCTGCGCTGACCGCGCCCGTCGAGCCCCGGGACGGACCGGGCGGCATCAGCCCTGGGCTCGTGGCGGGTCGTTCGGCCGGAGCCTTCCGGCCCAGGTCAACGCGTCCTCGGCCTGGGCGGCCAGGGTGGTGACGAGGTCGGCCGCGGCGGGCAGATCGGTGATGAGGTCCACGGCCTCGCCCGCCCAGACCGGCAGGGGCGGAATCGCCTCCCGTGCCACGTCGTCCTGGTAGTCCCGACGGGCCTGGGCGTCGCCGGCCAACTCGGCCTCCCGGCCGCGCCATCGGTCGAGATAGGGGTGGCCGAGCGTACGGGCGGTGTACTTCTCCGTCGGCCAGCTCGCGCCGCGGGCGATGTCCAACACGCCGTTGCGCTCGGTGTCCTGCCCGCGCCCCTCGACGATCGCCCTGCTGATCGAGGGGTCGACCAGGGCCTCGACGGTGGCCTGGAAGCGGGTGCCGATGAGCGCTCCGGCAGCACCCAGGGCCAGGGCCGCGGCCACCCCGCGGCCGTCGGCGATCCCGCCGGCCGCCAGCACCGGCACCGGCGCCGCGAGATCCACCACGAGCGGCACGAAGGGAAACGTGGACCGTCCGCGCCTGGCGCCGTGCCCACCGCTTTCGGTCCCCTGCGCCACGATGACATCGGCGCCCACGTCCACGGCCCGCCTGGCCTCGTCCAGATCGGTGACCTGAACGATCAGAACCGCGTCCGACCGGCGGATCCGGTCGACGAACGGGCTCGGGTCGCCGAAGGACAACATCACCGCCGCGGGGTTGCACTCCAGCGCCTGTTCCACCGCGCCGGCATCGATCGCCCAGGTCAGAAAACCGACACCCCACGGTGCTTCGGTGCCTTCCGTGACGATCGCCAACTCGCGCTCCAGCCACGCCCGCTCCCCGTACCCACCGCCCAGCAGTCCGAGGCCGCCCGCTCGGGAGACGGCCGCGGCCAGTGCGCCCCCGGCCGAACCGCCCATCGGTGCCAGCACGATCGGGTGCCGCACGCCCAACAACTCCGTCAACTCCGTCGACAAGGCCATGGCCCCATCATCGCTTTCGTGCCAACGGCAGGGGCGCCGACGCCCGGCCGTGCAGGACCAGGGCCCGCAGCAGGCAGCCGAACGCGGCGGTCGAGGCGACTGCGCGGGTGGTGTTCCAGGCGACCCAGCGGTCCTCGAAGGCGGCGCGGACCGCGGCGGCGTCGCCGAGGCCGACGGGATCGCCGGCCGCGGCCAGGTCTTCGTTGAGGGGCACGTTGACGCCCATGGTGATGCCGAAGGCCACGGCGTACAGGACGAACGCGGCGGCGGCCCACGGCAGCACCGGCCGCTCGCCGCGCCTGAGGTGCAGGAGGACGGCGAGGGCGGTCAGGAGGAGCGCGCCGAAGAAGCTGGGCGCGAACCACTGGTTGCGCACCGTGGCGTTGATCCACTGCATGCTGGTGATGAACGTGCGGTCGTCGACGCGCGCCAGCCCGATCATGACCGAACAGGCGTAGGCGTAGAAGAAGCCGGCGATGAGCCCCATGGCCAACGCGGCCGGTACCAGCGTCCAGCCGCGGAGGCGTCGGGTGGTGAGGTTCGGCGGTGACAGGGGCGTTGAGACGGGCGTTGAGGGGGAGAGGGGCGGTGCCATGGCTGCCTCCGTGGTGCGGCTAGAATCGAACTGATGGGTTCGCTTTTAATCGTACCCAGGAGTTCGGATTTAGTCAGGCATATGGAGGTGTTCGTGACGGCAGACAACCGCAGTCGCCGGGGCCGCCCCCGTTCGGGCGAGCAGGCAGCAAGGCGCCAGGCGGCGCTGGACGCCGCGCTCGCCGAACTCCTCGAACGCGGCGTCACGGGCCTGACGATGCAGGCGGTGGCGACCCGCGCCGGCTCCTCCAAGGAGAGCCTGTACACGTGGTTCGGCAGCCGTCAGGGGATGCTCGCGGCGTTGATCGAGCGACAGGCGGAGCAGGTCAACGAGTCCGTCGCGAGAGCACTCGACCGGCCGGCGGACCCCCGCGCCACCCTCACCACGATCGCCCAGAACCTGCTGACGCTGCTCGTTGGCGACGTCTCCGTCGCGCTCAACCGGGCGGCCATGACCTCGCCGGAGCTGGCGGACCTCCTGCTGCGCCACGGCCGGCACACCACCGGGCCGCTGGTCGCGGCATACCTTCGCCGGCTGGCCGACGACGGCCGCGTGCACGTCGACGACCCGGAAGAGGCGTTCCAACTCCTCTACGGCCTGGTGGTCCGTGACCTTCAGATCCGGGTGCTGCTGGGCGAGGACCCGCCCGGCACGGAGACCATCCAGCGCCAGGCACGGACCGCCGTCGCCCGTTTCCTCGCCCTCACCGACGGCTAGGTCCGTCGGCTCCCCGACGGTGCCGGGGCGTGGAAGGAGGCGATGAGGAGAGCGATGGTCATGGGACCCGGCATGGCCGTGATCGCGGGCGGCCTGGGCCTGATGTCGCTGCTCGCCGACGGAACGACGTACTGGCCGGTCCTGGCCAGCGCCGCGCTGCTCGGCGCGGGCATCGACTTCGCCGCCACCCCGGCCACCGACGCCATCGTCGCGGCCCTTCCGCCCGCCAAACAGGGCATCGCCTCGGCGGTGAACGACCTGACGCGCGAACTCGGGGGCGTACTGGGCATCGCCGTGCTCGGAAGCGTCTTCAACACCGTCTATCGCACCGAGATCGGCGCCGCCCCCCAGACCGCCGCCCGCGACTCGCTCGCCGCCGCCCTGCGCGTCGCCGACGAACGCGGTGGCCGGACCGGCGACGACCTCGCCGCGGCGGCCCGGGACGCCTTCGGCGCCGGTATGACCAGCGCACTGCTCGTCGGTGGCGCCGTCGTCATCGCCGGTGGACTCGCCGCGATGCTGCTCCTGCCGCGCCACGGCGCCGAACGCGGGACTGACAGGGCGGGTCGGCCCGTCGCCTGATGGGCGGCGGGCCGACGTGCGCTGAGCGCACCTCCGTTTCCTACGCCGGAGTGGCGCCCTGGATCGAGAGCTGGTACGGGAACGGGTCCCCGACCCCGACCTCCCACATCGTGTAGTTGCGGTGCTGCGAGGGGGTGGCCGCGACGACGAGCATCATGTGCGTCTCGCCGCTCTGGAGACTGAAGTTCGCCGTCTGGCCAGGAGCGAAGGTGTCGCTGTACCGGACGGAGAAGTCGGGCGACACCGCCGCCAGCCGGAACCGCCAGTCGGCGCCGGAGAGGTTGGACTGCCCTTGCAGCGAGACGGACACCTGGCTGCTGCTCGGGTTCAACTGGATGACGTTGTGCCCGTACTGGTGCGGGGCGTCGCTGTTACCGATCCGGTACTGGCCGCCGCCCAGGCTCTGCAGCGGATCGGTGTGCAGGGGGCGGTAGTTCCCGCTGCGCCACAGGTCGCTGCGGATCTCCTCGCCGTCGGTGAAGTCGTAGACGACCTGCCGGGACGTGTACTCGGCGATCAGGTCGGCGAAATCCTGATGGTCGAGGGCGAGGACTCGCTTGATGGTGTCGATCGGGTGCTCGCCCTGTCTGGCCTCGTACCAGAGCCGGTCGACCGCCTCCGCCCCGTAGATGTCCCGGATGGTGTTGAACATCAGCCAGTCGCCGTAGTAGGTCTCCTGGGCCAGCCACCGGTACTGCTGGCGGTCGACGTAGTAGCCGGATCCGACGACCACCTCAGGGCGCTTCAGGCGGGCCATGTAGTTGGCGTGGGCCTCCCAGACCGGCCCGGCCACGGGGTTGCCGGCGCCCCAACCGCCGCCGTTGCCGTTCTGGATGTTGATGTCGACGGCGTAGTTCTGCAGGACGTGGTTGAACTCGTGCGACTCGACCCACTCGTCCCAGATCTTGTCGTAGGGCAGGCATATGTGGCCCAGCCCGATGTCGTCGGGGCCGGCCCAGTTGGCCGGAGGCAGGAAGCCGCCCGACCAGGTCCCGCACAGGTAGACATTGATCTTGTACTGGGATCCGACCGGGTGGTCGGCGGGATCGACGAACCCGACCTCGTTCACGTAGTAGTCGTAGATGTCGTCCATATGGTCCGCGACCCACTGCGGGTAGTTGTCGATGCCGCGGTTCTGCCGTCCCCAGGCGACGGCGTCGACCGCGTCACCCCAGCGGACGGCGAAGTGCTCCGATTCGGCGACGTTCCCGGTCTCGGCGCCCGCGTCGGTGATGAATCGTGGGATCCGCGTCTGCTTCGCTGCCTGGACCTGCGTGTCCGGTGCCGCGCTGGCCGATCCTGTCGAGCCCGCGAGCACGAGAGCCGTGGCGAACGCGGCGGCGAGCGCGAGGCCGCGTCGCCACCGGGCCCGAATGCCGGGCTTTCCCGGTCTTTGTGACATGGGGTTACCTTTCCGTTCCGAGGTGGGGGCAACAGCCCTGAGGTGGATCGGGGCTGCCATCGGTCAGGGGGTCTGGACGACCTTCTGCATGGTGCCGTCGGGGTTGAAGAACAACTCGTCGACCGCCACGGAGCGGCGGAAGTTCCCGCCGCCGGGAGCGTCGGCGGTGTGGTAGACCATGTACCACTGGTCGCCGAACTCCATGATCGCCGGATGGTTCGTCGTCGAACTCACCTGGCCCAGCACGACTCCCCGATGCGTCCAGGGGCCCGCCGGACTGCTGGCGGTCGCGTACCTGATGCAGGCGTAGGCCCCGTCGTTGACGCAGTCGGCGCCGGAGTTGGCGGCATAGGCCATGTAGTACACGCCGTTGCGCTCGAACAGCCAGGGCGCCTCCCAGAAGCCCGTCAGGCCCGCTGGTTCGAAGACCGCGCCGTCCAGCGCGGTCATGCTGTCCTGCAGCCGCACCGCTCTGGGCTCCCAGTACGAGCCCCAGTACAGGTAGATCGCGCCGTCGTCGTCGATGAACACCGTCGGGTCGATGTTCAGCCCGGAGGAGTTGGGGGTGGAGTCCGAGATCAGCGGGCCGCCGATGGCGTCCCGGTACGGGCCGAGCGGGTTGTCGGCGACAGCGACGCCGATGTTCATCCACCCGTTGTCGGTGTGCCCGTCGACCGAGACGAACCAGTAGAACCGGCCGTCGGGACCCTCCACCACCTCGGAGGCCCAGGCGTTCGCGCCGGCCCACGCGAAGGTGTCGAGCGAGAGCACCGCTCCGTGGTGCTCCCAGTCGTCCGGGTTGTTCGAGGGGGACTGCGAGGAGAAGGCATGCCATTCGTCCATGACGAACGCCTGCTGGCCGGACGCTGCTTCGTCGCGTCCGGTGAAGAGGTATGCGGTGCCGTCGACGACGAGCGTGGCGGGGTCGGCGGTGTAGATGTCGGTGACGATGGGGTTCGCCAGCGGGGTGCCGGGCTGGGCGTCCGGCGCGGTTGCCGACGGTTCTGACGATTCAGTCCTGGCGGTGCCCGCGGCGTACCCGGACTGCTGGGCCGAGGCCGAGCCCTCCGTGGCGGCGAGTCCGACGCTGAGAACCAGGACTGCCGCCGCCGAGACCAGTTGGACTAACGGTCGACGATGCGTCATCGCGGTGCCTCCTTTTCTGCTGGTGGGCAAGAGTGCTGAGAGGCCGAGACGAAGAACTGAGAGAACTGAGAGAACTGCGAGAAATGGGTGGGCGCAGCCGGGTACAGCCGGCACGCCGCGGTGTCTGCCCGGCGAGGCGCGCGCCACAGATGTCGCCAGACCCTGGTACCTGCGGCGGGTTTGGCGGAACTGCGCGCACTGCTGACCCCAACGGCGACGGCGCCGACTGGCCACTACCGCTACGACGACGTCCCGATCCTCATAGCGTGTACACGACAAGCGCAGATTAGCACGAGCCTCCGGCCTGGCGAACTGCGTTCGGTATACCGGACAGATGAATGGTCGGTTCTCCTCCTGCCGTGCTCCATTGCACGTAAGGATGAGAGCCGAGCACGGCCGGCGGGTCGCCGGCCTCACGCCGCCCTGGACCAGGGAGAAACGTGGAGATTCTGGCGCTGGGCCCGCTGGCTATCCGGCGGGACGGAGCGGTCGAGGCGGTGTCCGGGCGCCTGCGGCAGGTGCTGTTGGGCGTGTTGCTGGCGCGGGCCAACCAGGTGGTGCCGGTGGATGTGCTGACGGACGCGCTGTGGGGGGACCAGTCGGATGAGCTGGCCGTGAGTCGGTTGCATCTCCATGTGCACCGGCTGCGGACGACGCTGGGGGAGAAGGATCGGCTGTCCTTCGGCCAGGACGGGTACCGGCTGCGGGTGCTGCCGGGGGAGATGGACGCGGAACGCTTCGAAACGCTGGTGGCCGAGGGGGAGCAACTCGCGGACGGGGATCCGGAGCGGGCGGCCGAGGTGCTGCGCCTGGCGCTGGGGTTGTGGCGGACCCCCTGGGCCCCGCTCGCGGACGTGGACGTCCGGGTGGTGACCGACTGGGCGAACCGCCTGACCGAACGCCGGCTGGCCGCCTACGAGACGCTGTACCAGGCCGAAGTGGCGTGTGGGCTGAGCGAGTCCGTCATCGGGGAGCTGTCCGCTCTGGTGCGGGACCACCCGTTGCGCGAGCGGCTTCAAGGGCTGCTGATGGTCGCGCTGTACCGGTCGGGGCGGCGGGACGAGGCGCTGGCGGCCGCTCGGGTGGCACGACAGCGACTCGTCGAGGAGCTGGGCCTGGAGCCGGGGCCGGAGTTGCGGGAGTTGGAGCGGCGGATCCTGAGCGGTGAGCCGGTGGAGGTCGGCGGAGAGGGCCGGTCGCAGTCGGCGGTGCCGGCGCAGTTGCCGGGGGACGTTACGGGGTTCGTCGGGCGGGAGGAGGAACTGGCGGAACTGGAGGACCTCCTGTCGGTCAGCGGTGCGGGCACCGGACCAACGGTGATCACGGCGGTGTCCGGGACGGCGGGGGTGGGGAAGACGGCGCTGGCGGTGCGGTGGGCGCATCGGGTGCGGGAGCGTTTCCCCGACGGTCAGCTGTATGTGGACCTGCGGGGTTACGGGCCAGACCGGCCGGTGGCTCCGGAGGACGCGCTGGCGGGCTTCCTGCGGGCGTTGGGGCTGGACGCGGCGGCGATGCCGCAGGATCTGGCGGAGCGGGCGGCACGTTTCCGGACGTTGGTGCACGGGCGGCGGATGCTCGTGATGCTGGACAACGCCCACAGCGCGGATCAGGTGCGGCCGCTGCTGCCGGGCAGCGAAACGTGCTTCGCGCTGGTGACCAGCCGCGACGCGCTGGCCGGACTGGTGGTGCGCGAGGGCGCCCGCCGCATCGTCCTGGATCGGCTCACCCTCGTGGAAGCTCGTCACCTGCTCCACAGACTGCTCGCTGGGCGGTTGGAGGGCGAACCCGAGGCGGCGGACGCGTTGATCGAGCGGTGCTCCCGGCTGCCCCTGGCGTTGCGGATCGCCGCCGAGTGCATCAGGGCCCAGCCCGGGCGCTGCGTGGCCGACCTGGGCGGCGAACTCGCCGACCAGCAGGCGACGCTGGATGTGCTGGACGCCGGGGGTGACCCCCATACGGCGGTACGCGCGGTGTTCTCCTGGTCCTACCAGAAACTGGACCCGGTCGCGGCGCGGGTGTTCCGACTGCTGGGCGTGCACCCCGGGCACGACACGGACGCCTACGCGGTCGCGGCCCTGACGGGTGACGGGCTGCACCAGACTCGGCGGGCCTTGCAGGTGCTGCTGCGGGCGCATCTGGTCGACCAGGGCGCCGGGGGCCGGTACCAGTCGCACGATCTGCTGCGCGCCTACGCCGCTGAGTTGGCCGCACGCACGGACAGCGCCGACGGGCGAGATGAGGCGCTGGCCCGGCTGCGCGGCTACTACCTGTTCACCGCCTCGGTCGCGATGGACCACATCGCGCCCCACGAGTTTCCGCGCCGGCCCAAGGTGCCGACCTGGGCGGGCGAGGCGCCTCCGTTCACGGGCTACGACCACGCCTGGCGCTGGCTGGGCGTCGAATGGGCCAACCTGCTGGAGGCCACGGGCCACGGCGAACCGACCTTCGTCATCCTTCTGTCGGAGACGCTGTGGCGCTACGTGAAGATCGGCGGACCCTACGACGAGGCGATCACCCTGTACTCGCGGGCGCTCCGGGCGGCCCACGTGGTCGGCGACTCGCTGGCGGAGGCGAACGCGCGACGCGTACTCGGCGGCCTCATGAGTGGTGTGCGCCTCGATGACCAGGCCGCGACCGATCATCTCGAACGGGCGCTGAGCATCTACGAGGAGGCCGGAGAGCAGTTGCTCCAGGCCGCCACGCTCAACAATCTCGGCGTCCACTGCTTCCGGAGGGGCGAACTGTCGCTCTCCACACGCCACCTCCAGCAGGCTCTGGCGCTGAGCCGGTTCGGAGGCTGGCAGTTCCACTGCGCGATCATGGTCAATCTGTCGGAGAACCTGCGAACCCTCGGCCGGTACGAGGAGGCCATCCGCCATCTGGAAGGTGCCCTCGGCCTCTTCGGGGAGAACGGCGACAGGCCCAACGAGTCCTATGCGCTCGCCCATCTGGCCGAGCTGTTCCTGTTCACGGGACGCGACGATCAGGCGCTCGATCACGCCGACCGGGGCCTGGCCCTGGCCCGCGAGACGGGATTCCGCGTGATCGAATCGCTCTGTCTGCGGGTGCTCGGCGCCCTTCGCCGGAAGGCGGGCGACATCGGGCAGGCGTTGCTCCTGATCGAGGAGGCCGTGGAACTCACCCGCGCCGTGGGCGACACGAAGAAGATCGCCACGGCGCTCAACGCGCTGGCGACCACCCACACCGCCGCCGGCCACCCGGCCGAGGCGCTGAGCCTGCACGGCGAGGCCCTGGCCGCGGCGGCGAACGGCCACGGTGAGGAAAAGGCCCACGCGCACGCGGGTATCGCCGAGGTGCACGCCGGCCTCGGCGAGCACGACCCGGCCCGCGACCACTGGCGCCAGGCCCTCGAACACTACGAAGCCCTCGGCCTGCCCCACGCGGCCGAGGTGCGGGCACGACTGGATTCCGGATAGCGGCTGGATCCCCCCGCTCCGTCTCCGCGCGGGTGGGCCGGCCGGGTGGGCTACTGGCGCGTAATGCGCGAACCGGACGCTAGTCGGCTCCGGTTCGAACTCGCACCGCGGCCCGTGATAATCATCAGCAACCTGCAATGGATTCGAACTGACCGACGATGAGGCGGGGGCCACGTTGAAACCACTGGAGCCGGACGATCCGCGGACGCTGGGGCAGTATCGGCTGTTGCGGATGCTGGGCGCCGGAGGCATGGGGAAGGTCTTCCTCGGGCGTTCGGCACAGGGCCGCATCGTGGCCGTGAAGCTCGTCCATCCGCAGTTCGCGTTGGATCCGGACTTCAGGCATCGCTTCCAACGGGAGATCGCCGCCGCACAGCGGGTGGGCGGGGAGTGGACCGCTCCCGTGCTCGACTCCGATACCGAGGGGGCCATCCCGTGGGTCGCCACGGGATACATCGCCGGCCCGCCGCTGTACGACATCGTGACCCAGTTCGGCGCCCTGCCGGAGCCCACGCTGTGGCGGTTGGCCGAAGGGCTGGCCAACGCGCTGACGGCCATCCACGACAGCGGGCTGGTGCACCGCGACCTCAAGCCGTCGAACGTGCTGGCCACGGTGGACGGTCCCCGCGTCATCGACTTCGGCATCGCCCGCGCCGTCGACGCCAGCGTCCTCACCAGAACCGGAGCGGTGGTCGGCTCGCCCGGCTACATGTCCCCCGAGCAGGTCAGAGGGGAACGGCTGGACGCCGCCAGCGACGTCTTCAGCCTGGGCGCGACGCTGGTCTACGCCGCCACCGGCGCGGGACCGTTCGACACCGCGGACGGCTCGGGTCACTCGCTCATGTACCGCGTCATCAACGAACCGCCCAACCTCCGCGGTCTCGCCGGCCCACTGCGGGACCTGGCGGTCGCCTGTCTGGCCAAGGAGCCTGGGGAACGTCCGACACCCGCAGCGATCGCCACGGCGGCGCTCGCCCACTGCACCAGCGGACCGTGGCTCCCCCCGGCACTGACCGATCAGCTGCTTCGAGACACGGTGCAGCTGCTTGCCATCGAAGAACCGGAACGGGCGCAGGCGGCCGACACGCCACCGCCCGCGCCGCCCGGTGAGGCGTCCTCCGGCGAGGCGTCCTCGGGCATCACGTATGACACGGTGCAGCTGCGTCCCATCGGCGAGCCGGTGCGGAACGAGGCGGCCGACACGCCACCGCCGGCACCGCCCGGTGAGGCGTCCTCCGGCGAGGCGCCCTCCGGCATCAGCTCGGACACGATGCAGCTGCGTGTCATCGAAGAGCCGGTGCGGGACCATGCGGCCGACACGCCGCCGCCGGCGCGGTCCCGGCGCAGGACCGCTGCGGGCCGCCGACCCGACGCCGTGCTCGTGGCGTTCGGGGTGGCGGCGATGGTGGTGATGGTGCTGTTGGTGACCGCTGCCCTGCGGGGCGGTGGCACCGACCGGGACGCCGAGGCCGGCGCGACGCCCACGGAGTCCGAGGGCTCGGCAGATGACGGCTCCGCCGACGACTCGCCCGGACGTACGGCCGAGGGCTCGGACGGCGGCGAGTCGGATCGCCCGAACGGGGATCCGTCCGGCAGCCCGAGCGACGACTCCTCCGGCGATTCGGACACGGACGGAGGTGACACGTCCGGACAGTCCTCCGACGGCGGATCGTCGTCCGGCGGCTCCTCCGGTGGTTCGTCGGGCGGCACCTCGGACGGCTCGTCCGGTGGCTCGTCCGATGGTTCGTCGGGTGGTTCGTCGGGTGGCTCGTCGGACGGCTCCTCCGGCGGCTCGTCGGACGGCTCCTCGGGGGGAGACAGCGGCGGAGACGGCGGAGGCGGGGGCGGAGGCGGAGGCGGGGAGCCCGACGACGGACTGAACGGGCAGGTCAGCGACGACATTGTGGGCACGTGGGACGCGAGCTCCGACATGATCAGCTATGACGGCAGCCGCTTCACGGGAGACATCCTCGGGTGCTCCTACGATTTCGAGTTGACGGGTGTCGGTGACGGCGGGCGTTCGGTGTCCCTGAGCGGACAGAACGGGTGCGGGAGCTGCGATGTCAACTTCTGGCTGGAGGGCGCGGATACCGCCGGAATGAACGCGTTCGACAACACCGGCAGCGCCATGAGCGCAACGATGTACCGGGTTTGACTCGGGCGCGGGGTCACCAGCGCATCCCGGCGAAGTCGATCGGGCGAGGCCGCATTGCGCGGGCTCGCTCCGCCAACGCCTTCATGCGATGCGCCATCCGCGCCTTGGACAGGTGCTTTCGGTCGCCGTGACCGGGCAGCAGCCATTCGAAGGCGAGTCGGTCGGCCGTGCGGGTCAACGAGGCTGCCAGCTCTTCGATGGAGTACCAGGTGACACTCTCCGCCACCTCGATGTCCTCTGTCGTTCGTGACCAGTAGAAGCTGTCTCCGGTGAAGCAGTACCGCTCGTCGGCGACATAGAGCACGCTCCCCTTGGTATGGCCGGGGAACGGATGGGCGAGCACGCCGTCGACGATCTCGACGGTATCGGTGCCGCGCAGCACATGGTCGGCATCGGGAGCGGCCTGGAGATCGCCTTCGTGGATCCACAGCCGGGCCCCGAAGCGGTCGGCATAGCGGCGGCCGTGCGCCGCATGGTCGCGATGGGTGAGAAGGACGTCGCTGACGGGACCGAGTTTCTCGTACCGAGCGGCGAGCTGATCACTCCACCGCGGCGTGTCGATCATCAGCAGACGCCCGGAAGGTCGCCGCACCAGATAGGAGTTGGCCGCTGCGGTGTCCGGGGAGTTGTGTCCGCAGAGAGAGACGGTGTCGTCGAGGGACAAGGGAAACGGATCCCGTGCCGGGTCCAGCCTGCCGGAATTCCGGCGAATGGAACGGGTGTGGCAGGCAAACGCGGCGGCGTGCAGCTGGCGCTCCTCCGCTTCGTTGCTCGGCTGACGGAGAATCTCCGAGCGTCCACCGACTTCGCCGACAAGGCCCGGCGCCAGTTGCCTGGCGGCGTCGCAATTCGTGCAGCGGTCGTCCACATACCAGTCGGGTCGGGCAGCGTGCGCACTGCTCATGGTGTGTAACTCACTCCTGATCAACTGTCGGGCGCTGTTCGGTCTTGGACGAGGTTCCGCAATCGCAACCAGAATTGGAAGGGGTGGAAGATCTTGTTCTTTCCGGCCGGCACGTATCTCGGCATTCCAGAGTTGACATGCTCGCGCTCAAAACTGGCGGCCCGACGTGGTGCTGGCCGATGTCCGGATGCCGGAGCTGGACGGGCTGGAACTGACGTCGCGGCTGGCCGGCCCCGGCGGGCCGCGCGTCGTGGTGGTCACCACGTTCGACCTCGCCGCGTACGTGTACGCGGCGCTGCGCAATGGCGCGTGCGGGTTCGTGCTGAAACGCTCGGCACCTGGACTGCTGATCGAGGCGGTGCGCGCGGCCATGTCGGGCGACACCCTGATCAGCCCGCAGGTCACCGTCCGGCTGCTGCGCCACCTCGCCGCCGAAGGGGCGCCGGCACCGCCCGTCGAGCCGCTGACGGAACGGCAACGGGAGGTCGCGGGCCTGGTGGCGCGGGGCTACGACAATGCGGAGATCGGCGCCACGCTGTTCATCAGCGCGGGCACCGCCAAGAACCACATCGCCAACATCGCCCGCAAGCTCGACGCCCGCAATCGCGTCGGCATCGCCGGCTGGGCCTGGGCCACCGGCCTGGCCACGGCGGACCAGCTGGATTGACCACGAGCGTTGCTGACGCGGGGACCCGCTCAGGGCCACGCGGGGCGGATGACCGGTCTTCCGGCCGCCGGCGGGCAGAATTGCCGGGTGACCGAACCGGGGCATTCCCGACCTCTCGCCGGGCAGACCGCGTACGACCAGGAGACGCCGTCCCCGCTGCGGCTCTTCCTGAAGACCGAGACCGGCGGTGCCGCCGTCCTGCTGGCCGCGACGCTCGCCGCGGTCGTCTGGTCCAACGTCGGCCCGGCCTCCTACGCGGATTTCTGGCGCACGGACGTGTCCGTCGACGTCGGCACCGCGAGCGTGGACCTGGACCTGCGCACGTGGGTGAACAGCGGGCTGATGACGCTGTTCTTCTTCGTCGTCGGCCTGGAGACCCGCCGCGAGTTCGACATGGGCGAACTGCGCGAACGGCGGCGGGGGGTGCCGCTGCTCGCGGCCGGGCTGGGGGGGATGCTCTGCCCGGTGGCGATCTACCTGCTGGTCAACGCGGGCGAGTCCACCGCGTCCGGCTGGGGCGCCGCGATGTCCACGGACACGGCGTTCGCGCTGGGCATGATCGCGCTGCTGGGGTCCCGGTTCCCGGCGGCGCTGCGGACGTTCCTGCTCACCGTGACCGTGGTCGACGACTTCGTGGCGCTCGGCGTGATCACCGTCGTCTACAGCGAGGACATCGACGTTCCGGCGCTGCTGACAGGGCTCGGCATCTTCGCCGTGGTGCTGCTCACGCGCGCCGCCGGCGTGCGCCGGGGCGTGGTGTACGGAGTGCTGGGCACGGCCGTGTGGGTGGCGCTGCACGCCTCCGGCGTCGACCCGATCGTGGTCGGCCTGGCGATGGGGATGCTCACCTACGCGTACCCGGCCACGCGCGTGGATCTGGAGCGCGCCAGCGACCTGTTCCGACTGTTCCGTGAGCAGCCGACGCCGGAGTACGAGCGCTCCGTCCGGCTCGGCATGGCGTCGGCGCTCTCCCCGAACGACCGGTTGCTCCGGACGTTCCACCCGTGGTCCAGCTATCTGATCGTGCCGCTTTTCGCCCTGGCCAACGCCGGTGTCGAGCTCCACGGCGCGCAGTTGGCGCGGGCGTTCACCTCGCCGGTCACGCTGGGCATCCTGGGCGGCTTCGTGCTGGGCAAGCCCGTCGGCATCCTGGGCGCGGCCTGGCTGACCACGAAGGTCAGCCGGGGCCGGCTGCGTCCGCCGGTCGGGTGGGGCTCGATCCTCGCCTCGGGCAGCATGGCCGGCGTCGGCTTCACCGTGTCGCTGCTCATCGCGACCCTGGCTCTGGGCGGCGACCGGCTGGAGGAGGCGAAGATCGGCATCCTCAGCGCGGTCGTCGGCTCCGCCCTCACCTCCTTCGCCGTGACCCGGCTGATCCGGGCGCTGCCGCGGGCGCGAAAGGTCCGGGCGCTGCTGGGCACCGCGGAGGCCATCGTGGACCTGGCGGCGCCGGTGGACGGCGACCGCGACCACGTGCGCGGCCCGGCGGACGCCCCGGTGACGCTGGTCGAGTACGGGGACTTCGAATGCCCCTACTGCGGGCAGGCGGAGCCGGCGGTGCGCCAACTGCTCGCGGAGGTCGGCGACCTGCGCTACGTCTGGCGGCATCTGCCGCTCAACGACGTCCACCCGAACGCCCAACTCGCCGCCGAGGCCGCCGTCGCCGCGGCCGAGCAGGGCGCGTTCTGGGGGATGCACGACCTGCTGCTCGACCACCAGGGCGCGCTGCGGGTGCGGGACCTCCAGGAGTACGCGGAGCGGCTCGGTCTCGACGTCGAACGGTTCCGCCGGGAGCTGCGGGACCGGACCTGGGCCGCGCGGGTGGCCGAGGATGTGGAGTCGGCGGACCTCAGCGGCGTGTCAGGGACCCCGACGTTCTTCGTCAACGGGCGCCGTCACCAAGGCGCGTACGACCTCGAGACCCTCTCCGTCGCCGTCCGGGTGGCTCGGGAACGGGCCCGGCTGGCACTGTGACGCCCCGCGCCCGCCCTCCTCGTTCAGGCCGAACCGGGCGTGCAGGCGCCGCAGCCCGGCCGGAGCCCACCAGTTGGCGCGGCCCGCCAGGCGCATGGTGGCGGGGAGCAGCACCATCCGGATGAGCGTGGCGTCGGCCAGAACGACCAGCGCGGTGCCGACGCCGAGTTCCTTGAGGAAGACGACGCCGCTGGTGGCGTACGTGGCGAAGGTGAGAACGAGGATGCCGGCGGCGGCCGTGATGAGCGGGGCGGTGCGGCGGATGCCGGCCACCACCGCCGCCTCCGTGTCGCCGGTGCGGTCGTGCTCCTCCTTGATGCGGGAGAGCAGGAACACCTCGTAGTCCATCGAGAGACCGTAGGTGACGCAGAACATCAGCATCGGGATGCTGGGTTCGATGGAGCCGGTGGGGGTGAAGCCCAGGAATCCGGAGAGGTGGCCGTCCTGGAAGATCCACACCAGGGCCCCGAACATGACCCCGAGGCTGAGGAGGTTGAGGACCGTGGCCTTGAGCGGCAGGAGGACACTGCCGGTGAGCAGGAACAGCAGGACGCCGGTGGCCAGCAGGATCAGACCGGCCGCGATGGGCACGCGGTGCAGGAGCGTGCTGCGGAAGTCCGTGGTCTCGGCCGGGTAGCCGCCGACCAGGGCGGGGTAGGGCGCGGCGACGCCGCGGATGTCGGCGACCAGGTCCGGCACGTCTCCCGCCATGGCCTCCTGGGTGGGCACGACGGTGATACGGGCTCCGCCGTCGGCGGCGGTCATCGCGGCCGCGTCGGCGGTGGACGGTTCGGCCAGCCGCCCGTCGCGGTGGGTGCCGGCCGGGGAGATCACATGGAAGACGCCCGGCACGCGGGAGAGCTCCGCGGCGTAGGCGGCGGCTTCCGACGCGGCGACGGCGGCACCGGGCTCGGAGACGACGAACAAGCTGTCGGTGGCCTCGGCCTCGAAATGGTTGCGCACCGTCTCCGCCGCGATCCGGCTGGAGGCGTCCGCCGGCAGGGTGCGCTGGTCGGGCAGCCCGAAGCGCAGCCCGAGCACCGGCGAGGCGGCCAGCAGCAGCACGGTCAGGGCGGCGAGGCCGGTGATCAGCGGGCGGCGCATCACCGACCGGGCGGTGCGGTCCCAGAAGGTGGCGCCGCGGGTGGCGGGTCGGGGGCGGACGACCCGGTGGCCCCAGCGGGCGAGGGCGGCGGGCAGGACGACGACGGATCCGGCGACGGCCGTGAGCACGACGAGGACGCCGGCGTAGGCGAAGGAGCTGAGGAAGAAGAACGGGAAGACCAGCAGGGTGGCCAGGGAGACGGCGACGGTCAGGCCGCTGAACACGATCGTGCGGCCGGCGGCGGCGACGGCCGCGGTCACGGCGCCCTCGCGGGACCGCCCGGCGGCGTGCTCCTCGCGGAAGCGGTTGACGAGGAAGAGGCAGTAGTCGATGCCCAGGCCGAGACCCAGCACCAGGGCGAGGTTGGCGGCGAACGCGGAGACCGGCGTGAACTGGGCGATCAGGCGGAGCCCGGCGAGGGTGCCGAGAACCGAGAACAGGCCGACGCCGACGGTGAGGAGGGCGGCCACGGTGCGCCGGTAGACGAGGATCAGCAGGAGCAGAACGGCGGGCAGGATGAGGGCCTCGGCGCGCAGGAAGTCGGCCGCGGCCTGTTCGCTGACCTGCCGCGAGATCTCCTCCTGGCCGCCGACGGAGACGGTGAGGTCGGAGGTGGTGCGAGTCAGCTCCGGCGAGAGCGTTTCCAGTTCGCGGCGGGTGTCCGTGGCGCTGCCCTCCAGCCGCGCCAGGACCAGGGCGCGGTCTCCGTCCGCGCCGCGCAGCGCGGTGCTGCCGCCGTCCCAGTACGAGATGACGTCCGTGACCATGGGGTGGTCGGCCAGTTCGGCGGCGAGGGCGGTCCCGGCGGCGGCGGTGCGGGAGCTGTCGACGTCGCCGTCGGCGGCGGTGACCAGCAGCGCGAGGTTGGGGTTACCGGTGCCGTACTCCTCCCGCAGGATGTCCTGGACGCGGACGGACTCGGTGCCGGGGGAGTCCCAGCGGGCCAGGTCCAGATCGTCCTGGGCGCCCGCGCCGTAGCCGCCCAGGAGCAGCAGGAGGGCGAGGGCGGCCAGGAGCACCGTCGTGCTGCGCCGCACCGCGACCTGCCCGAGCCGGGTCAGCGGGCCCTTCCCGCCGGGAGCCGGAAGCGGGTCCGGCTCCCTGGGCGCCTCCGGTTGCGTCCCCTTCTCGTCCGTCTCCTCCTGGTGACTCATGACCGTGCTTTCTGCCGAAGGTGTGTGGTGGCCCACGCTGCCGAAGCACACTGACCATCCGCTGGAAGATCCACTGGAACGCGGTGAACGCGGTGAACGCGGTGAACGCGGGGCCGGCGGCTAGGCTCGACGTATGTCGGAGGCACTGCGTTTCGAACTGTGCGGGCCGCTGCGGGCTTTGCGGTCCGGAGCGGAGGTGCCGCTCGGGCCACCGCGGCAGTTGGCCGTGCTCGCGGTGTTGCTGATGCAGGACGGACGGCCGATGTCCTATGCGGGCCTGGTGGAGGCCGTATGGGGGGAGGAGCCGCCGGCCCAGGTGCGCAATCTGGTGCAGAAGTACGTCTCGGGCCTGCGGCGCGCGTTCGCCGCGGCGGGTGACCGGGCCGGGCTGCCCGAGCTGGTCTGGACGGGCAGCGGGTACCGGCTCACCGGGGCCCGGATCGACGATCTGGCGGAGCGGCGCGCGCTGTTGCTGGAGGCCTTGACCCGACGGGACGCCGGAGACCTGCGTGAGGCCGGCCGGCTGGCCGAGCGCGCGGAGACGATATGGCGCGGGGAGTTCGCCGAGGGGTTGGCCGGGCCGTACCTGGCGGCGGAACGGCGCCGGTACGCCGAGAAGCGACTGATGGTGCAGGAGGCGCGGCTGGAGGCCGACCTGGAGCTGGGGCGGTATGCGGAGTGCGTGCACCAGCTGGTCCGCGAGGTGGCGGCGCACCCGTTGCGTGAGCGGCTGGTGTGGCTGCTGATGCTGGCGCTGTACCGCAGCGGGCGGTCCTCGGACGCGCTGCTGGCGTACGAGGACGCCCGGAGGCGGATCGCGGAGCGGATCGGGTCGGACCCTGGCCCCGCGCTGCGCGAGCTGCACGAGCGGATCCTGCGTCAGGACCCGGCGCTGCTGCCGCGGACCGCACTGGCCTCCTGACCCGAGCCCGGCCGTCCCCCCGACGCCGGAGGGCGTCGGGGGAGACCGGGGGAGACGGGGGCAAGCACCTAGCTCTTGACGGATCCCGACATGAGTCCTCCGATGAAGTACCTGCCGAGGACGATGTACACCAGCAGGGTCGGCAGCGACGCGAAGAGCGCGCCCGCCATCGAGACCCCGTAGTTCTGCAACAGGGCGCCGTTGGCGAGGTTGTTCAGCGCGAGCGTCACCGGGCCGTTCTGGCTCGAGGAGAAGAACACCGCGAACAGGAAGTCGTTCCACGCCGAGGTGAACTGCCAGATCAGCACGACCACGAAGCTCGGTCCGGAGATCGGCAGGATGACCGACCGGTAGGTGCGCAGCATTCCGGCGCCGTCGACGCGCGCGGCCTCGACGAGTTCGTGCGGGACCGTCTGGTAGTAGTTGCGGAAGATCAGCGTCGTGATGGGGATGCCGAACACCACATGGAGCAGGATCAGGGTCGGCACGCCGCTGGGCAGGCTGAGGTCGAGGACGAGTTCGTTCAGCGGGATGATGACCGCCTGGTAGGGGATGAACATC
This sequence comes from uncultured Actinomycetota bacterium, assembly GCA_963816875.1. Taxonomy (GTDB): domain Bacteria; phylum Actinomycetota; class Actinomycetes; order Streptomycetales; family Streptomycetaceae; genus Streptomyces. The sequence continues at coordinate 2,404,699 of CAWFMG010000004.1, forward strand.
CCGAACAGGATCAGGGTGAACACCACGTTCGCGCCGCGGAACGACCAGCGCGAGAGCACGAAGCCGTTCACGGAGCCCAGCACGGCGGCGATGATCGCCGACGGCACGACCATCTGCACGGTGCGCCATATCGCCGGAGCGAGTGCGTCCCAGGCCGTTTCCCAGTTGTCGAGCGTCCAGTTCGTCGGCAGGTTCCAGGCACGCTCGGGCGACGCGTCCCCCGGGCCCTTGAAGCTCGTCACCAGCAGCACGTAGACGGGTATCAGGACGATCAGGAGGAAGAGGAGCAGCGCCGCGTAGCGCAGGGTGCGGGCGAGAGAGAAACCGCGCGGGCGCCGCGCGCGTTCCGGCGCGGTGGGCTGGTCCGCGGGGGTCCGCAGGGGGGCCTGCTGGGTGGAGAGCGTGGCCATCACTTCTCCCTGCGATTCGTGCGGACGAGATAGGGCACGACCACGAGAGCCACGAGGACCAGCAGGATCGACCCGACGGCGGCGGCGTTGGCGTAGTCGAAGCTCGACTTGAACATGTACATGTCGACAGCGGGAACCTTGGTCTGGTAGTTCGCCGGCTTCGAGATGGACATGATGAGGTCGAAGGACTTCAGCGACATGTGGCCGATGATGATCAGCGCGGACAGCGCGATCGGCGACAGCTGCGGGAACAGCACGTGGCGGTAGAGCTGCCAGGTGGTCGTGCCGTCCATCCGCGCGGCCTCGCGCAGTTCGTTCGGTATGCCGCGGAAGCCGGCGAGGAAGAGCGCCATGACGTAGCCGGAGAGCTGCCAGATCGCCGGAATGGCGATCGCCGTGATGCCGTAATCGATGTTGTTCCACCAGTTGTTCTGCAGAAAGTCGAGACCGACCATCTGGAACAACCGGTTCAGGCCGGTGGCGCTCTCGCCCTGGCCGGAGTTCAGCAGCCACCGCCACACCACACCCGAGGCGACGAAGGACACCGCCATCGGGAACAGGTAGACCGAGCGGAAGACGCTCTCGCCCCTGATCGGGCTTTCCAGCATCCACGCCCAGCCGAAGCCTATGAGCAGGGTGCCCACCAGGAAGAGGGCGGTGTACAGCAGCAGGTTCCGCAGCGAGTGCTGGAACGCCTCGTCGCCGAGCAGGTCGAAGTAGTTGTCGAACCACACGGTGCCCGACGGTTCCTGGCCCGTGGTCTGGGCCGCCGTGTGGATGTCGGTCGTCGACGTCTGGAAGTTCACGGCGATGAGCCCGTAGACGAACACGCCGACGAGGAGCAACGAAGGGGTCAGGAGCAGCAACGGCGCCCCGACCCGTTTGAGGGTTCTGGTCATTGATGTCTCCCGGTGCGCCCCGGTGCGCCGTCGGCTCGGCCGACGGCGCACCGGTTGGTCGTCGCGTGTCAGCCGGCGGTCGCCGCGGTGGCGAGCTCCGACTGGAACGTCGAGAGGTCGGAGGCTCCGGAGGTGAACTTGCTGGTCGCGTCCGTGATCGCGTTCAGCGTGGCCACCGGGGTCGCGGCGCCGTGCGCCAGGGAGGAGACGATGGTGTCCTGGGCGAACGAGTCGATGGCCGACTGCTGGTACTCGGAGAAGTCGGCCGGGTCGGCGTCCGTCCGGGCCGGGATGGAGCCCTTCGCCGCGTTGAACGCCGTCTGTCCCTCCAGCGAGCCGACCGTCTCCAGCCAGGCCTCCGCTCCGCCGCCGTTGGGCGCGCCCACCGGCAGGGTGAAGGAGTCGGCGAGGAAGTCGAAGACCCCCTCGGTGCCCGGGACCGGAACGGCGTTGAAGTCGGTGCCGAGGGCCTTGTCCTGCTCCTCGAACGCCGCGATCGCCCAGTCGCCCATCACGTTGAAGGCGGCGTTGCCGTCGATGACCATCTGGGTGGCCTCGGGCCAGTCCAGGCCGTCGCGGTCGCTGTTGGTGTAGCTCATGGCCCGCTCGAAGTCCTCAAGGGCCGCGGTGACGTCGGCGCTCTCCCAGTCCGTGGTGCCGTCCCACAGGCCGGTGTAGGCGTCGGAGCCGAGGTCGGCGAGCAGGATCGTCTCCAGCAGGTGCACCTGGGTCCACGCGGTGGCGACGGACAGGGGGGTGACGCCGGCGTCCTGGAGGGTGTCCAGGTCGGCGAACCACTCGTCGAGCGAGCTGTAGGTCTTCTCCGGGTCCAGCCCGTTCTCCTCCAGCACGGTGGGGTTGGACCACATCATGTTCGCCCGGTGGATGTTCGACGGGATCGAGTAGATCTTCCCCTCGTGCGTCAGCAGCTCCACCAGGTCGGCCGGGAAGGCGTCGCGCAGGTTGAACTGGTCGTAGAGCGGCGACACGTCCTGGAGCTGACCGGCGTTGATGTAGTCCAGGAGCTCCATTCCGGCGTGGGCCTGGAAGGTGTCCGGGGGATCGTTGGCCTGGAGGCGGGACTGCAGCAGGTCCTTCGCGGCCGAGCCCGCGCCGCCCGCGACGGCGCCGTTGACGAACTCGGTGTCGGGGTGCTGCTCCTCGAAGACACCCACCAGCGCGTCCAGGCCCGCCTTCTCCGAGCCGGCCGCCCACCAGGTGAAGACCTCGACCTCGGAGGCGGAGTCGCCGCCCTGCGCGCTGCCGCCGTTCGAACTGCCGCTACATGCCGAGAGTGTGAGGGCGGTGATGGCGGCGCCCGCCACCATCGCGCCGATTCTGCGATTGACACGCATACGCGTTCCCTACGCCTTCGTTGCCGTACCTGCCGGGGATCGGCGCGCGTGGGGAGGCGCGCCACCGAGGGGGCGCCGTGATGCGCCCTCGTCGTCTGGAGGTCATCCAAGGGCCATCCAAACCTTGAAGTCAAGAAGTAAATTCATAACGGATGGAACGCGGTCCTTGAAGTTGGGCCGCATATGCAACCCGATCCTGACCGGGCCGCACGGCAGGCGGTATCCTTCCGGCTGTGCGAGCTGACCGGGTGACCCCGGGCTCACAGACTTCACTGCGTGAGGCCAACCGAGCCCGCATCGTGAGCGCCGTTCAGCGCTGCGGTTCCCTCACGCAGATCGAGCTGGCCGGCGTCACCGGCCTGTCCCCGGCGACCGTCTCCAACATCGTCAAGGAGCTCACGGCCTCCGGCGTCCTGCACACCTCGCCCTCCACCCGCAGCGGACGGCGAGCACTGCGCGTCACCCTCGCCCGGAACCTCGGGCTCGTGGCGGGCGTGCACTTCGGCGTCCGCTCGTTGCGGGTCGCCCTCGCCGACGCCTCGATGCAGGTGCTCACCGACCAGTCGATGCCGCTGGCGCCCGACCACCGGGCCGACGCCGGACTGCGCCGCGCCGTCCTGCTGGTCATGGAGATGATCGATTCGCTCGACGCGCGCCCCGACGAACTGCTCGCGGTGGGCGTCTGCCTCCCCGCCCCGGTCGACCGCCGCACCGGCCGCATCACCACGGTCGGCATGCTGAGGGGCTGGGACGGGGTGGTGGTGCCCGAGGTGATCGGCGAGGAACTGGGCGTTCCGGTGACGGTGGACAACGACGCGAATCTCGGCGCCCTGGCCGAGGCGCGCTTCGGCGCGGCCGCCGGTCACGACGCCGTCGCGTACCTGCGGGTCTCGCACCGGGTGGGCGGCGGGCTCATCCTGGGCGGCCACCTCATGCACGGCCGCGCCGGAGGCGCCGGGGAGATCGGCCATGTGACGGTCGACGCCAACGGCCCCATCTGCCGCTGCGGCAATCGCGGTTGTCTGGAGACCTTCGTCGGGGCCCCCGCCCTCCTCGGCATGCTCGCCGCCAGTCACGGAAACCTCACCCTGCGGGATGTCATCACCCGCGCGAGCGAGGGCGACGCCGGCTGCCGTCGCGTGCTCTCCGACTCCGGTCAGCATCTGGGCGTGGCCGCCGCCAACCTCTGCAACCTGGTCGATCCGGAGATCGTCGTGGTCGGCGGCCAGCTGGCCGAGGCCGGTGAGATCCTGCTCGCCCCGATGCGGACCGTCGTCGAGCAGCGCACCATGCCCAGCACCGCGGGACCCGTCCGGGTCGTCGCCGCCGGGCTCGGCGCCGCGGCCGAGGTCCGTGGTGCCCTGGCCGTCGCCCTGGACACGGCCCGCATCGACGGCGCGTTGGGGGTGACCGTATGAGCGACCCCTCGGGCCCGTGGACCCGGCGCCGGGTGCTGGCGTGGACGGCCGCCCTGTGTGCCGTGGCGCTCCTACTGACGGCGGCGGTGCTGCGGGTCGTCGCCGACCGAGGCGCGCCCGAGGGCGCCATCGCGCTGCTGCTCCCCGAGGTGGAAACGGCCCGCTACGAGACCATGGACCGTCCCGCGTTCCTCGGGGTCGTCGACGAGCGCTGTGCCGGCTGCGAGGTGTACTACGCGAACGCCGACCAGAACGCCGCGACGCAGCAGCAACAAGCCGAGTCGATGCTCGCCCGCGGCGCCGACGTCCTGGTCCTCGACGCCGTGGACACGGTGGCCGCCGTGAGCATCGTCCAGGAGGCGAAGCGCCATGGCGTTCCCGTGATCGCCTACGACCGCTTCATCGCGGACGCCGACGTGGAGTACTACGTCTCCTTCGACAGCGAGCTCATCGGTTACCTCCAGGGCACCGCCCTGCTCGCGGCCATCGAGGAACGCGGCCCCCGCCCGGACGGACGCCCGCCCGGCGTCCTGCTCGTCCACGGTTCCTCGACCGACCCCAACGCGGCGGAGCTCACCGCCGGGGTCTACCGTGCGCTCGAGGGAGAGAACATCGACGTGCTGGCCGAGTACGAGACGCCCGACTGGGGCCCGGACCGGGCCACCAACTGGGTCGAGAGCCAGCTGACCGAGTTCGGCGACCGCGTCGACGGCGTTTACGCTGCAAACGACGGCATCGCCGGCGGCGCCATCGCCGCGATGAAGGCCGCGGGGTTCGACCCCGTGCCGCCCGTGACCGGCCAGGACGGCGAGCTGGCGGCGGCACAGCGCATCATTTCCGGAGATCAGTACATGACCGTCTACAAGGCGACCACCGAACAGGCCCGCACGGCCGCCGAGCTCGCCGTGCGCGTGCTGCGCGGTGAAACGCCCCGCACCACCGCGGTGATCGACGGGGTCCCGAGCATGCTGCTGGCCCCCCGCGCGGTGGGGGTCAACGACGTGGAGCGGGTCCTCGTCGCGGGAGGGGTGTACACGGTGGACGAGATCTGTACACGCTCCTACCGAGCGGCATGCCTCCGCACGGGACTGCGCGAGGAGACGTCGTGAGCTTGAGCACCTCCCCGCCGCGCCGCGCTCCCGTGCTCTCGCTGCGCGGGGTGTCGAAGAACTTCGGTGGCGTACGTGCCCTGAGCGGCGTCGACCTCGACGTCCACGCGCACGAGGTCCTGGCCGTCGTCGGGGACAACGGAGCCGGGAAGTCGACGCTCGCCGGGCTGATCGCCGGGGTGTACCGTCCCGACGTCGGTCAGATCCTGCTCGACGGTGCGCCCGTGGTGCTGGACTCTCCCGCCACCGCCCGGAGCCTCGGCATCGCCGCGGTCTTCCAGGACCTCGCCCTCTGCGACAACCTCGACGTGGTCGAGAACCTCTTCCTGGGGCACGAACCCACGCGCGGCGGGTTCCTCGACGAGGTCGCGATGGAGCGGACGGCCTGGGAACTGCTCGGGCAGCTCGCCACGACCGTCCCCTCGGTGCGGCTCCCGGTGCGCGCCCTGTCCGGCGGACAGCAGCAGGTCGTCGCCGTGGCGCGGGCTCTGCTGGGCTCACCCAGGGTCGTCGTCCTCGACGAGCCGACCGCCGCGCTCGGGATCCGGCAGACCGCCGAGGTGCTCAATCTCGTCCAGCGGCTGCGCGAACGGGGGCACGCGGTCGTCGTCATCAGCCACCAGGCCGCCGACCTACAGGCCGTCGCCGACCGGTTCGTCGTGCTGCGCCTCGGCCGCATGGGCGGTGAGCTCGACGCCGCCAACGTCGGCTACGAGGATCTGCTCGCCGCCATGACCGGAGTGAGCTGGCCCGGCGGCGGGACGCCCCAGTGACCCGAGCCTCCGCACCCCCACCGGTGCGCACGCACGTCGCCGCCTTCGACAGCGGCGAGGCCCTGCCGAACCTGCTGCGCCGCATCCCCGACCGGGAGCTGGGCATGGTCCCGGCCCTCGGCGCCCTCGCGTTGATCTGGGCCGTCTTCGGCCTCATCAACCCGGCGTTCCTGTCCGCGGAGAACCTCGTCAACCTGACGCTGCAGAGCGCCCCCACCGGCGTGATCGCGCTCGGCGTCGTCCTCGTGCTTCTCGTCGGGCAGATCGACCTCTCGGTCGGTTCGGTCAGCGGACTCGCGGCCGCCGTCGTGGCCGTCACGACCGTCCTGCACGACTGGCCGATCGGGTTCGGCATCCTGCTCGCCCTCGCGGTGGGCGTCCTCGTGGGGCTCTGTTACGGCTTCGCGGCCACCCGGCTCGGACTGCCCAGCTTCGTGCTGACCCTCGCCGGGCTGCTCGTGCTCGCCGGCGTGCAGCTGTGGGTGCTCGGCCCGCAGGGATCGATCAACCTGCCCTTCGAATCCTGGCTGGTCCGGTTCGCCCAGCGGGGCTTCCTGTCCCCGCTCGCGGCGTGGTCCCTGGTGATCACCGCGGTCGCGGCGGTGACCGCCGTCCAGCTCGTGGAACGCGCCCGGCGAGTCCGGGCCGGCCTGCCCCGGGTGAGCCTGACCCGGCTGGTGCTGCGCACGTCCGCGCTCGCCGCCCTGCTCAGCGCGACCGTCGCCTACCTGGGGACGGGCCGTGGCATCGGCTACCCCGTGGTTCTCTTCCTCTCCCTCGTGGTCGTGATCGACGTGCTGCTGCGCCGCACCCGGTGGGGGAGGTCGGTGCGCGCGGTCGGCGACAACCGCCGCTCGGCCCTCCTCGTGGGAGTGGCGGTGCGGCGCACGACGGTGTCCTGTTTCGTCGCCTGTTCGGCGCTGGCCGCGCTCGGCGGGGTCCTCGCGGCGGGCCGGCTCGCGGCCGCCAACCAGGGCACCGGTGGCGCGGACACCTACCTCACCGCCATCGCCGCCGCCGTGATCGGCGGGACGAGCCTGTTCGGCGGACGGGGCAACGCCTGGTCGGCGGTCGTCGGCGTGCTCGTCATCACGTCGATCTCCAGCGGTCTCACGCTTCTCGACCTGGACACCGCGTCGCGCTACATCGTCACCGGTTCCGTACTCGCCCTGGCCCTCACCGCCGACACCCTCCTCCGCGGCCCCCGCACGCCCTGAGCCGGACCGGAATCAGCCCTTCTCCACGGGGGACCAGGACCAATGCCGAACTGGTCTCCCGCCCTCATGAGGGTCGAATCTGCGCGTTGGTCGATGAAATGCGTCACCACGTACTGTGCCGCGCCGAAGATGATCGCCCAGGACATTATCTGCCGAGGAGAATCCAGGACGCTCAGTCCCGGCAGGAATCCGCCTCTTATGAGAAGGATCCCGACGACGGCGGTCACGGTGCCCAGGCCCGAGTTTTCCTTCCCCCCGCTGCGTGTCGCCCATCCCACCAGTCGACATGACCGTCGGCGCGGCGCTCAAGGAGTGCTTCGTTCAGGTGAACGAGCCCGTGCCGGGCCGACGCCCTGCGGCGCGCCCCGCCTGCGAGCCCTGGAGGTGAGACTCGGGGGTGCGGGGACGGGGTAGGGCTTCTGCGTACAGGGGTCCAGTGCCGCGGTTGGGGGCGCTACTGCGTTGATCCGCGCCCCACGTCCCGGCTGCGGCTTGCGATACAAGATTCGACACACGGGGAGCTTGTCGCATATGTATGCAACCAACTCAGTGGCACGAATACCCTGGTCAACCGACCCGCAGGTGCCCGGTCCAGGGGCCCACGTGTCGTCCTCCTCGCTTCTGAGCACGGAGATCAGCGGCGAGGAGTACGGCGACGTGGTGCTCTCCCTGTTCGAGAGGGTGGGCATCGGCCTGGCGGTTCTCGACCCGGCGCTGCGCGTGCGTGCCGTGAACGACGTCTTCAGCGAGCAGTGCGGTCGCCCTCGCGACACCATCAGGGACTGCAGTTTCGTGGAGCTTCTGCACCTCAGCGTCCGGGACAGCCTGCTGAGCCAGTTCGAACGGCTGGTGCAGCGGCAGCACGCGCCGGTCGTCTGCCAGTCCCTCGCCATGCGATTTGAGGACACGGCCATCGCCGGCAAGCTGGCCGCGTTCCCGGTCGACGACAGCGACGGCGAGGTCTGCATGCTCGTGGTGCAGTCCGCTCCGGAGCAGGCGGAGGAGGCACTGCATCCGGTCAGGGGGCAGCGGAAGCTGACGGTCCTCACCGCCCGGGTGCTGGAAGGCGTGGCCGCGGGCGATTCGACCGTGCGGCTGGCGGCCAAGCTCTTCCTGAGCCGCCAGGGGATCGAATACCACGTCAGCATTCTCCTGCGGCAGTTCAAGGTGCCCAACCGCACCGCGCTCGTCGCGAAGGCCTACTCGATGGGCATCTTCAGCATCGGCTGCTGGCCGCCCAGGGTGCTGCCCGAGTACGTACGCGTCTGACCCCGTCTCCTCGCCGTCGCCGTCGCCCTCGCTTCGCCCTTGCCTCGTCCTCTTCTCATTCGATGGCCTGTGCGCCGCCTCAGCCCAGGCGCAGCGGAAGTTCGGCCAGGCCGCGCATGAGAGCGCTGGTTCGCCAGATGAGCGCGGCCGGGTCGGTGGCGAAGGCGAGCGCGGGGCGTTGGGCCAGGAGCCGGCGCACGGCGATCTCGGCCTCCACGCGGGCCAGCGGGGCGCCGAGGCAGTGGTGCAGGCCATGGCCGAATCCGAGGTGGCCCTGCGCGCGACGCCTGATGTCGAAGCGGTCGGGGTCCGGGAAGTGCAGGGGGTCCCGGGAGGCCGCGGCGAGCGACACCAGGACCGCGTCGCCGGCGGCGATCCGGGTGCCCGCCAGGTCCAGGGGCTCGGCCGCAAAGCGGATCACGGAGGCGTGGACGGGTGAGTTGTAGCGCAGTGACTCCTCGACGGCACCGCCGGTCAGTCCGGGGTCGGCGCGCAGCAGGTCGAGCTGGTCCGGGTGGGCGAGCAGGCTGTGGAGCGTTCCGGAGATCAGGTTGACCGTGGTCTCGTGGCCGGCGACGAGGATGAGGAAGGCCATGCCGAGGAGTTCCTCGTAGCTGAGGCCGGCTCCGTCCTCCTTGGCGTCCTCGGTCGCGTCTTCCGTGGCCTCTTCCGTGGTGTCGTCGGTCGTGGGCGGTCGGGTCGCCGCGACCAGATCGCTGAGCAGGGTGTCGTCCGGGGCGCCGCGTTTCCGGTCGATCAGCTCGGTGAGGTAGCCGGTGAGCCCGGCGGCCGCCGCGGCCGCCGCCTCGCCAGAGGTGGGCATGACCAGCTCGTTCGACCAGCTGTGGAAGACGCTGCGCTCCGCCGCCGGGACGCCCAGAAGATCGCAGATCACCGCGACGGGCAGGGGCAGCGCATACCGGCTCACCAGGTCGGCGGTCCCCTGCGGCGGCAGCCCGGCGAGCAGGTCACCGGCGATGCTCTCGATCCGCGGACGCTGCTCCGTGATCTGTCCGGGGGTGAAGCGGCCGGCCACCAGCCGGCGCAGTCGGGTGTGCTCGGGGGGATCGACCTGGAGCATGTTGCGGCCGATGGAGTGGCTGCCGTCGCCCTCCCAGGAGGAGGAGTGTCGGATGTCGTTGCGCAACCGTGGGTCGCTCAACGCGGCCCGCGCCGCGTCGCGCGTCACGACCAGCCAGCTCTCCCCACTTTCCGGGAGGCTCACCCGGTGCACGGGACCCTTGTCGCGCAGGGCCGCGTAGACGGGATAGGGGTCGGTCGCCAGGCTGTGGCCGTCGGGGACCAGATCTTCCAGGGTGGGCGCCGGCATGGCGTTCCCTCCGTTCGTGACTTCGGTTCGCCGTCGTTGCGGTCGGCACAGCGTTGCTGTCGGCACGGCGTGACGGGTGGTCAACGCCGTTCGCAGACCATGGGCAGCGGACCGGCTTCCAGCGTCGCTCTCGGCTCCGGCCGCAGTCGAGTTCCGGGGGCCGGGCGCAGCCGCCACCCCGCCGCGATGGCCGCGACGATGAGGGTCGTCTCGGTGAGGGCCAGGACGTCGCCGATGCACTTGTGACTGCCCGCGCCGAAGGGCAACAGCGCGCCGCGGGGCACCTGGCCGGCCCGCTTCTCCTCCCAGCGCCCGGGATCGAACGTCTCGGGGGAGGGGAAGAAGACCGGGTTACGGTGCATGGCGTAGGCGCTGTAGAGGACCATCGCTCCCGCCCGGACGGACTGGTCGCCCAGTCGCACGTCCTCCGCCGCCACCCGCGTCGACATCCAGGCCGGTGGATAGAGGCGCAGCGCCTCGGTGATGACGTTGCGTGTGTAGGGGAGTGCCGACAGGTCCTCGTAGACCGGTGGCCGGTGCCCGAGGGCCTCGTCCACCTCCGCGTGCACCCGCTTCTCGACGTCGGGGAAGGCCCCCAACAGATGGAAGGTGAAGGCCAGCGTCGAGGCCGTGGTCTCGCTGCCGGCGATGAGGAAGGTGACGATCTGGTCCAGCAGTTCGCGCTCGGTGAGCTTCGCCCCGGTGACCGGGTGCTGGGCGCGGAGGAGCGTCGAGACCAGGTCCTCCCGGTCGACGCGGGACCGCCGCTGCGCGTCGATCATCTCCGCGACGACCTCCCGCAGCCGGGTGTTGGCGTGGTCGTAGGCGCGGTTCCCGGGTGTGGGCAGCTTCTGCATGATGCCCACGGGGGCCATGGTGCGTTTGTAGATGCCCAGCGAAACGGTGCGTAGGCACTGCCGCGCTTCCTCGATGGTGGCGTCGTCCAGTCCGGCGGAGAAGAGCGTCCGCGCGGCCACGCGCATCAGCAGGGCGTGCATCTCGTCGCTGATGTTCCGGACCTCGCCCGACCGCCACCCAGCGGTCACCGAGTTCGTGTCGTCCGCGACGGCGCAGGTGTACTCGGCGATCTTCTCCGGACGGAAGGCGGGCTGGATGAGCTGCCGTTGGAAGCGGTGCTCCTCGCCGCGGGACACGGACAGGCTGTTGCCGAGGAGTTGCCGCGCCTTGTCGAAGATCCCGCCCTTGTCGAAGACTCGCGGGTGGAGCAGCACCTGTCTGACCAACTCGGGATGGGTGACGAGATAGGCGCGGCTGGGGCCGAGCCGGACCTCCACCACATCGCCGTGGGCGGGGAGCGAGGCCAGAAATCCCAGTGGGTCGCGCCAGAGCGGAAGCACGTGTCCCAGCAGCGGGCGGGCACCGGGGGCCACGCCCGTCCGCCAGGAGCGGTCCGCCCACGGCGCCTTCGTGTGCTGGGCCTTCCCGTGCTGGGACTGCGGGTTCGACATGGGGAGAACTCCTATCGAATGAACGAGTTGACGTCGTTCACGGGCGCCTGATAGCGCCGGTCGCGGGTCGTCCACACGAAGTTGCCGTGGAGGAGGTCCAGCAGGATGTCCCGAGTGGTCTCATCGAAGGCCTTGATGCATTCGATGTCCTCCGTCATGTCCCGCAGTCGGTCCTCGAAGAAGCGCTCGAAGTCGTCGTCGTCCTCCACGTTGCACAGGCGGAAGCAGTTGGTTATCTGGCCGAGCGCGTTCTCGCGTTCGTAGGAGTAGAAGTCGTTGACGATGGCCAGTCCGCGGGTGGTCATCCGGGCGGCGAGTCCCGTCTTGGCGTGCTCCGTGAACTCCGGTTGGCGATAGATGGGATAGGACATCTTCATCCAGAAGTCCACGCCGACGTCGGTGACCCGGAACCGGAAGTACTGCTCTGGCGAGGTGCCGCAGAGGACCTTCTTGATCGGCGAGTCGCGGAACATGTGATCGCTGGTGACGAACGCGCGCGCTCCCTCGTAGGCGAACGTCGCATCCTCCCGGTCATAGTAGCGCTCGCATACCGCGCCAAGCTGGGGCAGGAAGAGATCGAAGCGGTGCAGCGCGGGATCCATGTCATCCCATACGAAGGTGACGCAGTTGAGCACGCAGACGGCCTTGAACGCTTCCATGTCCTTGATATGACGAGCGCTCTGGGACCACCGGACCACGTCCATGTACGAGATCCAGCGCTTGTCGGAGACGTCCTTCCCCAGCGGCGCCACCGCGCGGTTGCAGGCGCCGATCACCTCGTGCAGTTCCGCGTCCGTCATCGGGACCTTCTGCGCCTGGTACCCCAGGTGCCGCGAGAAGAGCGAGGCGAACCTGTCGGTGCACTCCGGCAGGTGACGCGTCATTCCGGCGCCCGAGGGGGCGTTCTCCGCGAGCGGTGCGAGATGAGAGGTCATGACGTCCTCCTGGTGGCTGTACGGGCGAGATCCCGCAGGGCGTCAATCGCCTCGGCGGTGAACGGGGCATCCTCCAGCGCCTTGAGGGACTGCCGGTAACGGATTTCGATCATCTCTTCCACGGCATCTCTGGCGCCGGTTTCCGCGAAGACGTCCCGAACCCGTTCGGCGCCCGCCTCGTCCAGGCAGGGGTCTCCGATCAGTTCGTGCAGCCGGGCGGCCTGTTTCGGGCCGGCGGCACGCAGGGCGAGGGCGACGAGCGTGGTGTTCTTGCCCGCGCGCAGGTCGTCGAGATTGGATTTCCCGGTTCTCCTGATGTCGCCGTAGACCCCCAGCAGGTCATCGCGGAGTTGGAAGGCCTCTCCCAGTGGGATGGCGTACGCGGTGCAGGCGGCCATGACCTCGGGGTCGGCTCCCGCGAGCACGGATCCGAGGTGCAGCGGGCGTTCCACCGTGTACTTGGCGGTCTTGTAGCGGCTGACCGTCAGGGCCGCGTCCACGTCGTCCGTCAGTGTGCCGGTGTGCCGCAGGTCGAGGTACTGTCCGAGCATCACCTCGTAGCGCATCTCGTCGACGATCGGGAAGACCGAGGCGAACTGGCTCGACGTGAGGCCCGCCCGGTGCAGGATCTCGTCCGACCAGGCGAAGGCGAGATCGCCCAGCAGCAGGGCCGCGCTGGTTCCGAAACGCTCGGCCTGCGGGCCCTCCTGACCTTCGGAAAGCTGTCGGTGGGCGGTGGGGCGGCCTCGGCGGATCTCGCTTTCGTCCATGATGTCGTCATGGATGAGGGCGAACGCGTGGAACATCTCCAGCGATGCGGCCAGCTGTACGACCGGTTCGCGTTCTCCTTCGCCGCCCGTCGCCACCCAGCCGATCACCGTCAGCAGGGGACGGATGTGTTTTCCTCCGGTGACGAGTCCCAGAAGGATCTCCGGAAGGCGGCCCGCCTGCGGGTGTACCGCTTGGTGCTTCTTCTCCGTGAGGAAGCGCTTCAGGAATTCCGTGACGGCTTCTCGGGTCTCTGCCGCATTGATTCTTCCGAGACGTTTCGTCTGCGTGCTCATCTCTTTGTCTCCCGTGAGTGTTCGCTCGTGCCGGTGGTCGACCGTCGGCTTTCGGAGAAGGGCGAAGAGAGGAAAAATCCGACCGGATGACGGTGGGAGATGATCAGGGCGCAGCTTAGGCAGGGTGTCTGCGGGGAGGCCACGGTTGCCGCCCAGCAGTAGGGGTTGACCTAGAGATCGTCTTCAAAGTCGTATACCGGGCATGAACCGCTCGATGGTGGAGGCGGCCTGGTGACGCGCGCGTTCCGCCGTGGCAGGTGGTCTGCTCCCGCGGGTTCAGTCCGCCACGGGATCGGCCGAGGGCGTGATCACCCGTTTCGTCGCGGACACGTGCCTCCCGGCGGCACGGGCGTCACCGGCGGCCTGCTGATGGGCTCGGACCATCGTGGAGTCGACCGACACCAGCCAGTCGATGTCCCCGGCGGTGCCCTTCTCCGCCTGGATCGCCCGCAGCATGCGGGAGAACGTCCCGTCCAGGGCCCATCTGCGGAAACGCGTGTACAGGGTCTGCCAGCAGCCGTACTGTGCGGGCACGTCCCGCCAGGCCGAACCGGTCCGCAGCTTCCACACGATGCCGTTCAGCACCATCCGGTCATCCGACCGGGGCCGCCCCGTGGTCCGCGAACTCGGCAGGAACCGGGACACCACGGCCCATTCGGCGTCCGAAAGCTCATGACGACGCACCACGGCCGCCAAGCTGTCTCGTCGCCTGCGCGTTCCCCGCGAGACGGGCGCGGATCAGCCACAGGCGGTTGGCGTGGCGGCGGTCGCGAGGCTGGACCTGGTAGGGCCAGCGGCCCTCGCCGGCACCGGGCTGCCCCGGCTCCCTGAGGCATACGACGTCCCAGCCGTTGGCCGTGAGAAAAGCCTCGGGTTCGTCGGTCCCGAAGATCCACGGAGTGCCGTCGGCGGCCAGGCGTTCCAGGAAGGGCTTGGAGAAGGGGTTGCCCAGCAGCCCCCTGCCGAGGATGTCGAGTGCGAGGTGGCTGCCGGGAGCGGAGGCGGCGGCGAGGAGCCGCAGCAGCGCGGCCGCCTGTTCCTCGGTGAGGAAGAACGTCAGCGCCTCGGCGATCCAGAGCGTGGGCCGCGCCCGGTCGAAGCCGGCCTGCTCCAACGCGGGCAGCCACTGCCGGGTGAGATCGGCGGGCACCTCGTGCCGCCGCACGGCCGGGCTCGCGCCGAGCGCCTCCAGACGGCGCCGCTTCTCCTCGATGAGTGGGCCGTGGTCGACCTCGTACACGTCGGTGCCGTCGGGCCATCCGAGCCGATAGGCCCGGGTGTCCATGCCGGCGGCGATCAGCACCACCTGGCGTGGGGAGCCGTCCGCCAGCAGGTCGCCGATCGCGTCGTCGAGGAAGCGGGTGCGGATGGAGATGAACGGCAGCAGCCCGCCGCCCGCATAGCGTTCGATCAGCTCAGAGCCCCTGGGTTCGGCGAGGGCATGCGCCAGGGGGTCGTCGAACAGCGCGTCCTCGCGCTCGGATTCCAGCGCGCGGGCGGCGGCCATCCACTGGGCGGTGTAGGAAACGGCATGCATGGGTCGGATGGTCCCTTCTCGAGGTACCGCTGCGACAAGACCCGAGGGTCCTACCAGGCCGCCACCACCATCGCCGAAATCATGCTCGTGATCCGACTTTGAAGACGATCTCTAGGGCAACCCCTACTGCTCAGCGGCAACCGTGGCCTCCCCGCAGACACCCTGCCTAAGCTGCGCCCTGATCATCTCCCACCGTCATCCGGTCGGCTTCTTCCCCGGACCGTTTCCGAAAGGAGGTCTGCCGATGGCGACCACCGTCAGGCCGGTGAATCTGGACCTGCACCGGCTCGAAGCGATGGCGGAGTCCGACTACTACAACCCCTACACGGTCTTCGACTGGCCGGACACCCTGGAGAAGGACCGGCCGTGGATGAGCGAGGACCTGGTCACGCTCGCCGGCACGGAGAAATGGGACGCGCTGACGCGTGAGCAGCAGCTCGCCCTCACCCGGCACGAGTCGGCGCATTTCTTCAGCCTCAACGTGCACGGCATCCGGGAACTGCTCAGCGAGGTCGTGCTCCGCATCCACACCAGGACCTACGCCGAA
Source organism: uncultured Actinomycetota bacterium (assembly GCA_963816875.1). Taxonomy (GTDB): domain Bacteria; phylum Actinomycetota; class Actinomycetes; order Streptomycetales; family Streptomycetaceae; genus Streptomyces. Next base: position 2,420,031 of record CAWFMG010000004.1, read on the forward strand.
GCCTCGGAGTTCCTCCACCACTTCATCGGCGAGGAGAACGAGCACATGTGGTTCTTCGCCACCTTCTGCCGCCGGTACCTGGGGAAGGTGTACCCGGCGGTCCCGCAGGTCGGCATGAACCGGCTGGAGGGGGTGGGCGAGGCCGCGGGCGAACTGGTGATCTTCGCGCGCATCCTGATCTTCGAGGAGATCGTCGACCACTTCAACGCCCGTATGGCCACGGACCAGGCGCTGCCGCATATCGCACGGGAGATCAACCGGGTCCACCACCAGGACGAGAGCCGGCACGTCGCGTTCGGGCGGCATCTGTTCACCCAACTCCTGGACCAGGTCAAGGAGGACCGCCCGGAGGACATCCCGGTCCTCGTCCGATACCTGGAGAGGTACCTCGACTACAGCATCCACAGTCTGTACAACCCCGCGGTCTACCGTGACGCCGGGTTGGCCGAACCGCTGGAGCTGCGGCGTCACCTTCTGGAGCACCCGGCTCGCCACGCCGCGCACGACCGGATCCTCCGCCGCACCCGGAAGTTCCTCGCGCGCAGCGGCCTCGAGGTGCGGGGAGCGACGGCATGAGCGACGACAAGGTCTCCCGGATCCTCGCCTTCATTCATCAGCGCAACCCGGAAGTGGGCGCACTGGGCATGGACGACGACCTGATCGACCGCCGGGCGGTCGACTCGCTGGCGTTCGTCGAGTTCCTCTACCTGCTGGAGGAGCTGAGCGGCGAGACCATCGATCCCGAGGAGATCGACGTGGAGGACTTCCGCACGCTCCGGAGCATCAGCAGACGCTTCCTCGCGGGAGCGGCGCACTGATGGATGCCGCCACCGAGCAGACGGACGACGGACTGGACGGGCTCGACGCGGACGAGCTGCGCCTGCTGCGCGTCCTCGACGGTCTGATCACCTCGTGGGCGGCGGAACTCGGCGCCGAGGAGCGCCGCTACCCGTTCCTGCTGCGGCCGCGGGATCTGGAGGACGTCGACTACTACGAGAACTTCCCGCATCTGGGGCTGGCCGTGACGACGGCCGACCCCAAGCGGCTGACGGACCTGCGGGCCGCCCGCGAGGATCCGCTCGCCGAACTGCCCGCCGAGGTCCTCGACGACGCCGCCCTGGTGCTGCCGTCCGCCGCCTGCTACCCGGTCTTCTTCCAGCTGCGCGGGCGGACCCTGCCGGCCCAGGAGAACCGGGTCACCACGCTTGCCACCTGCTTCCGCAACGAGACGCACTACCAGGGGTTGCGGCGGCTGCTCGGGTTCTCCATGCGCGAGATCGTCTTCATCGGCCCGCCCGCCGGCGCCACACGGCACCTGGAGCGAACCAAGGAACTGGTGCTGGGTCTGGCGGACAGACTCGGACTGGCGATGAACACCCAGGTCGCCACCGACCCGTTCTTCGACAGCCGCGGCTCGCGGGCCGTCATGCAGCGGCTGTTCCCGGTGAAGGAGGAGTTCGTCGTCGACGACCTGGCCGTCGGCTCGGTGAACTACCACCGCAACTTCTTCGGAGAGCGCTGCCGGATCACCCTCCCGGACGGTGCCTTCGCCTCCACCAGTTGTTGTGCCTTCGGTCTCGAGCGATGGGTGCACACGCTGGCCACCCGGTTCGGCGATGCCCGGACCGCCGCCGAGGCAGTGCTCGAAGCGGCGTGAAAGCGCAGCGCCCTCCCTTCCGCCGTCTTCCCACCGGCTTCTCGCCGTCTCTCCACCGAAGGTGAACCAGTGACCGACACGACCGCCGACGACGCCATCGAGACCGGCACGGTCCAGGTGACCGACGACATCCAACTCAGCTACGAGCGGCGCGGTTCCGGCATCGACCTCGTCCTGCTCAACAACTTCTTCGTGGACCGCAGGTCCTGGCGGGCGTACACCGAGGACCTGGCCTCGGCGACCCAACTCACCGCCTACGACCTGCGTGGCCAGGGCGATTCGAGCCCGCAGGAGGGCGAACCGGTGTGGGAGGACCACATCACCGACCTGAAGGCGCTGTTCGACGCCCTCGGCATCGAGAAGGCGTTCCTGGTGGGCACGTCCTTCTCCACGCTGATCTGCCGGGACTTCGCGGTGGCGTATCCGGAACGGGTGCACGGCCTGGTGCTGGCCAGCCCGGCGCTGAGCCCCTACGGCCCGCAGCGGCTGCGCCGGCTGATCAAGTCCTGGCTGACGACCCTCGACACCTCGGGCCTCGGCGTTCTGCACGACCAGGTGTATCCACTGGTCTGCAGCGACCGCATGGTGGAGCAGGTGGGCGCCGTGGGATTCCTGGGCTACAAGCAGAACTTCCTCGGTCTCCACACCGTGGAGTCCCTGCGGGCCGGGCTGCTGGCGTCGACGACCGCGCCGCTCGACCCGGAGATCCTCACCCAGGTGCGGCAGCCGACCCTGCTGTTCGTGGGCGGCGACGACTTCTCGCTGAGCATCGACGCCACGGAGCAGCTGACCAAACTGCTTCCTGACGCCACCGCGGTCATCGTGCCGCACGGCGGGCATGCGGCGTTCGTCGAGGAGTCCGAGTGGTTCCAACGGGAGGTGCTGTCCTTCGTCCGGCGGGTGGTCGGCACGGGTGAATGAGCCCGGATCCACCGCCCACCAGGCCGGAGCGGTGCCGGAGCGCTGCCGGCGGCCCGACCCGCGGTGAGCTGCTGCTGTCCGGACCGGGAGGCCCCGTCCGCATCGTGCTGGCGACGGCTCCCGTCGGCCCGCCCGGTGCCTTCGCCGAACAACACCGCGCCGGCCGCCAGGCGGCCGGCGCGGCGCTTCGGCGCGCGGGCAGCACGCTGACCAGCGTGGGCCGGCAGCCCGATGGCGCGCCCGTGTTCCCGCCGGGCTTCGCCGGCTCCCTCACGCACACCGCGAACCTCGCCGTGGCGGCCGTCGCCCCGGGCGCTCGCGGAGTCGGCGTCGACGTGGAACCCCGCTTCCCCGAGATACGGCTGCACCGGTTCCTGCTGAACGACACCGAACGGGCCCTCCTGTGGTCGGACGGCGATCGGGCCGGCCTGCGGCGGCTGTTCGCCGCGAAGGAGGCGGCCTTCAAGGCGCTGTCCGACTGCCGTCGGGCGCACGGCGGGCTCTTCTGGCGGATTCGCCTCGGCCGGCACGGGGATCGGATATGGGCGCGCGCCGGTGACCAGTACGCGCTGGTCCACGACGCCGTCACAGCCGGCTCCGCCTTCGCCGTGGCCGTCCGCCTCGACCCGTGAACGACCACCCGCACGGGTGATCAGGCGGAGTCGCCCTCGAAGTCCCCCTCGAAGGCGGCGCCGAGAGCGGCGGCGATCAGTCCCGGCAGGTCCGGGCGCCCGTCCTCCTGAGCCCACCGCATCAGGGCGACATGCATGGCGGCCAGGCAGGTGCTGGCCGCGACCCAGGTGCGGAACTCGGCGTCGGAATCAGGTGCGTCGCCGAGCAGGGTGTCGACGATGGCCTTCTGGGTGGCGAACTGGCTGTCCAGGTGGCGGGCGCGCAGGGCGGGCGTGTCGATCATCAACCGAAGCCGGGCGAGCAGCAGCTCCTGCTCGGGCGACGAGCCCGCCCCCGGCGCGTCGGGCCCGACGACGGCACGGGTCGTGTCGACGAGGGTCCGTCCGATCCGGCGCACCACGGGCTCGTCGGCCGGTCGGGCCGCGACCCGGGCCGCGATGAGGGGGTCGTACCGGTCGTGGAGGACCAGGTCCTCCTTCGTCGGGAAGTGCCGGTAGACGGTCATCGTCGAGACCCCGGAGGCCTGTGCGACGTGGTTGACGGTGGTCGCGTCGTAGCCGTGCTCGGCGAACAGCCGCATCGCGTGCGACTGGATCATTCGCTGCGTCTCCGCCCGCCGGCGTTCCCGCAGGCTCGGCCCCTCGCCACTCATGCGTGATACGGTACCGTACTGGTAGGGACTAACAATTTGAGAGTCGCTCACATGTTGACCGATATTCGAGGTGAGTGGAATGGGCAGACTGGCCGGCAGAACCGCCGTGGTGACGGGAGCCTCGCGCGGCATAGGGCGGGCCATCGCCCAGCGTCTCGCCGCCGACGGCGCTCAGGTCGCCGTGCACTACGGCACCGGCGAATCCGCGGCGAACGAGACGGTGGCCAGGATCGAGAGGGCCGGCGGGCAGGCCTTCGCCGTCCGGGCCGAACTGGGAACGGCCGGGGACGTCGACACCCTTGTCACCGGCCTGGAACGCGGGCTCGGCGGGCGACCGCTGGACATCCTGGTCAACAACGCCGCGGCCGCCCCGGGCGGTCCGATCGAGACCGACACCCCGGAGCAGTTCGACCGTCTCTTCGCGGTGAACGTCAAGGCGCCGTACTTCCTCATCCAGCGGGCGCTCCCGCTGCTGCGCGACCGCGGCCGGATCATCACGCTGTCCTCGGTCGCGACCCGGGTGGCCAACCCCGGCCAGACCTCCTTCGCCATGGGCAAGGGCGCCCTCGAGACGATGACCCTGACCCTGGCCAGTGCGCTGGGCACCCGCGGGATCACGGTCAACGCGGTCGCCCCCGGCGCCACCCGGACCGAGGAGAACGCGTCCGTCTTCGAGAACCCGGTTTTCGAGGAGTTCGTCACCGGCCAGACCGCCCTCGACCGCCTCGGCCGGGCCGAGGACGTCGCCGACGCCGTCGCCTTCCTCGCCTCCGACGACGGCCGCTGGATCACCGGCCAGGTCCTCGACGCCAGCGGCGGCATCCACCTCGGCCTCCGGAGCTGAACCCTGGACCTCACCACGGCGGGCCCGCCGCCGGCGCCTGCCCGCTGCCGGGTCAGTAGTGGACGCGGGCGCCGACGGCGCGGTGGTCGGAGTAGCCGCGGTCCTCCCGGTCGGTGCCCGTGACCTCCAGGTCCGCGGCATCGCCCTCGTCGAAGGTCACCGTGTGGCTGCCCGTGATCTCCGGCAGGGTGCCGCCACCGCGACTGGCGAACAGGAAGTCGATGCGGCGGTCCGTCGAACCGCCGATGGTCCAGTTGTCGGCCAGACAGTCCGCGACGGCGCCGCCGCCGCTCACGCAGCCGGAGTAGACGGCGTCCCGGTAGCCCAGCGAGCCGCCCACGTCGCCGTTGAGCTGCGCGTACCAGGGGCGGTAGGCGCCCTCGGAGTCGAGGTCGCTGTAGTTGGCGTCGCCGCCGAAGACGAGCAACGAGCCGCCGTAGCCGTCCTCCAGCATCTCGGCGGCGGCCTCCCGGGCGTTGCTCTCCGCGCAGGGTGGACCGCCGGAGGCGTCGGTCGGCCAGTGGATCGAGGCGACGGTGATGTCCTTGTCCGCGATGGTGTCGTGCAGCATCGCCTTGACGTTCCTGGTCCGCGCCTGGTCGTTGTTCGCGCAGCCGGCTCCCTCGTCGGCCTGGGACTGCCAGCGTTTGCTGGAGCTGTCCGGGTCGCTCAGCAGCGTGAACCGGTCGGCGCGGTAGATCACCGCGTTGGTCTGGTAGTCCTTCGGCGCTCCGCACGGGCTGTTCATGGCGGCGGGGGACTCCTCCGCGATGACCCCGGCGTAGGTCTCCCCGAACTCCTGCGACAGCCGGGCGGTGTACGCGTCGAGCTGCTCCTGGCCGCTGATCTGTTGGACGAGGAAGACGTCGGGGCGGTACTCCTGGAGCGTCAGGTAGTAGACGAGGTCCTGCCAGTCGCCCGGGCACTGCAGATCGACGGTCGGGAGGTTCTCGACGTTGTTGTCGTAGACCTGGATGAAGCCGGGATCGTCGTTCGCCGCGGCGAGGGCCGGCTCGGGGGCGGCCGAGGCGGCCGGCGGCGATCCGAGACCACCGGCGATGCCGCAGAGCAGCGCCCCCGCCAGCGCCAGGTGGAGTACCCCGCGGGGACGGCTGGGGTGACGACTGGAGTGACGGCTGCGCCGGTGCCTGTCCATGACCGCTCCCTCTCAGCGTCCGACCCAAGCTCGCGCCACCATAAGGGAGTTCAACGGAGTCGCTCAATGGTGGTGACGGTTGGGGGCGGAGTCGGCGCCCCTGACGCACCCGCGCTCGCGTGCTGCGGTGGCGCGCGTGCTCGGCGGGGCGGGGCTTCAACGCGCCGGCCGCATCCGAGGTGACGCGCTGCGTGACGGGATAGTTGCCCTGCGTACGGTACGGGGTGACCTGAAGGGCGCGGGCTGCGCGCGTCCGAGAGTGCCTCCTCGGTCGCCGCGTTGCAGCCGCGCAGATAGCGGGTGTGCCCGGCGTTGACGTCGCCGCCGTCCGGCACCCGGGAGAACCAGCACGGGTCGGGGAACCGGTCCCCCAGCCCTCGGTGGAGCCGACCACCCGGCACCTGGGAGGTCAGACCCGCCCAGAGGTCGCTCATTCCCCAGCCGTATCCGGACACGGCACCGATTCCCACCACAGACGCCACCGGGGGCGGCATGCCGACTCCTCACCGCGTCACTTCTGTCCGACGACGAGCCCGTTGGCGCTGGGCGCCGCTCCCGTGAGGGAATCCGCCGCGTCGTCGCGAACCCGGCCTGGCCGAGCCACGTTTCGTACTCCCCGCGGCTGTAGTTCCGGCCCCGGGCGGTGTGGACCAGCATGTTCAGACTCATCAGCGCGGCGGTCACCGGTCCGGACCCGTCGTCGTCCACGAACGCCTCGGCGATGACCAGCGAGCCTCCCGCGGGCAGCGCCGCATGACATTTGCGCAGCACGTTCACCGCGGTCGGCTCGTCCCACATGTGCAGGACGTTGGAGAGCAGCAGCACGTCGTGGCCGGTCGGCAGGGCGGGCGCGGTCAGCACATTCCCGGGACATCGCGACCCGGTGCGCGAGTCCTGCGGCGCAGGCCTTTCGGGAGGCCAACCCGGCAGACGGACGGCAGGTCGTACACCGTGGCCCGCAGCGTCGCGTGGCGGCGACACAGCTCGACGCTGAAGTCCCCCTGGCCGCCGCCCACGTCGAGCAGCGCGCGAAACGGGGAGAAGTCGAAGGCCGCCGCCACGGCGGCGGCCGTGGAGGCGGCCACCGACGAGATGCCCTTCCAGAACCGCGGCTCGGCCTCCGCCCGATCCGCCGGCAAGCGCTTCTCCGCCTGCGCCCCCCAGGCCACCGGCCGGTCCTCCCGCAGGCTGACGTCCAGATCGGCCCACGGCCGGTACTGCTCCTCGTCGAGCAACAGCACGAAGTCCCCGAAGTACCGCGGGCGGTGGGAGACGAGGAACTCGTCGGCCAACGGCGCGTTGGCGAACCGCTCCCCGTCCCGTTCGAGCAGACCCAGTGCGGTGCACGCGGTCAGCAACATCCGCACCGGCCGGTCCGCGATGCCCACCGCGCCCCACATCCGGAGGCGTCGAGCTCTCCTTCGCGGGCGAGCAGGTCGAAGAGGCCCAGGCGCACCGAGGCGGCGAGCACCTTGGTGCCCCGAAAACCGTCAAGGAGCCGCTGGAGCGGCTCGGGGGTCAGCGGGCGTGAACGACTCGGCACGGCTACGCGTCCTCTTCAGCTCCTGCCGAGCGCACGACACAGCTACACCCGTCAGACCAGAACACGGCGACTACTCTCGATAATCGCCGCGATACAGAACGCATACCCTCTCTGTAGATGTGCATCCCACCTGAAAGAGTGATAAAAACCGAGGTGTCCGCGCTCGCGGCCTGATCAGAGAGCTGCGCCGGCGCCGGCGTCGCCGATCGCCTGGTCCAGGATGGTCAGGCCGAACGAGAGTTCCTCCCGGGTGGCGGTCAACGGCGGTGCCATCCGCAGGACTCCGCCCATGCCGGGGAGCTGGACGATGTTCATGTGCAGGCCGAGGTCGAGGCAGCGCCGGGTGACCCGCGCGCCCAGTTCGTTCGAGCTCCGCTTCGTCTCGCGGTCGACGACGAGTTCGAGTCCGGCCAGCAGGCCCCGGCCGCGGACGTCGCCGACGAACGGGTGGCGGCCGGCGATGTCCGCCAGGCCGTCGCGGAGGAACGCGCCGAGCGACCGCGCGCGTTCGTCGAGCCGGTCCTCGGTCAGGACGTCGAGGACGGTGTTCCCGACCGCGGCCACCAGCGGGTCGGCGACGTGCGTGGTGAAGAACAGGAACCCGCGGTCGTGCGCCTCCTGCTCGATCTCGGCGCTGGTGACCACGGCCGCGAGGGGCAGTCCCGCACCGAGTGTCTTGGACAGGGTGAGGATGTCGGGGACGACGCCGTCGCGTTCGAACGCGTACCAGGTGCCGGTGCGGCAGAGGCCGGTCTGGGCCTCGTCGAGGATCATCAGCATGCCGCGTTCCCGGCACTTGTCCCGCAGGGCGGCGAAGTACCCGGCCGGTGGCTCGATGATCCCGCCCGAGCTGAGTATCGGTTCGACGAGACACGCGGCCAGGCTGCCGGTCGACTGAGCGTCGATCAGGTCGAACGCGAACTCCAACTGCCGGTGCCAGTCCAGCGAACCGTCGGCCGTGGTGAAGTCGGGCCGGTACGCGTTCGGCACGGGGATGGCGAAGTTGCCGGGCGCGGCCGGGCCGTAGCCCCTGCGCCCCGCGCTGTAGGTGGCGGACGCGGCGGCCTGCGTCATGCCGTGCCAGGATCGCGCGAACGAGACGATCTCGTGTTTGCCGGTGACGAGCTTGGCCATCCGGATGGCGGCCTCGTTCGACTCGGCGCCGGTCGTCAGCAGCAGCGCCTTCTCCAGCGGCGCGGGCAACGTGTCGGCCAGCCGCCGGGCGAGGTCGACCACCGGGCGGCTGAGCATGCCGCTGAAGAGGTGGTCGAGGGTCGCGACCTGCCGTTGGACGGTCGCGACGATCCTCGGGTGCGAGTGGCCGAGGATCGCGCTCATCTGGCCGGAGGTGAAGTCGAGGATCTTCCGGCCGTCCGCGGTGAACACGAAGCTTCCGGCGGCGCGGTCGATGATCTCGGGGGTGAACTCTCCGCCGTAGCGCACGAGGTGCCTCTCGGCATCGGCCCAGAAGCCCTCGGTGGACGGGGCGGTGGACGGTGGGGTGGCGGACGGCGGGGCGGTGGGCGAAGACGTCATGTTCCCGACGGTAGGTCGCCCTCGAGCGACACGTCCATCTCACGATTCTGGCTTTCCTGTTCGGCAAAACCGCACAACAATGAGGGTGTGATGAACCCCTGGAGGCTGCGGCTGCTGAGCCAGCTGGACACGCTGGGCACCGTCCGGGCGGTCGCCCAGGCCGCCAACCTGAGCCCGTCGAGCGTGTCCCAGCAACTCGCCGTGCTCGAGGCCGAGACGCGCACCCAACTGCTGGAACGAACGGGACGCCGGGTGCGGCTGACCTCGGCGGGGCTGATCCTCGCCCGGCGCGCGCGGGCGATCCTCGACCATATGGACAGCGTCGAGGCGGAGCTGCACGGATTCGGCGAGGAACCGGCCGGGCTGGTGCGGCTGGGGGCGTTCCAGAGCGCGATCCACGCCATGGCCGTGCCGGCCGTGACCCGCCTGGCGCGCGAGCATCCGCACCTCGACGTCGAGGTGCTGGAGCTGGAGCCGCATGCGAGCATGCCCGCGCTGCGGGTCGGCGACGCGGACATCATCATCACGACCACGAACTTCGACGAGCTGCCGTTGGGCCCCGACCTCGACCTCGTGCCGCTGGCCACGGACCCGATCCTGCTGGTGGTCCCGCCCGGGCATCCCGCGACCGGGCGCGGCGCCGTGGACCTCGCGGCCTACGCGGACGAGCACTGGGCGTTCGACATGCCACAGTCGTACATGGCGAACCTCGCCCTCCGACTGTGCCGTCAGGCGAGGTTCGAGCCCCGGGTGGTGTGCCGGTTCAGCAACTACATGATGACCCTGCAGCACGTCGAGGCCGGGCTGTCGATCGCGCTGTTGCCCGGCCTGGCGATCGACCCCCGCTATCGCGTCGCCACCAGGGAACTCGCGACTCCCGTGACGCGCACGATCACGGCGGCGATCCGCCGCGGCTCACCACCCCGCGCGGCGGTGCGCGTCGTGTTGGACGCGCTGCGACACCATCCGGACCTGCCCCTGCCGAACCGCGAGTGACGGATCGAGCCCACCGGCGTCCCGGTGTCCCCGCCGCGCCCGAGGCTGTCCGCCGGTCTCCCGCTCGCTCGGTCTCCCGCACGGAAGCTGGCCCGGCGGCTGGGCTCTCCCAGTCCACGATCACCCGGGCGGTGAACCCGCTGATCGAGACGGGCTCATCGCCGGCCCGCAACGCGCCGGCCCGCAACGCGCCGGCCCGCAACGCGTCGACCCGCAGCTCTACGAGGCGGCCGCCCTGGACGGCGCCTCCTGGCTCCAGCGCTCCCTGACCGCGGCGTGGTCGTCGGCTCGGTCAAATAGGGCTCGGCCGAGTGCAGGAAGCTGCCAGCGGCGACGCGGCGCAATTGATTGCCGCGCGCTGAACCGGCTCCTGACGGCCAGTCGGTCTCCGACGGCCGAACCAATGCACGCCTTCTTCGACCACGGCCGTCATGTTATGATGAACCAAATTCAAGACTAACGGTCTGGTCGCCTGCGTCGATGGATGTCCGCTCGTTGCAGAGGGAAATCATGCTGGCCGAAGGAATTTTCGAGCATGCCCGTCGATGCCCCGATTCCGTCGCTATCGTCGACGGTGAGTCGCGGATTACCTATGCGACGCTTGCGCGGGCGGCAACCTCTGTTCAGGAGAAGCTTCGAGCCGCCCACGTCGAACCCGGCGCCAGAGTTGGCATCACCATGCACCGGTCGTGGCGACTTGTTGCGACCATAGTGGGCATCATTGCCCACGGGAGCACCTATGTGCCGCTCGATCCGGAGTATCCATCCGGGCGGACACTCTTCATGGCGGCCGACAGCGGGATAGGCGTGCTATGTGTCGATCCGGGGCTGGAATCACCCATACGTGAGGGAATCCAGGTCATCACTGTCGATGGGTGCGAGTCTCGTCGCCCGTGGACGGTAACCGAAACTCCGCCTGACCAGCCTATGTACGTCATCTACACCTCGGGTTCGAGCGGTCAGCCGAAGGGCGTGGCGGTTGGAGAGCGCGGTGTGGTGGCGCTCCTCGATTCCGCGGCAGCCTACTTCGACTTCGGTCCGGATGACGTCTGGACCATGTGTCACAGCTACTGTTTCGATTTCTCGGTCTGGGAGATCTGGGGGGCGCTGCACCACGGGGGGACGCTCGTGATCGTCCCGGTCGCGACCGTACACGATCCGGCCGCCCTGCTTGACCTGCTCGAACGTCACCAGGTGACGGTGCTGAACCAGGTGCCCAGCGCATTCAAGCATCTCGTCCGGGTCCACCTGCGGAGGGCAGCTCAGCTGTCGCTGCGCTACGTGATCTTCGGCGGCGAAGCCCTCGACAAACGCTCGGTTCGCCAATGGCTGGAGGCCCGAGAAGGGCCCGAGAAACTCGTCAACATGTACGGGATAACCGAAATCACGGTACATGCCACGTACGCCACCATCGGGCTTGACGACGTCACGGACACGTCCCAGCTGACTCGTATCGGCCGCCCGCTTGATCATCTGCGGATCAAGCTCTGTGACGCAGCCGGGCGATGGGTCTCCTCAGGCGAGCCCGGCGAGATTTATGTGGCCGGTGACGGTCTTGCCCTCGGCTACTTCAATCTCCCCGAGCTGACCGAGCAACGATTTCCCGTCATCACGGAAGAACACGGGGAGGTGCGTTACTACCGCAGCGGAGATCTGGCCACACAGACTGCCGACGGAGAGCTTTACTACATCGGCAGGATCGACTCGCAGGTCAACATGCGGGGGTACCGGATCGAGCTTGGTGAGGTGGAAAGTGTGCTGCAGCGGATCGAGGGCATCTCGGACGCCGCAGTTGTCACGCACCGTACAGCCGGCGACGAGACAGTCCTGGTCGCATTCGTGATCGGCTCGGTCGCCGGACTCGATCATCGGGAACTGCGGCGACGGTGTGCCGAATTCCTGCCGAGCCATATGGTGCCCGCGAGGTTCTCGTTCGTGTCGGAGTTCCCACTCACGCCGAGCGGCAAGCTCGACCGCGCGGCACTGAAAGGGTCGGACTGATCAGGCGTAGCGCAGTTCGGAGAATCTGATATCCGATCCGGTCACCCACAGCTGACCGATCGTACCGAGAAAGACCGAGAGATCCGACTGACGCTCGAACGTGCCGGGCAGCGTGGGCAGTACGAGCTCCGGCTCACCGCTCATGCGGGCCGGACTCTGCATGGCCATCCTGGACAGCGTCTGCCCGGGTCCCAGCTCGACCAGGATCGGATCCGCGAGCTGCCATATCTCGGCGACGTCGTCGGCGAACCTGACCGTACAGCGCACGTGTCGCGCCCAGTACTCCGGACTGGTCGCGTCCTCCGCCCGCATCCAGGTACCGGTGACGTTCGACAACAGCGGCACCCGTGGTGGCCGCAGCGGGACCGTGCTGAGCAGCTGCTGGAGCGGTGCGACCGCCGGCTCCATCACCACCGAGTGGAACGCGTGCGACACCGGCAGATGCTGACAGGCGATGCCGGCACCGAACAGCTGGTCCCTCAGCTCCACGACGGCCTCGGTGGGACCCGACACGACGGTGAGTTCGGGCCCGTCCACGGCCGCGACCGACACCGGACGGCCGTGGAGATACGGCTCCAGCGTCTTCAGTTCCGACGCGACCGCCAGCATCGTCCCCTCCGGCAGGCTTGCCACGAGCCGGGCCCGGTTGGCGACTACACGCAGCGCGCTCTCGACCGGGAACACTCCGGCCAGGCAGGCGGCGACGTACTCCCCGACGCTGTAGCCGAGCAGGACGGACGCGTCGACCCCGAGCGTTTGCAACAGCCGCGCCATCGCGTACTGCATGGCGAAGGCCAACGGCTGGGCCACCAGGGTTTGTTGGATCTCGTCCGGCGGCCCGGGAGCCTCGAACGCGGCAGCCAGGTCAGGGCGCTGTCTGGCAGGTGTCCGCCTGGTCAGTGCCCCCTGGGGATAGATCACCCGGCCCAGATCCGTGCCGACCTCCGGCTCCAACAGCCGGAAGCACCGGTCGAGCTCCTGTCGATAGGCCGGTAGCCGTCGGTAGAGGCCGGCGGCGAGTCCCGGATAGTGATCGCCTACTCCGGCGACCATGAACACGATCGGCCGGTGGGGGGCCGACCTTCCGGTGAACACCCGCTTCGGATCGCGCTCACGCAGGTAGCGCGCCGCAAGCGCGGCCTGTCCGGCCACCACCAAACGGCGATGCCCCAGCGCTGGGCGCTCCGTCTGGAGAACCTCGGCCAGCTCGGCCAGATCGCGGTCCGGGTTGCCTTCAAGGTGTGCGACGAGGTGGTCGGTCGCCTCCTCCAGGCCGCCCTCGGTCGACGCCGAGAGGGGGAGGAGGTGAACTGTGCCCCTGCCGCGCGGTTCAGCCACGATGCTCAAGATGCGGTAACCCACTTCCTGACCTCGGCAGGCCAGCGCGCCGGATCGAGTCCGTGCTGGCACAGGAACGCGTAGGTGAACCGCTCCAGACCGTAACCGGCGCATGCGGTGTAGATGGCCTCAGCGCCCTGAGGGGGTTGGATCGCGAACGACTCTCCGAAGAATCTCTCGTGGAAGTTGAACGAGCAGACCGCCACGTCGCGCGTGGCATCGAGCGGCATCCGAAGTTCGTATTTCAACTCGAGCAGCTGCTGCGACCAGACCCGATCGGCGGCCCCGGAATTGACGAAGAACGGATCAGTGGCGACCTCGCAGTATCCACCTAGGCGGAGGGCCGTGGCGAGCTCGAAGGTCAGATGCATCAGCCGTGTACGGGATTCGAGCACGAAGTTGAGCGGGCCGAGAAACACGATCTCCCGGATGGTGAAATCCCACAGTCGTTCCAACGACCGGCGATACCGCGATTCGTGCCTGAAAGAGCGCCCTCTGGAGGTCACGGCCAAGGACGGCGACTGTAGACGCTTGTCGCTGAGCTGATGGTAGGTGTGGAAGCACATCGTGGGCGGCAGGCAGTAGTTGAAGTCCGCGCTGTCGCTCCGCAAGCGCTCGGTGAGATCTTCCTGGCTGGCCTCGGCGTCCATGAAGCCGCGGTAGGTGTCCACATCGCCGTGCAGCCGGGACACGAACATCATCAGGTGTGGGAACGACTGGAAGTACCCGCATCTGCGCATCACCGCAGTGGGGATCAACGTGGGGTAGCGGAACTCGCGGGCGTCGAAACGCTCCAGGGCCAGCGCTCGGAACCGGGTGTCGAGATAGTCCATCAGCGCCAGCACCGGCTGACCCAGCGCCACCTGCCCCTCGCCCGCGTTGGACGCGACCCCCCGAGCCACCAGCTCCTCGAACACGTCGTGCGGGCCCTGCGTGGCCTCCTGCCGCCAGACGACCTTCGGCTCGTACGGCAGCTGGCCGAGCACGTCGTTTTCGACCACGAACCGCAGCTTCCGGGCGACCTCGTCCGGGTCCGCCCCCTGGCGAAGACTCAGGTCTATGGCGGGTATCTCCTCCCCGGACACGACGAGAGCGAAGTCGACAATATCCTCCGAGGCGAAGAAGATCCTCCTCGACAACTCGTCGGTCTTGGCCACCGAAACGGGTGAGTCGAGGCGCATTCTGCTCGTGATGTGGCGTGGCATCGGGCCACTGGCGGACGCGTTCGTCATGTAACCTCGATTTCCTTCTTCGCCCACGACGTCACCCATGTGCATCTCCGGACAGGCTGCCGTACAACCCCAGAAGCTCGGCGATGATTCCGCGCTGTATCGCCGTGGTGCCCGCGTAGATAGTGCCGCCCAACGCGTCCCGGAGTTCACGTTCGATTCCGAAATCCTCGACATAACCGCGGGCGCCGTGTACCTCCATGGCCGACATCGCCGTCTGCGCCAGGCTCTCGCTGATGAAGATCTTCGCTATCGTCGACTCGAGCAGCGCCAACCGGCCTTCCCGTTTCAGCCAACCCACGTGGTAGAGCGCCAGCCTCGCGAGCTCCAGGCGGACCTTCATGTCGGCGATGGGATGGGCCACGGCCTGGAAGGAACCGATGGGTCGGCCGAACTGCCGGCGGGTCGTGACATGGTCGATCGACGTCTCCAGCAACCGCGCCATGGTGCCGACGTGGCTGGCGAAGATGAACGTCCGCTCCCATTCGATCGTGGAGCTGAAGATCGAGTAACCTGCCCCCTCGCGGCCGAGCAGGTTCGCCGCGGGCACCCGAACGTCGTCGAACTCCACCGCGCCCATCGGCGTGGTCCGCAGGCCCAGCTTCGAGAACTCCCGCGTTGTCCGCACGCCCGGCATGTCGGCGGTGACCAGGAACGCCGACAGTTGGCCCTGCCGCGCCCCGGTCTCCGCGGTTCTGGCGAACACCACGAAGATGTCCGCCACCGGCCCGTTGCTGACGAACCACTTCGTACCCCGCAGCACGTATCCGCCGTCGTCGGGGGTGGCTGTCGTCTGGAGGCTCAGGATGTCGGAGCCCGCCTCGGGCTCTGACAGTGCCTGCGCGCCGACGAGCCGGCCCTCGCACATCCCGGGAAGGTAGCGCTCCTTCTGTTCGGCGGTACCGTGCTCGATCAGGTAGATCGCGCAGCCCCAGAGATGGTTGTTGACGGCGAAGACGAGGCCGTTGTCGCGACAGCCGTACCCGAGGGCCTCCAGGGCGATGACCGTCGTCAGCGGATCCAGGCCGGCTCCGCCGTGCTCGACCGGAACCGGCCAGCCCTGCACGCCGAACTGCGCGCAGGCGAGCCATTCCTCGCGCGGAAATCTGGTCGCTCGGTCGTCCGCCGCGAGGGTCTGTCCGAGCTTCGACCGCGCGAACGCCGTGACGGCGCTCCGGAGTGTCTGCTGCTCGTCGGTCAGTCCGAAGTCCATCCGGGCCCTCCGGGTGCCGCCGCCGGCGCGACGCCGTCCGCCGCTCGCTTGGTCTGGACGAATCGCACGATCGCCTGAACGGACTGGTAGTTCTCCAGGTCGAGGTCGCCGCGTTGGATCCGGATGTTGAATGTCTGCTGTAGCCACATGACGAGTTGTACGGCGAACAGGGAGTTGACGTGACCGTTGGCGAACAGGTCCTCGTCGTCCTGGACGTGGACACCGTGCACCCGGTCGGTGATGTACTGGCGGATCAGACCGTGCTCGGAGCCTTCCATCTTCTCTATCTCCGTTCCTGCGGGACTTGGGATGATGGTCAGGGGCCGTAGGAATGGAATCCCTGCCCGGATTTCATGCCGCACCGGCCGGCGTCCACCAGCGTGCGCAAAAGCGGGCACGGCCTGTACTTGGGGTCGTTGAAGTTCTCGTAGAGGACCTCGAGGGACAACAGAACCGTGTCGAGACCGATCAGGTCCGCGGTCTCCAGCGGGCCCATCGAGTGGCCGAAGCACTCTTTGAACAGCCGATCCACCTCGGCTGCGGTGGCTACTCGTTCGTGTAGGAGGAAGACCGCCTCGTTGACCATCAACATCATGACCCGGTTCGTTACGAAACCTGGCGAGTCCGCGACGATGACGTGTCGTTTGCCGACCCCGTCCAGCAGAGCGGTGGTCCGGGTGAGCGTCTCCTCCGACGTGTGGTAGCCGCGGATGATTTCGACGGTCGGCTTGAGCGGTGCTGGATTCATGAAATGGGTGCCGACAACGGAAGCCGGCCGATCCGTCGCCGAGGCGATCCGTGTGATCGGGATCGCGGAGGTGTTCGCACCGAAAGGCACGTCAGGACGACAGACTTCGGTCAGTTCCTGATAGAGGATTCGTTTGAGATCCCAATTCTCGGTGATGTTCTCGATGACGTAGTCGACGTCGCGGAGATCTTTGAGTTGGGTCGTGAACGTGATGTTGGCGACGATGTCGTGCGGGTCGACCGCGGGCACTGGTGCGCCCGTTAGCGGAATGAGCCTGACGTGCTCCGCTATCTCGGCCCGGGCCCTCTCAAGGGCTCGGGTGCTGACATCGACCAGCTGGACTCTGTGCCCGGCGGTAGCGAACACCTGGGACACGCCGATGCCCATGGTTCCGGCGCCCACTATGCCTATGCGCATCATCCTTCTCTCCTCTCATCGGGGCGGAGGTCTTCGCTGACGAACTGGAGGATCATGAGAGGTTCGGAAGGTCAAATACTTCGAGGAAGATCCCATGGGTGACCACGATCATGAGCAGGTCGTCCTCGACGAGGAGATTGAGGTCGAAGTCGTTGTCGGCATACCTGCGGCGCAGCTGCTGGACCACCTGATGGTTGAAGTATCCTTCCTGGCGGATTCGATCGGGGTTGAGATAGCCGTCGATCCAGTCTCCGGCACGTCTGAGAAGGTCCGGGCTCGTACTGGCGCGGAACGCGAATTTCTCGCGATTGACGATCTCGTCTGGCAGGTAACCGTCCGCCAGCCGTTTGAGGACGTACTTCTCCTCGAAGTTGTGCAGGGAGAGGTCGGGCGGAATGGCCTTGGCACACTCGATGACGTCGAGATCGAGGTACGGGTACCGAGTCTCGACAGAGTTCGCAAGCGCGACCCGGTCCCCGTGATCGCCAAGCAGATGGTCGGCGAGTCGAAGTTTGAAATCCAGATAGGACCGTTGGTGTAGAATATGGCGGCCGACCAGCTGGCCGTGGTCGACCAGGGGCTCGTTGAGACAGCTGAAGGAGTCGAGCACTGCCGCGACCTGCGGTGAGTAGAGTGATCGTCGCAGGTCGGCCGGGCCGGTGAGGTCGCGCCCGTAGGAGAGCCGGGTCTCTCCCCACAGCCTGGCTCGCAGTCGTTCCTCGGCGGTTGGCGGGCGCGAGGGTAGGCCACGGGCCATGCGCATCCTGTCGAACTTGTATCCGATGTAGCCGGCGAAGAGCTCATCGGCCCCTTCGCCCGTCAGCACCACCTTTGAGCCCTGTCGGCGGACCGCGCGGGACAGCCGAAGCGACGCGACGTTGTAGCTTTCCCGCAGTGGGCATTCGGAGTGCCAGACCGCGTCGGATAGCTCGGCCGCCAGGTCGGCGGGTTGCACCGGCACCTCGGTGTGCGCCGCGTCGAGGGCCTCCACCATGAGTCGCTGATGGGAATGCTCGGAGAACCGGGCATCAGGGAACACGACGGAGAAGGTGTTCATCCTGGCCTCGCCGCCCCTGAGCCTGCGTGACATGGCGGCGATAAGCGACGAGTCCAGCCCGCCACTCAGGTAGTAGCCGTGCGGTACGTCGGCGCGCATGCGCAGCTCGACCGAACGGAGCAGTGCCTGCTCCAGTCGCGTCAGGTGGTCGTCCAGGCCAAGGCCGGGCAGCGTCGGTAACTCGGCCTCGAGCGGATAGTTCAGATCCCAGTACCGTTCGACCCGGAGCTGGCCATCCTCGAGTTCGAGAAAGTGGCCGGGGGGCAGGCTGGATATCCCTTGGAACATGGTGCGGGGACTGACCAGACCCGGCAGGAGCATCACCTGATCGAGACCCGTGAGGTCGACCGCTCGCGATACCCGCGGATGAGCGAGTATCGCCTTGATCTCCGATCCGAATATCAGCAGTCCATCGACGACCGTGTAGTGCAGCGGGGTGATGCCGACGTGGTCGCGGGCGAGCACGAGACGGCGCCGCCGCCGGTCGTAGATGGCGAAGCTGAACTGACCGTTCAGCTTGTGAACCAGCCCGGTGCCGAGATCCTCGTAGAGATGGACGAGCACCTCGACGTCGGACGACGTGCGGAACTCGTGCCCGGCTGCCTGGAGCTTCTCCCGCAGTTCCGCGTGATTGAATATCTCGCCGTTGCAGCACACGACGACCGTGCCGTCAGCGTTCTCGATGGGCTGGTCGCCGGTGTGCAGATCGACGATGCTGAGTCGGCGTGCAGCCAGGCCGACGAAGTCCTCGACGAACGACCCGCGAGAATCCGGTCCACGATGCGTCAGCGTGTCCGCCATCCGTTCGATAATCCGCTGATCAGGTGGATTTCGCTGCCGGATGTCCGCATAGCCGGCGATTCCGCACATGAATGGGCTCCTCATACTTGCTACTACGACGCGTGCTGCCGGGGAGTGAGGTGCCGACGGCCGCAGTTCACTGACTCTTCAAACACCTAGAAGTGGCGCTGTGGTCGGCATCGCATGGACCAACGTCGGCATCGGGGGACACTCCGGTGCGGCGACGGTTGGAGAAGCGGGACCCTCGCGCGGTGTGGTGGCGGCGGCAGAACAGGGCCGGCGAAATGGAATCGGAGACCTTCGCCAAGGTCGCCTCATGATGGCACCCGGTCCGTCCGTCGTGCAAGAGCGAGGAACGAGAGAAACCCCGGTGCTAGCGCGTGCGCGATGGTAGACACCGGGGCCGACTTACGTCAAGCCAGCGCTCCGGTGAATTCCCAGGGATTCGCGACGGAGATCGACGGGTAGAGATGCTCCGTGGTGGCCTTGAGATGGGTTGCCGCACCCGATATTTGCCCAGGCCATGGGCGCGTTGACGGTGCGCGGCCGCTCCATCGCCGAAGTCACTCGACAAGTTTTGATGTCAGGCGCTCTTGAGAGATCGGCGCGCCTCAGGCATCCTTACGTACGGATCTGCGTGGCCGTGGCGCTGTTGCGCCGCCGGCGGTGGCTCGCTAGTGATCTGAACACTTTGCAGCCGACATCGACATCAAGGCTCGCACTGAGCGAGTCTGACGCTGGCCTAGAGCCCAGATCTGCATTCCATGTGCGCGGCGTTCCTGCTGTAGCTGCGATGCGCCTTGTGACATGGACTGAGGAGGACGTATGCCCGAAGAGCGGGTGGTCAACCCCGCGGCGGACGGCGTGATCGTGGTGGTGAACGTCGAAGAACAGTACTCCGTCTGGTGGCGCGGTCGTGCATTGCCCCTTGGTTGGCGGGACACGGGCTACCAAGGGTCGGAGGACGAGTGTCTGGCTCATATCGCGGCGGTGTGGACCGATATGGGACCAAGCGTTTCGTCGTGAGGTCATGACGCTTCAGGACCAACTATGAGACCAGCCAGTGGTAGATGGTGGCCAATGGAATCATTTGATCGATGCGGGGACACGTGATGCCGCCGAAGGAATCCATCGACGTCGAGCAGATGAGCGCTGCGCAACGCCGTGCGCTCGAAGCAGAACTTTTACTACAGGTGTCACGTCGTCGTCGCGATGCGGACAGAATTGCCCGAAGGGAGCCAGGCGCCGAGATCCCGCTCGCGCCCACACAGCGTCGCCTCTGGTTCCTTCACGAGCTGAACCGTGGGCAGCCCATGAACAATGCGGCGCGCTGCTTCCGACTGCGCGGCGAACTCCGCGTCGACGCCCTGCGGGTCGCGTTGCAGGGGATCGTGGACAGGCACGAGGTACTGCGCACCAGGATCGGGAGCAACGCGGTCGGCGAGCCGATACAGATCGTCGCCGGCCAGGCGGAGCTGGATTTCCAACTGGTCGATCTCACAGGTCTGCCCGCCGCGCGGCGGGAGTCCGCGGTGGAGGAGTGGCCCACCGAGGAGATAAGGCGACCCTTCGACCTCACCAAGGACTTCCCGGTTCGTTCCAGGCTCTTTCGGTTCGACGAACACGACCATGTTCTCTGCCTGGTGGCGCACCACATAGTGTCCGACGGGCGCAGTTGGCAGCTCGTCACGGCTGAGCTCGAGAGCGGCTACGACGCCGCGATGTCGGGCACCCACACGACGCTGCCGCCACCGCCGTTGCAGTACGCCGACTTCGCGGTCTGGCAGGCCAGGCAGTTCGAGTCGGCGGCGTGGCGCGCCGAGAGCGAGTACTGGAAGAAGCAGTTGCAGGGCATCCCGTCGGTTCTGAGCCTGCCGCTGGACAGACCGAGAGCACGACGCGAGGGCTTCGGGGGCGAGTCGATCGAGGTGGAGATCCCCGCCGACCTCGTCGAGGCCGCGCAGGCGGTCGGTGCGAAGCGGGGCGCCACCCTCTTCATGACGCTGCTCGCCGTGTACCTGATGCTGATGCAGCGCTACAGCGGCGACGACACCGTGGTGTGCGGTGTTCCCGCCTCAGGCCGCAATCTGCGGAAACTGCAGGACGTCATGGGTTTCTTCGTCAACGCTCTGTCCATTCGCGTGGACTTCAGCGAAGAAGCCACGGTACTGGACATCATCGAGCAGACCCGCGACGCCGTCATTGGCGCGATGGACCATCAGAATCTCCCCTTCGACCATGTGGTGGACGCGGTGGGAGCCGACCGCGGTCTGGAACACAACCCGATATTCCAGACCATGTTCCAGCTCAATTCAGGCAGCGAGGTCACACTCGATCTGCCGGGACTGGCGAGCAGCGATGTTCTGCCCAATCTCGCCATCAGCGACTTCGACCTCAGTGTGTACCTCGAACCCCTTGAGGACGGGCGGGTGCACGGCTGGTTCGAGTTCAGTACCGAACTCTTCGACATCGACACCATCGCGCGGATCAGGGACCACTACGTCGCGATGCTGCGGGCCGTGGCCGCCGAAGCGGAGAGCCCGGCACGGTCGATTCCCTTTCTCGGCGCCACCGAGCGCGCCCAACTGGTGCTCGGGGGGGAGGGCCAGGGCCACGTGGCCGCGGCGGACACTTTTTTCCACGAGTTTGTCGGCCTGCACGCCGAACTGAATCCGGGGAAGACCGCGTTGGAGTTCGGTACGGAAAGGCTGACCTACCAGCAGCTCGCGGAGCGAAGCGACCAGGTGGCGCGATCGCTCTCTCGGCGCGGCGCGGGGCCCGAGGTCGTCGTCGCGGTGATGCTGAACGCCTCGATCGAGGCGGTCGTCACCCTGCTCGGAATCCAAAAGAGTGGTGCGGCCTTCGTCTGCGTCGACCCGCGCTATCCGGCCGACTGGATCGACCATGTGCTCCTGGACTCCGGTGCGCGGCTGCTGGTGACGAGCGCGGAGTTCAGCGGTCTGGCCCCCGACCACCTGACGACGGTCCTGGTGGAGTCCGTGGAGGGTGACGGTGGGTCGGAGGAGGCATTCCCCGCGGCACGGCCGGATCCGAGCCACGCCGCCTGTGTGATCTACACCGGTGGCTCCACCGGCCGGCCGAAGGGCGTCGTGATCGAGCACCGCAACCTCGCTCATCATGCGGCTCAGGGATTCGCACCGCTGGGCCTCACGGCCGAGGACCGTTTCCTGCAGTTCGCGTCGCTGAGCTTCGACGCCGCGGTGGAAGAGATCAGCATGGCGCTGTCGACGGGCGCGACGCTGGTGATCAGGGACGCCGAGTTCGACCTGTCGCCCACGAAGTTCGTGTCGGCGCTCAGGGGCAAGAGCATCAGCGTGCTGTCGTTGCCCACCTCGTACTGGCACGAACTCGTCGACCAGGGCTTCACCAGTGACCTGACGGCCTGTCAGGATCTGCGGCTGATCGCCATCGGGGGCGAGGCGGCCACGCCGGACCGCGTACAGCGCTGGGCGGCGGAGTGCGCCGGCGGGGTGCGCCTGTTCAACGGCTACGCACCTTGTGAGTGCACGATCTCGACGTCCTGGTCGGAGGTACGGGGCACGGCGGACCACGGGCTCGTCACGGTCGGCCGGCCGGTCGCGTACGGCCAGATGCACGTGCTGGACGAAAGCGGAGAACCAGCCCCGGTGGGTGCTCCGGGTGAGCTTCACATTGCCGGCGCCGGGCTGGCGCGCGGATACCTGGGCAGGCCGGGCATGACGGCCGCGGCTTTCCGGCCGAATCCCTTCAGCGGCCGGCCCGGGGACCGGCTGTACCGGACCGGCGACCGGGCCCGTCGCCTTCCCAGTGGCGAGACCGTGATTCTCGGGCGCCGGGACGATCAGGTGAAGTTGCGCGGCTTCCGCATCGAGCCGGCGGACATCGAGATCGTCCTGCGGGAGCACGATCGATGCCGCGACGCGGTGGTGCGCCTGCACACGGACGAGAGAGTCGGGCGGCAACTGGTCGCCTACGTGGTCGTCGACGCTCGGGGCGACGACGACGAGGTGGTGGGCCACCTGCGGCAGTATCTGACCACTCGGCTGCCGCACCACATGGTCCCGGCGCTGTGGCTCGTGATCGACCACGTCCCGCGTACACCGTCGGGAAAGCTCGATGCCGCCCGGCTGCCGTCACCAGGAGATCCACAGCGTTCCCTCGATGCGGGGGCGGCGCAGGCGCGGCCCCGGGACGACATCGAACTGAGGCTTCTCGGACTGTGGCAGGAGTTGCTCGGTGTCGAGGTCGGCATCGGAGACGACTTCTTCGTGGCCGGTGGCCACTCCCTGCTGGCCGTTCAGCTGGTGAACCGGATCGAGCGGGACATGGGGCACACGCTTCCGGTGGCCGCGCTCTTCCCGCGCGCGACGGTCGAGGGAGTCGCCAGGATTCTCCGTAGCGGCCAGCGACTCGCCGCGACCCCGGTGATCCGGCTCAGAGGAGAGGACGACCAGCGTTCGACCGTCCTGGTACACCCGATGGGCGGTGACGTCTTCTGCTATCTGCCGCTGACCCGCGCGCTTCCGAAGGATCTGGGCGTCAAGGCGATTCGCGCCTCGGGGCTCGACGGCGGAGTGCGTTTCGGCGACATGGCGGAGATGGCACACGACTACCTGGAGCGGGTGGATCCGCTGACACCCGATCGCCTGGCCTTCCTCGGTGGCTGGTCGATGGGCGGCCTGATCGCCCTGGAAATGGCCCACCAGCTGCGGGAGCGGACGGGATGGGCGGCGCCGGTGGTCGCCATCGACGCGACGTTCGGGATCCACGGCAGCTACGACCCGTCGGCCGTCACGGAGGCGGAGCTCCGTGCGTCCTTCGTGGCCGACATCGCGAGGACCATCAACCTCGAGCCGAGCCGCGCCTACGCGGCGATCGACGCGGGACGCGATCCTCTGAGGAGCCTTCACGAGGACCTGTCCGAGGCAGGTCTCGCGGATCCCTCCCGGGACGAGGGGTGGTTGGAGGAGCGCTACCGGGGCTTCGCGGACAACTTCGGCGCGGCGGTGCGTTACCGGCCCCGGCCCTACGACGGTCCGGTGCTCGTGTTCCTCCGCGAAGGGGCGGACGATCGCGAACAGGCCGTGGCCGACTGGAGGCACGTCGCCGGTGCCGGTCTGACGGTGAACTTTGTCGATGCTGATCACTACTCGATCGTCGCGCCGCCCAGGGGCACCGAGGTGGCCGCGATGGTAAGCGACTGGATGGCGGAAGTCGGAGCTCCATGAACATTCCCTACCGAGCCTTACTCGCCCAACGGGAATACCGGATCTTCATCAGCGCACGCCTGGTCTCCCAGCTGGGCAACCAGGCGGCGGTCACCGTGATCGCGTTAGCCACCCTGTCCATCGGTGCCGGTGTCGGCGGCGTCGCCCTGGTGCTGGGGGCCGAGGCGGTGTCGTTGTCGCTTTTCCTCCTCCTCGGCGGGGTGCTGGGCGACCGGTTCTCACGGCGACGGGTGATGGCCCTCGCCGACCTGGTCCGGTTCTTCTCGCAGGGCCTGTCGGCGGTCCTCCTGCTCGCGGGGGTGGCCGAGGTGTGGCACCTGGCCGCCCTACAGGTGGTCACGGGCGCCGCGTCCGCCCTCTACATGCCGTCGCTGTCGGCGATCGGCCCCGAAACGGTCCCGGCCGAGCTGCGCAAGGACGCCAACGCGTTGCAGAGCCTCGTCGCGGCCACCACCACGATCGCGGGGCCGGGGTTGGGGGCCCTGCTGGTGCTGGTCTGGGAGCCGGGTGGCGCGTTGGCGTTGGACGCTCTGACCTTCCTGGTCAGCGCGGCTCTTCTGAGCCGCCTCCGGGTCGGCGACCAGGGCGCCGTCTCCGAGGGCAACGTGCTGCACGGACTGCGCGAGGGCTGGCAGGAGTTCCGGTCGAGGCGCTGGGTCTGGACGATCACGCTGCTGTCCGCCATGGCGCTCATGCTCTCCTACGTGCCGCTGATGGTCCTCGGTCCGATCGTCGCAGAGGAAAGGCTGGGCGGGGTCGGCGCCTGGGCCCTCATCCTGATCGGGCTCGGCGTCGGCGGGGTGGCCGGCGGTATCGCCGTTACCTGGATGAAGCCGAGAAAGCCGCTGCGCTGGGTGGTCTGGGGGAACCTGCTGGGGCTGCCGCTGACGGTGCTGCTCGCCTTCCCGGCACCGGTGTGGGCTCTGGCGATCGCGGCGGTCGCCGCGGGGTTCGACGTCTCGACGTTCTGGACGTTCTGGTGGACGGCACTGCACCAGCGGATTCCCGACGACGTGCTGTCGCGCGTCATGTCGTTCGACTGGATCGGCACCTACGCGCTCGGCCCGCTGGCCTACCTGCTGGTCTATCCGGCGGTGTCGCTCCTCGGCATCAGCGCCACGTTGCTGCTGGGCGCGGCGGCCGTGCTCATGGCCACCGTCGCCACCGGTGCCGTGCGCGAGGTCCGTACCTTCGTCGACCTGGAACAGGAGACGAAACCGCTTGTGGCGACGTCCGACGAGCCGATCGAGGCGGCAGTGCGATGAGTCCGCCCAATCCACTACCCCCTGCGTCAACGGCAGCCCCGGGAGACCCTGGTGAACTCGGCTGAAGGGCGCCCGCTGGTTACCACCGCGGAGCAGCGTCGGATTCTCGAACAGCGCCTGCTGGCTCACAACGCGGCCGACCGGCCCCCGGAAGAGATGCCAACAGGTGTCCCGTTTGGCCCGTTGTCGGCCGCTCAGCAGGGGTTGTGGCTCGCACATCGGCTGGATCGGTCGGCGACCGCCAACAACGTGGCTTATCACACGAGGATCGAGGGGACCCTCGAGGTGGCAACACTCCGCGCCGCGTTCGCGTGGGTGGCGCGACGACATCCCGCGCTGCGCACCGCGATCGCCGTCGACCCGGAAGGATCGCCGACCCAGGTCGTGCAGGACAGCCCGGTCGACCTGCCGTTCACCGACCTCGGAACGTGGGGCACCACGCAGCGCAACGAGGAGCTTCGGCGACTCGCCGAGGACATGTCGAAACAGCCGTTCGACCTCGAGCGTGCGCCGCTGTTCCGCCTACGGATCGTCAGGATCGGCGAGGCCGAGCACATCCTGTTGATCGTGTTTTTCCATCTGATCATCGACGGCCTGTCCGCGAACATCGTCTTTCGGGATCTCGTGAGGGCTTACGAGGCGATCCGGACCGGTGCGGACACGCCGGC
Organism: uncultured Actinomycetota bacterium; assembly: GCA_963816875.1. GTDB lineage: Bacteria > Actinomycetota > Actinomycetes > Streptomycetales > Streptomycetaceae > Streptomyces. Next base: position 2,445,934 of record CAWFMG010000004.1, read on the forward strand.
GATCCCCTTTCTCGGACCGGCCGACATCGCCCTGAAGGAGCGGCCGGTCGCATCGGCGGAGCTGGACTACTGGCGACGTCGTCTCGCTGGACACAGCGGGATCTGGCGGGCTCTGACGGACTTCCCACGTCGTCCTCACGCGGTGCGCCAGGCCGGGCAGGTGGGCTTCGAGATAGCCGATGATCTGGCCGGTCGGCTGCGGGGGGTCGCCAGACAGCACGGCGCCAGCACGTTCATGCTCTACCTGGCCGCGGCCACCGAGGTCCTGTCCAGGTTCGCCGGCGACCCGGATCTCGTCCTCGGCGTGCCGGTGGATCACCGGGACCGCCTGGGAGCCGAGGACGTGGTCGGACTCTTCGCCGATGTCCTTCCGGTCCGGCTGGCACATCCGGGAAGCTCGTTCAGCGATCTCCTGCGGCATGTCAGAGCACAGGTGCTGGGTGCCCTTGAGCACCGGGCGGTGCCCTTCGAAACACTGGTCCGTGAACTGCGCCTTCCTCGTCATCCGGGTGTCTCGCCGGTCTTCCAGGCAGTGGTCAGCTTCGTCGACGACGACAACCACGCCGTTCCGGACAGCGAGTTGAAGCTGTCCTACGCCGACGTCGACGTTCCGGTCATCCGTTGCGACGTGGTGATCCGGATCACCGGTACCGCCGACGGCCTGTCGGGGTTCCTCGAGTACGACACCAACCTGTTCACCGCCGACACCGCCCGCGAACTGGCCGGACGATTCATGAGCCTGCTGGACGACGTCGGTCGTACCGGTGACGTGCCCCTCTCCCCGCCCGAGCGGGCGCCGGCGGCCACCGGAACGGGTGCGGGACACGTGGGGGAGGACGAGCGCGGAAGCGTCGTCGCAGCCGGCCGTATGCCCGAGACCAACGCCGTCCGCACCCTCGTGCGCGAACTCTGGACCGAGGTGTTGGGCGCCGAGGACGTTGACGAGGAGGACAGCTTCCTGGGCCTCGGCGGAGACTCGATCGGTGCCAACCAGGTGGTGGCCCGGATCCGAAAGGTGCTGGGAGCCGAGGTGCCGCTCTACGAGGTGCTGGGTGCCCTGACGCTCACGGAGTTCGCCGACACCGTGGTCTCGCTCCTGCGGGAACCGGCCACGGACTCGGAAACCAACCCGGTCGTGCGTACCGGGGAGGACGTCCTGTCCGCCGCGCAGGCGCGGATGTGGTTCAGCGCGGCGCTGGATCCGGACGTCCCGCTGTGGACCGTTCCGATGATCTTCGAGGCCGACGGCGCCGTCGACCTCGAGGCCTTGAGTTCGGCACTGACCAGAGTGGTGGCCCGACACGAGGTGCTGCGCAGAACCTTCGCGGTGCGGCGGGGACATCTGACAAGCGTGCTGCACGAACCGGCCGAGGTGATCGTCGAGACCACAGAACTGAGGCCCGAGACGGGGGCACAGGCCTCGGAGGAGGTGTGTCAGGCCTGGATAAGGAAACAGGCGCACGAGGTCATCGACCTTGCCGTCAGTCCGTTGCTGCGGGCACACGCCGGTCGCATCGGTGCGGACCGGTGGTTGCTGGTCATCAACATCCACCACATCGCGCTCGATCGCTGGTCGGTGGAGATCCTCCTCGCCGAGCTCTCGGAGTGCTACCGCGGCCTGCTCCGCGGTCGCCCACCGCAGTTGGACGAACCGCGTCTACAGTATGCAGATTTCGCGAGCTGGCAGCGAGATTGGCTGGCGGGGCCGGAAGCACGGCGACAACTGGACTACTGGAGGCGGCAGTTGAAGCTGCCCGCGGCAGAAGTCGAGCTGCGGTTCCAACGTCCGCGTCCGACGACCCGGTCGCGCCGGAGTCTCTTCCTGGCCGCAACGATCCCGTCGCCGGTCCGTGGCAGGGTCCACGAGTTGGCCGGCCGGGAGACCGTGACGCCGTTCGTGGTTCTCTTCGCCCTCTTCCAGGTGGCGTTGTACCGGGCGGGCGCGGCCGCACAGTTCTTCGTGGGAGTCCCGACGGCCAACCGGATGCGGCCGGAGTTCGAGCCGTTGATCGGCCTGTTCGTCAACACCCTGGCGATGCGTGTCGATCTCGAGGGCGCGGAGACCTTCCGTGACGTCCTCGGGCGCGTGCACCGGAGTTCCCTGGAGGCCTTCGCTCACCAGGACATCCCGTTCGACCGACTGGTCGAAGAGCTCAAGCCCAAGCGGTCCGCCAACCGGGATCCCTTCTACGACGTGGTGTTCGCCTACCAGAACGTGCCGCCGGGCTCCGGACTGTCGTTGCCCGGGGTGGAGACCCGGCTGATCGACAACCGGTACGGATACGCCAAGCGGGACATCCATTTCATTCTGGAGGAAGGGCCGGACGGCACTGACGTGCTGTGTGAGTTCGACGCGGAACTCTACGCGGGCGTGGACGCGAGGGCGCTCGTTGACGATTACCTCCGGCTGGTCGCCGAGGTGAGCGGGACGCCCGGCGGTCTGGATCAACCCCTCATGGCGTTCTTCGCGGGCCGAACAGAAACGGCCACCGGGTCGGCGCACGAAGCGCGCGCTCGGCGCATTTTCGACGAGACAGCTGACAGTGGATCGACTGGCGGTTCGGAGGCGGTGTTGTGACCAGTTCGGTGGCGAGGTATCCCCTGTCCGCCCAGCAGCGGCGCTGGTGGGCGAGCGTGGGCTCGGTGCCCGCGGAACCGGTTGGGTGCGGGCGGGTCGAGGTCCAGATCGACGGGCCGCTGGACCGGGAACGGCTGCGGGGGGCGCTGACGGCGGTGGTTCAGCGTCACGAATCCTTGCGGGCCGACCTGGTGTGTCCCCCCGATCGACAGGATCCGTTCCAGACAGTGGCCGAGACGGCGAATCTGTCACTCGACATCAGCAACGGGCCTGAATCCCCGGTATCCGGCTCGTCTCCGGTCCGTGCCGTCCTGGCGTCGGAAACGCCCGGCAGGCAGGTGCTGACCGTCGAGGTGGCACAGCCGGTCGACGCCGAGAGCCTGATAGCCATCGCGCGCGAGACGGCCCTCGCCTACGGTGGGGGAGAGCTGCCGGAATGCGTCCAGTACGCGCAGTTCGATGCCTGGCAGCAGGCTGCTGCCGCGGAGGCGGATCCGGACGACGCCGCGTGGCTGTCGACCGAGCCGTCGGGCGACCATCCCGTCACCCGGATGGGCACCGGGCCCGCGAAGCGCGGCATACCGAACCGGGTCATCGGCACCTACCGGCTGGATCGACGCCGGGCGGAGCTGTTGTCAGCTCCCGGGCTGGCGCCGGACGTCGCGCTTCTGACAGCGTGGGGTCTCGTCCTCGCCGGTCGCAGCGGTACTGCCGCGGCGGTCGTCGGTACCGCGTTCTCCTGCCGCGACGTGGGCGAGTTCGGCAGCACGGTGGGCCTCCTCGGACGGGTCCTGCCCGTCTCGGTCGCGCGCGGAGACGCCGAGACATTCGGTGATTGCGTGGCCGACGTGGCCCGTTCGGTGTCCCGGACACGAGACTGGCTGGCCGAGTGGGGCTGGCCCGAGTCCACCGATTCCGACGCGTGGACACGAGCGCAGTTCGAGTACCTCGACCTGCCCGATCCGATCGTGGCCGGGGACGCGGTCCTCACCGTCCGCCGGGTTGACTGGGGGTACGAGCCCGCGGATCTGCGGCTCGTGGCGATGGCCGGAGCCGACGAGACGACGATCGAGCTCCTGGCGGGGCACGATGCGGATCCGGACTTCACCGCCGACCTGGCCGCCGGCATGTGGGCGTTCCTCGACGCGCTGCCGGGGGCGGCAGCCGTGGCCGACATTCCCGTGCTCGGCGCGGCGGAACGGCAACGTCTTCTGCTGCCTCGAGACGAGTTCACGACCGAGGCCACCTCGGTCCTGTCGCTGGTCCGGCGCCACAGTGTGGAGCGGGCCACCGCCGACGCGATCGTCAGCGGCGGACAGGTCCTGAGCTACGGTGAGCTCGACACCGTCATCGCCCAGGCCGCCTCCGGGCTGCGTCGACGCGGGCTGGGCAACGGTGCGCGGGTCGCCATCGCCGCGGACGGCACGGGCGAGGCGAACGTCGCGATGCTCGCGGTGCTCAGAGCCGGTGCGGTGGCCGTGCCCCTCGACCCGACCGGCCCCGATCAGGTGCTTCGGCAGGTGGCCGACGGCATCGGCGTCGGGCACCTCGTCTGGCACGCCGCCGCCGAACCGCCCGCCGCGGACAAGACGGGACTACAGGTCGTTGCCTGGCGCGACCTGCTGGCGGAGGCAGCTGAGCCGGTCGACGTGTGCGACGCGGATCCCACCAGCCCTGCGTACATCGTGCTCACGGCGGTGGCGGCCGGCTGGCCCAGGGGTGTGGTGGTCACCCACGGTGCCCTCGCGAACTATCTGGTGGGGATCGAGCGGCGGTACGGGCTTCGGCCGGGTATGACGCACGCCGCCGTCGCACCGGCCGCGAGTCAGCTGTCCTTCACGGCGGGTTTCGGGGCGCTTGCCACCGGCGGGGTGTTTCTCGCGCTCCTGCCCGGGGGAGCCGCCGGTGACACGGCGTCCACTGGTTCGCTCGGCGAGCGGGCCGTGGACGTGGTGAAGACGACCCCGGACCGTTTTCTTGGCGTGCTCTCCGGAGACAACGCGGTCCTGCCGCGGGAGTTGCTCATCGTCGGCGGAGGGGCTCCGGACGAGCGACTGGAGCCGAAGGCGGCCGAGATGGTGCCTGCCGGTCTCACCCTCATCCACGAATACGGACCGCCGGAAACCGGTGTGGCCGTCGCCGCGCGGCCGGTGGACGACCAGGCGGCCGCCCGCGATCTCTGCGGTGACGCACATGTCCCGGTGGGGCTGCCGCTGGGCGGCAGCCGGCTCTACGTACTCGACCGGCAGATGCGCCCCGTGCCGGCCGGGGTCCGCGGTGAGATCTACGTCGGTGGACCTTGTGTCGCCGACGGCTACGCGAACGATCCCGCGCTCACCGCGAAGTGCTTCCGCCCCGATCCGTTCGGCGACACCCCGGGTGGCCGGCTCTTCAGGACCGGAGACGTCGGGGTCTGGACCCCGGATCGTGAGCTGATTCTGCTCGAAACCGCCGACGGACAGGTACCCACCCGTGGGTTCCGGGTCGACCTCGCCACGATCCGGGACCGGCTGGTGGCGCATCCCTGGGTCGAGGACGCTGTCGCGGTGGTACGGCGGGACCTGGACGGCCGGTCCGCCCTCGAGGGTTACGCCGTCGCGTCCTCCGCCGCGTTGGACGAGGCCGACACCCTGACGTCGGCCCACACGGCCGCCTGGGCCGAAGTCTTCGACGGCTTCTACGCCGAGCCTGACGTCGGGGTCGAAGAACTGGAGGCGGACCGGACCAGCTGGATCAGCAGCTACACCGGCGAGGAGATGACCTGGGAAGAGCTTGAGGAGTCCGTCGACGGCCTGGTCAACAGGATGACGACGTTGCGCAAGGAGAGCGTCCTGGAGATCGGGTTCGGTACGGGGCTGATCCTGTACCGCCTGGCGCCCATGGCGGGGCGGTACGTCGCCACGGAAATCTCGGAGAGGGCGTTCGACCGGGCGAGGCGGGGGATGGCTGCCGCGGGGAATCGCTTCGGCAACGTGGAACTGGTCCGGCGGGAGGCCGCGGATTTCAGTGGATGGGGCAACGGCACCTTCGACCTGGTGGTGCTCAATTCCGTCATTCAGTACTTCCCCTCGGTCGACTACCTGTTGAAGATGTTGCGCGAGGCGGTCCGGGTCATCCGGCCTGGTGGGCACATCGTGCTCGGCGACGTCCGCGACATCACGCTCGCCCCGGTCTTCCACTGCTCGGTCGCGCTCCAACGGGCACCCGGTGACGGGGAGGTCTCCGCGGTGCGGGAGCTGGCCCGGCGGAATCTGCTCGACGACAGCGAGCTGTTGGTCGCGCCGGAACTGTTCGAGGCACTGGCCGAACTCCTCCCCGAGGTCTCCGACGTGCGGGTCCAGCTCAAGCGCGGCCGAATCCGCAACGAACTCTCGAAGTTCCGGTACGACGTGGTCATCGGAATTGGCGCGTCGGATCTCCGCGATCCGTCCCAGACCGTCGAGCTGGACTGGACAGCGGTGGGGGAGCCCGACGCGACCGAGGCACTCGCACTCCTGTCGGGCGACGGGCCGTTCGTCCTTCGGGATGTGCTCGACGCGCGGCTCGCCGGCGACGTCAGCGACTGGAACGCTGTTGAGAACGAGGCCGACTCGGTGGCGGACGTGCGCGCCGTGACGGGGGCGACCACCGGAGTGGAACCGGAGGACTGGTGGGGGCTGGACCAGTCCTTCCGCGTCGAGGTCCAGCCGGCCCGGTCCGGGACGAAGGGCCGTTACGACGTGGCGATCGGGCGGACCGGACAACCGCTGCCGCAGCGGCCCGTGCCGTCGTCTGCGGACCTGGAGAGCCACGCCAGCAAGCCGATGCGGTCCAGGCTCAGCGCCATGATGGCCCGTGAACTGCGACGGCACCTGGCCGACCGGCTGCCGGACTACCTGGTCCCTGACCGTGTATTCGCGGTGGACTCCCTGCCCCAGACCATATCGAGCGGGGTCGACCAGCGACGGCTGTCCGGCGCGACCACACGGACGACACAGGAGCGCGTCCCGCCACGCACCCCGGTCGAGGAGAAGGTGGCGGAAGTCTGGGCGGAGATTCTGGGAGTCGCCGAGGTCGGGGTGACGGACGATTTCTTCGAGATCGGCGGCCATTCTCTGCTCGTCATCAAGGTGATCTACGAGCTGGGTGAGCTGTTCGGCGTCGATCTCCCGCTCAGCCGCTTCTTCGTGGACCCCACCGTCGCCGGGGTGAGTGTCAACCTGACAAAACTGCTGATGGAAGGGGCGGATCAGGAATGAGCCAAAGGTTCCGCGCCTCGTACAGTCAGCAGGCGATGTGGCACGACTACCACCTCAGCGGACGGAATCCGGTGTACCACGTCGCGCTGCCCGCGACCGTGGAGAGCGACGTCGACGTCGAGGTGCTGCGCGACAGCCTCCAGGACGTCGTTGACCGGCACAGTGCCCTGCGGACCAGCCTGACGGTGGACGACGGCAGGGTCGACCAACTCGTACACCAGCGCGTGCCGGTCGACTTCGACGTCGTGACACTCGACGGGGCGGAAGCCGCGAACCCCGACGTCGCAGTGGAGCAGGTGGCCAACGCGCCGTTCGATCTCGCGGCGGAATCACCCCTACGGGTGCGGCTGTTCCTCGGACCGCCGCGCCCGCTGCTGCTCTTCGTCGTGCACCACGTCGCCTGCGATTTCGAATCGCTGGTCATCATTCTCGAAGAACTCGGCGAGCTCTATCGGACGCGCATCACCGGATCGGGGGTGGTGACCCAGGCGTCGACAACCGCCTGCGGATACCACGAGTTCGCCGACTGGGAGAAGGCGTACATCGAAAGCGGGCGCGGGCAGCGCGCCCTGACGTACTGGACCCGAGGACTGGCGGATCTGTCTGCAAGCCGCGACCTTCCCCTGGACCGGTGGCGAGGCACACGGCGGACCTACGCCGGCGCGGAACTCGAGTCGGAGTTGCCGCCCCGCCTGGTCGCCGGGATCACCCGTGTCAGCCAGGATCTCGGGGTCGCCCGCAACGCGATCCTGCTCACCGCGGCTCATGTTCTCGTGGGCCGGCTCTCCACCAGCCGATCCGCGGTGATCGGCCTCACCAGTTCGCAGCGCCAGACAAGAAACTTCCGCCGTACGGTGGGCAACTTCACCAACCCGATCGTGACGACCTCTGATCTTCGTGCCCCGGCAACGTTCGGTGACCTAGTCCGGCGGACAAACGGGCAGGTCATGCGGTCACTCCCGCACAGCGCCCTGCCGTTCCCGCTGCTCGTCGAGCGCCTCAACCCTGACCACGATGCGAGCCGTACCCCGTTCTTCAACGTGCTCTACACCTACAACCGCTCGCGCCAGCGTGACCAGGACGCGCTGTCCGGCTTCATCGGCGGGTACGGAGCACTGGAACTGGGTGACCTGACCCTGCGCCAAGTGCCCATGCGCCGCAACGGCAGCAATGTCGACCTGTCGCCAGTCGTGTTCGACAGCACGAACGAGATCCGGCTCTTCTGGCAGTACAACACGGACCTCCTGGACGCGGACACGGTGCGTCGCGTCGCCGACCATTACCGCGCTCTGCTCGAGGCCGGCGTGGCCGACCCGGAAGCACCGTTGGACAGTGTTGCCTCGGTGCTGCCGGAGGCGGAGCGGGAGAACCTGCTGACGAGCGCGGCTGGAGCCGAACGCGAATGGCACGGCCCGGCGACCCTCACCGACCGGCTGGAGCGGCAGTCCGCGAAGACTCCCGATCAGGTCGCCGTCACGTGCGAGGGGACGTCACTGACCTATGCTCAGCTGCACCGCCGGGCCGATCGGCTGGCCGCGCGACTGCGGGCGGAGGGCATCGGCCGTGACGACCGGGTCGGGATCCTTCTGAATCGATCTCCTCGGCTGGTGGTCGCCCTGCTCGGCGTCCTCAAGGCCGGTGCCTCCTGCCTCCCACTCGACGTCAGCTGGCCCGCCGCCACACTCCGGGCGATCGTCGCCGGCAGCGGAGCACGGTTCGTGGTCACCGAGCGCGGCGCGCCGACCGTCGACACATCCTGCGGCCCGCGCCTGATCGATCTCGATGCCGATACGGACGGGGGCGGCGCCGCACCGACCCGCTCGAAACGGCATCCGGATTCCGCCGCGTCGGTGAGCTACACACGAGGGCCGACTGCTGAACCGCAGGGCGTCGTCCACGCGGATCGCGGCATCCTGACCATCATCTCCGCGTTGCAGGAGCGGCATAGCCTGGACGTTTCCGACGCATTCCTGCCCCAGGTGTCGATCGGCGCGGGGAGCGCGGTTCCGGCGATCCTGTGGCCGCTGATGGTCGGGGCCCGGATCGTGCTGCCGGGGTCGGTCGACGAACCGGGTCCTGAGCAACTCGCCCGGCTGATCCGGCGGCACCGGGTGACCGCGGTCTGTGTGGAGGCGCCTGCGCTGCGGGACATCCTGGGCGGCGTTTCGGCCGAACCGTTGCCGAGTCTGCGGCTGGTCGTCTGTGACGGCAGGGCCCTGACCGGGGCGAGGCTGAGGGCTGCGGAGTCCCGGCTGGGCTGTGCCGTCGACAGCGTCCATGGCTGGGCGGAGGTGGGCGGATTCGCGACATGGCGGCCCGCTGGGCATGCGCCGGCCGTGACCGGCGCGGTGGGCGACCCGATGCCCAACGTCCACTGCTACGTGCTCGATGACCAGATGCGTCCGCTACCGCGGGGTGTCACCGGCGAGCTGTATGTGGCCGGACCCCAACTCGCTCGTGGTTACCTGAACCGGCCCGACCTCACCGCCGGACGATTCCGGCCGGACCCGTTTCGGCCCGGGCAGCGTGCCTTTCGCACCGGCGAACTGGCGCGGTGGACCAGTGACGGCGCCATCGAGCACCTGGGTTCGGTCGGCGGCCAGATCACGGTCGGGGGCTACCTGGTCAGCCTGGACGAGGTGCGTCGGGCGGTCGAGGCGGATGATGCCGTGTCGTCGGCGATCGCGGTGGCGCATGCCGACGAGGGCCGAGCGCGGGTGCTCGCCTACGTGCTCCCGCTCGACCCTGCCGGCTTCGTGCCCGGCTCGTTGTGGGCACGCCTGCGGGCGACCTGTCCCAACTATCTCGTGCCGTCGGGAATCGTAGCGTTGAGTCGATGGCCGATCGGCCTCGCCGGGGAGATCGCGGAGGATGAGCTTCCAGCGCCGAATTCCGATTCCTGGTTGGACAAGGACGCGGGCTATATCGCGCCCCGTTCGCCGTTGGAGCAGGAGATCGCGAGGCTGTGGGAGGACCTGCTCAGTATCGACCAGGTAGGCGCGCACGACGATTTCTTCGCGATCGGCGGTCATTCGGTGATGGCCGCAAGGCTGATCGTGCGAATGAAGAAGAGATTCGGCGTCGAGCTGGCGTTCGAAGATCTGTTCATTGCGCCGACGCTCGCCGAGTTCACGGAGATGGTGCTGAAAAGGGCGGAATCTTCCGAGCAACATCCGGTCGACAGGAAAGGATAGCGGAAGCATGAACGGGGAGATCGAGAATGTCATATCTCACGTGTTGGCCGATGAATTGCACTGTGACTCGGACCTGGTCTGCGATGACGCGATACTGGGCTCAGCCGGGCTCGGACTCGAGTCCCTGGACTTACTGCACCTGATCTACACCCTGTCTGACGAGTTCCACGTCCAACTGATTGACGACCTGGAACCGTACCAGACCATGACCGTGAGTGGCCTGGCTGCCGACGTCGCCGCCCGGATGGCGGACGAGTAGCGGCTCCGGACCCGGATCCTCTGTCCTCATTCATCCGGTGATCCAGGCCGGTTGGACGGCCGAGACGACGCCAAGAACGTCCGCCGGCCGTCCGTAAAGGGCGGATCAGTCACAAGTAGCTGGGGGAGATAGCCATCAACGCCTGGAATGTCGATCTGTCCGACCCCGAGATCCACAAGTCGCCCTCCCTCAACGAACTGTGGCGCGAAATGCGTGACCACCGTCCGCTCGTATGGACGGACGCGGGACGGGAGCCGGGCTTCTGGTCTGTCACCCGACACGCGGACAGCGTCCGGATCCTGAAGGACCACCATTCCTTCAGTTCGGAGCAGCCCAACGTTCTGGGTCCGCAGCGATCCAGCGGAGATCCCGGAGTCGGGAAGGTCATGAACGCGATGGATCCACCACGCCATTCGGAGTTCCGTCGTCTGGTGAGCCAGAGTTTCACTCCGAGGGCCATCGCGGAGCTCGAACACTACGTCCGCTCCGTCACCAAGGACCTGCTCGCCGACGCGATGGACCTGCACAGCTGCAACCTCCCGCGTTTGGTCGCCATCCTGCCCGTCGCCTCGATCTCCGCACTGCTCGGTGTACCGCTCGCCGACTGGAAGTTCGTGTCGGAGCTGACCAGCGCCGCGTGCGGCACCCACGGCGAAACGGTTGTCGGCGAGGCCGCCCGGACCGCCGCCGCGCACGCCCACGGTCAGCTGATGCTCTACTTCCGCGACCGCATGTCGCAGCTTCGGCTCCAGCCCACGGCGGACGTCGTCTCGACCCTCGTCGAGGCCACGACCGCCGGTCGGCTGAGTGAAGAGGAGGCGCTGCTCTTCATCGACCTGCTGATTCTCGGCGGGAACGAAACCACCCGGCACGCCGCCACCGGGGCCGTTCTCGCGTTGTCGAGGTTCCCCGAGCAGTTGCGGCTGCTCCAGGACACGCCCGACCGCAGCCTGTTCGACTCCGCGGTCGAAGAGATCCTCAGATGGACGACGCCGAGCAAGCATGTGATTCGGCGTGCCAAGACCGATGTCGAACTCCACGGCCAGACGATCAGCGCGGGCGACGACATCGTGGTCTGGTTCATCGCCGCCAATGATGACGAGCGCGTGTTCGACGAGCCGGACCGATTCAATCTGCGGCGTTCCCCGAACAACCACCTGGCGCTGGGGGCGGGCACGCACTTCTGCCTGGGATCCAGCCTCGCGAAACTGGAACTACGGATCTTCCTTGAGGAGTTCGCCGCCCACGTACGTGGCATCGAGGTGATGGTGCCGCCACAGCCAATCGCCTCCGCGACCATCAACGGACTTCGCGATCTGTATGTACGGCTCGCAGAGTAGATATCGTCTCACTCGCACCAAGGGATGGCGTGACATGCGAATTTCAGATCTCAAGATCGAGCATTTCTTCGCTCAGTTCGAGTTCAGCACACCCTACGTCATGTGTGCCTCGGACTCCGAAGCACTGGCGCTGGGCGAGGTACTTGAGATGGCCGACCCGGAGTGCCGTACGCTCTGGGACAAGCTCGCCCTCGGCTACACCGAGACCTGGGGACACCCGCTCCTCCGTGAAGCCATCGCGGAGCAGTACACCGGGAGCCGGCCCGACGACACCCTCGTTTTCACGGGTGCCCAGGACGCGATCTTCTGTTTGATGAACGGACAGCTCAACCCGGGCGATCACGTGGTCGTGGCCACGCCGTGCTGGCAGCCCCTGTACGAGGTTCCGCGTGCTCTCGGCGCGGACGTGACCACGGTGCGGATGGATTCGGTCCACGGATTCGGCTTCTTCGCGGACCGGATGTCGGACGCGGTGCGGGACGACACGAAGATGATCGTCGTCAACGCGCCCAACAACCCGACCGGCGCGATGCCGTCCAGGGCCGAGTTCGACAGGTTGAGCGCGTTGGCCGAGAGCGTGGGCGCCACACTGGTCAGCGACGAGATCTACCGGCTCGTGGAGCACGATCCGGACTCGCGGTTGCCGTCGGCGGTGGAGATCTCGGACTCCGCGGTGTCGATCGGAGTGGTCTCCAAGGTGTACGGCCTGCCTGGCGCGCGTCTGGGCTGGCTGGTCAGCAAGAACCGCGAGCTGCTCGAAAGAGCTGCCAGCATCAAGCACTACACGACCATCTGCGCCGCGGCCCCGAGTGAGCTTCTGGCGCTTATCGTCCTGCGCAACGCAGAGACCGTCCTCGACCGTGCGCGGACCGTCGCCAACGCGAACCTGGCCCTTCTGGACAAGTTCATCGCCCGAAACGCCGGTCTTGTCGAATGGTGCCGTCCCCGCGGCGGCACGGTGGCATTCCCGAAGTTCAACCTGTCCCGGCCGACGCGGGACTTCGTTGACCTGGTGCGGCGTGAGGCGGGCGTGTTGCTCCTGCCTGGTGACGTGTTCGAGGAGCCGGACGGTTACGTCCGCATCGGTTACGGACGGCGCAACATGCCAGCCGCGCTGGAGCGCCTCGAAGATTTCCTGTCCCGGTCAGGTGTGCAGGAGTGAGTACGTCAGATGTGCCGATCCGAACGCTGTTGATAGACAACTATGACTCGTACACCTACAACCTGTACCAGCAATTGGCTCGGATCAACGAATGCGAGCCCATTGTCGTCTCGAACGATCAAGCCAGCTTCGACGACCTGACGGCGCTCGATGTCGACAATATCGTCATCTCACCCGGGCCCGGACGGCCGGAGAATCCCCGTGACTTCAATGTCTGCACGGACATCCTGCGGTCGGCGGACCTCCCGGTGCTCGGAGTCTGCCTCGGGCACCAGGGCATCGCGGTCGCCGCTGGCGGGAACACGCGTGCGGCTCCCGTGGTCATGCACGGTCGACTGAGCCGCGTTCGACACTCCGGTGCGCTGTTCGCCGGCGTACCGCAGGAGTTCGAGGTCGTCAGGTATCACTCCCTGTGCGTGCCGGAGCCCCTTCCCCGCGGTCTGGTCGGTACGGCGTGGGCCATCGACGACGGCACGCTCATGGCGTTGCAGGCGACTGGGCGGCCCGTGTACGGCGTGCAGTTCCATCCCGAGTCGATCCTGACACGGCATGGCGATCAGATAATCCGAAACTTCCGGAACCTGAGCGACAGATGGTGGCGGAAGCGGGGAGGCGCGCGCCGGCCGAGCGACAGGCGTTCCCTCAACGTCACTCCCCGGCCGCGTCCGCCGTCCGGCAGCGCCGCCTCGCCGCCCGCTGGGAAGGGGCTGGCGGTGTCGGTGTCGGTGGCGGAGGTGGAGGGACCCATCGACCCGGAACTGGCCTTCGAGACTCTGCGAAGTGCCGGTCCCTTCGTCTGGCTGGACAGCGCGATCGACGGCGTGGGCACCGGTCGGTTCTCGTACCTCGCACTCGGTGCCGGCGCACTGGCGGAGACCGTGCTCCTCGACGCCGCCGCGGGCGAGGTGCGGGTGGCGCGAGATGGGGAGTCACGCCTCGTCGGCACGAGCCTGTTCGACTACGTCGCCGACCAACTCGCCAGCCGTACGCCTACCGCCGTGCCCGAGGTTCCGTTCGAGTTCCTCGGCGGCTATGTCGGCTGGATCGGCTACGAGGCCCGCAGCGAGGTCGGAGTGGCCAGCGCCCATGTCTCCCCGGTCCCCGACGCCGCGCTGCTCTTCGCCGATCGTGTCGTGGTCATCGACCATCTCGCCGACGTGGCCTACCTGGTCGCGCTGGCGCCGCAGGGTGACCAGGCCGAACAGGCCAGGGCGGACAACTGGCTGACATCCACCAGCGACGCCCTGGCCGGCATCCGGGGGAGGGCCAGCTCACCGCCTGAGCTGGCTCCTCGCGGTGCAGCCCGTACCGCGGTTCCCGACCGGGCCCGTGAGCAGTACCTGGCCGACATCGCCCGGTGTAAGGAGTTGTTGTCCGCGGGGGACACCTACGAGGTGTGTCTGACCAACCAGTTCCGGGTGGCGACCTCCGAGTCGGGCTTTGACGTCTACCGAAGACTCCGGCGACTCAACGCGGCGCCGTACGGGGCCTACCTGTCCTTCGGCGACACGGAGGTGTGCTCCTCGTCGCCCGAGTGCTTCGTGAAGGTCGGCCGCGACCGGACGATACAGGTCAAGCCGATCAAGGGAACGGCACGCAGGGACAAGGATCCTGCTCGGGACGAGCGGTTGCGCAAGGAACTGGCCAGCGACGAGAAGGAACGCGCGGAGAACCTGATGATCGTCGACCTGCTCCGCAACGATCTCGGGCGAGTGTGTCAGGTCGGCAGCGTCCACGTGCCGTACCTCATGGAGATCGAGACCTTCGAGACCGTGCACCAGATGGTCTCCACGATCTCCGGCCGGCTCAGGCCGCGGGCCACCGTCGCCGACTACCTGGGGGCCGTCTTCCCCGGGGGCTCGATGACCGGGGCGCCGAAGATCCGGACCATGGAAATAATCGATCAACTGGAAGGCCGCGCACGCGGTGTCTACTCCGGCGGGCTCGGCTACTTCAGCGTCGACGGAGCGGCGGAACTCAGCATCGTCATCCGCACCATCGTGTGCCACGACGGCAAGGCCAGCGTCGGCGCCGGGGGCGCCGTCACCATACTGTCGGATCCGGCCGCCGAATGGCGGGAGGTCGTGCTCAAGGCCAACGCCGTACTTCGCGCGCTCAACGCCTCCGTGCGGGAAAGTGATGCCCGATGCGACTGACGATACGCGAAGCTCGGGTGGACGATCTGGATATGATGCTGACCGGCGTCCGCGATTTGCTCCGTGAACTCAGCGGGGATCCCGGACGGGAACTGTCGGCGGGCGCTTTTCAGGCCGCGCGCGCCATTATCGAAGACCGCGCACTGGGTACGTTTCTGGTGGCCGTCACTGGTACCGGAGAGGCGGCTGGAATCCTTGGTGCATCCTGCCAGGCCGCCATCCGTACGGGCGGCCGGTACCTGCTCATCCAGGAACTCTACGTGTATCCCGGCAACAGGGGAATCGGCGTGGGGGATCGGCTCATTCGATACCTGGTAGACGACGCGGTCCGACGCGGCCTGACCCTGATCGAGGTCGGTCTGCCTGGACCGGACTCCACGCACCAGTCGCGAACACTCGATTTCTACCGAGGGCGGGGATTCACCGAGGTCGGTCCTCGCATGCGTCACCAAGTTGTGGAAAAGGAATGGGCTGATGACTGAGCTGGCTGATCTGCGCAAGCGACTCGATGCGGCGGATGATCGCATCCTCGAGGCCGTGGCCGCGCGGTACGCGGTGATCCGCGAGATCGCGGAGTACAAGCGAATCCACGGGGTGCCCATGAGCCACCCAGCTCGGGTCGAGTACGTGCGCGAGCGTTACCGAAAGTTCGCGGAGAGCATCCGGATCGAAGCCAGCCGGTTGGAGCTCGTCGCGGTGCACCTCATCGAGGCGGCCTGTGACCTGGAGACGCGGCTGATGGCCGCGAGCGCGCCGGGAGCGGAGGAATGAGTACCTGGCAGGTGGCCACGCTGGGGCCCGCCGGCACCGACCACGAGGCCGCGGTGCACAGGTACTGCGCGTACCGCGGCCTCGACTACCAGCTGACCCTCCTCGACGTGGTGGGCGGGGCACTGCCCTTCGTGCGGACGGGACCGGAGCGCCTCGCCGTCGTCAACAGTGCCCACCCGGACGTCGACCTGCTGACCACCCGCGAATGGCGCGACGTCGGCATCGTGGACATGTTCCTCCTGGCGACCAAGCCATTGGCCCTCGTGTCGCGGCGTGGAGTCAGGCCGGTGAGCATCGCGCTCATGCCCTCCACTCGCGGGTACGTGGATCTGGGTCGGTGGGAGCGGGTCGAGTACGTGACTGCCAAGCCGCTCGCGCTGCGGCTGGTGCTCGCCGCCGCTGTCGATTCCGCGATCGTCTCCCATGACGGCTACGAGGCGCACCGCGACCAACTCCAGCTCGAGGAACGAATCGGACCGGTTGAGTGCGGGTGGCTGGTGTTCGCCGCCCGCGCCACCGTCCTCGAGGGCATCCGCGGCTGCGAGCCTCGGGACATCGGGGGCGCGACGCATCAGGTGAACGCGAAGGAGGTCATGGAGCAGTGAAACTTCAACTGCCCGGCGTTCGGGCCGCGCCCGCCATCCCCGACCTGCCGCCGCTGCCGCCGGCCGGGCTGCCGTACCGCATGGGCCTGAACGAGTGCCCGATGCCACTACCAGAGCCCGTCCGGGACGCCATCGTGGCGGCCATTTCCGAAACGCACCGCTATCCCGACCACGCCAGCACGGCCCTCGTCGACGATCTGGCCTCGATGTTCGGCGTCCCGCCGGACCATATCGTCGTCGGGCCGGGACTGGTGGGCCTGTGTCGCAGCGTTGTCCACATGACCGCCTGCTCGGGGGACGAGGTGGTGATCCCGTGGCCGTCCTTCGACGACTATCTGCTGGACGCGGTGCTCTACGGGGCCGTCCCCGTGCGCGTACCGCTGAGGCGCCATCACATCGACGTCGCGGCCCTGCTGGACGCGGTGACCGACCGTACGAGACTGGTCTTCATCTCGTCCCCGAACAATCCGACGGGGACCCTCTTGAGCCGCGAAGAGCTGACGAAGCTCCTCACGGCGATACCACCCGACGTGGTCGTCGTCCTGGACGAGGCGTACGCGGAGTTCGCCGATCTCGCGCCGGGCCGCGAGCTGTACCCGGCTCATCCGAACCTCTGCGTCCTCCGCACCTTCTCGAAGGCGTACGGACTCGCCGGCCTCCGCATCGGATACGCGGTGACCCGGCCGCCGCTGGCGGGCCCACTGCGGGAGTATGTGGCGCCGTTCAGCGTCAGCAACATCGCACAGGCGGCGGCCAGGGCCGCCCTCGCGCATCGCGCCCTGTACGCCGATCGCATCGCGCGGCTGGTAGCCGAACGGCGCGGGGTGACCGCAGCGCTCCGGACACTGGGCTGGCAGGTCGTCGATTCGCAGGCCAACTTCCTCTGGCTGCCGGTCGGCCCTGATTCGGTGGCGCTCGGCGAGGAACTGGCCTCCGCCGGGATCTCCGTACGCAGCTACCCCGACGCCGGTATTCGCGTCACGGTCGGTACCGCCGGGGAGAACCGGCATCTTCTCCGAACGTTGGCCCGTCACTCGGGGTATCCGGCCGTCAGGAGTCCCGGTGACTGAACTGACCTGCATTCTCGGCAAGGCGTATGTGCACCACGATCCGCCCTTCCAGATCGTGGACGGTGCCCGGGCCGAGGTTCTCGACACCCCCCGCAGGGTCGAGGCCCTTCTGCGGGGCGCAGTCTCGGCCGGAGCGACGATCCTGGACCCGGATCCGGTCGTCGCGGGCGACCTCACGGCGGTGCACGACGGCGAGATGATCGAGTTCCTGCGGACGGCCTGGTCCCGCTGGATCGCGGCGGACTTGACCCCACCGATCTTCCCGGTGTGCGCCGGGCCGCGTGACAGCCCTCGCCATCCGGGTCCCGAGGCCACCGTGCGCGCCCTAGCGGCCTACTTCTGCCGCGACACCTGCAGCCCGATCGTGGCCGGCACCTGGGACGCGGTCGTCGAATCAGCGGCGTTGGCGCTCACCGGGGCTCGGCTCATCCGGGACGGGCGGCGGGCCGTCTACGCCTTGTGCCGACCGCCCGGCCATCACGCCGCCCGGGCCGACTTCAGCGGATTCTGCTACGCGAACAACGCGGCACTGGCGGCAGACGCGCTCAGAACCCTGGGCCGGGTCGCCGTTTTGGACCTCGACTTCCATCACGGAAACGGCACGCAGGACGTGTTCTGGAACGACCCCGAGGTCTTCTACGCCTCCGTGCACGGCGACCCGCGGCTCCACTTTCCGTTCTTCTCCGGATACGCGGACGAGGTCGGCGGACCGGGCGCTCGTGGTACGACGCTCAACGTCCCGCTTCCCGACGGCACTGGCGGCGCCGCGTACCTGCGGTCGCTTTCGCAGGTGATCGACCACGTGGCGGGCTTCGGCCCCCGGACCATCGTTGTCTCGCTCGGCCTTGACATCTGTGACACCGATCGGGTCGGCACCTTCTGCGTTGGTCCGGAGGCGCTCATGACCGTGGGCACGCTCGTCGCTGACCTCGGCGTTCCCGTCCTCGTCGTCCAGGAGGGCGGATATGACCTGGACCAGCTCGACCAGCAGCTCGCCGCCTTCCTCACGGGCCTGACGGCCAGCTCCCGAGTTCAATCCCATTAACTGGAGGCGACCGTGCGAAACGGGCCGGATTTCACCACCAATCAGCCACCCACGGAAGTGGGTTAGCCGGTGGGCGCGATCCAGCAACTTTTCGATCGACTGATCGGGCAGGCCTCCCCGGATCTCGTGTGGCAGGACGAGAGCGGCACCGTGTCTCGCGCGGACCTGCACGCACAGGTGGACGCCTGCACCGACCTGCTGACCGCACACGGGATAACGCCCGGGGACACGGTAGCCATCAAGCTCCCGCCGTGCGCGACCCTGTTCGCCACCTTGCTTGCCACCTGGCGACTCCACGCACGGGCGATGTTGCTCGACCACCGGCTGACGGAGGGTGAGACGGCACGGATCGTCCGTCTGTGCGCCCCCACGTTCATCGTGTCGAGCGAGCGTGCCCTGGTTGTCCCCGTGGTCGGCCGGTGCCCGGTCCGGGTCCGGCGACAGGCCGCCCCGTCGACGTTGCCGGAACATGTGTGTCTGGTCCAGATCACCTCGGGATCCACCGGACAGCCGAAGATCATCGGCCGAACGGCTCTCGAACTCGCCACCGAACTCCACCGCTACGCGGCGCTGGAGGCGATGCCTGATGCGCGGGACCGGCTGCTGCTGCTGTGCTCGCCCGTCCACACCTGGGGTCTCATCGGGGGCGTACTCCATGGCCTCTCCACCGGCACCCCGATTCTGTTCCCGTCCGCGATCCATGGTGCCGGCCTCGCACAGGCCGCCCAGCGACTGGACGCGACGGCCATCTTCGGCGTACCGGTTCACTTCGACCTGCTCAGCCAGATGACTGCTCCGCCGCCGCTGCCCCGGCTGCGCATCGCCGTCACCGCGGGAGGTATGGCCGGCACCGAGCTGACGGACCGTTTCGAACGGATGATCGGCTGTCGGCTCGGCCACGTATACGGGCTCACCGAAACAGGGGTGGTGACCGGCGATCTGGTCGGACGCCACCGGCCGCCCGCCACCGGGGAACCGGCCAGTGGCATGCGCCTCCGAGTCGACGACGGGGAGTTGTGGATCCGGCTGGACCGCTCTCCCTACCTGGTTGACGACGGCGTGGACCGGTTCGTCGACGGCTGGCTGCGCACCTTTGACCGGGCCAGTCTGGACGAGGTCACGGGTGTGGTGCGCATTCTCGGCAGAGCGGACTCGGTCATCTCTGTCGGGGGCCTGAAGGTCGATCTGACCGAGGTGGAGCAGACGGTGTCCGGGCACCCGCAGGTGACGGCGGCCGTTGCCACCTTCGGCGAGGTCATCGAACTGCACGCCGCCGTGTCCGGTGGCCTCACGGCGGGCGAGCTCGCCGCCTGGTGCCGACAGTGGCTCAGCGCGGTGAAGGTGCCCAAGCGTTACTACCTGACCGATCGAATACCGACCACCACGACCGGAAAAGTCATCCGCGACCGGGCGCGCCTTCACGCCGCGTACGCGGCCTCGCAGGACAGTGCCGGAAGGGACGGGGCTACATGATCACGACAGCGGAGATCCGCTCGATCCTGGCGGACTGCACAGCCATGGGTCTGCCGAAGGACCTCGACGACGAAACACTCATCGTCATCGACTCCCTCGCCGCGGCTTGGATCCAGCATGTGCTCGCGGAACGCCACGGCGTACAGGTGAACCTCTCGTCCGCGGCGAGCTCGATCGCCTCGGCGGAGGCGCTGCACGAGTTCGTGACACGATCGGGCCGGCCGGTGGAAGCCGGCCAGCCGGCGGACCAGCAGGCGAGCGACTGACCATGGAGAACGATGTCGTCGTCACCGGGTACGGCGTCTTCAGCGCGTTCGGCTTCGGTGAACAAGCCCTGCTCGACGGTGTCTTCGGCGGCGCACCCGCGTTCCGTCCCGTGACCCGTTTCGACGTCTCCCGCTTCACGTGTCGGCACGCGGCCACCTTCGACGGTGATGGGTCCGTGCCGCCGGGTATGGACTGGAAACCAACCAGACCGGCGACTCCGGGCGAGGTGTTCCACGCCTGTGCGGAACAGGCGCTCGCGATGTCGCGGCATCCGGATCGTTCCGGCCTTCCGCTGATCGCGGCGACCAAGCTGCACGCGCCGTCGGTCGCGGGGGAGGCCCCGGGGGTCTTCGTGGACCGGCTGGGCAGAAGGCTGGGGCTCGGCAATCCACGCCGGCTCTTCGTCAACGCGTGTGTTGCCGCAGCCAGCGCCATCATCCACGCCGCCCAGCTCGTCCGGTGCGGCGTCACGACCGGCGCTGTCGTCGGGGCCGTACACCTCGTCGACGAGCAGGTGTTCGCCGAGTTCGACGCGGCGCGTGCGCTGTCACCCGAGGGATCCCTCCTGCCCTTCGACAGGAGGCGGCGGGGCCTGCTGCTCGGCGACGCCGCAGCCGTCCTGGTCCTCGAATCCGCTGACAGTGCGAGAGCTCGTCAGGTCGAACCGCAGGCTCGGATAGCGGGATGGGCGACAACCAACGACGCCTACCACATCGTGCAGCCGAGCGTCGATGGCCACGGAGTGGCCGCGGCCATCAGCGAATCGCTTCGCCGCGCCGCCGTCGAGCCCGAGCAACTCGGCTACGTCAACGCGCATGGAACCGGGACGGCGCTCAACGATCCGGCCGAGGTCGCGGCGTTGCGGAAGGCGCTCGGAGCGCACGGGTCGACGGTTGCTGTCAGCTCGACGAAGAGCACCACGGGACACGGCCTGCAGGCGTGCGGGGGTCTGGAACTGGTCGTCACGCTGCTCGCCCTGCGGCACAGTCTGCTGCCACCGACAGCCTCCCTGACGGACCCGGATCCAGCGGGCGCGGTGAACCACGTCGCCCGAGTCGCCCGGAAGGTCGACGTCAGCCATGCGATGAGCCTGAACTCCGCGGTCGGCGGGATGAACAGCGCGATTCTGTTGGCGGCCGTATGAAGGCCGCCGGCTGGACCATCGTTGCCAGCGCCACGCTGGACGGTGACGAGTCGCTGCCCCGGGTTCCGGGCTTCGTCGGGTCGGACTTCGGGCCACTGGTCCACGCGGCGGCCCGTCGCTGCCTGGGAGAACCGCCGGCGACCGGGCTTCTCGGCGAGGGCGGAGACCGCGTCGGCATCGTACTCGGATCGACATCCTTCGACACCACGTCACTCGAACGCTCCGCCCTCCAGGTCGCCCGCGGTGGCCTGGTCGACGCCCTGTTGTTCCATCAGACGGTCCCCAACCCGGTGCTGGGGGTGCTCGCCTGCGACTACGGGGTGACCGGACCGATGAGCTGCGTCACCGCGCTCACCGACCCACGGGAAGAGGCGCTGGCGGTGGCGTGGCTCCTGCTCGCCGACGGTGCCGCGGACGCGGCGCTCGTGGTGGCCGTCGACCTGCCCACGCCCGCTACCGCCAGACGGGCGACTGCCGAGCTCATCCGCCTCGACTCGCCAGGGGAGGATGGTTAGCGACCGGCGACACGACCCGGGCCGCGGCCCGCGTCGTGTCGCCTCCTGTCAGGAGTAGTCCTCGAGTGCGCCACGGCGACGAATATCCAGTGTCATGCAATGGAAGCCACCGCCGACCAGATGACCGTGTCGCCAGGGACATGGCACTGGAGTAAAGCCTGCGGATTCGAGCTGCTTCATCAATTTCGTCTGGGTGTCCTCGACGAGAACGCGAGACTCGTCGAGCGAGAGGACGTTCATCCCCAACAACCTGGAGGCAAGCACCGGCCGGTCGCCGGAGGCGAGGGCGCCGGGTCGTTCGGGCGGCGGGCTGTACGGGATGACCTTCCAACTCCGGAGAAATTCGGGTAGCTCGTCGATCTTGACATTCCGGTGCATGAGCAGGACTCCAGGGCGGAGCACGGCCACCTTGGCGTCGATATGATTGTCGGCGATGTTGACCTCGTGGACCCGATAGGTCTCGCCGAGATGGCGTTGCAGCCAGTTCTTGCCCATCCGGTGGTTTTCCGTGGAACAGTTGAAGATGAGATCGCGGCCGACCCGCATGATCTGAGCGCCGTCGAACATTATCTCGTACCGCTGGATTTCGGGTACCGGAGCGTCGTATCCGCGGCTCGACACGTACGAATAATCGAAGTTTTCCGGCAGGAGGCGGGATGGTGGGGCGGCCGACCACTTGGCGCCGTCGTTGAAGTACTCAGTGAATAGTTCCCGATACAGATGGGATTCCAGATAGCGACTGCGCACCATGGGAGCGGTCTCGATGATCTCGTCGCCGATCACGATGAACATGTCTCGGGGCATGATCGCGTGTCCCATGGAGGCGGCCCAGCCTGGGGTTTTGACTTCCGCGGCCGTCTTCACCGCCTCTGGGCGCCGCACGCTGACGCCCTCGCGCTCCAGGACCGAGGTGAGATGAGACATGTCCTCGGCCATTTCCTCTTTGAGGCGCATTTCGAAGTCGGATTCCCCTGGGATCCTCCATGGGCCACTTGCGCTGGCATTTGCTTTCATGCGAAGCGCGTTCCAGAAGAAGAGCTGGAAACTGACGTCGTCATCGTAGCTCAGATGATGGGGGGTTCCGAGTACTAGTTCTTCCAGGGGGGACCAGCCGTCGTGCGAATTGACTGAAGGCAAGTTGTTGCACCTTTCGGAAAGACGGAAGGTGTTCGCTGTCCGGTGAGGCTCTGCCTTGTGTCGACCTTTTTGTCATGCTCGCGCTGTCCGCGCGCTGGGTCGATTCCCGATGAAGCAAATGAAGATGACCATTGAAGATGGCCAATGAGAACTCAACTTCCTTTCGTACTATGGCACATAGTATGGCCTTCTGTCAATGTCGGCAATACGTGAAACGCACTCAGTTCTCGATTCCCGTGAGTTTCGTCATCTGGGAGAGGAAAGCTGGCCGTGGGTACCGCTCATCGGGTAACGGATGACGGCTGCCCGGTCATTCGGTCCGGCTGAGGTTGACGACACGAGGCGACCCGCGGTTGTTTTCAGGATCGGCGAGGCCGGCGTCCGGCGTTCCTCGGCGCGGGGAGGGGGCCTCCCGGGTGTCGGCAGCCAGGGGTAACCTGAACGTGACGCAGGGAGAGGGGGAGGACCGTGACTCTGCCGGTACCCAGCTCGCCGAGCAAGGTCAACATCCTGCCGAGGGACTTCGGCAGCCTGACGCGCGGGCTGCCGCCGTCGGTCCGGCTCGGCACGCTTTTCGTCCTGGGCCTGAACGGCGGGATGAGCGTCGCGCCCGACGCCGAGTTCTCGCTGGTCTTCGGGCGGAGTGAGCCCGATGTCCACGTCTGCGTCGGCGCGGAGGATCCGCACGTCAGCCGGCAGCACGGACGGATCTCGCGCGAGCGCACGCACTGGGTGTTGCACAACGTCGGCCGGTTGCCCATCCGCATCTCCCCCTCGCGGCTGGTCCTCAGCGGGGACCGGGCCGAACTGCCCACCGGGTACACGCCGTTGTTCATCCTCGGTCCGAAGCAGGAGCATCTCCTGGAGGTGCGGATCGCCGCGCCGGCGCCGCTGGCCGTTCAGGGGGTCGAGTACGAGGCCCAGACACGGGCACGCGAGGTCTGGCCGCTGAGCCCGGCCGAGAAGCTGGTGATCGTCTGCCTCGGCCAGCGGTACCTTCGCAACGAGCCCCATCCGCAGCCGCTGACCTGGGGGCAGGTGGCCGCCGAGCTCAGCGAGTTGCAGCCGGGGGAGCGGTGGAGCGAGAGGCGGGCCGCGCATATCGTGACGAAGGTGCGCAAACGGCTCAGCCGCTCGGTGCGCGGCCTCCTGGAGGAGGAGGTGCCGCCGCCGGTCGGCAACACCCTCAACCACAATCTGGTGATGGAGCTGATGGTCAGCACCACGCTGCTCACGTCGGATCTGGAGCTGCTCAGGGATTGACCGGCGGAGGCGACCGTCAGGTCAGGTCAGGACAGGACAGGACAGGACAGGCTAGCCCCGGTTGACGTCGGGTCCGTTGAGGGCCGCCTCATCCATATGCCACCGCTGGAGCAGGTCCGCGTAGGTGCCGTCGTCCATCAGCGCGCCGACCGCCTGGTAGACGGCCTGGCGTAGCCCCTCCTCCCCGGTCGGGATCGCGATGCCTCGGGAGCCCCGCTCCTCGTCGGAGTACCTGACGCTGAGCCCGGCATCCGGGTTCTCGACCTCGACGTAGTAGGACGCCTGCGTGTAGAGCATCACCGCCACGTCGGCCTCGCCGTTGTCGATCGCCTCGGCCATCTCGTCCTTGGTGCTGGCCGGCACGATCTCGCTGGGCTGTGGGCAGTCCGCGGTGTCGTCGCGCACCGCTCTCGACTCGGGGCTGTCCGCATAGGCGATGATCGTCAGGCCGCACAGCTCGTCCAGGTCGCCCGAGCGCTCCGGGTCCTCGCTCACCACGGCCCAGCCGTCCACGAAGTGATTGACCATGTCCACCTGCAACTCGTCGCGTTCACGGTCGTTGTCCACGAAGTTGCCCACCGCGATATGTCCGGCGGATTCGCGGTCCTCCTGGACGGCGTTCGCGGCCGCGGCGTCGCTTTCGTCGGTCGGATCGAAGGTGACGGCCACGCCGAGCTTCTCCCCGATCGCCTCGACGAGGTCCACCTCGAAACCGGACAGCTCGCCGTTCTCCTCGTCCTCGAAGAGGACGGGGTCGTGCTCGTTGCTGCCCGCGTGCACGGTGATCCCGCCCGCCTCGCGCACGTCCTGCGGGACGAGGTCGGCCAGCGGACCGTCCCCGGCGAGGGGGTCGGGGTTCGTGCCGTCGTCGGTGCCCGGGTCCGCCTGCTGGTTCTCCGCGCCGTCTCCCACGTTGGCCACGATCAGCCAGGTGGTCACGGCCAGCGCCACCGCCCCGGACGCCGCCCCCAGCACCAGGCGTCGCCGGCGCGGGCGCCGGGCGGGCGGCTGGGTGGAGGGCGCGGCGAACGGTGGAGCGGGCGGCGGAGCCGGCGGGGAGGTTGGGGGAGTCGGCGTGGGCGGTGAGGCGACCGCGAGCGACGAGGAGCCCTGCGGCGCCGGCGCCTGGTACTTCCCGAACTCCCCGGGAATCTGCGTGGTCTGACTGTGACCCCCCGTTGACCGGGACGAGGCGGAGGGATCCGAAGGGCCAGAAGGGGAGGACGCCGGGGAGGGCTGCGGATCCCACGCCGAGGACGGCCGTGGTCCCCACGACGAGGGCGGCCGGTCGACGTCGGGCCCGTCGAAGGCGAGGAGGTTCGCCGAGGCCTGCCCCAGCCGCGCCGTGAGTCCGGACGGCAGCCAGTAGTCCTTGCCGGCGCGCTTCTCCGCGAACGGCGGGATCCCGGCGAGCCCCAGCCGTTCGTCCGCGTCCTTCGCCAGGCAGTGGAGCACGATCGTCCGCAGGTCGCCCTTGAGCGGCCCGTCCTGCGGGCCGAGGTTGGGCTCGTCGTTCAACACCCGATAGATCACGGTGGGCGCGTGCGCCCCGTCCCACGAGAAGGGGGACATCCCGGTCGCGGCGTACGCCAGCACCGCCCCCATCGCGAAGACGTCGGCCGCGCCGGTCAGTTCCTCGCCCTTGATCTGCTCGGGCGGCATGTACCCGGGAGAACCGACCATCCCGCCCGTCTGCGTCACCACGCTGGCGTCCACCCATCGGGCGATGCCGAAGTCGATGACCTTCGGCCCCTCCAGCGTCACCATCACGTTCGACGGTTTGAGGTCGCGGTGGATCAGCCCGTTGCCGTGGACCGCCATCAGCGCGCTCGCCAGGCCGTACGCCAGCGCCCACACCGAGTGCTCCGGCAGCGGCCCGTGCAGCGAGTCCACGACCTCCCGCAGCGAAGGTCCTGCCACGTATCCCGTGGCGACCCAGGGGACGGCCGACTCGATGTCGTGGTCCAGCACCGGCGCCGTCCACACCCCGCTGACCCGCCGCGCCGCCTCGATCTCCGCGCGGAACCGCCGCCGGAAATGGGGCTCCCGCGCCAGACCGCTGTGCACGACCTTGACCGCGACGATCCGTCCGCTGGGCGAGCGTCCCAGGAACACGCGCCCCATCCCACCCTCGCCCAGCCGCCCCAGCAGCCGGTACGGACCGATGGTCGACGGGTCCTCCGGATACAACGCCTCCACTGCCACCCTCCCCCTTGTTGACGCGTTTAGAGTCCCCGATCACGGCCGTCTCGTCCAGGGGAACCGGTGGGTGTGGAGGAACCGACGCCGACCCGTCACGATTGGCGTCCCGACGTGGGACGTTTCACCCTCAGTCGCCGTCCCGCAACGGACCAGGTCCGTCGAGGATCGGCTCCAGGGAGGTGCCGCCGACGTCGCGGGTGGCGTCACTCCGTGTCGGCGGCGAAATGGTCGGCACCCAGCACGGTGAGCAGGGCGAGTTGGCGATGCGAACCCCGAACCCCGAACCCCGAACCCCGAACCCCGAACCTGAACAACGGAGCCAGGACCCATGACCAGTTGGACAGCGAATCGGGCCGTTGGCCCGGCCGTAGTACGGGTGTTCTGCTTGTCTTCGCTGCGCGACCATCGACTGCTCGTAGTTCACCTCGCGGTCGTCGTACCAGCCCAGTTCCCACCCGAGGACGTGCTCCTCTCCTGGGGCGAGGCGCAGGACGGGCTGGCCGCCGAACGCCTCGGGATTCCGGGCGTGGTCGGTGGGGTGGACGACGACGTGGCCGCGGATGTTGGACGAGGTCGCCGTGTTGCGGGACTCGACCGAGTACGCCCACAGCGCGCCCGTGCGGACGATCGCGCCGAGCAGCGGCGGGGTGCCGGCCATCGGCTCGGCCAGCACCCACGACCATGCCCCGCCGGTGAACACGTGCGCGTGACAGCTCCGCGCGAGCGCGGTGGCCGCGCCGTCGTACACGTCCCTGACCGGCACGTTAAAACCGAGCCCGGTGATCGCCAACGGTTCGTCGCCGGTGTTGGTCCAGGTGTAGGTCTCGGTGTAGGTCTCGGTGTAGCGCTCCCCTGCGACCTGGCGCCGAACCTCAAGCTCCAGCCCGGCCACCGGCCGGTGCCGGGCGGTCGTGCCGTCGGCCCGCCAGGCGATCTCGTACGGCGTCTGCCAGCGACCGGAGCCGCGCGACGTGATCGCGAACCCCGCGCCCCAGCCGTGGTCCGGGCCGTGCCAGGTGTCCGCGGCCTCGTCGAGCAGATAGAGCCGGTCAGGATCCGACGCGTGCTCGAACGCCACCGGCGCGGCGTCCGCGTCGAGCACCACCTGACCGCCGCCGAACGGGAAACGTCGTGTCACGTGAGCCCTTCAAGCCGTTGGTTCCTGTTGGTTGCGAAGGGGATAGCGAACGTGTGAGCCTGGCCCACCCGGAGGGCGATCACGCCAACGTCGCGTGACTCTAAAGGCCGAGTGATCGATCACACAAGGTTGTGACGCCGCGGCGGCACGTGCGCGAAGTGGCCGCGGCGGGTGAAAGTTGATATGCGAAGCTATCGGGAGCCGCCGAGAGGAGTCCAGGTGAGAGAGGCCGGCTTCCGCGCCGAGGACATCGACACCAGCAGGCCGCACCCTGCCCGGATCTACGACTATCTGCTGGGCGGCAAGGACAACTACGAGGTGGACCGCCAGGCGGGCGACGAGCTCGCCCGCCTGGCGCCCGAGGTGCGGATCGGCGTGCGGGCCAACCGCGCCTTCCTGCGGCGCGCCGTCCGTTATGTGGTCGGCAGCGGCGTCCGCCAGATACTCGACATCGGCACCGGACTGCCCACCTCGCCGAACGTGCATGAGACCGCCGACGAGGTGGCGCCGGACGTGCGCGTCGTGTACGTCGACAACGACCCGATCGTGAACACGCATTCCAGCGCGCTGCTCGGCCGATCCGGCGCGACCTCCACCGTGCTCGCCGACCTGCGCGACCCGCGGGCCATCGTGGACCACCCCGACGTACGCCGCGTCATCGACTTCGACGAGCCGGTCGCCCTGCTCCTCGTCGCCGTCCTGCACTTCCTCACCGAGGAGGAGAAGCCCAGGGAGGTCGTCGCCACCCTGCGCGACGCGCTGCCGGTCGGCAGTTTTCTGGTGCTCTCGCATGCCACGGGCGACTTCGCCGATCGCAGCGCGGCCCAGGCCGTCTACAACAAGGCAACCACCACCCTGAACCTGCGTTCCCGCGCCGAGGTCGAGCGGTTCTTCGACGGCTTCGACCTGCTCGAACCCGGCCTGGCCCAGGCCCCGTTCTGGCGCCCGGACGCCCCGCCGCCCGCACGGTCCGGCGAGATCGGCTTCTACGGAGGCGTGGCATACAAGGCCGGCTGAACCACCGCCTGGTCAGCGCTCGTGGTCAGACGTTGCCAGTGGTCAGGCGTTGCCCGCCGCAGCGGGTGGGGAGGCGGGCGGAAAGGTGGGAGGAACGTAGACCGGGGGCTCCACTTCGAGGTAGCAGCGCGCGACCTCGTCGTCGGCGCCCTGGACGGAGCAGTAGTCGGGGAAGCCGTCGGCGTCCCACGAGTCGCCGTCCAGTTGCAGGCGGAGTTCGAGCCCCGAGGTCCAGTCTCCCGCGCACGCCGTGCCCGCCGTGCAGGTGTGCGTCGCGGCGGTGGTCGAGGTGGCGCACTCGTCCCCGTCGTCCGACACACAGGTGTCCGTGTCCACCGAGATCATCGTCGCGTCATGACGCGCGTACAGCTCCGACTCGATCCCGTAGATGTCCGGATCGCATTCGACGTGTCCGTCGGCCTCGGCGCCGACCTGGGTCAGGGTGCGCGACGCGTCCCACCACCACTCCACGTAGAGGTCGACCAACCAGGAACACTCGACGTCCTGGGCGGCCTCCGCCTCGGAGTCCGACAGGGTCCGGAGGGACAGGGTGCCGCCCTGTGCGGAGGACTCCTCATGGCGCGGCGGGGACTCTGCGGCGGCGTGGGCCGGGGCACTTACCAGGAACAGCAGCGCCGCCAGGGCGGCACCACATAAGGAGCCGAACAAGGAGGATGGCTTCATGAGGGCTTGCTCCTCTGGTCTCGGTGAGATGAACGAGGTGGAGCACAGCCACGGTGACACAGCGGATGAGCCGGGGGAAGCTCCGCCCCCGCCACGGGCTGCTGGCCAGGGGCGGGGGCGGGGGCGGGGGGTAGGTGCGGGTGCGGGATGCGGATCAGCAGGGCAGGGCGACGCCGCGGGCGCTCATGTAGGCGATCGGGTCGTCGCCGAAGCCGAAGCCGCCGTCGAGATGGACCTCGAAGTGCAGGTGCGGCCCGGTGGACTGGCCCTCGCTGCCCATGAGGGCGATCTGCTGTCCGGCGCTGACGGTCTCGCCGACGGCGACGTCGCGCTGGTACATGTGGCCGTACTCGGTGACCGAGCCGTCGGCGTGGGCGATGCGGATCCACTGGCCGTATCCGGAGGCCGGTCCTGAATGCGTGACGGTTCCCGCGTCAGCCGCGTGGATCGGGGTTCCCAGCGCGTTGGCGATGTCGATCCCGTCGTGGCCGCTGTGGTAGCCCTGGCTGATGACGCCGCTGGCCGGGCAGGCCCCGACGGCCGCGGCCTCGACCGCGTCGGCGGTTGCCGGTTGCGCGCCGGCGGGTGTGGCCATGAGCCCCGCCACGATCGCCCCGCCGGCCACGGTGGGGGCCATCAGTCGAAACGCGGCGCGCCTCACTCGGGTGGGAACCATACGCTTGTCCTCCTCCGGGGTTGCCGGTGATCGCAACGCACCCTAGGAGAACGTGCACACGTCAACAAGGTGGTCGACCGTGGCTGTCATTGGCATGTCTGATGACAGTTATGACGGGAGGGCGGGGCCGGGCGGGGCGGCCGGCGTGAACGGGATCCCCGTGCGCGTCAGCCGCCCGCGCGCAGTGACGGCTCGCCCGGCCGCCCGCCGAGGTACAACTCCGACAGCCGTGGGTCGGCGAGGAGTTGGGGCGCGGGCCCGCTGGTGTGCACCCGGCCGAGGTCAAGAACGCAGCCGAGGTCGGCGGTCTCCAGGGCCCGGCGGGCGTTCTGTTCGACCAGCAGCACCGCGGTGCCGGCGTCGCGCATGCGCGTCACCTGCGCGAAGACCGTCGCGGTGGTCTTGGGGTCCAGGCCCATGGAGGGCTCGTCGAGGAGCACCACCTTGGGCTCCACCATCAGCGAGCGGGCGAACTCGACCTGCTTCTGCTGCCCGCCGGACAGCAGGCCGGCGAGCTGTTTCCAGCGTTCGCCCACGATCGGGAAGAGGTTCTGGACGAACGCCACCCGTTGCGCGATCCGCTCCTTGTCCCGCAGGGTGTACGCGCCGAGCAGCACGTTCTCCGCGACAGTCATCTCGCGGAAGACGCTATGCCCTTGGAGCACGTGGGCGAGGCCGGAGGCCAGCATCTGCTGCGGGCCCTGCCCGGTGACGTCCCTGCCCGCGACGATCACCCGGCCGGAGCGCGGTTTCAGCAGCCCGCTCGCGACCTTCAACACGGTGGACTTGCCTGCGCCGTTGGGCCCCACCAGGCACACCACGGTGCCCGGCGGGACCTCGATCGTCAGGCCGCGCAGCACCATGGCGGCGCGGCCGTACCCGGCCTGCACGTCGTCGAGGACGAGCAGCGGTTCGGGGGCGTTGTCCGGGGCTGACTCAGACGCCAAGGTAGGCCTCCAGCACTCGTGGGTCGGCCCGCACGACGGACGGGGATCCCTCGGCGATGGGACGGCCCCGGTCGAAGACGACGACGTGGTGGGACAGGCTCATCACCAGGTCCATGTTGTGCTCGACGATGAGGAAGGTCCGGCCCTCGGCGTTGAGTTCGCGGACCAGAGTGCCGATGCGTCCGATGAGCGCGGGGTTCACCCCGCCCGCGGGCTCGTCCAGCATCACGGTCTCCGGGTCGCCCATCAGGACGGCGGCGAGTTCCAGCAGCTTCTGCTGGCCGTAGGAGAGGTTGCCGGCCTCGACGTTCTCCAGATGGTCGATGCCGACGCGCACCAGCAGCCGCCGGGCCTTCTCGATCTCCTCGGGGTTCAGCGCGCCGGCGAGCAGTTCGCGCAGCCGGGTGCGGCGCACCGCCACCAGCATGTTCTCCAGCACCGTCATGCGCGGGAAGACGCGGCACAACTGGAAGGTGCGGCCGATCCCGGCCCGCGCGATCCGGTGCGGGGGCCGGCCGGTGATGTCCCGCCCGCGGTAGGCGACCGTTCCGGCGTCCGGGGCGATCATCCCGGTGACGCAGTTGAAGAACGTGGTCTTGCCAGAGCCGTTGGGGCCGATCAGCGCGTTGATCGCGCCGTGTCGGAACGTCACCGTGGCGTCGTCGACGGCGCGCACGCCGCCGAACGACTTGGTCAGCCCCGCCGTCTGCACGCTGTGCTGGCTCGCCGCCGTCATCCGCCCTCTCCTTTTCCGGGCTTCGCGGTTTCCTCGGGCTGCGCGGTTTCCTCGGGCTCCGCGGCCTTTCTCGGGCTCCGCCCGGTCGCGTTCCAGAAGTTCCGCGGCGGTGACCTCGCGGATGGACGCGTCCTGGGGACCGAACCGTCCGACGAGGTCGCGGACGGCGGGGATGATGCCGTCCGGCGTGAAGAGCACCACCACGCCCAGCAGCACGGCGGCGGCGACGAGGTGGAGCTGGGTGTCGCCGTACTCCAGCTTGAAGTACTCCAGCGCACCGCCCACGATCAGGGCGCCCAGCAGCGGCCCGTACAGATGCCGCACCCCGCCGAGCAGCGCCATCAGCACCATGTACGCGCCGAGCAGGATGGAGAACTGGAAGATCGGGTCCAGGTCGCCGAACCACAGCGCGTACATGCCGCCCGACAGCCCGGTGAAAAGCGCGGAGACGAGGTAGGCGACCAGCTTGTAGTTCCGGGTGGGCACTCCGAGGGCCTGGGCCTTGTCCTCGTCCTCCCGCACGGCCTTCAGCCCGGCGCCGAACCGCGAGCGGTCGATCACCCACCACACCAACAGCATCACCGCGAGCAGCGCGACGAACAGGTAGTAGAAGACCTGGTGGTGCTCGGGGCGGAGCAGATCGGGGAACGGGCGCGGCACGACCAGCCCGTTCGAGCCGCCGGTGAAGTCCCGCCAGGCCTGCGAGACCAGCAGCAGGATCAGCAGGAACGAGATCGACACGATGACGAAGGACGCGCCGCGCACCCGCAGCGCGGCGATGCCGATCGGGACGGTGATCAGAACGGTGATCGCCCCGGCGCCCAACCAGGCGACGAACGGCGGCCAGGAGAGGTCCCTGATCAGGATGCCGGTGGCGTACGCGCCGAGGCCGAAGAACGCCGCGTGCCCCAGGGAGATGTAGCCGGTGAAGCCGCCCATGAAGTTCCACGCCGTGGCGGTGCAGGCGTAGGACGCGACGATGACGCCGGAGGAGAGGATGTAGGGGTTGGGGGCCATGTTCGGGAAGGACAGGATCAGCGCCGCGCCGGTCAGGAAGGCGACCAGCCGGACCGCCCAGCCGGGGACGGCCAGGGCGGACGGCGGCGGGTGGGTGTCAGAAGCGTTGGGCAAGGCGACCTCCGAAGAATCCCTGGGGCCGCACCATCAGCGTCCCGAAGAGGGCGACGTAGAAGACCGTCTGCGCCCACGTGGTGCCCAACTCGACCTGGAGCAGGCTCTGGCCGATGCCCAGGAGCATCGCGGCGATCGCCGTTCCCGGAACGGATCCGAGGCCGCCGACGACGATGATCGCCATCAGCGGGCCGATCCAGTGCCAGTGCAGGGACGGGTAGACGGTGGTGTCCAACGCCAGCGCCGTGCCGCCGACCGCCGCGGTGGCGAGCCCGAGGCCGAAGCCGAGCCCGGCGACCCGGTCGGTCCGGATGCCGACCAGCTGGGCGGCCTCCCGGTGCTGGATGGTGGCGCGCAGCGCCTGGCCGAACCTGCTCCTCTTCAGCAGCAGGTAGAGCAGCGCGAGGGAGGCCGCGGCGAGCGCGAAGGCCACCAGCTTCACCACCGCGATGCTCGCGCCGAAGAAGTCGATATGGGAGCCGGAGTAGGGCAGTTGAACGCGCCGCTGGGTGCCACTCCATACCAGGCCGAGCATGCCCTCGATGAACAGCGCGATGGCGAAGGTCAGCAGCACCGACATCATGGTCAGCGTCGCCGGGCGCAGCCGGGAGATCAGCAGCCGCTGTATGCCGACGCCGACCACGAAGAACAGGGGCACGGTGAGGAAAAGCGAGAACAGCGGGTCCCACCCGGTCCGCTCGTGGAAGTACCAGGCGAGATACGCCGCGAGGATCAGGAACGCCGAATGGGCGATCATCACCACGCGCATCACGCCGAAGTAGAGGGTCAGGCCGGCCGCCAGGAGGGCGTAGAGTCCGCCCAGCAGCACGCCGAGCACCAGGCTCTGGAAGAGCAGGGATCCGGACACCGGTCGACTACCACGCCGGCTTCGGGTGCACGAACTCCGCCTCGGCGGCGGACTGGGGGAGCACGATCCTGATCTCGCCGTCCACGTACTGCTGGATCATGTGCGCGCTCTGCGGGCGGCCCTGGTCGTCCCAGGACAGCGGTCCGACGACGGTCTCCACCTCGTTCTCCCGCAACCAGTCGATCAACTGCTGCTGGCAGTCGCCCTGTTCGGCACAGCCCACGGCCTCGACCGCGGCGGCGACGACCTGCCCTGTGGTGTACGCGTTGGCCTCGTCCTCGGAGGGTGGGCTGCCGAAGAGCTCGGTGTACTGCTCGACGAACTCGACGTTGGAGGGCCAGTCCGCCTCCGTGGTGTAGCCGGTGGGGGCGAGGATGCCCTCGGTCTGCGCGCCGATCGCGGCGGAGAACTCTGGGCTGGTCGGCGCGGTGGAGAAGGCGGCCAACTCGGGCTGGTAGTCGAGCTGCTGGAGCTCGACGATGAGGTTGACGGCGTCCTGGTACTGCGTGCCGCCGATCACCATGTCCGCGCCGGAGTCGTTGATCTTCGCGGCGATGCTGGAGAAGTTGGTGGTGTTGGGCGGGTACACCTCGTCGACCACGATCTCCAGGCCGGCGTCGGCGAGCTTGTCCCGCAGGCCGTAGGCCGTGCCCTGGGCGAACGGGTCGTCCATCGAGGCGACCGCCACGGTCTGCGGGCGCTCCCCCTCGGGCATCGAGAGGATGTGCTCGGCGAGGTGGTTGTAGTGGTCGTCCGCGATGGCCGGGGCGGCGTAGAAGAGGTTCTCGAAGCCCTGCTCGAAGACCTCGGCCGCGGCGCCCGCGGGCTCGACGAAGAGCATCCCGTACTCCGCGGCGACGCGTGCGCTGGGTACCACCAGGCGGGTGGAGAACGGACCGAAGACCAGGTCGACCTGGTCCTGGGCGATCAGCGCCTCGTAGTCCTGGACCGCTCGGTCGGCGTTGGACTGGTCGTCGAGGATGTGGAGTTCGACCTCGCGCCCGAGGAGACCACCGTTCGCGTTGACGGCCGCGGCCCAGGCCTCGTAGCCGCGCTCCACTCCCTTGCCGGGCTCGGAGAAGTCGCCGGTGAGAGGAAGGGAGATGCCGATGTCGATCGTGTCGTCGGAGCCGCCGCCACCGGCGGCGCCCGAACAGGCGGTGAGGAGGAGAACGGAAGCGGAAAGCGTAGCCGCGAGGCCCAACACGGGCCTGTTCCACTGGGACATGAGGTGACTCTCCCTGCTTTTTCGCCATGGGGACCTCATTGGCGGGCTGGTGCCCGCCACCGTGGGTAAGCGCTTGCGCAAGCGTTTGCGGTACCGTACTGGCCGGTCAGCAGTGTGGCAATAGTCACAACGGGAGACGGTGGTTCTCGTTGACCCGAGGCACGCGCGGGTGGGAGCCAGTCACAACGGGAGACGGTGGTTCTCGATGGCCCGAGGCGCGCGCGGGGAGGGAACCGCAGGACGCGTACGGGCGCCGCGGTTGGTCGACGTGGCGGAACGGGCCGGGGTCTCCCTCGCCACCGCGTCGCGCTCGCTGCGTGGCAGAGAAGGCGTCTCCGACGAGGTCGCCGCGCGCGTCCGCGCCGTCGCCGCCGAGTTGGGCTACGTCGCCAACCCGCATGCCAGCACGCTCGCCGGCGGCGTGACCCGGGTGGCCGGTCTCATCGTCTACGAGATCGGCGACCTGTACTTCTCCGAGATCGCCAGCGGTGCGGTCCGGGTCGCCGCGGAGAACGGATGGACGGTCCAGATCAGCCACACGGCGCGTGAACCCCACGCGGAGCTCGCCCAGATCAGGCTGCTGCGGGCCCATCGGGTGGGCGCGATCGTGATGGCCGGCTCGGGATACGTGGACCGTGCGGACGGGGAGAGCGCCAACCGCGAACTCCTCGACTACATCAGCTCCGGTGGGCGGGTCGCCGTCATCGGCCGGCACCACCTGCGCTGCGACGCGGTCCTGCCCGACAACCGGGCGGGCGGCGAGACCATCGCGGAGCACCTGCTCGCGCTCGGGCACCGACGCATCGCCATCGCCGCCGGTCCGGCCCACCTCACCACCATCGACGACAGGCTCGGCGGCATCCGGCAGGCACTCGCCAAACGGGGCGTCGATCCCGGTGCGGTGCCCGTCGTGCCGGGCGCGTTCACCCGCGACGGCGGCCGGACCAGCACGGAGCGGGTGCTGCGCGAGCATCCCGGGACCACCGCGATCATCGCCCTCAACGACGCCATGGCCACCGGCGTCCTGTCCGTCCTGCGGGAACGGGGCGTTCCCGTGCCGGAACGGATCTCGGTGGCCGGGTTCGACGACATCCAGGTGGCCCAGGACCTCTCCCCGGCCCTGACCACGGTCGCCCTGCCCATGGCCACCATGGGGGCGGCGGCGCTCGAGATGGTCCTCAGACCACGGTCCGTGCGCCCCCGGCGCAAGACCACCGGCCACCGCCTCATGGTCCGCGACTCCACTGGACCGGCCCCGAGTTAGTGGCTCGGCTCAGATCCTCCAGCTGACTTCGTCGAGCAGTTCGCGATCGCGCGGGCATGTCAACACCGCGAGCCAGGTCAACACTATTGAACAGAACATGGCATTTACCTAGCCTGTCGGTCACGGTCTCCGCTCCCTCCTGCTCATGCCCGCACGCGATCGATCAAGAGGTGCACCCATGCCGCCCACGTCGTCCGAGCACGCGACCGCCCAGGCCCCCGGGGTCCTCAGCCGCCGCCGCTTCCTGGAGACGGGGGCCGCCGGCTTCGGCACGCTGGCCCTCGGCACCCTCGCCACCGGATCGGCCGCCGGCGCCGCCGAACGCGCCGCCTGGGAGCCGCCGGCCAACGGCTACCCGGAGTGGAACAACAACATCGCGATCTTCGACATCGGGTCCGAGCCGCCGCACACCACGCTGATGCCGTACGAGGGCGTCGAGCAGGCCCTGGCCGGCGACCGGACGCGCTCGCCGTGGCGGCTGGACCTCGACGGGGAATGGCGATTCGCCTACGCCGACCGCCCCGACGACCGCGACCCCGACTTCCACCGGACCGACCTCGACGACAGCTCCTGGGACACCATCCCGGTGCCGTCCTGCTGGCAGCTGCACGGCTACGACGTTCCGATCTTCATCAACATCACCTACCCGTGGTGGGGCCCCAACGGTCTGGGCGAGGAGGCCCAGCCGCCGTTCGCCCCGACCCGGTACAACCCCGTCGGCCAGTACCGCCGCACCTTCACCGTCCCGGAGGACTGGGACGGCCGGGAGGTCTTCCTGCACTTCGAGGGGGTCAAGTCCGCCTTCTACGTGTGGGTCAACGGCGAGCCGGTGGGCTACCGCGAGGACTCCTTCACCGCGGCGGAGTTCGACATCACCCCCCACCTCGTCTCGGGCACCAACCAGATCGCGGTGGAGGTCTACCGGTTCTCGGACGGGGACTGGATGGAGGATCAGGACATGATCCGGCTGAGCGGCATCTTCCGCTCGGTCTACCTCTTCGCCACGCCCGCCGTTCACCTGCGGGACTTCATGCTCGGCACCCCACTGGGCGACGACTACGGGACGGCCGAACTGTCCGTCACCGCCTCGGTCCACGCGTACGCCGGCGACGCCGCAACCGGCAAGTACACGGTGGAGACCCAGCTCTACGACGCCGAAGGCCACCGGGTCTGGTCCCGGCCGCTGCGCCAGACCGCGGACCTGGACTCCGCACCGGCCGGCGAGGACGTCACGGTCCAGGCCGCCAAGGCCGTGCCGCATCCGCGACTGTGGTCCGCCGAGGATCCGTACCTCTACACGGCCGTGCTCCAGCTCCGCGACGCCGCGGGCGCCGTCGTCGAGACGCTGTCGCACCGGGTCGGCCTGCGCGAGTTCGCGCTCAGGGACGGGCTGATGCGCATCAACGGCCAGCCCGTCTCGTTCCGCGGCACCAACCGGCACGAGATCGACGCCGAGCGGGGGATGTCCCTCACCCGCGAGGACATGGTGCGGGACATGACCGTGGTCAAACGGATGAACATGAACACCGTCCGCACCTCGCACTACCCGAACAACCCGCTGTGGTTGGAGCTGGCCGACGAGTACGGCGTGTACCTCGTCGACGAGACCAACCTGGAGACGCACGGCATCCGCGACGAGTACCCCGGCGACCACGCCGACTGGACCGAGGCGTGCCTGTTCCGCGCCGGGAACATGGTCCACCGCGACAAGAACCACGCCTCGGTCGTCATCTGGTCGCTGGGCAACGAGGCCGGCACCGGCACCACCTTCACCGCGATGCACGACTGGATCCGCTCCGCCGACCCCACCCGCGTTATTCAGTACGAGGGCGACGATCGCCCAGAGATCAGCGACATCCGCTCGGAGATGTACACGAAGCCCTGGGACGTCGAGGAGCGAGCACAGGACACCGCGGACACGCGCCCGTTCGTCCTGATCGAGTACGCCCACGCGATGGGCAACTCCAACGGCGACGTCACGAGCTACTGGGACCTCATCCGCCGCCACGACGTCCTCCAGGGCGGCTGGATCTGGGACTTCGCCGACCAGTCCCTCAACTGGCCGACCTCGGCGCG
Source organism: uncultured Actinomycetota bacterium (assembly GCA_963816875.1). GTDB lineage: Bacteria > Actinomycetota > Actinomycetes > Streptomycetales > Streptomycetaceae > Streptomyces. The sequence continues at coordinate 2,484,118 of CAWFMG010000004.1, forward strand.
CACTCACCTCACCGAGACCGGACCCGCCGCGCTGCGCGGGGAGATCCTCGTCCCCAGCGGCACCTTCGACAGCGCCCAGGGCGTCTTCGGGGCCACCGTCTTCCCGCGCGACCCCGGGCTCGACCTCACCGGTTCGCTCACCCTGGAAGCCTGGATCACACCGGCGTACACCGGCGGCCACCAGCCCGTCATCGCCAAGGGCGACACCCAGTACGCCCTGAAACAGACGGACGACGAGCTGGAGTTCTTCATCCACTCCGACGGCCAGTGGATCACCGCGGGCTGGGCGCTGCCCCAGGACTGGACCGGCACCGAGCACCACATCGCGGGCGTCTTCGACGCGGACGCCGGCACGCTGACCCTCCACGTCGACGGCGAGGCGAGGTCCACCACGAGCACCACGCGGCGGCCCAACATCAACACCGCGCCGCTCGCGCTCGGCTACGACGTCGACAACGCGACCCGGTCGTTCAGCGGCACCATCCGGCAGGCCCGCGTCCACGCCCGCGCCCTGACCGCGGCCGAGCTCGCCTCTGACACCCGCGGCCCAGGCGACGACGGCGTCCGCTTCTGGTTCGACGCGGCCACCGCCGACGTCACGCAGACCCAGCCGGACCAGCCGACGTACCTCCCCTACGGCGGCGATCTGGGTGACAACCCCAACGACGGCAACATCGCCGACGGCATCGTCACCGTGGACCGGGGCCACACCGGCAAGGCCGCGGAGATCAAGCGGATCTACCAGGCGATCAACGCGACGGCCGCCGAGGGCGACGCGGCCTCCGGGCGCATCACCGTCACCAACGAGTACCTCTTCACCAACCTCCGCGCCTTCGACGGCGAGTGGGCCCTGGTCGCCGATGGCGAGGTGGTGCGGGAGGGCCGGCTGACCCGCGCCCAGCTCGACATCGCCCCGCTGTCCAGCAAGGAGATCACCGTGCCCGTCCGGCTGCCGGACGACCCGGCCCCGGGCGCGGAGTACTTCCTCCAACTGTCCTTCACCACCAGGGAGCCCACGCCGTGGGCGGACGCCGGTTTCGAGGTGGCCAGGCAGCAGCTCCCCGTCGACGCCGGCAGCCCGCCCGTGACCCCGCAGCCGCTGGACTCCGTCCCCGCCCTGAGCTACGACGACGCCGACACGGCGGTGACCGTCACCGGCGAGCACTTCTCCGTCACCATCGACAAGGGCACCGGGGTCATCACCTCCTACGAGGCGGGCGGCGCCCAGCTGATCGCCTCGGGCCCCGCCCCGAACTTCTGGCGCGCGCCCACCGACAACGACAAGGGCAACGGGCAGCACACCCGCAACGAGACCTGGCGCGACGCCGGCACCCACCGCACGGTGACGAACGTGACCGTGCGCGCGCTACGCGACCGCGCCGTCGAAGTCACCGTCGAAGGCACCCTGCCCACCACCGTCGAATCCACCTACAGCACCACGTACACCGTCTTCGGCAACGCCGAGATCAAGATCGACAACACCCTGCACCCGGGCGCGTCCGACCTCCCCTACATCCCCGAGGTCGGCACGATGCTCCTCCTGCCAGGCCGGCTGGAGCAGCTGCACTACTACGGCCGGGGCCCGGAGGAGAACCACTGGGACCGCAACAAGGGCACCGACGTCGGCCGGTACGCCGGCACCGTCTCCGAACAGTGGACCCCCTACATCCGCCCGCAGGAGAACGGCAACAAGACCGACGTGCGCTGGGTCGCGCTGACCGACGACACCGGTGCCGGACTCCTCGCCGCCGGCGAGCCGCTGCTGGAGATCAACGCCTCCCACGTCACGCCCGAGGGCCTGTCCGTCGGCATGCGACACGACTACCAACTCGACGTCCGGGAGGAGGTCGTGCTGCGGCTGAACCACCGTCAGATGGGCGTGGGCGGCGACGACAGCTGGGGCGCCCACACACACGACGAGTACAAGCTGCTCGCCGACCAGGACTACACCTACACCTACCGACTGAGGCCGCTCGCCGACGTCGACGGCGCGACGGCGGCCTCTCGCCGCCCCACCGCGACCGAATAACGCGGCGGAGCCGGTCACGGCGGCGGGGCGGGTGCATGGCGCACCCGCCCCGCCGCGCGTGCCCCGAGACCGCTCGGTTCGAACGTCCGGTAGCGCATGGCAACCGCCCTCCCGGCGGACAACGTCATACCCAGCAGGTGGACAGCCCGGAGCCTAGGGTGCCGAACACCCGCTGTCATGTACGAAGTTGCCGGCCCGTCCGAGGAGCGAACCCATGACCGTCGCCGCACCGTGGTCACCGGAGGGCCTGCCTGACCTGATGCTGTACACCGGTCCGGCCAACAGCTACCGGGGCAACATCCACGACGAGCTCAAGCTCGTCGTCGCCACGGGCGGCTACCAGGTCGAGCGCCGTGGCACACGCCACACCGCCGGCCCGGACGAGCTGATCGCCCTGCACGCCGACGACGCCCACTCCGGCACCGCGCCCGAACCGGATCCGGGGCACTGGCGGATCATCTCCTGTCCGCCCACGCTGGTGTCCGCGGTGTGCGGCACGCGGACCCCGCGCTTCGAACCGCCGGTGCTGCCAGAGCCGGCACTGGCGGCGCGCTTCCACGCCGTCTTCGACCTGTTCGAAACACCGGTGGGGACGGACGAGCGCACCGACGCGTTGCTGGAGCTCGTCGCCCTGCTGACGCCGTTCGCCGGCCGCTCCGCCCAGGCGGTCACCCAGGCCGAGGCGGCCGTCCTGCGGGCGCTGCGCGGACATCTCGTCCGGCACCTGACGCGTCAGGTCTCGCTCCAGGAGTTGGCGGACGAGACCGGTGTGCAGAAGTACCATCTGGTCCGCCTGTGCACGGCCCACCTCGGCGTCGCCCCGCACACCCTGCACCTCCGGCTGCGCCTGGACCGCACCCGCCGCCTGCTCCGCGACGGCGCGCGGCTCAGCGACATCGCCCACGTCACGGGCTTCCACGACCACGCCCATTTCACCCGCACCTTCCAGCGCGCGTACGGCGTGTCCCCGTCCGCCTACCGCTCCCACTGGCGCCGAGACGATCCCCGCAACCGCAAGCTCACGGTGCGCCCCTGAGGCCGGCGGCGCAGAAGCCGCACGGACCGAAGTAACCGCGACCCCCTTCACCGCGACCCCCTCACCGCGAACGCCATTCCCCTCCGGCGCGTCGCGTGCTAGCGTGCGCCGGCATGACCGATCGGACCGGTCAGACCAGTAGGACCAGTGGGACTAATGGGGCCAGCAAGTCCAGCGGGGCCAGCAGGGCCAGCGAGACCAGCGAGAAGGAGCGCGCGCCGTGAGCGGGCAGAACGGACCGGAGGCGACCCGGCGGGTGTTGGTCAACCCGGACGCCTCGACGACGGGCCCGGGGGAGCCGGAGACCCGGCTGTACTCGGAGGGCGCGTTCCGCGGCATCGACCGGCCGGTGCTCGCGCCCGTCGGTGGCGGGCACCGAAGGATCCCGGGGACGCCGTTCCTGGATCCGGCGACCGGGCCGCTGCCGGGCGCCCGCATCGCGGACGAGGAGGAGATACGGGCCTTCCGGGCACACACCGCGACGGTCGCGCTGCCCGACGACGGCGGCCGGTACGCCGACCTGGCCGGCGCCGCGCTGCTCGACCTCTACGCGCTCTCGCTGCCGAACGGCGCGGTGCTCGGCGCAGCCAGCCCGTACTGGGCGTTCGTGTGGGCCAGGGACAACGCGCTGGTCGTCGCCGCGTTCGCGCTGCTCGGCCAGGTCGGCGACGCCTGGGACGCGCTGCGCTTCATCTACCGGGTCCAGGAGCCGGACGGCCAGTGGGAGGCGCGGTACCTGCCGGACGGTTCGGGCGAGGTGCCCGACGACCGGGGCCGACAGGACGACGGCATCGGCCACACGCTCTGGGCCACCTGGTTGGCCGCCCGGCTGAGCCCGCCGCAGACGCGGGACGCGGCACTCGCCGAACTGCGCCCCGGGATCCTGGCGGCCGTGGCCGCGGCCGGCGACGTGCTGGACGCCGCCACCTCGCTGCCCCGCCCCAGCCAGGACTTCTGGGAGACCGACCAGGTCGAGCCGTCCCTTGGCGTCGCGGCCCCGCTCGCCTTCGGACTCCGCGCCGGCGCAGAACTGGCCGATCTCCTGGGTGAGCCCGGCGCCGCCACCCGCGCCCGCCGGCACGCCGACGCGCTGCTCGCCGCCGTCGTGCGCATCTACGGCCCGTCCGGCTACGAGCACTTTCCCTCGGGCGGCGGGCGCGACGCCTCGGTGGCGTTCCTGCTGCCGCCGTTCATCACCGCGGCGGTGCCCGGCGCGCGCGCCGCCTGGGACCGTTCGCGCGACGAGATGCGGGTCGCCAACGGCGGGCTGCGCCCCGGCGCCGCCTGGCCCGATCCGCACACCGCCTGGAACCCGCAGGTCTCGCTGTACGCCATCACGGCGGCGGCCCTCGGCGAACGCGCCACCGCCCGAGCCCTGCTGGACTGGCTGGACGCCCACCGCACGCGACTGGGCTGCCTGCCGGAGAAGGTCACGGCCGCGGGCACGCCGGCCGCGGTGGCGCCGATCTCGACGGTCGCCGCGGCGGCGCTGATCGCCCTGGTCCTGTTCGACGGTCGCCCCATGCCCGTCCTCGACGGCTTCGAGCCCGCGCTCGCGCCGGCCCTCTGATCCCGACACCACCGAGGAGGCCGCCCATGCGACGGGCCCCCAGCAGCATCCCCAAAGCCAGGACCAGAGCCGGGACGAGAGCCGGGACGGCCGCGCTCGTCGGCGCGCTCTCCGTGGCGACGCTCGGCGCCTGCTCCCTCATCAGCCCCTCGGGCGACGGGCGGGACGGCGAGGTCACGGTCTGGACCCCGCACAGCACGCCGCCGCGGATGGCGGCCCAGGAGGAGATAGCCGCCGCCTTCGAGGCCGAGACCGGCATCCACGTCAACATCGTCGGGATGGCCGCCGCCGACATGAACCAGGCCATCGTCGCCGGCGCCGCCTCCGGTGACCTGCCCGACACGGCGCTCGTCGGCCCCGACCAGGTGGCCCGCTGGACCGCCCAGGGCCTGGTCGACACCGGCGCGGCCCGGGAGGCGCTCGCCGCGCTCGGCCCGGACACCATCAGCCCACGCGCCCTCGACCTGATCACGGTCGACGGCGACGTCGCCGCGGTGCCCTCGGACGGCTGGGGCGAGATGCTCTACTACCGCACCGACGTCTTCGAGGAGCTGGGCATCGCCCCGCCCACCAGCGTGGCCGACGTGGTGGCGGCGGCCCAGGCCGTCGACGAGGCGGACCTGGGCATGGCGGGCATCGTGCTCGGCACCCAGCCCGCCAACGCCTCGGCCTCCGAGAACCTGGAGCATCTCGCGCTGGCCGGCGGCTGCGACATGTTCGAGGGCGACGAGGTCGCGCTGGAGTCCGAGGCCTGCGTGGACACGTTCACCCACTACCAGGAGCTCACCCAGGCGTCCGTCGCCGGCGACCAGAACATCGAGTCCACCCGCGCCGCCTACCTGGCCGGGGACGCCGCGATGGTCCTCTGGTCGCCGCACCTGCTGGACGAGATCGCCAACCTGGACCCCGCCTTCCCGGTGAGCTGCGCCGAATGCGCCGACGACCCGGCGTTCCTCGCCCGCAACACCGGCGTCGTCGGCGCGCTGACCGGTGACCACAACGACACCGCGACGGGTTACGGCCTGACCATGAACCACGCGGTGCTCCAGGGCGCCGACCGTGCGAAGACGCTGAGGTACATCGACTACGTGATGAACGAGGGCTATCTCGACACCCTCGCCATGACCCCTGAGGGCCGAATACCGGTGCGGACCGGCCCGCCCGAGGACCCGCAGCGCTTCGTCGAGGAGTGGCGCTCGCTGCCGTTCGGCGCCGACCCGGCGAACCGGCGGCCCTTCGAGGAGATGTTCGCCCCCGAGGTGATCGAGGAGGTGTACGCGGCGGCCAACACGTTCACGCGCTGGGGCTTCGGCACCGAGAACTGGGCCACGGCCGGTGCGGCGTTCACCCAGAACACGCTGGTCACCGACGTCAACCGGCTGGTCGGCGGCGGCGATCCAGCCGACTACGCGAACCGCGTCGCCACCGAGATCAGAACCATCCAGCGGGAGAACCAGTGAGCGTCCTGAACGTGCCTGCCGTGACCACCCGTGCCGTGACCACCCGCACCATCCAGCGGGAGAACCAGTGAGAGTCCGGAACGTGTCTGCCGTGACCGCCCGCCGTCGCACCCTCGCCAGGCGCGAGGACCTGACCGGCAGGGCGCTGGTGAGCCCGACGCTGCTGGTCGTCGCCCTGGTCGTCCTCGCGCCGTTCGTGATGAGCGTGCTCTACGCCTTCCAGGACGTGCGGCTGATCGACATCGGCCCGCTGGGCGACGGCGAGACACGGTGGACCCTGGAGAACTTCCGCGAGGTGCTGTCCAGCAGCGGCTTCTGGGCGGCCATGCGGACCACCGTGGTGTTCGCCGTCGCCACCACCGTCGGCTCGGTCGCGGCGGGCCTGGCCATCGCCCTCGCGCTGCGCAAGCCCTTCCGGGGCCGCGGCCTGGTCCGCGCCCTGGTGCTGATCCCGTACGTGCTGCCGGTGGTCGCCGCCGTCATGATCTGGGAGCAGCTGCTCAACTCGCAGTACGGCTTCGTCAACGCCTTCGGCGAGCGGTTCCTCGGCTGGAACGAGCCGGTGTCGTTCCTCAGCACCACGTCCATGGACGTCGCCGGGCTGCCGCTGCCCGTGACGCTGCTGGTGGTCGTCGCGTTCGAGATATGGAAGACGGCGCCGCTGGCCTACCTGTTCATCACCGCGCGCCTGACGGCCGTGCCGCACGACCTGGAGGAGGCCGCGCTCATCGACGGAGCCGCCCCCAGCCAGAGCTTCCGGCATGTGCTGCTGCCCCAACTCGCGGGCGTGCTCGCCCTGCTCGCGGTGCTCCGCTTCATCTGGTCCTTCCAGAGCTTCAACGAGATCTACCTGCTCACCGGCGGCGCAGGCGGCACCCAGGTGCTGGCCGTGCGCGTCTACGAGGAGCTCACCACCCAGGGCGACATCGGCACCGCGTCCGCCCTCGGCCTGGTCATGATGGCGATCCTGACGGTGCTGCTCGTCATCTACGTCCGCATGTCCCGCAGGGAGGTCGCGCGATGACGACGAACACCACCGCCACCACCATCACGCCGGTGCGGCGGGGCTCCACCCGGCACCGGGTGGAGCGGCGCGTCTTCGGCGTGCTCAAATGGGTCACCATCGCCGTCACGGTGCTGGTCTGCGCCGGGCCGCTGGTCTACGGCATCCTGCTCTCGCTCCGCCCCCTGACCGAGGTCATCAGCAATCCGCTGGACATCTTCCCCGCCCCCTCGGAGATGGACTTCAGCTCCTACACCACCGCGCTGCGCCCCGAGGAGGAGGGCGGCGGTGGCATGGCGCGTTTCATGGGGAACTCGGCGATCGTCGCGCTGGGCACCGTGGTGCTGGCGACCGCGTGCAGCGTGCTGGGCGCCTACGCCGCCGTGCGGCTGCGGTTTCTCGGCCGGGACACCGTCGGCGTGCTGTTCCTGGCGGTCTACCTCTTCCCCGGCATCGTGCTGGCGGTCCCGCTGTTCGTGGTGTTCTCCCGGATCGGACTGCGCGGCGAGCTCCTCGGGCTGGTGATCATCTACCTGGCGCAGACGGTGCCGGTGTCCCTGTTCATGCTGCGCAACTACTTCCTCGCCGTGCCCGCGAGCGTGGAGGAGGCCGCGATGACGGACGGCTGCACCCGGATGCAGGTCATCTGGCGGGTCGTGCTGCCGATGGCGCTCCCCGGCATCATCTCGACCGGCCTGTACGTCTTCATGATCGCCTGGAACGAGTACCTGTACGCGCTGCTCTTCCTGGTCGACAAGCGCGACCGGTGGACCGCGTCGCTCGGCATCGCGCAGCTGTCGGACTTCGCGGTGCCGCCGACCGTGCTGATGGCCGGGTCGATCGCGCTCACCGTGCCGATCGTCGTCGTCTTCGTCCTCGCCCAGCGCTCGCTGCTCTCCGGGCTGACTGCGGGGGCCGAGAAGGGATGAGCTGGTGGTCCGACGCGGTCGTCTACGAGGTCTACGTTCGCAGCTTCGCCGACTCCGACGGTGACGGCGTCGGAGACCTCCCCGGCGTGACGGCCAGGCTGCCGCACCTGGCCGAACTCGGCGTGGACGCCGTGTGGATCACGCCGTTCTTCCCCTCACCCGGCCGCGACCACGGGTACGACGTCACCGACTTCACCGCCGTCGACCCGCTGTTCGGCGATCTCGGGGCGGTCGACGCCCTGGTGGCGCGGGCGCACGCGCTGGGGCTGCGGGTGCTGGTGGACGTGGTGCCCAACCACACCTCCGACCTGCACCCGTGGTTCCTGGCGGCGCGCGCCGAGGGCCGGGACGGGCGCGGCCACCGCGACTACTACCTCTGGCGCGATCCGGCGCCGGACGGCGGGCCGCCGAACAACTGGCTCTCCAACTTCAGCGGCCCGGCCTGGACGCTCGACCCTGCCTCCGGGCAGTACTGGATGCACGCCTACCTCCCCGAACAGCCCGACCTCAACTGGCGCTCCCCGCAGGTGCGTCGGGAGTGGGTGCGGATCCTGCGGTTCTGGCTGGCGAGGGGCGTCGACGGCTTCCGCTTCGACGTCGCGCACAACCTGCTCAAGCACGCGGACTTCCCCGACAACCCGCCCGCACTCGAACCGGATGCATCCACGCCCGCCGACCGGCCCGGGCCGGGGCTGCCCCGGGTGGGGCGGGCCCGGCAGGCGCACGGGCTGGCGCGGATCCACGACATCGACCAGGACGACGTGGTCGACATCTTCCGCGAACTGCGCGCCGCGCTGCCCCGCACCGCCCGGGGCGAGCCGCCGTTCCTGCTCGGCGAGACGGTGCTCGACGATCCGGCGCGCGTGGCCCGTTATGTGGAACGTGAAGGACTCGACGCGGCGATGTGGTTCGGCCCGCAGGCCGCCCGCTTCGACGCGGGTGAGTTGCACACCGCCCTCGGGGCCGTGGCGGACGCGCCGGGGCCCGGAGCGGTGGCCTGGTTCCTGTCCAACCACGACAGGTCGCGGTCCGCCACGCGGCTGGGCGGAGCCCGACACGCGCTGGCCGTGGCCGGGCTGGTCATGGCGATGCCAGGGCCCTATCTGCTGTACCAGGGCGAGGAGATCGGCGCGGAGGACCTGGACGTGCCGCCGGACGCGGCGCGGGATCCACTGGCGGTGCGCGCCGGGCAGCCCGAGGTGTCCCGGGACCGGGCGCGAGCCCCCATGCCGTGGTCCGGGGCACCGGACCGCGGGTTCGCCTCGGCACCCTGGCTCCCGCACGGGCCGCTGCCCGCGGCGGGCTCCGTGGCCGACCAGGCGGGCGATGCCGGGAGCCCGCTGGCCGGGTGGCGGTCGCTGATCGCCGCGCTCCGCGGGACGCGCGGGGCGCTGCCGGGCGCGGCGACGGTGGAGCGCCGCGGCGATCTGGTCGTGGTGCGACGCGGTCCGCTGCTGGTGGTGGCCAACCTCGGGAACGCGCCGGTGCCGGTGGTCGAGCTGCCCGCGCTGGGCGCAGGGGAGGCTGCGGACGCTGAGATGCTGTGGCGGTCGGGCGGCGGTCCGACGGACGACGGGTCGCTGCGCGCGACGGAAACGGCCTGGTGGCGCCTTGACGGGCGACCCGGAGGCGGGGAGGAACGACGGTGAGTGGTTCCGGAACGAGCGGCGGCGGAGAGGGCGGCGGTATGGGTGTGTGGTACGAGCGGCGGCGGTACGAGCGGTGCCGGAACGAGCGGCGGCGGTACGAGCGGTGCCGGTATGGGTGTCGCTGGTACGAGCGGTGCCGGTATGGGTATTGCCGGTACGAGCGGTGCCGGAACGGCCGCGGCCGAGGCCCGCAGGCCGCGCCCGCACGGGCCGGCGGCCGACGCGGGCGCGGCGCTCAAGCACGACATCGAGGAGCGCATCCGCACCCGCGCATGGCAGGCCGGCCACCGCCTCCCCGGGGAGCGCGTGCTCGCGCACGACTACGGCGTCTCGCGCGCCGTGGTCCGAGAGGTGCTCCAGTCGATCGCCAGTCAGGGGCTCATCGAGATCTCGCCCGCCCGGGGTGCGTTCGTCCGGCGGCTGGACAGCAGCGTGCTCGCGGGCGCGTTCAGCCGGCTCCTCAGCACCCACGGGGCGACCGTCCGCGACGTGTTCGAGGCCAGGGTGCTGCTGGAGACCGAGGTCGCCGGGCGCGCCGCCGCCCGCCGGGGCGCTCCCGTGTCGGAACGGCTCGCCGCCCTGGCGGCGGCGATCGACGAGGGCGACGACCTGCTGGACCAGGCCATCAGCGACCTGCGGTTCCACTCGCTGCTGTGCGAGGCCACGGCCAATCCGGTGCTGACCGCGATGCACCGCGCCATCGCGCCGTACGTGCTCTTCATGACGCTGCGCCGGGAGCGCAGGCCCGCGACCAGCAGCGCGCGCCACGACCAGATCCTCGCCGCGGTGGAGGCGGGCGACGAGGCGCTCGCCCGGCGACTGACCAGGGTGCACCTGGACTCGACCCGGGAGTTCTTCGCCGGTGACTTCGACCGACCGGTGGACGAGGTGGCCGCGGAGAACCTGCGACGCATCTCCGGCGGCTTCTGGACGCTGGACGACGTGGTCCGCCGCGCCTTCGCGGAACTGGACGGCCAGGCGCTTCCCCAGGACGACACCCAGCCCAACACCCAGCCCAACAGACATCGCGACACGTAACGCAGCACACAAGAAACGGAGCACGGCAGATGAGCACCAGCGGGCGACCGGTCAGGACGGCGATACTCGGCCTCGGCGGTCGCGGCGCCGAGGCGTACGGCCAGTGGTTCCTGCGCCACCCCGATCTGGCCGCCGTGGTGGCCGTGGCCGAGCCGATGGACCACCGGCGGGAGGCGTTCGCCGACCTGGCAGGTGTCCCGGCCGACCACCGCTACGCCGCCTGGCCCGAACTGCTCGACGACGCCGAACGCCTGGGGCTCGACGCGGTGGTGATAGCGCTGCCGGACCGGGTGCACGTCGAACCGGCCGTCGCGGCGGCCGAGCGCGGGCTGGCGATCCTGTTGGAGAAGCCGATCGCCACCGACGAGGAGGCCCTGCGGGACCTCGAGACGCGGTTGCGCGGGCTCGCACCGCGTATCGCCGTCGCCCATGTGCTGCGCGAGACGCCGTTCTGGCGCAGCCTGCACGATGTCCTGGCGGACGGGCTGATCGGCGAGCCGGTGACCATCCGGTTGGAGGAGAACATCGGCTTCTGGCACTTCGCGCACAGCTACGTGCGCGGCAACTGGCGGAACACCGCCGCGGCCAGCCCCATGGTGCTCGCCAAGACCTCGCACGACCTGGACATCATCCGCTGGCTCGCCGGCCACGCGCCGCTCACCGTCACCAGCGTCGGGAGCCTGACGCACTTCCGCCACGAGAACGCGCCCGAGGGTGCCCCGACCCACTGCGTCCACGGCTGCCCCGCCGCCGACACCTGCCCGTTCTACGCGCCGCGCTACTACGTGGACGCACTGGCGGACGTGGACGGCTGGCCGGTGGCGCTGCTCGGGCCCGACACCAGCAGGGCGGGCCGGCTCGCCGCCCTGGCCGAAGGCCCCTACGGGCGCTGCGTGTACCGGTCGGACAACGACGTGGTCGACCACCAGCAGACGGTGTTCGAGTTCCCCGGCGGGCTGACCGCCACGCTCACCACCTCGGCGTTCACCGGCGCCAACACGCGGACGGTGCAGATCACCGGGACCCGCGGCGAGGTGTCGGGGCGGATGGAGACCGGAGAGGTGCGGCTCCAGCGGTTCTCGCCGGCCGACAGCGCGCCGCCGGTGGGATACGAGGTGACGTCGAGTACGGCGGGCCCGCTCGGGCACCGGGTGGACGAGTGGCGCGCGCTGCCCGAGGCGTCCGACGCCGGCGACCACCGGGGTCACGCCGGCGGCGACGACGCGCTGGTGGAGCGGTTCGTCCGGGCCGTGGCCTCCGGGGACTTCGACGGCCAGGTGACCACGACGCTGGCCGCGTCGCTCGACAGCCACTGGATGGCGTTCGCCGCCGAACGTTCCCGCCACGGCCACCGCGTCGTCACCTTGGCCGACGTGCGGCCGGCTGGGTAGCTTGACGGTTGTTCGCGGTTCGAGCCACGGGGGCAGGGTGACGGGATGGGGCGGCAGGAGAAGGCGTTGGATCCGGAGGCGGGTCCGGTGGAGCGGTTCGCGTGGGGGTTACGCGGGTTGCGTCGGAAGGCGGGGGGTTTGACGTATCGGGTGATGGCTGTGCGTACGGGGTATACGGTGTCGACGTTGTCGCGGGCGGCGGGTGGGGAGTCGTTGCCGTCGTTGCCGGTCACGTTGGCGTATGTGGAGGCGTGTGACGGGGATCCGGGGGAGTGGGAGCGGCGCTGGCGTGAGGTTTCCGAGGGTTTGGCGGTGGACGCGTCCAAGGCTCCGGATGTTGTTGCGCCTTATAAGGGGTTGACCCGGTTCGAGCCGGATGATCGTGAGCGGTTCTTCGGTCGGGAAGTACTTACGGGTGCGCTGCTGGAGTTGGTGTGGGCGGGTCGTTTTACCGCTTTGGTGGGGCCTTCGGGGAGTGGGAAGTCGTCGTTGTTGCGGGCGGGTCTGATCCCGGCGCTGCGGTCCGGGCAGCCGCCGCAGCAGCGGTCGCCGGTGGCGATTCGCATTCTGACTCCTGGTGAGCATCCGGTGCGTGGTCATGCGGAGGCGTTTGTGCCGCAGGACGCGGGCGGGGGCGGGGTTGGGGGCGGGGATACGGTGGTGGTGGTGGATCAGTTCGAGGAGGTTTTCACTCTCTGTCAGGATCGGGTTGAGCGGGCGGAGTTTATTGGTCTGTTGTTGGGTGCCCGGGAGCCTGGCAGTCGTTTGCGGGTTGTTGTGGCGGTGCGGGCGGATTTCTATGGTCGTCTGGCGGAGTATGCCGAGCTGACCGTGGCGTTGAACGAGGCCAGTTTGTTGGTGGGTCCGATGAGTCCGGTGGAGTTGCGTGAGGCCATCGTCAAGCCGGCTCAGTCCGCGGGTTTGATTGTGGAGCGTGCTTTGGCGTCCCGGATCATTGAGGAGGTCAGGGGTGAGCCGGGTGGGTTGCCGTTGATGTCTCATGCTCTGTTGGAGACGTGGCGTCGTCGGAAGGGACGGGCGTTGACGCTGGCGGGTTATGAGGCGGCGGGTGGGGTTCACGGGGCGGTGGCTCGTACGGCGGAGGTGGCGTATAGCCGGCTGAGGTCTGAGGAGGCGGACGTTGCTCGTCGTGTTCTGCTGCGGTTGATCAATCCGGGGGAGGGGGTGGCGGATACGCGGCGGCCCACGGATCGTGCGGAGTTGGATCTCGCGGATGCGGATGGCGGGCGGACGGAGCGGGTTCTTGGGTGTTTGGCGCGGGATCGTTTGATCACTTTGGATGACGTTACTGTTGATCTGGCTCATGAGGCGTTGATCACGGCGTGGCCGCGGTTGCGGGCTTGGATCGACGTGGACCGGGAGCGGTTGCGGGTGCATCGGCGGTTGACCGAGGACGCCCGTTCCTGGGAGGGCCTGGGCTGGGACGTTGACGCGTTGTATCGCGGTAGCCGGTTGACCAACGCGGAGGAGGCTTTCCCGGCTGGGGAGCACGACGACCTCACTTCGTTGGAGCGTTCCTTCCTGGTGGCGAGTCTTGGGGCGCGTCGTCAGGAGCAGCGGGCTTCCGTGCGTGCGGCTCGTCGGATGCGTGTTCTGGCCTGTGCCCTGTCTTTGCTGTTGGTGGTGGCGGTCACCGCGGCGGTGGTGGCGGTGCAACAGCAGCGGGCGGCCGTCGACGCGCAGCAGGAGGCCCTGTCGCGTCAGCTGGCCGCGCAGTCCACCGCGTTGTTGGAGTCCGATCCGGACCTGGCCTCGTTGCTGGCCATCCATGCCTACCGGACCAGCCCCACCCCCGAGGCCACCACCAGCCTCTACAACGCCGCCGACCTGGGGCTGGAACACATGCTGACCGGCCACGATGACCCGGTGGACGTCATGGGGTTCAGCCCGGACGGTCAGACATTGGCCACCGGCAGCGACGACGGGACAGTGCGGCTGTGGGATGTCGCCACAGGCGACGAACGCCGCACCCTCACCAGCCATGGGGACGGGGTGTCCGCGGTGGCGTTCGGCCCGGACGGTCAGTCGGTGGCCTCCGGCGGCAACGACGGGACGGTGCGGTTGTGGGACGTGGCTTCGGGTGCCGAGTTGCACACCCTCGCCGGGCATGAGAGTTGGGTGTCCGCGGTGGCGTTCAGTCCGGACGGTCGGACGGTGGCCTCCGGCAGCGATGACGGGACGGTGCGGTTGTGGGACGTGGCTTCGGGTGCGGAGCTGCGCACCCTCGCCGGGCATGAGAGTTGGGTGTCCGCGGTGGCGTTCAGTCCGGACGGCGGCGTGCTCGCCACGGGCAGCGATGACGGGACGGTGCGGCTGTGGGACATGGCCACGGGCGAGGAACTCCACACCCTCACCGGACACGACGGCTGGGTGTCCGCGGTGGCGTTCAGCCCGGACGGCCACACCCTGGCCACCGGCGGCAACGCCGGCAGGACGCGGCTGTGGGACGTGGCCACGGGCGACGAACGCCGCACGCTGACCGACCACGGGGACGGAGTGTCCGCGGCGGCGTTCAGTCCGGACGGGCAAATCCTCGCCTCCGGCGGCAACGACGGGACGGTGCGGTTGTGGGATGCGGACTCCGGTGCGGAGCTGCGCACCCTCGCCGGGCATGAGAGTTGGGTGTCCGCGGTGGCGTTCAGTCCGGACGGCGGCGTGTTCGCCACCGGCAGCGACGACGGGACGGTGCGGCTGTGGGATGTCGCCACGGGCGCTGACCGCCGCACCCTCGCCGGCTATGGGGACGGGGTGTCCGCGGCCGCGTTGAGCCCCGATGGTCAGACGCTGGCCACCGGTAGCAACAGCGGGGCCGTACGGCTGTGGGACGTGGCCTCGGGCGAGGAGCTCCGTGCCCTCGCCGGCCACGACGGCACGGTGAACGCGGTGGCGTTCAGCCCGGACGGCCAGACCTTGGCCTCCGGCAGCGACGGCGGCACGGTGCGGTTGTGGGACCTCGCCACGAGCGACGAACGCCGTAGTCTCCCCGGCAACGACAACTGGGTGGCCGACGTGGCGTTCAGCCCCGACGGCCAGACCCTGGCCACCGGCAGCGACGCGGGGACGGTGCGGTTATGGGACGTTGCCACGGGCGATCAGCGCCGCAGCCTCACCACCCGCGACGGTCTCGTGTTCTCGGTGGCGTTCAGCCCGGACGGCCGGACCCTGGCCACCGGCGGCCACAGCGGGATGGTGCGGTTGTGGGACGTGGCCACGGGCGACGAACGCCACTCCCTCAAGCACGAGGGGCTCGTGTTCTCGGTGGCGTTCAGTCCGGACGGCGGCGTGCTCGCCACGGGCAGCGACGACGGGACGGTGCGGCTGTGGGACGTCGTCACGGGTGACGAACGCCGCACCCCGCCAAACCATGACGGAGCGGTGAGAGCGGTGGCGTTCAGTCCGGACGGGAACGTGCTCGCCAGCGGCGGCAACGACGGGACGGTGCGGTTGTGGGATGTTGCCACGGGCGACGAACGCCACACCCTCACCGGCCACGACGGCACGGTCAACGCGGTGGTCTTCGGTCCGGACGGTCGGACGGTGGCCTCCGGCAGCGACGACGGCACGGTGCGGCTGTGGAACGCGGCGCTCCCCGACGTGGCCGAGGCCGTGAACCAGATCTGCCAGGCCCTCCACCGCAACTTCACCCTGGAGGAACGCATGCAGTACCTGCAGGACCTGTCCACCGACCCGGTATGCCCGCCTGCGGATGCCTGAAGCCGTGGATCTTCGCTGGATCGCGGTTGGGGTCTCAGTTGGGTCTCGGCCGTACCTGTCCCTTCGGCGCGCGCGATCGGGCCGGATCTGGTCTGCTGGATCTGTGGGTCCTCGTGCCCGCCATGCCAGCGAGTGACTGACCGGCTACCCGATGACCCTGCTGTGCCGATGACCCTGATGTGGAGCCGTTCATGACCACACCACGGGACCTGATGTTCACCGCCCTGGACGTGGCGCCTCGTCGCCCCGTGGAGCAGGGCGATCTGTCCCTCGCGCTCGCGGGAGCCGAGCTGATCGATCTCCTGGCCGCCCAGGAGACCGGACTGGACGGCGAGCACATCGTGCCGGGCGGCCGGTCCGCCGTGGCCGATCGCCTGTTGGACGAGGCCGCGTCGTCGCTGGTCCGGCAGGCGCCGTACGAGTCGGTCGACGACTGGCTGTGGCGCCGGGGCCGCGGTCTGTCCTCGACCTATCTGGCCGCCTTCGAGGCGGACGGGCAGGTCACTCGACAACGCCCCCAGGGGATGCACTTCCGGACCGGTCAGCCGGTGCTGGTCGATTCGCCCGACCGTCGCCGGGCGGCGGACCGCCGGGCGGCGGACGAGCCCGTCCTGGCCATCCTCGCGGCGGCCGTCGGGATCCGGGACGAATGGGCCGGGGACCCCGCCGAAATGGCCGACGAGACGGTGGCAACGGTCCTGGCCGCCGTCAACGACGCGCTGCTGGAACTGGAGGCCGTGCGGCAACGGCGCGCCATCGAGCAGGCGGCCTTCGACAACATCTGGCGAGGCGAGTGACGGCCTGAACGCAACCGGGCCACGCCGCACCCTCCACCAGCGGCCGACCCGTTCACGGGTGTGAGTCGTTGGCGTACGGGCACCGGCTGGGCATGGCCTTGCAGATTTGCACGGTCCGCTACACCGGCCGGTTCCTGGGCGAGGACCCGCTCGCCGTGCCGTGGGTCGTCGTCGGTGTCCTCGGGGGCGTCCGGGTCACGCAGTGGCAGCAGACCCTGGCCGGGGGCTTCGGATCGGTGTGAGGGGGTCAGGAGGCCGGCGTTGCCAAGTAATCGCCATGCTCCAGGTCTTCGAGCAGTGTCGGGTGGGTGGGCGACCAGCCGAGCAGCTCCTGGGTGTAAGAGCTGGAGACAGGTCCGTCGAAGCCGTAGGCGGTGGCCATGAACGGGCTGACGAAGTGTGTGGCAGCCTCGTCGGGGGTCAGCGAGACCGTGGGCAGATCCAGGCCCCGGGCGATCGTCTCTGCGATGTTCTTCAGGGTGACGCCGCTTTCGGCCACTCCATGCAGGACGCTGCCTGCGGGTGCCTTCTCCACCGCCAGACGGAACAGGATCGCCGCGTCGAGCCGGTGCACCGCAGGCCACCGGTTGGTGCCGTCTCCGACGTAGGCCGAGACGCCGGTCTTTCGCGCGGTGGCGATGAGCATGGGGATGAAACCGTGGTCTTCGGGGCCGTGGACGGTGGGAGCGAGGCGGACCACGCTCGCGCGCACTCCCCGGGCGGCGAAGCCCAGACAAGCTCGCTCCCCCGCGATGCGGAAGGCGGCGATCCCGGCCGTGTCGGGCTCGTCCTTTTCGGTGGTCTCCCGGCCGGCGGGCATGACCAGGGTGCCCGAGGTGACGACGAGGGGCTTGCCCGAGTGTTCCAACGGCCGGCCGAGCGCCTCGATGGCGGTCCGGTCGCGCCTCTTCATGTCGTCGAGGTCGGAGAAGTCACCGCCGTAGGCCATGTGCAGAACTCCGTCAGCGGCTTCGGCGCCGCTGCGCAGGCTGTCGAGGTCGTCCAGGGAGCCGTGGTGTGGTGTGGCCTCCAGTGACTCCAACCGGGCGGCGGCGGTGTCCGAGCGTGCCAGACCGGTGACGGTGTGGCCAGCCGTGATGAGCTCGGCGACGACTGCGGTGCCGGTCTGGCCGGAACCACCCGTGACAAAGACATGCATGAAACACTCTCCCGTTAACGCCAGTAACTGACACTACGTAGCGCCAGTCGCTGACTCTAGGTAGCGCCAGTTACTGGCGTCAAGTAGCGCCAGTAACTGACACATGCGGTATGCTCGGTGGGTGCCACGGAGCGGAGCAGAAGCGCGCCGCCGCCTTCAGCAGGCGGCCCTGGAGCTGTACTGGAAACACGGGTTCGACCAGACCACCACGGCCGAGATCGCCGCCCGGGCCGGCGTCAACGAACGCACGTTCTTCCGGCACTTCCCGGACAAGCGCGAGGTGCTCTTCGACGGCGAAGCCGACCTGCGTGCCGCGCTGATGCGGCATGTCGCCGACGCCCCCGATGGTCTGCAACCACTCGACGTACTGCTGTGCGCCTTCCGGAAAGCCGCACGGATCCTCGAGGACAACCGCCCGTTCTCCGAACCACGACTGGAGATCATCGCCAAGACACCAGCGCTCCGCGAACGCGACTTGGCCAAGGCCGCATCGCTCACCGAAGCCGTAGCGCAGGCACTGCGGCAGCGCGATGTCCCCGACCGGCTGGCCAGCCTGGCGGCTCAGACCGGCTGGGCCGCCTTCCACCATGCGGCCCAAGCCTGGATCGACGACCCCTCAAGGAACTTGAACGCGCATCTCGACCAAGCCTTCGACGACCTGCGCGCCCTCTCCGTGAGCGCCGTACCAGTACAGGCTCGGGCTGAAAGCTGAGAGCGCCCCACCTGCGGCCATCGATCATCCCCCGGGTTTCAGACCCCGACGAAAGTGGGACCCGAACTCACCCGCAGACGAGCCCCGCCCCTCGGGCAGAGCGCCGATCACCCTGCCGCTCCCGCACCTGTGCCTCCACGACCACATGATCCTCCGTGGGTGGTGCGTTGATCACTTGAGGGCGCCATCGTTTGCCGACAGGCGGCGCGCGGTTCGAGCGGCCTGGTTCGCTGCGATCAGGCTTGCACGGTGGGGCGGACGACGATCTCGCTGACGTCGACGCCGTCGGGCTGTTCGATGGCGTAGCCGATGGCGGAGGCGATGGCGGAGGGCGGCAGGGCGATCTCGTCGCGCTGCCGGGTCATCGCGGCCGCGGCCTCGGGGCTGGCTCCCTTGCCGACGCCTTCGGTGTTGGTGAAGCCGGGCGAGACGAGGGTGACGCGCAGGTCGGGTCCCGACTCCTGACGCAGGCCCTCGGTGAGCACCTTCACCGCCGTCTTGGTGGCCGCGTAGACCGCCTGGGGGGTTTTGACGACGTAGGCCGCAGTGGAGCCGACGTTGACGAACTGGCCGAAGCGCTGCCGGCGGAAGACGGGCAGGGCCGCCCCAACGCCGTTGAGCAGGCCGGTGATGTGGGTGGAGACCATGGCGTCCCAATCGTCCTGGTACAGGTCATCGAACGGCGAGACGGCCATCGTGCCCGCATTGGAGACGAGGACGTCGAGCCGGCCGTACTGATCGAGGGCCGTGTCCGTCAGGCGCTGGAGGTCTCCGCGGCGCGTGACGTCGACGATGACGCCGGCGGCAGTGCCGCCCTTCGCAGTGATGCTGTCCACGACAGCGTTCAGTCGGTCCTCGCGCCGGGCTCCGAGCACGAGTTGGGCGCCCTTTTCGGCGAGGTAGGCCGCAGTGGCCTCGCCGATGCCACTGCTGGCACCTGTGATCGCGATGACCTTGCCCTGAATGCCCGACATGATCAGTGGTCCCTTCGCGGGGTGTGCGCAGATCAGGCCCCTGACCTACAGTGAAAGCGGGGAAGCCCCCACTTGTGAAAGGCTAAGTGGGGGAGCCTCCATTTAGCAAGTCGAGAAGACCTGAGAGGGGATGGCGGCACTGATGACCAGCAAAGAGCCTCGACCGTTGCGGGCTGACGCGCGGCGCAACAGGGAGAAGATCCTCAACGCCGCGGTGCACGTCTTCGCGACGGAGGGGCTGGACGCGCACCTGGAGCGCATCGCCAGGGAGGCGGGCGTGGGCAGCGGGACTCTGTACCGCAACTTCCCCAACCGGGAGGCCCTGGTCGAGGCGGTCTACCGTAACGAGGTGGCCCACCTGTGCGACGCCGCTCCCGCTCTGCTTGCGCAGAAGTCGCCTGAAGAGGCCCTGCGCGCATGGACGCGTCTCTTCCTGGACTACGTCACTGCCAAGTACGGCGTGATCGACGCCGTGCGCGCCATCGCCGCGACGGGAAGCAATCCCTATGGTCACAGCCGGGAAATGATCCAGGCCGCCATCACCTCACTCATAGACGCTTGCACGGCCGCCGGGGCGATCCGTACTGATATCCAGCCCACCGATATCGGCGCTGCCCTGGAAGGCATCGCCCTCACCTCGGCGGGTGCTGAACACCGACAGCAGGCGGAGCGCCTGCTCGACCTCACCCTGGACGGCCTCACGGTCCGCCCGTGAGGACTCGTGCGTGGGGCCGCTCCACCACCTCAGGGCCTCGTGCGGTCATCCCTCGCCGGTCTCGTCGTCGTCCAGTTCGCGCGTGTCCGGGTCGGGCGTGTCCGGGTGCGCAGCGGGCGCAGGGCACCGGCGGCCGGGGGTGGAGGCGGTGAAGCTGTAGCGGCCGAGCACGTTGAGGTTGCGGTGCTTGAGCGGGGAGAGCCGGGCGCCGTCCTCGTCGCGGATCTCGTGGCCCTCGGCGCGGAGCTGGTCGACGGCGGCGTCGATGTGCCTGGTGGTCCACAGCACCACGGCGTTGAGGACCAGGCCGAGCGCGCCGAGCTGGTCCTCCATGCCGTCCCGATACGCCTGGTGGATGGTCCCGCGTTGGCCGTGGCACACGTCCCTGGCCTGCTTGTGGCGCGACTCCTGGACGGTGAGCTGTCGGTTCATCTGACGGCGGTAGGCGTCGTCCACCGGGTCGACCACCCGCAGCAGGTGTTCGGTCTTGGGCGATCCGCCCGTACTCCGCGGACGCCGTGCCCAGCGGGGTCAGGCGCCCGCGGCCGAACATCCGCAGCAGGTCGTACGCCCGGACCTGGTTGGTGACCAGGGACCCGGCGACTCGCAGCATGTCCGGCCAGTGCGTGATGACCTTGTTCAGGCCGGCGGCGGGGCCCGGCGGGCCTACTCGCGACTGACGGGCCCACTGGTGAACGGCAAACCTACTGATGCAGCCCCGCCAGGCGACGGTGGTCAACGGGGGAGGCCCGCCGGTCGAGTCGGGTCTCCAGCAGGCGCCTGGCGTCGTCGGAGCGTCCGCCGGAGACGAGCGCGTACAGCAGCGTCTCCTCCACGACCTCCCGCTGCGCGGCGCTGCCGCCGACCCGGCGCAGCACCGGCCGCACCGCCTCCAGATGGGCGACCGCCTCGGTCCAGCGTTCCTCGAGCACCGCGATCAGGGCGTCGCACAGCGGGGCGATGACCTCGCGCTGGACCGGATCCGCGCCCGCGGCGTGCGTGCGCAGCCGGCGCAGGGCGTGCAGATCCCCGGCCGCGGTGAGGGTCACCGCGCTGTGCAGGGCGGTGAACGGCGTCGCGGGGCGTTCCACGACCTCCCGCCCGACCGCGGCGAGCACGTCCGCCGTCGGCTGTTCCCCGCTCCAGCCGCCCGCCATCCGAGCCCGCCACAGCAGCGATCCCGAGTCCACCAGCGCGCGGACGCCGCCCACCCGGTGCGGCGCGAGTTGGGCGAACCAGCGCCTGCGCACCGCGTCCGGGTCGTCGAGGGCCAGTTCGTGCAGCGCGACGTGCCAGGCGAAATGCGCCCGGTGGGTGGCGCCGCGGCCCTGGCCGGCGATCCATCCCTCCAGCCAGTCGCGTCCGTGCCGGTGCTCCCCGGTCTCGTAGTGGACGTGGGTGAGGGCGTGCGTGGCGTGGCCCGAGGCGGGCTCGACCGCCAACGCCCGGCGGGCCAGTTCGGACGCCTCGTCGTAGCGGCCGTCGTCCTGACGCACGAAGGCCAGCAGCGAGGTGTGGAACCAGTGGCCCTCGTAGGCGGGCGTGGTGCGTTCGACCAGACGGCGGGCCATCGCGCCGTCCAGGTCGGTGACGCCGGAGAACGCGATGGTGGGGACCGCGACGGCGAGCGCCAGGGCGTCGCCCGGATAGGCCGCCAGATGTTGGGTGAGCGCGGCGTCGCCGCCGCTGCCGGCGATCCGGCACGAGACGACGTCGACGAAGCTCCGCTCGCGCTCGTCGGCGCGTTCGCGCGCGGCCCGTTGGGCGTCGGCCAGGGCGCGCGGCACGTCGACGGCCGCGCCGCACTCGTGGCCCAGCAGGGCCAGCGCGGCATGCCCGAGGGCGAAGCCGGGGTCGAGTTCGACGGCACGGGAGAGGGCCTCGGCGGCGCCGGCGCGCACCTTCAACACGCGTTCGAGCCCGGCGCGGTACGAGGCGGCCGCGGCGGCGTGCGTGGACAGCGCCAGCCCTTGGAGGTCGGTGGGTCGGCGGTGGCCGCGGACCGGACGGCGCAGCGGTGCCAGCAGGGCCTCGGCGATCTCGGCGGCCTGGGCGCGGATCTCGGGGACGGCCGTGGTCTCCCACAACTCGCCGCGGCGGGGCCAGCCGAGCGTGAACAGCGGATGCGCGGCGCGCCCGTCCGCGGCCCGCAGCCGGCCGCCGTCGGTGGCGACCCCGATGCCGAGCGGTCCGGGGACGGCGGTGCCGTCGGCGAGCAGCCCCTGCCACAGCGGGTCCGGGCGGTCGGCGACGCGCAGCCCGGGGCCGGTGCAGTCGACCACCCAGGCGGCGCGGAGGGTGCGGTCGGAGGTCAGCGTGACGGTGAGGGTGCCGTCGTCCCCGGCGGTCACCTCGCGCACCTGTCCGGCGTGCACGCGCAGCCGCTGGGCGGCGAGCGCCCGTTCGACGGCCTCG
Organism: uncultured Actinomycetota bacterium; assembly: GCA_963816875.1. GTDB lineage: Bacteria > Actinomycetota > Actinomycetes > Streptomycetales > Streptomycetaceae > Streptomyces. The sequence continues at coordinate 2,506,730 of CAWFMG010000004.1, forward strand.
GCGGTGGCCGGGGGCATGCGGTGCCGGTGGAGGTTCCAGCGGGAGGTGTCGCGGGCCAGGAACTCGGCCCGTTCGGCGTCCGAGAGGGCCGCCCACAGCGCCTGCACCAGCGGGCGGAGACCGTCGACGGCGGGCCGCCAGTCGCCGTGGCGGCGCACCGACGCGGCAATGTGTCGGCGTACCGCCGCACGCAGGGTGCGCAGCGGCAGTCCGACCAGTTCGGAGGGCGCCAGGAGCGGCGGGAGCCGGACGAGGGCGTGCGGGCGGGGCAGGGCGCCGGAACGGGAGACGAGGTGCACGCGGCGGCCGGCACGCTCGAGGCTGAGCGCCACGTCCACCGCGGTGAGTCCGGTGCCGACCAGCAGCACGTCAGAGTTGTCTTCCCGGGCGCCGTTCTCGCGAGCGCTGTCTTCGCGAGCGTTGTCTTCGTGAGCACCGTCTTCCCGGGTGCCGGCGCCGGCCGCGTCCAACGCACCGGGCGCCCAGGGGTCGGGGATGAAACGGTCCGAGCCGCGCAGCGCCTCCGGGGCCCAGGCCTGGGCGCTCGGCGCGGGGCCGGTGGCCAGCACGACGCTGTCGGCCCGCAGGGTGTGACCGTCGGCGAGGCGCAACGTGGCGCCCCCGCCGCCGGTCCACGTACAGCGGGTGACGGTGGCGCGCAGCCGGCGCACGGCGACGGTGCCGTGGGCACGGACGATGGCCTGGCCGAGGGAGTCGGCGAGGTAGGCGCCGTACCGGTGGCGGGAGACGAAGTCGCAGGCGGAGGCTTCGGGTTCACCGTGGTCCCGCAGCCAGCGCACGAAATGCGTGGGGTCGTCCGGGTAGCAGCTCATGCCGCCCGCGGGCACGTTGAGCCGGTGACGCGGGTCGGAGGTCGCGTAGGCGACGCCGCGGCCCGCCTCGGGGGCGGGGTCGATCAGCACGAGGTCGAAGGGTGTGCTGCGGCGTACGGCGGTCTCGCACAACTGCATCGCGGTCAGTGCGCCGGCGGCGCCCGCTCCGACGATCGCGACGAGGGGGCGGGTGGAGTGGGTGGTGGAGTGGGTGGTCACGGGAGCCTCCAGCGCGACGGCGGCAACGGAATCGCAGGGGGTCGCTCCCTGATCTTCCTACTATCTCGATCAAAATAGTAGGGATACCTGTGAGGCTTGAGAACACATGGCGCTTTCCCGCCTCGGCGGCGTCCTCCGCGGCGTGCCGGGGAGCGGCGGCCTGCGGTCAGTTCACCAGCGCACGGCGGTGGGCCTCGTGGACTAGGCGATCGGCGGTCTCGTCGGAGGTGAGGGCGGCGGTGTCGAACCACCAGCCGACATAGCCCAGCTCGCGCCTCATCTCGGCGTCGAGGGCCTCGTAGCCGTCGAAGTAGAACCGCTCGCGGGGATCCCGGATGGTGTTGCGGTGCCTGCAGACCTCGATGCCCGGTGCGAGGACGACAAACGCGACCGGCCGAGGCGCCAGCAGTGCGACGAAGAACTCCAGTCGCGCGCGGGACGGGATCACCCAGTCGATCAGGGGCGTGAAGCCGGCGTCGGCGAAGTTGTTCGCCAGGGTGCAGAGATTGCGGTGACACAGCTCCACCTGCCGCGCGACCTCGTCGGCAGGCTCGCCCAGGGCCGGGGCTCGACCGTTGATGATCAGTCTGCGAATCTCGTCGCCGTCGAGCCGGGCGGAGCGTGGCAGCCGTTCGGCAACCAACCTGGTCACGGTCGACTTCCCGGCCCCCGGCATCCCGGTCACGATCAGGCAGGTCGGCGCTTCGGCAGTGATCACGCCCGCCCATGTTGTCAGCGTGCCCGCCGGTCAGCAATCGCATTCCCACGGATGCCACCGCACCACAGCCTCGACGTCTTCGGCACCGAGCGGCGCACCTCGTTCGCCAACCCACACAACTCCTCTACCTCACGCCTGCGTTACGGGAGGGATGGGACGCACCTAACGTGCTGAACATGCTTTCGATCCGATCACGCCCGGTCAGGGCCACGCTCGTCACCGCAGTCCTCGCCATGAGCCTGGCGGCCTCACCGGCGACCGCGCAGGAGCAGCGCACGGTCACCCTCCTCACCGGTGACCAGGTCGTTCTCGATGCCCAGGGGGAGATCGCTGACCTGCTCCACGCGGAGGGCCGGGAGGACATCCCGCTTGAGGTGCTGCCGAACCAGGGCGCCACCTATGTCGTTCCCGCCGACGCCCGGCCGTTGATCGACGAAGGCGTTCTGGACCCGCGCCTGTTCGACGTCGCCGAACTCGGCCGTGCGGGATACGACGACGCGGCCGACGAACTGCCCGTCATCGTCACCTACGAGGAGTCGGCGGATCCCGACGACGCCCGGTCCTGGCTGTTCTCCGACGACTCCGCCGCGGCGGAGCCCGAGGTCACCGCCGAACTGCCGGCGATCAACGGCGAGGCGCTGAACATAGCCGGCGACGCCGCGGCCGCCACCTGGCAGGCGCTGACCGGATCGGCGGGCGACGCGGGTGACGCGACGCTGGCGGCCGAACCCGGCGTGGCCAGCATCGCCCTGGACGCGACGGTGTACGCCACGCTGGACGAGAGCGTGTCGCAGATCGGCGCTCCGCGCGCGTGGCGAGCCGGCTACGACGGCACCGGCGTGACCATCGCCGTTCTGGACACGGGCATCAGCACCCGCCACGAGGATCTCGACGGCGACAAGGTGATCGCCTCGCGGAACTTCACCGACGCGGCCGACGCCGACGACCACTACGGGCACGGAACCCACGTGGCCTCCATCGCGGCCGGCACCGGCGCCCACTCCGGCGGCACCTACTCGGGCGTCGCGCCCGACGCCCGGCTGCTGAACGGCAAGGTGCTCGGTGACGACGGATCCGGCCAGGAGTCGGACATCATCCAGGGCATGGAATGGGCCGTCGACCAGGGCGCCGACGTCGTCAACATGAGCCTGGGCGGCTCCGCGCCGGTCACCATCGACGCGCTGGAGCAGGCCGTCAACGCCCTGTCCGCGGAATCCGACACGCTGTTCGTCATCGCGGCCGGCAACAGCGGGCCCACGACCGGCTCGGTCGGCACCCCGGGCACCGCCGACGCCGCCCTGACGGTCGGCGCGGTGGACGACGCCGACGCGCTCGCCGACTTCTCCTCCGTCGGCCCACGCCTGCGCGACGGCGCCGTCAAGCCGGAGGTGACCGCGCCCGGCGTGGGCATCGGCGCGGCCGCCGCCCCGGGAAGCGTCGTGACGGAGGAGGGCACGCCGGTCGCCAACGGCTACGTCGCCTTGGACGGCACCTCGATGGCCACGCCCCACGTCGCCGGCGCCGCCGCGCTGCTCGCCGACCAGCATCCGCGGTGGTCCGGCGAGCGCCTGAAGGCCGCGCTGATCGCCTCGGCGACGCCGAGTGCCGACACCACCGCCTTCCAGCAGGGCGCCGGACGCATCGACGTGGCCGCCGCCGTCGACCAGACGGTCGTCGCCCAGCCGTCCGCGCTGTCGCTGAGCTCGGGCCTGGTGGACCTGGACGGGCAGACCAGCCGGAAACTGGAGTTCCGCAACCTGAGCGACGAGGACATCACGCTGAACCTGTCGGTCGCCGGCACGGACTCGGTGCTCGGCGTCCCGGCGCCGGAAGGCCTGTTCACCCTCGGACGGGACCAGCTGACGGTGCCGGCCGGCGGCACCTCGGGCGTCACGGTCAGCGCCAATCTCCTGCTGGCCGCCCCCGAGGTGTACAGCCTCACCGTCACCGCCACCGGTGAGGGCCAGACCGTGCGCACGCCCGGCGCGGTCACCGTGGAGACCGACCTCACGGACCTGCTGAGCCTGTAGGCACGCCACCCGTAGGCACCCCCCACCGCCCGGCCGCCGCAACCATCCCGGCGGCCTGGCGGTGGGGGAGCTGCGTCATTTGACGCCGGTGGTCGCGATGCCGCGGAGCAGCCAGCGCTGGCCGAAGAGGAACACCAGGAAGAGCGGCAGCAGGGAGACCACCGACATCGCGAACATTCCGCCGAAGTCCGAGGCCGACTGGGCGTCCACGAAGGTCTTCAGGGCCAGCGGGGCGGTCTGGTTGCTCTCCTTGGTCAGGTAGATGAGCTGACCGAAGAAGTCGTTCCAGGTGCCGATGAACGTGAAGATCGCCGTCGTCGCCAGGGCCGGCATATCAGCGGCAGGATGATCTGCAGAAAGATCCGCGGATGCCCGGCGCCGTCGATGCGGGCCGCCTCGTCCAGGTCGCGCGGCAGGGCGCGGATGAACTGCACCATGAGGATGACGAAGAACGCGTCGGTCGCGAGGAGTTTCGGGAGGATGAGCGGCAGAAAGGTGTGCAGCAGGTTGAGTTCGGAGAAGAGCACGTACTGCGGAACGATGATGACGTGGATCGGCAGCATGATGGTGCCGAGCATGACGGCGAAGAGCACCTTCCTGCCGCGGAACCGCAGTCGGGCGAAGGCGTAGGCGGCGAGCGAACAGGAGAAGAGGTTGCCGAGGATCGCCCCGAACACCAGGATCGCCGAGTTGAACAGGTACCTGCCGAACGGGGACGCGAGTGCCGTCCAGCCGTTGCTGTAGCTGGCGAGCGTCAGGCCGTGCAGGCTGAGCCCCTGGTCCCGGAAGATGACGTCGTTGGGCCGGAAGGAACTGACGACCAGCCAGATCAGCGGGTAGAGCAAGGTGAGGGCGACGGCTGCCAGCACCAGATGCTTGGCGCGCGCTACCGCTCTCCTCCTGGCGACGCCCGCCGGGAGCGACGTTCTGCGGCGGGGCGGCGCGGGACGACCGGCGCGCGGTCGGCTCCAGATGCGTTTCAGTCGTCATAGAACACCCAGAATTTCGAGGACCAGAAGTTCACGGCGGTGAACGCGGCGACGATGACCAGCAGGGCCCAGGCCATCGCGGAGGCGTAGCCCATGTCGAATCTGCCGAATCCCTGCTTGTAGATGTAGAGCGTGGTGAAGAGGGTCGAGTCGCTCGGGCCGCCGGTGCCTCCGGAGATGATGAAGACCTGGGCGAACGACTGGAACGCGAAGATCACCTGGAGCACCAGGTTGAAGAAGATGATCGGGCTGAGCATCGGCAGGGTGATCGACCGGAAGCGACGGATCGCCTTCGCGCCGTCCACCGCCGCGGCCTCGTAGTACATCTGCGGTAGAGCACCGACCGGTAGAACGCCAGACCCCGCAGCCCGCGGTCCAGCAGCAGTGGCATGCCCAGTGCGAGGGCCAGTTGCAGCGGCATCCTCGGCGTCTACGCCGGCCAGCGCGGCACGCCCATCTTCGACGAGGAGGGCGAACTCGGCGTCGCCGCCTCGACGATCGAGGACCACTTCGACCTGGAGTGGTCGCTGCTGGAGGGCGAGGGGATGCCGCCCGCCGAGATCATCCAGGAGTCCGCCGTGCTCACCCCGGAGCAGACTCTCATGGGCACGGGAAAGGCGGCGATGACCGTCACCTACTCCAACCTGGTCGGCGACCTACGCCGCGGCGACGGGGGAGGACGGACCTCCAACTGGTCTCCCTCCCGGGTGAGACGGAGTACCAGCAGCCGGGCGCCACCGTGTTGCCCTCCCAGTACTACGCGATCTCGTCGCAGTCCGACCACCCGGAGGCCGCGGCCGCGCTCATCGACTACCTGGTCAACTCGCCTGAGGCGGGCGAGAAGATCCTCGACGACCGAGGACTGCCGTTCAACACCGAGGTCCGCGACACAGTCACGCCGCTGCTGGACGACGCGGGCGAGGCGAACTCGGCATACGTCGAGCAGGTCTCCCAGAACGGCGCTCCCGCGGCGCCGATCCCGCCGGCCGGCGGCTCCGCCCTCAACGACATCACCACGCGGATCGATTCCGACGTGCTGTTCGGCAACATCTCGCCGGCCGACGGCGCGGAGGAGTGGGTCTCCCAGATGGAACAGGCACTGGCCTCGGCGGCTGGATGAACACGGAGAACTTCATCACCGGCTACCCCGGCAGCGAGCAGGGCATCCGCCGCCTGCTCCGGACGGCCATGGGTCAGGAGGCCTACGACGCGTTCTTCGCGACCTTCCTGACCGACTTCTTCGACGAGGCGGACGCCCGCCCGCCACCGCGTCTCCCTGGGCATCAACTCCGTGCGCATACCGGTCAACTACCGGCACAGGGACATCGGTCCGCAGGGGCCTGGTGCACGCGGCCCCCGACAGCCCGCCAGGGCGTCCGCGACGTCCTCGACCCGATCGACGCGCTTTTCGACCGGGAGTTCCCCGACTACGCGCCCTACCCCTGGGGGCGCTAACCCCATATCGCGGTGCTCGTGCGCCATATCCTGCTCGCCGAACCACTCGCCGAGCGGTTCGCCGGCCTGTTCGAGGGGATCACTGTCGAGGGGGCCGTCGAGGCGGCGCGTTCGTTCCGATTCGACCGGACGGTGGAACGGTCGACGTTGTCCGCGGTGCTGCGGGAACATCTGCTCGGCACCAGCACCCGTTGAGGGAGGCAATCCAGCGCGTCGGAGGAGTCGGAGGAGTCGGAGGAGTCGGAGGATCCTACGTCTCCAGATAGTGCGCCAAGAGGCCGAGGGCGATCAGCGCGGCCAGCCCTCCGATGAGGCCGTAGAGCCCGACCTTCCAGGTCACCCGCTCCCACAGGGTCGGTGACGTTTTGTGGTGGCCGTGTTCCCGTCCGATCTCGGCGACCAGCCGCTCCACGGAGTCTCGGTCCGCGGCCCCCAGCCGACCGTCGGCGGCGAGGCTCTCCGACAGGTCCGTGACCCGGGCGACCTCCTCGGCGGAGAACGCCCCACGGGCGCGGGCCCTGCCGCCGTCGACGTCGATCGGCGGGAGGACGCTGCAGTAGAGCACCTCGCCCGACTTCTCGTCGAGGATCAGGTCCGAGTCCCCCGCATCATCCAAGTCCCCCGCATCATCCGAGTCCCCGCCGCTGTCGCACACCGAGCCGGACGTCGAGAACTCCACCTGGTAGGGCGACGTGGGTGTCTTGATCAGGTAGTGGGCCGCGAGACTCCCACCCCCGACGAGCACCGCGAGCACGGGAAGGCAACACCCGACGGCGGCGAGCAGGTTGGAGCCCAGCCCGGCATCGCCGGCCCCGGAGCCGGATTTTCCCGGTGTGCCCGGCACGCATCCCCCTCGGCTGTTCCGCGGGGCGGCCGAGAGGCCGCCCCCACGCATCATCCATCCGTCGAACGCGCGCGCGGAAGGCGGGGCGGGCCCTCGGCCCCGGCCTGGGCGCGGCTGGCCAGCCGCTCGTACCGCTGCCTGGCGGCCTGCGGGGTGCCCAGGCCGAGGCCGAACGCGATCTCCTGCCAGGTCATGCCGCGCCCGCGGGCCATCCGGAGGAGGCCGGCCTCCAGTTCGTCCATCTCCCCGCGAACCAACGGGACGAGGCTCAACGCGGCGGTGATGTCGGCGTGGTCCACCTCCGGTTCGTCGTCCAGCGGCTGGGCCGTCCCGCTGAGCAGGAACGCCACGAGCCTGACGGCCTCGTGCGGCCCGAGGATCGACGGGTGTGTCTGCCGGCGGCGTTGCTCGTCGGTGGCCGCGTGGCGCTCGGCGATGCGAGTCAGGGACGCGTACACGCGATGCGCGCGGGCCTGGTCCGGCTGCGGGGGCGTGAACGGATCGGCGGGCTCGGAGGATTCGGAGGGCTGGGTGGATTCGGTGGGCTGGGAGGGCTGGGAGGGACCGGAAAGAGGGGAGTGCTGATCGGCAGGTGACGACATGCGACCACGATCAGGCGGCGCACACGGTGTTGTCAATGAAGTACTTTGAATGAAATGTTCATTCTCCATCCTATGCTGCTGAGACCGGCGGGCCAGTGCCAGTGCCCGGATCGCGCTGTCGGCGGGTGGATGGGCCGCGCGTGTTCATACAGTGAAGGTATGTTGCGTCCTGAAAGCTGGTCCTGGCCTGCGGGTGGAAGTCCCGCCCGGGTAGACACCGGAGTGCCCGGTAGCAGGTCCCGGTTCATCGTGGAGACGTGGTGGGCTGAGCGGGACGTCAAGAGCCTCTCTGGAGGGAGCAAGCACGCGGGCCGTAGCATGAAGCGAACCTTGCAGCCTCGTCACACTGACATGGAGAAGCCGAGCCGCTCATATCGCGGCGAAGGCCACGTCCCGAGGGCCCTGTTCCGGGGTCAGCCTTTGGGGTTCTCCCGGGGTACGGAGGGCGGCACGTGTGCACGGTCAGGGCCGGAACAGGAGAGACCCGTCTGCCCACGCCTGACGTCGGGCACGAGACCGGATGTATAAGCCGATGGTGAAGTCGTCCGGAGGGCAGCGGGAGTCCGAGCGGGGCGTAGTACCGCTGATCGGCGTGCAACACAACGCGCTGGGAGGGAAGGGCCCGCACTTTGATCACGTCCGTAGCGGAGGTAAGCGCGAGGGCATGGCCGGGACCACCCGGTCCAACTACCCCGAGGGGGCATCCCCCGTCGTAATGGACGGACATGCGTCCGTTCGGAAAGTGCGAAAACTTCAACGCGGGCTATGGGCTGCGGCCAAGCAGTCTCCGGAGCGGCGTTTCCACGCCCTGTACGACCGTATCCACAGAGGTGACGTGCTGTGGGAGGCGTGGGAACGAGTCTGGGCCAACAGAGGTGCCGCTGGGGTGGATCGGGTGACCCTGGCGTTCGTGGAGAAGGAATACGGCGTTAGCCGACTGCTGGGGGAACTCCAGCGGGATCTCCGCACAGGCACGTATCGCCCCGCGCCCGCCAGGCGCGTGGAAATCCCGAAACCACAGGGTGGCAAACGACCGCTGGGAATTCCTACGGTCCGTGACAGAGTGGCCCAGCAAGCGGCGAAGATCGTGCTGGAGCCGGTGTTTGAGGCGGGATTCCTCTCGTGCTCATATGGATTCCGGCCAAAACGGTCGGCGACGCAGGCGATGGAACGGCTTCGAGTCGGCTTCATCAGGGGATACTGCTTTGTCGTGGAGTTCGATATTCGCAACTTCTTCGGTGAGATCGACCATGGTCGACTCCTTGCCGAAGTGGAACGGCGAGTGTCGGATCGCAGGGTGCTCAAGCTGGTTCGCTTGTGGCTGCGGGCGGGTGTGATGGACGGCGGAGAGGTACGGCGGACGGTCGCCGGAACTCCTCAAGGCGGGGTCATCTCGCCTCTTCTGGCCAACATCTACCTGCACGTCCTTGACTCCGAGCTGTTGAAGCGCGAGGTGGGTGAGTTGGTGCGGTACGCAGATGACGGAGTCGTCTTGTGCCGATCGGCTGCCCAGGCCAGGACGGCGTTGACAGCAGTCGGGGACATCCTCGGCTGGCTGGGGCTGCGGCTGCACCCGGACAAGACGAAGGTGGTGGACCTCAGAGAGGGCCGGGAAGGACTCGACTTCCTTGGCTGCCACTTCAGAGCCCAGTTTTCGGGCAGGGTGTGGGAGAAATACGGCAAGGTTCGTTACTATCTGCACCGCTGGCCGTCGCAAGCGGCTATGAAGCGACTCCGGGACAAGGTCCGGGAACGGACCGACCGCCGCCGGTCGGGATGGGATATCCGCGACGTGGTCGCGGACTTGAATCCAATCCTGCGCGGCTGGGGCAACTACTTCCGAACCGGGAACGCCTCCCATAAGTTCCGACAAGTTGACGCGTATGTGGTGTGGCGACTTCACCGGCTGATGGTGAAGAAACGTGGCCGCAATCTACGCACTGGTCAGCGAAGTATGTGGACAGAAGAGTGGTTCAACGGACACGGCCTGTACCGTCTGCGTGGCACTATTCGCTATCCGAAGGCAGCGTAACCATGTCAAGAAGGTCATCGGTAAGCCGTATGCGGGAAAACCGCACGTACGGATTGAAAGGGGGACGGGGAAACGGGCCCACACAGGCACCGCGCCCCTGACTACCAATGGATGCGGTCAGTGTTGTGCCAACTTCTTGTCAAATCCGGGCAGGATGACCACCGTGCGCGGCGCGGGGTGGGTGTGGCCTGAAGCTTCCGGTGGACGGATGGCGTCGGGGGGCGGGTGGCAGCCTGCCTCCGTGACGACGACCTTCTGGCGGTGGATCGGCGCGCTGCCGCCGACGTGCTTCGCCCTCGTGATGGCCGCCGGCATCGTGTCGCGAGCCCTCGGCGACGCGGGCGGCCGGCCAATCGGGACCGTGCTGCTGGTGGTCGCGGTGGGGGCGCACGCGGTGCTGTCGCTCGCCGTGGCCGCCCGCCCGTGGCGTGACCGCGACCGGTTGACCGGGGAACTGACCGATGCCGGGCAGGTGTTCGGGTTCTTCACGTTCGTCGCGGCGTCGGACGTGCTGGCGACGCGGCTGGCGGAGGGATGGACCCGCTGGCTGGCGGAGTGCCTGCTGGGACTGGCGGTGGTCGGGTGGCTGGCGCTGGTGGGGTGCGGCCTGGCGGCCGTGGGCCGCGCGGCGCGGTGCGCCGGCTTGGACTCGGCGCTGCGTCGCGGTGGTGGCACCTGGTTCCTGCCCGTGGTCGGGCTCCAGTCGGTGGTGCTGGCGGCGGCGTTGCGGCTGGGCGGCGGGTGGCCGGCGGTGGAACTGGTCGGCTGGTGGTGCGGGTTGGCGTTGTACGCGCTGGTCACCGCGGTGCTGGGCGGCCGCGTCGTGGTGCGCGGGATCCCGCCGGCGGAACTGGCGCCGTCGTACTGGGTGGCGATGGGGGCCGGCGCGATCAGCGTGCTGACCGGCGTCCGGGTGCTGGGCGGCGGCGACAGCGGCGGTGGCGGCGGCAGTGCTGGTGGCGATGGCGGCCTCGCGTGGCAGGTGGTGGCGGGGGTGTGGGGTTGGGCCACCTGTCTGCTGCCGCTTCTGGTCGCGGGCATGGTGTGGCGGCACCTGGTCCACTCGGTGCCCCCGGGTCCGACCTGGGCCTGGTGGAGCACGGTGTTCCCGATCGGCATGTACGCGGCTGCCACGGTGGCGCTGGGCGAACGGGTCGGGGCCGGCGGGCTGGTGATGTGGGGGCAGATGATGGCCTGGCTGGCGTTCGGCGCGTGGCTGGCGGTCGTCGTGGCCGTGGGGGTGGGAGTTGTGCGGAAGGGGCGGACCAAGGGCCCCGGGCGCCGGCATGATCCGGTCAGACGCTGGGCCGGGGCGCGGGGTCAAGCGCAGGAAAATCAGGCCGGGGTGCAAGGCAAAGCCCGGGGAAAGACACTGCCAAGTCGCGCGGAATGACTGGAAACACTCCCTTCGCGGGCCTCCCGTCGCCGGGGCATCCTTACCCGGGGCAGAGGACTGGCCACGGTGTGTGGTGATCGCCGTGGCCCTGACGAGAGGAGTGCGACGGTGCGTCGTCAGTCGCGAAGGGACGCCGAACGCGCCGCGTCCGCCGTGGCGGAACGCCTACTGCGCGCCGGATCACGCTTACGGCGGACACCGGACAGCGCGGACGCCCGGGCCGTCTACGAGATCGACCGGCCCGTCAACGACGCGCCGTACCGCGAGCGCTGGGCACATGACCGGGTGGTCCGCTCCACCCACGGCGTGAACTGCACCGGCTCCTGCTCGTGGAAGGTGTACGTCAAGGACGGGCTGATCACCTGGGAGACCCAGCAGACGGACTACCCGTCGGTCGCCCCGACCGCCCGGAGTACGAGCCGCGCGGCTGCCCACGGGGTGCCGCGTTCTCCTGGTACACCTACTCGCCGACCCGGGTGCGCTATCCGCACGCCAGGGGTGTGCTGGTCGAGCTGTACCGGGAAGCCAGGCGGCGACTCGGCGATCCGGTGCCGCCTGGGCGGAGATCACCGGCGACCCGGACAAGCGGCGCCGTTACCAGTCGGCGCGTGGCAAGGGCGGTCTGGTGCGGATCGGGTGGGACGAGGCGCTGGAGATCGCCGCCGCGGCCCATGTGCACACCCTCCAGCGGTACGGCCCCGACCGGATCGCCGGCTTCTCTCCGATCCCCGCCATGTCGATGGCCTCGCACGCGGTCGGGGCACGTTTCATGGCCCTGCTCGGCGCGCCCATGCTGTCGTTCTACGACTGGTACGCGGACCTGCCGATCGCCTCACCGCAGGTGTTCGGCGACCAGACCGACGTGCCCGAGTCGGGGGACTGGTGGGACGCGGCGTACCTGATGCTGTGGGGTTCCAACGTCCCGGTCACCCGGACGCCCGACGCGCACTGGATGGCCGAGGCGCGCTACCGGGGACAGAAGGTCGTGGTGGTCTCGCCGGACTACGCGGACGCCACCAAGTTCGCCGACGAGTGGTTACACCCGCACCCCGGCACGGACGGGGCGCTGGCGGTGGCGATGGGACAGGTGATCCTCAAGGAGTTCTTCGTCGAGCGCCGGGCGCCGTACTTCGTGGACTACGTGACGCGCTTCACCGATCTGCCGTTCCTGGTGGAGCTGCGCCCTCTGGGCTCGACCGGGCGGTACGCGCCCGGCAAGTTCGTCACCGCCGCGGACCTCGAAGCCGACTCCAGCCCCGACTCCGGTTCCGGCCCCGGCCCCGACTCCGGCCGACTCCGGCCCCGGCCCCGACTCCGGTTCCGGCCCCGGCCCCGAGTACGGGCTGGGCGAGCACACGGACGCGGCGGCGCGGCGCTGGATGCCGGTGGTGTTCGACGAGGAGACCGACCGCCCCGTGGTGCCGAACGGGACGCTCGGCGACCGCTGGAGCAGCGGCGGTGAGGGCCGGTGGAACCTCGACCTCGCCGGCCTCCGCCCCTCACTCACGTTCCACCCGGACCACCCGGATCACCCGGACCCGGCCGGCCCCGGCATGCGGGTCGGCGAGACCGCCGAGGTCGAACTGCCCCGGTTCGACGAGCAGGGCGGCGTGGTGCGCCGCGGCGTGCCGGTGCGGCGGCTCGGCGACCGGCTGGTCACCACCGTCTTCGATCTGCTGCTCGCCCAGTACGGGGTGGGCCGGCCCGGCCTGCCAGGCGAGTGGCCCCAGAGCTACCAGGACGCGTCGGCGCCGGGCACCCCGGCCTGGCAGGAGGCGATCACCTCGGTACCGGCCGCGGCCGTGGTGCGCGCGGCGCGGGAGTTCGCCGGCACCGCGGAGAAAACGAACGGCCGGTGCATGATCGTGATGGGCGCGGCACCAAACACTGGTTCCACCCGACACCATCTACCGCCTTCCTCACCCTGCTGCTGTCACCGGCTGCAGGGCGTAACGGCGGCGGCTGGGCGCATTACGTGGGAGGAGAAGGTGCGCGTCGGCTGGAGAGTGAGCGGGAGGCGGCCGTCCCGGCAGATGGCGGGCACGCCGTACTGGTACCTGCACACCGACCAGTGGCGCTACGAGCGGTACGGCGCCGACGCGCTCGCCGCCCCGACCGGGGAAGGCCTGTTCGCCGGCCGGCACACCGCCGATCTGGTGGCCCAGTCGATGCGGCTGGGCTGGATGCCCTCGTACCCCACCTTCGCCGAGAACCCGCTGGACCTCGGGCGCCGGGTGGTCGAGAGCGGGCGGCCGGCGGGGGAGTGGGCGGCGGGGGAGTTGACCGCCGGGAAGCTGCGGTTCGCCTGCGAGGACCCGGACGCCCCGGAGAACTGGCCGCGGGTGCTGACCGCCTGGCGCGCCAACCTCATCGGCTCGTCCGCCAAGGGCAACGAGTTCTTCCTGCGGCACTTGCTGGGCGCCGACGACAACGCCAGGGCCGAGGAGGCCGCACCGGAGCAACGGCCGGCCGACGTCGCCTGGCGCGCCGAGGCGCCGCGCGGCAAGCTCGACCTGCTGATGGCGCTCGACTTCCGGATGACGTCGACCACGCTCTTCGCCGATCTGGTGCTCCCCGCGGCGACCTGGTACGAGAAGCACGACCTCTCCAGCACGGACATGCACCCCTACGTGCACGCGTTCAATCCGGCGATCGACCCGCCCTGGCAGGCCCGCACCGACTTCCAGATCTTCCACGGGCTGGCCCGCAGGGTGAGCGAACTGTCCGCCGGGCGGCTGGAGAACGTGCACGACCTGGTGGCCACCGCGCTCCAGCACGCCACCCCGGGCGAGACCGCACAGCCGGGCGGCACCGTGCCCGACTGGCGGGACGGTGCGACGCCGGCCGTGCCGGGCCGCAACCTGCCGCCGTTCACCCTGGTCGAGCGGGACTACACCGCGCTCGCCGACCAACTCGCCGCGTTCGGACCGCTCGCCGAGGCCGCCGGCATGACGGTCAAGGGCGTCTCCGTGGACCCCTCGCCCGAGGCGACCTGGCTCGCCAGCCGGTGCGGTACGGCGGCCGACGGCGCCGCGGCGGGCCGGCCGCTGCTGGACACCGACGTCAAGCTGTGCGAGGCGATCCTCACCCTGTCCGGCACCACCAACGGTCGGCTGGCGGCCGAGGGCTTCCGACGGCTGGCGCGGCGCTGCGGCGAGGACACCGGGCTGGCCGAGTTGGGGGAGTCGGTGGCGGACCGCCGGGTGGTGTTCGCCGACACGCAGGCGAGGCCCGTGCAGGTCGGCACCAGCTTCGAATGGTCAGGAAAGGAGGCGCCCGACCGTCGCTACGCCCCGTTCACCATCAACACCGAGCACCGCAAGCCCTGGCACACGCTCACCGGGCGCCAGCATCTCTACCTGGACCACGACTGGATCGCCGAGCTCGGCGAGCAACTGCCCGTCTACCGCCCGCCGCTGAACCCCGTCACCCTCGGGGAGGGCGCGTCCGGTGGGTCTGGTGGATCCGGTGCGTCAGGAACAGCGCGTGAGGTCACCGTCCGCTACCTGACGCCGCATTCGAAGTGGTCCATCCACTCCGAGTACCAGGAGAACCTCCTCATGCAGACCCTGGCCCGCGGCGGCCCGGTCATCTGGCTCAGCGTTCAGGACGCGGACGCCATCGGCGTCGCCGACAACGACTGGATGGAGGCCGTCAACCCCAACGGCGTCGTCGTCGCCCGGGCCGTGGTCTCCCACCGGATGCCGCAGGGCACGGTGTTCATGTACCACGTCCAGGAGCGCCTGGTGAACGTGCCCAGATCCGAGGCCACCGGCCGGCGCGGCGGCGTGCACAACGCCCTGACCCGGCTCCTGATCAAGCCCAGCCATCTCATCGGCGGCTACGCCCAGCTGTCGTTCGCGCCCAACTACCACGGGCCCACCGGAAACCAGCGAGACGCCGTCACCGTGATCCGCCGCCGCTCGCAACACGTCGAGTACTAGCGATTTTTACCAGCGAGCGAGAACCAGCGAGCACTGGCGAGTACCAGCGCGCGGCACACCCCCACCGGCGTACCAAGGAGTGGAGTACCCCGCATGCCCCGTCGTCGACGGCCGTCCCACCCCAGGGTGATGGCCCAGGTAGCCATGGTCATGAACCTCGACAAGTGCATCGGCTGCCACACCTGTTCCGTCACCTGCAAGCAGACCTGGACCAACCGCAGCGGCACCGAGTACGCCTGGTTCAACAACGTCGAGACCCGGCCAGGCCAGGGCTACCCCCGCGGCTACCAGGATCAGGACACCTGGCGCGGCGGCTGGCAGCTGAAACACGGCCGGCTGGTCCCCCGCGCCGGCGGCCGCGCCCGCCGGCTGGCCCGCCTCTTCGCCAACCCCGAACTGCCCGCCCTGGATGACTACTACCAGCCCTGGACCTACGACTACGACACGCTGACCACCGCCCCGCTCGGCGACGACGTGCCCACCGCCGCACCACGTTCGCTCGTCGACGGCGAACCCATGGCCGTCACCTGGGGCCCCAACTGGGACGACGATCTGGGCGGCGGCCCCGAGCACCTCGCCGGTGATCCCGTCCTGCGGAAGATGACCGAACGGGTCCGCCTGGAGTACGAGCAGGCGTTCATGTTCTACCTGCCGCGGATCTGCGAGCACTGCCTGAACCCCTCGTGCGTCGCCGTCTGCCCGTCCGGCGCGATGTACAAGCGGATCGAGGACGGCATCGTCCTGGTGGACCAGGACCGCTGCCGCGGCTGGCGGATGTGCGTCAGCGGCTGCCCGTACAAGAAGGTGTACTTCAACCACCGCACCGGCAAGGCCGAGAAGTGCACCTTCTGCTATCCGCGCATCGAGGCCGGCGAGCCCACCGTGTGCTCCGAGACCTGCGTCGGGCGGCTGCGCTACCTCGGGGTCATGCTCTACGACCCCGAGAAGGTCGGCGCCGCCGCCTCCGTGGCCGATGAACGAGCCCTCTATCCCGCGCAGCTCGACTGCTTCCTGGACCCGAACGACCCGGAGGTGGCGCATAACGCCGCGGCGTCCGGCATCCCGCACGACTGGATCGAGTCCGCCCGGCGATCCCCCGTCTACGACCTCATCGCCCGGCACCGCATCGCGCTGCCGCTGCATCCCGAGTACCGCACCATGCCGATGGTCTGGTATGTCCCGCCGCTGTCCCCGATCGTCGACGCGCTCACCGCGGGCGGCCACGACGGCGAGGACCCGGTCAACCTCTTCGGCGCCATCGACACCCTGCGCATCCCGGTGTCCTACCTGGCGGAGCTGTTCACCGCCGGCGACCCCGACCCGGTCGAGGCGGCGCTGTGCCGGCTGGCCGCCATGCGCTCGCATATGCGGCGGGTCAACCTCGGCGAGGCGACCGACCCGGCGATCGCCCGCGGGGTCGGCATGACGGTGCGGGAGATCGAAGCGATGTACCGGCTGCTGGCCCTGGCCAAGTACGACGAGCGGTACGTCATCCCCACCGCCTACAACGGCCGCCCCGGCCCCGAGGGCCCCGGCGGCCAGCCGCCGACGGACGGGTGCAGCCTGGACGGCGACGGGCTGCCGGGCATGATGCCGGACGGCTTCCCGACGCCGGACTCCTTCCACGCACCCCCGGCCGCGTCGACCGCCGTGCCGACCGCCACCTCCTCCGCCTCCGACAGTCCGCTGGCCGGGCGGGTCAACCTCCTGAACTGGAACGGCCAGGGGCGCCCCTCCGGCCTGTTCCCCCCGCGGCCCACCGCCCCACCGAAGGGTCTGTAGATGAGCCAGGTCCATGCCGCGCTGCGGCGGCCGCCGCGCTGCTGCTCGGCTACCCGTATGACGACTGGCCGGAGCGACGGGAACTGGTCGACGCGGCACTGGCCGAACTGCCCCGGCCGGATGCCGCGCCACTGCGGCTGTTCTGCGCCGCCACCGCGGAGCTGACCGCGCTGGAGCTCGCGGCCCACTACGTGACCACCTTTGACCGCAGCCGCCGCCGCACCCTGCACCTGAGCTACTACACCGACGGCGACACCCGGCGTCGCGGCGCCACCCTGGCCGCCTGGAAGGCCCGCTACCGGGCGCACGGCTGGGAGTGCCCGCCGGACGAACTGCCCGACCATCTCCCGCTGGTGCTGGAGTTCGCCGCCCACTGCCCGGGCCCGGGCACCGAGCTGCTGTGCGAGCACCGCGCCGGCCTCCACCTGCTGCACTGCGCCCTGATCAAGCACACCAGCCCCTACGCCCACGTGCTGGAGGCCATCCTCGCCACGCTGCCGCAGCCGACCCACGACGACCGGGCGGCCGCACGGTCGCTCGCCACCGCCGGCCCGCCGACCGAAAGCGTCGGCCTCGCCCCGTACGCCGCCCCTGCGCTGCCCGGGGTTGATGCCGCAGAAAGGGAGCGTGCCGTGCGATGACCCATGTGCACACCGCGCTGTGGGGCGTCCTGCCGTACCTCAGCCTCGTCCTGCTGGTCTCCGGGACCGCGTGGCGGTACCGCTACGACCGGTTCGGCTTCACCACCCGCTCCAGCCAACTGCACGAGCACCGCCTGCTGAGCGTCGGCGGCCCGCTGTTCCACTACGGGCTGCTGTTCGTGATCGCCGGGCATGTGGCCGGCCTGCTGGTGCCCGAGTCGTTCACCCAACGCCTCGGCGTCACCGACGAGCTGTACCACGCCAACGCGCTGCTGCTGGGCGGCGGCGCGGGGCTGGCCACGGTCACCGGGCTGGCGATCCTCCTCTACCGGCGGCTGCGGGTGCGTGCCGTGCGCGTCTCCACCAGCCGGAGCGACCGGGCCGTCTACCCCCTGCTGCTCCTGGTGCTGCTCGCCGGCCTGGCCGCGACGGCCTCCGGCGCCAGCGGTGAGGACTACGACTACCGGCAGGGCGTGTCGGTCTGGTTCCGCAGCCTCTTCACGCTCGACCCGGACGTGACCGCGATGAGCCAGGCCCCGTTCGTCTACCAGCTCCACGCGCTGCTGGGCCTCGCGCTCTTCACGCTGTGGCCCTTCAGCCGGCTGGTCCACGCCTTCGCGGCACCCCTGGGCTATCTGACGCGCCCCTATGTCGTCTACCGATCCCGCACCCCGGCACGCACCCAGCGCCACCCGGCGACGACGGATCGTCGCCGCTGACCTGCGGCGTTGGCGGCGTTGGAAGCGTCCGCGTCGGCTACCAGCCGAGTTCGTCGCAGCCGTGGTGGGTGGCGGGTTCGACCTGGAGGGTGGCGTGCGCGACGCCGTGGCGCCGGCGGAGGACGTCGCGCGCCCGGTCCAGGACGGCGTGGGTGCTGACGTGGTCGGTGGCGACGAGGTGGGCGGTGGCCACGGGCATGCCGGAGGTCAGGGTCCACAGATGGAGGTCGTGAACGTCGGCGACGCCGTCGATGGCGGCCAGATCATCGGCGACGGCGTCGGCGCTCATGCCCTCGGGGGCGTGCTGGGCGAGGACGGCGAGCACCTGGCGGCCGAGCATGAGAGCGCGGACCACCACGAACGTGCCGATGGCCAGGGCGATCACGGTGTCCCACAACGTCTGTCCGGTCGCGGCGACCAGCCAGCCGGCGGCGATGACCCCGACGGAGCCAGCGGTGTCGGCGACCACCTCCAGGTAGGCGCCCCTGACGTTCAGGCTTTCCGAGGCGCCGGAGCGCAGCAGCACCAGCGCGGTGACGTTGACCGCCAGGCCGATGGCCCCCACGACCAGCATCGGTCCGGACTCCACCTCGGCGGCGGCGCCGACGCGACCGATGGCCTCGACGACGATGTAGCCGGCGACGCCCAGCATCAACAGCACGGCCAGGGCGGAGGCGAAGACCTCAGCGCGATACGAGCCGTAGGTGCGCCGCCCGGTGCTGTCCGGGCGCGTGGCGATGCGGGTGGCGACCAGCGCCGCCGCCAGGGTGACGACGTCGGCGGCCATATGCCCGGCGTCGGAGAGCAACGCCAGCGATCCCGAGATCAGGCCGAACGCCAACTCGACGACGAAGTAGCTGCCGACCAGCCCCAGCGAGGCGGCCAAGCGCCAGCGGTGCCGACCGGTGGCTGAGGCGCTGCTGTGGCTGTGGCCGGTCCCGTGCCCGTGTTGGTGGCCCATCAGCGCTGGCCTCCGCGTTCGGGGTGGATGGCTTCGGTGTGTTCGGTGTGGGCGACGGCCAGGTCGAGCAGCATCCGCACGTGGGCGTCGTCCAGGCGGTAGTAGGCCATCCGGCCGGCCCGGCGCGCGGCGACCACGCGGTGGGCGCGCAGCAGCCGCAGGGCGTGGGAGGTGGCTGACTCGCTCAGCCCGGTCACCGCGGCGAGGTCGCACACGCACAGCTCCCCGTCCAGCAGCGCCACCAGCAGCCGCAGCCTGCCCGGGTCGGACATCAGCCCGAAGACGTCGGCGGTGTCGGTCAACTCGTCCTCGGCCGGCATCCGGGTCCGCACCGCGTCGACCCGGTCCGCGTCGACCACGCGGACCGCGCAGCCATCCGCGGACACCAGATCATCTGAATGGCTCTTCATATGTTCATGATGGGGAAGTCTGAGGGCTCCCGTCAAAGGCTGCAGTGGTGACCGTTGTCAGCACCGTTAACGGGGCTGTGACCTGCATCAATGACTCTCGCCGCGCCCGGCCCGCGCCCCGGCCGTTTCCTGAGTGCCGTCCTGAGTGCCGTCCTGAGTGCCGTCCGGGCGCTGGCAGTGGCGCCGGCGTCAGGAGCACGAACGCCGGGTAACGCACGTAGCGTGGAGCCATGCGAACCGGCTCGTCGGCCGGTCGCCCGGGGCAGGGGGCAGGGGGCAGGGGACAGGGGGCAGGGAGGACGCATGGGGGAGCACGATCCGCATATCCATGTCACGCGGCAGGTCGTCCACGGCGACGCCGCCACCCGCAACATGCTGGCCTCGACGTTCGGCCTGGTCGGTAACCTGCCGAGCCTGGTCGCCACCGGATGCGGGCTGCGCGTGCCCTACGCGATGACCTCTCCGCGTCCGGAGAGCGTCACCTGCCTTGCCTGTCGCGAGCACGCGCGGGGGGTGCACCTGCGGCTCGCCGAGCAGGTGGAACAACTGGGCCGCATGCCGGGTGCGACCATCAGCGCGGCCCAGGGGATGGCGGTCGCGGACCGACATCGCGACCTCGCCCGGAGGTTCGCCGACGCGGAGGGCGAAACACCCACCTGAGGCGCAGCGGGACACGGGCATCGCGCGCCCGGACCGCGAACCCTTGACGGCACGGTTCCTTGACGGCACGGACCCTTGACGGCACGGAGGAGCGCTTCGACACTCGGGGCGGAGAGTGGGAGCGCTCCCAACTCGCACCGGTTCATCGTCCCGCAGCAACCACCACTCCCACCCGGAGGCCGAGCCGCCATGCCGCTCCACGTGCCCAGACCACGCCAGTCCCGTGCCCGCTCCCGTCCTCGCTCCAGTCCCCGCTTCCGTCGATGGGCCGCGGTGGCGGCCCTCGGGATCGCCGCCGCCACGTTCCTGACCTGCGTCAACGACGCACCCGTGGCCGCCGCCGGCACGGAAACCCCCACCGCCGCCATCGAACGGGCCGCGGCGCAGCGCGTGGACAACCCCTACGCCGGCGCCCAGGTCTACGTGAACCCCGAATGGTCCGCCAACGCCGCCTCCGAGCCGGGCGGCGAGGCCGTCGCCGACCAGCCCACGGCCGTCTGGCTGGACCGGATCGCGACCATCGGCGGCGCCGACGGCCGAATGGGCCTGCGCGATCACCTCGACGAGGCGCTGGCGCAGGACGCCGACCTCGTCCAGCTCGTCCTCTACGACATCCCCGGACGCAACTGCGACCGCCTCGTCTCGCACGGCGAGCTCGGCCCGCAGGACCAGTCGCGGTACCGCTCCGAGTTCGTCGACCCGATCGCCGAGATCCTCGCCGACCCGGCCTACGCCGATCTGCGCGTCGTCACCATCGTCGAGCCGCACGCCCTCGCCCGGCTCGTCACCCACGCCTCGCCCCGGCCCAGTGCCACGCCCGAATGCGACATGGCCGGGTCCACCGGCAACTACGTCAACGGCATCGGCTACGCCCTGGCCCAGCTCGGCGCCGTCCCGAACGTCTACTCGTATCTGGACATCAGCCACCACGGCTGGCTGGGCTGGGAGGACAACTTCTACCCCGCCGCCCAGCTCTTCCACGACGCCGCGACGGCCGCCGGCAGCACCACCGACGCCGTCCACGGCTTCGTCGCCAACGTGGCCGACTACGCCGTGCTGGAGGAGCCGTACTTCGACGTTGACGACGTCGTGATGGGTACCCCGGTCCGGCAGACCCGTTGGGTCGACTGGAACGAGTACGTCGACGAGCTCCCGTACGTCGAGGCGTTCCGCCGCGAACTCGTCGGCCTCGGCTTCGACGAGGGCATCGGCATGCTCGTCGACACCTCCCGCAACGGCTGGGGTGGCCCGGAGCGGCCCACCGGTCCCGGAACCTCCAACTCGCCCGACCAGTACGTCGATGCGAGCCGCACCGACCGCCGGGACATGGCGCAGAACTGGTGCAACCAGGCCGGCTCCGGCCTGGGCGAACGCCCCACCGCGGCACCGGCGCCGGGCATCGACGCGTACGTCTGGGCCAAGCCGCCGGGGGAGTCCGACGGCACCGGGCTGGAGTTCCCGACCGGCCAGGCCCCCGACCTGATGTGCGACCCCGAATACGGAGGGACCGGCGGCGGCTGGGACCCGACGGGAGCCCTGCCAGACGCCCCGCCACCCGGCGAGTGGTTCCCCGACCACTTCGCCGAACTACTCGACAACGCCTGGCCCCCGCTGTCCTGACCGCTGTCCTGACCGCTGTCCTCCGTGTCTGGTCTACTTGGTCGGGTCTATCGGGAATCAGGTGTAATTAGTCTGTTTGGACCATATGTTTCTGATTATGCCGATCAGCCTACACTCGTCCGGCGGTCAGTCGGCCGTCGAAGAGGAGATCGAACTCGTTGAGGGCACTCTTCGTGCGCCGTGAGGCGCTGTTGATTCGAGTGGAGGTGAAAGACCACCACCGCTGGGCCGTCGCAGCGGTCCGGTAGGAGCTGAGGACAGCCTGTCCCGGGAGACGCTGGGTCGGGTGGGAGCAGTCCTGACGAAGCCGGGGTGCGGCAGAACTGCCAGATGTCGTAGGTCCGGTGAGCAGGTCGGAGAGGAGTACGCGAGGAACCGATGCCATAACGCCCCTCAACACTCGTACTGGCTCGAACCTGGTGGATGTGGGCTGGGAACGGCGCGTCCTCGCCTTTCGAGGGCGGGGAACTTCCGGGAGTCGTGAAGCCGGTGACCGGGAGGCTGCGGGGAAGGTCTGCGGCGTACTCGTAGCGAGGCCGTTGGGGCAGAGTCGGGCTCCTCCTTCGACGAGCGAATCACAGTGAACACGGGAACCGTCCTTGGTCTGCCCGCTGCCGCGCGTCCAGCGTGGACGGTCGGGCTGGGTCCGTCGTCGGTCGATCGGCCCGGGGCGGGGCGGAGCCGCCGTAGTACTCCGAGCCGGGGAGAGCCCGGTGCATGGGGAAGGGCGGCAGCGGTTTCGAGGAGATGAGGATGCTGCAAGACCGAAAGATGCGCTGGTGAACGCCGGTGCCCCGGCTGGGCTGCCCATGGGGCCGCGTCAGCGGGTATCGGAGATGCAGGCCAAGCTTCACCGTTGGGCGGCGGCCGATCCGGGCCGCCGGTTCGACGACCTGTTCAACTTCGTGCATGATCCGGCGACGCTGATCGTGGCGTTCGACCGGGTCGCGGGCAATCGCGGCGCGAACACTCCGGGCGTGGACGGTCTGACGGCCGCCTGGGTCGAGGAGCGCGTCGGGGCGCCCGGGTTCCTGGAGGATCTGCGGGCCGCGTTGAAGGCGGTGACGTTCCGCCCGATGCCGGTGCGCGAGCGCGCGATCCCGAAACCCGGTGGCTCGGGGAAGCTCCGCAAGCTGGGCATTCCCACGATCGCCGACCGGGTGGTCCAGGCGGCGCTGAAGCTCGTGCTGGAACCGATCTTCGAGGCCGAGTTCCTGCCGGTCTCCTATGGGTTCCGGCCCGGGCGGCGGGCGCATGACGCGATCGCCGAGATCCACATGTTCGGCTCCCGGGGCTACCAGTGGGTGCTGGACGCGGATATCGAGGCGTGCTTCGACCGGATCGACCATACGGCCCTGATGGACCGGGTGCGGCTCCGGGTGAAGGACAAGCGCGTGCTCGCGCTGGTGAAGGCATTCCTCAAGGCCGGAGTGCTCACCGAGCACGCCGGGCTGAAGGAGTCCGACACCGGCACCCCGCAGGGCGGAATCCTCTCGCCCCTGCTGGCCAACATCGCCCTGAGCGTGCTCGACGAGCACGTCATGGCGCCGTGGCGGCCGGACGGGATGATGGGGACGCTCTATCGGCGTCACGCGCGTCGGAAGAAGGGCCTGCCGACGTGGCGAATCGTCCGCTACGCGGACGACTTCGTCGTGCTCGTGCATGGTCAGAGGTCCGACGTCGAGAACCTGCGCGAAGACCTCGCAGGTGTGCTCGCCCCTCTCGGACTGCGCCTGTCGCCGGCCAAGACGCGGGTAGTGCACATGAGCGAAGGGCTCGACTTCCTGGGGTTCCACATCCAGTGGCGCCGCAAGCGAGGCACGAACCAGTGGTACGTCTACACCTTCATCGCCGACAGGCCCCTAAAAGCGGTGAAGGGGAAGATTCGTGCCATGACCCACAGGGTGTCGCAGGCCGACCCCAGGACCATCCTGACCAGGATCAACCAGATCCTGCGCGGATGGGCGAACTACTTCCGATACGCGGTATGCAAGCACACGCTCAGCAACCTGAGGCACTTCGTCCAATGGCGGATCTTCCGGTGGCTGAGGAAGCTGCACCGTCTGCCCTGGAAGCAGCTCCGACGCCAGTTCGTCACCCCCTCCGGACGGTGGCGACCGGTGGCCATGGGAGGGATCGAGTTGTTCGACCCCTCGTCGGTAACGGTCACTCGTTACCGATACCGAGGAGCGATCCCCACCCCTTGGGCGACGGCGAACCACGCCTGACGGCAGAGACCGTGGAGAGCCCGGTGCGTCGAGAGGCGCACGCCGGGTTCGGCGAGCGGCCCGGAGAAACGGACCAGTAGCAACACCGAAACCGCGCTCCGGGCCGACTCAACCAGCGCATGGTCCACCGCTTGCGGCCCTTCCCGGTCGGGTCCAAGGCGAGGGTGGCCAGGTAGAGGCGTTTGAGGGCGGCCTGTTCGTTGGGGAAGTGTCCGCAGGCCTGGGCCGCGCGACGGTAGCGGGCGTTGAGGGACTCGATCGCGTTGGTGGTGTAGACGACCTGGCGGATGGCGTCGGGCAGGCCGAGGAAAGGAACGAACTCGCTCCAGGCTCGTTCCCAGATTCCAGTGATCGAGGGGTACTTCCTGCCCCAGGTCTCGCCGAACTCCGTCAGCCGCAGACGTGCCTGTTCCTCGTTCACGGCCGTGTAGACGGGCTTGAGGTCTCGCGCGACATCCGCCCAGTCGCGGCGGGAGGAGTAGCGCAGGCTGGCCCGGATGAGGTGGACGACACAGGTCTGCACGACGGTCTGCGGCCAGACGGTGTTCACCGCCTCGGGCAGGGCTGTCAGGCCGTCGCAGACCAGCATCAGCACATCGCGCACGCCTCTGTTCTTGATCTCGGTCAGGATGGTCTGCCAGTACTTCGCGCCCTCCCCGCCCTGACCGGCCCACAGCCCGAGGATCTCCCGGTAGCCATCAGCGGTGACGGCGACCGCCACATAAACGGGCCGGTTGGCGACCTGGCCGTCACGAATCTTCACGTGCACGGCGTCGATGAACACGACCGGGTAGACCGCTTGAGTTCTATCGGTGGTTGCGAACGTCCCGGAGGAGAGCGTTCAGATGCCGAAGTACGCCCCCAACAAGATGCCGAGCTCGGTGAAGAAGAGATACTTCGAGCTGCTGAGGGACGGCTACAAGGGGGCCGCGGCCGCCCGCGTGGTCGGGGTCTCCACCAGCTGCGGCTCCAAGTGGTTCCTGGAAGCTGGCGGCGTGATCGTTCCAGACCCGGGCCCGATATCCCCGCGCTTCCTCACCCAGGAAGACCGCATCGCCATTGCCGACGGCCTGCAGGCAAAGCGGCACGCGAAGGACATAGCGGCCTCCATCGGCAAGAGCTTCCAGACCGTCTACCGGGAGATCAAGCGAGGCAGCGGGCCCAGCGGCGGCTACCAGCCCTGGTGGGCCCACAACCAGGCCCTCCTGCGCAGACAGCGCCCCAAGGAAGAAAAGATTCGCCACAGTGAGCCCCTGCGCACACTCGTCCGCGAGAAGCTCGCCGAGAAATGGTCACCCCAGCAGATCTCACGCCTCCTCGCCCGCACCCATGCCGCCGATCCGGCGATGCGGGCCTGCCCGGAGACGATCTACCGGGCCCTATTCGCCGGTCTGCTCGGCAGCCGACCCGGCAAGCTCCGCACGGGTCGCACCCGCCGGAAGAAGCAGCGGCGAGGTGTCCCCACACCCAACAAGATCAAGAACATGACACTGATCCATCACAGACCGCTGGAGGTCAACGACCGTGTGGTTCCCGGGCATTGGGAAGGCGACCTCATCATCGGGCGGGGCCAGGGATCGGCGATCGGCACTCTGGTCGAGCGCACGACCCGCTACGTCGAGCTGATCCACCTGCCCGACGGCTGGAAGGCCCCGCAGGTCCGCGATGCGATCGTCATGCACACCGCCCACATCCCGCTCCCGATGCGGAAGACCCTCACGTGGGACCAAGGACGCGAGCTGACGCTGCACGAGGAGATCGAGGCCTTCACGGGCTTCCGGATCTACTTCTGCGACCCGCACTCCCCCTGGCAGCGCGGGACAAACGAGAACACCAACGGCCTGCTGCGACAGTATTTCCCCAAAGGCAGCGACCTGTCCGTCCACACCGCCCGTGACCTCCAGGCGGTCGCACGACAGGTCAACCGCCGACCCCGCCTCGTCCTCGGTGACAAGACACCCACCGAGGTCATGAGAGGATGGCTCACAGGAGTATTGACCTGCTGATTCGCAACCATCAGTGGAAACCACCCCGCATCCAGTGGCCTGGTGCGCCACTCCGCCATCGATTCCAGCGCCTTGTCAGTGATCGTGGAGATGGTCTCCTTCGTCGTCGTCATGCCGTAGGTCTGGGCGAGGTGGGCGACGATCTCCCCGGAGGTCAGTCCCTTCGCGGTGAGCGACAAGACCAGCTCGTCCAGCGCGCCCGTGCGGCGGGCGTACCGGGGCAGGACACGGGGTTGGAAGGTGCCCAGCCGGTCCCGGGGGACCCGCACCGTGACGGGGCCGACCTCGGTTATCACCTTCTTGCTGCGGTAGCCGTTGCGCATGTTGCCGCCCGAACGCGACCCGCGCCCGCCGACGCGGCCAGCCTCCTCGACCAGATGCTGATCCATCTCGGCCTCCAGGGCCGACTGCATCAGGTGCCGGGCCAGCTCGGGCAACAGCCCGCCCTCGCCCATCAGCCGCAGACCGCCACCGCGGACCTTCTCGGCCGCCAGCGCGGCCAGCTCCTCCAGCAACTCGCTGGACAGACCATTGGGCGACACCGGCATCGACTTCACGTCGGTACCCTCAGCGCTCCCGCCGGCCTCGGCAAGCGACACGCCGCCAGCCATCTCGATCAGGCGATCAGACGTCGTACTCATCAGGTGACCCCTTCGGGGAGATCCACACCTGATTCATGACACTCCCTAACGGTGCCGGCCGTGACAGTGTCGGTGTCGGTGTCGGCCGTGACAGTGTCGGTGTCGGTGTCGGTGTCGGCCGTGACGGTGTCGGCGGTGTCGGTGTCCGTGATGACGGTCATGGTGCTGCCCCCGAGGATGTGGCGATCAACTACCCCCACCCTGTCGAACGTCCCGTGAAGACACCAGGTCATCCATCGAACACCACCCAAAAGAGGGCAGGCCGCGAACCTGCTGACGGGGCTTGCACTGCACGGGCTCGTCAGCCCGGGGTGAGACGCCAGTAGCCGTACGGGTTGTAGGAGATGTCGTCCATGAGGTCGAAGCGCTCACAGGGCTGGTCGCTCATCACCCACCGAGGTCCCTCCGCCGAGACGCGGAACCCCTCGCCGTCCTGGATGCCCCGTTCCGGCTGCTCCATCAGCAGGTAGTAGGCTAGCGCGTCCATCGTGGCCACGTGGTCACGGAGGACTTCCGGTTCGTCGACGGGACCGCCGGGATCCAACTCGACGTCCGGCTGGCCCAGCAGATGCATGCCGACGGTGTACAGCAGGCCGTCGCTCCCGATGGGCCGCTTCACCCAGGCTCTGTGGAGCGTCGCGGCCAGCTCCGGCTCGTCCTCCGCGGCCGCGGCCTCGTGTGCGAGCGCGAGCCAGGTGTCGCGGCCGTGTGCCAGGCCGCTGCTCTCGTTCTTCAACGCGGTGCCGTCGCCGGCGAGCAGTGCGGCGGCCACCTCCAGCACCCGCCGCGAGACGTCCAACGCCGTGGGCTCCAGCACGGGTGGCGACGCCACGTACGCCACCGAGTCGTACTCCTCCACCGCGCGTCGTCCGTGAAGGTGGGCTGCGCCATCACGCTCGCCCTGAAGGCGTCGGGCATCCGCGGGTCCGGCTCGTTCTCGGAGTACTCGTGGTTGAGGGAGAAAACACCCGCGCCGATGTCATCGAGTGTCCGCTGGAGATCGCGGAAGTCCAGATCCTTACCGATCAGGCACAGGATGTGGCGTGGAATGAGCGCGGTGAGCAGACCGGTCGGCGCCTCAGAGCTGCTGTCGAACATCCGGAGAGCCTAGCCTCGAGCTTGCGTGCTCGGCGTGGCCCCTGAGCTTGTTCCGCTTTGACCGACACACCAAGGGTGTCGGTCAAAGCGGAACAAGCTCAACCTTCACCGCGACCTGACGACAAGCTCCGAGTCCTGGCCCAGCCATACCTCCCCCATGCCCCCGCCACCCAGCCTCCGCCGCAACGTGTACCGCCCGGCGAGGGTGACTCCGGCCAGCTCCATCCCAGAATCCACCAGCGGCTCCATCCCCCGACACGGCGCAGGCTTCTGCCCTCCGACCCAACAGCCCATCCCAGCGAGTCACGTTCACCACGTCGAGTACACAGCGATCAGGCTCGACGCGCTTGACGGGTCGCTAGCTCGCTCGCGAAGTGGTCGCGTCGGCGGGTCGGGCCGTAAGCGCGTCAAGTGTCTGGGCGAGCTCGAGAATCGTGTCGGGGTGCACCGAGTAGCAGATCTGGGTGCCGCGGCGGCGCGTGGTCACCAGGTCAGCCTCGCGTAGCACCTTGAGGTGCCGACTGATGGTGGGCTGCTTCAGCCCGAACACGTCGCTGAAGTCACATGCGCAGGTCTCCGGCTGGGCCGCTAGTCGTCGCATGATGCCCAGTCGCACCGGATGACCCAACGCCCGAAACATCTCGGCCCTGCGCGCCTCTGGCTTCTCCATGTTCTCCACGTTGACACCTTATTCGCCATCTGGCTATATTGCCAAATAGCTAAATTGCCATCTCGCTATAGAGGTGGGAGTATTCGTCGAAGGAGAGAGCTTCAGTGGCCGGCGCACAGCTTCCGATCTGCCGTACCTGCGGTGTGCAGTACGGGGCACCACGTGCTGATTGCCCGATCTGCCTGGACGAGCGGCAGTACGTCGGTTGGGAAGGCCAACGGTGGACGACGCTCGCCGAGTTGCGGGCCGGTGGCCATCGCGGGCGGATCGATGAGGAGGGCCCCGGTGTGAGCGGGGTCGGTGCGGTGCCGTCGGTGGCCGTTGGCCAGCGTGCGCTGCTGATCCGCTCACCCTCCGGCAATGTGCTGTGGGACTGCGTGGGCTATCTCGATGATGATCTTGCCAGCGAGATCGAGCAGTTGGGCGGGATCAGCGCGATAGCCGTCAGCCATCCGCACTTCTACGGCGCGATGACCGAGTGGGGCCGGATCTTCGACGCTCCGGTGTATGTCCACGCCGCGGACCGTGGCTGGGTCGGGCGGCCCGATCCGCTGATCGAGTTCTGGTCGGGCGACACCCACCAGATCGCGCCCGGTATGACGTTGATCAACGCGGGCACCCACTTCGCCGGCGGCACCGTGCTGCACTGGGCTGACGACCCCGAGGGACGCGGCGCGCTGTTCAGTGGCGACATCTTCATGGTGGTGATGGACCGCCGGTGGGTCAGCTTCATGTACAGCATTCCCAACTTCATTCCGGAGCGACCGCGCGCCATCCGCCGCGCGCTGGCGTTGATCGAACCGTTTACCTTCGAACGCATCTACGGAGCGTTCTGGGGACGGGTGGTTGCCGCAGACGGAGCAGCCGCGGTGCGCCGCTCCGCGGAGCGGTACCTGCGCTTCGCACTGGATGACGACGCACTGGATGACGACGCATAGCAGCCCCGGGTCGTGGCGCACGGCGTGGCAGTCGCTCAGCGGGTCGGGTTCCGGCTGCGCGCGTTCGCCTCCGCGACGCGGGCGCTCAGGACCTCCTCCGGGCCCAACAGCCGGAGACTGCCGGGGTCGGCGTTCCACTCGCGTCCGCCGTACAGCGGCCGGAGTTGGAGGTTCGGCCCCACCCGCCCCATGACGACGCCGACGCGGCCGAGCAGCATGTCGTGAACGGTGGTGCCGACGGCCGGGTCCTGCGTAGGCGGCGTTGTCATGACGCGCTCGCTCCTTCGGGTGTACTCGTGCGATTCCTCTCCCCGGCCGCCGGCTCCGACGTACCGTGCGTGACGGAGTTATCACGAGAATGCGCCGGCGTCAGCCTGCGACGGATCGGCGAACGGCTGGGCTGGGACGGGTGGTTGTTCGGCACGATGGAGAAGGGCGGGACGCTCGGTGGCCCCGAGGTGGTCGAGGCTCTCGACCAGTACTAGCGAGACGCCCGGCCTGTTGCTGGCGTTGTGGGAGCTGGCGACCAACGACAAGACCCAGTTCCGCGAGCGGTACCGGCGCTACATGACTCTTGAGGCCGAGGCCACCAGCCTGTGGCACTTCGCGGTGAGCGTGCTGCCCGGCCTGCTCCAGACGCCGGGCTACGCACGGGAGGTACTGGCGGCGGGCGGCCTGAAGGGCGAGGAACTGGAGCAGCAGGTCGATGCCCGGATGGGCCGGCGCGAGCTGCTGGACGGCGACGACGCACCGTCGTTCCGGACCATCCTGTCGGAGGCGGTGCTGCGCACGCCGTTGCGGGACGCGGGGGAGTGGCGGCGGCAGGATGTTTCTACGACTTCCGGATCGGCGTACGGTCGCGTACACGGAGAATGCTTGCAGCGACGCCCCTACGATGCGGTGCGCGACATGGCGCTTACGCCTTCTGAGTCACGGAAGTTCGTCTTGAGCCTGTTGGAGGAAGTACCGTGCGACCCTTCCACCTGAGCACGGTGTCCTGGCGCAAGAGCTCCTACAGCAATTCGGACGGCGGCGAATGCGTCGAGGTCTCCCTCGACCTGAACGTTGCGACCTGGCGCAAGAGCAGTTACAGCAATCAAGACTGGCGCCTGCGTCGAGGTCTCCGACGACCTCGCGGGCATCGTCCCCGTACGCGACAGCAAGAACCCGCACGGCCCCGCTCTCGTGTTCCCTCCCCACGGCTGGTCGTCGTTCATCTCCGCTGTCAGGGCGGGGCTTGACTTCAACCAGTCTTGAGGTCCGAGGGTGGCCATATGGCGACCTCATCGGACCAACGCGCGGCGATTCAGGACTGGATCAACAGCGCGGCGCACCCCCTGACCACCGTGGATCCCGCGGAGCCGCTGGACGACCTGCGGCCGTTGCTCGGCATGGTTGGTGAGCGGGTGGCCGTGGTCGGATACGGCGCCGGGACGCGCGGAGCGCACGAGGTCTTCGCTCTCCAGGCGCGCATCGCCAGGCTGTTGGTCGGCGAGGCCGGGTTCCGTACCGTCGCCTTCGACCTGGACTGGACGCTCGGCGTCCGGCTCGACGCCCATGTCCGCACCGGTGCCGGGGATCCCGTGGCGCTGCTGGAGGCCGCGGAGGCGTTCTCCCACACCGAGGAGGTGCTCGCCCTCGTCCGGTGGGCGCGTGAGTTCAACGAGGCGCATCCGGGCGACCCGGTCCGCCTCGTCGGGGTCAGCCCGCACGCGACGGGGGCGTCCGCGTACGACACGGTGGTCGACTATGTGCGCCGGGCCGCGCCCGGGCTGCTGGACAAGGTGGCGACCTGTTATGCCGATCTCCGCCCGGAGGGCGAGGCGCTGGCCGCCCACACGCGTCGCTTCCGGGCGCTGCCCGACCGGCGGTCGTGGCTCGACCGCGCGCGGGCGGCGCACGGCCCTGGTGACGGGGGCCACGGGCCACGACGGACACGCGTGGGCGCTCCAGAACGCACGGGTGATCGTTCAGTACCACGAACTCCACGACCACGACGACGATCCCCGCGACCCGCACAACATGGCCTACTACGAGCGGTCGTTCGCCGAGAATCTCGTCTGGTGGCACCGGCACACCGGTCACCAGGTGCTGTTCTGGTCCTCCAGCTCCCACGCCGCCAAGGCGCCCACCCGGGCCGTCAGCTTCCCGCCGAACCCGGCACGTCAGTCCCGGAACGCCGGCAGCCACCTCCAGGAACGCCTCGGGGACCGGTACCTGTCCATCGGGCTCACCTTCGGGGCGGGGGAACTGGCCACGTACACCGACGCCCCGGCCCACCGGGTGCCCAGGCCCGCGGCGCCGTTGGTGGAGGCGCTGCTGGACGACGACGCGGTGGGCGACTTCCTGCTGGATCTCCGCGCCGACGCGCCGGAGCAGGTGACCGACTGGCTGGCCCGGACGGCACGTCCCGGATCATCGGACCGCGCCATGATCCGGAACGCGACACCGCCCACCACATGACGGACGGGTCCCTGGCCGAGTGGTTCGACGTGCTGATCCACCTGCGGCACGTGACACCGGCCCGCACCCTTCGCTGAGGTGTTAGCGGGGGAGGGTGCTCTGCGGGTCGGAGGACCAGAGGAGGGCGCGGACGATGCGGCAGGTGGTCGGGGAAGGTGGGTGGATGTCGATGCGGGCGGCCATCAGGCTTATGACCTCGTTCCGAGCCTGCTGCGGGGAGTACACGCCCGCCTCGAGAAGGGCTATGGCGAGGCGCATCGCCTTGAGCATGCGGTTGTGCGCGATGTACCACTCGCGGGGCCTGCCCGCCGGGAGCGGCTTCCTGGTCACGGGTGTCGGGGCGTACGCCACGGGCATGGGCGACCTCCTCGGCCTTGCTGAACCCGGTTGAACCCGAGCTGCTTATGACTCCATGATACCGCGTCAGACTGACAAACCATCCTGGTCAGAGGCCGTTTCGGGACTCCTGTTCGAACGCGGTGAGGTGGTCGGACACACCGGCGACAGGGGCCACGCCGGGACGCGGTGGCTCGCCGGCTCGCCGGCTCGTGCCAGGGAGGGGAACCAGGGAAGGGAGCCGAGGAAAGGCGCCGAGGAAGTGCCAGGGGAGGGCAATGTTTTGCTCCGGTGCGGGAAAACACAGAGGGAGAGTGATACGAGGAAGTGTCCAACCACGCAGATTGTGCAATTGGACGATCCGCGATAGCAGCGCGGTGGTTCGGCGTTCGCCAGCGCCGCGTCGCGTTCGCGTCGGGACCGTTGGGTCGTCGAGGCGGACGCGGCGCTGGCTCGCCGGTACTACGTGTAGGTGCTCATATCGGTGGCCTTGCGCTCGGCGCGCGCCGCGAATTCCTCCCAGATCCCCGCGCAGGCCTTCGCGACCTGGACGATGACGCCGCTACAGTGCGCCGGAACATTGTCGATGATCGTGTCCCGTTCCTCCGCCCCCAGCGTGGCGACGTTCAGGAGGCGGAGCAGGTTGCGCCCGGTTTCGCTGACCCGCAGGGCCGGGTCGGCCCTGAGTCGCTCGACGATGGCGGCGCTCTGGTCCGCCGAGACCCGTTGTGTCCTCGACTCGCCCTCCGGGCCGCTCCGTGTCTGCCCGTTGGGGAGCGGATCCGCTCTCTGGACCAGTAGGCGTCCGCTGGCGTGATCGACGGGGCGGACGCGTCCGTCGGGACCGATTCTGATGCTCGTCGACGGGGTCTCTCCCGACCTGCGCGAGCGGATCTCGGCGACCGTTCCGCCGGACAGGCCGGTGACCGAAGCTATCTTACGGTTCGACCATTCAGGATGCGACAGGGAGATGCGGACGGCGGCTCGTTTCCGGTCCGCCAGGGACAGCGGCAGGCCGTGCGTGACATTCGACTGAACGGCCAACACGAAGGCGTTCGCCGCGTCTCCCTCGAAGAACCTGACCGCGATCTTCTCCTGTCCTCGCAGCTTGGCCACCCGTAACCGGTGCACGCCGTCGATGACGCGCATGGTCGCCCGGTGCACGATGATCGGAGGAAACTCGGTCCGCATCGCCGCCAGTCTCCTGACGTGCTTCGAGTCTTCTCCGAGGGTTCTCGGCGAGTCAGCTGTCGAGAGCGATCTGATTTCGACCTCTAGAATCGGCTGGTCTGCTATTTCCCCTCGCCCAGGTTCCACTCCGGCTCCTCACGAATCAGGTGTCGCCCCATTCCCGCCTCCTGGTCAACTCCCGCACGCTATCTGGGCGCGCCAAAACAAGGCCGCGCCACGGCGATGTCCCATCAGTGAGCAGTTCCGGTCTGTCAGCCGGAATGGGATTGTGCTCTTGCCCTTTTCCCTTCGTCAGCGGGAGATGCGCCGCCAAATTCCGCAGTTAATGGCGGCATTCGAACCGCTGACTTTCCCCCAGCCGTACCGATCGACTCGACGCGTTGATATCGAGCCAATTGATCTCACGGTAGCGTCGCGTTCAGGAGTCGGCAATGTCCAGCTCAGTCGGCGAGGCGTGGTTCACGGGGAGCCGGTCCGTGCCCGAAGGAGAAGGGGATTGCGGAGCTGCGCGTAACACCGTTTCGTTTTCGGCACTGTCGCACCAATTGCGACGCCGTCGGAGATTGTTTCCGACGGCGGCGCCCCCCTCGCAACAATTCCCATGCGGTGCGCCGGCGTCGGAGTGGCGTACGGCGTGCACGGCGGGTAGTGGAGGGGAGGCCGTCGATCGGGGTCGGGTCAGAAGTGGTCGAGGATCTGCTGCCGAATTGTCAGCACGGACAGCACGCCGAAGAGGCCGATCGCCCACACCAGGGCGACCACCCGGAAGCCGCGCACCTTGAGCGGCCTGGGCAGCGCCTTGCGGTTCATCATGATCAGCAGCCCCGAGTAGACGAACATCATCAACCCGGCCACGCAGGCGGAGATGACCAGCAGCACCAGTGGCTGGTCGAATCCGAGCGTCAGAATGATGATGCCGAGGGCGACGAGTCCCCACACCAGCCAGAAGTACAGCCGGCTCTCTGAGTGACGCGAGGAGCGCAGATACGTCGTCTTGAGGACGTCGGCGGCGAGCCTGCTGGTGTAGTCGACGATGCCGGTCGCCGAACTGAACAGGGCGAAGCCCCCGATCAGCCAGAACAGCACGCCGAACCAGTTACCCACCTCTTCTTTCAGTACCTCGCCCTCCACCTGCACGAAGCCCACGTCATTGGCGAGCCCCGCCGTGCCGAAGAGCGTGGAGTGCGCCAGCAACGAGGTGAGCACGATGGTGACGACGGTGGTGACGCCGAAGGTCACGGCCTGTTCGGTGTTGGCAAAGCGCCACCAGCGCTTCCACCGCACGAGGTTCTCCCCTTCGGGGACGAAGACATATCCGGCGGTCGAGCCGGACGCGGCCTCCTCCTTGGAGGTCACCGGGCTGACCAGGCGGGGCACGTAGTGGCCCATGCCGAAGCCCTTGTCGCGGATCCAGTTGCTCTGGCAGAGGTTCTGCCCGCCGCCGGCCCCGGCGTAGGCCAGCGCTCCCATCAGCACGGCGACGCCGATCTCGCTGGGGAACTGGCCGACGTGGGTGGCGGCGTCCGGCAGTTCCTTCCAGCTCGACGCGTTGACGGCGAGGATCACCGCCAGCACGAAGAACCCGCCGATGAGCGCGACCTTGACGAAGATCAGCCCTTCCAGGGCGCTGTACACGACGGGGGCGAGCGTGAGGATCGCGCCGATGAGCAGCAGCAGGACGACGGCGATGACGGTGGCGTTGCCGCCGAAGACATACGAGAACATGGTCGCGGAGCTGGTCGCCCACCCTGGCCACAGGTTCGCCGCGTACGTCAACAGGGCGAGCACCGCGCCCCAGTGCGGCCAGAAGCGGTTGAAGCCGGCCATGGCCGTCTCCCCGGTGGCGAGCGTGTAGCGCTCGATCTCCATGTTGATGAACCACTGGGTGACGACGCCTATGACGGCGCCCCACAGGAAGACGAGGCCGACCTGGGAGGCGATGTAGGGCCAGAGGATGAACTCGCCCGAGGCGAGACCCACCCCGGCGCCGACGATGCCGGGCCCGATGATGCGCCAGGTCTTCGGTGGCAGGGCTGGCAGGGTGCGTATTTCGGGCCGCGGCAGGTGGCGACTTCGCATGGGGAAAGGAGCTTCGGCGCCATCACGGTCGTCCGTGTGCGACATCGGGAACCCGCCTCTCTTCGTCGAGCTCGCAGGGGAGGTACGATGCAGGCAATCATCAAATGATTAGATGATTCCGTCCAGGGGGCGTGCAAAGATCGTGGTGCATTACCGGACCATGCATCAGCGAGTGGTCGACGAGTTGGGTCGGCGGATCGTGAGCGGGGAGTGGGAGCCAGGGCGGCCGCTGCCGGTCGAGGGCGCGCTCGCCGTGGAGATGGGCGTCAGCCGCGGTGCGCTGCGGGAGGCGGTCAAGGCCGTCGCGGCCAAGGGGATGCTGCACGTGCGTCCCCGTACGGGCACGCGGGTGCTGCCGCCGGAGCACTGGAACTATCTGGACCGCGACGTGCTGCGCTGGCAACAGGCCTGTGACCCCGAGACGTTAATGCGCGATACGAACGGACTGCGTCGGATCGTGGAACCCGAGGCCGCCCGGCTGGCGGCCGACCGGGCCGGCCCCGGTGACATTCGGGCCCTCTACGGGGCCCTGGCGGCCATGGAGGCCGCGGCGGTGCGGCCCGGCCGCGGCGGTTACATCGAGGCGGACATCGCCTTCCACGGCGCCCTGCTGGTCGCGAGCGGCAACCGCCTCCTCGGCTCGCTGGGCCGCGCGGTGAACGTCGCCCTGGAGCAGACCTTCGCCGTGAGCACCCAGACCCCGGGGGCGGTCGAGGCCTCGCTGCCGGCCCACCGCGCCGTCGTGGAGGCCATAGAGGCCGGCGATCCCGCGGCGGCGTCGGCGGCCATGTTGGGCATCATCGACGCCGCCGAACAAGAGATCACCCAGTCCCCGGGCCTCCCGCAGCCCTGATTGTGCAGCCCGGGCGAGCAACGGTCCGGCGATGCAACGGTCCGGCGGCGCAACGGTCCTCGCCGGGCGTTTCAGCGGGTCTCGTTGCCGTGCGGGCTGATGACGGTGACGCCGGGGGGCGAGCCGTCGCTCAGGGCGGCCAGCGCGGCGGGTGCCTCGTCCAGGGAGATGACCGAGCCCACCAGCAGGTCGGGGCGCAACGTCCCGGCGGCGACCTGCCGCATCAACTCGGGGTAGGCATGCGCGGCCATGCCGTGGCTGCCGAGAAGGTCCAGCTCCAACGCGACGACCAGGTCCATCGGGACCGCGGTGCCGCCGGCGGGCAGCAGGCCGACCTGCACGTGCCTACCGCGCCGTCGCAGGCTCGCCACGGACGCCGCGCAGGTCGCGGCGGAGCCGAAGGCGTCCAGGGAGACGTGCGCGCCGCCGCCGGTCGCCTCGCGCACGGCCGCCCCGGCGTCCCCGCCGGCCGCGGTGGCGTCCACGCCCACCGTGGCGCCGAACCGCGCGGCCAGCGCCAGCGCCTCAGGTGCGACGTCCACCGCGACGACTCGTGCGCCGCAGGCCGCCGCGATCATCACGGCGGACAGCCCGACCCCGCCGCAGCCGTGCACCGCCACCCACTCGCCGGGCCGGACCCGGCCGCGGGCGACGACGGCGCGGTAGGCGGTGGCGAACCGGCAGCCGAGGCCGGCAGCGGTGCCGTAGGCCATGTCCTCGGGCAGCGCGACCAGGTTGGTGTCCGCCGCGTGCAGGGCGACGTACTCGGCGAACGACCCCCAGTGCGTGAATCCCGGCTGCTCCTGCCGTTCGCAGACCTGCTGGTCCCCGGCCGCGCACGCGGGGCAACGCCCGCAGGCGCAGACGAACGGGACGGTCACCCGGTCGCCGGCGCGCCAGCCGGTCACCGCCGGGTCCACCGCCTCGATCCGGCCGGCGAGCTCGTGCCCCGGCACATGCGGGAGCGTGATCCCCGAGTCGTGGCCGGCCCAGCCGTGCCAGTCGCTCCGGCACAGCCCCGTCGCCTCGACGCGCACCACCACCCCGCCGGCCGGCGGCACCGGGTCCGGCACCCCCCGCACCTCGGGCAACCGCCCGAACTCCTCCACCAGCACGGCTCGCACCCGCGCCCCTCCCTCCTGGTCCCTTCCCTTCCCTTCCCTTCCCGGGCCACGGTATCGGGCTCCTCCCCGCTTGGCCCGGTCCAGGGGGCCACGATTTCCGTCCGGCCATGTGCGGAAATGAGAGCAGCCGAGGAAATACCGCGCAGGTCATGCGAGCGGAAGAAATTGATGCGCAGCCCCGAAACCGGGGCATCAATTATTCGCCATTCGACCATACGGGCAGCTCAGGCCCGGTGTTTTGGTGCGATTCCCCGGTCGGGGACCGTTGCGGCAGGCAGGTGGCGTGAGTAGCTTCACCGCTGCCGGTGGAGCACCGGGGGTGAATGATCAGGGGGCCAGGAATGGGGCGTCAGGAGACTCCGTTAGACCCGAACGCCGGGCCGATACAGAGATTCGCCGCAGCATTGCGGTCCCTGCGTCAGAGTACTGGGGGAACGACGTATCGGGAGATGGCGGGGCGGACGCGGTTCACCGCCTCCACGCTGTCGCGGGCTGCGGGGGGTGAGCAACTGCCCTCGCTGGCCGTGACGCTGGCGTACGTCCAGGCCTGCGGAGCAGCCGAGGAAGGGTGGGAGCGGCGCTGGCGTGAGGCGGCGGACGAGGTGGCCGCCGTCGAGGCGAGCGGCAACGACGACCGCAAGTCCCCGTATCAGGGCCTGACCCGGTTCGAGCCGGACGATGCCGGTCGGTTCTTCGGCCGTGAGCGTCTGGTGGCCGAACTGCTGGATCTGGTGCGGGCCCACCGTTTCACGGTGGTGTTCGGCCCGTCGGAGAGCGGGAAATCCTCCCTGCTGCGCGCCGGGCTCATCCCCGCCTTACGGCGGCCCGGCGCCCTCACCAAACCGTTGGCGACCCTGCGGATCTTCACGCCCGGCGCGCATCCCCTGGGTGCGGCCCGGACGCGGCTGACCCCGAAAGAGGGGGCGGGGGACACCGTGGTGCTCGTCGACCAGTTCGAGGAGGCATTCACCCTGTGCCAGGGCACGCGCGAGCGGGAGGAGTTCCTCGGCCTGCTGCTGACCGCCCGACAGCCGCAGAGCGGCTTACGGGTGGTGATCGCGGTCCGCTCCGACTTCTACACCCGCTGCGCCCAGCACCCCGACTTGGCCGCCGCCGTGAACGAGGCCAACCTCCTGGTGGGGCCCATGGACCCGGTGGAACTGCGGCGGGTCATCGTGCAACCGGCCCAGCAGGCGGGGTTGATCGTCGAACGGGTGCTGACCACACGCATTCTGCAGGAGGTCGCCGACCAGCCGGGTGGACTGCCGCTGATGTCGCACGCGTTGCTGGAGACCTGGCGCCGCCGACGGGGGCGCACCCTTACCCTGGCCAGCTACCAGACCGCCGGCGGACTGCACGGCGCCGTCGCCCGCACCGCCGAAAGCGCCTTCGTTCGCCTCACGTCCGGCCAGCAGGAACTGGCGCGCCGGATCCTGCTGCGGCTGGTCACCCCGGGCGACCGCACCTCCGCCACCCGCCGCCCTGCCGACCGGGCCGAACTCGACACCGACGAGGCGGACACACCCGAGGTGCTCGACCGGCTGGCCCGTGCCCGACTGATCACCCTGGACGACGACACGGTCGACCTGGCACACGAGGCGCTGATCACCGCATGGCCCCGCCTGCGGGCCTGGGTGGACGCCGACCGGGAACGCCTGCGTGTCCACCGACGCCTGACGTACGACGCCCGAACGTGGGATGACCTGGGCCGTGACGCGGGGGCGCTGTACCGCGGCAGCCGACTGGCCACGGCCGAGGAGAACTTCCCACCCGACCACCGACAGGACCTCACCCCCCGCGAGCGCGGCTTCCTCACCGCCAGCCTGGACGCCCGCCACCACGAGCACCGGGCGGCCGCCCGCGCCACTCGCCGCCTGCGCACGCTCGCCGCCGCGTTGGCCCTGCTGCTGCTCGTGGCCACGGCCACCGCGGTGGAAGCGGTCCGCCAGCAGCGGCGCGCCGTCGCCGCTCAGGACATGGCTCGTTCCCGGGAACTGGCCGCCGAGTCGGCCAGGCTGTTGGACAGCGATCCGGACCTGGCCTCCTTGTTGGCGGTCGAGGCGTACCGGACCGACCCGACGGCGGAGGCCAGGAACAGCCTGTATGCGGCCGCGACACTCCCGCTGGAACGCCGGCTCACCGATCCGGCGGGGCCGATCCAGTCCGTGGATCTCAGCCCCGGCACCGGCCTGCTCGCCGCCGGAACCGCCGAGGGCACGGTTCGGCTGTGGGACGTCGCCACCGGCGAGATCCGCCGCACCCTCACCCCCACGTCGGGCTATCTGCACGTCCCGGTGCAGGAGGTGGCCTTCAGCCCGGACGCCGCAGCCCTGGCCACGTACAGCGGGGTGGAGGGCGGCACGGTGCAGGTGTGGGACGTGGCCTCGGGTAAGTCGCGCACCATCGGAGGCGCCAGCTGGGTGAGTTCGGTCGCCTTCAGCCCGGACGGCGCCATCCTCGCCATCGCGGACGTCAGCGGCGGGGTGACGTTGTGGGACGTCGCCACCGGCGAGGACCGCGGCAGCATCGCCAGCGAACCCAGTGGCGGGGCGTTGTCGATCGCCTTCAGCCCGGACGGCGCCATCCTCGCCACCGGGGACGGAAGAGGGCACGTCCAGTTGTGGGAGGTGCTCGCGGGCGAGATCCACCGGACCCTGACCGGGCACACGGCAAGCCTGACGTCCCTGGACTTCAGCCCGGACGGCGGCCTGCTGGTCACCGGCAGCGAGGACGGCACCGCACGGCTGTGGGACACCGTCAGCGGCGAGGCCCACCACACCTTCACCCTGCCCGGCGCATCCGAGGTGTACGCGGTGGCGTTCGCCTCCCAGGACACGGTGGCCGCCGGCAGCGCCGACGGGATGGCGCGGCTGTGGGACACCGCCGCCGGCGAGCCTCGCCGCACCCTCACCGGGCACGGCGTGGCCGTCACCTCCCTGGCGTGCGGCGCCGACGGAATCACGCTCGCCAGCAGCGACGCCGCCGGCACCATCCGGGTGTGGGACACCGCCGCCGGGACTCCCCGACAGCGACTGGCCGGACACTCCGAGGACGTCACCTCCCTCGCTGTCGGCCGCGACGCGGATCTGCTCGCCACGGCGAGCGACGACGGGAGGGTGCGGCTGTGGGACGCCGACACCGGGGTGGTCGTGGCCAGCGTCGACACCGGCTCGGTGACCGCCGTGGCCCTCAGCCCTGACGGCACAACGCTCGCCACCGGCGATTTCGACGGGACCATACGGCTGTGGGACGTCGCCACCGGCGCGAAACGCCTCACCTTCGACGGCGACCAGTCCTGGGTGGGTTCACTGGCCTTCTCCGCTGACGGCTTCCTCCTCGCCGCAGCCGACCACGAGGACGGCACGGTCCGGCTGTGGGACGCCACGACCGGCGAGAACGTGGCCACCCTGGACACCCGGTGGGTGACCACGATGGCCTTCTCGCCCGACGGCACCACGCTGGCCGTCGGCGTCGTCGACGACCGGACGCAGTTGTGGGACACCACCACAGGTGCACTCCGCACCACGCTGACCGGCACCGGCTGGACGAACTCCCTGGCGTTCGCCCCGGACAGCGCCACTCTGGCCACCGCCAGCCAGGACGGATCGGTGGCGCTGTGGGACACCGCCACCGGGCAGCTCATGCGCACCCTCACCGACCCGCCCCGCGCGCTCGTCTCGGTGGCCTTCAGCCCTGATGGCACCACCTTCGCCACGGGGGCCGAGGACGGAACCGTCCAGTTATGGGACGCCACGACGCTCGAACTTCGCAGCACGCTCACCGGCCACCACACCGCCGTGACCGCCATGGTCTTCGACCCGGAGGGCGCCACTCTCGCCACCGGCGACCAGGCCGGGACAGTCCTGTACTGGGAGGAGAACGTGCACACGCCGGACGAGGCGATCGACCGGGTCTGCCACGCCGTCAACCGGGACCTCACCCGAGAGGAGCGCACGCGCCACCTGCCCGACGGGCCGGAACGCGCTGTCTGCTGAACGGGCTGTCTGTTTGGACGGGCTGTCTGCTTGAACGAGAGCGGGCCGGCGCGCCGGTCAGGCGTCGGTGGGCAGGGCGTCGGTGGGCAGGGCGTCGGTGGGGAGCGGGCCGGTGGGGTGGAGGGCGAGGGTGGCGAAACGTTGGCCGAGGAGGCGGTGGGTGGCGGCGTCGGGGTGGAGCTGGTCGGGGAGTGGCAGCTCGGCGAGATCCGCCTCGCCGTAGAGCTCCCGGCCGTCGAGGTAATGGAGGTGCGCGTCGTCGACCGCGCGCTGCGCGACGATGCGGGCCAGCTCGTCCCGGATGACGGTGAGCGTCAGCTTCCCGGCGGCGCGCTCGGCGGGATCGCCCGCGGCCCGGAAGCCGAACCGGCCCTCGTCGAGGCGGGAGAAGTCCGGGGCGCTGGGCCCCGGGGTGTCCTCGTGGATGGGGCAGTACAGGGGGGAGACCACCAGGAGCGGGGTGGTGGGGTGCCCCTCACGGATGGTGTCGAGGAAACCGTGCACCGCCGGGGTGAAGGCGCGCAGGCGCATCAGGTCGGCGTTGACCACGTTGATCCCGATCTTGAGGCTGATCAGGTCCGCGGGGGTGTCGCGCAGGGCGCGGGCGGTGAACGGGTCGAGCAGGGCGCTGCCGCTCAGGCCGAGGTTGATCAGCTCCACGCCGCCGAGGGAGGCGGCCAGCGCCGGCCAGGTCGTGGTGGGGCTGGCGGCGTCGGAGCCCTGGCTGA
Organism: uncultured Actinomycetota bacterium; assembly: GCA_963816875.1. Classification (GTDB taxonomy): domain Bacteria; phylum Actinomycetota; class Actinomycetes; order Streptomycetales; family Streptomycetaceae; genus Streptomyces. Next base: position 2,548,935 of record CAWFMG010000004.1, read on the forward strand.
TCGAGCTGCCGTGATGCAGCCACACCTGGCGGCCCGGGTCCGGCGCGGGCTCGACAGGCGCGTCGGTGCGCAGCGCGACCAGCCGGGTGACCTCGTTGTGCGGCAGCCAGATCTGGACGTCCTTCGCCCGGTCGGGCAGATCGCGGAACCGGACGGTGCCGACCGGTCCCGGCCGCGTCTCCCTTGACCCGGTGGTCATGTTCACCATCAGGACGTCGCCGCCGCTCGTGCTGGCCTGGGCGGCGAGGCCGCCGTCGACGAGGAGGTCGTACACGCCGTCCGGGCGGGGCGGCGCCCCCCGGTACGCCATCTTGGTGCGGAGCGTGTCCAACTCGATGACGGTGGCCCGGGTGCGGAACGCCAGCCGTACGCCCGACGGTTGGGCCTCCGCCGTGGCCAGATGCGCGTCGGAGCACTGCGCACGGGCCCGGGCGGGCAGCCGGTGCGGCAGCACCCCGTGCGCGGTGCGCTCCACGTCGAGCGCACCGCGCAGGAGATCGGCGGTGACCGGCGTGGTGACGGACGTGGTGAGCGACCCGTGGGCGGGGTCGGGGTCGGGGTCGGGAGTGGGGTCGTGCCGAGCGTTCATGGCCTCAGCCTCTCCGCCGGGCACCCCGTCCGCACACGATTTTCGGCCCCCGGTCGGTGGACCGGAAGCCATGGCGGTCCCGACGGGCCGGTGTCAAACCAGGCCGTTCCAGCCCCAGCGGGGGGTCGGTCCCGGTTCGCCCAGATCCTCGTCCACCGGGCCGGCGGAGACGTCCCGGGCGATCGTGGTCCCCCAGTCGAAGTACTCGATGACGCGGCGCCGCAGCAGCGCGTCGTCCGGCAGCTCCTGTTCGACGGCGGCCGTCATCAGCTCCATCCACCGCAGGCGCTGCTCCTCGGTGATCGTCAGGCCCAGGTGGGACCGCAACAGGGCCTGGTGGCCGCCGAGTTCGTCGGTATAACGGATTGGGCCGCCGAAGACCTCGGCGAGCCAGACGGCGACGTGCTCGACATGGGTGCGGCTGAAGTGGGCGAAGACCGGCGCGAGCAGCGGGTCGGCCAGCACCGCCTCGTAGAAGGTGTTGCTCAGCCGGCGCAGCACGTCCGTGCCGCCGATGGCCGTGATCAGGGTCTCGGAACGCTCGGTCACGCCGCTCCCTCCATCGCGGACGCCACGGTGGTGGCCTGTGGGTCGGCACGCCGGTGGGCCGCGGAGCGGCCGTGCACGATCACCATGCAGAGCACCGCCACCGCGAGGAGCGCGAGCGCCAGCAGCGCCGGGACCAGAACGACCACGCCGCCCGCCAGCAGGCAGACCGATCCGCCCACGAGCAGGACGAGCGACCGTTGTCCCGCCGCGCGCAGCAGTATCGCCGCCGTGCCCAGCAGGAAGACGCCCACGCCCCCGGGCAGCGCCCAGGCCACGATGCCGTGCAGCGGCTCGGACAGATCGTAGTGGTCGCTGTCGGCGACCTGTTGGAGCACCTTCTTCATGCCGAGCGCGGCGACCACCACCCCGGCGACCAGCGGCAGGTGCAGGAAGGTGTAGACGTCGCGGGCCAGCCGGGTGCGGGCGTCGCCGTCACGGGCGGCGAGCCGGTGCTCGGCGACCTCGCTGACCTGGCCGAAGTACAGCCGCCACAGCCCGGCGGCGACCAGCAGGCCCGCTGCCGCAGCGGCCAGGACCGCCGCGGTCAGGGGATAGCCGTCCACCGCCATGCCCATCGCGACGATCGACTCGCCCAGGGCGATGATCACGATCAGGCCGTGCCGCTCGGCGAAGTGCCCCGGCGAGGTGACCCGCCAGCCGGACCCGCCGGTGACGTAGATCCCCAGGTAGTCGATCAGGACCGCGCCGAGCCACATCAGCACCTGCGCGTATCCCGACAGGGCGCTGCCGATCAGCAGCAGCACGCACGGCGGCGCCACGGACAGCAGCGCGGTCCGGCGCACCGTGGCACGGAGCGCCTGATCGTTCGGGCTGGAGACCCAGTAGCACACGAGATGCAGCAGCCGCACGGACACGTAGCCCAGGACGAACACCAGCGGCACGGGCAGGTCGCCGCCTGAGTCGGCGTACACCTCCGGCACGGCCAGGGAGACGCCGAGCACCACGGCCATCACCGCGACCAGCACGACCGGTAGCGCCCCGGAGTCGGCGCGCACCACGTTGCCCAGCCAGGCGAAGCAGCACCAGCACCACCAGAGCAGGGCGAGGACCACCAGCGAGCCCAGCATCCGCAACGCCGTCGGATCGGCCGCCATCAGCGCCGTGATCTGCGTGATCGCGTACACGAAAACCAGGTCGAAGAAGAGTTCGGCGGGTGTCACCCGGTGATCGTCCTCGGTGGCGATCATCCGGGAGCGTTCTATGCCAGCGGCCATGTGTTTCCCCAGGGATCCGGAGCCCATCCGCGCGGGCTCCCCGGCAGGAGGATAACCAGCCGGCCGGCGGCCGGGCCGCGCATCTGTTCGAGCGTGGCTCGGTTCGTCGTTGCTCGGGTCATCGTTGCCCGGGTCGCCCGTCGCTCACCGGCCCGTACGGCGACGGTGGTAGGAGTACGTCACGAGTCCCAGCAGCGGCCCCCAGGCGAGCAACGGCAGGTAGCAGAGGGCCAGGACGACCTCCTCCGTCGTCGTGTGGCCCGGGGGAAAGCCGTTGAGGAGGATGCTGAGGTAGAAGCCGTACACGACGGCGACGGTCGCGAGCGCGCCGAGCACGGCCGGGACCACCGCGGCGAGTGGGCGTACGGGGCGTCCACCGAGTAGCGGTATCCAGCGGGGCACCACCTCGCCCCAGGACTGGACCAGTCCCAGGGTGAGCAGCCCGAGCCCTTCGGACACCGCGAAGAGCAGGATCAGGTAGAGGTCGAGCCCAGCGCCGTGTTGGCGCGCCTCGGCCGTGCCGAACCCCGGCACGGCCAGCATCACCCCCATCCGCCAGAGCCCTGAGGGCAGGATCACGAACGGGACGGTGTGCGCGGCGATCCGTGCCCACCGTGGCACGTCCCGCGGTGCGGTGACGGCGGCGGGTGCCGACGCGGAGGTCAGGTGCTGAGTCATCGCTCCATGCTGTTCGGCGGCCTCGCCCCGCACATCATTCCGCCGCCGCAGTCCGGCCCCGCCGCGCGGCGGAGCCGGGTCATGCTCAGGGAGGATCCGGGCGTCCGGGCCCCGAGCGTCCGGGCCCCGGGCTCCGGCTTCGCGTGGGGACCCGGTGAAAACACCGGGTGAGACCCTGTGTACCGTCCGCTGCACGCGATAGGTTCGGCCCAGCGCGTCCACGTGGCCTCGCGCGTTCTGGGCCCAGGCGATCGGGAGAGGAAACCGTGCGTCCCGGAGACGAGTTCGGCGGCCGCTACGTTCTCACAAAGGTCATCGGCGCAGGGCGAAGCGGCGATGTGTGGCTGGCCCATGACACCGTGACGGGCCAGGACGTGGCGCTCAAGCCGGAGCGGATCGAGGGCGATCGCGACACCGAGGGGCGGCGGCTGCTCGGCGAGCCCCGCGCCATGGCCAAGTTCCGCGATCACCCGCACGTGGTGACGTTGTTAGACGTCGTGGCCGTGGACCAGGGCGAGGGCGGGGAGGAGGGTGGGGAGTCGGCGTACTGGTTCATCATGGACTACGTGCCCGGCGGCGGTCTGGACCGTCAGCTACCGATGTCCCCCGAGCGGGTCGCCCGGATCGGCGCACAACTCGCCGACGCGCTCGCCGCGCTGCACGACGCGGGCATCGTCCACTGCGACGTCAAGCCCGCCAACATCGGCCTCACCCGCCGCGGCGATGCCAAGCTGCTGGACTTCGGCGCCGCCTACCGGTTCGGCGGCACCGAGACCGTCTCGGTCAACGGCCCGTTCAGCTTCACCCCTGACTACGCCGCCCCCGAACTGGCCCGGGGCAACATCCCCCGCCCGGCCTCGGACGTGTTCGGCCTGGCTGCCACCCTCCACGCGCTGGTCGCCGGCTCGCCGCCGCGTGGTCGCGAACCGGACGAGGACGGCGAGCACGGAGACCAGGGCGAGCAGGGCGAGCACCGGGACGACGGGGAGGCCGCCCATCGGCTGACGTACTGGAAGGCCGAGCAGGGCGTCGTCGAGATGGACGTCGAGGCCCTGGGGCCGCTGCGCCCCGTGCTCGCCGCCATGCTCCGGCGCGATCCGCGGCAACGCCCCGACGCCGCCGAGGCCGGGCGGCTCCTGGCGGCCGTCGCCGCCGACCCCGACTCGAGGCGCACGGAGGACACGCCTCTCCCGCGCCCCAGGCGGCGCTGGCCGGTGCTCGCCGGCGCGGCCATCGGCGTCGCCGCGCTGGTCCTGGGCCTCGTCGTGTTCCTCGACGGCGACGGCGACGGCGATGGCAGCGGGGACGGTGGCGGTGGCGGTGGCCCGAGCGCCACGGAGGATCCACCGAACGGGGAAGCGCAGTCCGGGATCAGCGACCCGCACACCATCGAGATGTGCGCCCTGACCGACCCCGCCGTGTTCAGCGCCTACGGCCGTGCCGAAGTGGACGAGGACTACGGGAACTTCGACCGCTGCGACACCTACGTCTACCTCGACGACGACGAGACCCGTGTCGACGTGGCGATCCGATTGCTCCATGACTCGCCGTCGGGGAAGTCGCAACCCGACCGGTTCATCGGGGAGACCGGCATCATCGAGGAGCCGCCGGAGGACGGCGAGTGCCTGCTGACGCTCGTTCCGCCCGACGGCGACGGCGACGGCATCCTCGTCGGGATCCGCGTCGATGTCGGCAACGGCTCGGTGGACGGCACCGAGTCGCTGTGCGGGATCGCCGAGGAGGCCGCCGAGGAAGTGGCCGAGGTCCTGAACCAGGGCTCGATCCCGAGCCGGTCCTCGGACTATCCGCCGGACTCACTGGCCTGGTTGAACGCCTGCGACGACTTCCTCGACGCCGAAGCGCTGGCCACCGTGCCCGGCGTGGATCCCGAAGCGCCGGAGCACGGCGTCGGGAACTGGGACTGCGAATGGCTCAGCGACAATCTCGAGGCGGAGCTGATCTTCCACCGTGACCAGCACCGTGAGGCTCCGGACGTCCGCCGGTTCAGCGGCTACGACACCACCGTGGAGCCGAGGGCGGACGGCGAGGGCACCTGCACCGCCTTCGTGCACTATCGCGACTACCCCGGCCAGGACGGCCAGCTGGCCTTCGAGATGCTGCGGCTGCGCGTCGGCGGGGAGCGGCCCATGGACGAACTCTGCGACATGGTCGCCGACCTTGCCGCTTCCGCCGCGGCCGAGCTGCCCGCGCCCTGACACGCTCTGCGCCCCACACTCTGCGGCCCCACACCCTGCCCCCACACCCTGACGCTCGGGAGGGGCCCCGAGGTTGGCCCCTGACACTGGACGCCGAAGCCCTTCGACGCCCGTGTCAGCCAACGAACCGAAGGAGAACGGCGATGAGCGTCAGCCGTCCCCCCAGCCTGGCGCGCCAGCAGCACCGTGGCCAGCCGCCGCAGCCGGGCACGCTCCAGGCCCGCTCTCTGACGGGCGGCATCCAGGTGATTCCCCAGCCCGGCCGGACCGTCCGCTTCGGCCGCGGCGGCAAGCCCGACACCCACCTCCAGGTCGGCCGCGACGACACCCGCGTCAGCCGCCGGCACGGGGAGCTGACCTACCACGACCGGAGCTGGTGGCTGCGCAACACCGGGCAGCAACTCCTGCGCTTGCCGCGCGGCCAACTGGTGCACGCCGCCACCGAACCCATCCCGCTCGCCGCCGGCTACACGCCGGTGTTCGTCCGGGGCTCCGGCTACCGCGAGCACCTGATCGAGCTGTATGTCACGGACTACGACGACCGCGGCCCGGACGCGAAGGAGACCGCCCCCACCGTGCCGCCGAAGCGGTGGCCGCTGGACGACGACGAACGGCTCGTCCTCGTCGTGCTCGGCCAGGAGTACCTGCGCTACGACCCGGAGCCGCGGCCCCTGGTGTACCGCCGCGCGGTGGCACAACTCCAGGCGATCCAGCCCGAATACGGCTGGACCAAGCGGAAGATCGAGGACCGGGTCAGGTCGGTGCGCAAGCGGCTGCACGAGAGCGGATGCGTGCGCAGCAAGCTGGTGCGCAACGAGGACGACGACTCGTGCGACGCCACCCTGATGCACAACCTGCTGCGGGAGCTCGTCGAGTCCACCACCCTCGTCCCGCCCGATCTCCTCGAACTGGACCGCGAGCTCGACTGATCCCGCTGGGTTCTGAGTGCGCTGGGTCTGAGCCCGTCGAGTCTGAGCCCGTTCGGCCGCGAAACGTGGCATTGCGGGGGTGCGAAGGGGGTGGATAACTTGGCGAGCACCCTGCGTCGCGGGACTTGAAGGGGGAGGGGCCGTGGAGGAGCCAGCGCGGGTGCGGGGGGCCGCCGTTCAGCTCGACGAGCTGTTACCGGTGCTTGGTCGGGTGGCGCGCCGGCCGGAGTCCGACGCCGGATTCGGCGAGGTGGTCGGCTGGCTGCGCCGGCGGTTCGACGTGGAGATCGCGCTCGTTGGCCCGGGGGGAGCGGTGGCGGTGGCGACGTCCGGCTTTCCCGCCGAAGTCCGCAACCAGGTGGAGCCGACGGTGGCCCGCCTGGCCGGCGGCGAGCTCGCCTCGGTGGCGACGAGGGCGGGCGGCTTCGACGTGTCGCTGGAGGCGTTCGGGACCACGTCCCCGCGTTCCGTGCTGATGGTGGCGAGCGCACATCTGCCCGGCCGCGACGCCGTGGCGGTGGCCTCGCACACCGGGAGTCTGCTCGCCGCGCTGCATCGCGCGCGGGAGGCGGACCGAGTCCAGGCGGCCTACCAGCGCAAGGCGCATCAGGTGCGGCTGGCCGTGTTCATGGCCCTGATGGCGGGGGACGTGACGCTCGCGCGCCGCATCTCCGCCGGTGCCGTGCCGCCGCTGCTCGCGGCCGGCCGGATCCGGGTCTGCCTGCTGCGCTGTCCCCCCGCCGACCGGGACCGCATCGCGCAGGCGTCCGCGGACGAGACGGGGTTCCACGGCCGAGGGCTGCTGGTGCGTTGCCCGGTCTACGACGAGCACCTCGTCGGTGTCGCGGGGGAGAACGACGACGAGCCGCCCGACGCCGGCCCTCGTGGCCTGCCCGCCCTGCTCCACGCCCTGGTGCGGGACAACCCGCGATACGCGCTCGGGGTGAGCAGACCGTACGCCCTCGACAGGACGGCCGAGGCCTACGAGCATGCACGCCACGCCCTGGCCGCAGCCCGCACCACCGGCGGCCGTGTCGCCGTCTTCCAGGGAACGCCGTCCCTGGAGCCTCACCTGCCGCCGGAACCCGCCCACCGCTGGGCGCGCTGCCTGCTGCAACCCCTGGAGTCCACGCCGCAGCTCACCGCGGACATCACGCGCCTCGTGCTGCAGTTCCCCCGTTCACGCGTGGGGAACCTGCTGGGCGTGCACCGCAACACCGTCACCGCCCACCTGAAACAGGCCCAGCGGGCGCTCGACGTGGACCTGAACGACATCGGCTCCCGCGCCGTCCTCGATCTGGCGCTGCGCATCACGAGCTCCGCGGCGGGCCATCCGGCGGCCCAGGCCCCCGCGGCGGACCGCGCGGAGCTGCGGTCCCTGGCCCGCGCGCTCTGCGCGGCCGCCGGCCCGGTCAGCCGCGCATGGGCCACGGGATTCCTGGAGCCGCTCCACGACCACCGCGACGCGGACGTTCTCCTGGGAACGTTGACCGCGTGGGTCGAGGACGACGCCGACGCCCAGTCCACGGCTCGGCGTCTCGGCATCAGCCGCAACACCGTCAGGACTCGCCTCCAGACCGCTCAACGCCTCCTCAGCCGCGATCTTCTCACCGCTCCCTCCGGACTCCACGATCTGGTGCACTCCCTCCACCTCACGGGACGCATTCCGAAGCCCCTGCTCCTGCGCTGACGGGGCGGTTGGGCTGACGCTGTGCACCGTGCGCAGCCACGCCGCCTGGAAAGGGCATCGTGCCCATGGGCCGACCGGCGCACGGCCCCTAGGGTGTGACCGCCGAACAAGCACGAGGGGGGACACTCGATGCCGCAGCACATCGCATGCCGCACGGCAGCGGCGCAGCAGGGCGACGACGGGGATCGCGGGCCGAGGACGGAGGGGACGCGGCCCGGCCTTCTGGAGATTGGACGGGTGCGTATCTGGTACCCCGCCGCGGAGGCGACGGAACTCCAGCGGGCGCATCTTCCTGGCAGGGAGTACTACTGGCTGCTCCTCGCTCCGGGCGAGATGTATCTCACCGACGCCCACCAGCTCAACCACCAGTACCGGGTCGAAGGCCTTCCCGGCGGATCACAGACGCTCGTGCTGGAGATTCCCCAACGGATCGCGCCGCTCACCCCGGAGCACGCCACGCGGCTGCTGAAGCGGCCTCTCCGAGCCCGCGAGGGGGCGGGCGCACTGCTCGCGCAGTTTCTCACCGGGCTCGTCCAGCGCGCCCACCACCTGCGCCCCTGGGTCGCCTCCCGGCTGGAGACCGTGGTGGTCGACCTGTTCGCCGCCACCGTCGTCGGCCACCTCGACGCCGACCACGCCGACCGCCCCGACGACGGTCACCTCGACGCCGACCAGCTCGTGCATGCGGCCGCCACTCCCCGGGATCTGACGCGCCGCATCCACACGTACGTGCAGCAGCGACTGAGCGATCCGGATCTCACGCCCCGGTCCGTCGCTGCGGCGCACCACATCTCGCTCAGCTATCTGCACCGTCTCTTCCAGCACGAGGACCTGCCCGTCGCCGCGCGCATCCGGCACGAGCGCCTTGAGGCGGCGCGTCGGGACCTGGCCGACGTCGGAGAGCGGGCGACGCCGGTCCATGTCATCGCCGCCCGCTGGGGATTCGCTTACCACAGTTCGTTCATCCGAGCCTTCCAGGCCGCCTACGGCACCTCGCCCCGCGCGTACCGCCGTCACGCAAGGGAGGTCCACGCCAACGCCGCCTGACCGTTCGGGCGTCACCTGACCGCTCGGGGGACCGCCGTCGTCGAGGGCAGTGTCAATGCAGTACGGGGGGACTGCCCTCGGCGGCGCGTTCGGTCAGGCGTAGGGCCGGTCAGGCGTAGGGCCGGTCAGGCGTAGGGGTCGAAGGGGATGCCGGCCGGCATGGCCTCGGCGAGGTGGGGGGCGAAGTTGCCGTCCGTGAGGCCGAAGTGGGCGCTGCCGAAGTCGGTCTGGGTCAGCGCGTCGCGCACACCGGCGGGGTAGCCGTTCCAGCCGACCAGCGCGGGGAACTGCCACGTCTGGTGGTGGTTCTCCGGCGGCTCGTCGTTGGTGTTGGCGGGGCGGAAGCAGTGGGTGGTGATCCCGTCCTTGTGGTACACGATCTTGGGATGGGTGCCGTCCCACTGGATCTGGTCCCGGCCGTGCACGTCGAAGTCGCCGTGGGCGGAGGTGGCGACGTACTGGGCCTGGTCGTCCTGCACCCACACCACCACGTGTTCCCAGTCGTGGCGGTGCCCGCCGAGGCCGCTGCCGGCCACGGCCTGGTCCTTCTCGAAGTAGAGGGCGTACAGGATGGCGCACCAGCCGTTGTTGCACTTGGCACGGGCGTACCCGTTGGTGTTGTCGAGGTCCCAGGAGTCCCGGCACTGGCCGTTGAGGGCACCGCTCGGCTCCAGTCCGCCGTTGACGGTTCCGTCGGGGCCGATGGCGGGCGTGGAGTAGCAGCCGTCCGTGTCGTAGTCGTAGGCCGGCTGGAACGTCTGCTCCAGGGCGTCCGCGTTGGCGGGCAGGGCCTGGGGCGGGTCCGCGAGTGCGTTGCCCGGAAGGGCGATGACCAGCGCGAAGGCGCTGCCGAGTACGGCGGACGCCTTGACCGCCGTGCCGAGCCGCGAGCTCGTTGTCACTGGATCCTCCTGAACGACCGTGGTGGGGGAACACGGGCGGTATTGGCATGCCCAGGTCACTGTTGCCCAATCCCGTGACGCGCGGCGCGTGCCGGGCTGTCGGCGCGGTGAAGGATCGACCAACCCCAGTGCTACCGGGCCTCGGTGACGGCGCGCGGAGCCGGAGCTAGCGCCCCAGGCCGTCGGCGGCCACGGTGGCGGCCTCGGCGATCAGCGTGTCGTCGCGCTCGGCGCCCTCCTGGTCGCGGCTGGACATCACCGCCAGGACGATCGGGTCGCCGCCGTCGTCGGGCCATACGACGGCGATGTTGTTGCGCCCGCCGTACCCGGCGGTGCCGCTCTTGTCGGCGACGGTCCAGCCGTCAGGGAGGCCGGCGTCGACGAGCGTCTCGCCGGTGGTGTTCGTCTGCATCCACATCCGCAGCAACTCGCGTTCGTCGCGCTCCAGCGCGTCGCCGAGCAGGAACGCCCGCAGGCTCCCGGCCATCGCGCGCGGCGTGCTCGTGTCGCGGATATCGCCCGGCGCGCCCTCGCTGAGCCAGGGTTCGTACCGGTCCATCTCGGTGACGTCGTCGCCGAGTTCCTCATCCAGCACGGCCTCCAGGCCGTCGGGCCCGCCGAGCGCGTCCAGGAGCAGGTTGGCCGCGGTGTTGTCGCTGTACCAGAGGGCGGCGGCGCACAGCTCGCGCAGGCTCATCCCGGTCTCGACGAAGTTCTCGGTGATCGGCGAGTTGGCGATCAGCTCCTCGCCCGCGTAGCCGACCACCTCGTCGATCCCCTCCAGCCCGTACTCCCGAAGCACCGCACCCACCGCCAGCGCCTTGAACGTGGAGGCGTACGCGAACCGTTCGTCCGCCTGGAAGGCAACCTCCCGGCCGGTGCCGGTGTCCAGGGCGTACACGCCGAGCCGCGCGTCGAACTCCCGCTCCAGCTCGCGGAACTCGCGAGCGGTGGCCGCCGCTGATGGCGGAGACGCATCGGACTCGGCGGACTCGGCGGACTCCGTGGACTCCGCGCTCGACGGGCCCCCGGGGCCGTCGGAGTCCTGGCTGCACGCCGGGAGCGCGACGAGCGCGAGCACGCCGGCTGCCCAGACAGCACCCCGGCGCATGCGGAGCAGGCATGTCATGAAAGGAACCTCCAAGTCCTCGAAACAAGCATCACGACACCGGACCCGGCGACGACCGCGCGGTTCCATGCCGCTTTGGCATGGACGCGGCCGGCCGGGGGGTGGATCCTCAGCTTGTTCTTTATCTTCCGGCCTCGAACGGTGTCTCGAACTGAGTCGCTGACCTGGGGATTCGCCGGACACGGGGGCGACCTTCGTCTGATCATGTGCTCCGACCAAGGTGCACTGACCAAGACGAAGGCCGTGAGGGTGAGTCTGCTGCCTGAAGCTGCGGTAGGGGAAGCGTTCGCGGAAGCGTCACGCTTCCGGGGAGAGTTCTACGAGTGTCTGACCGCTCGGCGCGATGAGTTGTTCGAGCTGGCGGATGCGGTGCTGTGTGCGGATGGCGGGGTGAAGTTCCCGGTGGACCTGACGCTGCTGCCCGAGCACCGTCGTGGGCACGGAGCGATGTACGGCGGCCTGAACCACGGCCGGATCGACACGGATCGGCTGCGGACGGTGCTGGCCGGGCTGTCACTGCCGCGGTTCGACGGCGGGCGCCTGGTCCTGGCGGTCGATGTGTCACCGTGGCTTCGCTCGGACGCCCCGTGCTCGGCAGAGCGTCTGTTCTGCCACGTCTATGGCCGGGCGAAGACAGCCTCGCAGTTCATCCCGGGCTGGCCCTACTCCTTCGTCGCCGTGCTGGAGCCGGGCGCCACGTCATGGACCGCGATCCTGGACGCGGTCCGGCTCGGCCCGGCGGACGACGCGACCGCGATCACCGCAGCCCAGCTGAGGAGTGTCGTCGAACGGCTCATCGCAGCGGGCCAGTGGCAGGCCGGCGACCCGCATATCGTGATCGTCAGCGACGCCGGCTACGACGTCACCCGCCTGGCCTGGGTCCTGCGTGACCTGCCCGTCGAGCTGGTCGGCAGGGTCCGGTCCGACCGCGTCATGCGGCTGCCGAAGCCGCCCCGCCGGCCGGGGACGAACGGCCGGCCGCCCAAGCACGGCCCTGAGTTCCGTTTCGCCAAGCCGGAGACCTGGCCCGAGCCCGCGGTCACCACGGTCACGGCCACCACCAACTACGGCAAGGCCGAGACCCAGGCGTGGGACCGGGTTCACCCCCGGCTCACTCACCGCTCGTCATGGCTCGACCACGACGGCGAACTTCCCTTGGTCGAGGGCACGTTGATCCGCCTGAAGGTCGGGCACCTGTCGAAGGAGCGGGATGCCCCGCCGGTGTGGTTATGGTCCTCCAAGACCGGCGCCACCCCGGACGATGTGGACCGTTTCTGGCAGGCATTTCTCCGCCGCTTCGACCTGGAGCACACCTTCCGCTTCGCGAAGCAGACTCTGGGCTGGACCACCCCAAAACTCCGTACTCCCGAGGCGGCGGACCGCTGGACCTGGATCCTGATCGTCGCTCACACCCAGCTCCGGCTCGCCCGACCGCTCGCCGCGGACCTCCGCCGGCCCTGGGAGAAGCCCACCGCCGCGGACCGGCTCACCCCGGCCCGGGTCCGCCGGGGGTTCAGGAACATCCGCGCTCACCTCGCCTGCCCGGCCCGTGTTCCCAAACCCCGAGGAGCCGGCCCCGGACGGCCACCCGGCGCCAAGAACAAACACCGGGCCCCCCGCTACGACGTCGGCAAAACCGTCAAACGCCCCGAGACCCTCAAGGCCATCGGCAAACCTGGCAGATCTTGGTAGATAAAGAACAAGCTCAGAGCGCGTTCAGGAAGTCGGCGGCGACGGGGCCGGCGTCGCTGCCGCCGGAGCCGCCGTCCTCCAGGACCACGGCGAAGGCGAGGTCGCGTTCGCCGAGGTAGCCGATGATCCAGGCGTTGGTGGACAGTTCGCCCTCCTCCGTCTCGAACTCGGCGGTGCCGGTCTTGGCGTGCGGTTCCCCGGGCACCCCCGCCAGGGCGGACGCCGAGCCGTCGGTAACGGTCTCGCGCATCATCGACCGCAGCGCGTCGACGGTCTCCGCGCTCAGCTCCGCCGACGCACGGTGCCGCTCCTCGACGCCCGCCGGGACCAGGACCGGCTGCCGGAACGTCCCCTCGGCGACGGTCGCGGCGACCGAGGCCATCACCAGCGGGCTGGCCTGCACCCGGGCCTGACCGATCAACGACGCCGCCAGCTCGTTGTCGCTCTCCGCCACGGGCACGCTGCCGTCGAACGTGGCGGCGCCGACGCTCCACTCCGCGCCGATGCCGAACGCCTCGGCGGTGCGCTGCAGGGAGTCGTAGGCGAACAGGTCGCGGTTGTCGATGAGCGCGGTGTTGCACGAGGAGGTGAAGGCCTCGCGCAGCGTGGTGTCGGGGCCCAGCGCGAACTCGTCCTGGTTCCCGAAGGACTGGCCGTCGACCGTGACCGTGCGCGGATCGTCGGTGCGCCGGGCCGCCCCCTCCAGGTCGCCGGCCGCCCAGGCGTCCAGGAAGCTTCGCGCCCCCGCCCTCGCCTCGTCGGCCCGCCCGTCCCCGTCGTCCCCGCGCTGCACCAGCGCCACGGCCACCGCCAGCACGAGGAGAACGAGCGCGAGAACGCCGGATGCGCGGACGCCTCCGCGCATCCGAGCATGGTGCGTCATGAGTTGCCTCCTGATCGTTCTGCGGAGATTCCCCCGGGAAATCTCCTGATGGCGCTCACCCTCCGGTCCGCGCCCCCAGGACGTCCAAGCCACCTGCGCGCGCTTCCATGCTGGTTTGGCATAGTGGGGTCGGTGAACACCGACCCGCTGGTGAGGGAGTTGCGCCGGACGCTGCGCGACGGTGGGTTGCACGGTTCGTTCCTCGTGCGGGACCTGGACACCGGGGAGGAGATCGGCATCGATCCGGATCTTGAGTTTCCGGTCTCGTCCCTGGTGAAGATTCCGCTGGCCCTGGCGACGTTGGAGCGCATCCGGCGGGGCGAACTCGACGGCTCGCAGGCGCTGGAGGTGGCGCCCGGGCGGATCACCACGCCGGGGCCGACCGGCCTGAGCCGCTTCCGCCATCCCACCCGCGTCGCCCTGGATGACCTGCTCTACCTCAGCACCTCCATCAGCGACGGGGTCGCCGCCGACGAACTGTTCGGGCTCACCCCGCCCGCCGAGGCCGCGACGATCCTGCGGCGGCTAGGACTGCGCGGTCTCACCGTCCGCCACACCATGCAGGAGCTGACCGAGACCCCGGTGGAGCGTTTCGAGGCGGCGGAGGTGCATCTCGCCCACGCCCTCGCGATCGACGCGGGCACCGCGGGGCGTGGCCACCGGGTGCCGCAACTCGACGTCTCGCGCGCCAACACCGGCACGGCACGCGCGTTCGTCGACCTCCTCCAGGCCGTCTGGACCGAACCCTCGGCGATCCACCCCGACGTCGCCGGGCGGCTGCGCACCCTGATGAACGACAACCTCCTACGTCACCGTCTCGCCCCCGACTTCGCCTCCGACGCCTCCACCTGGGCGTCCAAGACCGGCACGCTGCTCAACCTCCGCCACGAGGTCGGCGTCGTGGAGCACGCCGACGGCCAGACGTACGCGGTGGCCGCGCTGACCGAATCACACGTGGCCGCCGGCATCCAGCCCGCGGCGGACGCCCTCATGGGCCAGGTCGCCCGCCGCCTCCGCGACCGCCTCCGCGACCGCCTCCGCGACCGCCTCGGCGTCGTATGAGCTTGGCCCGGACCCGCCGGGCCTGCCTGCCCACGACCCGCTAGAGCATGTCCTCGATGGTGATCGGCAGGTGTCGGACGCGGCGGCCGGTGGCGTGGTGGATGGCGTTGGCGATGGCCGCTGCGGCGCCGGCCTGCCCGATCTCGCCGACGCCCTTGACGCCCAGCGGGTTCACGGCGGTGTCCGTCACCTCCACCAGCTCGACGTCCACGCGCGGCGTGTCGGCGTTGACCGGCACCAGATAGTCGCCGAGGCTCACGTTGGCCCAGCGGCCGGCCGCGCTGTCCATGTAGGTGCGTTCCAGCAGCGCCTGGCTCATCCCCCACAGCATGCCGCCCATCAGCTGGCTCTTCGCGGTCCTCGGGTTGAGCACCCGGCCGGGGGCGAAGACGCCGACCAGCCGTCGGGCCCTGATCACCCCGAGATCCGCGTCCACGGCGACCTCCGCGAAATGGGCGCCGAAGGTGAGCATCGCGTACGGCGAGTCCTGGGTGACCGGGCCCCAGGAGCCGGGCGCCTCGGCGTCCGGCTGGTGGCCGCGACGCAGCAACTCGGCGTAGCTGTCGGACACCTCGGGACGGTCGCGCAGGGACAGCCGGCCGTCGGCGGCGACCACGTCGTCGGGCGAGGCGCCGTGCAGCGGCGAGTCGGCGTCGGCGACGGCCCGGGCGATCAGCTGATCGCGCAGGGCGACGCCGGCGTTGTGGACGGCGGAGCCGGTGTAGGCGGAGCCCATCGAGCCGACGGACGAGGACGTGTTCGGCTGATCGGTGTCGCCGCCCTCGAACCTGACCTGGTCCACCGGCAGCCCGAGGGCGTCGGCGGCGACCTGCGCCATCGCCGTGGTCGCGCCGGTGCCGAACTCGCTGGTGCCCGCCTGGATCACGGCACTGCCGTCGGCGAACACCCGGGCCCTGGCGCGTTGGGCGCTGCCCGGGGGAACGATCGGGTAGGCGGCGGAGGCCATGCCGATGCCGATCAGCTGGTGCCCCTCCCTGACCGGGTCCGCGGCACGCCGGTGCCACCCGATCAGCTCCGCCCCACGCTCGTAGCACTCCCGCAGGCCCTTGCTGGACCAGGGCTTCTCGGTCAACGGGTCGGTCTCCGCGTAGTTGCGCAGCCGCAGCTCCAGGGGGTCGTGGCCGACCCGCTCCGCGAGCTCGTCCATGGCGCTCTCCAAGGCGAACAGCCCGCTCGCCTCGCCGGGGCAGCGCATGAAGGTGGGGGTCATGGTGTTGACCCGGGCCAGCCGGTAGACGCCCTCGTAGGCGTCGCAGGCGTAGAGCATGGCCGGCGCCTGGAGGGACGGTTCGGCCCAGTCGTCGAAATGGGAGGTCGGGGACAGCTTGTGGTGCCGCAGCGCGGTCAGCCGGCCCTTCCGGTCGGCGCCGAGGGTGATCCGGTGCTCCTGCTCCTCGCGGTGACCGCAGGACGTGAACATCTGCTCCCGGGTCACGGCGAGTCGCACCGGCCGGTCCAGCCGGTCGGCGGCCATGGCGGCCAGTGTGGAGTGGTGCCAGATACTGGCCTTGGCGCCGAAGCTGCCGCCGACGTAGTGGCTGTTGACCTGGATGTCGGCGTGCGGCACGCCGAGCAGCGCGGCGACGGTGTGCTGGGTGGCGGCCGGGCCCTGGGTGCCGTCGAAGAGGATCAGCCGGCCGCGTTCCCAGTATGCGGTGGTGGCGGAGGTCTCCATGGGGTTCTGGTGGTTGGCGCCCAGGCTGTAGGAGAGGTCGAGGGTCACATCGGCCCGGTCGAGGGCGGCGCCGATGTCCCCGCGGGCCATCCGTCCGGGGGCGAGGCCGCCGAAGATGGTCTCCGGCTCGAACGTCCGGTCCCGCACCTGGTCGAGCACGGTGACCGCCTCGGTCTCCTGGTAATCGAAGCGGATCAGCCGGGACGCGTACAGCGCGCGCTCGTAGCTGTCCGCGACCACCATTCCGACGTGCTGCCCGTGGTAGTGGATGGTGGCGTCCTGCATCGGGAAGAACGTCTCGCCGGGCGCGGGGCCGCCCATCAGGGACGGCAACAGCGGCGGCTGTTCGGCGATCCGGGGCAGGTTCTCGTGGGTGAAGACGGCCAGGACGCCCTCGGCGGCCAGCGCCTCGGTGGCGTCGACCGAGGTGATCCGGCCGGCGGCGATCCGGGCGCCGACCAGCACGGCGTGCACCAGCCCCGGCAGCGTCACGTCGGAGGTGTACCGGGCACGTCCTGTGGTCTTGGGCCGCCCGTCGACGCGCCGCAGCGGCTGGCCCACGCTGGCGGCGGCGGTGGTGGCGCTGGTCATGACGGGCTCCCTGGCTGTGCGAAGGCGTTGGCGAGGGTGGCGAGGGGGGTGAGGGTGGTGAGGGCGCGGATCAGGGTGCGCTGGGCGAGGGCGGGCTTCATGACGGGGTCCGGTGGGCGAGGGTGGTGAGGGCGCGGATCAGGGTGCGCTGGGCGAGCTCGATCTTGAAGGCGTTCATGGGTGTTGTCCTGGCCGGGGCCAGCTCCTCGCGGGCGGCGCGGGCGAAGACCTCGGGGTCGGCGGTGGCGCCCAGCAGGACCTGCTCCGCCTGCCGGGCCCGCCAGGGCTTGGTGGCCACGCCGCCGAGGGCGAGCCGCACCCCGCTGATGCGGCCGCGTTCGAGCCGGAGGGTGGCGGCGACCGAGGCGAGGGCGAACTCGTAGGACTCCCGGTCGCGGACCTTCAGGTAGAGGGAGGTGCGGGCGGTGGGCGTGTCGGGGATCTCGATGGCCGTGATCAGCTCGCCCCGCGCCAGCGGGTGCTCGATATGGGGGGTGTCGCCCGGCAGCGGGAAGAAATCGTCCACGTGGTGGGAACGGTCGCCGCGCTCGTGGCGGGTGTGGATCCTGGCGTCGAGGGCGGTCAGGGCGACGGCGACGTCGGAGGGGTGGGTGGCGATGCAGTGTTCGCTGGTGCCGAGGACGGCGTGGCCGCGGTTGACCCCGTGCAGGGCGGAGCAGCCGGTGCCGGGGTCGCGCCGGTTGCAGGGCGCCTGGGCGTCGCGGAAGTAGGAGCAGCGGACGCGCTGGAGCAGGTTGCCGCCCATGGACGCCATGTTCCGCAGCTGCGGTGAGGCGCCGAGCTCCAGGGCCTGCGCGACCAGTGGGAAGCGCTCCCTGACCAGCGGGTCGGCCGCGGTGTCGCTCATCCGGGTGAGGGCGCCGATGCGGAGGCCGCCCTCCGGGGTCGCCTTGATGCCGGTGAGCGGCAGGTCGTTGATGTCGACGAGGCGGCGCGGGGTCAGGACGTTCTGCCGCAGGAGGTCGATCTCGGTGGTGCCGCCGGCGAGGTAGTCGCTGTCCGGGTCGGTGGTGACGGCCCGGACGGCCTCGGCGACGGCGGTGGGGCGGGCGTAGCTGATGGGTCGCATGGCCGGCGGCTCCTCACATCCGGGTGCTGGCGGCGCGGACGGCCGCCCTGATGTGCGGATAGGCGGCGCACCGGCACAGGTTGCCGCTCATCCACTCGCTGATCTCGGCGTCGTCGGACGCGTGGCCCTCACGCACCAGGGCGACCGCGGACATCAGCTGGCCGGGGGTGCAGTAGCCGCACTGGAACGCGTCGTGCTGGATGAACTCCTCCTGCATCGGATGCAGTTGCTCCCCGTCCGCGGCGGTGCTGGCCAGGCCCTCCACGGTGTCGACGGGCCGGCCCTCGCAGGAGATCGCCAGGGTCAGACAGCCCAGCACCCGGCGCCCCTCGACCCACACGGTGCACGCGCCGCAGGTGCCCTGGTCGCAGCCGCGTTTGGCACCGGTGAGCCCGCAGGCGTCGCGGAGGGCCGACAGCAGGCTGACCCTGGGCTCGATCTCGACGGTGTACTCGTGGCCGTTGACCGTCAGGGTCACCACGACGGGCCCCGGGCCGCGCTCGGGCAGGACGTCCGTCCGCTCGCCGGCGGGTGCCGTCGGCTTGTGCGTCGTCACGGCCGCACCTCCTTCGCCTTGTCGGAAAAGTCTGGTTTCTTCCGAGATGCGAGTGAGTCTAGCCAGGGCCCACCGCCGAACCGCGACGAATCGCCAGCGCCCGCCTCCGAGCGCCGTCCCGCCGCCGCGAACCGCCGCCGTCGCCTACTGCTCGGAGCCGGAGCCGGGCTGACCCGGGGTCAGGCTGGGGGGTGGGGGCGGACCGAGTCGCGGACGACGATGTGGGTGCCGAGCGTGACGTGCTGGGCGATGCCCGGGGTCTCGCGCCGCAGCGCCAGGCGCACGGCGGTGCGGCCGAGCTCCTCGTGCGGGACGTGCACGGTGGTGAGGTCGATGTCGGCGGCCGGGGGCAGGTCGTCGAAGCCGACGAGGGAGACGTCGTCGGGGATGCGCAGCCCGCGCTCGCGAAGCGCCTGGCGGGCGCCGGCGGCGATCAGGTCGTTCGCGGCGAAGACGGCGGTGAAGTCCGGGGGACCCGCGTCGAGTCGCTCGCGCATCATGCGGTGGCCCTCGTTCCGGTCCATCGTGCCCTTGACCTCAAGACCGGGATCGTGCGGGACCCGGTGCGCGGCCAGCGCCGCGCGGTAGCCGGCGACCCGGCTCTCCGGCGTGGTGTACCCGGTCCGCCGCCCCAGGAAGAGGATGCGCCGGTGACCGGCCGAGAGCAGGTGGCTGGTGAGCGCGTGGGCGCCCGCGGTGTTGTCGTACTCCACGACGATGGCCGGCACCTCGGGACCCAGCGGAGGTCGGCCGCACAGCACCAGCTGCGACCCGGCCACGGCCAACGCGCGGGCGTAGTCCGCCATACGCTCCCGGTAGGCGTCGTCCACGACGGTGTTCCCGACCAGGATCACCGCCTCCGCGTGCTCCTCGCGCATCAACTGGACGGCGGCCAGCTCCTGGTCCGGGTCGCCTCCGGTGGTGCCCACGATGCACATCCGGCCCTCGCGCACGGCCTCCTCCTGCACCCCCTGCGCGACGTGGGCGTAGTGCGGCGACACCACGGAGTTGACCACGATGGCCACGCTCTTGGGGCGCACGCCCGCGAGTCCCCGGGCGTGCGCGTTGGCCACGTAGTCCAACTCGCGGACGGCCCGCATCACCTTGCTGCGGGTGGCCGGGGCGCTGGGGTAACTGCCGGACAGGATCCGCGAGACGGTGGCGACCGAGACGCCGGCGAGCTTGGCCACGTCGCGGATCGTCGAGGGGCGGGGCCGTCCGGCTTCGGACGTGGCTGGGCGAGTCATCGCACCTCCGTGGCTCCCGAGCCAGGAATGTAACCGGTTTCGCCCGATGATGGCCCAAGTGCGGCAGCGCGTCAAACCGTTGAACGGGACGCCGAACGGCCCCGACACGGCCGAGCGTGACTCTGCGAACCGAACCATGGCCTCTGAACAGCGGAGATATGAACGGGTTTCCGTCGCCCGGGACGCGCAGCCTTGACGCGGACACCGCATGTTGCTTTCATCCCAGGCACTGGAAACGGTTTAACATCTTCCGAACAGGTGGCGGACACCGGCGGGAGCGCCGGCCGGAGATCCCCGGAGTGCGACCGGTCCCGGGAGGTGTGACCGGTTCCGGGAGGTGTGACCGGTTCCGGCCCCGAGTGTGGGACGCGGGGCCCCGTGTGGACCGGCCGGTCCACACGTCGTGACCGACAGACCGACAGACCGACAAGAAGAAGCCAGGAGGGCTTCATGCCACACACACATCGCCGGCGACACCGCCGGGTGGCTGTCACCGCCGTGGCGGTCCTGGCCGTGGGCTCGGCCGTGGTCGCCGGCATCACGCCGTCGGGCCTCGCGTCGGCCGACGAGTCGACACCCGCGGCCTCGTCCGGCGCCTCGACCGCGGCGGCCGCACGCGTCATGGAGAACCTCGGCCGCGGGGTCGTGGCCGTGCGTTCCAGCGACTCCGACGTTCTGGTCTCCTGGCGGCTGCTGGGACTCGATCCGGAGGGCATCGGCTTCAACGTCTACCGGTCCGCCGACGGCGGCTCGTGGGAGAAGCTCAACTCCGGCGTGCTGACCGGCGGAACCAACTACGTCGACTCATCGGCTGACATGTCCGCGACAAATGACTACCGGGTCGCACCGGTCGTCAACGGTCAGGAGCAGGCGCCCAGCGGGGCGTTCACGCTGACGGCCGACCACGCCGAGGAGCCCGTGGTTCGCGTCCCGCTGCGGGACGGCGGCCCGGTGAAGTTCAGCTGGGTCGGCGATCTGGACGGTGACGGCGAGTACGACTACGTGGTCGACCGGCAGGAGACGCGCCAGAGGCTCGAGGCCTACTCGAGCGACGGCGAGTTCCTCTGGGAGGTCAACATGGGGCCGAACAGCGAGAACCAGGACAACATCGAACCGGGGTCCGCGACGATCGACGTGGGCCACAACGACGGCGTCACCGTCTACGACTTCGACAGCGACGGCTCGGCGGAGGTCGCCGTGAAGATCGCCGACGGGGTCACCTTCGGCGACGGCGAGACGTGGACACACGCCGACGACTCGCGTCAGTTCATCGCCATCCTCGACGGCGAGACCGGCGCGCTCCGCAACTGGGCCGCGGTGCCCACCACCTATCTCGCCGACGGACCGATGGCCGCGCGTTTCGGCGTCGCGTATTTCAACGGCACCACGCCGAGCCTGGTGGCCTACATGAAGAACCGGAAGGACAACGGCGACTTCAACCTCATGATGGCCGCCTGGCAGTGGAGCGGCCAGAACCTGAACCAGCAGTGGACGTGGAC
Organism: uncultured Actinomycetota bacterium; assembly: GCA_963816875.1. Lineage (GTDB taxonomy): Bacteria > Actinomycetota > Actinomycetes > Streptomycetales > Streptomycetaceae > Streptomyces. The sequence goes on from CAWFMG010000004.1 coordinate 2,570,215, forward strand.
GCGCGGCAACCAGAACGCCCCCGACGGCCACAACACCCGCGCCATCGACGTCGACGGCGACGGGGCGGACGAGGTCGTGGAGATCGGCTTCGCCCTCAACGGCGACGGCACCCTGCAGTACGCAATGGGGGAGGACGGCATCGTCCACGGCGACCGCTTCCACATCGCGGACATGGACCCCGGCAATCCCGGTCTTGAGGGATACGGCGTGCAGCAGGACAACCCCAGCGGCCTGCTGGAGTACTACTACGACGCCGCGACCGGCGACATCATCTGGGAGCACGGGGGCGGCCCCGGCGACGTCGGACGAGGCATGGCCGGCGACATCGACCCGAACTTCCCCGGCATGGAGGTCTGGTCCTTCTCCGGCCTGTTCAACGCGCCCAGCAACAGGCTCACCGAATCGGACACCTCCCTGAGCCCGTGGCCGCAGCTGGGTCTGTACTGGGACGGCGACCCGCTCATGGAGCTGCTCAACAGCGGCAAGATCGAGCAGTGGGACGCGGACAACCCCGCCGACAGCGCCGACCTGCCCCGGCTGGAGACCGTCTCGAACTACGGCGCGGTCACCGCGGCCCAGGGCGGGCCCACTCTCTACGGCGACCTCTTCGGCGACTGGCGGGAGGAGGCGGTGTACACCAACGCGGAGTACAACGAGCTGATCATCCTCACCACGGACCGGCCGACCGATACCCGGCTGTACACCCTCGCCCACAACCCGGCCTACCGGAACGCCATGACCTTCCACGGGTACATGCAGTCCCACCACGTCGACTACTTCATCGGCGATGACATGGCCGAGCCCGCGCGGCCGAACATCACCTACGCCGGAGCCGGCTGAGGCAGAGCAACCCTGCCGAGACGCCACGTGACACAGCGCAGACACAGCGTGGCAAAGCGACACAACGTGACGCCTGAGGCGACCGTCCGCCTCAGGCGTCACGCGTGCTACCCGGGCGAGACCAGGTTCTGGACGGCGGCCAGGTCGTCAGTCTGGCACGCCGTCCTCTGGCCACGCCGTCCCCTGGGGCACGCCGTCATTCGGGCAGGCGGTCGCCGATCAGGGCCAGGATCTGGATGGCGGCCAGGCCGTACTGGGCGCTGTTGTTGGTGGACACGTTCGTCTGCCACTCGACCGGGTTGAGCGTGTGCTCCACCCGCTCAAGGCCGAACTCCCAGTCCTCGCCGTACTCCCATTCGGTGTCCGGGTGGAGGAAGCCCGCCCAGGCGCGGTCGGCCAGCCCGTCGTCGTCGAGCTGGACGGCGGCGTAGGCGTCAAGGCGGGTGTGGGCCTGCATGAGGTTGGTGTTGCCCCCCAGCGGCTCCCCGACCTCCGCCTCGGCCTCCTCGTCCGTGCCGTTGTACAGCCGGCAGTACTGGAGCCACGCCTCCTCGAACTCCGGCATCTCGACCTGCTGGAGCAGTTCCGCGTTGATCTCCACCAGGCCGAAGACGGCGCTGAGGTGCGAGACGCTGACGACCGGCTCCTCCTGGACGGCGAACCGGCCGGTCTCCATGTCGTACCGGCCCTCGCCCTGGACGAAGCCGTTGGGCTGGGCGGCGATGGTCTCCATGGTGCCCAGCAGCTTGTCGCGGCACTCCTCCCAACGGGGCCCGCGTCGCTCCCATTCGGTCAGCCAGGCCGCGGCCAGACCGCTCCAGCTGGTGCCGAAGCCGATCGCCAACGCGCGCGGGTCCGGCTCGTAGGGCTCCTCGCGGATCTTCCTGATCGGGTCGAGCACCAGGAACGTCTCCTCGCTGCGGGACAGTTCCCGCATCAGGTCGCCGGTGCGCTCGTCGGTGGTCAGGTAGTGGTAGAAACGGCGGTAGATGGCGGAGCTGATGCGCTGCTGTTTGGCGCTGTCGGCCCAGTGCTGCACGCCGTGCCGGGTGCCCAGGCCCGCCCACTCGCCGGCGTGGTAGACGTCCACCTCGCCGGTGTGCCGGGTCATGGCCTCGGCGAAGCGGAAGATGTCGGCGCGGCCGGAGCGCAGGAAGGCGTACCAGAGCCACAGGTCGGGGGAGAGCTCGGAGTTGGCCCAGGCGTAGCCGCCGATGTCGTAGCGCCACACCTTCCGGTCCTCGTCCTGGGAGTGCATGACGTCGCCGTAGTTCCAGAAGCCGTACCAGTGCCGCTGTTCGCGTTCGGTCACGTAGTAGTCGAAGAGAAAGTCCAGGTTGTCCTCGATGCGTGCCCGGGCGCGGGTGGAGCGGTCCACCGGGCGGAACAGGCCGCCGAACGCGCCGCTCGTCACCAGGTGTTCGACCGGGTTGACGAGCTGGGGAGCGGCGCGCACCGCGTCGGCGATCGCGCCCAGGCGCTCGGCGTCCGGCGTGGCCTCCAGCGCCCAGAAGGTGAGTTCGCTGGTGCGGGCGACGCCGTAGGGGGTGCCGAACTCGGGCTCGTAGTCCTCGTAGGTGATCTCCAGACCCTCGAGCTGCTCCTCGTAGGTGTCCTGGCCCATGCCGTCGTGGTAGAAGCGGGTGTCCATCGGCTGCGCCTGCGGCGACCACAACCACACCGTGACCTCGGCGGTGTCCGTGTGCGCGTCGCGCACGTCCAGCTGGGTGGGGTGCAGCTGCCAGAAGTCCTTCAGGCCGAACGCGAACCCGCCGCCCGGGCCGCCCACATAGCCCACCCCGGCGGCCCGCCGGCCCTGGTCCACGTCCACCCAGCCGTGTCCCGCCCTGGTCCGCTTGCGCACGGTGAAGCCCTCCGAGCTGAGCTGCGCGAGGGAGTAGTCGCCGAACGCCGGGATCAGGTGGACCCGGCTGGACACCCGGGTGTCCCAGGTGCCGATGTCCGGGGTGGATTGGCCGGCGATCTGCGCGGCCCGCACCGCCTCCCCGGGGTCCCGCCGCAGTCCGGTCAGCGGCTGGACCGCCTCCGCCAACGCGCCGTGTTCCTGGCCCACCAGCCGGATGTGCCGGTCGTAGAGCTCGTCGCGCAACGGCACCGAGAACCGCACGCCGAGCCCGGCGATGAAGTCGTCCTGGCCGTCGGAGTCGAAGACGAAGCTGTGCACCATCCGGAAGCTCTCCGCCCCGGCGTGGAAGTACAGCCGAACGGTGAACGGCAGCCACGACCGCCCGCGCCGGGAGTGCCGCCCGGTGATCCGCACCACCGCACGCACCGGACCCGACTGCTCGACCGTCACCTCCTCGACGTCGCTGAGCAGTTGGTCGCGGTGCACGTTGCCCAGGCCGTCGTCCGGCGCCTCCCGCTGCACCAGGTTGACCAGCCGGCCGTTGGTGGCGATCTCCCGCTCACCCCGGCGCACGCGGCTGACCAGGTCCGTTCCGCTGGTGGGGATGCGGACGTCGATCACGCCGGTGTCGACGTCGACGTGGCCGCGGCTCTCCCGCACCGTGACCGCCTGCTCCGGCTCCGTCGGGCTGCCGCCCGCCAGGGTGTAGCCGGCGGCGGGCGCCGCCAGCCCTCCGGAGATGGCGTGCCCGCTCCACTTCAGCGTGCCGTCCGGCCAGTACGCCAACGGCCAGCTCTGCACCGGCACCGCCGCGCCGTCCTCGGCGGTGAGCGCGAACGACTGGTCGCCGGGGACCGCGCCCATCGGCCACGGCGTGCCCCAGGCCGTGCCGGCCACCTCGGCAGGACGGTCCTCCAACCAGCCGAGCCGCACCTCGCCAGGACCGGCCTGGTCAGCCGGCCGGCTCATGCCGGCGGCGCCGGGCGCGGAGAGCAGGGAGTGTAGGGGCGACACCGCGCCCACGGCGGCGGCTCCGCGGAGCACGGCCCGCCGGTTGGGACCGGCGGGCGAGGCGGACGGTCGCGGCGATGACGTCGGGGGAGTCATGGAAAGCACCTCACAGAGCTGTTCTGCGTCTACATGACGGGAATCGAGGCGGACGAGGGGGAAACAAAGCGGCGTTGAATCGAGGCGTTGAATCGATTCATGCGGGGCGCGCGACGGAGCATGGGGCTTTGTGCCGGGGATCGGCAACGCGTACCGCGTGCGACGGGGCGGCAGGGTGACGAATCGATAAGCCGCCGCTCATGATGACACTCGTCTGTTCGCATGAGCCAGGCTTCGTGCAGAATATTCTCCCGAACGTCCGGAAGTGGCGACATGTGGACGATCACGGAGGAAGATGGTCAGCCGGCGGGGTACCCGCAGGACTGGCGCACCACCAGGCGCGGCTGCATGACCACGTTGTGTATCGAGCGCGGGCGCTGGTCGAGGTGGTCCAGAAGGAGGCCGGCGGCGTACTCGCCGATCTGTCGTTTCGGCGGCGCCACGGCGGTGAGCGGCACCTCGGCGAGCGCGGCCATCTCGTCGTCGTAGGCGATCAGCGCCATGTCCTCGGGAACGCGGAGTCCCCTGGCGCGCAGTCGCTGGAGCAGCACGATGGCGTCCCGGTCGGAGTGCACCAGGGCCGCCCGGGTCCCGCCGGCCAGGCAGCGTTCGACGAACTCGTCGTACTGGTGCGCCGCCTCGGCCGATCCCGCCGGGTGCCGCCGGCCGTCGCGTACCGGGGCCGAGGGGTCGAGGCCCAGCAGGCGGACCGCGTCCGCGTGGCCCTCGCGGATCAGGTGCGCGGTGGGGCTGCCGTGGCAGTACAGCGCCACCCGGTCGTGCCCCAGGCGGTGCAGGTGGCGGACCGCCGCGACGGCTCCCTGCCGGTGGTCGGAGACGACGAAGTCGCAGGGCTCGTAGGCGTCTTCCGGCCGCCGCTCCAGCAGCACGAACGGCACCCCGGCGGCCCGCAGCCCGTCGAGGAGCGCGGGGGCGACCCGGCCGCCGCCGGCGGAGGCGACGAGCAGTCCCGCGGCCCCGGACGCGCGGAGTTCGTCGATCTGCTCCAGGTCGCGGGGCCGGGCGGGGTCGGAGATGCCGATGACCACCCGGGCGCCCCGCCGCGCCGCGACGGTCCGCACCCCGGCGATGACCTGCGCGAAGTAGTACGTGGCCGACGGCACCAGGAGGCCGAGCAACGGTGCGGCCGGCGCCGCGGACGTGCCGGCCACCTCGGCGCCGACCGCCGGCGCCCCCGGCAGCAGCGCGCCGCCGCGCACCTTGATCAGCGCGCCCGTGACGGCGAGTTCGTTCAGATCCCGCCTGATCGTGCCGGCGGAGACTCCGAACCGCGCGGCGAGGTCCCGCACCCGCACCGCGCCGGAGGCGCGCAGCTCCCGAAGCAGCAGGTCCTGCCGTTGTGAGACGAGCATGTCCGCCATCGCGTGTCTCCTCATAGAGAGTTCTGGAGCATCGTAGGGGAACTATGTCTAGTCATGAATAAAAGCGTGCACTTGTATTGACTGGCGCACACTCCTGAGCCAAGGTGCAGTAGCGCACGCCAGACAAGGAGCCGCCGTGTTTCATCGCAGAAGCCGAACCGTTCGGGGGTTGCTGGCCGCGGGCGCGGCAGTCACGCTGCTGGCCTCGTGCGGGATGCCCGGATCGGGGGCGGACGACGGGGTGACGACCCTGACGTTCTGGTCCTGGACGTCGGGATCCGCGGAGATCGTCGACCGGTTCAATGCCACACACGAGGACGTGCAGGTCGTCTTCGAGCAGATCCCGGCCGGAACCGCCGGAGGCTACTCGAAGATGTACAACGCGGTCCGCGCGGGCAAGGCGCCCGACGTCGTGAACGTCGAGTACCCCCAGGTCCCGGCCTTCGTGGCGCATAACGTCGTCCAGCCGATCACGTCCTACGCCGTCGAGGACCTCAGCGGCCAGTTCCCCGAGTGGGCGTGGAACCAGGTGGCGCTCGGGGGCGAGGTGTACGCCGTGCCCAGCAACATGGCGCCCCAGGTGCTCCTCTACCGTGCCGACCTCTTCGAGGAGTACGGCATCGAACCGCCCAGCACCTGGACCGAGTTCCGCGAGTCCGCCGAACGACTGCACGACGAGAATCCGGACGCCGTGATCGCGACCCTGGGCGACACCGACGCCGGGCTGGTCGCGGGCCTGGCCTGGCAGGCCGGGGCCGACTGGTTCGACACCTCCACCGGCGCCTGGAAGGTGGACAGCACCGACGACGCCAGTCTGGAGGTGGCGCGCTACTGGGACGGGATGATCGTCGACGGCCTGGTCAACGCCGAGCCGGTCTTCGCGGAGAAGCACATCGCCGACATCCAGCAGGGCCGGTCGCTCGCCCTCGTCGCCGCGCCCTGGATGATGGGCAACCTCTCCCGTTTCGTGCCCGAACTCGCCGGCGCCTGGGGCGTCGCGCCGCTGCCGACCTGGGACGGCGCCGTCGCCGGCAACTACGGCGGCTCCACCCTCGCCGTGCCCGAGGGGGCCGACCATCCGGACGAGGCGATGGAGTTCATCCGCTGGGCCGCCACCTCGCCCGAGGCCGTCGCGGCGGCCGCCCCCGTCAGCGCGGCCATGCCGGCCAGCAACCAGCTCTTCGACGACTGGCAGACCGAACTGGAGGCGGCCAACCCCTACGTCCGGGGCATGGACCTGCCGCAGGTGGCCCGCGCCGCCGCGGAGAGCGTGCCCCCCACCTGGGAGTGGGGTCCGGACATGACCGAGGGGTTCGCCAGTCTCACGGACGAGATGGCCGCCTCCATCGGGCAGCCGAACGGCCTGGAGTCCGCCCTCGGCCGATGGCAGGAAGCCACCATCGACCAGCTACGGCTGCGCGGCTTCGACGTCCGCGACTGACCCCCGTTCCGCATCGGCTGAACCGTCCACGCCGGCGGGACCGGGCCGCGCGCCGCCCCACTCGCGCCGCCCCACTCGCGCCGCCCCACTCGCGCCGCCCGACCTCACAGGACCCGCCATGGCAATCCTCTCGTCCCCCAGGACAGCGATGAGCAGACAGCGCCGCAACGGCGTACTGCTCCTCCTCGGCCCGTTCATGCTGCTCTTCGGCCTCGCCTACATCGTGCCGCTCGGCTACGCCGTCGTCCTCAGCTTCTTCCGCGAGAAGTTCAGCGGCATCGGCTTTGACGGGCCGCAGCGCGTCTTCACGTGGTTCGACAACTACAGCCGCGCGCTGACGGATCAGGAGTTCCTCAGCGGCGTCGGCCGCGTCCTGCTCTACGGCCTCATCTACGTCCCGCTGCTGATCGCGCTCGCCGCGGTGCTCGCCCTGCTGCTGGACACCGCGCTCGTCCACGGCAAGCGCTTCTTCCAGACCCTGCTCTTCCTGCCGCACATCGTGCCTGGACTGGTCGCCGCCATCATCTGGCTGTACCTCTACACCCCGGGTCTCAGCCCCGTCATCGACGGCCTCGACGCGCTGGGTTGGCATATCGACTTCCTCAACGACGGCGCCCTGTTCTCGTTGGTCAACATCGCCCTCTGGGGCTCGCTCGGCTTCAACGTCGTGCTGATCTTCGTCGGCCTCCAGGCCGTTCCGCGCACCACCATCGACGCGGCCCGGATCGACGGCGCGGGGGAGTTCCGCATCGCCTTCAGCGTCAAGCTGCCCCAGGTACTCCCCACCATCCTGGTGGCCACGCTCTTCACGATCATCGGCGCCCTGCAGCTCTACACCGAGCCGATGCTGCTGCGCACCTCGGGCGACAGTCCCATCACCAACGCCTGGACGCCCAACATGCTCGCCTACTCCTCCGCGTTCAACAGCAACGACTACCACTACGCCGCCACCGTCTCCGTGCTGATCGCCGTCCTGGCCGGCGTCCTCTCCTACGCGGTCACCAAGTTCGCCAGCGGAAGGGCACTGCGATGACGCACCTCCTCGACACCGAACGCCCGCCCGCGCAACCCGAAGGGAGCGGCGCGGCCAGGCCGTCCAGACGCGGGGCCCGCGCCGGCGGAGGCGCGCCGTGGTGGCTGCGGCGCACGGCGGTCACCACCCTGTGCGCCATCGCCGGCGTCTACACGCTGCTCCCGCTGACCTGGCTGCTGTTCGCCGTCACCAAGACCCTCCCCGAGCTGTACAGCGGCAACGGCTTCTCGCCGTCCGCCGGTTTCCACGTCCTGGACAACCTCCGCGATCTGTTCGCCGAGGACGACGGTCGTTTCGGGCGGTGGATGCTGAACACGGCGGTCTACGCGATCGGCGGCGCCCTCGTCGCCACGCTGCTGTCCGTGGCGGCCGGCTACGTCTTCGACAAGTTCCCGTTCCGCGGCAAGGAGAAGTGGTACGCCCTGGTGATCGCCGGCGTGCTGGTGCCGCATACCGCCATCGTCATCCCGCTCTACCTGATGATGTCGAACCTCCAGATGACGGACACCATGTGGTCCGTCCTCATCCCCGTCATGGTGAACCCGTTCGGCGTCTACCTGGCCCGCGCCTACTCCTCCGGCGCGATACCCGGCGAACTCCTGGAGGCCGCGCGGATCGACGGCGCGGGCGAGGTCAGGACGTTCTTCTCCGTCGGCCTGCGGCTGATGGCCCCCGGCGCGCTGACGATCTTCCTCATCCAGTTCATCGGCATCTGGAACAACTTCTTCCTGCCGATGGTGATGCTCACCGACAACGACCTGTTCAGCGTCGGCCAGGGCCTGTTCACCTGGAACTCGGCGGTCAGTCAGAACCCGGAGTACACGCGCCTCATCGTGGTCGGCTCCGCCGTGACGACCCTGCCGCTCGTCCTGCTGTTCATCCCGCTCCAGCGTTGGTGGCGCTCCGGCCTCGCGGAGGGCGGCATCCGATGAGGGGTGGTGCCCGCGGTGCTCGTGGCGCTCAGCGGGCGAGGACCAGGAGGTCGCAGTCCTCGACGACCGGGGCCGGCGTGGTCTCGGCCGCCGCGTCGGCGTCCAGGGCGGCGAGACCCGCGTCGATCTCGGCCTCGGTGAGATGCTCGAAGGTGGAACTCGCCCGCAGCCGGAGCCGGGCCGCGTAGGCGGCCAGACTGGGGGTCAGCGGCTGCCGAACGCGTTCGAACTCGACCTGGCGCAGCCCGACCACGGCGAAGGTGTCCAGCACCTCGGACAGCGTGGGGAAGACTTCCCGCTCGATCTCCAGGGTGCGCGGGACGTACCGGTGCCAGAGCAGGTCCGGCATCCGGTCGGCGAAGCAACTGCGGATCAGCAGCCGGCCGGCCGGGCGGAGCACCCGCGCGATCTCCTCGGCCGCCGCCGGCCGGTCCCGCACGTGGTGCAGGACGAGGAACAGCAGCGCCAGGTCGCAGCAGCCGTCGGGCAGCGGGATGTCCTCGGCGCTGCCCCGGCGGTAGTCCACGCGCGGATGGGCGGCCGACTCCTCGGCGACGGCGCGCATGCGGTCGGACGGCTCGACGCCGTACACCGGTCCGCCGAAGGCCTCCGCCAACGACGGGCTGAACCGTCCGGTGCCCGAACCCAGATCCAGCACGGCCGCCGGCCGGCAGGGCGCGTGCCGGGCGAACACCCGCATCCACGCCGCCATGGACTCGGCGGGCAGCGCCCGCCCCTCCGCGTAGACGGCGTGCAGCCGCCGGTCGAAGTCCACCCGCTTCGGAGCGCTCATCCCGGCCTTCTTCCGGTGCACCCGGCCTGCCGCCTGGCACGCGTCCGGCCGTCCGTAAAACCGTTTGCCGGGAACATCGTGCCCTCGTGAGGATGACGCCATGCCCTCGTTCGCCGCTCCCGACGGCACCCGACTCGCCTACCACGTCGTGGGAGAGGGCAAGCCGTTGGTCTGCCTGCCCGGCGGCCCCATGCGGGCCTCCGCCTACCTCGGTGACCTCGGCGGGCTGTCGCGGCATCGCGGCATGGTCCTGCTCGACCTGCGCGGCACCGGCGACTCCGGGGTCCCCGCCGCCCCGGGCAGCTACCGCTGCGACCGGCAGGTGGGCGACGTCGAGGCCCTCCGCGCCCATCTCGGCCTGGACCGCGTCGACATCCTCGCGCATTCGGCGGCCGGGGACCTCGCCCTCCTCCACGCGGCCCGCCACCCTCGGCGCGTCCGCAGCCTTACCCTCGTCACCGCGCGTGCCCGCGCGCTCGGCGTCGACTTCACCCCCGAGCACCGCCGCGAGGCGGCCACCACCCGGGCGGCCGAACCGTGGTACGGCGCCGCGTGCGACGCCTACGAGCGGATCCTGGCGGGCAGCGCGACCGACGCCGACTACGACACCGCGGCCCCGCTCTTCTACGGCAGGTGGGACGCGGCCGCCAAGGCCCATGCCGCGACGGACGCCGCGCAGACCAACGAGGCGGCAGGGGAGGTCTACGCGTCCGCTGGCGCCTTCGCCCCGGCCGCGACCCGGGCCGCCCTCGCCGCACTGGACGCCCAGGTGCTGGTGCTCGCGGGCGAGCGGGACAGCGGTCCGCTGCCCCGGATCGCCGCCGAGATCGCGGAGCTGATACCCGGGGCCGAGGTGGCCGTCCAGCCTGGCGCCGGCCATTTCCCGTGGCTCGACGACGCCGGTCACTTCACCCGCACCGTCGCGACGTTCCTCGCGCGGGCGGGGTCCTGATGAGTGGGAGGTGCGGTCGGATGGCGGACGTCGTCGTGGTCGGGGCGGGCATCGTCGGGGCCTCGGCGGCCTACCATCTGGCGCGCGAGGGCGCGGCGGTGACGCTGGTCGACCGGGGGTCGGCACCCGCCGGCGGCGTCACCGGCGCCTCCTTCGCCTGGATCGGCGGCCACAGCGGCCACTGGCCGGGTGGGGCCGAGGACCTGCGCGGGTCCGTGCTGGCGGACCACCGACGGCTCGCCGCCGAGGTGCCCGGGGTGGAGGTGCGTTGGACGGGCTCGCTGGCGTGGACCGACACGTCGGTGCGGCTCGGGGACGGCCAGTACCAGGTGGGCCGGCGGGAGATCGCGGAGCTCGAACCGCGGCTCCGCACGCCCCCCGAGCGGGCCGTGTACACGCCGACCGACGGCGGCGTCGATCCGTGCCGGATGACGGAGGCGCTGGTGGACGCGGCCCGCGGGCTCGGGGCGCGGGTGGTGTACGGCTCCGAGGTCACCGCCCTCAGCACCGCGGGCGGCCGCGTCACCGGAGTGGTCGCCTCGACCGGACACCACCCGGGCTCCACGGTGCTGCTCGCCAACGGCGCCGACGTCAACGCGCTGTGCGAGCCGCACGGGGTGCGGCTGCCGACGACGGCTTCGCCGGCCCTCTCGCTGCGCTTGGCCACGCCCCCGGGGATGGTCAAAACCATCCTCGCCACCCCGGAGTTCGAGGCGCGGGAGATGCGCGACGGTCATGTCGTGATGACGGCCCCCTATCGGGACGGGCTCGCGGAGGCGGAGCTGCGAGCGCACGCGCTCCGCACCGTGGTGCGTCTGCGGGAGGCCTTCGGCGACGCCGAACCCGTCCGTCTGCTCGGGCACCGGGTGGGCTGGCGACCGATGCCCAGTGCCGGGCCGATCGTGGGGCGCCTGACCCTGGACGGCCACGTGGACGGGTCCGTCCACGTGGCCGTCATGCACTCGGCCGTGACGCTGGCTCCCACCGTCGGACGCCTGGTCGCACGGGAACTGGTCACCGGAGAGCTCGCCCCCGAACTCGGACGCTGCCGGCCGCGAGGCCACGCTCCCCACTGACCGTTCCCCACTGACCGCGCGGCTTCCTCACTGACCGCGCGGCCCGTGTCAGGTGCGCGGGGAGTGTCCGACCGTGGAGGCGCGGACCACCAGCTCCGGCTGAAAGACCGTCTGACGCGACACGTCCTCCAGGTGCTCGCTCATCTCGTTCACCAGCAGGTCCACCGCGGCGTGACCGAACCCCTCATGGGGCACGCGGATCGAACTCAGGGGAATCAGCGACGATTCGCCGCACTCGACGTCGTCGTACCCGATGACGGCGATGTCCTCGGGCACCCGGATGCCGTGTCCGAGCGCGAGTTCCTGGAGCAGGCCGAGGGCGATCAGGTCGTTGACCGCGAAGATGGCGTTCGGGCGACGCTCCGGCGGCCGTGACGCCAGCATGGGCGCGACCTCCCGGCCGTCCGCAACGAGACGCCTTACGGGCTCACGTCCATCGCGTGGCGGGTCCACGGGGACGAGCTGCGGGTCACCGTCGTCGTGCCGACGGGCGCCGACGGCGTCGTGGAACTGCCGGGGCGTGACCCCGTGGCGGTGGAGAGCGGACACCACGAGTTCACCGCCCTCCTCGGCGGCCCCGACCGACCGGACGATCTCCTGCTCGCGAAGGCTCGCGACGAGAGGGCTTGAGTCTCCCGTAACAGGAGACGCCAAGCTGGGGGCATGGACGGCGACACGCTCTACTCGATCGGCGAAGTGGCACGGCGGACCGGTCTGACGGTCAAGGCCATCCGGTTCTACTCCGATCAGGGGATCGTGGCGCCGACGGACCGCAGCCCGGCCGGCTATCGGCTCTACACCATCGACGCCGTCGCACGCCTGAACCTGGTCCGGACTCTGCGCGATCTGGGGTTGGACCTGCCCACGATCCGCAGGGTCGTGGAGCGGGAGCTCTCGCTTCCCGAGGTCGCCGCGACGCACGCCGGGGCCCTGGCCGTGCAGGTGCGCGTCCTGCGCCTGCGGCACGCGGTGCTGACGGCGGTGGCCGAGCGCGGACTCACTGCTGAGGAGACGGATCTCATGCACCAGCTGGCCCAGCTCTCCGAGGAAGAACGCCAGCGTCTGATCGGGGACTTCCTCGACGCCGCCTTCGGCGGTCTCGATGCCGACTCCGCGTTCGCGGGGGTCAGGCGCTCGATGACGCCGGGGCTACCCGACAACCCCGAGGCGGAGCAGGTCCGGGCGTGGGTGGAGTGGGCCGAACTGGCCCTCGACCCGGACTTCCGTGCCGGCATGCGGCGGATGACCGAGGACCAGGCGGCCGAACGGGCACAGCACGACACCGTGGCCCCGCGCCGCGACCTCGCCGCGGTCGTCCGTGACCGCGTCGGGCCCGCCCTGGCGGAGGGCATCGACCCGGCCGCGCCCCAGGCCGGTCCGATCGTCGCGGCCCTGGCGGCCCACCACGCCCACGTTCTCGGCCGCCCAGACGACGCCGAGCTGCGCCACCTCCTGTTGAACCGGCTGGACAGGATGCGGGACCCGCGCCGGGATCGGCACGTCCAGCTCCTCGCGGTGATCAACGGCTGGCCCGCCCCGGAACGCCTGGCACCGGCGTTCACCTGGTCCGCCCAGGCCGTACGCGTCCGCATGGACCGGTAGGAGGCCAGGCAGCACACTGCCGCCCGCCGAGTTGGACAGATCGATCCCCGATGGGTAGATCACCAGGGGTGAAACCGCGAGTACATGCCAAGTCTGAGGCTCGGATCCTCAGATCGATCGCGCCAGCGTGCCCGCCTGTGCCAGGTGCTCGGCTCTCAGGGCCGCCCAGCGCTCAAGGTCGCCGCCGCTCTCGCCGTTGCGCAGCACGGAACCGCCGAACACGATGAACTCACTCGACTGTGCTCGCTCACCGATGCGGTCGGTGAGCATGGTGGTCTTCATCGCCTGGTAACAGCCTGACGAGTCGAGCTCGGCGATGGTGTACCCAGCCGTGCACAGCACCAATGCTTGCTGAGCCGGGTGGAGGGCTGCGGGCTTGTGGGCGAACCCCACCGTCCACACACGGTCGAACCAGCCCTTGAGTCGGGCGGGGCAGTCGGCCCACCACACCGGGTAGAGGAACGCCCACACGTCGGCGGCAGCAAGCTTGGCATGTTCAGCGGCGACGTCGTCGGGAACGCGGGCAGCGGCCCGGCGGCCCGATTCGCGCTCGTACTCCTCGAGAGTCAGTTCCGAGCGAAACTTCATCGTGTAGAGATCCGAGACCGTGCGCGTGTGGCCGGCGGCGTCGAGCCCGCCCATGAACGCATCGAGAACCTCACGCGTGAAGCTCTGCTCGCTGGGATGCGCATAGACGATGTGGACGTGGGTCACACAACCATTCTCGCGTACGCGTGGGGGCGGCTGCGCGCCTCCAGTGGTCATCGTGTGGTGTGAAGACCAGCGATGATCACGTGGTGGCTTTAAGTCACAGCGTAGGCCCCGGCCACTGGCGGGAAGCGTTCGAGGGCCTGATGGGCCGGGGATGCCACTCCGCACGGGATGCGGGAGTACGTGGTCCAGGCACCTGGGGGCGATCAGGCGGTGCTTGTGGTGGACGAGACGGGAGACGTGAAGAAGGGCACGTTCACCGTGGGTGTCCAGCGCCAGCACATCGGCACCGCCGGGAGGATCGAAACCGCAGAGCGAACAGTTGCCCGTTTCAGGATTGCTCGATGCTTGGTGCGCCTTCGAGCACCTGACAGGCAGCATCCGCCGTGGCCACGTTCTTGCGCAGTCCCGTTTCGGTGTCCGAATGACAGTCGCCGTGAAGCGGGTGCGGGAGAAGCTGACCCCGTGCCAGGGCGGTCCGGGCCAGCCGGGTCAGGACGGCCGTGAGTCGCTCGGCAAATGGTCCGACCAGGGCGGTCGTGCGGCGCGGCGTAACACGGACCGACGGCGGGGACTGGGACCTGCTGTCACGCGCCGCCCTGGGTGTCGTCGTCGCGTCGTTCCTCCCGGACCGAACCCGGGCGGGAGCCAGGGGCGTTGCCGGGCTGCTGTTCTCGACGGGCTCGGGGGTGGCGGGGCGGATGCGGCGGAGGGTGGTGTTGTCGTCGGTGAACTCCACGGCCGGGACGTTCAGCAGGTCGGAGAGGCCGGGGAAGACCGGGGGAATGGTGGCGCCGTCGGCCGTGATCGGGGTGCCGTCGGGGGCGTGGTGAGCCAGGGCGTGGCCGGCGCCGATCTCCATGATGTACCGGCCCGGGTCCTCCTCGCCCCGGCCCAGCGGCCGGGCCCGGTCCCGGGTCACGACCTGGTGGGCGTAGGTGGTCATGGTCGCCGCCCTGCGGTGCGGACCCCCCGCGACCCCGGTGCGAGAACGCGCCGGCCGGCCGTCGATACCCATGACCCGGACGCGGGCTCGCCGCGCCGCGTTCAGGAACGCGTGTATCTCCGGGTTCAGCGAGCGGACGCGGTCGTAGTTGTCGACGAACCGGACCAGCGCCTCCGGCATCTCCCCTCTGGACAGGTACCGGTCGACGTCCGTCTGGTGGGAGTCGTCGCGCAGGCTCTCCAGGGAGAAGGTCCGCACGCCGGCTGCCGTGAGTCGGGCCATGTTGTCGATCAGGAACCGCCAGATCGGGTTGCTGGTGTGCTCGCCCCCCACGATCAACGTCCGGGGTGAGGCGACCGGTTTCGGCGAGGACGGGGGAGGAGATGGGAGAGGGGGCGAACGTCGGCGGTTCCGCCGCTGGTGCGTGGCGGCCCGCGGCGGGCGGTCCCGCTCGGCCGTCGTGTTCTCGTCGTTCGCTCGCATGACGGCTCCGTCTCCGGTCGACGTTCCCGAGCCAGACGCCCCGTTCGGCTCGGGTAACGCCACGCTGCTCCGCTCCGACGACCGGTGACAACGGCGGACCGGGCGGGGCCGGAGGGCCGAACAGACGTCCCTTCGGCCCCGCCGCCCCAGAGGCCGCCTCAGAAGTTGTTCGTCGCCATGGCCGACGTGTAGTAGCGGTTCAGGGCCTCCGGGTCGGTCGGTAGGCCGTTCGCGATGCGGCCCTCGACGAGCCCGCCGTGGTTCGGGTTGTCCGGGTCGTCCGTCAGGTACTCGGCCCGGACGTCGATCGCGAAGGTGCGCGAGCAGTCGGAGTTGACGACGATCGGGATCGGGGCGTCGAAGTAGCTGTGAATCTTGGTGTGGTTGAGCTGTCCGGCCCCGGGGACGCGCGTGGTCAACTCGTTCACGTGGGTCTCGGCCCCGTCGCAGGGTCCCGTGCCGCCGTCGTTGGACAGTTGGGTGACGCTCAGCTCCGTGCCGATGACGAAGTCGCCGAATCCGGCCGTCGTGTCCGTGCAGTCCTTGTACCCCTCGGCGCAGATGGACGCCTCCACACCGGCGTAGACGTCGATGCTCCGCGCGGCGGCGTCGGCCTGGAATCCGTCCCGCAGCACGTACGTCGCGGTCCCGCAGAGCGGGTCCTGGGCGTCGGGGTCGTTGCAGAGATAGCGGTCCGCGTCCTGCACCCACTCCTTCCCGCCGTCCTCGACGCCGGTCACCGACAGCACGGTGTTCTGGTGCGGCGCGATGGACATCGAGCCCGACGCACCCGTCCTGGTCTGTCCCCAGCCGCGCACCTCGCAGTCGTACGTGCCGTCGCGGTCCGGTTCGAACAGCCACCGGACCGCGATCGCCTCCGGCTCGTTCGCCGGGTCGCCGTGGTTGCGGGTGCTGTACGCGGAGCGCCGCGCCGCTTGTTCCTCCGGCGTGCCGACGTCGCCGTCCGTCGGCACGCACCGGACGTCGGTCCCCGTCAGCATGTTCTGCGAGACCGTGGCGACGATGCCGCCGATGAAGCGGTGCGGCCGGCCCTCGCAGAGCTGGAGGCCCTCCAGCGCGGCGATGGTGTGCTTCTCGGGCGCCGACGTCGAGTCGTGTACCGGGAAGCTGCCGGTCTCGACGGTGCGGCTCACCTGTGGCCCGGTGGGCGTGCACGCCGCGGCCTCGGACCAGGGCGCGGTGCCCTTCGCCTCCACCGCCCCGAACGCGCAGACCACGAACACGAACACGCTGAAAAGCGCCAGGCTCATACGCCTTGACATGATGAACTGCCCCCGTCGTCCCCGTTGACGTCGTCCCCAAACGACTCCGTGCACACGTCTAGCAGACACTTTGTGAACCTGACAAGACGACGCCGGGACGAGGGGCCGGCGCGTCCGGCGGATCGACCTTCTCCGCCGAACGCGCCGCCCCGGGTAGGCCGGGCGGTTCGACCGGCTACCGGCCCACGTAGCGGATCGCCGGCCGCGCCGGCTGGTCCATGCCGTCACCCAGGAAGTAGCTGGTGTGCGGCGGCTGGTTGTACGCCACGTTCTGCCACGCCACGCCCAGCCGGTACACCGGGTCGTGCATCAGCGTCGGCAGCCGCAGGTCGGTCTCCGCGGTGGTCGTGAAGATCCGCAGTGCCTCGTCGTCGGTGGTGGGAAGGATCAACTCCTCACGCCAGTCGCCGTACAGGTCGGCCTGGAGCGTCGGGTTGCCCTTCGTGCCGTTGTTGCTGTAGACGTCCTCGGGTGCCAGCACGACCTCCTGCTGCCCGGTCTCCCAGTCCCATTTCGCGACGTACGGGGAGCCGCCGCGTGGGTACACCACCTCGTCGAACTCGTGGTCGAAGATCTCCCGCAGCGGGTCGCCGTCCCACCAGACCATGAAGTTCGCCGGCGGGATCGACGTGCCGATCAGGGTGCCGTCGGCCGCCCGCAGTTCGCCCTCCCGGGAGTTCCACGCGCCGGTCGCCGTCACCGCCCACGATTCGGCGCCCGGGTGGGTCGGGTCGATGTCGCCGGCCGCGCCCCGGCCGATGTCGCGCGAGGCGGGCATCGACCACAGCACCTCGCCGGTGTCCGCGTCGCGGAACGTCCCGCCCCGGTTGCCCGAGGCCGACATGCTCTCGTGGACGGCGAAGACCTCCAGGCCGGGGCGGGAGGGATCCAGATCACTCAGGTGCATCGCGTCGCCGTGCCCGAGCCCGGTGTTGTACAGCACCGAGCCGTCGTCGTCGATCGCCATCGACCCGTAGAGGATCTCGTCCCGGCCGTCGGCGTCCACGTCCGCCACCGACAGGTTGTGGTTGCCCTGGCCCTCGTACTCCTCGCCCTGTTCGTCGGAGTCGAACGCCCAGCGCTGCCGCAGCCGTTCGCCGTCGAAGTCGTACGCCACCAGCGTCGACCGGGTGTAGTAGCCGCGTGCGAAGACCACGGAGGGGTGCTCGCCGTCCAGATAGGCCACCCCGGCCAGGAACCGGTCGGACCTGTTTCCGGAGCAGTCGCCCCACGAGCAGACGTCGCCGCGCCCCGGCACGTAGTCCACTGTGTCGACCGCCGCACCCGTCTCACCGTCGAAGACGGTCAGGTACTCGGGGCCCTCCAGCACGCGGCCCGAGGAGTTCCGGTAGTCCGCGTCGGGATCGCCGATCACCTCGCCTGACCCGTCCACCGTGCCGTCGGCGGTCTTCAGCACCACCTCGGACCTGCCGTCGCTGTCCAGGTCGTACACCATGAACTGGGTGTAGTGGGCGCCCGCGCGGATGTTCCGCCCCAGGTCGATGCGCCACAGCTGCTCGCCGTCCAGGGTGTACGCGTCGAGGATGACGTTTCCGGTGTAGCCGGAGTTGGAGTTGTCGTGGGCGTTGCTCGGGTCCCACTTCTGCACGATCTCGTACCGGCCGTCGCCGTCCAGGTCGCCGACCGAGGCGTCGTTGAGGTGGTAGGTGTACTCCTCCCCGGACGGGGTGACGCCGCCGGCCGGCCGGTTCACGGGAATCTCGTGGTACTGCTGCGACCACACCCCGAACTCCTCGGTGCGCTCCGCGTTCCGCCCGCCCCGCGTCTCCACCACCTGGTACACCGAGTCCGCCGTGCCGTCCGGGTCGGTGAAGCTGGTGACGTCCCGCAGCGGCACGCGGGTGACGCGCTCGCCGTCCCGGTAGACGTGGAACGCGGTGTTCTTCGGGTCGAGCCCCAGCAGCCGCCAGCTGACGAACACCCCCTCCTCCGTCAGCACCGCGACCGGGGCGCGGTCCAGACGCTCCATGTCCCGGACCGTGTGTCCCGCCGAGCCGCCGCCGTCCGCGGGCGCGCCCGCCTGGGCGGGGCCGGCCAGCACGGCGGCGCAGGCCGCCAGCGCGACCGTGACCGTGATCGCGCCCCGAGCCCGGGAGCGGGCGTGTGACTTGCCCATCCGTACTCCTTCGGTTCGTGTTTGCTTTGAATCGATTCATTCTCTGGGGTGGGAATGATCTCGAAAGCGCTTTCTGAATGCGTGGCAGCATCTCCGCGGGCGCCGCGGGCTGTCAAGGCTTCTGGCAGAAAGCGCTTGCGGCGGGGTTGTCCCCCGCGCGGCGGCGAACCTAGGCTGCTCGGGAAGCTTCTCAGTTCGTTCGGGGGGTCGCCGAGAACGAGAAGGAGCGTCACCATGCCGCAGTTGCCCTCACGTCGTCGTGTGCTCGGCCTTGCCGCCGGCACCGCCGCGACCTCCCTGACGACCTCGCTTTCCGGTTCCCCGGCGTCCGCCACGCCCGCGTCCGCCGCGGCGTCCGGTGCCTCGGCGTCGGCCGGCTCCGGCGCCGGCTCCGCGTCGGCGGCCGGGGGCATCCCGGTGCCGTCGACCTGGGTGGCGCGGCCGTTCGGCCTCCATCAGGTGCGGCTGGGGGAGGGGGTGTTCAGCGCCAAGCGGGACCTGATGCTGGAGTACGTCACGGACTACCCGACGGACCGCATCCTGTCCGTGTTCCGCGCGAACGCCGGTCTGGACACCCGCGGGGCCCAGCCGCCCGGCGGGTGGGAAACCGCCGACGGCAACCTGCGCGGCCATTTCGCGGGCCACTTCCTGACCGCGGTCGCCCAGGCCTACGCCGGCAGCGGCGACACCCACCACCGCGACCGGCTCGACTATCTGGTCGGCGCGCTCGGCGAGTGCCAGGACGCGCTGGCCGCCCGCGAGGGGCCCGACCGCCCGAGCCACCCCGGCTACCTGGCCGCCTATCCGGAGGACCAGTTCATCCTGCTGGAGGAGTACACGCCCTATCCGGAGATCTGGGCGCCGTACTACACCTGCCACAAGATCATGCGCGGGCTCCTCGACGCCCACACGCTGGCGGGCAACGAGCAGGCGCTCGGCATCGTGACGGGTATGGCGGAGTGGGCGCACAGCAGGCTGTCGGCGCTGCCGCGGGAGCAGCTCGACCGGATGTGGTCGTTGCACATCGCCGGCGAGTACGGCGGGATGAACGAGGTGATGGCCGACCTGTACGCCCTCACCGGGCGCGCGGAGTTCCTCGAGACGGCGCGGTGCTTCGACAACACCCAACTGCTGGCGGACTGCGCCGCCGACCGGGACACCCTCGCCGGCATCCACGCCAACCAGCACATCCCGCAGTTCCAGGGCTACGCGCGGGTCCACGACCAGGACCCGGCCGAGGGGCTGTACCTCGCCGCAGCGCGGAACTTCTGGGCCATGGTGGTCCCCGAGCGCCTCTACGCCGTCGGCGGCACCGGCAAGGGCGAGGACTTCGTCGAGCGGGGGGCGATCGCCGCCACGTTGGGCGAGGACAACGCCGAGACCTGCGCCACGTACAACATGCTCAAGCTCAGCCGGACGCTGTTCTTCCATGAGCCGGACGCCGCGTACATGGACTACTGCGAGCGTGGCCTGTTCAACCAGATCCTCGGCTCGCGGAAGGACGCGCACAGCACCCGGGACCCGTTGGTCACCTACTTCATCGGCCAGGGCCCCGGCAGCGAGCGCGGATTCGGGAACACGGGGACCTGCTGCGGCGGCACCGGCATGGAGAACCACACCAAGTACCAGGAGTCGGTGTTCTTCAGGTCCGCCGACGACGGCGCCCTGTACGTCAACCTCTACGTCTCCGCGACGCTGGACTGGACCGAGCGGGACCTGCGGATCACCCAGCGCAGCGCGCTGCCCGCGGAGGGACGGAGCACCCTGACCGTCGAGGGCGGCGGCCGACTCGACGTCCGGCTGCGGGTGCCCTCCTGGGCCGCCGAGGGGTTCGCCGTCGAGGTCAACGGCACCCCGCACCCCGGCTCTGCCGAGCCCGACGGCTACGTCACCATCGGTCGGGACTGGTCGGACGGCGACGTGATCAGCGTGTCCATGCCGTTCGGGCTCCGGGTGGAGGCCGCCGCCGACGATCCGGGCGTGCAGGCCCTCTGCCACGGCCCGAGCCTGCTGGTCGTCCGCGACGCGGCGTCGGCGCTCCCCGCGTTCTCCTTCTACCGGGACTTCACGCTGCGCGGGGATCTCGGCGACGCGGTGCGGCCCGCCGCCGAACCCGGGTACTTCACCACCCACGGGCTGACCCTGGCGCCCTTCCACGTGGCCGACGATCACGCCTACCACGCGTACTTCAGGCGAGCGGAGCCCGTGATCGAGTTCCGCGGCGCCACCTCGGAGGTGCCCAACCGGGCCGCGGCGAACGGCGACACCTTCCTCGACCATCTGTGGCGAGGGGCGCCCTTCGCGGACCGCGCGCGTTTCGACGACGCCGTGCGGGCCGCGACGGACGCGTGGCGCGAGGCGGGCCTGCTCTCCGCCGCCGAGACGAGCCGCGTGCTCGCCGCCGCCGACCGGGCGGACCTGGACGAATAGGGGGCACCGCCGCCGCCCTTCCGCTACGCGTCGTTCGCCCCGTCGGGTCGTAGGTGAGCGAGCTTCTCGGGGTTGGTGATGATGTAGACACCGCACACCTGGTCCCCCTCCGGTGTGAGGTCCATGACCATCACGGCGTAGGGGGAGTCGCCCGTGAACAGCACCGCGGCGTCGTCGCCGTTGACGCTCTGGTAGCGGATGTCCCGACCCTCGGTGCGCCGGGTCGCGTAGCCGGCCAGCATGCGGGCGGCCTTGTCCCGGCCGTGCACGGGGCGCAGCCCGGTGGCCGGCGGGGTGCCTCCGCCGTCGATCCAGACCGTGACGTCCGGGGCGAGGATCTCCATCAGGTCGGTGATGTCGCCGCCGAGTGCCGCCGCCACGAACCGTTCGGTCGCCTGCCGACGGACCCGCGGGTGGATCCGGTAACGGGGACGGCGGGCGTGCACATGGGCGCGGGCCCGGTGGGCCAGTTGGCGCACGGCGGCGGCGCTGCGGTCGAGCATGCCGGCGATCTGGGTGTGGGGATAGCCGAACACCTCGTGCAGGACGAACACGGCACGTTCCAGGGGCGTGAGCGTTTCCAGGACCACCAGCATCGCCATGGAGACCGAGTCCGTCCGTACCGCCTGGTCGGCGGTGTCCGGGGTGGGCTCGGTGGCGTGGTCGGTGAGCAGCGGTTCGGGCAGCCAGGGACCGACGTACGTCTCGCGCCGGTGGGCGATGGCGGCCCGCCGGGCGAGCGCGTGGTTCACCGCGACGCGTACGAGATAGGCGACGGGGTTGTCGATCCCGGCCAGCGGCGCCCGACGGTTCCTGCCGGACCAGGACAGCCAGGTCTCCTGGAGCACGTCCTCGGTGTCGGCGACGCTGCCGAGGATGTTGTAGACGACCGAGAACAGCAGCTCGCGGTGGTCGACGAAGAGGTCCGTCGCGGCGTGCGCCGGTCCCGACGCGTCGCCTCCCGCCGGTCCTGCGTCGCCCGCCGCCGGGACGCCGTGCCGTGTGGCTGTCATGAATCACCCTCCTGTCCGGCGTTCACTCCTGAAGAGGGGCGGGGAGGCAGGAGTGTGACATCCCCCGGCGCGTCGGTTCATCCCTTGCCGCCGAACGCCTCCTTCCGGATGACGTCGAACATGCTCGGAACGCCCTCCTTGGTGCGCACGTCGAGAAACGCGCGCTCGTGCCGGTCGTCGGCCGCCCTGACGAGCAGCGCGTGGGCGAGATCGGCACGCGAGGTGAACCGGCCGGGAAGGCGCTCCGTGGCGACGTCGTAGTCGCTGACGGCGTCCGTGTCGAAGAGACCGGCGGGACGGATGACGGTCCACGCGTGGTCGCTCTCGCGCACGATCTCCTCCATCCGACGCATGTCGTCGTACACGGTGCGCCCGATGGTGCGCATGATGAAGGGCTCAAGCACCTTGCGGAAGAGGAAGCCCTCGCCGGGCGCCGGCACGTCGAAGAGCACGGTCGAGGTCACGCAGACCAGGCGTCGGACGCCGTGCTTGGTCATGGCCTGCGTGATGTGGGTGATGCCCTCGGAGTACACCGTGACGGGGCTCCGGCCGTAGGGGACCCCGAGCGCGGAGATCACCGACTCCTGTCCGGCCACGGCGCTTTCGACGGCGGCGGGGTCCAGCACATCCGCGCCGACCACCCGCAGTCGCGGACCGCTCAGCGGGAAGTCCTCGGGGCGGCGCGTGACGGCCGTGACGCGGTGCCCGGCGGCGATCGCCTGTGCGGTGGCTAGCCGCCCGGTCGGTCCGTTGGCCCCGAATATGACGATCCTCACTGCTTTCCCCTCTCCTACGGGCGACCCCGCCGGTGGGCCCGAGAGCGTGTTCGCTCCCGCCCTCGTGGCGGTCTTGTCGTTAAGGAGGGTTCCGGCGGCGGGAATGTGACACCTGGCCTCGGCAGTGCGTCCGGGGGCGAGGTCAGCCGGCCGAGGGCTGCTTGACGGCGACGTAACCCTCGACGTGGGCCGGGGGGTTGCGGCCCTTCTCCGGGGCGGGCCAGTGGTCGAGCGGGACGACGCCCGGGGGTTGGATGCGCATGCCGCCGGTCGCGGTGGCGGCGATCTGTTCGCGGGTGCGGACGAGGTAGGGCACGGCGCCGGTTGCGGCGTAGGCGTCCGCGGCCCGGCGCATCTCGGGGGTGTCTGTCTCGTCGCCCATCACCAGACAACTGCCCTCGACGAGGGGGTCGGTGTAGCGGCCGACCACCTCCACGGCCTCGTCCGGGTCCAGGTGCCCGAGCATGCTGAGCATCACCACGGCGACGGGCTGGCGGTAGGTGATGGTCTGCTGGGACTCGTCGTGGACCCGCTCGTGGTCCCTGACGTCGGCGAGGATCCAGTCGGTGGTGCCCTCGGGGGTGCTGCTGAGGAGGCCGCGGGCGTGGGCGAGCACGACCGGGTCGTTGTCGACGTAGACCACCCGGCAGGTGGGGTCGGCGCTCTGGGCGATCTCGTGGGTGTTGTTGGCGGTGGGCAGGCCGGGGCCGATGTCGAGGATCTGGCGGATCCCGCGGTCGAGCACCAGATGGCGCACGGCGCGGACCAGGAAACGGCGGGAGGCGCGGGCCGCCTCGCCCACCACGGGGTGGTCCCGTTCGAAGACCTCGGCCGCCGCCTGGTCCGCGGCGAAATGGTGACGGCCGCCCAGGATCGCGTCCCAGAACCGCGCGGAGTGCGGCACGTCCGGATCCACGCCCGGCGGTACGGCCACGGGGTCGGGGTGCGAAGGCTCGGTCATGACGGGCTCCCGTTCTGGTGGGCAGTCTGGCCGCCGCATCACGATAAGTGATTATCCGCCCGCTTTCGGTAGCGTCCGGGCGGCGCCGCGCGGCTGCGGCTCGCGGTGATCCCGGACAACGAGCCGGCCGTCGCGTTGTACCGGCGTACCGGGTTCGTCGTCACGGGGGAACGCGGCGACCTGCTGTCCGACGGGGTGACCAGCGAACGCGGGATGGTCAAGGCGCTCCGCTGAACATCGGCCGACGCGCCGGAAGCCCGCCCGGGGCAGGTCCGGGCGGGCTCAGGGTCCCCCGTGGGGTCCCCGCGGGTGGAGCGCTCAGCTGGCGTCGAGCGCGACGGCCACGTCGCAGATGGGCAGCGGGAACTGGCCCACCTTGGTCGTGGCGCCGGTGAACAGGTTGACGGTGTAGAACGTCGTCGCCGTGGCGCCCGCCGGCCCGAGCGCGGCGAAGCCCGTCACCGAGTCGGTCTTGCCGCCGACCAGGTCGGTGTAGATGTCGAAGCCCGCGTTGGGGCCGGCGTCCACGCCGAGCGCGCCGGTCGCGGCCAGCGTCCCGTTGTTGGCCGGCGACTGGACGACGCCCTGGTCCAGCGTCGTGTCGAGGTCGAACAGGGTGGCCGCCGAGGCCGGGTCCAGGTCGTTGTTCGTGTAGGCGGCGGCGGTGACGCCCCGGGTTGGCGCGGTGAGCGGCGGGGTGGTCAGCGTGCTGTCCTCGGTCGTGGTGTCGTCGGCCAGGTTGTGGCGCAGGTTCTGGCCGTTGTCGCTGATCACCCGGAGCCGGTCGGCGGCGGGGTTGAAGTCCACCCCGAAGTTCGTGCCGTACAGCGCGACGGTCAGCTGGGAGACCTTGGTGACCACCACGTCGGGGGTGGTCGGCGGGGTGGTGATCGTGTAGACGCCGCCCTTGTTTCCGATGCCGTACAGGAGACCGTCCTGCACCCGGAAGTCGATTCCGACGAGGGCGGTGTCCCCGCTGAGCCCGGTGACGAGTCTGACCCAGTCCATGACCTCGGGTCTGTCCGTGGTGAACATCGCCATGAGCGTGCCGTCGCAGCTGGTCGCGTACGCGCGCTGGCTGGGGGGCGCGGCGGCCGAACTGGTATTCGGGGTCGCCACGGTGAGTGCCGCCACGGCGGACAGCGTCGCGGCCGTCGCCGCCATCGTCTTCCTGGTCCTTGTCTTCATCGGTATCCCTCTCCCGGTGAGCGTGTGCCTGTATGGCGTCCACACGCTAGGCAGCGGGACTGGACATCGACTGGACGGTGATCGGGCGATGACGGGGCGGCGATCGCTGGCGTCAGGGGTGCAGGCTCACCGCGGCTTCGGGGCGGTGGACGCCGCGGGGGCGGTAGCCCAGCGACTCGGCGACGCCCAGCAGGTCGGCGACGTACCACAGGGTGGCCAGCCACATCTCGGTGCCCTGGAGTCCTGGCCGGTGCGCCGCGGCGGCGGGGCCGCTCAGCGGCGGGAAGGCGAAGGGGAAGCCCTCGCCGTCCACCCACTGTTCGGCGACGAGGTCGAGCTGCGCGAACGCCCACTCCTCGGCCTCCGCCCTGCGGTGGGAGGTCTGGCGGCGGGTCAGCCACAACGGATGGGCCACGTCCAGCACGTTGCAGGCGGTGGTGCGTCCCGGGCCGAAGTGGCGTTCGTCGGCGGCGTGCTCCAGCAGCGTGTCGACGGCCCGTTCGGGATGCGGGACGGGCACGCCGAACTGGGCGAACGAGCCGCGGGTCGCCCGGTAGTAGCCGTTCACGGCCTGGAGCAGGCCGTCCTGCGGCCGCGGTCCCGTCCACATTCCGTCGCCGGGACGGCAGTGGGTGACCAGCCAGCCGAAGAAGGCGTCGAGCCGCGCCCGCGCTGCCGGTGAGGGCTCGGGATCGTGCCGGAGGTTCCACAGCAACGCGGTGCCCAGAGTGTCCACGCCGGCGCCCGCCGCCCACCCGTGATCCCGCCACGGCTGCGCGTCCAGCGTGCTCGCCAGATCCTCGGCGGTCAGTTCCGCCACGGCGCGCACCGGGTGGGCGAGCCGGGAGCCGAGCAGGTCCAGGGCATAGCCGAGGCTCAGGACGTGGTAGTGGGTGTCGGACTGCCCGTACCCGGTCGGGGTGGGGCCGTGCCGGCCGTCCGGGCCGAGCAGCGGCGTCAGCCCGGTGCGCGGGTCCTGGTTCTGGCGCAGGCGCCGGACGTGCTCGTCCGCCGGGAGTTGCGCCGGGGCGGCGCCGCGCACCAGGAAGGAGATCTCCACGGCGTCGGCGTGGGCGCGCAGCGTCGGTGCGGCCCCGGGTGCGTCGACATAACGGCCGGTGGGGGTGCCGTCGGGGGCGGCGGCCTCGGGCTCCCAGCAGCGGGCCAGCAGTGCGTCGGCCTGTTGGGTGGCGCGGCCGGACAGTTCGGCCAGGCGGCGGGCGGCGGCCAGCCGCCGGTCGCCCCGGCGGGCGGGGCGGGGCTCGCGCCGGTCGCGCAGCACGCGCGCCGGGTTGCCGCCGACCACGGCCCACTCCGGCACGTCCCTGGTGACCACCGAACCGGCGCCGACCACCGCGTGGGCGCCGACGGTCACGCCGTCGGTGATCACCACATGGGAGCCGATCCACACGTCGTCGCCGATCGTGATGCCGCGTTCGGTGCTGGGCTGCCGGAAGACGGGGCGGTCGGGATCCATCGAGTGGTTGAAGCCGAGGAGGGACGTGTGCGCCCCCACCCGCACGCCGTTGCCCAGGCCGACGGTGCCGCGCACCACGGTGAAGGCGTTGATCGTGCAGTCGTCCCCGGCCTCCAGGGTGCCGGTCACATAGGCATGCGCCGCCACGTAGGAGTCGGCGCCGAGGCGCAGGCGGGTGGGGCTGACCATGGCCAGCTCCGAGACGAACGTGCGCGGGCCGATCGCGCCCTCGCAGGTGCGCAGCAGGGCCTCCTGCCGCTCCAGCTGCCGTTGCCGTTGGGTCTCGTCGGCGCGCTGCCAGAACAGCCAGGCGTTGTAGTCCAGCAGCTTCGGGTCGTCGTCGGACGGTTTATCCATCGGGTTATCCCTTCAGGCCACCGCTGATCATGTCAAGTCGCCAGAGCCGCCAGAGCGGCCAGAGCCGGAGGAACAGCAGGAGCGGGATCGGCGGGATGACCCAGCCCCGAAAAGGAGTTGCCCGGGCAGCGGCGCTGCCCCCAGGATCTGCGCATGACGACGATCTCCGCCTTCCTGCCGCTGAACGACACCGCCCGATCGGCGCGCGTCCAGCAGCAGCCGGGCCACCCGCGGAGGCCGATTCTCGTTCGATCGTGATCGCCGCCCTGGTCGCGGGACTCCTCGCCGGATACGGCATCGCCATGCCGGTCGGAGCGGTCTCGGCCTATCTGGTGGCCCTCACGGCACGGACGTCTCCGAAGGTCGGCGTGTGTGCGGCACTGGGTGTTGCGACCGCTGACGGCCTCTATGCGCTGATCGCCACCCTCGGCGGTTCCACGCTCGCCCATGTCATCGAGCCGGTCACGGTTCCGCTGCGCTGGGCCTCGGCGCTGGTGCTCGTCGCGCTGGCCGCCCACACCGGTGCCAGGGCGATCAGCCAGTACCGCGCACGACAGACGCCGACCCGCACCGATGAGGCCGTCCTCACCCCGGCACGGGCCTATCTGGCGCTGTTGGGGATCACGATGATGAACCCCATCACCGTGGTCTACTTCGCGGCGCTCGTGCTGGGCAGCCAGACCACGGCGGCCCCGGACCATCTGGAACGGGCCGTCTTCGTGCTCGCCGCCTTCGTGGCATCGGCCAGCTGGCAGTTGCTGCTGGCCGGTGGTGGAACGTTGCTCGGTCGACTGCTGACCGGCACTCGCGGACAGATCATCACGGCCATGGCATCCAGCGTCGTGATCACCGCACTTGCCATCCGCCTGCTCGTCTCGGCGTGATGGATCACCTTCGTGAAGGGGGGCCTTCGTGATAGTGGAAACCCTTCGCTATGGTGGAGAGTGTGAGTGCCGACAACGCGTTGTCCAGCGGCCTGTCCATGTTCGAGCTGGGAGCCAGGATCCGGGACGAGCGACGGGCTCGGGGCGTCAGCCTGGAGCGGCTCGCCGAGCTCAGCGGCGTGAGTCGGAGCATGGTGTCCGAGGTGGAACGCGGCGCGAAGACACCGAGCGTGCTGGTCCTCGATCGCCTGGCGACCGCACTGGGCACCTCGATCGCCCGACTCCTGGACGAACCGGTGCGCCCCGGCGTCGTGGTGCTGGCCGGTGACCGGCAGCAGGTGGTCCGGGACCCCGCGGGGTGGGAGCGACGGATCCTTTCCCCGGTCCTGCCGGACGTCGAGTTCGAGTTCATGCGCACCACCCTGGGGCCGGGCGTGGACGCGGGGGAGTTCTCCCCGCACGCCCCGGGATCGCACGAGTACGTGGCGGTGGAACGGGGGTGCCTGCGCCTGACCATCGACGGTGTGGCGCACCGGCTCAGGGCCGGCGACGCGGCCTACTTCCCGGGTAACCGCCGGCACGGCTTCGCCAACGAGTCCGCCGCCAACGAGTCCGCCGACGACGAGTCCGCCGACGACTGTGTCTACTACCTGGCCATGGCGCTCGCCCCGGCAGCCGACTCCCAGCTCCACCGCGGGAAGCTCCACCGCGGGTCGGGAGGGCACGATGCATGATCTGCGGCGAGCGGCCAGGTCGGCGGCGGATCTGGCGGCCGAGCATCTGGCGGGAGTGGCCGGAGGACCGGTGTGGCGGCCGGTGCCCGAGGGGGACCGCACATGGCTCACCCGGCAGCCGCTGCCCGCCGGCGGCCGCCCGCTGGCGGACCTGCTGGACGAGGTGCGCGACCGGATCCTGCCGTATCCGATGGGCAACGGGCATCCCCGGTTCTTCGGCTGGGTCAACTCCCCGCCCTCGCCCGCCGGTGTTCTGGTGGCGCCCCTGGCCGCCGCCATGAACCCCAGCTGCGCGGGCGGCGAGCACAGTGGCGTTCTGCTGGAACGCACCGCCGTGCGGTGGCTCGCGGAGCTCGCGGGGTTCCCGCACCGACCGGGCGCCGGGCTGCTGACCAGCGGAGCCTCCATGGCCACCGTCGTGGCCCTGGCCACCGCCCGCCAGCGGGCGTTCCGCGACGAGGGCCACGACGTGCGCGAGACCGGCCTGTACGGGCAGCGCCCGCTGGCGCTCTACGCGTCCGCCGAGGCGCACAGCTGCCTGCGCAAGGCGGCCGAACTCCTCGGCCTGGGCACCCGGTACCTCCGCACCGTCCCGGTCGACGCGGCGTTCCGCATGGACACCGGCGAACTGCGGCGAATGGTCCGGGCCGACCGGCGAGCCGGGGTGCGGCCGTTCCTCGTCGCCGCCAGCGCGGGAACGGTCAACACCGGCGCCGTCGATCCCCTGGACGACATCGCCGCGATCGCCCGCGAGCACGGGCTGTGGTTCCACATCGACGGCGCCTACGGCGCGCTCGGCGTCCTCGCCGAGGACGCCGCCCCCCACTACGCCGGGCTGGCCCGGGCGGACTCGCTGGCCCTTGACCCGCACAAATGGCTCGGCGTCCCCGTCGACGCCGGCTGCGTCCTCTTCCGGGAACCGGCCGGCCCGCGCGACGCCTTCAGCCTGGTCCCGCCCTACCTGCGCGACGAGGACGCCGATGAGCTCGGCTGGTTCTCCGAGTACGGCACCGAACAGACCCGACCGTTCCGCGCACTGCGCGTATGGGCCACGATCGCCCACCTCGGACGGGACGGCATCGTTCGCCTGGTGCAGCACACCACCGGGCTCGCGCGCACGCTCGCCGAGCTGATCGAGGCCTCCGACGATTTCGAGTTGCTCGCCCCGGTCGTCACCTCCATCACGGCATTCCGCCACCGGCCACCGACCCTCGACGCCGACCACGCGGAAGCACTGAACGAGGCCATTCCGGCCGTCGTGCGGCGCCGCGGGCGCGCCTTCCTCACCGGCACGCGGCTCTCCGGCACTGCCGCCCTGCGCACCTGCGTCCTCCACCCGGGCACCACCGAGGACGATCTCACCGTCCTGCTCGACGAGATCCGGGCCGCGGCGAGCGAGGTGCGCGCATGAGCCCCCGACACCTGGTCGTCGATCTCGGCGGCGTCCTGTTCCCCTTCGACCACGCCCGTCGCCTGCGACACCTGACCGAGGTCTTCGCGCTGCCCAGTGACCGCATCGACGTGTTGCTGTGGCGGTCCGGGTTCAGCGCAGACTGCGATTCGGGCAGATACCCGCACGCGGCGGAGATCCGGGAGCATATCCGGGCCGTCACCGGCTTCACCGGCGGCGACGACGATCTCGACGCCGCCTGGTGCAGCGCCTTCCGGCCCGACCACGCCGTCCGGGAGACGCTGGAACGCCACCGTGGTTCCCGGTCGTTGGCGTTGTTCACCAACAACGGCCCACTGGAGCAGGAGGCGCTGCCGCGGCTGTACCCCGCTATGTTCGAGGGCTTCGACCATCTCCTGTTCAGCCACCACCTCGGGCACCGGAAGCCCGACCCGGCCGCGTTCGACGCCGCCGAGAGACACCTGGGCGCCCGCCCCGACGACATCCTCTTCATCGACGACAGCGCGGCCAACACCGACGCGGCACGCGCCGCGGGCTGGACCGCCCTCCACTTCCGAAGCGGAGCGGCTCTGGAACAGGCCCTGAGCTCCCGCGTCAGGTAGGGCCACGGCAGCAGGCGTGCGCGGCACGCGTCGGGCGGGTCAGCCGCGCTGCCGGTACGCCGTGGGGCTCTGGCCGGTGAGGTGCCGGAACCGCTGCGAGAAGTACAGCGGGTCGCGCCAGCCGAGTTCGCGCGCGATGGCCGCCACCGGGCGGTCGGTGAGGTCCAGCAGCTGTTTGGCGCGGGTCATCCGCTGCCGCTCGACGTAGCGCTGCGGGCTGGTCCCGAGGTGCTCGGCGAACAGCCGGCTCAGCCGCGACGGGGAGAGATGCACACGCGCCGCCAGTCGCTCCACGGTCAGCGGCTCGGAAAGGTGGGCGTCGACATGGTCGATGACGCGCAGCAGCCGCTCGTCCATATGGGCGGTCAGGGGGTTCTGGGTGTCGCACCACAGCAGCGCCTCCTCCAGGGAGTTCAGCGCGAAGGCGACGGCCTGCCGCAGCCCGCCCGCGCGGACCCGGGCCGAGCGCAGCAGCGTCGCGACGACGCGCCGGTGCACCTCCCCCTGGGTGCGGATCCGGCCGACCCCGGAGACGGGTTGGGGCCACTCCAGCAGGGGCAACCAGTCCGGGCGCGGGTGGAAATGCGAGAACACGATCTCCCAGCCCGTCTCCCCGGGCCCCGTCGCGTAGTCGTGCAGGCTCCTGGGCCGCAGCAACACCGCGTCGCCGACCGCGGTGCGCAGCGCCCCGCCGGCTCCCGTCACCTGCCCCGAGCCGGCCATGGTGTGGATCAGCAGCCAGTCGTCCGTCCCGCGGCTGCGGAAGGTGGCGTACTCGGGGCCTTCGTCGAGATGCCCGCCCTGAACCCGGTCGATCGTGAAGGTGCGCGATTCGGCGCGCGGGGGTTGACGGTGCATGGCGGGATCTTCCAGGAACCGGGTCAGCCCGGCTGCAGACCGGGGTTGCCGGCCTCGGTGACGAAGCTGGTCCGGGTGCTCACCGGCGCGCCGGGTCGGGTCACGTAGGGCAGCACCCGGAAGTCGGCCCGGCAGGCGTCCGGGGTCAGCGTGCACCGGACGTAGCCGCGCTGGTAGTTGGTGAACCGGATGTGCTCGTTGGCGTCGAGCAGGTTCTGGCCGCCCGGATCGAGATCCATCCCGTCCATCTTGGTGGAGATCGAGGTGCCCACGAACTCCACGCCCACGGTGGGCGAGTCGGGATCGTCGAAGTCCCGCTTCAGGTCGGCCGCCAGGTGCCGGTGCATGTCTCCGGTCAGCACGACGGGGTTGCTCACGTTCCGCTCCACGAGCTCGGCGAACAGCCGGTCGCGGGCGGGCACGTAGCCGTCCCAGAAGTCCATGACGAACGCCCGCCCGTCGCCGGGGACGGTGTCGACCTGGGCGACCGGCACCTGTTGGGGGATGATGTTCCAGACCGTCGTCGACCGGCCCAGGCCGCTGAACAGCCACTCCTCCTGTTCGGAGCCGAGGACCGTGCGTCCGGGAGCGAGCCGCTCCGCGCAGTCGCTGGTCACGTCCCCGCACGCCTGGTCGTCGCGGTACTGCCGGGTGTCCAGCAGGTGGAACGTGGCGAGTTGGCCGTAGCCCAGGCTGCGGTAGAGGCGGGCCCGCGCCCCGGCCGGCCGGTTGGGAAGGCGCAGCGGCAGGTGCTCGTAGAACGCCTGGAACGCGGCGGCCTTCCGCCGCCGGAACGCCTCCGGGTCGCTTCCTGGATCCTTGCCGTGGTCGCCGACCCAGTTGTCGTCGATCTCGTGGTCGTCCCAGATGAGCGCCCAGGGGTGTGCCTGGTGGGCGGCGATGATGTCCGGGTCGTAGCGGTGCAGGGCGTGCCGGTTGCGGTACTGCGTGAGGTCGTACGGTTCCGCCCGGAGTTCGGCGGCCAGCGGCGTCTGCCGCACGCCCCCGTTCGCGTCGATGGGGTTCTCGTAGATGTAGTCGCCGAGGTGGAACACCACGTCGACGTCCTCCTCGGCCAGGTGCCGGTACGCCGTGTAGTGGCCCTCGAACCACGCCTGGCAGGAGGCGAAGGCGAACCTCAGCTCCCCGGGCGCGGCGTGCGGTGCCGGCGCGGTCCTGGTCCGGCCCACCGCGCTCTGCGCGCCGCGCACCCGGAACCGGTAGAAGTACTCGGTCGCCGGCCGAAGGCCGTGCACCTCGACGTGCACGGAATGCGCGAGCTCGGGGACGGCGGCGGTGCTGCCCCGCCGGACGACCCGGCGGAACCGCTCGTCGGCCGCCACCTCCCAGACGACGTCCACCCGGCGTGGCGGCATGCCGCCCAGACCGTCAGGAGCCAGTGGCTGCGGCGCCAGCCGGGTCCACAGCACCATGCCGTCGGGCCAGGGGTCGCCGGACGCGACGCCGAGGGCGAACGGGTCGTCCTGGAAACGCGGCGCCGGCCACGCCGCGCTCGCGGAATAGCCGACGGCCAGGGCGCCGAGGCCGAGCGCGCCGCCGGCCAGCAGCAGTTCGCGTCGTCTTCGGGCAGGGCTCGACGGACCGTGGGTGGGCATCGTGGTGTTACCCCTTCATTCCGCTGGCGAAGCCGCTGATGACATAGCGCTGGAGCACCAGGAACGCCGCCACCACCGGCAGCGCCGCCAGCACCAGACCGGCGAAGACCAGCCCGTGGTCGGAGACGTACTGGCCGACGAAGGCGAAGACCCGCACCGGGACCGTCTCCCGCGCCGATCCGCCCAGGTAGAGCAGCGGCGTGAAGAAGTCGTTCCAGACGAAGACGGCGTTGAGGATCAGGACGGTGCCGGTGACCGGCCGCAGCAGCGGGAACACCACCCGGGTGAACGCCTGGACATGGTTGGCGCCGTCGATCAGCGCGGCGTTGGCGTAGTCGCTCGGCAGCGCCCGGATGAAACCGGTGTACAGGAAGACGGTGAACGGCAGTTGGATTCCGGTGTAGAAGACGATCAGCACCTGGTAGGTGCCCAGCAGGCCCATCGAGTCGAAGAGCTTGAACAGCGGGATCATGCCGAGCTGGAAGGGCAGCACGATGCCCAGCAGGAACAGCACGTACAGGCGGTAGCCCAGCCCGGTGGCGCAGCGGGCCAGGAAGTAGGCCGCGAACGAGCCCAGCGCGACGAGCGCCAGCAGGCTGAGCACCGTGATGACGGTGCTGTTCAGCAGCGCCGAGCCCAGCGAGGCCCGCTGCCAGGCGTCCGAGAAGTTGTCGAACGTCGGCGAGGTCGGCGGCGCCAGCGGCTCCTCGGCGACCTGCCGGTCGGTCTTCAGCGACAGCGTGACCAGCGCGTACACCGGGAAGAGGAAGCCCACGGCGACGGCGATCATCACGAGCTCCAGCAGCAACGTGCGGAACCGGTAGCGGAAGTTCACGCGCTCACCTCCCGGCCGCGCAGGTACTGGATCTGGACGAGCGACACGGCGGCCACGAACAGCGCGAGCACCAGCGCGATCGCCGTGCTGTAGCCGTAGTTGCCGAAGACGAAGGCCTGTTTGTAGAGCACCGTGGACAGCGTCTCGCTGGCATAGCCGGGGCCGCCGTTGGTGGCCGCGTAGACCTGGTCGAAGAGCTTCAGCCCGCCGATGGTCGACAGCATCACGTTGACGGTGACGGCGGGCGCCAGCAGCGGCCAGGTCACGTGCCGGAAGCGCTGGAACCGCCCGGCGCCGTCGATCATCGCGGCCTCGTGCAGCTCGTCGGGAACGCCGGCCAGGCCGGCCAGGAAGATGACCATCGAATAGCCGGCGAACTGCCACACCACCATCCCGGCCACCGACCACAGGGCCAGGGACGGGTCACCGAGCCAGTCCTGGCGGAGGCCGCCCAGCCCGACGGCGCCGAGGATGCCGTTCAGCCCGGCGTCGGGGGCCGGGTTGTAGACGTACTTCCACAGGAACGCCACCATGACCGGGCTGACCACGGCGGGCGCGAAGAAGATCACCCGCAGCACCGCCCTGGACCTGATCCGGGTGTGCACCCCGAGGGCGAGCAGCAGGCCGACGCCGTTCTGCACGACGACGATCGCGACGGTCAGCGACAGGGTGTTGACGAGCGAGCCGCGGGCCGCGTCGTCCTGCAGCAGCCGCCGGAAGTTCTCCAGGCCGTTGAACGAGCGGTCGCCGATGCCGCTCCAGTCGGTGAAGGCGTAGAGGACGCCGCTGGCGCTCGGATAGAGCACCACCAGGGCGTACACCAGCAGGGCCGGCGCGGCGAACCACCACGGCGGGGTCAGGAAGCCGCGCCGGCGCCGCGGGGTGCGCCGTGGAGTGCGCTGTGAGACGCGCCGGGATGTGCGCTGTGGAGTGCTTGGTGGGGCGCCCTTGAGGGTGCGTTGCGAAGTGCGCGGCACCGGCTAGTCCTTCCGGTAGGTCTCGTCCAGCCGGTCCAGCCCCTCGGCCACGGTGATCTCGCCGCCGAGCAGCTCCTGGACCACCGCGAAATGGGCGGGCTGCACCTCGGCATTGGGCCAGGCCTGGTCCATGAACGGGACCGCCCTGTCGTCGTCCAGGAACGGCAGGAACGGGTCGAGCACCGGGTCGATCGTGGAGCTCTCGTCGCGGACCAGCGGCACGCAGGCGATGGTCTCGGCCCAGCGGTTGATGTTCTCCTGCTTCCCGAGGAACTCGATGAACGCCTCGGCGGCGTCCAGGTCGGCGCTGCGCGCGCTCACGCCGAGCCCGACCACCACGCCGGCCGGGATCCACACGTCGGCGGCCGTGTCCGCGCCGGGCACCGGGAACATCGCCAGCTCGTCGGGGCTGCTGGCCGCCGCCCGGAAGTCAGGCAGCACCGCGGAGACCTGGACGGCCATCGCGGCCTCGCCGGTCGCCACCATCGAGGTCTGCTGCTCGAAGGTGGTGCCGTTGGGGTTGTCGTTGAAGAACCCCCGGTCCTGGAGCTCCAGGTACATCTCGAAGGCGTCGGCCCAGCCGGACCCGGCGAAGGAGGCCGAGCCGTCCCGCATCTGGTCGTCGAAGTCCGGGTTCCCCGCGTACACGGTGGAGGGCACCAGCGCGTAGGTGATCAGCTGGGTGATCCAGGGGGTCTGGGCGCCCAGCGCGATCGGGATCGTGCCCGCCCGCTTCAGCGTCTCGCAGACCTGGAGGAAGTCGCTCCACGTCTCGGGCGGTTCGACGCCCGCCTCCCGGAAGACCGAGGTGTTGTAGATGGCGCCGATCACGCTGGACCCGGCCGAGTAGATGTAGGTCTTGCCGTCGAGTTGGAAGGCCGGCCGGAAGTTCGCGGGTATGCGCTCCGTCCACGACTGCCCGCTCAGGTCGGCCAGCAGTCCCGCCTGCGCTATCTGCGTCATGCTCATGGCGCTGCCGCTGCCCGGGTAGACCACGTGCAGATCGGGGGCGTTTCCGGCGCCCAACTGGGTGCGGAGCGAGGTCTGCACCTGGTCCGTCGGCGAGTAGGAGGTCTCGAACTCCGTCTCGGACTTCCTGGTGTAGGCCTCGGTGAGCAGGTCGAGCGGCGCCTGCTGGTCGGCCACGCCGACGAGCCGCAGAGCGCCTCCCGAGCCCCCCGTCGTGCCGCCGCAAGCGGTCAGCGCGGCGGGCAGCGCGGTCACGGCGGCGGCGCCGCCGGTCAGCCGCAGGAAGTCGCGGCGGTTGAAGGGCGTCCGCGCGAATGGTGGTGTCATGGTTCCTCCTCGAGTTCGCGAAATGCGTGGCGACGGCCGCCGGCACGGACGGTGCGGCAGGTCGCCCGCGCGTCGTCCTCCGGGGGCTCAGCCGCGGCCGGGGTCGGGGTGGGCGGCGGCGTCGCGCCAGCGTTCTCTGGCCGCCGCGACCCGGCCCAGATACGACCGGTACTCCTCCTCGTAGCGGCCGGCGCCGTGGGCGTCGGGCTCCCGGACGGTGGCCGGGCGGGTCCAGGCCGCGGCGTCCAGACCGCGGCCGGCGGCCAGTACCGCGCCGCGTGCCCCGGCCTCCGCCGCGGCCACCCGCAGCGGCCGGCCGAGCACGTCGGCGAACAGCCCCAGCCAGGTTTCGCTGCGGGTGCCGCCGCCCGCCACCGCCAGGTCGCCGGCCAGCCCGGCGGCGGTGAGGCAGTGTCGGGCGGCGTAGGCGATGCCCTCGCAGGTGGCGCGTACCAGGTCGGCGGGGGTGGTCTCCAGGCTGACGCCGGTGATCTCCGCCCGGGCCGCGGGTTCGAGGAACGGCGCGCGCTCCCCGGCGGGCGAGAAGAACGGCAGCACCCGCACGCCGTGGGCGCCCGGCGGGGAGGCGGCGAGCAGTTCGTCCAGATCGCGGTGGGCCGCGCCGACGGCGCCGAGCACCCAGTCGAGGGCGGCGGTGCCGACCATCGCGGGCATGCCGCGCAGCCAGCGGTCGGGGCGCGCGGTGGCGAAGTGGAACCCCGCCGGCTCGCCGGCCAGGTCAGGCTCCGTCACCACGGCCAGGCAGGCCAGCGTGGTGCCGACGATGAGCAGCCCGTCCCCGGGCTCGGTCGCGCCCGCGCCGAGCGCGCAGGCGGGCACGTCGAACGGCCCCGCGGTGACCGGGACGCCGGCGGGGAGCGGCCCGCCGGGGAGGGCCGGAGCGGCCGGCCGCGGCTCGACGACGGGCGCCAGCAGGCCGGTGCGGTGGGACAACCCGCAGGCGGCCACGGCCTCGGCGTCGTAGTCGCGGGTCCGGGGGTCGAGGAAGGGGACCGACGCGTCGCTCACGTCGGTGCCACGGACGCCGGTCAGCCGCTGGAAGACCATGTCCTTGCAGTACGCGGCGGTGCTGGCGGAGTCCAGGGCCGCCGGTTCGTGCCGGTCGAGCCAGGCCAGCAGCGGCGCCGCGCCGCCCGGGAAGAGGGTGTTGCCGGTGCGCCGGAACACCTCGTGGGCCATTCCGTTGGCCGTCCATTCGGCCACGATCGACGCGGCCCGGCCGTCCATCCATGAGATGGCGGGCCGCACTGGCCGTGCCTCCCGGTCGACCAGCCACACCCCGTCGCCCTGCCCGGTCAGCCCGACGGCCGTGGGCTCGGGGCACCGGGCGGTGAGCGCGCCGAGCACCTCCCACACCGCCTCGACGACCTCCTCCGGGTCCTGCTCCACCCGGCCGTCCCAGGCCCGCACCCGGGCCGGGCGCGACTCGACGGCGAGCGCCTGGCCGACGTCGTCGAACGCCGCGGCCTTCACCACGGACGTGCCCACGTCAATCCCGACGAACATCGTGGCCTCCTTGCCTCGCGTTGGGGATGGATCTCGGGGGTGGAAGTTGGGGTGGCGGTTGGGGGTGCAGCGATGGTGCGGAGCGGGCGGCGGTCAGGGGGAGCCGAGGTGGTGGGCCAGCGGCTCGCCGCGTTGGTACCGACCGACCTCGGCGGCGACGATCCGCGCCGCCTTCTCGGCGACGGCGCGGCTGGCGCCCGCCAGATGCGGGGTCATCACGAGGCCCGGCGCCGAGAACAGGCGGGAGCCTGCGGGCGGGGGTTCCTCGGCGAACGTGTCCAGGCCGGCGCCCAGCAGATGACCCGACTCCAACGCCTCGCACAGCGCGTCCTGGTCGAGCAGCGGGCCCCTGGCGCAGTTGATCAGCACCGAGCCGCGCGGCATCAGGCCGATCTCCCGGGCGCCGATCAGACCGCGGGTCTCCGGGGTGAGCCGCGCGTGCAGCGAGACGACGCGCGAACGGCGCAGCAGGTCGTCCAGGCTCGCGAGGCCCTCGACGTCGGCCAGACCACCGGGCAGGTACGGGTCGTGCACCAGCACCTCGGCGCCGAAGCCCGCGAGGATACGCGCCACCCGACTCCCGACCGCGCCGCCGCCGACCAGCCCGACGGTCGTTCCGGCGATCTCCAGTCCGGTGGCGTCGTAGGTGTAGAACCGTCCCGCCCATTCGCCCCGCTCGCTGAGCGCGGCGTGCGTCTCGGGGATGCGCCGGAGCACGGCCAGCAGCAGGCCCACCGTGTACTCGGCGGTGGCGGTCGCGTTCCGGCCCGGCGCGTAGCAGATCCGCACGCCGTGGGCCGCCGCGGCCTCCGCGTTGACGTTGATCGGGCCGCCCCGGGCGACGGCCACCAGCCGCAGGTCGGGGGCGTGCTCCAGCACCCGTGCGGTCACGGGCGCCATCTGGGTCACGCACGCCTCGACCCCGTCCAACGCCTCGATCAGGGCTTCCTCGGTGCCTGACGCCTCGTCCACCTCGGCCACGGGGCCGAACGGGGTCAGCGGCCAGGGCAACTCCAACAGCCGGATGTCGGCGTCGCCGTCGGCGAGTTCCGCACGCACCGCGTCGGCCAGCAGGTTCGGCAGCACGAAATGGTCTCCCGCGGCCAGCACTCTCATGTCGCCGCCACCTCGTACGTGACCTTCTGTTCGTCCAGATCGCGCAGCGCCCCGGCGTCCGCCCCGTCGTCCACGATCACCCGGTCGAACACCGACAGCGGGGCGACCCGGTGCAGCGCGACGCGGTTGAGCTTGGAATGGTCGAGCAGCAACACGTTGCGCGCCGCGGCGCGCAGCATGACCCGCTTGACCGACACGATGTGCTGCTCCTGGTGGTAGGCGAACCCCTCGGACACCGCCGAGGTGGACACGAAGCACAGGTCCACGTTCAGCGCCTCGATCGCGTCCACGCAGGAGACGCCCAGGAAGGAGTCGTGCAGCGGGTCGTAGTCGCCGCCCAGCGCCATCAGGCGGACCTCGCGCTCGCCGGCCAGCAGGTTGATCGCCGGGAGGAAGTTGGTGATGACGGTCAGCGGCGCGAGGCCGGGGAGGCGGCGGGCCAGGGCGAGGGCGCTGGTGGAGTCGTCGATCATCACGGCCATGCCGGGCTCGACCAGGGCGGCGGCGCGTTCGGCGATGGCC
Source organism: uncultured Actinomycetota bacterium (assembly GCA_963816875.1). Classification (GTDB taxonomy): domain Bacteria; phylum Actinomycetota; class Actinomycetes; order Streptomycetales; family Streptomycetaceae; genus Streptomyces. The sequence continues at coordinate 2,609,381 of CAWFMG010000004.1, forward strand.
TCCTTGGCGGAGCGCATCGACCGCATCCGGTAGGCCACGTTGCTCTCGAACACCCCGGACGGCTGGGCGGTCACCCCGCCCCGGTGCTTGCGCACGATGCCCTGGCGTTCCAACTCGTCGAGATCGCGGTGGATCGTCATGAGGCTGACGCCGAAGCGCTCGACCAGGTCGGCGGCGGTGACCGAGCCCGTGGCGAGCACCAGATCGGCGATGTCCTGTCGCCGCCGTTCGGGGCCGTGCCGGCCGCCGCTGTCGTGAGTCATGGTCCGATCCTTCGGGGCCGCGCCCCGCCAGATAAGCCCTGCCAGGTAACAGGGAAGGTGTGTTGTTAACATCGCTGAGCGACTTGTTCGCAGGAGCTTGTAACAGGACGGCCCGCACGTCAAGCCCTCACGCGGTCACGAGTGCATCGAGTCCGGCACGTGTCCGAGCGAGTACATAACATCATCTGTTATAACTTCACATCGAGAGATGGGACGTCGCGCGATGGGAGGGCCTCGTATGGTGCGGGACGCGTCGCCGGACGCGGTGTGGGTCGGCATCGACGTCGGCACCCAGGGCGTCAGGGCGCTGGCCGTCGCCGCCGACGGGCTGGTCGTCGGGCGTGGCGCGGCGCCGCTGACCGGCCGGCGCCACGGCGTGCGCCACGAACAGGACCCGGCCGACTGGTGGGTCGCCGTGACCCGGGCCACCCGCGCCGCGGTCTCGGGGGTGCCGCCGCGGGCCGTGCGCGGCCTCGCCGTGTGCAGCACCTCCGGCACGGTGCTCCTGGCGGACCCGGACGGCGAGCCACTCACCGACGGGATCATGTACGACGACGGCCGGGCCCCCGACGAGGCCCGGCGCGCCCAGGAGGCGGGCGCGGACCTGTGGGACCGGATCGGCCTGCGCATCCAGCCCTCCTGGGCGCTGGCCAAGGTGCTGTGGCTGGCCCGCACCCGACCCGCCGACCTCGGCAGGGCCCGGATCACCCACCAGGCCGATCTGGTGGTCTCCCGGCTCGTCGGCCGGCCGGTCGGCACCGACTCCAGCCACGCCCTGAAGACCGGATACGACGTGGAGTCCGAGTCCTGGCCGCACGAGGTGCACCAGCGCCTGGGCCTGCCGGAGTCGCTGTTCCCCGAGGTCGCCCGCCCCGGCACCGTGCTGGGCACGGTGAGCGCGGAGGCCGCCGGGCAGACCGGACTGGCCGCCGGCACCCCCGTCGTCGCCGGAATGACGGACGGCTGTGCCGCGCATCTCGGCTCCGGGGCGCTGCGGTTGGGCCGGTGGAACTCCGTGCTCGGCACCACGCTGGTGCTCAAGGGGGTCGCCGCCGCCCCGGTCCGGGACCCGGCGGGCGTGATGTACAACCACCGCGCGCCCGATGGTGCCTGGCTGCCCGGCGGCGCGTCCAGCGTCGGGGCCGGGGTGTTCGCCGGGGAGGCCGACCCCGCCCGCCTCGACGAACGGGCCGCCCGGTACGAACCCTCGGGCGCCCTGGCCTATCCGTTGGTCTCCCGCGGCGAGCGCTTCCCGTTCCTGGCCCCGCAGGCCGAGGGGTTCGTGCTCGGCACCCCCGTCGACGCGGCGGACCGCCACGCGGCGCTGCTCCAGGGGGTCGCGCTGATCGAACGGCTCGCCCTCGCGTACGTCCTGCGGCTCGGTGCCGCCGTCGAGGGTCCGCTCACCTTCACCGGCGGCGCGGCGCGCAGCGCCTATTGGTGCCAGTTGCGCGCGGACGTGCTCGGCCGCCCGGCCCGGATCCCGGAGCACGCCGGCACCACCCTGGGCATGGCCGTGCTCGCCGCCTACGGCACGCGCGGCGCCGGGGACACCGGAGCACCCGCCGAGGTCGCGGAGGTCGCCGAAGTCGCGGAGGCGATGGTGCGGGTGCGGACCGTGGTGGAGCCGCGGCCGGGCGGCGGGGAGCGGTTCGCCGAGCCGTACCGCCGGCTGCTGGACGAGTTGGAGCACCGCGGCTGGCTCCCGGCCGAGGTCGCCGCCTACGCACGAGAGCACGGGTGACGCCATCATGAGCACGCTCCTCTACCTGGTCCGCCACGGCCAGACGGTGTGGCACCGGGAGAACCGCTACGCGGGCGTCAGCGACGTCGCGCTCACCGACGTGGGCCGGGCGCAGGCCGAACGGCTCGCCGCCTGGGCGGCGGACACCCCGGTCGACGCCGTCTGGGTCTCCCCGCTGAAACGCGCCAGGGAGACTGCGGCCCCCGCGGCGGACGTGCTGCGCCTTCCTTTGCGGGTCGCCGACGATCTGGTCGAGGTCGACTTCGGCTCCGCGGAGGGCCGGACGCTCGCCGAACTCCCGGACGCCCAGACCGCCGCGTTCCGCGCGGACCCGGTCGGCGGCGCCTTTCCGGGCGCCGAGGACCCGGCCGGCGCCGCGGCGCGTGGCGCGGCCGCGCTGCGGCGCATCGCCCGCCGCCACGACGGCGGCCAGGTGCTGGTCGTCGCCCACAACACGCTGCTCCGGCTGACGCTGTGCCATCTCCTCGGCATCCCGCTGTCCCGGTACCGGACGGTGTTCCCCCAGGTCGCCAACGGCGCCGTCACCGAACTCCGACTGAGCGAGGGGCAGGACGACGCGCGGAACGACGCGCAGGCGTCGTTGATCCGCTACAACGTCCCCGTCACCCGCGTTCCCCCGGACGCGGCGGCGCGGTGACCGCCCGGGCGTCAGCGGCGGGTGGCCGCGCCGAGGACATGGGTCACGCGGGGCGCCAGCGCGGCGGGGGAGAAGCCGAACCGGTCGATGTCGTCGACGGTGAACCCGGCCGCCCGGATCGTCGCCTCGGTGTCGCGGTTGGGGTGGCAACCGCCCGCGGCCCTGCGCCACAGCGGGGTGACGGCGTCCTCCAGGAGGGCCACCCAGCGGCGCGGGGAGCGCACATGCTCGTAGAAGCGGAGCTGGCCGCCCGGGCGCAGCGCCCGTGAGGCCTCGGCCAGGGCGGCGCGCGGATCGTCGACCGAGCACAGCACGAGGGAGAACACGACGGCGTCGAACGTCTCGGCCTCGGCGGGCAGCTCGCCGGCGTGCCCGGCACGCACCGTCACCGGGATCGGCGCCCGCGCCGCGGCCCGTTGGGCGTGCGCGCGGAGCGTCTCCTCGGGCTCGATCGCGACCACCTCGCTCACCGCCTCGGGATAGCGCGGGAAGTTGCGCCCCTGCCCCGCGCCGACCTCAAGTACCCGGCCGCGCAGCCCGCCCAGCAGCCGGCGCCGGTGCTCCGAACCACCCCGAAGGTCGGACTGCTCCGCGACCCGCAGATAGGCGCGGGCGAAGCGGGGATTCTGAAAGGACTCTCGGCTGGTCATCGTCGACTTCCGTCTTCCTCGGCGGCGACGCGGGCGGGATCCCCCGCCGCGGGTCTCGGCTCGTTCTCCGAACCCAGCCTCTCAGCTCTCGCGCAACATGGACTGGCGGCCGCCGCGCCGGAGCAGGTGCAGGGCGAGGAGACTCAGCCAGCAGAAGCCGACGGTGATCGCGGCGCGCTGGTACAGACCCGCGAGGTCGACCAGCCCCTCGGTCTGGTCCAGGCCCAGACTGGCCAGGGTCATGGTCGCCAGGAAGGCGGCGCCGCTGACCGCCGAGTAGATCGCCCAGCCGCGCTGGCCCCATCCGGCGAAACGTCGGGCGAAGACGAAGCAGGCCACCGCCAGCGCCAGGAAGGCGGCGAACGAGAAGCTGTCGTGCAGAGCGGCGTGCGCGCTGCCGTAGCGGTCGAGCTTGTCGGGGGTCCCCGAGGGGTAGCCGCTCACCGGATCGGTGACGAAGACCCCCGCGCCGAGGATCCCTGTTGACCACGTTCCGACCAGCAGCACCCCCCAGGGGGAGCCTCCCGGAGGTCGAAGTGCGCGCCTTAGCCCCACAGTGCCGGCAAGCCCGAGAGCACCGGCGGCGAGGAAGTTGGCCACCTGTATCCAGCCGAGGTCGCCCAGGGCGAGCGAGCTGACCGGATGGCGCAGCGCGTCGTAGTCGGCGCGGGTGGCGCCGGCGATGACGAAGGTGACGACGAACAGAGGGCCGGCGATCACACCGCAGACCAGCAGGTGGTCGGCCCGTGCCGCACCGCCTCGCCGAATCGGGTCCCGCGCTGGCGTTGGCTGCATCGCTTCTCCAGGGAGATGGTGGTCGGCGTCCGGCGGGTCAGGCGCGTCCGGCGCCTCCGCTCGGCGTCGCCCGGGAAGGGTTGTCAGTCTGGGCTGACGTCGTCAGTCTGGCTTGACACTCCGGCGCCTGTCAATCCAGACTGACAGTCATGGAAGCGGGAGATCTGGCGAGCAGCCTCCGGTCGCATGACCCTGCCGTCGGGCTGCGGGCGGTGAGTGCGCTGCACCGGCTGGCCGAGCAGGTCGAGGCGGCGGCGGTGGTGCGTGCCAGGCAACAGGGGTGGTCCTGGGAGCAGATCGGCGACGCGCTGGGCGTGTCGCGTCAGTCCGTTCACGCCAAGTACGGGAAATGAGGAACGGTGTTCGAGCAGTTCACGGCGGATGCCCGCGCGGTGGTCGCGTCGGCGCACGAGGAGGCCCGACTGCGCGGTGACCGCCGCATCAGCACGGAGCATCTCCTCCTCGGCGTGCTGCGGGATCGGGACTCCGGCGCGGCGCGAGCTCTCGGCGTCGACCTGGCGGCGGCCCGAGCGGCCCTCGACGCCCTCGACCGGACGGCGCTGGCCGTCGTGGGAATCGACGCCGCGGGCGTCGAACGGGCGCCGATCCCCGCCTCGCCCAAGCGCACCCCCTATACCTCCGGCGCCCGCTCGATCGTCAAACGCGGTGTCGCCGAGGCGCGGAAGGCGGGCAGCCGGGGCATCGGATCGAACCATCTCCTGCTCGCGATCCTCGTCTGCGGGCGACCCGACCCCGCCGCGGAACTGATGGAGCATCTGGGCATCGAGCCCGCGGTCGTACGCGACCGCCTGTGACTCGCCGGCCCCGCGTTCCTGCTGAGACGAAATCACGCAGCTCGTGCTGTTGACGGCATCCGCTGGATGTCTATGATCCTAGTGTCTGAAGAACCGATCGATGTTCGACATATCGAACAGCATGAGCGTCGGTGCCTGACTTCTGGACTGCTCCACTGCTCCACCGGTTTGTGTTCGCCCCACAGACCGTCGCGACAGCATGCGCACCATTCCGTCCTGTTCCGGACAGGTTCCCCCACGCGCGCGCTCACGCTGACGGATGCCACGCTGCGGGAGACGTACATGTGGGTGGGCCCTCCGGCCGAGCCGCCTGGAGTTCTTCCGTGTCCAACACTCAACGCAGACGCACCGCGCGTTCCCTTCCCACGATTCTCGCCGTTCTCCTGGGCCTGACCCTCGCACTCCTCGCCACCCCCGCCAGCTCCTCACCCGCGGAGTCCGCCACCGCGGAATCCGCCTCGGCCGCCGCCGCGTTGCCGAGCAGCTACCAGTGGTCCTCCAGTGGCCCACTCCTCTTGCCCCAGTCGAGCATCGGCTCCGTCGCGGCCAAGGACCCGTCCGTGGTCCGGGACGCGGACGGGACCTGGCACGTCTTCTTCACCAAGGTCACCACCTCCGGTGACTGGGGCCTGGCCTACACCAGCTTCGACGACTGGTCCCAGGCCGGCTCCGCCCGGCAGTACGACCTGGAGGCCGTCTCCGGCGTCGGCGGTGGCTACCGGGCCGCGCCGCACGTGTTCTACTACGAACCCCGCGACGAGTGGTACATGGTCTACCAGACCGGTCTGCCCTCGTACTCCGTCACCAAGGACATCAACAACCCGTCCAGCTGGTCGACGCCGCGGAACTTCCAGAGCAGCGTGCCCTCCATCGTCCAGCAGAACATCGGCAACGGCTACTGGCTGGACTTCTGGGTCATCTGCGACGCCAGCATGTGCTACCTGTTCTCCGCCGACGACAACGGCCACCTCTACCGGGCCGAGACCACCGTGGGCGAGTTCCCCAACGGCTTCCGGAACACCCAGATCGTCCTGCAGGACTCCAAAAACCTCCTGTTCGAGGGCGACGCCATCTACCGGGTCGAGGGCAGCAACACCTACCTGCTGCTGATGGAGGCCATCGGCAGCGACGGCAAGCGGTGGTACCGCTCCTTCACCGCCGAAGGGCTCACCGGCCAGTGGCGGCCCCTGGCGGCCACCGAGTCCAACCCCTTCGCCCGCAGCAACAACGTCTCGTTCCCCTCGGGCACCTGGTCCCGTGACATCAGCCACGGGGAACTGGTGAGAACCGGGGCCGACCAGTACATGGACATCGACCCCTGCGACCTGCAACTCGTCTACCAGGGCATGGACCCGAACGCCGGCGGCGAATACTCGCAGCTCCCGTGGCGCATCGGCCTGGCCACGCACAGCAACTCCCCCTGCTGACCCGCGATTCCGCGATGGTGCCCGGCGCGCCGGCTGAACGGGCGCCGGGCACCGCCCGTTTCCGGGCCCCCACCACTGAAGCAAGGAGAGCGACTCGCATGTCCTGGTCCCCTCGCCCTCGCAGTCGCCGGGAGGCGCTGACGACCGCCACCGGCCTGTTCGCGGCGGCCGCGGCGCCTCTCGCCACCGCCGCGCATGCCCGCGCCGCCGCGGCCCCCGATGCCGCCGCACCCGCGTCGTCCGCCCTGGCGGACTTCACCAACCCGGTGATCTGGCAGGACTTCGCCGACATCGACATCATCCGGGTCGGCGACGCCTACTACTACTCCGCCTCGACGATGCACTACTCGCCGGGCGCGCCCATCCTGCGCTCCTACGACCTGGTCAACTGGGAGTTCGCCGGCCATTCGGTGCCGCGCCTGGACTTCGGCTCCAAGTACGACCTCAACGGCGGCCGCGGCTACGTCCGGGGCATCTGGGCCTCCTCGCTGGGCCACCGCCCCAGCAACGGCACGTTCTACTGGGTCGGCCAGATCGACTTCGGCCAGACCTACCTCTACACCGCCACCTCCGTCGAGGGCCCCTGGAGCCGGCACACCACGATCAACACCACCTACTACGACGCCGGGCTGCTCGTCGACGACGACGACACCATGTACGTCGCGTACGGCAACACCCAGATCAGCGTGGCCCAACTGTCGTCCGACGCGCGCAGCCAGGTCCGCACCCAGCAGGTCTTCAGCACCCCGTCGAGCATCGGCACGCTGGAGGGCGCCCGTTTCTACAAGATCAACGGGAACTACTACATCTTCCTGACGCGCCCGGCCAACGGCCAGTACATCCTCAAGTCCGCCTCGCCCTGGGGGCCCTACGAGCTGCGCCAGCTCCTCCTCGACCTGCGCGGGCCAATCTCCGGCGGCGGCGTCCCGCACCAGGGCGGCCTGGTGGACACCCCCAACGGCGACTGGTACTACCTGTCCTTCGTCGACGCCTATCCCGGCGGCCGGGTCCCGGCCCTGGCCCCGATCACCTGGACCGGCGACGGCTGGCCCCAGCTCCAACTCGTCAACGGGGCCTGGGGAACCGCGTATCCGTACCCGACCACGCCCCGCGTGGTCGCCCCGCTCACCGGCGTGGACACGTTCCAGGGCACCGCCCTGACACCGAAATGGGAGTGGAACCACAACCCCGACACCACCAAGTACACCGTCAACGACGGGCTGACGCTCCAGACCGCCACCGTCACCAACGACCTGTACTCCGCCCGTAACACCCTCACCCACCGCATCCAGGGCCCCAGCTCCACCGCCACCATCGAACTCGACGTCTCCGCCATGCGCGACGGCGACCGGGCGGGGTTGGCCCTGCTGCGCGACTCCTCCGCCTGGATCGGGCTCAAACGAGACTCCGGCACCACCCGGCTGGTGATGGTCAACGGCCTGACCATGGACAGCAACTGGAACACCACAGGAACCGGCACCGAGGCCGCGAGCGCCGCCTTCTCCGGGACTCGGGTGTGGCTGCGCGCCACCGCCGACATCCGCCCCGGCTCCCCCCGTCCGGGACGCTTCTCCTACAGCACCAACGGCAGCAGCTTCACGCCCCTCGGACCGGACTTCACCATGGGCAACGACTGGCGCTTCTTCATGGGCTACCGCTACGCCATCTTCAACCACGCCACCCAGGCACTCGGCGGCGCCGTCACCGTCGAACGCTTCGAACTGGCCGCGTCCTGACGCCCTGAGGCGCTGACGCCCCGGCGACCGCTGCCGGCCCGGTTCGGGCGGCTGCGGTCAGCCGAGGCGGCGGATCGGCGAGCCGGCGAGGAACGCCCGGATGTCCTCGACCGCGTCGCCGTAGTACCGGCGGTAGTTGTCCTCGGAGACGTAGCCGAGGTGCGGGGTGGCCAGCAGGCGGGGCGCGGAGCGCAGCGGGTGGTCCGCCGGAAGGGGCTCGGTCTCGAACACGTCGAGGCCCGCGCCGGCGATGGCGCCGTTGTGCAGGGCGGCGACCAGCGCGTCCTCGTCGACGATGGCGGCCCTGGAGGTGTTCACCAGGTAGGCGGTCGGCTTGAGCAGCGCCAGCTCCCTGGCCCCCAACAGGCCGCGGGTCCGGTCGCTCAGCACCAGGTGCACGGAGAGCACGTCGCTGGTGCTCAGCAGCTCGTCCAGGGACGCGGCCTTGATCACCCCCTCCGCCTCGGCCCGTTCCGTGGTGAGATGCTGGCTCCAGGCCGCCACCTCCATGCCGAACGCGAGCCCGACCCGGGCCACCCGGCTGCCCAGTTTGCCGAGCCCGAGCAGCCCGAGCCGGCGGCCGTGCAGGTCCGCGCCGACGGTGCTCTGCCAGGGCCCGCCGGCGCGCAGCGCGGTGTTCTCGGTGACCAGCCCGCGGGCCAGGCCGAGGATCAGCGCCCAGGTCAGCTCCACGGGCGGCGTCGCCGAACTGGCCGTGCCGCAGACCGTCACGCGGTGCCGTTCGGCCGCGGCGTAGTCGATCACCGAGTTCCGCATGCCCGAGGCGATCAGCAGCCTCAGCCGCGGCAGCCGGTCGAACAGGGATGCCGGGAAGGCCACGCGTTCGCGCAGCGTGACGACGATGTCGAAGTCGGCCAGGGCCTCGGCCAGCTCCGCCTCGGTGTCGAGGTGCTCGGCGAAGCTGACGACCTCCACCCGGTCGAGGAGGCGTGACCAGTCGGCCATGGTCGTCGCCACCTGCTGGAAGTCGTCCAGCACCGCGCATCGCATCCTCATGCCCCCATCATCCACGGATCACCGCTGACTGGCCGGCGCGGCCGGCAGGACGTCGTCGAGCGCGGCGTCGTCTATGGGGGCACCTCCCAGGCCCGCAGGGCCTGGGGGAGGTTCCGGACCGGCCAGCGAGGGGTCGGCGCGATGCCCGAGCAGGCTCAGCAGGCCCCGGCGGCCGGTCAACGGGCGGGCGGGTCCGGTGAATCCCCGCCGGGCCAGGGCCGTTGACTCCACGGCGTCGGCCGCCGCGAGCCGGGCGCGCCTGGCGTCGACCGGGCGGGACGCCGTGGTGCCGGTGACGGCCGTGGTCTGGGTGCCCAGCAGGCCGAGGGCGTACAGGGCGGCGTCCGGCGGCAACCGGTGCGCCGCGGTCACCGCGAGGCCAGCGGCGAAGGCGGGCAGCCGGTCCACGGCCACGTCGAGCCGGGTGGCGAGCCGGGCGGCGACGGCGAGTCCGAGCGCGACGGCCCGCGCCGCGTCGGCACGGGGCAGGTGCGCCGCGGCGCACGGCGCCACCGCGGCGGCGACGGCGGGCCGGTGGCCGGCCTCCACGAGCGCGGCCGCCACGGCGCCCGCGCGGTCCCGTTCGTCGCCGGCGGGCAGGCGCTCCCGAAGGCCGGCGGCCTCGTCGAGGAGCGCGCCCGCCGCCGCGACGTGCCGGTGGTCGACGGCAGATCGCCGACGGCCGCGAGGAGTTCGGCGAGGGCCCACTCCTCGCTCCCGTCGGCTGGTCCGGTGGGTCTGCGCGGTCTGCGCGGTCTGCGCGGCCGGCTGGGTTGGCTCGGTTGGCTCGGCCGCGGCCAGCAGTCGGCGCAGGTAGCCGGGGCCCGAGCCGCGGGTGGCGGCGTCGAGCGCGTTGGCGCCGCCCGGCCGTATCCGGTCCACGAGGCCGCGCGCCTTGGCCGCCGGCTCCTCGTCGGTGAGTGGGCGCGCCAGGCTGCCGCGGGCGTGGGCCACCTCGTGGGCGAGGACCCCACCGTCGGCCAGGGATATCTCGATCCGGGCCGCGTCGCGGGCGCACTCCTCCCGCGGATCGAAGGCGACCAGCGACCGCAGCCGCCGGGAGCGCCGCGAACATCACCAGCACGATCGGGGTGAACAGCAGCACCCACTCGACGAAGTTGATGGTCTGCCCGGTCTGCTCCTCGACGAGGTCCCGGCCGATGAGCTGGTGCGGGGCGCCGATCGGGGTCAGCAGGCCGCCGATCGAGGCGCCGTAGGCGATCATCAGCATCAGCGCGGTGGACCACCGCGAACCGTGCAGGTCCTGGCCGCCGGACGATCGCGCAGATCGAATCCCTGCAACCGCTCCGGCGCACCTACACCGACCTGGGCGCGGCGCGGCCGCCGCACCAGGGGGCGCCGGACAAGCTGCTGCTGGCCCTACGCGCCCGGCACCGTCGCCCAGGACGTCGTCGACGATCCGGCGGGTGCCGAACCCGGTGTGGCGGAGGAGGTCGCCGCGGCGCTGGACCGGGTCAGGGCGGACGGCTACGCCATCTCGCTGGAGGAGCGGGTGAAGGGTGTGGTCGCCCTCGCCGTACCCGTGCGGGACCACAACGGTGCCGTCGCGGCGGCGCTCAGCGTCTCCGTCCCGGCCGTCCGCGCCGGCCACCCTGAGCTGGTGGCGATGGCCCCGGTCGCCCGGGAGGCGGCGGAGCGGCTCTCCCGCCGGCTCGGCCACGATCCGGACCGGGCCGCCAGGGGAGACGGCTGAACGCCCCGGCCTGGTCGGGTGGGGCCGCGGTGTGTCGCCTTGGCGTGGCGGACATTCGACGAGAACAGTGCGAGGCGGGTATCTCCGCAGGGCCTTCTCCGCGACCCGCTCCGCGACGCGCTCCGTGACGCGCTGAGCGGCACCCGCGGACCGGCGCCCGGAGGACGAGCAGACACGAAGGGCAGGACCCGCCGATGACGACGTGGACGAGCGACGAACTGAGCCGGATCGCCGCCGCGGACGAACTGGAGATCGCGCCGCTGCGAGGCGACGGCACGCTGCGGCGGCCCGTGCCGATCTGGGTGGTCCGCCACGACGACGATCTCTACGTCCGCTCCTACCGGGGGCGCGGCGGCCACTGGTTCCAGGCCGCCCAGGCGCGCCACGCGGGCCATATCAGCTCCGGCGGCGTCGACCGCGACGTCACCTTCGTGGAGGCGACCGACCCGTCCCTGCACGAGGTCATCGACGCCGCCTACCGCACCAAGTACCACCGCTACGGCGGCACGTACGTCGATCCCATGGTGGCGCCCGACGCGCAGGCCGCCACCCTCCGGCTGGAGCCGCGCTGACCTCGGCGGTCGCCCGGTCGCCCGGTCGCCCGGTCGCCCGGCTCCGGCCCGGCGCCCCGCTCCCGGGATGCGGGAGCGGGGCCGTCGACCGTGTGGGACGGGTGAGGGAGGGGACGGTCAGTCCACGTACAGCCGCGGTTCGAACGCCTCGGGGCTCGCGCCGAAGTTGGCGAAGTTGTCCTCGACCTCGGCCCGTTCGGCGGCGTTGGGGTAGACATTGGTGCAGCTGACGCCGCCCGTGGAACCGGACATCAGGCTGCTGCACGGCCCCGGCTTCATGTCGGGCAGCCCCAGGATGTGCCCGAGCTCGTGCGCGGCGATGCGGATCGTGTTGTAGCCCTGGTCGACCGCCTGCCGGCCCATCCAGACGGTGCCGTTGCCGAGGCTGGTGGTCAGGGCGCGCGGCCAACCGTCGTCCGCGACGATCTCGATGTTGGCCGAGCCGCCCGTCGCGGGCTCCAGTCGCACGTTGGCCACGCTCTCGTTCCAGACCTCCGCGCCGCTGTGCACCGCGTCGACGAACTCCTCGGCTCCCGAGGCGTCGTAGGTGAGGACGACCGCGGCGGCGGACGTCGATGGCGCGGGGGCGGCCGATGCCTGGCCGACGGTCCAGGAGAGCGCCACCACGAGTAGGGTGATCAGCGCCCGCGCGGCGTTTCTGAGTGTCACGGTGATCCTCCTGTGGGGGGAGTGGGCTCGCTCATGGCGTGCTCATGACACGCAGAGCGACAGGGGTCATCTGCCCCTCCCGCGCCCGTGCCAATCTGCCACCGCCCGCCGGCCACCACCCCGCCGGCCGGTCAGCCGGCGAACCGGAGCCCGAGGCCCACGTGGTCGACCTCGGACAGGCGGCCGCCCGCGATGCGCACGGGCGAGGGGCCCTGGAGAACTCCGAGGGCGCCGAAGCCCGCGTCCTCGACGTCCTCCACCATCACCTCGGCGTCGAGGGTCAGCGCGAGCTGCCCTGACAGTTCGGGAAGCAGATGCGGGTGCAACACCACGTCGTGCTCGCGGGCCAGCCGGGCGATGCGCAGAAACGGCGTGATCCCGCCCACCCGCACGACGTTGGGCTGCACGACGTGCGCCGCCCCGGCGCGCAGGTACTCCGCGAAGCGGTACTCCGTGTGCAGGTTCTCGCCCACCGCGAGGGGGATACGGGTCCGCCGGGCGAGCTCCGCGTGCCCCGCGAGGTCGTCGGCCCGCAGCGGCTCCTCGATCCAGGCCGGCGCGTATCCGGACAGCGCCTCCAGCGCGGTGGTGGCGCGGTCCAGGTCCCAGCGCTGGTTGGCGTCGAGCATCAGCCGGCGGGTCGGCCCGAGGATCGCGCGGACCGCGGCGACGCGGCGCACATCCTCGTCGAGGTCGGGCCCGCCGACCTTGATCTTCACCGCGTCGAAGCCGGCGGCCACCCACCGCTCGACCTGCGCGCGCAACTCCTCAAGGGAGTAGTGCAGGTTGACGCCGCTGCCGTAGGCAGCGACGCTGCGCCGCCGGTGGCCGAGCAGCCCGGCCAGCGACCGGCCGGCGCGGCGCGCGGCGGCGTCCCACAGCGCCAGGTCGAGCCCGGCGAGCGCGATGGTGGTCAGGCCGCCACCGCCGGCCTCGTGCAGGTGCTCCCACAGGGGTTGCCAGACCGCCTCCGGATCGGCGGACCGGCCGCGCGCGGCGTCGGCGATGTCGTGCTCCAGCAGCGCGAGCACGGCGTGCGCGCCGATCGTCGGCGTCCAGGACAGGCCGTGGCCCTCGGTGCCGTCGGCGAGCGTCACAGAGGTGGCGACGACGTGCACGGCGGCGACGTCCGGGCCCCACGGACGCGTCAGCGGCACCCGCACCAACCGCGCCCCGAGCCCTCGGATCTGCCCTGAGATCTGCGCTGAGATCTCCGTCGTGCGGCGGGGCATGCGGGTCTCCCTGCTCTCTGGCCGATCCATGAATCGATTCATGTGGCGCTTACGGCGGCCGAGTGTGGCAACGCGGCCCGCTCTCGTCAAGACGGCGGCCCACCCGTCCGGGTGACCCCGGCGGCGGCGTCGTCCGCGACACCGGCCCGCGACGGATACCACAGGAGGTCAACCCGCCCCACGTCGAGAGGCACCCCACCGTGACCGTTTCCGAGACGATCGACCACACCGCCCGTGCCTACAGCCCCACCCACGCCTACTGGCTGGCGCGAGCGGCCTCACTGGCGTACCAGGAGGAGGCCGACGTCGCCGACCAGGCGGAACACTGGGGTTTCGACCGGATGCGGCATCACCTGAGCCGACACGAGCCGCCGTTCCCGCTGGAGGACACCCAGGCGTACACCATCGCCAGCGACCGCATGATCATCACCGCCTTCCGCGGCACGGAGCCGGACCAGATCAAGGACTGGCTGTCGGACGTCACCACGCCGCCGTGGCCAGGACCCGGCGGCATGGGCTACGTGCACTACGGCTTCGCGGAGGCGCTGGACTCGGTGCTCCCCGAGGTGCGGAACGCCCTGGCGGAGTTCCGGAACAACGGCCAGACCGTGTGGTTCACCGGGCACAGCCTCGGCGGCGCGCTGGCCATGCTCGCCGGCGCCTACACGTACCTGGAGGACCCGCGGCAACTACCCGACGGCGTCTACACCTTCGGACAGCCCCGCGCCTGCGATTCGCTGCTGGCCGCCGCGGTCGACGAGAGCTTCAGCGAGCGCATGTACCGTTTCGTCAACAACAACGACGTCGTGCCGCAGGTACCGCCGCAGCCCCCCTACGCCCACGTCGAGACCCTGCGCTACATCGACACGCAGGGCCGGATCCGGGAGTCGATGCCACCCCTCGGCGGCCTGACCGACCGTGTCACGGGCCTGACGTCCGATCCGTTCGCCCCCGCGAGCGACGGCATCAGGGACCACTCGTTGAACGCGTACATCGCGGCCCTGGAGAAGAACCTCCCCTGATCCGCCCCGTCCGCACGGGAGGACACGGACGGGATCGGCGCGGCAGGTCCGCGTGCCGCCGCCACTCGGCGAGGGTCCTGCCCTTCCGGGCGTGCCGCGCGGCGACGTGGCCGCGTATCGGCTCGTCCCACTCTCGGAACCGGGCCGCCACCCAGCCGGCGGAGACGCCGTACCTGTGGGCGAGGAAGGCCATCGACCGGCCGGTCCGGTACAGCCGGAGGACCTCGTCCTTCGGGATGTCGGGCATCGGCTTGCGTGGCACAGGGGCGGGTCCTCTCGTAGTCGCGGCGGTGGCCGGCCGCCCCCGCCGCACCGTCACCGGGCCGTTGTCGTGTTGTCCGCCAGCCGGCCCGGCCCAGCTCGGGTCGTACAACCCGGGCAGGGGTCCGGCGAGCATCTCCAGGACCAGGGAGCTTCTGGCGGCCAGCGCGAACGCGGCCTCGAACTGGGGCCGCACGCGGACCCGGGTGCTGACCTTCTCGGAGAACACCTCGTCGCGCGGGATGCCGTGCCTGGCGAGCGCGTCGAGCTGCGACTGGAGTTCCTGGGTGAGCGTCGAGCAGCGGGCGTTAGCTCTGCGGTTTGAGCGTGTCTCGCGAGGGCGAGCGGGACCGGGGTGCCGGGCCGCCACGGCTGACCGGGCCAGCGGTCGGCGGGCGTGGGCACGCGCAGGACCTTGGCGAGCCGGGGCACCTTGGTGAAGCGGCCGGTGTGGTAGGCGCCAGCGGCCGCGCCGGAACGCGAGCGGCACGGCGAGCCGCGCTCGGCCGTGGAGCGCGTACAGGACTCGCCTCCGACCGGGTTCGTGTGCACCCGGCGCCAATGCGGTCCCAACTCCAGCCGAGTCCCGTGAAGTGATCTGACTCACGTCGTGTCACAGCGACCGATGGCGCGGTGTCTTGAGGCTGAACACCTGGAATCGAAGGAGACATTATGACTGGGAACACGCATGTGGTCGTGATCGGTGGCGGATACGCGGGCGTGATGGCCGCGAACCGGCTGATGCTACGCGACGACGTGACAGTGACGGTGATCAACCCGCGCCCGGATTTGGTCCACCGGGTGCGGCTGCACCAGTTGGTCGGCGGGTCCGACGACGCGGTCGTCGCCTACCAGGACGTCCTGGCCGAGCGCGTCCGGGTGGTGGTCGACACGGTCACCAGGATCGACGCGGCCGAGCGCAGCGTGACACTGACGGCCGACGGCACGCTCGGCTACGACTACCTGATCTACGCGGTGGGCAGCGGCAGCGCCGAACTGAGCGTGCCAGGGGCGGCCGAGTTCGCCTACCCGATCGCCACCCTGGAGGAGGCACAGCGGCTGCGCCCGGCCCTCGACGCCGCGCCCGCGACGGCCCCCGTGACAGTGGTCGGCGCCGGTCCCGCCGGCATCGAGACCGCCGCCGAGCTGGCGGAGGTCGGCCGCCGGGTGACCCTGGTCTGCGGAGGTGTGCTCGGCCCGTATCTGCACACCCGGGGCCGGCGCTCGGTTGCGAAACGGCTGGCCAGGCTCGGTGTGACGGTCATCGACGGCTCTGACGCGATGGTGACGGCGGTGACCCGCGAAGCCGTGCGGCTCGCCGACGGCCGTGAGCTGCCGAGCGAGGTCACCGTCTGGACTGTCGGCTTCGGCGTTCCGGATCTGGCCGTCCGCAGCGGGCTGAGCACCGACGCGACGGGGCGCCTGCTCACGGACGAGACGCTGACGAGCGTGGACGATCGCGCGCATCCTCGCGGCCGGGGACTCGGCGGCACCGTCGGACCTGCCGCTGCGGATGAGCTGTCTGAACGCGATGCCGCTGGGCGCGCGGGCCGCCGATACCGTGCTCAGCCGACTCGCGGGTGAGCAGCCGGAGAACCTCCATCAGTCGATGTACGCCCAGTGCGTCAGCCTGGGCCGAAGCGCGGGCATCTACCAGTTCGCCAACAGGTCCGACGTCGCAGTATGGCTGCACATCGACGACGGCCTGGGCGCCAGGATCAAGGAAATGGTCTGCAAGGGCATCCCCAGGCACCTGGCCGGAGAGGCGCGCAAGCCCGGTTCATTCAGGCTGCACCGCATGCCGGGAGGTATCGCCAAGCGCCAGCAGTTGCTGCGCGCCCACCGCGCCGAGACGCCGGCCGCCGCCGACCGGGCAGCCTGACCGGTGCCTGCCGCGAGGAACTGGCTGTGGACGCATGCGAACGCGGTCGGCCGCCAGGGCCGACCGCGAAGGACGAGGAGAGGGGACGAGAGATGAGCGACGCCGCCACCGACCCGGCGACCAGGACGTTCATCGCCCACCGCAACCTGCTCTTCACCGTCGCCTACGAGATGCTCGGATCGGCCGCCGACGCCGAAGACGTCCTCCAGGAAACCTGGCTGCGCTGGGTCAAGGCCGACCTAGGGCAGGTGATCGACCAGCGTGCCTACCTGGTGCGGATCACGACCCGGCAGGCGCTCAACCGGCTGCGCACCGTGAAGCGCCGCAGGGAGGCGTACGTCGGCTCCTGGCTACCCGAGCCGCTGCTCACCACGCCGGACGTGGCCGAGGACATCGAGCTCGCCGAGAGCGTGTCGATGGCGCTCATGCTCGTCCTCGAGACGCTGTCGCCGATGGAACGCGCCGTCTTCGTACTGCGCGAAGCCTTCGACGTCGGCTACGGCGAGATCGCCGAGGCCGTCGACAAGAGCCCCGCGGCCGTCCGCCAGATCGCCCACCGCGCCCGCCGGCACGTCGGCGCCCGCCGCCCCCGCCGGGTGGTCTCCTCGAACGAGGGCCAGGCGGTCCTGCAGTCGTTCCACCGCGCGATCGAAACCGGGGACCCGCAGGCCCTCCTTGAGGTGCTCGCCCCCGAGGTCGTCCTGATGAGCGACGGCGGCGGCATCAAACACGCCGCGCTGCGGCCGGTCACGGGCGCTGAGCGGGTGGCCCGTATGTTCGCCGGCGGCATCGGCAAGTTCGAAGACACGCTCACCGCCGAACCGACCGTGGTCAACGGCAACCCGGCACTCCTCGTCCGCCTGGACGGCGAGATCGACGGCGTCATGGCGATCTGTGTCCAGGACGCCCGTATCACAGGCCTCTACTACGTCCGCAACCCGGAGAAACTGTCCCACGTCACCTCCGCGACCCCGCTCACCCTGCGCTGAACACCAACGGTCCCCGACCCTCCCGGGCCACCCGACAACTTACGGAGATAACCGATGAGCCATGCAAGCGAGCGAAGGGGAGAAACCATGAAGGCAGTGCGTTACCACTCCTACGGCGGCAGCGACGTCCTCGTCTACGAGGAGTCAGACCGGCCGGTGCCAGGTGTGGGCCAAGTAGTGGTGCAGGTGGCCGGCACCTCGTACAACGACGCGGACGCCGGCCTCCGGGCGGGATTGCGGCAGGACCTGCTCCCCCTGGTCTTCCCGCACATTCCCGGCCTCGACCTGGCCGGAGTCATCACCGAGGTCGGCGAGGGCGTGCCCAACTGGAGTGTGGGGGACGCGGTGGTCGCGCTTCTGCCGGCGGCCACGCCCGGCGCGGCCGCCGAATTCGTCGCCGCACCCGCCGAGGCGCTGGCCACCGCCCCCCGTACCGTCGAGCTGGCCGACGCCGCGGCCCTACCCCTCGTCGGACTGACGGCATGGCAGGCCCTGTTCGAACACGCCGACCTCGAGCCCGGGCAGAACATCCTGATCAACGGCGCAGGCAGCGCAGTGGGCGGGTACGCCGTCCAGCTCGCCGCACAGGCCGGTGCCACGCGTGACCGCGACCGCCGGTGCACGCAGCCGAGACCGTGTCCGCTCCTACGGCGCGGACCGGATCGTCGACTACGCCGCGACCCCCGTTGTGCAGGCGCTGGCCGGGCAGCACTTCGACGTGGCGCTGCAGCTGGCCCCCGCCAGCCCCGAGGAGAACGCGCAGCTGGTGGACCTGGTCGCCGACGGCGGAGCCTTCGTCAGCGTCACCACTCCCGGCCCGCAGGATGCCGGGCGCGGGGTGCGCACGGTGCACGTGTTCGTGCGCAGCGACGTCACCCAGCTCGCCGCCCTGGTCGCCCGCGTCGACGCCGGAGATCTGGTGATCGAGGTGGCCCAGCGGCTGCCACTGGCCGACCTGGCCACGGTCCACGCCCGCGCCGCCGGCAGGTTCGCCCGGATCGCCGAGTTGGCCGCCCGGGTCGAGGGCGGAGACCTGGCCGAGCGGCTGCGTGCCGACCAGGCCGCGGTCCGCGCCCCGGCTGCCGCCGGAGAGCTGGCCGGCAAGACCGTCCTGACCCCCTGACACGAGCGACGCCGGCACCGGCCCGGTGACCGTGACCTGGCAGTTCCCGGGCGGGCTGCAACCCGAGAAGCTCCGGCCGTATGCCGTGGGCCGAAGCGCTGGGACCACACCCGCTCGACCGCACCCTTGGCCAGATGCCCGACGGCCCAGGGCATCGGCGCCGGCCGTCAGTCCTCGCCCGCCGTCTGCCAGAGCTCGCCGAGTTGACCGGGTGGCCCGCGCGGCCGGGACCTCGACAGCGGTGGTCAGCTATGTGATGAACAACGGACCCCGACCGGTCGCGGCCGAGACCCGTGAGCGGGTCCTGGCCGCCGTGGCCGAGTTGGACTACCGCCCCAACCGCGTCGCCCGGGCCCTGCGCTCCCGCACCTTCGGCGTGGTCGGCCTGATCCTGGCCGACGCCGCCAACCCCTACTTCGGGGCGCTGGCCCGGCACGTCGAGCTGGCGCTGGAGGAGCACGGAAAGCTCACCCTGAGCGGCAACGCAGGATACTCCCCGGACCGGCAGAAGCACCTCGCCGACCGGTTCCTCGCCGCACAGGTCGACGGGCTCGTCATCGTCTCCGCCGACGGCGGCGCCGACGTCGCCCTTCGGGCCCAGCGATCCGGCGTCCCCGCCGTGTACCTCCACAACCGGCCCGAGCACGGGCGGGCCCCGGCCCTATCCGCCGACAACGGAGCCGCCGTCCAGCAGGCCGTCAGCCACCTTCGCGGCCACGGGCACACCCGCATCGCCTTCCTCGCCGGACCGCACGACGCCGGCCCGGTCGGCCGACGCCGCATCGCCTGGGAGACCGCGCTCGCCGGCACCGAAGCCCCCCTGCTGCGCTGCGAGTACGCCCGCGCCGCGGCGGCCGCCCTGACCCAACGCCTGGTCGGTGAGGGCGCCATGCCACCCGCGCTCATCACCGCCACCGACGAACAGGCCATCGGAGTCCTCGCCGGAGCCCGAGCGCATGGCCTGGCCGTCCCCGACCGGTTGGCCGTCATCAGCCTCGACGGCACTCCCGACACCGCCTACACCGCGCCCGCCCTCACCGTCACCGAACAACCCCTGCACGCGATGGCCCGGCAGGCCATCGACCTCCTGCTCAACGACGCCGCCCCCCAGCCCCCCGCCCGCGCCTCACTGATCCCGCGCCAGAGCTGCGGCTGCGCACCCGCCTAGGGACGGAGCGGGGCACCCGGAGCCGTGGGCGGCCCGCGGCGGCCCGCCCCACGCCTCCTAGCCCCAGGTGAGGGGGTCGAGGTGCAGGTAGAAGCGCTGCCGGTCGGGGTCGAGCGTGATGCCGTAGCGGGCGGCGAAGTGCTCGTCGGCCGCGCGCGCCGTGTCCTCGTCCGGCCACGTCTCGCGGGCGTTGGCGAGCAGCAGGGCGAGGTCGGCGTAGGGGTCGGCGCGGCCGAGGCGGCCGAGGTCCACGAAGCCCGCCACGTCCAGGGTCTCCGGGTCGAGGACGATGTTGGGCAGGCAGAGGTCCCCCTGGCAGACCACGCTTTCGGCGGCCTCCTGGGCGAGCCGGTGGTCCACCTGCGGCGTGAGGCGGGCGAGCAACTCGTCGGGGGGCGTGCGCTGCTGGTCCTCGGGCAGGAACTCCGGGGTGACCGCCCCGCGCGCGACGACGTCGCGGGCCAGGGCGAACATGCGGGTGAGATCGCGGGTGAAAGGGCACGCGGCCACGGGTAGATCGTGCAGGCCGCGCACGGCGTCCGCGATCCGTTCCCACGCGGCCCGGAGGGTCCCGGCCGGGACGGTGTCGGCCGGGACTCCCGCGACGGCGCTGGTCACCAGACAGGCGCCGTCGGCGGTGACCCGCCAGTCGAGCACCTGGGGGCCCGGGATCCCCTGCGTGGCGAGCCAGTCGACCCGGTTCCGCTCGGCCTCCAACGCGCCCGCCTCGTGCGCCGGAACGCGTTTCGCGTACCGCGCGCCGTCGGCGGAGCGGAAGACGCCGGCGCCTGACTCGCCTGATGTGACGGGCTGCCAGTCACCGTCCGCGCCACCGGCGGACCACGGAACGATCACGTCCACCAGCCTAGCCAGCGGCTCCGCGGAGCAGGTCCAGATCGGTGCCCCAGGAGTCCAGGATCTCGTCATGGCCGGCGTCGCGGGCCGCCGGTTCGATGGTCATGAACAGCGCGCGCTGGGTGTTCGGATCGCCGTCGGCGAGGATCCGGTGGAGGGTGGGGAGAAGGCGGTCGGCGTGCCACCGCGGGTCGTCGAGCGGATGCCGCTCCAGCTCCCATGCGAGGAACTTGTTGTAGGGCCGGACGCGCCGGTGCAGGGCGAAGATCACCTCAAGGGCGAACGGCACGCTCTCGGCGGCGTCGAGATGGCCCAACGCGGCCCGGCCGTCCCGGTGGTTCTTCAGGGATCGGTAGGTCTGGTTGACGTAGGCGTCGAGGTATCCGTCGACGGCCCGTCGGGCCTCCTCGGGGTCCAGCCGCCGCTTGCGGTCGAGGATCTCGCCGATCGTCCCGTCGAGCCGGTCGAGCAGCACCTTCGCGCGCACGTACGAGTAACGCCCCCAGGACTGCGGGTCCTCGGGCAGCCCGCGGAGCCGGAAGTCGGCGAGCGTCAGCACCACGAGGTCGAGATGCGCGGAGCGGAAGCCGTGCAACTCGTGGAGGGCGGAGGGCGCGTCGTCCCGCGTGACGACGTGCAGATCGTGGTCGGAGTGGCGGGTCGGCATGCCGTCGTGTGCCTGGGAGCCGCTCAGGACCAGCCCGACCACGCCGGGGTCGTCCTGCGCACGAGCGACGAACGCGGCCAGGGTGGCGTCGGGGGAGGAGGCAGGGGTGAGGTCGTACATGTGCATCGTGATCTCCTGCGAAACAGGCGGAAGCGTCCGCGGCCAACGGCAGCGCGGACTACTGACGGTTCGCGTCTGTGGCGGCGCGGGGCCGCCACGGGAGATCACCTCACGTCGGGGACCTTACCCCCGGCCGGCCGTGCGCGTCACCGCCTTTTCGCCCACCGCCTTCTCGTCACCGGCCGCGCGCCGCCGGGCGCCTGGCCAGCCAGACGCAGACCCACAGGCCGAGGCCGACGAGCATCAGCCAGCCCGCGATGCGGTAGTCGTCGCCGGGGCGGCCGGCCATCGGGCTGGCCAGGTAGGCGCACAGGACCGCGCCGGCGACGGGCAGCGCGGTCGGCGCCCGGAAGTGCCGGTGCTCGACCGGACGCCGGCGCAGCACCAGGACCGCCACGTTGACGACCGTGAAGACGCACAGCAGCAGCAGGGACGTGGTGCCGCCCAGCGACTCCAGGTCGGCGTAGCCGATCAGGAGGAACGCGAGCAGGGTGGTGAAGACGATCGCCACCCAGGGCGTCCGGCGCCCGGGGAGCAGGCGGCCCAGCGGCGCGGGCAGCGTGCGTTCCCGTGACATGCCGTAGAGCAGGCGGCTGGCCATCAGCATGTTGATGAGCGCGGAGTTGGAGACGGCGAACATGGTGATCCAGGCGAAGAGGTCGAGCGGGAAGCCGGGCGCCCCGGCCTCGACGACGTTCAGCAGCGGCGTGTCGCCCTCGCCCAGCGCGCCGGGGGCCACGAGGGTGACGCTGGCGAGGGCGACGAGCACGTAGATCGTGCCGGTGACGCAGAGCCCGATCAGCAGCACGCGGGGGAAGATGCGCACCGGATCCTTGGTCTCCTCCGCCATGTTGACCGAGTCCTCGAAGCCGACCATGGCGAAGAACGCCAGCGCGGTCGCGGCGGTGACCGCGCCGAAGGCCGTGTCGCCGCTCGCGGTGTCGAAGTCGCCGACCCGGGAGAACTCGCCCTCGCCCTGGAGCAGGGCCCAGGCGCCGACCGCGATCACGATCGCCAGCCCGGTCAGCTCGACGAGCGTGAGCACGACGTTGACCTTGACGCTTTCGCCGACGCCGCGGAGGTTGATCAGGCTGATGCCCGTCATGAAGGCGAGGGCGATGAGCGTGGTGGCCACGGCGTGGTCGCCGTCCACCTCGAGCGCGGAAAGAAGGTTCGCGGCGAACGCCTCGGACGCGCTGGACGCGGAGGTCAGTCCCGAGCACATGACCGCGAAGGTGACGAGGAACGTCAGGAAGTGCACCCCGAACGCCCGGTTGGTGTAGGCGGCGGCGCCGCCGGCGCGGGGGTACTTGGTGACCAGTTCCAGATAGCTGGTGGCGGTCAGCAGCGCCACCACGAAGGCGAGCAGGAAGGGCAGCCACACCGCGCCGCCGACCTCGGCGGCGACGTCGCCGGTGAGCGCGTAGACGCCGGTGCCGAGAATGTCTCCGATCACGAACAGCAGGAGCAGCCCAGGACCGAGCACGCGCCTGAGCTCGGGGCCCCCGTCGGCACGGTCCACGGTCTGTGCGCTGGTGTCTGTGCTGTTCGGCATGGAAAGTACGGTTGCCCAAACCGGACGAACGAAACGGGAAGGACCGCGCCGCCGCCGAGGAGTCCCGCCGGGAGGCGGTATCCGGAACCGCATCCGCTCGCCGCATCCGCTTCGGACAGCGCCCCCGGCGGTGGCCCGGGCCGAACCGCGCCCGGCGCGGGGCGCGATCTCCGAACGGGGTCCGGAGGCGGCTGCGGGGCCACGCCGCTCGGTGCGAGATTCCCGGCATGACCACCCCTCATGACGTCGCCACCCGTGCCGTGCACGCTGGCCGGGAGGACCTCGCGGACCTCGGCGTGCACGCGGTGCCCCTCGACCTTTCGACCACCTATCCGGCCCGGGACAGCCGGGCCGAGGCGGCCCGGCTCGACGTGCTCGTCACCGGCGAGCAGGCCGCCGGCGAACCGGTCTACGGCCGGGTCGGCAATCCCACGGTGGCCCGCTTCGAACGGGCGCTGGCCGACCTTGAGGGCTGCGAGGCGGCGGTGGCGTTCGGCAGCGGCATGGCCGCCCTGACGGCCTGTCTGCTGGCCGCGGTCGCCGCCGGCCGGCCACATGTGGTGGCGGTGCGCCCGCTGTACGGAACCAGCGACCATCTGCTGGCCTCCGGGCTGCTGGGCACCAGCGTGACCTGGTCCTCGCCGGACGAGGTCAGCTCGGCGCTGCGGCCGAAGACCGGCCTGGTCGTGGTGGAGAGCCCGGCCAACCCGACCCTGGCCGAGGTCGATCTGTGCGCGCTCGTCGACGCCTGCGGCGAGGTCCCGCTGCTGGTGGACAACACCTTCGCCACCCCCGTGCTCCAGCGGCCGGCGGAGTCGGGCGCTCGGGTGGTGCTGCACAGCGCCACCAAGTTCCTCGGCGGCCACGGCGACGTGCTCGCCGGCGCGGTCGCCTGCGACGAGTCGTACGCTCGCACGCTGCGGCGG
Source organism: uncultured Actinomycetota bacterium (assembly GCA_963816875.1). Lineage (GTDB taxonomy): Bacteria > Actinomycetota > Actinomycetes > Streptomycetales > Streptomycetaceae > Streptomyces. Next base: position 2,633,241 of record CAWFMG010000004.1, read on the forward strand.
ATCCGTTTCGCGACCGGCGGCGTGCTGCATCCGCTGGCCGGCTATCTGCTGCTGCGCGGGCTGGCCACGCTGCCGTTGCGGGTGCGGGCGGCGTCGGCCACCGCGGCGGAGTTGGCCGACCGGCTGGCCGGGCATCCCCGGATCGCCCGCGTCCGGTATCCCGGACGGGCCGAACGCCGTCCCGCCGGTCAGCTGGCCGGCGGCGGGCCGCTGCTCTCGTTCGACGTGGCCGGCGACCCCCATGCGGTGATCGGCGCCGTGCGGCTGATCACCCCGGCGGTGAGCCTGGGCAGCGTGGCCTCCCTCATCCAGCATCCGGCGTCGCTCAGCCACCATGTGGTCGACCCCGCCGACCGGCTGGCCAGCGGCGTCGGCGAGCGGCTGCTGCGCCTGTCCGTGGGTCTGGAGGCCGTCGAGGACCTCTGGGCTGACCTCGACCAGGCCCTGCGCGCGGCGGGATGACGGCCCGCCCGGTTAGGTTCTGCGGATGAGCAGAGAAGTCCGCCTGGACGCGACCGACGAGGCGCTCGTCCGGCTCCTGCAGGAGAACGGCCGGATGGCCAACAAGGATCTCGCCGCGGCGGTCGGGATCGCGCCCTCCACCTGCCTGGACCGGGTGGCGCGGCTGCGGCGGGCCGGCGTCATCACCGGGTACGCGGCCCGGGTGGATGCCGAGGCCCTGGGGCGGCCGGTCGAGGCGATGCTGGCGGTCCAGGTGCAACCGCACGCCCGGCCGCTGGTCGACCCGTTCGTCGTCCGGGTGCGCTCGCTGCCGGAGACGCGCGCCGTGCACCATGTCACCGGACCCGACGACTTCCTGGTCCACGTGGCCTGCGGCAGCACCACGGACCTGCAACGCCTGGTGCTCGACGAGTTCACCGCCCGACCCGAGGTGGCGCGCGTTCAGACGCATCTGATCTTCTCCACCTGGCACGGCGGACCGCTCCCGTCCTACGACGCCGGACGGGCCGACTCAGGCGGCTGACCCGCCGGCCCGGCGCAGGAAGGACGGGGCGGAGCGCACCGCGTCCGCCGGGTCGCCGCCGAGCCGGCACTCCAGCGCCAGCCAGCCGCCGTACCCGGCGCCCCGCAACGCGCCGAGCCAGCCGGACCAGTTCAGGTGCCCGGCCCCGGGTTGCAGCCGGTTGGAGTCGCTGACCTGCGCGTGCCCGACGTACGGCGCGGCGGCGGCGATGGCGGCGGCCGGGTCGGCCTCCTCGATGTTCATGTGGTAGCTGTCGATGCCGACGCGCACCGAGTCCAGGCCCACGGCCCGGATCAGGTCCACGGCCTGGTCGAGCCGGTTGACCATGTGGTCCTCGTAGCGGTTGAGGGGTTCGAGGAACAGCAACACACCCTCGCGGCGGGCGTGTTCGCCGAGCTCAGACAGGCCGGCCAGCAGGATCTCGCGGTCCTCCGCCGCGCTGCGCGGCGGCTCGAAGGGCGGCAGCCGGCGGGAGAACATGCCGTACGAGGCGGGGGTCTGCGCGCCGAGCCCGCCGAGTTCGGCGATGACGGAGAGCTGGGATGCCAGCTGAGCCACGGCGTCCCGCCGCAACTCGGCGTCGAACGCGCCGAGGAAGTGCAGCATGTCGACGCAGACGGTGGGCATCACGACGCCGTCGGCGCGGGCCCTGAGCAGCTCCGGCAGGCGCTCGCGGAAGTGGAAGTCGCCGCGGGCGCGCAGTTCGATGCCGTCGTAGCCGGCGCGCTGCGCGAACTCCCACTTCTCCTGGAGGGTCTCGCCGGGCAGCAGTTGCTCCTGGCAGGCGATCCGGAACGGCGGGGGTGTCGGGGGTGCGGGTGGCATCGGCTCCTCCACAGAACTCTGGGATTCGGAACTCCGGGCTCAGAACTCCGGGCTCAGAACTCCGGGCTCAGAACTCCGGGCTCAGAACTCCGGGCTCAGAACTCCAGGACGACCTGGAGCGCCTCGGCGGGCCGCTCGTCCAGCAGGGTGTACGCCTCGGCGGCGCGTGCCACCGGGACGACGTGGCTGACCAGGGACAGCACGTCCACCCGGCCGTCGGCCACCAGCCCGAGGAAGGTCCGCTGGAGCCGTTCGACCGTCCAGCGGCCGGCGAGTTGCGGGGGCACGCCGCCGATCTGGGAGCAGACCAACTGGACGCGGTTGTGGTGGAACTCGTCGCCGAGCCGCAGCCCGACGCCGTCCCCCTGGTAGAAGCCGGAGGCGACCACCCGGCCTCCGACGGCGACCGAACGCAGCGCCTCGTGCAGGGCCGGGTAGGCGCCGCTGAGCTCGATGGCCACGTCGGCGCCGAGCCCGCCGGTGAACTCCCTGACGCGCTCGGCGACCTCGTCGGTGCGGGCGTTGAGCGCGTGGGCCGCGCCGTACGTCAGGGCGGTGGACAGCCGCGCGTCGAGCGGGTCGACGGCGATCGGCTCGGCCCCGCTGAGCCGCGCCAGCCGGGTGGCGAGCAGGCCGATGACGCCCTGTCCGAAGATCGCGACCGTCTCGCCGAGGTGCAGGTCGGCGGCCAGCACGGCGTTCTGGGCGATGGCGCCGACCCGGGCGAAGACCCCGGCGAGCGGGTCGAGTTCGGCGGGCAGGACGTGGCCGGCGAGCCGCTCGGCGGGGACCACGCCCTCGTCGCGGTGCCCCCAGATGCCCCAGACCAGATCGCCGGAGGCGGGCGTGCCGGGGCGGTCCCGCGCGTCGGGCGCGACCTCCGTCACCTCGCCGACCTCCGAGTACCCCCAACCGGTCACCGGATAGTCGATGCCGGCGGCGCCCTCACGGAACAGCCGCGCGTCCGGGTCCCAGGTGCGGGTCAGGTACGGGTTGCTGCCGCGGTAGGCGGTGAGTTCGGTACCGGCGGATATGCCCGAGTACCGGGTGCGTATCCGCAGTTGGCCGGGGGAGAGGGGAGGACTCTCCGCCTCGGCGACGGCGACGGCGACTCGACGGGGACCGGTGAACTGGACGACGCGTGCCACGTGGAGCTCCGGAGTTAGGTGCGATCACCACTTCCGACGAAGATATCGCAGGCTTATGTCTTGGCATGACGCAAAACCCCTGCTGTGATGCACATGATCAGTCGGAAGGTCGTACGCGAGGGAGCGTCCAGGTGCCAGGACACAGGTACGCGCCGAGGCTCATCGGGCTGGCGGTGCTGCTCGGCGGCTCGTTGCTCGCCGGCTGCGGAGACCAGGACACCGGGGGTTCGGGCAACGAACTGACCGTATGGTCGCTGGAGAACCTCACCCCGCGCATGGCGGCGACCGAACGCACCATCGCCCGCTTCGAGGAGCGCAGCGGCGTCGAGGTCGAACTCGTCGGGGTCGCCGAGGCGCAGCTCCCGCAGCTGATCATGTCGGCCGCCGCCGCGGGCGATCTGCCCGACGTCATCGGGGCGTTGCCCATGGGCCAGTTGTGGCAGATGCACGGTAACGAACTGTTGGACACCGAGGCGGCCACCCGGATCGTCCGGGACCTTGATCCGGGCACGTTCAACGCCAATGCCCTGGACCTGACGACCGATGCCGGCCAGAACCTCGCCGTCCCCTCCGACGCGTGGCTGCAACTCCTGGTATACCGTCAGGACCTGCTCGACGAGGCCGGGTTGGGCGTACCGGACACCTACGAGGCGTTGCTCCGGGCTGCGCAGACCCTCACCACCGACGGCCGGTACGGCATCTCCCTGGCCACCGATCCGGCCGACCCGTTCACCCAGCAGAGCTTCGAGAGCCTGGCCGTGGCCAACGACTGCCAACTCGTGGACGGCGCGGGGGACGTGGCGCTCGACTCCGACGCCTGCCGCGCCACCTTCGCCGCCTACGACGAGTTGGCCCGCGACTACGGCGCCCCCGGCACCCAGACCGTGGACTCCACCCGCGCCACCTACTTCGCCGGCGACTCCGCGATGATCGTCTGGTCCTCCTTCATCCTCGACGAGCTCGCCGGCCTGCGCGCCGACGCGTTGCCCAGCTGCCCCGAATGCGAGGGCGAGTTCCTCGCCGAGCAGAGCGAGATCGTCACCTCGCTCCAGGGTCCCGACAGCGCCGCACCCGCGCAGTTCGGCGAGATCACCTCCTGGGCCCTCACCGACGGTGCGAACACGGGACCCGCCGGCGACTTCGTCGAGTTCATGCTCACCGAGGGCTACGAGGACTGGTTCGGCATGGCGCCGGAGGGCAAGATCCCGGTCCGCAACGGCACCCCGGAGGATCCTGAGCGGTTCGAGACGGCCTGGCGGGAAGCCGAGTTCGGCGTCGACACCCGGAGGCCGATGAACGAGGTGTTCTCCGACGAACTGCTCACCCAGTTCCTCGGCGGCGTCAGCGACATGCGCCGGTGGGGCGTCACCGAGGGGCACGGCGCGTTGGTCGGCGCGCTCAACGGCGAGTTGCCGGTGCCACGGGTGATCAGCGACATGACCGCCGGGGGGTCGTCCCCGGACGAGGCCGCGGAGACCGCGCAGGACGCGGTCTCCGAGATCCAGGTCTCCCTCCAGTAGCCGACGCGGCCGACATGCAGAGGTAGCCCTTCATGAGCACGCGAACGCACCCCACGCCGGACCAGAAGCCGCACCAGAAGCCGGATCCGGCGGCCCGGCGCAGCGGCAACGCCCGGCGGCAGAACCGGGACGGCCTGGCCTTCGTCACCCCCACCGTCGTGGTGGTGGCGGTGGTGGTGATCCTGCCCATCGCCTGGACCGTGCTGCTGGCCTTCCAGGACGCCCGGCTGGTCGACATCCAGACCATGGACCTGCTCGGCAACTGGACCCTGGAGAACTTCCGGGAGGTCTTCGGTTCTCCGGGCTTCTGGCCCAGCCTGTGGACCACGCTGCTGTACACGGCGGGCGCCACGTTCGGCTCCATCGCGCTGGGCCTGGCCGCGGCCCTCGCGCTCCGCCGGCCGTTCCGCGGCCGGGCGGCCCTGCGCGGTTCGATGCTGCTGCCGTACGTCGCCCCCGTGGTCGCCGTCGCCTTCGCCTGGGAGGTGGCGCTCAGCCCGCAGTACGGCCTGGTCAACGACTGGGGCACCCGCTTCCTGGGCTGGGACGAGCCCATCGCCTTCCTGACCGCGGAGAGCCACGAGGTGGAGTGGTTCGGCGTCGGCTTCGAGATCCCGCTGGCGCTGCTCACCGTCATCGCCTTCGAGACCTGGCGCTACTTCCCGTTCGCCTTCCTCTTCCTGATGGCCCGGCTCCAGGCAGTGCCACCCGTGCTGGAGGAGGCGGCGACCGTGGACGGCGCCACCCTGACGCAGCGCTTCCGGCACATCCTGCTGCCGCAGTTGATGCCGGTGATCGCCGTGCTGTCGGTGCTGCGCTTCATCATGACGTTCAACAAGTTCGACGACGTCTACCTTCTCACCGGCGGCGGCGCCGGCACCGACGTCGTCGCCGTGCGGGTCTACGACTTCCTCACCGCCCGCTACGACGTGGGCTCGGCGGCCGCCCAGGCGCTGGTGCTGGCGGGGGTCCTGATGGTGCTGCTGGGCGTCTACTTCGCGTTCTTCGGCAGAAAGGTCCAGGAGGAGTCGTGACATCGAGTCGGGCGCAGATCGAGGAGCGGGTCTTCGGGGTGCTCCGTTGGGTGATGATCGCCTTTCTCGCGGTGATCACCGTCCTGCCGTTTCTCTACATGCTGATGTTGTCGTTCAGGCCGATCGAGGCCCTGCTCCGCGAGCCGGGTCAACTGTGGTTCACCGCCGAGGAGTTCACCCTCGCCACCTACCGCGACGTGCTCAGGCCCACGTCGGAGGGCGGGCAGGGCTTCCTCGACCTGCTGCTCAACTCGGCCGCCGTCTCGCTGGGCACGGTGGCCCTCACCCTGCTGGCGGCGGTGCCCGGCGCGTACGCCATCAGCCGGCTGGAGTTCTTCGGCCGGCGGCAGGTGAGCGCGCTCTTCCTGGCGGTGTACCTCTTCCCGGCCACGCTGTTGGCCGTCCCGCTCTTCGTGATCTTCGCCAGGCTGGGCCTCCACGGCAGCCTGGTCGGCCTGGCCATCGTGTACATCGCGCAGACCGTGCCGGTGTCCATCTACATGCTGCGGAACTACCTGGCCACTATCCCGTTCAGCCTGGAGGAGGCGGCGGCGCTGGACGGCTGCTCGCGGCTCGCGACCATCCGCCGGGTGGTGCTGCCGCTGGCGCTGCCCTCGCTGATGGCCACCGGCCTCTACGTCTTCATGATCGCGTGGAACGAGTTCCTCTTCGCGCTGCTGTTTCTCGCCGCGTCCCCCGAGGAGTGGACCGTCTCGCTCGGCCTCCAGCAGCTCGCCAACGGGATCGAGGTGTCCAAGACGGTGCTGATGGCGGGATCGATCGTGCTCACCCTGCCGGTGGTGCTGCTGTTCTTCGCCATGGAGCGCCTGCTGACCGAGGGGCTGACCCAGGGCGCCGACCGGTAGCAGTGGCCCAACGGCAGGGCGCCCATTGCCAGTTGTGGGACCAATGGCGGTTGGGCGGGATCGTTGGGCGGTACACGCACCGGTGCTACCGTCGTCGGGTTCGTCATCGTTCGAACGAACGGAGGTACTCCATGGACGCCTTCTCAGAGCTCACCCCACGTCAGGCCGGCGACCGGATCGTCGAGCCCCGGCTCACCTTCGAACTGGTGGAACAGGCCCTGCACGCCGTGGACCGGTGTCCGGTCAGCTGCGTCTGCTCCGGCTCGGCCACCATCAACTGCGTCGCCACCGGCAACAGCCTGTTCGTGTAGCGGCCGGCGTCGAGCACCACGTCGAGCACCATGCCGAGCACCGCGCCATCAAGGGCGCGGTGCTCGGTCCGCCGGGGCGGGATGGTAGACGGGTGCCATGGAGATTCGTGAGCTGCAGAACGCGCTGGCCGAGTTCGCCCGGGAGCGTGACTGGGGGCGGTTCCACACGCCCAAGAACCTCGCCATGGCCCTGACCGGGGAGGTCGGCGAGCTCGTCGAGGTCTTCCAGTGGCTGACCCCCGAGGAGTCGGCCGCGGTGATGGCCGACCCCGAGCGGGCCACGGCGGTCCGGCACGAGATGGCCGATGTCTTCGCGTACCTGCTCATGCTGGCCGACGTGCTCGACGTCGACCTGGCCAGGGCACTGACCGACAAGATGGTGAGCAACGCCCGTAAGTACCCCGTCTGACGCCCGGAGGGCCGGCCGGCGGTCGGGCGCCACGCGGTGTCACGTGCTGTCACGCGATGTCATGTGAGGTCACCCTCCCGATCCTCCCGCCCCTCCTCCTCGCGCTCGCCGTCCGAGCTGGCCACCTCGTCGGCCGTGATGATGTGCATCGACGCCTCCTCCGCGCCGGCCGCGCCGCCGTCGATGCCGACGTCGCTGGCCGTCACGTCGTCGGGGCGGCGGGGGGTCACGTCGTTGGACGCCACCAGGCGGCCGGCCCGGTCCTCGCCCGCCTGCCCGTCGGCCACCGGCTCGCCCGCCATGCCGGGCTGGTCGCCGATGCCGTCACCCGGCGGCGGTTCGACGTCCGGGACCTCCTCGGCCAGGCGCTCGTCCAGCGTCTCGCGTTCCCGCTGCTCACGCGCCGTGGTGCCGTGGGCGTCCACGGCTCGGGGCTTCTCCGGAGGGGAGTAGCCGGTGTCCAGGATGTCGTCGTAGTCCGCCTCGTCGAGGGCGTTCTCCATGTCCCCCGTGTAGGTGACGCCCTCCTGCTCCGTTTCGCTGGGCTGGTACACGTCGTCGCCCATGGGGTCGTCCCCGGACGCGTGCCTGGTGGTCTCGTCCGACATGACCGAACGCCCTCCTCCTGTCACCGTGCGTCGTGCGTGTCGTGCGGTCCTACCGCCTTCCGGCACCACGCGAGTACCCGCTGAGCGTTCTTACTCGCGTCGTTCGGCGAACGGGTTCCGGGTCGATGATCGCGCAGGGTGACCAGACGAGCGTTTCGGGTCAGCGAACTGGGTCTCCTCAGATCCGTTCGGGCCAGGTGATGCGGCTGGCGGGCACCGGGTCCGACGGGTGACGCAGCTCCGCGGGGGAGAGGAGGCCGGCCGCGTGCAGGCCCCGGGTCACCAGACGGGCCACCTCGATGGCGCCGTGCGGCTGGAAGTGGGTGTCGTCCCTCGCGCCCCGCGGGTGCCGGGGATGTGTGCCGGGGTCGAGCCACAGGAAGGCGCCCTTGCTGCCCTCGGGTCCGAGCCGCTGCCACAGCGCGAGGCTCTCGGCCTGCAGGTCGAGCAGCGGTACCGCCTCGGCGGCGGCCAGGTCGCGCGTCGCCGCCGCGTGGTCGCCGTGGGTGGGCACGGCGTTCCCGTCGGCGTCGAAGCGGCGGCGCTCCACGGAGGTGAGCAGCACCGGCCGGGCGCCGTGTTCGCGCGCGGCCCGCACGTAGCGCAGCAGGCAGCGCTGATAGCCGCCGAACGGGTCGGTGTGCCGGGTCGGGTCCTCGACCTTCTGGTCGTTGTGACCGAACTGGATCAGCAGCAGGTCGTCGGGGCGGAGGGCGCGCAGGATCGGGTCCAGCCGGCCCTCCAGCAGGAAGCTGCGGGAGCTGCGGCCGTCCCTGGCGTGGTTGGCGACGGCGAGTCCCGGCGCGAGGAAACAAGGCAGCGCCATACCCCAGCCGGCCATCGGGGCGGCCGACGCCGGTTTGCCGGCCGCGGTGGAGTCGCCCGCGATATGCAGCGTGCGGGTCGCGGCGCCGTCCGAACCTCCGTCCGAGTCTCCGCCCGGACCGGGCGCGGCCGGCGGCGTGCGACGGACGGCCCAGGGGGCGCCGAGCTCGGAGAAGAGGGACAGCGAGGCGGCGCTCGCGTCGATCAGTCCTCCGATGCCGGGAACGACGCGGCGGGGCGCGCTTTTCGTCGTGTCTTCGTACCACGAGTCGGGGGCCAGCCGGACCGGGTCGGGCGCCGTGCGGATCGCCTCGACGACGCGGATGAACGCCCCGCTGCGCTCCAGCGAGCTCAGCGGTTCCGTTCCGTCACGCAGGTGCGCCAGCAGGTTCTCCAGCAGGTCGGTGCGCGGATGGACACGCTCCTCCGGTGCGTGGCCCGGACGTTCCAGCAGCATCCGGTCCTCGGTGTACCACAGGGTGATCCGGCCGCGCTCGCCGTGCACCACGACGTACGGCAGCTCGTTGCGTTCGGCGCACAGCGTGGCGGCGACGGTGATCGGGGTGCCGCGCGCGGTCACCAACCGCAGGCACGCGGTGTCGTCCGACTCGATGTCGTTGGCCCGGAACAACTCCAGATCCACCGTGGCGACGTCCTCCACGCGGTCGCTGCCGTCGATCCGCAGGGCGCTGGCCACGGCGTGGGCGAGGGGGTTGGTCAGCACCCCGTCCACCACGTCGACGCGTTGCGGGCCCGCGTCGAGGCGGCGGCGCCCGGCCCACGGGGACCGGGCCCAGTACCGGGCGTCGCGCACCCACGAGCCGGCGGCGCCGATGCCGTGCAACCGGCCGACGGCGCCGTCCGCCAGCAACTCCCGCACGTCGTCGAGGGCACCCGAGCCGAACGACTGGAAGCCGACCTGGCATGCCACCCCCGCGGCGTCCAGCGCGCCGGCCAACTCCTCGAAACCGGCGAGCGATGCCGCGGGCGGCTTCTCCAACAGCAGGTGCGAGCCGGCCCCGACGGCGGCGAGCGCCAGATCCACGTGCGTGTGGATGGGCGTGCTGACGATCGTGACGGCAGGGCGGGTGCGACGCAGCAGCTCCGCCAGATCGGCCGAGCGCGCGGGGTCGCCCAGGCCGGCCAGGGCGTCCTCGGCCACCGGGCCCGTGTCGCACACGCCGACCAGGCGAACGTCGCCGGCGCCGGCGAGGCGTCGTAGGTTCGTCAGATGGTGCCGGCCGTAGCCGCCGGTGCCGACCAGCACGACGGGGACGGGCCCGACGGCCGGCTCGGCGGTCACCGGTGCGCGCCCGACTTTCGAAAGTGGCCGCCGGGGGTGGTCAGTGGGGCATCGCTGTGCTTCCATACGAACTGGTATGCCACAGGAATGCCGCATGCATGCGCCGACATAAGGAGCCCGTCCCATGCGCCTGTTCCGCCCGCTCCTGGCCCTCGCCGCGGTGCTGCTGGCCCTGGTGCCGGCCGTCTCCCAGCAGGCCGCCGCCGACACCGCCGGAACCAAACCCCCGCCCGTGCTCCAGCCGAGCGGGCTGGAACAGCCCGTATGCGCGGACACCCCGCTGCGGTTGACCTTCGACGCGCCCGTGCGGCTGGGCAAGAGCGGCCAGTTGCAGGTGCACCACGTGGACGGGACGCTGGTCGACGTCGTCGACCTCGCCGATTCCGGCACGTACCAGCGCAGCATCGGCGGCGCCCTGACCGACTACGGCGAGGTGCACCGCTGGTTCTACGAGCCGGTGGTGCTGGACGGCAACACCGCCTCGATCTACCTCCACTACGTCCTGGACCCGAGACAGGAGTACTACGTCACCCTGGACGAGGGCTTCTTCCGCGGCCACGCGGGCATCGCCGACAAGGAGACCTGGCGGTTCCGCACCCAGGAGGGCCCGGAGCCCGGCTCGTCCGAGCTGACGGTCGACCAGGCCGGCGGCGCCGACTTCTGCACCGTCCAGGGCGCGGTGGACTTCGTCCCCGAGGACAACACCGAGGACGTCCACATCGAGGTGGGCCCCGGCACGTACCGCGAGATCGTCTACGTGCCGCAGTGGAAGCCGCACCTCACCGTCACCGGCCAGGGCGCCGGCACCACCGTGATCGGCTACCCGAACAACAGCGTGCTCAACGGCGACGCGGCCATGTCCGACGTGCCGGCCCGGCAGAGCTACTGCCCGCGCCGCGTGCTGCCACAGCCCGACCGCTTCAACTGCTGGCGCGCGGCCTTCGGCGTGGACGCGGACGACTTCCGGCTGGAGGACGTCACCATCCACAACACCACCCCGGACGGCGGCTCCCAGGCCGAGGCGTTCCGCGGCAACGGCGACCAGATCGTGCTGGAACGGGTCGACGTGCTCAGCTACCAGGACAGCCTGCGGCTCCAGGGCCGCGCCTTCGTCACCGACAGCTATATCGAGGGCGATGTGGACTTCGTCTGGGGCACCGGTGGCGTCTTCGTCCAGGACTCCGAGCTCAGATCGCTGGACATCGGGTACGTCAACCAGATCCGCAACGCCGTGGACGGCCCGGGCAACGTCTTCGTCAACACCGAGCTGACCCGTGCCGAGGGGGTGCCGGACGGCTCCGTCCTGCTCGGCCGCATCGACGACCGCTTCCTGGGCAGCCAGGTGGCCTTCATCGACTCCACCATGGACGCACATATCGCGCCCGTGGGCTGGGGCATCACCGGCGCCGACTGCACCGAGGCGGCGGAGCAGATCCGCTACTGGGAGTACGGCAGCACCGACCCGGCCGGCGACCCGGTGGACGTCAGCCAGCGGCTGCCCTGCTCCCGGCAACTCGACGCGGCCGAGGCCGAACGGTGGCGCGACCCCGCGACCCTGCTCGACGGCTGGGACCCGCGCGAGGACTGACGAACACCCGACCCAGCAGCCCGCGAGCCAGCATCCCGACGACCATGAAACACGGCAGGTGATCGCCCATGTCCCCGGTCTCACGCAGATCCCTCCTCGGCACGCTCGGCGCGGCGACGGCCGCCGCCGGCGCCGGCTCGGGCCTGGCCGGCGGCGGTGTGTCCGCCGCCGCGGCCTCCCGGACCGCGGCCGGCCCTCCGCCGCCGCGGCCGGTTGGCCCGGTCAACGCGGAGGTGGCGGCGGCCCACAGCATCGACTACAAGGCGCTGCCACAGCAGGTGGTCGGCGTCGACGTCGAGGAACTGATGACGGTGCACACCGAGGACGACGTGCGGTCCCTGCGCGCCGCCCTGGTGGCGGAGGTCTGGAAGTCCGCCGACGGCCGGCTGCCCACGGCGCTACCCGACGTGGAACGCGACGTTGACGCACCCGAGTTGCCGGCCTTCACCGGAGTGCGCCGCATCGACCGGCTCACGGTGCGGCTGCCGTACGGGCTCAGCACCGTCGTCTTCCTGCTGCTGCCGCGGCGCGGCGACCACGGGCGCTTCGCCTTCTACCACAACGGCCACGGCGAGGAGCCGAGCACCATGACGCGCACCGCGCAGGCGCTGCTCGACGCCGGCTACGGCGTGCTGCTCTTCGCGATGCCGCTCTACCACTGGAACCCGAAGGAGCTCCAGGACCCCGCCGACCCCTCCCGCACGGTCACCGTGGAGTCGCATAACGACCTCGGCCCGTGGGAGACGCCGGAGTTCTCCACGCTGCGGTTCTTCCTGGAGCCGCTCGCGGTGGCCATGAACCACGTGCAGCAGGCGCACCGGCCGCCCTCCGTGCAGATGATCGGCCTGTCCGGTGGCGGCTGGGCCACCACGGTCTACCCAGCCCTCGACCCCCGGGTGACCCGGAGCTATCCCACGGCGGGCTCGCTGCCGTTCTTCCTGCGCTCGGCACCGCCCAAGCCGAGCCCGACGACCGGTGACTGGGAGCAGCGCCTGGACCGCCACCCGGTGTTCTACGGCATCTCCGACTTCATGAACCTGTACGCCCTGGCGGCCGTGGGGGAGAACCGCCGGCAGATGCAGATACTCAACCGCTTCGACGACTGCTGCTTCAACGCCGTCGGGCACCGCTCCTACGAGCCGGCGGTGCGGCACCGCGTGGAGGTGATCGGGAACGGCCACTGGGAACTGCTGGAGGACGCCACCCACGGCGACCACACCGTCAGCCCCTTCGCGCTCTCGGTCATCCTCTGGGACCTCGACGTGGCCTGCGGACACCTGCCCTGACCGCTGGTGTCCTGACCGCTGCCTCCCGCCGGGCGTGACCGCTCCCGGCGGGAGGCAACGGTCATGCCCGCCCGTCCTGCGGCTCGCCGTTGACCACCACGTCGCGCAGCGAGACGTCGGTGACCGACTCCAGCAGGATGTCCTGCGCCGCCTGGGCGAAGGTCAGGTCGGCCAGCCGCACGTCGTGCACCGGGGCCTCGGGGCGGGCGCGCACCCGCACCGGGTACTCGCAGGGGCCGCCCAGCGACCAGCGCTCCGCCGAGAGCCCGGAGACCTCGGCGAAATGCTCGCCGCCGGTGCCGCCCGCGTACTGGAAGGTCACCTCGAACGGCACATACGTCCAGGCCGGCGCGTCCACGTCGGTGACCCGGACGTCGCGCACATAACCGCCCCGGGTGGGCGTGGACTTGACGTTGAGCACCCAGGCGACGGAGTCCTCCTCCAGGTCCGGGTGGCGCGGCAGGTGCAGCCGCCGGGCGGACACGTTCGACACCCCGCCGCTCATCTCGCTGCCGATCGCCACCGCCGCGCCGCCGGTGAGGTAGACGCAGTCCTCGATGGTGATGTCGCGGGAGGGCACCCCGACCCGCCAACCGTCCTGATCACGACCCGACTTGATGGCGATGCAGTCGTCGTGGGTGGCGAAGGTGACCCGGCGGATGTCGACGTTGGTGCACGAGTCGGGGTTGCAGCCGTCGCTGTTGGGGCCCTGGCACTCGATGCTGACGTCGCGGATGGTGACGTCCCGGCTCAGCACCGGATGGATGTTCCAGAAGGGCGAGTTGCGCAGGGTGACGCCCTCGATCAGGACGTTCCGGCAGGAGTGCGGCTGGAGGAAGCTGGGCCGCAGGTAGTGCCCCTCGCCGAGGACCCGCTCGGCCACCGGGACGCCCTCCGCGCCCCAGCGTTCCAACTCGCCCCAGTCGGCGAACTCGTTGGGCATGCCCGGCTCCCAGCCGTACTGCCCCGAGCCCTTCCACGGCCACCAGTGCTCCGTGTCGCTCTGCGCGTCGAGCACGCCGCCGCCGGTCACGGCGATGTCGTGCTGCCGGTAGGCGTAGACCAGGGGGGAGTAGTTGTGCACCTCGATGCCCTGCCAGCGGGTCAGCACCGCCGGCAGGTACGCGGCCGGGTCGGTGCTGAAGCGCAGCGTCGCGCCCTCGGCGACGTGCAGGTCCACCCCGCTCAGCAGGTGGATCGTGCCGGTGGCCCAGTCGCCCGGGGGCACCAGCACGTGCCCGCCGCCGGCGGCGTGGCAGGCCCGGATGGCGGCCCGGATGGCGGCCGTGCAGTCCGTGACGCCGTCGCCGACGGCGCCGTGGTCGGTGATCGGGAACCAGGCCCGGGGGAAGCGCGGCGGCTCCCCGGCGGCCGAGGCGGCCGAGGCGACTGTCCCGCCGGCCAGCGGCGCGGCGGCGGCCGCCAGCGCGCCGAGTCGCAGGACCTGTCTACGTGCCGGACTGCTCATGATCGTGCCCCTCTGCGAGATGAACGGGGGGAAGTGCGATGGGAAGTGCGATGGGAAGCGCGGTGGGAAGTGCGGGGAGAAGACCGTGCGGATTCGTGGGGGGGAGGGCCGGAGAGGTGACGGGTCCACCGGCCGGGTGGTGTGCCGGGACGGGGTGTTCGCGGTGGTAGCGAGTGGCCTCGCCGGCGGCGTGTGCGGCGAACATCGGGCCCGCCGTGTCCGGGTCGCCGGCCCGCAGCGTGCCCAGCAACTCGGCGTGGTACTCGGCCATGGCCCGCCAGTCGCCGTCGTAGCGCGGGTTGCCCAGCACGTGCAGCCCCCACATGCTGGGCTCGATCATGCGCCACAGGCGGGTCAGCGCCGCGTTCCCCGCGGCTTCGCACACGTGGCGGTGGAACGACATGTCGGCATCGCGGAAGTCGCCGATGTCGCCGGCCTCGGCGGCCCGGCGCAGCCGCTCCACGTCCTCGGTCAGGAGCCGCAGGTGCACCGTGTCCAGATGGCCGCTCGCCCGGCGCGCCGCGTACTCCTCGAACATCACCCGGATGTCGCGGACCTCCTGCGCCTGCCCCGTGGAGACCTGCGCGACGTACGTGCCCCGGTGCGACTGGGAGACCACCAGACCCTCGTGCGCCAGCCGCTTGATCGCCTCGCGCGCCGGGGCCTGGCTGGTGCCGACCCGGCGGGCGACGTCCGACTCGACGAGCCGCTGGCCCGGCACCAGGTCGCCGCCCAGGATCCAGCCGCGGAGCAGCGCGTAGACGTGGTCGGAGAGCAACTGGCGGGGGAGCGGCGCCGATGCGGGAACCCCGCGGCCGGCGCGGGCCGTGCCGCCGGCCGTGCGGGTCGGCCGCGGCGGGCCGCCCTGCTGCCGGCTCTGCTGCTCCTGCCAGATCCGGGCGACCGTGGACTGCGACAGGCCGAGCGCCCGGGACAGCGCCCGGGTGGAGGGCACAGGATCGCCCTGGGCGGTCTTCTCGAGCACCCCGGCGATGTAGTTCTCCGCGTCCTGCCGGTTGCCGCTGCGCGGGCGCCCGGACCGGGGGGCGTCGCTGAGCCCGGCCAGCCCTCGACTCAGGTATCGCTCCCGCCATTTGGCCACCGTGGCGGGGCTGACCTGGAGCCGCCTGGCGATCTCGGCGTTGGTCAGTCCCTCGGCGCAGGCCAGCACCATGCGGCTGCGCAGGCGCAGCGATTCGGGCGGTCGCGCCGACCAGTCGCGCAGGGTCGCGCGGTCCTCCTCGCTCAGCTGTGGGACGTTAGGGAGTTCGGCGGCGGTCATGGGCTCGGGCGTCTCCATGTGCACAGGAACTTATGACTCGAAGTGGGGGGCATCGCGTCCACCGTCATCAACTTTTTGCTCGCTGCCAGGCGCCTTGACGCGCGGTTGAGGTGAATCTATCAATTCTATCGTTGCTCGATTATTGACCCACTAAACCGTGATCGATCGTGGGCCGAGGAGGATGCGATGCGCCAACGGCGGGGAAGCGCTCGGGCGCCGGGCGCCGGCGTGCCGCGGCTCACCGCCACCGTTCCGGTGGGCGCGCCGCCCGCCTGGGCGGTGCTCGAGCGCAGGCTCTTCGACGCGCTCGACGAGGCGTGGCGGGCCTTCTCCCGGCGCTACTGCGCGCCCGACGGCGGGCTGCGCTACCGGGGCCCGGTGGCCAGCCGCGACGGCGCCGACGACTTCTACGAGGCGTTCTTCAACTGGCCCACCCTCTACCAGCTCGGCGGCGCGGACGACCTGCTGGACGCCGCCAAGCACCACTGGTGCGGCGTCACCGCCCAGCTCACCGAACTCGGCCACGTGCGGGACGAGTTCGAGCGCGGCTACGACTGGTTCCACCTGGGCGAGTCGATGCTGCTGTTCTACGGCATCTGCGCCGCCGACCCCGGCGACGCGGACTTCGCGGCGCGCGCCCGCCGCTTCGCCGAGCTCTACCTGCCGTCCTCACCCGCCGGGAACTACGACCCGGACGCGGAGATCATCCGCGCCCCGCACAACGGCGCCGGCGGTCCTCGCTACGGCGTCAACGCGGAATGGACCTCGTACGGCGCGGGCCTGACCTCGATGCGGCCCTATGGGCTGCCGCTGCGCGACCTGCCCGGCATCTCCCGCTGGGCCGACCTCGAGGACCCGGCGAACGCCGCCCGGATGGGCGCGGCCATGGGCGAGCGGCTCGGCCGCGGCGATGCGGCCGTCAACCTCGCCGCCACCAGCCTCGCCACCAACGCCTGGCTCTACGACCACGACGACCGCCACCGCGACTGGGCGCTCGGCTACCTCGCCGCCTGGCGCCGGCGGGCCGCCGAATGCGGCGGCGTCCTGCCCGACAACGTCGGCCCGTCCGGACGGGTCGGCGAACTGCACGACGGCCGCTGGTACGGCGGCAACTACGGATGGACCTGGCCGCACGGCCTCTACAGCGTCGGCAACGCCGCCGTGATCGCCGCCGTCAACAGCGTGCTTCTCACCGGCGCGACGGACGGTCTCGACCTCGGCCGCGGGCCGCTGGACCTGGTGGCCGGGCACGCGGTCACCGGCTCCGTCGCCGACACCGAGATGAGCATCGCCGACCGCTGGCACGCCGAACTCGGCGAGGACGCCGACCGCCCCACCCTGCTCGTGCCCAACCGGTACGCGGACGGCGGCTGGTTCGACTACCAGCCGCCCCAACTCGCCCTGCCGGTGTGGCTGTGGCAGGCCGGCGGGGCGGCCGAGGACGCCGACCGCCTCGACCGGCTGCACAAGGCCAGCGGCTACGACTGGCGCACGGTGCGCGGCTTCCGTAACAAGGAGGAGAGCGGCCACGAGGCGCCCTGGCTGGCGTACCTGCACGGCGAGAACCCCGACTACCCAACTGCCATGTTCGGCACCGCCCTGGCCCAGGTCGAACGGCGGATGGCACTGATCGCGGCCGACACCAGCACCCCGGACAGCCTGGACATCCACCACTGGCAGCGCCATAACCCGGTGCTCACCGAGGCCCTGTTGCAGCTCACCACGGGCACCCCGCAGGTCCTCTACAACGGCGGGCTGCTGCCGCTGCGCATCGGCTACGACGACGCCCTGCGCGGCCGCCCCGGACTCCCGCCCGACGTCGCCGCCCTGGTGGACGACGTCGGCCCGGCCCGCGCCTGCGTCCAGCTCGTGCACACCGGCCTCAGCGGGATCCGCCGGGTCGTGGTGCGGGCCGGTTCGTTCGGCGAACACCGCATCGACTCCGTGCGCGTCGACACCGCGGAACCCGGCTATCCCGGCGACCCGCGCGCCTACACCGCCCCCGTTCCCGCCACCGGCACCCGCGAACTGGACGTCGGCGGCCCCCGGCTGGAGGTGGAGCTGCCACCCGGCCGCCGCATCCGGCTCGAACTGCGCCTGACCCCGCGCGCCTATCCGGCCGCACATCACAGGACCGGCACCTGAACCGTCCCAGTTCCTGAACCGCGCCACCTCCGTTCCTTTCCCTTCCGTCCCTCGGCCGCCCGTTCCCGACCACGCACACCCCCGGCGAATCAACTGGCATACCAGGTGAACGCCAGCAGCGCGCCAGTGAAACGCCCAGCACCTGAGGAGAGCGTCAGTGGAGGACCATCCCGTATGGGACCTGCCCGTGCGCGGCGCCCAGCCCGACCGCGCCGCCCCCGACCTCGTACACCAGCTGTCCCGGATCTCGGCCGCCACCGCCTGCGCCAAGCTGCACGCCCAGGGCGTCCGCCGCACGTTCGTCTCCGGGCCTCGCCCGCTGGCGCCCGGGCAGAAGGTCGCCGGACGGGTGCGCACCCTGCAGTTCATGCCGCAGCGCGAGGACGTCGCCTCCGGACTCGGCCACGAGTACGTGGAGCGGCACACCGCGCTGTGGGCGGTGCTCGAAGCCGTCGAGCCCGGCGACGTCCTGGTGGTGCAGGCCTACGGCAGCCCGCGCACCGGCTGCTTCGGCGGCATGCTGGTCCGCTATTTCCAGCGCAGGGGCGGCGCCGGGATCGTCGTGGACGGCTGCGTCCGGGACGTGCCCCAGGTGCGCGAGACCGGCGTCCCCATCTGGTCCACCGGCGCCACCCCGCACTACGCCTCCCAGGCGGAGCTCTTCCCGTGGGCCTACGACGTTCCGGTGGCCTGCGGCGGCGTCCTCGTGCTGCCGGGCGACCTGCTGGTCGCCGACGACGACGGTCCTGTGGTGGTGCCCCGACGGCACGCCGCCGACGTCATCGCCGCCGCGCACGAGCACGAGCAGTGGGAGAACTTCAGCCGCACCCGGATCGAGGAGGGCGGAGCCCTCGCCGACTACTACCCGCTGACCCCGGACTCCCGGGCCGAGTACGAGCGCTGGCGCGGCCAGAACACGGGCGCCTGACCCCGGGCCTGACCTCGCAGTGACCAACTCGCCACCACGACGAGCCGGCAGCACGACGTGCCGGCCGGCACGCACCACCCGACGAGGCACCACCCTGACAAGCCAAGGAGACCCCGTGTTCCGCACCTTCCGTAGACCGCGCCCAGGCCTACCGGCGCTGGCGGCGGGCGCCCTGCTGCTGGTCGCCGCCGCGGCCCTGCCGGGGGACGCCGTCACCGCCGCCTCGGCGTGTAGCCCCCAGCAGTTCTTCGTCGACCCCGACGGCAGCGACCGGGCGGACGGCGAGAAGGACGACGCCTGGCGCACCATCCAGCACGCCCGCGACCACATCCGCGAGGAGCGCCTCAACAGGAGGATGAGCTGCGACATCGTCGTCAACCTGCGCGCCGGTGAGTACCAGGTCGACGAGGCCGTGGAGTTCGATGAACGAGATTCGGGTTCGAACGGTCACGAGATCATCTACCGCAGCTACGACGGGCCGGGCGAGGCCCGCATCGTCGGTGCCGAGGAGGTCACCGGCTGGGAGGAGTACCAGGACGGCATCTACGTCGCCGACGTCGGCACGGACAACCCGTTCCACACCCTCTTCGAGGACGGGCAGCGCGCCACCACCGCCCGCTACCCCAACCGCGCCACGGAGGAGGAGTGGGCGCCCTACCTGTTCTCCGTGCTGAAGGAGCCGGAGAAGGAGGCCGTCCACCAGTGGCTGTACTCCAACCCCGGTGAATGGGACCCGACCTGGGACCTCGACGACGCCGAGGTGGTCATCTGGTCGGGCGGCAGCTGGAGCTGGTTCACGGACACCGTGCCGATCAAGAACCCCTCCTGGGACGACAACCAGATGACCCTCGACCACTGGACCCGCTACGCGCTGATGAACAGCCGCAGCGGATCGCGGTACTTCCTGCAGAACTCCCTGGACTTCCTCGACCAGGCCGGCGAGTACTACCTGGACTACGACGCGGGCCAGCTCTACTACAAGCCGCGCGGCGACATCGAGGACGTGACCGTCATGGCGCCGGTCGCCGACACCCTCGTGCAGATCGCCGGCAGCTCCCCCGAGCACCGGGTGCATGACCTCACCTTCGACGGTCTCGCCCTCCAGTACACCGACTTCGTCGACTGGTACCGCTTCGCCTGGATCAGCGACGGCGACTCCGGCGAGGTGCACGAGTACCCGGAGTACGACCGGCAGATCGAGATGCCCCGCAACCGCTTCGGCACGGTCACGGTGACCAACAGCCGCGACATCACGCTCTCCGCGATGCGGATCTCCGACACCGGCTACCACGCCGTCTACGCCCTCTTCGCCAACGAGGGGCTGACCGTCAGAGACAGCCTGCTGGAGAACATCGGTGGCGACGGCATCAAGGTCGAGGGCGGCTATCCGGGCGAGGGCGACATCTCGCACGGCCACCTCTTCACCAACAACTACATCACCCACTACGGCGAACTGGTGCCAGGCGACGCCGCCGGGGTCGAGCTGATGAACACCGGCGACAACGTGGTGAGTCACAGCTACATCGAGCACAGCGCCCGGTACGGCGTGAGCCTGGAGGTGCGCCCGGAGGTCGCCGCCGAGGACAACTACGCCCACGGCAACCTCTTCGAGTACCTGCACATCGAGGAAGCCGGGCTCGACAGCGGCGACATGGGCGCCTTCTACACCTACGGCGTCGACAACGCGGAACCGCACCCGATCACCAACGAGGTGCGCCAGGTCCTCATCGGCGACGTCATCCCCGACGACTCGATGCCGGACAGCGGCACCCGCGGCGTGCACATGGACGCCGGCGGCTGCGGTTTCAGCTTCACCGACATCGAGGTCGGCGAGGTCACCGACGACAAGTACCAGAGCTACCAGTGCAACGACGTGGAGAACGCCAACTGGCAGGACGACTTCGACCCGTCGCGGATGGAGTACGACGCGATCGGCGTCACCGACTCCTTCCCCTACCCGGTGCCCGACGCCACGACGTGACGGGCCGTTGAGCCGGGCCGCCCGCGGTGTGGGGCCGCGGGCGGCCCCACACCGCGCCACCCGGTGGCCATCCACGACAACCTCCACGACAAACCGCCGACTCAGGGACGAAGGATGACGGAGGGAAGGAACATGGGAACACTGGACGGCTACCGGGTGGTCGATGTGACGATCACCCGGGCCGGGCCACTGGCGGCCGCCCGCCTGGGCGCCCTCGGCGCCGACGTGGTCAGGGTGGAGCCGCCGGACGACGACCGCGGCCGGGCCCTGGTGCTCGACCTGGCCCGCCGCGCGGACGTGCTCCTCCACCACACGCCCGCCCACCACTCGCCCGGCCTGGACTACCCGACGGTCCGCGCGGCGAACCCCGGCATCGTCTACCTCGCGGCCCCCGCCCCCGACCCCGCCCCCGCCCCCGACGAGAGGGGCCCGCAGCCGGCGGACGCCGCGCTCGCCTACGCGGTCGTCGAGGAGGCGCTGGCCGCCCTGCTGCACCGGGCGCTCACCGGTGAGGGCCGGCTCGTCACGGTGCACCAGGACGACGAGGCCGTCACAACGCGGGCGCGGGAGCTGACCCGGGACGCCGCCGGCAGCGAACCGTACGGCGTGTTCCCCACCAAGGACGGCCACCTGGCCCTGGCGCTGCCGCCGTTGGAGGCCCTGGGCGACGCGCTCGGCCTGCCCGAACTCGGCGGCCGGGGCACGGGCCCGGCCGGCCACAGCTGCCGCGACGAGATCACCGCCCTGGTCCGGCTGCGGCTGCCCCGGCGCACCACCGCCGAATGGCTGGAGCGGTGCGCCCGGCACGGCATCCCGGCCCAGCCCGTGCCCGAGCCCGTCAACGACAGGCGCACCCACCTCACCGAACTCGGCCCCGCGGGCCGGCGGTCGCCCGCGCGGCTCGCCGAGGGTGCACTCCGCACCCAGGAGCGGGCCCGTCAGGAGGCATCATGACGACCCCCGTCACCACACCGCGCACCGCGACGACCGACGAGCTGCGCGGGCTCACCTGGGACCATCCGCGCGGCTACGGCCCGCTGGAGGAGCTGGCCCGGGTTGACGCCTCGTTGCCGCCCGGCTGTGAGACGGTCGGCCGGCCGCTGCGCTGGGACCGGCAGTCGCTGGCCGACTTCGAGTCCACGCCGATCGCCGCGCTCGCCGCCGACTACGACATCCTCGTCGTCGACCACCCCGGGCTCGGCGGCGCCGTGCAGGCCGGCTGCCTGGTGGCAATGGAGGTGCTCTTCGGGCCCGAGGAGCTGACGTCCTGGCGCGAACGCGGCGTCGGCGCCAGCTACGACAGCTACGTGCTGGACGACCGCACCTGGGCGCTGCCGCTGGACGCGGCCGCCCAGGTCGCCGCCGCCCGCCCGGACCTGATGGCCGGCCAGGACCTGCCCCGCACCTGGGACGAGGTGTGCGCGCTGTCGAACCGGGTGCCGGTCACGCTCTGCCTGGGCGGGCCGCACGCCTTCCTCACCTTCGCCGCCCTGTGCCTGGCCCAGGGCGGCGAGCCGTTCCGGGACGGCGACGACGCCGTGATCCCCCGCGAACACGGGCTCGCCGCGCTGGAGGTGATGGCCACCCTCGCCGCCCGCACCCCGCCGGCGCTGCGGTCCGGCAACCCGATCGCCGTGCTGCGGGCGATGGCGGCCGGCGAGGGCCCGGCGTACTGCCCCCTCGTCTACGGCTACGTCACCTACACCCGCTCCGGGCCCTATCCGCTGGCCTTCTCCGACGCCCCGGCCTGGCGGCCCGGCGGCCCGACCGGCAGCGTGCTCGGCGGCGCCGGGCTCGCCGTCTCCCACCGGCGGACCGGCGATCCGGCCGCCCGCGCCGGCGTGCGCGACCATCTGCGCCGGCTGCTCGCCGACCCGGTGCAGCGCGAACTGTTCCCGGTGACCGGCGGGCAGCCCGCCGCCCGCGCCGCCTGGACCGATCCCTGGACCAACGACCGGTGGAGCGGCTTCTACCGCGACACCCTCGCCACCGTCGAGGGCGCCTGGGTGCGCCCGCGCTGGGCCGGCTACCCCGCGTTCCAGGAGGCCGCCTCCCGGCTGCTGCGCGACGGGCTGGCCGCGGGCCGACCGCACCGGACGCTGCTGGACGAGCTCGACGCCCGCTACCGCGCGGGCCGCCCCCGATGACCCCCCGAGACAGCTGGAGCCGCGCCATGCCCGAGATGTCGAGACGCAACGTCCTGGCCGCCGCCGGAGCCGCCGCCGGAGCCGGTGCGGCGGCCACCGCGCTGCCCGCCGGCACCGCCCACGCCGCGGCCCGCCCCGCCTGGGCCCCGGGGAGCACGGGGACCACGGGTGAGCAGGACGCCAACCCGATGCGGCTGTGGTACCGCGCCCCCGCGGCGGAGTGGCTGGAGGCGCTGCCCGTCGGCAACGGCCGCATCGGCGCCATGGTCTTCGGCGGCACCGACACCGAGCGGTTGCAGCTCAACGAGGACAGCCTGTGGGCCGGCGGCCCGCACGACTACGCCCGCCCCGACGCGTACGAGTACCTGGAGGAGATCCGCCGCCTGGTGGTGGCGGAGAAGTGGAGCCAGGCGCAGCGGCTGGCCGACGCCAACTTCCTGGGCACGCCCTCCGAACAGGCCGCCTACCAGGTGCTCGGCGACCTCGAACTCGTCTTCCCCGACGCCGGAGAGACGACCGACTACGAACGCGAGCTCGACCTGGCGACCGCCGTCACCCGGGTCCGTTACACCCGGGGCGGCGTCCGGCACATCCGCGAGGTCTTCGCCAGCGCGCCCGACCAGGTCGT
This sequence comes from uncultured Actinomycetota bacterium, assembly GCA_963816875.1. GTDB lineage: Bacteria > Actinomycetota > Actinomycetes > Streptomycetales > Streptomycetaceae > Streptomyces. The sequence continues at coordinate 2,656,528 of CAWFMG010000004.1, forward strand.
CGTGGTGCGGCTGACCGCGGACACGCCAGGTGCCATCGGTTTCACCGCCAGGTTCACCACCCCGCAGCGGGCCACCGCCTCGGCCGTCGACGACCGCACCGTCGCCCTCGACGGCGTCAGCGGCGACTGGTACGGCCTCACCGGCTCGGTCCGCTTCCGCGCGGTCGTCCGCGCCGTCGCCGAGGGTGGGCGGGTGGCCACCGACGCGCAGGGCGCGCTGACCGTGACGGACGCCGACGCGGTCACCCTCGTGGTCTCGATGGCCACCAGCTACCGCAGCTACCTGGACGTCGGCGCCGACCCCGAGGCGCGCGCCCGCCGCCATCTGGAGCCGGCCGCGCACACCTCGTACCGGCGGCTGCGCGAGCGTCATGTGGCGGACCGCCGGCGGCTGTTCGACCGGGTGGACATCGACCTGGGCACCTCGGACCGCGTCACGCTGCCCACCAACGAACGGATCGGGCTCTTCGCCGACGGCGGCGACCCGCAGCTCGCCGCCCTCTACTTCCAGTACGGCCGCTACCTGCTGACCTCCTGCTCCCGCTCCCCTGGCCAGCCCGCCAACCTCCAAGGGCTGTGGAACGACAGCATGAGCCCGGCCTGGGAGTCCAAGTACACCGTCAACATCAACTTCGAGATGAACTACTGGCCGGCCGGTCCCACCAACCTGGCCGAATGCTGGGATCCGGCCGTGGACATGATCCACGAACTGGCCGACTCCGGCGCCCGCACGGCCAGGGCGCTGTACGACGCGCCCGGCTGGGTGCTGCACCACAACACGGACGGCTGGCGCGGCACGGCCCCCGTGGACTACGCGCACTACGGCCTGTGGCCCACCGGCGGCGCCTGGCTGTGCGTGATGCTCTGGGACCACTACCTCTTCACCGGGGACACCGGCGCCCTGAGCCGCAACTACCCGGTGATCAGGGGAGCGGTGGAGTTCTTCCTGGACACCCTCGTCGAGGACGCGGCCACCGGCTGGCTGGTCACCAACCCCTCCCATTCGCCCGAGGTCGGCCACCACGAGGACGAGGGCGAGAACGTCAGTATCTGCGCCGGGCCGACCATGGACATGCAGCTGCTGCGCGACCTCTTCGACGCCTTCCGGCAGGCCGCGGAGCTGCTGGACCGGGACCCGGGGCTCGTCGAACGGGCCGGGGAGGTCCGCGAGCGGCTGGCCCCCATGCAGATCGGCTACCTCGGCCAGCTCCAGGAATGGCTGGAGGACTGGGAGGAGGCGGCCCTGGCCAAGAGCCGGCACGTCTCCCACCTGTACGGCGTGTTCCCCAGCGCACAGATCACGCCCCGGCAGACGCCCGACCTCGCCGCCGCCGCGGTGAAGACGCTGGAGCTGCGCGGCATGGCCGGAGCCGGCTGGTCGCTCGCCTGGAAGATCAACATGTGGGCGCGACTGCTCGACCCGGTGCAGGCCTACGACCACCTCAGCGACCTGCTCACCCCCGCCCGCACCGCGCCCAACCTCTTCGACCTGCACCCGCCGTTCCAGATCGACGGCAACTTCGGCGGCGTCTCCGGGATCACCGAGATGCTGCTGCAGAGCCACGCCGGAGAGGTGGAACTGCTACCGACGCTCCCCGCGGCCTGGCCCGCCGGCTCCTTCCGCGGGCTGCTGGCGCGCGGCGGCTTCGAGATCGACCTGGAGTGGGCCGAGGGCAGCGTCGTGCGGGCCACGGTGCGCTCCCGGCGCGGCAACCCGGTCCGCATCCGAACCTCCCACCCCGTGCAGGTCACGGGGGCACGGGCCGACCGCCCCGAGGAGGGCGTGGTCGCCTTCGACACCAATCCGGGCGGCGAGTACGAGCTGCGGCCCGCCGCGTAGCCCTTGTCCGGGCGGCCCCGCGCGGCCCCCCGACCCGCGGGCCGCCCCGTCCCCCCGGCCTGACCCCCACGGCCCCGGCTGGCCCGGAGATGCCCCTGCTCATGAACAGAAGTGGAGTAAGCGAACGTGACTGACGCGAACGGAAGAACCCCTGGGCACGCGCCTCTCGGACGGCGGGCCTTCGTGGCCGCCACCGGCACGCTGATCGGCTCCGCCGCGCTGGGCGGCGTGGCTCGCGCGACCGAGCCCGGCGCGCAGCCCGCCGCCGCGCGAGGGACGGCGGCCGGGGCGGGGACCGCGGCCACTGCCGCAAGCGTGCTCGCCTTTCCGGGCGCCGAGGGCGGCGGCAGGCACACCACCGGAGGGCGCGGCGGCGAGGTCTACGAGGTGACCACCCTCGCCGACTCAGGCCCTGGATCGCTGCGCGACGCGGTCTCCGCGAGCGACCGCACCGTCGTCTTCCGGGTCTCCGGCACCATCCATCTGGAGGGCGGCCTGGACGTCACCGGGTCGAACCTCACCATCGCCGGGCAGACCGCCCCCGGCGGCGGCATCTGCGTCGCCGGTAACGAGACGGAGATCAAGGCCGACAACATCATCCTGCGCTACCTGCGGTTCCGCGGCACCGACGCGATGGGCACCCCCATCGACACCTTCAAGATGGAGGGCCGCAAGAACGTCATCATCGACCATTGCTCGTTCAGTTGGGGCGTGGACGAGACCTGCTCCCCGTACGGGAACCGGGACGTCACCGTGCAGTGGTGCATCATCGCCGAAGGGCTGACCATGTCGGCCCACGAGAAGGGCCGGCACGGCTACGGCGGGCTGTGGGGCGGCGACAACGTCACGTACCACCACAACCTGCTGGTCCACAACGGCGGTCGCAACCCGCGCTTCAGCTTCGTGGAGGACGTGGACCTGCGGGTGGACCACCGCAACAACGTCATCTACAACTACGGCTACACCTCCTGCTACGGCGGCGAATGGGCCAACGGCATCAACATGGTGGCCAACTACTACAAGCCGGGGCCCGACACGCTCGCCGACATCGCGCCCGTGATCGTGTCCCCCGACCGCGGCGGCAGCTGGCACGTCAGCGGCAACGTCATCGAGGGCCACCCCGAGGTCACCGCCGACAACAGGCTCGGCGTCGTGATCCCGGTCGGCGGCATCACCCTGCTGGACGAGCCCGTCTCCCTGCCGTACCCGATCGAACAGCAGACGCCGGAAGAGGCGTACCAGGCGGTGCTCGACGGCGCCGGCGCCGTCCTGCCCCGGCGGGACGCCATCGACGCGCGGCTGGTGGCCGACGCGCGCGGCGGCACCGGACGGCAGATCAACTCCCAGTCGGAGGTGGGCGGTCTGGTCGCCCTCGCGTCCGTCGCCGCGCCGGCCGACCGGGACCACGACGGGATCCCGAACGCGTGGGAGCGTCAGCACGGCCTGAAGCCGGGCGACGCCACCGACGCGGCGACCATCGATCCCGCCACCGGCTACAGCCACCTGGAGCTCTACCTCAACTCGCTCGGCCCGGTCGGCGCCGCCAATCCGGACGTCGCGGTCACCGCGCCGGCGGCCGACACGGTCCTCACCACCGACTCGGGCAGCCACGAGATCGTCATCGAGGCCGAGGCGACCGCGCACGACGGAGTGGACATCGCCCGGGTGGAGTTCTACGCCGGCGCCGAGAAGCTCGGCGAGGCGACCGCCGCGCCGTACCGGCTGACGTGGACCGACGCGCCGGCCGGCACCCACTACCTCACGGCCCTGGCCACGGACAGCACCGGCACCGCGACCACCTCCACCGGCATACCGGTGCACGTCAACCACGTGACCGACCTCGGGGCGTGGACCTCCGTCGACATCGGCGAGGTGCCCATCCCGGGCGCCGCCGCCCTGGTGGACGGCGAGTTCACGGTGCGCGGCTCCGGCAGGATCAGGGGCAGGACCGACTCCTGCCACTTCGTCTACCAGCCGATCGAGGCCCCGGACGACGAGGTCGTGGAGATCATGGCCCGGGTGGACCACGTCAGCCCGGTCTACTCGGACGTGCTGGGCGGCGTCATGATCCGCGAGAACCTCACCGAGGACTCCGCGTTCTTCCTGCTGGCCGTCGCCGTCTCCTCGGACGGCCTCGTCGGCGTCGCCAAGCGCATCGCCAGGACCGGCGAGGAGATGAGCGTCGGCGTCTATCCCTACGACGGCGAGGCGCTCGACGACCAGCCCTACTGGCTGCGGCTGACGCTGCGCGGCGACGAGTTCTCCGCGGAGATCTCGCCCGACTCGCTCCAGTGGACCCGGATCGGGTACGAGCGGATCTCCATCGGTCCGAACCCCTACGCGGGGCTCGTGGTGGACGCCAACAAGGAGTCCAACCAGATCGCCAACTACACCACCGTCCAGTTCAGTCAGGTGCGGATCAACCACTGAGCTGGGACCCACTGAGCTGACTCCCCTTGGGCTACCAGCCCAAGGGGTGCCAAAAACCGCGCCCGTCAGTCACCGAGCAGCGGCATCCAGACCCGCATCGCGCCGTCACCGCGGTTGTCCCACTGGAAGTAGGGCACCGCGGTGGCGGCCGCCGGGCGGCGGGCGTCCGCGGCGGCATTCGGTCCGCCGCGCGTCCGGTACGGCAGTCCCGCCTCGTGTTCGCCGGTGACGGCCACCGCCTCGGTCCGCAGCAGCACCGTGCGGCCCACCCCGTCGAGGTCCTCCACCGGCACCTCCTCGAACGTCGCGTCCGGCGGCAGCGCCAACTCGTCCACGTCGATGCCCTCCGCCTGGTCCACCTGCTCGAAGCAGTAGACCAACGGCCCGCGTTCGACGGCCGCGGCGCCGCGGACGGCGTCGATCCGGGGGTGCGGCACGGTCAGCCGGGGCGTCAGGTCCAGGTGCAGGGTCACCGTGTCGCCGGGGCGCCACGCCTCGCGCAGCACGGCGTAGCCCTGCGCGTCGCGGACCACCGGCCGGTCCTCGCCGTTGACCGCCAGCCGGGTCCGCTCGCTCCACGGCGGTATCCGCACAGCCAGCGCCCACGGCTCGGCCGGCGCCCGGGTGACGGTGATCTCGACGGCCTCGTCCCACGGATAGTCCGTCGCCACCCGCAGCCCCAACTCGCCGCCCGCCAGCGGGCAGGACAGCGTCATCGGCGCGTACTGCTGGAGGTGCAGCACGTCGCCGTGCGGGTCCCGTGACGAGGTCGCCGCGTAGTGTTCGAGCGAGGCGACGAGGCGGGTGACCGCGGGCGGGCAGCAGGCCGAGAAGAACCACTCGTCGCGGCAGCGCGGATCGCCCACCGCCTCCGCATGGTCCGGGCGGCGCTGGAGCGGATTGCCCTTGTAGTACGTCCTGCCGTCGGCCGAACGGGCCGCGCCGAAGGCGTTGTAGAGCGTGCGCTCGATCAGGTCCGCGTACCGGGCCTGCCCGGTGGCCAGCAGCAGTCGCCAGCTCCACTGGATGCTCGCCGCCGACGCGCACGTCTCGTTGTACGACAGGTCGGGCGGGAGTTCGTACCGCTCCCCGAAGACCTCGCCCACCTGGCGCGAGCCGAGCCCGCCGGTGAGCGACGTCCTGGTCGCCACCATGTCCGTCCAGCGGGCGGCGGAGGTGGCGAGCAGCGACGCGTCGCCCGTCTCCGCGGCGACGTCGACGATCCCGGCCTCCAGATAGAGCCCGCGCACGGCGTGGCCGGTGACCGTGGGCGCCTCGCGCACCGGCAGATGATCCTGGCGGTGCCGCTCGCCGTGCTTGTGACGGCCGACCAGTCCCCGGCCGCGGCGCTCGACGAAGGCGCTGGCCAGCTCCAGGTACCGGGCCTCGCCGGTCACCCGGTACAGCTCCACCAGCGCGGTCTCCACCTCGGGATGGCCGTCCAGACCGGGGCCTGGTCCGGGAAGGAACACCTCGGCGAGGTGGTCGGCGAAGCGCCGCGCCACCGCGAGCAGCCGCCCGTCCGGGTCCGTGCCACCGCGCTGGGCGGCGACCGCGGCCTGCATGAGGTGGCCGGCGCAGTAGTGCTCGTGGCTGTCCACCAGCCGCGTGTAGCGGCCGTCCGGCTGCGCTACCTGGTAGTGCGAATCGAGATAGCCGTCGTCCGCCTGGGCCCGCTCCAGCAGCCGGGCGGTCCGGTCCACGAAATCGGCCAGTGCCGCGTCCGGCACATGCTGGAGCTCCCAGGCGACGGACTCCAGCACCTTGTGCACGTCGGAGTCCATGTACACCGGGCCGCGGAACTCGCCCTCCTCCTCGTCCGCGGCGATGCGGAGGTTGCGCAGGTTGCCGGCCTTCTCCAGCTGGTCAAGCGCGAGCGGCAGGCTGGTCTCGCGGTTGATCCGCTGCCACCGCAGCCAGGGTCCGCCGGTCAGCTCGGCGCGGGTCGGGCTCAGCGGCCGGTGGGCCGTGTGGGCGTCGGGGGAGGGGACCGCTGGTCCGTCCATCAGGGTTTACTCCATCCGGGGGCGTGCGAGGAAGGCGATGGTCTGGTCGCGCACCCGGAGGATGTGGGTCTCCAACAGGTCCCTGGCCGCCAGCCGGTCGCCGCTCTCCAGCGCGTCGACGATCGCGCGGTGCTCGGCGACGGCGGCGTTCAGCCGGGAGGCGGTGATGGGCGCCTCCATCCCGGTGCGCGTGACATGGATGCTCAGCAGCAGGTCGTCGTGGAGCTCCAGCAGCATCGGCAGGCCGCTCAACTCCACCAGAGCGCGGTGGAAGCCGCTGTCGTTCTCCCGGAACTCGATGTAGCGCTCCGGGTCCTGTACGGACAGCCTGGCCAACTCATCGGCCTCGTCCACCAGTTCGCGGAGCCGCGCCGGCGGCTCGCGGTCGGTGCGCTCGGCGAAGAGCCGCAGGCTGTGCGATTCCAGCATCAGCCGCAGCTCGAAGAGCTCGTAGATGCTGGAGAGCGACGGGATCGCGACGGTGAAGCCGGCCGTCGCGTCATAGGCCAGCAGGCCGCGCTCGTAGAGCCGCCCGACCGCGCTGCGCACGGGGGTGCGGCTCATGCCCAGCCGGCGGGCGAACTCCCGGATCGGCACCGGCTGTCCCGGCGCGGGGTGCTCCTTCGTCAGCCACTCCACCAGCGCCCGGCGTGCGTGGCTTTCCAGGCTCTCCTCGGGACCGGGCGATGCGGACCCCGACGCCGGCCCGTCCTGGGCCGATGTCGCCCTCGGTGAGATCATGCCGCCTCCCTGGCGCTCCACGACTGCGTGTCCGGGCCGCTTCGGGCCCGGCCTTCCCTCGGCAAGGCACATGGTATGCCGCTGGTCGATCGGTCGTCCGTGCACCCCGTGCGGCTGGCGCGGCCGTCGCAGAATCCCGTCGCACGAGGGTTGACGGCATTTTACCCTCCCTGCACACTCATGGCATACCACTGACATGCCTCTGGGGTGCCTATGCCGTTCCCGACTCTGCATGGCGTCATTGCGCCGATCGTGCTGCCGATGACGCACGACGACGCGCTGGATACCAGGTCACTGGAATGCCACCTGCGGCACCTGATCGACGCCGGGGTCCATGGCCTGTGGATCAACGGCACCACGGGGGAGTTCCACGCCCTCGACCACGACGAGCGGACCGCCCCGGTGCGGATCGCGGCCGAGGTCGCCGCCGGCCGGACCCCGGTGGTGGCCCACGTCGGGGACGCCGCGACCCGGCTCGCCGTCCGGCACGCACGGGCCGCGGTGGCGGCGGGCGCCGACCAGGTGGCAGTCATCGCGCCGTACTTCGCGGAGTTCACCCGCGAGGAGTTGCGCGACCACTACCGCCGCATCGCGGAGGCCGTGGGCTTCCCGATCTTCGCCTACCACATGCCGCGGCTGACCAAGATCAGCCTGACCGCCGACTGCGTGCTGGACCTGGCGAAGGAGGGAGTCCTCGCCGGGATCAAGGACAGCGACGGCGACCTGGCCTGGTTCCGGCAGCTGGTGCGCCGGGCGAACGCCCAGGGCCTGGAGCTGCGCTGCTTCACGGGAGGAAGCAGCATCAGCGATCTCTCACTGCTCGTCGGCGCCGCCGGCGTCACCTCGTCGCTCGCCAACCTGACCCCGCGGCACCTCGTCGCGCTGTATGACGCGGCCCACGCGGGGGACTGGGCACGGGCCCGGCTGATGCAGGACCAACTCGAAGAACTCGCGGAGGCGATGCGCCGGGCCCGCCGGGCCCCGACGCTCTCCGCGATCGTCAGCACCTACAAGTACGTACTCACCGCCCTCGGTCGCATCGACGCAGACCACGCCGCGGAACCCCTGGCCCGCCTGGACGAGGACGAGCGGCAACGCCTCGCCTCGACGGTGGTGCCGATGATCCGCGAACTCGAGACGGCGGTTCCCGCAAAGGAGCGTGGAAATGACACCTGAACGGACATTCGGCGGCCCCTTCTCCAGACGGGCCATGCTGCGGGGCGGTGTCGGGCTGTTCGCGGCGGTCACCGCGTCCGGCTGCAGCTTCTTCGAGACCGACCCCTCGGGCGAGGAGGGTGCCTCGGGGCCCAAGGGCAAGGAGGCGCCATCCCTGAAGGAGCGGGTCGACGCCGGCGATCTGCCCCCGGTCGGGGAGCGCCTGCCCGAGAACCCGCTGGTGGTCGAGCCACTGGACAGCATGGGCGTGTACGGGGGCACCTGGAACTCGGCGATGCTCACCGTGGAGGACACCTCCTGGCTGCGCTACAGCATGGGCTACGAGCCGCTGGTGCGCTGGGCCCAGGACTGGGGAGGCACCGCCGGCACCGAGATGCTGCCCAACGTCTGCGAGTCGTACGAGGTGGTGGACGGCGGCCGGGAGTACGTCTTCACCCTGCGCAAGGGCCTGCGGTGGTCCGACGGCGAGCCGGTCACCGCCGACGATTTCGGGTTCGCCTTCGACGACTACAACGTCTACCCCGAGTTGCACCCCGACGCCATCTACGAGCTGTGGTTGTCGCAGTCCGGTGAGCCGGCGCGGTTCGAGAAGGTCGACGACCACACCGTGCGCTACATCTACGAGGAGCCCAAGGCGGGCTTCCTGGAGCAGATCGCGGGCATCGCGGGCCTGGTGATGTTCCTGCCCAAGCACTACCTGCAGCAGTTCCACGTCAAGTACAACGAGGACGCGGACAGCCTGGCGCAGGACGCCGGCATGGACCGGTGGGTCGACTACATCGCGCTCCAGGTCGACCCTTGGGTGAACCCCGACCGGCCCAGCATCAACGCCTGGGTGGCGCAGAACGCGGTGGGCGAGGGCAGCTCCGTGATCGCCGAGCGCAACCCCTACTACTGGAAGGTCGATCCGGAGGGCAGCCAGCTCCCGTACATCGACAAGATGGTCTGTGAGGTCGTGCAGGACGTCGAGGTCGAGGTGCTCAAGGTCACCAACGGCGACCTGGACATGCAGCTCTACCATTTCGGCACCATCCGCAACAAGCCGGTGATCTCCCGTAGCCAGGAGGACGGAGGCTACGAACTCGTCGACTACGTCCCCGACTACGTCAACACGATGATCATCGGCCTCAACCAGACCCACCCCGACGCCGGCAAGCGCGAGCTCTTCGCGAACAAGGACTTCCGGATCGGGCTGTCGTACGCCATCAACCGCCAGAAGATCATCGACACCATCTACGGCGGCCAGGGCGATCCCTGGCAGTGCGCGCCCATCCCGGGCAGCGATCTGCACGACGCGGAGCTCGGCGAGCAGTACACCGAGTACGACGTGGACCTGGCCAACGAGGCGCTGGACCGGGCCGGCTACACCGAGCGCAACGGGGACGGCATCCGGCTGCGCGAGGACGGCGAACCCATCGCGTTCAACGTGCTCGTGGTCTCCGACTTCCCCGACCACGTCGACGCGCTCGACCTGGTCCGCACGGACTGGCGGGAGGTCGGCGTCGACGTGACCGTCCAGCGGATGGCGGAAACCCTCTACTGGGAGCGGGTCGAGGCCGGCGAGGCGGACGCCTCCACCTGGACCGGCGGCTCGTTCGACATCCGCACCGGCGCCGGTGGCAACCACTACTACCTGCCGTCCAACACGCGGGGATCCTCGCGCTTCGGCTCCGAATGGGCCAGGTGGTACGTCGCACCCGGCGAGGACGGCAGTGAGCCGCCGGAGCGGATCAGGACCCAGCTCGAACTCTTCGACGAGATGCGCCTGACCTTCGACGCCGAGGAGGCGACCCGGCTCGCCAGGGAGATTCTGGAGATCACCAAGGAGGAGTTCTACTACATCGGGATCAGCACCCCGCCCACGGAGTACGGAGTGGTCAAGACGACCTTCCACAACGTTCCGGGGTCCTTCCCCGGCGCGGTGGCGTACCAGGCTCCGGGGCCCAGCAATCCCGAGCAGTACTACATCTCCGACGAGGCCTGACGGAGGCGGGTAGATGCTGTCGTTCCTCGTCCGGCGCGTGCTGCTGATGGTCGTGACCCTCTTCGCGGTCTCGCTGGCCTCCTTCTTCGTCATCAGCCTGCCTCCCGGCGACTACGTGTCCACGTTGGAGGCCCAGGCCGAGGCCAGAGGCGAGATGATGAGTGATGATCAACTCGTGGCCCTCCGGTCGAGGTACGGGCTCGACCAGCCGTTCTTCGCCCAGTACTGGAAGTGGATCTCGAACATCGTCCTGCACGGCGACTTCGGGCAGGCGTTCGCCTACAACAGTCGGCCGGTCGGCGATCTGATCTGGGACCGGGTGGGCCTGTCGTTCTTCCTGTCCGTCAGCACCCTGCTGTTCGTGTGGGCCATCGCCTTCCCGATCGGCATCCTCTCCGCCGTGCGGCAGTACTCGGCGGGGGACTACGTCGCCACATTCTTCGGGTTCGTCGGCATGGCGATCCCCGAGTTCATGCTCGCGCTGGTCTTCATGTACGTCGGAATGCGGTACTTCGGGCAGAGTCCGGGCGGACTCTTCTCGCCCGAGTACCAGGACGCCGCGTGGAACCTGGGCAAGCTGCTCGACCTGGCGTCCCATATGTGGCTGCCGATCCTCATCATCGGCATGTCAGGAACGGCCGGACTCATCCGGATCACCCGGGCGAACCTGCTGGACGAGCTGCACAAGCCCTACGTCGTGACGGCCCGCGCCAAGGGGCTGCCCGAATGGAAGCTGCTGCTGAAGTACCCGGTGCGGATGTCGCTCAGCCCCTTCTTCAGCACCGTCGGCTGGCTGCTGCCGGGGCTGATCAGCGGGGAGACCATCATCTCCATCGTCATGAGCCTGCCGACGACCGGGCCCCTGCTGCTGAGCGGGGTGGAGAACCAGGACATGTACCTCGTGGGCAGTTTCGTGCTGATCCTCAGCGCCCTCACCGTGATCGGCACGTTGATCAGCGATCTCGTGCTGGCCTGGTGGGATCCCCGCATTCGGTACCGCTACGAGGGAAAGTAGGCGCGCATGCTGCGATGGCCCCGTGCGCAGAAGGGCAGCTCAGGGAAGGGCGGCCAGGTCACCGACGCCGCCGCGCCGCCGGAGGAGAACGCGGTGCGGCCGGCCGGTGCCGATCCGGAGCTCGGCCGCGCCTCCCAGTGGCGGTTGATCTGGCGCAAGTTCCGCCGGCACAAGCTGGCCGTGGGCGGCGCGGTGGTGGTCCTGTCCGTCTACCTGGTGGTCGTCTTCGCCGAGTTCCTGGCCCCGTCGGCCAGCGGCACCACCAACGAGCGGCTCACCTACGCGCCGCCGCAGACGGTGCAGGTGGACTTCAGCTTCTCCGACGGCATCGACCTGTACGTCTACGGGTTCGAGACCCGCCGGGACCCCGAGACCTTCGAGCAGGTGCACACCGTCGACACCTCGAAGAAGATCCCGGTGACGCTCTTCGCCCGCGGCGACTCGTACGAGATGTGGGGGTTCATCCCCTGGGACCGGCACCTGTTCGGGCCGGTCGACCCGGACCAGCACGTCTACTTCCTCGGCGCGGACAGATCCGGGCGGGACCTGTTGTCCCGCATGCTCTACGGCGCCCGGGTCTCGTTGTCCATCGGGCTCATCGGAGTGGCCGTCAGCTTCCTGTTGGGACTGTTCTTCGGCGGCATCTCCGGCTACTTCGGGGGAGCGGCCGACTCCGGCATCCAGCGCCTGATCGAGTTCCTCATGGCGGTCCCGACGCTGCCACTCTGGCTCGCGCTCTCCGCGGCGGTGCCACCCGACTGGGGGCCGCTGATGCGGTACTTCGCCATCACCACGATCCTTTCGGTGATCGGCTGGACGGGCCTGGCCCGGGTGGTGCGCGGCCGTTTCCTCTCGTTGCGCGAGGACGACTTCGTGATCGCCGCCCGGCTCGACGGCTGCGGCAGACGCCGGATCATCTTCCGGCACATGGTGCCGTCCATGTCCAGCCATGTGATCGCCTCGCTGAGCATGGCCGTGCCGGCCATGATCCTCGGCGAGACCGCCATGAGCTTCCTGGGACTCGGATTGCAGTCCCCGGCGGTCAGCTGGGGCGTGCTGCTCCAGGAGGCGCAGAACGTGCGGACGATCGAGACGGCGCCGTGGCTGATGCTCCCTGGCCTGGCGGTGTTCGTCACCGTGCTGGCCATGAACTTCGTGGGCGATGGGCTACGGGACTCTGCCGAGACAAGTAGCCGACCCGTACAAGTAGCCGACCCGTACAAGTGAGAAGGGAGAACCCGTGACCGAGACCGTCCTGCGCGTCAGGGGCCTGCGCACGCATTTCGCGCTGGACGACGGCGTGCTGAAGGCCGTGGACGGAGTGGACCTGGAGATCGGCCGCGGCGAGACCCTGGCGGTGGTCGGCGAGTCCGGATGCGGCAAGAGCGTGATGGCGCGGTCGATCCTGCGGCTCGTGGATCGTCCCGGGCGGATCGTGGACGGGGAGATCTGGGTCAGGTCCGCCTCGGACGACATGGTCGACCTCGTGCCGGCCGACGGGCCCACCCTGCGTTCGGTCAGGGGCAAGCGGATCGCCATGATCTTCCAGGAACCGATGACCTCCATGAGCCCGATGCACACCCTGGGCAACCAGATCGGCGAGGCCATCCGGCTGCACGAGCGGGTCTCCAAAGCCGAGGCCAGGAAGCGCACCATCGATCTGCTGGGCCGGGTCGACATCCCCGACCCCCGGCGCCGCGTCGACGAGTACCCGTTCCAGATGAGCGGCGGCATGCTGCAGCGCGCGATGATCGCCATGGCGCTGTCCTGCAACCCCGAACTGCTCATCGCCGACGAGCCGACGACCGCGCTGGACGTCACCACCCAGGCCCGGATTCTGGAGCTGCTCGGCTCCCTGCAGGAGGACTTCGGCATGGCCATCATGCTCATCACCCACGACCTGGGCGTCGCCGCGCAGACGGCCGACCGGGTCGCCGTGATGTACCTGGGCACCGTGGTCGAACGCGGCGATGTCGCGTCGGTCTTCCGCTCGCCCCAACACCCGTACACCAAGGCGCTGCTCCGCTCGATCCCCAAACTGGGCCAGGCCTCCCGGCGGGAACGCCTCAAGCCGGTCCGCGGCATGGTGCCGCACGCCTTCCGACGTCCCCAGGGCTGCCCGTTCCACACGCGCTGCGACGACTTCATGCCCGGACGGTGCGACGTCACGGTGCCCCAGCCCGTCGCGGGCCCGGAACCGGGCCGCGAGGTGCGCTGCCTGCTCTACGAGGACGACGCGCCCGACCGCGGGCACCAGGAGCGGCACGAGGAGGCAGAGGCATGAGCACCGGCATCGGCACCGGCATCAGTACGGCTGCCGAAACCCGTCAGGACACCGTGCTGCTCGAGACGCGCGGGCTGACCAAGCATTTCCCGATCCGCCGCGCCGGCCTGTTCGGGCGCGCCGGCGGCACGGTGCGCGCCGTCGACGGGGTCGACCTGCGCGTTCCGGCCGGGCGCACGGTCGCGCTCGTCGGCGAGTCGGGCTGCGGCAAGTCCACCCTGGGCCGCTGCCTGCTCCGGGTCTACGAGCCCACCGCGGGCGAGATCCTCTTCCGGAATGCCGACGGCGGGACCGTGGACCTGGCCACGCTCGGCGAACGGGCCCTCAAGCCGTACCGCAGCCAGATCCGCCTCGTCTTCCAGGACCCGTTCGCCTCGCTGAACCCCCGGATGACGCTGCTCCAGATCGTCGGCGAACCGCTGAAGGTCAACCGCGGCCTCGGCCGGGCCGAACTGGAGGAGCAGGTCGCGGAGCTGCTGCGCCGCGTCGGGCTGCGCCCGGAGGACATGCGCCGCTACCCCAACGCCTTCAGCGGCGGTCAGCGGCAGCGCGTCGGCATCGCCCGGGCCCTGGCGCTCTCCCCACGCCTGGTGGTCGCCGACGAGGCGGTCAGCGCGCTCGACGTGTCGGTGCGGGCGCAGATCCTCAACCTGCTCAAGGATCTGCAGGAACAGGAGGAGCTGACCTACCTCTTCATCTCGCACGACCTCGGGGTGGTGGAGTACATGGCCGACGACGTCGTCGTCATGTACGTGGGCAAGGTCGTCGAGACCGGCGCCACCGACGAGCTCTACGGCGCGCCGCTGCACCCCTACACCGAGGCGCTGCTGTCCGCCGTGCCCGATCCGGAGCCTCCCCCGCAAGCGGGGGGACCCCCAGCCCAGCCCGGGGTCCGGCGCCGGGAGCGCATCGTGCTCCGCGGCGAGGTCGCCGACCCGTCCCGGGTGCCGTCCGGCTGTTCGTTCCATCCGCGCTGCTTCTACGCCCAGGACCGGTGCGCCACCGAGGTGCCCGCGCTGCGGGAGATCCGGCCGGGCCGCGCGGCGGCCTGCCACTTCGCCGAGGAGCTCGACCTGCGAGGGGTGACGGTATGACCGGCAACCAGCCGAACGACCCACGCTTCGACGGGGTGATCAGGACGTCGCCGGCGGACTCGGCGCTGTCCGAGGCGCTGCTCCCGATCCTGCACCCCGGCGACAGCCACGCGGCCAACCTTCTGGAGTTGGACGACGGCGATCTGCTGTGCACCTGGTTCAACGGCCCGGACGAGGGCGACCCGGACACCAACGTGGTCGTCTCCCGGCTGCCGCGCGGCGCGGACCGCTGGACGGAGCCCGAACTGCTGGCCTGCGACCCCGAGCGCGCCGAGCAGAACCCCGTGCTCGCCCAGGACGCCGAGGGCACCGTGTGGCTGTTCCATCCCTCCAACACCCCGCACAACCAGAAGACCGCGCGGCTGGTGGTCCGCACCTCGGATGATCGCGGCCGCACCTGGAGCGAGCCGCGCGTCCTCTTCGAGGGACCCGGATTCTTCGTGCGCAACCCGCCGCTGACCCTCACCGACGGCTCCTGGCTGCTGCCCGCCTACTGGTGCCGCCCGGCCGGCGAGCACAGCACCGTCGTGATCAGCACCGACGGCGGTGCGACCTGGGCGGAGCACGATCTGCGGGACAGCGACCATCTGGTGCAGATGACCGCGGTGCAGCGCGCCGACGGCAGCCTGTTCGCGATGTTCCGCAGCCGCGCCGCCGACCGGATCTGGGCCTCCGAGTCCTTCGACCTCGGCCGCACCTGGACCCGGCTGACCAGGACGGAGCTGCCCAACAACAACTCCGCCGTCCAGCTCACCCGGCTGGCCAGCGGCGCCCTCGCCCTGATCTACAACGACGCCACGCTGGAGCGCGACCAGTACCGCTGGGTCGGCGAGGGGGCGGGGCGGCGGAAGAAGGCGGTGCGCACCCCGCTGACCCTGGCGCTCTCCGACGACGGCGGCCGCACCTGGCCGCACCGCAGGCACGTGCAGATCGCCGACGAGGAGTACTGGGACAACGAGCTCGGCTACTCCTATCCGAGCATCACCCAGACCCGCGACGGCCGGCTGCACGTCGCGTACTCCTTCTGCCGCAAGACGATCAAGTACGTGCGGCTCGACGAGGACTGGATCAGGGCAGGGGACAGGGCCGGGGACGCGGCCGGGGACGGTCCTGCGGGGGACCGCCGGTGACCGTGGAGCGGTGGGGGGTGCACGAGGTCCGCCTGTCGGGACCCGCGCACGGCAATCCGTACGCCGACGTCACGCTCAGCGCCGAGTTCCAGTACCGCAACCGGATCGTCGAGGCCGACGGCTTCTACGACGGCGAAGGCCGCTATCTGATCCGCTTCATGCCGGACCGGGTGGGCACCTGGCACTACGTCACCCGCTCCAACGCGGCCGAACTCGACGGCCTGCGCGGCAGCTTCGCATGCGTGCCGCCGGGCCCCGGCAACCACGGCCCGGTGCGGGTCAGCGGCGCGCATCAGTTCCGCCACGCGGACGGCACCCGTTACCTCCCGCTGGGCACCACCTGCTACCACTGGACGCACTACGCGGACGACGAGGCCGAGGAGCGGACGCTGCGCGCCCTGGCGGCCTCGCCGTTCACCAAGGTGCGGATGTGCCTGCTGCCCACCCAGGACATGACGCCGCCGCTGCTCGCCTTCCCCGGCGACACGCCGGGGCAGCTCGACCGGACCCGCTTCGAGCCGGCGTTCTTCGCCCGCTTCGAGCGCCGGCTGCGCGATCTGCTCGCCCTCGGCATCCAGGCCGACGTGATCCTCTTCCACCCCTACGACCGGGGCCACTGGGGCGTGGACGACATGAGCCGCGAGCAGGACTTCTTCCTGCTGCGCCACACGCTGGCCCGGCTGTCCGCCTTCCGGCACGTGTGGTGGTCCGTCTCGAACGAGTACGACTTCAACCGCGCCAAGACCGTCGAGGACTGGGACCGGCTCGGCCAGTTCGTCCAGCGCCACGACCCGTACCAGCGGCTTCGGTCGATCCACAACGGCACCCGGATGTACGAGTACGAGCGGATCTACGATTTCACCAAGCCCTGGATCACCCACCAGAGCATCCAGCACTGGGACGCCCGGCTCACCGACGACTGGCTGACGGCCTGCGACAAACCGGTGGTCATCGACGAGATCGGCTACGAGGGCACGGTCGGCCGGCGCTGGGGGAACATCACGGGACGCGCCCTGATGCGGCAGTTCTGGTACGCCGCCGTGGCCGGCGGCTACGTGGGACACGGCGAGTGCTATCCGGACCCCGATCTCGGCGACGCCACCTGGATCTCCCGGGGCGGCCGGCTGCGCGGCGACAGCGTGCCGCGCGTCGCGTTCCTGCGCCGGGTGCTGGAGGAGGGACCGGCCGACGTGCGCGCGGCGCGGTGGCGCGGGGAGTACTGGCTGGAGTACTTCGGCGACCGGCAGCACGCCTACCGGGACGTCGAGTTGCCCCCCGGCGCGGGATACCGCGTCGAACTGATCGACACCTGGGACATGACCGTCACCCCGCTGGAGGGCACGCACCGCGGGCGGGTCAGGGTGCGGCTGCGCGGACGAACGGACATGGCACTGAGGATCCGGAGGGTGGCGTGAGCGGCACGGCTGGCTCGGCGGGGGACACAGCGGCGGACACGGTGGAGCGCTGGGGCGTCTTCGAACTGCCGCTCACGGGGCCCGAGGCGGGGGAGGACAGAGAGCCCGAGGTGGCCTTCCAGCACGGCGAGCGCCGTTTCACCGCAGCCGGCTTCACGGACGACGCGGGACGACGCGTGGCGCGTTTCATGCCGGACGAGGAGGGCATGTGGCGCTACCGGGTCGCCGGCGCGGAGGGCACCTTCCGCTGCACCGCCGCGCGCGGGGCCAACCACGGCCCGGTGCGGGCCCGGGGGCTGCGCTTCCGTCACGCGGACGGCCTGCCCTTCCACCCGCTCGGCACCACGCTCGCGGAGGCCACCCCGGCCACCCGGCGGGCGCTGGCGACCGGCCCCTTCAACCGGGTCCGGCTGCGCTGCCCGGCCGACGTGCCCCTCGCCCGCCTGGAGGAGCAGGTGCTCGGCCTGCTCGCGCTGGGCATCGAGGCCGAGGTGCCGCTGCACGGCCGGGACATCGCCGAGACCGTCCCGCGGCTGGCGGCGTACCGCAACGTGTGGTGGTGCGCGCCGCCCGACCCCGACGTGCTGGCCGCGATCCGGGAGCACGACTACGGGCACCACCTGCTGACCGTGCACGGAGACCGGCGCACCGACTTCGGCGCCCCGTGGATCACCCACGCCAGCGTGCGGATCGAGGACACGCGGGCCGTCGCCGCCCTCACGGCGGACCTGGGCAAACCGGTGATCGTCGACGACTGCGGTGCCGAGGGGGACGCCCCCGCGCCCGAGGACAGCCTGACGGCGCCCGAACTGGTCTCCCGGATCTGGGAGGGCGTGTGCCAGGGCGGCTACGTGACCCACGGTGAGGCGTACGGGGCGCGGCCCTGGCGGACGCACGGCGGCGATCCGTGCGGGCAGAGCGCCCCGCGGATCGCCTTCCTGCGGGAGATCCTCGCCGACGCACCGCACGACCTGCGGCACAACCCCGGCTACTACGACGCGTCCACCCTGGAGGCCCCCGGCGAGTACTGCCTGCAGTACCTGGGCGCGCACCGGTACCCGGCGCGGCGCTTCCGGCTGGGCGAGGGGGCCTGGCGGGTCGAGGTGATCGACGTCTGGAACATGAGGGTCGGCGCGCCGCGGACGCTGCGCGCCGAGCGGATCCCCGACGGGCCCACCGACGGGCACACCGAGGGGTTCGTCGACGGGTTCGAGGTGGAACTCCCGGCGGACCCGTACTGCGCCATACGGATCCGCCGGGTGCCCGGCGCCTGAGGGTGCTGGCGCCGGGCGGTCCGGGGGATCACCAGTCGAAGCCGGCCGCCGCCTGGTTCGCGATGTAGTTCGGGATGTCCACGGTCTCGGTGATGGTCAGCGCGGAGGGGACCGACAGCCCGTCCTTGAGCACGTGCTGCCGGAAGACCATGTACATCGGCAGGTCCCAGTACTCGGTCTGCTCGTAGTTGGTCAGCGCGGCGTTCTCGCCCCAGAAGACGCCCGAGGTGTCGATGCCGGCCAGCGCCGGGGAGGCGCTGCCGAAGGCGTCCACAACGGCGTCGGACTGGAACGTGGGCTTTATGCCGTACGAGGAGAGCTGGATCGCCGCCTCCTCGGAGACCAGCCACTTCACCACCTCGAGCGCCTGTTGCTGCTTGGTGGACTGCGGCGGCAGGAAGGCCGCGAGGGTGTTGGGCTGGTACGTCGCGTCGTCGCCGCCGCCCAGCACGGGCACGGAGGTGAGCGCGAGGTCCACGTTCTCCGCCCGCTCCTGGTAGTACTCCAGGTCGGTGGGGTCGATGTAGAGCTCGTTCAGCGCGTAGGAGTTGAACTTCCAGAGGGTGTCCACGGCCATCGCCACGTGACCCGTCTGGAAGAAGTCGTCCACCGTGGTGAAGATGTTCCGCGGGATGAAGAGGAACCGCTCCATGTTGGTGCCCAGCTGCTGCCACCCGGCCGAGGTGATGTTCACCAGGACGTCCTCGGGCGCCGGGTTCTCGCTGCCGGTCGGCAGCAGCGGGTAGAGGCCGAGCTGGTTGTAGTCCAGGTAGTTGTCCGGGTGCTGGAGGTAGCCCTTGTAGGCGACCAGGTCCTCCTCCCGGGTCAGCCGCTTGGCCAGCCGGAAGGCGTGGTCGTACGTCATGCCGTTGGTCGGGTAGGGCACCCGGAAGCGGTCGAAGATCTTCTTGTTGTAGAGCAGCACGTAGTCGTCGATGAGCAGCGGAACGCCGTACAGCCCGCCGTCCGAGCGGGACTTGACCAGCTCGACGGTGGCCCGGTTGAGGGTGTCCAGATCGATGCCGGCGTCGGCGACCTCCGCGGAGATGTCGCGCACCCATCCGCGGGGCTCCAGGTCCCGGTCGATCCGCCGCCGCGGGTCGTCGATGATGATGTCGGGCACCACGCCCGCCGCCTCCAGGTCCTCGTACCTGACCGGGTAGTCCCAGACGGCGAACTTGAACTTGGTGTCAGGGAACGCCGCCCGGATGCTGTCGCCGATCACCGTGTCGAAGAAGCCGGCGAGCTCGGTCGGCTTGTAGTTGGCGATGAAGACGAAGAGCTCGTCGTCGCAGACCTCGAACGGCTCGTCGTACCGGTTGGGGATCGGCGTGCAGGCGGTGCCGGAGGAGGTGGCATACCGGCCTGGCGCGCGCTGGGTGGTCTGTGCCCTGGCCGTGCCTGACGCCAGCAGCGGCGCGCCGGCGCCGGCCGCCGCGCCCGCGATGGCGCTTCCGGCGACGAAGTTTCTGCGGGTCAGCCGACGAGCGTTCCGTTCGGCCTTAGAGCCCTCACTCATGGTCACTGCTCCTTCATGTCGGGACGCTCTTGGTGGCGAGAGGATCCGCCGTGACACCGGGGGTGGCATACCATAGGAATGCCACTATCCTGCAAGTGTGCGGCGCGGAGCGTCAACACCCGTGCAGCGCCTGTCTCCTGAGTGGCCGGATCGGACGAGAGATCGACGAGAGGGAAGCCATGGACGTCCCGACGGCGACACGCGTGTTCCGGACGGAGGGCGACGGGATGGTCCTGGAGCTCGCCCAGGACGGCGACGAGGTCCCGCTGCGCCTGTGGCGCGACGACGAGCTCTACCTCGCGGGCGAACTGGGCGCCATGCTGCTCGTCTCCGCCGGACGGCCGTGGGGCTCGACGTTCCCCGGTCTGCGTGGTCCCGAGGTCCGGCACGCCGGCGACGGGCTCGCGGTGCGCTGCTCCGTCGGCGGCCTGGAGGCGGAGGCGACGTTCGCGTTCGGCGACGGGATGCTGCGCACGGAGGTGACCTGGCGCAACCCCTCGGCGCAGCCACGGGCGGACCTCGCGGTGGGCCTGGCGCTGCCGCTTCCCGATCCCGCGTCGCCCGCGTCGGTGACCCTGCCGCAGGTGCTCTACCGCGGCAACCCGTCCGCCGATCCCGGCCGCACCGTGCCGCGGCTCGGCGTGGGCCCGCACGGCGGGCTCGTCGTCGAGGAGCACCGGCTGCCCGTTCCCTGCGCGCACGCGGAATGGGCAGAGCGCTCGGGGCCGCGGTTTCTGACGGTGTACTCCCTCGACCCCGGCGACGGCTCCCTGGGCGCTGTGGCCCGAAGCCGGACGGCGCTGCTCGCCCTCAGCGGACCCGTGATGTTCAACGGGGAGCCCGACGTGGCCTACACCCACAAGGCGACCACCGCGCCGCATCCGGGCGGCTACCGGGACCTCGCCCCGGGCGCCACCCTGACCCTCCGGCACGCCCTGCACTGGGGCCGGCCGCGCCGCGCCGGCCACGGCTTCCGGGACATGGTGCACCAGGGACTGCGGCTCTACGCGCCGTCCGGCGCCCGGCCGCTGTCCCTGGACGCGATGGTCGAGCTGAAGACGGCGGCCCTGGACCGCCGGTGGTACGAGGTGGACGGCGCCGCCGGGTTCCTGAAGTTCCCCGGGCCGGGTCACGTGCCCGGCTTCATGTACGGCTGGACCGGCCAGTGCCTGCGGCTGGCGTGGTGCGACGCCCGCCTAGGCCTGGCGTGCGACGAGCCGTGGCGGGTCGAACGCTGCCGGCGCGCGGTGGACTTCTACCTCGACGGCAGCGCCGAGGGCGCGCCGCCCGGACTCCGGATGAGCTTCCACCGCGTCGAGGACGGCCGCTGGACGGGGTTCGAGCGGGACGGCCGCCCGTTCCTCTCCTCCCGCGCGTTCGGCGACACCCTGTGCGATCTCGCCGACCTCGTCGTGCTGCTGCGCGAGCACGGCCACACCGTTCCCGAGCGCTGGACGGCGGCCCTGGACGACGGGCTCGACGCCGTCACCCGCGGCCTGCTGCCGGATGGCCTGGTGCCGCTCGGCTGGGCGCTCGCCGACGGCGCGCCCCTGCCCGAGGAGCCGGGTGGCGCCGGGCTGCCCTGCGTCCTCGCGCTGCTGAAGGCCCAGCGCGTGGCTCCCTCGGAGCGGTATCTGGACGCCGCCGTCGGGCTGCTGAGCCGCTACCAGCGGGCCCACGCCGACGATTTCGCCACGCCCTTCTCGCACGCCACCCTGGACGCGGCGTGCGAGGACAAGGAGGCCGGGATGGCCTTCTTCCTGTGCGCGTACGAACTGCTGCTGCTGACCGGCGAGAGCCGGTACCGCGAATGGGCCGAGGCGGTGGCCGACTGGCTGCTCACCTGGGTCTACCAGTGGAGCCCCACGTACCCGCCGGGGTCACCGCTGCGCGAACGCGGCTTCTCCGCCACCGGATGGCCGGGCGTCAGCGTGCAGAACCACCACGTGGACGTGTTCTTCCCCGTGTACGAGCTGGCGCGGCTCGGCGAGCTGACCGGCCGCGCGGAGTACACCGCCCTGGCCGACACGGTGATCCACGCCATGGGCCAGGGCATCTGCGCCCGGCCCGGGGAGTGGGACTTCGCCGGTCCCGGCGAACAGGCGGAGGGCTTCTTCCCTACCAACTGGCAGGTCCGCGGCACCAGCAACACGTGGAACCCGTCCTGGGTGGTCGCCCAGGTGCTCACCCACGCCCTCCGCCTGCGCGACGCCCCGCCCACCGGCCGACCCTCCTGACCTACCCCGCCGGGGTGCCACATGCCCGTCCGTGTCCGGCGTGATGCCCAGATGTGTTTACTTCCCGGCCACAGCGGCGTACCGTAGCGCCACATCAACAGAGTCGGGCAGTGAAACGGACGGAAACCCACATGTACGCAGCGGAGCGCCAGCAGGAGATCCTGCGCTTGGCCCGCGAGGGCGGACGCGTCGACGTGCCGTCCCTGGCCGAGGCGTTCCAGGTGACCGCCGAGACCGTGCGGCGGGACCTGAAGGTTCTCGACCGAGCCGGGCTGGTCCGCCGCGTGCACGGCGGTGCCATCCCCGCCGGCCGCCTCGACTTCGAGCCCGACCTCACCGAGCGCGACTCGGTCTCCGCCGACGAGAAGGACCGCATCGCGCTGGCCGCCCTCACCGAGTTGCCCGCCACCGGCAGCCTGATCGTCGACGCCGGCACCACCACCGCGCGGCTCGCCGCCGCCCTTCCCGTGGACTGCGAGCTCACCGTCGTCACCCACGCCCTGCCGGTCGCCGCCCGGCTCGCCGACCACCCAGGGATCTCCCTGCACCTGGTCGGCGGCCGGGTACGGCACCGCACCCGGGCCGCCGTCGACGCCTGGGCGCTGAGCGCCTACGCCGAGCTCAACGTCGATCTGCTGCTGCTGGCCACCAACGGCTTCTCCCTCGACGGCGGACTGACCACCCCGGACCTGGCCGAGGCCGCCGTCAAGCGCGCGCTGATCTCGGCCGCCCGCCGCACCGTGCTGCTGGCCGACTCCGCCAAGCACGGCAGGCGGCATTTCGCCCGCTTCGGCGACCTCTCCGACGTCGACCTGCTCATCACGGACACCGGTCTGTCCCCTGAGGACGCCGCCGCCGTCGAGCGGCAGGGCACGGAGGTGGTGCGCGCATGATCCTCACCGTCACCCCGAACCCCAGCCTGGACCGCACCTACGAGGTGCCGGGGCTGCGCCGCGGCGCCGTGCTCCGCGCCGACGGCGACCGGGTCGAGCCGGGCGGCAAGGGCGTCAACGTCTCGCGCGCCGTCGCCGACGCGGGCGGGCGCACGGCCGCCGTCATCCCGCTCGGCGGTCCTGAGGGTGCGCTGCTCGCCCGGCTGCTGGACGAACGCGGCATCGAGGTGGCCGCCGTTCCGCTCACCGGCTCCACCCGGGTCAACGTCACCCTGGTCGAGCCCGATGGCACCCTGACCAAGGTCAACGCCGCTGGGCCTGAGCTCTCGGCGGCGGAGGCAGCCGCCCTGCTGGCGGCCGTGCGGTCCCGTTCCGCCGGTGCCGAATGGGTCGCCTGCTGCGGCAGCCTCCCGCGCGGTCCGGGGCCCGGCTGGTACGCCGAACTGGTCGCCGCCGTGCACCGGGCCGGCGCCCCGGTCGCGCTGGACACCTCGGGGGAGGCGCTGGCCGCGGCGCTCGCCGGGCGGCCCGAGGTGGTGAAGCCGAACGCCGAGGAGCTGGCCGAGGCGGTTGGCCGCCCCCTGGCCACCGTCGGCGACGCGGTCAAGGCCGCCGAGGAGCTGCGCGCCCGCGGCGCCGGGACCGTGCTGGCCAGCCTGGGCGCGGACGGCCAGCTTCTGGTGTCCGAGGGCGGCGTTCATTGGGGCAACGCCCCGGTGGCCACCATTCGCAGCGACGTCGGCGCGGGGGACGCCTCGCTGGCCGGGTTCCTGGCCGCCGGCGGACACGGCCCGGCCGCGCTCGCCGCGGCGTTGGCACATGGCGCCGCGGCCGTGGGACTGCCGGGCAGCGCGATGCCCGGCCTGGCCGACCTGGATCCCGCATCCGTGGTGATCACCGCCGACCCTCCCGTCGACCGCCCGCTCGGCGCCGTCCCCACGGGACGGCTGCCATGAGCGTTCGTTGCCCCTTCCCCTCGCTGTCACCCTCGCTGTCTCGCTCCCTGTTTCCCTCCCTGCCAACCTCCCTGTCCCCCTCGCCGCCCGTCGGGCGGACCGCGAGCAAAGGAGCCGCGTGATGTCCGAGCTGATCACCGCGGAACTGGTCGACCTGACCCTGTCCGCCGGCACCAAGGACGCCGCCGTCCGGGCCCTCGCCGAACGCATGGTCGCCGCGGGCCGGGTGAGCGACCTCGACGCGTTTCTGGCGGACGTGGCGACCCGGGAATCGCAGATGCCCACCGGCCTCGAAGGCGGCATCGGCATCCCCCACTGCCGCAGCGCGCACGTGTCCGAGCCGACGCTGGCCTTCGGGCGCAGCGCCGAGGGCATCGACTTCGGTGCCCCCGACGGCCCGGCCGATCTCGTCTTCCTGATCGCGGCCCCGGCCGGCGGCGACCGGGATCATCTGGGCATCCTGTCGGGGCTGGCCCGCCGCCTGATGGACCCCGCGTTCACCGAGGCCCTGCGCATCCAACGGGACCCCGCGGCCACCGCCGCGCTGATCCGCGGCGAGGAGCCGCCCGCCACGCCCGCCACGCCCGCCACGCCGGCTGCGGCGGGCCCGACCGCCGGAGCCGCTGCCGGAGCCGCTGTCGAAACCGCTGTCGACGAGGCGCCGGCCGCGCCGTTCCGCATCGTGGCCGTCACCTCCTGCCCGACCGGCATCGCGCACACCTACCTGGCGGCCGAGTCGCTGGAGCGGGCGGGCCGGGAGGACGGGGTCGAGGTGGTGGTCGAGCCCCAGGGTTCGGCGGGGTTCAGCCGCCTCGACCCGGAGGTGATAGCCGCCGCCGACGGCGTGATCTTCGCCCACGACGTCGAGGTACGGGAACGCGCCCGCTTCGGCGGGAAGCCGACCGTCGACGTCGGCGTGAAGGCGGCCATCAACCGGCCCGCCGAACTGATCGCCGAGGTCAGGAGTCTGGCCGAGCGCGGCGAGGCCAGCCCCGCCGCCGCGGACCCCGCCCCCGAGGACAGCGGGGGAGGGGCGCCCGGCGAGGGCTTCGGCACCCAGCTCCGCCGCTACCTGATGAGCGGCGTCAGCTACATGGTCCCGTTCGTCGCGGCCGGCGGTCTGCTCATCGCCCTGTCCTTCGCGATCGGCGGTCACGAGATCGCGAACGCGCCCTCCGTCGCGGAGCATTTCGTGTGGACCGAGGGCGACAGCTGGGCCGCCCTGCTCAACCAGATCGGCGGCGCCGCGTTCGCCTTCCTGGTGCCCGTGCTGGCCGGCTATATCGCCTTCGGCATGGCCGACCGCCCGGGCCTGGTCCCCGGCTTCGTCGGCGGCGCCATCGCCGTCACCATCGAGGCCGGCTTCCTCGGTGGCCTCGTCGCGGGGCTGCTCTCCGGCGCCGTGGTGATGGCCATCCAACGGGCCAGGATCCCGGCCGCGCTCCGCGGGATCATGCCCGTCCTGGTCATCCCACTGGCCGGTTCGGCGGTCGTCGGCTTCCTGATGTTCGTCGTGGTGGGGGAACCGCTCGCCGCGTTGCAACGGGAGCTCAGCGACTGGCTCGACGGCCTCTCCGGATCCAACGCCGTCCTGCTGGGCGCCGTGCTGGGCGCGATGATGTGCTTCGACCTCGGCGGCCCGCTGAACAAGGTGGCCTACGCCTTCGCCGTCGGCGGCCTCGCCGAGGCCGGCGAGGGCAACCTCAAGGTGATGGCCGCGGTGATGGCCGCGGGCATGGTGCCGCCGCTGGCGATGGCCCTGGCCACGGTGGTGCGCGGCGGCCTGTTCACCCGGGCCGAACGGGAGAACGGCAAGGCGGCCTGGGTGCTCGGCGCCTCGTTCATCACCGAGGGCGCCATCCCCTTCGCGGCGGCCGATCCCCTTCGGGTGATCCCCTCCGCCATGGCGGGTGGGGCGCTGACGGGCGCGCTGTCCATGAGCTTCGGCGCCACGCTGCGTGCCCCGCACGGCGGGATCTTCGTGGTGCCGCTGATCGGTTCGCCGTTCCTGTACCTGCTGGCCATCGCCGCGGGAACGCTGCTCAGCACGACCCTGGTCGTCCTGCTCAAGGCCCGCCGGGCCGTTGCCGATGGTCGCGTCCCGGCGAAACGGCCCTCCGCCGACGCCCCGCCGGCCGTTTCCGCACGCCCGGGGCCCGGCGTCCCCGAACCGGCGAGCCCCGTGACCCGGGCCGACCCCGCGGCCTCGTCTCGTTGACCCCGTCTCCCATCCACCGACCCACCGATCCAGCGATCGACCGAGCAGAACCTTGGAGTTGAGATCCCATGCCCGAGCGCACCGTGATCATAGGCTCGCGCAGCGGCCTGCACGCCCGTCCCGCCTCGCTGCTGGTCCAGGCCGCCGCCCGGCAGCCGGTTCCGGTGACCATCGCCCGCCGGGGCCAGGCCCCGGTCGACGCCCGCAGCCTGCTCTCGGTGCTCGCGCTCGGCGCGGGGCCCGGGGAGCCCGTGGTGCTCGCGGCCGAGGGTGACGGCGCGGAGGCGGCACTCGCCGAGCTGGCCGAACTGGTGGCGAACGACCTGGACCGGCCGGAAGGCGCCGTCGGTGCCGTCGGGGCCGGGGAGTAGCGATGCCCACCGTGCTCCGGGGCATCGGCATCGGCGGTGCCACCGGCTACGGCCCGGTCGCCCGCATGGCCCGGCCGCCAGTTCCTCCGGCGCCGCGCACCGTCCCCCCGGACGAGGCACCGGCCGAGGCCGCGGCGGTCCGCGCCGCGCTGGAGGGGGTCGCCGCCGCGCTCGACCGGCGGGCCGCGGCCGCGGCGGGCCCGGCGGCCGACGTGCTGTCCGCCCAGGCACTGATGGTCACCGACCCGGCGCTCGGCGACCGGGCCCAGGCACTGGCGCGCGACGGCGCCGACGGTCCGCGCGCGCTCACGGCCGCCTTCGGCGAGTTCCGCGCCGCGCTCCAGGCCGTGGGCGGGCTCTTCGCCGAACGGGTCGCCGACCTGGACGACCTGCGGGACCGTGCCATCGCCCAACTGCTCGGCCTGCCCATGCCAGGACTGCCCGACCCCGGCTACCCGTACGTCCTGGTCGCCGACGATCTGGCACCCGCCGACACCGCGCTCCTCGACCCCGCCCGGGTCATCGCCCTGGTCACCGAGCAGGGCGGACCCACGAGCCACACCGCCATCCTGGCCCGCGGCCTGGGCGTGCCCGCCATCGTCGGCTGCGCCGGCGCCGACGCGCTGACCGACGGACAAGCGGTCCTGGTGGACGGCGCCGCCGGAACCGTCGAGGCCGAGCCGTCACCGGAGGCGGTCGAGGCCGCCGTGCTCCGGGAGCGCCGCCGTCTGCGGGCCGCCGAGCTGACCGGGCCAGGACGCACCGCGGACGGCCACCCGGTCACGCTGCTGGTCAACCTCGGTGCGCCCAGGGAACTCGGGGCCGCCGCCGCGGCCGACAGCGAGGGCGTTGGCCTGTTCCGCACCGAGTTCCTGTTCCTGGACCGTGCCGAGGCGCCGTCCCTGGCCGAGCAGACCGACGTCTACGCCCGGGTGTTCGCCGCCTTCGCCGGTCGCCGCGTCGTCGTGCGGACCCTGGACGCCGGCGCGGACAAGCCGCTGCCGTTCGCGCCGACCGGGGCCGATGAGCAGAACCCCGCCCTCGGCATCCGCGGCCTGCGCACCGCGGCCCGTGACCCCGGGCTGCTCGACGATCAGCTCCTCGCCCTCGCCCGTGCGGCCCGCGGCAGCACTGCGGAGGTCTGGGTGATGGCGCCCATGGTCTCGCTGCCGGCCGAGGCCGCCGCCTTCGCCGAACGCGTCCGGGCGCACGGCCTCCCCACCGCGGGCGCGATGGTCGAGGTCCCGGCGGCGGCGCTGCGCGCCGACGAACTGGCCGGCGGCTGCGACTTCCTCAGCATCGGCACCAACGACCTCTCGCAGTACATCTTCGCCGCCGACCGCACGCTGGCGGGCCTGGCCGACCTGCTCGACCCCTGGCAGCCGGCCCTCCTCGACCTGGTGCAGCTGACCGCCAGGGCGGGCGCCCGGCACGGCCGCCCGGTCGGCGTATGCGGCGAGTCGGCGGCCGATCCGGCCCTGGCTCTGGTGCTGACCGGCCTCGGCGTCACCAGCCTGTCCGCCGCCCCGGCCGCGCTCCCCGACGTCAGGGCCGCCCTCGCGACGCACACCCTCGCCGACTGCCGCGAGCTGGCCGACCTCGCCCGCACCGCCCCGGACGCCGCGACCGCCAGATCCCGGGTCCGGGAACGGCTAGCCCTCGATGGCTAGCCTCCGATGGCCACCGTCTGTGCGGTGAGGAACGCTTCGAGTCCCAGATGCGAGCCCTCGACGCCGATCCCGCTGTCCTTGAGACCGGCGAACGGTACCTGCGGAGTGTTCGGGCTGCCGGTGTTGACACCGACGATCCCGACGTCCAGCGCCCGGGCCACCTCGGCGGCTCGTCGAGGAGGACCGACCACATATCCCCCCAACCCGTAGGGGCTGGACGCCACGGCTTCGAGGACCTCCTCGAGCGCGTCGTACTCGAGCACGGACACGGCGGGGCCGAAGATCTCCTCGCGCACCAGGGCGCTGTCACGGCCCGGCCGCACGCTCACCGCGGGACCGACGAAGTTTCCGGCCTGCGGCACCGGAGTGCTGGCGCGCCACACGTCACCACCGGCGGAGTTCACCAACCCCTCGACGCGGGCGGGGTCGGAGGGGAGCGCCAGAGGCCCGAGCGTGGTCGCCTCGTCGGCGGGGTCGCCGAGCACGAGCTGATCCGACGCTCGACCGAATCGGCCGGCGAGCTCGTCGGCCAACGCACGCGGCGCCCACACCTGGTTCGCCGCGATGCACGACTGCCCGTTGTTGCGGTACTTCGCGACCATGAGGGTGTCCACCGCAACGTCGAGGTCGGCATCGTCGAGCACGACGAAGGGAGCGTTACCTCCGAGCTCGAACACCGACCGGGTGAAGCGGGGGGCGACGGCCGTGGCCAACAGGCGCCCCACCCGCGTGGAGCCGGTGAAGGTCAGACCACGAACCCTGCGGTCGGCCAGCCACACGTCGGATATGGCGGCAGGCTCGCCCACCACGGTCGACACGACGCCGCTCGGCACATGCCGTTCGACGACCTCGGCCAGGCACAGGGCCGAGGCCGGGGCCACCTCGGACGGCTTGAACAGCACCGAGCAGCCCGCTGCCAGGGCGGGCGCGATCTTGCGTGCCGGGATCGACACCGGAAAGTTCCACGGGGTGAGCACGGCGACCACCCCCAGCGCCCGTTCACCCACCTCGTGACGCAGACCGGGAACGTGGCTCCAGACCCGCCCGGCGCGGCCACTGATCACGTCGGCGAACCATTCGAAGAAGGCGGCCGACAAGGCGACCTCGGCGCGTGCCTCGGCGATCCGCTTCCCGGTCTCGCGGGTGATCAGGCCGGCCAGGTGCTCGGTGAGCTCGTCCTCGCGGAGATCGACGGCGATCGCCCGCAGCGCCGTCGCCCGCCGCCCGGCGGTCAGGGCGGCCCAGGCCGGCAAGGCGCGGGCGGCGCTGTCCACGGCTCGGCGGGCCTCCGGCTCGCCGCCGTACACCACGGTCGCCCACGAAGCGCCCGTCGCCGGATCGACCAGCTCGTGCCGCGTCGGACGCTCCGGTTCCGGCGTCCCGTGGTCGATGCGGACGCCGCTGATGGTCTGGGACGTGTTCGTCACGAAATCTCCAGGGTCTCGTCGTGGTGGGTCACCTGCTCCAGTGCCTCGGCATCGAATCGAACCCCCAGTCCTGGCAGGTCGGGCAGGTCGAGCCGGCCTCGTTCGGGAGTCGGCGGATCGAGAAGTAGCGGGTCGCGCAGGGGGTTGTCCCGCACGTCGTACTCGACGCCGCCCACCATCCGGGACCCCGCGGCCACCTGGAGCGTCGCGGCGAAGGCCACGGCCCCGCCGTAGAGGTGGGGCATGACGGCGGTGTCGTGCTTTTCCGCCAGGTCACATACCGCGAACGCTTCGGTGACGCCGCCGGCCTTGGCGACGTCGGGTTGCAGGATCGCTATCGCCGGCGAGGCCGCGTAGCTCCGGAACTTCCCACGGCCGTAGAGGTTCTCGCCGGTCGCGATCACCAGGCCGGTACGCCGGTGCAGCTCCTCGAGGTCGGCCAACTCGTCGCCCCTGACCGGTTCCTCGATCCAGCCGACCCCGGCCTCGCGGAGCACCGGCGCCATCGCCACCGCCTCGTCGAGGTCCCACCCCTGGTTCGCATCGGCGTAGAGGAGCACGTCTCCGCCGAGAGTCTCCCGGGCCGCGACGAGATTGCGCGTGTCGGTCTCCCGCCCGAAGCCGAGCTTGAGCTTCACCGCATCATGTCCGGCGCCGCGGCAGTTCGCCGCCTGCGCCGCCACCGACTCGGGGCCCAGGCTGCTCGCATAGACCGGGACACGGTCACGCACGCGATGCGCGGCCACGCGCGCGATCGCGGCGCCGGCCCGTTGGCCCTGGAGGTCCCACAGGGCCACGTCGACCGCGCTGATCGCCTGGCGGACCGGCCCGGGTGCGCCCCACTGGCGGCCCAGCGGGTCGAGCCGGTCGCACAGTTCGGCGTGGACCGCCGGCACGTCGTCGACCCGACGTCCGGCCAGAAGCGGCAGGACTCCCTCCCGCAGGGTGGCCGTGCGCTCCCTGGCCGCCCAGGGGGGATAGTTGACCCAGCTCTCCCCGTGGCCGGTTCTCCCGTCCTCGTCGGTGAGCGAGACCAGGACCATCGTGCGCTGCCGCAGTGGCGAGAACGACATCGCGATGCCGTCGTGAACCGGCGCGCGGAGCACTCGCATCCGAGCGTTGGCGATGCGCGTCATCGCGGTCCCGCCGCCTGTTCGGCCAGCACGGATCGCAGGCGGGCGATATGTGCTCGGGCGGCTGCCTCGGCTGCCGCCGGGTCGCCGGCCTCCATGGCCGTGACGATCGCGCGGTGGTCGGCGATCGCCCGCTTGGGTCCGGCGGTGACCTGGGTGGTTCGCATCGCCAACCGCACCTGGGTCTGCACGTCGTCGAGCATGCGGACCACCTCCGCATTGTCGGCAGCTTCGCGGATCAGTCGGTGGAAGGTCATGTCGGCTTCGGACGCGGCCGCCGGGTCCACCACCGAGACCGCGCGCTCGTGCTCCTGGAGGACGTCTTCCAGTGTCCGAATCAGCCGGCGCCCGGCGTTCTCGACCGCCAGTCGGGTCGCGAGGCCTTCCAGGACCTCCCGAACCTCGTAGATGGCGATCAGCGCCTTGGCGCTGACATCGGCCACCACGGCGCCCCGTCGGGGTTCCTCGCGAGCCAGCCTTTCGTGCACCAGACGCGCGATCGCCTCACGGACCGGGCTCCGACTCACGCCGAGCCTCTCGGCCAGGGCCGGAACGCTCAGGCGAGCGCCCGCCGGGAAGTCCCCGGCGAATATCCGCTCGCGCAACTCGTGATGGACGCGATCGGTGACGCGAGGGTCGCTGGCGACGGACATGAATCACCCCTGGGCTCTCATCCGTGGGACACGGCTTCCCGAACCTTACATGCAGGGTTGGTGATTTTACATGTAGATGGGCTTGCTACATGTAAATCGATGATGTTACATATCGTCGGTCACACGGCGGAGGGAACGAGATGTCTGAGGGAGACCAGCCCGTTGCCCAGCGGCGCAGCGCAGCGTGGTTCGGGCTCGACGGGAAGCTGGGCTTCGTCCACCGGTCGAAGCTGTACAACAAGGGCGGATCCGGGGCCATGTTCGACGGCCGCCCGGTCATCGGGATCGCCAACAGCGCCTCGGATCTCGCGCCGTGCAACGCCCATCTGGGACAGGTCGCCGAGGCGGTCAAGCGCGGCGTGCTGACGGCCGGCGGCGTCCCGTTCGAGTTCCCGACGATCTCCCTCGGGGAGACGCTGATGCGTCCCTCGGCGATGTTGTTTCGCAACCTCATGGCGATGGATGTCGAGGAGACGCTCCGCGCGAATCCGCTCGACGGCGTGGTCCTGCTGGGCGGCTGCGACAAGACCGTGCCGGCACAGGTGATGGGCGCGCTCAGCGTCGACCTGCCCACGGTCATGGTCACCGGCGGTCCCGCGCTGAACGGGCGCTTCCGCGGAGAGGCGATCGGATCCGGCACCCACGTCTGGAAGTTCAGCGAGGAGGTCCGGGCGGGGCGGATGACCTCGTGCGAGTTCCGGTCGGCGGAGGCGTGCCTTTCCCGGAGCGCCGGCCACTGCACCACCATGGGAACGGCGTCGACCATGGCGTGCGTCACCGAGGCGCTCGGTCTCTCCCTTCCCGGGAGCGCGGTGGTGCCGGCTGTGGACGCGGGCCGCGCCCGTATCGCCGAGCAGGCGGGGCAGCGAATCGTCGCCATGGTCGACGAGGGGCTGACTCCCTCGCGCATTCTGGACCGGCGGTCGTTCGAGAACGCGATTCGCGTCAACGCCGCCATCGGCGGTTCCACCAACGCGGTCATCCACCTGCTGGCGATGGCCGGCCGCGCGGAGATCGACCTGGCCCTCGACGACTTCGACGGGCTGGCGGCCGCCATCCCCCTGCTGGTCGACCTCATGCCCTCCGGCCGGTTCCTGATGGAGGAACTCCACGACGCCGGCGGCCTGCCGGCCGTCATCCGCGAACTCGGTGACCTGCTGGACGGCGACGCCATGACCGTCACCGGCGGGACGCTCGGCGAGAACTGCGCAGACGCTCCGAACTGGCGTCCTGACGTGGTGCGGAGCCGCACGGACCCGGTTGCCGAACCCGGCTCCCACACCGCGGTGTTGCGGGGGAATCTCGCACCGGACGGTGCCGTCATCAAGCTCTCCGCGGCTTCGCCCGAACTCATCCGGCACACCGGTCCCGCACTCGTCTTCGACACGATCGAGGACTACGACGCCCAGAAGGACTCCCCGGATCTGCCCGTGACCCCGGACACCGTCCTGGTCGTCCGCAACGCCGGTCCGATCGGGTATCCGGGCATGCCGGAGATCGGCAACCTGGCCATTCCGCAGAAGATGCTGGACCAGGGCGTGCGGGACATGGTCCGCATCACCGACGGCCGGATGAGTGGGACGTCGTACGGGACCGTGGTCCTGCACGTGGCACCCGAGGCCGCCTTCGGCGGACCACTCGCCCTGCTCCGGAGCGGCGACCGCGTCACCCTGGACGTTCCCGCCCGGCGGCTGGAGATGGCCGTCTCGGAGGAGGAGCTCTCCGCGCGCGCGTCCGAGAGCGCGGCCGCCGACGACCTCAGGAAGGGCCCTGCTCCGGGGTCGGGCTGGGCGGCGCTCTACCGGAGCCACGTCAATCAGGCCGACACGGGCGCCGATCTGGACTTCCTGACCGGGCGTCGCGGACACGCCGTCCCGCGTCGGCACCTCTGAGCCGGCACCTCTGAGCCGACACCTCTGAGCCGACACCTGCGAAGCGAAGGGCCGCACCATGAACGATCTGCTGAGTGACCTGAAGCGCAACCGCCTCCTGATCATCTTCCGCGGCCAGTCCGCCAGCCAGTGCGCTGATCTGGCCGAGGGGCTCTACGAGGCCGGCATCCGGCTGTTCGAGGTGACGCTGAACAGCCCGGAGCCGCTCGCGGGGATCGCCGCCGTCCGCGATCGGCTCGGCGCCGACGCGCGCGTCGGCGCGGGCACCGTGCTCACCACCGAGGAGGTGGACCGGGTCGCCGAGGCGGGCGGTCAGTTCGTCGTCTCCCCGGACATCGACACAGGTGTCGTGGAGCGGACCAAGGCGCTCGGCATGGGGTCCGTGCCGGGTGCCCTCACGCCGACCGAGGTCCTTCGGGCGGTTCGTGCCGGAGCCGACGCCGTCAAGGTCTTCCCCATCAAGTCGGTCGGGGCCGACCACATCCGGCAACTCCGCGGCCCACTGCCCGACGTGCCGTTCGTGGCAACCGGAGGTGTCGACGAGGGCCTGGCCGAAGCGTGCGTCGAAGCCGGGTGCGTGGGTGTGGGTGTCGCCGCCGGTCTGCTCGGCGATCCCGCCGACATCGAGTCGGTGGTCCGAGGCGCCAGGCGGCTCGCCGAGGCCACCGCGCGGCCGAGCCGACTCCAGAGCCGACTCCGGAGCTGACAACCAGCAGCCCGTCAGCCCATCGAAGGAGACATGTTGAGCGCCACCGAAGTCCTCGCCCCCCACCAGGATCCCTACGAGCTGCGACCCGAGGATGTTCGCACCCCTCCCGAGACCCTTCGGGGGCGGCTGCGCTACCTTGGCCCCGGCCTCGTGCTCACCGCGTCCGTCGTCGGATCCGGCGAACTCCTCGTCACCACCTCACTCGGCGCGAAAGCGGGGTTCGCCCTGCTCTGGCTCGTGATCGTCGGCGCGGCGGTCAAGGTCTGGGTGCAGGTGGAACTGGCCCGATGGACCATCCTCAGCGGCCAGACCGCTCTCGCCGGCTACGGCAAGGTCGGGCCCAGGATCGGACCCATGGGGTGGATCAACTGGCTCTGGATCGGCCTCGACACCGCCAAGAATTTCCAGCGCGGTGGCGTCATCGGCGGAACGGCCGCGGCCTGTTCCATCGCCGTGCCGATCGCGGGTGGGGAGCTGAGTCGTACGTCGCTGGTCCTCTGGACCATCATCGTCACGGCGGTGAGCGTGCTGTTGATGAGCACCAGCCGGTACAGCGTCGTCGAACAGGTCACCACGATATCCGTGGTGGTGTTCACGACCAGCACCATAGCCCTCGTGCTCGCGCTGCCCTTCACCTCGTACTCCTATTCGGCAGCCGACTTCGGCACGGGGCTGAGCTTCGCGATCCCGGCCGGGACCATCGGACTCGCCCTGGCCATGTTCGGCTCCACCGGCGTCGGTGCCGACGACATGACCAACTACACCTTCTGGTGCCTGGAGAAGGGGTACGCCCGCTGGACCGGTCCGGACGACGGCACCGAGGAGCGCGCCCTCCGCGCCGAGGGATGGCTGAAGGTCATGCAGGTCGACGTGCTGGTCTCCTGGGTGATCTGCACGCTGACCACCCTCGCCTTCTACGTCATGGGCGCCTCCGTCCTGGCCCCGCAGAAGGCCGTCCCCGAGGGGAACGACGTCATCACCACGGTGTCGCGCATCTACACCGACACGCTCGGCCCGTGGGCCGAGGTCGTCTTCCTGATCGGCGCCGTCACGGTGCTGTTCTCCACTCACGTGGCCGCCGTGGCGGCGGTGCCACGGCTGTGGACCAACACCCTCGGGCTGATGGGTGTGATCGACTGGAAGAACCTGGCGGTACGCACTCGCTGGCTGCGGATCTTCACCGTGGTGCTGCCGTGCGTCTGGGCCGCGATGTACCTGTTCGTCCAGTCCCCCCTGCTTCTGCTGCAGATCGGGGCCATCGGCAACGCGATCTTCCTGCTGGCGGTGCTTGTCGCCGTCTGGCAACTGCGCACCACGGAGGTGGATCGGCGCTTCCGCGCCAATCGCGCCGTCACGCCCATCCTCGTGGTGAGCACCGCCGCGATCACCTGGCTGGCCGTCTACGCCCTGCTCGAGGTCTTCGGCATCTCCGTCGGCGGTTAGGAACAGCCCGTCAGAGGCCGAGGCGGGCCGGTTCGGGGCGGTGGATGCCGGCCGGGCGGTAGCCGAGGGCGCCGGCGATGCCAAGGTGGTCGGCGAGCAGCCAGGCGATGGCCAGCCACATCTCCGTGCCCTGCAGGCCGGGTTCGTGCCGTGGCCCGGCGCCGGGGGTCAGGGCGAAGCTGAAGCCCGCGCCGTCCTGCCAGCCGGCGAGCAGGCGGTCGAGCTGCCGTTCGGCCCACTCCCGCCCCTCGGCCAGCCGGTGCCCGGTCTGCCGGGCGGACAGCCACAGCGGATGGATGACGTCGAGGACGTTGCAGGCGTTGCCCCGGCCCCCGCCGAAGAAAGCGGGGTCGGCGCTGTGCGTCAGGACGGTGTCCACCGTCCGCTCCGGATACGGCAGGGGCAGCCCGAACTGCGCGAACGTGCCGCGGCTCAGCCGGTAGAGGCCGTTGACCGGTTGCAGCCAGCGGTCCTTCGCTCCCGGCCGGCCCCACAGGCCGTGCCACGGATCGGCGTGGGTGAGCAGCCAACCGAAGAGGGTGTCGGCGGCCGGCGCCCGCAGCCCGAAGTGTTCCAGGTTGAGCAGCACCGCCGTGCCGACGCCGTCCACCCAGTGGCCGGAGCGCCAGGCCTCCCGCTCCCAGGGCAGCGCGTCCAGCCGGGCGGTGAGCCGTTCCGGGGTCAACTCGTGGACCGCCCGCACGGGGTGCGCGAAGCCGGAGCCGAGCAGCCGGAGGGCGTAGCCGGCGCAGAGGATGTGGTACATCGCGCTGTCGTCGTCCAGCGTCGGCGGCCCGGCGCCGTGTTCGGGCAGCAGGCCGGTCTTCTCGTCCTGGAGCCCGCGCAGCCGGGCGGTCAGCTCCTCGGCGGGGATGCCGGGGGGCGGGCCGCCGAGCAGCAGCTGGGCGATCTCGACGGCGTCGCAGTCCGCCCGCACGGTGCGGAGGGCCTCGGGACGGTCCGTGTACCAGGCTGGTCCGCCGTCGGGCTCCTGGACCAGACAGCGGCCCAGCACGTCCGGCGCCTGTCCACGGGCTCGCGCGGCGAAGCGCGCCAGCCGCGCCGCCAGATCGTCGGGCGCCGCCGCGGACGCGGATCGCGTGCGGCCCGAGGTCCCGCCGGCGGCGCGCGCCGGGTCCCGGCGGTCGCGCAGCCGGCGGGCCGGGTTGCCCGCGGCGACCGACCATTCCGGCAGATCCCGGGTGACCACCGCGCCCGCGCCGATGACGCAGTGATCGCCTATGGTCACGCCGTCGAGCACGACGACGTGCGAGCCGATCCACACGTCGTCGCCGATCTCGATGCCCCGCGAGGTGTGTGGCTGCTTGTAGACCGGCCGGTCGGGCGCGGTGGAGTGGTTGAAGCCGAGCAGGGAGCTGTGTGCCCCGATGCGGACGCCGTCTCCCATGCGAACCCGGCCGCGGACGACGGCGAAGGGGTTGATGGTGCAGTCGCGGCCCATCGTCACCTCATGGGTGACATAGGCGTGGGCGGCGACGTAGGAACGCCGTCCCATCCGCAGCCGCTCGGTGAAGATCCCGGCCCACGGCGAGACGAACGTGTCCTCCGCGAGCTCCGTTTCGCCGCCCTGTTCCGCCAGCCGCTCGACCAGCCGGCGCTGCCATGCGGTCTGGGCGGCGCGCTCCTCCTCGGTGGCGGAGCCGAAGTACAGCCAGGGGCAGTAGTCGTGCTCTCCCGGCGTGTGATCCGTGGAGGTCATGAGGCGTCGGCTCCTCCGGTTTCCTGGCGGGCCTCCTGGCCGGCATGCTCGCCGGCCCTGACCACGTTCTCCAGCTCCAGGCCCTCGACATGCGCCAGCCGGTCCGCCTCGGTCAACTCGCCGAACGCGCAGTCGGCCAGCTTCAGATCGCGGATCGGGGCGTGCGGGTAGCCCTCGGCGAGGACGGCGCGACGGGCCCGGCCCACCGTGACGTTGCGGACGCCGACGCCTCTCACCCGGGGCGGGTACTCGCCGGTGTCGCCCTCGCCGCGATTGAAGTCGCAGGTGAGGAACTCCTTGGTGAGATGCGTGACCGTCAGGTCGTCCAGCTGGATGTTCTCGGCGAAGCCGCCGCGCACCGAGTTGGTCTTGATGTACAGGCCGAAGTACAGGCCGGGGCCCCCGATCCGGCAGCGGCGGGCGAACACGTTGCGAATGCCGCCGGTCATGTCGCTGCCGAGGGTGATGGCGCCGTAGCGGTGCCGCATCTCGCAGTCCTCGATGAGGATGTTCTCGCTGGGCACGTTCACCCGGCGTCCGTCGGCCTCCCGGCCCGACTTGATGGCGATGCAGTCGTCGCCGGCGTTGAAGGTGCAGCCGCGGATGACCACGTCCCGGCAGGACTCGGGGTCGCAGCCGTCGTTGTTGGGGCCGATGCTGTCGACGGTGACGTTCTGCACCAGGACGTTCTGGCACAGCACGGGGTGCATGATCCACATGGGGGAGCGGATGAAGGTGACGCCCTCGACGAGGACGTTCTGGCAGCGGTAGGTCTCCAGGAAGTTGGGGCGGAAATGGCGGCCGGCGGCGTAGACCCGCTGTTCCACGGGGTCGCCCCGTTCGGCCTGCCGCCACAGGTCCGGCCAGTCGTCCTCCTGCTGCGGCATGCCGGGCCGCCAGCCGAACTCCTCCTGCCCCGACCACGTCCACCAGTGGGTCTCGTCGGCCCGGCCGTCCAGCACACCGGCGCCGGTGACCGCGATGTCGCGCTCGCCGTGCGCGTAGACGAGGGGCGAGTAGCCGTAGGTCTCCACGCCCTGGAAGCGGGTGAGCACCGGCGGCAGGTAGGCGGCCGGGTCCCGGCTGAAGGCGAGGGTGGCGCCGGCCGCCAGATGCAGGTCGACGCCCGAGCGCAGCCGGATCGCCCCGGTGGCGTACCGGCCGGGGGGAACGGTGACGTGGCCGCCACCGGCCGCGGCGCAGTCCTCGATGGCCCTCCGGATGGCCGCGGTGCAGTCGGTGGTCCCGTCACCTACGGCGCCGTAGGCGGTGATCGGGAACTCCCGGTCGGGAAACCGCGGCGGCCGCACCCGCGCTGCGATGGCGTCGGCCTGCTGCCGGGCCACGTCGGCGGGGGACGTCGGGGACACGGTCACGCCCCGCTCCCGACTCCGGAATCCCGCACGTCCTCGACCGGCTCGCCGTTGATGGTGACCCGGCGCAGTTCCAGGCCCTCCACGTTCACGGTGGAGTGGCCCTCCGTGATGCCGTCGAAGGCGCAGTCGTGCAGTCGCACGTCGCGGATCGGGTTGGCGTCGTTGCCAAGCAGGTTCCAGGCGAGTTGACCGGATTCGGCGGTGAGGCCGTGCACGGAGATGCCGTGGACGTCGGGGTAGTAGTCGCCGGTGTCGATGTTCTCGTAGTTGAGCGCGATCTCGATCACCGCGTCGCCGACCGTGCCGACGGTGATGTCGGTGAACACGATGTCGGTGATATAGCCGCCGCGGTTCGGGTTGGACTTCAGGCGCAGCGCCCGGTCCAGCAGCGGGCTGTCCATCTGGCAGTCCCTGGCCAGGATGTTGCTGACCCCGCCGGTCATCTCGCTGCCGATGGTGACGCCGCCGTGCCCGTCCTGCATCCGGCAGCCCTCGACCAGGGCGCTGTGGCAGGGCACGTCGACCCGGCGGCCGTCGGCGTCCCGGCCCGCCTTGAAGGCGATGCAGTCGTCGCCGGTGTTGAAGGTGCAGTCCTTGATGTGCACGAAGGCGCAGGACTCGGGGTTGCAGCCGTCGTTGTTCGGGCCGTTCGGGCTCTCCACCGTCACGCCGCGGACGGTGACGTTCCGGCAGAGCACCGGGTGGATGTTCCACATCGGCGAGTCCTTGACCGTCACGCCCTCGATCAGCACGTCGCGGCAGTCGTAGAACTGGATCATGTTCGGCCGCAGGTGGTGGCCCTCGCCGAAGACCCGCTGCTCGACGGGCACGCCCTGGTCCGCCCAGGCGCGGAGCGCGGTCTTCTCGACGCTCTCCGGGGACGGCCCCCCGTCCACGCCCCTGGTCCAGTCCCACCAGTGGGTGTCGTCGGCCCGCCCGTCGATGACGCCGCTGCCGGTCAGCGCGATGTTCCGGCAGCCGAAGGCGTAGACGAAGGGGGAGTAGTTGAAGCACTCCATGCCCTCGTAGCGGGTGTAGACGGCCGGCAGGTACGCGGCGGGGTCCTGGCTGAAGCGCAGCGTGGCGCCGTCCGCCAGATGCAGGTCGATCCGGTCGCGCAGGTGTACAGCGCCGGTCAGGAACGTGCCGGCGGGCACCACCACATGGCCGCCGCCGGCCGCGGCGCAGTCCTCGATGGCGTCCCTGATGGCCGCGGTGCAGTCCGTGGTTCCGTCGCCCACGGCCCCGTAGTCGGTGATGGTCACCGTGCGGTCGGGGAACCGGGGCGGGCGGATGCCCGCCAGGATCCTGGCGGCCTGCGCGTCGGACGGCCGCCGCCCGACGGCGGCGGCACCGCTGGTGCTCCCGACGCCGAGGACGAGGGCCGCGGTGGAGCCGGCGCCGAGCACGAACGCGCGCCGGCCAGGACCGGATCCGGCGGCGTCGCCGGCCGCGGGTCCGCGGCTCACCACGACCACTCCCGGGCGGGGACGTGGAGCGCGTGCTCGCGCTCGGGGGCCTTTGGTTCCAGGGTGCGGGGGCTGTACATCGGCCGCGACCTGCCTTCCGGTTCGATGCCCGTGACGTCGTCGCCGCGCCACCGGGTGCGGAACACGCGCCCGGCCGCGGTCTCTTCTGTGATGTCTTCCACGAGGGGAAAGGTGACGGTGATGCGCTCGCCCGCGCGGGGGCGGTCGAGCCGCAGATAGCCGTCGGGCGCCCACAGGCCGGGATCGCGGCCCGAGGCGGTGACGGCGGGTCCGGAGACCGGGTGCCGGGCGACCGCCACATGGGCGTACCCGGCCCAGGGCGGTGTCCGCAGCCGCAACTCGCGGCAGTCGGCGCGGACGTCTAGGTCCACCCGGCCCTCGTACGGCAGATGGCTGAGGACGTCGACGAACGCACTGCCGCGGTTGAGCAGCAGGTTGACGCGGACCAGCCGCTCGTCGCCGGTGACCACCGCGTTCCAGCCGGTGAAGAGCCCGCGCACCCCGGAGCCGACGCAGCACGCCTGGACGTCGCTGGTGTGCCCGCGGCCCAACACCACGTCGGAGACGTAGTCGTTGGGTGCGCCGTAGCCGGCGAAGGCGCCCAGCACCCGCTCCCCGACGCGGTGGTGGGTCACCCATCCGGGAGTGTCCAACGAGCGGTCGGGGGCCGAGCGGACCCAGGCGGTGTCGGCGAGTTGGGAGGCGGTGAGGTGGTTGCGGAGGAAGCGTTCGACGACGGTCCAGTACTCGGTGTGCCCGGCGCGGGCCAGGGTGGTGCCGATGCCGATGAGGT
Source organism: uncultured Actinomycetota bacterium (assembly GCA_963816875.1). Lineage (GTDB taxonomy): Bacteria > Actinomycetota > Actinomycetes > Streptomycetales > Streptomycetaceae > Streptomyces. The sequence continues at coordinate 2,697,417 of CAWFMG010000004.1, forward strand.
CCACCAGCGAGCAGGTCTCGTGTTCGTAGCGCTGTCCGGCCAGGTCGCCCGGGGTCCAGCCGAAGGCGGTGGCCTGGGTCAGCGCCCAGTCGAACGGCTTACGCACGAACTCGGTCAGCGCGTGGTTGCCGGTGAACGCCGCGTACCTGGCGATGCCGTCCAGGGTGCCGAGACGGGTGTGGAAGTGGCCGCTGCGGTAGGCCAGCGCCGGGTTGAAACTGCCGTCGGGGAGGAAGACCCCGCTCCGCTCGGTGATCAGCCGGGTGAACCAGCCGCACAGCTCCAGGGCGTCCTCGTTCCCCGTCGCCTGGTGGTAGCGCAGCAGCGGCATGATGTACCGGCCGCAGAACGACGCGGGGTCAGGGGCCAGGCGGAGGTGGATCGCGTTGTCCGAGGGCCAGCCGCCGGGCTTGTACTCGGACGCCGGGTAGTACCACGCGTCGCGCTCCTTGACGGCGATCCGCTTCAGGGCCGCGACCAGCCGGTCGGCGGCCTCCCGCACCCGCTCGTCGCCGCTGTCGACGTACCAGGTGGTGAGCGCGAGGAGGGTGGCGCGCTGGTCGATGAGGTTGGCGTTCGCCTCCCAGTGGCCCCTGGGGTGGGTGCGTCGATAGCTCAGACCGTCCTCGGCCAAGAGCGCGAGCAGCGTCGACTTGTAGCGCTCCTCGGTCTCCCGCCACCAGGACTCGCCGGACATCTGCCGGGCCAGCAGACAGGCGTCGGTGAGCCGGCCGTGACTGGAGCCGTAGTCGTAGTCGCCGTGGTGGAGCGAGGCGGGTTCCGCGAGCAGGTCGGCGCTGAAGAAGGGGATGCCGTCGAGGTCGGAGTCGGCGAGCCCGGTGACCGCGTTCATCGCCTGCTCCGCGCGCTCCTCCAACAGCAACGTAGCCGGAATGCTGGGCATGGTCCGTCACACCGCCTCAATGTTCGAACGAACACGAATCTCGGCAAGGCTAGGAGTGCCGGAAGGGGCCGTCAAGGAGCGGAAGGAGCTGGATAGATATTCAAGTGTCCGGTTTCGTCCCGTGGTTGACGAGGCGCGAGGCCGGTTCTACCTTCTGTTCATTCGCACATTCCCGACCGTGTGCCGGGAACCGACGGAACCGACGGAACCGACGGAACCGACGGATTGACGGAAGCGGGGACCATATGAGGGCGGCCGTGCTGCGGGCGGTCGGGCGGATCGGCGTCGAGGAGGTCGACGAGCCGGCGCCCGGAGCGGGGGAGGCGCTCGTCGAGATGCGCGCGGTCGGCCTGTGCGGTTCCGATCTCGCGGCCTTCCGCGGGCGCCACCCGTTCCGCAGCGCGCCGGTGGTGCTGGGCCACGAGGGCGCCGGGCGGGTGGTGCGGGCCGCCCCGGGCGCCCGGCATCCGGCCGGGCTCCGGGTGGCCATCATGCCGCTGCTGTCCTGCTGGGAGTGCCCCCGCTGCGAGTCGGGGCTGGCCCATCTGTGCGCGCGCCGGCGGGTGCCGGGAGCGGGCTGGGAGGGAATGCTCGGCGGCTACGTGCCGGTGCCGGAGCGGGCGCTGTTCCCGCTCGCCGAACGACTCTCCTGGGGCGAGGGCGCCCTGATCGAGCCCGCCGCGGTGGCCTGGCACACCACGCGCATGGCGTCCGTCGGTCCCGGACAGCGGGTCGCGGTGCTCGGCGCCGGCCCCATCGGGGCGCTCGTGGCCGCGGTCTGCCGGCTGCACCACGTCGAGGAACTGCTGGTCAGCGACGTGCGCGAGGACCGCCTTGCGGTGGCCCGCGGGATGGCGGACTGTCACACGGTCGACGCCGGACGCGAGGAGGTGGTGGGCGCCGCGCTCGCCCGGTGCGGCGCGGACGGTTTCGACACGGTGGTCGTCGCCTCGGGGCACCCCTCCTGCCTCGACGAGGCTCTGGCGCTGTGCCGCCCGCGGGGCACGGTGGTGCTGCTGCCGATGTTCGGCGCGCCGGTGGCGGCCGACCTCAACCCCGTGGTGCTGCGGGAGATCGTCGTGCGCGGCGCCACGGTGTACACCCCCGGCGACTTCCGGGCCGCCGCCGCGGCGGTCAACGACGGGACGTTGGACGTGCGGCCACTCCTGGCCGGCGAACCGCTGCCGTTGGCGGACACCCAGACGGCGTTCGACGAACTGGCGCGGGGTGCGGGGTCGATGAAGATCCTTGTCGACCCGTCGCGTTGAGAGAGGAGGGTGTCAGCATGGCGGAGGAAACGGTCCTGGCCACGTACGACATCGCGAGCTTCCTGCCGCCGGCGCGGGCCGCCGAGATCCTGGCGAACGAACAGTCCACGGGCACCTTCGTCCGCGTGCCCGGCGAGACCGAGGAGCTCAGACAACGGTTCGCGGCCACCGTCGTGTCGGTCGAGGAGCGGCCAGAGGACCCCGCGGCGCCGCCGCTGCAGGGGACGGCCCGACCGGCCGGCGGCCCGCGGCACCCGTACCGGGCGACCGTGCGGCTCGCCTTTCCGCTCGCCAACTTCGGCCCCTCGCTGCCCAATCTGCTCGCCGCCGTGGCCGGCAACCTCTTCGAGCTGCGCGAGCTCGCCGCCGTGCGGCTGACGGACCTGGAACTGCCGCCCGCTTTCGCGGAGCGCTATCCGGGACCGCAGTTCGGCGTCGCTGGCACCCGGCGGCTCATGGGGGATCCCGCCGGCGTGCTGATCGGGACCATCGTCAAACCGGGCGTCGGCCTCACGCTCGACGCGCTGCGCGCCATGGTAAGGGAACTCGCCGAGGCGGGCATCGACTTCATCAAGGACGACGAGCTCAACGGCGACCCGCCGCACGCGCCGCTGCGCGAGCGGGTGGCCGTGGTGACCGACGAACTGGAGCGGGTGGCCGCGCGCACCGGGCACCGGCCGATGTACGCGTTCAACATCACCGACGACATCGGCCGCATGCTGGACAACCACGACCGGGTGGTCGAGGCCGGGGGCCGCTGCGTCATGGTCTGCGTGCAGACCGTGGGCCTGGCCGCCGTCGCCCATCTGCGGGAGCACGCGGCCCTGCCCGTCCACGGCCACCGCGCCATGTCAGGCGCCCTCCTGCGCAGCCCGCAGCTGGGCCTCAGCGCCGGGGTGTTCAGCACGCTCGCCCGGCTCGCCGGCGTCGACCAACTGCACTCCGGCGGCATCAGCAGCAAGTTCTACGAGAGCGACGACGACGTGCTGGCCACCGTCGACGCCGTGCGCCGGCCCTTTCCCGAGGGCTTCCCCGGCGGCTACGCGGCGCTGCCGGTGCTCTCCTCCGGCCAGTGGGCCGGCACCGCCCACCCCGCCTACGCGTTGACCGGCACCACCGACCTGCTGGTGCTCGCCGGCGGCGGCATCCACGCCCACCCGGACGGGGCGGGCGCCGGCGTCGCGGCCATGCGCGCGGCCTGGGCCGGCGCCGTGCGCGGCGACTCGCTGGAGGACTGCGCCGCCCGCAGCCACCCGCTGCGCCGGGCGTTGGAGACCTTCGGGGCACGCCGTGGCTGAGCACGCCGGGGCTGAGCCCGCCGCCCGCCGCCTGGTCGCCGGCTTCTACGGCGACGACGTCACCGGCTCCACGGACGCGCTGGCGCAGTTCCACCGCGCCGGGCTGCGTGGTCTGTTGCTCTTCGACCGCCCGGGCTCCGGCGAACTGGCCTCGTTGGCCGGCGCGTACGACGTGGTCGGCGTCGCCGGGGTGGCTCGTTCGCTGCCCACCGAGCGGATGGCGGAGGAGGTCGAACCGGCTCTGGCGGCGCTCCGGGCGGCCGGGCCGCGCCTGGTGCAGTACAAGATGTGCTCCACCGCGGATTCCTCGCCCCGGATCGGCAGCCTCGGCCGGGCGATCGAGATCGGCCGCGCGGTCTTCGGCCCGGCGCCGGTCCCGGTGCTCGCGGCGCAGCCGGAGTTCGGCCGCTACACCGCGTTCGGCCACCATTTCGCCGCGGACCGGGGCACGGTGTACCGGCTCGACCGGCAGCCCACCATGTCCCGGCACCCGGTGACGCCGATATCCGAGGCGGACCTGCGGCTGCACCTCGGGCGGCAGACCGAGCTGCGCATCGGCTCGCTGGACCTCACGGCGTACGAGCTGCCCGCCGCCGAGGCGCACCGGCGCTACCGGCGGCTGCTGGCGGACGGCGACTGGGGCGCGGTGGTCTTCGACGCGGTGACGGGCCCTCATCTGCGGTGCGCCGCGGAGCTGATCCTCGCCGCGGACGAGCAGGTGTACGCCCTCGGTTCCGGCGGCCTGAGCCACGCCGTCGCGCATCTCCTGGCGAGGTCCTCGCCGGACGGGCCGGCCGCCGACGCCACCCCACCCGGCGGCGCTCTGCCCGGTGGTGCCTGGCCGGACGGGTTTCGGGCCGGCGACCCCGGGTCCGGCGCGGCTCGGTCCGAGGGATCCTGGGGCGGCGAGCTCGGGTCCGGCGCGGCCCGGTCGGATGCGCGGTCTCCGTATGGCGGCGGTTCGTCCGACCGTGGCGCGTCCGAGGGGGCGCCGGCCCGCGGCCGTTCGTCCGGTGGTCGGCCGCTCGGCGACCCTTCGTCCGGCTCCTTCCCGCCCACGGGCGCGCTGCCCCCGGCCTCCGGGCCGGTCCTCGTCGTGTCCGGGAGTTGCGCGCCGCGGACCGCGGAGCAGATTCGGCGGGCGCTGGACCACGGGTGGCGCGGCGTCGCCGTGGAGCCGGAGGAGTCCCTGGACCTCGCGCGGCTGCGGGACGCAACCCTCCGCGCGCTCGACGGCGCGCCCGGCGCCGTCGTCTACACCGCGCTCGGGCCGCCCGCCCCGGCGGCAGCCGCCCGCGCCAATCTCCTCGCCGCCATCGGCGCGGCCCTCGCCCACGTCGTCGCCGAGGCGGTCGCGCACGCCGGCGTCCGCCGGGTGGTCGTCGCCGGAGGCGACACCGCCGGGCAGGTGGTGCGCGCGCTCGGCGCCAGGTCCGCCGAGATCGTCGCGTGGCTCGGCCCCGGCACGGCCCTGTGCCGGCTGGGTGCGGCGCACGGGCCGCTGGACGGTGTGCAGATACTGCTCAAGGGCGGACAGGCGGGCGACGTCGACCTGTTCCGCCGGGTCAGGGGCGGTGACGGGCGCGAACCGCGCGGCTCCCGGTACGCAGGCGCGAGATGAGGCGGAGCGGTCATGGGAAAGAGCGGACAGGCGCGCAGGGACGTCATCCTGCGGATGCTGAGCGAGCACGAGCGCCTTGAGGTCGCCGAACTGACACAGCGCCTCGGCGTCTCCGGGATGACGATCCGCCGCGACCTCGACGAGTTGCAGGAGGACGGCGCGCTGCGCCGGGTGCACGGCGGGGCCGTGCGCCGGGAGCGCTCGCCGTTCGACATCCGCCAGGTGGCCAGAGCGGAGGAGAAGCGCCGCATCGCCGCGCGCACCGCCGAACTGGTGGAGGACGGCGACAGCATCGCCATCGACACCGGCACCACCGCGCATTCCGTCGCCCGCGCGCTGCGCGGCAGGCGGGACCTCGTGGTGGTCACCAACTCCATCCACGTGGCGGGCGAGTTCCAGGGCGCCCCGGACGCGTCGGCCAAGGTGCTGCTGGCCGGCGGGGTGATCGCCCCCGAGATGTGCCTGGTGGGGTCGCTGGCCGTCGAGACCATCCGCCGGCTGCACGTCAACAAGCTCGTTCTGGGCTGCGGCGGGCTGACCGCCGAACGCGGTCTGACCTTCTTCGACATCGAGGAGGCCGAGGTGCGCCGGGCCATGGTGGAGATCGCCGAGTCGGTGATCGTCGTCATGGACCACACCAAGTTCGGGCGCACGGAGACGATCTCCGTGGCCCGCCTGGAGCAGGTGGACGTGCTCGTCACGGACGCCGAGCCACCGCCGCCGTACCCCCGGCTGTGCCGCGACAGCGGCGTCGAGCTGGTGATCGCGTGACAACCCGCAGACAGGAGACCTGACATGGCAGCGGCCCCCGCGCCGACGCACCCCCCGACGCCCGCCTCGCCGCCCGCGCCGACATATTTGCGGACGGGTTATCTGACCGATCCCCTCGGCATCGACAGCGAGCGTCCCGACCTGTCCTGGCGGCCCGCCGCCGGGACGCAGCGCGCCTACCAGGTCCAGGTGGCGTCCAGCCAGGACCGGCTCGCCGCGGGCGACTGCGACCTGTGGGACAGCGGCCGGGTGGCGGGGGAGCGCGGTGTCGCGGTGGAGTACGCCGGCAAGCCGCTGGGCTCCGCGCGCCGCGCCTGCTGGCGGGTCCGGGTGTGGGACGAGGACGGCGCGGCCTCGGCCTGGAGCGCGACGGCCAGCTGGGAAACGGGCCTGCTGGAACCCGCGGACTGGGCCGGCGCCCGGTGGGTGACCGCCCCGGAATGGGCCCCGCCCGCCGCCGAGGACCACGACCCGGACCGGGCGATGCCGCTGCTGGCCCGGGACCTCCGCCTGGTGCGGCCGGTCCGCCGGGCCCGGCTGTACGCCACCGCGCTGGGCGTCTACGTCCCCACCGTGAACGGCCGCCGGATCGCCGCCGCCGAGCTCGAACCCGGCTACACCGTCTACGACAAGCGGCTGCTGTACGCCACGTACGACGTCACCGAGGCGCTGCGGGCCGGCGCCAACACCGTCGGCTTCCAGCTCTCCTGCGGCATCGCGCACGTCCCCGACGTGCCGGGCCGCTACCAGAAGCTGCACATCAGCTACGGTCTGCCGCGGCTGTTCGCGGTGCTCCGCGTCGAAACGGACGACGGCGCGGTCACCACCGTGGTCACCGACGAGGACTGGCGCACGGCGCCGGGTCCGGTCACCCTCTCCGACTGGTTCGGCGGCGAGGAGTACGACGCCCGCCGCGAACGGCCCGGCTGGGACACGCCGGACGCGGACGTCACCGCCGCCGCCGGCTGGCGGCCGGCCGTGGTCGCCCCGGCCCTCGACGTCGCGCTCACCGCCCGCACCCATCCGCCGATCGAGGTGGTGGACGTGCTCGACGCCGTCTCGGTCACGGAGCCCCAACCCGGCGTCCACGTGGTCGACTTCGGCGTCAACATCGCCGGCCGCCCGGAGCTGCGGGTCGCCGGCCCGGCCGGTACCACCGTGCTGCTGCGCCCCGCCGAACTGCTGCACGAGGACGGCACCGTCAACCAGCGCTTCACCGGCCGCCCCTGCTACGACGCCTACACCCTGCGCGGCGCGGACCAGGAGACGCCGGAGGTCTGGTACCCGGCCACCGTCTACCACGGCTTCCGCTACGTCCAGGTCGAGGGCCTGCCGGGACCCTGCGCCGCCGACACCGTGCGCGCCCAGGTGCTGCGCGCCGCCAACCCGCCGGCGGGCGACTTCCGTTGCTCCGACCCGCTGCTCACCGGCATCCACCGGATCACCGAGCGGGCCGTGCAGGGCAACATGTACAGCGTCCTGACGGACTGCCCGCACCGGGAGAAGCTCGGCTGGTTGGAGGAGGTCCACCTCGTCTTCCCGGCCGTCGCCAACAACTACGACGTGGCCGCGTACTACCGCAAGCTGGTGCGCGACATGGCCGACGCGCAGACCGAGACCGGTCTGGTGCCGAGCACCGCGCCCGAATACAAGGTCTTCGAGGACAAGTTCCGCGACGACCCGAACTGGGGCGGCGCCCTGGTCCTGGCGCCGTGGTACCTCTACCGCACCTACGGCGACACCGCCACGCTGCGCACCCACTACGCCGACATGCTCCGCTACCTGGCCCACCTCGACGCACGGGCGGAGGGCGATCTGCTCCACCACGGGCTCGGCGACTGGATCGCGTTCGACGACTCCACGCCGAAGGCCGTCACCGCCAGCTACGCCTACCACCGGATCGCCACGACGCTGAGCCGGATCGCCGCCGTCATCGGCAAGGACGGCGACGCCCGGGAGCACGCGGCGCTCGCCGACCGCATCGGCCGCGCCTTCCACGACGCCTTCTTCGACGCCGCCGGGCATACCTACGCCTCCGGCAGCCAGGCCGCGGACGCCCTGGCCCTGGAGATGGGCATCGTCCCCGAGGCCGAACGGGACGCCGTGCTCGACCATCTGGTCGCCGCCATCCGGGCCGCGGACAACCATGTCACCGTCGGCGAGATCGCGCTGCCGTCCCTGCTCAGGATGCTCTCCGAGCACGGCCGCGACGACGTCGTCTACGACCTGGTCAGCCGGACGGACAGCCCCAGCTACGGCTATCAGGTGGCGCACGGCGCGACCGCGCTCACCGAGCGCTGGGACGGGCCCACCCGCGGCTCGTCGCAGAACCATTTCATGCTCGGCGCGATCGAGGAGTGGTTCACCGCCTCGCTCGCCGGCATCCGCCAGGCCGAGGACTCGGTCGCCTTCGACCGGATCGTCATCCGCCCCGCCCCGGTAGGAGACCTGACCCATGCCGACGCCTGGTACGACACCCCGCGCGGCCGGGTCCGCAGCGCCTGGCGGCGCCCGGCGGGCGGGGGCCTCACCCTCGACGTCACCGTGCCGCCGGGGCCGCCCGCCCGGGTCGAGGTGCCGCTGCCTGACCATGGGCCGGACGGTCGGCCCGAGTCGGCCGCGCCCCCGGCTCCGGCGGGGGCACGGTCGCTCGGCGTGCTGGACGGCGCCTCGGGACGGCGAGCCGTCTACGAGGCCGAGCCGGGCACCCGGCGGTTCACCGTCCCCGGCTGACCGGGAAGTACACCGCGTAGCTCTCGTCCTCCACCTCGTGCAGCGGCACGAAGCGCAGCCCGCGGTCCTGGCCGCGGGCGCGCCAGGAGCCGCGCCAGGCGAACGGGTCCCGCTCCTCGTCGGGTGCCAGCAGCGTCTCGGGCCGTTCGGGGTCGCCGACCAGCCGGCGCTCCTCGTCGCACAGCCCGGCCAGCACCACCGGGCCGTCGCGGAACGCCACCGTCTCGGGGCGGTCGGGCAGCGGCACGGCGCGGAGCGCGCGGGGCAGTTCGAGGCGCACGACGTCGTCCCGCCACGCCCGGCGCACGGTCGCCCGGCGGGCGCCGTCCGGTACCGGATGCGGCGCGCCGTTCACGGTCAGCGTCACGGGCCCGGCCACCCAGTCCGGCACCCGCAGCGCCAACTCGAACTCGACGGGCTCCGCCGCCCGCACGGTCAGCTCGATCGCCCACCGGTCCGGACGGGACCGCGCGCCCCTGGCGCCGGCGGCGGCGATATGCGTGCCCACCTCCGGGTCCGGGCGCTGGGTGAGCTCCACCTCGGTCCCGTCCGCGTCCCAACGGGCCGTGGAGGGGACGTACTGGCAGACCGCCACGCCGCCGTCGTACCCGTAGTAGGCGTAGGCGTTGTGCAGCGTGTTGGCCTGCACCATGGTGCCGTAGCAGCACCAGAAGGAGTCGGTCGCGGTGCCCCATTTCTTCGCCGCCCCGGGGCGCAGCGGCAGATAGTAGGCGGCCATGCCGGTGCGCGGATGCTGCTGGGCGAGGACGCCGTTGTAGAGGTTGAGCTCGATGTAGTCCGCGTAGTCGGGTTCGCCGGTCCAGCGCAGCAGCACGTCGGCCAGCCGCATCATGTTGTGGACGGTGCAGTGCTCCTGGGTGTTCAGCCCCAGGCGGGCGGCGAACTCGTGCGGCGGCGTCCACACCTCGTTGCTGGTCTGCCCGCCGGTGGCGAAGTACCCCCGGTCGGTGACCGCGCAGCGCCAGTACGCCTCGACGACGTCCCGCCAGCGTCGTTCGCCGGTGACCTCGTGGGCGCGGGCGGCGCCGAGCACCTCCGGGATGGTGGTGTTGGCGTGCCGGTTGGTCAGCGGGTCCTCGCCGGCCAGCAGCGGGTCGAACAGCCGGGGCCGGTCGTAGCGGTGCACCAGCTCCAGATGGGCGGGGTCGCCGGTGACGCCGTACAGGTCCGCCCACACCTCCAGCATCCCGCCGGTCTCGACGTCGAGGATGTCGTCGAGCTCCGCCCGGGAGAACCCGCCGGTCCACCGGTGGAACCAGCGGGCCGCGCGCACCACCGTCTCCAGCGCGGTGTCGCTGAGCAGGTAGTGGTGGGCGTCGAGCAGCCCCATCAGCGTCTTGTGCACGGTGTAGTGCGGTGCCCACACGGCCTTGCCGGCGGCGATGCGGTGCAGGTACTTCTCCGGGATCGAGAACACCCACTCGCCGCCGTTCTCCCGTTGCAGGCCGGCGAGCCGGGCGACCACGCCCTCGGCCCGCGCCCGCAGTTCGGCGTCGCCGGTGGTGGCGACGACCCTGGACGCGGCCGACAGCCAGTGGCCGAGGAAATGACCGCGCAGCTGCGAGTCCAGCGCCTCCCAGCCGCCGAGCCTGGCCCCGGACTCGGCCGGGGCGCCGGGCGCGAAGACGCCGGCCTCGTGGGCGAAGCTGCGCAGCAGCTGCCCGGAGCCGAGGCCCATCAGATAGCCGCGCACCAGGCCGAGGCGGCGCTGGAACGGGTTCGGCAGTTCGGTGTAGTCGATCCGGTCCAGGGCCGGCAGCAGGCGGACGCGGTGGGCGGAGAACGCCCTGAACGTTGTGAATTCGGTAGGCGGTCGCATCGCATCAGCAAGGCCACCGCGACCCTCGTCTGTCAATACCTTTTCGCCGTGTTTATTGTGTTTAGCGTTTTTTGACCATGTCTCATTGTGTTGATGGGGAGTTGTGATGGCGCGCTACTACGAGGACCTCATCCCCGACACCGGCCCGCGCCCACCCCGCGCCGCCTTCGCCTCCGACGCCGGGCGTCTCGACCTGTCGGGCACCTGGCTCTTCCGGCTGTCGGACCGCGCGGAGGAGGCGCCGCTCGACTTCCTGGGCCCCGAGCCCCCGGGCCCCGGCTTCTCCGAACTGCCGGTGCCGTCGCACTGGGTGCTGCACGGCCACGGCGTGCCCCGCTACACCAACACCGCCTACCCGTTCCCCATCGACCCGCCGCACGTGCCGGACGACAACCCGACCGGCGACCACCGGCTCGCGTTCGATCTGCCCGCCGGCTGGCGGCTGCCCGGCAGCGTGCTGCGCTTCGAGGGCGTGGACTCCTGCCTCCGCGTCTGGCTCAACGGGCGGTGCCTCGGCACCTCCATGGGCAGCCGGCTGCCCGCCGAGTTCGACGCGGGACCGGCGCTCCGCCCCGGGGCCAACGTGCTGGCCGTCCGCGTGCACCGCTGGTCCGCCGGCAGCTACCTGGAGGACCAGGACATGTGGTGGCTGCCCGGCATCTTCCGGGAGGTGACCCTGCTGGAGCGCCCGGCGGACGGCGTGGGCGACTTCTTCGTGCACGCCGGCTACGACCATGTCACCGGCCGCGGCACGCTCCGGGTGGACGCCCGCACCGACACCGACACCGACGCGCCCGCCACGGTCAGCGTCCCCGAACTGGGCATCGAAGGACTGCCGGTGGGACGGGAACTCGCCGTCGCGGACGTGGCGCCGTGGACCGCGGAGACGCCCCGGCTGTACCGCGGCCACCTCACCACCCCCGGCGAACGCGTCCCGCTGCGCCTCGGCTTCCGCACCGTCGCCGTCACCGACGGCCTGCTTACCGTCAACGGCACGCCGCTGCTGCTGCGCGGCGTGAACCGGCACGAGCACGACCCCGACCACGGCCGGGCGCTGTCCCTCGCGACCATGCGCACCGATCTGCTGCTGATGAAGCGGCACAACGTCAACGCGGTCCGCACCGCCCACTATCCGCCGCACCCCGCCTTCCTGGACCTCTGCGACGAACTGGGGATGTGGGTGGTCGACGAATGCGATATCGAGACCCACGGCTTCATCCACGCCGAATGGCGCGGCAATCCGGCGGACGACCCGCGCTGGGAGCCGATGCTGCTGGACCGGATGCGGCGGATGGTCGAACGGGACAAGAACCACCCCAGCGTCGTGATCTGGTCGCTGGGCAACGAGAGCCACCACGGCCGCAACTTCGGCGCCCTCGCGAACTGGACCCGGACCCGCGACCCCGGCCGGCCGCTGCACTACGAGCGCGACCGCAGCTACCAACACTCCGACTTCTACAGCCTGATGTACGCGCCCGTGGCGGAGGTCGAGCGGATCGGGCGGCGCGAGGAGGACGCCCCGCCGGAGACCGCGGACGACCCGGAGCTGGAGGCGCGGCGGCGCGCGCTGCCGTTCCTGCTCTGCGAGTACGCGCACGCCATGGGCAACGGGCCTGGTTCGCTGGCCGCGTACCAGCGGGTCTTCGAGGCCTACCCGCGCTGCCAGGGCGGCTTCGTGTGGGAGTGGATCGACCACGGTTTCCGCCGCCACACCCCGGACGGCCGCGAGTACTTCGGATACGGCGGGGACTTCGGCGACCATCCCAACGGAGGCAGCTTCTGCATCGACGGCCTGGTCTTCCCCGACCGGACGCCGTCGCCCGGCCTGGTCGAGCTCGGGAAGGTCTTCCAGCCGCTGACCGCGGAGCTGGTAGGAGGCCGGCTGCTCATCAGGAACAAGCACGCCTTCCGCGATCTGTCCCACCTGCGGTTCACCTGGACCCTGGAGGACGACGGCGTGCGGGTCGCCGGCGGCGAGCTGGTCGTGCCGCACCTGCCCGCCGGCGCGGAGACCGCGGTGGACCCGCCCGCGCTGCCCGCCACGGCGGGGGAGGGCTGGCTCACGGTGCGGGCGGAGCTCACCGCCGACGAACCGTGGGCCCCGGCCGGCCACGAGGTCGCGTGGGCGCAGTTCCCCGTCTCCCCGGCGCCACCCGCCCCGGCCCCCACCGGCTCGGCGCCCGACCTCGCTCCGGGGCGTGCGGGCGCGCACATCCTGCTGGGCGACGGCGTCTTCGACCCCCACACCGGGGTGCTGCGCGCCTTCGGCCCACTGGAGCTCGACGGACCCCGCCTCGATGTCTGGCGCGCGCCGACCGAGAACGACCGCGGCATGGGCCCGAAGTCCGCGGCCAAGGACTGGATCCGCGCCGGCCTGGACCGGATGGAGCACCGCACGGTCGTCGTTGACCCGGGCCCGGACGGGCTCATGGTGGAGACCCGGGTGGCCGCGGCCGGCTTCGAGCGCGGCCTGCGCGTCCGTTACGCCTGGACCGCCGAGGGCTCTGCCCTGTGCCTGACGATGCACGTCGTCCCCGAGGGCCCGTGGGACGGCCTCGTCCTCCCGCGTCTGGGCGTGCGGCTCGCGCTGCCGGCCGCCTACGACGCCGTGCGCTGGTTCGGGCTCGGGCCCGGCGAGGCGTACCCGGACAGCCGGGAGGCCGCCCGGGTGGGCCTGTTCGCCGCCACCGTCGCCGAGCTCCAGACCCCGTACGTCGTCCCCCAGGAGAACGGCCACCGCGCCGAGGTCCGTTGGGCCGAGCTCGCCGGCCCGCCGGGACGGCTGCGGATAGAAGGGGCGCCGCGTTTCGGCCTCACCGCGCGCCGCTGGACCAGCGAGGACCTGACGGCGGCGCGGCACCCCACCGACCTGGTGGAACGCGACCGCGTGTACGTCAACCTCGACCTGGCCCATAACGGCCTGGGCTCCGCGTCCTGCGGCCCGGGCCCGCTCCCCGAACACCTCCTACCCCCCGCCGAATCCACCTTCACCCTCCGGCTCCGCCACCTCCCACCGGATAGCACTCCATGAGCCACCGCATCGGCACCTGATACGGCGCTCACCGGGTGTACTGGCGGATGCGGTAGCGCAGCCCGGACGTCGAGGTCTGCCAGCCTGTGTCCTCGGCGACCTTCCACGTCGGGTCCGGTGTGGGGGCGTAGGTGTCGCCGTTCACTGTCGAGTCGACTTCAGTCACCGAGAGCGTCGTGGCGTAGCCCAGGGCGGCACGGTAGATCTCACCGCCGCCGATCACCCATACCGCAGTGGGGGCGGCTGGTTCCGACGGCTCGGCCGCCAGATCCAGGGCCTTGGCGATGGACCCGGCACGTTCCGCGCCCTCGGCCATCCAGTGTGGATCGCGAGTCACCACGATGTTGCGCCTGCCGGGCAGCGGGCGGAATCGCGGAGGCAGCGAATCCCATGTCCTGCGCCCCATCACCACTGGATGACCGAGGGTGGTCGCCTTGAAATGCGCCATGTCCTCGGGAAGTCGCCACGGAATCGTGTTGTCCGCGCCGATCACGCCATCGAGGGTCTGCGCCCAGATCAGCCCGACGTTCACACCGCGACCGGGGCCTTGATGGCCGGGTGGTGCTGGTAGTCGAGCACCGCCACATCGGCGTAGGCGAAGTCGAAAAGCGAGTCGGCTTCGCGCAGCCGCAAGCGGGGAAACTCGAACGGGGTGCGCGAGAGCTGCTCGGTCACCTGCTCGACGTGATTGTCGTAGATATGGCAGTCGCCGCCGGTCCAGATGAAGTCGCCCGGCCTGAGGCCGACCTGCTGCGCCACCATATGCGTGAGCAGGGCGTAGCTCGCGATGTTGAAAGGCACGCCGAGAAACAGGTCCGCGCTGCGCTGGTACAGCTGGCAGGAGAGCCTGCCGTCGGCGACGTAGAACTGGAAGAAGGCGTGACACGGCGCGAGTGCCATCCTGGTCAGCTCCGCGACGTTCCAGGCGGAGACGATCATCCGGCGGGAGTCCGGGTCGCGGCGCAGCGTGTCGAGGACCTCGCTGATCTGGTCGATATGCCGGCCGTCGGGGGTGGGCCAGGAGCGCCACTGTGCGCCGTAAACCGGGCCGAGCTCGCCGTTCTCGTCGGCCCATTCGTCCCAGATGGTGACGCCGTGCTCCTGCAACCAGCCGACGTTCGAATCGCCGCGCAGGAACCACAGCAGCTCGTACACGATGGACCTGAGATGCACCTTCTTGGTGGTGACCAGCGGGAACCCCTGCGAGAGGTCGTAGCGGAGTTGGTGCCCGAAGATACTCCGGGTGCCGGTGCCCGTCCGGTCGGCTTTCGCCGTCCCGGACGTGAGTGCCAGCCGCAACAGGTCTTCGTACTGGGTATCCGCCACAGCCGTCGACTCTACTGTCCACCTGACCGCGGCCCTGGGAGCGCAGGGCCGGTTAGGGTCTGTGCCATGTCCGCTGAGCCCGTTCCTGCCCCCGTTGTCACGTTGCGTCCCGCGACCCGCGCCGATCTGCCCGCGGTGCTCGCCCTGCTTGCCGATGAGGAGCGGGTGGTGGACCCGGCAACGGTCACGGTCACGGAGGCGTATGAGCACGCCTTCGCGGCGATTGACGCGGACCCGCGCAACGAGATGCTGATCCTGGTCGAGGACGCCGACGACCGGGATGCAGGCGGGACGGTGGGCTGCCTGCAGGCGACGTACATCCCCGGGCTCGGCAAGGGGGGCGCCGAGCGTGCCCTGATCGAGGCGGTGCGGATCCGCGCGGACCGGAGAGGCGGCGGACTGGGCCGGATCCTGATGGAGCGCGTGGTCGCGCGGGCCCGCGGGCGTGGGTGCGGGCTCGTACAGCTCACGAGCAACAAGCGGCGCGGGGATGCGCACCGCTTCTATACCGGGCTCGGCTTCGTGCGCAGCCACGACGGGTTCAAGCTCGTGATCTGACTCGGGCGCCCCGGAAGTGTGAGGTCCGCGAACCTCGAAAACGGTTTGATGAATCCTGCGGGCGCTGGCAGCGTCGCGCCTCGTGCCTGGAACAGATTCGCCCGGAAAACAGGATCCCGAATCATCCCAAACCGATGCAACGCTGTCGTCCAGCATCAGCCTTGCGTCCGGGCGACCGCTCCGTTCCCCTGCCTTCCGGTGGTTCTTCGCCGGCTGGTCGATCACCATGGCCGGCAGCGCCGAGTCGCAGCCTATGACGAGTTCATATCGTTCGCGTCGATCCCTGCCGGTCAGCTGTCCGCCCCAGTTCTCGCCGCGGCCTTCGGCACCGCGGCAGTGGCCATCTCCGGCGGCGTCCTGACGGTTGCCGCCATGCTGCTACCCCTGCTCCTGCCGTCACTACGGCGCATCGATCTGAACGCCGCCGACAAAGACTGAATACGACGGGGCGGGCCGACGAAGCCGGGAAACTCAGACATGCAGGGTGGGCCGGTAGATGAGCTCCTGGATGTCGCCGTCGAGCGTCCTGCGCTCGATCAGCTCGAGGTCGAAGTCGGCCGCACCCTGGAAGATCGGGTCAAGACCGGTCTCACCGGTGATCACCGGGAAGAGCGTCACCTGGACGCGGTCGACCAGACCGGCGGCCATCAGCGCCCGGTTCATCGACAGGCTGCCGTGCGAGCGCAACGGCACCTCGGACTCCTCCTTGAGCCGAGCGACGACGTCGACGGCGTCACCGCTCACGACGTTCGCATCCGGCCAGTCGAGGGGCCCTTCCAGCGTCGTCGACACCACCGTTGCCGGTAGGTTCCTCATCCGCGTGACCCATGGGTCACGCACCTCGGACTCCTCGGTGCTCGACGCCAGCATCCGCGCGAACGCCCGATACGTGGTGGCCCCGAAGACCATCCGCTGCTCCTCGCCGTACACGGCGAGGCGGTGGTCCAGGAGCTCGGGGCCCTGCTTGCCCCAGTAGCCGGTCCAGTCGCCGCCGGCGGCGCCGAAGCCGTCGAGACTGGAGAAAACGTCGAACGTGTAGGTGGCGGTCATGAGGCTCTCCTCGCATGCGTGTTGATCGCGTGTCGGAGATGCAGACCGGCACCCACGGCGAAACTCATCGCCCTTGAACTCCTGGAGTCCGGCGGCCCCTGCGGCGACCTGGTCTCAGGGCACGACCGGGGATTTCTCCATGGCGCGGACCCGTCCGCCGATCTCGGTCGTCCCGTCAGGGCCGGGGGCTGCCATGATCTGCGACCCGCCGCCCTGGGTGATCGCGACAGTCCGCCCGAGTCGATCGGCGAGTAGGAGCGCTGCCGCGCCGGTGGCTTCGTCCTCGTCGATGCCGTCGCCGCGGCCCGCGCGGCGGAACCCACTCCGCTCGTGCTCTGATCCAGGTGATGCCGTCGGCGCGGCGGACGAGGATGCTCCCCACGGGAAGCTCCAGCCTCTCCAGCCCGAGGAGCCAGGCGACGCCGACGAGGGGATACCCGGCGAACGCGAGCCGGATCCCCGGCGTATAGATGTCCATGACGCCGCGGTGTGCGTCGTCGTGGACACCGTCTCGCTGAGCCCCAGGTCAACCAGGTCACGAGCCTTCGCGGTACGCACGCGACGACGCGCAGCTCCTCCGAAGTCCTCGCGCACATGCTCGCGTTGACCGTCTTGACGGGTCCGCGAGCGGAGGCTAGCGTATGATGTATGACGAATCAACATGCATGGCTGAATGGATATTCAATGCGCATTCAGGTGACAGTGTTGTGAGTCAGCGGTGGGACGGCAGCGCCGCGATGGTGCTGACCTCCGTGCCGGGCAGCGCGGACCGTCTCGGCGAGCTGCGCCGGTCGTTGATCGAGGCGTCGGAGGCGGAGCGCAGGGCTCGGCTCGCCGACATCGCCGCGACGATCCGCCGCCGCAACCTGGAGATGGTCGTGCGTGCCCGGATGGGCCACGTGGGCGGCGACTTCTCCGCCGCCGACATCCTCACCGTCCTCTACCTGCTGGTCCTCGACTGTGATCCGGAGCGCCCGCGGTGGCCGGAGCGGGACCGTTTCATCCAGAGCAAGGGTCACAGTTCGGGCGCGCTGTACGCCACGCTCGCGTACGTCGGGTTCTTCCCCGACGCCGCGCTGGACACGTACATGGCGCCGCTGTCCCCGCTCAACGGCCATCCGGACTGCCGCAAGGTGCCCGGCGTGGAGACCAACACGGGACCGCTCGGCCACGGTCTGCCGGTGGCCGTGGGCGCGGCCATCGCGGCCCGGCTGGACGGCAGCCCGCGTCGCACCTTCGTGCTCACCGGGGACGGGGAGCTCCAGGAGGGCAGCAACTGGGAGGCGGCGCTGGCCGCGGCCCAGCACGGGCTGGAGAACCTCACCGTCGTGGTGGACCGGAACGGGCTGCAACAGGGCGCCCGTACCGAGGACACCTCCGCGCTGGAGCCGCTGGCCGACAAGTGGAAGGCGTTCGGCTTCATCACGAGCGGCGTCGACGGACACGACCACGAGGCGCTTTTCCGGGAGCTGTCCGCGGCGCCGACGCCGGGCCGGCCGCGGTGCCTGATCGCCACCACGAGGAAGGGGCAGGGAGTGTCCTTCATGACCGACCGGGTCGAATGGCACCACCGGGTGCCGACCGCCGAGGAGGCCGGACGCGCCATGGAGGAGCTGCGACGATGAGCACCGTTCCCGCCTCACCTCCCGCGGGCGCAGTGCCCGCCGTCGCCGCGTCGCTGCACGACTGCCGCCAGGCGTTCGCCGCCACGCTGCTGGAACTGGCCGCCGCCGACCCCCGGGTGGTGGCCGTGTGCAACGACTCGGTCGGCTCCAGCAACCTCAAGGAGTTCGCCGCGCGGCACCCCGACCGGCTGGTCAACGTCGGCATCGCCGAACAGGCCATGGTCGGCGTGGGGGCCGGCCTGGCGGGCGGCGGCCGGATCCCGTTCGTCTGCGCCGCCTCACCGTTCCTCACCGGCCGGGCGCTGGAGCAGATCAAGGCCGATGTGGCTTACTCCCGCGCCAACGTGAAGCTCTGCGGCATGAGTCCAGGACTCGCCTACGGGCAGCTCGGCCCGACCCACCACAGCATCGAGGATCTGGCCTGGCTGCGCGCGCTGGCCGACCTGACCGTGGTGGTCCCCGCGGACCCGGAGGAGACCGCGGAGGCGGTGCGTTGGGCGCACGCCCACGAAGGGCCCGTCTTCCTGCGGATCGGCCGCAGCCCGGTGCCCACCCTCTCCCCGCGCGTGCCGTTCGCGCCAGGACGGGCCGCCGTCCTGCGCCGCGGCGACGACGTGACCCTGGTCGGCACCGGCACCACCGCCTCCGTGGTGGTCGAGGCGGCGGACCGGCTCGCCGCGCGGGGCGTCTCCGCCCATGTGCTGAACATGTCCACGATCAGCCCGCTGGACGAACGGGCCGTGCGGGACGCCGCCGAGCGGACCGCCGGCATCGTCAGCGTCGAGGAGCACACCGTGCGCGGCGGGCTCGGCGGCGCGATCGCGGAGACGGTGGTCACCCACCGGCCCGTGCCGATGCGCATCCTCGGCGTGCCCGGGGTGTTCGCCCCCACCGGCAGCGCCCGTTTCCTCTTCGAACACTTCCGGTTGACCGCCGAGGCGGCCGAGCACGCCGCCCTCGACCTCCTCGGGCGCGCACCATGAGGTCCCCCGTCCTGCTCTCCCTCGACCAGGGAACGTCCAGCACCAAGGCCCTGCTGGTGGACGCGGACGGCGCCGTGGTCGCGTCCGCCGCCCGCCCGCTGGCCGTGGCGTACCCGGGACCCGGACGAGTGGAACAGGATCCGGAGCAGCTGTGGGCCAGCGTGGTGGGCGCCGCGGGCGAGGCACTCGCGGCGCTCGCCGAGCATCCGGGGGCCGAACTCGCGGGCGTGGCGCTCAGCACCCAGCGCGAGTCGGTGCTGGCCTGGCGGGCGGACACCGGAGAGCCGCTCGGCGCGCTGCTGAGCTGGCAGGACCGCCGGGGCGCGGAGCGCTGCGCGCGGCTGGCTGCGAGCGCCGAGGCCGCGGAGGTCACCGCCCGCACCGGCCTGCCCGTGGACCCGATGTTCTCCGCCACCAAGGCCGCCGCGCTGCTGGACGAGGTGGACCCAGAGCGCCGCGCCAGCCGCGCCGGGCGGATCCGGGTGGGCACCGTGGACGCCTGGCTGCTGCGCCGCATCACCGGCCGCGATGAGACCGAGATCGGCAACGCCTCCCGCACCCAGCTGCTCGACCTGGCCACCGGCGCGTACGACCCGTATCTGCTGGAGCTGTTCGGGGTGGACCGCACGGCGCTGCCCGAACCCGTCGCCTCCACCGGTCCCTTCGGCAGCGCCGACGGGCTGCCCGGCGTGCGGTCCGGCACGCCGCTCGTGGCCGTGCTCGCCGACTCGCACGCCGCGCTGTTCGCCCACGGCGCCGGCCGCTCAGGGGTGGTCAAGGCCACCTACGGCAGCGGCTCCTCGCTGATGGCCCTGGCCCCGGACGGCCCGCCGGGCGAGCCCGGGGTGCCGGAGGGTCTGGCCCGCACGGTGGCCTGGCAACTGCCTGGCGCCGGCCCCGCTCTGGCGCTGGAGGCCAACATCGCCGCCACCGGCACCGCCGTGCGCTGGGCCGCCGGACTGCTGGGCACCGACGAACGCGGGCTTGCCGCGTTGGCCGACGAGGCCGCGCTGGCAGAGGAGTCGGGGGAGTCGGGGGAGACGACGGCCGTTCTGGTGCCCGCGTTCGAGGGTCTGAGCGCGCCCTACTGGGACCGCACGGCCCAGGCCGTGTTCACCGGCTTCACCCAGGCCACCACCCGCGCCGGGTTCGCGCGCGCCGCGCTCGACTCGGTGGCCCTCCAGGTCGCCGAGACGCTGGGCCTGTTCCGCCAGGCCCTCGGCCCGCCGCGAGCCCTGCACGCGGACGGCGGGGCGAGCGCGAACGCCGCGCTCATGCGGCTCCAGGCCGACCTGTGCGGCTGCCCGGTGCGGGTCAGCGCGCGCCCCGAGAACTCCGCGTTCGGCGCCGCCCGCCTCGCCGGCCTGGCGCTCGGGCTGTGGACGGACGCGGACCTGCGCCGACACGCCGAACAGGACACCACCCTCGTCGAGCCGCGCCGGGACGCCGCCTGGCGCGACGCCCGCCTGGTTCGTTGGCGGGACGCCGTGCGCCGATCCCGGCTCACCCCCTAGCCAGCACCCAGCACCCCACCCTCCATACACCACCCTCCACACACCACCCTCACCCCACCCAGCAGTCCAGCCACACAGACAGGAGACACCATGGCGAACCTCGTCTTCGGAGCGGGAATCTGGGCGTTCGGCCGGATCGTCGACCGGTACGCCACCGACGGCTACGGTCCCGAACGTTCCACCGCGCAGATGCTGGAGCTGGCCGCCCAGGTGGACGGCCTGGAGTACCTCGACATCAACCATCCCTTCGAGGAGCCGGACCTGGCGCACAAGACGGTGGCGGGCATGCTCGACGGGCTCGGCCTACGGGCCCGGGCGGTGACCCCGCACATCTACACCCGCGAGTTCACCCGCGGCGCCTTCACCAACCCCGACCCGGCCGTGCGCCGCGCCGCCAAGGACCGGGTCCGGGCCGCGGTCGAGGTGGCGGCCGAACTCGGCGCGGGCTACGTGAAGTTCTGGCCGGGGCAGGACGGCTTCGACATGCCGGGGCAGGTCGACTACCCGCGGCTGTGGGATCTGACCGTGGAGGCGATCCGCGAGCTGGCCACCGAACATCCGGAGACCCGCTTCGCCATCGAGTACAAGCCCAAGGAGCCCCGGGTCCGGATCACCCCCCTGGGGACCGTGGCCACCACCCTGCTGGCCATCCAGGACGCCGGGGTCGACAACGTCGGCATCGTGCTGGACTTCGGCCATTCGCTGATGGCCGGCGAGACCCCCGCCGAGGCGTTGCACATCGCCCACCGGCACGGCCGCCTGGAGTCCGCCGAGCTCAACGACAACTGGCGCGGCTGGGACGACGATCTGCCGGTCGCCTCCGTGCACCTCTTCGAGACGCTGGAGTTCCTCCTCGCCCTGCGCCGCATCGGCTGGGACCGGCCCGTGCTGCTCGACCAGTTTCCGTTCCGCGAGGACCCGGTGGCGGCCCTGTCGCACAGCATCGAGACCATCAGGCGGCTGGACGCGGTGTGCGACCGGATCGACCTGGACGCGCTGCGCGACGCCCAGGACCGGCAGGACGCGGTGGCGGCCCAGCGGGTGCTGTGGGCGGCGGTCTCCGCATGACCGACCATCTGACCGGCAACGTGACCGGAAACGTGACCGGCGACCCGACCGGCTCGTACGAGGCGAACTGGCCCTCGCTGCGCCGCCACGGCATCCCGGCGTGGTTCCCCGACGCCAAGCTGGGCATCTGGTCGCACTGGGGCCCGCAGTCGGCGGCGATGTCCGGCGACTGGTACGCCCGCCACCTCTACGGTCCGTTCGAAGGCACCGAGGACTTCGAGCAGAAGCGCTCCCGGCGCCAGACCGCCAAGCACCGCGAACGCTTCGGCCACCCCGCCGACTTCGGCCACAAGGACCTGTGCCGGCTGTGGCGCGCCGAGAAGTTCGACCCCGAGGAGCTGATGGAGCGCTTCCGGCGCACCGGGGCGCGGTACTTCGTCTCCATGGCCGCGCACTGCGACAACTTCGACCTGTGGGACTCCGCCCACCAGCCGTGGAACTCCGTCAACGTCGGCCCGCGCAGCGACATCGTGGCCCGGTGGGCGGCGGCCGCGCGGGGCGCCGGGCTGCGGTTCGGGGTCAGCATGCACGCCGGCTCCTGGACCTGGCGGTGGCTGGACGCGGCGTTCGCCGCCGACGCCGACGGGCCGCGCGTCGGGGAGCCGTACGACGGGCACCTCACCGCCGAGGACGGCCGCGGCACCTGGTGGGAGGGACTCGACCCGCGGGCGCTCTACGGCCCGCCGCGCCGCCCGGGGGACCCGCCCCGCGCGGATTTCGTGGACGACTTCTACGCCCGGCTGCGCGACGTCACCGAACGGTACGCGCCCGAGTTGGTCTACCTGGACGACGCCAGGATGCCGTTCGACGAGGGCAGCGTCTGCCCCGCCGTGCCACCCAGCCCGCAGGGCCTGGCGTTCCTCGCCCGCTACTACGCCGCGGTGCCCGAGGGCGTGGCGAGCATCAAGACCATCCCGGAGGAGGACCGGGACGCGGTGCTGCTGGACGTCGAGCGTCACCAGCTGGGCGCGACCGACCCCCGGCCCTGGCAGTACGACACCAGCATCGGCGACTGGTACTACAGCGAGGGGGAGCGCTACAAGACCCCGGGGGAGATCGTGCACCTGCTCGTCGACACCGTCAGCAAGAACGGCTGCCTGCTGCTCAACGTGCCGCAGCTGCCCGACGGCACCATCGACGACGAGACCGCGGCCGTGCTGGACGGCCTCGCCGCCTGGACCGACGTCTGCGGCGAGGCGCTCTTCGACACCCGCCCGTGGCACGTGCACGGCGAGGGCCCCACCCAGGTCGCGGGCGCCAAGGCGCGCGAGAAGGCGCTCGTCTACACCCCGCGGGACCTGCGCTTCACCCGCCGCGGCGAGACGCTCTACGCGTACCTGATGGCCTGGCCCGAGGACGGCAGGGCGGTGCTCACCAGCCTCGGTACCGCCGCGGGCCATCTGGCCCGCACACCACGGCGGATCGAACTGCTCGGCGCGGGCGGACCCCTGCCCTTCGAACGCGACGCCGAGGCGCTGCGGGTCGAGCTGCCGTCGGCCCCGCCGACCCCGTATGCCCAGGTCCTGCGCATCGAGTGACGCCCCATGACGCCGCGAACCACACCGCGCACGGGCCACGGGGCGAGGACGACGCTGCCGCCGCGGGGGCCGAGGGAGCTGGGCACCACCGGGGTGTTCGTGCCGCCACTCGGCCTCGGCTGCGCCTCCCTCGGCGACGACACCACGCCGGGCGCCGAACGCCGGGCGTCCGCCGTCGTCGGCGCGGCGCTGGAGACGGGCTGCTGCTATCTCGACACCGCGCCGCACTACGGCGTCGGCGAGTCCGAGGAGCGCCTCGGCCGGGCGCTCGCCGGGCGGGAGCGCGGCGGGTACGTGCTGTCCACCAAGGTGGCCCGCCGGCTGCGCGGCGGCGGCGCCAGGCGCACCCGGGAGTGGGACCTCAGCCGCGACGGCATCCGGGCCACCCTGGAGGACTCGCTGCGCCGGCTCGGCACCGACCGGGTCGAGATCCTGCTGCTGCACGACGTCGAGCACCACGTCCGCGAGGTGTACGAGACCGGCTTCCCCGCGCTGGCCGCGCTGCGCGAGGAGAAGCTGGTCAAGGCCATCGGCTTCGGCATGAACGACGCCGCCGCCCTCGCTCGTTTCGTCGCCGATCTGGACGTCGACGTGGTGCTCTGCGCCGGGCGCTACACGCTGCTGAACGCCTGCGCGCACGACGAGTTGCTGCCGCTCTGCGAGCGGCGCGGCACGTCCGTGGTGCTCGGCGGCGTCTACAACAGCGGCCTGCTCGCCGACCCCCGGCCCGGCGCCCCCTACGACTACCGCGCGGCGCCCCCGGCTCTGGTCGCCAAGGCGCAGCGGATCGCCGCGGTGTGCGAGGCGTACGGGGTGCCGCTGCCGGCCGCCGCGCTGCGCTTCGGGTTCGGCCATCCGGCCGTGGCCGCCGCCGTGGTCGGCGCCCGCACCCCCGAGGAGGTGCGGGCCAACGCCGCGCTGTTCCGGCACGACATCCCCGACGCCATGTGGCAGGCGCTCGTCGACGAGCCGCTCCTCGACCCTTCCCTGCCGCTCCCCGTGAGCTAACCCGCTGCTCAGATCGCCGCCTGAAGCGTCTGGGGTCGGGAAGGCCCGTCGTCGGGCATCGGTAGGGCACGTCGATCGCGACGCCGGATGAGGAACGTGGCGAGCACGCGCGCGGTGATCGTCACGGTGGCGGCCAGGGCGGCCGCGCCCATGCAGATGACGAGGGCGGGCCATATGTACATGAGCTGGGCCAGCGTTCCCTGCCGGTTCATGAGCAGACCGACGAGGCTGGTGAGCTGGAGGAAGAGGACGCCGGGGATGACGTGGGGCAGCGTGCGCAGGGCCGCCCGCCACAGCGGTCGGTGCGCAATGCGCCGTGCCCAGCGGGGTGCTCGGACGGCACCGAGCGTGCCGAGGGCGATCGCCAGGAGGGTGAGCGCCGCGAGGACGTAGTCGGCCTTCATGGTGAACGGCGTCTCCACGGTGGGGGACTTGCCCTCGGTGAGGTCGATCAGTCCGTCGAGCATGACGGCGGCGTCGTCCCCGGAGATCATGCCGGTGTTGGTCACGATCGCGATGCCGATCCCGCTGTCGGGCAGCAGCGTTTGGATGGCGTTGTGGGTCAGGAGTTCACCGGTGTGCCGGATCTGCCGGGGCTGTTCGCCCGGCTGACTCAGGGACCAGCCCATCGCGTACTCGCGGCCCTCCGGCGGCGTGTGCATGAGGTCGATGCCTCCTGCGGAGACGACGCGTCGGCCGTCCGCGGACATGCCCTGGTTGTTCTGCGCGATCAGCCACTGCGAGAGGTCCTCCGCCGTGGTGACGACGCCGTGGCCCCCGGCCGCGAACCAACGAGGGTGGGCACGCTCGAACAGCATCCCGTAGGCCCGCACGTAGCCGCGGGCGTGATCTGGCATCTCGTCGGTGCTGTTGACCGACTGGGTGTGTGTCATGCCCAGCGGCCGGAACACCTGG
The DNA here is from genome assembly GCA_963816875.1 of uncultured Actinomycetota bacterium. GTDB lineage: Bacteria > Actinomycetota > Actinomycetes > Streptomycetales > Streptomycetaceae > Streptomyces. The sequence goes on from CAWFMG010000004.1 coordinate 2,722,468, forward strand.
GTGGCCATGTAGTCCGCGAAGGACTGCCCGCTGATGACCTCGACGAGCCGTGCGGCGACGAAGTAGTTGGGGTTGTGGTAGTTCCACTCGGATCCCGGCTCCGCGGCGAGCCCCGCGTCACGCATCGCGGCGATCGCCTCGGCCAGGGTGTCCGGCTGCGGGCGCGTCAGGTCGGGGTAGGCGGAGTCGGCCATGCCCGAGGTCTGGTTCAGCAGCTGCCGCACGGTGATGTCCTCGGCTCGCCGATCGGCCATCACGAACTCGGGCAGGTAGCGATAGACCGGTCGATCCAGGCCGATGCTGCCTTCGTCGACCAGTTGCATGACGGCCAGGGCGGTCATGGACTTGGACAGGGAAGCCACGGGCACCGGTGTCTGCCCGGTCATGGCCTCCCCGGCCGCGGTGTGCCCGTAACCGGCCGCGTGGATGACCTGATCGCCCCTGGTGACCGCCACCGCGGCACCTGGCAGGTCGGTCCGCTCCAGGTAGTCGTTCACGTAGCGGTCGATCGAGGCGGCGTCCAGCGTGGGGTCGGATGTGGCCTCGGCTGCGACGGCGAGCGCCGTCGAGGGGCAGCACAACGCCGTTGCGGCGATCACCAGAGCGGTCGCCGCCAGCCTGCCCATCCCGCGCCGGATGTGCCGGATGCCGCCGCGGGGCCCGGCGGTCTTGCTGTGTGTACTGATCTGCATGACCGGTATCCGACCGCGACCGGGGTGGGCAGCGCATTGGCGTACGTGCGAGTAAAGGGGTAGTGCGGGCACTACCGACCGAGGAGCGACCAGCCGAGTATGTTCTGCGGGTGCGTTCCCGAACGGCCTGGCAGGCTCTTGCGCAGCGTCCGCTGAGGTTCCTGGCCTCGGCCTGGCCCTGGCGGGCATTGGTCTACCTGCTGTCCGGGGTGGCCTTCGGCGCGACCGCCCTGGTGACGTTGCTGACCATGGCCGTGGCCGGACTGGTGTCACTGGTCGTCGTGGTGGGAGCCGTGCTCCTCCTCGCCGTGGCGCTGTCCGGCGTCGTCGTCACCCGGATCGAACGCTGGCGGCTGCGGCTGGTGGACCTGGACCCGGTGCCGGATCCGCACCGGGCCCCGGAGCGTCCCGGGCTACGGGGATGGCTTCGGACCCGGTTGCGGGAGTCCGCGACCTGGCGGGAGCTGGGTTTCACCGCGGTGTCGCTGACCGCCCTGTGGTGGATGGATCTGCTCGTCCTGGGCTTCGCCCTGGCCCTGCCCGTGCTGCTCATGACATCGCCGATGGATGATCCCTCCGCCTGGCCCTGGCTGGTCGTCGGCCTGTGCCTGCTGCCCGCGGCGCCGTACACCATCACCGCCTGGGCTGGTGCGCGGGCCGCGCTGACCCGCCTGATCCTGGCACCGCGCGACGACGAACTGGGCCGGGAGCTCACCGCGGTCCGGGCCTCCCGGGCGCGCCTGGTGGACGCCTTCGACGCGGAGCGTCGCCGCATCGAACGGGACCTGCACGACGGTGCCCAGCAGCGGTTGGTCTCGATCAATGTCATGCTCGGCATGGCCCGGCTGGACACGGATCCCGGCACGCCGGTGGCCGAGCAACTCGCCCAGGCCCAGAGCGAGGTCACGCTGGCCGTGAACGAGCTGCGTGACCTCAGCCGCGGGGTCCACCCCAAGGCCCTCACCGACCACGGGCTCGCCGCGGCCGTCGCCAACCTCACCGCGCGCTCGGCCCTGCCGGTCACCGTCGACATCCAGCTCCCGCGCCGTTTGCCCGGGGCGGTGGAGAGCACGGGGTACTACGTCGTCGCCGAGGCCCTGACCAACGCCACCAAGCACAGCCGGGCCACCCGGGCGAAGGTCCGCGCCCGGCAGCAGGCGGATGTCCTGACGCTGACGATCCAGGACAACGGTGTCGGTGGGGCGGATCCGGCCGCGGGCACCGGGCTGGTCGGCCTGGCCGACCGCGTGGCCGCGGCGGACGGCAGGTTGCGGATCTCCAGTCCGACCGGCGGTCCTACACTGCTGCATGTGGAGCTCCCGTGCCGCTGAACATCGTGCTCGCCGAGGATTCGACGCTGCTGCGGGACGGCCTGGTCGGCGTGCTGACCCGCTTCGACCACCACGTGTCGGCGGCCGTCGGCGACGCCGACGCGCTGATCACCGCGGCCCGCGAGCACGAACCCGACATCGTCATCACCGACGTGCGGATGCCGCCGGGCAACAGCGACGACGGCCTCCGCGCCGCGATCACCCTGCGCGCCCAGCGCCCCACCCTGCCCGTTCTGGTGCTCAGCCAGTACATCGAGCAGTCCTACGCCACGCACCTGCTGGACCTGGGCAGCGAGAGCGGCATCGGTTACCTGCTCAAGGACCGGGTCAGCGCCGTCACCCAGTTCGCCGACGCGGTGGAACAGGTGGCCGCCGGCTCGACGATCATGGACCCCGAGGTGGTGCGCCAGCTCCTGCAACGGCGGCACGACCCCCTGCAGCGGCTCACCCCGCGGGAACGCGAGGTCCTCTCCCTCATGGCCGAGGGGCGCTCCAACGCGGAGATCGCCCGCGACCTGTATGTCACCGAGGCCGCGGTCAACAAGCACGTCAGCAGCATCCTCCAGAAGCTGGACCTGCGCCTGGACGGCCACGGACACCGACGCGTCCTCGCCGTTCTCACCTACCTGCGCGCCTGAAGTCACCACCCCGCAGGGAAGAATGGCGCCATGTTCGCGAAGACTCGCAGGATACTGACAGGGGCCGCGCTCGTCGGTGTGTTATTGGCGCCCGGCGTCGCCCAGGCCACACCCCCGGGTCCCGGCGTCACCGGCAGGGTGATCGCCCAGACCACGGTGGGGGACACCGACTACGTGCTCCGGGAGATCGTCATCCCGCCCGGCCAGGACACCGGCTGGCACTATCACGACGGGATGGTCTACGGCCTCGTGAGCGAGGGGACGTTGAGCCATTTCGACTCCTCATGTGAATCGGACGGCGTCTATCCGACCGGGACCACGATCGCCGAGGACCCCGACCACATCCACATCGGCCGGAACCTGGGCACCTCGCCCCTGGTGATCCAGGCGCTGTACGTGCTGCCGCACGGGGCGCCGTACTCCCAGGACGCGGCCCGACCCAACTGCGACGCCGGGTAGTTCGACCGCCGGGGGGGCGCCACGGCGTCCCCCCGGGCGCGGCGGGCCCGGGGGGACGCCGGGGGTGGACAGAGTCAGGGCGTTGTGCTCTCATACACGGTGCTCGCGCGGCTTACATCGTTGGAAAAGTTGACGACGGTGCCGCGTCGCGCGCGATGTCCCCCACCCCACATACGGAGCCGCAGATGCTCAGGATTCTCTCGACATCCCGCCGCCTGCTGGTCGCCGCCGGTGCCCTGGCGCTCGTCGCGCTGGTCCCCGTCGCCCCCTCCGCGCAGGGCGCCGCGTCGCCACAGCTCGTCATCGACGCCGACTTCCCCGATCCGGACATCGTCGCCGACGACAGCACCTACTGGGCCTACGCCACCAACGCCGGCGGCGCCAACGTGCAGACGGCCAGCGCCACCTCCGTGAACGGCACCTGGACCCGGGGCGGCGACGCCCTGCCCACGCTGGGCAGTTGGGCCCGCGCCGGCCTCACCTGGGCGCCCGAGGTCTCGCGCCGCGCCGACGGCTCGTTCGTCATGTACTACACCGCCCGGGACATCGCCTCGGACCGGCAGTGCATCGGCACCGCGGTGTCCGCCTCGCCCGCCGGACCGTTCGAGCCGGTCGGCGAAGGACCGCTGGTCTGCCCCGCGAACGAGGGCGGCGCCATCGACGCCACCACGTTCACCGACGACGACGGCGCCACGTACCTGCTCTACAAGAACGACGGCAACGCCGTGGGCATGGACACCTGGCTGCACCTGCACCGCCTCTCCGCCGACGGCCTCGGCCTGGAGGGCGAGCCGGTCCGGCTGCTCAGGCAGGACCGGCCCGAGGAACAGGGCCTCATCGAGGCCCCGACGCTGGTCAAGCGCGACGGCAGCTACGTGCTGATGTACTCCGCCGGTTTCTACGGCGACGGCAGCTACTTCGTCGGCTATGCCACCTCGCCGACGCTCACCGGGCCCTACACCAAGTCCGGCGAACCGCTGCTGACCACCGAGACCAGCGGCGTCACCGGGCCCGGCGGCCAGGACGTGGTCAGCGACGGGGCCGGCGACTGGCTCGCCTTCCACGGCGTGCTCAGCGAGGACCCGTTGGTGCGCGGCATGTTCGTGGCGCCGCTGAGCTGGAGCGGCGGCATCCCCTCGGTCGGCTAGCGCGCCCGGCTGCGTAGGCTCGGCGGATGAACGAAGAACAGACCAACCAGGGGACGGGATCCGGCCTGCTCACGGGCCAGGTCGCGATGATCACCGGCGCTTCCAGCGGGATCGGCGCCGCCGCGGCGCGGCTGTTCGCCCGGGAGGGCGCCGCGGTGGTGCTGATGGCCCGGCGGGCGGACCAACTGGCGGCCGTGACCGCCGAGATCACCGCCCAGGGCGGCCGCGCACTGGCCGTCGCGGGCGACGTCACCGTCTCCGACGACGTCCGCCGGGTCGTCGAGGCCGCCGTCTCCCATTTCGGCGGCCTCGACTGCGCCTTCAACAACGCGGGCTACGCCACCATCGAGCCGTCCCTGCACGAGACGGACGACGCCATCTACGAGCGCACCATGGACGTCAACGTCCGCGGCGTCTGGCACTGCCTGAAGCACCAACTGCCCGTGCTGCTCGCCTCCGGCCGAGGCGGCTCCATCGTCAACACCAGCAGCACGGCGGGCCGGTACGCCACCGGCGCCTCGGCCCCGTACGTCGCCGCCAAACACGCCGTCCTCGGGCTCACCCGGGCGGCGGCGGCCGAGTACGGTGAGCACGGCATCCGGGTGAACGCCCTCGTGGTCGGCACCACGCGCAGCGAGATGATCGACGCGGCGGTGAGTCAGTACCCGCATCTGGAGCAGGCGTTCATCGCCCCGCAGGTCCAGAAGCGGATGGCGGACCCCCGGGAGATAGCCGAGGCGGCGGTCTGGCTGTGCAGCCCGCGCGCCTCGTTCGTCACCGGCACCGCGATGCCCGTCGACGCCGGCATCTCCGCCCAGGCCAAGGCCGGCTGACGGGGGAGGGGGTCAGCGGCGGGCCTGCATCCAGAGCACGAGCAGGCCCACCGCGGCAGTCCCGGCGGAGTAACAGACGCCCCTGAGGAACTGGTCGACCGCGACGAGCCCGCGTTGCGCGAGCCATCGTGCGCGACCAGCCGCCGCACCGCCGGCGTGGGCACTCCGCACCCACGAGCGTGCACGTCACCCGACGTGAGCCGCGGGACGAGCGCATCTGTTGATGACACAACATTCACTCGGACGAGCGAGCGCTCGTTAGCGCCACGCACTCGTGCCCCCGGACTCGCGCAGTCGCTCATCCGGTCGCTCCCTGCACGGTGTTGAGGCTGGCCAGCAGGGTGCGGGCCTGGACGTTGAGGTAGTGGCCGTGGCGTACCAGGGCGCAGCTGGGCGGGGGTGACCCAGGCGTAGCCGGGCGGTGGCTGCGGGGAGGTGTCGGTCCCCTCGGTGGCGACCACCAGGTAGCGGCTCTCGGCGTTGCGGAAGCGGCCACCCTCCTCGGCGTGCACCGCCGCGTAGCGGAGCCGCTCCGGTGCCGCGTGCACGGTGCGCAGTACGGAGTCGAGGAACGGCGGCCGGTCCGCCGCGGGCAGGTGGGCGTAGTTGTCCGGCGTGTACTGGACGGTGGAGCCCAGTTCGAGTGTCCAGGAAGCCGCCCTCGACCCGGGCGTGCGCCAGCACGTGCGGGACGCCGTCGAACTCCCGGGTCAGGAACGCGGCGACGCCCCGCCCGACCGGCTCGAACAGGGGCTGGGTCCAGCGGGTGACCTCGCGGGACCCGGCCCGCACGGCCACCGCCACGACCCGGAAGTAACGGCCGTGCTCGATCGCGTGCGTGCCGACAGCGCGGCGCGTGCGGCGCCCTTCGGGTCGTCCCGCGCCCGCAACCCCGCGCGACGCGGTTCCGGCCTGTCCCTCACCTCCGTCATGCTCTGCCTCTCCCGCTCCGGGTCAGTCGGGCACGGTTCTGGCGAACTCGTCGAGCACCCGGCGGTAGTAGCCGGGCCCGAAGCCGAGCGTCGGGGCTCGCGGGACCAGGCGGCGCAGCTTCTCGGTGGACACGGCGTGCCTTCCGGCGCCGGCGTCCTGGTACTCCCGGCGGGCGGCCAGGCCGAGCCGGCGGCCCAGATGGTCGACGATGTCCTCCACCGGCACGTCGAACCCGGACGCCACGTTGACCGACTCCGCCGGCAGGCGCAGGCCGAGCGGCAGGTCGACGAGCGTCGTCGCGTCGGCGGCGCCGATCAGGTCGCGGGTGGCGCCACGGTGGATCCGCACCACGCCGGAGCGCAACTGCCGCACCAGCGTGGGCAGCAGTTGGTGCGCCGGCTGCCCGGGTCCGACGAGGCGCCCGAGCCGCAGCACCAGATGGTCGACCCCCGAGTCGCGCAGCTGCCGTTCCAGCGCCAGCTTGTGCGCGCCATAGGGCGTGCCGGGGGTCGCCGGCTCGTCCTCCCTGCCGGGCCCGTCGGCCGGCGCTGAACACCCTGCTGACCGACCCCGGTTACGCCCAGGCGGCTGGCGACCTGCGGCACGACATGCGGAACCAGCCGCCACTCGCCGGGATCGTCGCGGCGAGGGAGAACGGCACCGTGGCCCCTCGCCGGGCGCTGAGCCTGGTTCCCCAACGCACGAGCCGGCCGTATCACTTCTTGCGGCCATCCCAGGGAGTGCCCGACCAACCGTTGTCGGAACGCAGCAGGGCCAGCAGAGCCGCCCCCAGTCGCCAGTCCAACTCGGGCGCGCGCAGCCGTAGCCGGTCCGTGAACGGTCTGAAGTCCAGCAGCAGTCGGCCGCCCGCGCGCCACCTGATCCGCCTAGATGAATGAGTCCAAGGGTTCGCCTGCGGACATGAAGCGAGGGCGTCCATGGTCGAGCTGTGGAGAACAACCTGGACACCCTCGCGACAGCACTCTATGCCCGTATCGATGATGAGTTGAAGGCTTCACCGTGGCTGGCTCCGGCACGCCCGGCTGTCGGGATCGCGCCTACGCTCAGTGACTCCGAGCTGCTCACGCTGGCGGTGATGTCCGCGCTGCTCGGCTACACCTCCGAGCGGCGCTGGCTACGCCGGGCCGACCGCGATTTCCGGCACTTGTTCCCCTACCAGCCTGGCCAGTCCGGCTACAACAAACGGTTGCGTGCCGCACCGGCCCTGCTCACCCACATGATCCGCATCCTGGCGACGGACACGACGCTGTGGAGCGATGATGTTGTGGGTGGCCGACTCCACCCCGGTGGGCTGCGGCTGCTCGCGGGAGACCGCCAGGCGCTCGGACCTGGCCGGCTGGGCCGAGTACGGCTACTGCGCGTCGCACTCGCGGTACTTCTGGGGCCTGCGCCTGCACCTGGTGTGCACCCTTGGCGGGCTGCCGGTCCTGTTCGCGATCACCGGTGCCAAGGCCGACGAGCGCGAGACGCTGCGCGACATGCTCGACACCGCACCGGAGGTGATGGACTCCCACCCCGGGCAGACGATCATCGGGGACAAGAACTACTACGGCCGCGAGTTCGAGCACGACCTTGCGGAGCGTCGCCTGAAGCTGATGCGTCCGGCCCGCAAGGGCGAGCCCCAGCGGGCCGGAGCGCACCTGTTCAAGCCGCTGCGGCAGGTGATCGAGTCGATCAACCAGACCCTCAAGGGCCAACTCGACCTGGAACGACACGGCGGCAAGAGCCCGGCAGGAGTGGCCGTGCGGATCCTGTCGCGCGTCCTGGCACTGACCGCAGCGATCTGGCACAACGACAAGACCGGCCAGCCGGTGAAGCGATCACTGATCGACTACGACTACTGACCGCAACGACACCCCTTGGACTCATTCATCTAGGGGCGCGGGGCAGATCGCCGTTGTTGAACACGGCGGCGAGGAAGGAGAACGGGAACAGGGGAGACAGCAGCCACCAGACGCACCACCAGAAGATCCGGCCCTTGTAGCCCACCGCTTCGGGGACGCCGAGCTGTTTCACCGTCCAGCGAGTCCGTATGCCCCTGCCTCTGAGTGCCTTCTCGCGTACGAGCGTGCCGATGACCTCGCCGTCCGCGCCGAGCACCTGATACGTCGCCACCCCCTTGTGGGCCGACTGGGTCACCAGAGTCGCCACCCGGCTGCCACGGTGCTCGTCGGCCCACAGGACGAACGAACGAGCACCGGTGGCGCGCGCCGCGAGATAGGCGGGTATGCCCCCGGGCGGGAGTTCGCGCTCCAGGTACGCGACAGCCCGGGGCGCCCCTGCCCCGTCGGCCAGCTCGACCACGTTCCTGACAGGTGGCGGAGGACCGCCTCCCTCCGTGTCCTTGAGCCTGGCCGGAGGAATCCTCATGGTCAGATCGGCTGTCACCCTGCATGCTCCTTCGTGCTGCGTCCGGAGGAGCGGCGCCAGAGCTCCGACAGCCATTCCCGTGAACGGCTCGGGTCCGTCCGTAGCCGCTTGAACCGACGCCGGCAACCGCGTACCGGTTCCGAGAGCGTGTGACCGAGATGCGGTTAGATCGTCCTGTCCGTGGGTGGACGACATGCGAACAGGGTCGAGTCGCCATGACCCGGTCAGGAGCGAAGCGAGCGTCGGTGCCCTGCTCATCGGCGGTGAACGTGTTGGCGAACGCATGGGTGCCCGGCCCTCCGGGGGCGACGGACCCGGATCAGCCAGGCCGGAGGCACTGATGGGCAAGGGGTGGGAACGCCGCAGGCGTCGACTCGTGCGGCGTTGGTCCGAGGCAGGGCCGGTCGGCGGCGTGCTCGCGGTGCTGCTCAGCCTCCCGGTTGCCCGCCCCCGGCGTCGGCCGCCTGCGCGGCCAGGTCCCACACCTGCCCGAGCGCCATCGTCGAACCGGAGGCGGGGGAGCCCTCCGTCGTCTCGAAATGGTCGACGTAGACGCCGATGTACTCCTGCCAGCGGGCGTCCGCCGGATCCGCAGCCAGCCGCTCCAGCGCCGCCGCGAAGTCGTCGCACTCCACGAGATGGAACAGGTGCCGCCCGCTGCGCCAGATGGTCCACTCCCGGATGCCCGCACCCCGCAGCGCCGTCATCAGCTCGTCCGGCACGACCCGGTGCGCCTCCTCGTAGCCGGCCTCCTGCCCCTCCACGAGCACCGAGTGCAACGCGACACGCATCTCGTCATCCCCTTCCACCTCCACGAGCCTCCACGAGCGCCCCTCATCATCCCCCACCGCCGGTCAGGGCCGGTCGTCGGTGGGGCGTGGCAGGATGGCGGGCCACGGTGCTGGTGAACGACGGGGACGGCATGGCGGAAGGCGGGGTGCCGGTCGGGCGGCGGGCCCGGGAAGTGCTCGCGGAGGCGAGGCGGCTGCGCGACGCCGCCGGGGCCGTGCTCGCCGACCACGCCGGTGCCGTCGAGGCGGTGCGCACCGCGTTGGCGCCGCTCCACGACGAGCTCGCCGACCGGGAGCTGGAGTCGATCCCCGTGGCCCGGCTGCGCGACGTCACCGAGGGCCGGCTGCGGCTGGGCGCCCTGGAGGCGGCCGGATACGAGTCCGTCGGCCGGGTGCTGCGCGCGGGCCGCTACCAGCTGCGGCAGATACCCGGGGTCGGCGCCCACACCGCCGACCAGGCGCTCGCCGCCGCGGGCCAGATCCGCCGGGCGGTCGGCGAGACCGTCGCCCTCCACCTCGACGCGGACCAGCCGGAGCCGCGCACCACCGCGCTGGTCGTCGCCCTGCACCGGCTGGTCGAGGCCGGCCCCGAGGCGCGCCGCGCCGTCAGGGCCGCCGGGGACCTGGCGCGCGTCCTCGCCCCGCTGCTCGTCGAGGCGAGGCCGGCCGGCGGCCGGCTGCGCGGGTGGCTGAGCGGACCGCGCCGGCGGCAACGGGCGCGCGCCGCGATCGCACGGCTCCTCGAGCTCGCCGAGGAGGCCGCCACCCGGGACGTGCCCGCGCTGCTCCGGCAGGCGTCGGTCGACCTGTTGCGCGGCCCGGCCACCGAGGTCGAGGCCTGGGTCGGCTTCGAGCTGAGCTCCGCCGAGTACTACAGCGTGCTCGCCGAGGTGTCGGGGCAGGCCCCCGACCGGGCGGCGGCCGAGGGGTTCCTGCCCGACGACGTGGCCGAGCGGGTGCGCGCGCAGCCGCTGGACGACACCCACTGCCGCGTCTCGCTGCGCGGCTACCAGTCCTTCGGGGCGCGCTTCGCGCTGGCGCAGCGCCGCGTCATCCTGGGCGACGAGATGGGACTTGGCAAGACCATCCAGGCGATCGCCGCGCTGGCCCACCTCGCCGCCGAGGGCCGGACCCACTTCCTGGTCGTGTGCCCGGCCAGCGTCCTGGTCAACTGGACGCGGGAGATCGGCGCCCGCAGCGCCCTGCGCGCGGTCCCGCTGCACGGTCCGGAGCGGCGGGACGCGTTCGCCGAATGGCGGGAGGCCGGCGGCGTCGGCGTGACGACGTTCGACGCGCTGCGCGCCTTCACCCCACCGGAGGAGGGCCCGGACGAGGGTGGGTTGGGGATGCTCGTCGTCGACGAGGCGCACTACGTGAAGAACCCGGAGACCCGGCGGTCCCGGACCGTCGCCGAATGGGTCGGGCGCTGCGACCGGGTGCTGTTCCTCACCGGCACGCCGATGGAGAACCGGGTCGCGGAGTTCCGCACCCTGGTGCGCCATCTCCAGCCGGAACTGCTCCCGCGGATCGGCGACGACAGCGGCGTCGCCGGGTCCCGGGCGTTCCGCAGGGCGGTCGCACCGGCCTACCTGCGCCGCAACCAACAGGACGTGCTGACCGAACTGCCCGAACTTTTGCACACCGACGAGTGGGAGGAGCTCAGCGCCGCGGACGAGGACGCGTACCGGCGGGCGGTGCTCGCGGGCAACTTCATGGCCATGCGCCGGGCGGCGTACGCGGATCCGGAGAAGTCCGCCAAGCTCCAGCGGCTGCGCGAACTGGTCGAGGAGGCGGCGGACAACGGGCTGAAGGTCGTGGTGTTCTCGTACTTCCTCGACGTGCTCGGCACGGTTCGGGCGGCGCTCGGCTCCGAGGCTTTCGGACCCCTGTCCGGCGCCGTGCCGCCCACCCGCCGGCAACGCCTCGTCGACGAGTTCGGTGCCGCGCCCGGACACGCGGTGCTGCTGGCCCAGATCGAGGCCGGCGGGATCGGCCTCAACCTCCAGGCGGCCTCCGTGGTGATCCTCTGCGAACCGCAGATCAAGCCGACGATCGAGCATCAGGCGGTGGCCCGGGCCCACCGCATGGGCCAGGTCCGCCCCGTCCAGGTGCACCGACTGCTGGCCACCAGCGGCGTGGACCAGCGGATGGTGGAGCTGCTGGAGACCAAGTCCCGGCTCTTCGACGCATACGCCCGCCGCAGCGACGTGGCCGAGGCGACACCCGACGCGGTCGACGTCTCCGACGCCGCGCTCGCGCGCCGCATCGTCGAGGAGGAGCAGCGGCGCCTCGCCTGACGTTCGGATGCCGAATGAGTGTTCTGGTGTCGAATCCGTGTTCCCTGAATACGGAACCTTTTCGTGACATACGCAACCTCTACCCAATGTGGTAGTTACCCCCTAGGGTCTGTATCCGAGACGCCGGGGCCGGGCGGAACGCACGGGCCACATTTCCTCGTGAGCGCCCGACGGGTGTTTTCCGCAATTCAAGCTTGCCCGAAAGCAAGCCTTCAGGTGTGGGGGATCAGTGGCTGATATCAAGAACGTCGTTATTCTCGGCGACAGCATGTCCGACATCGGAAACAAGTGGACCTGGCCCGCGGGTGAGTTAGGTCGACTCTTCGGCGCGATGCGCGTGAACGAAACCGGTCGCTTCAGCGACGGAAAGAACTGGACCGACTTTCTCGTCGACTGGTGCAGCGGCGAGTCGCTCATGTGGGGAAACCGTGATCTCACGGTCCGCAGGTCCACGGACTATCGCAGTCTGTCCAGCCATTCGGTTCTGGGGGTCAACACCTGGGACCAGTCGCGCGAGATCAAGCAGTGGAAGGACCTTGACGACTATCTCGCGCAGGCGAAGGCGAGGGAGGAGAGGGCGACCACCACCGGGCAGCTGCTCAGGTACGTCAACTTCTCGATGGGTGGCTGCATCGTCACCAGAGACTGGACCTCGGCACCGAAGTTCGGTGCGCTCACCAACCTCAGGGAACAGGTGACGGACTACGTCAAGCAGCGCACGGACTACGTCAAGGCGCGTGGCGACAAGTCCGACGCGTTCGACGGCGCCACGCTGCACGTCATCTGGATCGGCCTCAACGACTTCGTCACCGTCGAACGCCCCGACTACGACGCCAAGGTGGTCAAGACCCTGCCGACCACCGACGACTACGCGGCATGGCAGGCGTGGAGCCAGGCGCATCCGAAGGATCTCTCGAACGGCGTGGGAGCCTTCCCGGCCGTGGCCGAGGTGCAGGACCTGGTCGAGCTGATCAGAGCCAGCTTCCCCGACACGGCGAAGACGCCCAACCACTTCATGGTGATCGACCTCCCGAGTGTGTACAACGCCATCCGGTACATGGAGGGACTCGGGGAGCCCGCGAAGATCGCGAAGGCGGCGACGATCGACCCCGTCATCCGGCGCTACAACGCCCTGCTCGCCAGCCTGGTGCGGAACTGGCCGGCAGGGGACCACGCGCCCGCTCCCGGCACCGTCCACCTCGTGCAGATGAGCAGGTGGATGGACTATCTCAGCCAGAACCTGGAAACCTGGCAGCTTTCCAAGCAGGCCCAGGACAGGGGCGTGCAGCCCTTCTACGACCCCGGCGTCCCGCCGGGGCCGACCGCGGATCCCGTGCCGCGTGGCATGCGACGCCGCATCACGACCAGCGACCTCGGGCATCCGAGCGAGGCCGTGTACGGCCTCATGGCCCGGTACTTCGTGACCAACCTGCTGGCGAACGGACACACCCTGGGCAGGCTCACCCAGGACGCCTGGCGCGAACGCGCGCCCTTCCGGGACCTGCCCTTCGACGTCCCGAACTGACCCGAACTGACCCACACCGATGTTCTTATTGCCGAACACATTAACGATTACGCTGACCCTCGGGCCACGTAATGCGGTGTCGGCACCACGCGGGCGGCCGGATTCGCCGGTATCGGTGGCGCGTTCTTCTTGTTGCGGCGTCAAAACGGGCTGCGCAACAACCCGACCGCTGCCCACACTGGTGAACGTGCTCGGCAGGCCGCGTCACTGTGGGAGGCGTCGGCCGGGCGCACGGGGTGGCACGCACGGGGATTCGGACACCGGTCAGGTTTTTGTGGGGCCAGGCTGGTGTCCTCCGGATCGCGCCTCACCGATGGACGCGGTGCGTGTCCCGCCGGGGCGGGCCGCATTCCTCTCCTGGCGGAGGGGGCCAGGAGGGGGAGGCGGTGACACCGACCCGAGGGGCGGTGGCTGGCCGCGCGGGCCGGTGTCTCAATCCACGCATCCGGTGCCCGTACCGCGTCACGTTCGTTCCCCGACCCAGTCCCAGGGTCGGGGAACGAACGCGACCCCAGACGCCCACCGGCCACCCGGACTCGCTCCTGTTCGAGGAGCCGGCCGGCGGCCACGGCGGTGCCGTCACTCCTCGGCTCGAACTCGTCGGCGTCCGCGTCCCAGTTCGTGTCCTCGTCCCAGCTTCCAGAAAACGGTCTCTGTGCTCCCTCGGCGCGGAGGGGGCAGGGCGCCAGCTCGGAGCCGTTGACCGGGCGCGCCTGCGGACTGTAACGTAGATAACGATTTCTAGGGGCGGCGGCGATCGGAAGGACTACCCATGCGCGAGCGTCCCCTGGCGCTGTTCGCCCTGGACGGCCAGCACCTGCCGCTGTTGTTCCCGCCGGACGTGCTGTCCCGGCTCACCGGCCTCGCCGACATCGATCCGACCCTGGTGGTGCGCGATTTCGGCGACGTCAGGGTGCGGGGGCGGCTGGCCGAGGTCGAGGTCCTCATCACCGGATGGGGCTGCCCCGCGATCCGTCCCGAGGCCCTCGCGGCGCTGCCGCGCCTGCGCGCCGTGCTGCACACCGGCGGCACCGTGAAGCATCTGCTGCCGCCCGAGGGGTGGCAGCGGGGCCTGGTGGTGTCCTCGGCCGCCGACGCCAACGCGCTGCCCGTCGCCGAGTACACGCTGGGCATGATCCTGCTGGTCGGCAAGGGCGTCTTCGCCCTGCGCGAGAGCTACCGCGCGCAGCGCGGGTTCACGCTCGGCGAGGTGCACCGCCAGGTGGGCAACATGGGCCGGCGCGTCGGCGTCATCGGCGCGTCCCGGATCGGCCGGCGCGTCGTCGAGTTGCTGCGCTCCTTCGACTTCGAGGTCACACTGCACGACCCGTACCTGGACCCCGACGAGGCCCGGCGGCTCGGCGTGCGTACGGCGGGCCTCGACCAGCTGCTCGCCGGCAGCGACATCGTGACCGTGCACGCCCCGGCCACCGGCGAGACCCGGCATCTGCTGGACGCGGCCCGGCTCGCGCTGATGCCGGACGGCGCGGTGCTGATCAACACCGCCCGCGGCAGCCTGGTGGAGACCGAGGCGCTGACCGCGGAGCTGGTCAGCGGGCGGCTGGGGGCGGTGCTCGACGTCACCGAGCCGGAGCCGCTGCCGGGCGACTCCCCGCTCTACGACCTGCCGCATGTCGTCCTCACCCCGCATATCGCCGGCTCCCACGGCAACGAACTGCGTCGGCTCGGGCTCACCGCCGTGCACGAGCTGGAACGGCTCCTGGCCGGAGCGCCGTTGGCACACCGCGTCGAGCCCGAGGAGCTGGAGCGCGCGGCCTGACCGGGCCGGCCACGAGCGCGAGTCCTGGGCCCGCGTCACGGTGGCCGCTCACGGCTGGGGCACGACGGCGACCGGACAGGCCGCGTGGTGCAGCACCGGATGACTCACCAGGCCGAGCTGGATCCCGGTGCCGTCGTGCCGCCGGTGCGCGCCCAGCACCAGGAGGTCGGCGGACTCCGCCGCGTCCAGCAGCGCCTGCCGGGGTGAGCCCTCGACCACCTCCGAACGCGCGGGCACCTCGGAGTGGACGGCGGTCGCCCGTTCCAGCACCGCGCTGACCAGGGTCTCCGCGGCGCCGGGCGCGTCGTCCCCGACCACGCTGTCGCCGCCGGTGCCGGAGCGTCGCCAGGCGTGCACGGCGTTCAGCTCGCAGCCGCGGGCCGCCGCCTCCCCGAAGGCGAAGTCGACGGCCGCCGCGCCCTGCGGCGTGCCGGCCAGGCCGAGCGCGACGCGCGCCCACGCGCCGTGGGCGGCGGGGGCGGAGCCGCGGACCACGACGGTCGGGCAGCCGGCGCGTCCCGCCACGCCCAGGGCGACGGAGCCCAGCGTCGCCGCGGCCAGCGGGCCCCGGCCGCGGCACCCGACGACGAGCGCGAAGGCGCTGCGTCCCTCGCTCAGCAGCGCCTCGACGGGCGCCGCCGCCAGTACGTCCTGGGACAGGGCCACGCCGGGCCGGCGGGCGGCGGCGCGCCGCTCGGCCGCGGCGAGCACCTCGCGGGCCAGGATCTGCGCCGCCGGACGGTCGAGGCCCACGGCCGGGGTCATGCCCTCGTACCGCTCCCACAGCGAGGCGTAGATGATCCGCAGGCCACGCCCGTGGTGGGCGGCCTCGTCCACGGCCCAGTCGACCGCCCGCAGGCTGGAGTCCGAACCGTCCACGCCCACCACCACGGGTCGCTCCACGGCGCCACCGCCTCTCTGGCCGGCTCGGGCGTCTCGGCCGGTTCGGCCGGTTCGGCCGTCCTGGGTTCCAGGACAGCACTCCGGCCCGGGTCCCGCCACGCGAGCCGCGGTCCGGCGGCGCCGCGGCTCAGCACTCGCCGATGGGGCCGCCGTCCTCCCGGGTCACGGTGACCACCGAGGGGCGGGCGAGGTGGCTGCCTCCGTCGGGCCAGTGCGACGCCGGCGCGTCCGCGCTGGCCCCGTCGACCTCGCCCGGATGCTGCACGGCCACCAGAACCCGGCGTTCCTCGACGATCGGGCCGCAGGTCTCCGCGCCGAGGGGCACGGTGAGGAACTGCTTGACGTTGCCGCGGCACGGGCCGTCCAGCGCGACGCCGAACAGGCCGTCGTTGAAGCCCAGGGCGTTGCCGTCGGTGGAGAGCCACAGGTTTCCGTGCGGGTCGAAGGCCACGTTGTCCGGGCAGGAGATCGGGCTGACCTGGTCCTTGGGGAAGCCGGCGTAGTACGAGTCAGCATCCTCCGGGTCGCCGCAGACCAGGAACAGCCGCCAGGTGAAGCGCGTCGCGGCCCCGTCGCCGCGGTGTTCCAGGAGCTCCAGGACCTGGCCGTGCTTGTTCTCGTTGCGCGGGTTGACCTCGTCCGGGCCCGCCTCGCCGGCCAGGCCGCGCTCGGTGTTGTTGGTCAGCGGGACGTAGACGGTGCCGGTGGTCGGGTGAGGCTGGACATCCTCAGGCCGGTCCATCTTGGTCGCGCCCACCGCGTCGGCGGCCAGCCGCGTGAAGACGTAGACCTCCTCCGCGGTCATCCCGTCCACGAAGGACCGGTCGCCGCTGGCCAGCGGAATCCACTCGCCGGTGCCGTCGAAGGCGCCGTCGGCGGGCAGCGCGCCGGTGCCGTCGATCTCCTCGGCGGGGCTGTTCCCGGTGAACCGGGCGACGTAGAGGGTGCCGTGCTCCAGCAGGCCGCGGTTGTGCCGCCGGGCCTGCCGGCTGGTGCCGCTGTCATGCCGGATGCGGTCCCGGGAGACGTACTTGTAGAAGTAGTCGAAGCGCTCGTCGTCGCCCAGGTAGACGGCCACCCGGCCGTCGGGCGTCACCTGCGGTCCGCCGCCCTCGTGCTTGAACCGACCGAGCGCCGTCAGCTTGCGCGGCCTGGCCTCCGGGTCCAACGGGTCGATCTCGACGATCCAGCCGAGCCGGTTCGGCTCGTTGGGCTCCTGGGCGAGGTCGAAGCGGGGATCGAAGCGCTCCCATTTGCGGTCGGTCTCGCCCTCCTCGAAGCCGTAGCGCAGCAGCCGCTCCCGGGTGGCCGGGTCGGTGACCGACTCCAGGCCCGCGAAGTACTGGTTGAAGTTCTCCTCGCCGGACAGCACGGTGCCCCACGGGGTCACGCCGCCGGCGCAGTTGTTGATCGTGCCCAGGGACACGGTGCCCGTGGGGTCGGCCGAGGTCCGCAGCAGTTCGCTGCCGGCCGCCGGGCCGGTGATCTCGAACGGGGTGGTGGCGGTGACGCGCCGGTTCAGCGAGTGCGGGACGACCGGCGTCAGGGCGCCGGAACGGCGGTCCTCGTCCAGCACCACCACGGACATGCCGTGCGCGGCCCAGGCGATCTCCACCTGTTCACGGGTCGGGTGGTCCGGATCGTAGCCGAGGAACATCAGCTCCTCGTTGGTGTACTCGTGGTTGGCGACCAGGACCCGGCGGTGGCGTTCCCCCGGCACGTCGAAGAGGGCCAGGAAATCGCAGTTGAAGCCGAACTGCGCGGCCTGGGCCGCCGCGGTCTGCCGGTGCGGGGCGAAGTCGGGGGCGCCGGCCAGCACCGGGTCGCCCCAGCGGATCACCACGTGCTGCCGGTAGCCGGGCGGCACGGCGACGGCGTCGGCGGTGCTCTCCGGCACGGATTCGAAGACCAGTCCGCGCGGCTCCCGGCCGCCGCCGTCCCGCGTCGGGGCCACCGACGCGGCCCGGGCCGACGCCGCCGGGACCACGGCCGTCCCGGCGGCCACGGACACCACGGCGCCGGCGCGCAGCACCGAGCGGCGGGATATCGCGTCGGCTATCAGCTCGCCGAGGTAGGGGTTGTCCGAGGTGTTCGGCGCCGGGTGACCACACGCGTCACCACAGCGGTAGCGGCAGGTCAGCGCCGACCGGCCGCCCCGGTGCGGGGTGAGCAGGGGCAGGGGCAGGATGCGTGCGCCGTCGGAGGCCTCGTTTCGGGAACGGCGGTCCATGGCAACCTCCATTGGTGTCCGTGGGGGGAGTCCACAAGGCACCACATGGGTTGATCACTGTCAATCCGTGGCGCACGCGTCGCCCGCTGTTTTCCGGCGGAGCGGGGTGAGCGCGTCGCGGACGGAGGACCAGCGGCGCAGGCGCGCGCCGACGGCTTCCCCGGCCGTGGCGACGGCCTCGCGGTGGGCGGCCTCCAGCACGTCGTCCAGGAGGACCCGCCGGTCGGCGGTGGCGGACAGGACCGCCGCCTCGACCATGGCCAGGCTCATCACGTTCGCGTGCACCTCTCCCATGGGCACGGTTCCGGTGCGCAGGGCGTGGGCGAACTCGGACAGTGAGCCGTCGATGCCCTCCCCGCGGCGCGGCTCCCGAAGCTCCTCCGGAAGCTCCGGCGTCGGGTCCGTCTCGGGCACGTCGGTCCCGACCACGTCGGCGTCGCGCACACCGGACTCGGGCACACGGGAGACGGGATTCGGGCACGTCGGTCGTCTCCAGATGGGCGCGGTCGTCGCCCGACCAGCGGGCGGTGCCGTGCTCGCCGCTGAGCCGCCAGGACCCGTTCCAGGAGGTCTCCAGACCGGGGCTGCACCAGCTGCCCGTGTAGACGTAGCGGATCCCGCCGGCGAACTCGAAGATCGCGGTGGTGGCCGCGCCGCCCGCGTACCAACTCCACGAGGGGTTGTACTCCTGGCAGTAGACGGAGACCGGCTCCGCGTCCAGGAGGTACCGGGCGCTGTCGAAGGGGTGGATCGCCATGTCGAGGAGCAGCGGGTGCGCCATGGCGTCGCGGAAGCCGCCGAAGCGCGGCCCCCTGAAGAACTCCGTGGTGAGGACGCCGAGCGCGCCGAGTCGGCCGGCCAGCCGCCGGAAATGGGCCAGCTGCCGGTTGTAGCGGCGGGACTGGCTGACCATGAACAGCCGCCCCGACAACTCGGTGGCGGCGACCAGGCGCAGCGCCTCCGGCAGGGTCGCGGCCACCGGCTTCTCCCCGAGCACCGGCAGGCCCAGATCGAACGCCTGGAGGGTGACGGGCAGGTGGGCGGCGGGCACGGTCACGTCGATCACGGCGTCTGGCTCGGTGGCCGCGACCACGGCCGCCAGGTCGGTGCCGGTGGGCAGGTCGGGGACACCCTCCTCCGCGACGGCGGCCCGCGCCGCCACGGGGTCGAGGTCGACGACGCCGGCGAGGGTGGCCTCGGAGGAGGCCGTCACGGCCCGCAGCCATGCCCGGCCCATCGGGCCGGCGCCGACCACGAGCATCCGCAGCGGCCGGCCGTCCGCCGGCACGGTCGCGAAGGCTTGCCCCGTCACGACGCCGACCCCGTGTTCTCGAACCAGCCGGCGTCGCTGCGGGCGATGGAGGGAAGCGCCCGCTCCCCGGACGGCGCCGCCCAGGTGACCGCGTTGGCGATGACGCGGCGCACGTCGGGGTGGTGGTAGACGGGGTAGTCCTGGTCGCCGGGGCTGAAGTAGAAGACCTTCCCGTTGCCCCGCCGGAAGGTGCAGCCGCTGCGGAACACCTCGCCGCCCGTGAACGAGCTGACGAACACCAGCTCGTCGGGCGCGGGGATGTCGAAGAACTCCCCGTACATCTCCTGCTCGTCGATGACGATGGGGTGCGGCACGCCGGCCGCTATGGGATGCGTCGGGTTGACCGTCCAGACCAGCTCGCGGTCCCGCTCGTTCCGCCAGCGCAGCGTGCAGGTGGTGCCCATCAGCCGGACGAAGATCTTCGAGAAGTGTCCCGAATGCAGCACGATGAGTCCCATACCGGCGAGCACGTGCCGGTGGACGCGGTCCACCACCTCGTCGGACACCTCGCCGTGCGCGACGTGGCCCCACCAGGTGAGGACGTCCGTCTCGGCCAGCACGGCCTCGGTCAGACCGTGGTCCGGCTCGTCCAGGGTCGCGGTGCGGACGGCGATCCCGGCGCCGAGGTGTTCTGTGACGCCGTCGGCGACGGCGTTGTGCATCCCGTCCGGGTACAACTCGGCGACGTTCGCGTCCCGTTGTTCGTGGCGGCCCTCGCCCCAGACGGTCACCCGCAGCGGGGCGTCGGGGGCGGTGGCGGCAACAGGGGGCGTGGCGTGCGGTGATGGTTCGGTGTGTGACGGCATCGCGCGACGCTAGGTCGCCTTGCTCGGACCCGTCAAGAGGGTGCCCGACCAGCGGTCATCGGGCGGGTGCGGAGCCAGTAGGAGCGGGCGGCGACGAGGAGCCCGACGCCGTAGCAGGCGAACGCGCCGATCCCGATCCAGCTGACGAGCAGGGCGTCGGCGCGGGTGGCGAAGTCGCCGCGGGGGACGGTCACCATCCCGGCGCTGCCCAGGGCGAGGTAGCCGACGCCGAGCGTGCCGTACGGCGCGAGTGTCGCCGCCCCGACGAGCGCCGGGGCGAGCGGCAGCCAGCGCGGCACCCGCCGGCCGCGGAGCGCGGGGACCCAGCGCGGGACGACCTGGCCCCAGGGCCACACCAGGGCGTGGGCCACCAGAACGCCCACGGCGGCCAGCAGCACCGTGGGGTCCAGACCCCAGGACTCCAGGGTGAGCCACAGCCCTGAGGCGCCGTTGCGCCGGGACGTCGCCGTCATCTCGGCGCCGCTCATCCCGGCGAACGTCCCGCCGAACGCCCAGATGAGCTTCATCGCCGCATACGGCAGGAACGCCGCGGTTCCGGCGTGAACGGCGAGGCGGACCCGGCGGGGCGCCGGCACGGTCGCCGGGCGGGCCGGATCCGCCGTCCGCGCTCGATCGCCGGCGGGCCTCGAGGCCCGGGCGGTCGCGGTGAGCAGGACGACGCCGAGCGCGCCGAGCGTGTGGTTGACGGCGCCGGCCGCGCTGTCCACCCGCTGGCCGAACACGAGGGTGACCAGGTCCATCAGCAGCCCGAACGCGGAGACCGCGGACAGCCCGCAGGCCGACCACAGCACGGCCCGCAGGGCGGGCGGGGGCCGGGTCCTGGTGGCGGCCAGGGCAGCGCCGGTGGCCGCGGTGGCGAGCACGGCCACGGCCACGACGAACCAGTTCAGGCCCACCGGTCCGGGGTCCGGACCGCGGAAGAAGACGGGGGTGCCGGTCAGTGCGCAGACCAGCCCGAAGCCGCCATGGGCCAGCGCCCAGCACAGCGTCGCGTATCCGGTGCGCCGGACTGGGACCCGGGCCGCGGGCCGGACTGGGCGGCGGTCGGGAAGCGGTGCGTGGGGCGGGAGTTCGGAACGGGGAGCGCTCGGCGCCGGTGGGGTGCGGGTCACGCTCCCGACGTTCGCGCGATCCCGGGCGCGCGACATCCGCTCGCGGGCTGACGCCCCTCCCTCCGCCGGGGGAGGGCAGCGATGAGGGCGCGGGCCCGCTGGTGCGGGGCCCGCGCCCGTGCGTGCGGTGGTGTGGTGGTGCTCAGGCGGTGCAGGTGAGGGTGGCGTCCGCCCAGTCGGCGTGGTCGGAGTTCTTGTTGTCGCCACCGTCGGTGACGACCAACTCGACGAAGCTGGCGCCGCTCACGTCGGCCGTGAGGGACTGGGCCGCGTCGGAGCCGGTGAGCAGGTCGGTGGCGGCGACCTGGGTCCCGTCGGCCCATACCTCGAAGGTGACGCTGCCGCGCCTCGGCCCGCCGGTCGCGGCCGAGTCGTCGATGCCGACCTGCGCGGAGAACGTGTCGCACCGGCCGGCGGTGTAGACCTCGACGCGGCTGGGCGCGTGCGTGCCCAGGCCCTTCTCGTAGGTCGTGCCCTCGATGGCGATCGGCTGGCCGTCTCCCGCGCCGGAGTCGCCCACGTTGGTGTCCCGTTCGACCGGTCCGTGGCCGTTCGACTCGGTCACCCACGCCATGTCGCTGACGTACGAGGTGCCTTCGTCGGGTGGCACGAGGACCTGTGCGGCGACGGTCAGCTCCCCGTGCTGTGGTTCGTGGCGTGGGGAGCGGTAGTCGGCGGTGACGGTGAGGTCGTAGGTCCCGCCCGGGGTGTCCGGTGGGATCTCCACGGTCCAGTCGGTGGTCAGCGACGCGTCGGTCTTCAGGGCGGTGGCGGTCGTGGGCGAGGCAGCCTCGATCGTCCAGCCCTCAGGGCCGGTGAGGTCCACGGCGACGGACTTCGCCGGGGAACGGCCGAGGTTGGTGGCGGTGGTGGTCACCTCCGCCGTCGTGCCCGCCTCGCTCTGGGCACTGGTGGCGCCGACCTCGACGGCCGACGGGTACTGGGCCCAGTCGCCGTCGGGCGACACCTGGTAGACCTCGATGCCGTGGGCGGGAACGGTGGCGGAGATGGTGCCCGCGGTCTGGTAGTTCTTGTGCTCCCACAGGTCACGCATCTCGTATCCGGACGCACTCGGCAGCCCGACCGCCTCGGCGGTGGTCCCGATGTGCTGCGCGGTCTCCGACTCGTTGAAGAGCGCGACCGCGCGGCTGCCGTCCGCCATCTCCTTGCTGAGCACCCAGGCGCCGTTCTCCGAGGAGACCACCGTGGCCTGGCTGCCGAGCGGGTCCTGGTCGACGGCGATGACCTCGGTGTTGCCGAGGATCTCGAAGGTCTCCTCGGTGGCCGTGCGCAGGTCCGAGCCGATGAGCAGCGGCGCGGCCATCATCGCCCACAGGCTGAAGTGGCTGCGGTACTCGGCGTCCGTCATGCCGCCGTTGCCGACCTCCAGCATGTCCGGGTCGTTCCAGTGGCCCGGGCCCGCGTACTCCGCGAGCTGCACGTTCTCCTTGAAGATCGACATCATGCTGGACCAGTTGTCGCTGATGTCGCCCGTCGTGCGCCACAGGTGGCCGACGTCCTCGGCCCAGGTCCAGGGATCGTTCTGGCCCCACTCACAGATGCTGTAGACGATGTCGCGCCCGGTGGCGACGAGCGCGTCACGCATGGTGGTGTAGCGCTCGATGGCGTCCACGCCCTGGTTGTTGCAGTTGTCGTACTTGAGGTAGTCGACGCCCCAGTCGGCGAACTGCTGGGCGTCGCTGTACTCGTACCCCAGCGCGCCGGGGAAGCCGGCCGTGTTGCAGGTCTTGGTGCCGGCGCTGGTGTAGATGCCGAACTTCAGCCCCTTGGAGTGGATGTACTCGCCCAGGGCCTCGAGCCCGCTGGGGAAGCGCTCGGAGTCGACGACCAGCTTGCCGTTCTCGTCGCGCTCGGGCAGGGCCCAGCAGTCGTCCAGGTTGACGTACTCGTACCCGGCGTCCTTGAGTCCCGACTCGACGAAGAGGTCGGCGATGCCCCTGACCATCTCCTCGTTGAACTCGGGGCGGCAGTGCGTGGAGTTCCAGTTGTTGAAGCCCATCGGCGGTGTCAGCGCCAGATTGTCACCCGGTGGCGCGGCCACCACATCGCTGGCGACGTCCGCGGACGTCGCGGACGCCGCCGGCGCGGCGACAGCCATCGCGCAGACGAACGCGACGGCCAGCGCCGCGAGTCGTCCTCGTGGTTGGGGAAGACCCATGGTTCCGAGGTACCTCCATCCTCGCAGGATCACGGAACGTGCTCACCCCGGACAGTGCCGGGGTGCGCGCTCATGTTATTTCTTGTCGCTACCTGTCGGAAGGAGTTTCTTTCGAATAGGGATCATCCGAAGTTTCGAACACGGTGCTGCATCACGCGGTAGGGCCAGCCCTCCGCGGTGTTCCACTGGCTGACCGAGAGGTGCAGGTCGGACAGCGTGGACCCGGGGATGACGTAGCCCCCGTAGAGCTGGGCGACGTGCGCATCGTCCTCCTGACCCCACGCCCCGCCGTGGATCAGCGTCTGCCGATGGGCGGTGTACAGGTTCGAGGTGGGGGTGTCCATGATGATGCCGTCGATGCGGTAGTCACCCTCGTTGAACCAGGTCAGGACCCACTTGCCGCCCAACGGCCGCAGGCACAGCTCCCCGAACCGGCCCTCCAGGACGGGGGTCGGCGGGTTGCCCCAGGCCCACACTCCGTCGCGATAGCCCCACGGCTCGTATGCGGCGAGGTCGGTCAGCCGGTCGGAGCGCACCCGGTGCAGGATGATCGGCTTGTCCCGCTGGAACCCGGTCGAGTAGACGTACACGAAGCCGTCGTTGCCCTCGCCCCAGCCGAACAGCTGGAACATGCCGCCGTGCAGGTCGGACGGGAACTTCGCGCCGGTGTGCGTCCAGCTGGCGCCGGAGTCGTCGGAGCGCCAGATCTCGGTCCAGACCACGTTGCCCAGGCCCTTGTTCACCATGACGTGCAGGTAGACGGTGCCGCCGATGGTGATCACGTCGGAGGGCAGCACGGTGGAGAACTCCGGGTTGTCGTGCTCGTAGAACCAGAACTGCTCGGCCGCGGCCCCGCCCACCGCGCCGGACCAGGTGACGCCGGCGTTGAGGTCGGTGGTGGTCGAGTAGAGGCCCACCGGCGAACGCCACCAGCCGGCGCCGACCGCGGCGCCCTCGAAGGTGTCGCCGAAGACGAACAGCAGTCGGCCGTCGGGCGTGCGCACGGGAATGCCGAGGTCCGTCGCCTCCATCCGGAACCGGGTGGTCAGGCCGGGTCCGGTGAGGTCGGCGAGCTTCGTCACCTCCACCGCACGCGTCCCCGGGCCGCCTCCGCCGGTGGCCGCCGAGGCGAGGCCAGGGGCGTGCAGGGCGAGGCCGCCGCCGACGGCACCCGCCACCGCTCCCCTGAGGAACCCCCGCCGGCCGGCGAGCGCCCTGCCCGGTCCGGGACGGCCGGTCGCGCCGTCGTCATGACTGGTCATGCCGCGTCCTCCTGGCCTGACGGGCTGCGTGGTCCGGTAAGGGGCGGGGCCGGTGGCGGCGGAGGTCCGTGTCAGGCGATCTGGTCCCGGATCCAGGTGCCGGCCTCCTTCAGGGCGCCCGGGTCCGCCCACTGCCCGGAGGAGCAGGTGTCGGGCTGGAAGACCGCGCCGCTGCGGAAGTCGTCGGAGAAGTTCCAGTTGGTCCAGCTGATGTTCTTCTCGGCCAGCAGGTCGAGATAGCGCTGCGCGCTGGCGAAGTCGTTGGGGCCGTCGCCGGTGTACTCCTGGGTGCCGAACTCCGTCACGAACATCGGGAGCTGGTCCGCCGCCCGGGAGAGGGTGTTCAGGTACTCGTCCTGGTGGGAGGCCGCGTAGAAGTGGAAGGTGTACATGACGTTCTCGGCGTCCACCGGGTTGGCGACGATCTCGGACTCGTCCGAGCCGTCGGAGACGCCGAGCGAGGACCAGCCCGGGGTGCCCACCAGGACGACCGCGTCGGGGTCGCCGGCGCGGACCACCGGGATCATCTCCTCCGCGTAGTCCTTGATCGACTGCCAGCTCACGCCGTTGGGCTCGTTGGCGATCTCGTAGATCAGGTTGTCCTGGTCGCCGTGCCGGGCGGTGATCTCGGTGAAGAAGTCGGTGGCCAGGTCCGTGTTGGCGTTCGGGTCGCCGGGGTCGAGCATGTGCCAGTCCACGATGACGTACATACCGCGCGCGGTCGCCTGGTCGATGATGCGGCTGGCCAGGTCGGTGAAGTACTCGGGGTCCGTCTCGTAGCCCTCCTCCTGGACGTACGTCGACACCCGCAGCACGTCCGCGCCCCAGTCGTCGGCCAGCACGTCCAGGGACTCGTCGGTCACACAGTGCTCGAACCACTGGGTGCCGTGGGTGCTCATCCCGCGAAGCTGCACCGGCTGCCCGTCCTCGCCGCACAGCGTGGTGCCGCAGACCTCGAGACGGCCGTGGTCGTCGAACGGTGTGGCCGCCGCGGCCTGGGTCGTGGAGGCCGAGACGAGGCCCGCGACGGCCGCGCACAGGGCCGTCAGGCCGCCGGCCCAGGCGAGGGCGCGTCCGCGGCGGGATCCGTGGCGGCCGGTCCGGCCCGGAACGTGGGGGTGACGTGGCGACATGGCCGTCCTCTCCAGAACGCCGGGTGCGTGACGGCCCCGGCGGTGGGGGAATTGGAGCTGAGGTCGTTGTGACGGTAAGGCGAAGCCCGGCACGGGTCAACAGGTCTGCACCACTGTCCGGCCACCCGGACAGGGATCAACGAAGCCCGCACCGCGCGTTCTTACGGTGTCGGGCTGGGTTCCGGACGAGCGCCGGCCGGGGCGCGCCGGCGCCTCGCCCGCGGTCCGGGGCGGCGGACGCGGACGAGGCGACGGAGCGGGTGCTCGGGGCCTCGTCAGGAGGCGGCGGACTCCTCCACGGTCACCTCGCGGGTGGCGAGGACGTGGCCGCGCCGGTCGAGGGCCCTGATGCGGAAGGCGGCGGCGTCCCGGGGTGCCCGGACGGTGGCGGTGGTCTCGAAGCCGGCTCTGCGGACCGTCTCGAGCGGCACGAAGCCCCGGCGCGGCACACGGGCCTCGATGCGCCAGTGTCGGACCTCGGTGGCGCCGTTCCAGCTCAGGTGGAAGGTGCGCCGGCCAGCGGCGTCGGGCTCGGTCCAGGCGACGTCGGGTGGCGTTGCCGGCATGCCCTTCCAGTCGGCGCGGATCGTTCGGTAGGTGATGGTCCCCTCCTCGAAGGAGGCGGTGAACACGGGCTCGTCGTCGCGGAACTCCACCATCGCCGAGGAGGTGCCGTAGGAGACGAGACGGCTGCCGTCCGGCGTCTCCTGGTTGCTGCCCATGGCCTCGCCGAAAAGGGGTTCGGCGGGCTGGAGGTCCTCGTCCAGCCGGGCGGTCATGCGTCGCTCGTCGAGGGTGTAGACCGCGCCGCGCGAATACTGCGGATCGCGACTGTTGCCGTTGTCGAAGAGCGAGAGCCGCCCGTCCGACAGTCGCCGGGCGTCGTGCTGGAAGCTCGGCATGTCGGCGGCGTCGGCGAAGGCGAAGTCGCTGCGCCGTCCGCCGAAACGCCAGACGATCTCACCGCTGGACCGGTCGATCTTGTAGACGGTGCAGGTGTGGCGGCCGCTCATCAGAAGGGTGCCGTCGGCGTCATAGGCCAGCGAGTTGACGTGGAGATAGTCCGCGAACTGCCCGTCCAGATCCACTTCCGACTCGCTGAGGGGTATGTGGTCGAAGGAGTTCCATTCGAAGGTGACCCGGCCGGTGGCCACGTCCTGTTCCTGGAGCAGTGCTCCGGTCACCATCGCCTCGGCCGGTCCGCCCTGGCCGCTCAGATCCACGCTCTGCTCCGCGTACGCCAGCAGCAGCACCCGGGACCCGTCCGGGCTCATCACGAAGTCGTGCATGTCGGTCAGGTGACCGTCCATGGTGAAGGAGGCGATCTGGGTGTAGGAGGAATCCAGCACGACGAACCTGCCGCTGGAGTAGACGCTCAGCGCCGGCCTGCCCCGGAAGGTCAGGGGCGCGAGTGCCATGTAGTCACCCTCGGCCCGCCATACGAGTTCGCCGTCGTTGTCGTAGATGGCCGCACCGCGGAAGCCGACCTCGTCCTCCAGGATCCGGTAGCCGCCCGCCGCCGTGGGCTGGATCACGATGCCCTCGAAGGGCGTGGTCAGCAGGAGACCGCCGCCCTCCCGCCCGGTCCTCGTCGTCGTGAGGGCCGGCGCCTGGGCGGCGGAACGCGTTCCGTGGAGGGCCCGACCGGCCGCCGGCCCGGCCGCGGCCTGTGCCGCGACGGCTGGGAGGGGCGCGACGAGCGGCGCGCCGACCGCTAAGGCGCCGGCCAGCACCGCACGCCGGCGCGGGCCGCCGCTCCCGGCTCGTGCCGTCGTTCCTCGTTGCTGCATGGAGATATCCCTTCTTCCCCGAGCGGCATTCCGGGTATTTCCGGGAGATGTCGCCGTGTTAACAGAGCTGTTCGTCTGTTCCGGGAAGAGCTTGCGCACGAGGGAATGAGAGATTGGTTAAGAGCCGCGCCTGTTCATCATCTTCTCAGGAATCTCTCAGATATCGACGAGGGGCCGACGGCCCGAATGCCACGAGGTGGGCGGAGAACACGCGGCGGCCGCGGTCACTGAAAGGACCGCGGCCGCCGGGACGCGCCGCAGGGCGGGCGCGTCGGGGGAGCGCAGGGCTCAGTCGGGCAGGGTGGGCGTGTTCTCCTCGGTGATCTCCCGAGTGCCGATGACATGGCCGCGCCGGTCCAGGGCCCTGACGCGGTACTTGGTCGCCCGGCTCGGTGCGTTCACCGTGGCCACGGTCTCGAAACCGGACCTGCGGGCGCCGCCGACCGGGACGTAGCCCAGCAGCGGGACGCGTGCCTCGACGCACCAGCGGTGCACCTCGGTCGCGCCGTTCCAGCTCATGTAGAAGGTGCGCCGGCCGGCGGCGTCCGGTTCGGTCCAGGCGACGTCGGGCGGCGCGTCGGGCATGCCCTTCCAGTCGGCGCGACGCGCCCGGTAGGTCAGCGTCCCCTCCTCGAAGACGCCGGTGAACACCGGCTCGCCGTCCTGGAACTCCACCATCTGCGAGGCCAGGCCGTAGGAGACCAGGTGGTTGCCCGACTCCGTCATGTGGTTGCTGCCCGAGTTCGGCGTGAACACGGGCTCGTCCGGCTGGAGGTCCTCGACCAGCGTGGCGGTCATGGCCGTCTCGTCGAGGGTCCACACCGCGCCGCGCGACTGCCGCGGGTTGCGCTGGTTGCCGTTGTCGAACACCGACAGGCGTCCGTCAGGCAGGCGCAGGGCGTCGTGTTGGCTGCTGGGCATGCTCTCGGGGTCGGCGAACGCGAAATCGCTGTTCTTACCGCCGAACCGCCAGATGATCTCGCCGCTGGACGGGTCGATCTTGTAGATGGTGCTGGTCTCCTTGGCACTCATCACGATGGTGCCGTCGGTGTCGTACATCACCGAGTTCGTGTGGCTGAAGTGCACGACGGGTGCGTCGAGCGGCTGGTGCGTCTCGTCCACCGGGATGTGGTCGAGGGCGTCCCACTCCCAGGTGACCTCGCCGGTCTCCGCGTCCTGCTCCTGGATGATCGAGGTGACGACCGTCCCGTCGACCGGCCCCCCGTACGGGCTCAGGTCGTACGGGACGCCCTCGTAGGAGATGAGGAGCACCCGGGAGCCGTCCGGGCTGATCGCGAAGTCGTGCGAGTCGGCCTTGTGGCCGACGATCGAGAAGGAGGCGATCTCCTGGTACGACTGGTCCAGCACGACGCCGCGTTCTTCCGTGAACATGCTCAGCGCCGGCCTGCCGCGGAAGGTGACGGTGGTCAGGACGTTATGCGGTCCGGCGTGCCACCACACCAACTCGCCGTCGTTGTCGTACATGGCCGCGCCCCGGGGGCGTTCCTCCTGCGGCGGTGGCTCGTCCTCGCCGCCGGAGTCGCCGCCCCCCGGGCCGCCGCCGATCCCGCCGCTCGGCGTCACCAGCAGCAGCCCGTCGCTCTCCCGGCCGGTGCACGTGGTGGTCAACACCGGGGGCGCGATGTCCGGGCGCGACCGGTAGACAGGTGTCTCCGCGGTCGACGTCGCGGCCGACGCCGCGGTCCCGGTCGCGGTCGGTTCGGCCGCTGCCGCCCGGCCCGACGCGACGAGCGGCGCGCCCACGGCTAACGCGCCGACCAGCACCGTCCTTCGGCGTGGGTTGAAGGCGTCGCCTTCGCCTCTCGCAATCCGTCCTCGCTGCTGCACGGACGTCTCCTCCTCGACCTCGGGACGCGTCTCCCGAATCCTTGTAACACGTCGTTGATGCGTGGACATGTTTTCGCATGTTCCCAGAGGAGCATGCGCATGACTGTGTGAGGATTCCGTAAGTACGGCCGCCGTCGCAGGAGTCGCAGGGGTCCCGGGAGTTGTGGCGCCGCCGCTCCCGCATGTCGGGTGTGGACGCGATCACCGATGGAAAGCGCTTTCCATCTGGGGTGCGCTCCTCGTAGGGTGGGCGCGGGCCGCCTCGTGCGCCCCCACCTGCGATCGTTGCGAAGGGATCAGCACCACCATGCCGACTTCGACGGATCCGACGGGAGGCCGGCGCACGCGCTACGCCCTGGTCGGCACCGGCAGCCGGGCGCGCAGCTATCTGAGCGCCCTCGTCCGTGACCACCGCGACGTGACGGACCTCGTCGCGCTGCTCGACCCGAACCCCGGCCGCCTGGACTTCCACGCCGAGTCGCTGCGCGACCTCGGCGTGACCGAGGAGGAGGTCCCGGCTCGGTACAGGGCCGGCGAGATCGAGCGCATGATCGACGAATGCTCCGTCGACCGGGTCATCGTCACCTCGCCCGACCACACCCACGCCGAGGTCGTCGCGCGGGCGCTGCTCGCGGGCGCGGACGTGATCGTCGAGAAGCCGCTGACGATCGACGCCGAGGGGACGCGGCGGATCACCGAGGCCATGGCGACGTCCGGACGGGAGGTCGTCGTCACCTTCAACTACCGCTATTCGCCACGGAACTCGGCGCTGCGCGAAGTGGTCGCCTCCGGCGCGCTGGGCCAGGTCACCAGCGTGCACTTCGAATGGGTGCTCGACACCCAGCACGGCGCGGACTACTTCCGCCGCTGGCACCGCGACAAGGCCAACTCGGGCGGCCTGCTGGTGCACAAGGCGTCGCACCACTTCGACCTCGTCAACTGGTGGATCGACGACGTTCCGCGCCGGGTCTACGCCTCCGGCGGGCTGCGCTTCTACGGACCGGAGAACGCCGCGCGCGACGGTCGGGGCGAGCGCCCCGCGCGGGGCACCGGCGCGCCCGGGGCCGGCACCGACCCCTTCCTGCTGGACCTCCGTGCCGACGAGGTCAACCGGCGGCTCTACCTGGAGGCCGAACAGCACGACGGCTACCTCCGCGACCAGGACGTCTTCACCGAGGGCATCACCATCGAGGACAACCTCTCCCTCGTCGTCGACTACACCGGAGGCGCGTCGATGAGCTACGCGCTCAACGCGCACAGCCCCTGGGAGGGTTACCGGGTGGCGATCAACGGCACGGCCGGCCGCGCCGAACTGGAGGTCGTGGAGCGCTCCGCGGTCCTGGCCGACCAGGGCCGCCCGGTCGTCGTCGACCCGAGTGCCACGGGCGACGTCGGCGCGGCGGAGGGCGCGCGGCCGGCCGTCGAGCGCCTGCTGTTCCAGCCGCACTGGGGGGCGGCCAGGGAGGTCCCCATCCCCGAGGCCACCGGCGGACACGGCGGCGGCGACGCGGAACTGGGCCGCGCGCTGTTCCGCGGCGTCGGCGAGGACCCGCTCGGCCGGGCGGCGAACGTCGTCGACGGCCTCCGCGCGGTCTCCGTCGGCATCGCCGGCAACCGCTCCCTCGCCACCGGCCTCCCGGTGCTGATCGCGGACCTCGACCTGGGATCCGTCGAGGCCGCCGGCTGACCGGCCCCCGCCCGAGCCCGGGCGACGCGCCGGCCCGCCGCGTCGCCGCCCGGGCCACCGGCCGGTCGCCGGAGAACTCGGTTGCCGCGCCCGTATGTTGCTGACAGGGTCGTGGCCCATGCCCACGCGCGTCGCTGCGGGGCCACCGGCCGGTCGCCGGAGAACTCGGTTGCCGCGCCCGTATGTTGCTGACAGGGTCGTGGCCCATGCCCACCTTCGCCGCGCATGACGGCACCACGCTCGCTTACCAGGTGTCGGGCGACGGCGCCCCGCTGGTTTGCCTCGCCGGCGGGCCGATGCAGGACACCGCGTACCTCGGCGATCTCGGCGGCCTGTCCGCGCACCGGCGGTTGGTCGTGCCGGAGCCGCGCGGGACCGGCCGGTCGGCCGTCCCCGACGACCCCACCAGCTACCGCTGCGACCGGCTCGTCGACGATGTGGAGGCCCTGCGCGAGCACCTCGGCCTCGACCGGATGGACCTGCTCGCGCACTGCGCCGGCGCGAACCTGGCCGCGTCGTACGTCGGGCGCCATCCGGAACGCGTCGGCCGGCTCGCGCTGATCACGCCGAGCGTCATGGCCGTCGGCATCGCCGTCCCCGGGGAGACCAGGCGCGCGACGGCGGAGCTCCGCCGGGACGAACCGTGGTTCGCCGCGGCGTTCGCGGCCCTGGGCGAGATCGTCGCCGGCCGGGCGACCGAGGACTCCTGGCAGGCCATCGCCCCCTTCTCCTACGGCCGTTGGGACGAGGCGGCGCGGGCCCATCTGGCCGCGCAGGAGGGCCGGAAGAACGAGGAGGCCGCGGCCGTCTTCGGCGCCGAGGGCGCCTTCGACCCGACGGCCACCCGCGCGGCGCTCGCCCGCTTCGGGTCGCCGGTGTTCCTGCTGGCGGGGGAGGTCGACGTGGCCGCCCCGCCGCCCGCGGTGGCGGAGTACGCCGCGCTCTTCCCGCACTCCACGCTGACCGTCCAGCCAGGTGCCGGGCACTTTCCGTGGCTCGACGACCCCGCCCGCTTCACGACCACCACCGCCCCCTTCCTGACCTGATCTGAGCCGGCCAAACCCCCTACGAACGCCTACGACAGAAAGCCAGGACCCACTGTCACAGGCGTCCGTCAGCCGGACACCCAGCTCGGCCCTGTCCTGCCGATCTTGCCGGGCCCGCGACTCCCCCCGGACTCCGTCCGGGGGACTCCCACGCTACGGCCACTCGCTGCGTTGTCGGATCGCGCGACTACGTCCCCCAGACTCCGTCTGGGAGGTGCCCCCATTCGTACGAGCTGCGATCCTCCGCCTTGCGATTGACCTCCCCAGGCCCTCAAGGGCCTGGGGGAGCCGCGGGCTGATCCTCCCCCAGCCTGGGAGGCTGGGAGGTGCCCCCATCGATCGACAGGACAGGACCTAGCCGAACTCGCGGATCGTCACCGCGCTGAAGGAGGCGGCGCCCCCCAGCGTGTAGAGCGCGATCCCGGTGTCCTCGGGCGGCGGGAACACCTCGTGGGAGTGGACGTAGTGGCCGTCGTCGAAGAAGACCTCGACCGAGGTGCGGTCCACCAGGACGCGCAGCCGCACCTGCCCGGCCGCCGGGTCGAACGGGGTGTGGCTCTCCTGCCAGTTCCCCGAGGCGTCCGGGTTGGTGGTGTAGCGGCGGTTGACGAAGCCGTAGTCCTGGTGGACGCCGACGTCGACGTGGCGGGTGCCGTCCGCCGACGTGCGCAGCTGCAGCCCCGCCCCTTCCAGCTGTTCCCAACTCACGGTGGTGGTCAGCTCGTAGGCGACACCGGCGTAGTCCAGGGCGAGCGTGGTGTCCGCGGCCACCTGAAGATCGCCAAGATCCACGATGCGCGTGACGCGGCCGTCGAGGGCGGCGACCGGGCGGGAGAGGAGGGTGAACGTGCCGGAGGGCAGGCGGTGGAGGGTGATCTCGCGGACGATCGAGTCGGTGCCGTTGAAGCCGTCCGTCTCCACGGTGGGGGTGGTGTTGGCGTAGTCCCAGTTGTTCAGCCAGCCCAGCGCGTAGCGGACCGCCGGATCGACCGCACCACCTTCGCCATGACGCTCCCAGGTGACCGCCGCGTACCAGTCGAAGCCGTGGTCGAGCCACTGCGGATCCGCCGCGTCGGCGGCGAAGGTCTCGCCGTCGAACTCTCCGGTCCAGTACGCGTACGTGTTGGGCAGCCCGGATGCCTTGCCGTTGGCGCTGGCGGCCAGCACCCACTTCGCGGTGCCGTCGGCGGTCTGGATGCGGAAGAGATCGGGGCATTCGAGGACGCCGATGCCGTCCTTGACGAACCCGCTGACGTAGGTCCACTCGCGGAGGTTCGGCGAGACGTAGAAGCCGATCTTGTTGTTCTCGGCAAGGGTCATCACCCAGCGGGCGCGGTCGGCGTCCCAGATGACCTTGGGGTCGCGGAAGTCCACGACGTCCGGGTTGGCGAGCACCGGGTCGGTGCCGTGGTTGGTGAAGGACCTGCCGCCATCGGTGGAATACCACAGGTACTGTGCCTGGGTGTTGGCGCCGTCCACGGGCTGCATGGTGGCCAGCGCGACGACGGCGCCCGCGCCGAAGCCGGCGGTGTCCTCCGCGTCCACGACGGCGGAGCCCGACCACACGTCGCCGTTGGACGTGGTGTCCTTCGGGATGGCGATGCCCTCGCCGGTGAAGCCCACCAGGTCGGTGCTGGTGGCCAGCCGCCAGGCCGTGCCCACGCCGCCCGCGGTGTAGTCGGCGTTGTAGAGGTAGTAGTAGTGGTACGTGCCGTCGAGGAAGACCGGCCGCTGCGGGTCGTTCTTCCACTGGTCGGGAACGGTGAAGTGGTACACCGCCCGGTAGGTCGTGTCCTGCCCCCTGGCCGTGCTCGCCGCTCCGGCGGAGGCCAGACCGCCGAGCGCGGCGGCACCGGCGGTGGCCCGCAGCACGGTCCTGCGGGTGATGGCGGGGTCGAGTCGGGGATCGAGTCGAGCGTCCATGGAGTCCGTCCTCCTCCGTTGGGGAGCGCCGATATCCGCCAGACCGTATACCTAACTCGTTAAAGGTCAACCCTCCCGGCGGCGCGAAATCCCCCCGCGTGCCGCCCCTTGACAGTGGTCCGACGCGGCTCGATGATTCCGGACCTAACACGAGTTAGGTCACTCGGGGCCTTGTGTGCCCTCCGGACGACAGGAGCGCCGATGAGCACGACACGCCGCCGGCACCCGGGCCGCGTCCCGCGCCGGGCGATTCTGCGCTACGGCGCGGCCGGCGCCGCGACCGCCGGGATCGCCGCGAGCTGGGATCGGCTGACCGGGGCGGACACCCCGGGCCGGGACGGCGACGCGCTGGTCGTCGCCACGCTCGGCTCCGCCATCGACCCCGCCGCCCAGCAGGTGCTGCGCGACGGCTTCCAGCGGCTGCACCCCGACATCGAGATCCGGCTGCTCGCGGTGCAGGCCGTCGACTGGCCCGACTTCTTTGCCAAGATCCTCACCCAGGTCGCCGCGGGTACCCCGCCCGACGTCGTCTACTGCGCCACCGAGGGTGTCCAGCTCTTCGCCGACCGCCTGGGCGTGGCGCTCGACGACCGGGTCCGCAGGGACGCCGACGAGCTGCGTGAGTACTTCGCCGACGTCCATCCCGCGCTGGTGGAGTCGATGATGTACGAGGGGAGCCTCTACCAGCTCCCCGTCGAGTTCAACGCCGCCGACATGTACCTCAACACGGGCGTGCTACGCCGCGCCGGGCGCGAGCTGCCGGCGGACGACTGGACCAGGGACGACTTCACCGGCCTGCTCCGGGACCTGAAGCGCACCAGCGGCGGCGGCTTCACCCCGTACTTCTGGACCAACCGGCTGTGGGGCGGCGTCGTGCCCTGGCTGTTCGTCAACGGCACCAACATCCTCGCCGAGTCCAAGGCGCCTGGCGGTGACTGGCTCTGGAACGAGTTCTACCCGCCCGCCGCCCGCCGGGGCAGGGCCGGCGGCTACCGCTGGACCACCCCGCAGGCCACCGCCGACCGCGTCGAGGAGGTCTACGACTACCTCGCGGGCCTGATCCGCGAGGGACTGTGCTCCCGCCCCGAGGGCGGCAGCGGCACCAACCTGGTTGGCGTCTTCGCGACCGGCGGCGTCGGCGCCACCCCGGCAGGCGGCTTCTGGGCGGGCGGGCTGAACGTGGCGGGCATGCCCCGCGACGGCTTCGACGTGCGGTACTTCCCGCGCTGGCGCACCCAGCGCCACCAGTTCGGCGCCGCCGGGTACGCGCTGCTGCGCACCTCCCAGAAGCAGGACGCGGCATGGGAGTTCATCAAGTACTCGGTCCGCAGCGAGGTGCTCGAAGGGCTCTTCCAGGCCAACCAGACCACCCCGGCACGCCGTTCCATGCTGAACGCCGCCCGGTACGAGACCACGGGACCCGCCAACTGGCCGGCGTTCTACGACACCCTCGACCGGTTCCCCGACACCGGTCCCATACCCGCCCCGCCGCAGGTGAACGAGGTCGAGCAGGTGCTCACCCGGCACACCAGCCTCGCGCTGGACAGCCAGGGGAGCGTCAGGCCGGCGCTGCGCGGCATGCAGGAGGACCTGGAGCGAGCCATGGAGCGCACCCTATGACCGGCAGCCCGCACCGCGGCGCCCGCCGCGCCACCCGCGACCGCGCCACCCGCCTGCTGGCGGCGGCGTTCCTGGCGCCCACCGTCATCGGCGTCCTCGTCTTCACCGTCGTCCCGATCGTCGGCTCGGTGGCGCTGAGCTTCTTCCACTGGAACGTGATCGACCCGCCCCGGTTCGCGGGCAGCGACAACTACCGCGAGGTCTTCACCGACGACACCGTGATCGTCTCCTTCGCCAACACGCTGCTCTTCATGGTCTTCGCGGTGGCGTTGCAGATCTCGCTGGCCCTGCTCCTGGCGATCGCCCTCGACGCGCGGTTGCCGCACTGGCTGCGCTCGGCGTTCAGGTCCGCGTTCTTCTTCCCGCTCGTGCTCTCCGCGGCGTCGATCTCGGTCGTGATGAAGTACCTGTTCAACGAGGATTTCGGGGTGATCAACTGGGCCCTCGGGCAGATCGGTCTCTCGCCCGTCTCGTGGCTGACCGACGAGAGCTGGGCGATGACCGCCGTCGTGCTCGTCTACGTGTGGCAGCAGTTCGGCTTCTCACTGCTGCTCTTCATCGGCGGGCTCAACAACATCCCGCGAGAGATGCACGAGGCCGCCGCGATGGACGGCGCCACCGGCTGGCGCCGGCACCTGCACATCACCCTGCCGCTGCTCAGCCCCACCCTGCTGGTCGCCTCCGTGGTCGGCATCATCAACGCCCTCCAGGTCTTCGAGCAGCCGTACGTGCTCACCGACGGCGGTCCCGGCGACGCGACCCGCACCGTGGTGATGGTGATCTACCAGAGCGCCTTCGAGCAGCTGCGGTTCGGCGAGGCATCGGCCGTCGGCGTGCTGCTGTTCGCGCTGATTCTCGCGGTGACCGCCCTGCAGTTCCGGCTCAGCCGACGCTTCGTCCACTACCAGTGATCCGGGTGACGCCATGACGATCGCCACGAGCACGAGCACGACATCGACCAGAACGACCCCGGCGCCCGCCACCTCGGCGCCGCCACCGCAGGGGCTGTCCGCCCGGTTCCGGGCGCGGCTCGGCCTCGCCGCCCGGATCGCGGGCCTCGGCCTGGCCGCGCTGCTGACGCTCGGCCCCGTCCTGTGGACGGTCTCCACCTCGCTGCGCGCGCCCGCCGAGTCGTTCGACCTGCCGCCGCAGCCGATCCCCACCGACCCCACCGGCGAGGCGTACCGGCAGGTCTTCGACCAGATCGACGTCTGGCTGCTCGCGCTCAACAGCACCCTGGTCACCGCGCTGGTGGCCGGCGGCCAGATGATCACCGCGGGGTTTGCCGGATACGCCTTCGCGCGGCTGGACTTCCGCCTCAAGGGGCCGCTGTTCGCCCTGGTCCTCGCCACCATGATGGTCCCCGTCCAGGTCACCATCGTGCCGGTGTTCCTGCTGCTGAAGGAGATGTCCCTGACCGACACGCTGCTCGGCCTGATCATCCCGGCCTGGCCGACCGCGTTCGGCACCTTCCTGATGCGGCAGTACTTCCTCGGCATGCCGAAGGACCTGGGCGAGGCCGCCCTGATCGACGGAGCCGGACCCTGGCGGATCTTCCGCTCGGTGTACGCGCCCCTGGCCGCTCCAGGCCTGGCCATCGTCGGAGTGCTCGCCTTCAACTACCACTGGAACGAGTTCTTCCGCCCGCTGATCCTGGAGACCAGCACGGAGAACTTCACGATGCCGCTCGGCCTGGTCTCGCTCCAGGGCAACCTCGGCACCGGCAGCATCTCCGTGGTCCTCGCGGGCGTCGTGCTCTCCATGATCCCCGCGCTGCTCGTCTTCATCGTCGGCCAGCGCCCGCTACGCGAAGGCATCACGTCCGCAGGAGTCAACAGGTGACCCGTCCGCACGACCACGACCCCCGCTGCCACCTCAGGCCGCCGTCCGGCTGGCTCAACGACCCCAACGGACCGTTCCGGTGGCGCGGCCGCTACCACCTCTTCTACCAGTACAACCCGGCCGCACCCGTGCACGCCGACATCCACTGGGGCCACGCCAGCAGCGCGGACCTGGTGCACTGGCACCACCACCCGGTGGCACTCGCGCCCATCCCCGGCGGGCCGGACGCGGACGGCTGCTGGTCCGGCTGCGTCCTGGACGACGTCGGCACGCCCACCGCCGTCTACACCGGTGTCGCCGCGCCGCCAGGCATCGACCTCGGCACCGTCTGTCTGGCGCACGCCGAGACGGCGGACGAACGGCTGGTGCGCTGGCGGCAGCTGCCGTCGCCGGTGGTGGAAGGACCGCCGGACGAGCTGGACGTGGCCGTCTTCCGCGATCCTTTCGTCTTCCGGCACGGCGGGCGGCGCTGGGCGCTGGTCGGCGCCGGGCACACGGACGGCACGCCCTCGGTGCTGCTGTACGACTGCGAGGACCTGAAGGCGTGGCGGTTCGCGGGCGTCCTGCTCGACGGCGGCGACCCGGTGGCGGCTCGGGCGGGCGCGGATGCGCGGGCCGCGACCGCGTGGGAGTGCCCGCAGCTCTTCCCCGCCACGGGGGCGGAGGAGGACGGCGGCGACTGGGTGCTTGTGCTCTCGCTCCACGACGGCGACCCGCGGTCGGTGGCGTACCTGACCGGGACGCTCGCCCCCGTTTCCGGCGGCGGGCTCGCCTTCACGCCCCGGCTCGGCGGCCGGGTGGACCACGGCCGCGACTGGTACGCCCCGGCCGTGCTCCGGGAGGAGGGTCGGGTGCTGATGTGGGGGTGGTCCTGGGAGTCCAGGCCGCGCCGGGAGATCGACGCGGCGGGCTGGGCAGGACTGCTCACGTTCCCCCGGGAGGTGTCCACCCACCCGGACGGCACGCTGCGCAGCGTCCCCGCCCCGGAGCTGGCGTCGCTGCGCGGGCCCGAGCCGTTCGTCGAACGGGCGGCGGCCGGACCCGAGCCGCTCGGCCCGCTGCCGCTGCCCGGCGCCTACGAACTGCACGTGACCGCCGAGGGCGGCCCGGCCGTCGTCGAGTTGCTGCGGGGCCCGGACGGCGCCTCGCTGACGCTCCGTCTGGCACCGGGCGACGGGCGGGTGGTGCTGGACCGCTCCGGATGGCCGAGGGAACGAGACGGCTCTCCGGCCGATTCCGGGCCGCTGGTGCTGCCCGTGCCGCTCGCGGGCGGGGAGCCGCTGGCGGTCCGGGTGCTGGTGGACGGCTCGGTGGTCGAGGTGTTCGCAGGCGAAGGACACGCCACCGCGACCGAGCGGGTCTACCGGCGCCCGGGCGACACGGCCCGCCTGACGGCGCGGGGCACGGCGCCCGGCAGCGTCTTCCGGGTCACCGGCTGGGAGCTGGCCCTACGGATGAGCGGTGGACCACCGGGCACGGCAGCCGCCTGACCTCAGCCGGGGGCCGCTCCCCGTGCTCTATCGCGTCGAGCAGCAGGGCGGCCGCCAGTTCGCCCATCGCCTCGTGCGGCAGTGCCACCGTCGTCAGCGGCGGGTCGAGGAACGCGGCCATGTGCTCCTGGTCGTCGTAGCCGACGAGGGAGAGGTCGCCGGGGACGTCGAGGCCGAGCCGGGCCGCGGCGAGCAGCGCCCCGGCGGCCACCCGGTCGTTGTAGCAGGCCACGCCGGTCGGTCGGGCGGCCCCGGCGTCCCCGCCAAGCAGCCGCATCGCGCCCTCGTAGCCGCTGGAGATCTCACCCCCGGTCTGGAGCAGCCACGTCGGCTTGGCGCGCAGCCCGGCGGCGCGCAGCGCCTCGCGGAAGCCGCGGCGCCGCTCCCAGTAGGCGATATCGTCCACGCCGCCGAGCAGGGCGATGTCGAGGTGTCCCGCGTCGAGCAGCAGCCGCGCCGCGTCCCGGCCGCCGGCGCACTCGGCGGGGATGACGGCGGGCAGCGAGCCGTCCGCCGCGACGCAGTTGGCCAGCACCGCGAAGGTCCGTTCCAGGCCGGCGGGCACCCGGACGTCGCGGTGCCACATGGCGGCGTAGATGATGCCGTCCACCCGCCGGTCAAGGAGTTCGGCGACGGCCGCGTCCTCCCGCTCCGGGTGGCCGGTCGAGTCCACGGTGAGCACCAGGTGCCCGCGGTCCCAGGCGGCCTGCATCGCGCCACGGACCAGCGCCCCGGCGAACGGGGTGGTGGCGATGTGGTCGGTGACCAGCCCGATCACCGAGGTGCGGCGGCGGCGCAGGCCGCGGGCGACCGGGTTGGGGCGGTAGTTGAGCCGCGCCGCTGCCTCCCGGATGCGGCGCTGGGTGTCGGCCGAGAGGTTGCCATCGGCGCGGCCGTTGAAGACGAACGACACAGCCGTGTGGGAAACGCCGGCGAGCCGGGCCACATCGCGCGAGGTGGCACGCTCCGGAACGCCGGACGCGCCCACGTCCCCCGCACCGCCGCTGCCTGTCACGCCCTCAGCCTAACGGGGTGCCCCCGCCACGGGAGTCATCCGCGGCTCCGAGCGGAGGGCGCGCCGAGGTGGCGGGCGACCTCAGCCGGGTGGGTGAGCTGTGGGTAGTGTCCGGATCCGGCGATCTCGGTCACCTGGCGATCGACGGTCGCGACCAGCGGATCGGCCGAGCCCACGACGATCTCGACGGGGACGCTCACCCGATCCAGCAGCGTCCCGGACGCCTCGCGCGCGGCGTGTGCCGAGCGCAGGGCCGTGACCACCCGGCGGGCCACGCCGGAGCGGCGCAGGTCTGCCGCGGCACTGTTCACCTCCGGGCCTTCCGGGAGGCCGAGTGCCGCGGCCAGGCGGGCGGCGGACATCCGGCGAAACAGCTTCGGCGCGGTCAGGCGCGAGCGGGTGAACCGGGGGCCGGGTGCCTGGAGGAACGCGGGGGACACGAGGACGAGCCCGCTGATGCGTTCCGGATGTTCGGCAGCGAAGCGCAGCGCGAGATCGCAGGCCCACGAGTGCGCGTCCAACACCGGGCGGGTCCGCACCGGGCGCACCAGGTCGGCCAGCCAGGCGTCCGCCGGCCGGTCGGTCGGGGACGAGCGCCCCAGTCCTGGCAGGTCGGGTGCCAGGACCGGCCCGGGGAGATGGGCGGCGAGGGGAGCCCAGAGGTCAGCGTTTCATGGGCAGCCCGTGCAGCAGGACGTGGGCGGGGCGGTGCCGCTCACCGGTCACCCAGGTGCGGCTGCCCGCCACGGTGTGGAAGCCGAACGGAGCCAGCCATGGCGAGCCGGTACCGAAACGGGTGGCTATCAGGTCGTCCGCCCAGACACGCAGGGCGTCGGAGACCGGGGGCATCTCCAGACCGGCGTTCGCGGCGAGGGCGAGGGCGGAAGCCGTCGGATAGCGGTCGGGCGACAGGAACGACAGCGTTTCGGGTTCGGCACCGGTGATCCTGGGCGGCAGGCGTCTCAACAGGCCGACGGGAACGGTCCGTCGAGGCGCCCGGACGCCCGTGTGGTCGGCGATCGTGCCGATCAGCCGAGGGAGGAGGGGCGTGGCGTCGTCGAGCACCCAGTGGTGCTCACCCGCGGGCGATGCCGGAACCTCCGCCAGAAAGCGTGCCAGATAGTCGATCGTGACGATCGGCACGAAGGTGTGGGCACTGCCGGGCAGCGCGGGGAGCTTCCCGTTCCACAGCCGTTCGACGAGGGTGGCCAGGCCGATGTACTGGCCGGAGCCGATCGCGGTGCTGGGATTGACGATGGTCAACGGGACCGCCAACTGGCGGGCCCGGGCGCGCACCGCCAGATCGGCCTCGACCTTCGATGCTTCGTACGCGCCCAACTCGGCGTAGTCGGGGTGGCCATCGGGTGCGCTGACCCGGTACCCGCTGAGGTGCACCAGCCGCCGCAGCCCGGGCAGTGCGGCGGCCCATTCGAGGATGTTGAGCGCGCCGGCGACGTTGGTCGCCCGCGCCTCCCGCACGCCGAGGCCGAAGGCGAAGCGCGCGGCGGCGTTGTAGACGTCGCGCGCCTCGGGCAGCCCGGCGAGCGGTCGGGTGATGTCGGCGGCGACGATGTCCAGTCGGTCGGTGCCGACCCCCTGTGCGGCCAGCCAGGAGGTGAGGGTGTCGTTCCGCACCGCCGCCGCCACCCGCTGCCCCCGGCGGAGTAGCTCGGCGACGAGGGAACGGCCGAGGAAACCGGTCGCGCCGAAGACGATCGCGTCCATGGAGGCTTCTAATAGAACGGTCTACATAGTTTCTGGGCGCAAGAGAGGCCCGCCGGTTGCGGCGGGCCGGGTCAGCGCAGCAGGGCGCCGATCTGACGGGCCGCGCGGTCCAACGGCTCTCTGCTGCGGTGTGCCCTGGCCAGCAGGAGCGCGCCCTCGATCAGGGCGAGGATCGCGACCGCGAGGTCGTCGGCGTCCGGGCGACCGCCCAGTCGCGAGCGGAGGATCGCCTCCCACGAGGAGTAGACCTCCGAGCACGCCTCCTGCAGCGGATCGTTGGTGGCGGCCGTTTCGAGTGCCACGGTGGCGATCGGACACCCCTTGAGCCACCCGGACTCCTCCAGTCGGTCACCCAGGTGCCGTAGCGCCCCTTCGAAGAACTCCGCGGGCGGGCTGGAGTCGGCCAGCTCCGCCAGGGCCTCGCCGATCGCCTGACCGGCCCGGCGCACGGACTCGCCGACCAGTTGGTCCTTGCCGCCGGCGAAGTGGAAGTAGAGCGAGCCACGCGGCGCGCCGCTGCGTGCGATCACCTCGTTGAGCCCGGTGCCGGAGTACCCCTTGGCCTCGACCAACTCCTGCGTCGCGTCCAGCAGCCGATCCCGTGTCCTGTCGCCCTTTTGTCCCATGACGGCATGGTAGACCGATCTACATATTTCTTCGACCGCGCCCCGCCCCGGCGGGGAAGTCCGAGGCGAGGTGGGCCGTCAGGCGGGCCGGTGCGTCCTCCTGGAGCAGATGGCCGGCGTGCTCGATCCAGGACAGCTCCGCGTGCGGGATCCTCTCGTGCAGCCATCGCGCGTACTCGGGCGGGAGGATCCGGTCCTCCCGGCCCCAGATCAGGCGCACGGGCAAGGCGATGTCGCCCAGCAGGTGCTCGTACTCCGCCGTGTCGGCCTGCCTGATCTGGCGGTACTGGCGGTAGAACGCGGCCTGGCCCTCGACGCCGCGCCAGGGGGCGAGGAACGCGTCGACGATCTCGGGCCGGAGTCCGGCGTACGAGGCGTGGCGCAGATGGCTGGTGACCAGCGCCTCGTGCGCGTACGGGGGGAGCCGGGCGAAGACGTCCGCATGTTCCAGGATGAGG
The DNA here is from genome assembly GCA_963816875.1 of uncultured Actinomycetota bacterium. GTDB lineage: Bacteria > Actinomycetota > Actinomycetes > Streptomycetales > Streptomycetaceae > Streptomyces. Next base: position 2,765,314 of record CAWFMG010000004.1, read on the forward strand.
CGGAAGAGCCCTCGTTCCCAGTCGCCGCCGCTCACCGCGTCGAAGAGGGTGAGATCCCGGTAGTCGGCCTTCTCGAGGAGCAGGGCCCGCAGCGCCACCGCCCCGCCGATGTCGTGGGCGACGACGCTGGGGCGGGTCAGGCCCCAGTGGTCCAGGAGCCGGGTGAGGTTCTTCGCGTGGGCCGCCAGGCTGAGGTCCTGCCCGTCGCGCTGCTCCGACTGGCCGAAGCCGAGATGGTCGAAGACGAAGACCTGCCGGGTGCGGGCGAGCGCCGGCGCGATGTCGCGCCAGAGGAGGGACGAGTAGGGCGTGCCGTGCACGAGGATCAGGGGAGGCCCGCTACCGAGGGAGGCCCAGCGCACGAGCCCGCCGGGAGTCTCGAATTCTTCGTTCAGCGTCCAGTTCACGTGTGCCTCACAGCGTTCCGGGGCGGGCGTCCACCCGCTGTCGGGCCGACGGCCGAGGTACCCACCCTCGCCCGCCCGACACCTCGGCACCACCAGCGCCCGGTTGTGCCCGCCCACCGCGTCGGCGAGGACGCCATCCATCACCGCGCGTTCCGCTTCCCGCCCCATCAGCATGTCCGGACCCTGATAAAACCGACGACCCGCGGCGAACGGCGGCGCGTCGCCACCGAGATCACCGGTGACACCTGGGATGAGGCGCTACGCGCCGGAGACGATCAGGACGATGAACAGCGCGCATACCGCGATGTTGATGAGCCAGCTGTGCGTGTTCATCCAGTCGCGCAACCTGGGCATGGCGTGTGTTGCCCGCCGGTGGAGCAGCAGCACGTACTTGACGATGTTGCCGGCCGATCCCGCGTCCGCTTCGCTTCCCAGGTCCACCGCGCCGTCGAGCGCCGCCGCCACGCCGAACATCGCCGTCACACCGGCCACCAGGGCAACCGCGACCCCGGCCAGGAACGCCAGGGAGACCCGTACGGCCCGTGGCCCGGTGACGAGGATGATCGACGAGACGATCTGCGGGCCAGCCACCATCGTCACGGCGAGCGGAAGGATCGGGATTTCCATGGACACCTGATACCGCCGGGCGAGACCCGGGACCACCACGATTGGTTCCGTCAGCCCAGGAACACCCCTCCCACGGGTCCCGGCTCGTCTCCGCAACGAGCACCTCCGCCCGGACGCGGTCCCGCGCGGAACAGGCCCCAACCGCTCGTCAGGCGTCGAGCAGCGCGAAGCGGAGGCGGGGGAGGCGGTCCGGGTCGGCGACCACGTCGATCGCGGTGATGCGCTCGTCGGCGGTGTCCTCGGCGAACGTGAAGACGAGCGCCAACCAGAGCCGTCCGCGTGGGGCCACCACCAGGCCGACCGAGTCGTTGACCAGCGCCGGCCGGGTGAACGGCATCCGGGCCTTGGCCGCGAGGGAGCCCTGGGCGACGTGGCGGGCGCCGCTGAGGTCGACGGGCCTGGGGGAGGGGCCGGCCGCCGCGTCGGCGTGCAGCACCACGTCGGGGTGGAGCAGCGCGACCAGCGCCTCGAAGTCCCCGCCACGGGAGGCGGCCATGAAGGCGTCCACGACGCGGCGCTGCCGGGCCAGGTCGGGGTCGGGCACCGAGGCGCCGCCTTTGACCCGGCGGCGGGCACGGCTCGCCAGCTGCCGCGCCGCCGTGGGGGAGCGCTCGATCATCGGGCCGATCTCGTCGAAGGGGATGGCGAACATGTCGTGCAGCACGAAGGCGAGCCGCTCGGCCGGCGTCAGCGTGTCGAGGACCACCAGCAGCGCCAGCCCGACGGAGTCGGCCAGCACCGCCTCCTCCTCGGGATCCGCGCCGTCCGCCAGTTCGGCCGGGGGCTCAGGCATCCGCACGTCGAGGAGTTCCTCGCGCCGCGCCGCCCGCGTTCTGAGCATGTTCAGACACACCCGCGACAGCACGGTGGTCAACCAGGCGCCGAGGCTCCTGATCTCCGCCGCGTCGGCACGGCCGAGGCGCAGCCAGGTCTCCTGCACCGCGTCCTCGGCCTCGCTGAGTGAACCGAGCATCCGGTAGGCCATGGCCTGGAGGCGGCCCCGGTCCTCCTCGAAACGCTCGCTCAGCCGTCCGGGCTCGTCCATCGGTCACATCCCTCGTTCGCGGGGGGTCACAGGAGTAGACACCTCGCATCCGACGGGTGTGACGCGAGGCCCACCCGGGCCCGAACAGCTCAGGAGCACCACCATGACACCTTCCATTCTGATCACCGGCGGCACGGGCACCCTGGGACGCCACGTCACGCCGCTGCTGCGGGACGCCGGCCGCGAACTGCGGGTGCTCAGCCGGGGCGCGCACCCCTCGGGGGACGGTGTGGAGTACGTGACCGGCGACCTGGTCACGGGTGAGGGGATCGCGGCCGCGGTGGCCGGGACCGAGACCGTGCTGCACCTCGCGGGCGGCGCCAAGGGCGACGACGAGGCAGCCCGGAACCTGGTGCGGGCCGCCTCACGGGCCGGGGTGCGGCATCTGGTGCATATCTCGGTCATCGGGGCGGACCGCATGCCGCTGGGCTGGTTCAGGTCCAAGCTGGGCGCCGAACGGGCCGTCACCGAGTCCGACGTGCCGTGGACGATGCTGCGCGCCGCCCAGTTCCACGATCTGGTGCTGACCATGCTGGGGAAGATGACCAGGCTGCCGGTGGTCCCGGTCCCCGGCGGGCTGCGGTTCCAGCCGGTCGACGCGCGCGAGGTGGCCACCCGGCTCGCCGGGCTCACCCTGGCCGAGCCAGGGAGCCAGGTGCCCGATCTGGCCGGGCCGAGGACGTACGACATGGCGGAGCTGATCCGCGGTTACCTGCGGGAGCGCGGCAGGCGGCGGCCGCTGATGCCGGTCCGGATGCCCGGCAGGGTGGGGAAGGCCTACCGGGCCGGGGAGAACCTGTCGCTCAAGGCCGACGTGGGCGACCGCACCTGGGAGAACTTCCTGGCCGAGCGGCTGGGAGAGCCCATGCCAGGGGTGCGCTAGCCCGAACGGCGTTCGGTGGGCGCCTGGTGGTCACTCCTCCGGCCGGGCATACAGCTCCAGGTGCCCGCACTGGCCGCAGCGGTAGGCGTCTATCCGGAACTTCTCCCGGCCCCACCGCTTGGCGCCGCCGAACGCGCCGCGTTCGAGGGGACCCCTGACCCATCGCTGATAGCCACGGGCGCCCTGCCCGAGGTCCTCCAGGAAGCCCTGTTCCAGACCGACCGCACCGCACTGGGTGCACCTCATGGTCTTCACCGACTCGTTCATCCGTGCGATCTTAGGCGGACCGGCAACGCCGCGGCCGGAGCGCTGGCTCGCCTGCGCCCGGTGCCACCGGGAAGGCCCGGGCCGGCAGCACGTGCCGGCCCGGGCCCTCGGGCGTGCGGGTCGGTCAGCCGCCGTGCGCGCAGGTGGCCTCGTTCAGTAGATAGCGCCCGGGTGGGCCGGCCCCGTCGGTGTGCTCGGCCAGGTAGCCGAAGGTCACGCTGGCGCCCGGGTTGATCCGGCCGTTGCCGTCGCCGTTGGTGGCGGTGACCATGTCGCCGAACTGGGAGATGTTCGTGGCCCAGTCGGAGACGATGGTCTGGCCCCAGGGGAGGGGGAACTCCAGCGACCAGCCCTCGATCGCGGTCTCGGTGTTGTTGGTGATGGTGAGGTCCACGGTCATGCCGGTGCCCCACGCCCGCACGTCGGCGGTGACGGTGCAGGTCGGCTCGGTCCGCTCGAACGACACCCGGTGCAGCCCGCCTGGCAGGTCGTTGACGACGTAGAACTCGCCCTCGGGCGTGGTGCCGAACGCGGTGACCTGGGTGGGCATCTCCCCGATTTCCGCCTGGAGATAGCCGCCGTGACCGTCCGGGCGCAGCGCCCAGACCGTCGAGGAGCAGTAGTCGGTGGCGATGTACGTGCCGCCGACCAGGTTGGCGTACTCCTCGCCGTGGTACACCCGGCCGCCGATGACCGCGCAGCCGCCGGTGTAGGGGGAGTAGGTGAAGACGGGGTCGGTGTAGTCGCCGCCCGGGTCGCACTGGGCCTCGTCGAACACCTCGTAGCCCTCGCGGCAGGACCAGCCGAGATTGGCGCCGGCCTGCTCGCCGCGCTTCAGGTGGTCGATCTCCTCCCACCGGCCCTGGCCGACGTCGCCGATCCACAGCGAGCCGTCGGCCTCGTCGAACGAGAACCGCCACGGGTTGCGCACGCCGTAGATCCAGATCTCCTCGCGGGCGCCCGCGACGCCGACGAACGGGTTGTCCTGCGGAACGCAGTAGGCGAGGTCGCCGCAGCTGCGGCTGACGTCGATGCGCATGATCTTGCCGAGCAGGGTGTCCAGTCGCAGCCCGCTGTCGTACGGGTCTCCCGACCCGCCGCCGTCGCCGATGCTCCAGTACAGGTAGCCGTCGGGGCCGAAGGTGATCTGGCCGCCGTTGTGGTTGCTGTACTCGGCGTGTTCCTGGGAGAGCAGCGGCTCCAGGGTGCCGTCGGCCAGCGAGTAACGGCCCAGGGTGACGTCTCCGTCGGGCAGCGCCGTGTACGCCAGGTACAGCTCCTGGCTCCTGTTGAAGTCGGGCGCGAGGGCCATGCCGATCAGCCCGCGCTCGTTGCCCGTCTCGGCGACGGAGCTGGTGATGTCGAGGAGCGGGGTGGCGGCGAGGCCGGTGTTCGGGTGGTAGACGCGGACCCTGCCGCTCTTCTCCGCGATGAACAGCCGGTCGGTGCCGTCGTCGGGCGCGACGAGGGCGATGGGACGGCGCAGCCCCGAGGCGACCTGGGTGGCGCTCGCGGTCACCTCCTCCAGTGGCACCGAGGCGGCGGTTGGGGCGGCGGAGGAGGTGGCGGACGCGTCGGCGGGCGGGGACTCGGGGGCGGCGGAGGCGGCCAGGGGGATGAGAAGAGGCAGCGACAGGGCGAGCAGAAGTGACCCTGCCCAGCGTCGTCTTGGCATGTCGGCTCCGAAAGAGAGATTCCTCGGGACGGGCGGCGCGTGCGGACCTCGACAACCGGACCGGAAACCGTCACAACTGGTTCACAAGCGACGGGAATTCGGGCAGGACGAGTCAGGTTCCGTGTTCCGACGTGCCTGGCGGGACAGTAACCGCTCTCTCCGCGTCACGCCAGGCTGTGGTCTGCGCCCCTGGCGAGGGGAAAGGCGGCCGTGGCGCCCAGGCGTGACGGGACGTCATCTGCCGCGCCGGGGCCGGCGGGGCTTCCGTCGCGTCCCGATGACGGGCACTGTGGCACCCGGCCATCGTCCGATCGTCCGGCGCACGAGGAGGGACGGGAAGCGTGCGAGCGTTCGTCATCACCAAACCGGGGCGCGGCGGCGTCGAGGACGTCGAGCCGCCGACCGCCGCGCCGGGCCACGTCGTGGTCGACGTCGAGCGGGCCGGCGTGTGCGGCACGGACGTGGAGTTCTTCACCGGCGCCATGGCCTACCTCCAGCAGGGTCATGCCCGGTACCCGATGCGCCCCGGGCACGAATGGTGCGGCGTCGTCACCTCGCTGGGCGACGGCGTCGACCGCGGCTGGCTCGGGCAGCGCGTCACCGCCGACACCATGCTGGGCTGCGGCCGCTGTCGGCGCTGCCGCGCCGGGCGGCACCACGTGTGCGCCGACCGCTTCGAGATCGGCGTGCGCGGCGGCTGGCACGGCGCGCTCGCGGAGCAGCTCACCGTGCCGGCCGGCGCCCTGCACCCGCTTCCCGAGGCCGTCGATGCCATGGCGGGGGCGCTGGTGGAGCCCGGCGGCAACGCGCTGCGGGCCGTCGAGGCCGCCGTGCTGGCGCCCGGCGAGCGGCTGCTGGTGGCGGGCCCCGGCGCCATCGGCCTGCTCGCGGCGCTCTTCGCCCTCGCCCGCGGCGTGGAGGTGCACGTCCTGGGCGTGACCGCGCCGTCGCTGGACTTCGCCCGCACCCTCGGGGTGCACGGCGCGTGGACCGCCGAGGACCTGCCAGACCTGCCCTACGACGCGGTCATCGACGCGTCCACCGCCCCGGGGCTGCCTGCCCGGGCGCTCGACCTCGTCGAACCGGGCCGGCGCGTCGTCTGCATCGGCCTGGCCGCCCGGCCCAGCACCATCGACACCCGGACTCTGGTGCTGAAGGACGTCACCACCGTCGGCATCCTCGGCGCCTCCGCCGGGCTCGCCCCGGCGGTCGCCGCGTACGCCTCCGGCGCGGTGGACCCGAGGCCGCTGGTGGCCGCCACCTGCGGCCTCGACACCGCCGCCGACATCCTCGCCGGCACCCGCCCCGCGACGGCCGGCCCCGGCCCCAAGATCCACATCGACCCCCGGGCCTGACACGCCCGTTCCCGATGGGCGGGCCCAGTCCGTGCGCCCGGTGTCGTTGCTCGGCCGTTCAGGTGACTCGGTTCACCCAGGCGTATGACGGGAGACGGCATCCGAGCAAGCGTGGGTAGCCCTCGGCAGGACGGGCCGCACGAGGCGGCCCTGACGTCTCGTCAGGAGAAGCATGCGTATCCGCACCACCCTCGCCGCTCTTGCCCTTGCCACGGCCGGCCTGATCGGTTCCGCCGGCACCGCCACCGCCGACCCCATCTTCGACATCGAGTACAGACTGCTCTCGCCCAACAACCAGGCGTGCATCAACGACCCCGCGGCCTTTGCCATCCCGATCGAGGTGTTCTCTCCCGACATCATCGCCTGTGTGAACGACGCCTGACCCGTATTTTCTCGTGCCCACGGCGCCTGCGGGGCCATGACGAGCTCGCAGGCGCCGTCGCGCTGGGTGTGCCCCCTCAGCGGGCGGGCTTCTGCCAGACCAGCGCGTACCGGCGGAGGATGCGCCAGCGATAGCGCACGCCGGGCGGCAGTAGGTGCGCCGTGGCCCGCACCTGCCCGTAGCTCATCCGCGGGTCGGCGACCGGCATCCCCTCGGGGCCGTGCGCGCGGCGCAGCACCCTGGTGATCCGCACGCCGCGAGGGCGCGGGCGGAGCGGCCCGCTCAGTCGATGACCGCCGTGGCCTCGACCTCGACCAGATGCTCGGGTACGTCCAGTGCCGCGACGCCCACCAGCGTGCCCGGCGGGACCGGGGTGCCGCCCAGCCTCTCGGCCGCCCGAGCGACCCCCGCCAGGAACCGGGGCATCATGTCGGGGGTCCAGTCGACGACGTAGACGGTCAGTTTCGCCACATCGCCGAAGGAGGCGCCGACCCCGGCCAGGGCGGTGGCGACGTTGAGGTAGCACTGCTCGACCTGGGCGGCGAGGTCCCCCGCGCCGACCGTGACCCCATCGACGTCCCAGGCGACCTGTCCGGCGACGAAGACCAGCTTCGATCCCGTCGCGACCGACGCCTGCCGGTACGCGTCGACCGTCGGCAACCCGCCGGGGTTCACCAGGGTGATGGCCATGCTGCCAGCCTCCTCATCAGGAGAGCCCGTGGGCTCTTGTGGTTACTGAGGAACTCTAGGAATCGCTGACCTGGAAGAACGCACTTTTCGGTGACTGGGGAACCTCATGGTGACCAAGCAGTTCAACGGCTCGTCCAGCGACGCGGACCTGACGCGCGCGGACTCTCTCGCGCGGGAGATCTTCTCGGACGTCGCCAACAAGTGGGCGCTGCTGATCATCGAGGCGCTCGGCGAACGCACGCTGCGCTTCAGCGCGTTGCGGAACGAGATCGACGGCATCAGCCACAAGATGCTCACCCAGAACCTGCGCATGCTGGAGCGCAACGGCCTGGTCGAGCGGCGGGTGTACCCCACCGTGCCGCCGCGCGTCGAGTACACCCTCACCGAGCCGGGCCAGGCCCTGCGCCCGACGGTCAGCGGGATGTGCGACTGGACCCGGACGTACCTCGGCCATATCGAGACCTCCCGTCGCCGCTTCGACGCCTGACCGTGGAGCGACGGGCTGGACAGGGCTCGGAAACACGAACCGCACGTCGGTCAGTTGTTCCGACAGCTCCCAGAGTCGGCGGCCGGTCTCGGCGTCGGCCGCCGCGGGGGACAGTCGCACCCGCTTCGGCGCGCCCCGCAGTTCGGCCATGCCGCCAGGACCGATGAACTCCCCGCTCCGCACGTCCGGGGCGGTCGCCGCGTACAGCTGGGGCAGCGCGCCCTGATCAGGGGACTGGGCGAGCGGGATGAGGATGCGGCCGAACAGCAGCTTCACCATGCCGAACGGCGCGCTCGTCTGCAGGTTGGTGGCGGTGAAACCAGGGTGGGCGAGCACGCTGTGCACTGGGCTGTCGACCGCGGTCAGCCGCCGGTGGAGTTCCCATCCGAAGACGGCGTTGGCGAACTTCGACTGGTTGTAGAACCCCATGGGCGAGTACCTGCGCTCGCCGGAAAGGTCGTCGAAGAAGAGGCGCCCCCGCCGGTGGTTGGTCGAACTCGCCGTGACCACCCGGGGGTCGTTGCCGTCGGCCAGCAGGTCGAGCAGCAGCCCGGTGAGCGCGAAATGGCCAAGGTGGTTGGCGGCGAACTGCAGCTCGTGGCCCTGCGCGCTGAGCGTCCGGGGCGGCGCCATGACACCGGCGTTGTTGACGAGTACGTCCAGCCGCGCGTGGTCGGAGCGCAGCCCGTCGGCGAAGGCGCGGACCGAATCGAGATCGGCCAGGTCGAGGCGGCGCACCTCCAGGCGGGCGCCCGGCTGCTCGGCGGTGATCTGCGCGGTCGCCCGGCGGTTCCGCTGATTCTGCGCACCCCGCCCTGCGCGCTCGTTTCCTGGAGCGCCAGGGCGCAGTGGCGCGACGACCTGAGCGCCGAGTTGGCGCGCCGCCTGGTGCTCGATCCCAGTGACCTGTACCCCCAGCTGGCCGCCGGGATGGCGCTCACCGCCTTCGACGCCGTCCTGCAACGGTGGAGTGAGAGCGACGGTGCCGACGACCCCACCGAACTGACCGTCCGCGCCTTCGCCGTCATCGCCCCGGGCCTGGACTCGGTCGAACGGTCGTAGCCGCGCGGCACCGGCGGATCGCCGGATACCGCAGGCGTCTTCTGCGACCCGCGCCGCGTGGGCTTCCGTTTCGCCGCAGCCGGCTCGGCGGACAGCGCCGCCGAGCCGAGCAGGGGGAGCACTTGTTGACTCTCCTGTGCGGGCGTTCTTCGGGTGGCTGTGGATGATCAGCCGTTGATCAGGTCGAACGACTCCGAGGAGCCGATCGACGTGCCGTTGGCGACGAGGGGGTCGGCTCCGCCGCTCGGGACGGAGACGTACTGGTTGTTGACCTGCGCGCGCAGGCTGATGGAGCCGTCGGCGTTGTTCACTCGCTGGAAGGTCTCCCAGGAGCCGATGGCCGTGCGGTTGGCGATGAGCGGGGAGCCGCCCGCGTCCTCCGCGCAGACGTACTGGCCGTTGGCGTGGGCGCGCAGCGCGACGGCACCTTCACCAAGGTCCACCAGGTCGAACTGCTCCCAGGGGCCGATTTCGGTGCGGTTGGCGATGAGCGGGGAGTCGCCGGCGCTGTCCGCGCAGACGTACTGGCTGTTGCCCCGGGCGCGGAGGCTGATCACGGATGACGGGAGGTCGGCGAGTTCGGCCTCCCAGCGGGTTGAGCCGCTGGTGGCGTCGGCGGTGAGGCGGTCGCGGGCGGCGGTGTCGTCGTACAGGCTCCAGCGGAACCAGTCGAGGAAGGTGTTCTCGGTCTGGGGGTAGGACCGGTAGCCGGGTACGAGGTAGGAGCCGTGGTCCGCCCCGAGGTGGGTGAGGAACGCCTTGGGGGCGGCGAGTTCCGAGTAGGCCTGGCGGGCCGAGGAGATCTGGCAGGTCGGGTCCTGGTCGCCGTGGATGAACAGCACGTTGGCGAAGCCCCCGCCGCTCGGGTTGCCCATGTCTACGCAGGCGATGGGCACGGCGGCGGCGATCCGGTCGTCCGGCCAGGCGCTGACCAGACCGTGGGTGGTCATACCGCCCATGGAGTGGCCGGAGACGCCGACCCCGGCGCCGGTGTCGATGTGCCCGGCGAGCGGGTCACCCGAGGCGTTGTTCAGCGCCAGTGTCCGGGTGATGACCTCCGAGACGTCCCTGGACCACTCGCCGCCGTAGACGCTCCCGATGTTGGTGTTGTCCGAGAAGGACGGGGCGGGGCAGACGAATCCCGCGGAGGCCAGACCGTGGGTCTGCGACGAGTAGCAGTCGGAGTTGCATCCCATGCCGTGGCTGAACTCGGCGATGGGGAACACGCCGTCGGCGACGGGGGCGTTGGGGATCGGGTTGCCGCCGGGGCTGCCGGACGTCGGGTAGTAGACCTTGGTGGACAGCGAGCGGCCGCCGCGGGACCAGGAGTACTGCCGGACTCCGATCGCGAAGCGTTGGGTGGGCGCCTGCCTGGTGCTGTGCGGGACGCGTGCCTGCACCGGCGCGCTGCCGAGCAGGGCCGCGCCCATGCCGGCCACTCCGGCAGCGCCAAGGCTCAGGAGCGTGCGTCGTCTCATCGGCATGGGTGACTCCTTGTGCGAGGTGACGGATTGCGGAGGGTGTGCGGGGCCGTCGGCGGGCCGGTACGACGTGCTGAGGGAGGCACGGGCGACTCCATGGCGGCTCAGCCGGAAGGCCCACCCACACGGCAACCCTGTCCTCAAGGGCCCGGCGACCCGGGCGTGCGGAGGGGGAGCCTCACCGGAACAAAACGGATGGCGCACGTACTGCGATGCGATGGCCTGTGGGGCGGGCACAGGCCGTTACTGCCAGTCAGCGGTCGGTGCACCGAACGCCAGCGGCTCATCAGACCTACCGATCGTAGGCACAGTGGAGACAGAATCAACACACGTCGTACCCATTTTTTCGTGTGAGTACGCGAAATTGAGACGACTCAGTCAGGGCACCGTCCATGCGGCCGGCGACCACGCCGCAGAACCAGGAGGTGGGACGAGCGGAGGTTCGGGCCAACGCGTCGTCGCGAGGCGACTTGTTTTCGACACATCCATCGAAAATTGTGCGCAGAAGGAGTTGACGTCGGGCACGAGCCCTCTACGGTCCGTCTCTGACGGCTCGTTCGTCGTCGTTCGCCATGCCGACGGCGACGGTCAGCGCGGAAGTCCGGCGGTGGCGGAAGCTGAGAGACCTGATAAGTGAGCCGCCGCTGCCCACCGATGTCGGGCGCGGCGAGCCGCACCGTTGGCTGGCGCCGAGGCCCGGCACTCAGCCTTCCTCGTCGTAGCGGGCCCGCCACTGTGACGGGGTCATTCCCCGGTGGGCGCGGTGGGCCTCGGCGTGTCCGCGTACGGGTTCGCCCCACTCCTCGAATCGCTTCCTGAGCCAGGGCGCGGACACCCCGTACCGGCGGGCGAGGGAGGCCATCGGCTGTCCCTCTCGGTAGCGGGAGATGGCCTCCCCCCTGGGTATCTCGGGCATTCGCTTATGTGGCATGTCCCCTCCCGTGCTTAGAGGCGCATGAACGTGGCGCTCTGCTCGCTCTGTTCGTTGGACTTCCTGACCTTGGCACTCAGTTCCCCGGGAGCGGCCGAGCCGTCCTGGCCGCTGTGCGCGGTCGGGTCGGCCGGCTGCTGGGTGGACTGATCCTGCTGGGGTGTCTCGGTCGTCATCGAGGTGCCACCGGCTTCCTGCTGCTAGCTGTAACTGATCCGCTACAAGCGTGCTCGGAGCCGTGTAGCCTCAGCTAGACGAAGCCCGATGACAATACGGCTGTCGCCGCTGACAGTTGTGTTGTCAACGGCCGGGGAGGCGACACTGTGGCCGTGGAATACGACGGAGAGGATCCGAACGATCCGAGCGCCAACGCGTTGGTGCACTTCGGATTCGAGGTCCTGGAGGAGCGGAAACGGCGGGGCGTGTCGCAGTCGCAGCTCGCCGCGGCCGTACCGTGCGACAAGTCGCTCGTGCAGAGGATCGAAAAGGCGAAACGCATCCCGTCGAGGGAGTTCGCCGAGGCATGCGACCGGGTGTTCGACGGTAACGGGAGGTTCCTCCGACACTGGAAATGGGCCATCAAGTACGCATTCCCGGTCTGGTTCGGCGGTATCATCGAATTGGAGGAACAGGCCGCCGCTATTCGGCTGTTCCAATCGCTGCTGGTGCCAGGGCTGCTCCAGATGCGAGGAGTATGCCGGGCGGTGTTGCGAACCGGGCGACTGACGGACCTGGAAGATCTGGTAACAGCCCGCATGGCGCGACAGCACATCCTGACCCGGGACAGCCCGCCGCGGCTCTGGGTGGTGCTGGACGCCGGTGTGTTGACCCGTACCGTGGGGGACGCCGAGGTCATGCGCGAGCAGTTGGTGCGGCTACGCAGTTGGCGATCACTCCTCCGCACGTGGTGCAGGTGCTCCCTTACACGGACGAGTATCACGGCTGGAGTTCGTCATTCTCCCTGCTTTCCTTCGACGAGGGGGCGGACGTCGTCCATACTGACGCCTTCCCTCGCGGCTATCTTCTTGCCGAGCCTGACGACGTGGCTGCCGTGGTGCACGCTTATGATCTGATCAGGGCAAGTGCCCTTCCGCCGGATGACTCGGCGGAAATGATCGACGTCTGTCCTGAAGGGTCGGTACTCATGACCAGTGAATGCCGCATATCGCCAGGCACGTGGCGCAAATCCAGCTACAGCGGCAACAACGGCGGCGACTGCCTTGAAGTCGCCGACGACCTGCCCGGCATCGTTCCCGTCCGTGACAGCAAGAATCCGAACCCGACGCTGGTCGTGACGGCCGACGCCTGGGTCGCGTTCGTGGAGAGCGTCAAGGGCTGACGCCCGTGGCGGCCGTGCGCCGCGCGACGTTCGCGCGGCGCACGACCACCTGACCGTTCTGACGCCGGTCAGTCCGATTCCTGCTCCGGGAGGGGTCGGTAGCGGTTGGGGCCCGGGGTCTCGCCCTCCGGGGGGTAGTCGCAGTCGAGGCTGGTGATCTCGTAGTCGTCGCCCTCGTTCTGCTCCTGGTCGACCACCACCGACGCGGTGCAGGCGCGGCCGTGTTCGTCGGTGAACGTGACGATCTCGCTGTAGTCCGACGGGTTGCCGCATCCCGCGAGCAGCAGCGCCGCCGCCCGCGGCGGCGACCGCCGCGCCGAGCCCCCACAACCGTCTCATTTCTCGCCCCTTCACGCCCGATTCGCGTGCAACTCCGTTGCCACGCCCCACCGTAGCCATCGACGGCGGGACCGGTCCCCGGGCGGCGGCCGTTATCCGGCCGAACCGCGTGGCGTGGGTTCAGGGCTGGGGCTGGAGGACGGTGAGCCGCACGGGAAGACCGCTGCGCAGTGTCCGGTCCTCAGCGGACCCTGACGAGGGTGACCCGCATGGACGGCCGGTAGGTCGTGCCGTCGTCGGTGCGCTCGTGCAGGACGGTCTGGACGCGGTGGTCGTCGCTGAACTCCACGGTGGAACGCGTCGTGTCGCCCTGGTAGGTCCACGTGTCGCCGCGCGCGACCAGGCTGCTGACGGTCACGTTGCCCTGACTGTCGAAGAAATGCGACCGGTAGTCGCCGCTCGTCTCGTCGTACCCGATGAGCTCCACGCCGCCGACGTCGAACTCCCCGATGCGTCCGTAGGCCGAATGGAGGATGAAGAACCCGCCGGGAGCCCATTCGTACACGTCCGAGGTAGTGATCGTCGGCCCGGGGGTTCCGTCGTCGTTGATCGTGTGGCCCTCGTTGATCCACCGCCCCACCCAGGCGTCGAGCGCCTCGTGCTGGGGTCCCCGTCCGGACCCCTGAGCGTCGGCGTGCTCGGTGCCTCGGTTGACCGCCACCACCCGCGGCGTCGTCTCGTCCGTCATGTCTGCTCCTCCTGCGGTCGGGCTGCGGTCTGGCTGTGGTCGGCCAGGACCTTCACTCTGCCCGAACGGGAGGTGCCGCCGGGCCGCGGGGTGCGGCCCGGCGGGTCGTGCCTAGCGACCTGAGAAGCGGGGTGGACGCTTCTCCAGGAAGGCGGACATGCCCTCCTTCTGGTCCTCGGTGGCGAACAGGCCGTGGAACACGCGGCGTTCGTACCGCGTGCCCTCGGTCAGGCCGACCTCCAGGGCGCGGTCAACCGCCTCCCTGGCCGCCATGGCCGCGGCCTTGCCGTACGAGGCGATGGTGCGGGCCATCGCGGTGGCCTCGTCCATCAGCGTCCCCGCCGGGACCACGCGGGCGACCAGGCCCGCGCGCTCCGCCTCGTCGGCGTCCATGGTGCGGCCGGTGAGGATCAGGTCCATGGCCTTGGCCTTGCCGACCAGACGGGTGAGGCGCTGGGTGCCGCCGATGCCGGGGATCACGCCGAGGCGGATCTCCGGCTGGCCGAAGACGGCGGTGTCCGCGGCGATGACCGTGTCGCACATCATCGCCAACTCGCAGCCGCCGCCGAGCGCGTAGCCGGCGACCGCGGCGACCTTCGGGGTGCGGAGCGCGGTGAGGCGTTCCCAGCCCGCGAAGTAGTCCTCGGCGAACATCTCCGCCGCGGTCTTGCCGGCCATCTCCCTGATGTCGGCGCCCGCGGCGAAGACGCGTTCGGAGCCGGTAAGCAGGAAGCAGCCGACGTCCGGGTCGCGGTCCAGCGCCTCCAGCGTGCTGACCAGTTCGGTCATCACCTCGGCGCTGAGCGCGTTGAGTACCTCGGGGCGGTGCAGGCGGACGGTGACGACCCGCTCGTCCCGCTCCACCTTCAGATGCGCATTCTCGTGGTGCATGGATCAACCTCCCGTTCATGAAGGTTCGTATGAGGGGGTGACGGCGGGCCGTTCAGGAGTCCCAGATGGCGCCGTACGCGGGGATGCCGCGCCGCTCCAGGCCCTGCACCACCTTCCAGGTCGTCGCCTTGTTGGAGATGCAGATGACGGCCTCGGCGTCGAAGTCCCGGTAGGCGGCGTAGGCGAGGGCCACCAGATCGGGCTTGCCGTGCTCGCTGGTGTCCCAGATGACCGCGTCCGGCTGCACGGCCCGGATCTCCGCCACCAGCGCGTCGCCGTAGGTGCGGTGCGGGGTGCGGGTGGCCCAGACCAGGCGGGCCGGCACCTGCTGGGCCAGCAGGTGCGGCAGGCACGGCCCGATGCCGCTGCCCGTGGCGACGTAGACGACCCGGGTGAAGAGCGTCTCGATGTTGGCGACGCCCGCCGTGGTGATGCCCTTCACCCACACCCGGCCGGGCGCGTCGTCGATGAAGGACGCGGTCCAGTCACCGGCCCGGGAGATGGTGAGCCGGAATCCGGTCCGCCCCGGGGCGGGGACGTTGGCGAACGAGTGCCACTCCCGCAGCGGGCTGCGACTGATCGCCGTGGAGGACCCGGCGAACGGGGTCACACCGTGGTCGAAATGTGCGAGCGCCACATGCGTCGAGGGCCGATCGATCACCACCTCGACCCGGCGCAGCCGCAGCCAGGGCAGGGCGACGCTGAACGTCACCAGGGCCAGCAGCCACGTCTCGACGGCGGTCCACGGCGAGCCGCCGCGGTCCGCGACGACCAGCAGGCTCTGCACCCAGAACAGCAGCAGCACGGTCCAGCCGCCGAACCGGTGCACCAGCTCGAAACGGTCGTGGAAACGCGATCTGAACGGCGGCAGCGCGGTGACCACCATGGTGACCAGCAACGGCCCCAGCACGCAGGAGACCGCGAGCACCCCCGCCGGCGCGCCGCGCGTGGCGAGCGTCGCCAGCAGGCCGAGGAACCACAGCGTGCCGGCGGTGGCGCCGCCGACGTGCAGCCCGCCGAAGTGGTAGACCTTCGCGAGCGTCCAGCGGATCCGCAGCGGCCACCGGGTGGGCGCCCGGGTGGCCAGCCAGAACAGCGCGTTGATGACGTACTGCTGGCGCACCACCACGGCGAGCGTGAGGTTGGCCAGCGTCAGGTGGGAGACGGTTTGGGCCGCCATGCCGCCGTCCGCGAGGCCGTACCCCAGCGCGCCCAGGTTCGCCGCCCAGACCAGGGCGACGAGCCGGTGGTAGTGCATCAGGAACGGGTGCTTGAACGCCCGGCGCAGCAGGCCGGTCGGCGGCGGGAGCTCGACGCCGGTGGCGGTCGGGGACGGGACGGCCGGGGCCGTCGAGACCTGGCCCGTCGTGATCGGGGCCGTCATGATGCCGCCTCCTCGGCCGGGGCGGCGGCTGGTATGGCGGCCAGGGCGAGCGCGCGGAGCACCGCCTTGTCGATCTTTCCTCGGCTGGTCAACGGCAGCCGGGCCAGGGGCAGCACGGCGGCCGGGACGCAGTAGTAGGGCAGCGCCGCGGCGACGGCGGCGCGCGCGGCGGCCCCCGACAGGTCGCCCGGTGCGACGAAGGAGACCAGGGTGCGGTCGTCGAGCTTCAGGGTGGCCGCGCGGGAGCAGCCGGGCGTCGCCTCCAGGACCGCCGAGACCGCGTCCAGTTCGACCCGGAAGCCGCGGATCTTGACCTGGTCGTCGGTCCTGCCCAGATGTTCGAGCTCGCCGTCGGGCGTCCACCGCCCCAGGTCCCGGGTGCGGAACATCAGGTGTCCGGCGCCGAGGAACGGGTCGGGGCGGTAGCGCTCGGCGTTCAGCTCCGGGTTGCCGAGGTAGCCGGCGGAGACGCAGGCGCCGCCGGCCCACATCTCGCCGGTCTCGCCGATGCGGCACGGCTGGCCGCGCTCGTCCAGGACGTAGACGGTGTTGTTGGGCGTCGGCCGTCCGATGGTGAGGCGGGCGACCGTGGGCAGGTGGCGCTGCATGGTGTTGACGATGGTCGTCTCGGTGGGGCCGCAGCCGTTGTAGAACGTGCGACCGCGCGCCCAGCGGTCCGCCAGCGTGCGCGGGCAGGGCTCGCCGGCGACGGCCACCGTCCGCACCCGGCCGCACCGGTCGGGGTCGAGGGTGCTGAGGATCGTGGGCGTCGCGATCACGACGTCCGCCGTGCGCGCCGTCGCGGCGATGTCCCCGTCCCTGACGACCAGGGTGGCGCCGTGGCTCAGCGCCCCGAGGATCTCCCAGGCGGCCATGTCGAAGGCGATGTTGAGGATCTGGGCGACGCGGTCGCCCGGTCGGATGCCGAGGTCGCCCGGCTCGGTGAGCAGAAGGTTGCAGACGTTGTGGTGGGTGACGGTGACGCCGTTGGGCACGCCGGTGGTGCCGGACGTGAAGAGCACGTAGCAGCCCTCGCCCGCGGCGTCGGGTGTGGGCGGCGCGTGGTGGTCTCCCGGCCCCGCGGGCTCGGCCATCAGGGCGTCGACGGCCAGGACGGTGGGTGCGGGTCCGTCGTCGGGCGGCGGGACCAGGGCGGCATGGGCGGAGGTGGTGAGGACCACCCGTGCGCCGGTCGCCCGCAGCACGTGGCGCAGCTGGGTGGCCGGGGTGGTCCCGACGTCCTGCGGCACGTATGCGGCGCCGGCCTTGAGCGTGCCCAACAGGCCGACCAGCAGGGGGATCGAGCGGCGGGTGAAAAGCGCGACCCGCTCGCCCGGTCGCACGCCGAGCCGGATCAGCCGGGCGGCGAGCCGGTCGGCCTGTTGGTCGAGCTCCCCGTAGCTGAGGGAGTCGCCGGCGTGCTCGACGGCCACCGCGCGCGGACGGGCAGCGGCGTGCTCCTCGAACGCGTGGTGGATGTGGGTGTGCGCTACCAGGCGGCTGGGACCTCTTCCGTAGCGCTGGAAGAGCCGCCGATCGCGCTCGCTGAGCCGGCTCAGCAGGGGCGAGGTCCACATGGGACCGGGGGACTCGGGGGTGGGTGGCGCCGCTCCAAAGGAGCCGGCGCGTTCGACGACTTGAGGAATGGGGTGTGGCATAACAGTGCAGGCCCTTCTCGTAGAGGCCCTACGGGACAACGCGGTTGGGCGCGCTGCGGCCCCGTGTCGCCCCCGCGGCCGCAGAAGAACCCCGCGTCCCGTAGGTCACTTACGGACCCACTGACGGTCTCAGATTTTGATTGAAATTGGAACGACGCATGGCTTCGGCGAAGTCAGCCCGCCCGGTGGCCCGCCAGCGCCCGCCAGAGCACACGGGCGAGTCCGTGCCCCGCGACGCCCTCCGGGTCGAGTTCGGGGTTGTAGATGGTCACCTCGAAGCCGACGGCCCGGCCCGACGCCATCGCCGTGGTCAGGGCGGTCGCCAACTCGTCCCAGGACAGGCCGCCGGGCAGCCGGTAGTCGACGGCCGGCATCACGGCATCGTCGAGCACGTCGGCGTCGAGATGGATCCAGAAACCGTCCAGCTCGGGACGGACGAGATGGTCGATGGCCTGATGGGCGGCGGCGTCGACGCCCAGGCGCCGCACCTCGGTCAGGTCCCATGCCCGCAGCCGGGGCGGAAGCGGCTGGGAGCCGTCGTCGGCCTGCTGTTCGCCGTCCCGGAAGCCGAACAGCGCGACGTCCTCGTCCCGCACCAGCGGGCCGCGGCCGTCGAGGTCGGCCAGGAGCCGGGGCCCACGGCCGGTGGCGAAGCCGAGTTCCATTGACGCCGCCTCGGCCTCGGGGTCCGCCTCCGGCTGGTAGAAGTCCGCATGGCCGTCGACGAACAGCAGGCCATGGCGTCCGCGCTCCCGCAGCGCCAGCATGCTGCCGAGCAGGATCGAACAGTCCCCGCCCAGCAGCACGGGGAACTCCCCGCCGTCGAGCACGTCGCCGACCGCCCGGGCCAGCCGAACGGCGTAGGCGGCGACGCCGCGGGCATTGCGCACGCCCGTCCGGGCATCGGGTCGCGCCTCGCGCGCCGGCGGCTCGACGCGGCCGGCGTGACGGGCCCCGAGACGCTCGGCCAACCCGGTCCCGAGCAGCGCCTCGGGCAGGCGCGCGACGCCGTCGGTCCGCAGGCCGAGACTGGACGGCGCTTCGATGATCGCGTACCGATGCGGCTCCGTTGTGGGCATACCGCCACAGAAGCCTCCCGCGAGCGCCCTGGCACGACAACGCGCCGAGACGGCCTCGCACGGACCGGGCGCGGTAACACAGACGCCCGATCCGTAACACGACGAAACAATGCGAAAACCTTTGATCAAAGCTACGGAAACCGCCGCTGCCTAGCGTCGCCGCCCATGGATGCATCCGTGTATACAGCGAAGTCCACACCGGCGGCCGAGCCGAAGCGCACGGGCCGTAACCGGCGCGAGGAGACCTACGCGGAACTGCGCCGGATGCTGCTGATGGGCGAGTTCGGCGTGCGCACGCGACTGGTGGAGGTGCAGCTGGCCGAGCGGCTCGGGGTCTCACGCACGCCGGTGCGCGAGGCGCTGGTCCGCCTCGTCGCCGACGGCCTCGTGGAGCGTCACGCCGACGGCTACTACGCCGCCCGTCCCAACCTCGCCGGGCTGCGCGACCTGTACGAGCTGCGGATCACCGTCGAACTCCGCGGCATCGCCCGCGCGCTGGAATCGGACTCCGTCGTCCACAACGTCGAGCTGCTGGAGCCGTTGCGCGACCACTGGCGGGCGCTGCGCGGCGACATGCCGGCGCCGGATCCCGGGTTCGTGCTCCAGGACGAGGACTTCCACCACACACTGCTGCGTTCCTCGGGCAACCCCCGCCTCACCGAGACCCTGGAGTCGGTGACCACCCGCATCCGGCCCGTCCGTATGTACGACTACCTCACCGAGGACCGGATCGAGCGGACCGTCGTCGAGCACCTGGACATCGTCGAACATGTGCTGGCCCGCCGCCTGCCCGAGGCGCTGACCGCGCTTCGCGAGCACGTTGGCGAATCGCTCGACGTCGTCGGCGAGCGCGCCGCCCGCGCCATCGCCCGGATGGCGCTGCACAACGGCTGACCCGCCTCCGTCCCCACACCCCCCCACCTCTCCTCCCTCCGCTCCTCTGGAGACGCCCATGACCTCCGCACGCCCGGAAACCGCGCGCCCACCGGACATATCCACGTCCGGTATCGAGCTCGCCGACGAGTTCGAGGACCGATCGGTTCCGCCGGAGCACCGCCGCTCCCTGCTGTCGGTCTCCTCGGTGTGGTTCGGCTTCCCGATGGTGCTGACCAACGCGGTCTTCGGCGGCGTCATCGTCTACAACCTGGGCTTCGCCACCGGCCTGGTCGCCATCCTGCTGGGCTGCCTCATCCTCGGCGGCTACGTCGGCGCCCTCAGTTACCTCGCCGGGCGCACCGGCGACACCTTCACCCGTATCGCCGCCGTCACCTTCGGCCCGCACGGCGCCACCCTCGCCTCGGCGTTCCTCGCGACCGTCGTCATCGGCTGGTTCGCCTTCCAGGTCGGGCTCACCGGCGCCACTCTCCACGCGGCGCTCGGCTGGCACACGGAGGCGACCGTGGCGATCGCGGGCGTGCTGTACGTGGCCATCGCCTACGCAGGGATCCGCGCGCTCGCCGTCATCGGCTGGATCGCGGCGCCGATGTACCTGGTGCTCGGCGGCGTGGCGATCGCGCTGGCGCTGCGCGACTCGACTCCGGGCGACGTGCTGACCTACGAGGGCCAGGCCCCGGCGGGCGGCGCCCTGGCGTTCGGGGCCTGCGTGACGATGGTGGTGGCCGGGTTCATCGACTCCGGCACCATGACGGCCGACTTCACCCGCTGGTCGCGCAACGGACGTGAGGCCGTGCTGGCGGCGTTGACCGCGTTCCCCGTGGCCAATCTCCTCGCCCTGCTGGTCGGCGCCGTCGTCGTGGGCGCGGGCGCCGCCGCCGCGCCCGGCTCGGCGGGCGGGGATTTCCTCGGGCTGCTGACCGACGAGGGCGGGTGGCTCACGGCCGCCGCCGTCGTCTTCGTCTTCGTCAACCTCGGCTCGGTCTCGGCGCACTGCCTCTACAACGCGGCGGTCGGCTGGGGTCAACTCACCGGGGCCACGATGCGCCGCCTCGTTCCCGTCATCGGGGCGCTCGGCCTGGTCGTGGCGTTGGCCGGGGTGTGGGAGCACTTCGAGACCTGGCTGACGCTGCTCGGCGTCTTCGTGCCGCCCATCGGCGCGGTGATCATCGTCGATCAACTGCTGCTGCGCCGACGCGCCTCCGAATTCCGACCGCGCGGACTCAGGGTGCGGCCGGGCGCGATGGCCGCGTGGGTGGGCGGTGCCGGGCTGGCGACGCTCATCCACTACCAGGGGCCGCAGTACTGCGAGGCCATCACCGGCGCGCTCGCCGCCGCCGGCATCCATCTCGCCGCGGAACGCCTCTTCCCCACCCGCAGAGCCGCAACCGCGGCCGCACCCGAAAGGACATGAACCGTGGGCACCATCAGCGCGACCCCGTACGCCTGGCCGTTCGACGGCGAGGTCACCGTCGCCCGAACCGCCCTGCTGTGCATCGACTGGCAGACGGACTTCTGCGGAGCAGGCGGCTATGTGGAGGCGATGGGCTACGACATCTCCCTCACCCGGGCCGGGCTCGCCCCGACCGCGCGGGTGCTGGCCGCTGCCCGCGAGGCCGGGATGACGGTGATCCACACCCGTGAGGGCCATCGGCCGGACCTCTCCGACCTGCCCGCCAACAAGCGCTGGCGCTCGGAGCGCATGGGCGCCGAGATCGGCAGCGCCGGTCCCTGCGGCCGGATCCTGGTGCGCGGCGAACCCGGCTGGGAGATCGTGCCCGAGGTCGCCCCCGCCGACGCGGAGCTCGTGATCGACAAGCCGGGCAAGGGCTCCTTCTACGCCACCGACCTGGACCTGGTGCTGCGCACCCGTGGCATCACCCACCTCGTGCTGACCGGCATCACGACGGACGTGTGCGTGCACACGACGATGCGCGAGGCGAACGACCGGGGCTACGAGTGCCTGCTGCTGTCGGACTGCACCGGCGCCACCGAGCGGAGCAACTACGAGGCGGCGCTGCACATGATCACCATGCAGGGCGGCATCTTCGGCGCGGTGGCCACCAGCGAGCAGTTCCTGACGGTCCTGCGGGACGCACCGTGAGCGGCACGGCCGTCGCGCGGGTGCGGCGGGCGCTGGCGTCGCTCGATGCGGGCGAACGGCCCGAGGCATGGATCGCGGTCCGCCCGGAGGGGGAACTGCTCGCCGAGGCGGAGGCGATCGACGCCCGGGTGGCGGCCGGGGAACGGCTGCCGCTCGCCGGGCGGGTGTTCGCGGTCAAGGACAACATCGACGTGGCCGGGCTGGAAACCACCGCCGGCTGTCCCTCCTATGCCCACCACCCCGCCGCCTCCGCCCCCGCCGTGACCCGGCTGACGAACGCCGGAGGAATCCTGGTCGGCAAGACCAACCTCGACCAGTTCGCCACCGGGCTTGTCGGCACCCGCAGCCCGTACGGCGCCGTCCGGGCCGTGCACGACCCGGAGCGAATCAGCGGCGGCTCCAGTTCCGGCTCGGCCGTGGCGGTGGCGCTGGGCATCGTGGACTTCGCCCTCGGCACCGACACCGCGGGCTCCGGGCGGATCCCGGCGGCGTTCCAGGGCATCGTCGGCCTGAAGCCGACGATCGGCCTGGTGCCGACCGAGGGCGTGGTGCCCGCCGCCCGGTCCTTCGACTGCGTCACCGTCTTCGCCGCCGGACTGCGCGACGCCGAGACGGTGGCGGCGCTGATGGCCGGCGGCGGTCCGGGCGTGGCCACCACCCGGGACTGGCCCCCCAACGCTCCGCTGGCCGCCTCGCCGGCGCCGCGGGTCGCCGTACCGCAGGAGGGCGGGCCGATCGAGTCGTTGCTGAGCCCGTCCTGGCGGGCCGCCTTCGCCCGCGCGGCGCGGCGGCTCAGCGCGGCCGGGGCGGTGCTGGTGCCGGTGGACATCGGCCCGTTCCTCCGGGCGGCGGAGCTGCTGTACGGGGGCGGGTTCGCAGCCGAACGGTTCGCCGCCGTGGGCGAGTTCATCGTCTCCTGTGCCGACGCCGACGCCGACGGCCTCGATCCGAACGTGCGCGCCATCATCGAGGACGCCGGGCGGATCCCGGCCCACCGGTACGCCAAGGACCTGGGGCGGCTCGCGGAGCTGCGGCAGCGGGCGATGGAGCTCATCGCCGACTGTGAGGCCCTGCTGCTGCCGACCGCGCCCTGCCATCCGTCACTGACCGAGGTGGCGGCCGACCCGATCGGGGTCAACAGCCGCCTGGGCACCTTCACCAACTTCGTCAATCTGCTGGATTTCTCGGCGGTGGCGGTCCCGGCCGGGGAGGCGGACGGCGGCCCGTTCGGGGTCACCGTCATCGCCCGGGCCTTCGCCGACCGGGTGGCCGCCGACGTCGCGGCCCTGCTGACCACCGAACCAGAACGCTACCCGGCGGAGAACGCGGAGACCGGCTGGGGCCCACCGGGCCTGCCGCTTGCCGTCTTCGGCGCCCATCTGTCGGGCCAGCCACTCAACTCCCAACTGACCGCGCTCGGCGCCCGTCTGCTGCGCCCGGTGCGGACCGCGCCGCACTACCGGATGGTGGCGCTGCCGGGCAGCACGCCCCGGCCGGGTCTGCTGCGGCTGCCGGAGGGCCGTGAGGGCCGGGTCATCGCCGGTGAGCTGTGGGCGCTGCCCCCGGCGGCGCTCGGCCGCTTCCTCGCCGGGCTGCCGGAGCCGATGACGCTGGGCCGGGTGCGGCTGGACGACGGCACCAGCGCCACCGGTTTCCTGTGCGAGCACCACGCCGCGGTGAACGCCCCCGACATCTCGGAACACCAGGACTGGCGGATCTACCTGCACCGCCTCCGCACCACGGAGACCAGACCGAACGAGAGGCGCCCGTCATGACCGCCGACCCCTCAACAACCGCACCCGACATACGTCCGCACCCCGTCGACCAACGACTCCCGGCGGCACGACTGGGCGCGCTCGGCGCCCAGCACGTCGCCGTCATGTACACGGGCTGCGTGGCCGTGCCGTTGGTCTTCGGCGCCGCCGCCGGTCTCGACACCCATACCATCGGGCTGCTCATCGCCGCCGACCTGCTGGTCGCCGGGATCATCACGCTGGTGCAGAGCCTGGGCGCGAGCCGCCTGTTCGGCGCCCGGCTGCCCGTGGTGGCGGGCGCCTCGTTCACCGCCGTCACGCCGATGATCACCATCGAGGGCGAATACGGCCTGCCCGCCGTCTGGGGCGCGATGCTCGCCGCGGGCGTCTTCGGGATGCTGATCGCGTGGCCGTTCGCCCGGCTGGTGCGGTTCTTCCCGCCGGTGGTGCGGGGCACCGCGGTCACCATCATCGGCCTCTCGCTGGTCGGCAAGGCGGTGACCCTGATCGCCGGGGATGATCCGGCCGACCCCGGCTACGCCGCCACCGACCGGCTGGCGCTGGCCGCCGGGGTGGTCGGACTGATCGTGGTGCTGACCCGTTTCGCGCGCGGCCTCGTCGCCCAACTGGTGGTGCTGATCGGCCTGCTGGCCGGCACCGGAGCGGCGGCGTTGCTCGGCATGACCGACTTCGGCTCCGTGGGGGAGGCCGACTGGCTGGGGGCGCCCGACCCGTTCCACTTCGGGGCGCCGGAGTTCCCGCTGGCCGCCGTGGCGTCGATGTGCGTGGTGATGCTGGTGGTCTTCGCGGAGTCCACGGCGTACCTGATGGCGATCGGGGAGATGACCGGCCGCCCGGTCGGGCGCACGGAGCTGGCCCGTGGCCTGGCGGCTGACGGCCTGTCCGGCACGGCCGCGGGGGTGGCGACCTCGTTCCCCGACACGGTGTTCGCGCAGAACGTCAGCCTGGTGCGGATGACGGGGGTACGCAGTCGGTTCACGACGGCCGCCGGGGGCCTGCTGCTGATCCTGCTGGGTCTGACGCCGAAGCTCGGCGAGGTGGTGGCCTCGCTGCCAGGCCCGGTGATCGGCTCGGTCAGCCTGGTGATGTTCGCGATGGTCGCGATCACCGGCATCCGCACGCTGAGCGAGGTCCGTTACGACGGCACCAACAACGCCATGATCGTCGCGTTGGCGCTGGGTGTGGGCATGGTGCCGGTGGTCGCGCCCACGCTGTACGCCGAGTTCCCCTCCTGGTTCCGCATCATCGCGGGCGGCTCGATCTCCAGCGCGGTCATCGTCGCCTTCGCCCTCAACCTCTTCTTCAACCACCTCAGCCTCGGTCGTAAGGAATCCGCATGAACCCCGCCGTCCCCGCCGTCTCTGCCGCCTCTGCTGCCTCCGTCGATCTGCTGCGGGTGTCCACCGCCCACCCCGGTGACCTGGCCCCCGTCGAGGCGCTGCTGGAGGCCGGATACACCCTGGACGACGTGCTCGCCGTGGTCGGCAAGACGGAGGGCAACGGCTGCGTCAACGACTTCAGCCGCACCCTGGCGGCCGCCCGGTGGGAGCCGGTGCTGCCGCCGGAGACCGTCACCGTCTTCTCCGGCGGCACCGAGGGCGTGCTCAGCCCACACGTCAACCTGGTCGTCGCCGATTCCCGGCCGCATCACCCGGGCCACGACCGGGGGCTGGTCGCGGCCTCGGGTCGCACCCGCGAGCTGGCGCCGGGCGAACTGGGCCGCGAGCCGCAGCTGGCCGCCGTACGCGAGCTGGTCGCGGAGCTCGTCAAGCGGCTCGAACTCTCGCCCGACGAGGTCGATCTCGTGCTCGTCAAATGCCCGCTGCTGACGAGCGAGCGCATCGCCGCCTGCCGGGCCGCGGGTGAGGAGCCGGTGACCGAGGACACCTACGAGTCGATGGCCCGCTCCCGCGCCGCCTCGGCGCTGGGGGTAGCCCTGGCGCTGGGGGAGTGCGAGGAGGCGAACGCCCTGGGCGCGCTCTCCGGGCAGGCGACCGAGACGGTGTGGTCCTCGCGTGCCTCGGCCAGCTCGGGCGCGGAACTGACCGACTGCCACGTTCTGGTGCTGGGTACCAGCCGGGCGGCCAGCAACCCGCTGCGGGCGGTCCACGGGCAGATGCGGGACGCCATCGACATCGATGCGCTGCGGGAGCTGTTCGGCCGGGTCGCCGCCGAGGACGGGGAGGTGGTGCAGGTCTTCGCCAAGGCGGAGGCCGATCCGTCGGGACGGGTGCGCGGGGAGCGGCACACCATGCTCACCGACTCCGACGTGCAGGCCACTCGTCACGCCAGGGCCGCCGTCGGCGGGCTGCTGGCCGCAGTCGCCGGGCATCCGGCCCTCTACGTCTCCGGCGGCGCTGAGCACCAGGGACCGCCCGGTGGCGGCGGGGTGACGGTCGTCTATCGGGTGCCCGACCCGGTGGCGCCGTGACGCCGCGCCTGGTCCTGATCCACGGCGCCGCCACGACACCGCGCGTCTGGCGCGGGGTGCTGCCACACCTCGACGGGGCCGCCGGGTTCGAGGTGGTCTGCCCGCAACGCCCGTGCTCCGGCGATCTCGACGCGGAGGTCGCGGCGCTGGCCGGGCTCTGTGCCGACGCGGTCGTGGCCGGAGTGAGCGGCGGGGCCACCCTCGGCCTGGCACTGGCCGCCCACGGCGTGCCGCTGCGGGCGGCGGTACTGCACGAGCCCGCCGCCGGATCGCTCGCGCCCGGCCTGTTGACGCACGTCGCCGAGGGGCTGCGCACCGGCGGTGTGGCGGGATTCGGCGGGGCCCTGTACGGCCCGGCCTGGACCCCGGCCGAGGCATCGGGCGAACCGGCCGAAGTGGAACGCGACTTCGCGATGTTCCGCGCCTTCGAGCCCGCTCCTCCGGCGCCGGGCTGCGGCCCCGTCCTGCTCACCCTGGGCGGCGACTCGCCGCCCGCCCGCCACGCCTCGGTGACCGCACTCGCCCGCCACTGCGCTCTCCCCTGGCGCACCATGCCGGGCACCGCCCACGCGGCGCACCTCGAACACCCGGCCGCCTTCGCCGCCATGATCCACGAACAGGCCGCGCTCGGGGGCTAGGGCGTGTCGCGAAGTCCCGGGCGTCGCAGGGGTCGTGGGGCTTCACGACACGCCCTGGTACTAGAAGGCTGATGAAGATCTTGTTGAGGGGGCTGTCCGGCTGTGGGCTGGGCGGCCCTTTCCGCTAGGGAGTGGCCGGGTTGAGGGTCCAGGTGTTGTCTGTGTGGGTGAGTCCGAGGTTGATCAGTCGGCGGAGGTTGAGGGCGGCGGCTCGGGTGTGGAGCCAGGTGTCGCCTGCGATGGTGCCGCGGTAGCGGAGTTTGCGGTTGTTGTGGTGGACGAGCCAGGCGATGGCGCGTTCGACTGGTGGTCGCCAGCGTCGGTAGGCGGCTTGCCAGGCGGGGTCGGTGGCGGCCTGGTGTCGGGCGGCGGCTTGGAGGTCGTGGTGGGGGCGGATGGTCACGGTGCGGCCGGCTTTGGCGGTGGTGCATCGCTGGCGCAGGGGGCACCTGGTGCACAGGTCCTTGAAGGCGGCGGTGCGCTGGTGGTGCCGTCCGCCGGGGTCGGACAGGGGAACAGTGTGTCCGGCTGGGCAGGTCACCGTGGCGGCGGCTGTGTCGATGGCGAAGTCGTCCAGGGTGAAACCGCCGGGGACGGCGGCTCGCAGCGGGGCGGGCTTGAGGAACAGCCGGTGTCCTTGCTGGTGGAGGGTGTGGCGGGCGTCGTTGGTGGAGTAGGCGGTGTCACCGAAGACGTCCACCGGTTCGTGTTCGTCGGCCAGCAGGTTCAGGCCGACGGTTGCTTCGTGGTGCGCACGCCCGGCACCGGGGGTGAGGGCGACGGCGGTGTATAACCCGGTCTCGGGCTCGACGGCGAGGTGGGCCTTGTAGCCGTCCTGCTGGTGGGTGTGGGTCTTGTGGACGTGGCGGGCTTGCGGATCGACGGTGGAGATCATCCGGTCATGGGCGGTGCCGCGGGTGATGCGCCAGCGTCCGTCGCGGCCGTCGGAGTCCGTGGCGGGCTCGACGTCCTGCCCGGCGACCAGGGCCAGCAGGCCGACCGCGTTCGCGGCCTTCTCACCCAGTTGCTGGTCGGGCAGGTGGCCCAGCAGCCGCAGCGCGTCGGTGACCAGGGCGTCGACGAGGTCGGCTCGGGCCTGCTCGTCGTGCCAGGCGATGCGGGGTTTGCCGGGATCGGTGTAGTCATGGGCGGTGCACTGCACGGCCGCGACCTGGCCGGCGCCGGGGACCTCGCGGATCACCGCCCGGATGGCGGCGACGAGCTGGGTGACGGTGTCCTGGGTGGCGACCGCGTCGTCCAGCACGGTGGAATCCAGCGCCCGCCGGTGCTTGCCCTTGATCACACCAGTGGCCTTCACCACCTCCCGCACCGCCTCGAACACCCGGTTCGGCCGCAACGAACGGGAAAGACGGCGACGGAAGTAAGCCAGCAACGACGGGTCGAAGGCCATGTCATGCAACCCCAGCCCGCACGCGGCCTTCCATCGCAGATCACATCGCAGCTCCTGGACGGTCTCGAAGTCCGACAGCCCGTTAAGGGCCTGCAGCGTGATCGCCGAGGCCAGAATCTGCGGCGGCATACTCGGCCGCCCGTTCGCCGAGGGATACATGTCCGCGAACATCCCGGCCGGGAACAGCGCACCCCGATGCTCGGCCAGAAACGCGAACACACTCCCGGCCGGGATCAACTCCCGGCAGGTCTCCCACACATCCGGCCCGACCGTCTCCCCGGCCCATTCCCCCATCACCACACCAAACAGTCTGGCCCGCCACACGAGCAGCAGGGCCACAACCCCAAGATCTTCATGAATCTTCTAGTAGTGCTTCGTTAGGTTGATTTGATCGCGTGGTCGGTGGTGGTGCATGCTGCCGGTTGTGGATCTTGGGGAGGTCGAACGCCTGCGCGGGGATCTGCGGGAGTTCGTCGCTGAGGTGTTCGCGTCGCTGAAGCGCAAGGATCAGCGGCGGTGGGGTGACTGCTACCTGCGTGGGCTGATGCTGGACGGGCGGCGTAAGTCGATCCAGCCGATGGCCGAGCGGTTGCCGGACGGCAACATGCAGGCATTGCAGCAGTTCGTCAGCCAGTCTCCCTGGGACCATGCACCGGTGTTGCGGGCGATCGCGACGAAGGTGGCCGAGGCGATCGGTCCGGAAGCGTGGGTGATCGACGACACCTCCTTCCCCAAGGCGGGAGACCAGTCGGCGGGGGCGGCCAGGCAGTGGTGCGGGGCGCTGGGCAAGAGGTCGTTGTGCCAGGTGGGGGTGAGTGTGCACGCGGTCACCGACGCCGCCTCCGTCCCGCTGAACTGGCGGCTGTTTCTGCCGAAGGAGTGGGGTGATCGGGCTGATGAGCGTCGTGTGAAGGCCGGGGTCCCCAAGGAGACGGGCCACCGGGAGAAGTGGCTGCTGGCCCTGGACGCCGTCGATGAAGCTCTCGGCTGGGGCCTTGCCGGCCGAGTCGTGGTGGCCGACGCGGGATACGGTCAGAACCATGGTTTCAGGGCCGGGCTGGCCGAGCGCGGCCTGGATTACGTCGTGGCCGTCCGTGGGGACCTCAACGCTCACGCCGGTGAGGCAGTGCCCACGGCGCCGGAACGTCGGGGGCGGATGGGTGCGCCGAGGCTGCCGCGCTACCGCGATCCGGCCCGGTCGCTGAAGGACCTGGTGATGGCGGCCGGCCGGCGCGCCTTGCGGCGGTGTACCTGGCGGCAGGGCAGCAAAGGCTCGATGACCAGCCGGTTTATGGTGATGGAGGTCCGCCCGGCCGGGGTGGCGGCGACGAAGGCGGCACGGGGCGCGGCCGGTGGGCGTGCCGGGTGGGACGGTGTCCTGCCCGTCGAGACCCTGATCGCCGAATGGCCGCCCCACCAGGCCGAACCCACCGACTACTGGCTGACCAGCCTGCCCGCCGGCACCGCGCTGCGGCACCTGGTCCGCATGGCGAAGATCCGCTGGCGGATCGAGCACGACTACCGCGAGCTCAAGCACGGCCTGGGACTGGACCACTTCGAGGGCCGCACCTGGCGCGGCTGGCACCACCACGTCACCCTCGCAACCGCCGCCCACGCCTTCCTCACCGTGCGCAGACTCGACCCAAAAGCCCCAGCGTCGGCCTGACCTTCTACGAAGTCCTCCACACCATGCAGGGCCTCCTCCTGTGCTGGACCGGCGCATGCCCCACCTGCCACCGCGACTTATCACCCACCGACCAGACACACCACTACCCACCCGGCTCAACTTAACGAAGCACTACTAGATCCTGTCCGACGGGACGCAGTCAGCTCTCGCTCTCCACCATCGGCACCTCCCGCCGGCGCAGCACGGCGCCGGTGGCCATGATGAGCAGTGCGGCGCCCACGAAGCAGAGGAAGATGGGGCTCTCCAGCAGCGCCGAGAAGGACAGCGCGGCGGTCTGCTGGAGGGCCAGTTCCAGCTGTGGGCCGAGGATGAAGCCCATCACCAGGGGTGCGACGGGCAGGCCCCAGGTCGCCATGCCCCAGCCGACGACGCCGAAGACGAGGCAGGTCCACACGTCGAAGGTGCTGGCCCGATCGGTATAGGCGCCAACCAGGCAGGAGACGATCACGATCGGGGCCAGCACGCCGTAGGGGATGCGGGCGATGCGCACCCAGATGCCGACCAGCGGGAGGTTGAGGACCAGCAGGATGATGTTGGCGACGAAGAAGCTGGCGATGATCGTGGCCGTCAGGTCGGCGTCCGTCGTGAACATCGTCGGCCCCGGCACCACGCCGTAGACGAGCAGGGCGGCGAGGATCAGCGCCATGGTCGGGCCGGTCGGGATGCCGAGACTGAACAGCGGCATGAAGCCGGACATGGCCGAGGCGTTGTTCGCGGCCTCCGGGCCGCCGATGCCCTCGATCGCACCCTTGCCGAACTGCCGATTGCCCTTGCGCTCGCCGCGTCGCCGCTCGTACGCGTAGCTGAGGAACGACGTGATCGAGGGCAACAGGCCGGGTATGAGGCCGAGGAAGAAGCCCAGCACGGTGCCGCGCGCGCCGGCGGCCGTGCCGCGCCGAAGCTCGTCGGCGTTGGGGAAGATCCGGCCGATGGGCCGGGCGGCCAGCCGCGGGGCGCCGCCGCGAAGGGTGCTGAGCACCTCGCCGAGCCCGAACAGGCCGATCATGACCGGGACGATGCCCAGGCCCTGCATCAGATCGGGTGAGCCGAAGGTGAGCCGTGGTTCGCCGGTGCTCTGGTTGAGCCCGACGGTGGCCAGGATCATGCCGAGGAGGCCCATGCCGATGCCGCGGGCGACCCGGCCGGCGGACAGGCCGGCGATGGCCAACAGGCTGAAGAGCAGCAGGCCCAGCATCTCGGGCGGGCCGAAGTCCAGGGCGAACCGGGCCAGATAGGGGCCGATCAGGATCAGTCCCACCGTGCCGGCGATGCCCGCGATGAACGACACGATGGCGGCGGTGGCCAGCGCGGCGCCGGCCCGGCCCTTGCGGGTGAGCGCGTAGCCCTCGATGGCCGCCGGCACCGAGGACACCTCGCCCGGGATGTTGAGCAGGATCGCGCTGGTCGAACCGCCGTACATCGCACCGTAGTAGATGGCGGCGAGCACGATGATGCCGGTGGCCGGGTCGAGGTAGGTGGTCAGCGGGAAGAGGATGGCGACCGCCGAGACCGGACCCAGACCCGGCAGCATTCCCACCAGGGTCCCGGCCAGGCAGCCGAGGAAGGCGAGGAACAGCACGTCCGGGTGGAGGACGGTGGCGAATCCGCCGAGCACGTCCGAGAGTCCCATGGGTCACCACCCCTTTCGTGGTCGGTAGCGGTCAGTAGAGGAAGGGCCCGGTCGGGAGGGAGACGCCGACCTGCGAGAAGAAGACGACGAACACCACGTCGATGAGGGCGGCGTAGACGACGGAGCGCAGCCATCCGTAGCGGGCGATGCCCTTGAGGTAGAGGAGGAGGAATCCTGCGTTGGTGGCCGCGAAGCCGATCCAGGGGAAGGCGATGATGTAGGCGGCGATCAGGGCGAGGCAGGCGACGGGGGACAGGGCCGCCCAGCGGTCGCGGGCCGGTGCGTCGGCTGACTCGTCGGTTCGCTCGTCGGCTGGCTGGTCGGCCGGCTCGTCGGCGGGGTGCGCGGCCGGCGTCCGTTCCTGGCGGGCGGCCAGGAGCGTGGTCAGCACGGACAGGCCGCCGAGGATGACGAGGTACCACCCGGACACGGCGTTGTCCGAGCTCCCGCCGTCGCGCGCGTCGCCGACGCCCTCGCGGAGGGCGAGGACGGCGACGACGGCCAGCATGACGGTGACGATCAGCAGGGGCCGGAGCCGCGGCCGGACCAGCCGGGTGAGGATGCGGTCAGTCATCGGCGCCGCCGAGCCGGTCGGCCAGTCCGTCGAAGATCGCGGCCTCCTCCTCCGCGGCCCTGGTGGTCGCCGCGGGGGAGCGGGAGTCGGCGTACATGCCGATGGCCGCGACCTGCTCGGCGACCTCCGGATCGTCGACGATCTGCCTGATCGCCCTGGACAGCCGGACGACGACGTCCTCCGACAGCTCGCTGGGGCCGGAGACCCCGACCCAGTACTCGATGTCGAGCTCCGGCATGCCCAGATCGGTCGCGGTCGGCGTGTCGGGCAGCTGCTCCAGCCGCTCCTCCCCGGTGGTCGCGAGCACCCGCAGGTCGCCGCTCTGCGCCAGGCCGAACGTGGCGCTGGCGCCGCCGGCACCGAAGTCGATGTCCCCGGCGGCGACGGCCTGCATCACGTCGCCGCTGCCCTGGAACGGCACCCGCCTGACGTCCGCCGGGTCGATCCCGGCGGCGTCGAGGAACTGGAGGGTGGCGTAGTCGCTGGTGCTGGTGCCGCCGATCCAGCCGACGCGGAAGTCGCCCGGATCGCTGCGCGCGTCGTCGATGACGTCCTGGAGGTCCTGATGGCCGGAGTCGCCGGGTACGGCGTACACGTGGGAGCCGCCGACCGCCCGGCCGACGAACGTGCGGTCGGTCCAGTCGTAGGGAACGTCGGGCAGCAGGGACTGCAGGGAACTGGAGCCGCCACCGTCGGCCAGCAGGGTGTAGCCGTCGGCCTCCGCGGAGCGCACGGTGTTGACGGCGGTGACCTGGTTGGCGCCGGGCTGGTTGATGACGTTGACGGGGACGCCGAGCTCGTCGGACAGCGCGGTGGCGATGGCGCGGGCCGCGATGTCCGTGGCGCCGCCGGCGGCGAACGGGACGATGTAGTCGATCGCCCGCGTCGGATAGTCCTCGGAGGAGGCGTCGGACTGCGGGGCGCAGGCGCTGGCCGCCGGGACGGCGAGGGCGATGACGGCCACCGCGAGCCGGAGAAGTCGCATGGTGGGTGGTGCCTTTCCTACGTGGTCACTGAGCGGTGGGTGCGCTGCGCAGGCGCCCGCGCAGCAGGTCGGTGGCGGCCGGGTCGACGTCGCCGGTTCGGGTCAGCTCGACGCCGTACCGGTTTCGGGCGGCCTCCCTGCTGACGCGTCCCTCCGCGACGTCGGTGGCCACCCGGTCGGCCGGGCGGGCCGTGGGCGGGCCGAAGCCGCCGGATCCTGGGCTCTCGATGCGGACGACGTCGCCGGCGGTGAGTGCGATGCCGGAGACCCGGCCGCCGGGCAGGGCCTCGGCCGCGTCGGTGCCGGGCCGCAGGACGAACCGGCCGGGGGTGCCGTCGGCGCCGCCGGCCAGGCCGGGGGGCGGGAACATCTGGCGGTCGGCGTGGGCGGAGAAGCCGGCCGCCGCGGCGCGGACCTCGATGTCGCGGCGGACGCCGAGTCCGCCGCGGTGGGTGCCGGCGCCGCCCGAGTCGGGGATGAGCTCGTACGTCCGCACCAGGAGCGGGTATTCGAGCTCCAGCGCCTCGATGGGGAGATTGGAGGAGTTGGTGACGTGGACCTGTACGGCGTCCATGCCGTCGCGGTCCGGGCGGGCGCCGGCGCCGCCGGCGATGACCTCGGGGTAGACGAAGAACTCGTCGGCCTCGCCGGCGAACGTGACGTAGGTGATGGAGCTGTGCGAGCCGGCCGGGATGCGGTCGGGGGCGGCCTGGGCCAGGGCGCCCAGGACGACGTCGGCCACCCGTTGGCAGGCGTCGGTGCGGGCGGCGACCGGGGCCGGCGGGCGGGGGTTGACGATGCTGCCGGCCGGGGCGTCGATCTCGACGTCGTCGAAGAACCCGCCGTTGGCCGGGATGTCCGGATCGAGGCCGGCCTTGAGCGCATAGAAGACGGTGGCCTCCAGCGCGGAACGGACGACGTTGATGGCGACGGGGGACTGCGGTCCCGTGCCGTCGAAGGACACCCGGACCCGGTCCCCCTCGACGGTGACGGCCGCGGCGATCCGGGTCGGATCGGTGCCGGGGCCGTCGCTGTCCAGCCAGTCCGCGCACCGGTAGGTGCCGTCGGGGAAGGCGGCCACGGCCAGTCGCAGCCGGCGGCGGGCGTAGTCGAGGAGTTCGGCCGTCGCGGCGGACAGCACGGCGGTGCCGTGTTTCGCGTGCAGTTCGGCGCAGCGTTCCGAACCGGTCTGCACGGAGGCGAGCTGGGCCAGCAGATCGCCCTGACGTTCCTGGGGGAGGCGGGAGTTGAGCTTGACGAAGTCCAGGACCTCGTCGTTGACGCGGCCCGCGAGGGCGAAGCGCACCATGGGGATGCGCAGGCCCTCCTGGTAGATGCTGGTCGAGTCGCCGGAGTTGCTGCCGGGCACATGGCCGCCGACGTCGGAATGGTGGGCGATGGTGGCGCTGAAGCCGGCCAGGGCGCCGGCCACGAACACCGGGGCCGCCATGGTGATGTCGGGCAGGTGGGTGCCGCCGGCGGTGTAGGGGTCGTTGGTGATGTAGACGTCGCCTGGCCGCAGGCCGGCCGGGCCGTGGGCGTCGAGCATGGCCTGCACGAGGCCCTTCATGGACCCCATGTGGATGGGTATGTGCTCGGCCTGGGCGATCAGCGCGCCGGTGGCGTCGAAGAGCGCGGTGGAACAGTCGGACCGCTCCTTGATGTTGGTCGAGTAGCTGGTGCGGCGCAGCACCGCGCCCATCTCCTCGGCCACGGAGAGCAGGGCGTTGCCGATGACCTGCACGGTCACGGGATCGGTCACGCGGTCGGTCAGAGGGCCGGTCAGAGGATCAGTCATCGTCGCCCACCTCGATCAGGAGATTGCCGAACGGGTCGACCACCGCGCTGGATCCGGGCGGGAGGACGGTGGTCGCGTCGAGTTGTTCGATCACCGTCGGGCCGGACAGCGTGTTGCCGGCGAGCAGCCGGGACCGGTCGACGACGGCGGTGCGGACGGGGCCGGCGCCGAAGTCGACCGGGCGGTGGCCGGTGACGGCGTCGGCGGGCAGTCCCGCGGTGCCCGCGGGGAGCTGCGGCAGGTCCGCCTTGGCGACCTCGCCGAGGGCGGTGACGCGCAGGTTGACGAGCTGGACGGCGGACTGCGGATGCCGGAAGCCGTAGGACTTCTCGTGCTGCTGGTGGAAGCTGGCGACGAGGGCTTCGAGGGCGGCGGCGTCGAGTTCGGGCCCTGGGAGGGCGAGGCGCAGCTCGAAGTTCTGCCGGGGGTAGCGGGCGTCGGCGCTGACCGTGATGGCGCGCCGCTCGGCGTCCGCGGCCTCCCGGTCCAGCCACGCGGTGGCCTGGGCGGCGAGCTCGGCGAGGTGTGCGTTGATCTCGCCGAGGGCGCCAGGACTGGCCTCGTTGAGGAACGAGCGGGTGAACTCGGTCCGGATGTCGCTGACCAGCAGGCCGAGCGCGCACAGCGTGCCGGGGTGGGCGGGCACGAGGACCCGGCGCATGCCCACCTCGGCGGCGACCTCGACGGCGTGCAGCGGGCCGGCGCCGCCGTAGGCCATGAGGACGAACGCGCGCGGGTCCTCGCCGTTGTCGACGGAAACCTTGCGGACGGCGCGGGCCATATGGGAGTTGGCGAGCCGGGTGACGCCGCGGGCCGCGGTCAGGGGGTCGCCGCCGAGGTGGCGCGCGAGCCGGTCGATGGCGGCCTCCGCGGCCGGCCCGTCGAGCAGCAGCGTGCCGCCGAGCGGCGCGGCGGGGTTCTGCCGGCCGCGGACCACGTTGGCGTCGGTGGTGGTGGGGTCCGTACCGCCCCTGCCGTAGGCCGCGGGGCCTGGCTGGGCGCCGGCGGACTCGGGGCCGACGCGCAGCGCGCCGGCGCCGTCGATCGAGGCGATGCTCCCGCCGCCGGCGCCGACGGTGTGCACGTCGACGGAGGGCACCCGGACCGGGTAGCCGCCGACGCCGCGTTCCCCGGCGACGGTGGCGGCACCGCCGCTGATGAGGCAGACGTCGGTGCTGGTGCCCCCCATGTCGAACGTGATCAGGTCGGTGATGCCGGCCAGCCCGGCGACGTGGACCGCGCCGATGACCCCGGCGCTGGGTCCTGACATCAGGGTGGTGACGGGGCGTTCGGCCACGGCGCGCGGCGAGGCGAGCCCGCCGTTGGACTGGATCACCTTGACGTCGGCGGGCACCCCGGCGCGCTCGATGCGGTCGGCGAGGCGGCCTATGTAGCCGGACATCACGGGTCCGACGAAGGAGTTGATGACGGCGGTGGAGAAGCGTTCGTACTCGCGGAACTCGGGGGCCACCGCGCTGGACCGGGAGATGTACAGGTCCGGGGCGAGGCGGCGGATCTGCTCCTCGACGGCGCGTTCGTGGTCGGCGTTGCGGTAGCTGTGCAGGAAGCAGACGGCGACGGCGGTGACGCCGTCGGCCCGGAGCCGGTCGAGCGCGGCGGCGACGTCGCCGGCCACCAGCGGTACCAGGACCTGGCCGCGGGCGTCGACGCGTTCGGTGATCTCGTGGATGCGGCTGCGCGGCACCAGGGTCGCGGGCTTGTCGGCGAACAGGTCGTACAGATGCGGGCGGCGCTGCCGCGCGATCTCCAGCACGTCGCGCACGCCCCGGGTGACCAGGAGCCCGGTGCGGGCACCCTTGAGCTCCAGCAGCGCGTTGGTGGCGATGGTGGTGCCGTGGCCCAGGTAGCCCACGTCGGCGGGGGCGGCCCCGGCGTGGAACGGCGTCTTCATCGCGATGGTCGTCTGCTGCGTGCTGACGATCGTGTTCAGCGCGATGACGCTCGGCCATACGCAGACGAGCGGCGCCCGCGGCGGGGCATGACAGGCCTCCAGCGCCTATGATTACGCCATGAGGCTGTTGAAGAGAATCGTCCTCGGAGTCATCGGCAGCATCCTCGCCGTCTACCTTCTCTTCGCGATCGGTCTCACGGTCCTCGAATGGATCGTGCGCGAGAATCCCAAGGTCGAGCAAAGCCTTCGCGCGCATTCCACCGAGCCTCACCTGCTCACGCACTACGACCAGGGCGCCGCCTCATTCCAGCGCCGCCTGGAGCTCGTCGCATCCGCGAAGAAATCGATCGCGCTCGAGTTCTTCATCTACGACGTGGATGACGCCTCCCGCCTCATCACGCAGGCGCTGATCAAGAAAGCCCGGGAGGGCGTGCACGTGCGCATCCTGGTCGACTTCTCGGCTCCCGTGTTCAAGCTCAAGCCCGCCTACGCCCGGCTGCTCGGCGAGGCGGGGGTGAAGGTGCGCTACTACAACACCAGCGCCCTCTACCGGCTGGTCAGCATCCAGCACCGCTCGCACCGCAAGCTCCTGATCGTCGACGGCGAAACCGTGCTGACCGGCGGCCGCAATATCGCCAACGATTACTTCGACCTCTCCGACCACTACAACTTCCTCGACGCCGACCTCGAAATCTCCGGGCCGATCGTGAAGACGGTGCTGGAGAGCTTCGACGTCTATTGGAATTCGCACCTCGCCACCGAGCCCGTGCCCGACCCGAAACCGAACGCCGAGGCCGCGAAGTTCGTGTTGCCGGACGAGCGCGACGCTCGCTTGATCGGGAAGCTGCGCGCCGCGGGCGAGTCGTACCGTCAGTCCCACAAGGCCCACGAATGCCGCGACTTCCGCTTCGTCACTGATTTCCCGAACCACGGAGAGGCGAGCCGGAACGTGTTCAACGCCATCGTGGAGGAGCTCGGCCGCGCCAGACAGGAAGTGGTGGTGGAATCGCCGTACTTCGTGATCAAGAGCGGCGGCTACGCCGTGCTCGAGGACCTGCACAAACGGGGCGTCGGGCGTGCGCGTGCTCACCAACAGCCTCGCCTCCACCGACGCCTCGTACGCCGTGGGCGCGCTCTATCCCTGGCTCGGCTCACTGGCCGATACCGGCCTCACGCTCTCCGCCTATGGCGGGAAGCCATTGCCCGCGCAGAGCACCGATCTCGGCGGCGGGACAGCCACGTTGGGGCCTGCATGCCAAGCGCGGCGTGATCGACGGCGACACCACGCTGCTCGGCACCTACAATATCGATCCCCGCTCCGCCAACCTCAATTCCGAGCTCATGGTGGTGTGCCGCGGGCAACGGGAGCTCGCCGCCGAGGTGCTGGCGAGTATCGCCGCCCGCGAAGCCGCGTCCGTCAGGGTCATCGAGCGCGGCACGATCGTGCAACGCTCGGGCCTGCTCGGCGAGTCGCCGCTGAAACAGCGGCTCCGCTTTCTGCTGGAGATGCCGATCGCCAACCTGTTCGACTTCCTGCTGTAGGCACCATGCGATCTCTTCCTGTTCTCGGCACTGCTTCTCGCGTTCGCACATTTCGGCGGCACCCTACAGACGCGGCCGGAACCCGATCTGGAAGCGCTGCCGTTCGCGCCACGCCAGTTCGTCTGTCTACCGGCCGTCCGGATCGCTCACCATCGACGGCCGGCTCGACGAGCCGTCGTGGAAGGCGGCCGCCTGGACCGAGCCGTTCGTGGACATCGTGGGCGACGGCGCACCACGGCCCCGTTTCGACACGCGCGCCAAAATGCTCTGGGACGACGACTACTTCTACTTCGCCGCCGATCTCGAAGAGCCGCACCTCTGGGGGACGCTTACCGCGCGCGACTGCGGTGATCTTCCAGGACAACGACTTCGAGATATTCATCGATCCCGACGGCGACACCCACAATTACTTCGAGCTGGAGATCAACGCCCTCGCGACGGTCTGGGACCTCATGCTGGTGCAGCCGTACAGCGACGGCGGTCCGGCGATCCACGCCTGGGATATCGCCGGCCTGAAGGCGGCAGTCCACGTTCGCGGCACGATCAACCGGCCGGACGATCGCGACAGTGGCTGGTCCGTCGAGATCGCCATCCCGTGGCGGATCATCGACGAAGCCGCGCCGGGCCGCCGAAGCCGAAGGCCGGCGATCGGTGGCGCGTCAACTTCTCGCGCGTCCAGTGGCAGCTCGACGTGAAGGACGACCGCTACGTGAAACGCCTCAACGCCGCGACCGGCAAGGCACTCCCGAGGACAATTGGGTGTGGAGTCCACAGGGGCGGTGAACATGCACATGCCCGAACGCTGGGGCATCGTGCAGTTCGCCGATGTTTCAGCCGGCACCCGGACCGTCGCGTTCGACGAGGATCCGAACGATCGCGTGGCGTGGGCGCTCCGCCGCCTCTACTATCGCCAGCGCCAGCAGTGGTCCTCGACGGGCCGCTACGCGCGAGCCTCGACGCGCTCGACGCCGGCGCGATCACCCTTGCGGGCCTCGAGTTCACGCCGTCGATGCAAGCGACGGACACGATGTACGAAATCAGCGCGGCGGGATCCGGGGGAGCCGTCGTTCACATCCGTCAGGACGGCAAGGTCTGGCTGACGAAGTGAGCCGCGCCTAACTTGTCGCCTGGCGAATGGATCCTTGCGGTCGCGGCGGCCCTGGGCGTGGGCATCGGGAAAGCCGGCCTTCGGGGATGGGCATGTTCCACGTCCTCGTCTTCGCGTTCCTCTTCGGCGCGCGCGCGTCCACCGGCGTGGTCCTGCCGCTCCTCCTCGTCGGCGATGCCGCCGCCGTCCGCACCTTTCATCAGCACGCGCGGTGGGACTACGTGCGCCGCATGCTGCCGCCGGCGTGCCTCGGTGTCCTGCTCGCCGCATGGTTCATGCGGGATCTCGACGAGACGTTGTACTCGCCGTCATCGGCTGGATCACGCTGCTCCTGTCGATCTTGCAGGGCGCGCGGATGTACCGGCCCAACTGGTTCGGCAACGTGCCGCACGCGCGGTGGTTCGCGTGGACGATGGGGCCCTGGCCCGTGCGGCGACGATGCTCGCGAACGCGGCCGGACCGGTGTTCGCGGTCTACCTGATCGCCGTCGGTCTGCCGAAGATGGAGTTTGTCGGCACGAGCGCATGGTTCTTTTTCATCATCAACCTGTTCAAG